>NZ_CM173227.1:0-4149564 GCF_057747855.1 Lysobacter sp. SCRH-1R | reverse complement strand
GAGATAGGTGTGAACGTCGCCGCCACGGAAGCGGTAGATCGCCTGCTTCGGATCGCCGATCAGGAACAGCGCCGCATCGTCGCGACCAAAGATGCGTTCGAAGATCGCCCACTGGCGCGGATCGGTGTCCTGGAATTCGTCGACCAGCGCGAAGGCGTACTGCGCACGCAGGCGTTCGACGAGACGATCGCCGTGCGGGCCGTCCAGCGCGTCGGCAAGGTTGGCGATGAGGTCGTCGAAGGTCTGCTCGCGACGCAGGCGCTTGATCGCGGCGAGGCGTCGCGACGCCGCGTCGCGCACGCGATGCACGAGCGCGATGCGGCGCGAGGCGAGCCATGCATCGCGCGCGTTCGCCGCTTCGAGGTACCGTGCGACGGCGTCGAAGAGCGGCGAGGATGGCGGCTGCAACGGCGCACCCTTCTTCGGCTTGTTGGTCTTGTCGGCGAGCATGCGCGGCGTGAGGCGGTCGAGCTTCTCGTGCACCGGCATCGATGCATCGCCATGACCGCACCACTGTGCCAGCGCGTTGCGCAGTTCGAGTATCAACGCGGGCTTGTAGCTGGTGCCGTTGAGCACCTTGTTCTCGATGGCCGCGTGGAGCGCCGCGCAGGCGTCCTCGCCGTGCGTGAGGAACGCGCCGCGCAGCGTGGCGGCGGCAGCGAGCAGGTGCGGGAGCGGATCGGGCGAAGCCGGCGGCGGCGCGGGTTGCAGGCGCGGCACGTACAGCAGCTTGTAGAGGTCGCCGGCGAGGCCGTCGGGCGCGCGCCATTGCTGTTGCAGCAGTTCCGCATCGGTCGCATCCGCGCCGAGCGAGCGCCACAGGTCGGTGGCGACGGCGTCGATCAGCTCGCGCTCGCTGCCGGTGAGTTCCGGCGCGAGCAGCGGCTGCCCCGCTTCGACCGCGTGTTCGGCGAGCGCGCGCGCGCAGAAGCCGTGGATGGTGAACACCGCGGCCAGGTCCATTTCGCGCGCGGCCTGGCGCAGGCGACGCGCAAGCGCGAGCGGATCCTCGCGTCGCGCCTGCCGTTCGATCAGCGCGCGCGTGACGGCCGCTTCGCTGTCGTCGTCCAGCGTGGTCGGCATCAGCGCGACTTCGTTCGCGAGCCGCGCCGCGAGGTCGAGGCGCAGGCGCAGGCGTTCGCGCAGTTCCTGCGTCGCCGCTTCGGTGTAGGTGACGGCCAGGATTTCGCCGACGCGCAGGCCGCGCTCGATCACCAGCCGCGTGACCAGCGTCGCCAGCGTGAAGGTCTTGCCGGTGCCGGCGCTGGCCTCGATCAGGCGCACGCCGTCGAGCGGCAGGTCGAGGAAGGGGTCGTGGACGGCGCTCACGCGGCGGCTCCGGTGCGCGCGTCGACACCTTGTCCGTGCACCACCGCGTCGAACAGGCGCGTGGCGAGTTCGCGGAAACGCACGCCGTCGGGGTCGTCGAACTCGCCCGCGAACGGATCGCGTCCGCGCAACGCGAGCTGCACCGCCGCGTTGTTCGCGTCGCCCCAGGCGCGGTCGCTTCCGGCCCACTGTTCGCGTGCCTGCTTCCATGCGGCCAGCTCCGCCGTCTCATCCGCACGCGGTGCGGCGTACCAGCGCCACGCCGAGCGCGCCTGGATCGGCAGCGGTTCGCGCATTCCTTCGCGATACAGCGCGAGCAGTTCACGCAACGCGGCGCGGGCCTGCACCACGGACAACGCGGCACGTTCGCGCACGCCGGGGCCGTCGTCCCACTGCGCGAGCTGCGCCAGCGGGCGCGTGTCGCCGAGCGCCGACAGCACCAGCCAGTCGAGTCCGTGCGCGATCTGCGCCGGACCGTGCAGCGTGTCCAGTCGCATGCGCAAGGCGCCACGCGGGTACAGGCGATCGAGGTGGCCGTACAGGCGCGTGCCGTCGAGTTCGAGTTCGAACGCACGCGTCGCCGCATCGCCGTCGCGCCACTCGCGCAGGGAGGTGGCGAACGGTTGCACCTGCGCTTTCAGGCCGGCGAGCTGGCGTTCGCCGAGCGGTCCGGACGGCAGCAGCGCGCGGGCACGAAGGCGTGCGGCAAGATCGTCCGTCTCGCCCGCCGCACAGGCCTCGAACACGACGTTCTGCAGTTTCCAGCGATCCAGGCCGCGCGCGGGCGCGGTCAGCGGATCGAGGTCGTCGTGCGCGTCGATTTCGTCCGGCAACCGCAGGCCCATGCGCTGGCGCAGGAACTGCCCGGCCGGATCGACGAGGAAACGACGCAGCGCGGTGAGCGGCAGCTCGGCGGGCACTTCGGTCTCGGCAAGCGCGTCGGTGAACCACGGCGCCGCTTCGATACGTGGACCCCGCACCGCATCGGCGGCCGGATGCCAAGGCGCCAGATAACTGAAATGCCGCGGCTCGTCCTTCTGCCCGAACGCGCGCGGCGAGAACGGCTGCAACGGATGGTGCAGCACGAGGGCGTCGCGCGCGTTTTCGTCGACGTGGTAATGCGCGGCGGCGTCGAGCAGTTCGGATACCAGCACCGAGGGCTCGCGTGCGCTGCCGTCGCGCGGATCGGCGCCGAGCCAGCTGACGTAGAAGACTTCACCGGCCGATGCGAACAGCTGCAGGAACAGGAAGCGGTCGTCCTCGCGCAGCGAGCGGTCGCCGTGGCGGCGCGCGGGCGTGGTCAGTTCCTGCGCCATCTTGTTGAGGCCGCCGGCGGGATCGCGACGCGGGTAATCGCCGTCGTTCATGCCGAGCAGGCAGATCGCGCGGAACGGGATCAGGCGCATCGGCACCATGCGCGCGAAGCTGACGCCGCCGGTGAGCAGCGGCGCGCGCGTGTCGGATTCGGACAGTGCGGTGCGGAAATAGGCGCGGGCGACGTCGGGCGGCACCGCGTCGTCGAAGCCGGCGTCGTGCGCGCTCTTGGCGAACGCATCGACGTGACGGCGCAGGCGTTCGATCGCGCGCTGGTCGGCGATCGCGCGCGGGTGCCCGGGCAGCAGCGCGTCGAGCAGCGCGAACAGCGCATCGCGCCATTGCGCCGGCGTCATCGAGCGGCCGAGCACGCGCTCGTTGCGCGCCAGCACGCGCAGTACGCGGATCAGCGCATCGAGGGCGTCGAGCGCGCTGCCTTCCAGTCCGGTCCACGGCGCGACGCCGGCGAGGTCGGCGTCATCGTTCGTGGCGTGGCCGAGCAGCAGGCGATCGAGCGCGAACCGCCACGTGTATGCGTCGTCGGCCGGAGCGTCGTGGCGCGCGCGATGGTCGGGATCCAGGCCCCAGCGCGCACCGGCGTCGTGCAGCCAGTGGCGCAGGCGTTCGAGGCTGGGGGCGTCGAGCCCGGCCGCTTCCATCAGCGCGGGCGTGGCGATCAGGTTGAGCACTTCGCTCACGCCGAAGCGCGCGTCGGGCAGTGCGAGCAGGCGCAGGAAGACGTCGGCCAGCGGCTCGCCGGCGAGCGGGCTCAGGTCGGCCAGCGCGTACGGAATGTAGTCGCGCGTGCCGGCCAGGCCGCCGAACACGGCTTCGATGTGCGGGCGGTACGGATCGATGTCAGGCGCGAGCACGGCGATCTCGCGCGCCTGCAGCGGCGGGTCGAAGCGTGGATCGTCGAGCAGCGCGCGCAGTCGGTCGTGCAGCACCTGTACCTCGCGCAGGCGCGTGTGGCAGGCGTGGACCTGCAGGCTGGGATCGTCGCGATCGGCGTGTTTCCGCCACGGCCGCGGCGCGCGACGGTGCAGCAGGTCGCGTTGCAGGCGGCCGAGCAGGCTGTCGCGACCGGGCGCGTCGTCGGGCAGCGATTCCGGATCGGCGTAGCGCTCCTCCTCCACCGACGGATGCACCACTTCGTAACCGCCCAGCACCGCCATGAAGTCTCGGCCGGCCGCGCCCCAGTTCGACAGCAGCGGGTTCTCGTCCTCGTGCTCGGCGGGATCCTGGCGCAGGCGCTCGGCGTAGGTCGGCAGGTCGCCCCAGTAGCGGCGCGACGGCGTCGGCACGTGGAAATGCAGCGTCCCCACCCTCGCCTGCGTGGCGATCACGCGCAGCACGTCGGGCGAGATGTTGAGCGTGGCGAAGGCGAACAGCCGCGCAGGCATGCCGGCGGGCAGCGGGGCGTCGGGCGCGGCGAAGCGGGCGAGGTAATCGTCGATGCGGCGCGCGCGGTGGCGACGCCCGCCGGCGACGCGGCGCCACAGTTCGGCCTGCGCGTCGTTCGGCGCTTCGCCGGCTTCCCAGGCGAGCAGCCAGTCGCGGCGCCAGGCCTGGTATTTCTCGAAGATCGACGCGAGTTCGCCGGCCAGCGCCCAGGGCTTGAGCGCGTCGTCGCCCGACAGATAGGCCCGCAGCGGCGCGAAGGCGCGGCCGGCGAGCGCGGCCGGATCGGCGAGCTGCGCGTACAACCGCCATTGCAGTGCCGCCGCGTCCAGGTCCTCGCTGGCGCCGGGCACGTTGGCGTCGAGGGTCTCGCGGACGAATTCGCCGGGCGTCAGGAAGCGCAGGTTCGCGGCGATGCCGTGGCGCTGCGCGAGCGTGGACTGCAGCCAGCGGCGCATCGCGACCTGCGGGATCAGCACCACGTCCGGCGTCAGCAGCGGCCGGCCGGGCACGGGCTCGCGCAGCTGCGTGGCGAGCAGTTCGCCCAGCACGTCGAGCGCGTTGGAGTGGTAAAGGCGGAAGTCGGAGCGGCCGGGCATCGCCGTTATCTTGCCGGAGCGGCGTCGCGCGCGACGAGACGCGGCCGATCCCGCATCGCTGGCATGCGCATTAAGGCCACCCCAAAAACGCGCCGCGATGATGTGCCGGCCGCGCGGCATACCGTGCCGTGCGGCAGGCGGGCAAAGCGCGGCGAACCTGCGACAATGCCGCCTTTCCGGTTCCCGTTCAGCCCCTACCGGCCATGCTGCCCGGCCTTCCGGCAGTCCGCCGACACACGCACGCGCATGACGAACGAAGCTCCCATCGTCCGACTGAGCCAGCTCCGCCTCGATCGCGGCGGACGCACCGTGCTGCGCGACATCAGCCTGGACGTGCCGCGCGGCAGCATCGTCGCGGTGCTCGGGCCGTCGGGCAGCGGCAAGTCGACGCTGCTGGCCGCGCTGACCGGCGAACTCGCGCCGGCCTCGGGTTCGGTCGAAGTGTTCGGCCAGACCGTGCCGCAGGGCCGTCGCGCGCTGCTGGAACTGCGCAAGGGCATCGGCGTGCTGTTGCAGGGCAACGGCCTGCTGACCGACCTCACCGCGGCCGAGAACGTCGCCCTGCCCCTGCGCGCGCACACGAACCTGCCCGACGCCGTGATCCGCCAGTTGGTGCTGATGAAGCTGCATGCGGTGGGGCTGCGGGCGGTGGCCGATTCGTATCCGCGCGAACTCTCCGGCGGCATGGCGCGACGCGTCGCGCTGGCCCGCGCACTGGCGCTGGATCCGCCGCTGATGATCTACGACGAGCCGCTGACCGGCCTGGACCCGATCGCCTCGGGCGTGGTGATGGAGCTGGTCAAGCGCCTCAACGACACGCTTGGGCTGACCAGCATCGTCGTGACGCACCACGTGCACGAAACCCTGCCCGTCGCCGACCACGCCATCGTCATCGCGAACGGCGGGATCGTCTTCTCCGGAACGCCGGCGCAGCTGCAGGCCAGCGAGGACCCGTTCGTGCGCCAGTTCCTCAATGGCGAGCCGGACGGCCCGATCGCGTTCGACGCCGCGCCGCGCACCTCGGAGGCCGCCTGATGCCGTTCGTTGCCGCCACCCGCTCGCTCGGCCGCGCCGGGTTGTTCTCGCTGTCCGTCCTGCGGGCGTCCAAGCCGACCGCCGACTTCTGGCGCGAGCTGGTTCGTGAGATTTACAAGATCGGTGCACGTTCGCTGCCGATCATTGCCGTTGGCGGCGCATTCGTCGGCCTTTCGGTGACGTTGCTGGGTTACCGCGCGCTCGAGACCTATGGCGCCACGGCGCAGGTCAGCGCGATGCTCGGGCTGGGCCTGTACCGCGAACTCGGCCCGGTGCTGACCGCCCTGCTCTTCATCGGCCGCGCCGGCAGCTCGATCGCCGCCGAACTCGGCCTGATGCGCGCCACCGACCAGATCACCGCGCTCGGCCTGATGGCCATCGACCCGGTCGGAAAGGCCGTCGCGCCGCGCTTCTGGGCGGCGGTGCTGTGCGTGCCGCTGCTGACCGGTTTCTTCTGCAGCCTGGCGATCAGCGCGAGCTACTTCGAGTCGGTGCACGTGATCGGCCTGGACGCCGGCACCTTCTGGCAGGTGCTGAAGGACAGCGTCGATTTCGTCGACGACTTCCTGATGGCGTTCGTGAAGTCGGCGGTGTTCGGCGGCACGGCGGCGCTGGTGGCGGCCTATGTGGGCTTCCACGCCGAGCCGACCATCGAGGGCACCTCGGTGGCGACCACCCGTGCGGTGGTCAACGCCTCGCTGCTGGTGCTGATGTTCAATTTCGTGATGTCGGCCTTCCTGTTCCGGTGAGTCGGGAGTCGGGACGGGAGATCCGGGATTCGTAACCCCCGACCCCACCCCCGCTTCCCCTCCAATCCCCAATCCCGAATCCCCAATCCCGGTCTTTACCTATGCGTGCCCCCCGAATCGAATTCGCCGTCGGCGCCTTCCTCCTGCTGGCCTTGGCCTCGCTGCTGGTCCTGGCGCTGGCCTCGACCAACGGCCGCTTCGGGCTGGGCGGCGACACCTACCCGCTGACCGCGCGGTTCTCGACGATCGGCGCACTTCGGCCCAACGCCCCCATCAAGATCGGTGGCGTTTCGATCGGACATGTCGACAAGATCGAAGTCGATCCCGTCAAGTTCGACACCGTTGTCACCCTGGCGATCGACAAGCGCTACGACAAGCTGCCCGCCGATACCGCCGCGAGCATCCTCACCAGCGGGCTGCTGGGCGAGAGCTACGTGAACCTCGCGCCCGGCGGCGACCCGGAGAACCTCAAGCCCGGCGACGAGCTTTACCTGACCCAGTCGGCGGTCGATCTGATCCAGCTGGTGGGCAAGTACATGTTCAGCGGCGGTGGCGCCAAGCCCGCCGACAATGCCGGTCAAACCGGCGGCCAAGACGCCGCACTTCCCGATTATCTGCAGGGCGAAGCTGCCCCCACGGACGAGACCAAGAAGCCATGAAGCGCATCTCCCACCGCTCCCTGACCCTCCTCATCGGCGCCGCGCTGGCCGTCGCCGCGCCGGCCGCCGTGCTGGCGCAGGCGGCGTCGGCCCCGGCCGCCGCGACCACCGCCCCGGCGGGCTCGCCGAGCCAGCTGGTGCTGAGCAACTCCACCCGCATTCTGGCGACGCTGGAATCGCGCCGCGCGGAGTTCCAGCAGAACCGCGCCGCGCTGCGCGACTTCGTCGCCAGCGAATTCAACGCGATGTTCGACCGCGACTACTCCGCCCGCCTGGTGCTGGGCGTGCACGGCCGCGGTGCCTCGGACGCCGACGTGAAGGTCTTCGCCGACGCGCTGGCCGACAGCCTGATGCAGCGCTACGGCTCCTCGCTGCTGGACCTCAACACCAAGCTGAAGGTCCGCGTGAAATCGGAAACCCCGCTGCGCGGCGGCGCCATCGTGAAGGTCTCGAGCGAGTACCTGCGCCAGGGCAACGAGCCGGTGCCGGTCGACTACCTGATGCGCAAGGTCGGCACGCAGTGGAAGGTGTTCGACGTGATGGTGGAAGGCGTCAGCTTCGTGCAGACCTTCCGCAACCAGTTCGACGCACCGCTGAAGCAGAAGTCGATCCCGCAGGTCGCCGCCGACATCAAGGCCGGCAAGCTGCAGGCGCAGGCGGCCACGAACTGACATGGCCGCCGCGACGGTCCGCCAGGACGGTGACACCCTCGCCTTCGGCGGCGTGCTCGAGCGCGCCGCCGTCGCATCGTTGTGGTCCCAGCTGCGCGCGGCGAAGGCGCGCACGCTGGACCTGAGCGCCGTGGAATCGGTCGACAGCGCGGGCCTCGCGCTGCTGGCCGGACTCAGTGCGCGCCTGGGGATCGCCGAAGTGATCGGATCGCCGCCGGGCCTGGCCGACCTGCGCCGGGCCTACCGCCTCGACGAAACGCTGGCCTTCGCCGGCTGAGTCGCGACACTCCGTTCCGGCCGTGGCCGCAAGCCCGGCCGGCCGCGCCTTCCCCGAGCCCTTAAACTGCGACCCATGCGCCCCCACGCACCCCTCATCGCGTTCCTGCTCGCCGCCGCGCCGCTGATCGGCCAGGCGCAGATCATCACGCGCCCGCTTTCCGGCGCGCAGTCGGAAGAGTTCAACCGCTGCATGAAGGCGGCCGGCGAAGACAAGGCCGCCGCGCGCAAGTGCGTGGAAGCCAACCTGCGCGGCGAAACCGGCCGTCCGCCAGCCGAAGCCCAGCCGCCGGCCGTGCCGGCGACGCCTCCGCCGACGGAAACGCAGCCGGTCCCCGCACCGCCGCCGACCGAGCCGGCACCGCCGGCGCTGCCGCCGAGCGAACAGCCTGCGACTCCGCCCACGACGGAACCGGAGACGCCGCCCGACGCGCCGCCGCCGACCGAGATCCCGCCCACGCCGATCGAACCGACGCCGGCCAGGACGCCGGAAGCGGCCACCGGCGAGCCGACCCAGGCCGAGCGCGATTTCGACGAGATCTACGGCGCGTACGGCGACCCCACCCTGCCGACGCCGGCCGCTGCGCCGGCGGTGTTCGACCCGTGGGAGCGCTACAACCGTGGCATGCACCGCTTCAACAACGCGGTCGATCGCACCGTGGCGCGACCGCTCGCGCGCGGCTACGTGAAGGTGGTGCCGCGGCCGTTCCGGCTCGGCATCAGCAATTTCTTCAACAACCTCGGCCAGCCGGTCTCGGCGATCAACGCGCTGCTGCAGGGCAAGCCGAAGCAGGCGGGCCAGTCGCTGGGCCGGTTCCTGCTCAATTCGACGCTGGGCATCGGCGGCATCTTCGATCCGGCCTCCGACGCCAAGCTGCCGAACAAGAGCGAGGACTTCGGCCAGACGCTGGGCACGTGGGGCTGGAAGCGTTCGCGCTACGTCGAGCTGCCGCTGTTCGGCCCGCGCACGGTGCGCGACAGCTTCGGCATGGTCGGCGATGCGCCGCTGAGCCCGCTGCGCCAGGTGGAAGCCGATCGCGTCCGCATCCCGCTGCAGGGTTTGCAGCTGGTGGACGTGCGCGCGCAGCTGCTGGCGACCGACAGCTTCCGCGAAGGCGCCGAGGACGATTACACCCTCGTGCGCGACGCCTGGATGCAACGCCGCGACTACCAGATCTTCGGCGATCGCATGAACGGCGACGAGTCCGACAGCCTGCCGGACTACCTGCGCGACGATACGAACCCGCAGGTACCGGTGGATGCGATGCCGGTGATGCCGACGGATGGCGGTTGATCGCAGCTTCCCTCGATAAACGAAAGGCCCCGATGGAGACATCGGGGCCTTTCTTTTTCTGGACGGCGTCTGCCGGCGTGGCGAGTGGCCCGAATGCGGTTCGCGACCTCACTCCTCCGAACCGGTGCGCTCCAGTGCGAGCGGGAGAATCGTCTCCTCGGGTTCCAGTTCGGCCGAGAGCGCCTTCTTGCCCTTGACGCCCAGTTCGACGAGACGTCGCGCACGCGGAATGACCGCGTTGCGGGATTCGGAGAGCTTGCTGCGCGCATCGGTGAAAGCGGTATGCGCGTCGGTGAGCTTCCTGCCGACCAGGTCGAACTCCGCAAGGAAGTTCTGCAGCGCGTCGAGCAGGAGACCGCCCGACTTGCTGATCTCGATGGCTTCGCGCTGCACCTTGTCGCGCGTCCACAGCCGCTCGATCACACGCAGCACGGCCATCAGGGTGTTGGGCGAGGCGAACACGATGCCCTTGGCGAAGGCGTCGGTTTGCAGCGTCGCGTCCGAGCCGAGCGCGGCCGACAGCGCGCCCTCGATCGGCACGAACGCCACGGTCACTTCGAGCGCGGAGTCGCCCACGGCCTTCGGATAATTCTTCTCGGCCAGATCCTTCATGTGCTGGCGCAGCGCGACGGCGTGACGGCGCAGCGCGTCCTCGTGCGCTTCCGGCGTTTCGGCGTTCATCGCCTGCTGCCAGTCGATGAGGTTCACCTTGCTGTCGACGACGATGCGGCGGTCGCCCGGCAGGCGCACGACGACGTCCGGGCGCAGCCGGCGGCCTTCGTCGTCCTCGCTGGAGGCCTGGCGGTCGTAGTGCGTGCCCTCCTCCAGGCCGGAACCGCGCAGCACGCTTTCCAGCATCAGTTCGCCCCAGTCGCCGCGAACCTTGGCGCTGCCCTTCAGCGCGCGCGTCAGCGCCGAGGCCTGTTCGGCCATGTCCTGGTTGAGCGTCTTGAGTTCGTTGACAGCGCCCGCGAGCGCGGCGCGTTCCTTCGCCTCTTCGCCATAGACCGTATCCACGCGGTTGCGGAAGACGTTCAGCTGCTCGGCGAAGGGCTTGAGCAGCGTCTCGATGTCCGACTTCGACTGCTGCGTCGCGGTGCGCACGTTGTTCTCGAACTGGGCGCCGCGTTCTTCGAAGGTCTTGCCGGCGAGTTCGGCGAACGTCGCCGAGAGCTTCGATTGCGCGTTCTCGAGGAAGCCCTTGATCTCCGCCTTGGCCTGCTCGGCATGGGCGAGGTTGGCCTCGGCCTGCGCGGTGCGCTCGCGCAACTGCACGAGTTCGGCGCGGAGGGCCGACGCTTCGCCGCGTTCGGCGTCCAGGCGCGCGCGCAGATCGGCCAGCTCCGCGTCGCGGGCGCGCAGGTTCGCCGCGATCTCGACGGCGCTGGCGGACTGGCGTTCGGCGCGCGCGGCGGCTTCGTCGCGTTCGCGCGTCGCCCGTGCGAGTTCGTCGGCGCGGGTGGCGAGGTCGGCGTCGCGCTCGGCCAGACGCACCTGCAACGCGGACAGTTCGATCGCCTTGGCGCGCTCGGCGTCGCGCAGCGCGACCAGTTCCGCGTTCGAGGCACCATCGCCCTGGCCGCGCGCCAGCCGCGTGAGCAGCCAGGCCACGTACATCAGCATGAGCACGATGACGGCGCCTGCCGCGATGATCAGCGTGTCCATGGAGCTTCGCCTCTTGCGGGTTGGTACGACTTGCAGTGTATCGGCCGCGGTCTCATGCGGTGAGATCCGGAACGGCTACCGACGTTCGGACAAATGCGCGACATGGCGTCGGGAAATCCCGCGCCACGCGCGATGCGGGGCAGGGCGCCTCAATCCACCACGCGGCAGAACACCGCCTTGAGGTAGCGCGACTCCTGCACCTGCGCCAGCCACGGGTGGTCGGCGCCCGCACCAGCGACCTTGAGCACCTGCACGGTGCGGCCGGAGTAGTACGCGGCGCGGCGCAGCATGTCGAGGAACTGGTCCTCGCTGACCAGGCCCGTGCACGAGAACGTGGCGAACAGGCCGCCGGGCTTCACCACGCCCAGCGCGAGCTTGTTCATGTCCAGGTACTTCTTGAGCGCGGGGATGACCTGCTCGCGATCGCGCGTCATCTTGGCCGGATCGAGGATCACCACGTCGTACCGGTCGCCGCGCAGGCCGGCATCGCGCAGCCACGGGAAGATGTCGGCCTGCACGAAGCGCGGGCGCACGTTGTTGAGCTTCGCGTTGCCCTTGGCGATCTCGATCACGTCGGCGTCGATGTCCACGCCCAGCACTTCGGTGGCGCCGCGCACGGCCGAATACACGGCGAAACCGCCGGTGTTGCAGCACAGGTCGAGCACGGACTTGCCTTCGACCTGCTGCGACAGCCACTGGCGGTTCTCGCGCTGGTCGGCGAAGAAGCCGGTCTTGTGCGCGCCGGCCGGATCGGCGCGGAACTTGATGCCGTATTCGGTGATCACCGCCGGCGGCACGGGTTCGGTGCCGCGGAAATCGAAGGATTCCTGCTTCTGCACGTGTTCGTCGGCGAAACTGTAGAAGCGGCAGCCGGGGAACTGCGCCTTCAGCGCGTCGTAGATCCATTCGCGATGGCGGAACATCCCGGCGCTGAAGAACTCCACCACCAGCAGGTCGCCGTAGCGGTCCACGACCAGGCCGGACAGTCCGTCGCCTTCGCTGTGCACGACGCGCCAGGCGTCGCTCACCTCATCGAGCTTGAGCACGTCGCGACGCAGCGAGACCGCGGCGGCGATCTTGCGCGCGAACCAGCCGGCGTCGACGTCGATGTCCGGGTTGGTTTCGAGGATGCGCACGGCGATGCGCGAGTGGCCGTTGTAGAAGCCGCGGCCGATCCAGTCGCCGTCCACGCCCAGCACGTCGACGATGGCGCCGGGCTTGGGCCGCTGGGCGGGCTTGTCGACCAGGCGCTGGAAGATCCAGGGGTGGGTGGATTTCCAGGCGTTCTTGAGGCGTACGGAGGGCAGGGGAGCGTTCATCGCGGCATTTTACGGGGTCGGGGCGAAACGCCCGCGCTTTCCGCCCGGGAGCCGCGGAATCCGGGATTCAGAAGTCCGCACGGCCGGCCTTGCAATCCCCGGCGGCGGCGTCAATGTCCTTCGCATGCACCTGCCCACGCCCGAAGCGGTCCCCGACACCCCCGAGCAGCGCACCGCCGACAAGCGCCGCTGGCTGCGGGCCTTCAATGTGAGCCTGGCCTTCGTGCTGGTGCTGCTGGCGACCTTCAGCGCGCAGGGGCATTTCGACGTCGCGGCCTGGACGGTGCAGCCGTGGTCGGTCGAGGGCCTGCGCGGCATCCTCGCCGCGCCGCTGCTGCACGGTTCGTTCGAACACGTGGCGGCCAATTCGATCGCGCTGCTGATGCTCGGCACGCTGGCCGGCGGGTTGTATCCGAAGGCGACGATCCGCGCACTGCCGCTGTTGTGGCTCGGCTCCGGGCTGGGCGCGTGGCTGCTGGGCGATGAGGGCACGCGCCACCTGGGCGCGAGCGGGCTCACCCATGGCCTGATGTTCCTGGTCTTCGCGCTCGGTGTGCTGCGTCGCGACCGCGCCTCGATCGCCGCCGCGATGCTCGCCTTCATGTTCTACGGCGGCATGTTGCTGACGATCCTGCCGCGCGAGCCGGGCGTGTCGTGGCAGGCGCACATGGGCGGGGCGATCGGCGGCCTGTTCGCCGCGTGGTTGCTGCGCCGCACCGACCCGCTGCCGCCGCGCAAGCGTTACAGCTGGGAGGACGAGGAAGAGGCGACGATCGCGCCGCTGTCCGATGAACTGGAACCGCCGCCGCCGCGCGGGGTGCCGGTGCTGTGGAATCGGCCGGACCGCGACAACGGGGTCGTGCTGCGATTCCCGCCGCGTCGCGAGCCCTAGCCGCGACACCCTGGACGCCGCTAGAGTCGGCGCACCCGGGGAGATCACGATGAGCGAGAACCTTTACGCGCCGCCGGCCACGCCGGTGGCCGATACCGAACGTGCCGCGGCGGCCGGCACCGAGTTCTTCGTCACCGGCACGACCAAGCTCGTGCTGCTGTATTTCGCAACGCTGGGGATGTACCCGCTGTTCTGGTTCTACATGCACTGGGCGCGCTACCGGCGATTCCGGCGGCAGAACCTGTGGCCGGCGGCGCGCGCGCTGTTCGCGATCTTCTTCACGCACCAGCTCACCGGCGAGATCGACGACCGCCTGCGCCGCGACGGCAAGCGCCATGCGTGGTCGCCCGGAGGCAACGCGACTGCGTTCGTGGTGCTGAGCATCGTCAGCGCCATCGCTTCGCGTATTCCCGAGGGCGTTTCGAAGACGGCCGACGTGCTGCCGTTCCTGCTGCTGGCACCGATCGCCTGGTGTCTGGTGAACATCCAGCGCGCGGCGAACCTCGCCTGCGGCCATCCGCAGGGGGAGCCCAACCGTGGGCTCACCTGGGCGAACTGGATCTGGCTCGTCGCCGGCGCGATCTTCTGGTTGCTGATCCTGGCCGGGTTGTTCCTGGTGGAGCCGTCGCAAGCGTAGGCCGGCCGGCATTTGGCGGGCATGGAGCCGGGTGCTAGCGTCCCCGGCTTCTTCCCAGCGGAACCGCCCATGCGCCGCATCGCGCTGCTCAGCCTTGCCCTGGCCCTCGCGGCCTGCCAGAAAGCGACGCCTCCCGCGCCCGCATCGGCGCCGGTGAAGGAAACCTACGACGCGAGCGCCAGCAGCGACGCGCGCCGCATCGAGGCCGACGTGCGCTTCCTCGCCGACGACCTGCTCGAAGGCCGCGAAGCCGGCACGCGCGGGTACGACCTCGCTTCGCTGTACGTCGCGCAGCGCTTCCGCGCGATCGGCCTGGCGCCGGCGGGCGACGATGGTGGCTGGTTCCAGCGCGTGCCCATGCTGCGCGGCGTGCTGCAGGCCGATGGCAATGCCTTCGCGATCGTGCGCGATGGCCGCGAGCAGGCGCTCGCCTTCCGCGATGGCTTCCTGTCCGGCATCAACTTCAACGAGGCGCAGGCCGCCGTGGACGCGCCGGCGGTGTTCGTGGGGCAGGGCGTGTACGCGCCGGAGCTGGGCCACGACGACTTCGCCGGCGTCGACGTGAAGGGAAAGATCGCGGTGATGTTCAACGGCGCGCCGGCGAAGTTCGACAACGACCGTCGCGCGTTCTACTCGTCCCGACGCACCAAGGCCGAGGAACTGGCGCGGCGCGGTGCGGTCGGGCTGGTGGTCGTGCAGACGGACGACGAGGAAAAGCAGTCGCCGTGGACGCGCACCGCCGCCAACTGGAACCGTCCCGGCATGCGCCTGCGCGGTGAGGACGGCAAGGGCATCGACACCTGGCCGCAGCTGCGCGTGACCGCCACGGTGTCGGCGGCGAATGCCGACGCCGTGCTCACCGCTGGCGGGCACGGCGCGAAGCGGCTGTTCCAGGACCTGCGCGACGGCAAGCTGCGGGCGTTCGACCTGCCCGGCACGTTGCGGCTGGCCTCGCATACCGCCATCACGCCGGTGGACTCGCGCAACGTGGTGGCGCGCCTCGACGGCGGCGACGTCGCGCTGAAGAACGAGCACGTCGTGTTCAGCGCGCACCTGGACCACGTCGGCATCGGCGCGGAAGTGAAGGGCGATGCGATCTACAACGGCGCGCTCGACAACGCGCTGGGCATCGCGGTGATGCTCGAAGCGGCCAACCGGCTCGCGCATGAGGCGACGCCGACGAAGCGCTCGCTGCTGTTCGTCGCGGTGACGGCCGAAGAGAAGGGCCTGCTCGGCGCGGAATGGTTCGCGCGCAATCCGACGGTGCCGGTGGATTCGCTGGTCGCCAACGTGAACATGGACATGCCGATGCTGCTGGCGCCGACGTCGGACGTCGTGCCGATCGGGCTGGAACACTCCACGCTGCAGCCGATCGTGCAGCAGGCGGCGAAGGAAATCGGCGTGTCGCTGTCGAAGGATCCGGCACCGGAGGAGGTCGTCTTCGTGCGCAGCGACCAGTACGCGTTCATCCGCGCCGGCGTGCCGGCGGTGTACCTGGATGGCGGCTACACCGGCGTCGACGGCGATGCGAAGGCGGTGCAGGACGCGTTCCTGCGCGAGCGTTACCACCAGCCGGGCGACGATCTGTCGCAGCCGATCCAGTGGGCCGACGCCGCGCGGCTGGCGAAGCTCAACGCGCGCATCGGCCGGCTGATCGCCGACGCGCCGCAGCGTCCGCAGTGGAACGCGGGCGACTTCTTCGGCGGGAAGTTCGGCAAGCCGGCGAAGTGAGGTTCTTTCGGCTTGGCGCGCGCGGCCGTTCCGCGATGATCGGCGCGACGCCAACGCAACGGAGTACACGATGAAGATGCTGGGCCTGATCGGCGGCATGAGCTGGGAATCGACCGTGCCGTACTACCGCACGATCAACCAGACGGTGAAGGAGCAGCTGGGCGGGCTGCATTCGGCCCGCCTGCTGCTGTACAGCGTGGATTTCGCGCAGATCGAGAAGCTCCAGCACGCCGGCGACTGGGACGCGGCCGGCGCCGTGCTGGCCGATGCGGCGCGCTCGCTGAAAGCCGGCGGCGCGCAGCTGCTGGTGATCTGCACGAACACGATGCACAAGGTCGCCGATGCGGTCGAAGCGGCGAGCGGGTTGCCGCTGCTGCACATCGCCGACCCGACCGGCGAGGCGATCCGCGCGCGTGGGTTCACCCGCATCGGCCTGCTCGGGACGCGCTTCACGATGGAGCAGGCGTTCTATCGCCAGCGGTTGATCGAACGGCACGGTCTCGACGTGCTGGTGCCCCAGCCGGACGAGCGCGAGCTGGTGCATCGCGTGATCTACGAAGAGTTGTGTCTGGGCGTGATCCGCGAGGAATCGCTCGCGGCGTATCGAAACGTGATGGCGTCGCTGGTGGCGCGTGGTGCGCAGGGAATCATCCTGGGCTGTACGGAAATTGGCCTGCTGGTGGGCGAAGGCGATGCGGGCGTGCCTCTGTTCGATACCACGGCGCTGCATGCGCGGGCTGCGGCGCTGGCGGCGTTGGGCTAGGTATCCAGCCCCAAGGTTTCAGCCCCTCTTCCGCCGGGAGAGGGGTTGGGGTGAGGGTCGGGGCGGGCGGCCAGATCCAAGGCCGCGATGCCTGTTTCTTCTCTCTTGTGGAGAAAGAGAGCGCCAAAGCCCCGCGCTGTAACGCAATGAAGCTTCGAGGTCATGGCTTCGTTGCCCCTCACCCAGCCCCTCTCCCGGGGGGAGAGGGACTTAAAAGCGCGGGGCTTCGGGAGGCCCTCTGGATCGCTGCATGAACGCCACTTCGACATAGGCGATCGCAGTGACCTCCCACCCATGCACCGCCGCACCCCGCCGCTACACTCGCGGCTTTCCGACCCGGACACGCTTCCCATGACCCAGTGGTACTTCGTTTCCGCCGGCAGCAGCCAGCGCATCGGTCCGCTCGATCCCGTTTCGGCGCAGGCGCACGCGCGCCAGCATCCGGACGACCTGTGCTGGCGCGAAGGGCTGTCGGGCTGGCAGGCGGTGCGTTCGGTGCCCGAGTTCGCCGAAGCCACCGGCGCGCAGCCGGCGCACCTGCCGCCGCCGACGCCCTCGGCCGCGTCGCGCCGCAGCGACGACATCGATTTCCGCATCGTCGGCAACGACATGCAGTTCGTCGAGGTGGAACTGGACCCGGGCGAATGCGCGATCGCCGAGGCCGGCGCGCTGATGTACAAGGACGCCACCGTGCAGATGGACACGGTCTTCGGCGACGGCCGCCACATGGGGCAGGGCGGCGGCCTCATGGACAAGCTGTTCTCCGCCGGCAAGCGCGTGCTCAGCGGCGAAAGCCTGTTCACCACGATGTTCACCCACGTCGGCAGCGGCAAGGCGCGCGTCGCGTTCGCCGCGCCGTATCCGGGCTCGGTGCTGGCAATGAAGCTCGACGAACACGGCGGTCGCCTGATCTGCCAGAAGGACAGCTTCCTCGCCGGCGCGCGCGGCGTGTCGGTCGGCATCGCGTTCCAGAAGCGCATCCTCACCGGCCTGTTCGGCGGCGAGGGTTTCATCATGCAGAAGCTGGAAGGCGACGGCTGGGTGTTCGTGCACGCCGGCGGCACGGTGGTCGAGCGCGAGCTGCGCGCCGGCGAACGCCTCGACGTCGACACCGGCTGCGTCATGGCCTACCACGACACCGTGCAGATGGACGTGCGCGCGGTCGGCGGCATCAAGAGCATGCTGTTCGGCGGCGAAGGCGTGTTCCTGGCGACGCTGACCGGGCCCGGCAAGGTGTGGCTGCAGTCGCTGCCGTTCTCGCGCATGGCCGGCCGCATGCTGGCGGCAGCGCCGCAGGGCGGCGGGCAGGCGCGCGGCGAAGGCTCGGTGCTGGGTGGACTGGGCCGCATCCTCGACGGCGACAACGCGTTCTGATCGCACCATGGCCACGCCCTCCGGCAGCGGCTATTCGGGTACGCCCCTGGCGAAGAAGCTGGGCGTGCGCGACGGCGCCAGCGTGTGGACGCTGGCCGCGCCGGAGAATTACCGCGCGCTGCTGGAACCGCTACCGCCCGACGTTCGCTTCGTGGCGAAGCTGTCGAAGGACATCGACATCGCGCACGTGTTCTGCACGCAGCGCGCGGTGCTGGCCGACGTGCTCGACACGTGCCGGCGCACGCTCGCGCCCGGCGCGACCGTGTGGGTCTCATGGCCGAAGAAGGCCGCGAAGGTGCCGACCGACATCACCGAGGACACGATCCGCGAGGTCGCGCTGCCGCTCGGTTTCGTCGATGTGAAGGTGTGCGCGGTGGATGCGGTGTGGTCGGGCCTCAAGCTCGTCGTGCGCCGGGAACTGCGTTGACCGATGCCCCTCGAAGGTCCGCTCGCATGCGCTACGGCCCTTCCATCCGCCCCTGTATCCTCCGCCGCTGACCGCTTCCACTTCCGTCCTGTGTCCATGAAACCGTTCCGTTCGCTGCGCCCGTTCCTGCTCGCTTCCTTCGCCGTGCTGCTGGGCGCCTGCGGCGGCGAAGCCGTCAAGCCGACGCCGCCTCCCGCGGTCGTTGCACCGGCGGCACCCGCGCCGAAGATCCGCATCGGCGTCGCGCTCGGCGGCGGTGCGGCCAAGGGGTTCGCGCACATCGGCGTGATCAAGATGCTCGAGGCGAACGGCTTCCAGCCGGAAGTCGTCGCCGGGACCAGCGCCGGCAGCGTGGTCGGCGCGCTCTACGCCAGCGGCATGGACGCCTTCGCGATGCAGAAGACCGCGTTCTCGCTGGACGAGGCGGAAATCCGCGACGTCAGCCTGTTCTCCGGCGGCCTGGTGAAGGGACAGAAGCTGCAGGACTACGTGAACCAGCTGGTCGGCGGCAAGAGCATCGAGCGCATGCGCAAGCCGTTCGCGGCGGTGGCGACGAACCTGGAAACCGGCGACCGCACCGTGTTCGTGCGCGGCAACACCGGCCAGGCGGTGCGCGCGTCCAGCAGCATTCCCGGCGTGTTCGAGCCGGTGGCGATCGGCAAGTTCCACTACGTCGACGGCGGCGTCGTCAGCCCGGTGCCGGTGGACGCGACGCGCCAGCTCGGCGCGGATTTCGTCATCGCGGTGGACATCTCCAGCAAGGCGAGCGGGAAGAACCCGGGCAGCATGCTGGGCAACGTGAACCAGTCGATCACGATCATGGGCCAGAAGCTCGGCGCGCAGGAGCTGGCGCGCGCCGATGTGGTGATCCGCCCGAGCGTCAACGAGATCGGCCCGGCGGATTTCGAGCAGCGCAACAACGCCATCATGGAAGGCGAGCGCGCCGCGCTGGCGGCGATGCCGCAGATCCGCGCGAAGATCGCGCAATGGCAGAAGGCCCGCCAGGACGAGGCGATCGCCGCAAGGCGCGCCGCGGATGCGAAGGCCGAGCAGGCGAAGCTGCGCGCGTTCTGCGAGGAGGAAGACCGCAAGTGGATGTCGAAGCTGCGCCGCGATCCGCAGTGCAAGGCGCTGGCGGAGCAGGGGATTTTGGCGCGGTAGCTTCAGGCTGGCCGTTCAGGTCGGCCGTTGGCGCCTCTCCCGCGGGAGCTTGGGCCCCCTCCCGGAGGGAGAGGGACTAAACCCTTGGAATCGGGTGATCGATCAACCCGCCTCAGTCGCTGCCACCAGCGGCGCAGTACGCCGCGGCCGGCTCGGGAACGCGTGCCGCACGATGCGCCAGACCACTTGGCCGAACTGCTTCGGCAGCGAGCCGGTGTTGTAGTGCTGGCCGTAGCGCTTGCAGATCTCGCGCACTTCCATCGCCATCGCGGCGTAGCGGTTGGCCGGCACGTCCGGGTAGAAGTGGTGTTCGATCTGGTGGCTCAGGTTGCCCGACAGCACGTCGATCAGCCAGCCGCCGCTGATGTTCGACGAACCGCGCAACTGGCGCAGGTACCAGTGGCCGCGCGATTCGTTGCGCACGCATTCCTTCGGGAACGTCTCGGCTTCAGCGGTGAAATGGCCACAGAAGATGATCGTGTACGTCCACAGGTTGCGGATGATGTTCGCCACGATGTTGCCCAGCAGCACCGGCAGGAAGAACGGGCCGGCCAGCGCGGGAAACACGACGTAATCCTTCACCACCTGTCGCGCCATCTTGCGGCCCACCGGCACGAACTTGCGCCACATCTGGCGGTGCGTGACCTTGCCGGCGATCCAGCGGCCGAGCTTGAGGTTCTGGATCGCCACGCCCCACTCGAACAGCACCGCGAACACCACCGCGATCACCGGCTGCATCAGGTAGTACGCGCGCCAGCGCTGTTCCGGGAAGATGCGCAGCAGGCCGTAGCCGATGTCGTCGTCGAGCCCGCGCACGTTGGTGTAGGTGTGGTGGCGGAAGTTGTGCGTGTGGCGCCAGTTGTCGGCGGTGCCGACGATGTCCCACTCGTACGTCCTGCCGTCCAGGTGCGGGTCGCGCATCCAGTCGTACTGGCCGTGGATGACGTTGTGGCCCAGCTCCATGTTCTCCAGGATCTTCGACAACCCCAGCAGCAGCGCGCCGAGCGCGCACGCCGGCCACAGCAGCGCCGGCGCGAACAGCAGCGAGAACGCCCCCAGGTACAGCAGGCCGCGACCGGCGACTTCGGTCCAGCGGACCCAGGCGACGATGGAGCGGATGTAATCGGCGTCGCGCTGGCCGAGCGTGGCCACGGTGCGCTGGCGCAGGGCGTCGAGTTCCTCGCCGAAGCGGTCGAGTTCGGCGGGGGAAAGGGCGCGGTTGCGGGACGTCATGTCGTTGGGGCTCGACTCACAGATCCAGTTCGATGTCGCCCGCGGCGGCGCTGATGCACAGGCGCAGCGCGGAGGACGGCTCGGTGCGGACCTCGCCGGTGGCGAGATCGCGCGTGGCGCCGGCGGCCTTGCCGCAGGCGCAGGTGTTGCAGATGCCCATGCGGCAGCCGGATGCGGGCTTGATGCCCTGCGCTTCCAGCGCCGTGAGCAGCGACTGCCCGCGCGGCACGGTCAGGGTGCGACCGCTGCGTTGCAGGGTGACGACGGCCTCACCGGTGTCTTCGAACGAGCGGGCCGGCGGCGTGAACGCTTCGGCGTGGAAGCCGCGCGCGTTCGCTCCGAGCAGCGCGCGCGCCGTATCGACGAAGCCCGACGGACCGCACGCGTAGACGCGGCGCTGCGCGGCATCCGGTACGAGCGCCGCGAGTTGCGCGGTATCGAGGCGACCGGCCGGGGCGACCTCGCCATCGGCGTCGGCTTCGCGCGTCAGCAGGCAATGCACGGCGAAATCCGGATGCGCGTCGGCCAGCGCCAGCAGTTCGTCGGCGAAGCACAGTTCCTCGCGGGTGCGCGCCCAGTACAGCAGCGTCAGCGGGGCCGGCATGCCGCGCGCGGCGTATTCGCGCACCAGCGCCATCAACGGCGTGATGCCGCTGCCGGCGGCGAGGAACAGCCAGCCGCCCTCGGCTTCCTGCGGCCACACCATCTCGCCGAACGCCGGCCCGATGTGCAGCACGTCGCCGACGCAGGCGTTGTCGAACAGGTGCGTGCTGAGCCTGCCGCCCTCGATGCGCTTGACCGTGATCGCCAGCAGCCCGTCCGCGCGCGGCGCGGCGCTCAGGCTGTAGCTGCGGGTGACGGCGGCGCCGTCGATCTCGGCGCTGAGGTTGATGTGCTGGCCGGCGCGGAAGCCGCGCCAGTGGCGGTTGGGCCGCAGCACCAGGGTGACGGCGTCGCGCGATTCGGCGCGGCGCTCGACGATGCGGGCCAGCGGGCGGTCCCAGGTCCAGGTGCGATCCAGGCGCTGCGCCCAGAAGTCGAACACGCTCGGGGCGACGCAGGCATGCAGGAGGCGCCGGAGACCGCGGGGGCGCTTGGACGGACGGAGGACGGCACTCATGGCCAAGCACTATACAGACATGCGAACAGATGTGTATACGACTGTATATTAAATCCCCTATATGATTCGGAACCGACCGCCGCCGTGTCCGCCGCCGTGAGCCCAACCTCCCAAATCCACGCCGATTCCGAGCACATCGCGGGGCGAAAGTCGTCGATCTCGCGCGAGGACCTGCTCGCGGCGGCGCTCAAGCTGATCGGCCCGCACCGCAGTGTGTCGACGCTCAGCCTGCGGGAGGTGGCCCGCGAGGCGGGCATCGCGCCGAACAGCTTCTATCGCCAGTTCCGCGACATGGACGAGCTGGCGGTGGCGCTGATCGATCTTGCGGGCCTTTCGTTGCAGAAGATCATCGACGCCGCCCGCGTCCGCGCGGCGATCGACCGCAGCGCGGTGCGGGGCGCGGTCGAGGCGTTCATGGAGCAGCTGCGCGCCGACGACCAGTTGCTGCACGTCCTGCTGCGCGAGGGCACGGCGGGCTCGGACGCCTTCAAGCACGCGGTCGACCGGCAGCTCAGCTTCTTCGAGGAGGAGCTGCGGATCAGCCTCATCCAGATCAACGCCGCGCAGGGCGTGACCCTGCGCGAGCCGGCGCTGGTGGCCAAGGCGATCACGCGCCTGGTGTTCGCGATGGGCGCCACGGCCATGGACCTGCCGCGCGAGAAGGACCCGGAGCTGGTCCGTCAGCTGACGCTGATGGTGCGCATGATCATTGCCGGATCGCGGACGTTGGCGGAAGAAGGGCGCCGCTCCGGCGTCTGAGCGTCTTCACCGCGTGGGTAATGGCATTCCGCCGAACGCCTTGACCGTCCGCAGCACGAAGCTCGAATTCACATCCGCCACGCCGGCCTGGGTCAGCAGCCGGTCGAGCAGGAAACGCGAGAAATGCTCCAGGTCCTGGACGACGATCTGCAGCAGGTAGTCCATGTCGCCGGTCAGCGCGTGGCAGGCGACGACCTCGTCCCACTGGTTCACGAAGGTGGCAAAAGCGGCGATCGCGTCGGCATCATGCCGGGAAAGCTGCACGCGCACGAAGGCCTGCAAGCCCAGGCCGAGGCGTTCCGGATCGACCTCGGCGCGATAGCCGGCGATCACCCCCTCGCGCTCCAGCCGCTGCACGCGGCGCAGGCAGGCCGACGCCGACAGGTGCACGCGCTCGGCCAGCTCGGCGTTGGTCAGGCGGCCTTCGCGCTGGAGTTCGGCCAGCACCAGCAGGTCGGTGCGGTCGAGTTCGACGGCAGGCATCGGATTGCGCCTCTTCGGTATCTGGCGCAAGGATCTTGCGCCCCGCCGGCCCTGTAGCGCAACAACGCAAACCCATTGCGCCCCCGCGCCGCTACAGTCGAAGTTCGACACAGGAGCAGCGCATGAATCTCGGCACCCCCAACCGCGTGGAACACCAGCTCACCGACAAGGGCTATGTGCCGGTGTACACGACGGCGGTGGTCGAGCAGCCGTGGTCGGCGTACACGTCCACCGACCACGAGGTGTGGAGCACGCTGTTCAAGCGCCAGCGCGAGATCCTGGTGGGCCGCGCCAGCGACGAATTCCTGCGCACGCAGGAAGCCATGGGCATGACGCCGGGGCACATCCCGAAGTTCGACGATCTCAACCGGATGCTGCGAAAGGCGACGGGTTGGGAGCTCGTCGGTGTCGAGGGCCTGCTGCCGGAACTGACCTTCTTCGACCACCTCGCCAACCGCCGCTTCCCGGTGACGTGGTGGATCCGCAAGCCCGAGCAGCTGGATTACCTCGCCGAGCCGGACCTGTTCCACGACCTGTTCGGCCACGTGCCGCTGCTGATGAACCCCGTCTTCGCCGACTACATGCAGGCCTACGGCCGCGGCGGCGTAAAGGCGCACGGCATCGGCCCGGACGCGCTGGTGAACCTGACGCGCCTGTACTGGTACACGGTGGAATTCGGTCTGATCAAACAGGACGACGGCCTGCGCATCTACGGCAGCGGCATCGTGTCGTCGAAGGGCGAATCGATGTACTGCCTGGAAAGCGCCGCGCCGAACCGCATCGGCTTCGACCTGGAACGGATCATGCGCACGCGCTACCGCATCGATACGTACCAGAAGACCTACTTCGTCATCGACAGCTACGAGCAGCTGATGGATGCCACGCGTCCGGACTTCACGCCGATCTACGCGAAGCTGGCGCAGCAGGACTCGATTCCTGCCGGCAACGTGCTGGACACCGACACGGTGTTCCATCGCGGCACGGGCGAGGGTTGGGCGACGGATGGGGATGTCTGAGGACCGCAGCGCTTTTGCGTGGCGCGCTTCCCGGGTGCGCTGCGCTTACCCGGGTTGCGAAGGCGCGCACCGGTTCTGATCAAGGTCGCGCCAGCGCCTCCATCCCACGCCGGATTCCCACGCTCGCCTGGCGTTCCTGCGCGCTGAGCAGCTGTCTCGCGAGCGTGCGGGCGGCGACGCGCAGTTCCGGCACGGCGGTGATTTCCCACAGCTGCGCGCGCAGCAGCGGGCCGAGCACGTAAAGCCCGCGCACCGGCGTGCCGCTGCCGTCGAGCGCCTCGTAACGCGGCGAGGCCTCGACGCCCAGGCCGAGCGGGTCCGCCCTGATCAACCCCGAATCGCGCAGCTGCGCGATCAGCGGATGGCTCGTGCGATCGACATCCGTATCGAAGCCGGTGGCGCGCACGACCACGTCGAACTCCTCGCGGCTCGCATGCGAGAACCCGCGCTCGCGGATCAGCACCTCCACCGCATCGCCGGTGCGGCGCGCGCGCAACAGCCTTCCGGCGCGCACGCGCAAACGTCCGCGCACGCGCATCTCTTCCAGTTCGCGCGAGAGCGTCGGCGCGAGGCGATGCCGCAGCACTTCCCAATGCGATCGCAGATGCCGCAGGAACCTCGCGCGCTGCGGCGCCGGCAGGCCGCGCCAGAATCCCTGCAGGTAGGGCCGCAGCGCATCGATCAGGCTTCGCCAGTCCGGCACGATCGGCGTCAGCGCACGCAGCGCGCGCACCAGTTCGCGCAGGTCGTGCGTGTTGATCGCCTGCAGCACCGTCGGCGGCAGCGCGATCGGCGGCGACGGCTCCTCGGTGTGCGATTGCGGCAGCAACCCGTGCCGCGACAGCGCGGTGATGGGCCCGCGATGGCCGCGGCGATGCAGCGTCGCCACGACGTCCGCCATCGTCAGCCCCGTGCCGATGATGAGCACGCGCTGGTTCGGCGTGATGTGGTCGATCGCGCCGATGCCGTCCAGCTCGTTCTGCCACGGCCACGCGATGTAGCTGGGATGCACCGCCAGGCGCGGCCCGATGCCCGCCAGCGGTTGCGGCGGCAGCGCGCCGACGGTGAGCACCACGCGGTCGCTGACGAAATCCGAACCGTCGGCCAGGTGCACGCGGAACGCGGCGCCTTCGCGGTCGATCGCGATGGCCTCCTGGCCGGTGCGGTTGAAGCTCGCAAGCGACAGCTGCGCGGCGGCGTGCAGGCGCGAGTGCAGGTATTCGCCGTAGACCAGCCGCGGCAGGAAAGTGGTGCGCGCGCGTTCGGTCAGGTTGAGCCAGTCGGCGAACTCGCCCGGATGATCGGCGGTGGCGCCGAGGTCGCGTGCGCGCACGTTGAGCAGGTGCTCCGGCCGCGCCTCGCCGTAGGCGACGCCGCGACCGAAGCTTTCCGGCACGCCGACCAGCCGCAGGTCCACGTCCGCCGGCGCGGCGCGCGCCAGTTCCGTCGCCAGTGCGCAACCGCTGAAGCCGGCGCCGATGATGCTGATCCGCATGTCGTCTCTCCCGGGTCGTCGTGCGGCCATTGGTAGGCGATCGGCACGCGGCGGAAGTAAACGGCGGGTTATTCGGCGGCGTTTTCGCTGCAACGTTTCGTCAGCGCGACATGACGCATCGGCATGAGGCCTTCACGCATGCTGCGGGCGGGGCGCGCCGGAAGGCGCATGCGCGGGGCGCGGCTTCCAGCGGCGGTCGAGCACGAGCTTGGCCACAATCGCCATCGCCAGCGGCCCGAACCACGACAGGTAATGCAGCACCGTGCCGTCCACCGACGGCAGCAGCCGCGGCAGGCCGATGCCGAGGAAGGCGATGTGCGTGGCGATGCCGTTGCCGATCATCGCGGTGTAGTGCTCGACCATCCACCAGCGCGGCTTCGCGCCGAGGCGCTCGCGCTGCACGCGGCGCCGCAGCATGAGCGCGCCGGTGAACAGGCCGACCGAGGAAAAGCCCATCAGCAGCGGCGCGCCGACCTTCATTCCCAGCGCGAGCACGCCCGCGCCCGACAGCAGCGACAGCACCGCGAAGGCGACGTACACCGGCCCGGTGAAGCGCACGGCCGAGGCCTTGTCGCGGATCGCGCGCCACGACACCCACACGCCCGTGCTGGTGATC
This sequence comes from Lysobacter sp. SCRH-1R, assembly GCF_057747855.1. NCBI lineage: Bacteria > Pseudomonadati > Pseudomonadota > Gammaproteobacteria > Lysobacterales > Lysobacteraceae > Lysobacter > Lysobacter sp. SCRH-1R. The sequence continues at coordinate 4,123,546 of NZ_CM173227.1, read as the reverse complement.
ACCACGAGGTATCCGAGGAACGCGGCGGTGACGCCGTGCCCGTCGACCCAGCGGACGATCGCCATCGGCGCGCCGGTGAGCACGATGCCGGCCATCGCCAACAGGTACACGCGCCCGGTATTGCGATGCGCGGGCGTGCCCTTGCGCAGCAGGCCGGCGGTCCAGAAGGTCACGAGGGCGACGACGCCCACGACTACGTGCACGGCGACGAGCATCTGATAGGCGGTCATGGCGGCGGCCCGGTTGAAAGGGTTGTCGGTGTGGTCACGATGCGCGCCGCCGCCGCGCGACCGCAGTGCCCGCGGTCATCGCCGCGACCTGCCGGAAGTCACTTTCGTCGCCGGATCCATTGCGCGCCCCGCCGGCGCGGTCGCAGCATGTCGCCATGGACGAACGCCTGCGCCGCCTGTTGCAACCGCTGAACCTCGCCGGCCTGTTCACGCTGGTCGCGGTCGGCATGGCCTTTCGCTGGATGCCGCCCGACCGCCTGCCGTGGGCCATCGCGCTGCTCGCCGCCTACGCGGGCCTGTTGCTCGCGTGCGACCTGTGGCCGCGTCGCACCTGGCTGCGCCCGGTGCAACTCACGCTGATGCCGGCCATCGCGCTGACCCTGGTGTGGCTGGACCCGCGCCCGTCCGTCGCGCCGGTGCTGCTGGTGGTGTGGACCGCGGTGATGGCCGCGCACACGCCGCTGCGGATCACGGCGATGGCGGTGATCGCGGCCGACGTCGGCTTCTGGTTCGTGCTGCGCAACGACGGCCATCGCGCCCCGCTCACCGTGGTGATGATCCACGCCGGTTTCCAGCTCTTCGCCGCGATGTGCGCGTGGTATGCGGTGAGCGCCGAACGTGCCCGCGACCAGCTCGCGCGCGTCAACGCCGACCTGCTCGCCACGCGCGCGCTGCTGGCCGACAGCGCGCGCGACAACGAACGCCTGCGCGTGGCGCGCGAACTGCACGACGTCGCCGGCCACAAGCTCACCGCGATGACGCTGAACCTGCGTGCGCTCGCGGCCGATCCGGTATTCGCGGGGCGGGCGGAAATCGCGATCGCGCAGCAGCTGTCGACCGAACTGCTCAGCGACATCCGCGGCATCGTGCAGGCGATGCGCGACGATCGCGGCCTCGACCTGGGCACTGCGCTGCGCGCGCTGGCCGCGCCGCTGCCGCGACCGGCGCTGCGGCTGCAGGTCGCCGATTCGGTCCGCGTGACCGACCCGGCCACGGCCGAAGCGGTGCTGCGCCTGGTGCAGGAAGCGCTGACCAACAGCGCGCGCCACGCCGATGCGGACTTCGTGCGGGTGTGGCTCGATCGCGACGGCGACCGGCTGCGCATCCGCGTCGAGGACGACGGCCACCTGCGCGGCGCGATCCGCGAGGGCAACGGCCTGTCGGGCATGCGCGAACGCGTGGTCGCCGCCGGCGGACAACTCACGCTCGGACGTTCCGAACGCGGCGCGCTGCGCATCGATGCGAGCCTGCCCGCATGACGGCGTTGCGCATCGCCCTGGCCGACGACCAGGCCATCGTCCGCGCCGGACTGCGCGCGCTGCTCGAACGCCACGGCATCGCCATCGCGTTCGAGGCGGACGATGGCACGCAGCTGCTCGACCGCATCGCGCAGACCCCCGTGGACGTGATCCTCAGCGACATCCGCATGGCCGGCATGGACGGAATCGAAGCGCTGCGGCAGCTGCGCGCGCGCGGCGATGCGACGCCGGTGCTGCTGCTCACCACGTTCGACGACGCGGAGCTGCTGTTGCAGGCGACCGAGGCCGGCGCGCAGGGATTCCTGCTCAAGGACGCCGCGCCGGAAGACCTGCGCGAGGCGATCGCGCGCGTGGCCGCCGGCGAAACACTGCTGCAGCCGGTGAGCACCGACCCGGTGCGCGCGCGTTACCAGTTCCACCAGCAGGAAGCGCCGCGCGAGACGTTCACCGCGCGCGAGGTCGCGATCCTGCGGCTGCTGGCCGGCGGGTATTCCAACAAGGAGATCGCGCGCGCGATGTTCCTCGCCGAGGGAACGGTGAAGAACTACGTGTCGGTGATCCTGGAGAAGCTCGGCACGCGCGATCGCACGCGTGCGGTGTTGAAGGCGATCACGTTGCGGGTGATCTGACGTCCCTGCGTTTGAAGCCCGGGGCCATGCGTGCCTCACCCGGGTGCGGCCTTCGGCCTTACCCGGTCTACAACGGCAAGATCAGCGCACCACCATCTTCACCGTCCAAAGCCCCAGCCCGGTCATCGCCAGCGAACCGAGCAGGTGCAGCGCGATCGTGCCGAAGGCCCAGCCGTAGGCCTGCCGCTGCAGCAGGTCGACGGTTTCGGCCGAGAAGGTCGAGAACGTGGTCAGCCCGCCGAGCAGCCCGGTGATCACGAACAGCCGCCATTCCGCCGCCAGCTGCGGCGCGTTGGCGAAGCCGGCCACCGCGAGGCCGATCAGGTAGCCGCCGACCAGGTTCGCCGCCAGCGTGCCCAGCGGCACCGCGTGGTGGGTCGGATTCAGCCAGACGCTCAGGCCCCAGCGCGCCCACGCACCGAGGATGGCGCCGATGGCGATCGCGAACAGGGCAAGGGGCATGCGGGCGTCTCCGGCGGGTTCCGACGCGCAGGTTAAAGGCGCGCGCACCGGCCGGCCAGCCGCGGCAAACAAGCCGCATCGTCGCGAAAAGCCCGGCGTTGCGCGCGGGTCTAGACTGCCGGTTCCCCCGCCCCGCATCGCCCCCATGAACGACCGCATCCGCCACGCCGGCCTGCGCGAGAAGCGCACGTCCGCCGAGCACGCCGCCGCCCTGATCCAGCCTGGAACGACCGTCGCGATGAGCGGCTTCACCGGCGCCGGCTACCCCAAGGCGGTGCCGCAGGCGCTGGCGGCACGCATGGAACAGGCGCACGCGCGCGGCGAGGATTTCCGCGTGAAAGTGATGACCGGCGCCTCCACCGCGCCCGAACTGGACGGCGTGCTCGCCCGCGCGCAGGGCATCGAACTGCGCCTGCCGTACCAGTCCGACCCGCACCTGCGCGAGCGCATCAACGCCGGCGACCTGCACTACATCGACATGCACCTGAGCCACGTCGCGCAGCACACGTGGTTCGGCTTCTTCGGGGCGGTCGATGTCGCGGTGATCGAGGTCAGCGGCATCACCGAAGACGGCCACCTCGTGCCGTCCTCCTCGCTCGGCAACAACAAGACGTGGCTGGAGCAGGCGGACCGCGTGATCCTCGAAGTGAACCGCTGGCAGCCAGCGGCGCTGGAAGGCATGCACGACGTGTACTACGGCACCGCGCTGCCGCCGAACCGCAAGCCGATTCCGCTGCTGCATCCGGACGACCGCATCGGCGAGCCGTGGCTGCGCTGCGATCCGGCGAAGATCATCGCGATCGTCGACACCGACGCGCCCGACCGCAATTCGCCGTTCACCCCGCCGGATGCGACCTCGCGGCAGATCGCCACGCACCTGCTCGACTTCCTCGCGCACGAAGTCCGCCGCGGCCGGCTGCAACCGCAGCTGCTGCCGTTGCAGTCGGGCGTGGGCAACATCACCAACGCGGTGCTCGCGGGGCTGGGCGAAGCGGGCTACCGCGACCTGACCGCCTTCACCGAGGTGATCCAGGACGGCATGCTCGACCTGCTCAAGCGCGGCGTGCTGCGCATGGCGTCGGCGACGTCGTTCTCGCTGAGTCCGGCAGCGATCGACGAATTCCTCGACCACGTCGATTACTACCGCGAGCGCATCGTGCTGCGCACGCAGGAGATCTCCAACCACCCCGAACTCGTGCGCCGCCTGGGCTGCATCGCGATGAACGGCATGATCGAGGTGGACCTGTACGGCAACGTCAATTCCACCCACGTCGCCGGCACGAAGATCATGAACGGCATCGGCGGCAGCGGCGATTTCGCGCGCAATGCGTACCTGTCGGTGTTCATGTCGCCGAGCACGGCGAAGAACGGCGCGATTTCGTCGATCGTGCCGATGGCCAGCCACGTCGATCACACCGAGCACGACGTCATGGTGATCGTCACCGAGCAGGGCCTGGCCGACCTGCGCGGCCTTTCGCCGAAGCAGCGCGCGCAGCGGGTGATCGAGCGGTGCGCGCATCCGGACTATCGTCCGCTGCTGCAGGACTACTTCGACCGTGCGTGCCGCGAGAGCTTCGGAAAGCACACGCCGCACCTGCTGGGCGAGGCGCTGTCGTGGCACCAGCGATTCCTGGAGTCGGCGTCGATGCGGCCGTAGTTCTCCAGGCGCACGGCAAGCGATGCCTTTGTAGCCCGGGTAAGCGGAGCGCACCCGGGGATCCGCCACGTTCGGCCCCGGGTGCGCTCCGCTTACCCGGGCTACAACAACCCCTACCCCTGCACCGCCTTCATATACGCCGCCAATCCGCGCTCGCGCGTCTCCGCGAACGTCTCCCCCGTCGGCCAGAACTCAACGATCCGGTCCGGCCGGAAGTTGCGGAAATCGCCGCGCAAGCGGCACCACGCGCCGAGCGTCCAGCTGCCGCCCCAGAAGGCCAGGCACAGCGGTTCGATCTCGCGCTCGGTCGCGCGCGCGTCGTTGTCGCGATAATTCATGCGCAGCACCAGCGAACCGGTCACGGCGGCATGCAGGTCGTCGATCAGGCCGCTGTTTTCCAGGCGGTCCACTTCCGGCGCGAAGATGCGCGTGCGTTCGCTGCGTTCGCGCAGTTCCGGCGGCAGCACCGCTTCTATCTTCAGCAGCGCCGCCGCGGCCTCGCGTCCGAGCCGGTTGCCGCCGAAGGCACGCACGAACCGCGTGCCGACCACCAGTGCTTCGAGCTCGTCGGGCGTGAACATCAGCGGCGGGATGTCCGAACCCTTGCGCAGCACGTAACCCACGCCCGCCTCGCCCTCGATCGGAACGCCCGAACGTTGCAGGTCGGCGACGTCGCGGTACACCGTGCGCAGCGAGACGCCGAGCTCCTGCGCCAGTCGTTGCGCGGTGAGGGCGGAACGGCGTCCACGCAGGGCATGGATCAGCAGGAAGAGGCGGTCGGCGCGGCGCATGCGCCATGATCGCGCGCCGCCGCGTCGTGCTCAACGTGCCGTTCCGGCTGCACGCCGGCGTATGGCGCGATGCCGGTCACGCACGCAGCTCCGATCGCGGCGTGGGCGACAGGCGCAACCGTTGCGGCGGCTGCTTCAGTCCTTGGAGCAGCGACCGCGCGACGGCCTCGCGCCAGGCGGCATCGGCGAGCAACGCGGTTTCGTAGCCATGGTGCGCGTCGATGTCGTCGAAGCGCGCGAACCACACCAGCACCTGTTCGCCTTCGCGCACCGGCAGTCGCGGGTAGGTGTTCGCGCTGCCGTGCGTGACGTATACGCCGATCAGCTCGGCGCCGGCCGCGCGCAGGCGCGGCGCCAGCTCGCGTTCGAAGCGCTCAAGGAAGCCTTCGTGCGCCGGCGGATCGAGCAGGCAGATTCCTGCTTCGATCAGTCCGGCATTTGTCGTCGCTTCGTTCGATGCGGGGCGTGCTTTCGATGGCTGCGCGAATCCCGAGTCCACGCGGGCAGGACGCAGCAACAGTACGTCGTCGCTGTCGGCCATCGTCGCGTTCGCCGCCTGGCGATGGCGTTTCCAGGTCGGGCCCGAATAGAAGCCGTCCAGCGCTTCGGCACGCACCGGCATGTCGGCGAAGCCGCGCAGCCACACGAAACGGTCGGGCGCGTCGAGATCGCGGAACTGCCCGATGACGTGCATGCCCACCGCTTCCTGCGGCTCGATGAACTCGCGCTCGAACAGGTCGATGAGTTCGTCGCGGCGCGCGGGCTGCATGGTGTACTGGCGCAGTTCGATGACGTTGTCCTCGTGCAGCAGACGGCCGTCGTCGCCCGTGCGGCGGAGCCACATGTGCCAGTTCGTTTCCCAGGTGACGCCATCGTCGATGGAGAACGCCTGCTGCCAGTGCGCGGTGTTGGCGCTGGCCTGGCTCCAGCGGAAGCGCACGCGCACCGGTCGGCCTTCGTGTTCGTCGGTGCCGAAGAAGGTGCCGGCACGCGTGCCGTCGGCTTCGTCGGCGAAGGCGCCCGTCATCGGCGGATCGAGCACGCCGTCGTGGTTGCCGGCCCAATAGATCGACCATTGCCGCGATTCCGGGCTAAACAGGCGCAGGGTCATGCCGAGGAAGCGCTCGTCCGTGCCGGGGCGCGTCCATTCGCTGACGAAATCGTCGACGTTGCCCATGCCGCCGAGCAACGGCTGGCAGACCTGCGTCGCGTCGAAGATCTCCCAGTCGGTGGCGCCCGCTAGGCGCTGTTTCAGCCGCTCGTTGCGGATGCGCCAGCGCCCGTGCAGGAAATCGAAATCGTGCCGGCCGTCGTTGCGGGGCGGGGTGTCCATCGGGTTCGCGCTCTGCTCGATGCCGGGCGCGCGTGCAGCCGCGCGCATCGGTGCGAGCCACGCGGTCTGCGCGATCGCGGCCAGTTGCAGGAACAGCCGCCGCTGCCGGCGCCAGGCCGGCTCCAGGACTGGATGCCCCAGGACGGCGTCTAAGGTGGAACCCATGGCGTTGCTCCGTCCAGGCGTGCCGATCGCACGCCGGCAGGATCGCCGGGCGCTGCTGACAGGGTCCTGTCAGCAGCCGCGTGCTGCTCAGGCGGCCGGGAAGAACACCGTGATGGCGAGGCCACGACCGTCGAGCCCATCCTCGACGTGGATGCGCGCATGGTGCGTGCGCGCGATGCGTGCCACCAGCGACAGGCCGATGCCGCTTCCGCTGCTGCGGTGCAGGCCGTTCGCGCCGCCATTGGCGCGGTAGAAGCGGTGGAAGATGCGCTCGCGCTCTTCCTTCGCGACACCCGGACCGTCGTCGGCCACGCACAGCGCGACGCCGCCGACGCCGTCGCGCACGTCGCGCCGGCACATCACCTCGATGCGACCGCCTTCGCCGGCATAGCGCACGGCATTGTCGACGAGGTTGCGGATGAGGATGCCGAGCTGGTCGACGTCGCCCAGGATGCGGCCGTCCTCCGTCTGCAGGCCGATGCGCTGCTGGCGTTCGCGCGCGAGCTGTTCGAAATCGCGCACGACCAGCACCAGCAGCGGCGCCAGGTCCAGCGGTACCAGCGCGGGCGCGGCGGTTTCGGCGTCGAGGCGGGCGAGATCGAGCAGCTGCTCCGACAGACGCGACGCGCGCGCCACGCCGGCGCTGAGACGGCGCAGCGCGGTGTCGCGTTCCTCTTCGGTCGCGGCGCGGCGCGCGAGGTCGGCATGCGCGCTGAGCACCGCCAGCGGCGTGCGCAGCTCGTGCGCGGCATCGGCGATGAAGCGGCGTTCGTTCTGCACCGCCTGGTCCACGCGCGTGAGCTGGTCGTTGAAGGCATCGACCAGCGGGCTGAATTCGGTGGGAAGTCCCGGCGCCTGCAACGGCGTGAGGTCCAGCGGCAACCGCGCGCGCAGCGTGTCGCGCAGTGCCGCGACGGGCCGCAGCGAACGGCCGATCACCACCCACACCGTCAGCACGAACAGCACGAAGATCAGCCCCGCGGCGAGCAGGCTCAGGCCGACCCAGCGCGCGATCTCGTTGGCGATCATTTCCTTCGAACGGCCGACCTGCACGATCAGGCCGCGCCGTGGATCGGACAGGCTGTACACGTGCCAGACCTGGCCGGCGATCCTGCGGCGTGCGAAGCCGTCGCGGAAATCGGGCTTGAGCGGTTCGTCCGGCGCGGCGACGGAGTACACGACGTTGCGACCGCTGGCCCACACCTGCCAGCTCATCTTGTGATCGCGATGGCCGGCCGGCACCGCGGGACGTTCGCGCGCAGGCAGGCTTTGCAGGCCGTCGGGCATGGATTCGAGGATCTGCGCGGCGACCTCGCGCTGCGACTCGTCCCAAAAGCCATAGTGCGCGCGCGAGAGCTGCCACGCCTGGCAGCCGAGCCACACCAGCCACGCGACCAGCACGCATTTCACCGACACCCAGGTGAGCCGCCAGCGCAGCGAACGCGTCCTCATGCCGGCGCTCCACCGTTGATGCGATACCCCTGCCCATGCACGGTGACGATCAGCTGCTCGCCGAGCTTGCGGCGCAGCTGGTGTACGTACACGGCGATGGTGTTGCTTTCGATGGTGCCGGAACTTCCGTACACCGCCTCTTCCAGCTGTTCGCGCGTGACCACGCGGCCCTGGCGTTCCATCAGCAGCAGCAGCGTGCGGAACTCGTGCGCGCTGAGCGACACCGGCGTGCCGTCGCGGGTGACTTCGCGGCGCGCGGGATCGAGCACGATGTTGTGCCAGCTCAATACCGGCGACACGCGGCCCTGCGTGCGGCGCATCACCGCGCGCAGGCGCGCGAAGAGTTCGTCTGGCTGGAAGGGCTTGACGATGTAGTCGTCGGCACCGGCATCGAGCCCGGCGATGCGGTCGCTGAGCTTGTCGCGCGCGGTGAGGATGATCACGGGCGTGGCGTCGTACCGGCCGCGCAGGTACGACAGCACGCTCAGGCCGGAACTGCCGGGAAGGCCGAGGTCGAGCAGCACCGCATCGAAATCGTGTTCGACCAGCGCGGTGCGCGCGAGCGCGGCGTCGCCGGCGGTGTCCACGCGGAAGCCGTGCGCGCGCAGGCCGGCGCACAGCGCCTCGGCCAGCATCGTGTCGTCTTCCACCAGCAGCAGGTTCATCGGGAATTCCGTCGTGTTGCGGTTTCGTTGCGGCGGCCAGTGTCGCGGCGCCGGTTTAAAAACTTCTTAAAGGCGCGCGCTCAGGCTCTGCATCCCACGTGCCGTGCTCCGCATCGTAGCGGCTCCTCCCCCGGTGACCCCCATGACTGCCACGTCCCTGATGTTCCGCATGCCCGTGCCGGCCGTTTCGTCCGTGACCGTGCGCCCGGTCCGGCCCGAGGACGCGGCCACGCTGCTGCGCCTCGCCCGCGAGGCCGACGGCAGCGACCACGCCTGGACCGACCTGCTCGAATTCCACGAGGCGCTGTTCGAGGCGCCCGTGCGTGCGTGGGCGTGGCTCGCCTGCGTGGACGGCGAGGCCGTCGGCCACGCGGTGGCGACGGTCGGCTTCTCGCTGCGGGCGCGCGGCTACTGCCTGCAGCTGGATACGCTGCACGCGCGCGATGAATGGGTCGACGACGCCGAAGCGGCGCTGTTCGACGAAGTGCGCGCGATGGCCCGTCGCCTCGGCTGCGCGCAGCTGCAATGGCTCGGCCCTCGCCATGGCGGCGCGCGTTTCGATGTTCCGGGCGCGCAGTGCGACGGCCCGCGCCACGTGCTGCCGCTGGCCTGACCGCGCCATGACGCGCCACCTTCTGGGCTTCCTGCTGATGACCACCGTTTCCCTCACCGGCTGTTCCACCACCTCGCCCTACGCCGATTCGCCGCAGTTCCGCGATGGCGGTTTCCACAATCCGGTCGCGCCGAAACAGGCGGGGCTCGCGCAGATGCCGCGCATGCTGTGGCGCTTCATGTTCGACAAGCCCGACGATGCGCGTCCCGACGCCCCGCCGCAGGTCACGCCGCTCACGCGCGCGCAGCTGCTGGCCGCGCCGGACGGAACGCTGTTCCGGCTGGGGCATTCGACGATGCTGATCAAGCTCGACGGCGGTTTCTGGCTGACCGATCCGGTGTTCTCCGAACGCGCCTCGCCCGTGCAATGGGCCGGACCGAAGCGCTTCCATGCGCCGCCAATCCCGCTGGAGCAGCTGCCGCCGATCGAAGGCGTGATCCTCTCGCACGATCATTACGATCACCTCGACCGCGCGGCGGTGCTCGCGCTCGCCGCGAAGACGCGCCATTTCGTCGCGCCGCTGGGCGTGGGCGACCTGCTGGTCGAATGGGGCGTGGAGGCGGCGAAGGTGCGGCAGCTGGACTGGTGGCAGGAGACCCGCGTCGGCGGCGTGCGCCTGGTCGCCACGCCGGCGCAGCATTTCTCCGGGCGCGGGTTGTTCTCGAAGAACCCGACGCTGTGGGCGTCGTGGGTGATCGAGGCCGACGGGCTGCGCATCTTCTTCAGCGGCGACAGCGGGTATTTCGACGGCTTCCGCGACATCGGCGAGCGCTTCGGGCCGTTCGACCTGACCATGGTCGAATGCGGCGCCTACGACGCGATGTGGAGCGGCGTGCACATGCAGCCCGAGGAAACGGTGCAGGCGCACCAGGACCTGCGCGGGCGCTGGCTGATGCCGGTGCACAACGGCACCTTCGACCTCGCGCTGCACGGCTGGCAGGAACCGTTTACACGCGTGTCGCGGATCGCGCGTGAACGTGGTGTAGCGCTAACAATGCCGGGTTTCGGCGAAGCGCTGGACCTGCGCGGGCCCGCGCCCGAACGCGCATGGTGGCTGCCCTCGCCGTAGTCATCGGCGACAATGGCGGCCCGTTTTCCAACACGGCGCCGCCCATGACGAACCACCCGCAGTCGATTTCCCTCACCCGCTACCTGATCGAGGAACAGCGCGCAGGCCGCATCAACGCCGACCTGCGCCTGCTGATCGAAGTGGTGGCGCGCGCGTGCAAGACGATCTCGATCGCGGTCGGCAAGGGCGCGCTCGGCGGCGTGCTCGGCGATGCGGGCACGGCCGGCGAGGCGTCGATCAACGTGCAGGGCGAAGCGCAGAAAAAGCTCGACGTGCTGTCGAACGAGATCCTGCTCGAAGCGAACGCATGGGGCGGCCATCTCGCCGGTCTCGCGTCGGAGGAGATGGATACCTCCCAGCCGATCCCGGACGTGTATCCGCGCGGCAACTACCTGCTGCTGTTCGATCCCCTCGACGGCAGTTCGAACATCGACGTGAACATCTCGGTCGGCACGATCTTCTCCGTGCTGCGCGCACCCGATGGCGTGACGCAAGCGAAGGACGAGGACTTCCTCCAGCCCGGCACCGCGCAGGTCGCCGCCGGTTACTGCACGTACGGGCCGAGCACGATGCTCGTGCTCACTGTCGGCAACGGCACGCATGCGTTCACGCTGGATCGCGAGATCGGCAGCTTCGTGCTGACCACGCGCGGCATGCGCATTCCGGAGGAGACCAGGGAATTCGCGGTGAACATGTCGAACCAGCGTTTCTGGGAAGCGCCGATGCAGCGTTACGTCGGCGACCTGCTGGCCGGCAGGGAAGGCCCGCGCGGCAAGGATTTCAACATGCGCTGGGTGGCCTCGATGGTCGCCGACGTGCATCGCATCCTCACGCGTGGCGGTATCTTCAGCTATCCGCTCGACAGCAAGTGCGCCGCGAAGGGCGGCAAGCTGCGGCTGATGTACGAGGCCAACCCGATGGCGTTGCTGGTCGAACAGGCCGGCGGCGCGGCGAGCACCGGTCGCCAGCGCATGCTCGAAGTGCAGCCGACCGGACTGCATCAGCGCGTGCCGGTGTTCCTCGGCTCGAAGATCGAAGTGGAAACCGCGGTGCGTTACCACCTCGAAGGCTAGGAACCGGGGGACGGGAACGGGAAACGAGGGAGCGATGCGCCAACTGGTTTCCCGTTCCGCTCCACTCGTTCCTTCCGGGTGCCCGCCCCTCACGAACGTGAATCCCATTGGCGCGTTTCATGTCGCGTGCCGATGCGATGCCTGCACGAGCGACGCGTCGTTTCTGACCGCTCATCGTCGAACGGTCCGTTGAATACACTGCGTAACTTCGCGCAGTGGCAGCATCGGCTGCCCCGGACTGCGTCAGGAATGACATGTCGATGGACGGAATGCAGGAATCCGAAGCGGCGCAGAACGGCGCCCGTGAACTGATCTACGTGACGAGGGGCGGGGCAGGACGCGTGCTGGCGCTCGGCGGGCTGCAGCAGCTCGGCTGGAACCTGCGCCGCGCGCCGGATGCGCGCAGCGTACTGCGCATCCTCAACGGCGATACGCGAAAACCGCACGCGGCGCTGCTCGATCTGCGCGAAGGCTTCACCCAGCAGGACCTGGCCGAGTTCGGCTCGGCGTTGTCGGCAGGCAACGTCGGCTGGGTCGCGGGCATCGACGCGCGGCAGCTCGACGAATCGCCGGTGCGCGACCTGATCCGCGACTACTGCTACGACTACCTCACGCTGCCCTGTCCGGAAACCGTGCTGAACACGGTCATCGGCCACGCGCACGGCATGGCGATGCTCGCGTGCGAACGCGGCGATGCGACGAGCGAGGCCGGCTTCGACGGCATGATCGGCGAGAGTCCCGCGATGCGCACGCTGTGCCGCACGCTGCGCAAGGCCGCGTTGACCGAAGCGCCGGTGTTCATCGCCGGCGAAACCGGCACGGGCAAGGAACTGGCCGCGATGGCGGTGCATCGGCACTCGCGCCGTCACGCGCATCCGTTCGTGGCGATCAATTGCGGCGCGATTCCGCATAGCCTGATCCAGTCGGAACTGTTCGGTTACGAGCGCGGTGCGTTCACCGGCGCGCAGCAGCGCAAGCTCGGCCGCATCGAGATGGCCAACAGCGGCACGCTGTTCCTCGACGAGATCGGCGACCTGCCGCTGGAAAGCCAGGCCTCATTGCTGCGCTTCCTGCAGCAGGGCAGCATCGAGCGGCTCGGCGGGCACGAGCAGATCCCGGTGGACGTGCGCATCATCTCGGCAACGCATCACGATCTGGATCGTGCGGTCGCCGAAGGCCGCTTCCGCGCCGATCTGTACCACCGCCTTTGCGTGCTGCGGCTGCAACAGCCGCCGCTGCGCGAACGCGGCAGCGACATCGACCGCATCGCCGAGTACGCCTTGCAGCGCTATTCGCAGGAAGGCCATCGCACGCTCAAGGGCTTCGCGCCGTGCGCGCGGCAGGCGTTGCACAGCCACACCTGGCCCGGCAACGTGCGCGAGCTCATCAACCGCGTGCGGCAGGCGGTGGTGATGGCGGAAGGCCGGCTGATCACGGCGGCCGACCTGCACATCGAAGGCTCGTTGACCACGCCGCCGCCGACGCTCGACGAAGTGCGCGATGCGGCGACGCGTGCGGCGATCGAACGTTCGCTGCATCGCAATCGCGGCCGGCTGGTGGATGTCGCGCGCGAGTTGGGCGTTTCGCGGGTGACGCTGTACCGCCTGATGCAGCGCCACGGCCTGCGCGCGCACGAACCCGATTCGCCGAGCACGCTGCATATCGTCTGAGCTGCGTTCCGCGTTTGCATCGCGCGCGCGCCGTGCGAGGATGCGGCATTCCCGCCTCCCTTGCGCGCCATGCACAGCCAGGATCGCGATGCGGCCGACACAGGATCGGCCGACTTCATCGAAGTCTTCGACGACGCGCTCGATCGCGACACGTGCGCGCGGCTGGTCGAGCGGTTCATCGCCAGCGCGGACACCGTGCCCGGTCGCATCGGCGGCGGCGTGCTGCCCGACCTGAAGGACAGCCGCGACCTCACCATCACCGGCCGCGATGCGTGGCGCGATGCGGAAGCGCTGCTGAACGCGGCGGTGTTCAAGGGGCTGATCGCGTACTTGCGGCGGTATCCGCATGCGTTGATCGCGCCGTTGATGCTGGAAGTGCCGGGCGAGAACGGCGCGCGGCATCGCCTCACCGCGGAGCGCCTGATGGCGATGGACGACGCGACGCTGACGCCCGTGGTGCAGACCGTGCTGCGCCCGGGGGCGATCAACCTGCAGCGCTATACGGCCGATCGCGGCGGGTATCCGTACTGGCATTGCGAACTGTACCCGCGCGATCCGCATGGCGAGACGCTGCATCGGCATCTGCTGTGGACGATCTATCTCAACGATGGATTCGAGGCGGGCGAGACGGAGTTCCTCTATCAGCGGCGCAGGATCGCGCCGCGCGCGGGCAGCCTGTTGATCGCGCCGGCGGCGTTCACGCATACGCACCGCGGCAACCGGCCGGGTGGCGGCGACAAGTTCATCGCGACGAGCTGGGTGTTGTTCCAGCGCGCGGAGCGGTTGTTCGGGGCTTCCCAGGTTTCATAGGTCGGGCGGCACGCAGCGGGGGCGCGGTCGGCTCTCCTTCCCGGGTGCGCTTCGCTTACCCGGGCGACAGAAGCAGCGCCGTCATTCCGGACACATGCCGCCATTCCAGAGAAGCTGGAATCCATCCTGCTGTTGCTGTTGCCTTTTTTCCCGCGCGTTACAGGCCCAACGGCGCAGCCCTCACACATGCCGCGGATGGTTCAACACCAGCCAGTACAGCCCCACCTGCTTCACCGCCCACACGAACTGCTCGAAATCCACCGGCTTCTGGATGTAGCTGTTCACGCCCAGCGCGTAGCTGGCTTCCACGTCGAACGGCTCCGCGCTCGTGGTCAGCACCACCACCGGCAGCGTGCGCGTGGCCTCGTTCGCGCGCACGGCCTGGAGGACCTCGCGGCCGTCGACCTTGGGCAGGTTCAGGTCCAGCAGCATGATGGAGGGAAGGTCGTCCGGATCGCGGTCGGCGTACTTGCCGCGCGCGAAGAGGTAGTCGAGCGCTTCCGCACCGTCGTTCACCACGACCAGGCGATTGGCGATCTTGGCCTCGTCGAAGGCGATGCGGGTGAGCTCGACATCGTCCGGGTTGTCCTCGACCAGCAGGATTTCCTTGTGCATCAGGCGCTCTCCTCCGCCGCCGATTCGGCCGGCAATTCGAGGGTGAACGTGGCGCCGGATTCGGGACTGGAATCGGCGCGGACGCTGCCGTGGTGTCGTTCGGCGATTCGCCGCACGATCGCCAGGCCCAGGCCGTGACCTCCCCCCTGGTCCGGCCCGTGCAATCGCTGGAATGGCTCGAACAGCTTGTGCGCATAGCGCATGTCGAATCCGATGCCCTCGTCACGGATTTCGAGTTGCAGGCGCTTGCCCTCGCGACGTCCGCTGACCTGGATGCGGATCGGCTCGCGCTCGCGCGAGAACTTCCACGCATTGCCCATCAACTGGCTGAGCAGCAGCTTGAGCAGGCGTTCGTCGCCCCAGGCGTGCAGGCTGGGTTGCACGCGGATGTCGGCGCGGCGCTGCGGCTCGGCGTCCTGCAGCTCGGCGCCGACCCAGTCGGCCAGCAGGCTCAGGTCGACGTCGGCGGGCTTGAGGTCGGCGCGCGTGACGTAGGCCAGGTCGTTGAGCGCGCTCAGCAAGCCGCTCATGCGCGCGGCGGCGGCGCGGATGCGCGCGAGATAGTCGCGATCGGTTTCGTCCAGCCGCGTGCTCGCGCGGTCGGCGAGCAGGGCGGAGAAACTCTCGATCGACCGCAACGGCGCGCGCAGATCGTGCGCGACCGCATCGGCGAACAGCTGCAGCTGGTTGCTGGCGGTGTCGCGCGCGGCATGCTCGGCTTCGGCGTGGGCGCGCAGCGCGAGTTCGGCGGCATGCTGCGCGGTGACGTCGCGCAGCTGCACCAGCAGGTAGAGCGGCGCGCCTTCGGCATCGCGCACCACCGAGACGTTGACGTGCGCCCACACCGCGTGGCCGTCACGGTGCAGGTAGCGCTTGCTCGCGTCGAGTGAGGGAATGCTGCCGTCGACCAGCCCGCGCAGGAACGACTGGCTCATGACGAGGTCGTCCGGATGCGTCAGCGCCGCGGCCGGCGTACCGACGATGTCATGCGCGCTGTATCCGAACATGCGTTCGAAGGCGGGGTTTACTTCTAGCCATCGACCCTGCAGGTCGACCACCGCCATGCCGACGCCGGAGGCGTCCATCGCGAGACGGAAGCGGTCGATTCCCGTGGCCTGACCGGGGATATCGCTCATCGATGGAGTGGCTCAAGCTAGTCCTGTCGCGGCGGTAGTGTAGCGGGGCCGGTCGTGACGGTGCGGTGCAGGCTGTCGCGCGCGATCGCCGCGGCTTGTCGCACAATCGGGACATGGAGATCCAACAGATCCTCTTCCTGGTCATCCTCGCGGGCTCGCTGTATCTGTTCATCAGCGAGCGTCTGCGCGTGGACGTGACGGCGATGCTCACGTTGCTGGCCATGGTGCTCGCCGGCGTGCTCGATGCGCGCGAGGCGCTGTCGGGCTTCGCGAGCGAACCGGCGATCATCGTCGCGGCGGTGTTCATCATCTCCGGCGGACTGGCCGCTACGGGCATCACCGAACGCATCGGCCAGGCCGTGGAACGCGCGGCCGGACGCACGGAAAGCCGGGCGATCGCGGTGGTGATGCTCGCCGTGGCGGCGCTGTCGTCGTTCACCCACCACGTGATGGTCACCGCGATGATGCTGCCGATCGTCACGCGTTTCGCACGCGCGCGCGGGATGTCGGCCTCGCGCCTGCTGATGCCGATGTCGTTCGCGGCGTCGCTGGGCACCACGCTGACGCTGGTCAGCGCCCCGGCCTTCCTGCTGGCGGACAACCTGATCGAACGCACCGGCAGCGAGGGATTGGGCATTTTCTCGATCACCCCGATCGGACTGGCGCTGGTCATGGTCGGTGTCGCCTACATGCTGCTGGCGCGATGGCTGCTGCCCAAGCGCTTCGGCGCGCTGGGCGATGCGGGCTATTTCCGGCTCGATCGCTACCGCACGGAACTCGTCGTCGGCGAAGGACCGCGCTGGAACACGCGTCCATTGTCGGAGCTGCAGAAATCGCTGGGCGATCGCTTCCGGCTGGTGAGCTGGATGCGCGACGGCCAGGTGCGCGACGACCTGACGCCTTCCAGTCCGCTGATCAACGGCGACATCCTGCGCGTTGAAGCCTCGGCCGACGCGCTCGCGTCGCTGCACGCCGACTCGGGGCTGGCGCTGCAGGCGATCAAGCGTTACGGCGCGCTCGCCACCGGCGAGGGCGAGGCGCAGCTGGTGCAGGCGGTGATCGCGCCGGCGTCGGAGTTCATCGGCCGCACGCTGCGCGAGCTGGACTTCGCCAAGCGGTTCCACGTGGTGATCATCGGTCTGTGGCGGCGTGGCGAGGACGAATCGCCACGCCTGACCGAAACGCGGTTGCGCGAGGGCGATCTGCTGGTGCTGTGGGGCCGGCCGTCGCGCTTCGCCGAACTGGCGACGCACCACGGCTTCCTGATGCTGGTGCCGTTCGCCGGCGAGGCGCGGCGCCGCGTGCGCGCGCCGTTGGCGCTGGCGATCCTCGCCGCGACCGTGCTCGCCGCCGCGACCGAATGGCTGCCGGCGCCACTGGCGTTCCTGCTCGGCGCGGTGGCGATGGTCGCGGCGCGCTGCGTCGACGTCGACCAGGCCTACCGCGAAGTCGACGTGCGGATCTTCGTGATGATCGCCGGCGTGATCCCGCTCGGCATCGCGATGGAACAGACCGGCACGGCGCAGTGGCTCGCGTCGGGGCTGTTGCAGGTCATGTCGGGATGGCCGCCATTGGCGGTGCTGCTGGTGATGTTCGGCGTCGCGGCGGTGCTGACGCAGATCCTCTCCGACGCGGCGACGACGGTGCTGCTCGGCCCGATCGCGGTGGAACTGGCGCAGTCGCTCGGGCTGGCGCCGACGCCCTTCGTGGTGTGCACGGCGCTGGGCGCGGTGGCGTCGTTCCTCACCCCGATCGGGCACCACGGCAACCTGCTGATCCTGGGGCCCGGGCAGTACCGCTTCGCGGATTTCCTGCGCATCGGGTTGCCGCTGACGGCGATGATCGCGCTGGTCAGCGCGTGGATGGCGCGCTGGCTGTGGCTCGGCGGGCCGCTGCTTCCGGGATGAACGTCAGGTCAGAAAAGCTCGCCCTGCGGCGACGGCTTGCGCGGCGGGACGAACTGGCTCGTGTCGAGGTTCGGCATAGAGCCGAAGCCCAGCCGCGCGTGCGCCTTGCGGAAGCGCTGGGCGATGAGCTGCGCGAACGGCCCTTCGCCGCGCATGCGCGTACCGAAGGTGCTGTCGTAATCCTTGCCGCCGCGCATCTGCTGGATGAGGCTCATCACGTGCTCGGCGCGATCGGGGTAGTGCAGCTGCAGCCATTCGCGCCAGACCTGCTTGAGTTCGTGCGGCAGCCGCAGCAGCACGTAACCGGCGGAAGTGGCGCCGTGGTCGCGACAGGCTTCGAGGATGTGCTCGATCTCGCGGTCGTTGATCATCGGAATCACCGGCGCGACCATGATCCCCACCGGCACGCCGGCATCGACCAGCGTGCGGATCGCCTTCAACCGCGCATGCGGCGCGGACGCGCGCGGCTCCATGCGCGCGGACAGGCGGTTGTCGAGCGAGGTGACGGAGAACGCGATGCTCGCCAGGCCGCGCTTCGCCATCGGCGCGATGAGGTCGATGTCGCGCACCACGCCCGCGTTCTTGGTGATGATGCTGAAAGGATGCGAGCAGGCGCTGAGCACTTCGATCAACGATCGCGTGACGCGGTAGCGGCGTTCGATCGGCTGGTAGGAATCGGTGTTGATGCCCAGCGCCAGCGGCACGCACTGGTAGGACGGACGCGCCAGCTCGTTCTGCAGCAGCTCGGCGGCGTTGGTTTTCGCGAACAGGCGGGTTTCGAAATCCAGCCCCGGCGAGAGGTCCAGGTACGCATGCGACGGACGCGCGAAGCAGTAGACGCAGCCGTGCTCGCAGCCGCGATACGGATTCACCGACGCGCTGTGACCGACATCGGGCGAGTCGTTGCGGCTGACGATGCTGCGCGCGCGTTCCTCGGTGACGCGGGTCTGCGGGCTGGGCGCTTCGGACAGGTCCTCGTAGACCGAGCCCCAGCCGTCGTCCTCGCCTTGCGCGACGGTCACCGCATAGCGGCCATCGACGTGGGAGGCGGCGCCGCGACCTTTGATCGGGGCCTGGGCTTTGCGGGCATCGTCCATCCGCCTTAGCCTACGCGCGGCCCGTCGCAGCCCGTGAGACGGGCGAGCGCGCGAGCGCCTGAACGGAGGAGGAGACCGCCCCGCATGCCCGACATCCTGCGCAGCGCGTGGAGCGCGTTCACCTCGATCCCCAATATCGCCCTGTACCTGACGCTCGGCTGGCTGACCTACCTGGTGTGGCTCGGCCTATGGATCGTCCTGCAGAAACGCGAGCCGGTCGCGACGCTGAGCTGGCTGATCAGCCTGGCGGCGCTGCCGTACATCGGCTTCGTCATCTATTTCTTCTTCGGTCCGCAGCGCATCCGCCGGCATCGCCTGCGTCGCGTGCGCGCCCGCTCGACGCTGCCGCCTCCGCCGGAAGGGCTGGTGCCGACGCCGGACGCGATCGAACTGGCACGCCTGGCGCAATCGACCACCGGCCTGCCGCCGATCACCGCCACGCGCGCGGACCTGCTGGTCGACGGTTCGGCCAAGTACACCGCGCTGCTGGAGGCCATCGCCAAGGCGCGCGACCACGTCCACCTGGAGTACTACATCTACCTGCCCGACCGCACCGGCACGGCGCTGCGCGACGCGCTGGTCGAACGCGCGCGCGCCGGCGTGCAGGTGCGGTTGCTGCTCGATGCGGTGGGCTCGGGGCGCACCAAGCGGAAGTTCCTGAAGCCGCTCGTCGAGGCCGGCGCGGAGGTGGCGTGGTTCCACCCGATGAAGCTGCAATGGTTCTGGAAGCGGCCGTGGCTCAACCTGCGCACGCACCGGAAGATCGTCGTGATCGACGGCGAGATCGGCTTCACCGGCGGCATCAACATCACCGACGAGGAAGACGAGCGCTTGCGCGAGGACGCCTACCGCGACCTGCACCTGCGCCTGGAAGGCGACATCGTCCGCGAGCTGCAGCTGGTCTTCATCGAGGACTGGGCGTATGCGACCGGCCAGCCGCCGCTGCGCGTGCACCATCCGGCACCGCGACGCGGGACGATTTCCGCGCAGGTGCTGGTGTCGGGGCCCGACTCGTCGTGGGAGGCGATCCACCGCGTGCACGTGGCGGCGATCCATTCCGCGCAGCGTCGCGTATGGCTGGTGACGCCGTACTTCGTGCCCGGCGAGGCGGCGCGCATGGCGCTGACGTCGGCGGCGCTGGGCGGACTGGACGTGCGCCTGCTCGTGCCGAAGGTCTGCGACAGCCGGCTGGTCACGCTGGCGGCGCGGTCGTATTTCGACGAGCTGCTCGAGGCCGGCGTGAAGGTGCACGAGTACGGCCCGCGCATGCTGCACAGCAAGGCGCTGCTGTGCGACGACGATCTGGCGATCGTCGGCAGCGCGAACTTCGATCACCGCAGCTTCCGGCTCAACTTCGAAGTGTCGGTGATGTTCCGCGACAGCGAGCTCGCGGGCGAACTGGCGAAGCTGATCCAGGGCGAGTGCAACCTGGCGCCGCGCGTGCGCGCCGACCGGCCGCAGCCGCTGTGGAGCACGCGCGTGCCCGAGGGCCTCGCGCGGCTGGTCTCACCGCTGCTGTGACCGGTGCCGCGCTTCGCTGACGGACGGTCGCGCGTGGGCGGCGACCGGACGAGGGTGCGCCGGCGCGCGCGCTAAACTGCCGGCGCCAACGCCCAAGCACACGGAGCTTCCCATGCAATGGCTGTATCTGCTGCTCGCCCTGGTCGCGCTGGCGGTGGCGTTCAAGACGACGTCGGTGGCGGTGCTGATGGTGAGCTTGCTGGCGGCGCTGGGCTTCCTGCTCGCGTGGGTGCTCAAGCTGCTCGCCGCACGCGTGGACAGCCAGACGCGGGACGCCTCGCTGATCCTCGATCCGGTCGAACTGCGTCGCCTGCGCGAGCAGGCCGAGGCGCGCCGCGCCGCCGCGGGCACTCCGCCGACGACGCCGGGCGCCTGAGCTTCGTCCCCGCGAACAGTCGCCGCGGAAAGCGCTAGGATCGGCATGCCGGAGAAGCCGCCCCTGGCGGCGTGATCGCATTCGCGCGCACCGGTCGCGCGGCTTCCGGGAGATCGCCATGAACGCGCTCGGCCTTCCGTTGCTGTCCCTCGTCCTGATCGCCGGATCCGGTATCGCGGCGCCGCCCGAAGCAGGCTCGCCTGCGGCGGCCGACGCGGCCCCCGGCTGCGGACGCATCAGCATCTTCGACGTCGCGCCGCGCAGCCAGGAGCTCTATCGCGCGCGGATCATGAACATCGACGGCCGGCTGCCCGGCCCCACGGGCACGAAGACCTTCAGGCTGCCGGCGGGCCGCCACGTCCTGGAAGTCGCGGAACTGATCGATCCCGAGCAGTTCAACGACATCCAGCTCCGGCAGCGCGACATGCGCCAGCATCCCTACAAGGAACTGGTGGTCGACGTGCGGCCCGACACCACCTATCTTCTGGGCGCGCGACTGGTCCAGGCGCGCCGCAACTTCATCAGCGACGGCTCCTACTGGGAGCCGGTCATCTACAGACAGAATTCCGAACCGTGCCAGTGAACCGCGCATTGAGCAGGGCGACGTCCGGGCAGGGCGTCGCGCGATGACCGTACTGAGCGTCAACGTCAACAAGATCGCGGTGCTGCGCAATTCGCGCGGCGGCGCGGAGCCCGACGTGGTGCGCGCCGCGCGCGCGTGCCTCGACGCCGGCGCCCATGGCATCACCGTGCATCCGCGGCCGGACGCGCGCCATATCCGCGCGGACGATGTCCATGCTCTGGCCGAACTCACGCGCGAACGTGGCGTGGAGTTCAACCTGGAAGGCAACCCTTTCGCGCCGCCACGCGCGGGGTATCCGGGCTTCTTCGCGCTGTGCGAGGCGGTGCGTCCCGCGCAGGCGACGCTGGTGCCGGACAGCGATGCACAACTGACCTCCGACCACGGTTTCGATTTCGTCCGCGATGCCGAGGTCCTGCGTCCGCACGTCGAAGCGCTGAAGGGCATCGGCTGTCGCGTGAGCCTGTTCGCCGATGCGCATACGTCCGCCGGCCGCGAGGGAATCGCGCATGCGGCGGACGTCGGCGCCGATCGCGTCGAGTTGTACACCGGACCCTGGGCGGAAGCGTTCGCGCAGGGGCAGGGCGATGCGATGGCGGCGCAGTTCGCCGAGGCCGCGCGTCGCGCGCAGGACGCCGGGTTGGGCGTCAACGCCGGGCACGATCTGAGCCAGGAAAACCTCGGCGCGTTCCTTCGTGCCGTGCCGGGCGTGCTCGAGGTGTCGATCGGTCACGCGCTGGTCGGCGAAGCGCTGTACGAAGGCTTCGACGCGACGATCCGCGCCTATCTGCGCGTGCTCGACGCCGCTCGCTGAGCCGATCGCAAAGCGACGCCCACCCTCAGGGGGCGGGCGTCGGAACGCGGCTCACTGCCAGGCGATCTGGCGAATCCCGCTGCGCTGCGCTTCGGCCAGCGTCCAGGCGAAGTCCTGGTAATCGGCGTCGGCGTTCGCGCTGATCCGCACGATGGCGCGTGGGTCGTCATGGGCAAGATCGCCCAACGCCCGAGGCAGATCGGCCCGTGCGAGCGCGATGCCATCGAGTCGGAACCGCCCTTGGCCGTCCACCTGCAGATCGACCTGGCGAGGCGGATCGGTCGACGCGGGCCCGTCATGGCGTTGCGGAATACGGGTGTCGATGCGGCCGGTGACCATCGGCGCGGCCATCATGAAGATCACCAGCAGGACCAGCATCACGTCGATCAGCGGAGTGATGTTGATCTGGGCGACCTCGCTGTGGCCGCCGCGGGAGGACGAAGGGGAATCGCGGAAGACGGAAGCAGCCATCGTGCAACCTCCATGGGTCCCATGCCCGGTTCCACGCTAAACCTGGCGGGGCGGCGGCTGCAAGTAGGACCAGGCAAGGTCGCAGGGGAGGGCGCCCGCGGCTTCTCGCCTACATCGGCTCTCGCCGGCGCCACAAAAGAAAACGCCGCCCGGAGGCGGCGTTTTTCACGACAGGTAAGCGTCAATCAGTTGTTCTGAACAAAGCCAATCTTTTCCATATTGGCATTCTTCGCATGCGCCAGCACCTTGGCCAGGATGCCGTAATCGGCGTCCGGGCTCGTGTCGACCTCGAGCATGGGCTGGTTGGTCGGGTCGCGGTTGACCTCGACTTCCATCATGTTCTGGATCGCCGAAAGGGGCTGCGGCGCATCATTCCAATACACCTGGCCGGAGGCGTCGATGCGCAGCCTGATCGGCGGCGGCGGCGTCTTCGTCTGCGGCGGGGGGTTCAACGACTTCTGGGGCAGGTTCACGTCGATCGGATACGACAGGGTCGGCGCGGTCACCATGAAGATGATCAGCAGCACGAGCATCACGTCCACGAGGGGCGTGACGTTCATGTCGGCCATCGGGCCACTACCGGAGTTGGAAGCAAATGCCATGTTCGTGTGCTCCGTCAGTGTTCCTTGATCGCCACGAAGCCGACCTTGCGCATGCCCTGGGCCTGCGCGATCTGCACCACTTCGGACACGATGCGGTACTTGGTCGTCTTATCGCCGCGGACGTTGATCTGCGGCTGCGGCGTCTTCTGCGCTTCGATCGACAGGCGGCTTTCGAGCAGGTCCTTCGTGATCAGCTCGTCGTTCCAGTAGATCTTGCCCGTGTCCTCGACCGCCAGCGTGATCGGCGGCACCGGCGGTGCCGTCTGATCGAGCTTGTCGAGGTTGGCTTCGGGAAGATCGACCTTGACCTTATGCGACATCAGGGGCGCGGTGATCATGAAGATGATGAGCAACACCAGCATCACGTCCACGAGGGGCGTGACGTTGATCTCGGCCATCGGGCCGCCGCTATCGCCAGTACTGAAGGCCATTACGAAACTCCAACCTGCTGCAAGAGGGTGTCGTTGTTACAACGCGTTCTTAGCGCTTCGCGCCCACTTCGCCGACGCGCGAGCCGGTGGCGAAGAAGTCGTGCAGATCGTGCGCGAACGTATCGAACTTGTTGTTGGTGACGCGGTTGAGGCGGGTGAAGAAGTTGTACGCCAGCACCGCCGGGATCGCGACGAACAGACCGATGGCGGTCATGATCAGCGCTTCACCCACCGGGCCCGCGACGGCGTCGATCGAAGCCTGGCCGGTCGCACCGATGCGGATAAGGGCGTGGTAGATGCCCCACACGGTGCCGAGCAGACCGACGAACGGAGCGGTCGAACCGACGGTGGCGAGCACGGTCAGGCCGGCTTCCAGCTTCGAGCTCTCGCGGGTCACGCCCTGGCGCAGGGCGCGGTCGACGAACTCGGAACGGTTCAGCGACTCGACCAGACGCGAACCTTCATGGCGCTGGTGGTGGGCAGCCGCCTGGGCGGCGTCGAGGGCGATCTTCGAGAAGGGTTCGAAACGGCCCTGCTCTTCCATGAAACGGATCGCGTCCTGCGCGTTCGGGGTTTCCCAGAACGTGGAGACGACACGGTCCGAACTGGCGCGCAGGCGCAGGTTCTTCACGAAGTTCACGACGATCCAGTAGATCGACAGGATCGACATGATCGCCAGAGTGATGAAGACGACCCAGCCGACGAAGTCGAAGTTCTGCAACAGATGCGCGAAGCTCATCTGCTGAAGTGCCTGGGCGTTGGAGCCTCCAGCAGTCGCAGCGGTGGTGGTTTCCTGCAGCATGACGCTTACCTTTGAAATGTCGTGGAAAAGGAGTGTGTTGCGGGTTTGTTGCTAACGGATCCCGTGACCCCGATCAGGTCGGCGGGACGAAATCGACCGGGACGCGGACGCGGCTCTGCACACCGACACCGTTCTGCATTTCCGGGTTGAACTTCCACTTCCGGGCAGCATCCATTGCGGCGCGGTCGAGGTTGCGGTTGCGGCTCGACTTCTCCACGGAGACGTCCAGCACGTTGCCCTGGCCGTCGATGGTGATGACCAGCACGACCGTGCCACCAATGCCTTGACGGGCTTCAGTCGGCGGATACCGCGGCGGGTTCAGACGCTTCGAGGACGGGTCGACGCTCGAACCGATGGTCGTGGCCGGTGCGGGCGGCGACGGCGGGCTCGGCGGCGGCGCCTGCACGTCCACCGGGCTCGGGTCGTCCACCACGATCGGCGGCTCTTCCGGCGGCGGCGGCAACGGCGTCGGCTGCGGCGGCGTGAGCTTCGGCGGCGGCTTCAGCTCCTTCGGCGGTTCCGGCGGCGGCGGCGGCGGCGGCGGGGGCGGCGGCGGCGGCTTGATGAGGTTGACGAACGTGACCTCCTCTTCCTTTTGCTGCTGGGCCGGAGGCGCCATCGGAGCAAGCAGGAGGAGCAGGGCCGCGACGTGGAAGGCGATCGCGATGGTGATACCGGCAATGCGTGCCCAGTTCAAGCCTTCGCTGTCGTCGTCGTTTCTAGCGTGAATTTCGAGGTCTTGCGTCATGCGCCGTAGCTCGGGAGGTAATTCCGGACGCCAGGGCGCCTCGGGCCGTCAGATACGATTCCCGTGACCCAGTGTCGAGTCGCGGGAACCTCCTAGCATATACCAATTCGCGTCCATGTAATCACGCGAATCGGCGTATTCGCTTTGCCGAATTACTTCCCGGGCAGTGCGAGAATCTTCTTCGCGTCGTCGGGCTTCTTGACGCCCTTCGCGACGGCTTGCCGGGCGGCTTCCTTGGCCTCGGGGATGCGGTCTTCCTGCCACAGCACGCGGGCGAGGTTCAGGTACGCCTCGCCATCCGGGGCCAGCGGGGCCGCCTTCTTGTAGGCGTCGATGGCCGGACCGAACTGATCAGAGAAATAGTACGCCTGCGCCTGCGCCAGGTAGGTCTGGTAGTCGGGCTTCAGGATGCCCTTCTGGATGCCCTCGTTGATGACCGAGATGGCTTCCTTCTCCTTCCCTTCCATGTTCAGGTAGGTGGCGTAGAGCTGGCGGTACTCCTTGTCGTCGGTCAGCTGGCCGGACGCGCGGAGCTTCTCCAGCACCGCGGCCGACTTGTCGAGCATGTCGCCCTGCTGGTAGACGGCGGCCAGGTTGAGCTGGGCGCGCTTGTCGTTCGGGTTCTTGGCGGCGACGGCCTCGGCCATCTTCGCCGCTTCGCCGGCGTTGCCGGATTCGGCGTAGGTCGCCATCAGCAGCTGCTGCCATTCCGGCTTCGGATTCGGGCTGCTGTCGATGGCCTGCTTCAGGACCGTCGCGGCTTCCGGGTAACGCTCCATGCGGTACAGGGCGTTGCCCTTGACCACCAGCTGCTCCGGCTTGGTGCTCTTGGTCTCGGCGAAGAAGGTGTCGAGGGTCTTCAGCGACTCGGCGTACTGCTCGTCCTGCAGCTGCAGCTGGGCGAGCATGTACATCGCGCCGTAATGGCCGTTGTTGTCCAGGCCGTTGAGTTCGATCGCCTTGCGCAGGTAGTTCTTGGCGGCGTTGGTGTCGTCGGCGTCGTAGGCGATCTGCGCGCCCATCTGTGCGGCGAATGCGCGGTCGTAGGCGTTGAAGGCTTCGTTGGCGATGATCTCGTCGGCGGCGGCGCGGGCCTCCGCGCCCTTGTCGTCGTCATACAGGCCGATCATCTTCTGCAGCTTCTGGCCGCCCTTCGACGACGCCTTCGCTTCGGCCTTGCGCGTGGCTTCCGGGTATTCCTCGGCCGGCTTGCTCGCCTGCTTGCCTTCCGACTGGCGGGCGCGACGCTCCTCGGCGCGCTGCTGCGCGGACTGGGCATTCACCTGGCTGACCGCACCGAATACGAGGACCGCGCCAATGGCCGCGGCCAGCACGCTACGGTTGCGGAGGGAGAACTTGTTCATCGAGCACCTCAGATCTGCTGCCGCACGCGGGCACGAGCGGGACGATGGCACCGGGGCCAGGGGGGCGTCACGCTAACAGAAACGCGCGGCGCTGTGATACGGGGTTGTGTGCCGGATTTGCAGTCTTACGGACCGCACTTCGGCGTATGGCCGGCGGCGCGGGCCTGTTCGAAGGTCGGCATGAGACTGCCCGCACGGGCGCCAAGTTCATTGATGCGCGACTGCGGATCGGGGTGGGTGGACAGCCACTGCGGCGGACGGCTGCTGCCGGCAGCGATCATGTTCTCCCACAGATTCACCGCCTGGCGCGGATCGAAACCCGCCTTGGCAGCGAGCTGCTGGCCCACGACGTCGGCCTCGGTTTCCTGGGTGCGCGAGTTCGGCAGCAGGTAGAAGGTCTGGGCCGCGGCGCCGCCGATCTGGCCCGCGGCGTTGCCGGCGGTCGAACCGTAGGCGCTGCCGAGGATGGCGCTGCCGATGCCGAGCAGCGTGGACGTGCCCTGCTGCTTGGTGATGCGTTCGTCGTGGTGGCGCGAGACCACGTGGCCGATCTCGTGCGCGATCACCGCCGCCAGCTGGTCCTGGTTCCTGGCGACGGTGAAGATGCCGGTGTTCACGCCGATCTTGCCGCCGGGCAGGGCGAAGGCGTTCGGTGAATCGTCCTGGAACACCGCGACTTCCCACTGCGTCTGCCAGCCCGGCGGAAGCTCGCGGGTGATGGCGTTGACCACGCAGCGCACGTAGCCGTTCTTGCGCGCGTCGGTGCTGAGCGTTTCCTTCGCCTTGGCTTCGGCGAACGCCTGCGCCCCCAACTGGTTGAGCTGGTCCTGCGAGACCGCGCCGACGTACTGGGTGCGACCGGTGGGCGAGGTCGTGGTCGCGCAGGCGACCACGAGGCTGGCAACGGCGAGGCCGAGCAATGCGCGTTTCATCGTTGGGAACACCCTGAAGTGGCTGTTGGCGGTTGTAGCCCCCGCCGGATTAACACTTCGTCAATGGCTGAACGGGCGCGGCGGCCGGCTCCGGGGCGGGCATCCCGGTCCGGCCGCGCGATGGCCTCAGACGTCGAGGTTGGCGACCTTGAGCGCGTTGTCCTCGATGAACTCGCGGCGCGGTTCGACCACGTCGCCCATCAGGGTGCTGAAGATCTGGTCCGCCGCGACGGCGTCCTCGATCCGCACCTGCAGCAGGCGGCGGGTTTCCGGATTCACCGTGGTTTCCCACAGCTGCTCGGGGTTCATTTCGCCCAGGCCCTTGAAGCGCTGGATCTGGCGGCCCTTCTTGGCTTCGTCGAGCAGCCAGGCCTGCGCCTGCGCGAAGCTGGTGATCGGCTGCGCGCGGCTGCCGCGCACGATCTGCGCGCCTTCGCGGATCAGGCCGTGCAACTGCGCGGCGGCTTCGCGCACGGCGCGCAGTTCGCCGGCCTCGAAGATCGACAGCGGCAGCACCTGGGTGAGTTCCTCGCCCATGTGCAGGCGCTTGACCAGCAGCGCGGGCTGCCCACCGCCTTCGTGCAGCTCGAGCTTGTAGCGCGGCTTGCCGAGCCCCCCGCGATTGAGGCGCGCCTCGAGCGCATCGAACTCGCGACGCAGCGCGGCGTGGTCGGCCAGCGCGGCGGCGTCCAGCGGGATCGAGTCGATCAGCGCCTCGATCACGCTCGGATCGTAGCGGTGGGCGTTGCGACCGATCGCCTCGCGCGCGCCGGCGTAGGCGAGCAGCAGTTTCTCGAGCGCCGCGCCTTCGATCGCCGGCTCGTTCGCGGCCGGCACCAGCGAGGCGCCTTCCACGGCGTTGTTGGCCAGGTACGCGTCGAGCGCCGCGTCGTCCTTGAGGTACAGCTCGTTCTTGCCCTGCTTGATCTTGTACAGCGGCGGCAGGCCGATGTAGACGTGGCCGCGCTCGATCAGCTCCGGCATCTGCCGGTAGAAGAACGTCAGCAGCAGCGTGCGGATGTGGCTACCGTCGACGTCCGCGTCGGTCATCAGGATGATGCGGTGGTAGCGCAGCTTGTCGGGGTTGTACTCGTCCTTGCCGATGCCGGTGCCCAACGCCGTGATCAGCGTGCCGACTTCAGCGCTGCCGAGCATGCGGTCGAAACGCGCGCGCTCGACGTTGAGGATCTTGCCCTTGAGCGGAAGGATCGCCTGCGTCTTGCGGTTGCGCCCCTGCTTGGCCGAGCCGCCTGCGGAGTCACCCTCGACGATGAACAGTTCCGACAGCGCCGGGTCCTTTTCCTGGCAGTCGGCGAGTTTGCCGGGCAGGCCGGCGATGTCGAGCGCGCCCTTGCGGCGGGTGAGGTCGCGCGCCTTGCGCGCGGCTTCGCGCGCTCGCGCGGCATCGACGACCTTCTCGCAGATCGCGCGGGCTTCCTGCGGGTGCTCCTGCAGGAATTCCTCCAGGCGCGCACCGAAGGTGCTTTCCACCACCGGCTTCACGTCGGAGCTGACCAGCTTTTCCTTGGTCTGCGAGGAGAAACTCGGGTCGGGCACCTTCACCGACAGCACGGCGATCATGCCTTCGCGCATGTCGTCGCCCGACAGGCTGATCTTGGCCTGCCTGGCGATGCCGTTCTGTTCGATGTAGTTGGACAGCGTGCGCGTCAGCGCGGCACGGAAGCCGGCAAGGTGCGTACCGCCGTCCTTCTGCGGGATGTTGTTGGTGAAGCAGAACATCGTTTCCTGGTAGGCGTCGGTCCACTGCAGGGCGACGTCCACGGTGATGCCGTTCTGCTCGCCGGACACGGCGATGACGTTCGGGTGCAGCGGGTTCTTCAGCTGCGCCAGGTGCTCGACGAACGAGCGGATGCCGCCGGCGTACTGGAAGACGTCGCGCTTGCCTTCGCCGCGCTCGTCGACCAGCGTGATCTTCACGCCGGAGTTGAGGAACGACAGCTCGCGCAGGCGGCGGGCCAGGATGTCGTAGTGGAACTCGACGTCGGTGAAGATCGCCGCCGAGGGCTTGAAGCGCAGGCGCGTGCCGCGCTTTTCCGACGCTTCCAGCTGCTTGAGCGGGAACACCGGCTCGCCCAGCGCGTATTCCTGGTGGTGGTGGAAGCCGTCGCGCCACACGTCCAGCCACAGGTGCTCGGACAGCGCGTTGACCACCGAGACGCCCACGCCATGCAGGCCGCCGGACACCTTGTAGCTGTTGTCGTCGAACTTGCCGCCCGCGTGCAGCACGGTGAGGATCACCTCGGCCGCGGAGACGCCTTCCTCCTTGTGGATGTCGACCGGCATGCCGCGGCCGTTGTCCAGCACGGAGACCGAGCCGTCCTCGTGGATCGTCACCACGATGTCGTCGGCGTGGCCGGCGAGGGCCTCGTCGACCGAGTTGTCGACGACCTCGAAGACCATGTGGTGCAGGCCGGTGCCGTCGTGCACGTCGCCGATGTACATGCCCGGACGCTTGCGCACGGCTTCCAGACCACGCAGCACGGTGATCTTGCTGGAGTCGTAGGTCTGGGGAACGGCAGGGGTCGAAGCGGCGGACGGATCTTGCGAGGGATCGTGCTCGATGTGGGTCATTCGGCGACAGGCTCCGTCGACGCGGGTCGCGGCGGGGCCGGGCGCGTCGAGACACATTAGCTATACAAACCGGGAGTATAACAGCCGGAATTCGGACGCTGGACAGCGGCCTTTCCAGTCGGCAACGCGCGGCTCAGCGGGGTGCGACGGCGCCATGTTCCACGTGGAACCGTTGGACGGAGAAATCCGTCGGAAGCCCGGGCGGCGCCTCGGTCCCCGTGATGAACACCTGCGCGCCGCTGGCCTCCAGGCGCGCCAGCACCCGTCCTTGATGGTGGCGATCGAGTTCGGATGCAAGGTCGTCCAGCGCCACGACGGGCCACTCGCCCTGGATTTCGTCGTGGTGTTCAGCCTGAGCGAGCAGGGCGGCGAGGGCGGTGAGCTTCGACTGGCCGCGGGACAAGGCTTCGCGTCCCGGCAGGTTGCCGAAGAGGACGCGCCAGTCCGCGCGATGCGGCCCAACCGAGGTGTAGCCGGCGGCCACGTCGCGGTCGCGAGCCAGCAGGAGCGCGTCCGATAGGGAAAGCTCCTCCCGACGCCACCCGGGTGCGTATTCCAGACGGCTTCGGCCGAGTGCGGGCGCCAGCTCGACCAACAGGGGCTCGAAGCGCGCCTGGAGCAGATCCAGATAACGTTCGCGGAAGCGGCTGAGCGGTTCACCCGCCTCGGCGAGCTCCCGATCCCAGGCATCCAGCTGCGCGTCGCGGGCCCGTGCCTTGAGCAGGGCGTTCCGTTGCTTCAGCGCCCGGTTGTAGCGGCGCCATACCGGCAGGAAGTCATGTTCCACGTGAAACAGCCCCCAATCGAGATACCGGCGGCGGGATTCACCACCGCCGGTGATCAGGGCGTGGCTGCCCGGCTCGAACGTCACCACGGCCAGTGCCGCACAGAGATCGCCCAGCTGGGCGACATTCGATCCGTCCAGCCTGCCGGTCCACTCCTGCCCTGTGTGGCGAAGACCGGCTTTGCGCGTCCGCTCGACCTCGCTGCCACGACCGGCCTTCTCCTGCCACTCGACGAAAACCTCGAGCCCGCTGTCACCCGCCCGCACCAGCCCATCGCGCACCCGTCCGCGGAAGCTGCGGCCGTATGCCATCAGATGCAGGGCTTCGAGCACGGTTGTCTTGCCCGCGCCGTTGTCGCCGGTGATGAGGTTCAGGCCGGGGGCGGGATCGAGCCGGAGTTCCTGGAAGCGGCGCAGGTGGCGCAGCTCGAGTCGGGTGACGTGCATCGCGGCAAGTTTAGCGGAGGGGCCAAAACAAAACGCCCGGCGCAAGGCCGGGCGTCGATGTTCCACGTGAAACCGAACGTCAGAGACGCAGCGGCATCACCACGTGGCGGCAGCGATCGTTGGCCGCTTCCCGCACCAATGCGGAGGAGTTCGCATCGCGCAGCATGATCACCACGTGCTCGTCCTTCAGCGCGGTCAGCGCGTCCAGCAGGTAGTTCACGTTGAAGCCGACCGCGAGATCGTCCACGCGGGTGTCGGCCTCGACCTCCTCCTGCGCCTCTTCCTGCTCCGGGTTGTGCGCGCTGATCTTGAGCTGGCCCGGCGAAACCTCCAGGCGGACGCCACGGTACTTCTCGTTCGACAGGATCGCCGCACGCTGCAGAGAGGCACGCAGCACTTCGCGGTCGATGCGCACCTCGCGGTCGGCGCCGATCGGGATCACCGCTTCGTAATCCGGGAAGCGTCCATCGATCAGCTTGCTGGTAAAGGTCACATCGTCGCGCTTCACCCGCAGGTGGCCACGGCCCATTTCCAGCTCCAGTTCACGCTCGCCGCCTTCCAGCAGGCGCTGCAGCTCCTGCACGCCCTTGCGTGGGACGATCAGCTGGCGCTTGGTCTGTGCACCGTTCTCCAGCGGCGATTCGCACAGCGCCAGCCGGTGGCCGTCGGTGGCTACGCAGCGCAGGCTGGCTTCGCGCAGGTCGAACAGCAAACCGTTGAGGTAGTAGCGGACGTCCTGCTGCGCCATCGCGAAGGCAGTGCGCTCGATCAGCTCCTTCAGCGAAGCCTCCGGTACGCGGACGCGCTCGTTGGCTTCGACCTCGTCGATCGACGGGAAGTCGTTCGCCGGCAGGCTCGACAGGGTGAAGCGCGAACGCCCCGCCTGCACGGTGATCTTTTCCGCCGACTGCGAGACGGTGACCTTGCTGCCATCTGGCAGGGCACGAACGATCTCGAACAGCTTGCGCGCCGGGATCGTGGTTTCGCCGTCCTGCGCTTCATCCACCAGAACGCGCGAGACCATTTCCACTTCCAGGTCGGTGCCGGTCAGCGATAGCTGTCCGTCCTTCACCTGCACCAGCAGATTGGCCAGGACCGGAAGGGTCTGGCGGCGCTCGACGACGTTGACGACTTGAGCGAGCGGCTTGAGAAAGACTTCGCGTTGAAGGGAAAAACGCATGCGGACCCCGTCCCCGTGCCATTACTAAGGATGTGGAATAAATCAAAAGCATGGTGGTGATGGTGTCGCCGAAAACCCGGGAAAACCATCTCAAGCCTTTGATTCTCAATATTTTTCTTGCTTGTGAAACTTCGGTAGAACCGGCCGGGCAACCGGCGGACAAACTGTGGACAACTCTAGCGCACCGCGCCGGTGGCGAAACTGTCCACAACTTGTGCCCGCACCATACACGGCTTGCCCCGCGCGGACGGGGATAAGTATGTATCGGCGGCCGTCGCTTTGCGCTGCGACCGCCTCCGCGTCACTCGCTGAGCTTGCGGATCAGCTTGTCCCAGTCTTCGCGCAGCTTGCCGTCGGTCTCCATCAGCGTGCGGATCTGGCGGCACGCGTGCAGCACCGTGGTGTGATCGCGGCCGGCGAACGCGTCGCCGATCTCCGGCAGGCTGTGTTCGGTCAGTTCCTTCGCCAGCGCCATCGCCATCTGGCGCGGGCGCGCCAGCGAGCGCGTGCGGCGCTTGGACAGCAGGTCCTTCATCTGCAGGCCGTAGTAATCGGCCACCGTCTTCTGGATGTTCGGAATGCCGATGGCCTGCTGCTGCGCGCGCAGCAGATCGCGCAGGGTTTCCTGGGCGAATTCGACCGTGATCGCGCGGCCGGTGAAATTGGCACGCGCGGCGAGCGTGTTGAGCGCGCCCTCCAGGTCGCGCACGTTGCTGCGCATCTTCTTGGCGAGCAGGAACGCGACTTCCTCGGGAATGTGCGCGCCGCGCTCGCGCGCCTTGCTCAGCACGATCTGCGCGCGCGTCTCGAAGTCCGGCGGCTCGATCGCCACGCTCAGGCCCCAGGCCAGGCGCGACTTCAGGCGCGGCTCCAGGCCTTCGACCTCGCGCGGGTAGCGGTCGCAGGTCAGGATGATCTGCTGCTTGCCGTCGAACAGCGCATTGAAGGTGTGGAAGAACTCCTCCTGCGTGCGGTCCTTGCCGGCGAAGAACTGGATGTCGTCGATCAGCAGCGCGTCGACCTGCTGGAACTGGCGCTTGAACGCGTCCATGGTCTTGTCCTGCAGCGACTTCATCATCGCGCTGAAGAACTGCTCGCTGCGCAGGTAGAGCACGCGCATGTTCGGATTCGCCGCGCGCATCGCGTTGCCGGCGGCGAACATCAGGTGCGTCTTCCCCAGGCCCGTGCCGCCGTACAGCAGCAGCGGGTTGTGCGCGCGATCGCCCGGCTTGAGCGACGCCTGCCACGCGGCGGCGCGGCCGAGCTGGTTGCTGCGGCCTTCGACGAAGTTCTCGAAGGTGTAGTGGTTGTCCAGGTGGCCGTTGAAGGGCTCGGACGCCACGCTGCGCGGTTGCGGCACGGGCGCGGGGACCAGCGCCTCCGGCACCGGCGACGCGACGCGGGGCAGGGAGCCGATCTCCAGGCTCACCTCGCCGCTGCCGGAGAAATGCGCCAGCAGCTCGCGGATGCGCGGCAGGTAGCGCTCGCGCACGTGTTCGACCACGAACGCGTTGGGCGCGTACAGCACCGTCGTGTCGTCGCGCCGGGTCGCCTGCAGGGGCTTGAGCCAGGTGTGGATATCCTCGGCCGGAAGTTCGGCTTCGAGGCGTTCGAGGCAGCGGGGCCAGGCATCCATCGGTTCGGAAGTCTTCGTCTCTTGTGCGACCAGCACCGCGGACAGGGAAAACCGCGGCGAAAAGCGTCCCGCCGCGCGATGCGCGGATCGCGGCGAACGGGGCGGGGAGTGCGGGCAGACTATCACCGCGACCGGGCGCGGAACAGGACTTGTCCACAGGTGGATTAACAGGTAGTCCACAGGCTTGCCGCCTTTGCCGGCTGCGCCTCCAAAGTTCGCGCTGCGAACTTTGGGCCCCGTGTCCGTACTATCCAC
This sequence comes from Lysobacter sp. SCRH-1R, assembly GCF_057747855.1. NCBI lineage: Bacteria > Pseudomonadati > Pseudomonadota > Gammaproteobacteria > Lysobacterales > Lysobacteraceae > Lysobacter > Lysobacter sp. SCRH-1R. The sequence continues at coordinate 4,089,378 of NZ_CM173227.1, read as the reverse complement.
ACCCCGCTTCGCGCAGGCGCGAAGCGCCCCCTAACTTAGGGGGCTGATGTCGCTCCGTTTTCCGTGAGCCACTGGTTCGCAGCGGGCGCACGTAGAGCACGGTTGACCGGGGACTCCTCGGGCCGCTAGAATCCGCGGTCCATTTTGCCGTTTACGCATCGAGCCGAGCCATGGCCACCAAGCGCACCTACCAGCCCAGCAACCTCAAGCGCAAGCGCGACCACGGTTTCCGTGCCCGCATGGCGACCGCCGACGGCCGCAAGGTCCTCGCCCGTCGTCGTGCCAAGGGCCGCAAGCGTCTTTGCGCCTAAGCGTCGCCGCTGCCGCGCCTTGCGGCAGCCGCACACCGGCCCACGCCGGTAGCTTCAGATGACGTCGGCCCGCTTCCCGCGCAGCGCGCGGGTTCGCGCGAAGCCCGATTTCGACCGCATCTTCCAGCACGGGCGACGCACCGCGTCGCCCGTGCTGGCTTTGCATTGGCTTCCCGGCGACACGCCCGCGCGACTCGGCCTGGCCGTGTCGCGCAAGGTCGATCCCAACGCCGTCGGTCGCAACCGCATCAAGCGCGTCCTCCGCGATACCTTCCGTCGCCTGCGCGGGCAGCTCCCCGCGGGCGATTTCGTCGTGGTCGCGCGCCCGCCCGCGCGACAGGCCACCGGGCCGGAACTCGTCGCCGCCTTCCGCGGTCTGCTCCAGCGCAGCGGCGCCCTGGCGCCCGCCGCGTTGCCCCTGCCAGCCGCGCCCGGCACAATGCCGGCCGCTTCCCCTTCCGCCCCTGCGCCGCATGTCGATCGCGGCTGAGCCTGCCTGTCGCCCATGAACCAGACCCGTGTCTTCCTGATCTTCGCCTGGCTGATGGTGGCGACCCTGCTGTGGATGGAGTGGGGCAAGGAGAAGGCCGCGCCGCCGGTCCAGGCCCAGACCGCCACGACCGCGGCCGCTGCCGGCAGCATCCCGGGCCCAGCGGCAACGCCGGGCGCCGTGCCGACCGCTCCGAGCATCGCCGCCGCGACGCCGGCGGCATCCGCGACGCCCGCCGCCGCGCAGGCCGTCACCGTCACCACCGACGTGCTGAAGCTGGTCCTCGACGGCGGCGAGATGCGCCAGGCCGACCTGCTCCACTACCCGAGCACCGCCGATGACGACAGCGCGCCGGTCCGCCTGTTCGCCACCGATCCGGCCAACTACTTCGTCGCCCAGAGCGGCTGGGTGAGCCAGGGCGGCCAGGCGCCCACGCACCAGGCCGGCTTCGTGCCCGAAGGCGGCAAGACCGCTTTCACGCTGGCCGATGGCGCGAACTCCATCGAGGTTCCGTTCGTCTGGACCGGCAGCGACGGCGTGACCATCCGCCGCACCTACACCTTCACCCGCAGCAACTACGTCGTGCAGGTGCGCGATGAGGTGATCAACGCCGGCACGCAGCCGTGGCAGGGCTTCGTCTACCGCCAGCTCAGCCGCGTCCCGCGCGCGCTGGTGAAGAAGGGCCCGATGAGCGCCGAGCAGTACAGCTTCCAGGGCGCCGCGTGGTACTCCAGCGCCGACAAGTACGAGAAGCGCAAGTACGACGACTTCGTCGACGACGGCCCGCTCGACAAGCAGGTCACCGGCGGCTGGATCGGCATGCTCCAGCACCACTTCTTCGCCGCCTGGATCCCGGGCGACAAGGACACCAGCACCTTCTCGCTCGCCACGCCCAGCGGCACCGGCGGCACGCAGTACCTCATCCGCGAAGTCGGCCCGGGCGTCACCGTCGCGCCGGGCGCGAAGGCCGAAACCACCGCGCGCCTGTGGGTCGGCCCGAAGCTGGTCAAGGCGATCGAAGCGCAGAACGTCCCGGGCCTGGATCGCGCGGTCGACTTCAGCAGCTTCAGCATCATGGCCACCATCGCCGGCTGGCTGTTCTGGGTGCTTGAGTGGATCTACGGTCTGGTCGGCAACTGGGGCTGGTCGATCGTCGGCCTGGTCTTCCTGATCAAGCTCGCGATGTACCCGCTGTCGGCCGCGCAGTACAAGTCGATGGCGAAGATGCGCAAGTTCCAGCCGCGCATGGCGCAGCTGAAGGAACGTTACGGCGACGATCGCCAGAAGCTCCAGATGGCGATGATGGAGCTGTACAAGAAGGAGAAGATCAACCCGGTCGGCGGCTGCCTGCCGATCCTGCTGCAGATGCCGATCTTCCTGGCGCTGTACTGGATGCTCTCCGAGTCGGTCGAACTGCGCCACGCGCCCTGGATCGGCTGGATCACCGACCTGACCTCGCGCGATCCGTTCTTCGTGCTGCCCATCATCAACGTCGCGATCATGTGGTTCACGCAGAAGTTGAACCCGACCACCGGCATGGATCCGATGCAGGCCAAGATGATGCAGTTCATGCCGCTGGTGTTCGGCGTCATGTTCGCCTTCTTCCCGGCCGGCCTGGTGCTGTACTGGGTCACCAACGGTGCGCTGGGCCTGCTCCAGCAGTGGTGGATGGTGAAGAAGTACAGCGAGGAACCGGCGAAGGCGACGACCTGACGGTCCGCCCCGGACGACCACGAAGCCCGCCACCCGGCGGGCTTTGTTTTTCCGGCGCCGCGAATCCACGCTAACTTTGGCGGGCGCGTTTGTGCGATGGAAGAGGTGTTACCCCGAAACCGAGTAACGCCTTGAAGCCACCCGCGAAGACGTGCCCGATCCCCACGCCTTGCGTCATCGGATGGAACTCGACGACGACGCGGAGCGGAAGCTGGCGCGAGATCACTTCAAGAACAACCCCGGCCCGAATGAGCACTGATCCCGACCGCGACACCATCGCCGCCATCGCCACCGCACCCGGTGCGGGGGGCGTCGGCATCGTGCGGCTTTCGGGGCCGCGCTCGCGTGCGATCGCCGAAACCCTGAGCGATCGCGCGCTCGTTCCACGCCAGGCGCATTACGTGCGCTTCCGCGATGGCGAAGGCGAGACGATCGACGACGGCATCGCGTTGTACTTCGCCGCGCCCGCCAGCTACACCGGCGAGGACGTGGTCGAACTGCAGGCGCACGGCAGTCCCGCCGTGCTGCACGAACTGATCGCGCGTTGCGTCGCGCTCGGCGCACGTCGCGCGCGTCCGGGCGAGTTCAGCGAGCGCGCGTTCCTCGAAGGCCGCCTCGACCTCGCCCAGGCCGAAGCCGTCGCCGACCTCATCGCGGCGGCCGACGTGCGCGCCGCACGCGCGGCCCGTCGTGCACTGGATGGCGAGTTCTCGCGTCGCGTCGAGGCGATCGGCGACGAACTGCTCGCGATTCGCGTCCACGTCGAAGCCGCGATCGACTTCGCCGACGAACCCATCGACACGCTCGGTGGCGCGCAGCTGCGCATGCGCCTGGACGACACCGCGCTCGCGCTCGACGAACTGCTGAAGGCCGCCGAGCGTGGCCGCCGCCTGCGCGATGGCCTGCATGCGGTGATCGTCGGCCCGCCCAACGCCGGCAAGAGTTCGCTGCTCAACGTGCTGGCCGGCAGCGAGCGCGCCATCGTTACCGACATCGCCGGCACCACGCGCGACCTGCTGCACGAAACCATCCGCATCGACGGCGTCGAACTCACGCTGGTCGACACCGCCGGCCTGCGCGAAGGCGGCGACGCCATCGAACGCGAGGGCATGCGCCGCGCACGCGGCGAACTGCAACGCGCGGATCTCGCGCTGGTGGTGCTGGATGCGCGCGATCCCGAAGAGGGGCGCGAGTCGGTGGGCGATGCGATCGCCGGCGTGCCGCTGCGCGTGTGGGTCCACAACAAGGCCGACCTGCTCGATGCCGCCGCATCGAACACGGCCGACGCGCTGTACGTTTCCGCGCGCACCGGCGCCGGCATCGACATGTTGCACGCACGGCTCCGCGAACTCGCGCAGGGCAATGCCGATGCCGCCGGCGAAGGCGCGTTCACCGCGCGCGCGCGCCATGTCGATGCGCTGGCGATCGCGCGCGAACACCTCGCGCAGGCCCGCGCCGAACTCGATCGCGAGGCGCTCGACCTGGCCGCCGAATCGCTTCGCCTCGCGCACGACGCGCTGGGCGAGATCACCGGCCGCGTCCACGCCGACGACCTGCTGGGCCACATCTTCTCGAGCTTCTGCATCGGCAAGTAGCCCACCGCACCTTTGACGCGGATCAAGGCGCACGCGCCACATGCGCGGGACAGTGCGCGCACCACCGCACGCGAGCGCCCCATGCAGACCATCGAAACCGACGTGATCGTGATCGGCGCCGGCCCTGCCGGCCTGTGCCTGGCGCGCGCGCTGCAGCGCAGCGGTTTGCGCGTGACGGTGCTTGAACGCGAGGCCGAGGCGGGCCTGCGCGCGCCGGCGTTCGATGGACGCGAGATCGCGCTGACCCAGCGCTCCGTGCGGCTGCTGCGCGAACTGGACATGTGGCGGAGGCTGCCGCCCGACGAGTGCCATCCACTGTGCGAAGCGCGCGTGTTCGACACCGACGTGCGCGACCCGATGCGGGTCGGCGGCAGCGACGAACCGCTGGGCTGGCTCGTGCCGAACCACGCGATCCGCGCCGCGGCGTTCGAAGCGGCCGCGGCCTCTGGCGACGTCGAGCTCCATGCCGGCGTGCGCATCGCGGGCGTGGACACCGACGCGATCCGCGCACGGGTCGGGCTCGAAGACGGCCGCGTCTTCACCGCGAATCTCATCGTCGCCGCCGACGGCCGCTTCTCGGAAACGCGCCGCGCGCTCGGCATCGCCACGCGCATGCACGATTTCGGCCGCGCCATGCTGGTCTGTCGCGTCACGCACGAACGCCCGCACGAGGACACCGCATGGGAGTGGTTCGACCATGGCCAGACGCTGGCGCGACTGCCGCTCGGCCGCGCGACGCCGGCGGGGCATCGTTCCTCGATCGTGCTGACCTTGCCGTCGACGCGGATGCGCGCGGTGCAGGCGATGGACGATGCGGCCTTCGCGGACGACATCGCGGGCCGGTTCGACGGCCGGCTCGGCGCGGTGTCCGAGCCTGGCGAGCGACACGTCTATCCGCTGGTCGGCACGTGGGCGACGCGTTTCGTCGGCACGCGCGCGGCGCTGCTGGGCGATGCGGCGGTGGGCATGCATCCGGTGACGGCGCACGGGTTCAATCTCGGACTGCTCGGCGTGGAGCGGCTCGCGAGGGAGCTGCGCGAGGCCGCGCAGGGCGGTGCCGATCCGGGCGAACCGGCGCGGCTGGCCCGCTACGAGCGCGGGCATCGCATCGCCACGGCGCCGTTGTACCTGGCCACGCGCGGGGTGGTCGGACTGTTCACCGATGACCGGCGGCCGGCCCGAGCGGTGCGCGCCGCTTTGTTGCGCACGAGCGCGCATTTCCCGCCGTTCCGGCGCCTCCTTGCCGCGTTCCTGGCCGACCGGCCGGGCAAGAACGGGCTTGCGGACCGTCAGACGACGGGCCGCCACGGTTTTGCTGAACAGGGCGATGGGCGGCCACGGGGCGCCGACCGATGGTAGGCTCGACGGGTCGTTCGCTTGACAAACGGGGCCCGCTCACGCGATCTAGTCCCGTGTGCTCGTGACGGCGCACTTCAGGGGAGCTTTGCCAATGACGTTCGTTAATCCACAAGACCGGCGTTCGCGCCGACTGTCTGTCGTATCGCACCTGTCCGTCGCGCTGGCCCTGGGCTGCGCGCTGGCGGCATGCCAGAAAGAAGAACCCGCACAGCCCACCGCCGCCGCACCGGCCGCGACCCCCCAGGCCGCGCCTGCGGTCACGGCGGAAACCGCGGTGTCGGCCAAGGTCACGGCACTGACCGCCGACCAGCTGCGCGACGCCGCCCGCAAGGCGTATGCGGAAAACCGCCTGTACGCACCGGCCGGCGACAACGCGGTCGAGTACTACCTGGCGCTGCGCGACAAGGCGCCGGGGGACGCCGCCGTCTCCAGCGCACTGACCGACCTGCTGCCGATGACGGTCATCGCGACGGAGCAGAGCGTCAATCGCGAGGACTTCGCCGAAGCCCAGCGCCTGGCCGCGCTGCTGGAGAAGGCCGATGCCCAGCATCCGGCGCTCGCGCGCCTGAAGACGAGCATCGCCGCGCAGCAGGACGCATCGGTCAAGCGCGCGGCGCAGCAGCAGCTGAGCGCCGAGGAAGAGGCCAGGAAGAAGGTCGAACTCGAGAAGAAGCGCGCCGAGGACCAGAAGAAGCAGCAGGAAGAGGCCGCCCGCCAGCTCGCCGCCCAGCAGGCCGCGAGCAGGCAGGCCGACGACAAGGCCGCCGCCGACCGCGCCGCCGAACAGCGTGCGGCCGAGGCCCGCGCCGCCGAACAGCGCGCCGCGGAACAGCGTGCCGCCGCGGCCCGCCAGGCCGCCGCCGCGCCGGCCACGGCCGATGCGAGCGACCTGCGTCCGCTGTCGATGCCGCCGCCGCGTTACCCGCCGGAAGCGCTGCGCGCCGGCACTTCGGGCGAGGTGCAGGTCGAGTTCACGGTCGGCACCGACGGTTCGGTCACCGCCGCCCGCGTGGTGCGCTCCAACCCGGCGCGCATCTTCGATCGCGAAGCGGTCAACGCGGTGCGCAAGTGGCGCTTCCAGCCCGTCGATGCGCCGGTGACGACCCGCCGCACGATCGGCTTCAACCCGCAGAGCTGATCGCGCGCGGCGGCGAAGGTTGGGGGACCGACGCCACCGCGGGCGCTCCGCAAAGCAACGCTGCAAACGAAAGGCCCGGCGAATGCCGGGCCTTTCTCTTTGGTCGGGTTCCACACCCTCCAGCACTCGCCACACTCACCCCGAAATCGCCAGCCGCTCCTGGTGATAGCGCCGCACCGCGACCAACCACAGCAACGCCGCCACGGCGAAGCCGGTGCCGAGGTAAATCCCCCACGTGCGCAGGTCGATCGCCTCGCCGCGGATCACCTTCAGCAGCATCTGGTTCTGCGCGAGGAACGGCACCATGAACTGCCACGCCTGCGTCTTCACCGGATTCACGATCAGCGCGATCGTCGGGATCATCGGCAGCAGCATCAGCCACGTCATGTGGCTCTGCGCCTCCTTCAGGCTCTTCGCCGCTGCGGCCAGGCAGGTGAGCAGCGTCGTGCCGATGAACACCATCGGCAGCAGGATCAGCAGCATGCGTCCGATCGACGCGAAGCTCACGTCGAGCATGCGTCCGACGCCCGTGCTCATCTGGGCGCTGAGCTTGAATGCAACGAGCGTCAGCAGCAGCGACAGCAGCCCCATCGCACAGGCGGCGGCGATCTTGCCGCTGACGATCGCACCGCGCGAAGCCGGCGTGGCGAGCAGCGGTTCGAGCGACTGGCGTTCGCGTTCGCCGGCGGTCGCGTCCATGATCAGGTACGCGCCACCGATGAAGGACATCAGGATCAGCAGGTACGGCATGATCGCCGCGAGCATCAGCCCGCGCTTGGCTTCCTCCGTCGCCAGATCGCGGCTGCCGACGCTCACCGCTCGCACGATCGAAGGATCGATGCCGCGCGCCAGCAGGCGCAGCGCGCCGACCTGCGCACCGTAACCTTCCAGCGCCGCACGCACGCGCGCGCTCGGGATCTCGCTGTCGCGCCGCGTCGTGTCGGCGACGATCTCCACCAGCCCCGGCTTCCCCGCACGCCAGTCATTGGCGAATTCCGCATCGATGCGCAGCGCCACGTCGAACTCCTGGCGCACGATCGCCGCATCGACATCCTCCGGCGCTTTCACCGCACGGATGCCCTGCGTGCCGAGGAACGCCACCAGATTCGGCGCGCGTTCGATGCCGACCGTCGGCACTTCGAGCACGCGATCGAGCTGCGTGCGGGCGCGCGATTCGGCGAGCGACCCCATGCCGATCATCAGCACCGGATACAGCAGCGGTCCGAGCAGCAACGCGAGCGCGAGCGTGCGCCGGTCGCGCGAGATGTCGCGCAGTTCCTTGCGCATCACCGACCACATCGACGCGAACATGCCGGGACGATGGCGATTCATCGAAGCGGCGCTCATGCGTGCAGGCCCTCGTCCGAACCGATCGCCCTGACGAACGCGTCCTCCAGGTTCGCCTCGCCCGTCTGCTCGCGCAGCTCATCGGCCGTACCCGACGCGACGACGTGGCCCTTGGCGATGATCACGATGCGATCGCACAAGGCCGCGACCTCCTGCATGATGTGGCTGGAGAAGATCACGCAGCGTCCCTCCGCGCGCAGTTGTTGCAGGAATCCGCGCATCGCGCGCGTGGTCATCACGTCCAGTCCGTTGGTGGGCTCGTCGAGGATCACGTTGCGCGGATCGTGCACGAGCGCGCGCGCGATCGCCGTCTTGGTGCGTTGTCCCTGCGAGAAACCTTCCGTGCGGCGATCGAGGATGTCGTGCATCTGCAACGCGTCGGCGAGCACCTGCGTGCGCGCCTCGATCGCCTGTCTCGACATGCCGTGCAGTTCGCCGAAGTACGCGATGTTCTCGCGCGCGGTCAGGCGCTTGTACACGCCGCGCGCGTCGGGCAGCACGCCGAGCGCGCCGCGCACCGATGCCGGATCGCGCGTCGCATCGACGCCGTCGACCAGCACCTGTCCGGCGTCGGGTTTCATCAGCGTGTACAGCATGCGCAGCGTGGTGGTCTTGCCGGCGCCGTTGGGGCCGAGCAGCCCGGTGATCTCGCCATCGCGCGCGGTGAAGCGCACGCCTTCCACGGCGCGCACCACGCCGGTGGGCGTCCTGAAACTCTTGTGCAGGTCCTGTGCGACGATCATTCGGTCACGGCTCCCATCCGTTGTATCCGGTGAACGGCGGCACGTAGCCCACCGAATCCAGGCACTTCGCATCCAGCGACTTCGCGTCGAGCGATTCGACGAACTGCCCGACGAGCTTGGGCAGGCACCCGGTCGCGCCGACGTTGTGACCCTGGCCACGCAGCACGAAATGGCGGCCGTTCGGCAGGCCCTTCAGCACGCGCTCGCCATACGCGGGCGGCGTGACCGGATCGATCTCGCCCGACAGAAGCAGCGCCGGCACGTCCGATTTCAATGGTGTATCGAACGACGCCGGACGCGTGCCGTGCGGCCACGAAGTGCAGGCGGCGAAGAACGCCGGGCCCGTTTCCGCGCCGAGCACGGTGTCGGCATCGGCCGGATCGGGCGTGTAGCGATCGGCGTCCTCGGCGCAGATCACCGACCACTGCATCGCGCGCGACATGCGCCCGTCCATGCTGCGCGTGGCCAGCTGCGCGAGCGCCATCAGCGGTGCGTACTCGCCGCGGTCGGCTTCGTCGATCACCACCGGCATCAGGGACATCATCTGCGGCATGTACGAGAACAGGTGCGTGAGACCGACGACGGTGTCGGCGGTCAGCGTGTCGCGACGCCGCTGCGCGGTGGCGGGATCGCGGAAATCCACCTGCACCGGCGTGGCCTCCAGGCGTACCTTCAGGCCACGCAGCTGCGTGCGCAGGTCGCGCGGATAGCGTTCGCGACACGTCGGCAGCGACTGGCAATGCGCCGACTGCAGCTCGAGCGCGCGTTCGAACGTGCGTGCGAACTCACCGCCGACGACCAGGTCGTTCGGCGCCACGCCATCGAGCACGAGCGAACGCGTGTGCTGCGGATAACGCGCGGCGTACTGCTGCGCCACGCGCGTGCCGTACGACACGCCGACGAGGTTGACCTGTTCGACGCCGAGCGCGGCGCGCACGGCATCGAGATCGCCGATCGCCTGCGTCGTCGTGTAGAAGCGCGGATCGGCCTTGCCTTCCAGCGCCTTCGCGCAACGTGCGGCGAAGGCGGCGACGGCGTTCGCGTCGACTTCCTCGTCGGCCGGCAGGCGCAGTTCGGTGCCATTGGCGTCGCGGCACGCGAGCGGGCTCAGCTTGCCCGTGCCGCGCTGGTCGATCAGCACCACGTCGCGATGCTTGCGCACTTCGCGCAGCGCGACGTCGACTTCGGTCGCGTACTCGGTGGCCGCCTGCCCCGGGCCGCCGGCGAGGAAGAACACCGGATCGGGCGCCTTCGACCCCTTGTCGCCGGCGGGCAGCCACGCGACGTTCAGCGGAATGCGGCGGCCGTCCGGGTGCAGCGGGTTCTCGGGCACGTCGAACCGGGCGCATTGCGCGTCGATGCTGGACGAGGCGAGCGCGCCCGACAGCGTGCAGGGTTCGAAGGCGATCGAACCGAAGGTGCGGCGGCCAGCGTCCTTCGGCGACGTCGCGGTGGCCGCGTCATCGCCTGGGCTGCAGGCGGCAAGGCAACAGAGCGCCGCGAGCGCGGCGATCCACGTGTGACAGGTGCGCATCGGGTCCCTCGCGCGACGTGAAGGCCGCCAGCATGCCAGAGGCGCCGGGCGCTTGGATTGCACGCGCCATGGCGGTTGGATCTTCCGCCGTCATCCGGGGAACGCGGGGCGAAGCGCGAAGCCCTACTTGCTGCTGACGTACTTCTCCCGCCGAACCTGCGGCACGGGAAGTCCGTATTCCTTCAGCGCCTCGAAGCACGCATCGACCATGTTCGGGTTGCCGCACAGGTAGGCGATGTCGTCGGTCGCGTTCGGCCCGAATTCGCCGAGGAACTGCTGCACGTAGCCGTGCCGCACGTCGGCATGCGCGTGTGGCGACCCCGGCGACGGCAGCTCGCGCGAGAAGCACGGGACGAAGCGGAAATGCCCGGGATGCCTGTCGGCGAATGCGCGGAACTCGTCGCCGTACAGCAGTTCCTCCGGATTGCGCGCGCCGAACAGCAGCACCACGCGCACGCCGCGCTCGCGGATCAGCGCCTCCAGCTGCGGCAGCATCGCGCGGTAGGGCGTCACGCCGGTGCCGGTGGCGATGAGCAGGTAACGCGGGTTCGCATCGGTCGGCATCAGGCAGAAGCGGCCGAACGGGCCGCTCGCATCCACGCGCCCGCCTTCCTCCAGCCCTTCGAACAGCGCCGTCGCAGCGCCACCGGGCACGTAGCTCACGGCGATCTCCACCGCCTCGCCCGGGCCCAGCGCGTGATCATGGATCGTCGCCAGCGAATAGCTGCGCTTGGTCGCGGTGCCATCGGCGTACTGGAAATGCACCTGGATGAACTGGCCGGGGATGAAATCCAGCGGCTGGCCGTCGTCGCGCACGAAGGTGTAGTGGCCCACGCTGGGGGCCAGCATGCGACGGGAAACGAGCTTGAGCGGGAAATGCGCGATGGCCACGGCGGTACCGACGATGATGCAACAGTGTGTGGCCGGAGCGCCCACACGGGGGCGCCTATACTACCGTCTATCGCCGCGAGGCCGCGGCACAGGCCTTCACCGATGACCCCGGCAACCGCATCCCCGCCCGCGTCCCCCTCCATTCCCGCGCTGCGCGTCCGCGATCTGCGCAAGACCTACGACAACAAGGTGCAGGCGCTCAAGGGCGTCTCGCTCGACGTCGCGCCCGGCGACTTCTTTGCGCTGCTCGGCCCCAACGGCGCCGGCAAGAGCACGCTGATCGGCATCGTCAGTTCGCTGGTGAACCTGAGCTCCGGTTCCGTGTCGATCTTCGGCGTCGACCTGCAGCGCGAGCGCGACGCCGCGATGCGCCTGATCGGCCTGGTGCCGCAGGAGCTGAACTTCAACATGTTCGAGAAGCCGGTCGACATCCTCGTCAACTACGCCGGCTTCTACGGCGTGCCGCGCGAGGAAGCGTTGCAGCGCGCCGAAGTCGAACTCAAGCGCGCGCACCTGTGGGAGAAGGCGACGGTGATGAGCCGCACGCTCTCCGGCGGCATGAAGCGCCGGCTGATGATCGCCCGCGCGATGATGACGCAGCCCCGGCTGCTGATCCTCGACGAGCCCACCGCGGGCGTCGACATCGAGATCCGCCGCGGCATGTGGAAGACGCTGAAGGAAATCAACGGCGCCGGCACGACGATCATCCTCACCACGCATTACCTGGAGGAAGCCGAGAGCCTGTGCCGCAACCTCGCGATCATCGATCGTGGTCGCATCGTCGAACAGGGCCCGATGAAGGCGCTGCTGGCCAAGCTCGACGTGGAAGGCTTCCTGCTCGACATCGACGGCACGCTGCCGGCGCAATTGCCAGCGATCGAAGGCACCACGCTGGTGGCGACCGACGACCACACGCTCGACATCGAAATGCCGCGCGCGATGGACCTCAACCGCGTGTTCGCCGCCTTGGGCGAAGCCGGCATCCGCGTGCGCTCGATGCGCACCAAATCCAACCGGCTGGAAGAACTCTTCGTGCGCCTCACCGGTGAGAACGCGCAGGACAGCACGGCGCAGACGCCGCCGGAGCAGGTGGCATGAACGACATGACGCAAACCAGCCTCGAACTCTCCGCCACGCAGCGCAACTTCGTCGCGCTGGGCACCATCGTGCGTCGCGAAGTGAACCGCATCCTGCGCATCTGGGGCCAGACGCTGGTGCCGCCGGCGATCACGATGACGCTGTACTTCCTGATCTTCGGCGGCCTCATCGGTTCGCGCGTGGGCATGATGGACGGCATCAAGTACATGGATTTCATCGTCCCCGGCCTGGTGATGATGAGCGTGATCCAGAACAGCTACGGCAACATCTCGTCCTCGTTCTTCGGCGCCAAGTTCGGCCGGCACGTGGAGGAACTGCTGGTCAGTCCGATGCCGAGCTGGGTGATCCTCACCGGGTACGTGACTGGCGCCGTGCTGCGCGGGCTGATGGTGGGCGCGATCGTGCTCGTCATCGCGATGTTCTTCACCAAGGTGCGCCTGCCGCATCCGTTGATCACGCTCACCACGGTGATCTTGGGCGCGACGATCTTCTCGCTCGCCGGATTCGTCAACGCGGTGTACGCGAAGAAGTTCGACGACATCGCGATCGTGCCGACGTTCATCCTCACGCCGCTGACGTATCTCGGCGGCGTGTTCTACTCGGTGAAGCTGCTGCCGCCGTGGGCCGAGGCGATGACGCATGCGAACCCGATCTTCTACATGGTCAACGCATTCCGCTACGGCCTGCTCGGCGTGTCCGACGTGCCGGTGTGGGTGGCGTACGCGCTGATGCTGGGCTTCGTCGTCGCACTGGCGAGCCTGGGCCTGTGGCTGCTCAAGCGTGGCGTGGGCCTGCGCAGCTGATGCGCATCCTGGTGCTCGGCGCCGGTGGAACCGGCGGTTACTTCGGTGGACGCCTCGCGCAATCCGGCGCGGACGTGACGTTCCTCGTGCGTCCGGCGCGTGCGGCGGAACTCGACGCGAACGGCCTGCGCCTGCGCAGCCCGCTGGGCGATGCGGACCTGCGCGTGGCGCACGTGACGGCCGATGCGTTGCCGCAGCTCGCGAAGGCGCGCCCGTTCGACATGGTGCTGCTGAGCTGCAAGGCCTACGACCTGGACAGCTCGATGGACGCCATCGCACCGGCGATGGGCGAGGACACCTGGGTGCTGCCGATCCTCAATGGCCTGCGCCATTACGCGCCGCTGGACGAACGTTTCGGCGCGCGGCGCGTGGTCGGCGGGCTGTGCTTCATCAGCGCGATGAAGGGCGCGGACGGCGAAGTGCGGCATCTCGGCCAACCGGCGTCGATCACCTTCGGCGAGCGCGTGGACGAGGGAGAACCTCACGCCGACAGCAAGCGAACCGCGGCGTTCGCGGCGCTGTGCGCGCGGGCCAACGTCGATCACGTGCGTTCCCTGCGCATCGCGCGCGAGCAGTGGACCAAGTTCACCTTCCTCGCCACGCTCGCCGCCGGCACCTGCCTGATGCGCGCGCCGGTGGGCCGCATCGTGGCGGCACAGGGCGGCGACGCGTTCATGCGCGCGCTTTACGCCGAATGCCTCGCGGTGGCGCAGGCCGAAGGCGAGCCGATCGAAGAGGCGGCGCAGCAGACCGCGCTGGCGACGCTGACCGCGCCGGGCTCGCCACTGAAGGCGTCGATGCTGCGCGACCTCGAAGCGGGGCAGAAGGTGGAGGCGATGCAGATCGTCGGCGACATGTTCCTGCGCGCACGCAACGCCGGCATGGAAGCCCCGCTGCTGGCGACGGCCTGGGTGCACCTGCAGGCATACGAAACCGGCCGCGCGACGGCCTGAATCACCCGCGCCCCGCTTTTTGTAGCCCGGGTAAGCGAAGCGCACCCGGGTTCGCCTTGCCGAAGCAGGAGCCCCGGTGCGGCTACGCCCGCGGGCTACATAGGCCAAACCGCGACCGCCCTACGGCCGATCGAACCGGTACCCATATCCCCTCACCGCATGCAGATAGCGCGGCTGCCGCGCGTCATCGCCCAGTGCGGTCCGAAGGAGGGCGACGATCTGCCCCAACGCGCCCGGCGGCACGTCGTGGTGGCCCCAGACCTCGTCCAGGATCTCCTCCGGCGAGAACACCTGTCCCGGCGAGCGCGCCAGCAGGCACAGCACCGCGAACGCCCGCGGATCCAGCGGCTGCACCTCGCCCGCGCGCAGCAGGCGCCGCCCGGCGAGGTCGAGCGTGATGTCGTCGAAGGCGAGCACGGGCGGGTCGGGGCAGGTCATCGGCGCGGCGGGATTCACCCATTACCCGATACGGTACGCGCCGCCGGAGCCGGCCCCCCCACCTCCGGGCGCCCACGCCGGGCGCGCCCGATGGACGGCGTCAGCGTTCCGGCAGGCGGAAGAACGCCCGCGCGGTTGCCGTGGTGATCGCCGCGGTGGTCGTCACCTCCTCGCCGCGATCGCGCGCCAGCTCCTCGACGATGTGGGCCAGGTACATCGGCTCGTTGCGACGATGCGACGGCGCCGGCCTGATCGTGCGCGGCAGCAGGTAGGGCGCGTCGGTCTCGATCATCAGCCGTTCCGCCGGGATGTGGCGCACGAGTTCGCGCAGATGCTGGCCGCGGCGCTCGTCGCACAGCCAGCCGGTGATGCCGATGTGCCAGTCGCGGTCGAGGTAATCGAACATCTCCTCGCGCGTACCGGTGAAACAGTGCACCACGGCGGGGCCGAGGCGGCCGTCGAAGTTGCGCATCACCGACATGAAGTCCGCATGCGCGTCGCGCTGGTGCAGGAACAGGGGTTTCCCGGTCTCCGCGGCGATCTGCAGCTGCATCTCGAACGCTCGCCGTTGCGCCGGACGCGGCGAGAAATCGCGGAAATAGTCGAGCCCGCACTCGCCGACCGCAACCACTTCGCTGTGCGTGTGCAGCTCGCGCATCTCCGCGTCGCATTCGACCGTGTACTCGCTCGCGTGGTGCGGATGCACGCCGGCGGTGGCGAACAGCTCGCCGGGATGCTGCCTGGCCAGCTTCAGCGCCAGCGGCGAATGCTCGCGGCTGGCGCCGGTGATCACCATTTGCGCAACGCCGGCCTCGCGCGCGCGGGCGAGCACGGCGTCGCGGTCGTGGTCGAAGGAGTCGTGGGTGAGGTTGGCGCCGATGTCGATGAGCGATTGCACGTGATTCGTGATTCGTGATTCGTGATTCGATGGCGCGCCGCGCATCCTGCTGGCGGCCGGACAGCAGGCATCGTAACCGCTGCGGCGGCTATCCTTTGTCCAATCACGAATCACCCATCACGAACCACGGCTTGTGACCTTCCCCATCGACCCGCTGCTGCCGCGGATCCGCGCCAGCCTGGCCACGCATCCCCGCCTCGTCCTGGAAGCCCCGCCCGGCGCGGGCAAGACGACGCAGGTGCCGCCGGCGCTGCTGGACGAGCCGTGGCTGGCGGGGCGCAAGATCGTGATGCTCGAACCACGCCGCGTGGCCGCGCGCGCCGCGGCGCACTTCATGGCGCGCCAGCGCGGCGAGGACGTGGGCGGCACGGTCGGTTACCGCATCCGCTTCGAGAACCGCGTATCGGCATCCACGCGGATCGAGGTCGTCACCGAGGGCATCCTCACGCGCATGTTGCAGGACGATCCGATGCTGGAAGAGGTCGGTGCGCTGCTGTTCGACGAATTCCACGAGCGCCATCTGTCCGCCGATCTTGGACTCGCGCTGGCGCTCGACGTGCAGGCCGGGCTGCGCGAGGACCTGCGCATCGTGGTGATGTCGGCGACGCTCGACGGCGAGCGGCTGGCGAACCTGCTCGACGCGCCGCGCCTGAGCAGCGCCGGCCGCAGTTTTCCGGTGTCGATCGCGCACTTCGCGTCGCGTCGCGACGAGGCGCCGGAACACCAGACGCGCCGCGCCGTCGAGCACGCCCTCGCGCAGCATCCGGGCGACGTGCTGGTGTTCCTGCCGGGGCAGCGCGAGATCTCGCGGGTGGAATCGCTGCTCGCGACGTCGCAGGCCCCCGACATCCTCGCCCTGCACGGCGAGCTTCCGGTCGAAGCCCAATCCCGCGTGCTCCAGCCCGATCCGGACGGCCGGCGCCGTGTCGTCCTCGCCACCAACGTCGCCGAATCCAGCGTCACGCTGCCAGGTGTGCGCGTGGTGATCGACTCCGGCCTGGCGCGCGAGCCGCGCTACGATCCCAACAGCGGTTTCGCGCGACTGGACGTGGTGAACATCGCGCAGGCATCGGCCGACCAGCGCGCCGGCCGTGCGGGCCGCGTCGCCGAAGGCTGGGCGTATCGCCTCTGGCCCGAATCGCAGCGGCTGGAGCCGCAGCGTCGCCCGGAAATGGCGCAGGTCGAACTCGCCGGCCTCGCGCTCGAACTCGCCGCGTGGGGCGACGCCGACCTGCGCTTCGTCGATGCGCCGCCGCCGGGCGCGCTCGCCGCCGCGCGCGAACTGCTGCACCGCCTGGGCGCGCTGGAAGGCGGTTCGATCACACCGCTCGGCCGTCGCATGCTCGCGCTGGGCACGCATCCGCGACTGGCCGCGATGCTGCTCGCGCCGCGCGATCGCGTCGAGCAGGCGCTGGCGTGCGATCTGGCCGCGCTGCTGGAAGCACGCGATCCCCTGCGCTCTCGCAGCGATTCGCTCGCCGAACGCTGGCAGGCGCTGGCGGCGTTCCGTGCCGGGCGCATCGGGCCGGAGGCTTCGCGTTCGTCGCTCGCCGCGCTCGACCAGGCCGCGAAGCAGTGGCGACGCCGCCTGCGACTCGACACGGCACCGCCACCGGATGCGCCCGCACACCTGCTCGGCGACGTGCTGCTGCATGCATTCCCCGATCGCATCGGGCGCCAGCATCCTTCCGATCCGTACCGCTACCTCCTCGCCAACGGCCGCAGCGTGAAGCTGTTCGACGATTCCACGCTGTACGGCGAGCGGTGGATCGTGGCGAGCGAACTGCGCGACGAAGCCCGCGACGCGCGCGTGCTGCGCGCCGCGCCGCTGGACGAAACGCGATTGCGCGAGGACTTCCCGCACCGTTTCATCACCGAGGACCGCGTGCTGTGGGACGCGAACACGCGCGGCATCGCGGCGGTACGCGAAACGCGCTTCGACCGCATCGTCATCGAAAGCAGGCCGCTGGCGAAACCCGATCCCGCGCGCTACGCGGACGCGCTCGTCGATGCGGTGCGCCAGCTCGGCCTGCGTGCGCTGCCGTGGACGCCGGCGCAGGAGCAATGGCGCGCGCGCGTGCGCTGCCTGCGTGCGTGGATGCCGGAGCTCGAAGGCTTGCCCGATCTCTCCGACGCTGCGTTGCTGGACTCGCTGGACGACTGGTTGAAGCCGGCGCTCGCCGGAAAGACACGGCTCGACGCGCTGGACGAGCAGGCCTTCGGCGAAGCGCTCAGGTCCGCGACGCCCTGGGCGATGCGGCAGAAGATCGACGCGCTCGCGCCCACGCGCATCCAGGTGCCGTCGGGCATGGAGCGGACGATCGAATACGCCTACGACGACGAGACCGACGCACCGGTCGCGCCGGTGCTGGCGGTGAAACTGCAGGAACTGTTCGGCCTGGCCGACACGCCGCGCATCGCCGAGGGCCGCATGCCGCTCACGCTGCACCTGCTCTCGCCTGGCGGCAAGCCGCTGCAGATCACGCAGGACCTGAAGGGTTTCTGGGACCGCACGTACCCGGAAGTGAAGAAGGAAATGAAGGGCCGCTACCCGAAGCATCCGTGGCCGGACGATCCGTGGAGCGCGACGGCGACGCATCGGGCGAAGCCGCGCGGGACGTAGGGCATCAGCCGCCCGGTGAACGCCATGCCCTCGTAGCCCGGGTAAGCGCAGCGCACCCGGGGTCCACCTCGCCGAGCCGAACATCCCGGGTGCGGCTGCGCCTTACCCGGGCTACAGGAGCGAACCACGGCGGCTCGCTACACTTCCCCCATGACCGTCGCCCTCGACAACGCCGCCTTCCTGCCGTTCAAGCTCGACCTGATCGGCCGGCGCGTGCTGTGGCTTCGGCTGGACGAAACGCAACGCCGCGACGCCGCCTTCCTCGACGACCGTGCGGTCCCGAAGAACGCCGAAGGCGGCTGGGCGTCGATCGACACGCTGCTTTCGCGCAGGGCTGGCACTGCAATGCCCGCGCACGCCATCTTCCACATCGGCCATTGCGGCTCCACGCTGCTCAGCCGCCTGGTCGACACCTGGCCCGACGTGCAGGGCCTGCGCGAACCGCTGCCGCTGCGCACGCTCGCCGAGGCGTGGCCGACGCTGGAGGAGCCGGCCTCGCGCCTCTCGCCCGATCAGGCCGACGACGCGCTGGGCGCGTTGTGGGCGCGCTGGTCGCAGGCGCTGCCGCCGCATTCGCGCAGCGTGGTGAAGGCCACCAGCAGCTGCAACGGGCTCATCGCGCCGCTGCTCTCGCAGCAGCCGCACATGCGCGTCGTACTGATGGACATGCCGCTGCGGCCGTACCTCGCCACGCTGCTCAAATCGCCCAACTCCGTCTTCGACGCCGCGAGCGCCGCCGGCGAGCGCCTGCGCTACCTGCAACGCCACGGCGTCGCCACGCACCTCGCGCTGCATCAGATCCCGCTGCACCGGCAATGCGCGCTGGGCTGGCTGGCCGAGCAGATGCGCTTCGACGCGCTGGCGAACGGCCGCCACGGCGATCGCGTGATCCGCGTCGATTTCGAATCGCTGCTCGATGAGCCCGCCCACGAACTGCATCGCGTTGCCGTGCATCTGGGGCTGGATGCCGCACGCGTGGATCAGGCCGTTGCATCGCCCGCATGGGGTCGCTATTCGAAAGCGCAGTCGCACGGTTACGGGCGCGAGGACCGCGCGCACGATCTGGCGCTTTCGATGCAGACGCACGGCGCGGATATCGAAGATGCGGAAAGCTGGATCGCCGCGCTCGCGGTGAGCTGACCTTTTGCAGCCCGGGTAAGCGAAGCGCGCCCGGGGTTCGCCTGGCCGAAGCAAAAGGCGCCCGGGTACGGCCTGCGGCCCTACCCGGGCTGCAAGCGCCGCGCCGACCCCGCTGCGCTAAGCTCCGCCCCATGTCGGATTTCTCCGTGCAAACGCTGCTCGACACCGGCACCGTCAGGGTGCGCGACGTCTTCTGCGCCGGCACCTGCCGGCATCGCAGCGCGGAGGAATGCGCGGCCAACACGCACCTGGTCTTCCCGTATCGCGGGCTGTACGCGCGCCACGTCGGCCAGGACCAGTCGGTCGCCGACGCCAACCACGTGCTGTTCTTCAACGCGGGGCAGGGCTATCAGGTGAGCCATCCGGTGGAGGGCGGCGACGCGAGCCTGGTGCTGGCGGTCTCGCCCGGCCTGCTGCGCGAGCTTTCCCCGCGCGAACTGCTCGAACGCCACGACGATCCCACCTACCGCCTGCAATCGCTGCGCATCGACCCGCGCGCCCAGGCGCTGGTCGCGATGCTGCGCCACAGCCTGCGGCATGGCGGCATCGAACCGCTGGAAGCCGAAGTGCTGGCGGTGACGCTGATCTCGCGCAGCCTCGGGCCGCGCACCGCGCACGAAACCCGGGCCACGCAGGCGCGGCGGCGGCTGGTCGATCGCGTGAAGGTGCTGCTCGCCAGCGATCTCGGCCGCCAGTGGAAACTCGCCGACATCGCCGCGCACATCGGCGGCTCACCGGTGTATCTCACCCAGGCCTTCGCCCAGGTCGAAGGCATCCCGCTGCACCGCTACCACCTGCGGCTGCGGCTCGCGCGCGCGCTGGACCGGTTGGCCGCGAGCGGGGACATGTCGGCGCTGGCGCAGGACCTGGGGTTCTCCAGCCACAGCCATTTCAGTGCCGCCTTCAAGCAGGCCTACGGCCGCACGCCGTCGGCCTTCCGCGCGGCGACGCTGGCCAAGAGCGCCTGACACGCGTACGCGGTCGAGCCCGACACGCGATCGCTAAAGATTCCGACAGCGGTGCCCTCGCACGGATGGTCCCATGTGCGTGCCCGGAATCGCCGGGCCTCACCGGAGCGTGTCATGAGCGAGAACACCTGTGCCGTCTGCGATTACCCGCTGGACGAGAACCGCGTGGAAGTGACCATTGGCGGTCGCGCCGTCGAAGTGTGCTGCGAGGAATGCGCGCAGAAGCTGCGCGAAGCCGGGCAGGGCGCGTGATGGACGCCGGCACGTTCCTCGCGTCGCGCCGCACCGTGCGCACGCCGTCGGGTCTGATCAGCCATGTCGAGCGCGGCCAGGGACCCGTCGCGCTGTTCGTGCACGGCGTCCTGCTCAACGGCTATCTGTGGCGGCACCAGCTGGAGGCCCTCTCCGATGTCCGCCGCTGTATCGCCGTCGACCTGCTCGCGCATGGATACACGGAGACGGACGACGCGCAGGACGTGTCGGTGACCGCCAACGCGCACATGCTGGCGCAGTTCCTCGATGCGTTGGATATCGACCGCGTGGACCTGGTCGGCAACGATAGCGGCGGCGGCATCTGCCAGATCTTCGCCGCGCTGTATCCACAGCGCCTGCGCAGCCTCACGCTGACGAACTGCGATGCGCACGACAACTGGCCGCCGGAGCCATTCCAGCCCTTCGTTGCGATGGTGGCGGCCGGCGGCCTGCCGGACACGATCCGCGCGATGCTCGCCGACAAATCGGTGTATCGGCAGGCGCTGGCGCCGGCCTATGAGCGTCCGCAGGACGTGTCGGATGCGACCATCGACGCCTACCTGCAGCCGTTCGTGAGCCAGCCCGGCCGGCTCGCGCAGCTGGAGCGCTTCGTCAATGCGTTCGACTGCGATCACACACTGGCCATCGAGGACGGACTGCGACGCCTGCGGGTCCCCACGCTGATCGCGTGGGCGACGGACGACGTGTACTTCCCCGTGGAGTGGTCGCACTGGCTGCGCAAGACCATTCCCGGCACAACGCGACGCGTCGAGTTCGAAGGCGCGCGTATCTTCTTCCCGGAGGAACGCGCGGCGGAGTTCAACCGCGAGCTGCGCGCGCACCTGGCGGCGGCGCTCGAACCCGAATCGCGAACCGGTACCGGCGCGGCAGCGTAGGACGAAGCCATGCATCTTCACCAAACTTCACCGGACGCGCCGATCGTCGTGTACGGCGCGACCGGCCACACCGGACGCTTCATCGTCGCCGAACTGCTGCGTCGGGGCCGCACGCCCGTGCTGTGCGGCCGTGACGTGGTGCGGCTGGGTGAAATGGCGCGGGAACACCCGGGCGTGGTGTGCCACGTCGCCGCCATCGATGACGCAGCCGCACTCGACGCTGCACTGCACGGTGCATCCGCGCTGATCAACGCCGCCGGCCCGTTCCTCGATACCACCGAACCGCTGCTGGACGCGGCGCTGCGCAACCGGCTGCACTACTTCGACACCAGCGCCGAACAGGGTGCGGCGGCGCACGTGTTCGGACGCGATGCGCAGGTACGCGAAGCCGGGATCGTCGCGATGCCTTCGGTGGCGTTCTACGGCGCGTTCGCGGACCTGCTCGCCACCGCGGCGATGGACGAGTGGGACGACGCGGATTCCATCGACATCGCCGTCGGTCTCGACGGCTGGCATCCGACTCGCGGAACGCGCATCACCGGCGAGCGCAATCGCGCCGTGCGCTGGATCGTGGACGACGGCGAGCTGCGGCCATTGCCCGATCCAGCGCCGACGCGCGAGTGGAACTTCCCGCCGCCATTGGGCACGCAGGCAACGGTCCTGCTGACGCTGTCTGAAATCGTGTCGATCGCGCGTCACCTGCGCAGCCGGCGGGTGCATTCGTACATGAACCTGGCGCCGTTGCGGGACCTGCGCGATCCATCCACGCCGTCGCCGGTGGCTTCGGACGAGCGCGGGCGGTCATCGCAGCGGTTCGTGCTGGATGTGCGCGTGCGGCGCGACGGCTACACGCGGTTGGCGATGGCCCAGGGTCGCGACATCTACGCGGTGACCGCGCCGCTCAGCGTGGAAGCGCTGGAGCGTGTCCTCGCCGGCGAGGTTCAAGAGCCGGGCGCTTGGACCGCGGGCGAGGTGTTCGATGCAGCGCGCTTCCTTGGCGCGCTTGCGCCGGAGCATTTCGATCTGACGTTCGAGTATGAAGACGAGGAGAGCGAAGAAACTTCAGAGGCGTGATGCGGCGCCCTCGCTCGTAAGCCCCTCCGCGGAGATCTAGCGGTGAACGCCCGCCTTCGCTGCAACGAAGCCTTTGTAGGCCGGGCAAGCGAAGCGCACCCGGGTTTGAAGCCGAGACGGTCAAAAGCCCCGGGTGCGCTGCGTTTGCCCGGGCTACAGACGCTGGGCGGCGGGAGCCGCAACGGACGAAACGGTGACCCAGCGAACCACGCTTATCGACGCGGCTTCACGTATCCGCCCACATCCGGAACAGATTCGTCCGCAACGATTCCAGCAACACCTGCAATCGCTGGCGATCGCCCCCAC
Organism: Lysobacter sp. SCRH-1R; assembly: GCF_057747855.1. Lineage (NCBI taxonomy): Bacteria > Pseudomonadati > Pseudomonadota > Gammaproteobacteria > Lysobacterales > Lysobacteraceae > Lysobacter > Lysobacter sp. SCRH-1R. The sequence goes on along the minus strand of NZ_CM173227.1, from coordinate 4,066,808 downwards.
TCGCCGCCAGCGCGCGCGCTTCCTCCAGCTGCACCAGCAGTTCGCGGCAGTTGCTGTCGGCGACCCAGCTCTGCAGCCACGTGATCGCGGCGACGCGCACGCCACGCGTCACCGGCGTGACCCGGTGGATCGTCGTGGACGGATACAGGATGGCGCTGCCCGGCTCGAGCTTGTACGACAGCTCCTGCGCGCCCAACTGGATGGTCAGCTCGCCGCCGTCGTATTCGGACGGATCGTTGAGGAACACCGTGCACGACAGGTCGCTGCGGATCGGCGGGGTCGAGGGAAACAGCGCCTCGTCGACGTGCCAGCCATAGTTCATTCCAGGCTCGTAGCGCACGACGGTGGTGCGCGCCATCGTGCGCGGCTGCGCGAACACGCGCAGCTCGCCGTAACGCATCAGCGCGTCACGGGCGATCAGCGCGATCCGCTGGTTCGCCGGATCGTCCTGCGGCGCCTGCAGGTTCTGCTTGATCGTCGAGTCCGGATTGGTGATCCGCCCGTCGCTGAAACGCACCTGCGGCAGCAACTCGCGCACCGCCTGCAGTTCCGCGGCGGAGAGCACGTTGGGCAGGATCCGGATCATGACGGTGCGCTCGGCGGTGGTGGCGGCCATCATCGGCATTCAGCCGGGGGCCGGCAAGCGCGCGGCGCGCTCACGCTGCTTCAACGATGGCTTGCCGACACTGGATTCCGTTTCCGCGATGGGTGCCCACCATGACGAAGCTGACTTCGATCCCCGAACGCGCGCTCGACCTGGCCTCGATGGTCGGCGACAACCTGCGCCACGTCGGCGAGAACCTCCGCCACTCGGTGCCCGCGGTCACCCACCACGCCAGCGAATGGCTTGGAACGGGCGCCAAGCTGGGCGCGCTCAAGGGCGGCGCCCGCGTGGCCGGCGGTTTCGTCCGCCGCAATCCGGTGCTGATCGCCGCCGCCGTCGCCGGCGCGGGCCTGCTCTGGTACGCGGCCAAGCGCCGCGCACGCCGGGCCGAAGAGGAACTGGAGGCGCAGGAGGCGATCGAGGGATCCTCGCGCCGTGTCGAGGCCCGCCGCGGCACCGGTCGTCGGGCGCCGATCCCGCGCCGGACGTCCGCGTCGCGTCAGCAGTCGCGCGTGGAGCATTGATACGCCGCGCCGTATGCCGCTTCCGCTGCTGTGCCGCGGATTGACGGGGACGCATGCCGTGTCCGCGCCTCCTGACGCGGATCAGACAGCTCGCCTCCATTCATGCGAACGATCCCGGCGCTGCATTACGTCGGCGGTGGGAAGCGCACACCAGTCGCGCGAACGCGCAAAGCCGAAAGGGTTCCAGCTTTCGCTGGAATGACGGCGACGTGGTCGCAGAGAGTGCCCATGCGTTGCGGGCCTGGATCCAGGCCTTCGCCAAGTGACGGTGAGTGGTCGCCGGTGAGGGTGCCTGCGCGTGAATCCCGGCTTTCGCCGGAAGGACGGAATCCACGCGGCGCGCTGGCGCGCGCTTTACATGAAGCCGATTCCCGATCCTGAGCGCGAGCCCGTCGCGTCCCGCTGGCTTTGTCGCGCTGGCCACCATCACCAGCCTCGCCGCCTCGCCCCCTCACGCCAACGCAGTCACCGGCGCTTCCGGAAGCTCGATGATGAAGCGCGCCCCACCGTTGCGGCGCGCTTCGTACCACAGCTGCCCGCCGGCGCGCGCGACGATGCGTCGGGCCAGCGACAGGCCCAGGCCGCTCGACAGGCCGTCGTAGCGCGGGTCGTCGTGCAGGCGCACGAACGGCTTGAACAGTTCCTTCTCGCGCTCCGGAGGAATGCCGGGGCCGCGATCGGCCACCACCAGCTGCCAGTACCCCGGCGCGCCCGCGCGTGCGGTGAGCAGCAGTTCGGAATCGGGGGCGTACTTCATCGCGTTGGTGACGAGGTTCTCGGCGACCTGGCGCAGCACGCGCGGATGGATGTTCACCTGCGCCGCCGATTCGGGCAGGCGCAGTTCGGCGCGGATGCCGCGCGCTTCCAGCTGCATCTCGTAGCGCTTGTGCAGCCAGCGCAGCGTTTCGACCAGGTCGGCGCGAGTGGCGCTGGCGGCTTCGTCGGCGCGCTTGTCGGACTGGCTTTCCAGGTAGTGATGGATGTAGCCGAGTGCGTCGTCGGCGCTCTCGTGGATCATCTCAAGGTAGCGCGGCACGCGCTCGGCCTTGCACAGCCCGCTGCGCAGCAGCTCGGCGGCGAAGACCACGCTGCTCAGCGGATTCTTCAGGTCGTGCGCCACCAGGTTGACCAGCTCCTCGCGCTCGCGGGCGACGCGTTCCAGGCGATCGCGCGTGAGCTTCAGGCCGACGTGCGCGTTGACGCGCGCCAGCAGTTCCTCGGGCAGGAAGGGCTTGGTGACGTAATCGACCACGCCCGCGTCGAAGGCGCGCAGCAGCAGGTCGCGGTCGTGGGCGGCGGTGACGAACACCACCGGCACCTGCAACGGACCGAGCTCATGCAGGGCGGCGAGCACGTCGAAGCCGTCCATGCCGGGCATCATCATGTCGAGCAGGATCAGGTCGGGCGGGCTCTCGACGTAGCGCTGCAGCGCTTCCTCGCCGGAGCTGGCGGAGACGACTTCGTAGCCCTGCCGGGCCAGCAGCGTGCCGACCACGCGCAGGTTCACGTTCTGGTCGTCGACGACCAGGATTCGGCCCGAATTGCCAGCGGCTACGACCATGCTGCTTCCGTGTCCCCGGGGCAGCGTCGACCCCCTTCGCGCCGCGGATTCATTGGGACAAACGGTATCAGAAAGGCGGGCGATTGCGTGCATGGCGTCCCCCTGTGCCGGGCCGGTACCGCGTCGGCCTCGTAAGGCGGGACCGCGACGTCCTGTCGCGGTTCGGTCGCCCCGCCGGCTAGAACGCATCGCATCATGTGTCCCCCTACTCACGATCCGCCCCATGCAGCCCATCCTCCGTCCCCTCGGCCGAACCGGCCTGCGCGTCGCCCCGTTCGCCCTGGGTGGCAACGTGTTCGGCTGGAGCGCCGACGAGGCCACGACCTTCACCCTGTTGGATGCTTTCGTCGACGCCGGCTTCGACCTGGTCGACACCGCCGACTCGTACTCGTACTGGGTGCCCGGCAACCAGGGCGGCGAGTCGGAAGCGCTGCTGGGACGCTGGTTCCGCCGCAGCGGCAAGCGTTCGCGCGTGACGCTGGCGACCAAGCTGGGCAAGTGGGAACGCCACCGGGGGTTGGCGCCGGCGACGATCCAGGCGGCGGTCGAAGGCTCGCTCAGGCGCCTGCAGACCGACGCGATCGATCTCTACCAGGCGCACGAGGACGATGCGGCGACGCCGCTGGCCGAGACGCTCGGCGCGTTCGCGCGGCTGATCGAACAGGGCAAGGTGCGCGCGATCGGCGCGTCGAACTACACCGCCGCGCGACTGGGCGAAGCGCTGGACGTGGCCGAGCGCCACGGCCTGCCGCGATTCGAGACGCTGCAACCGGAATACAACCTCTACGCGCGGGCCGGATTCGAAGCCGCGCTCCAGCCGTTGGCGCGCGAACGCGAGGTCGCGGTGATCCCGTACTACGCGCTGGCGAGCGGCTTCCTCACCGGCAAGTACCGCAGCGAGGCGGACGTGGGCAAGAGCGCCGCGCGTGCCGGCGCGATCGGCAAGTACCTCAATCCGCGCGGGCTGCGCATCGTGCAGGCGCTGGACGACGTGGCCGCCGACCTGCGCGCCACGCCCGCGCAGGTGGCGCTGGCCTGGCTGATGGCGCAGCCGGCGATCGCCGCGCCGATCGCCAGCGCAACGTCGGTCGAGCAACTGCACGAACTGCTCGCGGCGGCGCGGTTGTCGCTCAGTGAAGCGCAGCTGGCGCAGCTGGATGAGGCGAGCCAGGAGAGGAACGAGTAGCGGGAAACGACAACACGTGAGCGCCGACTTTCCGTTCCCTTTTCCCGTGCCTTTCGCATGACATCACCATCGAACACCTCTTCCCGCCGCATCGGCCTGGCGATGGCCGCGACCGGCGCCATCCTGTTCTCGGCGAAGGCGATCCTGGCGAAGTTCCAGTACCGCTACGGCGTCGACTCGCTCGACGTGCTCGCGCTGCGCATGCTGCTGTCGCTGCCGCTGTTCGTCGCGCTGGGCATCCGCGAGACGCGCCGGCCCGACCATGCGCCGATGAGCCGCCGCGATTCCGGCCTGATCGTGATCCTCGGCGTGCTCGGCTACTACCTGTCGAGCCTGCTGGATTTCTGGGGGCTGGAGTACGTGCCGGTCTCGCTGGAACGGCTGATCCTGTTCCTCAATCCGACGTTCGTGCTGCTGATCGGCGTGTTCGCGTTCAAGCGCCGCGTCGCACGCCGCGAATGGCTCGCGCTCGCCGTCAGTTACGCCGGCGTGTCGCTGGTGTTCGTCGAGAGCGTGCGCGTGCAGGGCGAGCACATCCTGCTGGGCAGTGCGCTGGTGCTGCTGGCGGCGCTGAGCTACGCGCTGTACCTGTCGATGTCCGGCCAGCTGATCAAGCGGATCGGTTCGCTGCGCTTGGTGGCGTATGCGATGACGATCTCGACCGCGGCGACGCTCACGCACTACCTGATCGCGCGCGATCCCTCGCATCTGCTGGAACTGCCCGCGCCGGTGTACGGGCTGGCGGCGATCAACGCGTTCTTCTGCACCTTCCTGCCGGTGACCTTCACGATGGGCGCGGTGGCCCGGCTCGGTGCCGGCACGGCCGCGCAGCTGTCGGTGCTGGGGCCGGTGTCCCTGGTGTTCCTCGGCGCGTGGCTGCTGGGCGAGCCGATCACCGCCGTACAGCTGGTCGGCACCGCCGTGGTGCTCGGCGGCGTGCTGCTGCTCACGCGGCCGGGGGCGAATTCGGTGCCCGTCGCGGAAACGGCGCACAACGCGCCGGAAGACAGCGATGCCCAGAGGACCGGGACGCGCTAGAGCCGCGCGGCCCTACAGCCTGCGCCACTGCCCCGGCGCCAGCCCGTCAAGACGATGCGGCCCGATCGCCACCCGCACCAGCCGCAAGGTCGGCAGCCCGACCGCGGCCGTCATGCGCCGCACCTGTCGGTTCCGGCCTTCGCTGATGACGATTTCGAGCCACGCATCCGGCACCGTCTTGCGGAACCGCACCGGCGGATCGCGCGGCCACAGCGCCGGCGTGTCGATGCGGCGCGCCTTGGCTGGACGCGTCGGCCCATCGTTGAGCTGGACGCCGCGCCGCAGCGCCTCGACCTGCGCGTCGGACGGATCGCCTTCCACCTGCACCCAGTACGTCTTGGGTTCCTTGTGGCGCGGATCGGTCAGCCGGTGCGCGAGCGCACCGTCGTCGGTGAGCAGCAGCAGGCCTTCGCTGTCGTGATCGAGCCGGCCGGCGGCGTAGACGTCGCGTGGCAGCCCGAACTCCGCCAGCGTCCGCCGCGGCGGCGTGCTGCGGTCGGTGAACTGGCAGAGCACGCCGTAGGGTTTGTTGAGGGCGATGAGCATCTTCAAGCCCCTCTCCCTGCGGGAGAGGGGTTGGGGTGAGGGGTGGCGAAGTGGTGCGGCCGGCACTCCTCGTGCCGGCTTCCGAACCGGGTGGATTGGAATGGGAGCAGCGTGGGTTACGGCTTCACGAACCGCATCGTCATCCGATCGCTCTCCCCGATCGCCTTGTACTTCGCGTCGTCCTTCGCGTCGTGCTGGTTCGACGGCGGCAGCGTCCACACGCCGTTGGGATGATCGGCGGTGTCCTTCGCGTTGGCGTTGATCTCGCTCTTCGCATCCAGCTTGAAGCCGGCCTTCTGCGCCAGCTCGATCACCAGCGCCTCGGTGAGGTAGCCGGAGGTCTTCATCTTCTCGACGTCCGTGCCCGGCTTGGCACGATGGTCGACCAGGCCCAGCGTGCCGCCCGGCTTGAGGACGTCGAAGAACGCCTTGAAATACGCGTCCGCCGTGCCGTCGTCGACCCAGTTGTGGGCGTTGCGGAAGGTCAGGACCATGTCGGCCGAACCGGCGGGACCGAAGTCCGGCGCCTTCGGATCGAAGTTCTGGACCTTCGCCTTGCCGTACACGCCGGTGTCGGCGAGCCGCCTGGTCATCGCCTCGCTCTGGCGGTAGCGGTACTGCGGCTGGTTCGGGATCGCGGGGTCGTACATGGCCGCGACGTACTGGCCGCCGTCCTTCAGGTACGGCGCGAGGATCTCGGTGTACCAGCCGCCGCCGGGGGTGATCTCCACCACCGTCTGGTCGGGCTTCACGCCGAAGAAGGCGAGCGTCTGCGCCGGATGGCGGTACTGGTCGCGCAGCACGTTCTTCGGATCGCGCGTGGACGAAGCCACCGCAGCCTGCAGCGCCGGGTCGGCAACGGCGGTTGCGGGGGCCTTCTGCGCGGGCGTTGCCTGCGCGAGGGCATCGGCGTTGACGACGAGCAGGGCGGGGACGAGTGCGGCAAGCAGCAGGCGCTTCATGCGGATCTCCATGCGGATGGGCCGTGAACGGGCGGCCAGACTAACGCCAACGATGTGGCGGCCACCATCAACGGACGGCACGGGGCCGGGCTTTGGGTGCAGCTTTCGAAGGCGTTTTCGCGGCGGGCTTCGCGGCCGGCTTGCGACCGGGCTTGCCGGCCGGCCTGCGCGCGCCGGGCGTGGGCGGCGTCATCGCGTCGCTGGCCGCGTACACGGCCGCTTCCTCCAGCAGCCAGTCGCGGAACCGCGCCAGGCCGCGGTGATCGCGCGAACGCGGCGGATACACCAGGTAGTGCGCGAACTCGGTCTTCAGGCGTTCGTCGAACAGTTCGACCAGCCGCCCGGCCTCGATCAGCGGCCGGGCCAGCGTCACGCGTCCCAGCACGATGCCCATGCCTTCGGCCGCGGCGCGATGCAGGTTCTCCGAATCGTCGAAGATCGCCACGAAACGCGCCGGCGGCGAGCCGCCGAAGCGCGCGAACCACTCGCTCCAGCGACCGCCCGGCGCGCCGAGCAGCGGGAACTGGTCGAGGTTGGCGAGCGTCGGCCGGCCGAGGCGTTCGATCAGCGCGGGGCTCGCGGTCGGGGTCATCCAGTCGTCGAACAGGTGCACCGCTTCCACGCCCGGCCACTTGCCCGGGCCGAAACGGATGCCGGCGTCGATGGCCATTTCGCGCGAGAAGTCGATCGGATCGACGTTCGATTGCAGGCTGATCTCCAGCTGCGGATGCGCGGCGAGGAAACGCGGCAGCCGCGGCACCAGCCAGCTGGAGGCGAAGGAGGGCATCAGCGTCACCGCGAGCGCGTCGTCGCGACGCACGCGGCGCGGCGCGAGCGCCAGTTCGATCGCTTCCAGGTGCGGCGCGATGCGGTCGTACAGCACCTGGCCGTGTTCAGTGAGCTTCACCCCGCGCGCGCCGCGCACGAACAGGCGGCGGTCGAGGCGTTCCTCGATCGCGCGGATCTGGTGGCTCAGCGCACTCACGGTCAGGTGCATGGATTCGGCGGCACGGGTGAGGTTCCCCGCGCGCGCGGCGGCGATGAAACCCATCAGGGCCTGCAACGGCGGACGGCTCATTCGACCTCCTCCCGGCAACGGCGCCTCTTGAAGCGGATTCAACACTGGCTTGCAGAACCGTCGCTTTTTCGGGCTCCGGCGCGGGCGTATCTTGCAACGCACTCAAGGAAGTTGTCCACGCCACGCAGGCCGCCGCACACCGGGAGTAACGCCATGAACGTGTTCACCAACCTCTTCTTCTCGCAGGGCCAGCAGGCCCGGCCGCATCCGTTCGACGAGGGCGACGATCGCTACGCGCACGGCTACGGCAACCGCATCGCCTCGGCGCGCGTGTTCGCTCCGCTGGGCCATGCCAGGGCGGAGCGCCCGGACGATGCCGCTTCGCTCGCGTTCGACGCCGAGCTGGCGCTTGGCGGTTGCGGCTGAGGCATAACCACCGCCGACCGCGAAGTTCCCCGCTTCAATCTCCAGGCCTTTTCCCCAGCGCCGCGTCCCACCGCGGCGCTTTTCTTTTCCTGTCCGACGAACGGACCTCACCGGCCCGGCCGCGCTGGCGATTGTTTGCCCCAGATGAAGGGCCTACAATCGCGAACGATTCTCATTCGTTGGCGAGCCGGCGTCGTGGAGCCGGTGTTCCCGGGACGGGCGCCAACCTTACCCACAGGTCCCCGATGCAATCCCTCCGTTCGTCCGTCCGGTCGCTGCCGGTCTCGATCCGCCACGCCCTCGCGCTCGCGCTGCTCGCCGGCGCGGCCATGCCTGCTTCCGCACAGGACAGCGCGACCGACCTCGATTCCGTCGAAGTCCGCGCCCCCATCGCCCGCACCGCCGGCACCGCGACCAAGACCGACACGCCGATCCGCGAGATCCCACAGTCGATCTCGGTCGTCACCGACCTGCAGATGAAGGAGCGCGCGATCCACGGCATCGAGGAAGCGATGTGGTTCACCGCCGGCGCGCAGGGCGGTGGCTACGGCGGCGATCCGCGTTCGGACTGGCTGCTGCTGCGCGGCTTCACCCCGGCGCGCTACCTCGACGGCCTGGCGCTCGCCGACGGCAGCGGCACCGGCATCACCCGCATCGAGCCTTACGGCCTGGAGCGCGTGGAAGTGCTCAAGGGCCCGGCGTCGGTCGCCTACGGCGCGATGCCGCCGGGCGGCATGGTCAATTACGTGAGCAAGCGTCCGACCAGCGAAACCCTGCGCGAAGTCGAGGTGCAGGTCGGCAGCTACGACCTGTTCCAGCTCGCCGGCGATTTCGGCGGCAAGCTCACCGACGACGGCGTGTGGACCTACCGCCTCACCGCGCTGGCGCGCCAGAGCGACGACCAGGTCGATTTCGTCCACGACGACCGCTATTTCATCGCGCCCGCGCTGACGTGGAAGCCGGACGAGGCGAACTCGCTGACCCTGCTCGCGCGCTGGCAGAAGAACGACACCGTCGCCGGCGCCGGCTTCCTGCCGGCCGAAGGCACGCTGCTGCCGAACCCGCACGGCCGCATCCCGCCCAACCGCTTCACCGGCGAGCCGGGCTTCAACAACTACGACAAGACGATGTCGTCGCTGGGCTGGGAGTATTTCCATGACTTCGGCGGCGGCGCGACGTTCCGCCAGAACCTGCGCTACGGCGTGACGGAGATCGATCCGAGCACTTCGGTCGGTGCGTTCGGCCTGCTCGCCGACCAGCGCACGCTGATGCGCTACCTGTGGAACACCGAGGAAGAGAGCAGGAACTTCGGCGTCGACAACCAGCTGCAGTTCGACTTCGCCACGGGCGCGGTCGAGCACACGCTGCTCACCGGCCTGGATTTCCGCCGCGCGCGCAACGACTACGCGTCGGCCTTCACCTTCGAAGGCGCACCGACGCTGGACATCTTCGAGCCGGTGTACGGCGCGCCGATCGTCGAGCCCGACTTCACCTCGCGCACGCGCCAGACGCAGTCGCAGTTCGGCCTGTACGCGCAGGACCAGATGAAGGTCGACCGCTGGGTCGTCACGCTTGGCGCGCGCCAGGACTGGGTCGGCACCGACACCCATGAAGTGATCGGCGGCGCGCAGTCGCACCAGAGCGACGACAAGTTCTCCGGCCGCGTCGGCGTGAACTATCTCTTCGACAACGGTTTCGCGCCTTACATCGGCTGGTCGCAGTCGTTCCAGCCCACGGTGGGCACGGACTTCTTCGGCAACGCGTTCGTGCCGACCACCGGCGAGCAGACCGAAGTCGGCATCAAGTACCAGCCGGCCAGCAACCGCATCCTCGCCACGCTCGCCGCGTACGAGCTGGTGCAGGAAAACACGCTGGTGGTCGATCCGAACCACACGCTGTATTCGATCCAGCAGGGCGAGACGAAGGTGCGCGGCGTGGAGCTGGAAGGCCGCTGGAACCCGGGCAACGGCCTGAGCGTCTACGGCGCCTATACCTACACCGATTCGGAAGTGACCCAGTCCACCGATCCGCTGTCGGTCGGCAAGGAAATCCCGTTGCAGCCGGAGAACGTCGCCTCGCTCGGCGGCGATTACACCATCACCTCCGGCCCGCTCGCGGGCCTGGGCTTCGGCGCGGGCGTGCGCTACACCGGCGCGCACTACGGCGATGCGTACAACGACTGGCGCACGCCTTCGTACACCCTGTTCGACGCGTCGGTGCATTACGACATCGGCGCGTGGCGCCTGCAGCTAAATGCGCAGAACGTCGGCGACAAGGAATACATCGCCACCTGCAACAGCGCGACGTGGTGCTACTACGGCTACCCGCGCACGGTGACCGCGACCGCGCGTTACCAGTGGTGACCTGACGGATCGACACCATGAACCCGCTCGCCGCCACCATCGCCGCCATCGCGCTGTCGCTGCTCTCCGCGGCATCGCTGTATGCCGCTTCGAGACATTGCCGCTGGCCGGCATGGCGGCGGCATGCCGCGCGCGGCAAGCTCGTCGGCGGCGTGCTGGCGATCGCGTCGCTGTGGGTGTGGATCGCGCAGCTCGGCGTGGGTGCCGGACTGTGCGCGATGCTGGGGACGTGGATGCTGGGGTTGATGGCGTTCCCGTATCTCGCATGGCGCACCGGCGCGGAAGACAACGGAGGAACCCGCTGATGTGGTCGCGCGCGTTCGCCGGGATCGTGCCGGGCTTCCTGTTGTCGGCGGGCGTGGTCGGGCTGGTCGCGTGGTCCCTGCCGGGCCCGTGGCAGGCCACGATCGTTCCCGGAATCATCGCGTTCTTCATCGTGTGGATCGCGGTGATGGGCGCGAGCTTCCAGTTCGCCAACGGCAAACGCGCGTGGGCGTGGCTGGGCTCGCTCGCCGCGGTGTCGCTGGGCGCGCTGTGGCTGCTGCAATGGCTGCGCTGGATCGAGTGAGGCGGACATGAAACTTTCCTCCAACACGCTGCGCACGTTCACCACGCTGCACACCTGGGTCGGGCTCGTCGCGGGCTTCGGATTGTTCGTCGCGTTCTACGCGGGCGCGATCACCATCTTCCACCACGACCTGCAGGCATGGCAGTCGCCGCACGGCATCCACGCCACGTCGCAGACGCTCGCGCAGGCGCAACACCTGCTCGACGAAACGCTGGCGCGCCATCCCGACGCGCGCAAGCACGTGGGCATGGTGTTCCCCGGCGAGGAATACCCGGTCACCGCGACCTACTGGCCGGATGCGAACGGCACCTGGCACTACGCCACGACCGAGCATCCCGAAGGCACCGGCGAGATGCCCGGCGGCGTGCTGTCGGAACTGGTCAACGCGCTGCATTACTCGCTCGGCATCCCGGTGGCCGGCACGTACCTGATGGGCATCGTCAGCCTGCTGTACGGGCTGGCGCTGATTTCCGGCGTCGTGATCCACCTGCCCAAGCTCGTCGACGACCTGTTCGCGCTGCGCCCCGGCCGCAACCTCAAGCGCATGTGGCAGGACGCGCACAACGTCATCGGCGTGCTGAGCCTGCCGATGCACATCATGTTCGCCGTCACCGGCGCGCTGCTGTGCCTGGCGATGATCGTGATGCTCGCGCTCAACCCGCTGGTCTATCGCGGCCAGCTGATGACCGCGCTCGGCCCGGCGATGGACACCGCGCCGGTGATCGCGCCGGCCGGTCGCGAGCAGCCGATCGGCTCGCTGGCGATGTGGCGCGAGCGCGCGATCGCCGTGGCGCGCGAGCAGGGCCTTGCCGATTTCGAACCCGCCTACCTCAAGCTCGCCAATGCCGGCGATGCGAACGCGACTGTGGAAGTCACCGGCGAATCGTCGGGCACGCTGGGCCCGCCGGGATCGGTCGCGATGAACGCCAACACCGGCGAGGTGCTCGCCACGCAGCTGCCCGGCCAGCGCGATGCGAACCACGCCACGCTCGCCTCCGCGTACGCGCTGCACTTCGGCGAATTCGGCAACGCCTGGGTGCAGTGGCTGTACTTCCTGCTCGGACTGGGCGGCGCGTTCCTGTTCTATTCGGGCAACCTGTTGTGGATCGAATCGCGCCGCAAGCGCCGCCAGGCCGAACAGGGCCGCGCGCAGCTGTGGATGGCGCGCGCGACCGTCGGCGTGTGCATCGGCGTGTGCGTGGCGATCTCGGTGGCGTTCATCGCGACGCAGCTGCTGCAGTCGCCGGCGCTGTCGGGCGTCGGACTCGCCTTCGGCGTGAACGCCGCGTGCTTCGCGGCCTGGGCGCTGTGCGCGCTGTGGGCCGCGCTGCGTCCGCCGATCCGCGCCGCGCAGGAACTGCTGTGGGCGGCGGCGTTCACGACCGCGTTGATCCCCGCCGCCCACGGCGTCGTCACCGGCGCGTGGTGGTGGACCAGCGCCGCGGCCGGGCAATGGTCCCTGTTCGCGATCGACGCGGGCGCGATCGCGATGGCGGTCGGCTTCGCATGGCTCGCCCGCGTGACCGCGCGACGCATGCGCGAAGGCGAAGCGAACAGCGTGTGGGCGTTGGCGCCGGCGGCGGTCGCCGCGCGCGTCGAAGCGCCGCAGCCCTGAACGGGCGCGTGACGAACGCGCCATCGCCGATGCCCCGACGCCGCGCCTGAAGCCTGCGTGGCATCATCGGCGGCATGCAGGGCGTGCCCGGGAATTTCGATCATCCGCTGGACCGGGCGCAGTTCCGCCGCCCGGCGCATCGGGCGGGCGTGGAGCTCTATCGGGCGCACATCGTGCGCCACGCCTTCGAGCCGCACACGCACGAGGCGTACGGCCTGGGCGCGATCGAAACCGGCGTGGAGCGGTTCCGCTATCGCGGCAGCGATCACCTGGCGCCGCAGGATTCGCGGGTGATGATGAATCCGGACGTGCTGCATACCGGCCGCGCCGAGACCGACGGCGGCTGGCGCTATCGCATGGCCTACATCGACGCGGAGGTGGCGGAGACCGTGACCGGACAGCGCGGACTGTGGTTCCGCGATGCGGTCGAGCACGATGCGCTGCGCGCGCGGCGGGTCACCGGACTGCTCGATGCGTTGTGGTGCACCGATGAACCGCTGGCCTTCGACGGGCTGATGGTGGAGTTGCTCGATGCGTTCTCGGACCAGGCGCGCGCCGCGCGTCCGGCGGAGCGGCATGCGTCGCCGCGCTTCGCGCGCGTGGTCGAGTACCTGCGCGACAACCTCGCGCGGCGACTCACGCTGGATGAACTGGCGGCGGTCGCGGAGCTGAGCCCGTTCCATTTCCTGCGCGCCTTCCGCGCGCAGTACGACGCCACGCCGCAGCAGATGCTGATGGCGCTGCGCTTGTTCGAGGCGAAGCGGCGGCTGGCCGGCGGCGTCGCGCCGGCGCAGGTGGCGGTCGAAGTGGGCTTGAGCGACCAGGCGCACCTGACGCGGGCGTTTGCGCAGCGGTATGGGGTGACGCCGGGGCGGTATCAGAGGCAGGTGCGGGGTTGAGCTTTCGATCTCCTCCTTCTCCCTTCGGGAGAGGATGCCGGAGGGCGGAGGGGGGGCGGAGGATCAAGGCTGCAACCCGCCTCACTGCGCTGGTGGGTGTGCGCTTCCACGTCGTTGCCCTCACCCACCTCTCCCGCAGGGAGAGGGGTTCAGACCGCAATCTCCTTCAATACACCTACCCCACAAAGCCCCACGCTGCGCCCATGTGGACCGGAACCCTCTACGCCCTCGCCGCCGGCCTGATGTGGGGCCTCGTCTTCGTCGCGCCGCTGCTGCTGCCGGAGTACCCGGCAACACTGCAGTCGGTCGGGCGTTACCTCGCCTTCGGGCTGATCGCGCTGCCGCTGGCGTGGATGGACCGCGCGGCGCTGCGGCGCCTGTCGCGCGCGGACTGGATCGAGGCGCTGAAGCTCGCCGCCATCGGCAACCTGCTCTATTACGTGTGCCTGGCCAGCGCGATCCAGCGCGCCGGCGCGCCGCTGCCGACGATGATCATCGGCACGTTGCCGGTGGTCATCGCCATCAGCGCGAACCTGCGCGACCACCGCCGCGACGGCCGCCTGCCGTGGCGGCGGCTGGCGCCGTCGCTGCTGCTGATCGCGCTCGGCATCGCCTGCGTCAACCGGGTCGAGCTGGAAGCGCTGCGCGCGCAGCCCGACGCCAGCGCCGCGCGCTACCTGCAGGGTGCGCTGCTGGCGGTGGTCGCGGTGGCGTGCTGGACCTGGTATCCGCTGCGCAACGCCGACTGGCTGCGCGCGCATCCGGACCGCAACCCGCGCACCTGGGCCACCGCGCAGGGCGTCGCGACCCTGCCGCTCGCGTTCGTCGGATACGCGTTGCTGTGGGCCGGGATGGCCGCGGTGGGCAGCGACTTCGCGATGCCGCTCGGCCCGCGTCCGTGGTTCTTCCTCGGCCTGATGGCGTGCATCGGACTGTTCGCCTCGTGGCTCGGCACGATGTGCTGGAACGCCGCCAGCCAGCGGCTTCCCACCGCACTGGTCGGCCAGCTGATCGTGTTCGAGACGCTCGCCGCGCTCGCCTATGCCTTCATCCTGCGCGGGCGCGTACCCGAACCGCTGACCCTGGCCGGCATCGCGCTGCTGATCGCGGGCGTGATGTGGGCGGTGCGGATCCGCCCGGAGCCGGTCGCCGCCGAAGGCCATGCGGGCTGAACTCCGCCGGCTGAACCTCGCGGCCTGAACGCGCCTTTCGCGCGGCGTGAAGGCCGCCGCGGTTCCGCCATCACGCGCGAGCCGCTACGATCCCCGCACGGCGCGGCGAAGCATCGCGCCGCCTGGGATGGAGCGCACGGGGAAGCGCATGTCGACGAGACTCCTGATCGTAGTGCTGTCGCTGGCATTGGGCGCGGTGAGCGGCGCGTTCGGCTGGTCGCTGATCGCCGGCAAGCGCCAGGCCGCCGCACTCGCCGCCGCGCGCGAGGAAGGCCGCAAGGCCGCCGAGAAGGCCTACAGCGACGAGATGGCCGCGCTCAAGCCGGTCAGCTTCGCAAAGGCGGCCGATGCCGACAGCAAGGCCGGCGGCGTGCAGTTCGGCTACGAATACGTGAAGCCGAAGAACCCCGAGCTCGAACCGTTCTACAAGCTCGCGCACGACACCGACATGCTGCGCCACATCCCCGAGGTGCAGGCCATCGACGGCATGCTGATGCTGCCGCGCCCGATCAACTACGTGACCGCCGAATGCGGCGAGGTCAACGCGTTCTATTCGCCCGAACGCAACGAAGTCGTCATGTGCTACGAGACCATGCAGGTGCTCGAGCAGCGCGGGCGCGAACTCGCCGCGCACAACAAGCTGCCCGACACCTACGCGCAGCAGTACCTGGATGCGAACTTCCGTTTCATCCTGCTGCACGAGACCGGCCACGCGCTGATCACGCTGCTGGAGATCCCGATCACCGGCCGCGAGGAAGACGCGGTCGACCAGCTCGCGACCACGCTGATGCTGCGCTTCGCCGGGCTCGACGAATCGACGACCACCGTGACCGAGAACCTGCGCATGGCGTCGAACTGGTTCCTCGCGCGCAGTACCGGCGAGTACAACCTCGACGCCTACGCCGACCAGCACGCACTGGGCGAGCAGCGCTATTTCAACCTGCAGTGCCTGCTGTACGGCAGCGATCCGGCGCGTTACCTGAGCATCGTCACCGACGGCGACCTGCCGGAGGCGCGCGCCAAGGGATGCCCGGAGGAATCGCGCCGCGTCAGCCGCTCGTGGCTGCGCCTGCTGCTGCCGTACGTGGCGCCCAAGTACGAGATGACCGAAGAGAAGGCGAACCGCCTGTTCGAACAGCGCGACCGCGAACGCGAGCGCAATACGGACCGGTCGTACATCCGCTGAGGCTGGACGCGAGCGGGAAGCAACGGGGTTGGGCACGCGGGTGCACTGTTCACGGCTACCGGCCCCGATCACTCGTTCCCCGTTTCCGGTCCTTCATCGTCCCAGGCCCGCGTTCGTCGCAGTCGGGCTTCCGCCCCGCCCCCGGGCCGCTATGCTGCGCCGCATTCCATCGTGTCGGGACGTTTCGTGCTCAAGGGTCTGGCCTTCGTACTGCGCATCGCCGCCGCCTGGCTGCTGGCGTTGCTGGTCGTGTCGGCCATCTGGAACGAACTGCCGGTGCTCGGCCGGCACGATTGGCTGCTCAGCATCGCGGGCATGGCGACGATGGCGCTGGTCGTGGTCGCCGCGTCCTCGCACCTGGGCCGTGTTCGGCTGATCGCGGGGCGCGTCGACAAGGAAGCGCTGGACAACCGCCAGCGCCGGCAGGTGGAAGTCCCGTTCGATGCGGGCGAGGCGTTCGATCTGGTCGAGGCCGCCGTGCGCGAGCTCCCCCGCGTGCAGCAGGTCGAAAGCGCGCGCGACAGCCTGCAGCTGCGCGCGATCGTGGAACGCCCCGATAACGACGGCGATTACCCGCTGGGCCGCTGGAACCCGATGCGCTGGTTCGGCGTGCCGCGCAACCGCATCCACGCCACCGTGGTGCCGGGCCACGACGCGGCCAGCGTCACGCTGATCTGCGAACCCGAAAGCCCGACGTGGAGCGACTGGTTCCTGGTCGATGAAGGCACCAACTTCGAGAACGCCGAGGCGATCGCGCGCGCCATCAGCCGGCGCGTCGCGCAGCGCCGGCGCGACGAGAAGTCCGAAGCCGCGCAGACCGCCACAGAGAAGGAACTCACCGTCGCGCGCCTCAACCTGCTGCACGCGCAGGTCGAACCGCACTTCCTCTACAACACGCTCGCCAGCGCGCAGCTGCTCACGCGCAGCGATCCGGCGCGCGCCGACGAGATGCTCGGCCACCTCATCCAGTACCTGCGACGTTCGCTGCCGAGCACCGACAACGAGATGTCCACGCTGGGCGTGGAACTCGAACGCGCGCTGGCCTATCTGGAAATCCTCAAGATCCGCATGGGTTCGCGACTGTCGGTGCAGGTTGATGTCCCCGAATCGCTGCGCGCCACGCCGCTGCCGCCGATGGTGTTGCAGACGCTGGTGGAGAACGCGATCAAGCACGGGCTTGAACCGCGCACCGGCGGCGGCACCGTGTGGATCCGCGCGCGCCGCGTGGACGACGTCGTCGCCGTCACCGTCGCCGACGATGGCGAAGGCTTCAACACGAAGACCAGCGGCACCGGCATCGGCCTGAAGAACGTGCGTGAACGCCTGCGCCTGCTGTATGGCGCCAGCGCGGCGCTGTCGGTGGTCGCGAATTTCCCCAGCGGCGTGGCCGCGACCATCTCCGTGCCGCCCGCGATTCCGACGGAGAACCGTCATGTCTGAGACGACGCTGTCCGAGCGTGCTTTCACCTGCATCGTCGCCGAGGACGAGACGCTGCTGCGCGAGGCGCTGGTGAAGCAGCTGCGCGAAGCGTGGCCGGAACTGCAGATCCTCGCCGAATGCGAGGACGGCGCGAGCGCGCTCGAAGCCCTGTCCGAACACACGCCGGGCGTCGCGTTCCTCGACATCCGCATGCCGGGCATCACCGGGCTCGAAGTCGCCGCCGCCTCTGCGCAGGTTTCGCCGCGCACGCAGATCGTGTTCGTCACCGCGTTCGACCAGTACGCGATCGACGCCTTCGAACGCGGTGCGGTCGATTACCTGCTCAAGCCGATCTCGCCCGCGCGTCTTTCCACCACCGTGCAGCGCCTGAAGGAGCGCACGGGCCAGAACGACGCGGCCGTGCTGGCCGATCTGCTGCAACGGCTCGGTGCGCGACCGGCCGCCGCCACGTCGACGCCGCTGACCTGGATCACCGCCAGCGCCGGGCGCGAGACGCGGCTGATCCTGGTGGACGAGGTCGCCTACTTCCGCGCCGACAACAAGTACACCACCGTCGTCACCGCGGAAGGCGAAGCGCTGCTGCGCACGCCGATCCGCGAACTGCTGGGCGTGCTCGATCCGAACACGTTCAAGCAGATCCACCGTTCCACCATCGTCAACCTCAAGGCGATCGCCGGCATCGTGCGCGACGACACCGGGCGCGGCACGGTGCGCCTGAAATCGCGGCCCGAAACGCTGCCGGTCAGCGCGCCGTTCATGGCGCTGTTCCGCCACATGTAACACCGACGCTTCCGGCAACGGATCGCCATTCCATCTGCGAGGTGCACCATGAAGTTCCAGGCGCTGTTGTATTTCGTGCTGTCGATGTTCGGTTGCGACGTCGGACGAAGCACGTTCGTCGACCGCATCGTGCATGACGGCGCGGCCACGCTGGAGAGCCGCGCGGTGGTCGAAGCCGGCATCGCGCGCTTCGAATGCCTGCGCAGCGCGAGCGGGCAGTGCTACTACACGTTGTTCCCGCGCGATTGTTCCGCTTCGAACGGCAAGGATGCGGGCTGCCTGACGAAGCCGATCCGGCAGTTCGCCGTCGCCGATGGCGACACGAGGCAGATCGCGGGGCTGCGGGATTTCCGGTTGTGCGTGAGCGATGAGAATGGCGCTGCGGCGCCGGCTTGCCCGGTGGCGAAACCGACCGCGCGCTGACCGCTCTTGTAGCCCGGGTAAGCGAAGCGCACCCGGGGAAACGTTCCGAGAGGCCTCGGGTGCGCTTCGCTTACCCGGGCTACAAAGGCTGGTAAGCGAAGCCAGCCGGAAGTTGTCGCACAAACGACGCGCCATCGCGCGTCACTTCACCCCTCCCCAATCCTCCCCTGCAAGCAGGGGAGGCTGACGGGGGCGACGGACCCTCAGAGGGCCGCGAGCGCCGCGTTGAACGTTTCGCTCGGACGCATGGCCTTGGCGAGCTTGCCCATGTCGGGGTGGTAGTAACCGCCGATGTCCACCGGCTTGCCCTGTGCGGCGATCTGCTCGTCGACGATCTTCTGCTCGTTCGCTTCCAGCGCGTCGGCGAGCTTGCCGAAACGCGCGGCGAGTTCGGCATCGTTCGTCTGGTTCGCCAGCGCGCGCGCCCAGTACATCGCCAGGTAGAAATGGCTGCCGCGGTTGTCGATGCCGCCGACCTTGCGCGAGGGCGACTTGTCGTTGTCGAGGAACTTCGCGTTCGCCTCGTCCAGCGTGTCGGCCAGCACCTTCGCGCGCGCGTTGCCGGTGTGGTTGGCGAGGTGTTCCAGCGAGGCGGCCAGCGCGAGGAACTCGCCCAGCGAATCCCAGCGCAGGTAGTTCTCTTCGACGAACTGCTGCACGTGCTTCGGCGCCGAACCGCCGGCGCCGGTCTCGAACAGGCCGCCGCCCGCCATCAGCGGCACGATCGACAGCATCTTCGCGCTGGTGCCCAGTTCCATGATCGGGAACAGGTCGGTGAGGTAGTCGCGCAGCACGTTGCCGGTGACCGAGATCGTGTCCTTGCCGTCGCGGATGCGCGACAGCGACAGCTTCATCGCCTCCACCGGCGACAGGATGCGGATGTCCAGGCCTGCGGTGTCGTGGTCCTTGAGGTAGCGCTCGACCTTCGCGATCAGGTTCGCGTCGTGCGCGCGCTGCGGATCGAGCCAGAAGACGGCCGGCGTGGTCGATAGGCGCGCGCGGTTCACCGCGAGCTTCACCCAGTCCTGGATCGGCGCGTCCTTGGTCTGGCACATGCGCCAGATGTCGCCGGCTTCGACCGTGTGCTCCATCAGCACGTGGCCGGCGTCGTCGAGCACGCGCACCACGCCGTCGGCGGGAATCTGGAAGGTCTTGTCGTGGCTGCCGTATTCCTCGGCCTTCTGCGCCATCAGGCCGACGTTGGGCACCGAGCCCATCGTCGCCGGATCGAACGCACCGTGCGCCTTGCAGTCGTCGACGACCGCCTGGTAGATGCCGGCGTAGCAGCGGTCGGGAATGATCGCCTTGGTGTCCTGCAGCTTGCCGTCGGTGTTCCACATGCGGCCGGAGTCGCGGATCATCGCCGGCATCGACGCGTCGACGATGACGTCGCTGGGCACGTGCAGGTTGGTGATGCCCTTGTCGGAATTCACCATCGCCAGGCCCGGGCGACGCGCGTATTCGGCGGCGATGTCGGCCTCGATCGCGGCGACGGTTTCCGGCGGCAGCGACGGCAGGCGCGCGTAGAGGTCGCCGATGCCGTTGTTCGCGTCGAAGCCGGCGCGGGCCAGCACGTCGGCGTGCTTGGCCAGCGTGTCGCGGTAAAAACGCTTGACCACGATGCCGAACATGATCGGATCGGACACCTTCATCATCGTGGCCTTCAGGTGCAGCGAGAACAGCACGCCACGCGCGAGCGCGTCGTCGATCTGCGCATCGACGAATGCCGACAGCGCCTTGGCGCTCATCAGCGAGGCGTCGATCACTTCGCCGGCCTGCACCTTGATGTTGGTCTTGAGCATGCTGCGGCGGCCGTCGCTGCCGGTGAGCTCGATCGAGACCGTGCCCGCCTTGTCGATCACCTTGGACTGCTCGCTCGCATAGAAATCGCCGGCGTCCATGTGCGCGACGTGCGAGGCCGAATCGGTGCTCCACGCGCCCATGCGGTGCGGATGCTTGCGCGCGTAGTTCTTCACCGACAGCGGCGCGCGGCGGTCGGAATTGCCTTCGCGCAGCACCGGGTTCACCGCGCTGCCCTTGACGCGGTCGTAGCGCGACTTGATGTCGTTTTCCTGCTCGCCCTTGGGCTCTTCCGGGTAATCCGGCAACGCGTAGCCCTGCTGCTGCAGCTCGGCGATGGCGGCCTTGAGCTGCGGCACCGACGCGGAGATGTTCGGCAGCTTGATGATGTTCGCGTCCGGCGTGGTCGCGAGCTGGCCCAGTTCAGCCAGGTCGTCGGCGATCTTCTGGTCGGGCTTCAGCAGTTCGGGGAACTGCGACAGGATGCGGCCGGCCAGCGAAATGTCGCGCGTTTCGACCGCGATGCCCGCCGGCGCGGTGTAGGCCTCGATGATCGGCAGCAGCGACTGCGTGGCCAGGAACGGCGCTTCGTCCGTCAGCGTGTAGAGGATCTTGGGCGTGTTGGGCATGTCGGCGTGACTCGCTAGCGGAAGACGGGGGCGGGTGCGCGGCTCGTCGCGGCGTGGCGCCGGCGCGGCCTGTTCGACGCGCGCGCCTGCTCATGGAGAGGGGGCGCGCAACGCGGCATTGTCGCGGTTTCGATGCAGCGCGGCAAAGCGCGCGAGCGCAACGCTGCGGGCCGCTACCGCACGCGGCGGTATGGCGCGGTCAGGCCGCGCCGCAGCACTTCTTGTATTTCTTGCCGCTGCCGCACGGGCAGGGTTCGTTGCCGTCGGGCGTGGCTTCGCGGCGGATGGGCTCGCGCGGCGTCAGCGTGTCGATGCGCAGGTGGTGCAGGTCGGCGAGCATGCCCGGCAGCGACGCGATGATCTCCAGCCGTTCGCGATAGCTGACCGGCTCGCCGGGCGCTTCGGGATCCTCGCCGACGATCTCGCCGCTGGCGAGGCGGTCGAAGCGCAGGAAGATCTCCTCGACCCAGTCGTGTTCGTCGAGCCAGCGGTCCCAGGCGATCTCGCTCAGTTCGACCGCGCGGAAGAAGCCGAAGGCCCAATCGCGGCCGACGTCGAGTTCGTCGTCCTGTTCCTCTTCCGGATTTTCCGGCAGCCACAGCAGCGGGGCGAGATGGTCGGGCAGGTCGTCGTCGCCGTGGCGCACGCGCTGGTTGGCCATGTTCCAATGGCCGAGCAGCAGGGCCTCGACCTGCTGGCGTTCCTCCTCGTCCTTCCAGCGCGGCGGCGTGCCCCACACGGCGGTCTGCCACTGCTCGAAGGGGATCGTCTCCGGCCCGACGGCCAGCGCCGAGAGATAGCCGTCCAGCGCCTCGAGGTTGAAGCCCTTGAACGGCACGGCGCGCTGGTCGAGCAGCTCGGCCAGGCGTTCGATCTGATCGTCGTCGAGGTAGTTGGGGGCAGCGGGTTTCATGGCGGCTCGGGCTACGCGGGGGCGGGTCATGGTAGTCGCAGAGGGGTTGTCTCGCCGAGAATTCGTGCATGAGCTCCGTGAAATCCACCCCGATGGCGCCTTCGGCCGCATGCCCCTGCGGTCGCGGCCGTCCCTACGGCGAATGCTGCGGCCCGCTGCACGCGGGCGCGGCGGCTCCCGACGCGGAGGCGCTGATGCGTTCGCGCTACAGCGCGTACGTGCTGGGCGACGTGGCGTACCTGCTGGCGAGCTGGCATGCGGACACGCGGCCGGACGCGCTCGACCTGGGCGACGTCGCCGGGACGCGCTGGCTGGGGTTGGACGTGAAGCGGCACACGCCGGTGGATGCGGACCACGCGATCGTGGAATTCGTGGCGCGATACCGCGTCGGCGGCGGCTCGGCGTTCCGGCTGCATGAGATCAGCCGCTTCGTGCGCGAGGACGGGCGCTGGTTCTACGTGGGCGGGGTGCTGCCGGCGCGGTGATGCGCGCGCGGCGCGTGCCGGCAGGTACCTTCAAGCACACAAAAAAAGGGCGCGGTAGGGAGCCGCGCCCATGCTTGCCCACCCGTGGGTGGGGGAGAGAGACGATTACTTCACCTCGAAGTCGCGCGTCTGCACGACGGCGCCGTCGAGCATGACTTCGAGCTTGTACTTGCCGGTCGGGAAGCCCTTCGGGCTGTTGATGCTGAAGACCGTCTGGCCCGGGCCGGCGAAGTTGATGTCGGCGGTGTCTTCCTTGACGGTCTGGCCGTCCTGGAAGGTCCACTTCGCGCCGAGCTTGGCCGGCACCGCGGCGGCCGGGTCGGACGTGGTCGTGCCCACCGAGGCGTTGATCGTGTCGCTCGGCTTGAACGTCGCGGTCGGCGCGGCGACCTTCTTGTCGGCGCCGACGCTGGAGCCCAGATCGACCGTGGTGACCGACACCGTCGCGGCGGGCGCGGGTGCCGGAGCGGGCGCAGGCGCGGCCGGTTCGGTCGTCGCCGGCGGCGTGGTGGTGACGGCGGGTTCTTCTTCCTTCTTCTTGCAGCCGACCAGGGCCACCGACACGAGCAGCGCGGCGGCGATGGCGGTATGCAGGCGGTTACGGGTCGTCATCGAAACTTCTCCTGGGAAGGGCTTGGGCGGTGGGCTGGCGGCGTCATTCGCCGGCCGGCGGAATGCGCAGCACCTGGCCGGGCTGGATGCGGTCGGGATCGTCCAGCTGGTCGCGGTTCGCGTCGAAGATCGCGTTCCACCTGCTGGCCTTGCCGTAGAACTGCTTGGCGATGTGCGAAAGCGTGTCGCCCTTCTGCACGGTGTACGTCTGCGCTTCGCCCGCGGTGGCGGACGTGATCTGCTCGGTGGAGCTGATCGAAGACTGGACGTCGCCGAAATCCGGCTTGATCTGCTCCGTGCTCTCGACGTTGCTCTGCACGTCGGAGAAGTCGGCCTTCTTGTCCGGTGTGGTCACGTGGGGTGTCTCCTGCGCAATGGCGGAGGCACCTTCGCACGCGCCCTGTTAAGGGTAGGTAATCGGAATGCGCGGAAATTCCGCGTTGACGCCGCTCGTCATTGCCGTTCGTCGCGACCCGGCGCCGGGCGCTCGATTCCGGGCGTCGCGCGCCACGGATTGATGTCCAGTCCGCCGCGCCGGGTGTAGCGCGCTTCGACCGACAGGCGCTGCGCGCCGGTACGTGCGACGAGATCGACGAACACGCGCTCGACGCACTGCTCGTGGAACTCGGCGTGGTCGCGGAACGAGACGAGGTAACGCAGCAACGCGGCGCGATCGAGCTTCGGGCCGTGGTAGTCGATCACGATGCGCGCCCAGTCCGGCTGCCCGGTGACGGGGCAGTTGGACTTGAGCAGCGAGCTGGTGAGCGTCTCGGTCACCACGTGCGAGGCGTCGGCGGCGAGGTGGTCCGCATTCGGCGGGCCGTAGTCGTCGATGTCGATGTCGAGCGAATCGATGCAGTCCATCACCGCGTTGTCGGGCGCGGCTTCGTCGATCGGCGGCAGGCCGAACTCGACGTCGACCGGCGCACCGGCCACGCGCGTGAGGTCTTCGACGATGCGCGCGCGCACGTCGGCTTCCGATGCGAAGCGCGAGGCGTTGAACGAGTTGAGGTAGAGCTTGAGGGACTTGGATTCGACCAGGTTCGGCGAAGTGGCCGGCACCGTGATCGTCGCCGTGGCCACGCGCGGCTTGCCGCGCGCATCGAGCCAGCTCAATTCGTAGGCGTTCCAGCGATCCACGCCGATGAAGGGCAGGGCGCCCGCGTCGATGCCGATGTGGTCGCGGCCGAGCGATCGGGCGATGGGGAACAGCAGGCTCGCGTCGTACTCGCGCGGGTAATCGACGTGGCGGCCGAGGGGGAGATCGTGGTTCATCGCGCGATTTTACCTGCCGCGCAGGCGCGTCCTTCGCACGCGCGCGCTTTGCCGAAGCGGGCGTCGGACTCCCGCGCCACATCGAAGTTCCTGCACCTGCCAGTTCAGTATTCAGGTTAAATTTGAGTTAGGTCCGGATACTCCCTCGGCACCGGCGCCACTCGCGTGTCCCCCAAGGCGCCGGATCCAGAACAAATAAAGAGGCTGAGACCTTATGAAGCGTTCCCTGCTTGCCCTGACCCTGCTGGCCGCGCTGCCGTTCGCCGCGTCCGCTGCCGAAAACGTGTCGTACAACTACATCGAAGGCGGCTACGTCGGTACCAGCACCGACACCATCGGCGGTTTCAACGACACCCCGGACACGGACGGCTGGTCGGTCGGCGGCTCCGGCGCCATCGCGCCGAACTTCCACCTGTTCGGCAACTACAGCAGCCAGGAGTTCGACCACAACTTCGGCGACCTGGACCGCTGGCGCCTGGGCGTGGGCTACAACCACGAGATCAACTCCAGCGTCGACCTGCTCACCCGCGTCGCCTACGAGAAGGCCGAGTTTGATGCCATCGACCTGGACGGCTGGAGCGTGGAAGCCGGCGTGCGTGCGGGCCTGACCCCGAACATCGAAGCCTTCGCGCTGGCCGGTTACGAGGACTACGACCAGGGCGTCGACGGCGAGTTCTACGGCCGCGTCGGTGCGCAGGTGAAGTTCAACCAGACCTGGGGTATCAACGGTGAAGTGAAGTTCGTCGACGGCTACACCGAGTACTTCGTCGGTCCGCGCATCAGCTTCTGATGCCGACCCCGCGGTAACACGACAACGCGTCTCTCTCCCCCGATGTCGTGACTGGAAGCCCGGCCTGGCCGGGCTTCTTTTTTGCCTTCGCCCTGGCCGCCGTGCTGGCGGCCGTGCCGACGCGCCACATCGAAGGCTACCTGCTGGCCGGCTACCAGAATTACGACGGCGGCATCGACGGCGAGTTCTACGGTCGCCTCGGCGCTCAGGTGAAGTTCAATCCAATGTGGGGCATCAGCGCCGAAGTGATGTCCATCGACGGAGACAACCGGTTCTTCATCGGTCCCCGCGCCAGTTTCTGACCCGCGACGCAAGCGCCTCTCCGCACTCCCGCAAAGCCCGGCCACGCCGGCTTTTCCTTGCGCCGGTAGACCACCGGACGGCCATTGTATTAACGGATTCTTCACGCTATCGTGCGCCCACCGCTGCAATGGCGGCCAGGGATTCATCACCAAAAGGACCAGGGGAATCATGAAGAAGCGTTTCGTTCTGGCTGCCATGCTGGCGGCCGTGCCGTTCGTCGCCTCCGCGCAGGACAACGGCCTGAGCTACACCTACGTCGAAGGCGGCTACAACCAGCTGCGCATCGACCATGACGAGGACGAGCTCCTCGGCGACTTCGACGCCGACGGCGCCTACCTGCGCGGTTCGGTCGCGATCAGCCCGTCGTTCTATCTGTTCGGCAGCTACGCCAGTGGCGAGGACAGCGACAGCGTGAGCATCGACCTGGGGCTCGACGAGGTCTACGAGGCGAAGGTCGACGACGAGCTGACCACCACCGAGTTCGGCGTCGGCTATCACATGCCGATGGGCGAGCGCGTGGACTTCATCGGC
Source organism: Lysobacter sp. SCRH-1R (assembly GCF_057747855.1). Classification (NCBI taxonomy): domain Bacteria; kingdom Pseudomonadati; phylum Pseudomonadota; class Gammaproteobacteria; order Lysobacterales; family Lysobacteraceae; genus Lysobacter; species Lysobacter sp. SCRH-1R. The sequence continues at coordinate 4,041,158 of NZ_CM173227.1, read as the reverse complement.
GAGCTGGCCTACTTCCGCATGGAAGAGGAGTTCAAGATCTCCGACGAGGAAGGCACCGTTTCGGACAAGTGGCACGTCAACGGCGGCCGTGCGTCGGTCGGCCTGCGCGGCGGCAACGAGCGCGCCGAGGGCTGGGTGAAGGTCGGTTACCTCGACGCCAGCGACTTCAGCGGCAACTTCGTCGGCAGCGTCGGCGGCCAGTTCAAGTTCAACCGCACGTGGGGCGTGGTCGGCGAAGTGGAAGTCTTCGACGAGCTGTCGCACTACATGGTCGGCGTGCGCGCCAGCTTCTGATCGAAGCCGGATGCAGCACCGGAAAGACCCGGCTCCGGCCGGGTCTTTTCGTATGCGACGCCCGCCTCATGCCGGACGCACGCTTTCGTGCGAAAGTCCGGCTCGCGTTTGTGCACCTTTCGGGGATCGGATGAAGAAGCAACTCGCACTGGCGGTGGCGCTGGCCGCCGCGCCGTTCGCCGCGCTTGCCGGCGGCCACAGCTATACGTACATCGAAGCCGGTTACGCCCGGCTCGACCAGGAACTGCCGTCGCCGGCGGGGTTCGACGTCGACGACATCGAAGCCGGCGGTTTCTACCTCGCCGGGTCCGTGGCGGTCGCGCCGTCGGTCCACGTGTTCGGCGCTTACCGTGATGGCGACGACGACGTGGGCATCTCGCTGCCGTCGGGTGGCGAGATCGCCAGCGCCGGCGTCGACATGTCGCAGGGCGTGCTCGGCGTGGGCTGGCACCACGACCTGCGCGAGCGCACCGACCTGGTCGCCGAGCTGAGCTGGCTCAGCACGAAGATCGACGTGGAAGACGACCAGGAAGGCGCCAACGACGGTGACGACGTACGCGCGGCGGTCGGCGTGCGGCACCTCATCGCCGACAACGTCGAGCTGTGGGTGAAGGGCAACTACACCGATGGCGACGTCTACGACGGCGCCTTCAGCGCCAGCGCCGGCCTGCAATACAAGCTCACCCGCAATTGGGGCCTGGTGGCCGAAGCCGAAGGCGGCGGCGACACGGCGATGTTCGGCGTGGGCGTGCGCGCGAGTTTCTAGGAACTTCACCGCAACGAAAAAGCCCGGCCTTGGCCGGGCTTTTGTTGATGACAGTGCCAGCGATCAGCCGAACAGGTTGCGCGGATACTCAGGCTTCTGTTCGCGCGACAGCAGCAGTTTCAGTCCTTCGCCCGGCGTGATGGCGCCATGCAGGACGCATCGCACCGCGCTGGAGATCGGCAGCTCGATGCCGTGACGTTCGGCCTGGCGCATGACCTCGTCGGCGGTCTGCACCGATTCGACGACCTGGCCGATTTCGCGGACGGCGTCCTCGATCGACTGGCCGCGACCGAGCGCGAGGCCCAGACGCCGGTTGCGCGACAGGTCGCCCGTACACGTGAGCACCAGGTCGCCCAGCCCCGCCAGGCCCATCAGTGTTTCCGCCTTGCCGCCGATGGCGTGGTTCAGCCGCAGCATCTCGTTGAGGCCCCGGGTGATGAGCCCGGCGCGGGCGTTGAGGCCCAGCTGCATGCCGTCGGCGACGCCGGTGGCGACCGCGAGGACGTTCTTCATCGCGCCGCCGAGTTCGGCGCCGAGCATGTCGTTGCCGGTGTACGCGCGGAACGCCGGGCCGTGCAGCGCATCGGCCACGCCTTGCGCGAACCGCGCGTCGTTGCCGTGCACCGTCAGCGCGGTGGGCAGGCCCTGCGCGACTTCCTTCGCGAAGGAGGGGCCGGTCACCACGGCCAGCGGCACGTCGGGACCGAGCACCTCTTCGGCGACTTCATGCAGGAACCGGCCGCTGCCGGGCTCGAAACCCTTCGTCGCCCAGGCCACGCCCGCGTGTGCCGGGCGATGCGGCGCGAGCGTGCGCAGCGTCTGCGCGAAGGCGTGCGAGGGCACGACGACCAGCACGAAGTCGGCGTCCTTCAGCGAGCCGGCGAGGTCGGTGGTCGCGCGCAGGGACGCCGGCAGCGGAATGCCGGGGAGGTAGCGCGGGTTCTCGTGGCGGGTGTCGATGGCCTCGATGCAGTCCGCATCGCGACCCCACAGCACGGTCGGATGACCATGCCGTGCGATCAGGGCCGCCAGGGCGGTGCCCCAGGAACCCGCGCCGAGCACCGCGACGCGCGGAAGTGCGTTCGCTTCCATGCCGCGGGCGCGATCAGGCGTTGCCGGCGGTCTCGGCGTCGGCCAGACCCGACTGCTGCTGCGCGGCGCGCTGGCGCAGGCCTTCGGCGTAGAGCGCGTCGAAGTTGATCGGCTGCAGGTAGAACGGCGGGAAGCCGCCGGCCTGGATCAGGTCGCTGATCAGCTGGCGGGTGTACGGGTACAGCACGTTCGGGCAGTGCGTGCCGAGCATCGCGTCCAGCGTCTGCGCGTCGAAGCCGACCAGGCCGAACACGCCGGCCTGCTTCACTTCCGCCACGTACAGGGTCTTGTCGCTGGCGGTGCAGGTCAGGGTGATGCCGAGGACCACCTCGAAGGCGTTCTCGTTCAGGCGCTGCACGCTCTGGTTGAGGTTCATCTGCAGCTGCGGCTGGGCCTGCTCGTTGAAGATCGCCGGGCCGCCCGGAACCTCGAAGGAGACGTCCTTGACGTAGATCTTCTCGACGGTGAACGCCGGGCCGGTGTTGTCGGCGGACGCGGCATTGCCGTTGACGTTTTCTTCGGACATCTCGTGACTCCAGGCAATTAAAAGTGCGGAAAGTGGTCGATTATGGCACGCGTCCACGGCGTGCCCGGCTGTTCAGACTGCGTGGGCGAGGGCGCCCCGACGAGCCCGAAGGCTGTCCCCAATGACCGGTGTTGGGGCGCGCGCGGCGTCGATCAACCCCTGCGCGGCGCGGCAAAGTCGCGCGATCAGGCGCGGCCCTTCACCAGCGGCAGGTCGGCCGACTGCCAGGCGCCAATGCCACCGTCCAGCCAGTACACCTGCTTGAAGCCGGCCTTCTTCAGGCGCTTGGCGGCATCCGCCGAGCCCTGTCCGTTGCGGCACACCACCACCACCGGCAGCTCCTTCGCGTTGGCGAGCAGCTTGTTTTCCGGATCGAACTGGCTGGGCTGCACCGACTTGCTGCCGGCGATGTGGCCCTTCTCGAAGTCGTTGCTGGCCGACAGGTCGATCACCAGCGCGTTCTCGCGGTTCATCAGCCCCGTCAGCTCGGCCGGGCGCAGCGCCTTGTAGCCGCGGAACAGGCGCGCGATCTCGGTGTAGAGGATCGCCAGGGTCAGGCCGGCGAGCGCGAGCGAGAGATAGAGGTGGCGCTCGGCGAAGGCCAGCAGGTCTTGGAAGGTCACGGCATCACGCGGCGGAAATCAGGGGGCGGGATTGTCGCAAAAAAGCCAGGAACGAGTGGGGAGGAGTGAGAAACGAGGGGACACCGTCGACCGCTGGGGCGCTTTCCGCTTCTCACTCGTTCCAGCCATCCGGCGTTACTCGCCGTCCCACAGGTCCGGCAGGCCGGTCACCAGCCACCAGTTCTTGGAGGTTTCGTCCCAGCGCCATTCCTCGCGGTAACGGACGGTGCGCTCGGCCTGGGTATGGCGGTTGACCACGCCGATCTCGACGTCCCGCAGCGCCACGCCGCCCTTCTTGTCGGCCGAGCTGTTGCGCTCGCGATAGGCGGTGATCTGCACCTGTTCGTAGCGCTTGAGTTCCAGGTCGGAGACCGGATGCTCCTCGCGGTAGCCCGGTTCGATCAGGCTCAGCGCGCCCTCGAAGTCGCCCCAGCGGATCGCCCCGGACCAGGCGTACTGGTTGGCCTGGAGCTTGTCCATCTTCCCGCGCGGCGCCGCGACGCCGGTGATGGCGAACAGCGCGGCCAGCAGGGCCGCGATCAGCGTTACGGTCAGGCGCATCGGGCGTTCCCCCTTCGAACTGACGGCCATCCTAGCCGGTCGGCGTGGCCGTGGCCCGCGGTTTGGCGATGGCGACATAGCGGGCGGTGAACTCCGTCGCGATTCCGCCGTCGGGCAGCTTCGCGCGGGCGACCAGGCCGATGCGGGCACGGCCGCGTTCGCGCAGGGTCGCGATGAAGCTCGGCCACGCGGCGTCGGGGGCGAGTTCGGCCTCCACGTCCAGGTCGGCGAACAGCGGCGCAAGGTAGCGGATCTGGCTGTCGGCGACGAAGACCTCCGCTTCCAGCCCGGCCTCCTCGACGTGCAGCGACACCAGCCCCCACGAGGCGAGCGTCATCATCGACGCGAGGCTGCCGCCGAACGCGCAGCCCTTGTCGTTGACGTGCGTGGACAGTGGCGCGTGCAGGCGCAGGCGGTGGCCGTCATAGCCGGCGACGACGACGTCCATCGCCGCGACGGGCGGCATCGACTGGTAATGCCGGTGCAGGCGGGCGAGGGCGTCGGAATGATCGAGGCCGGCGTCGCCGGCGGAGGTATGCGGATCGGAAGGCATGCGGATCGTGGGGGAATGACGAACGGTCGGCGCGGTCGGGCCGCTATGCTGGTGCGATGCCCGATTCCGCGACGCCCGGATGGTACGTGATCTCGCTGCGCGCGCGCGGCGAGCACGCGCCGCTGCGCGCCGCGGCTGCGAAGGCGGGTGCGGGACTGATCGCGATTTCGCCCTGGCGGTTGCACCTGCGCGACGACGCCGCCACGCGCGAACGCCTGCGCGAAGCGCTGGCCGCGCCGCGCGTGGTGTTCACCAGCCCCGTCGCGGTCCGCGCCGCGCGGCGCCTGCAACCGCTGCGCACGCTGGACGGGCAACGCTGGTTCGCCGTCGGCGCGGGCACCGCGATGGCGCTGCGGCGCGCCGGCGTGGCCGGAGTCGACGCGCCGCAGCGGATGGACAGCGAAGGCCTGCTGTCCCTGCCCGGGCTCGCGGAGCTTCACGGGCAGGACGTCGGCTTCGTCACCGCACCCGGCGGACGCGGCGTGCTGGTGCCGGCGCTGGAAGCGCGCGGCGCGCGCGTGATTCGGGCCGACGTGTACGAACGCGAGGCGGTCACGCTGTCGCCGCGCCCGCTCGCACGACTGGCGGAACTGGACGCACCGGCGAAACTCGCGCTGTCGAGCGCGCAAGCGCTCCAGCTCGTCATGGACGCGCTGCCCGAACCGCTGCGCGATCGCCTTCGCCGCACGCAGGCCATCGCCGCCAGCGAACGCCTCGCCGAGCTCGCCCGCGCGCAGGGTTTCACCGACATCGTCCTCGCACGCAGCGCGCGTCCGGCCGACCTGATCGAAGCCGCGGCGCGCCCGTCCACGAAGTGACGCACGTCGCCATCCGGTAGCATGGCGCCTTCCGTTCGCCGAGCCCGCCGTGTCCGCCACCCCCACCCCGACCGAGCCGCCCGCCCGCCGTTCCCATGGCTGGATCGCGTGGCTGCTCGTCGTCGTGTTCGCCGTCGCGGCGGGTGCATGGGGCTGGAAGGAATGGCAGGCGCGCAGCGCGCTCGACCGCGAACAGCAGGCCGACGCCGGCCAGCGCCTGGACGCGCTGGAAGGCCGCATCGACGCGATCCGTCGCGACCAGCGCTCGCAGCTGCAACGCCTGCAACAGGCCGATGCGACCAACCGCGTATTGCGCGATGAAGTGCTCGGCATCGGCCAGCGTTCCTCGCTCATCGAGGACACCGTTTCGAAACTCGCCGATCCCGATCGCCATGGCGAGCAGGCGCTGCGCCTGGACGAAACCGAACTGCTGCTCAACATGGCGCAGCAGCGGTTGCTGATCGCCGGCGACCTGGAAGGCGCGCGTCGCGCCTACGTGCTGGCCGGCAACGTGCTCGACGGCATCGACGATCCTGCCTACCTCAGCCTGCGCCAGACCCTGCAGCAGGAACGCGCCGCGCTCGACGCGCTAGCGGCCGAGCCGCGCGTGCGCGCGATGGCCGAACTGGATGCGTTCGCCCGGACGATCAGCACCGCGCCCGTCGAAGCGCGGACGAACATGCCCGTCGATGCGCCGTGGTGGCGGCGTGCGTTCGCCACCCTGATCGACGTGCAGCCGAGCGACCGCACCGTCGCCGTGCAGCCGGCCGATCGCATCGCGGCGGCGGCGGGATTGCAGCTGGAGATCTCGCTCGCGCGTGCCGCAGCCGAACGCCGCGACGAAGCCGGCTTCCGCACCGCACTGCAGCGCGCCGACGGATGGATGACGCGCCTGTGGCCGCCGTCGCCGACGCTCGACAGGCAGCGCGCGCAGCTGCACGCGATCGGCGCGCGCGAGCTTTCACTCGCGCTTCCGACGCTGGGCAGCACACTGCAGCAGTTGCGCCAGTTGCGCGCCGCGGGCTGAGCCGTCGCCGGCACGCGCCGGCACGAGACGAACACGTCGACGACCCCACGCAAGGAGCCGCCCATGAACCTGTTCCGCAACGTGCTGTTCTGGATCGTGCTGGCGCTGGTCGGCGCGCTGGTCGCGCAGCTGCTGGTGCTCGATCCGGGCTACGTGCTCGTGCGCTACGGCGGCAACGACTACACCACCAATGTCCCGAAGGCGATCGCGCTGCTGGTGGTCGCGCTGGCGGTGCTGTGGGTGCTGTGGAAGCTGGTGACGCTGCCGTTCGTGGCGATGCGCCGGCACCGCCGCCGGCAGTCGCGCGCGCGCCTGATCGACGGCTTCGACGCGGTGCACCGCGGCGAATGGAGCCGCGCGGAGAAGCTGCTCGAACAGGCATCGCAGGAGCGCGATGCGCTCGCCGTCGGCCGCATCCATGCCGCGCGCGCGGCGTGGGCGCGCGGCGACGAAGCCGCGGCGCGCGCGCATCTGGCCGCGATCGGCACCGATCACCCCGTCTCACGCGCGGTCGCCGAAGCCGAGTTGGCGATGTCGCAGGGGCGTGCGGGCGACGCGCTGTCGATCCTCGATGCGCCGTCCGCGACGCCCCTGCCGCCGCGCGGGCTGGTGTTGCGCGGCGAGGCGCTGGCGGCGCTCGGCCGCAGCGGCGAAGCGTACGGAACGCTCGGCGCGTTGCGCCAGCAGCAGGCGTTGTCGAACGAACGCCTGTCCGCGCTGGAAGCGCAATGGGCCGCGGCCTCGCTGCGCGAAGCGGCCGACGCGAACGTGCTCGCCGATCGGTGGGAAGCGCTGCCGAAACCGCTTCGCACCGATCCCGCCACCGTCGCCGCCTATGCCGAACGCGCCGCCGCGATGCGCTGGGACGAAGCGGCCACGCGCAGCGTCGAGCAGGCGCTCGATACGAACTGGGACGAATCGCTGGTCGCGCTGTACGGCCGCCTGTCGGTGAATCGCTACGACCAGTGCCGCGCCACGGCAGAGCGCTGGTTGCAGGCGCATCCGGCGAGCCCGGCGCTGCTGCTCACGCTCGCGCGGCTGGCGCGCGCCCAGGGTCAATGGCCGCAAGCCGAGCAGTACCTGCATCGCGCGCTGGCACAGGGCGCCAACAGCGAAGCGTGGGAAGAACTCGGCGACGGTTTCGCGACGGCCGGCGAGGAAAAGCTCGCGCGCCACTGCTACGCCAACGCGCTGCGCGCCGCGCGCGGCGAAGCGACGGAACCGCTGCCGGGCCGCGACATGCGGCAGACGATCTTCGACCAGGCGGTGGTGGAAGAGCGCGATGCGCACGGGATGCCGCGTCTGCGCGAGTAGTGCGTGCTGTCGCGGTGATTTCGACGAATCGCCCTCGATGGCTCAGCGCTCACCGCCGCACATCCTGTGCGGCGCCCGGATGGGCTGTTCGACAGCAACCGCAAGCGCTTTTGTAGCCCGGGTAAGCGAAGCGCACCCGGGGCGCACGTCAGAAGCAACAGCGAAATGGGGTCCAGCTTTCGCTGGACGTGATGTGGTGTGCCGGCAGGAGTGCCCGCACGCTGCGGGCCTGGGTCCCGGCCTTCGCCGGAATGACGACGTTCTTGGGACGGCGACCTTCCCGCGATGACGATGCCGCTCCTGTAGCCCGGGTGCGCGAAGCGCACCCGGGTTGCCGCGCCGAGTCCACAAGGACGTGCGCATGTCGGTGCTGCGGCGCGCTGCGGCGCGTTCATCACCGCCGCAATGGAGTTGCACGCAGGCGCGGTGCGCTTCGCTTGCCTCGGCCTACAAAAGCAGCGGGACGACGGCCCTCACCGCGTCCGATAGAACGCCGGCAACGTGGCCAGGAACTCCGCGCCCGCGCCGCGGAAGCGCGTGTAGTTCTCGCCGATGCGCGTCACCACCAGCAGGCGCGAGCCGATGATGCCGACGATCACGCTCGCCAGCAGCACCGCGGTGCCGCCGAACAGCACGTGGAACCGTTCGCGCTGCGCACCCATCACGATCAACCCGATCGCAAGCGCCACGCCGGCGAACGCCAGGGCCAGGCTCGCGCGGCGGCGCTGGACGTGCCGCGCGCACAGGCCGATCGTCACCGGCGTCCGGCGTCGCACGAACAGCGCGATCACCAGGTACAGCAGCAACCCGGCGAACACCGCCAGGTACAGCGCCGGGTGATGCCAGTAGAAACGCGCATGCCGCATCGGCAGTTCCGCAGGCGCGTTGCACTTGATGCAGCGGCCGGGCAGCGTGCAGCCGGGCCGGACGACCAGTTCCTTGCCGTCGCGCCAGCAATCGCCGCCGACTTCAGCGGACAGCGCATCGCGCAGCCGCGTCGTGGGCGGCTGGTACGGATTCAACGTCGACATCGGTTTTCCCCCTGGACCGCAATGCCAGCGGATACGCCCGCCGGGAGCGTTCGCGGGCCGTATCGCCACCGGTGTCCCCACACCGGCTGGCCCGCGCGTCGATCCTAGGGCGAGCGCGAACTGCGTTCCACTTTCAGGGGCGCCGTTCGTCGGAGCGCGACGAACGGACCGGGCGTCAACGCTCCAGGATCGCCACCACGCCCATGCCGCCGGCGGTGCAGATCGACACCAGGCAGCGGCCGCCGCCGCGCTGCTTCAGTTCCTTCGCGGCCGTGGCGACGATGCGAGCGCCGGTCGCGGCGAACGGATGACCGGCCGCCAGCGAGGACCCGTTCGGGTTGATCTTCGCCACGTCGATCCGACCCATCGGCGCGTCCAGGCCGAGGCGGCCCTTGCAGTAGTCCTCGCTCTCCCACGCGCGCAGCGTGCACAGCACCTGTGCGGCGAAGGCCTCGTGGATCTCGTAGAAGTCGAAGTCCTGCAGGGTCAGGCCGTTGCGCTTGAGCATCTCCGGCACGGCGATGGTCGGCGCCATCAGCAGGCCCTCGCCGTGCACGAAATCCACCGCCGCGACCTGCGCGTCGCGCAGGTAGCACAGCGGTTCCAGGCCGTGCGAACGCGCCCATTCGTCCGAGGACAGCAGGCACGCCGCCGCGCCGTCGGTCAGCGGCGTGGAATTGCCCGCCGTCAGCGTGCCGCGGCCGGAGGTCTTGTCGAAGGCCGGCTTCAGCGAGGCGAGCTTCTCCAGCGTGCTGTCGGCGCGCAGGATGTTGTCGCGCGCCACGCCGCGGAAGCTCACGACCAGGTCGTTGAAGAAGCCGCGCTCGTAGGCGGCGGCGAGCTTGAGGTGCGAGGACAGCGCCCATTCGTCCTGCGAATCGCGCGAGATGTTCCACTGCTTGGCCATGTCCTCGCAGTGTTCGCCCATCGACTTGCCGGTGCGCGGCTCGGCCACGCCCGGGAACTCGGGCTTGAGTTCGCGCAGGTGGAAGCCCTTGAACGCGGCCAGCTTGTCGCGCGGCGTCTTGGCACGCGAGGCCTCGAGCAGGCGGTGGCGCAGCTTGCGTCCGTAGACGATCGGCACGTCGGACGTCGTGTCCGAGCCGCCGCCCACGCCCACGTCGATCTGGCCGGCGGCGATCTTGTTGCCGATGGTGATGATCGAATCCAGCGAGGTGCCGCACGCGCGCTGCAGCGTGATGCCCGGCGTCAGCGGCGACAGGCCCGACGACAGCGCGGCTTCGCGGCCCAGGTTCCAGTCGCTGGAATGCTTGATCACCGCGCCCATCGCGACTTCGCCCAGCTGCTGGCCGTGCAAGCCGAACTTCTCGACCAGCGCGCCGAGCGTGCGCACGGACATGCCGAGGTTCCCCACGTCCGAATAGGCCGTGTTCTGGCGGCAGAACGGGATTCGGACGCCACCGAGCACGGCAACGGGACGGGCAGGACGCATCGCTACACCTCGCAGGACACACGGACCGGGGTCACGGGGGAGTCGCCAAAGCCTTTACGGCCGGGCGGGCATAATGGCCCGAAGTGTAGCGCCGCCTCCCCGGCGCGACCACACGCCACCGTATCCTCGATACAGGAAGCCATGACTCCAGCACAGATCGCCATGCCCACCCCGCCCGTCACCCTGCACGTGCTCGGGGCACTCGCCCTGGAGCTGCGCGGCGATGCCCCCGTCGCCCGCCAGGCGCTGGCGCAGGGCGAAGTGGGCGCGCTGGCAGAGCTGATCGCGTCCGACCTGGCCGGGTTCGTCCCCGAAGCCGCATCGCTGGACCTGATCACCGTCGGCGCGCATTACGACCCGGTGGAACTGCTGCGACCGGGCTGGCCGCTGCATCGCGAACTCGACCAGCTCGCCGCCCGCGCCCCGCGCGCCGGCATCGCGCCGGGCACGGGCCGGATCATCGCCTTCGGCGCGCACGACACCCAGCTGCCCGGCGCGCTGACGCCGTCGGCCGACCACGTCGGCGGGCCGTTCCGGCTGGTGCCGTTCGTGCTCGGCGGCAGCGAGGAAGCGGCGGCACGCGTGGGCGAGGCGTTCGAACGCGAGCTGCTGGAGCGCGGCATGGCAGGCGCGGCGACCGCGCTGGCGGCGCAGCAGGCGTTCGGCCTGCAGGTCGAACACGCGCGCTATCTCACCGTGCACGACCTCGCCGCGATGATGGCGATGCAGTACGACCACGCGGGCCTGTCGCCGCTGTGGCCGCTGCTGGAAACCGCGCTGCTGGAACCGGAAGGCGAGCACTGGCTCGATGCCCCGCCGGAACCGCTGGTGCACTACGCCGACGGCGAGGCGCGCATCGCGATGTTCGAACCGCGCGCCTGGAAAACCCGCTACGCGACCGAAGCGCCCTGCGACACGCCCGAATGCCGCGCGCGCCTGGAGCAGCAGCACCGCCATTTCCAGGCCCGCCAGCGGCAGATCGCCGCGGTGCTGGGCGCGCACGGGATTCCGGTGAATTTCGTGCACTGCACGGACGAGGGGCGCGCCGCGCTGGCCTGACGTCGGCGCCGCCTTAGTAGCCCGGGTAAGCGAAGCGCACCCGGGAACGCGGCACCTCTCCGGCCCCGGGTGCGCTTCGCTTACCCGGGCTACGAGAGCGGCTAACCGAGCAACGACCGCACGATGCCCACCGCCGCCTCGCGACCTTCGTACGCGGCGGTGACCACCAGATCCGCCCCGCGCACCCCATCGCCGCCCGCGAACACGCGCGGATTCGTCGTCTGGAACGGCAGCGCCGCCACGTCGCTGGACGCACGCCGCGACCCGCACCCCGAAGCCGGCTGCGTCACCCGGATGCGCCCGCTCTTCTCCAGCTCGATGCCGTGCGCCGACAGCCACTGCGGCGGATCGGGCTGGAAGCCGAACGCGATGATCACCACGTCGGCCGCGAGCACCGATTCGCTGCCGGGCACGAGTTCCGCATTGCGGCGCCCCAGCGCGTCGGGTTCGCCCAGGCGCGTTTCGGCGACGCGCACGCCGGTGACCTCGCCGTCTTCGCCCAGCAGCGCAAGCGGCTGGCGGTTGAAGAGGAACTGCACGCCTTCCTCGCGCGCGTTGGCGACTTCGCGCGCCGAGCCGGGCATGTTCGCCTCGTCGCGACGGTACGCGCAGGTCACGCGCGCCGCGCCCAGTCGCACCGCGCTGCGTACGCAATCCATGCCGGTATCGCCGCCGCCGAGCACCACCACACGCTTGCCGTGCAGGTCGGGCAGGGCGACGCGATCTTCCCAGCCGGCGATCGGCTTGCCCTGCGCTTCGTCGTCGCCATGCACCAGGCGCCCGTTGTGCACCAGGAACGGCAGCGCCGGCAGCACGCCCTTCAGGTCCTGTCCGGGCAGGCCGCCGTCGGTGTAGCGATAGCTGCCCAGCCCGAGGAACACGGCGTCGAACTCCGCGAGCAGGTCGTCGAGCCCCACGTCGCGGCCGATCTCCACGCCGAGGCGGAACTGCACGCCCATGCCTTCGAGCACCTCGCGCCGCGTCTGCAGCACCGACTTCTCCAGCTTGAAACTGGGAATGCCGAAGTGGAGCAGGCCGCCGATCTGTTCATAGCGGTCGAACACGACTGCTTCGATGCCCGCACGTGCGAGGCGGTCCGCGCACGACAGGCCGGCCGGGCCGGCGCCGATCACCGCCACGCGCTTGCCGGTGGCGGCGACCTTCGACAGGTCCGGGCGCCAGCCGTCGGCGAGCGCGCGATCGCTGATGTACTTCTCGACCGCGCCGATGGTGACCGCGCCGAAGCCGTCGTTGAGCGTGCAGCTGCCTTCGCACAGGCGGTCCTGCGGGCATACGCGGCCGCAGATTTCCGGCAGCGGATTGGTCTCGTGCGCGAGCGCGGCGGCTTCGAAGATGCGGCCTTCGCGCGCGAGTTCCAGCCAGTTCGGAATGTAGTTGTGCAGCGGGCATTTCCAGCTGCAGTACGGGTTGCCGCAGTCCAGGCAACGGCTGGCCTGGTGCCTGGCCTCGGCTTCGCCGAAACGGCCGTACAGTTCGCCCCAGTCGCCACTGCGGCGCAGTTCCAGCGGGATGCGCGACGGCATCTGTCGGGGCGTCTCGCGGAAGGCGAATACGGGCTTCTTGCTGTCCATCTTGCTCACATCGCACTCCGCATGCTGTTGAACCCCTCCCCCTGCCCGCAGGGGGAGGTTGGGAGGGGGTTCGAGGCGCGCCAGCGCCGAGGTTGCGCTGTCGCGCCGAACGAAGCCGCGCTGTGCACGGCAGCCCTCCCCAACCCCGCAGCTATCGGGCATCGCCCGATGGCGTTCGTCGCGACGCGCGCCATGGCGCGCAAACGTCGCTCCTCACCCCTGCAAGCAGGGGAGGGAGCAGCGCAGCAGGAAGAGACCATCACGCCGCTCTCCGCAGGTTTTCGGCCAGCGATTCCAGGCTCGCCGCCTTCGGCTTGACCAGCCAGAACTTGCCGAGGAAGTCGCGCATCTCGTCGAGGATCTTCCGCGCCCACACGCTGCCGGTGAGCTGCACGTGCGCTTCCAGCAGTTCGCGCAGGTGCGAGCGGTGGTTCTCGAACCCGTCCGAGGCGATGCGCAGGATGTCGATGAGTTCGTGGTTGTAGCGATCGACGAAATCGCGCTCGGTGTCGAGCACGTACGCCATGCCGCCGGTGAAGCCCGCGCCGAAGTTCAGGCCCGTGCGGCCGAGCACCGCGACCACGCCGCCGGTCATGTATTCGCAGCAGTGATCGCCCGCGCCTTCCACCACCGCCGTCGCGCCGGAATTGCGCACGCCGAAGCGCTCGCCCGCGCGGCCGGCCGCGTAGAGTTCGCCGCCCGTGGCGCCGTACAGGCAGGTGTTGCCGATGATCGGCGTCTCGTGCGCGGTGTAGCGCGCGCCCATCGGCGGACGGATCACGATGCGTCCGCCCGCCATGCCCTTGCCGACGTAATCGTTCGCTTCGCCATGCAGTTCGAACTGCAGACCACCGGCGTTGAACGCGCCGAAGCTCTGGCCGGCGGTGCCGTCGAAGCGCAGCGAGATGGGCGCATCCACCATGCCGCGATCGCCATGCAGCCGCGCGATGCGGCCCGACAGGCGCGCGCCGATGCTGCGATCGGTGTTGCGGATCGTGTACGCGTACGCGCCGCCTCGCTTGCTCGCGATGGGCTCGGCCAGGTCGACATCGAGCTGCGCCGCCAGGCCCGTCGCATCGGCCGACGGCTGCGGCACGCCGCAATGGCCGCCGTGCGCGAGACCGCTGCCGGCGAGCAGCGGCGCGAGGTCGAGCTTGTGCTGCCGCTCGCCGTCGCCTTCGAGCTGCTTCAGAAGATCGGTGCGGCCGACCAGCTCGCCTAGCGTGCGCACGCCCAGTTGCGCGAGCCAGAAGCGCACTTCCTCGGCGAGCAGGCGGAAGAAGTTCTCCACGCGCTCGGGCAGGCCGGCGAAATGCTCGCGACGCAGCGCGTCGTCCTGCGTCGCCACGCCCGTCGCGCAGTTGTTGAGATGGCAGATGCGCAGGTACTTGCAACCGAGCGCGATCATCGGCGCGGTGCCGAAGCCAAAACTTTCCGCGCCCAGCAGCGCGGCCTTCACCACGTCCAGGCCGCTCTTCAGGCCGCCGTCGGTCTGCAGGATCACGCGGTCGCGCAGGTCGTTCGACACCAGCGCCTGGCGTGCTTCGGACAAACCGAGTTCCCACGGCGTGCCGGCGTAGCGGATCGACGAGATCGGACTCGCGCCCGTACCGCCGTCGTGGCCGGAGATGGTGATCAGGTCCGCACCGGCCTTCGCGACGCCGGTGGCGATCGTGCCCACGCCCGCATGCGACACGAGCTTCACCGACACCAGCGCCTGCGGGTTGACCTGCTTGAGGTCGAAGATCAGCTGCGCGAGATCTTCGATGGAATAGATGTCGTGATGCGGCGGCGGCGAGATCAGGCCGATGCCCGGCATCGCGTAACGCAGGCGCGCGATCAGCTCGTTGACCTTGTGGCCCGGCAGCTGGCCGCCTTCGCCGGGCTTGGCACCCTGCGCGACCTTGATCTGCAGCACTTCGGCATTGACCAGGTATTCCGGCGTCACGCCGAAACGGCCCGACGCGATCTGCTTGATCTTCGACACCTTGTCGGTGCCGTAACGCGCCGGATCCTCGCCGCCTTCGCCGGAATTGCTGCGCCCGCCCAGGCGGTTCATCGCGATCGCCAACGCTTCGTGCGCCTCGGGCGACAGCGCGCCGAGGCTCATCGCGGCCGAATCGAAGCGGCGCACGATGGCCGAAACGGGTTCGACGTCTTCCAGCGGGATGCCCTTAGCATCAGACGTATCGACGTCGAGCAGGTCGCGCAGCGCGGCGGTGGGGCGTTCGTTCACCGCGGCGGCGTAACGCTGCCAGTCGTTCCAGTCGCCGGTGGATACGGCGCGCTGCAGGTTCATCACCACGTCGGGATTGAACAGGTGGTATTCGCCGCCCGGCGTGTACTTGAGCAGCCCGCCGATGTTCGGCAGCGCGTTCGCGTTCCATGCGTGTTCGGCGAGCGTGGCCGCGTCCTCGTGCAGTTCGGCGAAGCCGGCGCCGCCGATGCGCGAGGGCGTGCCGGCGAAGCACAGGTCCACCACTTCGCGATCCAGGCCGACGATCTCGAACAACCGAGCGCCGCGATAGCTGCCGATGGTGCTGATGCCCATCTTCGAGATGATCTTCAGCAGGCCCTTCTTGATGCCGCGCCGGTAACTGCGGCCGATTTCCGCGACCTGCCCGTGCTTGGTCTTGAGGATGCCGCGCACGCCGAGATCGTGCAGCGTCTGGTACGCGAGGTACGGATATACCGCCGTGGCACCGACGCCGATCAGGCAGGCGAAGTGATGCGGGTCGCGCGCGGTGCCGGTTTCGACGATGAGGTTGGATTCGCAACGAAGCCCCGCGCGCACCAGATGCTGGTGCACCGCGCCGGTCGCGAGCAGCGCGTGCACCATGAGCCGGTCTTCGACCGGATAGCGGTCGCTCAGCACCAGCAGCACCTTGCCTTCGCGCGTGGCGGTTTCGGCCTCGGCGCAGATGCGTTCGAGCGCGGCCTTCAGGCCTTCTTCCGGCGCGTAATGCAGGTGGATCAGCGCGTGCGCGTTCTCGTACTGCTCCATCGCCAGCATCTGCCGCAGCTTGCGCTGCGAGAGCACGGGCGAATTGAGATGGATGTGGTCGACGTTGCCGGGGCCGTCGACGAACACGTTGCCCTCGCGACCGAGCTGCGTCGCCAGCGACATCACGCAGTCCTCGCGCAGCGGGTCGATCGGCGGGTTGGTCACCTGCGCGAACGCCTGCCGGAACTGGTCGTACAGCGGGCGTACCTGCTGGCTCAGCACGGCCATCGGCACGTCGTCGCCCATCGAGCCGACCGCTTCCTGCTCGGTTTCGGCGAGCGGACGCAGCACCTGCTCGCGCTCCTCGCGCGTGAGCTGGAACAGCTTCTGGAAGCGCGTCAGCGTCTCGCTGTCGAAGGGCTCGGCCGCGAGCGCGGGATCGATCAGCTCCGTCTGCAGGTAAGTGACGCCCTGCTTGAGCCAGCGCTTGTACGGGGCGCGCGCGCGGTTGATGCGGTCGATCGCCTCGCTGTCGAGCACTTCGCCCAGGTAAAGATCCACCGCGATCATCTCGCCGGGCCCGAGCTTGCCCTTGGCTTCGATCTCCTCCGCCGGGCGCTCCCACACGCCGGCTTCTGACGCGATGAGGAAGTGGCGATCGCGCGTGCGCATCCAGCGCGCCGGGCGCAGGCCGTTGCGATCGAGCGTGCACGCGGCGTAGCGGCCATCGACGGTGACGATGCCGGCCGGGCCGTCCCACGGCTCGGTGTTGAGCGCGTAGTACTCGTAGAACGCGGCGAGGTCGGCGTCCTTGTATTCCAGCGATTGCGTCGCCGGCGGGATCAGGATGCGCATCGCCTTGAGCAGGTCCATGCCGCCGGCCTGCAGCAGCTCGAGCATGTTGTCGAGCGATTGCGAATCCGAGCCGTCCATCGTGATGACCGGATCGAACTCGGTCAGTTCCAGCGTCGGCGTGCGCCACACGTGCGCGCGCGCCTGCGCCCAGGCACGGTTGCCGGAAATGGTGTTGATCTCGCCGTTGTGCGCGAGCAGGCGGAACGGCTGCGCGAGCGGCCAGCGCGGCGTGGTGTTGGTCGAAAAGCGCTGGTGGAACACGACGACGCTGGCGGCCAGGTCGCTGCGTTGCAGATCCGGATACAGCTGCGAAAGCCGGTTGGGCAGCACCATGCCCTTGTAGCCGATGCTCGCCGTGGACAGGCTGACGACGTAGAAGTCAGGAAGCTCGCGCAGGCGCTGCTCGGCGCGACGACGCGCGAGGAACAGCGAACGCTGGAAGCTCGCGGCATCGAAGGCGCCGGCGGGCTTCACGAAGATCTGCTCGATGCGCGGCATCGTGCGCCTGGCGAGTTCGCCGCACGCGGCCAGATCGACCGGCACGACGCGCCAGCCGGCGACGTCGACGCGTTCGCGCTGCAGCTGCGCGGCGAACTCGTCCTTCGCGCGCGCCGCTTCGGTTTCATCGTGCGGAAGGAACACCAGGCCGGACGCGTAATGCGCGCCGAGCGCGATGCCCGATTCGCGCGCGAGCGCGCGCAGGAACGCGTCCGGCTGGCGGATCAGCAGGCCGCAGCCGTCGCCGCTGAGTCCGTCGGCCGCGATGCCGCCGCGATGCGTCATGCGCACCAGTGCCTCGATCGCGCGGTCGACGATGGCCCGGCTGGGCGCGTCGTCGAGCTGCGCGATCAGGCCGAAGCCGCACGCATCGCGCTCGTCGCGCGGGTCGTAGAGGCCGACGGGATCGGGACGGACCTGTTGCTGCATCGTCGCTCCATCGCGGATTTCACCGCTGGGTTGCTGTGCGAAACACGACAACGAACCTGGCAAACGCACTCTCGAGCCCAGGTTTGCGGCGACGACGAAGGCGGTCCGCTCGCGCGGTCCGGCCTGCCTCACCACCCTGGTTCAACCGAATAAATCACACTTTGTGCGCTGCGGCAATTTGTCTTCCGCGCCACCGAAGAAATCGCGCGTGCAGGCCTTCAAGTGCCTGATCGCAGTGAGAAAAGTGCGCGACATGCGGAGGCGTTTGGTAACGGGTGAAACCATTCGCGCGAGCGGTGCGCGTGATGCTCTGGTAATCCGGGCAAGGCCGGAGGGCGCACCCGGGGAACCGCGCCGCATGGCTTACGGACGCACATCCCGGGTGCGCTTCGCTTACCCGGGCTACAAGAGCTGCGGGCAGTGGGAGGAGAAACCGAAGCGCTAAACTTCCCGCCTTCCCAGAATCCTCCCGGCCCCCGTGACCGATACCGCTCCCGCCACGGGTGCGCGCCGCCGTGCCGCGCTCGTCTTCATCTTCATCACGATCCTGATCGACGTGCTGTCGTTCGGCCTGATCATTCCGGTGCTGCCGCACCTGATCGAACAGTTCACCGGCGGCGACACCGCGCACGCGGCGTACTGGGTGGCCGCGTTCGGCTTCCTGTTCGCGGGCATCCAGTTCGTGACCTCGCCGATCCAGGGCGCGCTGTCGGACCGTTTCGGACGGCGGCCGGTGATCCTGCTTTCGTGCCTGGGCCTCGGCCTGGATTTCGTGTTCATGGCGCTGGCGCCGTCGCTGATGTGGCTGCTGGTGGGCCGCATCATCTCGGGCATCACGTCGGCGAGCTTCACCACGGCGAACGCGTACGTGGCCGACGTCACGCCGCCGGAGAAGCGCGCCAGGAGCTACGGCCTGCTCGGCGCCGCGTTCGGCGTGGGCTTCATCGTGGGGCCGCTGATCGGCGGTGCGCTGGGCGAGATCGACCTGCGCCTGCCGTTCTGGTTCGCTGCCGTGCTGGCGCTGCTCAACTTCGCGTACGGCCTGTTCGTGCTGCCCGAATCGCTGCCGAAGGAGCGTCGCAGCGCGCGTTTCGACTGGGCGCACACGATTCCGGGCGCGTCGCTCGGACTGCTCAGGCGCTACCCGCAGGTGTTCGGGCTGGCGGCGGTGGTGTTCATCGCCAACCTCGCGCATTACGTGTACCCGAGCGTGTTCGTGCTGTTCGCCGACTACCAGTACCAGTGGGGTCCGCGCGAGGTGAGCTACGTGCTGGCGATCGTCGGCGTGCTCAACGTGATCGTGCAGGCGGGGCTGGTCGGCAAGGCGGTGCATGCGCTGGGCGAACGGCGCGCGCTGATGCTGGGCCTGGGCTGCGGCGCGATCGGTTTCGGCATCTACGGTTTCGCCGAGGTGGGCTGGATGTTCCTCGTCGGCCTGCCGGTCTCGGCGGTGTGGGGCCTGGCCGCGCCGTCGACGCAGGCGCTGATCACGCGCCAGGTCGGGCCGGAAGTGCAGGGCCGCATCCAGGGCGCGCTGATGAGCCTGGTGAGCCTGGCGGGCATCATCGGCCCGGTCGTGTTCGCGGGCAGCTTCGGCTACTTCATCGACGATCGCGCGCCGGTGCACCTGCCGGGCGCGCCGTTCCTGATCGCGGGGCTGCTGCTGGCGATCGCCGTGGGCATCGCGTGGCGGTATGCGCGGGCGCCGGCGGAGGCGCCTGCTGCGAGTGCGGTCGAGCCGGGCTGAGCGCCTTTGTAGCCCGGGTAAGCGAAGCGCACCCGGGTGCCATGGCGAGTTCCACAAGCACACGTGCACGTTGATGGTGCAGCGCGCTGCGGCGGGTTCATCGCTACCGCAACTGGGTTGCACCGGGGCGCGGTGCGCTGCGCTTACCCGGGCTACCGGAGCGCCGTTAACGCCGCATTGCCGCCGACTTCACCGGCGATCGCGCACCGCGACGCCAGACTCGGGGTTCCCGTCAGGAACGAGGACTCCCGCCATGCCCAAGTGCGATACCTGCGGCAACGACTACGACAAGGCGTTCACCGTCACCATGCCGCACGGCAGCGGCACGTTCGATTCGTTCGAATGCGCGATCCACAAGCTCGCGCCCACGTGCGAGCACTGCGGCTGCCGCATCATCGGCCACGGCGCGGAACACGACGGGAAGTTCTACTGCTGCGCCAGTTGCGCGAAGCACTCCGGCATCACCGGCATCGACGACCGGATCTGACCGGCGCGTCGTATCGGCGCGATCAGTCTTCCAGCGCCGTCAGCCGGTCGCCGGGGAATGGCAGCAGCGCCCAGAACGCCACATCGACGTGCGCCCATTCGAAGGCCGCTTCGTTGAGGATCTCCAGCAGCGTGTCGAAATCCTCGCCGTTCGCATCGCGCCAGTCGGCGACGATCGCGAGCAGCCAGATGGAATGGGAGCGGCGCATGTCGTATCGCTATCGGGAGTGCTGGCGCGCGGCTGCGTTGTCCGGAATCAGCCGCAGCGCAGGCCGGTGATCGCGCCGCGGTCGTTGACGTCGATGTTCACGCGATCCTCGCGGAAGTCCATCGTCGCCGGCTGGCCCGGACGCAGCACGCGCGCGTCGCGGCTGCCGGTGCCCTGCAGGATGCGGTTGACGACGTCGTCGTTGACCGCCGAGCCGATCGCCCAGCGTGCGCCTTCGGCGTTGCACTTGCCGCTCGGAACGCTCGGCCCGCCCGCGACCGGCGGCGCGGAAGCGCAGCCCGCGAGCGAAGCGGCGGCAGCGATGGCGGCAATGCACAGGATGCGGCGGGTCATGGCGTTTCTCCTTGTCGTGGACGGGCGGGGCCGCGTATGCGGCGCACCGTGCGCCCGGGGGCGTGTTCAGGGTGTAAAGGATAGCGGGGGATGTGACGCTTGCTGCGCTTCCTCTCCCCTGCGAATGCGGGGAAGGGCCGGGAAGGTGAAGTGTCCGCCGTCAGCGCCGGACGAGAGCAAAGCACGGTGCCCGCATGCGTCGTGCGCATCGATGCATCGCACGCCCCACCCTGCCCGGCCCGAACGCACAGCGTTCGGGCGTTCGAAGGCGCGCGAACCGGCGATTCCTGGGCGGCGCCTTCCCACCCCAACCCCTCTCCGGTGGGAGAGGGGCTAGAACTCCGCCTCCAGAATCGAATACCCCGCATCCACCATTCCCAGCGCCGTGTAGGTCTTCTGCGCGTTCGTGTTCTCGCGCTCCACGTACAACCGCAGCCCGACCACGCCGGGCGTTTCCCGCGCGAGCGTCTCGACATGCCGGTAAAGCGCGGTGAACACCCCTTGCCGGCGGAACTCCGGTGGCACGTAGACGCTCTGGATCCACCACCAGTCGCCGTTGCGCCAGTCGCTCCATTCGCGCGTGAGCATCAGCGTGCCGGCGGGCGCGGCGATGGTCTCGCGCCCGGCAACGGTGGATTCGTGCATCGCGATGAAGTACCGCGCCTTGCCCGCATCGGCGATGCCCGCCTCCATGCCGGCGCGCACGGTGGCCTCGTCGAGCTGCTTGTGCTCGGTTTCCAGTGCCATCGCGAGGGCCCAACGCGCGAGCAGGTCGCGGTCGTTCGCGTGGGCGGGGCGGATGCGGAGGGTCATGTTCAAGGGACGAGGCGGGAGGAACGAGAACCTGGTGGAGTGCAAGCAACCGGTCCGCGCAACACCGGGTTCTGGTGCCTGCGCGCTTGTTCCGTCATTTCGTGACCGTGATGATTCCGCACGCCACGCGCCCGCCCGCATTGCCGGTCGGCTGGGTGCGGTAATCGTCGGCCGCGGCGTGCACGATCACCGCCTTGCCGGCGACATCGTTGGCCGCGCCGCCGCCGAGGGTCACGCCCTGCGCGTGCGCGTTGACCTGCGCGACGCCTTCGGCGCTGGCGACCAGGTTGTCCATGTCGCCGCCGTGGTGCGCGCCGCTGCCGACCTTGCCGTGCGGCTGCGCGGACGGGTTGAAGTGACCGCCGGCGCTGCTCGCGTCGGCCGCGCTGCAGTCGCCCTTCTCGTGGATGTGGATCGCGTGCGTGCTGCCCGGCGAAAGTCCGCCGACCTCGCCCGTCAGGTGCACGCCGTCGCCCATCGGCACGACGGTCAGCTTGCCGCTCACCAGGCTGCCCGAGGCCGACGCGAGGTTCACCGTGGCGGACTTCGCGGTCGACTGCGCCGTCGATTGCGCGGCCGGTGCCGCCGGCGTGGACGACGGGGCAGGTGCCGCGCCGGTGTCGATCGGCGTCGAACTGCACGCCGACAAGGCGACGACGGACGCGGCGAGCAGGGCGGTGGCGAGGGTGGTCTTCATCGGCTTCTCCTTGCGAAACGGACAACGGTATCGGGTGGTGCTTCGCCGGTCCGCGGATGCGGCCGGGAACGGCGGAAGCGGAACGCGGCCCCGCAGGCTAGCGGCGATGCGGTGGCCCGGCGGTGAACGCCGCCGTCACGAAGGCCGCCGCCGCCCCGGCCCGAGCTTGCGCGTGAGCGTGTTGCGGCCCAGGCCCAGGCGCGCCGCCGCTTCGGTGCGCCGGCCGCCGGTGTGTTCCAGCGCGGCATCGAACAACGCGCGTTCGAACCGCTCGCGCGCCTGCGCGTGGATGTCGTCGCGGCCGAGTTCCAGCTGCGCCCGCGCCCACGCGGCGAGGCGGCGATCCCAGTCATCATCGCCCGCGCCGTGGACATCGTCCTTGCCGGGCGTGGCCGCAAGCGCTTCGTCCAGGTCTTCGCGCGCGATGGCGTCGCCCGGCGCGAGCGCGGCCAGCCGCCAGCACAGGTTCTCCAGCTGACGCACGTTGCCGGGCCAGTCGTAGGCGACCAGGCGTTCCAGCGCGGTCGGCGAAAACCGCTTGGCCGGCGCGTCGAACCGCGCCGCCGCCGCACGCAGGAAACGTTCGGCCAGGCGCGGCACGTCCTCGCGGCGTTCGCGCAACGCGGGCAGGCGCAGGCGCACGACGTCGAGGCGATGCAGCAGGTCGGCGCGGAAACGCCCCGCATCGACCAGCGCTTCCAGGTCCTGGTGCGTCGCGGCGATCACGCGCACGTCCACCCGGATCAGCTCGCGCCCGCCCACGCGGAAGAACTCGCCCTCGGCCAGCACGCGCAGCAGGCGCGTCTGCAACGGCAGCGGCATGTCGCCGATCTCGTCGAGGAACAGCGTGCCGCCATGCGCCTGCTCGAAGCGGCCGATGTGGCGACGCTGCGCGCCGGTGAACGCGCCGGCCTCGTGGCCGAACAGCTCGCTTTCCAGCAGTTCGGCCGGAATCGCCGCCGTGTTGAGCGCGACGAACGGCGCCTGCGCGCGCGGCGATTCGCGATGCAGCGCGCGTGCGACCAGCTCCTTGCCGGTGCCGGTTTCGCCGGTGATCAGCACCGACAGCGGCGCCTGCGCGAGGCGGCCGATCGCGCGGAACAAGGTGCGCATCGCCGGCGTTTCGCCGATGAGCGCGTCGTCGCTGGTCGCCGCCGTTTCGCGCGGCGGCGCGGCCGGCGCTTCGCGCGTGGCGAGCGTGCGTGCGGCCAGCTCGACGGCTTCGTCCAGGTCGAACGGTTTGGAAAGGAACTCGTGCGCGCCGCCACGAAACGCCCCCGCCGTGCTGGCGACGTCGGTGTAGGCGCTCATCACGATGACCGGCAGCTTCGGCGCCTGCGCCTTGAGTTTGTCGAGCAGCACCAGGCCGTCGTCGCCAGGCATGCGCACGTCGGTGAACAGCAGGTCCGGCGCGCCGCGTTCGGCGAGCGCATCGAGCGCGTCGCGCGCGTTCTCGAAGCCGTCGACGCGATAGCCGGCCTCGCGCAGCGCCGTGGCCAGCACGAAACGCACGCTGCGGTCGTCGTCGACCACCCAGATGCGGGCGTCGTTCGCGTCGTGCGGCTTCATTCGGGCAACCTCATTCGGGCGATTCCTCGACGTGCATCGGCAGCAGCAGGGTGAACACGGTGTGGCCCGGGCGCGAGCGGTACGCGAGCGAACCGCGATGCTCGCGCGCGACCTGCTGCGCGAGCGCGAGCCCGAGCCCGCTGCCTTCCGCGCGGCCGGACACGAGCGGCAGGAACAGGCGTTCGCTGAGTTCTTCCGGTACGCCACGTCCGTCGTCGACGATCTCCAGCCGCAGCGCGATCGGATGCACCGCATCGGCGATGCGCACCGCGTGTTCGGCGCGCGTGCGCAGCGTGACGTTCGCCGCGCCGGCCTCGATCGCGTTGCGCACCAGGTTCCAGACCGATTGCATGAGGCGGTCGGAATCGCCGGCGAACTCGGGCAGGCTCGGGTCGTAATCGCGCACCAGCCGCACGGCCCAGCCCGCCTCGCTTTCGGCCAGGCGCAGCACGCGTTCGAGCACCGCGTGGATGTTGAGCGGCGCGTGCGGACGCGGCGGCGCGGGCGTGAGCAGGCGATTGACCAGCGCGGTGAGGCGTTCGACTTCCGAGCCGATCATCGCCACCAGTTCACGCGAATCGCCGTGGTTCTCGCCGTCGAGCCGACGCGCGAGCAGCTGCGCGGCACCCTTCAGCCCGGCAAGCGGGTTGCGCAGTTCGTGCGCGAGTCCCTTCAGCGACGCGGACAGCGCCGACGGCAGCAGCAGCGCCGGATCGTCGCCGGGGAATTCATCGACCGGATGCGCCTCCAGCAGCCAGCCGCCGTCGTCGCGCCGGCTCAGCCACACGTCGGCGAAGCACTCCTCGCCATCGGCGTAACGCAGGCGGCTGCGGCGCAGGCGCAGCGGGGCGTCGGTCGCGTCGAGCCGGCCCATCGCGTCGGCAAGACGCCCTTCGCCACCATCGAGCCCCGCCAGCGGCCAGCCCATCAGGCGGCGCGCGCCGACCCCGAGCCAGCGCGAGAACGCCGCGTTGCAGCCGACGATCGCGCCTTCCTCGTCGCTCCACGCGACCGGCGTGGTCAGGACGTCGAGCTCGGGGCGGGCGGTCTCTGGCGAGGGCGGGACGGGCATTGCACCATGTTAGTGCAGGCGCGCCCGGCGAATGCGCCTCTACGGGGTGGATTCGTCCGGCGCGGGTGCGGTCACCTTGTCCACCTCGCCGACGTTGACGGTGCCGGCGCCGATCCGCTTCATCAGCGCGCGCAGGTCGAGTTCCTCCTGCGCCCAGTAGGCATCCGGGCGCATGCGCTGGTCGGCGTAGAACGTGGTGCCGTCCGAACGGGCCGGACCCGGACGCGTGCCGCCGCCGCCCGCCCAGAACTCGGGCCGGCCGAGGCTCACCGTGAGGGGCGAGGTCAGTTGGCCGGTGCGACTGCCGGTCTGGTTGCGCGCGAACCGGCGCAGCTCGCGGTTGGTGCGTTCGCGTGCGGCCTCGTCGCCGTAGCGCTCGTAGAAGCGCGGGCCCTGTTCCAGCACCTGTGCGCGCTGCTCCACCGTGAGCGCGGACCAGATGCGTTCGCGCATGCCGACGAGGTCGGGGTTGTCGCTGCCATCGGCCGCCAGGTCGGCCCAGATGTAGGCCTGCACGGGATCGCGATCCACGCCCTCGCCGTTCCAGTACATCATCGTGAGCAGGTGCCGGGAGAGCTTGTCGCCATAGGACGCGGCGCGCTCGAACTGCTGCCGCGCCTCTTCCATGCGGCCGTTGTCGTAGGCCCACAGGCCGTGCCAGCGCGCAAGTTCGTTGGGATGGCCCTGCGCCTGCTGCAGCGCGACCTGATAGGTCTCCAGCGTGATCGCGCGCTCCTGCGCCCACGCGGGCGCGGCGATACAGCCCACGACCAAGCAAACGCCCGTCAGAAGCGGATGCATCGACTGCCCTCCATTGGTGATCGATCGCGTCGCCGCGAGCATACCCCCGGTTGCGTAGCCCGGGTAAGCGGAGCGCACCGCGCCTCCGTGCAACTCGGTTGCGGTAGTGATGAACGCGCCGCAGCGCGCTGCACCCTAGACGCGCGCGCGTTCCTGGGGACTCGCCACGGCAACCCGGGTGCGCTTCGACGTCGACGCGCATCATCCCGGGTGCGGCCTTCGGCCTTGCCCGGGCTGCAAAGGCCGGCAATCCGAAGCGCTCCCGGCAAGCGCATCACCGGTACAGCAGGATCAGATGCGCCACCCGCCAGAACAGCACCAGGTACACGGCGACGAGCAGCGTGTGCCATCGGCGCGGCAGGCGCGCCTTCGACAGCCGGTGCATGCCGTCGGCGAGGTTCAGCAGCACCAGCGCCGCGCCGATCGCCGCGACGAGATAACCGGTCGAGCGGAAGGCGAGGGGGCCGATCTCGCGCGGGTCGTGCCGGGTCGCCTCCAGCCCCGCGGCCAGGACCAGCGTGGCGACGACCAGGTTGCGCGCGTGCTCGAAGATCAGCCGCGACACGCCACGTTCGAACAGCACGTGCCGCAGCACGCGCAGCCGGTTCGCCCCTCGCGCCATGCCGCCGGTCCCGCGCGTCAGAACGCGAAGCCGTAGCCGATGGCCGGACCCTTGACCACCAGGTCCGTGGAGACGTCGCGCGCCTGCGCGTCCACGTCGAGATAGCGGTAGCCGAAGTACCACGCGCCCGACTTCATCCGGTAGTTCGCGATGAGGCTCGCGTTCCACGTGCCCTCGGTCTCGCCCCACGATCCGTCGCCGCGCAGCGTCAACCCCCAGCGTTCCGCGAACGACCAGGTGTAGCGCGCGCCGAGCATGAAATCGCTGAAGGACTCGTCCAGGTCCACGCGCATCTGCGGCACGCCGAGCGGGCCGGTCGGCGTGATGGTGCTGGCGATGTCGAGGTCGAGATAGCGCAGCCCCGCGAACACCTCGCCGCCCGTGAAGCGCTGCCCGCCGGGGCTCCACACCGCGGCGGCCTCGAACAGGCGCGTGTCGAGGTCGGATTCGGCCTGGAAGAGCCGGCGCGAGGAATCCTGCGACAGGCCGAGGTAGGTGAAGTCGGCGAACGCGCCGAAGTGCTCGCCCTGACCTTCGGCGTGCATCTGGAACGCGCCGTCGAGCTTGTCCACCACATCGCCGAAGCTCAGCCGGCGGGTGATCGCCGCCGACGCCGGGGGCGGTGTCTCCAGGTCCGTGCTGATGTCGACCGCCCACACGTAGGGCGCCACGATCCAGTTCCAGCGATCCTGCGCGCCCGCGGTGCCCGACCAGGCGAGCAGGCCCAGCGGCAGGACGAATGCACAACGCGTCATCGGCCTCATGGCGTTTCCTCCCTGCGACGAAGCGGCGCTTACTTCAGGTACTCGACGTCGAGCTTGTCGATCGTGCCGTTGTACGCGAACGGCTTGCGATCGAAGTACGCCTGCGACACCGGCGAATAGCTGTCGCGACCGACGTCGAAGGCATCGTTGGCGGTGAACGTCAGCGGCGCCGACCGCGGCACGCGGCCCTGCGCGACGGCCTTGCCGTTGACGCGAACTTCGACGTCGAGCGGCCCGGCGTGCTTCTCGTCCGCCTTGCGCGTTTCCACCTCGATCTTCACCTTGCCGGTGGGAAGCGGCGCGGACGACGCGAAGTTCGTGCGTTCGACCTCGAACAGGTTGTACTCGTAGTTCAACCTGCCTTCCTCGACCCACAGCGCGAGGCCGCCGGAGAACGCGCCCAGCGCGTACAGCACGCCCTTCGAATCGGGCTTCAGTTCGGTTTCGATCGTCACCAGGTTGCTGCGCGCGCCGAGCTTGGGCGCGGTGAACTCCGGCACCGCGAAGACTTCCTGCGTGTAGCTGAACTGCGTGGCCGGATTCGACGGTGCATCCTCGGGATGGAACACCGCCGACCACAGGCCGCCGCCAACCGGCCACACCTTGTTCGCCTTCGCCTGCGCATCGAACGACTGCTTCAGCGCAGCGACCTTGTCGGGATGCTGCGCCGCCACGTCCTTCGCCTGCGAATAGTCGGTGCGCAGGTCGTGCAGCTCCCATGCGTCCTTGTCGGGCGACCAGGTCATGATCGCCGGATCGACGCCCGCCTTCCACGGAATGCGCGGGCCGAACACCGAGGCGATCCACTCGTCCTCGTAGTAGGCGCGGCTGCCCATGATCTCGAAGTACTGGCCTTTCTTGCGTCCCGCCGCCTTCGGCGCGTCGAAGGTGTAGGCCATGCTCACGCCGTCCAGCGGGTCCTGGGTGATGCCGTCGACGAGCCTGGGCGGGGTGATGTCGAGCACGTCGTAGATCGTCGGCACGATGTCGTTGACGTGGTGGAACTGCGTGCGGGGCGTCTTGTCGGGCTTGATCGTGCCCGGCCACGACACCACCAGCGGCGTGCGCGTGCCGCCGAAATGCGCGGCGACCAGCTTGGTCGAGCGGTGCGGCGTCGAGCCGGCCCATGCCCAGCCGGCGTGGTACATGTTGTCGGCCTTCGGCGAGCCCAGCACCTCCATGCCGCCGAGTTCGTTCATCGCGCGGATGTGGTCGCTGATCTGCGTGGCGATGCCGTTCTGCGCGAGCAGTTCGCTGATCGTGCCGTTCTGGCCTTCCGCGCTGGAGCCGTTGTCGCCCCAGATGTAGAAGACCAGCGTGTTGTCGCGGACGCCCATCTCGTCCAGCGCATCGATGATGCGACCGGCCTGGTGGTCGGCATGCTCGGTGTAGCCGGCGAACACTTCCATCAGGCGGCGCTGGAAGGGCTTTTCGTCCTCGGGAATGTCCGACCACGCGGCGAGCGAGTCCGGACGCGGCGTCAGCTCGGTGTTCTTCGGGATCCAGCCGAGCTTCTTCTGCCGCGCGAACACGTCCTCGCGCATCTGGTCCCAGCCGGCGTCGAACTTGCCCTTGTAGCGGTCGGCCCATTCGTTGGCGACGTGGTGCGGCCCGTGCGCCGCGCCCGGCGCCCAGTACATGAAGAACGGCCGTTCCGGCGCGAGCGCGTGCACCTGCTTCATCCACGCCACGGCCTTGTCGGTCATGTCTTGCGTGAAGTGGTAGTTCTCCTTGCCGTGCGAGGGATCGATGCGCACGGTGTTCTCGACCACCGCCGGTTCCCACTGCGAGGACTCACCGGCGAGGAAGCCGTAGAAGTAATCGAAGCCGATGCCTTCGCCCGCCGGCCAGTCGGTGTACGGGCCGATCGCCGTGGTCTCGTTCGCCGGCGTGTTGTGCCACTTGCCGAACGCGGCGGTCGAATAGCCGTAATAGCCCAGCACCTTCGCCGCGGTGGCCGAGGTGCGCGGGATGCGGCCGGTGTAGCCGTCCCAGTCGTTGGCGAGTTCGGCGATCTGCCCGTTGCCGACGCGATGGTGGTTGCGACCGGTCAGCAGCGACGCGCGCGTGGGCGAACACATCGCGGCGTTGTGGAAGCGGTTGTACGACACGCCCTGCTTCGCCAGGCGGCTCAGGGTCGGCGTGTCGATGACGCCGCCGAACGTGCCGGGCAGTGCGGGCCCGACGTCGTCGAGCATGATCACCACGATGTTCGGCGCGTTCGCGGGCAGGTGCGGTTTCGCCGGCAGCGGACTGTAGGTGGACTGCGCGATGGTCGGCCCCGCCTTGCTGCCGGAAGGGTTGGGCGGGAACGGCAGCGATTCCTGCGCGAACGCCGGCGCGGCGAGCAGCATGGCGCCGATGGCGATGGCGAGATTGCGGACTTTCAAACGGCTTCGAATGGCGGGCATGCGAACCTCCGTCGGGACGCAGACCGGGGGCGTTCTGCGTTGGGTGTCCTTGCTCGGCCGGGCGGGATTCACGAGCGCGCGCTGCGGCCGGGAATGCATTCAAGCGGGGCTCAGCCTTCTCAACTTGGCGTGAAGGCGGGGTGAAGCGGTCGTGCACGGCCACCCCTCCCACTCTTGTGGCCCGGGCAAGCGAGGCGCACCGGGGTCTGCAAGGTTGGTTCGCGCGTCATCCCGGGTGCGGCCTTCGGCCTTACCCGGGCTACAAACGCGGAGGTGGATGTCGATGCACGAACGCGCGCGCATGCATCGCCGAACGCGCATTCAAACCGCCACGCCACCTCGCGCATCCCAGCCCACGTGGCATCGCCCGATGCCGTACAGTCGGCGCGGCCGACGGAGGATCGCCCATGCGGAAGGTGTTGGTGACGGTGCTGGTGCTGGTCGCGGCGGGAGCCGCCGCGGTGTTCTGGTGGACCCGGCCGGAGCGCGACAAGCCGCTCGATCCGCGCATGGCCTGCCACGTGGGGATCTACAGGCTCGATGACGGGCGCCTGGTCGACGTGGCGCCGGTCTCCGACGAAGGCCTGCGCTGGCGCACGATGGACGGGCGCACCGGCAGGGTGGTCCAGGACGCGGCCGGCAAGTGGAGCGGCACCGTCGGCTGGAGCGAGCGCCCCGACACGACGCAGGTCTCGCTGGGCAGCTGCGAAACGCCGGCGTTCGCCTTCGAAGGGCATCGCGGCACGAAGCTCGAATTCCCCGCCGTCGAAACGCGTTTCCAGGGCAATGACGAAACGCTCGCCGGCCGGCTGGTGATGCCGCCGGGCAAGGGGCCGGTGCCGATCGCGGTGATGGTGCACGGCTCCGAGCGCTACTCGGCGCGCACGTTCAACGCGTTCCAGCGCATCTTCCCGGCGCACGGCATCGGCGTGTTCGTGTACGACAAGCGCGGTACCGGCGACAGCACCGGGCGTTACAGCCAGGACTTCCACCTGCTCGCCGACGACGCCGCCGCCGCGCTGAAGGAAGCGCGCCGTCTGGCCGGAGCGCGTGCCGATCGCGTCGGCTACAGCGGCGGCAGCCAGGCGGGATGGATCGAGCCGCTGGCGGCGCAGCGCAGCGATCCGGACTTCGTCGCGGTGAGCTACGGCCTCGCCGACAGCCCGCTGGCCGAGGATCGCGACCAGGTGCAGCTCGACCTGATCGAAGCAGGCTTCAGCGGCGACGCGCTGGCGAAGGCGCGCGAAGTGACCGACGCGACCGGCGAGGTGATGGCGTCCGGCTTCAAGGACGGCTACGACCGCCTCGAGGCGCTGAAGGCGAAGTACGGCAAGGAGCCGTGGTGGGATGCGATGAAGGGCGAATACACGCGCGACCTGGTCACGCATTCGCCGATGATGCTGCGCCTGTTCGGCCCGATGCGCGAGGAGGGCACGACCTGGCGCCACGACCCGATGCCGCCGCTGCGCGCGATGAAGGTGCCGCTGCTGTGGCTCATCGCCGGCAGCGATGCCGAAGCGCCGCCGGAGGAGACGCGACGCCGGTTGCTGTCGGTGGCGCGGGTGAATCCGAACGTGGACGTGGTCGAGTTCCCGGGAACGGATCACGGGATCATCGAGTTCGAGACCGGGGCGGATGGCGAGCGCACCGGGCTGCGGTATGCGGACGGGTACTACGCGATGCTGGTGGACTGGATTCGCGACGGGGCGTTGAAGGATCGCGCCTATGGGAATGCGGAGCGGTTGGCGCCGAGGTGAGTTGGCGCTTCAGCGCTGCCGGGCACCCTCTCCCTCCGGGAGAGGGGTTGGAAGGCGCCGCTTGCGAACCACCGGTTCGCGCGTCTTCGAACGCCCGAACGGTATGCGTTCGGGCCGGACAGGGTCGGGGCGTGCGAGGTAACGATGCGGCGATGCATTTCATCGGCGTTGCCGAGCGGTGCACCTCACTCCCTGCAAGCAGGGGAGGGAGCTGTCACCTCCGCACCGGCAACCGCAGCACCACCTCCACCGGATCCCCATCCCCCGCACGCGTGCCCAGCTCGCCGCCGTGGCCCGTCGCGATCGCGCATGCGATCAGCAACCGCAACCCGAGGCCATCGCCCGCCGGCGCCACCTGCGGCTCGGTGAACAGCGTCTCGACGTTGCTGCCCGCGCGCAGCGCCGGGCTCAGTGGCCCGGTGAGCTGCACCCAGCCGTCGCTCATCGCGATGGTCGCCGACGGCTGCGTGCCGTTCGCCGCCGCGCCGTCGCGCGGCGCCGAGACCAGCCAGAAGAACGTCGACAGCAGGTTCGCCAGGCGCGACGCGTCGCCTTCGAGCAGCGCGTTCTCGGCGTCGTTCTCGTAACGCACCTCGACCGCGTCGGCGCCGAGGCCGCGGCTGGCCTCGACGATCAGCGCCAGGTCGATCGGTCCGCTGCGCGTGAGCAGCCGGCCCTGGTCGGCGCGCACCCAGTCGCCGATCTCGTCGATCATGCCGGTGAGCCGGCGCATCTGCCGATCGATCAGCTCGAACAGCTCGTCGCGTTCGTTCACGTCGTTGCCGCCGTGGCGCAGCAGGAACAGGGCGGACTGGATCGGTGCGAGCGGGCCGCGCAGGTCGTGCGCCCACTTGCTCATCCAGGACGGACTGGAACCGGTCATGGCGATGTGTCCTCCGCGAGCGGACGCAGTCCCTTGCTGCAGATGTCGGTGATGGCCTGGATGTCCGGCGGCTTCACCAGGTGATGGTCGAAGCCGGCCTGCAGCGTGCGCAGGCGATCCTCGGGCTGGCCCCAGCCGGTCACGGCGACGATCACCAGCGCGTCGCCGTGCGCGGTGCGCAGCGCACGGGCGACGTCGTAACCGCTGCGGCCGGGCATGCCGACGTCGAGGAACACGACCTCCGGCGTGAAGGACGCCACTTCGTCCTCCACCGCCTGCGGGTCGTACACGGCGCGCGTTTCGTGGCCGAGCAGGCGCACCATCATCGCCAACGTGTCGGCGGCGTCGTGGTTGTCGTCGACGACCAGCACGCGACGCGTCGCCGCGGTCGCTTCGGGCGCGGGTGCGGCTTCCTGCATGGCGGACACGGACGTTCCCGCGCACGGCAGCCGCACGCGGAACGTCGATCCGCGTCCGGGGCCGTCGCTGTGCACTTCCACGCGCCCGCCGTGCATCTGCGTCAGGCGCTGCACCAGCGTGAGCCCGATGCCGAGTCCGCCGCGCGAACGCTCCACGGTGGTGTCCACCTGGTGGAACATCTCGAACACGGTGTCCATCTGCTCGGGCGTGAGACCGATGCCCGAATCGCTGACCCACACCTGCACCTGGTCGCCGTCGAGCGCGGCGCCCAGTTCGATGCGGCCCTGCGCATCGGAATACTTCGCCGCGTTGTTGAGCAGGTTCGCGAACACCTGCGCCAGCCGCGCGTGGTCCGCTTCCAGCGGCACGGGGGTGTCGGGCAGTTGCAGGTGCAGCGTGTGGCCGCCGTCTTCGATCAGCGGTCGCGCGGTGTCGACCGCGGCGGCGATCACGTCCTGCAACACCGTGGGCGCCGGACGCAGGGTCAGCTTGCCGCGCGTGATGCGCGCGATGTCGAGCAGGTCCTCGATCATCCGCACCAGCAGCGACAGCTGGCGCTCCATCATCGCCAGCAGCGGATCGTGGTCGTCGGGTTCGCGCAGGCGGCGCACCGCGAGCGCGTTCTGCAACGGTGCCAGCGGGTTGCGAAGTTCGTGCGCGAGCGTGGCGAGGAACTCGTCCTTGCGCTGGTCGGCCTCGCGCAGGCGGCGTTCGGCGCGCGTGCGTTCCTTGTTCTCGGCGATCAGCTCGCGATTGCGCAGTTCCAGTTCCGCATTGGCGGCGCGCAGCGAGGCGTTCAGGCGTTCGAGTTCGCGCGCCTTCTCCGCCTGCAGTTCGCGATGCGCGGTCGCCAGGTTCGCGTTGAGCGCCTGCAGCTGGCGCCGCTTGCGGTGCAGCTCGGCGAGCACGGACACCTTGGTGCGCATGATCTCGGGGATCACCGGCACCATCACGTAGTCCACCGCGCCAAGCTTGTAGCCGCGCAGGCGGTCCAGGTCGGAGAGGTTCACCGCGGTGACGAAGATGATCGGCGTGTTCTCGAAGCGCGGATGCTGGTGGATCATCGTCGCCGTCTCGAAGCCGTCCATCACCGGCATGTTCACGTCGAGCAGGATGACGGCGTACTCGTCCTCCATCAGCAGCTTCAGCGCTTCCATGCCCGAGCGCGCGTCGACCAGCTCCTCGCCCAGCGGCTCCAGGATGGTGCGATAGGTCAACAGGCGCCCGGGCTGGTCGTCGACCAGCAGGATCTTGACCGGCGCGGCGGCCGTGGCCGCCGCGGCATCGTTCAACGTTGCAGCCATTGACGCAGGACTCCGAGCAGCTGGTCGGTGACGACCGGCTTGGCCAGGTAGTCGGAGGCACCGGCCTCCAGGCATTTTTCGCGATCGCCCTTCATCGCCTTGGCGGTGAGCGCGACGATCGGCAGCGTGCGACGATCGCCCAGCGCGCGGATCTCGCGCATCGTGTCGTAGCCGTCCATGCCGGGCATCATGATGTCCATCAGCACCAGGTCGAGTTGCGGCATCTCGCCGACCTTGCTGATCGCATCGCGGCCGTTGCCGGCGGTGTGCACGTGCATGCCGTGGCGTTCGAGCACGCTGGACAGCGCGAAGATGTTGCGCACGTCGTCGTCCACCACCAGCACGTTCTTGCCGCGCAGGCCGTCGTCGGATTCGTGCAGGCTGCGCACCATGCGCTGCTTGGCCGGTGGCAGGTTGCCGATCACGCGGTGCAGGAACAGCGCGGTCTCGTCGAGCAGGCGTTCGGGCGATTCCACGCCCTTGATCACCACGCTGCGCGCGACGCGGCGCAGGCGTTCGCTTTCATCCGCGCTGAGGTCCTTGCCGGTGAACACCACGATCGGCACGTGCTTGAGCGAATCCTCGGCCTGGATGCGGTCGATCAGCTCGAAGCCGGTCATGTCCGGCAGGCGCAGGTCGAGCACCGCGCAGTCGTACTCGCCTTCGAGCAGGTTGCGCAGCGCGTCCTCGCCGGAGCCGGCGGTGACGATCTCGACGTCGTCGTGGCGGAGCAGTTCGACGATGCTCATCTGCTCGTTGGCGTCGTCCTCCACCACCAGCAGGCGCTTCACGCGCGGCGTCGCGTAATCCTTGATGCGCTGCAACGCCTCGCCGATGGTCTCCGACGTGGACGGCTTGGCCAGGTACGAGAACGCGCCGCGCTCGATGCTGTGGTGGCGGCTTTCCTCCACCGTGACGATCTGCACCGGGATGTGGCGCGTGGATGCGTCCTGCTTCAGTCGTGCGAGCACGGTCCAGCCGAGCATGTCGGGCAGGAAGATGTCGAGCGTGATCGCCGTCGGCTTGTACTCGCGCACCAGGCGAAGCGCTTCGTCGCCGCGATTGGCATGCAGTACCTGGAAGCCGCGCGAACGGGCGAGGTCGCGCAGCACCGACGCGTAGTGCGCGTCGTCCTCGACGATCAGCAGCGTCGGCACGTCGGCCACCAGCGCGTGGCGGTCGTCCTCGAGGCGCTCCGTCGCGGGCATGTCGGCGGCGGCGACGTGCTCGGCCGGCACCGGCACTTCCACACGCACGCGGTTCGCGCTGCGGCCCGCCTCGGGCAGGGTGCGGTCCTGTCCGCTGCCGGGGTTGTTGCCCACGTAGTTGAGCGGCAGGTACAGCGTGAACGTACTGCCTTCGCCCTCCACGCTGTGCAGGCGCAGTTCGCCGCCGAGCAGGCCCGCGATCTCGCGGCTGATCGCCAGTCCGAGGCCGGTGCCGCCGTACTTGCGCGCGGTGCCCGCATCGGCCTGCTGGAACGCTTCGAACACGATGCGCTGCTTGTCCGGCGAGATGCCGATGCCGGTGTCGGTGACTTCGATGGCGACCACCACCGGCGCGCGCGACAGCACCGGGTGGTCCTCGCTCCAGCCGCGCGTGACCGGACGCGCGCTGAGCCGCACGCTGCCCTGTTCGGTGAACTTGAACGCGTTCGACAGCAGGTTCTTCAGGATCTGCTGCAGCCGCTTGGGGTCCGAGCGCAGCGTCGGGCCGAGGTCGCGGGTGAAATCCACGGCGAAATCGAGCTTGCGGCGTTCGGCTTCGTGGCGGAAACCGCGTTCCAGGTTCTCGCGCAGGTGCGCGAAGCTGATCGTCTCGATGTCGATGGTGACCGTGCCGGACTCGATCTTCGACAGGTCCAGGATGTCGCTGATCAGGTGCAGCAGGTCGGTGCCGGCGGCGTGGATGGTGCGGCCGAATTCGACCTGGCGCTCGCTGAGGTTGTCTTCCGGATTCTCCGCCAGCTGCTGGCTGAGGATCAGGATGCTGTTGAGCGGCGTGCGCAGCTCGTGCGACATGTTGGCGAGGAACTCGGACTTGTAGCGCGAGGTCTGCGCCAGCTCCGCCGCCTTTTCCTCCAGCGCGCGGCGCGCGTGTTCGATCTGCAGGTTCTTCTGTTCGACCTCCGCCTTCTGCGCGGCCAGCAGCGAGGCCTTGAGCGCGATTTCCTCGTTGGTCTGCTGCAGTTCGTTCTGCTGCGTCTGCAATTCGCCGGCCAGCTGCTGCGACTGCGACAGCAGGCGCTCGGTGCGCATCGTCGCCTCGATCGTGTTGAGCACGATGCCGATGCTGCCCGACAGCTGCTCCAGGAACGCGCGCTGCGACGGAGTGAACTCGTGCAGCGTCGCCAGTTCGATCACCGCCTTGACCTGGTCCTCGAACAGCACCGGCAGCACGATCACGCTGCGCGGCGCGGCTTCGATCAGGCCCGACTGGATGCGCACGCCGTGCGCGTCGTCGTCGCGTCGGATGTTCTCCAGCAGGATCAGCCGCGCCTCGGCCGCGCACTGGCCGACCAGGCCCTCGCCGAAGTCGAGCGTGCGGCTCGCCATCGGCGCGCTGTCGGCGTAGCCGGCGAGCTGGCGCAGGCGGCGCACCTCGCCGTCGGCGCCTTCGTCGACGATGTAGATCAGGCCCTGTTGCGCATCCACCAGCGGCGCGAGTTCCGACAGCAGCATCTGGCCGAGCGTGAGCAGGTCGCGCTGGCCCTGCATCATCGAGGAGAACTTGGCGAGGTTGGTCTTCAACCAGTCCTGCTCGCGGTTCGACTCGGTCGTCGCGCGCAGGTTGGCGATCATCGCGTTGATGTTGTCCTTCAGATCGGCCACTTCGCCGCGCACGTCCACCTGGATCGAACGCGTGAGGTCGCCCTGCGTCACCGCGGTGGCCACCTCGGCGATCGCGCGCACCTGGTTGGTCAGGTTCGCCGCGAGCTGGTTCACGTTGGCGGTGAGGTCCTTCCAGATGCCCGCCGTGCCCGGCACCTTCGCCTGGCCGCCCAGGCGCCCTTCCACGCCGACTTCGCGCGCCACGGTCGTCACCTGGTCGGCGAAGATCGCGAGCGTGTTGGTCATGTTGTTGATGGTGTCGGCCAGCTCGGCGACTTCGCCCTTGGCTTCCACCGTGAGCTTGCGGTGCAGGTCGCCGTTGGCCACCGCCGTCACCACCGCCGCGATGCCGCGCACCTGCGTGGTGAGGTTGGACGCCATCGAGTTGACGTTGTCAGTGAGGTCCTTCCACGTACCGGCCACGCCCGGCACGCGTGCCTGGCCGCCGAGCTTGCCTTCGGTGCCGACCTCGCGCGCCACGCGCGTCACCTCGGCGGCGAAGCCGTTGAGCTGGTCCACCATCGTGTTGATGGTTTCCTTCAGCTGGAGGATTTCGCCTTCCGCGTCCACCGCGATCTTGCGCGACAGGTCGCCCTTCGCCACCGACGTCGCCACTTCGGCGATGTTTCGCACCTGCGTGGTGAGGTTGGACGCCATTGAGTTGACGTTGTCGGTGAGGTCCTTCCAGGCGCCGGTCACGCCCGGCACCTGCGCCTGGCCGCCGAGCTTGC
The DNA here is from genome assembly GCF_057747855.1 of Lysobacter sp. SCRH-1R. NCBI lineage: Bacteria > Pseudomonadati > Pseudomonadota > Gammaproteobacteria > Lysobacterales > Lysobacteraceae > Lysobacter > Lysobacter sp. SCRH-1R. The sequence goes on along the minus strand of NZ_CM173227.1, from coordinate 4,004,253 downwards.
CTTCGGTACCCACTTCGCGCGCCACGCGCGTCACCTCGGCGGCGAAACCGTTGAGCTGGTCCACCATCGTGTTGATGGTCTCCTTCAGCTGGAGGATCTCGCCCTTCACGTCCACCGCGATCTTGCGCGACAGGTCGCCCTTCGCCACCGCGGTGGTGACTTCGGCGATGTTGCGCACCTGCGCGGTGAGGTTGGACGCCATCGAGTTGACGTTGTCGGTGAGGTCCTTCCACGTGCCCGCGACACCCGGCACCTGCGCCTGGCCGCCGAGCTTGCCATCGGTACCCACCTCGCGCGCCACGCGGGTCACTTCGGCGGCGAAGCCGTTGAGCTGGTCCACCATGGTGTTCATGGTGTCCTTCAGCTGCAGGATTTCGCCCTTCACGTCCACGGTGATCTTGCGCGAGAGGTCGCCCTTCGCCACGGCCGTGGTCACCTCGGCGATGTTGCGCACCTGCGAGGTGAGGTTGGACGCCATCGCGTTGACCGAGTCGGTCAGGTCCTTCCACGTACCGGCGACGCCCGGCACGACGGCCTGGCCGCCCAGGCGGCCTTCGGTGCCGACTTCGCGCGCCACGCGCGTCACTTCCGACGAGAAACCGTTGAGCTGGTCCACCATCGTGTTGATGGTGTCCTTCAGCTCCAGGATTTCGCCGCGCACGTCCACGGTGATCTTGCGCGAGAGATCGCCCTTCGCCACCGCCGTGGTCACCTCGGCGATGTTGCGCACCTGCAGCGTCAGGTTGGACGCCATCGAGTTCACGTGGTCGGTGAGGTCCTTCCACGTGCCGGCGACGTCGGGCACCTGCGCCTGGCCGCCGAGCTTGCCTTCGGTGCCCACCTCGCGCGCCACGCGCGTCACTTCGGAGGAGAAGCCGTTGAGCTGGTCCACCATCGTGTTGATGGTGTTCTTCAGTTCGAGGATTTCGCCGCGCACGTCCACGGTGATCTTGCGCGACAGGTCGCCCTTGGCCACGGCGGTGGTCACCTCGGCGATGTTTCGCACCTGCGAGGTGAGGTTGGACGCCATCGCGTTGACCGAGTCGGTCAGGTCCTTCCACGTGCCGGCGACGCCGGGCACGACGGCCTGGCCGCCCAGCCGGCCTTCGGTACCCACCTCGCGCGCCACGCGCGTCACTTCCGAGGCGAAGCCGCGCAGCTGGTCCACCATCGTGTTGATGGCTTCCTTGAGCTGGTGGATCTCGCCGCGCACGTCCACGGTGATCTTGCGCGAGAGGTCGCCGTTCGCCACCGCGATGGTCACGTCGGCGATGTTGCGCACCTGCGCGGTGAGGTTGGACGCCATCTGGTTGACCGAGTCGGTCAGGTCCTTCCACACGCCCGAAACGCCCTTCACCTTGGCCTGGCCGCCGAGGCGTCCGGCAGTGCCCACTTCGAGTGCGACGCGCGTCACTTCCGAGCTGAACTCGCCCATCTGCGCGATCATGCGGTTGACGATGTTCGCCGAGCGCAGGAACTCGCCCTTGAGCGGACGGCCGTCGGCTTCCAGCGGCACGGTGCGGGTGAGATCGCCCTTGGCGACGCCGGCCATCGCCTCGCTCATCGTCTCCACCGGACGGACGAGGTCGTCGATCAGCGCGTTGACCGAGTCCTCCATCTCCAGCCACTGGCCTTCGCGGTTGGCCGGCACGATGCGCTGGCGGGTCTGGCCTTCGCGGCCGACGGCTTCGCCCACGCGCGCCAGTTCGGCGGCGAGGCGGCGGTTGTGGTTGATGATCTCGTTGAGGATCTGCGCGAGCTGGCCTTCCTGTCCCTGCCAGTTGAGCGGCAGGCGCACCGAGAAGTCGCCGGCGCGCACCGCGTCCATCGCTTCGATGATCACGTCGAGCCGATCGCGTGGCGGATCGCGCAGGGGCTCGCGCAACGGCTCGGCCTGCGCGCGCCGTTTCGGTGCCGTCGCGACGGCCTTCGCTGGCGACGGCTTCGCCTTGCGCGCCGATGGCGAACGGCGCGATTTCGTTTCCGTGGTCACCCGAACATCCCCCATGCACTGCGGCTTCGCGGAAAATCACCCGAGCTTATCGCAGCGCCGATGACGGGATGTTCACGGGGATTGGCGTGTTCTATGGGTCGGCGGGCACCCGCGCGTGGCCGCGATCGCCCCCGCGCACGCGCGCTTCGAGCGCGGCGTAGCCGGCGATGGCCAGCAGCAGCGGCCCCAGGTAGTAGCACGCGCGATAGGCCAGCAGCGCCGCGAGCATCTGCGGCGGCGGCACCTGGTGGCCGAGCAGCGCGATGAACACCGCCTCCAGCACGCCGATGCCCGCCGGGATGTGCGCGATGGCCGATGCCACCGCCGCCGCCAGCAGCGCGCCGAGCACCGACGCGTACGACACGTGCGGCGGCATCAGCACGAACAGCAGCGCGGCCATCAGCGACCAGTTGGTCGCGGCGAGGGCGAGCTGGACCAGCGCGAGGGGCACCGAAGGCAGGCGGAAGTGGTGGCCGCGCAGGTGGAAAACCCGGCCGTGCGTCACGCGGCAGGCGACGAGGTACACCGCCACCGCGACCAGCATGGCCGCGCCGAGCCACGGCAATGTGCGCCCGGATACCGGCCAGTGCGGCGGCGGCACGACCCGTCCCGACGCGAACAGCGCGCCCGCCAGCAGCAGGTAGCCCAGCCAGTTGGTGCCGACGGTGAAGGCGACGATGCGGCTGATCGTGCCCAGCCCGAGCCCCGCGTGCGCATACAGCCGATAGCGGAAGCCCGCGCCGCCGACCAGCGCGCCGACGTTGAGGCTGAAGGCGTAGCAGACGGTCGATATCGCCATCACCCGCGGTGCCGGCAGCGGGTGCCGCACGTAGCGGCGCGCGGCCAGGTCGTAACACGAGTACAGCAGGTAGCTGCCGACGGTGATCGCGATGGCGATCGCCAGCGTGCCCGACCCGTAGCCGGCGAGCGTGGCGCCCACTTGTTCCCAGTCGACCGAGCGCGCGTAACGCACCAGCAGGAACGCGACCAGCGCCAGGAAGACATAGAACGCGATGCGCCGGGCGCGACGCCAGCGGTGGCGGTGCGCGGTCACTTCGACGAGTCCTCGGAATCGTCGGGCCGCACCAGCGCCGTGCGCGGCGTGTGCGCGGGCAGCCAGCCGGCCCATTCGGGGAACTTGCGCAACACATGGAACAGCAGCGGGCGCGTGATCGGCTGCCAGAACCTGCCGCGCGGCACGTCCGCCGGGTCCACTTCCTTGCAGTGGTTGTCGATCAGCGTGCCGAGGCGGCGGCGCAGATCGCCCGCGAACTCGCGGTCGCGGATGAACACGTTGGCTTCCAGGTTCAGCGAGAGGCTGAGCGGGTCGAGGTTGCTGGAACCCACGGTGCTCCATTCGTCGTCGATCACCGCCACTTTCCCGTGGAACGGGCGCTGGCAGTACTCGTGGATGCGCACGCCCGCATCGACGAGATGGCGGTACAGCCAGCGCGCGGCGATCAGCGCCATCGGCGTGTCGGGCTCGCCCTGGAAGATCAGCTGCACCTTCACGCCGCGCCGCGCGGCGTCGCGCAGGTCACGCAGGAAGCCGTAGCCGGGGAAGAAGTAGGCGTTGGCGATCACGATTTCCTGCCGCGCGGCGCGGAAGGCTTCGCGATAGGCCTGTTCGATGCTGCGCGAACGGCGGCCGTTGTCGCGCGGGAGGAAGCAGACGTCGGCGTTGCCGGCGGGCTTGCCGGTCTCGTGCGTGGTGTCCGGCTCCCAGCGCTCGCCGGTGCCGCGCGTGGCGATGGCGTGGCGCATGAAGGCATGGATGTCGGCGACGACCGGGCCTTCCACTTCGACCGCGTAATCCTGCTTGGCGGTGGGACCGAAGTCTTCGAGATGGTCGGCCGAATAGTTGATGCCGCCGACGAAGCCGATGCGTTCGTCGATCACGACCAGCTTGCGGTGCATGCGCCGGAACACGTTGAGACGGATGCCGAACAGCGTGGGTTGCCGGTCGAACATGCGCAGCTGGACGCCGGCTTCGGTGAGCGCGCGCAGGAAATCCTCCGACAGATCGGGCGAGCCGAACGCATCCACCAGGAAATGCACGCGCACGCCGCGCCGCGCCGCCGCGATAAGCCGCTGCTGCAGCGCGATGCCCACCTTGTCCTCGAACCAGATGAAGGTTTCCAGCAGGATTTCGCGTTGCGCCGCGTCGATGGCCTCGAACACGCGCGCGAAATACGCCTCGCCGTTCTCCAGCAGGCGCGCGCGGTGGCCGTGCCGCCAGCACGAATCCATGACGCGCCAGAACTTCACAGCTGGACCCTCGCCAGCAGTGGCAGGTGGTCGGACAGGTGCGACCACGGACGCGACGCCAGCACGCGCGCTTCGACCACGCGCGCGTTGCGCACGTAGATGCGATCCACCGGCAGCGTCGGCCAGCGCGAGGGAAAGGTGCGCGCCAGCCGTCCGCGCGTGTGTTCGAACGCTTCCACCAGTCCGCAGCGGCGGACCAGCCGATGGCCGCGCACGCGCCAGTCGTTGAAGTCGCCGGCGACGATCAGCGGCGCATCGTGCGGCACCTGTCCGGACACCACGTCGCACAGCAGGCCGATCTGCCGCTGCCGGTGCGATTCGCGCAGGCCCAGGTGCACGCAGATCGTGTGCACCTCGGCTTCCTGGCCGGTGTCCTCGTCGGGCACGCGCACGATGGCGTGCAGGAGGCCGCGGTTCTCGTGGCCGTGCACGGAGACGTCGCGGTTCTGGTAGGACGCGATCGGGAACTTCGACAGCAACGCGTTGCCGTGATGGCCGTGCGGGTATGCGGCGTTGCGGCCGTAGGCGAACTGGGTCCACAGCGTGTCGGCGAGGAACTCGTACTGCGGGCCCGACGGCCAGTCGGCATGGCGTTGCGCGTGGCGCGCGTGTTCGCCGAGCACTTCCTGCAGGAACACCATGTCGGCCGACACGCCGCGGATCGCTTCGCGCAGTTCGGGGAGCACGAACCTGCGGTTGAGCAGGCTGAACCCCATGTGCATGTTGACGGTCAGGACGTTGATCGAGGTCATGCAGCGACGTGTCGTCGGACTGTCCTGCATTCTGCCGACGGCCCGCGCGATGTCGCGTGAGGGCCGGTGGGGGCGCGGCAGGGGCGGTGTGCACGGCCGTCGCGCCGGCTCAGAGCCATCGGCGCACGCGGCGCGCGTGTTCGGGAAACGCGACCGGAAAGCGTTTGGCGAGCGCCGCTTCCTCGGGCGGGATCTGCAGGCGATCGACCCAGACCACGTAAGCGGCCACGGCGGCGACACCGAGCGGATGCACGATCGCGATCGCCCAGCCGGCGAGCGAATCGTTCTCTGCGCGGGATGCCCGACATCGAAACAAACGTTCAAAGGTCGGATCCAGCTGTTGCAGCTCTTGTAGCCCGGGTAAGCGGAGCGCACCCGGGGGCGCGATGCGATTCGGATGCGATATCGGCCCGGGGCCCCGCTTTGCGACGCGATGACATCGGTGAGGGGTGATGCGGAGCGATGGCGCGGCGAGGGCGTTGGCGGCGGTGTGCCCGGAGCTCCGTCGCCCCCCGGTGCGCTCCGCTTACCCGGGCTACAAAAGCCCTCGGCGTCTCGGCTCCCTGCTACGCGAACGCAACGCACGCGCCGCAAACCATGCGCTCGCCACACGCCACACCCGGCGCTTCCTCACCAGCCCCGCGCGAGTTCCTTCGTGACCTCCGCCGCCGGCACCGCGCGGCAGCCGGTGGTGTTCTGCCCGGCCCAGAGCGGCGAGAAGTCGCCGCTGCCCGCCGCTTCGGCCTTCGCGCGCAGCGGCGACACGGCGCCGGCCGCGAGCGGGAAGGCCGGCACGTCATCGCGCATCGCACCGAGTTCCCGCATCAGCCGGTTGCGGATGCCGCGCGCGGGACGTCCGGTGAAGAGATTCGTCAGCACCGTCGACTCGCCGGCGTCGGTGCTCAACGCCAACCGGTGCACGGGGCTGGTCGTGGTTTCCGGGCACAGCAGGTAAGCGGTGCCGACCTGCACGCCGGCCGCGCCCAGTGCCTTGGCCGCGGCGACGCCAGCCGCGTCGGCGATGCCGCCCGCCGCGATGACCGGCACGCGCACCGCGCGCACGATGCGCGGCAGCAGCGCGAACGTGCCGGACTGCGCGTCGAGGTCGTCGGAGAGGAAATGCCCGCGATGCCCGCCGGCCTCCAGCCCCTGCGCGATGATCGCGTCCACGCCCTGCGCCTGCAGCCAGCGCGCTTCCTCGACCGTCGTCGCCGACGAGAACACCTTCGCGCCGGTCGCGCGCACGCGTTCGAGCAGCTCCGACGACGGCAAGCCGAAATGGAAACTCACCACCGCCGGCGGCAGTTCCGCCAGCACGTCGGCGAGGTCGTGGTTGAAGGGCGCACGCGCCGGTCCGGCGACGAGTGCCGCGGGATCGAGCCCGAACTCCGCGTAGTACGGCGCCAGCACCGCGCGCCACGCGGCCTCGCGTTCGGCATCCGCGCCGGGTTGCGCGTGGCAGAAGAAGTTGACGTTGATCGGCCCGCTGCCGCGTTCGCGCATCGCGTGGAGATCCCGACGCAGCGCTTCGGGCGTGAGCGTGGCCGCCGGCAGCGAACCGAGGCCGCCGGCCTGCGTCACCGCCAGTGCCAGCGATGCGCCCTGCACCCCCGCCATCGGCGCCTGCACGATGGGGAGCGTGATGCCGAGGAGGTCCTGGATCGTCATGGGTCCACTGTAGAGGCCGGCGGCAGGATTCGGGAATGGCCGGACTTCCCTCCGTGCGGTCGCCATGGGTCGCGCCGGCGTGTCGGGTTTGCTCCGACGCCGTCTTCCGAATTCCCCGACAGCGCCCGGCCACCATGCCGCGCAGACTGAACGGGCCCCGGCGCCGAGGCCGATCCTCTTCCCCTCGGACCTCCCCGTCCGAACTCCAGTCGGCTGCCCATCCGGCGCCGGGGCGAAGTCCCTCCGACGCGATCACGTGGACAGCAGCGGCCCCGGACGGGCTTCGTCGTCCTCGCGATAGCTCTCGCCGGTGAGCGCCATCGCCGCCGCGAGCTGCTTCACCGCCTCGGACTGCGGCGTGCCTTCCTCGATCTGCCACCGCGCCTCCGCGCCGTCGGCATGGACCAGGCGCAGCACGCACGCGCGGCTGCCGGGGAAGGGGCCGGTCGCTTCGATCCGCCAGCCCGGTGGCAGGGTCTGGGTGCGCGTGTCCATGCGGCGACGGTAGCGCGGCCGGTGGCAGGCGCGCGTGATCCCTCCACCGGCACGGTGCCGCCATGCCGCGACGCGGTATGGTGTCGCCCCTCGAAGCCGCCAAGATGCCGATGTCCGAAGCCACCGTTTTCCCGAACGCCGCGCCGCAACTGGGACACGCCCTCAAGCCGCGCCAGCTGATCATGATGGGCCTGGGGAGCGCGATCGGCGCCGGGCTGTTCCTGGGCTCCGGCGTCGGCGTGCAGGCGGCGGGACCGGCGGTGCTGGTGTCCTACCTCATCGCCGGCGCGCTGGTGATCATCGTGATGAACGCCCTGGGCGAGATGGCCGCGGCCAAGCCGGCCAGCGGCGCGTTCTCGGTCTACGCCGCCGACGCGCTGGGCGCGACCGCCGGCGCCACCGTCGGCTGGCTGTGGTGGGCGCAGGTGGTGGTCGTGGTCGCCGCCGAATCGGTCGGCGCGGCCGGCCTGCTCGCGACGATCTGGCCGCAGATCCCGGTGCCGCTGTCCTCGCTCGCCTTCATGCTGTTCTTCACCTTCATCAACCTGATGGGGGTGCGGAACTTCGGCGAATTCGAATTCTGGTTCGCGATCATGAAGGTCGTCGCGATCCTCGCCTTCATCGCGATCGGCGCCGCGCTGCTGCTCGGCCTGCTGCCGGCGGTGCCGTCGCCGGGGCTGTCGAACGTCACCGGCCACGGCGGCTTCGCGCCGAAGGGCTGGGCGGGCATCGGCGCGGCGCTGCTGGTGGTGGTGTTCGCGTTCGGCGGGACCGAGATCGTGGCCGTCGCCGCGGCCGAAACCTCCGATCCCTCGCGCAGCCTCGCGCGCGCGATCCGCACCGTCGCCTGGCGCATCCTGGTGTTCTACATCGGCTCGATCAGCGTGATCATCGCGGTCGTGCCGTGGACCAGCGAAGCGCTGCGCTCGCCGTTCGCCGCGGTACTGGAAGTGGCGCGCATCCCGTATGCGTCCACGACGATCACGCTGATCGCGGTGATCGCGCTGCTGTCGGCGCTCAACGCGAACCTCTACGGCGCCTCGCGCATGATCTACTCGCTCGCGCAGCGCCGCGAGGCGCCGCACTGGCTGGCGCGCGTGAACGGCCGCCAGGTGCCGGTGCTCGCGGTGCTGTCGTGCGTGGTGTTCGGCTTCGTCGCGACGGTGTGCGAGCTGTGGTATCCGGACCGCGTGCTGCCGGTGCTGCTCAACATCGTCGGTTCGACGTGCCTGCTGGTGTGGACGATCTCGCTGGTGTCGCAGCTGATCCTGCGTCGCCGCGCCGATCGCGCGGGCACGCCGCTGCCGTTCCGCATGCGCGGTTTCCCGTGGCTGACCGGCGCGGCGCTGGCGATCCTGGCGCTGATCTTCGCGCTGCTGCTCGCCAACGGCGAAACGCGCGGGCAGTTCCTGTCGATGGCCGCGCTGACCGCCGGCATCGCGCTGGCGAGCGAGCTGGCGCGGCGTCATCGCGGAAAAAAGCGCGCGACGGCGTGAGCCGTCGCGCGCTGCCGCGGCGTGCGCGGGAGGGGTTACGCACGCCTTTGCCCTGGTTCGCGACGGCTCAGGTCTCGTAGGCGGATTCGCCGTGCGAGGTGATGTCCAGGCCTTCGCGTTCGGATTCCTCGCTGACGCGCAGGCCGACCGTGTACTTCACGATCACGAAGGCGACCAGCGCGACCACGCCGGAGAGCACCACCGTCACCAGCACGCCCTGCAGCTGGATCCACACCTGCGAGGCGATGCTGTACTCCGGTAGCGCGGTTTCGGTGACGTAATCCCAGATGCCCGCGCCGCCCAGCGAAGGCGACGCGAACACGCCGGTGAGCAGCGCGCCGAGGATGCCGCCGACGCCGTGCACGCCGAACACGTCGAGCGCGTCGTCGGCGCCGAGCAGCCGCTTCAGACCGTTCACGCCCCACAGGCACACCGCGCCGGCGAGGGCGCCGATCACGATCGCGCCGCACAATCCGACGAAGCCCGCGGCCGGCGTGATCGCCACCAGTCCCGCCACCGCGCCCGACGCCGCACCCAGCATCGACGGCTTGCCCTTGCTGATCCATTCCATCGCGGTCCAGCCGAGCACCGCGGCGGCCGTCGCGAGGAACGTGTTGACGAACGCCTGCGCGGCGACCGCGTTGGCTTCCAGCGCGGAACCAGCGTTGAAGCCGAACCAGCCGACCCACAGGATCGACGCGCCCACCATCGTCTGCGTGAGGTTGTGCGGCTTGATCGCCTCGCGCCCGTAGCCCACACGGCGGCCGATCACGTACGAACCCACCAGTCCCGCGACGGCGGCGTTGATGTGCACCACCGTGCCGCCGGCGAAATCCAGCGCGCCGCGCGCGAACAGGAAGCCCGACTGCGCGAGCACGCCGGGCACCGCGTCGTTGCCGGTGAACGCATCCGGGCCCGGGAAGAACCACACCATGTGCGCCATCGGCGTGTAGGCGAAGGTGAACCACAGCACGGTGAACAGCAGCACGCCGGCGAACTTCACGCGCTCGGCGAACGCGCCGATCACCAGCGCGCAGGTGATGCACGCGAACGCGCCCTGGAACACGAAGAACACCAGTTCGGGAATGTAGACGCCCTTGGTGAACGTCGCGCCCATCGCGCTGGCGTCGAGTCCTTTCGCGAACACGCGGTCGAACCCGCCGATGAACGGATTGCCCGGCGTGAACGCCAGCGAATAGCCGTACAGCGCCCACAGGATCGCCACCAGCGAGAACACCAGCAGGCACTGCATCAGTACCGACAGGACGTTCTTGCTGCGCACCAGGCCGCCGTAGAACAGCGCCAGGCCCGGCAGCGTCATGAAGATCACGAGCGCGGCGCAGACCAGCAGCCAGGCGATGTCGCCCTTGTTGGCGGTGGGTGCGGCGGCGTCCTGCGCGAAGGCGAGGGCGGGCGTGGCGAGGGCTGCCAGCGTCGCCAGCGCGGCGAGTGCGGGCGTGCGCGTGCGAAAGCGTGCGATTGCGCGGGCATGCAAGCTGTCCGCGTTTTCCCGCGTCGCGATCTCGAAGCCGGTGCTTCCAGAATCCTCGCTTGCCGGAACCGCGTGCGTCCGCGCGTGCGTATCGTCGTCCCCGCGAAGGCGGGGATCCATCTGTGCATGCATCACGGTGAGGTTTCCTTCTTTCGTCGAAGTTGCGGCGATCGGGTCGATGGATTCCCGCCTTCGCGGGAACGACGGCATGAACGCGTCGATGTGATCGGTATGGGAGGTCGTCATGGCCGCCCCCTCACAACGCATCGTCATCGAGCTCGCCGGTGCGGATCCGCACCGTGCGCTCGAGCGATTGCACGAAGATCTTTCCGTCGCCGACCTTGCCCGTGCGCGCGGCGTTGGCCAGCGCTTCCAGCGCCGCTTCCAGCGAGCTTTCCGCGACGGCGCATTCCACTTTCAGTTTCGGCAGGAAATCCACGACGTACTCGGCGCCGCGGTACAGCTCGGTGTGGCCTTTCTGCCGGCCGAACCCTTTCACTTCGGTGACGGTGATCCCGGACACGCCGACTTCGGTGAGCGCTTCGCGCACCTCGTCGAGCTTGAACGGCCGGATGATCGCGGTGATCAGTTTCATCTCGCAGCTCCGTGGGTGGATGTTCAGAACGTCTTCGTGAGCGTCAGCACGACGGTGTCGTCGCCCAGGTAGTTGCCGTGGACGTTGGTGTAGAGGGCTTCCTCGGCGTCGGTGTCGCTGTAGGCCAGTGCGATGGCGAAGCCGCCGTCGAAGGACTTGGTGACGCCGAGCTTCCAGTCGACGTACTCGAAGTCCTCGTTGTTCTCGATCCACTGCTTGCCGGCGTGCGCGTTGAGCGTCCAGGTCGGCACGAAGTCCCAGTTCACCGCGGCGTCGAGATAGCCCGAGCCATCCGAATCGGCGTAGCCGAACAGGTCGGTGAGGGCGTAGGAATACTTGGCGGCGAACACGCCGGCGCTGATGCCGAAGTACAGTTCGGCGGTGTCCGGGCTGTTGAAGCCGGACGGATAGTCGCCGGGATACCAGTAGTACAGCGCGCCGACGTCGAAGCCGACCGCGTCGCTGAACCTGCCGCGATAGCCGCCGTAGAAATCCAGCTCGACGCTGTTGGAGATGTCGTCGTCCAGCACCGGCGTGTCGGAGAGCCAGCTCACGTTGCTGCCCCAGCCGCCGACGTAGAAGCCGCTGTCGGCCGCGTATTCGATGCCGGCCTGCAATGCCGGTTCGGTGTTGTTCTGCGAGATGCCGCGAAACAGATAGTCGCTCGTCAGCGCGACCGAGCCGGACACGCCGGCGATCGCCTCACTGGGCAGGGCGAACGAAAGCGCGCCGGCCAGCACGACGGTGGCGAACGATGCAGCGGACTTGCTTGCATGGATGCGAGACGACATGACGCAGGCTCCTCATAAGCGGTGGCCCCTCCCCGGTCATTTGGTGTTCGTGCTCTGCGATGTCGGGCGATTCGCCGGTGCCCGGATCGCGCGGGACGCACTCGCCTTGCGGCGGGCGGCGGCCCGTCGTTTTTGTTCACCTCGTGCGTTGTGTTGCGGTGGAGCGGTTACGGCCGCGCTTGCACGGCCCGCGTCATGAAGACGCTGTTCGGATCGTCGGTGTAGTCCGCGAACGGACCGCAGGGTTCGAAGCCATGGCGCGCGTACAGCGTGCGTGCCGCTTCGAATCCCGCCATCGAGCCTGTTTCCAGGCTCACCTGCGTGTACGCGCGACGCTGCGCTTCGGCGAGGATGTGCGCCAGCATCGCGGCGGCCACGCCCTTGCGGCGGTGCCGTGATGCGGTGCGCATCGACTTGATCTCGCCGTGCGCGGCATCGAGCTGTTTCAGTGCGCCGCAGCCCATCAGTTCATCGTCCTGCCAGGCCGACCAGAAGGTGATCGGCGGCTGGCGCAGGCCGTCCAGGTCGAGCGCGTGGATGCTTTCCGGCGGAGACAGCTCCGCCATGCCGCGCAGGTGTTCCTGCAGCAGCGCGACGACGTCGGGATGATCGAGACCGCCGGTGCGGATCTCCATCGCGAACCTCCGTGGGAGAGGGATCGAACTCGGAGCGGATTTTCGTGACGCCAAGCAACACGGCCCGGAGCATCCGCCCCGGGCCGTCCGATCGTCAGATCGTGTAGTACATCTGGTATTCCAGCGGATGCGTCGCCGCGCGGAAGCGCGTGACTTCCTGCATCTTCAGCGCGATGTAGCCGTCGATGAAGTCATCGGTGAACACGCCGCCGGCCTTGAGGAACTCGCGATCCTTGTCGAGCGCTTCCAGCGCCTGGTCCAGGCTGTGGCAGACGGTCGGGATGTTCTTCTCTTCTTCCGGCGGCAGGTCGTACAGGTCCTTGTCCGACGGCGCGCCCGGATCGATCTGGTTCTTGATGCCGTCCAGGCCGGCCATCATCAGCGCGGCGAAGATCAGGTAGCCGGAGTTCATCGGATCGGGGAAGCGGATCTCGATGCGGCGCGCCTTCGGATTGGCGACGTACGGAATGCGGCACGAGGCCGAGCGGTTGCGCGCCGAGTAGGCCAGCATCACCGGCGCTTCGAAACCCGGCACCAGGCGCTTGTAGCTGTTGGTGGTCGAGTTGGCGAAGGCGTTGATCGCACGGGCGTGCTTGAAGATGCCGCCGATGTACCACAGCGCCATCTGCGACAGGCCGCCGTAACCGTCGCCGGAGAACAGGTTCACGCCGCCCTTGGCCAGCGACTGGTGCACGTGCATGCCGCTGCCGTTGTCGCCGACGATCGGCTTGGGCATGAAGGTCGCGGTCTTGCCGTTGCGGTGCGCGACGTTCTTGATGACGTACTTGGTCGTCAGCAGTTCGTCGGCCTTCTTCACCAGCGAGTTGAACTTGGTGCCGATCTCGCACTGGCCGGCGTTGGCGACTTCATGGTGGTGCACTTCGACCTCGATGCCGACCTGTTCCAGCGTCTTGCACATCTCGGCGCGGATGTCGTGCAGCGTGTCCAGCGGCGCGACGGGGAAGTAGCCGCCCTTCACCATCGGACGGTAGCCGGTGTTGCCGCCGTCGTACTCGCGGCCGGAGTTCCAGTGCGCTTCCTCCGAATCGATGTGGAAGAAGGTGTGGCCCATGTCGTTGGCGAAGCGGACCGAGTCGAAGATGAAGAATTCCGGCTCCGGACCGAAGAACGCCTGGTCGGCGATGCCGCTGGCCTTGAGGTAGGCCTCGGCGCGCTTGGCGACGCCGCGCGGGTCGCGCGAGTAGGCCTGCATGGTGGCCGGATCGAGGATGTCGCAGGTCAGCACCAGGGTCGGATCGGCGGTGAACGGATCCAGGAACGCGGTGCTGGCGTCGGGCAGCAGCACCATGTCGGACTCGTTGATGCCCTTCCAGCCCGAGATCGAGGAGCCGTCGAACATCTTGCCGTCCTCGAACAGGCTCGGCTCGACGATCGACTTCGGGAAGGTGACGTGGTGCTGCACGCCGCGCATGTCGACGAAGCGCAGGTCCACGAACTCGACCTTGTGGTCCTTGATGAGCTTTTCTACGTGATCGATCGACATGGGGTAACTCCGGGATTCGGGATTGGAGATTCGGGATGGGGAAAGCCGGCCGCGTTCGCGGTGACCCTCATTCACAAGCATGGGCCGTGCCAACGTTCACGCGGTGCTAACGCATTGATTCGAAAGAGCCAGCGGCCGGCGCCCTGATCGCCTTGCACCAGAACAGTGCGTGAAGCAATGCGATTGCGTCGACATGGTGCACGCAGGCCCGTCCGGTATGCTGCGCCGTTTCGTGCCTGGCCGCCAAGAACACGTCCGCGGTTCCACGAATCCCGATCCCCCATCCGAATCCCAGCTCCCCAATGACCGACCTGCTAGCCGCCCTGCTCCTCGGCATCATCGAAGGCATCACCGAATTCCTGCCGATCTCCAGCACCGGCCACCTGCTGATCGCCGAACGCTGGCTCGGACATCGCAGCGATCTGTTCAACATCTCCATCCAGGCCGGCGCGATCCTCGCGGTCGTGCTGATCTACCGGCAGCGCCTGTGGGACCTGGCGATGGGATTCCTGGGGCGGCGCGCGCTGGCCGAACACAGCCCGGCCGGCATGCCGATGGACGCCGCGCAGGCGCGCGATTACGCCTTCAAGCTGGCGGCGGCGTTCGGCGTGACCGCGGTGCTGGGCCTGGTGGTGAAGAAGCTGGGCTTCGAACTGCCCGAGCAGGTCACGCCGATCGCATGGGCGCTGGTGCTCGGCGGCCTGTGGATGATCGTGGCCGAACACTTCGCGGCCAAGCGCGCGGCGGCGCTGGGCGAGCGCGCGACGATCACCTGGACGGTGGCGATCCTGGTCGGCATCGCGCAGGTGGTGGCGGGCGTGTTCCCGGGCACCTCGCGTTCGGGCGCGACGATCTTCGTGGCGCTGCTGGCCGGCACGACTTCGCGCGCGGCGGCGACGGAATTCGCCTTCCTGGTGGGCATCCCGACGATGTTCGCCGCCACCGCCTATGAGCTGATCGACGTGGTGCGCAGCGGGCAGGCCGGGCACGAGGACTGGGGCGACCTCGGCGTGGCCTTCGTGGCCTCGGCGATCACCGCCTTCATCTCGGTCAAATGGCTGTTGCGCTACATCCAGAGCCACCGTTTCACCGCATTCGCGATCTACCGCTTCGTCCTCGGCGCGGCGCTGCTGTACCTGGTGCCGGCCGGCAGTTGAGCCGCGGCGGCGTTCGCGCCGCGCGCTCCATTGAGTTCCCAATGCCGGGCCAGGACGGACCCGGCCACCGGAGGAGACGTCCATGAAGCGATTCGCCCTGCTCACCCTCGCCCTCGCACTGGCCGCCTGCACGCGTTCGCCGCAGGAGGCTTCGACATCGCCCGCGACCGGCAACCCCACGGCGACCGCCACGCCCGCGGCGGATGCGGCGGCGCTCGACACCGCCGTCCTCGGCGGCCATCACTGGGCGCTGGACACCGCCGTCGACGCGAACGGCCAGCGCATCGACGCGCTGCTCGCGCACGCCGACAAGCCGGTGCGCCTGGATTTCAGCGACGGCCGCGTGGCGGTGTCCAACACCTGCAATCGCATGTCGGGCCGTTACACGGTGGAGGGCGCGAAGCTCACCATCGGCGACATGGCCTCCACGATGATGGCCTGCGCCGACCAGACGCTGATGGCGCTGGACCGCGCCGTCGGCGAACGCCTGCGCGGCACGCAGACGGCCGCGCTGCAGGGCGGCGCCTCGCCGACGCTGAAGCTCACCAACGCCGGTGGCGACGTGCTCACCTTCCGCGGCGAACCGACGGCGCAGGCGCGTTTCGGCGGGCCGGGCGAGACGGTGTTCCTGGAGATCGCGCCGAACGCGAAGCCGTGCACGCATCCGGACGTGCCGAACCGCCAATGCCTGCAGGTGCGCGAGGTGCACTTCGACGAGAAGGGCATCCGCACCGGTACGCCGGCGGAATGGCAGCCGCTGTACCAGGACATCGAGGGCTTCGAACACGTCGAAGGCGAGCGCAATGTCGTGCGGGTGAAGCGCTTCGTCTCCGGAAACCGGCCCGAGGGCGAGCAGGTGGCGTACGTGCTCGACATGGTGGTCGAGAGCGAGGTCACGCCGGGAGCGGCGCCGCGGCGGTGATGGGTGGCATGGGTGACGGCGCGTGGGCGCCGTCGTCCCGGCCTGGCGGAGGACGCGGTGCTTCTGTAGCCCGGGTGAGCGAAGCGCACCCGGGTTGGAGCGGCGACCGCGTTCCCGGGTGCGCTTCGCTTACCCGGGCTACAACG
This sequence comes from Lysobacter sp. SCRH-1R, assembly GCF_057747855.1. Lineage (NCBI taxonomy): Bacteria > Pseudomonadati > Pseudomonadota > Gammaproteobacteria > Lysobacterales > Lysobacteraceae > Lysobacter > Lysobacter sp. SCRH-1R. The sequence continues at coordinate 3,988,339 of NZ_CM173227.1, read as the reverse complement.
GCGGCAAAGGCGGCGACGACAACCTCGGCCGCTCAGCCCTTCACCGACGCATTCAACGAATACGTCCCGTAGATCGCCACCTCGTCCAGCACATGCGCGTGCATCGCGCGCTGCACGTCCTTCGCGGTGAAGCGTTCGGGCAGATCCAGGCGCGCGACGTCCAGCGCGTACAGGCGGAAGAAATAACGGTGCAGGCGCAGATCGTTCGGCGGCGGGAACGGGCCGTCGTAACCGTGCCAGTCGCCGGCCATCGAGGCGTCGCCGGCGAACCAGCCGGTGTAGTCGTTCAGACCCTGGCGCGCGCCGGCCGGACCGGGCGGGTTCTGCTTGCCGTGGGCGACCACGCCGTCGCTGCAGCTGCCCGCGGCGATCTCGCGCACGTCGGCCGGAATGTCCGCGACGGCCCAATGCACGAAGTCGGTGCGCGGCTGGTCGGCGGGAATCTCGACGCCGGGCTTGCCGACCATCTCCGCCACCGTCGGCACGTCCGGATCGATGCACAGCAGCGCGAACGACTTCGTCCCGGCCGGCACGTCGTCCCACGCCAGGTGCGGATTACGGTTCGGCGCGAAGCCGAAGCCGTCGGCGGTGGGCTGGCCGGCGGCGAATTCGGCCGGCAGGCGTTCGCGATGCTGGAAGCTGTTGCTGCGGATCTGCATGGCACTCGTCTCCGGTGATTGGAAGGAACGCGGACGCGCGCGTCACGGCCCCGTCGCGATGCGAGGGGCGCGCGACATCACTCGGCCGGATACCCCAGGCGCCGCGCGACCGGCGTGAGCAGGTCGAACGCGTCGCCCAGCGCGTCGCGGAAGTGGCGCCAGTGGCCGGGATCGAGATGCGCCGGACCGAATGCCTGCTGCGGCGCGACCGCCACGCGGATCTGCAACGCGTCGGCGACGGCCTGCGCGACCGCGGTCGGGTCGTTGGCGATGTCGTCCAGCTTGATCAGCCGGTGCGGGAAGAGGTCCTGCTCGTGCAGGTCGGCGATCTGCGAGAGCGTCGCCGCGAGCCAGCGCGCGCCCGCTTCGGGCGAGGACAGCGCGAACGGCACCGGCGAGCCGAAGGCCAGCCAGTCCACCAGCATGTCGCGCGGATCGCGCACCGCGATCATCGCCACCGCCTCCGGCAGGTGCGCGCGCAGGCCGGTCAGCAGCGCGTTGTCCCACCACAGCAGCCAGTCGAACACGTTGCCGTCGTTGATGCCGCGCGAGGGCAGCGCGGCGCGCCACAGTTCGACCATGTAGGCCGGGTCCAGCGAACCGTCGACCAGGCCCGGCACCGTCGTGTAGCGCTGCATCGGATCGTTCGGCGGCTGCGCGCCGAAGCGGTCGGCGCGCAGCGGCGCGCCGGCGTGCTGGAAGGTGATCGCCAGGCGCTCGACCAGCGAACCCGGCGCGCCCCACAGCAGCAGCACGGCGGAGGCCGGATCGGGCAGCGGCGCGAGGTCCGGCAGGCGCAGGGCCGCGGTGCTGATCTCCGGCAGCGGCAGGCGTTGGTCGACCACCTCGGCGTGCAGTTCGGCCCAGGTCGCGGCGGCGGCGTCGGGCTGGCCGGCGATGTCGAAGCAGCGGCCCAGCAGCTGGCGCAACGAGCGCTTCACGTTCGGGTCCGGCGCCTGCGCGAGCAGGCTTTCCACGCGCTCGACGGCGGCTTCGGGATCGCGCTTGAGCAGGCCGTCGATCAGGCGCAGCTCGGCCTGCGTGTGGCCGGGCTGGAGTTCGGTGATGCGGCGGGCGATCGCTTCGGCTTCATCGGCCTGGCCGAGCCGGTCGTGCAGCGTGCCCTGCGCTTCCAGCGCCGGGACGAAGTCGGGCATCGCCGCGCGCCAGCGTTCGATCACCTCGCGCGCCGCGTCGCTGGCGAATTCCTCGAACAGCAACCGCGCGCGCCACAGGTCGGCGGCCTCGGGGTGTTCCTCCAGCGCGGCGTCGAGCGTGGTGCGCGCTTCGTCGAACAGGTTCTCGCGACGCCAGGCTTCCAGCAGCGGCAGCACGTTGCGGCGATCCAGCGGCTGCGCGGCGAAGGTCTGGCGCAGCAGCGCGAGCGCGCGATCGTTGCGGCCGGCTTGCAGCTCCAGCTCGCCGACCAGGCGCTGCATCGGCACGGTCGTGTCGGCGCCTTCCAGCAGCGGCGCCAGTTCGTCCGCGGCTTCGCCCGGACGCCCCTGGCGGCGCAGCAGGTCGGCCACGAGCACGCGCAGCGGACGCGAGGTCGGGTCCTGCTCCAGCAGCCGGCGGAACGCCTGTTCGGCGAAGGCGAAATGGCCCTTGGCGAGGTAGGCGAAGCCCAGCGAATGACGCAGCTGCGGATCGTTCGGCGCGCGCTCGGCGGCGGTGCTGATCAGCGACAGCGCGCGGTCGACGTCGCCGCGACGCATCGCGACGCCGCCTTCCAGCGCGGCCACGTGCGGGTGTTCCGGCGCGATGCGCGAGGCGGTGCGCGCCAGCCGCGCGGCTTCCTCCAGGTCGCCACGGCCGAGCGCGAGGTGGCCCTGGATGATGTACGCGGGGAACTGGTTCGGATCGAGCCCGGTGGCGCGGGCGAGCGCGGCCTGGGCTTCGTCGAGCTGGCGTTCGTGCAGCAGCAGGCCGGCGCGTTCGAGGTGGAGATCGGAATCCTCGGGCGCCAGGGCGATGGCCTGGTCGATCGCCGACAACGCGGCCTCGCGTTCGCCGCCCAGGCGCAGCGCGGCGGCGAGCAGGCGGTGCGAGTTGGCGTCCTGCGGCTGCGCGGCGACGGCCTCGCGCGCGGCGGCCAGCGCTTCGGGGGCGGCGCCGCGGCGCAGGGCATCGATGATGGGTTCGTGCATGGACTACTCGGACGCTCGTCTAGGCGAAAACGTCGATTGTAGCCGCATGCGCGGGGCCGCCCGGGCGTGCCGGACGGGCGCCGGAAGCCGGTTTCAGCGGACCAGCGGACCCCGGCCGGGCATCCCCGGCGGAGGCGGCATCGGCGCCTCCGCCGGTCCGTGGTAGCCGGGGCCATAGGCGCCGGGCCCGTAGTAGCCAGGCCCGTGGTAGCCGCCCGGCCCGAACGCCGGACCGTCGGCGCGACCGACGTTGATGTCGATGTTGACGTGGCGCGTGTCGCCGTCGTCGTCGGTCGTGGTCTTGTCCAGGTTGAGGTTGACCGCCTGCCACTGGCTGCTGCCGGCGCCCTTGGACCAGCCGACGCCCGCTTCGACCGCACCGTGCACCTGCCAGTCGCCGTTGGCGGTGTCGGCGGCGGTTTCTTCCGGAACGCCCGGGCCGCCATGGTCGCCGTACCAGGTGCCAGGCGGATCGTTGCGGTAGTTCGCGCCCGGATCGGTGCTGGCGAAGTGGATGCGTTCGGCCGGCACGCTCAGGTCCAGCGCGGGCGGATCGGCTTCGTCCTGCGCGATGGCGCCCGTGCTCGCGCATGCGGCGAGGGCGAACAGGGCGGCGCGGATGGCATCGCGTTTCATGCAGGACCCCTGTGGAAGTGGCGAAGGCGCGTCGCCGACCGCGCGACGCTAGCAATGACGGGTTGAATGCTGGCTGTCGGGATGACGCGTGGCGTGCCTTCCCGCGCCTTCAGCGGCCCAGCATCCTGCTGATGCGCCCGGCGATCCAGCGCTCGGCGAAACCGTCCAGCTTCGCGCTTTCGAGGAAGCCGCAATGGCCGCCCCACGGCGAGATCTCCAGCAGCGCGCCGGCCGGCAGCTGCAGCTTGCGGAAGGCGTCGATCGGAATGACCGGGTCGTCCTCGGCCATGAGGATGCTCGCCGGCACCTGCAATGCGGCCAGGCGATCACCGGCGATCGAATAACCGTCGAAATAGCGCTCCAGCGTGCCGAAATCCGTGTGGCGTTCGACCATCCACTGGGTCAGCGGGCGCATGCGCAGGCCGAGCACCTGGTCGTCGAAGGCGTGCGTCTGCGGGAACAACGCGCGCTTGCGCGCCAGCGATCCGCGCCACTTGCGCTCGAAGTACCACAGGTAGACCGGCAGCCCCTGCTCCATCGAATCCATCGTGCGCGCCGGATCCAGCACCGGGCACACCGCGGCCACGTGCGCGAGGCGCAGGCCCGCGGTCGGCGCGCGCAGCGCCAGGCGCAGGGCGAAGTTGCCGCCGAGCGAGTAGCCGGCCACGGCCATCGGGCGGTCGGGATACAGCTGCGCGACCTGCACCGCCGCGCGCACCACTTCGTCGATGCGGTTGGAGTGGAACAGGCCTTCGTTGAGGTGGTGCGTGTCGCCGTGGTCGCGGAAGTTGAGGCGGAACACCTCGAAGCCTTCGCGCAGCAGCTCCACCGCGGTCAGGCGCATGTAGCTGGAATCCACGCTGCCTTCCCAGCCGTGCAGCAGCAGGACCAGCCCGCGCGAGGCCTTTTCGGGAAGGGCGGTGTGCACGCCCTGCAGGCGCACGCCGTCGCCGGCGTCGACGGTGTGCAGGGTGCTGACCGCGTCGAGCTGCGCGAGGCTGCGCTCGCCATGGCGACGGCGCAGCGGACTGGAGCCCAGCACCGACTGCACGTGCGCGTTGCGCAGCCAGCGCGGCGGACGGTAGTCGGACGCGTTCAGCATGCCGGAAGCCATGGCGCCTCGGATCGCATTACTGCCTTACACCTGCCAACGTGAAGTTCAGCTCTTCATGGCCTCGACGATCCGCGCCCGCGCGGTTTCGGCGATGCGGCGGCGGCCGTCGGTTTCGCCGGGCAGGATCGGTTCGAGGAAATGCACCTCCGCCAGCCGCGGCGGTTCGCCGAGCAGGCGCAGGAAGTTCGCCAGGAAGCTCTCGCCCGGCTGGAACGCCACCACGTGCTGCGCGTCGCCATGCTCCCCATAGCGCAGCGCGACCGGCTGCACCGGCACGCCGGCTTCGACGGCGGCCAGGAAGATGCGCGCGTGGAACGGGCCGATCTCGCGCCCGCCGCGCGTGCCGCCTTCGGGGAACACGCCGACGCTGCGGCCCTCGCGCAGCCGGTTGAGCATCTCGTGCAGCACGCCGCCGAGCGACTCGGTGCTGCCGCGCGCGTGGAAGATGGTTTCGCCGCGCGAGGCGAGCCAGCCCACGACCGGCCAGCTGGCGATCTCGCGCTTGGCGACGAAGCCCATCATGCGCTGGCTGTGCAGGGTTTCGATGTCGATCCAGCTGACGTGGTTGGCGACGAACATCGCCGCGCCCGGCAGCGGCGTGCCGACGCGGCGCAGGCGGAAGCCGAAGATCCACATCAGGCCGGCCGACCAGGCGCGGATCGCGCGGTGCTCCAGCGGCTCGTCGCCGACGCGGACGTTTCCGGTCAGCGGCGTGGTCGTCAGCAGGGTCAGGGGCAGGTCGACGAACACGTGCCACAGCAGCAGCGGCACGCGGATCAGATAACGGAGCGCGCGCGCGGCGGGCGCCGTGGCCGGCGCCGTCGCGCCGGCGTGGGGGGACGGCGCATTCATTGAACGCACGATACCTAAGCCGCGAGGCCGCCACCAGCGCCGCGCACAGGATGCGACGTGCCGTCCAGACAGGTTCCGCAATGCGCGGGCAGGGAGCCGCCGGCGCGATCGACGGCGCGAAGGCTCAGGGCCGCGGAATCACCGCCAGCGTGATCCGCGAGATGCACACCAGGCGCTGGCGTTCGTCCTCGATGCGGATCTCCCACACCTGCGTGCGCCCGCCCACGTGCAGCGGTCGTGCGGTGCCGGTGACGGTGCCCTCGCGCACGCCGCGCAGGTGGTTGGCGTTGATCTCGATGCCGACGCAGGCCTCGTCCTCGCCGACGCAGAGCATGCCGGCGCTGCTGCCGAGCGTCTCGGCCAGCAGCACCGACGCGCCGCCGTGGAGCAGGCCATAGGGCTGCCGGGTGCGTTCGTCGACCGGCATGGTCGCGCGGATGAAATCGTGCCCGACCTGCGTGAACACGATGCCCAGTGGCTCCATCGCGGTGTTGCGCGAGAGCGCGTTCAGCGCGGCGAGGTCGGGCGGGGTGCGGAATGGGGAGCGGGGCGTATCCATCGCCACACCATAGCCGAGCGTCCGGGCAAAAAGGGGCCCGGCAGTCAGTGCGTCGTTACGGAGAGAGTCCGACGCACCGGCTCCGGGCCAGGGGGGAAATGGAGATGACTTCTTACGACGGGGAAGCGATGGGGTTCGGGCATGGTCCTGAGCGGGTGGTGCCGCCCTTGCGGGCGTGTCGGGCGTGCGGCTGGGACACCGCTACCTTGTCGCGATCCTGCTTACGCGCAACGGAAGCGCGGCTGCATCCAGTCCCGGGCGTAGTGGCGGGTGGCGGCGTAGCCGCTGCTGTTGCCGTAGCCCACGCCGAAGTCGCGATCGCGATGGACGTGGCGCACCGGCAGCGGGACGACGACGTTCGCGCGCGGGGCGTTCGGGTTGGTCGGGATGGCAAGGAAGGCGTTCATGGCGGTGTCCTGGAGTCCGGTCTTGCGGGGATCAGGCAAAGCGGAAGCGCGGGGGCGCCCACTCGGTCGTGTAGCGGCGGTTGCTGGCATAGCCACTGCTGGAGCCGTAACCGACGCCGAAATCGCGTTCGCGGTGGTTGCGCGACGGGGCGTTCATCAGGGCCAGCGGGGAAACCGGAACCGACTTGGCGGAGGAAGCGAAAGTGTTCAGGGCGTTCATGGCGGGGTCCTTCGTGGGGTGGGGTAGTGCCTCGGTGTGTTGGTAAAGTACAACACCAGATCTATTCCGCCATGGGCCAGAAGTCACCCCACCGAAGACCTACCTTGGCGAGGCACGGCCGCAGCCGGAACTCGCTGATATAGATGGACATTTCTGGCGTTCCGTTGCCATGACTGATGGCAGGGGGGACCCCGCCGGCCGCGCAGGCGCGCCCGGCGCTCTCTGACCGGGGCGAGAGGGAGGGTGAAAACCGTCACGTTCAGGAAGCTGGCTGCGCGACCGCGGATGGGGGGCGCAGCGGCCAGTGCGCGAAAAGCGCAGGTTCGGCTCCTTCCCCTGCAAGCTGGAGAGGGGGAAACAACCCCTACAAAATCGGCGCCAAGCCCGCCCCGAACGCGGTGAAGATCCGCGTCGTGATTCCCTTCAACCCCACCGCCACTTCCGGGAAATCCCCCACCGGCTGGTAGCACGCGCGGAAATCCGGATCGCTCGGCAGCAGCGGTTGCGGGCATTGCTCGCTGCGCACGAATTCGTAGCTGGTCGCGTAGCGCATCGGCCACAGGTCCAGGATCGGCATCGCCTCGAACATCTTGCCGATCGAGTAATTGAGCCCCGAAAACACCGGCGGCTTGTCGCGGCGCGCGATCACCCACGAATTGGCCGGCGCGATGTCGCGCTTGATGCTCGCCCGCAGCGCCTGGGCGAAGTCGCGGTCCTCGATCACCACCGCGCTCTCGGTGTTGTAGTGATCGCCGCGCGGATCGAAGTTGTGCGTGCCGACCACGCCGATGCGCCCGTCGATCACCATCGACTTGGCATGCAGTCCGATGCGCACGCCCGCGCGCTGCAACGGCACGGGCTGGTTCGCGCGACGCGTGCTGTAGCGCAGCGCGGTGTATTCGCGCGAAAGCGCGCGCTGGTACTGCGCACGCTCGACGCTGCTGCGGCGGTCGTAGCGGTCGCGCAGTTCGCGATGGACCTTGCCCCGATCGACCGGCGTGACGTCCTGTGCCTCGTCGTCGGGCCGGGCCGAAGACGACGCCGCGGTGCCTCCGCTTTCGCCGGTCAGCGCGCGGCTGGGCGAGATCGAACCCGGGTCGGCATCGGAACCGTTGTCGGGCGCGTTCCCGTCGGGAAACAGGTCCGGCAGTGCGCCGGTCGCCGCGATGTCGATCGGCGCGTCCGTCGGGAAGGGCTTGTACTCGAAGATGTTGAAGCCGAACTCGCGCAGGTAGCGGCGCTTGTACTTGTACGACAGCGCGTAGGCGATGAACGCGTCCGTCGCCGCCAGGCTGTTGGTGGAGATGATGATCTTCGGGCGCTGCTCGAACGGGCGCTGGTGCAGCTGCCGGAACAGGTCCTGCGCCGCATCGGACAGCACCAGGTACGGCGTCTGCAGGACGACTTCCTCCTGCGCCGATTCGATCAGCCCGCGCAGCGAACCGGAGGCCACCGCCTGCTGGTCGGCGTCTTCGGCGTGGTGTTTCTCCGGCGTGTCGGAGATGTAGCGCACCTCGCCCACGCGCATCGCCCGCGAAGCCAGGCGTTCCTCGACGAGCGCGCGATCGCCCGCGTCGCGCAGCATCGCCTTCGCGCGCTCCGGGCGCTCGAACTGCGCCGGCGGCAGCGCCGGGACGCCCTGGGCGAGCAGCCGCGCGCCGACGTCGTTGAGCCGCTCCACCGGCACGCTGCGGCGATCGTTCCAGAACAGCGCGAAGTCATCGCGCATCACCCGCGCCACGGGACCGGCGACGAGCAGGTCGCGGTCGCGGAAGTTGTACTCGTCGTCCCAGTCGTAATAGTCGTCCTGGTAATTGCGCCCGCCGGTGATGCCGACCGCGCCGTCCACCAGCAGCAGCTTGGTGTGCATGCGCTGGTTGAGCTTGCGCCAGCAGCACGCCGCCGCGAGCGCGTACTGCGGGTAGGTGATCTGCGCGCGATCCAGCACCGGGCTGTACAGCTTCAGCTCGAAATTCGCGTGCGCGCCGGCCAGTGCGGCCAGCGTGTCGACGTGCTTGAGCGCGGAAAGCTGGTCGATCAGCACGCGCACGCGCACGCCGCGGCGCGCGGCGGCGAGCAGTTCGTCGAGCACGAGCCGCCCGGCGTCGTCCTCGTCGAAGATGTAGGTCTGCAGGTCGATGGCGGTGGTCGCGCTGCGGATCAGGTTCACGCGCGCGAGCAGCGCGTCCGGGCCGCGGTCGAGGATCAGCGCGTAATGCGCCGGCGCTTCGGGCGTGGATTCGGCCAGCGCCCGCGTGGCCAGTTCGCGCAGCGGCGAGCGCTGGGCGCAGGCGTCCAGGCGGGTGCAATCGACCTGCGTCGAACGCGCCTGCACCACCATCGCCGTCGCGTGGTCGCGCTGCGTGTGCGACAGCGAGGCGCAAGCGCCCAGCGCCAGCGACAGCACGGCCACGCCCAACCGCACGATCGCTCTCACGGCGCGGCCTCCACCAGGCGCACGCGCAGCATGAAGCGGACGCGGTCGACGAGCGCGAAGCGCCAGCCGTCCAGGCCGTAGTCGTCGCGGCTGATGCTGCCGCTGGCGACCACGTCGCAATCCCGGCCGGGCGCGTCGCAGTCGGCGCGGTTGATGGTGAACGTCTCCATCCGGGTCATGCCGTGCATCGACAGCCGGCCGCGCATGCGCCCGCCGGTACGGATGAGGGAATCGGGGTGCGGTTCGGAGACGAATTCAATGGTCGGGAAACGCTGTGCATCGAAGAAACTCGGGCCGCGCGCGAGCGCGGTGTAACGATCGGAACCGGCGACGATCACCCCGTCGGTGCGCAGCACGATGCGTACGCGACGGCGGCCGTCGGCGAGGGTGGTCACTTCGCCTTCGTACTGCGGGAAGACCCCCGACACCCGCTGCCCCCAGCGGGTGCGCAGCTCGAAGCCGAAGCGGGTGAAGTGCGGATCGAAGGACCGGGAGGAGACGGCAGGGGTCGTGCCTTCGACGGCGACCGGCTCCTGCGCCCATGCCGGCCAGAGGGCCAGCAGGGACAGCAGCGCGATGCAGGACAGGCGCGGCGGGCGTTCCCTCACGGCCACCAGAAGGCGCTGAGCTGCGCCGAGCCGGGCTCCAGGCCGGCGTCCGCAGGCACCGTCAGGACCGCGATCCCCGCCGGCGGCATGCCGCGGTAATCGCCGGACTGCCCGCTGTGCAGCAGTGCCGCCAGGCGCTCCAGCCCGGGATTGTGGCCGACCAGCATCAGCCGTTCGGCTTCGCCGTGCGCGTCGGCCAGCGAGATCAGCGTGCCCGGCGTGGCTTCGTAGATCGACGGCTCGATGCGCTGGTCGACGTAGCCGATCGCCGCCAATACCGCTTCGAGCGTCTCGCGCGTGCGGCGCGAGGGCGAGCACAGGATGCAGTCCGGGATCAGCTTGTTCTCGGCGAGCCAGCGACCGGCGGCCTCGGCTTCGGCCAGTCCTTCGGCCGAGAGCGGGCGGTCGAGGTCGGCCTGTCCGTTGCCGGCGGGTTCCGCGTGGGCGTGTCGTAGCAGGATCAGTTCACGCATGCGCGGGCGGCTCCGGTTCGGCGAGGACAGGCGGGTTCATGGCCGCCATTATCACGTAACGACGTGATGGCTCAGGCTTTCCTGAGCCATTTGAGCAAGGGCTGCCAATCGTCCTGGTGTTCGCGCACCTGTGCGGAGTGGTAGTCGAACAGGCTCTTCCCCAGCCCGGTGAGCACCACGTAGGCCTGGCTGTCGCGCAGCTGCGCGACCACCGGATAAGGCCACGCCGCGAGCAGGTCGAGCGCCTGCTGCGAGGCGTTGGTCCACGGCTTGAGCTTGTTGCCCACCAGCCCGACCCGCAGCTGGCCCTTGCGCACGCGCGGGTGCTTCGCGAGCGAATCCAGGAAAGGCACCGTCGCCTCGATGTCCAGCGCGGACGGCTGCACCGGCACGACCACGGCGTCGGCGTCCTCGAGGAAGGCGTCGAGGTCGTCGGCCATCGCGCCGGCGGCGGCGTCGATCACCAGTCGCTGGGTGTCGTCGGGCAACTGTTTGCGCCACGCCTTGCGGCGGGTGCCGTCGAGCGGCAGCACCGCGCTCTCCAGCCCCGCCCGGCGCTGCGCCCAGCGGGTGGAGGATTCCTGCGGATCGGCATCGACCAGCGCGGTGCGCAGGCCTTCGAGCGCCGATTGCGCGGCGAGGTGCGTGGCGATCGTGGTCTTGCCCACGCCGCCCTTGGAACTGGCCACCAGCACGGTCTTCATGCGGACTCCCCTCTGGATGGAAGCCGCAGCGTACACGGGGCCGGGCGACGGAACCATGCGCCGGACGCCCGCCCGGGCCGGGCGAAGGGCGCGTCACCCGGTAGGCGAACTCCGCGATGGAGCGTAAGCCTCACCCGCCCAGCACCCTCGCAAGCGCGGCCGACCACAGCGGCAAGGTCGCCAGCGACAGCAGCAGCCCGTAGCCCACCATCGCCGCCGCCAGCCGCGGCGCCAGTCCGTGGGCGATGGCGAGCGCGCCGGCGGTCACCATCGAGGGCATGGCCGCCTCCAGCACCGTCACCCGGGCCATCGGTCCCTCCAGTCCGAGCAGGGGCACCAGCAGCAACGCGATCGCCGGCATCATCGCGAGCTTCAGCACCAGCCCCATCGCCAGCGGCTTGAGTTCGTCGCGCGGCAGCGCCAGGCGCACGGACAGGCCGATGGTCAGCATCGCCAGCGGCAGCAGGGCGTCGGACAGCCGCTGCAATCCGCCGTCGAGCCACGCCGGCGGATCGGCCGGCATCACCGTGAAGCCCGCGACCAGCGCCCATAGCGGCGGGAACTTCGCCACGCGCAGCGCCATCTCGCGCGGCGACGGCGAATGCTCGCCGCCGTAGCGCGCCAGCGCCCACAGGCCGAACGTCGACAGGATCAGGAACGTGCCGAACTGGTCGTACACCACCGCATAGGGCAGCGCGTGGTCGCCCACCAGCGCGCGCGTCAGCGGATAGCCGAGGAAGCTGGTGTTGCCGAGCGCGACGGTGAGCATCAGCACCGCGGTCTCGTCGCGCCGGAACTTCAACCAGCGCGACAGCCCCGCCACCGCCACCACGGTCGCGCCCAGCAGCAGCCACGGCACCGCGATCACGCCCAGCAGCGAGACCTCCAGATGCAGTCGCGGCACGTAGCGCAACACCGCCGCCGGCAGGCAGACGTAGAGCACGACGAGGTTCAGCGTCTGCGCCGCATCGCCGGGCAGCACGCGCAGGCGCTGGAACAGATAGCCCAGCGCGAGCATCGTCAGGACGAGGGCGAATGCGTCGAAGGCCATGGAGCGCTTCCCAGGCGAAGGCACTATCGTCACCGCTGCGACGCACCGCCTCAAGCTCGACCAATGGCCATGCCATCCGCAAGGCCGATCGAGGCCGTGACCTCCGGGCCACGCGCGGCGCGCGCGCTGGCGTGAACATGCGGCGAGTTTCCACCGAGCGCCCGCCATGGCCCGCGTGTTCCCCCGTGTCCTCGCCACCGCGCTCGCGGCCTGCCAGTGCCTGCCGGGCGTGGCGCCGGCGTTCGAGAATCCAGCGCCATCGCGTCCCATCGCACAGGACGGCTACTTCCAGACGATCGCGCGCGTCGACGACGGCCTGTGGCTGATCGCGCAGCCGCAGCCGTTCCACATCCAGCCCATCGGCAACGTCGTGGTGATCGAACAATCCGACGGCGTCGTGCTCATCGACGGTGGCGGTTCGCCCGGCGCGGGACGGCGCATCGTCGATCTCGTGCGCTCGGTGACCGGCAAACCGGTGAAGACCATCGCGATCACGCACTGGCACGGCGACCACGTGCTCGGCGTGGCGTCGATCGTGCAGGCGTGGCCGACGGCGGAAATCATCGCCACCGACGTCACCGCCGCGCATCTTCGCGGCCGTTCGATGAAGGCCTACCCGAAAGGCGCGCCGGACGCCGCGCTGCAGGCCGCATTCGACCAGCGCCTCGACGGGGCGGAAACCTCGCTCCGCGACGCGCTCGCCAAACCGGATCTGTCGACGCGCGAGCGCGAAGGTTTCCAGGCATCGCAGCGGTTGCTCGCGCAGTACCGCGAGGACACGCGCAATCTCGTGCTGGCGCTGCCGACGCGCACCTTCGTGGAGTCGCTGAAGCTCGACGACGCGACGCATCCGGTCGAACTGCGCCATCCCGGTCGCGGCAACACCGACGGCGACCTGATCGCGTGGCTCCCGCGCCAGCGCGTGATGGCGACGGGCGATCTGCTGGTCGCGCCGGTGCCGTTCGGATTCAACGCGTATCCCGCCCAGTGGCAGGCCTCGCTGCGCGCGATGCAGGCGCAACGTCCGTCAATGTGGCTGCCGGGCCACGGCGCACCGATGCGCGACGATGCCTACGTCGGGCGCGTCATCGAACTCATCCAGCACACGCGCGACGCCGTCGCGCCGCTGGCGAAGCAGGGCGTCGGCGCCGATGCGGCGAAGAAGCGCGTCGACCTGTCCGCCGATCGCGCGCGCTTCGCCGGCGACGACGACTGGCTCAAGCGCTGGTTCGATCGCTACTGGACGCAGCCGTTCGTCGATGCGGCGTATCGCGAGGCGAAGGGCGAGCCGATCGAGCAGGGCGAAGGCTGATCACACCGCCGCGAGATCGAACGAGATGCTGATGCGCTCGCCACTGCCGGTGTACGGCAGCGTGCGGTGGAACAGGTACGAGGGGAACAGCAGCAGCGTGCCGACTTTCGGGCACAGGTGCCGCAGCGCGGCGTCGGGTGGCTGCGGAAGGCTCGCGAACGGGCGGCCGAACTCGATCCAGCCCGCGTGCGTGTCGTCGTCGTCATGGATCGCCGGCGGCAATTCCACGTAATACGCGCCGGAAAGCCACGAATCCTCGTGGATGTGGGTGTCGATGAAGCCGCGTTCGGCGGCCTGCGTCGCCCACACGTGCATGCGGTAACGGGCCGGCAGATTGCGCAGGAACACATCGTTCGCCAGCGCATCCCCGCCGAGCGAACCGTCGCCCGCACGCGCCGCGCGACAGCGTTCGATGAACGCGTCGATCGCCTCGCGCAGGCGTTGCTCGAAGCCGGTGATCGCGGGCGTGCGGTCGGCGAGCAGGTCGCCGCTCAGGTACGCATTGCGTGCCGCGAGCCCGGCCGGCTCCCAGCGCTGCTGGCTGTGGCGACGGATGTCGTCCGCGAGCGCGACGTGGAATTCGTGCGCGTCAGTGAAACCGTCGGGCACGGGCAATGCGAACGCATGCACGTGCCGATGCAGCCCCAGCCACTGCGCCGCGCGCGCGGCATCGTCCTGCGCGACGGCCACGCCGAGGTGCGCGATCGCGCGCTGGTCGTCGGGCGCGTGGCGAAGCGCGTCGGCGAGTTCGTCGCGCGCTGCCTCGAGCCGCCCGTCGTGCAGCAGCGCGATGCCGTGCTGGCGGTGCAGCGTCGGCGATTCCACGCCGGTCGCCAGCGCGTTCGCGTAGACCGACACCGCTTCGCCCGTATTGCCGTTGAGCTGGAGCTGCTCGCCGAGCGTGTCGATCGCGTCGATGTCGTGCGGCGCGAGTTCGAGCGCGCGCCGCGCATGCGCTTCGGCGCCCGCCGGGTCGCCAAGCTTGCGCGAGAGGATCGCCGCGTTGCGATGCGCTTCGCCCAGCGAGGGATCCAGTTGCAGCGCGCGCAACGCATGGTGCAGGCCTTCCTGCAGCGACGCGCGATCGAACAGGTTGGACTGCAGCGCGGCCAGTGCCTGGTGTGCGTTCGCATCGTCCGGGCGCAGGCGCAGCGCGTTGCGCGCGGCGGCGATCGCGGCGACGTAGTCCTGTCGCTTGCCGAGCGCGGCGGCGAGGTTGTTCCAGGCTTCGGTCCAGTCGGGTTTCAACCGTGCAGCCGTTTCGAAACCGGCTGCCGCCTGCGCGTGATCGCCGGCATGGAAGGCCGCCGTGCCGTAACGGAACGCGGCGCGCGGCTCCTGCGGCAGGCGTTGCATCGCCAGTTGCAGCGATGCGAGCGCGGCTTCGATCTCGCCCGCATGCAGCTGCATCGTGCCCAGATCGAGCGCGGTCGCGCCGTCGTCCGGACGCAGCGCGAGCGCGCGTTGCAGGGCCGTGCGCGCGTCGGCCGCTTCACCGAGCGCCTGCAACGCCATCGCGTACATGCGCCATGCATCGAAGGAATGCGGCGCGCGTTGCAGCGCCGCTTCGCAATCGGACCGCGCGGGCGCCGGCTGCCCCTGCTGCAACGCGGCCCATGCGCGGCGCAGCAGCGGGACGACGTCGGCGTCGGCGCCGTTCATCAGTAGCCCGCGGCCTGGCCGTCCTTGCGCGATTCGCTGGCGCCGATGTAGCCGCCGTTCGGGTTCACCATGATCGCCTGGTAGCCGCCGTACGGGCCGTCGGCGAAGCGCACGCTGTGGCCCTTGCGCATCAGCGCGCGCACGGTTTCGTAGGGGAATCCGGATTCCAGGTCGAGCTCGCCGCCGTCGCTCATCGCAGTGGCCTGTCCGGCCGGATCGGTGCTGCCGTCGTGCTGGATGCGCGGCGCGTCGCCGGCTTCCTGCAGGTTCATGCCGAAATCGACCAGGTTCATGATGATCTGCGCGTGGCCCTGCGGCTGCATCGCCCCGCCCATCACGCCGAAGCTCAGCCACGGCTTGCCGTCCTTCGTCGCGAAGGCGGGAATGATGGTGTGGAACGGCCGCTTGCCGGGCGCGTAGGAATTCGGGTGGCCGTCCCTGAGCACGAACTGCTCGCCGCGATCCTGGAAGATGAAGCCCAGGCCCGGAGGCGCCATGCCGCTGCCCATGCCGCGGTAGTTCGACTGGATGAGCGAGACCATCATGCCGTCCGCATCGGCGACCGTGAGATAGATCGTGTCGCCTTCGTTGAGCTGCGGGATCACGCCGGGCTCGACCGCGCTGGCGGCCTTGTCCATCGAGATCAGCTTGCCGCGCTCGCGCGCATACGGCTTGGAAAGCAGCTTCGCGGTCGGGGTTTTGTAGAAGTCCGGGTCCGCATACGACGCGGCGCGGTCGGCGAAGGCGAGCTTCTTCGCTTCGGCGAACAGGTGCACGTGCTCGGGGCTGCCGAAGCCGTAGGACTTGAGGTCGTAGGGTTCGAGCAGGTTGAGGATCTGCAGCGCGGCGATGCCCTGGCCGTTGGGCGGCAGCTCCCACACGTCGACGCCGCGGTAGTTCGTGCTGACCGGCTCGACCCATTCGCCGTGGTGCGCGGCGAGGTCGTCGTAGCTGAGGAAGCCGCCGTTCGCCTTGAAATACGCGTCGATCGTGCGCGCGATGTCGCCCTTGTAGAACGCGTCACGACCACCGCTGGCGATCTTCTCCAGCGTGTTGGCGAGGTTGGGGTTCTTCCACATCTCGCCGGTGCGCGGGGCGCGCCGCTTGCCGTTCGCGTCCGCGACGGTGAACTGCTCCGCGTAGCCCGGCCACTTCGACAGCGCCGGCACGCTGCGGTCCCAGTAATACGCGATGACCTCGTGCACCGGATGGCCTTCGCGCGCGTAGCGGATGGCCGGCGCGAGGTCGTGCGCGATCGGCTTGCGGCCGAAGCGTTCGTGCAGCGCGAACCATGCGTCGACCGTGCCCGGCACGGTGACCGGCAGCGGGCCGTGCGGCGGGACGTCCTTCAGGCCGCGGCGCTGGAACTCGGCCAGCGTCAGCGACTTCGGCGAGCGGCCGGAGCCGTTGTAGCCGTGGAGCTTCTTCGACTTCGGATCCCAGACGATGGCGAACAGATCGCCACCGATGCCATTGCCCGTGGGCTCCATCAGGCCGAGCGCGGCGTTGGCGGCGATGGCCGCATCGACCGCGCTGCCGCCGGACTTCATCACGTCCAGCGCGATCTGCGTGGCGAGCGGGTGCGAGGTGGCGGCGATCGCATGCGGGGCGTAGACCTCGCTGCGGGTGGCGAAGGGCTTGCCGGTGATGCGGTCGGCGCACATGGCGGTGATGGGCAGGCTGAGCAGGGCGGTGGCGAACAGCAGGCGCATGAGGTGCGTGGATCCCCGGTGTGAGGGTGCATCCTAGCGCGATGGGGCGTGCGGGATCGGCTGGTTCCGCAGTACGCAGGCGTGCGTGGTTGGGGCACGCCGTGGGGTTTCATCCCCCGATGGCCGCGGGGTTGGGAAGGCATGACGTACACGGCCTGCGTAGCCCGGGTAAGGCCGCAGGCCGCACCCGGGGCAGCGTCACCGGAGACGCAACACCCGGGTGCAATTCGCTTGCCCGGGCTGCAGGAACGGCAACCGCATCACCGCACGGCATGCCCCGAGCCCTGTCCCGGTGGGAGAGGAGTAGACCATCCCATCCGAAGAGGGAATGGCAGCCGGATCGCTTACGGCCAGCTGGGCGGATTCGCCGCCCACGCAGCCTGTACTTCCGCCAGCGTCGAACGCTCCGCATCGCGCCACTCCGGCAGCAGGCGCGCGAACTGCGCGGTGCTGTTCCACTGCTGCGGTTCGCTGCGCACGGCGGCGGCGTACCACTGCACGGCTTCCTCCTTGCGGCCGAGCGACCACAACGACAGCGCCAGCGTCGGCGGCATCCACGAGGCGGTCACCGAACGCGCTTCGACCAGCGTGCGCCACTGCGCGAAGGCGGCTTCGAAATCGCCGGTGCGATACAGGTCCCAGCCGTAGTTCCAGACCACGGAACGCCACAGCGCATCGCTGCGGTCGATCGCGCCCAGCGCGCGTTCGTACAGCTGCTTGCCGAGGTCGGTGCGGCCGGCGTCCATCGCCATGTGCGCGAGCTGCGCGACCTCGCCCTTCGCGCGCGGATTGCGTTCGATCGCCTTGACCAGTTTCTCGGTCGCGGCGTCGCCGGATTCGCGTACGACGACCACCGGCTTGACGGTGTTCGCGTCCGCGTCGAAATAGAACTCCGACGGACGCGGCAGGCTTTGCGCCGACACGGCGCCGGAGACGGCCAGCAAGGCCGTCGCGAGAAGAGTGCGACTGAGCATCTGTGAATCCCCCTGTGCAACGCAGCAATCCTAACCCGTACCTGGGCGGAATCGCGGCGTCGTGACGTCCCATTCCGGGTTATCGACGGGGTCGCGGCAAGCTGGAGGGCCGGTTCGGCAAGGCGGGGCGGCGCCGTGGCCGCCCCGCTCCGAACCCCGCAGGGGATCAAACGGGACCCGATGGCATTCGCCGGCCCGTGAGCCGGCGACGCCCTGCCCCTGCATGCGCAGGGGCGTTCCCATACACCCGGATCAGCGCGCCGCGGGCAGCAGCGCCACCTCGTCCAGCACCCACATCGGGTTGTGCTCGCCCGAGGCGAAGCGGAAGCACAGGTCGTGACGGCCGGCCTGGCCCGGCAGCGGCGCGGTCAGCGTGGTCAGGCCGTCGGACTTGCGGGCCGGGGCCAGCGGCAGGACGGCGATGGGCTCGCCCTCGCAGTCGTCCAGGTGCACTTCGAGCGCGCCGCCGGGCACCTTCGCCGGACGCGTCACGACCTTGCCCGCCTCCTTCCACAGCTGGAAGTTGTGCGGCAGCTGGCCGACGCGCACTTCCACCGTCGCGATGCCGTCGAGTTCCGCCTCGTCGTAGATCCAGCACGGATCGAAGACGTCCGCCGTCAGCAGCTGGCGATCGGCGTTGCCGCCACCGGCCGGGGCGTCGTCCTCCATGCGCAGGGTCAGGTCGTTCCGGCACGAGCGCAGCGCGTGGCTGCCGCGCGCGCGCAGGCCGCGCACGTCGAGCGCGAACGCGCGCGATGCCGCGAGCACGCGATCGTCGGCGAAGGCGTTCGCCTTGATCGTCGACGGCAACGCCAGCTCGAGCGGATGCGTGTACGCCTGCGAGGTCGCGGTCGGTTCGCTGCCGTCGAGCGTGTAGCGGATCGTGCCGAAGCCGCTCTGGTTCGACAGCGCAAGCGAGCCTTTGCCGTTTGCGATCGGCTGCGGCGTGAAGCGCACCGCGAACGCGCTGTCGGCCGCGTCGAAGCCGGTCAGGCGATAGCGCGTCATCTGGAACGCCATGCGCTGGAGGAAATCGTTCCAGTCCAGGCGCGATTCCGGCGACCAGGTGACTTCGGCCAGCGCGGCGCCGCGCGGGAACAACGCACGTTCGACGCGCTGCATCGTGCGGTGGTGCTCGGTCCACAGGTTGCCCTGCGCGCCGAGCACGTGCGTGGCCTGCTCCGCGCTCAGCTGCGCCGGCACGACCTTGAAGTCGTACACGTTCCGGAGCGACTTCACTTCCAGCCGCCCCGGCGTTTCGTCGCCGGCGTCGCTCTGCACGTGGTTGAGATAGAGGTCGGGCGAAGGCGACAGCACCACGTCGTGGCCGGCGCGCGCGGCTTCGATCGCGCCGTCGGTGCCGCGCCACGACATCACCGTCGCGTCGGCCGGCGGCCCGCCTTCGAGGATCTCGTCCCAGCCGATCAGGCGCTTGCCGTGGCCTTCGATGTACTTGCCCAGCCGGCCCATGAACCAGCTCTGCAACTGCATGTCGTCCTTCAGGCCCAGCGACTTGCGCTTCGCCTGCACCGTGGCCGACTGCTCCCACTGGTCCTTCGCCGCCTCGTCGCCGCCCAGGTGCACGTAGCGGCCGGGGAACAGCGGCATCACTTCGTCGAGCACGTTCTGCAGGAACCCGAACGTGTTGTCGTCGACGTTGAACAGCCATGTGTGGATGCCCCAGTCCGGCGACACCGGCGGCGCCTGGCCGGTCACGCCGAACTCCGGATATGAGGCGATCGCCGCCTGCGCATGGCCGGGGAGGTCGATTTCCGGCACCACGGTGATGTAGCGCTCGGCGGCGTACTTCACGATGTCGCGGATCTCGTCCTGCGTGTAGAAACCGCAATACGGCTTCGGCTTGCCGTCCGCATCGCGCCCGGCCGCGCCGGCGGGAATGCGGCAACCGCCCACTTCGGTGAGCTTCGGGTACCGCTTGATCTGGATGCGCCAGCCCTGGTCGTCGGTCAGGTGCCAGTGGAAGGTGTTGAGCTTGTGCAGCGCCATCTGGTCGAGCACGACCTTCACTTCGTCCGGCGTGCGGAAATGGCGCGCGACGTCGAGCATCAACCCGCGCCAGCCGAAACGCGGCGCGTCCTCGATGCGCTGGGCGGCGATCGACGCCTCGCCCTGCGCGCCGTCGGCGAGCAGCTGCCACAGCGTCACCGCTCCGTAGAACAGGCCGGCGGGCTTGCGCGCGGTGATCTTCGTGCCCTGCGCCGTGATGTCGACGACGTAGGCCTCGTCGCCGGCCGGCGCGATGTCCGGATCGATCGCGAACACGACCGCCGCGCCCTCGGCTGCGCCTTCGACCGGCGGCGCGAAGCCGCGCGCCTGCTGCACGCGCGATGCGAAATCGCGGGCGATGCGCGTGGCTTCCGCATCTCCACAGGCGACGGCGATGCGCGACTGCGGGCCGAACGCGAAGCGGCCCTCGCGCAGTTCGACCTTCGCCGGGCGCGGAATCACCGGCGTTGCGGCGACGTTTGCGGAGATCGTCGTTGCCGCCGCCGTGTCCGCCGGTGTCGCGGCGGTGGCCTTCGTTGCGTCCGCTTTCGGCGCGTCCCCGCGCTGGCAGGCGGACAGTCCCATCGTCAGCGCCACCGCGGCGACGCCCAGCATGAATTGCCGTTTCATCGTTCCCTCACTCTCTGTCGCGTGCGCCGCGCCGGGCGCCGGAAACAAGCGGGCCCGGCATGACCGGGCCCGCTGTGTTTACACCAGATTTCGATCCGATGTGGTTTCGACCACTACGACCATCAGTAGTTGAAGCGCAGCGTCAGCGCATAGCGGCGGCCCGTCAGGTAACGGTTGGCCGGCTGGCTCTTGCTGCCGAAGTACTGGAAGTACTCCTCGTCCAGCAGGTTCTGCGCGTCGAACGTCACCTGCCAGTTGTCGTTGAAGCGCCAGCCCAGGCTCGCACCCAGATCGCCGTACGCATCCACGCTCACCGGCGGTGCGCCGGCCACGAAGCCGCCTGCCAGGTAGCTGCTGCGCCAGCTGTACGTCAGGCGGGCCGACAGCGGGCCCTTCTCGTAGTACGGGCTGAAGCTGATCTGGTTCTCCGACTGGTACGGCAGGTCATTGCCATTCGCGGTCTCGCCGTCGGCGTAGGTGTAGCTGGAGTTGAGGCCGAAGCCGCTTTCGCCGAATACCTGCTGGTAGCTCAGCGTCGCGCCCTTGACCTTGCCCTTTCCGGCGTTGCGCGGACGGATGATGCTGTAATCGCAGAAGCCGTCGGTGGTGCAGGCGCCGGAGGCCACGAGCGCGAGGAACTGCGCCGGATCCGGATCGTCGCTGATCGAGTTGAACTGGCGCTCGATCTGCGCATCGCTTTCGATGAAGTTGTCGATGTCCTTGTAGAAGACCGACAGCGCGGCCAGCGCGCCTTCGTCGAAGTACCACTCGGCCGTCATGTTGAGGTTGGTCGACTCGTACGCACCCAGTTCGGCGTTGCCGCCGCTGCCGGTCAACGTGGTGTCGTTGAGGAACAGGTTAGGCGCCATCTGGTTGTACGGAGCCCACGCCACGACCTTGGCTGCCGCGAAGCGCAGGATGACGTCATCGGTCGCCTCGTAGGCCAGGTTGAACGACGGCAGCCAGTAGTCGTCGTCGTTCTTCTGGGTGAGCCACCACTCCGGCTGCGCGGGCAGCGTGGGAACGTCGCCGTTCAGCACGTACGCGGAGCTTTCGATTTCCGCCTTCACGTAGCGCAGGCCCACGTTGCCGCGCACGCGGTCGTAGGAGAAGTTGCCCTGCACGTAGGCTGCGGTGTTCGTCTGCTCGAGCGAATAGGTGTTGTTGAGGAAGCTCGCCGCGTCCGGCGCCGCGAAGTTCGGCGGGCTGTTGCGCACCCAGTTGATCACGTTGTCGCGACCGGCGTAGATGTGGTTGCCGTGGTCACGCGAGAACCCCGGGAAGCCGCCCATGGTGTCGGCGAAGCCGATGGTGCCCACATCCGCCAGGCTGCCGACCGGCGAAATCGGATACACGTTGAGCGAGAAGTCCTCGGTGTGCTCGTGGCGACGCACGCCGGCCTGGATCTCGTAGAACGGGCTGTCGAACTTCTTGCTGAAGTCCAGCTGGCCGTAGGTGTCCTCGGACTCGGTCTCGAATATGCCGTTGTTGCCGAAGAAGCCTTCGCCCACCCAGTTCGCTGGATCGCGTGCGGCTTCCGGATCGTCGAACGTGATGCCCTTGTTGATGTCCCAACTGTACGCGCCGCGGAACACCGGCTCGATGAAGTACTGCACCAGATCGTTGTCGGCCTTGCTCTGGCCGATCTGGCCGGAAAGGCCCCAGCCGCCGCCTTCATAGTCGAACGTCAGGTCCAGGCCCTTCGTCGTCGGCTCGGATTCGCGGGCGTTGTTGTCGTAGAAGACCGGAGCGTTCGCACCGGCGTGGCCGCTGGTGACGATGCCGTTCGGTCCCACGTTCAACCCGTCGACGGAGGCGGCGTCGAACGTCAGGAAGTTGTACATCGACTGGTTGTAGTTGTCGAAGTCTTCCTTGATGTACAGACCGCTGAGGTTGAACTCGAGGTCGTCGGTCGCCTTGAACTGCAGGTTCGCGGCGATGCTGTCGCGCTTGCGCTCCTGCTGGAACCACGCGGCATTGATGAAGTTCGGAACCTGCGCGTCGCCCGGCACGTTGGTGACGTTGGGGAACGAGGAAGCCGGAACGTAGCCGAAGATCTCGATGCCCTGGCGATCGACCTGCTCCTCGTAGTGCTGGGCGGCGATGTTGAAGCCGATGGTCTCGGCATCGTTCTTCCAGCTGTACAGGATCGACGCGCTCGGCTTGCCTTCGCTCGCCTGGTCGCTGTAGTTGTAGCCGATGGAGCCGCTGATCGAATTGGCGTCCATGTCGAATGGCTTGCGCGTGTACATCATCACGGTGCCGCCGAGACTGCCCTCGGGCAGGCGGGCTTCAGGCGACTTGAACACTTCAAGCCGGCCGATGATCTCGGACGCGATCTGGGTCTGGTCGAAGCCACGGTTGGGCTGCTCGCCGAACAGCCAGATCGACTGCGCGACCGGGTGACCGTCGAGGAAAGTCAGGTTGAGGCTCGGGTCGGTGCCGTCAATGCTGACGCGCTCGCCCTGGCCGAAGCGGCGGTCGATGGTGACACCCGGAATCTGCGACATCGCCTCGGCGACGTTCGTATTCGGGAACTCACCGATGTCCTCCGCTGTCAGTGCCTCGACGACGGCGTCGGCGCTGCGCTTGGTGTCCATCGACTTCATCAGGCTAGCGCGGATGCCGGTGACCGTGACGGTGTCGAGGTCGGTGGCCTGCGAGGACGTGGCGCTCTGCTGCGCGGTGGTGGCCTGTTCCTGCGCCGCCACATTGCCGCCAATACTCAGCGCGAACACGATGCTGGCCGATAGTGCTGTCTTGCGAAGCTTCATTGCTCTCCCTCCCACGGGTTGATGTACGACTCCGCAGTGCCGGTTCTTGCCTGCCGGCGTTACGAAGCCCGTTTCCTGGCCGGCGCAAACGGGCGCGCGGCCGTATTCCTTGTGTGGTTCGTGGCGTGGTTGGCGACCGCGCTCACGCGCCACCGCCTCCCGACGGCCCGCACTGCGACAGGCTGCTTTGCGACAGGTGTTCCAGGGTCCAGCTGGCGGCGCCGATGACGCCCAGCCGGTCGTTCTCGATCAGCCGCACGGGCACGCGCTCGAGCGCGGCGTGCATCACGCCCTTGTCGAGCAGGCGTGCGTGGAATTCGCTGTGCGGCAGGAAATCCTTCAGCTGCGGCAGGATGCCGCCGGCGATGAACACCGACTTGGCGCTGCTCACGGTGATGAGGTCGCCGATCACGCTGCCCAGCAACGCGCAGAAGGTCAGCACGGCCTCGCGCGCGGGCGCGTCGAAGCGGCGCGCGGCTTCGGTGATCGCGGCCGGCGCGCGCAGTTGCGGCTCGATGCCGTCGATCGCGCAGATCGCCTCGTACAGGTTCACCAGGCCCGGGCCCGAGACGAAACGCTCGGTCGGCACGTGCGAGAAGCCGCGCCCGCGCGTCCATTCGAGTATCGCCGTCTCGCGCGCGTTGCCCGGGGCGAAGGCGATGTGGCCGGCTTCGGTCGGCAGCACGACCGTGCCGCCGCGATGCGGGATGCGCACTGCCGCGCCCAAGCCGGTGCCGGGGCCGACGACCAGCACCGGACCGGCCGCGCCCGCGCTCACGCCGGGCGTGAGCAGCAGCGAGTCGGCCGGATCCATGCACTGCGCGGCATGCGCGGCGGCCTGGAAATCGTTGATGTAGTGGAGCTCGCTCAGGCGCAGTTCGCCGCGAAGCTGCGACAGCGAGATGCGCCAGGGCAGGTTGGCGTTGATGACCACGTCGTCCAGCACGACGCCGGCCGAGGCGATGGTCACCCGGCCGATGCCCGCGCACGCGCCGTGGCTGGCGATGAAGTCGGCGAGGATCGCGCCCAGGCTCGGATATTCGGCGCACACGTACTTTCGGTGCGCGAGCACCACGACGGCCGATTCGTCCGCGCCGCCCGCGCGGACCAGACCCACGCGGGTGTGAGTTCCGCCGACGTCGGCGGCCAGGAAGCGGATGTCGACCCGGGTCAGCGGCGGCACGGCGCTCATCCGCGCAACGCGCGCGGAGGCTGCGCGTTCGAGTGGCATGACCGGTCTCGTGCTTCCTTCGTATCCCACCGCATGGTTCCTCCGCTCACGCCGGGTCCCAGCCGGCGCGGCCGAGATTGGCGCGCCTCTGACAACGTTGTCAACCGGAAGTTACAAATTTGTCAGAAACACCGGTGTCAGTCCCGACGAACGGCCAAATCCATGCTGCGCCGCAGCAGCGAAAAAGGCGCCATCGCTGCGCGGCAGCGACTTTGTAGCCCTTCGCTGGCTTGCGGACGGAAGTTGTGACAACGTTGGCCCACCGGATGTCGCGCAGGCCAAGCCGGTCGCCATCCAACACCGCATTCCTTGGGAGGGGAATCCGCATGTCCACGTCCACGCCCGCCGCCTCGCGCAGCCATTACGGGTCCATCGCGATCATCGGCGCGCTGTTCTTCATCTTCGGTTTCGTCACCTGGCTCAACGGTCCGCTGATTACCTTCGCCAAGCTCGCCTTCAACGTGAGCGAATCGGCGGCGTTCCTGATCCCGTTCGCGTTCTACATCTCGTACTTCGTGCTCGCGCTGCCTTCGTCGGTGATCCTCAAGCTCACCGGCATGAAGAAGGGCATGGCGCTGGGCCTGTTCCTGATGGCGGTGGGCGCGGTGGTGTTCGGCCAGTACACGACGGCGCGCGTCTATGGCGGCGCGGTGACCGGCATCTTCGTGATCGGCGCGGGCCTTGCGATCCTGCAGACCGCGTCCAATCCCTACATCAGCATCCTCGGGCCGATCGAAGGCGCGGCGCAGCGCATCGCGGTGATGGGCATCTGCAACAAGGTCGCGGGCATCCTCGCGCCGCTGGTGATCGGCACGCTGGTGATGCACGGCATGGGCGACCTGTCGACGCAGGTGGCCAACGCGGACGCGGCGGGGAAGGAGCAGTTGCTCAACGAATTCGCCGCGCGCATCCACGACCCCTACATGTTCATGGCGGGCCTGCTGGCACTGCT
The DNA here is from genome assembly GCF_057747855.1 of Lysobacter sp. SCRH-1R. Taxonomy (NCBI): domain Bacteria; kingdom Pseudomonadati; phylum Pseudomonadota; class Gammaproteobacteria; order Lysobacterales; family Lysobacteraceae; genus Lysobacter; species Lysobacter sp. SCRH-1R. The sequence goes on along the minus strand of NZ_CM173227.1, from coordinate 3,963,215 downwards.
GGCGGTCGGCATCGTGTTCTCGCCGCTGCCGGAGATCAAGGCCGAGGACGTCAACGCCGACGGCGACACCGGCAGCACGCGCAAGACCAGCCTGTTCCAGTTCCCGCACGTGTGGCTGGGCGCGCTGTGCATCTTCGTGTACGTGGGCGTGGAAGTGATGGCGGGCGACGCCATCGGCACCTACGGGCAGGGCTTCGGGTTGCCGGTGGACAGCACCAAGTTCTTCACCTCCTTCACCCTGTTCGGCATGTTGCTGGGCTACGTGGTGGGCCTGATCGCGATTCCGCGCTTCATCTCGCAGGAACGCTATCTCACCTTCTCCGCCGTGCTCGGCGCGTTGCTGGCGGTCGGTGCGTTCCTGACGAAGGGGTACGTGTCGGTGGGCTTCGTTGCCGCGCTCGGCTTCGCGCACGCGATGATGTGGCCGGCGATCTTCCCGCTCGCGATCCAGGGCCTGGGCCGCTTCACCGAATACGGTTCGGCGTTGCTGATCATGGGCATCGCCGGCGGCGCGGTCATCCCGCAGCTGTTCGTGCACCTCAAGCAGGACCACGACTTCCAGCTGGTGTTCGTCGCGCTGATGGTGCCGTGCTACCTCTACATCCTGTACTTCGCCAAGCGCGGCCACAAAGCCGGGCAGCGGCACGACGTGGTGAACGGCGCCGCCGCTTCGCAACATGGCTGACCGCTTCCGCATTCCGGTGATGGCCGACCGCCCGACCACACGCCACCGCACGTCATTCCCATCGTGGATGGCGGTGGTTAGGCTAGTCGTTCCCATCGAATCGCCATGAAGTCGGGACCACGCGAGGCTCCGGTGCGCAGACCCACGATCAAAGACGTCGCCGAGCGCGCCGAGGTGTCGCTCAAGACGGTCTCTCGCGTCATCAACGACGAACCCAGCGTGCAGGCACGCACGCGCGAACGCGTGCGGCAGGCGATCGCCGAGCTGGGCTACCAGCCCGATCCATCCGCGCGCAGCCTGCGCAGCGCGCAGCCGTACGCGCTCGGGCTGGTCTACGACAACCCGAACCCGTACTACGTCATCGCCGTGCAGAACGGCGTGCTGTCGGTGTGCCGCGAGACCGGCTACGGATTGCAGATCCATCCCTGCGATTCGTCCTCGCCCAACCTCGCCAGCGAGCTCATCGAGCTGGTGCAGCATTCGCGCCTGGCCGGACTCGTCCTCGCGCCGCCGATGTCGGAACGCAACGAACTGGTGACCGAGCTGGTCGCGCACGGCATCCGCCTGGTGCGCATCGTCTCGGCGGCGGCCGATCCGCAGGACGGCAGCGCCTGCGTCTACGTCGACGACCGCGACGCCGCCTACGACATCACCGAACACCTGATCCAGCTGGGCCACAGCCGCATCGGCTTCCTGTGGGGCGGCAAGTCGCACGGTTCGTCGTGGGAGCGCTACAAGGGCTACGAGGACGCGCTGCGCGAATACGGCATCCCGCTCGATGCGGAGCTGGTGGTCGAGGGCGATTACGCCTTCGACGACGGCTTCCGTGGCGCGCGCCGCCTGCTCGCACTGCCCGACCGCCCGACCGCGATCTTCGGCAGCAACGACGAAATCGCCGCCGGCGTGCTGGCGGCGGCCAAGTCCAGCGGCATGAACGTGCCCTACGACCTGTCGATCGCCGGCTTCGAGGACAGCCCGTTCTCGAAGCAGAGCTGGCCGGCGCTGACCACGGCCAAGCAGGCGACGCAGGACATCGCGCGCCACGCGGCGCACCGGCTGCTGCAGGAAATCCGCGAACACGGGCCGAAGCCGGTGCCGAACGAGGGGTTCAGCCCGGAGCTGGTGGTGCGGGGATCCACGGCGCCGCCGCGGCCGAAGGCATGAGATCCAAGCCTCTCTCCCTGCGGGAGAGTGGGTGGGGGCGAGGGGCGACAGCGCCGCGAGTCGATCAGCCCTTCGCCACGCGATAAGTACCGCGTATTCATCGGCATCGTCCTGATACGAAGGGGCGGCAAAGACAAGCGGGGGCGGAGAAGGAATGGCGGCGGCTGGCTGCATCGTGCGAGGCCGCATCACGCGCATTTGCAGCCCGGGTAAGGCCGAAGGCCGCACCCGGGACGAAGCGCGTCAACGCCGAAAGCACCCCGGGTGCGCTCCGCTTACCCGGGCTACAAGAGCTGCGGCAACGGCGTGAGCGCGGCGAACCAGCAGTGCAGCAAGGCGCTGTGGTTTTGCTCCTGACGCTCCGTTACCCGAACGGTGAGGACTTCGTGGCGGCGGGTAACCTCACGGCGCCGAAACGATCCTGATGCTCTCCTACCCAGCCGGGCGCATCGATCGGGGCCGACCATGAACGCGAATCCGCACTTCGCTTCCGTGCTGGACGAGCCGGGGATCGCCCGGCTGCTGGAACAGGACGCCGCGCTGGTCGCGCTGGGGCGCCAGGTCTGCGTGCTGAAGGCGATCGGCTGGCCCGCATCGCTGGAAACGAAGTTCCTCGAGCAGTGGCGCCAGGGCCGGCCCGAACTGCCCCAACCGCCGACACAGCCGGTCGACCTGTCCGCGACCCTCGACGGCCTGCGTGCGCTGATGCGCCAGATCGACCGCCGCCATCCCGTCGGCCGCTGGCTCTACAAGACCGCGTGGAGCTACAACGTCGCCGCGCAGATGCTCGGTGCGATCGGTTCGCCGGAGTTCACCCGCTGCTCGGCGCTGCTCTACGGGCGGCCCGATTACCGCTACCGCAGCCAGGACATCACCAACGTCGACAGCGCGCGCGAAGTGCTGTCGATCACCGACGAACTGATCGACAGCCGCCTGCTGCCCGACGTGCCGGCCGACATTCCCGCCGACGAGTTCGCGCGGCTGCTGCGCGAGCACATCGTGCCGTTCTTCCACCATGACGATGTCGAGGTCGTGCTCGATCCGGAGCTTCCGTCGAAAGCCACCGCCGGGAGCCGTCGCATCAAGCTGCGCTCCAGCGCGATGTTCTCCGAACGCGACCTGCACCAGCTGGTCGAGCACGAAGCCTTCATCCACACCGCGACCCTGCTCAACGGGATTCATCAACCGCACGTGCATTCGCTCGGCATCGGCGCGCCGCGCACCACGCGCGTGCAGGAAGGGCTGGCGACGTTCTCCGAGATCGTCACCGGAGCGCTCGACATCGCGCGCCTTCGCCGCATCGCGCTGCGCGTGGTGATGGTGAAGCAGGCGCTGGACGGCGCGGATTTCATCGAGGTGTTCAAGGGCTTCCTCGATGCCGGGCAGAGCGAGAAGGAAAGCTTCTGCAGCGCCGCGCGCGTGTTCCGCGGCGGCGACGTGCGCGGGCGCGTGTGCTTCACCAAGGACGGTGCGTACCTGGAAGGCGTGATGCTGGTGCACGTGTTCGTGCGCAAGGCGCTGCAGGAAGGGCGCGGCGAACTGCTGCCGATGCTGTTCGCCGGGCGGCTGACCACGGCGGACGTGATCGAACTGGCGCCGTACCGCGAGAACGGCCTGATCGCGCCGCCCCTGTACGTGCCGCCATGGGCGCGCGACCCGCAACGGGTCTTGGCGACGATGGCGTTCTCCACGGCGACCCAGCGGCTGCGGCTGGACCGGCTGGACCTGCAGCGTTTCGTCGAGTTCGAGGACGAGATCATCGAGGAATCGGGCATCGGCTGACGGCCGGCCCGCGCGCGGTGCCGCGTTTGCTTCCACGTCCGCGCGGCCACCCGACCCGCGCGGGGCAGCGCAACGTCGGGATCACCGCTGGCGAGCGCACCGACCCACCGACATGCTGCCCGGCCTGCCCCGCGACATGCCCTGACGCCCGGACGTTCCCGCTCGCCGCAATGAGCAGGGAGTCTCAGCCATGAAACATCCGATCGCGATGGCTTGCGCCGTCGCCTGCGCGGGGTGCATCGGCACCGTCGCGGCCCAGGACCTGGCGCAGACCGCCGGCAGCAACGCCAAGGTCGTGCTGGACAACGCCGACGTGCGCGTCATCGAACTGAACATGCCCGTCGGCGCCAGCACCGGCAAGCACGAGCACAAGACCGACCAGCTCGTCGTGTTCCTTACCGACGGCACGGCGCGGCAGACCGGCGCCGACGGCGAATCGAAGACGCTGACGCGCAAGGCGGGCGAGGTCGCGTGGAGCGCACCGACCACGCACGACACGCTGAACGCGGGCGACAAGCCGGTGCGCACGCTGGTGATCGAGCTGAAGAAGTAACCACGGTGGCAAAGCGAAGGCAGGGACGCCTTCGTCGCTGCGCTTGCGTGTTCCCACACGGCGTTCGCCTCGCCATTCCGCGAAGGTGGAATGGCGAGCGCCTTCCTGCGCCTATGCGACTGGATCGGACGCGTTACCAGCGCCCAGCATCCTGATCGGATCAAGTTCGCCATCGATGAGGCGGCGATCCGGATAGATCATGGGCTCGCGCGATACTTCGGCTTCACGCTTGCGGGGCAAGTCGGGTTCGGTGGACTGCTGCGGGCGCAGTTTCGGTTCGAAGCGGTCCTCGGGTTGCGCCTGCGCGGGTGTGATCAGGAAGAAGCTCGCTTCATCCTTTCGTCGCAGCGGGATGACGGCACTGGGCGAGCCGGATTCGGCGGTAGCCATGGTCGCTAATGCCAAGGCGACGAAGGGTGCGGCGGTGCCGGTGTCGCCCAGGCGCGCGGTCACGTCGATGCCCTCGTCGGGTTCGGTCAGATCCAGCGGACTGCCGGCCTGCCGCAGCACCGGTGCCAGCTCCGCCATGCCTGCGCCCGGACGGCCGGCGTCGAAGAACACGCGTGCGGGTGCGGCGGTCTGGACCATCGTGGCCCAGGCTTGCTCCAAGGCGGCCTGCTGCTCGCGTTGCCTGAGCGGCTTGTCGTGTTCATCGACGCGCCGCGCGACGACAGGGCGGTGCAGCGTCGCGAGAGTGGGCATCTCGTCCCATTGCTTGAAGTGTGCGCGTGTCCACGGTGTGGGAAAGAACGGCGTTGGCTTGAACGGACGAGGTGGGGTGCTTTCCCATGCATGGAAACCCGGATACAGCGGGTTGCCATTGATCTGCGTATAGGGTGCGAACGGGCGCAGCCATTCGACGCGTTCGCGGCGGGCGAGGAGCAGGGCGCTAGAAGCGGCAGAAGGATTCTCCCTTCGTCTGCGTCCACCGCTGTACGGTCCTCCCCAAGGGCCTTCAACGTAGACCAAGAGGGCTGGAATGTCCGGATGACGCTCAAAGGTACGGAACACGCCCTCCACTACCTCGTCAGGATTGTTGTTGTAGATGGTCCCGATCTGATTGATCTGGCTCCAGTGCAGCCCGGCAGGCATGCGCATGCTATCGAGGTAACGCTCGTAGTAGGCCTGCATTTCCTCATCCATGGCGCGTTCTGGCTCCCGGAACACCGCCACTGCCGGAATTGGCCATGCCTCCACCATGTCGTACAGAGCAAGTTCCAAAGTTTGTGCTTGGCGCTGTTCGGCAATTCCCCAGCTGCCCGCATGTTCCCACGCGGGGTCATCATCCGAAGGCAAGACATTTTGATGAAAGTTAGTCGCCTTCTTGACCTCACTCCAGACTTCTCCTTGGCGGTACATCTCGATAGAGAGTCCGACACCAACAACGTCCAGCGTAGTCAAGCGTTCTTCTGCACTCATGCGCGGTGCCTCGGGAATGGGTGAGGGCATCGGAGCGCCGGGCCAGGTATTGCGGCTCAGGCCGGCGAAATCATCAGGTGACTGCTTCGAGTCATAATCGGCCGGCCGTGGCGGTGCACGATCGAAAGCCAGCGGGTCTGGCATCCATCGCTCGGCTGCAGCGAGCCAGCTTTGCTTGTCGTCGCTCGTGGAACTGGTCGATGTGCAGGCCGCCAGACAGAGCAGCAGCAATGAGAACACGAGACGTGTAGGTCGATGCACGGTCAGGCCCCACGCAGAAGTCGGTCGAGCACGGCGTTGTCCGCTGCGACGCGCGCATCGTGCTGCTCGCGCAGCGCTGTCGAATGAGCTTGTTCTTCCATTGCATCCTGGAGGGCCGCAGCGTGACGTGTGTCCCCCGTGGACGGTTGCTGACCACCTGCGCGAGCCGCCAGGGTTTGGCTTACCACCAAGCGAGGTAGCTCGCACTTTGCCCACTTCACAGGCAGCTGCCCTGTTTGACGATAGGCAGCAGTTGCGTTGATCAGCTCCCGAGGAGCCCCGGACTCGTTCTTGATTAGATCGAGCGCCTTCCTATAGAGATCTCTCTCCTTCTCCGAGAGTTCCGGGTCGTCGTCAGCCTTCTGGCGGACCTTTTTCCAATCCGTCCTCCAATCCGCCACGAGACACAAATACAGGTGATACACCGGGTCATCGATTGCCTTCGCCTGCCCGATCGCCAGGTCGTACGCGGTGACATAGCGACTGTGCTGCGCATTGGCGACGATGCTGGAGTGGAAGGAGTTCTTGTTGTCGTCGGTGCCCTGCGTGTCCATCCAGCGTCGACGGCCCTGTTCCGGGGTCTCTTCCGGCTTCAGATCCTGTGTGATGGCGATGGAGGCGTCGATCGGCGAGAGTTCCTGCCACGCCGGCCCGAGGTGCGGTTTGAGCGGCGGTGACAGTGCTTCGCCGGTGATGCGCACCTGCTGGCCGGACCAGAAGCCGCCGCGACCGGCCTTGTCCGTTGCGGTCAGCGTGGTGCCGGTCCAGGCGTTCTCGTTCCAGGTTTCCAGCACGTAAGGGCCGGGTGGCGCCCCGACCAGCAGCGGACGGCCGTCGCGCACGCGGCGGGTGAAGCAGCGCTGGCGGAAGCGCTCGCCCAGCGTCGGCAAGGCCGACACCTTGCGGGCGTAGGACTCCGCCGCCGGCGGCGCCGTTCCGTAGAGCCGCGCCTGCTCCCACCGCTGGTACGCGGCGGCATCCAGCGCCTGGACTTCGTCCGGTACGCCCTGCCAGTCGATGCCCTGGACGTTGAACAAGGCGACGGTCTGATCGTCGGGACAGAAGTACAGGTAGACCTTGCCGCGGTTGTCGCGCTCCACGAACGGCACCGGCCTGCCCTCGACGCGTTTGACGGCGGCGTTGGGTTGCCATTGGCCGCCCGCGACGACGCCCTTCGCGCAGCCCGGTCCGCCCAGCCGCGCGAAGGCGGGCTGTGAATGCTGCGTGCCCGTCATGAAGCGCACGATGTTCTGCAACGTGGCGAGCCGGGCAGGCGTCGTCTGCTGCAACTGGCCCAGCTCCATGCCCTCGGCGAACGTTTCGAACAAGCCGTAGGGCGGATGATTCATCACCAGCGTATCGATGGGGCGGTCGCCGGACTCCTCCAGGAAGGCGTTGGCGAGCAGGGTGATCAGGCAGCCCTGGCTGTGTGCGACGACGTTGATCGTGTCGTCCGGCGAATTGCCGCGCACCATGCGGACCAGCATCGCCAGGCGCTGCGCCGCGAGCACCATGTAGTGCCGCGATGGAGCCTGCAGCAGAGGACGGGTGGCGCCGGGGCTGACGTGCTTCGACGAAATCGGCGTCGGGCCCATCTTCCCGCTGAATCCGGGCTGCCACATGTCGGGCACGGTCGTGGTGGCGTTGGCGAACGGCCCACCGTTCTTGGCGCCGTCCTTGTCCAGACGATTCCCGTAGCGGTCGAGGTATTCGCCGTGGCGCTGCCTTCTGTCGATCCATGGAATGAATCGACCGCGCTTGTCGGTGTAGCCGCCTTCTTCTTCGCGAAATCCCCAATAGAACGGAATGACCGGACTGTTGACCTCGCCCTTCGTGTGGTCGCGCCGGAAGTACACCGCGTCAGGATCGCTCGCGTCCCGGTCCTTCGCGGTGGGCACACGGTACCGCGCCGGGCGCAGCTGGCTGCCGGGATACTGCCGATCGAGCCGTTCGCCAAGCCCCTGGCAGAGGCCCTTCTCCTGCTCCACGTAGGCTTCGCCGACGTCGTTGACGCCATGGATGAGGATCACGATGCCCGGCTTGGGCAGCGGCAGCGGTACTTTCACCGTGGTGCCGCCCGGAAGCGTGCACAGCTTCGCGGTCGCCACCGGTGCGGCGTCATTCGGCTTCGTCATCGAACACCTCCAGTTGTGCGATGCGCAGCGCGTCGCGTTGCAGCAGTGGCGTCAATCCTTGCGCGTCGGTGCGGCCCTCCATGACTGCACCGTCGTCCAGCGTGATCCGGAATCGCCGATCGGGGATGGGCTGCGTTCCATCCGGCGTGACCAGGCCGAATCGGCCGGCGGTGTCCACATGGCCGAACGAGGCGAGCGCCTCTTCCAGCGATGCCGGGCCGGTACGATCGACGTCGGCCTTGACGGTGAACTTGCCCGGGCATCCCAACTCGATGTTGCCGCCCGACATGGTCAGGTAGGCGCCACCGCACATGAACGTCAGACGCTCGGCGCCGTGGACGACCACGTGCTTCGCGCCCAGCTGCATGTTCTCGGCCGCCTGCGCGCGCAGGTGGCCGTGTTGCGCCTGAAAGTCGATGTCGTCGCGGTGGGCGATCTGGGCGATGCCGCCGTCGTAGGCGAACTGGCTGATGCCGTGACCTGCCGTGATGCGAATGCGCTGACTGGCCGTCGCACTCATGTCGTGCTGAGCGGATACCTCGATGTTCTCACCGGCGGCAAGCAGCATGGTTTGCGGAGTGCCCGCGACGATGCCGTCGGGAGCGCCGAGCGCGATGATCGCCTTGGCGCCGGCTTCCCCGGGCCGATCGTTGGCACCTGCACCGAGTTGTCGTATCGCATCCAGTGCCGTTGATCGGGCCGAGTGATCGGCGGCGGGTGCCTGATGTTGTGCGGCCGTATCCAACAGGGCGGCAACGTCTTCGTTGAACTTGTGCAGGAGGTCCAGCAGCTCGGATACGTCGAGCTGACGGCCTCGGGCGAGTTCACGCGCATAGGCGCTGAACAGCAGCGAGCTGGCGCGCAGCGCTCCGGCCTGATCGCTGCGCAGCTCGAAGCCTTCGCCGCGTGGCTCACCACGTCCGTCGGGTGTTCGCGCGTGGGTGAGATTGCCGATGTTCAACTGCGTCGCGCCGTGGCTGCTGTGCAGTTGTGCCTTCAATTCGCCGCTCGTGTCGTCGATCAGCAGCTCGTTATGACCGCTGCCCTTGTGTTCGCGGCTGCGAATCGTACTGACCGTCTTGAGGCCAGGCAGGGCAAGGGGTGGCCGATTGGCGGCATGAAACGTGCGTCCGGTTACGATCGGTTGATCAGGATCGCCGTTCACAAAATCGACGATGACTTCCTGGCCCACCCGGGGCAGGAACAACGTACCAAAGCCGGCCCCCGCCCAGTTCTCCGAGACGCGGATCCAGCACGAGCTGTTCTCCATGGGTGCTTGCCGATCCCACGGGAACCAGACTTTCACGCGGCCGTGCTCGTCCGGGTAGATCTCCTCCCCTTTTTCGCCGACAACGTGGGCGATCTGTACCCCGTCCATCACCGGGCGCGGCAATGCAGGAGGGCGCCATTCCATGTGGCCGGGGACGGCCTCGGCGGTGTACTCGTAATACGTTCCCTGGTTCGCTTGCGCGCCGTCCTCTTCCTGCGAGACGTCCTGCCGGCCGGAGTGGCGCATGGCGATGACGCGCCAGTCGCGATTGAGCGCGTCGCCAGGGTGTCCTTCCAGCAGGAACGCGAGCCCGGGCCAGAGACGCGCATCGTCGCCCGCGAGCGTGGCGATGGTTGCACCGGTGCGAAGCTGTTGCAGCTTCGTCGCGGTAAAGGGCTTTCCCGATTGATCGCGCTTGTATCTTCCGGGGAAATCGTAGTGTTCGTACCGGCCGATCGCGTCGCGCGCGATGCTGGCGTGTTCCAGCGAGTAGTCCGGATTCCTGAATGTATTGTCGCGTTGGGTGACCTGCGTCGGCGCAAGTTCCCGGCGAAGCGCGAACTGCCACAGCCTTGGTTCGGGCGCATCGCCACCGGCCTGGGGTTGGTACACCACCGTGCCGATATCGTCCGGATCGGGGAGTCGCGGAGCCGCCAACAGTGAATCGGTCAGCACCAGCTGCGACTGCGCGAAAGCGTCGAAGAAGAAGACGAAGCCCTCCTCGGCTGCGAGTCGGGCAAAGAACGCGAAGTCCGTCTCGCGGTGTTGAATGCAGTACTCGCGCACTTCGTGCGATCGCGACGCCACGAAGCGACCCTGTTGGCCGCGGTCCTTCAACCGGATCTTGAGAATGTCCGGAACGGAAAGTTGCTGATGAATGCGGCTGCCATGCCATAGGCGCAGCCTCGCCAGAGACGGTTCGACGACTACGCGGTAGCGCGTGCGTCTGAATCCGGCCACGCACTGCTCGAACAACGACACGCTTCCGTGAAGCGCCCGCACAGCCAGGTCGTCCCGCTCGATCGTAAAGGTCGCGTCGACATCAAGCAGCGAATCCAGATCAATGTCGGAATCCGCGCTGGACAGCTCCAGTTCCAGACGGAATGGTTCGGAAAGCCCTTCTCTCAGTTCGAACCGGACGATGTCAAATACGGGCCCGCCAGGAACTTCGAATCGGAATCGGATTTCGGATTGAGCAGCCATGCACACCCCGTTCCTTGCGATGAAGTCCGCAAGGTCGGCTGCCTTGATTCAATAGTCGAGGCGACATTTTCCCGCGACTCGGCGCGCCGCTCGGACGAGATCACCCGCACCCGCGCACGATCGCCGCCACTTCCCGCGGAATCGCCCCGCCGTCCGGCTGTGCGTCCCGCAGCTGTTCCTGCAAGGTGTCCAGCCGCGCCATTGCCGGATCGCGATCGGGTCCGTGGCAGCGCAGCTGCGCGGCATAGGCCTGCGCGCGCCACGCGGTGCGGCGCAGGTCGAGGTCGCTGTGCGACAGGCCGGCGAGTGCGTCGAGCCGCGTCAGCGCGCCGTCGTCGCCGTCCAGCGCCTGCGCGCGGGCGAGGGCGAGTTCCGCCTCGCGCGTGTTCGGATGCGTGCTGCCATAACCGCTGCGGGTGAGCGTGACCGCCTGCGCGAGGTGCGCCATGCCCTGGTCGTGTTGGCCGAGCGACAGTTCGATCTGCCCCAGCAGCCGATCGCTGTCGCCGACCAGCGCATGGCGCGGTCCGAACTGCGCGATGCGGAGTTCGCGCGCCTCGCCGATCGAGGTGAGCGCGGCGCGATCGCGCCCGCTCGCATGCAGCAGGCGTGCCTGATCGAACAACGCGTCGGCCAGCCGCATCTCATCGCCTTCGCGGCGCGCGAGCGTCACCGCGCGCTGCATCGACGCCAGCGCCGTGGCGACGTTGCCGCGTTCCCACGCGACCCGACCGAGTTGCCGCTCCAGTCGTCCCAGTTCGCTGGCGCCGCGTCGCGCCTCGCCCGGATCGCCTTCGACTCCCACGCGCCGCTTCTGCATGGCGATCGCCTCGCGCAGTTCGCGCTCGGCCTGCGCGTAGCGGCCCTGTTCGATGTGCAGGCCGGCGAGCTGGCGGCGCAGCGAAAGGGTGGCCGGATGCTGCGCGCCGTACACCTCCAGTGCCAGCGCGAAGGCGTCCGCGGCGGAGCGTTCGGCGGTGTCGGTCTGGCCCAGGCCCTGGCGCAGCGACGCCATGCGCGATCCGATCTCCACCATCAGCGCATGCCGCGCGCCGACCTTCTGCTGAAGCTGATCGCGCGCCTGCTCGTAGCCCTGCAACGCCGCGCCCGACTGACCGGCGTCGGCCTGCAGGTTCGCAAGATCGATGAGGTTCTCGACGGTGCCCACGTCGTCGCGATCATCGCGCCGCAACGCAAGCGAGCGTTCGAACAGCTGGCGCGCGCCCTGGCGCTCGCCGTTGTCGCGGCGGCAGCGGCCCAGCTGCGAGTAGAACTCGCTCACCTGCGGCGGCAGTTGCGCCTGTTCGCGACGCGCCGTCGCCAGCGCGGGCTGCATCAGGCCGATGCACTGCCGCGCCTCGCCGAGCAGGCGCAGCGCCTGTCCGCGTTGCGTCAGCGATTCCAGTTGCAGGCTCACCGGCACGTCCGCGGCGGTGTCCAGGATCACCGCCTGGCGGTTCAGCAGCGCCAGCGCTTCGCGGTAATCGCCCAGGCCGATGCGCAGCCGCGCGATCACGCCCAGCAGTTCCGCGCGTGCGCGCGGCTGTAGCGCGAGTTCGCGATTGCCGCGTTCGAGCGAGCCGTCGAGCAGCCCGCGCAGGTCGAGCGCCTGGCCTTCGGGTGTGCCGCGCGCGCTTTCGAACACGCCGACCATGAAGTCCTGCATCGCCTGCGCGCGACCCGCTTCGGCCACCGCCTGGCGCGCCTGCCAGGCGACGATCGCCAGCGCCGCGCTCAGCACGATCGCCACCAGCGCGCCGGTCGCCAATGACCAGCGATGCCGGCGGAGGTATTTGCCGAAACGATAGCCCACGTTCTGCGGACGCGCCTGCACGGGGCGCCCGGCTTCGTAGCGGCTGAGATCGAGCGCGAGCGCCTCCACCGACGGATAGCGTTGTTCCGGGCGCTTGGACAACGTCTTCAGCACGATGTTGTCGAGGTCGCCGGCGAGCATGCGCGCCTGACGCCGCAGCGCGTGCACGTCGGCGCCGGCGTCCTCCGCGCTACGCAGCACGGTCTGCGAAGGCCGCTGCGGATCGGCGGCGAGGATCGCCTCCTCCCACTCCGCGTCGGTCTGTCGTTTGAGGCGATACGGCTTGGTGTCGGTGAGCAGTTCGAACAGCACCACGCCCAGCGCGTACACGTCGGTCATCGTCGTGACCGGCTCGCCGCGCACCTGTTCGGGCGCGGCGTAGTGCAGGGTGAACGCGCGCACGCCGGTGCGCGTCTGCTCGATCATCGGCGCATCGGAATCGAGCAGCTTGGCGATGCCGAAATCCAGCAGCCGCACGTCGCCGCTGGGCGTCACCAGGATGTTCGACGGCTTGAGATCGCGATGCACGATCAGGTTCGCGTGCGCGTGGCTCACCGCGTCGCAGATCTGGTGGAACATGCGCAACCGGTGCTCGAGCGGCAGCAGGTGGTTGCGGCAGTAATCGGTGATCGGTTCGCCTTCGACGTATTCCAGCGCGAGATAGGGCAGACCGTCGCTGCTGATGCCCGCATCGAGCAGGCGCGCGATGTGCGGATGCGCGAGGCGCGCGAGGATCTGCCGTTCGCGCGAGAAGCGCAGGCGCAGGTTGCTGTCGGCCAGGCCCGGGCGCAGCAGTTTCAGCGCGACGCGGCGCTGGTAAAGACCATCGGCGCGCGCGGCCAGCCACACCTGGCCCATGCCGCCTTCGCCGAGCAGGCGTTCCAGGCGATACGGTCCGACCTCGCCGCCGGCGCGCAGCGCCGACAGCGGCGGGATCAGCGGTTCGGAAAGGAAATCCTCGTGGCTTTCGTCGAGCGTGATGAGCGTCTGCAGCTCATCGGCGAGCGCGGGATCCTCATCGCGCAATTGCGCCAGGCGCAGCTCGCGCGCCGGCGGCTCCAGTTCGAAGAGCGCGTCGAGCAGCGGGGAGATGCGTTGCCAGCGCTCGGGATCCATGGGGGCTCAGGAACTAGAAACGAGGAGCGGGAGACGATCGGGGAATCACGAACCGGGGCACTGCGGGCGCAGGCGCACTTACTCGTTTCACGTTCCTCCGCACTCGTTCCCCGCCGTTACTCCTTCAGGGATGCCAGCAGAAACAACCGCGCCTTCTGCCAGTCGCGGCGGATGCTGCGCTCGGAACGTTCCAGCAGCGCGGCGATTTCCAGTTCCGACAGTCCGGCGAAATAACGAAGTTCCACCACCTGCGCCAGGCGCGGATCGACGGCGGCGAGCTTGGTCAGCGCGGTGTCGAGGCCGAGCGTGTCCTCGTCCAGGCGCAGGCCGCCCTCGACGTCGTCGGGAAGCTCCGTCACCCGATGCAGGTCGCCGCCGCGCTTCTGCGCCAGGCGTTGCCGCGCGTAATCGACCACCACGCTGCGCATGGCGGAGGCGGCATAGGCGAAGAAATGCGCGCGATCGTCGAACTGCGCCTCGCGGCGGCCGATCAGCTTGAGGTAGGCCTCGTGCACCAGCGCGGTCGCGTCGAGCGTCTGGCCGTGCTGGCCGGCAAGCTGCCGGCGCGCCATCGTGTGCAGTTCCTGGTAGAGCGTCGCCAGGACGCGATCCAGGGCGCCACGGTCCCCTTCCCGTGCGGCATCCAGCAGCAGCGTGATATCGGCGGTATCGGCCATGGGCAGCCCCGTGCGCAGTGCTCCGGACTATACGCTTTTCCGTGACTGTCACCACGAAATAGTCGCGTCAGGATTTCACTCGAAATACCCTCAGTTTTTTCCGACAGGCTCCTCTCGGAACGCCCGTCCGGAACCGCTGTCGAGTCCGACCTACTTCTGGCAATGGCCGCACCAGACCGTGGTGCGCTGGCCGATCGACGCCTGTTTCAGCAGCCGTCCGCAACGCGGGCAGGGTTCGCCGCCGCGGCCGTAGGCGGAGAGTTCCTGCTCGAAGTAGCCCGGCGCGCCGTCCGGGGCCAGGAAGTCCCGCAGCGTGGTTCCGCCGCGTTCGATGGCGTGGCCCAGGACGCGGCGGATCTCGTCGGCGAGTCGCTGGTAGCGCTCGCGCGAGACCTTGCCGGCAGCGCGCAGCGGCGAGATTCCCGCGGCGAACAGCGCCTCGGCCGCGTAGATGTTGCCGACGCCGACAACCACCCGCTGGTCCATCAGGAAAGTCTTCACGGGTGCGTTGCGGCCTCGGCTCAGGGCGAACAGGTAATCGCCGTCGAACTCGTCCGAAAGCGGTTCCGGGCCCAGCCCGGCGAGCAGTTCGTGGGTTTCGCCCGGCGGCTGCCACAGCAGGCAGCCGAAGCGGCGCGGGTCGTTGAATCGCAGCACGCGCGCGCCTTGTCGACCGGTGGCATCGAGCTCGATGTCGACATGGTCGTGCGCGCGCACCGGCGTGTCGGCGGGCAGCACGCGCAGGCTGCCGGACATGCCCAGGTGCAGCAGCGCGCTGCCGGCCGCGGTGTCCAGCAGCAGGTATTTGGCGCGACGGCGCACCGCCTGCACGCGCTGGCCGGGGAGCAGGCTCACGACCTCGTAGGGAATCGGCCAGCGCAGGTCCGGCCGGCGCAGGACGACGCCGGTCACGCGGCGGCCTTCGACGTGCGGCGCGAGGCCGCGACGGGTGGTTTCGACTTCGGGAAGTTCGGGCATCGGGGCGAGGGTACTATCGGTTGCGTGCTGTCCGCCTGCGACCGGAGTCCGATGGATGGGTGCGGCAAGTGCGCTCGACAAGGCGTCCGCGACGCCTCCGGCGGTGCCGGGGCCGGCGCTGTGCGCTCTCGCGTGCGCCGAACTGGAAAGCGCACGCGAATCGCTGGCCGATCCCGACCTTCATGAAGGCGTCCACCAGGCGCGCAAGGCGATCCGCCGCGCGCGGGCCATCCTCGCGCTGGGCGACGGCCTGCTCGGGCCCGGCGCGGGGCTGATCGATCGCGAACTGCGCACGCTCAATCGCAGCCTGTCGTTCCTGCGCGACGCGCACGCGCTGGTCGAGGTGCTCGACCGGCTGCTCGCCCGCGAACGCAAGGACGACACGCGCAAGGTGCTGCAGCGCGCCCGCGAGGCCGCCATCGCCGCGCGTGCGCGCATCGCCGGAGCGGCCACGCGTTCGGACCCGGGCCTGCACGCGCGGCGCGCGATGCTCGACGTCCTCGGCGCCGCGCTGCCCGCGCTGGACTGGACGCGATCCACGCCCGCCGGCCTGCGCATGGCGATCGCCGACAGCGACCTGCGTTCGCACGAAGCGCGCCTGCGCGCCTGCGAAAGCGGGGAGGACGAGGACTGGCACCGCTGGCGTCGCCGGGCCCGCCGTGCCGCGCACCAGCGCCGCGCGCTGGAGGCCGTCGGCGTGCCGGTTCCGCCTGATTCGGACCGTTTCGACCGGCAGACCACCCATCGCCTCGGGCAGGCGCAAGACCTCGCCCTGCTGCTGGACCATTGCCGCCGCGATTCCCCGTTCAGCAAGGACGATCGCCACTCGCTGCGCGAGCGCGCGCAACCGGCGTTGCAGCGCGCGCGCCGGCACATCGCGCGTCACGTGGCTGAACGCCGCGACGCTTGCACGACGGACTGAACGACCCCATCACACAACCACGCCATACCGGCGCGAACGGTGGCGCACGGCTGGCATCATCCTTCCAGGCCGCGCGCAAGCCCGGTCGGAATCCTTGCCGGAAAGCGCGCTGCGCCGGCGTTCGCGGAGTCGAAGAATGTCCCTGTCCCTGCTCGATTTCATCGCTGCCGGCCTCCTGCAGGCCAGTTGGGGTGAACTGCTGATCTACCTGCTGGTGGTCACCCAGCTGACGATCTTTTCCGTCACGCTCTACCTGCACCGGTCGATGGCGCATCGCGCAGTGGATTTCCATCCCGTGCTCGCGCATTTCTTCCGCTTCTGGAGCTGGCTCACCACCTCGATGATCACGCGCGAGTGGGCGGCGATCCATCGCAAGCACCACGCCAAGTGCGAGACCGAGGAAGATCCGCACAGCCCGCAGTTCAAGGGCATCGACACGGTGATGTGGCGCGGCGTGGAGCTGTACCGCGAGGCGCGCGCGCAGCGCGAGGACATCGAGAAGTACGGCAAGGGCTGCCCGGACGACTGGATCGAGCGCCACCTCTACACGCCGCACGCGACGATGGGCCCGGTGCTGATGCTGCTGGTCAACTTCGTCCTGTTCGGCATGTGGGGCGTCGCGCTGTGGGCCGTGCAGATGTTGTGGATCCCGTTCTGGGCCGCGGGCGTGGTCAACGGCCTGGGCCACTGGTGGGGCTATCGCAACTTCGAGACCACCGACACCGCGACCAACCTCACGCCGTGGGGCTTCTGGATCGGCGGCGAGGAGCTGCACAACAACCACCACGCATTCCCGTCGTCGGCGAAGTTCGCGCTGCGCAAGTGGGAATTCGACATCGGCTGGAGCGCGATCAAGCTGCTGGAAAAGGTGCGCCTGGCGAAGGTGCTGCGCGTCGCGCCGACGCTGGACGTGCGCCCGAACATCGCCATTCCCGACGGCGAAACGCTCAAGGCGCTGCTGGCGATCCGCTTCCAGGCGATGACCGACTACTACCGCAACGTCACCCTGCCCGCGCTGCGTGAAGCCAAGCTCAAGCTGCCGCGCCACATGCGCCAGGGCCTCGCCGACGACGGCCGCTGGCTCGACGAGGACAAACGCGCGAAGCTGCAGGCGTGGCTCGCCGAGCGCCCGAAGATGGCCACGCTGGCCGAATTCCGCCAGCGCCTGGCGCAGGTGCTCGACGACCGCTCGCACGACGCGCAGGCCACGCTCGCCAAGCTGCACGCGTGGTGCACCGAAGCCGAAGCCAGCGGCATCCAGGCGTTGCAGCAGTTCTCCGCGCGCCTGAAGGGCTACGCGATCGTGCCGGCACGCACGGCCTGAGGTCGTTGCCGGTGATCGCGATGGATCGCATCGCCACACGCAGGCCCGCGCGGAAACGCGCGGGCCTTTTGCTGTGCCTCGCGCTGGCGTGCGCGTTCGACGCGTCGGCACAATCGATTCCGTTGCGCCTGAATCGCGCGCCGGCGGCGCCAGCGCCTACGGCTCCGTCCGAACCGGTCGCGCCGGCGAATGCCGGTGCGGTGGACGCCAGCACCGATTACCTCGCTCGCATGGACGCCGATGGGGACGGACGCGTGTCCCTTGCCGAATACCAGGACTGGCTCAGCTACGCCTTCACGCGCATGGATGCGAACGGCGACGGCGTGCTGACACCCGACGAACTGCCCGGCGGGCGCGGCCGGCCGGTGAGCCTCGCCGATCATCGCCGGACGGTGGCGGAGCGGTTCGGGCGGCAGGACGGCAATCGCGATGGCTTCCTCGATGCCCGGGAGCTGCTGGCACCTCCGCAATGAAGCTTTTGTAGCCCGGGTAAGCGAAGCGCACCCGGGTTTCCCCGACGTCTCAAGCCCCGGATCGCTCCGCCTATCCGGGCTACAACGGCGCGACGACGGACTGGTTCCTGCCATTCCGCACGAACTGGCCCACGCGCCGCACCGCCCGCTTCCTAGTCTGGCCCCGACATCATCGAGGCCACGACCATGCCCCGCTTCATCTGCGAAACCTGCGGCACCCAGTTCGCGCAAGGCGCCACGCCGCCGTCGCATTGCCCCATCTGCGAGGACGAACGCCAGTACGTCGGCTGGCATGGCCAGCGCTGGACCACGCATGAGGAACTCGCGCGTCGCTTCAAGCTGCGCATCGAGGACGACGCGGGCCTGCTCGGCATCGGCATCGCCGGCGACTTCGCGATCCCGCAGCGCGCGCTGCTGCTGCCCACCGGCGCCGGCCACCTGATGTGGGAATGCGTGAGCCTGGTGACCGATGAGGCGGTCGCCGCTTTGAACGCGCGCGGTGGCGTGGATCGCATCGTCATCTCGCACCCGCATTTCTACAGTGCGATGGTGGAGTGGAGCGAGGCGCTCGGCGGCGTGCCGATCCTGCTGCACGAAGCCGATCGCGCGTGGGTCCAGCGTCCCTCCGATCGCATCGGGTTCTGGCGCGGCGATGCGCTGCGATTGTCGGACGACGTCACGCTGCTGCGCGTCGGCGGCCACTTTGACGGCAGTACGGCGCTGCACTGGAACGGCGGCCCGCGCGAAGGCGGCGCGCTCTTCCCGGGCGATGCGTTGCAGGTCGTGCTCGACCGGCGGCATGTCACCTTCATGTACAGCTATCCGAACTACATCCCGATGAAGACGCGCGACGTGCATGCGATGCGCGCGCTGCTCGATGGCGTCGACTTCGCCGACGTATATGGCTTCACGTGGGGTCGCAACATCATCGGGAATGGTCGCGCGGCGGTGGATGCGTCGTTCGAGCGTCATCTGGCGGCGATCGCGGCGTGACACACGCACTCCCTCCCCTGCAGGCAGGGGAGGGGGACAAGCAATGCCGCCTGTCATCGCCGCAGCACCCCCGCCAGCACCTCCAACCGCTCCCGGATCATCGATTCATCCACGCACCCGATCCCGAACGCCACCCCATGCAATGCATCTTCCCGCCGCGACAACGTCCGTAGCGGCATCGCGCCCACCGCATGCTCACGCACGCGCGGCAGCAACGCGTCCGCGGAATCCGCATCGACGAACCGGGCCGCGACGTGGATCCCCGCTTCCGACGGCACCGCTTCGAACCACCGCGACAACGGCCCGTCCAGCATCTCGAACAACGCCGTCCGCCGGCCCGCATACACGCGCCGCATCCGCCGCACATGCCGCGCGAGATGACCTTCGAGGATGAACTCCGCCAGCGCGTCCTGCACCTGCACGTTGCCGCAGGTGTCCGCGCGTTCCTTCGCGGCGGCGAACGCGTCGCGCAGCCATTCCGGCGCCACCACGTAGCCCATGCGCAACGACGGGAACAGGCTCTTGGAGAACGTGCCGACATACACCACGCGACCTTCGCGATCGAGCGTCTGCAACGCATCGAGTGGCCGCGCGCCATAGCGGAATTCGCCGTCGTAATCGTCCTCGATCACCAGCGCATCGCGTTCGCGCGCGAAATCCAGCAACGCACGGCGGCGCGCCATCGACATCGCCACGCCCGTCGGATACTGGTGCGACGGCGTCACGTAGACGATGCGCGCCTCGCGCGGCAGCGCGTCCACGCGCAGGCCTTCGCCGTCCACGGGTACCGGCACGACATCGGCGCCGGCCGCCGCCATGGTCGCGCCCACGGTCGGATACCCCGGGTCCTCGACCGCGACCACGGTGCGCCCGGGCACCACCAGCAACCGCGCGAGCAGGTCGAACGCCTGCCGCGCGCCGGACGTCACCACCACGTCCTCCGCGCGGCACGCCACCGCGCGCGCGAACGACACGTGTCCGGCGATCGCCTCGCGCAGGCGTGGCCGGCCGTGCGGCGGCTGGTATCCGAAGGCGGCGCCGTGACGCGGGTGGAAGGCGCGCGCGAGCAGCCGGCGCCACACGTCGAACGGCACTTCGCGATGGTCCGGCACGCCCAGTCGGAAACCGGGCGTCCACGCATCGCCGCTCGACACCGCGCTGCTCCACGCCGGCGGCTGCCAGCGCGCGCGCAGGTGGCCGTCGGCGAGCCGCGGGGCCTGCGCCGCCGGGCGGGATGCGACCTCCGCGACGACCGTCTTCGCCCCCGCGCGGGTGATCACGTACCCCTCGGCGACCAGCAGGTCGTACGCGGCGATGACGGTGTTTCGGGCGATCCCGTAGGCGTTCGCGACGCGACGCGTGGACGGCAGCCCGGTCCCGGCACGCAGGCGGCGGTCGAGGATCGCCGCGCGCAGCGCCTCGTGCAGCGCCCGCGTGCGGCCGGTCGCCGCGATCCCGCCCAGGTCCAGGGGGAACTCGAAAACTGGTTCTGTGGAGGTCATCGCAACTGGTCCGCCGATGGGTCCAGTCGAAGCCTACGGTATCGACATCGACCACCGCATCCGGAGCGCCCCATGACCGCACGCCATCGCCCGCTCGACGACTTCCTCCCCGCTCGCGTCGCCGCCGCGGCGGGCACGCCGTGGATCCCGATGTCGCCGCAGAAATCCTGGAAACCGCTGCGCTTCCTCGAAGGCGGTCGCGGTTTCGTCGAACTGCTGCGCATGACGCCCGGCGCGATCATGCCGTTGCATCGCCACACCGGCGAAATCCACGCGTACAACCTCGCCGGCACGCGCACGCTCTGCACCGGCGAGGTGATCGGCCCGGGCGATTACGTCTACGAGCCGCCCGGCAACACCGACTGGTGGCGCGTGACCGGCGACGAGGAGATGACCGCGCTGGTGGTCGTGATCGGCGCGGTGGAGTTCCTCGGCCCGGACAACAGCGTGACATCCCGCGCGGACGCGCATTCGCAACGCCGCGCGTACGAGGCCTGGTGCGCTGAATACGGCCTTCCGGTGCTGGACCTGTCCGAATGAGGGCGCGCGGCGATGTCAACGGGTACCGCGCCGCGGTGCACATTGCGACAATCGCCCCTCTCCCGGATTCGCCGGGCTTTGACGATTGGAAGCAATGCAGCACACCAAGCAAGTCGCCGCAAAGATCGCCCGCCTCATCGCCGAGGAAATCAACGCACAACCGCAGCAGGCGCAGGCCGCCATCGCGCTGCTCGACGAGGGCGCCACCGTCCCGTTCATCGCGCGCTACCGCAAGGAGGTCACCGGTGGTCTCGACGACACGCAGCTTCGCAACCTCGAAACGCGCCTGACGTACCTGCGCGAACTGGAAGACCGCCGCGTCGCGGTGCTCGCCAGCATCGAGGAGCAGGGCAAGATGACCGACGAACTGCGCGCCGACATCATCGCTGCCGACAGCAAGGCGCGCCTGGAAGACCTGTACCTGCCGTACAAGCCCAAGCGCCGCACGCGTGCGCAGATCGCGCGCGAAGCGGGGCTGGAACCGCTCGCCGATGGACTGATGGCCGACCCGACGCTCGTTCCGGAGGAATTCGCCGCCGGTTTCGTCGATGCCGAAAAGGGCGTCGCCGACGCGAAGGCCGCGCTCGATGGCGCGCGCGCGATCCTGATGGAGCGCTGGGGCGAAGACGCCGCGCTGGTCGGCGAACTGCGCACCTGGCTGGGCGAGGTTGGCGTGATCCGCTCGCGCGTGGCCGAAGGCAAGGAAGCGGCCGGGGAGAAGTTCCGCGATTACTTCGATCACGCCGAACCGCTGTCGAAGATCCCGTCGCACCGCCTGCTCGCGCTGTTCCGCGGGCGTCGCGAGGAGTTCCTGTTCATCGACCTCGACCCGGGCACCGATGCCGACGCCGGCCACCTGCAGGGCGAAGGCCGCGTCGCGCATCACGCCGGCATCAAGGCGCAGGGCCGCGCGGCCGACAAGTGGCTGATGGACTCGTGTCGCCTGACGTGGAAGGCGAAGCTGCACCTGCACCTCACGCTCGACCTCTTCTCGCAGGCGCGCGAAAAGGCCGAAGCCGAGGCCATCGACGTCTTCGGCGACAACCTCAAGGACCTGCTGCTTGCCGCGCCCGCCGGCCCGAAGGCCGTGCTCGGCCTCGATCCAGGCCTGCGCACCGGCGTGAAGGTCGCCGTGGTCGATCGCACGGGCAAGCTCGTCGATACCGCGACCATCTATCCGCACGAACCCAAGCGCCAGTGGGACCAGTCGCTGATGATCCTGCGCGCGCTGTGCGCGAAGCACTCGGTGGAACTGATCGCCATCGGCAACGGCACCGCCTCGCGCGAGACCGACAAGCTCGCCGGCGACCTGATCAAGCTCGCGCCGGAGCTGAAGATGCAGAAGATCGTCGTGAGCGAAGCCGGTGCGTCGGTGTATTCGGCGTCGGAATTCGCGGCGAAGGAATTCCCGGATCTGGACGTGTCGCTGCGCGGTGCGGTGTCGATCGCACGCCGGTTGCAGGATCCGCTCGCGGAACTGGTGAAGATCGAACCCAAGGCGATCGGCGTCGGCCAGTACCAGCACGACGTGGACCAGTTCAAGCTCGCCCGCGCGCTGGATGCGAAGGTCGAGGACTGCGTGAACGCCGTCGGCGTCGACGTGAACACCGCCTCGGCGGCATTGCTCACGCGCGTGTCGGGCCTGTCGTCGACGATCGCGCAGAACATCGTCGTGTATCGCGATGCGAACGGCGCGTTCAAGTCGCGCAAGGAACTGCTGAAAGTGCCGCGCCTGGGCGACAAGACGTTCGAGCAGTGCGCCGGCTTCCTGCGCATCGCCGACGGCGACCAGCCGCTGGATGCGTCGTCGGTGCATCCGGAGGCCTATCCGGTGGTCGAGCGCATCCTCAAGCAGTGCGGCCGCGAGGTGAAGCAGTTGATCGGCGACGCGTCGCTGTTGCGTTCGCTGAAGGCAGAGCAGTTCATCGATGAAACCTTCGGCGTGCCGACGGTGCGCGACATCCTGAAGGAGCTGGAAAAGCCGGGCCGCGATCCGCGTCCGGAGTTCAAGGCCGCGCGCTTCGCCGACGGCGTGGAAGACATCAAGGACCTGCGCGAAGGCATGATCCTGGAAGGGGTGGTGAGCAACGTCGCCGCGTTCGGCGCGTTCGTTGACATCGGCGTGCACCAGGACGGCCTGATCCACATCTCCGCGCTGTCGGACAAGTACGTGAAGGACCCGCGCGAAGTCGTCAAGGCCGGCGACATCGTCAAGGTGAAGGTGCTGGAGGTCGATGTCGCGCGCAAGCGCATCGCGCTTACGCGTCGCCTCGACGACAGCGCGCCGGCGCCGCGTGGCGATCGCGACGATCGCAATGCACCGCGCGGCGGCGCACCGCGGGGCGGACGCGATGCACGCGGCGGCTTCAACGCCGCACGCGCGAACACGCCGCCGCCGATGAACAACGCGCTGGCAGCCGCGTTCGCCAAGGCAAAGAAAAGCTGAGCCCGCTTCTGTAGCCCGGGTAAGCGAAGCGCACTCGGGTTGCCGCGGCGAGTTCCACAAGGACGCCTGCACGTTGATGGTGCAACGCGCTGCGGCGCGTTCATCACTACCGCAACCGAGTTGCGCCGAGGCGCGGTTCGCTTCGCTGACCCGGCTGCAAATGCGTGCGGGCGGCCCATTGCCGCAAACCCCCGCTGGGTTAGGATCGGCGCATCACTCCGGGAGTCACCGTCGATGCGCCTGATGCCCGCGCTGCTGAGCAGCGCCCTGCTTGCCACGCCGTTGTTCGTCCACGCGCAGGCCGCCGCGCCGCAGGAACGGCCGGAAGTCGCCGCCGCCGCGAAGGCCGTGCAGCAGAAGGTCGTCGCGTGGCGACGCGATTTCCACCAGCATCCGGAGCTCTCCAACCGCGAGCAACGCACCGCGGCGAAGGTCGCCGAACACCTGCGCGCGCTCGGCCTGAAGCCGAGGACCGGCATCGCGCATCACGGCGTGGTGGCGATCATCGAAGGCGGCAAGCCCGGCCCGAAGGTCGCGCTGCGCGCCGACATGGACGCGCTGCCGGTGACCGAACAGGTCGATGTGCCGTTCGCGTCCAGGGCCACCGCGACGTTCCGTGGCGAAACCGTCGGCGTCATGCACGCGTGCGGCCACGACGCGCACACCGGCATCCTGCTCGGCATCGCCGATGCGCTGGTGAAGATGAAGGCCGACCTGCCGGGCTCGGTGATGCTGGTGTTCCAGCCGTCCGAGGAGGGCGCGCCCGATGGCGAGGAAGGCGGCGCGTCGCTGATGCTGGAAGAAGGCCTGTTCAAGGACTTCAAGCCCGATGCGATGTTCGGCCTGCACGTGTTCTCGACGTTGCAGGCCGGCCAGATCGGCGTTCGCCAGGGGCCGCTGATGGCGGCGTCGGACAAATTCACCATCAAGGTGAAGGGCCGCCAGACGCATGGTTCGCGGCCATGGGGCGGCATCGATCCCATCGTCGCCGCGGCCGACGTGATCGGCACCGCGCAGACCATCGTCAGCCGCCGCACCGATATCGCCAAGCTCCCGGCAGTGGTGAGTTTCGGCGCGATCAAGGGCGGCATCCGCTACAACATCATTCCCGACGAGGTCGAGCTGGTCGGTACCATCCGCACGTTCGACGAGGGCATGCGCCAGCGCATCTTCACCGACCTGAAGAACGTCGCCGAACACGTGAGCGTCGCCAACGGCGCCACCGCCGAGGCGAGCGTGCCGGACCAGGACGGCAATCCGGTGACGGTGAACGATCCCGCGCTGACCGCGCGCATGATCCCGAGCCTGAAGGCCGTCGCCGGCGCCGACAACGTCATCGAACCGCCGCTGCAGATGGGCGCGGAGGACTTCTCGTACTACGCGAAGGAAGTGCCGTCGATGTTCTTCTTCGTCGGCGCGACGGCGAAGGGCATCGATCCGGTGACCGCGCCGAGCAACCATTCGCCGAAGTTCGCGCTGGACGAATCCGCGCTCGACCTCGGCCTGCGCGCGTTGTTGCAGGTGACGCTGGATTACCTGCATTCACCGACGCAGGGCGCTGCCGTCGCCGACGCGCGCTGAGACGTAGCGCTTCGACGCCCTCCCCTTCAAGGGACGGGTCGGGACGGGACGGCGTCAGCGCCTAGGCGCTGCCATCGAACCCTCGTTGCCGCCACGCCTCGAACACACACACCGCCACCGCATTGGAAAGATTGAGGCTGCGGTTGTCCGGCCGCATCGGCAGCCGCAGGCGTTGCGCGGCCGGCACGCTGTCCAGCACGTCCGCCGGCAATCCGCGTGTTTCCGGCCCGAACAGGAAGGCATCCCCCGCCTGGTAACGCGGCGTATCGAAGCGCACCGTGCCGCGCGTGCTCAGCGCGAACAGCCGCGGCGGCGCGCCGTTGGCGGCGGTGATCGACGCCAGCGCCGCGGTCAGGTCCGCATGCACCCGCAGCGTCGCGTACTCGTGGTAATCCAGTCCCGCGCGCTTGAGCTGCTTGTCCTCGAGCGTGAAGCCCAGAGGTTCGATCAGATGCAGCCGCGCGCCGGTGTTGGCGCACAGGCGGATCACGTTGCCCGTGTTGGGCGGGATTTCCGGCTGGAAGAGGATGACGTCGAACATGCGTGCATGATCGCCGCGACGCGCGCCCGCGTCACCACGGCACGGGCTTTCCGCGGTAATCGAAGAACGCCCCGGTGTCGGCGATGCGCAGGCCGTCGATGACCTTTAGCAATCCGCGCACCGATTCGGCGGGCGCGATCTGCGCGCCGCTGCCGCCCATGTCGGTCTGCACCCACCCCGGATGCAGCGCGACCACCGCGATGCCGCGCTCGCGCATCGCCGAGGCGAGCAGGGCCGTCGCCATGTTCTGCGCGGCCTTCGACATCGCGTAGCTGGGCGTATGAAAGCCCTCCACCGACGCCACCGAACCGAGCACCGACGACAGGTTCGCGACCTTCGCGCCATCGACGAGGCGTTCGGCCAGCGCCTGGGTGAGCAGGAACGGGCCGGTCGCGTTGGTGCGGAGGCTGTCGTCGAGGTTCGCCGCCGGCACATGGCCGAAGCGCTCGCCCGAATGCAGCACGCCGGCGTTGTTGATCAGCAGGTCGATGCCGTCCATCACCAGCGGCAGCTCGCGCGCCAGTTCGGCGTGGGACCGGGGGTCGGCCACGTCCAGCGGCAGGACGTGGAGGCGTCCCGGATGTTCGCCCACCAGCTGGTTGAGTGCGTTCGCCTTGCCCGGATGTCGGCAGGTCGCGACCACGTGGTCGCCGCGGGCGAGCAGTTGCCGGGCGAACTCCAGTCCCAACCCCCGATTGGCGCCGGTGACCAGGCTGCGGCGAGGCGGGTGCGCAGGCGTCATCGCGAAGCTCCGGCGGGAAGGGGCGGCCAGTGTAGGGGCCGGAGCGTGAGCGTCCGACGACGGCCTCCCACCCCAACGCGAGCCAAATTCCTACGGCCGGTGGGACTTGTGGCCTAGTGCCCCCTCTCATGGGCGGCGGCTAGGATGCCCGTTCGAACCACAGGAGTCCCCCATGCCCGCTTCGTCCCGCCCGCGCATCGCCGCGCTTGCCTTCGCCCTGGCCGCCGCCTTCGGAGGCGTCGCGCTCGCCCCGGCGCACGCGTGGGCCGCGCCGAAGGCGACGGTCGACATTCCCTTCGAGGAATTCACCCTGCCCAACGGGCTGCGCGTGGTCGTGCACACCGATCGCAAGGCGCCGATCGTCGCGGTGAACCTGTGGTACCACGTGGGCAGCAAGGACGAACCGGCCGGACGCACCGGCTTCGCGCACCTGTTCGAACACCTGATGTTCAACGGTTCGGAGAACCATCGCGGCGAATACTTCGAGCCGTTCGAACTGGTCGGCGCCACCGACATGAACGGCACCACCAATTCCGACCGCACCAACTACTTCCAGAACGTCCCCACCACCGCGCTCGACATGACGCTGTGGATGGAGTCCGACCGCATGGGCCATCTGCTCGGCGCGATCGACCAGAAGACCCTCGACGAGCAGCGCGGCGTCGTTCAGAACGAGAAGCGCGAGGGCGAGAACCAGCCCTACGGCCAGGTCTGGGACGCGCTGGGCAAGGCGCTGTATCCGAAATCGCATCCGTACCACCACAGCACCATCGGCTCGATGGCGGACCTCGACGCCGCCTCGCTCGACGACGTGAAGGGCTGGTTCCGCACCTGGTACGGGCCGAACAACGCCGTGCTGGTGCTCGCCGGCGACATCGACGTCGCCACCGCGAAGCAGAAGGTGGCGAAGTACTTCGGCGACATCCCGGCCACGCCGACCATGGCGCAGCCGCAGGTCGACGTCGCGCCGCTCGCGAAATCCACGCGCGCGACCATGACCGACAAGGTGCCGCAGGCGCGCATCCACCGCGTATGGAACGTCGCCCAGGCCGGCACCCCGGACCTCGACAAGCTGCAGCTGTTCGCGCAGGTGCTGGGCGGAAGCAAGTCCTCGCGCCTGGACAAGCGCCTGCTGCATGAGGACAAGCTCGTCGACAACGTCTCCGCCGCCGCGTACGCGATGCAGCTGAGCTCCAATTTCGTGATCACCGCCGACGTGAAGCAGGGCGTCGACCCGGCGAAGGTCGAGGCGATCATCGACGAGGAACTGGCCCGCCTGCTCAAGGACGGTCCGACGAAGCGCGAGCTGGAACAGGCCCGCACCGTGTTCAAGGCCGGCTTCGTGCGCGGCATCGAGCGCATCGGCGGTTTCGGCGGCAAGGCCGACGCCTTGGCCGAATGCACGGTCTACACCGGCGATCCGGGCTGCTTCCGCGACAGCCTCAAGATCATCGACACCGCCAGCGCCCGCGACCTCACCGCCGTCGCCGGCAACTGGTTGACCAAGGGCAGCCACACGCTGGTCGTGGTGCCGGGCGATCGCACCATCGTCGCCGAGGACGCGTCGGTCACGCCGGCGCCGATGCAGCTGCCGGCGGTGGATCCGAAGTACACGACGCTTCCGGCCACCGTCGACCGCAGCGCCGGCGCGCCGAAGACCAGCCAGTTCCCCGACCTCAAATTCCCGCAGCTGCAGCGCGCGACGCTGGAGAACGGCACCACGGTGATCCTGGCCGAGCGCCACGACATCCCGGTGGTGCAGATGAGCTACGAATTCGCCGGCGGCTACAGCGCCGACCAGGGCCGCAAGCTGGGCACGTCGAGCTTCGCGATGGGGATGATGGACGAAGGCGCGGGCGAGCTGGACGCGCTGGCCTTCGGCGATCGCGCCGAGTCGCTGGGCGCCAACCTCGGTGCCGGCGCGTCGCTCGATGGCGGCAAGGCCTACCTGTCGGCGTTGAAGCAGAACCTCGATCCGTCGGTCGCGCTGTTCGCGAAGATGTTGCGCGATCCGCGCTTCGACCAGAAGGAAATCGACCGCGTGAAGGCGAGCTGGGTCGCCGGCATCAAGCAGGAGAAGGCGCGCCCGAACGGCGCGGCGATGCGCGTGCTGCCGCCGCTGCTGTACGGGGCGGGCCACGCATATGCGATTCCGTTCAGCGGCAGCGGCACCGAGGCTTCGATCGCCGCGCTGACCCGCGACGATCTGGTCGCCTTCCACCGCGACTGGGTGCGCCCGGACGGCGCGACGCTGATCGTGGTCGGAGACACCACGCTGAAGGAAATCGTGCCGCTGCTCGACAAGCACCTGGGCGACTGGAAGCCCGCGGGCGATGCGCCGGCGCGTCCGCAGATCGGCGAGGTCGCACGTCCGGCGAAGCCACGCGTGTATCTGATCGACCAGCCCGGCGCGGTGCAGGCGAACATCTTCGCCGGTGAAGTCGTGCCGTCGACGAAGGACGAGAACTCGGTCCGTTTCGACATCGCCAATTCCGTGCTGGGCGGCGAGTTCTCCTCGCGTCTCAACATGAACCTGCGCGAGGACAAGCACTGGGCCTACGGCGCCTACAGCTTCTCGGCCAACGCGCTGGGCCAGCGCCCGTGGATGGCGTTCGCACCGGTGCAGATCGACAGGACCGCCGACTCGCTCAAGGAACTCAGCCGCGAAATCGCCGATTACGCCAGCGGCAAGGCACCGCCGAAGCCCGAGGAAGTGGCGAAGATCCAGGCGACGGAAATCCGCAGCCTGCCGGGCGCATTCGAAACGGCCTCGTCGGTGATGGGCGCGATCAGCGGCATCGTCCGCTACGACCGTCCGGACGATTACGTGTTCCAGCGCAAGGCGCAGATCGAGGCGCTCACGCCGGAGCAGGTGAAGGCCGCTGCGGCGACGCTCGATCCGAACGCGCTGACCTGGGTGGTGGTCGGCGACCTCAAGCAGATCGAAAAGCCCGTGCGCGCGCTGAGGCTGGGCGAGGTGCAGGTGCTCGACGCCGACGGCAACAAGGTGACGAGCACGCCATGACGGGTGGCGTCATCGCCTCGCCGTGACGGCGCATCTGGCAGAACGCGACACCTGCAAACAGTCGAACCGCGACAAAGGCCTCAGTCGCGGTTCACTGCCTGGCGTTCACAACGGTGGCCGGTGCGGCGACAATCGCGCCCGTCCATTCAAGCGCGGCGACCGCGTCGCGCGAAACACGGGGTAACGATGCGCAAGTCGATGTTCGGGATGGTTCTGCTCGGGGCGCTGGTCGCCGGCGGTTGCACGTGGGTCGACATGGCCCCTGGCGCCTCGTCGGTACGCGTGATCGACGGCAACGGCCCGCCGGCCGGTTGCGAGAAGCGCGGCGAGGTCGAGGTGACCGTCAAGAACAAGGTCGCCTTCTACGAGCGCAACCAGTTGCGCGTGCGCGAGGAGCTGGAAACCCTGGCCCGCAACGAGGCGCTCGGCCTGCAAGCCGACACCGTGCAGCCGATGGGTGGCCCGATCAACGGTTCGCAGCGGTTCGCCGCCTGGCGCTGCGGCGCTGCGCGACGCGGCGCGGTCGTGCCGGCTCCAGCGCAGACCACGGGTAGCGCGCGGACCTATCCGCTGGGTGGTTGATGGCGGGCAAGCCTGGCCGGCGCGGGGGGAGGGCAGTCCCAGCGGTTCCTGTCAGGCGGCCCGCGAGCAACTGGCAGTTCCGTCAGACGACGAGGCATCCAGTGGGTGCCAGCGCCGGCCCCAGGGCCGCAGCCCTCATCACACCGCTGAATCCCAGCCGCCGTCCGTCGCCAGGAGCGCACCCACCATACGCAACCGGATGGCGGCGGAGGGAAATTAAGCGTTAACATGGCGTGTTCGTTTCCGTTTCCGGTCAGCCGCCCATGTTGTTCCAGCACGTCGCCATCGCCGGTCTTGCCCATATCGATGCTCCCCGCCGGCTGACCTCGGACGAAATCCACGCCCGCCTCAAGCCCACGCTCGATCGCCTGGGCATCAAGTACAACGTGCTTGAAGAAGTCGCCGGCGTGCGCGAACGCCGCCTGTGGGACGGCGAGGTCAAGGCCTCCGACGCTGCCACGCTTGCGGGCGTCAAGGCGCTGGCCGACGCCGGCATCGACGCCGATCGCGTCGGCCTGCTGGTCAACACCTCGGTCAGCCGCGACTACCTGGAGCCGTCCACGGCGTCCATCGTGTCGGGCAACCTGCGCCTGCCCGATACCTGCCAGAACTTCGACGTCGCCAACGCGTGCCTGGCGTTCCTCAACGGCATGGACATCGCCAGCCGGATGATCGAACGCGGCGAGATCGATTACGCACTGGTCGTCAACGGCGAGACGGCCGAACTGGCGTACGAGAAGACGCTCGACCGCCTCAGCCGCGACGACGTCACCGAAGAGCAGTTCCGCGACGAGATGGCCACGCTGACGCTGGGCAGCGGCGCCGCCGCGATGGTCCTGGCGCGCAGCGAACTCGCCCCCGGCGCGCCGCGTTACCGCGGCAGCGTCACGCGTTCGGCGACCGAATGGAACCAGCTCTGCCGCGGCGACCTCGTGCACGACCGCATGATCGCCGACGGCCGCATGCTGATGATCGAAGGCCTCAAGCTTGGCCAGAAGACCTTCGCCGCCGCACGCGCCGCGCTCGGCTGGGTGGTGGAAGAGCTGGACGAATTCGTCATCCACCAGGTCAGCAAGGCGCACACCAAGGCCTTCCTCAAGGCGTTCCGCATCGACCCGAAGAAGGTCCTGACCATCTTCGGCGAGCACGGCAACATCGGCCCGGCGTCGGTGCCGATCGTGCTGAGCAAGCTGCGCGAGGGCGGTCGCGTGAAGAAGGGCACGCGCATCGCGCTGCTGGGCATCGGCTCGGGCCTGAACTGCTCGATGGCCGAAGTGGTCTGGTAAGCGACGCGCACGCAGTACGAAGAACCCGGCCGCGCGCCGGGTTTTTCTTGAGCGGCGCCCGTTGATGCCGCGCACCGCACCATCCACCGAACATCCAGCGTCGTCCCGCGAATGCGGGGCCCAGCGATCCACCGAGGCGCCCGGGAATTCCGCACAAGCGGAACGATGAGCAGGAAACACCGATGACGATCCATCTGCCGCTTCCCGATTACCCCTTCACGCCGCAGCGTTTCGACGTGCGCCCTGGCATCGCGATGAGCTATCTCGACGAAGGCCCGCGCGACGGCGAAGTGGTGGTGATGCTGCACGGCAATCCGTCGTGGAGCTTCTACTGGCGCAAGCTGGTGCTCGGTCTACGCGAACGCTACCGCTGCATCGTGCCGGACCATGTCGGCATGGGGCTGTCCGACAAGCCGACCGACGAGCGCTACCGCTACACGCTGCAATCGCGCATCGATGACGTGGAAACCCTGCTCGATCACCTCGGCATCAAGGGCGACGTCACGCTGGCCGTGCACGACTGGGGTGGCGGCATCGGCTTCGGCTGGGGTCTCAGGCATTCGGACCGTATCCGCCGGCTCATCGTCACCAACACCGGTTCGTTCCCGCTGCCGGCGAGCAAGCCGCTGCCGAAGTCGCTGAAGTTCGGCCGCGACTCGGGCCTGGGCACGTTGCTGATCCGCGGCTTCAACGCGTTCTCGTCGGTGGCGTCCTTCGTCGGCGTCGAGAAGAAGATGCCCGCGGACGTGCGCCGCGCCTACGTGGGCCCGTACGACAGCTGGGCGAACCGCATCGCGACCTCGCGCTTCGTGCAGGACATCCCGCTGGGTGAAGGCGACGCCGCGTGGCCGCTGGTGCAGGCGATGGGCCGCAAACTGCCGGAGTACGCCGATCGGCCGGCCTTCATCGCATGGGGCCTGCGCGATTTCGTGTTCGACAGGCACTTCCTGCAAGGCTTCACCGATGCGCTGCCCAACGCGCAGGTGCACGCGTTCGAGGACGCCGGGCATTACGTGATGGAAGACAAGGGCGACCTGCTGGTGCCGAAGATGCGGGCGTTCCTGGATTCGAATCCGCTTTGAGCGTTGGGCTTTGCCTTCCGCCTTTGGCCTTAGGGCTTTTGCGTTGAGCCCCTCTCCCTCCGGGGGGTGGAGTAGGGACGTGCGTTGCGTCGACGATCACCGGCACCCGCTTTCGCTGAAACGCCATCACCCTGGATCCCGGCCTTCGCCGGGATGACGATGTTCTCGCGCCGGATGACGATGTTCTTGTAGCCCGGGTAAGCGAAGCGCACCCGGGGCACCGGCCACCTCCCCGGGCGCGCTTCGCTTACCCGGCTACAAAAGCCGGATTCGAATCCGCGTTACGCTTTTGGGAGGCTTCGTGTTCCGAGCTTCGAGCATCGGGCGTTGAGCCCCTCTCCCTCCGGGAGAGCGGTTGGGGCGTGGGTAGGGACGTGCGTTGCGTCGACGATCACCGGCACCCGCTTTCGCTGAAACGCCATCAGCCTGGATCCCGGCCTTCGCCGGGATGACGATGTTCTCGCGCCGGATGACGATGTTCTTGTAGCCCGGGTAAGCGAAGCGCACCCGGGGCACCGGCCACCTCCCCGGGCGCGCTTCGCTTGCCCGCGTTGCAAAAGCGGCGGCTTCAAACCTCCGGCAACGGATTCTTCTCGCCCTCGTCCACGCCCACCCAATCCTCCGGCGTGAGTACCGCCAGCCCGTGCGCCAGCCGCGCCTTGTCGCACTGCGCGCTCGCCTGCCCGAACTCCCACGACGCCGGCACCAGCGCGCAGACGGACGGACGGCGGTCGTGGATCGTGCAGCGGCTGTAGCGGCCGATGTCCGCGTCCAATGCGACGCAGCGCGGATTGGATTGCGACGTACCCCGCATCACGCGTTCGTGGGTGCGCAGGCTTTCGGTCAGCTCGGGGGGCACCTGGCCGCCGAGCTCGGGGTCGGCCTCCGACCAGTGGAAACTCACGCGGAAGAAGGCGCAGCAGGCGCCGCAGGTCAGGCAGGGGTGGCGCATGGGTGGACCGTCGCGGGGTCCGGAGACATGGGGCGGGTGCGGAATTCTGAGGCTTCCAGCGGCAGGCGCAAGCGCGGCGCCGTTCGGGCGAAAATGAATGCATGAACGAGCCGTGCAACATCGCCGTGACCCTGCCCGGACTGGCCGCCCGCTTCCCGGACCGCATCGCCATGCGCTGCCCCGGCACGCGCGGCCCGGACGGCCTGGCCCGCTTCGACCTGACCCTGACCTACCGCGATCTCGACGCCCGCAGCGACGCCGTCGCCGCCGGCCTGGCGCGGCGCGGCATCGTTCGTGGCACCCGCACGGTGGTGATGGTGCGGCCGTCCCCGGAGTTCTTCCTGCTGATGTTCGCGCTGTTCAAGGCCGGCGCCGTGCCGGTGCTGGTCGATCCGGGCATCGACAAGCGCGCGCTGAAGCAGTGTCTGGACGAAGCGCAGCCGGAGGCCTTCATCGGCATCCCGCTCGCGCACGTCGCGCGGACCGTGCTGCGCTGG
Organism: Lysobacter sp. SCRH-1R; assembly: GCF_057747855.1. Classification (NCBI taxonomy): domain Bacteria; kingdom Pseudomonadati; phylum Pseudomonadota; class Gammaproteobacteria; order Lysobacterales; family Lysobacteraceae; genus Lysobacter; species Lysobacter sp. SCRH-1R. The sequence continues at coordinate 3,929,671 of NZ_CM173227.1, read as the reverse complement.
GCGACGTCCGCGCGCATCCGCATCACGACCGGTACGCGCGCATGGCTGAGCGATGCGACGCTCGCGCAGATCGAACGCGATGGCGCGAACGCCGGCTCGCAGCTCGCCGCGACGCAACCCGACGACGTTGCCGCGATCCTCTTCACCAGCGGCTCCACCGGCGTGCCGAAGGGCGTGGTGTACCGGCATCGCCACTTCGTCGCGCAGATCGCCATGCTGCGCGACGCGCTGGGCATCCAGGCGGGCGGCGTCGACCTGCCGACGTTCCCGCCGTTCGCGCTGTTCGATCCCGCGCTCGGGCTCACCTCGATCATCCCCGACATGGACCCGACCAAGCCCGCGCTTGCCGATCCGCGCAAGTTGCACGACGCCATCGCGCGCTTCGACGTCGACCAGCTGTTCGGCTCGCCCGCGTTGATGGCGGTATTGGCGAACTTCGGCGCGAAGCTGCCGACGGTGAAACGCGTGACCTCCGCAGGCGCGCCGGTGCCGGCCGACGTCGTGGCGAAGATGCGCGAGCTGCTGCCCGAAGACGCCGGCTTCTGGACGCCCTATGGTGCGACCGAATGCCTGCCCGTCGCGGTGATCGAAAGCCGCGAACTGCAATCCACGCGTGCGGCCACCGAGACCGGCGCCGGCACCTGCGTCGGTCGCGCGGTCGCGCCTAACGAGGTGCGCATCATCGCGATCACCGACAACGCGATCGCGCACTGGCGCGACGCGCGCATCGTGGAAGTGGGCGTGGTCGGCGAGATCACCGTCGCCGGTCCCACCGCAACCGACACCTACTTCAATCGTCCCGCGCAGACGAAAGCCGCGAAGATCCGCGAGCCGGTTGGCGACGGCGGCGAACGCGTCGTGCATCGCATGGGCGACGTCGGCTATCTCGATGCGGAAGGCCGGCTGTGGTTCTGCGGGCGCAAATCGCATCGCGTCGAAACCGCGCAGGGCCCGCTGTACACCGAGCAGGTCGAACCGGTGTTCAACACGCACGCCGATGTGCGCCGCACCGCGCTGGTGGGGGTCGGTCCGATGGGTGCGCAGCGGCCGGTGCTGTGCGTCGAGCTGGCGAACGGCACCGATGATCGCGAATGGCCGCGCATCGAGCGCGAGCTGCGCGACATCGGTTCGCGCCACGCGCATACGGCGCGCATCGACACGTTCCTGCGCCATCCGAAATTCCCGGTCGACATCCGCCACAACGCCAAGATCGGGCGCGAGAAGCTCGCCGTCTGGGCCGCGGGTCGCGTGCGCTGACGCATGACGACGCGCTACCGGCTCGATGATCTCCTCATCGACGTGCCGCGCCAGCGCGTGGAGCGCGATGGCGTGCTGCTCGACGTCGGCGGGCTGAGCTTCCGGCTGCTGGAATTCCTGCTGGAGCAGGGCCAGCGCGTGGTCGGCTTCGACGAGCTGATCGAGCGCGTGTGGGCGCCGGCCGTCGTCAACGAGGAGACCGTCACGCAGCGCGTGCGCCTGTTGCGCCAGTCGCTGGGCGATGACGGGCGGAATCCGCGATACCTGCGCTCGGTGCGCGGGCGTGGCTATCAGCTGTGTGTGCCGCCGCAGCGCATCGATGACGCCAGCGGCGACACGACGCTTCGTCGCAGCGCGAACCGCAACCCCGTCTACGTCGGCATCGCGGTCGTGCTGCTCGTCGGCGGTGCGGTGGCGTGGTGGCTGCAACGCGGGGACGAGCAACACGAGCAGCCGCCTTCGCCGCTGCTCCAGCGTGCCGCGTACTACGCCGGCATCGGGCAGCGCGACGACAACGAGCGCGCCATCGCGCTCTATCGGCAACGCCTGCAGGAAGCGCCCGACGATCGCGACGCACTCGTCGGCCTGAGCCGTGCGTTCAGCGCGCAGGTGTGCCTCTACAACGGCGAGGCCGCGCAGATCGATCGCGCGCAGGCGCTGGCCGAGCGTGTGATCGCCGCGGATCCGAACCATGCCGCCGCGCATGCCGCGGTCGCGTATTCCTTCGACTGCCGTGGCCGCATCGACGACGCGCTGCGTGGCTACGAGCGCGCGCTGTCGCTGGATCCATCGAACGACGGTGCGCGTGCCTCGGCGGCGTATCTGTACGAACGACGCGGACGCCTAGCGGACGCGTTGGCCGCCAACCTCGCCGTCCGCGATCCGTCGCGCGCGCGGTTCCTGCAGATCCAGATCGCGGCCAATCTCGACCTGCTGGGCTATGCCGCCGAAGCGGAGACGCGCTATCGCCGCAGCTTCCAGCTGTATCCCGACAACGTGTTCTCCAACCTCGCGTGGCCGTCGTTCCTGATGCGCCACGGCCGCAACGCCGAAGCGCAGGTCGCGCTCGACGAGGCGATGAAGCGCGGCACCGATCACGCGGGCCTGCATCTGCTCGCGGCCGAACTCGCGTGGGCGCGGGGCGACCGCGATGCAGCTTGGCGCGAAGCCTCGCGTGCGGCGGAACTTCGCCCGCAGGGCAGCTTCGCCAGGACCGTGCTGTGGTCGATGTCGCCGGTGCAGCCGCCCGCGCACCTGCTCCGCGCACGTGCCGAATCGCTGCGCGCGGGGCTGCGCGCCGGCAGCGATCCGTTCGATGGGCTCGACGCCGCATTGTTGCTGGCGATGATCGACGACCGCGATGCCGCGATCGCCGCACTCTCCGATGCAGTGGCGATGGGCTATCGCGACGCGGCCTACCTGCGCGCGACGCCGCTGCTCGCGAACGTGCGCAGGTCGCCGCGATTCGATGCGCTGATCGCGGCCATCGACACGGCCATCGCGCGCGAACGCGAGGCGGTTCGCGCGCGCAAGCTGGACGTCAGCGCAGCGCCTTGAGGATGTACTCCGACATCAGCCGCTGCGACTGCGCGTGCATGTCGCGCTGGTTGTAGCGCGTGCGCGTGATCACGGCGACCAGGCGTTCGGACGGCACGACGAACACGTAATTGCCGCCGTTGCCCGACATCGCCCATGCCGCGTGTTCCGTGCCGCGCGCGTCGAATCGGAATCGCCACAGCAAATAGCCGTAATCCGCGTCGTCGCGTGCCTGGGCCTGCACGGTCGTCATCGCGCCGATCCAGTCGGCGGAAATCACCTGCTTGCCCTTCCATCGACCGCCATCGAGCAGCAGTTGCCCGAGTTTCGCCAGGTCGCGACTGCGGTAACGCGTGCCGCCGCCGCCCATGCCGACGCCTTCCGACGAACGTTGCCATTGGCTTTCGGTGATTCCCAGCGGTGCTTCGAGCACGTCGCGCGCGAACGTCGCCAATGGTCGCCCGCTCACGCGCTCCACGATCGCGCCCAGCAGGAACGAACCGGCGGTGCAGTACGCGAACGCGCGCCCGTGCGGGCTGTCCTCCGGCCGCTTCGTCCACGGCGCGTAGCCCCTGATCGGGAGATCGAGCGCGAACTGCGTCCAGTCCGCGCTGAGGTACATGCGCTCCTCGTTGCCGGCGGAGAACTGGTTGTCGTCGTCGCATTCCCATTGCGAACTCATCGTCAGCAGGTCCTCGACGGTGAAGGCGCTCTTGCGCGGGTCGGGATGGTCCCACTGCCGATCGGCAAAGAATCCGTAGACCGGCGCCTTCGCGCCATCGATCAAGCCGCGGTCGACCGCCGCGCCGACCAGCAGCGCGGTGACGGACTTGGTCGCCGAGCGCGTGTCGTTGAGCACGTCCGGTCCGCCCTGGCCGAAATAGCGCTCGTAGACCAGGCGGCCGTCGCGGGCGATCAGGACGCTGGTCGTGTCGGGCGCCTCGCCGCCGACGACCGCGGTTTCCAGGGCGGCGAGCGTGGCGACGTCGAAGCCCGCGCGGGCGGGATCGGCCACGCGCCAGCCGTCGTCCCGCGCGGTGGGCGGTGCGGCGCTTGCGGTGGCGGCGAGCAGGGCAAGGAACGGCAGGGCGAGCAGGCGACGCATCGGGCGGACTCCGGTGGTGGAGCGGCCATTGGCGCCGATGCGCGTATGAAGCGCCTGAAATGCGGATGAAGATTCATGAAGGACGGGTTGCGACGGCCTTCGCGCCCACCGGGCCGGGCGTTGGAACCTGCCGCCGGCCCCGTTATGGTGTGACCCCTTTGCGAACGGAGACGCCCGATGAAGATCCTGGTGACCGGTGGCGGCGGGTTCCTCGGGCAGGCGCTGTGCCGCGGCCTGCGCGAACGGGGGCATGAGGTCGTCAGCTTCAACCGGGGCCGATACGACGCGCTCGACCGGCTCGGCGTGGCCCAGGTGCAGGGCGATCTCGCGCAGCGCGACGCCGTCGCCGCCGCCGCGGCCGGCTGCGAGGCGATCTTCCACAACGCCGCCAAGGCCGGCGCGTGGGGCAGCTACGAGAGCTACCACCTGGCCAACGTCGTCGGCACGCGGAACGTCATCGACGCCTGCCGCGCGCACGGCATCGCACGCCTGGTCTACACCTCCACGCCCAGCGTCACGCATCGCAAGACGCATCCGGTCGAAGGCGGCACCGCCGAGACCGCGCCCTATGGCGAGCACCTCAAGGCGCCGTACGCGGCGACCAAGCAGATCGCCGAGAAGCTCGTCATCGCCGCCAACGACGCCGCACTCGCCACCGTCGCGCTGCGTCCGCGGCTGATCTGGGGCGTGGGCGACAACCAGCTGCTGCCGCGCCTGGTCGAACGCGCGAAGGCGGGGCGCCTGCGTTTCGTCGGCGACGGCAACAACCGCATCGACACGACCTACGTCGACAACGCCGCGCAGGCGCATTTCGACGCGTTCGAACACCTGCGCCCCGGCGCCGCGTGCGCCGGCCGCGCGTACTTCATCAGCAACGGCGAGCCGCGCACGGTGCGCGAGATCGTCAACGGCCTGCTCGACGCCGCCGGCGCGCCGCAGGTGTCGAAGACCATTCCGTTCGGCGTCGCGTACGCCGCGGGCGTGGTGTGCGAAGGCTTGTGGCATGCGCTGCCGTTGAAGGGCGAACCACCGATGACGCGTTTCCTCGCCGAGCAGTTGAGCACGACGCACTGGTACGACATGGCGCCTGCGCGACGCGATTTCGGCTACGTGCCATCGGTCAGCATTCACGAGGGACTCACCCGACTGAAGGCGGCCTGCATGGGCGCTTGAGGCGGCGCGGATCGTCACCTTTCGGCGACCGCTCCGTGCCTAGCATCGATTACACCCAGTCAGGCGCACCGCGCCACGGAGTGCACCGATGCTCAGCTACGCCGTCATCTTCTTCGTCATCGCGATCATCGCCGCGGTCCTCGGCTTCAGTGGAATCGCCGGCGCCGCCAGCAACATCGCCTGGATCCTGTTCGTCGTGTTCCTGGTGCTGGCCGTCATCTCGATGCTGCGCGGTCGCCGGGTCTGACCGCCTGATCCGACTCACGTAATGCCCGCGCCGGACGGCCGGTTCGAGGGGGCCGTCCGGCGCGAAAGGCCAGGGCAGGAGCGGGTGCGGGGCGCGGCTACAATGGCCGCATGACCGACCCGACTTCCTCGCCATTGGCCGCACTGAAGCCGCTGGCCGGGCGCGCCCTCGAAACCGCCCTCAACCGCGCCCTCGCGCTCGATCCCGAAACCCGCGACCAGTTGCGCGCCCTCGACGGGCGCCGCGTCGTGCTGCGCGTGTCCGCGCCCGCGCTGGCGCTGCAGGTGCGCGTGGTGGGCGAGCGGCTCGAGGTCGGCCCGGTCGCCGACGAGGAGCCCGACCTGTCCGTTCGCGCCACGCTGGGCGGGCTGCTGTCGCAGCTGCCGTTCCTTCGCAACGACGATGCACCGCCGGTCGGCAAGCTGCGCATCGAGGGCGACGCCGATCTCGCGCGACGCCTGCAACGTCTCGCCGAACGCTTCGATCCGGACTGGCAGCAGCCGTTCGTGCGCGTGTTCGGCGAGATCGCCGGCGTGCAGATCGCCAACGCGGTCCGCGCCGGCCTGCGTCACGCGCGCGGCGCCGCCGGTGCATTCGCGACGAACGCGGCCGAGTTCGTCACCGAGGAATCGCGCGACGTCGTGCCGCGCGAGGAGCTCAACGCCTTCCACGACGACGTCGACACCCTGCGCGACGACGTCGAACGCCTGGCCGCACGCGTGTCGCGACTGCGCGTCCGTGCCGGAGGCGTGGCATGAAGCCGGTGTTCCGCGCCTGGCGCATCGGCCGGGTGCTCATTCGTTACCGCCTCGACGACCTGCTCGACGACACGCCCGTCGAAGGCTGGCTGAAACTCGCGCGCCCGTTCGTGCCGCGCGCGTCCGCCGAAGTCGCCAGCCTTTCGCGCGGCGCGCGGCTGCGCATGGCCCTGCAGGAGCTGGGGCCGATCTTCGTCAAGTTCGGGCAGATCCTCTCCACGCGCCGCGACCTGGTGCCGCCGGACATCGCCGAGGAGCTCGCGTTGCTGCAGGATCGCGTGCAGCCGTTCGACGGCGAGACGGCGCGCCTGATCGTCGAGAACGCATTGCAGCGGCCGGTGAGCGAGGCCTTCGCGCATTTCGACACCACGCCGCTGGCGTCGGCGTCGATCGCACAGGTGCACGCCGCGACGCTTCCGCCCGACGCGAACGGCGTCTCGCGCGAGATCGTGGTGAAGGTACTGCGGCCGGACATCGAGAAGCAGATCGCCGGCGACATCGCGCTGCTGAAGGCCGTGGCCGGCGTCGTCAACCGCACGCATCCGGCCGCCGACAAGATCCGTCCGCACCTGATCGTCGAGGAGGTCGAGAACACCCTTGCCGCCGAACTCGACCTGCAACGCGAAGGCGCCAACGCCAGCGTGCTGCGCCGTTTCTGGCAGGACAGCGACGACCTGTACGTGCCGGAGGTGATCTGGTCGCACACCGCCGAGCGCGTGCTGACGCTGGAACGCGTGTACGGCATTCCGTCGGACGACATCGCCGCGCTGGACGACGCCGGCATCGATCGCCACGCGCTCGCCGCCAAGGGTGTGCGCGTGTTCTACACGGAAGTGTTCCGCGACAACTTCTTCCACGCCGACGCGCACGCCGGCAACATCTGGGTCGACAGCGATCCGGCGCGCCGTACGAACCCGCGCTTCATCGCGCTGGATTTCGGCATCGTCGGCCAGCTCTCGGACGAGGATCAGTACTACCTCGCCGAGAACTTCATGGCGATCTTCAACCGCGATTACCGCCGCATCGCCGAACTGCACGTGCGCGCGGGCTGGATGCCGTCGCACATCCGCATCGACGAACTCGAAGCCGCCGCGCGCGCGGTGTGCGAGCCGTATTTCACGCGGCCGCTGAGCGAGATCTCGCTGGCCGAGGTGCTGCTCAAGCTGTTCCGCACGGCGCAGCGCTACGAACTCACGCTGCAGCCGCAGCTGATCCTGTTGCAGAAGACGCTGCTGAACATCGAGGGCGTGGGTCGCCTGCTCGATCCGAAGCTCGACATCTGGGCGGTGGCACGTCCGGTGCTGCAGCGCATCCTCATCGAGCGTTACAGCCCGCAGCGCCTGGCGAGCGAGTTCCGCAAACGCCTGCCGGAACTGGTCACGCACGCGCCGGAAATGCCGCGCCTGCTGCACGCGTGGCTGACGCAGCAGGTCGAGGGAAAGCACGAGTTGAACCTGCGTTCGCGCGACCTGGTCGAGCTCAACCGCACGATCCGCACCGCGCAGCGCAAGGCGGTGGCGGCGGTGCTCGGCGTCGGCCTGCTGATCTGCGCGGCGGTGCTGTACGGCCTGGAAGCGGGCGGGCCGCGTTTCTGGTCGGTGCCGGCGTCGGCGTGGATCGCGGGGCTGGGTGGACTGTGGGCGCTGCTGGCGGCGTGGCCGCGTGGGCGATAGGAAAAAACCCCACTGTTCTTCGCTCCCTCCCCTGCAAGCAGGGGAGGGAGCAGAAGCTGACGCCTCCCCCTGCTTGCAGGGGGAGGTTGGGAGGGGGTGCGAGGCGCGTAGCGCCGAGGCTCCTGCGCTGGAGGTCATCCATGCCGACGACACGCTCGCCATCGTCAACAAGCCCGCGGGCCTGATGGTGCATGACAGCGCCCTGGCGCGCGGCGAGACGGACTTCGCGGCCGACCGTCTGCGCGAGCAGTTCGGCCGGCCGATTTTCCTGGTGCATCGGCTCGATCGCGCGACCAGCGGCTGCCTGTTGTTGGCGTTCGATCGCGAGACGGCTTCCGCACTCGGCAAGGTGCTCATGTCGCGCGAGGTGGAGAAGGACTACTGGGCCGTGTGTCGCGGTTGGCCGGAGGAGGCGTTCGCCGTCGACCACCCGCTCGATGGCGGCCCCGGCAAGCCGCTGAAGAAGCCGGCGGTGACGCGCTTCACGCGGCTGGCGACGACCGAGTTGGCGATGCCGTCGGCGGGATTCGAAACCTCGCGTTATGCGCTGCTGTGCGCGCAGCCGGAGACGGGGCGCTTCCGGCAGATCCGGCGCCATCTCAAGCATCTGTCGCACCACCTGATCGGCGACACCAGCCACGGCGACGGACGCCACAACCGCAATTTCCGCATGCTCGGCATCCACCGCATGCTGCTGCATGCGCGGCGGTTGGCGTTCGTGCATCCGGCCACGGGCGAGCGGATCGAGGTGCGGGCGCCGGTCGATGCGGAATTCGGCAAGGCGTTGGCGTTGTTCGAGGGGTTCGTGGCGGAGTAGGGAGGGGCGAGAGGTGTCGCCTCTGTGGCCCGGGGTAAGGCGAAGCCGCACCGCACCGCGGTGCAACTCAGTTGCGGTAGTGATGAACGGGCCGCAGCGCGTTGCACCCTCGACGTGCACGCGTCCTTGTGGAACTCGCCGCGGCAACCCGGGTGCGGCTTCGCCTTACCCGGGCTACAGAAGCTCCGCGACTCCCAATCCCGAATCCCGCTAAAGTCCCGCCCCATGCTCCAGATCACGCCCCGCCTGGCGATTCCCGACGCCGAACTGGTCGAGCGCTTCGTGCGCTCGTCCGGGCCGGGTGGGCAGAACGTCAACAAGGTCGCCACCGCGGTCGAGTTGCGGTTCGACATCGCCACGTCGCCGTCACTGCCAGAAGCCCTGCGCGAGCGGCTGCTGGCGAAGCGCGACCGGCGCATCACCGACGATGGCGTGCTGGTGATCAGCGCGCAGCGCTTCCGCACCCAGGAGCGCAACCGCGAGGATGCGCGCGAGCGGCTGGCGGCGTTCATCGCGGGCGGGCTGCAGGTCGCCGCGCCGCGCATCGCGACCCGTCCGTCGCGCGCGTCGAAGGAGCGACGGCTCAGCGGAAAGCGCGAACGCGGTACGATCAAGCGCGAGCGGTCCCGGCGCGACTGGGACTGATCGAAGCAAGAGCCTGCGAAGGGCCGACCGCCGCACGAACACCGCACCACCACCGCACGACCCACGAGGGGACATGTCCGACGCCGCTTCTCCGGTGCTGCCGCTGCCGCCCAGCGCGCCGCGCATCCATCGCAACGCATTCGTCCGCTGGATCGGCAGGACCGTGCTCCGACTGGGAGGCTGGCGCATGGAAGGCGCGTTCCCCGACCTGCCGAAAGTGGTGCTGATCGGCGCGCCGCATTCCTCCAACTGGGACGGCGTGTGGGGCTTCGCGGTGTTGATGGCCTTGGGGCTGGACCTGAAGGTGCTCGGCAAGGACACGCTGCTGAAGGTCCCGGTGATGGGCCCCGTGCTCAAGCGCCTGGGCGTGATCCCGGTGGACCGCAAGGCCGCGCAGGGCGTGGTCGAACAGGCGGCGCAGATGATCCGCAGCGCCGACCGCTTCTGGTACGGGCTGGCGCCGGAAGGCACGCGCAAGGTCGTGGAGAAGTGGAAGCCTGGCTTCTGGCGCATCGCCAAGGCCGCCGGCGTGCCGGTGGTGCCGGCGTATTTCCATTACGGGCGCCGGATCATCGGCATCGGCGCGCCGTTCGAGCTCACCGACCACTACGAATCCGACGTCGCGCGCATCCGCGAGTGGTATCGCAGCGTGTCCAACGGCAAGAACCACGACGCCTGACGATCACGCCTCGCTGAGGTCGCTGATCCCGGCTTGAACGTCAGCGCTCGGACTGGCCGGTCGAGTAATAATCCCCGCGTTCGAACAGCGCGGGTTTTATAAGCTCCACAAATGCCCGCGCTTGCGGCGACAAATACTTGCCCTTCCGGACCACCACGCCATAGGTGCGGGAGGGGAAATACTCGGCCAGCGAGCGCGCGGAAAGCCGTTCGCGATCGGCTTCGGTCAGGCAGATCGCCGTGACGATGCTGATCCCCAGACCCATGGCCACATACTGCTTGATCACCTCCCAGCCGCCCACTTCCAGCGCGACCGTGTAGGGCACGCGGTTCTGCTGGAACACCAGGTCGATCAGGCGATACGTGGTCAGGCGCTGCGGCGGCAGGATCAGGCCGTAGGGCGACAGGTCGTCCAGCGCGATCTTCTCCTTCTGCGCCAGCGGGTGGTCGCGCGGGGTGATCAGCATCGGCTCGAAGCGGTAGACCGGCTCGTAGCTCAGGTCCGCCGGCACGTCGAGCATCGAGCCGACCGCCAGGTCCACGGCGTCCGAGCGCAGCAGGTCCAGGCCGCTGGCGCCGGTGACGTTGTGCAGGCTCAGGCGCACTTCGGGATGCGCGGCGCGGAAGGCCTCCACGATCGGCGGCAGCAGGTAGAGGATGGTCGAGCTGCCGGCGGCGACGTTCAGTTCGCCCGCATCCAGACCGCGGATGCGCTCGTGGAAGGCGGCATCCAGGCCGTCGAGCCCTTCGACCAGCGGCCGGGCGAGGTCGTACAGCTCCTGCCCCTCCCGGGTCAGCGCGATGCGGCGGCCACTGCGCTCGAGCAGGCGCACGCCCATCTCTCGTTCCAGCGCCTGCAACTGCAGGGTCACCGCCGGTTGGCTGAGGTACAGCGCCTCGGCGGCCCGTGAGACCGACCCCAGCCGCGCCGTCTGACAGAAGGCGCGAAGCGGCTTCAGGCGGTCGCCCTTGTACGCGAAACGGGGCGTGCTGGACGGGTTGGAGGCCATCTTTGGCGATCCGTATTAGCAGAACTAATGATATGCATTGACAAAGCTTCATTGTCAAATAACAAACGCCGGCGCATGGTGGCCCTCCACGGTTACCACGGAGTTACAGCATGTCGGCAGTCATGGCGCAGCCACAGCAGGCGGCACCCGAACAGCCCGGGATCGAGGTCATCGCCCAGGTCGCCGGCCAGGCGGACGTACTGAGCCCGGCCGCGCTGGCCTTCCTCGCCGATCTCCATGCGCGTTTCGAATCCGCCCGCCAGGCGCGTCTCAAGGCGCGTCGCGAACGCCAGGCCTTCTTCGACGCAGGTGGGCTGCCGGATTTCCGCGACGACACGAAGGCCATCCGCGACGGCGCCTGGAAGGTCGCCCCGTTGCCGCAGGCGCTGCTCGACCGTCGCGTCGAGATCACCGGCCCGGTCGATCCGAAGATGGTGATCAACGCGCTGAACTCCGGCGCGAAGGTCTACATGGCCGACTTCGAGGACAGCACCGCGCCGACCTGGCCGAACCTCATCGCCGGCCAGCGCGCACTGATCGACGCCGTGCGCGGCACGCTCGAATTCACCAGCGACGCCGGCAAGCACTACGCGCTGCGTCCGTTCGGGGAGCAGGCCGTGCTGATGGTCCGTCCGCGCGGCTGGCACCTGGACGAGAAGCACGTGCGCATCGATGGCATCGCGATGTCGGCGAGCCTGTTCGACCTGGGCCTGTTCGCCTTCCACAACGCGCGCGAACTCGCGGCGATCGATCGCGGCCCGTACTTCTACCTGCCCAAGCTGCAGTCGATGGAAGAGGCGCAGCTGTGGAACGACGTGCTCGACCACATCGAACGCGCGCTGCGCCTGCCGCCCGGGCAGATGAAAGTCACGGTCCTGATCGAGACGCTGCCAGCGGTGTTCGAGATGGACGAGATCCTGCACGCGCTGCGCACGCGCATCGCCGGCCTCAACTGCGGCCGGTGGGATTACGTGTTCTCGTACATCAAGACCTTCCGCGCGCACCGCGACAAGGTGCTGCCCGAGCGCGCCCAGGTGACGATGGCGCAGCCGTTCCTCAAGGCGTATTCGGAACTGCTGATCCAGGCCTGCCACAAGCGCGGCGCACACGCGATGGGCGGGATGGCGGCGCAGATTCCGATCAGCGGCGACGAAGAGGCCAACGAGGCCGCGCTCGCGAAGGTGCGCGCGGACAAGCTGCGCGAAGTCACCGCCGGGCACGACGGCACGTGGGTCGCGCATCCGGCGCTGATTCCGCTCGCGCAAGCCATCTTCGACGAACGCATGCCCACGCCGAACCAGCGCCACGTGCTGCGCGAGGACGTGTGGGTCACGCGCGACGACCTCGTCAAGCCGTCGCTCGGAACGATCACGCGCACCGGCTTCGAGAACAACGTCGAGGTGTGCGTGCGTTATCTCGCCGCATGGCTCGACGGCAACGGCTGCGTGCCGATCCACTGGCTGATGGAGGACGCGGCGACCGCGGAAATCGCGCGTACGCAGCTGTGGCAATGGCTGCACAGCGAAGGACTGCACCTCGACGACGGAACGCCGGTCGACTTCGCGCTGCTCGAACGCGCCTTCCTCAATCTGCCGGCACGCCTGGGCGATCGCTCGCGCATCGCGGGCGGCAGCCGCATCAACGAGGCGATCGGCGTGCTCGATCGACTGACGCACTCCGACACGCTGGAGGACTTCCTCACGCTGCCCGCGTACGCGCGGCTGGATTGAAGCGCCGCGAAACACCATTCCCACCCGACCTTCCCCTGAAGGGGAGGGCTTCAAAATCGAAAGCAGAGGGCACCGCCATGAACACCTCGCTGCAAACCGCAGAACAACTCCGCCACGACTGGGCGACGAATCCGCGCTGGGCCGGCATCACGCGCCCGTACTGTCCGCAGGACGTCGTGCGCCTGCGCGGCACGGTGCAGGTGGAACATTCGCTCGCGAAGCTCGGCGCGCAGAAGCTGTGGAATTCGCTGCACAGCGAGCCGTTCGTCAACGCGCTCGGCGCGCTCACCGGCAACCAGGCGATGCAGCAGGTGAAGGCCGGATTGAAGGCGATCTACCTCTCCGGCTGGCAGGTCGCGGCGGATGCGAACATCGCCGGCGAGATGTATCCCGACCAGTCGCTGTATCCGGCGAACTCCGTGCCGCAGGTCGTGCGACGCATCAACAACACGCTGCTGCGCGCGGACCAGATCCAGTGCGCGGAAGGCACCGGTGATGTCGACTTCCTGCAGCCGATCGTCGCCGACGCCGAAGCCGGTTTTGGCGGCGTGCTCAACGCGTTCGAACTGATGAAGGGCATGATCGAGGCCGGTGCTGCGGGCGTGCATTTCGAAGACCAGCTCGCCAGCGTGAAGAAGTGCGGCCACATGGGCGGCAAGGTGCTGGTGCCGACGCGCGAGGCCATCGAAAAGCTCGTCGCCGCGCGCTTGGCGGCGGACGTCATGGGCGTGCCGACGCTGATCGTCGCGCGCACCGATGCCGAAGCCGCCGACCTCATCACCTCCGACATCGACGACAACGACAAGCCGTTCTGCACCGGCGAACGCACCGTCGAAGGTTTCTACAAGACCAGCAAGGGCCTGGACCAGGCGATCAGTCGTGGCCTCGCCTACGCGCCGTATGCGGACCTGGTGTGGTGCGAGACCGGCAAGCCGGATCTGGAGTTCGCGCGCAGGTTCGCCGAGGCGATCCACGCGAAGTTCCCCGGCAAGCTGCTCGCGTACAACTGCTCGCCGAGCTTCAACTGGAAGAAGAACCTCGACGACGCGACGATCGCGAAGTTCCAATCGGCCCTCGCGTCGTACGGGTACAAGTTCCAGTTCATCACGCTGGCCGGCTTCCACAGCCTGAACTACGGCATGTTCAACCTGGCGCACGGTTACGCGCGCCGGCAGATGAGCGCGTTCGTCGAACTGCAGGAAGCCGAGTTCGCTGCGGCCGAAAAGGGTTTCACTGCGGTGAAGCACCAGCGCGAGGTCGGCACCGGGTACTTCGACGCGGTGACGCAGACGATCCAGGGCGGGCAGTCCTCGACCGTCGCGCTGAAGGGGTCCACGGAGGAAGAGCAGTTCCACGAGAAGCGGGCTGCGGCGGCGTAAGCCTTCCCGAGACCTGCGCCGCTACTCCCTCCCCTGCAAATGCAGGGGGGGTGAAGTAGGCACCGCAGCGCGACAGAACCGCACGTTTGAACCGCGACGTGCGGGCCGCTCACCACATCGCACGCGCCGACCCTTCCCCCTCGCCGAGGCAAGAGGGCTCAGAAGCCCCCGAACCCGCAGCGGAAACCGCCACGCGCGCCCATTCAGCACCGCTTGTCCGCCCTCGCCCGTGTCCTCCGTTAGACATCCAATTCAGGTGCTATTCTCCAGCCTCCCCAGGGTCTGGGCCCTCGTTGGATGACTCGTGACAGCGTGGCGTCCCTCCGGACGCGCGATTCCATCAACTCCGGTAGCTCCAGCACGGCGCCTGCGGATGTGGCGACGGCGGTGCTCACCGAAGCGGAATACGAGCTGTTCGCCGAACTGGGCCGTCCGCGTCGCGTCGAAGCAGGCCAGCTGCTGTTCCGTCGCGGCGAGCTGGGCACGACGATGTTCGTCATCGCACGCGGTGTCGTCGACCTGGATTTCGGCGACGACCTCGTCGGCAAGCGCCTGGGCCCCAGCGAATTCTTCGGCGAACTCGGCCTGCTCATCGGCGACCACGTCCGCAGCGCGGATGCGGTGGCCGCCAGCGACGGCCTGCTGATCGAACTGCGCCACGAGGAATTCCAGCGCCTGGTCGATCGCGATCCGGGCCTGGTGTCGTATTTCCTGCGCCGCGCCATCCTGCGCGTGGTGCTGAACGAGCAGAGCCTGATTCGCCGCCTGCGTCGTCGCAACGAAGAACTGCAGTCGGCGCTCGACAGCCTGTACGCCGCGACGCACCAGCTCAACCAGACTGAAGAGCTCGTCCGCACGGACGAACTCACCCGCCTGTACAACCGCCGCGGACTCACCCTGCACCTGCAGGAATGCCGCGACCTGGGCACGCCGCGCAGCATGGGGCTGCTGCTGGTCGACTGCGACCGCTTCAAGCAGGTCAACGACGACCACGGCCACCTCATCGGCGACCGCGTGTTGCAGGGCGTGGCGAACATCCTGCGTTCGGTCGCGGGGCCGGACGATTTCGCCTGCCGCCTAGGCGGCGACGAATTCTGCCTGCTGGTGCAGACCGACCAGCGCGGCGAAGTGATGCGCTTCGCCGACTTCATCGTGACCACCGCGCAGGGCCTGATGCAGATGTCGCACGGCACGCCGCTGATGTGTCCTTTGAGCGTCGGCGCCTGCCTGATCGACCCCGCGCGCGACTGGAACGACGCATACGCACACGCCGACGCGGCGCTGTACCAGGCCAAGCGCCTGGGCGGCAACCGCGTGCATTGGCACGACATGGAACTGACTTCGGCCTGAGCCGACGGAGCGGAAGGACGCGATGAACGAGATGACCCATCGCCCCTCGATCGAAGCGCCACA
The DNA here is from genome assembly GCF_057747855.1 of Lysobacter sp. SCRH-1R. Lineage (NCBI taxonomy): Bacteria > Pseudomonadati > Pseudomonadota > Gammaproteobacteria > Lysobacterales > Lysobacteraceae > Lysobacter > Lysobacter sp. SCRH-1R. The sequence goes on along the minus strand of NZ_CM173227.1, from coordinate 3,914,250 downwards.
GCTGCGCACGCTGCTGCTCACCGATCTTTGCGATTCGACCACGCTGGTCGAGCGCATCGGCGACGTGCAGGCGGCCACGCTGTTCCGCGACCACGATCGACTGGTGCTGGATCTGCAACAGCGCTGGCGCGGCCGGTTGATCGACCGTTCCGACGGTCTGCTGCTGCTGTTCGAACGCCCCATCGATGGCCTGGGCTTCGCGCTCGACTACGTGCGCGAACTGCGCGAGATGGGCGACGCGCGCCGGCTCGAGCTGCGCGCGCGCGCTGGCCTGCACGTCGGCGAAGTGCTCACCTGGCGCAACAGCGACGAAGCGGTGCAGGTCGGCGCCAAGCCGCTCGAAGTCGAAGGCCTCGCCAAGCCCATGGCCGCGCGCCTGATGGCCATGGCGCGCCCCGGGCAGATCCTGCTGTCGGCCGTCGCCGAGCCGCTGGCGCATCGCGCCGCGCGCGAACTGGGCGAACGCGGCCAGCACCTGCTGTGGAAATCGCACGGTCGCTGGCGCTTCAAGGGCGTGCCCGACGGCCAGCAGATCTACGAGGTCGGCGAACCCGGCATTGCGCCGCTGCGCATGCCGCCGAACACGCCCAAGGCCTGGCGCGATCTTCCGTTGTGGCGTCGCCCCGCCGCGCTCGCCGCCGAGGCCGCGATCATCGCCGGCATCGGCGTGGGCGTCTGGTTCGCCACGCGCCCCGCGCCGGCGATCGCCTTCAACCAGCGTGATTGGGTTGTGGTTGCGGACCTTCGCAACCTCACCGGCCAGAGCGTGCTCGACGACTCGCTCGAACAGGCATTCCGCATCAGCCTGGAGCAGTCGCGCTACGTCAACGTGCTGAGCGACTTGAAGGCGCGCGACACGCTCACGCGCATGCAGCTAAAGCCCGACACCATCCTCGACCGCGCCATCGCGTCAGAAATTGCCCTGCGTGATGGAGCGCGTGCGGTGATCCTACCGACGGTCGCCGAAGTCGGTGGCAAGGTGCGAGTCAGCGCCGAGATTATCGACCCGCATACGCAGACGACGATTTATGCCAAGTCGGCGGATGGCATCGGTGCCGACTCGACCCTCACCTCGATAGATGCGGTGACGGCAACGCTTCGGGAAACTCTGGGTGAAGAGCTGCCGTCAATTCAAAACGACTCGATACCACTTCCGAAGGTGACCACTAGCAGCCTGGATGCCCTCAGGGCCTATGCCCTAGGTCAACAGGCCATGGCGCGTGCCAACTATGCCGAAGCGCAGCAGTTCTATTCGCGGGCTACGTCATTGGATCCGAAGTTCGCCTTGGCTTGGCTGGGGCAGGTTCGTGTCACGTTCGGAACCGAGAATCTGCAGACGGCGCTTGAACCGCTGACGAAGGCGGAGCAGCTGAAGGATCACCTCTCCCCTAGGGAGCGCATGTACTTGGACGCCTGGACCGCGAGGATCAAGGATCCGGCGCAGGCAGTGAAGAAGTGGGAGGAGCTGGCGAAGTTCTATCCAGACTACTTCCCGGCACAGGGCAACCTTGCGATCGCGCATTATCGGGACGCCCGTTACGCACAGGCGATACGATTCGCCAAGGCGGCCACGTCCGACCAGTACGAATATGCGCCGATGAACCTGGACATCCTCGGCAGGCTGCAACTTGCGACCGCTGACTACGAGAATGCGCGCGCATCGTTCCAGCGTGCCGTGGCTCGGGGGCGTAACGGCAGTTTCCGTCGCCTCGCGGCGCTGGAAGCCACCCAGCGAAAGTATCCGAGCGCCGAGCAGATGCTCGCGAAAGTGCCCGGCGACGACCTCCACGGCTGGATCGAGAAGACCACGATCGCGCTTGACCAGGCACGCTGGAAGCAGGCCCAGGAGGCCTCCAGGACCGCGCTGGCGATGATCGATGATCCGGATAGCTTCGATGCGCGCGCGTTCCTGCTCCCCGCCGCGACTTCGAGTTGGCTGGCGGGCGACAAGCCCGCAGCGATGCGCTCTGCGCGCGAGGCGTCCCGGCGCGCGGTCGCGGCGCTTGAATCGACGACGAATGTTTATGCAGACGAGGACGTCGCCGTAGCAGTGGGAGGTGCTCTGCTCGCGCTTCGCATGGGTGAACCATCAGTCGCCGGAGACGTGGACCGCGCCCTGGCGACGCGGCCCGATCTGATGAAGGTGAGGAGCCTGGCGGAACTCCGCGATGTAATGCGCGCGGAGGTGCTGCGACTCCAGAAACGTCCAGGCGAGGCCGTGGCGCTCCTGACGCCATATCTGGACGATGGTGAGCGCTACCAGACGCGCGTCGTGCTTATGCGCGCCCAATTCGATGCGGGGAACCTGCCTCAGGCGCTCGACCACGCCCGATGGCTGCAGCGCAAGCGGGGTGTGGCATTCATGGAGCTTCGTTGTGGTCAGTGCCTGCAGAGTCTGAACATTGCAGACAGCAACATCGCAGCCTTGGTCGAAGCCCAGATCCTAAAGAAGCAGGGGAACACCAAGGAGTTCGAACAGAAAATGCAGAGCTTCGATCAGTTCTGGCCAACCGAAGCTCTACCGGATTACTTGCGAACCCAGCGCACGTCCGCAGTTGCGACGTCCAGGTTGGGGACTGTTTGATCGAGGCCACGCATCAGCATGGCGCGAATCTCGTCCCGCGCCGCCTTGATGACGTCCTTTGACACCAGATTCTTGACCTTGCACTCGCGGAACGGCTCCAGTTCAGTGGCCGGAGCCACTTCACCACAAGCCGTCATTTGTCCCGGCGACGGCGATTCATAGCCGAGGGTGCGCAGCGCGGCGAGATGATCGCGCTGGAAGCGCTCGCGAAACAGGTCGTCGGTGCTCAAAAGGTCCAGGAGCCGGTCGGCCAAAGCCGGGTCCAGCGGTGCGGTCAGCGGCTTGTTCATCCCCAATCTTCCCCGTCAAAGAGCCCGTTGCGGGCCAATCCGGCAAAATCTAACCGGTTTGTGCTTGCTGTCACAACCGCGTGTCGGATGCTTGGTTGGCCCCCGCCGCTTTCGCGGCGGGGGCGAGAGCAGAGAGACCGACTACTGCTTCAGGCGGCGGCTGCTTTCGAGACCGCTGTCCAGCTGCGGCACAGTCTGGCCGAGGCCCGCCAGCAACATGGAGAGGATTTCCTCTTGAGCAGCGCGGATGACCTCCTTGGGCGCCAGTTGCGTGATGCCCATCTTGCAATCCCACCAGAACCAATCGATCGTGTCCTGATCAAACTGCCAGGTCTCCAGCGCCATGCGCGCATCGCGCATGAAGACGTCGCGGAACTCGTCGTTGGTCGCGAGCAGATCCACCAGCTTGATCGCCGCCGGCCGGTTCATCGGCACGGTGCGGGTCTTGCCGGACGTTTCCGTCCGCACTTCCTGTTCGGTCGATATCGCTTGCATGTCCTTTCTTCCGTTGAGTGACTTGCGTTGATGGGCAGCATTTCCCGGCGCGCGGTGGCGCTGGAGCGGCACCGCGCTCACAGCGATCTCCGGCGCGCCATGACGTTACTGATGCAGGCGGTGTTGACTTGAGTAGTCCGCATCAAGCTTCGGGGCAACCTGCGACAGGCCTGCCGTCAGCATCGAAAGGATTTCATTCCGCGCAGCGCCGATCACTTCTTTCGACGCCAGTTGCCGGATGCCCATCCTGCAATCCCACCAGAAGAAGTCCTGGGTCTGCTGGTCGAACTGCCAGGTTTCCAGCGCCGTGCGCGTATCGCGCATGAAGATTTCGCGGAACTCATCGCTGGTCGCGAGCAGGTCCACCAGCTTGATGGCAGCCGCGTGGGTCATCGGCACAGCGCGGGGCTTGCCGGACGTCTCCGTCCGTACTTCCTGTTCGGTCGATATCGCTTGCATGTCCTTTCCTTCCGTTGAGTGACTGCTTGGCATTGGCCGGCGACCCGGGCGATCCCGCGCCGGCACGCCAACCTACTTCCCAACTGGCCCGGCCGCAAGCAAAGTAGCCGCTTCGCCAACAGGGACCCGGGCATGCGTATCCGTCGTTGTGGAGTGGTGTATTTCGAGCCGCGCGAACAGGTGGAATTCGACCTTTCCCTCCTGTTGACCGGCGGCGACGGTCTCAATCGCGAGCGGCGCTGGCTCGCGCTCGCGCCGCATCTGGGCCAGGAAGTCGAGGTCGATGGCGACGAGCGCGAACTGCTCGGCGTGCTTAGCCCCGGTCAATGGATCGACGCGGATTCGATAGAGGCCGACGCGGGTACGCTCGCGCGCCTGCTGCGCGAAGGGCTGGTGGTCAGCGACGCGCCCGAACACGCCGACATGCGCGAACGCGACGAATCGCTGCGTCGCACGTACTGGCATCCGCTCGCCGCGACGCTGCACGCGTTCACGCGATGGAGCGGCGTGGACACGGTGCAGAACCAGAAGGACAGCGGCACCGAAACCGCGGTCGCGATGCGGCAGGTGCTCGGTGCGCCGCCCGTGGAAGCCGCGCGCCGCGTCGACGACGATGTGTGCGTGCGGCTTCCGCGCATCGCGCCGACGTCCTTCGACGACCTGCTCGCGCGCCGTGCGACCTGCCGCAATTTCGATGCGTCGCGCACGTTGCCGTTCGACACGTTCGCGCAGGTGCTGCAACGCGTGTTCGCCGCGCAGGCGGAAGTGCGCGTCACCGACGACACGGTGTTCCTGAAGAAGAACGTGCCCTCCGGCGGCGGCCTGCACCCGATGGAGTGCTACCTGATCGTGCAGCACGTCGACGGCGTCGCGCCCGGCCTGTATCACTACCAGTCGCAGGAGCACGCGCTCGGACCGTTGCCGGCGCCGGCCAAGCCGCTGCGCGAGTTCGTGATGGACATGGTCGCGCAGCAGCATTGGTTCGCCGACGCGCACGTCGTCGTCCTGCTGTCGCCGCGCTTCGATCGGACCTTCTGGAAATACCGGAACCACGCGAAGGGCTATCGCGTGATCGCGCTGGAAGGGGGCCATCTGTCGCAGACGCTCTACCTGGCCGCGACCGACGCCGGGCTGGGCGCGTTCATCACCGGCGCGATCAACGAGGTCGAGCTGGAGCAGGCCTTCGGTCTGGATCCGATCCACCAGGGCGCGCTGGCGATCTGCGGCTTTGGCTGGCGCGGGCCGGTGATGGAGACGGCGGAGCTCGATCCGGCCGAAAGGGTGTGGCAGCGGGCGGAGTGAGCAGGGCGGGCGGCGCCGGCGGGCCGCCGGTAATGCCAGGCGAAGCGGCCGACAGGGAGGGTTGGGGAAGGGGAAGTGGCGCACGACGGCGTGCGGGTGCGGCGTGACGGCTCCCCGGGTGCGCTGCGCTTACCCGGGCTACAAAACGGGGGTGGCTGAACGATGTTATTTGCCGCACAGGGCAGTCGACATTGCCGAATCTGGCGCGATATCGTTGGAGACTCGTCACAAGGACTGTCGAAATGCGCGCCCTCCGCTTCGTTCCCGCCGTTGTCCTGGGCCTGGCACTGGCCGCCCCGGCGTTCGCGTCCGTCGACAGCCGCGTGCTGATGCTCGACGACATCCGCACCCAGCAGTACGAGATCCGTGACGGCGTGGAGGCGCGCACGGGTCGCTACAAGGACCTGTCGGCCTCGCAGCGCAGCGAACTGTTGAACAAGCAGGCGCGCATGCTTGAGACGATCGACGGCAAGCGCTCCACCGAGGAGCTCAACGACCAGCAGAAGACGGAAGTCTTCAACACGCTGGAATGGATCGAGGCCGTGGTGAACAACCAGGACGACGAGCGCATGGTCTGCGAGCGCCGTCCGGTGCTGGGCAGCACGCGCAAGGAACGCATCTGCAAGACCGCCGCTCAATGGCGCGAGCAGCGCGAGGCCGCGCGCAACATGATGGATTCGCGCGGCGCCTGCATGGATTGCAAGAGCGATTGATCGCGGCATCCCAGGCCGCAGCATGGCGGCATTCCCGATTGGAGCGCAGTGGCATGAAGATGCATTCGTTGATGGCGCTGCTGCTCGCCCTGGCGATGGTCCTGCCGTTCGACGCATTCGCGCAGGATGAGGCCGCGCCGCCCGAGAAACTCGACCGCATCCTCGCGCAGCAGAATGAACTCAAGCGCGACCTCGACGCCGGCAAGACCGAGGGCATGACCACCCGGCAGGTCAATGCCATCCGCAAGTCGCAGGCGGAAGTGTTCGCGGTGACGGAGGGCAAAACCTCGCTTGACGAACTTTCGATGGACGACAAGGTGCGACTCGAGAACGCGCTGGAGCGCATCAACGCGGAAGTGAAGAACACCCGCGCCGGTCGCGACGACAAGCAGGTGTGCTGGCGCGAGCGCATGTCCGGCACCAACACGAAGGTCACGCGCTGCGGCACGGAAGCCGAGATGCGCGAAGCGCGTGAAGGCGCACGCGATTTCCTCGAACGCCCGAAGGTTTGCGGCGACCGCTGCGGTTGATCGCTTGCACGCGCTGGCTGAAAGGCTGGAGCGATACATCGCTGGCGGGATCGCGTGTGGCGATTCACCGTCGCCCGTTCCTCGTCGTTGCGTGCGTGGCGACGCGCTTATCTGTATGCGATTCCTCTGTCGCGCTGCACTCAAGCCGCCGCGGCTTCGATCCCGCGCGTCGCCCGTCGCAGCGATATCGCTTCGGTGAGATGCGCGGTGCCGATGGCATCGGCGCCTTCCAGGTCGGCGATCGTGCGCGCCACGCGCAGGATGCGGTGCATCGACCGTGCCGACAGCTGCAGCGCTTCCACCGCGCGTTCGAGCAGCAGCCGGTCGGCGTCGGCGAGGCGACACGCGGAGGCGGTCTCGGGCTGATCCAGCACCGCGTTCGTCTTCCCCGCGCGCGCGTACTGGCGTTCCCGGGCTTCGACGACGCGGGCGCGTACCGTTGCGGTCGATTCGCCCGCGGGCGCGTCGGGCCGCAGCTCGGCCGGCGGCAGTCGCGCGACTTCGACGTGCAGGTCGATGCGATCGAGCAGCGGTCCGGACACCCGCCCGCGATAACGCCGTACCGCATCCGGGCTGCAGCGGCAGCGGCCGGACGGGTCGCCCGCCCAGCCGCAGGGACAAGGATTCATCGCCGCGACCAGCTGGAAACGCGCCGGGAACTCTGCACTGCGCGCCGCACGCGAAACGGTGATGACGCCGGACTCCAGCGGTTCGCGAAGGACTTCCAGCGCGCGGCGATCCCATTCGGGCAACTCGTCGAGGAACAGCACGCCCTGGTGCGCTAGCGAGATCTCGCCCGGCCGCGGCTGCGCGCCGCCACCGACCAGTGCGACCGCGCTCGCCGTGTGGTGCGGCGAACGGAAGGGCCGCTCGCGCCAGCGCGCCGGGTCGAGGCCGCGCCCGCTCACGGACGCGATCGCCGCCGCTTCCAACGCTTCGTCCTCCGTCGCTTCCGGCAGCACGCCGGGAAGACGCGAAGCCAGCAGCGTCTTGCCGCAGCCGGGCGGTCCGATCAGCAGCATAAAAGGGCTGATTAAACCAACCTCCCGCTGAGGCGGGGCGGACGGTCGCACCCTGTGAGATGGGGGCTGGGACAATTGGTCCATCCGCCCCGAATGGCGGAAGATGCGGCTGGGGAACCACAGGGGAATTGCGGCATGGACAAGCTGTTGCTCGATCTTGAAAACTGCTACGGCATCAAGAAGCTGAGTGCTGAACTGGATTTCACGCAAACGGGGGTAGTCGCCATCTACGCGCCGAACGGCGCGATGAAAACCTCGTTCGCTGAAACGTTCCGTGACATAGCCGGCGGTCGTCAGACCAAGGATCGAATCTTCTCTTCACGTTCGACGAAGCGCGTTGTTCGTGATGAAGCGGGCAATGAGCTCAGCGCAGACTCGGTTGTTGTAGTTAAGAGCTACGACGACGTCCTGCCGAACGAGAAGCTATCGACCCTACTTGTTAACAGTGCGCTTCGCGTCGAGTACGAGAAGCTGATCAAAGGGGTCTCCGAGTCGAAGGAGCGATTGATCAAGGCGCTGCGGGCAGTCTCTGGCTCAAAGAACATAGAGCGCGCTGTTTCATCCACTTTTACATCGTCGGACAACGCGTTCATTCAAGCGCTGGCGCGCGTCAGTGGTGAGGTGGCTAAGCAGAGTGATGCACCGTTTGCATCCGTGAAGTACGACCTGATCTTCGATGAGAAGACCTTGGGTGTAATCAGTGCGAAGGACTTTAAACAAGCTCTCGAAGCGTATGTTAAGAGTTACAACGCGCTCCTGGATAAGTCACAGTACTTTAAGCGCGGCGTCTTCAACTACTACAATGCGTCGACAATCGCTCGAAGCCTAGCGGAGAACGGCTTTTTTAAGGCGAAGCATGTCGTTCGTCTCAATGGCTCGGAGGAACGAGAGATCGCGGACGTTTCGGAGTTGGAGCAGATCATCCAGCAGGAACGCGACTCGATCACCAATGATCCTGACCTGAAGCAAAAGTACGATGCCATTGAGAAGGCGCTGAACAAGAACGCCGACCTTCGTACCCTGCACGCATTCCTCTCTGAAAATGAGCACGTGCTCCCGTACCTCGCTGATATCGAAGGTTTCCGTGAGCTGGTGATCAAGTCGTACCTGAAGGTCTGCTTTGAGCAGGTCCAGGAATTGATATCGCTCGCCGAGGCAACGGATGAGAGCAAGCGAGGTCTAGAAGAGGCTGCCGCTAAAGAGCGGACCGAGTGGGAGAACGTGATCGATGTGTTCAACGATCGCTTCTCGGTGCCCTTCCGGCTTGAAGTGAAGAACCTCGTTCCCGTCATCCTCGGAATGGACAAGCTTCCGACGCTTGGGTTCACGTTCCACGATGGAAATGAGGCTGCGTCGATCGAGCGCGACAATCTTCTGACATCGTTGAGCATGGGCGAGAAGAAGGCGTTCTACATCCTCAATGTTCTGTTTGACATGCAAGTTCGGATGCGATCTGGGCAGCCGTCCTTGTTTGTGATTGACGACATTGCTGACTCATTCGACTACAAGAATAAGTACGCGATCATCGAATACCTCAAGGATGCCGCCGACCACGACAACTTCCGGCAAATCCTTCTCACGCACAACTTCGACTTTTTCCGCACAGCATGCTCCCGAATCATGAAGGGACGCGACGCCTGCTTCATGGCGGTCAAGACGCAGGATGGAATTACGTTGCAGAAGGCATACGGGGTTAAGAACGTCTTCGACCACTGGAAGAACAACTACCATTCCAATCGAGTGATCAAGATCGCGACGATCCCATTCATCAGGAACATTGCGGAGTACACGCAGGGGCAATCTTCGGCGCCTTACGTGCTGATGACAAAGATGCTTCACATCAAGCCTGACTCAGGCACGCTGACCGTTGGTGATCTCGATGCTCAGTTCAACTCCATTCTGTCGAAGAACGTAGTGGATGCTGATCCCGGTCGAAACCTCATGGCGTTCATTCATGAGGTCGCGGCTGAATGCCTGGCGGCTCCTGAAAGCGTGAATTTCGAGAATAAGATCGTCCTCTCGATTGCCATTCGGCTAGCAGCAGAGGAGTTCATGATTAGCCGGATCAATGATCCGGCGGCGGTTGAGGCAATCAAGGGGAATCAGACCGCTGGGTTGTACGATTTGTATAAGGTCAAATTCCACGACGACGCCGACGGTAATGCCCTTATGCGTCAAGTTCTGCTCATGACGCCTGAAGCGATCCATCTCAACTCGTTCATGTACGAGCCGATTGTGGACATGTCGGACGAGCACCTTCGCCGGCTCTATCGGAAGTTAAAGCCTGAGCCGAAGAAGGTCGCTGAAGCCGAAACGGCGTAGAAGCTCGCGAGCGTCCAACTTCTACTACGCGTCAATTGTTACGACGGCTCGACCTTTACACCGCGGCATCAATGCGGTTACACCGGGGCGGCTTCCGCGGCTCTGGCGGAGTGAGCACCGCTCCGGTGCCCTAACGGGATGCCTCGGCATCCTTTAGGACCTCCCACATCGGAGCCTTCAGCCCCACGCAGACCTTCGCCAGCGTGTCGAGCTGAAGGTTTTTCTCCCCTCTCTCGATTGCGCTGTAGTAGGTCCGGTGCATGCCGATGTGATCGGCGAATCCCTCTTGACTATATCCAGCCGCCTCTCGGCGGACACGTAGCGCTTTTCCTAGTCGCTGCAGAAGGGGGGTGGCGGTCATGCCGCCACGGTAGGAAAACGCTCCTTTTAGCTCTACATAGTTGGGAGTAGACTACTTATAGGTAGCTATCCGGCAAAGGGGGTAGGCATGGGGAAGGTTCTCAGCTGCGGCGGGCTCGCATTGGTCCTGTTGGTGGTGGCGGGCTGCTCACAGGATGCGCAGGAGTCCACCGCGTATCCGTCGGCACAACAGGAGTTCTCGTCGCTCAATCGAGTGTGTCAGGTCGAATACGCTGACGGGCACAACGAGATTCAAAGATCGCTGTCGTTCAACCGTTGCAACACTGAGCGGCTTCGATTCTCGAGCCGCGGGATTACAGGATGGGTTGGCGAGATTTCGGATATCAGTACCGACCAGGGCGCGGATGTTGTGTCAGTGACAATCGACGCCGATGTTGCCGGGGTTGAGATGTCGTTCGGTACAGTCGGCAATCGCCTCTCGGATCTCTATGCCGGTTCATTGATTAAGCCGACAGACCGGTTGTTCAAGTCGCTGGCGCAGATGCGCGTAGGCGACAAGGTCTACTTCGACGCCTCGTTCCTTCCGCACCCGGAGCGCGAAAAGGGGATTTGGGAGGCAAGCCTGACCGAGCAGGGATCGATCGAGAATCCAGAGTTCATTGTTCGGTTCTCAGACATCCGGTCGTACTCGGCGAACGCAGCCGCGCCAGCGGTCCAACACAGGCAAGCACAGATACCGGCGGAGCCCGCGGCGAATCTGGACGATGAGGTGCCTGACGTTTCGCTCAGCGATATCCCACCAAGCTTCGATTGCCGGAAGGCTCGGACTGCCTCTGAGAAGACAATCTGTGCCAACTCGAACTTAGCGCGTGCTGACGCCTACACCGCTCGGATGTACACGTGCCTCCTGAAGCGATCACCGGATGAAGCAGACCGACTCCGTGCCACGCAGCGTGGCTGGCTTCCGAAGCGCGACGCGTGTGCCGACGATGTTGGTTGCCTGAGGATGGCATACGGAGATATTGCTCATGAGTACATGGCGATACAGAGCTTCGACCAATGCCAAGCGACGGAGAGTTCTTAGATTCAGCTGCTAGACACGACGTCAGTGCCCGCGGAGAGGCGATCGATGCGGGCAAGTAGGTTCTTTACGCTCGCAGCTGTCCATCGACCGCCACGTGGTGTCTTCACTCCGCTCAGCTCCAAAGCGGTGGCGAGTCTGGAATACGCAGTTATGCCGCTGCCCTTCAGGGCGCGAATCGTAGGGGCAAGATTCAGCGCATACGTATCGGCTTGACTCTGGTTTTTCGCGACTCCTTGGAGCGATAGCGAGCCAATATTCGGATTTCCGAGTAGTACACCGCGCGCCTTCGCAGCGGAGAGCGATGCCTTGGTCCGTTGAGAAATCACGTCTCGCTCGTACTCAGCCATCGCCGCGATGATGTGGATGGTGAGCTTGTTCGCAGTTGGCATATCTGCCACAACGAACTCGACACCGGTTTCGAGTAGCTCAGAGATGAAGTGAACGTTACGTGCGAGGCGATCCAGCTTCGCAATGACCAGCATCGCGCGTTTGGTCCGGCAATATCCAAGCGCCGCCCTGAGCTTAGGTCGGTCCGCTTTGCCGCCGGACTCAATTTCTTGGAACTCAGCCAAGAGGTCACCATCGACGCTCTCGACGTAGCTAGCGACTGCCTCTCGCTGTGCCTCCAGCCCCAAGCCGCTGCGCCCTTGACCCTGTGTCGAGACCCGGTAGTACCCAACGAACGCCGCCATGACGACCTCTATAAAGACCAAATGACCGTTTGGTGATTATAACTATTGCCTTCCTACATAGGGGTTTCCACTAGAAGAACCCCTGTGCCCCCAACCGCTCAGCTCCATCATGACGCCCTGCTCGCATGGGTAGCCGACCGACGTTTCGGCGTCGCCGGCACCCTTTCGTTCCGCCCCTACTTGAGGGGGGACTATGGAAAGCGCCGCTACCTGACCGTCCGCGACGCCCAGTCCACCATCAGCCTCTACCTGAGGCGGCTCGACCGTGCTGCATTCGGCTCAGCAGGGGCAAGGAAGGGGAGGCGGGTCGGTGCAATCGCCGTACGGGAGGGAGGGGATGACTGGTCGTCAAAGCATCTTCATTACCACTTCGCCCTGGCGGTGCCCGACGGGTACACCGCCGAAGATTGGGCTGGGGTCGCCGAGCGAACCTGGACCTGCCTTGACTGGTCAGGTCCAGACCAGAACGTCCTAAAGCCGATGTGGAGCGATCAGTGGCTGCCCTACATCTTCAAGACCCGCGATAAACCGAATTACCTCGACGCAATGGATTTCGAGAACTGGCGCTTGGTCTAGCGCCAGCCTCAACAAAGTTCAGTACGGATCGTCTGCTTTGGAAATCGACGAACAGGGCAACCGGCAGCGGTTGCCTTGATAGGCGAGTATTGCCTGAAGAATGCCCGCGCGCCCGACGGGAACTTGTAAACAAATTGAGCATGGAGTAATCGCTGCCCGGACCGAGGCGAGGAATGGTGTCCCGTGAAATCTCCCAACAGCGACCTAGTCCGACGCGAAGCGTCTCGCGAAGCGAAGGCTTCAGCCGAGCTGATCCCGGAGTCGGACCGCTTCCTTGAATAGACTGAAGCGCCCCGACCAATTCATCTCGAAGGAGACGCGGGTGACCGGATCAATATGGTGCTCCCGTCCGTTCCGGTAGATGAAGACGAACTCAAAGTCGAGCTTTCGAAACAGCGCGGAGAGCTCAGCCGCGGATATCCCGTAGGATGCAAGCAAGCCGGGGTCGTTCTCCACGAAGTCGTCGTCAACCGACGCGTCATACTGCTCAGGAACACCGCGCTGGGTGTCGAGGATTTCATGCGCATATCTGGTGGTTCCGCGAACTACAATCTTCTCAAGGCTGCGGCGCAGTTCGGCAGAGAGCGACCTTCGTACTTCGACGCGCCTATCTCCGCCACTCCGTGATTGGCTAATCGCCTTCAGAAGATCATCAAGTCGGGCTCGCATCGACTCGGGATCGAATCTTTCGAGCTCGAGCATCTGTTGTTCTAGGGCTGCTCGCCGAGTGCGCAGGTCATTGAGCTGGGCTTGATCGTGCTCACTTTCCGCCATGAGGGCAGCGATTGGCATATTGCTGAGGCGGATTGCGTCCGCTGCTCTAGCTAGCCGTTTTTCGTACATTTCAATCTCATCGTCGACTCGACTTGCCTTGAACGACAGGTCCGCGCGCAATCCTTCCTTCGACCGACCTTCAAGCACATAAGAAACGTCTAGATCATCCATTGCTTCGAGCAAAGCGGTCTCGATTAGCTCGTAGCGCCATGCGCGGGCACTGCATCTCTTCCCCTTCGCGTGCGCGACTGAGCAGCGCAGGTAGCGACCACCCTTCGGAGGCTGCCCCTTATTGATGTAGGTCATTCCCGCTCCGCACATTCCGCAGATGAGCAGCCCGGAGAACAGGTTCGCGTATTCGGGTCCCTTTCGACCGCGACCGGAAAGCCGCCGCCCACTCATAGCTGCGCGAGCTGCTTGGTAGAGCTCGATATCAACGATTGCAGGGTAGTACCCTGGAATAGGGTCGCCATCCGGAACTCGCGACGTTCGTCCTTCACTGAACGCGAGGCGGTGCGGGTGATACTCGCCAAGGACCGTTCTGCCATGTACCAGCTTCTTGATGTAGGACTCGCGCCAAACCGCGCGTCGTCTCGTGCTCCAAGCAGGTATGCCGCGTTGATTGAGTTCACGTGCAATCGAATATGCGCCCCAACCGTCTCGCACCATCACGAATATCTCGCGAACGATGTTGGCGCGTTCTTCGTTGGGCACTATGCCTTCATTGGTCAGATGCAGCCACGCGGGAATTCGCTTCGTCGCAATTTCAAGATTCGCTGCCCTCAGCTTCTTCTGCTTCCATGCCTTAGCAACGCGTTCCGATTTGACCTTCGATTCCTCATGGGCACGGACCATTGCAGTCAATGCAAGGAGTAAAGGTGTGATCGACTGAAACGAGTCCGAACGATAGATCTGATGAGGTTGGAGCGTGACTACCATCACCCCCTTGGAGATGATGCGGCGAAGCAAGTCGAATGAAGCCTCGACGCTTTGCCGAGACAAGCGGTCGAGTGATTCAACGACCAAGTAGCTGTCTGGCTCGACGCGGTGATTGTCGATCAGCTCCAGGAAGCGAGCCAGCGCTGAGTCGCCGTCCGTATTCTTCCCTCTGAATGCCGACTTCCCGAGATCGTGTAACTGCTCATCGACCTCAAGCCCCAGAGAAGTTGCGAAGGCTTTCGTGTCGTCCATCTGGCGCCTGAGCGAGTCGCCGCGGATTTGTTCCGCTGTCGACATTCGGACGTACGAATACACCTTCGCCATGGCGTCTCCTAAGTTACTGAGACTACTATACTTTATTCAGCCCTCAGGTTAGCAGGTGATGACCGCCTGCCGCGGCGATCTCCAGTGCGCGCCGCGCCTGCGCCTGGCCGCGCACATCGGCGAGATCGGGACCGGGCGTCCGTTGCAGTGCCGGCGCGTGCGCGTGCGGTAGCGGCTTGCGGCCGGTGAGGTGGCCGCAGACCTCGAGCAGGGTGCGCGCGGTGCGTACTTCGACGCGGCTGGCGAGCGCGGCTTCGGATCCGTTCCCGGCCGGCACGATCAGCCGGCGCTCCGCGTCGCCGGCCGCGAGCGCCGCCGGCAGCGCGCCATCGACCGCGCGCAGTTCGCCGGTGAGGCCGAGCTCGCCGAGGAATTCGCAGTCGGCCATCGCCTCCAGCGGGATCTGCCCGCTCGCCGCGAGGATGCCCAAGGCGATGGGCAGGTCGAAGCGCCCGCCGTCCTTGGGCAGGTCGGCCGGCGCGAGGTTGACGGTGATGCGCCGCGCCGGGAATTCGAACTGCGCGCACAGGATGGCCGCCCGCACGCGGTCCTTCGCCTCGCGCACCGCGGCTTCGGGCAGGCCGACGATCGACATCGTCGGCAAGCCGCCCGCCAGGTGCACTTCGACCCGAACCGCGGGCGCACGGACGCCCGATCGCGCACGGCTGTGCACGAGTGCCAGATTCATGGGGACGGCGACTTAGTGGTGCGGCAGCGTCGGCGACTGCGCGAGCTGTGCTTCCAGCTCGGCCACGGTGCGCTGGAGTTCTTCCAGCTTCTCGCGCGTGCGCAGCAGCACCGCGCGCTGGACCTCGAACTCCTCTCGGGTGACCAGGTCGAGCTTGGCCAGTCCGGTCTGCAGGACGGCCTTGAAGTTCTGCTGCAGTTCTTCCCGGCCTTCGCGCACGCTCGGGGGAACCAGGGTGCTGAGGCGTCGTGCGAGGTCGTCGATGGGGTTCAGGTCGATCATGAGGGAAGGTCCTCGGGCGTTCACCGAAGAGTGCGGGGTGGGCCGTGAGGACGCCGTCGGCGCGGGCCGCGGCGGCGTGTGGGGGAAGTCCGAAAGTGGCGTCACTCTACCCCAGGGCCACCCGGCACGGCACCGTCTTCGCTATCCTGCCGCCCACGCTGGCAGGAGAACGAAGCGATGAAGATGGTCATGGCGGTGATCAAGCCGTTCAAGCTCGACGACGTGCGCGAGGCGCTCGCCGAGGCCGGCGTGGCCGGGATCACCGCGACCGAGGTGAAGGGCTTCGGGCGCCAGAAGGGGCACACCGAGCTCTACCGTGGCGCCGAGTACGTGGTCGACTTCCTGCCGAAGATCAAGCTGGAAGTCGCGGTGACCGACGAGCAGGTGGACGCGGTGGTCGAGGCGATCATGAAGGCCGCCGGCACCGGCAAGATCGGCGACGGCAAGATCTTCGTCTGGGACCTGGAGCGCGCGGTGCGCATCCGGACCGGCGAGATGGATGCGGATGCGCTTTGAGGCGCGTGCGTTCGTGACGCGACTCAACCGCCCTTGATCCGACGATAGATCCGCTTCCAGCCCAGCCGGATCGCATCGACCCAGCGCGGCGGGGCGAGCAGTTCGGCTTCGCGCGGACTCGGCGGCTCGCCGGTAAGGCGCTGGCGCATCTTCACCACGTTCGCGAGATCGCTGCGGCGCAGTTCGCGTACCAGCGGCACCCATCGCAGCCAGCGCGGGGTGCGCATGGCGGAGGCGAAGTCGATCAGCACCGGCGTCGATCCCGCCACCAGCACGTTGGCCGGGTGCAGGTCGTTGTGGGTGATGCCTGCCGCATGCAGCGAAGCGACCGCGCCGCGCAGCTGCTGGAACACGTGCGAGCCGGCCTCCAGCGCGACTTCGCCCAGCGCCACGCCGGGAATGAATTCAATGCCCAGCGCGAGGCCGCCGATGGTGCCGAGCAGCGCCGGCGCATGGCGCCAGCCGCGCAGCAGGGCGAGCACGCGCGCTTCGCGCCGGACCAGCAGCCGCGCCAGCGGCGACAGCGGGGTCCAGCGGTAGCGGCCGTAATCCTTGACCACGGCGGGGCGACCATCCACGTCGAGGACGTAGACGTCGGGTTCGAGGAAGCGTTCGCCGCGCTTGAGCAGGCGAACGTCGGGCGGCAGCGACCGGGGGTCGCGCGGCAGGGCATTGGCGTTCATGGCGATCCGGCGACGCGCGTCGTGCTCGGGGGAGGGCGGCGCGGCGGTTCACTGAACCGGACGGTTCAGTAGCGAAATTTTAACGACGCGGATTCGCCGGGCCGATCGGGGTATGCGGCACTCACCGTTTCACGGGCGCGCCCGATTCGGCATAGCTGCAACAACGAAAAACCCCGCGGTAGCGGGGCTTCGGTGCGACGTTCTTGTAGCCCGGGTAAGCGAAGCGCACCCGGGTCCAGGCCGCGCAACGTCTCCCGGGTGCGCTTCGCTTACCCGGGCTACCAGAGCGGGTAAGCGGCGCCTCAGCCTTCGCCGAGTTCCGCCGCGACGAACGGCGGCAGCACCGCGGCGCCCTGGTGCGCATCGGCGGTGTAGTACTTCGTGTCGAAGTCCTTCGCACGCGCGTCGGCGACGCGGAAGTCGAAACCCTTCCCCTTGCGCGCCAGCGTGCAGCTCCACCAGCCGGTCGGGTAGCACGGCTGCGGGAACGGCAGGGTCTGGAACGTGGTGAAGCCGGCCTTGCCCATCTCGGCGCGCATTTCCTTGATGAGCGAGAGCAGCATCAGCGGCGACTCGGACTGCTGGACCAGGATGCCGTCGTCCTTCAGCGCGCGGAAGCAGCTTTCGAAGAAGGCCTTGTTGAACAGGCCCTCGGCCGGGCCGACCGGGTCGGTGGAGTCCACGATCACCACGTCCAGCGAGCCCGGCTCGCAGTTCTTCATGTAGGCGATGCCGTCATCGAACAGCAGCGTCGCGCGCGGGTCGTCGTTGGCGTCGCACAGTTCCGGGAACCACTTCTCGGCCATGCGCGTGACCTGCTCGTCGATGTCGCACTGGACGGCCTTCTTCACGCCCTTGTGCTTGAGCACCTCGCGCAGCGTGCCGCAGTCGCCGCCGCCGATGATCACCACGTTCTCGGGCCTGGCGTGGGTGAACAGCGCCGGGTGGGACATCATCTCGTGATAGAAGAAGTTGTCCTTCGTGGTCAGCATCATCGCGCCGTCGATGAGCATCAGGTTGCCCCAGTCGGTGCTCTCGAAGATCTCGATCTTCTGGAACGGCGACTGCACTTCGTCCAGCTTCCGGGTGATGCGGTAGCCGATCGCCGAACCGGTCGGGTCGAAGTTCTCGTAATGCCAGGAAGTGTTGGTGCTCATGCGCGCGTCCGAGGGGAAGGGCCGTCCGGAGCGCCGTCGTGGACGGCCGGGCGGCGGGAAAAGGGGCGGCATTGTAGCGGAGAGCGCGTTACGGGCCGGATTCGTCACCGATCGGCCCTGGGGACGGGACCGTCCGCCCCCGGGCTGTAGAATGCGCGTCCCCCCGCCTCCCCCGGAACCGCGCCGATGTCCCACTGGTCGCTCGATCAGGCCCGCAAGACCTACTCGATCCCGCACTGGTCGGAAGGCTATTTCGACGTGGGCGCGAACGGGCAGGTCGTCGTGCGGCCGCGCGGCGAGAAGGGCCCGGCGATCTCGCTGCCGCAGGTCGTCGACGCCGCCAAGGCGAACGGCGCCAAGCTGCCGCTGCTGGTGCGCTTCCCGGACATCCTCGGCGACCGCCTGGGCAAGCTGCAGGCCGCCTTCGCGCAGGCGCAGGCCGACTGGGGCTATGCCGGCGGCTACACGGCGGTGTATCCGATCAAGGTGAACCAGCATCGCGGCGTCGCCGGCACGCTGGCGTCGCACACCGGCGAAGGTTTCGGCCTGGAAGCGGGCAGCAAGCCGGAACTGATGGCGGTGCTCGCGCTGTCGCGCCCGGGCGGCCTGATCGTCTGCAACGGCTACAAGGACCGCGAATACATCCGCCTGGCGCTGATCGGCCGCAAGCTCGGGCTGGAGACCTTCATCGTCATCGAGAAGCCCTCCGAACTCGCACTCGTGATGGACGAAGCCGCCGCGCTCGGCGTGAAACCGGGCCTCGGCGTGCGCATGCGGCTGGCCTCGCTCGGCGCGGGCAAGTGGCAGAACAGCGGCGGCGACAAGGCGAAGTTCGGCCTCTCGCCGCGGCAGGTGCTGGACCTGTGGAAGAAGCT
Organism: Lysobacter sp. SCRH-1R; assembly: GCF_057747855.1. Lineage (NCBI taxonomy): Bacteria > Pseudomonadati > Pseudomonadota > Gammaproteobacteria > Lysobacterales > Lysobacteraceae > Lysobacter > Lysobacter sp. SCRH-1R. Next base: position 3,895,622 of record NZ_CM173227.1, on the reverse strand, counting down.
GCGCGATTCGGACATGACCGATTCGCTGCAGTTGCTGCATTTCCACATGGGCTCGCAGATCTCCAACGTCCGCGACATCGCCAACGGCATGCGCGAGGCGACGCGCTATTTCGTCGAGCTCTCGCGCTTGGGCGCCAACGTGCGCTACATGGACGTCGGCGGTGGCCTGGGCATCGACTACGAAGGCACGCGTTCGCGCGGCTTCTGCTCGATCAACTACGGCGTGCAGCAGTACGCCAACTCCATCGTGCAGCCGCTGTCGGATGCCTGCGCCGAACACGGGCTGGTGCCGCCGCGCATCGTCACCGAATGTGGCCGCGCGATGACCGCGCACCACGCCGTGCTGGTGGCGAACGTGGCCGAAGTCGAGGAAGCGCCGGAAGGCCGCATCCCCGACGTGCACGACGACGAGCCGGCGGTGATCCGTCACCTGCGCGAGGTCTACAGCGAGCTGGAGCAGCGCCCGCCGGTGGAGCTGTTCCATGAGGCGCAGCACCACCATGCAGAAGGCCTGCAGCTCTATGCGCTGGGCCAGCTCGACCTGGTGCATCGCGCGCGCATCGACGACCTGTTCTACGCGATCGCGCACTCGGTGCGGAAGCGCCTGAGCTACGACGAGAAGAGCCATCGCGAGCTGCTGGACGAACTCAACGATCGCCTCGTCGACAAGTACTTCGTCAATTTCAGCGTGTTCGAATCGATCCCGGACGTGTGGGCGATCGACCAGGTGTTCCCGATCGTTCCCATCGAACGCCTGGACGAGGAACCCACGCGCCGCGGCGTGCTGGCCGACATGACCTGCGATTCCGACGGCACGGTGAAGACCTACGTCGAGAACGAGGGCCTGGACACCTCGCTGCCGCTGCACGCGACGCGTTCGGGCGAGACGTACCGCATCGGCTTCTTCCTGGTCGGCGCGTACCAGGAAATCCTCGGCGACATCCACAACCTGTTCGGCGATACCGACGCGGTGGAAGTGCGCATCGAAGGCGACGGTTACCATCTCACCCAGCAGCGCCGCGGCGACACGACGGACGTGATGCTCGACTACGTCGGCTACCGGCTCGACGACCTGCGCGCGGCGTATCGCGAGAAGGTCGCCGCCGCCGCGTTGCCGGCGGACGAGGCGGCCCGGCTCGATGCCGCGCTGGAAAGCGGGCTCACCGGTTACACCTACCTCGACGACGTGCCGCTGGCATGAGCGACGGGCGAAAGCGGTACCTGGTCCTCGCGTGGCGTACGGAGGGCTTCGACGCGGCGGTGATCGCACCGCATCATGCGCACCTCGACGCGTTGCGCGACCAAGGCCGGCTGGAACTGGCCGGGCCGTTTTCCGACAGGAGCGGGGGCGCGTACGTGGTGAGGGCGGACGACCTGGCCCAGGCCGAATCGATCGCGTTCGCGGATCCGCTGCATACCACCGGTGCGTCGGACGTCACCGTGCATGAATGGAACGCCGCGCCCTGAGCGGCACACGCGTTCCCCTTATCAACAAACGGAACAAGCAGATGAAAGTTGGCTTCATTGGCCTCGGCGCGATGGGCGCCCCGATGGCCCGCTACGTGCACGCCAAGGGCCTGCTCACCGCGGTGGGCAACCGCACCCAGGCCAAGGCCGACGCGTGCGCCGCCGAACTGAACGTGCGTGCCGCGCGTTCGGCGGCGAACTTCGCCGACTGCGACGTCGTGGTGCTGTGCGTGTCACTCGACGCCGACGTGCTGGAAAACGTCACCGCGCTGGCCGACGTGCTCAAGCCGGGCGCGATCGTGATCGACCATTCGACCGTCGCCGTGGATACCGCGCGCCGCTGCGCCGCGATGCTGGCGACGCACAACATCGGCTTCCTCGACGCACCGGTGTCCGGCGGCGTGGAAGGCGCGCGCAACGGCAAGCTGTCGGTGATGGTGGGCGGCGAGGCGGACGTACTCGAAACCGCGCGCCCGGTGATCGAAAGCTACGCCGCGCGCATCAGCCACATGGGCGCGACCGGCGCCGGCCAGGCGACGAAAGCCGTGAACCAGGTGCTGGTGGCCGGCATCAACGAAGCTGTCTGCGAAGGGCTCGCGCTGGGCGAGAAGCTCGGCCTGGATCCGGAAAAGCTGCTCCCCACGCTGATGGCGGGCGCGGCGAACAACTGGTTCCTCGACAAGCGCGGCGCGACGATGCTGCGCGACGAGTTCACGCCGGGCTTCAAGTGCGCGCACATGCTGAAGGACCTGCGCATCGTCTCGGCGATCGCTCGCGATACGGGCGTGCGCATGAGCACCGTCGAACAGGCGCTGGCCGACTACGCCGAGCTGATCGAGCGCGGACAGGGCGAGGCGGATACGTCGGCGCTGATCACGCTGAAGCGGGGCGGGTAGGCCGCTCAAGGTTCATCGGGGCCTTGCATGCAGGCGAGGCTCCCCGGCCCGGACTTGAGCGTTCGGCGGTGCGATCGACAGCGGACGCCTCGACGTCATTTCCGAGGAGTGACGCGCCTTTCCTGGGTAAGCGGCTTGTCCGGCTTCACCCGTTGCAGGTGAGCTCGACGACTCTGAATCGCGGACGTAACGGCGACGCGATGACCTGCACCGGGGGCCCGAACGTGCGGGCCTCGCTGCGACGGCGGGCTCCACCGCCGTGGAGCGATCGGCGCGCGCTGCGCCTTATTTCACCTTGATCGCCATCGCCTGCAGCCCGCCACCGGCGAGCTTGCGCTTGGCGTCGGCGAGGTCGCTGGCGGTGCCGTAAGGGCCCATGCGCACGCGGTAGACCGTGTTGCCGTTGATGCTGGCCGATTCGACGCGCGCGCTGAGGCCGAGCATCGCGATGCGCGCCTTCATTTCCTCCGCCTGGCCGGACGCCTGGAACGCGCCGGCCTGAAGCAGGTAACGGGTTCCGTCGTCGGCGGATGCGCTCGCAGCGGCCGGCGTGGTCGCGGCCGTGGGGGCCGTGGACGTGGTGGCGGAAGGCGTGTTCGTCGGCGTCGAAGCCGTGGCCGTGGCCGGTTTCGGCGTGCTGGCGGGGATTGGCGTGCGCGAGGGGACGGTATCGGTTTCCACCGGACGCGGCAGCGGCGCGGCGGTCGGCGCGACCGGCGTTGGCGTGGCTGCCGCGTCGGCATCCTCGGCGGCCTGGCGCGCCTGCTTCTCGCGCTCGGCGGCGCGCTTGGCCTCCGCCTTTTCGCTGGCGGCGAGTTCGGCGTCCGACATCGGCACTTCACGACCCGGAAGCAGGGTGTAGAAGTCGTAATCGGTGTCCTTCTTCGCCGGCGTTTCGGCGGGCTCGCGCTTGCCCTTGGATGGCGCGGGCGCGGCTTCGTCGGCGATGGGCTCCTCGTCGGCGCCGCTCACCGTCGCGGGCTCGGCGTCGGGATTGGGCTGCGGGCGGAAGAAGCCGTCGCCGCTGGACTTGAAGTACTTCGGCGCGACCAGGATCGCCACCACCGCCAGCAGGACGCCCAGCACCATCCACGCCCAGCCGGGCAGGCTGCTGTCGCCGCCGGAATTGCGCCGCGCCTGGGACTTGCCTCGCTTTGCCGCCACTTACATCACCTCGGGGGCGCTTACGCCCAGCAGTTCGAGACCGTTCGCCAGCACCTGCCGCGTCGCCATCGCGAGCACGAGACGCGCGTCGCGGGTGTTGGCGTCGTCGACCAGGAACTGGTGGTCGTTGTAGTACGTCTGGAAGGTCTGCGCCAGCTCGAGCAGGTAGGCGGCGATCTGGTGGGGTTCCAGGTCGCGGCCGGCCGTTTCGACGACATCGGCGTAGCGCAGCAGCGTGGCGATCAGCTCGCGCGCGGGCGCATCGTCCAGGTCGAGCGGCTGGGCCAGGCCGTTGGCGGCGTCGAACGACAGCCCGCGCTCCTTCAGCTGGCGCATCAGGCCGTGCATGCGCGCGTGCGAAACCTGCACGTAGTACACCGGGTTGTCGAGCGACTGGCTGCGCGCGAAGTCGATGTCGAAGGTCAGCTGCGAGTCGGGCTTGCGCGCGATCAGGAACCAGCGCGTCGCATCGCGGCCGACCTCGTCGATCAGGTCGCGCAGCGTGACGTAGCTGCCGGCACGCTTGGACAGCTTCACTTCCTCGCCGCCGCGCATGACGGTGACCATCTGGTGCAGCACGTATTCCGGCCAGCCTTCCGGGATGCCGCAATCCAGCGCCTGCAGGCCGGCGCGCACGCGGGCCAGCGAGCCGTGGTGATCGGCGCCCAGTTCGGTGATCGCGCGCTCGTAACCCCGCAGCCACTTGCTGCGGTGGTAGGCCACGTCCGGCACGAAGTAGGTGTACGTGCCGTCGGACTTGCGCATCACGCGGTCCTTGTCGTCGCCGAAGTCGGTCGTGCGCAGCCACAGCGCGCCGCCTTCCTCGTAGGTGTGACCGTGGGCGACGAGCTCGCGCACCGTCTCGTCCACCTTGTTGTCGGTGTAGAGCGAGGACTCCAGGAAGTAGACGTCGAAGGAGACGCCGTAGGCTTCCAGGTCCAGGTTCTGCTCGCGACGCAGATAGGCCACGGCGAAGTGACGGATCGCGTCGAGATCGTTCGCGTCCTTCGCGCCGGTGACGACGTGACCTTCCACCTCGACGCTGTCGCCGCGCAGGTAGGACGCCGCGACGTCCTTGATGTAGTCGCCGCGATAGCCGTCTTCCGGCCAGTCCGGATGCTCCGGACCCTTGCCGAGCGCGCGTGCCTGCACCGAAATGGCGAGGTTGTTGATCTGCGCGCCGGCGTCGTTGTAGTAGAACTCGCGCGCCACGTTCCAGCCGTTGGCATCGAGCACGCGCGCGATGCAGTCGCCGATCACCGCCGCGCGGCCGTGGCCGACGTGCAGCGGACCGGTCGGATTGGCCGACACGTATTCCACGCCGGCGCGATGGCCCTTGCCGCTCTCGTTCCGGCCGTATGCGGCGCCACGCGCCAGCACGTCGCCGATCTGCCGGCGCCATGCGGCTTCGTCGACGTGGAAGTTGATGAAGCCGGGTCCGGCGATCTCGACCTTGGCCAGGTCCGCGGTCGTGGGCAACGCATCGACCAGCGCCTGCGCGATCGCGCGCGGGTTCGAGCGTGCGGGCTTGGCCAGCAGCATGGCGGCGTTGGTGGAGAAGTCGCCCTGCCCGGCATTCTTTGGGCGCTCGATGACGAACTCGGGCGTGGCCAGGTCGGCCGGCAGGGTGCCTGCGGCGCGGAGGGCGTCGATGGCCTGCGCCACCAGGGCGCGGAGAGTGGATTTCACGGGAATGGGCGGGGTGCTGCGGGACCGCGCATTGTACGCGAGCGGGCGTGCCGGGCCGGGCGTTCACAGCCAGCCCCGGGCGGCCAGCGAGACCGGCGTCCCGTCGCCGACCACGATGTGGTCGAGCAGCCGCACCTCGACCAGCGCCAGCGCTTCCTTGAGTCGCACGGTGATGCTGCGGTCGGCGCCGCTGGGCTCTGGATTACCGCTGGGGTGGTTGTGGCCGCAGATCGCCGCCGCCGCGTTCAGCGCCAGCGCGCGGCGCACGACCTCGCGCGGGTGGACGTGGGCGCCGTCGATGGTGCCGTGGAAGAGTTCCTCGAAGGCGATCGCGCGGTGTCGCGTGTCGAGGAACAGCACCGCGAACACCTCGCGCGATCGCCCGCGCAGCCGCTGCGAGAAATAGCGCCCGGCAGCGGGCGGATCGCTGAGCAGCGCGCCGCGCTCGAGTTCCGCGCCGAGCATGCGGTTCCCGAGTTCCAGCGCCGCCGCCAGCCGGCACGCGCGGGCCGGGCCCAGACCGGGCAGTTGCGTCAGCGCGTCCGGCGGCTGTTCGAGCAGCGCGCGCAGCGGGCCGTGTGCCTGCAGCAGCTCGCGCGCCGTGGTCACGGCATCGCGTCCGCGCAGGCCCGAGCCGAGGAAGATCGCCAGCAGTTGCGCGTCGGAAAGCGCGCTCGCGCCGAACGCGAGCAGGCGCTCGCGCGGGCGTTCGTCGGGTGGCCATTCGCGGATGTGCATGGGCGCAAGGGGTGAGGGAAGGAATGAGGGCGGGCGGCCGCCGTTGCGCGGGGCGATGCACCACTGAGCACCGCCCCGCGCCGCATCACGAGCCCGCACCACCGCACTCGTGTGACGGCCGCCCGCCATGGGCGTATTGCATCGCGTCGGCGCGGCGGGCGCAGGCGGGCTGGGCAGGTCATTCGGGTAAGCTAAACGCCGATTCGGCGGTAGGTATTTTCCAGATGGTCGAGCCCGGCTCCCTGCGCGGACGCAAAATCCTGCTGTGCGTGTGCGGCGGCATCGCCGCGTACAAATCGGCCGAACTGGTGCGCCGTCTGCGCGACGCCGGTTGCGAGGTGACGGTGGCGATGACCGGGAACGCGCAGCACTTCGTCGGCACGACCACGTTCCAGGCGTTGTCGGGCCGGCCGGTGCGCACCTCGCTGTGGGATGCCGCCGCGGAAGCCGCGATGGGGCACATCGAACTGGCGCGCTGGGCCGATCGCATCGTGCTCGCGCCCGCCACGGCGAACACGCTGGCGAAACTGGCGCACGGGTTCGCCGACGATCTGGTCAGCACGTTGTGCCTGGCGACCACGGCGCCGATCACGATCGCGCCCGCGATGAACCACCGCATGTGGCTGCATCCGGCCACGCAGGCCAACATCGCGACGCTGCGCGAACGCGGCGTGCAGGTCGTCGGACCGAACGACGGCCCGCTCGCCGAAGGCGAATCCGGCCCGGGCCGCATGAGCGAGCCGGCGGAAATCCTGGCCGCACTCGAGCAGGCCTTCGCATGAGCGCCACCCAACGCCTGCGTGGAACGCGCATCGTGGTGAGCGCCGGCCCCACGTACGAGGACATCGATCCGGTCCGCTTCATCGGGAACAGGAGCAGCGGGAAGATGGGCTTCGCCGTCGCCCAGGCCGCGGCCCGCGCCGGCGCGCAGGTGGTGCTGGTGGCCGGACCGGTGTCGCTGCCCACGCCCGAGGGCGTGACGCGCATCGACGTGCGTTCGGCCGCGCAGATGCACGAGGCCGTGCTCGCGCAGCTGCCGGCCGATATCTACATCGGCGCCGCGGCGGTGGCGGATTTCGCACCGATGCAGGCCGCCGCGAACAAGATCAAGAAGACCGCCGGGCAGGACACGCTGACCCTGACGCTGGTGCGCACGCGCGACATCCTGGCCGATATCGCCGCGCACGAGCATCGACCGCGGCTGGTGGTGGGTTTCGCCGCCGAGACCGACCACGTCGAGGCCTACGCGCGGCACAAGCTGCAGAACAAGCGCCTGGACCTGATCGCCGCCAATCGCGTGGGCGTGGCCGGCAGCGGGTTCGAGAGCGACGACAACACGCTGGCCGTCTACGCCGCCGATGGTGCGAGCCACGTGCTCGGCCCGGCACCGAAGACCGCGCTGGCCGACGACCTGCTCGGACTGATCGCCGCGCGCCTTCCGGGCTGACGCCGCGGTTGGCACGGCCCTTGCGTCGTTTTCGCAGGATGCTTCCCGGAGCGTTTCCGGATTGACCGCCGAACGACGATCCACCCGTTCGCGCCCATCGATGCCGGCGCGAACCCTCAACGACGGACCGCATGAACCACACGCTCGAACTGAAGATCCTCGACCCGCGCTTCGGCGGCGAATGGCCGCTGCCGACCTACGCCACGCCCGCCAGCGCCGGCCTCGACCTGCGCGCCGCGCTGGACGAGCCGCTGACGCTGCAACCCGGCGACACCGCGCTGGTGCCGTCGGGACTGGCGATCCACCTGGGCGATCCGACGATGTGCGCGGTGATCCTGCCGCGTTCGGGCCTGGGGCATAAGCACGGCATCGTGCTCGGCAATGGCACGGGGCTCATCGATGCCGACTACCAGGGGCCGCTGCTGATCAGCGTGTGGAACCGCGGTCGGGAGGCTTTTACGATGCAGCCGGGGGACCGCATCGCGCAGCTGGTGATCCTGCCGATCGTGCGGGCGCAGCTTGCGGTGGTGGACGAATTCGAAACCAGCGCGCGTGGCACGGGCGGCTTCGGCCACACCGGCGTGCGTTGACAAAGGGGATGGGGATGAAGGGTCTGGAAAAAGGGCAACTCGCGGCCGGCGCCGCGCACCTGAAAGTGGTGCTGCCGCTGGTGGTCGCGCTGTTCGTACTGCTGGCGGCATTTTTCGCCTGGAGCGGCTGGCAGCTGCATCGCGACAGCGCGCGCCAGCTGGCCATCGCCCAGGCGCGCAACGCCGCCGTCGAAGGCGCGACGAAGGCGCTTGGCGCCGAACAGAAGCAGCTCGCCGAACGCCTCGCCGCACCCACGCTGCAGGCCGCGCTGACCGCCGGCGACCTGGCGGCGGCGGCGCAGGAACTCGGCAAGGGCTGGAACGGCGCGAGCGATGTCGCGGTGCTGCCGCTGGACCTGACCGCCGAGTACGCCGCGCTGCCGAAGGGCGGCTACGGGCGGCTGGGCGTGATCGAAGCGGCGATCGCGGCCAATCGCCCTGTGTCCGGCCTGGTCCGCCACAACGGCGGGCCGCAGCTGGCGCTGGCCGCGCCGGCCCGCGTCGCCGATCGTGTCGTCGGCGTGGCCTACGTGCGACTGCCGATCAATCGGATCGCAGCGGGCCTGGAGCAGGTGAACGTCGCCGACGACAGCTACCTGGCGCTGCGCCAAGGTGGGTTCAGCGCTATCGAGCGCGGCGACAGGAGCCTGTCCGGCGGCGCCGAGGCGCTGGCCGCGAAGGTGCCGGGCAGCGACCTGCGCGTCGCCGCCGCGGTGCCGGACGTGGCCGGCGGCCCGTTCGGACTTGGTGCGCTGGGGTGCTTCATTGCCGCAGCGGTCTTTGTGCTGCTGGCGTTCCTGGCGTGGCGTGCTCCGCAGTTCGCGGCAAAGCGCAACCTCCCTGAACAGGAAGATGAAGGGGCCGTTCAGACGCTGGCGGAGAGCATTGAGGCCAATCCCCCTGAACCGGTAACCGCCTCCGTGACTCCCCCGAAGCCCGCAGCTCCTGTCCCCACCGTCGCCATCGATCGTGGCATCTTCCGCGCGTACGACATCCGCGGTGTGGTCGGTCAGTCGCTGGACGCTGGCGTGGCGGAGATGATCGGCCACGCGATCGGCTCGCTGATGCACGAGAAGGGCCTGACCGACATCGTCGTCGGCCGCGACGGCCGTCTGTCCGGGCCGGCGCTGGTGGAAGGCCTGATCGCCGGCCTGCGCAAGGCAGGCCGCAACGTCATCGACATCGGCCTAGCGCCGACGCCGGTCGTGTACTTCGGCGCCTATCACCTGCGCGCCGGCTCCTGCGTCTCGGTGACCGGCAGCCACAATCCGCCGGACTACAACGGCTTCAAGATCGTCGTCGGCGGCGAGACGCTCTCTGGCGACGCCATCACCGACCTGTACGCACGCATCGCCGACGACCGCCTGCACATGGGCGACCTGGGGTCGCTGGTCCAGCGCGACATCTCGGAGGACTACGTCCAGCGCATCGCATCCGACGTGCAGATCGACCGTCCGCTTCGCGTGGTCGTCGACGCCGGCAACGGCGTGGCGGGCGAGATCGGACCGCGCGTGCTGGCGGCGATCGGCGCCGACGTGACGCCGCTGTATTGCGACATCGACGGGACCTTCCCGAACCACCATCCGGACCCGAGCGAGCCGCACAACCTCACCGACCTGATCCGCATGGTGCAGCGCCTGGAGGCCGACATCGGCATCGCCTTCGACGGCGACGGCGACCGCCTGGGTGTGGTCACGCGCGAAGGCGAGAACATCTTCCCGGACCGCCTGCTGATGCTGTTCGCGGCGGACGTGCTCGAGCGCAACCCGGGCGCGGTGATCCTGTTCGACGTGAAGTGCACCGGGCGCCTGCCGGGGCACATCCTGCGCCACGGCGGCAGCCCGCTGATGTGGAAGACGGGCCATTCGTTGATCAAGGCCAAGATGCGCGAGACCGACGCGGAGCTGGCCGGCGAGATGAGCGGCCACTTTTTCTTCAAGGAGCGCTGGTACGGCTTCGACGACGGCATTTACTCGGCCGCACGCCTGCTGGAGATCCTCGCCGCGCAACCGCGTTCGCCAAGCGAGACGCTCGCCGCGCTGCCCAACGGCATCTCCACGCCGGAGATCAAGGTCGATGCGCCGGACGGCGACCCGCACAGCTTCGTGGAGTGGTTCCGCGACGAGGCGAAGTTCGAGGGCGCGCGCCTGTCGACCATCGACGGCCTGCGCGTGGACTGGCAGGACGGCTGGGGCCTGGTGCGTGCGTCCAACACCACGCCGGTGCTGGTGATGCGCTTCGATGCGGATTCGCCGGAGGCGCTGGCGCGCATCAAGGCGGAATTCCGCACGCAGCTGCTGGCGCTGCGGCCGGACCTGGCACTGCCTTTCTGAGCGAGGAACGAGGGGAGAGGAACGAGAACCGGGTGATGGGCGCTTCGATCAGGCGTTCGCAGCGGACTCGCTGATTTCCTTGCCCCGAAGAAGAAGGCCGGCGGTTTGTCACCGTCGGCCTTCTGTTTTCCGGGTTCCCTGTACAGGTTCGGGGGCGGTCCTGCGAGACGCCTGCTGCTCCCGTATCTGGTTTCTCTCCGCTGGTTCCTAGCTCCTGGGCTGCCTGAGCGCGTGATAACGCTCCAGCGCCGCGGCGAGCTCCTCGTCGATCACCTCGCGCTCGGCCAGCTGCTGGACGAGCAATTCCTGCTGGCGGATCAACTGGTCGTGCTGGATGCGCACGTTCTGCTGCGCCGGCTTGGGCACCGGCTTGCCGGACAGTTCGTTCTCGCCGGCGCGACGCAGCAGCGCGATGAGCGTGTCGCGACGACCTTCCACGCCCAGGCGCGAGGCCTTGATCGATTCGTCCATCACCGCCTGGCGTTCGCCGAAGGCGCGGCGCAGGTCGTCCTCGGTCGCGTAGGACTCGGCCATGGCGCGATCGCGACGGTTCTTCGCTTCGTCGAGCGCCGCCTTTTCCTTGTCGAGCTTCGCCTGCGCCTCGGCCGCGGCGCGTTCCTGCGCGGTCAGCGCGCGCGCCACTTCCTTGGTCGCCAGGCCGCTTCTGGCATTGATCTCGGTGCGCGCGTTGTCCACGGCGTGGGCAGGCAGCGCATCGCCGCACACGCGGGCGCCGTTCTCGTTCCAGCAGTACAGCTTCTTGGCGGCGCCTTCGCCGGATTTCTTCTGGGCGATGGCGACACCGGTCGTGGCGAGCATCAACGTGCAGGCGAGCAGCGGCAGAGTGCGGTTCATGACGTCAGCAAAGTCCGAAGGAGCCGTCGGGAATTCCCCCAGAAACATGCAAGAGTCACGCCAGCGTCGCTGCCGGCGTATAGCGTCACGCTCAGGCGGCCTCATCGCTCCCGTAAGCCTGCCGATACGCCAGCAGGCGCTCGCGCTGCGCGGCGAGTTCCGGATGCCCGCCGGCGAAGGCGAGCAGGTCGGCCAAGGTCGCGACCGCGATGACCGGCAACCCATGGTCGGCCGCGACCGATTGTGCCGCTGAGCGTCGGGTTTTGGCCGGGTCGATGGCTTCCTGCCGATCGAGCGCAATCACGATCCCCGCCGTTTCGCCACCTGCGTCACGAATCAGTCTGAGCGCCTCGCGGATCGCGGTGCCGGCGGTGATCACGTCGTCCACGATCAGCACGCGCCGGCCGGCGAGTGGCGCGCCGATCAGGTTGCCGCCTTCGCCGTGCGTCTTGGCTTCCTTGCGGTTGAATGCGACCGGCAGGTCGCGACCGCGACGCGCGTACTCGCAGGCCAGCGCGGTCGCCAGCGGGATGCCCTTGTAGGCCGGGCCGAACAGCAGGTCGAAGCCGACACCGTGCGCGTCGATCGCATCGGCGTAGCACGCGGCCAGCCCCGCGAGCGCGGCGCCCGAATCGAAGCGCCCGGCGTTGAAGAAATACGGGCTCTGGCGGCCCGACTTGAGGGTGAACTCGCCGAAGCGCAGGGCATCGGCGCGCAGGGCCAGGTCGAGGAATCGGGCGCGGTGGTCTTGGGTCATGTCGTCGGGTGCGGATGGAGGGATTGCAGCATTACGTGCTGCGGGCCGGCGCTGCCGCCGTGGAAAAGCTCGCCGGTGTCGGTGAAGCCGGCCTTGCGGTAGGCGGCGATCGCCGGGGCGTTGATGCAGTTCACCGTCAGCACCAGCAGTTCGCGATCGGGATGGCGCCGGCGCAGGTCCTCGCAGCAGGCTTCCATCGCCATGCGGCCGTAGCCGCGACCCTGGTGGCGGTGGTCGATCACGAACGCACGCAGGCCCACGCTGGGCGCGCCGAGCGAACGCCCGACGACGGCATTGGGTGCGAAATCGAGCCGGTAGAAGCCGACGACGACGTCGTCGGCGATCACCGACATCGCCTCGCTCATCGGATCGCGCAGCGTGTCGCCGAGGTTGAAGGCGGTGTCGCCGACGTAGCGATACTGGTCCGGGGCCACGCGCAGCGCCCGCACCGAATGCGCGGCGGGCGAATCGGGATCCACGATCGGTTCGACGCGGACGCGGGCGGTGACGGCGGACATGGCGTTCATGATAGCCCCGAGCCGATTCGAGCCGTTCCGTGCGGCGCCGCGCGAGGGGCTATGATCGCCGGCACATCGTCGTGGAGTGCGCATGCGCATCATCAGTTTCAACGCCAACGGCCTGCGCTCGGCCGCCAACAAGGGCTTCTTCGACTGGTTCCGCACGCAGGACGCCGACGTGTTGTGCGTTCAGGAAACCAAGGCGCAGGAACACCAGCTCGCCGGTCCGCAGTTCCTGCCCGAGGGCTACCGTGCGTGGTTCAAGGACGCGATCACCAAGAAGGGCTACAGCGGCGTCGCGATCTACAGCAAGCGCGAGCCGGACGAGGTGCGCACGTCGATGGGGTGGGCCCCGTTCGACGATGAAGGCCGCTACATCGAGGCGCGATTCGGCAACCTGAGCGTGGTGTCGTTCTACATCCCGTCGGGCTCGTCGGGCGAGGAGCGGCAGGGGTTCAAGTTCAAGGTGATGGACTGGCTGAAGCCGCACCTGGACGAATGGCTCGCCAGCGGGCGCGAATACGTGCTGTGCGGCGACTGGAACATCGTGCGTTCCAGGCTCGACATCAAGAACTGGACGAGCAACCAGAAGAACTCCGGCTGCCTGCCGCCCGAGCGCGAATGGCTGAACGGCCTGTGCGTGGACACTGCCGGCTGGGTCGACGCGTACCGCGCGCTGCACGCGGAAGGGCAGGACTACACCTGGTGGAGCAACCGCGGCGCCGCGCGCGCGAACAACGTGGGTTGGCGCATCGATTACCAGCTGGTCACGCCGAACCTGGCGCCGAAGCTGCGCGCCTGTTCGATCCTGCGCGAACCGCGTTTCTCCGACCACGCGCCGTTCAGCGTCGACTATGACCTCTGAGAACGCGCAGTCGCAGGCGCCGCAGCAACGCAAGGGCTGGCGACTGGTCGCGGCCAACCTGCGCGAGCCGAAAGTCCTGGTGATGCTGTTGCTGGGCTTCAGCTCCGGCATTCCGATCTACCTGGTCGGCAACACGCTCGGCTACTGGATGCGCGAGAACGCGATCGAGCTGTCGACGATCGGTTTCCTCTCGTGGGTCGGCCTGGCGTACTCGCTGAAATTCCTGTGGGCGCCGCTGATCGACAAGCTCGATGCGCCGCTGCTCGGGCGGCTCCTTGGGCGACGTCGCGGCTGGATGCTGCTCGCGCAGATCGTGTGCGCTGCCGGGCTCACCGGCATGGCGATGGTGCAGCCGCAGGAAGGCCGGCTGATGCTCGGCGGCGTCGAACTCGACCAGCTGGTGGTGTTCGGCGCGATGGCATTGATCGTCGCGTTCGCTTCGGCGACGCAGGACATCGTGATCGACGCCTGGCGCATCGAGATCGCCTCCAGCAACGAGCAGCAGGGCCTGCTGACGGCGACGTCGGCGCTGGGCTATCGCGGCGCGCTGCTGGTCACCGACTCGCTGATCCTCATCTTCGCCGCGCACATCGGCTGGTCGATGTCGTACGAACTCATGGCCGCGCTGATGGGCGTGGGCATCGTCGCCACGTTGCTGGCGCGCGAGCCCGCGGCGAGCGTGCAGGCCGCCGCCGCACCGCATGCGTCGATGCTGTCCGTGCAGGGCCTGTACGACGCCATCGTCGCGCCGTTCGTCGTGTTCTTCCGTGCACACGGCAAGTGGGCGCTGGTGATGCTGTTGGCGATCAGCCTGTACCGGCTGCCCGATTTCGTGCTCGGCCCGATGGCGAACCCGTTCTACGCCGACCTCGGCCTGGACAAGGAAACCGTCGGCGCGGTCCGCGGCAGCTTCGGCCTGCTGGCGACGACGCTGGGCATCGCCGCCGCCGGGCTGTGCGCGGTGCGGTTCGGCTTCTTCGCGACGCTGATGGCCGGCGCGGTGCTGGGCCCCGGCTCGAACCTGGCGTTCTCGTACCTGGCGCTGCACGGCGCCGACGCCGGTGTCTTCACGGCGGTGATGGTGATCGACAATTTCTGCTCCGGCTTCGCCGGGGTGGCGCTGATCGGTTACATGTCCAGCCTGACCAGCGCCGGCTACACCGCCACGCAGTACGCGTTGCTCAGTTCGTTCTACGCCTTGCCCGGAAAGGTCCTGAAGGGCCTGTCGGGCTGGACCATCGAACAACTGGAAGTGGGCCGCAGTTTGCTGGAGGCGTATTCGCTATTCTTCGCCGGAACGGCCCTGATCGGCATACCGGCGCTGCTGTTGTGCCTGGTCCTGGCCGCTCGCCGGACCGGCGCGACCGCGCGCACGCCGGCGGTGGAATGACCAGGCCCGGCCTGGAAGGAACCTGCATGACCGACATCATCCTGCACGACATCGACCCGCTGCTCCTCGATCGCGTCAAGCGCGTGGCCCAGGCGCGCTCGTGGCCGCTGCAGGAAGCGCTGGTGCATCTGCTCGAACACGGCCTTTTCGCCTGCGAAGCCGAGCTGGCGGCACGTTTCACCGATTCCGATGCGATGGCGCTGCAGGCGGCGATCGCCGCGCTGGAACACATCCCGAGCGATCCGGGTTTCTCGAAGATCGGCCGCATGGAGCGTCCGGCGGATGTCGCGGCGCTCCCGCTGGAAAATCAGGGCCTGACCGACGTCGACCGCGACCTGATGGCCTACGCCCAGAAGGGCTGACGGCGGGATGACGGCCGCGTCAGGCGGCCGGATGCACCACGCCGAGCACGCGCGGCCCGCGCGCGCCGGTCACGCTGGGGAGATTGCCGGGCAGACCCGACAGCGTCTGCCGTGCCAGCCACGCGAACCCCATCGCTTCGACGAAATCCGGATCGACGCCGTGATGCGCGGTCGATTCGACCGCCACCCCCGGCAGATGCGCACCGATGCGCTCGATCAGGCGCGGGTTGTGCACGCCGCCGCCGCACGCCAGCACGCGACGCGTGGCCGGCTGGTGCGCGCGCAACGCGTCGGCGATGGTGATCGCGCTCAGTTCCAGCAACGTCGCCTGCACGTCGGCGGGCGATTCGTCGCCGTCGAGGCGGCGTTCGACCCACGGCAGGTGGAACTGCTCGCGGCCGGTGCTCTTGGGCGGCGGCAGCATGAACCACGGCTCCTCGAGCATGCGCGCCAGCAGCTCGGCATCCAGCGTGCCCTGCGCGGCGAACGCGCCGTCGGCGTCGAACGCCGCGCCGGTGTGGCGGTGGCACCACGCATCGAGCAGGCAGTTCGCCGGGCCGGTGTCGAAGCCGCGCACCGGTCCGTTCGCCGGCAGCAGCGTGAAGTTGGCGATGCCGCCGAGATTCAGCACCGCACGGTCTTCGGAGGCATCGGCCAGCAATGCGGCATGCAGCGCCGGCAGCAGCGGGGCGCCGTGGCCACCGGCGGCGACGTCGCGGCGGCGGAAATCGGACGCGGTCGCGATGCCGGTGCGTTCGGCGATCAGTCCGCCGTCGCCCATCTGCCAGGTGAAGGGGCGGCGGCCATCGAAACGCGCGCCGTCCGGGCGATGGCGGACGGTCTGTCCGTGCGAGCCGATCGCGCGCACCTCCGCCGCCGGGACGCCGGCGTCATCGAGCAGGCGCAGCGCGGCGTCGGCGAAGGCTTCGGCGATCTGCACGTCCAGCGTGCCCAGTTCGTCCAGCGATTGCGCGTCGAGGCCCTGGCCGAGGGCGACCAGTCGCGTGCGCAGCGCTTCGTCCCAGGCGTACGTGCGGCCGAGCAGCAACTCGACCGTATCGCGGGAACCGGGGCGACGTTCGAAACGGACCAGCGCGGCGTCGATGCCGTCCGCGCTGGTACCCGAGATCAGGCCGACGAAAAGACCGTCGACGGCAGAGCCGTCCACCGGCCCGGCCGGGTTGTGGGGCATGTCAGGCCTTGGTCTTGGCGGACTTGGCCGGCTTGCGCACGGCCGGCGACGTCTGGGAGACGTCGGCGTAGATGATGTTTTCGACCTTCTGGATGCGCGCCAGCGCCACGGCCGTCTGTGCGCGGAACTGCGCCAGCGCGGCGCCCGACAGCGGTTCCGGCGGCGGCATGGTGATCGAGAGCGGGTTGCGGTGCGCGCCGTTCACGCGGAATTCGTAATGCAGGTGCGGGCCGGTCGACATGCCGGTGCTGCCGACGTAGCCGATCACCGTGCCCTGCGCGATGCGCTGGCCCCGACGGATCTTCGCCACGCGCGACATATGGCCGTACAGCGTGGTGTAGCCGCGGCCGTGGTCGAGCACCACCGCGTTTCCGTAGCCACCGTGCCAGCCGGCGGAGACGACACGCGCGTCGCCGGCCGCCATGATCGGCGTGCCCGTGCGCGCGGCGTAGTCCACGCCCTTGTGCATGCGCATGCGGCCCAGCACCGGGTGGCGACGCGCGCCGAAGCCCGAGGTCAGGCGCGCATACGGGATCGGCATGCGGATGAAGCTCTTCTTCAGCGGACGGCCGTCGCCAGTGAAGTACTCGGCCTTGCCGTTGCGCTCGAAACGAAAACCGGTGTGCAGCTTGCCGCCGGTGGTGAAGGTCGCCGCCAGAACGGGGCCGGTGCGCAGCAGTTCGCCTTCGCGCCAGATCTGCTCGACCACCACGCTGAAGCGGTCGTTCGCGCCGACGTCCTCGTTGAAGTCGATGTCGTACTTGAAGATCTCGTCGGTCAGCGTGTTGATGTTGTTGCCCGACAGGCCCAGCTTGCGCGCCGAGCGGAACAGCGACTTGCCGACCTTGCCGCTGATCACCACGGTGCGGGTTTCGGTCGGGCGGACGATGACTTTCTCGGTGACCTGGTCCCCGGCGACCGACAGCTCGACGCGATGGCTGTCGTCGCGGTCGTAACGGAACGTGCGTAGCTCGCCGCTGACCGGCAGGTCGAACGCGAGTTCGGTGCCGGGCTTCAGGCGCGTCAGCACGGACTTGTCGCCCGGCACGGCGTCCAGGATCCGGTGCATGGTCGACGCCGGCAGGTCGAGATCCTCGAACACCGCGCCCAGCGTCTGGCCGCGCTCGACGCGCACGATCTGCCAGCTGTCGCCGTTATGGCCCTTCAGGCGGGCCAGCGGCAGCGGCGGCAGCGCGAGCGCCAGCGAACTGCGCTGCGCATGCATCGGCGCGGGGGCATTGGAAGTGTGGCCGAAACCGGGCACGATCGCCGCGACCAGTACGCCGAGCGTCGCGAACAGGCTCGCGTGCGCCCAGTGGCGACGCGTCCAGCGGCCGTTGAAACCCCGGGACACCTGGGTCGCCGACACCGGACGATGCAGAGCGGCTTCGCGTAGCGCCTTGAGACGTTGGCGCCGATCCGTACCGTTCTCGGAAGCTGTCATTTTGGTGTCCCGCGCGCAGGTGTGAAGGCCGTGTAGCGGCGTTACCATAGAGGTGCGAGCAGTGTGCGTCAAACCCTTGAACTGAATAGGGTTTTTCTTCACGTGCCCCGGCGGTTATGTTTAACCGTGATTTAACCCGAATCCATGATCGTGATCGCATTGCGCGTTCACCATTCACCAGCGAGTCTCACTTTGCCGCCCCAGATTTCCGCCCCTGTCCAAGATGCCCTCGACCTGATCAGCCGCGGGGCCGAGGAGATCCTCAAACGCGAGGAACTCCAGGTCCGGCTCCAGCTGGGCCGCCCCTTGCGCATCAAGGCCGGTTTCGACCCCACCGCGCCCGACCTGCACCTCGGCCACACCGTGCTGCTCAACAAGATGCGGCAGTTCCAGGACCTGGGGCATCAGGTGATCTTCCTGATCGGCGACTTCACCGGAATGATCGGCGACCCGACCGGCAAGAACGTCACCCGCAAGCCGCTCACCCGCCAGGACGTGCTGGCCAACGCGCAGACCTATGCCGAGCAGGTGTTCAAGGTGCTGGACAAGGACCGCACCGAAGTGCGCTTCAACTCCGAGTGGTTCGGCCAGATGGGCGCGGCGGACATGATCAGGCTTGCCGCGCAGCACACCGTCGCACGCATGCTCGAACGCGACGACTTCGCCAAGCGCTATGCGGCGCAGCAGTCGATCGCGATCCACGAATTCCTGTATCCGCTGGTGCAGGGCTACGACTCGGTCGCATTGAAGGCCGACGTCGAACTCGGCGGCACCGACCAGAAGTTCAATCTGCTGATGGGCCGAGGCCTGCAGGAGCACTACGGCCAGCCGCCGCAGATCGTGCTGACGATGCCGTTGCTGGAAGGCCTGGACGGCGTCAACAAGATGTCCAAGTCGCTGGGCAACTACATCGGCATCAACGAGCCGGCGATCGACATCGTCACCAAGACGATGAAGATCGACGATGTGCTGATGTGGCGCTGGATCGACCTGTTGAGCTTCGACATCGGCATCGCCGAGGCGGAGCAGCTCAAGCGCGACATCGCGGGCGGCCAGCTGAATCCCCGCGACCTGAAGCTGCGCCTGGCGCGTGAGCTGGCGGCACGCTTCCAGGGCGAATCCGCCGCGGAGCAGGCGGTCGCGGGCTGGAATGCCGCGGTGCGTGGCGAGGGCGATACCGCGTCGCTGCCGATCAACGACGTCGCCGTGCCGGCGGAAGGGCTGCGCATCGCTGCGTTGCTGACGGCGGCAGGCCTGACGCCCAGCAATTCCGAAGCGAACCGCAAGCTGAAGGAACGCGCGGTGCGCATCGACGGCGAAGTCGTCGAGGACGCGCAGCGTGTGTTCGCGCCGGGCTTCGAAGGCGTGCTCGCGGTCGGCAAGCGCACGTTCGCGCGTATTCGCCTGGTCGCGGCGTGATGCTTCGGCGCGTGCGATCGCGCACGCGTTCATGCGTCACGCGTGGCGTTCGCGAAGGCCTAAAAAAATTTCTTCGAAGACCTCTTCCAATTCGTGTTGTGCGTGTGCACAATGCGCGCCCCGCCGAGGTGAATCACTGACGCGGGGCGCGGTTGAAGCGGCGGATTTCGAGGGGCGGTTGACGAACTTCGAAGGTGCTGTAAGATGCGCGGCCCGCTCCCCGGGACGGCCTCTCAAGAGGCGCTGAACGGAGGGCGGGGGCGGCGAAAAAGATCCCGACACGGTGTTGACGGAATCGAAATTCGCTGTATAGTAGTCGGCTCCCTCGGGCACTTCGGTGCGGCGGGGTGAGGCAAGAAAAAGGGAAAGGCGCTGAGGCCGGCCCCGGGATCTTTGACAGTGTGCGCAGGTGACTTGTGCGGGCGTCTGGCGAGTGGATGGTTGTCCATGAGCAGACGTTCGTAACAGAGCAACAAGTCAATTCAAATGCATGCAAATGCAAGCGAGTAATTTGGTGCCTGGGACGGGCTCTGCACTCAAGATATTGAACCTTCGGGTTCAGCAATTTTAAGTGAAGAGTTTGATCCTGGCTCAGAGTGAACGCTGGCGGCAGGCCTAACACATGCAAGTCGAACGGCAGCACAGAGGAGCTTGCTCCTTGGGTGGCGAGTGGCGGACGGGTGAGGAATGCATCGGAATCTGCCTATTTGTGGGGGATAACGTAGGGAAACTTACGCTAATACCGCATACGTCCTACGGGAGAAAGTGGGGGACCTTCGGGCCTCACGCAGATAGATGAGCCGATGCCGGATTAGCTAGTTGGCGGGGTAAAGGCCCACCAAGGCGACGATCCGTAGCTGGTCTGAGAGGATGATCAGCCACACTGGAACTGAGACACGGTCCAGACTCCTACGGGAGGCAGCAGTGGGGAATATTGGACAATGGGCGCAAGCCTGATCCAGCCATGCCGCGTGTGTGAAGAAGGCCTTCGGGTTGTAAAGCACTTTTGTCCGGAAAGAAAAGCGCTCGATTAATACTCGGGTGTTATGACGGTACCGGAAGAATAAGCACCGGCTAACTTCGTGCCAGCAGCCGCGGTAATACGAAGGGTGCAAGCGTTACTCGGAATTACTGGGCGTAAAGCGTGCGTAGGTGGTTTGTTAAGTCTGATGTGAAAGCCCTGGGCTCAACCTGGGAACTGCATTGGATACTGGCTTACTAGAGTGCGGTAGAGGGTAGCGGAATTCCCGGTGTAGCAGTGAAATGCGTAGATATCGGGAGGAACATCCGTGGCGAAGGCGGCTACCTGGACCAGCACTGACACTGAGGCACGAAAGCGTGGGGAGCAAACAGGATTAGATACCCTGGTAGTCCACGCCCTAAACGATGCGAACTGGATGTTGGGTGCAACTAGGCACTCAGTATCGAAGCTAACGCGTTAAGTTCGCCGCCTGGGAAGTACGGTCGCAAGACTGAAACTCAAAGGAATTGACGGGGGCCCGCACAAGCGGTGGAGTATGTGGTTTAATTCGATGCAACGCGAAGAACCTTACCTGGCCTTGACATGCACGGAACTTTCCAGAGATGGATTGGTGCCTTCGGGAACCGTGACACAGGTGCTGCATGGCTGTCGTCAGCTCGTGTCGTGAGATGTTGGGTTAAGTCCCGCAACGAGCGCAACCCTTGTCCTTAGTTGCCAGCACGTAATGGTGGGAACTCTAAGGAGACCGCCGGTGACAAACCGGAGGAAGGTGGGGATGACGTCAAGTCATCATGGCCCTTACGGCCAGGGCTACACACGTACTACAATGGTGGGGACAGAGGGCTGCGAACCCGCGAGGGCAAGCCAATCCCAGAAACCCCATCTCAGTCCGGATTGGAGTCTGCAACTCGACTCCATGAAGTCGGAATCGCTAGTAATCGCAGATCAGCATTGCTGCGGTGAATACGTTCCCGGGCCTTGTACACACCGCCCGTCACACCATGGGAGTTTGTTGCACCAGAAGCAGGTAGCTTAACCTTCGGGAGGGCGCTTGCCACGGTGTGGCCGATGACTGGGGTGAAGTCGTAACAAGGTAGCCGTATCGGAAGGTGCGGCTGGATCACCTCCTTTAGAGACTAAGGCAGCTAATTGCTGGCCGGACGTCCGCACAAGTGACCTGCATCTAGTTCCGGAAGCTCCCAAGGGGGAGTTTCGCGGGAGCGTCCCGTTCACTCGATTGAACATGGGGCTTTAGCTCAGCTGGGAGAGCACCTGCTTTGCAAGCAGGGGGTCGTCGGTTCGATCCCGACAAGCTCCACCAAGCTATGACGCGAATCCTTCGCAACAGCCCGCACATCCCTGTGCGGACTATTCAAGGAAACACGCACGACTTTTGGGTCTGTAGCTCAGGTGGTTAGAGCGCACCCCTGATAAGGGTGAGGCCGGTGGTTCGAGTCCTCCCAGACCCACCACTCCCGAACGAAACTAGATTGCGCACACATCAAGAATTGAAGCGGTGCGGCGTTGAGGCCGGATCGTGTTCTTTGAAAACTGGGAAAGTAGCGAGCGTTTTGAGACGAATGTCCATGACGTGTCGTGAGGCTAAGGCGGGTGCCGAAAGGCACCTTATATTGAGTCGTTGAATTCGCGTCCGGGCTTTGTACCCCTGGACACAGACGACCCTGAGGCGACTTGGGGTTATATGGTCAAGCGAATAAGCGCACACGGTGGATGCCTTGGCGGTCAGAGGCGATGAAGGACGTGGCAGCCTGCGAAAAGTGCGGGGGAGCTGGCAACAAGCATTGATCCCGCAATGTCCGAATGGGGAAACCCACCTGGTAACAGGTATCCTGCAGTGAATACATAGCTGCTGGAAGCAAACCCGGAGAACTGAAATATCTAAGTACCCGGAGGAAAAGAAATCAACCGAGATTCCCTAAGTAGTGACGAGCGAACGGGGACCAGCCCTTAAGTCGAATGAGTTTTAGCAAAACAACCTGGAAAGGTTGGCCATAGACGGTGACAGCCCGGTATGCGAAAGGGCTCATTCGATGAAATCGAGTAAGGCGGGGCACGAGAAACCCTGTCTGAACATGGGGGGACCATCCTCCAAGGCTAAATACTCCTGACCGACCGATAGTGAACCAGTACCGTGAGGGAAAGGCGAAAAGAACCCCGGAGAGGGGAGTGAAATAGACCCTGAAACCGTGTGCGTACAAGCAGTCGGAGCCCGCAAGGGTGACGGCGTACCTTTTGTATAATGGGTCAGCGACTTACTGTTCGTGGCGAGCTTAACCGTATAGGGGAGGCGAAGGGAAACCGAGTCTGATAAGGGCGCATAGTCGCGGGCAGTAGACCCGAAACCGGGTGATCTAGTCATGCCCAGGGTGAAGGTTGAGTAACATCAACTGGAGGCCCGAACCCACTCCCGTTGCAAAGGTAGGGGATGAGGTGTGATTAGGAGTGAAAAGCTAATCGAACCCGGAGATAGCTGGTTCTCCTCGAAAGCTATTTAGGTAGCGCCTCATGTGAATCTTCCTGGGGGTAGAGCACTGTTATGGCTAGGGGGTCATTGCGACTTACCAAACCATGGCAAACTCCGAATACCAGGACAGACTGCATGGGAGACACACGGCGGGTGCTAACGTCCGTCGTGAAAAGGGAAACAACCCAGACCCACAGCTAAGGTCCCAAATTTCGTGCTAAGTGGAAAACGATGTGGAAAGGCACAGACAGCCAGGAGGTTGGCTTAGAAGCAGCCACCCTTTAAAGAAAGCGTAATAGCTCACTGGTCGAGTCGGTCTGCGCGGAAGATTTAACGGGGCTAAGCACGGAACCGAAGCTTGGGGTGCACACTTTGTGTGCGCGGTAGAGGAGCGTTCCGTAAGCCGGTGAAGGTGTGTCGAAAGGCATGCTGGAGGTATCGGAAGTGCGAATGCTGACATGAGTAACGATAATGCGGGTGAAAAGCCCGCACGCCGAAAGCCCAAGGTTTCCTTGCGCAACGTTAATCGACGCAGGGTGAGTCGGCCCCTAAGGCGAGGCAGAAATGCGTAGTCGATGGGAAGCTGGTTAATATTCCAGCACCTCGCGTAAGTGCGATGGAGGGACGGAGAAGGTTAGGCAGGCCGGGCGTTGGTTGTCCCGGTGAGAGAGTTGAGGCGGTCCCCTTAGGCAAATCCGGGGGGGCAACGTTGAGACTAAGGACGAGTCCTTTAGGACTAAGCTGCCGATATCACGCTTCCAGGAAAAGCTCCTAAGCTTCAGCTTACGCAGACCGTACCGTAAACCGACACAGGTGGGCAGGATGAGAATTCTCAGGCGCTTGAGAGAACTCGGGTGAAGGAACTAGGCAAAATAGCACCGTAACTTCGGGAGAAGGTGCGCCCTTTTTGGTTCATAGCTGAGAAGGGCCGCAGTGACCAGGCCGCTGCGACTGTTTATCAAAAACACAGCACTCTGCAAACACGAAAGTGGACGTATAGGGTGTGACGCCTGCCCGGTGCCGGAAGGTTAATTGATGGGGTCAGCCGCAAGGCGAAGCTCTTGATCGAAGCCCCGGTAAACGGCGGCCGTAACTATAACGGTCCTAAGGTAGCGAAATTCCTTGTCGGGTAAGTTCCGACCTGCACGAATGGCGTAACGACAGCGGCGCTGTCTCCACCCGAGACTCAGTGAAATTGAAATCGCTGTGAAGATGCAGCGTTCCCGCGGCAAGACGGAAAGACCCCGTGAACCTTTACTATAGCTTTACACTGAACGTTGAGTTCGTCTGTGTAGGATAGGTGGGAGGCTATGAAGCGCAGGCGCTAGCTTGCGTGGAGCCATCCTTGAAATACCACCCTGATGTGCTTGACGTTCTAACCTAGGTCCGTAATCCGGATCGGGGACCGTGTATGGTGGGTAGTTTGACTGGGGCGGTCTCCTCCCAAAGTGTAACGGAGGAGCACGAAGGTACGCTCAGCGCGGTCGGACATCGCGCACTGTGTGCAAAGGCATAAGCGTGCTTGACTGCAAGATCGACGGATCAAGCAGGTACGAAAGTAGGTCTTAGTGATCCGGTGGTTCTGTATGGAAGGGCCATCGCTCAACGGATAAAAGGTACTCCGGGGATAACAGGCTGATACCGCCCAAGAGTTCATATCGACGGCGGTGTTTGGCACCTCGATGTCGGCTCATCACATCCTGGGGCTGTAGTCGGTCCCAAGGGTA
This sequence comes from Lysobacter sp. SCRH-1R, assembly GCF_057747855.1. Taxonomy (NCBI): domain Bacteria; kingdom Pseudomonadati; phylum Pseudomonadota; class Gammaproteobacteria; order Lysobacterales; family Lysobacteraceae; genus Lysobacter; species Lysobacter sp. SCRH-1R. Next base: position 3,871,302 of record NZ_CM173227.1, on the reverse strand, counting down.
TGGCTGTTCGCCATTTAAAGTGGTACGCGAGCTGGGTTCAGAACGTCGTGAGACAGTTCGGTCCCTATCTGTCGTGGGCGTTGGAGATTTGAGAGGGGCTGCTCCTAGTACGAGAGGACCGGAGTGGACGAACCTCTGGTGTTCCGGTTGTCACGCCAGTGGCACTGCCGGGTAGCTATGTTCGGAAGCGATAACCGCTGAAAGCATCTAAGCGGGAAGCGCGCCTCAAGATGAGATCTCCCGGGAGCTTGACTCCCCTGAAGGAACCATCAAGACCAGGTGGTTGATAGGCTGGGTGTGTAAGTGCAGCAATGCATTGAGCTAACCAGTACTAATGATCCGTGTGGCTTGACCATATAACCTCAAGTGGCCTTGGACTTACGACAACGTCGTGACGTTCGGCTCACTCGCTACTTATCCCAACCTATCCGCGAAGGACGGCAACGTCCCAAGCAACCCAACGAGAGCGTGTGCGCGATCCAGTACACCGGAACCGCGACCCTCCACCCTCTCCCTGGTGACAATAGCTGTGTGGTCCCACCCGATCCCATTCCGAACTCGGAAGTGAAACGCACATGCGCCGATGGTAGTGTGGCTCAAGCCATGCAAGAGTAGGTCATCGCCAGGGGCTTTACCCCAGAAGGCCGGTCCGACAGGACCGGCCTTCTTCTTTTGTGCGGTTGAATAACCATCCGAGCGCCGCGCGACTCATGTGCGCGCGCCCAAAGCACTGGCCCGCTTCCAGTCCGAAGCATCACCTGCGAATAAATGCCGACTCCTGAGCCGGCATTTGCTTGCGAGGTGGAAACGGCACCCACCGCAGCCAGAACGCGAAACTCGAGCCTGCCCAGTGGCGCTTTTCACGGCCTAGAACAGCGATCCCGTAGTTCCGGGCGCCTCCGGCTCGGCTTCGAGGTCGGATCCGTGTGGATTCCCCGGATCGTCGACAGACAATCGAGCATGCGCATCGTCGCAGCTACTGATCGGCGAGCAAGTTACATTCCGCCGAGCGGCGTAAGGCCAAACGCCAGGTGCTCTTGCTCTTAATGAAGAGGGCCAACTACGGCGACCGGCTTCGAAGCCTGGTGGGCCGTCGCCAATAAGTGCCCTGTCACGCAAAGGCCGCACCCGTGCTCAAGCGCAATCGACGTCGTCACCAACGGCGACAGAACCACGAATCCCGCCAACTCAGGCCCCTACGCGTTCCGCCGAAATGTCACCACCAACACATCCCGATGCGAAGCCGCATCCGGATCCTCCGGCTCCACCGGCGTCACGCCATGGAACACGCGCGAATCATCGACCAGCGCCGCATCCAGCGGATGCGTGAGGGTGAAGCTTCCGAGCAGCTCGCCGTCGGCGGAATGGATCGTGGTCGTCCCGCTCGCAATGTTCAGCCGATCGATCAGCAACACCAGCACGTAATCGACGCCGTCGCGATGTACGCCTTCCGGCGTCGGTTGGCCTGGCTCGCCCGGACGCGCCTCGATGCGAAACTGGTGCACTTCGATATGCCATGCACGCACAGCCGGCGAGAGCGCCCCGAAGAATGAGTGGCAGAAGCCCAGAATGCCGCGAAGGCTCGCGCTCTCCGCCACGCCCGGCAGCACCGGCGCGAACCAGCGCTCGATGCCGCCCTGCAGCGTGTTGTAGTCGCGACTCTGGTAATGCGGCTGATGCGGCTCGCGCGCGATCCCATCGTTCTCCGCAGTGAACACCGCGTGGCGTCGCCGCCGGTGCAATCCCACGCTGGCGAGATAGGTGTCCGGCTCGAGCGTATTCCAGCTGTCAGCGAACGCCTCCCAGTCGGAAAGCGGACCCACGATTTCCAACAGGCCACGCATGGCCTCGCCTTCGACGAAGCGGAACCCGCTTGTCCGAACGTCGGCTTCCAGCTCGGACGGCGTGGGTTTCGAGGCGTGCATCATCTGAGTCAACGTGCGATATCCGGAAGGGCGCCCATCACGGCGAGATGTGCAGCGCCGCCTGCACGAGCAGCCAGAGCACGCAGGCGAAGGCCGATGCCCAGACGAGCGTGCGCAGGAAATGCCGTCCGGCGATGTACACCAGGCCATGCAGCACCCGCAGCGCGACGAACGCGAGCGACAGCGCGGCGATCTGCGAATGCGCGACTCCGGCGAGTTGCGCCAGCACCACCGCGGCGGCGAACGGCGCGAACGCCTCGTAACTGTTGAGCTGCGCCGCGTAGGCGCGCTGCGAGCGCGGACTTTGCTGCTTCTCCTGCCAGCGGCGCGGATCGCGATTGTCGTAGCGCTCGCCGCTCGCCTTGGCGATGGAAACCCATAGGTACGGCAGCAATGCGGCGATCAGGACACACACGTATGCGGTGGTGAGCGTCATGGCGGCGGCTCCGGCGGCCTTGGATGTCGCATCAGCGTAGCCGAAAACGGAAACGGCGCCCGAAGGCGCCGTCCCGGTCGAAGCCGCGAAGCGGTGTTACTTCGCCGACTTCATCAGCTTGTCGTGCGCGGCGCGGAAGGCATTGCCTTCGTACCAGTTCGGCCATTGTTCGCTGCCCGCGAGCGTGCGGCCGACGCCGTACAGCGCGTCCAGGTCCTGCACCACGCCTTCCATCTTCCACGACGGATCGAACTGGTCGCCCGGCTTGTGGTAGCGGTTGTCGCGGTAATCGGACTCGGCCTTGCGGCCCGCATCGACGCCGCCCTCGACCAGGTCGCCGCCGCCCTTGGCGTACAGCGCGGGTACGCCGGCCTTGGCGAAGTTGAAGTGATCGGAACGGAAGTAGAAGCCGTCCTCCGGCGTCGCTTCGGCGTGCAGCACGCGCTGCTGGCTTTCGGCCTGTGTCTTGAGCAGATCTTCCAGCTCGGAGCTGCCGAAGCCGACCACGGTCATGTCCTTCGCCGCGCCGATCACCGGCATCGCATCCAGGTTGATCACCGCCACGGTCTTGTCGAGCGGGATGCTCGGGTGCGCGACGTAGTACTTGGACCCCAGCAGGCCCGATTCCTCCAGCGTCACGGCGAGGAACAGCAGGGAACGATCCGGCGGCGGCGTCTGCTTGCTGAAGGCCTCGGCGATTTCCAGGATGCCCGCAACGCCGGTCGCGTTGTCGATCGCGCCGTTGTAGATCGTGTCGGCGTGCGGCTCGGCGGCGGTCGCCCCGCCGTGCTCGTCGGCCTCGTGGCCGTGGTTGCCCAGGTGGTCCCAGTGGGCCATGTAGACGATCGCCTCGTCCGGACGCTTCGCGCCCGGCAGCAACGCGACCACGTTGCGCGAGGACTTCTCGCTGGTGGTGCTCTTCAGGTCGACCGAGAGCTTGCCGTCCAGCGGAATCGCCTTGAAGCCCGGCTTGTTGGCGGCCTTGTAGAGCTCGTCCAGGTTCTGGCCGAGATCCGCCAGCAGCGTGCGCGCGGCCTCGCCGGTGATCCACCCCTGCACCGGCAGGCGCGGTTCCGGATCGTCCTTCGCCGGCAGGTCGAACTGCGCGCCCGACCAGGAATTCTTCACCACGTCCCAGCCGTAGGACGCGCCTTCGGTGTCGTGGATGATGATCGCCGCCGCGGCGCCCTGGCGCGCGGCCTCCTCGAACTTGTAGGTCCAGCGGCCGTAATACGTCATCCGCTTGCCTTCGAAGAGCTTCGGATCCTGGCTGTGGAAACCCGGATCGTTGACGAACATCACCACCGTCTTGCCCTTCACATCGACGCCGGCGTAGTCGTTCCAGTTCTGCTCGGGCGCATTGACGCCGTAGCCGACGAACACCAACTGGCTACCGTCGACTTTCACGTCCGTCTGGCCGGTACGCGTGCCGACCACCATGTCGGTGCCGAACTTGAGCGTGTGCGGCTTGCCCTTCGCGTCGATCTTCAGCGCGGTGGACTCGTCCGCCGTGGTTTCCACCATCGGCACGGTCTGGAAGTAGCTGTCGCCGTTGCCGGGCTTCAGGCCCATGCGCTTGAACTGCGCTTCCAGGTACTGGACGGTCTTCTCTTCGCCGGCGCTGCCGGGCGCGCGACCTTCGAACTCGTCCGACGCCAGCACCTTCACGTGCTCGGCGAAATCCGCGGCGTTGATCGCGTCGTTGAAGGAATGGCCGCCGGCCGTCGCGGCAGGCGTCTGCGGGGTGGCGGCGGTGGGCGCGTCGCTGGGCTTGGAGCAGGCAGCCAGCGCGATCGCGCCGACGATGCCGGCCACCGCCGTGCTGAGCAGGGAAACTCGGGACATGGGACCTCCGGATTGGACCAGGGCCCCACGGCGGCTCGGGGCCGCCGCGAGGCGAACCCCATTCTAGGCACGCTTTCCGGGCCGCGGCCGTGCGCGGTCCGTCAATTCGTCGCAGGACGGCTTACTGGCCCGGCGGCGTCGAACCGGTGTAGCGCACCGCGGTCGCCCCGGTCACCGGGCCGATCTTCGCGGTGTCGTGGACGTACAGCTCGACCTTGCGCTCGAACACCAGCGGCCCTTCGACCACCGCGTTCGGCCCGATGATGATCTTCGGATCGCGCTTGTTGAACGAGAACCACGACGTGCTCGGCTTGGTGTAGCGGATGCCGCCCTTGACGTGCGAGTTCACGCCGACGGTCGTGTCGCCGTTGACCGTCGTGATGCCGCCCGACAGGTCCGTGTCGACCAGGCCGATGGCGCCGTTGACGGTCTCGATGTCGCCGCGCACGTCGCCGCCGCGATCGATGAAGATGCCGCCGTTCACCGTGGACAGGCTGCTGGAAAGCTTGCCGTTGCCGGCCACGCGGATGGAGCCGTTGACCGTTTCCAGGCCTTCGGCTTCGACGTTCTCGGCCACCGTGATGCTGCCGTTGACGGTTTCGGCCTTGCCGGTGCGGGCGCCGGCGCCGATCTTGATGGAGCCGTTGACGGTCTCCAGGTCGCCGGCGGTCTGACCGGCCTCGACGGCGATGCTGCCGTTGACCTTGTCGATGTCCTGGGCGGCGAACGCCGGCGCGGACAGCGCCAGGGCGAGGGGAAGGACGTACAGGGAGCGGATTGCCATCGTTTCGGATTCCGTGTTGGGACGGGCTTCAAGTCGATGGATGCGGTGAAGGCGCCGTCGGTTTAGGCCGCTTCGCTACAATCGCAGCGATCGCGGGCACCGGCCCGTGCCCGAAGTCATCATTCCACCCCTCAACTGGAATCCGACGTGCCCGCCACCTCCCCGCGCCCCAAACCCGTGGTCCTGCTGATCCTCGACGGCTGGGGGCATCGCGAAGACCCGACCGACAACGCGCTGGCCCAGGCCCGCCTGCCGAACTGGGACGCGCTGGTGGCCGCCGCGCCGCACACGCTGATCCACACCGAAGGCCGCCACGTCGGCCTGCCGGACGGGCAGATGGGCAATTCCGAAGTCGGCCACATGAACCTCGGCGCCGGCCGCATCGTGTACCAGGATCTCACCCGCATCGACGCGGCCATCGAGGACGGCAGCTTCTTCGGCAACGAGGAACTGCGCGCCGCTTGCGCCGCCGCGCAGGCCAGCGACGGCACGCTGCACGTGATGGGCCTGCTTTCGCCAGGCGGCGTGCACAGCCACGAGAACCACATTTTCGCGATGCTCGAACTGGCCAGCCAGGCGGGCGTGGCGAAGGTCGCCGTGCACGCGTTCCTCGACGGCCGAGACATGCCGCCCAAGTCGGCCGAGTCGAGCCTGGCGAAGCTGCGGGACGTCTGCCGCAAGCTCGGCAACGCGCACGTCGCGAGCGTCAGCGGACGGTACTACGCGATGGACCGCGACCAGCGCTGGGATCGCGTGAAGCGCGCATGGGACGCGATGGTCGAAGCGAAGAGCGAGCACGTCGCCACCGGCCCGATCGAAGCGCTGCTGCAGGCCTACGAGCGCGGCGAGACCGACGAGTTCGTCGCACCGACCGTGATCGAAGGCCACCTGCCGATGGCGGACGGCGACGCCGTGGTGTTCATGAATTTCCGTGCCGACCGCGCGCGCCAACTCACCGCCGCGTTCGTCTCGCCGACGTTCGCCGGTTTCGACGCGCGACGCCCGAAACTCTCGCGCTTCGTCTGCCTCACCGAATACGACGCGAAGCTGCCGGCGCCCGTCGCCTTCGGTCCGGACGACCTGCGCAACACGCTGGGCGAAGTGCTCGCCGCCAACGGCATGACGCAGCTGCGCATCGCCGAAACCGAGAAGTACGCGCACGTCACCTTCTTCTTCAGCGGCGGTCGCGAAGAACCGTACGAAGGCGAAACCCGCATCCTCGTGCCGAGTCCGAAGGTCGCCACCTACGATCTGCAGCCGGAAATGAGCTGCCCGGAAGTGACGGAGAAGCTCACCAGCGCCATTCGCTCGGGCGAGATCGATGTCGCCATCTGCAACATCGCCAATCCGGACATGGTCGGCCACACCGGCGACATCGCCGCGGCGATCAAGGCCGCCGAAGCGGTGGACGTCGCCATCGGGGCGATTGCGCAGGCCGTGCGCGACACCGGCGGCGCGCTGCTGGTCACCGCCGACCACGGCAATCTGGAGATGATGCGCGACCCCGCCACCGGGCAGCCGCATACCGCGCACACGGTCGGCCCGGTGCCGTTCGTGTATCTCGGCCCGCGCGCGGCGAAGCTGCGCGACGGCGGCGCATTGCGCGACGTGGCGCCGACCATCCTCGACCTGCTCGGATTGCCGAAGCCGGCGGAGATGAGCGGAACGAGCCTGCTCGCGGACTGACCCGGATGCGGCGCTTCGTCGTTGCGATGAACCGCGCCGCGGCCAGGTGCGCTGCGGTCAAGTGCGCAGTCCTGCTTGTCGCGGGCCTGATGCTCGCGACGCCGGCCTTCGCACAGAACAGCCGCGAGGCCGAGCGCAAGCTGGAGAAGATCCAGCGCGAGCTCAAGTCGGTCGCCGCCGAACGTCGCAAGATCGAAAGCCAGCGCGGCAGTGCGTCGCGCCAGTTGCGCGAGGCCGACGAGAAGGTTGGCGTGTCCAATCGCCGCCTGCGCGAGATCGAATCGCGACTGGCGAAGGAAGAAGCCTCGCTCGCGTCATTGCAGGAGCAGCGCGCGCAATTGCAGCAGCGCATGGGCGCGCAGCGGCAGGAGCTCGCGCAACTGCTGCGAGCGGCCTACCTGCAGGGGCAGGACGCGCCGCTGAAGCTGCTACTTGCGCAGGACCGCGTCGCCGACGGCAACCGCATGCTCGCCTACTACGGCTACCTGCAGCGCGATCGCACGCGTCGCATCGCCGAACTCGACGCGCAGCTGCGCGAACTCGACGAAGTGGAGCAGGCCATCGCGCAGCGTCGAAGCGAACTCGACCGCACGCGCGAGGAGCAACGTTCCCAGCTCGGCAAACTGCGCAGCGACCGCAAGGCGCGTGCGAGCCTCGTCGCGCAGCTCGACGAGCGTTACAAGGACCGCAGCACGCGCGAGCGCGAACTCGGCCGCGACGCGCAGGGGCTGGAGCAACTGCTGAAGAAGCTGCGCGCCGCCGCGGCCAAGGCGGAAGCGCAGCGCCGTGCCGCCGCCGAACGCGCGGCGCGCCAAGCCGCATCCACCGGCAAGGACACCCCGCCGCGTCGCAAGCCCACGACCGTCGCCAGTGCGCCGGCGCCGCAGGTCGGCGGGCTGGGCTGGCCGGTCTCGGGCGCGCTGCTGGCGGGTTTCGGCGCGACGATGCCCGACGGCCGCGACAGCGACGGCCTGCTGATCGCCGCCGCCGCCGGTACGCCGGTCAAGGCGGTCGCCGACGGTACGGTCGTCTACGCCGAATGGATGACCGGCTACGGCCTGCTGCTGATCGTCGATCACGGCAACGGCTACATGAGCCTGTACGCGCACAACGACGCGCTGCTCAAGGACGTCGGCGACACGGTGAAACGCGGCGATTCCGTCGCCACCGTCGGCACTTCCGGCGGTCACGGCCGCGCCGCGCTGTACTTCGAGCTGCGCCGCAACGGCTCGCCGGTCAATCCCGGAACATGGCTGCGCCGTTGACGCTGAATGCCGGGTCCCGTTGCGGCAGCGATTAACGAAAGCCTTCCATTGCGCTCCCCCGCCGTGCCCATAATCACGCCACGGCGGGCCCTCGCGCCCGCGGCTCACCGCACCACCGGAGTTGCCCGAATGTCCCTGCGTCGCCTCGTTCCGCTCGCCCTGGCCGCCTTCGTCGCGCTGCCGGCCACCGCGCAGGAGGCCGACCAGGCCCCGCTGGCCGACGCCCCGATCGAATCGCCCGACGCGGAAACCGCCGAGGCCAAGGTGCCGCTCGACGAGATCCGCCGCTACGTCTCGGTCTACAACGCGGTCAAGCAGGCGTACGTCGAGCCGGTGGACGACCAGAAGCTGATGCATTCTGCGATCCGCGGCCTGCTGTTCGACCTCGATCCGCACAGCGTCTACCTCGACAAGGAAGACGCCGAGAGTTTCGACGAGCAGTCGCGCGGCGCCTACGACGGCGTCGGCGTCGAACTGATGCGCCAGCCCGACGGCTCGCTGCGCGTGATCGCGCCGATCGACGACACGCCCGCCGCGCGTGCGGGCATCAAGGCGGGCGATGTGATCACCGCGATCGACGGCAAGCCCTTCAAGCCGGACGAGGGCGACCAGTCCGGTCCGCTGCGCGGTCCACCCGGCAGCAAGGTGACGCTGACCATCGTGCGCGAAGGCAAGGACAAGCCTTTCGACATCACGCTGGCGCGCGAGACCATCCGCGTGGCGAGCGTGAAGAGCCGCATGCTCGAACCGGGCTACGGCTACGTGCGCATCAGCGCGTTCCAGGCCGACACCGCGGCGGATTTCGAGAGCCAGCTCGAGAAGCTCAAGGCGCAGTCCGGCGGCAAGCTGCGTGGCCTGGTCATCGACCTGCGCAGCAATCCGGGTGGCTTGCTGACCTCGGCGGTGCAGATCGCCGACGATCTGCTCGATGCGGGGAAGATCGTCTCCACGCGTGGCCGCATCGCCATCAGCGATGCGGAATTCGGCGCGACGCCGGGCGATCGCCTCGACGGTGCGCCGGTCGTGGTGCTGGTCGACGCCGGTTCGGCGAGCGCGGCGGAAGTACTCGCCGGCGCGCTGCGCGACAACGATCGCGCGCGCATCGTCGGCAGCCGCACCTTCGGCAAGGGTTCGGTGCAGACCGTGCTGCCGCTCGACAACGGCGATTCGGTCAAGCTCACCACCGCGCGCTATTACACGCCCAGCGGCAAGTCGATCCAGGCGCTGGGCATCTCGCCCGACGTCGTGCTGCAGCCGGGCAAGGACGCCGACAAGAGCATCCGCAACTTCAGCGAAGCGAGCCTGCCGGGCCACCTGCGCGGCGACGACGAGAAGGTCGGCGAGGACGCGCTTCCCGGCGAGAACGCCGGCGACGTGCTCGACGGCGACGCGCCGATCGCGGCGGCGCTGGTGGAGCTGAAGAAGCCGGTGGCGAGCGCGGTGACCAGGCCTGCCGCCAAGCAGCAGTGAGCAATCGCACGTTCGCATGCCTGCGCTGCCGCAAGTTGCAGCGTAAGCCGGTGAGCCTGGCGACGTTCAATTGCCCGCAGTGTCATGCCGAGTGCATATGCGTGCACTGGAAGTTGCACGTTCCCGCTCCGCGAAAACGACGCAAGTGGGATCGCTTCTGGGCGCAGTACCTTCTGGAACTGCGCATGATCGAGCAGTTCCGCGACGGGCAGCTCGGGGACGAAATGTACCTGCCATTGCTGAACCAGCGATGGCAGCGTCGGGCTAACGACTACCGGGCTCGCTGATCAACCCGCACGAAATCCGGACCGGCGCCCGCAGGGCAACCGCAAGCGCATCCTGGAACATCCCGCAATCGAGCAGGTTGTCCGGCGCCGAACGCCGGCCCGAATACACGTTGATGTTCACCTGCGGCGCATCGGGTGCAACGGTCCATGCCAGTTGCCCCGGATCGAGCGCGACCGCGGGGAAACGCGCCGTCGCCGTGTCATCGAGCTGCGCGACTTCGAGTTCCACCTGCGCGCGATGCAGCGTGAGCCACGGGTTCTCGCTGCCGGGCACGCGCTCCGATACCGCGCGTTCGCTCGGATAGCCGAAATATTCGGCAGTGGCGATCAGCGATTCCTGCTTCGAGACGAGCCGTTCGCGCGCGGCGGGCGAAAGCGCGATCTCGACGGTGAAGGCGTTCGCTGCGGCCTGGACGGGCTGTCGTGCGGCGTCAGTGGAAGCCGCAGACGCGGACGAAGGTGGCGTGCTGGTCGCGCTTTCGCGCTGGCACGCGGCGGTCGATAACAGGAATGCGACGAGGCAGGCGGAGCGCGCGATGCGTTTCATCGCACCAAGCTAGCGCGGCTTCGCCGGCAGCGGGAAGGGGGTGACGACTTTTTCGCCTGTCGCCGCATCGCGGATCGCCGCCTGGCCTTTGCGCTCGACTTCCTCGATGCGCACGATGCTGTGCATCGGCAGGTGCAGCGAGCGCGTGTTGCCGAACTCGTCGCGCAGGCGTTCCTCGGTCGGGTCGATCACCACGCCGTCGTGCACGTCGAACACCAGGTCGCTCACTTCCGTGAAGCCCCACAGCGCGCCGGACGCGACGTTGCGCGCGTACAGCTCGTACACCTTGCCGGCGTTGAGGAAGGTCACCTTGTAGAGCGGCTTGGACATGGTTCGTGGCGTCGCGTGGCGGATTGCACGGTGACGATGGGGTCGCCGCGGGCGGCAATCAAGCCGGGACCGGACCGCCGGCGTCAGAAGCCGCGCCGCCGCCGCAGGCGCCGCGCGATGCCGGCACGGGCGATCAGCGCGAAAATGCCGCCGAAGGCGAAACCGGCCAGGTGCGCCGACCATGCCACCGCGCCGAAGGCCGGGCCGATGAAGGTGAAGACCAGCTGCAGCAGGGCCCACACGCCGATCAGCAGCGGCGCGGGCACCTTCACGAATTGCAGGAACAGCCCCAGCGGCACCACCACGCCCAGCTTCGCGCCGGGAAACAGGGCCAGGTAGGCGCCGATCAGCGCCGACACCGCGCCGCTGGCGCCGATGATCAGCCGGTCCGGCGTGCTGATGGCGATCACCGCCGCGAGGTTCGCCATCGCCCCACCGAGCAGGAACAGCACCAGCAACCGCCACGGCCCCATGGCGCGCTCGGCCGGCAGGCCGAAGATCAGGAGGAACACGAGGTTGCCCAGCAGGTGCGCCCAGTCGGCATGCAGGAACAGCGCCGTGAACAGGCGCAGCACGCTGCCGCTGCGGATTGCCTGGATCCAGGCCTCCGGGGTGCCCAGCCCGCCCGACAGCGCGCCCCATTCGGTCAACAGCCGGCGTTGCTCGGTGTCGGGCATCAGCTCCACGGCGATGAAGCTCGCCCAGAGCAGGCTGAACAGGGCGGGGGTCGCCCAGCGCAGCGGCATCCGCTCCCGGCCGGGGATGGTCACGAACACCGGCGGTGGCCTCCCCCGTTCAGCCAGGCGAGCGGGCCGGAACGAGAAAAAACCCCTGATTTACAAGTGCGGACGGGCATGCCGGCTAATGTTAGCCTCGGGTTAAAAGCCGGGTTATAGTGCATACGGCGTCGTACGTCGGGAGGGGTTTCCGGCGAGCACTGGCGACCGGACTGCCGGGCCAAGGCAATGACGCGGCCTGACGAAGACGAAAAAATACTCCATTGGAGACTACACGCATGCAACACGCTTCTCGTTTCATCCAGCTGTCGGCGCTCGCCTTCGGCATCGCCGGCGCGCTGGCCGTTGGCCAGGCCCAGGCTTCGGGTTTCCAGCTGAAGGAAAACAGCGTCAAGGCCATGGGCGCGGCGTTCGCCGGTGCCGGCGTCAACGAGACCGATTCCTCGGTCGTCGCCAACAACCCGGCCACGATGGCCCGCTTCACGGGCACCACCGTCCAGGCCGACGTCACCGCGATCGACCTCAGCTACGAATTCAAGGGCACCGGCACCGACGCACTGGGCCAGCCGCTGACCGGCGGCAACGGCGGCGACGCGGGCGACATCACGCCCGTTCCGGCGCTGTCGGTCGTGCACAAGCTCGACAATGGCCTGGCGTTCGGCGCCATGGTCAGCGCGCCGTTCGGTCTGAAGACCGAGTACGACGATAACTGGCAGGGCCGCTATTTCGCGCATACCTCCGACGTCGAGATCGTCGACCTGACGCTGGCCGCCGCGCTGGACATCGTTCCGGACCGCTTCTCGGTCGGCGCCGGCATCATCTACTCGCGCGCCGACGTGACGCTGTCGCAGTCGGTCGATTTCGGTACCGCGCTGTTCGCCAACCCGGCCACGCGTCCGCTGCCGTTCGCCCGCCCGCAGATGCGCGACGGCTTCGCCGAAGTGCAGGGCGACGACACCGGCTTCGGCTGGACGGTCGGCGCGAACCTCAAGCCGACCGACAAGCTGGCCATCGGCGTGAGCTACCGCTCCGAGATCGACTACGAACTGGAAGGCTCCGCCGACTGGACCGTGCCGACCGACGTCGCCGCGATCCTCGCCGCCACCGGCCGCTTCCGCGACGGCGGCGTCACCGCCAAGCTGACCACGCCGAGCGTGCTGAACGTCGACCTGCGTTACGACTTCACCGACCGCTTCGCGATGATGGCCACCTACGCCGAGACCGGCTGGGAATCGCTGCGCGAAGTGCGCATCGACTTCGACAACGCCGCCGACCCGGATTCGGTCGAGCCGTTCGCGTGGAAGGACACCTCGTTCTCGTCGCTGGGCGCGGAATACAAGCTCAACGATGCGTGGACCCTGCGCGGCGGTATCGCGTACGACGAAACGCCGACCCACATCGAGACCCGCACGCCGCGCCTGCCCGACGCGAACCGCTGGTGGTACTCGGTCGGCGCGACCTGGAACGCGACCGAAGCGCTGGAAGTGAACTTCGGCTACACCCGCATCGAGCCGGATTCCCCGCGCATCGACGCGACCAACGCCGCGAGCGGCTCGCACCTGGTCGGTCCGTTCGACGGTCACGCGAACCTGTACGGCGTTTCGGCGCAGTACAAGTTCTGATCCAACGCGTCACGCTGCAACGGAAGGCCCCGCTTCGGCGGGGCCTTTTTTCATGCGTCATTCGAACCGGTTCGGTCGCCCGGCGGCCGGCGCGATCTTCGCGGGCGACGCCAGGCAGTCCACCGGCTCGAAACGCGCGATCGCTGGCGGGCATGACGCTGGCGTGCATCCCTGCGACGCAGTGCGAACGCGTGCGTCGTCGTCGCATTCCGATGCTTCCGACGTGCCGATGGACCCTTTCACACTCGCGTGGCTTGTCGGCAGGTTCGCACTGCGTTGCACGGATGCATCCTGCGATGGCCGAGTCGCCGCGCGCGCAAACAGCCATCCGGAAAACGCGGCCGCACCCGCCAGCATGAGCGCGCCGGACCATCCGAGCCACGTGCGTCGATCATGGCGGGCGGCTCGCCGCGCTGGTAACGCATAGGCTTCGGCAGACGCGATGCCTTCCGATCCCACTTCCAGTACGGGCGCGATCCACTGATAGCCGAAGCGCGGCACCGTACGGATCGTCCGCTGCAATGCCCCCGAGTCGCCCAGCGCCTTGCGGGCACGCAACATGGTCTGTGCGACGACCATGTCGGTGACCTCCAAGCGACCCCACACGGCCGCGATCAGTTCATCGCGACCCACCGCGCGGTCGCGGTGCATGACCAGGTAGGCCAGGCAATCGAACGATTTCGGCGGCAGCGCCACGCGTTCGCCATCGCGGAGCAGGTCGCGCGAGGGCGGATCGATTTCGAACTCCTGGAAGCGATACCTGGTGCGTCGCATGCGCCGGTGTCCTGTACCTGCACCGATGCGCGATGCGTCGGGCCGTTCCCGATGCTATGCGACGCGTTCGTCCGCAAGGCGAGTTGAATGCCGCCTGCACGACGCAAATCGCCAAGAAAAAGTCTCTCTCTACTGCGGTGCGCGCGACGCAGATCGCATCGCGCGCACGGCACGTTCCCTCAATACGTCCTTGCCCGCACGAGCACCCCCGCCGCGTCGGCCGTCGCCACGATCTTGATGTAGTAGCGGCCCTTCGCGGGCGACATCGTGTTCAGGACCTGGTTCGTACCCGGCCGCACCGAAGCGCCCATGTTCGACGCCGGCATCGGTTCCGCCTCGTAGTTGAGATACGCCGCGAGCGTGCCGCGGCCGCCGTAGCTGGTGAACTCCAGACGGCTCCTGCCCTCGGGAACGTCGATGGCGTAGATCACGCTTTGACCTGCGGCCAGCGGCGGCATCGACTCGGCGACGTTGTCGGTCAGGCGCAGCGCCTGGATGGGCTGGCCGAACCGCTTGGCACGATCCACCGCGGCTGCCGCGTCGACGATGCCCGCGCCGATCGGCCGATCGGGCCTGGTGGGGAACGGCCGCGCCGACGACACCAGCAAGCCCTCGACCTGCGCCGGCGTGAGTGGCATCGCGGCGATGCCCTGCATCAGCGCGACGATGCCCGATACGTGCGGTGCCGCCATCGACGTGCCGGTCATGCCGACGTAGCGGTCGCCTTGGGGCACGGTCGCGCCGGTGTTGTGCGTCGACCAGATGTAGCCGTTCGGCGAGCCTTCGACGCCTGCACCGCCGGGCGCGGAAACATCGACGCCGCTGCCGTAGTTCGAGTATCCCGCGCGTTGTCCGCTGTAGCCGGTCGCGCCGACCGCCACCACGCGTGCGCAACTCGCCGGCGCATGGCCGGCGACATCCGCGTTGTCGTTGCCCGCCGCGACGACGACCGTCGCACCGAGCGACACGGCCTTGTCGATCGCCGCCTGCGTGTCGGCTTCGCACGCGTGCGAGCCGCCCAGGCTCATGTTGATGACTTCTGCGGGATTCGCGTTGTCCGGCACGCCGTCGATGTGGCCGCCGGCGGCCCACACGATCGCGTCGTTGATGTCGGAGGTGTAACCGCCGCAGCGGCCGAGTACGCGCACCGGCACGACCTTGGCGTCATACGCCACGCCCGCGCCACCGATGCCGTTGTTGGTGACTTCGGCGATCGTTCCCGACACATGCGTGCCGTGCCAGCTGCTGCTGCTCGCGGTCGAGCCGGCGCCACACTGGCCAGCGACGGTGAAGTCGCCCAGGTCCCAACCGCCCGGCACGCGGTCGTCGTCCGCGCGCCCCGAGACTTCATGGTCGGTGATGAAGTCGTAGCCCGGCAGCAGGTTCGCGGCGAGGTCGGCGTGATTCGTCGCGCCGGTATCGAGCACCGCGACCACGATGCCCGCGCCGGTCGCGCCGGCATTCCACGCGCTGGTGACACGCGCACCGCCGGCGCCGGTGCCGTAGTGCCACGTCTGGTGCGTGGCGAGCATCGGATCGTTCGGCAGCGCGGTCGGGCGCATCAGGCGGTCGACGCTGACCGATTCGACGTTCGGGTCGCTGGCGATCGCGCGCATCAGCGCTTCGGCCTGCGTCCGGTCCAGGCGTTGCGATGCGCGCACGACGCGGCGACCGGTCGCGGTGGCGCGCAGGGAATCGATGCGCAACGCGGCGGCGCCGCGCAGGCCCGCGATGCGCGCGCCCATCTGCGGACGCGCGCGCTCGGCGGCCGCGGTCATCGCGCGCTGGCTCGCGGCCGGCTGCGTGCGTTCGGCGCTGCCGTCGCGGTATTTCACGATGAAGCGGGGCGAGACGGTGGCGTCGTCGATCGACGACAGGTCGACGACGCCTGCGAACGCGGGCGCGCCGGCGGCGGCGATCAGGAGGCTCAACAAGGTGCGGCGGAAGGTCATGCGTTATTCCTCGAATGGACGTGCGGAAGAACGGCGCCCGGGGTGGGGGCCGCTTCGATGCGGAGCGGGTTACAGGTCGATGCCGAAGCCGACGCCGGCGGCGTTGTCGTCGCTGCTGAAGGCGCCGCCGATGGAGAACGAAGCGCGGTCGCCGATGGCCTTCGAGTAGCCGATCGACAGCGCGCTCTCGCCGTTCTGCCAGCCGGCACCGACGCCGATGCGACCGCGCGGGCTGCGCGCATTGGCCGCGTTGATCGACATGTTCATCATCGCCGCGCTCATCGCGCCCTGGCGGTCGATGCGTTCGTCCTGTTTGCCCAGGCGATACCCGATGTCGTCGCGCAGTTGCGTGAACTCATCGCTCATCGCCTGATAGCGGCTGTCGGTGTAGGCATTCGCGCGCGACAGCGTCTGCGCGTCGCCGGCCTGCACCTGCCGCACGTTCGCGGCGTCGTGCGCGTTGACGCCGTCGGCGACCTGCGTGACGCGCCGCTGCGTCTGCGCATTGCCCACCGACACGGTGTCGGCTTCGTCCGCGACCGAGCCGTGGCCCAGCGCGACCGCGTTGTCGGCCGTCGCCGAGGCGCCCTGTCCGACGGCCGTGCCCGATTCCGCGGTGACGCTCGCATCGGCACCGATGGCGACCGCATTTGCCGCGTGCGCGGTGATCGTCGCGTGGCTGCCGACCGCGGTGCTGCCGTCGGCCTGCACCGATGCCCCCGTGCCGATGGCGGTGTCGTTGGGGCTCAGTGCGACGCTGCTTTCGCCAACCGGCAGGCCGGCACCGGTGCCGACCGGCACGTCGCTGTGCGCGCCGCCGAGGTGGTTCTCGACGACGGTGAGGCGATCGCCGAGACCGGCGATACCGGCATCGAGCGCGTCGAACGCCTGCGCAACCGTGTGGTACTGCGCGCCGAACAGGTGGAACGTCGGCGCGGTCATCAGCCCGTCGGCGTCAAATGCGGCGCCGCCGCCGAAGCCGGCGAGCACGGAACCAAGCTGCTCGACGTTGACCGCGTCGCTGCCGGCGATGCCCGCGCGCAGGTTGGCGATCGTCGTGCCGGTGGTGCCGCCGAGCGTGACCTGGTCGCGCGTGGCCGGGTCGTCGTACTTCACTGCCGCGTCGTCGAGGGTTCCGATGGAGTCGTCGAACTGCGCGATCGCGGTGTTGAGCTGCGCGACGTTCACCGCGTCGGTGTCTTCCGTGCCGGCGGCGACGTTGGCGATCTGGCGTTCCTGGCCGGCCGAGCCGACGGACACGGTGCCCGCGCGATCGGCCACGGCGCCGGCGCCGATCGCGACGCTGTCGTCGGCCAGCGCCATCGCGCCGCTGCCGAGCGCGGTGGAGCGCGCGGAATCGGCGACGGCGTAGCTGCCGACCGCGGTGCTTTCGATGCCGCCGGCGAACGCGTTGAAGCCCATTGCGCTGCTTGCGGTGTCGGTCGCGAACGCATTCGCACCGACGGCCACGGCGTTGTCGGCGCCAGCATAGGCGTACGCGCCCGTCGCGGTGGTGTGTTCGCCGAAGGCCTGCGCGCCGTTGCCGATCGCGGCCGCGTTCGTGCCGGTAGCCTGTGCGTTGGCGCCGAGCGCCGACGCGCCAATGCCATCCGCCGATGCGGCATCGCCCAGTGCGATGGCATCGTCGGCCAGCGCTTCGGCACCGGTGCCCAGCGCCATTGCGTTGCTGATGCCGCCGCCGCCGCTGGTGCCGACGTGGGCGCCCACACCGAAGGCGATGTTCCCGGTACCGAAGCCGCCCCACGTCTTCGCATCGGCACCGATCGCCACGTCGTCATGCCACGACGCGACGGCCGAATCGCCCAGCGCGATACTGCGCATGCCCCACGCGACGGTGTCGTTGCCGATCGCGACAGAGAACGCGTCATTGGCCAGGCTCGACGTGCCCAGTGCGGTGCCCAGATGGCCACGTGCGTACGCGCGGAAGCCCAGCGCCGTTGCGCCATTGATGACGGTGAGATCGTTGGACTGGTAAGGCGCGGTGCCGCCCTGCGCGCTGTAGAACGAGCTGGTGATCGCACCCGGCCCGACGGCGGTGTCGTAGTTGCCAAACGCACGGGAGCCGCTGCCGATGGCTTGCGAACCGGTGCCGAGCGACTGCGTGTACACCGTGCCCAGCCCGGAGCCGGGGAACGTCACACCCAGGTCGAGCAGCCCACCGATGGCCGTGGACTGGTAAGCGACGGCGTAGCTGCGCGTGCCCAGCGCCGTGGTCTGGTAGCCGTAGGCGATTGCCCGATAGCCCAGCGCCGTGCCCCAGCCGCGCACCGTGGCAGCGGAAGCGCCGATGACCGTGTTGTTCTGGTCCTTGAGCAGCCTGGTGCCTGTTGCGTCCATGCCGTCGCCCAGCGTTTGCGCATCCGCGCCAATGACCACGCTGTTGCCGCCGAGCGCACGGGCGTTGTTGCCGATCACCGTCGTGCTGTTCGCAGGTCCGGCGGTGAAGTAGTTGCTCGTGCTGCCAAAGCCGGTGAGCGTCTGGCCCAACTTCGCTTCGGCCAGCGCATTGGCGCCGATCACGACCGTGCCATCGCCGTTGGCGCGTGCGTTCGTGCCCATCGCCATCGAGTTCTGCGCCGGGCCGGCGGTGGTCGTCTGCACCAGCGTGCTGACGCCCGCCGTCGTGCTCATGGCGAGGGTGTTGGCGACCTTCTCCACCGTCGCGCCGGTGCCCAGTGCGATGTCGTTGCTGCCGTTGGCGCGCGCCTGGGTGCCCATCGCGATGCTGCCGGTCTGGTTGCCCGTTGCCGGTGCCGTGGCGGTGGTCGTCGTCACGGTGTCGGGCGTGCCCTGGACGGTAGTCCTGGTGGTCGTGGTGACCTGCGCCTGCGTCTGCGCCTGGTTGCCTACCGCGATGCTGTTGTCGCCAGTCGCGACCGCGCGCACGCCTACGGCGACGCTCGAGGCGCCCAAGCCCTGCGCCGCCGCGCCAATGGCCGTCGCGTTGTCGCCCTTGGCCCACGTGATTTCGTCCGGATCGACCTGACCGTCGCCGTCCAGGTCGATCCACGAGCCGATCGCCGTGGCGTTCTTTCCCGATGCGGTGGACTCATCGCCGACAGCGACCGCTCCGGCACCGGGTGCCTGGGCGTCGGGACCGCAGGCGAGGGCGTTTGCACCTGAGGCCGCGCTGTCGATGGGCAGCAGCATGCCCGCGTCGTCGAACAGCTGGCAGTTGCCGCCGGCGAGGGCGGGGCTGGCAATCGCGGACAGGAGCGCGAAGGTCAGGAGGCGGCGTTGCGGTCGGGCATGCGGCTGCATCGGGGACATGGCGGTACTCGCTGGTGGGAAGGGCACCGGACGACGTCGTCCGGGCGAACCCCACCGTTGCGTGCGCCACCGTGGCCGGCTTGAAAGCGCCATGACAGGCGATTCCGCCGGATCAAAGACCGATGACAGAGCCGCCACCGCCCCATCAAAAGTTGTAGGAACGCCAGAAATGCCGCTCGGAACTTTCCGAACGCCGTGCGCGAAACCCTACAAACGAAAACGGCCCCGGCAGCGTTGCCGGAGCCGTCTTCGGTTTTCAGTGCGGGCGACCCGGGCGGGCGCCCGCGAGGCTCAGTCGCCCAGCGTCAGGAGCGAGGCGTTGCCGCCTGCGGCCGTCGTGTTGACGGTGATGGTCTTCTCGGTGGCGAAGCGCGGCAGGTAGTGCGGGCCGCCGGCCTTCGGGCCGGTGCCGGACAGGTTCTGGCCGCCGAAGGGCTGCACGCCGACGACCGCGCCGATCTGGTTGCGGTTGACGTAGCAGTTGCCGACCTTGATGCGCGAGGCGATCTTCTCGATCGTCTCGTCGATGCGCGAATGGATGCCCAGCGTCAGGCCGTAGCCGGTCGCATTGATCTGGTCGATCACCGCGTCGAGCTGGTCGGCCTTCCAGCGGATCACGTGCAGCACCGGTCCGAAGATCTCCCTGTGCAGCTGGTCCAGCGACTTGAGCGTGTACGCGCGCGGGGCGAAGAAGCTGCCGTTCGCGGCTTCCGCGTCGAGCGTGACTTCCGCGATCTTGGTGGCTTCGCGATCCATGCGCTCGGCGTGGTCACGCAGCATCTTCAGCGCGTCCTCGTCGATCACCGGGCCGACGTCGGTCGACAGCAGGCCCGGATCGCCGACCTTCAGCTCGGCCATGGCGCCGGCGAGCATCGTGGTGACCTTGTCGGCGATGTCGTCCTGCACGAACAGCACGCGCGCGGCCGAGCAGCGCTGGCCGGCGGAGGTGAAGGCCGAGGCGATCGCGTCCTTCACCACCTGCTCGGGCAGCGAGGACGAGTCGGCGATCAGCGCGTTCTGGCCGCCGGTTTCGGCGATCAGCACGCCGATGGCGGCGTCGCGCGCGGCGAGCGCGCGGTTGATCGCGCGCGCGGTGTCGGTCGAACCAGTGAACGCAACGCCGGCGATACGCGGATCCTTGGTCAGCGCGGCGCCGACGGTGGCGCCGTCGCCCGGCAGGAACTGCAGCACGGCTTCGGGGACGCCGGCTTCGTGCAGCAGCTTCACCGCGTAGTAGCCGATCAGGTTGGTCTGCTCGGCCGGCTTGGCGATGACGCTGTTGCCTGCGGCGAGCGCCGCGGCGATCTGGCCGGCGAAGATCGCCAGCGGGAAGTTCCACGGGCTGATGCAGACGAACACGCCGCGGCCGGACAGCTGCAGCGTGTTGGATTCGCCGGTCGGGCCCGGCAGCGGCTCGATCGCGAACTGCTTGCGCGCCTGCGCGGCGTAGTAGCGCAGGAAGTCGACGGCTTCGCGCACTTCGGCCACGCCGTCCGGGATCGACTTGCCGGCTTCGCGCGTGCACAGCGCGATGTATTGCGGCATGCGCTGCTCGAGCAGGTCGGCGGCATGCTCCAGGATCGCGGCGCGGCTGGCGGCGGGCGTCATGTTCCAGGCATCGTGCGCGGCGACGGCGTTCTGCAGGGCCTTCTCGACGGTCGCGCTGTCGGCGGCCTGCCACTGGCCGACGGTCTGGCGACGGTCCGCCGGGTTGGTCACCCCGATCTGCGGGCCGGTGACGTTCGCGCCCGGCACGAGCGGCGTGGCGCGCCATTCGCTGCGCGCGGCGGCGTTGATCTGGTCGGCGAGCGTGCGCAGCTGGTCGTCGTTGGCGAGGTTGATGCCCATGGAGTTGGTCCTGTCGATGCCGAAACTGCGGTACAGATCGAGCGGCTGCGGGATGCGCGGGTGCGCGATGGATTCGAATGCGGAGACGGTGGCGACCGGATCCTGCACGAGATCATCGATGGCGATGTCCTCGTCGGTGATGCGGTTGACGAAGCTGGAGTTGGCGCCGTTCTCGAGCAGGCGGCGCACCAAATACGGCAGCAGGTCCTCGTGCGAACCGACCGGCGCGTACACGCGGCACGGCACGTCCAGGCGATCGGCCGGGATCACCTCGGCGTACAGGTCGTCGCCCATGCCGTGCAGCTTCTGGAATTCGAAGTGCTTCGCGCGGCCCATCGATTTCGCGCGCTGGTGGATCGTCGCGATCGTCTGCGCGTTGTGCGTGGCGAACATCGGGTAGATCGCGTCCGACGCCTCAAGCATGCGGCGCGCGTTGGCGAGGTAGCTCACGTCGGTGTTCGGCTTGCGCGTGAACACCGGGTAGCCGGGCTGGCCTTCGACCTGCGCGCGCTTGACCTCGCTGTCCCAGTAGGCGCCCTTCACCAGGCGCACCGGGATGCGGCGGCCGGTACGGCGGGCGAGATCGGCGATGAAGTCGATCGCCTCCGGCGCGCGCTTCTGGTACGCCTGAATCGCCAGGCCGTAGCCTTCCCAGCCGTCGAGCGAGGCGTCCGAGTACGCGGCGGCGATGACGTCGAGCGAGAGCTCCAGGCGGTCGGCTTCCTCGGCGTCGACGGTGAAGCCGATGCCGTAGGACTTCGCCATCTGCGCCAGTTCGAGCACGCGCGGCACCAGTTCGGACATCACGCGCGCGCGCTTGGCGTGCTCGTAACGCGGATGCAGCGCGGAGAGCTTCACCGAGATCGACGGCGCCGCGAAGACGTCCTTGCCCTTGAAGTCGCCGCTCTTGCCGATCGCGTGGATCGCATCGCGGTAGGCCTGCAGGTAGCGCAGTGCGTCCTTCGTGGTGAGCGCGCCTTCGCCGAGCATGTCGAAGGAGTAGCGGTAGGCGGCGTTGCCGTTCTTCTGCGAACGGGCGAGCGCCTCGCCGATTGTGCGACCCATCACAAATTGATGGCCCATGATCTTCATCGCCTGGCGCACGGCCAGGCGGATCACCGGCTCGCCGACACGGCCGAGCAGGCGCTTGAAGGCGCCGTGCACGTCGCGCTTGGTCTCGTCCGCCAGGTCGACCAGGTGGCCGGTCAGCATCAGGCCCCAGGTCGAGGCGTTGACCAGCACCGAGTCCGACTGGCCCATGTGCTTCTTCCAGTCCGCATCGCCGAGCTTGTCGCGGATCAGCTTGTCGGCGGTTTCCTGGTCCGGAATCCGGAGCAGCGCTTCGGCCACGCACATCAGCAGCACGCCTTCCTCGCTGCCCAGGTCGTACTGGCGCATGAAGGCCTCGATCGCGCCCTGGTCCTTGGCGCGGGCACGGACGCGGCGGACGAGGTCCGCCGCGGTGGCCTGCGCCTGGAGGCGGTCGGCCTCGGGCAGGCGGGCGCGGTCGAGCAGGGCGCGCACGTGGCTGGCTTCGTCGCGGACCCAGCCGGCGGTGATGGCGGCGCGCGGCGCGGCGGGGACGGGCGGGAGTTCGGGGCTGATCAGCGCGTGCGGCGCCGGCGGGCCGTCGCTTTCGACGGCGGTGGCGGAATGGATGGTCATGGGCCAGGAGACAGCCGAGGGAAGCCCGATAGTCTAGAGGTTCCGTGTCGCGCCCGGTGTTGCGCGCTTGGCCTGCTAGCGTCGTCGCGACGCGCCGGGGGTGCTGGACGGGCGCGGCCGGTATTGCGAAATTTGCCGGAAGTCCGGTGCGGTTTGACCGGCGCGGTTGTTGGGTTCGTGAACCGCAGGTAAAATGAGCGGTTCCGCGGGGCAGTTTTCCGGTTCCCTGTTTGGGTCCTACAAGGGCTGTGATGCCCACTGCCCCGAGTCGCGGATGAGCCCGCCAGCCAAGCCGAACGGCTCAGCCAGTCCAAAACATCAAGCGTACTTTTGGGGCTCGAACAGATGAAAGCCGGTCGTTTCAAGCAGTGGGGCGCGGGCATCGCCGCGATGGCGCTGCCGGTCCTTGCCAGTGCGCAGGCGGCCGATCCCAAGCCGTGGCAGCTCAACATGGGCCAGGGCGTGACCGTCCAGTCGGCCAACGCCTACAGCGCGCACATGTTCGCCCTGTGGGTGTGCGTGATCATCGGCATCCTGGTGTTCGGCGCCATGGGCTACGCCATGTTCAAGTTCCGCCACGCCAAGGGTGCGGTGCCGGACAAGGATTTCACCCACAGCACGAAGCTCGAGGTCATCTGGACCGTCGTCCCCGTCGTGCTGCTGGTCCTGATGGCGTTCCCCGCCACCAGCAAGCTGATCAAGATGTACGACACCCGCAACGCCGAGATGACCGTCAAGATCACCGGCTACCAGTGGATGTGGAAGTACGACTACCTGGGCGAGAACGTCGGCTTCACCAGCCGCCTGGACCGCAAGAGCGACCAGATCCGCCAGAGCGGCGTCGATGCCCGCACGGCCGACCACCCGCACTACCTGCTCGACGTCGACAACGTGCTGGTGCTGCCCACCGACACCAAGATCCGCTTCGTCATCACCGCCGACGACGTGATCCACGCGTGGTGGGTGCCGGCGCTGGGCTGGAAGCAGGACGCGATTCCGGGCATCGTCAACGAGGCCTGGACCGACATCAAGGAGCCGGGCATCTACCGCGGCCAGTGCGCGGAACTGTGCGGCAAGGACCACGGCTTCATGCCGATCGTGGTCAAGGCCGTGCCGAAGGCCGAGTACCAGCAGTGGCTCGCCGCGCAGAAGGCGAAGAACGCTCCTGCACCGGCTCCGGCCGCGCAGCCCGCCGCCCCGGCCCAGCCGGAAGCGACCACCCCGAACACCGACGCCACGGCCGCGACTGCTGCAAAGCAGACGCCGGTCGCCGGCTGATCGTCCCGAAATCCTGAGGTAGGCCATGGCCGTCACGCACGCTGACACCCACCATCACGATGATCACGCCCACAAGCAGGGCTTCATCGAGCGTTGGTTCTTCTCGACCAACCACAAGGACATCGGGACGCTGTACCTGATCTTCAGCTTCATCATGTTCATCATCGGCGCAGGCATGTCGGTGGTGATCCGTGCGGAGCTGCTGCAGCCGGGTCTGCAGTTCGTCGAACCGATGTTCTTCAACCAGATGACCACCGTGCACGCGCTGGTCATGATCTTCGGCGGCGTCATGCCGGCCTTCGTCGGCCTGGCGAACTGGATGATTCCGCTGCAGATCGGCGCGCCGGACATGGCGCTGCCGCGCATGAACAACTGGTCCTTCTGGATCCTGCCGTTCGCTTTCGCGATGCTGCTGCTGACGCTGTTCCTGCCGGGCGGCGCCCCGGCCGGCGGCTGGACGCTCTATCCGCCGCTGTCGCTGCAGGGCGGCAGCAACGTGGCTTTCGCGATCTTCGCCATCCACATGATGGGCATCAGCTCGATCATGGGCGCGATCAACGTCATCGCCACCGTGCTGAACATGCGCGCGCCGGGCATCGACCTGCTCAAGATGCCGATCTTCTGCTGGACGTGGCTCATCACCGCGTTCCTGCTGATCGCCGTGATGCCGGTGCTCGCCGGCGCGGTGACGATGCTGCTGACCGACAAGTTCTTCGCCACCTCGTTCTTCAACGCGGCCGGCGGCGGCGATCCGGTGATGTTCCAGCACATCTTCTGGTTCTTCGGCCACCCCGAGGTCTACATCATGATCCTGCCGGCGTTCGGCGTCGTGTCGGAGATCATCCCGACCTTCAGCCGCAAGCCGCTGTTCGGCTACCAGGCCATGGTGTACGCGACCGCGTCGATCGCGTTCCTCTCGTTCATCGTGTGGGCGCACCACATGTTCACCGTCGGCATGCCGCTCGGTGGCGAGATCTACTTCATGTTCGCCACGATGCTGATCGCCGTGCCGACGGGCGTGAAGGTGTTCAACTGGGTGACCACGATGTGGCGCGGCTCGATCTCGTTCGAGGCGCCGATGCTGTGGGCGATCGCGTTCGTGATCCTGTTCACCATCGGTGGTTTCTCGGGCCTGATGCTCGCCATCGTCCCGGCCGACTTCCAGTACCACGACACCTACTTCGTGGTGGCGCACTTCCACTACGTGCTGGTGACCGGCGCGCTGTTCTCCATCATCGCCGCGACCTATTACTGGTGGCCGAAGTGGACCGGCCGCATGTACAACGAGGGCTGGGCGAAGTTCCACTTCTGGTGGACGATGATCTTCGTCAACCTGCTGTTCTTCCCGCAGCACTTCCTGGGCCTGGCCGGCATGCCGCGCCGCATCCCGGACTACAACGTGGTGTTCGCGGACTGGAACTTCGTCAGCTCGATCGGCGCGTTCGGCATGTTCGTCACGCCGTTCATGATGGCCTTCATCCTGTGGCGCTCGAAGGCCGTGGGCGTCAAGGCCGAAGCCCGCGCCTGGCCGACGGCCCGTGGCCTGGAGTGGACCGTGCCGAGCCCGGCGCCGCACCACACGTTCTCGACGCCGCCGGTCATCAAGGATGGCGATCTCGCGCACGGCGACATCACTCATTAAGAGGTAGCAGAGGAAAAGGCGCGGAGGTTTCCGGCTTCGGATACGTGGTCGCTCTTCCACAACCCCGCCGTTACGCCGCTTCGCGATGCAACGGCCGCCCCCTTCACTCAAGGGGGCTCCAGAAGCCAAAGCCTCTTCGCCCCTCACGTTGGACACCGCAATGAACCAGCCCGCCCACAACCCCGACGAGATCGCAGCGCGCCGCAAAGCCGCGCGTCGCACGGCGTTGTGGGTGGCGGCGATCGCGGTCGCGGTGTACGTGGTGTTCATCGCGATGAACACGGTGGGCAAGTGAACGGCGCGCAGGGCCAGCACGACCAGCACGAATCCGCACCGGCGGCGCCGGCGCGCAAGAGCGCGGGCCTGGCGAAGATGGTGGTCGTCGCCATCGGCGCGTTCGCGCTGACCTTCGCGCTGGTGCCGCTGTACCGCATCGCGTGCGAGAAGGTGTTCGGCATCCGCCTGGAGCGCACCGCGGCCGAGGGCGTGCAGGACGCCCACGCGGCGCCGGCGAAGCGCGTGATCACCGTGCAGTTCGACGGCGGCGTCAATTCGAAGCTGCCGTGGGAGTTCTCGCCGAACCAGGTCACGATGCAGGTCGTGCCCGGCGAGCTGTACGAAACCACCTACCACGCGCGCAACACCTCGCAGCGTACCGTCGTCGGCAGCGCCGTCCCGTCGGTCGCGCCGGCGCGCGCGTCGGGCTACTTCAGCAAGACCGAATGCTTCTGCTTCACCGCCCAGACGCTCAAGGCCGGTGAAGTGCGCGACATGCCGGTGCGCTTCATCGTCGATCCGAACCTGCCGGCCGACGTGAAGACCATCACCCTGTCGTATACCTTCTTCAAGAACGACGCGCTCACCGCCCAGGCGCAGGGAACGGCCCACGCCGCGCCCGCGCCGATGTCGGCGCCCTGACGCGACCCTTTCCCAGCAATCGCACCACTGACCGGAACGCCGCCATGGCCCAAGCCCAATCAGACGCCAACATCTACTTCGTGCCGCACAGCAGCCGTTGGCCGTTCCTCGGTTCGATCGCGCTGTTCACCACCATGGTCGGCATCGCCAGCTGGTTCAACGAAGTCAGCTGGGGCAAGCCGGTGTTCTTCTTCGGCATCGCGCTGATGGTCGGCGTGCTGTTCGGCTGGTTCGGCGACGTCGTGCGCGAGTCGGTGCGCGGCAACTACAACAAGCAGGTGGACACCTCGTTCCGCATGGGGATGATCTGGTTCATCTTCTCGGAAGTGATGTTCTTCGGCGCCTTCTTCGGCGCGCTGTTCTACGCCCGCCAGTACGCGATGCCGTGGCTGGGCGGCGAAGGCGACGGCGTGATGACCAACTCGCTGCTGTGGCCGGGCTTTTCGGCAGCGTGGCCGAGCAACGGCCCGGGCGGCATCGGCGGCGTCTACCAGACGATCCCGGCGTGGGGCCTGCCGCTGCTCAACACGCTGATCCTGCTCACCTCGGGCATGACGGTCACCATCGCGCACCACGCGCTGAAGGCCGGCCACCGCAAGCAGCTGCTGGTCTTCCTCGGCCTGACCGTGCTGCTCGGCGCGCTGTTCCTGTTCTTCCAGGCGGAGGAATACATCCACGCCTACACCGAGCTGAACCTCACGCTGGGTTCGGGCATCTACGGTTCGACGTTCTTCATGCTGACCGGCTTCCACGGCGCGCACGTCACGCTCGGCACGATCATGCTGGCGGTGATCTGGTTCCGCTGCCTGAAGGGCCACTTCACCAAGGACAACCATTTCGCGTTCGAAGCGGTCGCCTGGTACTGGCACTTCGTCGACGTGGTGTGGCTGGGCCTGTTCCTGTTCGTCTACGTGCTGTAACAGCACGTGATTCGTGATTGGTGATTCGTGATTCGCTGAAAGCGCAGCCGCATTCACCAATCCACAAGAAAGGCGACGGGATAACCGTCGCCCTTTTTGCTTTTACGAATCACAAATCACGAATCACGATTCACCGACCGGCGCCTTACGGCCCGCCGTGGAACTTGATCCACCCCATGTAGTTGGCCAGCACCACGAGCAGGATCAGCGCGATGGACAGCGCGATGCGGCGGGTGAGCGCGTTGACGGTGCGCTTGCTCTCGCCCTTGTCCACGAGCATGTAGTAGAGGCCCGCGCCCAGGTTCCACAGGATGACGATCAGGAAGGCGATGATCAGCAGTGTCTTGAGCGAGTCGTTCATGGGGGCCTCCCGTCGGCCCCGGATCGGGGCGTGCCGGCCATTATGGCGCCGCATCGAGAGGAAGTCGTGAGCCGGAACCGCACGCTCGTGGTCGGCTGGGTCGCCGCGCTGGTGGCGATCGCGCTGTTCGTGAACCTGGGGCTGTGGCAGTCGCGGCGCGCCGTGGAGAAGCAGGCGATGCTCGATGCCGCCGCGGCCGTGATGGCCGACCGCACGCCGCAGCCGCTGTCGCTGGCCGGCGATGCCGCACGTGCGCGCGAGTACGACTGGGCCGCCGGCAGCGGCACGTTCGATGCGCGCGATGCGCTGCTGCTCGACAATCAGCAGCGCAACCGCCGCGCCGGCGTGCGCGTGTATCGCATCTTCGTGCCGGCGCAGGGCGCCCCGATGCTGGTGGATCTGGGCTGGTTGCCGCTGTCGGGCGATCGCAAGCTGCCCGGGATCCCCAACCTGGATGCCCCGCAGGCGCTGCGCGGCCTGCTCGTGCCGCCGCCGTCGAGCGGCCTCGCGCTCGGTCCGGCAATGGCGAAGCAGGGCGACGTCTGGCTGATGACGCGCGTCGACCTGGCGGCCATCGCGAGCGAAACCGGCCTGTCGGTACCGCTCGCGCCGCGTGTGCTGCGCCTGGACCCGGACCTGCGCATCGGCTACGAGCGCGACCTGGAGCTGCTGCCCAACACGCTGCCCCCCGACCAGCATCGCGGTTACGCCGTGCAATGGTTCGCGCTCGCCGCGGCCGTGCTCGCGACCGCGTTGATCCTCACCTTCCGCAAGCGCCGTCGGCCATAAGGAGGTCGCATGAGCGACGACACGATCCCCAATCGCGATATGCCCAACAGGCGCCGCAACCGCATCCTGCTGCTGCTCCTGTTCGCGATGTTCTTCGGCAGCATGCTGGTCGCGGGTTTGCTGCGTTTCTCCGGCTGGCGTCCGTCGGGCACGAAGAACGTCGGCGAACTGCTCGATCCGCCGGGCGATGTGCGCACGCTGTCGCCGCGCCTGCTCGCCGGTGGCGAGTACGTGTGGAAGGGCGCCGAGCGCACCTGGCGCATCGTGATCGCGCCGCCGGCCGATTGCGGAGCCGAATGCGAGACGCTCGCGCGCGAGGTCGACATCGTGTGGCAGCTGTTCGGCAAGGACGCGGACGACGTGCACGTGCTGTGGCTGTGCCCGACCGACGCCTGCGCCTGGCCCGCCGGCGCGCCGCAGCCGGGCACGCTGAAACTGCTGGCGCCCAACGCGCAGCTGCGCGCGGGCTTGGCGCGCGTCGACGACACCGTCGTCGCCGGCAAGCCCGGTGCCCGCGGCGTGCCCGCCTACGTGATCGATCCCTACGGCTTCGTCATTCTGCGTTACGCTCCCGGCTTCGATCCGTCCGGCCTGCGCACGGACGTCGCCCGCCTGGTCAAGTTGAAGTGACCGGCGAACGACGAAGGAACAACGACAGGTTCTGATGAGCAGCATGACCATGCCCACCGAATCCCGGACCGGCTCGCGCCCCGCGGTTTACCGACATTTCCATCGCCTCGCCTGGCTGGCCGTCGCACTCGCGTTCGGCGTCATCGTGTTCGGCGCGTTCGTGCGCCTGTCGAACGCCGGCCTCAGCTGCCCCGACTGGCCGACCTGCTACGGCCGCGCCGCGTGGCCGACCGTCGCGCATGAGGTCGTCGACCACGCCGCCACCGCGATCCGCCCCGTCGAAGTGCACAAGGCGTGGCGCGAGCAGTTCCACCGCATGATCGCCGGCACGCTCGGCGTGCTGGTGCTGGGCCTGGCGCTGCTCGCCGCGCGTCGTCGCAAGTACGGCGTGGCGCAGGTGATCGCGGCCTCGGTGCTGGTCGCCATCGGCATACCGCTCTACATGCACGGCGAACACGTCGCCGCGTCCGTGCTGGCCATCGCCGGCGAGGCGATCCTGCTGGTCGCCGCATTGCGCTGGAGCAACGTCGACCTCGCGCGCGTGGCGTCGATCACGCTCGCGGTGATCATCTTCCAGGCGCTGCTGGGCATGTGGACGGTGACGTGGCTGCTCAAGCCGATCGTCGTGATGGGCCATCTGCTCGGCGGCCTGCTGACGTTCTCGCTGATCCTGTGGATGGCCTGGCGCGCCACGCACATTCCGATCCGGCTTGCCGAAGCCACCCTCGTGCGCCGCCTGGTGATCGCCGGCATCGTGCTGCTTGGCGTGCAGATCGCGCTCGGCGGCTGGACCAGCGCGAACTACGCCGCGCTCGCGTGCGGCAACGATTTCCCGACCTGCGTCGGCCAGTGGTGGCCACGGCACGATTTCCGCGAAGCCTTCGTCCTGTGGCGTGGCATCGGCGTGGATTACGAAGGCGGCATCCTCGACGGCGAGGCGCGCATCGCGATCCAGCTCGCGCACCGCATGATGGCCGTGGTCGTGTTCGTCTATCTGCTGTGGCTCGCGCTGCGCCTGATCCGCACGCCGGGCATGCGCGGCTGGGCGACGCTGCTGGGCCTGCTGGCGTTCGCGCAAGTGGGCCTGGGCATCGCGAACGTGAAGCTCGGCCTGCCGCTGTCGGTCGCGGTGATGCACAACGCCGGCGCGGTGCTGCTGCTGTTCGTGCTGGTGTCGCTGCTGGCGCGCCTGCGCCCGCCGGAGCCGTGATGTCCGCCGCCATGCCCAAAGCCACCGCCAGGCAGTACTGGGACCTCACCAAGCCGCGCGTCGTCGCGCTGATCGTGTTCACCGCGCTCGTGGGCATGTTCCTGGCGGTGCCGGGGCTGCCGCCGCTGCGCGAATCGGTGCTGGGCTTCCTCGGCATCTGGCTCGCGGCGTCGAGCGCGGCGGCGATCAACCAGCTGCTGGACTCGCGCATCGACGCGAAGATGGCGCGCACGTCGTGGCGTCCGATCGTCGCGGGCCAGATCACGCCGACGCAGGCGCTGGTGTTCGCGCTGATCCTCGCCGGGCTGTCGATGACGATCCTCGTGGTGTGGGTGAACACCATCACCGCGATCCTCACCTTCGCCTCGCTCATCGGCTACGCGGTGATCTACACCGTGTTCCTCAAGCGCGCGACGCCGCAGAACATCGTGATCGGCGGCATCGCCGGCGCGGCGCCGCCGCTGCTGGGCTGGGCCGCGATCACCGGCATGCGCGGCGAATGGGACTGGCCGCATGCGCTGCTGCTGGTGCTGATCATCTTCGTGTGGACGCCGCCGCATTTCTGGGCGCTGGCGATCTTCCGCCGCGCCGACTACGCGCGCGCGATGGTGCCGATGCTGCCGGTCACGCACGGCGTGGAATACACGCGCTGGCAGATCCTGTTCTACACGGTGCTGCTGGTCGCGGTGACGATCCTGCCGTGGGCGGCCGGCATGAGCGGACTGTTCTACCTCGGCGGCGCGCTCGTGCTGGGCGTGGTGTTCTTGGGCTACGCATGGCGCCTGATGAACCCGCCGGACGAGATGTACGCGATGAAGGTCTTCAACTACTCCATCGTGTACCTGATGGCGCTGTTCGCCTTCCTGTTGCTGGACCACTGGCTGATGCCGCTGCTGCAGCCGGCGCCGGTGATGGAGTTCCAGCCGCAACCCTGACCCGGGCCGACCATCGAGACCGCCGAATGACGCGCAACCGCTCCCGCCTCGCACTGACTTCGTTGTTCGCCGGCCTCGTTGCCGCCACCTCCGGCGCTTCCGCGCAGGCGCCGACGCTGATCGAACCACGGTCGCCGCCGGGGGAGGTCGTCGTCACCGCCGATCGCCTGCTCGACGTGCGCACCGGCCGCATGGTCGAGCGTCCGCAGGTGCTCGTGCGCGACGGCCGCATCGTCGAGGTCGCGCGCGCCGGCGCCGCGCTGCCGCCGAACGCGCGCCGCATCGACCTGCCGGGCATGACGCTGATGCCCGGCCTGATCGACATGCACGTGCACCTAGACATCGACCCGACCTACGGCGGCTACACCGGCCTGCAGTTCAACGACCGCTTCTGGTCGATGATTTCCGTGGGCAACGCGCAGCGCACGCTGCTGGCCGGCTTCACCACCATCCGCAACGTCGGTGCGGATGCGTGGAACGACGTCGGCCTGCGCCAGGCGATCGACGAAGGCAAGATCACCGGTCCGCGCATCGTCACCGCGGCGTATTCGTTCGGCGCGACCGGCGGGCATTGCGACTCGACGTTCTTCCCGCCGTCGATGAACCAGAAGAGCCCGTACAACGCCGACACGCCCGACGAAGGGCGGCAGCGCGTGCGCGAGCTGCGCAAGTACGGCGCGCAGGTGATCAAGATCTGCGCGACCGGCGGCGTGTTCTCGCGCAACACCGAACCGGGCCAGCAGCAGATGAGCCTCGCGGAGATGAAGGCCGTCGCCGACGAAGCGCACCAGTGGGGCCTGAAGGTTGCCGCGCACGCGCATGGCGCGGCAGGCATCCGCGACGCGATCCGCGCCGGCGTGGACACGATCGAACACGCGAGCCTGATCGACGACGAAGGCATCCGCCTGGCGAAGCAGCATGGCGCGTGGCTGTCGATGGACATCTACAACACCGACTACACGCAGGCCGAAGGCAGGAAGAACGGCGTGCTCGAGGACAACCTGCGCAAGGACCGCGAAGTCGCCGACATCCAGCGCGAGAACTTCCGTCGCGCGCACGCGGCCGGGGCTAGGATGGTCTTCGGCACCGATGCCGGCATCTATCCGCACGGCCACAACGCGAAGCAGTTCGCGGTGATGGTGCGGTATGGCATGACGCCGCTGCAGGCGATCCAGTCCGCGACGCTCGGCGCATCGCAGGCGCTGGCCCGCGAGGACGTCGGCGTGATCGAGGCGAACCGCTGGGCGGACCTGATCGCGGTGCAGGGCGACCCGACGCAGGACGTGACGCTGCTGGAGCGCGTGCCCTTCGTGATGAAGGGTGGGGTGGTGGTCAAGGGTGAGGGCGCGACGCGCGACCTCTGAGCATTCAACGGCCCCTCATTCGACGAACCACCCTCGGATCAACCGTCATCCAGTACCCCGTCATCCCGGCGAAGGCCGCGATCCAGGCCCGTAACGCACGGGCACTCCCGTTCCCGCTCTTGTAGCCCGGGTAAGCGAAGCGCACCCGGGGACGCGCCTGGAAGCGGAATGCCTGACCCGCGCGCTGCGCATGGCCGGCCATGTTGCCTACTGCGCCGCGATCCTCGGCTCCATCTCCGCATCCAGCAGTGGCGTGGCCGAAGGCAGGCGTGCCGGATCCAGCAGCGCCGCCATCGTCGGATCGGCCGGATACGCCGTGCCGTCGAATTCCAGCGCGACGGTGCCGGTTTCCTCGCCTGAGCCGACGTTCACCAGCAGATCGTGCCAGCCGCGATGGGTGCGCGCGCCAACGGCGATCGGCGCACGCACCGACACCGACTGGCTGACGAGCTTGAACCCGTCCTTCCCGCCGCGGAACACCAGCAGCGTGCAGCCGTCCGACTGGCACCAGTTCTGGTCGTCGAGCAGCATCAGCAGATCCTTCGTGCCGTCGCCGTCGAGGTCGGGCATCGCATCGCGGTGCGCGGGCATCTCGCGGATGCTGCGCGAGGCGAGGAAGGTCTGCAGCGCATTGTCGGCGAGTGCCTTCTCGTTGACGGGCGGCGGCAATTCGGCGCTTGCCTGCGCATCGTTGCGCGCGTTGGTGCTGCATCCCGCGCACGAGAACACGGCCAGGGCGAGCGCCGCAGCCAACGTGAATGGGGTTCGCATGTCCAGCTCTCCACCGAAGCTGGCTCAAGCTTGCGCCCGCTGGCGTGGTGGCGGAGTGATCGCTTTTCGGGGGCCGTGTGCGCCCTTGCAGCCCGGGTAAGCGAAGCGCACCCGGGGTGGGGCGCGACAGGTCCCCGGTGCGCTTCGCTTGCCCGGGCTGCAAAGCGTCGCCGCGGATCTACTGCGCCAGCAACGCCTCCTCCCAGAACCGCACCATCGCCGCGTTGAAGAAATCCACGTTCGTCTTCTTCCTGAAACCGTGACCTTCATCGTCGAACAGCAGGTACCAGACCGGCTGGCCGTTCGCGCGCACCGCCTTCACGATCTGCTCCGCCTCGGTGTACGGCACGCGTGGATCGTTCTTGCCCTGCGCGACGAACAGCCGCGCGCGGATGCGGTCGGCATGGTTGAGCGGCGAGATCGCATCGAACACCTTCGCCATCTCCGGATCGCGTTCGTCGCCGTATTCCGCGCGGCGAAGATCGCGGCGGTAGCTTTCGGTGTTCTTCAGGAACGTGCCGAAGTGGGAAATGCCCACGACGTCCACGCCGGCCCGGATGCGGTCGCTGTAATGCATCAGCGAGGCGAGCACCATGTAGCCGCCGTAACTGCCGCCGTACACGCCCACGCGCGAGGCGTCGAGTTCGGGCTGCCGCGCGATCCAGTCCAGCAGCGCGCCGATGTCCTTCACCGAATCCTCGCGCTTTTCCGCGTTGTCCAGGCTCAGGTACGTCTTGCCGTAGCCTTCCGAACCGCGCACGTTCGGCAGCAGCATCGCCACGCCGAGTTCGTTCGCCATGAACTGCGCGGTCGGGTTGAACAGCGGCAACGACTGGCCTTCCGGGCCGCCGTGGATGTTGATCACGACGGGAATCTTCTTTCCGGCCGGAACGTTCGCAGGACGGTAGTAGAACGCCGGGATCTCGCGCGGCTTTCCATCGACCGTGTCGAATGTCGGGTAATGCACCAGCGTCGGCGCGACGAATTTCGACGCGTCGAGGCCGCCCACTTCGCTCTGCGTCCAGCGCGTGAGCTTCGCGGCGTCGAGATCGATGACGTACACATCGCTCGGCGACGTCGCCGAGTTGAGCGTCACCGCCAGCCGCCCGCTGTCGGGCGAGAAGCCGAGGTTCACCACCACGCCCACCGGCAGCTGCGGCAGCTTCAGTTCCCGGTGCGACGGCAGCGCGAGCACGTGAAGCTTGTAGATGCCGTCCTCGTTCGTGGTGTAGGCGAGGTGCTTGCCGTTGTCGGCGATCGTCAGGTCCGCGACGTCCCACGGCGTATCGGCCGTGAGCACCTCGAACTTGCCGGTCTTCGGATCGTGATGGCGCAGGGTGAGGAACTCCTGCGCCTTTCCGTCGATGGGTTCGTCGGAGATGTAGTACACGCCGCGTCCGTCGGGCGAATACCTGAAATCCTTGAGCGCCGCCTTGCCGCCATCCACGGGAAGCATCTCGAGCCTGCCGGTGGCCACATCGACCACGCCCGGATACGATTCGGCGGCCGAGACGTACTTCAGCACCAGCAGTTCGCGGCCGTCGGGCGAGAAGTCCATCGCGTTCCACTGCCCGCCTTCGGTGACGAGCACGCGCGGCTTGCGCGTGGCGAAATCCATCACCCACACGTCGGTGTCCTTTCCGTTGCGCGCGGTGCTGCTCCACGCGAACCGCGTGCCGTCGTGCGAGAACAGCGGGCCCTGGTTGCGCGCCTTGCCGTCGGTCAGCAGCGTGGTTTCGCGCGATTTCAGATCGAACCAGTGCAACTGCCAGAACTCGTTGCCGCCGACGTCCTTGCCGAACACGAAGCCGTCGAGCTTCGCGCGCGGCGGCGCCGCTTCGATCGCGGCGAGCGGCTCGGGATAGAACGTGAGCTGCTCGCGCATGCCCATCGGCGCGCACACGCGATGCGCCTGCGCGGTCTCGGCGAAGCGCGTGCTGACGAGCAGGCAGTCGTCGCTCCAGCCACCGAAGACCGCGCCGCGCGTGTTCTGGTAGCGGCGCAGGCGCTCGGTCAGTTCGGGCGGAATCGGCGGGATGTTCTCGCTGATGCGATTGCCGGCCTGCTCGCGCACCACGGCGGACGAGGGCTTCGGTTCGGGCGCTTTCGCCTTCTGCGCGGC
This sequence comes from Lysobacter sp. SCRH-1R, assembly GCF_057747855.1. NCBI lineage: Bacteria > Pseudomonadati > Pseudomonadota > Gammaproteobacteria > Lysobacterales > Lysobacteraceae > Lysobacter > Lysobacter sp. SCRH-1R. Next base: position 3,835,898 of record NZ_CM173227.1, on the reverse strand, counting down.
GGCCGGCGCGGCGCAGGCGAGGAGCAGGGCGGACAGGAGCATGGAACCGCGTGGCGACATGGGCGTTCCCCCGGGATGAAAGCCCGAGCTTAGCCCGCGCCGCCTTTGCCGCGCCGGGCCGGTGCCGCGATCGCCGGCGGACGGTCAGCCCGCGCCGACGGCACCCGGGCGTATCCGGCGCCACAGGGCGCGCACGCCGAAGCGCACGCCCGCCGAGAGCGCGGCGAAGACCAGCGCGACCAGCAGCGGCAGCACGCCACCGAACGTGAAGGCCATGCCGGCGACGAAGCCCGCGATGCACTCGGCGCGATAGACCGGCGCGAGGATCGCCACGCCGAACAGGCCGAAGAACAGCGCCTGCATGAGGCCCTGCGCCCCGAACTCGAAGCCGGTGGCGAGCGCCATTCCGTACAGGAACGACAGGATCAGCCCCGCCCACATGGCGCGCGTGAACCCACCCAGCCGTCGCGCGCGCCAACCCAGCGCGAGGCCGATTGCGGGCAGCGTCAGCAGGCCGAACGCGTTCGAGATCGCGGGCATGTCGGCGCGGTTGAGCAGGTGGTGGCTCTGGATGCCGCCGCCGAGCGCTTCCAGCGTGAGCTGCACGATCGCGCAGGCCAGCCCGATCGCTGCGGGCACGAGGAGCAGGCGGGTCGAAGACGGCATCGGGAACGCGCTCGGCGGGAGGATGCCGTCACTGTCGCCCGGCGTCCGCTCCCGTCGCATATGCGGAAAGTTCGGGTGACGTTCCGCCCGACCGGCGGTACTCAGTGCCGCTGCAGCAACCGCAGCGACAACAGCTCGCGAAGCTCCTGCTTCTCCGCATCGACCAGCGTCGCCATCCGTGCCTGCAGCGCTTCGATGCGCGCCTGCAACGCCTGCGCGTCGAGGCGCGCGATGGCATCGAGGAACGCCTGCTGCCGGCGGTCGGCGTCGTCCAGCACGCGCGCATCCAGCGGCGTGGCGGCGGTGGTCTCCACCGCACCCGCGGTGGCGAGCCTGGTCAGCGCCGGCGCTTCGTTGCGGTCGGCGAAATGCTCCAGCAGCAGGCCGGTGGAGATGTCGGGCCGCTGATGCACCAGCTCGATGATCTCCACCAGCAGACCGATGCCCGGCTGGTCGAGCGAGGCGAAATGCAGCGACGGCGGCAGCGCGAGCGCGACCTGCGGCTGCTGCATCAGCATCGTGATCGCGCTGCGCACCAGCGAGGGTTTCGAGCCATGCGGCGCGTTGCCGGCCGTACGCGCGCGCTGCGCGGGAACGTGCGTTTCCGGCGAGCTCGCACGTGCGCCGACGCCGGTGAGTTCGGTCAGGCGCTGCTTCATCAGGTCGCCGAACGCGCCGTCGGGAATCTGCGCGAGCAGCGGCTTCGCGCGTTCGGCGAGGCGACCCTTGCCTTCGAGCGTGTGCAGGTTGACGTCGCTGGAGAGCGAGTCGAAGAAGAACTGTGACAGCGGCGTCGCCTGTTGCAGCCGCGCTTCGAAACCGTCACGACCTTCGGCGCGCACCAGCGAATCGGGATCCTCGCCCTCGGGCAGGAACAGGAAGAACGCCTGGCGACCGTCCTTCATGCGCGGCAACACGGATTCCACGGCCTTCCATGCGGCGCCGCGACCGGCGCGGTCGCCGTCGAAACAGAAGTACACGTCGGGCGCGTTGCGGAACAGCAGCTCGGCGTGATCGGGCGTGGTCGCGGTGCCGAGCGTCGCCACCGCCGTGTCGAAGCCGTTCTGGAACAGCGCGATCACGTCCATGTAGCCTTCGACGACGATCAGCCGTTCGATCCTGTTGTGCGCCTGGCGCACCTGCCACAGGCCGTAGAGTTCGCGGCCCTTGTGGAACAGCTCGGTTTCCGGCGAATTGAGGTACTTCGGGCCGTTTTCCTTGTCGAGCACGCGACCGCCGAACGCGATCGTGCGACCGCGGCGGTCGTGGATCGGGAACATCACGCGATCGCGGAACTTGTCGTAGACGTGGCCGCGATCGTTCTTCGAGAACAGGCCGCCGCGTTCGAGCAGCTTCATGCGTCGCGGATCGGTGCCCAGCGCATCGCGCAGCGCGTTGAAACCATCGGGTGCGTAGCCGAGCGAGAAACGCGCGCGTGTTTCGGCATCGACACCGCGACTGTCGAAATAGCCCAGCGCGCGGCCGTTGTTCGCCAGCTGCTTCTGGAAGAACTTCGACGCCGCATCGAGCGCGCCGTACAGGTCCTGGCTGTCGGGATTCGCGTTGCGCTGGTGCGTGTCGCGCGGCACTTCCATGCCCAGGCGCTTGGCGAGTTCTTCCACCGCGTCGAGGAACTCGAGGCGGTCGTAGTTCATCAGGAAGCTGATCGCGGTGCCGTGCGCGCCGCAGCCGAAGCAGTGATAGAAGCCCTTCACCGGCGAGACGGTGAAGCTCGGCGAGCGCTCGTCGTGGAACGGGCAGCGCGCCGAATATTCCTTGCCCTGGCGCTTGAGCTGCACGCGCGAACCGATCACCTCGACGAGGTCGGTGCGGGCGAGCAGGTCATCGATGAAAGCGTCGGGGATGCGGGCCATTGGACGATAAGGATGCCACGCGGCTGCAGAGGCGACGAAGCCGGGCATGCGCCCGGCTTCGGTGTTCGATCGATCCCTGACGTAATGGAGGCGCTGCGATCCTTCAAAGCGCCCGGCACGGAGGCAGCAGTTCCTTGAACCTCCGGGGCGAGCCGCATCGGCATGGATCGTTGCGGCCGGGCTTCTCCACCCGCTCCTCGTTTCCATGCACCATCCGGTCGCCGCGCTTCACGCGCGTCCGGGACGGGTATCCCTTGCGGCGCTTACTCGTGACCTCGAAAGCAGGCGACGGCGTGGTGGTTGTTCTTCATGGTGCATCTCGTTGCCAAGGCCCGCCGGGTGGCGGGCCGGAAAACGTCCTTACGGGCTCAGGCGCTTCTTCACCAGCGCCGACACCTGCCCCATGTCGGCCTGCCCGGCGAGCTTCGCCTTCAGCGGGCCCATGAGCTTGCCCATGTCGGCCGGACCGGACGCGCCGGTTTCGGCGATGGCGGCGTCGATGGCGGCCAGGATCTCGGCCTCGCCCATCTTGGCCGGGATGTAGCGCTCGATCACGACGATTTCGTCGCGCTCGACCTGCGCAAGGTCCTCGCGGCTGGCCGCTTCGTACTGGCTGACCGAGTCGCGGCGCTGCTTGACCATCTTGTCGAGGACGGCGATCACGGCGGCATCGTCCAGCTCGACGCGTTCGTCCACTTCCTTCTGCTTGATCGCGGCGTTGATCAGGCGGATCACGGCCAGGCTGTGCTTGTCGCCGCCCTTCATGGCGGCCTTCATGTCGTCGGTGAGTCGCTGCTTGAGGGTCATGGCTGGGGTCCCGGGATCAGGATTGGAGGATTCGGGATTCGAAACGCCGGGGCCCGGCTGGGGGGAGGCGGGTCTGATCCCGAATCCCCGATCTCGAATCCCGAGAATCGGAAACACAAAAAGCCGGCAGCGCAGGGCGCGGCCGGCTTGTGCGATGCGTCCGGAAGCGGGTCGCGCGAGGCGCGGGCCCGCCAGGGCGATCAGTACAGGCGCTGACGCTTGGTCACGTCGCGCGAGGCGCGGCGCGCCTGGCGCTTCACCGCGGCTGCGGCCTTGCGCTTGCGTTCCTGGGTCGGCTTCTCGTAGAACTCGCGCTTGCGGGTCTCGGCCAGGACGCCGGCCTTCTCGCAGGTGCGCTTGAAGCGACGCAGAGCAAACTCAAAAGGCTCGTTTTCGCGGACTTTGACGCTGGGCATACGTAATCTCGTTTCGGTAACCGGCCCGGGCAGGCCGGGGAAGAGCCGCGCATTATAGCGGCGGGCTTCTTGAAGGTGCAACATAGGCCCACACTTCGGACGCAGGTCCTTGAATCCACACGCGTCCGGCCCGCCGGAAGCGGCCCTGCGCCCCCTCGCGGAAGTCCTTCCTTGAAAGTCCTCGGCATCGAAACCAGCTGCGACGAGACCGGCGTGGCCGTCTACGACACGCAATCCGGCCTGCGCGCGCACGCCCTGTACAGCCAGATCGCGCTGCACGCCGAATACGGCGGCGTGGTGCCCGAGCTGGCCAGCCGCGACCACGTCCGCAAGCTGCTGCCGCTGGTCCGCGAAACCCTGCGCGAGGCCGGCCTGAGCACGTCGGACCTCGATGGCGTCGCGTATACGGCCGGTCCCGGCCTGGTCGGCGCGCTGCTGGTGGGCGCCGGCGTGGCGCGTTCGATGGCGTGGGCGCTGGACGTCCCGGCGATCGGCGTGCACCACATGGAAGGCCACCTGCTGGCGCCGCTGCTGGAGGACGATCCGGAGCGCGGCCGTCCCGAGCCGCCGTTCGTCGCGCTCCTCGTCTCCGGCGGCCATACCCAGCTGGTGCACGTGGAGGCCATCGGCCGCTATCGCCTGCTCGGCGAGACGCTGGACGACGCGGCCGGCGAGGCCTTCGACAAGACCGCCAAGCTGATGGGCCTTCCCTATCCCGGCGGCCCGCAGCTCGCCGCGCTGGCCGAGCAGGGCCGCCCCGGCGTGTTCAGGTTCGCCCGGCCGATGACCGACCGCCCCGGCCTCGATTTCAGCTTCAGCGGCCTGAAGACGCAGGTGCTGCTGGCGTGGAAGGACAGCGACCAGGGCGACGCGGTCCGCGCCGACATCGCGCGCGGCTTCGAGGACGCCGTGGTCGACACGCTGTCGATCAAGTGCGAACGCGCGCTGGACGCGGCCGGTTGCGACACGCTCGTCGTCGCCGGTGGCGTCGGCGCGAACAAGCGCCTGCGCGCGAAGCTCGACGAGATGGCGCGCAAGCGCGGCGGCCGCGTGAGCTTCCCGCGCCCGCAGTTCTGCACCGACAACGGCGCGATGATCGCCTACGCCGGCGCGCTTCGGCTCGCCGCCGGGCAACACGGCGACCTCGCGGTGCGCGTCACGCCGCGATGGGATATGGCGACGCTCGAGGCCGTGGTTCATGGTTCGTGATTTGGTGATTCGCGAGCGCAACGGCGCGTCGGGTTAAGCTTTCGCTGTTCGAATCACGTATCCCCAATCACGAATCACGGCCTTCCCATGGACCACGTCTTCATCGAAGGCCTCGAAATCGAGGCGCTGATCGGCATCTACGACTGGGAGCGGCGCATCCGCCAGCCGCTGGTGTTCGACATCGAAATGGCCTTCGACAACCGCGTGCCGGCGGCGAGCGACGCGATCGAGGACACGCTGAACTACAAGGCCGTCAGCAGGCGCGTCGTCGAGTACGTCAGCCAGTCGGATTTCGGGCTGGTGGAAACGCTGGCCGAACGCGTCGCGCAGATCATCCTCGACGAGTTCGGCGTGCAGCGCGTGCGCCTGAAACTGAGCAAGCCCGGTGCGGTGCGCGGTGCGCGCGCGGTGGGCGTGACGATCGAACGTTCCGCATCCTGAAGCTGGCGCCACGTTCCGCATGAGCCGCGCCTACCTGAGCCTGGGCAGCAACGTCGATGCCGTGGCGCATCTGCGCGCCGCCGTGAACGCATTGCGCGAACGCTTCGGCGACGTCGTGCTGTCGGCGGTGTACCGCACGCGCGCCGTCGGTTTCGACGGCCCCGATTTCCACAACGCCGCCGCGATCATCGACACCGACCTGGACCCGCACGCGCTCAACGCGTGGCTGCACGCGCTGGAAGATGCGCACGGCCGCGACCGCAGCGGCCCGCGTTATGGCGATCGCACGCTCGACATCGACATCGTGCTGTTCGATGGGCTTTCGCTGGAGGGCGCGGGCAACCTGCGCATTCCGCGTCCCGAGCTGAAGCACGCATTCGTGCTGCGCCCGCTGGCGGAAATCGCGCCGGACGTCGTCGTGCCCGGCACCGGCCGCACGCTGGCGCAGTTGTGGGATGCGCATCCCGAGCGGGAGGCGACGCTCGAGACGGTGGGGCTGTAAGGCGCTTCGGTATTCGGGAAAGCGGGCCATGCGTCGCGCTTTTCCGCTCTTGCCGATCCCGGATCCCCAATCCCGAATCCCCGCCCCCTTGCCACCACGGCCACGCCGGCCCGACGATGCGCGCTGGTCCATGGGGGACCGGGGAAAATCGCGATGTTCGAGAAGTTCTCACGCAGTTGGGAGCTGGTGAAGGCGAGTGCGGCCGTCCTGCGCTCGGACAAGGAGCTGATGGTGTTTCCGATCATCTCCGGCATCGCCACGCTGGTGGTGCTGGCGACCTTCCTGGTGCCGGTGATCGGCTGGCGCGTCTTCAGCCAGGGCGCCGCATCGGGCGTGGTGTGGGTGTTCCTGTTCTATTTCTGCCAGTACACGGTGATCGTGTTCTGCAACAGCGCGCTGGTGGCCGCGGCGATGATCCGGCTGGACGGCGGCGATCCGACGCTGGCCGACGGCTTCAATGCGGCCAAGGCGCGGTTGCCTTCGATCCTGGGGTATGCGGCGATCGCGGCGACGGTGGGCGTGATCCTCAAGCGCATGAAGGACGACGACAACCTGCTGATGCGCCTGGTCGGCGGCGGCCTGGGCGCGGCGTGGACGCTGGCGACGTTCCTGGTGGTGCCGGTGCTGGTGCACCAGGAAGTCGGTCCGTTCGAGGCACTCAGGCGCAGCGCCAACCTGCTGCGCCGCACCTGGGGCGAGAACGCGATCGGCAACGTGGGCATCGGCCTGGCGTTCGGGCTGATCTCGTTCGCGATCGTGGTGGTCGGCGCGCTGGTGGCGTTCGTGGCGGCGCAGCTGTCGGCGGCGCTGGCGGTGGTTGTCGTCGTGCTGTTCGTGATCGGCCTGCTGATGCTGGGCGTGTACCAGGCGGCGCTGAGCGGGATCTATTCGGCGGCGTTGTACCGCTACGCGATGGAAGGCGAGGCGCCGCCGGCGTTCCGCGCGCTGCAGTTGGAGTCGGCGTTCGCGGCGAAGTGATCGCAGTGCCGGGGCCCCGGCCTTCCTTGGATGGCGGTGTTCTCGGGAGGCGATGTTGCCGGTCGCCGATGTTCTTTCGTAGCCCGGGTAAGCGAAGCGCACCCGGGTAGGCGGGGTGATGGCGTCCCCGGGTGCGCTTCGCCTACCCGGGCTGCAACACCCGCCCATGCAGGCGACCAGCGCGCCGATCGAACTAGACCCCCAGCAACCGCCCCCCATCCAGATGCAGCACCTGCCCCGTGCTGTAGTGCGCATCCTGCAGCAGCCAGCGCACGGCGTCGGCGACTTCCTCCGGCGTGCCGGTGCGGCCCAGTGGAGTGCGGGCGAGCATCGCCTGCTGCGCCGACGTGTCGCCGCGATCTTCCGGCCACAGGATCGCGCCCGGCGAAACCGCGTTGACGCGCACGTCCGGCCCGAGCTCCAGCGCGAGCGAGCGCGTCATCATCAGCAGCGCCGCCTTCGCCATGCAGTAGAGCGTGTGCTCGCGCAGCGGGCGTTCGGCGTAGAGGTCGCACAGGTTGACGATCGCGCCGCGCGAGGCGCGCAGGTGCGGCGCCGCGGCCTGCGCGAGGAAGAACGGCGCGCGCGCATTGCTGGCGAACAGCGCGTCCCACTGCGCCGGCGTCGCCGTGCCGATCGGCGTGGGCGTGAATGTCGATGCGTTGTTGACCAGCGCATCCAGCCGGCCGAAGCGGCCGATGCACTGTGCGACGAGCTCGGGCAAACGATCGAATTCCGCCAGATCCGCCTGCAACAGCAGCGTGCTTCCGGGGCGCGCGCGTTCCAGTTCCGCCGCCAGTGCGTGCGCATCAGCGGCCGAGTCGCGGTAATGCAGCGCGATGTCGTATCCCGCCGCATGCAGGCCGCACGCGATCGCGGCGCCGATACGCCGGGCCGCGCCGGTGACCAGCGCGACCGGCGGCGTGGCGGGGCGGGGCGTGCTCAACGGGGCATGCTCATGACGGGGCGCTCCGGCGCGTGGCGTATCCTGAGCGGCCAGTGTTCCCACGGCGATGCCGCATGTCCACCGATTCCCCCTCGCATCGCCCCGACCCGCGAGAGCGCCAGCGCGAAGCCAATGCCCTGCCGGCGCCCGACGCCGACGCGCTCGCGCACAGCGCGCGACTGGGCGAACTGATCCGCGCGCAGATCGCCGACAACGGCGGCGCGATTCCGTTCTCCCGCTTCATGGAACTGGCGCTGTACGCGCCGGGCTTCGGCTACTACAGCGCCGGCACGAGCAAGTTCGGCGAGAGCGGCGATTTCGTCACCGCGCCGGAACTCGGACCGATCTTCGCCGCCTGCGTGGCCGACAGCGTCGCGCCGGTGTTCCGCCAGATGGGGCCGCAGGCGCGTTTCCTGGAACTGGGCGGCGGCACCGGCGCATTCGCCGAGGTCGCGCTCAAGCGGCTGATGGAACTGGATGCGCTGCCGGACCGCTACTGCATCCTCGAGCCCAGCGCGCAGCTGCGCCATCGCCAGCGCGAACGCCTGCAGGAACGCCTCGTGCCGCCGCTGTTCGAGCTGGTCGAATGGCTCGACGGTCCGTTCAACGACGAATGGGACGGCGTGCTGTTCGCCAACGAGGTGATCGACGCGCTGCCCACGCCGCGTTTCGCCATCGAAGCGGGCGAGGTGTACGAGGAGCACGTCGCGATCGAAGCCGGCGAACTCGTGCGCGTGCTGCGTCCGGCCGATGCGTTCCTGGGCAATGCGGTGCGGCACCTGGAGCGCCAGCTCGGGCGCGAGTTCGAACACGGCTACCGTTCCGAAGCGCTGCCGCAGCTGCCGTACTGGGTGCAGGCGGTGTCCGGCGGCATGCGCAGCGGCGCGATGCTGTTCGTCGATTACGGCTATCCACGCGGCGAGTACTACCAGCCCGATCGCAGCGACGGCACGCTGCGCGCGTTCTATCGCCATCGCATGCACGGCGAACCGCTGCTGTGGCCGGGCCTGCAGGACCTCACGGCGTCGGTGGATTTCACCGCGCTGGCCGAAGCCGGTGTCGCCGCGGGCTTCGATTTCGCCGGTTACTGCTCGCAGGCGAGTTTCCTGCTCGGCAATGGCCTGGCCGGGGTGCTGGAGCGGATCGAGCGCATCGCCGACCAAGACGAGCGCATGAAGCGCACGCAGGAAGTGAAGCGCCTCACGCTGCCCAGCGAGATGGGCGAACGCTTCCAGGTGATGGGCTTCGAGAAGGGCGTCGAATTCGGCGCGGCCTTCCTCGTCGGCGACCTGAGTTTCCGCCTGTGAGCGCCATGGCGACGACCCGGCGGCGGTGGCTGCGCGAGTTCCGCTGGCCCGCGCTGTGGGTGGCGATCTGGATCGCGATGATCGCCGCCGTGGTGGCGTCCTCGCTGCTGCCGGCGCACGACCTGCCGGAGGTGCCGGACGGGTTCGACAAGGTCGAGCACTTCCTCGGCTACCTGCTGCTCGGCGCATGGGCGGTGATGCTGTTCGCGACGCGGCGGGCGCAGGCCGTCGCGGCGGCGGGGCTCATCGCGCTGGGCGTGGCGCTTGAAGTCGCCCAAGGCGCGTGGACGGTCTCGCGCATGGCCGATTCGGCCGATGCGCTGGCCAATTCGCTCGGCGTGCTGGCCGGGCTGATGCTGGGCCCCACGCCGGTGGCGCGGGCGTTGCTGCGGGTGGAGGCGGCGATCCGGCGCTGATGCGGGCGGTTTGCTGAAGTTGCCAGCGCACGGCAGCAGGTTGCGCGACGTTCGTGTGCGATGGTTGACCCCGCCAGCCTCCAAACCTCGGGAAGCGACCTCATCGCAGGCGTGGGAATCGGACAAAAGATCGCCATAAAACCAGATTAGGCAAAGTTTCGATAGGTATTGCGCAAAGGTTAAAGGCTGGTTAAAGCTCCGGGCTGGGCTCGACAGGGGGAGTCCGCCCACCCTGAGCAAGGAAACCGCCATGCCCGTTGCCACCCGACATCGCCTGACCACGGCCGTCGCCGCCGCGCTGTTCGCCACTGCTCTTCCCGCCGCCGCGCAGGACGTCGCGCAGGAGGCGGCACAACCGACCCAGGCCGCGACGCCGGCGGCGCAGCCCGCCCGCCAGGACGCCGTGGATCTCGACAAGCTCGTCGTCACCGGCACGCGCGTGCAGGGCCGTTCGCCGACCGAATCGCTCTCGCCGGTCGACGTCTTCCGTCCGGCCGACCTGGAGAAGCAGGCCTCGGCCGACTTCACCGACCAGCTGGCCAACATCGCCCCGTCGTTCAACACCCAGCGTTTCCCGATCGCCGACGGCACCGCGTTCGTGCGTCCGGCCAACCTGCGCAACCTGCCGCCCGACCAGACGCTGGTGCTGATCAACGGCAAGCGCCGGCATCGCTCGGCGCTGGTGAACCTGCAGGTCGAACCCTTCGGCACCGTCAACCAGGGTTCGCAGGCGGTGGACTACAGCCTGATTCCCTCCGCCGCGATCCAGCGCGTGGAAGTGCTGCGCGACGGTTCGTCCGCGCAGTACGGCTCCGACGCCATCGCCGGCGTGATCAACGTGCTGCTCAACGACTATGCCGACGGCGTGCGCATCGACGGCCAGTACGGTTCGACCTACGAGGGCGACGGCGACAAATGGCGCAGCTCGGTCAACTTCGGCGTGCCGCTGAGCGACAGCGGCTTCTTCAACATGACGTTCGAATACTTCGACAGCGACCACACCTCGCGCGGCATCCCGCGCGCGGACGCGGCGCAGGTGGGGGCGGCCGTCGGCAACGACCTGGTGCCGTTCGAAGGCCTCGGCCAGCGCTGGGGCGACCCCGACGGCGAAGGCCTGCGCACGTTCTTCAACGCCGAATACCCGATCAGCGAGAACGTCAGCCTGTACGGTTTCGGCAGCTACGCCGACACGAAGTACGAATCCAGCTTCTTCTACCGCACGCCGGTCGGCGTGCCGGGCGTGGCGCCGCGCAACACGCTGCTGGTGGACACCGAGGGCGCGTTCGACGCGGACGGCAACCCGATCGGCGACGGCCTGCCCGATCCGGTCGCGCAGTCGATGATCGACGACATCCTCGCGCGCGGCCTGGATCCCGCCGACTACCTCACCGCCGATGCGTCGAGCCCGTCGGGCTGGGTCGCGCTCAATCCGATCTACACGCTGTTCCCGGGCGGCTACACGCCGACCTTCGGCGCGGACCTGAAGGACTACGAGGGCGTGTTCGGCGCGAAGGGCGAAACCGCCGGCAGCCTGCGCTGGGACGTGAGCCTGCGCCAGGGCGAGAACCGGATGGTCTACAAGATGGCCGACTCGATCAATCCGAGCCTCGGCCGCCTCAGCCCCACGCGTTTCGAGCCGGGCGACCTGACCCAGCTCGAACGCGGCGCCAACGCGGACTTCGTGTGGCCCTGGCAGAACGACGTGTTCGCAACGCCCGTCAACGTCGCCTTCGGCGCGGAATGGCGCGAGGAAACCTACAAGATCCGCGCGGGCGATCCGGCGTCGTGGGAGAACGGCCCGACCGGCGCGCTGTTCGGCGTGGGTTCGGACGGCTTCCAGGGCGACTCGCCGGAAGCCGCGGGCGATTTCAGCCAGTACAGCCGCTCGGCTTACCTGGACCTGGAAACCGACGTGGTCGAACGCTGGACCGTGGGCGTTGCCGGTCGTTACGAGGACACGTCGAACTTCGACAGCACCTTCGACTGGAAGGTCTCCACGCGCTTCGCCTTCACCGACGCGTTCGCCGTGCGCGCCACCGTCAACACCGGCTTCCGCACGCCCACGCCGGGCCAGCTCAACACGCTGGACGTGACCACCACCGCCGATTCCTCGGGCAACCTGGTTCCGCTGGGCACGTTCCCGGTGAACAGCGATGCGGCGATCGCGCTCGGCGCGCAGCCGGTGACGGCGGAGGAATCGCGTGCCTACTCGGCCGGCTTCGTGTATGCGCCGAACGATGTCTTCAGCCTCACGCTCGATTACTACAACATCGACGTGGACGACCGCATCGCGTTGCAGACGATCAACGTCGCCGACGGCTCGCCGGAACAGCAGGCGCTGATCGACGCCGGCGTGCCCGGTGCGGAACTGCTGCGCCAGGTGTCGTACTTCGTCAACGGCTTCGACAGCACCGTGCAGGGCGTGGACCTGGTGGCAGTGTATCGCGCCGACTTCGGCGGCATGGGCACGGGCGTGTTCGACTTCCGCCACAGCTACAACAAGCAGGAAGTGGACAGCGTCGCGGTGATTCCGGGCACGACCACGCCGGTGATCGACGCCGAACGCGTGGCGGACCTGGAGAACCAGCTGCCGAACAATCGCAGCGTGATCACCTTCGACTGGCGCTCGCCCTGGAACGTGAACATCACCGCGCGCGCGAACTACTACGACAGCTGGGAGGACTTCACCTTCGGCGAGCAGGGCGAGTTCGGTTCGGAGTGGCTGTTCGACCTCTCGGCGACCTTCAGCTTTTACGAGGACAAGCTGCACGTGACCGTCGGCGGGACCAACATCTTCGACAACTATCCCGACCGCGAGACCAACAGCACGCTGACCTTCCTCGGCGCGAAGTACCCGCTGTCCTCGCCGTTCGGCTTCAACGGCGGCGAGTGGTACATCAAGGCGAACTACCAGTTCTGAGGCTGGAGCGTGACGTGCCGGCCGGCGTACGCGCCGGCCGTGCTGAATGGAGCGGTTTTCGCGGCTGCGACGGTGTTCACGGTTGCGTGCTGGAAGCGCTTCCTGCGCGGTTCGCGCGAGCGGATCCTGTGACGGCTGCATCGGTCACTAACGCATTCTTCACGTATCGTGCGCTTGCGATGCCCGCCTGAACAGCGGCTCCAAACGTGGTCGATCCCGGTGCCAGGGGGCGAGGGAATCCGACACGAAAGACCCAACGGGGGGAAGAAACGCCGGGCGACTGGGGAGTCGTCCGGCGTTTTTTGTTGCGAGGTCATGGCGCGCCTCTCTGAGCGATTGCCTTGAGCCCTGGCGCGGCGAGATCGAGCTTTTGTAGCCCGGGTAAGCGAAGCGCCCCCGGGTGGGCAGCAAGGGGCCCGGGGTGCGCTTCGCATACCCGTGCTACAAGAGCAAACGCGCACGGCCTCCGAAGCGACGAACTACAGCTTCTTCCCCGTTGCCTCCGCGATCGCGCGGATTCTCGCCTTGCGGATCGCCTCGCCGACGTCCGGTCCGCTCAACCCACGCGCGACATCCTCCGCGCGCACCGTCATCGCCGCGGCGAGTGCGGCCTTGAGGGCTTCGCCCTGTGGATACGGCACGTCCTGCAGTCCGGCGCGGCCGCGCTTGTCGGCCTCGCACACCAGCGCCATCTGCGCGATGCGCGCCGGCTTGCGGAAGCCGTCGCAGCGCGCGATCAGCTCGTACACCGTGCGCGCGCGCAACTCGTCGAAGCGATGCACGTTGAGGTGCTCGCGGCAGACGGCTTCGGCGAGCTGGCGATGTTCGGTCGGCACCTTCAACCGGTCGCACAGGCGACGCAGCGGCGCGACGCCAGCCTGTTCGTGGCCCAGGTGCTTGGGCAGCACGTGTTCGGGCGTCAGCGCCTTGCCGAGGTCGTGCGTCATGGCCGCGAAGCCGATCAGGTCGTCGCCCGGCGCGAGGCGCGCGGCCATGTCGCACACGAGTTCGACGTGCACGCCCGTATCGACTTCCGGGTGGTACTCCGCGCGCTGCGGCACCCCGTACAGCGCGTCGACTTCCGGCAGCACGACGGCGAGCGCACCCGCATCGTGCAACGTGCGCAGGAACGCCGACGGCGTCGCGCAGGCCAGCGCACGCCGCGTTTCCTGCCAAACGCGCTCGGCGGTGAGTTCGGCCAGTTCGCCCGAGGCCACCATCTGGCGCATCAGCGCCATCGTTTCCGGCGCGACGGTGAAGCCCAGCGAGGCGAAGCGCGCCATGAAGCGCGCCGCACGCAGCACGCGCAACGGATCCTCCGCGAACGCCGGCCCGACGTGGCGCAGCAAGCGGGCCTCGATGTCGCGCGCGCCGCCGTAGGGATCGACCAGCGTGCCGTGCTCGTCCTGCGCGATCGCGTTGATGGTGAAGTCGCGGCGCTGCAGGTCGTCTTCCAGCGTGACCGAAGGATCGGCGTCGACGACGAAGCCGCGATAGCCGCGACCGCTCTTGCGTTCGGTGCGCGCGAGCGCGTGCTCCTCGCCGGTGCGCGGATCGAGGAACACCGGGAAATCGCGACCCACGGCGCGGAAGCCGGCCGCTTCCATCGACGCCTGGGTTTCGCCGACCACCACCCAGTCGTTGTCGCCGGGCGGCAGGCCGAGCAGGCGGTCGCGGACCGCGCCACCGACCAGAAAACGCTTCATCGCGGCGCGTGCTGGGCGAGCAGCGCGAGGATCTCGCGCACGCCGCTGTCGCGGCCGAGCGTGCGTGCGATCGGCGCCGGCTGGCCCGACAGCCAGATGCGCAGTTCCGAATCCATGTCGAAATGCCCGGCCGTTTCCACCGAGAACATCACGATGCTCCGGTACGGAATGCTCAGGTACTGCACCTTGCTGCCGGTGACGCCCTGCTTGTCGACCAGGATCATGCGGCGATCGGTGAAGACGATCAGGTCGCGAACCAGGCCGAACGCGCGTTGCAGGGTTTCGCCCGGGGCGAGCAGCGGCGCGAATTCCTCGGCGAGCTTGTCGACCGGCTTTTCGCCGGCGTGGCCGAGCAGGGTATCGATGAGGCCCATGGTCCTCTCCTTTCGAGTGAGGCCACGGATGTTAAACGCACACGCACGGAGCCAGCGTGCAGGCTGGCTCCGTGCGTGGGGCGGTGATTACTGGGCGCCGCCGAGGTCGATGTTGTTGAGCGAGCGGCCACCGCCGTTCAACGCATCGCGCGCATCGGAGGCTTCCTTGCGGCGCTGCGCCGCGGTGCGGCAATCGCGCGAGACCATGTTGCTGCCGACGGTGCGGACCTTGCGGCAGATGAGCTTGTCGTCGGCGTCGCGGGAACCGAGGACCTCGCTCGGCTTCTCGGCCGGCTGCGGGCTCGCCTGCTCGGTGGGGGCGGGGTGTGCCTGCGCAGCGGGGGCGGGCGCGCCTGCCTGTCCGATGGCCAGACCCACGACAGCTGCCGCGATGAGGGAAAGGGTCATGTCGATGCTTCCTTTGCGGTGGGGCGGCCGGGGCCGCAAACGCCGAGCCTATCAACTTTCCCGGCACGTTGCGCAAAGGGGATCAGCAGCCGGCGAGAGCCTCTCCGATGCGGGGTTCCACCGGCGTGGGGGTGATGCCGAGCCGGCGCAGGCCGTCCTCCAGGCTGACCGAATCCAGCTGCAGGGACCGCCAGTTGTCGCGGCTGATCGGCTTCCCGGGCAGCCATTCGCCGATCTCGGCCTGGAACTTGCCGAGCGATGCCGGCAGCCCGAGCACCCCGCGATGGCGCCCGCGCCCGCGCGCGGCGAGCTTCACGATCTGCCGGAGCGTCATCACATCCGGGCCGATGAGGTCGTAGGCCTGGCCGGCGCTGCGCGGTTCGTCGAGCGCCCTGGCGTACGCCTCGACCACGTCGCCGACCCACACTGGCTGGAAGCGCGCGTCGGCGCGGCCGATCGGCAGGATCGGCGCGAACTTCAGCAGGCCGTCGAACCGGCAGAACAGGCCATCGCCGGGGCCGGCGATGACCGACGGACGGAACAGCGTCCAGTCCAGGCCGGATGCGCGCACGTGCTGCTCGGCGCGCCCGCGCGAGCGCAGGTAGTGGCTGTCGCCGCGGCCGGCGTTGAGGGCGCTCATCTGCAGCAGGCGACGCACGCCCATGCGCTTCATCGCGTCGATCAGCGCGTCGGTGATGCCGACGAACACGCGTTCGAAGCCGTCGCCGCGATCGCCCTTCTCGTTGAGGATGCCGACGAGGTTGACCACCGCGTCGGCGTCGTCGAGCACGGCGGCGAGGAAGTCGGCATCGGCGACGTCGCCTTCGATCAGGCTCGCGCCGTTGGGCTTGAGCGCACGCTTGCCGGCGTCGACGCCGCGACTGAGCACGGTCACGCGATCGCCGCCCTGCAACAGGCGCGCGACCAGATGCCGGCCGACGAAGCCGGTGCCGCCGAGAACCACCACGTGACGTTGTGCCATGGACGAAAGTCTAGGCGACGGCGGCGTTCAACGCTGTGATCTGGAACGGGATTGTGTCGCCGGTGGCACCGGCGCGGTGGCCGGGGTGGGGCATTCGAAACGCTTGCGCGGGCCGTCGGTGCGCCCGCGCAGCCTGTCGCTCAGACGCAGCGCGTCGCCGTTGAGGCGCCAGTCGTACAGCACGCTGAAGGCCAGCACGCGGGCGACGTATTCGCGCGTTTCCTTGTAGCTGATGGTCTCGATCCAGAAGTCCGGATCCATGCCCGGCCGCTGCGACTGCCAGCGTCCCAGCGGCGCCGGGCCGGCGTTGTAGCCGGCGATCACCTGGTAGGGCTGGCCGCCGTATTTGTCCATCAGCTGGCGCAGGTACGCGGTGCCCAGGACGATGTTGGTGTCCGGATCGAAGAGGCTGTCCGCGCCGCCCCACGGCATGCCGATGCGGCTCGCGACACCGGCACCGGTGCCGGGCAGGACCTGCATCAGCCCCATCGCGTTCGCCGACGAACGCGCACGCGGGTAGAAGATGCTTTCGGCGCGGATTTCCGCCGCCACCCACGCCGGATCGAGGTTGTTCTTCAACGCCTCGCGCCGGATCGTCGCCTCGTGATGCAGCGGGAAGCGCAGGCCGTACAGGCGCTGTTCCTCGGGATTCTTTCCGAGCGAGAACACCGCGCGATCGAACCAGCCGTTGCCCTGCGCCACTTCCACCGCGATGCGGCGCTGCTCGTCGTTGAAGCGAGAGAGCGCATCGTCCCATTCGCGCGTCGCCCAGCCGGTGCGGTCGATCTGGAACAGCCCCATCGCGCGAACCATCGCCGGATCGCGCGCGACGGCCTGCTGCGCCGCGGTGCTGCTTTCCGGCAACCACGGGCACAGCGCATACGGCTGGTCGAGACGATCGGCGGCAAGGAAGCCGTGGAATTCGGGCTTTCTCGCGGCCTCGCGGAACAGGCGCTCGGCATCGGGCTTGCGTCCGGCCAGTTCGCTCAGGCGCGCTTCGAAGTAGGTCCAGCGCGAATCGTTCCGCTGCTTCGCACCCATCTTCTGGATCGCCGCCAGCGCGGCCGGCCAGTCGGATCGCGACATCGCCTCGCGCACGCGCCATTCGTGCAGGCGTTCGTCGTACGCGGAGGCGGGCACCGCGTTGAGGCGCCGCGCCGATTCGGGTTCGTAGGACGCCACCGTCCACAGCGCGATCTGGTACAGGACGCGGCCACGTTGCGCTTCGCTCAAGCCCAGCGCATCGGCATGGCGCGGAAGGATCGCCTCGGCGCCGGCCGGGGACGACTTGCCGTACTTCGCCAGGCCCTGCGATGCGATCTCGCGGCTGCGTTCGGTCTTCGGCCAGGCGAGCGCGCGTTCGTGCGGGCTTTCGAGGAACGCCGCGTAGTCGTTCGCCAGCGCGGCCTGGTCGGGCGGCAGCCCACTCGCGGCTGCGCGCATCACGCCCGGCTGCCATTTCGCGGCGGCCAGTTCGATGCGCTCCCACCGCAGTTCCGGTGTCAGCCCGCCCTGCGCGGAGAGCGCGGCGATCGGATCGTCGCAGGCATCGGGCAGCGAGTCGCCGGTGCGCCAGATCGCCTGCATGTCGCGGGTCCATTGCGCATCCGCGCGGCCGACGGCCTGGCGCGCATTGAGCTCATGGCAGCGCAGGGTCGTGCTCTTGATCGACGGACTCCACGCG
The DNA here is from genome assembly GCF_057747855.1 of Lysobacter sp. SCRH-1R. Taxonomy (NCBI): domain Bacteria; kingdom Pseudomonadati; phylum Pseudomonadota; class Gammaproteobacteria; order Lysobacterales; family Lysobacteraceae; genus Lysobacter; species Lysobacter sp. SCRH-1R. Next base: position 3,818,262 of record NZ_CM173227.1, on the reverse strand, counting down.
GCCAGCACCGAGGACCAGTCCTGGCGCCGCGCCGAAGCGGCGATCCAGCTTTCGCGGAACGCCTCCGCTGCAGCCTGCCCGCGATTGCGCGAGAGGAAGCCCTGCGCGATGCCGGGCGACAGGTTGTCGATGTCGCGCCGAAGCGAGGCGTACTCGATCCACGGGTACAGCGGATGCTGCGCGAGGTCGGAGAACTGCGTCGCATCGAAGCGGCCGGTTTCCGCGGCCTCGAGCGCGTCGCGCACGCGCGGCAGCCTGGAGTCGGCGAGCGGCCTGGGCAACGCGGGAATGGAGACGCGCGGCGCGGCGGCGGGCGTCTGCGCGCAGGCAGACGCCGCAACGGCAACGCTGCACGCAGCGAGTACGATGATGAATGGGCGGGGGACCATTGCCGGGACTATAGCCCAGCATCGTGAAGCGGCCGTCTCCATGATGCCGGTCGCGGTCAGGCACGGTTCCGGTTGCGATGGGCCGTGCGATGGATCGTCGTCGTCGTCGCGCGTTTCGTCATTGCACTTGCTTTCGATCTGGAGCTTCCATGTTGCTTGCACTGTTCGTGTTCCTGGGTCTTGGTGCGATCGCCGGTGTTCTCGCGGGCCTGCTCGGCGTGGGCGGTGGCCTGGTGCTGGTGGCGGCGCTGGCGTGGTTGTTGCCCGGCATGGGCATTCCGAAAGAGGCCGCGATGCACGCCGCACTGGCCAGTTCGCTGGCGAGCATCGTGCTGACCGCCGCGGCATCGGCGCGCGCGCACGCCAGGCGCGGCAGCGTGTCGTGGCCGACGGTGGCGTGGATGGTGCCGGGCCTGCTGGTCGGCGGCTGGTTCGGCAGCGCTCTGGCCGTGCGCATCGACGACGGCGTGCTGCGCTGGATCGTCGCGGGTTACTGCTTCCTCGCCGCGGCGCAGCTGATCTTCGGCGGCACGCGCGCTGCCGGCGATGCGCAGGTGCCCGCGCCGCGCGGCGTGCCGATGACCGCGGCCGGCGTGGGTATCGGCGCGATGTCCGCGGTGGTGGGCATCGGCGGCGGCAGCATGACGGTGCCGCTGCTGGTGTGGCGCGGCGTGGTGCCGGTGCGCGCCGTTGGCACGTCGTCCGCGTGCGGGGTGGCGATTGGCCTTGCGAGCGCCGTCGGCTATGCGTTGCATGCGCCGGCCGGCGCGCTGCCGCAGCACGCGGTCGGTTACGTCTACCTGCCCGCGGCGATCGGCGTTGCCGCCGCCTCGGTGTTCGCGGCGCCCTACGGAACGCGGCTGGCGCATTACCTGCGCGGCGACACGCTCAAGCGCGTGTTCGCGGGTTTCCTGGTGCTGGTGGGTACCAGCCTGCTGCTGGGCGCCTGACGGCCGCATCAACCGACCGCGTCGCCGACGCCCCGGGCCGATGGCGCCTTTCCCTGGCGCAACGCCGACTCGATGCTGTCCAGCGTCGCGATGATGGCGGCGCGACGAAGCACCACGTCGCGGGGTTCGTCGTCCTGCGGCGCGGTGTGTGCGCCAACCAGCACCAGCGCGCCTTCGATGCGATGCAGAAGCTCGCGTTGCCGCGCGGGGTCGCCTTCGCCGATCGCCTCGTCCAGTTCCGCAAGTTCCGTGCGACTGATGGCGAGCAGGTCGCCAAGCACGCGCCGGTAGTCCGCGTCGTCGTCGTACATCGCCCGCAGGCGATCCAGCCCTTGCGGTTCGCTGGCGACGAACGTTGCGCGCGCCATCGCGGGCGACAGCAGGAACGACGACAGCTTCGCCGCCAGCGCATCCAGCTGGATGGGTTTGCCGAGAAAATCGTCCATGCCCGAATCCCGGCAACGCTGGATCTGCTCGGGCAGCACGCTGGCGGACAGACCGATGATCGGCATGTGCGCGCCGCCCGTTTCCGAAGCACGCACGGCGCGGGTGAGTGCGTAACCGTCGAGCACCGGCATGTGGCAGTCGGTCAGCAGCAGGTCGTAGTGCGCGCGCTGCAGTTCCGCGAGCGCTTCTTCGCCATTGGCGGCCATCGCGAAGGCGTAGCCGAGGCTTTCGAGCTGGCGCCCGATGACGGCGCGATTGATCGGATGGTCTTCGGCGACGAGGATGCGCGCCTCGCGCGGCGCGCTGGCGCGGACCGAAGCCGGTGTGTTCGCATCGCCCACGACCAGGCCGAGCGCTTCGTGGCAGGCGCGCGCCAGCGCACGCGTGGTCTGCGGGTCGCCGGGAAGCCGGACCTCACCGTCCAGCGGAGGACGCGGCTCGCCCTCGCGCACCACGCGCACCAGCGGGCGGCCCGACAGCGTGCCGGGGACGACCACGTCCGCATCGACGAGCAGCAGGTCCATGTCGCCGGCGTCGAACTCCACCAGATCGGACGATTCGGCTTCGATCAGGCTGAAGCCGAACGAGCTCAGGCCATTGCAGATCTCCTGCGAACGCAACTCGTCGGCGACGCACACCACGGCCGAGCGCCCTTCGAACTCCGGTCGCCCCTGCAACGGCTGCACGACGCCCAGCGAAAGCTCGAGTACCGCACGCGTACCGCGCCCGGGCTCGCTTTCCAGCTGCAGGCTGCCGCCCATCATCTCGGCGAGGCGACGACTGATCGACAATCCCAGCCCCGTACCGCCGTAGCGGCGGGTGGTGGATTCCTCCGCCTGCGTGAAGGGCTGGAACAGGCGCGCGAGGTGCTCCGGGGCGATGCCGATGCCGGTGTCGGCCACTTCGATGCGCAACTGCTGCCCACGCGCGGTTTCGCTGATCAGGCGCACGTGCAGTGCCACGTGGCCGTGCGAGGTGAACTTGAGCGCGTTGCTGAGCAGGTTGGCGATGATCTGCCGGATGCGCATCGCATCGCCATGGAATCGCGTGGCCAGGCGCCAGTCGACGATCGAGTACATCCGGACGTCGCCTTCGGTGGCGCGTACGCCGAACAGGCCGGCGACGCCGTCCACGAGTTCGCGCAGGTCGAAATCGGCATCGCTGATGGCCAGCCGGCCTGACTCGATGCGCGAATAGTCGAGGATGTCGTCGAGGATCTGCAGCAACGCGCGCGCCGAATCGCGCGCCATCGTCGCCATGTTCGCCTGTTCGTGATCCAGGCGCGTGTGCGTGAGCAGTTCCATCAGGCCCAGCACGCCGGTCATCGGCGTGCGGATTTCATGGCTCATCGCGGCCAGGAAGATGCTCTTGGCGGCCACGGCGGACTCGGCCTGCGCCTTGGCTTCGCTCAGCGCCTGCGCCTGCTCGTGCATCGTGGTGGTGTCGACCCAGTAGCCGCTCCATTCGACCGAACCATCGGGCAGGCGGCGCGGCGGGCCGCCTTCCGTGCGCAGCCAGCGCCAGTCATCGCCGATGCGGAAACGCACGTCGAACGGCGCGATCGGCTTGAGCGTCCGCGCCGCCGTGTCGGCTGCTTCCAGCACCCTGGGCTGGTCGTCCGGATGCAGGCGGTGGAACGTGGATCGCTCGTCGTCGACGATTTCCTCGGCGGACAAACCCATGATGCCGGCCGCATCGCCGGCGACGTACGTGAAGCCGCGCGTGCCATCGGCCCCCACGCGGAACTGGAAGACCGTGCCGGGCATCGCCTGGGTGATGTCGTGCAGGCGCTGCTCCGATGCGCGCGCCCGCGCTTCGGCTTCGCGGATCTCGGTGACCTCGACGATCGTGCCGATCAGCCTGACCGTACCGTCCTCGGGCGTGGCGAGCGGATGGCGCCATACGATGAGGTGATGCACGCCGTCGCCGTTCCGCGCGGGCACGGTGAGTTCGCGGCGGGTGCCCGTGCCGGTGGCGAGCACCTGCATGTCCTCGCCGGTGAGGACGTCATCGGCGATCCCGCTCACGTGCGCGCTCTCCCGCGCCGTGCGCCCGACCAGCTGCTCGCGCCTGACGCCGAACATCGCCTCGTACGCGCGGTTCACGGTGATGTAGCGGCCTTCGCTGTCCTTCACGAATACGGCGTAGGGAATGTTCTCCAGCAGCGTCTGCTGGAACAGCAGCTGCGTGGCCAGCGCGTTCTCGGCGCGCGCCTGCAGTTGCGATGCCCGGCGCAGGCGCTCATACGCCAGGCCGATCGCGCCCAGCGCCAGCATCACCGCCGCCGTGCCCAGCAGCACCCAGCGCCATGGCACGCCGTAGACGTAATCGGTGGTGAGCCAGCGCGCGCGGATCGCCTGGCGTTCGGCTTCCGGCATGTTGTCGAGCACGCGGTCGACCAGCGGAATCAACGCCTCGTACTGGCGCGACACGCCGAACGCGAGTTCGGTATCGAAGCCGGCCGGGCCGACGACGTGCAGTTCGCCGGCGTAGCGGTTGCGGATCAGGGCGTCGATGGCCGGCAGCGTGCCGATGTAGGCATCGGCGCGGCCACTGGCGACGAGCGCGAGTCCCGCTTCGTTGCCGCCGACGGTTCGCAGCCTCGACAGCGGCAGCAACGCGCGCAGCGACGCGACCACGCCCGGCTCGTCGCGCACGGCGACGGTGAGGCCGCCCAGATCCGACGCGCTGGCGATCGCGGGCCCGTGCAGTCGCGCGACGATGACCTGCGGGAAGCTCTCGTACGAGCGGCTGAACACCATCGCGTCGCTGTCGATGTCGCCGCTGCTGCCTGCCGCGACCAGGTCGACCTCGTTCGCCAGCGCCATGCGTTGCAGGCTGTTCCAGTCCGGCGCGGGCACCAGCTGGACGCGCAGGCCGAGCTTGCGCTGGACAAGCTCCAGGTAGTTCGCCGCGATGCCGTCGAAACCGCCTTCGCGCGCAAGGAAGCTGTAGGGGAAGCGATCGACTTCGTAGCCCATGCGCAGCACGGGAAGCGAGGCGATCCATTCGCGCTCCGACCGGCTCAGGCCCACCGCATGCGACGTCGCCAGCGAAGGCACGTCGCCCGCGCCCCAGCGCACGCGCATCTGCTGGATTTCGCGATCGGGAATCCTCGCCTCGGCCTTGCGCAGGATGCTGGCCAGTTCGCTGCGGTCGCGTCGCACCGCGGGCGCGAGCTCGAACGTGGGCAAATCCAGCGGGCCGAGGATCGACACGTCGTCCGCGCGTCGCTGCCGCACCAGTGCCGTCGTGCGTGGCAGCGTGACGCCGAGATACGCATCGGCCTGTCCGCGCGCGAGCATGTCCAGCGCCTCGTGGCCGTCGTCGGCGTAGACGAGCGTCGCGCGCGGATGGCGTTCGGCGAACGCCTTTGCCGAGAGCAGGAATCGGCGTTCGATGGTGACGCGCGCCGAATCGAGGTCGCGCGGGCTGCGGATCTGCAGGTCGCCCTTGCGCGCGACCAGCATGATCTGCTGCGACGACACGAACGGCCGCAGCATGTGGAAGCGTTCCATGCGCTGGCCGATCACCGGCTGTGCGAGCAGCACGTCGTAAGGCGGCGCCTGTTTCGACTGCCCGATGGCGATGCCTTCCCAATCGGTGAACGGGTGGAACTCCAGCCGCATGCCGGCGCGCGCCGCCAGCGCGCGCATGTAGTCGACGCCGAGGCCTTCCGGGCGGCCACCGCGCCACGCTTCGAAGGGGATGAAGTCGCCGGCGAACACCCCGACCTCCACGACGGGATGCTCGCGTCGCCAGGCTTCTTCCGAAGGCGTCAGCGAAATGGCGGGTTCGGGCACACGCGACGCACGTTGCGAGGGCCGCGCGGCCTGCACGTTCGCAACGCCGCAAACAACGAGCATGAGGCAGAGCAGACACCGCAAGGTGAGTCCGTGGCGATGCATGTGGTGGCCCAGGCTCATGCGTGTCTCGTCGTGAAAGAACGTGCTTTCACCGCAGCCTAGGCGGCACCCCCATGTGCCGCCATCAGACGGGTCTGAATCTCCCCTTTACTCGCGCCGGCAATGTCAATGGTGCGTGAAGGCGTGCGCGTTGCGTTTTTTCCGCGAACGCTTGCCGCGCAGCGGCGCCTCCGTCGCGGTCCTGACACAGAGCGGCGGGACATCGTTTCGACCCCGTTCGCACGCCTACCCGGAGTTGCGATCACTTCTTGTCGAATCTGGCGATTTATCTGATTGATTTCGGAACTGTCCGATGTTTACGACCGACGCCGGCCCGCACCATGCGCGCCGTCGCCAGGGCCACGGCCTTGCGGCTCCAACCACCCCAAGCACCTCAGGAATTCCGCAATGAAGAAGACCCTGCTCTCCACCGCCCTGGTCGCCGTCGTCGCCGCCGTCGCCATGCCGTCCGCCTTCGCCGCCACCGGCAAGATCACCATCAATGGCCTGCTGCAGGCCGGCACCTGCACGGTGACCCCGGGCACCAACGCCACCGGTTCGGCCGCCGACATGACGGTCACGCTGGATACCGTCCAGGCCTCCTCGCTGTCGGCCGCCGACAGCTACGCCGCCACCAAGCCGTTCGAAATCAGCGTCGGCGGCGGCGGTTCGGACACCTGCAATGGCGCAGTGACGAAGCTGATCTTCGAAAACGTCGGCGCCCCGGGCTCGCTGATCAACGCCGACGGCTTCCTGGACAACTCCAGCACGGCCACCGCCACCAACGTCGGCGTGCGCCTGCTCAACGGCAACACGCACGGCGTGATCAACCTGGTCAATGGCACGAACAACCCGACCGCTACCCCGGCCTCGGGTACGCCGGGCGTCCTGAAGTACCAGGCGCAGTACTACAGCAAGGCCGGCGGTGCCACGGCCGGTACGGTCAACACGTTCGTGACCTACACCGTTTCGTACTGATCCAAGCGCACCACCAGCGATGCCGGCGCGTGCCGGCATCGCTTCCACTCCGTACGGCCCTGCTCCGCGAGACCTCCCCATGACATTCCCCCATCGCACAACCCTGGCGCTGATGCTCACCGCCATCGGATGCTTCTCGTCGGCCCACGCGGGCATCTCGCTGGTCGGCACGCGCGTGATCTATCCCGCCGCCGAGCGCGAAGTCACCGTCACGATGAACAACAAGGGCGATTCGCCGCGCATCGTGCAGTCGTGGATCGACGACGGCGATGCCAACGCGACGGCCGAAACAGCCAAGGCGCCGTTTCTCCTCACGCCGCCGCTGTCGCGCGTGGAGCCGGGCAAGGGCCAGACGCTGCGCATCATGTTCACCGGCGGCGACCTCCCGCAGGATCGCGAATCCGTCTACTGGCTAAACGTGCTGGAAATTCCGCCGAAGCCGACGTCCGACACGCGCAGCTTCCTTCAGTTCGCCGTTCGCACGCGCGTCAAGATCTTCTACCGCCCCACCGGGCTGACGGGCGACGCCGCCAGCGCCATCGGCCAGGTCACCTGGCGCCTAGTGCACGGCAAGGACGGCATGGCGATGGAGTGCACCAACGGCACGCCGTACAACGTGTCCATCGCCGATGTGCGCCTGAAGGATGCGCCGGTCGATCCCACCATCGGCAAGGGCGGCCTGTGCCCGGCGATGGGACGCGAGAGGTTCCCGATCAAGGGCGGCAACGATTCCGGTCGTCTTGTGTACCGCGCCATCGACGACTACGGCGCCTATCTCGACGGTGAAGCGACGTACACGCGCTGATTCGGCGCGCTGACGCCTGAGCCACGCCGCAGGCAACGCGGCAATTCCGATTCGCGATCCCGGCGCCTCCACACGAGGCGGACGGGGACGTCATGCCTCACGAATGCGCGGCGCGAGCTGCGGCAACGCGGGGCCCACCACGGTCAACGGTACCTTCCATGTCCCGCAACACTCCGCTTACGCGAATCCCGCAACCGCTCTATCGCCGCACGCTGACCACCTCCGTCCTCGCCGCCCTCGGCACCGTGCCGGTGATGGCGTTCGCCGCCCCGGGTCCGGATCCTTCGCCCAATCCGTCGCCCGAACCGCAGGTCGTCGAATTCAGCCCGGCGTTCCTCAACGGCAGCGCCAGCGCGGACCTCTCGCGCTTCGAGCGCGGCAATCCGATCCTGCCCGGCCCGCAGTCGGTCGACCTGTACGTCAACGACGCGCTGATCTCGCGCCAGACGGTGACCTTCCGCGAAGCCGGCGGCGAGATCGAAAGCTGCTTCGACCTGAACCTGCTCGTCGCCGCCGGTGTCGACACCAGCAAGCTGCGCGCCGAAGGCCATTCGCTCGACGGCGATTGCCTGGACCTGCGCGAGCTGATCCCTGATGCGCGCGTGCGCGCCGACGCCGGCGACATGGGCCTGCACCTGTCGATTCCGCAGGGCTACCTCAGCCACAGCGCACGCGGTTACGTCGATCCCAAACTGTGGGACGAAGGCGTCACTGCATTCACGCTCGGCTACAACGCCAACCTCAACAACAGCGATTCGGACCTGAGCGGCAACGCGCGCTCCGGTTACCTGGGTTTGAACGCCGGCCTCAACATCGCCGGCTGGCGCGTGCGCAACCAGTCGTACTACAGCTGGAACAAGCGCGGCGGCTCCGACTTCACCAACATCAGCACGTACGCGCAGCACGACATCGATGCGCTGAAGTCGCAGCTCACCGTCGGCGACACGTTCACCTCGGGGCAGATGTTCGATTCGGTCGGTTTCCGCGGCGTAAGCCTGGCGACCGACGATCGCATGCTGCCGGACTCGCTCAACGGCTATGCGCCCATCGTGCGCGGCATCGCCGAGACGAATGCGACGGTGGAGATCCGCCAGTCCGGCTACGTCATCTACCAGATGAGCGTCGCGCCGGGCCCGTTCGAGATCGTTGACCTGCCCGCGGCGGGTTACGGCGGCGACCTGGAAGTGATCGTCACCGAAGCCGACGGCCGCCAGCGCTCGTTCAATGTGCCGTTCGCGGCGGTGCCGAACCTGCTGCGCCCCGGTTCGTGGCGTTATTCGGCCGTCGCGGGCGAGCTGCGCAACGAGAACCTGCTGGATGCGCCGAAGTTCCTCGAAGCCACCTACCAGCGCGGCATCAACAACTGGGTCACCGGCTACGGCGGCATCCAGGCCAGCGACGGCGACCTGTATCGCAGCGCCGTCGTCGGCGCGGCGTTCAACACGCCGGTCGGTGCGGTGTCGCTCGACGTCTCCGGTTCGCGCGTGAACTTCAGCGACGACCGCGGCAGCCAGTCCGGCTACTCCGCGCGTGCCACCTACAACAAGAACATCCCGTCGACGAACACCAACTTCGCGCTGGCCGCGTACCGCTATTCCAGCCAGGGCTATGCAGACCTGTCGCAGGCCGCGCAGTGGGACGACCTCATCCGCAATCGCGGCATGAACGGCCTGCTCAAGGATTCCGGCGTGGAGCGCAACCGCTTCTCCATCAGCATGAGCCAGAGCCTCGGCCGCGCCGGTTCGCTCAGCCTCACCGGTTCGCGCCACGACTACTGGTCCGGCCGCGACGTCAACACCAGCTACCAGCTCGGCTGGTCCGCACGCTGGCGCCGTGCGAACTTCGGCGTCAACGCCGGCCGCACGCGCATCAACGACGGCAGCTACGACACGACCTACGGCATGACGTTGTCGGTGCCGCTGGGCAGCGATCGGAGCCTGAGCGCGCCGGTGCTGACGGTCGGCTCGGCGCACGATACGCAGGGCAATCGCGTGCAGGCCGGCGTGGCCGGCATCGCCGGCGATCGCCACCAGTACAGCTATGGCGCGACCGGCAACTTCAGCGACGAGAACAATGACACCGTCAACCTCTACGGCGGCTGGCGCGGTGCCTACGGTTCCGTCAACGGTTCCTACACGCAGGGCACGGGCACTCGCTCGCAGAGCCTGTCGGCACAGGGCGGCCTGGTCGTGCATCCGGGCGGCGTCACGCTTGCCTCCTCGCTGGGCGACACGATGGCAATCCTCCACGCCGACGGCGCCAAGGGCGCGCGCCTGGGCGACGGCATCGGCAAGATCGACCGCCGCGGCTATGCCATCACCAACGGCCTCATGCCGTACCGCCTCAACGACGTGTCGCTGGATCCGAAGGGCATTTCGTACGACGTCGAACTCGAGCAGACGCGCGCCGCTGTCGTTCCGCGTGCCGGCGCAGTCGTCCCGGTGTCGTTCGAAACGAAGACCGGCCACGCCTACGTCATCCAGGCCACGCGCGATGACGGCAAGCCGCTGCCGTTCGGATCGGAAGTGAAGAACTCGAGCGGCGCGATCGTCGGTTACACCGGCCAGAACGGCCAGGCCTTCGTGAGATTGCCGGACGACAACTCAGTCGCGCTGACGGTCGGCTGGGACGGTGGCCAGTGCGCACTGGATTGGCAGCCGGCCAATGCCACCGTCAATGCCGCCGGACTGAACGTCGTCGCGGGCACCTGCCATGCGCGCTGACTTTCGAGATCGCGCCGCACAGCGACGTGCCCGTGGCGGCGACGACGCCAGGAAGATTCTGCGCATCGTGTCCGCCAGCGAGCGCCACACCATCCGAAACATGCATCGCACCAACCAACACACATCGCGCCGTGACCTGATTGCCCAGGTCATCGCGCACCGGAGCCATCCATGAAACGTATCCTTGCCCTGTGTTCCGTGCTCCTGGCACTCGTGCTTCCCACCGCCGCATCGGCGACCTGCGAATGGCATTACGTGATGTCAGGTGGAGCGAAAGTGGTAACGACCGGGCCCTTCGTCTTTGAATTCGACGGAACCCTGAGCCAGGTCAATGCGAACGCCCCCAAAGGCACTGTCCTCTACTCACAGAACATGACCCCGGCGAATGTCGTCGGAAATCCAGGAGGCGGGCCGGAGGTCGCGTGCACGAACTACATCCTCTATTGGCAGCGGATCGTGACGACGGGGCCGGCGACCGGGTACATGGGCACATACGAGACCAACATTCCCGGTGTCGGTATCCGAGTGTACGGCTCCGGTGGCGCCTACTTGTTCACCGGCGCCTACGAGTCGATATACAACGCGTACAACGTCTATTTCAGTCCAGGCACGAAGTACCAGATCGAACTGATCAAGACGAGCGACACGCCGCTGACCGCCCCAGGCGAGATCACCGGACCCATCGCCGAATGGCGCGTGGATCAGGGCGGACCCATCGTCGCGGCGCTCTTCCGAATGCGGACGCCGATCACCATCCAGCCCAAAGTGCCGACCTGCGCGGTTTCCACGCCTGACATCATCGTGCGCTGGACCAGAAGTCGCCCGTCGATTTCCCGAGCGTGGGCAGCGCGCTGGGCGAGAAGGACTTCAATGTGACGCTTGGCTGTTCCGGTGGTGATCCGAACACGAGCACGAACATGCATATGTTCCTGACCGATCAGACGACGCAGGCGAACCAGACCAACATCCTGTCGCTGACGCCCGCTTCCACTGCGACTGGCGTGGGCGTGCAGATTCTCGACGGCACCTCTCCGGTCGTATTCGGGCAGGTAGGAACCGCGCCGACGACGGACATCACCCGCAACATCGTCGTCGGCACGCCGACGGTCGACATCCCGCTGAAGGCCCGCTACGTGCGCACTGGCAACATGACCGCGGGCACTGTCACGGCGATTGCGACGTTCACCGTCGACTACCGGTAAGTCGTCGTCTTCGATGACATTGACGCCGGGTGCGCATCGCGAAGACACGCGATACGCATCCGGCGTTTTCGTTTCCCGAATGGAAAGGAAAACGGCGGGATCGCTTCCGCCGTTCTTCATTTTCAACTGATGCGAGGACTCAGGACGAAACCGGCTTCACCGCCGGCGGCGACCACTGCCCGTCGAGGATCGCCTGCTCCGGCCAGTACGTGCGCACGTACAGCGAGAAGTCCGCGCCCTTGGGGGAGGGCAGCCAGTTCGCGCGCTGGACGGGATCGCTCGGTGCGTCCGCCTGCACGTAGATCGTCAGCGTGCCGTCGGGGTTGGGCTGGAGGTCCTTGTTCTTCGTGCCGACGGAATAGCGGTTGATCTCGTTCGGTGCGAAGAAGTGGTCCGCGTCGTACAGCGTCAGCGACCAGAAGCCCTTCACCGGCGGGCCGCCCTTGTCGAAGGTCACCGTGTAGCGCTTGCTGCCGTTGAGTCGCGCGCCGGTGTCGTCGAGGTCCTGGTAGAAGTACGTCGCCTCGTTCGGTTTGTTGACGTAGATGTTCGACTTGGCGACCGCGGTGCGCGTGAAGTAGTCCGTGCCGAACTGCGCGCCATTGCGCACCGTCGTCCAGTTGTGCGGCAGCGGCACGCCGAAGTTGCGGAACTGCAGCAGCGGCGCGATCAGTTCCTGCTCGGCCTTCTTCGCTTCGTCGATGGCGGCGACCTTCAAGGCCGGATCCTTCTGTAGTGCTTCCACCAGTGCCAGCGCCTGCGCGTAACGCGACTCCTCGCCGGGCAGCGGCTTGGCATCCTTCAGCACCACGGGCAATTCGTCGAAGAACTTTGTCGGGTCCACCTTCGGCGCTTCACCATTGCCGGGCGCACGCGGCGCTTCGGGGAACGAGGGATTCTTCGACCAGTCGTGCTGCTTCAGCGTTCCGTCGAACTGCGACAGCGGATACATGTCGATCTGCGCGACCAGCGGCTGCACGGCGGCGCGGTCCTCCGCGGTGTCGAGCAACGCGACGCGCGGAATCACGTAGCCGGTGTTGGTGCCGGAGCGGAAGACTTCGTTGATGCCCTGCGGCACGTCGCCCTTCCAGTCCGGGCCGGCGAGCAGGTAGAAGCCCGGCTTCGTGCCGTACATCTTGCCGAGGTTGACGAAGCTGTCGGTGCGCGAGTCGACGACCTGGTACACCCAGAAGCGGTCGCCGAAGTCCGGCACCTGGATCACGACCGGTTCGACGTCGAGCGCGAGCGGCCCGCCGCCGTACACGACGTCCTGGTTGGGGCAGGCCACTTCGCGTTCTGACGGCGCGACGTAGTCGGTCAGCATCATCAGGCTGTTCGGTGGTGCGGCGGGAAGCACGCCGCCGAGCTTTCCCGGACCCGGGAGATCCTTGAAGCCGAGCCGGCGGTTGTAGATGTTCACCATCGGCCATGCCCAGAAATACGTGTCGCGTGCGGCCATGCGCACGTACGGTTCAGTGAGGCGTGTCCCGGCGACGGGGCCGGGCACGCTGGCGACGGCGGGTTCCGCAGCGGACCGCGCCGGCGTGGTGGATGCAGCGGGCTGCGATGCGGGCGTCGCCGTCTCGGGCGACGGTTGTTTCTGGCACGCCGCCAGCGAAGTCGCGGCGACGATGGCGAGAGCGAGCGTGTGCGAGCGCATGGGAGATCCTTGTCGTGTGGTTCGTGTGTTCGTGCGCATGGGCGATCAGGAACGCCTGATCATCGGCGGCGGGAAATAGCTGCCGTCCTTCACGCCGCCCTTGGGCCCGTAGAAGCGGAAGGTCAGGCGGTAGTCCTGTCCGCGCGGCGTCGGCAGCCAGTTGCCGTCCGGTGCGTCGTCGGGTTTTTCGGCTGCGAAGTAGAGCGTCAGCGAGCCGTCGGGGTTGTACTTCAGGTCCGACTGGTTGTTGATCAGGAAACGATTCTTCGGATTGGGCAGCACGCGATGGGCCCTGGTGTCCACCGCGATGACCGACCAGAAATAGTTCGCGTACTTCGGTGGCAGGTCGTCCTTCGGGAACGTCATCGTGTAGACGTGGTCGCCGCTGAGCTGCGCGCCGCTGTCGTCGAGGTTGCCCTTGTAGTAGATGACCTCGTCCGTGGTGTTGGCCCAGATGCCACCCAGGTTGGCGAGTGAACGTCCCAGCCAATCGTTGTTGTACGCGCCGGTCACGGCCGGACGCGCCCAGTGGTTCTTCACGGTTCCGTGGCCGATGGTGGGCGAGGCGGCCGCGAAATCGGCCATCACTTTCTTGCGGATCACGTCCTCAACGCGCGCGCGCTCGGCCGGATCGCGCACGCCTTCGGCAATGGCGCGCACCTTGGCCGCCATCGCGTCCATGCCCGGATTGAGGTCCGATTCGCTGTCCAGGACGGCCGGTGCGTCCTCGAACGCTTCCACGCCCGGCAGATTTTCCAGGTCGAACGACGGAATCTGGGGACCTGGCGCAGGCGTCGCCGGCGAACCGGTGGGCTTGAAGGTCACCTGGTGCTGCAGCGCCTCGGCTCCCTTCCAGTCCTTGCCCAGTTCGATCCGCGCGAGCACGCGCACCTGCTTCACCGGAAGATCGATGCGCGTGACGTTCGCCGGCAGCTGCACGTTCGCGCCCTTCAGGCACACCGCGTAATCGCCCGCGCCCTTGGGTTGCGTGCGCTCGTTGATGTTCGCCAGCGTTTCGCCCCAGCCGTTGAGGAACTGCACGGTGTAGTAGCGGCCGGTGATCTTCGGCACCGTCACGATGGTGCAGCTGTTCTCGTCGATCGCGAGCCACGCTTCCGAATTTGCGACGTCGAGGTTGGGATTGGCCCAATCGACCGCGCCCGGCTTGCGGTGGACGATCTCGTTCCACTTGAAGCCTTCCTTCAGGTCGAGCTGCTGCTGGCGCAGCACCAGCAGGCGGGAGAGCAGGTAGATGTACGCGTCGCTGATGTCCTGGTCGGTGTACGCGCGCGTCGTCGCCGGCGCCGCGGCCGTTGAAGGCGCGGCCGATTCCGGGGCCGGTGGCGTCTGTGGTGCGCGGCTGCAGGCGGTGAGTGCCGCGAGCGCGACGGCGATGGTGAAGGGCGTGAGGCGGGAGTAAGGCATGACGCTGATCTCCTTGGTGCCGGGGGGATGGAGCAAGCCGCGGAGCGTACCGCCGGTTGCGGTGCACCCGCTCCCGGTCGTGGGCGAATTATTCGCACCAGAATGCCGTGAATGTCATGCGCAGGCCGACGGCCGGTTGCCTCGGCGCGTGTTCACGCAGGTGTTCAGATTCGCACCGGTGATGCGTGATGCGTCGTGATGCAACGCGATCGGCGTCGTGGACGCTTTGCCCGTGCGCGTTGCATGCGTTCGTTGCATTGCAACGAAGAGAACGAAGCGGCACCCGCACGCGTCGCCGACCTTCGCTGCATTCCATGAAGCCGTGAAAACGGGCGCGATCACGATTGCAGGTTCAGGTTGGCGTTGGATGCAACCGAAGATGCATTTCGCCAGATTCCTCTGATTTCCGCCTCCAGCCGCCGCGCCGAGGATGTCGCCGTCGCTGGGGGAGCGACAGAAGGAAAGCAGTTCGAGCACATCGCCTCCCTCAACGGCGACATCTCACAACAACTGGACATATGGACGTATGAGCAAGATCTTGATTTCCGCCGCACTGTTCGCGGCCGCCGGCCTCACTTCGCTCTCCGCCGCTGCCGCGGACGGCAAGATCACTTTCAACGGCACGATCTCCGATGTCACCTGCACCATCACCGGCGGCGACAACACCGATGGCGGCACCTCCAACTTCACCGTCAACCTGCCGAGCGTTTCGACCTCGGCACTGGCGTCGTCGGGCCAGAGCGCGGGCGACACGCCGTTCAGCGTGGTGCTCGGTGGCGCCAACTGCAAGGACAAGATCGCGAAGCTGTGGTTCGAATCCAGCACGCCGGCCATCGACGCCGCAAACGGCGGCCGGTTGAAGAACACCGCCACCGGTGGCGCGGCCAACGTGCTCGTGGGCCTGCTGAACAAGGCCGGCGCGGCGATCAACCTGTCCAGCAACGCCGGTGGCGACGGCTCGAAGGAAACCATCGTCGGCAACACCGCCACGCTGAAGTACACCGCGCAGTACTACGCGACCGGCGTGGCCACGGCGGGCGCGGTCAACACCTACGTCAACTACTCGGTCGTCTACAACTGAGTCGTGCGTGACGCATCACGGCGGGGTCTTCGCGACCCCGCCGCTTCGGGGAACCTCCAGGAAAGGCTCATGAAACTGCTCGCACGAGTGGGCTGCGCGATCGCGTGGATGGCTTTCGCCGCCCTTGCGCCGGCGCATGCCGATATCCAGATCACCGGCACCCGCGTGATCTATCCGGCCGACGAATCCGAAGTCACCGTCCAGGTGGACAACAACGGGCGTGGTCCCCGTCTGCTCCAGGTCTGGACCGACGCGGGCGACGCGAATGAAACCGCCGCGACCAGCAACGCGCCTTTTCTCGTGACGCCACCGATGTCGCGGCTGGAACCCGGAAAGGGCCAGGCACTGCGGCTGATATTCAACGGCGGGGACGTGCCGAAGGATCGCGAGTCGGTCTACTGGCTCAACGTCCTGGAAATCCCGCCGCGTCCGAAGGGGAAGAGCGCGCAGGACAACTTCCTGCAGTTCGCGGTGCGCACGCGCATCAAGATCTTCTATCGGCCCGAAGGACTGCGCGGCGCGCCGCTGGATTCGATCGGCCAGCTGACATGGCGCCTGGTGCGTTCGGGCGGTGCCGCATCGCTGGAATGCACCAATCCCACCGCCTACAACGTGTCGTTCGCGCAAGTGCGGGCCGAGCGCGCCACGGGTGAGGCGACGCCTGCGGGCGGCATGTGCCCGGCCATGGGGAGCGCGACATTCCCGGTGCAAGGCGAGCCCGGACACGGCACAGGCACCGTGCTGTTCACCGCCATCAACGACTACGGCGGCCTCGTCGAAAGCCGGGCGTCCTATTCGGACTGAAGCAGGCCACGGGCGACGTCGCATCGAATCCGCCACTCCATAACGAAGCGCAAAACGCGCGGACGACGCGCTGCCGCGCGCGAACACCGCGCGCGCCGGCCGCGAGCCGTCAGCAACGCGAGATCGAGACATGCATCCATTTGATCCATGCACCATCGCGCCCGCCGCGAGAGGTTCCAGGCGAAGCCGCCTCGCAGTGGTGGTACTGGCTGCGCTGGGGCAGGTGCCACTGTGCGCCACGGCCGCGCCGGAACCTTCGCCCGCTCCGGAACCGGCGCCGGAGCCCGCGCCGGATGCGGTCGAGTTCAGCCCGCTGTTCCTGGGCGACGCCGCCGGTTCCACCGATCTGTCGCGGTTCGAAAGGGCCAATGCCGTCCTGCCTGGACAATATCTGGTCGACATTCATGTCAACGGCAATCGGGTGACGCGCCAGTCGGTCGAGTTCGCCGCGGTGCCCGGCGGCGATGTGCGTCCATGCCTGTCGTCGCAGGTGCTCGCGACGCTGGGCATCGACACCGCCCGGTTGGCCGCCGACGGCGTCGACCTTTCGCCGCCGTGCATCGACCTCGAGCGCGCCATCGCCGACGCACGCGTGAGCTTCGACATGAACCAGCTGCGCCTGGACTTGTCGATTCCGCAGGCAGCGCTGCGGCGCAGCGCGCGCGGCTACGTCGATCCGGCGTTGTGGGAGCGCGGCGTCAATGCATTCACGCTGGGCTACAACCTCAGCGCCAGCCAGCTCGATTACGACGCTGGCGGCCACACCACCGGCGCCCATGCCGGGCTCACGATGGGGTTGAACGTCGCCGGCTGGCGCCTGCGCAACCAGTCGTCCTACCGATGGGGGCGCGGTGCGGGCGATGATTTCCAGAACATCCGCACGTTCGCCGAGCACGACGTCACCGCGCTGCAATCGCAGTTTTCCGTGGGCGACTCCTTCACCTCGGGCGAGCTGTTCGATTCGATCGCGTTCCGTGGCATCAAGCTGGCCACCGACGATCGCATGCGGCCGGACTCGATGCGTGGCTATGCGCCGGTCGTGCGCGGCATCGCCGAGACCAACGCCCGGGTGGTGATCCGCCAGGCGGGCTTCGTGATCCACGAATCCAACGTTGCGCCGGGTGCGTTCCAGATCGACGATCTCTACGCGACCGGTTACGGCGGCGACCTGGAGGTGACGGTCATCGAGGCCGATGGCCGCGAACGCACATTCTCCGTGCCTTACGCCGCCGTGCCGCAGCTGCTGCGTCCGGGGGTGTGGCGCTACTCGGCCGTCGCGGGGCAGGTGCGCGATGAAACGCTGCGCGGCAGCGCACCGGTCTTCGTGGAAGGCACCTTCCAGCGCGGCCTGAGCAACCAGCTCACGACGTACGGCGGTGTGCAGGCCACCGATGGAGACCTCTATCGCAGCGTGCTCGTCGGCGCGGCCTTCAACACGCCGGCAGGTGCGGTGTCGCTCGATGTCACCGCCGCGAAGACGAAGTTCGCCATCCCCGATGAGGACTCGTCCGGCTACAGCGCGCGCCTGACCTACAGCAAGAGCGTTCCGCAGACCCATACCGACTTCGCGCTGGCCGCCTACCGGTATTCGAGCCGCGGCTATCTGTCGCTGGACGATGCGGTGCGACTGGACGATGCGGTGCGCCACGGCGAACTGCGCGGAGGCGTAAGCGAAGGTGCGCACAGCCAGCGCAGCCGCTTCCAGGTGACCATCAGCCAGAGCCTGGGCGAGCGAGGGGGATCGCTCTTCGTCAGCGGCGCGCGCAACGATTACTGGAGCGACACGTTGCCGGTGGATTCGAGCTATCAGGTCGGCTGGAACCGGCAGTTCCGCAACGTCTCGCTGGGGGTCAACGCAAGCCGCAGCCGCGTGGTCGGTCGCGGTTACGACGACCAGGCTGCCATCAGCCTCTCGATGCCGCTGGGAAGCCCCAACTACCGCAGCACACCGCCGCAGCTGACCCTCGCCGCCGGGCACGATCGCGACGGAAATTCCGTGCAGGCCGGCGTGAACGGCACCGCGGGCGGGCGCCGGCAGTTCAATTACGGCGTCAGCGGCAACTTCAACGACCGCGACACCGACACGCTGGGCATCAATGCCGGTTGGCGCGCCGCGTTCGCCGCGCTCGGCGCGTCGTATTCGCACAACGCGCGCAGCCGGCAGACGTCGGTGTCGGCGAGCGGTGGCGCCGTCGTGCACGCGGGCGGAATCACGCTGGCGCAGCAGCTCGGCGACACCATCGGCGTGGTGGAAGCAAAGGGTGCGCAAGGCGCACGCATGGGATCCGACGGTGTCGGCCGCATCGATCGGCGTGGCTACGCGATTGCCGGGAACCTGACGCCGTACCGCTTCAACGAAATCGTGCTCGATCCGAAGGGCCTGTCGGCGGACGTGGAGCTCGACACCTCCCGCTTGCAGACTGTTCCCCGCGCCGGCGCGGTAGTGCCGATCACGTTCAAGCCCAACGTCGGACACGCCGCACTGCTGCGGGTTCGTCTCGACAACGGAGACGCGCTGCCCTTCGGCGCACAACTGCTGGACGCCAGGGGCGACGAAATTGGCGTGGTCGGCCAGGCAGGCCAGGTGTACGTGCGCACCTCGGACGCGACGCAGGCGCCGATCACCGCCCAATGGGGTGATGGACGCTGCACGCTCGCAGGGTGGCCGTCCGGGGCCGGCGGGCAGGCGCGCCCGGCATTGCAATCTTCCGTCTGCACCTCGGGGCAGGCACCGACCATGAATCTAGGGCAATGACGACCATGCGCGTTTCCATCCCGCTTCTGGGTGTGGCTTTCTTCTGGCTTGGCGTGTGGGACGCAGCGACGGCGGCGTGTTCCGGCTCGACAAGCACCAACAGCTATTTCACCCTGCCCGCGTCGTTGAGCGCCAAGCGCAATGAGGCGGTCGGGAAGGTTCTGTACGACTCGGGCTGGATCAGCGACGGCACGCGGGCCTACGTCAGTTGTTCGGGTTCGTACGCGTTGACGGCGGGTTTCACGTCCGCGATGACGGCCGTGTCCGGCATGAGCGGCACCTACGCAACCGGGGTCCCCGGCCTCGGCATCAAAATCGACTACAACAATACCGGCGCCTGGTACCCGGCCACGGGCATGCGTTGGCCGCGCACGTCGGAGTCGTTCTCCGGCTACGCAGACTTCACGCCGTGGGGATGGTTCCGCGTCCAGTACATCGTGACCGGCCCGCTGTCGTCGGGAACGATGAACCTCCCGAACCCGACGGCAACGGTGCTCTACGGCGGCGTCCTCACCAACAAGGTCACCTTCAGCCGTACGTCCGTGAACGTTCTCAGCACGGGGTGCCGCGTCCTGAACGGCGACATCGCCGTGTCCTTGCCCGACATCGCGGCTTCGGCATTCACCGCCGTGGGCGCCACGCCCGCCTCGCGGGACTTCACCCTCGATCTGACCTGCGATGCCGATGTCGCGGTCTTGTACCGGATCGACGCCACGCCCCCGGCCGGTGTTCCCGCCACGAGCGGCGTGATCGCGGCGGCCTCCGGCGCGGGGCAGGCAACCGGTGTCGGCGTGCAGATCAGGAACGGCAGCTCGGCCGTGCCCCTGGGCTCCAGGTTGTCGTATCTGCGCACGACGAGCGCCGGTCAGGCGGTCAGCATCCCGCTGACGGGCGCGTACTACGCCACGGCGATGCCGGTGGGTGGCGGTGCATTGACCGCGGTGGCCACCTTTTCGCTGTTCTACGAGTAAGGGCGCACCGCTGCTGTCGCGGCCCGGAAGGGCCCCACCGCGGACGAACGCCACAGGTCGAAAGGACAGGCTTGCAGGCCCGCTTGGCTTCCAGAGCGACTCCGGAGGCAAAGGCGACCGCCAAACTGTGCCGAACGTTGGCCAACACTTTGCCGCTTGTGGCTGATTCACGAATTGTTTACAACCTTGGGGGTGCCGCCCGGGCAGGGGAGGCGGCCGTTGCTGCTGTTCATTCATTCGAGGGAGAGAGTAATGAAAGCCATGCGTCGTCAATCGCTCACCCGGGCGATCCAGTTGTCCTTGTTGTTGTCCCTGCCGGGCCTCGCGGCCGCGCAGGAGACCACGCCGGCCCCGCAGGGTTCGGCCACCACGCTCGACACCGTCACGGTGACGGGTTCGCGCATCAAGCAGACCAATGCGGTCACCGCCCAGCCGGTGTTCGTGCTGGACAGGGCGAAGATCGACCAGACCGGCCTCCAGACCGTGGGCGACCTGCTCCAGCAGATGACCTCCAGCGGCAAGGCGCTCAACGCCAAGTTCAATTCCTCCGGCAACTTCGGCTATCCGCCCGATGGCGGCGGCATCGGCGCCGGTTCCGCGCAGGTCGATCTGCGCAACCTGGGCTCGCAGCGCACGCTCGTGCTGGTCGATGGCGTCCGCTGGGTCAACGAGTCCTCCGCTTCCGGCGTGAGCGGCAGCGCCGACCTCAACACCATCCCGCTGGCCATCGTCGAACGCGTCGAAGTGCTGGAAGACGGTGCGTCGGCGATCTACGGTTCCGACGCCATCGCCGGCGTGATCAACATCATCACCCGCCGCAATTTCGACGGCGCCGAAGTGCATGCCTACTACGGCGAATACGAAGACGGCGGCGAAACGACCGAAGCCAGCCTCACGCTCGGCGGCAGCGGCGATCGCTGGTCGGCGGTGTTCACCGCCAGCTATTTCGAACAGCAGGAAATCAGCTCCGGTTCGTGGGAGCAGTCGGCCTTCCCGACGCCCGGCACCGGCGTGCGCGGCGGCAGCTCGGGCATTCCGCAGGGCCGCTTCTTCTTCTGCGACCCGACGCGTCCCGAAACGGGCGTGGGCGGTTGCGATGCCGACACCGAGAACTGGTACGACATCACCCTCAACGAGGGCACCACGACGCCGGTGTTCGATCCGGACAACCCGAACGGCGGCACGTTCAACTCGTTCGACGGAAGCGACCGCTTCAACTTCGCGCCGTACAACTTGCTGCTGACGCCGCAGAAGCGCAAGTCGATCTTCGCCAGCGTCTACTACGACATCACCGACAACACCCGTCTGCACGTCAAGGGCCTGTACAACAACCGCACCTCGACCAACCAGGCGGCGCCGGAGCCGATCTTCGTCGGTCCGGGCGCCGGCACCGGCGGCATCGCCGACACCATCAGCATCCACGCCGACAACCCGTTCAACCCGTTCGGCTACACGCTGGATGCGAACTCGAACTTCCTGGTCGCCACGCGTCGTCCGGTCGAAGTCGGCCCGCGCATCTTCAACCAGGACGTGGACACGGTGTACTTCAACACCGGCCTGGACGGCACGTTCACCGTCGGCAACCGCAGTTTCGGCTGGGATTTCAACTACGCCTACGCCGACAACAAGGCCACGCAGGAATTCCTCAACGGCTACAACGTCGCCAAACTCAAGCTCGCGCTGGGCGATCCGGCGATCTGCGCACAGGTGGCCGGCTGCGTGCCGCTGGACATCTTCGGCGGCCAGGGCCGTCCGATGACGCAGGAGATGATCGATTACATCCGCACGCGCCAGATCGACTCCTCGCAGCAGAAGCTCGACCTGTACTCGGCGAACATCACCGGCGACATGTTCGACATCGGCGATCGCACCGCGGGCTTCGCGGCGGGCGTCGAACATCGTCGTTATCGCGGCGACTTCAACCCCGATCCGCTGCGCCAGAGCGGCGAGTCTCAGGACTCCTTCGCCGCACCGGTGTCCGCGTCGTACGACGTGGACGAGATCTACGCGGAATTCAGCTTCCCGGTGCTCTCGACCCTGGACCTGAGCGCGGCCGTGCGTTACTCGGATTACTCGACCTTCGGCGGCACCACGACCGGCAAGGCCGGTTTCCGCTGGCAGCCGATCGAGGACCTGGTGATCCGCGGCACCTACTCGCAGGGCTTCCGCGCGCCGAACCTCGGCGAGCTGTATGGCCTCACGCAGTTCGGCGCGACGCTGGTCGATCCCTGCGGTTCCACCGGCAGCCCCGGTCCGGCCGATCCGTCGTTCGCGGCGGGCTGCGCGGCGCAGGGCGCGCCGCCGAACTTCGAGCAGGCCAACACGCAGATCACCACCTTCACCGGTGGCAACCCGAACCTGCAGCCGGAGGAATCCGACAGCTACACGTTCGGCGTGGTGTACGCACCGGGCTGGGCATCGGGCCAGTCGTGGTCGGATCGCCTGGACTTCGAAGTGGGTTACTACAACCACGAAATCGATGATGCGATCCAGGCACGCGACATCCAGGCGCTGCTGGAAACCTGCCTGCGCGAAGGCGGCGTCGGCTCGATCAACTGCACGCCGTTCTCGCGCGGTGCCGGCGGCAACCTCAACCCGCCGGAGAACTTCCTCGACAACCTGGGCCGCATCAAGACCGACGGCGTCGACTTCAAGGTCAACTGGGTCGGTCCGGAATGGGGCTGGGGCCGCCTGAGCGCGTCGCTGCAGTCGACGTACGTCAACGACTACGAGGCCGTGGACGTGGACGGCAACCGCTCGCAGCGCGAGGTCGGCATCGAGGTCAACGACAGCGCGATCCCGGAATGGCAGACCAACCTGCAGACGAACTGGACGCTGCAGGACTTCAACGTGGGCTGGACGATCCGCTACATCTCGTCGGTGGACGAGCTGTGCTCGAACGTGCCGGTGGACGAGGCGCCGGGCTGCATGGGCGGCGCGGAGTTCAACACGCTGGGCTCGACGACGTACCACGACCTGCAGTTCAACTGGAGCAACGCGGGCGTGGAGAACCTCAAGTTCACCGTCGGCGTGAACAACGTCTTCGGCAAGGAGCCGCCGGTGTGCCTGACCTGCTCGCTCAACGGTTACGACGCGGGCACGTACGACCTGCCGGGCGCGTTCTGGTACGTCAGCGCGGACTATCGCTTCTGACGGGACTGATCGGCTGATCGCGGGTTCGCGGTCGGCCGGTCATCGAGGTGTGGAAACGGAACGGCCGGTGGTTCGCCATCGGCCGTTTCGGTTTGCTGTTGCTCTTGCCCGTCATCCCGGCCTTCGCCGCGATGACGAGCTTGTTGGGAAGGCGATGCTGCTTTTGCAGCCCGGGTAAACGAAGCGCACCCGGGGCTTTTCGCGCGGTGAACCCGGGTGCGCTTCGCTTACCCAGCTGCAAGAACCAGGCAACAGCAAATGGGTTCCAGCTTTCGCTGGAATGACGGGTGAGGTGGTTTCCAGCAAAAACAAAAACGGCCAATGCTTTCGTCATCGGCCGCCTCAGGTCATACGCTGCCCGCGAAGATCACCGCAGCGCCGCATCCGGCACATGCAGGTCGATCGACAACGCCAGGTGGTCCGACGCTGCCGCGGGACGCGCGCGCGCATTCGACGTCTTCAGCCCATCGCCCACCAGGATGTGGTCGATCGCGCGCTGCGGGCGCCAGCTCGGGAAGGTGAAGACTTCGCCCTCCGGCAGTTGCAGTCGCGTGTTGCGGAACAACGCGCGCATTTCCGGGCGATCGATGGAGCAATTGAAATCGCCCATCAGCACCGCGTTGGGATGGTCGTGCAGCAGTTCGGCGATGAAGCCCAGCTGCGCGGCGCGCGAGTTGGCGCCGAGCGAGAGATGCGCCACCGCGACCAGCAATCCCTTGTCGCCCTCGCCGTAGCGGGCGAGCAGCACGCCGCGCCCGGCGATGCGGCCGGGCAGGGCGTGGTCGATGACTTCCTTCGGTTCCAGCCGGCTCAGCAGGCCATTCGCGCTGGAGGCCACGCCGCCGACGCGCCGGTTCGGCTGGTGGCTCCAGTAATCGAAGCCGGCGCGCTGGGCGAGGTAATGCGTCTGGTTGGTGAAACCCGACCGCAGGCTGCCCGGATCGCTTTCGTTGAGGCCGACGATGTCGTGCTCGCCGGCCAGCTGCGCGATCGCGTCCAGGCTGTTGCGCTTGCCCGCCGGCAGGACGTGGGACCAGCTGCGCGCGACGTAATCGTGGTAGCCGCGCGTGCTGGACCCCGCCTGGATGTTCGCGCTGAGCAGGCGCAGCCGGCGGGTATCCATTCGATCGTGGTGCGCTTACTGCGCTGCGGTCGCGCCGCCGGCCTTCGCGCGCTCCTGCGCGACCAGGTGGTCGGCGATGCGCAGCGTGTCCTCGAAGCCCTTGCCGGTGATGCGGTACTTGCCGTTGATCACCATCGTCGGCGTCGAATCCACGCCGCTGCGCGCGATGAACTGGCCGGCGCGCTTCATCTTCGCGTCGATGGCGAAGCTCGACATCGTGCTGGCGAACTGCTTCGCGTCGACGCCGTACTTGCCGTAGAAGGCGCCGATCTGCTCGTTGGTCGGCAGCGGCTGCACCGGCAGCGTGCGGTCGACGTGGATTGCGTTGAACACCGCTTGGTGCGTCTTGTCGAGCACGCCCATGGTCTGCGCGGTGTAGAACGCCTTCGCGTACGGCTCCCAGTAGCCGCCGAACGGCGCGGCGAGGGCGATGAACTTCACGTCGGCCGGCTGCTTGGCCTTCCACGACTCGACCAGCGGCTCGAAGTGGGCGCAGTGCGGGCAGGTGTAGCCGAACACCTCGACGACCTCGATCTTGCCGCCGGTGGGTTCGTACGGCTGGCCCCCGGCGACTTCGACGTAATCGGTGCCGGCCACGGGCGCCGGGCCCTGCGGCGGCGTGGCCGCGGCGGCGGGTGCGGGCGTGGCGGCCGGAGCCGCGGCGGTTTCGGCCGGAGCGGCGGGCGCCGGAGCCGGCGCGGTTTCGGCAGCCGGCGCGGTGGGCGCGGCCGGGGCGGCGGTCTCGGCCGGGGCCGGGGCCTGCTTGGAGCAGGCGGACAGGGCCAGCAGTCCGGTCAGGACCACGGCGAGATGGGGCAGACGCGAATTCATGCAGACAATCTCCGCAAAGGTCGGGAAAGCATGGGCCGGCGCGATGTCGGGCCGGCAGGGCACAGGCAAGAATACCGGCCACGCGCGGCCGGCGACACACGGCTCAGCGCGTCTTGCCCTCGTGTTCACGCGCGACGAGCTGGTCGGCGATGCGCAGCACGTCGTCGAAGTCATGGCCGATGACGCGATAACGCCCGTTGACCACCAGCGTCGGCGTGCCTTCCACGCCGCTGCGGCGGATGAACTGCCCGGCCTTCTCGACCCGCTGGGCGACGTCGACGCCGTCGTAGGCGGCCTGGAACTTCGCGGGATCCACGCCGTAGCGCGCGTAGAACGGCGCGATCTCGCCCGGCGTGGCGTTGCGCAGCGGCAGCGTGCCGTCGGTGTGCAGGGCCTGGAACATCGCCTCATGGGTCGTCCCGGCCACGCCCAGCACCTGCGCGGCGTAGTAGGCCTGCGCGTACGGCTGCCAGGAGCCGCCGAACGGCGCCGCCATCGGAATGAAGTTCACCGTCGAGGCGTTCTTCCGGGCCCAGGCCGAGACCTTCGGCTGGAATTGCGCGCAGTGGATGCAGGTGTAGCCGAACACCTCGACTACCTCGACCTTGCCCTTCACCGGCGCGAACGGCGTGCCGCCTTCGATCACTTCGTAATCGGTGCCTTCGACCAGGGCGGCCTGCGGCGTGGCCGCGAGCGCGGCGAGCGGGAGCAGGGCGAGCAGGACGAGCGAGCGGAGCAGCGGTCGGCGGGTCATCGGCGTTCTCGAAAAGGTGGGGCCGGAAACGAAAGCGCCGACCGTGTAGCCACGGCCGGCGCAACAGACAACTCTGGAGTACCGCCTGGGACCACGGTCACCGGCGGAAGTTCACCGGCTCAGGAACCGGTCGCCGGCTCGGCCGGCTGCTCCGTGGGTGCCGGAGCCGGAGCCGGCGCGGCTGCCGGCGCGGCCGGTGCGGTGGCGACGGCCACGTCGTCGCGGCTCGGGTGCAGGCCCTGCAGGTAGCTCGACAGCGAACCGATTTCCTCGTCGGTCAGCTGCTTGGCGACGGCGGCCATGATGTTGAACAGGTGCGCGTCGCGCTGCACGGTCGTGCCGGCGCGGTATTCCTCCAGGCGGCGCTGTGTGTACGGCGCCTGCTGGCCGGCGATGTGCGGGTAGGCCGGACCGGGGTTGCCGGCGCCGTCCGGGCCGTGGCACGCCATGCACGCCGGGATGCCGCGCGCCGCGTCGCCCGAGCGGAACAGCTGCTGGCCGATCTCGAAGTACTTCTTGCCGGCGTTCGGGCCGGTGGCCACGGCGGTGTCGTCGGCGACGCCGGCGCCGGCCTTCTGCGTGGCGAAGTACGCGCCGACGTCGCGCGCGTCCTGGGCCGACAGCGCGTCGGCGAAGGGCTTCATCACCGCGGCCATGCCGGTGTTGCGCTCGCCGGTCTTGAACAGCGCGATCTGGTGCGCGATGTAGCGCTCGCTCTGGCCGGCCAGGCGCGGGTACTGCGGATCGGTCGGGTTGCCGTCCAGGCCATGGCACGCGGCGCAGGTGCCGGCCTTGGTCGCGCCGGCCTTCGCATCGCCCCACACGGTCTTTTCCGGCGCGGTGTTCAGCGGTGCCTGCTCGACCGGCGCGTTGTTCGGAACCGGGGTGACGGTGGTCTGGGCATAGGCGACGGCGGCGGCCGCGAGTGCGACGATGCCGACGATGCCGAGGACGCGGGCTTGGCTCATGTAGCTGGGCTCCGAAACACAGATGAGGCGAACCGCCGGGCGGACGCCGGAACCGCGGAATTATCGTCGGCGCTCCGGGGGCGGTCAACGCGCACGCCGTGCCGAAACCGGCCGCAGTCCGCGGTTTGGCGGGACCGCGGCCCGATTTCGCGTCGTTGGCGCGGGCTTGCGGCGGCTTCGCGCGTCGCCCGTGCGATCCTTGTGCGATGGCCAATCCCTTCGTCCGCGCCCGCTACCTGCTGTCGGCGCACACGCACAAGCAGCTCCCGCCCGATGGCGGCTTCGAGGTCGCCTTCGCCGGCCGCTCCAACGCGGGCAAGTCCAGCGCGCTCAACGCGCTGTGCCAGCAGAACGCGCTCGCCCGGGTATCCAAGACGCCCGGGCGCACGCAGCAACTGGTGTTCTTCGACATGACGCCGCCCGAGATGGACCCGCCGCGTTACCTCGTCGACCTGCCCGGCTACGGCTACGCGAAGGTCCCGCAGGACCTGCAGGCGCACTGGCAGGCCTTCATCGACCAGTACTTCCGCACGCGCGAGGCGCTGAAGGGCCTGGTGGTGGTGATGGACATCCGCCATCCGCTCAAGGAATACGACCGCCAGATGCTCGGCTACGCGGTCGAGCGCGGCCTTCCGGCGCATGCGCTGCTGACCAAGGCGGACAAGCTCGGTCGCGGGCAGCAGTCGCAGGCGCTTCTGGCGGTGAAGAAGGAACTGTTCAGCGCGTTCGGCAACACGGTCAGCGTGCAGGCGTTCTCGGGCGAGTCGAAGCAGGGCGTGGACGAGGCGCGGGCGGTCGTGGCGGGGTGGCTGGGGTTGTAGCGGTTGCGTTTCCGGCGGTGATACACCTCAGCGTCATTCCAGCGGAGGCTGGGCCCCATTTGCCCAGCGCTCACTGACGCACATCCTGGGCGGCTCCCTTGGGGGCGCGATGGGCTGTTCGAGAACAGCAACGGCAAAAAGCTCTTGTAGCCCGGGTAAGCGAAGCGCACCCGGGTTGGAGGAGCGATCGCGCCCCGGGTGCGCTTCGCTTACCCGAGCTACAAAGACAACAACCACGGCAAATGGGTTCCGGCTTTCGCTGGAATGACGGTGATCTGGTTCGCCGGTAACGGAGTGCCCGAGTGTTGCGGGCCTGGATCCCGGCCTTCACCGGGATGACGTGGTTCCGGCACCGGGGAGCAGAGGCGCCCCAAAAAACAAACCCCCGCCGACTCGCATCGGCGGGGGTCGCAAGCACCGCGGGAGGCGGCCTAGAACTTGTAGTTCACGCCGACCAGGTAGGTGCGGCCCCACTCGATGTATTCCAGCGGACGATCCTTCGTGCCCGCATACGTCTGGTACGGCGAGTTGGTCAGGTTGCTCGCCTCGAACAGCAGCGTCAGGCCCGCGAGCGAGCTCGCCTCACCGAACGTGTAGCTCACCTGCGCGTCCAGCTGGTCCTCGCCCACCACGTAGCGCAGCGTGCGGTTGCCGTCGAAGTTGCCGATCTCGCCGATGAAGTCCGAACGCTTGCGCTGGCTCACGCGCGCCTCGAAGCCCGCGCGCTCGTAGTACGCGGTGAAGTTGTACACCTCGTCCGACAGGCCCGGCAGGCTGATCGGATCGGTGCCCACGCTGCTCGCGCTTTCCGGATCGAGGATCTCGATGTCGCTGTCGTTGAAGCTCGCGCTGGCGACGATGCCGAAGCCTTCCAGCGGCGCCCACAGCATGTCCAGCGGAATCGACGCGCTCAGCTCGATGCCCTGCAGCTTCCCGCCCTGTCCGTTGTACGGCGCGGTGAAGTTGCCGGTCGTCTGCGCCGGCGGCGAACCTTCCGGCGGCACGTAATCGGCCACGAACGACGAGAAGTCGAAGCTGTCGTTGGTCTGCGTGTAGATGTAGCTGCGCAGGTCCTTGTAGAAGTACGCCGCCGCGACGTACGCCTTGGTGCCGAAGTACTTCTCGTACGAGACGTCGAACGCGTTGGCGCGCCACGGATCCAGTTCCGGATTGCCGCCGCTCGCGCCCGGGCGACCGGTGGCGGTATCCACGCCGAATTCCAGCGACGCACGCAGCTGGTCCACGCGCGGACGCGCGACCTGGCGAGCCAGCGCGAAACGCAGCGTCTGGTCGTGCGGGAACAGGAACGCCAGGTTCATGCTCGGCAGGTAGTCGGTGTAGGTCTTGCCGTTCTCGTACGGCTGCACCTCGTTGCCTGCCGGCTGCGTGGAGTCGAAGAAATTCGCGCGCGAGGACTGGTCCGCGTGCTGGATCTGCACGCCCACATTGCCGCGCACGCCGACCGAACCCCACTCGGTGTCGATGTTCGCCTTGATGTAGCCGGTGGTGAGCTTCTCGTCGACCGTCCACGCCTTCGGGATCAGGTACGACAGGTTGTCGACCGGCTCGAAGCTCATGTAGCGCGCGACGGCGCCCGGCACGTTCCACGCCGGGATGTAGCCCATGCCCGCGAAGCCGAGGTTCACCAGTCCGTACTGCAGGTCGCGTCCGATCGCGATGTCGCCCTGCGCGCCGAGGTTGATGTTGCCTTCCGGCTGGGTCTTCTGCTTCTCGCGGTCGGCGTAGTTCAGGCCGACGTCGATGTCGGACAGGAAACCGCTCGCGAACTGCGGCGCCGGCAGCGAGGCCGCCAGCGTGTAGGTCTTCAGCTCGTCCTCCACGCGCGGCACCTTGCCGTAGCCGGAGCCGTAGATCGTGTTGGTGAGGAACAGCGTTTCCGGATTGGAGTAGTCGCGACCCGGCACCAGCCACGAGAAGCCGTTGCTGTTGTACGCAAGGCCGAGGTTGTCGAGCTGCGGCCTCGGGATCTGCTGCGTGTTGTTCTCCAGCAGCAGTTCCTCGCGCTCGGCGCGCGACCAGCCGATGTCGGCCTTCACGCGCGCCAGGCCCACGTTGAAGTCGTTCGCCCAGCCGAACGCGTCGATCTTGTCCTCGCGCTTGCGGTACATGCCGCGCACCAGCGGATAGACGTTCATCGCCGTGCCGCCGGTGAACGTGCCGTCGCTGTTCACCTGCGGATTGACCATCACCGGCACCGGATCGAAGCCGCCGTTGTAACCCGACAGGTTCACCTCGAACTGGTTCGCCGTGTCTTCCTGGTCGGCCTGCGTGTGGAACAGGTCGAGCGTGCTGGTCCAGTCGTTCGACGGACGGTACTGCAGCGTCGCCATCACCGCGTCGCGCTCGATCTCGCCGGTGCGGCGCAGCGCCTTGATGCCGTCGGCGAAGAACGTGCCTTCCGGCACGCCGTTGCGGAAGCGGTCGCCGTCCGGGCCGGTCGTCGCGCTCCACGGCTCGTACAGGCCGACCTGGTTCTCCTGGATCGGCAGTTCGGTATGCGAATAACCGATCGAGAAGCCCAGCGTGCGATCCATGAACTGGCCGATGTAGCTGGCGTTGATGCGATTGCCGTCGCCGTCGGCGTTGGCGGCGTCGCCCAGCGAATTGCGCTGGTAGCGGCCACTCACCGCGATCACCGGCTTGTCGTAGTCCAGCGGACGCACGGTGCGCATGTCGATCGTGCCCGACAGGCCCTGGCCGACGAGGCCGGCATCGGGCGTCTTGTACACGGTCACGCCGCTCATCAGCTCGGCGGGATACTGGTCGAACTCGACGCTGCGGTTGTCGCCGGTGGAGACCATCTCGCGGCCGTTGAGCAGCGTGGTGGCGAAGTCCGGCGAGAGGCCGCGCACGCTGATCACCTGCGCGCGACCGCCCACGCGCTGCGCGGACAGGCCGGGCAGTCGGGCGATGGATTCGGCGATGCTCACGTCGGGCAGCTTGCCGATGTCCTCGGCGGACACCGCTTCGACGATGGACGTCGATTCCTTCTTGGTGTCGATCGAGGTCTCGATGCCGGCGCGGATGCCGGTGACGACGACCGAGTCGAGCGTCCTGGTTTCATCGGTCCGCGACGGCTCGCCTTCCGGCGCCTGCGTGGCGACCTGTGCCTGCGCGCCGGCGGCGACGAGCATCGTTGCCGATGCGAGCGCCACGCTCAGCAGATTGCGCTTGAGTTGCATCTCCCCTCCCACTGGTTCGATTCTGAAATCGGGTTCTAGTCGTTGTGTGTCGGCCCGCGTACGTCGCGACCACGTCGCGCTCGCCGGAACCCGCGCCCGAATCGGCAAAAGAAAACCGCTCAGGACGTAGCGGCGATGGTAGTTCGGCGCATCGCCGCACAAATTCCTTTGCATACGTATTCATCGCCCGCGGCAGCGGCGAAAGGCGCGTGCAAGCGTTTTCCCGGCGCACGGGGCAACCGCCCGCGCATGCGCGGGAGCGGTGGTTCGCGCCGGTCCTTCAGCGCCCGAGGAGGAACTGCAGCGGTACGTCGAGGCGATCGCGCCAGGCGCGTTCGTTGTGTTCGGCGCCGGCGAATTCGCGGCTCATGAACTGGCGCCCCTCGCGCCAGCCGGCCTCGCGCAGCACGGCGTCCATGCGCTGCTGGTACGGCGCGTAGGTCGCGTCGAGCGTCGCCGTGCCGTGGTCGAAGTAGAAGCGATGCGTGCGCCGCGCGGGCAGGTGCGCGGCCAGGTAGTCGATGACCGAGCCGTCGTTCGCGGGCCAGTGGGTGGAGAGCCCGCCTGCCGCGCCGAACACGTCGGGATACTCGCTCATCGCGTACGCCGAGATCAGGCCGCCCATGCTCGAGCCCATCGTCAGCGTGTCCTCGCGTGCGGGCTTCGTGCGGTACGTCGCGTCGATCGCGGGTTTCAGTTCCTCGACGATGAAGCGCAGGTAGCCGTCCGAGAGCAGTTGCGCGCGCTGTTCAGGCGGCACGGCCTCCGCCGGCATGTACTCGCTGCCACGCAGCGGCGTGTTGGAAATGCCGACCACGATCGCCTCGCGCACGCGGCCGGCGGCGATCAGTTTCGCCATCGTGCCGTCGACGTCCCAGTCGATACCCGTATACGCCAGCGCCGGATCGAACAGGTTCTGGCCATCGTGCATGTACAGCACGGGGTACCGCCGCTGCGGATGCGATGCGTACGACGGCGGCAGCCACACGTCGACATTGCGCGCGGGCACGAAGGCGGACGGCACGTCCTGGTAGCTGTCGACGCGACCGGTCGCCTGCACGGCGGGCGCATTCACCGCGTACGCCCAGCGCAGGAACACCGGCAGCATCCGCGCCCATGCGGCCTGTTCATGCCGGCCGTCCTGCAGCAGGTAGAGCGATGCGTCGGCGCGCGTCGGCTTCGTGGCGTAGTCGGGATTGATGCTGTAGCCGAGCTGCTTCAGGCCCTTCGTGCCGCCGGCATCGGCGTTCCAGCCTTCGAGCATGTCGCGCGTGTCGTCCACGGCGTCGTCGATGCCGTCGCCGTCGCGATCGCTCGCTTCCTCCGCCGTGCCCACCGCGAAGAACCAGCGCGCGCCATTGCGCGGCTCGCTCACGTCGACCATGTGCTGGGCCATGCGCGTGCGCTGCATGCTGGCGTCGTCGGTCGTGTCCGACGCGGGCCAGAACGACGGCGAGAACGCACCCACGCGCCCGAAGATCTCCGGGTACTGCCAGCCCAGGTTGAACGCATTCAGCGCGCCCAGCGACCAGCCCAGGATCGCGCGCGCGTCGGGCGTGGTGCGCGTGCGGTAGCGCGCGTCGATCGCCGGCACCAGCGTGCGCACGAGCCATTCGGAATACGCGTGCGCGTTCGTGCCGATGCCGCCGTGGCGCGTCTTCGCGACGAGGTTCGCGCCGACCTTGCGATCGGACAACCCGTAGGCGCCCATCCGGTCGGGCGGCATGTCGATGGCGACGACGATCGGCGCACGGATCGCGCCGCTTCCAATCAGTTGCTGCAGCGTTTCGCGCAGGCGGACCGCTTCGCGATCCTGCCCGTCGTTGACGTACAGCACGGGATAGCGCCGCTTCCCGTCCGCGTAATCCGGCGGCAGATAGACCGTGGTCTTCATGCCATCGGGCGCGAAGGAGGCGGCGGCGGGCGCGAACGTTTCGACGACCAAATCGCCGCGCACCGGTTCGGGCGACAACGGCTCCACCGCCATGGCGGCCTGCGCGAACGACAGCGCGCACGCGACGCAGACGGCGAGGAGGCGATTGCGATTCCGGAGGCTGGTCATCCTGCGTTCTCCCGTCGCGTCGCGTTCGTGGTCAGCCCACTCGCGCGTAGAACACGCCGCGCGGCGGCAGGCGCAGCGTGCGCCCGTGCAGTTCGCCGGCGCGCAGGCCATGGTCGGCGAGCGGCGTCGCCGTTCCGAATGCCGTGGGTATGTCCCACTTCTGCGGAGTCGCCGAGAGGTTGAACACGACCAGCAGCGACTCGCCGCCGCTGCGTCGGGTGAACGCGAGCACCGGTTCGTCCGCGTCGAGGAAGGCGATGTCGCCCGTCACCAGCGCCGGATGCGCCTTGCGCCAGCGCAGCAGGTGGCGCACGCCGTTGAGCACCGAATCGGCGCGTGCATCCTGCGCGGCGACGCTGAGTTCGCCGTGTTCGGCCGGCACCGGCAGCCACGGGCGCGCGCCGCTGAAGCCGCCGTTCGCCTCGCCGTTCCACGGCATCGGCGTGCGGCATCCGTCGCGGCCCTTGAAGGTCGGCCAGAACGTGATGCCGTAGGGATCCTGCAGCGCTTCGAACGGCACGTCCGCTTCGGTCAGGCCGAGTTCCTCGCCCTGGTACAGGCACACCGAACCGCGCAGCGAGCACACCAGCGCGACGAGCTGCTGCGCGAGCGCGGCGTCGTACGCACCGCCGGCGTTCCAGCGCGTCACCGCGCGCTGCACGTCGTGGTTGGAGATCGCCCAGCACGGCCAGCCGTCGCGCATCTTCGCTTCGAGGTTCTCGACCGTGCCGCGGATGTAGGCCGCGCTGGAATCGTCGGTCAGCAGCTCGAAGCTGTAGCCCATGTGCAGGCGGCGTTCGTTGACGTACTCGGCCATCGTCGCCAGCGAGTCTTCCGAGGAAATCTCGCCGAGCGTGGTCGCGCCGGGATAACGATCGAGCAACGCGCGCAGTTCTTCCAGGAACGGGATGTTCTCCGGCTGCGTGTTGTTGTACCAGTGATACTGGAACGCGTACGGGTTGTCCGGGCTGAAGCCGCGACCGGTGCGCAGTTCCAGCGGTTTTGCCGGGTTGTCGCGCAGCTGCGTGTCGTGGAAGCAGAAGTTGATCGCGTCCAGGCGCAGGCCGTCCACGCCGCGGTCGAGCCAGAACTTCACGTTGTCCAGCGTCGCCTGCTGCACGGCGGGATTGTGGAAGTTCAGATCGGGCTGCGAGGCGAGGAAGTTGTGCAGGAAGTACTGTCCGCGCCGCGGTTCCCACTGCCACGCGACGCCGCCGAACAGCGACATCCAGTTGTTCGGCGGCGTGCCATCGGGCTTCGCGTCGGCCCACACGTACCAGTCGGCTTTCGGATTGTCGCGGCTCTCGCGGCTTTCCCTGAACCACGCGTGCTCGATCGAGGTGTGGCTGAGCACCTGGTCGATCATCACGCGGATGCCGAGCGAATGCGCCTTCGCGAGCAGACGGTCGAAGTCGTCGAGCGTGCCGAACAGCGGGTCGACGTCGCGGTAATCGGCGATGTCGTAGCCGAAATCGGCCATCGGCGACTTGAAGAAGGGCGAGATCCAGATCGCGTCCACGCCGAGGCTGGCGACGTAGTCCAGCCGCGCCTCGATGCCCGGCAGGTCGCCCACGCCGTCGCCGTTGGTGTCCAGGAAGCTGCGCGGGTAGATCTGGTAGATCACCGCGCCGCGCCACCATTCCGTTCGTGCGTTGCTGCCTTCCGCCATCTGCCTTTCCATCCCGACGCCGTCTGCGCGTGTGCCCGCCGTCTCGTCCATGTCGAACATGCATGCCGAGCCGGATGCGCGCCCGGGGCGCGCGGTGGCGTGCACTATTCCACGGTGCGTCCCCGCCGCGCATTGCCCTGGACCGCCGCCGGCCATGAATACGTATGCAGCGCGAGCCCCTGTCGCCCCCGCCGACTACCATGGGCCACCGAGTTGGGGATGCTGCATGAACCAGGCCCGCCCGGCGCCGTCGATGCGCCGCTCGCCACGCCTCGCGCTGGCCATCGCGCTCACCCTGGCCGCGGGTTCGCCGCAGGCCGGCGACACCCCGTGGCGCGATTCGATCCAATGGCAGGGCGCCACCGCGCGCATGCAGGCGGATGGCGATGGATGGTCGTTGCAGCCGAAGACAGGCGCCGCGACCCGCATCGCCGCGCAGCCGATGCGCAGCGACACCGCCAGCCCACTGTTCGACGGCCTGTTCGCGCTGGCGCAGCAGGAGCTGACGCGGGCGCAGGTCGAATCCATCTCCGACAGCGCGTACGACAACGGACGACCGATTCCCTGTTCGTGCTTCGAAACCGGCGAGAAGTGGCGTTACGTGTGGACGCGCGACCTGTCGTTCGCGGCGGACCTCGCGCTCGCGCAACTGCGCCCGGAGCGCACGCGCAACGCGCTGCGTTTCAAGCTGTCCGACCTGCGCGCTGGCACGCCGCGGGGAACGTACGTCGTGCAGGACACCGGTTCCGGCGGCAGCTGGCCGATCAGCAGCGACCGGGTGGTGTGGTTCCTCGCCGCGCGCGGCCTGCTCGATGCGCCGGCGGGCGACGTCGATGCCGCGCGCTTCAAGGAGGAAGTCTGGCAGGCGCTGACCGATACGCTCGCGCAGGATCGGCAGTTCGTCTTCGACGCGGACATGGGGTTGTATCGCGGCGAAACCTCGTTCCTGGACTGGCGCGAGCAGTCGTACCCGCGCTGGACCGCGAACGACGTCGCGTTCCTCGCGCAGTCCTTCGCGCTGTCGACCAACGTGCTGCATCACCAGGCGTTGCGGTTGGCCGAACGCATGGCGCGCGAGCGCGGCGACGCGCGCGCGGACGGGTACGCGCGCCAGGCGCAGGCGCTCGCGACGCAGATCGGGCACCGCTTCTGGCGCGAGGAGCGCGGCCTGTACATGAGCTACATCGGGACGGCAGCGCATCCGGTTCCGTTCGAGGCGTACGATCTGCTCGGTCTGTCGCTGCTGGTCGACAGCGGCATCGCGCCGGAATCGCGCGCACGCCGCGCGCTCGCGACCTATCCGATGCTCGACTCCGGCAGCCCGGTGATCTGGCCGCAGCAGCCGGACATCGCGATCTATCACAACCGCGCGATCTGGCCGTTCGTCTCCGCGTACTCGCTGCGTGCCGCGCGCAAGCTGGACGACGCCGGACGCATCGCGCACGAGATCCGCTCGCTGATGCGCGGCGCCGCGCTCGCGGGTTCGAACATGGAGAACTACGAACTCGTCACCCAGGCCGTGCACGTGGACGACGGCGCGCTGAGCGGGCCGGTGGTCAATTCGCCGCGGCAGCTGTGGTCCGTCGCGGGCCATCTGCAGATGGTGATGGAAGGCGTGTTCGGGCTGGGTGCGGACGGACGCGTCGAGCCGAAGATTCCGGCGGACGTCGTGCCGATGCTGTTCGGTCGGCGCGATCGCATTTCGCTGCGGATGCCGGGGCGGGAGATCGTGCTCGTGCGGCCCGCTGTCATCGAGGGCGACCTTCTCGTCGCCGGCGACATCGAGCGCGAAGGTGCGCGGGACACGGTTCGATTGGTATCGAAGCGCGGCGTCGTGCGGCAAAAGTCGACGCCCCTGGACGCGGCGGCCTTCGCGCCGGCGACGCCGGATGCGCCCGCATTGATACAACATGAGACAAGCTGGCGCATCGGGATTCCCGCGAACCAGCGCCTTTACGTCGACGGCACGTTGCGTTCGGATGCGTCTTCATCAATTCGCAGCATCGACCTGCCGATGCGCGACGCGCAGCAGTGCATGAGCCTCACGCGCGTGGAGCGCGGCATCGAATCGCTGCATTCGCCCACCCGCTGCGTCGGTGCCGACCTCGCGATCGACGGCGAATGGCCGCGCCAATGGCGCGCACCGACGGCGGGCCGCTACGCCTTCAGTGTCGACTTCACCAACACCCACGGTCCGATCAACACCGGCATCACCGCCGCGGTGAAGACGCTGGTCGCGCAATGCGAGGGCATGGATGAACAGCGCGGCACGCTGGTGATGCCGCACGGCGCGGCGCAGCAGCGCTCCAACGCGGTCGTGATCGGCGTGCCCGCCAACGCGTCCTGCCGATTCGCCTTGCGCGACGGCGTCAACATGTCGTACCTGAGCCACAACGCCCGTTACACCGGCGGCGCGGGCGGTGCCGAAGGCCCGCTCAACGAGGCCGCGATCGGCGCGCTGCATGCCGTTCCACTGAAGGAGTCGCCCGCACGATGAGCACGAAACCGCAGCTGTCGTTCTGGCAGATCTGGAACATGTGCTTCGGCTTCCTCGGCATCCAGTTCGGATTCGCCCTGCAGAACGCCAACGTCAGCCGCATTTTCCAGACGCTCGGCGCGAGCATGGACGACATTCCCGTGCTGTGGATCGCCGCGCCGCTGACGGGGCTGATCGTGCAGCCGATCGTCGGCTACATGTCCGACCGCACGTGGACGCGCCTGGGCCGTCGTCGTCCGTACTTCCTCGTCGGTGCCGTGCTCGCGACGCTGGCGCTGTTCTTCATGCCGAACTCGCCGACGCTGTGGATCGCCGCCGGCCTGCTGTGGGTGCTGGACGCGTCGATCAACATCTCGATGGAGCCGTTCCGCGCGTTCGTCGGCGACCAGCTGCCGACCTCGCAGCGCGCGAGCGGCTACGCGATGCAGAGCTTCTTCATCGGCGTGGGCTCGGTGATCGCCAGCCTGTTGCCGTGGATCCTCGCGAAGATGGGCGTGGGCAATACCGCGGGTCCGGGCGAAGTGCCGGACACCGTGCGTTACGCGTTCTATTTCGGCGGCGCGGTGCTGCTGGTCGCGGTCGGCTGGACCGTGTTGCGCACGCGCGAATATCCGCCGGACGTGCTGCGCGCGCAGGACACCGCACCGCGCGCCGCGCGCAGCGAACCCGACGGCGCACGCGCGCGACTCAACGGCGCCGCATGGCTGATCGCGGGTATCGTCGGTGCGCTCGGTGTGTGGCGATTCGCGCTGGACAAGCAGCTGTACATCCTCGCCGGCCTGCTCGCGGGCTACGGCCTTGCGCTGATCGTCGCCAGCGGCCTGCGGCGCGACCGCGCGCTGGCGCAGATCGTCGGCGACCTCCACGACATGCCGTCGGAAATGCGCAAGCTCGCGGTCGTGCAGTTCTTCTCGTGGTTCGCCCTGTTCGCGATGTGGATCTACACCACCGGCGCGGTCACGCAGGTGCATTTCGGCAGTACCGATCCCTCGTCGGCCGCGTACAACGAAGGCGCGAACTGGGTCGGCGTGCTGTTCGCGGCGTACAACGGTTTCGCCGCGCTGGCGGCGATCGCGATTCCGTGGATGGTGCGGCGCCTCGGCCTGCGCGTGAGCCATCTGGTGAACGTCACGCTGGGTGGCATGGGATTGCTGTCGTTCCTCGTGATCCGTGATCCGCAATGGCTGTTGCTGTCGATGGTCGGCGTCGGCTTCGCATGGGCGTCGATCCTTTCGCTGCCGTACGCGCTGCTGTCCGACAGCGTGCCCGCCGAGAAGATGGGCGTGTTCATGGGCATCTTCAATTTCTTCATCGTCATCCCGCAGCTGGTGGCCGCGAGCCTGCTCGGCTTCCTGCTCAGGCACTTCTTCGGCGGCGCGCCGATCCAGGCGCTGACCATCGGCGGCATCAGCCTGGTCGTCGCCGGCCTGTGCGTGCTGCGCGTGCAGGAACCGCGCGTCGTCGCCGCCGCGACCACCGTCCATTGAGGAGCCCAGCAAGCATGCGTCCGAACGTGTCCCTCCTTGCGAGCGCGCTCGCGCTCGCCGCTTCGATGCCGAACGCGCACGCCGCGCAGTCGCCGGAGTATTACGGAACGCTCGAGCCGTTCGCGAAGGAAGCGGTGTACTTCGTCGTCACCGATCGCTTCGTCAATGGCGATGCGTCCAACGATCATCGCGATCAGGGCGGACCGAACGACGCGACGCGCACGTTCGATCGTCCCACGCCCGGCAGCGACGCCGGCGACAACATCGGTTACCTCGGCGGCGACTTCAAGGGCATCGTCGATCACCTCGACTACATCCGCGGCATGGGTTTCACCGCGCTGTGGATCACGCCGATCGTCGACAACCCGGACGAGGCGTTCACCGGCGGAAAGCCGGCGCGGAAGGGCGGTTTCCTGACCGACGGTGGCAAGACCGGCTACCACGGCTACTGGGGCGTGAATTTCTACCAGCTCGACGAACACCTGCCGAGCAAGGGCCTGGATTTCAAGGCGCTCGCCGATGCCGTGCACGGGCAGGACATGAAGCTGGTGCTCGACATCGTCGGCAACCACGGCTCGCCCGCGTACTCGATGCCGACGCCGCAGCCGAAGTACGGGCAGGTGTTCGATCGCGACGGCAAGCTCGTCGCCGATCACCAGAATCTCCCGCCGGGCAAGCTCGACCCGAAGAACAATCCGCTGCACCGGTTCTACAACACGTCCGGCGGCCTGGCGGAGCTGTCGGATTTCAACGAGAACAACCCCGAAGTGATGGAGTATCTCGCCGGCGCCTACGCGCAGTGGATCGGGCAGGGCGCGGATGCGTTCCGCATCGACACGATCGGCTGGCTGCCGCATCCGTTCTGGCATGAGTTCGTCGCGCGCATGCGCAGGCAGAAGCCGGGGATGTTCATGTTCGGCGAGGCGTTCGAATACGACGCGAAGAAGATCGCCGAGCACACCTGGGCACGGAACGCGAACGTGAGCGTGCTGGATTTCCCGCTGAAGCAGGGGCTGGAGAAGGTGTTCGGCCGCGAGCGCGCGGGTTTCGAGGAACTGGCCGGGCGGCTGTATCTCGACGGCGGGCCGTACGCGAATCCGTACGAACTGGCGACGTTCTACGACAACCACGACATGGCGCGTCTCGATGCGAGCGACGAAGGCTTCATCGACGCGCACAACTGGCTGTTCACCGCGCGCGGCATTCCGGTCGTGTACTACGGCTCGGAAATCGGCTTCATGCGCGGCAAGCCCGAGCATGACGGCAACCGCAACTACTTCGGCGCGGAGCGCATCGCCGCCGCGCCGTCGCACGCGATCCATCGCAACCTCTCGCGCATCGCGCATGTCCGTGCGCGGACGCCTGCGCTGCAGCGCGGGTTGCAGCTGAACGTCGAACTGAAGGGCGACCGCGCGGCGTTCTATCGCGTGATCCAGCACGGGGGCGTTTCGCAGATCGCGCTGGTGCTGCTCAACAAGGGCGATGCGGCGGCGACGTTCGAGGTGGAGCGGTGGCTGCAGCCGGGCACGTGGCGCGCGGCGATCGCGGGTGGCGAAACGAAGGTGCGTCGCGGCGGTTCGATCGAGGCCACGGTGCCGGCGCATGGCGTGGAGGTGTTCGTGCTCGACGCTGCCGTGACGCAGCCGGAACTGAAGGCTGGGCTGGACCGGTTGATGGCCGCGAGGCGGCCGGAATAAGCGAGGAACGAGTGGAGAGGAACGAGTACTCGTTTCTCGTGCCTCTCCGCCGGTTTCAGGGGCTCAGGCTCCGCTCGACCGGCGCACCACCAGCGACGTCGGCAGCGTGATCGAACGCGTCTGCTCCCCCGCGACCTGCCGCAGCAGCGTTTCCACCAGCAGTTCGCCCGCGCGCTTGGTGTCCTGGAACACGGTGGTCAGCGGCGGGCTGGTGAAGCGGGCCATCGGGATGTCGTCGAAGCCGACGACGGCGATGTCCTCGGGCACGCGCAGCCCGGCTTCGGTCAGCGCGCGCATCGCGCCGATGGCGATGAGGTCGCTCGCCGCGAACACCGCATCGAACGCGCCACCGCGCGCCAGCAGTTCGCGCGCCGCGGCGTAGCCGTCTTCCTCGGAGCTTTCCGCATCGACCTGGAGGATCGCCTCCATCGCGCCGCCGGCATCGCGCAGGGCGGCGTCGCAGCCGCGAAAGCGGTCGAAGAATTCCGGGCAATGACTCGATGCGCCGCCGAGGAAGGCGATGCGGCGTCGGCCGAGGCCGACCAGGTGCTCGCCGGCGAGGCGTCCGCCGTTGACGTTGTCGCAGCCGATCGACAGCCCCGGCTGGTCCGGCAGCACCGCGCCCCAGCGCACGAACCGCGTGCCCTGCGCGACCAGTTTCTCCAGCTTGCCCTGGTAGGCCAGGTAGTCGCCGTAGCCCAGCAGGATCAGGCCGTCGGCCTTCATGCTGTCCTCGTAGTCGGCGTGCCAGTCGTCGGAGAGCTGCTGGAACGAGACCAGCAGGTCCTGTCCCTCGCGCGCGCAGGCGCGGGTGATCGAACCGACCATCGACAGGAAGAACGGGTTGATGTGCGACTCGTCCGGGGTCGGATCCTCGAACAGCAGCAGGGCCAGCGTGCCCGAGCGCTGCGTGCGCAGGCTCGACGCGTGGCGGTCGACCTTGTAGTTGAGTTCGCGGACGGCGTCCTCGACGCGGCGGCGCGTCTCGGCGTTGACCAGCGGACTGCCACGCAGCACGCGCGACACGGTCGCCTGCGACACGCCCGCGCGATGGGCGATGTCCAGCGAGGTGATCTTGGTCTTCTTGCTGCGACCGAGGTAATGCACTTGCGACATTCCGGCAGTATGTAAGCCCTTGTACGCAAAGGCTTGCCGCAGTGCGGCATCGGGCGCTTCGACGCTCGCCCGGCGGAGCCGGAGGGCACGAAGCGGATTACTGCGTTGCACCGTCGGCGATAGGTCCATTCACGCCCTGTCGATACACTGGCGTGATCACCTGCACAGTCCGGGCGTCCAGATGGACCGGTCCAGCGGGGTTTTCTTTCTTCCAGAGGTGCGTGTGTCCGGTCCCAGCCAGGTCAAGGATGTTCCGATCGAGGATCGGGCCCAGCTCGTCGAGTTCCTCAGCTCCGGCATCCGGCCGCGGGAGGACTGGCGCATCGGCACCGAGCACGAGAAGTTCGGCTTCCAGATCTCCGACCTGCGTCCGCCGGCCTTCGACGGCGAGCGCGGGATCGAGGCGCTGCTCAAGGGGCTGACCCGCTTCGGCTGGACGCCGGTGACCGAGCACGACCGTGTCATCGCGCTTACGCGCGATTCGGCCTCGGTGTCGCTGGAGCCGGCCGGCCAGCTGGAACTGTCCGGCGCGCCGCTGGAGAACCTGCACCAGACCTGTTCGGAAACCAACAGCCACCTGCGCGAGGTGCGCACCGTCGCCGAACCGATGGGGCTGGGCTTCCTCGGGGTCGGTTTCCAGCCCAAGTGGCGGCGCGAGGACATGCCCTGGATGCCCAAGGGCCGCTACAAGATCATGCGCGAATACATGCCGAAGGTCGGCTCGCTCGGCCTGGACATGATGACCCGCACCTGCACGGTGCAGGTCAACCTCGACGTCGGCTCCGAGGCCGACATGGTGAAGAAGTTCCGGGTCTCGCTCGCGCTGCAGCCGATCGCGACCGCGCTGTTCGCCGATTCGCCGTTCCTGGAAGGCAAGCCGAACGGATACCTCAGCTACCGCTCGCACATCTGGACCGACACCGACGCCGATCGCACCGGCCTGCTCGACTTCGTGTTCGAGGACGGCTTCGGGTTCGAACGCTACGTCGATTACCTGCTCGACGTGCCGATGTACTTCGTCTACCGCGACGGGCGGTACATCGACGCATCCGGGCAGTCGTTCCGCGATTTCCTCGACGGCAGGCTGCCGGCGTATCCGGGCCATCGTCCCGTGCTGCGCGACTGGGCCGACCACAGCACCACCGCCTTCCCCGAAGTCCGCCTGAAGAAGTATCTGGAGATGCGCGGCGCCGACTCCGGCCCATGGAACCGCATCTGCGCGCTGCCGGCGTTCTGGGTCGGGTTGCTGTACGACGAGACGGCGCTGGATGCGGCGTGGGATCTGGTGAAGGACTTCACCCTCGCCGAACGCCACGCGTTGCGCGACGGCGTTCCGGCGCATGCGTTGAAGCTGCCGTTCCGCAACGGCACCGTGCTCGACCTCGCACGCCGCGCGCTGGAAATTTCCGCGCACGGTTTGCGTCGTCGCGCGCGCCTGAATCCGAATGGCGCGGACGAGACGGTGTTCCTCGATCCGATGATGGAGTTCGCCGAAGCCGGCATCACCCCGGCGGAACGCAAGCTCGACCTGTATCGCGGGCCGTGGCAAGGCGATATCGACCGGGTGTTCCGCGAGTTCGCGTACTGAGGTTCGGCGTCGGCGAAAGCCCCCGGGTGCGGCTTCGCCTCACCCGGGCTACAACAGCTGCGATCGCCCGTGAGGCCCGGGCGTTTGTAGCCCGAGTAGGCGCAGCGCACCCGGGTCGACGGCCGAGGTGACGTCGACGCCCCTCAGAACCGCGACGCCACCAGCTTCGTATCCGCCCACTGCCACGCCGCCGCGTGCCGGCGCTCGGTGTCCGCGGCGGCGTCCTTGAGCTTTAGCTTGCGCTGCGCCTGCGCCAGGCCGTACAGCGACCAGCCGTTCTCCGGGAAGCGCTTGAGGTCCGCCTCGTACACCGCGACGGCTTCCTTCGCCTGCCCCGCATCGAGCAGCGC
The DNA here is from genome assembly GCF_057747855.1 of Lysobacter sp. SCRH-1R. NCBI lineage: Bacteria > Pseudomonadati > Pseudomonadota > Gammaproteobacteria > Lysobacterales > Lysobacteraceae > Lysobacter > Lysobacter sp. SCRH-1R. The sequence goes on along the minus strand of NZ_CM173227.1, from coordinate 3,774,848 downwards.
CGCGCCGAGGAACGGGCGCACCGGCAGCGGCCAGTCCGGCGGCTCGTTGTAGTTGAGCAGATCCTCGGCGGCGACCGCCTTCCGCAACGATGCCAGTCCCGATTTCGTCTGCTTCGTCGCCAGCGCGATCTCGCCCGCGAGCATGTGCTGCGCCACGTCCAGCACGCGGTCGGCGCGATTGATATCCCACAGCACCACCTTCTCCATCGCCGGATCCTGCGCGATCGCCTGCAGCGCCTTGAGCTCCTTCTTCGCGTCGCCGGGCTTGCCGGTGCGCACCAGCGCCATGCCGCGCGCGAAGTGCCAGATCGCCTTCGGATACGGCACGTCCGACGGCGGCGCCTCCGCGTCGAGGATCTGCTGCCACTCGCCGAACCGCACGCGCGCGAACAGCGGCGCGACGATGAACTGCTGCATGAAGTTCATCGCTTCCAGTTGCTGGGCGTCCACGCGCTGCGCGGTCTGGTCGGCGGCTTCGAGCGCGAGTGTGCGCGAGCCGTGCAGCGCCGCGGTCATCGCCGCGAAATGCCAGTTGTGCGGTACGTAACCCAGCGGATACGCGCCATTGCTGCCGCGACACACCGCCAGGAACGCCTTGTCGGCGGTGCTCGCGGCGAGGTTGCTCAAGGTCGCGTCGTGATAGCGGCCCACGCGGATGTAGACGTGCGCCGGCATGTGCACCAGGTGGCCCGAGCCGGGCGCGAGCGCGGCCAGGCGGTCGGCGTAGGGCTCGGCGCGCTGCGGCTCGTTGGAGGCTTCCACCGCGTGGATGTAGTAGTGCACCGCGCCGATGTGGCGCGGGTTGCGTTCGAGCACGCCTTCCAGCGTCGCCAGCAGCGTGTCGGTGTACTGCGTCGGCTGGCCCTGCGCGTTCCAGTACGCCCACGGCGTCAGGTCCATCAGCGATTCGGCGTAGAGCGTGGCGATGTCGTCGTCGCCGGGGAACCGGCGGTGCGCGTCGGCCATCGCCTTCGCGTAGGCTTCGTCGAGCGGCTTGCGGTCCTCCGGCGCGGGCGTGACGTAACGTTCGACCAGCGCGGCGATCAGCGCCTGATCGGCGGGCGTCGCGTTCTTCGACAACTGCTGCGCGCGCAGGGCGAGCGTGGTCGCGTCGGCCGCGAGATCGGGCGACATCGGCAGGTTGATGTTCGGCCCCAGCACCAGCGCCTGGCCCCACACGCACATCGCGCAGGTGGGATCCAGGCGTTCGGCCTCGGCGAAGGCGCGCGCGGCGGCCTCATGGTTGAAGCCGTAGGCCAGCCGCAGGCCCTGGTCGAAATAGCGCTGCGCCCCGGGCACCTTCGTGGCGATGTCGCGATGCAGCTCGCCGAAGGTGTCGAACAGCGGCGGCGCGTTGCCCTGCTGCGCCGCGTCCTCCTTCGGCACCGTGGGACACGCGGCGAGGGCGAGGCAGGCGAGGGCGAGGCTGGACAGGCGGATCAGCGGCGTCATGGCGCACTCCGGCGCGGGGGATATCAGGAAGAACAACGTGCCGCGCCAGCAGGGACGGTCACGCTTCCGCTCCTTCCCCGCCCCACGAACCGTTGCACCCGCAACCGTCGCGCCACCCCATGTTGCAGTGCGGTAGGCTCGCCGGATGACCCGACAACCGCCGCCCGCCGAGTCCGCCAACGACCCCCTCCGCGTCGTCGAGTTCGCCCCGCACGACGCCCTGCTGCGCGAGGACGTGAAAACCGTCGGCGCGCTCGTCGGCGACATCCTCGCCGAGCAGCGCGGCCCGCAGTTCCTCGCCGAAGTGGAGAACCTGCGCCGCGCGGCGATCCGCCGCCGCGAATCGAACGCACCAGTGTCCGAACTCGCGCAGGCGCTGGGCGGGGTCGATCTCGAACACGCCGGCGATCTGGTGCGCGCGTTCGCCACCTACTTCCAGGCGGTGAACGTCGCCGAGCGCGTGCACCGCATCCGTCGTCGGCGCGATTACGAACGCCAGGGCGCGAACCGCCAGCCCGGCGGCCTGCGCGACGTGCTGGCGACGCTCGCCGCCCAGGGCGTCAGCCTGGAGGAAATGGTCGAACTGCTGCAGCGGTTGCGCATCGAGCCGGTGTTCACCGCGCATCCGACCGAAGCCGTGCGTCGCGCGCTGCTGGAGAAGGAGCGCCAGATCGTCACCTGCCTGATCGACGACATCGACCGCACGCGCACGCCGTACGAACATCGCGCGGACCTGGAACGCATGCGATTGGCGCTCACCACGAGCTGGCAGACGGCCGAGACGCCGCCGGTGAAGCCCAGCGTCGCCGACGAGTTCGAGCACGTCGGCTTCTACCTGTCCGACGTGCTCTATCGCGTGCTGCCGGTGTTCTACGAACTGTTCGAGGACGCGCTGCGCGAAACGTACGGCGAACACGTCGCGATGCCGACCGTGATCGGCTTCGGCACCTGGGTCGGTGGCGACATGGACGGCAATCCGAATGTCGGTGCCGACACCATCGCCGCGACGCTCGCCGGCCAGCGCTCGCTGGTGCTTCGTGCGTACCGGCAGGAAGTCGCGGCGCTGGGCGAACTGCTGAGCCAGTCGCTGGAACGCATCGGCGTGGCCGGCGCGGTGCTCGCGCGCATCGAGGAATACCGCTATCTGTTGCCCAAGGCGGCCGCCGCGCTGAAGCCGCGCCATGCGGACATGCCGTACCGCAACCTGCTCGCGCTGGTGGCGGCGCGATTGCGCGCGACCGCGGAGGACCACGTCAACGGTTATCCGGACGCAGCCGCGTTCCTCGCCGACATCCGCATGATCGAAGACAGCCTGCGCGAGCACCATGGCGAACACGCCGGCGGCCATGCGGTGCGGCGTTTGCGGCGTCGCGTGGAATGCTTCGGCTTCCACCTGGCGAGCCTGGACCTTCGCCAGGATTCGGCGACGCACGACGCGGCGCTCGCCGAAGTGCTCGGCGATGCGGAATGGGAAACGCGTTCGCGCGAGGAACGCGCGCAACGCCTGCATCGCCTGCTCGACGGCAGCGAACCGGTGCGCGGCGTAGGCAACGGCAGCGCGCGCCCGACGCTGGACGTGTTCCGCGCGGTCGCGCGACTGCGGCCGCGCTACGGCGCGCAGGCGTTCGGGCCGTACATCGTCAGCATGAGCCGCAGTGCGGCCGACGCTCTCGCCGTGCTGGCGCTCGCGCGCGTGGCCGGTTGCGTCGACGGCGATGGCCGCGTGCCGCTCGACGTCGCACCGCTGTTCGAAACCGTGGACGACCTCGATGCGGCAAGCGAAACGCTGCGCGCGTTGTTCGCCGATCCGGTGTACCGCGCGCACCTGGCCGCGCGCGGGAACCGCCAGGTGGTGATGCTCGGCTATTCCGACAGCGCGAAGGACGGCGGCATGCTCGCCTCGCGCTGGGCGTTGCAGCGCACCCAGATCGCGCTGGCCGAGCTCGCGCGCGAAAGCGGCGTGCGCATCGCGTTCTTCCACGGCCGCGGCGGTTCGATCAGCCGCGGCGGCGGCAAGACCGAGCGCGCGGTGATCGCCGCGCCGCGCGGTTCGGTCGACGGCTACCTGCGTCTGACCGAGCAGGGCGAGGTGATCCATCGCAAGTACGGCATCCGCGCGATCGCGTTGCGCAACCTCGAACAGGCGACCGGCGCCGTGCTGCGCGCGACGTTGCGCCCGCGTCCGCCGGAGCCGCGCGAAGCTCGCTGGCGCGAGATCGCCGGCGAACTCTCGCGCGACGCGCGCGCGCACTACCGCGCGCTGGTGCACGAGAACTCTGACTTTCCCGCGTATTTCCGTGCCGCCACGCCGATCGACGTGATCGAACGGTTGCGCATCGGCTCGCGTCCGAGCAAGCGCGCGGGCTCCGGCGACGTCGGTTCGCTGCGTGCGATCCCGTGGGTGTTCGCGTGGTCGCAGAATCGCGCCGGGCTGACCGCGTGGTACGGCGTCGGCACCGCGCTGCAGCGCGCGCTGGACACGCACGGCCGCGACACGCTGGCCGAGATGGCGCAGGACTGGCCGTTCTTCGGCACCTTGATCGACGACCTGGAAATGATGCTCGCCAAATCCGATCCGGGCATTTTCGAGCGTTACTCGCTGCTGGCCGGCGAGCTGCACGCGCGGTTCCATCCGGGCATCGCGGAGGAGTTCGAACGCACCCGCGACGCGGTGCTGGCGATCAAGGGCAGCGGCGAGCTGCTGGCGGGCGATTACCGGCTGCGGCAGTCGATCCGGTTGCGCAATCCGTACGTGGATCCGATCAGCCTGCTGCAGGTGGACCTGCTGGCGCGGTGGCGCGAGGCGGGGCGACCGGACGACGCGCTGTACCAGGCGCTGGTGGCGACGGTGAACGGGATTTCGGCGGGGATACAGAACACCGGATGAGTCGCGCTGCGCGACTCATCCGATGTCGATGGGCGATGTCCCCTGGAAGACGACTCTTTTGTAGCCCGGGGGTAAGCGAAGCGCACCCGGGGACGTGGTCGCCTTTCCAACCCGGGTGCGCTTCGCTTGCCCGGGCTACAACAGCGCAGGCGTCGCGCACGACCTGAACCATTCAGGTACACCCGCGCCGTTTCACGCGTCCCGCTCCCGCGCCGGCGTATTCTCGAATCGCCGTCACCGCGGGAGCCGGCCATGAAACGTTCCGTTCCCATTCTTCTCGCCGTCTCGCTAATCGCGGGATGCGCCACCACGCCGGCCGTGTTCACCGACTACGACCCGGCCGTGAACTTCGGGCAGTACCAGACGTACCGGTGGACGCAGCGGCCGGAAGGGTTCTCGCCGCTGCAGACGCAACGCCTGGTCGCCGCCATCGACGCGAAGCTGCGCGAGCGCGGATGGACGCAGTCGACCAACGCGCAGGTCACGCTCGCCGGCACGATCGTCACCGAGCGCCGCATGCGCATCGACACCTGGGACACCGGTCCGATGTGGGGCGGCTGGGGTTGGGGGCGCTGCTGCTGGGGCCCGGGCTGGGGCGCGTGGGGAAGCTTCAACACCACCACCACCGTACGCGATTACACCTACGGCACGATCGTGCTCGACATGTTCGACGCGCAGACGCAGCGGCCTCTGTGGCGCGGGATCGCCATGGGCACCGTGCCCGAATCGCCCGTCGCCCAGACCAACGCCATGCAGTTGAGCGTGGACCGCATGTTCGCGCAGTTCCCGCCGACGTCGGCGGCGGCGCGGATGCCCTGAGGAACAGGAAACGAGGGGTGAGGGACGAGAACCTGGAGAGCGAACACCGGTTTCTCGTTCCTCCTCGCCTCTTCCTGCCATGCCGTATACTCCACCCCAGTACCCAGCTGGGCTGCCGACGTGCCGCATTCCCCTGAAGAAAAGAAGCGCGTCCAGGCCCGCATCCGCCGCATCAAGGGCCAGGCCGAGGCGCTCGAACGCGCGCTCGACGCCGGCGCCGACTGCGGTGCGGTGCTGCAACAGATCGCGGCCATCCGCGGCGCGGTGAACGGGCTCATGTCCGAAGTGCTGGAAGCGCACATCCGCGAGGAATTCGGCCACGCCGCGACCTCCGCGCAGCAGCGCGAGGCGCGCGTGGCCGAACTCGCCGGACTGGTCCGCTCGTATCTGAAGTAGCCGCATCGCACGAACCTCGTTCCCCCGTTCCCACGCCATTCCAGGAGTCGCCATGAAATCCCGTGCCGCCGTCGCCTTCGCCGCAGGGCAGCCCTTGCAGATCGTCGAAATCGACGTCGCGCCGCCCAAGGCCGGCGAGGTGCTGGTGAAGATCACCCACACCGGCGTGTGCCACACCGACGCGTTCACGCTCAGCGGCGACGATCCGGAAGGCCTGTTTCCGTGCGTGCTCGGCCATGAAGGCGCGGGTGTCGTGGTCGAAGTGGGCGAGGGCGTCACCAGCGTGAAGCCGGGCGACCACGTGATTCCGCTGTACACCGCCGAATGCGGCGAATGCCTGTTCTGCAAGTCCGGCAAGACCAACCTGTGCGTCGCCGTGCGCGCGACGCAGGGCAAGGGCGTGATGCCCGACGGCACCACGCGCTTCTCGTACAACGGCCAGCCGCTGTACCACTACATGGGCTGCTCGACCTTCAGCGAATACACCGTCGTCGCCGAGGTCTCGCTGGCGAAGATCAATCCCGAGGCGAACCACGAGCACGTCTGCCTGCTGGGCTGCGGCGTGACGACCGGCATCGGCGCGGTGCACAACACGGCGAAGGTGCAGGAAGGCGACAGCGTCGCGGTGTTCGGCCTGGGCGGCATCGGTCTGGCGGTGATCCAGGGCGCGCGCCAGGCGAAGGCCGGCCGCATCATCGCCATCGACACCAATCCGTCGAAGTTCGAACTCGCGCGCAGCATGGGCGCGACCGACTGCGTGAATCCGAAGGATCACGACAATCCCATCCAGCAGGTGATCGTCGAGATGACCGGCTGGGGCGTGGACCATTCCTTCGAATGCATCGGGAACGTCAACGTGATGCGCGCCGCGCTGGAATGCGCGCATCGCGGCTGGGGCCAGTCGGTGATCATCGGCGTCGCCGGCGCAGGGCAGGAGATCAGCACGCGTCCGTTCCAGCTGGTCACCGGGCGCAAGTGGATGGGCACGGCGTTCGGCGGCGTGAAGGGCCGCACGCAGCTGCCGGGCATGGTCGAGGACGCGATGCGCGGCGACATCGAACTCGCGCCGTTCGTGACCCACACGATGCCGCTGGACGAGATCAACGAGGCGTTCGACCTGATGCATGAGGGCAAGTCGATCCGCAGCGTGATCCACTACTGAAAGCCGTGATTCGTGAAGCGTGATTCGTGATTGGAAAGAGCACGGATCCCGCTTCACGGCGCGAAGATCATCACGATCACGAATCACGAATCACGAATCACGAATCACGAATCACGAATCATGGACCGCATCGAACACCGCGCCTGCTTCGGCGGCTGGCAACACGTCTACCGCCATCACTCGACTTCGCTCGACTGCGAGACGACCTTCGGCGTCTACCTGCCACCGCAGGCCGAGCAGCGGTCGTGTCCGGTGCTGTACTGGCTGAGCGGGCTCACCTGCACCGAGCAGAACTTCATCACCAAGGCCGGCGCGCAGCGGTATGCGGCGGAGCACGGCGTGATCCTGGTCGCGCCCGACACCAGCCCGCGCGGGCCGGGTGTCGCCGATGCGGACGGCTACGACCTCGGCGTCGGCGCGGGCTTCTACGTCGACGCGACGCAGGCGCCGTGGTCCGCGCATTACCGCATGTTCGACTACGTCTCGCGCGAGCTGCCGGCGTTGATCGAGGCGCAGTTCCCCGCGACCCAGGCGCGTTCGATCAGCGGGCATTCGATGGGCGGCCATGGCGCGCTGGTCGTCGCGCTGAAGAATCCGGGGCGCTATCGCAGTGTGTCGGCGTTCTCGCCGATCGTCGCGCCGACGCAGGTGCCGTGGGGGCAGAAGGCGTTCGCGGCGTACCTGGGCGAGGACCGCGAGGCGTGGAAGGCGTGGGATACGACGGCGCTGATCGCGTCGGCGACCGAACGCCTGCCGCTGCTGGTCGACCAGGGCGAGGCCGACGAATTCCTCGCCACGCAGCTGCAGCCGCAGCGCCTGCGCGAAGCCTGCGAGGCGGCCGGGCATCCGCTCGAACTGCGCATCCAGCCGGGCTACGACCACAGCTACTACTTCATCGCCAGCTTCATCGGCGATCACATCGCGCATCACGCCGCGGCGCTGAAGGCGTAGTCGTCAGGCCAGCGTGAAGTCGGTATAGGCGAAGCGGCCGTCGCGCAGCACCGTTTCGCCCTCGCACACCCGCAACGGGGCGCGGAACATCGGCCCTTCGTATACGAGCGTGTGGAACTCGCCGTTCTCGCCGCACGGGTCGCAGCCGTCGGGCAGGTCGGCGAACAGCGTCGCATCGAACGCGCGACCGGCGAAACGCGCGTCGAGTTGCTGCGTGTCGATGCAGCACAGGCGGGCGCGCAGGCCACCGTCGATCATCGCGCGGCCGAGTTGCGCGGTGTCGTGTCCGAACAGCGGCGTGTCGATGCGCCAGCCGTGCGCGCCGCACGTCGCCTCGCGCCATGCACGGATGTCGGCGAGGAACAGATCGCCGAACGCGATGGTGTCCAGGCCGGGCCACTGTTCCCGCGCCCGCGACAGGGCATCGGCGAAGGCCGCTTCATACGTGGCGTTGTCGCACTGCGGCGGAATGCGCGCCTCGATCAGCGGCAATCCGGTGGCCTGCGCCTGCGCATGCAGCACCTCGCGGCGGATGCCCTGCATCGACACGCGCTCGTAACCTTCGGTCACGGTGGTCAGCAGGCCGACGACGTCGTCGCCGCGCTCGCGCATGAAATGCAGCGTCCACGCGGCATCCTTCCCGCCGCTCCAGGACAACAGGCGTGCGCTCATGCGGCCGTGACGTCGCGCAGCTCCCACGCGCTGCCCGCGAGCCAGCGCAGCCGCTGGCGCAGGATCTCGCCGCCGATGCGCGTGGTCGCGACCAGGTCGACGTGCAGGTCGTCCTGCGCGCCCTGCACGACGGCGCCGGGATCGGTTTCGCCGAGCGCGGGATCGATCGCGTCGGGATCGTCCTGCTTCGACTTCCAGCGTTCGAACAGCGACGGCTCGCGCAATGCGGACTGCAACTGTTCGGCGAAGCCTTCCGGACTGACCGCGGTGAAAGACAGCGACGGATCGCCGCCGCGCGCGCGTTGCGCGTCGGGCAGGCGGATGTAGTAGCGCGTGGCCATCGTGGGTCTCCTTCTCGGAAACCCTTAGTTTAGGGTTGGGCCGGTCCGGCGGGCGTGATGGTTGAGGAACGAGCGGAGAGGAACGAGAGACGGAAAGGCGCGAGCGGTGTTCCTGCTCGTTTCCCGTTCCGCGCCGCTTCGCCTCAACCCGCGAACTTCTGCCCTTCCGCCGCGAAGCCGACGACGACCGCGCCCTTGCCGACGTTCACCATGCCCGTCAGGCTCATCACGCTTTCGAACAGCTCCACGTTGTTCGACGCGCACGCATCGCGCAGGCGTTCGTAGCCGGGCAGCGCGCGCAGGCCGTCGAGTTCGCCGCCGTAGCTCAGGCACATCGTGGGCGTGAGCAGTTCGTTGCGCTCCACGCGCTGGGCGACATGTTCGAACAGCTTCTGCACCGCCGGTTCGAATCCCTTGATCTTCGCCACCGGGCCGGTCTCGCCGCGATTGGCGTGCAGGATCGGCTTGATGTCCAGCGCGCTGCCGAGCGCCGCGCTGAGCAGGCCGACGCTGCGATCGCCCTTGGCGCGCGCGCGATTGCGCAGGTAGTAGAGATCGGGCGGCACCATGTAGCCCTGCGTGTGCAGCGCGAGGTGTTCCAGGCGTGCGCGGATCTTCGGCGCGCCTTCGCCCGCGGCGCGCAGGCGGATGGCTTCCACCGCCGTGACGCCCTGCGCGGCGAACAGGTTCTGCGTATCGACCACGCGCAAGGCGAACGGCGTCGCGTTGCCGGCGGCGGCACGCACGGCCTTGTAGTCGTTGAGGATGGCGAAGCTCGCCTGCTGCGCGTTGTCGAAGATCGGGCTGCGCGTCTTCGTGATGGTCATGCAGAAGACGTAGTCGTAATCGATCACCAGCCGCTGCAGGAACAGGTCCTGGATCTGCTGGACCGTGTACGGCATGGTCTGCGCTTCATGGCCGCGCTCGGCGACGTGCGCGTGCAGGAACTCCAGGGTGGCCTGTTCGTCGCGATGGTCGGCGAGCACCGCCTCGCCGATGCGTACGGTGATCGGCAGCACGGTGACCTCGTGCTGTTCCAGGTAATGCAAAGGCAGGTCGCAGGCGGAGTCGACAACGAGTCCGATGCGCATGGTTCCCCTCCCGGAATGAGCGCTGGCGTCGAAGTGTGACGGCCAGCATACCCTTTCCGCGATGGAAGTCCGTGTGGCGCCGCCGCATGACGCTGCGCGTCAGCGTCGGCGCTGCAACCCCACCGGGAGTTCGCTGACGCGGCGCATTTCCTCGTCCTGCAGCAGGGCCGGGTCGGAGATCGTGGCCAGGGCGAAGTCGAACGAGTCGTTGCCCCAGAACAGCTCGCTGCCCACCGCCAGCGTCGGCACGCCGTAGACGCCGGCGGCGATCGCGATGTCGGTGTTGGCGCGCAGTGCGGCCTTGGTGGCGTCGGATTCGAGCGCTTCGGCCGGGACGTCCAGCGCGGCCATCACCGGCACCAGCGCCTCGACGCTGTCGCCGGCGCGGCCCTGGTTCCAGATCCAGTCGAACACCGAATCCACCGCCTCGGGCCTGTTGCCGGCGGCGATGCTCAGCCGCAGCGAGGCCAGCGGGTTGAACGGATGCGCCGGCGGGAAGCGCAGCGGCACGCCGGCCTGGCGCGCGAGCCACAACACGTGGCGATAGGTGAACTCACGTTTGCCGGGGATTTCGGCGGGGCCCTTCTGCCCGCGCGCATCGAGCACCGCGGCGAACACGATCGGCACCAGCCGCACCGGCGCGCCCGCGGCCTCGCGTTCGCGCAGCAGCGGTTTCAGCCGTTGCCACTGCAGGTAGGAGAACGGCGAGATGAAGTCGAAATACCAGGTCAGCGGCGCGTCCATGCGGTGCTCCCTCAGTGCCAGGCGCCCAGGATCAGCCCGTACAGGCTGAACTGCGCGATGTGGTAGCCGGCGTCGATCATCCACAGCTTCAGGCTGCGCTGGGCGAAGGCGTAGTTGATGCCGAAGCTCATCGCCACGAAGAACAGGCCGACCACGAAGCCGGCACCGAACCCGTCCGCGGCGGTCGCGGTGGGCGGCAGGAAGTTGGCGAACATCACCGCCGACAGCAGGCTGCACACGAAGGCGGTGGCGAAGATGCGCTTCGGATGGCCGGGCTTGCGGTCCGGATCGATGCCGGCCTCGCGGCACCAGGCGCGCTGGAACAGCGGGCCGTACCAGATGCCGCCGAGGACGAAGGCGGAGACGGCGGCGGAGATCGCGGCGAGCCAGTTGAAGTCGACGTGGGGCAGGGGCGGCATGGTGATGTCCTGTGCGTGGCGCGCCGGTGGGCGGTCCGAGGCGGTCAGGATAAGCCGGCGTCGGTGCGCCGGCGAAACCGGAGCCTCATCGATCGAAAGCGAAGCAAACGACCGGCGTCATCCCGGCGAACGCCGGGCCCAGGCCCGCCCTCTCGAGCCATGCCGACGTTCTTGTAGCCCGGGTAAGCGAAGCGCACCCGGGGTGAGCGAAGTGGTCGCGCCCCCGGGTGCGCTTCGCTTACCCGGGCTACAAAGGCTGTTTGTTCGGCGACGCAGGGCAAGTCAAACCGAAAGTGCAGCGATGCATCGGGTCTTCGGAGTTGACGCTCCGTCACCCCTCACCCCAACCCCTCTCCCGATGAGAGAGGGGCTAGCAGCGGGCTGGTATCAGGAGCAGGGCTCAAGCACTCACCGACCCGACGCCGGATACGCCCGCGGCAACCCACCCTCCGCCGCCGGCGATGCCGTGCGCAGGTAACGGTCGCGCAGTTCCGTCTGGCGGCTGCGCATCTCGATCGCGCGGCCGTCCATCCACACCTGCAACGCCACTGCGTTCACTTCGAGCGGATCGCCGCTCCACATCACCAGGTCGGCGCGCTTGCCCGGGGCGATGCTGCCGAGACGATCGGCGACGCCGAAGGTTTCCGCCGGCACGCGGGTCAGGCCCGCGAGGCCGTCGTCCCACGGCAGCCCGTTGGCGACCGCGTTGCCCGCCAGTTGGCGGATCTTGCGCGCGTTGTGCGAGGCATCGCCGGCCTGGGTGAAGCCGACCTGCACGCCCGCCGCGCGCAGGCGCGCCGCGTTCTCCATCGTGGAGCCGAGCTTGTCGAAATCCGAAGGCAGGTTGCCCAGCGGATTGACGAACACCGGCACCTTCGCCGACGCGAGCATCGGCGCCACGCGCCACGCCTCCGCGCCGCCGGCGATGGCCACGCGCACGCCGTGGCGCTGCGACCAGCGCAGCAGCTGGCGGATGTCGGCGGCGCGATCGACCGACACGACCACGCGACCGCCGCCGTTGAGGTACTTCGCCAGCGCGGCGCGGCCGGCCGGCGTCAGCAGCGCGGCGTTCGCGTCGGGCGGGATGCGCCCGCGCACTTCGTCGATCAGCTGGTCGAGGATCATCCATTGCGCCGCGCGCGAATTGCCCGACAGCCCGGCCGCATCGCCGCCGATGCGCAGGAACAGCTCGCGCGGGCCGATCGGATCGGCACTGCCGTCAAGGCGCACGATGCCGCCCTGGCCGGCGACGATCGAACCGCCCGCCGCGGTACCGGCGCCGAGCAGGGTCCAGCCGATGCCTTCGATGCGCGTGACCGGGACCAGGATCGAATCCGGGTTGTACGCCAGCGTCACGTCGAACTCCGGCCGCACCGTCATCTGCTTGGTGTCGGCGCCGAGCGCGAGCGTGTCGTCGACGGTGTCCTTCTCGCCGGAGACTTCCTCCAGGCCGATCTCCGTGATGCCGCCGAACAGCGTCGGCGTCACCGGCCGGCCCTGCGCGTCGATCACCTGAGCGCCGGCCGGTGCCGACAGACCGGTGCCGACCGCGCGGACGGTGCCGCCGGACACCAGCACGTCCGCGTTCTTCAACGTGCCCTGTGCCGTTGCGGTATGCACGGTGGCGTTGCGGATCAGCAGCTCCTGCGCGCCGGCGCCCACCGACGCCAGCAGCAGGCCGATCAGCAGGAAGCTGCGCGTCGGCGAAACCCACCGCGACCAGCCGCCGTCGTGCTCGCAGCAGGCCAGTTCGAAGGTGTCGGCCGGGCGGTTGTGCCGCGAACGGCGGAACTCGATGAAACGCCTCACTGCACACCTCCCGTGCTGCTGCCGGCCGCGGCGCCCTGGCCCAGCATGAAGTCCGACACCGGCTGGCGCGAACGGTCGTTGCGGTCGAACACGCGCGCGCCGTCGATGTACACCTGCTCGGCGTGCGCGTAGACGCTGAAGGGATTGCCGTTCCACACGACCACGTCGGCCATCTTGCCCGGCTCCAGCGTGCCGGTTTCGGCCTCGATGCCCAGCGACTTCGCCGCGTTCTGCGTCATCCAGCGGATCGCGCGCTCGGGCGGGATGTCCATGCCGGCGAGCTTCGCGTGCGCCATCACCTTCGCCGCTTCCTGGTTGAGGCGCTGGATGCCTTCCTCCGAATCCGAATGCACGATCGCGCAGCTGTTGGGCGGGCGATCGACCAGGGCGATGTTTTCCTGGATGCCGTCGAAGGCTTCCATCTTGAAGCCCCACCAGTCGGCCCACAGCGCGCCGCAGACGTTCTCGGCGGCGAGGCGGTCGGCCAGCTTGTAGGCCTCCACGCCGTGGTGGAACGCGGCGACCTTGAAGCCGAATTCCTTCGCCAGGTCGAGCATCACCGCCATCTCGTCGGCGCGGTAGCAGTGGATGTGCACGCGGATGTCGCCGTTGATCGCGCCCGCCAGCGTGTCGAGCTTGAGGTCGCGCTTGCCGCCGGTGTCCTTGTCGCTCTCGCCGGCGTCGTTGGCCGACTGCCACCAGCGGCGCTTCTTCTCCGGCTCGTCCTTCTTCTTGCCGCCGTTTTTGGTGAGGTATTCGCTGGCGTCGATGAACGCCGCGCGGTAGCCGGCGACGTTGCCCATGCGCGTGGCCGGGCCGCTCTTGCCGCCGTAGACGCGCTTGGGGTTCTCGCCGCAGGCCATCTTCAGGCCCCACGGCGCGCCCGGGAATTTCATGCCCTGGTAGGTCGTGGCGGCGACGTTCTTCAGCGTCACGCCGCGGCCGCCGATCAGGTTCGCGCTGCCGGGCAGCACCTGCAGCGACGTGATTCCGCCGGCGAGCGCCGCGGCGAAGCCCGGGTCCTGCGGCCACACCGAATGCTCGGCCCACACGTTCGGGGTCACCGGCGCGGTCATCTCGTTGCCGTCGCTGTGCGCGCTGACGCCGGGGCTGGGATAGACGCCCAGGTGCGAGTGCACGTCGATCAGGCCCGGCGTCACCCACTTGCCGGTGCCGTCCACGCGCGTCGCGCCGGCCGGCGCCTGCAGCCCAGTGCCGACCGCGACGACCTTGCCGTCCTGCAGCAGGACGTCGGCGCCATCCAGCCGCTGGCCGGTGCCGGTCAGCACGGTCGCGCCGGAAATCAGCACCGGCGCGGCGGCGATGCGCTGGTAGGTGCTCGGATACGGGTCTTCGGTGAAGCGGGAGGCCGGCGACTTGGCCGACGTGTTGGCCTGCGAATCGGGCGGCGCGGCGTGCGCGGCGCCGATCGCCAGCGCCGCGATCAGCGCGGCGGCGAGTGGTCGAAGCATGGAGGTCCCCGGGAAAGTGCGGCTCACAACCTTCGCACCGTAGCCGTGCCGGCGACACCCTGCCAACCCTGACGATGGTCATGGGCGGCGTGACACAATGCCCGATTAGGCGCCATACGTCGGCGTCTTGCGACACACACAACTACAAGAGGAGCAAACCCCGATGAAAGACAAGGAACAGATCGTCGACAACTGGCTGCCGCGCTACACCGGCGTGCCGCTCGACCAGTTCGGCGAGCACGTCCTGCTGACCAATTTCGGCGGCTACGTGAACATCTTCTCGCGCATGACCGGCGCGCCCGTGGTCGGCCTGGACCGCCCGATGCCCAGCTGCACGCACGATGGCATCACCATGATCAACTTCGGCATGGGCAGCCCGAATGCCGCGACGATCATGGACCTGCTCAGCGCCGTCTCGCCCAAGGCGGTGCTGTTCCTGGGCAAGTGCGGCGGGTTGAAGAAGAAGAACCAGCTGGGCGACCTGATCCTGCCGATCGCCGCGATCCGCGGCGAAGGCACCAGCGACGACTACCTGCCCCCGCAGGTGCCCGCGCTGCCGGCCTTCGCGCTGCAGCGCGCGGTGTCGACGATGATCCGCGACCTCGCGCTGGACTACTGGACCGGCACCGTCTACACCACCAACCGCCGCGTGTGGGAACACGACGACGCCTTCAAGGAGCGCCTGCGCGCGATGCGCTGCATGGCCATCGACATGGAAACGGCGACGATCTTCGCCGCCGGCTTCGCCAACCGCATTCCCTGCGGCGCGCTGCTGCTGGTGTCGGACCAGCCGATGATCCCCGAAGGCGTGAAGACCGAAGCGTCGGATGCGCGCGTCAGCGCCGACTACGTCGCCAACCACATCAACGTCGGCATCGAGGCGCTGAAGCTGATCCGCCGTAACGGCAAGTCGGTGCGCCACCTGCGTTTCGACGAATAGGGTCGGGAAAGACGAAGGCCGGCGCATGCCGGCCTTCGCTGTCGCGCCCCAACGTCGGGGTGGTGTCAGTCGCACACCATCTGCCAGTCGTACGTCTGCGTGTCCTCGTCGAACACCTGTTGCGCGACGCACGCGGGCGCGGTCGCCTGCGATTCGTCGAACGTGGACAGCGAGGTGGTTAGCGAATCCGGCGCGATCGCCTTGCGGACGCCGCAGATCTTCGCGATGGGGGGCATCGGCACGCCCGACGGCTGGCAGTAGACGCGGGCCGGGGTGCAGACGAGGAAGCAATCGTAGCTGTAGGCGATGGCATGGCCGGGAACGAACAGGCCTACCAGCGACAGGGCGAGGAGCAGCTGTTTCATGGGATTTCCCTCAGGGGATGGGAAGCGGAGCAGGGTCCGGGTGCGGCGTGTGCGAGCGTAGCGAAGGCCCTGTGGGCCGGGAACGAAGGTCGCCGGTTCAGTCTTGTGGAGACCGCGTCAACGCGCCGTCGAGGCTCCCGGCCGTAATCGCGCCGCTCCTGTATTCAGACGGCCAGCGCGGCCCCGGAACGGCCAACCCCACCTGAATCGTCATCTTTCCGACTCCGGCACGAGGTCGCAGTGCATGCGACCTCCCGCGGGCACACTGTGTCCTCGAAATCAGGGAGAACGGGGGAGGGCGATCATGGACAACCTGCTTTACCTGGCGCTTGGCGCCGCATTGACCTGGGCGTTCTACTTCGTCCAGCGCCGCGTCGAGAAACGCAGCGCGGTGGAGGCGATCGAGCGCAACCAGAAACTGCTCGACCTCAAGCAGGGGCTCGACGAATCCAACACCAACCTCGACGACCTGCGCCGCTTCGAGCAGCGACTGATCGGCAAGGCCGAAACGGCGGCGCGCATCGCCGACAACTACTTCACCAAGGCCGAGGAAGTGGCGCGACAAAGCGACGATGCCGCCGTCACCCAGCGCGACATGAACCAGCAGGCGCTGGAGGAATTCCATCGTGCCGATGCGCGGCTGGCGACGGTGGTGACGCACCTGCGGCGACAGCTCGACGACGAAACGCTCGCGGTGTTCGACGACGCGCACCGCAGCTGGCTGCAGTTCCGCGACCGTTACGCGCGTTTCGTCTCGCAGTCCTACGCCGGCGGCGCGGTCCGCCCGCTGATCCACGCCGTGACGCTGGAGAGCATCACCGAGTTGTGGAGCAACGAGTTGGAGACGCAGCTGGGGGATGAGTCGTTGTGAGTGGTTGAGCCCCTCTCCCTCCGGCGACCGGAGGGAGTGCAGAGCGGAGAGAGGTTGGGGTGAGGGTCGGGACGAGCGATGCAGCTCGCACTCGCGATGCCGAAGCTCTTTCCCGGCGGCAGCGAGGCAGGGACGGGCGAAGGCCGAAACACGCCGCGCATGAAGTCATCCCCCAGGCCGAAGGTAAGACATCGGGAACCCCCCGCAAGCCCAATCCCCGACCCCAACACACGCAATCCCCCGACACCCACCCTCCCCCCGACTTCGTTACGCTCCCCACACCCCCAATCCAACACGACGATGCCGACGACCCCGCAGGACCTCCTCGCCTTCTGGCACGACGCCGGGTACGACCGCTGGTTCGGGCGCGACGACGCGTTCGACGCGCGCTGCCGAAGCGATTTCCTCGACGCGCATTTCGCCGCCGCGCGGCGCGAACTCGACCACTGGATGGACACCGCCGAAGGTGCGCTCGCGCTGACGATCCTGCTCGACCAGATCCCGCGCAACGTCTTCCGCAACACCGGGCATGCGTTCGCGACCGATTCCCTCGCAAGGCATTACGCCGGTCGCGCGATCGACCGCGGCGACGACCTCGCCGTCCAGCCGCTGCTGCGTCCGTTCTTCTACATGCCTTTCGAACATTCCGAAGCGATGGCCGACCAGGAGCGCTCCGTCGCGCTCGCATCGACGCTGGAAGGCGAATCCGGACGCGCCTATCTCGATTACGCGCGCCGGCATCGCGACGTCATCGCGCGCTTCGGCCGGTTCCCCCATCGCAACACGATCCTGGGGCGCGAATCGACGCGCGAGGAACAGGCCTACCTCGACGCGGGAGGCGGATTCTGACGCCAAAAAGAAAACGCCGTAGCCGTGGACGCGGGGTCCGGGGAGCGGCTACGGCGTTCGGGAAAGCGATGCGGCGAACGCCGACGCTTTCAGCCTAGGCGGTGCGGTGCGCCGTTTGCGGCGTGGTGCGGCGAACGGTGACGCGGATGCGGCGAAGCGAGCGCTTCGCCGCACTCCGGGGCGGGTGGGTGGATCGGGATCGAGCCCGTGCCGCGGATCAGTACTTCGGAATCGCGGCGTCGAAGTCGGCCCAGGCGTCGATGCCACCGACGACGTTGTAGACCTCACGGAAGCCCAGGCCGCGGAAGTGCTCGGCCGCCTGCTGGCTGCGTCCGCCGTGATGGCACAGGAACGCGATCGGGGTGTCCTTCGATAGGGACTGCAGCGCCTCGATGCCGTGGTCGAGCGTATCGAAAGCCACCGGCGCGGCGGCGAGGGCGCGTTCATCGGCCGGGCGCACGTCCACCAGTCGCAACGCGCCGGCGCGCACGCGCGCGTCGACTTCGTGCGGGCTGATCGAACGCACCGCCGGCGCGGCCAGCGGGTGATGCACGGACAGGCCGCGACCGCGTTCGTCGTCGACCCAGTCGATGCTGATGCCGTCGGCGCGGCGCACCTGCAGCGCATCGGTCTGGAGGCGCACGCCTTCGATCTCGATGGCCACCGCGTTGGCGTCGATCGGCGCCAGCTGCAGGCGCACGTTGTAGCGCGCGTCGATGTCGATCTGCACGGCGTACCCGCCGCCGGCGTTGTCGATCGCGCTGCGCAGCATGTCCAGCGCCTCGGGCGTGATGGTGAACTCCGGCGGGCGGCGATCCGGCGGCGGCAAACCGAGCGCGCTGTGCAGCTCGCCACTGCCGGCCATCTGCTCGACGATGTCGCTGCCGCCGACGAGCTCGCCGTCGATGTACAGCTGCGGGATCGTCGGCCAGTTGCCGTACTGCTTGATGCCCTCGCGGATCTCCGCGTCGGCCAGCACGTTCACGTGCGCGTAGCCCTGCGGGAGCAGCGCGTTGAGCACGCCCACGGCCTTGGCCGAGAACCCGCACTGCGGCGCTTCGGGCGCGCCCTTCATGAACAGGACGACGCGGTTGGACTGCAGCAGGGTTTCGATGCGCGAACGCAGCGCGGGGTCGAGCGACATGGCGGGTTACCGGATGGGAATGGGGTGCATGTGGGGGCGGCGGCGGGGTTTGGCAAGGCGGGCGGGCGCCTCACCGGCGAAAGCTGGGACCGATCACCGCCATCCCGGCGGAGGCGGGGTTCCAGGTCCGTGAGCATTACCATTTCGGTCATGAGCGCCTCTTCCCTCCACCAGCCTCCCCGCCATCCGCACGCCTGGTCCTGGCTGTTCGCCGCTTCCCAACTCGCGGTCGTCGCGATCTGGTGGCTCTGGGGCTGGAAGGCCGGCTTGCCGGCGCTTCTGATCACCCACGCCACGCTGGTCTGGGCGACGTTGCATCCGCGCTCGCGCCTGCTGAGTCCGGTGCTGAGCCGATTGCCCACCGATCAACACCTCGTCTGGCTCACCATCGACGACGGCCCATCCGACGACACGCGGCCGATGCTCGACCTGCTCGACGCACACGACGCGAAGGCGACGTTCTTCCTCGTCGGCGAACGTGCCCAGGCGCGGCCGGACCTGGTGACCGAGATCGTCCGCCGCGGTCACGGCATCGGCCAGCACAGCCACACGCATCCGCAGGCGTGGTTCTGGGCGTTGCCGCCGCGGGCGATGCGCGCGCAGATCGACCAGGCGCAGTCCGCGCTCACGTTTCTCAGCGGGACGCGCCCGCACTGGTTCCGCGCGGTGGTGGGGATGGCGAACCCGTTCGTCGCCGCATCGCTCAAGCGTCACAGTCTGGCGCGCGTCGCGTGGTCGGCGCGCGGGTACGATGCGGTGCTACGCGATCCGGCCAGCGTCGTCGCGCGTATCGAACGCGATCTCGCGCCAGGCGCGATCGTCCTGCTGCACGAAGGCGCCGCGCACGGACGCAATGTCGAAACACTGGCGACGTTGCTGGTGCGGTTGAAGGCGCTCGGGTTCGGGACGGTGTTGCCGGAGGAGCTCGATGCCGCGTTGGTAGCCCGGGTGCGCGAAGCGCACTCGGGGTAAGTCGCGCCGATCGTTGCCCGCCGCGGGTGCGCTCCGCTTACCCGGGCTACAAGAGCAGACTCAAACGTCGCGCGTCGCCACGATCCGGAAATTGTTGAACGGCGTATTCCCGCGCAGCGACACGAATTCCGAACGCAGCCCCGCCGCATCGAAACGCGCGCGCAGCATCTCCGCATCGGGATAGTGGATCGGCGCGGCGTTCATCCAGCCCACGACCTTGGCGAACACATCCACGGCCCGCGTGACCTGCGCGCGATGGCTGCCGTCGGCGAGCCCCGTGCGGATCACCAGCTTCGCGCCCGGTTCCAGCATCGCGATACATGCGTCGATGGCGCGCACCTGCGCGTCTTCGGGCACGAACTGCATCACGTCCAGCAGCGCGACGCTGCCGCGATGCGACGGCAGCTGCGCGCCGAGGTCCGCCGTGCCGAATTCCACGCCCTCGAGCCCGCAGCGCCGCGCCGCGCCGCGTGCGCGTTCGATCTTCCCCGCATCGTTGTCGTAGCCGCGATACGCCATCGTCTGCCCGTCGCCGCGCAGGGCGTGCGCGAGCAGGCCCAGGCCGCAGCCGATGTCCAGCAGCGGTGCGCGCGTACCGCGCAGCACGTCGCACACGCCCGGATACAGCGGATCGGTGCCGAGCTTGGTGCGCGCGTAGTAGTAGTCGTAGCGCCGGTACCAGCGCGGCAGGAACGCGCGCGCGATGTCGTTCGCGCGCTGCGGCGGAAGCGGGCGGACTGCGAGGCCGTCGGCGTTCACGTCGTCGGCTCCTCAGCGTTGCAGCAGCGAACGCGCGACCGGCAACGCCTGCGCGGTCCACAGCGTGTACATCGACGCGGACGGATGCAGGCCGTCGTCGGCGAGCATCTCCGGCTCCGCGCCGCGCTCGCGCGACACCGGCGTGATGTCGACGAACGCGACCCCGTGCGCCTCGCACACGACCTGCGTGGCGGCGTTGTAGGCGTCGAGTTCGGTGGCGATCTGCTCCGGCGTCGACTTCGTCGTCTTCACGAACGGCGTCACGCCCCAGTCGGGAATCGACAGCACCAGCACGCGATCGGCGCGCCCGCGCGCGTAGCGGATCGCACGCTGCAGCAGGGTTTCGAACTCGCCGCGATAGTCGATGGCGCTGCGACCGCGGTACTGGTTGTTCACGCCGATCAGCAGCGTGACGAAATCCCATTCGCCCAGCGGCTCGGCGCCGTCGATGCCCCAGGCCAGCTCGTC
Organism: Lysobacter sp. SCRH-1R; assembly: GCF_057747855.1. Classification (NCBI taxonomy): domain Bacteria; kingdom Pseudomonadati; phylum Pseudomonadota; class Gammaproteobacteria; order Lysobacterales; family Lysobacteraceae; genus Lysobacter; species Lysobacter sp. SCRH-1R. The sequence continues at coordinate 3,754,265 of NZ_CM173227.1, read as the reverse complement.
GGTCGTCCAGCCGGTGGTGGCGATGATGCGTGGATCGGCCAGCGCGATGCCTTCCTCGCGCAGCTTCGCGGCCAGCTGCACCGGCCAGCGACCGCTTTCGGGCACGCCTTCGCCGATGGTGTAGCTGTCGCCCAGGGCGAGGAACGACAGCGCGGGGGCGGGCGCGCTCGCCATCAGGCCACCGCGGCCCGCGCGTCGGACTGCGCGTAGCGGTCGAGCAGGCGTTCGATGCGCCGGAACACTTCGCGCAGATCGTCCGGCTGCGGCAGCAGCGTCACGCGGAAGTGGTTGCGATAGGGCACGTTGAAACTGGAACCCGGCACGACGAGGACATCCTCGGTCTCCAGCAGTTCCAGCGCGAAACGATGATCGTCGAAGCCTTCCGCCGCCGCGCCGGTCACCGCCGGGAACGCATACAGCGCGCCGGCCGGCGCGACGAGTTCGAGGTGGCGGCTCTGCTCGATGCTTTCGATCACGGCGCGGCGCGCTTCGAACAGTCGGCCGCCCGGTGCGCACAGCGGCGCGATCGTGTCCTCGCCGTGCAGCGCGGCTTCGATCGCGAACTGGCCCGGTACGTTCGCGCACAGGCGCAGCGCACCGAGCAGGTCCATCGCGTGGTGCAGGTTGCCGCTGGCGACCGGATCGCCCGACAGCACCGCCCAACCCACGCGCCAGCCGCAGGCGCGATGCACCTTGCTCAGGCCGCTGAAGCTCAGGCACGGCAGGTCGCCGGCGATCGGCGCGATCGGCGTGAACGCGGCTTCGTCGTAGAGGATCGAGTCGTAGATCTCGTCGCACATCAGCAGCAGCTTGTGGCGCTGCGCGACGGCGACGATGCGCTCCAGCAGCTCGCGCGGATACGCGGCGCCGGTCGGGTTGTTCGGGTTGATCAGCACGATCGCCCGCGTGCGGTTCGACACCAGCGACGCGATTTCCTCCGGATCGGGCAGGAAGCCGTTTTCCGGCAGGCAGCGGTAATACACCGGACGGCCGTCGTTGAGGATCGTCGCCGCCGACCACAGCGGGTAGTCGGGCGAGGGCAGCAGCACTTCATCGCCCGGATTCAGCAGCGCGCGCAGCGACAGGTCGATCAGCTCGCTCACGCCGTTGCCGACGAACACGCGTTCCGGGCTCGCGTTCGGCGTGCCGCGCTGCTTGTGGAACGCGGCGATCGCCTCGCGCGCCTGCGGCAGGCCCTGCTGGTGGGTGTACGGATCGGTGTCGGCGATGCGGTCGGCGATCGCGCGCTGCAGGTGCTCCGGCGCGCGGAAGCCGAACGCGCCCGGGTTGCCGATGTTGAGCTTGATCAGCTTGCGCCCCTGGCCCTCCAGCTCGCGGGCTCGCCGTGCCAGTTCGCCGCGGATCTCGTAACGGACTTCGGACAGGCGTTCGCGGGTCTTCACGGGGGGCAGGGACATTGCGGCGGGGATTGGGGGTTCGGACGGCCAGACTAGCCGAAACCGGCGCCATCCACAGGGGAATCCGCTCGAAAACCGCGATCGGCGCGGCGATCTCCTTCGAAGCTTCCAACGCGGTCGCGCCGCCGATGCGTCCGCCGGCACCCACCGCGCGCGCGGCGCACTAGAATCCGGGCCCATGAGCCCCCGCGACCGCCGCCCTTGATGCCCACCTTCGACGACCTCCGCGCGATCGGCTGGCCGCTCCCCGCGGACGCGCCGGCGCCGGAGAGCGCGTCCGCCGCCGACCTGGAATGGCGCACCGTGATGGCGGCGCATCCGCAGGCCCGGCCGGCGCGGGTGATCGAACAGCACCGCAGCGGCTACGTCGTCGCGGACGGCCCGGACACCGGTTTCCCGGTCGAATCGCTGCCGCAATGGCAGCGCCCGCCGGGCTATCGCAAGGGCACGGTCACCATCGAGCAGCGTCCCGGCGTCGGCGACTGGCTGCTCATCGAAGGCAAGAAGGCGGTCGCGCTGCTGCCGCGCCGGAGCGCGATCAAGCGCGGCGCGGCCGGCGAGCACTACCAGCAGCAGCTGATCGCCGCGAACGTCGACACCGTCTTCGTCGTCTGCGGGCTGGACGCCGATTTCAACCCGCGCCGCATCGAACGCTACCTGCTGCTCGTGCGCGGCGGCGGCGTGGAGCCGGTGGTCGTGCTGACCAAGGCCGACCAGGCCGCTATGGCCGACACCGGCGCGGTGGACGATGCGATGGCGGCGCTGGTCGAACTCGCGGCGCAGGGCGTGGCCGTGCGCGCGGTGAATGCGAAGGAGGCGGACAGCGTCGCCGCGCTTGGCGAATGGCTCGGGCCGGGGCGCACGGCGGTGCTGATCGGCAGCTCCGGCGCGGGCAAGTCCACGCTGACCAACACGCTGCTGGGCATCGAGAAGATGAAGACCGGCGAGGTGCGCGAACACGATTCGCGCGGCCGCCACACCACCACGCACCGCGCGCTGATCCCGCTGCCCTCGGGCGCGTGCCTGATCGACACGCCCGGCATGCGCGAGCTCAAGCCCACCGGCGAGGAAGACGTCGCGGAGAATTTCAGCGACATCGAGGCGCTGGCCGAACAGTGCCGCTTCCGCGACTGCAAGCACGCGAAGGAGCCCGGCTGCGCGGTGCGCGCGGCGATCGAGGCCGGCAAGCTCGATCCGCAGCGCTTCGCCAACTACCTCAAGCTGAGCGAGGAAGTCGCCGGCGCGGCGAACCGTCTCGCCACGCGCCGCGCGCAGAAGGCCGAGGAGAAGGTGCAGGGCAAGGCGCTGAACAAGCGGCTGGATGAGAAGTATGGGCGGCACTGACCGCTCTCTTCCAGGCGCTTTTGCTCCCTCCCCTGCTTGCAGGGGCGAGGAGCGACGGTTGCGCGTCATGGCGCGCGTCGCGACGAACGCCACCGGGCCATGCCCGATGGCTGTGGGGGTGGAGATGGGTGAAGTCCACGGCGCCGGCGAGCCTGGCTGCTTGTTACCGGCGCTGCGCGCCGCGCCCCCCCACCCGACCTCCCCCTGCAAGAAGGGGTAGGAGTAAACGGCGATGGACAGCATCTCCCCCGACATCGCCCACCACGCCGCCCTCGACGCCCGCATGGTCGAGGCCGTGAAGGACATCCGGCTGCTCGCGCTGGTGAGCTGGCCGGCGGGGCAGGAGGCGCATTTCCTCGCCGATTACGCCCGCGGCGTGGTGAATCTGCCGCATCCGGAATACCCGAAGCTCGACTTCAGCCTGGCGCGCGCCGAGCTGGACGCGATCACCCGCCAGGCCGATCCCGCGCATCCGCTGGGCGCATATCTGGTCGAATCGGCCCGCAGCTGGTCCATCGCCGCATCGCTGTGCGAGAACCTGGGCACCGCGACGGTCGGCGACCGCTCGATCCAGCTGTTCGGCCGCCCCGACGAATGCCTGCCCGGCGAGGGCCCGACCACCCGCGACGCCGCGCGGCACTTCATTTCCATCGCGGACGAACTCGACCACGAGCTGATGGCGCCGGCCGAGAAGGTCACCATCTCGGCCACCGCGCTGCAGTTGCAGCTGCAGCGCGAACTGGACGACTACTTCGACGGCCGCATGATCGACGTCGTGCTCGATCCGGACCTGATCGCCAAGGCCGCCGCCGGCGCCACGCGCATCCGCCTGCGCTTCGGCGCGGCCTTCAGCGATTACGACCGCCACCAGCTCGTCCAGCACGAGGCCTTCGTGCATTCGCTCACCGCGCTCAACGGCCGCCAGCAGCCGGTGTTGCCGAGCCTGGCGCTGTCCTCGCCGCGCATCACCGCGACCCAGGAAGGGCTGGCGACCTTCGCCGAGCAGATCACCGGCAGCATCGACATCGGCCGCATGAAGCGCATCAGCCTGCGCATCGAAGCGGTGGCGATGGCGCTGGACGGCGCGGATTTCATCGAGGTGTTCCGCTATTTCCTCGACGCCGGCCAGACGCCGGAGGACGGCTTCGCCTCGGCGCAGCGCGTGTTCCGCGGGGTGCCGACCACCGGCGGCAGCGCCTTCACCAAGGACATCGTCTACCTGCGCGGCCTGTTGGGCGTGCACACCTTCTTCCGCTGGGCCCTGCGCGAACGCAAGCTGCAACTGTGCCGGTGGCTGTTCGCCGGCAAGATGACCCTGGCCGACGTGCAGCGCTTCGAGCCCCTGTTCGCCGCCGGCGTCCTGAAGCCCGCGCGCTGGCTCCCGCAGTGGGTCGCGCGCGCGAACGGCCTGGCCGGGATGCTCGCGTTCTCGCTGTTCGCCAACCGCATCCGCCTCGACAGGATCGTCGCCGACGGCCACGTGCCGGACCTGTAGAACGGCGATTCCGGGCGTCCGTCGCGCTTCCGCCATACCGTGCCGTCCTCGGCCAAGGTGTTAAACGGCTAGAATCACCGGCCCGCCCGTGGTTTCCGCCCTGATGTCCGAACAATCGCCGTCCGCCAACGAGCTCAAGCAAGCCGCGCTCGATTACCACCGCCTCAGCCCCCACGGGAAGATCAAGGTCGCCGCGACCAAGCCGATGGTGACCCAGCGCGACCTCGCCCTGGCGTACTCGCCCGGCGTGGCCTTCGCCTGCGAGGCGATCGTGGAGGACCCCAACCGCGCCAGCGAACTCACCGCGCGCGGCAACCTGGTGGCGGTGATCAGCAACGGCACGGCCGTGCTGGGCCTGGGCGACATCGGCCCGCTCGCCGGCAAGCCGGTGATGGAAGGCAAGGGCGTCCTGTTCCAGAAGTTCGCCGGCATCGACGTGTTCGACATCGAGATCGACGAGCGCGACCCCGACAAGCTGGTCGACATCATCGCGTCGCTGGAACCGACCTTCGGCGGCATCAACCTGGAAGACATCAAGGCACCGGAGTGCTTCATCGTCGAGCGCAAGCTGCGCGAGCGGATGAAGATCCCGGTGTTCCACGACGACCAGCACGGCACGGCGATCATCGTCGGCGCCGCGGTGCTCAACGCGCTGGAAGTGGTCGGCAAGAAGATCGAGGACGTGAAGCTCGCCACCACCGGCGCCGGCGCGGCGGGCATCGCCTGCCTGGACATGCTGGTGGCGCTGGGCCTGAAGAAGGAAAACATCATCGCGTTCGACCGCGATGGCGTGATCTACGCGGGCCGCGAACACCTTGATCCCGACAAGGCGCGCTACGCCAGCAACACGAGCGCGCGCACGCTGGCGGAAATCGTCAACGGTGCGGACGTGTTCCTGGGCCTGTCGGCCGGCGGCATCCTGAAGCCGGAAATGGTCGCGACGATGGCCGACCGTCCGGTGATCCTCGCGCTGGCCAATCCGTATCCGGAAATCCTCCCCGAGGACGCGAAGGCCGTGCGTCCGGACTGCATCATCGCGACCGGCCGTTCGGACTACCCGAACCAGGTCAACAACGCGCTGTGCTTCCCGTACATCTTCCGCGGCGCGCTGGACGTGGGCGCCACCGGCATCAACGAGGCGATGAAGCTCGCCTGCGTGCGCGCGATCGCGCAGCTGGCGCGCGAGGAGTCGGCGGACCTCGGCGCGGCCTACGGCGGTGAAGCGCCTGAATTCGGCCCGGAATACCTGATCCCGCGCCCGTTCGATCCGCGCCTGCTGGTGGAACTCGCACCGGCCGTCGCGCGTGCGGCGATGGAATCCGGCGTCGCCACGCGTCCCATCGAGGACATGCGCGCGTACGAGGAAAAGCTCGGCACCTTCATCTACCGCACGGGCCTGGTGATGAAGCCCGTGTACGACCGCGCGCGCAGCGACCTCAAGCGCGTGGTCTACGCCGAGGGCGAAGAGGAAACCGTGCTGCGCGCCGTGCAGACGGTGATCGACGAGCGGCTCGCCTTCCCGATCCTGATCGGCCGTCCGGACGTCATCGACACGCGCATCAGGCGCCTCGGCCTGCGCATGCGCGCGGGCGTGGATTTCGAGCTGACCAACATCAACGACGACCCGCGCTTCAACGACTACTGGCAGCAGTACCACGCGCTGACCGAACGTCGCGGCGTGTCGCCGGCGGCGGCGAAGAACCTGCTGCGTTCGCGCCCGACGCTGATCGCCGCGCTGATGGTCGAACGCGGCGAAGCCGACGCGATGATCTGCGGCCTGGTCGGTCGCTTCCACAAGAAGCTCGGTTACCTCCGCAGCGTGTTCGATTTCGACCGCGGCGTGACCGGCACCGCCGCGATGACCGGCGTCATCAACGACCAGGGCGTGTGGTTCTTCCTCGACACGCACGTGCAGTGCGATCCGACCGCCGAGCAGATCGCCGAGGCCACGCTGCAGGCGTCGTTCCGGCTGAAGCTGTTCGGCATCGAGCCGAAGGTCGCGCTGCTCTCGCACAGCAACTTCGGCAGCCACGACAACGCGTCGGCGGCGAAGATGCGCAAGGTGTTCCAGCTGATCAAGCAGCGCGTGCCGAAGCTCGAAGTCGACGGCGAAATGCAGGCCGACACCGCGTGGGACGAGGAACTGCGCCACCGTATCTTCCCGAACACGCTGCTCAAGGGCCGCGCGAACCTGTTCGTGATGCCGAACCTGGACGCGGCGAACATCACCTACAACATGGTGCGCGTGATGACCGAAGGCGTGGCGATCGGTCCGATCCTGATGGGTCTGGACAAGCCGGCGCACATCCTCACCGCCGCCTCGACGCCGCGTCGCGTGGTGAACATGACGGCGATCGCGGCAGTGGACGCGCAGATCCGCGCGTCGCTTTCGTCGTCGGGGATCTGACGCCGGGTCGCCGGCCGAGCGCCGGCGGCCGAAGGTAGTGCGGCACTTGTAGCCCGGGCAAGCGAAGCGCACCCGGGGTCGGGCCGCCTCAGCGCAGGCTCCCCGGGTGCGCTTCGCTTGCCCGGGCTACACCAGCATCGTGCGGGTCCGGAGTACGGACCGGCAAATCACGCCCCCATCAACCCGCCGCCCATCTTCCCCGGCAGCGAATTGTCGCCGCCATCGTCCTGATCGTCCTGAGCCGCCGGATCGCGTTCCGCATCCGCGTCGGCATCGAGTTCGCCGACCTCCGGATTCATCCCGCCGCTCGGCACGCTTTCCACGCGCGTCAGCCCTTCTTCCTGCGAAGACGCTTCCTCCAGTTCGGTCGGACGACGCCCGAGTTCGTCGCGCTCGGGCTGACGGCCCACGCCGCTGCGCGTATCGCCCTTGTGCTTGTCGGTGAGCTGCTTCATGCCGCGTTCCTCGATGGAGACACACTCAGGCTAGGCCGCGAAGCGTGAGGCGGCAGTCGATGTGGACGCAGGCCAGTGACGGCATATCGCAGACCACCTCGTTCATCGTGGTGAACACGCCGCGTCCGCCATGGCGTCAGGAACTCAGAACCCGAAGAACAGCGGCACCAGCGCCACCGTCACCAGCAGGACGAGCAGCGCCAGCGGCGTGCCGACGCGGACGAAATCGACGAAGCGGTAGCCGCCCGGACCGACCACGAGCGCGTTGACCGGCGAGGACACCGGCGTCATGAACGCCGTGGAGGCGGCCAGCGCGACGGTCATCGCGAACGCCTGCGGCGAGGCGTCGAGGTGTTCGGCCAATGCGAGCGCGACGGGCGCCATCAACACCGCGACGGCGGTGTTGGAGATGAACATCCCCAGCACCGCGGTAACCGCGAACAGCGCCGCCAGCACCACGCGGGGACGCGCCTCGCCCACCACGTCGAGCAGCGCCGCGGAGGCCAGGTCGATGCCGCCGGTGCGCTGCAATGCGATGGAGAAGGGCAGCACGCCCACGATCAGCACCAGGCTCGGCCAGTGGATGGCGCGATAGGCGCTGCGCAGGTCGATGCAGCCGAACGCGCCCATCAGCAGGCATCCGAGCAGCGCCGCGTGCACGTTGGCGATCACGCCGGAGACCATCAGCGCGATGGTCAGCAGCAGCGTGGCGAGCGCCAGCGGCGCGCGCGATGCGGCGGGGGCCACGTCGTCGAACTCCGCCGGCATCCCCAGCAGGATGAGGCGGCTCGGCCCCGAACCGAGCGCGCGGATCGTCGCCCACGGCCCCGCGACCAGCAGCGTGTCGCCGACCTCGAACGGCTGGTCGCCCACGTCGCGCACCTCGGCGGTGCGGCCATGCTTGAGGCCGATCACCGCCAGCTCATGACGGGTGCGCAGCCGCGCCTGCCGCGCGGTCGCGCCGACCAGCGGCGAGTTCGCCGGGATCATCAACTCGGCCATGCCGATGTCGTTCGCGTAGCCGGAGAAATAGCTGCCCGCCAGCGGCAGCGGCTCCAGCCGCAGCCGATGGAACAGCGCGATCGCATCGATGCCCGCATCGTGCACGTCCAGCAGCAGCGCGTTGCCCGCGTCCACGCGCGCGCCCATCGGCGAGGCGAGCGACGTGCGCCCGAAGTGCCCGGCCTGTTCGACGGCGAGCACCAGCAGGCCCTGCAATTCGTCGCTTTCCAGTTCCGACGCCGCGCGCCCGGCCAGCGGCGAATCGTCCAGCACGCGTACGCGGTATGCGCGGCCGGCGAGGCGGTAATCGTGGATCCAGTTGGCGATGCGTGGCTGCCCGGGAACGTCCTGCGTCGCCGTCGCGCCCGCGAGCCAACGCCGTGCGATCAGCATGTAGCCGATCGCGACGACCAGCACCGGCACGCCGAAGGGCGTGAAGTCGAAGAACGCGAAGCCTTCGTAGCCTTCGCGGATCAACTCGCCGTGCACGACCAGGTTGGGCGCGGTGGCGACCAGCGACATCATGCCGCTGACCAGCGCGGCGGCGCTGAGCGGCATCATCAGGCGCGCGGGCGCGATGCCGCTGCCGCGCGCGATGCGCAGCACCACGGGAATGAAGATGGCCACCACGCCGGTCGAACTCATCACCGATCCGACCAGCGCCACCACCGTCATCAACGCGACGATCAACCGCGTTTCGCTGGCGCCGGCATGGCGCACGATCATCTCGCCCAGCCGCTGCGCCACGCCGGTGCGCACCAGTCCCTCGCCGATCACGAACAGCAGCGCGATCAGCACGATGTTGGGATCGGCGAAGCCGGCGATCGCCTCGGTGATGTCGATGGCGCCGGTGAACGGCAACGCCGCCATCATCAGCAGCGCCACCACGTCGGTGCGCGGACGCCCCAGCGAGAACATCGCGATGGCGCCCGCCAGCAACAACAGGACCAGCTGTAGTTCCGTGGACATCGGTCGTGACCGGACGCCTTCGCGGCGGCCACTATAGGTGCCGGCCCGTCAGCGTCGCCTTCACGCCGCACCCACGGAGAATGTTTCAGCCGCCGGCGCCGTGCCACCCCAGGCCGATGGTGAAACCGCGGCCAGCGCCCGGTTCGAAGAACCGCGCGTTGCCTTCGTTGACGATCACCGAACCGACGTAATCGCGATCGAACACGTTGTCCACGCGCGCGAAGCCGTGCCAGCCCGACGCGCCCGCCCGCCACTGCAGGCGCAGCGCGAACGTCGCGTAGCCCGGCGAGGCATCGGTGTTGCGATCGTCGGTGGGGACGCCGTCGCTCGCGCGCATCTCGACCGCGGCGCTGGTGCGGCCGTCGCGCGTGTTCCAGGCCAGTTCCGCGTAACCGTCCGCGCGCGGGATCGCCGGAATGCGATTGCCCGCTTCCACGAATTGCACCCGCTCCTCGCCGCCGCTCAGCACGGTGTACGAAAAGCCTTCCGTGAATCGCGCGCGCAGGAAGTTCGCCGTCAGCGCGTACGACCACTGCGGATGGAAGCGGCCGTCGAAGCCCGCCTCGATGCCCTCGCGGCGCGTGCGGCCGGCGTTGGCGAAGCTCGCGCGGCCACCGCGATTGTCGGCCGGCACGATCTCGTCCTCGCCCTCGATGCGATACACCGACACGCTCGCGCTGGCCGATGCGAAGCGCCAGCGCGCACCGATTTCGGCGGTGTCGAACTGCGCCGGTTCCAGCGCCGTGTTGAAGCCCGCGCTGCCGTCGGGGCGATACGCGAGTTCCGTCACCGTCGGCGTTTCGAAGCCGTGGCCCAGGCTGGCGAACACTTCGCCCTCGCCGAACGCGCGCGACACGCCCAGCGCCGCCGCGGTTTCGCCGTAATCGAGCGAACCACTGTCGTCGCCGTTGCCGGGCGCGATGTAGTGATCGTCCGATTCGAACCGCAGTTTCGATCGCCGCACCGCGCCGAGCACGGTCCAGTCCTGCGCCGGCCGCCATTCGCCGAGCGCGAACGCCTCGGTGCTGCGGATGCGGTTGTCCTCGTCGCGACGCAGACGGCCGCGCACGCCGAGTTCGTCGCCGACGAAGTTCTCGTAGCCGCGCCGCTGCTCGTGCAGCCAGCCGGCTTCCATGCCGAGCGTCAGCGCGCCGCGCCCGAAATCCCAGCGATGCCCCGCATCGACGCCGCTCGATCGGCGCCCCAGGTCGATCACGCCGCCCGCGCTGCTCGGCGCCAGCTGCGCCACGATCGGAATGGACAGGAACTGCACCACGTCGCGCGCGACGCCGTAGCCGCCGATCCAGTATTCGCGGCCCTGCGCGTACTCGTCTTCCCAGCGCGCACCGACCTGCGCGTTGTCGATCTTCTTGCGCGTGTCGAAGGTTTCGGCGACGGCGGCGGTGCCGTGCGGATCGCGCTCCCACTGTTCGCGCGTGAGGCCCAGCGGATCGTCGGTGTACGGCTGGCCCAGCGCGCCGGCGACGAGGCGCAGGCGTGCGTGGTCGTTCGGCGTGTACTGCGCGACGGCGTCCAGCTGCGAGCGCTCGGCCGAGCTGTGCGGGCGGTCGCCGTCGGTGGTGAACCAGCTGCCGAGCGCACGCCAGCGCCAGGCCTCATCGTTGCTTGCGCCTTCGAAACCCGCCGCCAACCGCGCGCTGGAATTCGACCCGATCCAGCCGTCCACCTGCGTCGAACGCCCATCGAAGGCCGTTTCGCCGATGATCGCCCCGCCCGCCGCGTTGCCGTATTGCAGCGCGAGCGGGCCGCGCAGCACCTGGATGCGGTCGAGCGCGCTCAGCGGAAAGCTCGCCGCCTGCCCCTGGCCGTCGAGCGCGGAGGAGGGAATGCCGTCGACGATCAGCTTCATCCCGCGGATACCGAAGGTCGATCGCGCACCGAAGCCGCGGCTCTGCACCTGCAGGTCCTGCGCGTAGTTCTGGCGATCGAGCACGGTGATGCCGGGCGCGCGCACCAGCGATTCGGCCAGCGACACCTGCCGCTGCCCCGCGCGCAGCGTGTCGCCGTCGATGACGCTGATGGAACCGGGGAAATCCGACAGCGAATGCCGCGTGCCGAGCACTTCGACCGTATCTAGCGTGGTGGCCGTCTGCGCGGCGGCGGGAAGATGAACGAGCACGGCCGTCAGCGCGAGGGCGAGCGTGGTCGCGGCCGGTTCGCGCCGCTTGCGCCGTGAAATGACGCACACGGCCGCCTCGCTAGGGTGTCGGCCGGAATCGTTCGGGTGGGGTGGGGTCATGAAGGTCGCAGTCCGCGCATTGCTCGTTTCCGCCATTGTGGCCGTGCCGATCGTCATCTCCGCGCAAACGAGCGCGCCTCCGCAGCCCGTGCCGGCGGTGCCGCCCGATCCGGCAACGTCGTCCGTGGTGCCGGTCGCACCGCCGCCTGCCGCGCCACCGGTGGACGATCCCCTGCCGATGGACCTGGACGGCGACGGCGTGGTCACCGCCGCCGAACACGCCGCCGGTGCACGCGCGCTGTTCGAGCACATGGATGCCGACCACGACGGCCGGGTGACGCGCGAGGAGATGGCCAACTTCCAGCGACAGGTGCTGGGAGCGGCGATTCCGCCGGTGAGGTAGCGGCAAGGCGGCGGGGTTCAGGCCCGTACCCCAGATGCGCGCGACGCCCGTGTAGCCCGGGTAAGCGAAGCGCACCCGGGGAGCCCGTATCGCATCAGGTGGTCGTAACCGCATCGGCAGGGTTCCGGTGCTCCAACCTGGGAGCGGCGATTCCGCCGGTGAGGTAGCGGCAAGGCGGCGGGATCCAGGCCCGTACCCCAGATGCGCGCGACGCCCTTGACGCCCTTGTAGCCCGGGTAAGCGAAGCGCACCCGGGGAGCCCGTATCGCATCAGCGGTCGTAACCGCATCGGCAGGGTTCCGGTGCTCCAAGCCGGGTGCGCTGCGCTTACCCGGGCTACAACGGCTACAAAGCCCGTTCCATCCTCGCCCCCGACATCCGCCCCCGTACGCAACCCCGCGCCGCCATTCGCCTTTCGTCGCAACGCAGCGGGCCAGAAGCGGGGTCCGGTGAGCCGGGTCCGGCTGTTAGAATCGATGCTCTAACCCGTCCCCACACGAGGCGCGGCCAATAGGGGCCGCGATACGCATGACGTCTCTCCACGCTGTCATCAACGACCTGATCCAGAACGACCCGGACCCGACCGAAACCCGCGAGTGGATCGAGTCCGTCCAGGCCGTCATCGAGCGCGACGGCGCCGAACGCGCCCACCAGCTGCTCGAAGGCATGGTCGAGGTCACGCGCCGCGCCGGCGCGCACCTGCCGTTCTCGCCGACCACCGAATACATCAACACCATTCCCGCGCACCTGGAGGCCAAGAGCCCCGGCGACCACGCGATGGAATGGCGCATCCGCTCGATCATCCGCTGGAACGCGCTCGCCATGGTCGTGCGCGCAAACCGCAAGCCGGGCGAACTCGGCGGCCACATCGCCTCGTTCGCCTCGGCCGCCACCCTCTATGACGTGGGCTTCAACCACTTCTGGCGCGGTCCGGAAGGCGACCACCCGGGCGACATCATCGGCGTCCAGGGCCACAGCTCGCCGGGCATCTACGCCCGTTCGTTCCTGGAAGGCCGCATCAGCGAATCCCAGCTCGACAACTTCCGCATGGAAGTCGACGGCCGCGGCATCTCGTCGTACCCGCACCCGTGGCTGATGCCCGACTACTGGCAGGTGCCGACCGTCTCGATGGGCTTGGGCCCGCTGGCCGCCATCTACCAGGCGCGCAACTGGAAGTACCTGGAAGGCCGCGGCCTGCTGCCCAAGAGCGACCGCAAGGTGTGGGCGTTCCTCGGCGACGGCGAGACGGACGAACCCGAATCGCTCGGCGCCATCTCGGTGGCCGGCCGCGAAGGCCTGGACAACCTGGTCTTCGTCATCAACTGCAACCTGCAGCGCCTGGATGGCCCGGTGCGCGGCAACGGCAAGATCATCCAGGAACTGGAAGGCCAGTTCCGCGGCGCCGGCTGGAACGTCATCAAGACCATCTGGGGCAGCTACTGGGATCCGCTCCTGGCGCGCGACACCAGCGGCAAGCTGCGCCAGCTGATGATGGAAACCGTCGACGGCGAATACCAGAACTGCAAGGCCTTCGGCGGCAAGTACACGCGCGAGAACTTCTTCGGCAAGTACCCCGAAACCGCGCAGCTGGTGGCGAACCTGTCCGACGACGACATCTGGCGCCTCAACCGCGGCGGCCACGACCCGCACAAGGTCTACGCCGCGTACCACGAAGCGGTGAACACCAAGGGCATGCCGACCGTGATCCTCGCCAAGACGGTGAAGGGCTACGGCATGGGCGCGGCCGGCGAGTCGCTCAACCCCACGCACCAGACCAAGAAGCTCGACGACGAAGCCGTCCGCATCTTCCGCGACCGCTTCAACATCCCGGTGACCGACGCGCAGCTGGCCGACGGCAAGGTGCCGTTCTTCCACCCGGGCGAGAAGTCGCCTGAAATCGAGTACATGCACGAGCGCCGCAAGCAGCTCGGCGGCTACCTCCCGCAGCGCCGCCGCAAGAGCAGCCAGACTCTGGAAGTGCCCAAGCTCGAAGCCTTCGATCGCCTGCTCAAGAGCACCGGCGATCGCGAGATCAGCACCACGATGTCGTTCGTGCAGTCGCTCAACATCATCCTGCGCGACAAGCAGGTCGGCCCGCGCTGCGTGCCGATCGTCGCCGACGAAGCGCGCACCTTCGGCATGGAAGGCCTGTTCCGCCAGATCGGCATCTACGCGCCGCACGGCCAGAAGTACAAGCCGGTCGATCGCGACCAGCTGATGTACTACCGCGAAGACGCGGCCGGCCAGGTGCTGGAAGAAGGCATCACCGAAGCCGGTGCGTTCACCAGCTGGATGGCCGCGGCCACCAGCTACAGCACCAACGACCTGCCGATGCTGCCGTTCTACATCTACTACTCGATGTTCGGCTTCCAGCGCATCGGCGACAGCGCGTGGCAGGCGGCCGACATGCGCGCGCGCGGCTTCCTGCTGGGCGCCACCGCCGGCCGCACCACGCTCAACGGCGAAGGCCTGCAGCACGAAGACGGCCACAGCCACCTGCTGGCCAGCGCCATCCCGAACTGCCGCAGCTACGACCCGACCTTCGGCTTCGAAGTCGCGGTGATCCTGCAGCACGGCATGCAGCGCATGCTCACCGAGCAGCAGGACGAGTACTACTACCTCACCCTGATGAACGAGAACTACAGCCACCCGGACATGCCCGAGGGCGCGGCCGAAGGCATCATCAAGGGCATGTACCTGCTCAAGGACGCCGGCAAGGCGAAGAAGGGCGAACTGCGCGTGCAGCTCATGGGCAGCGGCACCATCCTGCGCGAAGCCATCGCCGCGGCCGAACTGCTGGACAAGGACTTCGGCGTCACCGCGGACATCTGGTCCTGCCCGAGCTTCACGGAACTCGCGCGCGACGGCGAAGACGCCGTGCGCTGGAACCGTCTCAACCCGGAAGGCGAACAGCGCAAGCCGTACGTCACCCAGTTGCTGGAAGGCCGCAACGGGCCGGCGATCGCCGCCACCGACTACGTGCGCACCTTCGCCAACCAGATCCGCGAGTTCGTCCCCACGCGCTACACCGTGCTGGGCACCGACGGCTTCGGCCGCAGCGACACCCGCGAAAACCTGCGCCGCCACTTCGAGGTGGACCGCTTCCATATCGCGCACGCGGCGATTGCGGCGCTGGCGGCGGAAGGGAAGATGACGGGGAAGGATGTGGCTCGGGCTATCAAGCAGTACAAGATTGATTCGGAGAAGCCGAATCCGTTGGGTGTGTAAGGCGTTTTCGATAAATCGGCGAAGCAATGACAAGGGGCGACCGGAAGGTCGCCCTTTTTTTGTCCGCACTCAGTCCGTAGCCCAACTCAAATGCGACGCAGTGACGCGATTCGTTAAAAAGTCAGACCGATCGCGCAATGCGGTCAGATGGAATCCGACGACTGAGATCAACCTTTCTTCATGCAACGCTCTTGGCGAGCCATGTGGTTATGAAACTCACAGTGAGGCGAGAGACGTGCCCTTACCCGATTGGCTTGGCCCGCACACCCTTACGATCCTGTGCACATATCAGTGCACGGCTGCGTGCAAGCAATGTTGTTTCGAATCAAGCCCCGCGATTAAAGGGCGCCTTAGTAAAGAAACAATCATCGCGCGGATTGCCGAGGCGAAGGCCTCCTTTACCAGCCTGAAGGTCGTTGTCTTCAGTGGTGGCGAAGCGCCGCACCTCCGCGTTCACGGTCTCCACGGAGATGGGGCCCAGTTGTGAGACGATGCGCCGCACGGTGTTGGTGTGGTTTTGCATGTTCGCGACCGTCCACTCGGTTTCGTGGCGCACGATCAGGCGGGAAACGCGATCGGCCAGGTAACGGTTGCGCAGGGCGCGGTCGAGTTCCTCCTCGCTGAGCTGGCCGTCGCCGTTGCGGTCGATCAGCGCGTGCAGCGCCTGGAAGAACGGGCTGTCCGGCGGACGCGGTTCCTCGCCGCGCAGGTGACGGGCGTAGGCGTCCGCGTCCCGGTGGCGGAAGCCGTCGAACGTGGAGGCTTCGCCGTGCGTTTCGAAGCCCGGCCACTCCCAGGGCGATACGAGACGACCGTCCTCCTCGATCCAGCCGGTCGCGCTGCCGTTGATCGTGTCCAGCGTGACCTTGCGCCAACGCTTGCCGTCGACGGTGCGCGATTCCAGCCCCGCGACGCGCAGGATCTGCCGCTGCTTCACCGTCACGGTGCCGCCCGTGTCGCGCTCCATCGTGTCGCCTTCGAGCAGGAGGAGCAGGGTGCGTTCGTTCTCCGGCACGTGCTCCTTCGCCCAGCTACGGCTGGCGGTGAGATAGGCGGGAACGTCGTCGCCGCTGAACACTTCCAGGTGCAGCAGGCGGCGCGTGACCGGCGTTCCGGCGATGGGGTACGCGTAGGCGGGCACGTCCTCGCCGATGTGGGCGATGACGTAGCCCTGCCGCAGGGGCACGGGCTGCGGCAGTACGACGATGCGGTCGGTCGCGTCGGGTTTCCGTTCGCCGTCGCGTTCGGGCCACCATGCGGGGCGCTTCCAGTCCGCGTGCCGGCGGTAATCGCCTTCGGACGCAACGTGCATGTAGAGGCTGTAGAGCGTCAGTACCGGCGCGGACGGTACGGGAGGGCGCTGGCGCTCGGCCTGGTTCTCCGCGTACGCGGCCGTTCGTTCCGGATCGATGCTGTCGCCGCGATACACGCGGGTGCTGATGATCTCCTTGAACCCGAACCAGCCGCGCAGCCCGGTGCCGGCCGCGCGGTCGATCGCCAGCCATGTACGGCTCACCCATGCTTCGCGCGGCAGCTTCGGGTCGAGGGTGTCGACCACGCGCACGGACGTGTTCTCGCCGGGCGAGTACGGGCCGATTTCCACGATCAGCGGCGTGCCGTGGCGCAGCCAGGCGATGCGCTCGCGACCCTGCGGATCGCCGAAGAGCCATGTGCCCCAGTCGTCGGCCTCCGCACCCGGGCGCGTCATCGGCGGAGGTTTGGGCGGCTGCGCGGGCGTGGGCGCCTGGAGCCGGTGCCGCACCAGCACGAAGCCGACGGAGTACGGACGCAGCGTGGCGCCATCGCCAACCGCGCCGGGCGTGGCGTCGTGGTAGTCGCCGTCGATGCGGTACGCGACAACTTCGCCGTCGGCGAGGCAGCGGATGCCCTTGTCGAGGGTCAGGTGCGCCTTGCACGCGGAGGTCAGGTGCACGCCGCCGTGGAAGAACCCGGAGGCGCCGAGCAGGTAATGCCCGCCCTGCGCCGGCACGAGCGCTCCGAGGAAGGCGTGCGGGTCGGTGATCTCCCGGTCCTGTTTGTCCTTGAACGGATAGCCGAAGCGCGACGTGGCGATCGGCCTGGGTGACATGGGCGCGTTCATCAGCTTCGGATCCGTGAAGTCGAAGGTGACTCGAACGCTCGCGATCCTGCTGCGTCGCGTCCATCAGAAAGGTCCGAAAGCGAGGAGTGGCCTGTGGGGTGGGCCGACGCGGAAGTTGCGATGTCGCGCGCCAACCCGCCAACATCCATGCGCACACCGGGCGCTGACGCGCGCGCATCGCACGCCTCCCTTACGAACGGAACATGCCAGAATCACCCCGCCCCTCGCGGGGCCGCCGTTCGCGGCGGAATGCGAGGGGTGATGCACGACAGGGGGTTCGTCTTCGATGCGGTGGCGCGACATGCGCCGGCATCGCCGTGCCCGAAGGAACGTTTCATCCACAAGGGGAGGATGCATGAGGGGTGTCGTGAAGTTCATGGGGATGCCGTCGCTGGTGTTCGCCATCGCCTCGGCCGGCGGGCCGGCACACGCCGCACCGCCACGCGTGCCGGAGGTCGTATCGGCCAGCACGCTGGAGGTCACGCAGTTCCACGGCGCGGTGGATCCCACGCGCATGTTCGTGGACCGGTATTCGATGCTCGGCGCCGCGGTGGGGCGCGAATGCGGTGTCACGGAGTTTCCCGCGCCGCCGGGATCCAGCACCGACCAGAAAGGCGTCGTCAACGCATTGGCGGCACCCGCAGCGGTGGCCGGCGGCGTGCTCGTCGACTGGCTTGCGGGTCTGGCCATCAAGTACCTGAGCAAGCGTGCGGCCGAGCAGGTCAAGGAGCACACCGCCGGTTACAGCAACAAGCCCGAGTTCGGCGACGTGTTCGCCGCATCGAAATGGAGCGGCGACGGAACGCGGAGCTGCGTCATCGCGCAGCGCTGGTACTGCACGCAACAGGTCGACGCGCTGGCGCGGTGTCCTGCGGGCAGCGTCGAACTGGCTTCGACGATGGTCTTCGTGCTGCGTCGTGAAGACGGCGCCTTGAAGGCGCTGCCATTGGGCTACGACTTCGACCGTTTCGTGCCGCGCCATTCGAAGGGCGCGCTCGCCTTCTCCGCAGGATTATCCGTCCAGGCCATCGGTTCGCAGAACGGCGCCGGCTATTACTGGACCAGCAAGCGGGACGGCAAGGAAGCCGTGCTGATCGACGACGACTGCGAAGTCGATTCCAAGCGCAAGCCGGTCGGATCCTGCGCGCACGTGGAAACGCTTGACTGGTCGAAGGCCGCGGCCCTGCCGATGCCACCATATCTGCCCGAGGGCAGTGGCGGTTCGATGGCCGCACTGGAGGTAACCGTCGGCGAAGCAGGGCGCGCCGACATGCTGACCAAGGCGTGGGCG
Organism: Lysobacter sp. SCRH-1R; assembly: GCF_057747855.1. Lineage (NCBI taxonomy): Bacteria > Pseudomonadati > Pseudomonadota > Gammaproteobacteria > Lysobacterales > Lysobacteraceae > Lysobacter > Lysobacter sp. SCRH-1R. Next base: position 3,735,952 of record NZ_CM173227.1, on the reverse strand, counting down.
TCCTTCACCGCCGCCAGCGAGGAGAGCCTGTCCGAAGCGATGAGCAGCGCGCTGAAGAAGCAGTGGAAGCTGGGCGAGGAAGAATGATCGCGTTCGCGTAGGAGTGGAAATCCAGAACCCGGGCCGGGCGTGCCTGGCACGCCCGGTTTCGCCGGGGGCTGCGCGCCGGCGCGGCCGATGCCGCGCGCGCCAGCCTCAGCGCAACGCCGAAACCTGCGCCCGCAGGTGCGCGTACCACTCCACCTGCACCCGTTCCACCGGCCCGACCAAGGCCTCGAACTCCGCCAGCGAACCGTCGCCTTCGAGCAGCGTGCGGTACGCCTTCGCGTATCGCCCCTGGTCGTGGTGCAACAGGAAATGGGTGAGGCTCCAGAACTCGATGTGATAGAGATTGACCTGCTGCGCGATGGGCGGGCCGGTACCTTCGATCAGGGCACGTAGCGGAATGATGCGACGCTGCGCGATGTCCTGGTCGAGGTCGCCGCTGAGCGCCAGGGACGGCAACCACCAGATCGGATAGGCGCCGGCATCCACCGTGCCAGGCATCAGCGTGCCGGCCGCGATGCGGCTTGCTCCGAAATAGGACGCGAGTCCTTCGCCCAGCCACTGCGCGCGCGAGAACCCGGCGAGCTCGTGATGCAGCTGGTGCGTCGCTTCGTGCAGCATCCAGTGGTAGGGGTTGCGCTCGCCAACGGCGTAGTAGGCGAAGCACGTGGGTGGCCGGTAATACGCCTCGGCCCACGGTTTGCTGCGGTTGTTCGCCTTGAAGTGCGCCTGGTCGCGGTAGAGCACGAGTTGGAGCTTCCGCCCATCCGGCCGCTGCGACGGAACGCCCGGGAAGAACTCGAGGAATGCGCCATGCAACGCCTCGACCGCATCGGCGATCTGCGTCGTCTGTTTCGCCGTGGCGAAGGACGCGATGTCGTAATGCGCGGTGGTGCGACGGGAGGCCACGCCTTCCTGCGTTCCAGTACGGCCGACGGAGGGCGATGCAGGGGGCGCGACATGCGATGCGTGCGTGACGATCAGCCACGCGACGGCAACCGTGACCATCGCGGCCGACAGGCTCCACCACACGGTGCGTCGCATTGTCGCGCCCTCAATCCATCGATTCTTCAAGGTACAGCGTGTACTCCCCGATCCGCCCGACCGCGTCGATCGCTTCGCGCACATCCGTGCGCGCCAGCAATGTCTCGCGCGCGGCGCGGGTGGCGACATCGCCGGGCAAGGGAGCGGGACGCACGTATTGCTGCATCCATCGAAGGGTGCGGCCCCGGTGTTCGGAGGAAGAGAGCAACGCCTTGACGCGCTCGGCGGCGGTGTCCAGATCGCCCTCGCGCAACAAGGCTTCGACGTAGGACAACTCGCCGTCGCCGCGGTGTTCGCGAAGGTAGGCAAGCGCCTTGCGCGCGGCGCCCCGATCGCCCGTCTGCAGGGCGGCGCAATGGCGTACGCCGTTCTCGACCATGCGGCCGTAGCCGCTCATGGCACCGACCACGTCGATGGCGCGCAGGGCGTCGTCCGGGCGGCCGAGGCTGCAATGGAAGGCGCCGAGGTTCAGCGCCTGGCTCACGTTCTGCTCGCCGGCCTCGGCGAGTTGCGCGGCGCGGTGCAGCTCGGCGAGCGCTTCGTCGGTTCGTCCCAGCCGTCGTAGCGCGATGGCCCGGCCGTTGAGGATCCAGACGTGGTCGTCGAGGTTCGCGAACGCCGGTTCGTCCGGCGGCGCCTGCGCGATCTCGTCGAGCGTGCGCGTGGTGAACTCCAGGACCTGTTCGTTCATGCCGTTCAGCAGCATGGCACTGGCGAGATGGGAGCGGACCTCCAGGTCGTCCGGCGCCAGTGCGACCTGCTCGCCGAGCGCCTCCACCGCGCGCTGCGCCGCGCGTTCCGGGCGGGTCGACCAGCCCTCGCCGGGCATCACCGCGTCGAAGCGTTTCTCGCTGCGAAGGCGCACCATCGGTTCGGGAGACGCGATGCGCGCGATCGCCGCGCGCGCGGTGTCCGCGTCGCCGCGATCCAGCGCCTCGACGGCAAGCTCGTACCAGGCGTCGGACGCGCTGCCCAGTCGTGCATCCCAGTTCGCATCGAACAGCGCCCGCAGCAGCGCCACGCGTTCGGGCGAACCGGGTCGGCTGCGATACACCAGTTGCATGACGTAGCGCTCGTGCACGTTCGGCAGCAGCTCCGGCCAACGCTCGACGACTTCGGTAAAGGCCACCGCGCCCGCCTCGGGACGACCTTCCTCCAACTCGATCATCGCGATGCGGTACCAGTCGTCGGCGTCCGAATCCTCCGCGGCGACGGCGCGGCGAAACAGCGACAGGGCACGCGCGCCCTGGTCCTGGCGGATGGCCATCCAGCCGGCCGTGGACAACGCGGCGCGCTGCTCGCCCGCCGGCAGCGTCGCGAGAAGCGGGTCGTCCACCAGCCGCCCGAAGGCGCGATCGGCCTGCTCGATCTGCTCGCCCCGCGCCAACGCGTGTGCCGACGCCAGCTGCTGGCGGAACCAGCGCGCCTGCGGGTTCATCGCGCCGGACGCCGACGCCGATGCGGGCGCCTGTGTCGTATCCGTCGCTTGCGTGGCGACGGCGGGCATCAGCGCGGCGCAAAGCGCCACCACGAGCACCCGACTTCGGAAAACGGCATCCATCGGTTCACCTCCCCAGGCGATCCACGCGAGTGTCGCAGGAGCCCGGCCGACGCGCCAATCCGCCAACATCCATGCCACCACACCGCCGCTCATCGCCCGTCGCTAGCCGCGCGACCTCCGGGCGGCCGGTGCGTGCGCGGATCGCGTTGGGTCCCAATGCACCAGTCCGCTGCGCGCCATGCGGGCGCTTCGGACCGGCGCGTCCTCTTTCCCCCACAGGACATCGCCATGAACTCCTCCCTCACGCTTTCACGGCGCGGCCGCGCGCGGCTGGCCGCTGCGCTCGCGCTCTGCATCGCGTTGCCGTCGCAGGCCGATTCGGTGACCGACTGGAACGCACTCGCCAGCGGGCCCACGGTGGTGCCGCGCTTCGGCGGGCCGCAGCAGCAGACACGCGCCATGGCCATCGTGTCGCTGTCGGTGCACGACGCGCTCAACTCGATCCAGTCGCGCTACAACACCTATCGCCCCGTCGCGAGCGCGCCGGGCAACGCATCGCCCGATGCGGCCGTGGCCGCGGCCAACCGCACCGCGCTGCTGGCGATGATCGATGCGTTGCCCACCGCGCCCACGCCGGCCGAAGCGGCCGCGCGCGCCAACGCGATCATCGCGATCAATGCGATGTACGACGCGGCGATCGGCCCCGGCGCGCCGGATGCATTGGAAGCGGCGGGCATCGCCGCGGGCGAATCGGCGGCGGAGACGATCCTCGCGCTGCGTTATGCCGACAACGGCGCGGGCGGTCTCGCGCCCACCGACGGTTCCGGCACGCCGAACCTTCCCGTATACGCGTTGCCGGCCTCGGTGGGCGTGCACCAGGCAACGCCGGCGCCGGAATTTCCGACGTCGACCACGCCGCAGTTCATGGGCTGGGCGTTCGTCACGCCGTTCGCGGTGAACAGCGCGGCGCAGTTCCATCAGCCGCCGGCGGCGATCCTGAAGGTGAAGGGCGCGAAGTACGCGTCCGAGTACAACCTGGTGAAATCGATCGGCGACGCGCGCGTGCGCGGTGCGCAGCCGAACTCGCCGCAGACGGACATCGCGCGCTTCTGGCCCGGCGGTGGGCTGGACTGGAACGGCAACGCGCGCATCATCGCGTCCACGCGCGGGCTCGACCGCTGGCAGCACGCGCGCCTGTTCGCGCTGGTGAACATGGCGACGGCCGACGCGCTCATCACCAACATGGCCGACAAGTACCAGTACAACTTCTGGCGTCCGGTCACCGCGATCCGCTGGCCCGACGACGGCAATCCGTTCACCAGGAGCGACGCGACGTGGCGGCCGTTCCTGCAGACACCGCCGTATCCGGACTATCCGTGCGCCTCGACGTCGATGACCGGGGCGGCGGCGCAGATGCTGCGGCGTTACTTCCGGAGCGATGCGCTGGCGTTCTCGCGCACGGTCAGCGCGCCGGTCGCGCCGTTGCCGCCGCCGCTGGTGGACCTGCCAGTGAAGACGATCACGCGCGGTTATCCGTCGCTGTCCACCGCCGAGCATGAGCAGGCGATGGGGCGCGTGTATTCGGGCATTCATTTCACCGAGGCGTGCCTGGCCGGGTTGAAGGCGGGGAACAAGGTGGCCGATTGGGTGTTTGCGCGGCAGTTGCAGGCGAAGTGATTGTTGTCGCTCTTGTAGCTCCTGTAGCCCGGGTAAGCGGAGCGCACCCGGGTTGGAGACGTGGTCGCGCTCCCGGGTGCGCTTCGCTTACCCGGGCTACAAAGGAACGAGCGTTGCGTTGGTGTGCGATCGCTGGGGGAGAGGGGCTCAACCCATCCCCCTTCGCGGCGGCACCACGAACCACGCCGCGATCACCAGCCCCGCGAACGCGCTGTACGCGGCGACGAAGCTCCACCATGGCGCATCGAAGAAGATCACGCGCGAGAGCCAGTGCTCGATGAACGACTCGCCGTAGCTCGCCTGTCCCGCGCGACGTCGCAGCGCCTGTTCCCACACCGTGAGCGGGCACAGCGCACCGAGCCACGCCTGCAACGCGATGAACACCATCAGCAGCACGTGCGTGAGCCGCCACCGGAAGCCGCGCACCCAGGGCCAACGCGTGCGGCCGACGAAGACGGCGAGCGCGCCGAGGATCACGAACGCGACGATCCCCACGTGCAGGACGAGGATCGCGTCGGCAAGGACGGCGGCCGGGTTGCTCATGCGGGCACTGTATCGGGCTGGCGGGAAACGAGTGAGAAGGAACCAGAAACCAGTGAACACCGCGCAGTGAACCCATCGGCTATCGTGTCCACTCGTTCCTCTTCCACTCGTTGCTCCCACTCGTCCCAGCCATGCGCTATCCCCTCGTCATCTTCGACTTCGACGGCACGCTGGCCGACTCCTTCCCGTTCTTCGTGAAGGCGCAGCACGCGCTGGCCGACAGGCATGGATTCACCGCCATCGCCGAGGACCGCGTCGATGCGCTGCGCCGCCTCGGCACGCGCGAGCTGATGCGCGAAGTGAACCTGCCCGCGTGGAAGGCGCCGATCGTCGCGGCGGATTTCATCCGCATGATGCGCGGCGCGCCGCCGGTGCCACTGTTTCCCGGCGTCGCCGAGGTGCTGCGCCAGCTGCGCGACGGCGGCGCGCGGCTGGCGATCCTCACGTCCAATTCGGTGGAGAACGTGCGGCGCGTGATCGACGCGGAGCTGCTGGGCGCGATCGAACTGATCGACGGCGGCGCGCACATGCTCGGCAAGCACCGGCGCATCGCGCGGATGCTGAAGGAGGCGAGGGCGGCGGCGTCGGAGGCGATCTACGTCGGCGACCAGGTCAGCGACGGCGAGGCCGCACGCCGCGTGGGCGTGGCGTTCGGCGCGGTGGGCTGGGGCTACGCGCATGCCGACACGCTGCGGACGATGGGGGCGGAGGAGTTCTTCGAGTCGGTGCCGGAGCTGGGGCGGCTTCTCGCGCCGTAGCCCGCTTTGGTAGCCCGGGTAAGCGAAGCGCGCCCGGGACCCCATCGCGCCTGACTCCCGGGTGCGCTTCGCTTACCCGGGCTACAAAGGCGCGTCGCTTCCGGAATGGTTGAGGCCGTTCACGCAAGCGGGTCGCGCCGCCTGCTGCAATGCAACATAATGCCCGCATGTCCCCCGCATCCTCCTCCTCCGGGCCGGTGCTGACGCCGCGCCAGGTCGTCCTGATCCTGTTCGCCCTCGCGATGGGCGGCTTCGCCATCGGCACCAGCGAGTTCGTCGTGATGGGGCTGATCAGCGACATCGCGCGCAGCCTCGGCGTCACCGAGCCGCAGGTCGGCCACGTCATCAGCGCTTACGCGCTGGGCGTGGTGGTCGGCGCGCCGCTGCTCGCGATCCTCGGCAACCGGCTCTCGCGGCGCAGCCTGCTGCTGTGCCTGATGGGCTTCTACGCGGTCGGCAACCTCGCCAGCGCGCTCGCGCCGGGTTACGTCCCGCTGATGCTCGCGCGTTTCGTCGCGGGCCTGCCGCACGGCGCGTACTTCGGCATCGCCGCGCTGGTGGCCGCGCGCATCAGTCCGCCGGAACAGCGCGGGCTCGCGGTGGGGCGCGTGATGCTGGGGTTGTCGATCGCGCTGCTGGTCGGCAATCCGCTGGCGACGTGGCTGGGCCAGGCGTTCGGCTGGCGATGGGCGTTCGGCCTGGTGACGCTGCTCGCGCTGGCGACGGTGACGATGACCATGCGCGTGCTTCCGCGCGGCATGAACGCCCCGCGCCCGGACGCGCTGCGCGAACTGCGCGACTTCAACCGCAAGCCGGTGTGGCTGGCGCTGGGCATCGGCGCGATCGGTTTCGCCGGCATGTTCTGCGTCTTCAGCTATCTCGCGCCGACCCTGGTGCACGTCACCGGCGTGCGTGAATCCTTTGTGCCGTTCGGGCTGATCGCCTTCGGCATCGGCGGCATCCTCGGCACGCTGGGCGGCGGCTGGCTGTTCGATCGTTTCGGCTTCCGTGCGGTCCCGCGCGTGCTGCTGTGGTCGATCGCGGTGCTGCTGGTGTGGCCGCTCGCGGCGAAATCGCCGTGGACGGTGCTGCCGACGGTGCTCGCGGTCGGCACGATGGGCGCGCTGGCGACGGTGTTGCAGGCGCACCTGATGGACGTCGCGCGCGAGGCGCAGACGCTGGCCGCGGCGTCGAACCACTCGGCGTTCAACTTCGCCAACGCACTGGGGCCGTGGCTGGGCGGAATGGCGATCACGGCGGGGTACGGCTGGACGTCGACCGGTATCGTCGGTGCGGCCACCGCGGTGGGCGGCTTGCTGATCTATGCGTGGGCGCGGGCGGATCTGCGGCGCGGTGAGGCTGCCGCCGACGAGATGGCGTGAGCCGCACGCTACCGTTGTAGCCGTTGTAGCCCGGGTAAGCGGAGCGCACCCGGGTTTCAGCCGCCCCAGCGCAGGTTCCCCGGGTGCGCTCCGCTTACCCGGGCTACAACGGCTTTCCTCGCGCCAGCGCTTCCTCCACCTCGGTGAACGCCGAATGCGCCCCGCGCGGTGCGTCCTCCACGCCGGTGGCGAAATACACCACGCCCTTGCCCGAAGCGCGGTCGATCCACAGCCCCGACAGCAACCCGTACGCCGAACCCGCGTGCCCGAAGCGTTCGACGCCGTCGCCGAACGGATCGTCGCGGCAGCCCTCGCGCTTCGTCGCCAGCGTCTGCACCGCCAGTCCGTAACGGCAGAAGAAACCGTGCCGCGACTTGCCGCTGGCATCCTCTTCCACGGTGAGGCCGTTGTCGGGTGCGTACGTCCACACCGGCTTCGTCAGCGTGCGCACCGAGGCGGGCGACAGCACGCGCACGCCATCGAGCTCGCCTTCGCCGAGCAGCATGCGACCGATCCTCGCCAGTCCATTTGCTGAAATGCGCAGCCCGCCCTGCGGCGAGAACAGGGCGCCGTTGCGGCCGGGCTTCCATTGCGACAGATCGCAGTCGCGCTTCGTCGAGCGGATCACCGCGCAGTCCGGCTTGCCGCCGCGATGGTTGTCGTACACCGGCTTGCGCGCGGCGTCGTACTGCACCACCGCGCGGCCTGCGGTCTCGCGGCTGCAGCTTTCCCAGTTGAAGCACGCGTCGATGCGCAGCGGTTCGAACACCAGCCGCTGCATCAGCCGGTCGAAGCGTTCGCCGGTGGCCTTCTCCATCGCCGAGGCGACGATGGGGAAATTGACGTTGCCGTAGCGGAAGAACGTGCCCGGCGCATGCGCGTCGTCCCACGCGCGCGGGTCGTCGGTGATGTCGCGCAGCGCACCGTCGAGCGGAACCGCGTAGTAGCCCGCCGCGTCCGTCAGGCCGGCGCGATGCGAAAGCAGCAGCCGCAGCGTTATCGGTTCGTCGGGATACGCCGGGTGACGCAGCCGCCAGCCGAGCAATGGCGACAGGTCCGCATCGAGATCGAGCTTGCCCTGTTCCACCAGCCGCATCGCGCCGATCGCGGTGACGAGCTTGGAGATCGACGCGATGCGCACCGGATCGTCGGCGCCGACCTTGCGCTGCGCGGCGATGTCGGCGAATCCATTCGCCTGCATGGACACGAGGCCGTCGCGATCGAACGCGATGCGCACGCTCGCCACCGGCGTGACCGCGCTGGCAGGCGAGGCCAGCAGGCCCAGGAGGATGGCGGTGGCGGCGGATCGGATCGCGTGCATCGGCCGGCTCGATGGGGGACGGACTCAAGCGTAGCGGCACGCGCGCGACGTTGCAGCGATGAAACGACGCGGCCCAACCGAATTTGCACGCGATCCTTCACGGATAACGTTCGTGGCGCGTCGCACACTGGCAGCGAACTCCGCGGGATCCGGCCATGAACGACCAGACGTGCCCCCCGGCGGTGGACGAACAGGTCATCAAGGAAATGCTCTGGGCGTTCGCCGTGCGTTCGCCCGAACACGCCGCGCTGCTGATCGGCACCGACGGCCGGATCACGTGGACCAACGCCGGCGCGGAGGTGATCCTGGGCGCGCAACCCGGCGGGCTGGTCGGCCTGGATCTGGCGCGCATCTTCACCGCGCGCGACGTGGAAGCCGGCATTCCCGACCATGAACGCGTGGAAGCGCGCGCTCGCGGCACGTCGTCGGACGATCGCTGGCTCGCGCGGCTGGACGGCTCGCGTTTCTGGGCGTCGGGCGTGACCGTGTACCTGGGGCCATTCACCGCCGAAATGGACTGCTGCGCGTTCCTGAAGCTCTTCCGCGATCTCACCGAGGTGAAGATGCAGATGGAGAGCAGCCGCAAGCGCTGCCGCGCCGCGACCGAGGCGAGCGAGAACAAGAGCGCGGCGATCGCGCTGCTCGCGCATGAACTGCGCAATCCGCTGTCGGGCATCAGCCTGGCGGCGGGGATGCTCCAGCGCAGGATCGGCGACCAGGTGCCGAACACGGACGAGCCGCTGCTGGTGATCGAGCGCAACGTGAACCTCGCCGTGCGCCTGATCGAGGACCTGATGCAGCACAGCAAGGTGGCTTCCGATGGCTTCCAGCTGCAGAAGAGCCGGACCTCGCTGCGCGATCTGCTGGAGAGCTCGGTGCGCATCGCGCAGCGGCAGATGCAGCAGGAGACGCGCCTGGTGCGCGTGCTGCTGCCACAGCACGAGATCGTGCTCGATGTGGATCGCATGCGCGCGCAGCAGGTGTTCGTGAACCTGATCGCCAACGCGCTGCGCTACACGCCGCTGCCGGGGCGCATCTGGGTCAGCGGCACGCTGGAAGGCGCCGAGGCGATCGTGCGCGTGGCCGACGAGGGCATCGGCATCGCGCCCGACCGGCTGGAGCGCCTGTTCGAGATGTTCACCCTGCCGCGCATGGACAGCTCGAAGCTGGGACTCGGCCTGGGCCTGGCGCTGGTGAAGAAGATCGTCGAACTGCACGGCGGCAGCGTGCAGGCGCGCAGCGAAGGGCCGGGGAAGGGCAGCCAGTTCGTGGTGAGGCTTCCGATGCGGTGACGTCCCCGGTGCCTCCCGAATCCCGAATCCCGATTCCGAATCCCGCTACAGCGCCCCGGTCCTCACATGGAACCCCAGCGCGCCCGCCACCATCCGCAGCGCCTCGTCGTCGCGCTGCCGCGTGATGAAGCCGGCCTGCGCGGGCTCGCCGGTTTCCCACGTCCACAGCGTGTAGTGGTGTTCGCGCAGGCGGTCGAAGGCGACGTTGATGAGCGCGGGGACTTCGGCATCGGCGAGGAAGTCGTCGTCGTCGGTGTCCTCGCCCCAGTCGATGCGCAGCCCCAGGCGCGAGGCGAGTTCGTCCAGCACCTCGATCAGGCCGGCCGGATCGGACTCGTCCACATGGAAGCCCGCGCGCCAGTCGATCGCCTCGCGCAGCGCCTGCACGGGCTCGGTGCCGTTGGCGAGGGCTTCGCGGCAGGCGGCGAACTGCTCCAGCGCGGCGTCCTCGTCGCCGGGATTGACCAGCAGCAGGAATTGCCAGGCCACCGCTTCGAGCGCGGCGTCCTCGTCGAGGTCGGCCTCGTCGTGGAAGGCGCGGGCGAAGTTGTCGTCGGGGTCGTATTCGGAATGCATGGCGCTGCACCGCGTGGGGCGCACAGGATACGGCGTGGCGTGGCGCCGGCGCGTGCAGGCGAAAAAAAAGGCTGCCGAAGGATGCGGCAGCCCTGAAAGGAGTGGACGCCCTGGGGGAGAGTGGGCGTCCCGGCCGACTCGCAACGGCCGCAGTCAGGGTCGTTGCAGGCGCGGTGTGCCCTCCATAGGACGAATCCGAAAACCGCCTTCTGTCGGGAGGTCGGTCGCGGGCATGGCGGGCACGTGCTGGCGGGGCCACGCTGCACGGAATCGTCCATGCGGAGCGATGCCTTGGCTTCGATCCAGCGCGACATCGAGGTGGACGTTCCGCTGCGCGATGCGTGGGATGCGCTGCGGGATGTCGGCAACATCCACCGCCGGCTGGTGCCCGGCTTCGTCTCCGACTGCCGCATGGAAGGCCGCGTGCGCGTGGTGACCTTCGGCAACGGCTCGGTGCTGCGCGAGCCGATCCTGGACGTCGACGACGCACGGCATCGCGTGGCGTGGGCCGGGGTCGGCGGCACGTTCGAGCATTACAACGCGTCGGTGCAGGCGTTCGAACTGGACGGCGATCGCGTGCGACTGCGGTGGATCGCGGACCTGTTGCCGGACGAGTCGGCGCCAACGGTGGCGGGGATGATCGAAGAGGGGCTGCGGGTGATGAAGCGGACGCTGGAAGGCGCGCGCTGATCGCTCCAGCACCTGCTTGCAGGGGAGGGGTGTGGAGGGATGGCGTGCACACCGCGGAAGCATTTGCGCCATGCAGCGGCCACATCGATGCATCGCACGCCTTGACCCGCACCCAACCCCTCTCAGCTCTGCACTCCCTGCGGTCGCCGAAATGAGAGGGGCTGGACCCATGGCCTCACGGCAACGCTGTCCCCTGATCCGCGATCGCCAGCCAACGGTGCCCGTCATGGCTGTAAGTCACGCCCGTATACGCATGCTGGCGAAAGCCGATGCGCGGGATCTCGTACACCGTCTCGTACAGGATGAACGCGGAGTTGCAGCCGTCGACCACGCGGTACAGCTCGGTCCAGGTCCACTGCGCCTCGCGGTTGGCGAAGTGGCTGGCCAGCGCGGTCATGATCGCGTCGACGCCGACGAACTTGTGGCCGCTGGCGAAGATGGTGACGGCGCGCTCGTCGTGCACGGCGCGGAAGGTTTCGGCGTCGTAATCGCGGAAGGATTCCATGTCCATGCGCTGGGCGAGTTCGAACTGGCGCGCGCAGCCTCGGGCACGGCCGTCGCCGTCCTGGTCGCCGGCGAAGGCGGGCGCGAAGGTGGACAGGAGCAGCAGCGCTGCACAGTGGCGCAGGAGCGGGCGGATCGTCATCGTCGTGTCCTCGACGTGGGGGAGGCTCGACGTTAGGCCCGCGAACGGCTCCCTTTAAGAGCCAATGCCGGGGCGGTTCGTGGGGCCAATCCGGCATCGCCTGCAAGCGCGCCTGCCGCCGCCGCGCCACAAATCGCCCGCATAATCGAACTCCCCACGTCCCCGGAGCCGCTCCCATGACCCTTCTCGTGACCGGCAGCGCAGGCCATCTGGGCGAAGGACTGATGCGCGAACTGCGCGCCGCCGGGCGCGCCGCCGTCGGCATCGACATCAAGCCGTCCGCCTTCACCGACCACGTCGGCTCGATCGCCGACCGCGACTTCGTGCGCCGCCACATGAAGGGCGTTCGCGCGGTGATCCACGCCGCGACCCTGCACAAGCCCCACGTGGCGACGCATCCGCACCAGGACTTCATCGACACCAACGTCAGCGGCACGCTGGCGCTGCTGGAGGAGGCACTGGCCGCGAACGTGGAGTCGTTCGTCTTCACCAGCACGACCAGCACGTTCGGCGCCGCGCTCACGCCCGCGATGGGCGAGCCGGCGGCGTGGATCGACGAGAGCGTCGCGCCGATCCCGAAGAACATCTACGGCGTGACCAAGCTGTCGGCGGAGCAGCTGTGCGAGCTGTTCTACCGCAAGCGTCGGCTGCCCGTGCTGGTGCTGCGCACGTCGCGTTTCTTCCCCGAGCCGGACGACAGCATCGACGTGCGCAACGGGTTTTCGACCGCGAATGCCCAGGCGAACGAACTGCTGTACCGGCGCGTGGACATCGCCGACGCGGTGGATGCGCACCTGCTGGCGGTCGAGCGCGCGAAGACGATCGGTTTCGGCCGCTACATCATCTCGGCGACGACGCCGTTCACGCGCGAGGACCTGCCGGAACTGCGGCGCGATGCCGCCGCGGTGATGGCGCGGCATTTCCCCGACGCGCCGGCGCTGTACGCCTCGCGCGGGTGGCGGATGTTCCCGCAGGTCGACCGCGTGTACGTGAACGCGCTCGCGCGCGAGCAGTTGGGCTGGCGGCCGAAGTACGACTTCGCGCGCGTGCTCGACGCGCTACGTCGCGGCGAGGATTTCCGCAGCCCGCTCGCCGAGGCGGTGGGCAGCAAGGGGTATCACGACGAGGTGTTCGCGGAAGGGCCGTATCCGGTGGCGTCGTGAGCGCGGCGCTTGGGCCCCTCTCCCTTCGGGAGAGGGTTTGGGGGTGAGGGGCGGGGCGGGCGGCGACACCGGCGCATCGGTTCTTGTAGCCCGGGTAAGCGAAGCGCACCCGGGGTGGGCGTGACAGGTCCCGGGTGCGCTTCGCTTACCCGGGCTACAAAGGCAGGCCGGAAACGCTGCGCCGTCTACCGTCCCTTCGCCCGCACCTGCACCGCCGCCGCTTCGGTGAACGCGACGCGCAGCATGTCGCCCACCTTCAGCTGGCCCAGCCGTGCCTGGTGCTCGGGCTTGCGCACGTCGAGCGTGACGACGTTGCCGCGCGGGCCTTCGACGGTGATGGTGTTGTTCTTGGTGTCGATCGCGCGGATCGGCGCGAGCACCGTCACGACTTCGGCCGCACCGGCACGCGGGCGCTCGCCCGTCCTGGCGACGTCCTCGTCGCGCTTGATGTAGGCACCGGGTTCGGCGCTGCCGGCGGGCTGGATGTCGACGGTGACGGCGCGCAGGTAATCCAGCGAGACCGTGTCGCCGACGCGCACCTGCTCGAAGTTGCGCACGGTCTCGTCGGCGTGGACCTGGACTTCGTTGCCCTCCGGCCCTTGCACGGTGATGAGGCGGTTCGGCGTGTCGATGTCGGTCACCTTGCCTTCGACGGTCACGGTGACGGCGGCGGTCTCGCTGCGGTCGGGATCGGGCGGCGTCGGCTTGGCCGCATGCGCGGCGGTGATGGCGAAGACCAGGGCGACGGCGAGGGAAACGGGGCGGAGCGGGAGCGGGGAAGTCTTCACTGCGTCCTCCGTGCGTTGGGATCGCGCATCGCGCAGGGGCGACGCGCTCGCGCCGCCCGGGTGGGCGGCGCGGTTCAGTCTGTGCACGGAAAAGTGAAGGCGGCGTGTGCCGGGCGCGGCGCGGCCGATCAGTGCAGGGTGGGGCCCTTCTGCTCGCGATGGCGCACCTTCTCCACCGCGGTGTCGCCGGCCGCGTCCTGCTTGGCCTTGGCGGCCGATTTGGGCTGGCGGCGGTTCTCCAGGTCCTTCTTCTGGTCCTTGGCGCCCGATTTCTGCTGCGCCTGCAGTTTCTGCTTGTCCGGTCGCATGGCGTCCTCCTCAGTGGTGGCGCTTGTCGCTGCCGGTGCGGTGGTCGTCGCGGCCTTCGTCGCGCGTGGACGGTTCCTTGTGCACCGCGTGCTTGCGTTGGGTCGGCCCGTCTTTGCCCGCGCGCATCGCGTGGTCGCGGTCGGTGTCGCGATTGCCGCCCGAGGGCGGCGTGGTGTGGCCGCTCTTGACCCGTTCCTGCGCGTGCTTGTTGCTGCCCATGGTGTCTCCGCTGGTGGTTGGAACGGCCACCCTAGGGACTGCCGCGTTAGCGGCGGCGCACCGCGGCGTAAGGCGGGCGTTACCGCGCCCGTGTTCAGCGTGGACGAAAAAAGGCCCCGGAGTCCGGGGCCTTTCCAGCGATCTGGGCGCGACGCGATCAGTGATGCAGCAGCACGTCGGCGATGATGCCGGTGGCGACCGCGATCAGCAGGTAGCGGCCGTCGTCGCTGCGCACCCAGCGGTGGCCCGGCGGCGGCGCATGCAGGTGGTAGCGCGGGTAGTCGTCGACGTAGATGCGGCGTTCGACGTAGACCACGCCGCGGCGGTAGTCGTGCTTGTAGTGGCCCTTCTTGCGACCACGGTCGTGGTGGTCGTCGTGGTCGTCGTAACGGTCGTGATGGTCGTGGCCGCGGCCATGGCCGTGACCGCCCTTGTCGTACGCGGAGGCGACGACCGGCGAGAGCAGCAGGAAGCCGACGGCGAGGGTCGAAATCAGGCGCTTCATGGAATCCCCTGTTGAATGCGAGTGCGTGGTGGTTCTTGTGCCACCGATCCTGACTGCGCCGCACGCGCTGGCAAGTCGGGTTCGTGCGGAACCATGACGCAGTTCGCGGTTCCGCATCGAAATGCTTCACCGGGCCTTTAGGTAAGCGCTTACAGGGAAGGCCGAAGGCGAAAAAAGACCGGGGCGACGCGCAAAGCCCAGTCCGCGCGCCGCCCCGGATAAGTCTCCCTGACGAGGAGCGCGCGCAGTCTGGCAGCCGGCCGTCGCAGGACACGAGACGGGCGCCGGGCCGCCCCCTAGACTCGGCCGGAACGTGATCGCCGAAGGGGAAGGGAATGAAGCGTCGTGCCGTCGCGGCCTTGGCGGGCCTGTCCGTTGCGCTGTCGATCGCCGCCGCCGTGTCGGCGCAGGGCCCCGCGCCTTCCGCGCCCGCCTCGGCCCCGCCCATCGTGTTGAGGGCCGCGCACCTGTTCGACGGACGCAGCGGCCGGCTGGTCTCGCCCGGCGCGGTGGTCGTGCAGGGCGGGCGCATCGCCGCGGTCGGCGATGCCGCCGTGCCGCCCGGCGCGAAGATCATCGACCTGGGCGACGCCACGCTGCTGCCGGGCTTCATCGACGCCCACACGCACATCGCCTCCAACCACGACGACAACTGGGCGCAGGGCTTCTACGAGAACCTGCTGCGCTTCCCGGTCGAGCAGTCCTTCCACGCCGCGCGCAACGCGAAGCTGACGCTGCAGGCGGGCTTCACCACCGCGCGCGAGGTCGGGGCGCCGGATTTCGTCGACGTCGCCCTGCGCAACGCGATCCGCGACGGTCTGGCCGAAGGCCCGCGCATGCTGGTCGCCGGGCATGCGCTCGGCTCCACCGGCGGACACTGCGACGCCGCGCCGTTCCCGCCGGAGCGCGTGGCGCCGCTCGGCCCGCGCGACGGCGTGTGCAACGGCGCCGAGCAGTGCCGCCTGGCGACGCGCGAGCAGATGAAGTACGGCGCCGACCTCATCAAGATCTGCGCCTCCGGCGGCGTGCTGTCGGAAGCCGATCCCGTGGACGTGCCGCAGCTCACGCCCGACGAGCTGCGCGCGATCGTCAGCGAAGCCCACGCCTGGGGCCGCAAGGTCGCGGCGCACAGCCATGGCGACCTCGCCGCGAAGCTCGCGGTGGAAGCCGGCGTGGATTCGATCGAACACGGGAGCTTTCTCACCACGCCGACGCTGCAGCTGATGAAGAGCAGGGGCACGTACCTGGTGCCGACGCGCATGACGCAGGTGTGGGTGGTCGAGAAGGCCGACACCTATCCGCCGCAGATCGGCGCCAAGGCGCGCGCGGCCGGCGCGGCGCACGAGACGATGTTCCGCGAAGCGCTGCGCGTGGGCGTGCCGATCGCACTGGGCACGGACGCGGCGGTGTACCCGCACGGGATGAACGCGCAGGAATTCGGCGACATGGTCGACCTGGGCATGACGCCATCGGCGGCGCTGCTCACCAGCAGCCAGGGCTCGGCGAAACTGCTGGGCATCGAGCAGGAGACCGGTACGCTGGAAGCCGGCAAGGCCGCCGACATCGTCGCTGTCCCGGGCAACGTGCTGCAAGACATCCGCGCGACGCAGACGCCGCTGCTGGTGATGAAGCAGGGCGTGGTGGTGCGCGGGCCGTAGGCGGGCAGGGCGTCGCGACGACATCGGTCGGTTTTCGAGAAGCGGCGTCGTCGGCGCCGCGTCAGCATCGCATCCGTCGGGCCGCACCGTGCGGCTCGCGCGCACGAGGAGCGCTCGAATGAACTGGAACAAGTGGATCCGCCAGGCGCATCGCTGGCTGTCGATGGCCTTCACGGCGTGCGTCATCGCGAACTTCGCCGTGATCGGGCGCGGGGACATCGCGCTGTATGTGGGCTTCGCGACGCTGGTGCCGCTGGCGCTGCTGCTGCTCAGCGGGATCTATCTGTTCGCGTTGCCGTACGTGACGCGGCGGCGTGGGGCGGTGTTGGAGCGGACGTGAGGCGGGAGTTGGGGCATTCCCCTCCGTTCCGTCCCGTCTCGTCCCCATTCCCCTTCATCCCGGCGGAGGCCCGGATGAAGGGGGAAGGTTGTGATTCCGGGTCTTTTGCAGCCCGGGAAGGCCGAGGCCTCACCCGGGGTTGCCGTCTCCGGAGCCGTTGATCCCGGGTGCGCTTCCCTTACCCGGGCTACAAAGGCTGCGGCCGCAAAACACGCAGGCGCTTGCGCCGACCCAATTACCTGACTAAAGTCAGGCAATGGACGCACGCCAGATCGAGCAGGTCCGCAGTTTCAACCGGTCGGTGACGCGCCGGATCGGCGCGCTGTCCGACGACTTCCTCGGTCGCGGCCGGCCGCTCGCGGAGTCGCGGCTGCTGTTCGAGATCGGCCGCGACGGCGCCGACGTGCGCGACCTTCGCGCGCGGCTGTCGCTGGATTCGGGTTATCTCAGCCGCCTGCTGCGCGGGCTGGAAGCGCAGGGACTGGTCCGCTCGCAGCCGGCGCCCGACGACGCTCGCGTGCGGCGCGCAAGCCTGACCGCCAGGGGCCGCCGCGAATTCGAGGCGCTCGACCGCCTCTCCGGGGATTTCGCGACCGCGCTGCTCTCGCCGCTGGGCGAATCGCAGCGCGAACGCCTGACCAGGGCCATGGCCGAAGTCGAACGCCTGATGCGCGCCGCCGCCGTCGTCATCGCGCCGGCCGATCCCGCCAGCGCGGACGCGCGCGCCTGCATCGACGCCTACCTGCGCGAACTCGACGAACGTTTCGAATCCGGCTTCGACGCATCGCGCGGCCCGAGCGCCGATCCGCAGGAGCTCGTGCCGCCGTCCGGCGTGCTGCTGCTCGCGCGGCTCGACGAGGAGGCGCTCGGCTGCGGCGCGCTGAAAGTGCTGGGCGCGGGCGTCGGCGAGATCAAGCGCATGTGGGTCGCGCCATCCGCGCGCGGCCTCGGCATCGCGCAGCGCATGCTAGACGCGCTGGAAGCGGAGGCACGCGCGATGGCGCTGCACACGCTGCGCCTGGACACCAACCGCACGCTGCTGGAAGCGCGCGCGTTGTACGCGCGCAACGGTTACGTCGAAATCCCGCGCTACAACGAGAATCCGTACGCGGACTACTGGTTCGAGAAGCGCCTGGGTTGAGGCTTCACGCCCCCACGCGTTCGCGCACCGCATTGAAGTCGCGCACCGGGCGCACTTCGATGGAACCGAAGCGCGACCACGGGAACGAATGCGCGATCTCCACGGCGGCTTCGATGTCCGGCGCCTCGATCAGGTTGAACCCGGCGAAGACTTCCTTCGCCTCGGCGAACGGGCCGTCGTACACGTGCGTGCTGCCGCCGCGCGTGCGCATCGAGCGCGCCGTGCTCGGCACCTCGAGCTGCTGCGAATCCAGCAGCACGCCGCGCTCGCGCAGCGCGTCGGCCTTCTCGATGCAGTCCTTCATCAGGCGGTCGTACTCGCCGGCGGGCAATGCGTCCAGCAGCGTCTGGTCGGTGTAGATCATCAGCAGGAATTTCATGGCGCGCAGGCTCGACAGGTCCTTGGAACGCGCATTGTGGACCACGACGGCGACGCGGCGCTGTACCGGAAGGCACCCCTCGCGCATTCGCCCGCTCATGGGACGGTTTTTCCCCGCGATGCGGACTTATCGAAGGCGCGTGCGCTGCCTACCCTGTCGCCTCCCCCGATGCACGGAATGCCCGCATGCTCACGCCACGCCAGGCCGGTTTCGCCTTCGTTCCACTGGTCGTCACGCTGATGTCGGGCGTGATGAGCTTCGCCATGGTCGTTCTGCATCGGGGCTTCGGCCCGGGGCTGGTCGAGGCGTGGCTGCGCGGATGGCCGGTCGCGTTCGCCGTGGCGCTCCCGGCGGCGTGGGTGATCCTGCCCGGCGTGCGCGCGCTGCTGGGACGCGTGACGAAGGCGTGCGACGAAGCGACGGCGCCCGCGCGGCGCCTTGGACGCATGGGATGACGGACGTCGCGCACGCGCCGCTCCGGTACGATGCCGCAGGTTCAACGCAGGAAAGGGAACACCGCATGGCGCCGACCGCCGGCACGCAGAGCCAGGACCCCGTCATCGATGTGAGGGGCCTCACCAAGACCTACGCCACCGGTTTCCAGGCGCTGAAGGGCATCGACCTGTCGATCCGGCGCGGCGAGATCTTCGCGCTGCTCGGGCCGAACGGCGCGGGAAAGACGACGCTGATCAGCATCATCTGCGGCATCGTCAACGCCAGTTCCGGCAGCGTGACCGCCGACGGACACGACATCGTCCACGACTACCGCGCCGCGCGCGCGAAGATCGGGTTGGTGCCGCAGGAGCTGTCCACCGACGCGTTCGAGAGCGTGTGGGCGACGGTGAAGTTCAGCCGCGGCCTGTTCGGCAAGCCGCGCGACGACGCGTACCTGGAAAAGGTGCTGCGCGACCTGTCGCTGTGGGACAAGAAGGACAGCAAGATCATGGCGCTGTCGGGGGGCATGAAGCGGCGCGTGCTGATCGCCAAGGCGCTTTCCCACGAGCCGACGATCCTGTTCCTCGACGAGCCCACCGCAGGCGTGGACGTCGAACTGCGCCACGACATGTGGGAGATGGTGCGTCGCCTTCGCGAGAACGGCACGACCATCATCCTGACCACGCACTACATCGAGGAGGCCGAGGACATGGCCGACCGCATCGGCGTGATCAACAAGGGCGAGCTGGTGCTGGTCGAGGACAAGGCCACGCTGATGCGCAAGCTCGGCAAGAAGCAGCTCACGCTGACGCTACAGGCGCCGCTTGAACGCATTCCCGACGACTTGGCCGAATACCCGCTGGAGCTGACCGAGGATGGCCATTCGCTGGTTTACACCTTCGACGTGCAGGCGCAGGAAACCGGCATTACCGCCCTGCTGCGCCGGTTGACGCAGCACGGCATCGACTTCAAGGACCTGCATTCCAGCGAGAGTTCGCTGGAGGACATCTTCGTCAGCCTGGTCCGCCAGAACCGGGAGGCGCGCGCATGAACCTGCACGCGATCCGCGCGATCTACCGCTTCGAAATGGCGCGCACCTTCCGCACGCTGATGGAGTCGATCGTCTCGCCGGTGCTGTCCACGTCGCTGTACTTCATCGTCTTCGGCGCGGCCATCGGCGGGCGCATGGGCGATGTCGACGGCGTGAGCTACGGCGCCTTCATCATCCCGGGCCTGATCATGCTGTCGCTGCTGAGCGAGAGCATTTCGAACGCGTCGTTCGGCATCTACATGCCGAAGTGGGCGGGCACGATCTACGAACTGTTGTCGGCGCCCGTATCGGCGCTGGAAATCGTGATCGGCTACGTCGGCGCGGCGGCGACGAAATCGCTGATGCTCGGCACGCTGATCCTGCTCACCGCGCGCTTCTTCGTGCCGTACGAGATCCAGCATCCGTTCTGGATGCTGTGCTTCCTGGTGCTGACGGCGCTGACCTTCAGCCTGTTCGGCTTCATCATCGGGTTGTGGGCCGACAGCTTCCAGCGCCTGCAGCTGGTGCCGCTGATGATCGTCACGCCGCTGACGTTCCTGGGCGGCGCGTTCTATTCGATCAGCATGCTGCCGCCGCTATGGCAGAAGGTCGCGCTGTTCAACCCGGTCGTGTACCTGATCAGCGGCTTCCGCTGGAGCTTCTTCGGGATTTCCGACGTCAACGTCGGCATCAGCGCCGCGGCGATCACCGGCTTCCTGCTGCTGTGCCTGGGCGTGGTGTACTGGATTTTCCGCACCGGGTGGAAGCTGAAGCAGTAGGAACGAGATAGGAGCAGGAACCAGAACCTCGAGAAAGGCATCGCCGCCGTTACTCGTTTCCCGTTCCTGTTTTCTTCTCGTTCCTCGCCTCACGCTTCCGGCTTGGCGGCAAGCTCATCCGCCAGCCACCGGTCGATCATGCGCTTCTCGAAGCGCAGCGGATCGGTATTGAGCGACGAGCTGTCGCTCATCATGAAACCCGGATCGCTGAGCTTGCGCTCGCCCTGCGCGATCACGTTGCCGCTCGCGTCGGTGAGGCGCATGTTGAGCGTCATGCGCGGCGGATAGACCTCGCGGATGATGCGCGTGTTCTGCAGGTTCGGCCCGCGCCACGGTTCGAAGGAACCGGCGCGGCGGATGT
Source organism: Lysobacter sp. SCRH-1R (assembly GCF_057747855.1). Taxonomy (NCBI): domain Bacteria; kingdom Pseudomonadati; phylum Pseudomonadota; class Gammaproteobacteria; order Lysobacterales; family Lysobacteraceae; genus Lysobacter; species Lysobacter sp. SCRH-1R. Next base: position 3,715,370 of record NZ_CM173227.1, on the reverse strand, counting down.
CGATGATGTCCACGTCCAGCCGCTGGCCTTCGGGCAGGCGTTTTTCCGCGCGATCGCGCAGGTAGGTGGCGAGCTGCTGCACCCAGTCGCCGCGCGAGGCTTCCCATCGGTTGCCGCTGTAGCGCAGTTCGCTGAAGCGCGAAGGGTCCTCCCATCGCACGTTGACCGAATCGCTTTCGGGCAGGGCGCGGGGGGCTTGCGGATCGGTGACGGTGCGGGTGCCCGCGATCGCGCCGGATGCGAGCAGGGCGAGCGCGAGGGAAAGGACGACGAGGCGCGGTTTCATGGCGGCCTCCGCAGAGGGGATGCCTCCGGATTCTCCCACTGCGCGCACGCGGCGGCGATGCGCATCGTGGCGGCGTACAGGCGCCGTTCGCATGCGCGTGGGGCAGCTGAACGATGGTGGCGGATCGCATTCGGCTGAACAGGTCAAGGGCCGCGCCTGAGACTTTTTCGGACACGTCTCATATCGATGCCGGGGCCCGATCCGGAGACTCCCTCCTGCGCCCCACGGCGCTCACGCCCGGCCCGCTGCCCACGCCGGAACACCCCCGCCAGGAGTCCACCTCGCGTCCGCAGAGCGGACGCGGCCGATACCCCACGGAGTCACCCATGTCCCCCGCCGTACGCAAAGCCCTTCGTCCCCAACGCTGCGGCTGGCGCAGCAGCCTGCAAGTGATCTGCGTCGCCGTGGTCCTCATGGCCGCCACCAGCATCGGACCCGGCTGGACGCGAACGCGCGCGTCGGCGCCGGCCGGGGTCGCGCTGGTCGTGCCGGGCATGGGCGGACCGTACATCCCGCCGGCGCAGTCTCCGCGATACGACCTCGCCACGGACCTTTACAAGGCGGACGCGATCCAACCGGGAAAGACCGGCGGGGTGCTCGACCTCTCCGCCGCGGCGTGGAACCCGCGCAAGCCGGTCTGGCACGAGCACCTGCTGCGGCTGCTGCCGGTGGCGCCGGTGCGGATCACCTCGGGCTTCGGCCGCCGGCACGACCCGTTCGGTCGCGGCGATGCCTTCCACAGCGGCATCGACTTCGCCGGCACGACCGGCACGCCCGTGCGCGCCAGTGGCGACGGGGTCGTCGTGCAGGCGCGTTACAGCAAGGATTACGGCAACGTGGTGATGATCGACCACGGCCAGGGCGTGGTGACGCTGTACGCGCACAACAGCCGGCTGGAAGTGCGCCCCGGCGACATCGTGCTGGCGGGGCAGGAGATCTCGAAGATGGGCTCGACCGGCCGTTCGACCGGTCCGCACCTGCATTTCGAGGTGCGGCAGTACGGGCAGCGGATCGATCCGGGCCGATATCTGGCGGGGCTTTGAGGGCCAGGTCGTCCCGGCGGAGGCGGGGGTCCGGCTCGTTCCGGGCTGACCGGTAGGGCGCGACGGCCGAGGCCGGCCCAGCCCAGCGTTACTCCGCCGCGTCCGCCTCGTCGCCGCGGAACCAGGCCTCGACCTTCCCCTTGTGCTTCATCGTCATCGGATTGCCGCGACGGTCCAGCGCCTTGCCCACCGGCAGCCGCACCCAGCCTTCGCTGATGCAGTACTCCTCGACATTGGTGCGCTCCACGCCGTTGAACCGGATGCCGATGCCGCGCTCGAGCACCGCCTCGTCGTAGAACGGGCTGCGCGGGTCGTTGGAAAGGCGGTCGGGAGGCGTGGCGGTCATGGTCGTTTCCGTGTGGCGGGTCCGGCGTGCGGCCGGGGCCGCACAGGATACGTGCGCCGGTGCGATCCCGCAGCCCGGGCGTGCGGCCTCAGGGATGCTCCCCGCGGCCCTGCGCCTTGGCGCGCGCGATCACCGCCCGGACCTGGGCGCGGTCGTGGTGGCGCGAGATGGCCACCGCGCCGAGCTCGATCGCCCGCTCGCGCAGTTCCGAGGGCACGTCGTAATGCGCCCCGGAGGTCTTGTTCTGGAAGGCCCGGCGCGGGATATCCAGCCGCCCGGCCATGTCGTGCAGCTCTTCCAGCGTGTCGGCCATCAGGTGCGCCCAGCGGCGACCGCGCCAGAGATGGACCGCATCGTCGACGTACACCGTCATGGCCCGACCACGACCTCCCGGGGAAACCTGAACGGGGATCGTATCTGAACCGTCCAGCTCGTTTCGGATTTGCAAAGCCGACCAAACACGTCCAACATGCCTGCGCTGCGTTAGCCAAGGGTCACGGTGAATGTGACCCGATGTGGATTCCGTTCTTCATCGTTGCACCTCGCTTTCTCCTTGCGACCAGCTCCATCCGCCGCCAAGTGCGGTCCCACCATCCGTATAGGAGAAAGTCATGTCGAACCGTGAAACCGGTACCGTCAAGTGGTTCAACGATGCCAAGGGCTTCGGCTTCATCAGCCGCGAGAACGGCGAGGACGTGTTCGTCCACTTCCGTTCCATCCAGGGCTCGGGCTTCAAGAGCCTGCAGGAAGGCCAGAAGGTGTCCTTCACCGTCGTCCAGGGCCAGAAGGGCCTGCAGGCCGACGCCGTGCAGGCGCTGTAAGCCTTTCGCACACGCGATACCAGAAAAGCCCGGCTCCGGCCGGGCTTTTCTTTTGGGCGCTGGAAAGTTCAGTCGCGCCGCAGGCGCACCATGCGGTCCATCAGGTGCTCCACCGCATCCGCCGGATGCAGGCAGCGGCCCAGGTGCACGGGCGAGGTCTGGATGATCGAGCTGCGTTTGGCGGTGAGCCAGTGGAACCGCGCGCGCTGCGGGAGCAGGCCGATCGGGCCGCTGCCGGGGCCGCCGGCGCAGATCGCCTCCATCGCGGCGAGGTGGCGACGCACCGTGTCCAGGTCGATGTCGGGATCGAGCGCGCGCAGCCGCGCTTCGTCCACTTCGATGCGCGCTTCCAGGAATTTCGCCGTCGGGCACGACAGCAGGATGCCGACGTTGACGAACTCCTCGCGCTCCACGCGCGGGACCACGCGGATCACCGCGTAGTCGTAGGTGTCGCGGCGCGGCGTGTCAGGCGCGTGCATGGATCGCCTCCTCGACGAACCGCTGGCGCTGCGCCAGCCGCTGCATGAAGTGTTCGACGTACGCGGCGCGGTGCTCGCGCGGATCGGCCGGCGTGTCCGCGCCGATGAGCCACGCGTCCGGTACGAGCGCGAGGATTCCTTCGAAATCGGCGCGCGTGAGCTTGCCCGACAACCGCGCATCGGCGCCGGCGATGTCGTCGGCCTGCGGCAGCAGCACGTGTTCGCGGATCATCGGGAACGCGCTGCCGGCGTGCGTTGGCGAACCGTCCCAGCCGTGATGGAAATACAGGGTGGCGCCGTGGTCGATCAGCCACGTGTTGCGATGCCAGACCAACAGGTTCGGATTGCGGAAGCTGCGATCGACGTTGCTGATGAAGGCGTCGAACCAGACGATGTCGGAGGCGAGCGCGCCGGGCACGCGTTCAGCGACCGGATCGAAGTTGATCGCACCGGGCAGGTAATCGAGCGCGAGGTTGAGGCCGTCGCTGGCCTTGATCAGTTCCTGGATCTCCGGGTCCGGCTCGGTGCGCGCGAGTTCCGCGTCGAGTTCGACGAAGACCAGCTCGGGAATCGGCAGTCCGAGCGCCCGCGCGATTTCGCCGGCGACGAGCTCCGCCACCAGCGCCTTCGCGCCCTGGCCGGCGCCGCGGAACTTCAGGACGTAGAGGCCGTCGTCGTCGGCTTCGATGATCGCGGGCAGCGAACCGCCTTCGCGCAGCGGCGTGACGTAGCGGGCGGCGGAAACGGTGCGCAGGGCCATGGGTCGCGGCGTGTGGAAGCCGCGACAGTGTGAGGCAGAAACGAGGAACTGGAAACGAGGAGCCGGAAACGAGTGGGCATCGCACGCCCACCCGTTTCTCGTTTCTCTACGCCCGTTCCTCGAACTCAGCGCCTATCCGCATCCTTCGCCGGTTCGGCGCCCGGCGCGGCGGGGGCGGAATCGCGCTGCGCGCCGCCGCTGAAGCCCTTCCAGTCCTTCTCGTTCTTCTTGGTGTTGCGATCGCCGGAGCTGTGCTCGTATTCGCGCTGGGACTTGCCGGCGGACTTGGGATCGGTCTCGACGTGACGCTGGCCCATGGCGGTCTCCCATCGTGTGGATGCCGCGTCGAGCCTGCGCGATCTGGCCTGAACCTGCCGTGTTGGCGATGTAAGCGCGGCGCGAAGGACGCGCAGTTCGAACGCGAGCTACCAGGTGTCCTCGAGCATGCGCGGACGGCTCGCGAGCCAGCCGCCGTAGAGCAGCGCGAGCAGGCACAGCGCCAGGAACGCGAACGGCCACGCCCAGCCGTGCGTGCCCTCGTGCAGCCAGCCGAACAGCAGCGGACCGAGGCAACTCAGGCTGTAGCCCACGCCCTGCACGAAGCCCGACAGCCGCGACGAACCGCCCGGCGTGCGCGTGCGCAGGTTGATCAGCGTGAGCGAGAGCGGAAACGTGCTCGGCCCCAGGCCCAGCAGTGCGACCCACAGCAGCGGCGCGGCCATCGGCGCGAGCAGCAGGCCGGCGAATGCGGCGAGGTAGCTCACGCCGCACGCGACCACGATCGGGAACGGATTGCGGATGCGCACCGCCAGCGCCGGCAGGAACAGTGCGCTCAGCAGGCCCATCGTCGAGAACAGCGCGACCATCGAGCCGCCCAGCGTCTGCGTGCCGCCGGCCTCGGTGAGCAGCTTCGGCAGCCAGGTGAACATCGAATACGTGGTGAGCGAGGTCATGCCGAACATCAGCGTGAGACCCCACGCGACCGGCGAGCGCCACACGCGGCCCGTCGCGGCCTGCGTGCCGTCGAGTTCGGGCGCGGGATCGCCGCACGCGACGGCGCGATCGTGCGCATCCGTCAGCGCCTTCGCCTGGCGCGAATGGCCGAAGCGTTCCATCCACAGCACGCCGATCCACGGCAGCGCCGCCGCCGCCGCGACCAGCGACCACGCGCCGAGCGACACGCGCCAGCCGGCCGCGTGCGCGATCGGCACCGCGAGCAGCGCCGGCAGGATCGTGCCCAGCTGCAGCACGGTGATGTAGAGCGTGCTGACGGTGCCGACGCGATCGCCGAAATAGCGCTTCACCAGCGGCGGCAGCACGACGTTGCCCATGCCCATGCCGGACAGGGCGATGGCCGAGGTGACCAGCAGCATCGACGTGTCGCCGACGAAGGCGCGCGCGAACAGGCCGATGGTGGCCAGCGCCATCGCCAGCAGCGCCGTGCGCTCCAGTCCCAGGCGATGCGCGATGGCCGGCGTCACCACGCCGAACAGCGCGAACGCCGCCGTCGGCACCATGCCGAGCACGCCGGTCATGGTCGGCCCGAAGCCGAAGGTTTCGCCGAGCGTGTCGAGCAGCGGCGTGAGCGAGGTCACCGCCGTGCGCAGGTTGAAGGCCGACATCGCGATGCCCGCCAGCACGAGCGCGCGGTCGCGCCACAACGGGCGGGCGAGCGGGGCGGCGAGGGCGTCTGCGTTCATCGGAAATAACCTGTGCGTCCCGCGCGGGGCGGGTGCGGGTGTCGTTCGGATTCGTGTCGCGCGCGTCGCGCGGGGGAAGAAAGCCAGCAAGGGCCGCGTGCAGTGTGCTGGAACGACGTCCGCGCGGCCACCGTTCATGCGACAACACTGGGTTCCACGGCCGATTGCGCAAAGGCGGTCTTCACCATGAGCTCACCATCCTGACCTCACCCGAACGCGCATCGCGCGAAACGGCCCGGATTCACCACCGATTCGCGTCCCCGGAACAAGACTCCAGTCCCCTGCCAGACAAAGAGGCTCCGGATGAAGAAGACCCTCATGCTGATCGCGCTGCTCCCCGCCATGGGCGTGGCCTTCGCGCAGAACGCCGCACCGACGGAGCCGCTGACGCAGGCGCAGGTGCGCACACGCCTGACCGAGCAGGGCTACACCAACATCAACGACGTGAAGTTCGAGGACGGCGTGTGGAAGGCCGACGCGCGCAGCGCCGAAGGCGAGCGCGTGGACCTGCGCCTGGACGCGAAGACGGGGCAGGTCTACCCCGACCAGCAGGTCGCCAACCTCGGCGAAGCCGACGTGCGCGCCCGCCTGTCCGCCGCCGGCTACACCAACGTGCACGACGTCGATTACGAGGACGGCATCTGGAACGCGGAGGCGGACGATCCGTCGGGCAAGGACGTCGAACTGAAGATCGATCCGGCGACGGGGAAGATCATCGGGAAGGAGAAGGATTGATCGTTGACCTTCCTGCCTTTTGCTCCCTCCCCTGCTTGCAGGGGTGAGGAGGGACGCATGCGCGTCACTGGCGCGCGTCCCGACGAACGCCATCGGGCTATGCCCGATGGTCGTGGGGTTGGGGGAGGGATGAAGCCCACAGCGCCTTATCGTTCGGCTTGACCTGCAAGCGCGGCGGAGCCAACGGCCACCCATGCCCAACGTTGGCTGGCACCCCGCCGCGACGCTCCTTACCATCGGCCGGCACTCCGCCCTCAGGTCCACTCCATGAAGCTACCGGCCGTATCGCTGCTCGCGCTGTCCCTCTCGCTCGCCCTCAACCCCGCGTTCGCCGGCAAGCCGGCCGCGACCGACATCGATCCCAAGCGCCTCTCGCAGGACGTCAAGGTCCTGTCCTCCGATGAATTCGAGGGCCGCGGCCCCGCCACGGCCGGCGAAACCAGGACCATCGACTACGTCGTCGCGCAGATGAAGGCCGCCGGCCTGCAGCCGGGCGGCGACCTCAAGGACGGCAAGCGCGAATGGACCCAGGCCGTGCCGCTGGCACGCGCCGAGATCAAGGGCACGCCGACGCTGTCCGTCGCCGTGAACGGCAGGTCGCAGACGCTGGCGCAGGGCGAGCAGATCGCCGTGCGCGCCGCGCAGGACGGCTCCACCGCCATCGACATCAGCAAGGCCCCGCTCGTCTTCGCCGGCTATGGCGTGAGCGCGCCGGAACGCGGCTGGGACGACTTCAAGGGCGTGAACCTGAAGGGCAAGATCGCCGTCGTCCTGATCAACGATCCGGACTTCGAAGGCGGCGAAGGCGACTTCGGCGGCAAGGCGATGACCTATTACGGTCGCTGGACCTACAAGTACGAGGAGGCCGCGCGCCAGGGCGCGCTGGGCCTGCTGATCGTGCACGAGACCGACCCGGCGTCGTACGGCTGGGCGACGGTGAAGAACTCCAACACCAACACGATGTTCGACGTCGTGCGCGACGATCCGGCGTCGGTGCATCCCAGGCTCGAAGGCTGGATCCAGCGCGATTTCGCGCAGCAGCTGTTCAAGCAGTCGGGCCTGGATTTCCACGCGCTCAAGGCGCAGGCGAAGACCAAGGCGTTCAAGCCGGTCGAATTGAAGGGCGCGACGCTGAGCGCGAAGTACGACGTGGATCGCCAGATCATCACCTCGCACAACATCGTCGGCCGCATCGATGGTACGAAGCGCCCGGACGAGACGGTCATCTATTCGGCGCACTGGGACCACCTGGGCGTCGGCCAGCCGGACGCGAAGGGCGACAAGATCTACAACGGCGCCGTCGACAACGCGACCGGCACCGCTGCGCTGATCGAAATCGGCCGCGCGTTCGCCAAGGCACCGACGAAGCCGGAACGCTCGGTCGTCTTCCTCGCCGTGACGGCGGAAGAGAAGGGCCTGCTCGGTTCGGAGTACTACGCCTCCAAGCCCCTGTACCCGCTGGGCAAGACGGTCGCGGTGATCAACATGGATGCGCTCGATCCGCACGGTCCGGCGCGCAACTTCACCACCTCCGGCAGCGCCAAGCAGGAGCTGCTGGATGAGCTGATCGATACCGCGAAGAAGGTTGCGAACCTGGATTACGTCAGCGATCCGAAGCCGGAAGCCGGCCACTTCTTCCGCTCCGATCACTTCCCCTTCGCCAAGCGCGGCGTGCCGGCGGTGTCGTTCGGCTCGGGCAACGACCTGGTCGACGGCGGCCTGGAAGCGGGCAAGAAGATGGAAGACGCCTACGTCGCCGACCGCTACCACCAGCCGGCCGACGAATGGGAAGCCGACTGGACCTTCCTCGGCATGGCGCGCGACCTGGGCCTGCTCTACACCGTGGGCCGCAACCTGGCCGATTCGGATCGCTGGCCGAACTGGGACGCGTCGAGCGAGTTCCGCGCGGCGCGTGACCAGACGGCGGGTGATCGGAAGTAAAGCGTCGTGTGATCTGCTTTGCCCCCTCTCCCGCGAGCGGGAGAGGGGTTTTTACCGCCGAGGGTGAGAGGCTCGACCGCAGGCAGATGAGGCGCTCAGCCCGCGCGGGCTTCCACCAGCCGCAGCGCCTCGATCACCGCCCCGCTCTCCTCCACCTGCGCGAACTCCGCCCGCAACGTCGCCAGATGCGCGCGCTGTATCGCGTCGGCGGGGATCACCGAGCCGTCGGCATCCTTCAGATCGAAACACGCGCACGCATCGCCGATGACGATCGTGCGATAGCCCAGGTTCGCCGCGACGCGTGCGGTCGTCGACACGCACATGTCCGTGCTGATGCCGAACAACACGACGGTGTCGATGTTCAGTCGACGCAGGCGCAGGTCCAGATCGGTGCCGATGAAGGCCGCATTGACCGACTTGGTCACCAGCGGCTCGCCTTCCAGCGGAACGAAACCCGGACGATGCGCGTTTCCCGGATGCCCCGGCGCCAACACCGAGCCTTCCATCACCGAATCGTGCCGCACGTGGATCAGCGGCAAGCCGGCGCGGCGCCACGCATCCAGCACGCGCAGCGCATTGGCTTCCATCGCCGGGTTATTGCGCGGCGGCCACGGCGGCAGGTCGAAACCGCACTGCACGTCGATGGGAATCAGCGCACTGCGCGTGTCAAGTTCGAGGGCGGAACGCGGGGCATTCATGGATCGGGGGATCTCGCGGGTCGGTGGGCGCCACGATGCGCGCTCGCCAGCGCCGGTCTCAACCCGGCAGAATGCCGGCGACACCGGCACTCCCGTTGCGATGAAGAACCTCGACGCCATCGATCGCCAGCTCATCGCCCTGCTGCAGGACAACGCGCGGATGTCGACGGTCGCGCTGGCGAAGGCGGTGGGCCTGGGGCGGAGCACCGTGCAGGAGCGCCTGCAACGGCTGGAGAACGCGGGCGTCATCGCCCAGTACACGGTGCGGCTGGGCAGCGCGGGCGATCCGCTGCAGGCCTGGCTGATGCTGCGTTATGCGGACGGCTTCAGTTGCGACGACGTGATGCCGCTGCTGGTCGCGATGCCGCAGGTGCGGCTGTGCCACAGCGTCGCGGGCGAACTCGACCTGCTGGTGCTGGTGCAGGTCGATTCGCCCGGCGAGCTGGCCGACCTGCGCGAGCGCATCATCGGCTTCAAGGGCGTGGACGACGTCACCACGGTGCCGGTCCTGCGCACGACGCTGGACCGGCGCTGACTGGCAGGCCCCTCCTCACCCCAGCTTGCGTGAAGCCGCATAGGCCAGCAGGTTGCCCAGCCCCGTCACGCCGAGCAGCACGGCGACCACGCCGGGGGTGATCTCGCGCCAGCCGAAGGCCTCGATCAGCGCGAATCCCACGGCGACCGCCAGCAGCAGGATGCCCCAGCGCAGCGACGCATGCCGGCGCTGCAACGCTTCGGCCTGCACCAGCGAGCGGATCAGCTCTTCCGAACCGTTGCTGGCGATGAGCTTGGCGCGGGTGCGGGCGTCCACGACCACCTTGATGGCGTAGACGACGCAGATGAACATGACGATGGGGATCAGGAATTCGAAGTTCATGGGTGTTCTCTCGGGCCGTGACGGTGGGTACGGAACGGGAGATACGGCCGGGCGGCGATCGGTTGCAGGGGCCGGATGCATTCCCGTGAAGGCCGCGTTGCAACCATCGGGCCCCTGAACGTATCCACACAGGTCATGACCGGTGAAACCCCGTGACCGAGGACGACCGCAAGCTGGTGGACGCCGTGCTGGGCAACGTGCCCGGCGCGTTCGAACGCCTTGTGCGCGAGTACCAGGGCCTGTGCTGGCACATCATCCAGCGCATGGTCCGACAGCCGGAGGACACCCGCGAGCTGTGCCAGGAGGCCTTCCTCCGCGTGCACCAGTGCCTGCACCAGTACCGTGGCGAGAGCGCGCTGAAGTCGTGGATCGGGCAGGTGGCCTATTCAGTCGCCAAGCGGCACCTGGAGAAGCGCCGCATCGCGATCGCCGAACCCGTGGGCGACGAGGACGACGGCCTCTCGCTGCTCGACCAGATCAGCGACGGTTTCGACCTGGAGACCGCCTGCGCCGACGCCGAGATCGCCGCCGGGCTGCACGAGGAAATCGAGGCGCTGCCGCCGTTGCAGCGCACGCTGCTGACGCTGTATCACCTGGATGAAGTGCCCATCGTCGAGATCGCCCGCATCACCGGTCTCGCCGAAGGTACGATCAAGAGCCATCTGTTCCGGACCCGCGCGCGGTTGCGCGAACGCCTGCAGGCCCGGATGGGAGTGACCGCATGAACACGCCCGGAAGCCATCGCCCCGACGACCCCAACGACCCGCCCGTGAGCCGTCCCGGCTGGCGCGGCCTCGACGCGTTGCGGCTGGAAGCCGAATGGCAGGCGCAGGAGCGCGCGTTGGAACAGGAACGCCGCGGCCTGCCGCTCGATCCCGCCGATTCGCGACTGGCCGAATACCGCCTGATCGCGCGCGCATTGCGCACGCCGGCGATGGAGTCGGTGCCTTACGACCTCGCCGCGCAGATCGTGCGCCACGTGGAAGGCACGCCGGCCGCCGGCGAGCTGCTGGAGCGCTGGCTGCTTCGCGTGCTGGCGACGGTGTTCGCGCTGGCGGCGATCGCGGTGGTGGGCGCGTACGGCGCGCAGTGGCTGCCCGCCTTCGCCCGGATGTGGCCGACGCTGTCGCCTCAATCGGCCGACTGGGCCGGCCTGCTGGTCGGCTGCCTCGCGGTGTCGCTGGCGTGGCAGGGCGTGGTGCGGTTGATGCGGCAGGATGCGGAGATGCCGGCTGGTTTGGCGTGATGCTTTGAGTCCCTCTCCCAGCGGGAGAGTGGCTTGTGGCCCTTGTAGCCCGGGTAAGCGAAGCGCACTCGGGAGCCTGCGCTGAGGCGGCTGAAACCCCGGGTGCGCTTCGCTTACCCGGGCTACAGAGGCTGCTTGATAGGGGTCGAAGCGCCGCTTCGAATGAAGCGCCGCTTCGAAGGACGCGAACGATGCCATCCATGGCCAGGCGTTCGGCAGGCCACGCGGCAGTGCCGCGAAGCACGGGCTTCGAACGGGCTGCCACTGCCATCCCTGGCGTCACACACCGGCTTCGGATCGCCCGGCCCGGCCATCCATGGCCGGTCGTTCGCGGCCGCGCGCGCCAGTGGCGCGCAAGCGCGGCCGCTCACCCCTTGATGCACACCACCTGCCGCAGCGTATGCACGATCTCCACCAGGTCGCGCTGCGCCGCCATCACCGCGTCGATGTCCTTGTACGCGGCGGGCGACTCGTCGATCACGCCCGCGTCCTTGCGGCATTCGACGTGCGCGGTGGCCTCGCGATGCTCCTTCAGCGTGATTCGTGCGCGTGCGGCGGTGCGGCTCATCACGCGGCCGGCGCCGTGGCTGCAGCTGTGGAAGCTGTCCGCGTTGCCCTTGCCGCGCACGATGAAACTGCGTGCGCCCATGCTGCCCGGGATGATGCCGAGCTCGCCCTCACGCGCGCTGACCGCGCCCTTCCGCGTGACCAGCAACGATTCGCCGAAGTGGTCCTCGCGCTGCACGTAGTTGTGATGGCAGTTCACCGCCGACTTCTCCGTCTGGAACTTCGGCAGGCGGTGGCGCATCTCGTGCAGCACGCGCGCCATCATCGCCTCGCGGTTCACACGCGCGTAGTCCTGCGCCCACGAGACCGCTTCGACGTACTCGTCGAACAGCGGCTCGCCTTCGAGGAAGAACGCGAGGTCGCGATCGGGCACGTGGAAACCGAGCACGCGCTTCTCCAGCTCGCGACGCGCCAGTTCGATGAAGTACGTGCCGATGAGGTTGCCGGTTCCGCGCGAACCCGAATGCAGCATCACCCACACGCGATCGGCCTCGTCCAGGCAGATCTCGATGAAGTGGTTGCCGCCGCCGAGCGTGCCGATCTGGCGATCGAGCTTGTCCGGACGGATCTTCGGATGCTTCTGGCGGATCTTCGCCAGCCGCGCGACGAGGTTGGACTTCTCCAGCGCCGTCTCCACGCTGTCGGGAATCCGGCGGTGCTCGCCGCCCGGACCGTTGCCGACCGGGACGCTGCGCTCGATGGAGTTGCGCAGCAGCGACAGGTCGTCGGGCAGGTCGTCGGCTCGCAGCGTCGTGCGAACCGCGGCCATGCCGCAGCCGATGTCGACGCCGACCGCGGCCGGGATGATCGCGCCCTTCGTCGGCACGACCGATCCCACCGTCGCGCCGATGCCCAGGTGCACGTCGGGCATCACCGCGACCCACGGCCCGACGAAGGGCAGGGTGGTGATGTTGCGCAGCTGCTGCCGCGCCTGGTCCTCGACCGGCACGCCGTGCGTCCAGCCCTTGATCGGCGTGGTCGCACCTTCGGCGTGCAGCAGGTCGAATGAAGCGTGTTGCGTGTTCATGGTTCCATTCCTTGTGAAAAACCGTGCGGCGCGTATCCGTTCGCCCCGCACGGAAGCTTACTGCTTGAGGCTCACCAGCTGCTTCATCACGCCGTCCAGGCCGCCGAACACGGTGAGCTTGTCGATCTTCTCGGTCACCTTCTCCAGAGCTTCCAGCTCCTTCAGGCGCATCAGTACCGGGCTCTCCTCGATCAGCTTCGCGGTGTTGAGCAGGGAACGCGTGGCGTTCGCCTCCTCGCGACGACGGATCACGTTGGCCTGCGCCGACTTTTCCGCCTGCACGACGCTGTTGAGGATCTCCTTCATCTCGCCCGGCAGGATCACGTCCTTCACGCCCACGCCGAGCAGCAGGGCACCGACCTCGCCGACGCGGCCGCGCACGTAGCCGAAGATGTCGGCGTCGAGCGATGCCTTGTCGCCGAGCAGTTCGTCCAGCGTCTTGGCGGAGACCGCCTTTCGCAGGCCGAACTGCAGCTCGCGATACACGTACTCGGCGTACTTGCCGACCTTCGTGATCGCGGCGACCGGATCGACGATGCGCACGCTTGCGGCGAGGTTCACGCGCAGGCTGACCTTGTCGCGCGTAAGCAGCTCCTGGCCGGAGACCTCGAGCGACTGCACGCGCAGGTCGACCGCCTGCACCACGACGTTCTTCCGGAAATTCCAGAAGGCGTACGAACCCGCGCCCACGACGCGCACGAGCTTGCCGTCGACGAACACCAGGCCGGCGAACTCGGCCGGGACCGGCAGCACGACGGCGACCTTCTCCAGCACGCCGAGCTGGCGCAGACGCGTCGCGACGTCGTTCGGCACATCCGGCTCGTCCTGCAGCGCGAGCGTGCGCACCTCGATCGCAATCGGGCCCTTCCAGTACAACCGGCGCGAACCCGGCGCGAGGATTTCCTCCAGGCGGCCGTTCTTCATCACCAGGCCGACTTCGTCCACGCCGATGTCGGCGAGCACGAACGTGGCGGCCAGGCACGTGCCCAGCGCGTCGATCAGCGCGTTCTCGTCGCTGCCGACGTACTCGGCGCGCAGCGCGATGTTGTGCACCTTCACCTCGACCGCGCCGAACGGGTCGAACCACGTGTGCACGCCCGGCGCGATGACGCCTTCGAATTGACGGTTGCGATACACCAGGCCGCGCTCGCCGTCGCCGATCACGACCTTCTTGGTCCAGAACATTGGAATGTCCTCCTTGTTATTGGCTCTGATGTTTCGATCCGCTTGGTGCGCGAGGGACCGGTTGCCGCGTTTGATTGGCGTCCCGGCGAAAGCGCCGCGACGCAGGAAAAAGTTGGAAACGCCCCGGACGTCGAATCCGCGGAGCACGTCGCGCCCGATGCATTCGATGCGATGGCGACCTGGATCGCGTCGCAGACCGACATCGCCTGCGACCGAATCCGTGCAGCCAGCGCACGCATGCGCGAGGGCGACGGCCCGGCGGATCCACCGCTGCGATATTCCGATCGCATCCGCATGAAGCCGGATGCGACACGGAACGCCGCAAGGGGCGTTTCCGATGGAGGGACTTTCGTCCCGATGTAACGACGTGAAAGGTCGTTTGGAGCGGGAATCGAACCCGCGACTCTCAGGCTTCGGACCTGATGCTCTACCCGACTGAGCTATCCAGTGGTGGACAAGCCGGAATCGAACCGGCGGCCAATGGCATGCGCCATTGCTCTACCTCTGAGCTACTGTCCAAGCACGACGCACTGCAATCCATCCCCGGCATGCGCCACGGCAATGCCGCGCGCACCGGGCAGGCACGGCTTCCGCCGCGAACCTGCGCCGCTGTGGACGTTTCGCATGGTGCGTCGTTCATTGGCGTCGCGATCCACCGCAAGCGATGTGCCGTGACGCCAATCCTGTGTGCGAATGCAACCGCCCGCCGCCCGCGCCGAAGCATCCAGGCGCAGCGCTGATGCGCTTCACGGCATTCCCCTCATCGAAACCAGCATGTTCCGGATGCTTCGGGATGCGCGATGCAATCGCGTTGTGATCGTGTGTGGTTGGCCTTTGCGAACGCTGGAAAACAAAACGCCCCCGGGTACGGACCGAGGGCGTTCGCGTTGCCTCGGGGAGATCGGGGTGACCGATCTCCCTCAGGAAGATCAGTCGTATCGGACCGTTTCGTCGCGCAGCCACGGCGCGCGCACGAAACCGCAGCAGCCGATGGGCCGCAGTGCGATGTGCTTTGCGATGTGGGCGAAGGATTTCATGGCGTGACGAAGATCGTGATGGTTTGTGTGCAACGAAGGGCGCGCACGTTACGCGTTCGAAAAAGCGAATGCAATACCGTTCGTCGGGGTCGAGCGGGCGAATGCGTCGTGCATGCGATCGAACGCACTCAGCGCAACAGCGGCGCGAGCTGCGTCCACACGTGATCGCGCAGCTTCGGTTGCGCGCTCGCGACCGGATGCAGGTTGTCGTCCTGGAACGCGTTGCGATCCAGCGCGATCGGTTCCAGCAGGAACGGTAGCAACGCCACGCCGTGCTGCTTCGCCAGCGCGTTGTAGTTCTCGCTGAAGCCCTGCGTGTATTCGCGACCGAGGTTGGGCGGCATGCGCATGCCGATCAGCAGCACCTTCGCGCCGCTTTTCTTCGACGCGGTGATCATGCGATCCAGGTTCGCACGCGATTGCGCCAGCGGCAGGCCGCGCAGGCCATCGTTCGCGCCGAGCTCGATCACCACCACCGCCGGCTTGTTGCGCTTGAGTTCGCCGTCGATGCGCGCGGCGCCACCGGCGGTGGTCTCGCCGCTGATGCTCGCGTTCACCACGCGCCAGCCGGGTTTGGTCTTCGCGATGCGGTCGGCGGTGAGCGACACCCAGCCCTGCGAGGCCGCCAGCCCGTATCCGGCCGACAGCGAATCGCCCATCACCAGTACGGTGCGGACCGCCTGCGGCGCGGGCGCGGCCTTCGCCGCGGGCTGGGCGAAGGCCGGGAATGCGACCGCCAGCATCAGCGACAGCGCCGCGACCCAGCCGATGGCACATTGAACCCGATGCGCAAAACCGGCATATCCGGACAGTGCGGCGGCTGAACCGCGGGCATTGGTCGTCTTAAAGAACATTTAATCCGCGCTCCCAAGAATGGATGTACAGCTGGACACGATGAACGAACACAGCATAAGGACGAACATGGCCGATTCCATCGCACCGCGCACACGCGCACAAGCCGCGCTTCAGGTGAGCGCGCTGGGCAAGCGCGTGATGCTGCCTTCTGGCGAGCTGACGATCCTGAGCGAGGTGTCGTTCGACATCGCGCCCGGCGATACGGTGGCGATCGTCGGAGCGTCCGGCTCGGGCAAGAGCACGCTGCTGTCGCTGCTTGCAGGGCTGGACACGCCCAGCGACGGGCGCGTGGTGCTCGACGGCGAAACGCTGTCCACGCTGGATGAAGATGGTCGCGCGCGCGTGCGCGGCGAGAAGGTCGGCTTCGTGTTCCAGAACTTCCAGCTGCTGCCGTCGCTCACCGCGCTGGAGAACGTGATGCTGCCGCTGGAACTGCGCGGCGACCGCGAGGTCGATGCGCCGGCTCGCGCGATCCTGGAGAAGGTCGGCCTCGGCCAGCGCCTGGACCACTACCCGCGCCAGCTGTCCGGCGGCGAGCAGCAGCGCGTCGCGCTCGCGCGCGCGTTCGTCACGCGGCCGTCGCTGCTGTTCGCCGACGAACCCACCGGCAACCTCGACACGCACACCGGCCAGGCCATCATCGAACTGCTGTTCGAACTGAACGCGCACGCAGGCACGACGCTGGTGCTGGTCACGCACGACGAACACCTCGCCTCGCGCTGCGGTCGCCTGCTCCGCCTCGACAGCGGCCGGCTGGTGGCGTCATGAAGCCGGGCAACGGCATCGTCGCGCTGGCCTGGCGCCAGTTGCGGCGCGATCTCGCGGCCGGCGACGTGCGCATCCTGATCGCCGCGCTGGTGCTCGCCGTCCTGGCGGTGACGGCGGTCGGCTTCGTCACCGATCGCGCCGAACGCGCGCTCGCGATCGAAGCCAACCGCCTGCTCGGCGGCGATGCCGTGGTGCGCGCCGATTCGCCCATCGTCGGCGCGGTGCGCGACGCGGCCAACGTGCCGGCGCTGCAACGCACGGAAACCATCGAGCTGCAGACGATGATCCGCGTCGGCGAACGCCTGCAGCTCGGCGACCTGCGCGCGCTGGGCGAAGGCTTCCCGCTGCGTGGCGCGTTCCGCATCGCCGGCACCGACCATGTCGAACGCGATGCGGGCGGCGTGCCCGCGCGCGGCACCGTGTGGATGAGCCGCGCCGGCGCCGACACGCTCGGCGCGAAGCCCGGCGACGAGATCTCGCTGGGCGACGCGCGCCTGCGCCTGGCGGCGCTGGTGGTGCAGGAACCCGACGCGGCGCTCGACTACTTCAACGTCGCGCCGAAGGTGTTCCTCAACCTCGCCGACGTGCCGTCCACCGGCCTCGTGCAGGAAGGCAGCCGCATCCGCTACCGCCTCGTCGTCGCCGGGCCTGCCGCCGCGGTGGAGACCTTCGTCGCGAAGGCGAAGCCGGCGCTCGGACGCGGGCAGCGCCTGGAAACCATCGCCGACGCGCGGCCGGAGATCCGCTCCGCGCTCGACCGTGCCGGCCGCTTCCTCGGTCTCGCCGCGCTCGTCTCCGTCGTGCTCGCCGCCGTCGCGGTCGCGATGGCCGCGCGGCGTCACAGCGCACGGCATCTGTCCGGCACCGCGGTGATGCGCTGCCTCGGCGCGAGCCAACGCACGCTGGTCGGCATCCAGGTCGGCGAACTGCTGATGCTCGGCGTCGTCGCCAGCACCATCGGCGTGCTGCTCGCGTTCGCGCTGCAGTGGGCGATCGGCGGCTGGCTCGCGCAGGCGCTGAAGCTGTCGATTCCGCCGGCGGGCTGGATGCCGGCCTTGCAGGGTTATGGCGTCGGGCTGGTGGTGCTGATGGCCTTCGGCGCGCCGCCGGTGCTGGCGTTGCGTCGCGTGCCGGCCTTGCGCGTGCTGCGTCGCGACCTCGATCCCACCGAGCCGAGCGCGTGGCTGGTCGGCATCGCCGGCTTCGTCGGGCTCGCCGCGCTGCTGTGGTGGAAAGCCGGTTCGGCCGCGCTGGGTTTCTCGATGCTCGGCGGCATCGCCGCGACGCTGCTGGTGCTCGCGCTGCTGGCGTGGGCGCTGATCGTCGTGGTGCGGCGCGTGCGGTCGCGCCTGCGCGGCAGCCTTCGCTACGGCCTGGCGAACGTGAGCCGTCGCGCCGGCACGAGCATCGCGCAGGTGTCGGCGCTCGGCCTGGGCCTGATGGCGCTGCTGCTGCTGACCTTCGTGCGCACGGACCTGCTGGACCGCTGGCAGCTCGCGCTCGCAAGCGATGCGCCGAACCGCTTCATCATCAACGTGCAGGACGACCAGGTCGACGCAGTGCGTGCGTTCATCGCCGAACAGGGCGTGGCCGCGCCGACGCTGTATCCGATGATCCGCGGGCGCCTGGTCGAGCACAACGGCAAGCCCGTCACCGGCAAGGATTACGAGGAGCAGGGCGCACGCGCGCAGCGGCTGGCCGAACGTGAGTTCAACCTGTCCGTCGCAGACCGGCTTCGCGACGACAACCGCGTCACCGAAGGCGAGTTCTGGACGGGCAAGCCCGCCAAACCCGAAGTCTCCGTCGAGGAGGAATTCGCCAAGCGGCTGGGCTGGAAGATCGGCGACCGCATCGCGTTCGACATCGCCGGCCAGGCGTTCGAGGCGACGATCACCAGCCTGCGCAGCGTGGAGTGGGAGAGCTTCCGTCCGAACTTCTTCGTGATCGCCTCGCCCGGTTCGCTCGACGGTTTCCCGGCCAGCCACATCACCGCGGTGAGCGTCCCGCCGCAGCGCACGCGCTTCACCGCCGAGCTGGTCGAGCGCTTCCCGAACCTGTCGGTGATCGACATCGACGCCGTGCTCAAGCAGGTGCGCAGCACGGCCGACCAGGTCTCGACCGTGGTGGAAGTGGTCTTCTACTTCTCGCTCGCCGCCGGCCTGCTGGTGCTGATGGCCGCGGTGAGCGCGAGCCAGGACGAGCGGCTGCTCGAAGGCGGCGTGATGCGCGCGATCGGCGGCAGCCGGCGGCAGTTGCGGCTGGCGCAGGCGTCGGAGTTCACGGCGATCGGCCTGCTGTCGGGACTCACGGCGGCGATTGCTGCGTCGTTGCTGGCGGGCGTGGTCGCCACGCAGGTGTTCGACCTGCCGTGGGAAGCGGACTGGCGCATGGCCGCGGTCGGCGCGGTGGCGGGCGTGCTCGCGGCGCTGCTCGCGGGCATGTTCGCGACGCGGCGCGTGCTGGATGCGCCGCCGTCGGTGACGTTGCGCGAACTACAGGGCTAGCAAGCTCCTGTAGCCCGGGTAAGCGCAGCGCATCCGGGATTGCCTCGCCGTTGCTGCAACCCGGGTGCGGCCTGCGGCCTTACCCGGGCTACAAATGCTGCAAACGCATCGCAACCGGATCGCGCTACTGCACCACTCCCTGCGGCTGCGCACCGAAGCGCCGCGGATAGTCCCGCTCCTCGATCACCCGATCGACTTCCTCGGTCGCCAGATCCGGCGCGCCGTAGACGGCATAGGCGATCTCGCCGTCGCGCACGCCGATCTGGTGCAACCGATAGCGCGGCCGGCCACCGCCGGTGTTCTCGGGGTAGTGCAGCGGCGGCTCGGCGCCGTCCATGTCCAGTTCGCTGTTGTCGACCGTTCCGCCGACGAAGAGGGCGCGCATCGCGGTTCTCCTTCTGGGCCTTTGCACGCGATGGTGGCCCGCGCGGCGTTGAATCGGCATGAAACCGCGCGCGGATGCCGCATCGCGCACAGGTAGAATTGACGGCGATCACCTTTCACGCAGCCCCGGACCCGCCCATGCGCGCCGAAGACGGCGACGTCGCACTGGAAACCCTGTTCCTGCCGTTCATCGACGGTTCGCTCGCGTGGCCGTCTTCCGGCGGTGCGTTGTTCCTGCGCGCGCGCGATGGCTGGCCGCTGCACCAGCGCGCCTGGCCCGGACTGCGTTGCGAACAGAGCTTCCGGCCCGCGGCCGATGCGCTCGAACGCTCCGGCATGACGCGCGCCGACGAGGACGAAACCACGCGTTTTCCGCTCGTTCTCGTGCTGCCGCCGCGCCAACGCGACGAAGCGCGCGCGCTGTTCGCACGCGCCGTCGCGCGCTGCGCGCCGGGCGGTCGCATCGTCGCCTGCCTTGCGAACAACGAAGGCGCGAGGTCGGGCGAAGCGGACCTGGAGCGCATCGCCGGCGCCGTCGCGAGCCTGTCGAAGAACAAGTGCCGCGTGTTCTGGACCGCGCCCCTGGACGGCCCGGCCGACGCCGCGCTTGCCGCGCAATGGGCCCAGGCCGACGCGCCGCGACCGGTCGCCGAGGGCCGCTTCATCAGCCGCCCCGGCGTGTTCGCCTGGGACCGCATCGATGCGGCCTCGCGCCTGCTTGCCGAACACCTGCCGCACGATCTCGCCGGGCACGCGGCGGATCTGGGCGCCGGTTACGGCTATCTCTCGGTGGAACTGCTCACGCGCTGTCCGGGCATCCGCGCCGTCGATTTGTACGAAGCCGAACGACGCGCGCTGGATCTCGCGCGCGTGAACCTCGCGCCGTTCGCCGATCGCGCCGCGCTCGGTTTCCACTGGCATGACGTCACGCGTGGCGTGGACGGCGCATTCGACGTGGTGGTCTGCAATCCGCCGTTCCATGCGCAGGGCCGCGCGGACCGCCCCGACATCGGCCGCCGTTTCATCGCCGTCGCAGCGCAGGCGCTGAAGCCGGGCGGGCGGTTGTGGCTGGTGGCGAACCGCCATCTGCCCTACGAGTCCGAGCTGGACGCGCGCTTCGGGCGCGCACGCATCGTCGCGCAGGAAGGTGCTTTCAAGGTGGTCGAAGCCGTGCGCTCGCAACAGGGATCCACTGCATGAAGCTCGTCAAACTCATCGCCAACCTCGGCTACGGCAGCCGCAAGGACGTGACGGCGATGTTCCGCGAAGGCCGCATCACCGATCCGCAGGGCGAGGTGCTGTACGCCGACGACAAGGTCGGTCACGACGCCATCCGCGTCGACGGCGAACCGCTCGATCCGCCGCCCGGCATGACGCTGATGCTGCACAAGCCGGTCGGCTACACGTGTTCGACGAAGGATCCCGGCCGCGTCATCTACGACCTGCTGCCGCCGCGCTTCCGCCTGCGTTCGCCGCTGTTGTCGAGCGTGGGCCGGCTCGATCGCGACACCAGCGGCCTGCTGCTGATGACCGACGACGGCGCGCTGCTGCATCGCATCGTCTCGCCCAAGGCGAAGCTGGCGAAGGTGTACGAGGCGACGCTCGCGCAGGACCTGCGCGGCGACGAAGGCGCGGTGTTCGCCAGCGGCACGCTGATGCTCGAATCGGACACCACGCCGCTCGCGCCCGCCGCGCTGCACGTGCACGATGCGCGCCACGCCGCGTTGACGCTGACCGAAGGCCGCTACCACCAGGTGCGGCGCATGTTCGCGGCGGTCGGCAACCACGTCGAGGCGCTGCATCGCAGCCGCATCGGCGGACTTTCGCTCGGCGACCTGCCCGCCGGCCGCTGGCGTTTGCTGGACGCCGGCGATCTCGACATCCTCTTCGGAGCCAATGCATGAGCCTTCTCGCGCCCGTGGACTTCACGCCCGCCGCGGTGCTGTTCGACATGGACGGCCTGATGATCGAAAGCGAACGCGCGCTGCTGCAGTGCTGGCGCGAGGCGTCGCAGGAGCTGGGGCTCGAACTCGAGGACGCGCTGTGGCTGTCGTTCGTCGGGCTTTCCGATCGTGCGTGCCATGAGCTGCTGCGCGCGCGCCTGGGCGACGAGGACATGCTGCAGGCGCTGCTGCACGGCCTGCAGGTGCGCTACGACGCGCACGTCGAGGCGGGCCTGCCGTTGAAGGTGGGCGTGCTGGAGCTGCTCGCGCTGCTGGAGGAGCGCGGCATCCCGCGTGCGGTCGTCACCTCGACGCGCCGCGAGCGCGCGCTGCAGAAGCTCACCACGACCGGCCTGCTGCCGCATTTCGACGAGGTGGTCGCCGGCAACGAGGTGCGGCACACCAAGCCCGCGCCGGACATCTACCTGCTCGCCGCGCAGCGCCTGCGCGTGTCGCCGTCCGACTGCGTCGTGCTGGAGGATTCCGTGCCCGGCGTGCGCGCCGCGCTCGCGGCGGGCATGACGCCGATCCAGGTGCCGGACCTGGTGATTCCCGACGACGCCGTGCGCGCGCTCGGCCATCGCATCGTCGATTCTCTGGTGCATGCGCGGGCGTTGATCGAGCCGGCGCTGAAAGCCTGTGATTGAAGGCCCTCTCCCTCGGGAGAGGGGTGGGGTGAGGGGTAACGGAAGGGAAGCGTACGAAAAGCAGGTGCGGTGAGTGCCGCGAGCTTCGACCTTGCCCCTTCGTCGCCCCTCATCCGCCCTCCGGGCACCTTCTCCCGCAGGGAGAAGGGAAGGGATCACTCCATCAACCGGTCCCAGCCCTCAGGCCCCAGCTTCTCCAGCGTCGCGATGTTCCGCTCCACGATCACGTCAGGATCCGGAAACGCCGCCACCGCCCGATCGATGCTCGCCTCGCGCAACAGATGCAGCGTCGGATACGGCGAGCGGTTGGTGAAGTTGCCCATCTCGTCGGCATACGTGCCGGCGAACCGGTACTGCGGATGGAAGCTCGCGACCTGGATCTCGCCTTCCAGGCCCAGCGCCGCGACCGCAGCATCAGCGCGATCGAGGAAATCGTTGTAGTCGAGGAAGTCCGCCAGCACGCGCGGATGCACCAGCAGCGTGGTGTCCACGACGTCGGGATCCGTACGCGCGAGCAGCGACAGTTCGGAGGCGAGCTCGTCCAGCAGCGCGTCCGGCGTGGTCGCCTCGCTGAGCACGAAACGCACCTGCTGCTTCACGTACACGGCTTTCGCGAACGGGCACAGGTTGAGCCCGATCACCGCGCGTTCCAGCCAGCGGCGGGTCGCGGCGATGGGGTCTTCGACGTCCACGCGCGTCAGTCGCGGAAGTTTTCGAACTGCAGCGGACGCTCGAATTCGACGCCGCGCAGCAGCGCGATCGCCGCCTGCAGGTCGTCGCGTTTCTTGCCGGTCACGCGCAGCTTGTCGCCGTTGATCTGGCTGTCGACCTTGAGCTTGGCGTCCTTGATCGAGCCCTGGATCTTCTTCGCCAGCTCGCGCTCGATGCCCTGCTTCACCGTGATCTTCTGCCGCGCGCCGGCCAGGTTGGTTTCCACGTCGCCGAACTCCAGGCAGCGCACGTCGATGCCGCGCGCGATGAGCCGCGCACGCAGGATGTCGTTCATCTGCTTGAGCTGGAAATCGCTCGGCGCCGATTGCGTGATGACCTGGTCCTCGAGCACGAACTTCGCGTCCACGCCCTTGAAATCGAAGCGCGTGCCGAGCTCGCGGTTGGCCTGGTCTACGGCGTTGGTCAGTTCGTGGCTGTCGACTTCGGAGACGATGTCGAAGGAAGGCATGAGCGGCTCCGTGGACGGTTTCGGGGGCGCAAAGGGTAGCGCAGCGGGCGCGAAGGTGCAGCGTTGGAACGCTGTGTCGACGCCATGCCGACCATTGGCGCACGGTGCGCGCATGCCGGCGCGACTAGACTTCCCGTCATCCGCCGCATTCTCAGGAATCCCCATGTCCAAGACGCCCGCCTACGCCGCGCTCGGCGCGACCACGCCGCTCGTTCCATTCGCCATCGAGCGCCGCGAGCCCGGTCCGCACGAAGTCCTCATCGACATCCTCTACTGCGGCGTGTGCCACTCCGACATCCACCAGGCGCGCGACGGCTGGGGCGGCTCGGTGTTCCCGATGGTGCCGGGCCACGAGATCGTCGGCCGCGTGTCCAGGGTCGGCAGCGAAGTCGCCGCGTTCAAGATCGGCGATGCGGTCGGCGTGGGCTGCTTCGTCGATTCGTGCCGCACGTGTCCTTCGTGCGAAGCCGGCGAGCAGCAGTACTGCGATTTCGGCATGACCGGCACGTACAACAGTTTCGAGCGCGATCCTGGCGACCGTCGCCGCCAGGACCGCACCCGTCCGACCTACGGCGGCTATTCCACGCAGATCACGGTCGATGCGGGCTACGTGCTGCGTATCCCCGATTCCATCCCGCTCGACCGCGCCGCGCCGCTGTTGTGCGCGGGCATCACGACGTATTCGCCGCTGAAGCATTTCGGCGTCAAGGCGGGCGATCGCGTGGCGGTCGTCGGACTGGGCGGACTGGGCCACATGGCGGTGAAGCTGGCCGCGGCGATGGGCGCGCACGTCACGGTGCTGAGCACGTCCGAGTCCAAGCGCGCCGATGCGCTCGCGCTGGGCGCTCGGGATTTCGCTGCGACGCGCGATGGCGACGTGTTCAAGGCGCTCGCCGGCCGTTTCGATTACATCCTCGACACCGTCTCGGCCGAACACGACTACAACGCGTACCTCAACCTGCTCAAGCTCGACGGCACGATGGTGCTGCTCGGCCTGCCGGAAGCCCCGGAGCCGGTCGCCGCCGGTGTGCTGATCCGCAAGCGCCGGCGCCTGGCCGGCTCGATGATCGGCGGCATCGCGGAGACGCAGGAGATGCTGGATTTCTGCGCTGAGCATGGCGTGGCGTCGGACATCGAGCTGATCCGGATGGACCAGATCAACGAGGCGTACGAGCGGATGTTGAAGTCGGATGTGCGGTATCGGTTCGTGATCGATATCGACAGCCTGCGGCATGCGGCGGGGTGAGGCCGCGCGCTTGCGAGCCACTGGCTCTCGCGCGGCCGAACGCCCGGCCATGGATGGTCGGGCAGGGCGACGCGGAGCCGGTGCGTGGCGCCATGGCCGGGATGGCGGGATTGCCCGCGAAGACGGTGCTGCTCTTGTAGCCCGGGTAAGCGAAGCGCACCCGGGGTTGGAGAGGCGAACGCGCTCCCGGGTGCGCTTCGCTTACCCGGGCTACAAAGGCTACAAAGGCTACAAAGACTTCAAAGGCGGGCATTGTTTCCGCACCTCGCCGTCGCGTCCTTACGGCAACAACGAGAGCGATCAAAGCGGCCCCACCGCGCGGAAAGACACACGAATCCGGCCCCTGCCGCCCCAACCCCCGCGCGCCGTATAGTGCCGACCCCACCCGTCGGTTCACGCCATGTCCCCCTCCCGCAATCCGCAACAGGGCCGCGCCATGCTGACCATGCTGGTCGCGGTGGCGATGTTCGCGATGATGGACGCGGGGCTGAAGCAGCTGGCCACGCACTATCCGCCGTTCCAGGTGGCGTCGCTGCGCGGTGCGGCGTCCCTGCCGCTGGTGCTGGTGTGGGCGATCGCCACGGCCGGCATCGCGCCGCTGCTGCGCGTGCGCTGGTCGCTGCACCTGCTGCGCGGCGTGCTGGGCGTGGCGATGATGGCGACGTTCGTCTATGCCGTTGCCCGCTTGCCGCTGTCGACGACCTATTCGATCTTCTTCGTCGCGCCGCTGCTGATCACCGCGCTGTCGGTCCCGGTGCTCGGCGAGAAGGTCGGACCGCGGCGCTGGGCCGCCATCGTCGTCGGCCTCGTCGGCGTGATCATCCTGCTGCGCCCCACCGGCGAGGGCATGATCAGCCTGGCCGCGATCGCCGTGCTCGTCGCGGCGGTGATGTACGCCGTCAGCGCGATCACCGTGCGCGTGCTCGCGCGCACCGACAGTACGCAGTCGATGATGGTCTGGCTGATGGTGATGATCGCCGCCGGCGCGGGCGCGATGGCGTGGCCGGACTGGGTGGCGATCCGTCGCGAGGACCTGTGGCTGATCGCCGGCATCGGCGTGGCCGGCGCGCTGGGACAGTACGCGATCACCGAGGCGTTCCGCCTCGGCGAGGCGTCCGCGATCGCCCCGCTGGAATACACCGCGCTGGTATGGGGCGTGCTGTTCGACCTCACGTTCTGGGGCGTGTTGCCCGATGCGATCACCTGGATCGGCGCGGCGATCATCGTCGTCAGCGGCCTGTACCTGATCCGGCGCGAGAAGGTGCACGCGGAGGCGGAGCATCCCTGAGGGCGAGGAAAGCGTGGAGGGGAACGAGGAACGAGAGACAGCCAGGACGCCTCGTTCCCCGTTCCTCTAGACCCGTTCCTGGCGGTAAAGCTTCTGGCACCGCTCGCAGAAAAACGCCCGCCGCTGCGCGCGTCCCAGCTTCGCCCGGTACGTCAGTCGCTGGCCGTCGCGCGGGCAGAGCGTCTTCGTATGCACCTGGTAGTGCTTGCGCAGCACGTAGGCCTTTTTCCAGCGCAGGAAATCGAAGCTGTATTCGCGCGCCTGCGTCACCAGTTCGCCGAGCTTGCGCGAGGACAACGCACCCACCCGGCTCTCCGGATGCACGCGGATCCGGTGCAGCACCTCGTTCTTGATGATGTTGCCCACGCCGGAAAAGATCGTCTGGTCGAGCAGCGCGTCGGCGGCGAGCATCTCCGGCCGCGCGCGCAGTTTGCGTCGCGCCTGCTTCGGGTCCCAGGCGTCGGCCATGACGTCGGCACTCCAGTCGTAGACCGTGTCGAGGTCGCCTTCGATGTAGCGCAGCGAGCAGGCGTAGAAGTTCAGTTCGTCGCCATCGTCGAAGCGCAGGCTCATGCGCGGCGCGGCTTCGCGGCGTTCGTTGATGCGGTAGCTGCCGAACAGCATGAAATGCACGCGCATCGTGAACGCGGGAAAACGGATCAGGAAATGCTTGCCCCAACTGCACAGCGCGGTGATGCGTTCACCGCGCATGCGTTGCAGGTCCAGCCGGCTGTTGCCGGCGACCTGCGTCACCAGGCGCCCTTCGAACCCCGCCGCCTCCTCGCGCAGGATGACGATCGAGGGACCTTCGGGCACGGCGGATCAGCGTTCGGTGCTGGCCGAAAGCGCCGCGTTCAACGCCGCGTTGCCGTTCACCAGGTCGGCCCAGCGCAGCTCCTGGCCGTTGCGTCGGCCCTTCTCCACCAGCTTCAGGCCATCGCCGTCGATGGTCAGGGTGTAGGCGCGTTCCTCGATCTGGATCTCGCGACGAAGGGGCTTGTCGAGCTTCGTGGTCATGCGCAATTCCTCGCAGGGGTGAATTCCGGGGATCACCGCGACCCTACGGGGAGGCGGTTAGCGTGGCGTGAATACGTTCAGCGCGCGGTCGAGCTGTCCCCGCGCGCGCGTCGGCGACGTACCGCGGCCGACATGAAACGGGCCCCAAACGGGGCCCGTTTCGCCGTGCATGGAACGATGCGACGCGGGGCGCCTTAGAAGCGCGCGCCCAGGCCCACGCCGACGGTGACCGGGTTCAGTCCGGCCTTGCCGACGTTGGTGCCGTCGACGGTGACGTTCGGCTGGCCGGTGGTGTCGTGCATGTAGCGCACGTCGGCGCGGGCGAACCAGGTCGGGGTGATGTTGACGTCCACGCCGGCGGTGGCCATCGCGCCCTTGGCGGTTTCCACGCCGATGCGCTGGCCGGCGAGCGCGCCGGTCGGCTCGGCCTTCTCGCCGTCGGTGTTGGCTTCGAAGTAACCCAGGCCCACGAACGGACGCACGATGCTCTGGGTGTTGCCGAAGTGGTACTGGCCGCTCAGCGCGTAGGGCTGCGTGTCGACGCTGGCGATCTTGCCGTTGGGCGTGCGCACGCGGTTGCCGAACTTGTCGGCCGCGCCCCACGCCTCAATGGCGATGTTGTCGGTGACGTAGTAGTTCGCGCTCAGCGTGGCGGCGCCGTCGCCGTCGACGTTGGTGCGCGTGCCGTCGATCTGCGGGTTCTTGGTCGGCTCGGCCAGCGAGTAGCCGCCGACCACCGCGAAACGCTTGCCGCTGGTGTCCGGACCGGTGATCTCCTGCGCGAATGCGGCAGGCGCGATGGCGAGGGTGGCCACGACGGCCAGGGTCAAATGACGAAAGTGCTTCATGGAGACATCTCCTGTTATTGGATTCGTGCCTTGGGGGAGGCAGCCTTCGAAAGGCGCGGCCAACGTAGCGATCGGTCGATGAACCGTTCTTGCGTCGCGATCGCGCGATCACGGAACTTTCGCGATGCGGACGTCGCCGCGCGTTGCGCGCGTGCCTGCCATGGGCTGGATGAACCACGCTTGACCATGCCGCCCCGGCGTTGACGAACGCTCCACGCCACGGCTTTCCGACGAACGTGCGGGTGCGGTGGAGGACAGCGCGCCGCGCCCGAGGCAAGATGGCAAGCCACGGACCGGACGGGGAAGCGCTCCATGAATCGACTGTTAGCGTCGTGCGTGCTGTGCGCCGCGTGCGCGGCGAACATCGCGCCCGCGGCGGAGATCGAACTCGATGCGTCGTGCGACATCGACAGTGACTACGACCTGACCATCGACGAACGCAGCGTCATCCTCACGCGCGAGGCGGGTACGCCCCACGCGATCGTCATGCGCCAGGGCCGGCTGTTCGTCGACGACCGCTGGGTCGGGTTGAACGCCGCCGACCGCCAGCGCATCGCCGACTTCGAGAAGGGCGCGCGTGCGGCGATGCCCGAGGCGCAGGCCATCGGCCGCGACGCCGCCGACATCGCCTTCACCGTGCTGGGCGAGGTGGCGGCGGGTTTCGCCAGCGATCCGAAGCTCGTGCAGCAGAAACTGGATCGCGCGCGTGCGCAGATCGACGCACGGCTGGCGCGTTCGGTCACCGCGACCCGCTTCAACGGACGCGAGCTGGGCGACGGCATCGGCGAGGCGGTGGCCGAGGTGATCCCGAGCATGATCGGCGACATCGTGTCCGGCGCGATCGGCGCGGCCTTCAGCGGCGACGCGTCGCGGCTGAAGCGGCTGGAGGACCTCGACGCGCAGATCGACGCCCGTGTTGAACCGCGCGCCCGGGCGCTGGAGAAGCGTGCGCAGGCGTTGTGCGGGCGGCTGGCCGAACTCGACCGGATCGACGATGCGCTGGAATTCCGCCTGCCCGGCGGCCAGCCGCTGGGCCTGCTGGAGTCGCGCCGCGCGGACGGCGGCACGCCCGCCGCCGATGCCGCCGAACAGGCCGCCCGGGCGGAACCGGCCGGCGAAAGGACACGTTAGGTACTGGATACCGTGACGTACGGCCGGCGCGGTTGGCGCATGGGCCGGCAAACCGCACAATAGGGTTTTCGCGTCTGCGGGACCCCCCACACATGGCTGAGCTCAAAGAAGCACGCGTTCCCGACATCGGGAACTACGACGGCGTGCCGGTGATCGAATTGCTGGTCGCGGTCGGCGACACGGTGAAGCTGGACCAGGGACTGGTCACGCTGGAATCGGACAAGGCCACCATGGAGGTTCCGGCGCCGTTCGCCGGCGTCATCCGCGAGATCAAGGTCAAGATCGGCGACGAGCTGGCCGAAGGCAGCGTCGTGGCGCTGATCGAGCCGACCGACGGAGCGCCGGCCGCCGAAGTGCCGCAGCCCGCCGCCGCTCAGGCTCCGGCTCCGGCCAAGGCCGCCGCGCCCGCGCGTGCCGAGCCGGCCGCGCCGTCGCAGCAGGTCAAGACCGCCGAGACCGGTGCCAAGGTCGAGCCCGTCGTCGTGCCGCAGCAGCCCGACCGCATCGCCCAGGCCTCGATCGACGCCTCGCGTCCGGGCGTGGATCCGGAAGCGATGCCGCCGCGCAGCCCGCCGGTCACCTTCGACTCGGGCGAGTTGATGCCCGACAAGGTGCCCTACGCCAGCCCGGCAGTGCGCCTGTTCGCGCGCGAGCTCGGCGTGGACCTGTCGCACGTCGCCGGCAGCGAGCGCGGTGGCCGCATCAGCCGCGAGGATGTGCAGAAATTCGTGAAGTCGGTGATGGAAGGCGGCGCCGCGCCGTCGGCCGGTGCCGCGCCGGTCGCCGGTGGCGGCGGCCTCAACCTGCTGCCGTGGCCGAAGGTCGACTTCGCCAAGTTCGGCGAGATCGAAAGCAAGCCGCTGTCGCGCATCCAGAAGCTGTCCGGCGCGAACCTCGCGCGCAACTGGGCGATGATCCCGCACGTCACGCAGCACGACGATGCCGACATCACCGACCTGGAAGAGCTGCGCGTCGCGCTCAACAAGGAAAACGAGAAGAGCGGCGTCAAGCTCACCATGCTCGCCTTCCTGATGAAGGCGTCGGTCGCGGCGATGCAGAAGTACCCGACCTTCAACGCATCGCTCGATGGTTCCGGCGAGAACCTGGTGATGAAGAAGTACTTCCACATCGGCTTCGCCGCCGACACGCCGAACGGGCTGGTCGTGCCGGTCGTGCGCGACGTGGACAAGAAGGGCGTGCTGCAGATCGCCCAGGAAACCGCCGAACTCGCCAAGAAGGCGCGCGACGGCAAGCTGGGCCCGGCCGACATGAGCGGCGGCTGCTTCTCGATCAGCTCGCTGGGCGGCATCGGCGGTACCAAGTTCACCCCGATCGTGAATGCACCGGAAGTCGCGATCCTCGGCGTGTCGAAGTCGGCGATCCGTCCGGTGTGGGACGGCAAGCAGTTCGCGCCGCGCCTGATCCTGCCGCTGTCGCTGAGCTACGACCACCGCGTCATCGACGGCGCCGCCGCCGCGCGCTTCACCGCGTACCTGGCGCAGCTGCTGGCCGACATGCGGCGCGTGCTGCTGTGACGTTCCGCGCGCTGGGCCTGACGCTGGCGGCCTTCGCCGCCCTCGCGACGACGTCCGCCGCGCACGCCGACGAGGCGTGCGCGCTGGACCTCGGCCGCGGCTGGCCGCCGGCGACGGAGAACTACGGCACCGCCGTGGAGCAGCTGTTCTTCGGCGGCGACAAGCCCGTGCTCAGCCTGACCCGCCTGCCCGCGCGCAGCGCCGAAAGCGGCGTGCAGCTGTTCGCCGGCGAAGGCGAGGGCGACTGGCGCCTGCGCTACACGCAGGCCGACGAACGCATCGAAGTGTGGAGCGGCGGCAAGCGCGAACTGCGCATCGGCCAGCAGCCCGAGGTGATCGAAGTGCCGATGCCGGCCGCGCTCGCGCGTCGCGTCGTCGCCGACTGGCAGCGTGCGCTGAGCACGCAGGTCCCGGCCGATCGCACCGCGCAGTTCCACGAGGGCGAGGTGCTGCTGTTCGTCGTGGACGATGCGGCGGCCGGCGGGTCGCTGCGCGTCAGCGGCCTGC
The DNA here is from genome assembly GCF_057747855.1 of Lysobacter sp. SCRH-1R. Classification (NCBI taxonomy): domain Bacteria; kingdom Pseudomonadati; phylum Pseudomonadota; class Gammaproteobacteria; order Lysobacterales; family Lysobacteraceae; genus Lysobacter; species Lysobacter sp. SCRH-1R. The sequence goes on along the minus strand of NZ_CM173227.1, from coordinate 3,684,769 downwards.
AGCCCGGCTGCGGCCCCACGGCCGAACTCATGGAACAGGTCGGCCTGCTGATCGAGGCCACCGACGATAGCGACGAGAAACGCTACAAGCGCTGGCGCGAGCTCGAGGAATCGCTCGACGAACTCGACGTGCAACTGGAACAGACGCTCGCCGGCGCCACCGGCTGAGCCGCAGGAGAACCCCACAATGGCGACCATTGAAGTCAAGGTGCCGGACATCGGCGACTACGACGGCGTACCGGTGATCGAGCTGCTCGTCGCCGTCGGCGATACGGTGAAGAAGGACCAGGGCCTGGTCACACTGGAATCGGACAAGGCGACGATGGAAGTCCCGTCGTCCGACGAAGGCGTGGTGAAGGAGATCAAGGTGAAGGTCGGCGACAAGGTCGCCGAGGGCGCCGTGATCGTCGTGCTGGAAGGCGCCGGCGAAGCCGCCGTGCCGAAGCCGGCCGAAGCCCCCGCGCCGGCCGCCGCCGCGCCGTCCCCCGAGCAGACGAAGCCGCCGGTCGCGCCGTCCCCGGCCGCGCCGCCGAGCGAGGCGCCCAAGCCCGCGCTCGGTACCGGTCGCAAGGCCGACATCGAATGCCGCGTGGTCGTGCTCGGCTCGGGTCCCGGCGGCTACACCGCCGCGTTCCGCGCGGCCGACCTCGGCCTCGATACCGTCATCGTCGAACGCTACGCCACGCTTGGCGGCGTTTGCCTCAACGTCGGCTGCATCCCGTCGAAGGCGCTGCTGCACGCGGCGGCGCTGATCGAGGAAGCCGCGCATTCGGCCGACATCGGCATCAGCTTCGGCAAGCCGAAGATCGACCTCGACAAGCTGCGCGACTTCAAGCAGAACAAGGTCGTGTCGCAGTTCACTAAGGGCCTGGCCGGCATGGCCAAGCAGCGCAAGGTGCGTTCGGTGCAGGGCGTCGGGAAATTCGTGTCGCCCAACGAACTGGAGATCACCGGCGACGACGGCAAGACGCAGCTGCTGCGTTTCGAGCAGTGCATCATCGCGGCCGGTTCGCAGGCGGTGAAGCTGCCGAACTTCCCGTGGGACGACCCGCGCATCATGGATTCCACCGATGCGCTGGAGCTGGCCGAAGTGCCGAAAAAGCTCCTCGTCGTCGGCGGCGGCATCATCGGCCTGGAAATGGCGACGGTGTATCGCGCGCTGGGCAGCGAAGTGACCGTCGTGGAATTCATGGACCAGCTGATGCCGGGCGCCGACAAGGACCTGGTGAAGCCGCTGGCCGATCGCCTGAAGAAGCAGGGCGTCGTCGTCCATCTCAAGACCAAGGCCGCGAAGGTCGAGGCCGCGAAGGGCGGCATCACCGTGTCGTTCGAAGCCGCCGACGCCGGCGCGACGCCCGCGCTGGAGAAGGGCACGTGGGATCGCGTGCTGGTCGCCGTGGGCCGCGCGCCGAACGGCAACAGGATCGACGCCGACAAGGCCGGCGTGCAGGTGACCGAGCGCGGCTTCATCCCGGTCGATCGCCAGATGCGCACCAACGTGCCGCACATCTTCGCCATCGGCGATCTCGTCGGACAGCCGATGCTCGCGCACAAGGCGACGCACGAGGGCAAGCTCGCGGCGGAAGTGATCGCCGGCGAGAAGCGCGAGTGGGTCGCGCGCGTGGTGCCGTCGGTGGCCTACACCGATCCCGAGATCGCGTGGGTCGGCGTCACCGAGACCGAAGCCAAGGCCAAGGGCCTGCACGTGGGCGTGGGCAAGTTCCCGTGGGCCGCGTCCGCCCGCGCGGTCGGCATCGGCCGTGGCGAGGGCTTCACCAAGCTGGTCTTCGACGAGAAGACGCATCGCGTCATCGGCGGCGGCATCGTCGGCGTGCACGCGGGCGACCTGATCAGCGAAGTGGCGCTGGCCATCGAGATGGGCGCCGAAGCCGGCGACATCGGCGCGACGATCCATCCGCACCCGACGCTCAGCGAAACGGTGGCGATGGCGGCCGAAGTCTACGAAGGCACGATCACCGACCTGTACATCCCGAAGAAGAAGTAGGTCGGGGTTCCAGGCGGCAGCAACGAAACAGGCGCGGAGTTCCGCGCCTGTTTCGCTTTGGTGCGTTGCAACTTCGATCAGAACGAGAACGACACCCCCGCGACCGGCCCCTTGAAGCGATGGTCGAGGCCGAGCGATCCATCGCGTCCGCCGCGACGCGCATCGAGCTTGAACCAGTCGTAGCCGACGAATGCGCCGAACACCGGCGTGAAGCGGTACTCCACCGCCGCGTTCGCGCGCGAGATGCTGCCGTCGTAGTCGCCGAAGTCGCCCCAGTCGGCGTCCAGGTACTGGCCCTGCAGGTTGATCAGCCACTTCTCGCCCGGCGCGAACGTGAACCGCGCACCGACCACGGGTGCGTAGCCGTCCTGCTGGTCGCGGTCTTCATACCGGTACGGGCCGGCTTCCGCGAGCAGGCGTCCGTCGAGCTTCGCCCATTCGGCGCCGATCTGCAGGCCCAGTTCGAAGGTATCGGTGTCCACCACCGCGTAGTCGTACATCAGGCTCGCCAGCGTGAACTCGGCTTCGGCACGCGCGAAGCTGCCCGCGGGGATCGTGACCTCGCCGAACGACAGGTCGCCATCGAGCGTGGTGGTGTTCTCCTTGTCGTACTGGAAGTAGTCGAATACCAGCCGCTGGCGTTCGCTGAAACGGAAGGTGCCGTCGATTCGCGGCGACACCTCGTTGCTGCCGAAATCGAATTCCTGGCTGTAGCGATAGTCCTGCCCCATGAACTGCGTGCGGGCGGTGAGTTCGCTGGACGCGTCGGCATCCATCACGCCGAGGCGAAGGGTGAAACGATCGTTCTGTTGCGCCTGCGCGGCGCTCGCGAAGAGCAGGGAAGACAGGCCCAATGCAAGGCCCAAATGCTTCAACTCCATCATCAGTCCACTCCATCGAAACGAATGCGAGTGGCTATGGAGCCGCAGGCGCGATGCAGCAGAAGTGAAAGTCGCCGCGTCGTGCGCGTCGATGCGGCGACGACGCGTTCGAGGGCATATGCGATCACATGCGGCTCACGCGCATCGCAGCGCGACTGCGCGATTCGCGATGGCCGGACAAGGCGAAGCCCCGGCGCGAGCCGGGGCTTCGGAGGGCCCACCGGGACTGCCGTTGACGAGGAGAGACCGTCGGCGGGCGATCGGTGGATGGGACCGGGGGACTCGGGAAAGGTTCCGCAACCGGTCGCGATGGGACGCCGGAAGCGGAACTGCGTCACAACGCGACGGCGCCGCTCGCAGCATCGGGTTGGCGCGCGGCCTGGCCGCGCGCTTCGATGCGCTTCCACACCTTCTCGTGGAAGTGGAACGCGACCGTGTTGCACGCCGGCTCGACCAGGGCCAGCGCACCGCCCACCCAGACGCTGCCGGTCATCAGGTAGCCGACGGTGAAGGCGACGCTGAAATGGACGGCGGCGAAACTGAAGGTCTTGGCCATGAGCGGGTCCTCAAATGAGAGTGGTTCTCATTATGCAGCTGCGGCCCTCGCGGTCCAATCGAATGTTCCAGCGGCGGCGATAGGTTGCGGCTATCGTTCAGGAAAATGTCGCAGTCGGGGCGAAACGTGGGGATTGGCCCGAAATCCGGCCTCCGTAACCCTCGCCGGTTGCCCGGACTTAAGGCGACCTTTATACTTTTGCGGCTCTACCGGGCGCTTTGCGCCTGCCCCAGACCGACGAGTCCCGCGTGCACGATCCCTTGTCCGCAGGCCGCCGGCTGGCGTCGCGCGCGGCTGCCTGGCAGGCCGCCGCGGCAGCGCTGGTCGCGCTGGCGTTCATCCCCCTCGGGGCGCCCATGGCGCTGGCGGCGGCGGTGGGCGGCGGCGCAGTCGTCGCGGGCGGGGTGGTGGCGGCCCTGATGGCCCTGGGCGGCGGCATCCAGCCGGCCGGCATGGCGATGGGGCGGCTGCTCGCCGGGGTGATGTTGAAGTGGGTGGTGGTGTTTGGAGTTTTAACCCTCGGCCTGGCCGGGTTCAAGCTGCCGCCATTGCCGATGCTGGTGGGAGTGCTCGCGGCGACGCTGGCATTCGTACTGGCCAATCTTTTGAAACGATAAGGTGTCTTTCGTGAGCGAACAGACCGGTTCGGGCGGCCTGAACGAATACATCCAGCATCACCTGCAGCAGAACACGATCGAAGTGTTCGGCGGCGCGTTCCATATCGACACCTGGGCGGTGTCGCTGGTGCTGGGTCTGATCTTCATCGGCTGGTTCGCGCTCTTCGCGCGCAAGGCCACCGCCGGCGTGCCGTCCAAGGGGCAGGCATTCGTCGAACTGATTCTGGAGTTCATCGACGGCCAGGTGAAGGACAGCTTCCACGGCGACCGCCGTTCGATCACGCCGCTGGCGCTGACGATCTTCGTCTGGGTCGTGCTGATGAACTGCATGGACCTGTTGCCGCTGGATGCACCGCATACGGCGATCACGCTCTTCGCAGGTGCGGAAACCGCTCACCACACGTATTTCCGCTGGGTCCCGACGGCCGACCTCAACACCACGCTGGCGATGTCGGTGGTGGTGTTCTTCCTGATCCTGGGTCATTCGATCAAGGCCAAGGGCGGCTTCGGCTTCGGCAAGGAACTGCTGACCGCGCCGTTCCACGCGCATGGCGCCGGTGCCAAGATCGCGCTGGCGCCGGCCAACCTCGGCCTCAACGTCATCGAGTACCTCGTCAAGCCGGTCAGCCTGGCGATGCGACTGTTCGGCAACATGTATGGCGGCGAGCTGGTCTTCATGCTGATCGCCGGCCTGCTGGGCGGCAGCATCCTCATGTTCATCCCGGGCGTGTTCTTCAACATCGCATGGGCGCTGTTCCACATCCTGATCGTGCTGCTGCAGGCCTTCATTTTCATGATCCTCACGGTCGTCTACATCGCCGGCGCGTACGAGAGTCACTGATTTCGCTTTACCGCTTCACCTTCCAAGCTTCACCTTCCTTAGTCGTCCAAACCAAAACGTTTCAGTAGGAGAAAACCATGGAATTCATCGCCAGTGTGCAGGGCCTGACCGCTATCGCGATCGGCATGATGGTCGGCCTCGGCGCGATCGGCGCGTGCCTCGGCATCGCGCTGATGGGCTCGAAGTTCCTTGAGTCGGCTGCCCGCCAGCCGGAACTGGTTCCGATGCTGCAGGGTCGCATGTTCCTGCTGGCCGGCCTGATCGACGCGGCGTTCATCATCGCGCTGGCCGTCGGCCTGCTGTTCGCCTTCGGCAATCCGCTGCTGGGCGCGCTGCAGACCGCTGCTGGCGCCTGATCCCGGGCCGCAAGCCGATCTATTGAGCCGTCCGAGACCCGGACGGCTCTCCCGGGCGTAAAGCCCGAAAAACCCGCGTTCCATCGGAGCTGTCATGAATCTCAACATGACCTTCTTCGGCCAGATGATCACGTTCATCGTGTTGATCTGGTTCACGATGAAGTTCATTTGGCCGCCGCTGAACAAGGCGATCGAAGAACGTCAACAAAAGATTGCCGAGGGCCTGGCTGCCGCCGAGCAGAGCCAGAAGAACCTCGCGCAGGCACAGCAGAGCGTCGACGCCGAGCTGCGTAGCGCGCGTACCAAGGCCAACGAGATCATCGAGCAGGCGCACCAGCGCGCCAATCAGATCATCGACCAGGCCAAGAACGACGCGATCGCCGAAGCCAACCGGCAGAAGTCGGCGGCCGAAGCCGAGATTGCGGCGGCATCGAACCGCGCCCGCGAGGAACTGCGCAAGCAGGTCTCCACGCTGGCCGTGACCGGCGCCGAAAAGCTGCTTAAGCGCGAAATCGACGCCAACGCCCACAAGGCGCTGCTCGACGAGCTGGCAGCCCAGCTTTGATCTGTGCACACGGCATCACCCAGGCTCGCTCGAGCGGAATGATCTGAAATGACCCAGGCCTTGACCCTCGCCCGTCCGTACGCACGTGCCGCCTTCGCGCTTTCGCGCGAGGGCGGTCGCACCGCTGCGTGGTCGCAGGCGCTCGCCTTCGCTTCGCGCGTGGCTGCCGATCCGCAGGCGCAGGCGCTGCTCGGCCACCCGCTGCTCAACCCCGCCGACGCGGTCGGCCTGCTTGCGCCGGACGGCGCCGATGAAGCCTTCACCCGCTTCCTCGGCCTGCTCGCCGACAACCGCCGCCTCGTGCTGCTGCCGGAAATCACCGGCCAGTTCGAAGAGCTGCGCGCCGAAGCCGAGCGCGTGGTCAAGGCGAAGGTCACCGCTGCGAGCGAGCTGCCGTCCGCCGAACTCGACGCCATCAAGGCCGCGCTGAAGAAGCGCTTCGGCCGAGAGGTCGAGATCGAGACGGCGGTCGATGCCTCGCTGATCGGCGGCGCGGTGATCGACGCGGGCGACGTGGTCATCGACGGCTCGCTGAAGGGCAAGCTCGAGCGCCTGCAGTCGACGCTGTCGCAATAACGAATTCATCTGCAATTCCGGTCTATGCCGGATCAAGGGACTCAACCCATGGCAACCACCACGCTCAACCCGTCCGAAATCAGTGAACTGATCAAGACCCGCATCGAGAAGGTCAAGCTGACCGCCGAAGCGCGCAACGAAGGCACCGTCACCTCGGTGTCGGACGGCATCGTGCGCATCTACGGCCTGGCCGACGTGATGCAGGGCGAAATGATCGAGCTGCCGAACAGCACCTACGCGCTGGCGCTGAACCTGGAGCGCGACTCGGTCGGCGCCGTGGTCCTGGGTGACTACGAGCACCTGCGCGAAGGCGACGTCGCCAAGACGACCGGCCGTATCCTCGAAGTGCCGGTGGGTCGCGAACTGCTCGGCCGCGTCGTGAACGCGCTGGGCGAGCCGATCGACGGCAAGGGCCCGATCGGCGCCTCGCAGACCGCTCCGGTGGAGCGCGTCGCCCCGGGCGTGATCTGGCGCAAGTCGGTCGACCAGCCGGTGCAGACCGGTTACAAGACCGTCGACGCGATGATCCCGATCGGCCGCGGCCAGCGCGAGCTGGTCATCGGCGACCGCCAGACCGGCAAGACCGCCCTGGCCATCGACGCGGTGATCAACCAGAAGGGCACGGGCATCAAGTGCGTGTACGTGGCGATCGGCCAGAAGGCCTCGACCGTCGCGAACATCGTGCGTCGCCTGGAAGAGAACGGCGCGCTGGCGCACACGATCGTCGTCGCCGCCACGGCGTCCGAATCGGCCGCCATGCAGTACATCTCGGCCTACTCGGGCTGCACGATGGGCGAGTTCTTCATGGACCGCGGCGAAGATGCGCTGATCGTGTACGACGACCTGTCCAAGCAGGCCGTCGCCTACCGCCAGATCTCGCTGCTGCTCAAGCGCCCGCCGGGTCGCGAAGCCTACCCGGGCGACGTGTTCTACCTGCACAGCCGCCTGCTCGAGCGCGCCGCGCGCGTGTCCGAGGAGTACGTCGAGAAGTTCACCAACGGCGAAGTGAAGGGCAAGACCGGTTCGCTGACCGCGCTGCCGATCATCGAAACGCAGGCCGGCGACGTGTCCGCGTTCGTGCCGACCAACGTGATCTCGATCACCGACGGCCAGATCTTCCTGGAAACCGACCTGTTCAACGCCGGCATCCGCCCGGCCGTGAACGCCGGTATCTCGGTGTCGCGCGTCGGTGGTGCGGCCCAGACCAAGATCATCAAGAAGCTGTCGGGCGGCATCCGCATCGCGCTCGCCCAGTACCGTGAGCTGGCTGCGTTCGCGCAGTTCGCCTCCGACCTGGACGAAGCCACCCGCAAGCAGCTCGAGCGCGGCCAGCGCGTCACCGAGCTGATGAAGCAGAAGCAGTACGCGCCGATGTCGATCGCGCTGCAGGCCCTGTCGATCTACGCCGTCAACGAGGGCTACCTCGACGACGTGCCGGTCAACAAGATCCTGGCGTTCGAAGAGGGTCTGCACGCCCACTTCGTCAACACGCAGGGCGAGCTGGTCAAGACGATCAACAGCACCGGCAACTGGAACGACGAGATCGAGGCGACCTTCAAGAAGGGCATCGCCGAGTTCAAGCAGACCGGCACCTGGTGAAGCCGTGATTCGTGATTCGGGATTGGTGATTCGCAAAAGCAGCACGCGGATCGCCAACCATACGAATCACGAATGACTAATCACGAATCACGAGCGAGCAGAGCGAGCGACAGATGGCAGGCGGACGCGAAATCAAATCCAAGATCAAGAGCGTGCAGAACACCCGCAAGGTGACGCGCGCGCTCGAGATGGTCTCGGCTTCCAAGATCCGCAAGGCGCAGGAACGCATGAAGGTCTCGCGTCCGTATGCGCGCGTGATGAAGCAGGTGATCGGCCACCTGGCGCAGGCCAACTCCGATTACCAGCATCCGTACCTGGTCGAGCGCCAGGACGTGAAGCGCGTCGGCTACATCATCGTGTCGTCGGACCGCGGCCTCGCCGGTGGCCTGAACAACAACCTGTTCCGCAAGCTGCTCGGCGAGTTCCGCAAGTGGCACGAGCAGGGCGTCGAGATCGACGTCGTCACCATCGGCCAGAAGGCCTCGGTGTTCTTCCGTCGCATCAAGGTCAACATGGTCGGTTCGGTCACCCACCTGGGCGACCAGCCGAAGCTGGAAGACCTGGTCGGCGTGGTCAAGGTGATGCTGGACGGCTACAGCAGCGGCAACCTCGACCGCGTGTTCGTCTGCTACAACGACTTCGTCAACACGATGACCCAGCGTGCGGCGTTCGACCAACTGCTGCCGCTGCCGCCGGCGGAGACGCAGGTCGCCAAGCACGACTGGGACTACATCTACGAACCCGATGCGGCGACCGTGCTCGACCACGTGCTCAACCGCTACGTCGAGTCGCTGGTGTACCAGGCGGTGCTGGAGAACGTCGCGTCCGAGCATGCCGCGCGCATGGTCGCGATGAAGGCCGCCTCCGACAACGCCACCAAGCTGATCGGCACGCTGAACCTGGTCTACAACAAGGCCCGCCAGGCTGCGATCACGCAGGAAATCTCGGAAATCGTCGGCGGCGCCGCGGCGGTGTAAGGCGGTGATTGGTGATTCGGGATTGGTGATTCGTTAGAAGCAGCGTTTCGCGCTCGACCGAATCACGAATCACCAATCACGAATCACAACGAATCAATCGGGCGACGCAAGCCGCCGAAACGAACAAAGTTAATCGGAGCAACCACAATGAGTCAGGGCAAGATCGTTCAGATCATCGGCGCCGTCGTCGACGTCGAGTTCCCGCGCGAGTCCGTGCCGAAGGTGTACGACGCGCTGAAGGTCGACAACACCGCCATCACGCTCGAAGTCCAGCAGCAGCTCGGTGACGGCGTCGTCCGCACCATCGCCCTGGGCTCCACCGACGGCCTGAAGCGCAACCTGGTCGCCACCAACACCGGCCGCGCGATCGCGGTGCCGGTCGGCGCCGGCACGCTCGGCCGCATCATGGACGTGCTGGGCAACGCCATCGACGAAGCCGGCCCGGTGCAGGCGGCCGATCATTGGGAAATCCACCGCGCGGCCCCGACGTACGAAGACCAGTCCTCGGCCAACGAGCTGCTGGAAACCGGCATCAAGGTCATCGACCTGATGTGCCCGTTCGCGAAGGGCGGCAAGGTCGGCCTGTTCGGCGGCGCCGGCGTCGGCAAGACCGTCAACATGATGGAACTGATCAACAACATCGCCAAGGCGCACTCGGGTCTGTCCGTGTTCGCCGGCGTGGGCGAGCGTACCCGCGAGGGCAACGACTTCTACCACGAGATGAAGGACTCCAACGTCCTCGACAAGGTGGCGATGGTGTACGGCCAGATGAACGAGCCGCCGGGTAACCGCCTGCGCGTCGCGCTGACCGGCCTGACGATGGCCGAGTACTTCCGCGACGAGAAGGACGCCTCGGGCAAGGGCCGTGACGTGCTGCTGTTCGTCGACAACATCTACCGCTACACGCTGGCCGGTACCGAAGTGTCGGCACTGCTGGGCCGCATGCCGTCGGCGGTGGGTTACCAGCCGACGCTGGCCGAGGAAATGGGCGTCCTGCAGGAGCGCATCACCTCGACCAAGACCGGTTCGATCACCTCGATCCAGGCCGTGTACGTTCCCGCGGACGACCTGACCGACCCGTCGCCGGCGACCACCTTCGCCCACCTCGACGCCACCGTCGTGCTGTCGCGAAACATCGCCTCGCTGGGTATCTACCCGGCCGTGGACCCGCTCGACTCCACCTCGCGCCAGCTCGATCCGAACGTGATCGGCCTGGAGCACTACGAGGTCGCGCGCAAGGTCCAGTCGACGCTCCAGAAGTACAAGGAACTGAAGGACATCATCGCGATCCTGGGCATGGACGAGCTGTCGGAAGAAGACAAGCAGGCCGTGTCGCGCGCCCGCAAGATCGAGCGCTTCTTCTCGCAGCCGTTCCACGTGGCCGAAGTCTTCACCGGTTCGCCGGGCAAGTACGTGTCGCTGAAGGACACCATCCGCGGCTTCAAGGGCATCGTGGAAGGCGAGTACGACCACCTGCCCGAGCAGGCGTTCTACATGGTCGGCGGCATCGAGGAAGCGGTCGAGAAGGCCAAGAAGATCACCGGTTGATCGGTTGATCTTGTTCCCTCTCCCATCGCAGCACTGAACGGTGCGCGAAGGTGAGAGGGTCAGGGTGGAGGCTCCGCTTCCGCCCTCACCCCAACCCTCTCCCGCAGGCGGGAGAGGGGGACGCAGAAGAAAGGCACGTTCTCCATGGCATCCACGATTCGTTGTGACATCGTCAGCGCCGAGCAGGAAATCTTCCACGGCGACGCCGAGCTGGTGGTCGCCACCGGTGAGATCGGCGAGCTCGGCATCGCGCCGAAGCACGCGCCGCTGATCACCCGCCTGAAGCCGGGCAAGGTCGTGGTGACCCTGCCCGGTGGCGAGCAGCTGGACTTCGCGATCTCGGGCGGCATCCTCGAGGTGCAGCCGACGGTCGTCACCGTGCTGGCCGACACCGCCGTGCGCGCGCAGGACATCGACGAAGCCGCCGTCCGCGCCGCGAAGGAAGAAGCCGAGCGGATCCTGTCGAAGAAGGATCCGAAGATGAGCATGGAAGAAGCCCAGGCCCAGCTGGCCATGAGCATCGCCCAGCTCAGCGCGCTGGAGCGTTTGCGCAAGAACATGAAGCACTGAAGGACGGGATTGGGGATTCGGAACAACGAACTCCCTTCACCGCGGACAAGGCGACGGCGACCCCGTCGCCTTTGTCGTTTCTGGGCCCCGGCAACTCACGGAGCCGCGTACGCTCTTCCCGAATCCCGAATCCCGAATCCCGAATCCCGAATCCCGAATCCCGAATCCCGAATCCCGAATCCCGAATCCCGAATCCCGAATCCCGAATCCCGAATCCCGAGTCCCGAGTCCCGAGTCCCGAGTCCCGAGTCCCGAGTCCCGAGTCCCGAGTCCCGAGTCCCGAGTCCCGAGTCCCCAGCAGGGGAGCCAAGGTCGCGTACATGCAAGATAATGCGCCGAACTTTCACCGAACCATCACGATGGATACCCCCGTTCGAGTCGCGGTCGTCGTTCCCTGCTACAACGAGGCCACGACGATCGCCAAGGTCGTGACGGATTTCCGCGCGGCGTTGCCGGATGCCACCGTGCACGTCTTCGACAACGCGAGCACGGACTTGACGGCCGCCACGGCCGAAGCGGCCGGCGCGCGCGTGACCCGCGTTCCCATGAAGGGCAAGGGCAACGTCGTGCGCGCGATGTTCCGCGAAGTCGATGCCGACATCCTGCTGATGGTCGATGGCGACGATACCTATCCCGCGGCCCATGCGCGCGAACTGCTCGCGCCGGTCATCGCCGGCTCGGCGGACATGGTGGTCGGCACCCGCCTGGAGCAGCATCACGATGGCGCGTTCCGGCGATTCCACGGATTCGGCAACCGGCTCGTGCGCGGCGTGATCACGCGACTGTTCGGTTACGGGATCTCCGACGCGCTGTCGGGCTATCGCGCGTTCAACCGCCGGTTCGTGCGATCCATGCCGGTGCTGTCGCAGGGCTTCGAGATCGAGACGGAAATGACCGTCTTCGCGCTCGCCAACGGCATGACCGTCCGCGAGATCCCCGTCCCTTACGGCGCGCGGCCCGTCGGCAGCCATTCGAAACTCCACACCTTCCGCGACGGCTACCGGGTGCTGCGCACCATCGCGTTCCTGTACAAGGATTACCGCCCGCTGCGGTTCTTCGGATGGCTCGCGCTGCTGTGCCTGCTGGGCGGTATGGCCGCCGGCTCCATCGTCATCGGCGAATTCGCCACCACCGGGAAGGTCACGCATCCTTCCACGGCGGTCCTGGCGGCGGCTCTGGTGCTTTCGGCGTTGCTGTCGGTTGCCACCGGCCTGATTCTCGATACCGTGAATCGCAGGAGCCAGGAGCTGATGCGCCTGCTGGCAGACCAGGTGGTGCATGCCATCCGCAAGTAAGGATGCTGGCCGGAAGATTCACCAGAACAACTGCTGCGCCGGGCAGAAAATCTTCCCGGGCTGAGGCGTGGGGCTGCCAACACAAGCGTGGTGAGCTCGGCGTTCATAGCGCGTGTCAAAGCACGCGCGCAGCTGATTGCGCACTGTCCGTGCGCGGGAGCGTCGTGCAACGTCGCGAAGCAGGGAACGTTCCCGCACAATGCCCAACGACGGGCGCCGGATCGTGTCCGGTCCGGCGCATGACTTCAATCGCCCAGCAGTCGATGCAGCGGCTGCCTGGGTTCCGACGCGATGTCGAAATTGAGCCACGACAGGATCAGCTGGCTACCCAGGATCAGGGGCAGGGCCGCCAGCATCACGGTGCCCGCGGTGGATACCTCTCCCAACGCGATCGAACGGCACCACGCGATCGCTCCGAAGATGACACCAAAGGCCAGCATCGGTATGCCGACCAGCAGCTCCAATGACGCCACCGAGAAACCGCGAACGAAGTAGCTGTAGATGAGGCGACGGAAAGCGTTGCGCGAATGTCCTGCAAGAAAAGGACCAATCACGCGCATCGGGCGCAGGCTCGAAGGCTCGCCTTCGTAACGTGCGGACATGGGCATCTCCGCCACGACAGCGCGAACCTGATTGAGCTGGTACAGCATGTCCGACTCGAAAAAGTAACGTCTGGCCACGCGGTCCAGCGGAATCTCGGACACCACCTTGCGATGGATCGCCGTGAAGCCATTGGTCGGGTCGAACAGCTGCCAGTAGCCGCTGGACAGCTTGGTCATGAAGGACAACACCGCGTTGCCGATCAGGCGGACGGCCGGCATTGCGGCCACGTCGGCAATATGGTGGAAGCGATTGCCTTTGGTGTAGTCCGCGCGCCCGGCGAGGATCGGCGCCGCCAACCGGTCGATCATGGCCGGATCCATCTGCCCGTCGCCGTCGATCTTCACGATGGCCACCGCGTCGCTTTCCAGTGCCGCCGTGTAGCCGGTGATCACCGCGCCGCCCACGCCCTGGTTCTTCTCGTGATACAGGACGGTGACCCGTGGGTCACGGCATTCGCGTTCGACCAGTCGTCCGGTGGACAACGGGCACTGGTCATCCACGACGTAGATCCATCCCGCTTCCGGCCCGATGCCGGCGATCACATCGAGGACCAGGGCACCGACGCCGTAGCACGGAATCACGACGGCAAGGCGAGGCGGAGTTCGTTCATTCATGGGCGTTTCCGTCCTGCTGTTTGCGCACGAATAGCGAAGCAATGGATTGGCGGAGCCCGCTCGCGAGATCCCGATCGCGGGCGACATCGGAAGCCGGGATCGTGGCGGCGCGAATCAGGGAGAAACGCATGGGCTTGGTTGGCGAAGCGGTCACCACGAACTCCTTGACCGGTTCGTTCAGCGTGAGCGCGTTCTCGATGCTGGCCACTTCCGAAGTCGTGCAGGTGGCCCAGCGCGACTCCAGATGCGTTTCGCCGGGGCGGTCCGCGTAACGCGCCGACCAGGAGACGATGATCGGGACGTTCACCTGGTCGCAGTGCATGGAAATGCTGGAATCGAACCGTCGAACGTCGCCCGACACCGGATAGCGGACCTTGATGTACTCGGGCTTCTCGACAGTCGTGGCGGCCGGCAGCGAGATACCGGCTATCTCCCAGATTTCATAATTGCCCACGCTCGACACCTGGCGGCTCTCGCTGGAGCGCAGGGCCGCGCTCAACGCCGGACTCGGCCTCTGCGTGTCGACCACCACGACTTCCACGCCGAAGTCCGAGAGCAACTTTCGCCATGCCTTGCCGGTCGGATCCGAATCGGCGGCGGCGGCAAGTCCTCTGAGACGCCAGTCGTACCAGGCTGTCGTGTACGCGGTCCCCGCCAGTTCGGCGTTGCCGTGCGAAATCACATTGTGGAAGAGGGCCTGCTTGCTGCCGTGGTACAGATCCCGAACGCGGGCCGCGACCTCACGCTGCGGAACGAACTTCCGCAACGCCTCCCTGCTGCCTTCGAGCAGGAACACATGCAGCATCCCGCCGTGGATCTGCCAGTAACCCGTGGAAAGCAGGCTCAGGTTCAGAACGACGATCGCGCCGACAGCTGCCAGCGTCTGCCTGCGCAGCTCAAGCTGGTTCAAGCCGGCCATCGCGACGGGCACCAGCAGTGCGAAGGACGGATGGACGTAGCGCACGTACTGGATCTGGAAGAAAACCAGCAGGAAGCAGCCCAGGCCCACCAGAGCCAACGCACGCGCGCGACGTCGGAGCAGCGCAAGCAGGGTGCCGGCGAAGATCAGCAGGAGCGCCATTCCGGATGCGCCGTCCTTGGCGCTCAGGTAGCGCGTGGTATGGAACGTCAGGTCCCAGGGCGTCCTCCAGTTCACACCGGCATCCCACAGCTCGTCCTTCCAGTTGATCGGCTGGAAGTAGGGCGACTGGAAGATGCCGTTGAGGAAGGGCAGGGTGGGATTGCCGGTGAGCAGGTATGCGTAGAAGTAGCTCGATGCGGCAACGAGGAGACCCAGCGCGCTGGCCGGCAGCAGCCACTTCCACGGCAGCCCGCGACCGGCTCTGGCCACCAGCCAGACGCCCATCGGAATCAGCAACAGTGCATTGGACAGTTTCAGCGCCAGCAGCAGGCCGGCGAGTACGGCAATCAGGCAGAGCCGCTTTCGGCCGTAGACGGCAGGCCTGCCGATCGCGATGGCGAGCCCGAGCAGCGTGGCCGTCGTGGCCGTCTCCGTCTGCATGCCCGCCAGCAGGGAACTCGACATGGGGAACGTGACGTAAAGCGCGATCGCCATCCAGCGCAGTGCGGAGGGCAGTCCAAGCAGGAGGCCGAGCTGCCAGAGCGCTCCGCAGATGAGCAGCAACCAGATGCCGTTGACGGCGCCGCGCGCCTCGCTCCCCGCGAGCAGCTGCGCAATCGCATGCACCACATCGCTCGCCCACGGCGCCACGGCCCAGAGCGAATCGCCCGCGGCCATGCGGTAGTAGCCCAGTTCCTGCAGTTGCCACGGCAGCGCCAGGTGGTAGCTGACGTCGTCGGACTGCGCGGTGGGCAACCAGGCGGCGGTCGATGCGATGCCCACGCAGGTGATCGCGACGAACGCGGCCACAGGGGCCTGGTCGATGGCGGAAACGAACCGGCTACCGAGCGGTCGTACCGCGGACACGATCGCCCGGCGTCGCAAGGAGATGACGAGCGCGGCGACGAGGAAATACACCGAAGGACGATGGATCGGAAACGGCAGCAGCCAGCCGACCGCCGCGCAGATGATGCCAAGGCCGGCAAGCAGTGCGAGCTCCGCACGGGCAGGCTCGTCGTCGGCCACGAGCAACGTACCCAGGCCGAGGGCCACGGCCGCGATGACGAGGGCTGCCGCCGTCGGCCCGAGTCCGGCGAAACACGCCAGCGCCACGAGCCACGCCCCGGCAGCCGTCGCGACGAACCGGCGTCGCTGCACCATCCACACCAGGCCCGTGATGGTGGTGATCGCAGCAGCGATGAGGGCATAGTCCACCACGGTGAATACCGCGACGTTGCGCCACGTCGAATGGAAAAGGAAGCCAAAAACCGTCAGTAGCGGTGTGACCCACAGGATCAGCTGCCGCACGGACGACGGCAGCGACAACGTTCGGGGAACTGCGTCCATGCACTCTGCGCCTAGGGAAATCGGCCTAGTCTATCTGCGAAAAAAGACGACTGTCTGCGAGAACAGTTCGGCTGGGCCGGGGTGGTGGGCGGGCCGGGCCTGGAGCGATCAGCGCCGGTACACCCAGTGCCGCGAGAGAAGGAATCCGACCGCACTCAGCGCCAGGTCGATGGCCGGCTTGGCCAGCCACGCCCATTTGAGGCCAACCGCCGCGTCGATGTTCGCCATGGCCCACGTGCTCACTGCCGTGGTCCCGAGCCACATCAGCACGAAGCGCGCGAACTGGCGCCGCCCCAGGGTGCCTTCCGAGCCGAAGGTGAACCGGCCGTTGAACCAGAACCCGAGCACCGCGCCACTGACGCGACCCACCACGTTGGCGGGCTCGACGGCGACGCCGGCGGCGCTCAGGCTCACGAAAACGGCCCAGTCCACCAGCAACTGCAACATGCCGATCAGGAAGTAACTGCCGCCCTGCCGGAGCAGTGTGGGGGTGGGGATCAGTCGGCGCATGCCGTGATTCTAGACCAGCCGTCGGTCACACTTGCTGAAGGCCGCGCCGCACGGGAAGCCTGTCGCCGGACCATTGCTAAGATTCCGCTCGCGGCGTCGACGTCCGGGCCGGCATCAGGAACAGAACAGGAACACGCATGAACCAGTTGCACGTCGTCATCCTCGCCGCCGGCGAGGGCAAGCGCATGAAATCGTCCACGGCCAAGGTGCTGCAGAAGATCGCCGGCAAGCCGATGCTGGGGCACGTGATCGACACCGCGCGCCAGCTCGGTGCGGCCGGCGTTCACGTCGTGTACGGGCACGGGGGCGAGCAGGTGCGTGCGGCGTTCGCCGACCAGCCGGACCTGCACTGGACCGAGCAGGAGCAGCGCCTGGGCACCGGCCATGCGGTGCAGCAGGCGATGCCGTCGGTGCCGGTCGACGCGCGCGTGCTGGTGCTGTACGGCGACGTGCCGCTGATCACCGCGCAGACGCTGCAACGCCTGTTGCAGGCGCCGGGACGCATCGCGGTGCTGGTCGCCGATCTCGACGATCCCACCGGCTACGGCCGCATCGTGCGCGATCCGCAGGGTCGCGTCGGCCGCATCGTCGAACACAAGGACGCCGACGACGAGCAGCGCGAGATCCGCACCGTCAACACTGGCATCCTCGTCGCCGACGGCGAGGCCCTGCGCCGCTGGCTGCAGCACCTGGGCAACGACAACGCGCAGGGCGAGTACTACCTCACCGATGTCTTCGCCTCCGCCGCCGCCGAATTCAACGCGGCCGAGATGGTCCACGTGCAGGATCCGATCGAAGTCGAAGGTGCCAACGATGCGTGGCAACTCGCGCAACTCGAACGCGCCTTCCAGCGTCGCGCGGCGCGTGCGCTCTGTGTGCAGGGCGCCCGCCTGGCCGACCCGTCGCGTTACGACCAGCGTGGCGAGGTGAGCGTCGGCCACGACGTGGAGATCGACGTGGACGTGGTGCTGGAAGGCAAGGTCGTGCTCGGCGACGGCGTTCGCATCGGCCCGTTCTGCCGCCTGAAGGACGTCACCCTCGGCCCCGGCACCGAAGTGCGCGCGCATTGCGACCTCGATGGTGTCGTCGTCGAAGGCGCGGCGCAGATCGGTCCGTATTCGCGCCTGCGTCCGGGCACCGTGCTCGCCGACGGCGTGCACATCGGCAACTTCGTCGAGACCAAGAACGCGCGCATCGGCGTGACCAGCAAGGCCAACCACCTCACGTACCTCGGCGATACCGTCATCGGCTCGCGCGTGAATGTCGGCGCCGGCACGATCACCTGCAACTACGACGGCGTGAACAAGTCGACCACGATCATCGAGGACGGCGCGTTCATCGGCTCCAATTCCTCGCTCGTTGCGCCGGTGACGATCGGCCGTGAGGCGACGATCGCCGCGGGTTCGGTCGTCACGCGCGATGCGCCCGAAGGCAAGCTCACCGTGGCGCGTGCGCGGCAGTCGG
Source organism: Lysobacter sp. SCRH-1R (assembly GCF_057747855.1). NCBI lineage: Bacteria > Pseudomonadati > Pseudomonadota > Gammaproteobacteria > Lysobacterales > Lysobacteraceae > Lysobacter > Lysobacter sp. SCRH-1R. Next base: position 3,666,765 of record NZ_CM173227.1, on the reverse strand, counting down.
TGGTGGAGGGGTGGCAGCGGCCGGTGAAGAAGCCCAAAGGCTAGGAACGAGTGAAAGGAACCAGCAACGAGCAGGGCGTTCTTCACTCGTTTCCCGTTCTCCGCTCGTTCCCCGTTACTCGGCGGGCAGCGTCAAACTCACCGTCAGCCCGCCGCCGTCGCGATTCGCCAGGCCGATCCGGCCCCCGTGCGCCTCGCAGATCTCGCGCGCGAGCGCCAAACCCAGGCCACTGCCACTGCGCTTGGTCGAGTAGAACGGCACCAGCGCGTTGGCGAGCACCGCATCCGACATGCCCGGACCGCGATCGCTCACTTCCACCCGCAGCACGCGCCCGACCTGCCGGACCGACACGGTCACGTCCTCGTGCGCGGAGCCGGATTCGTGCGCGTTCTTCAGCACGTTGATCAGCGCCTGCTCGACCTGCGCGGGATCGAAGCGCGCCGGATCGTCCGGCACCGGGCCATGCTGGAACGCGTAATGCTGCTGCAGCCGCGACAGGAACGGCGCCCATTCCACCGTTTCCAGTTCCGGCACGGGCAGCTTCGCCACGCTCGAGTACCCGCGCAGGAAGCCGTGCAGATGCCGCGCGCGTTCCTCGATGGTTTCGAAGATGCGCCCGAGCTTCTCGTAGTCCTCGCGCCGCAGCAGCTCGGCGCCCGAATGCGCCAGCGACGTGATCGGCGCCAGCGAGTTGTTGAGCTCGTGGCTGATCACGCGGATCACCTTCTTCCACGTCGCCACTTCCTGCCGGTTCAACTCGGCGGTGAGCCGCTTGAACATGTACAGCGTGTGCACGCGGCCATTGAGATGGAAGTCGCGACGCGCGAGGTGGTAGGTCTCTTCCTGCCCGGCATGCTCGAAGCTGAAAAGCCGGTCACGGCCTTCGCCGAGTGCCTCGCGCAACGGCGCGGGCGTGTGTTCCATCAGCTGCGCGAACTTCAGTCCTTCGACCTTGCGCCCGTCATGGAACAGCTGGCGCGCGGCGACGTTGCCGTACACGATCGCGCCGCGGCTCTCGGTGAGCAGCAGCGCGGTCGGCGTGTTCTGCACGACCGTGTCGAGCAGCAGTTCGCGCTGGAACAGCGACTGGCGCTCCTCGCGCAGAACGCGGCCGAGTTCGTTGTGCGCCTCGACCAGGTCGTCGAGTTCGTCATGCGACCGGCGCGTCACGCTGAAACTGAAATCGCCGTCGCGGAAGCTCGCCACCGAACCCGACAACGCGCGGAACAGACTGAGTTGTCGGGCGAGATAGCGTTGCGCGATCCATGGCGCGACGATCGCACAGGCCAGCATCGCCAGGCTCGCGCCGAGCAGCGCGTTGTCGAGCCAGTCGATCAGCAGCGCCGCGAGCCCGGCGGCGCCCAGCATCGCCACGAACAGCAGCAACGCGAGCTTTCCGGCCATCGAGAACTGGCGCGTCTGCGGCTGCATGGCATCACCGGGCAATGCCGAGCTTGTCGAGCCGCCGGTACAGCGCCTGCCGGCTGAGGCCCAGGTCCGCCGCGGCCTGGCTCATCACGCCGCCGGCGCGCTGCAATGCCGATTCGATCGTCTCGCGATCGAGTTCGCCGTCGTGCGTGCGCGGGCTGGCTGCGATGGCGGCGAGGCCGAGTTCGTCGGCATCGATCACGTCCGCACGGCCGAGCAGCAATGCACGCTGGATCGCGTTCTTCATCTCGCGCACGTTGCCCGGCCACGAATGCCGCAGCAACGCGCTGCGCGCCGAGTCGCTCAGGCGGCGCCGGCCTTCGAGGAAGTGCTCGGCCAGCGGCAGGATGTCGCCGCGACGCTCCGCCAGCGGCGGCACGCGCAGCTCGATCACGTTGAGGCGGTAGTAGAGATCCTCGCGGAACGCGCCGGCGCGGATCATCGCCGGAATGTCGGCATTGGTCGCGGCAATCACGCGCACCTTCACCTGGCGCTCGCGGTTCGAACCCAGGCGCTGGAAGCGGCCGGTTTCCAGGACCCGCAGCAGTTTCATCTGCCCGGCCGGCGGCAGGTTGCCGATCTCGTCGAGCAGCAGCGTGCCGCCGTCGGCCGATTCGAACTTGCCTTCGCGCGACTTGTTGGCGCTGGTGTACGCGCCGGCTTCCGCGCCGAACAGCTCGGCCTCGATCAGCTCCGACGGCAATGCGCCGCAGTTGAGCGTCACGTACGGGCCTTCGCGCACGGCGGAATTGGCCTGGATGATCTCGGCGATGCGCTCCTTGCCGGCGCCGTTCGGACCGGTGACCAGCACCGGCACGTGGGCGCGCGCGACGTGGCACGCGAGGCTGACGACGCGTTCGCTCGCCGGATCGCCGAACACGATGCCGCGCAGGTCGTACTGGCGTTCCAGTTCCTGCCGACGACGGCGCTCGCCGTCGCGATGCTGCGCGAGCGCGCGATTCGCCTCGCCCAGTTCCAGCAGGTTGGTGACCGTGGTCATCAGCTTGCGGTCGTCCCACGGTTTGCCGAGGTAATCGGCGGCGCCGGCCTTCACCAGCGCGACGGCCGACTCCAGCCGCGTCCACGCGGTGAGCAGGATGATCGGCAGGTCGGGGAAACGGTCGCGGATCGTGCGGAACAGCGCGATGCCTTCCTCGCCGGAGGTCGTGTCGGCGGTGAAGTTCATGTCCTGGATGACGAGATCGATCGTCTCGCGTTCCAGCAGTTGCAGGCCTTCCTCCGGCGACTGCGCGCTGAGCACGCGCAGGTCGGCCAGCGAGAACAGCACGTCGAGCGCGACGTGCACGGCATGGTTGTCGTCGATGACCAGGATGGTCCGCATCGGCCTAGGGTAGCAGTGGGGCGCATGGGGCGGCGGCCGTTCCGGAGAGAGGAGCGAACGGCCGCCGCCGGTTACAGGGTTCGCGTCGGGACGATGTCAGATCCTTGGGAACCATGACATCGCGCCCTGATGGATTCCCGCCCGCGCGGGAACAGCATGTCTTCGAATCCCGAATCCCGGAACCGCTCACACCGTCCGCGTCGCCACCGCCGGCGACACCCGCGACGCACGCGTCGCCGGTCCGAACACCGCCAGCTGTCCCAGCAGCAGCACCGTCAGCGCGCCCAGCGGCGCGTAGTACCACGACAGGCGCGGCAGCTCGTAATGCTTCATCAGCCAGATGTTGAAGCCGTACGTGAGCAGCAGGCCGAGCGCGATGCCCACGCCCACCACGATCACGTTCTCGATCATGAAGTAGCGGCGGATGTCGAAGCGGCGCGCACCCAGCGCACGGCGCGTGCCGATCTGCTTCACGCGGCGCGTCACCCAGAAGCTGACCATGCCGACGATGCCCAACCCGGTCACCGCGAGCAGCGAGAAGATCACCGTGCCCAGCACGACGGTCATCGCGCGGTCCTGGCGGTAACTTTCGCCGCGCACTTCCTCGACCGAACGCAGCCCACGCACGATGCGGCCGGTGTTGATCTCGCCCAGCTTGCGTTCGGCTTCCTTCATCACCTCGTCGCGGCGGCCGGGTTCGGTGCGGATGAGATAGCGCGCGGAACTCGAATCGAACTCGCCGTCCTGGTACTGCGGCACCAGCATCGCGTGCTCGACCTTGTCCCAGCCCACCCACGGCGCCTGCAGGCGCTCGATGATGCCGACGATGGTGATCGGCCCGTTCCGGCCGCCGATGCCGCTGTAGATCACCTTGCCGACCGCGTTGCCTTCCGGATACAGCTGGTCGGCGAGCGCCTGGGTGATGATCAGCGTGTGCGGCGTGCCCTTGTCGTCCTTCGAGCGGTAGCTCACGTCACCGACGGTGAAGTTGCGGCCGGCGACGAGCTTCACGCCCAGCGTGTTCACGCCGTGCTCGTCGACCAGGTACAGCGCGGTCGGCACGTTCTTGCGCTGTTCCTCCGGCACGCTCTCGGGCTGCGTGGTGATGCCCTCGCTCCAGCCGCCGTTGGACAGCGGCACGGAGTTGATCGTGGTGGCGTCGACCACGCCGGGAATCGAGCGCAGCGTCTCCAGGTCCTCGCGAATGCTGCCGCGCAGGTCGAAGTCCTGCGCGAATCCCAGGCTGGTGATGGTGAACAGCGCGCTTTCGTCCATGCCGCTGGGACGGTTCACCTTCTCGATGCGCTGCAGGATGATGAAGACGCTGTTGCACACGATGGCCAGCGTGATGGCGACCTGCAGCGCGATCAGCAGCAGGCCGGTCTTGTTGCGCATGAGCGCGTTGAGGATCGGGCGGAATTCCATGATGGTTTCCTCGCGGTTACTGCGTCTTCAACTGCGTGGCCGGCTGCACCTGGCAGGCGCGCCACGTCGGATAGAGACCGGCGATGAGGCTGGCGATCAACGCGATCAGCAGGGATGCGAAGACCATGCTCCAGTCCAGTTCGGCGAGCCGTTCGATCGAGGTGCCCGCATACAGCTTTCGTAGCGCCAGCAGCCCGAGGCCCGTCAGCACCAGCCCGCACAGGCCGCCGGCGAGGCCGACCAGGCCCGATTCGGTCAGGTACTGCGCGAACACCGCCGGCTTGCTCGCACCGACCGCGCGACGCAGGCCGATTTCCGGCGCCTTGCCCATGAACTTCGCCAGCAGCAGGCCCACCGTATTGATCAGGCACACCGCGAAGAACGCGAACGCCAGCCACACCTGCGTGCGCACGTCGCGACCGACCACGCGCTGCGCTTCCAGGAACTCCGACACCGTGTAGACGCGGTTGTTGGTCGGACGCTGGAAGCGGCCGGTCTTCTTCTGCTCGGCCACGTAGTCGTTGAGGAAGCTCGCGTAGCGTTGCGCGTCGGCGTCGTCCTTCACCTGCACCCACAGGTCGATCCAGATGCATTCCGACGCGAGCAGGCCGGCGTAACCCGGTTCGGCGTCCTTGTAGCAGCTGTTGTTCGAGTTGCTGTTGAGCTGCTTCTCGATGCCGATGGCGAAGGGCACGAACACCGACTGCGGATCATTGAAAGCGCCGTTGGCGACGTGGTAAACGCGCGGCGTCGGACGCCACTTCTCCAGCACGCCGACGACGGTGTAGTCCTCGCCGCCCAGCCGTACCTTGCGGCCCACGCTGTTCTCGCCGCCGAAGAGTTTGTCGTTGGTCTCGCTGTCGATCACCGCCACGCGCGCGGCGTTGCGGTCTTCCGCGGGCGACCAGCCGCTGCCGTAGCGGAATGGCGGCTCGAAGATCGGGAAGAAGCCCGACGTGGTGAACAGCGCTTCGACCATGTACGGCTTGACCTCGCGCTTGTCCGGCTCCAGCGGAAGCACGTTGGGGAAGAACGCCGCCTCGTGCTCGGCCTTGTGCGCCTGCACGAGGTTGTTGGCGTCCTGGTAGGTCACCAGGTCCGGCGGTTCGGTCGGGTTGTCCTCGTCCCACGGGTCGTTCACGTCCCAGTTGTCGAGCAGGATGCGCCGGACCTTCTCGTCCTTATGCGACAACGGATTGGCGCTCATCATGTGCAGCACGGTCATCGAGGTCATCGACATGCCGATGCCCAGCGCGATCGCCGCCACCATGAGGGCGGTGAGGATGCGGTTGCGCTTGAGCGAGATCGCCGCCAGCCGCAGGTAGTAGGTGAACATGGTCGCGCGCTCCTCAGGCTTCGGTCGCGGTGGCGGCGGTCGTGGCGGCGACTTCGCCGCCCAGGCGCGGCGCATCGTCCAGGTCGGTCACCTGGCCGTCGATGATGTGCACGTTGCGCTGCGCGCGCGCGGCGAGTTCGGGGTCGTGCGTCACCATCACGATCGTCGTGCCCTGCGCGTGGATCTCCTCCAGCAGTTCCATCACGCCGCGCGCCATCAGCGAGTCGAGGTTGCCGGTGGGTTCGTCGGCGAGCAGCAGGCGCGGCGAACCCGCCAGCGCACGCGCGATCGCCACGCGCTGCTGCTGGCCGCCGGACAGTTCGGACGGATAGTGCTTCATGCGCGAGGACAGGCCCACGCGGCCCAGCGCGTGCTCGATGCGCTCCTTGCGCTCGGCCGACGTCATGCGGCGATAGCGCAGCGGGACGTCGACGTTGTCGAACAGGTTCAGGTCCGGAATCAGGTTGAAGCCCTGGAAGATGAAGCCGATCTTCTCGTTGCGCAGCCTCGATCGCGCGTTGTCGTCCAGGCCCTTCACCGACACGCCGTCGAGCAGGTAGTCGCCGTCGTTGAAGTCTTCCAGCAGGCCGGCGATGTTGAGGAACGTCGTCTTGCCCGAGCCCGACGGGCCGGTGACGGCGACGAACTCGCCTTCGCGCACGTGGATGTCGAAGCCGCGCAGTGCATGCGTTTCGATCATGTGGGTGCGGTAGACCTTGCTCAGGTGGGTCATCTTCAGCATGGCGGGCTCCTGGTGGTGCGTGTTCGGCGAAGGTTTCGGGGCGTGGACAGGGATGCGCGAAGGCGAGGGAACGTTACCGGTCAGTCGTTGACCATGACTTCCTCGGCGCCGTTGAATGCGGTGGTGTCGGAAATCACGATGCGGTCGCCGGGCTGGAGGCCCGACAGCACTTCCACGTCGGACAGGCTGCTGGCGCCGGTGGTGATCGCGGTCTTGATCGCGCTGTCGCCGTCGAGCTTGTAGGCGACCCGACCGCCGCCGGTATCGAGGAACGGGCCGCGCTGCACCATCAGCACGTTCGGCTTCTCCTCGATCATCACGCGCGTGCTGACGCGCTGGTTCTGGCGCAGGCCGGTCGGGCGCTTGCCGTCGGGCTGGTCGTCGGCGAAGCGCACGCGCGCCATCACCTGGCCGTTGACGACTTCGGGCGACACCGAACGCAGCTGGCCGTTGTACTTCTGCCCGCCGTAGCTGATCTCCGCGCCCATGCCCAGGCGCAGGTCGTCGGCGTAGCTTTCAGGCACGGGGAGTTCGACCTCGAGTTCGCGCAGATCGACCACCACCAGCAGCGGCTGATTGGCCGGCACCACCGTGCGATCGGTGATGTTCACCGTGCCGACCATGCCGTCCACGGGCGAGCGGATGTTGAGTTCGTCCACCTGGCGCTGCAGGTCGTCGACCAGCGCCTGCTGGCGCTGTGCGAGCAGGTGCTTGTTGCGCGTGTCCAGGCCGGCGCCGCGATCCTGCAGGCCGTAATCGCGCTGCGCGTGCAGCAGGCCGATATCGGCCTTCTTCAGCGTGTCCTGCGCGCGGGCCACTTCGATGCTCGACACCGCGCCGCCATCGAAACCCTTCTGGCTGCGTTCCAGGTCGCGCATCGCCGCGGTGCGGTCGATCTGTGCCTGGTCCAGCGCCTTCTGCGCGGTGGAGCGCGCCAGTTGCGCGTCGAGCGCGGCGCGGCTGGCTTCGGCCTGCAGGCTCGCCAGGGTCGACTGTTCCTGCACGAGCTTGCTGCGCAGCTCCGGGCTGTCGATCACCGCCAGCGTCTGGCCCTGCTTGATGGTGTCGCCGGCCTGCACCTTCAGCGTGACCGTGCCGGCGGCCGGCGCATACAGGGTGGGGCTGACCGCGGCGACCATCCGGCCCTGCACCGAGACGTCGCGCACCAGCGTGCCGCGGCGGACCTCGGCCGTGCGCAGGCGCTCGCCGCTGACCGACTGTCCGGCGCCCAGCCAGCGCCCCAGGGTGGGCACGCTCAAGGCCAGCAGCAGGGCCGCCGCCACGCCGCCGCCGATGAGCAGCTGCTTGCGACGCGGGTTCGCGGGGGGCGCGGCGATGACGCGGTCTTGGCCGGAGGTGTCGCGGATCATGCGGTCGGTCGGTGATGGGAACCCACCTGAACACGCACGGAGCGTGCCAACCCCCGCGCTCTTTGTTTTCAACCACTTGCGCGTGCGGCACGGTGTCCGCGGTGTCCGCGCGGACACTCCGGTGTCCGCCGTAAAGCCGCCATCGCGTACCTCCCGCTAAACTGTCCGTCTTCCCGATCTGGAGTGCCGCTGCATGTGCGGAATTGTGGGTGCGATCGCCGATCGCGACGTGGTACCGGTGCTGATCGAAGGCCTCAAGCGCCTGGAATACCGCGGCTACGACTCCGCCGGTATCGCCGTCCTGGACGGTGCCGACGTCCGCCGCGTGCGCCGCACCGGCCGTGTGGCCGAGATGGAGGCCGCCGCGCAGTCCGAGGACTTCCACGCCACGCTCGGCATCGGCCACACGCGCTGGGCCACGCACGGCGGCGTGACCGAAGCCAACGCGCATCCGCACATCTCCTTCGGCGAGCTGGCGGTGGTGCACAACGGCATCATCGAGAATCACGACGAGCAGCGCGAAGCCCTGCGCGCGAAGGGCTACGTGTTCGAGTCGCAGACCGACACCGAGGTCATCGCGCACCTGATCCACTTCCACCAGTCGCAGGGCGCGGATCTGCTGACGGCCGTGCAGAACTCGGTGCGTGAACTCGTCGGTGCCTACGCCATCGCCGTGGTCAGCAAGCGCGAACCCGGCCGCCTCATCGCCGCACGCATGGGCTGCCCGCTGCTGGTGGGGCTGGGCGAGGGCGAGAATTTCGTCGCGAGCGATGTGTCCGCGATCGTGCAGGCCACGCGCCAGGTGATCTTCCTCGAAGAAGGCGACACCGCCGAAGTGACCCGCGAGGGCGTGCGCGTGTTCGATGCGAACAATGCGCCGATCGAACGCGAAGTGCACGTGTCCGACGTGTCGCTCGCCTCGCTGGAGCTGGGCCCGTACCGCCACTTCATGCAGAAGGAAATCCACGAGCAGCCGCGCGCCATCGCCGACACCATCGAGGCGGTGATGGACGCCAACGCGTTCAGTCCGCTGCTGTTCGGCGCGAGCGCGGAGGACGTGTTGCGCGGCGTCGAAGGCGTGCAGATCCTCGCCTGCGGCACCAGCTACTACGCCGGCCTCACCGCGCGTTACTGGATCGAAGCCATCTCCGGCTTGCCGTGCTCGGTCGAAATCGCCAGCGAATACCGCTACCGCAAGGCCGTTGCCAACCCGAAGCACCTCATCGTCACCATCTCGCAGTCGGGCGAAACGCTCGACACGATGGAAGCGCTGAAGTACGCCAAGTCGCTGGGCCACGACCGCACGCTGTCCATCTGCAACGTGCCCGAAAGCGCCATCCCGCGCGCCAGCCGGCTGGTGTACTACACGCGCGCCGGCGCCGAGATCGGCGTGGCATCCACCAAGGCCTTCACCACGCAGCTGGTGGCGCTGTTCACGCTGGCCGCAACGCTGGCGAAGCTGAACGACCGCCTGGGCGTGGAGCAGGAAGGCCAGTACCTGGACGCGCTGCGCTTCCTGCCCGGCAGCGTGCAGCACGCGCTGAACCTGGAGCCGCAGATCACCGCCTGGGCCGAGCGCTTCGCGCCGAAGCAGCACGCGCTGTTCCTCGGCCGCGGCGTGCATTACCCGATCGCGCTGGAAGGCGCGCTCAAGCTCAAGGAAATCTCCTACATCCATGCCGAGGCCTACCCGGCGGGCGAACTCAAGCACGGCCCGCTCGCCCTGGTGGACGCCGCGATGCCGGTGGTGGTCATCGCGCCGAACGACACGCTGCTGGAGAAGGTGAAGTCCAACATGCAGGAAGTGCGCGCCCGCGGCGGCGAGCTGTTCGTCTTCACCGACGAGGACAGCCAGTTCGGCGCCTCCGAAGGCGTGCACGTCATCCGCGCCCCGCGTCACGTCGGCGTGCTGTCGCCGGTGGTGCATGCGATCCCGGTGCAGCTGCTGGCGTACCACGCCGCACTGGCGCGCGGTACCGACGTGGACAAGCCGCGGAATCTGGCGAAGTCGGTGACGGTGGAATAGTTTCCAACGGGGGTTCGGTTCGGTACCTGGTTCGACTGACCTGCCCCCAGCTCTGGCAGTCCAGGCATCGCCAAGAGCACCTTGCGTTGGCGGCAGAGGTGTCCCGATTACGGGACACCCTGTGTCAGTCCTTTGCGGCAATTGCCGAAGAACTGGCTGTTCGGAACATCCTCAGTCCCCGTGGGCTCCCGCTCACCGCAGCTCTTGTCTACTCGATCTACCAGAAGTGGAGTGTGCGGCAGCGCCGGGTTAGCCAGGCGCCACGGATGGAACTACTAGCCGTGACCATCGAGAGCGATCCAGCTGGCGGCTGGGTATGATCTGCGAAAGGCTGGGCGCTCGCGGAAAAGGCGCACGTTGAGTCGATAAAGGGGAGCTCATTTGCCACTTCTCACATTCTGGGAATCGAATAAGGACGCCGTGCTCGGCATGAGCATCGTCCAGGTTGTTGCAAACGCGGGGGATGGGACGTTGCGGGATGCCGCGCCGTCATCTTTGGAACTGCGCGAGTTTCTTAGGTATGTCGATGCGAGCGTCCTAGAACGCTATGCGACGCATTGCCTGACTCAATCCTTTCCAAACTCAGGGTTTGTACTCCAAGACGTGGTGAACGAGTTGGGGCGAAGGCTCGGGTACAAGGTGTCAAATGGGCTTTACCGCGGAAAAGTGAACGCCATTGGGTTTGATGGCGTTTGGCAGCACCCGGGGTCAAGGCAGTTGGTTGTCGAGGTCAAAACAACCGACTACTACAACATTGATCTCAGTAAGGTCTTCGCTTACCGCGAAAAGTTGGTGGCGACAGGGGAGGTGGCTGCTGACTCCGCAGTTCTCTTCGTTGTAGGTCGAGACGACTCAAACTCCCTGGAGGCTCAGATTCGCGGGTCGCGGCATGCTTGGGACGCAAGGCTCGTCAGCGTTGACTCCCTCGTGAAGATGGTGAAGGTCAAGGAGTCAACCGATGACCAAACGACAGCTAATCGACTGCGCACACTTCTTGAGCCGCTTGAGTACACCAGGATCGACAGATTGATTGATGTGGTGTTCGAGACGGTGGCTGACGTTCAGGCTGCATCGAGTGCAGAAGAAACGTCAGTGGTAGTTGGAGTGCCAATTGAAGCCGTTCAAGGCACTGCACCGAAAAGTGCAGCTGACGCAACGTCACGCGAAGACATTAAGGCAGTCAGGGATCAAGTCGTAGCCGCGCTCTCGAAAAGCCTTGGAGTTCAGCTAAACAAAGAAACACGGACTGCATACGAAAGCGATGATGAAAGCACCCGAGTAGTCGTCGCTGTATCTAAGCGTTATCCGCATGCCGCTCAAGCCTACTGGTACGCCTACCATCCGTATTGGCAGACGTTTCTTGAGGGCGCAAAGAGAGGGCTCTTCGTAATGGCATGTCTCGACAAGCAGGAGGCATACGCCATTCCGATCGAGGCGCTCACGCCACTTCTGCCTAAGCTAAACAAGACTGAGAAGGAAGATCGGAGCTACTGGCATGTCGTCTTGCAGGATGACTCCGCGGGCACCGCGCTTCGGTTGACGAGGTTTGGCGAAGTCATTCCGTTGACCCAGTACGCAATCCAGCTTTGAGTCGCCAGAACGATGGGCAATCCAATAACTGATCGCGTAAAGATTGGCACCATCGGAGAGTTGCTAGTCCAGCTACGACTACTGCAGTACAACGTTCAAGCCGCTCCCCCAATAAAGGATTCAGGGAACGACCTGATTGCGGTGAAGGGGGAAGCCTTCCGCGGCGTGCAGGTTAAGACCACCGCTGGACAGCGCGTATCTCAGCGCGATCTACCTGACCACTATCACATACTGGCAATTGTCAGGCTGAGCTCCACAGAGACCGATCTGCTGCTTGATAGGTCCGATGTATACCTGGTGCCTCGGGCAGTTGTGGACGCCAACGGTGGGCGTGCTCCGGCGCGACTAGACGCCCATGCGATCTCCGAAAGACTGGTGGCTGAGCTTTTCCGGCAACCCGATGCTGCCGAGTAAGCGCTAGAGCGCGTTGAAAACCCAGGCGCGGGCGAAGGGACATGGGCTCGCTTGCCCTGCGGACTAAACGACTCGCCCGCGCGGACGGATCTGCGCCTCCTGGGCGAGTCCGAGGCGACGGATTTGGACGCCTACTACATATGACTAACGACGGTCCGGCAATTCCGCCGGGCGACTGAAACGGGAGTCATTGCATGGAATTCAACATTGAGTACGCAGGTTGCCTGGGCGTCAAAGGCGCGTGCCTAATCAACGTACATAGATCGGAGCGAAGAGCCGTCGATGTGCTCTCGTTCGAAGGTCCATTCAGAAGCAACGTAACCGTCATAGCAAGCGATCTAGCTTCTGCTCTCAAAGCTGTTCGGGAGAGGCTCTCCGGCTCGGAGTTTCAACTCGTTGGGTTCGAAGGGGAGGTCTCCCTTGACAGCATCCGTCTAGTTCGCGCCTTTCAAAGAACTGACGATGATTGGGTTGAAGTTTGGGAGAACGACCGAGACGAGGCGATTTGGGTTCGAGTCGTGTAATCGCTCAAACACGGGAAAATCACCTGCAGGCGGGTAACGAAGTGCGCTAAATAGTAGTACGGAGCCACTCCATCCTTACACCTTGGCGCTACAACTGCGCTGCCTCGATGGATGCCCTCAAACAATCTTGTGCGCGATGGACACTGCTCCGCGTCAGAGTCGACGGTAAGTGAGTAAGTCCCCGAATTCTAATCATGATGCACCAAAGGCGAACTGGGTGCTAAAACCTCTCGCCACGATGAAGGCTCTGCCGCACTTGTAACCTTCAAGCCCATGCAATGTAGGCGCGTTTGCCTGCGTGGGTTCCCGTTGTTCGTGAGAGCACGGGGCATAGGGAGACCGGATAACCGCCCCTGCCAGCAGCTTCTGTTGGAGTCCCGTAACGCGCTGCTGATGGCGTCCCTAGACGTAACGATCAGATTGCACTTTCCCTTCGACGGGGAAAGTGCATCTAGCAAACCCTGCCGTAATGAGAGATCAAAACCTAACCCCGGCGCTTGCGCCGCGCGGGCTATGCCCGCGTCACTGATAAGGAGATATAGATGAGTCTAGTAACGCCGAAGAGAGTTAAGTCAAAGACAGAACTAGTTCGAGCTCTTGGTTCAACTTCAGTCGAGTTCATCGTCGAGTTCGAGCCTGAAGAGGACGGAGATCTTCGCTCTATATCCGAACGCATCAAGGCAATGATGCGGAGCGGAAGACGCGTGCACGTCGTGCTTCTTGAGCGCAAGAAGGGAGGTGTCAGGTGATCTCGGTGTCAGAATGGATTGAGCTTATGAAGCTGCTAAGTGATCCCAACAATGAGATCAACGCGGTTGAGTTTGAGTCCGTTCGGCAGGACGTTGAGAGACTCGCGATCCAATTCCACCCTTCCGTTGAGCAGAGAATGGGTGGGGGTCAATAATGGCGAAGCGATACGCTCGGCATAGAAACTATCGAATGCCTGAAGATCTCGTTCGCGGCGTGAAGAAGTACGCGCTTGATCATGGCGTGAGCGAGAGCGAGGCAGTTCGGCGCATGATCCATCAAGCGCTGTGCTTGGGAGGGAGAACGGCAGAGCCGAGTTTGGCGCAAGAACATGTTCCGGTCTCCACGGACAACGGGCAGAAATAGAGAAGCCAGGCTTCTATCGAAACCTGGCTTCGGGCATCAGTCTATTCATGCGGTGGCGTTACCGAACTCAAGCTGTGCGCGTTTGATCATGCGCCTCATGTCCGGAAACTCTTCTCTAACAATCGCTCGCAAGGAGATCGTACACGGTTGCGCATGCCCCTCTGAGAGAACAATGGCTCTGAGCCGTTGCGTCATCTCCTCTGTCAGTTCGTTGTCTCGCAAGAAGTCAAACGCGATTGGGAAGAACCGAGACATCATGGCTGGGCTCAGACGTTCAGGGTCGTTAGCCGTCATTACGAAGTCGTTTACGGGGGATAGCGCTTCTACTACGCCGCGGAGCGCGGCTTGCGCCTCCTTTGATAGGAAGTCTCCCTCGTCTAACAGCACGAGCCGACGTTCTCCAGTCAAAGGGCGACTGGTACAGGTTCGTTCTAGACTCCTGACCATCTCGATCGAACCAGCCGACGAGCAGTTGATGAAGTACGTGTTCTCGGGGTTCAGGAGACGCGCGACTGTAGTCTTCCCCGTGCCTGGTGGACCATGAAGCAAGAGTGACATGCTTCCACTGGCATTGACGAGGCGTTGGAGCTTCGTCGCAATGCCAGCAGGAAGAACTAGATCCGAGAACCGCGCCGGACGATACCTCTGCGCCCAATCTGCCTCTGCGCTGATCATGCCGCTTCCTTCATGGCGTTAGCGCTGAGTGCCGACTCCAGATTCTCAGAGAGTTGGATAGCCGCCTGGAGCCCACGCAGAAGGTCTTGGACCTTACGAACTGTAGCGAGCTGCTGACTCGACAGGGAGCCAGAGAAGCGAACCACGATGTCTCCGCCTGTTCCATTTGGAACATGGGGGATGCTTGCCTTACGCGCCGGACTCTTAGCCTTGGTCTTTGTGTTTCCCAGTAGCCCGGCAAGGTCATTCGCCGTCATGCTGGAGAAGATCTTGCCCTCTTTGACCGCGTCATCGAGGTTGCGACTGTCCATGTCCGCAAGCCGATAAATGGTGGTCCATGCCGCCGGTAGTGCTGCGGCGTGCCTGCTGAGCACGGTGTGCTTGGAGCCGATGAGTGCGAGCTTTCGGATGGCGCTTGAGTCGGCATCAAAGCGGATGCCCTTGCAGAAGAGCTCGAAGTCGTTCTTGGGGCGCTGTTTTGCCTTGTGGACCGTGAGCGCCATGGCTAGTACGCCCTCGGCGGGTTTCACGGCGAAGGCGTTGAACTCGCTGATCAAGGCGGTTACTTCCGCCGGTATGACATCGTCTGCGTCAATAGTGTTAATGGTCAAATCATTCATTTCCTGAGTTCTCCGATTGAGTGGTCCCAGATTGGGCGGCTGTTGAGCCCCTCCTCTGGTGCACACATTGTCGCAGTGGCTAGTGAGACAGTCAGGAAGCAACACAAATGCTACGATTAAAATGTTAATGAACTGGAGTTCGAGTGGTGGGCGTGGGCAAGAGGCATTTCCCATACAAGCACCCGACGTTCGGGACGAAGACTCGCCCTAAACCTAGGAGCGCTTGGCAGCAGTCCGTCTACTACTGGTGGTGGGCGTACCTGCGGCGCAATGAGTCGTACCTGGCAACCTGTGCCGCAGGTGGTATCGGTGCGATGACTGAGCTCTATGCGGACTTCGGAGATGTCCGCGACGATGACTTCAAGGCGTGGTGGAGTAAGCGGGGCGTCCACATCTTCGCGGAGCCCGCGGCGGAAGACTCGGTTCGCGTCATTACCGATCCTTCCGCACTCGTACTAGACGAGTCGACGCTGACGATCTCGCTGCCGCTCGGGTTGCCGAAGCGATTCTTGGAGAAGCGAATCAAAGATCTGCTCGCCGAGCATCACAAGGGCAGGCGCGGTCATCAGCTAGCGAAGAAGAGCCGAGCCCGATACCAGGTACAGGGGCAGCCAAACATCCCGGCGCTGAAGCAAGGCTTGGCGGTATATGACCATTGGAAAGCGAATCCTGGAATGCCGTTGTGGCAGGTCGGGAACACCCTCCCGAAGTTCCAGCTGGAGCAGAGGATCGCGCCGGGTGAACGTAAGACCGCTGACAAGCGGAATGTCCTAGCAGCGACCGTGAGTCGTTACCTGCGTAGGGTGAAGCAGTCCATAAACAACGCCGGACAAGGGGTGTTTCCCTAAACCCTGAGTAAGCATTACCTTACCTTGGGGTAGCGGGAGGGGTCGCCCGCTGCAAACAGAAAAATCCTACTGAGCCTGATCGGGCACAGACATCCTACGAAGCAGATAGGGACGCATCGCGCCGTGAAAATTACGCGCCTCAAGGTAGAGAACTTCAGGTCTATCAAGGCACTTGATATGCCGTTGTCTTCCACGACGGTTCTCATTGGTCAAAACAATGCTGGTAAAACCGCCATTCTTGAGGCGCTGAGAATTGCGCTGACCCGTAGGTGGGGGCAGAGAGGAACTGGTTTCACTGAGTACGACATTCACCTTGAGAGTGACGGGAGTGATCCGAAACTTGCGCCGCCTATCAAGATTGAGATCGAGCTTTCGGAACAAACAGCGGGCGAATGGGACCAGGAGCTGCATGACGAACTTGCAGACATAGTCCAGATCGACCCTACGTCAGGTGCAGCAACAATCATCTTGAGGGTAACGTGCGCCTGGGACTCGGTATCCGAGAGCTACAATCCGAAGTGGGAATTTCTAGGATCTACTCGGGTTCCGCTCACTGGCAAGGGTGCTCGGCTCGTCAATATGAGCCGGTTCTTCGAGTTCATCCCTGTCTTCTACCTCGACGCCCTACGCGATGCGAGCGATGAGTTCGCCGCGCGGTCCCAGTTCTGGGGGAGACTGCTCCGGTCGATAAACATCCCCACGAAACTGTCGCAGCGCGCGGAAAAGATATTCGACGTATTGAATCGAAGGTTTCTTGCCGCGGATCCCATGGTAGGGCGCGTATCCGACACCTTGAAAGGTGTCAGAGAGATAGCCACCGATGACGAGCCAGGTGATGTCGCGATTCGCGTTGTGCCATTCAGGACGTGGGACTTGGTGTCAAGGTCGCAGGTCATTCTAAAGAACTCAAGTTCGCATCCCTGGCTTCCACTTGGTCAACACGGGCGTGGGGTGCAGAGTCTCTCGGTGATCTTCGTCTTTCATGCGTTTGTTTCGGAGCTCCTAAAGGGGCTGTATCGACAGGGGTCGGAGGCATTTCTTGAGCTTGAAGAGCCCGAGACGCATCTTCATCCGCAGGCTGCCAGAAGTCTTTGGCGCCATGTGAAGGATCTTCCTGGGCAAAAGCTTGTTACGACGCATTCGCCATATTTCGTTCAGCACGTGCCGTTCAGAGATCTACGATTAGTTCGAGTGGACGCTGGAGGGACAACATTTAGCTCTCTTCCGGACAAGTTCGAAACGAATATTCCGTTCATAGCGCCGCTCAGTGCCTTTGCAGCTAGTCGCGCCGGAGCAGTTTCGTATGACGCCGGTACTGGGCGCATATCCGTCCACGGGAAGCTTGAGGAGAATGATTACCGTGCGCTGGTGGCGCTCTACGGCACCCATGCAGACAAGGCGGACATCATTGCGCGTCTTAAGGACCTCAAGCAGCGGTCTGAGAAGTACGTTTCAGATGCGGTGCTAGCCAACCTTCAAGAGTGGGCTAGGCGGATTAGGGGTGAGATCTTCTTCGCTCGGCGGTGGTTGTTGGTGGAAGGTCAGAGTGAGTACCTTTTGGCGCATGCCATCGGCGATGCGCTCGGATACTCACTGGACGCAAACGGCGTAGCCGTCGTTGATTGTCAGAACAACGGGAACCCTCCTTCATTTGCGATGTTGGCAAGGGGATTGGACATTCCGTGGTGTGCGGTGTTCGACAATGACAGCGAGGGTCGGAAGTTCAAGGATTCGATCAAGGGCTGCGGGTTTGAGCAGGCGGAGGTGGACGAGCGCTGCCGCCTCCACGCTGCTGGAGACCTTGAGCAGCAGATGGCTGCAGGCATGGGAGAGGCGATGGTGCGTGAGGTGGCTGCCGAGATTGGAGTGTCCAGTGCAGCGACTTGCCCTTATGCAGATCTCATTTCGGCGGTGAAGAAGAGAAAGGTAGAGTTCTCCGTCGCGCTTTCCAGGAGACTCGAGGCAGACGCAACGCTAGTTGAAAAGATGCCGCCCGAGCTAGTTGCGGCAATTCGCGGAATGCGAGGTCTTAAATGAGTATGGATGCCTACGAACAGCAGTTTGAGCAACTCAAGTCTGCCCAGCGCCTTGCGGTGAACTGGGGCGAAGGACCAATGCTCGTTCTGGCTGGACCCGGGTCCGGAAAGACCAAGGTCCTCACTTCTCGAATTGCTCGACTCCTATTGGAGTCGAGAGGCGAGAGCTTCCGGGTACTGGCACTCACCTTCACGAACAAGGCTGCAGATGAGATGCAGACCCGTGCTCAGTCGCTCTGTGACCTGGTTGAAGATCGTGCTGCTATTGGTACGTTCCACTCGTTCTGCATGCAGATGCTGCAGCAGCATGGTTCTCATATCGGCGTGATGCCAGACTTCGCAATCTATTCGCAAGACGATGATCGTCGTGAATTGCTTCGAGAAGGACTGAGGAGAAAGCAGATTGGTTCGGAGAGCCAAGCGCTTGACCGCTACCTTAGGCTCATAGATAAGTTGAAGGGGTTGCTGATCGAGCCGGGAGAGGCGCAGGCAAAGTTCCGCGACCAAGTTGAAGGAAAGAACGTAGCGGAAGCTTATGCGGCGTACGAGGAGCAGCTGGCGCGTTCTAATGCGCTAGATTTCAATTCGTTGATAATGCGCGCGTATCAATTGATCAGTAAGTTCGACGGTATCGCTCAGCGTTACAGGAAGACTTACCGCTATTGGCTGCTCGACGAGTTTCAAGACACGAACAAGGCGCAGTACCGATTTCTTCAGGCATTGGCTGGCGCGTCGTTCAAGAACATATTCGCTGTCGCTGATGATGATCAGATCATCTATCAGTGGAACGGTGCCAGCTCCGCTCAAATGCAGAAGTTCAGGGACGACTTCCATCCCGAGTTGGTTCAGCTTCCGACGAACTTTAGATGTCCAGCGCCGATCGTCAACGCTGCTAACAACCTGGTGCGCCATAACCTATCTCGGACGCCCGAGAAGCTGCCTCTGGAGGCAGGGAAGTTGGAGACTGTGATCCCAACGGATAGTTCGATTCTATTGGGTTCGTACGCGGTCGATAGCGAAGAAGCGCAAGCCGTGGCTGCGATGATCGCTTCTCGTGAGCAGAGTACGTGGGCTGAGACGGTCGTTTTGGCAAGGAACAAGGCGCTACTTGAGAAGATCAAAATAGCGATGGTCCAAGCCGGAGTTCGCGTGTCGCTCGCTCAGAGGCGTGATGACTTCGTGAGCCCGCAGTTCCGGTGGCTGCACGCTCTTCTACGGCAAGTGGTGCGTCCGCAAGATGCTCGGAACTTCATTGCACTTGTAGAAGCCTTCAATAGATGGGTGGGAATAGAAGACTCTGCGGATCTTCTCATCGCTCAAGCAGAGGGGTCGGGGCGATCCCTCCTTGATGAATGGTTATACGCGAAGGTTTCAGACTCTAGCTTTTCCCGTCCTGATGTCGCGTCGGTGGTCGCTCGCTTCCTTCAAGTGCCCACTGCTTACGTGGAGACTATTAAGTCCTCAATTGAATGCTTTGCCATTGGTGAGGTCGAGGCGGACAGCGATCTTGGTGAGGATGCGCGTGCCTGGCAGTACCTGGAGCGCTCCATCGCCCAAAGCTATGGTAGGAGTCTGCCTTTAGATCAGTTTCTACAGTACATGGCGCTGCAATCTAAAGAACCGCCGGTTGCAGACCGGACAGTCACTCTGATGACAATCCACGCGGCAAAAGGCAAGGAGTTCGACTACGTCTACCTCCTCGGGCTGGCAGAAGAAGTTCTGCCATCGTTCCAAGCGCTCAAGGCGGGCGAAGCCTCGGCGGAGCTGGAGGAGGAGCGACGCAACTGTTTTGTCGCGATTACACGAGCGAAAGAGCAGCTGATCCTTACGTGGGCGCGCAAGTACAACGGATGGAACAAGCGACCGTCCCGGTTTCTTGCGGAAATGGGGTTCCCTCCGCCCAACTAGCCTGCACGCCCCCAATTTCACGGAGACGTGTGCTCCGCTATGGGTTGCCGAACAGTATCGCTTCCATCTTGGGTTTAAGAGCAGAGGCGATCTGAACCGAGCGACGAGGTGCAATTTCTTCCAGAGTGGCTTGTGATGTCCGAAGCCGCTTGTCGCATTCCGACACAGCATCTGTCGTCGTCAACGATCCAAGTAGCGTCTTCAACTTTGCAGTGGACTCCCCGCCGAAGCGTTCAGCGAACGCCTCTTGTAGCGCCTTAGTGAATGCTCCCTTTCTGGTCACTGCGGATGCCATTGACCAAAACTCGAAGTCGTCGGCTGCCTCTGCAATACGTTCAAGAATGGGCTTGTCCAGGTAGCGCTCTAAGTCGTGGGTGATTCTTGAGTTGATGTCATCGATCTGGCTCTGCTCAATGGGTGCCTTGTCCCTTTGAAATGCGCCATTCATGGAAAACCAAAGGATCGCCCTGCATCGAATGACGAAGGAGGGGTGGGTTGTCATTGCCCCCTGAAGACTCTGGGATCCGCTCTCCATCGATCTAATTTGAGAGACGAAGCCCGCTATATCCAGAATGAGGTGCTTCTCAGATAGCCCGGACATCGTCTTCATCATCGCTGAAAGTGCTGCAGGCAGCGATCGACAGGCTAGTAGCCCTACGCGATCAACCGAAAGTTCCCTGCGGCGTGAGACCAGCAGCTCCTCAAGATCTCCTTCTGCTGGCTTTCGGCGATCCCAGAGGTGGCGGAGCAGAAAGTGTCCGAGTTCATGCCCAATCACGAACATGAGCTCATCTTCACTTAGTGCTTCGACCAGGGAGGACGAAAGCCGCACAATGCAGCTGTCAAGATCCGTGAGATGACATTCAGCTTGGAAGTAAGGGGATGCATACACGAACGTTTGAACGTTCTGTGGTGGCATTCCTAGGCGATCGCAGACGGTTCCCACCAGCGCTGCAATTCGCGGGAGCACTTCAGGTTGGACCAAAAGGTCGTTCAACAAGAAGGCATTGATCAATCCAGACCGAGCAGGTGCGCTCGGTCGAGAAGGCTCTTCGTCGCCAGGAAATCGAAGAGTCTGGATTGTCCCGTTGAACGCGTTCACGTCACTGGTACTTCTTTCGAGCATCAGAGATCAGGTTTAGCATTCGCTGGGCGTTCTCTCGCTCCGCCATATCCGTAAGTGACGTAAGGCGATTGTTCCACTTCTGGAACTGCTCTCGCAGATGCTTCTTAATAGCGTCGTTGCTCCAAGACTGGTCTATCCCGAGAAGGTCCTCAAGTTCGGAAGACGAGTTAACCTTGGCTTCGACACCTACAAGGCTGCGATCTGCAATCCGCTGAACCTCTTCAGTGTCAACGTTCAGGGCTGCGGCGATTTTCTTCGCAAGCGCTAGTTCATTGGCGTTGACTTCCCCGTCCGCTCCGACGATGGCGAAAAGGAGATCAACGCACTCGGTGTTGTTGGCTGTCGATCCTTTCTCAGAGAGGATGCTTGTGAGTTCGGAATAGGAGAGCGTTCCGCTAGATGCCTGATGGAATCCATCCTTGAACGCTGAGTTGAGGTCAGCCTTCCACGATTCTCGCGATTGCTGATCAATGGTGGCGAGCTTCCTTTGCATCCAGTTTTGAATTGCCAGCGCTTCCTGCTCGTGCAGTGTGCCGTCCGCCATTGCCACCGACACAGCCAACTTTACTGACGCCTTCGCTGCCTCTCTGTTGCCCTCAAGCTCGTCCAGATAGCCTGCTTCATTGAACTTGAGGCTGAACTCGTGTGCGCCAGTCCAGAGCAGCTTTGCGTTGTCGTCATGAAAACCATTGGTAATTACGGGCGGCTCATTCAGATCGATAAGGCGAACGAATGCGGCAAGCTTCCTGGTGCCGGTTCGCGGTGGCTGTAACAGATCAGGAATAACGACGCCTACCCTTACCCATCGGGTGAATCCATAGTTTTCTTGGATTACGCCGACTTCAGTTGTGTTCTGGTAACAGAAGGTCTCGTCTTCTTGAAACTGGTGAACCGTAGAAATGACGGACTTCCACTTCCCATCGCCCTCCGTCTTGTCGAAGACCGAAGTGATGAAGGCTCCCTTCCTTGCGACGCTGGTGGGAAACAGCCCTTTTACTTCGAGTTCGATGACTTTGAACTTGGCGCCATCCTCACCTACGTCTTTTTCAACCCCGCGGAGCTGCATGGGTCCCATTCCATGCAACTCAAGGTCAAAATTCTCCTTGAATGTGCCTTTGCCAAAAGCCGCCTTGGCAGAGGACTTGAGTGCTACAGCGCCGTAGGAAAGGGCAAGTCGGAAGAGGACAATGCCGCCAAAAACTAAAATAATGGTAAAGATCCCTTCCATCACTCCACCAAGAATTTGTCGATGTTGATAGTGGCGTCGGCTTTGGCGTCCGGGCGGAGATCAACGATCACCTCCTTCTTGGTGCCAACGTCAACAAACTTGCAAGTCATCACATTGTTGGCGTCAAAGCCAAACGTGACCTGTATCTCTTGACCGGCAGGGCGCCCAGGTGGAAGCGCTAGGTCTCCCTCCCAAATTGTCTTGACGAATCGAGGGTCACTCTCAACGGCGACGGACTGTGTCACGACGCAACAAACAGATTCCTGACCGTCTGCGACTGTGTAGAACGGCTCCGTTACCGAGCAAGGAATCCTTTCGTTCTTCTGGATGAGTACAGAGTTTGTAGTCACGCGCTTCGCGCGGCTGTCGTCGTAGTTTGCTACGAGTGTGCCGAAACAGAAGTTTGTGATTTCACTAAACTTGATAGCGCTGACCGCTGCTTGTTGAGCGCTCGAGAGGTGCTTTCGGTCGCTCTTGTATGCCGCGTACAAAGAAGCGCCGAGTGCGACTACTTCGTCCACATTGACTGTCGATGTCGGCTCCTGCGCAAAAACCCGCTTCACGCTTTCCATGACCGCAGGGACTCTCGTGCTTCCGCCAACTAGGAAGACGCCGCTAAGCCCGCCTGGAGCCACCCCAGCTTCATCCATGGCGGATTCGCAGAGCATTTCGGCTTGTGCGATCAGGCTAGAAATTGCTGTTTCAAATTCTTGACGCTGGATCTGAATGACCTGTTGCGCAACGCGCGTTACTACCTGTTCGCGCTTGGAAAGGGACTTCTTGTCCTCTTCCGCGTTGTTTTTGGAGTAATCAGCGGGGTGCAGGATCTTCCCGGTCTGAACCCGGTATTTGTCAGAGACGATCTTTTGGAGGGCGCCGTCGAAGTCATCGCCCCCGAGCTTAGAGACGCCATGCGACGCTAGGACTTCGATCTCTTGTCCATTTACTTTAATGATGGATACATCGAAGGTGCCGCCACCGAAGTCGTACACAGCGTACGTGCCGCGTAGATCGTGTCCGATCTTGAAAGCATAGTAGAGTGCTGCAGCAGTAGGTTCGTTGATGATGAACCTAACGTTGAGTCCAGCCTCTTTCGCAGCTTGAAGAGTTGCCTCACGCGCTTCATTTGAGAAGTTTGCGGGAATGGTCACCACTGCTTCTGCGATCGAGCCAATAGCGCTCTCGGTGTCATTCTTTAACTTCTTCAGTACCGCAGTGCTTAGATCAGTTGGGCTAAGTTGATTGCCATTCAATCGATAGTGGGTACCGGTGCCCATGTCACGCTTGAATCGCGCGCCCACGCTGTCAGGACTTATTCCCCACTGCCGGCGAGCATCTTCCCCGACAATCATTTGCGCGCCATCAACCAGGACGCACGAAGGAGTGATGTTCTCGCCGTCTCGGTTGTGAACAATCACGGGGCGACCGGTGTCATCCAGCATCGAAACCGCAGAGAACGTGGTTCCGAGATCAATTCCTACATAACTAGGCATTAGCGTCCTCCAGTGGTGCATAAACTTCGACTCGTGCGGGAATGACGATCACGTCATCTCCATTTGCTGCGCGAACGCTATAGCCGGGGGAAGCGACACTTCTGATCGTAAAGAACAAGTCTTTGTCACTGACGTGGGTCAGTATGGGTTGGTCGTCGACACCCTTTTCGGTTCGATAGTCAGATCCGATTCGTGGGTGGAATGGTTCAACGCCGCACTCGTCGAGTGCGTCTCGCATCATCAGGCGCGCTTGTGTCAGAGCAGCGTGTGTATCAATGGTCGGGTCATTTAGTACCTCGTCCACCCTTGCGAATCGAACCAAGAACTTCCTGAAGATCTGAAGCTCCCAGCCTTGCTCAGCGCGCTTAAGTTGCTGGTCGCGTTGGTCCAGCGCGCGCTGGAGGGTCAAGAAGGTTTGTGACATCTCGACAAAAGCAACCTGGAGGCTGGCTTTGCTCTCCCGTACGTCATGCGTATTGCTATTTGTTGCCCGGATGACGCTTTCGAGCACGTCTTCAACTTGACCTGTCCACTTGTGGAAGTTCTCTGGCGTAACCAAGTGAGGGCTGAGCAGTAGTTCGTCGCGCCTCTTCTTCAATGCCGCGAGAATTAGCGCGGCGAGGGCGACGATGAGGAGCGAAGCAATGGCGAACCGAACGTTACTGGAGTCGAACACCGATCCATTGTTCGATTGCTTCGACGGCTGTCCGTTGGTGCGTGGAGCCGCTGGAGCTACGGTGTTGCCGACAGGCGTCGGCAGTGGGCTACTACTCAGCGCGGTCGCAGTAGTTGGGCGACTAACTGAGAAGTAGATGTAACCAGCGAGCGACGCAGCGAGTAGAGCGGCAATAGCTGCCGCTATTCTTATGTTTAGTTTCATCAAGTCCCCCTACTTGAGTCTTGAACTTAGCAGGTCCTTCGCCGTGCGGGCAAAGCTCCACCCTTGGTCTACAGGGAGCCTGATGGGGGGGGGGGCGGGTAACTTGGGGGGGGCGCCTAGTAAAGGACGCTGTAGCGCGCTTTACGGGCTGTAAAGGTTACAGCGCAAAACTTTACTTTTAGCCAAGTCACATTCAAGCTCAGTCCCTATGGGCTGTTCCATTTGGAACGCCGTTTAGGGGGCTGGGGCATGGCGGTTTACGGGTACGTGCGCGTCTCGACGCTGACGCAGGCTAGGGAGGGCGAGAGCCTTGAGGCTCAGTCCCGACAAATACAGGCTTACGCTGTCTCCAAGGGCTTGCAGCTGTCCGAGGGGGACGTTTTCGTCGAGGCGGGCGTCAGCGGAGGCGTGGAGTTTCAAGAGCGCCCGGAAGGTGGGCGGCTCTATCAGCTCGTTCAGAAGGGCGACCTGATCATCTTCCCTAAGCTTGACCGGGCGTTCCGAAACACCCGTAACGCGCTTAACGTCCTGCACGACCTGAAGGAGCGCGGGGTCCATATCCATTTCATTGACCTGGGCGGCGACGTCACCGGAAACGGCGTGGGCGCCATCGTCTTCACGATCCTCTCCGCGTTTGCCACCTTCGAGAAGGAGCGGATTGCCACCCGCATCCGCGAGGTGAAGCAGATCAAGAAGGCGCAGGGGAAGTTCACTGGGGGGCGGCGAGCATTCGGCTATGAGGTGGTTGATCTCGTCAAAGTCCCTAAGCCGGACGAGCAGAAGATCATTGCCGAGATGCGGTCGCTTCGTAAGAAGGGCACGAGCTACCGTGGAATCGAGAAGTGGCTGATCGAGAAGAAGAAGCTCAACATCTCGGCAATGGGTATCAGGCACATCCTCAATGAAGCCAACTGAGCCGGCTCCTGTTCTTCATATCTATACCCGCGTCTCAACAACGGCGCAGGAAGAGCAGGGTACGTCCCTAAGTTCGCAAGAGAAGCTCGGGCGCGAGCGCGCCAAGGCGCTCGGCTTTGACGCCAGGCTTTGGAACGAAGGTGGCAAGAGTTCGAACCACGAGGAAATCGCGGGGCGACCAGTGCTGCAAGCGCTGGTCAACGAGATTGCAAGCGGCGGTGCGAAGCACGTGTTCGTCTACGACCAGTCGCGTCTATCCAGAAACGACAACGTCGCATCTGCCATTCGCTATCAGTGCAAGAAGAACGGCGTAACCCTCTATACGAAGGACGGTAAGTACGACTTCACGAATGCTTCGGACACCTTCTGAAGCAGGTGCTAGACGCGATGGCGGAGTTCGACAACGCCGGTAGAGCGGAGCGCACGCGGCTCGGTAAGCTGCAGCGGGTTAAGCAGCATCAGTGGCATGGCGGTCCACCGCCTTTCGGCTATCACCTCGATAGCAAGAAGTTGGTGGTGGAGAAGAGTGAGGCTGCCAAGGTCAAGGAGATCTATCAGCGCTACGCATCTGGCGAGTCAACTCACGCCATCAAGAAGTTCCTGGACAAGAGTGGAGTGCTTCCGCGACGAGGCGGCGCATGGACTCTAGGATCCATACTGAAAATCCTAGAGAACACTCACTACGTCGGCTACTACACCTATCGCGACAAGAAGTCGGACGAGCATGTCCGCGTTGAGTGCAGTCCGATCGTGCCTGCTGCTATCTGGCAGGCAGCCCAGGAGAAGCGAAAAGCCACCCTAGAGCGTAAGGGGCAAGCCAACCGAACAAAGCACTTCTACCTCCTGCGTGATCTGATGTATTGCGGGTTCTGCAACGCTCCGTTAGGCGCGCGAACCAAGCCAGCTAAGAACGAACACTTCTATTACTGCCCGACGAAGGAACGCAACTGGCGGAACGGCGTCGAGCCGAAGGTCAAGCACTCCAAGAAGGATGGGTGCGGGTTCTCGCGGTCAATGAACATCGACCAGGCGGATGCGCTGGTTTGGGGCGTGGTCGTGGACATCCACGCCAAGTCGAGCTTGCTTAAGGAAGAGGTGAAGAAGCGGCTCGTTGGCGAAATCGTCTCTCCAGATTCGGGTTACGAAGCCACTCAGAAGAAGAACGAGAAGAGCATCAAGCTGGCTGAGAAGGAGCTTCAGCGGGCAGACGAGGCGATCACCGAGTTAGAAGTCGAGCACAGACTTGGGCAGACGGACGCCAAGCGTTATCCGCAAATCATGAAGAGGCTACGAGAGCAGCGGACCGCCATCGAGGCTCGAATCGAGACTCTCCGCGAAGGCGTAAAGAACCAAGCCCAAGAGCGAAAGTGGGTGGACTGGATCAAGGCGTTCGGCGATGAGGTCAAGCTCAAGTCGAAGATGACGCCGGAGGAGCGAAAGGCTTACCTCCGGGGAATGATTGAACGAATCGACGTCAAGTTCCTGGGGGACACCAAAGAGCACCAGCTGGAGATCCGCTTCATCAAGCCCATAGTGGGTGATGGGCTCATCCCGCAGAAGCCCAGGGGCTACAAGGTGAAGAAGGGATCTGCCAGTAAGCGCGTAGCGCTCCCAATGCGGGGTCCGCCGGGAAAACGGTTGACCCCCGTTGGAAACAATTCCATTACGGTGGAGTAATTCCCCGGGCACGTTCGGTCGTTGTGTGTAGAAGTAAAAAAGTCCTATCTCAAGTAATAAAGTGCTATTTCAGGTAATAAAGCTCTATTCCGATCGATTAACGTTCTGTCCCCCGGGGCCAGATAGCGCCCAGCTGTTGATTGTGTCCTGATGGTTTTAAGGAGCGGCCACAATGAATCGTGGCCTCTTGGATTGGCCTGCGGCGTCGTCATCCGTGCCGCGATGATCGGGGGTATGCGCGCAACTCGGGTCAATCCTTGGACGTCGAGCTGTGTGTGGGACCGCAAGCGCTAATCATGTTGGGCTCAAGAATCTTCCGCGGCGAAAGCAAGATCTTGTTCGCGCATCCTCCCGGGCCTGGCGCTGCTACATTCAATGGATGAGCCGACCCGAACTTCAGCGCATCGCAAAGAACTTGGGGCTGCCCGCCACCGGGCCAACAGATCGGCTTTGTTCGGCTGGTGGCTGCCTTCAGGCGGGATCCGGCAAGTTGGAGCTTCAGCGACTTCCTTCTGATCCTGCCGCACCTGTCTGTCCATCAGGGCGGCCACACGCTCGGTTTCTGGAGCAACAAGAACGGCCAGGACCGCATGAACGACGGCGGCGAAATGGCGACCGAACTGGGCCTGCTCTCCACGCTCAACCTGGTCGGCGCGAGCGGCACCGCATTCGATCCGCTCAACTACGACGGCTTCCGCGCCTGGCTGCTGGGCGGCAACTCGGTCAACATGGCCTACATGCTCTCGGTGCAACTGGCCGCGATGACGTTGAACGTCGAAGCCGGCTTCGTCGACGGCGATGCCTACTTCCTGCCCTGCAAGTGCACCATCAACGAGCTGATGGACGATGCCAATGCGTCGCTGGGGCTATACCCCAACACGCCTTCCGGCCATTCGCAGCGCGATGAGCAGGCCACGCTGAAGACCTGGCTCGACCAGCTCAACAACGGCGCGAACATCATCCCGGTCACGCCGTGCACGCGCACGTTCTACTGACCCGACCTCACGGAGCCGCGACGCATCGTCTCCGTGCGTCGCGCGCTCCGGGCCGGGAAGACGGCTGCCACTCCTGTCGCGGTGATCGCTCGCACCGGGCGGCTCCCCCGTGCGTTGCCGAGTGAGCCCACCGCTGGCGCTCGGGTTCAGGAACATCGCGCCCGCGCGCCATCACATCCCAGCGAACGGCCCGACTCCGCACAGTGGCTCGATCCTGTCCGCGCGCCGGCGAACCGAGCGCACAGTTCCATCCGCGCCCGGCCGTGGAGGGCGCCCCTATAGCCCGTTCGTCACTTGACGGCCCCCGAGCCCCCCACCCACAGTCGGTGCGATTTTGTCTCGATCGCCTGCCCGCCCGCCGTTCCGGCGTCCGCGGGCCCACTCCGGGGGTACTACAACAGTGGATAGACGTTCCTTCCTCACCATGTCCGGCATCGGTGCCGCCGGGCTGATGTTGCCGTTCGGCCGCGCCATCGCCGCCGAAGAGCTGCTCACCACCCTCGACGTGGCCAAGAAGAAGCAGCTGGCCGACGCCGCGCTGCAGGCCGCCACGTCCGCGGGCGCCAGCTATTCCGACGTCCGCATCGGCCGTTACCTGCGCCAGTTCGTCATCACGCGCGAGGACAAGGTCCAGAACGTCGTGAACACCGAATCCACCGGCATCGGCGTGCGCGTGCTGGTCAACGGCGCCTGGGGCTTCGCCGCCACCAACGCACTGAACACGCAGGGCGTGGTGAAGGCCGCGCAGCAGGCCGCAGCGATCGCCAAGGCCAACGCGAAGATGCAGACCACGCCGGTCCAGCTGGCCAAGGCGCCTGGCGTGGGCGAGGTGTCGTGGAAGACGCCGATCAAGAAGAACGCGATGGAAGTGCCGCTGAAAGACAAGGCCGACCTGCTGCTGGGCGTGAACGCCGCGGCGATCAACGCCGGCGCCAACTTCGTCAACTCGATGCTGTTCCTTGTCAACGAGCAGAAGTACTTCGCGTCCACCGACGGCAGCTACATCGACCAGGACGTGCACCGCATCTGGGCGCCGATGACCGTCACCGCCATCGACCAGGCCACCGGCAAGTTCCGCACGCGCGACGGCCTGTCCTCGCCGATGGGCCTGGGGTTCGAATACCTGGACGGCGCATCGTCGGGCAAGGTCATCTCGCCGAACGGCGTGGTGAACTACGGCCTGTCGTACGACATGAAGGAAGACGCCATCGCCGCCGCAAAGCAGGCGAAGGCCAAGCTGAAGGCGCCGTCGGTCAAGCCCGGCAAGTACGACCTCGTGCTCGATCCGTCGCACACCTGGCTCACCATCCACGAGTCGGTCGGCCATCCGCTCGAACTCGACCGCGTGCTCGGCTACGAAGCCAACTACGCCGGCACCAGCTTCGCCACGCTGGACAAGCAGAAGGAGCGCTTCCAGTACGGCAGCGGCATCGTCAACATCTTCGCCGACAAGATCCAGCCGGGCAGCCTCGGCGCCGTCGGTTACGACGACGAAGGCGTGAAGACCAAGAAGTGGGACCTCATCAGCGACGGCAAGCTGGTCGACTACCAGACCATCCGCGACCAGGCCCACATCCTCGGCAAGACCGAATCCGACGGCTGCTGCTACGCCGACTCGTGGTCGAGCGTGCAGTTCCAGCGCATGGCCAACGTGTCGCTGGCGCCGGGCAAGAACAAGCTGTCGGTCGCCGACATGATCAAGGACGTCGAGAACGGCATCTACATCATCGGCGACGGCTCGTTCTCCATCGACCAGCAGCGTTACAACGCGCAGTTCGGCGGCCAGCTGTTCTACGAGATCAAGAACGGCAAGATCACCCAGCAGATCGAGGACGTCGCCTACCAGATCCGCACGCCGGAATTCTGGAACGCCTGCGCCGCCGTCTGCGACGAAAGCGACTATCGCCTCGGCGGTTCGTTCTTCGACGGCAAGGGCCAGCCGGGCCAGGTCTCGGCGGTCTCGCACGGTTCGAGCACGGCGCGCTTCAACGGCATCAACGTCATCAACACCGCCCGCAGCCTCGGCTGATCGCGCGCTGGAGAACTGAATAAATGAGCATCTTCACCGAAGAACAGTCCAAGGCCATCCTGGACAAGGTCATCAAGCTGTCCAAGGCCGACCAGATCAGCGCGACGCTGTCGGGCTCGGTCGACGGCAACATCCGTTTCGCGCTGAACAACATCTCCACCAGCGGCATCGTCGACAACACCGAACTCGCGGTCGAAGTCGCCTTCGGCAATCGCGTGGGCACCGCGACCATCAACGAGTTCGACGACGCCTCGCTCGAACGCGTCGTGCGCCGCGCCGAGGACCTCGCGCGCCTGGCGCCGGAAAACCCGGAGTTCATGCCGGCGATCGAGAAGCAGACCTACAAGCCGAGCCCGACCTTCAGCGAATCCACCGCGGGCATCACGCCGGAATACCGCGCCAAGGTGGCGGCCGATTCCATCGGCCCGTGCAAGGGCGAGAAGCTGATCGCCGCGGGCTTTCTGGAAGACGGCCAGAACTTCGTGGCCATCGCCAACTCCAACGGCAACTTCGCCTACCAGCGCGGCGCGAACTTCAACTACACCTGCACCGTGCGCACCGAAGACGGCCGCGGTTCGGGCTGGGTCGGTCGCAACCTCAAGGACGCGTCCGACTTCAAGGCCGACGCCGACATCCGCACCGCCATGCGCAAGGCCACCGAATCGGCCGAAGCCAAGGCGCTGGAGCCGGGCAAGTACACCGTGATCCTGGAACCGGCTGCGGCCGCGGGCCTGATCTCGTTCATGATGAATTTCTTCGACGCGCGCCAGGCCGATGAAGGCCGCAGCTTCCTGTCGAAGAAGGGCGGCGGCAACAAGCTTGGCGAGCAGGTCTACGACTCGCGCGTGAACATCAGCGCCGACCCGTGGGATCCGCGCGCGCCGGTGCTGCCGTGGGATTCCGAAGGCCTGCCGCGCGAGAAGATGAACATCGTCGAGAACGGCAAGGTCGTCGCGCTCAACTACTCGCGCTACTGGGCCAAGAAGCAGGGCAAGCGCGCCGTGGGCGAGCCGGGCAACCTGCTGGTCGCCGGCGGCGACAAGTCCACGGCCGACCTGGTGCGCGGCACGCAGAAGGGCATCCTCGTCACGCGCACCTGGTACATCCGCATGGTCGATCCGCAGACCGTGCTGCTGACCGGCCTCACGCGCGACGGCACCTTCTACATCGAGAACGGCCAGATCAAGCACCCGGTGAAGAACTTCCGCTTCAACGAGTCGCCGGTGATCATGCTCAACAACATCGAGGAACTCGGCCGTCCGGTGCGCGTGGCCGGCGACGAATCCTCGTTCGTGATGATGATCCCGCCGATGAAGCTGCGCGATTTCACCTTCACCTCGCTTTCCGACGCGGTGTGACGGGGAAGTTCGATCGTGCAACGTCGTGATTTCCTCAGCTTTACCGGTTTGACCACGGCAGGCGCGCTGCTCCCGTTCGGGCGCAGCGTTGCTGCGGAAGCGCTGCTGGAACCGGTCGATCATGCGCGTCGTCGGCAGCTCGCCGACGCCGCGCTCGCTACGGCCCGTGCTGGCGGCGCGCAGTATTCCGACGTGCGCATCGGCCGTTACCTGCGCCAGTCGGTCATCACCCGCGAAGCGCGCGTGGAGAACGTCGTCAACGCCGAGTCTTCCGGCGTCGGCGTGCGCGTGCTCGCCGACGGCGCGTGGGGTTTCGCCGCCACGCACGTGCAGACGCCGGAAGCCGTCGCGCAGGCGACGCGCACCGCGTTGTCGATCGCGAAGGCCAACGCGCGCAACCAGACGCGCAAGGTCGAACTGGCGCCCACGCCCGCATTGGGCGAGGTGCGCTGGGCCACGCCTATCCGCAAGAACGGCATGGAAGTGCCGATCAAGGACAAGGTCGACCTGCTGCTGTCGGTCAATGCCGCGGCGATGAAGGCCGGCGCGGATTTCTTCAACTCCACGCTGTTCCTCATCAACGAACAGAAGTACTTCGCGTCCACCGATGGCAGCTACGTCGGCCAGGACATCCACCGCATCTGGCTGCCGGTGACGGCCACCGCGGTGGACAAGGCGAGCGGCAAGTTCCGCACGCGCAATGGCCTGTCCGCACCGATGGGCATGGGCTACGAATACCTGGACGGCGCGGCGGCCGGCAAGCGCGCGCTGCCCGGCGGCATCACCGCATACGCCACCAGCTACGACGTGGTGGAAGACGCGGTGCAGGCCGCGCGTGACGCACGCGCGAAGCTCAAGGCACCGTCGGTGAAGCCGGGCAAGTACGACCTGGTCATCGACCCGACGAACCTGTTCCTCACCATCCACGAGAACGTCGGCCATCCGCTCGAACTCGACCGCGTGCTCGGCTACGAAGCCAATTACGCCGGCACCAGCTTCGCCACGCTCGACAAGCGCGACGCGGGCTACAAGTGGGGCAGCGACATCGTCAACTTCGTCGCCGACAAGACGCGTCCGGGCAGCCTCGGCGCGGTCGGTTACGACGACGAAGGCGTGAAGACGAAGCAGTGGGACCTGGTGCGCGATGGTGTACTCGTCGATTACCAGGCCACGCGCGATGAAGCGCACATCCTCGGCCACACCGAATCGCACGGTTGCAGCTACGCCGATTCGTGGTCGAGCGTGCAGTTCCAGCGCATGGCGAACGTTTCGCTGATGCCGGGCAAGACGCCGCTCAGCGTCGCCGACATGGTCAAGGACGTCGAAAACGGCCTGTATGTGCACGGCCGCGGGTCGTATTCCATCGACCAGCAGCGCTACAACGCGCAGTTCGGCGGCCAGCTGTTCTACGAGATCAGGAACGGCAAGGTCACCGGCCTGGTTGAAGACGCCGCGTACCAGATCCGCACGCCGGAATTCTGGAACGCGTGCGTGGCGATCTGCGACGAGCGCGACTTCCGCCTCAACGGTTCGTTCTTCGACGGCAAGGGCCAGCCGAGCCAGGTCTCGGCGGTGTCGCACGGCGCGGCTACGGCGCGGTTCAACGGAATCAACGTCATCAATACCGCGCGGTCGATATGAACCGCGCGCAGTTCCTCCGCCTGATGCTGGGAAGCGCGGCAGCCGCGATGCTGCCGCCTCTCGCGCAGGCGGCGGCTGCGGATTACGACTTCTGGC
Source organism: Lysobacter sp. SCRH-1R (assembly GCF_057747855.1). Classification (NCBI taxonomy): domain Bacteria; kingdom Pseudomonadati; phylum Pseudomonadota; class Gammaproteobacteria; order Lysobacterales; family Lysobacteraceae; genus Lysobacter; species Lysobacter sp. SCRH-1R. Next base: position 3,633,930 of record NZ_CM173227.1, on the reverse strand, counting down.
TGACGCGGTTGAAGTACGACTCCGGCGACTGGGACGTCGACCAGCGGATGCCGGCGAACCTGATCACCTCGCTGATCGACTACACCCACCTGCGCGTGGACCCGAAGGAGCACGTGCTGGCGCTGGCCGATCCGAAGATGCTCACGGCGCCCTTCTGCTACCTCGCCGGCCACAAGCTGGTGGACTTCAATCCGGCCGAGCGGCGCAACTTCGAGCGTTACGTGCGCAACGGCGGCTTCGTCTTCGTGGACGACTGCAACCACGACATCGACGGATTGTTCGCCAAGTCGTTCGAGGAACAGATGGCGAAGATCTTCGGCCCGAAGGCGCTGAAGAAGCTGCCGAACAACCACGCGCTGTACCGCAGCTTCTTCGAGTTCAAGGACGGCCCGCCGGCCACCACGTTCGAACTCAACGGCTGGGGCGACGACCTGGTGCACGACTATCTGAAGGCCATCGAGATCGACGGCCGCCTGGGCGTGCTCTACAGCAACAAGGATTACGGCTGCGAGTGGGATTACGACTGGCGCAACAAGCGTTTCCTCGCCGAGGACAACACGAAGTTCGCCGTCAACATCGTGATGTATGCGTTGAGCAGTTGATGCCCCAGGGTCGTCATCCCCGCGAAAGCGGGGATCCAGCGACTTCAGGGCGGACGACGAAGGCACTGGATTCCCGCGTGCGCGGGAATGACGAGCAAGAGCGAACACGGACTCCACACATGAACCACACCCTCACCGAAGCGCAACTCAAGACCCAGCTCGAACGCCTCGGCACGCTGCGCAACGCCATCGCGCAGGCGATCGTCGGACAGGAATCCGTCGTCGAGCAGTTGCTCATCGGCCTGCTCGCCGGTGGCCACTGCCTGCTCGAAGGCGTTCCGGGCCTGGGCAAGACGCTGCTGGTGCGCTCGCTCGGACAGGCGCTGGAACTGCAGTTCCGCCGCGTCCAGTTCACGCCCGACCTGATGCCCAGCGACATCCTCGGCACGGAACTGCTGGAAGAAGACCACGGCACCGGCCATCGCCATTTCCGCTTCCAGCCGGGCCCGATCTTCACCAACCTGCTGCTCGCCGACGAACTCAATCGCACTCCGCCGAAGACGCAGGCCGCGCTGCTGGAAGCGATGCAGGAACGCACCGTCAGCTATGCCGGCGTGACGCACACGCTGCCGGCGCCGTTCTTCGTGCTGGCGACGCAGAACCCGATCGAACAGGCCGGCACGTATCCGCTGCCCGAAGCGCAGCTGGACCGCTTCCTGCTGCACATCCGCGTGGATTACCCGACCGAGCGCGAGGAGCGCGACATCCTCGCGCAGACCACCGGCACGCACAGCGCGCACGTGCCCAGCGTGATGCACGGCGAGGAAGTGCTCGCGCTGCAGGCGCTGGTGCGCGAGGTGCATTTCGGCGACGACCTGCTCGCGTGGGTCACGCGCCTGGTGCGCGCCACGCGCCCCGGCGCCGACGTTCCCGACGAAGTGAAGCAGTGGGTGAAGTGGGGCGCCGGTCCGCGCGCGGGCCAGTCGCTGGTCCTCGCCGCGAAGGCGCGTGCGCTGCTGCACGGCCGCCTCGCCGCGACGCGCGAGGACATCGCCGCGCTCGCCGCGCCGGTGATGCGCCATCGCCTGCTGTTGTCGTTCGCCGCGGAAGCCGAGCAGAAGAGCGCCGACGACGTGATCGCCGCGCTGCTGCGCGCGGTGCCGTTCACCGGCTGATCGCCACGTTCCGATGAACGCGCCCGGTACCCGCATCGCCGACTTCATCCCGCCCGCCGTGCGCGCGCGGCTGAAGGACCTGCGCCTGACCTCGCGACGCGCGGTCGGGCTGCAGGGGCTCGGGCTGCATCACAGCCGCAGTCGCGGCGCGGGACTGGAATTCGCGCAGTACCGCGCGTACGAGCCGGGCGACGAACTGCGCCAGATCGACTGGAAGCTCTACGCGCGCTCGGATCGCTTCTTCGTTCGCGAAGCCGAACGCGAAAGTCCGCTTGCCGCGTGGTTGCTGATCGACGCGAGCGCGTCGATGGCGCAGGAAGACAAGGCGCGGCCGGGCTGGTCGCGGCTTTCGGCCGCAAAAGGATTGGCTGCCTGCGTCGCCGAACTCGCGCTACGACAGGGCGATCGCTTCGGCCTGGTCGCGTTGCGCGACGACGGCGTGCGCCTGCTCGCGCCCGGCGCGGGGCTGCGCCAGCGCGACCGTTTCCTGCTCGAACTGCACGGGCTTGAGGCACGCGGGCAGTGGCCATCGCCGGAGAAGCTGCGCCCGCTGTGGGAACGCATCGGCGCGGGCGATCTGGTGGTGCTGCTCAGCGACGGCTTCGACGAAGGCGCCATCGACGTGATGACGCGCCTTGCGGCGGCACGTCGCGAAGTGTTGACCGTGCGCATCCTCACCGCCGAGGAGCGCGACTTCCCCTTCAGCGGCGGCCATCGCTTCCACGACCCGGAAACGGGCGAGGAACTGCTTGGCGACGGTGCGGCGATGCGCGCGGAGTTCCTCGCGCGCTTCACGCAGGCGCGGCGTGAACTCGATGCGCGGCTGGATTCCAGCGGCATCCGCCATGCCGAATACGTGCTCGACCAGCCGCTCGACCTGCCGCTGCGGCGGCTGTTCGGCGCGCGCGACGCCGCGGAGTACGCGTGAGCCTCGCGTTCCTGATTCCCGCCGCGCTGGCCGCACTGGGCGCACTGCTGATCCCGCTGGCGATCCACCTGGCGCGGCGCAGCGAGCAGCGCCCGACCGCGTTCGCCGCGCTGCGCTGGCTGCGGCAGAAACCCAAGCCCCGTCATCGCATCCGCTTCGACGAATGGCCGCTGCTGATCGTGCGCCTGCTGCTGGTCGCGCTGATGGCGCTGCTGCTCGCGCGTCCCGTGCTTCACGGCGGTGAATCGCATGCACCGTACGTCGCCGTGACGCCGGGCGTCGATCTGGCAAAAGCGCGAGCGGCGTTCGATTCGCCGCAGGCGCGTTGGCATTGGCTGGCGCTGGGTTTTCCGGAAGTAGAGGCGATGCCGGATGCGGCCCACGCATCGCTTCCGAGCCTGTTGCGCGAGCTCGATGCGAACCTGCCGGAAGAGGTCGCGCTGACCGTGTTCGTGCCGGAGCGCATCGATCATGCCGATGGCCGGCGCATCGTGCTGTCGCGAAAGATCGACTGGCGCGTCGTGCCGGGTGCGATGCCGGCGGAAGTGGCGCAGAAGGCACCTGCCGCTCCGACATTGATTGTGCGCCATGCGCCCGATCGTGCGGCCGCCGCGCGTTACCTGCGCGCCGCTTCGCTCGCGTGGCAGCCGGCCAACGTGAACGCGAAGGTGGATATCGCGCCTATCGGACAGCCCTTGCCTGCCAACGCCGAGCAGCTCGCGTGGCTCTCGGCGGGCGATGTTCCGACGAATGTCCGCGACTGGGCGCGCAATGGCGGCACGCTGCTGCTGGACGTCGGTGCGCACCTTCCCTTGACCGCAGAAGTGCCCGCATGGGCAACGTTGTGGCGCGACGAAGCCGGTTCGGCCCTCATCGAAGGCGCCGCCTACGGTCACGGCCGTGTGCTGCGCTTTACGCGCACGCTCACTCCGCAGGCGATGCCGCAGCTGCTCGACGCCACGTTCCCGCAGTACCTGCGCGACGCGCTCGAACCGCCGCCTGCATCGCCGTCGCGCGCTCTTTCCGGTGAACATGATCCGCTGACGGGCGGAACGACGTTCCCGATCTCGCCGCGCGATCTCCAGCCATGGCTGGCGTTGCTCATCGCGCTGGTCTTCCTGCTCGAACGCTGGCTCGCGACGTCGTCGCGACGCGCGGTGGCGCCATGAACGCGACCACGCTGCTGCGCCAGACCTTGCAGCACGCCCGCACGCGCGTCGCGCTCGACGCCATCGCGCGCACGCTGCCTTGGGCCTTCGCCGTCGCAGCCATCGCTTGGCGATGGCAAGGCGTCGGCATCGCCGTCGCGTCGTTCCTCATCACGGCCGCCGTCGTCGTGGCGTTCGCAATGCATCGCGCGCGCAAGCTCGACACGCATTGGCTCGTACAGCGCCTGGACGCGACGCGCCCGGACATGGAAGACAGCACGGACCTGCTGTTCGCGCACGAAGCGTCGCTGACGACGCTCGAACGCCTCCAGCGTGCTCGCCTGATCGACCGTCTTGAGCGCGGCGCGGCGCCGGAGCTCCGTCCGCGCTGGTCGACGCGCGCGATCGTGCTTTCAGTGGCGATCGCCGCCATCGTGTTCGCCGCCGCGCTGTTATGGCCGAATCGCCCCGCGCAGGCCTTCGACGACGTCGTCGCGCAGCTCAGTGGCGAAGCCGCCAGGCCGACGCACACGCGCATCGTCGAACAGAACCTGCGCGTCGCGCCGCCCGCCTACACGCGGCAGGCCGCGCGCGACGAACCTTCGCTCGACACGCGCGCGCCGCTGGGCACGAAGCTTGCGTGGACGCTGCGCCTTGCGCCGCAGCCCGCTGCCGCCGAACTGGTCTTCCACGACGGCCGCCGCGTCGCGCTGCGTCGCGATGGCGAGATCTGGCGCGGCGAGCACGTGCTCACGCGCTCGGCGCTGTATCGACTGAGCCTGAAGGATGCGCCGCCGCTGCGCGACGCGAAGCCGCATCGCCTGGATGCCGTCGCCGACCGCCCGCCGCAGGTGCGCGTGCTCGAACCCGATCGCAGCCTCAGCCTCGCCACCGCGAACCAGAAGGCGTGGGCCGTCTCGTTCGAAGCCACCGACGATTACGGCATCGCGAACACCGCGAAGCTGCGCGTCACCCTCGCGCAGGGCAGCGGCGAGAACATCACCTTCCGCGAACAGACGGTCGCGCTGCGTGGCACAGGCAGCGCAACGACCAAGCGCTTCGCGCATTCGCTCGATCTGCGCTCGCTCGGCTTCGCGGTGGGCGACGACCTGATCGCGCAGCTGGAAGTGGAAGACAACCGCACGCCATCGCCGCAGAACGCGCGCAGCGCGAGCCTGATCCTGCGCTGGCCGTCGGATCTGGGCACCGAAACCAGCGACATGGAAGGCATGGTGCGCAAGGTGATGCCGACGTACTTCCGCAGCCAGCGGCAGATCATCATCGATGCCGAAGCGCTGCTGAAGGAGAAGCGCCGGCTCGATGCCACCGAATACCTGCGCCGCAGCGACGCGATCGGTGTCGACCAGCGCATCCTGCGCCTGCGTTACGGCCAGTTCCTCGGCGAAGAGGCCGAAGGTGCGCCGAAGCCGCCGCCGACGTCGGACGATGTTTCTGCGGTCACCGAGTCGCAGACCGAGGCCACAGACGAGCACGAACACGCCGACGAGCCCGCCGACGATCATGCGCACGACGAACCCGCGACGCCCGCGACGTTCGGCCAGGAAGGCGCGGTGCTCGAGGAATACGGCCACACGCACGACCACGCCGAAGCCGCGACGCTGCTCGATCCGGAAACGCGCGCCACGCTGAAACTCGCGCTCGACGCGATGTGGCAGTCGGAAGGTCATCTGCGCCAGGGGCATCCGGACCAGGCGTTGCCCTACGCATACACCGCGCTCAAGCACATCAAGCAGGTGCAGCAGGCCAGCCGCATCTACCTCGCGCGCGTGGGCCCGGAGCTTCCGCCGATCGACGAATCGCGTCGCATGACCGGCGACCGCGCGGGCATCGCGCGTCGCGGCGATGCACTGGTCGCGGCGACGCCGCCGGATCCGGCGCTCCTGCAGCTGTGGCAGGCGCTGGACGAGGCGCACGTCGATGACGGTGTCGCGCGCGACATCGACTTTGCCTCGCTCGACCGCTGGCTGCGTGCCAACGAATCGCGTGTGGCCGATCCGCTGTCGCTGATCGCCGCGATCGATGCGCTGCGCGCCGAGCCGGCGTGCGTGCCGTGCCGCCGCGAGTTGCGCGCGCAGCTGTGGCCGCTGCTGCCGCGTCCGCCGACCACCGTTCCGCGTCGCGATGACGGCGATGCCGCAGGTCGTCGATACCTGGATGCGCTGCGGCAGGAGAACGCACGATGACGCCGCTGTTCACGCCGACGACGACCGCATGGCTGCTCGCGTTCGCCGCGCTGCTTGCGATCGTGCGTCTGGTGTATCGCCATCTGCGCGCCGGGCCAGCGCAGCGTTCGCACGCCGCGCGCATCGCGGTGTTGCTGGTCGCGCAGCCGGTCTGCGCCGCGCTGTTGTACTTCGCGCTGTGGCCGCCGACCGTACCGGGCCGTGCGGGCACGCTGGTCGTCGCGACGTCCGGCGCGCAGCGCGCGAAGGCCACGGCCGGCGATGCGCTGGTCGCGCTTCCAGAAGCGCCGCAGTGGTCCGACGTCGAGCGCGTACCCGATCTGGCCACGGCATTGCGTCGTCATCCCGGAACGCAGCGCGTGCGCGTGATCGGCGATGGGCTGGACGCGCGCGATCTCGACGCCGCCAACGGCGTCGCCGTCGAGTTCACGCCATCGCCGCTTCCGCGCGGTGTGCTCGAACTGCATTCGCCCGGGCGTATCGCGGCGGGCGACGAGTTCAACGTGGGCGGTCGCGTGGGCGGCGTCGCGAACGGCGCAGCCGAACTGCTCGATCCCGCGCGCCGCCGTGTCGATCGCACGACGCTGGCCCGCGATGGCCGATTCGACCTGTCCGCCACCGCGCGAGGCGAGGGGAGTGCGACGTTCCGCCTGCGCGTGCTTGATGCCGGCCAGCGCGTGATCGAGGAGATCGACGTCCCCCTGCTGGTCGAAACGCCCGTGCCGCCGCGCGTGCTGCTGCTTGCCGGCGCGCCGGGCCCGGAGGTGAAGTATCTGCGTCGCTGGCTGGAAGATGCGGGCTTGCCGTCGCAGGCGCAGGTCGCGGTCGGCGGTGGCGTGCAGCTCGGCGATGCGCCGGTTGCGATCAACGCGGGGACGCTTGCGCGTTTCGACGTCGCGGTCATCGACGAACGCGCGTGGTCGTCGATGGGCGAGGCGCAACGCGGCGACCTCGATGCGGCGGTGCGCGACGGGCTCGGGTTGCTGGTGCGCGTCACCGGTGCGCTGTCGGCGCACGAGCGCGCGCGCTTGCGTGCGCTCGGATTCGCGTTCGATGGCGGTCGCGATTCGACTCCGGTGCGGCTGCCAGCCACCGCGCGCGACGATGCGGCCGAACGCGCGCGCCTCGGCCCTGGTTCGCAGGATGCCCCGCGCTCGCGTGAGGAGCCGCCGCCGGAGCTGCCGGTCCTGGCGCGCCGCGATGCGACGGTGCGTGCGTCCGACGGCGTGCCGCTGCTGCGCGATGCCGACGGTGCGCCGCTTGCCACGTGGCGCGCGCACGGACGCGGACGCGTCGGCGTGTGGCTGGTGACGGACAGCTTCCGCCTGGTGCTCGTGGGACGCGACGACCGGCACGCACAGATGTGGAGCGGTGCGTTCGCGACGCTCGCGCGTGCGCGTCCGCAGACGGCGTTCGACATCGATCGCGATGCGTGGGAAGGACAGCGCATGTCGTTGTGCGGCGTGCAGGAGGGTGCGCGGGTGATCGCGCCCGGCGCCCGCGAACATGGATTGGTGCGCGATCCGGCCGCGCGCGGATGCGCCGCGTTCTGGCCGCGTTCGGCGGGATGGCACCGGCTTCGGTCCGGCGATCGCGAGCAGGCGTTCTTCGTGCGTGCGCGCGATGCCGCGCCGGCACTCAAGGCGCAGGCCACGCGCGAGGCGACGCTGCGGCTCGCCGCTTCCTCATCGGGTGCGACTCCCGCGAGCGGCGCGTTGCAGGCGCCGCGTCGCCCCGGTGCGCGCTGGCCGTGGTGGCTGGGCTGGCTGGTCGCGAGCGCCGCGTTGTGGTGGTTCGAGCGTTCGCGCGTTGGGCGCCGGCTCAGCGCAGTGTGATCGCGCGCGACGGCCGCGTATCCACCTGCAGCGAGTCGCGCAGCAGCTTGAGCGAAGCCGTGCGTCGTCCCGGCGTTTCCGACGCGACGCAATCGGAGGGCACGTGCAGCTTGAAGCCGTGCATGTTGGCGTCGGAGGCGGTGGCCAGCACGCATGCGTCGAGCGCGATGCCGGTGAGGATCAGCGTTTTCGCGTCGAGCTTCCCCAGCAGCATGCGCAGCGGGGTGTCGCGGAAGCCGCTGCGTTCGGGTTTCAGCACGAAGAAGTCGTCTTCTTCCGGACGCAACAGGGTCACCAGTGGCGCGCCGAGCGAGTCCGGCGCGGCGCATCGCGCCACGACCTGCTTGAAATCCGAACGCCACTGGCCGTAGTTGTCGTTGACGTAGATCACCGGCACGCCGCGCGGCTTCAGCCGCTGCTTCAAACTCGCGATGCGGCGCGCGGCCGGCTTCGCGGTGGCGAGCAGCTTTTCGCCCTCGGGGAAATCGAGGGCGTTGATCATGTCGATGATGAGGAGGGCGTGGCCTTTCACGTCGCGCGCGACTGGGGACTGAAGGGTAGGATCGCGATGCGGTCGTGATCGCGGCGTCGCGCGATGGTTGAGGCTGTCTTCCGGTGGGAGAGGTCGCGGGCTGGGAGGTGCGGTGACCTGAACGACGCCTTCGTCCGGTCGGCCGCGCTGTGTACGCAGCCCCTCCCCACCCTCCCCTGCATTCGCAGGGGAGGGAGCAGAAGCAGGAAGCTCAGTTCACCGGCGCATACCGCAGCGTCAGGAACCACTCGCGGCCGGCCTGGTTGTAGAACGCCACCGTCTCGTAATCGCGGTCGAACACGTTCGCCACGCGCGCCTGCACCGTCAGGGCCGGGGTGATCGCGTACTCGGCGCGCAGGTCGAGCGTGCCGTAGCCGCCGAGGCGGCGCGTGTTGGCGACGTCGTCGAAACGCGAACCTTCGCCTGCCGCGGTGACGCCCAGGCGGAACTTGCCGAAGGCGCGATCCACGTCCACGCGCGCGCTCTGCTTCGCACGGCGGGCGAGCTCGTTGCCCGCGTAGAAGCCGCTGCGGTTCTCGGTGTCGAGGTAGCTGATCGCGCCGTTGATGGTCCAGTCGGCGACCGTCGTGTCGATGCCGAGCTCGGCGCCGCGCATGCGCGCGCGTTCGACGTTGTTCGGCAGGCCGATCGCGGCGTCGAAGGCGATCAGGTCGTCCACGTCGGTGGTGAACGCGTCGAGTCGCACGTTGAAGGTGTCGCCGCGCCAGGCGGTGCCGAGTTCCCAGGTTTCCGATTCTTCCGGATGCAGGTCCGCGTTGCCGAAGAACGGGTAGTACAGTTCATTGAACGTCGGCGCCTTGAACGCGCTGCCGTAGCCGGCGGTGATGCGCCAGCCGTGCGCGAACTCGATGCCCCACGCGGCGCTGCCGGTGGTGTGGCCGCCGAACTGCTCGTTGTCGTCGCGGCGCACGCTGGCTTCCAGCGATTGCGCACCGAAGCGCCCCTGGTACTGCACGAACGCCGCCTTGTTGTCGCGCGAGGTCTCGTCGTACTGCGTCGTGCTGCTCACGCTGTCGTCGAGCCAGTCCAGGCCGATGCTGAGCAGGTGCTTCTCGGCGAGGCCGAAATCGCCCTGCAGCGTGGCGCTGTCGCGGTAGGTGCTGAAGTAGTCGAGGTAGGTGTCGCCGAGGTAGTTGTCCGACGCATCGGTGTTGCGGCCGGCGGTCAGGTGCAGGTCGACGCGGCTGTTCGGGTGCCAGCGCAGCTTGCCGCCGACGACCTGCTGCACGGTCTTCGCGCGATCGGTGAAATCGCCGTCGAACTCGTTGTCGCCTTCGTTGCGCAGCGCGTGGCCTTCCAGGCTCCACTGTTCGTCGAACTCGATGCCGCCGCGGACCGACAGTGCATCGCGCGTGTAGCCGTCGCGATCGGGCTGCGAGCCCGGTGCGATGAAGCAGCCCGCGCCGTCGAAGGTCACCGGATCCAGGTAACCGCTGCACGCGTCGATGCCCTGCGTGTGGCTGTACGAGTAGTCCGCGCCGAACCACGCGCGCCCACTGCGACCGCCGAAGCCGGTGGAGAATTCGTTGAGGCCGTTGGAACCGCCGCCGACGCTCACGCGCGGCGCGAAGCCGTTGCGGTCGCGGCGCGTGAACACCTGGATGACGCCGCCGATGGCGTCGGCGCCGTACAGGCTCGAACGCGGGCCGCGCACGATTTCGACGCGATCGATCAGGTCGACCGGCAAGTCCTGCAGCGATGCCAGGCCCGAGGTCGCCGAGCCGATGCGCACGCCGTCGACGAGCACGAGCACGTGGTCGGATTCGGCACCGCGCAGGAACAGCGTGGTGAGCTTGCCCGCGCCGCCCTGGTTCGACAGCGAGATGCCGGCGCGGCCACGCAGCAGGTCCGGCAGCGAACGCGCCTGGCTGCGGCGGATCTGTTCGGCGTCGATCACTTCCACCGGCGCGAGCGCGTCGTTGACGGTGACGGCGGTGCGGTTGGCGGTGACGACGACTTCGTCCAGGTCGGTCGCCTGCGGCGCCGCGTGCGCGAGCAGGGGCAGGGCGGACGCGCAGGCCAGGGCGAGCGCTTGGACGTGGACGGTGCTGCGGAAGGACATCGCGATTCTCCGGCGCGGATCGGGCGCCAACGGCAAAGGGAACGGTTGCCGGAAGAATCGAGGCCGCTACGGGGCGCGGGCGCGCCGACGTCGCCGCCGCGACGCCCTCCGCATCGCAACCAGTGGAGGCCGGCCTGTCGCCAGGCGGCCTGCTTCGTGGCCGGTCTCCGGACTCGCGGGCGAGGACGATGTCCTCCGGCTGCGGCGCCTTCCCGTGCATGCGCACAGTGGCGGTGTGCCGAGCCTGTTGCTCGCTTACCGTTGCGGGGGCAGTGCCGGACTGGCCGTGGTGCGGCGTCACCGGCTTCCCGTTTCAACCCGTGGGCAGGACGCCGGCGGGTCACCTCGAAGCGGGGCGAAGTCTACGGCATTTTCGCGGTTGTGCTTCGTTTGGGTGTTTTTGGGGCTCAGGGGGAGCCGCTGCCTCGGCGTGGAGGGCGCGATAAGGAGGCTGCTAGATCTGGAGCGAGTTGCTTCCAGGGCCGCGGGTGATGCTTCACCCCTCCCCAACTCTCCCTGCAAGCAGGGAAGGGAGCAGAAGCCGAGGCGGTGACGCTACGGACTCACTCCCGATCCGCCGGCTCGTCGAACAACGCCGGCATCGCCATCGAATCCTCGCGTGCCATCTGCGTGGTGGTCACCGGCGCGGCGGCCGGCTTGTAGCGCGGCGGCGGGAGCAGCGCGGTGGCGGCGTCGGCGGCGAGGATCAGTTCGCTGCGGCGTTCGTCGGAAATCTCCTGCCAGTGGCAGTCCTGCAGCGCGCCTTCGATCGCGTACAGCAGGTTCAACGTCGGCTTGAAGCCCGCGCGCTTGACGCGCATGAAGGCTTCCACCGTGCCCACCGCGGCGAGGTCGTCGCGCGTGCGCAGTCCGACCTGGCGCAGCCAGGCGGCGGACTTCGGGCCGATGTTGCGCAGCTTGTCGGTGCTGGTCATTCGAGTGACTCCACGAAAGCCCGCGCGATCGCCTCCAGGCCGTGCTGGTCATCAACGTCGAAACGATCGTGAACCGGACTGTCCAGGTCGAACACGCCGATCAGCTCGCCCTTCGACGACACCAGCGGGACGACCAGCTCGGAGTTCGACGCCGAATCGCAGGCGATATGGCCCGGGAAGGCGTGCACGTCGTCGATCCGCTGGGTCTGGCGAGTCGAGGCCGCCGCGCCGCACACGCCCTTGTCGAGCGGGATGCGCACGCAGGCCGGCAGGCCCTGGAACGGGCCGACCACCAGTTCGGTGCCGTCGAAGAAGTAGAAACCGACCCAGTTGAGCTGCGGCAGCGCGTGATAGACCAGCGCCGACAGATTGGCCGCGTTGGCGATGCGGTCGCGCTCGCCGTGCACCAGCGCGCGGGCCTGCGCGAGCAGCTGTTCGTACTGTTCCGGCTTGCTGCCGCTTAGACTTTCGCTGGTGAACATGAGCGCCTCGTTTCCACATCGCAATAGTGCCTCAGATACCGACGTAGATGGGGTCGCCACGGCCGCGTGCAACCGGGAGGCGGCATGAACCGCGGCTGGTTCGTCACCGGCACCGACACGGGCATCGGCAAATCCCTGGCCAGTGCGACGCTGCTGCATGCGTTGCGCGCACGCGGGCTGCGGGCGGCCGGCATGAAGCCCCTCGCCAGCGGCTGCGAGGCCACGCCGGAGGGTTGGCGCAACGAGGACGCGCTCGCGCTGCAGGCCGCCAGTTCGCCGCGGCCGGCCTATGCGGACGTGAATCCGTTCGCCCTGCCCAATCCGCTGGCGCCGGAACTGGCTGCCAGCGACGCCGGTATCCGCGTTACCCTTGCGCCCATCGTGTCCGCGTTCGAGCGCCTGTCCGCGCAGGCCGATGTGGTGGTGGTGGAAGGCGTCGGCGGTTGGGCCGCCCCGCTGTCGGCCACGCTGGACCAGGCCGACCTGGCGCGCGTGCTGGACCTGCCGGTGGTGATGGTCGTGGGGCTGCGGCTGGGCTGCATCAGCCATGCGCGCCTGACCGCCCGTGCGATCGAACGCGACGGGCTGCGGCTGGCGGGCTGGATCGCCAACGACATCGATCCGGCCATGGCCCGCGCCGACGACAACTTCGAACTGCTGAAGCAGCGGCTCCCGGTGGCGTGCTGGGGACGGCTCCCGTACCGCGACATGCCCGATCCCGCACAGCTGTGGTCTTTGCTCCAAACGGCCTGATCGCCGATAGACGTGACCAATGGGAGATGGGCCGCTCCCGACGAATGCTAGACTGAGCGGTATAGGAATTAGAACCCGTCCGGGCTTCGACGCTCGTAATGAAGGAACTGGAGTCTTCCCCCATGGTCAAGAACCCGCGCACGGTGGCGATCGCCGCCGCGTTGGCCCTCGCACTGTCCGCCTGCGGCGGCAAGGATCAGCAGCCCCAGGGCGGCATGCCTCCGCCGGAAGTCGGCGTGGTCAAGGTGCAGCCGCGCGATGTGCCGTTGCAGAAGGATCTGGTGGGCCGCCTGGCCGCATTCCGTAGCGCCGACGTGCGCGCCCGCGTCCCGGGCGTGCTGCAGCGGCGCGTCTATGAGGAAGGCAGCGACGTGAAGGCCGGCCAGGTGCTGTTCCTGATCGACCCGGCGCCGCTGCAGGCCGAAGTCGGCCAGGCGCAGGCCTCGCTCGCCTCGGCGCAGGCGAACTACGCCAATTCGAAGGCCGCGGCCGACCGCGCGCGTCGCCTCGCCCCGGACAAGTTCGTCTCGCAGTCCGACCTCGACAACGCGCTCGCCGCCGAGCGCAGCGCAGGCGCCGCGGTGAAGCAGGCCGAAGCCGCGCTGGCCAACGCCCGCATCAACCTGGGTTATGCGACGGTGACCGCGCCGATCAGCGGTCGCGCGAACCAGCAGATGGTCACCGAGGGCGCCCTCGTCGGCCAGGGCACGGCGACATTGCTGACGACCGTCGACCAGATCGACCAGCTCTACGTGAACTTCTCGCTGAGCGTGTCCGAACTGGAGCAGGTCCGCCGCGCGCACGGTTCGCAGAGCGACTCCACTGTCACCGTGCTGCTGCCGGACGGCACGCCCTACGAGCATCCGGGCAAGCTGAACTTCTCCGGCGACGTGGTCGATCCGACCACCGGCGCGATCGCGCTGCGCGCGCTGATCCCGAATCCGGAGAAGAACCTGCTGCCGGGCACCTTCGTGACGCTGCAGGCGACGCTCGGCACGCAGCCGAACGCCTACCTCGTCCCGCAGGCCGGCCTGCAGCGCGACGCGAAGAGCGCGTTCGTGCTGGTCGTGGGGGCCGACGGCAAGGTCGCGCGCAAGGACGTCCGCGCCGATCGCCAGCAGGGCGGCAACTGGGTCGTGACCCAGGGCCTGGCGCCGAACGACCAGGTCATCGTCTCGGGCGTGCAGCGTGCGCAGCCGGGTTCGCCGGCCACGGCCAAGCCGGCGGACGCCGCCGGCAGCGCCGCCGCCGCGCCCGGCGCTCCGCAGGGACAGGCCGGCAAGGCCGCCGGCGAGGAGCCGGCCAAGAAGGCAGCCGGTCAGGAACCGGCCCAGAAGGACTAATCCCCCGCCATGTCCAGATTCTTCATCAACCACCCGGTCTTCGCCTGGGTCATCGCGATCCTGATCTCGCTTTGCGGCGTGCTCGCGATCCTGAACCTCGGCGTCGAGTCGTATCCCTCCATCGCGCCGCCGCAGGTGACGGTGTCCGCGTCGTATCCCGGCGCGAGCGCCGAGACGGCCGAAGGCGCGGTCACGCAGGTCATCGAGCAGCAGCTGACGGGCATCGACAACCTCGTCTACTTCTCCTCGTCGTCCAGCTCCAGCGGCGGCTCGAACATCACGCTCACCTTCGCGCCGGGCACCGATCCGGACATCGCGCAGGTGCAGGTGCAGAACAAGGTCGCGCTCGCCACGCCGCGTCTGCCGACCGAAGTGACCCAGCAGGGCGTGGTCGTCGCCAAGGCGAATGCGGGCTTCCTGAAGGTCGTCGCGCTGCGTAGCGACGACGACACGATGGACCGCGACGCGCTGAGCGACATCATCGGCTCGCGCGTGCTCGACCAGATCGCGCGCGTGCCGGGCGTCGGCAGCACCCAGCAGTTCGGCAGCGAATACGCGATGAACATCTGGTTGAACCCGGATCGTCTGCGCGGCTTCGGCCTGTCGGCGACGCAGGTGCTGCAGGCGGTCCGCTCGCAGAACGTGCAGTTCGCGGCCGGCAAGATCGGCGCCGATCCCGCGCCGGTCGAGCAGGGCTTCACCGCGACGGTGTCCGCCGAAGGCCGCTTCAGCACGCCCGAGCAGTTCGGCAACATCATCCTGCGCACCAATGCCGACGGCACCACCGTGCGCCTTCGCGATGTCGCGCGCGTCGGCCTGGGCGCCACCTCCTACGGCTTCGACAGCCGCTGGGACGGCAAGCCCGCGGCCGGTTTCGCGATCCAGCTGGCGCCGGGCGCCAACGCGCTGGGCGTCGCCGAAGCCGTCACGCAGCGCATGAACGAACTGCAGGCCACGTTCCCCAAGGGCGTGACCTGGTTCTCGCCGTACGACAGCTCGACCTTCGTCGCCGTCTCGATCAAGGAAGTGATCAAGACGCTGTTCGAGGCGATCGTGCTCGTCTTCCTGGTGATGCTTATCTTCCTGCAGAACTTCCGGGCGACGCTGATCCCGACGCTGGTGATCCCGATCGCGCTGCTCGGCACGTTCCTGGGGATGTACTTCATCGGCTTCACCATCAACCAGCTCAGCCTGTTCGGCATGGTGCTGGCGATCGGCATCGTGGTGGACGACGCGATCGTGGTGATCGAGAACGTCGAACGCATCATGACCGAGGAAGGCCTGTCGCCGAAGGCCGCCACGCGCAAGTCGATGACGCAGATCAGCGGCGCGGTCGTGGCGATCACGGTCGTGCTGGCGGCGGTGTTCATCCCGTCCGCGTTCCAGGGCGGTTCGGCGGGCGAGATCTACAAGCAGTTCGCCATCACCATCGCCATGGCGATGTTCTTCTCGGCGTTCCTCGCGCTGGGCTTCACGCCCGCGCTGTGCGCGACGCTGCTGAAGCCCACCGCCGACCACCACCGCGACAACATCGTCTTCCGCACCTTCAACAAGTACTACGACAAGGTCGCCAAGACGTACGTCGGCCACATCGGCAGCGCGATCAAGCACACGCCGCGCTGGATGATGGTGTTCGGCGTGCTGGTGGTGCTGTGCGGCTTCCTGTTCACGCGCATGCCGGGCAGCTTCCTCCCCGAGGAAGATCAGGGCTACGCCATCGCGCTGATCAACCTGCCGCCGGGCGCGACCATCAACCGCACCAACGCCGTGCTGGACCAGGTGCGCCAGACGATGGAGAAGGACGAGGCGTTCGACGGCATCTTCACCGTCGCCGGCTTCAGCTTCGTGGGCCAGGGCGAGAACGTGGGCATCGCGTTCATCCGCCTCAAGCCGTGGGACGACCGCGACGTCACCGCCGCCGAGTTCATCCAGAAGGCGAACATGGCGCTGTTCGGCATCCGCGACGCGCAGATCTTCGTGATCAACCTGCCGACGGTGTCGGGCCTGGGCCAGTTCGGCGGCTTCGACATGTACCTGCAGGACCGCAGCGGCCAGGGACGCGAAGCCCTGACCGAAGCGCGCAACGTGCTGCTCGGCAAGGCCGCGCAGAACCAGGCGCTGACGGCGGTGCGTCCGAACCAGCTGGAAGAGTCGCCGCAGCTGCGGCTGGACGTCGACCGCGTGCAGGCACAGTCGATGGGCTTGTCGGTGGGCGACATCTACAGCGCGATCCAGCTGATGCTGGCGCCGGTGTACGTCAACGACTTCGTCGACGAAGGCCGCGTGAAGCGCGTGACCATGCAGGCCGATGCGCCGTACCGCACCGGTCCGGAATCGCTCGCGCGCTTCTACACGCCCAGCCCGCTCACGCAGCCGGCCGAGGGCGAGGCCGCGTCGATGGTGCCGCTGTCGAACGTCGTGCGCAGCCACTGGATCACCGCGTCGCCGTCGCTCACGCGTTACAACGGTTACGCCGCGGTGGAAATCGTCGGTTCGCAGGCGCCGGGCCACAGCTCGGGCGAGGCGATGACCGCGATGCAGAACATCGTCGAGAACGACCTGCCGCAGGGCTTCGGCTACGACTGGACGGGCCAGTCGTACCAGGAAATCCTGTCGGGC
Organism: Lysobacter sp. SCRH-1R; assembly: GCF_057747855.1. NCBI lineage: Bacteria > Pseudomonadati > Pseudomonadota > Gammaproteobacteria > Lysobacterales > Lysobacteraceae > Lysobacter > Lysobacter sp. SCRH-1R. The sequence goes on along the minus strand of NZ_CM173227.1, from coordinate 3,617,351 downwards.
AACCAGGCGCCGGCGCTGCTCGCGCTGTCGATCCTGGTGGTGTTCCTGTGCCTCGCGGCGCTGTACGAAAGCTGGTCGGTGCCGGTCGCGGTGCTGCTGGTCGTGCCGCTGGGCGCGCTCGGCGCGGTGCTGTTCTCGCTGCTGCGCGGCCTGCCGAACGACATCTACTTCAAGATCGGCCTGATCACGGTGATTGGCCTTGCCGCCAAGAACGCGATCCTGATCGTGGAGTTCGCCATCGAGCAGCGCCAGCACGGCAAGACGCTGCGCGAGGCGACGATCGAAGCGGCGCACCTGCGTTTCCGCCCGATCCTGATGACGTCGTTCGCCTTCATCATGGGCGTGTTCCCGCTGGCGATTTCCAGCGGCGCCGGCGCCAACTCGCGTCACGCGATCGGTACCGGCGTGATCGGCGGCATGATCTTCGCGACCTTCCTCGGCCTGCTGCTGATCCCGGTGTTCTACGTCGCGGTGCGTCGCCTGCTGGGCGACAAGATGGACGAGAAGCCGGTGCTCGAACGCGACGAGGACGAGGAACCGACACCGCGTCCTGCGACCTGACGCGCGTCGCCCGCACCAGGAAAAAGCCCGCCGGATGGCGGGCTTTTTCTTTGCCTCATTGCTGCAGGCGTCGCTCCGGGTCGCGGATGGACGCGAGATCGCGCGTGTTCTTCTGCACCGCGATCGCGGCGAACAGGCTCAGCGCGAAGGCCATGCCGTAGAAGCCCTTCTCGCTGAGCGTCAGGTCGATCGCGTTCGACAGGCCGACGACGAGCAGGGCCAGCGCCAGCAGGATCGAGAACCATGACAGCGCGTAGTAGAGATTCGTCACCGGAATCCCCTGGGCACGGTCGCGCACGCTCTTCTGGATCGAGATGGCGGAGAAGAGGCCGTACATCAGCACGGTGAAGTAGTAGCCCTTTTCGCTCAGCCCCATGGTGGCGTTCCACAGGCCGATGAGGAATGCGCTGACGCCGAGCAGAAGGGCCGACCACGAAGCGCCCATGAAGGCGTTGGAAGGTTTGCGGTTATCCATCGATTCCGTCCTTGTCGTTGCGTGCGATGCACGAAGGTTCACGCCCGCGAATCGGACGCGACGACACCGTGCAGTGCACGGGAGGGATTGGAAAGCCGAAAAATTCTGCGCCGCGCGCTGGACCTGGTGCGGCGCGCGTCAGTCGCGTGCGTCGCGATCGGCTTCGCGCCAGGAGCGCGCATCCTCCGGCAGATGCCCGTCCGGATCGTGCACGCGCAACATCCGCGCCGGCAGCTGGCTGGAGTTGAACAACACCAGGTTGGTGCCGCCCGCATGCGCGGCGGAGGGGAAGAGGATGCCCGCCGCGCCGGCATCGAGCGCGAGATCGCCCAGCACCCAGCTCGGCGGTTCGATGCGTTCGTCGAACGCGAGGCGGCGCCAGTTGCAGGCGTACTCGGACCAGATCGGCTCCCAGCGCCCGCTGTCGAAACCGTGCGAGAAATCCACCACCATCAGCGGACCGACGATGAAGGTCACCAGCGTGCCCGGCGGCAGCAGCAGTTCGTGCTGGCGGTATTCCTCCAGCGCGGTGGCGATGTCCTTCGAGAGGTAGAGCGCTTCCAGCCCCGGGCGGTTGAAGCGCCCGCCCTTGCGCGCGGCGCCTGCGCCGGAGGTCGGCGCGTGCGACCAGCGCGGGACGATGACGCGATACAGCGCGTCGCCATCGCCCAGTTCGCGCAGGATCATCCGGTGGCGCCGCCAGCGACCGATTCGATGTAGTCGATCACGACCTGCGCCTTGCCGGCCTGCACCAGCGCGTCGGCGGTGAGGTAATCGAATTCGGGCAGCGGGTCGTTCATGAACCAGAAGATCGCGCGCGTGCGATCGCCGCCGGCCGCGTCCTCGGCGGCGGCGAGCACGCGCACGACGTCGCGCAGGTATTGCTGGAGATGTTCGTTCTGCGGGCGCGCGGTCGGCGTGTTGCGGCTGACCCGGGCGCGCTCGGCCAGGCTCTGGATCTGCAGGCCCAGCGCGTCGCCGATGCGGCGCGGCGAGAGATAGACCTGCTCCGGTTCGCGCAGGGCTTCTGCAAGGCTGGCGACTGGCTTCATGACGGCGTTCATGGGGAACTCCGGTCGATACGTGCACGTACTATGCACGAAATATGCACCATATTCCACTGTCGCCCGATAAAGAAAAAACCCGGCAGCACAGGCTGCCGGGCTTCCATTCCGCCGGGAGGGGATGGCGGAGTCGATCGGAAAAAGAAACGCTAAAAGGAGAGAGAAAGTCGGGTCGTGCCCTGTTTACTTGACGCTCGGCTTCGAGCCGGCGCCGGCGGCCTTCACGGTCTTCTTGACCTCGCCCTGGACGCCGCGCGCGGCCGATTCGAACTGCGACTTGGCCAGTTCGGTGATCGCGCCGTGGGCCTTCAGGCTGCGGCCGAAGACTTCCTGGCCGGTGGCGATGCCGCGCTCGAGGTTCTCGCGGGCGACCTGCGCGCCCTTGGGCCACAGGGTCTTGAAGGAGTCGAAATCGCGCACTTCGGCCGCCTCGCCGAGGAAGGCGAAGGTGGCGTTCACGCGATCCTCGATCGCCGACAGTTGCAGGCCGAACACGGCCTCGGCGTTGTCGAGGGCCAGGCGGTTGACCTGTGCGGCAGCGTCCGCGAACTGGCGCGTCGCGGCGGCGAACTGTTCGTTGAACGGCTGGTACATGGCGATCTCCTGGCAATCCGGGAGGGAGGTCGGATTGTGCGGTGCAGCATAGCGCGGGTCTTGTTGCGGTGCAACAAGCCGCCGGATTGGATTCAGGGCCAATTGGGGCGGTGGAGCCGGGATGGCAGAATCGCGCTGCGGCGGGCTCGGCCGACGCAAAGATCGCCTAACAGGATGACCGGACGATGATCGACGCCCCCGACCGCCCCACGATCCTGCGTCGCTTGAAGGGGCTGGTCCGGCTGGCATTGCTCGGCACCGCCCTGTCGGGCGCGTTCGCGTTCCCCGTCGCGGCCCAGACGCCCGCGGCGAGCGGCGGACCGCCCTGCGTGGGCCTCGTCCTCGGCGGCGGCGGCGCGCGCGGTTCGGCCCACATCGGCGTGCTGAAGGTGCTCGAACGCGAGCGCATCCCCGTGTGCAAGGTCGCCGGCACCAGCATGGGTTCGATCGTCGGCGGCCTGTACGCCACCGGCTACACGCCGGCCGAGATGGAGGACCTGATCCGCACCATCGACTGGGCCGACATGTTCGTCGACGACCCGCCGCGCCCCGGCCAGCCGATGCGCCGCAAGGACGCCGACTTCCGTTACCTGCTCGACCTGGAGATCGGCTACGTCGATGGCCGCGTCGTGCTGCCGGTCGGCATCGTGCAGGGACAGAAGCTGCTGATGCTGATGCGCCGGCTGACGATTTCCACCTGGGACGTGCAGAACTTCGACCAGCTGCCGATCCCGTTCCGCGCCGTCGCGGCCGACATCATCAACGGCGACAAGGTGGTGTTCGCCGACGGCGACCTCGCGCTGGCGATCCGTTCGAGCATGTCGGTGCCGGGCGCGTTCGCGCCGGTGCGCGTGGGCGACCGCCTGCTGGTCGACGGCGGCATGGTCGACAACGTGCCGGTGGACGTCGTGCGCCAGATGGGCGCCGATCGCCTGATCGTCGTCGACGTCGGCTCGCCGTTGCACAAGGAAGACGCGCTGACCAATCCGCTGGTGATCATGGACCAGATGATCTCGGCGCTGATGACCGAGAAGACCGAGGCGACGCTCGCCACGCTGCGGCCGGAGGACGTGCTGATCCGCCCCGAGCTGGGCGACATCACCGCCGCGGAATTCAACCGCGGCGACGAAGCCATCGCGATCGGCGAACGCGCCGCCGAAGCGGCGCTGCCGCGGCTGCGCGCGCTGTCCGTGGACGAAGCGACCTACGCCGCGTATCGCGAACGCCAGCGCAAGCGCGAGTTCGATCCGAAACTCGTCGCGTTCCTCGACATCGTCGAAGGCCGTTCGCCGTCGGCGACGCGCGAGGTCGAGCGTGCGGTGGTGCAGAACGTCGGCCAGCCCTTCGATGCGGAGCGGCTGGAGCAGGACATCGGTACGGCCTACGGCGACGGGCGCTTCCAGCAGATCGATTACCGCCTGGTCGAACGCGACGGCCAGCCCGGACTGGAGATCATCCCGGCGGAGAAACCGTGGTCGGCGTTCGGCAGGCTCGGCTTCCAGCTCGACGACAACTTCAACGGCCGCAACAACTACATGGTGTCGGCCGAACTGACCTTCAGCGACGTCAACACGCTCGGCGCGGAGTGGCGCAACGTGATGCGGCTGGGGCGCATCACCGGCCTGCTGTCGGAGTTCTACCAGCCGTTCGGCCGGACCGGCGCGTTCTACATGAAGCCATCGCTGGAGCTGCGCAACGAATCCTTCCCCCTTTGGGCCGGCGGCGACCAGCTCGCCGAGTTCCGCATCAACCGTCGCCAGATGGCGGTGGAAGCCGGCTACACGCCGCAGCCGGAATGGCGCATCAGCGCCGCGCTGGTGCGCGGTCGCGACCGGGGCGACCTGCTGATCGGCAATCCCAGCGATTTCACCGGCAACAAGGAGAAATACGCCGGCGTCTTCTACAACGCGACCTGGGACACGCTGGACAACATCAACTTCCCCACGCGCGGCCTGCGCGTGAGCGCGGACCTGGAGACGTACCACGACGTTGCCGGCGCCAACGTCGAAGGAGACGTCGCGCGGCTCACCGCGGACTGGGCGCAGGCGTGGGGCCGCTACCACCTGCTGCTCGGCGCGAACCTGAGCAGCGCGCTGGAGGAGGACAGCTTCTTCCAGACGCAGGGTTTCCTCGGCGGCTTCCTCAACCTGTCGGGTTTCGACGAGCGCGCGCTGTTCGGCACGCAGACCGCCCTCGCTCGGGCAGTGATGTACCGGCGCACCGGCAACACGAGCCGGTTGTTCTCGCTGCCGATGTTCGTCGGCGCGAGCGTGGAGACGGGCAACGCATGGGCCATCAAGGACGACGTGGACGCGGACGACCTGATCCTCGCCGGCAGCCTCTTCATCGGTTTCAGCACGCCGCTGGGGCCGATGTTCCTGGCTTACGGCGGGAACGACGAAGGCGAGAGTTCCTGGTACCTCACGTTCGGATCGCTGCTGCGTCCTCAGGTGAAGTGAGGTTCGCGAGCGCGCCCGGCCGCGCTCGCCGAAGCATCAGGCCTTGTAGTGGCAGCCCGACGTGCAGGTCTCGTGCACGACCACTTCCGACAGCAGCGGCAGGGACGGCTTAAGGCGGTCCCAGATCCATTTGGCCAGGACTTCGCTGGTAGGGTTTTCCAGGCCTTCGATGTCGTTGAGGTAGTGGTGGTCGAGCCGGTCGTACAGCGGCTTGAAGGCCGCCTTGAGGTCGGCGAAATCCATGACCCAGCCCAGGTGCGGGTCGATCTCGCCCTCGACGTGGATCTCGATGCGGAAGCTGTGCCCGTGCAGGCGCGCGCACTTGTGGCCCTCGGGGACGTTGGGCAGCCGGTGCGCGGCTTCGAGCGTGAATGCCTTGAAGATCTTCATGCGCGCCAGTGTACCGCCGCGCCGTCGCCGGGGCGGTGCGACGGTCTCGGCGCTGTCGGCATCCAGACGTGAAACCCCATCGGGATTCCCGCCATGCCGAAGCTGCTCCGCACCGCCGCCGTCGCCCTGCTGCTGACCGTTTTCGCCGCCCATGCCGCGCCGGCCCCGCGCGACCGGGTCGACGCGGTGGCCGACGCGATCGCCGCGAACTATTTCGATCCCGCGCGCGGGAAGACCATCGCCGACGACCTGCGCCGCGACGCCGACACCGGCACCTTCGACACGCTCCAGCCGCAGGCCCTGGCCGACGCGCTGACCGCGCGGTTGCGACCGCTCGACCGCCACTTCCGCGTGCGCTGGGACGGCGATGCGTCGCCGCCCCGCGTGCCCGTGGGCCCGCGTCGTCCTCCGCAGGCACCGGCGAACCACGGCATCGCCAAGGTGGAAATGTTGCCGGGCGAGGTCGGTCATCTCCGCCTGGACCAGTTCGCACATTTCGAGTTCGACGATGCGGACGCGCCGGCGCGTCGCGCGATCGACGACGCGCTCGCGAAGCTCTCGGGATCGCGGGCGATGATCGTCGACCTGCGCGGCTGCCGCGGCGGATCGCCGAGCATGGTCGGTTACCTCGCCAGCGCGTTCCTCGCGCCGGGCGCCGACGTCTACAACACCTTCCACACGCGCACGCGCACGATGAGCGAAGCGCCGGCGATTCCGTACGCGACGCCGCGCACGCAGGTGCCGCTGTACGTGCTGGTCGATGGCGGCACCGGATCGGCGGCCGAGTCGTTCGCCTACACCCTCCAGAACGCGAAGCGCGCGACGATCGTCGGCGAGCGCAGCGCCGGCGCGGCGAACCCCGGCGCGATGATCGACGTGGGCGAGGGCTTCACCGTGTTCGTCTCCGACGGTTCGCCGGTGAACCCGATCACGCGCACGAACTGGGAAGCGACCGGCGTCGCGCCGGACGTCGCCGCGATTTCCGCCGACGCACTCGACGCCGCGCTCCGCCTCGCACGCGCGCGGTGATCGCGCGAAAGCCGCACGCGTACACGCCGGATTCGCAACGGTGAACGCAAGCCCCGCGCGAAGCGGGCGATATCGGCGATTTCACGCAGGGATACGGATTCACCTAGAAAGCTGTCGGCACCTTCAACGGAGCCACGACATGAAGATCCGTACGAATACGAAGCTGTTCGCCGCCGTGTTCGGCGCGGCGGCGATGATCGCCGCGGTGCCGATGGCCACGATGGCGCAGGATCGCGGCCAGACCGAGGTCGAAGAGGAAGGCGATTCGGCCCAACCGGTCAACGACACCTGGATCACCACCAAGGTGAAGGCCGACCTGATGGCGACCTCCGACGTGCCGGGCACCACGATCGACGTCGACACCACCAACGGCGTGGTGAAGCTGTCCGGCAGCGTCGACACCAAGGCGCAGCACGACAAGGCGATCGCCGTCGCCAAGAACATCAAGGGCGTCAAGAGCGTCGATGCGAAGGCGCTGAGCGTCGCCAAGGGCGGCGACCGGTAAGGGTGGAGCGGCCCGCGAGGGCCATGCGGGCGACGAACGCCCGGGTGTCCGCACCCGGGCGTTTTGTCGCCGCCGCGAGGAGGACGCAACCATGGCGAAAGAGAAGAAACCCACGTCGAAGGCGAACGGCACCGCCGCGAAGCAGCAGGCGATCCAGGCCCATGTCGAGGCGAAGGAGGCAAAGAAGCCGCCGGCGAAGAAGGCCGAGGCGAAGAAACCGCCCGTGCAGGCCGGCACGCGCCGGCAGCCGGAGAATCCGCTGCCCGAGCAGCACCAGAAGAAACCCGGGCACGAACACCAGCTCGATCCGCGCCCGCGATTCGAAGCGCCCGATTACCAAGGCAGCGGCAAGCTGCAGGACAAGGTCGCGATCGTCACCGGCGGCGATTCGGGCATTGGCCGTGCGGTGGCGGTGCTGTTCGCGCGCGAGGGCGCGGACGTGGCGATCGTCTACCTCAACGAACACGAGGATGCCGAGCAGACCCGCGCGGCGGTCGAGAACGAGGGCCGCCGCTGCCTGGTCATCCCGGGCGACGTGAAGGACTCCCGGTTCTGCGACAGCGCGGTGGCCGCGACGGTGCAGGCGTTCGGCAAGCTCGACATCCTGGTCAACAACGCGGCCTTCCAGATGCATACGCCGTCGCTGGAAGACCTCACCGACGAGCACCTGCAGGAAACCCTGCAGACCAACATCGCCGGCTATTTCCACATGGCGCGCGCCGCGCTCAAGCATCTCCCGCGCGGCGGCTGCATCCTCAACTCGGGTTCGGAAACGGGGCTGTTCGGCTCAAAGCAACTGCTCGACTACTCGGCGACGAAGGGCGCGATCCACGCTTTCACCAAATCGCTGGCGAGCAGCCTGCTCGAGCGGGGCATCCGCGTGAACGCGGTCGCACCGGGGCCGGTGTGGACGCCGTTGAATCCGGCCGACCGCTCGGCGGAGGACGTGGCGAAGTTCGGCGAGTCGAGCGACATGGGCCGTCCCGCGCAGCCGGAGGAGATTTCGCCGGCGTATGTGTTCCTGGCTTCGCCGGTGTGTTCGTCTTACATCAACGGGATTGTGTTGCCGGTGATGGGCGGGCCGTATGGCTGAACGGGCCGCGCTTGCGCGCCACTGGCGCGCGCGGCCCGCGAAGGACCGGCCGGGCAGGGCGATCCGACGCGCGCAACGTCCCGCCAGGAATGGCAGCGATCCCGGAACCCGTGCCAACGGCACTGCCGCGTGGCCTGCCGAACGACCGGCCATGGATGGCTGGGCAGGGCCATCCATAGGTTGAAGTGTTGCGCCATGGATGGCAGCGGTGCGGCGGCTCGGAGTGGCGCTTTCGCTTCTGCTCGTCGCGAAGGCAGGCATGACGAAGCACTCGTCCCATACGCGACACCCATGCGCTACGGGCTGGATCCCGGCCTTCGCGGGGACGACGGTGAGCCGGCGGATGTCCGTGAGTAGGCGAGATCATCGTGAGTAGGCGGGACCACCACGAGTGGGACTGAACGACAGGAAGCGTCCGCACAGCGCCTCGCCAACCCGTCCGCGCAAGAACACAGCAATCCCTCACCCCGCCACATCCTCCTCCACCACCTGCCGCTCCCGCAGCCGCGCCACCGCCGCCTCCTCGCGCGCGCCCATGATCATCTCCGCCAGCCACTTGATCAGGATCGCCGTGTACGCCTTCTGCGCCGGCTTCTGCGAAAACGCATGGTCGGCGCCCTCGATCACGCGCCGCGTCAGCGAGCGCGTGTCGTGCAGCGCGTTGGCGTAGTTGTCGATCACCGGATGCGGCACCACCGTGTCGTGCTCGGCGGCGACGAGCAGCGCGTGGCCGCGATAGTCGGCACACGCGCGCAGCACGCGGTTGTCGCGCCAGTCGATGCGGCGCTGGCGGTAGGCGGTGAGATCGGTGTCGATGTGCAGCTGCAGCTTCGGCAGCTCCCAGCCCTCGTCCTTGTAGATCGCCGGCGAACGCAGCGCGAGCCAGCGCACTGGCCGCAGCGCCGTCATCAGCGCGGCCAGGTAGCCGCCGTAACTGATGCCGACCACCGCGATCGCGCCCGGGTCGACGTTCGGCCGCGCGGCGAGCCAGTCGTAGGCGGCGAGCAGGTCGGCGAGGTTCTGCGGTCGATTGACCTTCTCCCAGTGGCGCGCGGTGCGCTCGTGCCCGCGCAGGTCGAAGGTGAGGCAGACGCAGCCGATGCCCGCGGCCTCGCGTGCGCGCACCAGGTCGTGTTCCTGGCTGCCGCCCCAGCCGTGCACGAAGAGCACGCCCGGCAGCTGCGAAGGCGGCGCGAGCACGGTGCCGCCGATGCGATCCTGCTCGACCTCCAGTTCGATGGTTTCGAGGCTAACGTCCATGCGCATCGTCCTGCGCGTCGAGCATGGCGTACTTCGTGATGGGGCCCACCGCCGGATCTTCGGCGCGGAACGAGACGTGCGCGCCGAGTGGCGGATCCACCAGCTCGTGGACTTCGACCGTCGACACGTTCACGCGCGACAGCTGCGGATCGCGATGCATCGCCTCCAGCGCGAGGACCTCCGCCGGCGTCGCACCGCCCACGCGCCAGGACTGTTCGAGCACGCCGGTGCGCGGCATGCCCGAGGGATCCACGCCGAGCGCCACGTCGTAGTTGCGACGCGAGGCGAAGAACGACGGATAAGCGCGCGACACCTCCGCGTCGTAGCGGATCGCGCAACGCAGCACGCGGCGCTCGGCTTCGTCTTCCAGCGTCGCGAGCAGATCGTTCAGGTCGCCGCGCAGGCACGCCAGCGTCGAGCCGCCGTAGGTCGCCACGCCGTCGCGATTGCGCGTGAGCCGCTGCATGCCGAAGTACGCGACGCGATGCGAGCCGACCGCCACGGTGCCGACGCTGTAGGTTTTCACCGGTTTGAGGTTGAGTTCGACCACCGCGCCCACCCGCGCGAGCGACTTCGGATCGAGCTGCGCGAGCGCGGCGTCGAGGGATTTGCGCTCGGTCGCGACCGACTGGCCGCTGCCGCCGATGCCGTCGGCGCGCTTGATCCGCGCCGGCAGTCCCTGTTCGAACAGCCGCTTCGCCGCGCGCGCGACGTCATCCACGCTGAATGCGGCGAAGCCGGGCAATGTCACGTCCTCCAACGCGCGGCCGAGCGCGTCCGACCAGCCTTCCGGCTTCGCGCGTGGCTCGTCGACGAGCGGATGGGTGATCGTCTTCGTCGCCACGAACGCGTGCGGCACCACGCCGCCCAGCAGCTGGTTCGGCCCGACGATGCCCAGTTCGTGCGCCTCATGCGTCAGCAGCGTGACGTCGGGCACGAAGAACGCCGGGCCGCGGTAGTCCGCGTCCGGCACGTGCACGCCGCCGTATGCGAATCCGAGCAGCGACGCCACGCGCTCGCCGATCCAGCGACCGGTGGCGGCTTCGTGTTCGCTGCGATGTTCCCGCCGTAACAGCTCGACCACGCAACCGGTGCCGTCGGCGCAGTGGCCGCGATCGGCATCGGGTGCGGTGGGGGTCCAGACTCCGCCGGCCGCCATCGCGAGCGTCAATCCGGTGCCTTGGCCGGCACGAACGGCGACACCGGATCGCTGGCCGGGAACGTCTCCTCCAGCGCCTGATCCTGGTTCTCGCTTTCGTGCTGTTTGCGCTTCTCGCGCTCGCGCGCGTCCTCGGGCTTGTCCTGCGTGGTCTTCTTGTCGTCCTTCAGCGGCGGGTCCTTGCGATCCTGCGACATGGTTGCCTCCGGGGGGGTGGCAGCATCGGTTGCATCGACGATACGACCGCGCCCGGGTAACGCGGCGTGATGGCGGCAGCTCGCGGAAAGTGGCTGTTCACGCGGCTTTCCGGGGCTCCGGCGGATGGTTCCGTCGCGGCGATCGGCCGCGCGACGGCATCGCGTATGGACTGGCACAGCAGGTTCGCCAAGGCGGCGGCGCGCTGGACGGGCAACGCGTCGTGTTTCGGGCTGGCGGCGCTGATCGTGATCGCGTGGTTGGTGAGCGGGCCGATGTTCGGGTTCAGCGACACCTGGCAGCTGATCATCAACACGGGAACGACGATCGTCACGTTCCTGATGGTGTTCCTGATCCAGAACACGCAGAACCGTGACACCGAGGCGATGCAGATCAAGCTCGACGAGCTCATCCGCGCGACGCGCCAGGCCGAGAACACGCTGCTGGACCTGGAGGAACTCGACCAGGCCGAACTCGATCGCCTGCGCGAGCGCTACGAGCAGCTCGCCCGGCTGGCGCGCGAACAGAGCCTGGCGCGGCAGCGAGATCCGGTCGCGCGGGAACACGAGCGCAAGGCGCGTTCGGCCGAACGCGAGATGCGGCGCGCCGATTCGGTCGACGAGCCGGAGAAGGACTGAACGCCTTCAGCGCCAGGCGCTGCCGACCTGGATGTAGAACGTCTCGTCCTCCGGTCCCCATGCGTAATCGACGCCGGTGTAGAGGCCGAGCACGCTGGCGATCTTGTAGCGCACGCCGGCGTCTTTCGCGACCTGGCTCGGCGCTTCGCCGAAATCGTTGTGGCGGCCCAGGTGCGGCCGGCGCGGAGAAAGCCGACCAGCGCGCCCGCCGGCGGGGCGATGGAAGAACGTCAGCGCCAATCCGCCGCCATAACCCACTGCCGGATCGCTGACGATGATCGGCGCGGGCAGGAAACCCTTGCGATCGAGCAGCCCGCGCGACATGGCGAACCGGCCGTCCTTCGGATCGTGCAGCAGGGCGCGCATGCCGGGCTTCCCGTCCTGCGCAGGCACGGCGGCATCCGCTTGCGTTTGCGCCATCGCCATGCCGCAGGTCAGCGTGCACGCAAGAAGCAGCGCGCCCACCCTCGCCAGGCGGCGGCGCATCAGTGCTCCGGCACGAGGAAGGTGACGACCAGGCGCACGCCCCAGTCGGGTCCGCCGCGCGGCGAGTCGGCGTAACCGCGCAGACCTCCGGCGAAGCTCAGTGTCTGGCTGCCGATGCGCGTGACTTTCGAGTAGACGACGTTGATCGGCACCGTCCACTGCTGGTTTTCCCAGTCGTAGGTGGATTCGGAGTTGAACGTGAGCGTGCGGCCACCCGGGAACTGACGCGCGAAGAACGGCTGCAGGAAGGTGTTGCTGATGTCGGGATCGTTGGCGGAACCGCCTAAGGACCAGATGTGGTTGGCGAGCGTGCCGACCGTCCAGTGCCTGCCTTGCCGCAGCACCAGCACGCTGGGCCCGGCGCCCCATTCGTCGACGCCCAGCATGTCGTTGCTGGCAGTGGGCAGGAGGAACACCGGTCCGATCCCCCACGTCACACCGCCCGCGGTGGGTTGCTTGGGTGAGAAGAAGAACGTGGGCGTGACGTTGCCTACGCCGAACTGGCTGCCGGAATTCCCCGCGATGTCCTCCTGGTAGATCACGGGCATGATGACGCGCGTGATCAGGTTCCAGTCCTGCGAGATCGACGCGGGAATGACCGGCTGGATGTTCAACGTCTGCTTCGTTCCGTCCTCGCTGCCGTAGCCGAAGTCGGCGTTGTACTGCAGCGGGATGCTGATCATCGATGCGACGGGATTGGACAGCTTCTTCGCCAGTTCGTCGGCGCTTTCCTGGGCGGACGCGACGGGTGCGGCGAGGACGATTGCGAAGGCGAAGAGAAGCGGGCGGATGTGTCGCATGTACGAAACTCCCTGTACGGTCAGAACGCCACGGTTGCGGTCACCATCAGCGGATCGCCTTCCAGGCGACGCTTGACGTCGAATTCCTTCAACCAGCGTGCGGCGAATTCGACCTGGCCGCCGTCCCATTTCTTCGAGTAATTGACGATCGGCCCCAGCGCGAGCGAATGGCCCTTGAAGCCGTTGAGGCGGTCGGCCACGGGGCCTTCGTCGTCTTCCAGCTGTTCGATCCAGCCGCCGATGCCGCCCACGCCCCAGCCGTTGGCGAAGCGCTTGACCAGCATCGAGTCCATGCGGAAGACGGCGCCGTTCTTGTAATCGGTGGCGTCGTTCTTCGTGTAGAAATCGACGGCGGCCACCGTGGTGAATTCCAGCGTGCCTTTCTGCATCAGCTGCGTGTAGCCGACCGTGGGCGAGTAGGTCCAGTTGTTGAGGCTCAGGTTCGCCAGCCGGTCCGGGTCGTAGCTGCCCCAGTCGGTGTAGATATAGAGCGCAAGGCTCAGGTGCCGCGTCTGGTCGAAGTGATAGCCGGCGATGAGCGGGGCGAAGAAGGGATCGAACACGTCCCAGTCGGCCTTGTCCTTCACCTCGCCGGTGAGCGGGCCGATCGAAACGTCGGCGGTCACGTCGACGGTGGCGAACGGCAACGTCGCCATCGAGGCGAAGTTCCAGCGGCCCTCGCCGGTGTCCCACACGTACAGGCCGGTGATGCTGAGCATGTCGAAGTCCGCGTCCAGGCCCAGCGTCAGCAGGTTGTTCACCGGCACTTCGCGGGCGCCGCCGATCTCACCCGAGTAGTGGACATAGCCGACCGCCGCGTTGAAGCCCGGCGTCGGCGGCACGACGCCGGCGAAGGACTGCACGGACGTGCCGGTGATGGTGCGGCCCAGCGCGCCTTCGGTGGCGTGCACAGGCATGGCGAGCGCGGCGCACGACAACGCGAGGCCGGACACGAGCAGATGTCGGGCGTTCATCGTTCTCTCTCCATGACGAGTTCACGCTCGCTTTTTCGAAGCGTCTTCCGGCGGCGATCTTGCGGGGTGCGGCGTGCGTGTCGGGCCGAGCCTTCAAGGCCTCCTTAGCGGCGGCGGAAACCACCGCCGCGGAAGCCGCCGCCGCCCAGTCCCGGACGGAATCCGCCGACCGGACGCTGCATGCCGCCCGCGGGGCGATCGATGCCGCCGCCGCGCTGGAAGTTGTTGCCGCCGCCGCGTTCGAAATTGCCGCCATGCTGGAAGCCGCCGCCCTGGCTCTGGAACGCCGCGGGATTCAACTGGCCACCGCCGCCGCGGACGCGCTCGTCGCCGCGCTCGCGCGCGATGCGGTCGCCGTCGAGCGCACTGGAATCGAGGTCCTGTCGCGTCTGGCCGGAGAGGTTCTGCGAACGATCGGGCCGTTCGACCTGCGTCCAGCCGTTCCCGTCATGCTTGTAGACGTTGCCGTCGCGACCGGCGTAGACGTTGTCGTTCACCTCGACCACGCCGCCGCGATTCAACGTGCCGGTGTCGGCGTTGTAGTGGAAGCCGCCCGCGCCGCGCGCGTCGCGGCCGTTCGGGCCCTGCGTGTTGAAGGCGCCGCCCGCCGCCGCGCCGTTTGGCCCGATCGCAGCGCCGCCGGCCGCCTGCGTGACGCGGCCGGTGCTGGTGTTCACCACGGTGCGCTCGCCGGCGCGCGCGGCCTGGCCGGTATACGGATTCACCGCCGTCGCCGTGCCGCCGGCGACCACGCGTCCGGTCTGCGGGTTGTAGCGGATGCCCTGCGCGCCAGCGGAGGTGGTTCCGGTGTAGACGTTGGTGTTGATGCCCGCGCGGCCAACGCCGCGACCGCCGGTCGCTTCGTTGTAGTACCCGCCACGTCCGCCACGGCCGACGTTTCCGGTCCACGGATCGGCCCACGCGGCGGCGGTGCCGCGCACGGTGGCGTTACCCCAATGGTCGTAGACGTTCCAGGCCGCCGCGCCGCCGCCCCACCATCCGTACGGGTAGGCCGGTCCGTACCACGGGCCCCACCACGGGCTGTACGGGCCGTACCAGCCGTCGTTCCAGCCCCAGCCCCAGCCGAAGGTCCAGCCGACCCACGCGTTCCATCCGAAGTACGCGCCCATGCCATACGTGGCGGGACAGCCGTACCAGTAGGCGCCGACCCAGGGCGTGCAGGCGTAACCGGTGCCGTAGACCACGACGTTGTCGGTGACGACGGTGCCGTAATAGCCCGGCGTGTAGCCGACGTACACCTCGTCGTCGTCTTGCCCGTACACGCGCACGTAGGTGACGTAGTGCAGCGGCGAGCGGGTAGGAATGGCGTAGACCGCCGGCGGCACGCTGGTCGCGACGGTCCACGGCCCGGTGGGTGAGGACGCGGCGAACCAGATGCCCTTGTCCACGGCGTAGTAACTGTCGCTCGCCACGCGGATCACCGGCACGGGTGTGTTGCGCGCGTACTGCAGCGCGGTGCCTTCGATGTTCGCGAACTGCGGCGCGCCGTCATAGGTGACGGTGAGCGTCGCCTGGCCCTTCTTCACCGTGGCGGTCTGCGGGATGTCGTTGGCGATCAGCGCTTCCTTGGATTCCGGTGTGCCGGGAATCGACGCGAGCACGCCGCTCTTCGGACTGTCCGGCGGTATCTTCGCGAAGTCCGCCGGCAGGCGCCCCGGCGCCACGTGCGTCCACGGTCCCCTGCTGCCCGGCGCAGTGAACCAGCGTCCCGACACCAGCACGTACCACGCGTTGTCGGCGGCGCCATCGACGAACACGTCCGCGCCGGTGTTGGCGATATAGCTCAGCTTGGTGCGCGGGACCGCGGCGAACTGCGGATCCCCCTGGGCGGTGATCAGTTCCGCCGGGTGCGTGCGCACGTACAGGTCGGGCAGGCCGCCGTTCGCGAATGCCTGCGCGAGCGCTTCGGGCGGTTTGTCGAGGGTGTCCACCTGTTTCGACGACACCGCCTGCTGCATCGCCTGCGTGAGGTTCGCATCGACCGTCGGCGCAGCGCTCCACGGGCCGTCGAGCGACGCCGCCTTCGCCCAGTGTCCGCCGAGGTAGGTGTAGTACTCACCGTTGCTACGCAGCAGCAGCGAGCGGCTGTTGATCACGCGCTGCACGCCGGCGACGCCGCTGGGCTTCAGCGCGGGCGCGCCGTCCACCAGGATCAGCACCGACGGACGGGTGCCGAACAGGATCTCGGGCGGATCGTTGCGGACCGGCAACGACGGCGGCGTTTTCGCGTCGACGGCGGCGATCGCCAGCGCCGACTCCAGCTGGTCGAGCGATACCGTGAGCGTGGACTGCTGCTTCAGCTGCGCGCGTGCCAGTTCGAGATACCGCGCCTGCTTCGCGGACGCGGTCGGGAAGCTCGCGCCGGTCAGCTGCATGTCGCCGAGCACGACCGCGCGCGCGTCCTTGTCGATCTGCGTGCGCGCCTGGAACGTCACCACGCCGTGGTCGGCCGTCTGTTCCGGCTTGCCGTCGGCGCCACTGTGCGTTCCGGTCTTCACCGACATCGCGAAGCGGCCCTTGAGCTGGTTGTCCTTCCAGCTTTCGTACTGGGGCTGGTGGACGTTGAACGTCGTGCCGCTCTGCGTGAACTCGCGCGGGAACGGTCGCGCATCGATGTTCGCCGCAGCGACAGGCGATGGTTGCGCCAGCGCCATCCCGATGCCGGCGACGCCCGCGATCGATCCGAGCAAGGCCAGCGTCGCTCCAAGTACCAACGAAATCTTGCGCATGGGGACTCCGTTGCATGCGCACGTCCAGAGCGGGCTTTGAGCGTGCGGGTTCGAGGGAGATGCGACTGATGGTGGCAGAGGAGTCGGTGGCCGAAAGTCGGAAAAAGCCGCGTCGACGAGTCGGATATGTGGACGCGAAGCGGAGGTCGAGACGGCGATCAACGAAGCACGAAGCACGATGCACGACCTGCCTGCTGTCGATGCGTCGCAGGCGGTGCATCGCCCGAGGGAAAGCACGCGCGCCGCACCACTGGGTGGCGATTACGTACGTGTGTGTTCGATGCGGAAGAAAGCGTTCGCCGAGCGCATTCGTGCGCTGCGATCGATGACTGGCGCCGTGCAGCCGCGGTCAGGCAATGGTTGCCCGTTCGACATCGTCTTTCCCTCCCGACAGTCCGAATGCCCGGTGGCCTGTGTCGCTCGCGGACGACCGCCGCGCGCTGACGAGGATGCGCGAAAGCCGTGGTTTCACCGCCGCAACATTTCCGGCAATTCAGCGTGAAATCGCTGTGACGACGATGCGAACGCGTGCGCGTTCAGGCTGGGCGACGGCGAAGCCGTCGATAAGCGGCGCGTGCAGGCGCTGCCCGCTTAGCCGCGCGCCGCGATCCCTTCGCGATGATTGCGCGACGCGGTGAACGCGGACGGATGCTCGCCGATCCGGAACCCCATTCCGGGGATCGTCTGCAGCAGCGGCGTTTCGCGCCCGCGGTCGATGGCCTTGCGCAGGATGTACAGGTGGCTGCGCAGCGAATCCGAATCCGGCGGCTCGTCGCGCCACACCTCGCGCTGGATTTCCTCGCGGCTCACCACGCGCGGCGCTTCGCGCATCAGCAGGTGCAGGATCTGGAAACCGATCGGCGTGAGGTGGATCGGGACGCCGGCGCGTTCGGCGCTCATCGCGTGCGGATCGAGCACCAGGTCCCCGACGCGGATCGGTTCGCTCGCGGTCTTGCGCGAACGGCGCATCAGCCCGCGCAGCCGCGCTTCGAGTTCCTCGATCGAGAACGGCTTGGTGAGGTAATCGTCGGCGCCCGCTTCCAGTCCTTCCACACGGTCCTGCACGGTGTCGCGCGCGGTCAGCATGAGGATGGGCGTCGCGCGCCGCTGCTCCTGGCGGATGCGCCGGCAGACCTCCACGCCGTCGATGCGTGGCAGGTTGCGATCGAGCAGGATCGCGTCGTAGGGATTGTTCGCGGACAGCCGCAGCGCTTCCGCGCCATCGCGGGCGAAGTCGACTTCATAGCCGCCCGCCTCGAAGAAACCGCCGAGCATCTCCGCGATGGGAAGATGGTCCTCGACGATCAGGATGAGTCGGCCGTTGTGGTTCATGTGTCTACCGGATGCTGAAAAAACCGCTGTATTTCAAGGTTCGGTGAAGACTCGTGACGCGAACGTGAGATTCGCTGAACGAAGCGGGCGACGTGGCCCATTCACGATTTCGTCGCCGCGCCACACACATCATCGCTGCATTCCAATTGCAACCTGGTGCATCGCGATGGCCAGCGCCGAACACGACCTGCGCGTGATCAACAGCCTCATCGAGACCACCATCGACAGCGTCGACGGTTACCGCGAAGCCGCACGCGAGGCCCGCATTCCCACGCTGCGCACGTTGTTCGAACGCCGCGCCAGCGAACGCCAGGCGGTGGTGGCCGCGTTGCAGGCGTTCGTCGTCTCGAAGGGCGGAAAACCGCAGGACGATGGCACCGTGCTCGCGGCGGCGCATCGTGTGTTCGTCGACCTGCGCTCGGCGCTCGACAACGGCGACGAGGCGGTGGTGAAGGAAGTCGAGCGCGGCGAGGACCACATCAAGCGAAAGTACGGCGATGCATTGAAGGACATCGAACTCACGCCGGCCGCGCGCGATGCGATCGAGAACGCGTACGCGTCGGTGAAACGCGGCCATGACGAGATGAGCCGGCTCAAGCAGGGGTTCGAGGGGCTCGGCTGAATGGCACGAGTCGACCAGCCGGGAAGTACCGCATGAATCCCGACGCGATCGGCTGGCTGGCATCGCTCGTGCTGCTGGCGACGCTGGTCCGGCAGATCGTCACGATGGCGCGCGATCCCGACGCGAAAGGCGTGTCGCGGTGGCTGTTCCTCGGGCAGTGCGTGGCGTCCGTCGGCTTCGTCGTCTACAGCCTGATGGTGAACAACCTCGTCTTCGTCGCGACCAATGCGGCGATCCTGGTCACGGCGATCGTGGGGCAGTGCCTCGTCGCACGACGGAAGTCGCGGCGCTCGAGCGGCTGAGTGCGCGTGTTCAGGCCCGGCACGCAGGCAACAAAAAACCCGCCATCGCGGCGGGTTCTCGAAGGTCTTCGCAGTGGTGGCTATGGGTGGACTCGAACCACCGACCCCAGCATTATGAGTGCTGTGCTCTAACCGGCTGAGCTACATAGCCCCGCGAAGAATCGCGAATTATTCACGCCTGAAGGGGCGTCGTCAATCGCTCCGTGAATTGCCGGCGCCGGGTTGTCGGGCCGGGCAGGGGCATGGCAGAGTCGGGGACAGTGAATTCAGGAGTCCGCATCGTGATCGATCCGGACGGCTACCGGCCCAACGTCGGCATCGTCCTGATGCACCCCGACGGACGCGTGTTCTGGGCGCGCCGCGTGCATCGCGACGGATGGCAGTTCCCGCAAGGCGGGATGAACAGCGACGAGACGCCGCTGGAGGCCATGTATCGCGAGCTTCGCGAGGAAACGGGCCTGCTGCCCGAACACGTCGAGGTCCTCGGCGCCACCCCGGGCTGGCTGCGTTACCGCCTGCCGGAGCGGGCGATCCGCCGCAACGACCGGCTGGTGTGCATCGGCCAGAAGCAGGTGTGGTTCCTGCTGCGCCTGACCGGCCAGGAATCCGACCTGCGCCTGGACCTGACCGATAAGCCCGAATTCGACCATTGGCGCTGGGTGGACTTCTGGTACCCGGTCGAGCACGTGGTGATGTTCAAGCGTTCCGTCTACGCCCGCGCGCTGCGGCACCTGGCGCCGGCGGCGCGGCAGGTCGCCGGGCCGCAGGCGGTGCCGGCGCCCGGGCCGGATTTCCAGAGCGAGCGCGCCAACCGCAGCCGGCGGTCGCCCTGGCGCGGCGCCGGGTTTCGTCCCGGTTAATTGACAATCATTCTCATTCGTGGCGGAATGGCGCTGCAGCCGATCCGGCTGCCTGCTCCGAACACCGCCGCCGTGTACGTCTGCATCTGCAATGGGGTCACCGATCACGACATCCGCTCGGCTGCCGAGGCCGGTTGCCGCAGTGTGACCGAACTGACCATGCGGACCGGCGCCGGCGCCAACTGCGGTAGCTGCCTGGACATGGCCGCCTCGCTGCTGGACGCCGCCCACGCCGTGCGCGAGCTGCCCTTCGCGGTGATGCAGGAAGCCGCCTGAGCTTTTCTCCCAAGCGAGACTGATTCTCGGACGCGGGTGCACCCGATTCGCGTTCCGTCATCGCGCGCCTGAACGGGCTAGAGTGCCGCCATCCCACGTCCACGGAGGCCGGCCATGAAGGGCGACGCCAAGGTCATCGAATTCCTCAACAAGGCGCTCTACAACGAGCTGACCGCGATCAACCAGTACTTCCTGCACGCCAAGATGCTGAAGAACTGGGGCCTGAAGGAACTGGCCGAACACGAATACAAGGAATCCATCGACGAGATGAAGCACGCCGACAAGCTGTCGGAGCGCATCCTCTTCCTCGAAGGCCTGCCGAACTTCCAGGCGCTGGGCAAGCTGCGCATCGGCGAGAACCCGCGCGAAGTGCTCGCGTGCGATCTCGCGCTCGAGCTGGAAGGCCTGCCGCTGCTGCGCGACGCCATCCGTTATTGCGAGTCGGTGAACGACTACGTCAGTCGCAAGCTCTTCGCCGACATCCTCGATTCGGAGGAAGAGCACATCGACTGGATCGAAACCCAGCTGTCGCTGATCGAGCGCCTGGGCGAGCAGAACTACCTGCTGACCAAGCTCGAAGACTGATCGCCGCCGCGCGTGCGATCGGAACGAAAAACGCCGCCGGTTCCGGCGGCGTTTTTGCATCCGGCGATCAGACCGGCCCGGGCTTCGGCGCCCGCCGGAACAGCATCCGCCACACCCACCACAGCAGCAGCGCCAGCGTGACGCTGATCAGCACGACCACGCTGAGCGCGATCCACGGATGGGCGAACACCAGCGCGAGGCCGCCGACGGTGGCGATGTCCTCGGTGATCGACGCCGTCCAGTTGCTGACCGGTTCCGGCGAGGTGTTGAGCAGGGCGCGCGAGCCGGACTTGAGCACGTGGCTGGTCAGCGCCACGCCCGCGCCGGCCGCGAGCGCGCCGGCGCCGAGCTCCCCGTCGGACGACAGGGTGGCGGCCGCCAGGAAGGCGCCGGCCGGGATCCGCAGCAGCGTGTGCAGCAGGTCCCAGCCCGAATCGACGCCGGGGATCTTGTCGGCGAAAAATTCGCCAGCGGCAAGCACGCCGGAGACGCCCAGCACCCAAGGCGAGGCGGTAACCTGCAGCGCCTGCGGCAGGTCCAGCCAGCCGAAGAACCCGGCCAGGCCGACGCCGAACACCGTCAGATAGACGCGAATTCCGGCCAGCCAGGCCAGAACTACGCCAATTGCGAACAGGTGCGCATCCGTCATGTCGCTCCCTCGCTAGACTGTCCACCGAAGTATAGGGGCTGGGGAAACCGGCGACGTCATCGCCGGAAAGATGCTTATGAACAAGACGCCGCGCAGGGCGCCGCCGCCGCGCTTCACGATCGTCCAGCAGCGACCGGACCGCCGGCCGCTGATCGCGGTCGTGCTCGGCCTCGCCTGGCTGGCCTCGATCGTGGGCGTGTGGATCGGCGCCTCGCGCGTCGCCGCGCCCCGCCTGCCGGCCATGACGGCCGAGCTCGATGCCGCCCGCGACGAGCTGCGACGCTGGCGTTCGCAGGCCGAACAACTGGCGCAGCGCGAGGCGACGCTCGCGCGCTCCGACCAGATCAGCCGCGCCGCCAACAAGGAAGTGCAGAGCGAGCTGGCCGAACGCGAGGAAGAAATCTCCGATTTGCGCGCGAACCTCGCCTTCTACGAGCGCCTGGTCGGCGCGACCGGCCAGCCGAAGGGCCTGAGCGTGCATTCGGCACGCTTCGATGCGGAATCCGGCGGCACCTGGCGCTACCAGATCGTGCTGACGCAGAGCCTCAACAAGGGCGCGATCAGCCGCGGCCGGCTGCACTTCACCGTCGAGGGCGTGCGCGACGGCAAGCTCGCGACAGTAGGCTGGGACGAGCTCCACCAGCGCAGCGACGTGCCGCCGCAGGATTACTCCTTCCGCTATTTCCAGCAGCTCAAGGGCAGCGTGATGTTGCCGGCCGGCTTCACCCCGCAGCGGGTACGCGTGTCGCTCGACGGCGGCGACGTGGCGGTCGAGCAGACGCTGGGCTGGCAGATCGGCACCACCTGACCTCTTCGTTTTTCCCCTTATGCCGGTTCGCCGGCGCGCAACCGGAAGTACCCGATGTTCAAGAGCAAACCCGCCCAGATCGACGGCCATCAGGTCGACACCCTCATCGGCGCGCAGGTGGTCCTGCACGGCGACCTCAAATTCAGCGGCGGTCTCTATATCGAAGGCCGGGTCGTCGGCAAGGTGATCGCCGAGGAAGGCCAGCGCGCCACGATCACGCTGGCCGAGAACGGCAGCATCGAAGGCGAGGTGCGCGCGCCGGTGGTGGTCATCAACGGCCGCCTGGATGGCGACGTGTATGCCAGCGAGCGCGTCGAGCTGGCCGCCAAGGCGCGCGTGCAGGGCAACGTGCACTACCAGGTCGTCGAGATGCTCGCCGGCTCGGTGCTGACCGGCCGCCTGATCCACGCCGGTGCCCACGAGGGTCACGCGCTGTCTGAAGCGGATCTGGACGGCGTCGCCGTTCTGCGCTGACCGTCACATCCGGTCGCGGTAGGCTGGGCGCCGGTTCCCACGGCGACCCGGCATGACCCCGAGCGATCCCGAGCAGCCCTCCACGCCCCACCCCGCGGGGCCGGCCGGCCATGTGCCCGAGCCGGTCGCCGCGCCGGCGGCGGTGCGCGACGCGCTGGTCGGCCGACGCGGCCCGATCCTGCTGGGCATGGTCGCCGTGTCGCTGCTGTTCGGCTTGTGGGGCGCATGGCGCGTGCTCGCGCCGGCACAGGACAGCCCGCAGGCGAAGCTCGAGGACACCGAGCGCGAAAGCCGCAGCCAGCAGCGCCAGATCGAACAGCTGCAGCAGCGCGTGGCGACCCTCAGCCGCTCCGACCAGATCAGCCGCGACGCCAACCGCGACCTGCAGAGCACGCTGGCCGAACGCGACGAGGAAATCGCCGGCCTGCGCGCCGACGTCGCCTTCTACGAACGCCTCGTCGGCAGCACCGCGCAGCGCCGCGGCCTGGCGGTGCATTCGCTGAAACTGCAGCCGCAGAACGACACCGCCTGGCACTTCACCGGCACGCTGACGCAGAACCTCAACCGCGGCGCGGTGAGCACCGGCCAGCTGACGCTGGCGATCGAGGGTACCCGCGGCGGCAAGCTCGAAAAGCTGACCTGGCCGGTGCTGCGCCAGCAGACCGACGCGCCCGGCGTGACGTACTCGTTCAAGTACTTCCAGCAGGTCGAAGGCGACGTGTTCCTGCCGCCCGGTTTCACCCCGGTCCGCGTGGCCGTGCGGCTGGCGCCGCGCTCGGGGGCGGCGATCGAGCAGTCGTTCACCTGGGCCGAGGCCACGCGCGACGTCGCGCCGGCCACGGCCTCGCCCTGAGGCCTTGGTGAAGCCCGGCCGCCCGCAGGACGCTGCGGCCCGTCGCGCGCCTTGAACAACGCAGCCGCGCGCCCCATCCTTTCCGCATGGAATTGCCCACGATTTCCTCCACGCCGGACTACCAGTCCCTCGATCGCCCGCTGCAGTTCACGTCGGCCGCCGCCAGCAAGGTGCGCGAGCTGATCGCGGAGGAGGGCAACGACGCCCTCAAGCTGCGCGTGTACATCCAGGGCGGCGGCTGCTCCGGCTTCCAGTACGGTTTCGAGTTCGACGAACAGCAGGCCGAGGACGACCTCGCCGTGCAGACCGACGGCGTCACCCTGCTGGTCGATCCGCTGAGCCTTCAGTACCTGATGGGCGCGGAAGTCGACTACACCGAAAGCCTGCACGGCGCGCAGTTCGTGATCCGCAATCCGAACGCGAAGACCACCTGCGGCTGCGGTTCCTCCTTCGCGGTGTGAGCGACGCGACGGCTCCGTTCGCGTTCGTCGAGGCCGGCGCGGACGCCGCCTGTCGCGGTGCGCTCGATCGAGCCGACCGCCTGCGCGACGACCCCGACGCGCTGAAGGCGCTGTGGCCGAACGCCCGCATCGTGCTGCTGGACGAGAAGGGCAACGCCTCCGCCGATGACGACGGCCGCCCGCTGGCGCCGACCGGACACGAACTCAGCGAAGGCCCCGGCGGCGTGGGCGCGGCGGTGTTCCTCGGCCTCGATGCCGACGGCGGCGGCTGGTTCGCCCTGGAAGGCGCGCTCACCGCGTTCGTCGCTCCCCGCCGGATCGACCTGCGCAGCGCCGCAGCGTCGTGGCCGGCCTTCGATGCGAGCGTGTTCGCGCAGGCGCGCGCGCTGCAGCACTGGCGCAGCCGCCATCGCTACTGCGGCGTGTGCGGCGGCGAAGTCGCGCTGTCGCGCGCGGGCTGGCAGGGCCAGTGCACGAAGTGCGGTGTCGAACATTACCCGCGCACGGACCCGGCGGTGATCGTCGCCGTCACCGACGGCTCGCGCCTGCTGCTGGGCCGCCAGGCCGCGTGGCCGGCACGGCGTTACTCGGTGATCGCGGGCTTCGTCGAACCGGGCGAATCGCTGGAGCAGACCGTCGCGCGCGAAGTGCTGGAAGAAACCGGCGTACGCGTGCATCGCTGCCGTTACCTTGCGTCGCAACCGTGGCCGTTCCCCGGTTCGCTGATGATCGGTTTCGTCGCCGAAGCCGCGCCGGATGAGCCGCGGGTGGACGACGAACTGGAAGAGGCGCGCTGGTTCACCGCCGACGACGTCCGCCAGGCACGCCTGCGCGGCGAATGGGGCAGCACGCAGGACGACGGCGAAGGGCCGGTGCTGTCGCCGAGCATTTCGATCTCGCGGTGGTTGATCGAGCAGTGGCTGGCGGGACAGGGCGGGTGATTGTTTTCCGGCGGGAGCGGGCTCTTCATGTCGCATCATCGCTCGCGCACGGCGTCATTCCATAAGCCAGCATCATCCCGCAAGACCGACGTCATGCCGCAAGACCGACGTCATGCCGCAAGACCGACGTCATCCTCGTAAGACGAAACGTCATCGCGGCAACGGCCGGGATCCAGGCCCGTATCGCCTGGGCACTCCCGTGATCGCAGGCAATCACAACGTCATTCCCGCGAAGGCGGGAATCCAACTCTCCCGCCGCCACAGGTTCGACGACAGCGAACGCGTGCTTCGCAGGTAGTGCATCGCGAGTGCGAGCGTCCCCACTACGCCGCCCCTCACAACCCCTCTCCCGTTGGAAGAGGGGCCAAAGCGCGCCACCGGCTTCGTTGTCATCAACCGAAAGCAGCAATCCACCCCTCCGGCGCTAGAATCCCCACAGCCCCCTCGCGACCCGGAGCCGACCACGCAATGTCCGCCACCCTGATCGCCGTCGTCGTCGCGCTGGTGCTGGGCCACATGGCGCCGTCGCTTGCGGCGTCGGTGCGGCAGTACGGCTGGTATCGCGACTGGGTGCGTTGGCTGGACGCGCGCTTTCCCGAAGGCAGTTTCTGGCATGGCCGATGGGGCATCGCCTTCGCGCTGGTGCCGCCGCTGCTGCTCGTCGCGCTGTTCCAGCTTGCGCTGCACGAATCGCTGCTCGGACTGGTCAGCCTGATCTTCGGCATCGTCGTGCTGTTCTACGCCTGGGGTCCGCGCGATCTGGACGTCGATGTCGACGCCGTCGCCAACGCGCCCGACTCCACCGCGCGTCGCGCCGCGGCAACGCGCCTGTGGCCCGAGGGTGGCATGCCGGCCACGCTCGACGGCGGCAGCCTGGTCGAAGCCGTGTTCCGCAACGCGCAGCACCGCTGGTTCGGCGTGTTGTTCTGGTTCCTGGTGCTCGGCCCGGTGGGCGCGTTGCTGTACCGGCTCACCGCGCTGTCGGCCGAGGACGAAGCCGCCCATGCATTGCCGAACCCAACGCGCGAAGGCGCGCGCTTCCTGTTCGCGATCCTCGACTGGCCCGTCGCGCAGCTGATGACGCTGTCGCTCGCGCTGGTCGGGAATTTCGACACCGTGCTCGGTGCGTGGCGCGATGCCGGCGGCGCGTCGTTCGACGTGCGCCGCCGCTTCCTCGGCGCGGTCGCGCGTGCCAGCGTGAAATGCGAACTGGCCGATGAAGCCGCCGACTACGATGACGTCGGCACCGGCGTGGAAGCCGGCGATGCCGGCCTCGTCCCGCCGCTGCCGTTGCCCGCGTTCTCAGGCGAAGTGCCCGAGCTGCGCGATGCGATGAGCCTGGTGTGGCGCAGCCTGCTGGTGTGGCTGGCGGTGCTGGCGTTGTTCGTGATCGCCGGCTGGGTAAGCTGACCGCCGCTTCTGTGGCCCGGCACCCGGGATCACGCGTGACAGTCTCCCGGTGCGCTTCGCTTACCCGGGCTGCAACAGCACGATCTCAGCCCGGCGCCATCCACGCGAATGGCGCGAACGGCAGATTCCGCAGCACGCCGAACACCACCAGCGCGGCGATCCACACGCGCCCATCGTGCACGCGCCGGTCGAGCCAGCCCGGCAGCAACGGCCGCGCCAGCCACCACTGCAGCAGCATCGACGCCAGCAGCGGCAGCGCGATCACCGCCAGCGGATTCATCGTCCACGCACGCGCGACATCGCCATGCACCAGCGCATGCAGCATGCGCGTGAGCCCGCACCCCGGGCAGTGCAGCCCGGTCACGACATGGAACGCGCACGGCCACAGACCGCCCGCGTTCGGATCGACCACCCGCAACATCGCCGCGCCGCCCAGCGCGAACACCGCCGCGGCGCCCGCCACGACGGTGCGCGCGTGCGCCTTCGACGAAGCGCGGGCGGCGAGCGCGTTCATTGCTGCACGCGCTGCGCGTTTTCCAGTTCCTGCAGCATCTGCTGGTACTGCGCCATGCCGCCGGCGCTGATGAACCAGATCGTCCAGCACAGGCCGAGGATGGTCAGGCCGGTGGTGATCCAGCACCACAGCTTCGCGCGACGCGACGCGATCCACGCGCCCGCTTCGTCGCCCATGCCCAGCTTGCTGTTGACCTGCGCGGCGAACACGATCGCGACGATGCCCGGAATCGTGCCGATGACGCAGCAGAAGAAGATCGAGGCGATCGTGATGAGGATCGCCCACACCAGGTAATTCGGAATCCGCGTCGCCGTGGGCGAAGGCGACGGCGGGACGGGAGGCGGCACGTTCATGGCGGTCCTTCGGAATGCGCCGCCGGAACAGCGGCCCGCCGATGCTAGCAGCGGGCCCGCGACGCCGTCATCGCCGTCGCCTCAGGCCGCATCCCCGCGCATCTGCCGCACCTGCGCTTCCAGCGTCGCCGCGTCCACGCCGGCATCCAGGATGGGCGCCTGCGCCACCACGTCCACCGGCGCGCGGAAGCGGCGCGGCACACGCATGCGGCCCAGCCGCGTGTCGCGGCGACTCCACATGCTCGTCCACATGTTCCGCAGCGCCATCGGCACCACCGGCACGACCTGCCCGCGCGCGGCGGCACGTTCGAGGATGCGCTCCACGCCCGACTTGAACGGCGCGATCCGCCCATCCTTCGTCAACGCGCCTTCGGGGAAGATCCCGACCAGTTCGCCCTCGGCCAGCGCGGCGTCGATCTCGTCGAACGCGCGGCGCATCAGCTCCGGGTCCTCCTTCGCGCCGGCGATGGGAATGGCCTTCGCCGTGCGGAAGATCCAGCTCATCACCGGGATGTTGAAGATGCGGTGGTACATGACGAAGCGGATCGGCCGCGGCACGCTCGCCGCGAGGATCAGCGCGTCCATGTAGCTCACGTGGTTGCACACGATCAGCGCCGCGCCTTCGTCGGGCACGTGCTGCTCGATGCCGTGCGGGCGCATGCGGTACAGCACGCGCACCAGCACCCAGCTGAGGAAGCGCATCAGGAACTCGGGCACGATCGTGAAGATGTAGATCGCCACGACGACATTGGCGATCGCCAGCGCCAGGAACACCTGCGGGATCGTCCATCCGAAGAAGCGCTGCACCACGATGCCCAGCGCCGCCGCCAGCACGATGAAGCCGGCGTTCTGGATGTTCATGCCCGCGATCACGCGCGAGATCTCGCTGCGCGGCGTGCGGCTCTGGATCAGCGCGAACAGCGGCACCACGTAGAAGCCCGCGAACAGGCCGATGCCGACCAGGTCCATCGCGATGCGCCAGCTGCCCGGCTGCTGCATGAACCCCGCCACCGTGGACACCTGCACCGGCGCCGTGCCGCTGCGCGCGAAGTACAGGTCGATCATGAAGGCGCTCATGCCGAACGCGCCCAGCGGCACCAGGCCGATTTCCACCGTGCGCGCCGACAGCTTCTCGCACAGTATCGAGCCCAGCCCCG
The DNA here is from genome assembly GCF_057747855.1 of Lysobacter sp. SCRH-1R. Taxonomy (NCBI): domain Bacteria; kingdom Pseudomonadati; phylum Pseudomonadota; class Gammaproteobacteria; order Lysobacterales; family Lysobacteraceae; genus Lysobacter; species Lysobacter sp. SCRH-1R. Next base: position 3,589,322 of record NZ_CM173227.1, on the reverse strand, counting down.
TGCCGACGGAGAACAGCGCCAGCACGAAGATGTACAGCGTGGTGCCGCCGCCCAGGTTGGTATCGGCGTAGGTGGGCAGCTGTGAGGTCAGCACCGTGCCGATGAACCAGAACCACGACACGCCCAGCACCGAATTGCGCACCGCCAGCTGCTTCTTCGCCAGCCGCAGCACGGCGAGCGACTCCGGCAGCGGATTCCAGTTGAACTTCAGGTCCGGCGCGCCCGCATCGGCCTTCGGGATGAAGCGGCTGACGAGGTTGCCGGTCACCGCGAGCAGGATGATCGCCGTCGCCGCAACGACGGGGCCGTGGCTTTCGGCGACGATGAAGATCAGTCCGCCGAAGATCATGCCGGCGAGGATCGAGATCGACGTCCCCATCTCCACCAGCCCGTTGCCGCCAGTGAGTTCCTCCGGCTTGAGCACCGACGGCAGGATCGAATACTTCACCGGCCCGAACAGCGTGGACTGCATGCCCGTGCCGAACAGCGCGATGAGCAGCACCACCATGTTCTGCGTGACGAACCCCACGGCCGCCAGCGACATGATCACGATCTCCATCGTGGTGGTGATGCGGATGAGCCGCGACTTCTCCAGTTTCTCCGCGATCTGCCCCGCCGTGGCCGAGAACAGGAAGTACGGCAGGATGAACAACGCCGGCGCGATGTTCGTGTAGAGCGTGCGCTCCTCCGGCGTCACCCCGAGCCAGAACAGCAGCCCGATGATCGCCTGCCGGTACACGTTGTCGTTGAACGCCCCCAGGCACTGGGTCACGAAGAACGGCAGGAAGCGCCGCTGCCGCAGCAGGTCGAACTGACTGTGTGCCATGCACTCAACGTAGGGGCTTGGGTTCGCGGGAGACTAGCAAATGCGGGTGGCGGGGTGAGGTGCGGTGGTTCCATGCGTTCGGTGGGATGGAGACTCCGGATTTGGAGCGTGCGTCGTCCCTGCGCTGAGCCCCTCTCCCGGCGGCGACCAAAGGGAGTGCAGCGCTGAGAGGGGGGAGGGCCGGCGGAGCGACGACGCTCGCACTCGCCAGCGCGTGCTTGGCGTTTTTGTAGCCCGGGTAAGCGAAGCGCACCCGGGGAGCGCCCCAGCTACCTCCCCGGGTGCGCTTCGCTTACCCGGGCTACAAGAGCCGTCTTCCGGCGAACCTCACCGTCGTCCCGACGAAGCCCGGGACCCAGGCCCGCACCGCATGGGCACTCCCACTCCACCTGACCGCCATTCCAGCGAAAGCTGGAACCCATCTCGCTGCTCCGACATCCCTTGCACGGCAACAAAAAGGCCCCGCATCGCGGGGCCTTGTTGTGGCGTCGAACGCGCGAACAATCAGCCCGCCGGCGCCTTCGCCGCCGCTTCCCGCGTGCCCACCGCAAACCGCTTCGACAACAGCTTCTTCAACGCCTCCACCCCGTCACCCTTGCCGACCGCCTTGAGCACCGCGTAACCCTCCAGCGCGGCGACCATCACGTCGCTGCCGAGCGCCATCTCGGCGTTGCGTGCCTGCTCCAGCACGCGCGTGAGCTTGACGACCCGCGACGCCAGCGCGTCGTGCGTGCCCAGGTCCCGCCGCATCTCCGCCGGATCGAAGTCGCGCGGCATCAGCGCGAGGTTCTCCTCCATCACGTCCAGCGCCTTGCGGCAGAACGCCTCCGACCCGTCGCCCATCTTGACCCACGCCTTCTTCTCGGCCGGCGTCACCGCCACCAGCAGCGGCTGCAACAGCACCTGCACGTTGGCGATCGCCGCGTCCAGCTCCGTCCAGTACCCATCCGGAAGCGTCGCGCTGATCAGGTTCTGACCCATGTTCCGTGTCTCCATGTCATCGCCGGCACCCGCCGGCGCTTTGAAGCTGGAACACGCTGGCCGGGCGGTCGATGCGAATTACTCGCAGGGCGAGGGCGCGCGGGAGGCGTGCGAGGGTGCGCGGCGCCCGCGAGCGGCTGCGCGGCAGACGGGCGTGGCTGCGCCACGGGGGCGCGAAGGTATCGGCCAGCGGCGCTAGCGTGTCCGGCCGCCGCGCGAAGGGGACCGGCAGGTCCGCGAGACTGCGCCGCGGCCGTGCGCGGCTGCGGGGCGGGCGCAAGAGGGTGATTCCGCACCGATGGAATCCATGCGACACGCGTTCCCGGGCGAAAGACCGCCGCTGCCGCCCCGGATTTGGGTGACGCAACCACGTTCTGACGTTACCGGGCGGAGAGACGGCTCCCCCCGACTCCCGGTTGCGCCGGTACCCTAACGCCGTACCGGGAGAACGACATGCTCAACGAAACCCTCCGTCGAGAAATCCTCAAGTTCCGCGACGACCGCGACTGGCGCCAGTTCCACAACCTGCGCACCTTGTCCACGTCCATCGTCCTGGAAGCGGCCGAGCTTGCCGAGCACTCGCAATGGACACGCGACAACGAACTCGACGCCGTCGTCCGCGATCGCAAGCCGCAGATAGAGCACGAAGTGGCCGACATCGTGATCCTGCTGACCTATCTCGCCGAAGACCTCGGCATCGATGTCGAGCGCGCCGTCCGGGAGAAGCTCGAGTTCAACGCGAAGCGGTATCCCGTCGAACGGGCGAAGGGATCCGCGCGCAAGTACGACCAGCTCTAGGGAAACGGAGAAAGATCAGGGATGTCCACGCTGCTCTACGCCGGCACGACGCCGGAATTCGTACAGGCGACCACCCACAACGCCATCGCGTACCGCCTCGCCGAAGCCTTCGAGGCCCACTACCGCTACGCACCTTCGAACGCCGAGTTCCAGTCCTGGCAGAACTCGTTGCGCTCGTTCTCCGACGTCCTGCGGACGGGCGACCTGATGCGGCAGGGCATCCTGCTCGAGTACCAGCTGCCGCTCTCGTCCAAGCGCATCGATGCCATCCTGACCGGGCGCGACGCCACGCGTGACCGCGCGGTCATCGTAGAGCTGAAGCAGTGGAGCGCGTCCGAACTCGGCAGCCACGACGATCTGTTGCGGACCTGGATTGGCGGCAATCATCGCGATGTCCTGCATCCGGCCGTGCAGGCCAACCAGTACAGGCGCTATCTGGAGGACATGCACGCGGTCTTCCACGAAGAGCGCGAACGCGTGCTGCTGGACGCATGCGCCTATCTCCACAACTACCGCCCGGTCAGCGCGGACCCGCTGTTCGACGTTCGGTCGGAAGCCGTGCGGCAGCTTGCACCCGTGTTCACGGCCGGGGACGTTCCGGCGCTCGCCGCCCATCTGTCGCATCGCCTGGGCGCGGGCGATGGGGAGCGGGTCATGGACCGGCTCGCGAAAAGCCGCTATCGCCCCGCCAAGAAACTGCTGTCGCACGTGTCCAGAGTCATCAGGGAAGAACCCGCGTTCGTGTTGCTGGACGAACAGCAGGTGATCTTCAGTCAGGTGCTCGCTGCCGTGGAAACCGCCACGCAGGACAGCCGGAAGCATGTTTTCCTCGTCCACGGTGGACCGGGCACGGGAAAATCTGTGCTCGCGCTGAACCTCCTCGGCGCACTCGCCGCGAAGGGATGCAACGCGCAGCACGCGACGGGTTCCAAGGCGTTCACCAAAACCCTGCAGAAGATCGTCGGCAGGCAGGCGGGCCAGCAGTTCCGCTATTTCAACAACTTCGGCCAAGCCGGCCGCAACGATGTCGACGTTCTGTTGTGCGACGAGGCGCATCGCATCCGCTCGACCAGCAACCACCGTTACACGAAGAAGGACCAGCTGTCCGACCGTTCTCAAATCCAGGAGATCATCGATGCGGCGCGCATTGCCGTCTTCTTCGTCGATGACCAGCAGATCGTGCGGCCGGACGAGATCGGCTCGTCCGCGCTCATCCGGGACGCCGCCGCGAACAACGGGTGCGTACTTCACGAGAGCACGCTGGAGACGCAATTCCGCTGCGCCGGATCCGACGGTTTCGTGAACTGGGTCGACAACACGCTGGAGGTACGCCGCACCGCAAACTGCTTTTCGATCAGACGCAGGAAACGTTCGAATTCGGCATCGTGGACAGCCCGGACGCGTTGGACGCCCTCATTCGCCAGAAGGCCGGCGAAGGACATTCGGCGCGTCTGGTCGCCGGCTACTGCTGGTCGTGGTCGAAGGAGCTTGGAAGCGATGGCCAACTTATCAAAGACGTCCGCTTGGGCGAGTTCGAAAGGCCCTGGAACGCGCGTTCGGAAATGACGGGACTTCCAAGGGGCGTGCCGAAGGCGGAATTCTGGGCGCACGATCCCGGCGGAATGGAACAGGTGGGCTGCATCTACACGGCCCAGGGGTTCGAGTTCGATTACGTCGGCGTGATCTGGGGACGCGATCTGCGTTATGAGCCGGGTGCCGGATGGGTCGGCGATCGGACCGTATCCCATGACACGCCAGTGAAGCGATCGAGGGATCGGTTCCTCGATCTGGTGAAGAACACCTATCGCGTTCTCCTCTCGCGTGGGATGAAGGGCTGCTACGTGTACTTCGAGGATCCCGAGACCGAGAAGTTCGTGCGTAGCCGCACCGAGCATCTGGGGTTGCAGCCCAAGCGGTCGGTGCCGATGCCGACGAAACGCGCGGAGGCGGCTCCGCCGCCGCTGGATGCGCGGCCGTTCCAGGTGGTGCGCGCAAGCGAAGCGCGGCCCTGGGAGAACGCGGTTCCGCTGCTCGACCTGAAGATCGCGGCCGGCGACTTCGGCGATGCGCACATGCTCGAGCACGACGCCGTGGAATGGGTCGCGCTACCGGACCACATCCGCATCGCGCCGGGCTACTTCGTGGCGCAAGTGCACGGCGAATCGATGAACCGCCGCGTGCCCAACGGCGCCTGGGTGCTGTTCTCGTCCGATGTTCGCGGTTCGAAACAGGGCCGTCTTGTGCTGGCCCGCAGGCACGACCTCGGAGATCCGGAAGACAGCGGTCGCTACACGCTGAAGGTCTATGACGCAACGAAGGCGGAAACCGACGACGGACCCGTGTACGAGCGCGTGTGGCTGAAACCCGACAGCAGCGATCCGGGCTTCAAGCCCATCCCGATCGATCTGGATGACGACGAACGTCCGGTGATCGCGGCATGGGTTGTCTCCGTGCTGGTGTAGGACGCGGTGCCTCCCTCCGCATCGGCGCAAAGGGAGACATGCGCGTGATGCGACGCTAGGCCGTGACGCGCTGGACGCACGCAAGCACGTCGTCCAGTTCTTCCGCGATGCGACTGAATGTGTCGGCGAGTGCATCTGCCGAAATCACGATCTCGTCCCGGTCGTTCTCGCTTCGCCCTTCGCTCAACTGCGTGAGCAGACGAAGGTGGTCGCGGGTGTGTTGCAGGCTGACGTGTGCGGCGAGGGGGAGCAGGTAGTTGCTGTTGGGCGGGGTGGTCTCGGTACTGCGGGGTCCGTTTCGCATCGTGGGGTTCCTGGCTTGTCTGGCCGGCTCGCGCTGCGGAATTGCAGGCGCGAGGTTGTCGGGAGGTTCAAACACCGTAAGCACCGGCTGGGCGTATTTCCCTTTCGGGTGTTGTATTCCGCCGCCCTCCCGACGCAGTGCACGTGCGTCGGTGTGCCTTTGATAAGGCACAAAAAAGCCACCGGTGATGCGGAGGTGGCTTCCGCTGCTTACGGAGGTTTGAAACTCCGTGGAAGCGAGTCTGCTGATGCGGCTTCAGCGCATCAAGGCGATTACGTAAGAGAGTTTCGCGGGTGGCATGGCGTGGCGTCACAGTTCGTTGCATTGGCTGCCATGCATCGTGAATGCATCGGCACCGGCATCACCATCGCCATCACACGGCGCTGCATCGATCGCATCGATCTTGCGAAGCGCCATCCGTGAAGCGGACGGAGTTCGCTCACGCCCACATCCGCAACGGCACCAACCCCCACCACGCGAGCACGGCCACCCACTGCAGCACCGCGAGCATCGCGGTCGCGTCCATCGTCGTCCGCAACGACCACGGTCTGCGACGCAGCGCTGCGATCAGGCCCGCCAGCAGCGTCAACGGCCATAGTGCGGTGACGGCGGCCAGCAGGGCGCTGGCGAAGGTCAGGTCGCCCAGTTGCAGGAAGGACTGCCGATGGAAGAACGGTAGCGGCAGCAGCAGGGCGAGCAGGCCGGCGAAGGGGATCAGTACCGCGTGGTTCGACGCCTTCCGCCGGACCAGCACGAGGACGCCGGAGGCCAGCAGCCACACGCAGCCGAGCAGTCCGGCGATCAGGCTGGCCCACAGCAATGCCATGCGGACGAGCGAGGCGCGTTCGTAACTCTGAAGGCCCGTGCCGATGATGCGGCGGCCGTCGGGTGTGGTGATCAGTGCGTGCGAGGCGATGGTGCGTTCGGTTGCGCGAAGCAGGCGGTCGCCTGTGGGACGCAACGTGATTTCCTTCGACTGGAACGGCTTGAAGCGCAGCGCATCTCCATCGCGGCGCACGCGCACGAAGTTCAGCGTGGTGTCCAGCCATTCCAGGCTCGCGAACCGATTGGGCGAGGGGACGTAGATGCCTTCCCAGTCGTCGAGGTCCACTCGTGGCGCGGCGGCGCGTTGCGTCTGTATTGGCGACAGCGACAGCGACTCGATGAGGATGCGGTCGAGGCGTCCGTAGTCGGCGCCTTCGATGTCGGCGTTGATCGCCACGAAGAACGCGCGCTGCTCGCGTGGAAACAGGCACAGCATCGCGCGATAGCCGACGGTGCTGCCGCCGTGGCAGCGGCCGACGGCGCCGTGGCGATCGCGCGTGGACAGGCCGAGCCCATAGCCCACGCGCAGGCCGGCGTCGGCGGCTTCGGTGGCGACGGGTTCGCCCGTCGCGCGCAGCAATGCGGCGTCGATGAAGGGCGCGCCGTCTACGCGCCCGTCGCCCATCAGGAAGCGCGCGAGGCGGCCCATGTCGGCGGCGGTGGTCGTGAACTGTCCGGCGGGGCGGATGAAGCTGGGCACGGCCGCGTGCGTCGCGCCGTTCTCGAAGTGCCCCATCGCAAGGCGCGTGTCCGCGTGTTCGCCGTCCTGCGTGGTGAACGCGAACGTGCTGTCGTGCATCCGCAGCGGCTTGAGCAGGTGCGCGTCGAGGTAGGTCTCGTAACGCGTACCGGTGATGCGTTCGATCACCATGCCCAGCAGCGTGTAGCCGGTGTTGGAGTACGAATGCCGCGTGCCGGGGCGGCTGCGCACGCGCAACGGTCCGCGTCCGTCGAAGGTGGCGCGCAGCGGCGTGTCCTCGCGCGGGACGAGCGTGAACGCCTGCGAGAAGCGCACATCGTCCAGGCCCGCGGTGTGGTCGAGCAGGTGGCGGATGCGGATCGGGTCCGTGGCTGCCCACGGGTTGTCGAAGTCGATACCGGGCAGCAGCGGAGCGACGGGCGTGTCGAGCGCGAGCTTGCCCTGCGTGATCAGCGCTAGCACGCCGGTCGCGAGCAGCGTCTTGGCGACGGAGCCGACGTGGACACGGTCGTTCGCCTGCATCGGCTTGCCTGTGCGGGCGTCGCGCGCGCCGGCCGCACCGGTGGCGATGGTGTCGTCGATGAGCGTGGACCACACGGCGCCTTGCAGGCCCTGCGATCGCAGTTCCTGCGCCATCGTCTCGTGAAGCGTGGCGGTGGCGGCGCCGCCGGTGCAGGGAAGCGCGAACAGCGCGAGGGTGCATGCCAGGCGACGCAGCGCCTGCTGGAACGGTCCGGTGTTCACGAAGGTGTGCGGCCTTGCGATGGCAGGGGCCAGTGTCGGGGGACGGGCGGATCGGAGCCTGTGTCCTTCGTCACGAGGCCCAATGGTGGCTGACCGGTGGGTTTTTCGGCCGGTTCACCTGTGCATCGCTAGGCTGCGGGCGCGATCCACAACAGGAGGTCGTCATGTCGGCCGACACCAAATCCCCGCTCGACCACGTCAACGACACGCTGCTGCAGCTCAAGGAAATGCGGCATTACGCGAAGGGCAACGTGGAGCGGCTCACCGCGCAGTGGTTGCTGTTCGACGGCGAACTGGCGAAGTTGAAGGAAGCCGGGAACATCGAGGATCTGATGACGCGGCAGGCGGAGTTCTATGACGCGCTGGAGCGCGTGATCGCGGAGCTGGAGGAGGTGGTGGTGAAGCTGACGCCTGCGCCGGAGGAGGGGGCGGCGTAAAGGCTTCCTCGAACTGGTCGCGCTAAGAAGCCAGAACCAGCAGCGCTGTGCGTTTGAGGTGGGTTGCCGCGAACGCTTCGTTACCCCTGCCCGGCCCGAACGCATAGCGTTCGGGCGTTCGAAGGCGCGCGAACCAGTGGTTCGCAAGCAGCGCCTTCTCACCCCCAACCCCTCTCCCGGCGGGAGAGGGGCTTAAACGCGGGGTTTAGGTTACGCCAGCTCTTCCGCCCGCTCACGCTCGATCGCGCGCCAGCCGATGTCGTGGCGGTGGAATTCGCCGTGCCACGAGATGCCGGCCACGCCTTCGTATGCCTTGTGCTGCGCATCGGCGACGGTGTCGCCCAGCGCGCACACGCACAGCACGCGGCCGCCTGCGGTGACGATGTGCTCGCCTTCCAGCTTCGTGCCGGCATGGAACACCTTCACATCGATCACTTCGGGGGCGTCCCAGCTGCCGATGACATCGCCCGTGCGCGGCGTGCCGGGGTAGCCTTCGGCGGCCATCACCACGCCGAGCGAGGGACGCGAATCCCACTGCGCGGTGGTCCTGTCCAGCTTGCCGTCGATGGCCGCTTCGACCAGATCCAGCAGGTCCGAACGCAGGCGCAGCATCACCGGCTGGGTTTCCGGGTCGCCGAAGCGCACGTTGAACTCGATGACCTTCGGCGCGCCGCTCTTGTCGATCATCAGGCCGGCGTAGAGGAAGCCGGTGAAGGGAATGCCGTCGGCGATCATGCCGCGCACGGTGGGTTCGACCACCTCGCGCATGATGCGCGCGTGCACGTCGGGCGTGACCACGGGCGCGGGCGAGTACGCGCCCATGCCGCCGGTGTTGGGGCCGGTGTCGCGGTCGCCCACGCGCTTGTGGTCCTGGCTGGTCGCCATCGGCAGCGCGTGCTGGCCGTCGACCATCGAGATGAAGCTGGCTTCCTCGCCGTCGAGGAACTCCTCGATCACCACGCGCGCGCCGGCCGAGCCGAAGGCGTAGTCGGAGAGCATGTCGGTGATGGCGGCTTCGGCGTCGGCCAGCGTCATCGCGACGATCACGCCCTTGCCGGCCGCGAGGCCGTCGGCCTTGATGACGATGGGCGCGCCCTTCTCCTGCACGTACTCGAGTGCGGCCTCGGCTTCGGTGAACACCGCGTAGTGCGCGGTCGGAATGCCGTGGCGCGCGAGGAAGTTCTTCGCGTAGGCCTTGCTGCCTTCCAGCTGCGCGGCGGCGGCGGTCGGGCCGAAGACGCGGTGGTGCTTCTCGCGGAAACGGTCGACCACGCCGTTCACCAGCGGGCCTTCCGGGCCGACCACGGTGACGCTGACGCCTTCGCGTTCGACCAGCGCGAGCAGGCCGTCGATGTCGGACGCGGGCACGTCCACGTTGCGGCACTTGGTTTCCGTCGCGGTGCCGGCGTTGCCCGGCGCGACGAGGACTTCGCTCACGCGCTTGGACTGCGCGAGTTTCCAGGCCAGGGCGTGCTCGCGACCGCCGGAACCGATGACGAGGACTTTCATGGTGCGCGCTCCTGCTGATGGGCCTGCGTAAGGTCCCGATTTTACGGGCCGCGGCAGGGCGCCGGTACCCGGCTGGTACCATCGCGAGCCCGCGGCCCGGCCGCGTGGATGTCATTCCGGCGATGTCGTTGCGCGTCCGGCCCCTTCCGGGAGCCGCGCGGCGCGGATGAACGCGCCCCCACAGGAATCCCCGATGGAAGCCGCAGCCCACCTGATCGAAACGTTGTTGTCGCCCGTGATCGGCCTGATCAACAAGGTCCTGTGGGACTACGTGCTGGTCTACGGCCTGCTCGCGGTGGGCCTGTACTTCACGGTGCGGCTGCGCTTCGTGCAGGTGCGGCGCTTGCCGCACATGCTGCACGTCATCGGGCGCGGCACGGATGGCGACAACGCCGGCATCTCGCCGTTCCAGGCGCTGTGCACGTCGCTGGCCTCGCGCGTGGGCACGGGCAACCTCGCCGGCGTGGCCATCGCGCTGAGCGTGGGCGGGCCGGGCGCGCTGTTCTGGATGTGGTGCACGGCGGTGCTCGGCATGGCGACGGCCTACGCCGAGAGCGCGCTGGCGCAGCTCTACAAGGTGCGCGACGAGAACGGCCAGTACCGTGGCGGGCCGTCGTACTACATGTCGCGCGGGCTGAAGAAGCCGTGGATGGGCGTGGCCTTCGCGCTGTGCCTGCTGCTCACCTACGGTCTGGTGTTCAGCAGCGTGCACGCCAATGCGATGGCGCAGTCGCTGCGCAGCGCGTTCGGTTTCAGCCAGGCGCAGATCGCGACCGGGCTGGTGCTGCTCACCGCGGTGATCATCTTCGGCGGCCTGCGCACCATCGCGCGTTTCGCCGAATGGGTGGTGCCGTTCATGTCGGTGGCGTACCTCGGGCTGGCCGCGTGGGTGGTGGTGACCCATCTGGGGCAGGTGCCTGAGGTGCTGTCGCTCGTGCTGCGCAGCGCGTTCGGGCTGGATGCGGCGGCGGGCGGCATCTTCGGCGCGATCGCGGTGGCGATGCTGCAGGGCGTGAAGCGCGGCCTGTATTCCAACGAGGCCGGCATGGGCAGCGCGCCGAACGTCGCCGCTGCCGCGACGCCGGTGCCGCATCACCCGTCCAGCCAAGGCTTCGTGCAGTCGCTGGGCGTGTTCATCGACACGCTGCTGATCTGCTCGGCGACCGGCTTCGTGATCCTGCTCTCGGGCGTGCTCGGGCAGGACGGCGACGGCGTGCAGATCACCCAGAACGCGATGACCGTGTTCTTCGGCGGCTGGGGCACGTATTTCGTGGCGATCGCGCTGTTCTTCTTCGCCTTCACCACCATCATCGGCAACTACTCCTACGCCGAGAGCAACCTGCTCTACCTCGGCGGCGGGCGCTGGAGCCTGCTCGCGCTGCGCGTGGCGGCGCTGGCGGTGATCGTATGGGGCGTGTACTCGAAGGTGCAACTGGTGTGGGACGCGGCCGATGCGGCGATGGCGCTGATGGCGTCGATCAACCTGGTGGCGATCGTCATGCTCTCCGGCGTGGTCATCAAGCTGACGCGCGATTACGACCGCCAGCTGTCCGAAGGCCGCTCGCCGACGTTCCACATCGCGCAGTACCCGGAACTGGGCGACGGCGTGGACCACGAGATCTGGAAGGAACAGCCGCCGCGCGGGTAAGCGCGGGCGCGCGCCTCGCGCCTCAGTGCGACGTGTCGGAGAAGGAGGGGTGGTAGCGGACCTCGCCCTTCGGCGCGTCGTCGCCGAAGGTCAGGGACTGGAAGTACTGCGGCGGGGCGTCGGCGTAGCGCAGCTCGCCGTCGTTGCGGAAGCCGAAGCGGCCGTAGTAGTCCGGTTCGCCCAGCACGACGCAACCGGCGGCGCCCCGTTCGGCGATTTCGGCCAGCCCGGCGCGGATCAGCGCGCTGCCCACGCCGTGGCCCTGGTCCCCGGGGGCGACCGCGACCGGGCCGAGTCCGTACCAGTCCTTCGCGCCGTCGATGGCGACCGGCGAGAACACCGCGACACCGGCAATGCGGCCGTCGATGTCGGCCACCAGGCACAGGCTGAGGTCGCCGTCCTCGCGCAGGGCATCGACGATGCGTTGCTCGATGCGTCCGTTGCCGTCCGACTCGGCGAAGGCCTCGCCGAGCAGTTCACGGATCGCGGCGTGATCGTCCTGGGTTTCGGTGCGGATCCACATAAGCCCTCCGGGTGCGTGGGCGCAGTCTGGCCCGGGGGCGGTTATGGCGGGGTGGTGGCGATGAGGTCGGCCCCGCGGTCGTTCGGCGCGCGTTTGTAGCCCGGGCAAGCGAAGCGCACCCGGGGAGGAGGCCGGCATGCAACCCGGGTGCGCTTCGCTTGCCCGGGCTGCAGGGGCGAATCCGCAGGACTCAGTGGCGGAAGTGCCGCACGCCCGTGAACACCATCGCCAGGCCGTGTTCGTCGGCGGCGGCGATGACTTCGCTGTCGCGCATCGAACCGCCCGGCTGGATCACGGCCTTGATGCCGGCCTCCGCCGCCGCGTCGATGCCGTCGCGGAACGGGAAGAACGCGTCCGACGCCATCACGGAACCCGGCACGATCAGGCCCGCGTCGTTCGCCTTGATGCCGGCGATGCGCGCCGAATACACCCGGCTCATCTGGCCTGCGCCGACACCGATGGTGCGGTGGTCCTTCGCATAGACGATCGCGTTGGACTTCACGAACTTCGCCACGCGCCACGCGAACAACAGGTCGTCCAGCTGCTCCTTGGTCGGCGCGATCTTCGTGACGACCTTCAGCTCCTCGCGCGTGACTTCGCGGATGTCGGCGGTCTGCATCAGCAGGCCCGAGCCCACGCGCTTCACGTCGACGTTGTTGCGGCCCTCGCCGTGCGGAATGCGCAGCACGCGCACGTTCGCCTTCTTGCGCGCGTAGTCGAGCGCGGCTTCCTCGTAATCCGGGGCGATCAGCACCTCGACGAACTGGCGATCGAGGATGGCCTTCGCGGTGGCCGCATCCAGCGTCTTGTTGAACGCGATGATGCCGCCGAACGCGGAGGTCGGGTCGGTCGCGTAGGCGAGCTCGTACGCATCGCCGCAAGCCACGCCTTCGGCCACGCCGCACGGGTTGGCGTGCTTGACGATCACGCACGCCGGGCGCTCGAACTGACGCACGCATTCCCACGCGGCGTCGGCGTCGGCGAGGTTGTTGTAGCTCAGCTCCTTGCCCTGCAGCTGGGTGAACGTCGCCAGCGTGCCCGGCACCGGCCACAGGTCGCGGTAGAACGCGCCGGCCTGGTGCGGATTCTCGCCGTAGCGCAGGTCCATCACCTTCACGAAGCTGCCGTTCGCCTGCGCGGAGAACGCTGCGCGCGAACCATCCTCGACGTTGATCGACGACAGATGGTCGCTGATGCGCGCGTCGTACTGCGCGACGCGGTTGAATGCGGCGACCGACAGCGCGAAGCGCGTCCTGCCGGAGATCGCGCCGCCGTTGCCGTTGAGCTCGGCGAGCAGCGCGTCGTACTGCGCCGGATCGGTCGCCACCGCCACGCGCGCGAAGTTCTTCGCCGCCGAACGCAGCATCGCCGGGCCGCCGATATCGATGTTCTCGATGATCTCCTCGAGCGTGGAGTCGGGATTCGCCGACACCTTCTCGAACGGATACAGGTTCAGCACCAGCAGGTCGATCGCGCCGATGCCGTGCTGCGCCATCACCGCGTCGTCGATGCCGGCGCGGCCGAGCAGGCCGCCGTGCACGATCGGGTGCAGCGTCTTGACGCGGCCGTCCATCATCTCGGGGAAGCCGGTGATATCGCTGACGTCCTTCACCGGCAGGCCGGCGTCGCGGATCGCCTTCGCGGTGCCGCCGGTGGAGAGCAGTTCCACGTCGAGCGCATGCAGGGCGCGGGCCAGTTCGATCAGGCCGGTCTTGTCGGACACGGACAGCAGGGCGCGGCGGACGGTGACCGGCGGGCCGGACAGGAGTTCGGAAGTCATGGGCTCGGAACGTGCGGCGGGGAGCCGGGAATTATACGGGGGTGGGGTGGCCGGGACCTCGGGCCGTCAACCGCCGCCTTCGTAGCCCGGGTAAGCGCAGCGCACCCGGGGAAGCGTGCCGGATGCGTTTCGCGCAATGCTTCGCGATGCGCCAACCCGGGTGCGCTGCGCTTACCCGGGCTACAAAAGCACGGAGGCGGCGTTTGCCCGGATGAGGTCCGACGTGCTGGACGAACGCGAATGCGTTCGCACGGACGCGCTTGAACGCGCTTAGTCGAGCCCGTACTCGCGCAGCTTCTTGCGCAATGTGGCGCGATGGATGCCGAGCATCGATGCGGCGCGGCTCTGGTTGCCGTCGCAGTGCTGCAGCACTTCGACGAACAGCGGGATCTCGAGTTCGCGCAGCGCGATCTCGTAGAGGTTCTCGGTGCCGTGACCGTCCAGATCGCCCAGGTAGCGACGGATCGACGTGGCGACGTGGTCCCGCAGCGGCACGCGCGGAGCGGGTCGTGCGGTGTCGGTGCGGTCGGTTGCGGCGTTCAAACGGAAATCCCCAGTCATCGCGTCGACCCTGGCCCGGTGCAGGGGCGACGGAAGGGCGAGTCTAGCGTGCGCCTGTCGCAGGCGCCAATGATCGCGGCGGCTCAGCGGAAATCGAAGGTAAACGCAACGATGCGCGGTGCCGGTTCCACGACCTGGAACGTCACGTTCGCGCTCTGTCCGGGCAACAACCGGTCGTCGGGACGGTGAGCGGCGCGATATTCCTGCGGAGCGAACGCGCGGACGCCGACGGGACGGCCATCCACGTCCGACAGACTCAACACCAGTGTCGGCCAGGGCTGCGGCCAGCGCGCATCGTTGCGGAAACTCGCATCGACCGCGAGCACGCCGGCCGCGCCGGTCTGCGGTCGCACGCTGCGCTGGAGCATCGTGAAAGCGGCCGGCTCGCGCCACGCCGGCACCTCGCAGCGCAACACGCCGCAGACGCCTGCGACGAACGGTCGCCAGCGCGGATCGGCGGCGAGTTCATGCCGCTGAGCCAGCAGCAGTTGCAGTACGAACAACACCGCCAGCACGGCGATGCCCGCATACCAGCCCCAGTGCGTGCGCGCGGACGTGTGCTGCACGGCGTGGCGCGCGAAACTCGGCGCGCCCTTGCGACGCGGACGCGCGGCGCGCTTGCCGCCGCGCGCCGGCGTGCCGCCGACGGTGGCCGCGGCGATGGCGTCTTCGTAACTCGGCGCGGGTGCGGGTTCGGAGGTCTCGATCGGCGCGGCCGTTCCGATCGGCGCGATGGTGCCGACCGCATCGGTTGCATCGGCAACCGTCGGCGCCGCTTCGTCGGGTGAGACGAGTTGTGCCGGTGTCGTGTCGGGTTGCTCGACGGCGCTGTCCGCAGCCGCGTCATCGGACTCCTGCACCAGGCCGTCGCAACGCGGGCAGCGTTGCGGCGCACCGTCCGGGCGGACGATGAGCGCGACCAGGAAACCGCAATGCGGGCAGGGAACGAACATGGCGGCTATTCAAGCATGCCGCCGCGCACCGATGTCATCGGCGGCGCACGCCTGTGACGCGCATCCAGTCTTCCATGCGCGTGGCCTGGAGCTGTTCGAAGTCGGCGCGGTAACGTTCGATGACCTCGTCTTCCTGCCCGGCGAGGATGCCCGACATCGCGATGCGACCGCCCGGCGCAACGCGCGCGGACAGCGTGTCGGCGAGCGACACCAGCGCCGAGGCGAGGATGTTCGCGACCACGACCGGATAGGTTTCCACCGGCTCGCCCTGCGGCGAGTACGCGACCAGCCGATCGGCCACGCCGTTGCGCTGCGCGTTGTCGTCGGTGGCGGTGAGCGCCTGCGGATCGTTGTCCACGCCGACCGCCTGCGCCGCGCCGAGCTTCAGCGCGGCGAGCGCGAGGATGCCCGAGCCGCAGCCGAAATCGAGCACGCGCCGGCCCTGCAGCACGCCCTCGTCGGCCAGCTCGTCCAGCCATTGCAGGCACAGCGCGGTGGTCGGGTGCGTGCCCGAGCCGAAGGCGAGACCGGGATCGAGCCGGACGACCGCGGCGTCGGGCGCATCGGCGCCTTCGGGGAGGTCGTGGTTCCACGGCACGATCCAGGTGCGACGGCCGAAACGCAGCGGCTCGTACTGGTCCATCCAGGCGCGTTCCCAGTCCTGGTCCGCGACCTCGCGGAAACCCGCGCGCGACCAGTCCAGGCCGTCGTCGGCGGCATCGAGCGCGTACAGCAGCAGTTCCGGTGCGGTGCCGGCCTCGAACAGCGCCGTCAGCACCAGCTCGTTCCACAGCGGCTGCTCGCCGACGCCGGGCTCGAAGATCGCCTGTTCGTCGGGCGCGTCGGCGTGGGCGTCGGCCAGCGTGACGGCCAGGGCGCCGACGCTTTCCAGCGCGCGCTCGTAGCGCGGCTGCTGGGCTTCGGTGCACGGCAGGGTGAGTTCGAGGAACGGCATGGCAGGCACGGCGGGGAACGACGGGCGGCCATGGTGGGCCGTGGCGGGGGCGGCGTAAAGCGGGCGTGGGTCACGGCCCGCGAGGCCGGATCGCGCGTTCAGGCGACTGTCCACGGCGGTTTGCCCGGTTTGGCCTAGAATGGCGCGACGCCGCCGCCCGCCGGCGACCCCACGCCCATGGCCGATACCCTGCAAACCGGGATGAGAGGACGATCGCCTTCGTGGCCGAGCACCCGCACGCTCGCCTGGGCGACGTTGGCGCTGCTCGTCGTCGCCTCGGTGGCGGCGTGGGTGCAGGGCGGGGATCACACGAGCGTCGAACGCGTCGCGATCGCCACCGCGGTGGATGCGCGCCTGCCCGAACACGCGCACGCCCCGTCGGCCGATCGCGCGCGTCCCGACGCGATTCCGGCGCCGGCCATCGGCACCGCCGTGCGCGCCTCCTCGATCCGCGAGCGCTTCGACACCGCCGACGATCTGTACGCCTATGCGCAATCGCTGGAGCCCGCCGTGCGCGAGCGCGACGCCGACGCGATCTGGATGGTCAGCCGCGTGTACGAATACTGCTCCGGTTTCGCGATGGCGCCGGCGGCGTTCGATCGCGACACGCGCGTGATCGGCGAGATGGGCATGCGCGGTTCGGCGGCGATGGTCGCCGCGCGCGAACGCGTCAGCCGCCGCTGCGCGCGCTTCGTGCCGCAGGACGAACTGACGCCGCGCATGATCGTGCTCAAGCGCGTGGAAGCCGCCGAAGCCGGCAGCGTCGCCGCCGAGGCGTCGCTGATGGCGGCCGGCGAACCGTTGCAGGACACGCCCGAATACAAGCGCGAGCTCGTCGATCGCGTGCAGGAATCCGAGGATCCGGAAGCCTATTCCGCGCTCGCTCCGGCAATGGGCATCGCCGCGAGCGGCAAGGTCGAATACACCGGTGAAGTCGCCGGCACGCAGTTCTCCGAACTGGCCTGGCAACTGGCCGCATGCCGGCTCGGCATGGACTGCACGTCCGAGAGCGCGCTGATGACCTCGTACTGCGCGAACGGCGGCATCTGCTCGAGCGTGCCCGGACAGGATTTCGAACGCTTCGTTTTCGACGCCGCGGTCCCGCGCCAGGGCGTGGACGTCATCAATGACATGGTCGACTCGCTCATGGGCGGGAAGAGGGAACTGAAATGAACAACCTTCCTATCAACAAGCGGCCTCTGGCCGGCAAGTTCCGCCGCTATTTCTGGGTGCTGCTGTTCGCGACCTATTCGGTGGGCGCGGCCGGGGTGATGATCGACGTGCTCGCCGACGAGTACCGCCATCTTTCGCAGGTCGCGGTGACGACGGTGGGTTCCTCCGACGAGATGCGGGTGTCGGGCGCGGCGCAGGTCGCGGCGGTGTATCGCGCCAGCAGCGGCGCGCCGTTCTCGACGCTGCCGCCGGGCAGCACCTTCAAGGTCGTGTGGCCCGACGGTTCCAGCGAGTACGTGATGGTCGTCAGCGCATCATCCGGCAGCGGCGTGCATCCCATCGCCGGCACGCAGAGCAAGGCCCGGCCCGCCGCGAACGACGCCACGGCCGACGCATCGCAGTCCGTCACGCGCTGAACCATCGCGCCCCCGGTCGGGGCACGCGCGGGTTCAGCGCGACGACCGGTCGATGCGCCCGGTGGACGCGGCGTCGAGCTGCGGCGGCACGAAATCCACCGGCACGCGCACCATCGCACCCTTCGGCTGCCGTTCGGACTGGATGCGCCATCCCCAGGCGACGTCGATCGCCGATTGATCCAGCAGCGGTTGGCCCGAGGATCCGCTCAGGCGCACCGCACGCACTTCCCCGCACGGGTTCACCAGCAGGCGCAGCTCGACGCTTCCGCCTTCGCCGCCGCGCGCGAGCGACGCGGGATAACGCGGCGCGGCCATCGACTTCGGCGCGGGCGTGCAGGCTTCGTGTTCGATCAGCTGCCGCCATGCGGCGTAGGACGCGCTCTCGTCGGCGGTGGCCGGCTCCGGCGGCGACATGGCCGCGGTGGTGGTGCGCAGCTTGCGGCAGGACGCCGCGGCCGGATCGCAATGCACGCGGGCGACGATTCGGTAGGTCGATGCATCCGACCGGTCGATCACCTGCACCGCGTTCGTCGGCCAGCGGCCCTGCTGCGGCGGATCGAAGGTCCATTGCCCGGCGGACTCGCCCTGGTCGATCGAGAAGCTGGTGAGGTCGGGGCGGAACGCGAAGTAATCCGCATCGGCCAGCAGCGCCAGCTCGGCCTCGTCCATCGTGCCGCTGTTGCGGTACCAGCCCAGCAGCTGTTCGCGATACAGCCGCGCGACGACGTCCGCGTCGGCGCCGGCCGATTCCACCTGCAGCCAGCCGGTCGAAGGTTTCGCGCCGCCGTCCTTCGGCGCCGCGGTGGCCTGCGTGGAGGCCATTCCGATCACGAGGGCGATGAGCAGTCGCGTGGTCATGCAGTGTCCCCAACGAAAGCGGGTCGAAAAAAAAACCGCGGCTTTCGCCGCGGTTTCGGTCACACGATCGAGAGCGCCTTTTCCTTCTGTTCCTTCAGGCGCTTCTCCAGGTAGTGGATGTTCATGCCGCCCTGCTGGAAACCGGCGTCGGACATGATCCGCTGCTGCAGCGGGATGTTGGTCTTGATGCCGTCCACCACCATCTCGCTCAGCGCCACGCGCATGCGCGCGATGGCCGTTTCGCGATCGGGCCCGTGCACGATCAGCTTGCCGATCATCGAGTCGTAGTTCGGCGGCACGCGATAGCCTTCATAGATGTGGCTGTCCACGCGCACGCCCGGGCCGCCCGGGGCGTGGAAGTGCTGGATCAGTCCGGGGAACGGCATGAAGGTTTCCGGATCCTCGGCGTTGATGCGGCACTCGATCGCGTGGCCTTCCAGCACGATGTCGCTCTGCCTGATCGAGAGCTTGTGGCCGGCGGCGATCATCAGCTGCTCGCGCACCAGGTCGATGCCGGTGACCATCTCGGTGACCGGATGCTCCACCTGGATGCGGGTGTTCATCTCGATGAAGTAGAAGCGGCCGTTCTCGTAGAGGAACTCGAACGTGCCGGCGCCGCGATAGCCGATGCGCAGGCAGGCTTCCACGCAGACCTTGCCGATCTCCGCGCGCTGCTCGGGCGTGATGCCCGGCGCCGGCGCTTCCTCGACGACCTTCTGGTGGCGGCGCTGCATCGAGCAGTCGCGTTCGCCCAGGTGGATCGCGTTGCCCTGGCCGTCGGCGAGGACCTGGATCTCCACGTGGCGCGGGTTCTCCAGGAACTTCTCCATGTAGACCATGTCGTTGCCGAACGCGGCCTTCGCTTCGGACTTCGTGGTCTGGATGGCCGCGGTGAGGTGCGCCTCGGTGTGCACCACGCGCATGCCGCGACCGCCACCGCCGCCGGCCGCCTTGACGATGACGGGATAGCCGATCTCGCGCGCGATCTTGACGTTGGTCGCCGCGTCGTCGCCGAGCGGGCCGCCGCTGCCGGGCACGCACGGCACGCCGGCGGACTTCATCGCGCGGATGGCTTCGACCTTGTCGCCCATCAGGCGGATCGTGTCGGCCTTCGGTCCGATGAAGATGAAGCCGGACTGCTCCACGCGCTCGGCGAAGTCGGCGTTTTCCGACAGGAAGCCGTAGCCGGGATGGATCGCCTGCGCGTCGGTCACCTCGGCGGCGGCGATGATCTGCGCCATGTTGAGGTAACTGTCGGTCGACGGCGCCGGACCGATGCAGACCGATTCGTCGGCCATCGCGACGTGCTTGAGGTTGCGGTCGACGGTGGAGTGCACCGCGACCGTGCGGATGCCCAGCGCGTGGCACGCGCGCAGGATGCGCAGCGCGATTTCACCGCGGTTGGCGATTACGACTTTATCGAGCATGGGAGGGCCGTGATTCGTGATTCGTGATTGGTGATTCGTTCAAGCGTGCGGTGATGCTCTTCATCAGCGCATTCAACTTGGCGAACGTTCGATCCAGCGTTTGTTCCAGTTCGGTGGGGACTGCGCCGAACTCCAATCGGACAGCGATCTGAAGTTGGGTATCGAGCTCGGAAAGTGATCCGCGGGCAATGGACAGGAAGCGATGCAGTTCGCTTCGCGACTTGCGTGCGGCGCCTTCGGCAATGTTGGACGGAACGCTCACGGCGGCGCGCCTAACCTGCGACGTCAAGCCAAAGCGTTCGTCGGCAGGAAAACCAGCGGAGTACGCATAAACCGCAGACACCAGATCCATGGCGTCATGCCACACCTCCAGGCGCTGGTGCGGACGCTTTTCCGAATCACGAATCACGAATCACGAATCCCGGATCTTCAGCCGATCACAAACAGCGGCTGGTCGAACTCGATCGGCTGGCCGTTCTCGACCATCACCTTGAGCACGGTGCCGGCGACGTCGGCCTCGATCGGGTTGAACATCTTCATCGCTTCGATGATGCCCAGCGTGTCGCCGGCCTTGACCGCCTGGCCCACGGTCACGAACGCCGGCTTGTCCGGCGAGGGCGAGGCGTAGAAGGTGCCGACCATCGGCGCGCGGACGATGTGGCCCGGCGGCAGGTCGGCGGCGGGCTTCGGCGCGCCGCCGCTGGCGGCCTCGGTCGGGCCGTGCATCGGCATGACCGGCGCCGGCGCGGCGGCGGCGGCCATCATCGGGGCGGCGGCGACGGTCACGCCCTTGGGCGTGCGGGCCAGGCGGACCGACTCCTCGCCCTCCTTGATCTCGATCTCGGCGAGATTGGATTCCTCGAGCAGGTCGATCAGCTTCTTGATTTTGCGCAGGTCCATGTTCGGGCCTCGGTTGTTCGGGATTGGAGATTCGGGATCCGGGATTCGGGGTCGGTGAGCCGCTTTCGCGAATCCCTAATCCCCAATCCCCGACCCCGGCTGTAAACGCGCCAGCGCGGCGTCGAGTGCGTATCGGTAACTGTCCGCGCCGAAGCCGCACACCACGCCCACCGCCAGGTCACTGAAGTAGCTGGTGTGCCGGAACGGTTCGCGGCGGTGCGGGTTGGACAGGTGGACTTCGATGAAGGGCAGGGCCACGGCCGCCAGCGCGTCGCGGATGGCGACGCTGGTGTGGGTGAAGGCGGCGGGGTTGATCAGGATGAAGGCGGTGCCGTCGGTGCGCGCGGCCTGGATGCGGTCGACCAGCACGTGCTCGGCGTTGGACTGCAGGCTCTCGAACGCGTGGCCGGCGGCTTCGGTGCGCTCGCGCAGCGAGGCGTCGATGTCGGCGAGCGTGGTGCGGCCGTAGACCTCCGGCTCGCGCGTGCCGAGCAGGTTGAGGTTGGGGCCGTGCAGGAGCAGCAGCTTCGCCATGAGGGGCTGAAAAACTCGCATCGAACAGGTCGAAGGCCGGCAGTGTGCGCCATGCCCGGAAGGGTGTCCAGACGTTCGCTACCGTATCGGCGAAGTTCGCGGAATTTAATCAGTTGTTTGAGTGGTCGCTCTAATCCGCGACCCAGTTATCGATTTCGCCGTGCTGGAAGGGGCCGATCTTCTGCTTGATCAGGCGCCCGTCAGCGGAAATCAGCGCCGTATACGGCAGGACGCCCTTGGGATTGCCCAACTGCACGCCGGCATCGCGCGGCCCGGCTTCGTCCAACAGGATTGGATAGCGCACCGGAACGCGCCTTAGGAAGTCGGTCACGGCCGCGGGATCGTCCAGCGCGATGCCGACCACTTGCGTGCCGTTAGCGCCCTGGGTGGCGGCGAAACGGTCGAGCTCGGGCATTTCCTCGATGCACGGCCCGCACCAGCTCGCCCACAGGTTCACCAGGACCGGCCGTCCGGCATAGGCCGCGGGAAGTTCGACCGTCGCGCCGTCCAGCGCGGGCAGGCGGAGCGCCGGCACGGGCTCGCCACGGCGGGCGACCTTCAGGTCGGCCGGCGGCTTCGGCGCGCTCGCCTCCATCGCCGATTGCAGCGCGCGCTGGCCGACTTCGGTGCGCAGCAGCGGGCCCGGGCCGTTCACGACCAGGCCGGCGGCGACGCCCAGCGCGCCGGCGATCGCAGCGACGAGCAGGATCTTCGCCGTCGGGCCCATCAGCGACGCACCCGGTTCGCGCGTTCGACGAAGTTCTCCGCGTCCTCGAAGCCGAACAGCCGCAGTTCGCGGCGCTCGGCGCCGTCGACGTACCACAGCGTGGCCGGCGGACCGATGATGCCCAGGCGCTTCATCAGCGCCTGGTCGGCCTCGTCGTTCGCGGTGACGTCGGCCTTGAGCAGCACGAAATCGCCCAGCGCGCGGTGCACGGAAGGCTCGGGGAAGGTGTACTTCTCCATTTCCTTGCAGGCCACGCACCAGTCGGCATAGAAGTCGAGCATCAGCGGCTTGCCGGCGGCCTTCGCGGCGGCGATCTCGCGGTCGAGGTCGGCGGTCGACTTGATCTTGCGGAACGGCAGTTCGGCTTCCTGCACGCCGCCCGCGAGCGCGGCGAGCGGCTTGAGCGGATCGCGGCTGCCGGCCATCGCGCCGACCAGCTGCGCCGCACCGAACAGGCCGAGTACCAGCGCCGCCGTCCAGCCCATGATCCGTGCGCCGTCGCGCCGCGACTGGCGCACGCCGACGCCGAGCGTCGCGGCGGCGGCGAGCAGCAGCACGCCCCACAGCGCCAGCGTGGCCGGCGCCGGCAGGATGCGCGACACCATCCACACCGCCAGCCCGAGGAACACGAAGCCGAACGCGCGCTGCACCGCGACCATCCACGGGCCGCTGGTCGGCAGCCCCTTGCCCGCGGCCACGCCGAACACCAGCAGCGGCACGCCCATGCCCATCGCGAGCAGGAACAGCGCCGCGCCGCCGAACACCGGATCCTGGGTCTGGCTGATGTAGAGCACGCCGCCGGCGAGCGGCGGGGCCACGCACGGGCCGACGATCAGCGCCGACAGTGCGCCCATCGCCGCCACGCCGAACATGGAGCCGCCGCGCTGGCGGTCGCTCATCGCGCCCAGCTTCGCGCGCAACGCCGCCGGCAATTGCAGTTCGTACAGGCCGAAGCTCGACAGCGCGAGCACCACGAACAGCACCGCGAAGGCGACGATCACCCACGGCGTCTGGAAGGCCACCTGCAGGTTCGCGCCGACGAGCCCCGCGACGACGCCGGCGGCGGTGAATACCAGCGCGCTGGAAAGCACGTACACGAACGAGAGCAGCAGTGCGCGGCCGGCGCTGAGGTTCGGTCCCTGTCCGGCGATCAGGCCGGAGAGGATCGGGATCATCGGCAGCACGCACGGCGTGAACGCCAGCAGCAGGCCGAAGCCGAAGAAGCTCGCGAGCACCCACCAGCGGTTCGGGCCGGAGAGCGCGGCGGCGAGGCGGGTGTCTTCGGCCTGGTCGGCGTTGTTCGCGTTGCCGGCGATCGGAGCAACGTCATCCCCGCCCGACGCTCCCCTCGAAGGCGAGGTCATCGGCTGCGGCTGGGTTGCTGTCGTCTCCAGCGCGCCCGTTCGGCTCGAGGGCACGACGCTTTGCTCCCTCCCCTTCAAGTGGAGGGGCGAGGTGGGGATGGTGTCCGTCGCAGTCGCGGAATCCACCGGCCGCACGCTCTTCGGCAACGCCACGACCACCGTGCGCGTCATCGGCGGATAGCAGATCCCGTCCGTCTGGCAGCCCTGGAAGCCGGCGGTCAGGCGCACCGTCGCGGCGTCGGCCGTGCGTCGCCGCACCGGCACCGGTACGTCGATCTGGTCGAAATAGACCGTGACGTCGCCGAAGTGCTCGTCGCGATGCGCCACGCCTTTGGGCCAGCGCGGCGCGCCGAGCGCGAAGCCGGCCTTCGTCGAGGCGGCATCGAGTTTCAGTGTCGTCTTGTCGCGATAGAGGTAATAGCCGTTCGCGGGGGTGAAGCGCAGCAGCAGCGTGTTGCCGTCGCCGGCGATCGCCTCGAAGCCGAACGCCTGCTCCGGCGGCAGCGGCAACGCGTCGGCGCCGGCGTTCTGGCCGAGCAGTCCGCCGCCCAGCGGCGCACCGCCGCGCGGCCCGAAGTTCACCAGCGGCTTCGCATCGCCGCGCGCCGTCGCGCCCTGCGGCAGGGCGATGGTCAGGCTGCGCGTCTGCGGCGGGTAGCAGATGCCCGCGTCGGCGCAGCCCTGGTATTTGATCTTCAGCGTCACCTGGCGCGCGCTGGCCTGGCCGGGGAGCACGGCGGTGAGCGCCTGGCGGTAGGTTTCGACCCGTCCGAAGAACTCGTCCTCGTGCGCGTCGCCCCTGGGCAGCTGCAGCGGCTGTGCGGCGAAGCTGGCGTCGGCCTGCACGGCGATGCGGTGGCGATAGAGGTAGTAGCCGTCGGCGATGCGCCAGCGGATCTCGATGCGGTCCGGCGACGGCGCTTCGGCCCGCAGCGCGAAGGCGTCGTCCACCGGCAGCAGGTCGTCGGGGTCGATGGCCGCGGCGGCGGGCATCGCGGCGAACGCGAGCGCGAGCGGAAGCAGGAGGGACAGCAGGCGCGCGGCGCGCGTTCGGATCGGATCAGTCATCGTCACGTGTCTGTTCGGCCACCCAGTGCAGGTAGGCGGCGAGGCCGCCGACGGCTTCGACCGCGAGCGCCTCGGGCAGTTCATAGGGATGCAGCGCCTTGAGGCGCTCGACCAGCGCGTCCTGGCGGTCGGCGGTGGTCTTGATCAGCAGCAGCACTTCCTCGCCGCGTTCGACCGCGCCCTGCCAGCGGTACACCGAGCGGATGCCCGGCAGCACGTTCACGCACGCGGCCAGGCGCTCGTCGACCAGCGCGGTGGCGAGGGTGTCGGCGGTCCGGGCGTCGGGGCAGGTGCTGAGCACCAGCCGCACGCGTGGGTCGGCGGGCGTGGGCATGAGGGGCGCCAGTGTAGGGCCTGCCCGCCGCCATCGCCCGTGCCGGACCGGCCCACAACGTTCCACGGCGGGCTTGCGCGGGCCTCCCCAGGATGGCGTAGGCTGCCGGCGCCGGCGTCCCCCGAGCCGGCCGAGGAGGTCCGATGTCCCCCCACTCGCTCCTTGCGTCGGCCGCGCTGGCGCTGGTGCTGTCCAGCCAGGCCGCCGCGCAGACCGGCGACGCCCACGGCATCCACGTGCGCGCCGCCTGCGTGCAGGCGGCGCCGACGCCGCGCCTGCTCCTGGACCTGAGTTGCGAGAACGCCATGGACTGCTGGAGCGATCCGGCGAACCTGCGCGTGATCGACGTGGAGACCGGCGAGCCGCTGGTGTCGTCCGGCCATGACCTGGTCTACATCGACGCCAAGGGCGCGCCCCAGGCCGAACCGCCGATGCAGGGCACGATCCGCGCGGTGTGGACCGCCGTGCTCGCCGCGCCACTGACGGCCGGGCGGCTGCAACTCGTGCAGGGCGACGAGACCGCGACCGCCGCCTTCGCTCCCGCCGCCGATTGCGCGGCGCTGCCGCCCGCGGCGATCCGGCGCATGGCCGGCGGCTGAGCCCTTACGCGCCCGCCGCCTTCGCCGCGGTGCGCGGACGGCCGGTGCGCAGCTCGGCCAGTTGTTCGACCACTTCCACCAGCGGCGCCTTGGAACGCGTCGGCGCCGCGCGGAACGCGGTGAGCAGCCGCAGCTCCAGCGGGTCCTCCACCAGCATCGCGTCGGCCGCCGCGACCGAATCGAGCGCCGTGTCGGCCGACAGGCTCATGTTGCCGCGCCCGGTCGCCAGCCATTCGAACTGCACCCCGGTGACCAGCGCGATCTCGCGCAAATGAGCCACGCTGGGGAACTTGCCGCGCGTCGCTTCCCAATGGCCGACGGCGCTTCGCTGCACGCCCACTTTCGACCCCAGCGCGGCCTGCGAAAGGCCGGCGTGGCGACGGGCAAGACGGATGCGCTGCTGGGGCGTCATGTTGGCTACCGATGGTCACAAGGTGAACGACATACACACCAAGCTGTGCGCTGACGGTAGCGTCGTCGCCACGAGGAGCACGCTCGGATCGCAGATTCTGCCAAAGAATGCGCCAAGGCGGCTACCGCTGGTCAGCAGGCTGGGCCACCTCGCCTCTGGCTCGAACGCGACGAACTGCACACCATTCACGTGCGCCGTGTCAGGCGTCGGTTCGGAGCACGTGCGCAGGGATGGCGCCGGGCCAGGACGGCAACTCCGATACCAAAGGGCGCGTTCCACGGGACGCGCTCTTTCTTTTTGGGCGCGTCGAACCCGGCGCGATTGCCGGGTTCGCCCGCATCCCGCGTTTGCGCCGGAAGCCTCGCGATATGCGTCAATGCATCGCGCAGGCCTTGAAAGGTTCCGCCGCCACCCCATCTCCCCCGCATCCCGGTTCGCCGGGTTCTGTTTGCCCGCGACCTTGGCACTCGTCGTGGGCGACTGCTAAAATTCCGTCACTTTTTCCGTTGTATCAACCACTTACGAACTCTTCGGAGGTTTCAGTCGCCATGAATATCAAGCCGCTCTACGACCGCGTGGTCATCAAGCGCATGGAAGAAGAAAAGATGTCCGCCGGCGGCATCGTGATTCCGGACTCGGCCACCGAGAAGCCGATCAAGGGCGAAGTCGTCGCCGTGGGCGAGGGCAAGGTGTTCGACAACGGCAACGTGCGCGCCCCGAAGGTCAAGGCCGGCGACAAGGTGCTGTTCGGCAAGTACAGCGGCACCGAAGTGAAGCTCGACGGCACCGAATACCTGGTGGTGAAGGAAGACGACATCTTCGCCGTGCTCGGCTGAAACCGTGATTCGTGATTCGGGATTGGTGATTCGAAAGAGCGCCACGCGCTGACGAATCCCTACCGCATCACGAAGCCCACGGTTGTCGCTTTCACGAATCACAATTCACGAATCACGAATCCCGGAGTTAAGAACCATGGCAGCCAAGGAAATCCGTTTCGGTGAGGACGCGCGCGTCAAGATGGTGCGCGGCGTCAACATCCTCGCCAATGCCGTCAAGGCAACCCTCGGCCCGAAGGGCCGCAACGTCGTGCTCGAGAAGAGCTTCGGCGCCCCGACCATCACCAAGGACGGCGTGTCCGTCGCGAAGGAAATCGAGCTTGCCGACAAGTTCGAGAACATGGGCGCGCAGATGGTGAAGGAAGTCGCTTCCAAGACCTCCGACAACGCCGGTGACGGCACCACCACCGCCACCGTGCTGGCGCAGGCGCTGATCCGCGAAGGCATGAAGGCCGTCGCCGCCGGCATGAACCCGATGGACCTCAAGCGCGGCATCGACAAGGCCGTGACCGAGGCCGTCGGCGAGCTGAAGAAGATCAGCAAGCCGTCCTCGACCTCGAAGGAAATCGCCCAGGTCGGCGCGATCTCGGCCAACAGCGACACCAACATCGGCGACCTCATCGCGCAGGCGATGGACAAGGTCGGCAAGGAAGGCGTGATCACCGTCGAAGACGGCTCGGGCCTCGAGAACGAACTCGACGTCGTCGAGGGCATGCAGTTCGACCGCGGCTACCTGTCGCCGTACTTCATCAACAACCAGCAGTCGATGCAGGCCGAACTGGACGATCCGTTCATCCTGCTGCACGACAAGAAGATCTCCAACGTCCGCGACCTGCTGCCGGTGCTGGAAGGCGTCGCGAAGGCCGGCAAGCCGCTGCTGATCATCGCCGAGGAAGTCGAAGGCGAAGCGCTGGCGACGCTGGTCGTCAACACCATCCGCGGCATCGTGAAGGTCTGCGCCGTGAAGGCCCCGGGCTTCGGCGACCGTCGCAAGGCGATGCTGGAAGACATGGCTATCCTGACCGGCGGCACCGTGATCTCCGAGGAAGTCGGCCTGCAGCTGGACAAGGCCACCATCAAGGACCTCGGCCGCGCGAAGAAGGTGCAGGTCTCCAAGGAGAACACCACCATCATCGACGGCGCCGGCGAAGCCTCGGGCATCGAAGGCCGCATCAAGCAGATCAAGGCGCAGATCGAGGAGACCTCCTCCGACTACGACCGCGAGAAGCTGCAGGAGCGCGTGGCGAAGCTGGCCGGCGGCGTGGCCGTCATCAAGGTCGGCGCCGCGACCGAAGTCGAGATGAAGGAAAAGAAGGCCCGCGTCGAAGACGCGCTGCACGCCACCCGCGCTGCCGTGGAAGAAGGCATCGTCCCGGGCGGCGGCGTCGCGCTGCTGCGCGCCAAGGCCGCCATCTCGGGCCTGAAGGGCGCCAACGAAGACCAGAACCACGGCATCCAGATCGCGCTGCGTGCGATGGAAGCGCCGCTGCGCGAGATCGTGACCAACGCCGGCGAAGAGCCCTCGGTCATCCTCAACAAGGTCATCGAAGGCAAGGGCGCGTTCGGCTACAACGCGGCCAATGGCGAGTTCGGCGACATGCTCGAGTTCGGCATCCTGGACCCGACCAAGGTCACCCGCACCGCGCTGCAGAACGCCGCGTCGATCGCCGGTCTGATGATCACGACCGAAGCGATGGTCGCCGAGCTGCCGAAGAAGGACGAGCCGGCGATGCCGGGCGCCGGCGGCATGGGCGGCATGGGCGGCATGGACTTCTAAGTCCGGCTCCCCGTCACAAGCTGTACGAAGAACCCCGCAGCGATGCGGGGTTCTTTTTTGCCTCTTTTCCCGATCCTGTGCGGGGAGGCCGCAAGCTGAACAGGGCGGCGGCCGGACGCCCATTGGATCGCTATTTGAACCGCTGAGTTCTATTTTGCAGTGCAGCGTGCAAAGCACCTAACGGTTCCTTCACGATCAACGCGCATCCCGACGTGGGGGAGGGAGCAGGCCCGCAACCGGTTCGACCGGGGCGGGCTTTTTATTTGCCCGCTCGTCGGAAGGTGCAGTGCGGCACGCGCGCCGGTGCGACAGCCGACGAGTGGAACGCGCATGACAGAATCGGCGCGATGACTTCCCCCGCGTCCGCTTCGACCCCCACCCGCTTCGAACCGCTCCTCGCCCGCGCCTTCGCGCGACTGCGCGCGGCGGTGCCCGATCGGGGCGAACTCCTGTCCGACCCGCACGCGATCGCCCGGCTCGAACGCGTGGCGATCGCCAGCGACTTCGCCATAGACACGCTCGTCCGGCAGCCGGAGCTGCTCGAAGCCCTGATCGACGACGATGGCGCCCGGCCGCCCGCGGAGCCCGTGCTCGACGCCGACAACCGGAGCGACTGGCCCGCGCTGCTGCGCCGTTACCGCGCGGCGGGCTCCACGCGCCTGATCTGGCGCGACGTGCTCGGCCTGGACGACGTGGACGCCACGCTCGCCGGCAGCACGCATCTGGCCGAACGCTGCCTGCAGATGGCGCTCGACGCCACCGAAGGCGAGTTCGCGCAGCGCCACGGCGTGGTGCGCGATCGCGATGGCAACGCCCTGCGGCTGGTCGTGTTCGGCCTGGGCAAGCTCGGCGGCGGCGAACTCAACTTCAGTTCCGACGTGGACTTGGTCTACACCTACGAGCACGACGGCAGCAGCGACGGCGCGCGTCCGCTCGAAGCCGAGCACTACTTCGCCCGCCTGGGGCAGCAACTCGCCAAGCTGCTGGACGAACCCACCGTCGACGGCTTCTGCCATCGCGTAGACCTGCGCCTGCGCCCCTACGGCAACGCCGGCCGCGTGGCGTGGTCGTTCAATGCGATGGAGCAGTACTTCCAGCGCGAAGGCCGCGACTGGGAGCGCTACGCCTGGCAGAAGGCGCGCCCCGTCGCCGGCGATGCGCAGGCGGGGGAGCGCTTCCTCGACAGCCTGCGTCCGTTCGTCTATCGCCGTTACCTGGATTTCGGCGCGCTCGACGGCCTGCGGGGCATGAAGGCGGCGATCACCGCCGAAGTCGCGCGCAAGGAACTGGCCGACGACATCAAGCGCGGGCCGGGCGGCATTCGCGAAATCGAATTCCTCGTGCAGGCGTTGCAGCTGATCTACGGCGGTCGCGAGCCGAACCTGCGCGATCGCCGGCTCCTGCCGTCGCTGCGTGCGCTGGTCGAGGCTCGGCAGATGTCCGCCGATGCGGGCGATCTGCTCGCGCAGGCGTACCGCTTCCTGCGTCGCCTGGAAAACCGCCTGCAGATGCTGCGCGATGCGCAGACCCATGCGCTGCCCGAACGCGAGGACGACCGCGACCGCATCGCCTTCGCGCTTGGTTTCGACGACTGGCCCGCGCTGCGCGACGCGCTGGATGCGCAGCGTGGGCGCGTCACCGCGGAGTTCGAGGCGCTGCTCGCGCCGCGCCGACGCAGGAACGCCCCCGACGCACTGACCACGTACTGGCGCGCGCTGCCCGAGGGCGGCGACAGCGAAGCGCTCGCCGACGCCGGCTTCATCGAAGCGGGCAACGCGGATGGCCCGCTGCGCGATTTCGCGCGCAGTCCCGGTGTGCGCGGCCTGTCCGACAACGCGCGTGCGCGGCTCGATCGCGTGATGCCGGCGCTGCTGCAGGCCGCCGCCGCGTCGAGCGAACCGATGCTCGCGCTGCGACGCCTGCTCGCGCTGTTGCACAACGTGCTGCGTCGCAGTGCGTACCTCGCGCTGCTGGACGAACAGCCGGTCGCGCTCGCGCGGCTGGTCGAAGTCGTCACGCACAGCGCGCTGTTGGCCGAACGGCTCGCGTCGTATCCGCTGCTGCTGGACGAGCTGCTCGACGCGCGCGTGGCCGGTCCGCTGCCCGGTCGCGACGAACTGCACGCCGCGTGCGCGGAGGTCGCGCGCGACGCGGACGACGATGCCGAAGCCGTGTTGCAGGCCTTGAACGAAGTCCGCCAGGCGCTCAGCTTCCGCATCGCCATGGCGTTGCGCGACGGCCGATTGTCGGCGGTGGACGGCGCGCGGCAGCTCGCGTGGCTCGCCGATGGCGTGGTGATGCGCGTGCTGCGCCTGGCGGAACACGAGGTCGCCGACGCGCACGGTCGCGTACCCGGCGCGCGTTTCGCCGTGATCGGCTACGGCAGTCTCGGCGGCGAGGAACTCGGTTTCGGCTCCGATCTCGATCTGGTCTTCATCTACGACGCCCCCGGCGGCGAGCACGCGCATTCCGAGGGCGCGCGTCCGCTCGAAGCCACGCGCTGGTTCGCGCGCGTCGCGCAGAAGGTCGTCGCGCTGCTCGGCGCGGTCACCGGCGCGGGACGGTTGTACGACGTCGACGTGCGGCTCCGTCCCGACGGCGCGAAAGGGCTGCTCGTGTCGAGCCTGGCGAGTTACCGCGACTACCAGCGCGATCGCGCCTGGACGTGGGAACACCAGGCGCTGGTGCGTGCGCGTTTCGTCGCCGGCGACGAATCGCTCGGCGCCGACGTCGAGGACGTGCGGCGCCAGACGCTGTCGCGCGAACGCGACACGCAGCGCGTGTGCGAGGACGTGGTGTCGATGCGCCGTCGCATGCGTGCGGAACTCGATCGCAGCGACGCGTCCGCATTCGACCTGAAGCAGGGCGAAGGCGGCCTGGTGGATCTGGAATTCCTGCTGCAGTACGCCGTGCTCGCGCATTCGTCGCAGCACGCGCAGTGGCTCGCCTCACGCAACACGCGAGAACTCATCGGGGTCATCGGCGAAAGCGGATGGCTCGGCGCCGACGAGATCGACGCGCTGACGCAGGCCCACGGCAGGCTCGTCGATGCCGGTTTGGCGTGCACGCTCGACCGCCGCCCGCGGCGATTGCCGATCGACGACGGCATCGCAAGCGCGCGCGAAGCGATCATCGCCGCGACGCATGCGCATGGGCTGGTGTTCGACGGCTGAGGCGTGCGACGACGTCGTTACTTCGCGTCGCGACCGATCGATAGGCGCGTCGCCACTTCCGCCGCCACGCGCGCCGTCTCGCGCAGCGGCTTCACGGCGAACGGTTCCAGCGTCTCGTCCAACGCGCGCACGCGACTGCTTTGCAGCACCGACTCGACGAACCGTCGTGGCCGGCCTTCGATCTGCTCGTGTCCCGCGACGAACACCGGCACCCACGTCGCGCAGGCTTCGGACAGCATGTTGACCGAGTCGGCAGTGCAGACGATGCGGTCGGCCCAGGCGAGCAGGCCGGCGTAGGGGTTCGGGCCGTCGGCGCCGTCTGTCCAGATCAGGCCGGGGACGCCGCGCAGACGATCGCGCAAGGACGAGCCCACGTGCGCCGGCGTGCGGCGCGAGGTGGTCGCGAGCACGCTGCCGCCTTCCTCGCGTGCGATGCGTTCGACGCGTTCCAGCAGCGTTTCGTAGGTGTCGCCGTCGAACCGCGCGTGCGCGCTGGCGCCGCCGATGAGCAAGGCGGTGCGCGGGCCGGGCAGGGCGCCGAGCTCGGGGAACGCGTGGCGGCCGGCCGCGAGCCACAGGTCGTCCACCGGATGCAGGCTGCCGACCAGCGTGACAACGTTGTCGCCGCGAAGGCCGTCGTGTTCGGGCGCGATGACCAGGTCCCAGTGGCGCGTGTCGATTCTGGGATCGAGGATCTGCACCGCACGTGCGCCGCGCGATCGCAACAGCCGCGTCGCCAGCGCGGACTGGCGACCGCAGCCGATGGCGAGCGACGGCGGCGTCCGCATCGCCCGCTCGAAGGTCGGGCCGAACGCATTCGACGAACCGGGCACGGCGCGCGGCGCGAACCAGCGCCAGGGCGTGCGCGGCGCCAGCGTCCAGGCGCGGAACGGCTCGCCCAGCGCGGCGGCCAGCGCCTGCGCCTGCCGCACGTTGCCGGCGTGGCCGTCGGTCAGGGTCCAGGTCGCGGGGCCGCGTGAAGTCGCGGCTGCGGTACGGCGTTGATCGGTCCTCGTTCGTTGCACGTTTGTGATTAATCCGTTCCGGATCAGTCGGCTGTTGCGAACGTGTCAGACTCTACACTCTCGAACCTTCGATCGCGGCATCGGCGCGATCTTTCCTGGAGTACACGATGTCGCAAGCCACCGCCCCGCTGCCCGAGTCCGCGCTGGACCAGCTCTTCCGCACCGCCCGCACGCACAACGAACTCACGGGCGAGGTCAGCGACGAGACCCTGCGCCAGCTCTACGACCTGGCCAAGTGGGGCCCGACCAGCGCCAACATGTCGCCGCTGCGGCTGGTGTTCGTGAAGTCGAAGGAAGCCAAGGCCAAGCTCGGCCCCGCGCTGGACGAAGGCAACCATGCCAAGACCATGGCCGCGCCGGTCACGGCGATCGTCGCCTACGACCTCTCGTTCTACGAGAAGCTGCCGTACCTGTTCCCGCACACCGACGCGCGCGGCTGGTTCGACGGGAAACCCGAGGCCGACCTCGCCACCATCGCGCTGCGCAACGGCAGCCTGCAGGGCGCCTACGTGCTGATGGCCGCGCGTGCGCTGGGCCTGGACACCGGCCCGATGTCGGGCTTCAACAACGCGCTGGTCGATGAAACCTTCTTCGCCGGCACGAAGATCAAGTCGAATTTCCTGATCAACCTTGGCCATGGCGACACGGCCAGGCTGTTCCCCCGCTCGCCGCGACTGTCCTTCGACGAGGCGGCGCGGATCCTGTAATCCCGCAGTACCCGTTCGTCCGACACCCACACCGGAGCCCTCCATGTTCAAGCGCATCGCCCTGACCGCGGCTTTGATCGCCGCCAGCACCGCGGCCTTCGCCGCGCCCGTCACCTACAAGATCGACCCGA
Source organism: Lysobacter sp. SCRH-1R (assembly GCF_057747855.1). Taxonomy (NCBI): domain Bacteria; kingdom Pseudomonadati; phylum Pseudomonadota; class Gammaproteobacteria; order Lysobacterales; family Lysobacteraceae; genus Lysobacter; species Lysobacter sp. SCRH-1R. The sequence goes on along the minus strand of NZ_CM173227.1, from coordinate 3,555,855 downwards.
ACCACACCGACGTGGTCGCCAGCTGGAGCCACTTCGGCTTCTCCAACCCGGTCGCGCATTTCGGCCAGGTCGACGGCAGCATCACCTACGATCCGACCAACGTCGGCACCTCGAAGGTCGAAGTGACGATCCCGCTGGCGGGCCTGGATTCGCACGTGGAGAAGTTCGACGAGCACCTGCGCAGCGCCGATTTCTTCGACGCCGAGAAGTTCCCGAACATCACCTTCAAGAGCACCAAGGTCGAAGCCGCCGGCGACAAGAAGCTGCGCGTGTTCGGCGATCTGACCATCAAGGGCGTGACCAGGCCGGTGGTGCTCGACACCACGATCAACAAGATCGGCGAGCAGCCGATGGCCAAGCGCGCCGCGGCGGGTTTCGACGCGACCACGACGATCAAGCGCAGCGACTTCGGCGTGGACAAGTACGCGCCGAACGTGAGCGACAACGTGACGATCCGCATCACGACCGAAGCGGTTGTGGCGGCGAAGTAAGACGGTTTGTGCTTTGAGCCCCTCTCCCTGCGGGAGAGGGGTTGGGGTGAGGGGCGTGACGTGCGATGCGGTGATGCGCCGACGGCTTGCGCCGATGACACGGCCCAATGCACGACGCCCCGAACCTCGCATCCATCGAACGCAGCCCGTCATCGACACGCGCGCCACCGGGCGCGAAAAGTGTCCCTCGCAGGAAAGCGAGCGGAAGCACGGCCCGAAAGGGCAAAATGGGCTCCAGCTTTCGCTGGAATGACGAAAACAACGATGATCGTCCACCGCCCCGCCAACTCCCGTGGCCATTCCACCGCAGAGGGCCGCGAAGGCCGCCACGCCTTTTCCTTCGGCGGCTACTACGACCCCGAGTGGATGGGCTTTGGCCCGTTGCGCGTGCTCAACGAGGATCGCCTCGAAGCCGGCGCCGGTTTCGACACCGCGCGGCACGCGAACATGGAACTGCTGGCGTTCGTCGTCGAAGGCGAACTCGCGCACGAGGACGCGATCGGCGGCAGCGGCACCGTTCGCGCCGGGGAACTGCAATGGCTCAGCGGCGGCCACGGCGTGCAGCACGCCGAACGCAACGCGTCCGCGTCCGGACCGCTGCACCTGTGGCAGATGTGGATCCAGCCTTCGCGCCTGAACCACGCGCCCGCCTACGCCCGGCGTGCGGCCGTGCCGGCGGATGCACGGGGCTGGACGCTGCTCGCCTCGGGCGACGGTGCCGACGGCAGCCTGGCGATCCGGCAGGACGCGCGGGTGCTGCAGGTGCGGCTCGATCGCGGCGAGACGGCCGAGTTCGAGCTGGATCTTTCCCGGCTGTACTGGGTGCAGGTCGTGTCGGGCCGGGTGACGGTCAACGAGGACACGCCGCTCGCGGCCGGCGACGCGCTGGGCCTGCGCGGCGAGGCCGGCACGCTGCGCCTCCAGGGCGGCGGCGACGGACGCGCGCTGGTGCTGCTGTTCGACCTGCCCGAATAACCGCCGTGCGGCGGCGGTCTTCGCGCCGGGGCTGGTAAACTTGCGGCCCCGCGTCGCCACACCGTCCGATCATGACCGCAGCCAACGCCCATCCGACCCAGGCCAACGCCCAGCAGCGCTACGTCGTGCACCGCGCCGACCTGCCGCTGAGCTGTCCGCTGCCCTCGATGGCGCTGTGGAATTCGCATCCGCGCGTGTACCTGCCGATCGAAGCCGAAGGCGGGGAGTCGCAGTGCCCGTACTGCGGCGCGCATTTCGTGCTGGAAGACTGATCCCCGCCCGACGCCGGTGCCGCGAACACCCGCCGCGGAGCCGCGCATGCGCCGGCTGACCGTCGTCCAGCTGCTCCCGGCCCTCGAATCGGGCGGCGTCGAACGTTCCACCCTCGAGATCGCCCAGGCGCTGGTCGACGCCGGCCATCGCGCCATCGTCGTGTCGAAAGGCGGGCGGCTGGTGCCGCGCCTGACCGCGCTCGGCGCCGAGCACATCGCGCTCGACATCGGCCGCAAGTCGCTGCTGACCTTCCGCCACGTATTCGCGTTGCGCGCGCTCATCGGGCGCGAGCGCGTGGACCTCGTGCATGCGCGTTCGCGCCTGCCCGCATGGGTCGGCGAATTCGCCCTGCGGGGCCTGCCGGCTTCGAAGCGTCCGCGCTGGGTGACGACCGTGCACGGGCTCAATTCGCCGTCGCGCTACAGCGCGGTGATGACGCGCGGCGAACGCGTGATCTGCGTGTCCGGCACCGTGCGCGAATTCGTGTTGCGCCATTACCCCAGGGTCGATGCGGCGAAGCTGCGGGTGATCCCGCGCGGCATCGATCCACGCACGTTTCCGCGCGCGGCTTGTCCCGATCACGAAGCGCGTGCCTGGGCCGCGTCGCTCCACCCCGCGCTGGGCGGCGACGGGCCGCTGTTGCTGTTGCCAGGTCGCGGCACGCGCCTGAAAGGACATGCGGACGCGCTCGCGCTGCTATCGCGGCTGCGCACGGACGGAATCGACGCGCGCCTCTGGCTCCCCGGCGCGCGCGAGGCCGGGCGCGAGGCGTACATCGCCGAACTCGAACGCGAAGCGGCGACGCTCGGCATCGCCGAGGCGGTCGCCTTCACCGCGCCGACCGATGCGATCGCGCGCGCCTATGCGGCCAGCGACGTGGTGCTGCAGCTTTCGCGCAAGCCCGAGGCGTTCGGGCGCACGGTGCTGGAAGCCTGGTCGGTCGGGCGTCCGGTGCTCGGCTGGGCGCACGGGGGTGTCGGCGAACTGCTGGCGAAGTGGCAACCCGGCTGTGCGGTGGCACCGTTCGACCTCGACGCACTGCGCCGCGGCGGCTACGAACTTCTTACGCATCCGCCTGCGCCGCCGGCTACGATTCCGCATTCATTGCGTGCGATGCAGGAGGCCACGCTTGCCGTCTACGCCGAGCTCATCGATGAACCCCGCTGACGCCACTTCGGCCGGGCCGCGCGTGCGCGGCTGGCGCTGGGCGCCGGCGTGGATCCTGGCGTATGTCGCGCTGTGGCCGGCACCGGGCTATGCGGAAGGCGTGCTGGTCCTCGGCGCGCTGGTGGCGATCGTCCATCTGGCGCTGTCGCGGTTCCGTGGCGGCGAGCAACTGCTGAGCAACCCCGCATGGGCGCTCACCAGCGTGCTGTTCTTCGCCTACTGGACGCCGGAACTGGTGTCGGCGATCGACGCGATCGACCCCGCGCGCGCATTGCGCGAAGCGGCGGTGGACCTGCGCTACCTGCCGTTCCTGTGGCTGGTCGCCTCGGCGGTGGCCGATCCGCGCGGACGGCGCATCACCTTCGGCGGACTGGCGATCATCGTCGGCATCTGGACGCTGGACGCGCTGGTGCAGGCGGCCACCGGCACGAGCCCGCTGTTCTCCGGCATCGACGGCATCAAGATCGCCATCAGCGGCCACGGCATGTGCACGCCGCAGGAAGTCGCCGGCGTGGACCGCCTAAGCGGCGTGCTGGGTCCGTGCAACCTCAAGCTCGGGCCGGTGCTGGCGAGCCTGTCGCCGTTCCTGCTGTTCGCCTGCGGACGGCGCATGGGCACGGTCGGCTGGCTGCTTGCCGCCGCCGCGGTGGGCGTGGTGATGGTGCTGGCCGGTTCGCGCGCGTCGTGGATCACCTATGCGCTCGCGCTGGTGCTGTCGGGTTGGCGGCTGGTGGGCTGGAAGAAGCTGATCGGCGTGTTCGCGATCGGCGCCATCGCGGTCGGCACGCTCTCCATCACATCGCCGCAGGTGCGCGAACGCATCGCGCGCACGGCGCATGCGGTGTCCGCCGACGTGGAAGGCGTGGACAGCGCGCTGTCCGGACGCGCGCGCATCTGGAGCGCGGCGTTGTGCATGGTGCGCGAGCATCCGATCAACGGCGTCGGCGCGCGCGGCTTCCGCGAGGCGTTCCCGGCCTGCGATCCCGAGCCCGGAGCGCTCGCCGTGTGGGGCACGGGCCCGGCGCTGCACGCGCACCAGATCGTGCTGGAAGTGCTCAGCGAAACCGGCGCGTTCGGCATGCTGATGTGGCTGGCGGGCCTCGCGCTGGCGTGGCGCGCATGGCGCTTCGCCGACGAGCAGGCCCGCGAACGCGCGCGTCCGGCGATGTGGGCGCTGGCGGTGACGCTGTTCCCGCTCAACACGCACCTGGCGTTCTATTCGACCTTCTGGGGCGGCCTCACGCTGCTGCTCGCCGCGCTGTACGCGGGCAGCCTGCTCGCGCGCGAATAGCCTTCAGCGCTTGCCGTAGGGCGAGGTCATGCCGGGCGGCCGGCGCTTGAAGCGGCGGTGGATCCACAGGTACTGGGTCGGCGCCTCGCGCACCATCGCTTCGATCGCCGCATTGACGCGGGTGGAATCGACGGCGGCGTCGCTCGACGGGAAATCCTCCAGCGGCGCGCCGATGCGCAGCACGTAGTCGGCGCCCTCGCGGCGATGGAAGAACGGCACCACCGCGCAGCCGCTCAGCCGCGAGAACTGGTGCGTGGCGGTGATCGTCGCCGCCGGCACGCCGAAGAACGGCGCGAACACCGTGTCCTTGCCGCGCATGTCCTGGTCCGGCGCGTACCAGAGGAAACCGCCCTGCTTGAGGTGGCGGATCGCCGCGCGGACTTCGTCGTTGGTGAACATCGCCTTCGCGTAGCGCAGGCGACCGCGCTTGACCGCCCATTCCATCACCGGACTGCGGTGGCGCCGGTACATGCCGGCCAGCGGCAGGTGGTCGCACATCAGGCGACCGCACATCTCCAGCGTCATGAAGTGGCCCGACACCATCAGCACGCCGCGGCCCTGCGCGCGGATGCCGTCCAGCAGTTCCAGCCCTTCGATGCGCACGGTGCGGCGCATCGGCGTGGCCGAGCCCCACCAGGCGCGCGCGAACTCGAAGAAGCCGATGCCCAGGTCGCGGAAGCTTTCGCGCAGCAGGCGTTCGCGCTGCTCCGCCGGCATCTCGGGGAAGCACAGCTCCAGGTTGATCCGTGCCGCCTTGCGACGCGAGGTGCCGATGCGCAACGCGATCGCGCCGATGATCCTGCCCAGTCCCCGCTGCAACGACCACGGCAAACGCGCGCCCAGGCACATCACGCCGAGCGCGAGCCACATCGGCCAGTGACGCGGACCGAGTGGCGGCGGGGGCGGGGACGTGGGGGATTCGACTGCCTTGGGCATCCGGCGATTCTACGGGGCCGATGCCCGCATGCAGTAGACGCGGTCGTGCGTCGACGATCGATGCGATGTTCTTCGCCCGGCCGTCACCGGCTTCGTTATCCTTATGCCGATGCCGACGGACTCCATCGAGCGCCTCCTGCGCGGCCTGTATTCGGTCGCCCTGTATCTGTTGGCGCCCATCACGGTCTACCACCTGATCTGGCGCGGGCTGCGCCAGCCGGCGTATTTCCTGCGCTGGCAGGAGCGTTACGCGTTCTACGGCGATGCCGCGCCGATGCGCACGCTGTGGGTGCATGCGGTGTCGGTGGGCGAGGTGAACGCCGCCGTTCCGCTGGTCAACGCGCTGCGTCGCGCGCGGCCGGACCTGCGCCTGCTGGTCACCACGATCACCCCGACCGGCTCCGAGCGCGTGCAGGCGCTGTGGGGCGATGCGGTCGAACACGTCTACCTTCCCTACGACCTGCCCGGTGCGGTGGGGCGGTTCCTCGCGCATTACCGTCCGCATGCGGCGCTGATCATGGAAACCGAGCTGTGGCCGAGCCTGTTGTTCGGCTGCCGCGATGCGGGCATCCCGGCGGTGATCCTCAACGCGCGGTTGTCGGAGCGTTCGCTGCGCGGCTACCGCGTGCTCGCGCCGCTGGTCGCGCGCGCGCTGCGCACGGTGCGCACCGTCGCCGCGCAGTCGCGTGCCGACGGCGAGCGCTTCGTGCGCCTGGGCGCGAGCCCGGAGCAGGTGGCGGTCGTTGGCAATCTCAAGTTCGACGTCGCCGTGCCCGAGGACCTCGCCGGCTTCGCCGGCCTGTGCCGCGCGCGGTGCGGCGGCCGTCCGGTGTGGATCGCCGCGAGCACGCACGAGGATGAGGAACCGGCGGTGATAGCCATCCATCGCCAGTTGCGCGCGCGCTTCCCCGACCTGCTGCTGCTGTGGGCGCCGCGCCATCCCGAACGCTTCCGTCCCGTCGCGGAGTTCGCGCGAACCGCGGGCTGGTCCGTGTCCACGCGCTCCCGCCAGCAGTGGCCGCAGGCCGACGATGCGGTCTTCGTCATCGACACGCTGGGCGAATTGATGAGCTTCTACGCCTGCGCCGACGTCGCCTTCGTTGGCGGCAGCCTGCAGGCGATCGGCGGGCACAACCTGCTCGAACCCGCGGCGACCGGCACCGCCATCGTCACCGGCCCGCACCTGCACAACTTCGTCGAGATCGCGCAGCGCCTGGAGGACGCCGGCGCACTGTGCGTCGCGCCGGACGCGGAGCACGTCGAGCGCGCGCTGGCCGAACTGCTGGGCAATCCACAGCGTCGGCAACGCATGACCGAGGCCGGTCGCGCGCTGGTGGAAACCGGTCGCGGGGCGCTCGCCCGCACGATCGAACTGCTCGCGCCGCTGCTTCCGCCGGCGACCTGAGTCCGCGGCTTCTTCCGATTCCTCCGATGGTGCGGGCCCGCGTGCGCCGGCACACTTCACGGCCCGTCAACGCCCGGTGATGCATCTGGCGACGGAGATCACCTGAAGGAGCAAGTGACGTGGGCCAGTCCTCCGGAAAGCACCTGCCGCATGGCATCGCGTCACTGGCGACGTCGGCGATCGCAATCGCGGCGACCTTCGCACTGTCTGCCTGCGCGACGAAGCCGGCGACGCAGACGGAGGCCCCATCGATGCTTCCGGCCGCGACGGCGCCTTCGATCGCCGAAGCCGTGCCGGAAATCCGCCCGGGGATACTGGCGGGCTATCTCGGGCGCGACCTGCCCAACAGCCTGAAACTGCTGCCCGCGCCGCCGGAGGAAGGTTCGCCGGCCTTCAAGCAGGACCAGGCGGTCAGCCGCGCGTCGCAGAAGCTGCGCGGCACCGCGCGCGACACGCTGGCGACCTTCGATGCGGATCTGGGCTTCCCGCACGTTGCGGGCGCTTTCTCGTGCGCGCTCGGGGTGCCGGTGTCGCAGCAGGGTTCGCCGCGGCTCTATCAACTGCTCCGCCGCACGGCGACCGACGCGGGGCTCGCCACGTATGCGGCGAAGGACCACTACAAGCGCACGCGGCCCTTCGTCTTCTACAAGGAAGGCACGTGCGCGCCGAAGGACGAGGCGGCGCTGCGCAACGATGGTTCGTATCCGTCCGGACATACCTCGATCGGCTGGATGTGGGCGCTGGTGCTGACGCAGATCGCGCCCGACCGCACCGACGCATTGCTTGCGCGCGGACGCGCATTCGGCGAGAGCCGCCTGGTGTGCAACGCGCACTGGCAGAGCGATGTCCTGGCCGGGCGCACGATCGCCTCCGGCACGTTCGCGAAGCTGCAGTCCAACGCCACCTTCCAGGCCGATGTCGCCGCCGCGACGCAGGAAGTGCAGTCGATGCGCGCCGCAGGACAGGCGCCTTCGGAAGATTGCGGCGCCGAAGCGGCGGCGCTGGGCATTCCGATCGACGGGCTGCTTTAAGACTTACACCACGCTACGTCCATCACTGGGCAGAGCGGGCAACTGCTTTTGGGAACGGTCGTTGCCATCCGTGGCGGTTCGTAGTCGGCGACCGAGCGCCTTGCCCGGCCATCCATGGCCGGGCGTTCGGCAGGCCACGCGGCAGCGCCGCGTAAGCGGCCTACCTCACCCCGGAACATCGCCCGGCGACAGCTGCGACTCGGTGTCCGCGGTGAGCAGGCGGTTCACGTCCTGCACGTCGGCGACGTCGAGCGTGCCGGCGGCCTGTTCCAGCAACAGGCGGCTCTGCAGGTGGTTGTAGCGCGCGCGGGCGAACTCGAGCTGCGCGGTGAACAGGTTGTTCTGGTTCTGCAGGACGTCCAGCACCGTGCGCGTACCGACTTCCAGGCCGACCTGCGACGCGTCGTACGCGGCCTGCGCCGAGACCAGCGCGAGGCGTCGCGCCTCGACTTCGCTGATGCTTGCCACCAGCGTCTGGTAGGCGTTGCGCGTGTTGCGCACGAGCAGGCGCTTCTGCTGTTCCAGCTCATCCTGCGCGACGTCGCGGCGCGCCAGCGCCTGGCGCACGCCCGACTGCGTGGCGCCGCCGGAGAAGATCGGCACCGACAGCGTCAGGCCGACCGACGGGCCGAAGGTGCGGCCGTCGATGTCGCGCGTGGCGTCCAGGATCTCGCGTTCGCCCCAGGTTTCGGAGTCGCCATAGGAACCGTTGAGGTACAGGCGCGGCCAGTGGCCGGCGCGCGCGGTCTCGACGTCGGCCTCGGTGGAGGCGACCTGCAGTTCCTTCGCGCGCAGGGCAGGGTTGTTCTCGATGGCGGTCTGCACCCAGCCGTCGGCGTCGCGCGATTCCGGAAGCGAGGGCTGGTAGTCCTTCGGCAGGCCACGCACGTTGCGGATCTGCTGGCCGGTGATTTCCGCCAGCGCCTGGTACGAATCCTCGACCGCGTTGCGGGCCAGGATCGTGTTGGCGCGCGCGCTGTCGTACTGGGCGCGGGCTTCGTGCACGTCGGTGATCGGCGCCAGGCCGACTTCCAGTCGCTTGGACGCGTAGTCGAACTGCTTCTTCAGCGCGGTTTCGGCGGCTTCGGCGGCGGCCAGCGATTCCAGCGCGATCAGCACGTTGAAATACGCTTCCGACGTACGCGTGATCAGGTCGTTGCCCGACGCGGCGAGCTGGAAATCCGCCGCCTGCGAGAGCGCCTTCGCGCTCTTGTGGCGGGTGAAGTTCGCGCGGTCGTAGACCATCTGGCTGAGGTTCACGCCGGTGCTGCGCGTGGTGCTCTCGGTGTCGCTGTCGCCGGTGTTGATGCCGCCGTCGGGATCGATCGACGTGTTGCCGCGCTGGTAGCTGCGACCCTTGGTGATCGAGGCCGAGCCGTCGATCTGCGGCAGCATCGCCGCGCGCGTCTGCACCGCGCCTTCGCGGATGGCCAGGCGGTTGGACTCGGCCGCCGCGAGTTGCGGATCGGCGGTACGTGCCAGCTCGTAGGTCTGCAGGAGGTCTTCGGCGGAGGCCGTGGCCGGCAACAGGGCCGACAGGCTCACGGCAGCGGCGAGGGCGATGACGAGCGGGCGGCGGATCATGCGATGTCCTTGTCCGTTTTGCGTTCTTGTTGAGCCGCCCGCGTTCTGCAGGCGTGTGGGGGGTACTGCGTCAGAACTTGAACGCCGGGGCGGGGGCCGCGCCGGCAAGATAGGGAAGATCGGTTTCGAACAACGATTGGATGCGCGGCGCGTTGACATCGTTGCGCACCAGCACCGCTTCCATCGCCGGCGAGCGACCGCGCACGATGAACATGCGGCCGTTCGGCTCCAGCCAGTCGATGAAACGCTGCGGGATGGTGTCCACCGCACCGGCGACCAGGATCGCGGTGAAGCGGCGATCGGTCGTCCAGGCGAAGGCGTCGGCGACGATGACGTGGGCGTTGTCCACGGCCTGCTCGGACAGCGCGGCGGTCGCGGCCTGCGCGAGGTCGGCGTGGCGCTCCAGCGCGACGACATCGCGCGCGAGGCGGCCTGCGCAGCCGGCCAGGTAACCCGTGCCGGCGCCGATCACGAGCACGTCGTCGGCCGGATCCAGCGCGAGCGCCTGCAGGGCGCGGCCCTGCAGCACCGGCTTCATCGTGAACTCGCCATGGCCCAGCGGCAGCGCCAGGTCGCCGTAGGCGAGATTGCGGTGCGCCACCGGCAGGAACGCCTCCCGCGGCAGCGCCGCCATCACGTCGAGCACGCGGCCGTCGAGCACGTCCCAGGGACGTACCTGCTGCTCGACCATCAATTCGCGTGCCTTGCTGTAATCCATGGGGGTGCTCATTACGTGACTCTCGCGCGGAAGACCGCGAATTGTACCGGGAATGCCGCTGCCGGCCGTCGCGGGCGCGGCGCACAGGATGGCGGCGCCCCCGGAAGCGACTGAGTGCCAGAAGTAACCAAGACCGATGTCATCGGCGCGACCGTCCTGCGCCGGCAGGTTTGCCCGGCGCGGCGTCCCGCACCTGGTAGGCGCGCAGGAACAGGTCCACCGCCGCGGCCAGGTGCGCCTGGATTTCCGCATCCGCCGGCCCCGGGCCGCCGAACACCAGGCAGGCGTGCGGCTCGCCCTTGAGCAGGCTGAAGAACTGTCCGGCGGCGCGTGCGACATCGGGCACTTCCAGCTCGCCGGCCTTGATGCGCCGCTGCAGCAGCGCCGCGAAATCGGCCTGCACGCGCATCGGGCCGGCCTCCCAGAACAGCTTCGGCAAACCGGAGTTCGACATCTGCGGGGAGCACAGCATGCGATGGCCGGCGATCGCCTCCGGAGCGGTCACCATCGAATAGAACGCGCGGGCGATGTCCATCAGCCGATCGCGCAACGGCGTGTCGGGCGAGGGCTCGAACAGCGAGGACGGCAGGGACAGATCGCAGTGCGATTCGACCGCGGCGAGGAACAGCGCGTCCTTGTCGCCGAAGTGGCTGTAGACGGTGAGCTTGGAGACGCCGGCTTCGGCCGCGATCTGGTCCATGCTCGCGCCGTCGAAGCCGTGCTGAGTAAACATTCTTTTCGCCGCCTCCAGGATGGCGGCGCGCTTGCCCATGTCCTTCGGACGGCCGGGGCCGGCCGGTTTCGCGGGAGCGCCCGCCTTGTCAGGAGCGGCCGGCGGGCTGGCGGCGCCCGTGCGGGGCGCGGCGGGCTGGCGTGAAGCGGTCATGCGGCAATACTAGACTAATCAGTTTGATATTTATACAGTACTCACAGGTACATTAATTAACCGCAGGGACCCCCGCAATGCGCAGTTCCCCTTCCATTGCGTTCCGACTCGCCGCATGGACGCTGCTCGGCTGTACTCCCTTCCTGATGGCCGCCTGCGGCCAGGGCGACGCGGTCGAGGAAGCGCCGCGCCCGGTGCTGGTGACCCGCCCGACCGCGTCCGACCACACCGCCAGCGCGTTCGCCGGCGAAGTCCGGGCGCGTGAGGAAAGCCCGCTGTCGTTCCGCGTCGGCGGCAAGCTCGTGCAGCGCAACGTCGATGTCGGCGACCACGTGCGCGCCGGGCAGGTGCTGGCGACGCTCGATCCCGGCGACCTCCAGGCCCAGGCCCGCGCCGCGCAGGCGCAACTCGCCGCCGCCGAGGCCGAACTCGGCCGTGCCCGCGCAGACCAGGCCCGTTTCGCGAAGCTCGCGAACGACCAGCTGGTGAGCCGTTCCACCCTCGACGCCCAGAACGCCGCCGCCACCGCCGCGCAGGGTCAGGTCAACGCCGCGCGCGCCGACCTGGAAGTCGCCCGCAACCAGGCCGCCTACTCGCAGTTGCGCGCCACGCGCGATGGCGTCATCGCCGCGCGCCAGGCCGAAGCGGGGCAGGTCGTCGCGGCGGGGCAGTCGGTGTTCACGCTCGCCGCCGACGGCGTGCGCGAAGTCGCCTTCGCATTGCCCGAAGGCATGATCGCGAACGTCCGCCCGGGACAGGCCGTGCAGGTCGAAGCCTGGTCGCGCCCCGGCCAGCGCTGGAACGGCCGCATCCGCGAGATCGCGCCGGCGGCCGATCCGGCATCCCGCACGTTCGCCGCGCGCGTGACCGTCGATGCGCCGGCCGGCGCGATCGACCTGGGCCAGAGCGCCCGCGTCTACCTGCCCACCAACGGCAACGGCTCGCTGAGCGTGCCGATCGCCGCGCTCCAGCGCGAGAACGGCAATGCCTCGGTGTTCGTCGTCGACGCGAAGACCTCGACGGCGAAGCTGCGCACGGTGCAGACCGGCGCGTTCGGCGAGGACCGCGTGCCGGTGAAGTCCGGCCTGCGGGCGGACGAATGGGTCGTCGCGGCCGGCGGACATCTGCTGCGCGACGGACAGAAGGTGCAGCCGGTCGACCGCGACAACCGTCCGGTCGCGGTCGCCCAAGCCGCCGCCGCGCGCTGAGGCCGCCATGCGCTTCAACCTTTCCGAATGGGCGCTGCGCCACCGCAGCCTCATCATCTACGCGATGCTGGTGATGGCCATCGCCGGCACGTTCTCGTACCTGCGGCTGGGCCGCAGCGAGGATCCCGCCTTCACGTTCAAGGTGATGGTGATCCGCACGCTGTGGCCGGGCGCGACCGCCGAGGAAGTCTCGCGCCAGGTCACCGAGCGCATCGAAAAGAAGCTGATGGAAACCGGCCAGTACGAGTTCATCCGCTCGTACTCGCGCGCCGGCGAATCGCAGGTGATCTTCGTCGCCCGCGATTCGCTGCGATCGAAGGACATCCCGCCGCTGTGGTACCAGGTGCGCAAGAAGATCGGCGACATCCAGCCGACGTTGCCCGGCGACGTCGTCGGACCGTTCTTCAACGACGAGTTCGGCGACACCTTCGGCAACATCTACGCGCTCACCGGCAAGGGTTTCGACTACGCCGTGCTGAAGGACTACGCCGAGCGCGTGCAGCTGCAACTGCAGAAGCAGCCCGACGTCGGCAAGATCGAGCTGTTCGGCGTGCAGGACGAGAAAGTCTGGATCGAACTGTCGAACGTGAAGCTCGCCACGCTCGGCATTCCCGCCGCCGCCGTGCAGCAGGCGTTGGACGAACAGAACGCGATGGTGCCCGCCGGCTTCTTCGAGACCGGGAGCACGCGCGTGCCGCTGCGCGTGGGCGGCAAGTTCAAGTCGGTCGACGAGATCCGCGAGTTCCCGATCCGCGTCGGCGACCGCACGTTCCGCCTGGCCGACGTGGCCGACGTGAAGCGCGGCTTCTCCGATCCGCCGGCGCCGCGCATGCGCTTCATGGGCGAGGACGCCATCGGTATCGGCGTGGCGATGAAGGAAGGCGGAGACATCCTCAAGCTCGGCAAGACGCTGGAGACGCAGTTCGCGCAGCTGCAGGAAACGCTGCCCGCCGGCATGCAGCTGCGCAAGGTCGCCGACCAGCCCGCCGCGGTCACCGAATCGGTCGGCGAGTTCGTGCGCGTGCTGTCCGAAGCCGTCGCGATCGTGCTGCTGGTGAGCTTCTTCTCGCTCGGCCTGCGCACCGGTTTCGTCGTCGCACTGTCGATTCCGCTGGTGCTTGCGATGACGTTCGCCACGATGGACCTGTTCGGCGTCGGCCTGCACAAGATCTCGCTCGGCGCGCTGGTGCTCGCGCTCGGCCTGCTCGTGGACGACGCGATCATCGCGGTGGAGATGATGGCCATCAAGATGGAGCAGGGCTTCAGTCGACTGAAGGCCGCCGCGTTCGCGTGGGATTCCACGGCGTTCCCGATGCTCACCGGCACGCTCATCACCGCCGCCGGCTTCCTGCCGATCGCGACCGCGAAGTCGAGCACGGGCGAATACACGCGTTCGTTGTTCGAAGTGGTGACCATCGCGCTGCTGGTGTCCTGGGTCGCGGCGGTTGCGTTCATTCCGTACCTCGGTGACAAGCTGCTGCCGGATTACGGGCACGCGGCCAAACCGCTGAAGCCGGGTTCGATCCCGTACCGCTGGCACGCGTTCCGCGAACGCATCGCCAGCCGCTTCCCGAAGCTGCACGACTACATCGCGCCCAAACCGCCCATCGACGGCCACGCGCACGATCCGTACGCGACGAAGTTCTACGTGCGGTTCCGCGAGTGGGTGACGTTCTGCGTGCGCCATCGCTGGCTGGTCATCGCGGTGACGGCGGGCGCGTTCGTGCTGTCGATCGTGATGTTCCGCTTCGTGCCGCAGCAGTTCTTCCCCGATTCCACGCGACCGGAACTCATGGTCGACATGGAACTGGCCGAAGGCAGTTCGCTGCGCGCGACCACCGAACAGGCGCAGCGCTTCGAAAAGATCCTCGCGCAGCGCAAGGACCTGGCGAACTTCGTCGCCTACGTCGGTACCGGTTCGCCGCGTTATTACCTGCCGCTCGACCAGCAGCTGCCGGCGGCGAACTTCGCACAGTTCGTGCTGACGCCGAAGGATCTGGAATCGCGCGAGGAGATCCGCAACTGGCTGATCGAAGACGTGTTCCAGCGTTTCCCGGAACTGCAGATGCGCGTGACGCGCCTGGAGAACGGGCCGCCGGTCGGCTATCCGGTGCAGTTCCGCGTGTCGGGCGAGCACATCGACCAGGTGCGCAAGATCGCCTACCAGGTGCGTGAGAAGATCCGCGAGAACCCGCACGTGGTGAACGTCAACCTGGACTGGGACGAGCCGAACAAGGTCGTGCGCCTGGTCGTCGACCAGGAGCGCGCCCGCGCGCTGGGCGTGAGTTCGGCGCGGCTGTCGCAGTTCCTGTCGAGTTCGCTGTCGGGCTCGCACGTCAGCACGTACCGCGAAGGCAACGAACTGATCGAGATGCTGCTGCGCGGCCCGACCGAGGAACGCCTGCGCCTGGACATGCTCGGCAGCCTGATGGTGCCGACCGAAAGCGGGAAGAGCGTGCCGCTCACGCAGATCGCCACGCTCGATTACGGCTTCGAGGAAGGCATCATCTGGCATCGCGACCGCCAGCCCACGATGACCGTGCGCGCCGACATCTACGACGGCACGCAGCCGGCGACGGTGACCGCACAGATCTCGCCGACGCTCGACGGCCTGCGTTCGATGCTGCCCTACGGCTACTCGATCGACATCGGCGGCAGCGTGGAGGACTCCGCGCGCGGCCAGAAGTCCATCGCCGCCGGCATGCCGCTGTTCGTGTTCGTCGTGTTCACGCTGCTGATGCTGCAGCTGCGCAGTTTCTCGCGCAGCTTCATGGTGCTGCTCACCGCGCCGCTGGGATTGATCGGCGTGACGCTGTTCCTGCTGGTGTTCCGCGTGCCGTTCGGCTTCGTCGCGATGCTGGGCACGATCGCGCTGGCCGGCATGATCATGCGCAACTCGGTGATCCTGGTGGACCAGATCGAACACGACATCGGCGAAGGCGCCGCACCGTGGCAGGCGATCGTCGAAGCGACGGTGCGGCGCTTCCGCCCGATCGTGCTGACCGCGCTCGCCGCGATCCTCGCGATGATCCCGCTGTCGCGCAGCGCGTTCTTCGGGCCGATGGCGGTGGCGATCATGGGCGGCCTGACCGTCGCCACGTTCCTCACGCTGCTGTTCCTGCCGGCGTTGTATGCGGCGTGGTTCCGGGTGAGGGCGCCGGAGACGGCGTGAATCCGGACATGAAAAGGGCGCCTCGCGGCGCCCCTTTCTTACTTCTTCGGCGCGACGCTCCACGGCGGAGGCGGCGCGGGGATCGGATGTTCCAGGTCGAACTCGATGCGCACCTCGCGGCCGGGCCGCGTGAGTTCGTAGACGAAGCGTTCGTGCGGTTCGATCTCCATCGCCCACACGTTCGAGACCGAAGACGCGCGGTCCTCGCGCTGGAACAACGCCTTCGATGCCGCATCGGCCGGGAATTCCTGCCGCTCCGACGTGCCGACGTCGACCGTGTCGCCGCCGTACTGGCTCAGCGCGCCTTCCGTGCCGTCCTGCAGGCGATGGTCGTGCTTGAGGCGCAGGCCGCTCGCGGTGCGGGTGAGCACCCAGGTGCGCGAACGGTCGCTGCCGACGTAGAACGGAATCCGGATGGTGTCGCGGCTGCATTCGCGCACGTGCATGATCAGCGCCTTGCCGGCGAGCGGATCGCCTTGCGTCGGCGGGCGATCCACCGCGATGCGACCGGCAAACGCCTGCCCGCACAGCCCGGCCACATGGTGGAAGAACGCGTCCTGCGGCGCCATGGCGTCGTCGTCGGGCGTGGAGGAACACGCCGCAAGGCAGGCGGCGAAGGCGATGGCAAGGGCAGGGCGTGGGCTCATGGGCGCCCACGCTAGCCCGAACCGCGTGAAGTCGGCAATGCGACCCTGGCCCAGTGCGGTTCAGTCGCGCATCACCACCGGCTGGCATTCCAGTTCGAGTTGCTCCAGCACCGCCGCCGCGGCCGCCTGCGTGGACACGCCGCGGCCGTCCACGGCGAGGTCGGCGGTGAACACGCCCGCCGCGAGCGCGCCATCGACCGCCTTCTCCACGCAGCGCGCCTCCGCTTCCAGGTCCAGCGAATGCCGCAGCAGCATCGCCGCGCTGAGGATCGTCGCGTACGGATTGGCGATGCCGCGGCCGGCGATGTCGGGCGCGGAGCCGTGGATCGGTTCGTACAGGCCGACGCGCCCCTCCCCGAGCGACGCCGACGGCAGCAGGCCGAGCGATCCGGCCAGCATCGACGCTTCATCGGTCAGGATGTCGCCGAACATGTTCTCGGTGACGATCACGTCGTACTCACGTGGTCGCGCGAGCAGGTGCATCGCCATCGAATCGACCAGCTGGTGTTCGAGTGCGATCTCGGGAAACTCGTCGCGGACGACGCGCGTGGCGACGTCGCGCCATAGCCGTGAGGTTTCCAGCACGTTGGCCTTGTCGACGGACGTCACGCGCCCGCGACGTCCGCGCGCGAGCATGCAGGCGCGACGCATCACGCGTTCGATCTCCTCGACGGTGTATTCGCACAGATCGCTGGCCGACGTCGCCGTGCGCTGCTTCTGGCCGAAATACACGCCACCGGTGAGCTCGCGCACGACCAGCAGGTCGACGCCGGTGAGCAGGTGCGGCTTGATCGGCGAGGCACCCAACGCCGCCGGATGCGGCTTCACCGGACGCAGGTTCGCGTACAGCCCCAGCGCCTTGCGGATCGCGAGCAGGCCCTGTTCCGGGCGCACTTTCGCGCCAGGATCGGACCACTTCGGTCCGCCGACCGCGCCGAGCAGCACCGCGTCGGCGCGACGCGCGGCGTCCAGCGTCCGCGCCGGCAACGGCTCGCCGGTGGCGTCGATGGCGGCGCCGCCGATCAGTTCCTGGGTGAAGCGAAAGGCGTGCCCGTAGCGCTGCCCGACGGCGCGCAGCACCTGCACCGCCGCATGAGTGACTTCCGGACCGATGCCATCGCCCGGCAGAACGAGGATTTCAGCTTGCATGACGGAACTCCCGGGTTTGCGATGCCTGCGCGTCGCGCGCGGATTCGAAGCGGGCGATCGCGTCGCCCTGTTTCAGCAGATAGCCCAGCTGGTCGACGCCTTCGAGCAGGCAGGTCTGCGCGAACGCATCGAGCGGGAACCGCACGACACGCCCATCGGGCAGCGTGAGGCTGCGCTGGGCCACGTCGATGCGGAGTTCGACGCCGGGCTGTTCCAGCAGGTCATCGACGATGCGTTCGTCGAGCACGATCGGAAGCAACCCGTTCTTCAGCGCGTTGCTGCGGAAGATGTCGGCGATCTCCGCGCTGATCACCGCGCGCAGGCCGAGGTCGGTCAGTGCCCACGGCGCGTGCTCGCGCGAGGAGCCGCAGCCGAAATTGCGGCCGGCGACGAGGATGCGGGCGCCCGCATTCTCCGCGCGATTGAACGGGAATTCCGGGTCCGGCGAGCCGTCGGCCAGCGTGCGCCAGTCGTTGAACGCGTGTTTTCCGAGGCCCTTGCGCTGTGTCGTGGTGAGGAAGCGTGCGGGAATGATCTGGTCGGTGTCGATGTTGCGTTCGCGCAGCACGATGGTGCGCGATACGACTTCGGTCAGCGGCTGCATCAGGCGGTCTCCAGCTCGGCGGCGGCGTGCGGCGCGGGCAGCGTGGTGAGGTAGGGGCGCGGGTCGGTGATCTCGCCGGCGACCGCGCAGGCGGCAGCGGTGGCCGGCGAGGCGAGCACGGTGCGCGCGCCCTTGCCCTGTCGGCCTTCGAAGTTCCGGTTGCTGGTGGAAACGGCCAGCTGGCCCGCGCCGACGATGTCGCCGTTCATCGCGATGCACATCGAACAGCCGGGCTCGCGCCACTCCGCGCCGGCCTCGCGCACGATGCGGTCGATGCCTTCGCGCTCCGCCTCGCGCTTGACCTGTTCGGAACCGGGCACGACCAGCATGCGCACGCGTGGATGCACCCGGCGTCCGCGCAACACGCCCGCCGCTTCGCGCAGATCGGACAGTCGCGAGTTGGTGCAGCTGCCGACGAACACCACGTCCACCGGCCGGCCGGCGACGGCGGCGTTCGCGTCCCAGCCCATGTAGTCGCGCGCCTTCGCTTCATCCGCATCGTCGCTTCCCGGAACGTGCGCGGACACGGCGGCGACCTGTCCCGGATGCGTGCCCCAGGTGACCGTGGGCTGGATGTCGCGTGCATCGATGCGCACTTCGCGATCGAACGTCGCGCCTTCGTCGGTGCGGAACGCCTTCCATCGCGCAACGGCCGCGTCGAACGCCTCGCCCTGCGGGACGCGCGGACGGCCGCGCAGATAGTCGAACGTGACATCGTCGGGCGCGATCAGGCCCGCGCGTGCGCCGGCTTCGATCGACATGTTGCACACCGTCATGCGCTGCTCCATCGACAGCGAACGGATGGCCGAACCGCGGTATTCGATGACGTGGCCCGTGCCGCCATTGACGCCGATCACGCCGATGACGTGCAGGATCAGGTCCTTCGCGCCGACACCAGGACCGAGTTCGCCATCGACCGTGATCGCCAGCGTCCTGGGCTTGCGCTGCAGCAGGCACTGCGTGGCGAGCACGTGGCCGACCTCGCTGGTGCCGATGCCGAAGGCGAGCGCGCCGAATGCGCCGTGCGTGGCCGTGTGGCTGTCGCCGCAGACGATGGTCTGGCCGGGTTGGGTCAGGCCGAGCTCCGGTCCCATCACGTGCACGATCCCGCGCTGCGGGCTGTCGTAATCGAACAGCTCCACGCCGAAGCGTGCGCAGTTCGCGCGCAGCGTGTCGACCTGCGCACGTGCTTCGTCGTTCACGTACGGACGCTGCCCGTTGGCAGTGACCGGCAACGTCGGTGTGGAGTGGTCGAGCGTGCCCTTGGTGCGGTCCGGACAACGCACCGGCAGACCGCGCGCGTCGAGTTCGGCGAAGGCCTGCGGCGAGGTCACTTCGTGGATCAGGTGCAGGTCGATGTAGAGGATCGCTGGCGCCGCCTCGGATTCGGGCGTGACGACATGGGCGTCCCACAGTTTGTCGAACAGGGTTTTCGGTTGGCTCGTCATTGACTTGGCTTTCTGGAATGAGGTCAGGCGATCGCAGCGGCGCGCGTGTCTGCGGCCTGCGCGCGCGTGCGCTGCAGGCGGTTGGCGATGTCGAGCCACGCGAGCGCGCTGGCTTCGAGGATGTCGGTGCTGGTGCCCGAGCCGGTGAACTCGCGCCCGTCCACGCGCGCGATCACTTGCGCCTGGCCCTGGGCGTCGTCGCCGGTGGTGACGTTGGAGACCTGGTAGCTGTCGATCTCCAGCGCGATGCCGGTGGCGCGCGCGAGCGCCGCGAACAGCGCATGCACGGGGCCATCGCCGACGGCAGCCTCGCTCACCGATGCGCCCTCGGCATCGACGAGTTGCACGCTGGCCGTCGGCAGGCTGTCCTGCGCGACGCCGGTGCTGACGTGGAAACGCGCCAGGCGGTGCCCGCGCGCCGCGCGTGCGTCGGCGCCGAGCACCAGCGCTTCCAGGTCGGCATCGAACACTTCGCGCTTCTTTTCGGCCAGCGACTTGAAGCCGGCGAAGACCGCGTTGAGCTGCGCTTCGGGCAGCGTGAAGCCCAGCGCCTGCAGGCGGTCGCTCAGCGCGGCGCGCCCGCTGTGGCGGCCCATCACCATCTGCGACTGCGCCCAGCCGACGTCTTCCGGTCGCATGATCTCGTACGTACCGCGATGCTTCAGCATGCCGTGCTGGTGGATGCCCGACTCGTGCGCGAAGGCGTTCTGCCCGACCACGGCCTTGTTCCGCTGCACCGCCATGCCGGTGATGCGCGAGAGCAGGCGCGAGGTGGGCACCAGGCGGCGCGTGTCGATGCGCGTGTGCGCGCCGTAGTACTCGCCGCGCACGCGCAGCGCCATCACCAGTTCTTCCAACGCGCAGTTGCCGGCGCGCTCGCCGATGCCGTTGATCGTGCATTCGACCTGTCGCGCGCCGCCTTCGATCGCGGCCAGCGAGTTCGCCACCGCCAGGCCGAGGTCGTTGTGGCAGTGCGCGCTGAACACCGCGTCCTTCGCGCCCGGCACGCCCGATTCGATCACGGACGCACGCAGGTATTCGAACAACGTGCGGATCTCGCTCGGCGTGGTGTAACCGACGGTGTCGGGAATGTTGAGCGTGCGCGCGCCAGCCTGCACCGCGGCAATGCAGACCTGCGCGAGGAAATCCGGCTCGGTGCGCAGCGCGTCCTCGGCGGAGAACTCGACGTCGTCCACGTGGTGCTTGGCCAGCTCGACCGCCATGACGGCACGTTCGATCACCTGCTCGCGCGTCAGCCCGAGCTTGTGTTCGCGATGCAGCGGGCTGGTGGAGATGAACACGTGGATGCGCGGATGCACGCTGCCGTCGAGTGCCCGCGCGCAGGCTTCGATGTCGCCGACGTGGCAGCGTGCCAGCGTCGCGACGGTTGCACCGCGAACCTCGCGCGCGATGGCGCGCACGGCGTCCATGTCGGCTTCCGAACTCGCCGGAAAGCCCGCTTCGATCACGTCGACACCCAGCTCGGCAAGCGCGTGCGCGAAGCGGAGCTTCTGCGGCGCGGTCATGCTGCAGCCGGGCGATTGCTCGCCGTCGCGCAGGCTGGTGTCGAAGATCCGTACTCGGGCGGCGGGGTCGTTCATGCGGTGAGCTCCTCGTGGTCGCGCGCGACGACGGCGGCGCGCGGCTTGGATGGGAAAGCGGGACTCAGGGTCGCGATGGCCGGCTCCAGCGCGGGTGCGGCGTCGCGATGACGGCGACGCGGGCGTCGCGGCGCGCGCGGGCGCACGTCGGACAGCAGTTGCGCGAGCACGACCGCGTCGACGTTTCCGCCGGACACGACCGCGCACTTGCGCTTGCCGGCGATGCGGCGGCCGGCAGCGAGCGCCAGCGCGCCTGCGCCTTCGGCGATGACGTGTTCTTCCAGCGCCAGGCGCACCAGCGTTTCGCGCAGTTCGGCTTCGCGCACGACGACCACGTCGTCGAGCAGTTCGGCGAGCAGCCGCTGCGTCAGGTGTCCGGGTTCCTTCACGCGCACGCCGTCGGCGAGCGTCGCCGCCGGGTCACGCGGGGTACGGTCGCCGCGCAATGCGCGCAGCATCGAATCCACGCCTTCGACCTGCGCACCGATCACGCGCACGCCCTGCGACTTGAGCGCGAGCGCCACGCCCGAGGCAAGGCCGCCGCCGCCGATCGGCACCAGTACGACGTCGGGCGCGAGCGCGGCCAGTTCCAGCCCGACCGTGCCCTGGCCGGCGATCACGTCGGGGTCGTCGAACGCGGACAGCACGCGATAGCCGTTTTGCGAAGCCAGTTCGGCGGCGAACGCCTTGGCTTCGTCGTAGGTGTCGCCGTGGAGACGCACCGTGGCGCCCCAGTGCGAGACGCCCGCGATCTTGGTCTGCGGCGCACCGCGCGGCATCACCGTGATCGCGTTGACGCCAAGGCGATACGCCGACCACGCCAGGCCCTGCGCGTGGTTGCCGGCGGAGGCGGCGATCACCGGTCGATGATCGCCGCGTTCGCGCGCGGCGAGCAGCGCGTTGAGCGCGCCGCGCACCTTGTACGAACCGGTGCGCTGCAGGTTCTCCAGCTTCAGCCAGCAGCCGAAGCGTTCGGCGTGATGCAGCGGCGTCGCCGGCAGGTAGCGACGCAGCCGCGCCTGTGCCGCGAGCACGTCGGCCGCGGTGACGCGTACGTCGGTGGGTACGTCGCCGTCCATGTCAGACGGCCGTCAGCCAGTGTGTGTACGACGACTCTTCGCCGCGAACGACGCGCCCGTACAGCGCCTGCAGCTCGCGCGTGATCGGGTTGTCGCCGAACTCGCGCCGGTCGAGCGCGCTGATCGGCGCGATCTCCGCCGCCGTGCCGCAGACGAAGACTTCGTCGGCATCCAGCAGTTCGTGATGCGTGACCGGGCGCGATTGCGCGCCGCTCAGCGCGATCACGCTGTCGCGCGTGATGCCGGGCAGCGCGTCGCGATGCGACACGGCCGTGACCTCACCGCCGCGCACCATGAACACGTTGGCGCCGGTGCACTCGACCACGTAACCGTCTTCGTCGACGAACAGCGCTTCGTCGAAGCCGCGCAGGCGCGATTCGCGCTTGGCTAGGATCGAGTTGATGT
Organism: Lysobacter sp. SCRH-1R; assembly: GCF_057747855.1. Classification (NCBI taxonomy): domain Bacteria; kingdom Pseudomonadati; phylum Pseudomonadota; class Gammaproteobacteria; order Lysobacterales; family Lysobacteraceae; genus Lysobacter; species Lysobacter sp. SCRH-1R. The sequence continues at coordinate 3,533,785 of NZ_CM173227.1, read as the reverse complement.
AGGCGCCGCACAGCTTCAGCGGCGGCAACGACGAAGCCGGATTGCGCTTCCACGGCGACACCGTCAGGCGCGAACGCTTGCCGTTGAGGTGCACGACGGTGGGCAGCGTCAGCACCATGAAGTGCTGGCTCAGGCCCGGCACATCCAGTCCGACGGTCACGCCGTCCGCGCCGTTGCCCAGCCACGTCAGCGGGCGCACGTACGCATCGCGATGCCCGTTGGCGCGCAGCGTCTGCAGCGTGGCGTCGAACGCGGCGTCGACGTCGAAGTCGATGCCCAGCAGGTCCGCGCCCTTGCGCATGCGCTCCAGGTGCTCGGGCAGGCGGAACACCGCCGCGCCATCGCGCGTGGCGTAGCTGCGGATGCCTTCGAACACGCCGGTGCCGTAGTGCATCGCGTGCGTGGTCAGCGGCGCGTGCGGCGTATCGGCGGCGGTCAGTTCGCCATCGAACCACAGCAGTGGCATGCCCGGACGGCGCGCGTCGTCGCGCAGCTCGATGGGCTTGCCCGCGGGTTGTCGCGAGGCGACGGCTTCGGGTGCGATCACCGACATGGCGACACCTCCACCGCGAGGCAGTCGTAGAGCTTCTCGAGCTGATGCTGCAGGTTGGCTTCGTCGCGTTCGCCTTCGACGGTCAGCCGCAGGTACCAGCGGTCGCCATCGGCCTGCGCTTCGCCATCGACGGCGAGCGGGCGGAAACCGCGGCGTTCGGCCGCGCCCAGTACCCGCGACAGCGCGCCTTCGGCCTGACGGAGCGTGAGATCAAGCTGGTATCGCATGACGGGGATCCTCGGTGGGGGTGGGTTCGTTCGACGCGCCGGCGTCAAGCTCCGGATCGAGCATCTGCGCGTTGTTGTGGTTGGGCGGAACCAGCGGCCACACGTTCGCGGCCTGGTCGATGGCGACGTGCAGCAGCGCCGGGCCGTCGGTGGCGAGCAGCGCCTGCAGGGAGGCTTCGACGGATTCGGCGCGATCGACGTGCAGCGCCTGCACGCCGAACGCCGCCGCGACCGCGCCGAAGTCGGGGTTGTCGGACAGGTCGATCTCGGAATAGCGCCGGTCGAAGAACAGCTCCTGCCACTGGCGCACCATGCCGAGCGCCTGGTTGTCGAGCAGCACGATCTTCACCGGCAGGCCGTAGCGTCGCAGCGTCGCCAGCTCCTGCACGTTCATCAGGAACGAACCGTCGCCGCTGACGCACACGACCGACGCGTCGGGCGATTGCAGTTGCGCGCCGATCGCCGCCGGCAGGCCGAAGCCCATCGCACCGAGCGCGCCGCTGGTGAGGTGCTGGCGCGGCGTGCCGAAGCGCCAGTGCTGCGCGACCCACATCTGGTGCTGGCCGACGTCGCAGGCGACGATCGCGTTGGGCGACAGTTCCGACAGGCGCTTCAGCAGCGACGGTGCGTACACGGTGTCGCCCGGCGCGTCGTAGCGCGCGGCGAATTCGTGCATGCGTTGCTGGCAGATCGCGCGCCATTCGCGCCGCGCCGCGCCGTTGCGACCGTGCAGGTGCGCGGCGCAGGGCAGGGTGAGCGCGGTCAGCGTGCGGCGTATGTCGCCGCACACGGCGGCATCGGCGTGGCGCAGCTTGCCGATCTCGCACGCGTCCAGGTCCATGTGGACGACGCGGGCGTTCGGCGCGAACTCCGCCAGCTTGCCGGTGGCGCGATCGTCGAAGCGCGCGCCGACGACGATCAGCAGATCGCTTTCTTGCACCGCCAGGTTCGCCGCGCGGCTGCCGTGCATGCCGAGCATGCCGAGGTTCAGCGCATGGTTCGACGGCAGCGCGCCCAGGCCCTTCAGCGTCAGCACGGTCGGGATCTGCGTGGCGTCGACGAACGTGCGGAACGCCTGCACCGCATCGCCCAGCGCGATGCCACCGCCGCCGTACACGACGGGCTTCTTCGCCTGCGAGATCATCGCGAGCGCCGCGTGCAGCGAGGCGTCCTTCGGCGCGGGCACGTCGTCGATTTCCGCCGGCACGTGCAGCGGAAGATGCGATGCGTCGCCGACCTGCACGTCCTTCGGCAGGTCGATCAGCACCGGCCCCGGGCGGCCCGAGCGAGCGATACGGAACGCCTCGGCGACGACGTTCGGCAGCTCGTCCACGCGACGCAGCAGGAAGCTGTGCTTCACGATCGGCATCGTCATGCCGAACACGTCCAGTTCCTGGAACGCGTCGGTGCCCATCAGCGGCGTGGCGACCTGCCCGGTGATGATCACCATCGGCACCGAGTCGAGCATCGCGTCGGCGATGCCGGTGACCAGGTTCGATGCGCCCGGACCGGACGTCGCCACGCATACGCCCACGCGCCCGCTGGCCCGCGCATACCCGTTCGCCGCGAAGGCCGCGCCCTGTTCGTGGCGGACGAGCACGTGCCTGAGCTGCGATCCGTGCAGCGCATCGTAGAAGGGCATGATCGCGCCGCCCGGGTAGCCGAAGAGCGTATCGACGCCTTCGGCCGCCAGGGCCTGCACCAGCCAGCGGGCACCGTTCATCACGCGGCCTCTGTCTGCGCCTGGCGCTTTTCGGTGGCGGCAGACGCGGCCTGCGGCGCGGTCGAAAGCCACTTCATGTTCGCGCGAAGCTTCTTGCCGACCGCTTCGATCGGATGCGTCAGGTCGCCTTCCTTCAGCGCCTTGTAGTTCGCGTTGCCCGCGGCGTATTCGGCGATCCACTGGCGCGCGAACGTGCCGTCCTGGATTTCGGTGAGGATCTTCCTCATCTGTGCGCGCGTGTTGTCGTCGACCACGTAGGTGCCGCGCGTGAGCGCGCCGTACTGCGCGGTTTCGCTGATGAACTCGTGCATGCGCGTGATGCCGCCCTCGTAGAACAGGTCGACGATCAGCTTCAGCTCGTGCAGGCACTCGTAATACGCGACTTCCGGCTGGTAGCCGGCTTCGACCAGCGTTTCCCAGCCCGCCTGCACCAGCTTGGTCGCGCCGCCGCAGAGCACGGCCTGCTCGCCGAACAGGTCGGTTTCGGTTTCTTCCTTGAACGTGGTGCGGATCGCGTTCTGGCGCGCGCCGCCGATGCCGGCGCAGTAGGTCAGCGCGAGCTGCTCGGCGTTTCCGCTCTTGTCCTGGTAGACGGCATAGACCGACGGGACGCCGCGGCCGATCTCGTATTCGCGACGCACCAGCGCGCCCGGGCCCTTCGGCGCGACGAGCACGACGTCCAGGTCCTCGCGCGGCGTGATCTGCCCGTAATGCACGTTGAAACCGTGCGCGAACAGCAGGCACGCGCCCTGCGCGATGTTGGGTTCGATCACTTCGCCATAGAGCTGCGGCTGCACCATGTCGGGCGTAAGCACGGCGACGAGTTCGGCGTCCTTCACCGCCTCGCTTGGCGACTTCACGGTGAAGCCGTCGGCCTTCGCCTTGATCTCGGTCGGGCCGCCCGGACGCAGGCCGACGGTGACGTCGAAGCCGGAATCGCGCAGGTTCAAGGCATGCGCGCGGCCCTGGCTGCCGTAACCGACGATGGCGACGCGGGGTTTTTGCTGGGTGGTCATGATCGTGTCCGTAGTGGATGGAGGGCGGTGCGGAGGGTCAGGCGAGGAACAGTTCCTTCGTTTCTTCGGGCGTCACGGGCGCTTCCTCGATGAATTGCACGGGGATGTCGCGCGACTTCGCGCGGGCCGCATCGAGCGGGCCGGGCGCCGTGACCGCGCCGCGCGAGGCCGAACTCACCTGCGCGGCGTACTTCGCGAGCACGCCCGTGGCGACGCGCGGCGCAATGCGAGCGGTGGGGCGCGTGCGCAGGTCGGCGTCGACGTCGATGCGGCGCGTCTTCACGTCGATGCGCACGCGATCGCCGTCGCGCAGGTTCGCGATGGGCCCGCCGCGCGCGGCTTCGGGCGAGATGTGGCCGACCATGAAGCCGTGCGTCGCGCCGCTGAAGCGGCCGTCGGTGATCAGCGCGACGTCGTTGCCCAGGCCCTGGCCGACGAGCGCGGCCGTCACGGCGAGCATCTCGCGCATGCCGGGGCCGCCCGCGGGGCCTTCGAAGCGGATGACGACGACGTCGCCCGCGCGGATCTGGCGCGCCTGCACGGCGTTGAACGCGGCTTCTTCCGAATCGAAGACGCGCGCGGTGCCTTCGAAGTGTTCGATGCCGTGGCCGGCGAGCTTGAGGATGCAGCCTTCCGGCGCGAGATCGCCGTAGAGGATCGAATAGCCGCCGCGCGGCTTGAACGGATCCGACACCGGGCGCACCACGTCCTGCGCGCCCGGCGCGGGCACGTCATCGAGTTCGGCGAAGAAGCTGCGGCCGGTGACGGTCGGGATGTCCTCGATCAGGCCCGCGGCACGCAGTTCGCGCGCGACCAGCGCCGCGCCGCCCATCTCGAACATTTCCGCAGCGGTATAGCGGCCGCCGGGCTTGAGGTCGGCGATCACCGGCGTGCGCGCGGCGGCTTCGAATTCCTCCAGGTCGAACGCGACGCCGGCTTCGTGCGCGATCGCCAGCAGGTGCAGTGCGGCGTTCGTCGAACCCGCGGTGGCCGAGACCGCGCACGCAGCGTTGCGCAGCGCTGCGGGAGAGAGGATCTCGCGCGGTCCCGGACCACCGTTGCGCAAACGCTGCATCGCCAGCGCGCCGCAGGCCCGCGCGGCGGCGGGCTTGTCGGCATGCACGGCGGGAATGTCGTTGAGTTGCAACGGCGACAGGCCGAGAAAGGTCAGCACCATCGCCATCGTGTTCGCGGTGAATTGCCCGCCGCACGCGCCCGCGCCGGGGCAGGCGTGCGACTCGATGCGATGCAGCTCGGCATCGTCGATGCGGCCGGCCGAATGCGCGCCGACGGCCTCGAACACGTCCTGGATCGTCAATGCTTTTTGTGAAGAGTCCGCACATGGATGTGCGGGTTTTTGCGAGGGACTCGCACATTTGCCCGGCAGGATCGTGCCGCCGTAGAGGATCACGGTCGGGATATCGAGCCGCGCCGCCGCCATCGCCGCTGCCGGGATCGTCTTGTCGCAGCCGACGAGCAGCACCATCGCATCGAGGCAGTGGCCATTCACGGCGAGCTCGATCGAATCGGCGATGGTCTCGCGCGAGGGCAGTGAGGCGCGCATGCCGTCCGAGCCCATCGCGATGCCGTCGGTGACCGCAATCGTGTTGAATTCGATGGGCGTGCCGCCGTTCTCGATCACGCCCGCGCGTACGTGCTGCGCGAGGTCGCGCAGCGTGTAGTTGCACGGCGAGACGTCCGACCAGGTGTGCACGACCGCGACCAGCGGCTTGGCGATCGCCTCGTCGCTCAACCCGGTCGCGCGCAGCATGGCGCGTGCGGGAGCGCGTGCGGGGCCCTGCTTGATGGCGTTGCTTCTCACGAACGGCGATCTCCTGGCTGGACGTTCCGCAGGGCGAAAACAAAAACCCCGCGCCGTTTCGGGCGCGGGGTCTTGGGTATCGACCTGGGTGTGTGGTTCCTACTTACACAAACCCGTACTCCGCGCTGGCAAGCCCGGTAATAAGTACGAGTACAAGAATGAGCGAGGCCGCGATGGGCGCGGCCTTCATCAGAAGTGCGATGGCGATGCGACGCGCGTCAGCCTGCGACGCGGCGTCGGCGGAGCGTTGGCCCCGGCCCGATGCGGTCTGCAAGTGGTTGCTGCGCTGCGTCATGGGATCGAGAGAAACACGGCCGGAATGGCCGTGTCAACAGTTTCTTTCGTAACTGCGAAAAAGTGTGGCCGGCGCCTCGTGGCGACGGCCGAATGGTTACGCATGCAACTGCGTCACGCACGAAGCTCGTCGCGAAGGGCTGCGTAGTCGGCCGGCAGCGCCCGTGCGGACGCGGGCCATGACAGGCATTGCGCGAGCGCGGCCGGAACCTCGACCGCATGTCCGATGAGCGGCTCGACGATGGTGTCGAACTTCGCCGGATGCGCGGTGGCCACCACCGCCCAGGGCCGCGTGTCGCCGGTTTCGCGAAGGCCTTCGAGCACGTGCAGGCCCGCCGCGGTATGCGGGTCGGCGACGACGCCGTGGCGCTCGGGCGCGTGCCGGACCACGTCGGTGATCGTCGCATCGTCGACGGAATGCGCGTTCACGCGGGCACGCAGTTCGTCGTCGCTCGCATGCCAGTAGCGCAGCCGCTCGAAATTGCTCGGCGCGCCCACGTCCATCGCGTTGGCGAGCGTCGCCTTCGTCGCGCGCGGCACGTATGCACCGCCGGCGAAATAGCGCGGCAGCACATCGTTGGCATTGCACGCCAGCACGAGTTCACCGACGGGAAGTCCCATCCGCCGCGCGAGCAGCGCCGCGCAGGCGTTGCCAAGGTTGCCCGTGGGCACGATCAGGTTGAGCGGCTGGCCGTGTTCGCGATGGAAATGCAACGCGGCGTGCGCGTAATAGGCGATCTGCGGCAGCAGCCGGCCAAGGCTGATGCTGTTGGCGGAACTCAGCGACACCTCGTGACGCAGTGCTTCGTCCGACAGCGCCTGCTTCGCCAGTCGCTGGCAATCGTCGAACGTGCCCTGCACGCGGAACGTGCGGACGTTGTCGCCCCAGCATTCCAGCCCGTGCGCCTGGCGCGGCGACACGCGGCCTTCGGGATAGAGGATGACAACGTTGAAGCCGTCGCGCCGATGGAACGCCGACGCGACGGCCGCGCCGGTGTCGCCGGAAGTCGCAACCACGATCGTTGTCGGTGGCGCATCGGCCGGCCGCAGCCGCGACAAGGCCTCGGCGAGAAAGCGTGCCGCGTAATCCTTGAACGCGGCCGTGGGGCCGTGGAAAAGTTCGAGCAGATGATCGCTTTCGCCCTTCATCGTGCGCAGCGGTGCGTCGAACGCGTAGGCGTGCGCGCAGATCGCGTCGAGTTCATCGCGCAAACGGGAATCGGCGAAGTACGGCGACAGGATTCGCTGCGCCGTTCGCGCGAGCGATTCGCCCGGCGCGATGCCGGCGCCATCGGGAATGCGTTCGGGCACGTACAGGCCGCCGTCTGGCGCAAGGCCCGCGACGAGTGCGCGATCGATCGGTGTAAGCGGCGCCGTTCCGCGGGTGCTGAGGAAGTTCATGCCGTCGTGCCCGCGTGCGAAGTGGCTTCGATCACGTCCGCCCTGGGCCCCGCAACCGGCGTCACGTACGCGCGCGATGCATAGCCCGCATCGGCGAACGCGGCCTGCATCGACGGTGCGGCGGCGATGGCCTGTTCGCGCGAGGCGAACCACGCGAACGTGCTCGGTCCCGCGCCGGAGATGCTCGCGCCGAGCGCGCCGCGGTCGAGCGCCGCGGCCTTGGCTTCATTGAAGCCCGGAATCAGCGGGGCGCGGCGCGGTTCGACCAGCAGATCGTGCAGGCCCTCGCGCAGCAGTTCCGCCTCGCCGCGTTGCAGACCGGTGAGGAACAGCGCGAGATGCGCGCTCTGCTCGACGATGTCGTGCAGCGGATACGGTTCGGCGAGCACCGCACGCGCGCGGCGCGTTTCCAGCACCTGGTCCGGATGCACGACGACCGCATGCAGCCACGCGGGCACGTCGAGCGGAATCATACGCGTGGCCGTCGCCATGACCACGCCTCCGAGCAGCATGGGCGCGACGTTGTCGCCATGACGACTGCCGCTGGAGACGTATTCGCCGTCGAGCGCGAACTCGTACAGCGCCTCGCGCGGAAGCGGCGCGTCGAGCACCGCGTTCGCCGCGACCAGCGCCGCGACGCACGAGGCGGCCGATCCGCCGAGGCCGGAGCCGAGCGGAATCCCTTTCTCCAATTCCAGTTCGAAGCCGTGCGCGAGGCCGAGCTTCGAACGCAACGCGATCAGCGCCTGTCCCGCGGTGTTGCGTTCGGCCTGCAGCGGCAGCGTTTCCGCGCCGGCCACGTCGCCGCGGATCGCGACGATGCGCACCGCGGGTTCGTCCACGCGTCGCACGATGGCGACGTCGCGCACGCCGTCGATGGAGTGGCCGAGCAGGTCGAAGCCCACGCCGATGTTGCCCACGCTTCCCGGCGCGAAGGCGCGCGCGACGCGCGGGCGTGACTGCTGTGCGTCCGTCTCCACGCTCATGCGTGCGCCTCCGCACGCGTTTCGGCCAGCGGCAGCGACAACGGCGGCGATGCGCCGAGCGACTGCGCGATCGCCAGCACGTCGCCGAACACGCCGGCGGCGGTGACGTCGGGGCCGGCGCCGGGGCCCTGCACGACGAGGGGATTCTCGGCATAGCGCCGCGTGCGGAACTGCACCAGGTTGTCGGTCAGGCGCGTGTGGCAGCAGGCGTGTTCGGCCGGCAGCGCGACCACGCCCACGCGCGCGAGGCCATCGCGATCGAGCTGCGCCAGATGCCGCAGGAAACGTGCTTCGCGCGCGGCCTCGCGCTGGCGCGCGAGCATCGGCTCGTCCATCTCCGAAAGCCGCGCGAGGAACTCCTCGCGTCCCACTTCGCGCAGTGCCGGCGGCACCAGGTTCTCCACGTCCACATCCTCCAGCGACAGCGCACGACCGGCCTCGCGCGCCAGGATCACGAGTTTTCGCGCGACATCCAGGCCGGACAGGTCGTCGCGCGGATCCGGTTCGGTGTAGCCCAGCGCCTGCGCCTCGCGGACGAGTTGCGAGAACGGCACCGTCCCGTCGAACCGGTTGAACAGCCACGCCAGTGTGCCCGAGAGCATGCCGTCGATGCCGTGCAGCTCGTCGCCCGTGTCGAGCAGGTTGCGCAGCGTGAGCATCACCGGAAGGCCGGCGCCGACGGTCGCCTCGTAGCGGAAGCGCCCGCCGCCGCGACGGCTGGCGTCCTGGATGGCGGCGTAATGATCCCACGCGCCGCTGCCGGCCTGCTTGTTCGGCGTGACCACGTGGATGCCGCGCGCAAGCCAGCGCGGGTATTGCGCGGCCACGCGCGGGCTCGCGCTGCAGTCGACGATCAGCGCGTGCGGCAGGTGTTCGCCGCGAACGTGGTCGGCGAAGCGCTCCAGGTCCAGCGGCTGCGCGGCGCCGCCTTCCAGTCGCGCGGCGGCATCGGCCGGTTCGACGCCGCGTTCGTCCAGCACCATCGCGCGGCTGTTGGCGATGGCGCGCAGGCGCAGGTCGATGCCCGAACGCCGCCGCAACGAAGGCAACGCGGCCGACATCTGCACCAGCAGCGCGCTGCCGACCTGGCCGGGGCCGATCACACCGACCGACAGCGACTGCGGCGACAACCAGAACGCCGCATGCGCGGCGCGCAATGCGCGCGTGGCATCGGCCGCGCCGATCGCGACGGAGAGGTTGCGCTCACCCGCACCCTGCGCGATGGCTCGCGCATTGACGCGCGCCTGCGCAAGGCCGCCGAGCAGTCGCGCGGCGACGCCGGGCGTGCCGACCATCCCGTCGCCCACCGCCGCGAGCACGGCGATGTCGCGAGTCAGGGTCACGCCCTGCGCCTGTCCGTCGGCGATGGCGTCGGCGAATGCGGATGCTGCGGCATCGCGCGCGCGTTCGGCCTGGTCGGCGCGCAGGACGCAGCAGATCGAGTGTTCGGACGAGCCCTGCGAGATCATCGTCACCGACACGCCCGCGCCGCGGAGCGCGCCGAACAGGCGCTCGGCCGCGCCCGGCACGCCGACCATGCCGTTGCCGACGAGTTCGACGATGGCGAGATCGCGCACCAGGCTCAGGCCCTTCACCGGCGCGCCATCGCGACCGCTGTCGGGGGCGATCAGCGTGCCGGGCGCCTCGGGCCGCTTCGTGTTGCGGATCCACAGCGGGATGCCGCGTTCCTGCACCGGCGCCATCGTCTGCGGATGCAGCACCTTCGCGCCGAAGTACGCGAGCTCGCAGGCTTCGGCGTAGGACATCGAGGGCAGGCACACGGCTTCGGGCACCAGGCGCGGATCGGCGGAGAGCACGCCGTCCACGTCAGTCCAGATCGTCAGCGCTTCGGCGTCGAACAGGTTGGCGAAGATCGCGGCGGAGTAGTCGCTGCCGTTACGCCCAAGCGTCGTCGCGTGGCCCTGCGCATCGCGCGCGACGAAGCCGGTGATCACGACGTTGCCGTCGTTGCGCATGCGCCAGTCGGCCAGTCGCGCGCGGCTTTCGCGCCAGTCCACCGCCATGCCCATTTCGCCCGCATGGACGACGAGCACGTCGCGCGCGTCGAGGCGTCGCCACGATGCGGCCTCGCCGCCGAGCGCGGCGTGCATCAGGCGGGAAGACAGCAGTTCGCCGAAGCCGGGCAGGCCGGCCGCGAACGCGTGAGCATCGGGTGCGCCGGCGGCGATGGCGTCGAGATCGCGGCGCAGCGTTTCGAACTCGGCCGCGAGCGCGTCGCCGAGCGCGAAGCGGCCGTCGGGATCGAGCGCGGCGGCGGCGATCGCGTGGCGTTCGTGCAGCGCGTCCACCGACGGGCGCCAGGGCTCGCCGCGACGCGCGGCGTCGAGCAGCGCGATCACCGCATCGGTGACGCCCTGCATCGCCGACACGACGACGATGCGGGTGCGGGTGCGGGCGGGATCGTCCACCAGCGCGGCGGCGGCGCGGTAGAGCGGGGCATCGGCAAGGCTGCTGCCGCCGAACTTATGCACGTGGCACGGCGGAGCGGGTGGGTGGGACGCATCGGCGGGCGACATCGGGGCGGGCTCCTGTGGGGCTCCGCGAACCGTCGGGGTGCCAGGCCTGCGCACCCGGGCGGGGTGCGGAGGCGTGGTCTTCAGATCACCTGGACACGCCCGTCCGCACCCGCAAGCGAGTGGTACCGGTACCGGTGGTAATCGCAACGAACGAGGCCGCCCTCGCCGCACCGGTCGGTGCGGTCGTCAGGGTCGGCGTCGGCGTGTTGCGATGCGTCATGAGCCGAGAAGATCACGCGGTTTCGGGGGCTGTCAACAGTTACGTACGCAACGGCCGGAGCGGCCCGGCCGGGGAGGCAGAGCGGAAAGCGGCGTTCGCTATCCCGTTGCGGGCCCGGCCGTTGGACCCGCCCGTCGCCGCGTGTTCAAATGCACGCCGAAGCGGGGGTACCGGCGTCATCGCCGGTTGAGAAAGACCCTTCGAACCTGACGCGGTTGAGACCGCCGTAGGGAAGCTTCGCCGGATGCGACGACCGTTCGCAATCCGTCGCTGCCCGCTTCGTCCCGGCTCGCAAGAGCGCACCACAGGACGAACCCAATGAATGCAGTCCCCACCGAGTTGATCCAGAAGGCCGAACAGCTGTCGGCCGACGTCACCCGCCCGATCCCGGGCTCGCACAAGATCCACGTCGAAGGCTCGCGCCCCGACATCCGCGTGCCGATGCGCGAGATCGCGCTGGCGAAGACGCCGACGATGTTCGGCGGCGAGGACAACGCGCCGCTCGCGGTGTACGACACGTCCGGTGCGTACACCGATGCGAACGCGCACATCGACCTTGCTCGCGGGCTCGTTCCGCTGCGCGCGCAGTGGATCGCCGAACGCGGCGACACCGAAGTGCTGTCCGCGCTCTCCTCGGAATTCGGACGCAAGCGCGAGCACGATCCCAAGCTCGATGCCGTGCGCTTCCGCAATCGCCCGCAGCCGCGTCGTGCGCTGTCCGGCGCCAACGTCACGCAGATGCACTACGCCCGGCGCGGCATCGTCACGCCGGAAATGGAGTTCATCGCGATCCGTGAGAACCAGCGTCTGGAGCAGATCCGCGAGGCGCACCTGCTGCGCCAGCACGCAGGCGAAACCTTCGGCGCGAACATCCAGAAGATCATCACCCCGGAATTCGTGCGCGATGAAGTGGCGCGCGGCCGCGCGATCATCCCCAACAACATCAACCATCCCGAAAGCGAGCCGATGATCATCGGCCGCAACTTCCTCACCAAGGTCAACGCGAACATCGGCAATTCCGCGGTGTCGTCGGGCATCGCCGAGGAAGTGGAGAAGCTGGTGTGGTCGATCCGCTGGGGCGCCGACACGGTGATGGACCTGTCCACCGGCAAGCACATCCATGAAACGCGTGAGTGGATCATCCGCAATTCGCCGGTGCCGATCGGCACGGTGCCGATCTACCAGGCGCTGGAGAAGGTCGACGGTCGTGCGGAAGAACTCAACTGGGAGATCTTCCGCGACACGCTGATCGAACAGGCCGAACAGGGCGTGGATTACTTCACCATCCACGCCGGCGTGCTGCTGCGCTACGTTCCTCTTACCGCAGGTCGCGTAACCGGCATCGTCTCGCGCGGCGGTTCGATCCTCGCCAAGTGGTGCCTGGCGCACCACAAGGAAAACTTCCTCTACACGCATTTCGAAGAGATCTGCGAAATCATGAAGGCCTACGACGTGGCCTTCTCGCTGGGCGACGGGCTGCGCCCGGGCTCGATCGCCGACGCGAACGACGCGGCGCAGTTCGGCGAACTCGAAACGCTGGGCGAACTGACCAAGATCGCGTGGAAGCACGACGTGCAGACCATGATCGAAGGCCCCGGCCATGTGCCGATGCAGCTGATCAAGGAAAACATGGACAAGCAGCTGCGCGAGTGCGGCGAGGCGCCGTTCTACACGCTCGGCCCGCTGACCACCGACATCGCGCCGGGTTACGACCACATCACCAGCGCCATCGGTGCGGCGATGATCGGCTGGTTCGGCACGGCGATGCTCTGCTACGTCACGCCGAAGGAACACCTGGGCCTGCCGAACAAGCATGACGTGCGCGAAGGCCTGATGGCCTACAGGATCGCGGCGCATGCGGCGGATCTGGCCAAGGGCCATCCGGGCGCGCAGGCGCGCGACAACGCGATGAGCAAGGCGCGTTTCGAATTCCGCTGGGAGGACCAGTTCAACCTCGGCCTCGATCCGGAGCGCGCACGCGAGTACCACGACGAGACCCTGCCGAAGGACGCGCACAAGGTCGCGCATTTCTGTTCGATGTGCGGCCCGCACTTCTGCTCGATGAAGATCACCCAGGACGTGCGCGATTACGCGAAGGAACACGGCGTCGACGAAGAGGCCGCGCTGGCCGAAGGCATGGCGGAGAAGTCCGCGGAGTTCCGCGCGCAGGGTGCGCAGGTCTACCGGAAGGCATAGGAACGAGCGGAGAGGAACGGGAACGAGTGGGGGCGTCCTCGTTTCTCGTTCCTGCTCACTCGTTCCCCGCCTTCGGCTAGGCTTTGCGGCGACCCACCCGAAGGATCGCGACCCATGGCGGAAAACCGTATCGGCCTGTTGCGCTGGCGCGTGCAGGCGCGCCGGCATCCGTCGGCGTTCCTGCTCGCGGCGCAGTTGTTGAGCCTGGTGCTGTATCCGCTGTTCGACGAGATGCGCGGCGGGCGCGTGCTGTTCGGCGCGCTCGGCGTGGTGGTGCTGATGCTGGCCGTGTGGGTGGTCAACCGCAGCCCGGCGAAGGTGTGGGTCGCATGGCTGCTGGCCGCGCCGGCGCTGGCGCTGTCGGTGCTATCGCTGCTGGGCCACGACACGCTGCTGGTGGTGTCCTCGGCGCTGGAAGCGCTGGTGTACCTGTATGCCGCGGGAAGCCTGATCGCCTACATGCTCGGCGACCATCGCGTGACCGCGGACGAACTCTTCGCCGCAGGCGCGACGTTCACGCTGCTCGCCTGGGGCTTCGCCTATGCGTATTTCGTCTGCCAGGCGTGGTATCCGGGGAGTTTCACCGGCGCCCTGCGGCCGGGTGAACCGCGCACGTGGCTGGAACTGCTGTTCCTGAGCTTCACCACGCTGTCGGCCACCGGGCTGGGCGACATCCTCCCGCTGTCGTCGCCGGCGCGCGTGCTGGTGATGCTGGAGCAGTTCGCGGGCGTGGCGTACATCGCCGTGGTCGTGTCCCGCCTGGTGGGGCTGACGATGCTCCGGTACGGGCCGAGGTAACACGCACGGCCTGCGATCGCGGTGCGAAGCACGCGTGCAACGAAAACCGTGTAAAAGGGCACCAGCCAGAGGGGCGGCTGGAATGCGGTCCGGGGTACCGCCGAAAAAAGATTCGCGCCGGTTGGCGCGAATGCTGGAACGGTACGTTCTGTAATACGTCGGCGAGAGAGGGCCTGAAGCCACCCCCGTGTAAACGGGAGTAAGCCTGCGGACGTTAGAATGAGCGGGCAAGCTTTGCTTTCCCCGTCAGGTCCGGCCTCTTTGCCGGGTTTGCCGATTAGTCCTCATCGACACGTTCGGCACATGACGGCCGTTCAGCTTGCCGAGCACCATCTCCGGATTCATGCAAAGACCCTCCGAACCCTCCACCTCGCCTCTGCCGTCCGAACGACTGCGCGTGGGCGAGTGCGTGGTCGACGTGCCGCTGCGCGAGATCCGCGCGCCGGGCAAGCGTCGCCCGCTGCGCATCACGCCCAAGTCGATGGGCGTGCTGCTGGTACTGGTGGAGCAGGCCGGCCGCGTGGTGAGCCGCGATGCGCTGATGACCGAAGTCTGGCCGGACACGCTGCCGACCAACGACGTGGTCACCCAGGCGATCACGCAGCTGCGCAAGGCGTTCGACGACGAGCGCGGCAATCCGCGCTACATCGAGACCATCGCGAAGAACGGCTACCGCCTGCTCGCGCCGATCGAGTGGGTGTACACCGGCGAGCCGGTCGCCAGCGCGGAAGTCGTCGCGAGCGACGAACGCTGGGCCGATCCGACCCGCACGACCGCCAAGTACCCGGCGATCGCCGGCGCCGATCCGAGCGAGCCGCTGGCGCCGGTGCCGTTTCCCGAAACCTCCACGCCGCGCGGCACGTGGACGTCGATCGTCGCCGTGGTCTTCGCCGTCGCGCTGCTGGTCGCGGGCCTGGTGGCCTGGGCGCTGGTGCGCACGCCCGCGCCCCCGCCGGGTGCGGGTCCGGCGGTCGCGGTGTCCGGAATGCAGGGACTGCGCAGCGAGCGTCCGTACCGCCTGATCACCTCGGCGCCGGGCTTCGAACTTTCGCCGGCGCTGTCGCCCGATGCGGGACTCGTGGCGTACGTCGCCATTCCCGACGGACAGCGCGGCACGGCGATCATGGTGCAGACCACCGAGCAGACCCAGCCGCGCCAGCTCACGCGTCCGCCGGAAGGTGCCGACGATACCGCGCCCGCGTGGTCGCCGGACGGACGCTGGGTCGCCTTCATGCGGCTGAGCGCGAACGGCTGCAGCATCCGCCTGGTCACGCCCAACGCGCGTGCCGAGCATGAAGTCGGCGCGTGCGATCGGCGCAATCCGCCGAGCTTCGATTGGACGCCCGACAGCAACGGCCTGATCTTCGGCGGCATGAGCAACGGGCAGGGCAGTGCCGGCCTGCGCGTGCTCGATCTGGACAGCGGGCAGTGGCGTTCGATCGACTACCCGCACGATCCCGAGCAGCTGGACACCGACCCGCGCTATTCGCCGGACGGACGCTGGATCGTGTTCGTGCGCAACGCGCCGCTCGGCGATTTCTGGCGAATCCCGGCGCAGGGCGGCAACGCCGAGCGCCTGAGCCGCCTGCGTGCCGACATGCGCGGCTGGGACTGGTCGCCGAGCGGGCGCGGGCTGCTCTTCAGTGCGATGGTCGACGGCGAGTACCGACTGTTCCGGCTCGACACCGACACCGGATATGCGCGGCCGGTCGGGCTCGACGATGCCCAGGCGCCCGTCGCGGCCCGGTCGCGGCGGGCGATCGCGTTCGTGCAGCGCCGGCCATACTTCGGCCTGTACCGCGTGCAGCTCGCCAGCGGCGAGGGTCCGGGCCGGGTGCACGTGGTCGAACCGCTGTTCGCCTCGTCCTCGCGCGACCTGCTACCGGCGATCGCCCCGGATGGCCGGCAGCTGGCGTTCGTGTCCGATCGCTCCGGCAGCAACGGGCTGTGGGTCGGCGACGTCCGCCAGCCCGACACGTTGCGGATGATGGGCGGCGTGCGCCCGGGCACCCGCTACGCGCCGGCCTGGTCGCCCGATTCGCGCCGCCTGCTTGCGACCGGCACGGACGAGCGCGGCCGTGGCGTGGTGCAGGAAGTGATGGCGGCCAGCGGCCAGGTGGCGACATTGCCGGTGCCCGACGCCGACCCGCTGCAGGCGCAGTACGCGGCCGAACCGAACCGCCTGTTCGTCCTGGCCGCGGGCGAGGACGGCGTCCCGCAGTTGCGCCTGTACGACCGGTCGAGCCGCCCTTGGCGATCGCTGGGACGGATCGATGGCGTCTCCCATTTCGAGGTGGACGCCGCCCGCAACCGCATCGTGTTCACCCGGCTGACCGAGGCCGGGCTGTGGGAGGCGGGGCCGGAGCTCACCGCCGCCTCGATCCGCCGGGTCAGCGCCACCGAGCCCACGGCCGACCGCTATCGCATGTGGACGGTGACCCCGGCGGGCGAGGTCCGGTACCTCGAACGCCTCCAGGGCTGCGCCGCCAGCCTGCGCCGGATCGTCCCCGACGACGCCGCTCCGCCGCGCTGCCTGGACCAGCTCCGGCGCTCGGCGGTGAACGGATTCAGCCTCGGCGGGCCGCGCGGTGAGGTGGCCTATCTGGCCCTGGTCGACTGGGATGGGGCTGATATCGGTTACATGGAGCTTCCGAAGGAAAACCGCGAGGTCGTGCCCGGCTGGATCAAGTAATTGATCCTTTTGGGGAAAGTGCTTTCGGAAGTCCTTCGGTTTTGCATTCGTTGCGATTTCGGATAACTCTCCACCAACTTTCCTGATGTGAAGGCGGTGTGTACGGCAAATCCATTGACCATTCTCGGCACATGAGGTGGACCAATGGAGCAAGTGCAATGGGCGGACCGCGGGCAGCTTCTGCAGCTCGACACGCCTGAGGGCGCGGTTCAGGGCGGTTGCATCGGCGTCTCGCGGCTGGGCAGCGCCCAGGTCTCGGGGGGCTTCTCGTTCTGGCTGCAGCTGCATGGCAGCTCGTGGGTCGAGGCGAAGGAAGGCAAGTTCCGGCTGCGCAGCGGCGACTGGATCGCCTTCGAGAAGGATTCCAAGCCGACCGTGCAGGCCGACCGCTTCGGCGTCTGCATCGGCCTGACCCTGTCGGGCGACGCGCTGCGGGAGATGACCCGCTTCGCCGATCGCGGCCTGTATGCCGGCCGTGGCCAGATGACCCGACACGACGCCCGCATCGGCCTGCGCCTGTGGCGCGAGGCGGCCGCCCGTCTTTCGGAAAACCCGGGCGCGGCGTTCGATGCCGCGCTGCTGCGCCCGATCCTGCTGCACCTGGCGGGCGTCCAGCGCGACCTGGCCGCGCGCATCCCGCGTTGCCCGGGCCGCTCGCGCAGCCGCAAGCGCCAGGTGTTCGGCCGCCTCCAGCGCGCCCGCCTGTACCTGGAAGGCAACTGCGACCGCGTGGTCCGCATCAGCGAACTGGCCGAGCTGACCAGCTTCTCCAGCTGGTACTTCTCCAAGACCTTCCACAGTCTTTATGAGGAGAGCCCGCAGGCCGCCTCGGCGCGCATGCGCCTGGAGCACGCGGCGGACCTGCTCACCAGCACGTCGATGATGATCGGCGAGGTCGCCGCCGCCAGCGGCTTCGACAACTGCTGCAGCTTCGCGCGTGCGTTCCGCGCGCGGTTCGGCGTGTCGGCCACACGTTACCGCGCCGCCGCCGCGCGCGAGGAGGCGGGCAAGACCCAGTCCGCCACGCGCAAGTCGCTGGAACGCAAGTCGCTGGCGACCAGCGGCTGAGCGGCTCCATCGTTCGACAAGGAACGGCCGGCGCGATGCCGGCCGTTCGCGTTGGCGGGAAATCTGAGAACGTCGTCGCGACTTGACGCGCAGCGCACTCCGAACGTGCGTTCGCGAACACAACGGATGTGAAGGTCGCGTTCGTCGCGGGCAGAGTCGGCAAAGTCTCTCAGCACCCCCTGCAAAGCTATTGCGCTCCCCAGAACTTAAGTTTGATCGGCGTTTTAACACGCCCATAACAGATATCTGGAGAGAGATAGATGAACCATCGCAATATGCGCACCGCGATGCGCGTCGGCATGCTGCCGGCCGGTATCGCGATCGCACTGGCGCCGGCGTTTGCCGTCGCGCAGGAAGGTGGCGAGCAGCAGGCGACCACCCTCGATCGCATCGAAGTGACCGGCTCGCGCATCAAGCGCGCCGACGTCGAGACTTCGCAGCCGATCTTCACGCTGAGCCGCGCCGAGATCCAGAAGCAGGGCGTGACCTCGGTGGCCGATGTGCTGCAGCGCATCTCCACCAACGGCGCCGCGCTGAACACCACGTTCAACAACGGCGGTGACGGCTCGGCCGGCATCAGCCTGCGCAACCTCGGCGAAGGCCGCACCCTGGTGCTGGTCAACGGCCGTCGCTGGACCCAGGGCCTGGGCGGCAGCGTCGACCTGAACACCATCCCGGCGGCGATGATCGAGCGCGTGGAAGTCCTGAAGGACGGCGCCTCGACCATCTACGGTTCGGACGCGATCGCGGGCGTGGTCAACATCATCACCCGTAGCAACTTCGAAGGTGCCGAAGCCGGCGCCTACATCGGCCAGTACTCGCAGGGCGACGGCACGCGCGAGGCCTACGACTTCACCATCGGCACCGGCAACGATCGCGGCAACGTGATGATCGGCGCGTCGTACGTGAAGGAAGATGCCGTGATGGCCGGCGACCGTTCGATCTCGGCCGGTGGTCCTCCGTTCTTCGGCGGCCAGTCGGGCACGGGCTTCCCGGGTTCGTTCGTCGATCCCACCAGCGACACGCGTTACATCCTGGACGGCAACGGCCAGCCGGTCGAGTACGTCTCGTCGGTGCACGGCTACAACACCGCGCCGGACAACTACCTGCTGACCCCGCAGGAGCGCACCTCGCTGTTCGCCCAGGCGAACTACGACATCACCGACAACTTCCGCTTCAAGACCGAGATGCTCTACAACGAGCGCATCTCGGAGCAGCTGCTCGCGGCGATGCCGGTCACCGGCCTGACCCTGAGCGCCGACAGCTACTACAACCCGACCAACCCGGACGGCCTGTACGGCAACGTCCTGGGCGGCACGGCGCGTGACCTGATCGGCGTCAACCGCCGCTTCCAGGAGTCGGGTGGCCGTTCGTTCAACCAGAACGTCAAGAACTGGCACTTCTACGGCGGCTTCGAAGGCTACTTCGAGATCGGCGACCGTACCTTCGACTGGGATACCGGTTACCGCTACGACCGCACCGACGAGAACGACCTGACCTACGGTCTGTTCAACCTGGCCAACCTTGAAAGCGCCTACGGCCCGTCGTTCCTCGACACCGACGGCGTCGTCAAGTGCGGCACGCCGGGCGACGTGATCGCCGGTTGCGTGCCGGTCAACGCCCTGGGCCCGAACGGTGCGATCTCGCCGGAGGCCATCGACTACACCGCCTTCACCGCGCACGACTCCAGCCGCGTCACCTCGAAGAGCTACTACGCCAACATCAGCGGCGACATCGTCGACCTGCCGGCTGGCGCGCTCGCCTTCGCGGCAGGTTATGAGCACCGCACCGAGAGCGGCCAGTACGATCCCGACGCGTTCATCGCGGCGGGCCTGAGCACCGGCAACGGCTCCAAGCCGACCTCCGGTTCCTACAAGCTCGATGAGTACTACCTCGAGCTGGCGGTTCCGGTGCTGGCCGACCTGCCGGGCGCCAAGCTGCTCGACTTCTCGCTGGCCACCCGTTACTCGGACTTCAGCAACTTCGGTAACACGCTGAACAGCAAGTTCGGTTTCCGCTGGAAGCCGATCGACGACCTGATGGTCCGTGGTAACTGGTCCGAGGGCTTCCGCGCTCCGACGATCAACAACCTGTACGCCGGTGACTCCGACTCGTTCGAGAGCTACATCGACCCGTGCTCCACGCACTCGGGTCTGCGCACCGGTCAGGTCGCGGCGCTGTGCGACGCGCAGGGTGTTCCGACGGACTTCGAGCAGCCGGGCGATGGTTCGTCGCGCCAGACGCTCGAGCCGTTCACCTGGTCGTCGAACGAGCAGCTGCAGCCGGAAACGTCGACGACCCGCACGCTGGGCTTCGTCTACAACCCGAGCTGGCTGGAAGGCTTCGACATCTCGCTGGACTGGTGGAAGATCGAGATCGAGAACGCCATCAGCCGTCCGGAAGCGCAGTTCATCCTGGACAAGTGCTACGCCGGTACGCCGGGCGAGCAGGCGATCTACTGCGGCCTGTTCTCGCGCGATCCGAACTACCCGGGCGACAACTACATCATCACGCAGCTCGAGATGCCTCTGCTGAACCTGGCCGAGTACACCGTCGAGGGCTGGGACATGACCGTGAACTACAAGTTCCCGGAAACGTCCTTCGGTAAGTTCGCGATCACCTGGGACAGCACCTACACCTCGAACTGGGCGACCAAGGCCACGGCGGACTCCATCGAGGAGCAGCGCCAGGGCCTGTACCTGCCGCAGGATCCGTACTGGCGCATCAAGTCCAACATGTACCTGGACTGGACGCTGGGTGACTGGGGCGCGACCTGGGGCATGCGCTACAAGTCCGGCCTGGACGAGAGCTGCCCGTACGCGGGTGGCAGCGCTGACGCCGAGGCTTACTGCTCGGATCCGGGTCGCGTGACGGCCGATGGTCCGGCTCCGCGCAACTACCTGGGCGCCGTGACCTATCACGACGTGCAGGTGCGCTACAACACGCCGTGGAACGCGACCGTCTCGGTCGGTGCCAACAACGTGTTCGACAAGGAACCGCCGCTGTCGCTGCGCGCTCCGTACAACCAGTTCGATCCGCAGTACGACCTGCCGGGTGCTTACTACTACATCCAGTACCGTCAGCGCTTCTGATCGACCGCTGTACGCAACAACGCACCACCGCTACGGCCCCGAAAGGGGCCGTAGTTCTTTCCGGCGCCCGGTGGCGCGCGCTGTGCCGGATCTGGCGCGAAGCGGCTTCGCCGGTACGATGGCGGGATTCCTCCGAGCCGAGTCCCGATGAAACTGCAGGTCCCGTTCATCCAGCTGCCCCTGACGTTCGACGCCGCCGCCCTGGAGGCGGAGATCGCCGCGCTCGGCGACGGGCCCTGGAAGCCGCATCCGCAGGGATTCGCGGGCAATTCGATGCTGCCGCTGGTGGCCGCCCATGGCGATCCGGACAACGGGGCCTTCGCCGGCCCGATGCGGCCCACACCGGAACTGCTGCGCTGCCCGTACCTGACGCAGGTGCTCGCCAGCCTCGGCGCGACCGTGGGGCGCAGCCGGCTGATGCGCCTGTCGGGCCATGCCGAAGTCACCCGCCACGCCGACCAGGGCTATTACTGGGCCGAGCGCGTGCGCGTGCACATTCCGGTCGTCACGCAGCCGACCGTGCAGTTCGAATGCGACAGGGCCGTGATCAACATGGCTGCTGGCGAATGCTGGATCTTCGACACCTGGCGCCAGCACCGCGTGCTCAACGACGCGGTGGAATCGCGCGTGCACCTGGTCGTGGACACCGTCGGCGGCGGGCGCTTCTGGGAGATGGTCAACCGCGGGCGCCCGCACGACGCGCCGCGCGCCGGATGGCAGACCGTGCACATCGCGCCGAAGGCGGGCGACGTCGCGCCGTTCGCCTGCGAACGCGTCAACGTGCCCACGGTGATGAGCCCGTGGGAACTCAACGATCACCTCGGCCTGCTGCTCGCCGACGCGGTGCCGCATCCGAACCTGCCGCAGGTGCGGCAGATCGCGATGCGTTTCTCGCGGCAATGGCAGGGCCTGTGGTTCGAGTTCGGCGACCGCGAGGAAGGGCGCGCGCGTTACGCCGCGACCCTGCAGCGCTTCATCGAGGACATCCGCGGCCCGAGCCAGCCGATGGTGCTGAAGAACGAACTGCGCTGGTTCAACGCGCTGATGACCATCGTGTGCAAGTTCGCCGTCGCGGGCGAGGGTGCGCCGATGCCGGCGACGGCCGCGCGGCAGCGCGAAGTGGGCGACAACGCCTGACGAAAAAGGCCGCCCGGAGGCGGCCTTTTCCTGCGCTCGGGAAGCGGACGCCGATCAGAAGTTCGGCTTCTGCTCTTCCGCGTTGTAGCGCGCGATCGCGTCGTTGAGGATCGCCTTGGCTTCGGCGGCGCCGCCCCAGCCTTCGATCTTCACCCACTTGCCCTTCTCCAGGTCCTTGTAGTGCTCGAAGAAGTGGCCGATGCGTTCGAGCCAGTGCTTGGACACCTGTTCGATGTCGCTGATGTGCGAGTAGCCGCCGAAGATCTTCGGCACCGGCACGGCGATCAGCTTCTCGTCCGAACCCGCCTCGTCGCTCATCTTCAGCACGCCGACCGGCACGCAGCGGATCACCGAACCCGGCACCAGCGGCAGCGGGAGGATCACCAGCACGTCGGCCGGATCGCCGTCGCCGCACAGCGTGTGCGGGACGTAGCCGTAGTTGCACGGATAGCGCATCGGCGTGGACAGGATGCGGTCGACGAAGATCGCGCCCGAAGCCTTGTCGACCTCGTACTTGACCGGCTCGGCGTCCTTCGGGATTTCGATGATGACGTTGATCTCATCCGGCGGGTTCTTGCCGGTGGGGACGAGGTCCAGACCCATGCGGTACTCCAGCTGCGTAAGGCCCAGCCGGATCGGCGGGGCGGGTGATTCGGGAAAGCGGCCCGGCATTTTACGCGGCCGGCTGTTGCGGCGCAGCAGGCGTTGGTCCGCGGGGCACGGTCCGGGGCGGTCTTCGCGGCATGGCGGTCCGCTTCCGGCCCGGAAGTGACTTCCGGGCATGGGTCGGCGGGCCGGCCACCCGTACGCTTCGGGCTCGCGATTCAGGGAGAGGGGCGATGAAGGAAGCGATCACGGGTGCCGCCGTCCTGCTGTTGTGCGGCCTGGCGTTCGCGGGAGAGCCGCCGACCGGGCCGTCGGACGTGCGCTGGAACCCGGGAGCCGAGGACTGCGCAACCTCGACGCAGCCCCCGTTGCAGGTGCACCGCCTGGACGCGGCGACGTTCGTGCTGCGCCAGAACCCCTGCGCCAGCTTCGAGGCGAACCTGATGTACCTGCTGGTCGGCGACGAGCGCGCGCTGCTGATCGACAGCGGCGCGATCGCCGATCCCGCAAGCATGCCGCTGGCATCCACCGTGATGGCGCTGCTGCCGCAGCGCGCCGGCGTCCGCCTGCCGCTGCTCGTGGCGCACACGCACAGCCATCGCGACCATCGCGAAGGGGATGCGCAGTTCGCGTCGTTGCCGGGCGTGGAGATCGCGCCGCCCGACGAGCAGGGCGTGCGTCGCCGTTACGGCTTCAGGCAATGGCCGGATGGCGTGGCGCAACTCGATCTGGGCGGACGCATCGTGCACGTGCTGCCGGCGCCGGGGCACAACGACAATCACATCGTCTTCCATGACGAGCGCACCCGCGCGCTGTTCACCGGCGACTTCCTCCTGCCGGGCCGTCTCACCGTCGACGATGCCCACGCCTTCGAGGCAAGCGCACAACGCGTCGCCGCGTTCGTGCGCGATCGCCCCGTGTCGCAGGTGCTGGGCGGGCATGTCGAACTCGATGTCGACGGCAATCTGTATCCGCACGGCGCGACCTTCCATCCGCGCGAGCGCGACATGGCACTGACGAAAGCCGACGCACTCGCGTTGCCCGCCGCGCTGGCCGACTTCAACGGCATTTACGCGACGCACGCGAACTTCGTGATTACGAACCCGAAGCGCAACCTGGCGTTGCTGGCCGGCGCCGTCGTGCTGGTGCTGGCGCTTGCGATCTGGGGCGTCGTGCGCCTGCTTCGGCGCCGGCGCGCAGCGCGCGCATCGGCCTGAAGGAAACACGGCGGCCCTCCGGCCGCCGTGCGATGTTCCCGTGCGAACGGTGCCGTTACAGCAATGGCACCAGCAGCAGCGCCACGATGTTGATGATCTTGATCAGCGGGTTGATCGCCGGGCCCGCCGTGTCCTTGTACGGATCGCCGACGGTGTCGCCGGTCACCGCCGCCTTGTGCGCGTCGGAGCCCTTGCCGCCGAAGTTGCCGTCCTCGATGTACTTCTTGGCGTTGTCCCACGCGCCGCCGCCGGTGGTCATCGAGATGGCCACGAACAGGCCGGTCACGATGGTGCCGATGAGCAGGCCGCCCAGCGCCGTCGGCCCCAGCAGCAGGCCGACGACGATCGGGACGATCACCGGCAGCAGCGAGGGCACGATCATTTCCTTGATCGCCGAGCGGGTGAGCATGTCGACGGCCTTGTCGTACTCCGGCTTGCCCGTGCCTTCCATGATCCCGGGGATCTGGCGGAACTGGCGTCGTACTTCCTCCACCACCGCGCCGGCCGCGCGGCCGACGGCTTCCATCGCCATCGCGCCGAACAGGTACGGGATCAGGCCGCCGATCAGCAGGCCGATGATCACGTAGTGATCGGACAGGTCGAACGCGAAGGAACGCCCCGGATTGGCCGCCGTCAGGTTGTGCGTATAGTCGGCGAACAGCACCAGCGCCGCGAGCGCCGCCGAGCCGATCGCGTAACCCTTCGTCACCGCCTTGGTCGTGTTGCCCACGGCGTCGAGCGGATCGGTCACGTTGCGCACTTCCGGCGGAAGCTCCGCCATTTCGGCGATGCCGCCAGCGTTGTCGGTGATCGGGCCGTACGCATCGAGCGCGACGATCATGCCGGCCATCGACAGCATCGCCGTGGCGGCGATCGCGATGCCGTACAGGCCCGCGAGATAAAACGCGAGCCAGATCGCGACGCACACCGCGATCACCGGCAGCGCGGTCGACTTCATCGACACGCCCAGGCCCGCGATGATGTTGGTGCCGTGGCCGGTGGTGGACGCGGCAGCGACGTGACGCACGGGCTTGTACTGCGTGCCGGTGTAGTACTCGGTGATCCACACGATCGCGCCGGTCAGCGCCAGGCCGATCAGCGCGCAGCCGTAGAGGTTCATCGCGCCGTGCGTGTTGTCGCCCATGAGCTGCGTGGTGATCGGGTAGAACGCGATCGCCGCGAGCACCGCCGACACGATCACGCCCTTGTACAGCGCGCCCATGATCGAGCCGCCAGCCTTCACCTTCACGAAGAAGGCGCCGATGATCGAGGCGATGATCGACACGCCGCCGAGCACCAGCGGATAGAGCACCGCGTTGCGTCCGGCTTCGGCGAGCATCAGGCCGCCGAGCAGCATCGTCGCGATCACGGTGACGGCGTAGGTTTCGAACAGGTCCGCCGCCATGCCCGCGCAGTCGCCGACGTTGTCGCCGACGTTGTCGGCGATCACCGCCGGGTTGCGCGGATCGTCTTCGGGAATGCCCGCTTCGACCTTGCCGACCAGATCCGCGCCGACGTCCGCACCCTTGGTGAAGATGCCGCCGCCCAGTCGCGCGAAGATCGAGATCAGCGACGAACCGAACGCCAGGCCGACCAGCGCGTGCAGCGCGTGTTCGGTGGTGTAGCCCATGCGCTGCAGCACGAGGTAGTAGCCGGCCACGCCAAGCAGACCGAGGCCGACCACGAGCATGCCGGTGATCGCGCCGCCGCGGAACGCGACGTCCATCGCCTGGCTCATGCCCTTGCGCGCGGCTTCCGCCGTGCGCACGTTCGCGCGCACCGACACGTTCATGCCGATGTAGCCGGCCGCGCCCGAGAGCACCGCGCCGAGCAGGAAGCCCACCGCCGTGGCCCAGCCGAGGAAGAAGCCGATGAGGACGAACAGCACGACGCCTGCGATCGCGATCGTCGTGTATTGCCGGTTGAGGTAGGCGCGCGCGCCTTCCTGGATCGCGCCGGCGATCTGCTGCATTCGTTCGTTGCCGGCGGGTTGTGCGCCGATCCAGCGCGCGGAGATGATCCCGTAGAGGATCGCGATGACGGCGCATACCAGCGCCAGAACCAAACCGTACTGCTCCAGCATGAATCCCTCCCCAAAGAAGTGGAAACACCAGGAAACCGAGTACCGCTTTTCGGATTTGTAGGCTGCGCGGGTCGTGGGCCACCGCGACAACGTCCCGACTATCGCACAGGCCCCCGGCCGGACGCACGCTGTAGACGCAGCATTCAGCGCCTGCGTGCCAGCCTGCGCTCCCCGTCACGTAAAAGTCGTCCCGCTGCCATGCGAATGCTGCCGCTTCTTCTCCTTGCGTTCACGCTGCCGGTGCTGGCGGCCCCGCCCAAGGCCGGTCCGAACGCCGACCCGAAGCCGGAAATCGCGCGCGGCCCGGTGCAGGCGCAGGCGCAGAACGCCGTCCACACGCTGCGCCAGATTCCCGAAGCCTGCGCGCGGCTGGAAGGCATGTTCACCGGCCAGCCGAACGATCCGTACACCTTCGCCGTCGTGCGCATTTCCCCGCAGTGCCAGCCGCGCGCGCGTTTCGTCGATGCGGCGAAGGCGAAGCCGGCGGAGAACGGATGGGTGCTCAACGACGTTATCCGCGTGCCGAACGCCGCGTGCCCATCGCAACAGGCGGTCGTGCACGTGTGGCGCAAGCCGGTCGACAAGACGCCCAGGCTCGACGGCCAGGGCCAGCAGCGGATCTATCTGGAGGAGCAGTCGCAAAAGGCGAAGGCGGGCCAGCTCGACGCCATCCCGATGTATGCGGCGCAGATGGAAGTCGAAGGCGCGGCCTGCGGGCGCTGACCGGTTGGGGAATCGTAGAACGACAAAGGGGCCCGCAAGGGCCCCTTCGCGTATCGATCAACGCAAGCCGTTACTTCGCGGGCTTGAGCTTGTTCGACATCGACAGGAACGTCGCTTCGTCGGAGGGCGACAGGTTCGGCCGGCCCGCAACGATGCCCATGCCGATGGACGCCTGCACGTAATAGGTCTCGCCGGCTTCGATTTCCATCGTCAGCACGTCCTTGGTTTCGCCGTGCACGTTGTACTCGTGCTTGCCCGGCTCGACCGTCGCGACGAAGTACTTGCCGCTGCGCAGCTTGCCCAGCTCGGTTTCGCCTTCGCGGACCTTGAAGCCGATGGCGCCGCCGACGAACTTGGATTCGCGGAAGAACACGATCTGGCCCTTGTCCTGCGGCGCGGCGGCGATGAGTGTGTTCGCGGCCGGCGCGGCGCTGGTCGCGGCGGCCGGAGCGTCGGCCACGGTATCGGCGGCGAACGCGAGGACCGGCGACATCAGCACGGCGACCGCGAGGGCACGGGAAAACATGTGACGCATGTGGATCACTCCTTGGGATCGGACACCGCGGTGTCCTGTGTGGTCGGGTGTGGGGATGGGGTGGGCGGCGCCGCCATGTCCTGCGCGTGCGGCTCGGCAGGCTGTGTTGCGATCCGAGCAGGATCGATGTCCCGCGCGAGCTTCGCGTGCGCGCGGGTGCCGGGCGGGATCTCGATCTCGCGGCCGTGCACGAACATCGCGAAGGGCCCCGCAACGAAGGAGGTCGCCAGCGCCGCGGCGGCCTTGTCCTTGCCGCGTGCGCTGAGCTTCATCGCACGCAGGGGCAGGGTGCCGTCGGCGAGTTCGAGATGGCGCGCGGCGAGGAGGAGTTCCCCCGGCTTTCCGCCGGCGCGGGACGAGGACGCGTGGATCACCTCGCCGATGCCGGTCGTGCCGGCCGGGACGATCACGGTGCCGTCGAACATCAGCGGTTCGGCCAGCGCGATCCGGAACCGGTCGCCATTGCGATGGCGCTCGGAGCTCACGGCTTCGAGCAGTTCGATCTCGACGGGCTGGCCCGCGCACAACTGCACGCAATCCGGGAGTGTCGCGGAGGACGGGGTTGCCGCGGCGGATTCCGTCATCGAGGCCGGATCCGGCGCCGGAAGCGATTGCGCGCGTGCGCTGCCGATGGCCAGCGCGGCCATCAGCATCCATGACGAACGGTGCATCCCACTGCCCCCCGCAGCTGGCGTGCGGCAAGGCTAGTGGATGCGTGTCATTCGGCCAAGGGGGGAAGTTTCCTGGCGACCAGCGTGTTCTTCAGCGACACGTACTTGGGCAGCCCATCGCGTCCGTACGGCGGCGGCGCCTCGCCGCGGATCAGCGGTTCGAGGTAACGCCGCGCCTGCGCGGTGATGCCGTAGCCGTCCTTGCGGATGAAGTCCGCCGGCATCTTCTTCTCGTGGTTCGCGACCTTCGACAGCGGGGCGGCTTCGACCTTCCAGCGATACGGCGCGTCCGACGTGCGCACGATCACAGGCATCACCGAATTCATGCCCTTGAGCGCGAACTCCACCGCCTTGCGGCCGACGGCCTGGGCCTGGTCGAGGTCGGTCTTGGACGCGAGGTGGCGTGCCGATCGCTGCAGGTAATCCGGCAGCGCCCAGTGCACTTTGTAGCCGAGCGCGTCCTTGACGCGGCCCGCCAGGAACGACGCCACGCCGCCGAGCTGCGTGTGGCCGAAGGAATCCTTGCCGCCGCCCGCGTCGGCGACGAACCGGCCGTCGGCGGTCTGGATGCCTTCGCTGGCGACGACGACGCAGTAGCCGACGCGTTCGACCGTGGCTTTCACCTTCGCGAAGAAATCCGCCTCGTCATACGGGCGTTCGGGAAAAAGGATCAGGTGCGGGGCGGCGTCCTCGCCTTCGCCGGCCAGGCCCGCCGAGGCCGCGATCCAGCCCGCATGCCGGCCCATCGCCTCGTAGACGAACACCTTCGTGGACGTGTCGGCCATCGCGGCGACGTCGAGCGCGCATTCGCGCACCGACACCGCGGTGAACTTGGCGACCGAGCCAAAACCCGGGCAGCAATCGGTGACGGCCAGATCGTTGTCGACCGTCTTCGGCACGCCGACGCAGGTGAGCGGGTAGTCGAACTCCGCCGCGAGCTGCGACACCTTCAGCGCGGTATCGGCCGAATCGTTGCCGCCGTTGTAGAGGAACCAGCGCACGTCGTGCGCGCGGAAGACCTCGAGCAGACGCTCGTAGCGGGCGCGGTCCTGCTCCAGCGATTTCAGCTTCACCCGGCACGAACCGAAGGCGCCGCCCGGGGTATGCGCGAGTCGGCGGATCGCCAGCGCCGATTCCTTCGAGGTGTCGATCAGCTCCTCGCGCAGCACGCCGAGGATGCCGTTGCGACCGGCGAGCACGCGGACCTTGCGGGCCCGCGCGGCGTGGATCACCGCGGAGGCGGTGGCGTTGATGACGGCGGTGACGCCGCCCGACTGCGCGTAAAGCAGGGTTCCGGAGGGCATGTGCGATTCCAGGTCCGTGGTCGGATCGGGTGAGGGGGGCCGGGCAGGATGCGGTAAAGTGGCCGCACCATGTGCCCGCCGGGCAGGGCGCTGCGAGTGTAGCGCCGGCCGGCGGGAGGCGGACGGGGCCTGACCCGTGTCCGCCGGCCCTTCGGCCGCACCATTTTCCCGTTCTAGGAGTGATGTTGATGCGATTGGTACTTCTGGGCGCGCCCGGCTCCGGCAAGGGCACGCAGGCCGCGCGCCTCAAGGAGCATCTGCAGGTCCCGCACATTTCCACCGGCGACCTGCTGCGCGCCGAAGTGGCCGCGGGCAGCAAGCTGGGCCTGGAGGCGAAGGAGATCATGGCCTCGGGCAACCTCGTCAGCGACGAGATCCTGCTCGGCATGCTCGAAGACCGCTTCTCGCGCGACGACACGAAGGGCGGCTTCATCCTCGACGGCTATCCGCGCAACCTCGCGCAGGCCGCGGCGCTGGACCGGCTGTTGCAGCGCATCGGCCAGCCGATGGATTACGCCGTGCAGCTGGAAGTGCCGACCGAGATGCTGGTCGAGCGCATCGCCGGCCGCGCCAAGGCCGAAGGTCGCGCCGACGACAGCCCGGAGTCGGTGCGCACGCGCCTGAAGGTCTACAACGACCAGACCGCGCCGGTGGTCGATTTCTACCGCCAGCACGGACAGCTGACCGTGGTGGACGGCGTGGGGTCGCTGGATGAGGTGTTCACGCGGATCGTCGAAGCGCTGCAGCCGGCGAAAGAGGTCGGGTGAAGCAGGCCGCTTGCGCGGCACTGCTTCAGCGGTGAACTCCGCGATGTATGGGGTGAGGACGACCGCCCATGCGCTTCGACCGGCGCGACCGGCCGCCTTCCTCACCCCTCGGCCTCTCCCGCAGGCGGGAGAGGGGGAGTGATGGCCGCGCGGTGCCATCTTCGTTGACGCTGTTGCGAACGTTCGGGAAGTCTCGATCTTGAAGATTCATATTCTGGGCATCGCCGGCACTTTCATGGGCGGCGTCGCCGCGCTCGCGCGCGAACTCGGGCATGAGGTCGAAGGCAGCGACCAGGCGGTGTATCCGCCGATGTCCACGCAGCTGGAAAACCTCGGCATCGCGCTGAAGCAGGGCTACACGCCCGAACACATCGGCGCCGATTGCGAACAGATCGTCGTGGGCAACGCGCTCTCGCGCGGCAACGCGGCGGTGGAGCAGGTGCTCGACGACGGACGGCGCTACACCTCCGGCGCGCAATGGCTCAGCGAGAACCTGCTGCCCGGTCGCGACACGCTCGCCGTCGCCGGCACGCACGGCAAGACCACCACCACCACCATCCTCACCTTCCTGCTGCAGGCGGCCGGGCGCGAGCCGGGCTTCCTGATCGGCGGCGTCGCCGAGGACTTCGGCGTGTCCGCGCGCGTCGGCGCGGGGCGCGAATTCGTGGTCGAGGCCGACGAGTACGACACGGCGTTCTTCGACAAACGCAGCAAGTTCGTGCACTACCGCCCGCTGGTGGCGATCCTCAACAACCTCGAGTACGACCACGCCGACATCTTCCCGGACGTGGCCGCGATCCAGCGCCAGTTCCATCATCTGGTGCGCACCGTGCCGCGCCGTGGACGGTTGATCGTCAACGGCGAGGACAGGCATCTGGCCGAAGTGCTGGCGATGGGCTGCTGGACGCCGGTGGAAACCTTCGGCCTCGACGCCAGCCTGCTGCCCGCCGCCACCGGCGAGGGCAGCCATGGCGATCGCGCCGACGATCGCACCGCCGCGCGCGCCGCGTTCGACTGGACCGCGCGCCTGATCGCGCAGGACGGCAGCCATTTCGCGGTCGTGCATCGCGGCATCGAACTGGGCGAAGTGCGCTGGCCGCTGCTCGGCCGCCACAACGCGATGAACGCGCTGGCCGCGCTTGCCGCGGCGAATGCAGTGGGCGTGGACGTGTCCGGCATCCTGGCGTCGCTCGCGGATTTCCGCAGCGTGAAGCGCCGGCTGGAAGTCATCGGCCAGGCACAGGGCGTCACCGTTTACGACGATTTCGCGCACCACCCGACGGCGATCGCGACGACGCTCGCCGGCCTGCGCGCGAAGGTCGGCGATGCGCGGATCGTGGTCGCGATGGAGCCGCGCAGCAATTCGATGCGCCTGGGCGCGCATGCCGATGCGCTGGCACCGTCGCTCGACCTCGCGGACACGGTGGTGTTCCTGCATCGTCCGGAACTCGCGTGGGACGCGGGCAAGGTCGTGTCCGCGCTGCGCAACGAAGGCATCGCCGTGCCGGATGCGGACGCGCTGATCGCCGTCCTGCGCGAACGCGTGCGCGAGGGCGACCACGTCGTGTTCATGTCCAACGGCGGCTTCGACGGTGCGCCGCGCCGCTTCCTGGCCGCGCTGAAGGAAACGGCCGCGCGCTGACGCGCGGCACGCCTTCGCATCGCGGGCACCCGTCCGGTCCTACACTGCGCGCGATGTCCGACGACGCCGAGCTGCAACCGCTGGGGCTGTTTCCGCTGCACACCGTGCTCGTCCCGGGCGCGGCGCTCGGGCTGCGCGTGTTCGAACCGCGCTACCTCGACCTGGTCCGCGATTGCAGCCGCAACGGCAAGGGCTTCGGCGTGTGCCTGATCATCGACGGCGAGGAAGCCGGCGCGCCGGCGAGCGCCGCGGCGTACGGTACCGAGGCGGTGATCGAGGATTTCGGCCGTGGCGACGACGGCCTGCTCACCTTGCAGGTGCGCGGCACGCGGCGGTTCCACGCTCGGCGCGTGCGCGTGCGCGACAACGGCCTGCAGGTCGCCGACGTGCGCTGGTGCGACGCCGATCCCGACGACCCGCTGCGCCCGGAGCACAGCCTGCTCGGCAAGCTGCTGGAGCAGATCGTGGAAAAGATCGGCGGCGAGCATGCGAAGGCGCCGCACTCGCGCTTCGACGATGCGGCCTGGGTCGGGTGGCGCCTGGCGGAACTGCTGCCGCTGGACAACGCGCAGCGGCAGGTGCTGCTGCAGACCGACGATCCGCACGCGCGGCTGGATCGCCTGCTCGCGTTACTTCCCTGACGCCTCGCCCGCAGGCGTCGTGCGCACGCGCAGCACCGGCGTGTCGCCGTGCGGATGCGGGGCTTCGATGCGCTCCAGGTCTTTCAGCGCCTCGCGCACCAGGGCGTGCGCGCGCCCGTCGTCGTTGACCGGCAGCCACAGCGCGGCCACGGCCAGCGGCTTGTTCAGGCGCAGCGTCTGGCTGGTGCCGATCCACAGCGGCGTGCCGTCGTCGAGCAGCACCGGCGCGCGCCACAGGCGCAGCACGAATTCCTCGTCCTCGCGCGCGCCCGGATGCACCATCAGCAACGTTTCGGCCTGTGCATCGAGCGTGGCGGGCAGCACCGGCTGGTCGCCCGCGGCGGCATCGTCGTCGAGCAGGCCGAGCGTCGCGATCCAGTCGGCCTGCGATTGCACGCGCCAGCCGCGCGCCTGCAGGCGTTCGCGCACCGGATCCAGCGGCCCGGCGATCTGCACGTCCAGCGGCCAGCGACGGCGCTCGTCGCGCTCGTTGCGCTGCGCGGGCAGCGTGCTCCAGCCCTCGCGCCACCATCCCTCGTCGTCCATGACCGTGGTCGGCGTGGCCGCGTCGAAGCGGGCCAGCAGCGTGTCGGCCGTGCGTGGGGCGTGCCACAGCGCGGCGACGGTGAAGGTGCCGTAGAACAGCCACGCCAGCGGGCGCATCCAGAACGAGCGCTGCACGTGCCGGCGATACGCGATGCCCAGCGCCAGCAGCCACAGCACGCCGAACAGCGTGCCGCCGACCAGGTCGCTGGGCCAGTGCGCGCCCAGGTACAGGCGCGCGAAGGCGACGACGGTGGTGATCACGCCGGCGAGCAGGTACGGCCACACGCGCGTGCGGCCGGGCAGTTCGCGCGCGATCAGCACCGCGAAGAAGCCGAAGACGATGGTGCACATCGTCACCGCCACCGACGGGAAGCCGAAGCCCGCCGGCGCGGTCGGCGGGCGCGGCATGTCGATCGCCGCTTCCAGCAGCGACGTGAACACCAGGCCGAACACGATCGCCGCGGCGAAATGCGCCGCGGCCATCCAGCGCTTGCGCCACAGCAGGTACGCCAGCGCGACCAGCACGGCCGGGCCCAGCACGGAGGCATCGCCGATGCACGCCAGCGCCGCCATCAGGCGATCGGCGAGGGGGTTGCGCAGGCTCCACATGAAGTCGTGGATCGTGTGGTCGAGCGCCAGCGGCCCGCCGCTGGCGAGCAGCGAGGCCACCAGCGTGAACCATGCCCAGCTGATCGCCAGCAGGCACACCGCGAGCATCAGCAGCGACGGGGATTCCGGCCGGTTCGGATCGATCAGCGCTGCCGCGTACGGCCCGAGCCGCGGATGCTGGCGCGTCCAGCGCAGGGCGCGGGCGAGCAGGGTGTCGGCGTGGTCGGCGAACCATCGCCACGTGTACAGCACGATGGCCCAGACCAGCGCGATGGCGACCACGAGCGCACCAAGCACCAGCGCGAGGCGATCCGCGACCGCGGCCACCGCGTCGTACGAACGCCCCAGCACCCAGCCCGGCGCGAGGAACAGCGCCGACCAGGCGATGCACGCGACGAGGCTCGGCAGGGCGTAGCGCCGCAGCGGCATGTGCAGCATGCCGGCGATCGCCGGCACGAAGGGACGCACCGCGCCCACGAAGCGCGCGATGAAGATGCTCTTCACGCCATGCCGGCGGAACATCGCCTCACCGCGGTCCAGCCATTGCGGATACCGCGAGAACGGCCATCGCGAACGCAACTGCGGTCCCCACCGGTGGCCGACCCAGTAGCTCAGGGCGTCGCCGATGAACGCGCCGAGCGTCGCGCACGCCAGCGCGTACGGGCCGTTGATGTGCCCCAGCCCCACCAGCGCGCCGACCGCGAACAGCAGCGGCAGCGCCGGCACGACGATACCCAGCAGGACCACGGCATCGCAGAACGCGATGAGGAAGATGGCGGCGCCGGCGGCGACGGGGTGTTCCGCGATCCATGCGGTCGCGCTTTCGATCCAGGCCGGTTCCATCGGAGGATTATAGGCAGCGCCTCCATGACGACGCGATGGCGGGAGTCACCGTGACCAACGGCCGTGGCCGCCGGGATCGGGGCGTCGGGGCATGCACATTCGAGGCGCGCCGCCGTCATTCCGTACACTGGCGCGATGTCCGAAACCCTCCATGCGACCGGAACCCCGGCCGTCGAAGTGCAGGCGCTCAAGGCCGACAGCTTCGGCCGCATCGCCCTGATGCGCGATGCGCGCGGCCTGTTCGTGCGCCGCGACCTGCGCCACGTGCCGGCATGGCTGCGGCTTCCGGCGTGGTGGCTGGCCCGGCGCGAAGCCCGCGCGCTGCAGCGCGTGGACGGCCTGCCGGACGTGCCGCAGCTGCTGCGCTGGGACGGACGGCGGCTGGATCGCAGCTACCTCGACGGCGCGGCGATGTACCAGCGTCCGCCACACGGCGACGTGGCGTACTTCCGGCGCGCGCGTCGCCTGCTGCAGCAGTTGCATCGACGCGGGCTCGCGCACAACGACCTGGCGAAGGAAGCCAACTGGCTCGTGCTGGCCGATGGGCGCCCGGGGATCATCGACTTCCAGCTCGCCACGCGCGGCGAGCCGCGTTCGCGCTGGATGCGGCTGCTCGCCCGCGAGGACCTGCGCCATCTGCTCAAGCACAAGCGCACCTATTGCCCGCACGCGCTCACGCCGGTGGAGCGGCGCGTGCTCAAGCGGCATTCGTGGCTTCGCGAGGCGTGGTTCGCCACCGGCAAGCCGGTCTACCGGTTCGTAACGCGCCGCCTGCTGAAATGGGAAGACAACGAAGGCCAGGGCCCGAAACCCTGACCGGCCGGTCGCGGTCTGCCGGCATAATCCGGCGCACCTGGCGGCGCGCCCCGACGGCGCGCCCCGACGATAAGGAGGACGCGCCATGCGCACCCTGTCCGGAAAGACGCTCTTCATCACCGGCGCCTCGCGCGGCATCGGTCGCGCCATCGCCCTGCGCGCCGCACGCGATGGCGCCAACGTCGCCATCGTCGCGAAGTCGGCGGTGCCCAATCCCAAGCTGCCCGGCACGATCCACACGGTCGCCGAGGAAGTCGAAGCGGCGGGCGGCAAGGCATTGCCGATCCGATGCGATATCCGTGAGGAAGAGGAAGTGCGCTCGGCCGTGGCTGCAACCGTCGACGCGTTCGGCGGCATCGACATCCTGGTCAACAATGCCAGCGCGATCTGGCTGCGCGGCACGCTCGACACGCCGATGAAGCGCTACGACCTGATGCAGGAGGTCAACGCCCGCGGCACGTTCCTGTGTTCGCAGGCCTGCCTTCCGCATCTGCTGAAGGCCGCCGATCCGCACATCCTCTCGCTCGCGCCGCCGCTGAACCTCGACCCGAAATGGTGGGCGCCGCACACCGCCTACACGCTGGCGAAGATGGGCATGAGCTTCGTGACGCTGGGGCTGGCGGCCGAATTCGGCCCGCAGGGCGTGGCGGTGAATGCGCTGTGGCCGCGCACCGTGATCGCCACCGACGCGATCAACATGATCCCCGGCGTCCGCCCCGAGTTGTGCCGCACGCCGGAAATCGTCGCCGACGCTGCGCACATCGTGCTTTGCCGGCCGTCGGACGATTACTTCGGCCATTTCCTGATCGACGACGACGTGCTGTTCGCCGCCGGCATCACCGATTTCAGCCGCTATGCCGTGGACCCGAACGTCGAGCACCTGCTGCCCGACCTGTTCCTCACCGAGTCGCAGCTGGCGCGAAAACCGCGCTGACGTTCAACCGGTAGGCGACAACAGCGCCGTGCCGCAATGCCGGCAGAAACGCGCGGCGGGATCGTGGCCTTCGAGGCCGCAGCCCTTGCAGCCGCGGCGGTCGAGATGGCCTGCTTCGTGGCTCGCTTCGCGCAGGCTGCTGGCCAGTTCCGCCGTATAGATGCCGGTGGGCACGGCGATGATGCTGTAGCCGATCAGGATCAGCAGCGAGGTGATGAAGCGCCCGAGCGTGGTCTGCGGCGCGATGTCGCCGAAGCCGACGGTCGCCATCGTCACCACCGCCCAGTACATGCTGGTGGGAATGCTCGCGAAGCCGTGCTCCGGGCCTTCGACCACGTACATCAGCGCGCCGAAGATCACCGTGATGGTGAGCACCGCGCACACGAATACGAAGATCTTGCGCCGGCTGCGCCACAGCGCGCCCATCAGCACGCCGCCTTCCTCGACGTAGTTCGTCAGCTTGAGGATGCGGAACAGCCGCAGCATGCGCAGGATGCGCAGCACCAGCAGGCTCTGGCTGCCCGGCAACACCAGCGACAGGTACGTCGGCAGGATCGACGCCAGGTCCACCAGTCCCCACAGGCTCAACGCGTAACGCCACCGGTTGCGCACCACCGACAGGCGCAAGGCGTATTCGGCGGTGAACAGCAGCGTGAAGCACCATTCCAGCGCGTAGAGCACGGTCGCGTGCCGCGCGTGGATGCGCGGCACGCTGTCGAGCATGATGACGACGACGCTCGTCAGGATCGCCGCGATCAGCCAAAGGTCGAAGTTGCGCGAGCGCCGCGTGTCGTGACGGAACACGATGTCGAACCAGCGGCGGCGCCAGCCGGACTCGGTGGCGGGCTGGAGCTGCGGATCCATCAGCAGGGGCATGGGCGTCCTCCTGCGGGCGATTGTGCGGAGCGGCTCGTGCAGGCGACGCAAACCTCCTGCCGTGATCTTCCCGGCGCGCTGGGCTTCGAAGGCGAGGAAGTCGACCGTTGGCGAAGGCGCCGCGACGGCCGGGATCAGCGACAATGTCGCATTCCGTCTCCCACCCGACTGCCATGACCGCCTCGTCCGACCTGTTCTCGCTCTCCGAACGCTACTACCTGCCGGTCTACCGGCCGCGCCGGATCGTGCTCGACCACGGTCGCGGCGCGCGCGTGTGGGATCGCGAGGGCCGCGAATACGTGGATTTCGGCGCAGGCATCGCGGTGAACGCGCTCGGCCACGCGCATCCGGCGCTGGTCGCGGCACTGACCGAACAGGCCGGCAAGCTCTGGCACACCAGCAACGTGTTCGTCAGCGAGCCGCCGCTGCGCCTGGCGGAGGAACTCGTCACCGCCTCGCGTTTCGCGCAGCGCGTGTTCTTCTGCAATTCCGGCGCCGAAGCGAACGAGGCGGCGATCAAGCTCGCGCGCAAGTGGGCCGCATCGCAGGGCCGCGCGGCCGAACAGCGCGGCATCCTCACCTTCCGCGGCAGCTTTCACGGGCGAACGCTCGCGACCGTCACGGCGGGCGCGCAGCCGAAGTACCACGAGGGCTTCGAGCCGCTGCCGCCGGGTTTCGTCTACAGCGATTTCAACGATCTCGCCGCGGCCGAAGCGGCGATGGCGTCCGGCAACGTGTGTGCGGTGCTGGTCGAGCCGGTGCAGGGCGAGGGCGGTGTGACGCCGGCGACGGCGGACTTCCTGCTCGGCCTGCGCGCGCTGTGCGACCGCTTCGGCGCGCTGCTCATGCTGGATGAGATCCAGTGCGGCATGGGCCGCACCGGCCATCTGTTCGCATGTCATGCATACGGCGTCACGCCCGACGTGGTGACGCTGGCGAAGGCGCTGGGCAGCGGCTTCCCGATCGGCGCGATGCTGGTCGGCGAGAAGGCCGCCGAGACCATGCAGTTCGGCACGCACGGCACGACCTTCGGCGGCAATCCGCTCGCGGCGGCAGTGGCGCGAGCGGCGCTGGCGGAATTGTCGTCGCCGCAGTTGCTGGCGAACGTCACGCGCCAGTCGCTCGCGATTCGCGATGCGCTGGCGGACATCGATGCGGAACTGGGGCTGTTCTCCGAAGTCCGCGGCGCCGGCCTGATGCTCGGCGCGCAGCTGCGCGAGGCCCACGCAGGCAAGGCGGGCGCGATCCTCGACGTGTGCGTCGAACACGGCCTGTTGCTGCTCCAGGCCGGCCCCGATGTGCTGCGTTTCGTGCCGGCGCTGAACATCAGCGACGAGGATGTCGCCGAAGGTCTGCAGCGGTTGCGCTCGGCGCTGCGGGCGTTTCTCGCCGGCTGATACGTTCTGCCGACATCCCCGCGTGTGTGCGGGGATGTCGCTTTGAAGCCGTTACGCGACCTCTGCGAAAGAAGCGCGCGCCGCCTCGACGGTATGCGCGATTTCCGCCTCGCCATGCGCGCTCGACACGAATCCGGCCTCGAACGCGGACGGCGCCAGGTACACGCCGCGCCCCAGCATCGCGTGGAAGAAGCGGTTGAAGCGCGCGGTGTCCGACGCCTTCGCATCCTCGAACGTTTCCACCGGTCCTTCGCGGAAATACAGGCCGAACATGCCCGGCGCGCGCGTCGTGGTGAACGCGATGCCCGCTTCGCTCGCGGCGGCTTCCAGGCCATCGCACAGCATGTGCGTGCGGCGCTCCAGCTCGGTGTGGAAACCCGGCACCTGGATCAGGTCCAGCGTCGCCAGGCCCGCGGCCATCGCCACCGGGTTACCACTGAGCGTGCCGGCCTGGTAGATCGGGCCGCTCGGCGCGACCTGTTCCATGAGATCGCGACGACCGCCGTACGCGCCCACCGGCATGCCGCCGCCGATAATCTTGCCGAACGTCGACAGGTCGGGCGTGATGCCGTAGCGCGCCTGCGCGCCGCCGAGCGCGACGCGGAAGCCGGTCATCACCTCGTCGAAGATCAGCAGCGCGCCGTGCTTCGTGCACAGCTCGCGCAGGTGCTGGAGGTAGCCGTCGCGCGGCAGGATGCAGTTCGCATTGCCGACGATCGGTTCGATGATGAGGCCGGCGATTTCGCCGCCGACTTCGTCGAACAGCTTCGTGGCGGCGTCGAAATCGTTGTATGGAATCGTCAGCGTCAGGTCCGCCAGCGCGGAGGGAACGCCCGGCGAATTCGGCAGGCCCAGCGTCATCACGCCGCTGCCGGCCTTCACCAGGAAGCTGTCGCCGTGCCCGTGATAGCAGCCTTCGAACTTGACGATGCGGTTGCGCCCGGTGGCGCCGCGCGCGACGCGGATCGCCGACAGCGTCGCTTCGGTGCCGGAATTCACCATGCGCACCATTTCGCAGCTGGGCACGATCCTGGTGATGCGCTCGGCCATCGTCACTTCCAGCGCGTTGGGGACGCCGAAACTGAGGCCATTGCGCATGGTTTCCGCGACTGCGGCGAGCACTTGCGGATGCCCGTGGCCGGCGATCATCGGGCCCCACGAGCCGACGTAATCGACATAGCGGTTGCCGTCGACGTCGACGATGTAGGCGCCTTCCGCACTCTGCGCGAAGAACGGCTCGCCTCCGACCGACTTGAACGCGCGGACCGGCGAGTTCACGCCGCCGGGGATGAGTTCGCGGGCGCGGGAAAACAGGGCGTGCGATCGTTCTTGGTTCATGGCGTGGGAATGTCCGTCTGAAGGGAGGAATGCGCGCGGCGCGCATCGAAGCAGTCGAGATAGGCGCGCACCGCGGTCGCGGGATCGGGTGCGTCGAACACGCCGGAAATCACGGCGAGCAGGTCGGCACCCGCATCGACGAGCGGGCGTGCATTGTCCGGCGTGATGCCGCCGATCGCCACGCGCGGCAGGCCGAGCGGTGCGCTGTCGTGCAACAGATCGGGCGTCGCCCGTCGCGCGTTGGGCTTGGTCGGCGAGGGGAAGAACGCGCCGAAGGCGATGTAGCTCGCGCCGGCCGCGGCGGCGTGTCGTGCGAGGGCGAGGTCGTCGTAGCACGACGCGCCGAGGATGGCGGTTTCGCCCAGCGCCGCGCGCGCGGCCGTGAGTTCGCCGTCGTCCTCGCCCAGATGCGCGCCGTCGGCGCCGATCGCCGCGGCCAGGCGCCAGTCGTCGTTCACGATCAACGGCACGCCGCGGCGGCGGCATAGCGGCAGCAATTCGCGGGCCTGGGCCTCGCGCAACGCGGCGTCGGCGGCCTTGTTGCGGTACTGCAGCCAGGTGGCGCCGGCCGCGAGGACCGTCTCCACGCGCGCCAGCAGGCGTGCGGTGTCGTTCTCGTCCGGCGTGATGGCGTAGAGGCCGCGCGGCGGCCGGGGCGGATTCATGCGGGAAGCTTCCGTGTGCGCGGACGCGGTGGGACAATGCGCGTTCCGCAAAGACCCGCATTATCCGCCCATGTCCGAGACCGCCGCGACCACCACGTTCCGCACCTGGATGTGCGTCGTCTGCGGCTTCATCTACGACGAAGCCAAGGGCCTGCCGGAAGAGGGCATCGCCCCGGGCACCCGCTGGGAAGACGTGCCGGACACCTGGACGTGCCCGGATTGCGGCGTCACCAAGGACGATTTCGAGATGATGCCGCTCTGAGGCGGCTTTCCAGGCCGATTCTCCGGCCGGATCAGGGGCTCGCGAGCCCGGGGCCGAACGTCAGCTCCGTTCCGTCTTCCAGCTTCAGCCGCGCGGCTTCGCCGGCGTTGAGTTCCAGCACGTAGCGCGCGGGCGCGTCGCTCGGGTACGGCGGGCAGCCGTCGCCCAGCGAGCACGGCGGCACGTCGCGCTGCTGCGAGACCAGTCTGCGGGCGGAATCGAAGTAGAGGATGTCCAGGGGGATCTTCGTGTTCTTCATCCAGTAGGCGAGCGGCTCCTGGCGCTCGTGGATGAACAGCATTCCGTGGTCTTTCGCCATTTCGTCGCGGAACATGAGACCGCGGGCCCGCTCGGCATCGTCGTCGGCCACTTCCACGGAATAGCGCTGACCTCCCACCTCGACCCACGGCGCGTCCGCGCCGGTGGCGCAGCCGGACAGGGCGAGGCCGCAGCAGGCGAGCAGCAGTCGGAAGGCGGTCATACGGGGCTCCGGGGCGGCGTGAAGAAGGGAGAGCGGAACATCCGGCAGCGCCCTGCGCGAGTCAATAGATGAAGTTCGACGAACCCCCTTCCCAAAGCCCGAACACGTGTGCACAATGCGCGCCCCGCCGAGGTGAATCACTGACGCGGGGCGCGGTTGAAGCGGCGGATTTCGAGGGGCGGTTGACGAACTTCGAAGGTGCTGTAAGATGCGCGGCCCGCTCCCCGGGACGGCCTCGAAAGAGGCGCTGAACGGAGGGCGGGGGCGGCGAAAAAGATCCTGACACGGTGTTGACGGAATCGAAATTCGCTGTATAGTAGTCGGCTCCCTCGGGCACTTCGGTGCGGCGGGGTGAGGCGAGAAAGGGAAAGGCGCTGAGGCCGGCCCCGGGATCTTTGACAGTGTGCGCAGGTGACTTGTGCGGGCGTCTGGCGAGTGGATGGTTGTCCATGAGCAGACGTTCGTAACAGAGCAACAAGTCAATTCAAATGCATGCAAATGCAAGCGAGTAATTTGGTGCCTGGGACGGGCTCTGCACTCAAGATATTGAACCTTCGGGTTCAGCAATTTTAAGTGAAGAGTTTGATCCTGGCTCAGAGTGAACGCTGGCGGCAGGCCTAACACATGCAAGTCGAACGGCAGCACAGAGGAGCTTGCTCCTTGGGTGGCGAGTGGCGGACGGGTGAGGAATGCATCGGAATCTGCCTATTTGTGGGGGATAACGTAGGGAAACTTACGCTAATACCGCATACGTCCTACGGGAGAAAGTGGGGGACCTTCGGGCCTCACGCAGATAGATGAGCCGATGCCGGATTAGCTAGTTGGCGGGGTAAAGGCCCACCAAGGCGACGATCCGTAGCTGGTCTGAGAGGATGATCAGCCACACTGGAACTGAGACACGGTCCAGACTCCTACGGGAGGCAGCAGTGGGGAATATTGGACAATGGGCGCAAGCCTGATCCAGCCATGCCGCGTGTGTGAAGAAGGCCTTCGGGTTGTAAAGCACTTTTGTCCGGAAAGAAAAGCGCTCGATTAATACTCGGGTGTTATGACGGTACCGGAAGAATAAGCACCGGCTAACTTCGTGCCAGCAGCCGCGGTAATACGAAGGGTGCAAGCGTTACTCGGAATTACTGGGCGTAAAGCGTGCGTAGGTGGTTTGTTAAGTCTGATGTGAAAGCCCTGGGCTCAACCTGGGAACTGCATTGGATACTGGCTTACTAGAGTGCGGTAGAGGGTAGCGGAATTCCCGGTGTAGCAGTGAAATGCGTAGATATCGGGAGGAACATCCGTGGCGAAGGCGGCTACCTGGACCAGCACTGACACTGAGGCACGAAAGCGTGGGGAGCAAACAGGATTAGATACCCTGGTAGTCCACGCCCTAAACGATGCGAACTGGATGTTGGGTGCAACTAGGCACTCAGTATCGAAGCTAACGCGTTAAGTTCGCCGCCTGGGAAGTACGGTCGCAAGACTGAAACTCAAAGGAATTGACGGGGGCCCGCACAAGCGGTGGAGTATGTGGTTTAATTCGATGCAACGCGAAGAACCTTACCTGGCCTTGACATGCACGGAACTTTCCAGAGATGGATTGGTGCCTTCGGGAACCGTGACACAGGTGCTGCATGGCTGTCGTCAGCTCGTGTCGTGAGATGTTGGGTTAAGTCCCGCAACGAGCGCAACCCTTGTCCTTAGTTGCCAGCACGTAATGGTGGGAACTCTAAGGAGACCGCCGGTGACAAACCGGAGGAAGGTGGGGATGACGTCAAGTCATCATGGCCCTTACGGCCAGGGCTACACACGTACTACAATGGTGGGGACAGAGGGCTGCGAACCCGCGAGGGCAAGCCAATCCCAGAAACCCCATCTCAGTCCGGATTGGAGTCTGCAACTCGACTCCATGAAGTCGGAATCGCTAGTAATCGCA
The DNA here is from genome assembly GCF_057747855.1 of Lysobacter sp. SCRH-1R. NCBI lineage: Bacteria > Pseudomonadati > Pseudomonadota > Gammaproteobacteria > Lysobacterales > Lysobacteraceae > Lysobacter > Lysobacter sp. SCRH-1R. The sequence goes on along the minus strand of NZ_CM173227.1, from coordinate 3,491,140 downwards.
GATCAGCATTGCTGCGGTGAATACGTTCCCGGGCCTTGTACACACCGCCCGTCACACCATGGGAGTTTGTTGCACCAGAAGCAGGTAGCTTAACCTTCGGGAGGGCGCTTGCCACGGTGTGGCCGATGACTGGGGTGAAGTCGTAACAAGGTAGCCGTATCGGAAGGTGCGGCTGGATCACCTCCTTTAGAGACTAAGGCAGCTAATTGCTGGCCGGACGTCCGCACAAGTGACCTGCATCTAGTTCCGGAAGCTCCCAAGGGGGAGTTTCGCGGGAGCGTCCCGTTCACTCGATTGAACATGGGGCTTTAGCTCAGCTGGGAGAGCACCTGCTTTGCAAGCAGGGGGTCGTCGGTTCGATCCCGACAAGCTCCACCAAGCTATGACGCGAATCCTTCGCAACAGCCCGCACATCCCTGTGCGGACTATTCAAGGAAACACGCACGACTTTTGGGTCTGTAGCTCAGGTGGTTAGAGCGCACCCCTGATAAGGGTGAGGCCGGTGGTTCGAGTCCTCCCAGACCCACCACTCCCGAACGAAACTAGATTGCGCACACATCAAGAATTGAAGCGGTGCGGCGTTGAGGCCGGATCGTGTTCTTTGAAAACTGGGAAAGTAGCGAGCGTTTTGAGACGAATGTCCATGACGTGTCGTGAGGCTAAGGCGGGTGCCGAAAGGCACCTTATATTGAGTCGTTGAATTCGCGTCCGGGCTTTGTACCCCTGGACACAGACGACCCTGAGGCGACTTGGGGTTATATGGTCAAGCGAATAAGCGCACACGGTGGATGCCTTGGCGGTCAGAGGCGATGAAGGACGTGGCAGCCTGCGAAAAGTGCGGGGGAGCTGGCAACAAGCATTGATCCCGCAATGTCCGAATGGGGAAACCCACCTGGTAACAGGTATCCTGCAGTGAATACATAGCTGCTGGAAGCAAACCCGGAGAACTGAAATATCTAAGTACCCGGAGGAAAAGAAATCAACCGAGATTCCCTAAGTAGTGACGAGCGAACGGGGACCAGCCCTTAAGTCGAATGAGTTTTAGCAAAACAACCTGGAAAGGTTGGCCATAGACGGTGACAGCCCGGTATGCGAAAGGGCTCATTCGATGAAATCGAGTAAGGCGGGGCACGAGAAACCCTGTCTGAACATGGGGGGACCATCCTCCAAGGCTAAATACTCCTGACCGACCGATAGTGAACCAGTACCGTGAGGGAAAGGCGAAAAGAACCCCGGAGAGGGGAGTGAAATAGACCCTGAAACCGTGTGCGTACAAGCAGTCGGAGCCCGCAAGGGTGACGGCGTACCTTTTGTATAATGGGTCAGCGACTTACTGTTCGTGGCGAGCTTAACCGTATAGGGGAGGCGAAGGGAAACCGAGTCTGATAAGGGCGCATAGTCGCGGGCAGTAGACCCGAAACCGGGTGATCTAGTCATGCCCAGGGTGAAGGTTGAGTAACATCAACTGGAGGCCCGAACCCACTCCCGTTGCAAAGGTAGGGGATGAGGTGTGATTAGGAGTGAAAAGCTAATCGAACCCGGAGATAGCTGGTTCTCCTCGAAAGCTATTTAGGTAGCGCCTCATGTGAATCTTCCTGGGGGTAGAGCACTGTTATGGCTAGGGGGTCATTGCGACTTACCAAACCATGGCAAACTCCGAATACCAGGACAGACTGCATGGGAGACACACGGCGGGTGCTAACGTCCGTCGTGAAAAGGGAAACAACCCAGACCCACAGCTAAGGTCCCAAATTTCGTGCTAAGTGGAAAACGATGTGGAAAGGCACAGACAGCCAGGAGGTTGGCTTAGAAGCAGCCACCCTTTAAAGAAAGCGTAATAGCTCACTGGTCGAGTCGGTCTGCGCGGAAGATTTAACGGGGCTAAGCACGGAACCGAAGCTTGGGGTGCACACTTTGTGTGCGCGGTAGAGGAGCGTTCCGTAAGCCGGTGAAGGTGTGTCGAAAGGCATGCTGGAGGTATCGGAAGTGCGAATGCTGACATGAGTAACGATAATGCGGGTGAAAAGCCCGCACGCCGAAAGCCCAAGGTTTCCTTGCGCAACGTTAATCGACGCAGGGTGAGTCGGCCCCTAAGGCGAGGCAGAAATGCGTAGTCGATGGGAAGCTGGTTAATATTCCAGCACCTCGCGTAAGTGCGATGGAGGGACGGAGAAGGTTAGGCAGGCCGGGCGTTGGTTGTCCCGGTGAGAGAGTTGAGGCGGTCCCCTTAGGCAAATCCGGGGGGGCAACGTTGAGACTAAGGACGAGTCCTTTAGGACTAAGCTGCCGATATCACGCTTCCAGGAAAAGCTCCTAAGCTTCAGCTTACGCAGACCGTACCGTAAACCGACACAGGTGGGCAGGATGAGAATTCTCAGGCGCTTGAGAGAACTCGGGTGAAGGAACTAGGCAAAATAGCACCGTAACTTCGGGAGAAGGTGCGCCCTTTTTGGTTCATAGCTGAGAAGGGCCGCAGTGACCAGGCCGCTGCGACTGTTTATCAAAAACACAGCACTCTGCAAACACGAAAGTGGACGTATAGGGTGTGACGCCTGCCCGGTGCCGGAAGGTTAATTGATGGGGTCAGCCGCAAGGCGAAGCTCTTGATCGAAGCCCCGGTAAACGGCGGCCGTAACTATAACGGTCCTAAGGTAGCGAAATTCCTTGTCGGGTAAGTTCCGACCTGCACGAATGGCGTAACGACAGCGGCGCTGTCTCCACCCGAGACTCAGTGAAATTGAAATCGCTGTGAAGATGCAGCGTTCCCGCGGCAAGACGGAAAGACCCCGTGAACCTTTACTATAGCTTTACACTGAACGTTGAGTTCGTCTGTGTAGGATAGGTGGGAGGCTATGAAGCGCAGGCGCTAGCTTGCGTGGAGCCATCCTTGAAATACCACCCTGATGTGCTTGACGTTCTAACCTAGGTCCGTAATCCGGATCGGGGACCGTGTATGGTGGGTAGTTTGACTGGGGCGGTCTCCTCCCAAAGTGTAACGGAGGAGCACGAAGGTACGCTCAGCGCGGTCGGACATCGCGCACTGTGTGCAAAGGCATAAGCGTGCTTGACTGCAAGATCGACGGATCAAGCAGGTACGAAAGTAGGTCTTAGTGATCCGGTGGTTCTGTATGGAAGGGCCATCGCTCAACGGATAAAAGGTACTCCGGGGATAACAGGCTGATACCGCCCAAGAGTTCATATCGACGGCGGTGTTTGGCACCTCGATGTCGGCTCATCACATCCTGGGGCTGTAGTCGGTCCCAAGGGTATGGCTGTTCGCCATTTAAAGTGGTACGCGAGCTGGGTTCAGAACGTCGTGAGACAGTTCGGTCCCTATCTGTCGTGGGCGTTGGAGATTTGAGAGGGGCTGCTCCTAGTACGAGAGGACCGGAGTGGACGAACCTCTGGTGTTCCGGTTGTCACGCCAGTGGCACTGCCGGGTAGCTATGTTCGGAAGCGATAACCGCTGAAAGCATCTAAGCGGGAAGCGCGCCTCAAGATGAGATCTCCCGGGAGCTTGACTCCCCTGAAGGAACCATCAAGACCAGGTGGTTGATAGGCTGGGTGTGTAAGTGCAGCAATGCATTGAGCTAACCAGTACTAATGATCCGTGTGGCTTGACCATATAACCTCAAGTGGCCTTGGACTTACGACAACGTCGTGACGTTCGGCTCACTCGCTACTTATCCCAACCTATCCGCGAAGGACGGCAACGTCCCAAGCAACCCAACGAGAGCGTGTGCGCGATCCAGTACACCGGAACCGCGACCCTCCACCCTCTCCCTGGTGACAATAGCTGTGTGGTCCCACCCGATCCCATTCCGAACTCGGAAGTGAAACGCACATGCGCCGATGGTAGTGTGGCTCAAGCCATGCAAGAGTAGGTCATCGCCAGGGGCTTTACCCCAGAAGGCCGGTCCGACAGGACCGGCCTTCTTCTTTTGTGCGGTTGAATAACCATCCGAGCGCCGCGCGACTCATGTGCGCGCGCCCAAAGCACTGGCCCGCTTCCAGTCCGAAGCATCACCTGCGAATAAATGCCGACTCCTGAGCCGGCATTTGCTTGCGAGGTGGAAACGGCACCCACCGCAGCCAGAACGCGAAACTCGAGCCTGCCCAGTGGCGCTTTTCACGGCCTAGAACAGCGATCCCGTAGTTCCGGGCGCCTCCGGCTCGGCTGCTGGATTTCGCACCCAGCCACCCACTCCGAATGGCTTTGCGGCAGCCCGAACCCGCTCCGGGTGTTCCCGTGCTTTCCGGTGCGCCTCTTCGGCCATCACCTTGAACTGGCGCTCGCGCTCGAGCCAAAGCTCCTCGGCGGTATCGGCAGGCTTGCGCGCGCCGACGTCTTCTTCCAGCCCCACCTCGGGAATCGTCGCGAACGGAATGCGCATCGGAGCGGCGTCCTGCTCCAGCGCTTCCTGCATGGCGCCGAAGTAGAGCGCGTTGTTGCCATAACGACGGTTGATCGAATCGAGCGTCGCGCTGATCGCTTTCGCGCGCCCGCGCGAGGCCATGAGTTCCTGCGTGATGCTGCCCACCGGCTCGAGTTGGGTAAGCGTCACGGCGACGGACAGCGGTGGATGCCGCTTCACGTTCCAGCGCCGGCGCTGGATGGCGCTCTCCAACGCTGCGAGCTCATCGCCCAGCAGCCGCAGCAACGTCGGCGTATCGTCGAGCGGGGCAAACGTCAGGTCGCGTTCGAATCGCTTGTCCAATCCGACGAAGCGCATGCGGATCGCCAAACCACCCGCGAGGTGGCGCTCATGCCGCAACCGCATCGCGGCCTTGGCGAGAAGCTTGAACAACACGGCGCGCGCGCCTTCGAAGGTGCGCAGTTCGGGGCCGAGTACGTGCGAATGACCCAGCGAGGCGCGGCGCTCGGCGCGGCCCGGCAATTCATGGCCACGCAGTTGCAACCAGTAGCGCTCGCCTTCGATGCTGCCCCAGGCGGCGCGCAACTGCGATCGGGACGCCGCGCAGAGCTGCTCCGACGTATGGATGCCCGCGCGCAGCAGGCGTTGCTCCACCGCCGGCCCGATCCCGCAGAAATCCCGCAATTCCAACGAATGCAGCGAATCCGGGAGATCGGATTGCTCCAGCACCGTCAGCCCGTCCGGCTTGCGCATGTCCGACGCCGTCTTCGCCAGGAAGCGGTTCGGTGCGATGCCGATCGAGCAGCGGATCGCCGGGCTGAAGCCCTCGTCGACCAGCCGCTGCTTGATGCGAAGCGCGATCGCCTCGGCGTTGGCGCGCTCGCGTTCGCGGCCGATCAGCCAGCACGGTACTTCGTCGATCGACTCCGCCTTGCCGTGCGGAATGCAGTCCTCGATCGCCGCCATCAGCCGATGGTGCAGGGCGATGTAGCGGGCCGGCCGCGCCTCGCGTAGCACCAGGTCCGGGCACAGCACCAGCGCTTCCCAGACCGGCGTTCCGGTCTTCACGCCGAACGCCTTGGCCTCGTAGCTCGCGGCGATCGCACACGTCGTCGCGGACATAACCGGCACGACGGCGACCGGCCGTCCGAGCAGCGCCGGGTCGTCGTACTGTTCGACCGAAGCGAAGTACGAGTTGAAGTCGACGAAGAGGCAGCGCAGGGTCATGGCGTACCGGCGATCGCACCGGAGGGAAGTCTGGCGCGCCGGCGTCGCCGGCGCGCATGCGATCGAATTGTCGACCCGGCCGGTCTCAATCCGCGAGACCGGCCAACGGGATTACAGAACGATCGGCGGCTCGCCGCCCACGATCACCACGTCCGCCGGACGACGCGCGAACAGCCCGACGCTCACCACGCCCGGGATCTGGTTGATCGCCTGCTCCAGGCCGACCGGATCGACGATGGACAGCCCGTGGATGTCCAGGAGCACGTTGCCGTTGTCGGTCACGACGCCGGCGCCGTCGGCGGTCTGGCGCCACACCGGCTGGGCACGGGTCATCGCCTGTATCTCGCGCGCGACCAGGCTGCGCGCCATCGGGATCACCTCGACCGGCAGCGGGAACCGGCCCAGCACGTCGACACGCTTGCTCGGGTCGACGATGCATACGAAGGTCTGGCTGGCCTCGGCGATGATCTTCTCGCGCGTGAGCGCCGCGCCGCCGCCCTTGATCAGCCGCTTGTGCGGATCGCATTCGTCCGCACCGTCGACGTAGAGCGAAAGCGGCCCCGTAGCATTGAGATCCAGCACCTCGATGCCATGCTGCCGCAAGCGCGCGGTGCTTTGCTCGGAGCTCGACACCGCGCCCTTGATGCGGTCCTTCATGCGCGCGAGCGCGTCGATGAAGTAGGCGACGGTGGAACCGGTACCGACGCCGACGATCATGCCGTCCTCGACGTACTCGATGGCTTTCTCGCCGGCCAGGCGCTTGGTTTCGCTCATTGTGGGCTACGTGGTGAGTGGAAATTCGGAATGCGCGACGCGTGCGACGTCACTCGAGCGACAACAGGTACTTCCACTGCGCCGCCGACACCGGCAGCACCGACAGGCGATTGCCGCGGCGGATCAGCGCGAAGTCCTCGCCGAGCCTGTCGGCGTGCTGCTTGAGTTCGTCGAGCGTAATGGTGCGTTTGAGCTTGCGATCGAAGGCGACGTCGACGAGGAACCAGCGCGGCTCCTCGCGTGAACTCTTCGGGTCGTAGTAGTCCGACTTGGGATCGAACTGCGTCTCGTCCGGATACGCCTTGCTCGCCACCGTCGCGGTGCCCACGATGCCGGGCACGTCGGTGTTGGAGTGGTAGAACAGCACGCCGTCGCCGACCTGCATGCCATCGCGCATGAAGTTGCGCGCCTGGTAGTTGCGCACACCGTTCCAGGGTTCGGTGCGGACGCGTTCGAGGTCGTCGATCGAGAAGGTGTCCGGTTCGGACTTCATCAGCCAGTAGCGGCGACGGGCGCTCATTCGGGACTCCTGCAGTCGAGCGTGGTCGATTCGGTGCACACCGTGTCGAGGGCGACATCCCAGTCCGCGCGATCGAGCGCGTCGACACGTTGCACGTCGAAGGCGGCTCCGACCAGCCACGGCGGCGCGGCGAGCTGGTGGCGGAAGGCGAAGCTGCGGTCGTACCAGCCGCCTCCCATGCCGAGCCGGTGGCCGCGCTCGTCGAAGCCCACCAGCGGTGCGACGACGAGGCTCATCTGCTCCGGCTCGAGCAGCGAGGTCGATGCGATGTCGGGTTCCGGAATGCCGTGGCGATTGCTGACCAGCGCATCGCCCGGACGCCACGGCGCGAAGCGCAGCCGGCCGTCCTCCTCGAGGACCGGCAGGCAATAGACGCATGCGCGCGGCAGGCGCAGCTGCCATACGTGCAGGGCGATCTCCCCATCCATCGCCCAGTAACCGGCGACATAGCCGGACGTCGGCGCGAAGGGCAGCGCGAGCAGGCGTTCGGCGAGGCGTTCGGCGGCGGCGATGCGATCGCCGGCGGCCAGTCCGCGGCGGCGGTTGCGGAGTTCGCGGCGCAGCGCCGTGCGATCGACCGTCATGCAGCGCGGGATCCTGTGGTGCGGCGGCTCATGTCGCCGGTGGAATCGAACGGGGAGGCAAAGGATTCGGGCGTGGGTCCACGCCGTTACCATAGAAATTCGGGCGCGAATCCGCGCCCGAACCGTGGTGCGGCATTTCTGCCGCGACCGTGAAATGGAAGTCCTCCGCCAATGGCGATGCTTGCGAAACGACCTTGAACCCGGGGTTCAAGTGGGGACGCTTGGATGCCTTCGGGCTTCCCGCTACGGGGCGGACCTGCACTCCGGGCTTCCGCCGCGCCCCCGTGGTCGTCATTAAGGGACAAGGCGAATGTTTGCGCACGCTGTCGCGCACAGCAGAGGACGTGGCGAAAGTATAGCGCGCCAGGCCGTGCCTGCGGGCCCGCTCGTCGGTGCCGTCGCGGAACGATTCAGTGCGGCGGGAACGCCGCCAATTCAGCGTCGTTCAGCGCGCCGGCGCGTCGAACAGATCGTCGAGGCGGCGGTGCAGCGTGTTGAGCGTGCGTTCGAGTTCGCGGTCGCGCGTGGCCAGTTCGTCGCGCATCTGCTGCAGGTCGTGCGCGAGGTTCAGCGCCGCGAGCACGGCGACGCGATCGAGCGCCGCCATGCGGTTGTTGCCGCGGATTTCCCGCATCTTCCCGTCGAGCAGTTTCGCGGCGGCCTGCAGGCTGTCGCGTTCGCCGGGCTCGCAACCGACGGTGTATTCGCGATCGAGCAGACGGATGCTGACGACTTCGCTGGTCATTGCGATCTCACGTGTGCTGTTCCAGCGATTTCAGCCGCGCGATCATCGCCTCGACCCGCGTGCGCGCCTGTTCGTTCTTGGCGAGCAGGGCGGAGCGTTCGCCCATCAGCTGTTCCTGTTGCTGGCGCAGGCTGCGGTTCTCCTCGGCGAGGCGGCGCGCGCGTTCGGCCAACTGCTCGACACGGTCGGCCAGCGACTGCATTTGTGCGAGGAGATGGGCCTGTTCCATGCCGGGCACGATAGCAGGGCGCGGTGACGGGTCAAGGGCGCGGCTGGCGAGGGCTGCGAGCCTGTTCACGCCCGTCAGGAGACCGTGCCCACGGTCCCGCCGCCGACCGGCACCGAATGCGGCGTCCAGGCGCGGATGAAGGACAGGCAGCTGGCTGCCTCCAGCGGGCGTGCCAGCCAGTACCCCTGGATCTCGTCGCAGCCGCGACCGCGCAGGAATTGCATCTGCGCCTCGGTTTCCACGCCTTCGGCGATGACCGTCAGGCCCAGCGAATGCGCCATCGCGATCACCGTGGTCGTGATGGCCTCGTCGTCGGCGTCGCGGGTGAGGTCACCGATGAATTCCTTGTCGATCTTCAGCGTGTGGATCGGCAGGCGCTTCAGGTACGCCAGCGACGAATAGCCGGTACCGAAGTCGTCGATCGCCAGGCCCACGCCGAGCGAGCGCAACGCATCCAGCGTCGCCGAGGTCTGCCCGGCGTTGGCCATGATCACGCTCTCGGTCAGCTCCAGCTGCAGCATTTCCGGTGGCACGCCGCTTTCGACCAGCGCACGCGCGACCTGCTTGGGCAGGTTGCCGCGCAGCAGCTGCAGCGACGAGACGTTCACCGCCATCGTCAGCTGGTCCAGGCCCTTCATGCGCCAGCCCTTGAGCACGCTGCACGCCTCGCGCAGCGCCCATTCGCCGATGTCGAGGATGAGTCCGCTTTCCTCCGCGAGCGGAATGAACTGGGCCGGCGAGATGTCGCCCAGTTCCGGGCTCGTCCAGCGCAGCAGCGCTTCCACGCCGGTGATGCGCGAATGATCCAGCGACAGCTTGGGCTGGAAGACGAGCCGCAGTTCGTTGCGATCGAGCACGCCGCGCAGCGCGGCGGAAATCGTCGCGCGCCCGCGGATCTCCACGTCCATCGCCTCGGTGTAGCGCATGAACGTGCGGCGTCCCGCGGCCTTGGCCTGGTACATCGCAGTGTCGGCGTGCTTGAGCAGGTCCGTCGGCACCAGCGCGTGGTCGGGATACAGGCTGATGCCGATCGACGGCGAAATCACCACGTCGTGGCGCTGGTCGATGTCGAGCGGCGCCTCGAACGCCGCCAGCACGTCGCGCGCGACCTGCTCGGCGTGCTCGATGGTTTCGAGGTTCTCCAGCAGCACCGTGAACTCGTCGCCGCCCAGGCGCGCGACGGTGTGCTGCGATCCGACCGCCTGCTGCAGGCGATGCGCCGCCGCGCGCAGGATGCGGTCGCCGGCGGCGTGGCCGAGCGAATCGTTGATGTCCTTGAACCGGTCCAGGTCGAGGAACAGCATCGCGATGCGCGTGTTGCCGCGACGCGCCTTCACGATCGCGCGCGACAGCCGCTCCGACAGCAAAGCGCGGTTCGGCAGGCTGGTGAGCGTGTCGTAGTTGGCGAGATAGCGAAGTTCCTGCTCGGCGCGCTTCTGGTCGGTGATATCGCCCAGCACCGCGACGTAATGCCCGTGCTGGCCGCCCGCGTCGAGCACTTCGCTGCCCTGGAACCAGCACAGGAATTCGTCGCCGTTCTTGCGCTGCTGCCAGATCTCGCCGGACCAGCGCCCGTTGCGGCGCAGTTCGCCGCGCACGTGCTGGTAGAACGCCGGGTCGTGCTGGTCGCTGTCGAGCAGCCGCGTCGGCCGGCCGATCACTTCCGCATCGGTGTAGCCGGTCATGCGGGTGAAGGCAGGATTGACCGAGACGAAGCGGAATTCCTGGTCGAACACCGCCACCGCTTCCATCATGCTGTTGAGCACCTGGCCGGCGACGCGACGGTCGCGCTCGGCGCTGCGGTTGGCGGTGATGTCGCGCGCCGTGCCGGCCACGCGCAGCGCACGGCCGGTGGCGTCGCGTTCGACCACGCGACCGCGCGCACGCATCCACACCCACTTGCCGTCGACCTCGCGCACGCGGTGTTCGGACACGTACAGCGGCGTTTCGCCGCGCAGGTGCCGGCGCAGCGAGGCGATGGCGCGCGGCAGGTCGTCGGGATGGATCTGGAGGTTCGCGTCCACCAGCGTCTGCACGCCCAGGTCCGTGGTCAGGCCGGCCTGGTCGTCGGCGCGCGTGCGGCGCAGCACGCGGCGTTCCAGGTCGTAATCCCAGAACTGCTCGCCGGACGCCCACAGCGCGAGCTTCAGGCGTTCGTCGCGTTCGCGGATCTGGGCGAAGTAGCCGCGTTCGCGACGACGATCCTGCATGCGACGCCACGTCAGTGCGCCGACCAGGCCGAACAACGCCAGCACGCCGGCCGCGATCACCAGCGGATGCCGCCACAGCGGCGGCGCGACGTGCACGGGGATTTCCAGCGTTGCCTCGTTCCACGCGCCGTGACGGTTGGTGGCCTGCACGAGGAAGGTGTAACGCCCGTTCGGCAGGCGCGAGTACGTCACGTCCTGCGCGGTGCCGTTGTCGATCCACTCGCGATCGAAACCGTCCATCCGGTAGCGGTAGCGCGTGGCGGCGGTCGGGGCGAAATCGAGCGCGCCGATGCGCAGGCGCAGCAGGCCGTCGCCTTCGTCGAGTTCGAGATTCGGCGCCTGCCACAGCGAGCGCGGATCGGCCTTGGCCTGGTTGCCCACCCACGCGCCGAGCAGGCGCAGCGGTGCGGTGTAGCCGGACTCGTGCATGCGCCGCGGATCGAACAGGTTCAGTCCGCGCACGCCGCCGAAGGCGATGCGTCCGTCGCCCAGCTGCGCGACGGAGCCACCGTGGAATTCCAGGTCCTGCAGGCCATCGGCGAGACCGTAGCTGCGCGTGCGTTCGTCGCGGATGTCGTAGCTGATGATGCCCGCCTGCGTGCTCAGCCACAGGCGTCCGGCCGGCGCTTCGGCGATGGCGAACACCACCGGTACCAGATCGCTGCTGAGCGTGCCGGTGAGCGGATGGGCGAAGTGGATGCCGCCGTCCTTCTCTTCGACGATGCGGCTCAGCCCGGCGTGCGTGCCGACCCACAGCGAGCCGTCATGCGCGACGTGCAGCGCACGCACGCGATTGCCGGGAAGGCTGTGCGGATCGCGGTTGGAATGGCGGAAGTGACGCAGGCGCCCGGTCTTCGGATCGAGTACGTCGAGTCCGTCGCCGGTGCCGAACCAGACGTGGCCGTGGCGGTCCTCGACGATCGCGTGCACGACCGGATAGCTCAGCCCGCTGGGGTCGTTCTCTCGATACGCGTAATGGGTGAGCTCGCCGGTGGTCGGCCGGTAGCGGTACACGCCGTAGCCGTGAGTACCGATCCACAGCGTGCCGTCGCGCCCGGTCGCGAGCGTGCGCAGCGGCGTGCGGCCGAGTTCCGGCACCGGCTGCGGCTGCGCGGTGCGACGCTGCGGATCCAGCCGGTACAGGCCCGCGTCCGAGGCGACCCACAGGTCGTCCGGACTGGCCGGCGCGAAGCCGGTGACGTGCGGCGTCCGTCCGCGATCGGCGAGGATCGCGCTCAGGTCTTCGAACCGGTCGTCGGCCAGCACGTAGCGGAACAGCCGCGCGTTGTCGGTGCCCAGCCACAGCGCACCGTCCTGGCCCTGCACGATGGAGCGGATGCTGTCGGCCGACGCCGGGCTGTCGGGTCGACGCGGATGCTCCATGTTGAACACGTAGCGGAAGCGCGTGCCGCGCGGATCGGCGACCGCGACGCCGCGGAACTGGCCGCCGATCCACAGCATGCCGCCGCGGTCGATCATCAGCGCGTTGATCGAATCGTCCGGCAGGCTAGCATCGATGCCGGGTTCCTCGCGCACTTCCTCGACGCGACCGCTGGCCGGATCGAGCCGGCGCAGGCCGTAGCCGTACACGGAAAACCACAACTGGCGATCCGGCGCCTGCACGATCGCGCGCACCGCCGGCGCCGCGTCGTCGGACAGCGGCTGCTGCGGCCAGGCACGCACGAGTTCGCGCCCGTTGCTGTGCAGGCGGAACAGGCCGTCGCGGCGGCCCAGCCACAGCTGGCCGGCGGCGTCCTGGAACAGCGCGGTGACCGGTACGTCCGGGCCGATGCGCTCGGGCAGGCTGCCATCGAGCCGGTACAGCCCCAGCGGGCCGCCCCACCATGCCACGCCATCGCGCGAGGCGAGCAGGCTCTGGGGGCTCGCGCGGCCGATCGTCTGCGTCTCCAGCGCCAGCATCGTCTGGCGCTTGCCGGTGACCGGATCGAGGTGCTCCAGTCCCGCCATCGTGCCCACCCAGACCTGCCCGCGATGCGGCAGCACGGCCATCACCTGGCGGTGCGGATGCGCGGAGCCCGAAGCGGCGAAGCGGCGGATCCGCCCATCGGCGAGATCCAGCCGGCTCAGGTATTCGGAATACGTGCCGACCCAGAGCGCGCGGTCGCCGTCCATCGCCAGCGCCGTGATGTGGCTGTCTGGCAGGCTGGCGGCGTCGCGCGGGTTGTGGCGGTAAGGCAGGTAGCGCTGCCCGTCGTAACGGTGCAGGCCGCCCTGGGTGGCGACCCAGACGTACCCCTGCGTGTCCTGCGCGAACGCGGTGACGGTGTTCTGGACCAGTCCGCGGTCGCTGCCGGGGCGGTCGAAGTAGAAGTCACGCGTGGCCGCTCCGGCCGTCCCGGCCAGGGCTGCAGCGATCACGAGCACCGCGCCGGCGAACCGGGCGGCTGGCAAGAAGGTCTGGCGGAACACGAACACCCCCGGCAACGACTCCAGCGTTGCTGCGTGCAGTGTAGGCAGGCGTTCGCGCCGGCAACAACCACCGGATTGCTACACTGCGCGCCGTCCCCCGCTTTCACGCCCTTCACGCCCTTCGTGTCCGACATCGAACTGCCCGACGTGTCCGCGATCGAGGCCGAGAGCCGCCAGTTGGCGCTCGCCGCTTCGCCCTATGAACTGCATGGCGGCCTGTGCGGCTGGCTGGCCGGCGGCGGCCCGTCGCTGCGCGAATGGCCGGCGAAAGTGCTGGCCGACGACGCGCTGCCCGCGCCCGCGACCGGCGGCGCGCTGGACGAACTGCGCCTGGCGAGCGCCGCGCAACTGGCCGACCGCAGCTTCGACTTCGCCCTGCTGCTGCCCGAAGGCGACGCCTCGCTCGCCGAGCGCAGCGGCGCACTGTTCGAGTGGTGCCGCGGTTTCCTCGGCGGCTTCGGCCTCGCGGCCGGTTCGCGTCCGAAGCTGTCGGACGAAGGCGCCGAAGCCCTCGGCGACCTCGCCAAGCTCGCCGCCGCGCAGCCGCAGAGCGACGGCGACGAGGAAGACGAGGAAGCGCTGGTCGAAATCGAGGAATTCGTGCGCGTGGCCGTGCTGCTGCTGCACGGCGACTGCGTGCTGGCAGCGCAGCATCGGCAGAAGTTGAACTGACGCCGGTTCGTGATTTGTGATTCGTGATTCGAGAAGGCGGATGCCACCTCGTTCTGGATCACGGACCTGATCCTGTCGCGTTCGAATCACGTTGCACGAATCACGAATCACGGTTCGACGACATGCACAAACCCCTCCGCATCCCCGACAAGGCCTACGCGAAGCGCCGCAGGCAGCTCATGCGCATGGCCGGCGACGACGCCATCGCGATCCTGCCGTCGGCGCCGGAGCGCATCCGCAGCCGCGACACGCACTATCCGTACCGCCAGGATTCGGACCTGCTGTACCTCACCGGTTTCCCCGAGCCCGAAGCGGTGCTCGTGCTGGTGCCCGGCCGCAAGCACGGCGAGGTGATCCTGTTCTGCCGCGAGCGCGATCCCGAGCGCGAAGGCTGGGACGGCCCGCGCTTCGGCCCGGAAGGCGCGGTGGAGGCGTTCGGTCTCGACGACGCGTATCCGATCACCGATCTGGACGACATCCTGCCCGGCCTGCTCGAAGGCCGTTCGCGCGTGTACTACCACTTCGGCCGCGACCAGGAATTCGATCTCAAGCTCATCGGCTGGCTCAACCGTGTTCGCGCGATGGTGCGGCAGGGCGCGCAGCCGCCGCACGAATTCCTGGAACTGGGCCATCTGCTCGACGAGCTGCGCCTGTTCAAGGACCGCGACGAACTGCGCCTGATGCAGCGCGCCGCCGACATCAGCGTGCTCGCGCATGAGGCGGCGATGCACGCCGCGCGTCCCGGCATCCACGAATACCAGTTGCAGGCGGAAGTCGAACGCGTGTTCCGCTCGCACGACGCCGATCCCGCGTACAGCAGCATCGTCGGCGCGGGCAGCAATGCGTGCGTGCTGCATTACCGCGCGAACGCGGCGCAGGCGAAGGACGGCGACCTGGTGCTGATCGACGCCGGCGCCGAGTATCGCGGCTATGCGGCCGACATCACGCGCACCTTCCCGGTCAATGGCCGCTTCACGAAGGAACAGCGCGCACTGCACGATCTCGTGGGCGAAGCGCAGGCGGCGGCGCTCGCGCAGGCGTGTGCGGGCATTGCGTACGAAGCGGGTCATGTCGCCGCGGTGGAAACGCTGACCGAAGGATTGCTGCGGCTCGGCCTGCTCAAGGGCAAGCTCGAGAAGAACCTCGCCGACGGCAGCTACCGCCGCTTCTATCGACACAAGACCGGGCACTGGCTCGGCCTCGACGTGCACGACGTCGGCGAATACCGCCTCGATGGGGAATCGCGCCTGCTCGAGCCGGGCATGGTGTTCACCATCGAGCCGGGCGTCTACATCTCGCCCGACGACACCACGGTGGATGCGAAGTGGCGCGGCATCGGCATCCGCACCGAGGACGACGTGCTGGTCACCAACGACGAACCGCAGGTGCTCACCAACGCGCTGGCGCGCAGCGCGGATGAGATCGAGGCGTTGATGGCTTCGCGCGCCTGAGTTCCGGAACCGAGGTTACTTCGACAGGCCGTGTCCGCCCGCCGGCGCGGTCTGGATGTAATCGCCGAACCCGGCGATCAGTAGCTTGGCCTTTTCGATCGCCGCCTTCACCGCCGGTCGCGAAAGCGACGCCTTATGGCTCGCCTCGCTGTCCCAGACCTCGGTGATCCAGATCGCGTCCTCGTGGCTGGTGTCGCGCGCGACGATGTAACTCAGGCAACCGGGCATGTCGTGGATGCCGTCGAGCAGGATCTCGATCAGCGCATCGCGCTGGCCGGGTGCGGCCATCATCCGGCCGATGAGTCCGTGCATGGAGGACTCCTTCGTGGACAACGCCTGCGCCGCGACGCTGCCCGGCAGTACGAAGGACAGCGCGCCCTGCGCGGCGCTGGTGATGAAATGGCGGCGATCGAGCGGCATGGCGGCGTCCCTGGCGATGGCCCAAGCCGATGCTAACCACGTGCGTGTCGCGCCGACGCAAACGCCGGGCCCGCTTCTGTAGCCCGGGCAAGCGGAGCGCACCCGGGAACGCCGCAGGATTCGATAACGTCACCACCGCCTCCCCGGGTGCGGCCTGCGGCCTTACCCGGGCTACAACGGCAGGTGATCAGCTTTTGTAGCCCCGGTAAGCGAAGCGCACCCGGGGAACGCCGCAGGATTCGAGAACGTCACCACCGCCTCCCCGGGTGCGGCCTGCGGCCTTACCCGCGCTCAAACGGCAGGTGATCAGCCTTTGTAGCCCGGGTAAGCGGAGCGCACCCGGGGGACGCCGCAGTACCTGGCAACCAGCAACGCCACATCCCGGGTGCGGCCTTCGGCCATACCCGGGCCACGACGGCAGGCGACGGCGAATCAGCCTGCGTCGGCGAACGCGTCACGCGTCAGATTGATCGGCGCCTCGCCCGTGCACACCACGTCGTCCTCGATGCGGATGCCGCCGTAGGGCCTGAACGCGTCCACGCGCGCCCAGTCGACGCTGTCGGCGTGACCGTTCTTCCTCACCTCGTCCAGCAGCATGTCGATGAAGTACAGGCCCGGCTCGATCGTCACCACCATGCCCGGCTCGAGCACGCGCGTGAGGCGCAGGTACGGGTGGCCGTCGGGCTTTGCGATCGTGCCGCCTTCGTCGCTCGCCGCGAAGCCGGCGACGTCGTGCACCTGCAGGCCGATGCCGTGGCCGATGCCGTGCGGAAAGAACGCGCTGCTCACGCCGGTGGCGACGGCGGCTTCCGGCGAGACGTTGATCACGCCGAAGTCCTTCAGCACGCCCGCGAGCGCGAGGTGCGCGTCCAGGTGGATCTGCTTGTAGTCCACGCCCGGACGCACCTGGTCGCACATCTTCAGCTGCGCCGCGTCGACCGCGTCGATCATCGCCTGGAATTCGCTGCCCGCATCGTGCGCGTAGGTGCGCGTGATGTCGCAGGCGTAACCGTCGTGCGCGGCGCCGGCATCGATGAGGAAGCTGCGCGGCGTCTGCGGCGCGACGAGGTCGCGATCGGTGTAGTGCAGCACCGCGCCATGTTCGTTGATCGCGATGATGTTGTTGTACGGCAGGTCGTTGGCGTCCTGTCCGGCGGCCTGGCAATACACCAGGTGGATGCCGAACTCGCTCGCACCGGCACGGAACGCGCGCTCCGCCGCGCGATGCGCGCGCACGCCGCGGCGCGAGGCCAGTCGCATCATCTCCACTTCGTACGGCGTCTTGAACGCGCGGTGGTATTCCAGGTAGTTGACCACCGGCGCAGGATTGTTCGGCACGAAGTTGCCGACCGCGCTCTGCGCCTCACCCAGGATCGCGCAACGCGCCGGATTCGCCGGCAGGTGCTGCAGCGCTTCCTCGGGCTTGCGGATGATCACGATGTCGAAATGCTCGACCCAGTAGCCGCTCGGCGCCGACGGCACGACGTGCCAGTAGTCGAACGGCTGCAGGAAGATCAGCTTCGGCTTCTGCCCCGGCGTGGTGACCAGCCAGCTGCCGGGCGCGCGCGTCAGCGGCAGCCAGGCCTTGAACTGCGGGTTCACCGCGTAGGGGTAGTCGCGGTCGTCGAACACCTGGTAGTGCGCGGTGCCGCTGGGGATCACGAGGTGTTCGAAGCCGCCGCGGGCCAGGGCCTGCTCGGTGCGGCGGTGAAGTTCGGCGATGTGGTTCGGGTACAGCGCGGCGACTTGGCTCATTGCGGAGGCATTCGGAGGCGGGAAACCGTCTTATTGTGCCGCATGCCGGCCGCGTTGCCCGATTCAGAAACAGGGGGAGGAACGCGGAACAGGAACGAGAGAGGAACGAAAACCGAGAAACGGCAAAGTCGCTGCTTTTCCCGCTTCTCGTGCCTGGTTTCTCGTTTGTTGTTCCCCGGCTCTACATCGGCCGCCCGTTCCCCGACTCCAGCCAATGCCGCAACTGCTGCAGCTCACTCTCCAGCATCGTGATGAAGCGGAAGCCCGACCACGTCTGCCCCGGCGTGCTGGTGCTGTCCTGCCACAGCAGGTGCGCGCCGACCTCGATCGGCGAGGACTGGTGCGGCGCGCCGCGCAGGTTGAAGCGCAATTGATACAGGCCGTCCTCGACCAGCGGCGTGGTGGCGATCAGCAGCATCCCGGTTTCCGAGAGGTTGCTGAGCTGGCCGATCACCGTGTCGGTCATGGTGTCGACCACCTGCACCGGTTCCTGGATCGCACGGCGGCGGGCGCGGCGGAACTCTTCCATCATGCGTGCATCCTTCAGGCGTGCGCTTCGGAGTGGTTGTTGTGCCCGACCAGCTGGCCCAGCGCGCCCATCACGGCGCTCCAGGCGCGATCCACCAGCCGGCTCTTTTCCTCGGTGACCACGCGCGCGCGGCCCGCGGCGACCTGGCGCGCGAGGCTGTCCAGCGACTGCTCGCTCACGCGCTGGCCGCGATGGTTCACGAACAGCGCGTTGTCGGTCACCGGGCTGAACCACGACAGCCGGCGGCGCACGACCTCGCCCGCATCGCCGATGTCGAATTCGAACCACGTACCGAACGGCAATGTGCGCAGATGGCGCCAGCATTCCTGTTCCTTCGGCGAGCGCTCGGGCGTCTTCGGTGCCAGCGCGTCCGCATCGTCGCTGCCCAGGCGCGTGCGCGCCTTCAGCTTGAGCGCGAGCTCAGTCCGCGATGCCGCATCGTCGTTGGCGGCGGTGCCGGTGACGAGCTGGCGCGAGATCGCGCCCGCATCCTCGACGTGGTAGCCGACCTGGGTGAGCGCGGCCTCGATGTCCTCGCCCAGCGCACCGGAGACCTGGCCGCGCTGTCCCGCCGCATTGGCGGCGACGATCTCGCGCGTCGCCTCGAGCTGCCGCTGCCAGTCTTCCGAATCCTCGCCGCTGCGCAGCAGCGTGAGCGTCAGCACGTCGGTCCACGCCTGGCTGAGCAGCGTCTGCACGAAGCGCGGCAGCTTGTGTTCGCCGACCACCTCGTCGATCGCCGCGCCCGCCTGGCGCTTGGCCAGCACGAGTTTCTCCTTGCCGCGCGCGGCCTCGACGTGCCGCCGCTCGGCGACTTCGGCCTTGCGCGCCATCGAACGCAGGTGCTCCTGCAACTGGCGATTCGCGTTCTCGAACACGCCGGTGTCGCCGTCGTAGTTGTCCACGACGTGATCGACCGCGCGGCGCAGCTGGTCGTTGAGGTGCGGATCGCTCTCGTCCTTCGGCACCCAGTGCGCGCCGGCTTCGGCCACGGCGTTGAGCAGCTGGCGGGCGGGATGTTCGTTGCGCACGAAGAAGCCGCGATCCTGCAACGCGAGCCGGACCAGCGGCACCTGCAGCCGGTTGAGCAGGCTGGACACCGCCGCATCGGTGCGCAGTTCGCGGCCGATCTCGGTGTAGAACAGGTCCAGCAGTTCGAAGGTGTCGGCGTCGTCGCGCGAGAGGAACGCCGCCTCGCCACGCTGCTGGCGCGCCTGCGCGAGCAGCGTCTGGCGCACGTCGGTGAGGTTGCGCGGCTTCGACTGGTGCTGCGGCACGCCCTGCAACGTGGACAGCGCCTTGACCAGTTCGTCGCGGGTCAGGGTCGGTCGCGCGGCAGGACCGTCGCTGGTGCGCAGGCGGCTGGTCAGTTCGCGCCGTGCGGACAGCAGGTGCTGCAGCAGCGCGAAGGTTTCCTCGTCCGCCGGGGTCGCGGTGGCGTTCCCGTCGAGCTGGCCCGGCCATGCCGTCATCGGCCGCTGCTTCGGCGGCGTGGGATCGGCGGCCTCGACGATGCGGCGCTGGCCCTCCTGGCGCTGCGGCGAGCGCGGGCGGATCGGCACGAACGACAGGCTCGGCAGCACGTTCTCGCGCGCGAGCAGGGCGTTCATGGTTTCCACCAGTTGCGCGTAGCCGGTCATCACCTGGTGGTCGAACACCTTGTACAGGTGCATGCGCGCCTCGGCGCTGATCTGCAGCGCGTGCGCGGCTTCCGACAGGATCCTGCCCAGCGCGTAGGGCCCGACCGGCAGGCGTTCTGCATCGAACGCCGGCTGCCCCGCGAGCACGCCGAAGCGCTGGCCGAGCAGCAGCAGCGGCAATCCCGCGCGCGATTCCTGCCGCGAGGCGATCGAGCGCAGCACCAGCGCCTCGTCCACCTCGCCATGCTCGACCAGCTTGAGGTCGCGGAACGCGGGCACCGCGGCATCGCTTTCGGCGGGCGCGCCGAGCGGTTCGCGGATCGTCGTCAGCTCGCCTTCCACCAGCGCGAGGAACCGCGGCACCAGGTCGGCGCGGTTGAGGCGCGTGGTGCGGAGGGTTTCCAGATGGCCGGCCTGCTGCGCCGGATTGCGCGCCAGGTCCGCATGCTTGAACAGCTGCTGCTCGAATTCGCCGAGCATCGCTTCCAGCTGGCGCGACATTTCGTCGGACACCAGCGCGTAGAGATGTTCGAGCACGCGTCGTACGCGCGGCGGAAGCGCGGCCGACGCCAGGGTAGGACGGGGTATCGAACTGCCTAGGGGTTCGAATGTGGCGGACATGGGATCACCGTCTCAGATCGGACGATCATGCATCGGCCCATCCGTGCCCCGCCAGCCTTGTCGCTCAGGCGGTCCCTCAGGGGGCGACCACTCGATGAAACGTCGTGGGACCTAAACAGCGGCCAGCGCGGCTCGCGGACCCGGCGTGTCCACCGGACAACGCGCCGTCACCCGACCGTGTAACCGGCGACCTCATGCGGCAGCGCGGGCGTTTCGTGGTCGCCGTCGCCTTCGAGGAAGAGTTCGATCACGTCGTTGGTGAAGCGGCGGCCGAGTTCGGTCGGACGCACGCGGCCGTCCTCGATCGACAACCAGCCCTGCGCCTCGGCCTGGTCGAGCGCGCCGGCGATGCTCGCCCGCGGCAGGCCGGTGCGCGCTTCGAACGCGTCCAGCGGGAAGCCGTCCACCAGCCGCAACGCGTTGAGCATGTATTCGAACGGACGGCGCGCCGGCGCGATGCGGTCGTCGCCGCCGATCGCCTCCGCATGCCCCGCCGCCGCGAGATAGCGCGTGGGATGCTTGATCTTCCAGCGGCGCAGGATGTCCTGCTCGGCGCCCAGCGTGATCTTCCCGTGCGCGCCGGCACCGATGCCCAGGTAGTCGCCGTACTGCCAGTAGTTGAGGTTGTGCAGGCACTGCCGGCCGGGCCGCGCGTAGGCGCTGACCTCGTACTGCGCATAGCCGGCCTGTGCGAGCATCGCCTGGCAATGCTCCTGCATGTCCCAGCTGGCGTCGTCGTCGGGGATGTCGCGCGGCGGCCTCGCGGCGAACACGGTGTTGGGTTCGAGCGTGAGCTGGTAATGGCTGACGTGCGTCGGCTGCAACGCGAAGGCGCGTTCGAGGTCGCGTTCGGCCATCGCCAGCGTCTGGCCGGGCAGGGCGTACATCAGGTCGAGGTTGAAATTGTCGAAGCCCGCGTCCTGCGCGAGCTTCACCGCCGCGTCCGCCTCGCCGCTGTCGTGGATGCGCCCCAGGCGCTTGAGACATTCATCGTCGAAGCTCTGCACGCCGAAGCTCAGACGATTCACGCCGGCGGCGCGGTAAAGCTCGAAGCGGCCGTGCTCGGCGGTGCCTGGGTTGGTCTCCAGCGTGATCTCGCACCCCGGCGCGAAACGCAGCCGGCTGCTCGCGCCCTGCAGGAAGCGGTCGATGAACTCCGGGGGGAACAGGCTCGGCGTCCCACCGCCGAAGAACACCGAATGGATCGTTCGGCCCCAGACCAGCGGCAGGTCGAAGTCGAGGTCGGCCAGCAGCGCGTCCACATAGGCGTCGAACGGCAGCGGCCCGCGTCCCTCATGCGAATTGAAATCGCAGTACGGGCACTTGCGTACGCACCAGGGTAGGTGGACGTAGAGCGACAGAGGTGGCGTGGTGAGCATGGGGTGATTCTGATCCCGGCGTGCTTAGGGATTCGTCATGTCCAGGAACCCTCATCCCGGAGGGGAACGTCTCCCGGCGGGGGCCGGGATACAGGCCGATGGCGTGTCCAGGAAGAGAGGCTTACGGCGAAAGCCGCCGCTTCAACTCCGCCAGCGCCAGCCCGCGATGGCTGATGCGATTCTTCAGCTCCGCATCGAGCTCCGCCGCCGACATGCCCTGTTCCTCGTCGAGGAACACCGGGTCGTAGCCGAAGCCGCCCGCACCGCGGCGCTCGTGCAGCACACGGCCGCGCCAGAGGCCTTCGGCGATGATCGGCTGCGGGTCCTCGGCGTGACGCAGCAGCACGATCACCGCATAGAAATGCGCGGTGCGCTGCGCATCGGGCACGTCGCGCAGCGCGTGCAGCAGCTTGTCGATGTTCGCTTCCGGATGGCCGTGCTTGCCGGCGTAGCGCGCCGAGTACAGCCCCGGCGCACCGCCGAGCGCATCCACGCACAGGCCCGAATCGTCGCCCAGCGCCGGCAGCCCGGTTTCGCGCGCCGCCTTGCGTGCCTTCAGCAATGCGTTCTCGACGAAGGTCAGGCCGGTCTCGTCGGCGTCGGCCACGCCGAGCTCGCCCTGCGTGACGATCTCGATGCCGGTGCCGCCGAGCAGTTCGCGGATCTCGCGCAGCTTGCCCTGGTTGCTGCTGGCGATGACCCAGCGTTCGTTCGCACTCATGCCGAGCGCTCCAGCAGGTCCCATCGGTTGCCGTGCAGGTCCTCGAACACCGCGACGGTGCCGTATGGCTCGTGACGCGGTTCTTCGAGGAAGCGCACGCCGTGCGCGAGCATCGAGGCGTGATCGCGCGCGAAATCGTCGGTATGCAGGAAAAAGCCCACGCGCCCGCCGGTCTGGCGGCCGATCGCCGCGCGCTGTTCGTCGTCCACCGCCCGCGCGAGCAGGATCGCCGTCTGCGCGCCGCGCGGGGCGACGAGCACCCACCGCTTGCCGCCGCCCAGGTCGGTGTCCTGCCGCAGTTCGAAGCCGAGCTTGCGCACGTAGAAGTCGATGGCCTCGTCGTAATCGGCCACGACCAGCGCGAAACAGCCGATGTGTGTCTGCATGGCCGGAATCAGCGTCCCAGCGCTTCGCGCTGCTTCGCGATCAGTTCGGCGATGCCGACTTCCGCCAGCGAGGTCAGCGCATCGAGCTCTTCGCGACGGAACGCGTGGCCTTCGGCGGTGCCCTGCAATTCGATGAAGCCGCCGCCATCGTTCATCACGACGTTCATGTCGGTGTCGCAGGCGCTGTCCTCGGCGTAATCCAGATCCAGCACCGGCACGCCGCGATAGATGCCGACGGACACCGCCGCGACCGCGCCGAAGATCGGATCGCGCGCGATCTCGCGGCGCTTGAGCAGCCACTGCACCGCATCGACCAGTGCGACGTAGGCGCCGGTGATGGCAGCGGTGCGCGTGCCGCCGTCGGCCTGCAGGACGTCGCAATCCAGGGTGATGGTACGTTCGCCCAGCACCTTGCGATCGATGCAGGCGCGCAGCGAACGGCCGATCAGGCGCTGGATTTCCAGCGTGCGTCCGCCCTGCTTGCCGCGCGCGGCCTCGCGGTCGGAGCGCGAATGCGTGGCGCGCGGGAGCATGCCGTACTCCGCCGTGACCCAGCCTTCACCCTTGCCGCGCAGGAACGGCGGCGCCTTGTTCTCCACGCTCGCGGTGCACAGCACGCGGGTTTCGCCGAAGCTCACCAGCACCGAACCCTCGGCGTGGCGGGTGTAGCCGCGTTCGATGCGGACCTCGCGCATCTGCGCGGGCGCGCGGCCGCTGGGGCGCGCGACGGAGGCCGGGAGGCCGGCGGAAGGGGCGACGGGCGTGCCGGACATGGCCTGAATACCTTGGTTTATACCGTTCGGGGGCGCGCGAGTTTACCATTCGCTCCCGGTCGGCCCGCCCGCCGACGTTGGATGTGCCGAATGATCCGCAGCATGACCGCCTTCGCCAGCGGCGAACGCTCCACGCCCTGGGGCACGCTCGGTTGCGAGCTGCGCTCGGTCAACCACCGCTTCCTCGAACTCGGCGTGCGCCTGCCCGACGAGCTGCGCGCGCTGGAACCGGCGCTGCGGGAGCGCGTCGCCGGTCGCGTGGCGCGCGGCAAGATCGACCTGACCCTGCGACTGCGTGCGCCGGAAGGCGAGGGCGCATTGCAGCTCAACGTCTCGCGCCTGCGCGAGTTGAGCGAGCTCGCGCTGGACCTCGACGCGCGCTTCCCGCGCCTGCGCACCGAGCTGACCGAACTGCTGCAGTTCCCCGGCGTCCTGCAGGCGCAGGCGGCCGATCCGGCGGAGCTCCAGGCGCAGGCGTTGTCGCTGCTGGACGAGGTGCTCGACGAATTCGTCCGCGCCCGCGAACGCGAGGGCGGCAAGCTCGCCACGGTGATTTCCGAACGCGTCGACGGCATCGCCTCGCTCGCCTCGAAGGTGCGCGCGATGATGCCGCAGATCCGCGCTGGCCAGCGCACCAAGCTGGAAACGCGCCTGGCCGACCTCGCCCAGCCGCTCGACAACGGCCGCCTGGAGCAGGAACTGGTGATGTGGCTGCAGAAGCTCGACGTGGACGAGGAACTCGACCGCCTCGACGCCCACGTCGCCGAAGCGCGCCGCGTGCTCAAGCTGAAGGAAGCCGTCGGTCGCCGCCTCGACTTCCTGCTGCAGGAATTCAACCGCGAAGCGAACACGCTCGGCTCCAAGTCGGTGGACGCGCGCAGCTCGGCGGCGGCCGTCGAGCTGAAGGTGCTGATCGACCAGGTGCGTGAGCAGATACAGAACATCGAGTAGCCGTGATTGGTGATTCGTGATTCGTGATTCGCGCAGAGCCGAAAGCGCGCCACGATTTCCGAATTCTTGGCCGGTACCGCTCGCTCCGCTTTTTCGAATCACGAATCACGAATCACCAATCACGAATCCCGACCCAATGCGCGGAACCCTCTTCATCGTCGCGGCCCCCTCGGGCGCCGGAAAATCCAGCATCGTCAACGCCGTGCTGGCGCGCGATCCGAACATCTGCCTGTCGATCTCGTTCACCTCGCGCAAGCCGCGGCCGGGCGAGCGGCACGCCGAGCACTACCATTTCGTCAGCAAGGAAGCGTTCGAGGCGATGGTCGCCGCCGGCGACTTCTTCGAGCATGCGCTCGTGCACGGCGACTGGAAGGGCTCGGCGCGCCAGTCGGTGGAGCCGCAGCTGGCGTCCGGCAAGGACGTGCTGCTGGAGATCGACTGGCAGGGCGCGCGCCAGGTGCGCGAGAAGGTGCCCGATGCGGTGAGCGTGTTCATCCTGCCGCCGTCGCGCCAGGCGCTGGAGCAGCGCATGCGCAACCGCGGCCAGGACACCGAGGAGGTCATCGCCCAGCGCCTGGCCGCCGCCCGCGAGGAGATGTCGCACTACGGCGAGTTCGACTTCGTGATCGTCAACGAGGACTTCGAGACCGCCGTGACCGAGATGTGCTCGATCTTCATCGCCAGCCGCGTCCGCAAGGACCAGCAGGTAGCCCGCCACGCCCGGCTGATCACGGCCCTGCTGGCGGACGATCCCGGCGCCTGAGCCCCCAGGCGAGGGTCCGCGGGGGGGGGGAACGCCCTGCAGTGGCGCGCCGGCCGTCCATAAGCCACTGATTCATATAGACCGGCTTGCCTGTGGACAACTCCCCCGCTAAACTTCGCGGTCCCATCTAGTCGCATGACGGCCCGCCGGCCGCCAGGAGCCCCATGGCCCGCATCACCGTTGAAGATTGCCTGGAAGTGGTCAACAACCGCTTCGAACTCGTCATGATGGCCGCCAAGCGCGCGCGCCAGCTCGCCAATGGCGTGGATCCGCAGCTGGACAACAGCGAAGCCAACGACAAGCCGACCGTGCTGGCGCTGCGTGAGATCGCCGCGCGCCGCATCGACACCGACTACATCGATGCCGTCGAGAAGGCCGAGCGCGAGCGCAAGGAGCGCGAGGCGCTGGAGTGGGCCGCCGCCGAAGTGGTCGCCGACGACGACCTGTCCAAGGGCGACGACTGAGTCCGATGCCCGCCGCGGCCGGTGCTCCGGCCCGCCGCATGAACGGCCCCGCTCTGGCGGGGCCGTTTTCGTTTGTGTCCGTTCACCACGGCCGTCACGAGTTTCGGGCGTTATGAGGTCCGTTTCCACGCGGCCAGCGCAGGCCGGCACCGGGGAATCGCGTGTCGCCCGCCTTGAATCTTCGTACAGTCATCGACGCGGCCTATCCATTGCATGATTCCGTTCGCATTGCGTGCCCGCGGGACCGCGCTTAGATTCCTCCCATGACCCCCGCAAACCCCGCGCCGACCGCCCCGCTTGCGGTGCCGCCCGTTCACGACGCGGCCGACGCCCCCGACTACGTGCGTGAACTGGAGCAGGCGGCCGACTACCTCCCCGACGACCAGCGCGCCCAGCTGCGCCGGGCGTGGGCGGTAGGCGCGGCCGCGCACGTCGGGCAGACGCGCAAGTCGGGCGAGCCGTACATCACCCACCCGGTCGCCGTCGCGAAGGTGCTGGCCGACCAGGGCCTGGACGTCGAGACGCTGATCGCGGCGATCCTGCACGACACCATCGAGGACACGCCGCTCACCTACGACGGCCTGGTGAGCGAGTTCGGCGAAACCGTGGCCGAACTGGTCGATGGCGTCACCAAGCTGGACAAGATCCAGTTCCGCGATCGCCAGGAAGCCGCGGCGGAGAGCTTCCGCAAGATGCTGCTGGCGATGTCGCGCGACCTGCGCGTGATCCTGATCAAGCTCGCCGACCGCCTGCACAACATGCGCACGCTCGGCGCGCAGAGCATGGAAGCGCGCCATCGCATCGCGCGCGAGACGCTGGAGATCTACGCGCCCATCGCGCAGCGACTCGGCATGAACCTGATCAAGGCCGAACTGCAGGACCTCGGCTTCCGCGCGCTGCATCCGTGGCGCCATGCGGTGATCGAAAAGCGCCTTCGCACGCAGCCGGTCGTGCGGCGCGAATCGCTGGTGCAGATCGAGGCGCAGCTCGCGCAGCGTCTGGCGAAGGAAAAACTCGCGCACCGGCTCGTCAGCCGGGTGAAATCGCCGTGGAGCATCTACACCAAGATGCGCGCCGAGCACAAAACCTTCGCGCAGGTGATGGACGTGTTCGGTTTCCGCATCGTCGTGCGCACGGTGCCGGACTGTTACCACGCGCTCGGCGTCGTGCATGCCGCGTACAAACCGCTGGATTCGCGCTTCCGCGACTTCATCGCCATTCCCAAGGCCAACGGTTACCAGTCGCTGCACACGGTGCTCTTCGGCCCGTACGGCTCGCCAATCGAAGTGCAGATCCGCACCGAGGAAATGGACCTCATCGCCGAACGCGGCATCGCCGCGCACTGGTCGTACAAGCACGGCGGCGACGGTCCGAACAGCGCGCAGAGTCGCGCGCACAGCTGGATCGCCAACCTCGTCGAATCGCAGCGCGCCACCGGTTCGTCGCTGGAATTCCTGGAGAACGTGAAGGTCGACCTCTTCCCCGACGAGGTCTACCTGTTCACGCCCAAGGGCGACATCATGGCGCTGCCGCGCAATTCCACCGCGCTGGATTTCGCCTACGCCGTGCACACCGACGTGGGCAACCGCGCGGTCGCCGCGCGCGTGGACGGCCGCCTGGTGCCGCTGCGCACCAAGCTCGCGAGCGGCCAGCGCGTGGAGATCATCACCGCCAAATCCTCCACGCCGAAGCCGCAATGGCTGGAATTCGTGGTCTCCGGCAAGGCGCGCACGTCGATCCGCCAGCAGCTCAAGCAGCTCGAACACGAAGATGCGGTGCAGCTGGGCCATCGCATGCTCGATCGCGCGCTGGAAGCGCTCGGCATCTCGCTCGACCGCGTGCCTGCCGTACGCATGGATGCATATCTCAACGAATTCCGCTATCCGCGCCTGGAAGCGCTGCTGGCCGACATCGCCCTGGGCAACCGCATGCCGCAGCAGGTCGCGATGGCGCTCGCGCGCGAGGCGCCCGGCAAGCCGTTGCGCGAACCGGGCAGCGGCATGCTGCCGATGTCGCAGGACAAGATCCTGATCACCGGCGCCGAGCGCGGGGTCATCAGTTTCGCCAACTGCTGCCTGCCGATTCCGGGCGACGAGATCATGGGCTACCACACCGCCGGCAAGGGCATCGTGGTGCATCGCCTGGATTGCCCGAACGTCGCCGATTACCGCAAGTCGCCCGACCGCTGGGTGCCGATCGGCTGGGACCGCCAGGTGGCCGGCGACTTCGCCGCGGCGCTGCGCATCGAAGTGGACAATCGTCCGGGCTCGCTCGCGCAGGTCGCCGCCGCGATCGCCGAGGCCGAATCGAACATCGATCGCGTCGAGTACCTGGAGCGCGACGCGAACATCGCGGTGATGCGCTTCGCGATCGAGGTGAGCGACCGCCGCCATCTCGCCGACGTGATGCGGCGCGTGCGGCGGCTCAACGTGGTGCTGGGCGTGCAGCGGATCTGAGGGCCGGGTTTCGGGACTGAGATTCGCAGGAACGCCGCCGCCGTGCGAGTTCTGTTCTAATCCCGGATCTCCCATCCCGAAAGAACAGGCCCATGTCCCGACAGATCATCCAGACCGACAAGGCACCGGCCGCGATCGGCCCGTATTCGCAGGCCGTGCGCGCCGGCGACACCGTCTACCTGTCCGGCCAGATCCCGCTCGATCCCAGCACCGGCCTGCTCGTGGAAGGCGACATCACCGCGCAGGCGCGCCGTTCGTTCGAGAACCTCAAGGCGGTGTGCGAAGCCGCCGGCGGATCGCTCGGCGACATCGTGCGCCTGGGGCTGTACCTCACCGATCTGGACAACTTCGCCGCGGTGAACGCGGTGATGAGCGAGTTCTTCAAGGCGCCGTATCCGGCGCGCTCCACCGTCGAAGTCGCCGGCCTGCCGCGCGGCGCGCGCTTCGAGGTGGATGCGGTGATGGTGCTGGACTGATCGTCCGCGCAACGCATCGCGTTTGTAGCCCGGGTAAGCGAAGCGCACCCGGGTTCTCTCTCGCCGTCATCCCGGGCGCGCTCCGCTTACCCGGGCTGCAACGGCAATAAGGGCATCAATGGCGAAACGCTCGCCGCGCCCACACGGCGAGCAACGCCAGCGCGATGGCCGAGATGGCCGGAGCCCGCAACACCAGCCACGATCCGAGCGGCACGAGGATGACGTCGCCCTCGTAATTCCGCACCGGGATGAAGTCGGGGATCAGGTCGATCGGACTCAGCGCATACGCCGCGACGGCGAGCGCGAGCAGGCGTGGAAACCATGGCGTGCGTGGATGCGTGCGGCGAACCCCAACGACGAGCGTCTGCCGCTTCATGGCGCGAGCCCAATCGCGCAGGCGCGACAGGTGCTCGATCAGCCACCGCCAGCTGCGGTGTGTTCGACGGCGCCCGCGTCCTGCTTTTCGCTCACGCGCATCTCGCGCGGCGCCACGCCCGTCCATCGCTTGAACGCGCGGCGGAACTCGCGCGCGTCCTTGAACCCCACCGCCGCGCCGACGTGCGCGATGCTCAGTCGCGCATCGGCGAGCAGCGCGCGCGCCGATTCGCTGCGCACGCGATCGTGCAGTTCGCTGAAGCTGGTGTGCGCGGCATGCAGCTGGCGGCGCAGCGTGCGTTCGGTGAGATGCAGCTCGGCGGCGATCTCGACCTCACGCGGGTTGTCGGCGATGCGCTGGCGCAGCAGGCGCTCCACGACCGCAACGATCTCGCTGCGCGGCTGCCCGGCGGGCATCTGTTCCTCGCACAGCGCGATGATCTGCTGCGCGCTCGCGGTGTTGTTCGCCGGCATCGCCGCCTGCAGCCAGCGCGGGTCGATGACCACGCGGTTGCGCGGCGATTCGAAGCGCACCTCGCACGCGAACACGTGCACGTAGTCGGCCGCGTAGGGCGGCGGCGGATAGGTCAGTTCGAGCACGCGCGGGCGGAATTCCGCGCCGAGCAGGCCGCGGCACAGCATCAGCGAACTGGCGAACAGTTCCTCGCACAGGAACGGTTCCAGCTCCGGTTCCTCCGACGGCATGCGCGCGACGACGCCCATCGCGCCGTCGTCGTATTCGTCCAGTTCCAGCTGCATCATCGCGCCGGTGATCGGCGCGTAGCGGATGCCCAGCTGCAGGGCCTGCGCGAACTTCGGCGCGGTCAGCATCGCGAGCCCGAGCAGGCCGAAATGGCCGATGCCCTGACGCTGCCCAAGCACGAGTCCCGGCCCCGCGACCGGCAGGCTGCGGGTGGCGCGGCGGATGATCTGGCACGCCTGCCGGTAGGAGAGATAGACCGGCGTTTCGCCGTCGAACGCGGCCGGTCCGAGCCGCAACCCCGAGAACCAGCCGTCGCATGCCACGCCATGCTCGCGCGCCATCGCGACCAGGCCGGCGACGATGCCGCTCTTGATCGTGGCGGTGCTCAATCGGGGATCGTCGCGGTGCTGGCTCGGCATACGCTGGCGTAGCTTGTCCGGTTTTCCCCCCTGAGTATGCCGGCTTTGCCCTCCACCGGGATCGCCGGATGGTCACAGACTTCCAAGGGGACCGGGGGGAGGGCCACGCCGCAGGGTCGGCGTGGCCCGGTTTTCCCGGCGGATCATTCGCGGCGGGGTGTCGCCGCAGGACAGGACGGGAGTCGGATGAAGCGCATCGTGCTCGGCGTGGCGGTCACCGTGGGACTGGCGGCGCTCGCCGCCTGCCAGCAGCAACCGGCCGCGCCCGCGGCCAGCACCGACTACCAGAAGGTGCTGATCGAACGCCTGCTGGACGCCAAGCCCGGCGACGTCATCGAGATCCCCGCCGGCCGCCACGCGTTCGATCGTAGCCTGACGCTGCGCGTGAACGGCGTGACCATCCGCGGTGCGGGCATGGACAAGACGGTCCTCAGCTTCAAGGACCAGAAGGCCGGTGCCGAAGGGCTGCTCGTCAACGCGGGCGATTTCACCCTGGAGAACCTCGCCATCGAGGATACGAAGGGCGACGGCCTGAAGATCAACGAAGGCGCCAACATCACCATCCGCGGCGTGCGCGTGGAATGGACGGGCGGGCCGAAGACCAGCAACGGCGCGTACGGCATCTACCCGGTGCAGACGAGCAACGTGCTGATCGAGGATTCGGTGGCGATCGGCGCCTCGGACGCGGGCATCTACGTCGGCCAGTCGAAGAACGTCGTGGTGCGCCGCAACCGCGCCGAGCGCAACGTGGCCGGCATCGAGATCGAGAACACCATCGGCGCCGACGTCTACGAGAACACCGCCACGCAGAACACCGGCGGCATCCTCGTGTTCAACATGCCGAACCTGCCGCAGCCGGGCCACACGACGCGCGTCTACAAGAACAGGGTGTTCGAGAACAACACCGGCAACTTCGCCGCGAAGGGCGCGGCGGTGGCGAGCGTGCCGGCCGGTTCGGGCATCGTCATCAATTCCAACGACAAGGTCGAGATCTTCGACAACGACATCGCCGACAACCAGACGGCGAACGTGATCGTGTCGAGCTACTACTCCACCGGCTACATGACCGACAAGGGCGTGGCGAAGAGCTTCGATCCGTATCCGGAGGAAATCGCCATCCACGGCAACCGCTTCAAGGGCGGTGGCGACAGGCCGGATGGTCTCGACCTGAAGGCGCTGAAGGTGGCGATGTTCGGCTTGAACGGACGCCTGCCCGACGTGTTGTGGGACGGCTACGTCAACACGCAGCGTGCCGGCGGCGCGCAGGTGTGCATCGACAACGGCGAAGCGCAGACGCTCAACGCCGACGGCCCGAACAAGTACAAGAACCCGAGCGTAGTCACCGACAAGGTGCGGTGCACACTGCCGCCGCTGCCGGTGGTGACCCTGCCCGGCGATACCGCGGCGACGACCGCGAAGGCGGCTCCGTCGGCATGAAGCGGTTCGTGATCTGCGCGGCGATGATCACCGCCGCGATGTTCCTCTCCGGTTGCAGGCGCAGCGAAGCCCCGGTGATGTTCCATGCGCAGGGCCAGCCGGAAACGCTCGGCGAATGGCACGTGCTCGCGTCCGACGGCGAGCATCTGCGCCTCAATCCCGGCGTGGAGCCGTATGCGCTGAATACCGCGTTGTTCAGCGATTACGCGCACAAGCTGCGCACGATCTGGATGCCGCCGGGCACGAAGGCGACGTACCACGCGAGCGAGGCCTTCGACTTCCCCGTCGGCACCATCATCACCAAGACGTTCTACTACCCGCGCGCGAAGGACGACGCAGTGCTGCGCGTGGCCGAAAACGCGGACGAAACGCGCGATGGCCTGGACCTGGCGAACGTGCGCCTGATCGAAACGCGCCTGCTGGTGCGCCGCGAAACCGGCTGGGTCGCGCTGCCGTACGTGTGGAACGCCGAGCAGACCGAGGCGACGCTCGCGCGCGCCGGCGACACCGTGCCGCTGGTGATGCACAAGCCCGATGGAAGCGCAAAGGAATCGTTCGCCTACCAGGTGCCCGACGAGAACCAGTGCGCCGGTTGCCACTCCACCAACAACACCACGCGCGAGCTGCACCCGATCGGCCCGAAGGCGCGGCATCTCAATCGCGACGATCCGTGGTATCCGGGACAGAACCAGCTCGCGCGGATGGCCTCGCTGGGCCGCCTGCAGGGATTGCCCGCCGACGGCGTGCCGCACAACGCGCGCTTCGACGATGCGGGCGCGTCGATCGAAAGCCGCGCCCGTGCGTACCTCGACGTGAACTGCGGCCACTGCCACAGCCAGGTCGGCCCGGCCGACACCTCGGGTCTATGGCTCGATGCCGGCACCAACGAACCGCGCCAGCTCGGCCTGTGCAAACCGCCGGTCGCGGCGGGGCAGGGTACGGGCGACCACCTGTTCGACATCGTGCCCGGCAAGCCGGAGGACTCGATCCTGCTCTACCGCATGAGCAGCCTCGATCCCGGCGCGATGATGCCCGAGGTCGGGCGCGCCACCGTGCACGAGGAAGGCGTCGCCGTGGTCCGCGACTGGATCGCCGCTTGGCTGGGCAACTGCACCAGCGAAGGCGAGCACGTCGCGATGAGGTAAGGTGCGATCGTCGCGCGGGCAGGGGCCGCGCGGCGCGGTGTTCAACGTCAGCCGCCACAATTCGAAAGCCATTGGGAGGGGAGTTCCGATGTCGCCACGCAAGAGCAGGCTCGCGCTCGGTCTGGGCCGCGCGCTGTTTGGATGTATCGTCGTCGCGGCCTCGCCGCTGGCCTTCGCGCAGACCGCGCCCGACCGGCCGGATGCGACCGAACTGGACACCATCACCGTCACCGCGCAGAGCCGCGAGCAGGAACTGCTCGACGTGCCGATCGCGCTGCAGGTCGTCACCGAACAGCTGATCGACGACGTCGCCGCCGAAGACCTCGGCGACATCGACAGCTTCGTGCCGGGCCTGCGCGTGAACAGCCTGCAGCCGACGCAGCCGAGCTTCCAGCTGCGCGGCATCGAAACCGACGACTTCGGCATCGGCACCGATCCGGCGGTCGGCGTGTACGTCGATGGCGTCTACGCCGGACGCGGCGGCGGCGTGCTGCTGCCGTTCACCGACGTGCAGCGCATCGAAGTGCTGAAGGGTCCGCAGGGCACGCTGTTCGGCCGCAACACCGCGGCGGGCGCGATCTCGATCATCACGCACCGTCCAGATACCGACGGTAACCACGCGCGCGGCAAGCTGCGCCTGGGCAACGACAACAAGACCTACTTCGAAGGCATGGCGAACGTCGCCGTGAGCGACACGTCCGCGTTCCGCTTCAACGGCATCTTCAACCATTCCGATGGCTGGGTGCGCGATGCGGCGACCGGCGAGGACCTCGCGCC
Source organism: Lysobacter sp. SCRH-1R (assembly GCF_057747855.1). Lineage (NCBI taxonomy): Bacteria > Pseudomonadati > Pseudomonadota > Gammaproteobacteria > Lysobacterales > Lysobacteraceae > Lysobacter > Lysobacter sp. SCRH-1R. The sequence goes on along the minus strand of NZ_CM173227.1, from coordinate 3,457,732 downwards.
GGAGAACAACTGGGCCACGCGCGCCGCGTTCCAGACGCGCTTCGGCGACAACACGCGCGCATGGATTTCGTGGGACCACGAAAGCCTCGACCAGCGCGGACAGGCGACCACCGGCGTGGTGCCGATTCCCGCGCTGCCGGCGTTGCCGACGGCGCCCGCGGATCCGGATTCGTTCCTCGATCCGGAGCGCCAGCCGTACATGACCGATGCGCCGGATGCGGAAACGCGCACCTTCGACGGCGCGACGCTGATCGTGGACCACAACTTCGGCGGCTTCAGCCTGACCTCCACCAGCGCGTGGCACCAGTACGACTCGCTCAACCGCGTCGAGGAAGACGGAACGAACCTGAGCTACCTCTACGTCGATTCGACCAACACCGAGAGCAACGAGAACTTCTACCAGGAGTTCAAGTTCGCCGGTTCCACCGACCGCATAGACTGGGTCGCGGGCCTGAGCTACTTCCAGGAAGAGGCCGACCAGACCAGCGAGGTCAACGCGCTCACCGATTCGGTCGACACCATCGCCAACAACCTCGGCCTCGCGCCGGGTGGCCTGTATGGGCCGCTGACGATGGCGGCGAACATGTTCGGCATCCCGGTGGACCTCACCGGCCTGCCGTGGAACGAGAAGTTCGTCAACACGCTCGACACCAAGGCCTACGCCGCGTTCGGTGACGTGATCTGGCACGTCAACGATCGCCTGAACCTCACCTTCGGCCTGCGCTACACGCGCGACGAGAAGGACTTCAGCTGGTTCAACGACGTGCGCAGCGCGCCGGAACTCGACGCGCAGCTGGCGCTGCTCGACCAGATCGGTTTCCTCGACGCGGTCGGCGTTCCGCTGGAAATGCTCATGTTCGACATCGCCTTCATCGATCCGCCGGCGGTGATGAACAAGGGCGTGCTCAATCGCGCGAAGAAGTCCTGGGACGACTGGAGCCCGCGCTTCGTCGTCGATTACCACTTCACCGACGACCTGATGGGCTTCGCCTCGCTCGCCAAGGGCTACAAGGCCGGCGGCTTCAACGCGCTGCAGATCGGCAGCGAGTTCGAGAACGAGGACGTGTGGAACTTCGAGACCGGCATCAAGCACGCGCTGCCGGATTACCGGCTCGCGTACAACGTGTCGGCGTTCTACTACGTCTACGACAACCGCCAGGCCGTCACGCTGGACATGACGACGGAGATTCCGCGCTTCGTCGTGAACACCTCCGACCAGGAAGCGTACGGCGTCGACTTCGACCTGCGCTGGCAGGCGACGCAGGGCCTGGGTTTCGACTTCAACGCCGAGTACCTGGATTCGACCTACAAGACCTACGTCAACCCGCAGGGCGTGGACCTGGGCGGCCAGCCGACCGGCGCGCCGGAGTGGTCGTTCGCGGTCGGCGCGAACTACGTGTGGCGCCTGGCGGACGCCGGCGACGTGCGCGCGGCCGCGCGTTACTCGTACGTGGGCGAATGCCGCAGCAACGACGAGTCGGTGTCGGTGCTGGGCTGTGGCCGCTTCGGCCAGGCGGAGGCGGGCGAGGCGCAGGAGATCCTCGATGCGCGCATCGGCTGGACCTCGGCCAGCGGGCATTGGGGCATCGCCGTGTACGGCAACAACCTGCTCGACAACCAGTACGTGAACTCCTTCGGCACCTACGGCATGACCGTGCTGGGCACCGTGGGCGCCCGGATGACGCAGCCGCGTACGTATGGCGTGGAGTTCACGGCGGATTTCTGATCTTGGTTGGAAAGCGCCTCCTTCTCCGCGGATGCAGGGAAGGTTGGAAGGCTCCCCACGCAATACTCCCTCCCCTGCGGAAGCAGGGGAGGATTGGGGAGGCGTGAAGCAGCGCCCGTTGCGTCCGGTTGGAGCGCGTCGCCCCCGGGTGCGCTTCGCTTACCCGGGCCACCAACGCCCGGCGATGCGTTAGGACGATGCGGCACTGCGCGGCATTCCTGCCCGGTCCCGCAGCCATCGGACATGGAGCAGGGAGACTTCTCCGACATCGGACCGCTCACTTTCCCTCTTTCTCCCGCGTCACCTTTCACGGCATCCTTTCCGGATGCCGATTCGCAAGGGCGGGGTGTCCGTCGATCTCCAGCAGCAGCCGATCAGCGCCCTGAAGGGTGTCGGGCCGCGCGTGGCCGAGAAGCTCGCCGCGCGCGGGCTCGCCACGTTGCAGGATCTGTGGCTGCAGCTGCCCCGCCAGTACGAGGACCGCACCGCGATCACGCCGATCCGCCTGCTGCAGCCCGGCGTGGCGGCGCAGGTGGAAGGGCGGGTGGAGGCGGTCGAGCGCGGATTCCGCTATCGGCCGATGCTGCGCGTGGCCGTCGGCGACGATTCGCACGGCACGCTGGTGCTGCGGTTCTTCCATTTCCGTGCGGCGCAGGTGGCGCAGTTCCAGGTCGGCGCGCGCGTGCGCTGCTACGGCACGCCGCGGCCGGGGCAGCACGGGCTGGAGATCGTCCACCCGAGCTACCGGATGATCGACGAGGCCGGCGACGACGCGCTTGGCACCAGCCTGGACCCGGTGTACCCGGCGATCGAGGGACTCGGCCCCGTATCCCTGCGACGCTTGATCGGCCAGGCCCTCGACCGCCTGCCCGACGAGGCCGCGCTCGAACTGCTGCCGCGTGAACTGCGCGACGGCCTGCCCTCGTTGCGCGAAGCACTGCTGACGGTGCATCGCCCGCCGCAGGATGCCGACGTCGCCTCGCTGCTCGCCGGCCGGCATCCCGCGCAGCGGCGGCTCGCGATCGAGGAACTGCTCGCGCATCACCTCAGCCTGCGTCGCCAGCGCATCGCGCAACAGGCGCACGCGGCGCCGGTGCTGCGCAAGACCGCGCTCGCCGACAAGTTGCGCAAGCGGTTGCCGTTCGCGCTGACCGGCGCGCAGCAGCGCGTGTTCGAGCAGATCCGTGCTGATCTCGGCAAGCCGCATCCGATGCTGCGTCTGGTGCAGGGCGACGTCGGCAGCGGCAAGACCGTGGTCGCCGCGCTCGCCGCGATGTGCGCCGTCGAGGCCGGCCAACAGGCCGCGCTGATGGCGCCGACGGAGTTGCTCGCCGAGCAGCACCTCCACAACCTGCGCGGCTGGCTCGAGCCGCTGGGCGTGCGCGTCGCGTGGCTCGCCGGCAAGGTCACCGGCAAGGCGCGCGCGAAGGTGCTGGAAGACGTCGCATCCGGACAGGCGCAGGTCGTCGTCGGCACGCACGCGCTGATGCAGGAGGGCGTGGCCTTCCACGACCTCGCGCTGGCCATCGTCGACGAACAGCATCGCTTCGGCGTGCACCAGCGCCTGGCCCTGCGCGACAAGGGCAGCGGCGGCAGTGGCAATGGCGATGCGATCGTCCCGCACCAGCTGGTGATGACCGCCACGCCCATTCCGCGCACGCTGGCGATGGCCGCGTACGCGGACCTCGATGTCTCCGCCATCGACGAACTTCCGCCCGGCCGTACGCCGGTGCAGACGGTGGCGCTGAGCGCCGAACGCCGTCCGGAACTCGTCGAACGCATCCGCAAGGCCTGCGCCGAGGGCCGGCAGGCGTACTGGGTGTGCACGCTGATCGACGACAGCGACGAGGTCGTCGCGCAGGCCGCGCAATCCACGTACGAGGACCTGTGCAAACGCCTGCCCGAAGTACGCATCGGCCTGGTCCACGGCCGCATGAAGGCCGCCGAGAAGCAGGCGACGATGCGCGCGTTCAAGGACGGCGAGATCGGCCTGCTGGTGGCGACGACGGTGATCGAAGTCGGCGTGGACGTACCCAACGCCTCACTGATGATCATCGAGAACGCCGAGCGGCTCGGCCTCGCCCAGCTGCACCAGCTGCGCGGACGCGTGGGGCGCGGCAGCGCGGCGTCCAGCTGCGTGCTGCTCTACCAGGCGCCGCTGTCGCAGATGGCCCGCCAGCGGCTGGAAACCATGCGCGAGACCAACGACGGCTTCGTCATCGCCGAGAAGGACCTGGAACTGCGCGGCCCCGGCGAGCTGCTCGGCACGCGCCAGACCGGCCTCGCGCAGTTCCGCGTCGCCGATCTGTCCCGCGATGCCGACCTGCTCCCGCAGGTGCACGAGATGGGCGAGCGCCTGCTGCGCGAATCGCCGGAACTGGCCGAACGCATCGTCGCCCGCTGGGTGGGCGGTGCGGTGCGGTTCGCGGCGGCATGAGCGCGCTGCCGTACGCCGGAGGGCCGAAGCGTGAAGGCCGGTCCTGCAGCCCGCCGCCCGAAACGGGCATCATGATCCCCCGCCGCCAGCCGCCGAACCGCCGATCGTGATCTCCGCTCCAAACGAACAACCCGTCGGACGGCACGGCTCGCAGCCGTTCATCGCCGCCGACGTCGGCGGCACCCACGCGCGGCTCGGCCTGGTCCACGTCCGGCCCGGCGGCAAGGTCGACGTGCTGGCCTATCACCGCTACGCCTGCGCCGAATTCCCCACGCTCGCCGCGATCGTCGCCGACTTCGCCGCCACGCACGGGGCCGACCGCACCCACGTCGTGGTCGCCATCGCCGGCCGGCTGGAAGGCGACACCCTGATCAACGCCAACCTGCCGTGGCCGGTGTCGCTGGAGCGCACGCGTCGCGAGGCGGGCATCGCGTATCTCGCGCTGCTCAACGATTTCGAAGCCGTGGCCTGCGCGATGCCCTACATCGACGTCGGCGCGATGACCCGCGTCTGCGGCCCGCTGCAGGCCGGCGAAGGCCCGGCGCTGGTGCTCGGACCGGGCACCGGCTTCGGCGCCTCGCTGTGCCTGCCGCGCTCGCTGCAGCAGGGCGTGCCGCTGCGGGTGCTCGCCAGCGAGGCGGGGCACGCCGCGCTCGCGGTCGGCACGGAGCGCGAAATGGCGCTGCTCGCGCGATTGCTCAGGCGCTGGCCGCACGTGGACAACGAGCGCGTGCTCTCCGGCCCGGGCCTGGTGAACACCTACGCCGCGCTGTGCGAGCTCGATGGCATCGCGCCGAAGCTCGACACGCCCGAAGCCGTCGCCGCCGCGGCGCAGGCCGGCAGCGACGCGCAGGCGCTCGAATCGCTGCGCCTGTTCTGCAGCCTGCTCGGCAGCCTGGCCGGCGACCTCGCGGTGACCTTCGGCGCCGATTCGGTGTACCTGGCCGGCGGCATTCCCGCGCAGATCCGTCCGTTCCTGCTCGAAAGCGACTTCGCGCAGCGCTTCCGCAACAAGGGCGTGCTGGGCGAAGTGCTGGCGCGCGTCCCGGTGTGGCTGGTCGATCACGGCCAGCTTGGCCTGATCGGCGCCGCCGCCTGGTATTACGAGCGCCATTCCGGCTTCTGATTCGACGCCGGTTCCGTCCGACCTTCTCCGACACAACGTTACGAAAGTTCCCGATGACCAATCGTCGTCAGTTCCTGCAGGCCTCGCTGTTCGCCGCCGGCGCCGCCATGCTCCCGCACGGCGAAAGCGCGCCTGCGACAGGCCGCGCGCGTGTCGTGTCGACCTGGGATTTCGGCGTCGGCGCGAATGCCGCGGCGTGGCCGGTGCTCGCGCGCGGCGGCAGCGCGCTGGACGCGGTCGAAGCCGGCGCGCGCTGGGCCGAGGCCGACCTGTGCAATCCCACCGTCGGCCGCTGCGGCAATCCCGACCGCGACGGCGTGCTGACGCTCGACGCCAGCATCATGGACGGCGACGGCCGCTGCGGTTCGGTTGCGGCGCTGGAGGACATCGCGCATCCGGTCTCGGTCGCACGCGCGGTGATGGAAAAGACGCCGCACGTGATGCTGGTCGGCGCGGGCGCGCAGCAGTTCGCCATCGCGCAGGGCTTCGAGAAGACGCCGCTGCTCACCGACACGGCGCGCGAAGCGTGGCGCGAATGGCTGAAGGCGTCGAAGTACGCGCCGCAGATCAACGCCGAGCGCCAGACGCGTCCGGGCGACAAGACCAACCACGACACGCTCGGCATCCTCGCGCGCGATGCGAAGGGAAACCTCGCCGGCGCGTGCACGACCAGCGGCATGGCGTGGAAACTGCACGGCCGCGTGGGCGACAGCCCGATCATCGGTGCGGGCCTGTATGTCGACAACGAAGTCGGCGCGGCGACGGCGTCGGGTGTGGGCGAGGAGATGATCCGCAACGCCGCCAGCTTCCTCGTGGTCGAACTGATGCGGCAGGGGCGCTCGCCCGCGGATGCGTGCCGCGAGGCGATCGACCGCGTGGTGCGCAAGCGGCCGGAAGCCAGCAAGACCTTGCAGGTGTGCTTCCTCGCGATGAACAAGGACGGCGACGTCGGCGCGTTCGCGCTGCACAGGGGCTTCGTCTACGCGGTGCAGGACGCCTCGCCCGGTCCGCACGATCGCCTGCATGAATCCGCATCGGTGTATCGCACGGAGCAGACGTGACCTCGTGCGCGACGCTGGAGATCGCGGCGAACTCGCTTGCCTCCGCGCTCGCGGCGCAGGACGGCGGCGCCGATCGCGTCGAGCTGTGCGAGAACCTCGGCGAAGGCGGCTGCACGCCGTCCTACGGCACGCTCGCGATGGCGCGCGAACGCCTGCGTATTCCGCTGTACGTGCTGATCCGTCCGCGCGCGGGCGATTTCGTCTACGACGCGCTCGAACGCGACACGATGCTGCGCGACATCGAACTGTGCGTGCGGCTGGGCTGCGACGGCGTGGTGATCGGCGCGCTCGATGCCGGCGGCGATGTCGATGTCGCACTGTGTCGTGAACTTGTCGACGCGGCGCGTCCGCTCGGCGTGACGTTCCATCGCGCCATCGACGTGGCGCGTGATCCGCAGGCGGCGCTGGACGCGGCGATCGCACTCGGGTGCGAACGCGTGCTCACTTCGGGAGCGCACGCTGCGGCGATCAAGGGCGCCGAGGTGATCGCCTCGCTCGTGCAGCGCGCTGTCGGGCGCATCGGTGTGATGGCCGGCGCGGGCGTCACGCCGGAAAACGTGCGCGATCTCGTGCAGCGCACTGGGGTTCGCGAGGTGCATGCGTCGGCGAAGGTATTGCGCACCTCCGGGATGCGCTCGACTCGCGAACAACCGGGCTTGGCAGCGGAATGGTCGCAATCAAGCGCGGACGTGGTGCGCGCGCTTCGACTTGCGCTGAACGCCTGACGCCCGAACGCTGACAGCACGCCGCAACCACAGCCCCCATAATGGGGCAATGAGAAAAATTCCCCTCCTGATCGACACCGACCCCGGCGTGGACGACGCGCTCGCCCTGCTGATGGCCTTCAACGATGCGCGGCACGAGGTAGTCGGCCTCACCATCGCCGCCGGCAACGTCGGCCTGAAACACACCGTCGCCAATGCGCTCAAGCTGTGCGAAGTGGCCGGCATCGATGCGCCGGTGTTCGCCGGTTGCCCCGGGCCGTTGCTGCATCCCGCGCCGGATGCGGGGTACGTGCACGGCGAGGACGGTTTCGGCGACGTCGGCTACGAGGCCGCGCAGCGCGCCGCCGAACGCGAACACGCCGCGCAGGCGATCCTGCGCCTCTCGCACGAGCACGCGGGAAAGCTGGTGCTCGTCGCGCTCGGTCCGCTGACCAACGTCGCGCTGGCGCTCAAGCTCGATCCGACGTTGCCCGAACGCGTCGGGCGCATCGTGGTGATGGCCGGCGCGGTGACCGGCCACGGCAACATCACGCCGGCGGCGGAATTCAACGTGTACTTCGATCCGGAAGCGGCGCACATCGTGTTCGAAGCGTTCCCGCAGATCGACCTCGCCGACTGGGAAGCGACGCTCGCGCACGGACTGCTGCATGATCGCGTGGTCGAGTGGCTTGCCGTCGATTCGCCGCGCGCCCGCTTCTACGAGCGCATCTCGAAGAAGACGCGCGAATGGTCCGCCGACCGGCGCGGCGAGTACTGGCATTCGGCCGACGCGCTGGCGATGGCGTACGCGCTGGAGCCGGAAGGTGCGACCGAACTCGTGGACCGCCCCGTCGCGGTCGAACTCGGCCATGGGCACGCGCGCGGCATGACGGTCGTGGACTGGAACCGCCAGGACGGCCGGCCGGACCGGTTCAGGATCCTCATGCGCTACGACCAGGCGCGTTTCGAGGGGCTGATCCGTGCAGCGCTGGCGGCCGGTTGAGCGGGGTGTCAGGGTGACTTGCGCAAGGGTGGGGGTGGTCGCTATACTGCCGCGCTTTCCCCGAATCTTTTGGTGAGTGCCATGAAGGCCGGCATCCATCCCGACTATCGCGACGTCATCTTCCAGGACGTCACCACCGATTTTCAGTTCCTGACCCGCTCGACCCTTGGCAGCAAGGAGACGATCAAGTGGGAAGACGGTAACGAGTACCCGCTGATCAAGGTCGATATCAGCTCGGCTTCGCATCCGTTCTACACGGGCAAGCACAAGATCGTCGACACCAGCGGTCGCGTCGACAAGTTCCGCAAGCGCTACGGCGCGCAGAAGTAATCCGCGGTCCGCGCCTTCAAGCGCGACCCACGGGACTTCGCCCGACGACTCGCCGGCCTCGCGGTTGCCCGCGGCGTCCCGGATCGCGATGAAATACCCGACGGCTGCCGAAAGGCGGCCGTCGGCCTTTTCGCGTTTGCGCGCAGGCACCGTGCCGACGGTTCAGTCGGTCGGTTCACAGGGGCGGGCGCCTCAGAGACGCCGATCACGCCGCGCCGGGCGCTCACATCGACTCACGGGTACGAGCGCGCACCCGCGCCGGCCCGATCCGGGACACTGCGCGCCCGACGGCCCGCCAGATCCGGGGACGCACCGCCGTCACTCGTTTCCCACTCCTGCCTTCTCTCACTCCTCGCCTTACGGCATGTGGCCGCTTCCTGCGCCCATTCCCGCGCAAGCCGCCAGACGGCCCGCCGGAACGGCGCGTGCCGTCCCTGCCACCAAAGTCCGGGGGTCAGGGGCCTCGGACGTTGTGCGATAATTCACGGATCGCGGCGTCGATCTGCGCCGTGACCCCCGTCCCCGCTTCGTGCCGCGCCTCCCGGCGGCATGCAGACTTGAGGAGTGTTTCGTGTCCGATTCCAAGAAGTCCGGCTTCGATCAGGTCTCCCTGACCGCCGGCGACAAGACCGTGACCCTGCCGGTCCACCATCCCGTCCTCGGCCAGCCGTGCATCGACATCGGCAAGCTGCCCAAGGAAACCGGCGCCTTCACCTACGACAACGGCTTCACGGCGACCGCCAGCTGCAAGTCGGCCGTGACCTACATCGACGGCGACGCCGGCGTGCTGCTGTACCGCGGCTACCCGATCGAACAGCTGGCCGAGAAGTCGAGCTTCCTCGAAGTCGCGTACCTGCTGATGAACGGCGAACTGCCGGGCAAGGGGGAGTTCGACGCGTTCGAGCACGAGGTCACGCATCACACGATGATGCACGAGGCCTTCCGCACGTTCCTCTACGGCTTCCGCCACGACGCGCATCCGATGGCGATGCTGGTCGGCATGCTCGGCTCGATGGCGAGCTTCTACCACAACGATCTCGACCTGGAAGATCCGGAACAGCGCCGCCTGGCCGCGATCCGCCTGATTGCCAAGGTGCCGACGATCGCCGCCGCCTGCCATCGTTATTCGATCGGCTGGCCGATGCGCTATCCGAAGAACAACCTCGAATACACCACGCGCTTCCTGCACATGATGAAGGAAGTGCCGAGCGAGCCGCTCGAGCTCAACCCGGTCGCCGCCAAGGCGCTGGACCTGCTCTTCATCCTGCACGCCGACCACGAGCAGAACGCATCGACCTCGACCGTGCGCCTGGTCGGTTCCACCGGCGCCAACCCGTACGCGTGCGTCGCCGCCGGCGTCGCCGCGCTGTGGGGACCGGCGCATGGCGGTGCGAACGAAGCCGTGCTGAAGATGCTGGAAGAGATCGGCCGCCCGGAGAACGTCGGTTCCGCCGTCGCCAAGGCGAAGGACAAGGAATCGGGTTTCCGCCTGATGGGCTTCGGCCACCGCGTCTACAAGAACTTCGACCCGCGCGCGAAGATCATCCGCGAGATGACCCACAAGGTGCTCGGCGAGCTCGGCATCAACGATCCGCTGCTCGAAGTGGCCATGAAGCTGGAAGAGGCCGCGCTGAAGGACGAGTACTTCGTGCAGCGCAAGCTCTACCCGAACGTCGACTTCTACTCCGGCATCATCTACAAGGCCCTCGGCATCCCGGTGGAAATGTTCACCGTGATGTTCGCCATCGCGCGTACCGCCGGCTGGGTCTCGCACTGGCTGGAGCAGCAGAACGATCCGGAAAACAAGATCGGCCGTCCGCGCCAGATCTACATCGGCTCGCCGCAGCGCGATTACACCGACCTGGCCAAGCGCTGAGTCCATCGCGCCGGTGGCTCGCGTCACTGCCGACCCTTCGAAGCCGCGGCCCCGCCGCGGCTTCGTCGTTTTCAAGTGGATCATCTACGCGCTGCTCGCCGGCGACGTCGTGCTGTATTCGCTGTATGGCCGACTCACCGAACTGATCGACACCGCCGCATGGCTGGTCCTGCTGATGCTGTTCGAGTGGGAAACCGGCGGCTGGCCGCTCCGCGCGCGCTGGATTCCGGTGCTGCACGGCGTGCGCTTGCTGGCGAGCATCGCGGTCGTCGTCGCGGTGATCGGCTACGCGCTGGAACGCGTGTGGCTGGACTTCTTCAACGAAACCACCTGGCTTGGCGTGATCGCGCTGCTCGAACTGGAAGTGCGCCTGCCGCCCGACGCGGTGCGCCTGCACCGGTTGCGGCGCATGCTCGCCGCCGTGCTGTACCTCGCGCTGGTGGGCTTCCTGCTGACCTGGGCGGCCATGGGATTCGGCGACGAGAACCCGCAGGCCGCGTGGCTCGACACCTGGGACGCGCTGCTGTGGCTGATCGCGTTCGTGGTGATCGAACTCAACGTCTTCGGCGTGCGCGACGCGGGCAGGACCGCACGTCGCGCCGCTCCGGCGCGATGACGCCTCAAGCACGCGCCGGATCGACGACCGGCACGCGATCGGACAAAGCGCTGAGCGCGATGCGGTGGACCATCTCGTCCACCGTCGTCGTGCACGGCGCGAGCACTTCGACGCGATAGCGATCGGCGGAACGCGAGAGGGCGGTATGCGTGACACAGTTCTGCGTCATCATGCCGGCAATGCGCAGGCGCTCGACGCCACGGCGCGCGAGCAGCGCCTCCAGGCCGGTGTCGCGGAAGGAATCGGCGTGATGCTTGACGATCACCGGCGCGTCGGGCGCCACCGCGAAGGCGCGCGGGTGGATCGCCACGCCGTCGGTATCCGGTTCGAAGAACGGCGCGCCCGGCGTGGCGATGTGCTGCACGTGGATCACCATCTCGCCCCGCGCGCGCGCGGCGGCGGTTTCGGCTTCGACGGCGGCGAGCGTCGCGTCCGCGTTCCACAGCGGATAGCGACCGCCGGGGAAATAGTCGTTCTGCAGGTCGATCAGGATCAGGGCGGTGCTCATGGCGCACTCCAGGGGGAAGTGGGTGCAGACTAGGCGGCGGGGCCGCGCGAGGCCATTGCGGATCGAAGGAATCGGGGCCCCCGCGCTTGCGGATTGAAAGAGCGAAGACAACATGGACAAGATCAACCACGAGATCCTCGCGCTGCTGTCGAACGACGCGCGCATGAGCTGGCAGGAACTGGGCCGCCGCGTGCACCTCACCGGGCAGGCGGTCGCCACGCGCGTGCAGCAACTCGTCGACGACGGCGTGATCCGGCGTTTCGGCATCGTGCGCGGCGATCTGCGTCGCCATTTCGTCACGGTGTTCCTCGACGGACCGAATTTCCAGGACGTCGAAACCTTCCTGCGCCAGCATCCGCACGTGGAGAGCGCCAGCAAGACCGCCGGCGAAGGGTGCTATCACGTGGTGCTGGCGTGCACGGACGATGCGGGCCTGGAAGCGTTCACCGAACAGCTGCAGCCGTACGGCCGCTATCGCGTCGCCAGCGAACTGCGGCGCGTGCGGGATGGCCTCTAGCGATCACTCGCCCGTGTAGCCCTGAATCTCTTCCTCGGCGAGCATCTGGCGAAGCTGCATCGCGCTCGCGCGCTTCATCGGCTTTTCGTCCAGGCTCGACAACGGTGCCTGGCGCAGGACGTCCAGCGGCAGCACGGTGAGATCGAACGCGAGGTCCTCGGCGGTGAACACCCACACCGGCACGTCGGCGGCGCGCTCGCGGTCCAGCCGCACGCGACGGCTGCGCGATTCGGCGGGAATGCCGTGCTGTTCGAGGAAACGCGGCGCCGCGTCGGGATCGTCGCTGAACAGGTGCAGCGTGACCGGGCTGCGCGTATCGGCGGTGCCGTCGAGCACCGGGCCGACCAGTCGCGGCTGGAACGCATGGAAGAACTCCATGGCGCGCAACGCCGCTTCACGCCGCTGGCGCAGCGCCGGCACGTTCTCGCGCTGGAACAGGCGCTGGTATTCGCGCAGCGCGTCCTCGATCTCGCGATTCCGCGGCAGCGAGGCATCGTCGAAGATGCCCAGCCTTTCCGCCGCCTTGAGCTTGGCCTGGTGGTAATCGCGAATACCGCCTTCGGCCATCAGCCGCGCGGCTTCGTGGGCGAGGCGATGCCGGCGTTCGCGGGTGCGCGTGAGCGCGTGCTGATGGGCGTGCTGTCGAGCGTGGGGCATGAGGACCTCCGCGGCTGGCACGACGACGGCGGAATTCGCCGCGGCCGGCAGCACCGGCAGAGGCGAAGCTAGCATGTTTCCTGGCGCACGCACGTTACCGTCCGTGGCGTGTCGGTTTCGTGGACGCCGCCGGCCCAGCATGAACGCCCGCCGTCCTGCATGAAAAGTCCTGCATGAAAAACGCCGGGACGTGCCCGGCGTTCTCATGCGGGTCGCCATGCGGCGATCAGAAGATGTCGAACGCTTCTTCCGCCGGCGCCGTTTCCTGCGGACCGAAGTCGACGTAGCTCTGCATGCGTTCGAGGTCTTCGGCCTTCACCCACTCGATGATGCCGCCTTCGCCGCCGGGGATCAGCGCGCCGTTGCCGCCCACCGAGACCTTCACCATGCCTTCCGGCGGCTCGTTCACCGCCAGCGGCTGGTCCTTCAGCGCCACGCGCATGTAGTCGATCCAGATCGGCAGCGCGGCCTTGCCGCCGTACTCGCGATAACCCAGCGACTTGTAGTTGTCGCGGCCGACCCAGACGGTGGTGACGTACGGGCCGCCGATGCCGGAGAACCATGCGTCGCGGTGATCGTTGGTCGAACCGGTCTTGCCGCCGACGTCGTCGCGCTCGAGCACCTTCGCCGGCGTGCCCGTACCGCGCTTGACCACGTCGCGCAGCATCGAAACGATCTGGTAGGCGATGCGGCCGTCGATCGCGCGCGGCGCCAGCACCATGTTGCTGGTGTCGATGGCCGGCTTCTTCGGCTCGTCCTTCGGCGCTTCCGGCGTCGCCGCCTGCGCGCCGGAGGTGGCCGGGCCGAGATTGAAGCCGTCGACGACGGTGGTGTTCTGCACCGCGCGGCCGACCGTGCCGGGCACGCCGCATTCGGGGCACGCGACCGCGGGCTTTTCCTTGAACACCACCGCGCCTTCGCGATCCTTCACTTCATCGATGAACCACGGCGTGATGCGGAAACCGCCGTTGGCGAACACCGCGAAGCCGCGCGCGACGGACAGCGGCGTGAGCGACGCGGTGCCCAGCGACATCGACAGGTTCGGCGGCAGTTCGGCTTCGTCGAAACCGAAGTGGCTGATGTACTTGCGCGCGTAGTCCACGCCGATCGCATCGAGCAGTCGCACCGAGACGAGGTTGCGCGACTGCACCATCGCTTCGCGCAGACGCATGGGGCCTGCGAAGTTGCCGGTGTCGTTCTGCGGACGCCAGATGTGGCCGCGGCGATCCTTGAACACCACCGGCGCGTCGAGCACCACGGACGCCGGATTGAAGCCGCGTTCGAACGAGGCCGCGTAGACGAACGGCTTGAAGCTCGAACCCGGCTGGCGGCGCGCCTGCGTGGCGCGGTTGAACTTCGCGCCGGCGAAGCTGTAGCCGCCGGACAGGGCGCGCAGCGCGCCGTTGGACGGCTCCAGCGACACCAGCGCGGCCTGCGCCTGCGGCACCTGGTCGAGGCGGTAGCGCGGCGGCGGCGGGACATCGCCCGGCTTCACCGGTGCGTTGGATTCGATACGGCTCACGCGGACCAGATCGCCGCGCTTGACCAGGCTCGCCGGCGCGCGTCCGCCCCAACCCTGGTCGTTGCCGAGTTCGACCTGGCTGCCGTCGGCGAGTACCAGTTGCACCTGGCTGCCACTGACGCGCGTGACGATCGCCGGCAGCAGCGCCGCCTGCGCCGCGACGTTGCGCAGGCGCGCGCGAACGGCGGTGGCATCTTCGTTCGGGGCGAGTTCGAAATGCTGCTCCACGCCATGCCAGCCGTGGCGACGGTCGTACACCGCCAGGCCGTCGCGCACCGCCTTGTCGGCCGCGGCCTGCAGCACCGGATCGATGGTGGTGGTGACGTGGTAGCCCTTGGTCAGCGCCTCGTTGCCGAAGCGCGCGACCATCTCCTGGCGCACCATCTCGGCCACGTACGGCGCGTACACCTCGACCGGGCGCTCGTGCGGTGTGGCGTGCATCGGCACGGCCTTGGCCTGGTCGGCCTCGGCTTGGCTGATGAACTTCAGCTCGGCCATGCGATCGAGGATGTAGTCGCGGCGCACCTTCGCGCGCTCGGGATTGCTCAGCGGATTGCCGCTGGACGGGAACTTCGGAATGCCGGCCAGCGAGGCCATTTCATCGAGCGCGAGCTCGTTGAGCTTCTTGCCGTAGTAGAACTCCGCCGCCGCCGCGACGCCGTAGGCGCGGTTGCCGAAGAAGCTCTTGTTCAAGTACAGCTCGAAGATCTCGTCCTTGCTCAGCTCGCGCTCCATGCGCATCGCCGTGGCCATCTCGGCGAGCTTGCGCGTGTAGCTGTATTCGTTGCTGAGGAAGAACTGGCGTGCGACCTGCTGGGTGATGGTCGAGCCGCCCGGCACGCGCTTCGCATCGGTGGTGGCGATGAGCCACACCGCGCGCGCGACGCCCTTGAAGTCGACGCCGTGGTGCTTGTAGAAGCGCGCGTCCTCGATGGCGAGGAACGCCTGCTTCTGCCGCTCCGGCACGTCCTGGATCGACACCGGGTAGCGGCGCGTCTCGCCGAACAGCGCCATCAGGCGGCCGTCCTTGGCGTAGACGTACATCGGCTCCTGCATCTCCACCGCGCGCAGGGTTTCCACGTCGGGCAGCTTGGGAGCCACCAGGTAGTACAAAGTGCCCAGGGCGATGGCGCCGAGAAGGGCCAGGCCGGCCAGCGCGAACAGCGCCCAGCGCAGCAGGCGGCGAAGACGGGGCATCAAGCAGATTCCGATTGCGGGTGTAGTGGGCGTGGAGTATAGAGGAGCGGGGAAGGGGGTTTTTTAAGCGCAGGACACCGGCGGAACGCGCAGCCGGCAAGGCGGCGCGGGCGTGGCGACCCGGGGGTGGGTCGGCCGGCCGGAAGGGCGCCGCGACAGGTTGGAAAGTGACGCAGTAAGGCAATTCGGAAGGAAACGGTTGCCAGCCTGTGCAAACTTGGTTATTTAAAGCGGGGTCACACAAGGCGCACGTAAGCGCCTGTGACAAGGGGAAAATATCGTGGGGATCGTCACAAAAAGCCAGCCGGCGCTCGTCGGCGTGGATATCAGTTCGACTGCCGTAAAGCTGTTGCAGCTCTCCCGGGCCGGCAACCGCTACCGCGTCGAGCATTACGCGGTCGAGCCGCTGCCGCCCAACGCCGTGGTCGAGAAGAGCATCGTCGAGGTCGAGGCCGTCGGCGAGGCGATCCGTCGCGCGGTCGCGCGTTCGGGCACGCGCGCCAAGCACGCCGCCGCTGCGGTGGCCGGATCGTCGGTCATCACCAAGGTCATCCCGATGCCGGGCGACCTGGACGAGGACGAGCTGGAATCGCAGGTCGAACTGGAGGCGGTGAACTACGTCCCGTACCCCATCGAGGAAGTCAACCACGATTTCGAAGTGCTGGGCCCGATGCCCGGCAGCCCGGACATGCTGCAGGTGCTGCTCGCCGCGTCGCGTTCGGAGAACGTCGAAGTGCGCGCGTCGGCGCTGGAGATCGGCGGCCTCACCCCGAAGGTGATGGACGTCGAGGCCTTCGCGCTCGAGAACGCCTTCGCGCTGGTCGCCGACCAGCTCGGCGGTCCGCGCGATGGCCTGATCGCGCTGGTCGATTCGGGCGCGACGATGACCACGCTCAACGTGCTGCGTAACGGCCGCAGCCTGTACGCGCGCGAGCAGGTCTTCGGCGGCAAGCAGCTCACCGACGAGGTCATGCGCCGCTACGGCCTGAGCTACGAGGAAGCCGGGCTGGCCAAGCGCCAGGGTGGCCTGCCGGAGAGCTACGAAGCCGAAGTGCTCGAACCCTTCAAGGAGGCGATGGTCCAGCAGATCAGCCGCCTGCTGCAGTTCTTCTACGCCGGTAGCGAGTTCAACCGTGTCGACCAGATCGTGCTGGCCGGCGGTTGCGCCTCCATCGCCGGCATCGCCGAGATGGTCGAGGAGCAGCTCGGCGTTCCCACCACCATCGCCAACCCGCTGGCGCACATGACGCTCGGCCCGCGCGTGCAGGCGCATGCGCTGGCGCAGGACGCCCCGGCCCTGATGATCGCCTGCGGCCTCGCCCTGAGGAGCTTCGACTGATGGCACGCATCAACCTCCTCCCGTGGCGCGAAGAGCGCCGCAAGCAGCGGCAGAAGGAAACCGGGCTGATGCTCGGTGCGGCGGCGATCGGCGCGTTGCTGCTGTCGTTCGTCATCGTCAGCTACTACAACGGCCAGATCGACGGCCAGAACGAGCGCAACACGTTCGTGCAGGGTCAGATCGACGAGGTCAAGAAGAAGAACGAGGAAATCAAGGTCCTCGAAGAGAAAAAGGCCAAGTTGCTCGCGCGCAAGGAAGTGATCGAGAAGCTGCAGGCCAACCGCTCGCAGATGGTGCACCTGTTTGATTCGCTGGTGCGCACGATCCCCGACGGCGCGGTGTTGACCTCGATCAAGCAGGACAGCGAGACGCTCACGCTGGAAGGTCGCGCGCAGTCCAACGCGCGCGTCAGTACCTACATGCGCAACCTCGAGGGTTCGGGCTGGATGACCAATCCGGACCTGTCGATCATCGAGGCCAAGGGTAGCGACAAGGGCCTGCCGTACGTGTTCAAGCTGCAGGTCAAGCTCGCCAACCCGAACGCGCCGAAGGATGAGGACGGCGACGGCGTACCGGACGCACCGGCCGCGCAGATCGCCCAGTCGGGCGATGCCGGCGCCACGGCCGGCGCCGCTCCGGCCAGCGGCGCCCCGGCCGCGCCTGCCGCGACGCCGGCCGATGCCGCGGCGCAGCCGGCCTCCGCGCCCGCTGCTCCGACCGCAACACCCGCCACTGCGCCCTCGGCGCCGAATGCCACGCCGGCCCAGGGAGCGGCGTCATGAGCAAGAAGAAACCCATCAAGCTCAACGAACTGGACTTCAACAACATCGGCGGCTGGCCGCAGCAGGCCAAGATCGGCCTGTGCGGCGTGATCGTCGTGGTGATCGTCGGCCTGGCCTGGTACCTGTTCGTCAGCGACCAGCGCAGCGAACTGGAAAACCTGGAAAGCAAGGAAGTCGCGCTTCGCACCGAGTTCGAAGCCGAGCAGGGCAAGGCCGCCAACCTCGAGCCGCTCAAGCAGCAGCTCGCGCAGATGGAGCAGCAGCTGCAGCAGATGCTGCGCCAGCTGCCCAGCAAGACCGAGATGCCTGACCTGATCGTCGACATCTCGCAGACCGCGCTGGCCACCGGCATCACCAACGAGTTGTTCCAGCCCGGCCCCGAGGAACCCAAGGAGTTCTACGCCGAGAAGCCGATCGCGCTGCGCATGGTGGGCAGCTACCACCAGTTCGGCGGGTTCGTCAGCGGCGTCGCCTCGCTCCCGCGCGTGGTGATCATGACCATGCACGACATCTCGCTGAAGCCGCGCGGCAAGGAAGGCGGCGTGATCACGCCCAACAGCCCGCTCGAACTCGCCGGCACGGTGAAGACGTACCGTTACCTGGACGAACAGGAAGTCCAGGAGCAGGAAGCCGCCGCGCAGTCGACCGCCGGCAAGAAGGAGGGCACCTGAGATGCGCGCATTGTTGAACCGTGACGGCGCCGCACCGCTGCGTGTCCTGGCGGCGATCGCGCTGGCGCTCGGTCTGGCCGCGTGCTCGCGCGGCGTCACCAGCACGCCAGGCGACGCTCCGAACCTGGAGAAGTGGATCGCGGAAGTGAAGGCGCGTCCGGCACCGCCGCTGGATCCGCTGCCGGTGATGCAGCAGTTCGAGACGTTCGAATACAACGCCTATGCGCTGCGCGATCCGTTCAGCACCGCCTTTACCGACGAAGACGGCGGCAACGGTCCGCGTCCGGACGCCGGACGCCGCAAGCAGACGCTGGAACAGTTCCCGCTGGACAGCCTCGACATGGTCGGCACGCTCGGCAAGGGGAGCAGCGTGGTCGCGCTGGTGATGGCGCCCGACAAGGTGACCTATCGCGTGACGCCGGGGAACTACATGGGGCAAAGCGACGGTCGCGTGACCGGCGTGTTCGAGGACCGCATCGAGCTGGTGGAACTGGTGCCGGATGGCGCGGGTGGATGGTTGGAGCGTCCGGCCACGGTCGCGCTTGAAGATCAATGATTCTTGGGGGAATGCACGATGACCGTTTCTAAACCGGCCCGATTTGAACCGGGTAGCTCCAGCGCGCGCGCTGAGCGTCGCCCCCTGCTGCGCAGCGGGTCCATCGGCCTGCTGATCGGCGCGATCGCCGCCGTCAGCGCCGTCCACGCCGCTTCGCCCGCGCCGACCGCCGGCACGGTCGTCGCGCCGCCGGCCAGCTTGGATCCGTCCAAGCAGCTGCCGGGCACCGTCGAGGTGTCCAACATCGACTTCAAGCGCGGCAGCGACGGCGCCGGCCGCCTGGTCGTGAAGTTCAGCGGCGATGGCGCCGCGCCGGACCTGCGCAACCAGGGCCAGAGCGTGATGGTGAACGTGGGCAACGCCACGCTGCCCGACTCGCTGCGCAAGTCGCTCAACGTCGTCGACTTCGCCACGCCGGTGCAGCGCATCGACGCGCGCGCCAGCGGCGCGGGCACGCAGCTCGTGCTCGACATGAGCGGCAACTTCGAATCGATGGCCTACCAGACCGGTCGCGAGTACATCGTCGAGATCGTGCCCCGCACCGGCTCCGCCAAGGGCCGCGCCGTCGGCCAGACCACCACCGGCAAGGCCGCGACCGGCGCTTCGCGCGGTTACAGCGGCCGTCCGGTGACGTTCAACTTCCAGGACGTGCCGGTGCGCACCGTCCTGCAGCTGATCGCCGAGGAGTCCGGCCTCAACGTGGTGGCCGCGGACACCGTGACCGGCAACGTCACCCTGCGCCTGACCAACGTGCCGTGGGATCAGGCGCTGGACATCGTGTTGCAGGCCAAGGGCCTGGACAAGCGCCGCAGCGGCAACGTCGTGTGGGTCGCCCCGCAGGCCGAGATCGCCAAGTACGAGCAAGACAAGGAAGACGCGCGCATCGCGCTCGACAATCGCGTCGACCTGCAGACCGAGTACGTGCAGATCAACTACCACAACGCCCAGCAGATCTTCAAGGCGCTGACCGAGGCCAAGGGCATCGGCGGCAGTGGCGGTGGTGGCGGTGGTGGTCAGGGCGGCAACACCGACAGCGGCTTCCTCTCGCCGCGTGGCCGCCTGGTCGCCGATGAGCGCACCAACACGCTGATGATCAGCGACATCCCGAAGAAGATCGCGGAGATGAAGCAGCTCATCCACGTGATCGACCGTCCGGTGGACCAGGTGCTGATCGAAGGTCGCGTGGTCATCGCGCAGGACACCTTCGCCCGCGAACTCGGCGCGCGCTTCGGCATCGCCGGTACGAAGGACGGCAAGTACTTCTTCAACGACACCATCGAGAACAACGACGCCACGCGCGGTTCGCTGGCCGAAGCGGGCCAGTCGGGCGACCTGCCGACGCTGTTCAAGGGCCCCATGAGCAATCTCGGTGTCGTGAACCCCGCCGGTTCGGTGGCGCTGCAGATCCTCAACGCCGGCTACGCGCTGGACATCGAGTTGTCGGCAATGCAGGAAGAGGGCCGTGGCGAGGTGATCTCCAACCCGCGCATCGTCACCAGCAACCAGCGCGAAGCCGTGATTCGTCAGGGCCAGGAAGTGGGTTACGTGACGATCTCCCCGCAGAGCGGCACGAACACCATTCCGATTCCGAACGTGCAGTTCAAGGATGTGCTGCTGGAGCTGAAGGTCACGCCGACCATCACGCATGATGGCCGCGTCTTCCTCAACATGAACGTGAAGAAGGACGAGGTCGAAGGTTTCGTCGATACCTCCATCGGCCAGGTGCCGACCATCGCCAAGCGCGAGGTCAACACCGCCGTGCTGGTCGAGGATGGCCAGACCGTGGTCGTGGGCGGTGTGTACGAGTTCCGCGATCGCAGCGACATCTCGAAGGTGCCCTTCCTCGGCGACATTCCTTTCCTGGGCAACCTGTTCAAGAAGAAGGGTCGCAGCAAGGACAAGGCGGAGTTGCTGATCATGATCACCCCGAAGGTGATGAAGGTCGAACAGCGGGGGTGAGCGGCCGCGCGGCCGCTAAAGCCCGGCCAGGATGGCCGGGCAGGGCGATCCAACGCCCATAAGGCATCGCCATGGACGGCGACCTCATCGCTACAGAATCCGGTGATGCGCGGCACTGCCACGTGGCCTGCCGAACGCCCGGTCGGTTGGCCGGGCCATCCAACGCGCATAAGGCATTGCCGTGGATGGCGACCCCATCGCTACAGAATCCGGTGATGCGCGGCCCTGCCGTGTGGCCTGCCGAACGCCCGGTCAGTTGGCCGGGCGATCCGAAGCCATCAAGGCATCGAGTGGATGGCGACCGCATCACCATGGATGGCGACCTCAGCGCTGCGGAACGGGGCATGCGCGGTACTGCCGCATGGGCCTGCCGAACGCACGGCGGCCCCCGGCAAGACGATGGCAAGGGGAAGCGCACAGCGCCACATCCCGAGGCCGTGGGGGCGAACCCAGCGTCCGCCACGCCGCCCCAAACCTCCCGCACCGACGGCCGCACGAATCGCGCCGCCTCCGCAGTTACACCCAGGGGCTCCCAGCGGAGCCTTTCGCATTTCATTGCTGAATGAATGACACAGCACGTGAACTGCCACGTCCGTCTTCGGTCAAACTGGCCCGGATTCCCCAACGAGACCGCCATGGACCGCCGCAGCGATGATCTTCCCCGCCTGTACGACGCCTTCCGCGCCCTGCGGGAGGCCTTATCGGCGCAGATCGTCGGCCAGGCGGCGCTGATCGACCGCCTGTTGATCGTCCTGCTGGCCGATGGCCACCTGCTCGTCGAAGGCGCCCCGGGCCTGGCGAAGACCTCGGCGATCCGCGCGCTCGCCGCGCGCCTGGAAGCCGAGTTCGCCCGCGTGCAGTTCACGCCCGACCTGCTGCCGGCGGACCTCACCGGCACCGAGGTCTGGCGCCCGCAGGAGGGCCGCTTCGAATTCCAGGCCGGCCCGATCTTCCATCCGATCCTGCTCGCCGACGAGATCAACCGCGCCCCGGCCAAGGTCCAGTCCGCCTTGCTGGAGGCGATGGGCGAGCGCCAGGTCACCGTTGGGCGCGCGACCTACGCGCTGCCGCAGCTGTTCCTGGTGATGGCCACGCAGAATCCGATCGAGCAGGAAGGCACGTTCCCGCTGCCCGAGGCGCAGCTCGACCGCTTCCTGATGTACGTCCGCATCGGCTACCCGCAGGCGGCGGCGGAAGCCGAGATCCTCCGCCTCGCCCGCGATCGCGCGCGCCAGACCACGCAGCACGTCGCGACCGCCATCGAGCGCATGTCGCTGGACGACGTCTTCGCCGCGCGCAATGCCGTGCTGGACCTGCATCTGGCGCCGGCGGTCGAACGCTACCTGATCGAACTCGTGCTCGCCTCGCGCGATGCCGCGCGCTACGACGCGACGCTCGCCCGCCGCATCGCCTGGGGCGCGAGCCCGCGCGGTTCGATCGCGCTGGAGCGCTGCGCACGCGCGCATGCCTGGCTGGCGGGCCGCGATTTCGTCACGCCCGACGACGTGCGCGCGGTCGCGCCGGACGTGCTGCGCCATCGCATCCTGCCCAGTTACGAAGCCACAGCCGAAGGCTGGGACGGCGAGCGCCTCGTCGCCGAACTGCTGCAGCGCGTGCCGTTGCCGTGACGTTCGCTTTCGAGACGGATCGAGCCTCGTGAACATGCGTCTCGCGACACGGAACCGGCTCGTGAAGCCTTGCGCCTGATCCGTTTCCATCCGTCCGATCCGCGTTCAACCGCTCCCCAATCGAACCGTGCAGAAAACCCCGCCATCCCATGATGAAGCCACCGGCAACGGCGTCACGCCGACGCTGCCGGAACTCGTCGCGTTGCGTCAGGCGGTCGCGGGAAGACGGCCCGCGCAGCGCGGCCGCTTCGGCGTGAGCGGACATGCGCTGTCGCCCTTGCGCGGGCGCGGCATGGAGTACGCCGAATCGCGCGAATACGTCGCCGGCGACGACGCGCGCCACATCGACTGGCGCCTCACCGCGCGAACCGGCCGCGCGCACACCAAGCTGTTCCAGGCCGAGCGCGAACGCCTGAGCCTGATCGTCGCCGACACGTCGCCGTCGCTGTATTTCGGCACGCGCGTGCGCTTCAAGTCGGTGCAGGCCGCACGTGCCGGCGCGGTGGCCGCTTGGGCCGCGGTACGCGACGGCGACCGCATCGCCGCCCTGCGCGGGAGCTTGCGCGAAGCGCCGATCGCGCCCGCTGCCGGTCCACGCGGTGCGCTGCGGGTGCTCGATGCGCTCACGCGGTGGTACGCGCGTGCGCCGGACGACGACGCCGGCCTCGGCGTCGCGCTCGACCACGCGCAGCGCCTGCTGCGTCCCGGTTCGCGGCTGGTCGTGCTCGCCGATCCGGAAAGCGTCGCCGCGCTGCCCGCGCAACGCTGGCCCGCGCTGACCCACCATCACGAAGTCATCGTGTTGCTGCTGACCGATCCGCTGGAAGTCGCACCGCCGAAGGCGTCGCTGCCGTTCGTGAGCGCCGATGGCGAGCCGCGCGCCACGCACCGCATCGACGTCGATCTCTCCGTCGCAGCGCAACGACAGGCCTGGCGCGCCGAGTTTGGGCGCCCGCTCGAAGCCGCGCTCGCGCAACTGCCCGCGCGCGGCGTGCGCGTGCAGGCGCTCTCCACGCAGGCGGATAGCGCATCGTGGCTGCCGCTGCTCGGCCGCAACCGGCCGCTGGTGGCGTGATGGGCGCGCCCGCTTCGCTCGTGCTGCGCGACATCCATGCCACGCCCGCGCCGTCGTGGTGGCCACCGGCGCCGGGATGGTGGATCGTCGCCGGCATCGTCGTCGCGGCGTTCGCGCTGCTTGCAGGGTGGCGACTTCGCGCACGCCGGCGTCGCGACGCCATCGCCGCGTTGTTCGATCGCGAAGTCGATGCCGCACCGAACCCGCCGCAGCAGATCGCAGCGATGTCCGAACTCCTGCGCCGCGCCGCACGACGGCACGACGCACGCGCCGATACGCTGCACGGCGAGGACTGGCTGCGTCATCTCGACGCCGCCGCGACGAACGCGAAACGCAAGGCGCCCGTGCGGACCGATTTCTCCGAAGGTCCGGGGCGGCTGCTGCTCGACGGCGGTTTCCGGCGTGACGTGGATGCCGGCGAAGTCGCTGCATTGCGCGCGCTGGCGCGCCAACGCTTCCTGCAATGGATGGGCGCCGCCGGATGATGGACGCCCTGCTCGCACCATTGGCCGTCCTGCACGACAGCTTCGCGTGGCCGTGGATGCTGCTCGCGCTGCCGCTGCCGTGGTTCGCGCGCTGGGTGCTGCCGCCGGCGCGGCATGCGTCGTCCGCGGCGTTGCGCGCGCCGTTCGGCGAACGCCTCGATCGCGTCGCGCACGCCGGCGGTCGCACCGCGTTCGGCGCGCGCACGGGCTGGCTCGTGTGGCTGGCGTGGATCGCGCTGTGCGTCGCGGCGGCACGGCCGCAGCAGCTTGGCGATGCCGTGCAGCCGCCGCAGGTCGGCCGCGACCTGATGCTCGCGCTCGACCTCTCCGGCAGCATGCGCGAGCCGGACATGGAACTCGGTGGCAGCACGGTGGATCGTCTCACCGCGGCCAAGGCCGTGCTTGCCGACTTCCTCGATCGCCGCCGCGGCGATCGCGTGGGCCTCATCGTCTTCGGCCGCCGTGCGTATGCGCTCACGCCGCTGACGCTCGACCTGACTTCCGTGCGCCAGCAGCTGGACGACAGCGTGATCGGCCTGGCCGGTCAGGAGACCGCCATCGGCGACACCATCGCGCTCGCGGTCAAGCGCCTGCGCGGTCAACCGGCGGAGCAGCGCGTGCTGGTGCTGCTCACCGACGGCGTGAACACCGCCGGCCTGCTCGAACCGAAGAAGGCCGCCGAGATCGCCCAGGCCGAAGGCGTGCGCATCCACACCATCGCGTTCGGCGGCGAAGGCACGATGTCGCTGTTCGGACTGCCCGTGCCGATGCCCGGCGGTGGCGACGAGATCGACGAATCCACGCTGCGCGACATCGCGCGCAGCACGGGCGGACGCTTCTTCCGCGCGCGCGACACCGGACAGCTGGCAGGCATCTATGCCGAGATCGATCGCCTCGAACCGGTCGAGCGTCCTGGCCAAGCGGTGCGCCCGCGCATCGAACGGTATCCGTGGCCGCTCGGCGTGGCGTTCGCGTGCGCGCTGCTGGCCTTCGCGTGGCCGCGACGGAGGGCGGCATGAATCCCTTCGCCGATCTGTCGCTCGCCGCGCTGCACCTGCTGCGTCCGCAGTGGCTGTGGGCGCTGCTCGCACTGCCGCTGCTGCTGGGGCTGTGGCGCGTGCGGCGACGCCGCACCAGCGTCTGGCGCGAGAACGTCGATGCACATCTGCTACCGCACCTGCTGGTCGAACGCGGTGGCGCGCGCGTGCGCTGGGGCGCGTGGGTCGCCGGTCTCGCGTACGTGCTCGCGGTGCTCGCGCTTGCCGGTCCGAGCTGGCGGCAGAGTCCGCAGCCGCTGTGGCAGAGCCGCACGCCGCTGGTGGTCGCGGTGGATCTGTCCGGCGCGGCGCTCGCGGCCGATCTTCCGCCTTCGCGCCTCGCGCAGGCGCGCGCGAAACTCTCCACGCTGCTGCGCGAACGCCAGGGCGGGCAGGTCGCGCTGGTCGCCTTCGCCGACGATGCGTTCACCGTCGCGCCGCTCACCGAGGACGCCGCGAACGTCGCTCTGTTCCTGGATGCGCTGTCGCCCGACGTGATGCCGGTCGACGGCCAGCGCGCCGATCGCGCGATCGAATGGTCCGCGCAGCTGCTCAGGCAATCCGGTTTCGATCGCGGACGCATCCTGGTGATGACCGACCACGCAGGCGAGGGCGCCACTGATGCGGCTTCGCGCGCGGTGCAGCAGGGCTATCGCGTGGACGTGCTCGGCGTGGGCGGCGAGAACGCAGTGCCGTACCGGCGCAGCGACGGCGCGTTCGCCAACGCGCGGCTCGACGAAGGCTCGCTGCGCGGCCTCGCATCCGCCGGCAACGGCCGCTATGCGCGCATCGCCAGCGACGACGGCGACCTGCGCGCGCTGGGCGTGCTCGATCCCAACGACGCCGGCGACGCCACGCGCGTGGACGGCAAGCGCGGCAGCGCGTGGCAGGACGAGGGCTACTGGCTGCTGCCGCCGCTGATGCTCCTGGCACTGTTCGCGTTCCGGCGGCGTGCGGCGCTGGCGGTGGTCGCGCTGTGCGTGCTGTGGACGCCGGTGAAGGCCGCCGACCTGTGGCGCCGCGCCGACCAGGTCGAACACGCGCGCATCGAACAAGGCAACGACGCGTATCGTCGTGGCGATTTCGACGCCGCCGCGCAGGCCTACCAGTCCGGCGACAGCGCCGACGCGCACTACAACCGCGGCAACGCGCTGGCGAAGGCGGGGCAGTATCCGCAGGCGATCGCCGCCTACGACGAAGCGCTCAAGCGCCAGCCGGGCATGGCGGACGCGATCGCCAACAAGCGCGCCGTGCAGGCCGCGATGCAGCGCAAGCCGCCGCCGCAGGGCGGAGGTTCGGGCGGGCAGTCGAAGGATCCGCAGCAGCAGAAGCCCGACCAGAAGCCGCAATCCGGCCAGGGCCAGCAGGGTTCGCAATCGCAGCAGCCACAACCGCAGGATTCGCAGCCGCAGGGTGCGAAGCAGGACCCGCAGCCGCAGTCGCGCTCGAAACTGGAAGCCGGCGATTCGCAGCAGCAGCGCGAGGCCGACGCCGCACTGCGCGAACGCATGCAGCGCGCCCTGGAGCAGCAGGGGCAGGGCAAGCCGCAGGAACAGGCGCAGCGGCGCGGCGAAACCCCGCAGCAACGCGAGCAACGCCTGGCCAACGAAGCCTGGCTGCGCCGCGTGCCGGACGATCCGGGCGGCCTGCTGCGCGAGAAATTCCGCATCGAGCACGAACGCCGCCGCTCCGGAGGCGAGGTCAACGAATGAACGTCGCGAGCTTCCCTCCGTCACGGCCCATGGCGTCGCGCCTGTTCGCCCGCGCGTCGCTGCTGTTGCTGCTCGTGCTGGCGAGCCTTCCCGCTGCCGCGCAGGTGCGCGCGTGGCTGGATCGCGACCGCATCGCGATGGGCGAGACGGTGACGCTCAACATCGAAAGCACCGCGGCCACGACCTCGACCGAGCCCGATTACGCGCCGCTGCTCACCGATTTCTTCGTCAGCGGCCGCACCAGCCGGCGCGAGTTCGTGATGAGCGGCGGACGCAGCACGATCCGCACGCTCTACGCGATCGCGCTGCGCCCGAAGCGCGACGGCGTGATCACGGTGCCGGCGCTACGCGTCGGCAGCCTGCAGACGCAGCCGATCCCGCTGACCGTCGCGCCATCCGCCGCGCCGCCGCCGACGCGCACGGAGGACGTCTTCATCGAAAGCGAGGCGGACGATCCCGATCCGTACGTGCAGCAGTCGGTGGGCTGGGTGGTGCGGCTGTATTCGGCCACGCCGCTGATCTCCGGGCAGCTCGACCAGGAAGCGCCGGAAGGCGCGTCGCTGCAGCGCGTCGGCGACGATGCGCAATACCAGCGCGACATCGGCGGCCGTCGTTACCACGTGGTCGAACGCCGCTTCCTGCTGGTGCCCGAGCGCAGCGGCGTGCTGACGGTGCCGCCGGCGCGTTTCGAAGGTCGCGGTGCGGGCGGCTTCTTCGACGATCTGCTCGGCGGGCGCGGCGGTGCGCTGCAAGCGCAGGGTGCGCCGCGCAAGCTCGACGTCCAGCCGGCACCCGCGAACGCGCCGCAGCCGTGGCTGCCGTTGCAGAACCTGACGCTGCGCTACCAGTCCACGCCGCAGGAACTGCGCGTGGGCAGCGCCGCGACGGTGACCGTCGAAGCCGTCGCCGACGGCGCCACCGCCGCGCAGATGCCCGAACTGCAACTGCCGCCGATCGACGGCGTGCAGGTGTTCGCCGAACCGGTGCAGGCCGACGAGCGCTTCGTCGATGGTCGCCCGCGGGTGAAGCTCACGCGGCGCTTCTCGCTGGTGCCGGCCCGCGAGGGAGGCGCGCAGCTGGCCGGCCTGCAACTGCGCTGGTGGGACGTGCGCGACGGCGTGGCGCAGACCTCCAGCCTGCCGCCGCTGTCGTGGACCGTGCTGCCCGGCACGACAACGGGCGCGAGCCCCGCGCCCGCGACGCCTTCGACGTCGGTGCCGGGCGATGTGGCCGCGACCGGGCCCGGTGAGCGCGACGCGCGCTTCGCCGACCTCGGCGGCGCGAACAAGGCCTGGGTGCTCGCGGCGCTGCTGTTCGCGGCGCTGTGGTTGTTCACGCTGGTGTGGGGCCTGCATCGCGGCGATGCCGCCAAGATCGCGACAAAATCCCAGGGCGACGCACCATCGACACCGCCGTCAGGCCATGTGGACCTGAAGCGGCTGATCGACCGCGGCGATCTCGGCGACGTCGCCGACGCGCTGTGCGCGCTCGCGCACCCGCCGGCACGCGACCTGGACGAGGTCCGCGCGCGCCTGGACGACGCCGACCAGCGCGACGCCGTCGACGAACTCCAGCGCGCACGCTGGGGCGGTGGCAGCGCCATCACCGCGCGTGAGCGCCTGCGCCGGGCGTTCGCGAAGGGGCCGTCGTGGCGTTCCATACCCGCGCGAACGGTTTCGCCGTTGCCGCCGTTGTATCCGTAGGACGCGGCCCGGAGCCGTGGTTCGACGACAGGGGAGGGCCCGCGCGGTGCGGGCCCGGATCCCGGCCTTCGCCGGGATGACGGGGCAGAGGGGCCGTCATCCGCTTTCCCGAATCCCCGCCTCTGCTACTCTCGCCGGCTGATTTTGCCCGGAGAGAGCCCCGCATGAGCCACGCAAGCCTGCCCGACGCCACGATGCCGGCGAAGGGAATGCCCCTCCACATCAAGGTGATGCTGGGCTTCGTCGCGGGTGCGGTGCTGGGCCTGATCGCGCACTTCATCGCACCGGGCTCCCCGTTCGTGCTCGGTGCGGTGGGCTATGTCGCGCAGCCGATCGGACAGCTGTTCCTCGCGCTGCTCTTCATGCTGGTGCTGCCGCTGATGTTTTCTGCGCTGGTGCTGGGCGTGGCCGAACTGGGCGACGTCGCGAGCCTCGGCCGCCTCGGCTGGCGCACGCTGATCTACACCGCCGTGGTCACGCTGATCGCCGTCGCCATCGGCCTGATGATGGTGAACCTGATCGGCCCCGGCCACGGGCTCGATCGAGGCATGCTCGACCAGGCCATGGCGCAGGGCGCGCAGAAGGCGGGCGAGATCGCCGCCACCGGCCAGCAGCTGGACTTCATGAAGATGCTGCTGGGCATCGTGCCGAAGAACGTGCTCGCCGCCGCGGTCGACGACAAGCAGAAGCTGGGCGTGATGTTCTTCGCGCTGATGCTCGGCATCGGCCTGGTGATGGCGCCGAGCCCGCACACGCAGGCGTTCAAGAACGCGGTGCAGGGCCTGTTCGAGATCTGCATGCGCCTGATCGGCATGATCATCAAGCTCGCGCCGTACGCGGTGGCGTGCCTGATGTTCGCGCTGTGCGCGCAGTTCGGCTGGGAACTGCTGCTGGTGCTGGGCAAGTTCGCGCTGACGGTGGTGCTGGCGATCGGCGTGCACATGTTCATCGTGCTGCCGCTGTGGGTGAAGTTCGCCGGCGGCATGAGTCCGCGCGCGTTCTTCCGCGGCAGCCAGGAAGCGCTGCTGACCGCGTTCGCCACCGCCTCGTCGACCGGCACGCTGCCGGTGACGCTGCGCGTGGCCGAGCAGAACCTGAAGCTGCCGCGCAAGGTCGCGCGCTTCGTGCTGACCGTGGGCGCGTCGGCGAACCATCACGGCACCGCGCTGTTCGAAGGCATCACCGTGCTGTTCCTCGCGCAGGCGTTCGGCGTCGAACTGACGCTGATGCACCAGGTGATGGTGCTGGGCCTGTGCCTGCTCGGCGGCATCGGCACCGCAGGCGTCCCGGCCGGTTCGTTGCCGGTGATCGCCATGATCTGCGCCGTGCTCGGCATCCCGGCCGAAGGCGTCGGCATCATTCTCGGCGTCGACCGCTTCCTCGACATGTGCCGCACCTCGCTCAATGTCACTGGTGACCTCGCTACCGCCGTCGTCGTCGCGAACCGCAGCGGCGACGTGGCCGAGGGCGAGGTCGTGCTGCCGGCCGGCATCGCATCCGAAGCGGCGCCCGAAGCCGCGGGCTGACGCGCATAGCGCCGCCGGCACAATCCGGCGGCGCCGCACGCGTGCGTGCGAAATGCGCGCGCAAGGCGTGCGGAATGTGTCCCGGTGCGCGAAGTGGCGGATGAAGACGCCCTCCACGCGCGTTTCTGCATCATCCTGAACTCCCGCCGCTGCGTGGAGTTCCGGGATGACGCCCGAACGCGGACACGAAACTGACAAACCGGGCGCCGGCAAATCCGGAATGCCGCTGCACTGGAAGATGGCGATCGGCTTCGCCGCCGGCCTGGTGCTGGGCCTCATCGTGCATTCCACCGTCGGCGCGAACGCCGACTGGGTCCAGTGGATCACCAGCAACGTCACGCAGCCCGCCGGCACGCTGTTCCTGCGGCTGATCTTCATGCTCGTCATCCCGCTGCTGTTCTCGGCGCTGGTGATGGGCGTGGCCGAAATGGGCGACGTGCGATCGCTCGGCCGCATCGGCTGGCGCACGCTGGCGTACACGATCCTGGTGTCCGGCATCGCGGTGATCCTCGGCCTGGTGCTGGTGAACTGGCTGCAGCCGGGCGCGGGCATCGATCCGGCGCGCGCGCAGCAGCTGCTCACCGAAGGTTCCGAGCGCGCGAGCGCCATCGTCGGTAGCGCCAGCGGCCAGCCCAGGGGCCTGGACATGCTGGTGTCCATCGTCCCCGACAACGTGGTGAAGGCCGCGGCCGAGAACACCATCCTCGCGGTGATGTTCTTCGCGCTGATGCTCGGCATCGGCCTGGTGCTCACGCGGACGAAGGCGACCGAAGTCCTGCAGCGCGGTATCGAAGGCCTGTTCGAAGTGTCGATGACGCTGATCGGCCTGGTGATCCGGCTGGCGCCGTACGCGGTGTTCTGCTTCATGTTCAACCTGGCCGCGCTGTTCGGCTGGGAACTGTTGCGCAGTCTCGGCGCGTACGTGGGCGTCGTGGTGCTGGCGCTCGCGCTGCATCAGTTCGTGGTGTATTCGCTGGTGCTGAAGTTCGCCGCAGGCTACCCGCCCGCGCGCTTCTTCAAGGGCGTGCAGGAAGCGATGGTGATGGCGTTCTCCACCGCCTCGTCGAACGCGACGCTGCCCACGTCCCTGCGCGTGGCCGACGAGAAGCTCGGCCTGCCCAGCCGCGTGTCGCGCTTCGTGCTGACCGTCGGCGCCACCGCGAACCAGAACGGCACGGCATTGTTCGAGGGCGTGACGGTGCTGTTCCTCGCGCAGTTCTTCGGCGTGGAACTCACGCTGGCGCAGCAGTTCACGGTGATGTTCGTGTGCATCCTCGGCGGCATCGGCACGGCGGGCGTGCCGGCGGGCTCGTTGCCGGTGGTGGCGCTGATCTGCGGCATGGTCGGCGTGCCGCCGGAGGGCATCGGCCTGATCCTCGGCGTCGACCGCTTCCTCGACATGTGCCGCACGACGCTCAACGTCACCGGCGACCTCATGCTGGCCACCGTGGTGTCGAAGGGCGAGCCGGACGGGCCGGGCCCAACGTCCTGAGGCTCCCTCTCCTGCCTGCAGGGGCGAGGAGCGACGCTAGCGCGCCACTGGCGCGCGTCGTGACGAACGCCATCAGGCCATCCCTATGGCCGCGGGGTTGGGCAGGGGAAGCCGGTGCGGTAGCGCTGGAAGCACCCCTCTCCCGCAGGGAGAAGGGCTTGAACGCGGGGCGACATCCCCGCCTCAGGGTGTGACAATGGGCGTCCGCCGGCCGGGCAGCGTGCCCGGAGCCCCGCGCGGCCTCCTCCCGCAGCCGAAGACCGCCCGACGCCATGACGACGCCCAGCCGCCGCGACCTCGCCAACGCCATCCGATTCCTCGCCATCGACGCGGTGCAGGCCGCCAACTCCGGCCACCCGGGCATGCCGATGGGCATGGCGGACATCGCCGAGGTGCTCTGGAACGATTACCTGCGCCACAATCCGGCCAATCCGGACTGGTTCAACCGCGACCACTTCGTGCTCTCCAACGGCCACGGTTCGATGCTGCAGTACGCGCTGCTGCACCTGTCGGGCTACGACCTGCCGATCGAGGAAATCAGGAACTTCCGCCAGCTGCATTCGAAGACCCCGGGCCACCCGGAAAACTTCATGACGCCCGGTATCGAGACGACCACCGGTCCGCTCGGCCAAGGCTTCGCCAACTCGGTCGGCATGGCGCTGGCCGAGAAGCTGCTCTCGCAGCGCTTCAACAAGCCGGACTTCTCCGTCGTCGACAGCCGGACCTGGGTGTTCATGGGCGACGGCTGTCTGATGGAAGGCATCTCGCACGAAGCGGCCTCGCTCGCCGGCACCTGGGGTCTGCACAAGCTGGTCGCCTTCTGGGACGACAACAAGATTTCCATCGACGGCAACACCGACGGCTGGTTCACCGACGATACGCCGAAGCGTTTCGAAGCCTACGGCTGGAACGTGATCCGCGGCGTCGACGGGCACGACGCGGAGAAGATCAAGGCCGCCATCGAGCAGGCGCTGAAGTCCACCGACAAGCCGACGCTGATCTGCTGCCGCACCACCATTGGCTTTGGTTCGCCGAACAAGGCGGGCAAGGAGTCCTCGCACGGCGCCGCGCTGGGCAAGGACGAAGTGGCCGCCACGCGCGCGGCACTCAACTGGAACCATGGCGAATTCGAGATCCCGCAGGACATCTACGACGGTTGGCGCAAGCGCGACCACGCCGCGGAAGAAAAGGCCTGGAACAGGCTGTTCGACGAGTACGCGAAGCAGTTCCCGGAACTGGCGGCCGAACTGACGCGTCGTTCGCGCGGCCAGCTGCCGGACGGCTTCATCGAAGCGGCCGATGCGTACATCGCCAAGCTGCAGGCCGACGGCCTGACCATCGCCTCGCGCAAGGCGTCGCAGATGGCGATTGAAACCTTCGCGCCGCTGCTGCCGGAACTGATCGGCGGCTCGGCCGATCTCGCGCACTCCAACCTGACCCTGTGGAAGGGCAGCAAGTCGGTCGCCACCGACGATCCGAACGCGAACTACGTCTATTACGGCGTGCGCGAGTTCGGCATGACCGCGATCAGCAACGGCCTGGGCCTGCACGAGTGCTTCATCCCGTACGACGCGACCTTCCTGGTGTTCAGCGATTACGCGCGCAACGCCGTGCGCATGAGCGCGCTGATGGGCGCGCACGCGATCCACGTCTACACGCACGATTCCATCGGCCTGGGCGAGGACGGCCCGACGCACCAGCCGATCGAACACATGGCGTCGCTGCGCTACATCCCGCACAACGACGTGTGGCGTCCGTGCGACGCGGTGGAATCGGCGGCGTGCTGGAAGGCGGCGATCCTGCGTTCGGACGGCCCGAGCTGCCTGATCTTCTCGCGCCAGAACCTCGCCCATCAGCAGCGCACCGCGCAGCAGGTCGCCGACATCGAGCGCGGCGGTTACGTGCTGAAGGATTCGGTCGGTGCGCCGGAGCTGATCCTGATCGCGACGGGTTCGGAAGTCGGCCTGGCGATGGACGCGGCCAAGCAGCTGGGCGACAAGGTGCGCGTGGTGTCGATGCCGTCGACGACGGTGTTCGACCGCCAGGACCCGGCGTACCGCGAATCGGTCCTGCCGAAGGCCTGCCGCAAGCGCGTGGCGATCGAAGCGGGCGTGACCGATTTCTGGCGCAAGTACGTGGGCCTGGACGGCGCGGTGATCGGCATCGACGAGTTCGGCGCCTCGGCCCCGGCGGAGCAGCTGTTCCCGTACTTCGGCTTCACGGTGGAGAAGGTGGTCGAGGCGGCGCGTTCGCTTTGATTCGTGATTCGTGATTCGTGATTCGTGATTCGAAAGAAGCGGCTTCGGCCGCTTCTTTCGTTTGGGCTTCGCGCTACGACCCGCGCCCGCTCTCCACCAGCGCCAACGACACCAGCCGCGCTTCCAATCGCTCGCCAAAGCCCTGCGGCGACGCAAGGTCCATGCGTTCCAGCGCTTCGCGATCAAGCGCCTTCGCGCCCAATGCGCGCCATACCGTGCGCAGCTTCGCGCCACGCGTCGCGGTGTTCGACTTCAACCACGCCAACGCCTTCACCAGCCGCTGCTCGACCGGCGTGAAATCGCTCCCCAGCGGGTAGTCCGGCAGCGCGCCGCTCTTGTGGAACGGGCGCAGCGCCGCGGCGAGGCGTTCTGGCGTATTGCGCGCCGCGGAAGCCGGCAACGCGAAGTCCGCGCGCAGCTTGCCTTCGCGCTTGGCGACATCGATCAGGCCCTGCTGGAAACGCGCATCGGCGATGGCCGCCATCGCCATCACGCAATCCTCGTCGCAACGTCCGCGGATGTCGGCGATCCCGTACTCGCTGATGTACACGTCGCGCAGGTGGCGCGGGATCGTCGTGTGCCCGTAATTCCATACGACATTCGACGTGACCCGTCCACCCGATTCGCGCGCGGCGCGCAGCATCAGCACCGAGCGCGCATCCGGCAGCGCGTGCGCCATCGCCACGAAGTTGTACTGGCCGCCGACACCCGAGACGACGCGACCGTCCTCAAGCGCGTCGGATACCGCCGCACCCAGCGCGGTCGCCATCATGCAGGTGTTGAAGAAACGCGCATCGCGACGCTGCAGGCGTTCCAGTTCGATGTCGCCGACCAGATCGTTCACTTCGCCGACACGACGCATGCCGATCGCGCGGCGCGCGTCCGGCGGCAGGTCGCGCAGCCACTCGTAGAACTCGGGCGAACCAAGATAGAACGCGCCGTGCAGGAACTCGCCCTCCCGTTCGAGCAAGGCAAGGTCGTGCGCGCTCGGGCCGCCGCGTTCGATGCGCTGCATCGCGGCGAGATCGTCCACCACGCGCCGCTTGATCACGCCCACTTCCACCAGCCGGCGGAAGCCTTCGTTGATCATCTCGCTGCAACCATAGAGGCCGCGCCCGAACGGCGCGAGCGCGGCATCGTCGGCGTGCGCGGAGCCGAGCGCGCGCAACACCTCGCGATACGCATCGTTGTCGACGTGACGCAGCACCAGCGCATGGCACAGCGCATCGGCGAGCGCGCCGATGCCGATCTGCAGGGTTCCGCCGTCGCGCACGAACGTGCTGGCGTGGAAGCCGATCGCGTAGTCGGCGTCGGTCACCGGTTGGCGCGGCAGGCCGAAGAGCTTCGGATACGGGCCTGGCGGAGTCACGATCGCATCGAAGAATTCAGGCGCGACCGCCGCGCTGCCGCCGAGCCATGGCAGGCGTGGATCGATCTCGGCGATCAGCACCGGACGCGGCAGGCCGCGCGCGGCGAGGGCGTCGATCGCATCGAAGGTGAGGTCGGTGTTGCACGACAGCGACAGGCGCGTGCCGTCGGGCGATCGCGCGACTTTCTGCACGATCGCGTTGAGTCCGCGGTCGGCGAGCGCGCGGGCGACGTGCGTGTAGTTCAGGCTCGCGTAGCGGCGCTGCACCGGCGCGGAGTTCAGCATCGCGCCGGATTGCAGGTAGAACTCCTCGATCTCGACGTGCGCCGGCAGTGCGTTGCGCTTGAGCGCCTGCACATACGCCAGGCGCGGGAAATCCGCGCCGAAGTGGCGTTCGACGAACGGCTTCACGAAGCGCGCTTCGAGCCCCTTACCGCCGCCGGGTGGATCGAGCGAGAGCGCGGTGTACAGATGCAGCGGGCGCGAGGCGTCGTTCTCGACGCGTGCATACAGGGCATTGAGCAGCCGGTGCGGTTTGCCTAGACCGAGCGGCGCGCCGACGTGCAGCGGGCCGCGGACGCGCGCGAGCAGGAACTCGACGGCGGCGTCGAGCGAGTCGAAGGAAAGGGGAGCGGGTCGGGGTTCCATGGCGCAAAGCTAACCGCTGGCGACGGCTCAGCGCGCGGGGAGGAGCGTTCGCGCCAGGCGCGAACCGGCGAGCATCGCGACGACGAACACCACGGCCTCCAGGCTGCCGTGCGCCAGGTTCGCCAGCGCCGGTCCCGGGCAGTAGCCGGCCAGTCCCCAGCCGATGCCGAACAGCACGCTGCCAAGCAGCAGGCGACGATCCACTCCGCCCGACGGCTGCGGCGGAAGGGCCGAACCGTCCAGCGTGCAGCCGCGCCGGCGCAGCCACGCGAATCCCGGCACGGCGACGGCGAGCGCCGCGCCCATCACCAGCGCGAGCGAAGGGTCCCAGCGTCCGCCGACGTCCAGGAAGTTGAGCACCTTGTCCGGATCGGTCATCGCGGACACGGCCAGTCCGAGGCCGAAGATCGCTCCGGCGATGAGCGCGTGCGCGACCTGCCTCATGGCCCGGCCCCGAGCACATGGCGCATCACGTAGACCGTCGCGATGGCCGTGCCCATGAACACCATCACCGCCCACAGCGAGCGCTTCGAGAAGCGTGCCAGTCCGCAGATGCCGTGACCGCTGGTGCAGCCGTTGCCGAGCCGCGTGCCGAAGCCCACGAGTGCGCCGCCGATGACGAGCCAGGTCCAGGAGAAGCCGACGCGCGGGGCCGCGCCGGACCAGGCGAACCACGCGCCGGCGGCGATCACCATGCCGGCGAGAAAGGCCAGCCGCCAGCCGCGTCCCTCGCGCGAATCGATCGCGGCGTTAGCGATGCCGCTGATACCGGCGATGCGGCCCAGCGTTGCCAGCAGCCAGACGGCGGCGAAGCCGATGAGTGCGCCGCCGAGCAGCGCGGAAACCGGTGTGAAGGAAGTAGGCATGCCGGAGTGGAATCAGATGCGGTCGAGCGGGATCCGGAGGTAGCGCACGCCGTTGGATTCAGGCGGCGGCAGCGCGCCGGCGCGGATGTTGGTCTGCACCGCCGGCAGGATCAGCGCCGGCATCGGCAGCGTCGCGTCGCGCGCGGTGCGCTGCGCGACGTAGTCGTCCTCGGTCGCGCCGTCGCGCACGTGGATGTTGTCGCGACGCTGTGCGCCGATCGTGGTCTCGCACGCGACCTCGCGTCCGCCCGGACCGTAGTCGTGGCAGACGAACACGCGCGTGTCGTCGGGCAGCGTTTCGAACAGGCGGCGGATCGAACGGAACAGCGTGCGCGCATCGCCACCGGGGAAGTCGCAGCGCGCCGTGCCGCCGTCGGGCATGAACAACGAGTCGCCGGTGAACAGCGCATCGCCGATCAGGTAGGCGCAGCTGTCGCTGGTGTGGCCCGGCACCGCGATGACGCGCGCGTCGAGCGTTCCGATGCGGAAGGTGTCGCCGTCGGTGAACAGGCGATCGAACTGCGAGCCGTCGGTGCGGAATCCGTCTTCCAGGTTGAACACCGGCGCGAAGGACTTCTGCACATCGCGGATGCCTTCGCCGATGGCGACCGCCGCGTCCGGCCATTGGGACTTGAGCCATTGCGCCGCGCTCAGGTGATCGGCGTGCGCATGTGTTTCCAGGATCCACTGCACGTCGAGGCCGCGTTCGCGCGCGGCATCGGCGACCTTCCGCGCCGACGTCGTCGACGTGCGTGCCGCCTTCGCGTCGAAATCGAGGACGGGGTCGATGATCGCCGCCGCGCTGCCGGCCGGATCGCGGACGAGGTACGTCCACGTGTTGCTGTCGGCGTGGAAGAAGGGATCGACGTCGGGCTTCATCGCGGTCCTCCACGCGGGGCGGGGAGCCCGCACGGGCCCAATCTAGCGGATCGGCGCGAGCGGCGTGATCGCGGCGCGTTAAACCGCAGTGGTTTCCGGCTTCGACCGGAACTCAGCGCGACAACGCGGCGTTCAGCGTGGCGGCCAGTTCGGCGCCGCCGCGCCGCAGCTGTTCCTCGGCCAGCGGGCGCCAGGTCTGCACGTAGGCGTCGCCGATCTTCGCCCTGGGCGGATAGAAGCCCGGCTGCAGCACGATGCGGCACGAGGCTTCCGCCCACAGCGCCGATGGCGGCGGCAACGCCGGGCCCGACCGTTCGACGGCCAGCGGCATCGCGCGAAGGCGCTGCAGCCAGGCGGCTTCCTCGAGGTCGGCGGCGTTGAGCATGCCGCTGTCCCACAGCGAGTGCAGGTTGGTGCCACGACCGTCGAACTGGACCTGGAAATCGTTGCCGCCCTTGTCGTGCCCGAAGCCCGCGTGCAGCGGCTGGTGCACGTCGCCGACGAAGTGCACGACGAACTTCAGCGCCTGCAGGCGTTCGGCGCGGCTGCGCGACGCGTCGGCGAGGATCGCGGTCTGCGCGCGGATCGCCTCGACCACGCAGTCGCCGCCCTTGCAGTGCTTCGCCGCGTCGTAATGGCAGTCGTCCTCGGCGATGTTGACGTAGTGCCAGCGGCTGCTGCGCTTGCCCAGGTCCGGATCGTGTTCGCGCAGCTCGTCCGCCCAGCTGGCGATGCCGGGCAGGGTCGGGTCGGCTTCGCCTTCGAGCAGTTCCGTAATGCGAGCGCGAACCTGCGGCGTGAGCTCGTCCCACGCCAGCGCGGCAACGAGGCGATGACCAAGGCGGCCCCACGCGTGCGCCGGTTGCGGCACGAGGAGGAAGGCGAGAACGAGGGTGATGAGAACGCGGGCCATGCCGGCATTCTAGCCGGCACGGCCTGTTCGCAGGATTGCGTCCGAGCGCATTCGCGGGTCGGAAAACACCGCGGCGTGCACCGGAAGTCGGCTCAGAACTTCATCACGTACGCCGCGCCGTAAACGATCGGGTCGATGTCCACGGTGCCGACCCCGGCGCCGTCCAGCGTCACGTCGGTGTCGATGTCGATCCAGCGCGCATCCACGCGGATCGCACTGCGCTCGTTCAGCGCAAAATCGATGCCGGCGTGCGCGGCGAGGCCCCAGGAGTCGTCCAGCTTGAGCTTGGAACCCGCCAGCGCGCCGCGCGTGTCCTCGCTGAAGAAGGCGGTGTAGTTCATGCCGGCGCCGAGGAACGGCGAGACCTTGCCGCGGCTGTTGAAGTGGTACTGCAGCGACACGGTCGGCGGCAGCTGCTTGGTGCTGCCGACCGTGCCCAGGCCGTCGATCGAGATGTCGTGTTCGAACGGCCACGCGGCGATGACTTCCACGCCCAGGTTGTCGCGGACGAAGTACTCGAAGGTGAGGGTCGGCTTCACGTCGGAGTCGACGTGGGTCGGCAGGCTGCCGTCGACCAGGCGGCCGTTGCCGGACTTGGGGTCGACCGCATGGACGCCGACGCCGAGGGTCCAGTCGCCCTTGGACTGGGCGAGGGCGGGCAGGGCGGCGCCGCCCAGGGCGACGGCAAGAGCGCAGGCGATGAGGGGTTTTTGCATGGAAGTGCCTCGTTTGGGAACGCTTCCAGTCTCCTCGGCGGTTCAAACGCGCGCTTGATCATGATCAATTCAGTTCCTGCCGCCTTGGTGGAGCCTGTGGCCGGGGCGGTCGCGGTAGAATGGGCATTCGCGGTTTTCCCCTTGTCCGGGCTCGTCCCGTCCACCCGCCGCGCGCGACGCGGCCGCAGGAGCTTGCAACTCATGACCATCAAGGTTGGCATCAACGGCTTTGGCCGCATCGGGCGCAACGTGCTGCGCTCGGCCGTGCAGAACTTCGCTGGCGAGATCGAGATCGTCGCCATCAACGACCTGCTGGAGCCGGAGTACCTGGCCTACATGCTGCGTTACGACTCGGTGCACGGCCGCTTCAAGGGCGATGTGTCGGTCGAGGGCAACACGCTGATCGTCAACGGCAAGAAGATCCGCCTGACGCAGGAGAAGGACCCGGCGGCGCTGAAGTGGGACGAGGTCGGCGCCGAAGTCGTCATCGAATCCACCGGCCTGTTCCTGACCAAGGAAACCTGCCAGAAGCACCTCGACGCGGGCGCGAAGAAGGTCATCCAGTCGGCGCCGTCGAAGGACGACACGCCGATGTTCGTCTACGGCGTGAACCACACGACCTACAAGGGCGAGGCGATCATCTCCAACGCTTCGTGCACGACCAACTGCCTCGCGCCGCTGGCGAAGGTGCTCAACGACAAGTGGGGCATCAAGCGCGGCCTGATGACCACCGTGCACGCCGCCACCGCGACGCAGAAGACCGTCGATGGTCCGTCGAACAAGGACTGGCGCGGCGGTCGCGGCATCCTGGAGAACATCATTCCGTCGAGCACCGGCGCGGCGAAGGCCGTGGGCGTGGTGATCCCGGAACTGAACAAGAAGCTCACCGGCATGTCGTTCCGCGTGCCGACCTCGGACGTGTCGGTGGTCGATCTCACCGTCGAGCTGGAAAAGTCCGCCACCTATGCCGAGATCTGCGCGGAGATGAAGGCGCAGTCGGAAGGCGCGCTGAAGGGCATCCTGGGCTACACCGAGGACAAGGTCGTCGCCACCGATTTCCGCGGCGATGCGCGCACCTCGATCTTCGACGCCGAAGCCGGCATCGCGCTCGACGGCACGTTCATCAAGCTCGTCAGCTGGTACGACAACGAGTGGGGCTATTCGAACAAGTGCCTGGAAATGGTCAAGGTCGTCGCGGAGTAAGCCGCGACGCACGCGAACCGACAGGGGCCGGCGCAAGCCGGCCTCTGCCTTTCCGGGCTCCGGCCAGCATCCATCGATCGGGCCGGAAGCCCTTGTTTTCCCGGCGTTCCGGCCGCACTACACCGCCATGAACGACACGCGCGACACGCCGCCAGGCGACCTCCCGGATCCGGCCGCCGCCGAAACCCTGACCGAACAGCACCTGGCCGAACTGGTCGACCGCTTCTACGAGAAGGTCCGCGCCGACGCCGAGCTCGGCCCGGTCTTCAACGCCGCCATCGACGACTGGCCCGAGCACAAGCGAATGCTCACCGCGTTCTGGTCGTCGGTCGCGCTCGGTACGAAGCGTTATCGCGGCAACCCGATGGCCGCGCACCGGCCGCACCCGATCCGCGTCGAACATTTCGACCGCTGGCTGTCGCTGTGGCGCGAGACCGCGCGCGAAGTGCTGCCCGCCCCGCACGTGGACACCGTGTGCGCATATGCGGAGAAGATCGGCTACAGCCTGCGTTACGGACTCGGGCTGATGGAGCGCAAGGGGGCGTTGCCGCTGGGATTGCCGATCGCGCCGGAGCGCTGATGCAGCGCCACGTTCCGTGCCCAGTCAATTGACCGTATAACCCGCCAGCCGCCAGGTGTTGTCGTCGTCGTAGTGGAGCGAGACCAGCTCCTCGGCAACACGGTTGGCGAAGCGTGTCTGGAAGCGCGCGCTGACGTACATCCCGGCCGGCACGTTGTCGCCGGCGGGAACGACGTTCCTCGACACCGACATCCATTCGCGCGACACCGGCGCGCCCAGCGCGTTGCGCTTGGCGGCGATGCCGTCGACGAACTGCTTCTCGGTGGTCGTGCCGCGTGCGACGGGCGAGGCGCCCTTCCAGACGTCGGCGGCCTGGCCGCGATCGATCACCTGTGCGATCGCGAGCGCCGCCTGCACGACGCTGTTGGGATCGACCTGCGGCGCCACGGCGCGGGATGCGGCCGGAGCCTGCTGCGCGGGCGCGGCCTGCGGCTGCGCCGGGCGTGTCTGTGCGGAAACGGTCATCGCGGCGCAGGACAACAACGCGATGGCGAGCGGGGTGCGTGCGTTCATGGCCGTGACTCCAACGTCGGTGGCGCGCGGAACTGGAGTCTGGACCTTGCGATGTAAAGGCGCCGCGACAGGCGACGCGGTTGCATCGCCGTCGGTCGCACGAGCCATCCCGTCGCCACGTCAATGATCAGAACGCCGCGTCGAACGCCACCTCGCCTTCCACGCCGACCTGGTACGCCGATACGCGGCGTTCGAAGAAATTCGTCACTTCCTGCACGTCCTGCAGGTCCATGAAGGCGAACGGGTTGCTTGCATTGAAGTGCTTCGGAAGCCCCAGCTGCGCAAGTCGCTGGTCGGCGCAGTACTGCAGGTACTGGCGCATGTCCTTGGGCGACAGTCCCGCAACGCCGCCGGAGAGCACGTCCTGCGCGAACTGCATCTCGCACTCGACCGCGTCCTCCAGCATGCGCACGACCTGCGCCTTCAGTTCGTCGTCGAACAGATGCGGATCCTCGCTGCGCGCGGTGCGGATCACCTCGAACGCGAAGGCCATGTGGCAGCTCTCGTCGCGGAATACCCAATTCGTGCCCGACGCCAACCCGTGCAACAGCCCGCGCGAACGCAGGTAGTAGACATAGGCGAACGCGGCGAAGAAGAACAGGCCTTCGATGCAGCACGCGAAGCAGATCAGGTTGAGCAGGAACTGCCGGCGCTGTTCGACGGTTTCGATGCGCTTGAGGTCCTGGACCGAATCGATCCACTTGAAGCAGAACTCCGCCTTCGCGCGGATCGACGGGATGTTCTCCACCGCCGCGAACGCCTTCGCGCGCGCGACCGGATCGGGCAGATAGGTGTCCAGCAGCGTGAGGTAGAACTGCACGTGCAGCGCTTCCTCGTACAACTGGCGCGAGAGGTACATGCGTGCTTCTGGCGCGTTGATGTGCTGGTAGAGGTTCAGCACGAGGTTGTTGGCGACGATCGAATCGCCCGTCGCGAAGAACGCGACGAGGCGTTCGATGAGGTGGCGCTCGGCCGGCCCGAGCTTGTGCTTGAGGTCGTTGACGTCGAGCGAGAAGTCGACTTCCTCGACGGTCCATGTGTTGCGGATGGCGTCGCGGTACATCTCGTAGAACTGCGGATAGCGCATCGGTCGCAGCGTGAGGTCGAAGCCGGGATCGAGCAGGCGGGGCGTGTGCGACATGGTCATTCTCGTCTGGGACCTTGCCCTTCAGCGGCAGCCGTTCCGCGACCCTGCGGAAGGGGAGGGAGGCAGGCCACGCATCGGCTGCCGGCTGAAGGGAAGGTTGGGGTTTCGTCATTCCCGCGGAGTCGGGAATCCAGTGCCTTGAGGCTTTCGTTCGAAGTCGCTGGATCCCCGCGTTCGCGGGGATGACGATGGGATCACTGGCACGCCTCGCACGCTTCCGGATTCTCGAGCGAGCACGCCACCGCTTCGGTAGGCGTGACTTCCGGCTTCGGCGCCTGCGTGGTGGCGCCACTCACCGTCGCCTTCGCGATCTTCGTCGCCGGTCGCGAGCGCAGGTAGTACGTCGTCTTCAGGCCCTTCTTCCACGCGTACATGTACATCGACGACAACTGGCCGATGTTGGGGCTCTCGATGAACAGGTTGAGCGACTGGCTCTGATCGATGAAGGCGCCGCGGTCGGCGGCCATGTCGATGAGCGAACGCATCGGCAGTTCCCACGACGTGCGATAGACCGCGCGCAGCGATTCGGGAATCGCGTCGATGCCCTGGATCGAGCCTTCCGACATCTTGATGCGGTCGCGCAGTTCCGGCGTCCACAAGCCGAGCGCCTTCAGTTCTTCCACGAGGTAACGGTTCACCACGAGGAAATCGCCCGACAGCGTCTCGCGCTTGAACAGGTTCGACACCTGCGGCTCGATGCATTCGTAGCAGCCGGCGATCGACGCGATCGTCGCCGTCGGCGCGATCGCGACCAGCAGCGAATTGCGCAGGCCGTGTTCGCGGATGCGCGCCCGCAGCGCCTCCCAGCGTTCGCCGTCTTCGGGTACCACGCCCCACGCATCGAACTGCAATTCGCCCTGCGCCGCGCGCGTATCGTCGAAGCCCGGATGACGACCGCGTTCAAGAGCGAGTTCGTTGGATGCGGACAGCGCGTGGAAGTAGATGTTCTCGGCGATCGCCCGCGACAACGCGCGTGCTGCTTCCGAATCGAACGGCAGGCGCAGTTTGAAAAACACGTCCTGCAGGCCCATCACGCCGAGGCCCACCGGCCGCCACTTCAGATTCGCGCGGCGCGCGGTTTCGATCGGATAGAAGTTCAGGTCGATCACGCGATCGAGCTGGCGAACGGCCAGTCGCACGGTTTCGGCGAGCTTGTCGAAATCGAAGCGTCCGGCCTCGCCGTGCAGCGGGCCGTCGTCGAACACCTCCACATGATGCGACAGGTTGATCGAGCCCAGGTTGCACACCGCGGTTTCGTCCTGCGAGGTGACTTCGAGGATCTCGGTGCACAGGTTCGACAGGTGCACGACGTTGCCGTCGCGCAGGGTCTGGTTGCAGGCGCGGTTGGATTTGTCCTTGAAATTCATCCAGCCGTTGCCGGTCTGCGCGAGCGTGCGCATCATCCGCGCGTAGATGTCGCGCGCCTTCACCTGCTTGGTCGCCAGTCCGGCGACTTCCGCCGCGCGATACGCGCGATCGAACGCCTCGCCCCACAGGTCGGTCAGTTGCGGCACCTTCGCCGGATCGAACAGCGACCATTCGCCATCGTTCTCCACGCGACGCATGAATTCGTCGGGAATCCAGTTCGCCAGGTTGAGGTTGTGCGTGCGGCGCGCCTCGTCGCCGGTGTTGTCGCGCAGTTCGAGGAATTCCTCCACGTCCGCATGCCACGGCTCCAGGTACACGCACGCGGCGCCCTTGCGCTTGCCGCCCTGGTTCACCGCGGCCACCGACGCATCGAGCGTCTTCAGCCACGGCACGATGCCGTTGGACAAACCGTTCGTCGAACGGATCAGCGAACCGCGCGAACGGATACGCGTGTACGACAGGCCGATGCCGCCGCTGAACTTCGACAGTTTCGCCACGTCCATGTAGCGCCTGTAGATGCCTTCGAGCGAATCGTCCGGCGAATCGAGCAGGAAGCAGCTGGAGAGCTGTTCGTGCGTGGTGCCGGAGTTGAACAGCGTCGGCGAGGACGGGATGTAATCCAGCTGCGCCATGCGACGGTACAGCGCGAGTGCTTCGCCGACGTCCTCGCTCAGCGCGCAGGCGATGCGCAGGAAA
This sequence comes from Lysobacter sp. SCRH-1R, assembly GCF_057747855.1. Taxonomy (NCBI): domain Bacteria; kingdom Pseudomonadati; phylum Pseudomonadota; class Gammaproteobacteria; order Lysobacterales; family Lysobacteraceae; genus Lysobacter; species Lysobacter sp. SCRH-1R. The sequence goes on along the minus strand of NZ_CM173227.1, from coordinate 3,413,331 downwards.
AACTGCTGCGGCGTTTCGATCACGGTGCGCGCGGTCGGATGGCGCAGCAGGTAGCGGTCGTAGAGCGTGCGCAGGCCGAAGTAGTCGAAGCGCTGGTTGTGCGCGTTGTCGATCGCGTCGTTGAGCTTGCGCGCGTGCGCCTGCACGAAGGCGAGCAGGCGGTCGTTGATCAGGCCCAGCTCGTGGCCGCGCTGCACCGACTGCGAGAACGCGTGGATCTCGATGCCGGCGACTTCCTTCTCGATCACGCCCGCGAGCAGGCGCGCGGCCAGGCGGCCGTACTCGGGCTCCTCGGCGGTGAGCAGCGCGGCGGTGCGGATCGACAGTTCGTCGAGTTCGCGCGTGCTGGCGCCGTCGTAGAGGCCGGAGATGGTGCGCGTCGCCACGCGCATCGGGTCGATCGCGAAGAGGCCTTCGCTCGCGCGCGTCACGGCGCGCACGATCTTGTTGAGGTCCACCGGTTCGCGATGGCCGCTGCGCTTGGTCACCGTCATGGTGAGGTTGGCGGCGGGCGGCGTGAGCGCGAATCCGGACTCGTGGTCGGACGGACGCGCTTCGGGCGCGCGTGCGGCGGGCTCGCGGACGGGCGTGGCGACGGGGGCTTGCGTGGTGGTGGTCATCGGCGACTCCGGTGCGTGGGCGCACGTCTGGCCGTCCTCTCCCTCGAAGGACGACGCGGGCGCGGGAGTCGGAGCGTGAATCCGGGGTGTCGCTCAGCCCGAGACGGCGGGCGGGCGACGGCGCGAACCGTCGCGTGCAGCGACACCGACCGTCTTCCCTCCGAAGACTCCGTGGCCGGTCACCGCGCGGTGTGCGACGCGCGGCTGTCGGCAGGTCTTCGGACTCGGGACCTGGAGCCGGAAACGAGCGGGGCAGGAACGAGAACCTGGAGAAAAGCGCTGCGAGCGCTCACTCGTTTCCCGTTCCTCGTCCTCGTGACTCGTTTCCCGTCTCCACCTACCAGCAGCCGCTTCCCAGGCGCGACGCCCAGTGCCATGGCCACCTTCGTTTCCCATACCGCTGCGGGGCAGTGCTGGATTCCCACCAGCTTCCCGTTTTAAGCCAGCCCGCGAGGGCCGGCACCGACGGGCCACAACATATGCGGGCTCACCGGATCCGTCAACGCAAAATGTTGTGGATAACCGCAGAACCGCAATCGCGTTCGATTTGCCCGCGCCCGTGTCGGGGAGGACAATGCACGGCTTCGCGGCGGCGATCGCACGCCGGCCCGCGCCTTCCCGTCACTCCCATCCCACCCCTTCCGCAGGAAGGGCAGCAGAGGAAGCACCCATGTCCATCGTCCGCATGTCCGACCTCGATCTCACCGGCAAGCGCGTGCTCATCCGCGAAGACCTGAACGTGCCCATCGAGGGCGGCCGGATCACCTCCGAGCAGCGCATCACCGCCGCGCTGCCGACGATGAAACTGGCGCTGGAGAAGGGCGCCGCCGTGATGGTCACCTCGCACCTGGGTCGCCCGAAGGAAGGCACGTGGACGCAGGAGGACTCGCTGGCGCCGGTGGCCAAGCGTCTTTCCGAGCTGCTCGGCATCGACGTGCCGCTGGTGAAGGACTGGGTCGATGGCGTCGACGTGAAGCCCGGCCAGCTCGTGCTGCTCGAGAACTGCCGCATGAACGTCGGCGAGGGCAAGGACGACGAGGCCCTGTCGAAGAAGTACGCCGCGCTGTGCGACGTGTACGTCATGGACGCGTTCGGCACCGCGCATCGCGCGCAGGCGTCCACGCACGGCGCCATCAAGTTCGCGAAGGTCGCCGCCGGCGGCCCGCTGCTGATGGCCGAACTCGACGCGCTCGCCAAGGCGCTCGACAACCCGGCGCGCCCGCTGCTCGCGATCGTCGCCGGTTCGAAGGTCTCGACCAAGCTCGAACTGCTGTCGTCGCTGGTGTCGAAGGTCGACCAGCTGATCGTCGGCGGCGGCATCGCCAACACCTTCATCGCGGCGATGGGACACGGTGTGGGCAAGTCGCTGGTGGAGATGGACCTCATCGACACGGCCAAGAAGATCATGGCCGACGCGAAGGCACGCGGTGCCGACATTCCGGTGCCGGTCGACGTGGTCGTCGCGCCGGCGTTCGCCGCCGATGCGCCGGCGACCGTGAAGGCCGTCGATGCGGTGGGCGCGGACGACATGATCCTCGACATCGGTCCGCAGACCGCGGCGCGTTACGCGGAGCTGATCAAGGCCGCCGGAACGGTGGTGTGGAACGGCCCGGTCGGCGTGTTCGAATTCGATGCGTTCGGCAAGGGCACCGAAACCCTGGCGCGCGCGATCGCCGCGTCCAAGGCGTTCTCGATCGCAGGCGGCGGCGACACGCTGGCGGCGGTGGACAAGTACGGCATCGAGGACGACGTTTCGTACATCTCCACCGGGGGCGGTGCGTTCCTGGAATTCCTGGAAGGCAAGGAGCTGCCGGCAGTGGCGGCGCTGAAGGCGCGCGCGTAAGCACCGCCGTTGTGGCCCGGGTATGCGAAGCGCACCCGGGCCAAATGCACCATCACGCATCACCCCGGGTGCGCTTCGCTTACCCGGGCTACACAAGCCGAAAGCATTCGCGTAACCACCGCGTCTGTAGCCCGGGTAAGGTCGAAGACCGCACCCGGGTGGCCCGCACCATCACGCATCACCCGGGTGCGCCTCGCTTACCCGAGCTGCAACAGCAATCGAGTACCCGCATGACCACGCTCTTCTTCGACATGGACGGCACCCTCATCGATTCCGCCGTCGGCATCACGCGCTGCGTCGAGCATGCGATGGTGCAGATGAGCCTGCCGGTCCCGCCGCAGGAGGAACTGCGTCGCTGGATCGGTCCCGCGCTGCGCACCAGTTTCGGCCCCCTGCTCAACGACGAGGCGAAGGTCGAGCAGGCCGTGCTGCATTATCGCGACCGTTTCGAAACGCACGGCTGGGCCGAGCACGAGATCTATCCCGGCATCGGCGAGACGATCGAGGCGCTGCACGCCGCCGGCCATCGCCTGGCCGTGGTCACCGCGAAGAACGAGCCGCACGCGCGCAAGATCGTCGACCATCTGCCGTTCGGCCATCGCTTCGACGACGTCGTCGGCGCCACGCTCGACGGCCGCATCAGCCACAAGGACCAGCTCATCGCCGAGGCGCTGCGCCGTTTCGAACTCGACGCCGATGCGTGCTGGATGATCGGTGATCGCCGCATGGACATCGAAGGGGCGCGCCATCACGGCATGCGCAACATCGGCGTGCTGTGGGGCTTCGGCGGCGAAGTCGAGCTGCGCGAGGCCGGCGCGCTTCACCTGGCGTCCACGCCGGGCGACTTGCCGGCGCTGCTGGCCGCGTGATCCGCTTTCCGCGCGTGTAGCGCGGCGGCCGGTGCTTCACGAACGGCTTCATCCGTGTTCATCCGTGTCGGAGGCACCCGCGCCGACCGCCCACACTCCGCGCGCGACCCGCCACGCGAGCCTCTCCACACGGTCTTGCGCCTCGCGGTGGTCTGCTTTCGGGTAGGTGTTTGCAGACCACTTGGAGGAATGCGATGCGGTATGGCGGCGCGGCAGGAGTGCTCGAACCGAAACGGCGGACGTCTGTGCTAGCGTCGCGGGGTTCCAGGGACCCGCACTCGATGACGACGCACTCGATCACTGCCGCAAAACGCCGCACCAAGATCCTCGCCACCCTCGGCCCGGCCACCGATCCGCCGGGCGTCCTCGACGCACTGCTCTCCGCGGGCGTCGACGTGGTCCGCCTCAATTTTTCCCACGGCGATCCGTCCTCGCAGATCGCCCGCGCGCAGGCCGTGCGCGACGCCGCGCAGCGCGTCGGCGTGGAAGTCGGCATCCTCGCCGACCTGCCCGGCCCGAAGATCCGCATCGAACGCTTCGCCGAAGGCCGCGTGCTGCTCAAGACCGGCGACCGCTTCGATCTGGTCGCCAGCGCCGACGCGCCGCCCGGCAACCTGCGCGAAGTCGGCGTGAGCTACCTCGGCTTGCCCAATGACGTGCGTCCCGGCGACGTGCTGCTGCTCGACGACGGCCTGCTGCAGCTGCGCGTGGGCGCGGTCGAAGGCGAGCGCATCGTCACCACCGTGCTCAACGACGGCGCGCTGTCCGATCGCAAGGGCCTGAACAAGCAGGGCGGCGGCCTGTCGCTGGGCGCGCTGACCGAGCGCGACAAGGAGCTGATCAAGGTCGCCGCCGAACTCGGCGCGGATTTCATCGCCGTGTCCTTCTGCCGCAACGCGCAGGACATGAACGATGCGCGCGCCATCGCACGCGCGCACGGCAGCGATGCCGCGCTGGTGTCGAAGATCGAACGCGCCGAGGCGATCGAGAACCTCGCCGAGATCGTCGACGCCAGCGACGTGGTGATGGTCGCGCGCGGCGACCTCGGCGTGGAAATCGGCGATGCCGAACTGCCGGGCCTGCAGAAGAAGATCATCCGCGAGGCGCTGGAGCGCAACAAGGTCGTCATCACCGCCACGCAGATGCTGCAGTCGATGGTCGACAGTCCGATCCCGACGCGCGCGGAAGTGCTCGACGTCGCCAACGCGGTGATCGACGGCACGGACGCGGTGATGCTGTCGCAGGAATCGGCGGCCGGGCGCTATCCGATCAAGGCGGTCGAGGCGATGGCGCGCATCTGCCTGGGCGCCGAACGCCAGTTCGTGCACGACACCGATTTCGAGGCCGCGCCGCGCAACCTCGAACGCGCCGACCAGGCCATCGCGATGGCGGCGATGTTCCTGTCCGAGCACATCGGCGTGCGCGCGATCGTCGCGATGACCGAGTCCGGCGGCACGGCGCGCTTCCTGTCGCGTTTCCGCGCGCAGGTGCCGATCTACGCGATGTCGCGCCACGACGACGCACGTCGCCGCATGGCGCTGATGCGCGACGTCGTTCCGTACAACTTCGACAGTCGCGGCCTGACGTCGCGCGACGCCGCTCGCAAGGCGGTGAAGCAGCTGTTCGAACAGGACCTGCTGAGCGTGGGCGACCGCGTGATGTTCACCAGCGGCGACCACATGGAACGTCACGGCGCCACCAACACGCTGCGTCTGCTGGTGGTGGGCGAGGACGGCGTCGCCGAGGGCCTGGGCGAGCTTTAACGGCCGTTGATGTTGCTTGAGCCCCTCTCCCAGCGGGAGAGGGGTTGTGGGGAGGGGCAACGAAGCTGAAGCGGCGAATCGCCGTTGCCGTACAGTGCTGCGCTGTTGCCTGAGCGCGCCTTGAAACAATTTCAAACTCGAAATGGATTCCAGCTTTCGCTGGAATGACGGTGACGCCCGTTGATCGCGTGACAGACTGGCTCCCGGCCTTCGCCGGGATGACGGACTCCGGGATAACAGACTGCCGAATGACGGCCTCTCGCGTTCCCGCACAGCCCCACGCACGAGCGCACCGCCTCCGACCCTGGCCGGACACCTCCTCCCGCACCGTTCATGCCATGGCCATCCCAACGCAAGGGGATCGTCATGGCACACCATCCTGCCGGCGGCATCGCCGCGCGGTGTTTCGCGATCGCATTGGGATGTCTCGCGCTGTCCGGCTGCACCAGCGTCGGCGTGCAGACCGGCATGCGGCACGCGCTCGACTACGGCCCGCGGATGCAGCTGCGCGTATGCGTGCTGCACACGCCGGACGTGAAGCCCGCGCGCGTCGATGCACTGATCCGCGCCGTCAACGACGAATTCGCGGACTACGGAATCGAGGTCGTGGTGCCGTGGTCGCGCCCCTGGCAACGCGCCGGATTCAGCCATGAGCGCCTGTTCGACGACATCGCGCGGCGCGAGCTCGAAGCGCCGTGCGACCGCCTCGTCGCCTTCGTCGACCGCAATGCCGGCGACGCGCTGTGGGGCCTGCTGATGCCGGAAGTGCTGGGCATGGTCGACGAGGCCACGCACACGCGCGGGTACGTCGTGGCCACGCGCGCTTCGCTCAACCAGTTGTTCGTGTCGCCGGCGAAGGCCACCGTGCACGAGTTCTACCACCTGCTCGGCTGCCCGCATGCGGAGTCGATGGACGCGTGCTACCAGCGCATCGCCGCACTGAAACAGGCACGCGCGGAAGGCGCGGACTTCGTGCCGGGCGTCGACGGGGAGGGCGAATTCGTGATGACCCGCGAAATGGCCAACCGCACGCTCCATCTCGCCTTGGCCGGACAGCCGGGCATGTAACCGCATACATGCGAAGTGGTATTGGATTCGGGGGTGTCCGGTCTGCAAGTGGTTGATTTTCTTTCGCGTTGACCGGCCCTTTGCACACCTGCGCGGCTATAATGTCGGGCTTCCCACCGCTCCCGCAGGACGACCCATGAGCATCGAACAGCTTGCCGAAACCGCCCAGGCCATGGTGGCCCCGGGCAAGGGCATCATCGCCATCGATGAGTCCACCAGCACCATTGCCAAGCGCTTCGCCGGTGTCGGCATCGAGAACACCGAGGAAAACCGCCGCCGCTACCGCGAGCTGCTGCTCACCACGCCGAAGCTGAGCGACTACATCTCCGGCGCGATCCTGTTCGACGAGACCATCCGGCAGTCCACCAGGGACGGCGTGCCGTTCGCCAGGTACATGAGCGAGAACGGCATGATCCCGGGCATCAAGGTCGACAAGGGCACGCACAATCTCGCCGGCTTCCCGGGCGAAGTGGTGACCGAGGGCCTGGACGGCCTGCGCGCGCGCCTGGAGGAGTACTACAAGCTCGGCGCCCGCTTCGCCAAGTGGCGCGCGGTGATCAACATCGGCGACGACATCCCGTCGGGCACCTGCATCGACGCCAACGCCCATGCGCTGGCCCGCTACGCCGCGCTGTGCCAGGAGCAGGGCCTGGTGCCGATGGTCGAGCCGGAAGTGATCATGGACGGCAGCCACGACATCGAGACCTGCTATGAGGTCACCGAAGTCACGCTGCGTTCGCTGTTCGCCTCGCTGTACGAGCACAGCGTCATGCTGGAAGGCACGATCCTGAAGGCTTCGATGGTCGTTCCGGGCACCACCTGCGCCGATCAGGCCTCGTACGAGGAAGTCGCCGCCGCCACGTTGCAGTGCCTGAAGTCCACCGTGCCGGCGACGCTGCCGGGCATCGTGTTCCTGTCGGGCGGCCAGTCGGACGAAGCCGCCACCGCGCACCTCAACGCGATGAACCAGATGGGCCCGAACCCGTGGCCGCTGTCGTTCTCCTACGGCCGCGCGATGCAGGCCGCCGCGCTGAAGCTGTGGTCGCAGGACCTGGTGAACAACTTCGCCAAGGCGCAGCAGACCGTGTACGACCGCGCCCGCGACAACGGCCTGGCCGCGCTGGGCCAGTGGAAGCAGGCCGCGTAAGCGTCGCTTCCATCGCAAGCGGAAACGGAAAGCCGGCCTCGTGCCGGCTTTCTTTTTGTGCGCCGCCGCGCTGGAGTACGGTCGGCCGCGTGTCCACATCGCGTCCACGCAGCGTGCACACGGCGCAGACGAGGATGCGGGCGGGTGGGGAACACGGGGCGCCGGGACAGGTTGATCCGGATCAAGTCCCGCTCCGGTCCCGCCAGCAGACTGGACGTGAGGGCCGCCATCGCGGCGGCCCGCACGAGCGACTGCAGCCACGGGAGCCGGCCATGGACCAGCCAGACGACACCGTCGTCAAGCGAAGAGAACGCACGGCCTTCCTGCTTCTCACGGCGGTGGTGTTCCCGCTGCTCGCGGTGCTGATCGTCGCCAGTTACGGTTTCATCGTGTGGTTCTGGCAGATGTTCGTGTCCGGTCCGCCGACGGGGCACTGAGATGGCCGTCGCGCCGGATCCATCGCGACGCGCCCTGCTGTTCGGCCGCCGGGCCGCGGCCACGCCGCTGCGCCCGCCGTGGGCGCTGGGCGAGGACGATTTCCTCAACGCCTGCACCGCCTGCGGCGCCTGCATCGAACGCTGTCCCGAACGCGTGCTCGTGCGCGGCGCGGGCGGGCATCCGGTGTTCGATCCACGCCTGGGGGAATGCACCTTCTGCGGCGAATGCGACACCGCCTGCGCGCCGCGCGCGCTGGATCGTTCGGCTTCGGACGAACCCTGGACCCTGCGCGCCCTCGTCGGCGACGCCTGCCTGCCGCGCCACGGCGTGGTGTGTTCCAGCTGCCGCGATGCGTGCCCCGAACGCGCCATCGCCTTCCCCCTGAACGCGCGCGTGCCGACGCCAACCATCGACGCCGCGCGCTGCACCGGCTGCGGCGCGTGTGTGGGCGTATGCCCGGCGCAGGCGATCGCGCTCTCCGCGCGGGCCACGGAGGCCGCATGAACCCCGAAGCCAGCCCGAACGCCGACATCCACATCGCCAGCCTCGTCGTGCAGCACCGCGCCGAGGCGGGCGAGGCGCTGGCCGCGCACGTCGCCGCCGACGACGCCCTCGAACTCGCGTTGCAGGGCGGCACGCGCAGCGTCGTCGTGTGCGAATGCGCCGACCAGTACGCGGTGCTAGACCGCATCGACGCGTTGCGCGCGCTGCCCGGCGTGCTGAACGTCGCGCTCGTCTACCACCATGCCGAACCGCGCGAGGCGCTCGATGCGCCGGCGCGGCCGGCGTCCGATCTTCCCGTCCTTTGACCGTACGACCTGGAGTCGCGCCATGACCACGCGCCGCGAATTCATCCGCAACACCGCCGTCGCCACCGCCGCGGCCGCCGCCGGCCTGCCGTTGCCGGGCGGCACCGCCAACGTGACGACCGAAGGCGACCTCACCGCGCTGAAGTGGGACAAGGCGCCATGCCGCTTCTGCGGCACCGGTTGCGGCGTCAACGTCGCGGTGAAGAACGGCCGCGTCGTCGCCACGCACGGCGATGTGCATGCCGAAGTCAATCGCGGCATCAACTGCGTGAAGGGCTATTTCCTCTCGAAGATCATGTACGGCGCCGACCGCCTCACGCTGCCGCTGCTGCGCAAGAAAAATGGCGTCTACGCGAAGCACGGCGAGTTCACCGAAGTGTCGTGGGACGAGGCCTTCGACGTGATGGCCGCGCAGTTCAAGCGCGTACTGAAGGAGAAGGGCGCCGACCACATCGGCATGTTCGGCTCGGGCCAGTGGACGGTGTGGGAAGGCTACGCCGCCAACAAGCTGATGAAGGCCGGCTTCCGCAGCAACCACATCGATCCCAACGCGCGCCACTGCATGGCCTCGGCGGTGATGGGCTTCATGCGCACCTTCGGCATGGACGAGCCGATGGGCTGCTACGACGACATCGAGGCGGCCGACGCGTTCGTGCTGTGGGGTTCGAACATGGCCGAGATGCATCCGATCCTGTGGACGCGCGTCACCGACCGCCGCCTCACGCATCCGCACGTGAAGGTCGCGGTGATGTCCACGTTCGAGCACCGCAGCTTCGAGCTGGCGGACATCCCGATCGTCTTCAAGCCGCAGACCGATCTGGTGATCCTCAACTACATCGCCAACCACATCATCAGCACCGGCAGGGTCAATCGCGATTTCGTCGACCGGCACACCAGCTTCAAGCGCGGCAACGACGACATCGGCTACGGCCTGCGTCCCGACAATCCGCTGGAGATGAAGGCCAGGAACGCGAAGGACGCGAACGGCGGCCAGGTTATCGACTTCGAGCAGTTCGCCGCGTTCGTGAAGCCGTACACGCTGGACAAGGCGGTCGAGATGACCGGCGTGGAGCGCGGCTGGCTGGAGAAGCTCGCCGAGCTGTACGCCGATCCGAAGATCAAGGTGATGTCGTTCTGGACCATGGGCTTCAACCAGCACACGCGTGGCGTGTGGGCCAACAACATGGTCTACAACATCCATCTGCTGACGGGAAAGATAGCAACGCCCGGCAACAGCCCGTTCTCGCTCACCGGCCAGCCGTCCGCATGCGGCACCGCGCGCGAAGTCGGCACGTTCAGCCATCGCCTGCCGGCGGACATGCTGGTGGCCAATCCGGAGCATCGCAGGCACGCCGAGGAGATCTGGAAGATCCCGCACGGCATCATCAATCCCAAGCCCGGTTACCACGCGGTCGAACAGAACCGCATGCTCAAGGACGGCAAGCTCAACGCGTACTGGGTGCAGGTCAACAACAACATACAGGCCGCGGCGAACCTCTACGAGGAAACGTGGCCGGGGTATCGCAATCCGGAAAACTTCATCGTCGTCTCCGACGCGTATCCGACGGTGACCGCGCAGGCCGCCGACCTGATCCTGCCCGCCGCGATGTGGGTGGAAAAGGAAGGCGCCTACGGCAACGCCGAGCGTCGCACGCAGTTCTGGCACCAGCTGGTGAACGCGCCGGCACAGGCGCGTTCGGACCTGTGGCAGCTGATGGAATTCTCCAGGCGCTTCACCACCGACGAATGCTGGCCGGCGGAGATCCTCGCGGCGAATCCGCAGTTCAAGGGCAAGACGCTGTTCGACGTGCTGTATCGCAACGGCAACGTCGACCGCTATCCGCTGTCCGACATCCAGGAAGGCTACGCGAACGACGAATCGCAGCACTTCGGCTTCTACGTGCAGAAGGGATTGTTCGAGGAATACGCGGCCTTCGGGCGCGGCCACGGCCACGACCTCGCGCCGTTCGACGCCTACCACCAGGCGCGCGGCCTGCGCTGGCCGGTGGTGGAAGGACGCGAGACGCGCTGGCGTTATCGCGAAGGATCCGATCCGTACGTGAAGGCCGGAAGCGGCTTCCGGTTCTATGGAAATCCCGACGGCCGCGCGGTGATCTGGGCGTTGCCGTACGAACCGCCGGCCGAGTCGCCCGACGAGGAATTCGACCTGTGGCTGGTCACCGGGCGCGTGCTGGAGCACTGGCATTCGGGTTCGATGACGATGCGCGTGCCGGAGCTGTTCCGCAGCTTCCCCACCGCGGTGGTGTTCATGAATCCCGAGGACGCGCGCAGGCGCGGCTTGAAGCGCGGCGACGACGTGCGCGTGGTGTCGCGTCGCGGCGAGATGCGCACGCGCGTGGAAACGCGCGGTCGCAACCACATGCCGCCGGGCGTGGTGTTCGTGCCGTGGTTCGACGCGGGGCAGCTGATCAACAAGGTCACGCTGGACGCGACCGATCCGATTTCCAAGCAGACCGACTACAAGAAGTGCGCGGTCAAGGTGCTGGGCGCATAGGAGGCCGGCCATGAGCAACGCATTCACGCGAAATCGCCCGTTGTGGATCGCCGGCGCGCTCACCGTCGGGCTGCTGGTCCTGGTGTTCGTCGCCGGCTGGCTGTTCGGGCGCGGCAGCGAGCGGAAGCATGAAGCGCAACGCGAAGTCGCCGCAGTGACGACGCCGGTCGTGCGTGCGGATTCGGCGCTCGGCCGCACCGATCTCCGGCAGGTCGATGCGCTGCGCCGCGGTATTCCGGTCGACCAGGAAGCCGCGCCGCAGCCGCTGTGGCACGTGCAGAACATGGACGTGAAGCGCGAGCGCGCGTATCCGATGCAGCCGCCGACGATCCCGCACGCGATCGATGGCTACCAGGTCGACATGAACAGCAACCGCTGCATGCTCTGCCACGCGCGCGCGAACGCCGAGAAGTTCCAGGCGCCGCCGGTGAGCGTCACGCACTACATGGACCGCGACGACCAGTTCCTCGCGACGATTTCCTCCCGGCGCTACTTCTGCAACCAGTGCCACGTCGTGCAGACCGATGCGCCGCTGCTGGTGAACAACACCTTCCAGACCATCGACGCGGTGCTCGCGGCGGCCGAAGCCGGCACGGCCACTGCGGAAACCGCGCAGGGGAGGCCGTGATGCGTCGTCTCCGGGAACGCGTGTGGTCGTGGTTGCGGCCGATATGGCTCACGCTGCGCCGCCCCAGCGTGCATTACAGCCTGGGGTTCCTGGTGGCGGCGGGCTTCGTCGCGGGCATCGTGTTCTGGGGCGGCTTCAACACCGCGCTGGAAGCGACCAACACCGAGGCGTTCTGCACGAGCTGCCACGAGATGCGCGACAACGTGTACCAGGAGCTGCAGACGACGATCCACTACACCAACCGTTCCGGCGTGCGCGCGACGTGCCCGGACTGCCACGTGCCGCATCGCTGGACCGACAAGATCGCGCGCAAGATGCAGGCATCGAAGGAAGTGTGGGGCAAGGTGTTCGGCACGGTGAACACGCGCGAGAAGTTCCTCGATCACCGCCTGGAACTGGCGATGCACGAATGGGCGCGGCTGAAGGCGAACGATTCGCTGGAATGCCGGAACTGCCATCAGTACGACTCGATGGACCTCACCCGCCAGGGTTCGCGCGCCGCGCAGATCCACAAGCGCTGGCTCGGCACGGGGGAGAAGACGTGCATCGATTGCCATAAGGGCATTGCGCATCGGCTGCCGGACATGGCGGGGGTTCCTCAAGGATGAGGGCCCCGTGCGGCCTTCGGCCTTACCCGGGCTACCAGCGCCCGGCATAGTTCGCCTTTGTAGCCCGGCCAGGCGCAGCGCACCCGGGAGGACGCGCAGAACGCCTCAACCTCCCAGCTCCGCGCGATACAACCGCGCCATCGTCTCCCCGAAGCACGCGAACACCACGCGCATCGGCGCCTCGTGTTGCGCCAGCCAGTCGCGCACTTCGCGCACCGCGACCGGCACCGCCGACTCCGGCGGGTAGCCGTAGATCCCGCAACTGATCGCCGGAAACGCCATCGACGCGACGCGCTGCTCCAGCGCCAGCCGCAGCGACCGGCGATAACACGACGCCAGCAGCGCCGGCTCGCCCGAAGCGCCGCCGCGCCACACCGGCCCCACCGTGTGGATCACGACACGCACCGGCAACCGATGCCCGCCGGTGGCGCGCGCCTCGCCCGTCGGGCAGCGCACGCCGGGGCGCACTTCGGGCAGCGAACGGCATTCGGCGAGCAACCCCGGCCCCGCCGCGCGGTGGATCGCGCCATCCACGCCGCCGCCGCCGAGCAGGCTCTCGTTGGCGGCGTTGACGATGGCGTCGACGTCGAGCGTGGTGATGTCGGTCTGGATGACTTCGATGGGCATGTGGAGCCACTTCGATCGCCCTCTCCCGACGGCAGAGGGGCTGAACGCGCGTCACCCCAGCGACGCCAGCCACTCGTCATCCGACCCTTCGTTGACCCCTTCGAACAGGAACGTCGAGAGGTAACGCTCGCCGGTGTCTGGGAGCATCGCCAGGATCACCGAGCCTTCCTCGGCATTGCGCGCGACTTCCAGCGCGGCGGCGGCGGTGGCGCCGGCGGAAATGCCGACGAACAGGCCTTCCTCCTGCGCCAGGCGACGCGCGGTGTCGCGCGCGAGCACGTCGTCGACCGGCAGGATCGCATCGGCGACGTCGCGATTGAGCACTTCCGGCACGAAGTCCGGGGTCCAGCCCTGGATCTTGTGCGGCTGCCATTCCTTGCCGGCCAGCAGCGAGGCTCCCGCCGGTTCGCACGTGGTCACGCGCACTTCCGGGCGCGCGACCTTGAGCACTTCGCCCACGCCGGTCAGCGTGCCGCCCGTGCCCCAGCCGGTGACGAAGTGGTCGAGCCGGCGGCCGGCGAAATCGCGCAGGATCTCCGCCGCCGTGGTCTGCCGGTGGTACGCGGGATTGGCCGGGTTGGTGAACTGGCGCGCGAGGAACCAGCCGTGCTTCTCCGCCAGTTCGGCGGCGCGGCGCACCATGCCGCTCCCGCGTTCGGCGGCGGGCGTGAGGATGAGTTTCGCCCCGTAGGCGCGCATGAGCTTGCGGCGCTCCATCGAGAACGAATCGCTCATGACCGCCACGAACCTGTAGCCGCGCGCGGCGCAGACCATCGCCAGCGCCACGCCGGTGTTGCCGGACGTGGCCTCGACCACGGTGTCGCCCGGCTTGAGCTGGCCGCGCGCTTCGGCGTCGAGGACGATCGCCAGCGCCAGGCGGTCCTTGACCGAGCCGCCGGGGTTGAAGGCCTCGACCTTGGCGTAGAGCGTGACGTGTTCCGGCGCGAGGCGGTGCAGGCGCACCACCGGGGTACGGCCGATGGTGTCGAGGATGCTGTCGTGGATCATGGGGGGAACTCCTGCGCGAGTGGGCTTGGAGCGGGACGGACGGAGCCGCCGGAAGCGGCCAGCCGCGGGCGCCGGACAGGTGCGTGGCGGGCCCCTGGCGCCTGTCGCGGCCCTGCACGAGACCGTCATCGGAGAGTGCCACAGTCGGGTGTCAGATCCCGTTCGGCCCCGGCCAGGCGCCGGCCGACCGACGGCCTTGCGCGATCTGGCGCGTGAAGGCGTTTGCGCAATCGGTTGTCAACCAATGGGCTAGGCGACCGTTGAAGATCGGCCGCTAGAATCCCCGGGCTTCACAGCGCGTCCGCTCCACCTTCGTCGTTTCCTTCCAGGCCCCGCATGCGACCTCGCTCCAGCTTCAGTTTTCGCGTCCTCCGAGCCGGCCTCGTGCTGGCCCTCGCCGGCGCGACCGTCGCATGCGGCAGCAATGGCGCCGAGCAGCGCCAGGACGGCGGCGAGCGCCCGATCCCGGTCACCACGCAGCGCGTGCGCCTGCAGCCGTTCAGCGACACGGTGCTGGCGCTGGGCAACGTGAAGGCGCGCGAATCCATCACCGTAACCGCCAAGGTCAGCGAGACGGTGCAGCAGGTGCATTTCGAAAGCGGCGACGTGGTGGCCGCGGGCGCGCCGCTGGTCACGCTCACCGGCCGCCAGCAGGAGGCCGCGCTGAAGCAGGCCGAAGCCACCGCCAACGAAGCCGAACGCCTCTACCAGCGCCAGCGCGAACTCGCCGACCAGCAGCTCGTCGCGCGTTCCACCCTCGACACCCAGCTCGCCCTGCGCGATGCCGCGCGGGCCCGTGTCGCGCAGATGCGCGCCGACATCGGCGACCGCGTGATCCGCGCGCCGTTCTCCGGCGTGCTCGGCATCCGCCAGGTCAGCCCCGGCGCGCTGGTCCAGCCGGGCACGGCGATCGCCACGCTCGACGACACCGCCCGCGTCTACGTCGATTTCCCGGTGCCCGAGGCGCTGATCGCCGCGCTCGGCGTCGGCCAGCAGGTCGCCGGGACCAGCGCGGCGTATCCCGGCCGCACGTTCGAAGGCCAGGTCAGCACGATCGACGCGCGCGTGGACGAAGCCACGCGTTCGGTCGTGGTGCGCGGCGATTTCGCCAACCCCGACCGCGCGCTGCGCCCGGGCATGCTGATGCAGGTCACGCTGTCGCGCCCGCAGCGCGAGGCGCTGCTGGTGCCGGAAATCTCCATCGTGCAGGTCGGCACCGATTCGTTCGTCTACCGCGTCAAGCCCGACTCCTCGGTCGAACGCGTGGACATCAAGGTCGGCAGCCGTCGTGACGGCCTCGCCGAAGTGGCGCAGGGCCTGAACGTCGGCGACCGCATCGTCGTGGACGGCACCGGCAAGCTGCGCGTGGGCGCGCGCATCGTCGACGCGGCGGGCGACAAGGCGCCGGCGGGCGAAGTCGGCGCCGCCACGAAGAACGGCACGGCCAAGGCCGGCTGAGCATCGCAAGCGAGCGAGGAGGAGTGGGAAGTGAGCGGAAGCGCTTCATCGCCGGTCCCACGCCCCGCTTCTCGTTCCTCACTCCTCCACGGGTGACGTCATGAATCTGTCCGACCTCTCGATCCGCCGTCCCGTGTTCGCCACGGTGATGAGCCTGCTCATCATCGTGCTGGGCGTGATGGCGTTCTCGCGCCTCACCCTGCGCGAACTGCCGGCGATCGATCCGCCGATCGTCTCGGTGGACGTGAACTATCCCGGCGCCTCGGCGGCGGTGGTGGAAACGCGCATCACCCAGATCCTGGAAGACGCGCTGGCGGGCATCGAAGGCATCGAGACGATCGAATCGCGCAGCGTCAACGGACGCGCGGCGATCAGCATCGAATTCACGCTCAACCGCGAGATCGAAGCCGCCGCCAACGACGTGCGCGACGCGGTCAGCCGCGTGCTCGACCGCATGCCGGAAGAGGCCGATCCGCCGGAAATCGAGAAGGTCGAGTCCGACGCCGACCCGATCCTGTGGCTCAACATGAGCTCCACGCGCATGGACACGCTGCAGCTGTCCGATTACGCCGAACGCTACGTGGTCGATCGCCTGTCCTCCGTGGACGGCGTGGCGCAGGTGCGCATCGGCGGCCAGCAGCGCTATGCGATGCGCATCTGGCTGGACCGCGACGCGCTCGCCGCGCGCGGCATCACCGTCAACGACGTGGAGAACGCGCTGGAAGCGGAGAACGTCGAGCTTCCCGCCGGCCGCATCGAATCCAACGCGCGCGACTTCACCCTGCGCGTGGCGCGCAGTTACCAGCGGCCGGAAGACTTCGCGCAGATCCCGCTGGGCAAGGGCGTGGACGGCTACGTGGTGCGCATGGGCGATGTGTCGCGCATCGAGCTCGCGTCCGCCGAACGCCGCGCGTACTACCGCAGCAACGGCGAGCCGAACATCGGCCTGGGCATCGTCAAGACCTCCACCGCCAACAGCCTCGACGTCGCGCGCGCGGTGCGCGCCGAAGCGGAGAAGGTGCAGAAGACGCTGCCGGAAGGCACCAAGATCTTCGTCGCCTTCGATACCACGATCTTCATCGAATCGGCGGTGGAACGCGTGTACCACACGCTGATCGAGGCGATCGTGCTGGTGCTGGTGGTGATCTGGCTGTTCCTGGGCAGCTTCCGCGCCGCGCTGATCCCGGCGGTGACGGTGCCGGTGTGCCTGATCGCCGCGTTCATCCCGCTGTACCTGTTCGGCTTCTCGATCAACCTGCTGACGCTGCTCGCACTGGTGCTGGCGATCGGCCTGGTGGTGGACGACGCCATCGTCGTGCTGGAAAACATCCAGCGACGCACCGACCTGGGCGAGCCGCGCCTGGTCGCGGCCAAGCGCGGCACGGCGCAGGTGGCGTTCGCGGTGATCGCGACCACCGCCGTGCTGGTCGCGGTGTTCCTGCCGGTGGGCTTCATGGAAGGCAACACCGGTCGCCTGTTCCGCGAGTTGTCGGTCGCGCTGGCCGGCGCGGTGGCGATCTCGGCCTTCGTCGCGCTGACGCTCACGCCGATGATGTCCTCCAAGCTCGTGCGCCCGCACAGCCAGGAGAAATCCAACGTCGTCCACCGCTGGGTGAACGCGCGCCTGGACGGCGTCACCTCGCGCTATCGCGGGCTGCTCTCGCGCGTGACCGACCACAAGCCGTCGAAGCTGTGGATGCTCGTCGTCGGCGTGATGCTCGCGACGATGGTGGTGAGCGGCTTGCTGCTGAAGCTGGTTCCGTCGGAACTGGCGCCGGCGGAGGATCGCGGCTTCTTCTCGATCTCCATCCAGGGGCCGGAAGGCGCCGGTTTCGACTACACCGTCGGCCAGGTGCAGCAGGTCGAGAAGATCGTCGCCGCACACACCGGCGAGGGCGAGACCATCCAGCGCTACAACCCGCGCGTGCCGGGCGGCTTCGGCGCCAGCGAGGAGATGCACACCGGTCGCATCTCGGTGTTCCTGCAGGACTGGAAGAACCGCACCACCTCCACCGCCGACGTCGCCGAATCGTTGCGGTCCGAACTGGGCAAGCTGCCCGGCGTGCGCGCGATGCCGCAGGTGTCCGGCGGCCTGGTGCGCTCGCGCGGCCAGCCGATCAACATCGTGCTGGGCGGCCCGGAATACGCCGAACTGGCGCAGTGGCGCGACAAGCTGATCGCGAAGATGGAAACCAACCCGGGTTTCTTCTCGGTCGATTCGGACTACAAGGAAACGCGCCCGCAGATGCGCGTGGAGATCGACCGTCAGCGCGCCGCCGACCTGGGCGTGCCGGTGACCGACATCGGCCACGCGCTGGAAACCATGATGGGCAGCCGCCGCGTCACCACCTTCGTGCAGAACGGCGAGGAGTACGACGTGGTCGTGCAGTCCGACCGCGAACTGCGCGCTTCGCCTGAAGACCTCGCGGCGATCCAGGTGCGCGCGCGCGACGGCGCGCTGATCCCGCTGTCGAACCTGGTGACGCTGCGCGAACTCGCCGAGCCCGGCAGCCTCAACCGCTTCAACCGACTGCGCGCCATCACGATCAGCGCCGGCCTCACGCCGGGCTATCCGATGGGCGATGCGATCACCTGGTTGCAGGACACCGTGCGCGCGGAGCTTCCGGATCATGCGCAGATCGACTGGAAGGGCGAGTCGCGCGAGTACATCCAGGCCGGCGGTGCGGTGCTGCTGACCTTCACCCTGGCGCTGCTCGTCGTGTACCTGGTGCTCGCCGCGCAGTTCGAAAGCTTCATCCATCCGTTCGTGATCATGCTCACCGTGCCGCTGGGCGTGCTCGGCGCGCTGATCGGCCTCGCCGCGACGGGCGGCACGCTCAACCTGTTCAGCCAGATCGGCATCGTGATGCTGGTGGGCCTGGCGGCGAAGAACGGCATCCTGATCGTCGAGTTCGCCAACCAGCTGCGCGACGAAGGCCGCAGCATCCGCGAGGCGATCGTCGAGGCCTCCTCGGTCCGTTTGCGCCCGATCCTGATGACCTCGATCGCGACGGTCGTCGGCGCGATCCCGCTGGTGCTCGCCGGCGGCCCGGGTTCGGCAAGCCGCGCGACCATCGGCATCGTGGTGATCTTCGGCGTCTCGTTCTCGACGTTGCTGTCGCTGTTCGTGGTGCCGGCGTTCTACATGCTGCTGGCGAAGTACACGCGATCGCCCGAAGCGGTGGGCCAGGAGCTGGAGAAGCTGGAGGCCACGACGCCGTCGGTGGGCGGGCACGCGTAACGCGTGCCCTTCGTGCCGGGGCGAGCATGACGGCGCAGGTTCGAACCTGTCTGCGCGGATCGCCGGCAGGCACGCACGGCGCCGCGCTTTCATGCAGAATCGGGCGGTTCCCCCACGACGGGGCGACGCCCTTTCCTCCGTCCGGGAGCCTGCGTGGAAAACATCCTTAGCGCCGTCAACGGCATCGTCTGGAGCCAGGCACTGATCTTCATGTGCCTCGGCGCCGGCCTGTACTTCAGCATCCGCACCCGCTTCATGCAGGTGCGCGGCTTCGTCGAGATGTTCCGCCTCACCGTCGCCGGGCAGAAGTCAGAGGCGGGCGTGTCGTCGTTCCAGGCGCTGGCGATGTCGATGGCCGGGCGCATCGGCATCGGCAACATCGCCGGCGTGGCCACGGCGATCGCGTTCGGCGGGCCGGGCGCGATCTTCTGGATGTGGGTGATGGGCTTCCTCGGCGCGTCGACGTCGTACGTGGAATCCACGCTCGCGCAGATCTACAAGACCAAGGACGCCGAAGGTCGCTACCGCGGCGGTCCGGCGTACTACATCGAGAAGGCGATGGGCCTGAAGTGGTACGCGATGGCCTTCGCGATCGCGACGATCGCCGCCGCCGGCTTCCTGATGCCCGGCGTGCAGGCCAACGCCATCGCCGACAGCGCCGCCAACGTGTGCCACGGCTCGGCGCTGTGCGGTTCGCTCGACGGCCAGTGGTTCGGGCTGGATGCGCGCGACGCGTTCAAGCTCGGCATCGGCGCGGCGGTGTCGGTGCTGCTGGCGATCATCATCTTCGGCGGCGTGAAGCGCATCGCGAACTTCGCCGAGATCGTCGTGCCGTTCATGGCGATGGGCTACATCCTGATGGCCGTGGTCGTGATGGCGATGAACGCCGGGCAGGTGCCGGAGATGTTCGGCATGATCTTCTCCAGCGCGTTCGGCGGCCACGCGGCGTACGGCGCACTGCTCGGCCTGGCGGTGGAGTGGGGCGTCAAGCGCGGCATCTACGCCAACGAGGCAGGCCAGGGCACCGGTCCGCACGCGGCGGCCGCGGCGGAGGTCTCGCATCCGGCCAAGCAGGGTTACGTGCAGGCGTTCGCGATCTACTTCGACACGATGATGGTGTGCACCGCCACCGCCTTCCTGATCCTCTCCACCGGCCGTTACAACGTGGTCGCCGCCGACGGTGCGGCGCTGTATTCGGGGCTGGCGGGCATCGAGGCGGGACCGGGCTTCGCGCAGGCGGCGGTGGAATCGGTGCTGCCGGGCTGGGGCGCGGGCTTCGTCGCGGTGGCGCTGTTCTTCTTCGCCTTCACCACGATCATGGCCTATTACTACATGGCCGAAACCAACCTGGCCTACGTCAACGGCGGCCGTCGCCGCCCGCTGACCGTGCTGCTGCTGCGGCTGGGCATCATCGCCATGGTGATCTTCGGCGCCTCGCACAACGCGACCGTGGCCTGGGCGCTGGGCGACATCGGCGTGGGCCTGATGGCGTGGCTCAACATCATCGCGATCCTGATCCTCGCCAAGCCGGCGATGATCGCGCTGCGCGATTACGAACGGCAGAAGAAGCTGGGCCTGGACCCGGTGTTCGATCCGGACGCGCTGGGCATCCGCAACGCCGATTTCTGGCGTGGCCGTCGCGGCGCGCAGCCGGCGGACGAGTCCGCCGCCGCCGCGTCCGCGCAGCCCTCGCTGCAGGGCGAAGGCTGAATCCGCCGGTTCCGCCGCCTTCGTCCCGGCAACGGGCAGGCGGCGGGGCCCGACTGAACACGCCGTTCGGATTCCCGCGCCCTCGCGCGGGTACCCTGTGCGCATGCTCGCCAGCCCGCCCGTCCGCGATCCACGTTCCGTCCGCCTGCAGGGCGACGGCTTCGTGCTGCGGGCGTGGCGCGCGGACGATCTCGAACCGCTGCTGCGCCACGCCAACGACGCGGAGGTCGTGCGCGGCCTGAGCAGCCGCTTCCCGCATCCGTACACGCGTGAGGACGGCGAACGCTTCCTCGCCGGCGAGGTCGTCGATTTCGACGATCCGGTGTTCGCCATCGAAGTGGACGGACAGGCGTGCGGCGGCATCGCCGCGCGGCCGGGGCAGGCGGAACGCGGTCAGTCGGCGGAGCTGGGGTACTGGCTCGGCCGGTCGATGTGGGGTCGCGGACTGATGACGCGCGCGGTCGCGTTGTACGTGCCGTGGGCGATGCAGGCGCTTTCGCTGCATCGGCTGCAGGCGAATGTGCTCACGTTCAACGAGGCGTCCGCGCGCGTGCTGCTGAAGAACGGTTTCATCGAGGAGGGCGTCGCGCGCTGCGCCCTCGTGAAGGACGGCCATGCGCACGACCTGCGCGTGTTCGCCAAAGTACGAAGGAGTCTGTGTGACGCACCGTGATCCGCCCAATCGTCCGCCCCGTGGTCCGCGCCCGCCCGGCCCGCCTTCGCGCGACGCAGCGTCGCCGTGGGGTGGCACGCACGTGCGCAGCCGCAAGGAGCGGTTCGAGGAGCACACCGCGCGCTTCCGCCGCGACCGCGATGCGCACGACGCACAGGCGCGCGGCAGCCGTGCCCAAGACGCCCGTCCGCACGAAGCCCGCGTGCACGATGCAGCCCACGACGCGACCGGCCACGAAGGCGAGCACGTCGCGCATCCCGCGCGCGAACGCCGCAGCGCCGAGCTGCGCCTGTACGGCCTCAACGCGATCCACGCGGTGTTCTCGCGCCGGCCGCAGGCGATCCGCAAGCTGTACCTCGCCGAAGCGCGCATTCCCGCGTTGCAGCCGCTGCTGAAGTGGTGCGTCGCCAACCGCGTGGGTTATCGCGTGGTGGACGAACTCGACCTGCACAAGCTCGCCGCCAGCAGCCATCACGAAGGCGTGGTCGCCGACGTGCTGCGCGAGGAACCGCTGCCGTTGTCGACGTGGCTGCGCGATCTGCCGTCCGGTCCGCAGTGCGCGATCTGGCTCGACGGCGTCGGCAATCCGCACAACTTCGGCGCGATCCTGCGTTCGGCGGCGCACTTCGGCGTGTCGGCGATCCTGCTGCCGAAGCATTCGAACCTGTCGTTGTCCGGCGCCGCCGCGCGCGTGGCCGAAGGCGGCGCCGAAGCGGTCCCGCTGGTGCGCCTGGGCCGCGAGGACAACGCCATCGCCCAGCTGCGTGGCGCCGGCTTCACCCTCGCGGCCACGGTGGTGAACGGCGGTACCGACGTGTTCGCCACGCCACTGCCCGATCGCACGATCTACGTGCTGGGCGCGGAAGGCGAGGGCATGGACCGTGAACTGGCGGCGGCCTGCGACCTGCGATTGTCGATTCCGGGGACGGGGCTGGTGGAAAGCCTGAACGTGGCATCGGCTGCGGCGGTGCTGCTGGCGGCATGGCGCGCGAAGCGATGAGCGGGTCTGCGTTGCAGTGGTCCACCGCCGCCGCCTGGAGGGCGGACGCGGGCTCGCCCGAGCCGCTGCCGCACGACTTCGTCGTCGATGGGCGCTGTCCCCTGTGCGGAGACGCCATCCGCGTGGAAACCACCGGCCGGAAGATCTGCTTCCGCGAGGGACTGGCATGCCCGCGTTGCAGGACCAACGCGCGCCATCGTGCGGCCGTCGTTACGCTGCTGGAGGAACTGCATGGCCGCGACGACGCGCGCGTCTACGCGACCGAGCAGGCCACGCCGTTCTACGTCGCGCTGAAGCGCCGCTTGTCCAACCTGAGCGGTAGCGAGTACGTGCGCGACCTTCGCCGGCGTCTTCGGCTGACCGGCTGGCTGTGGTGGCACGGCGTGCGGGAATGCCTTCACTTCGCCGACCTGACCGCGCTGAAGCGGCGCGATGCGTCGCTCGATGCGATCGTGTCGCTGGACGTGCTCGAACACGTCTCCGAGCACCGCCTCGCCCTGCGCGAGTGCGCGCGCGTGCTTCGACCGGGCGGCACGCTGGTGCTGACCGTGCCGTTCCAGGAATCGATGCTGCAGTCCCGTCGCCTCGCACGCGTCCGCGGCGACGGGACGATCGAACACCTGATCCCCGAGCCCGAGTACCACGGAGATCCCGTCTCCGGCGGCGTGCTGTGCTTCCACCACTTCGGCTGGGACCTGCTGGACGACATGCGCGAGGCCGGGTTCGCCGAAGCGTGCGCAAGGCGCGTGCACGCGCCGGGCGCCGCGATACCGCAGCCGCTGTGGGTGCTGGTCGCCACGCGCTGACGGACGCCCGCATTCCGCATCGCCTCGTGGGCCGTGGCGGCTGCGTCAGGGCCGCGCAATGCGCATCGGCAAGCACGCACGAACGCACGTCCCCGCATCCGCCACCGTCTCCACGTCGAACGTGCCGCCCAGGTGCGTCGCGCGTTCGCGCATCGCGATCAGGCCCAGGCCGTGGACGTTTTCGGGATCGAAGCCGCGCCCGTCGTCGATGATCGACAGCAGCAGCTGGTCGCCACGCGGTGCGAGCAGCACCGTCACCTGCGTCGCGCCGGAATGGCGCAGCACGTTGGTCAGCGCTTCCTGCGCGATGCGGAAGCATGCCAGTTCCACCGGAGCGTCCGGGCGTTCGGCCAGCGGCGACAGATCGAGTTCCAGCGCCGGCGCGCCGCCGCGGAACAGCCGCTCGCATTGCCAGCGCAATGCCGCGACCAGGCCCAGCGCATCCAGCTGCGGCGGGCGCAGCAGGATCGAGATGTCGCGCAGCTTGGCGATGGTCGCGTCCGCGATGCCGACGATCTCCTCGACGATCTCGCGCCGCCCGGCTTCGTTCTCGCCTTCTATCGAAGTGGCCGACATCTTCATCGCCGAGATCGCCTGGCCGATGTCGTCGTGCAGTTCGCGCGACAGCGTGCGGCGTTCGGCTTCCTGCACGTCGATCAGGCGGCCGGTGAGCGCGTGCAGTTCCTGCTGCTGGCGATGCAGGTGTGCGGTCAGTTCGACCTCGCGCGCGTCCGAACAGGTGCGGCGCAGCATCAGGAACATCAGCACCGCGACCAGTGGCAGCGAGAGCGCGTTGGCGATCCAGTGCGCGGCGTCGCCGAAGAAGCGGCGCAGTTCCAGCGCGAGGGCGGGGGCGATCAGCGCCATCCACGCGATCGCCAGCGCGGCCATCGCCAGCGAGAGCAGGAAACCCCGGCGTCCGCGCAGCCGCGCGCGCAGGCCGCCGCCGTCCAGCCGATCCGCCGGTCCGTCCACATCGGGCGAAGCGGGCTCGACACGCGCACGGGCGCGCTCTTCAGCGCGCCCGTGGGCGGGGTCCTGGCCGGTGGAGCCGGCCGGCGATGGAGGGATCGCGTTCATCCCGTCATGGAAGGTCAGAAGAGTTCGACGCTACCAGCATCCATCGACTGCTGCATCACGGCCTTGTGAGGCGGACGCTCCCACTCGGACTTCATCTGCGCGATGCGCTGGCCGAGCTGCTGCAGGGCCTGGCGTACTTCGGCGTCGGCGCGGTCGGCGTTGTGCAGCAGCTGGTGCAGGGCGGTGGCCTCGCGGTTGATCGCGCTCAGGCGGTCCAGGTGCGTGGTGGCCGCGCCCAGGGCCTGGGTGGCGATGTCCTCGAACTGCAGCGAACGCACGGCTTCGGCGACGGAGCCGTCGATGGCGCGGCCGCAGTCGGCGATCTCGCGCATGCCGTTGCCTAGGCCGCGGTTGATGCCGTCCACGCGTTCCAGCATCGCGGCGGCTTCGGCGCGGGCGCCGCGGGAGCGGTCCATGTCGCGGGACGCCATCGTGGTGACGGTGTCGCGGACGCGGGCGATGGCGTCCTTGGAGCTGTGCGCGAGCTTGCGGATCTGTTCGTTGAAAGCGGTGGAGCGCTCGGACAGGTTGCGCACCTCGTCGGCGACGACCGCGAAGCCGCGGCCCGCCTCGCCGGCACGCGCCGCTTCGATCGCGGCATTCAGCGCGAGCAGGTTGGTCTGGTCGGCGATCGACTTCACGTCTTCCAGCAGCGCGAAGATGCCGTCCAGGTGATCGGCCATCGCGTCGATGTGCGTGACCGTCGTGGTGCTCTGGCCGCTGACGGCTTCCAGCGCTTCCACCAGCTGTTCCATCTGCTGGCTGGCCTGCAGCGCGAAGCGCGAGACGTCCACGCCGCCGTGTTCGCCGTCGGTGCGGTCGATGATGCGCGAGACCACTTCGCTCTGTTCGCGCGACTTGCGGTTCACCGCCTCGAAGCTGGTGCCGAGCTTGGCGACCGACTCGCGGATCAGCGTGCGGGTGCGCTCGATCTCGCCGCGCGAACCCTGCACTTCGGAATTGACGAAGTTGCGCAGGTCGTCGAGCAGGCGCGTCTGTTCGCGCAGCATCGCCGCATCGTTGTGGCTGGGACGCTGCATCGTCCAGGCAAAGCCCAGCCACGCGAGCGTCATGGCGACCAGCGCGCCCCATTGCACGGCGGAGGGCCAGCCCATCGCTTCGGCGGCGATGAGCAGGGTCGTCAGCGCCACGGGCGCTGCAAGGCGAATCAGTACGCGGGAATCCATCTTCGATCTCACCGAATGGGGCAACTTAGATAACGGCGGGGGTTGCGGGTGCTTTAGAGCGAGGAACGAGGGCAGAGGAGCCAGAAGTGAGTAAAAGCGTCAGTGCGTCACGGTTTTGGTTGGGGCGAAGGTGCGGGCGGTCACTGGGTTCTCGTTTCCCTTCACTCACTCCTCGCCGCGACGTGCGGGCTCCCTCCCCTGCGTGCAGGGGAGGGTCGGGGAGGGGTGACGTGCACGGCGCCGCATCAGTCGGTTGTCGGCTCCTGCAACCCGGGTAAGCGAAGCACACCCGGGGTCGAACGTCGCGGCGACCTGTTTCCCGGGTGCGGCCTGCGGCCTTACCCGGGCTACAAACGCAGGCGTTCGTTACTCGTGCGCGGTGCCCGACAACAACTTCTGCGCGACCAGCGACAGCGGCACGGTTTCCTGCGCCGCGCCGAGTGCGACCGCCGCGCCGGGCATGCCCCAGACGACGCTGCTGGCCTCGTCCTGCGCGATCGTCGCCGCGCCGGCCTTGCGCAAGGCGAGCAGGCCACGCGCGCCGTCGTCGCCCATGCCGGTCAGCAGGGCGGCGCTGGCGTTGGCGCCGACGTGTTCGGCCACCGAATCGAACAGCGCGTCCACGCTGGGACGATGACGGCGCACCGGATCGTCGTCGCCGAGCCGGCAATGCCAGCGCGCACCGCTGCGGAACACGCGCAGGTGACGACCGCCCGGTGCGACGTACGCATGCCCCGGCAGCAGTTCCTGGTCGCGTTCGACGTGGATCACCGTCATGCGGCTGTGCCGATCAAGCCGATCGGCGAAGGGCGCGCTGAATGCGCCCGGGATGTGCTGCGCGATCACCGTCGCCGGCGCATCGGCCGGCATCTGCGAGAGCACTTCGCGGATCGCCTCGGTGCCGCCGGTGGAGGCGCCGATCGCGATCAGCCGGTGCGTCGTGCGATACGCCACCGCCGGCATCGCCGACGCCTCGGCGACGCGGGCCGGCGAGGGCGGCACCACGCGCGCCTTCGCGGCCTGCTTGACCTTCTCGATCAGCAGCCCGGCGTATTCGGTCAGCCCGCGCGCGACGTCGAGCTTGGGCTTGGCGATGAAATCCACCGCGCCCAGCGCGAGCGCGTCCAGCGTCACCTGCGCGCCGCGCTCGGTCAGCGTGGAGACCATCACCACCGGCATGGGCCTGAGGCGCATCAGGTTGCGCAGGAAGGTCAGGCCGTCCATGCGCGGCATCTCGACGTCGAGCGTGAGCACGTCGGGTTCGAGCTGCTTGATCTTGTCGCGCGCGATGTACGGATCGGCCGCGCTGCCGACGACCTGGATGCCCGGATCGGCCTCCAGCAATTGCGTCATCAACTGGCGCACCAGCGCCGAGTCGTCGACCACGAGCACGCGGATGGGACCGCGTGCGGGAGTACGTACGGCCGCGTTCATCAGAACAACTCCACGCTGCCGCTGGCGACCGGCTCGCGGGCGAGGCGACCGTAGTAGGCGCGTTCGGCGTCGACGATCACGTCGTTGCGTGCCGACGGCAGGCGCTTGACCAGCGTGCGCCCGGTCTGCGCGAAGAAGCAGACCTTGCGCGGGTGGATGTCGCCCAGGTCCTGCGCCATCACCGGGATGCGCTCGGCGGTGAGGTATTCCAGCACGAAGCTCGCGTTGCGCGTGCCGATCGGATCGCTGTAGAAGCCCGACAGCACGTTGCCGCCGCCGAACACCTTCGCCATCAGCCGCGCACGGCGCGCGCCTCGCTTGAGCAGGTCGTTGATCAGCAGTTCCATCGCGTGCGCGCCGTAGCGCGAGGACACCGAGCCCGCTTCGCCGCCGGGCAGCATGAAGTGGTTCATGCCGCCGACCTGCAGCATCGGGTCGTACAGGCACGCGGCCACGCACGAGCCCAGCAGCGTGACCAGCGCGATCGGGCGATCGGTGACGCGGTAATCGGCCGGAAGCAGCTTGATCGCCTCGGTCTGCAGCACCGGATCGAAATAGCTGCCCGGCTCGATCGCGGGACGGGCGGGAATGGCGGCGTTCATGGTCGCTGCGTCTATCGGCGGGGGTCGGTGCGGGAGGCGGGGCGGTAGGTGGTCCGGCCGCAGGGCGTGATCAGGTCGTGCGCGTGGCCGAAGCTTTCCGAATGCCCGGCGAAGAGCAGGCCATCGGACGCGATCAGCGGTGCGATGCGCGTGAGCACCTGGTACTGCGTGGCCTTGTCGAAATAGATCATCACGTTGCGGCAGAACACCGCGTCGAAACCGCCGCGTAGGCCGTAGTCGGCATCGAGCAGGTTGAGCGGGCGGAATTCGATCAGCGCCTGCAGCTCCGGCTT
Source organism: Lysobacter sp. SCRH-1R (assembly GCF_057747855.1). Classification (NCBI taxonomy): domain Bacteria; kingdom Pseudomonadati; phylum Pseudomonadota; class Gammaproteobacteria; order Lysobacterales; family Lysobacteraceae; genus Lysobacter; species Lysobacter sp. SCRH-1R. The sequence goes on along the minus strand of NZ_CM173227.1, from coordinate 3,385,904 downwards.
GACCCGGCACAGCCCCGCGTTGGGCCCGTCGCCGCGCTGGAAGAACTGGCGGCGCCGTTGCAGCGACAGCGCGTTGATGCGCTCCACCGGATACACGCCGCGCGCGGCGGTCTGCAGCACGTTGGTGTCGATGTCGGTGGCCAGGATGCGCACCGGCGGCGTCATCGTGCCGTACGCCTCGCAGGCGGTGATCGCCAGCGTGTACGGCTCCTCGCCGGTGGAGGCGGCGTTGCACCAGATCGACGCGCCGTCGCGGCAATGCGCGCGCAGGTGGTCGGCGAGCAGGTCGAAGTGGTGCGACTCGCGGAAGAACGAGGTGAGGTTGGTGGTGAGCGCGTTGATGAAGCCCTGCAGCTCGGCGTCGGGATCGGCCTCGACGTAGTCGAGGTAATCGCCGAAGCGTTCCATGTCCAGCGCACGCACGCGCCGCGCGAGGCGGCTGTAGACCATGTCGCGCTTGTGCGGGTGCAGGTGGATGCCGGCGTGGTCGCGGATCATCCGGCAGACGCGGCGGAAGTCGCGTTCGTCGAAGGTGAACTCGCGGTCGTCGGAGGTGCGCGGGGAAGGACGCATGGGGCCAGGGGCGAGTGAGGAGGAACGAGGGTGAGGAGTGAGAAGCGAGTGCTTCGGTTCGCTGGGCGCCCGCCTTGGCTTCTTGCTCCCTCCCCTGCTTGCAGGGGAGGGTTGGGGAGGGGTGAAGTGCACAGCGCGGTTACGCCAGTGCACTTGCATTGAGCTCGGCGCTCTCGCGCCTCACGACCCCCTCCCAACCTCCCCCTGCAAGCAGGGAGAGGAGCTCACCCCGAAGGGAGAGGGCTTCACGGCAATACGGCTCAGAACTCCTGCCAATCCCCATCCGCATTCGCCGCCGCCGTGGCGCGCACCTTGCGCGTTGCGGGCTTGGCGGGCGATGCGGAAGCGGCCGGCGCGGCGGGCTTGGCGCGCGGCGGCTTGGCCGCCGGCATCTCCACCACCGTCGCCTGCGCGGCGCGTGCGGCCTGCGTGGCACTGGCCTGCGCGAGGCGGAACACCGCGACGGTCTGCACCAGCTGCTCGGACTGCTGTTCCAGGCTGCGCGCGGCGGCCGACGCCTGTTCGACCAGCGCCGCGTTCTGCTGCGTGCCCTCGTCCATCTGCGTGATCGCGTTGTTGACCTGCTCGATGCCCGAGCTCTGTTCCTGCGACGCCGCCGAGATGTCGGCGATGATGTCGGTGACCTTCTTCACGCTGGTCACGATCTCGTGCATCGTGCGGCCGGCCTGGTCGACCAGCTGGCTGCCTTCCTCGACCTTGCCGACCGAGTCGGTGATCAGCTGCTTGATCTCCTTCGCCGCATTCGCCGAACGCTGCGCGAGCGAGCGCACTTCGGCGGCCACCACCGCGAAACCACGGCCCTGTTCGCCGGCGCGTGCGGCTTCCACCGCCGCGTTCAGCGCCAGGATGTTGGTCTGGAAGGCGATGCCGTCGATCACGCCGATGATGTCGGCGATCTTCTTCGACGACTGGTTGATCGCGTTCATCGTCTCGACCACTTCGCCCACCACCGTGCCGCCCTGGCCGGCGACTTCGGCCGCGCTCTGCGCCAGCTGGTTGGCCTGGCGCGCGTTGTCGGCGTTCTGGCGCACCGTGCTGGTGAGCTCTTCCATCGACGAGGCGGTTTCTTCCAGCGACGCCGCCTGCTGCTCGGTGCGCTGCGACAGGTCGTTGTTGCCGGCGGCGATTTCCGCCGCGGCCGAGCTGATCGCATCCGAACCCTGGCGGATCTGGCCGACGATCTGCGCGAGCTGGTCGACGGTGCGGTTCGCATCGCCGGCGAGGCGGCCGAACTGGCCCGGCAGTTCCACTTCGACGCGGCGGTTCAGGTCGCCGTCGGCGACCGCCGACAGCAGCGTGCCGACTTCGTGCAGGCCTTCCTCGGCGGTGGCCATCAGCTGGTTCAGCGACTGCACCACGTCGTGGTAGACGAACTCGAACGCCGACGCATCGCCGCGACGGCTGAAATCGCCCGCGACGGCGGCGTCGACCAGCGTCTTGATCTCGGCGTTGATCGCGTTCATGCCGCTCTTCACCGAATCCACGGCGTCGGTGATGCGCGCCTTCTGGCCCGGCAGGCGGTCCATGTCGCGCGACAGGTCGCCGCGCGCGTAGGCGGCGACGATCTCGATCGCGCGGGTATTCACCTGGATGTGCGAATCCACCAGCGTGTTCACTTCGCCGGCCATCTGGCCGTAGGCGCCGGGGAAGTCGTCGCTTTGCAGGCGGCGGTCGATCTCGCCGGCCTGGTGCGCTTCGAACAGTTCACGCTGCGCGCCCGCGAAGTTGCGCAGCGTGTTGATGGCGCGTTCCAGCCCGCGCGCGATGTCGCGCACTTCGTCGCGGCTGTCCACGCGCACCGCGTCGGGGAATTCGCCGCGTGCGAGCAGATCGGAGGCGTCCTGCACTTCCTTCAGCGCGGCGCGCGTGCTGCGGCTGAAGCCGAGGAACAGGTAGGTCGCCAGCGCGAGGATCAGGATGCACGAGCCCAGCGTCCACGCGGTGCGCTGTTGCAGGCGCGAGATTTCCGTCGAGGCGGCGTGGTCGAGCGAGGCGTTCGCGGCCGACAGCGCGGAGGCGAGCGCAAGGCGCGTGGCCTCGGTGCGCGCGGCCATGATCTTCACCGGCAGCACCGGCGTTTCGGCGTCGAGGATGTGCTTCTGGATGTCGGCGTTCTGCTTGGCGACCGCATCGAGCGCCTTGCGGAACGGCGCGCCGATGGTCGCGGCCAGCTCGGCCATTTCCTCTTCGGCGTCCTTGATCTCGATTTCCGAACGCGTGCGCACGTAGTCCTGCATGTTGCGCGAGACAGCCAGGCCGGTGCGGTCGTCGACCCAGATCGCGCCGTCGCCCAGCACGCGCAACGCGGTGGCGCTCTGCTGCTGGGTGTATTCGGCCAGCGTCGGCACCCACACGGTCGCGGCGCGGCCCATGTAGAGCACGGCGGGGTTCTGGGCCTGCGCCAGGCCGGTTTCGTCGGCGATCAGGCCGTGCACTTCGCCCAGCTTGCGCACCGCGACACCGTGGTCGGTCGCGGCGGCGGCCGAATCGCCGTGTTCGCCGTTGGCCTTGTCCCACGCGGCGCGGGCGTCCTTCAGCGCGGCCGGCAGGGCCGACGCGGGCAGGTTGCGCGCCTGCCAGGCAGTGAGCGCGTCGAGTTCGCGCGCGACCTGCGCGGCCGATTCCTGCAGCGCCTGGTCGGACACCTCGTCCTTGGCGAACTTGCGCACGACCTGCAGCTCGTGCTGCTGGATCGCCAGCATCGCGCGATGCAGGTGGCCCAGGCCCACGACCGCGTCGCGTTGCTTCGTCGCGGCGCTGACCTCGGCGTTGGAACGCACCACGAGGATGCCGGCCAGTACGCCGCAGGTGAGCATGAAGGCCGCGCCGATGACGATGGCCTTCTGGTTGAAGCGCAACTGCGACATCAGGCGGGTGGCCGGACCCAGGAAGCGGTCCAGCAGGGTGGCCGACGGCCGACGGTGTGCAAGGGTGGACATGGATCCTCTCGTGCGGAACGGACCCTTTCGGGTCGACATCCGTTGCATCGGCGCGGGGGAGGGAAACTTTAGGTGAGGGACTTTGCGGGTCCGGCCCTTACCCGGTGCGAGGGCGCACGGCTCCTGTAGCGGGTAAGCGAAGCGCACCCGGGGGCGCGTCTGCGGTGGCGTTGCCCCGGGTGCGGCCTGCGGCCTTGCCCGGGCTGCAACCGCCCGGAATTCGAGGGCTAAAGATTCCGCGGAACCGGCCGATGACCCCGGTGTCGCCAGACACCATCCCCAAGGAGCCATCCCATGCGCCGTTCCCTCCTCACCGCCGCCGGCATCGCCGTGCTGGCCCTGTCCTTCGCCGCCCCGGCCTCGGCCGACCTCAAGCCGATCAAGCGCGTCGAGCCGCAGTACCCGGCCGAAGCGGCCCGTGCCGGCACCCAGGGCTTCGTCGAAGTCGAATTCACCGTGGACCCGGCCGGCAAGGTCGCCAGCGTCTCGGTCGTCAACGCCAAGCCGGCCCGCGTGTTCGAGCAGTCGGCCGTGCGCGCCGTGAAGCAGTGGGAGTTCGCTCCGGGCGGCGGCAAGGGCAAGGTGCGCCTGGACTTCTCGCTGTAAGCACCGCTGCATCCGCCATCGCGGGGAGGAAGACGCGCCGGAGACGGCGCGTTTTTCTTTTGTGGGGCGCAGGGAGGCCGATGTTGCTCTTGTAGCCCGGGTAAGCGAAGCGCACCCGGGGATCGCCAAGAGAATGGCCGCTTTATCGATGCAACGCGCTGCGGCGCGGTCATCGCAACCACAACTGAATTACACAATGGCGCGGTGCGCTTCGCTTACCCGGGCTACAACAGCGCGACGGCGTCGTCGCACCGCTTGCCCCGACCCTCACCCACAACCCTCTCCCGGAGGGAGAGGGGCTTACCGCCGCCGCGCGATCCGCGCCAGCTCCGTATCTACCGTCGCACCCGCTGCTGCACCCGATCGCGACAGCCGGAACACCGCCACCGTTTCCACCAGCTCGGCGGCCTGCTGCTCCAGGCTGCGCGCCGCGGCGGAGGCCTGCTCGACCAGCGCGGCGTTCTGCTGCGTGCCCTCGTCCATCTGCGTGATCGCGCCGTTGACCTGCTCGATGCCCGCGCTCTGCTCGCGCGAGGCGGCGGAGATGTCGGCGATGATGTCGCTGACCTTCTTCACGCTGGTCACGATGTCCTCCATCGTGCGCCCCGCCTGGTCGACCAGCTGCGTGCCCTGCTGCACTTCCACCACCGAATCGGTGATCAGCTGCTTGATTTCCTTGGCCGCATTCGCCGAACGCTGCGCGAGCGAACGCACTTCGCCGGCGACCACCGCGAAGCCGCGGCCCTGTTCGCCGGCGCGCGCGGCTTCCACCGCGGCGTTCAGCGCCAGGATGTTGGTCTGGAACGCGATGCCGTCGATCACGCCGATGATGTCGCCGATGCGGCGCGAGGATTCGCTGATCGCGCTCATCGTGCGCACCACGCGGTGCACGATCGCGCCGCCCTGCGAGGCCACTTCCGCCGCATCGCGCGCCAGGCCGTCCGCCTGCAGCGCGTTGTCGGCGTTCTGGCGCACGGTGGAGGTGAGTTCCTCCATCGACGAGGCGGTTTCCTCCAGCGACGCCGCCTGCGACTCGGTGCGCTGCGAGAGGTCGTGGTTGCCCGCGGCGATTTCCGCCGCCGCGCTGCCGACCGCGTCCGAACCTTCGCGGATGCGGCCGACGATCTGCTCGAGGCGGTCGACCGTCTCGTTCGCGTCCACGCTCATGCGCGCGAACACGCCGCGGAAATCGCCGTGCATGCGCTGGGCGAGATCGCCCTTCGCCACGCCCTGCAGCAGCGTGGACAGCGCGGAGAGGTTCTCGTCGGCGGTGGCCATCAGGCGGTTGAGCGTGTCGACCATCGCGCGGAAATCGTGGTCGAAGCGCGACGCGTCGCCGCGCGCGGCGAAATCGCCGTCGGCCGCGGCGGCGGCGAGGCGGCGGATCTCGCCGTTGATCGCGCGCAGGTTCGCCTTCACCGAATCCATCGTCCGCGTCAGCACGGCCTTCTCGCCGGGCAGGCGGTCCATGTCCTGCGAGAGGTCGCCGATCGCGTAGCGTTCCATGATCTGCAACGCGCGCTGGATCGAATCGATGTGCGAGGCGACCAGCCCGTTAGTCTCGCGCACCATGCGGCCGTACGCACCGGGGAAGGCGGATTCGTCGATGCGGAAGCTGATCTGGCCTTCGTCGTGTCGGCGCGCCATTTCGCCCTGCGCGCTGGAATAGTCCTCCAGCCGGCGGCACATGCGCTCCAGCGCCTGCTGCAGCTGGCCGATCTCGTCGCGCTGTTCGGTGTGGATGACCAGGTCGAAGCGGCCGTCGGCCACCGCCTGCGCGGCCTCCGTCGCGCCGCGCACCGAGGCGGCGATGCTGCGCGCGATCACCAGGCACAGCACGATCACCGCGGCCAGCGCGATCGCCGCCGCCACCAGCAGCATGCCGGCGAAGCGCCACGCGCGCGCGGCGATGTCGTCGGTGTATTCGCCGCTGCCGACCACCCAGCCCCAGCGCGGCAGGTGCTCGACGTAGGAGATCTTCAGCACCGGTCCTTCGACGCCCGGCTTGGCCCACTGGTAATCGACGAAGCCGCCGCCGTCGCGCGCGACCTTCACCATCTCCACGAAGATGTGCTTGCCGTCGGGGCTGACGTAATCGGTGAGGTCCTTGCCGACGAGCTGCTTCTGGTGCGGGTGCATGAGCATGCGCGGATGCTCGTCGTTGACCCACAGGTAATCGGTGCCGTCGCGGCTGCGCAGCGTGGAGAGCACCAGCAGCGCCTCGCGCCGCGCGACGTCGTCGGCGAGCTTTCCGGCCTGCGCCAGGTCGGCGTAGCGCCGCACCACGGTCATGGCGGCGGCGACGCGCGTGTGCAGGCGGGCGCGCTCGTCGGCGATCTGGCCGGTGTAGTTGCGCTGCACCGCGATGCCGGTGAGCACGACCAGCCCGAGCGCGAGCACCGCGATCATCCACGCGAAGCGCGCGCGCAGGGAGAGGGAGGAGAAACGGAAAATCGAAAGGACGTTCGGCATGGGGCACCGCGACAGGGACTCGACGCGGAAGCGCGTCTTGCCGTCGTTATCGGCGCCGCGCGTTTTTGATTCAGATCGAAGTTGCGGTATTTGCCGGGATTTATTGCTGAATGGGGGAAGTGGGATGTCGGTCACTTGTGGCGAGGTGATGCGGCTTTCGTAGCGGCTTTCGTAGCCCGGGTAAGCGAAGCGCACCCGGGGTCACGCGTCTCCGGCGGCGTTGCCCCGGGTGCGGCCTGCGGCCTTACCCGGGCTACAAGAGCTGCAGTCGCATCGCTGCATTGATCGGGAGGGGCTCAATCGTTCGCCGGCAACCGCGACGGCACCTGCCGCAGCGTCCCCATCGTCCGCGCGTCATCGCGCACACCGCCCGACCCCTCGTTCGCAGCCACCCGCCGCGCATCGCTCGACCCCAGCCGGAACGCCGCCACCGTCTGCATCAGCCGCGCGGCCTGTTCCTCCATGCTGCGCGCGGCGGCGGAGGCCTCCTCGACCAGCGCGGCGTTGCGTTGCGTGCTCTCGTCCATCTGCGCGACGGCCTGGTTGACCTGCTCGATGCCCGCGCTCTGTTCCTGCGAGGCCGCGCTGATCCGCGCGACGATCTCGCCCACGCGCTTCACGCTGCCGACGATCTCGTCCATCGTGCCGCCCGCGCCGCGCACCAGCCGCGTGCCGGTGTCCACGCGCTCGCTCGAATCGCCGATGAGGTGCTTGATCTCCTTCGCCGCGTTCGCCGAACGCTGCGCGAGCGAACGCACTTCGCTGGCGACAACCGCGAAGCCGCGGCCCTGTTCGCCTGCGCGCGCCGCTTCCACCGCGGCGTTCAGCGCGAGGATGTTGGTCTGGAACGCGATGCCGTCGATCACGCCGATGATGTCGGCGATCTTCTTCGACGAGTCGCTGATCTGCGACATGGTGGCGATCACCTCGCGCACCGCCTCGCCGCCGCGCGCGGCGATCTGGGTGGCGCCGATCGCCAGCTGGTTGGCCTGGCGCGCGTTGTCGGCGTTCTGGCGCACGGTGTGGGTCAGCTCGTCCATCGACGAGGCGGTTTCCTCCAGCGACGCCGCCTGCGATTCGGTGCGCTGCGACAGGTCGCTGTTGCCCGACGCGATCTCGCGCGCGCCCAGGCCGATCGTGTCGGCGGCGAGCCTGATCTGCCCGAGGATGCCGGCCATCGTGTCCACCAGCGCGTTGATGCCTTCGCACAGCTGCGCGATCGAGCCGGACTTGTCGGCCATGTCGATGCGGCGGGTGAGGTCGCCCGCCTGCGCGGCGCCGACCACTTCGTGCGTCTGTTCGACCGCGCGCTGCAGCGCCTGGGTGTCGCGCACCTGCGTGGTGATGTCGGTGGCGTACTTCACGACCTTCACGACCCGGCCGTTCATGTCGAGGATCGGGTTGTACGACGCCTGGATCCACACCTCGCGCCCGCCCTTGCCCAGGCGGCGGTACACGCCGGCGTCGTATTCGCCGCGGCCGAGCTTGTCCCAGAAGCCGCGATATTCCGCGCTGTGGCGATACGCCTCCTCGGCGAACATCGAGTGATGCCGGCCGCGCACGTCGTCCAGCGCATAGCCCATCACCGCGAGGAAGTTGTCGTTCGCCGCGAGGATGGTGCCGGTGAGGTCGAACTCGATCACCGCCTGCGACTTGCCGATCGCCGCCAGCTGGCCGGCGGAATCGGCCGCCTGCATCTTCTGCGCGGTGATGTCGGTGGCGAACTTCACCACCTTGCGCGCACGTCCCGCGCGGTCGAACACGGGGTTGTACGACGCCTGGATCCAGATTTCGCGGCCGTCCCTGCCGAGGCGCCGGTACTGGCCGGCATCGAACTCGCCGCGCGCGAGCCGCGCCCAGAACGCGCGGTACTCCTCGCTCTTCGCATGCGCCGGATCGACGAACATCGAATGGTGGCGGCCCCGGATCTCGTCGAGCCGATACCCCAGCGTGCCCAGGAAGTTCTCGTTGGCGTGGACGATGGTGCCGTCGAGATCGAACTCGATCACCGCCTGCACGCGGTCGATCGCGGCGATGCGGCCCTCCAGGTCGGCGACGTGCGCGTCCTGGATGCGGTCGTCGGCGGCGGGGGAGAAGAGGGCAGCCAGGCGGCGCCAGAACGGCGCGGGCGTGGCGGCGCGGCGCGACAGGGGACGGTCGGCGAAGGCGGCCGGGGTCCTTGCGGTGTCCATCGATGTGGTCCTCGGGTGTCGTCAAATCGAAGACGCCGCGTGCGATGCGGCGTCCATCACTACGCTGATTCGTGACTCACGAAAGATCGCCCGGGGGGACGGCGGACCTTGGGTGCGACTACAACTGCGCTGGCTTGGCGGATGCGCTCCGCCTGGCGTGCGTTTGCGGAAACCCCGATGCCGCGCGCGATGTGCGCCCGCGGCGACCGGTTACTGCTTCGATGTTGCGATCAGGCGGCGTCCGCGTGAGAGACCAGGCCCATTTCCGCGCTGGTCATCAGCCTCTCGATCTCCAGCAGGATCAGCATGCGCTCGCCGTGCGTGCCGATGCCGGTGATGAACTGGCGGTCGATCGTCGCGCCGATTTCCGGCACCGGGCGGATCTGCTCGGCCTCCAGGCGGACCACGTCGGAGACGCTGTCCACGACCATGCCCACGACGCGGTCGGCGACGTTGAGCACGATCATCACCGTGAGCGCGTTGTATTCGGCCTTCGCGAGGCGGAACTTCAGGCGCATGTCGATGACCGGCACGATGGTGCCGCGCAGGTTGATCACGCCCTTGATGTAGTCGGGCGCGTCGGGCAGGCGGGTGACGGTGTCGTAGCCGCGGATTTCCTGGACTTTCAGGATCTCCACGCCGTACTCCTCCTCGCCCAGGGCGAAGGTGAGGTACTCGTCGGCCGATTCGATGGTGGCGGTGATGTCGTTCATGTCGGGCTCTCGCTGGTTCTTTTGTAGCCCGGGTAAGCGCAGCGCACCCGGGTATTGCGTTTGTTGGGGCGTGCACCCCGGGTGCGGCCTGCGGCCTTGCCCGGGCTGCAACATCGGGCGGTCAAGCCGCCTGCGGCATCCGCTGCGCCTGCACCAGCCCGCCGACATCGACGATCAGCGCGACGCGCCCGTCGCCGAGGATCGTCGCGCCGGAAATGCCCTGCACGCGGCGGTAGTTCGCTTCCAGGTTCTTCACCACCACCTGCTGCTGGCCGAGCAGTTCGTCGACTTCCAGCGACAGGCGCTGGCCGTCGGCTTCGACCACCACCGCGATTCCGTTGCCCGGATTCGCGCCGGCATGCGCGTGGGCGGACGCGCCGGCGGACAGGCCGTACTGCGAGGCCAGGTCGATCAGCGGCAGGTAGTCCTCGCGCACGCGCAGCACGCGCGCCTCGCCGGCGATGGTGCGTACATCCCCCGCGGCCGGCTGCAGCGATTCGATCACCGAATTCAGCGGCAGGATGAAGACTTCGCCTCCGACCGCGACGGTCATGCCGTCGAGGATCGCCAGCGTCAGCGGCAGGCGGATCGACACCGTGGTGCCGGCGCCCTTCTTCGACCGGATCTCGACCTGGCCGCCGAGCGCGGCGATGTTCTTCTTCACCACGTCCATGCCGACGCCGCGACCGGACAGGTCGGTGAGCTGTTCGGCGGTGGAGAAGCCCGGATGGAATACGAGGTCCCACACCTGCGCGTCGGTCGGGTTGTCGCCGATGGGCAGGTTGCGTTCGGCGGCCTTGCGCAGGATGCGCTCGCGATCCAGGCCGCGGCCGTCGTCGCTGATCTCGATGACGATGTGCCCGCCCTGGTGCTGCGCGTTGAGCGAGATCGTGCCGGTCTCGTCCTTGCCGGCCGCGCGGCGCTCGGCAGGCAGCTCCAGGCCGTGGTCGATGGCGTTGCGCACCAGGTGCACGAGCGGATCGACGATCTTCTCGATCACGCCCTTGTCCAGCTCGGTGGCTTCACCGCTGGTGCGCAGGCGCACCTTCTTGTCCAGGCGCGCGGCGAGGTCGCGGACCATGCGCGGGAAGCGGCTGAAGGCGAATTCCACCGGCAGCATGCGCACGCCCATCACCGCTTCCTGCAGGTCGCGGGTGTTGCGGTCGAGCTGTTCCAGGCCCGACAGCAGCAGTTCGTTGGCGACCGGGTCCAGCTGCGTGGAGCGCTGGCGCAGCATCGCCTGGGTGATGACGAGCTCGCCCACCAGGTTGATCAGCGCGTCGACCTTGTTGACGGCGACGCGGATGGACGAGTCGGCGGCGTCGCCCGCGCCGGCCTTGCGCGCGTCGTTGCCGCCGTTGCGCGTGTCGATCGCGACGACGTTGTCGGGCGTTTCCGGCAGCGGCGACGGCGGCGGCGCGACGGCGGACGTGGCCGGAATGCCTTCGATGGCGAGTTCGCACTGGTCCTCGACCCACGCGAACGCGTCGTCGATCGCGCTGCGCGGCACGCTGCCGGGCAGCATCAGGTCCCAGGCGAGGTAGGCCTCGTACGGATCGAGTTCGGAGAACTTCGGCAGCGTGTTGTCGAGCGCGGTGACGCCCAGTTCGCCGTGGCTGGACAGCTCGCGCAGGATGCGCAGCGGATCGTTGCCGGACAGGAACATCGACGGCGCCGGCTTGAAGCCGATGCGCCATTCGGCGATTTCCGGCGCCTTCGCTTCGGTCTTCGCGGCGGACGCGACTTCGCGGCCCATCATCTTCGCCAGGCCGTCGTGCGCGCGCTTGAGATTCGCCTCGTCGATCGCATCGCCGTGTTCGGCCGCGCCGAGCAGGCCGCGCAGCGCATCGCCGGCGACCAGCAGCGCGCCGATCGCATCGGCGTCGAGCTGGCGGCGGCCGCTGCGCGCTTCGTCCAGCAGCGTTTCAAGCTGGTGGGTCAGTTCGCTGATCGCGGTGAAGCCGAACGTCGCCGCGCCGCCCTTGATCGAATGCGCGGCGCGGAAGACGACGTTGATGGTCTCGCCGTCTGCCGAACCGGACTCCATCGCGAGCAGGCCCGCTTCCATGGCGTCCAGGTTTTCGCGGCTTTCCTCGAAGAAGGCGGCGTGGAAGCGGGTGATGTCCATGGGCGAGTGATGAGTGAGTAGGAACGGGAAACGAGAGGGAAGGGCGCGGCGGTGGTGGGTCGAATCAACTAGCGCAACTGGCCAGGTTCTGGGTCCTCACCACTCGTTCCTCGCTTTCAGCCCAGGACCTTGCGGACCGTCGCCAGCAGCTGTTCCGGATCGAACGGCTTGACCAGCCAGCCGGTCGCGCCGGCGGCCTTGCCTTCGGCCTTCTTGTCGCCGCCGGATTCCGTGGTGAGCATCAGCAGCGGGGTGAAGCGGTAGTCGGGCAGCTGGCGCAGCTGGCGGATCAGTTCGATGCCGTCCATGCGCGGCATGTTCACGTCGGTCACCACGGCGTCGAAACGCTGGGTCTTGGCGACGTCGAGCGCGGCCTGGCCGTCCTCGGCTTCGCGCACGTTGAAGCCGCCGCCGGTGAGGGCGAAGGCGACCATCTGCCGCATGGAGGTGGAGTCGTCGACGATCAGCAGGTTCTTGGACATCGTGGCCGGCTTCTGTTGGAAGTGAAAGGAGAGGTGGGGATGGGGTCAGGCGGTCGGCGCGTCGACGCCGAGGCTCTTGGCGAGCGCGAGCTGGCGCGCGGCGTCGGCGAGCACCGGCGATGCGCCGGTCACGACGGTGGCGAGGCCAAGCGCGGCGCGTTCGCGCACGAAGGCATGGAGCATCTGCAGCCCGGCCGTGTGCACGCGCTCGACGGCGTCGCCGGTGAGCGAAAGCGGTTCGGCGTCCTCCAGGTGCGGGCGCAGCGCGGCCTGCAGGTCGGCGACGTGTTCGATGCCGAGGTCGGAGGGAAGGGGCAGTGCGTTCATGGCTGTGTGCGGTTCGCCGTGGTCATTCGAATGGGATAACGGCGGGGGTTGGGAGGACTTGAGTGCGTGGCGTGGCGGGCGTTTGTAGCCCGGGTAAGCGAAGCGCACCCGGGAACATCGTCTCCGGCGCCGTTGCCCCGGGTGCGGCCTTCGGCCTTACCCGGGCTACAAGAGCCGCTTCGATCGGACGCACCGCTGCCATCCATGGCGGGACGCTTCAGCTCCCGGAACGCCCGGCCCGTCCATCCATGGCCGGTCGTTCGTCTCGACGCGCGCCAGTGGCGCGCAAGCGTCGCTCCTCACCCGAACAAGGCATTGGCGTCCAGCAGCACCGTCGGCTTCGCCACCACGCGCGCGACACCCACGATCGCCCGCGACGGCGACGCCATCAGCGGCGGTTCGATGCGATCGGGGCCGAGCGTCACCACGTCGTCGACCGCGCTGACCAGTGCGCCGATCAGTTCGTTGTCGCGTTCGACCACGACGATGCGCGCGCGCTCGTCGGGCGTGACGCGGCCGGTGCCGAGCCACAGCCCCAGGTCGAACACCGGCACGATCCGCCCGCGCAGGTTCATCGCGCCGAGCACCGACGGCGCCGCGCCACGCATGGCGACGATGGGCGCGGTGCGGCCGACTTCCTGCACGCGCAGCAGTTCGATCGCGTAGCTGTCCTCGCCCACGGCGACGCGCAGCCAGCGGTGCGTGGTGGTGACCGACGGCGGCAACGCGGGCGGGGTGAATTCGACCGGACGCAGGCCGGTGCGGGCGTCGGGTTGCGCGCTGGTGGGGCGGTGGGCGGGTGGTTGCGGGGGTGTTGCGGGCGCGGGTGCGGCGATGGGAGCGGAAGCCGGTATCGACGCCGAAGCAGAAGCCGCGGCGCTCGACATGGACGGCGCAGCCGGTGCGGCCATGGCCGCGGCGAACAGCGGATCGGAGTCGAGTTCGGCGAGCAGCCCGGGATCGATCTGCGGCGCGGCGACGTCCGGCGCAGCGAACAAGGGGTCGGAGTCGAGCTCGGCGAGCAGGCCTGGATCGATCTGCGACGCCGCGACTTCGGGCGCAGCGAACAGCGGATCGGAGTCCAGTTCGGCGAGCAACCCCGGATCGATCCGCGACGTGGCCGGACTTGCCGGAGCATTCGTCGCGAACAACGGATCGGAGTCCAGTTCGGCAAGCAGACCCGCGTCGATCAACGTCGTCGAAACGTCGTCGTGAGCTGCAGCCTCAACGCTCCCTCCCCTGCCTGCAGGCGAGGGTTGGGGAGGGGTGACGTCCACAGCGCGGTCGTGCCCGGAGCCCGGCACCTGCGCGCCGCGTAGCTGTCCGGCGAACAACGGATCGGAGTCCAATTCCGCAAGCAACCCCGCATCGATCACCGACGGCGCAGCGTTGCCGTCAGCGACAGCCTCACCGCTCGCCAGCGCCATCACCGGCGCATTCGCCGCCACAGGCGCAGGCGCCACCGCATCGACCGTGAGGTCGAGCAGTTCGTCGAGGTAGGCGTCGAGGGCGGGATGGTTCATGTCGGTTCCGTTACGGGCGCATCGCCGCGCGCGAAGGCGGCAACGCAGGGCCCTGCAAATCTCAAGCCGCTTCCTTGTGCTGATCGCCGGCGGCTTCCTGCTCCAGCAGCCACTTCAATGCGCGCCGGTACATGTCGACGCCGCGACCGTCCGGCGGATCGGCCTTCACCAGCGAGGCCGCATCGCGCAGGCGCGTGTCCATCGGCACGGCGTGCGTCCAGACGCGGTCGCCGTAGCGGTCCTGCAACTCGTACAGGCTCGCCACGCCCGTGCGCGTGCGGCGGTCGAACAGCGTCGGCAGCACGTGGCGCGGCAGCGGGCGGCGGCGCGAACGCTCGACCATCTCCGCCGTGCGCAGCATGTCGGCCAGGCCGTGCAGCGCGAGCGGGTCGGTCTGCGTCGGCACGATCAGGCGATCGGCCGCCGCCAGCGCGTTGACCATCAGCAGGCCGAGCGTGGGCGGGCAGTCCATCAGCACGTAGTCGTAGACCTCGCGCACGGTGTGCAACGCGCGACCGAGCGCCAGGCCCAGGCCCGGCTGCGTCGCGCCGCGGCGTTCCAGCGTCGCCAGCGCGGCCTGCGCGGCGACGACCTGCAGGTCGGGCACGTGCGTGTAGCGCGCCAGTTCGAGCAGCCCGGCACCGCTGCCGCTGAACAGGTCGTGGGTGCCGGATGGCGGCGGATCGGCGGGGATCTCGAAGGCGCGCGTCAGCGACGCGTGCGGATCGAGGTCGAGCAGCAGCACGCGGTTTCCCGCGGTCGCGAGGCCGCGTGCAAGCAACAGCGACGTCGTGGTCTTGCCGACGCCGCCCTTCTGGTTGGCGATTGCCCAGGCGCGCATCAGCCCGCTCCCGGTTGGGTGGTGGTGGAATTCGTTCGTGCCGCCGCCGCACGCGCGGCGTCGGCGGCGGTGCGATCGGTTTCGGCGGCGATGCCGTCGTTCCCCGCGCCATGCGCGCGCGCGGCGGCCGCGGCGGCGCCCGGCGCCTTCGCGGCGGGGTAGAGGTCGGCGGCGACGTCGTCGGCCGTGTCGTCATCAGCCGCGTCGTCGTCCATGGCGATCGTCGGCGGCGAGCGGTCCTCGACCGCGTCAGGGCCCTGCGGACTGGCGAGGATCACCAGCAGCACGCGGCGGTTCGCGTTGCGGCCTTCGGGCGTGGCGTTGTCGGCGACCGGCTGGTATTCGCCGTAGCCGACCACCGCGAGGCGCGCCGGCGAAATGCCCGCCTGCGCCATCACGTGGACGATGCTCGCCGCGCGCGCGGTCGACAGTTCCCAGTTCGACGGGAACTGCGCCGTCGCGATCGGCATGTTGTCGGTGTAACCCTCCACGCGCAGCGCGTTGGGCTCGTCGGCCAGCACGGTGGCGATGCGGCGCACGGTGTCGACCGCGCGCGGGTTGGGCACCGCGACGCCGCTGGCGAAGAGGATGTCGCTCTGGATCTCGACTTCCAGGAAGTTGTAGCTGCGCCGCACGGTGACCAGCTTCTGCTTCACCAGTTCCGACAGCGCCTCCTGGATGCGCCGGCCGATCGAATGCAGCTGCGCGCCCTGCGCCGACTCGCGTTCGCTCACCTGGCGCGCGGCCTCCTTCGCGCTGCCGCTGGCGCCGAAGGTCGGCATGTCGAGCACCTGCTTCATGCGCGGCGAGGCGATGGGCGTGGACGAGGACGGCCCGGATTTCGAACCCGGCGTCACCAGCGAGGGACGATCGAACGCCGAACCGCGCAGCTGGTGCATGCCCAGCTGGATCGGCGTCACCGTGCGCGGCGGTCCGCCGAACGCGGACGACAGCGCATCGGCCAGCACGCGGTACTTGCCCTCGTTGATCGAGGAAATCGCGTACATCACCACGAAGAAGGCGAGCAGCAGCGTGATCAGGTCGCCATAGGGGATCGCCCACGCTTCGTGGTTGGCGTGCTCCTCGTGCTGGTGTCGGCGGCGACCGGCCATGATCGTGCGCGCTCCGTCAGACCACGAAGCCGTTGAGCCGCGCTTCGATGTTGCGCGGGTTCTCGCCCTGGGCGATGCCGATGAGGCCTTCGATGATCATCTCGCGCTCGTCGGCCTGCTGGTTGATCAGGCCCTTCAGCTTGGCCGCGATCGGCAGCAGCATCAGGTTCGCAAGGCCGATGCCGTAGATCGTCGCGGTGAACGCGGCGGCGATGCCGTGGCCGAGCTTGCTCGGGTCGGCGAGGTTCTTCATCACCGCCATCAGGCCGAGCACCGCGCCGATGATGCCCAGCGTCGGCGAATAGATGCCGGCGCCCTCGAACACCTTCGCCGCGGCGAGGTCGCGCTGCGACTGGCCGTGCAGTTCGATCTCCAGCATCTGCCGGATCGATTCGGGCTCCACGCCGTCGACCACCATCTGCAGGCCCTTGCGCACGAACGGATCGTCCTGCGCCTGCACTTCCGCTTCCAGGCCGAGCAGGCCCTGGCGGCGCGCGACGGTGGACCACTCGACCAGGCGCGCGATCATCGCCGGACGGTCCTGCACCGGCGGGCGGAACACCCAGCGCACGATCGCCAGCGCACGCTTGAACGTCGCCATCGGCGTCTGCACCAGGATCGCCGCGCACGTGCCCAGGATCACGATGACGAACGCCGCCGGCGACCACAGGCCGGAGAGGCCTGCGCCCTTCAGGATGCTGCCGCCGACCAGGGCGACCAGCGCGAGTACGATGCCGATGACGGAGAGTCTGTCCATGGGTCGATGGTCCTGGCTCAGGAACGAGGGAAGAGCAGCGGGAAACGAGCAGGGACGTCAGCGCTCACTCGTGTCTCGTTCCTGTTCACCCGTTCCTAGTTCTTAACGGTTGCCGCCTGCCCGACTTGAGCCGGCCTGCCTTCACTCGTTCCTGGTTCCCCGGCCTTCGTTCCTGGCCCGCAGGCCGGTCCTGAGCAGCGCGTCGACATCCAGGATCAGCGCCATGCGGCCGTCGCCGACCAGGCTGGCGCCGGCGTAACCGGCCAGGCCGCGCAGCGTGCGGGGCAGGGCCTTGATGACCACTTCCTCGCGACCGCGCACGCGATCCACCGTCAGGCAGAAGCGCGAATCGCCCGACTGCAGCACCACGCAGGTCGTCGCCGCGCCGGGTTCCGGCGGCAGGCCGAGCCAGGTGCGCAGCTCGATCAGCGGCAGCGGTTCGTCGCGCAGGTCGAGCATGCGCTGGCCGTCGACCCACAGCGGTTCGATGCGCTCGTGCGCGAGCACTTCGACCACGCGCACCAGCGGCAGCGCGTAGACGTCCTCGTCCAGTTCGATCAGCAGCGTCGGCAGGATCGCCAGCGTCAGCGGCACGCGGATCGCGAAGCGCGAACCGCGCCCGACCTCCGAATGGATCTGCACCTGGCCGGACAGTTCGCGGATCTTCGACTGCACCACGTCCATGCCGACGCCGCGCCCGGACAGGTCGCTGACTTCGCTGCGCGTGGAGAAGCCGGCCATGAAGATCAGGTTGAGGCATTCGTCCGAGGTCAGCCGCGCGGCGGCATCGGAATCGATCAGGCCCTTCCTGATTGCGCTGCGGCGGATCTTTTCCGGATCGATGCCGGCGCCGTCGTCGCTGACTTCGATCGAGACATGGTCGCCTTCCTGCTGCGCCGACAGGCGCACGATGCCCTGTTCGGGCTTGCCGGCGGCGCGGCGCGCCTCGGGCGATTCGATGCCGTGGTCGATCGCGTTGCGCACCAGGTGCACGAGCGGATCGGCCAGCGCTTCGACGAGGTTGCGGTCCAGTTCGGTTTCCGCGCCGATGATCTCCAGTTCGACCGACTTCTTCACCTGCCGCGCGACGTCGCGCGCGAGCTTGGGGAAGCGCGCGAACACGCGTCCGACCGGCTGCATGCGCACCATCATCACCGCCGATTGCAAACGCGAGGTGGCGACGTCGAGCGCGGTCACGGCGCGGTCGAGGTCCTCGTCGCGCAGGCGCGGGCGGATGGTCTTCAGGCGGTTGCGCGCGAGCACCAGTTCGCCGACCAGGTCGACCATGGCGTCCAGGCGGCGCACGTCGACGCGGACGGTGGGGTCTTCGGCGGCTTTTGAAGGAGCCGCGGCTTTTGCTCCTCCCGCTGCCTGCGGGGAGAGATGGGGAGGAGGTGAAGTCCGTGCGATTGCGTCGCCCGCAGGGGCCGGCTTCGCGACCGGCTTCGCCGAAATCGTCGGCACGTGCGTGACGAAACCCTTCGCGCCGTCGCGCAATGACTGCAGCAACCCGGCCGGTGCGTGTTCGGGTTCCTCGCCGTTCGACACGGCCGCGAGCATGTCCACCAGCAGGTCCAGCGACTGCTGCGCACCGTCGAACGCGTCCGCGTCCATCGGCACGGTGCCGTCGCGCGCGACGTTGAGGCGATCCTCCACCGCGTGGCAGATCTCCACCATCGGGCCGAAGTCGAGGAAGCCCGCGCCGCCCTTGATGGTGTGGAAACCGCGGAACACGGCGTTGAGCGCGTCGCGATCGGTCGGCGCGTGTTCCAGCGCGACCATCTGCTCGCCGAGCTGGTCGAGGATCTCGCGCGCTTCGATCAGGAAGTCGGCGGCGATGTCGTTGGCGATGGCGCTCATGAGCAGGAAACGAGAGGAGAGGGGTGAGGAACGAGTGACGCGGTCACGCGGAGCCCGGCGTTGGTAGCCCGGGTAAGCCAAGCGCACCCGGGGTTTGCGGCGCCGGAGACGTTGCCCCGGGTGCGGCCTTCGGCCTTACCCGGGCTACAAGAGCGACGCGCGCCGCGATTTGCTTCATCCGTTCTCATCGGCATGACTCGCGTCGAACGCCTCAAAGCCCCAGCGACGACAGCAGATCGTTCGCGTCTTCCTGCGTCGCGGGCGTCGGGTCCACGCCCGCCACCGACGGGCCGTAACCGCGGTTGTTGTGGTTGAGGTGGCTAAGGTGGATTGGCGTCGCCTCGCCGTCGGTGATCTCGCCCAGACCCGCATGCACCGCACGGACGAGTTCGACGACGCGGCGGATGATCTGGCCGGTGAGGTCCTGATAGCCCTGCGCCGCGGTCATTTCCGACATGCGCGAGCGGATCGCGGCGATGGTCGCGGCTTGTTCGTCGGTCGATGCATCCGGCAGCGTGCCCAGCAGGACGCCGCATTCCTGGATCAAATCGAGCGTGCGATGGCTCGCGTCCTCGCTCACGTGCACGACGTGCTCGAGGCGCGCGCAGGCTTCCGGCAGCGATGCGTTCGGATTCGCGCTGCCGTTGCCCAGCGCGGTGTCCAGTTCGCGCGCGAGCTTCGCCAGGCCCTGCACCAGCGGCTGGCTGCGCCACTGGATCAGCGCGTCGACGTTGCTGCGCCAGCCGGCGAGGTCGTCGTGTTCCAGCGCCCACAGCGCCGCGTGCAGGCGCGCGATGACGGCCTGCCGATCCTCGCTGAGCGCCTTCTCGAAGGAGGGCGCGTCGGTCACGCGGCGGCTCCCAGGCGCTCGAACACCTTGTTGAGCTTGTCTTCCAGCGTCGCCGCGGTGAACGGCTTGATGACGTAGCCGTTCACGCCGGCCTGCGCGGCTTCGATGATCTGCTCGCGCTTGGCTTCGGCGGTGACCATCAGCACCGGGATCTTCGCCAGCGACGCGTCGGCGCGGATCGCCTTGAGCAGGTCGATGCCCGGCATGCCCGGCATGTTCCAGTCGGTGACGACCAGGTCGAACGGCGCCTTCTTCAGCTCGATCAGCGCGGTCGAGCCGTCGTCGGCCTCGGCGGTGTTGTGGAAGCCCAGATCGTTGAGCAGGTTCTTGACGATGCGGCGCATGGTCGAGAAGTCGTCGACGATGAGGATGCGGATGTTCTTGTCCATGTGGGCTTGCTCGATACGAAGTGGTTCAAAAGGGAAGATCAGGCGGTTGCAGCCCGGGCAAGCGGAGCGCACCCGGGTCGTGCGCGTGGGTCCCCGGGTGCGCTGCGCTTGCCCGGGCGGTCAGAACTCGTCGTCGTCATCGCCGTGCGTCCCGCGCCATTCGCCCAGGCGCGAGCGCAACCGCAGCATCGCCTGGCCGTGGATCTGGCACACGCGCGATTCGGATACGTTGAGTACCGCGCCGATCTCGCGCAGGTTCAGTTCCTGCTCGTAGTACAGCGACAGCACCAGCTGTTCGCGCTCGGGCAGATGGCCGATGGCCGCGCCGAGCGCTTCCTTGAAGGCGACCTGCTCGAACTCGCGCGCGGGCGTCGCGCCGGCGTGGTGCGCCAGGTGCGGTTCGCCGTCGTGTTCGTCCAGGTGCGCTTCCAGGCTGATCAGCTGGCCGCGCGCGGCGTCCTCGAGCATGCGGTGGTATTCGTCGAGCGGGACGTTGAGCGCGACCGCCACTTCCTGCGCGGTCGCGGCGCGGCCGGTGCGCTGTTCGACCTCGCGTGTCGCCGCGACCACGTCGCGATAACGGCGATGCACCGAACGCGGCACCCAGTCGCCACGGCGGATCTCGTCGATCATCGCGCCGCGGATGCGGATGGATGCATATGTTTCGAACGCGGCGCCTTGATCGGCCTGGAAATTCCGCGCCGCGTCGATCAGGCCGAGCATGCCGGCCTGGATCAGGTCGTCGATCTCCACGCTCGCGGGCAGTCGCGCGGCGAGGTGGTGCGCGATGCGGCGCACCAGTTCGCCGTGTTTCTCGACGATCTCCGTGGCGTTGCCGTGGTCGGCCGCGCGCTGGGTCGCCTTGTATTGGGCGGCGGCGGCGTTCATGCGACGGCGCTCCTCAGCGGGTCGTTGGCGTTGGCGGCATTCGCGCCATGGGCGACGAGGCGTTCCATGAAGAACTCCACGCCGCCGCGCGGGCCGAGCGGCGACTGCCAGCTGCCGGCGCGTCGCGCGATGTCGCGGAAGGCCAGCGCCGACGGGCAGCCGGGAAAGGCCTCGACGACGGCTTCCTGACGCTGGATCGCGCGGCGCAGCCATTCGTCGCGCGGGATCGCGCCGAGGTAGTGCAGGGTGACATCGAGGAAGCGCGCGCTGACGCGTTCGAGCTTCTCGAACAGCTGCTTGCCCTCGATCGCGTTGTTGACCTGGTTCGCCAGCACCTGCACGCGGGTGACGCCGCGCTCGCGGCTGAGCACCTTGATCAGCGCGTAGGCGTCGGTGACCGAGGCCGGCTCGTCGCAGACCACCACGATCACGTCCTGCGCGGCCTGGCAGAAGGTCAGCACGCTGTCGGAAATGCCGGCGGCGTTGTCGACCACCATCGCGTCCAGCGGCAGGTCGAGCTGGCAGAAGGCGTGCACCAGGCCGACGTGCTGCTGCGGCAGCAGTTCGGTCATGTGGCGCTTGCCCGACGCGGCGGGGACGACCCACAAACCGCGCGGGCCTTCCAGCAGCGTGTCCTGCAGTTCGCAGCGGCCGGCGAAGACGTCGGCAAGGGTGAACTGCGGCGACAGGCCGAGCATCACGTCGACGTTCGCCAGGCCCAGGTCGGTGTCCAGCAGCAGCGTGCGCTGGCCGGCGTGGACCAGCGACATGGCGAGGTTCACCGACACCGAGGTCTTGCCCACGCCGCCCTTGCCGCTGGCCACCGCGATGACGCGTACCGGCGCGCGCGCGCTGCCGTTGGCGGCGGAGGTGGCGTTGAGATCAGCTGGCGAATGCATGGCGGTCCTCGGTGGGGAGGGTCACAGGGCGGGAATCGAGAGACCCGAGGGGGTTATCGGCAGCACGTCGCACTTTCTCGAGGGTCGAAACGAGGCGATGTGCATCGGCGGCGGCGATGTCGGCCGGAACCGCCTGTCCGTCGGTGGTGTAGGCCAGGCTCAGGCCCTGCTGGACCAGCACCGACAGCGGCGAACCCAGGCGGCCGGTCTCGTCCAGCTTGGTCAGCACCACGCCTTCCGGCGAGGCCGGGCGGTAGCGGCGGACCACTTCGCCCAGGTCGTGGGCGTTGGTGTTGGCCGGCAGCACCAGCAGGCTGCGCACGCGCTTGGCGGCGCGCAGCCAGAGGATCTGGCCGAGCAGCGCCCGGTCGCGCAGGCCGTGGCCGGCGGTATCGACCAGCACCAGCGGGTAGTCGGCGAGCTGGTCGAGCGCGTCGTTCAGCGCCTCCGGGCCGGCGGCTTCGCACACGGTCACGCCGAGGCGGCGGCCGAGGATGTGCAGCTGCTCCGTGGCGCCGGGGCGTTCGGTATCGGTGGTCACCAGGGCGACGTCGCGGGCGCGGTGGCGCTGGGCGAAGCGCGCGGCGAGCTTGGCGGCGGTGGTCGTCTTGCCGGCGCCGGTCGGGCCGACCAGGGCGATCACGCCGCCGTCGTCGATGGGTTCGTGGCGGGCGACGGAAATCGCGCGCGCCAGTTCTTCCAGCACCGGTTCGCGGATCTGCGCCGGCTCGAGGCGGGCGTCGATGCGGCCGGCGATGGTCTGCGCCAGATTTTCGTCGCAGCCGTAGCGCAGCAGCATGTCGAACGCGGCGGCCCGCGCCGGCGATCCGCGCAGGCGTTCGACGGTGAGCTGGCCGAGTTCGCGCTCGATCAGGGCGCGCATGGTCGCCAGTTCGTCGCGCATGGCGATGAAGGCGGGGTCGCGGTTGTCGGGGACGGCGTGGAGGTGGGGGGCTTCGGCTTTCGCAGCGGCGCTGTTCGGGGCGACGTTCGAGATCGCGGCCGACTGGGCCGCTCTCCCCACGGGAGAGGGGTTGGGGTGAGGGGCAACGGAGGGATTGCTCAACAGATCGATGTAGGAGGCAGAACCCCCTGCGGCAGCGACCTCTTCGACGTGATCCCGACCTCCAGGAGAAGGAAGCAACGCGTCATCGCTCCACAGATCCGCAAGGCTGCGGTACTCGCCCGCACCACTCGCCGAAGCGTCGGAAGAGAGGACAGCGCCACCGATCGGAGAGGCGGCCGTGGGCGCGGCCTCCTCCCGATCGGTGGCGCTCTCCCGCATTGCCTCGTTGCTGGCGGCGACCTTGCCGGCGTTCGCAGCCGCTTCGGCGATGGCGGCATTCGAGAAGGCCGCCGCCGTCGCTTCGAACTTCTCCCCCTGCGGAATCAGCGCCGCCATCATCGCGTCGAAACGCGAGGTGTCCGGCGGCGGCAGCGGCGAGGCCGTCACGACCGTTTCGGACTTCGGCATGCGCGGCGCGGTCTGCAGCGGCGTGCCGTCGCCGATGGCGAACACGGCGCGGCCCCGGATCGGCGATTCGGCGATCTTCGCGCGCGGCTGCGCGCCGGCGGACAACGTGACCACGGCCGGTTCGTCGCGTTCGAGTTCGACGCGCGTGGCCTGCGCAGGTTCCACGTTCTTCATTTCGATGCGCTCCATGTGGGCGCGCGCGTCCTCGCGCGGCGCTTCGCCGACCGGCGCGGTCCAGGCGGGCTTGGACTTCGATGGCTTGGTCAGCAGCGCGGCGAGCGAGCCGAAGCGCGATTTCTCTTCCGAGTTCGCCGCGGAGCGGTTTTGCTCCTCCCCCTCCTTGGAGGCCGGGGTTGGGAGGAGGGAGCCCGGCGCGGTAGCGCCGAGCCCTGCGCGGTTGGTTGTATGGCGTGCAAGCTCGCCGCTGCGCGGCTTCGCGACCCCTTCCCAACCCTCCCCTGCACGCAGGGGAGGGAGTCGATCGGCTTCGGGCTGCTTCGCCACCGGCACCGCAGCCACCGTCGCCGGCGTGCTCGGCGACGCCACCGGCGCCGGCGTGGCCGGCAGCGACGGCAAGGCGGCGCGCAGGGCCTGCTGCGCCAGCGATTCGTCGTAGTCGGTGGCGGCGACGATCTCGATGCCTTCCTCGACCGGACGGTTCGACAGGATCACCGCGTCGGGACCCTGTTCGTCGCGCACCATGCGCAGCGCGGTGCGCATGTCGGGGGCGGTGAAACGTTTGATTCGCATGGTGAGAGCCGTGATTCGTGATTCGTGATTAGTGATTCGTCAAAGCGGTGAACAACTGCGGCGGTGATGTGGTCGGTACCTGTGGGCCATCGGCGTTTGCTCCTGACGAATCACAAATCACGAATCACGAATCACGGATCGAAATCACCCCACCGCCCCCACCAACCGCAACCGCTTGTCCTCCGGCACCTCGCCGTAGGCCAGGACGGTCAGCGCGGGGACGCTGTGCCGCACGAGCCGGGCGATCGCCGAACGGATCCCGCCGGGGACCAGCAGCACGGCGGGTTCGCCGCGGCTTTCCTGGCGGGTGACGCACTCGCTGAGGTTCTGATGCAGACGCTCGGCGAGTCCGGGTTCCAGCGCGGCGCCCTGGCCGCTGACGGAGTCCTGCAATACCCGTTCCAAAGCCGGCGCCAAGGTATAGACGGGCAGTTCGGCGCCCAGTCCGTTCAGTTCCTGGACGATGAAGCGGCCCAGCGCGGTGCGCACCGCGGCCGTCAGCAGCGCCGGGTCCTGCGTATGCGGGCCGTGCTCCAGCAGCGCTTCGACGATCTGCCGCAGCTGGCGTACCGGCACGCGTTCGGCCAGCAGCGACTGCAGCACGCGCACGATGGTCGACAGCGGTAGCAGCTTCGGCGTCAGGTCTTCGATCAGGCGCGGCGAGGCGCGGCCCAGCGTCGCCAGCAGCTGCTGCACTTCCTCGTGGCCGAGCAGTTCCGCCGCACGCTCGCGCACCAGGTGCGACAGATGCGTGGCGATCACGGTCGCCGCATCGACGACCGTGTACCCCAGCGATTCGGCCTGCGCGCGCTGGCTCGGCAGGATCCACACCGCATCCAGCCCGAACGCCGGGTCCTTGCCGGGAATGCCGTCGACCTTGCCGAACACATGGCCCGGATCGAGCGCGAGGTGGCGGTCGGGATGGATCTCGCCGCTGGCGATCGGCACGCCGTGCACCAGCACGCGGTAGCTGCCGGGCGCGAGTTCCAGGTTGTCGCGCACGTGCACGGCGGGAATCAGGAACCCCAGGTCCTGCGTGAGCTTGCGACGCACGCCCTTCAGGCGCGCCAGCAGTTCGCCGCCCTGGTGCTTGTCGACCAGCGCGATCAGGCGGTAGCCGACTTCCAGGCCCAGCGGTTCGACCGGGCGCAGTTCGTCCCAGCTCAGTTCCGGCTGCGCGGCGGCGGTGGCGGCGGCCTCGCCTTCGGGCGTGTCCTGCGGCGGCGCGAGCGATTTGCGATGCAGGCGCCACGCGGCGAAGCCGAGCAGCGCGGCCAGCGTCAGGAACGGCAGGTTCGGCATGCCCGGCACGACACCGACCAGCCCGAGCAGCGCCGCCGACACCGCCAGCGCACGCGGATGCAACACCTGCGTGCTCACCGCCTGGCCCATTTCCTGCTCGCGCGTGGCGCGCGTGACCAGCATCGCGACCGCGGTGGAGATCAACAGCGCCGGCAACTGCGCGACCAGGCCGTCGCCGATGGCGAGCAGCACGTAGGTGGTGCCGGCGTCCTTCAGCGCCATGTCGTGCTGGAGCACGCCGATCAGCACGCCGCCGATGATGTTGATCGCCAGGATCAGCAGGCCCGCGATCGCATCGCCGCGCACGAACTTGCTGGCACCGTCCATCGAGCCGTAGAAGTCCGCTTCGGCGCGCACTTCCTCGCGGCGCAGCTTGGCGTCCTCGCGCGACAGCAGGCCGGCGTTGAGGTCGGCGTCGATCGCCATCTGCTTGCCGGGCAGGGCGTCGAGGATGAAGCGCGCCGACACTTCCGAGATGCGCCCGGCGCCCTTGGTGACGACGACGAAGTTGACGATGGTCAGGATCGCGAAGACCACGATGCCGACCGCGAAGCTGCCGCCGATGACGAACTGGCCGAAGGATTCGATGACGTGGCCCGCCGCCGCAGGGCCCTGGTGGCCGTGCAGCAGCACCACGCGGGTGGAGGCCACGTTCAGCGCCAGGCGCAGCAGCGTGACCAGCAGCAGGACGCTGGGGAAGATCGAGAACTCAAGCGGCCGCCGCACGTACACCACCGCCAGCAGCACCACCAGCGACATGGCGATGTTCACGGTGAACAGCGCGTCCAGCACCAGCGGCGAGAGCGGGACGATGACCATCGCCAGCATCGCGAGGACGACGACCGGCGTCGCCAGGCCGCTGCGGATGGCGTGGCCTACGTTCGCGATGGAGAAGCGGCTGTCGGACGCCTGGCTGCTCATGCCGACGGCTTTCCGTCACCCGCGGGATCGATGTCCGCCAGGCCCTTCTCGACCGACACATCGCCCAGCGTCGGCATCGGCCCATGCGCCGGGTGCCAGCGCTTGAGCTGGTAGACGTAGGACAACACCTGCGCGACGGCGGCGTAGAGCTTCACCGGGATCTCCTGGTCGATCTGCGCATGCCGATACAAGGCGCGTGCCAGCGGCGGCGCCTCGATGATCGAGACGCGGTGCTTGCCGGCGACGTCGCGGATCGCCAGGGCGATCTCGTCCACGCCCTTGGCCACGACCTTGGGCGCGCGCATCTTCCCGGCCTCGTACTTCAGCGCCACGGCGTAGTGGGTCGGGTTGGTGACCACCACGTCGGCGGTGGGCACCGCTTCCATCTGCTGGCGACGCGACAGCTGCGCGGCGACCTGGCGCACGCGCGCCTTCACTTCCGGGTTGCCCTCGCTTTCCTTGTATTCGTCGCGCAGCTCCTGCTTGCTCATCTTCAGCCGGTTGCGGTACGACCAGTGCTGCCACGGCACGTCGATCAACGCGAGCAGGCCGAGCGCGCCGACCATCGCCAGCACCGCCCTGGTGATCAGCGAAAGACCGACGGACACGGCTTCCTGCAGCGACATGCCGGCCATGCCGGTGAGATGCGAGAACGCGCCGTACACGACCATCCCGGCGAGGCCGCCGATGAGCAGCACGCGCAGCAGCGAGCGCACGAGTTCGGCGGCGCTCTCCTTGCCGTACATGCGCTTGAAGCCGTTGAGCGGGCTCAGCCGTGCGAAATCCGGCGCCAGCGACTTGCTCGCGAAGCGCAGCCCGCCCATCACCATCGGCGCGATGAAGCAGGCGCCCAGCGCGGCGAGCAGCACCGGCAGCATCGGCTTGAGCAGGCCGAGCAGCAGCGAGGCGGCGTGCGGGAGGAGGCGATCGGGCTGGTCGAGAATGGCCGGATCGATGATCAGCGCGTTGCGCAGCCAGTCCTGCGACGCGCTGCCGATGCCCGAACCGGTCGCCACCAGCGCCATCGCCGCGCAGCCGAGCACCGCCACGTTGCCCAGTTCGCGCGATCGCGGAACGTCGCCGCGTTCGCGCGCCTCGCGCAATCGTTTCTCTGATGGCTGCTCGGTCTTGTCTTCCTGGTCTTCGCTCATTGCGTGCGGCCCTGGCTTTTGTAGCCCGGGTAAGGCCGAAGGCCGCACCCGGGACCGGAGTCGAGGCGGCGCCCGGGTGCGCTTCGCTTACCCGGGCTACAACAGCGAAGGAACCGTCAGGCCGTCACCGCGCGCGCCGCTTCGAACGCCTGATCGAACAGACGCTCCACCGGCCCCTGCATCTCGCGTGCCAGCAGCATCAGCAGCACCAGCCCCACCAGCAGCGCGACCGGCAGGCCCAGCTGCACCGGATTGAGCTGCGGCGCCGCGCGCGCCAGCACGCCGAAGGCGAGGTTCACCGCCAGCATCGCCACGATCACCGGCAACGCCAGCAGCAGGCCTGCCTGCAACGCGGCGGAGAAGAACGTCGGCACCACCGACAGGAACTGCTGCACGTCCGGGATGGGCGTGCCCAGCGGCAGCGCGTGATAGCTGTCCAGCAGCAGTTTCACCAGCGCCAGATGACCGTCGAAGGCGAAGAAAAGCAGCCCGAAGACGAGGTAGAACCACTGCGACAGCACCGGCGAGGACGCGCCGGAGAGCGGATCGGCCATCGTCGCGAACGACAGGCCCATGCCTTGGGATACCAGCTCGCCCGCGAACTGGCCCGCTTCGAACGCGAGCCGCAGGATCGTGCCGATCGCCAGGCCCACGGCGAATTCGCGCACGACGGTGAGCACGGTGGCGGCATCCACGCCCGCGGCGGGCGGCGTCGGCAGCAGCGCGGAAAGCGCGCCCGACAGCGCCAGCGTGATCATCAACCGCGCCCGCATCGGCACGCCGCGCCCGCCGATCATCGGCATCGCCTGCATGGCCGCGCCGATACGGATCGCATGCCACAGCACCGTGGCGAGCATGCCGAACAGGTTGAGGCCGTCGATGACGGTGGCGGAGGTGGGTTCCATCTCAGCGACGCGATGTTGCGGTTGCCGTGGTAGCCCGGGTAAGCGAAGCGCACCCGGGGCTTGCGTCTCCGGAGGCGTTGCCCCGGGTGCGGCCGTTGGCCTTGCCCGGGCTACAAACGCCGGTCCTGCGCGATGCGTTCATCCGACGATGTGCGGAATGCGATGAAACAGATCCGTCGTGAACGCGACGAGCTTCCCGAGCAGGAAATGCCCCGTCAGCGCCAGCGTCGCCACCAGCGCGATGGCCTTCACGACGAAGCCGATCGTCGGTTCGTTGAGCTGCGTGGCCGCCTGCACGATGCCGACGACCACGCCCACCACGAGCACCGCGATCAGCGGCGGCGCGCCGAGCACCAGCGCCATTTCCAGGCCACGGCCGATTTCGGTGAGGGCGGTTTCCGGCGTCATGGCGTCAGACCGGGTTGAACGACGCGGCGAGCGAGCCCACCACCAGCACCCAGCCGTCCACCAGCACGAACAGCAGGATCTTGAACGGCGCCGACACCAGCATCGGCGAGAGCATCATCATGCCCATCGACATCAGCACGCTGGCCACCACCAGGTCGATGATCACGAACGGGATGTAGATCAGGAACGCGATCTCGAACGCGGTCTTCAACTCGCTGGTGAGGAACGACGCGGCCAGCACGCTGAACGGCACGTCCTGCGGCGTCGCGTACGGGCCGCTGTTGGAAAGACCCGCGAAGGTCATCAGGTCGTTCTCGCGGATCTGCGCGAGCATGAAGCCGCGGAACGGCTCCGACGCGGCGGTCCACGCGCTGCGGAAATCCATCTGGTCGTTGAGGTAGGGCGCGATGCCGGCGGCCCAGGCCTGGTCGAACACCGGCATCATCACCATCGCGGTGAGGAACAGCGCCAGCGCCAGCAGCACCTGGTTGCTCGGCGTCTGCCCGGTGCCGAGCGCCTGCCGCAGCAGGCCCAGCACGATGATGATGCGCGTGAACGCGGTGAGGCCCAGCAACGCCGCCGGCAGCAGCGTGATGCCGGTCATCAGCAACAGCACCTGCATCGGCAGGCTGACCGGTTCGCCGCCGACCTTGCCGACCGTCACCGATGGCAGCGGCTTGTTGAGCGACGGGAGGCCGGGGGCGGAGAGCGGGGCGGCGGGCTGTGCGGTGGGTGCCTGCGCCGGGACAGGGTCGGGCAGGGCCTGGGCGTTGGCGGGGTGGACGACCGCAAGGCTGGCGACGAACAGCGCCAGCGACATCGCGAACGCCGAAGCGATGCGCTTCACGTTGGTCCGTTGAAACAAGGACAGCGTCATTCCGGCGAAGGCCGGAATCCAGGCCGTCATGGCCTGGGTCCCGGCCTGCGCCGGGACGACGGTTTCCCCAAACGATGCGGCGGCATCATGCGCCGCCGTGGAATCCTGATTCGCGAACGTCACGGCTTCTTCCCAAGGTGTTTCTGCAGCAACTGCGCGAACGGCGTCGCGAGGTTCTGCAGGCTGGGCGTTCCCTGCGAAGGCTGTGCCACGGGAAGCGGTTCGGTGAGCGTGTGCAGCGCCGTCATGCCGTTCTGGCCGACGCCGAGCAGCAGCTGCGTGCCGCCGACATCGACCACCACCACGCGATCGCGCGGGCCGAGCGTCAACGAGCCGACGATGCGCAGCGCGTTGCCGCCGCCGGTCGCGCGCGTGAAACCGGGCATGCGCCTGGCGAGCCAGCCGAGCGCGAGGATCAGCGAGACGACGAGGATCAGCGCGAACAGCGCGCCGCCGATGCCGGGACCTTCGGGTTGTTTGGCGAAGGTTTGGGGTTTGGACGGGTGGCCGACGGTGGCTGTGTGCTTTGCGGTGGACGCAGCCGGAGTCGACGCCGCACCGAAGTCCGACCCTGCTTGCAGGGGGAGGTTGGGAGGGGGTAGCGAAGCCGCGCCAGCGGCTGAGGCCTCTTGCGGGGGAAGCTGCGAAGAAATCGTCTCCGAAGAGCCCGCCGCAAGCGGCGCGCACCCCTCCCCAACCCTCCCCTGCGAGCAGGGGAGGGAGCTGTCCGCCGCAGCGGCGAGGCTCACGGCAGTGCCTGCACTCTTCGCAGGAATAACGCCAGCGGAAGTGGCATCAGCAGAGGCGACAGAAGCAGCGGAAGCAGCAGGAGCAGCAACCGGCGCCGAAGCCACCACGAACGCCGCATTCCCGACCGCGACCGTCGCCTCGCCAAGCGGAACCGGACCGCTCATCGCAGCCTCTTGATCCGCTCCGCCGGGCTCACCACGTCGGTCAGCCGCACGCCGAAGCGGTCGTTCACCACCACCACTTCGCCCTGCGCGATCAGCGTGCCGTTCACGTAGAGGTCCAGCGGTTCGCCCGCGCCGCGTTCGAGTTCCACCACCGAACCCTGGTTGAGCTGCAGCAGGTTGCGGATCGGGATGCGGGCGCGGCCGACTTCCAGCGACAGCGTCACCGGCACGTCGAGGATCACGTCCAGGTTGAGGTCGCTGGCCGCGCCGGTCTCGGCGGTCAGCGGGTCGAAGGCGGCGCGTGCGGCGTTGTCGGAAGTGTTCATCGGTCAGGCCTGGGTGAGCGCGGTGGCGCTGATGGTGTCGAGTTGGTTCGGGTTGTGCGGATCGAACACCGGCGCGCTGCGGACCGCGTGCACGGCGTTGACCTTGATGGCGTTGCGGCCGTTGTGCGTGCCGAATTCGCCGGAAAACAGCGGCATCTGCTCCACCTTCAGCATCGCCGTGCCGGGCAGTTCGATCGGGATCACGTCGCCCACGCGGAGCCGGCACAGCTCGCGCAGGCTGATCGAACGCTGCGCCAGCACGCTGGACAGCTCGATCTCCGCGTCGTGCAGCTGCGAGCGCAGCGCGATCGTCCAGCTTTCGTCGCGTTCGATGCGGTCGCTCTGCACGCCGGCGTCGAGCTGCTCGCGGATCGGCTCGAGCATCGCGTACGGGAAGGAGATGTGGAACTCGCCGCCGCCGCCTTCCAATTCGACGTGGAAGCGGCACACCACGATGTATTCGCGCGGGCTGATGATGTTGGCGAAGTGCGGGTTGACCTCGGAATTGAGGTATTCGAACTCCACCGGCATCACCGGCGCCCAGGCATCGACCAGGTCGGAGAAGGTCTGTCGCAGCAGCAGCTGGATCACGCGCATCTCGGTGGGCGTGAACTCGCGGCCCTCGATGCGCGTGTGGTACTTGCCCGAGCCGCCGAAGAAGTTGTCCACCACGGTGAACACCAGGCGCGGCTCGAACATCACCAGCGCGGTGCCGCGCAGTGGCTTCATCTTCACCAGGTTGAGGTTGGTCGGCACCTGCAGCGAGTGCATGTACTCGCCGAAGCGGATCAGGTCGATGCCGCGCACCGACAGGTCCGCCGAGCGGCGCAGCAGGTTGAACAGGCCGATGCGCCAGGTGCGCGCGAAGCGCTCGTTGATCATCTCCAGCGTCGGCAGCTTGCCGCGGACGATGCGGTCCTGGCTGGCGAAATCGTAATTGCGGGCCTCGCCGGGCGCCGGCGGCGGCTCGGTCTCGACCGCGCCGCTGTCCATGCCGTGGAGGAGGGCGTCGATCTCGTCCTGTGAAAGCAGGTCGGTCATCATCGAAGTCGCGCTCCGGCGGGGTTACTGCGTGACCAGGCTGGTGAAGAACACGGCTTCGACCTTGTCGGGCGCGTGTTCGGCCTTCAGCACGCCGCGCACTTCGGCCAGGGCCTGCTGCTGCAGGCGTTCCTTGGCCGAGCGCTGCGCGAGCTGGGCGGCGGTCTGCTGCCCGAACAGGAGCAGGAGGCGGTTGCGGATGGCCGGCGTGTGCAGTTCGAGCGCGGCGCCGGTGGCTTCATCGCGCGTCATGACCTGCACGTCGGCCTGGAGGTAGCGCACGGCCGTGGTGTCGGCGAGGTTCACCACGAACGCCGGTTCCAGCGCGTAGTAGCGCGCCGGCTGCGAGGCGGCGGCGGGTTCCTTCTGGGCGCCGGCCGATTCGCCGCCGCGCCCCTGCATGAACCACCACGCCCCGGCACCGGCCAGACCGATCGCCAGCAGGGCGATCAGGATCCACAGCGCGAGGTTGTTGCTCCTGGGCGCGGGCGGAGCGGCTTGGGCAGCGGGCTTGGACATTGCGGTGGAGCTCGGCGTGATGGGGATGCCGGGTCCGTGCAAGGCGTGTGCCGGTGGTTAGCCGCTCTCCCGAGGGGAGAGGGGCTCAAGAGTGTTTGTAGCCCGGGTAAGGCCGCAGGCCGCACCCGGGACGCCGGCGCCGGAAACCTCGACCCGGGTGCGCTTCGCTTGCCCGGGCTACAAGGGCAAATGGATCGCCTGGTTCAAGCCCCTCTCCCGCGGGGAGAGGGGCTTAACAGCGTCGGCCTTTTGACAGGAGCCGGGCGTCAGACTCCCGACAGCCCCGTTAGGCGTACTCGTCCAGCAACCCGCGCGACGCCCTCACCGCCGGGCCGCGCGACCAGCCGGCATCGTTCCCGGCATCGGCGCGATCGGCGCCGCCGGCAAACGCTGACGACGCCTGCCCGTTCGCCCCCTGCTGCTGCGCCTGGCGCTGGCCGACGTCGGCCTGGCCAAGTTGCAGCCCCTGCTGCCCCAGCATGTCGCGCAGGCGCGGCAGGCTCGATTCCAGCGCATGCCGCACGTCCGGCTGGGCGCTGTTGAATTCGGCGTTCACGCGGTTGCCGTCGATCTGCAGGCGCACGTCGATCGCGCCGAGGTGATCCGGCGTGATGCGGATTTCGGCGTGACCGATCTTCTGGTCGGCCAGCCACGCGATGCGCGAGGAGAAGCCATCGTCGAAACCGTTGTCCAGCGGAATCGGCGTGTTCGTCTGGACCGTCGCTGCGACACCGCGCGGAAGCGGATGGTTCGTCATCGTCGATACCGAGGGCAGCGACGCGGACGTCGAAGCCGTATCGCCCATTCCGATCGAATCCAGCGTGGCGTCGGTAGCGCCCGAGGTCTTCGTGTCCGCCGAAGCGGCGGCGCCCATCGCCATCGCGAACGCAGCCGTGGCGCCGCCATCGGTCGCCGCAGCGGTCGCGGCTTGCGCGCCGGGCAGCGTCGGCAGGACCGGAGCGGTGGCATTGCCGCCGCGCGGATCGGAAGCCGTCGCCACGGCAACGTCACGCAGCAGGCCGGGCGGCTGCGCTTCGGGGGCAACGGCGAACGGCGTCGCGGCGGCACCCGTGCTGGCGCCCGCCAGGCCGTTGAGCAGCGCCAGCATCTGTTCGGGAAGCGCCGGCGCCGTTGCATCGCCGGACGCCGTCGTCGCAGCGGGCGCGGACGTGTCGCTCGCAGCCGTCGTGTCTTCCGAAGCGGTCGCAGCGGTGTCGGACTCGGAAGCGCCATCGCTCGCGTCGCGCGGTGCATCGTCCCTGGACTCGGCACGCGCGGTCTCGCGCGACGCGTCGTTCGATTTCGCCTCGCCGGACTTCGTTTCCGGCGACTTCGATTCCTCCGACGCACGCGGCGATTCCGCATGGCGCGGCGACGCGTCCTTCGCCTTCGCCTGCGCGGACGCATTCGGCGATTCGTTCATGCGCGACGCCGGATTCGACGCGATGTTGCGCGCCCCCTGCGCCTGCAGCATCCGGTCGAACCCGCCCGACGAAGCTGCGCCGTCCTGCGCGTTCGAAGAGCGCGACGCATCCGGAGTCGTGTTGCGCGCCGAACCCGCGCGCTGCCCGCCGAAGAGGGCGTCGAACGCCTGCATCACTCCGCTCCGTCGTTGCCGTTGGTGCGGCGCCGTCCGCCGAGGTCGTCCAGTTCGCGCTGCACGCGCTGTTCGGCCACGCGCGTTTCCTGCGCGCGGTAGCTGTCGGCCAGCTGCCCGAGTACCTTCGTGTCGCGGCTGGCGAGCATCAGGCGCGCGCGCTCGACGTCGCGGTTCTGGCGGCTGGAATCGACGATGCGCGTCTGCTGGTCCACGGCGGTTTCGAGCTTGGCGCGGAAGGCGATGCGGTTGGCGAGCAGCGCCGGCGCGATGGTCGCCTCGCTCGGCGTGATCGCGTATTCCTCGGCGTAGCGGCGCAGCGCGTCCAGGCGCTGTTCCTGCTCGGCGAGCTGGCGGTCGCGCTCGGCGACCTCGCGCGCGGCGGCGTCCTGGCGCTGCTGCATCAGGTTGAGCAGGGGATCTAGGCGTTGGGAGCGGGTCATGCAGTCTCCATCGGTCGGGCGACAACGGGTTCACGGACATCGTCAAGCAGTCGGGCGAGCGCATCGCGACTGGCGGCGACATCCGCCGCCTCGCTCACGTCCTGGCCCAGGAAATTCAGGATCGCCGGCCAGCGCGCCAGCGCTTCGTCGACGACCGGATCGTTGCCGCGCTGGTAGGCGCCGATCGCGATGAGGTCGCGCTGCGCGTTGTAGGCGGCCATCAGGCGCTTGAGCTTGCGGATGCGCTCGCGCCACGGCGCGTCGGTGATGTCCTGCATCACGCGGCTGACCGAGACTTCCACGTCGATCGCCGGGTACTGGCCGGCATCGGCGATGCGGCGCGTCAGCACGATGTGGCCGTCGAGGATCGCGCGCGCGGCGTCGGCGATGGGTTCCTGCT
Organism: Lysobacter sp. SCRH-1R; assembly: GCF_057747855.1. Lineage (NCBI taxonomy): Bacteria > Pseudomonadati > Pseudomonadota > Gammaproteobacteria > Lysobacterales > Lysobacteraceae > Lysobacter > Lysobacter sp. SCRH-1R. Next base: position 3,351,304 of record NZ_CM173227.1, on the reverse strand, counting down.
GGTCGTCGCCTTCGGTGAGCACGGTGTAGAACGCGGTGATCGAACCGCGCCCGTCGGCGCCGTTGCCCGCGCGTTCGACCAGCGCCGGCAGTTTCGCGAAGACCGACGGCGGATAGCCGCGCGTGGTCGGCGGCTCGCCGACGGACAGGCCGATCTCGCGCTGCGCGTGCGCGTAACGCGTGAGCGAATCCATCAGCAGCAATACGTGCAGCCCCTGGTCGCGGTACCACTCGGCGATAGCGGTCGCACGCAACGCGCCGTGCAGTCTCGCGAGCGGTGGGCGATCGGCGGGTGCGGCGACGACGACGGCGCGGCGCAGGCCTTCCTCGCCGAGCGTGGCTTCGACGAAATCGCGCACTTCGCGGCCTCGTTCGCCGATCAGCCCCACCACGATCACGTCGGCGGCGGTGAAGCGCGTCATCATGCCCAGCAGCGTGGATTTACCGACGCCGGAGCCCGCGAACAGGCCCACGCGCTGGCCGCGGCCGATGGGCAGCAGCGCGTTGATCGCGCGCACGCCGACGTCGAGCGAACGCGTGATCGGTTCGCGCATCAGCGGATTGACGGATTTGCCGGCGAGGCCGACCCAGTTCTCCGCGCGGATCGGCCCGCGTCCGTCGAGCGGCACGCCGTCGCTGTCGATCACGCGGCCGAGCAGGCCTTCGCCCACCGCGACTTCACCGCGTTGCCGCGACGGGACGACGCGCGCGTTCGGAAGCAGCCCTTCCAGGTGTGCGCTGGGCATGAGGAAGGTGCGGTCGCCGGAGAAGCCGACGACTTCCGCATCGACCCACACGCCGCCCTGCGTTTCCACGCGGCAGCGCGAGCCCAGCGGCGCGCTGCAGCCGGAGGCTTCCAGCGTCAGGCCGACGGCGCGACGCAGCACGCCTTCGCGCGCCAGCCCCATGGACGTGGGCTGCGGCGCGGCTTCGTTGAGGCGCGCGGCGAGGCGGAGGTTGCGCGCGTCCTGCCAGTGGGAGGCGGGGGTGGTCATGCCTGGGCCGTGCAAATTCCGGACCGTTTGCCGGGCCAGGCGTTCGTAGCCCGGGTAAGCGAAGCGCACCCGGGGCGTACATCCCCGGAGCCGTTGCCCCGGGTGCGGCCTCCGGCCTGACCCGGGCTACACGAGCGAGGCTTCAAAGGCGCGCTCACTTCACCGCCCCATGCGCCGCGATCGTGCTCTCCAGCACCGCCTGCAGCCGCGCCGCGAGCGTGCCGTCGATGCGCACGCTTTCGCTGTGCACGCGCAGTTCGCCGCGAGCCAGCGTGCTGTCGTTGGTGAAACGCACGCCGTCCAGGCCGGCCAGGTGCGGGTAGAGCACGCCCATGTCGTCCGGATGCAGGCGCAGTTCGACCGCGCGCTGGTCGGTGCCGACGGCGTCCAGCGCTTCGCGCACCAGGTCGGCCAGCAGCGACGGATCGGCCGTGTAGGCAGGCCCCAGCAGCGATCCCGCCACGCGCACCGCGAGTTCGGCGAGCGCTTCCGACACCTCGTCGTCGAGCCGCGACAGCGGACGCGTGAAGCCGTCCAGGATGCCCTCGATCTGCGCGATCAGCCGGCGCACTTCCGCCTGGCCCGTCGCGAACCCTTCCGCATGCCCGCGCGCGAGGCCGTCGGCATAGCCCTGGTCGTGCGCGGCCTGCTCGATCGCCTGCAGTTCCTCCACGCTCGGCGGCGGGGGCGGCGGTTCGACGATCGGTTCCGGCGGTGGCGGTTCCAGGCCCGGCGCGGTCCAGCGCACGGCGCCGGCCATCTCGGTGTTCCAGGCCGAGGTGAGGCTCATACGAACGCCTCGGCCTTCGCCGCCAGCTGGATCGTGCCCGCGTCGGCCATCTTGCGGACCATCGCGAGGATGTCCTTCTGCGCCGCCTCGACTTCCGCCAGCCGCACCGGGCCGCGCGCCTCCATGTCCTCCAGCAGGATTTCCGCCGCACGCTGCGACATGTTGGAGGTGATCTTCTCGCGCACCCGCGCCTCGGCGCCGCGCAGCGCGACGGAGAGCTTGTCGTTGGGCACCTCGCGCAGGATCGCCTGCATCGCGCGGTCGTCGATCTCGGCCAGGTTGTCGAACACGAACATCAGGTCGCGGATGCGCACGCCGAGCTCGCCGTCGATCTCGCCGATGGTGCCCAGGATCTGCTCGTCCTGGCCCGAATCCATGAAGTTGAGGATGTTCGCCGCGACCTTCACGCCGCCGACCGAGGACGACTTCAGGTTCTGCGCGCCGGCGAACTGGCGCGCCATCACGTCGTTGAGTTCGTTCAGCGCGTTCGGCGGGATGCCGTCGAGCGTGGCGATGCGCAGCAGCACGTCGGCGCGCACGCGGTCCTGCAGGCACTTGAGCACTTCCGCGGCCTGGTCGCTGTCCAGGTGCGCCATCACTATCGCGATGATCTGCGGGTGCTCGTTGCGCACCAGGTCGGCGATCGCGCGCGGCTCCATCCACTTGAGCGTGTCCAGGCCGGAGGTGTTGCGGCCCAGCAGGATGCGGTCGATCAGGCTGCTCGCGCGCTCCTCGCCGAGCGCCTGCACCAGCACGGCGCGCACGTATTCGTCGGCGCCGGCGCCCAGGCCGCTGGGCTGGGCGAGGGTGTCGACGAACTGGTCGATCACCCGGCCCACGGCATCGCGCGAGACGCCGCTGACGGACGTCATCGCCAGGCCCAGTTTCTGCACTTCCTTGGCGCTCATGTGCTTGAGCACCTCGGCGGCCTGCTGCTCGCCGAGCGAGAGCAGCACCACCGCGGCGCGCTGCACGCCCGTCAGTCCGGTCGGATCAGCCATCGGATTCCACCCACTCGCGTACCACCTGCGCCACGCGCTTGGAGTCGTTGCTGACCGCCGCGCGCGCCACTTCCAGTTTGTCGTCGAAACTCATCGTGCCCGGCGGCAGCGCGGCCGGCGCGGCTTCCTGCGGCGGCGCGGAGAGCGCGACCGGAATCTCCTCGTCCTCCACCGGCACGATGGTGGCTTCGGCGATCTGCTTCTTGTTCTTCTTCGGCTCGGGCTTGACGCCCATCAGCTGGCGCAGCATCGGGCGCAGCACGAACAGGATCAGCGCGAGCACCGCCAGCCCCCCGACGACGATGCGCAGGAACTCCATCGCGCGCGGGTGCTCCCACAGCGGCACGTTGTCTTCCTCGCCCTGCGCGGCGACGTCGCGCGCGAACGGCGCGTTGACCACCGACACCGCATCGCCGCGCTGCGCGTCGAAGCCGATCGCCTGCTGCACCAGCGCCTCGATGCGCTTGAGTTCCGGATCGGTGAGCGCGCGCAGCGACGGCTTGCCGTTCTTGCCGGCCGCGCCGGGCACGTTGTCCACCAGTACCGCGGCGGTCACGCGGCGCACGCGGCCCGGGCCCTGGCGGGTGTGGGTGAGCGTGCGGTCGATCTCGTAATTGCGCACCGAACTGCGCGAGGACGGGCCGCTCGGCGCGGCCTGCTGCTGTTGCTGCGCGGCGGCGGTGGCGTTCGCGGGCGCGTTCGCATTCGCGGCGGCATTCGCCGGCGGCGGTGCGGGCGGCGTGTTGCTCGCGCTGCCCGGCACGCCCTGCGGCGCGTTGCCGCCGCCGGCGCTGGATTCGGACAGCTGTTCGCTGCGGATCATCGGCTGCTGCGGGCCGTAGACCTCGCGCGCCTCCTCGGTCTGCGCGAAGTCCATGTCCACGCTGACCTGCGCGCTGACGCGGCCGTTGCCGGTCATCGGTTCGAGCAGTTCGTGGATGCGCTGGACGTAGGTCGCTTCGAGGCGATGCTGCTGGTCGAACTGCTTGGCGCTGATGGCGGCGTCGGAATCCGGATCGACGTTCGACAGCATGCGGCCGTACTGGTCGACGACGGTGACGCGTTCCGGCGGCAGGCCGGGGATGCTCGAGGCGACCAGGTGCACGATGGCGTCGACCTGGCCCTGTTCCAGCGCCGCGCCGCTGTGCAGCTGCAGGACCACCGACGCGCTGGCCGGCTCCTTCTGCCGCGTGAACGCGGACGGCTTGGGCATCGCCAGGTGCACGCGCGCCTCGCGCACCGGGCGCAGGTTGGCGATGGTGCGGGCGAGTTCGGCTTCCAGCGCATGCTGGTAGCGGGCGTTCTCGATGAACTGGCTGGTGCCGAAACCCTGGTCGCCCTTGATGGCGTCGAAGCCCGAATCGGTCTTCGCCGGAAGCCCGGCCGCGGCGAGCGCGAGCTTGGCGTTGCCGAGCTGGTCCTGCGGGACGGCGAGCGCGCCGGAACCCGGATCGATGCGGAACGGGATCTGCGCGGTGCCCAGCAGCTCCGACGCTTCGCTGGTGGACTTCGGATCGAGCCCGGCGAACACCGGCACGTAGTCGGGCTTCTGCGTCCAGAAGAACATCCACAGCCCCAGCGCGATGACCGCCGCCACGAGCGCGAACAGCCCCAGCTGCCGCACCACCGGGATGTCCTGCAGCCCGCGCAGTTCGCGCAGTTTGGTCTGGTTGGGGAGGGTGATGACGGCCATGGGCGTGGTTCGTGATTTGTGATTCGTGATTGGTGTTGCGGGCGCGAGGTGGTGGGCTGGCGATCAGGTTGTCGTGCGGTGGCTCTTTCGAATCACCATTCACGAATCACCAATCACGGTCATCAGACCGGCATGTTCATCACGTCCTGATACGCCTGCACCAGCCGGTTGCGCACTTCGACCGTCGCGCGGAAGGCGACGGAGGACTGCTGCATGGCGACCATGACGCGGGCGAGGTCGGCGCGCGGGTCGCCGAGTTCGAACGCCTGCTGCAGCGCGCCGCTGGTGTTCTGCGCGCGGCTGACGCTGTCGATGGCGTTGCTGAGGGTCTGCTGGAATCCCGGCGCACCCTGCGTCCCCGACGCGCCGCTGGCGGCGCCCGGCGCGAGCGCGGACGGCGAGATCGCGTTGCCCGGCGCGGCATCGGGCCCGCGCATGCGCATTTCATGCGCGCGGATCTGCGACAGGATGGAAGAAATGGCGTCGGTCATGAGGCGTGACGTACCGGCACGGAGGTCCTGCCGGGTACAGGCAAGCGGCGTGCCACGGATTCATGAACGGGTTTCTGGCGCGGGGGAGGGGAGGCGCCGCAATTCCGGCGCGTAGGCGCTTCGGGTACTCCGTCTGTGGCGTCCCGCACCACACCGTCAACCCGGCGGAGGATGGGGTGACGATCCTCCTTGGAATCACGGTGTTCTCCGGCGGCGATGTGTCTTTGTAGCCCGGGTAAGCGAAGCGCACCCGGGTTGGAGACGCGACCGCGCCCGGGGTGCGCTTCGCTTACCCGGGCTACAAGAGCGTTGGCAAACGCAATGGGTTCCAGCTTTCGCTGGAATGACGGTGGGGTGGTTTGCCGGTGAGAAAGTGCCCGCGCATTACGGGCCTGGATCCCGGCCTTCGCCGGGATGACGATCCTCTCGGGATCACGGCGTTCTCGGGCGGCGATGTTCTTCTCTAGCCCGGGTAAGCGAAGCGCACCCGGGTTGGAGACGCGACCGCGCCCCGGGTGCGCTTCGCTTACCCGGGCTACAAGAGCGGTGGCAAACGCATGGGTTCCAGCTTTCGCTGGAATGACGGTGGGGTGGTTTGCCGGTGAGAAAGTGCCCGCGCATTACGGGCCTGGATCCCGGCCTTCGCCGGGATGACGATCCTCTCGGGATCACGGCGTTCTCGGGCGGCGATGTTCTTCTCTAGCCCGGGTAAGCGAAGCGCACCCGGGTTGGAGACGCGACCGCGCCCCGGGTGCGCTTCGCTTACCCGGGCTACAAGAGCGGTGGTAAACGCATGGGTTCCAGCTTTCGCTGGAATGACGGTGGGGAGGTTCGCCGGTGTTTCCCGATTACCGAACAACGCGCGAGCGCTAACACCCTCCGCGCGAAATCAGAACTCCGACGCCAGCTCCATCGAATCCCGCTCGATCCCGTACTTGCGCAGCTTCTCCACCAGCGTGGTGCGGCGCAGGCCGAGCAGGGGGGCGGCATGGGCGACGACGCCGCCGGTCTGGGCCAGCGCGGCGCGGATGAGGTCCAGTTCGATGTTCGCGATGTGCCCGCGCAGGTCGATGCCCTGCGGCGGCAGCGTGGTGGTCGGCGAGAGCGTCGCCGGGTCGGGCGCGGCTTCGGCTTCGCGCAGCAGCGCCATCACCGGCGCGGGTTCTTCCGGTTCGATGCGGTCGATCGACGCCAGCGTTTCCGCCGGCAGCTGGCAGCGGTAACGCGCCGGCAGGTCGTCGGCGCGCACCAGGCCGTTCGGGTGCAGCACCGACAGGCGCTCCAGCAGGTTGCTCAGCTCGCGCACGTTGCCCGGCCAGGCGTACTGCTGCAGCATCGCGACCGCATCGCCGGCCAGCGTCACGCGGCCACGGCCGCTGTCGGACAGCTGGCGCGAGATCGCGTTGATCAGGTCCGGAAGATCCGCCGCGCGCTCGCGCAGCGACGGCATCTCGATGGGGAACACGTTGAGGCGATAGAACAGGTCCTCGCGGAACTTGCCCTCGGCGATGTGCGATTCCAGGTTGCGGTGCGTCGCGGCGATCACGCGCACGTCGCACTTCATCGTCGCGCCGCCGCCGACGCGCTCGAAGCAGCGCTCCTGCAGCACGCGCAGCAGCTTGACCTGCATCGCCATCGGCATGTCGCCGATTTCGTCCAGCAGCAGCGTGCCGCCTTCGGCCATCTCGAAACGGCCCTTGCGCTGCGTCAGCGCGCCGGTGAAGGCGCCCTTCTCGTGGCCGAACAGTTCGCTTTCCAGCAGGTCCGGCGGGATCGCGCCGCAGTTGATCGCGACGAACGGCTTCTCGCGACGCTTCGAACGCGCATGGATCGCGCGCGCGGCGACTTCCTTGCCGGTGCCGGATTCGCCAAGGATCAGCACGGTCGTATCGAAGTTGGCGACCTGGTCGATCATGCGGTTCAGGCGCAGCACGGCGGCGCTGCGGCCGGTCGGGCCGACCTGCGGGATCTCGCGGCGCGCGTCGTCGTCCAGCCGCTTGAGGCTCGCGCGACGCAGCACGTCCTGCAACTGCGTGCGACGGATCGGGTAATCCAGCGCCCAGACCTGGTCCGGATGCAGCTGCACGCGCCACGCGGCGTTATCGGCATGGCCCGGCAGTTCCAGCACCGGCGGATGCAGCGGATGCGAACCCAGCCACGCGGCGAAGCGCTCCCACGCCTGCGCGTCGCCGCTGGTGTCGCCGGCGATGACGGCGACCCAGTCGGTGGCGCGCGCGCGGTCGAGGTTGATCTCGCCGGCGTCGCTGGCGATGCGCGGGGTGAAATCCATGAACTCCAGCAGCGTGGCGACGCGTTCGGCGCGCGCCATGTCGGTGTCGATCAGGAGGATGCGGGACTCGCTCATGGGGTGTCTTCCGAAGCCAGGCGCTCCAGCAGCGGGAGCACGTCCTGGATGTAGGCAAGCTTGCTGACGAAGGCATCGGCGCCGGCGCGCAGGGCGTGCTCGCGGTGCTCGGTGTCGTCGAAATGGCTGGCGATGACGATGTAGGGCAGCGGTTCGTCCTGCGCCTTGATCAGGCGCGCGGCCTGCAGGCCGCCCATTTCCGGCATCGCCATGTCCATCAGCACCACGTCCGGACGCAGCGTCTCGCACTGGGTGATGGCTTCGATGCCGTTGCCGGCGGTGCCCACGACGTTCGCCCACGGCTGCTTGCGCAGGTGGCGGATCGCCGCGCTGATGAAGCCGGGGTGGTCGTCGACGATGAGGATCTTGAGTTCGCGCATGTTCGGATCATCCAGCCTTGGCGAGGGCCGGGCGGCGGCGCTGGCGCGCCGGCGCGATGGCCAGCTGGTCACGGTACTTCGCGACGGTGCGGCGCGCCACGCGCACGCCCTGGCGGGCGAGCAGGCCGGCGATGGTGTCGTCGGCGAGCGGCGCGTGCGAGGGTTCGGCGTCGATCAGGCGCTTGACCATCGCCTTGACCGCGCTGCCGGAGACTTCCGCGCCGTCCAGGCGCACGGCGAACAGGCGCTTGAGTTCGATCGTGCCGCGCGGCGTCTGCAGGTACTTGCCGCTGGTGATGCGCGAGACGGTGGATTCGTGCATGCCGATGGCGTCGGCGACCTCGCGCAGCGTCAGCGGGGCGATGGCTTCCTCGCCGCGCTCCAGGAACGCGCGCTGGCGTTCGACCAGCACCTGCGTGGTGCGCAGCAACGTGTCGTTGCGCATCGCCACGCCGCGAACCAGCCAGCGCGCTTCATCGAGCAGGCCGCGCAGCGCGGACACGTCGCCCGGCGCATCGGCCAGGGCGCGTTCGCAATGCGGCGCGATGCGCAGGCGCGGGGCGGTGCGCGAGTTGAGCGCGACGTGCCAGCGGCCGTCGGCGCGCCAGGCGACGACGTCGGGCACCACGACGTCGCGTTCGTTCACCGCGCTGTCTTCGATGGGATGCGCGCGCAGGGTGAGGATCAGGGCGATGGCGTCGCGAACGTCGCCGGGGTCGGCCTTCAGCGCCTTGGCGAGCGCGGCTTCGTCGTGCATCGCGAGCAGGTCGATGTGATCGGCCAGGATGCGCGCGGCGAGCGTGCGCGTGGCCGATCCGGGCGCAAACGAGAGCTGCGCGCGCAGGCATTCGGCGGCATCGCAGGCGGCCACGCCCGGCCATTCGCCGTGGAGCAGGCGCTGGCGGACGATTTCCAGTTCGCTGGCATCGGCATTGCACGTGCCCGCACCGAGCGCGTGCAGTTCGTCGAGCGGGGCTTCCAGGTAGCCGCGGTCGTCGCACTGGTCCAGCCACCACGCGGCCAGTTCGACGTCGCGCGGCTTCCACTGCAGCGACAGCGACTGCAGCAGGCGCACGCGCGGATCGCTCGATTCCCCGTCGGCGATCCGCGACGCGGCGTCGTCGTCGAACTCGCCGCCGCCGTTGCCGCCGGACAGGAACGACGGCTCGGGAAGCTCGTCCCACGCGGCGGTTTCCTGCTGCGCGTCGGCCGTGGGTTCGGTGCCGTCGTCCTCGACGTCGTCCTGCTCCAGCAGCGGATTGCGCTCCAGCGCCTGGCGGAGCTCGAGTTCGAGCTGCGGCGCGGTGAGCTGCAGGAGCCGGATCGATTGCAGCAGTTGCGGCGTCAGGTTGACGCCGAGTCCGAGCTTCGGACTCAAGGTAGCTTTCACTGTCGTGTCCCCATCCGCCGGAGCCGGCGGCCACGGAGGTAATCGTGGTGTGAAGGTGACGGCAAACGAATCGGGGCATCCCCGGACATGAGCCGGGGAATTCCTGTCGGTTTGTCGGGGCGTCCCCTACATTGCGACGTGTTTCCGACTGGGGTTGTTCGCGCGCGTCAGGCAGTGACGCGGATGGGCACGTGGATACGGGTCACTGTCGGGGGATGTGACGACGCTTTGGCGTTGGCGCGATGTCGGGTTTGTGGCGTTGGGGGTGTTGCAAGGGGTGGGCCACAGGGGCGGCTGGGCGTGACGTGTGGCGCTCGCTCGCCGGTGAGCCACCCAGCCGTCATTCCAGCTTTTGCAGGGACCACGATCTTCCAGGGAGGACGATGCTGCTCTTGTAGCCCGGGTAAGCGAAGCGCACCCGGGAAGGGGAGGTGACCGCGTTCCCGGGTGCGCTTCGCTCACCCGGGCTGCAAAGGCTCGCTACAAGGGCAGCGCCTTTCGTTATCCCGCCGGCCGATCGTGCAGCCGCATCGCCATGCGCAGCAGTTCGATCGCGTTGCGGCAGCCCAGCGTGGCCATGATGCGGGCGCGGTGGGTTTCCACCGTCTTGACGCTGATCCCCAGGTCGGCGGCGATCTGCTTGCTGGTGCGGCCGGCGCCAAGCGCGGCGAGGATTTCGCGCTGGCGCGGGGGCAGGGCGTCGACGCCCTCCTCGGTGCGCGGGCGCGCGAACAACTGCGGTGCGGAGACCTGCGGGCTGAGGTAGGTGCGGCCGGCGGCGGCGGCGCGGATCGCGATTTCCAGCTCCGCCGGCGCGGCTTCCTTGACGACGAAACCGCTGGCGCCGCGCGCCAGCGCTTCGCGCACGTGGGTCGGATCGTCGTGCATCGACATCACCACGACGCGGCAGGCGGGTTGCTCGCGGCGCAGTTCGACCAGCGCTTCGAAGCCGCTGCGGCCGGGCATGGAGAGATCGAGCAGGACGATGTCCGGCTGGTGCTGGCGCGACCCGATGACGGCCTGGTCCGCGTTGGCGGCCTCGGCCACGACCTCGATATCGGCGAACGACTCCAGCAGGCGCCGCAGCCCCGCACGGACCAGCGTATGGTCATCGCAGATCAGTACGCGCAACAGCCCCGAGCCCAACTCCGTTCCCCAGAAACGCCAACCCTTCGTCGGGCACCTTATCCGAGGTGACGTGGAGGGACCATTCGTTCACGTCCGGAATGTGACGGGGGCTGCAAATGTGTCGTCGGAGCGCCGGGGACCGGACGCGACGGTATGGGTGCACGGCTCCATTCCTCCCTGCACGCAGGGCCGGAGCTTTCGGCAAAAGCTGCAAGCGCTACAAGTCCTTCAGGCGCCTGCTTTCCGCCACCTGCTTGCGATGCAGGCGGAACAGGTGACGCTCCAGCGCGTCGGCCAGCGTCGGCGGCAAGGGGTCGAAGGCGAGCCACGCACGGGCGCCTTCGACGGCGATCGCGTGCGCGGGCAGTTCGATGCAGTCGGGGAGCCATTCGGCCGGCTGCACGCGCAGCACGCCGCGCGCGCCGGGGTGGATCGCCAGCGCATCGCCGAGCACGTCGATGCACGCGCCGCGCGTGGACCAGCGCAGCACCGTGGGCGGCGGGAGGTCGCCACGCTCGCGCAGCATCGCGCCGAGCAGGCCGAGCACGAGGTCGAGCTTGGCTTCCACGCGTTGCAGCGACGACGACGGTTCGACGTGTTCGTCGCCGTCCTCGCTGCGCGCGTTTTCGCTCAGCGCGAGCGAGGTCAGCAGCATTTCCGCGCGCGCCGCGGCCAGATGCGCGGCGGCGGGATCGGCCGGGCCGGGCACGAAGGCCGCCGGGCGCCGGTCCTGGTAGGCCAGCACGTCGCCGAACAATTGCGCGTCGGCGGCCGAAGAGGTCATCCGGCGAAGGTCCGGTAGGCGAGGGCGCCGCGACGCTCGCGACCCATGCGCGCGAGGATCTCCGCGGTTTCGTCGCGCAGCGCCACCAGGTCGCCGAGCAGCGCGGCCTGCTGGTCCAGCAGTTCGCGCCACGGCGCCGACGGCAGTTGCGACAGATCGGCCGATCCCAGCGCCTCGCGCAGGGCGCGGTCGTGGTCGGCCAGCAGTTCGAACGCGCGCTCCCACTGCTGCGCGTGCATGGCCGCGCGGATGTCGGCTTCGGGCAGCGCGGGCACGGTGGGCGACACGGAACCGGACATCACGGCGACTTCGGCGCGATCGCCAGCCAAGCCGATTCGATCTCGCCCAGCAGCGAATCCACTTCGTTCAGGGCCTCGGCGTCGTTGTCGCTGTTGGCCAGCAGCAGGCGCTGCTGCGCGTAGTCGTACAGCGACTGCAGGCCCTGCGCGATCTCGCCGCCGGCTTCCAGGTTGAGCGCGCCGTTGAGGCCGGTGATCAGGCCGCTGGCGTCGCTGATGGCCTTGGCCTTGCGCGGGATGTCGCCGCGTTCCAGGCACGCGCCGGCCAGGCGGATGCGATCGCGCGCGCCGGCGAGCATGAGCGCGACCAGGCGGTGCGGATCGGCTTCCAGCACGGCGGCGCTGACGCCGGTGCTGCGGTACTGGTTGGCGTAGTTGCGGTGGGCGCCGAGCATGTGGATGGGCTCCAGGGATTACGACATCGAAACGAGTTGCTGCGAAAGGAAGCCGCTGGAGCTCTGCAGCTGCGTGACCATCTGCTCCATCGCGGTGAACTGCGCGGTGTAGCGGGCCTGCAGCGATTCCATGCGGCGATCCAGGTCTTCGTACTGCTTGTTGTAGGTCTTCAGGCGCGCGTTGAGGCTGTCGGTGCGCGAGTCGAACAGGCCTTCGTTCTCCAGCACGTCGCCGAGCATGGTCTCCAGCTTGGCGCCGTAGCTGGTGTCGTCGCCGGAGAACAGGCGCGACAGCGCGCCCGGGTCCTCGGCCAGCGCCTTGGTCAGCTCGGAACTGTCGAGCGTGAGCGTGCCGTCGGTGTTGATCTTCACGCCCAGCTCCTTCAACGCGACGACCTGTTCGCTGGCCATGTTGCGCAGCTGCGCCTGCAGGCCGCGCACCATGCTGTCGCCGGTGAGCGCCGAGCCGGTCTGCGTGTCGGCGTTGTAGGCGGTGAGCGACTTGGTCAGCCCGATCGCCGCGTTGTACGCGCTGATGAAGCCCGACAGCGTGGTCTTGAGCGCGTCGTTGTCGGTGGACACCTTCAGCGTGAACGTCTCGTCCGGCTTGGCTTCGGTCAGGGTGAGCGTGACCCCGGGCAGCAGGTCGGTGATCGAGTTGCTGGACGAGGTGCGCGCCAGGCCGTCGACGATCACCTTCGCGTCCTTGGCCTGCACGGTCTCGGCCATCGCGGTGCTGACGCCCGGATCGAAGGTGAGCATCGACAGGCCGCCGTCGCCGCCGGTCGTGGTGATGCGCAGCTTGCCTTCGGTGCCGGTGTCGGTGGCGGTCAGCACCAGGTGCTGGCCGTCGTCGGCGTTGACCAGGCTGGCGCTCACGCCCTTGCCGGCGGCGGCGGTGTTGATCGCGCTGCGGATGTCGGCCAGCGTGTTGCGGCCTTCCTCGATGGTGACCTCGATGGTCTCGTCGCCTGCCTCGATGACCAGCGTGCCGGTGCCGATCTTCGTGTCGGCCGGCTTGCCCGCGGAGGTGAGCTTGTGCGCGGTGGCCAGCTCGCGCACCTGGATGTCGTACTCGCCCACCGCCGCCGTCGTGCCGGCGCTGGCGGTGAAGCCGGCGTCTTCGGGCACGTTGGTGACGCGCGCGTTGGTGCCGTCGTCCTTGCGCAGCTTGTCGAGCGCGGTCTTGAGATTGGAGAACGCGCTCTTGAGCGAACCGATCGCCGAGAGTTCGGTCTTCGCCGCGTTCTCGCCGCGCGCGATGCGGTTCTCCACCGGCGAACGCTCGGCCGCGACCAGCTGCGCGACGAGCGAGGGGATGTCGATGCCGGAACCGAGCGTCGAAATGGCCATGACCGCTCAGCCTCCGTGTCGACCGTGGACCGCGTTGCGCGGCGTGGGACGGAACGAACGATGAGCGGTCATGGCGACTCCTGTCGGAAAGAACCGGCGGGATGCGTTCGCGCGCATCCCGCCGGGGTGCCATCGGGGCGCGCATCGCGCCCCGTCTGGCGGTGGATCAGCCCAGCAGGCTGAGGACGTTCTGCGGAACAGCGTTGGCCTGCGCGAGCATCGCGGTGCCGGCCTGGCTCAGGATCTGAGTACGGGTCAGCTCGGCGGTTTCCTTCGCGTAGTCGGCATCGCGGATGCGGCTGCGCGAGGCGGTCAGGTTCTCGCTCGTCGCCTGCAGGTTGGCGATGGTCGAGGTGAAGCGGTTCTGGATCGCACCCATGTCGGCGCGGGCCGAGTTCACGCTGGTCAGCGCCTTGTCGACGATTTCCATTGCCTGCTGCGCGCCGGTGAACGAGGAGATGTCCAGGTCGTTGGCGTACTTGGCGGCCGGAGCGGTGGCGGTGGCGGTCGGGGCCGTCGGGGCGGTCGCGCCCGTCCAGGTGCCCATGTCCACGTCGATCGCGTTGAACGTGCCGTCGGAGCCGACGCTGTGCTTGATCGACGTCATGTTGATCTGGCCGGCGGTGCCGCTGTCGACTTCGGCGTAGACGCCGGTCTGGTCCATCTTGGCGTTGATCGCGGCGGCCACGGCCTTGGCGGTGGCTTCCTGCGTGGCGGCGGCATCGGCGCCCATCTTCACTTCGATGTCGTCCAGCGTGACTTCCACGCCGTCGGTGCCGGTGATCTTCATGCCGGTGATCTTGACGTCGGCGTTGGTGCCCGGCGCGGCGATGGTGAAGTCGTTCTCGTCGAACACCGCACCGCCCAGCGCGTTGGCGTTGGCGTCGACGATGTTGTTCACGGCGATGGTCTGGCCCGAGTTGGCGCCGACCTGGAACAGCGCGCCGGCGAAGGAGCCGTCGAGCAGCTTGGTGCCGTTGAAGTTGGTCTGGTTGGCGACGCGGTCGATTTCCGAGACCAGCTGCGAGACTTCCGCGTTCAGCGCGTCGCGGTCGGACTGCGAGTTGGTCGCGTTGGACGACTGCACGGCCAGTTCGCGGATACGCTGCAGGTTGTTGCCGATCTCGACCATCGCGCCTTCGGCCGACTGGGCCAGCGAGATGCCGTCGTTGGCGTTGCGCACGGCGACGTCGAGGCCGCGGATCTGCGTGCTGAAGCGTTCCGAGATCGCCAGGCCGGCGGCGTCGTCCTTCGCGCTGTTGATGCGCAGGCCCGACGACAGGCGCTGGATGGTGGTGCCGAGGCTGGCGCTGCTGGTGCCCAGGTTGCGCTGGGCGTTGAGCGACATCACGTTGCTGTTGATGACTTGTGCCATGGTGGTTCTCCGTGGGTTTCCGTTAGGGCACCGGCGAAGCGCTCGCCGGCCGGCAATTACCGCAGTGGTTGGTCGGTGGTGCCGGCCCTTGCCGCTGCTGAACTAGGTAGCGGCGCGGCGTGGGAAACCTTTAGCTCCTGGTTGACAAGTCTTTGGAAGTGGGATGGACGTCTAGAAGCGGGGGCGTGATTCGTGATTTGTGATTCGTGATTCGTGATTCGCAAGGGCCGGGCGCCCGGTCGGACCCGGCTCCTGTAGCCCGGGTAAGCGGAGCGCACCCGGGGTTTACCTCGCCGGAGCCGTTGCCCCGGGTGCGGCCTTCGGCCTTACCCGGGCTACAAACGCTGGGTTCTCCCATCGTCCCGGCCCCGGAGCCGTGCCCCGGGTGCGGCCTTCGGCCTTACCCGGGCTACAAACGCCCGGCTCACGGCTCACCAATCACCAATCACCAATCACCAATCACCAATCACGAATCACGAATCACGAATCACGAATCACGAATCACGAATCACGAATCACGAATCACGAATCACCAAACTCACATCAGATCGAACAACGAACTCGACTGCAGCCGCATGAACGCCTGCTGGGCCGCCTGCAACGCCGTGCTTTCCAGCTGGAAGCGGCTGATCGCCTCGGCGTAGTCCAGGTCGCGGATGCCCGACAGCGTGGTTTCCAGGGTCACCGACTGCGCCTCGCGCAGTTCGGCCGCGCTGTCCATCGCCGCCAGTTGCGCGCCGCCGGCCGCACGGCCGTCGATGAAATGCTCCTGCGCCGTCGCCGCGTCGCGCAGCGAGGCCTGCAGCGCGTTCTGCTGCGCCGCGCGCTGGGCCGGGGAGTCGTCGGGCATTTCCAGCGCGCCGACCAGGTCGTCGATCATCGCGAACACGTCGTTGGTGCCCGCTGGGCCGACGGAAAAGCGGTCGCCCGCCGCCGGCGCGCCGTCGATGCGCAGGTTGAGCCCGCCGACGTTGATGCCTTCGCCGCTGGCGTACGTGCCGGTGCCGATGACCGCGCCGCTCGCGTCGCGCAGTTCGTACGCGTCGGCGGCGGTGAAGACGACGCTGTAGCTCGCACCGCTCCACGTGCCCGATGCATCCAGGCCGAATTCCATCAGCACGCCGCTGCCGGTGTTGGTCGTCGCGGCGGCGCCGTCGATACGGCCGTCGCCGGTCTTGACCCGCATGAACAGCTCGCTGCCCGGGATCGTGTCGGACACGAACTGGTCCGGTGCGATCTCGACCTCGCGCTGGCGCTGGTCGCCGGTGTAGCTGACGTTGCCGCCGCTCACCACGAACGGCGCGTGGTCGTCCGCGGTGCCGCCGAACAGGTAGCGACCGCTGCCGTCCTGGCTGTTCGCCAGGCCGATGAGTTCATCGCGGATCACCTTGAGTTCGGCGGTGATCGCCTTCTTGTCGTCGCTCGACATCGCGGCGTTGTTGGCCTGGATGGTCAACTCGCGCACGCGCGCCAGGCGGTCGCCGGCCTGCGCGAGCACGCTTTCCTGAAGGTTGAGGCGATTGCCGAGCAGGTTGGCGTTCTCGCCGAAGCGTTCCAGCTCGGCGGTCGCGCGATCCAGCGACACCGCCGTGCCGGCCGCGACCGGATCGTCCTTCGCCGTGACCAGCCGCTGGCCGGTGGCGAGCTGCTGCTGCGTGTGCGCCAGGCTCGACTGCTTGCGCAGCATCGTGCCCAGCTGCAGCTGGTAGGCGCCTGCGGTGGAAATGCGGTTGTTCATCGGCTCACCGCCGCGATCAGGGACTGGAACATGCTGTCGGCGGTGGAGATCACCTGCGCCGCGGCCTGGTAGGCCTGCTGGAAACGCAGCATGTTCGCCGCCTCCTCGTCGAGGTTCACGCCGGACACCGAATCGCGCGCCGCCTGCGCCTGGTCGAACAGCACCTGCTGCGCCTCGGCGGCGTAGTCGGCCTGTCTCGCGGCCGAGCCGATCGACGTGGTCAGGCCGCCGATCGCGCCGTTGAGCGACACCGTGCTGCCGTTGAGCGCCTTGGCGTCGTCGATGTTGCCCAGCGCGATCGCGTTGCCGTTGTCGCTGGAGCCGGCGCCCGTGCTGCCCACGCTGAAGCGGTCGCCCGCGGCGGGCACGCCGTCGAGGCTCAGGCTCCAGCCGTTGGCTTCGATCGGCTGGCCCGGCGTCCAGGTGAACGGGCCCGCGCCGTTGACGGTGTACTGCGTGCCGTCGATGAATTCGATGTCGGCCGGGGTCAGCAGGTCGGCGTTCGCCGCATCGGTGACCTTCACCCCGCCGATCCTGCCGGTGCCGATGTTGTCGAGTTCCGCCTGCGCCTTCACCGGAGTGGCTGCCGCTATCCGGTTGGGATCGTCGATGGCGACGCCGATGCCGCCCGCCGCGCCCGCGGTGGGCTGCAGCAGGAAGCGGTCGCCCGCGGCCGGCGCGCCACCGACGACGAGTTCCACGCCGTTGACGACCAGCGGATCGCCCGCCGTACCGGTGCCGGTGAGCGGCACGTTCGCGCCGGTGTCCGAACGCGTGGCGCTCCACGCGGTGCCGTCGAACTTCAGCACGACGTTCTGCGCGTCGAGTCTGGAAAGATCGCCGATGCTCGCCGTCAGCGTGCCGGTGCCGGTGTTGTTCGCGTGGCTGTTGACGGCGGGCGCGGGCACGGTGAAGAAGTCCGTGCCCATCTGGCCGTTGAGGTCCATGCCGGCGCGGTGCTGCTGGTTGAACGCATCGGCCAGGCCCACCGCGATGCGCCCGAGTTCGGCCTGCGCCGGATCGAGCACGTCGCTGCGGAAATCCATCAGTCCGCCGATCTTGCCGCCCAGCGCGGAATCGCTGAGCTGGATCTGCTGGCCATTGCCGTCCAGCGCCAGGCGCACGCGCTCGGGGCGGTACGGATCGGTGCCCACGGTGAGCTTGGCCGACGTGTTGCCGACGACCAGCGCCTGCCCGCCGGCGGTGAACACGTTGAGCGAGCCGTCGCCCTGTTCGACCGCGGTGCCGCCGGTGAAGCCGACCAGCTGCGAGACCAGGCGGTCGCGCTGGTCGAGCAGGTCGTTGGAGACGTTGTTCGGGTTGCTGGCGACCTCGCCGTTGAGGCGGGCGATCTCCGCGCCGATGCGGTTGACTTCCTCGGCGCTGCTGCGCAGGCCGCTGTTGACTTCGTTGCTGAGCGAATCGAGCTGGTTGTTGAGCTGCTTGAAGCGCGCGGTGAGCGCGTTCGCGTCGGCCAGCACGTCCTCGCGCGCGGCGCTGGAGGCGGGGTTGCTGGTCAGGCCCGTGGTCGCGTCGAAGAAGTTCGACCACACGCCGGCCAGGCCGGTCGCGGTGTCGGAGAACAGCGCGTCCACGCGCGAGGCGAGCCCGGAGAGCTGCTGCGCGCGGGCGAGTTCGCCGCCGCTTTCCAGCAGGCGCGTGTTGGCGAGCTGGTCGGCGATGCGGCGCACGTCGCTCACCTGCACGCCGTTGCCGACGTAGCCGTAGCCCATGTCGGTGGGCGAACGCGTCGACAGTTCGACGCGCTGGCGCGAATAGCCGTCGGTCGCCACGTTGGCGACGTTGTGGCTCACGGTCGCCAGTGCGCGCTGGAACGCGATCAGGGCGCCGGTGCCGGTGGACAGGACGTTGGCCATGCTTAGCCTCGGGTCGGACCGTCGAGCGCGGCGAGCGCGCGGTTGAGGGTGGCGCCTTCGGCGATCGCGTTGATCTTCGCGGCGTAGGCGGGATCGGTGGCGTAGCCGGCCTTCTGCAGCGCCTGCGCGAACTGGCGCGTGTCGCCGCCGGCGGCGCGCGCCTGGGCGTAGCGGGGGTTGTTCAGCAGCCTGGCGTAATCGGCGAAGCTCTCGCCGATGGAGCCGTAGGCGCGGAAATCGGCGCGCTCGCTCACGCGCGTGCCGCCCACGTATTCGTGCGTGGCGGCGTTGACGCGTTGGCCGCTCCACTTCGAGCCGGCCTTGATGCCGAACAGGTTGTGCGAGGTCGCCTCGCCGCCGTCCTTCGCCAGGCGCCGGCCCCAGCCGGTTTCCAGCGCGGCCTGCGCGACGAGCGCCTTCGGGTCCACGCCCAGCTCCTGCGCGGTGCGTTGCGCGTGCGGCCACACCGACTTCACGAAGGCTTCCGGGCTGGAGCAGTCGAGCTTGGCGTTGGGATCGCATTCGACCTGCGGCGTTTCCACGCGCGGCAGGGCGGGCGTGGCGAGCGCGGGGAGCGAGACGCCACCGCTGCTCGGCGTGAGCGACAGCGACATCGGCGATGCGCCGGGCGAGAGCGGGAAGCCGCCCTCGGGCGCGATGGCGGCGTCGGTCTTCATGCCGGCGCTGCGCTGCAACTGCTGCACGATCATCGGCGCCAGGCCGAGGCCGCGACCCTTGGCGAGCTCGCGCGAGAGCTGCTGGTCGTACATGTCGCGGTAGGTCGAGTTGTCGCCCATCAGCGGATCGCCGAAGGACGCGCTGCGCATCGACTTCACCAGCATCTGCGCGAACTGCGCTTCCAGCTGCCGCGCGGCGTATTCCAGGCGCGAGCGATCGCGCGGGGCACCGTCGGTGCTCGGCGTGGTCAGCGGCTGGGACAGGGTGGGGCGCAGGTGCATGGTGGGGTCAAGGCAAGAGTTGTGCCGTGACGCAGCGGAAGTCCGGCGCTGGTAGCCCGGGCAAGGCGAAGCCGCACCCGGGATGGCGCACCATCAACGCACGAAACCCGGGTGCGCTTCGCTTGCCCGGGCTACAGGAGCGATGGCGTGCGAGCGCCACTCAGATCACCTCCAGCTCCGCCCGCAGCGCCCCTGCGCGCTTGAGCGCCTCCAGGATCGCCACGATGTCGCCGGGCGCGGCGCCCACGGCGTTCACCGCGCGCACGATCTGCTCCAGCGACGTGCCGCCCTGGAACAGGAACATGCGACCGCCGTCCTCCGAGGCTTCCACCGTGGACTGCGGCGTGACCACGGTCTGGCCGCGGCCGAATTCGTTGGGCTGGCTGACCTGCGCGTTCTCCGAGATCGACACCGTGAGCGAGCCGTGCGACACCGCCGCCGGCAGCACGCTCACCTGGCCGCCCATCACGACGGTGCCGGTGCGCGAGTTGACGATGACCTTCGACGCCGCGGCGCCCGGACTCACGTCCAGCGATTCCAGGCGCGCCAGGAATCCGACGCGGTCGCCGTCGGCCGGCGGGCTCACTTCGATGGTCACCGCGTCCACGGCACGCGCGCGGCCGTTGCCGAACTCGCGGTTCACCGCATCGACGATGTGCGCGGCGGTGGTGAAGTCGGCTTCGTGCAGGTTCAGCGTGACGTTGCCCGACGGCGGCGCGCCGGCGACGGCGCGCTCGACGATCGCGCCGTTCGGGATGCGGCCGCCGTTGGGCGCGTTGACCGAGATGCGCGAACCGTCGCGGCCGGAGGCGCCGAAGCCGGAGACGATCAGGCTGCCCTGCGCGATCGCGTAGACCTGCCCGTCCGCGCCACGCAACGGCGCCATCAGCAGGCTGCCGCCGCGCAGCGAACCGGCGTTGCCGATGGACGAGACGGTGACGTCGATCGGCTGGCCCGGCTTGGCGAACGGCGGCAGTTCGGCGTGGATCGCCACCGCCGCGACGTTCTTCAACTGCGGATTCACGCCCGGCGGAATGCTGACCCCGAGCTGGTCGAGCATCGTCTTCAGGCTCTGCACGGTGAAGGGCGTCTGGCTGGTGCGGTCGCCGCTGCCGTCCAGGCCCACGACCAGGCCGTAGCCCACCAGCGGATTGCCGCGAACGCCGGCGACCTGCGCGAGGTCCTTGATGCGCTCGGCGCGCGCGGGCGGGACGACGGCGAGCGTGAGCACCAGGCCGGCGAGGGTGCAGGCGATCGCGTAGGCGATGAGGCCGGTGCCCCTGAAAGAGGACTTGCGAGTGTTCATACGCCCCCCTCAGTACGGATAGATCGCGGAATTGAAGAACCGGCCCAGCCAGCCCATCGCGTTGGAACGCGCGAGCGTGCCGCGACCGCCGTAGACGATGCGCGCGTCGCCGACGCGGTCGGACGATATGCGGTTGTCGGGACCGATATCGGCCGTGCGCACGATTCCTTGAACCTGGATCAGCTCGTCGCCCTGGTTCAGGCGCACGCGCTTCTCGCCGCGCACCAGCAGGTTGCCGTTGCCCAGGTTCTGCACGACGGTCGCGGTCACCGAACCGTTGAGGCGGTTGCTCTGCGTGCTGTTGCCCGAGCCCTGGAAGTCGCGCGAGCCCTCGACCGAGGCTTCCAGGATGGGATTGCCCTTGTAGGTGATCGGCACGCCGGCGATCGTCGGCGCGGCCATGTCGATGCCCGATTCCTTGCTCACCGAGGTGTCGGCCTGCGCGCGCGCGCTGGTGTTCTCCACCAGCACGATGGTCACCAGGTCGCCGACATCGCGCGCCTTGTTGTCCTCGAACAGGCGCAGGCTGCGGCCGGAGTAGATGGAGCCTTCGCTGGCCGGGGCGGGCGCGGCGACCACGGCCGCGGGCGGCGCGGACATCGGCTCGAACGGTCGCACGTCGCCGACGACCGTGGCGCAGCCGGACAGCGACAGCGCCACGCCGGCGATGGAAAGACGGATGAACGCGTTCACGGGCGCCGCACTCACAGGTTGTTGTTGAGGAAGCCGAGCATCGAGTCGGTGGTCGAGATCGCCTTGGCGTTGGTCTCGTACGCGCGCTGGGTTTCGATCATCGACACCAGCTCCTCCACGACGTTGACGTTGGAGCCTTCCAGCTGGCCCTGCGCGAGCTGGCCGATGCCGTTGGTGCCCGGCGCGCCCTGCTGCGCGGGGCCGCTGGCGCCGGTCTCCACGAAGAGATTTCCGCCGATGGCCTGCAGGCCCGAGGGATTCACGAAGTCGGCCAGGGTCAGCGCGCCGACCTGCACGTCGTCGGCCTGGCCCTGCACCTTCACCGACACGGTGCCGTCGGCGCCGATGGTCACGCTCTGCGTGCCTTCGGGGAACTGGATGCCCGGCTGCACCGGATAGCCGGCGCTGGTCACCAGCTCGCCCTGCGAATTGCGCTTGAAGCTGCCGTCGCGCGTGTAGGCGCTGCTGCCGTCGGGCATCAGCACTTCGAAGAAGCCGCGTCCGTCGATGCCGACGTCGAGCGCGCCGCCGGTGACGGCGAGGTTGCCCTGCGAGAACTCCTTCGCCGTCGCCGCCACCCGCACGCCGGTGCCGGTGGAAAGCCCGGTCGGCAGCTGCGTCTGTTCGGACGTGGCACCGCCGGGCTGGCGCACGGTCTGGTACAGCAGGTCCTGGAACTCGGCGCGATCGCGCTTGAAGCCCGTGGTGTTGACGTTGGACAGGTTGTTCGAAATCACCGCCATGCGCGTCTGCTGCGCGTCGAGGCCGGTCTTGGCGATCCATAGAGCCTGGGTCATGGCGTGCTTCCTCTTGAAGGTCGGGGTGTTGCTCCTCCCCGTGCTTGCAGGGGGAGGTTGGGAGGGGGTGCGAAGCCGCTTGCGGCGAGCTCGGCATGACATCGCCTTGCTCGATGCACCGCGGCCATCCCTGGCGAAACGTCCTGGGGACGGATCGCCCGGCCGGCCGTCCATGGCCGGTCGGGTAGGCGGGCCACGCGGCAGTGCCGCGTAAACGGCCTACCTGCCCCCAAGCAGCGAATTCGCGCTGCGCGCGTTCTCATCCACGCTCTGCAAGACGCGTACCTGCATCTCGAACGCGCGCGCCGTCTGGATCATCTGCACCAGCATCGAGGTCGCCTCGACGTTGCTGTTCTCCACCGCGCCGGGCGTGAGCGATTCGCCGGCGGCGGGCGCGGGCGGCTGGCCGTTGGCGGGGCGCATCAGGCCGTCGTCGCCGCGCACCAGGTCCGCCGTGCGCGCCTGCACGACGCCCAGGCGTCCGGCTTCGGCGATGGTGTTGGCGGGCTGGCCCTGCGGAACGATCGAGATCGTGCCGTCGCTGGCGATGTCCATCGACTGGAACGGCGGCACCGTCACCGGCGCGCCATCCGCGCCGATCACCGGGCGGCCGTTGCTGGTGAGCAGGCCGTTGGCGTTCATCGCCAGGTTTCCGGCGCGCGTGTAGGCGAGGTTGCCCTGGGCATCCTGCACGGTGAGCCAGCGGTCCTGGTTCAGCGCGACGTCCAGCGTGTTGCCGGTCTGCAGGATCGCCCCGTGCGTGCCGCTGATGCCGTAGGTCTGCGAGGCGGCGGCCACGCGCGAGGCGTGGCCGTTGCCGGCGACCGGCGCGGCGGTGGAACCGGCGAGCGTCGCCTGGAAACCCACCGTGTTCGCGTTCGCCAGGTTGTGCGACACCGCCGCCTGCGTCTTCAGCGACGTGCTGGCGCCGGTCATCGCGATGTAGAGCGCGCGGTCGGTCATGACGCGAACCTCCTATCCCATCGCGTCCGCGCTTAGCGGATGTTGATGATCGTCTGGGTGACCTGGTCCTGCGTCGAGATCATCTGCGCGTTCGCCTGGAAATTGCGCTGCGCGGTGATCATGTTGACCAGCTGTTCGGTGAGGTCGACGGTGGACGCTTCCAGCGCGCCGGACTGCAGCGTGCCCAAATCCGCCGTGTCCGGCGCACCGGTGCGCGGATTGCCCGACGCGTAGGTTTCGGCCCACACGTTGTTGCCCTGCGGCGCCAGGCCCTGCGGATTGGTGAAGGTGCTCAGCGCGATCTGGCCCAGCGCCTGGTCGGCGCCGTTGGAGTAGCGCGCGTAGACCACGCCGGTGGAATCGATGTCGATCTCGTTGAGCTTGCCGGCGGCGTAACCGTCGGGATTGAGGTCGCGCAGCGCGAAGGCCGAACCGTACTGCGCCGAGTCGGACAGGTTCAGCGTCAGGTTCATGACGCCCGCGCCGGTCGGCGGCGTGAACGGATCCATCGCGATCTGACCGCTCGCCGGCGCGATCAGCACGCCGGAGCCGTTGAACTGCAGCGTGGTCGGCGCGCCGACGGCCGTGCCGTCGATGAAGTTGTGCACCTGCCACTCGTTCGGGTTTGCGGTCTTCACGAAGTACGAGGTCTGCACGTGCGCGACGCCGAGCGAGTCGTACACCGTCGCGCCGCCGCTGGAATGGTTGTAGGTGTTGGTGTCGGTCGGATCGAACGGCGCCACCGTCGGCGCGCTCGCGTTGCCCGGCAGCGTCACCTGCATGTCGACGGTGGTCGAGGCCTGCGGCGGGCTGGTGGTGGTGAGCAGCTGCAGGTCGACCAGGCGGCCGACGTCGAAGCCGTTGCCGTTCGCGTTGGGCGCGAACACCTGCAGGCGCTTGCCGTCGGGCGTGCCGATGAAGCCGTTCGGATCGGGCTGGAAATTGCCCGCGCGCGAATACACGCGCGCGCCGTTGTCGTTGAGCACGAAGAAGCCTTCGCCGTCGATCGCCACGTCCAGGCCGCGACCGGTCGGGTCGATGTTGCCCTGCGAGAACTGCTGGGCGACGTTGCTCAGCTTCACGCCCGAGCCGATCGCGTTGCGCGACAGGCCGTAGGCGGTCGACGAGAACAGGTCGGCGAACTCGGCGCGCGATTCCTTGAAGCCGGTGGTGTTGACGTTGGCGATGTTGTTCGCCGTGACGTTGAGGTCGGCGTTGGCGGCGTTGATGCCGGACAGCGAGGTGTTGAAGCCCATGTCGTGTTCTCCGGGATGGAGGTCTTGTTTCCCTCTCGCCAGAGAGGGCGGATGAGGGAAATCAGTGGTAGGTGTTCATCGGATGCGCAGCACGTAGTCCAGCGGCGCCGTGCCCAGTCCCGCGAGGTCGAGGAACACGCCGTCGCTGCCCACGGTCACGCTGTCCACGCGCGATTCGACGTAGGTGCTCAGGTCCTGCCTGGTCTCGCCGGAGCCCATGCTCGCGGTGACGCCGTAGGTGCCGGCCACGAGGCGATTGCCGTCCGCGTCCTTGCCGTCCCATTCGAAGGCCACTTCGCCGGCCTTCTCCGCAGTGACGATGATCTTGCGGACGCTCTGGCCGTTGGCGTCGGTGATGTCGAAGGTGACGGTGCCGGCGTCGGGTGCGGCGACCACGCCCCTGACGCTCCCTTCGCCCTCCAGCGCCATCTTCGCCGAGGGCACCAGCACAGTGCGCCCGACCAGCGAGGCGCCGCGCAGCATCTGGTCGGTGGCGAGCGAGGTGCCCAGGCCGTCGAGCGAGCTCTGCAATCCCTGGATGCCCTGCACCGTGGAGAACTGCGCGAGCTGCCCGAGGAACTCGCTGTTCTGCATCGGATTGAGCGGGTCCTGGTGCTGCAGCTGCTCGGTCATCAGGCGCAGGAAATCGGCCTGGCCGAGCGAGTCGGACTTCTTGCCCGTGTCGCCGGTGGTGCCGGTGGCGCCGTAGGTGGCGGCGAAGTCGGAGATGGTGGTCATGCGGGTTCCCGATCAGGTTCGGCGAAAGGTGGCGAGGGCCTCAGCGGCCCATCTGCAACGTCGACAGCGCCAGTTCCTTGGCGCTGTTGAACACCTCGACGTTGGCCTGGTAGCTGCGCGAGGCGGAGATCAGGTCGACCATCTGCGCCACCGGATCCACCGCCGGCGCGTACACGTAGCCCTGCGCGTCGGCGAGCGGATGGCCCGGCTCGTAGCGCTTGAGCGGCGCGTCGTCGCTCTCGCGCACTTCCACCACGTTGACGCCGGCGAGCGAGGCATCGCCCGGTACGCCTTCGGCGCGGAAGACCGGCTGCTTGGCGCGGTAGACCTCGTCGGGATTGCCGGACACCGAATCGGCGTTGGCGAGGTTGGACGCGATCGTCGAAAGACGCACCGACTGCGCGTTCATCGCCGAACCGGCGACGTCGAAGATGGGCAGGTTGCTCATGCGGTCGCTCCTTACTGGCCAGTGATCGCGGTGAGCATCCCGCGCACCTTCGATTCCACGAAGGTCAGCGAGGCGCGGTATTCCAGTGCCGCCTGCGCGAACAGCGCGTGCTCGCGCTCGCCATCGACGGTGTTGCCGTCGACGCTGGGCTGGCTGCTCGGACGTGCGTAGCGCGCGCCCTGCGCGGCGCCGTCGATGGCGTCGCCCACGGCGGCATTGGGTTGCAGGGCCGATTGCAGGGCGCTGGTGAAGTCCAGGTCCTGCGCCTTGAAATTGGGCGTGTCGGCGTTGGCCAGGTTGGCCGACAGCAACTGCAGCCGCTGCTCGCGCAGGGCCAGCGCAGTGCCGTGGATGCCAAGGAAATCGGACATGACGCCTCCGGGATCGGGTTCAACCGGAGGAGAGGCAAGACGTGTGCCAGAACGGCCGTGATTGGTGATTCGTGATTCGTGATTCGCCAAGAGCGGGGTGCCCCGGCTTCTTGCGAATCACCAATCACGAATCACGGGCTTCAACCCAGCGAATTCACCCGCGCCGCCACCCGCTGCGCCAGCTCGTGCTCGGAATACTTCGGCACGAAGTCGTCCGCGCCCACGCGCTCGACCATCGCCTGGTTGAACACGCCCGACAACGAGGTGTGCAGCAGCACGAACAGGCCGCGCAGGGCGGGGTCGCGTCGGATTTCCGTCGTCAGGGTGTAGCCGTCCATGGCGGGCATCTCGATGTCGGAGATGACCATGGCGTAGCGCTCGTTCGGATCGATGCCGCTCAGGAGCAGCGCCTGCAGGTGGTCCAGCGCCTGACGGCCGTCGGAGAGCAGGGTCGAGCCCAGGCCGAGTTGCTCCAGCACCATGCGGATCTGGTTGCGCGCCACGCGCGAGTCGTCGACCACCAGCACTTCGCGCGGCGCGGTCGGGCTGGTCGCGGCGAGCGGGGCGATGCGGTCGGCGTCGCTGGCGCGCGGGGCGGATTCGGCCAGCACGCTTTCCACGTCGATCAGCTGGATCAGCTCGCCGTGGTGGCGCGTCACGCCGGTGAGGTAGTGCTGGTCGGCGCCGTGTTCCGGCGGCGGGTGGATGTCCTCCACCGCGATGTTCACGATGCGGTCCACCGCCGAGACCAGGAAGCCCTGCACGGAGCGGTTGAATTCCGTCACCACCAGGTACCTGGGTTCGACCGAATCCGCATCGCCGTGGCCGATCGCGCGCGCCAGGTCCAGCACCGGAATGCTGCGCCCGCGCACGTCGGCCGCGCCGCTGAATGCCGCCGGCAGCTGCGGCAGGGTGAACAGCGGGGGGCGCGGCAGCACTTCCTGCACCTTGAAGACGTTCACGCCAAAAAGCTGACGCGTGCCCAGGCGGAACAGCAGCAGCGCCAGCCGGTTGTGGCCGGCCAGGCGGGTGCGTTGGTCGATGCGGTCGAGCAGGTCCTGACTCATGGTCGGGTTGTCGGCCGGGCGGGGCGGGACTTGAGCATGGCCGGCGCCGTGCAAGGGGCGGGCCGTGATCGCGGCGGCGCTCTACAAACGCTCAGGCCGTTCCGGCACGAATCCTGCACGCACCTTCCGAATCTCCCTCCGGAGCCCCGCGTGCGCGCCATTCCGAATGCCTTGCTGACCGCCCTCGCGCTGTCGCCGTTACTGGCGACGGCGGGTACGTTCCAGCCGGTCGAATCGATCCGCGACGCCGCGATTGCCGCCATGGGCGCGATGGACGCCAACGCGCAGGCCGAAGCCGCCGTGGATTCGCGCCTGCGCATGCCGGCCTGCACGCAGCCGCTGGCGGCGACCGTCGCCGGGCCGACTTCAGTGGCGGTGCGCTGTGCCGATACCCCGGGGTGGCAGCTCTACGTGCCGGTGCGGGTGCGACGCGAGGCCGACGTGGTCGTGCTCGCCAAGCCCGTGCGCGGCGACGAGCCGATCACGCCTGCGCACCTCACCGTGCAGCGGCGCGAGCTCGGCGCGAGCGACGGCCCGGTCGTAACCGACCCGGCCGCCGTCGTCGGCAGGCGCCTGCGCCGGGCCATGCCGGCCGGCGCGGTGCTCGGGCCGGACGACATGGGCGGTGAAGGCGCGCTCAAGCGCGGCGACCCGGTCACGCTGGTCTCGCGCGTGGGCGGGATGGAAGTGCGCATGGGCGGTCGCGCGATGGGCGCGGGCAGGGTGGGGTCGACCGTCTCGGTCGAGAACACCACCTCGCGCCGTATCATCCGGGGCCGCGTGGTCGGGCCCGGGATCGTCGAGGTCAATTTGTGACGACCCTTACAAAGTTGTCAGGTTTTCCCCTCAAGTCCGGCCGCGGGCGGCCGTTATCGAGTTCGAACACGTTCCCCAGGAGTCAGCCATGACCCACAAGATCGACGGCGCCATGTCGCCCGCGCTGCGCCAGATCGAGTCGGCCGCCAGCTCGTCCGTCCAGTCGCGCTCCGGCGCCGACCGCGGCCAGCCGGTGGGCGCCACCGCTTCCGCCGACCAGATGCGCCTCACCGGCGATGCCACCCACCTGCAGGCGCTGGAGCGCGAGCTCGGCGCGGCGCCGGCCGGCATCGACGTCGCCAAGGTCAACGCGATCCGCGCCTCGCTCGCCGAAGGCAGCTACAAGGTCGATCCGCAGGCGATCGCCGACCGCATGCTTTCGCTCGAGAACGCACTGTCGAAGTGAGCCATCGCGGATGAACCCGCAACCGCATCCGCTCGACGTACTGGAAAGCGCCCTCAACGAGGAGCGCCGCGCGCTGCTCGACCACGACGTCGAGGCGCTGCTGCGCTCCACGCAGGCGAAGCTCGACGCGCTGCGTGCGGCCGAACGCGCCGGCACCGCCGCGGCGGACATTCCGCGCGTGATGGCGCTGAGCGAGCTCAACCACGCCAACGGCGCCCTGCTGGCGCGCCGTCGTCGCGAAGTGAACTGGGCGTTGCGCCACCTCGGACGCATCGACGCCGACGCGGTGTACGACGCGAACGGCCAAGCCGGCGCGCGTCCGCATAGTCGGGTCAACGTGTCGGCCTGAAGGCGGGCACTCGCCGACGTCATCCCGGCGAATCGTTTCACCGTCATCCTCGCCAACGGCGAAACTCCGGCCTCCAAAGGTGGTGACGCTCGCATGCATGGAGCCCCACCTTCGCGGGCATGACGCATTGCAGGGCGATCGCGCATTCCGACGTGATTCCTCCACCTCGAATGCGATAAGTTGAACCCGCCCACGCATGCGCGGAACGCAATGAGCGAACAACCCAGCACACACACCGGCGAGGCCTGGAGCGAAGACATGCTCTGGGCGGTCGCGATGTCGGACCTCGCGGTCTTCCTGCTCGACGACCAGGGCCGCCTGCTGCACAGCAACGACGCCGGCCGCGTGCTGGCGATGCGCCTGCATCCGGACGATCCGCATCCGGATCCGGCGAGGCTGCTGACGTACATCCCCGAACAGGGCTGGCAGATCGCGCAGCGGGACGGCCGCTGGATCGGCGAGGTGCCCACCGCGTTGCCGGGCCTGGTGCTGGAGATCAAGGCTTTCGCCGGCCGCGATCGCGGGCGCTGCCGCCGCTACACGGTGATGACCGACATCTCCGTGCGATCGGCGCGCGAAGGCGAACTGCGACGACGCCACGACGAACTGCAATCGACCTACGACCGCCTCGCCAGCGCGCAGGAACAGCTGCTGCAGTCGGAGAAGATGGCGTCGATCGGCCAGCTCGCCGCGGGCGTCGCGCACGAGATCAACAATCCCATCGGCTACGTGCATTCCAACCTGGGCACGTTGCAGGAATACGCCAGCGCGCTGCTCGCGCTCGTCGACGGTTACGCCAACGCGCTGCAATCGTCCGATCCCGCGGCGAGCCGTGCGCAGTTGAAGCAGCTGCGCGAGCGGCTCGACGTCGACTTCATCGTCGGCGACCTGCCGAAACTGCTGGAGGAATCGCGCGAAGGCATCGAGCGCGTGACCAAGATCGTGCAGGACCTCAAGGAGTTCTCGCACGTCGAGCGCGACGAGCCGATGCGCCCGTCGGACCTGCGCAAGGGCCTGGAGTCCACGCTCAACATCGTGTGGAACGACCTCAAGTACAAGGCGAAGGTCGAGAAGCATTACCAGGACGTGCCGCTGGTGGAGTGCTACCTGTCGGAGATCAACCAGGTCTTCATGAACCTTTTGATCAACGCGGGCCAGGCGATCGACGACCGCGGCCTGATCACGCTCGCGATGGGCGTGGAAGGCGACGAGGTGTGGGTGAGCGTGGCCGACGACGGCGTCGGCATTCCCGAAGAAGCGTTGCAGCGCATCTTCGATCCGTTCTACACGACCAAGCCGATCGGTCGTGGCACCGGGCTGGGGCTCGCGATCGCGTATCGCATCGTCGCCAAGCATCACGGCCGTATCGAAGTGCACAGCCGGCCCGGCGAAGGCAGCACGTTCCGCGTGGTGCTGCCGATCATGCAGCCGGTGCTTTCGCGGCCAAGAAGCAAGTGAAGCAGGAACGAGTGGGCCGGAACTAGGCACGAGAGCGGCGAAGCGCTTCGCGAGCAAGCGCTTCGCACACGGCGAAAAGCCTCGCCGTCATCCCGGAGAAGGCCGGGATCCAGGCCGATAACGCGCGGGCATTCCAACAACATCGAACAACAGCGCCGTCATTCCAGCGAAAGCTGGAACCCATTTGCTCGTCGCCGATCTTCGCGACGACGAGCAACGACGACGAGCAACGACGAGCCCCGCGGTTTCTCCCTCCCCTGCGTGCAGGGGAGGGTTGGGGAGCGGCGCGAGCCGCACAGCGGCAAGCAGGCTTTTCCGCGCGGAAGCCGTGACCGCTTGGCACCGGGACGACGGCCAAGGGTGAAGGAAGAGTGAGGCCGAGCCGTCGTCCAGTCGGGCGTTGAATCACGGGCCGCAACCACGCTCACGCCCATTCACCCCCCGCGACCTCACCCGTTTCCCAAGGTTTCAAACGAAACCTGTGGAACGACCAGCCCATTGCTGCACCGCACGATGACAAACTCGGCACACTTTGCTTATTTTGCGTTAAGCCGGGTGGTAGCGCTATCACAGGGGGCGCGGACGACCCGTCTTCGGAAGCTTCGATTCAAGCGATTGCACGTTTCTGGAACCGCAACGGAAGTCGGCAACAGTGGTGCGTGAAGCGGCGTTCTCCCGGACGTCCGGCTGTGGAAATGAGCGGGCGCGCGCCCGCGGGGTGCCCTGGGGAGGGGCAAGTACATCCATCGATCGAAGTAGAGGGCAGACCACATGATTTGGTTCCAGTCCCACGCAGACGTAGCGTCCCGGACGCACGCGGCAACCATCGCGCCGCAACTCCGGGACCATGAGGGTTCGTGCATCCAACGGAGGGTCGCGCCATGAGCCTGCGCTCCAGGATGATCAGCACAACGAAGTCCACCACACGCACGTTCCGGCGCACGGCGATGTTCACCTTCGTCGGCGGCGTGCTGGTGATCAATCCGGCGTTCGCACAGGACGCCACGCAGGCCACGCAGGCGCAGGTCGCGCAGTCGCAGCGACCCGCGGGCGATGAAGCCACCACGCTGGATTCGGTGGTCGTCACCGGCCTTCGCAATTCGCTCAACCAGTCGATGGAACTCAAGCGCGAAGCCGCGGGCGTGGTCGATGCGATCAGCTCCGAGGATATCGGCAAGTTCCCCGACACCAACCTCGCCGAATCGCTGCAGCGCATCACCGGCATCTCGATCGAACGCCGCGACGGCGAAGGCGCGCAGATCACCGCGCGCGGCTTCGGCCCGCAGTTCAACATGGTGACCCTCAACGGTCGCCAGATCCCGGGCGCCGACGCGTTCGGCGCGCCCGGCCAGGTGCCGATCGGCGGCGTCGACGGCGGCACGCGTGCGTTCAACTTCGCGCAGCTGGCTTCGGAGGCGATCGACACGCTGGTCGTCTACAAGACCGGCCAGGCGACCGTGCCCAGCGGCGGCATCGGCGCGACGATAGACATCCAGACCGATCGCCCGTTCAACCACGCCGGCGGCAGCATCGTCGCCAGCGCGGGCGCGAAGGCGGTGTACGACGAATCGCAGCCGTTCGACAGCGACATCACGCCCGAAGTCTCCGGCATCTTCAGCTACGCCAACGAAGACAAGACCTGGGGCGTGGGCATCTCGGCCAGTTACCAGAAGCGCCACGGCGGTTCGGTGCAGTCCACCGAGAACGCCTGGAACATGCAGCGCTGGACCGGCACCGATCCGGCGCTGCGTCCGGACGCGATCGTCGAGAACGCGCCGGCGATCGGCCAGTTGTACGGCATGCCGAACGACCTGCGCTACGCCTTCGCCGATTTCGAACGCGAACGCATCAACGGCCAGGCGGTGCTGCAGTTCGCGCCGACGGACGCGGTGACCTTCACGCTCGACTACACCTACTCGACCAACGAGATCACCGAGAACCGCGGCGAGCAGACCATCTGGTTGCAGCGCGCCAACAGCTTCAGCCACCTGGTGTTCGACACCGGCGAGGAAGTCGCCACGCCCGTGTACCTGCGCGACATCGTCGGCACCAAGGACTTCGGCTTCGAGCAGCAGCGCCAGGAGCAGGAATACAAGCTCGATTCGCTCGGCCTGAACGTGAAGTGGGACGTCACCGACCGCTTCCGCCTCGCCTTCGACGCGCACAACACCACGTCGAAGAGTTTGCCGAACGATCCGGTCACCGGCGGCGGTTCGACGTTCTTCTCGATCGCCGGCACCAACAACTGCACCGTGGGTCCGTACTGCGGCGGCAACTGGGCGCAGGAGCTGTGGTTCAACAACGGCCTGCCGATCGGCGCGCGCACGTGGTATCCGGATCCGACCTCGGCCGTGTCCGGCGCCAACGGCACGGTGAACCCGGACTTCCCGGTCGAGCAGGTCGGCTCGCAGGTGCTGCGCATCAACTCGCAGCGCCAGGAAACCGAAGTGAAGCAGGGCCGCATCGACGGCGAATACAACTTCGACGACGGCCGCTTCATGTTCGGCGTGGATTCCTCGCGCACGACGATGATCCGCAAGCAGACCACCGAGGCGTATTCGACGCTGGGCGACTGGGGCGTGGCCAACACCGGCAACGAACCGGGCCTGGCCGAACTGCTGCGTCCGGTGAACATCATCGGCATGTTCGACGACTGGAGCGCCCCGGGCGCGGCCACCGGCGCATGGCGCGGCGATGCCACGGCCGGTGCGTTGTGGGCCGGCGACTTCTACGGCGCACAGACCCGCGCGAACACCCAGCTCGCCAACGACGATCGCGTCGAGGAAGACACCGACTCGGTGTACGGCCAGATCGAACTGGACGGCGAACTGGGCGGCATGCCCACGCACACGCGCATCGGCGTGCGATACGAGAAGACCTACGTCACCTCGACCTCGCAGGTCGCCACGCCCAGTGCGATCCAGTGGCAGGCGAACAACGACTTCCGCATCCTGCGATCGGAAGAGCAGCAGCCCTTCAGCCAGACGCACAGCTACGACTACGTGCTGCCGAACCTGGACTTCGCGCTCGACATCACCGATGAGATCAAGGCGCGCGCCTCGTTCAGCCAGACCATCGCGCGCGCGCCGTACGGAAATCTCTACGCGGGCCCGATCCCGAACCAGCCCACCGGTTCGATCCTGATCAACCCGTCCACGCGTGCCGACGGCGAGTCGCAGAACCCGGCGCTGGATCCGCTGGAATCGGACAACCTGGACCTGGCGATCGAGTGGTACTTCGCCGATGCCAGCTTCGTCTCGGTGACGTTCTGGAACAAGGACGTGAAGAACTTCGTCGGCAACTCGGTGGTGCGCGAGAACCTGTACGGGCTGCGCGATCCGACCTCCGGTCCCGATGCGCAGGCGGCGCTGGCCTTCCTCACCGGCGACCAGTGCGTCGCGCAGGTGAGTGCGGTGGGCGGCGACCTGTCGCAGGCGTGCTCGGCCAACGACACCGCGCTGTTCACGGCGATGGCGATGCTGCGCAATCCGGAAACCGGCGGCCTCGCCGCGTACGACGGCAGTTCGGCGCAGACCCTGCTGATGGAGAACACGTACGACCTCGTCGGCGAAGCGGACGATCCGCTGTACGAGTTCGACGTGCAGCGTCCGGTCAACCAGAACAACGCCAACCTGCACGGTTGGGAAATGGGCGGCCAGTACTTCTTCGGCGAGTCGGGCTTCGGCATCTTCGCCAACTACACGCTGGTGGACGGCGACGTCGCCTTCGACAACACCGTCATCGAACGCGACCAGTTCGCGCTGCTCGGCCTGAGCGACACGGCCAACGTGATGTTCATGTTCGAGAAGTACGGCTGGTCGGCCCGCCTGGCGTGGAACTGGCGCGACGAGTACCTGATCGCGGCCAACGAGAACGGTTCGAACCGCAACCCGTTCTACGTCGAGGAATACGAGCAGTGGGACCTGAGCGTGAACTACTCGTTCAACGACCACTGGCAGGTGGGCTTCGAGGCGATCAACCTCACCGGCGAGGACGTGCGCTGGCACGCCCGTTCCGAGAAGCAGATGATCAAGCTGATCGACCAGAGCCCGCGCTACATGCTGGGCGTGCGCTGGCGCTTCTGAGGCCGGGGAACGGGTGAGGCGCAGGAACGGGAAACGAGCCGGGCATCGCCCCTCGTTTCCCGCTCCCTGCGAACACGGATGTTCGGGTACAGGAACGGGAACGGACAGGAACCCTCTCGCTTGTTCGTTTCCCGTTCCTTTCCGGGAAAGAAGCGAGTAGAAACCAAGCATGAAGCCGTAGCGACCGCTCTTCTCGTTTCCCCACTCCCGTCCACTCGCTCCTGCTCCAATGGCCCGATACGAACTGCTCAACAACATCACGCACAAGGACCTGCGCGTCGTCACGCGTTTTGGACGCGAGTTCGGCGACGACATCGGCATGGTCGCGGCCTTCCCGACCGAATTCGCCGAGCTGCAGCGCGAATACCCGATCTTCTTCCGCAGGGAGCAGGGCAGCGGCGAGTGGCAGGCGATCGCGCTGCTCGGCTTCGACGCGAAGGAGAACCTGTTCCTGCAGGGCGAACGCTGGAACGCGACGTACCTGCCCGGCGCGATCGCGAAGGGGCCGTTCCTGATCGGCTTCCAGGAACAACGCATCGACGGCGAACTGCGCCGCGAACCGGTGGTGCACGTCGACATGGAACACCCGCGCATCGACCCGACCGGCGCAGGCGAGGCGGTGTTCCTGCCGCAGGGCGGCAACAGCGCGTACCTGGACCACATCTCCACCGTGCTGCGCGGCATCCGCGACGGCGTGGACGCGGGCGGCGCGATGTACGCGGCGCTCGACGAACTCGAACTGATCCAGCCGTTGTCGCTGGAGATCCAGCTGGACGAAGCGCATCGCGTGAGCCTCGCCGGCCTGCACGGCATCGATCGCGAACGGCTCGCGGCGCTCGATCCGGAATCGCTGCACCGCCTGCATCGCGCCGGATACCTGGAAGGCGTGTACCTGGTGCTCGCCTCGCTGCACAACCTGCGACGGCTGATGGCGGAAAAACAGCGCCGCCTGCGCCAGGCAGCGGACGCGCAATGAACGCGCGCGCCGACGACGCGACCATCGACGCGGGCGTCGGCGTCGCCGGACGGCTGCACGAACTGCACGGCCTGAAGGCCGATGCATTGCCGATCGACGAACTGCTCGCGCGCGGCGAGCCGGTCGTGCTGCGCGGCATCGCGCGCGACTGGGAACTGGTGACGGAAGGCATGCGTTCGATGCATGCGGCGATGGACTGCCTGCGTCGTCACGACAACGGCCAGCCGGTGACGTATTCCTGGGGCGGGCAAGACGTTCGCGGACGTCCGTTCTACAACGACGATCTCACCGGGCTCAACTTCGAAGTGCGGCGCAGCGGGTTGTCGCAGGTGCTCGACGGGATCGCCGCGCATGCGGACGACGCATCGCCGCCGACGTACTACGTCGCGTCCCTGCTGATCGACACGCGCTTGCCCGGACTGCGCGCGGGGAACGACCTCGCGCTCGCCGCGCAGGGCATCGAGGCGCCGCCGAGCATCTGGATCGGCAATCGCGTCACCGCCTCGTGCCACTACGACGCGATGAACAACATCGCCGTGTGCGCGGTCGGTCGCCGTCGCTTCACGCTGTTTCCGCCGGAGCAGATCCACAACCTGTATCCCGGCCCGCTCGATCCCACGCCGGGCGGTCAGGCGGTGAGCCTGGTGGATTTCGACAAGCCCGATTTCACGCGCTTCCCGCGCTTCCGCGACGCGCTCGCGGCCGGGCGCAGCGCGGTGCTGGAGCCGGGCGACGCGGTGTTCATCCCGAGCCTGTGGTGGCACCACGTGCAGGCGCTGGAAGCGTTCAACGTGCTGGTGAATTACTGGTGGAGCAGCGTGCCCGCGTACGTGCCCACGCCGATGCACGCGCTGTACCACGCGATCTGGGCCTTGCGCGATCGCCCCGCGCGCGAGAAGCAGGCGTGGCGCGAGGTGTTCGAGCACTACGTGTTCGGTCCGCCGGAAACCGCGCGCGAACAGCTTCCGCCGCAGGCGCAGGGCGCGCTCGGCCCGATCGACGAGACGCTCGCGCGGCAGTTGCGCGCGATGCTGATCGCCAAACTCAATCGCTGAGCGCCCGCGCTCATCGTCACGGCACACGAGGGGCATGAGATGGAGAAGAGCCGGATGGAGAAGGGTCGAATCCGCAGGGTCGTGATCGCAGGCGGCGGCACCGCCGGCTGGCTTGCCGCGGCGGCGCTGACGCACCAGTTCCGCGATCTGCTCCAGGTCACCCTGATCGAATCCGAGCAGATCGGCACCGTCGGCGTCGGCGAATCGACCGTGCCGCCGATCCGCAATTTCCACCGTTTCCTGCAGATCGACGAACAGGAGTTCCTGCGCGAGGTGGCCGGCACGTTCAAGCTGGCGATCTCGTTCGAGAACTGGCGCCGCAGAGACGAGCGCTACATCCATCCGTTCGGCGTGACCGGGCAGGGTACGCTGGTCGCGGCGTTCCATCATTTCTGGCTGGAAAGCCTGCAGCGCGGCATGGATTCGAAACTGGGCGACTACTGCCTGGAAACGCAGGCCGCGCTCGCCGACCGCTTCGCGCTGCCGGCGCAGCCGCAGGTGAACTACGCGTACCACCTCGACGCGGGCCTGTATGCGCGGTTCCTGCGCAAGCGTTCGGAAGGCTTCGGTCTCACGCGCATCGAAGGCAAGATCCGCGAAGTGCGCCAGAACGCCGAGTCGGGTTACGTGGAAGCGCTGGTGCTGGAGGACGACCAGGTCGTCGAAGGCGATCTGTTCATCGACTGCACGGGCTTCCGCGGGTTGCTGATCGAGCAGACGCTCAAGACCGGCTACGAGGACTGGCACCAGTGGCTGCCGTGCGATCGCGCGGTCGCGGTGCAGACCGAATCGCTCGGCGGCCCGGTGCCGTACACGCGCGCCATCGCGCACGAGGCCGGCTGGCGCTGGCACATTCCGCTGCAGCATCGCGTGGGCACCGGCTGGGTGTACTCGAGCCGCCACATGTCCGACGACGAAGCGACCTCGCGGCTGCTCGCCGACGCGGCGGCGACGCCGATCCGCGATCCGTGGCGCGTCCCGTTCCGCAGCGGCCGTCGCCTGAAGGGCTGGAACAAGAACGTGGTGTCGCTCGGCCTCGCCAGCGGCTTCATCGAACCGCTCGAATCGACGAGCCTGCACCTGTCGATGACCTCGATCATCCGCCTGGTCGAGTGCTTTCCGTTCGACGGCATTCCCGATTCGCTGGTGGAGCTCTACAACGAGACCGGCCGGCGCGAGATGGAGCACGTGCGCGACTTCATCATCCTGCACTACCACGCCAACCAGCGCGACGAGGCGATGTGGACGATGTGCCGCGAGATGGAGATTCCAGAATCGCTGTCGATCCGCCTGCGCGCATGGCGCGAGCGCGCGCACGCGTGGCAGGGCGCGAACGAGCTGTTCCGCGTGGATTCGTGGACGCACGTGATGCTCGGGCAGGGGCTGGTGCCGCAACAGCATCACCCGCTCGCGCGCGCGCTGCCGGACGACCAGATGCGGCGGTTCTTCGATTCGATCCGCAAACCGATCTTTGATGCGGTGGCGAAATTCCCGACGCAGCAGGAATTCATCGAGCGGTACTGCAAGGCGGCGCCGGAGGTGTGGGGCGGGCGGCAGCAGGTGCAGGCGGAACGGGCTTGAGAACGAGGAGCGAGGGGAGAGGAACGTGAAGACCAGGGAGCGGAGGATTTCCTTCGATTCTCGTCCTCCTCGCGCGTTTTCCCAAAACACAGGAGCGAAGCGGTGAAAGCAAGGAACTTCACGCGTATCGGAACGACCGTCCTCATCACGGCGCTGGCGCTGGCGGCATGCAAGGGCGATGAGAAACCGCAGGCCGGCGCGCAGGCGCAGGCCGATGCATCGCCATGGCCCGAGGTGAAGTGGCCGCTGCCCGAGGACCCCGCACTCGAGAAACGCGTGAACGACCTGCTCGCCACGATGACCCTCGAAGAGAAGGTCGGCCAGATCGTGCAGGGCGACATCGCCAGCCTCACGCCGGAAGACGTGCGCACGTATCGCCTCGGTTCCGTGCTGGCGGGCGGCAACTCCGATCCCGGCGGGCGCTACAACGCGACGCCGGCGGAATGGCTCGCGCTCGCCGACGCGTTCCATGAGGCGTCGATGGACACGTCCAAAGGCGGCAAGGCGATCCCGGTGATCTTCGGCATCGACGCCGTGCACGGGCAGAGCAACATCGTCGGCGCGACGCTGTTCCCGCACAACATCGGCCTGGGCGCGACGCGCAATCCCGAGCTGCTGCGCCGCATCGGCGAGATCACCGCGCTGGAAACGCGCACCACCGGCATGGAATGGGCGTTCGCGCCGACCGTCGCGGTGCCGCAGGACGACCGCTGGGGACGTTCGTACGAGGGTTATTCCGAATCGCCCGAAGTCGTCGCCAGTTTCGCAGGCGCGATGGTCGAAGGCCTGCAGGGCAAGGTCGGGTCGAAGGAGTTCCTCGACGGCCGGCACGTGATCTCGTCGGTGAAGCATTTCCTCGGCGACGGCGGCACGGCCAACGGCGAGGACCAGGGCGACACCAAACTCGGCGAAGCCGAACTCGTGCGCATCCACGCGGCGGGTTATCCGCCGGCGATCGCCGCCGGCGCGCAGTCGGTGATGGCCTCGTTCAACAGCGTCAACGGCGTGAAGATGCACGGCAACAAGCCGTTGCTCACCGACGCGCTGAAAGGCCGGATGAACTTCGGCGGTTTCGTCGTCGGCGACTGGAACGGCCACGGCCAGGTCGAGGGCTGCACGAACACCGATTGCCCGGCGACGATCAATGCCGGGCTCGACATGGCGATGGCGCCCGACAGCTGGAAGGGCTTCTACGACACCGCGCTCGCGGCGGCGAAGGCCGGCACGCTCCCGCAGGAGCGGCTCGACGACGCGGTGCGCCGCATCCTGCGCGTGAAGTTCCGCCTCGGCCTGTTCGAAGCGGACAAGCCCTCGCAGCGTGAGGTTGGCGGCAGGTTCGAACTGCTCGGCGCGCCGGAACATCGCGCCGTCGCAAGACAAGCCGTGCGCGAATCGCTGGTGCTGTTGAAGAACCAGGGCGGCGTGCTGCCGGTGGATCCGCGCAAGCGCCTCCTCGTCGCCGGCCGCGGCGCCGACGACATGGGCAAGCAGGTCGGCGGCTGGACGCTCAACTGGCAAGGCACGGGGACGAAGCGCGAGGATTATCCGAACGCCGACACGATCTTCGAAGGCATCGCGCAGCAGGCGAAGGCGGCCGGCGGCGAGGCGACGCTGTCGGTGGACGGCACGTTCACCGCGAAGCCGGACGTCGCGATCGTCGTGTTCGGCGAGGATCCGTACGCGGAATTCCAGGGCGACATTCCCAACCTGCTCTACCGGCCCGGCGACGATGCGGACCTGGAACTGATCAAGCGGCTGAAGGCGGCGGGCATTCCGGTGGTGTCGGTGTTCCTCAGCGGCCGTCCGTTGTGGGTGAATCGCGAGATCAACGCGAGCGATGCGTTCGTCGCCGCATGGCTGCCGGGTTCGGAAGGCGGCGGCGTCGCCGACGTGCTGCTGCGAAAGGCCGATGGCGGCGTGCAGAACGACTTCAAGGGCAAGCTGGCTTTCAGCTGGCCGCGCAACGCGATGCAGGTGGCGAACAACGTCGGGCAGAAGGACTACGACCCGCAGTTCGCGTTCGGCTTCGGCCTGACGTACGCCGACGACGGCAACCTCGCGCCGCTGCCGGAGGAATCCGGCGTGAAGGGCGGGCAGACCGCGGCGGGCACGTTCTACGCGCGCGGCACGCTCGCCGACGGCCTGCGCCTGCGCCTGCACAACGCCGCCGGGCAGAACGTGGATGTGACGACGCTGCCGGCGAAGCTTCCCGACGGAAGCCTGTCGGTCAGCGCGGTGGATCACCAGGCGCAGGAGGACGCGCGGCGCTTCGCGTGGTCGGGTGCGCAGCCGGCGACGGCATCGATCCTCACCGACAAGCCGATGACCTTGATGCGCGAAACCAACGGCGAGGTGATGCTCGTGCTGACGATGCGCGTGGAAGAGGCGCCGACGGGCGACGTGATGGTGGGCGTGACCTGCGGCAGCGGCTGCAAGGGCGGAAGCCTGCCCGCACGCGACGCACTCGCGCAGTTGCCAAAGAACCAGTGGACGACGTTCGGCGTGCCGTTGCAGTGCCTCGCCGCCGCGGGCGCGGACATGCGCAAGCTCGATTCGGTGCTGGCGCTGCAAAGCGCGGGCAAGCTGCAGCTGTCGGTGTCGCGCGTGAGGCTGGGCGCTTCGAACGAAGCGGAGCATGTGTTGCCATGCAAGCGGTGAGCGGGTGATGCAGGAGTAGGAAGTGGAGCCGTGGTAGCCCGGGCAAGCGAAGCGCACCCGGGTTCACGGCGCCTCTCCCGGGTGCGCTTCGCTTATCCGGGCTACAAGAGCGGCACCCGCTGTGTG
Organism: Lysobacter sp. SCRH-1R; assembly: GCF_057747855.1. NCBI lineage: Bacteria > Pseudomonadati > Pseudomonadota > Gammaproteobacteria > Lysobacterales > Lysobacteraceae > Lysobacter > Lysobacter sp. SCRH-1R. Next base: position 3,311,143 of record NZ_CM173227.1, on the reverse strand, counting down.
TCTTGGTGTTGCCGCGCCTCACCAACGCGTGACCGGCTGAACGATCGCGTGCACGAAGCGCACATGCGCGCGATTCATCCGCGTGCGGCCGGGTCCGCACGTGTTTCCCCCTGCTTGCACATTCTTCCGGCGTTTGCGCGCATCGCGTCCTTCACCGTGGTTGGACCACGGATGTGCCACCGCGACTCGCTTTCGACATCGCTCAAACTGAATGCGCAGCGGACGCGACCGCGTGTGCGGAAAACCCGCTGCGCATGCGATGGCACGGCGCTTGCGACATCTCCCTTGTCAGGCAATACCGCCTGCACATCGGAGAAGCAGTAATGGGCAACAGCAACCAGCGTGATCAGAACCAGGGCGGCCAGAAGCAGGGTCAGGGCCAGGGCCAGGGTCAGGGCCAGGGCGGCATGCAGGGCCAGGGCCAGGATCGCGGCGGCCAGGGCGGTGGCATGCAGGGTCAGGGCCAGGATCGTGGCGGCCAGGGCGGCATGCAGGGCCAGGGTCAGGGCGGACGCCAGGAACGTGGCGGCAGCCAGCGCGATGAGGAAGGCGGCCGCGGCGGCAATCGCCGTGACGAGGAAAGGGGCGGCGGCCAGCGTCGCTGATCCACGCACTTTCGCGATACGCGAAACGAATGGCGCCCGGAGCGGATTCCGGGCGCTTCGCGTGATGCCGCCAACGACAAGGAGCCCGGATGAAGTCGTTCGATGTCGACGATCTCTACCTGCATTCCACCCTGCAGACGCTGCAAGGTTCGCCCCGGCATTCGCTCGCGGTCTTCGTGCAGTCGCAACCTTCGCGCAAGCGCGACGGCTATCGTGCCGCCGCGTGGTGCGTGGACCTGCGCGGCGACGGCGCGCCACGGCAACTCACAGCCAGCGAATCCAACGCGCGCTCGGCGCGCCTTTCGCCGGACGGAAAAACGCTCGCGTTCCTGACGCGCCGCCTCGGCAAGATCGGCACGCAGATCTATCTGTTACCGATGTCCGGCGGCGAAGCGGCCCGTCTCACTTCGATGAAACATCCGCTGGAAAGCATCGACGGCTGGTCCGCCGACGGCGCATGGCTGCTCGCCAGCGCGTCGGTGCCGTGGGCGGAGGACGAATTCGACGACACGAACCTCGCGGAGGGCGATCGTCCATTCGTGGTCCGGCACCTTCCGTACAAGATGGATGGCAGCGGTCCGACGGTGGGCCGGCGCACGCATCTGTTCCGCATCGAGGTCGCCACTGGCGAGGCGACGCCGATCACGCGTGGCGACTTCGACGTGAGGGAAGCGCGCTGGTCGCCGGACGGGAAGCGGCTGGCGTTCGTGCGCACGCGCGAGGAAAGGCAGCGTCACACCATGGACCTGTGGATCGCCGATGCCGACGGCCGCAACGCGTCGCGGGCCACGCGCACGCTCGCCTCCGTCACCGGCGTGGAATGGTCGCCGGACGCCACGCGCATCGTGTTCGGCGGCAATCGGACGACGGGCGATTCGCTCGATCATCCCTGGCTGCTGCACATCGACGACGGCAGGCTCACCGAACTGGGCGACGCCGACCTGCACCTGGAAGGCGACCAGTTCGTCTGGCACGAGGACGGCGCGCGCATCGCGACGGTCGCGGCAGTGCGCGGCATGCAGGAGCTGTGCGTGATCGACAGCGAACGCAACCGCGTGCGTCATTTCCCGCGTCGCCTGCGACACGTGCTGCAGGTGGCGCAGGGGGATGGACGACTGCTGTTCGCTGTCGCGACGATGCGCAGGCCGGAGGAGATCCACAGCTGCGACTGGGACGGCGGATCGGAACGGCGCCACACCGACGTCAACCGCCGCTGGAACCGCCAGCGCGCGCAGCCGCGCGTCACGGTGCGACGCTTCGACGTGCCCGATGGCGACGGCGGCACCGAGCGCGTGGACGCGTGGCTGCTCCGTCCGCAGGGAAAGGGTCCGTTCCCGGTGCTGGTGGACATGCACGGTGGGCCGCAGAGCGCGGTGCTGGTGGATTACCCGAGCCACGTCTACTGGTACGAGCTCCTCGCGCGCGGCTGGATGATCCTCGCGCCGAACACGGTCGGTTCGGCGGGCTATGGTTCTTCGTTCGCCAAACGCTTGATCGGCCGCTGGGGCGAACTCGACCTGCCGCAATACCGGGCGATCCTCGATCGGCTTCGTCATGACGGCCTGATCGACGATCGCGTCGCCTGCACCGGCAAGTCGTACGGCGGCTTCCTGAGTGCGTGGGCGATCGGGCGTTCGGAGGCGTTCCGCGCGGCGGTGGTGTGCGCGCCGATCACCGACGTGGAAGCGCACGCCGGCACGTCCGACACCGGCTTCTACGTCACGCCGTACGCGATGGGCGGCGAGATCGACGAAGCGCGCGATCGCTACCACCGTCTGTCGCCGATCGAGTACTGCACCGACGTGGACTCGGCCGTGCTGATCCTGCAGGGACAGGACGACGAACGCTGCCCGCTCGGCCAGGCCGAGGCGCTGTTCGCGAGCCTGGTGCGCTTCTCGCGCCGATCGCTGGGCATGGTCGTGTATCCCCGCGCCAGCCACGCGCTGGCGAGCAGCGGTCGTCCAAGCCATCGCGCCGACTATCACCGGCGACTGGTGGACTGGATCGTGCGCCACGCCGGCGAAGCGCGCGGCGCATCGAAGCGGGTTTCGGCGGGCGAAACGGAGCGCGCGGACGCCGCGACGTCGTAGCGCTTCGCGACGACGCGACGAGGAGGCGACATGCGCATCCATCATCTCAACTGCATCTCGACCTGTCCGCTCGGCGGACGGCTGATGGACGGGCGCACGCGCGGCATCCTCGAACGCGGCCGGCTCGCCTGCCATTGCGTGCTGGTGGAATCGCGCAACGAGCTCGTGCTGGTCGATACCGGCCTCGGGCTGCGCGATGTCGCCGATCCACGCGGCCGGCTCAGCGCGTTCTTCCTCGCGCTGCTCAGCCCGGACTTCCGCGAATCGATGACGGCGGTGCGGCAGATCGAGGCGATGGGTTTCGACCCGCGCGACGTGGGGCACATCGTGCTGACGCACCTGGATTTCGACCACGCGGGCGGGCTCGACGATTTCCCGCGCGCGCGCGTGCACCTGGTGGCGACCGAGCGCGGTTACGCGATGCAGCAGAAGACCTGGCTCGATCGCCAGCGCTTCCGTCCGCAGCAATGGTCCACGCGCGATCGCTGGACGGTGTACTCGCCGCAGGCGGGCGACGACTGGCTCGGCTTCGAATGCGTGCGCGACCTGCCGGGCGTGCCGCCGGAGATCCTGCTGGTGCCGCTGTCCGGCCACACGCACGGGCACACGGGCGTGGCGATCGACGCGGACGATGGCTGGAAACTGCTCGCAGGGGACGCGTATTTCTGCCATCACGAGATGGAGGCCGATCCCTCGTGCACGCCGGGATTGCGCTTCTACCAGTGGATGATGGAGAAGGACCGCCGGTCGCGGCTCGCGAACCAGGCGCGGCTGCGTGCGCTGCACGCGCGCGATGGCGCGCACGTGCGGATCTTCTGCTCGCACGATCCGGTGGAGTTCGAATTCGCCGCGGGCCGCCGCATCGACGAGCCGGCGTTGTCCGTGCAGCCGCTGCGCGGCGTACAGCTCGCGTACTGACGCGTCAGTACACCGATTCGCCGGCGGCGCGGCGCTCGTGCGCGCGGAAGGCGTCGAGGATGTGCTCGCGCAGTTCCTCGTCGTTCCACGGCTTGGTGAGGAAGCGGTAGATCGCGCCGCGGTTGATCGCCTCGGTGATCGTCGCAAGGTCGGTGTAGCCCGACAGCACCATCCGGATCGTGTCGGGGTAGAGATCGCGCACGCGCGTGAGGAACTCGGTGCCGCTCATGTCGGCCATGCGCTGGTCGGAGAGGATCACCTGCGCGGTGTTGCTAGCGAGCAGGTCGAACGCCTCGCGGACGCTCGATGCGGTGAGGATCTGGTAGCCGTCGCGGCGGAACAGACGCACCAGCGAGCGCAGCACGTTTTCCTCGTCGTCCAGCAGCAGCAGCGTGCGCTCCGGGCGCGTGGCGGCGAACGCGCCGGGCAGCAGGAAGCGCTTGCGCACCACTTCGCCGAGCTGGTCCGCCGGCGCCGACGGACTGAACAGGTAGCCCTGGAAGAAATCGCAATGGTTGCGGCGCAGGAAGCCGAGTTCGGCCTCGCTTTCCACGCCCTTGGCGATCACCTTCATGCCCAGCTGGTGGCCCATCGCGATGATGCCGCGCACGATCGCCGCGCTGCGCGGATCGCTGGCGACGTTGCGGATGAAGCTGCGGTCGATCTTGATGCGGTCCAGCGGGTACTGGCCGAGTGCGGCGAAGGACAGCCCGCCGAGGCCGAAGTCCTGCACCGTCAGCGTCGCGCCCATCGCGCGCAGGCCGGTGAGCGTGTCGTGCACGCGATGGCTGTCGGTGACCAGCACGCTTTCGGGAATCTCGAATTCCAGCGCGTTGCCGGGCAGGCCGTAACGATGCAGCAGCGCGCCGATGCGGTCCAGGCAATCGCGCTGCACCAGCAGCGGGCCGGACAGGTGCACCGACATCGACAGGTAATCCAGCCCTTCGGCGCGCCATTGCGCGAGCTGCGCGATCGCCGATTCCACGACCCACGCGCCCAGGCGCGCGGCGAGACCGACGCGGTTGATCGGTTCGAGGAACTGGCTCGGACGCAGCAGTCCGCGATCGGTCTGCCAGCGCAGCAGCGCGGCGAACCCGGTGACGCCGCCATCGTGCGCGGCGACCTGCGGCTGGTAGTACAGGCGGAACTCGCCGCGATCGAGCGCCTCCACGAAGCGCTGCGCGAAGCCGTCGTTCGGCGCGCCGCGATCTTCCGCCGCCGAATACAGGCCGACGTTGTTCAGACCTTCCTGCTTCACCCGGCGCAGCGCTTCCTCGGCCTTCGACAGCAGCGTCGCGGCGTTGGGCGCATGGTCGGGGAACACGGCGATGCCGATGGAGAGCGTCACCGGCAGCGTGTAGGGCGGAATCGACAGCGGCGTTTCGAACGCATCGCGCAATCTTTCCGCGAGGCCGGCGCCATCGAGTTCGCCTTCGCGATATCCCACGCCGATGACGAACTCGTCGCTGGCCAGGCGCCAGATCCAGCCGTCGCGCGGCACCGCGCGGCGCAGCCGCTGGGCGATGGCGGCCAGTGCCTGGTCGCCGGTCGCCGAGCCCATGTTGGTGTTGATCGAGCGGAACATGTCCACGTCGATGTGCAGCAGCGCGATGCGCCGCCGCGTCGCGCCCGCGACCGCGATGGCCGTCGCCAGGCTGGGGCCGTTGGCCCCGAGGCGGTGCAGTCCCGTGATCGGATCGACCGCGGTATCAACTTTGTCGTCGTACCGCTGCGCCATTGCCTTCCTGGTTACTTCGTCGCTGCCTGGGGAGTCGCGGGCTTGCTGCCGAAGTCGCCCTCCGCGGACGCCGCCAGGTAGGCGAATACCGCATAGGCCGCGACATTCTGCGCCAGCGCCTGCGGGTCGATTTTATCGAACGTGTCGTCGGGGGTGTGATGAAGATCGAAGTAGTCGGTGCCGTCCTGCGCCAGTCGCGCCCAGGCCATGCCCTTCTCGGCCGACGGGCCGATGTCCGGGCCCGGACCGCCCTGGCCCGGCACGTACTCGATGCCCAGCGGCGCCAGCGCCTGCGCGATCTGCGCGTCGGCGGCCTTCGCGTGCGCCGGCGCGGAGCTGGAATAGGCGTAGATGCGGCCCGCGCCGAAGTCGCTCTCGGCGCCGATCTGGTGCTTGAGGACGTCCTTCATGTGCTCGGCCGCGTACGCCTTGCCGCCGTGCAGGCCCTGTTCCTCGTTGGCGAACGCGACCACGCGGATCGTGCGCGCCGGATGCTGCTTGAGATCGCCGATCAGCTTGGCCGCGGCCATGGTCAGGCCGACGCCGGCGCCGTCGTCGATTGCGCCGGTGCCGAGGTCCCACGAATCCAGGTGGCCGCCGATGACGACGACCTCGTCCGGCTTTTTCGAACCACGGATCTCGCCGATCACATTCTGCGAGGTGTACGTGCCGTCCCAGCCGCAATCCAGCGCCAGCTTCACCGTGACCGGCTTGCCGCGCGCGAGCAGGCGGCCGAGCTGGTCGGCGTCGGGCACGGCGAGCGCGGCGGAGGGAATCGGCGTCAGGCCTTCGTCGAAACGGGTGATGCCGGTGTGCGGATTGCGGTGCGAATCGGTGCCGGCCGAACGCATCAGATAGCCGATTGCGCCAGCGCGGATCGCCGCCGACGGGCCGCGGCTGCGCACGCGCGAGCCCGGGCCGTAGCCGGCGCCATCACGGGCGCGTTCCATCCTGTAATCGATGAAGGCGATCTTGCCGGCAAGCGAGCCGGCCGGTGCGGCTTCCAGCGCGGCCAGGTCGGCGAAGCGCACGACTTCGGCCTGGACCACGCCCGCCGGACTGCCGCCCAGCGCGGTGAGGTGCAGCGGCTGCGCGTTATCGCCGACGACATGCGCCGACTCGCTGCGGCGTTCCCATTTCGGGAAGGTGACCGGCTCGGTCCAGACCTTGTCGAAGCCCAGCTCCTTGAACTTGGCCACGGCCCATGCGACGGCGCGCGCATCGGCTTCGCTGCCGGCCAGACGCGGTCCGACTTCGGTGGTCAGCGATTCGGTGATGCGGTAGCCCAGGTCGCTCTTCAGCGCGGTCTCGCGCAGTTGCGCGGCGGTGGCGATGGCGTTGTCGGGAATGCGCGTTTCGCGTTCGGCGGCGATACCGCTTGCGGTGGCGGCGAACAGACAGGTGGCGATGGCCACCGACAGCATTGCGCGCATCGAACAACTCCCCTGGAAGACGGTGTCGAAAAGAAACGACGAGAACGCGAGCGTAGCAACTCGCGGCCGGAAGGCAGGGTGTCGTCAGTCACGCGCTGGAGTTTGCGGGATCGGTCGCTTCGCGCGAAGCGCGGCTACGCGGGGCCGCGCACGTAATTCGACACGCCGATGCACAGCACCACCAGGATCAGAACACCGGGCCCGACGTATTCCAGATCGATATCGCCGCGCGCGAACCAGCGCCGGAAACGATGGCTGGGCAGCAAGGGGGCGACCACGATGACGCCCACCGCCGTACACGCCAGCCCGAACAGCAGATGCGAGCCGGCCCACGACCACAGTGGGGGTCGAGCACGGCGCGCGATCGCGCTTACTTCTTCAATTCGTCGCGGATTTCCCGCAGTAGCAGGATGTCTTCCGGCGTCGCCGCAGCGGCGGCCGGCGCGCGCACGCGGTTGTACGCCTTCAGGAACAGGAAGATCACCAGTGCGATCAGCAGGAAATCGATGATCGTCTGCAGGAACATGCCGTAGCGGATCGCCAGTTCGGCCGCCACTTCCTTGCCCGCCGAATCCAGCTGCGAGGGCTTGATGACGTATTTCCAGTCGCTGACGCTCACGCCCTTGGTGAACGCACCGATCGTCGGCATCACGATGCCGTCCACCAGTGCCGTGACGATCTTGCCGAACGCCGCACCGATCACGACACCGACGGCGAGGTCGACGACGTTGCCGCGCGAAACAAATTCCTTGAACTCGGTGATCAGGCCCATGGCGTCGTGGTCTCCAGCGTTGACATTGGGGGCGGTCCCCGGCGTTGCGACTATACCGTCGGGGCGGCGACGATCGTCCCGGAATGCTCGGCGATGCCCTCGAGCACCGCGTGGAAGCGGTCGCCCGGCTGCAGCGGGCCGACGCCGGCGGGCGTGCCCATGAAGACCAGGTCGCCGGCGCGCAGCGCGTAGAGCTTCGACAGCTCGTGCAGGATGTCCGGCACCGTCCAGATCAGGTCCGCGAGCGAGCCGTGCTGCTTCGTCTGGCCGTTGATGGTCAGGGTGAGCACGCGTTCGCCGAGTTCGCCGGCGACGCTCGCCGGCACGATCGCGCTGATCGGCGCGGCATGGTCGAACGCCTTGCCGGTGTCCCACGGCAGGCCCTTGGCCTTTGCGGCGCCCTGCAGGTCGCGGCGGGTGAGGTCGAGGCCGACGGCGTAACCGTAGACGAGGCTCATCGCATCGGCGGGATCGAGCACGCCGACCGGCGCGTCCTTGCCGAGCGCGACGACGAGTTCGACTTCGTGGTGCAGGTCGTTCGTGCCGGGCGGGTAGGGCACGTCGGATTGCAGCGCGATCGCATCGGCCGGCTTGAGGAAAAACACCGGCGTGCCGCGATCGGCGCGCGAAGCCGGAACCGCCGCGCCCATTTCGCGCGCGTGGTCGGCGAAGTTGCGGCCGACGCAGTAGATGCGGTGTACGGGAAAGGTCTGGTCCGTGCCACGGACCGGGACGCGCGGCTGCGGCGGGGCCGCGATCACGTCGCTCATGCGGGCTTACAGGGTGGTGTGCGGGCGGGAACGGTCGATCGCCGGCTGGCCGACGACGCGGAATTCGCCTTCGACGATGCGCGCATCCTGCGAGCGCGCGATGCGCTTGCCGCGCTGCTTCCACAGCTTGTAGAGCATGCCGGCAGCGATCATCGCCGCGCCCAGCGCCACCGAGAACGCCACCAGTACCGCGAGCACGCCCAGGCCGACCACGCCGAGCGCGAAACGCAGCAGGCGATGACGCGGCTTGCGCGGCTCGAAGGCCGAACGCACGCGCGAATGGAAGTGGGAAGTACCGAAGCGGAAGGTCTGGGCGAACATCGGATTGCGTCGTGACACAATGCGGCAACAAGCGCCGGGGAGGCGAGTATCGGGCCAGCCATGAGCGAGGGTGTGAGAACTTCGTTAAGCATTTCGCATGAAGGGGACGCGGCGGCGGACCCGCTCCTGGCGCTGGAACGCTTGCAGGACGGGGCTTTCGCCGAGGTCGAAGCGGTCCTCGACGGGGATGCGGAAAGCCTGATTCTGTATCGTGACGGCGATCACGTCCGAGCCTGGCTCAACATCTGCCCCCACGCCGGCCGGCGCCTCGACTGGGCGCCGGGCCAGTTCCTCAAGAGCAGGGACGGGCACCTCGTGTGCGCCGCGCACGGCGCGAGTTTCGAACTCGCCGGCGGCGAATGCGTGGCGGGTCCGTGCCGCGGGGAGTCGCTGCGGGCGGTGGATGTCAGCGTTCGCGATGGGGCGGTGTGGCTGGGCGACGCGCGCTGATGCGCGTGCCTGAGGCACATCGCCACCGTTGCATGGAGGCGTCGTGTCGCATCCCTTGATGGTGCCGATGGGGGCGCATGTCGCGTGGGCCGCATTCCTTTATGTGCTGCTGACCGTTGCGCGTGCGCCTGCCGTGTGGGGCGTCGGCCGTCGCGCCGATGGAAGCAATCCGTGGTCGAAGGTCGAGCCGCGCATCAGCGCCAACCTGTCGAACCAGTTCGAATGGCCGCTGTTCTTCCACGTCGCCTGCGTGTTGCTGATCGTGGGCAACGACGGCGGCGGCCTCGCGCGGTCGTTGGCGTGGACCTTCGTCGCCGGGCGCGTGCTGCACAGCCTGGTGCAGATCCCTACCGGGAACGTGCGCCTGCGTGGCGTGGTGTTCACCGTCAACTTCCTCGCGGTGCTTGGAATGTGGGCGGTGGTGGTGGCGAACGCGTTCGCCACACAAGCGACGCCTTTGCAGGCCGGGTAAGCGAAGCGCACCCGGGATCGCGCGCTTCGGTCATCGGTCATCTCGAAGCGTCGGGAACGAGTGTGATGGCGCGTTCGGCCACGATCACCTTCACCTGCGCGCCTGCGGCGAAGCCGGCTTCGGCGAGCCGGTATCCGCGCAGGCGGATGTGGGGGGCGGCGGGTTGCGCGGGGCGTGCATACCGTCGATTCGCGTAGCGACTCCGGCTGATCATGAGGCGGCGGGGTTCGAAGACTGACAACGGGAAGTCATTGGGAACTCCTGGCTCGAGGAGACCGCGGCTTCCGGATGCGATCGGTCCGCCGACAGATGAAGGTGTGTTCAGCACCTCTCGCGATGGGTAACGCGTGGGTGCCGCATTGGGCAATGCACGTTGCCGCGTCGGTTCCCGGGTGCGCTTCGCTTACCCGGGCTACAAGAGCGGGCATTGCGAGGTGGGGCGGTGGGGCCTTGATTCCGGCTTTCGCCGGGATGACGGATCAGCAAGGCGATGCGTGATCTGCTGTTTCGAATCACGAATCACGAATCACGAATCACGAATCACGAAGAATCAATACAACAGATTCACCATCGCCACCGCCACCGCCGTATAGATCAGCGACAGCGGGCCGCCGATCTTCCACAGCTCCTTGCCGGTGTAGCCTGCCGGGCCGGTGATCATCGAGATGACCGGGTTCGACGCGGTCATGAAGTTGTTCGATGCCGACAGCGCGACGATCAGCGCGAACGCGGTCGGGTTGCCGCCGGCGGCGAGGGCGAGGTTGATCGCCAGCGGCACCGTCACGATGGTCGCGCCGACGTGGCTGATCACCAGCGAGAACAGGGTGGTGAACAGACCGACGAGGATTTCCAGCAGCCAGACCGGTGTGCCGGTGGGTAACCGCTCGATCGTGTGTCCCGCGACCCACGCCGCCGCGCCGCTGGAATCCATCGCCCAGCCCAGCGGGATCAGGCAGGCCATCAGGAAGACGGTGCGCCAGTTGATCGCCGCGTACGCCTCGTCGATGTGGATCACGCCCGCGATGAGCATGCCGGCCACGCCGGTCATCAGCGCGATCGACACCGGCAGGCGCGAGGACAGTGCCAGCAGCATCGCGACGGCGAAGATCGCCATGGCGATCTTGAACTTGTGCGGACGCTGCTCGCCCTTGGGGTAGTCGGTGACGACGACCAGGTCCTTGCTCGCGGCGGCTTCGCCCAGGTCGGTCCAGATGCTGTGGAACACCAGCATGTCGCCCGCGCGCAGGTTCACGTCGCGCACGTTCTCGCGCAGCACGTTCTTGTCGCGGTTGATCGCCAGCAGGCTCAGGCCCATCTGCTTGCGCAGTTGCAGGTCGCGGCCGTTCTTGCCGATGAACTTCGACGTGGCCGGCACCACCGCTTCGGAAATGCCCGCGCGGCTGGGATTGAACAGATCGCCGAAGTTGCGCAGGCGCGAGGACAGGCGCAGGAAATGGTTCTGCGCGAAGTCCGCGACCTGTTGCCTGGGGCCCATCGCGCCGAGCACGCTGCCGACCCAGATGCGCGTGTCCGCCGGCGGTGCCAGCCGCGCCTCGCCGTCGCTCTTGAGCGCCAGCAGCAGCGGCGCGTTGTGCAGCGCCTCGGCTTCGCCCAGCGACATGCCCACCAGCGGACTGTCGGCGGTGACGGTGAGTTCGTACACGTCGCCTTCGATGCCGTAGGCCTTGGCGAAATAGCTCTGCGTGCGCGCGGGCGTCGCGCCGGTGCCGTCGTCGTCGTGGCGCAGGCGCTTGTCGCCGAAGAAATGGAAGTACGCCAGCGACGCGGCGAGCAGCGCGATGCCGATCGGCAGCGGCGCGAACATCTTCAGCGGTTCCAGCGTCGCCGCGCCCGAGGGCAGGTTGCTGTTGGCGGCGATCAGCAGGTCGTTGAGCAGGATCAGCGGCGAGTTGCCGACCATCGTCAGGCCGCCGCCCATCACGATGGCCGCGGCGAGCGGCAGCAGCAGGCGCGGCAGCGCGATGCCGGTGCGCGAGGACAGGCGCGCGGCGACCGGCATGTAGAGCGCCAGCACCGACGGGTTCTGCATCACCGAGGAATTGACGCCCGCCACCGCGGTGGTGAGCAGCAGCAGCCGCTGCTCCATGCCTTTCGCGCGGCGCAGCAGCCAGCCGGCGAGGCGGTTCAGCGCGCCGGTGCGGTCCAGGCCGGCGCCGAGGATCATCGTCGCCACGATGCTGATGACCGCGTTACCGGAGAAACCGTTGAACAGTTCGTCGGGTTCGACCAGCCCCGACAGGCCCAGCAGCACCAGCACGACCAGTGCGACGACGTCGGCGCGGATGCGTTCGAACAGGAACATCACCATCGTGAAGCCCACCAGCCCGAGCACGAGCTTCATGTCGGTGGTGAGCGTCAGCGCGGTGTCCATCAGATCCGTGATTTGTGATTCGTGATTGGTGATTCGGAAGAACCGTCACTCGACCAATCCGGTGCATCGTGGCAGGCGCTGGCGCCTGTTTTGCGAATCACGAATCCGGAATCACGAATCACGGCGCTTTGTCGTACAACAGGTCCCACACGCCGTGGCCGAGCTTCTGGCCGCGGGTTTCGAAATGGGTCTGCGGTCGCCATTGCGGCCGTTCCACGCTGCCGCGCGGACCGGCGCGATTGACCAGGCCGGGCGTGGCATCGAGCACGTCCCACATCTGCTCGGCATAGTCCTGCCAATCGGTGGCGAGGTGCAAGCGGCCGGTCGGCGCCAGTTTGGCCACGATCAGGTTCGCGAACTCCGGCTGGACCAGGCGCCGCTTGTTGTGGCGCTTCTTGTGCCAGGGATCGGGGAAGTAGATGCGGATCTCGTCGAGCGTGCCGTCGGCGATCTCGTTGCGCAGCACTTCCACGGCGTCGTGATGGTACAGGCGGACGTGTTCCGCCTCGTCCTGCGCCAGCGCGTTGAGCAGCCGGCCGACGCCGGGCGCGTGCACTTCGATGCCGATCAGGTCGCGGGTCTTGTCGTGCTGCGCGGCGTAACGCAGCGCCTCGCCGTTGCCGAAGCCGATCTCCAGCACGCGCGGCGCGCTGCGGCCGAACACGGCGTCGAAGTCGCGCGGCTGCCCGGTGTAGTCCAGCCCGTAGCGCGGCCACAGCGTGTCGAACGCGCGCTGCTGCGCTTCGGTGAAACGGCCCTGGCGCAGCACGAAGCTGCGGACCTGGCGGCGGCCTTCCTCCAGGGTGAAAGGCTTGGGGGGAAGCTTTCGATTGAAAGGCGAGTCGGACAAGCGGGTTCTTCTTGTTGGGCTTTGGTGCGATGTGCGCTAACGCGGCCATCCGTGGCCGAACGTGGCGGGCTGCGGAGAGCCCGGCCCGTCCATCCATGGACGGGCGTTCGACAGGCCGCGCGGCGGTGCCGCGCAAGCGGCCTGCCTCACCCGATGAGTCCGTCGACCGGGCTCGACGCCGACGCGAAACGCTTGCGCGGAATGCGGCCGGCCTTGAACGCGGCGCGACCGGCTTCGACGGCGAGCTTCATCGCGTGCGCCATCAGCACCGGATCCTTCGCGCCGGCAATGGCGGTGTTCATCAGCACGCCGTCGCAGCCCAGTTCCATCGCGATGGCGGCATCGGACGCGGTGCCCACGCCGGCGTCGACGATGATCGGCACCTTGGCGTTCTCGACGATTTCCAGCAGGTTGTACTTGTTCTGCACGCCCAAGCCCGAGCCGATCGGCGCGGCCAGCGGCATCACCGCGACGCAGCCGATCTCTTCCAGGCGCTTGGCCAGGATCGGATCGTCCGAGGTGTAGACCATCACGTCGAAGCCGTCCTTCACCAGCAGCTCGGCGGCAGCCAGCGTCTGCACGACGTCGGGGTAGAGGGTTTTCTGGTCGCCGAGGACTTCCAGCTTCACCAGCGAGTGGCCGTCGAGCAGCTCGCGCGCGAGGCGGCAGGTGCGCACGGCATCGTCGGCGGTGTAGCAGCCGGCGGTGTTGGGCAGGATCGTGTAGCGATCGGGCGGAAGGACGTCGAGCAGGTTCGGCTCGCCGGGATTCTGGCCGATGTTGGTGCGGCGGATCGCGACGGTGACGATCTGCGCGCCGGCGGCTTCGGTGGCCAGGCGGGTCTGTTCGAGGTCGGTGAACTTGCCGGTGCCGGTGAGCAGGCGCGACGCGTAGGCCTTGCCGGCGATCACGAGCGGATCGGCCGGGAACGTGGGGGAGTGCGGAGCGGTCATCGCGCTAGTTTAGCAGCGCGTCGCGGCGGCTCTTTCGCGTTCAGCGGCCTTTTGGTTGAGCCCGGCGATGTTCTGCGCGCCGTGTTGCACGGACTCCGTTCGGCCATGGCTGCCATCCCGGGCGGGACGTTGCGGGCTCCGGATCGCCCGGCCCGCCGATCCATGGACGGGCGTTCGGCACGCCACGCGGCAGTGCCGCGCAAGCGGCCTTACCTCACCCACCGCCCAGCGCGTGCACGATCTCGACGCGATCCCCTTCGCCCAGCGCATGCTCGCCATGCCGCCCGCGCGGGACGATCTCGCCATTGACCTCCACCGCGACGCGGCGCTCGCCCAGGCCTTCGGCCTGCACGAGCTGCAGCACGGTGGTCTGCGCCGCGATCGCGCGCGGCTCGCCGTTCAAAAGGATCTGCATTCGCGTATTGTCGCCCCTCGCCGCGGCGGCCGGCCAGTCGGCACGGTTTTTGACGCAGTGCGGCGTGAGTGCGCTGGCGCCGCATGGTTCGATTCGGCCATCCGCGGGCGTATGTATTCCCGGATCCAGCCCGAACCGGCTCCAGCCAAGAACATCCAACAAGGAATCGAAAGATGATGAAACCCGTCCGCTCCGTGCTCGCCGCCGCCCTCGCGCTGGCGACCGCGCCGGCCTTCGCGCAGGACTATTCGCAGACCGTGTTCTTCGGCGACAGCCTGACCGACGCGGGCTACTTCCGGCCGGCGATCATCGCCCAGGCCGGCCCCGCGGGCGCGATCCTGGGCCGCTTCACCACCAACCCGGGCCTGGTGTGGGCCGAGCACGTGGCGACCGAGCTGGGCACGAACGCCAACGCGTTCAACGCCGGCGGCACCAACTACGCCATCGGCGGCGCGATGGTCACCACCGACCGCGCCGGCCTGACGCCGCAGCTGCCGACGCTCTCGCTGCGTTCGCAGATCGCCACCTATCTGACCGCGAACGGCGGTGCCGCCGATCCGGACGCGCTCTACACGGTGTGGGGCGGTGCGAACGACCTGTTCGCCGCGGCGGCTGCGCCCGCGCAGGCGCAGGCGATCGTCGGCGCCGCGGCGGCCGGGCAGGTCGGCAACGTCATGGCGCTGCAGAACGCCGGCGCGCAGTACATCCTGGTGCCGAACGTGCCCGACCTGGGCATCACGCCGCAGTTCCGCTCGCAGGGCGCCGCCGCTTCGGCCGCCGGCACCGCGCTGGCGACCGGCTACAACAACGCGCTGTACGCGGGCCTGGCCTCGGTCGGCGCGCGTTTCATCCCGGTCGACACCTTCCACCTGCTGCAGGAAATCGTCGCCAACCCGACGCCGTACGGCATCACCAACACCACCGGCACGGCCTGCAATCCGCAGATCACGGCGCAGTCGATCACCTGCAACCCGGTGACTCCGGGCAGCATGGTCTCGCCGGACGCCCCGAACACCTACGTCTTCGCCGACGGCGTGCATCCGTCGAGCAAGGCGCACGAGATCCTCGCCGACTACACGCTGTCGCTGCTCGACGCGCCGCGCCAGATCGCGGTGCTGCCGCACTCCGAAGCGATGGTCGGCCGCGCCCGCGCCGAGCGCGTCGGCGCGCAGGCGGCGACGCGTCCGGACGTGGACGGCATGCGCTGGTGGGCGGACGTGCGCGCCGATTCGCAGCGTTACGGCGGCGGCGACGACTACGACGGCATCGGCCCGACGCTGAGCTTCGGCCTCGACTGGGCCAGTGGCAACCTGGTGTACGGCGGTTTCGCCGGCTACGGCCAGCAGAAGATGGACTGGGGCCGCAACCGCGGCGAGTTCGACCAGGACGACGCGAGCCTCGGCGGCTACCTCGCCTGGGCGAGCGGTTCGGCATGGGTGAACGGCCAGCTGAGCTACACCTGGGTGTCGTACGACATCGACCGTCGCGTGAACCTCGGTCCGACCTACCGCGTGCATAGCGGCTCGACCGACGGCACCAACCTGACCGCCGCGATCGCCGCGGGCTGGAACTTCGGCGAGGGCTCGCTCAAGCACGGTCCGCTGATGCAACTGGTCTCGCAGACGATCGAGGTCGACGGCTTCGATGAGAACAGCGACGAATCCACCGCGCTGTCGTATGGCGACCAGGAATTCGACTCGCTGATCGGCAGCCTCGGCTGGCAGGTGAACTACACCATCAACGAGCACCTGCAGCCGTACGCGAAGCTGACCTACGACCACGAGTTCGAGGACGCCCCGAACGAGGCCACCGCCGCGCTGCGTTCGCTGCCGGGCGTGGGCGCCTACGCGGTGCGCGGCCTGGAGTACGACCAGGACTACGGCACGCTGGTGATGGGCGCGCGCACGGAGCTGTTCGGCCTGCGCACCGACATCGGCGCCAACGTCACGGTCGGCCAGAAGGGCGGCAACGACGCGACGGTGTTCGTCAGCTTCGGCGGCGGGTTCTGACCGGGTAGGCTGAACCGGCACGCGGCGCCCGCGAAACGATCTCCCGGCGCCGCGTTGCCAAGCCTCCACGCGGGGGCATAGACTTCATCGCGTGCGGGTGTAGTTCAATGGTAGAACTGCAGCTTCCCAAGCTGCTAGCGTGGGTTCGATTCCCATCACCCGCTCCAAACAATTGCGACGGCGGCCTGCTTTACAGTGGCCGCCGTTTTTGTCTTTCAGACGATGTCTGGAGGCGCGATGGCAAGCAGGATCGTGCTCGGCTGGCGTGAATGGATCGCCCTGCCGGAACTCGGCATTGGGCGGTTGCGGGCGAAGGTGGACAGCGGCGCGCGAAGTTCGGCGCTGCACGTGGATTCGCAATGGCGGTTCCACGAGCGCGGTGGTCCGTGGGTCGGCTTCTGCCTGAGCCCCGGCCACGGCGCGCCGATGATCGAAGCCGTGGCGCCGGTGTTCGACGAACGCGAGGTCACCGATTCGGGCGGACACTGCACGCGTCGCGTGTTCGTCCGCACGACGCTGGCGCTGGCGGGCATCGAACGCGAGATTGAAATCAATCTGTCCGATCGGCGCGGGATGCTGTTCCCGATGCTGCTCGGGCGTACCGCGCTGGCGCGCGCGTTCACGGTCGATCCTGGGCGCTCGTTCCTGCACGGACGACATGCCCGGCGCGAGCCGGGTGTCGTCGCCGTATCCCGCCCCGCCGCGCCCGGCGAGGCGGTTCCCTTCCCGACCTCGCCCCCGCACCGCCGCCCTTCATGAAACTGGCGATCCTCTCGCGCAACAGCAAGCTGTACTCCACCCGCCGCCTGGTGGAAGCCGCGCGCGACCAGGGCCACAGCGTGCGCGTGCTCGACCCGTTGCGCTGCTACATGCGCATCGCCAGCGACGGATTCAGCATGCGCTACAAGGGCAAGCCGATCTCCGGCTACCAGGCGGTGATCCCGCGCATCGGCGCCTCGATCACGCGCTACGGCTCGGCGGTGCTGCGCCAGTTCGAACTGATGGGCACCCTCACGCCCAATTCCTCCGACGCCGTGCTGCGCGCGCGGGACAAGCTGCGCTGCCACCAGCTGCTCGCGGCCGAACACATCGGCCTGCCGACGACGGTGTTCGGCGACAACCCGGACGACACGCACGACCTGCTGTCGATGCTCGGCGCGCCGCCGCACGTCATCAAGCTCAACGAGGGCACGCAGGGCGCCGGCGTGATGCTCACCGAGAAGTTGTCCGCCTCGCAGGGCGTGATCGAGGCGCTGCGCGGCCTGTACGCCAATTTCCTGGTGCAGGAGTTCATCGAGGAAGCGCGCGGCGCCGACCTGCGCTGCTTCGTGGTGGGCGGCCGCGTGGTGGCGGCGATGAAGCGGCAGGCGCCAAAGGGCGACTTCCGTTCGAACCTGCATCGCGGCGGCACCGCCAAGGGCGTGCGCGCCAGCGCGGCGGAAGAAGATGTCGCAATCCGCGCCTCGCGCGTGCTGGGGCTCGGCATCGCCGGCGTGGACCTGATCCGTTCGCAGCGCGGTCCGCTGGTGCTCGAAGTCAACGCGTCGCCCGGACTGGAAGGCATCGAGGACGCCAGCGGCGTGGACGTGGCCGGGGAGATCGTCACGTATCTGGCCGAGCGCGTACGGCGGAAGGCGGTGAAACGGGCCGCCGCGCGCTGAGTCCGGCGTTCGCGGCGGATGCGTGCGCGTTCGCCGAAGTTCTGCGATCAAGCCGCGTTCAGCGGCCATTTTCAACGCTGAATAACGCGGATTTAACGCCTGTTTTTAACGACGGTTTAATCGAAATCGGCGTAGCCTGTGCCTACCGCAGCACTGCCGCTCTTCCAAGTCAGTACCTGGTCGATGCAGGTTACGGTAATCGGGGCAATACCTTTTTGGCCCAGGCACGGTGGCCCCGTGTCTGGGCCTTTGTTTGGGCGGTGCCGTCGGCTCCGGTCCGGCGCGCGGCGATCGCGAACGTGCGTTGCGACGTCAGCGCACGGTGATCGGCGCACTTCGGCGGCTCTGGCAATATCGTTAAGCTCCCCGGCAACGTCGCGCGCGCATTCAGACGATGCGGAACCGCAGCGGCTCGCGCCGGTCGAAGGCCCATTACCCAGGAAAGGTCACATGCGCATTCTCGTCATCGAAGACAACCAGGACATCGCGGCCAACCTCGGCGATTTCCTCGAGGACCGCGGTCATACCGTCGACTTCGCCGCCGACGGCGTCACCGGCCTGCACCTGGCGGTGGTCCACGACTTCGACGCGATCGTCCTCGACCTCAACCTGCCGGGCCTCGACGGCCTGGAGGTCTGCCGCAAGCTGCGCAACGAAGCGCGCAAGCAGACGCCGGTGCTGATGCTCACCGCGCGCGACTCGCTGGAGAACAAGCTGGCCGGCTTCGATTCCGGCGCCGACGACTACCTCATCAAGCCCTTCGCGCTGCAGGAAGTGGAAGTGCGGCTCAACGCGCTCTCGCGTCGCGGTCGCGGCGTGCAGACGCGCGTGCTCAACGTCGCCGACCTGGAATACAACCTCGACACGCTCGAAGTGCGCCGCCAGGGCAAGCTGCTGCAGCTCAATCCGACCGCGTTGAAGATCCTGCAGGCGCTGATGGAAGCCTCGCCGGCCGTGGTCACGCGCCAGGAACTGGAAACGCGCGTCTGGGGCGAGGAACTGCCCGATTCCGATAGCCTGCGCGTGCACATCCACGGCCTGCGCGCGGTGGTCGACAAGCCCTTCGACGTGCCGCTGATCCAGACCCGCCATGGCATCGGTTACCGCATCGCCGCGCCCGACAACGGCTGACCGGGTGGCCGAGGAAACCGCACCGCCGCGAAGGCGCACCCGTTTCCGGCGGCAGCTTCGCAGCCGCATCATCCTCGCGTTCGTGCTGCTGGGCTTCGGCCTGACGGCGCTGTTCGCGTGGGCGACCAACTGGACGCGCAACCGCGTGGAGAACCAGCTGGTCGAGGACGTGATGAACCGGAACATCGAAATGGCCGCGCGCCAGTTCGAGCTGGATCCGGAGAACCCGCAGTTCGCCGTCGACCAGATCCGCGCCTACGTCTATCCGATCGACAAGATCGATTCGGTCCGGGTGAACTGGCCCGAATGGTACGAGCTGGGCGACGGCATCTACGGCATGACCGGCGTCGCCAACGGCGAGCCATTCGCGTACAAGCTCGCCGTGCGCAAGACGCCCAAGGCATGGTTCTTCCTCGCCTACGACATGTCGCAGGCCTCGCGTGGCGAAGCGCAGTTCCAGCGGGCGATCTGGGCGTCGGTGTTCGTGTTCACGCTGCTCTCGCTGCTGGTGGGCTGGTGGTCGGCCTCGCGCGTGATGAGCCCGGTGACCGAACTCGCCAAGCGTCTCAAGCAGTCGGGCCGTAGCGCGGAGCCGGAAAACCTCGCCTCGCATTTCCCCAGCGACGAAGTCGGCCAGCTGGCCGAAGCGCTGGACGATTACGCCGAGCGGCTCACCGAAGTGGTGCAGCGCGACCGCGAGTTCAACGCCGACGTGAGCCATGAACTGCGCACGCCGCTGGCGGTGATCAAGGGCGCGGTCGAACTGCTGCTTTCGCGTCCCGACGTGGACGAGAAGACGCGCAACCGCCTGCTGCGCATCCAGCGCGCCGAGCAGCAGTGCACGGACCTGATCAGTGCGCTGCTGCTGCTCTCGCGCAACGAGCGCGGGCACGGCGCGACCGACGTGGCGAGGGTCGCCGAACAACTGCTCGATGCGCATCGGGCGCAGCTCGGCGGCAAGCCGCTGGACCTGCGCGTGGAAGGCGAACCGAGCCTGATCGTCGATGCGCCGGAAGCGGCGGTGTCGGTGGCGCTGGGCAACCTCATCGGCAACGCGGTGAAGTACACGACCGAAGGCGAGGTCGTGGTGCGCATCGGCAGGCGTTCGGTGGACGTGGTCGATTCGGGGCCGGGACTCAGCGAGGAAGATGCGGCGAAGCTGTTCCAGCGTGGGTATCGCGGCACGCATGCGGGGCATTCGCAGGGCGGTGGCATCGGCCTGTCGATCGTGCGTCGGCTGTGCACGCTCTACGCATGGGACGTGCAGGTGCGGCCGGGCGGACCGCGCGGGGTCATCGCGACGCTGACGTTCGATTCGCCGGTGATTTCGATTCCGGTGGGGTGAGAGGCGTTTGCCCTTCTCGGAAGGGCGATCTTCTCGGGAAGGTGGTGCTGCTCGTGTAGCCCGGGTAAGCGAAGCGCACCCGGGTAGGCGAGGCGGCCGGGCCCCGGGTGCGCTTCGCTTACCGGGCTACAAGAACAACGGGTGATGGTGCGACACGCACGCCCACACGCACCCGCAAGCACGCCATCGACCGCACCAACAGAAAAGGCGCCTCCCGGCGCCTTTTCCATCCACGACAATGCGCTCGCTTACAGCGCTTCCAACCAGCCGTACTTGTCCGGCGTCTTGCCGTCGAACAGGCCGAAGAACAGATCCTGGATGCGCCGCGTCAGCGGGCCCGGCTTGCCGGCGCCGACCTGTCGGCCATCGACCGAACGGATCGGGGTGATCTCGGCCGCGGTGCCGCACATGAACAACTCGTCGCACAGGTACAGGTACTCGCGCGGCAGGTCGCGTTCGACCACTTCGATGCCGGCGTCGCGGGCGAGGGTGATGATCGTGTTGCGCGTGATGCCGTTGAGCAGCGCCGCGCTCACCGGCGTCGTGTGCAGCGCGCCGTCGAAGACGAGGAACAGGTTCTCGCCGGCGCCTTCCGACAACAGGCCGGTCGACGCCAGCGCGATGCCTTCGCCGAAGCCGAGGCGACGCGCCTCGCGCGCGACCAGCTGGCCGGAGAGGTAATTGCCGCCCGCCTTCGCGCCGGCCGGCAGGGTGTTCGGGGCGAATCGCTGCCAGCTCGACACGCAGGCGTCGATGCCCTGTTCGAGCACGCTCGCGCCCAGGTACTGGCCCATCTTCCACGTGGCGACGGCGACGTCGGTCGGCGTGTCGGCCGACAGGCCGAAGCCGCCCAGGCCGCGGTAGGCGACCGGGCGCAGGTAGTCGGTGGTGTTCTCGTTCGCGCGGATGACCTCGCGGCAGGCCGCGTTGATCTGCTCCAGCGAGTACGGCATCGCCATGTCGTAGATCTTCGCCGAGGCGAACAGGCGGGTGTTGTGGTCGGTGAGGCGGAAGATCACCGGGCCGCCGGGCGTCTGGTAGCAGCGGATGCCTTCGAAGACGGACGAGCCGTAATGCAGCGCGTGCGACATCACGTGCGTGGTGGCGTCGGCCCAGCGCTTGATCGCGCCGTTGTGCCAGATCCAGTCGGGGTATTGCATCGCGGCATTCCGTCAGGGGAAACCGCTATTGTGCCCGCGTCGCGCCGGCTTCCCAAACGACCGGGCTTGCCGGTCGCGGCGCTTCAGCCCTTGATCCACCAGCAGCCGAAATGCTTCTGCAGGCCGAACACGGTCCGCGACGGGGTGATGCCGTTCTCCTGCGTCTGCTCCACGCGCACGGCGACCGGCACTCGCGGCGGCGGGGCCGTGGGTGCTTCGGCGGTGACGGCGTGGAGTTCGGCGTCTGCGAAGGCGGAGTAGGACGGTGCCGGCTCGGCCACCAGTGCTGGCTCGTCCTCGGGCATTACCGGCACGATGTCCACCAGCGGTCGCTGCACGATCGCATCCAGCCGCTCCATTACCCGGTACGCGCTGCTGCCGGACATGCCGGCCCAGTGGTAGACGCCGGCGAGGCGGTTGGCGTCGTGCGCGCCGAAGGCGGTGTTCATCTCGAACAGCAGGTCGTCGATATTGCGGGCGCAGCCGCCGCCGCGCTTCTTCTCGACATTGCCGACGACCGGCGGACCCTGCTGCACCTGTTCGACGCCGCCGACTTCCTCGCAGCCGCGATCGGTGAACACGCTCTGCCCATCGGGCAGCACGCAGTGCCGCACCTGCGCGGGGGCCGGCGCGGACCACGCCAGGGACAACAAGGCGGAGACGACGAGGAACGGGCGGGCGGGCACGGGCATCGGCGCAGACTAGCGGGGCGGATCGCCGTCGCACAGTGCGTGCATCGCACATCCGCGCGCGGTGTTCGGGGCGGCATTCAGAAGCGCACGAAGTAGCAGCCGGCGTACCGCTCCACGCCGACTTCCATCACGCGTTGCGGCCGGGCGAAGGTCAGCTGCATCGCGCCGCTGCCCCCACCGCCGGCGAAACCCGGCCAGAAGCTGGCGTCGATGAGCGACTGCCGCGCCAGTTGCTGCAGCCGGTTCATCACCACGTGCGCCTGCCGATGGCGAAGGCCGGGCCAGTGCACGCTTTCGGCGATGCGGTTCACATCGCCCATGGCGAAGGACGCGAGCAGGTCGATCGACAGTTGGGTGGGGCTGCGTGCGCAGCCGGCCTGCGGTGCGCGGCGGGTGCGGATCGCGTTGGAGAGCGAACGCGTGCGCGCGGAATCGGTGGCGAACGCCGCATCGTCCATCGCAAGACGGCTGATCAGTTCGCTCGACATCGGCGAAGGCTTCGCGTCGAACGCGGCGCAGGCGCTGTCGGTGTAGACGGCCGAGCCGTCGGAAGTCTCGCAACGGTGGAGGGCGCCTGCGGCATGCGCGGGGGCAAGCGCGCACGACAACGCGAGGATCGCACTCCACGCCGCAATCGAACGCGGCGGTTTCATGTCGGTTCCCGGGGGGGGCGGGTGCGCTCATCGTCCGCCCGGAACCGTCAATACCGCGTGTGAGATCGCCGCTTCGTCAGCCCATGCGCGCGAGCACGGACAGCGTCGGTTTGGTCAGGTTCAGCGTGTAGAAATGCAGGCCCGGAGCGCCGCCCTCGACCAGGCGACGGCACATGTCCGCGACGAAATCGGCGGCGAACTCGCGGATCGATTCCACGTCGTCGCCGTAGG
This sequence comes from Lysobacter sp. SCRH-1R, assembly GCF_057747855.1. Lineage (NCBI taxonomy): Bacteria > Pseudomonadati > Pseudomonadota > Gammaproteobacteria > Lysobacterales > Lysobacteraceae > Lysobacter > Lysobacter sp. SCRH-1R. The sequence goes on along the minus strand of NZ_CM173227.1, from coordinate 3,288,082 downwards.
CCTGCATGCGCTTGCCGATCCAGCGCGGGATCTCCGCGCCGCACGCATCGGAGAAACGGCGAAGCTGCGAAAAGTTCGAGATCGGCATGATGCCCGGCACGATCGGAACGTCCACGCCGAGCCGGCGCGCATCGTCGACGAAACGGAAATACGCATCCGCGTTGTAGAAGTACTGCGTGATCGCGCCGTTCGCGCCGGCATCCACCTTCGCCTTGAAGTGGCGCAGGTCGGCGAGCGCGTCGTCGGACTGCGGATGGCATTCCGGATAACAGCCGACCTCGATGTGGAAATAACCGTCGTGCTCGCGGCGGATGAACTCGACCAGTTCGGTCGCGTAGCGGAAATCGCCGGTGTGGCCCATGCCCGAGGGCAGGTCGCCGCGCAGCGCGACGATGCGGTGGCAGCCCATGGCCTTGTAGCGTTCCAGCAGTTCGCCCAGTTCCGCGCGCGTGCCGCCGACACAGGACAGGTGCGGCGCTGCATCCAGCCCGTGTTCCCGGTGCAGGCGCTCGACTGTCTCGGGCGTGTAGCTCAGCGTCGAACCGCCCGCGCCGAAGGTGCACGAGACGTACTCGGGCTTGTGCGACTTGAGCTTCGCCGCGGTCTTGTCGAGCTGCGCGCGCTGCTCGTCGGTCTTGGGCGGATAGAACTCGAAGCTGATGGGCGTGGGCATGCGGGCCGCTCGCAGAGGGTTCGGGAGAGTTTATCTCTTCATCGCGATGAATTGAACGGACTTTGGCGGCGTGGACGGTCGTCCAAAAGAAACGGGCGCCGAAGCGCCCGTTTCCGTGCATCGCGGAGCGATACCGCCGTGGATCAGTAGCGGTAATGATCCGGCTTGTACGGACCTTCCACCGGCACGCCGAGGTAGGCGGCCTGTTCGCTGGTCAGCGTGGTCAGCTTCACGCCGATCTTCTCCAGGTGCAGGCGCGCGACTTCCTCGTCGAGCTTCTTCGGCAGGATGTAGACCTTCGGCTCGTAGCTGTCCTTGTTCGCCCACAGGTCGATCTGCGCGAGCGTCTGGTTCGAGAACGAGTTCGACATCACGAAGCTCGGATGGCCCGTGGCGCAGCCCAGGTTCACCAGGCGGCCTTCGGCCAGCAGGAAGATCGAGTTGCCCGGCTTTCCGTCGGCACGATTGAAGGTGTACTTGTCCACCTGCGGCTTGATGTTCAGGCGCGTGGCGCCCGATGCGTTCAGGCGATCGACCTGGATCTCGTTGTCGAAGTGGCCGATGTTGCAGACGATGGCCTGGTCCTTCATCTGCGACATGTGTTCGAGCGTCAGCACGTCCTTGTTGCCGGTGGTGGTGACGTAGATGTCGCCACGGCCCAGCGTCGATTCGACGGTGTTGACCTCGAAGCCTTCCATCGCCGCCTGCAGGGCGTTGATCGGATCGATCTCGGTGACGACCACGCGCGCGCCGTAGGCACGCAGCGAATGCGCCGAGCCCTTGCCGACGTCGCCGTAGCCGCACACCACCGCAACCTTGCCGGCGAGCATGACGTCCATTGCGCGCTTGAGGCCGTCGGCCAGCGACTCGCGGCAGCCGTACAGGTTGTCGAACTTGCTCTTGGTGACCGAGTCGTTGACGTTGATCGCCGGCACCAGCAGCTTGCCGGCTTCGGCCAGCTGGTACAGGCGGTGCACGCCGGTGGTGGTCTCTTCCGAGACGCCCTTCCAGTCGCGAACGACGGTGTGCCAGAAGCCCGGACGCTCGGCGTGCACCTTCTTCAGCAGGTTCTTGATGACCTGCTCTTCGTGGTTGCCCGACGGGGTGTTGACCCAGTCGCTGCCGTTCTCGAGCTCGTAGCCCTTGTGGATCAGCAGCGTGACGTCGCCGCCGTCGTCGACCACCAGCTCCGGGCCGAGGTACTTGTCGGCGCCCGAACCCGGGAAGGTCAGCGCGGCCAGCGTGCAGTCCCAGTATTCCTCCAGCGTTTCGCCCTTCCACGCGAAGACCGGCGTTCCCGACTTGGCGATCGCGGCGGCGGCATGGTCCTGCGTCGAGAAGATGTTGCACGAGGCCCAGCGCACGTCGGCGCCGAGGTCGCGCAGCGTCTCGATCAGCACCGCGGTCTGAATCGTCATGTGCAGCGAGCCGGTCACGCGAACGCCCTTGAGCGAGGCCGCGGCGGCGTACTTCTTGCGGATGGACATCAGGCCCGGCATCTCGTGCTCGGCGATGTCGATTTCCTTGCGACCCCAATCGGCCAGGGAGATGTCGGCGACCTTGTAGTCGCCCTCGGTCGAGAAGGTCTTGATCTGTGCGTTCATCAGATTGCTCCGGTTTGTGTCCCGTTCTCCCGCTCGCGGGAGAGGGTGGGGTGAGGGCCGGCCGTGGAGGCCTGCCAAACCGGGCGCCGTTGTTCGTGTTCGGTCCTGCCGAGCCTGATTCCGTGCCTCCAGGAGATGGAGGTTCCGGACTTGCAGCGCCCCTCGGCGGGAACGCGCATTCTAGCCGTTCATGGCCCCGGATGAGTGAACCCGGCGCGGTCCCGGGCGTCGTCGCGCAGGCATGAAAAAGGCCGCTTTCGCGGCCTTTTTCCTTTCTCCCCGGCCCCTTCCGGACGAGCGGGAGGAGCTTTGGGGTGGCGATGCCTTACTTCAGCTTCGCATCGGCGCGCAGGGCATCGGCGCGGTCGGTCTTCTCCCACGAGAAGGCCGTGGCGGTCTGCTTCTTGCCGGCGCCGTCGACGTAGGACACTTCCTTCGGCTTGCGACCGAAGTGGCCGTAGGCGGCGGTGTCCTGGTAGACCGGGTGGATCAGGTCGAGCATCTTCACGATGCCGTACGGACGCAGGTCGAAGTGCTTGCGGATCAGCTTCTCGATCTTCTCGTCCGGGATCTTGCCGGTGCCGAAGGTGGTGACCGAAATCGAGGTCGGCTCGGCCACGCCGATGGCGTAGGACACCTGCACTTCGCAGCGGTCGGCCAGGCCGGCGGCGACGATGTTCTTGGCGACGTAGCGCGCGGCGTAGGCGGCCGAACGGTCGACCTTCGACGGATCCTTGCCCGAGAACGCACCGCCGCCGTGACGGGCCATGCCGCCGTAGCTGTCGACGATGATCTTGCGGCCGGTCAGGCCGCAGTCGCCCACCGGGCCGCCGATCACGAAGATGCCGGTCGGGTTGATGTGGATCTTGTTCTTCGGCAGCGACTCGAGCCACTTCTTCGGAAGCACCGGGCGCAGGATGTTCTCGTACACGCCTTCGACCAGGTCCTTCTGCTTGATGCCCGGATCGTGCTGCGTGGACAGCACGACGGCGTCGAGGCCGGCGACGTTGTGGTTGGCGTCATAGCGCAGCGTGACCTGCGACTTCGCGTCCGGACGCAGCCACGGCAGCGGCGAGTTCTTCTTCTTGCGGATCTTGGCCTGCTGCTCGACCAGGCGGTGCGAGTAGTAGATCGGGGCCGGCATGAATTCCGGCGCCTCGTTGCAGGCGTAGCCGAACATCAGGCCCTGGTCGCCCGCGCCCTGTTCTTCCGGCTTCTTGCGGTCCACGCCCGCGGCGATGTCCGGCGACTGCTTGCCGAGCATGTTGATGATCGCGCAGGTGTGGCCGTCGAAGCCGACGTCGGAATTGTTGTAGCCGATCTCGTTGATCACGCGGCGCGCCAGCGACTCGATGTCGACCCACGCGGTCGTGGTGACTTCGCCGGCGACGATCGCGGCGCCCGTCTTCACCAGCGTCTCGCAGGCCACGCGTGCGCGCTTGTCCTGGGCCAGGATCGCGTCCAGGACGGCATCGGAGATCTGGTCGGCGATCTTGTCCGGATGGCCTTCGGAGACGGATTCGGAGGTGAACAGGTAGCTGGACATCGAGGTCAATATCCCTTGATTCGGATGAAAGGATGGCCGCGCATGATACAGGCTCGGCCGGGTCGGCGCATTGTGCGCCATGGAGATGTTGCGCGCTGGTTAAGCGCTGCAGGGCGTTCGCGGGCGCCGCGCCGGCTGAACAACGCCCTGGAACCGCCCAATCGCCGGGCTGTCACGTTCCTGTCCCCAAACCGCCACCTCCCTGTCGCCATGCGCGCCCAACCTTCCGCGGCGAACGCCCCGCCGGGGCGATGCGCGCACGCTGCATGCCACTCGAACGCCGCCTGCAAGAACGCTTTCCGCACTGGTTCCGGGGCCGCCGCGCGAGCGTCGCCCGGCCGCTGCTGCGCACGATCGGCCGCTGGTCGCGATTCGACCAGGTCGAGGAATTCCTGCATGCCAACGGCCACCTGCGCGATTTCGACTTCGTCGCCGCGGGGCTCGACCACCTGCAGGCGCGCTACACCCTCGATGCGGACGAACTCGGGCGCATCCCCGCCACGGGCCGGCTGCTGATCGTCGCCAACCACCCGTCGGGCGCGCTCGATGCGCTCGCCCTGCTCGACGCCGTCGGCCGCGTGCGCCGGGACGTGCGGATCGTCGCCAACGACCTGCTCGGCGCGCTGGAACCGCTCGAGGGCCTGCTGCTGCCGGTGCGCATCCTCGGCGGGCGACCGAGCCCGCAAAGCCTGGCCGCCATCGATGCCGCGCTGGCCGCCGACGAGTGCGTGATCGTCTTTCCCGCCGGCGAAGTCGCGCGGCTCGGCCTGCGCGGCGTGACCGACGGGCGCTGGCGGCGCGGCTTCCTGCGCTTCGCCCGCGCGAGTGGCGCGCCGGTGCTGCCGGTGCGGATCGAAGCACGCAATTCAGCGCTGTTCTACGGCGCCTCGGTGTTGTTCAAGCCGGCCGGTACCGCGCTGCTGGCGCGCGAGATGTTCGCCCGCCGCGCGCACCGCATCGCCCTGCGCATCGGCACGCCGCTGGTGTTGCCGGCCGATGGAAACCCGCAGCGCGTGCTGCGCGATGTGCGTCGCGAGCTGTTCTCGCTCGGTCGCCGTCGCGGCGATTCGGCCACCTCCATCGCGGCCGAGCCCGCCGCGCCGCTGGTCGCGCCGCTCATCGATCCGCTCGATCCGGCGCAGGTGCGTGAAGGGGTCGACGCGATGACGCTGCTCGGCCAGACCTTCGACGGCAAGCAGATCCGCGTCGGAAGGCTCGCCGCCGGTTCGCCGCTGCTGCAGGAAATCGGCCGCCTGCGCGAACTCACCTTCCGCGCGGTGGGCGAGGGCACCGGCCAGCGGTTGGATGTCGATGTCTACGACAGCTGGTACGAACACATCGTGCTGTGGGATGCGCAGGCGGCGAAGATCGCCGGCGCGTATCGCATCGCGCGCGGTGCCAGCGTGCTTGCCGAACGCGGCCTGGCCGGGTTCTACACCGCGTCGCTGTTCGCCTACGCCGACGACGCGGTGCCGCGCATCGCGCAGGGCATGGAACTGGGGCGCAGCTTCGTCGCACCCGATTACTGGGGCAGCCGCAGCATCGATTACCTGTGGCAGGGCATCGGCGCGTACCTGGCGGCGCATCCGAACGTGCGTTACCTGTTCGGGCCGGTGTCGATCAGCGCCGCGCTGCCGGCCGCCGCGCGCGAGCAGATCGTCGCCTACTACGCGCGCTACTACGGCAGCGAGGCGCACAGTGCGGTCTCGCGCCAGCCGTTCGTCTACCAGGCCGCGCCGCCGCAATTCGGCGAAGTGGACGCGGCCACCGCGTTCCGCGTGCTGAAGAACAACCTCGACGCGCTCGGCGCCACGCTGCCGATGCTCTACAAGCAGTACACCGAGCTGTGCGAACCGGGTGGCGCGCGATTCCTCGCGTTCGGCGTGGATCCGGCGTTCAGCGATGCGGTCGACGGGCTGATCGAGGTCGACCTGGAAAAGCTTCGCCCGAAGAAGCGCGAGCGCTACCTCGGCGCCGCGCCCAGCCAACCGTGCCTGGAGACCGCCGGATGACGTCGATGCCGACCGTGTTGCCGCCGCGCCGACGCGCGGTCTTCGTGTCCGACGTCCATCTGGGTTCCAAGCACTGCCACGCGGCCGAACTGGCCGATTTCCTCGCCGGGCTGCGCTGCGATCGTCTTTACCTCGTCGGCGACATCGTCGATCTGTGGTGGATGGCGCAACGGCGCGCGCGCTGGGGCGCACACCACAACCGCGTGGTCGAGGCACTGCATGCGCTGCGTCGCGCCGGCACCGAACTGATCTACGTGCCGGGCAACCACGATCGCCCGATCCGCCGCTTCTGCGGCCTCGCGCTGCCGCGCATGCGGGTGCGCCGCCGCATGGTGCACGTCACCGCCGACGGCCGTCGCCTGCTGGTCACGCATGGCGACGACTACGACGGCGTCACCCATTTCGGCGGCCTGCAGGAACGATTCGGCGACTGGCTGTACTACCGCATCCTCACCGGCAACCAGTGGCTCAACCGCATCCGCCGGTTGTCCGGCCGGCGCTACTGGTCGTTGTCGGAATTCCTCAAGCGCCGCAGCGGCGCGGCCGAGCGCTACATCGCGCGGTTCGTGCAGGCCGGACTGGACGATGCGCGGCGCCGCGGACTCGACGGCATCGTCTGCGGGCACATCCATCGCGCGTCGCTGATCGAACGCGACGGCCTGATCTATGCGAACGACGGCGACTGGGTCGAAAGCCTCAGTGCGATCGCGGAGGACCCGGACGGGATGCTGCGGTTGCTGACGCATACGGGGGAGACGCGGGGGGTGATCGGGCCTTCGCGGCGCGACGAGAGCACCGACGCGGAGCAGCAGCCAGTGGCGGAACCGCAAGCGGCCTGAACTCCCCCGCGACTGCAGGAGGGTGGGGGAGGGGTGAAGTGCAGCACCGTTGCGCCGACGAAGGGCGCCGCGGACTTGAATGCCGCGCATGCTTCGGCCGCATCACCGCACCGCACGCCCTGACCCTCACCCCGACCCCTCTCCGGAAGGGAGAGGGGTTCAAACACCCAACCACGCGAACCCGCTAGCATCCGGGCATGGATTCCTTCACCCAGATCGTCCTCGGCGCCGCCGTCGCCGCCGCCATCGCACCGCCGCAGCATCGGCGCGCCGCACTGCTCGCCGGCGCGGCGCTCGGCACGCTGCCCGACCTCGACGTCCTTCCCATCAACCTGATCACCGACGACCCGGTCGCGCGCATGACCTGGCATCGCAGCTTCAGCCATTCGCTGCTGGTGCTGCCCTTCGTCGCGTGGGCGATCTGGGCGTGGTTCCGCTCGCGTGGCGGCCGTGTCGCGCAATCGCCCAAGCGCTGGTTCTGGGCGATGCAGGGCGCGCTGGTGACGCATCCGCTGCTCGACGCGTTCACCGTGTACGGCACGCAGCTGCTGTGGCCCCTGCCGGTTCGCCCGACGATGTGGTCGAGCGTGTTCATCATCGATCCGCTCTATACCGTATGGCTGCTGCTGGCGTGCGTCATCGCGTGGTTCGCGCGGGAGCGGCGCATCGCGCACGCCATGCTCGTCGCCGGGCTGTCGGTGAGTTCGCTTTACCTCGGCCTGTCGCTGCTCGCCAAGCGGCAGGTCGACCATGCGGCGGAGCAGGCGCTCGCAGCGCAGGGGCTGGCGGATGCGCCGCGATTCTCGGTGCCGATGCCGTTCAACATCCTGCTCTGGCGCGTGGTCGCGATGACGCCCGACGGCTTCGTCGAAGGCGAACGCTCGCTGGTCGCGGACCAGGGGCTGATGCGGTTCCGCCATCATCCCTCCGACGTCGCCGCGATGTCGCAGGTACGGGAATTCCCGGCCGTGCAGCGCCTGCAGTGGTTCAACCGCGGATTCATGAAGGCCCAGGTGCGCGATGGCGAACTCGTGCTGTCGGACCTGCGCATGGGCGCCGAGCCCGATTACAGCTTCAGTTTCGCGGTCGCGCGCCAGGACGGCGGCTGGAAGGAAATCCCGCCGCACCAGCTGCAATGGCCGTGGGAAGCGGGGCGACGCCTGGAAGCGATGTGGCATCGCATCTGGCACGAGCCGGCGAGCGACATCGCCAGTGCGGGCGCAAGCGAAAGCACGCCGCGCGCGTCGGCGGAAGGCGTCACGCTGGATTGATCCCCTGTGCCGGAACCGGCGTCTCCTGCGGGGCCGCGTGGCGTGCGCACGCGGTCCCTTCAGATGGACATTGAACGGTTCACGTAGGCACCCGATCGTCGGTTGGACCGGCCCGCCCGGAGCGCGCGACGACGCGCACCCCGGCCGGACTTACAGCGCATCGCGCTCCGAGAGCGTCTCGCGGTCGAGCTGCACGAGGTACTCGTTGCCCTGCGCGTCGCGCAGCGCGATGGCTTCGCCATCCATCAACCGCTCGTAGTTGTCCTTGCCGACGGCGGCAACGAACTTCTTGTACGCGCGATTGTAGGTGTACGGATACTCCGCGAACGCCGTGCGGTTGCCGACGAGCATCGTGACCTTGCGCTCGCTCAGCCCGGTGACTTTCGACAGATCGCCTACCGGATCGGCGGCCCATGCCGGGGCCACCGCCATTGCCAGGGCGATGAATGCAAGCTTGGCTTTCATGTTGGCCTCCTGGTCCGCCGGAGCGCTGCGGTGGATCCGCAGAGGGGACGCCCCGACGCTCGCAGGTTGGGTCATGCGATGCGGAAAAACATCGGCCGAAGGGGGGCGTTACTTTCGACCTGCACCGTTCGTCGCGAGCGCGATGCAGGCACATGCGCATGAAGGTTACATGCGAAAACGATGCGAGGCCTTCACGTATCTCACCAAAGCGGGGAACGAGTGGAGAGGAACGGGAAACGAGCAGGTGATGCAACGCGTTACCCGTTTCCCGTTCCTGGTTTCTCGTTCCTGCGCTGGTAGCAGTTTCAATAAACGACCGCGCGCGCCTGCACGAACGCGTAGAAGAACACCGCATTCGGATCGTTCTGCACCTGGTGCATCTCGCGGCGCATGCCGTCGACCACGTCCTGCGTGACCTTGCCCGCTTCGATCAGCTGGTCGGCGGCGGACAGCAGCAGTTCCTCCCAGAACGCGATCATCGTCTTGCGCCGCGCCGGTTCGCGGTTGTCGAAGTAGAACGTCTTCACTTCGGTGGTCACGTCCCGGAAGCCGCCGGCCAGCAGCAGGTTGCCGAGCTTCGCGCCGACGAACGGATCGCCGCCGCTGTCGTACTGGAAGTCGTTGAACGCCATCCAGTAGCGCCATACGTTCGGCGAATACGGATCGAGCAGGAAGGACGAGTTCATCACCTCGGTGATGTACACCGGCGATCCCGGCGCGAGCACGCGGCGCACTTCGTTGAGCACGCGCGAGGGCGAAGGCACGTGCTCGAGCACCCAGCACAGGAAGGCGGCATCGAAGCTGCGCGGTTCGAAAGGCAGATTGGTGGCGTCGGCCTGGTGCAGGTCGTAACGGCCTTTCAGCCATGGCATCGCATCGAGGTTGGCGCGCGCGGCGTCGAGCTGCGCTTCGTTGAGATCGACGCAGGTCGCGTGCAGTTCCGGGAAGCGGCGCAGCAGGATTTCGGTCTGCGCGCCGACACCGCTGCCCACTTCCAGCAGCCGCTGCGCGCTGCTGTAGTCGATGTTGTGGAAGATCGTCGATTCGGCCAGCCGCGCCTGCTTGACCAGCCGCGCCTGTTCGGTCGCGGAGAAGCCGTGCAGGTAGGGGAAGTCGGAGCAGGACGTCGGGTTGGAAGGCATGGCGGCACCGGTGCGGTATCGGATGCCGGGATGCTCGCATGGCGGAAGTTAAGAACCAGCCGTCGCGGCAGGAACGTGCTGTCCCATTCCCGTTTTCCCAGTATCACCGTCATCCCCGCGAAGGCGGGGATCCGACTGTCCGCATCGATTCCGTCTTCCGGATGGCTGATGCGCCCGAAGGATGGCTTCCCGACTTCGCGGGAAGTTCGTTACGCCGCCACACCCAGCGGCTGCACGCCCGCGATCAACGCATCGAAGTAGTCGCGCGTGAGCGAGAGCTGCGCCTCCGCCGTCTCCGCCCGGTTCACCACCGCGCGGAACGCCGCGTTCTCGGGTCGGTCCTTCGCGTACCAGCCCAGATGCTTGCGCGCGATACGCACGCCGGAGACCTCGCCGTAGAACGCATGCAGGTGTTCCAGATGCCCGAGCAGCACGTCGCGCACTTCCGCCAGCGTGGGTTCGGGGAGCGTTTCGCCCGTTTCCAGGTAGTGCGCGATCTCGCGGAAGATCCACGGCCGGCCCTGCGCCGCGCGCCCGACGAGCACCGCATCGCAGCCGGTGTGCGCGAGCACCTGCGCGGCCTTGTGCGGGGAATCGATGTCGCCGTTGGCGAACACGGGAATCGACAGCGCGGCCTTCACTTCGGCGATCGTGTCGTATTCGGCGAAGCCGGTGTACTGCTGGTCGCGCGTGCGGCCGTGCACGGCGAGCGCGGCGATGCCGGCACGTTCCGCGATGCGCGCGATCTCCAGCGCGTTGCGTTGCCCGGCGGCCCAGCCGGTGCGGATCTTCAGCGTGACCGGCACGTCCACCGCGCGCACGACGGCGTCGAGGATGCGCGCGACCAGTTCCGGCTCGCGCATCAGCGCCGATCCGGCCCAGGCGTTGCAGACCTTTTTCGCCGGGCAGCCCATGTTGATGTCGATGATCTGCGCGCCGTGGTCGACGTTGTAGCGCGCGGCATCCGCCATCACCTCCGGCACGGTGCCTGCGATCTGCACGCTGATCGGCGCCGGCTCGCCTTCGTGGTCCATGCGGTGGCGCGACTTCGACGTGGTCCAGAAACGCGGGTCCGAAGTCGTCATCTCCGACACGCACAGCCCCGCACCCATGCGCTTGCACAGGATGCGGAACGGCTTGTCGGTCACGCCCGCCATCGGCGCCAGGACGACGCGCGGGGCGATCTCGTGCGGACCGATGCGGAAGGAGAGGGCGGACATGGCCTTATTGTAGCGGCGGGATATCGTTGTCCCGTGCGAGGCCATCACGCCACCCGGATCGCCGGCTTACCGCTTCCCGCGTCGACGCCGCCAGAACAGGAACCCCGTCACCAGCAGGAACATCGGCAGCAGCCCGATGAACGCGGTGATCCACTTCATCGTGCTGCCGCCGACCGCGCCGATGTGCAACGGATAGAACGCCTGGCTCATGCGCATGCCGAGGCCGTGCGTCGTCGCGTCGAAGGCCTGGACGACCCGGCCGTCGCGCGTCAGCACGATCGTGCTGCGTCCCACCGGATGCCATTCGCCGTGGGCCTGTGCGCGGAACGAGACCGCGCCTTCATCCGGATCGGGCACCGACACGCGTGCCAGCCGCGCCTCCGGAATCGCGATGCGCGCCTGCGCGATCGCGTGCGTCCAGTCGATCGGCGCACTGCTCGCGGGCAGTTCCGGCGCCGCCACGTTCTTCCCGCCGAACGCACCCGTCAGGGCCTTCTGGAAGCCTTTCGAATACACCATGCCGACGCCGGTCACCGTCCCGAGCAACAGCAGCGGAAGCAGGATCACGCCGGCGCTGCGATGCCACGTGAGCCAGCGCCGCACTGGCGGTCCCGCGTGCACCTTCAGTTGCGCGAGATAGCGCCCCGCCTTCGGCCACCACAGATACAGGCCGATCAGGATCATCGCCAGCGAGATCCAGCCGATCACGCCCCAGACTTCGCGACCGGTCTTTCCACCGAGCAGGTCCACGTGCCACTCGTGCAGCCACAGCAGCACGTCGTCGCGATGGCTGCGGTAGAGCAGCAGCGCGCCGTCCTCGGGCGCGAAGTACTGGCGATGTCCGTCCTCGAAATACGCCTGCCAGACCGGCAGTTCCTCGCGCGGAAGATCGAGCGAGCGCAAGCCTTCCGGCCGCCAGCGTTCGATGAGTTGCGCGAGCACGCGCCCGTCTGCGACGGGTTCGTGCTGCGCGAGTTGCGGATGCTGCAGTTTGAGCAGATCGACATGGAACACCAGCACCGTGCCCGCCAGCGAGGCGAGTGCGAACACCAGCCCCGCGGTCAGCCCCGTCCACAGGTGCAGCCACGACAGCGCCGCGCGCAGGCGCCGCCTGGGCGGTGCCTTCGATGCGGCGACGGTGGTGGCCATGTCCATCTGCGTGGTTTATCAGAACCGGTGCGACCAGCCCACCGTCAGCACGCGACCGCGACCGGCGGTGTAGGTGTCGGCGCGCGGCGTGGTCTGCGAGTAATACGTCGTGTACTGCTCACCGAACAGGTTCTCCACGCCCACGTTCAGCGCGCCGACCGGCAGCTGGAAGCGCGCCTGCAGGTCGACCGTCGTGTAACCCTCGAACTCGTCCGGCAGCGTCGTGCCGCGATAGTCGAAATCGCGGTCGAGCGAGTGGCTGGCCTGCAGGCGCGTGGAGATCGCCGGCGTCCAGGACTGCTCCCAGAAGGCGGTGGCGCGATCCGGGCTCACGTTGACGCCCGGCAGGTCGCTGTCCACGCGATCGTCGCCGTTGCTGTCGTATCGGCCGTCGGTCTGCGCGTAGGCCAGGCCGACGCGCGTGGCGTCGCTGAACTGGTAGGCGACGCTGCCTTCGAAACCGTCGATCTCGGTGCGCTCGCGCACGACCTTGTAGAACTGCGTGGCCTGGTCGAAGGCCAGGCGCGAACCCAGGTCGGAATCCGACCAGAACGCCGCCAGGTGCACCAGCCAGCGGCCGTCGTCGTAGTCCAGGCCGATTTCCTGGTTGTCGGCGATGACCGGCTGGAGGTCGACCAGCGTGTCCACGCGCTGGTCCGGCGTGTTGATCGCGCGCAGCACGCGGCCGATGTCGGCCACCGTGTAGCCTTCCGAATAGGACGCGTAGAACTTCAGTGCGTCGGTGGCTTCCCACACGATGCCGACGTTCGGCAGGGTCTCGCTGGTTTCCGGCGAACCGCCTTCGACGAGGTAGCGCGTGCCATGGATGCCGGGCGTGAGGCGCTGGTCGGGAATGGTGATGTAGTCGTCGACCTGCAGCTTGCCGCGTTCGTGGCGCAGGCCGCCGGTCAGCATCACCGAATCGGCCACCCACCATTCCAGCTGCACGAAGGGCGAAACCGACTCGTAGGTGGTTTCCGGCACCCAATCCATGCCGGCGCGCACGAGTTCCTGCGAGGTCGTGTCGCGCGCGATGTCCAGGCCCAGGGTCGCGCGCAGGCGCAGGCCGAACAGGTCGCCACGCGACCAGCTGAACTTGCCGCCGAGCTTTTCCGACGCGTTCTGCGACTGGTCGAACCAGTCCGGATCGCGGCCGTCGCCCCAGAAATCGCCCCAGAAGCTGCCGCCGTACAGGGCCTCGAAATCGACCCAGTACAGCTGCGCCTGGAAGTAGCCGCCGGCGAGCGCCTTGTCGGTGTAGTCCAGCGTCAGCGAGGTGGAGCGGTTGCGCGGGCCTTCGCCGATGCTGCCGCCGCGCGCGGACGTCGCCGTCTCGCCGGTGGCGGGATCGCCTTCGACCGCGTGGTAGTTGTTGTTGCCCTGCAGTTCGTAGCGGTTCGCGCTGAGCTGCAGACGGCGGTTCCCGTCGAGGTTCCAGCCGGCCTTGGCGAAGAGGTTGTAGCTCTCCGCGTCCATCAGGTCGCCCTGCACGTCGTTGACGGCGATCGAGTCGCCGTCGGCGTCGTAGTACAGGCCTTCGCTGGCGTACGAGGCGCCGCCGACGAAGTCGAACGCGCCGCTGCGCGTGCCGAACAGGTAGGACGCGCGGTAGCCGGTGCTGGTGCTCTCGTGCGGCACGGCGGTGGACGCGGACACCGAGACGTCCTGGAAGGCCTGGCCGTCCTGGCGCGGCGCGCGCTTGGTGATGATGTTGATGATGCCGCCCGACGCGCCCAGGCCCTGCAGCGCGTTCGCGCCGTGGATGACCTCGATGCGCTCGATCATCGACGGATCGATGGTGTGGCCGTCGCGACCGCCGTCGCGCAGCGGCGTGGACTGCGGCACGCCGTCGACGAGGTACAGCGGCTTGCGTCCGCGCAGCGTCTCGCCGCTGTTGGTGAGCTTCTGGCGCGAGGGCGCGAAGGAGGGAATCAGGTTCGCCAGCACTTGCGATACGTCCTGCGTCAGCGCGAGCTGCTGCTGCAGCTGCGCCTGGTCGATCACGGTGATCGTGTTCGGCAGCGCGGCCTCGGAATCGGGAATGCGGCTGGTGCTGGCGGAAACGGTCACGCGATCGATGTCGGTGGCCTCATCGGCGTGGGCGACAGGCGCGACGAGGGCGGCCAGCAGGGCACTGGCGAGGGCATGGCGGCGGAGCATCGTGGGTTCCGGGACGTCGAAAGCCCGCCATGGTAATGCGAATGGTTCTTATTTGATAGGGCGGCGGGTTTTGTTGCGCTGGCGCGGACGGTGTTCGGTACAACGACGTGCCCCGATGCCTGCGCCCCTCCCCCCGGGAGAGGGGTCGGGGTGGCGGGCGGGACGTGCGATGTAGTGATGCGGTTGGTGCCGGCGCTTAGCCGATCGAAGCGACTTTCGTCAGCGCTTCGGCGCTGTGCGCTTCACCCCTCCCTGCATTCGCAGGGGAGGGCGTTCAACCAAAGCGCGCGCGCACATCCGCGTCGCGCGGCATCGACAACGCCGCGCCCTCGCGCTCGGTCGAAAGCGCCGCATACCGGTTCGCGTAATGCAGATGATCGGCGAACGCCGCGTCCGGTCGCAGCGCCCACGACGCCGCCAGCGCGCCGTTGAACGCATCGCCGGCGCCGGTGGTGTCCACCGGATGCACCTTCGTGCCGGCGACGCGGTAGTACGAACGTGCATCCGCGCGTAGCGCGCCGTCCGCGTGCGAGACGAAACAGCCCGCCGCGCCCAGCGTGATCACGACCGTCCCGTGTGGAAGCAGCCGGCGGCACCAGCCGTGCAGCGCCGCATCGCCCAGCGTCGTCAGAGTGGAGGCATCGAGGTCCTCGCCCACGTGCCGGCGGACCTGCGAACAGAATTCGGTTTCGTTGGGCGTGACGACGTCGCTCAGCGCGAGCAGTGACGCCGGCAACTGCGCGTCCGACGGCGCGGGATTGAGCACCGTCGGAACGCCATGCGCGCGCGCCGCGACGAAGGCGGCTTCGATCGCCGCCAACGGCGATTCCAGCTGTGCCAGCAGCACGTGCGCGCCGGCGATGCGCTCGCGCTGGGATTCGACGAACGCGGCCGAGAGATCCGCGTTCGCGCCCGGTCCGATCACGATCGAATTGCGGCCATCGTGATCGACATAGATGCCGGCGGTGCCGGTCGGCGCCTCGCTGACGAGGTCGCGCAGCTCGATGCCGTCGGCTTCCGCCAGTGCGCGCGCCAGTTGTCCGCCGAGGTCCTGGCCCAGCGCGCACACGAACGTCGTCGTCGCGCCGGCGCGGGCCGCGGCGGTGGCCTGGTTGAAACCCTTTCCGCCCGGGCCGGTGTGGTACTGCCCGCTGAGCGTCTCGCCCGGCCGCGGCAGCGTCGCGACGGCCCAGACGTGGTCGACGTTGAACGAACCGACGACGACGATGGCGCCGGGATGGGTGATTCGTGATTCGTGATTCGTTGAAGCAACGCTCATCGCTACGCCTGCCGAAGGTTGTGGCCGATCGGGGATCCGCCTGTGCGAATCACGAATCCCCAATCGCGAATCACGGCATCTTCAGCTGCCGAACCACGTCAGCACGCCCGCGATCGTCGCCGTCATGAACGTCGCGATCGAACCGCCGAGCACCGCGCGCAGGCCGAAGCGGGCGAGATCCTGGCGACGTTCCGGCGCGAGGCCGCCGATGCCGCCGATCTGGATCGCGATCGAGCTGAAGTTGGCGAAACCGCACAGCGCGTAGGTGGCGATCAGGCGGCCCTGGTCGGTCAGCGTCACGCCGGCGACCTTGCCGTTGACGATGTCGGCCAGTTGCAGGTAGGCCACGAATTCGTTGATGACGATCTTCTGGCCGATCAGGCTGCCGACGATCGGCGCGTCCTGCCACGGCGTGCCGATCACCCACGCCAGCGGCGCGAGCACATAGCCGAAGATGGTCGCCAGGTCGAACGGCTTGCCGATCGCGGCGGAAATGCCGGTGACCTCGCCGAACCACGCGAGCGGCCAGTTGATCAGCGCGATCAGCGCGATGAAGGCCAGCAGCATCGCGCCGATGTTCAGCGCCAGACGCAGGCCGTCGCCGGCGCCAGCCGCCGCCGCATCGATGACGTTGGCGGTGGTCTTCTCCACTTCCATCTTCACCGTGCCGCGCGTGAGCGGCTCGCCGGTTTCGGGCACGAGGATCTTGGCGATGACCAGCGTGGCCGGCGCGGCCATGATCGACGCGGCCAGCAGGTGCTTGGCGTAGAACGCCTGCTGCTCCGGATCGCCGCCGCCGAGCATGCCCACGTACGCGGCGAG
Organism: Lysobacter sp. SCRH-1R; assembly: GCF_057747855.1. Taxonomy (NCBI): domain Bacteria; kingdom Pseudomonadati; phylum Pseudomonadota; class Gammaproteobacteria; order Lysobacterales; family Lysobacteraceae; genus Lysobacter; species Lysobacter sp. SCRH-1R. The sequence continues at coordinate 3,271,900 of NZ_CM173227.1, read as the reverse complement.
CACGCCGCCGGCGATGTGCGCCATGCCGCCGATCATCATGGTGATCAGCTCCGACTCGGTCATCTTCGGGATGTACGGGCGCACGGTCAGCGGTGCCTCGGTCTGGCCGATGAAGACGCTGGCGCAGACGCTGGTGGTTTCCGCGCCGGACACGCGCATCACCTTGGTGATCACCCATGCCATCGCGCGCACCACCGCCTGCATCACGCCCAGATGGTAGAGCACGCCCATCAGCGCGGCGAAGAAGATGATGGTCGGCAGCACCTGGAAGGCGAAGATGAAGCCGTAGGTGTTCACGTCCATCAGGCTGCCGAAGATGAACTTCGAGCCTTCGTTGACGAAGCTGAGCACCTTCACGAAGCCGTGGCCGATGGCGTCGAACACGTCCTTGCCGCCCGGGACCAGCAGCACCAGCGCGGCGAAGGCGACCTGCAGGCTCACGCCGGTGGCGACCAGCTTCCAGTCCACGCGGCGCTTGTTGTTCGAAAACAGCCAGGCGATGCCGATCAGCACGGCAAGACCAAACAGGCCAAAGGCCACCCGGGTAATGGCTTCCACTCAGTTCTCCCCTGCAACCGGCGGCCGGCAGCGAGTCGTTGTCGTTCAGGAATGATGCGGCCTGGGCCCCTGCGAGGGGCGGGTCACGGCTGCGGCGGCGCGTAGTTTACGACGAGGCCGAGCGGGCGCGGCGGCGGGCGCGTCCAGAAGGGCTCGCCGCGATCGGGTGTCGGAAAAGTGCGCGTCGAGGGATCGGGCCAAGCCATCAGTGCGCCGTCATGTATCCCGCGCGACGACCTTGTTGCGGCCCTGGAGCTTGGCCTGCTGCAGGCGCCCGTCGGCGCGGCGCAGCAGCCTCGACAGGTCGGAACCTTCGTGCGGGAAGCCCGCCAGCCCGGCGCTGAAGCTCAGCGCGACCGTGTCGGCGCCGCGCTCGGGTTCGAACGGCCGCTCGCCGAGCGCGCGGCGGATCGCGTCCACGCGTTCCCAGGCGGTGCCGATCGGCTTGCGCAGCAGCAGGACGAATTCCTCGCCGCCGATCCGCACCAGCCATTCGCCCGGTTCGGCAAGTTCGCGCAGCACCGCGACCACGTGCCGCAGCGCGCGGTCGCCGGCGTGGTGGCCGTGGGCGTCGTTGATGCGCTTGAAGTGGTCCAGGTCGATCAGCGCCAAGGTGAGGCTGTCGCCGTCATGCCGCACGCTGTCGAACAGGCGCGGCACGCGGTACAGCAGCCAGGTGCGGTTCGGCAGGCGGGTGAGGCCGTCGGTGCCGGACATTTCCACCAGCCGCTGCATGCGGTAGACCACCATCGCGGTGATCAGCGTGAACACCACCAGCAGCAGCACGCGCTGGACCTGGCCGCCCATGGTGATGGCGCCGTAATCGCTGGAAATCAGCTGCTCGGGCGAGGACGCCGACGCGAACACCCACAGCACCAGCAGGCTGTACTGGCCGATGGCCAGCGCGCCCGCGAACAGCGCGATGCGCCCGTCGCTGCGCGGTGCGGTGAGCACGATCGAAATCACGTAGCCGCACCATGCGGTGAGGTTGTTCAGGCCCGCCGGCAGGTGGTCGGCGGCGAGGATGACCAGCAGCACCGTCGTGGCGGTGACGTCGAACGCGGAAGAAGCGAACGGCAGCCAGCGGAACAGCCGCCGCCGCCGCGCCATCGCCAGCCACAGGTGCGCGAAGATGTTGACGACGATCGCGCCGACCAGCCCGATCAGCGTGTCCTTGACGCTGCCGCCGCCGAGCGCGTTCGTCACCGGCAGCACCAGCAGCATCGCGGCGATGACCACGCGCAGGCGCGCGACCATCAGCTCGCCGCCGGCGCCGATCTCCAACATGATTTCATCCGGCCGCGCCAGCAGCGCGGCGACGACGTCGCGGACCCTACCGCCGGTTCCGAGCATGCGCTTCCCCCGCTTGCCGGCCCTCCCGGGGCCGCGCCGAGCATAGCGCGCCAAGGCGGTTCCCCGCGCGGCGCCCTCCTTTCGGCATATGGAAGGAACGCGCAGTGTTCGATACCCCCTTACGAAATCCCGCGCACCGCCGCCCACGCCGCCAGCACCAGGAACACCACCGCCGCCGTATAGCGCGCCGCCTTCAGCGGCAAGCGGTCGGCGAGCTTGCTGCCCAGCAGCACCACCGGCACGTTCGCCAGCAGCATGCCGACGGTCGTACCCACGACCACTTCCCACAGCGGCGGGTACTTCGCGGCCAGCAGCACGGTCGCGACCTGGGTCTTGTCGCCGATCTCGGCCAGGAAGAACGCGAACGTCGTGGCGATGAACGCGCCGCGCGCCGGCAGCGATTCCTCGCCTTCGTCGAGTGTGTCCGGCTTGAGCGTCCACAGCGCGACCGCGAGGAAGCTCGCCGCGACCACCCAGCGCAGCACGTCCGGGCTCAGCCATTGCGCCACCAGCGTGCCGAACCAGCCGGCGAGGGCGTGGTTGAGCAGCGTGGCGACGAGGATGCCGGCGATGATCGGCAACGGCTTGCGGAAGCGCGCGGCCAGCAGCAGGGCGAGGAGCTGCGTCTTGTCGCCGATCTCGGCGAGCGCGACGGTGCCGGCGGACACCGCGGCGGTCATCAGGGGAAAGTGGTCCATGGACGTTCCGGGGGGTCGGGCTTTCGCGTGGACGCGAAAGGCAGCCGCCACGCGGCCCGACCCGGCTCTCGCCAGTTGCTCGCATGACGCCTGCCTTCGGTCTTGCCCGTGGTGGCTGGCCGTCGCCGGCTGGCTGCCGCTCCCGCGCCATGGCCTGTGGGCCAAGTGTGTTGACGCGGGTCTCCGCTGCGTGTCGCGGCGGATGGGCTACTCCCCGGAGGAGGAAGTGCGCGCATTGTACCGACCGGACCGCCACAGGGGCAGGGCTAAACTGAACGAGCCAGCTTCCAGATCCCCTTTTTTTGGAGTGTCCCCATGCAATACCGTCGCCTTGGTTCGTCCGGCCTGCAGCTTTCGGCGCTGTCCTTCGGCGCCTGGCTCACCTTCGGTGCCCAGATCGGGCGCTCCACCGCGCGCGATCTCATCGCCGCCGCCTGGGACAACGGCATCAACTTCTTCGACAACGCCGAGACCTATGCGAACGGCGAGGCGGAGAAGGTGATGGGCGACGTGATCGCCGACCTGCGCCTGCCGCGCGACGGCTTCTGCGTGTCGAGCAAGGTGTTCTTCGGTGCGGTGGCCGAACCGGGCCCGACCCAGCGGGGCCTCTCGCGCAAGCACGTCACCGATGCCTGCCACGCCGCGCTCAAGCGGCTGCGCGTGGAAACACTCGATCTCTACTACTGCCATCGTCCTGATCCCGACACGCCGATCGAGGAAACCGTCGGCGCGATGGACGCACTGATCCGCCAGGGCAAGGTGCTCTACTGGGGCACGTCGGAATGGACCGCCGCGCAGATCCGCGACGCGCACCGCATCGCGCACGCGCGCAACTGGTATGCGCCGACGATGGAGCAGCCGCAGTACAACCTGCTGCATCGCGAACGCGTCGAACTCGAATACGCGCCGCTCTACGCCGAATACGGCCTGGGCACGACGATCTGGTCGCCGCTCGCGTCGGGCCTGCTCACCGGCAAGTACAACGCCGGCGTGCCGGACGAGGCCCGGCTCGGCCGCGAAGGCCTCGGATGGCTGCAGCGTTCGGTGCTCGGCGAGGAGGGCGCCCGCGTGGAGCGCGCGCGCCGCTTCGTCGCGATCGCCGAGGAACTCGGCGTGGCGCCGGCGCCGCTGGCGATCGCCTGGTGCCTGCGCAACCCGCACGTGTCCAGCGTGATCCTGGGTGCGAGCCGCCCGGAGCAGCTGATCCAGAACCTGGATGCGCTGGAGCTGGCCGACCGTCTGTCGGAAGGCGACTGGCAGCGCGTGGAAGCCGCGGTCGGATAGCGGCTTCGTGGCGTGGGCTGTTGACTAGCAAATGAGAATCATTATCATCCGTGGCGAGCCCCAACGAGCCACGCCCATGTCGACGCGTCCCACGCTGCTGCAGCTCAAGCCCCGCACCGAACGGCTGACGCCGCCCATCGCCGCCGTCTCCTCGCCGGCCATGCCCGCGCAGGCGATGTCCACGCCCTCCGCGATGGCGTTCGCCAACGGTCTCCTCGACAGCGACGAGCTGCTGCGGGGCGGTCGCGAAGTGCTGATCCGCCACGGCGGCGAGGTCTACCGCCTGCGCCACACGCGCAACGACAAGCTGATCCTCACCAAGTGATTCCCTGATCGCGGCGGCTCCTCCGGGCGCCGTGATCCACCGAACGCGCGACGCCCTTGGGGAAGGACGCCGCGCACGGCCGCACATGGCGGCTTCCCTTCGACAACCTCTCTCTCCCAAGGCAAGCAAGCCTGCCGGCAACGGCTGCCAGCCCGCCTCGGAATCCACTCCGAGACCGCGCATGCAACCTGTCCGCAACACCCTGGCCCTTGCCCTGCTGCTCGCCATTCCGGCCGTCGCCGTCTCCAACGAGGCCACGCCCGACGGCAGCGCCCCCTCCCTGACCACCGCCGCGACCGGCGTCGCCGCCGCGAACGAATTCGACCGCATCGTCGTCACCGCCACGCTGACGCAGCGCGCGCTGGACGACGTGCCGAACGTCGTCACCGCGATCGACCGCGACGAGATGGACCGCCAGCTCGTGCGCGATCTGAAGGACCTGTTCCGCTACGAGCCCGGCATCAGCGTGTCGAGCGGTTCCGGCCGTTTCGGCGGCCTGGGCGACATCCGCATCCGCGGCCTCGGCGGCAATCGCGTGCGCATCGAAACCGACGGCATCGCCGTGCCCGACGCGTTCTCGATCGGCAGCTTCTCGAATGCGAACCGCAACTTCGTCGACCTCGACACGCTGAAGGCCGTCGAGGTCGTGCGCGGACCGGGCAGCGCGCTGTACGGCTCCGACGCGCTCGGCGGCGTGGTCTCGTTCGTCACCAAGGACCCGTCGGATTACCTGGCGGAGGGCAAGGACGCCTACTTCGGTATGAAGCTGGGCTACTTCGGCGAGGACAACGGCCTGTTCGGCGGCGCGACCACGGCGTTCGGCGGCGATCGCTGGTCGGGCCTGGTCGTGGTCGGCCATCGCCAGGGGCAGGAACGCGAGAACATGGGCGGGAACCGCGGCACCGGTTCCTCGCGCACCGCGCCGAACCCGCAGGAATACGACGGCCGCAGCCTGTTGACGAAGCTGGTGTTCGAGCCGGACGGGAACCAGCGCTTCAAGCTCACCGTCGAAGGCAACGAGGACAACGTCGACACCGACGTGCTCACCGCGCTGGGCGATACCACGATGATGCCCGGCATGTCGCCGTCGGTGCGCGTGGCCTCGCAGTCCGGCCAGGACACGCAGACCCGCGCGCGCATCGCGTTCGCGCATGAAGCCGATGCGCTGGGCGCGGCGTTCGCCGATTCGCTGCAGTGGCAGGTCTACCGCCAGGACAGCGAAACCACGCAGCGCACGCGCGAGGAGCGCGCCATGCTGGCCGGCGGCGTCGCGGCCAACCCGGTGCTGCGCGAGCGCGAATTCAACTTCGACCAGCGCCTCACCGGCTTGGACGCCGTGCTGCACAAGGACATCACCGGCGGCGCCGTCGACCATGCCATCACCTACGGCGTGGAGCTGACGCGCACCGAATTCCGGCAGAAGCGCGACGGCCGCGCGACCAGCCTGCTCACCGGCACGGTGACCAACGTGATCTCGCCCGACACCTTCCCCGTGCGCGATTTCCCGGTGAGCGAAACCACGCAGGCGGCGTTGTTCGTGCAGGACGAGATGTCGTTCGCCGAAGGCGCGTTCCGGCTGATCCCGGCCGTGCGCGTGGATTACTACAAGCTCGAGCCCAAGCCCGATTCGATCTTCGCCGAGGACAACCCCGGCGTCGAAGTCGCGGAACTGAGCGAAACCAGCGTGTCGCCGAAACTCGGCGCGGTGTGGCATTTCAGCGAGGACTGGTCGCTGTTCGGCGGCTACCAGCACGGCTTCCGCGCACCGCCGTACAGCGACGTCAACCTGGGCTTCACCAACCTGCAGTTCGGTTACACGGCGATTCCGAATCCCGACCTGAAGCCGGAAAAGAGCGACGGCGTCGAACTGGGCCTGCGCTTCTCCAACGAAGCGGTGTACGCGGAGGTTTCGGCGTACTACAACCGCTACGACGATCTCATCGAATCGTCGGTGCAGGTGAGCGCGCCGCCGGCATCTGAACTGATCGTGTTCCAGTCGCAGAACATCGAGGACGCGGAGATCCACGGCGTGGAGGCGCGTGCCGGCGTGGACCTGCGGGCGATCAGCGATGCGCTGGCCGGCTGGTCGATCAGGGGCGCCGCGTCGTGGGCGAAGGGCGAGGACCGCACGACGAACGATCCGCTGCCGTCGATCGATCCTCTGCGCGCGACCCTCGGCGTCGCGTACGACGCGCAGGGCTGGGGCATCGAACTCGCCGGCCGTTTCGCCGGGCGCAAGGACGAACTGCCGGCGGACAATCAGTTCGAGGTGCCGGGCTACGGCGTGCTCGACCTGCTCGCGCACTGGAACTTCGCGCCGGGCGCGGTGTTCGACGCCGGCGTGTTCAACCTCGCCGACCGCAAGTACTGGGACGCGGCCGACGTGCCCGCCGGCACGCTCGCGTCGAGCCGCGTGGTCGATCGCTACACCAGCCCGGGCCGCAGCGTCGGCGTCAGCCTGTCGGTGAGCTGGTGAAGCTCACGTTCCTCTCTCCAACCTTCAACATCGAGCCAGCCATGAAGCTCCGCACGCTCGCCCTTCCGATGGGCCTCCTTCTCGCCGCCGCCCCGCCGGCGGCCTTCGCCGACGCTGCGCGCGATCGCGAGTCGATCCTCGCCATGCAGGGCGAGTACATCGTCGATTTCGCCTTCGATGAAACCGTGCTGCTGCAGCCCGGCTACGAACGCCATCCGGCGATGCGCAGCGGCGGCAACGAGACGGTGATCGTGGTGGAGGATTCGCCGACCAAGGTCGTCCTGCAGCACATCCTCGTGGACGAGAAGAGCGGCCACGTGACCAAGCACTGGCGGCAGGACTGGACGTTCGAGGCACCGACGCGCTTCGAGTTCAGCGCCGACCAGACGTGGCAGGTGCGGGCGATCCCGGCCGATCGCACGCGCGGCGCATGGACGCAGTGCGTGTACGAGGTGAGCGACGCGCCGCGTTACTGCGGCACGGGCCCATGGACCTACGACAACAACGTGCCCACGTGGACCAGCGACGTGAGCTGGCGCCCGCTGCCGCGTCGCGAGTACACCAGGCGCAGCGACTACAACGCCATCAGCGCGGTGAACCGCCACACGCTCACGCCCAACGGTTGGACGCACGAGCAGTTCAACACCAAGGTGCTGCGCAAGCCCGACGGCACGCAGGTGGAACTGGCGCGCGAGTTCGGCTTCAACGATTACCGGAAGACCACGGAGGTCGACTTCAAGCCGGCCTATGCCTACTGGAACGCGACGAAGGACTACTGGGCGAAGGTGCGCGCGCGCTGGGAGCGCTTCCTCGGCCAGTCGCCGGGCGTGCACCTGAGGACGAAGGTCGACGGGATGGCGATGATCATTCCGCTGTTCGAGCAGGCCGGCTCGCTGGAGAAGGGCGGCAAGGTGCGCGACGCGCAGATCGACGCGGTGTTCGACAAGTGGGTCGAGCGCGCGCCGGTGGAGGCGGCGGCGCGGCGGTGAGCACGGCTTCGTACTGACCGGCCGGACTCGGCAGAGCTTTTGCAGCCCGGGGGAAGGCCGCAGGCCGCACCGGGGCAACGTCGCCGCGAGGCACAACCCGGGTGCGCTTCGCTTACCCGGGCTACGAGAGCTGATCAATCTTTTTCGGCAGCGCGGTGATTCGCCGACGCGAGCAGCTTTTGTAGCCCGGGTAAGGCCGCAGGCCGCACCCGGGGCAATGTCGCCGCGACGCACAACCCGGGTGCGCTTCGCTTACCCGGGCTACAAGAGCCGGGTCAATCTTTTCGGCAGCACGGTGACTCGCCGACGCGAGCAGCTTTTGTGCCCGGGTAAGGCCGCAGGCCGCACCCGGGGGCAACGTCGCCGCGACGCACAACCCGGGTGTGCTTCGCTCACCCGGGCTACAAGAGCCGGGTCAATCTTTTCGGCAGCACGGTGATTCGCCGACGCGAGCAGGGCGCCCTCCCTCACCCCAACCCCTCTCCCGTGCTTGCGGGTGAGGGGCTCTTTCGTTGGTCGTCAGAGCGATATCACGAATCCGATCATTCCCTCCGGCGGCTCCGGTGGAGCCGGCGGCGCGGGCGGCGTCATCGCCAGCGGTGGCTTCGGTGCGGGCGGCGGGGGCGGTGCCGCGGGCGCGGCGGGCGCAGCAGGAGCCGCCGGTGCCGCCGGCGCAGGCGGTGCCTTCGGCGGCAATGGCGGAACCGGCGGCTTCGGGATGCGCAACATCGCGGTCTTCGGCACGGTGATCTGCGTCGTCGCGCTCTTGCGGTCGCGCAGGTAGGTGATGCCCACGCGACTCTGCTCCGGCTTGTCGCGCAACGCGGCCATCGCCTCGCGTGGGGAATTCACCGGCTTGTTGTCGATGCGCTGGATCACGTCCCCGGCCTGCAACCCGGACAATTCCGGCCCGGTGCTGAGCACGAGCACGCCGCGATCGGTGCCGAAATAACGACCGAGCTGCGCGTCCACCGTCGCAAGGTTCAGGCCGTTCCAGCGGAACGCCTCCGACAGCAGCGGCAGGCGGCAATCGCCCTCGTCGTCGTCGCAGTCCAGGCGGATGAGTTCGCTGCGCACCTGCGGTGCGACGATCGGCATCGGTGCGGCCAGCGGATTGCCGTCCGCATCGCGCGCGACCAGCAGGCGGTCGCCGAGCTTCGGCGTGGCGCGCGTGGTCGCGGCGCGGCCGCCGCGCGTGTAGGCGAGGGCGACGGGCTTGTCGGTATCGAGCGCGCGCAGCCGCAGGCGGGCCTGGGCGAGGCGCTCCTCCGGTTGCGGCTGGTTGAGCCGGTTGCCGTCGATCGCGGTGATGACGTCGCCGGCGCGCAGCCCGGCGTTCGCCGCCGCGCTGTCCGGGGTGACCGCCGCGATGCGCACGCCGCCCCTCGGATCGGGCGAGAGCACCACGCCCAGCACCGGCTGCCGGGCGAAGCGCTTCTCGAACTCGCGCTCGAAACGGGCGCGGTCGAAGTTCGCGTTCTCGCGCGTGAGTTCGGCGTATCGGCGTGCGGCGCGGTTGAGGTCGGCGCGCGCGGCTTCGATCTGCCGCGTGCGTTCGGCGTCCTGCCGCGTGGCGTCGGCGCGCGCGCGCCCGGCATCGGCCTTCGGCGTCTGCGCGCCGGCGGCCATGCCGGCGAGGAGCAGGGCGATCGTCGCGGCCAGTCGCGTCGTGTTGCGGAGGTGGGTCATGGCATGGGTCCTGCGGGTGAGAGGGGTCAATCGACGCTGACCAGCGCGCCGTCGTAGCGCTCGCCGCTGGACACCAGCCAGCGTTGGGTGGTTTCGATGCCGGCGAGTTCGCGCATCGTCGAGACGCGCGCCTGCCACAGCGCGGCGCGATCCGCGTCGGCAAGGCCCGGCTGCACGAGCGAGGCGTCGATGCGGCCGATGCGACGATCGAACTCGACCGCGAGCGCCGCGCCGCTGGCCGAGGCCACGCGGTCGTCGCGCGCGATGGCGAGCAGCGCTTCCAGCTGCGCCGACTCGGCCTGGAGCGCGGCGACCCGTTCGCGCAGCTCGGCGGCGCGCGGATCGGGTGCGGCGTCGTTCGCCGGCGTGCTGGCGATGCGCGGCGTGGCGTCGGAACGCGGCTGAGGTGTCGCGTCTTCGACCGGGGACGTCCCGGTGCTGCGCGGTGCAGGTTCGTCCTCGCCCGCCACACGCGTTTCCGGTCGCTTCGAGGAGGCGATCGGTGGGCGCGAGGTGTCGATCGGCGTGCGCTTGCGCGCGGCCAGCTCGGTCGATTCGCCCGGCGCATCGGCATCGCCGGAGCGATGCAGTGCCGGCATGAGCGCGACCGTGCCTATCGCAGCGGCGCCGATCGCGGCGGCAGCCAGCCACACCGGCCAATGCCGTCGCTGTCGCGCGGCGGGAGCGTCGAGCGCGCGATCCACGCGCTGCCAGCCTCCGGCCGGCGGCGTTTCCATCGGCAATGAAGCGAACGCGCCGCTCCAGTCGGCGGGCGAATCGTTGCGTTCGGTGTCAGGCATGGGCCTTCTCCGGCTCGAGCAGCTCTCGCAAACGGCGACCGCCGCGTGCGAGCTGGGATTTCGAGAAGCTCGGCGTGCGTTGCATCAGCGACGCGATTTCCTCGTGCGTGTAACCCTCGGCGTGGTACAGCCACAGCACGCTGCGGGTCGCGGCGGGTAGGCGGGCGAGCGCGCGCGTCAGGGCGGCGGCATCGGCCGCTGCGGCCGGCAGCGGCCCGGTGTCGACGGCGAACTCGTCGCCTTCCAGCGCCACGTCGTGCTGGTGCCGGCGCTGGCCGCGCAGGCGCATCAACGTTTCGTTCACGGCGATCTGCCGCACCCAGCCCCAGAACGGACTGGCGCCGCTGCCGTTGCCGCTCCCCGCGGCGCCGCGGAAATCGCCGATCTTGTCGAACACCTTCAGCATGGTTTCCTGCAGCACCTCGGCTGCCTCCTCGCGGCCGTCCGGGCCGTGGCCGGCGCCGAGCATCCGCAGCGCCAGGTTGAACACGGGCCGCTCGAAGCGGCGGTAGATCTGCTCGAACGCCGCCCGCTCGCCGGCGCGAACGCGCGCCAGCAACGCCTCGGGGACGTCGATGGCGAAGCTGCTGCGGGGTGCGTCGGTGGTGGGTGGCACGGGCGTGGGCAAGGGCTCGCGTCCTGCGTTTTTTTGGATCGTCCTTCCCCTGGATGCGGGGGCCGCCGAAACCGTCGCAGCGGTCGGCCTATACTCGCCCTGACACGAAGGAGGGGATCATGGGACTGAGTGCGGTGCTGAGCGTCGTCCTGCTGTTCGCGGGCATCATCCTGGTGCTGAAGGCCGTGCGGATGGTGCCGCAGGGGTATGAATGGACGGTGGAGCGGTTCGGCCGCTACACCCACACCATGGAGCCCGGGCTGCACTTCCTGATCCCGATCGTCTACGGCGTGGGCCGCAAGATCAACATGATGGAACAGGTGATGGACGTCCCCAGCCAGGACGTGATCACCAAGGACAACGCGGTGGTGAAGGTCGACGGCGTCGTCTACTTCCAGGTGCTCGACGCGGCCAAGGCCGCCTACGAGGTCGCCACGCTGGAAATCGCCATCCTCAACCTGGTGATGACCAACATCCGCACCGCGATCGGTTCGATGGACCTGGACGAATCGCTGTCCAAGCGCGACGAGATCAACGCCAAGGTGCTGGTCGCCGTGGACCAGGCGACGCATCCGTGGGGCGTGAAGGTCAACCGCATCGAGCTCAAGGACATCCAGCCGCCGCGCGACCTGGTCGATTCGATGGCGCGGCAGATGAAGGCCGAGCGCGAGAAGCGCGCCAACATCCTGGAAGCCGAGGGCCACCGGCAGTCGGAAATCCTGCGCGCCGAGGGGGAGAAGCAGGCCGCGATCCTGGAAGCCGAAGGCAAGCGCGAGGCCGCGTTCCGCGAAGCCGAGGCGCGCGAGCGCCTGGCCGAAGCCGAAGCGAAGGCGACGCAGCTGGTGTCGGACGCCATCGCCGGCGGCAACGTCAACGCGATCAATTACTTCGTCGCGCAGAAGTACATCGAGGCGTTCAAGGCGCTGGCCGAAGCGCCGAACCAGAAGTTCGTGATGATGCCGATGGAAGCCACCGGCGTGATCGGCTCGCTCGCCGGCATCGCCGAACTGGCGAAGCACGCGCTCGGCCCGGAGGCGCTGGAACGCCAGGGCGCCGCGCGCACGATGCCGCCGCCGTCGCCGCGTCCCGGAGGCTGACCGATGCAGTGGAACACCGAGACGATGACCTGGGCGGTGGTGGCGCTGCTGCTGTTCGCCGCCGAGGCGATGGCGCCGGGCGCCTTCATGCTGTGGCTGGGCTTCGCCGCTGCGGCGGTGTTCGCGATCGTGCTGCTCGTGCCCGACGTGCCGTTGCTGGCGCAGATCGCGGCGTTCGTGGTGCTCAGCTTCGTGTCGATCCAGGTGTACCGCAGTTGGTTCCGCGGGCGCGAACCGCGCAGCGACAAGCCCACGCTCAACCGTCGCGCCGATGCATTGATCGGCCGCGTGGTGCCGCTGGAACGCGCCATCGTCAACGGCCTCGGTCGCGTGCAGATCGCCGATGCGTTCTGGGACGTCACCGGTCCCGAGCTTCCGGCCGGCACGGTGGTGCGCATCGTCGGACATCGCGGCATGAGCCTGCTGGTCGAGCCGGCGGTATGACCCGACGCCCGGTCGCGCGATGGCTGCTGGCGGCGGCGCTCTGCGCCGTGGTTGGCCATGCCTGCGCGGACGGGCATCCGAGACTGGTCGGCAGGATCGTGCCGCCGTATCCGGACGGGTTCCGGTCGAACACCGGCAGCTGCGTCGGCATCGGCAGCGGCATCGACGAGTTGTGCGCGCGCAGCATCGCCACGCTCGACGATGCCGAGGATCGAACGATCCAGCTGCTCGCCGCGCAGTTCGTCGACCGCGTCGGCGACGAGCCTCGCTGGCGCGTCACCGACTCGGTGCCGTATCCGGCGCTGCGTCGCGACGAACTCGTCGCCATCGCCACCTGCCAGCGCAACGGCGTCGACGACACCGGCGTGGTGGCGATCATCGACACGGGCGCGGACGGGGCTTCGGAACTCGACATGCTCCCGGCCGTGCGCTGGGCGGTGCGGCTGGACCGTCGCACCGGCCGCTTCCTGCGCGTGCCGCCTTCGAGCGTGCGCTGCTACAACGAAGGCTCCAGCGAATAGGCCACGCGAACAGGTCGCACGACCATGCGCCGGCGTAGGCGGGCGTGCCGAAACCTCCGGCGCCGGGTTCTGGGATAATCGCGGGCTCGCTCCCGCAGACAGGTTTCCCGCGCCATGACCCAGAAGACCATCCTCAACCAGACCCACCGCGACCTCGGCGCCAAGATGGTCGACTTCGGTGGCTGGGACATGCCGATCCATTACGGTTCGCAGATCGAGGAACACCACCAGGTGCGCCGCGACGCCGGCATGTTCGACGTCAGCCATATGACGGTGGTCGACCTCAACGGCGCGAAGGTGCGCGACTTCCTGCGCCGCCTGGTCGCCAACTCGGTCGACAAGCTCAAGGTCCCGGGCAAGGCGCTGTACACCTGCATGCTCAACCCGCAGGGCGGGGTGATCGACGACCTCATCATCTATTACCGGGCCGAGGACTTCTTCCGCCTGGTGGTCAACGCCGCCACGCGCGAGAAGGACCTGGCGTGGATCACCGAACAGGCGAAGGCCTTCGACGTGAAGGTCACCGAGCGCCCGGACTTCGGCATGATCGCCGTGCAGGGCCCGAATGCCCGCGCGAAGGTGCTGGGCCTGCTGCGCGAGGAAGACCGCGACGCGATCGGCAAGCTCGGCAAGTTCGCCGCCGGCGAGGCGAAGACGGCCGACGGCATCGACGTGTTCGTCGCGCGCACCGGCTACACGGGCGAGGACGGCTTCGAGGTCGTCGTGCCGGAAGCGCAGACGGTCGCGTTCTGGAACTCGCTGCTCGCCGCGGGCGTGAAGCCGGCCGGGCTCGGCGCGCGCGACACGCTGCGCCTGGAAGCGGGCATGAACCTCTACGGCCAGGACATGGACGACACCGTCTCGCCGTACGAAGCCGCGCTTGCCTGGACCGTCGCGCTCGACGAAGGCCGCGACTTCATCGGCCGCGACGTGCTCGAGCAGCAGAAGGCCACCGGCGCGCCGCGCCAGATGATCGCGCTGGTGATGGACGAAAAGGGCGTGCTGCGCCACGGCCAGAAAGTGATCACCGAACACGGCGACGGCGAGATCCTGTCGGGCACGTTCTCGCCGACGCTCGGCAAGGCGATCGCCTTCGCCCGCGTGCCGGCCGGCAAGATCGCGCTGGGTTCGGCGGGCAACGTGCGCGTCGACATCCGCGGCAAGGAAGTCCCGGTGCGCGTGGTGAAGTTCCCGTTCGTGCGCGACGGGCAGCCGCAGGACGGCGTGCTGGTCTGATCGCCATGGCCACGCGCGTCGTCGACTACTACTTCAGCCTGCTCTCGCCGTATGCCTGGCTCGGGCATGCGGCGGTGCTGGCGGTGGCGCGCGAGACCGGCGCCACGCTGCGCTACCGGCCGGTGCGCATCTTCGAACTGTTCGATGCGAACGGCGGCCTGCCGCTGGGCAAGCGCGCGCCGGCGCGCCAGCGTTACCGCCTGGTCGAACTGCAGCGCTGGCGCGCGCAACGCGGCCTGCCCCTGAACCTGTCGCCGAAGTTCTACCCGGTCGACATCGCCCTGGCCGACCGCTGCGCGATCGCGCTGGCCGACGCCGGACTCGATCCGTCCGGCTACATGGACGCGGCCTTCCGCGCGCTGTGGTCGGAAGACCGCGACCTCGCCGACCCGACGGTGATCGAAGCCCTGCTCGCATCGCAGGGCTTCGACGCATCGACGGTGATGCGCCAGGCCGGCACCGACGCGGTCGCCGGTCGTTACGCCGACAACACGCGCGCGGCGATCGACGCGGACCTGCCGGGACTGCCGGGTTACGTCCTCGATGGCGAACCGTTCTGGGGCCAGGACCGCGTCGACGCGCTGCGCGACGCCCTGCTGCATCCGCGTGCGCCGTACCGTCCCTCCGAAGGCTTCCGTTGACCGCGATCATTCCCCTGTCGCGTGCTCCAGTCGCCGCCGTTAGACTAGGCGCCGACATCCGCTGTTCCGCGCCCCCGCAAACGTTTCGAGGCTCCCGTCATGAGTGAAATTCCCGGCGATCTGAAGTTCATGAAGTCCCATGAGTGGGCCCGCGTCGATGGCGACGGCAAGGTCACCGTCGGCATCTCCGACCACGCACAGGGCCTGCTCGGCGACCTGGTGTACGTCGAACTGCCGAACGTCGGCGACCGCGTCGAAGCCGGCAACGCCTGCGCCGTCGTCGAGTCGGTGAAGGCCGCGTCCGACGTCTACGCGCCGGTGTCGGGCAAGGTCGTCGCGGTCAACGCCGCGCTGACCGACAAGCCCGAGACCATCAATGAGGACGCCTACGGCGAAGGCTGGATCTTCACCGTCGAGATCGAGGACGGCGACCAGCTCAACGAGCTGCTGGCTCCGGACGACTACGCCGAGCTGCTGGAAGAAGAAGACCACTGAGCCACGAGCGCGCGGCACGCGTCGCGCGGCTTCGCACCTCACCGGAACCGGCCGCCTCGTGCGGCCGGTTTTTTTTCGCTCGGCGCAGGGCGTGTTGCGGGACGTGACGGTCCGGTGAGCGCGGCGTCGTCGATCGACGATGCGCGGGTCTTCGAATGGCGATGGCCGACACGTTCGACGCCATCGTTCGAACCTCCTCGGGTGGTGCGTTCGTCGCGAAGCGGACGAACGACGAACGGCATCGAGTGCATCGCGAAGGTGTCGCCGCGTCGGCCGATGCGCCGCGTGCGAGTGCTTCGGATGGTCGTCGGGCTTCGCGCAATTTCGCGCAAATCGGGTTTGTGCGACGCGAAACGGGGGTGTCGTCCGAAAATTTTTTCGGGGTGCCTCGCATGCCTTCGACGACCGCTTCCCGACGCTTCGATGCACCGGTGCGATCGCGCCATCGAATGCGTCCGGACGTCGATGCGTATTCGCAAACCCCTGAAAAAAAGCCATTTGCGAAATGCGCGTTGGCGGGTCGGCGAACGCGCGGCGATCGTCGTCGTCGTTCGACCCCGCGCTTCGAACACCGGCGACGGCGACGCCATGCCGACCTGCCTGAAAAAAAAATGAGCGAAGTTGTTGACAGTCCGAAAAAGCGTGATTAGGTTTCGCCCAGCAGACGTCTCCTGCGGAAGCGAGTGAGTACAGACAACGCGACAACTCGCGGCACAAAACGGACCTCCGACCGGGCAGTCGAAACGGTGGACGCAGGGTTCGTTTCCCCCGCGAAAACGCGCGCCGTGTACACGCAGGCCAGGCATTCCATCCAACCCGGTCCGCACATCGCGCGCCGGGTTTTTGTTTGCCCGCGGTTGCGGGCGGCACGAAATCCGTTCCGACGCGTTCGCGCGTCGGCGGCTGCTCGCGGGTCCGATACCCGCGGCTTGAGGTTCTACTGGGCGATAGACCTGCAAGACCACTGATCAATGCTGATCAACCACTGACGAGGAGCCATACCATGGCCATGAAGAAAGCTGCGAAGAAAAAGACCGCCGCCAAGAAGGCGACCAAGAAGGTTGCCAAGAAGGCTGGCGCCAAGAAGACCGTGAAGAAGGCCGCCAAGAAGGCGACCAAGCGCCCGGCCAAGAAGGCTGCGAAGAAGGCCACCAAGAAGACCGGCGCCCGCAAGACGGCGAAGAAGGCCACCCGCAAGACCGCCGCCAAGAAGACCGCCAAGAAGACCGCGAAGAAGGCCGCCAAGAAGACCGGCGCCCGCAAGACCGCGAAGAAGGCGACCAAGAAGGCTGGCGCGAAGAAGACCGCCCGCAAGGCTGGCGCCAAGAAGACCGCCAAGAAGGCGACCAAGAAGGCTGCCCCGAAGAAGGCCGCCAAGAAGTCGAGCCGCAAGAAGACCGCCAAGAAGGCGTCCGTGACGGCGATGCCGGCCACCCCGGCTCCGATGATCTAAGAAAGCCCCGAAGACCGTAATCGAGCTCTCTCCCCGCAGCCCAGGCGGGGGGAGAGTTTTTTTTGCGCCGGTGGTTGTGGTTGCGGCGGGTGGTTTCCGTTTGATCGGAATGGTGCGCGCCGCGCTTAGCCCCTTTCCTCGGGAGAGGGGTTGGGGTGAGGGTAGGGGCGTGCGATGCAGTGATGCGGTTGATGCGTGCGCTTTGCGTTCGCGGTCGCCGCCATGCTCTTCAGCGTTATGGCGCCGTGCACTTCGCCCATCCCCAACCCTCCGCTGCATTCGCAGGCGAGGGAGCCTTTCGCAGGCGAGGGAGCTTTTGAGCCCCTCGCCGTCCGGGAGAGGGGACGGGGTGAGGCGCGACGGAGTGATGACGGCTCAGTTCGCGGGATCCCGCTCTCGCAGAGGCGACGAGCGTGGTTCAAACGCCGGTGGATTCCCGCCTTCGCAAGGACGAACCGCGCGAGCGAGGACGCCTACGCAGTCGCCGTGCTCCACATGCGAGAGATGCGAGCGAACTCGTCTGCGCGCCGGCGCTCTCGTAGCCCGGGTAAGCGAAGCGCACCCGGGGTGAGCGTGGCAGGCCCCGGTGCGCTTTGCTTACCCGGGCTACCGGACCAGCAGCCCCATAAGAAGCGCCGCGCTTCGCCGTTTAATTCGGCGCCGCCGTCGAAGCCGAAGCGTGCGTGCCCGGCGCGTGCGGCGCATCGGGCGAGGCGTCGTCCGACGACTCGGCGTACAGCGTCGGGTCGATCTCGTCGTCCAGCCACTGGCCGGGCGGCAGGCCCAGCGCGGTGTCGAGGATGGTCGGCAGCATGCCCGAGGGCAGCGAGCTTTCGCTGTTCCACAGCATCGCCACGCCGAAGTCGAGTTCCGGCACCACCGCGATCAGCCCGCGATATCCCTGCACCGCGCCGCCGTGGAAGACCACGCGATGGCCGGCGTAATCGTAGGTGCGCCAGCCCAGCGCGTAGCCGGCGCTGGTGAGGCGGGTGCGGCGCCATGACGATCCGCGGATCTCGCTCGGCGTATCGACGACCGGCTGGTGCAGCGTGGCGAGCAGCGGCGCCGGCAGCACGTCGGGACGGTGGCCGGTGTGGGCGAGCAGGTACTGCGCCATGTCGCTCGCGCTGGCGTTGACGCCGGCGGCCGGCAGCACCTGGTAGTAGGTCGTCTTGGGCATCAGCGACACCCAGCCGCCACGGCCGCGCACGTGCGGACGCGCCCAGCTCGGGCTGGCCTGGATGCCTTCCAGTCCCAGGCTCGCATCGTTCATGCCCAGCGGCTTGAAGATGCGGCGCTGCACTTCCTGCGCGTAGAAATCGCCGGTCGCGGCGAAGACCATGTCGCCGACCAGGCTGAAGGCGACGTTCTGGTAGCTGTAGCAGGTGCCCGGCGCGCACTGCAGCGGCGCGTAGGCGAGCTTCTGCGTCAGCGTGCGGTAATCGACGTACTGCTCCAGGTCGCGATCGAACGCGTTGTGCGTCAGGCCCACGCGATGGCTGAGCAGGTCGGCGACGGTCAGCTGCTGCGAGGCCAGCGGATCGCTCAGGCGGAAGCTCGGCATGTAATCGACCAGCTTGCTGTCCCAGCGAAGCGAGCCTTCGTTGACCAGCAGGCCGGTCATCGTGCCGGCGAAGCTCTTGGACAGCGACGCGAGGCGGAACACCGTGTGCGAATCGACCGGCGTGGCGTGGCTCGTGTCGGTGATGCCGTAGCCGCGCGCGCTCAGGATGCGTCCGCCATGCACCACCGCCATCGCAAGGCCGGGGACGCGCTGGTTGGCGACGAGCTGCTGCGCCATCGATTCGAACTGGCGCACGTCGAACGCGGCGGGCAACGGAACCGAGGGCGGCAGCGGAGCAGCGGGCTGCGCCGGCTTGCTGGTCACCCACTTGGCGTTGGCGGTGACGAGCGACGGCGAGCCGGAATGCTGCGGCGTCTGTGCGGTGGAACCGAGCGTGAGCGGAAGGAGCAGTGCGATGGCGGCGAGGCGCGGGAGTGCGCGCGAAGGCTTTTTCACATTGCTTTTCATGGCCTTCGCCCCTGCTTCACGATCTCGCGGGATCATAGCGCCAATCTCAGGGGGCAGGGCAACAGTCGGCAACATGGCCCTGATTTTTCAGGCTTTAGCGGACTGCGTCGCAGTTCTCCAGCCGCTGTTTTTCGCATTCACCTTTGTCGAAGCGCGCACGGCCGTGAAGATTGCGCGAATTCGCCGCGCCCGCTTGCGCGAATCAGCCGGCGCGGGTGAGCTCCGACGCGCGCTCGGCGATCATCATCGTCGGCGCGTTGGTGTTGCCTCCGATGAGGGTCGGCATCACCGAGGCATCGACCACGCGCAGGCCTTCGACCCCGCGCACGCGTAGTTGCGGGTCGACCACCGACAGCGCATCCGAACCCATCCGGCAGGTACCGACCGGGTGGTAGATCGTCTCGGCCTTGGCGCGGATGAAGGCGACCAGGTCGTCGTCGTCCAGGTCGTCGCGGGCCGGGAAGATCGGTGCGCCTCGATATGCATCGAAGGCCGGTTGCGCGAGCAGTTCGCGTGAGAGCTTCGCGCATTCGACCATCATCTTCAGGTCGAAGCCCTCCTCGTCGCTGAGGTAGTTCGCCTCGATGCGCACCTGGTCGCCGGCGTGGCCGCTCATCAGGCGGACGCGACCACGGCTGCGCGGGCGAAGGAAGCACGCATGCACGGTGTAGCCGTCGCCCGGCAGGCGATGGCGGCCGTGATCGTCGAGCATCGCCGGAACGAAGTGCAACTGGATGTCGGGCCGTTCGTCCGGCGCGAAACGCGAACGCACGAAGCCGCCGGCCTCGGCGATGTTGCTCGTGCCGATGCCGGTGCGACCGCGAAGGTAGTAGTCGAAGGCGATGCGCGCGTCGCTCAGGCGGTCGTAGGTGATCGGCTGCGGGCAATGGCGCAGCGTGCAGATGTCGAGATGGTCCTGCAGGTTCTCGCCGACCTGCGGTGCGTCGACGACGACGTCGATGCCGTGCCGGCGCAGCTGCATCGCCGGGCCGATGCCGGAGAGCATCAGCAACTGCGGCGAATTGAGCGCGCCGCCGCTCAGCAGCACTTCGCGCGCGACGGGCTCGTGGTAGGCGCGGCCCTTCGTCGTGTAGATCACGCCATCGGCGCGGCCCTTGCGGAACGTGATGCGGTTGACCTGCGCGCCGGTGACGATGGTGAGGTTGCGCCGCTCGCGCACCGGATCGAGGTAGGCCACCGCGCTGGAGCATCGCGCGCCGTTCTTCTGCGTGACCTGGTACAGGCCGAAGCCTTCCTGGCGCGGGCCGTTGAAGTCGTCGTTGACGGCGAAACCGGCTTGGCGCCCGGCTTCGATGAAGGCGTGCGAGAGCGGATTGCTGTGTCGCAGGTTCGAGACGTACAGCGGGCCCGCGTCGCCGTGCAGCGCGCCGCCGCCGCGCGTGTTGCGTTCGCTGCGACGGAACCAGGGCAGCACGGAATCCCAGTCCCAGCCGGTGGCGCCGCTGGCGGCCCATTCGTCGTAGTCGCCCGGCACGCCGCGCGTGTAGCACATGGCGTTGATCGAACTGGAGCCGCCGAGCACCTTGCCGCGCGGCCACCACAGGGTGCGGCCGTCGAGCGCCGGCTCGGGCGCGGTGTGGTAGTTCCAGTTCACCCGGCGGTTGTGCACCAGCTTGGCCAAACCGGCCGGCATGTGAATGAAGGGATGGCTGTCGCGCGGACCGGCCTCGAGCAGCAGCACCTTCGCGTCGGGATCGGCGGAGAGGCGGTTGGCGAGCACGCAGCCGGCCGAACCGGCGCCGATGATGATGTAGTCGTACACGTGTGCCTTGCCCTTGCGCCGCTTTCGTCGTGCCGGTCTGCCGACGTTGCCGGCCGACCGTAAGCGGGGCCATTAGAGCA
Organism: Lysobacter sp. SCRH-1R; assembly: GCF_057747855.1. Classification (NCBI taxonomy): domain Bacteria; kingdom Pseudomonadati; phylum Pseudomonadota; class Gammaproteobacteria; order Lysobacterales; family Lysobacteraceae; genus Lysobacter; species Lysobacter sp. SCRH-1R. The sequence goes on along the minus strand of NZ_CM173227.1, from coordinate 3,251,330 downwards.
AATGCTCCCTCGGGGGAGGAGGGAGCGGGTTCGAGCCGCGAAGCGGACCCGCAATCCGCACTGCGAGCGCGCCACGCGCCGCAGGTAAACTCGCGCCATCCTCGCCCGGAGCAGCACCGCGATGCCGCAGCCACACGACGATCGCGTTCCCTCCGAACCGGCGACCCGGCGCGTGCGCGGCGGGGAATGGCCGGCGGTGGGGCTGTCGTTCGCCTACTTCTTCTGCGTCCTGGCCGCGTACTACGTGATCCGCCCGTTGCGCGAGCAGCTCACCGCGGCGGTGGGTTCGACCCAGCTGCCGTGGTTCTACGGCGCCACCTTCATCGGCACGCTGCTGCTGACACCGGTGTTCGCCTGGCTGATCGCGCGCTATCCGCGGCGCATCGTGGTGCCGCTGGTGTACCTGTTCTTCATCGCCTGCCTGTTCGCGTTCGTGCCGCTGTTCGCCCAGCCGTCGCTGATCGGGCCGCGCGCGCTGGGCATGACGTTCTTCGTCTGGGTGAGCGTGTTCAACCTGTTCGTGGTGTCGGTGTTCTGGATCTTCATGTCCGACATCTGGACCCTGGAGCAGGCCAAGCGCCTGTTCCCGATCATCGCGGTGGCCGGCACCTGCGGCGCGCTCGCCGGCCCGACGCTCACCGCCACGCTGGTGAACATCATCGGCGTGGCGCCCCTGCTGCTGGTGTCGGCCTCGCTGCTGGGAGGGGCGGTGGTGTGCATCGTCCTGCTCGGGCGATGGGCGCGGACGCACGGCGAACGCCGCTTCGAGGCCGCGCACGAAGCGGCCGTCGGCGGCGGCATGCTCGATGGCCTGAAGCAGGTGTTCACCGATCCGTTCATGCGCAACATGGCGATCCTGCTGCTGCTCGCCGATGGCATCGGCACGGTGAACTACGCGCTGGTGGTCGACTATTCGGGCGCGACCTTCACCGATGCGGTTTCGCGCACCGCCTTCGCCGCGCGCGTCGACCAGATGTCGAACGTGCTGACCGTGCTCACCCAGCTGACCCTCACGCGCTGGCTGCTGCCGCGCCGCGGGCCCGGCGCGGTGATCCTGGTGTGGGCGGTGGTGAGCATGCTCGCGCTGTCGCTGGTGGTGTTCTCGAACGACCCGCACGCGCCGCTCGCGCTGGGCTTGCCGGCGGTGGCGATCGCGCTGATCGTCAGCCGCGGCCTCGCCTACGGCATGGCCGAACCGGCGCGCCACAGCCTCTATGCGCGTGTGCCGCGCAACGTCCGCTACAAGGGCCAGAACGCGGTGGATACGGCGGTGTGGCGGTTCGGCGACACCGCCATCGCGCTGAGCATGAACGCCCTGCGCGCGCTGGGCGTGACCACCGGCAGCTTCGCCGCCATCAGCGCGTTGGCCGCGCTCAGCGCGGCGACCATCGGCTGGCGCCTGTCGCGTCGCGTCGAAGCCGCACCGCCGCCGCAGGCACAGCCCGCCACGCCGTGACCTCCGGCGGATGGCGGCGCGCACCCGCCGGCGCACGCTGCCGCAACCTGGGCTTCCCCGCGCCCGGTTCCGAAGGATCGACATGACCCACCGCGATGTCCTCCAGGCCGGGCTCGCCGGCGCCGCCCTGATGGGCCTTCCCGCGTTCGCACGGAGAAGGCCGCCAAGCCGCTGCAGAGCCTGGTGCTCGGCGGCACCGGTTTCCTCGGGCCGCATTTCGTCGAGGCGGCGCGCGCGCACGGCCACACGCTCACGCTGTTCAATCGCGGCAAGACCAATCCGACGAAGTTCGTTGGCGCCAAGGGTGTGGAGATCCTCCACGAGGACCGCAGGACCGACCTCAAGGCGCTGGAAGGCGAGCGCCGATGGGATGCACGCCGGGATGACGGGCTGCTGCAGGATGACGGGGCGGACGACGGGCTGCAGGATGACGCCCTCGAACCCGATCAGGTACGTTGACGCGTAGCGATCGTCGAATCGCCCGGGGGACCGCACGCATGTCCATCCTCACGCTGACCCTGATCGCCCTCGTGGCGCTCCTGCACGCGTACTTCCTCGCGTTGGAGATGTTCCTGTGGACGCGCCCACCCGGCATGAAAGTCTTCCGCCTCACGCGCGAGAAAGCCGAAGCAACCAGAACGCTCGCCGCGAACCAGGGCCTCTACAACGGCTTCCTCGCCGCGGGCCTCGTCTGGTCGATCATCGACGAACGCCGCGACGTCGCGACGTTCTTCCTCGCATGCGTCGTCGTCGCCGGCGTCTACGGCGCCGCCACGGTCAACAAGCGCATCTTCCTCGTGCAGTCGGTGCCGGCGCTGCTCGCGCTGGCCGCGCTGTGGTTGGTCGGCTGAGCCGGCCCGTTCACTTCCTCGGCGACACCCACATCGCGATCGACGCGCGGAACACCGCTTCGCCCGCGTCGTTCTTCACGATCACCGTGACGGGCAGTTCGTAGCCCGACGCCGATTCCACCAGCGGAACGTCCGGTGTCGCGACGCCGTGCATCGTGCCGGTCGCCTTCTTCAGGTATTCGACCGTCATGCCCTTGGGAATCCAGCGCATCGACGTCGGCAACGACGCATCCGTCATCACGCCGGCCGCCAGTTCGGCGAGGTTGCACAGCGCGATCGCGTGCACCGTGCCGAGGTGGTTGTGCACGCGTCGGCGATCGCGGATGCGCACCTCGCAGCGGTTCGGCTCCAGCGACACGAAGCACGGCGCGATCGTCCCGAAGTAGGGAGCCTTGAAGCAGACCGCGCGCGAGAACAGCCAGTGGCCGGCGGGCCAGCGCGTGATCCTGCGATACAGCGAGAGCAGCGGCGTCGACATTGGATGCGTCCTTCGTTGGCCCGACAGCACGACGGCGGGACATGCCCGCCGTCGTGCTGTCGTTGCGATGTTGCCGTCAGGCGGCGTAGCGGCTGTCGCGCTTGCCGATCTGCGAGGTGGCGGCGCGCAGTTCTTCCGGATCGAAGTCGTCGACGCTGATCGTGTCGATCGTCAGCTCGCGCAGTTCTTCGAGCTGGCGGCGTTCGTCGGCGGTGATCCAGCCTTCGCGCACGCCCTCGTCCAGCTGCGCGGCGAAATCGTGCGCCTCGATGCCCTTCTGCTTCAGCGCCTTGAGGAACTTGCGCTCCACCGGCTCGGCCAGCACGGCCTTCTGCAGGTAGCTGGCGATGCGCCCACCCGGGTTGTTCGCGGTCGGTTCGGTGAACACGCCGACGGCGAGGCGGTCGCGCGCTTCGTTCGGCGACATCAGCAGGGACGCGACCTTGTGGCCCAGGCGATCGCTCGGGTACTGCGCGCGACGGCCCAGCGGGAACACCAGCGCCCACAGCAGCCAGCCGATCGGACGGATCGGGAAGTTGCGCAGCGCGCCGGAGAACGCCTTCTCGATCTTGAAGGTGGCGTTGTGGATCGACCACGCCAGCAGCGGCTGGTCGGTGACCGGACGGCCTTCGTCCGCATAGCGCTTGAGCAGGGCGCTGGCGATGTACAGGTTGCTCAGCACGTCGCCCAGACGTCCCGACAGCGATTCCTTGAACTTCAGCTTGCCGCCGAGCAGCAGCATCGAGGTGTCGGCCACCAGCGCGAGCGCCGCGGAATAGCGGTTGAGCTTGCGGTAGTAACGACGCGTGTACGCATCGCCAGGCGCGGCGCCGATCTTGGCGGCGGTCAGGCCGAACCAGAACGAACGCACGGCGTTGGAGATCGCGAAGCCGATGTGGCCGAACAGGTTGCGGTCGAACTCGCGCAGGCGCTCGTCCGGATCGGGCAGCGTCGCCGCCTTCATTTCCTTCAGCACCCACGGATGGCACAGGATCGCGCCCTGGCCGAAGATCATCAGCGAGCGCGTCATGATGTTCGCGCCTTCCACCGTGATCATGATCGGCGCGGCCTGCCAGTTGCGGCCGGCGAAGTTGCGCGGACCCAGAATGATGCCCTTGCCGCCGATGATGTCCATGACGTCGCGCGCGACTTCGCGGCCCATCTCGGTGCAGTGGTACTTCGAGATGGTCGACGGCACCGCCGGCAGTTCGCCGCGCGCCACCGCCGCGGCCGAGGCTTCGGCCAGCGCGCTGATGGTGTACGCGTTGCCGCCGATGCGGGCGAGCGCTTCCTCCACGCCTTCGAAGCGGCCGACCGACAGGCCGAACTGCTTGCGGATGCGCGCGTAGGCGCCGGTGACCACCGCGCCGTACTTCGAGCCGCCCGAGGCGGTGGACGGCAGCGTGATCGAGCGGCCGATCGACAGGCATTCGACCAGCATCTGCCAGCCCTTGCCGGCGTAGGCTTCGCCGCCGATGAGCTGGCTGAGCGGGATGAAGACGTCCTTGCCGCGGATCGGGCCGTTCTGGAACGGGCTGTTGAGCGGCATCGCGCGGCGGCCGATCTCGACGCCGGCGGTGTCGCGCGGCAGCAATGCGAGCGTGATGCCGATGTCCTGCTTGTCGCCGATCAGGCCTTCCGGGTCGTACATGCGGAACGCCAGGCCGATGAGCGTGGCGACCGGCGCCAGCGTGATGTAGCGCTTGTCGAAGGTCAGCTTCACGCCGACCACGCGCGCGCCGTTCCATTCGCCCATGCAGACGATGCCGTAGTCGGGGATCGACGTCGCATCCGAACCGGCCCACGGACCGGTCAGGCCGAAGCACGGCACTTCACGGCCGTCGGCCAGGCGCGGCAGGTAGTAGTCCTTCTGTTCCTGCGTGCCGTAGTGCATCAGCAGCTCGGCCGGGCCGAGCGAGTTCGGCACGCCGACGGTGGAGGACACCACCGACGACATCGATGCGAGCTTCTGGATCACCTTGTGGTTGCCCAGTGCGGTGAAGCCCAGGCCGCCGTATTCCTTCGGCACGATCATGCCGAAGAACCTGTTCTTCTTGATGTAGTCCCACAGCTCCGGCGACAGGTCGGCGTCGACGTGGGTGATCTTCCAGTCGTCGATCATCCGGCACAGCTCGTTGACCGGGCCGTCGAGGAACGCCTGCTCGTCCGGGCGCAGCATCGGGCGCGGCTGGTTGTGCAGCACGTCCCAGTCCGGCTTGCCGGAGAACAGCTGGCCTTCCCAGCCGACGGTGCCGGCTTCGAGCGCGACGCGTTCGGTCTCCGACAGCGGCGGCAGGATCTTCGTGTAGAAACCCAGCAGCGGTTTGGTGATGAAGGGCAGGCGGATCTGCGGCAGCAGCAGCGGCACCGCGATCAGCGCGGTGATGGCCGCTGCGACCACCGTCGCCGTGCCGCTGGCGCCGAGCAGCCAGCAGGCGACCAGCGCGGTCGCGGTCAGCGCCGCCCACACTGGAAGGCGCAGGCGGTGGTAGGCGGCGATGGCCCCTACCAGCAGGAAGGCAATGAAGGGAATCGCGATGCTCATGACGGCGCTCCAGCAGCGGTGCGGCGATGCGTATTAAGAAGGTGAGTGGGTCGGTTCGCGATGATGCGCAGGCGCCATCCGGTCCGTTCCAGGAGCTCCTTCCAGGAACTCCTTTCTGGAAACTGCGGCGTTCAAGCGCGCGCATCAAACGCTTGCCATACGGCCGAGTATGGTAAGATTCCCGCGTTGCTGTCAACCGCACGCCGGCCTTCATGCCTTCTTTCGGGAGTCTTGACGGCCTGCATACTGTTACCGCCACTGGCGTATGGTTAAACTTGAAACCATGAGCTCAACCGCGCACACGAAGCCGGCGCAAACGAAGCCGGCCCAGCCAAAGCAGGCCCATCCCGATCAGGAAGGGGCTGGCCAGGACCGCGCAAGCGGGCAGGACAAGCCCGCACCGGAGCGCACCGGTCGGCTGAGCGCCGACGACTGGGCCCAGGCCGCACTCGATCTGATCGCCGAACAGGGCGTCGCCGCCGTCGCGGTCGAACCGCTCGCCCGGCGCCTGGGCGTCACCAAGGGCAGCTTCTACTGGCATTTCCCCTCGCGCGACGCGTTGCTCGTCGCCGCGCTGGAGCGCTGGGAGAAGGTCGAACAGGAAACCGTGTTCGGCCAGCTCGAACCCATTTCCGACCCGCGCGAACGCCTGCGCGCGCTGTTCACGCTGGTCGCGCACGAGTTCAAGTCGCACGTCATCTATTCCGAGCTGCTCAAGGCGCTCGACCACCCGGCGGTGCAGCCGGTCATCGGGCGCGTCTCCGAGCGCCGCCTGGAATACCTGACCGCTTCGTTCCGCCAGGCCGGGCTGAGCCGCACCGACGCCCAGCACCGCGCCCGCCTGCTGTACGCCGCCTACGTCGGCTTCCTGCAACTGAACCTGCAGTTGCACCAGGCGCGCATGCAGCACGATGAATTCGAGGCCTACGTCGAGCACATGATGGCCACGCTGATTCCCTCAGCATGACCCATCGGCATGATCGATCAGCCTGAAAACCAGTTTCCCTAAGCCGGCCCCCGCTGGAGGTAGTTCCGCAATGAATGCCATTTCCCATGACGTCGCCAAACCTGCCGTCGCGCCGGGGAGCGAGGGCAGCAAGCTCGCCGCGCTGAATGCCTGGGTCGCCGAAGTCGCCGCGCTGACCAAGCCCGACGCGATCCACTGGTGCGACGGCAGCGACGCCGAGAACGCCGCGCTCATCGCGCAGATGCAGGCCGACGGCACGCTGGTCAAGCTCAACGAGAAGACGCATCCCAACAGCTACCTGCACCGCTCGCATCCGGACGACGTCGCCCGCGTCGAGCACCTGACCTTCGTGTGCACCGCGCAGCGCGACGACGCCGGCCCGAACAACCACTGGATGTCGCCGGCCGACGGCCACGCGAAGATGGACGCGCTGTTCGACGGCTGCATGAAGGGCCGCACGATGTACGTGGTCCCGTACTGCATGGGCCCGATCGATTCGCCGCTGTCGCGCTGCGGCGTGGAAATCACCGACAGCCCGTACGTGGTCGCCAACATGCGCATCATGACGCGCATGGGCGCGCCGGCACTGGCGCGCATCGAGCGCGAGGGCTCCTTCGTGCGCGGCCTGCATTCGATCGGCGAACTCGATCCCGAGCGCCGTTTCATCATGCATTTCCCCGAGGAACTGACGATCAAGTCATACGGTTCCGGCTACGGCGGCAACGCGCTGCTGGGCAAGAAGTGCCACGCGCTGCGCATCGCCTCGCACCAGGCCCGTTCGGAAGGCTGGCTCGCCGAACACATGCTGATCCTCGGCCTGGAAAACCCGCAGGGGGAAACGCATTACATCGCCGCGGCATTCCCGTCGGCGTGCGGCAAGACCAACCTGGCGATGCTGATTCCGCCGGAAGGCTATCGCGCGAACGGCTGGAAGGTGTGGACGGTCGGGGACGACATCTGCTGGATGCGCCCGGGTGCCGATGGCCGCCTGTACGCGATCAATCCGGAAGCCGGCTTCTTCGGCGTCGCGCCAGGCACGTCGGCCAAGTCGAACCCGAACGCGCTCAAGTCGATCCAGAGCAACACGATCTTCACCAATGTCGGCGTCACCGCCGACAACCAGCCGTGGTGGGAAGGCATCGACAACGGCCAGCAGCCGGTCACCGACTGGCGCGGCAACGCATACGACGCGGCCAAGGGCCCGGCCGCGCATCCGAACTCGCGCTTCACCGTGAGCGCGAAGCAGTGCCCGAGCTATTCGCCGGAAGCCGAGAACGCCGCCGGCGTGCCGATCAGCGCGATCGTTTTTGGTGGCCGTCGCCCGTCGCTGGTGCCGCTGGTGTTCGAAGCGCGCGACTGGACGCACGGCGTGCTCGTCGGCGCCGCGATGGGCTCGGAAACCACCGCTGCTGCAACCGGTGCCGTGGGCGTGATGCGCCGCGATCCGATGGCGATGAAGCCCTTCTGCGGCTACAACTTCGCTGACTACTTCGGCCACTGGCTGTCGTTCGACAAGGCCGGCGCGAAGCTGCCGAAGATCTTCCACGTCAACTGGTTCCGCAAGGGCGACGACGGTTCGTTCCTGTGGCCGGGCTTCGGCGAGAACCTGCGCGTGCTGGAGTGGATGATCCAGCGCGTGAAGGGCGAAGCTGGTTCGGTCGAAACGCCGATCGGCCATCTGCCGAAGGACGACGAGATCAACCTCGACGGCGTGGAACTCACCGACGAAGCGCGGGCGAAGCTGTTCGGGTTCGAGCGCGAAGGCTGGCAGGCCGAATTCGCCAGCATCGGCGAGTACCTCGACGAGTACGGCCCGCGCATGCCGCAGGCGCTGAAGGACGAGCAGCAGCGCATCGCCAAGGCATTGGAGAACTGAGGCCCGCATGACGACAGCGAACCCAACAGCGCTAGCGGCCAGTCGTGAATTCGAGATCGATGGTCGTCCGCTGCGGGTGTTCGACGGGCATCTGCCCAACGTCGCCGATTACGTGCGCGGCCTGGCCAAGGCCGCGTTCACGCGCACCGAAGTCGCCCGGCCGGAAACGGCCGAGCACAAGCACTGGGCGACCGAGGTGAAGCTCGAAGCGCTCGTGCAGCAGCCGATCTTCGACGTCACCGCGCGCGCGGTGCTGGGCTTCACCACGCGCGAGTACGGCTACCGTCCGTACCGCGCGTACACCAACGTCGCCACCTTCGGCGACATGCTCTTCAGCCACACCGATTGCCTGCCCGACCAGCACGACCTCACCGCGCTGTGGTACCTGTGCGAGCACTGGGACCTGGAGTGGGGCGGCGAAACGATGTTCTTCGACGAGAACAACGAAGTGGCCGCCGCGGTGCAACCGCGTCCGGGCCGTCTGGTGATCTTCGACGGCGCGATCAAGCACGTCGGCCGACCGCCGAACCGCATCTGCTACGCGCCGCGCTACACGTTCGCGATCAAGTTCGAACGCCAGCGCGTTCCGGCCTGAGCGTCCATCACCCGTGGAGGGGCGTGTGGAAACCGCGAGCCTGGACGCAACGCCGCCGAGTCGCGCCGCCGACGCGCGCTGGTTTCCCGTCGACCTGCACGTGCCCGACCGCCGCTTCGAGATGGCGACGCTCGACGTCGACGTGCTGGAGCGTTCGACCTTCCTGGACACGCGGCTCGACGCGGCGCTGGGTTCGGTGGAACAGGTTCCGGCCGCGCGCCTCGCGGCGCTGCCTTCGCCGGAACGCCCGCCGGCATGGCTCTTCCACACTTCGTTCTGCGGTTCGACGCTGCTCGCGCGCGCCGTGCACCTGCCGGCGCACCAGGTCGCGTTGAAGGAACCGCTGGTGCTGCGTCGTCTCGGCGATGCGCGCCATGCCGGCTGGTCGATCGACGGACTGTGCGGCACGACCGTGCGCCTGCTGTCGCGCCCGTGGAGCGAAGGCGGCGGCGTGCTGGTGAAGGCCACGCACGCCGCGCTGAACATCGCGCCGGAGCTGCTCGACCTCTCGCCCGGCAGCCGCGCCGTGCTGCTGACCTCGACGCTCGACGATTTCCTCGTCTCCAACCTCAAGAAAACCGCGGAAACGCAGGCGAAAGTGCCCGCACTCGCCGAGCGCGCGTTGACCGCCGGAACGTTGCACCGCCGCCTTCCCGCGAACGCGCTGCAGCCGCCGGACGTGCTGTGCGCCGTGGCGCTGCAGTGGGCGGCGCAGCGCGATCTGCTGGCCAGCCTGGTGCGCGGGTACGGCGAGCGCGTGCGCGTGCTCGATTTCGCCACGTTTGCCGATGATCCCGAAGACACCGTCGCCGCCTGCGCGCGCTGGTGGCGATTGCCGGCGCCGGAAATGGCGGTGCGCGAACGCACGCGCGAGGTCGCCCATCGCAACGCCAAGGCGATGTCGGTGGAATACAGCGCACGGCAGCGTGCACAGGAAGCGCGGATGGTCGAGGAGCGCTTCGGTGCCGAACTCGCGCGCGCCCGCGAATGGGCCGAGCGTTTCGTGCTGCCGTTCCTCGATGCACCGTTGCCGATGAACCCGCCGCAGGAGTGGACATGACCGTCGCATCGCTGTGGCAGAAGGCCGAAACCTACGCCAGGCAGGGCCAGTGGGCCGCGGCGCTCACCTCGTACGACGGCGTGCTCGCGCTCGATCCCGGCCACGTCATGGCGATGCTGCGCGCCTCGCGCATGGCGCTGTCGCTCGGCCGGTATCGCGATGCGCGCGACTACGCCGTGCGCGCGCTGGCCGCCCGGCCGCAGGGCGACGAGGCGGTGCTCAATCTCGCCCGCGCGCTGCGGCTGTTCAACGAGCCCGCGCTGCTGATGGACTGCCTGGCGCATTCGCGCTGGCAGGAACGCCGCTCCGCCGCGTGGCTGACCGAAGTGGCGATGCTGGTCAGCACCAGCGGCGAGAACGACCTGGCGATGCAACTGCTCGACCTGGCCGTGCAGCGCGATGCACGACATGCGCCGGCGCGTTATTTCCGCGGCGTGGTGCACATGTTCTTCGGCCGGATGGACGAGGCCGAGCAGGAACTGGAGCAATGCATCGCGATCCTGCCGACCTACGCGCAGGCGCACTGGGTGCTCTCGCGCCTGCGCAGGCAGACGCCCGAACGGAACCATCTTGCGCGAATGAAAGCGTTGATCCCGCGCGTGCCGCCGGGCAGCGAAAGCCGCGTGTACCTGGCCTACGCCGTGCACAACGAGGCGCACGACGTGGGCGAGTACGAGGAGTCGTGGCAGGCGCTCGATCACGCCTGCCGCACCAAGCGCCAGCTCACGCCGCACGACCGGCCCGATGCGCGGCGCATGTTCGAGGGCCTGATGAAGCTGTGCGACGCGGACTTCGTCAAGGCGGGCCGGACGCACGCCGACGAGCCCGCGCCGTACCGGCCGGTGTTCGTGGTCGGCATGCACCGCTCCGGCAGCACGCTGCTGGAGCAGCTGCTGGGCGGGCATCCCGACGTCACCGACGGCGGCGAGACGTATTCGTTCGCCTCGCAGATGCGCTACTTCGCCGATTACCGCAGCCGCGGCGTGCTCGATGCCGAACTCGTGCGCCGCGCCGACAAGATCGATTACGCCGCGCTGGGCCGCCGCTTCCTGGAACACACCGCCCATCGCGCGCAGGGCCGCGCGGTGCTGACCGAGAAGCTGCCGTCGAACTTCCTCCATCTGGGCTTCATCGCCCGCGCGCTGCCGCACGCGCGCATCCTGCACATGGTGCGCGATCCGGTGGACACGTGTTTCTCGAACCTGCGCACGATGTTCTCCGACGTGAACACGTTCTCCTACGACCAGCGCGAACTCGCCGAGTGGTACGGCCAGTACCGCCGGCTCATGGCGCACTGGCATGCGGCGATGCCGGGGCGGATCCTGGACGTGCACTACGATGCGCTGGTCGAGGATCCGGAAGGCGTGATGCGGGGCGTGCTCGATTTCTGCGGGCTGCGCTGGGACGCGTCGGCGACCACGCTGGACCGCCCCGGCGCCGTGGCGACCGCCAGCAGCCCGCAGATGCGGGGCGGCATCATCAAGGGCCGCAAGGCGGCTTGGGCGCCGTACGCGGACAGGCTGGGGCCGCTGCTCGAAGGCCTGGCGCCGTGGCGTGAGCCGCAGGGCGCGCCGGTCGCAGACCCGACTTAAACCCGCGCCCCGTTCGGCGCATCCATATGGACATGCTGACCGTCGTGACCGAAAGCCTGACCGATGCCCCCGCCGTCCCGGACGACGGCAGCGAGGAACGCAGCCTGGTGGCAGCGGCGGCGCGCGGTGAAATGCGGGCTTTCGAGACGCTCTACCGTCGCCACGCCAGCCGCGTGCACGGTGTGATCGCCCGGCTGGTCGGCGGCCACGGCGCCCGCGCCGAGGACCTGACGCAGGAAGCCTTCGTACGCGCGTGGCAGGCGCTGCCGGCGTTCCGGTTCGAGTCGGCGTTCTCGACCTGGCTGCACCGGCTGGCGGTCAACACCGCGCTGATGGAACTGCGCAGCCGCCGCAGCCGCCCGCAGGACGAGGGCGACTCGGACGAGGAAATCTTCGACCTGATCGGCAGCGCCGATTCGGCCGGACACACCACCGCGCTGTCCATGGACCTGGAACGCGCCGTCGCCAGCCTGCCGCCCCGCGCCCGCGCGGTGCTGGTCCTGTACGACGTGGAAGGCTGGAAGCACGAGGAGATCGCCGCCGAACTCGGCATGGCGGTCGGCAGTTCGAAAGCGCAATTGCACCGCGCGCGCAGCCTGCTGCGCGACCGGTTGGGAGCACACGCATGAACATCCGCAACGACACCGGAGACGACCGCCGCGACGAGTTGCCCGACGCGCTGCGCTGGCAGCTTCGGGCGATGCGCCGCGACGAACCGCCCGGCCGCGACCTGTGGCCCGGCATCGCCGAACGCATCCAGGCGCAGCCGCGCCAGGTCGCGCCGCAGCGCCCGCGCTGGCTCGCGCCGGTGGCGATGGCCGCCACGCTGGCGCTGGCCGTCGGCGTGGTCGGCTTCTGGCGCACCGGCGGAAATACGCCGACGAACCCCGGCGCGCCGCGCGGTCCGCAGGCCTCGCTGGTCCAGCTCGAAGCGCAGGGCATGGCGCGCCAGTACCAGGCCGCGCTGATCGAAGTCGGATCGGGCCGTCCGCCGGCGGAACTGCAGCCGGCCTTCGACGAACTCGACCGCAACGCCGCGCTGATCCTCGACGCGCTGGCGCGCGATCCCGACTCGCGCCTGCTGCTGGAGCAGCTGCGCAAGACCTACGCCCGGCGCCTCGCACTCGCGCAGCGCCTCGCCTACGCCTGAGGTCGGCCGCGCCATGACGCACCCTTTCCATCGCCATTTCCAAGAACCGAAGCCAGAATCCCGGAGAACGTCCATGATCCGCGCCCACCTCCAACGCCTCGCATTCGGCCTGGCCCTGCTGATGGCGCACGGCGCCTTCGCCGCCACGCCGATCAACGAGTCGCGTCCGCTGGACCCGCGTGGCCGGGTCGAGATCGAAAACGTCAAGGGCAGCGTGCAGGTGCGCGCATGGGACAGGCCCGAGGTGAAGGTCGAAGGCAGCCTCGGCCAGGGCGTGGAGCGCCTGGAGATCGACGGCGACCGCGAACACCTCAGCATCCGCGTGAAGTACCCCAACCGCGACGGCACCATGTTCGGCAGCGGCGACAAGAGCGAGCCGACGGACCTGCGCGTGATGGTGCCGATCCGCGCGGATCTCGAAGTCGACGTGGTCTCGGCCGACGTCAACGTCGAAGGCGTGGCGTCGAACGAGCTGTCGGTGGAATCGGTCAGCGGTGAGGTCACCGTCGCTGCCGCGCCGCGCGAAGCCGATTTCGACAGCGTCAGCGGCGACCTGATGCTGACGGTGAACTCCAGCCGCGTCAGCGCGGAAACCGTCAGCGGCGACCTCACCCTGCGCGGCCGCCTCGATGGCGAGGTGAGCGTGGAAACCGTCTCCGGCCGCATCGACGTGGGCACGCTCGGCACGCGCGTGCAGAAGCTGTCGGGCTCCACGGTCTCCGGCGACATCCGCATCAACACCGCGCTGGCCACCAATGGCCGCATCATGCTGGAAACCGTCAGCGGCGACCTCGACCTGACGCTGCCGCGGACCCTGTCGGCGAACGTGCGCGGCGAGAGTTTCAGCGGCGACCTCAGTGCGCCGGGTGCGCAGATCAACCGTCCGAAGCACGGTCCGGGATCCAGCTTCGACCACCGCTACGGCAACGGCGATGGCGACGTGTCGATCGAGAGCTTCTCGGGGGATGCGACGCTGCGGTTGCAGTGAGGCGCCGCGTTGTCGGATGACGGATACGGCCGCCTTCGGGCGGCCGTTTTGTTTGTCGTATCCGGTCGATTCGACGGGGGCGCATTTGTAGCCCGGGTAAGCGAAGCGCACCCGGGAACGCGCCGAGAACCACCCGGGTGCGCTTCGCTTACCCGGGCTACAACAGCGACAGCGACAGCGCCTAGCCGTCCTTCATCCCGAACCAGCAGTTGAACGCGATCGTGATCCGCTCGTCGTCGCCGAAGAACGGCATCACCTCGTGCTGCAGCCATGACGGGAACAGCACCAGTTGCCCGGCCTGGAAGCGGATGTTCCAGGTGCCGTGGTGGTACGGCGCGCGCAGCCGCGCGTTGCCGGCGTCGAGGAAATAGTTGCTGTAGTGGTGCGGGTTGTGGAAGCGCAGCACGCCCGATTCGGGGCGATCCTCCGGCGTGGTGCCCGGATCGACGCAGTACACGCCCGACCACGACGCCATCGGATGCGTGTGGTTGATCGTGAAGCCGCCATTGCGCGTCACATGGAACCAGGTGTGTGAGAAGATCTGCAGCCGCTTCATCTCCTCGGCCGTATAGCCGTTGAGGTCGGCGATCGTGCGGCCCAGCGTGGTCCAGCAGAACTGGCGCAGTTGCTGGATGCACGCCTCCGGCCAGGCGAACAGGTTGAAGTCGCTCTCGAACACGCCCGGCTGCTGCTTCAGCGACGGATTGGGATTGGCGTAGCGCGCGCCTTCCGCCTCGCGCGCGAGGATCAACGCACGCAGCTGCGCGTTCAACACGGCCGCATCCGGCATCGTGTCCTGCGCGAAGGGAACCGAAAAGACGGGGCTGATCTCGAAGGCCATGCGGTCGCGGAGCGCGTTGGAAAGGTGGAGTGTAGCCGGATGAAGCTACGGCCTCTTGCGAGGCCGTAGCGGGTGACGCATGGCGCGCGGGACGGATCAGAACTTCTGCGAATAGCGGAAGTAGACGAACTGTCCCGGCAGGTCGTACTGCGGATCGAACGAGTTGGCGAACGAGGTGTAGGCGACCGGCGGGCCCTTGTCGAAGATGTTGTTGACACCCACCGTCACCTTCGCGTTCCACGGCGCGTTCCAGTACACGCTGACGTCGTGGTAGGTCGCCGCTCCGACGTGGTGCTCGTTGGCCGCCACCACGGTGAAGTCGTCGCCGCCGGCCGTGCCGTCCCAGATGCCGTTGCCGTTGGCATCGGTCGGAATGCTGCGGAAGCGGTCCGTGGTCGTGCACAACCAGCCGTAGCCGTAGTCCTCGAAGGTCTGGCAGGGCTCGGTCTGGTCGTCGTAGTAGCGCACGTTCCAGGTCGCGCCCCAGTCGCCCATCTCCCAGCGCGCCGCCAGGTTCGAACGCAGGCGCCAGTAGTTCAGCAGGTTCGGGCCGTCGTACTCGCCGACGAGGTTGCCGCCTTCGTTGGCGGCCATCTCGGCGCCGATGGCCGGCTCCTGGAAGATGTCCTCGCCGTAGATGCCGTCGCCGTCGTTGTCGTTGAGGTATTCCGACAGGTAGGTCGTGTCCCAGGTGAAGCTGAACTTGCCCCACGCGGTCTCGGGCAGGCGGTAGCTCACCGTCATGTCCCAGCCCTCGACCTTGGTGCCGCCGATGTTCACCGTGGTGTTGAGCAGCGTGAGGATCTCGCCGCCCGGCTGGCGCGAATACAGGTCGCACGTCGGCCCGGTGCCGCCGGAGTCGATGCACTGCTGGATGATCGGCGCGGCGCCGACGGTGGTGATCGCGTCCTCGATCTTGATCTTCCACCAGTCCAGCGAAACGTCGAGGCCTTCGACGAAGCTCGGGCTGTAGACGAAGCCGGCGGTGGTCGATTCGGCCTTCTCCGGCTGCAGGTTCGGGTTGCCGCCGATCGTGATGCGGATCTGCGTGTTGTTCTGCGCGTAGCCGCCATCGGGCACGCCTTCGGCGCGGCAGCGGGCCTGCGCGGGCGGCGTCTGGTTCCCGAAGTTGGTCTGGTTGCAGGGATCGCTGACCTGCGGGAACGAGTCGGCCTGGCCTGCGAACAGTTCGGCGATCGACGGCGCACGGAAGCCTTCCGACCAGTTGCCGCGGATCAGCAGGTCCTCGATCGGCTTCCAGCGGAAACCGAACTTGCTGTTGAGCGTGTCGCCGAAGTTGCTGTAGTCCGACCAGCGCGTGGCGACCGAGAAGTCCAGCAGTTGCGCACCGGTCACGTCGGCCAGCACGGGGATCGCCAGTTCCAGGTACGCTTCGTCGACGGTGTAGCCGCCACTGGTCGCGGTGCGCGCGTTGCCGGTCGTGTTGCCGGAATTGATGAGCGCGTCGGGCGAATCGTAGCCGTCCTCGCTGCGGTGCTCGTAACCGACGGAGAACCCCAGCGGCCCGCCCGGCAGGTTGAACAGATCGCCGCCGATGTTGGCGTAGTAGGTCTTCTGTGTGTAGCTGTACTCGTCGTGCGCGACGAAGGTGGTGTAGTCGAGCATCTCCTGCGTGATGCTGCCCACGCCGCCGAGCATGTTCATCGGGACGCAGCCGGCGATCGGCGCGTCGGGCGTGCCGCAGGTCGGGGTGCCATCGGCATCGATGAACGACGGCCCCAGCGCGTTGCCCAGCGAGATGACGTTGAACAGGCCGTTGGTCGTGTTGTTGGCCTTGTTGCGGCCGTAGAAGTAGCCCGCTTCCCAGTCGTAGTACTTCTCGGAAAAGTTGAGCGTGCCTTCGAACCCGGCGTTCATCGCGAAGGTCCGCACGTCCTGCTCGAAGCGGCGGCCGCCGGTTTCCACGGCGCGGCGCTGCACCCAGTCGATGTCCTCGCCGAACGGGTTGTAGATGCTGTCGGCGCTGATGACCACGTTGCCGGCGTTGGTGCCGGCGACCGGCACGCCGAGGGTGATCGGCATGGCCGCGAGCAACTGCTCGGACTGGCGCTCGTTGTAGGTCAGCGTGGTCTTGAAGCGGATGTCGTCGGTGATGTCCACCGACGCGTTGCCGAACACCGAGCGGCGCTCCTGCGGCGTGAGCAGGTAGTTGTCGGGCGCGAAGTTGTAGATGTCGTTGTTGGTGAAGTTCCGCCAGTTGGCGGCACCGGCACCGGGATCGTAGGTGAAGCTGCCGGGCGTGCCGTCGGGACGGCAGCGCGTGGCCGAGTCCGGATCGGCCGGATCGGTGAAGCACTCGCCGAACCGCACCGAGAAGTTGCCGTTGGGCGTGGTCGAGCTGCCGCCCAGCGCCGCACCGGTGGTGTAGATCGGCTCCTTGGAGATGTAGCGGTCGCCGGCCATGACCGGCTCTTCCTTGACGTAGCCGTAGCCCAGCATCGCCGAGAAGCGGTCGCCGCTGGTGCCGATGGTGAAGTCGTAGGACTGGCGGAAACCGTCGCCCTTGTCGTACATGCCGATGTAGGCGTTGGCTTCTGCGCCCTCGAAGTTCTGCCGCAGGATCACGTTGACCACGCCGGCGATCGCATCGGAACCGTAGATCGCCGAGGCGCCGTCCTTCAGCACTTCGATGCGTTCCACCGCGGCGGTCGGGATGGAGTTCAGGTCGACCTGGCCGCCCAGGCCGGTGCCCGATGCGCCACCGACCCAGCGACGGCCGTTGACCAGCACCAGCGTGCGGTTCGCGCCGAGGTTGCGCAGGCTCACGCCGGTATCGCCGTTGCCGCCGTTGTTGAAGGTGGTGTTGAGCGTGGAGCCGTTGGCGGTGATGTTCTGGATGACGTCGCCGACGGAGGTGAGGCCCTGCGCCGTGATGTCGTCGCGGCTGAGCGAGAAGATCGGCTGCGAGGTTTCGATGTCCGCGCGCTTGATGCGCGAACCCGTCACTTCGATGCGATCGAGGGTCGTGGCTTCCTGGTTGGAAGCCGGGGGCGGGGCCGGATCCTGGGCCTGTGCTGCGCCCATGCCGGCGGCCGTCGTCGTGCCGAGGGCCAGTGTCACGCGAATGGCGTCCCGGAGCTTCGTTGTTTTCGGATTCATCGCTCTCTCCAAGTCGGTCTCAGGTGTTCCCAGGGGAACCCGCCGGGCGGAGCAAAAAACCACGCCAAATCCGGCAAGGTCGGGCCGATGTTAGACCTGCGGAGCGAATACTTAAAGTGTTGTTAATCTTCAACTTCCTGAACGTCCGACGTTTCATTCCTGCAACGTCCAGACAAAACTACGGCCCCGTGAGGGGCCGTAGAAGCGGTGCAGTGGAGCAAGTACCGATCGGGAGATCGACTCAGAACTTCTGCGAGTAACGGAAGTAGATGAACTGGCCCGGCAGTTCGTACTGAGGATCGAAGGTGTTGGCGAACGCGTTGAGCACGATCGGCGGGTTCTTGTCGAACAGGTTGTTGACGCCGACGGCGATCTTCGCGTTCCACGGGGCGTTCCAGTACACCGAAACGTCGTGGTAGGTGGTCGCGCCGATGTGGTGCTGCGGCTCCAGGATCGACTCGATCGTGTCGCCGCCGCCCACGCCGTCCCACACGCCGTTGTTGTTGGCGTCGGTCGGGATGCCGACCCGGCGGTCGCCGTCGGTGCACAGGTAACCGAAGCCGTACTCCTCGTACGCCGGGCTGCACGCCTCGTCCTGCGACGAGTAGTAGCGCACGCTCCAGGTCGCGCCCCAGTCGCCCAGTTCCCAACGGGCCATGAGGTTCGAACGGATGCGCCACTTGTTGTCGTTCTGCAGGTACTCGCCGACGAGGTTGCCGCCTTCGTTGTAGTGCAGCGGCTGGCCGATCGCCGGAGCGATCTGGTTGTCCTCGCCGTAGACGCCGTCGCCGTCGATGTCGTCCATCTGCTCGGCCAGGTAGGTCGTGTCCCACGTGAAGCTGAACTTGCCCCACGCGGTTTCCGGCAGGCGGTAGCCGATGGTCAGGTCGTAACCTTCGACCTTGGTGCCACCGATGTTCGTGGTGGTGTTGATCAGCGTCAGGATGTTGCCGTCAGACTGGCGCGTGTACAGGCCGCAGGTCTGGCCGCTGCCGCCGGAGTCCACGCACTGCTGGATGATGGTCTCGCCGCCGATGGTGGTGATCGCGTCCTCGATCTTGATCTTCCACCAGTCCAGCGAGATATCCAGGCCTTCGACGTAGCTCGGGCTGTAGACGAAGCCGAACGTGGTCGACTCGGCCTTCTCGGGCATCAGGTCCGGATTGCCGCCGACGGTGATGCGGATCTGCTGGCTGTCCTGGCGGTAGCCACCGTTCGGCACGCCTTCGGCCAGGCAGCGCTGCTGCGCCTGCGGTGCCAGCGTTCCGAAGTTGGAGCTGTTGCAGGGATCGGACAGGGTCGGGAACGAGTCGGCCTGGCCGGCGAACAGCTCGGCGATGGACGGAGCACGGAAGCCTTCCGACCAGTTGCCGCGGACCAGCAGGTCCTCGATCGGCTTCCAGCGGAAACCGAACTTGCTGTTGAGCGTGTCGCCGAAGTTCGAGTAATCCGAGTAGCGCGTCGCCAGCGAGAAGTCGAGCAGCTTGGCGAACGGCACGTCGCTCAGCACCGGCACGGCCAGTTCGAGGTAGGCCTCGTCCAGCTTGTAGCCACCGGCGGTCGCGGTGCGCGCGTTGCCCGTGGTGCTGCCGGAGTTGATCAGCGCGTCCGGCGAGTCGTAGCCGTCTTCGGTGCGGTGTTCCAGGCCGAACGAGAAGCCCAGCGGGCCGCCCGGCAGCGCGAACAGGTCGCCGCTGATGTTGGCGTAGTAGGACTGCTGGGTGTAGCTGTACTCGTCGTGCGCAGTGAACGTCGAGTAGTCCAGCATTTCCTGGGTGATGCCGCCCACGCCGCCGAGGAAGTTCATCGGGACGCAGCCGTCGATGACGGTATCGGCCGAGGTGCCGCACTTGAGCGTGCCGTCGGCGTCGACGAACGACGGGCCCAGCGCGTTGCGCAGCGCTTCGACGTTGAACAGGCCGAAGGTGGTGTTGTTCGCCTTGTTCTGGCCGCGGAAGTAGCCCGCTTCCCAGTCGAAGTACTTCTCGGCGAAGTTCAGCGTGCCTTCCAGGCCGGCCGACATCGCGAAGGTGCGCACGTCCTGGTTGAACGAACGACCGCCGGTCTCCGTCGTGCGACGGCTGATGCGGGTGACGTCTTCGTCGAACGGGTTGTAGGCGTTGTCCGCATCGATGACGACCGTGCCCGACGGCGTGCCGGCAACCGGCTGGCCGAGGGTGACCGGCATCGCGGCGAGCAGCTGCTCGGAGATGCGCTCGTTGTAGGTCACCGTGGTCTTGAAACGGACGTCGTCGGTGATGTCGACCGAGGCGTTGCCGAAGACCGAGCGGCGTTCCTGCGGCGTCAGCAGGTAGTTCTCGGGAGCGAAGTTGTACGCGTCCACGCCCGGCACGTACGGGCGGGCCGGGGTGCCGGCGCCGTCGTAGGTGATGGTGCCCGCGACGCACCGCTCGCCCGGTGCCTTGCCGCCGCGTGCGACCTGTGCGCGCGTGTCGGTGACGTCGGTCGTCAGGTTGCCATCGGCGTCCAGGTACAGCGGCGTGCCGTCGGCGGTGACGCGGTCGCAGCCTTCGCCGAAGCCGAAGCGGCCGTTCGGGCTGGTGCCGGAACCGAAGAAGTTGCCGGTGGTGTAGGTCGGCTCCTTCGAGATGTAGCGGTCGCCGGCCATGACCGGCTCTTCCTTGACGTAGCCGTAGCCCAGCATCGCCGAGAAGCGGTCGCCGCTCGTGCCGATGATGAAGTCGTACGCCTGGCGCGTGCCGTCGCCCTTGTCGAACTGGCCGATGTAGGCGTTGGCTTCGGCGCCTTCGAAGTTCTGGCGCAGGATCACGTTGACCACGCCGGCGATGGCGTCCGAACCGTAGATCGTCGAGGCGCCGTCCTTCAGCACTTCGATGCGCTCGACCGCGGCGGTCGGGATGGTGTTGAGGTCGACCGCGCCGCCCAGGCCCGTGCCACCGACCCAGCGACGGCCGTTGACCAGCACCAGCGTGCGGTTGGAGCCGAGGTTGCGCAGGTTGACGCGCGTCTCGCCGTTGCCGCCGTTGTTGTAGGTGCTGTTGAGCGTGGAGCCGTTGGCGGTGATGTTCTGGATCACGTCGCCGACGGAGGTCAGGCCCTGCGCCGTGATGTCGTCGCGGCTCAGCGAGAAGATCGGCTGGGACGTTTCGATGTCGGCGCGCTTGATGCGCGAACCGGTCACCTCGATGCGGTCGAGGGTCGTGGCTTTCTCGCCTTCCTGGGCGAAGGCGATGCCGGTGCCGGCTGCCGCGGTGGTGCCCACCGCGAGCGCGAAGGTGATCGCGTCGCGGAGCTGGGTGGTCTTCAAGGTCATCTCTCTCTCCGGAAACTCGTGGGTACTTCCCATGGGGCCCGGCCGGCGGAGTCAAATGAGACGCCAAATACGGCAAGGCTTAACCCGATCGTAACCGCACCGTGAGAAAAGTGAAATAGACGTTAACGACCGGTTATCGGTTCGTGACGACCCATGCTGCGCTGCGGTATGGGCCCTCCAGAGGTGCCGGCGCTGCTTCGACGCGGCATTCGCGGGAGCAAAAAAAAAGGCGGCCCCCGGAGGGGCCGCCCGCAAATCGCAGCGCGATGGATCAGAAGCGCTGCTGGTACTTCAGGTACACGAAGCGACCGATGTCGAAACCGCCGTAGTACGAGTAGCCCGAGTTCGGCTGGCTGTACATCGGGGCCGAGTAGTGCTCGAACACGTTGTTCGCACCGATGGCGACGGTGGCGTTCCACGGGGCGTTCCAGCGGACCTGGACGTCGTGGAACGTGTTCGAACCGACTTCGTTCATCGGCACGGTCTCGCCCTGGAACTCCGGAGCGGTGTAGTCCGGCAGCGAGCAGCGCTCGTCGAAGAAGCATTCCTCACGCAGGCCCGAGTAGTAGCGCACGCCCCAGGTCGCGCCCCACGGACCGTTGTCCCAGTTGAGGCTGGCGTTCGAACGCAGGCGGAAGTTCGCACCGAAGTTCGTCGTGCCGTTGAGCTGCAGCGGCGGGGTGTCCAGGTTGTCCTGCTTCAGCTCGTTCTTGCTGACGTAGGTGTTGAGCCAGGACAGGCCGAAGCGGCCCCAGTCGGTCTGCAGGGTGTAGGTCAGGTCGAAGTCGAAGCCTTCGGTTTCCTGGTAACCCGCGTTGCGACCGCCGAACGACAGGGCGATCACGTCGCCGGTGACCGGATCACGCGTGAACGTGTTCGGCCCCGCGCAACGCGATTCGATGCCGCGCAGGTAGCAGTCGTCGAGCATCGAGGACGGATCGTCGGCGACGATCGTGTTCTCGATCTTGATGGTCCACCAGTCCAGCGACAGGTTCAGGCCTTCGGCAAAGGTCGGGCTCCACACCAGGCCGAGCGTCTTGGACTCCGAGGTTTCCGGGGTCAGCTCCGGATTCGAACCCGACAGGAACGGGATCGGCGTCTGCGTACCCGGTCCCGGGGCGAGCTGGCCCGCCTGGGCCTTCTGGCGGAAGCCGGCCGGCACGTCGGCCGCGCAACGGGCGTTGCCGGCGGCGTTGCCGAACAGCGTGTCGCAGGGGTCGGTGTAGAACTCGAAGCTCTGCGAGACACCGCCGAACAGGTCGGCCACGGTGGGGGCGCGGAAGCCCTCGGCCCAGGTGCCGCGCACCAGCAGCTGCTCGAGCGGCTTCCACTTGAAGCCGAACTTGCTGTTGGTGGTGTCGCCGAAAGTGTCGTAGTCCGAATAGCGCGTCGCCAGGTTGAAGCTCAGTTCCTGGGCGAAGGGCATGTCGGCCAGCAGCGGGATGCTCAACTCGCCGTAGATTTCATCCAGCGAGTAGCCGCCACCGGTCGGGCCCGCGGCCAGGTCGGTGGAGATGCCGGTCTGCGCCAGTGCGTCGGGCGAGAAGAAGCCGTCTTCCTTGCGATGCTCCACGCCCACCGCCACGCCCAGGTCGCCACCCGGCAGGGTGAAGAGCGAGCCGGAGATGTTGGCGTAGTACACCTTGGTCTCGGTTTCCGACAGCGCCTGGCCCGGCAGGTACAGGAAGGCCTGCACGTTGGGATCGCCCAGGCCGTTCGGCGCGGCGTAGCCTTCCGGCACCAGCGGATTCCACGGCGTGCACGCGCCCGGACCGAAGCCCAGCGGAATCGGCGCGTCCGGCGTACCGCACTGCACGACGCCCTGGTCGTTGAGGAACGACGGGCCCGTGGCCAGGGCCACGGCCGCGGTGTTCAGGTTGCCGGTGCTGATCTGCACGCCCTTGTTCTGGTTGTACAGGTAGCCCGCATCCCAATCCCAGAAGCGGTTGTCGCCCAGCTCGAAGGAGCCGTTGAACGCGCCGCTGAAGCGCCAGGTGGTGAGGCTGTTGCGGACCTCACGCGGCACTTCCCAGCCACGACGGATGAAGTCGATCGACTGCGCGGGAACGCCATCGGGCAGCGCGCCGGTGGCCTGGTTGCCCAGCGGGTTGAAGTAGCTGTTGATGTCCAGGCCGCCGGAGAGGAAGTCCGGGCCCACCGCCGCAGTCCGTTCGAACGCGGCGCTCTGGAACGGATAGCCGGCGTTCTGCGCGAACGAGTCGCGATCCGTGTACAGCACGTCCGTTTCGAACGAGATGTTGTCGGTAATGTTGAAGATGCCGTTCAAGAACGCCGACTTGCGCTCGACGCCGCTGTACACCGTCGAAGCGCGGTTCGGGTTCGAGTTGTCGGTTGCCGCGCTGAAATCGCGGTAGCTGGCGAAATCGCGCGGATCCAGGCCAGGCGTGCCGCGGTTGAGCGTCAGCGGGCCGGAGAAGACCGGGTTGTCGTCCTCATCCAGTTCGCCGGTCCAGTAGGTGAAACGGCCGTACTGGCTGATGCCCGACGTGCCACCCGGACGCGGCGCGCTCTTCTCGCCGGTCGGGAAGCGATCGCGCGAGAACCAGCGGTCGCGCGCCCACACCGGATCTTCCTTCGAGTACTCGACACCGGCGGTGACCGAACCGCGGTCGCCGGTGAAGCCAAGCAGGAAGTCGTAGACCTGGCGAGTGCCGTCGCCCTGGCCGTACTGGCCGTAGTAGGCGTTGGCTTCGGCGCCTTCGAAGTTCTTGCGCGTGATGATGTTCACCACGCCGGCGATGGCGTCGGAGCCGTAGATCGTCGAGGCGCCGTCCTTCAGCACTTCGATGCGCTCGACCATCGAGGCCGGGATGGACGCGATGTCCTGCAGGCCGTCGTTGGTGATGCCAAGGCGCTTGCCGTTGACGAGGATCAGCGTGCGGTTCGGACCCAGGTTGCGCAGGTCGATGTACTGGCCGCCGACCGCTTCGCCCGAGGACAGCGGCGAGGTACGGCTGATGGCCGGCGAACCGACGGCGGTGATGTTCTGCAGGATGTCGGCGACGGACGAGAAGCCCTGCTTCTCGATGTCGTCGCGGCTGATCTGCAGCACCGGTGCGGCGGTTTCGATGTCGACCTGGCGGATGCGCGAGCCGGTCACCTCGATGCGATCGAGGGTGGTGGCACCCTGGTCGCCCGTCGTTTCCTGGGCGACGGCGGCGCCGATGCCCGCAAGTGCGGTGGTGCTCACGGCGAGCGCGAAGGTGATCGCGTCGCGGAGCGGGGTGGTCTTCAAGGTCATCTCTCTCTCCAAGAAACTGAAAGTCGGTACTTACCCATGGGACTCAACCGGAGGCGACAAGAAGGACGCCAAAAACGGCAAGGCCGGGTCCGATCCTAACCACAGTTTCACGAGAGTAAAAGTGTCGTTAACGTGCCGTTCCAGGCACGTGAAAACCATGCGCGGGCGTATCTGCCCACGGGTGGGAGAATCACGAAGATGAACGGGTGTTCAGGCAGGGGCGCCGACACGGCCCCTGGAGAAGCAGGTCAGAGATCCTGCTCGTAGCGGACGTAGGGCACGGTGCCTTCGTCCTTCTCGCCGTTTTCCGGGGCGAACGGGTTCTTGCCGCGGGTCACGACGTTTTCCGCGCCGACCGTGAGCTGGCCGCTCCACGGCGTACGCCAGGTCAGGCCGACGCCCAGGCCTTCCCACTGCCCGGGCGCGCCGGGGGTGTCGACCACGCGGCCGACGATGTTCGCACTGAAGTTGCCCAGGCCTGCACCGACGGTGAGGCTGCGGGTGTTCCAGCGGTCGGCCAGTGCGGGCATTTCGCCGGCCGGAATCAGCTTGGCGCGCGCCCAGGTGCCGCCGATGGAAACGGTGGCCTCGCGGCCGATGTTCTTCTGGCCGTAGACGGTGAGCGTGTTCTGGTCGACCTTGCTGAACTTCGCGTTCGGGCTGAGCCAGGCTGGCAGGGTGTCGCGACCGGTGCCCAGCGCGAGGCCGACCTTGCCGCCGGGGCGGCTCAGGCTGGCACCGATCGTGCCCTGGCGCGCGGCGGACGGCTCATCGTCGTCCAGCGTCGCCAGCATGCAGTGGTTGGCGAGGTTCCCGATGGCGCCGGCCAGGCCGGTCTTGCGATCGCAGACCAGCCCGAGCGTGTCGCCGGCTTCCAGGCCGAAGGCCGCATCCAGCGTGTTGCTGCCCACGCGCCAGCGGGCGCCGGCGACCGGCGTGCCGGTGGGCTCGAGCTGGAGCAGGTATTCGAGCTTGCCGCTGGTCTGGTTCCAGACCGGGAGGTAGGTGGTTTCCGCCGTCGCCCTGGACTGCGCGTGCACGCCCGCCGCCACGCCGAGGGCGAGCATCAGGGTCAACGGCAGTCGAAGCAGGCGCGTGTTCATGGTCTTGATACGACCGGCCAAACCGGGCGGAGTTCCCCTCTCCTGAGGACCGCGACTATAGACTGTTTATGTTTATTTAACAATTCCCCGGGGCGCTCCGGCAGGTCATTGCACCCGGTCGGGTGCCGCCATTTCCGTCGTCGCCACGGTGAACAAGCTAGCGATTTCCTCTGCGTCGAAACGGTAACTCTGTCCGCAAAACTCGCAACGGATCAGGGCGACGCCACCGGCCGCCTCGGCGGCGGCCCGGGCTTCGACCTCGCCGAGGGAGACGAGCATCGACTCCACCCGTTCCCGCGAGCAGGAACAGGCGAAGCGAAGCGGCTTGCGCCCCAGCACCTGCACCCCGTCCTCGTGGAACAGCCGGGTGAGCAGGTCTTCCGCCGACCATTCCAGCAGTTCGCGTGTGGTGAGCGTGTCGAATAGCGCGCCCACGCGCGACCACCCGTCGTCGTCGCCATGGTCGCCCGGCAGTTTCTGCAGCATCAGGCCGGCGGCCTGCCGTTCGTCGGCCACCAGCAGCAGCCTCGTGGGGAGCTGCTCGGACTGGCGGAAGTAATCCTCGAACGCGCCGGCGAGCGAATCGGACTCCAGCGCGACCAGGCCCTGGTAGCGCATGGGTTCGCGACCGTCGAGCGAGGGGTTCTCGATGGTGATGGCCAGCAGCGCACCCTCGCCGAGATCGCGCAGGTCGCGCGAAACGGCACCGGCGTCCTCGTCGATCTGCGCGATGCCGCGCAGCGTGCCGGCCGCGGTGCATTCGGCGAACAGCGTGCGCAGCGCGCCGTGGCCGCGCAGCTGTACCGACAGGCGGCCGTCGACCTTGGCATGGCCGGTGAACAGCGCGGCGGCGGCGAGCGCTTCGCCCAGCAGTTCGGCGGCAGCCGGCGGATACCCGGCGCGCTCGCGCACCTGCGTCCAGGTGTCGGCCAGGTGCACGCGCACCCCGCGCACGCCGGCGGTTTCGATGAGGAAGCGGGTCAACTGGTCGCGGTCGCCAACGGGCGCGGTGTCGGTCTGGGTCATGCGGAACTCGTGCGGTTGGCGCGCGTCGTTGGAATAATGCGCGCGGTCATGTGAAGAGGCATGGAAACCACCATGGGGATTGGGCACCGCTCGTGCAAGCCTTGAACGCCGCCGCTCCACCCGTGCAGGCGCCCCCGCGCCGTCGTCGCCGCTGGCTTCGCTGGCTGGTCGCGCTGCCGCTCGCCGCGCTGCTCCTCAGCGTGATCCAGGTGGCGACGCTGCGCTTCGTGGACCCGCCCTTCAGCGCCTTCATGGTGTCGCGCCAGCTGGAAGCGTGGGGCGAGGGCGACATGTCGTTCCGCATCGCCCACGAGTGGCGCGACCTGGACGACATCTCGCCGTACCTGCCGCTGGCGGTCATCGCCTCGGAAGACCAGAACTTCGCCGAACACTTCGGCTTCGACCTCAAGGCCATCGAACGCGCGCGCAAGAACAACGAGCGTGGCCGCAAGGTGCGTGGCGGCAGCACCATCAGCCAGCAGACGGCGAAGAACCTGTTCCTGTGGAGCGGGCGCAGTTGGGTTCGCAAGGGCATCGAGGCCTGGTACACGCTGCTGATCGAGGCGATGTGGCCGAAGCGGCGCATCGTGGAGATGTACGTGAACATCGCCGAGTTCGGCGACGGCGTGTACGGCGCGCAGGCCGCCGCACGCACCTTCTTCGGGAAGGACGCCAGCGGGCTGTCCGCCGCGCAGGCCGCGCGCATGGCCGCGGTGCTGCCGAGCCCGCGCCGCTACAGCATCGCCAGCCCCGGGCCGTACGTGCAGCGTCGTTCGCAGGCGATCCAGCGGCAGATGCGGTACATGGGCGGCACCCAGTACCTGCAGCGCATCGAATGACGCCGCGTAGGGCTACCATCGCGCCATGGACCAAGAACGCCTGACCATCGTCGTCGCGGCCTTCAACGAGGCCGACAGCCTGCCGGCGCTCCAGCCGCGCATCGCGGCGGTGCTCGACGCGCTGGCGCGCGATGGCGTCGAAGGCCAGGTGCTGTACGTCGACGACGGCAGCCGCGACGCGACCTGGCAGGTGATGCAGCAGCTCGCCGCGGGCGACCGGCGCGTCGCGCTGCTGCGCCTTTCGCGCAACTTCGGCAAGGAGCTCGCGCTGACCGCGGGCCTGGACCGCATCGACGAAGGCGCGGCGCTGATCCTCGACGCGGACGGACAGGATCCGCCGGAGCTGATCCCGCAGTTCGTCGACCGGTGGCGCGAAGGCTACGACGACGTGCACGGCACGCGCCTGGAACGCGAAGGCGAAGGCTGGCTCAAGCGCGCGACGGCCCACGCGTTCTATCGCGTGATCGGCATGCTTTCGAAAACGCCTATCCCTGCCGACACCGGCGACTTCCGCCTGCTCTCGCCGCGCGCGCTGCATGCATTGCAGCAGCTGCGCGAACGGCATCGCTTCATGAAGGGCCTGTTCGGCTGGGTCGGTTACAACCGCATCGCGATTCCCTATCACCGCGATCCGCGCGCCGCGGGCCGCAGCAAGTTCAATTTCTGGCGATTGTGGAACCTCGCGCTGGAAGGCATCACGAGTTTCTCGACCGCACCGCTGCGACTGGCGACCTACCTGGGCCTGCTGACCGCGCTGGTGGCCTTCCTCTACGGTGTGGTGATCATCGTGAAGGCGCTGTTCTGGGGCGATCCGGTGGCGGGCTGGCCAACGATGATGTCGGTGATCCTGTTCCTCGGCGGCGTGCAGCTGATCGCGCTGGGCGTGATCGGCGAATACCTCGGCCGCCTGTACGACGAAGCCAAGCAGCGCCCGCTCTACCTCGTCGACAGCTGGCAGCCCGCGCGTCCGGCGCGCAGCGCGCATGCGCTGGACGAAGGCGATCGCGTGCAGCGCCTGCGCGGTTCGGCGGTGGACTGAGCGTCCCGATCATCATCACATGGCGTCCCTTCGCGCCTTCGCGTGCGTTGACGGGACGCTGGAGTATGCTCGGCCCAAGCCCCCGGCGAAGGAGACGGCCATGCGCACCGTGCGGCAACTGCTCGAAGCCAAAGCGCCCGAAGTGTTCGCGATCGGCCCCGACGCGCCGGTCATCGATGCGATCCGGCTCATGGCCGAGAAGCGCATCGGCGCGGTGCTGGTGATCGATGGCGGGCGACTGGTCGGCATCCTGTCCGAACGCGACTACGCACGGAAGATCGTGCTGCAGGGCCGCTCCTCCGCCGACACGCCGGTGCGCACGATCATGACCAGCGAGGTCATCAGCATCGGCCTGGACGACACCACCGACCACTGCATGCAGATCGTCACCGATCGCCGCATCCGCCATCTTCCCGTCGTGCACAACGGCCAGGTGCTGGGCGTGGTGTCGATCGGCGATCTGGTGAAGGCGGTCATCGAGGACCAGCAACTCGAACTGGACCAGTTGCAGCGGTACATCGCCAGCTGACCAGGAACGGGATGGCGGAACGAGAAACGCGTAGTTCGTTCCTCACGTCCCGTTCCTGATCACTTCGCGTACTTCCCCCCGCACCCCGAATCCTCGCCCGGCCCCAGCTCCAGCGTCGCCAGCAGCGCCGCGGGCGGCGTGATCGTGCCGAGGGTCAGCGCGATCGCACCGCGCAGGCCCACGCGCGCGAGATCCGGATGCAGCCCCGGCTTCTTGAACGTGCCGTCCACCTTCAGCGGCGTGCGGAAGGCGAGCAGGCTGCGGTCCTTCGGGCGCGGGCGGATGGTGAGGTCGAGCGTCTCCTCGCGCAGGTTCACCGTGCCCGAGCCGACGAGGATCGTGTCGGTCGTATCGAACGCGAGCGAACGCGTGGTCATCAGCCCGTTCTCCACGCCGAAGTCGGCGAACGCGCAGCGCACCGGGATCTGCTTGTCGCCGCCGAGCTTGAACTTGATGATCTCGGCCAGGTCTATCCCCGCCAGTTCCATCAGCAGGTTGCTGATGCGGCCCGCGCCCATGCCGACGGCGATGTCGCCGTCGCTGCTGCCGAGCATCGCCGCGATCGAATTGCCGGTGCCCTCGATGCCGACCTGCCCGCTGATCTTGCCGATCGCGTTCTGCGCGAGTCCGACCTTCGGCAGCAGCTTGCCGAGGTTGAGTCCGGCGAGGTTCGCGTCGGCGCGCGTGCGGATGGTGTCGGTGCGCGCGTCCATGCGGATGCGCGAGCGGATGTCGCCGTCGGCCACGCCGAAGTTGAGCGGATCGAGCCTGAGCAGACCGCCTTCCAGCAGCAGGTGCGCGTCCATGTCGTCCAGCGGCAGGGCCGGCGCGTTGATGCGCATCGCGCGCAGGCGCACGTCGGCATCCATCGCGCGCAGCTTGGTCAGGTCGTACGGCGTCTGCGGGAGGACGCGCGCGCTGGCGTCCTTCTTGGCGGCGTCCTGCGCCTGTTCGGCGTTCGCCGTCTCGCCGCTGCCGGTCTGTGGGGTGCCGCCGACGAAGCCGGCGAGATCGTCGAAATCGAGCCGGCGGGAGGTGAGATCGGCGCGCAGGTACGGGCGCTGGCCGGACGTGTCCACGCTTGCGTCGCCATGCATGTCGCTGTCGCCGATGCGGCCGTCGAATCCGCGGTAATGCCAGACCTCGCCTTCGCGGCTGAAGCGGCCATCGAGCGAGTAGGGCGGCGTGTGCGGGATCGCCAAGCCGAGCAGCGGATACAGGTCGCCGAGATCGCGACCAGAGAGTTTCATCTGCAGGTCGAAACCGCGCAGGCGCAGCGGATCGAGCAGCGTGCCGCGCGCATGCGCGTGCGTCGCGCCGGCGGACGCGCGCACGTCGATGCGATACGGCGCATCGCGATCGCGCAGTTGCAGCGGCGAGGCCGCGCTGCCCTGCAGAACGAAACGGTTGTTCTCCCACAACCCGCCGCCGATCACCGAAACCGGCGCGCCGGCATCGCGCGAATGCGAGCGTTGGCTGCTCACGCCGACGCGGATGTCGGTGCGCTTGGGCGCGTCGAGGAACTGCAGGAAGCCGCGCTGGATGTCGACGCGCCGGAACTGCACCGTGCTTTCGCCGCCTTTCTCGCCGAACACCCAGTTGCCGTCGCCGCCCTTCGGATTGGTTTCCAGCAGCAGGCGCGGGTTCTCCAGCCGGATCAGCGGCAGCAGTACCTGCCGGCGCAGCAGCGGCCACAGTGCGATGCCGATTTCGGCGCGATCGGCCGAGGCCATCACCGGCGCGCGCGACCACGGTGCGTTGCCGAAGGTGACCTTCTCGCCGGACACCACCGGCGTCCAGCCCAGGTCGACATCGAGGTTGCCGCCGATGCGGAACTCGCGGCCGGTGCGCGCCTGCACCTGGCGTTCGACCGGCCCCTTGAACCAGTTCCAGTCCCAGATCGCGATGAGGATGGCGATGAGCGCGGCGACGATCGCGACCGCCGTCATCACCGGATGGCGATGCGGCCAGGCGCGTGCGCTCGCGCCCGCTTCGTGTTCCGTCGTTCGCGACCCGCGCCAGCGCATGCCGTCATGCGCGCGCGCGGCGGCGCGTGCGAAGAAGCGGAGCGAAGTTGGAGCGCGAAGCGGTCACCGCGAGGATCCGAAAGGGACCGGACCCACCTTCGGGGGCGCGCAGTCAAGCGAAAGTGAATGCGTTGTGCGCAGTTCAGGTCGGAAGCAGGCTGCCCGGCGTGACCACCTGCGCCATCACGGCGACGTAATGGCAGACGCTGCCGGCGACCACGAACAGGTGCCAGATCGCGTGCGAGTAGGGCAGCGAGGGCCGGTGGTAGAACACCGTTCCCAGCGTGTAGAACACGCCGCCGCCGAACAGCCAGCCGATCGTCCACGCGTCCAGCGCGCCCAGCAGCGGCTCGATGGCCACGATCACCAGCCAGCCCATCGCGATGTAGATCGCGGTGGACAGCAGCTTGAAGCGCCCCGTGAAGAACAGCTTGAACACGACGCCGGCCACGGCGAGCGTCCAGATCGCGGCGAACAGCCCCCAGCCCCACGGCCCGCGCAGACCGATCAGCGTGAAGGGCGTGTAGGTGCCGGCGATCAGCAGGTAGATCGCGCAGTGGTCGAACACCTTCAACCGCGCTTTGGCGACCGGATGCTGGATCGCGTGGTACAGCGTGGAGGCCAGGTAGAGCAGCAGCAGGCAGATGCCGAACACGATCGCGCCGGCGAGCTGCCAGCCATCGCCGAACAGCGCGGCGAGCGTGATCAGCACGGCGCCGCCAGCGAGCGCGGCGGTCGCGCCCAGGCCGTGGGTCAGCGCGTTGAAGAACTCCTCGCGGACCGAATGGACTTCGCCCGTCGCGGAAGGCCGCGCGGGCGCCATGGGCTTGGGGCCGTCGTGGACGGATCGGGCGGGGGACATGATGCGAGCATCCTAGCGCAGGCTGGAGTAAATGCTCTGACATGGGTCAAGCAGAGCGCGAGCCTGTGACGCGGGCCGCAGGACGCGCCGCCGCGCACGCCCCGCGCGTTCGCCGCGCCAGCCTCTATGATGCGGCCAGAGCCGAGCCCAGGGGTCCCATGATCATCTCGCACCAGCACCGTTTCGTTTTCGCCGCCATCCCGAAGACCGGCACGCATTCGGTGCGGCAGGCGCTGCGCGAGCACCTCAGCGAGGACGACCTCGAACAGGTCGGCCTGTTCGTGAACAAGCGCTTCCCGTTCGAGGAACTCGCCGCGATCAAGCATGGGCACATTTCGCTGCAGCAGATCCGACCGTTCCTGGGCGAGGCCGCCTTCGCCACGTACTTCAAGTTCGCCTTCGTGCGAAATCCCTTCGACCGTTTCATCTCGTACTGCGCGTTCATGACGCGCGCGGACGGCGCGTTCCTGAAGAATCCCGGGCAGGTGATGCGTTACATCCTCGACGATGCGCGCGCGAGGCAGCACGTGCTGTTCCAGCCGCAGCACACGTTCGTGACCGACGCGGACGGCACGCTGCTGGCCGATTACGTCGGTCGCGTGGAAGAAATGCAGGGTTCGTACGAGGCCATCTGCGAACGCCTGAACCTGCCCGCCGCAACGCTGGGCCAGGTCAACAGTTCGCGGCGCGGCAGTTATCGCGACTATTACGACGACGCACTGCGCGACAGCGTGGCCGCGCTGTACCGTCGCGATCTGGAACTGTTCGGATACGGGTTCTGACCATGACGTCGTCCGTATTCACGCCCGCCGACATCCAGCCGAACCCGCGCAAGACGACGTCGGTGCGTCGCCTCGGCCACGTCGACGTCGCGCGCCTGCGCGAGGCCGTGCTGGCGATTCCCGAAGCGACGTGGGACGCCGAGAACGCCGACAAGCCGAACCGCTTCGAGGCGCTCGATCGGACGCGCCACATCGTGTTCCGCTTCGTCAGCGACTTCCAGGATTGGCGCAAGCATTACGAGCGCCCGCTGTGGGCGTCATGGCGCCCGCTGATCGAGCCGGTGCTGACGCAGGCGGTCGCGCCATACGGTTATGCGAACGGGGAATTCCCGCGCGTGATGCTCGCGCGCATGGCGCCGGGCGGCGTGATCAAGCCGCATCGCGATGCAAACCCGGCGGCGAAGTGGCCGCACAAGATCCACGTGCCGTTGCTGACCAGCGACCGCGTGGTGTTCTACATCGATGGCGTCGGGTATCACTTCGTCGAAGGCGAAGCGGTCGAGGTCAGCAACATGGCCGTGCACGCCGTGGAGAACAACGGCGACACCGATCGCATCCACCTGATCTTCGAGTATTTCGACGCGGACCAGCCGGTGCCGCCGTGGGTGGGGAAGTTGCCGGCGCGGAAATAGGCGCTTGTAGCTCTTGTAGCCCGGGTAAGCGAAGCGCACCCGGGTCGGGCGTCACAGCCCCCGGGTGCGCTTCGCTTACCCGGGCTGCAAATGCCCGCTTGCCCGGCGAACCGCTATCGCTGGAAGTACAGGATCCCCAGCAACACCATCTGCGCGAAGACGATCGCGATCATCATCCGCCGGAACGACACCTTCGCCGTCTTGTGCCGGAACAACCCCATCGCCAGCAGTGCCCCCGGCGAGCCGCCCAGCAGCGCGAGCGCGAGCAGCGTGCGTTCCGGCACGCGCCGGCGGTGGCCGCCGGCGATCGCCTTGTCGTAGCCGTACACGAGCGCGGTGGCGAGGTTGAACGCCAGCCACCACGTCAGCCACATCGACATCAGCGCGCCTTCGTCAACGCGGCGTCGTCAATCGAACGCCGCGGCGTGCGCGTGTTCGCGCGTGGCCAGGAACGTCACGTCCGGCGCACGTTCCTGCGCGAGCTGCAGGTTCACGCGCGTAGGCGCGAGGTAAACCAGCTGGCCCGCCGCGTCGAGCGCGAGGTTCATCGCGTTCTTGTCGCGGAATTCCTCGAGCTTCTTCTCGTTGTCGCAGCGGATCCAGCGCGCCGTCGCGACGCTCACCTGCTCGAAGCTCGCGTCCACGCCGTACTCGTCCTTCAGGCGGTACGCGACGACGTCGAACTGCAGCACACCGACCGCGCCGAGGATCAGGTCGTTGCTCATCAGCGGGCGGAAGAACTGCGTCGCGCCTTCTTCCGACAACTGCGCCAGGCCCTTCTGCAGTTGCTTGAGCTTGAGCGGGTCGCGCAGTCGCGCGCGGCGGAACAGCTCCGGCGCGAAGTTCGGAATGCCGGTGAAGCTCAGCGATTCGCCTTCGGTGAACGTGTCGCCGATGGAAATGGTGCCGTGGTTGTGGATGCCGATGACGTCGCCCGGCCACGCGCTTTCGGCGATCTCGCGGTCGCTGGCCATGAAGGTCAGCGCGTTGGCGAGCTTCACTTCCTTGCCGCTGCGCACGTGGAAGGCCTTCATGCCGGCGGTGAACTTGCCCGAGCACACGCGCATGAACGCCACGCGGTCGCGATGCTGCGGGTCCATGTTCGCCTGGATCTTGAAGACGAAGCCGCTGAGCTTGGGCTCGTACGCGGCGACTTCGCGCGAGGTCGCCGCGCGCGGCTTCGGCGAGGGCGCGTGCTCGACGAAGAAGTCCAGCAGCAGCTGCACGCCGAAGTTGTTGACGGCCGAGCCGAAGAACACCGGCGTCTGTTCGCCGGCGAGGTACTTCGCGACGTCGAAGGGATGCGAGGCGCCTTCGACGAGTTCCAGCTCGTCGCGCAGTTCCTGCAGCATCTGCGTGCCGATGCGTTCTTCCAGAGCGGGATCGTCGATCGACGCGAAGATCGTCGAATCCTGGCGGGTGAAGTTGCGGCCCTGTTCGTACAGGTGCACCTCGCCGGTCACCAGGTGCACCACGCCCTTCAGGCGTTGTCCCATGCCGATCGGCCAGGTGATCGGCGCGCACTGGAACTTCAGCACGCTTTCCACTTCGTCCAGCAGCTCGATCGGGTTCTTGCCCTCGCGGTCGAGCTTGTTGATGAAGGTCATGATGGGCGTGTCGCGCAGGCGGCACACCTCCATCAGCTTGATCGTGCGCTCCTCGACGCCCTTGGCGACGTCGATGACCATCAGCGCCGAGTCCACCGCGGTGAGCACGCGGTAGGTGTCCTCGCCGAAGTCGGCGTGGCCCGGGGTGTCGAGCAGGTTGACGATGCGGTCCTCGTAGGGGAACTGCATCACCGAGCTGGTCACCGAGATGCCGCGCTCCTTTTCCAGCGCCATCCAGTCGGAGGTCGCGTGGCGCGCGGCCTTGCGGCCCTTGACCGAGCCGGCCATCTGGATCGCACCGCCGAACAGCAGCAGCTTTTCGGTGAGCGTGGTCTTGCCGGCGTCGGGGTGCGAGATGATCGCGAACGTGCGGCGGCGGGCGGCTTCGAGGGAAACGTCGGACATGGCAACGGAGGCGCGGACGGGCCGAACGGCGGTCCGCGGGTCGGTAGTCGGGAAGGGCGGGAATTATACGCGGCTGGCCTTGGCGGCCGTCGGGGGCGACGGGCTGGCGATCCGGCCGAGCTCCGGGCCCGGCGTCCGGAGCACATCGCTCGGCGTTCCGGCCTCAGAGCTCGGCGTTCGGACCAAACAGCCCGGCCTTCCGAGCTCCGGGCCCGGCGTTCGGAGCAAACAGCTCGGCGCCCAGAGCTTCGAGCTCGGCGTTCGGGGCAAATGGCCCGGCGATCCGAGCTCCGGGTTCGGCGTCCGGAGCGAGCAGCTCGGTACCCCGGGCTTCAAGCTCGGCATACGGGGCAAATAGGCCGGCCTTCCGAGCTCCGGGCTCGGCGTTCGGAGCAAACAGCTCGGCGCCCCGAGCTTCGAGCTCGGCGTTCGGAGCAAACCAGCGCGATCTCCCAGGGTCCGGGCCAGACATACGGCGCGAATCGTCCGCCTCCCAGGCGCCCCTGCGCGACCGCCAAACGGTTCGCCGCGGACCCCGAAAGTGTGCGCGTGCTCCCAGTTCAGAACATCCCCGTTCAGCACCTCCTAAAGCCCGGCCTTTCCGGGCCGCTACCCGTCATGGATATCCGTATTCCGTATGCCGGGGGTTGCAGTGCGCATTGTGATCGTGGGTGAGGACGCCGGCCGCGCCGGCGAATTCGAAGAGTCGCTGGGCTATTTCGACCTGGGCTGGGACGTGCACTGGCTCACCGAGGCCGACGCGGCGCTGTCGCTCACGGAAGTCGACGTGGTCCTGTGCGGGATGCGCGTGGGCGCGGTGCCGGGCCCGGCGCTGCTGTCGCAGATGTCCAGCCTGCACCCGCAGGCGGTGCGCGTGCTGCTGCTGGACCAGGGCGAGGACAGCAGCATGCTGCAGGGCCTGGACTGCGCGCACCGGCTGCTGTCGCGACCGCTCGACGCGGGCGAGCTGATCGAGGCCGTCGACAGCGTCGCCGAACTTCGCAACGTGCTGGGCAGCGAAGAACTCAAGCAGGCCGTGGGCCGCGTCGGTTCGCTGCCGCCGCCGCCGCGCCTGTACCTGGAACTCTCGCGCCTGCTGCGCGACCCCGACGCGAGCAACGCCGCCATCGCGCAGATGCTCTCGCAGGACCCGGCGATCGTCGCCAAGGTGCTGCGCCTGTGCAATTCGGCGTACTTCTCCGGAGGTCGCGAGATCACCGACATCCGCGCCGCGGTCACGCGCCTGGGCCACCAGCAACTGCTGCGCCTGGTGCTGGCGAGCGAGGCCTTCGGCCCGACGCAATTGGCCGGAAAGGAACGCGAGGCGATCCAGGACCGCGCGCTGCGCACGTCGCGCCTGGCGCGTCGCCTGCTCGCTGGCCCGAGCGCCGAACTCGCCGCGACCGCCGGCCTGCTGGCGGAAGTCGGCAAGCTGCTGCCCGGCGTGTCCGACGGCTCGGAAGGTTCGACCGGCCCGCACTACGCCGAAGCCGGTGCGTACCTGCTGGGCCTGTGGGGCCTGCCGATGCCGATCGTCGAAGGCGTGGCGTTCCAGCACCGCCCCGGACGCTTGAAGGCGAGCGGGTTCTGGGTCGCCGGCGCCGTGCACGTCGCTGCATCGCTGGTCGCCGGCGCGCCGCTGGACGAAGGCTACCTGCGCAGCGTCAACGTGCTCGACCGGCTGCCGCAATGGCGCGATATGGTGGAGCCGTCGGCGGCGCAGGCGGCGTAGGAGCTCGTTCGTTCGGAAGGCCGCGTCGGTGACGCGGCCTTTGCGTTGTCCGTGCCTTCGCCGCTTTTGTAGCTTTTGTAGCCCGGGTAAGCGAAGCGCACCCGGGAGCTGTCACGCGGTCCCCGGGTGCGCTTCGCTTACCCGGACTACAACCGCCCGTGAGGGTGTCGCCTGCTTCGTTATCGCCGCCGCATGGCAGCCGCGCTAATTCCCCGCGATCCGCAAAGGCCCCTGCGGCCCCGTCATGCGGAACGGGATCGACTCCAGCTTCATCCCGCGATTGACCTGCACCGCGAAATGCAGGTGCGGGCCGGTGGTGAAGCCGGTGTTGCCCGACAGCCCGATCTGCTGCCCCGCCCGCACGCGCTGACCCACGCGCACCAGCGCGCCTTCGGATTTCAGGTGCGCGTACAGCGACATCGCCCCGTCCTCGTGCAGGATGCGCACGAAATTCGCGCGACCGCCGTAACGCTCCAGATTGAGCCCGGCCTTGTCGAAGTCGGATTCCACCTGCATCACCACGCCATCGCGCGCGGCGAGTACCGGCGTGCCGATATCGGCGGCGAAGTCGACCGCGTAGCGGTTCTGTTCGTCGCGATGGCTGAAATGCCCGCCATAGCCCTGGTCGATGCGGAACTGTGCCTGCTGCAACGGCAACAGGTATTCGACGTCGCGCGGACGCGCCGAGGGATCACCCGGCAGGCTGTCCATCTGCAACTCGAAATCGAAGCCGCGGTCGGGATCGGCGGAACTCAGCACGGCGACAAGCGCGCTGCTGCGCGCCGCGACGGTGGCGCGCGCCGGCAGCACCGGATTGCCGATCACGTTGTCGCTGCGGCTGAAATCCAGCTGCACCTCCACCGGGCCGGAGAGGCGGTTGTCGGCGAAGGCGAGGAAACGGTCGCCGTCGTTCTCGATGCGCAGCCGCGCGATCGCGCCCGGTTCGCCTTCCACCGGGATGGTCTTCACCTGCGAAGGCGGCGCGTCCGGCACGTGGTCGCCGTAATGCGTGATGCCGTTGCGGTCGGTCCAGCGGTAGATCTTCGCCGCGCCCGCGCCGAACGCCGTCAGCAGCGTGACGGCACCGAGGAACCAGACCGCATGGCGGCGCGCGCGCGTCATCGCGTCACTGCGCGCAGTCGGGCGAGAGCTGCAGCACGCGCGCGACTTCGGCCAGGTCGAAGGCCGACACCGACTTGTCGTCGTGCACGGCGAACAGCGCGCCGGCCGGGAACG
This sequence comes from Lysobacter sp. SCRH-1R, assembly GCF_057747855.1. Lineage (NCBI taxonomy): Bacteria > Pseudomonadati > Pseudomonadota > Gammaproteobacteria > Lysobacterales > Lysobacteraceae > Lysobacter > Lysobacter sp. SCRH-1R. Next base: position 3,213,435 of record NZ_CM173227.1, on the reverse strand, counting down.
TCAGCGTGGACGCCGCATGCAGCGCGACGCCGTCGGTGTGCGCGGTCGTCTCGCCTTCGAAGCTGCCGCGCGGTTCCAGCGTCGTGCGGTCGAACAGGTGGAAGATCGTCAGCGGTGCGAGCTGGTCGACCGCGATCCAGTAACCGCTGCCGTCGGCGCAGCTCCACAGCGCGACGCCTTCGGCCTCCGCGGCGAAGCTGTCCTGCGGCAGGCTGCGGCCGGTGTACTTGCCGCTGAAGCTGTACTCGCGCAGCGTGGATTCGTGGCGACGGTCCTCGTCGGCGATCAGCAGGCGATCGTTCGCCGGATCGCCCGCGATGGATTCGACCATGCGCAGCGCGGCGTCCGGCGTGGTGTCGCCGAACGATCCCGCGTACGACGCACGAAGCCGGCCCGCCTGGTCGAACTGCACGCGGTAACGGCGCACGCGCTGGTCCAGTTCGGCCAGCGGCGGCACTTCGTCGAACTTCTTCCCGTACATGAAGCTGTCGGTGACGTAGGCCTCCAGCTCGCCGGGCTCGGTCTCGGTGAGCCACACACCGTACGGGCTGCGCAGTTCCTCTCCGCCGAACGTGCCGACGGGCGCGAACGAAGGCAGCGACAGCACCTGCACGCGATGGTTGTCGCGTTCGACCACGAACACGTAATCGCCGTACACCGCGATGCCGTTGGGGCGGTTGAACTGCCCGGGCGCCGAACCCTCGCCGCCGACCTCGCGCAGGCGACGACCGGTGTCGGCGTCGAACACGACCAGCCGATCCGTCGATTTCGCGGTGGCGAGCAGCCACGTCGCGCCTTCCTCGGTGGTCCAGGTGGCGAGCGAATCCAGTTCGTCCTGCGCGCTTTCGCCGGAGACGTAGCGCTCCAGCACGGTGCGCGGTTCCGGCTTGGCGGCGGGTACGGAAACCGCCGCGGGCTCGACGGGGCGGACGGTGGAACAGGCGGAGGCCAGGGCCGCCAGCGCGAACGCGATGGCGGCGGGGGCGGACAGGCGGGGAGTCATCGCCGAAGTGTATTCGGGCCGACTTTGCATCGGGAGCCGGGGACGTGACTGACATAATAAATCGCTATATGCGGATGAAGCGATTGACAGCCCCGCCGGCCGGGGGCAGACTGCGGCCATCCATCGAGACCGGCTGAGGGACAGGCCCTTTGAAGCCGGGGCAACCCAACCCAGCGCGCAAGCGCGGGCGAAGGTGCCAATTCCTGCGACGGGGCGCGCCAGGCGCCGGTCGAAAGATGGTTGCGATGCGCGTCCCGCGGGGCGCGCAGTGCGACTCGCAGGCTCGGTGGCCCTTCGTCTTCAAGGATGCCGCCATGAGCTTCGCCCCCGTTTCCGCCCTCGCTTCCGACGTCGCGCCGGCCGAGCGCATCGACGCGTTCGATCCCGTCGTGCACGCCGCCGTGTTCGCCAACGCCATCCACGCGCAGCGCGGCGAATGCACGGTCGACCTGGACCTTCGCCACGCCGGCACGCGTCGCATCGCGCTGCGTTACGAGATCCTGGGCGATCGCACGCTGCCGGCGGTGTTCGTCGCGGGCGGCATCTCGGCGCATCGCCACCTCGCCGCCAGCGCCGCGTTTCCCGAAAGCGGCTGGTGGGAGCAGCAGGTCGGCGCGGGCAAGCCGCTGGATCCGCGCGAGCGCTGCCTGATCGCCTTCGACTGGATCGGCGCCGACGGCACCCTCGACACGCCGCTCGACCCCGCCGACCAGGCCGACGCCATCGCCGCGCTGCTCGACGTGTTGCAGGTCGCGCGCCTGCAGGCGTTCGTCGGTTGCTCGTACGGCGCGATGGTCGGCCTGCAGTTCGCCGCGCGACACGGTGCGCGCGTCGAACAGCTGGTGGCGATCAGCGGCGTGCATCGCGCGCATCCGTATGCGAGCGCATGGCGCGCGCTGCAGCGCCGCGCCGTCGCGCTGGGTGCGTTGCAGTGCGATGAGACGCATGGCCTCGCGCTCGCACGGCAGCTGGCGATCCTGAGCTACCGCACGCCGGAGGAGTTCGACGCGCGCTTCGAACCGGCGCAGGTGAGCGAAGGCCGCGTGCGCGTGGGTGCGGAGGACTACCTCGATCATTGCGGCGCGAGCTACGTGCAGCGCACTTCGACCACGGCCTATCTGCGCCTGTCCGAATCCATCGACCTGCAGGACGTGGATCCGACCACGATCCGCCTGCCGGTGACCGTCGTCGCCGTCGCCGAAGACCGCCTCGTGCCGGTGTCGGATGCCTACGACCTGGTGGAGCGTCTTCGCGGCGAAACGCGCCTGCGCGTGGTCCGCTCGCTGTATGGACACGATGCGTTCCTGAAGGAGGAGGGCGCGATCGCGCAGATCCTCGGCGAAGCGCTCGACGACGCGCTGGAGGTGGCCGCATGAGCACGCGCAACCGCTGTACCGCCGCGGTCCGCGCCGGCATCGACCGCGACACCGCCTTCGGCGCGGTGACGCCGCCGATCGTGCTGTCGTCCAACTTCAGCTTCGCCGGTTTCAACGAGAAGCGGCAGTACGACTACACCCGCAGCGGGAACCCGACCCGCGACCTGCTGGGCGAAGCCCTGGCCGAACTCGAAGGCGGCGCCGGCGGTGTCGTCACCGCCACCGGCATGGGCGCGATCACGCTGCTGCTGCACGCGCTGCTCAAGCCCGGCGACCGCCTGGTCGTGCCGCACGACGGCTACGGCGGCAGCTGGCGCCTGTTCAATGCGCTGGCGAAGAAGGGCGCGTTCGAACTGATCACCGCCGACCTCACCGATCCGCGCGCGCTGACCGATGCGCTGGCGAGCGATCCCACGGTGGTGTGGATCGAAACGCCGTCGAACCCGCTGCTGCGCATCACCGATCTGCGCTTCGTGATCGAAGCCGCACAGGCGAAGGGCGCGCTGACCGTCGTGGACAACACGTTCCTTTCGCCGGCGCTGCAGCAGCCGATCGCGTTCGGCGCGGATTTCGTCCTGCATTCCACGACCAAGTACATCAACGGCCACAGCGACGTGGTCGGCGGCGCGGTCGTCGCGCGCGACGCCGAGCAACACCAGCAGCTGGTGTGGTGGGCCAACGCGCTGGGACTGACGGGCTCGCCGTTCGACAGCTTCCTCACCCTGCGCGGCCTGCGCACGCTCGATGCGCGCCTGCGCGTGCACCAGGAGAACACGCAGGCGCTGGTGTCGCTGCTCGACGCGCATCCGGCGGTGCGCGCCGTGCATTACCCGGGACTGGAATCGCACCCGGGGCACGCGCTCGCCGCGCGCCAGCAGGACGGTTTCGGCGCGATGCTGAGCGTGGAACTCGACGGCGGCGTCGATGCGGTGCGCGCGTTCCTCGACGGACTGCAGTGCTTCACGCTGGCCGAATCGCTCGGTGGCGTGGAAAGCCTGGTCGCGCATCCGGCGACGATGACGCACGCGGCGATGTCGGCCGAAGCGCGCGAAGCCGCGGGCATCGGCGACGGTCTGCTGCGGTTGTCGGTGGGCATCGAGCATGTCGACGATCTGGTCGCCGACATCGCCGTCGCGCTGGAGCGCGCGGAACAGGCCGTGGCGATTGCCGAGCGCGTCAAACGATGAGCGTGGCGGCGGTCGAAGTCGCGCGCGCTTCGGCCGCGCAGGCCGTACCGGCGCGGGTGGCGCTGCTCGGTACCGGCACGGTCGGAAGCGCGGTGCTCGCGCGGCTCGCGTCGTGGCGCGCATCGCCGCTCGGCGAACGCCTGGAACTCGTGCACGTCGCCAATTCGCGCGCGTGTGCGGGCGATCGTTCGGGACTCGCACCGGGCGACGCGCTGCGTCGACTCGCGCTGGCGCCGCAGGGCAGTTCGCTCGATGCGGTCGATGCCGCTTTGCGCGGGGACGGGCCGCGCGTGGTGATCGACGCGACCGCGAGCGAGGCGGTCGCCGAGCGTCATGCGCATTGGCTCGCACAGGGCATCCACGTCGCCACCGCGTGCAAGATCGGCCAAGGCACGTCGTTGTCGCGATGGCGGGCGATCCGTGCGGCGTCGCTCGCGGGCGATGCGCGTTACGGCGACAGCGCGACCGTCGGCGCAGGGCTTCCGCTGCTGCGGTCGTTGCGCGAACTGCGCGAGGGCGGCGACCGCATCCATGCCATCGCCGGCGTGTTGTCGGGATCGCTCGCGTGGCTGTTCAACCAGTACGACGGCATGCGCCCGTTCTCCGCGCTGGTGCGGCAGGCGCGCGACGCCGGCTACACCGAGCCGGATCCGCGCGACGATCTCTCCGGCGAGGACGTGCGCCGCAAGCTGCTGATCCTCGCGCGCACGGCGGGAGTGGAGCTGGAAGCGTGCGACGTCGACGTCGCCTCGCTGGTACCGCCGGAACTGGCGATCCTGTCGAAGGACGCGCTCGACGCCGCGCTGCCCGCCCTCGACACGCCGCTGCGCGAGCGCTTCCAGTCGGCGTACAAGCGCGGGGAGAAGCTGCGCTTCATCGCGCGATTGCAGGACGGGCGGGCGAGCGTCGGGCTGGAATCGCTCGCGTCGGATCATCCGCTCGCCGGCGGCGCGGGAACGGACAACCGCGTGGCGATCTGGTCGGATCGTTATGCGACGCAGCCGCTGGTGATCCAGGGCCCGGGTGCGGGTGCGGAGGTGACTGCGGCGGGGTTGCTGGATGATGTGTTGCGGGTATTGCGCAGCCGTGGGAGTTGCACGCCATCCCGGCGCTCGCCGTGATGACGGCTTGCGCTTGCAGCCCGGGTAAGCGAAGCGCATCCGGGTAGGGGAGGCGACCGCGCTCCCGGGTGCGCTTCGCTTACCCGGGCTCCAAAGGCAACGGCGCAAGCTCGCGAATGCCAGCGTGGTCGCGCCTCCCGCCTCCCGCCCATCCCCGCTCAGCGGTTCACTCCCTCGGGTCGCCAATGGGAGAGCGGCTCAAGCGAGCCGTCATTCACAGCGCGCCCGCACGCGACACTCACCGTTTCACCGCCAACGCCTCCAGCAACGCCTTCTCGAACCGTGCCGGCGCTTCCACGTGCGGCGAATGCCCCAGGTCGTCGAACTCCACCAGCGTCGCATCCGGAATCGCCTTCGCCGCGCGCTTGCCCAGCGCCGGATAATCGCCAAGCCGCTCGCGCAGTTCGGGCGATGCGCGGTCGCGGCCGATCGCCGTCCGGTCGCGCTGTCCGATGAACAACGTCGTCGGCACGCGCAGCTGCGCGAACTCGTGCACGACGGGCTGCGTGAACACCATGTCCGTCGTCAGCGCCTGGTTCCATGCGACGCGCTGCTTTCCCGGGCCGGCGTACAGGCCGGCGAGCATGCCGACCCAGCGGTCGTACCCGAGCTTCCACTGGCCGCTGTAGTACACCTGCTGCTGGTAACGCTTGATCGAATCGAAGCTGGTCTTCAGTTCGCCGGCAAGGTTCGCGTCCACGCTCGCCCACGGCACGCCGAGCGCCTTCCAGTCTTCCAGCCCGATCGGATTGACCAGCATCAGGCGTTCGACCTGCGCCGGATACATCAGCGCGTAACGCGTGGCGAGCATGCCACCCATCGAGTGGCCGACGACGCTCGCGCGCTCGATGCCCAGCGAGCGCAGCAGCGCGTTCGTGTTCGCGGCGAGCTGGTGGAAGCTGTACTGGTAATGCCCGGGCTTGGTCGATTTGCAGAAGCCGACCTGGTCCGGCGCGATCACGCGGTAACCGGCGCCGGTGAGCGCGCGGATCGCCGACTCCCACGTCGCCGCGCAGAAGTTCTTGCCGTGCAGCAGCACCACGGTGCGGCCGTTCGGGGTGGACGGTGCGACGTCCAGGTAGGCCATGCGCAACGCTTCGCCCTGCGAGGTGAATGCGTGGTGTTTCACCGGATACGGATACTCGAAGCCTTCCAGTTCCATGCCGTAGGACGCCGCGCCGGGCGCGGGCGCGGGCGCATCGGCGCACAGGGCGATGGACGGGGCGAGGACCAGCGACAGCGCGCAGGCGGACAACGTCGGACGCATCGGAAGGGCTCCGTGGAAGGGGGAAGGCCCGACCTTACCCCAGCGGTCGCGACGGCCATGAGGCGCCGCGTGCCGGTTCGCCGGCGACCGCGCGGCACACCAACGTCTGGCCTATGTGGGCGCGCGGCGCGCTGGATAGGATCGGCGCAGGTTTCGTCAAGGTGCGCCCGATGGATCGACCGACCTCGACCGACGCTGATCCGCGCTGGCGGCTGGATGCCGACGGCTGGGCGCTGATCTGCCCCGACGGCAGCGCCGTCCCTCTCACGCGCACCGAACGGCGGCTGCTCGAACGACTCCTGCTCACGCCCGGCCAGCTGGTCACGCGCGAGGCGCTGGCGGACGCGTTCGCCGATGGCGGGTTCGATTCGCACCGCCTGGATTCGCTGGTGTATCGCCTCCGACGCAAGGTCGCCGATGGCTGCGGCACGCAGCTGCCGCTGGATGCGATCCACGGCGAAGGCTACGTGCTCGACGCCACGCGATGAACGCATCACGCGTGGAAGCCCGAAAAAAGGCGCCGATCGCAGGGGATCGGCGCCAGGGGCAAACCCGTTGCCGGGTCCGGGGAGAGCGCGTTCAGCGCATCACTTCAGGCCATTGCTGATCACGTTGACCAGCGTGCCGCTTGCATCGTCGCCGCTGAATTCCCAGAAGAACGCGCCGCCGAGGTTCTGCGCCTTCACGTAGCCCATCTTCTCGGTGACCATCGCGGGCGTGTCGTAGCTCCAGAACGTGTTGCCGTCGTACTTCCACGTGGCGCGCGCGTTCGCGTCGGTATAAACGGTGCCGGGGCGGTCCTTCAGGACCTTGTAGTCCTCGTTGCCGGCTTCATACGTGCCAGGCGCGGCGGAGCCGGTCTGGTACAGGCCGTTGTTGACGTTGGGCACGTTGGTCCAGCCGCGGCCGTAGAAACCGATGCCGAGGTTGAGCTTCGACGCCGGCACGCCGCGCGTGAGGAAGGCCTCCATCGCATCGTTGCTGTTGTAGAGCCGCTGGTCGCCCGTGGACGGATCGTTCGGCGAATCGAACAGCGCCGAGTGATGGTTCGTGCGCGCATCCCACGTGCCGTGGAAGTCGTACGTCATCACGTTGATGTAATCCAGGTACTGGCTGTACGCGCCCGGATCGGTGACGCGCACCTTGTCCACGCCCGCACCGGCGGCGATGGTCAGCAGCAGGCCGGGGCGCACCGCGTCGAGCTGGCGGCGGAACTCGGCCAGCAGCGCGGTGAAGTTGGCGCTTTCCTCCGGCGTGCCGCAGGTCAGGCCGCATGCGGACGGGTATTCCCAGTCCAGGTCGATGCCGTCGAACACGCCTGCCGCCGCACCCGGACCGCCCGCGCCGTCGGTGACGGGCAGGTTGCCGCGGATGTACGCATCGATGCACGAGGACACGAACGCCACGCGGTTCTCCGGACGCGCCGCGCTGGCGAATCCACGCGACCAGGTCCAGCCGCCGAGCGAGATCAGCACCTTGATGTTCGGGTACTTCGCCTTGAGCTGCTTGAGCTGGTTCCAGTTGCCGCGCAGCGGCTGGTCCCAGGTGTCGGCCGCGCCGCTCACGCTTTCGCCGGCCTGGAAAGCCTTGGTGTAATCGGCGAACGCATCGCCGCCTTCACCGGTCGCTTCGTTCGTCGGGATCGTCACGCCGACCTGGCAGCGGTTGTTGCGCACGTTGCCGAAGGCGTAGTTGATGTGCGTGATCTTCGACGCCGAACCGCTGGTGTCGATGTTCTTCACGCGATAGTTGCGGGCGTAGATGCCCCACTGCGCGAAATAGCCGATCACGCGCTTGTTGCCGCCGGTGCCGCCGTCGAGCGTCTTCGCGCTCACCGCGCTGCTCTGAGCGGAGGCATTGGACGGATTGGCCGCGTCTCGCGCACGCACGGTGTAGCTGTAGGTGGTGTTCGCCGCGAGGCCGCTGTTGGTGTAGCTGGTCGCGGTAGGCGATGCGATCAGCGTGCCGCCGCGATACACGTCGTAGCCCGCCACGCCCGCGCCGCCGGTGTTGTCGGTGGACGCGTTCCAGCTCAGCGCGATGCTGCTGGACGACAGCGCCGTCGCCGACAATCCGGTCGGCACGCTCGGCGGCGTGGTGTCGGTCGGCGGGTTGCCGTTGACGGTGATGTTCGCCGCGCTCGAGGTGGTCGTCGCGCCCTGGTTGTCGGTGGCCTTCGCGGTGAAGCCGTGGCTGCCGGCGGTGGCGTTGCTCCAGGTCACCGCATACGGCGCTGTGGTGTCGACGCCCAGCGACACGGTGCCGCGGAAGAACTCGACGCTCGCGACGCTGCCGTCGCTGTCGCTCGCATTCGCCGTCACGGCGATGTTGCTGCCGGCGTTATAGCTGGCGCCGTTGGCGGGCGAGGTGAGCGTCACGCTCGGCGGCTGGTTCGTGCCGCCGGTGCCGCACGCGCCGAGGTCGCTGTACCAGCCGCAGCTGGGACAGTGCGTCGGCGGCGCGTTCCAGATCTGGATGTTCGCCTGGTACAGGCGGTTCTGATAGACCAGCTTGTCGCCGGGGTTGTAGATGGTGGACGCGGTCCACGCCGGTATCGCGGCGCACGACACCGTCTGCGCGTGCACGGCGGGCATCGCGGCCAGCGCGAGCAACGTGGACAGCGCGAACGCGACCGGTCTTGCGGCATTCCTGGTTGCAACTCTCATGAGCTTCCCTCCCATACGAGATTGACCGCCACACACATGCCGGCCCCGACCGGGCCCGGCGCCTTTAGTGACCCCCGGGTGCCGCAGGTGGACGCACGCCGCCGCGTGCGATGGGCGCTTGCGCGATGAAGCCGATCTGGCGCGAATCCGACACGCTCACCTCCGGCAGGAACGGAACCGGAGCCGGCGGCGTCATGCCGCGTGGAATGGTCCGGTCGATGGCTGACAACGTTGTCAGCGGGTTGGGGGTCGATCTGTGATCGCATCCGCATTTCGCGCCGGCTACCGCCTGGCGCCGACGAACGCGCGTGCGGGGCAGCCTGAAAACGGCGCCGCATCACGCCGACTTAATGATTGTCCGAAAGACAATCGTTAAACGCGAGAAGACAGGCCGCAACGCGTCGTCGCGCATGCTGCGGCGCCGCATCGCCTTGCGCGATGCGGTGTTGTCCGGCCCGACTCAGGCCGGCATCGGTCGCAGCAGGCGGCGCTCGAATTCCGACGCCAGCATCGGCGCCCCGAACAGGAACCCCTGCACCAGCGCGCATTCGGCCGCCAGCAGCGGTGCCACCTGCGCTTCGCGTTCCACGCCTTCGGCCACCACCTGCATGCCGAGGTTGCGGCCGAGTTCGATCACCGCGCGCACGATCGCCAATCCGCCGGGATCGCGGTCGATCTGGTCGGTGAACGCACGGTCGATCTTCAGCTTGCGCAGGGGGAATTCGCGCAGGTGGCTCAGGCTCGAATAGCCCGTGCCGAAATCGTCCAGCGCCATCGCCACGCCGAGGTCGGACAGCGCGTTCATCGTCGCCACGCTCGAGGCGGGGTCGGTCATGATCTGTCGCTCGGTGATTTCCAGCTCCAGACCGTCGGCCGGGTATCCGTGCCGGCGCAGCACGCGATCGACCGCGTTGCGCAGGCGGTTCGCATCGCGGAACTGCGCGCTGGAGACGTTCACCGCCATGCGCATCGGCGTCAGCCCGCGCGCGCGCCATGCGGAGGACTGGCGCACGGCTTCCTCCAGCACCCATTCGCCGAGCTGCTCGATCAGGCCGTGCTCTTCTGCCACCGGAATGAACGTGGACGGCGTGATGCGCCCATGTCGCGGATGATCCCAGTACACCAGCGCCTCGGCGCCGACGATGCGACGACGGCGCAGCTCGATGATCGGCTGGTACAGCAGCACCAGCTGGCCGAGCTCCTGCGCGCTGCGCAGTTCGTTGAGCATCGCGAAGCGGCGCGTCACCGACGCTTCCATGTCGGGCAGGAAACGCAGGTGCACGTTCTTGCCCGCGCCCTTGGCCTGGTACATCGCGATGTCGGCGCGCTTGAGCAGCTGGTCGTGGTCGCGCCCGTGTTCGGGATGCCGCACGCTGCCCAGGCTCAGCGTGACGCCGAGCTGTTCGCCTTCCATCCACAGCGGCACGGCGACGCGGCGGATGAGCTCCTCGGCGATGCCCGCATCGCGCGTCGGCGAACCGCTGGGCAGCAGGATGATGAATTCGTCGCCACCGAAGCGGAACACTTCGCCGCGCTCGCCCACGCCTTCGCGCAGGCGGTGCGCGATCTGCGCGAGCACGCGATCGCCGGCGCTGTGGCCGAGCGAATCGTTGATTTCCTTGAAGCCGTCGAGGTCGGCGAAGATCAGGCCGAAGCCGTCGGGATCGCGCTGCGCCAGCGCCTGTTCCAGGCGCAGTTCGAACCGGCTGCGGTTGGGAAGCCCGGTGAGCGCGTCGAAATACGCCAGCCGCGCGATGCGGTCCTGCGCCTGCTTGCGCTCGGTGAGGTCCATGATCGAGGCCACGACGATGTTGCGGCCCTGCACGGTGATGGGGCTCAGGCCCAGTTCGACCGGCACCTCGCCGCCGTCGCGCCGCAGGCAGTGCAGTTCATGCTCGCCGCCGCCCAGGTGCACGCGACGCTGCACGCGCAGGAAACGCGCGCGTTCCTGCGGGCACGACGGCAGCAGGCGTTCGGGAATGAGCACTTCGATGGGATGGCCGACCAGTTCGCCGCGCGCGTAGCCGAGCAGGCGCTCGGCTTCCACGTTCGCCAGCGAGATGCGGCCGTCCGCATCGACGATGATCATCGCGCCGGGCGCGCCGTCGACGAGCGCGCGGAAACGCTGCTCGCTGGCGTGCAGGTCGCGCTGCGAGCCGATGGTGATCGCCGCGAGATAGATGAGCGCGATGCCGACGATCACCAGGCTGAGCTGCTCGCCCGGCACCGTGCCGGGCGCGGTCACGCACATCGCGTCCGGCGCGATCTGCAACGCCGCCATCCCCGTGTAATGCGTGCCGCACACGCCCAGCGCCATCAGCGCCGCGGCGCCGAGCTGCACGCCGAAGCGGGGTTCGTTGCCGACCCACGAGAAACGCGTGAGCAGGTGCAGCGCCACCATCGACACGGCCAGCGCGACGACGACCGAGGCGACGATCCAGAACGGCGAATACGTGGCGGCCGGCGCAAAGGGAATCGCCGCCATGCCGATGTAATGCATGCTGCAGATGCCGATGGCCATGCACATCGCGGCGAGCAGGACCTGCGCGAAGCTGCGCGTGCGCGTGCCGGCCACGTACAGCGCGAGCACCGAGGCGAGCACCGCCGGCACCATCGACAACGCGGTGACGCGCACGTCGTAGACCAGCGGCACCGGCAGGCGGAAGGCCATCATCCCGGTGAAGTGCATCGACCAGATGCCCAGCCCGAACGCGGTTCCTCCCGCCCACACCCACAGCGGCGTGCGCCGTGCCGTCGCGCTGCGCACGCGTCCGACGAGCTGGATCGCGACGAACGCCGCGAACCAGGCGATAAGGAACGACAGGGCGATCGCCCTGAGGTCGTAAGTCCCCTGCATGCCGCTCCCCTCCCCAGAGAAGCAGACCGATGGTCACCGTTCCCATCGGCCGGCGGCGGGAAAACTTTAGGGGCCGGATCTGGCGGGTCGATGGGCGGTGTGGGGGAGGGGGTGGGGGCACTGCGTTACCGGCGAACCACTTGGACGTCATTCCAGCGAGAGCGGGAACGTTGCTTGCGTCGTGGTCTTTGTAGCCCGGGTAAGCGAAGCGCACCCGGGTTGGAGAAGTGACCGCGCTCCCGGGTGCGCTTCGCTTACCCGGGCTACAAAAGAACAACGTCATCCCGGCATTCGCTGGAATGACGGGTGCCCTCAGCACTCGATCACATTCACCGCCAACCCGCCGCGCGACGTTTCCTTGTACTTGTCCTGCATGTCGCGACCCGTGTCGCGCATCGTCTTGATGACCTTGTCGAGCGACACCTTGTGCTTGCCGTCGCCGCGCATCGCCATGCGGCTGGCGTTGATCGCCTTCACCGCGCCCATCGCGTTGCGTTCGATGCAGGGGATCTGCACCAGCCCGCCGATCGGATCGCAGGTGAGGCCGAGGTTGTGTTCCATGCCGATTTCAGCCGCGTTCTCGATCTGGCTCGACGTGCCGCCGATCGCCGCCGTCAAACCGGCCGCCGCCATCGAACACGCGACGCCCACTTCGCCCTGGCAACCAACCTCGGCGCCGGAGATGCTCGCGTTTTCCTTGTAGAGGATGCCCACCGCCGCGGCGGTCAAAAGGAACGTGCGCACGCCCTGGATGTTCGCGCCCGGGCAGAAGCGGTCGTAGTAATGCAGCACCGCGGGGATGATGCCCGCCGCGCCGTTGGTCGGTGCGGTGACGACGCGGCCACCGGCGGCGTTCTCCTCGTTTACCGCGAGCGCGTACAGGTTGACCCAGTCCAGCGTGGTGAGCGGATCGCGCATCGCCGCTTCCGGCCGCGCCGCAAGTTCCGCATGCAGCGCCGGTGCGCGGCGCGACACATGCAGGCCACCCGGCAACGTGCCCTTCTCGCGGATGCCGCGCGCCACGCACGCCTGCATCGCGTTCCAGATCTCGTCGAGCCCCGCGTCGATCTCCGCCGGCGTGCGCCACACCTGTTCGTTGGCGTACATCAGCTGCGCGATGCTCAATCCGCTGTCGCGGCTGCGCGCGAGCAGTTCGTCGCCGGAGTGGAACGGATAGGGCAGTTCGGTCGTGTCGGCGACGATGCGGTCTTCCGCCGCTTCGTCCTGGTTCACCACGAAGCCGCCGCCGACGGAGTAGTAGTCGCGCGTGGCGATCACGTTGCCGTCCGCGTCGAAAGCGGTGAAGCGCATGCCATTGGTGTGGAACGGCAGCTTCTGGCGCTTGTTCATGATGAGGTCGTGCTTCTCGTCGAAGCCGATCTCGTGGCGGTCGAACAGGCGGATGCGCTTGGTGCTGCGGATGCGTTCCAGGGCCGCCGGAATCAGGTCCGGATCGATCTCGTTGGGCAGATGGCCTTCAAGGCCCATCAGCACCGCCTTGTCGGTGCCATGGCCACGGCCGGTGAGCGCGAGCGAGCCGAAGACTTCGGCGCGCACGCGCACGGTACGCGCCAGGTCGCTGCCGTCGCCGTTGCCGCCTTCCAGCAGCCAGCGCTGCACGAAACGCGCGGCGGCGCGCATCGGGCCGACGGTGTGGGACGAACTCGGCCCGATGCCGATCTTGAAGAGGTCGAAACTGCTGACGGCCACGCACTGCTCCGGAAAAGGCCACCGCGCGCACGACGGGTGCGGCGGAAATACCGCTATTCTACGCGCCCCGCGGGGCCGGCCCCGCCATACTCCGCCGCATTGCGTATGCAGGACGTGCCCGCCGTCGCACCACCGCTGACGCTGTTCCAGCGCGACGATTGCCACCTGTGCGACCTCGCGCTGGAGGTGCTCGCGCAGGCTCGGGTGCCCGAATTCGAGAGCGTGTTCATCGACGGCGACGACGCGCTGGAGATGCGTTACGGCGTGCGCGTTCCGGTGCTGCGCGACGAGACGCGCGGCGTGGAGCTGGACTGGCCGTTCGACGTGGCGCAGGTGGTGGCGTTCGTCGGTCGTTGATTGTGGTTTTGCAGCCTGGGCAAGGCCGAAGGCCGCACCCGGGACACCGCCGCTGTTACGCCTGCCCCGGGTGCGCTCCGCTTGCCCGGGCTACAACGGCACCCTCACTTCGCCGGCGCGAACACCACCTTCGTGCTCACCGCCACCTCGTTCGGAATCAGCGCCGTGTCGGCCCAGTCGCCGCCGCCGACGCCGAAATCCAGCCGCTTCACGGTGGCCTTGCCGCTCAGCACCGGCTGCGCGCCCGGCGTCCAGGTGAAGGTCAGCGTCACCGGCTTGCTCACGCCGCGCAGGGTCAGCGTGCCGTCGGCCGCGTACTGGTTGCCGCCGAGGCTGCGGAACTTCGTCGCGGTGTAGCGCGCCTGCGGGAACTTCGCGATCGAGAAGAAATCCGCGCCGCGCAGCGTGTCGTCGCGATCGCTGTTGGCGGTGTTCGCGCCGGCGAGGGGAATGGTCACGTCGAGCTTCGACGTCGCCAGCTGCGCCGGATCGAAGCTCAGCTTCGTCGCGAATCCCGGGATCTTGCCGGTGAAGGTTTCGCCTTCGTACTTGCTGGCGAACACCAGCGACGAGCCGGCGGCCTGCACGTAGTCGGCGGCGAAGGCGGGAAAGGCGAGCGCGGCCAGCACGGTCGCCAGCAGGGCGGGCTTGATCGACATCAACGGGTCTCCGGAACGGGATCGGGGGAAGAAGCGCGACGGCGCGGCAGCATGCGCGTCAGCGTGGCGTCGTGCTGGAACAGGTGGTGGTAGAACGCCGCCGCCGCATGCACGGCGACCAGTGCGATCAGCGCCCAGAACAGCCATTCGTGCGTGTCGCGCATCACCGGCGCGAGCGCCTGGCTCGGATCGGCGAGCTTGGGCACCTTGAACTGGCCGAACCAGCGCAGCGGACGCAGGCCGCTCAGCGAGTCGTACAGCCAGCCCGAGAGCGGCACGGCGAAGGTCAGCGCATACAGCAGGCCGTGCGTGGAGGTGGCCACGCGTTCCTGCCAGCGCGGAGTGCCCGGCACCGGCTTCGGCGCGCCGGCGAACCAGCGCCACAGCAGGCGCAGCACGATCAGCGCGAGCACGGTGAGCCCGAAGGATTTGTGCAGGTCGTAGACCCAGAACCAGCGCGGCGACTTCGGCAGTTCGACCATGACCAGCCCGACCACGCCCAGGCCGAGGATCAGCAGCACGATCAGCCAGTGCAGCAACTGGCTGACCGGACCCCAGCGTTCGGCGGAATTTCTCAGCATCATGGCGTGGGCTCGGGTTCCTGGGATTGGGGTTCGGAAGGTTCGGAAGGTTCGCCGGATGGATCGGCCGGCGCCTGCGCGCCGCTCTTCGAAAGCTCGGCCTCGGCCTCGATGCGAAGCTCGACCGCATCGCCGATCACGGTCGGCCACGCGTTCATGCCGAACGCCGCGCGACTGAGCGTCGCCGTCGCGGAAAAACCGGCGGTGCGGTGGAACGGCGGCAGCGGATGGCGCTTGAACGCGTTGAGCGTCACGTCCATGCACAGCGGCCTGGTGACGCCGCGCAGGGTGAGATCGCCGCAGACCTTCGCGTGGTCGGCATCGACGGGCTCGATGTTCGTGGAGACGAAATGCGCGTCGGGGTGGCGTCCGGTGTCGAGCAGGTTGCTCGCGCGCACGGCGTCGTTCCACTTCGGATCGCCCAGGTCCAGGCGTTCCAGCGGTACGCGCACGTCCAGCCGCGCGCTTTGCCAGTCGTCGCGATCGAACACCAGCGTGCCGGTGCTGCCCGAGACCGTGCCCAACGCCTTCGAGAATCCGGCGTGCTCCACCGCGAACAGCACCCGCGTGTGGACCGGATCGAGCGCGTAGCTGCGCGGCTCGAACGCCGGGGCCGCCGGCGCCACGCCGAGCGCCGCCAGCACGAGCCAGGCGGCGCGGGGGAGAACGGGGCGGATCCGCTCGGGCACGGAACGATCGGGCACGGAGCTCTCCGGCGGGGACGTTGCCGGGATTCTAGGCGGACGCGGGTGAACAGGGCGGACCCGCGGCGTAACGAACCGTTGCAGGCGCGGGCGCGCCGCCGTGGTGGCGGGAAGCGGCGGCGCCCCTTGCCGATCCCCGCCGACCCACGTAAGACGTGCATCCTGAAAGCGAGTGCGTCCTGAAGTGGGCGGGGGAACCGGATGATCCGAATGCTGTGGGCGCTGCTGTTGTGCGCCGTGTGCCATGCCGCCTTCGCGGGTCCGGCGATCCCGCGCCCGCGGCAGCTCACGGTCGCCGACGGCCTGCCGTCCAACAGCATCAACGGCATCGCCGAGGACCAGAGCGGCTACCTGTGGATCGCCACCAGCGACGGCCTGGCGCGCTACGACGGCATCACCTTCCGCGTGTGGCGGGCCGGCGACGGGCTGCTCGACAACTACCTGTGGTCGGTGCACGTGGATGCGCGCAACCGCATCTGGGTCGGCACCAGCCAGGCGGGGCTGGCGATGCTCGACACGGATCGCCGCACCTTCCGCCATTACGACTCGCACAACACGCCGGGGATCGGCAGCGACAACGTGTGGTCCGTGACGTCCACGCCGGACGGCGCGATCTGGTTCGGCACGGCGTCGGCGGGCCTTCACCGGCTCGGACGCGACGGCCGCGTGCAGCGTTTCGTGCCCGAGCCGGACGATCCGCACAGCCTGCCCAGCCTGGAAGTGAGCCAGCTGCGCACCACGCCGGCCGGCGAGCTGTGGATCGCCACGCGCGACGGCGCGGCACGCTGGAACGGCCGCGATTTCGATCGCGTGCGCACGGACGCGTTCGCCTCGCCGGTGATCAATTCGATCGGCGTGCAGCCCGACGGCACGCTGTGGTTCGGCACGCCGCGCGGCGTCGGCGTTCGCCGTCCAGACGGCCGCTTCGATGCCGCGCCGTTCCGCGCGCTGGGCGCGGACGCGACGGTGCTCGACATCCTCGTGCGCGACCACGCCGGGCAATACTGGTTCGACACGCCGCAGGGCATGGGCATCGAACAGAACGGACGCGTGCAGAACGTGCCGCTGTTCAGCGCGGCGTCGCAGGGCATGGTGCGGCCGTCGTGGACGTCGTCGCTGGAGGATCGCGAAGGCGGCGTGTGGTTCGGCAGCGCCGGCAACGGGCTGTGGTACCTGCCGGCGAACTGGCGCCAGTTCGCGCTGTACTCGCGGCGGCTGGACGATCCGGCCTCGCTCGGCAACGCCGCCGTGCACGGCATCGCGCCCGGCAGCGACGGCACGATGTGGCTGGTCGGCACCGGCGGCGTGCTCGACCGCTTCGATCCGCGCACCGGCGACATCGCCCACGTCGCGCGCGACTTCAGCGAGGGCTACATCGTCTACAACGTGCTGGAGGGCCGATCCGGCTACGTCTGGGCGAGCTACCACGACGGCCTGGTGCGCCTGGACCCGAAGACCGGGCAGGTGCGGCGCTGGACCGCGAACGATCCGCGCGACCCCATTCCCGGCGGCAGCGCGTACCTCGCGCAGACCTCCGACGGACTGGTCTGGATCGCCGGTCCCGCCGGCGAGGTGCAGGCGCGCACGCCCGAAGGCGTGCGGATGGAATCGATCGTCCCCGGCGACCTGCGCGGGCCGCCGGAAGGCGGCACGATCCAGCAGATCGGTGCGGGCCCGAACGGCGCGCTGTGGCTCGCGTGGTCGGACGGCCTGTCGCAATGGGACTACACCGCGCGCCGCTTCATCCCCGTGCCGGGCGCGCCCGGCGGCACCATCCTCAGCTTCGCCATGGAGGGGCGCAACCGCGTCTGGATCGCGCGCCTGGGCGTGCTCGAACAGTACCGCTGGGACGGCGCGAAGCTCACGCGCATGCAGCGGCTCGACCGTTCGGCCGGCATGCCCGAAGTCGCGCTCAACGGCGTGGTCGTCGATCGCGAAGGCGTGGTCTGGGCGACCACCGTGCGCGGGCTGCTGCGCATCGATCCGGAGCGTCGCGCCGTGCGCGTGTACAGCGTGCGCGACGGGCTCTCGAACCAGGAATTCCCCGGCAAGCCGGTGACCACGCGCGATCGCGACCGCATCCTCGTCGGCTCGCCCGACGGCCTGGTGATGTTCACCGCCGCCGACGTGCACCCGGAACTGCAATCGCCGCGCCTGCTGGTGCAGGGCGTGGACGTGAGCCGCGGCGACGTGCGCACGCCGCTGGACGCGTCGAAGCCGATCGTGCTCGAACCCGGCGACCGCGACCTTCGCGTGGTCGCGCGCCTGCTCTCGTTCAACGACGCGCGCAACCACGCGTTCCGCTTCCGCATGAACGGATACGACGCCGACTGGGTCGACGTCGACGCCAGCGGCGAGCGCGTCTATTCGCAGCTCGATCCCGGCGACTACACGCTGCAGATCATCGCGCGCGCGGCGGACAACATCTGGTCCGCGCCGCAAACGCTGACCGTCACCGCGAAACCGCCGTGGTGGCAGACGTGGCCGGCGATCGCCTCCTTCGCCGCGATGATCCTGGCCGTGGGCTGGTGGAGCGCGGATGCGTACCGGCGCCGCCTGAAGCGACGCCATGCGTGGCAGCTGTCGGAACGCGAACGCGAACTCGCCAAGCAGGCCTCGCTCGCCAAGACGCGCTTCCTCGCCACGCTGGGCCACGAAGTTCGCACGCCGATGACCGGCGTGCTGGGCATGAGCGAACTGCTGCTGGAAACGCCGCTGGATTCGCACCAGCGCGGGCACGTCGACTCGATCCGCCGCGCCGGCCGGCATCTGCTGCGACTGGTCAACGACGCGCTCGATCTGGCGCGCATCGAATCCGGCCGCCTGGAGCTGGCCGACGAGCCGTTCGACCTGCGCACCGTCGTCGACGACGCGGCGACGCTGATGGCGCCGCTGGCGAAGCAGAGCCGGCTGGCGTTCCGCGTGATCGTCGACGATGACGCCCCGCACGGCATGCGTGGCGACGCGAACCGCGTGTGCCAGATCCTGCTGAACCTGCTCGCCAACGCGATCAAGTTCACCGAGCGGGGTTCGGTCGAACTGCGCGTGCGTGCGCTGTCGCCGCAGGGCGTGCGGTTCGAGGTGACCGACACCGGTCCGGGACTTTCCAGCGAGCAGCAGGCGCGGCTGTTCCGCCGCTTCGAACAGGCCGACGGCGCGCGCACCGCCGCGCGCTACGGCGGCAGCGGGCTGGGGCTGGCGATCTCGCAGGAACTCACCGCGGAGATGGGCGGTTCGATCGAAGTCGAGAGCGCGCCCGGCGAAGGCGCGCGTTTCATCGTCCAGTTGCCGCTGCCGCACGATGCGCTGCCGATCGAACAGGACGGCGCGCAGGCGCTGCTCGCCGCGCGCGGCGGGCCGTTGTCGCTGCTGCTGGTGGAGGACGACCCGACGGTCGCCGAGGTGATCTGCGGCCTGTTGCGCGCGCAGGGACACCGCATCGTCCACGTCGCGCACGCGCTCGCGGCGCTGGCCGAAGCGGCGACGGGAACGTTCGACGCGGCGCTGCTAGATCTCGATCTGCCCGGCATGGATGGGCTGGCGCTGGCGCAGCAGTTGCGGCTGCAGGGCTTCGATCGTCCGCTGCTGGCGATCACCGCCCGCGCCGACGCCGACGCCGAGCCGCAGGCGATGGCGGCGGGGTTCCAGGGTTTCCTGCGCAAACCGGTGACGGGGGCGATGCTGGCGGCGTTGCTGCAGGGGGTGCCGCGGGAGCAGGTGGCGTAGGGGCTGCCTCGTTATTTCCAGCGAAAGCTGGAACCTTCTTTGCTGTTCGCGCCTCGGGCGGAGGGCAGCAGCGAGTGCCGGCGTGGTGGCGCGCGCCGACCCTCACCCCAACCCCTCTCCCGGTGGGAGAGGGGCTCAACGCGCCCAGTTCCTCAGGCAAGCGCGCTATCGCGCGCTCAACTCATGCACCGCCGCCACCAGCGCGGCGACGTGGTCCGGGCTCATGTCCGGCGACATGCCATGGCCGAGGTTGAACACGTGGCCCTCGCGCGAGCCACCGTTGCCCTGCGCGTAATCGTCGAGTGCGCGGCCGACCTCGCGGCGGATCGCCTCCGGCTGCGCGTACAGCGTCACCGGGTCGAGGTTGCCCTGCAGCGCGACCTTGCCGCCGGTGCGGCGGGCGGCGTCTCCCAGGCCGACCGTCCAATCGATGCCGACGCCTTCGGCGCCCGTGTCGGCGAGTTCTTCCAGGTACGCGCCATTGCCCTTGCCGAACAGGATCAGCGGGGCCTTCTCCGCGCCGCGCGGCAGCGCCTGCGCGATCTTCTTCAGGTAACGCAGCGAGAACTCGCGGTACATCGACGGCGACAGCACGCCGCCCCAGGTGTCGAACACCTGCAGTGCCTGCGCACCGGCCTGGCGCTGCGCGTCGAGATAGGCGATGACCGCGTCGCTCACCACGTCCAGCAGCTTGTGCATCGCCGCCGGGTCGTTGAGCGCCAGCGCCTTGACCTTCGAGAAATTCTCGCTGCCGCCGCCTTCGATCATGTAGCAGGCCAGCGTCCACGGGCTGCCGGAGAAGCCGATCAGCGGCACCGCGTTGTCGAGTTCGCGGCGGATCGTGCGCACTGCGTCGGTGACGTAGCGCAGGTCGCGATCCATGTCGGGCACGGCGAGCTTCGCGATGTCCTCGTGCGTGCGCACCGGGCGCTCGAACTTCGGGCCTTCGCCTTCGACGAAATACAGCCCAAGGCCCATCGCGTCGGGCACGGTGAGGATGTCGGAGAACAGGATCGCCGCGTCCAGCGGGAAACGGCGCAGCGGTTGCAGCGTGACCTCGCAGGCCAGTTCCGGATTCTTCGCCATGCCCAGGAAGCTGCCGGCGGCGGCGCGCGTGGCGCGGTATTCCGGCAGGTAGCGACCGGCCTGGCGCATCAGCCACACGGGCGTGCGGTCGACGGGCTCGCGCCGCAGGGCGCGCAGGAAACGGTCGTTCTTCGGAGGCGTTGCGGTCATCGTGGATCCTTGCGGCGCCGCGTCGGCGCGAGGGGCGTGATTATCGCGGCTCGCGCCGCGCGGCACCGGTGCATCGCCGTGCACCGGATCGTTCCGGCGGCCGGGTTGCCGGCCGCGCGGCTATCTGGGCGCGTCGACGCCCTGCACGAACATCAGCTGGAAACCGCGCTTGAGCTGCTGGTCGCGCGCGGCTTCCAGCGCGGCCATGGCGCTGGCCTGGTCGAGGAACTGCTCGCGCCGCAGCGTGCTGCGCCCGCCGATCTGGCCGCTTTCGCGCACCAGCGTCCACCCGCCGAGCAGGTCGGGTTGCAGCATCAGTTGCACGAAGCGGGGCGCTTCGCGGCCATCGGGCCGTTGTTGCAGGAGCAGTCGCATGGCCGGCATTGTACGAGCGCGTGGCGCCGGCCGTTGACGCGGCTTTGCCGCAGTGCCGGGGCGAACCGGACCAGATCCGGGCCCGCGCCGCCGGCCTCAGCGCTCGCGCAGCACGCCCAGCACCCGCGCGTCCGGCACGCCGGAGACCACCTTCGCCAGCCCTGCGCGTTCCCACAGCACGAAGCGCAGGCCGGCCGCGTCGGCCTTCTTGTCCAGGCGCATGCGGGCCAGCAGCGCCTCGGGATCGAGCCCGGCCGGCACCACCGTCGGCAACCCCAGGCGCTGCAGCAGCGCCTGCAGCCGGTGCGTGTCCGCCGACGGCGCGCGGCCCAGCGCCGCCGACAGCCGCGCCGCCAGCACCATCCCCACCGCCACCGCCTCGCCGTGGTTGAGCGCGTCGCTTCCCGCGCCCGAATACCCCTGTTCGGCCTCGATCGCATGCCCGAAGGTGTGGCCGAAGTTGAGCAGGGCACGCTCGCCGTGTTCGTAGGGGTCGCGCGAAACCACTTCGGCCTTGTAGCTGCACGAACGCGCGATCGCCTCCGACAGCGCCGCGTCGTCGCCGGACAGCAGCGCGTCGGCGTGGTGTTCGAGCCAGGTGAGGAATTCGGCCTCGAAGATCGCGCCGTACTTCACCACTTCGGCCAGGCCCGCGCGCAGCTCGCGCGGCGGCAGCGTGCGCAGCGTGGTCGTGTCGGCGACCACCGCGCGCGGCGGATGGAACGCACCGACCAGGTTCTTGCCCGCCGGCAGATCCACCGCGGTCTTGCCGCCGACGGAGGAATCGACCATCGCCAGCAGCGTGGTCGGCACCTGCACCACGTCGATGCCGCGCATCCAGCACGCGGCGGCGAAACCGGCCAGATCGCCCACCACGCCGCCGCCGAGCGCGATCACCGCCGCATCGCGCGTCGCGCCGAGCCCGGCCAGCGCATCCAGCGTTTCGCAGAAGCGGGCGAGGGTCTTTTCCTGCTCCCCCGGCGGGATCACGAAGGAGGCGATCGCCAGTTGCGGCCGTGCGGTGCGAAGCGTGGCTTCCACGCGTTCGGCATACAGCGGCGCGACATTGCCATCGCTGACCACCAGCGCATGCCGGCCGCGCAGCGCGTGCGCGAACAGCGCCGAGTCGCCGAGCAGCCCCGGTCCGATGGAAATGTCGTAGCGCGCCTCGCCATCGACCTTGACCGTGCGCATCGTGCTCATGGGAATTCCGGAGTGGGGGACGAGGGCGGGGCGTCGCTCCCGCCTTCGTCGTGGAGCCCGCCAGCGCATTGTCCCGCCGGCGTGGATGAAGCCCGCGTGTCGGGCGTGCGACACCAGCGCGCCTGGAGTTCGCGGGCGAGGACATCGGCCGCCGCGACGCTGTCGTGCGCATCGGTATCGAACACCAGGTCGGCCACCTCCGCGTACAGCGGCGCGCGGCGCTCGGAGAGTTCGCGCAGCACCTGCTCGCGATCGCCGCGTGCGAGCAGCGGCCGGCTGCGATCGCGCGCGAGCCGCGCGAGCTGCTGTTCCACGCTCACCATCAGGTGCACGACGAAGCCGCGTTCGCGCATGAGGCGGCGGTTGTCGGGATCGAGCACCGCGCCGCCACCGGTGGACAGCACGATGCCGTCGTCTTCCAGCAACGACGCCAGCACCGCGCGTTCGCGTGCACGGAAGCCGGCTTCCCCCTCGACCTCGAAGATGGTGTTGATGCGGGTGCCGGCGAGGCGCTCGATTTCGCGGTCCGCATCGACCAGGCGCAATCCGAGCCGTTCGGCCACGCGGCGTCCGACGCAGGTCTTGCCTGCGCCCATGGGGCCGACGAGGACGAGGTTCGGCGCGGGATTCATCCCGTGATTCTAAGGCGGTATGCCATCGACCGGACGCCGCTGCGCGTCCAGCCGCAATGTCAGGTCGGCGATGTCCGGCAGCGTGCGCAGCGCCTGCCGGCTCACGCGTTCGAACAACTGCACGAAGCGCGCCACGCGGGCCCGGTCCATGGCGTGCGGGCCGGCACGTCGGGCCTGCAGGGCGCGCTCCTGCTCCCAGCGCCATGCGGGCACGGTTTCGAAGCCGGGCGGCTGCAGGAACAGCAGGCGGTCGATGCGCGACCACAGCGCGGGATACTCGCGGGCCAATGCGTCGTTGCAGTAATGGCGCCAGCGGCCGTCGGCATCGTGCTCGCGTTCGATCGCGTTCAGCGGCTCGCGCAGCGCGGCCTCGTCCTGCGCCGGCGTGCACAGGAACCAGCCTTCGAACAGGGTGAGATCCACCGCGTCGACGCGATGCCAGCGCGACGGCGGCAGGCGCGTGTCGGCGAGCTTGTCGAAACGCGGAAGCGCCACCGGCGCGCCCTCGCGCAATGCATCCAGCGTCGCGCGACCCAGCGCCACGTCGTGCGTGCCGGGCGGACCGCGCGTGGCCAGCAGCGGATGAACCCGCCGCGCCAGGCGCTGGCGTTCGCGCCGGCCGAAGTAGACGTCGTCCACCGACACCACCGCCACGCGCAGGCCGCGCGAACGCGCCCGTGCCGCGACCTGCGCCGCCAGCGTCGATTTGCCGCAACCCTGCAGGCCGCAAATCCCGTACACGCGCACGCCCGGCGCGAGCGCATCGGCGAGCACGCGTTCGACCAGCGCGGCGTCGAATCCGGCGGCGGGGTGCACACGGGGCGGCATCGGCCCACAATAGCGCAATGGACACGCCCGACCTGCTCAAGCAAGCCCTCGCCACGTTCGATGCGCTGTTCGAAGAAGCGCTACGCGCCGGCGAGCCCGACCGCACCGCGATGACGCTCGCCACCGCCAGCCTCGACGCGCGACCGTCCGCGCGCACGGTGCTGCTCAAGGCGTTCGATGCGCGCGGCTTCGTCTTCTACACGCACCTGGACGGTCGCAAGGGTCGCGAACTGCAGGCCAATCCACACGCCGCGCTGCTGTTCCACTGGCCGCGCGTGCGCGACGGCGTGCAGGTGCGCATCGAAGGCCCGGTCGAGATCGTGGGCGACGAGGAAGCCGACGCGTACTTCGCCACGCGTCCGCGCGGCAGCCAGCTCGGCGCGTGGGCGTCGAAACAGTCCGAGACGCTGGAATCGCGCGGGCATTTCGAAGAGCGCCTGGCCCAGGCCGAGCGCGAATTCGAAGGCCGCGACGTCCCGCGCCCGCCGCGCTGGACCGGCCTGCGCGTGAAGCCGGACACGATCGAATTCTGGTACGGCGCGAACTTCCGCCTGCACGAACGCCAGGTCTACGAACGCGACGTCGCCGGCGACTGGCACCAGCGGATGCTGTTCCCGTGAGTGCATCGCCGCGCGGTCCGCGCTGGCGCGTGCGCCTGGCGACACCGGGCGATACCGAAGCGTGGGTCGCGATGCGCGTTCGCCTGTGGCCGGACGAGGATGCGGGTGCGCTGGCCGAAGTGCGCGCGTACTTCGATCCCGACTGGCGCGCGGCGGCGTTCCTCGCGTTCGACGGGGCCGATCGCGCGATCGGTTTCGCCGAGGCGACGATCCGCAGCGATTACGTCAATGGCACGCAGACCTCGCCGGTTGGCTTCCTCGAAGGGCTTTACGTGGTGGACGCCCATCGTCGCAGCGGCGTGGGCCGCGCGCTGGTGCAGGCCGTGGAGGACTGGACGCGTGCGCAGGGTTGCACGGAACTGGCGTCGGATGCGTTGATCGGCAACACCGCCAGCCACGCCGCGCATGCGTCGTACGGCTTCGAGGAGACCGAACGCGTGGTGTATTTCCGCAAACCCGTCGCGACGCCGGTGACGCCATGACGCACGGTCCGCGCCGCATCGTCTGCCTCACCGAGGAACCGACGGAAACGCTGTACGCGCTGGGCGAGCAGGACCGCATCGTCGGCATCAGCGGCTTCACCGTGCGCCCGGCGATCGCGCGCAGGGAGAAGCCGAAGGTCAGCGCGTTCACCAGCGCGAAGATCGGCGAGATCCTGAAACTGCAGCCGGATTTCGTGGTCGGGTTTTCCGACATCCAGGCGGAGATCGCGGGCGAGCTGATCCGCCACGGCGTCGAGGTGTGGATCAGCAACCACCGCAGCGTGGACGGCATCCTCGACTACGTCCGCCGCCTTGGCGCGCTGGTCGGCGCGGCCGATCGCGCGAACGCGTATGCGGATGATCTGGCGCGCGGGCTGGACGACATCGCGCGCGAAGCCGCCGCGTTGCCGCAACGGCCGAAGGTGTATTTCGAGGAATGGGACGAGCCGCTGATCAGCGGGATCCGGTGGGTGTCCGAACTCGTGGGCATCGCCGGCGGCGACGACATCTTTCCGGAGCGGGCCGCCGAATCGCTGGCGAAGCAGCGCATCCTCGAAGATCCGTCCGAAGTGGTGCGGCGCGCGCCGGACATCGTGCTGGGCTCGTGGTGCGGGAAGAAGTTCCGCCCCGAGAAGGTCGCGGCGCGAGCTGGCTGGAATGCCATTCCCGCGGTGCGCGATGGCGAGCTGCACGAGATCAAGTCGCCGATGATCCTGCAGCCGGGACCTGCGGCGCTGACGGACGGGGTCCGGGAGATTGCGAAGGTGATACGGGCGTGGGCGGGGCGGCGGTGAGGTGTTGCGCCGTTCGCCGGGACGGTCTTCTTTGGAAGAGAGTTGCTTCTGTAGCCCGGGTAAGCGAAGCGCACCCGGGTTGGAGGAGCGACCGCGGTCCCGGGTGCGCTTTGCTTACCCGGGCTACAAAACTACAAAGGCCACAAACGACAGCATGAAGTGCGCGCTACGGCTTGGCTTTTGTCTTCGCCAAGACGCACGCAAGCGCGCGCTCACCTCACCGCGGATAAAAATCCCGGCTGAACTGCATCTGCGACGTCGCGCCGCCTTCGCGGACGATCTGCACATCGAAGCGCAGCGTGTCCGGCGGGGCGATGTCTGCGATGCCGACGTAATCGAGCAACGGCTGGCCCGAGGCCGGGTCCGCGCTGCGCAGTTCGCGCATTTCGATCGGACGCGTCCGGCCGCGCAGGTCGGTCGCGGTGGCGACGATGCGCGCCGGCAGCGCGGTTTCCTGCGCGCCTTCGCCCTGGCGTACGCCGATCAGCAACATCACCGTGTCGTCGGTGCGCGCGATGCCGTACTGGCGTGCGACCTGCTCGCCCAACGCGTTCGTCGGAACGGCGCTCGCGCGGATGGTGACGTCGCCGATGCGGCTCACCGCTTCCTGCGAGGCGGAGGCACGGGACGATGGCGCGGGCGGCGCGTTTCCGCCACAGGCGGTGAGCGCGGCGGTGCACAGCAGGCAGATCGCGAAGGCGTGGCGCATGTTCGCTCCGGTCAGGGGATCAGTCGTTCGCGGCGGACAACTGGCGACCGCGTTGCGTTGCAGCGGCGATCGCCCGATCCACCAGTTCGCGGAAGCCGCCGGCTTCGAAGGTTTCGATCGCCGCCTGCGTGGTGCCGCCGGGCGAGGTCACGCGCGCGCGCAGCACGTCGGCGGGTTCGTCCTGCCTGACCAGCATCGTCGCCGCACCGAGCAGCGTCTGCCGCACCAGCGCACGCGCCGCATCCGGCGACAGGCCCTGCGCGACGCCGGCGGCCTGCATCGCCTCGGCGAGCAGGAACACGTACGCCGGGCCGCTGCCGGACACCGCCGTGACCGCGTCCATCGTGGATTCGTCGTCGATCCACACGGCGGGGCCGACCGCTTCGAGCAGCGCCGTCGCGTTCGCGCGCTGCGCGTCGTCGGTGCGCGCGTTCGCGAACAGGCCGGTGATGCCGACGCCGAGCAGCGCGGGCGTGTTCGGCATCGCGCGCACGATCGCCATGCCGCCGCCGAGCCAGCGATCGAGCTGGCCGGTGGTGATGCCCGCGGCGATGGACACCACCAGCGGACGGCGTTTCTGCGCGAGCTCGGCGAGCGCGGTGCAGACCTCGCGCATCACCTGCGGCTTGACCGCGAGCACCCAGACGTCGGCGCCGTCGGCGGCCGCAACGGCGTGCCCGGCGCACGTCACGCCGAAGTCGCGCTGCAGGGCATCGCGCAGCGACGCCACGGGTTCCGCGACGCGGATCGCCTGCGGTGCCTGGCCGCGCGCGACCAGTCCGCCGATCAGGCTGCGGGCCATGTTGCCGCCGCCGATGAAGGCGACCTGGTCGGGACTCGGAACTTTGGACTCGGGACTCGGATGTGCCATCGGAATGCTGCAGGTAAGAAACAGCCGGAAAGATAACAAAGCGCGTCAGTTCGCCTTTTCCGGGTCCCGCCTGGGCCGCGCCCCGAACAACGCCGTCCCGATCCGCACCATCGTCGCCCCCTCGGCGATGGCGACCGCGAAGTCGTCGCTCATCCCCATCGACAGCGTGTCGACGGACGGATGCCCCGCACGCAGCGCATCGAACAGGGCGTGCGTGCGGCGGAAGGCGTCGCGGCGCTGTTCGGGGTCGGGATGCGGGGTGGGGATCACCATCAGCCCGCGCAGGCACAGTCGCGGCTGCGCGGCGATGGCCCGCGCCAACGCCGGCACGTCGTCGGGCTGGCAGCCGTGCTTGCTGGCCTCGTCGTCGATGTTCACCTGGATCAGCACGTTCAGCGGCGTCCGGTCGTCGGAGCGGTGCCGCGCCAGCGCCTCGACCAGCCTGGGGCGGTCCACGGTCTGCACCCAGTCGAACAGCGCCGCCGCCTCCTTTGCCTTGTTGGACTGGAGATGGCCGATGAGGTGCCATTCCAGCCCGCGGTCGGCGAGCGCGGCAGCCTTGCCCATGGCCTCCTGGACGTAGTTCTCGCCGAAGGCCCGCTGTCCGGCGTCGGCCAATTCCGCGACGGCCGTCGCATCCTGGGTCTTGCTGACTGCGAGCAGGCGCGGCTGCGGCCGGCCGGCCGCGGTCGCGGCGTTCTGGAGCTGGAGCAGGATGTCCGCAAGGGCGCGTGCGCGCACGTCTCAATTCCTGGAAAAGGTGCTTGGTTTGGGGCGAGGAGTGGGGGCTATACTGCCCTCCAGGGGTCCTTCCGTTCCACAGTTTCACTCCGGCAGTGCAGGGGAGCACGCATGGATATCGCCGAACTTCTGGCGTTCTCGGTCAAGAACAAAGCATCCGACCTGCACCTGTCCGCCGGCCTTCCGCCGATGATCCGCGTGGACGGCGACGTGCGGCGCATCAACATCCCGGCGCTGGACCACAAGCAGGTCCACGCGCTGGTGTACGACATCATGTCGGACAAGCAGCGCCGCGATTACGAGGAATTCCTCGAGGTCGACTTCTCGTTCGAGATCCCGGGCCTGGCGCGCTTCCGCGTCAACGCGTTCAACCAGAACCGCGGCGCGGGTGCGGTGTTCCGTACGATTCCGTCCGAAGTGCTCACGCTGGACGACCTGGGCTGCCCGCCGATCTTCCGCGAACTGATCGACCAGCCGCAGGGCCTGATCCTGGTGACCGGCCCGACCGGTTCGGGCAAGTCGACCACGCTGGCGGCGATGCTCGACCACATCAACAAGAGCGAATACGGCCACATCCTCTCGGTCGAGGATCCGATCGAATTCGTGCACACCTCGCAGAAGTGCCTGATCAACCAGCGCGAGGTGCACCGCGACACGCACGGCTTCAACGAGGCGCTGCGTTCGGCGCTGCGTGAAGACCCGGACTACATCCTCGTCGGCGAATTGCGCGACCTGGAAACCATCCGCCTGGCGCTGACCGCCGCGGAAACCGGCCACCTGGTGTTCGGCACGCTGCACACCTCGTCGGCGGCCAAGACCATCGACCGCATCATCGACGTGTTCCCCGCCGGCGAGAAGCCGATGGTGCGCTCGATGCTGTCCGAATCGCTGCGCGCGGTGATCTCGCAGGCGCTGCTGAAGAAGGTCGGGGGCGGTCGCACCGCGGCGTGGGAAATCATGGTCGGCATCCCGGCCATCCGTAACCTGATCCGCGAGGACAAGGTCGCGCAGATGTACTCGGCGATCCAGACCGGCCAGAGCTACGGAATGATGACGCTCGACCAGCACCTGCAGGACCTCGTCAAGCGCGGCCTGATCCTGCGTCCGCAGGCGAAGGAATACGCCAAGGACAAGCGGTTGTTCGAGTGACATCCGGGACCCGGGACCGGGGCTCGATGGATGCACTTGGGGATTAGTCAGTATCAGCTGTTTGCGGGAAGCGGTGAGGGATGTTCGGGGTTGGGCGATGGTTCGCCGCGTCCCGAGTCCCAAATCCCGAGTCCTGCCCAAAGGGGACACACATGAGCACCAGCACTCCAGGCGCCACGCCCGCCGTCAACGCCGCCACCGGCGCCATCGACTTCACTTCGTTCCTGAAGCTGATGGCGCACCAGAAGGCGTCGGACCTGTTCATCACCGCGGGCATGCCGCCGTCGATGAAGGTGCACGGCAAGATCGCGCCGATCACCCAGAACCCGCTGACGCCGCAGCAGTCGCGCGACATGGTGCTCAACGTGATGAGCCCGCAGCAGCGCGAGGAATTCGAGAAGACGCACGAGTGCAACTTCGCCATCGGCGTCGCCGGCGTCGGCCGCTTCCGCGTGAGCTGCTTCTACCAGCGCAACCAGGTCGGCATGGTGCTGCGTCGCATCGAGACCAAGATCCCGACGGTGGAAGAGCTGAACCTGCCGCCGGTGATCAAGACACTGGCGATGACCAAGCGCGGCATCATCATCTTCGTCGGCGCGACCGGCACCGGTAAATCGACCTCGCTGGCGGCGATGATCGGCTACCGCAACCTCAATTCGACCGGCCACATCATCACCATCGAGGACCCGATCGAATTCGTGCACAAGCACGAGGGCTGCATCATCACGCAGCGCGAGGTCGGCATCGACACCGACAGCTGGGAAGCGGCGCTGAAGAACACGCTGCGCCAGGCGCCGGACGTGATCATGATCGGCGAGGTGCGCACGCGCGAAGGCATGGACCACGCCATCGCCTTCGCCGAAACCGGCCACCTGGTGCTGTGCACGCTGCACGCGAACAACGCCAACCAGGCGATGGACCGCATCATCAACTTCTTCCCGGAAGACCGCCGCCAGCAGTTGCTGATGGACTTGTCCTTGAACCTCAAGGGCGTGGTCGCGCAGCAGCTGATCCCCACGCCCGACGGCAAGGGCCGTCGCGTGGCGATGGAAATCCTGCTGGGCACGCCGCTGGTGCAGGACTACATCCGCGACGGCGAGATCCACAAGCTCAAGGAAGTGATGAAGGACTCCGTGCAGCTGGGCATGAAGACCTTCGACCAGAGCCTGTTCGAGCTGTACCAGGCCGGCGAGATCTCCTACGAGGACGCGCTGCGCTACGCCGACTCGCAGAACGAAGTGCGCCTGCGCATCAAGCTGGCGCAGGGCGGCGACGCGAAGACGCTCGCGGCCGGGCTGGACGGCGTGGAGCTGGCGCAGGTGCGGTGATCGCCGCGCCACCGCGCTGCATGCAGGAAAGCCCCGCGGAAGCGGGGCTTTCTGTTTCCAGCGGTGCGATCAGACCTTCGCTGTCGCGCCCGCCGCAGCAAGCGACACCTCCTGCAACCACCGCACCAGCTCCGGAATGTCCACCGGCTTGATGAAGTGCCGGTCGAAGCCCGCGGCGAGCGCGCGCTCCACATCGTCCGGCTGTCCGTAGCCGCTCACCGCGGCCAGCAGCACGGCGTGGCCATCGGGGTCCGCGCGCACGCGGCGTGCGACCTCGAAACCGTCGATGTCGGGCAGGCCCAGGTCGAGCAGCACGATGTCCGGCTTCCACGCGCGGATCAGCTCCAGCGCGCGGACGCCGTTGCTCGCGGTGCGCACCTGCGCGCCGTGGATCTCCAGCAGCGCGGCCATCGAATCCACGCAGTCCTCGCGGTCGTCGACGACCAGCACGCGGTGCGCGGCCAGCGGGTTCGCGCGCTGTGGTTCGCGGCTCGCGTCCACGTGCGCATACGGAACCTGGGCCAGCGGCAGGCGCACGGTGAATTCCGAGCCGCGCCCCGTTCCTTCGCTGAAGGCCCGCACCGTGCCGCCGTGCAGTTCGACCAGCTGCTTGACGATGGTCAGGCCGATGCCGAGCCCGCCCTGCGAGCGCGCCAGCCCGCGCTCGGCCTGCGCGAACAGATCGAACACGCGCCCGGTCACTTCCGGCGACATGCCGATGCCGTCGTCGCTCACGCGCAGTTCCGCCGCGCCGTCGTGCGCCTGGATCGTCACGCCGATGCGACCGCCCGGATCGGTGTACTTCACCGCGTTGCAGACCAGGTTCACCACGATCTGCTCGATGCGTCCCGGATCGCCGATCACGCGCACGGGCAGCTCCGGCGCGGCGAACTCCAGGCGGTGGCCCTTGCCGGCGATCATCGGCTGCAGGCTCGACAGCGCGTTGCGCGCGATGGCCTGCAGTTCGCAGGGCTCGCGCCGCAGCGTGACCAGGCCGCGCGTGATGCGCGAGACGTCGAGCAGGTCGTCGACCAGCTCGGTCAGCAACGCGACCTGCCGGTCGATCAGCGCCGAACACCGCGCGGTGGCGACCGAATCGGGATGGTTGAGCAGCAGGTAGCTGGCGTTGCGGATCGCCGCGATCGGGTTGCGCAGCTCGTGCGCGAGCATTGCGAGGAACTCGTCCTTGCGCCGCCCGGCGTCGCGCAGCGCCGCTTCGCTTTCGCGCAAGGCCGCGGCGGTGCGGCGGCGCGCGGTGGCTTCGATGTCGCGCGAGATGATGATCGCGGCGGTCTGGGTGAGCCGCGCGGCCAGGTCGATGTGGCGCGGCGTCGCTTCGTGCGGCTGCGGCCAGTACAGCGCGAAGGTGCCGACGAACGAACCGGCCGAGGTGTGGATCGGGAAGCTCCAGCAGGCGCGATAGCCGAAACGCTCGGCGAGCCACAGCCAGGGCTGCCAGCGCGGATCCTCGCGTACGTCGCTGGTAAGCACGGCCTCGCCGGTGGCGGTGGCAAGCCCACACGCGAGCGATTCGGGCCCGATGAGGAAGCCGTTCACCGCCTGCGCGTAGGTCTCGTCCATGCCGACGACGTGGTTCAGCTGCTTTCCGTCCACATCGGACAGGTAGAACGCCGCGCGCACGCCGTCGTCGAGCTGCTGCGTCGCGGTGCGCGCAAGCACGCCGAGCGAGACCTCCAGCGGCGCGCCGTCCATCGCCGCCTGCATCGCTTCCTTCTGTCCGGCGAGCCAGGCCTCGCGTTCGCGCAGCGCGGCGTCGACCTGGTTGCGTTCGATCAGCTCCGCGGCCTGGCGCACGAGGATGTCGAACAGCCGCAGCTGGTCGGCCGTGGGCGCGTACGTGCGGCGCCAGTGCGTGGAGAGCATGCCGAGCAGGCGGCCGTGGCGCGTGATCAGCGGCGAGCTCTGCACGGCGAGCATGCCGGTGTCCAGATACACGGCCAGGTCATCCTGCGGGATGAGCGCGTCGCGTACGAGATCCGACGAGATCACGCGCTCGCCCCTGCGCAACGCGAGCCCGCAGATGCAGTTCGAATCGGCGTCGACGACGGCCCAGTGGTGCTGCGCGTGCGGCGTGAATCCGTGCGCGGCGATCAGGCGCAACTGCGGACCGCGACCGCCGGCTTCGAGCACCTGCAGGCTGCCGAAGTCCGAACGCATGATCGCGACCGCCGCGTTCACCAGCTTCTGGTAGAGCGCACTTTCGTCTTCCGCGCCGACCAGTTCCTCGCTGAGCTGGTGCAGCAGGATCATGCCTGCGAGTTGCGACTGCGTCGCCGCTGCCTCGTCCTCGCCCGGCGGCGGTGCAGTGCGGTCTGGGGCGGCCTGAGGCCCGGATGGTGTCGTCATCGCGTTCGCCCTCGGTATGCGGCGAACATACACCGTGCGTGCGGCGATGGCGCGCCACGCAGGCGATTTTTCCAAGGTGGCATGCAACGTGCGATGCCGTCGCTTCACGACGGCGTCACCTGGTTACGACGTTGCTTTTCGGACCGGGAATCGGGGACGGGTGAAGAGCCAGCGCAAAGGCTTTCCTCCTGCTTTCACGGGTCCGGGTCTCCGGTCGCCGGTCCCGCAAGCGTCAGCCCCGCTGCATCCCCGGCCGCCCGTGCTCGATCGCGAACCGCGCATGCACCTTCACCGGTTCGTCGGGCACCATCACGCGGTCGAGTACCTTCAGCTCCGCCGTCCACGTCTCGCGCGTCACGTCGCAAAGCGCGTAGCCGCGCTTGTCGACCATCGCCTTCAGGTGCGGGTTGAGGCTGCGCGTGGTGCGGGTGAAGTCGTCGTCCTCGCCGATGCCGTCGGAACCGGACGTGATCGAAGTCGCCAGGAACTCGCTCGAGATCACCTTCGATTCCTCGCCGTCCTGCAGCAGGTCGCTGGCGAAATGACGGTGCGCGTCGCCCGACACCGTCACCACGTTCTTCATGCCCGACTGTTCGATGTGGCCGAGCAGGCGGCGACGATTGGCGAGGTAGCCGGACCACTGGTCCATCGAATACACCACGTCGCTGCCCGGGCCGCGCGGCTGCATGGCGAGGTTGGCCAGGCCGACCTGCTGCGCGATGACGTGCCAGCGGTGGTGATCGGGGCGCAGGCCGTCGTGCAGCCATCGTTCCTGCTCGCGACCGAGCATGCTGCGTTCCGGCGCGCGCGCGACGGCGTCCTGCGCGGCGTCGCGATCGCCGTTGGCCTGGTCGCTGCGGTACTGGCGCGTGTCGAGGAAGTGCGCCTGCAGCAGGTCGCCGAAACCGGCGCGTCGATGCATGCGCATCGCGCCGTCGACCGGAAGCGACGCGCGTCGCAGCGGCATGTGTTCGTAGAACGCCTGCATGCCGACGGCGCGACGCAACAGGAACAGCTCGCGCGGCGTACCGTCCTGGTCGCTGTCGCCGGCCCAGTTGTTGTCGATCTCGTGGTCGTCGAAGCTGACGAACCACGGCGCCGACGCATGCGCGGCCTGAAGGTCGCGGTCGCCGCGATACAGCGCGTGGCGGCGGCGGTAATCGTCGAGCGAGTAGATCTCCTCGCCGACGTGGCGGCGCAACGGCGTGAACGGACGTCCGTTCATGCGGCGCTCGCCGGAGCCACGGTCGGGACCTTCGTAGATGTAGTCGCCGTAGTGGAAGACGAAATCGAGCGGCTCTTCGGCGATGCGGCGCCACGCGGTGTAGTGGCCTTCCTCGTAATGCTGGCAGCCGGCGACCGCGAAGCGCACGCGATCCACGCGCGCGTCCGACGCCGGGAGCGTCGCGCTGCGGCCGACCGGGCTCACCGCATCGCCCACCACGAAGCGGTACCAGTACGGCCGCGCGGGCGCGAGTCCTTCCACTTCCACGTGCACCGAATGCGCGAGTTCCGGATGCGCAAGCGTCTCGCCGGTGCGCACGATGAGGCGGAACGCGTCGTCCTGCGCGATTTCCCACGTCACCACGACGGGCTTCATCACCATGCCGCCGCCCTGTTCGAGCGGCTGCGGCGCCAGGCGCGTCCACAGCACGAAGCCGTCGGAGGCCGGCTCGCCCGATGCCACGCCGAGCGTGAACGGATCGCGGTCGAACGTGGGCCTGGCGAGCACGTTGCGCGGCAGCGCCTGCGCGTGCAGCCACGCGGGGCCGGGCAGCAGGCCGGCGGAACCGGCGGCGAAGGCCTGCAGCAGGCGGCGGCGTCGTGTATCGATCATGGTGTGTTCCCGCGAAAGGGCGCCGCCACGCGACGGCGCGTGGCGATCAGTCGAGCGAATAGATGACGTGGAAGTACACGCCCTGGCCGTACTCGTCTTCCTGCGACAGCGTTCCGTACATGTCGCGGCCGTAGAACCACTGCGGCTTGGCGTCGAGGAGGTTGTCGATCTCGTACTTGAACGTCCAGCGGTCGGCGACCTGGTGCCAGAACGACAGGTCCACCGTGGTCTTGTGGCGGAAGAACTTGTCGTTCCATGGCGTCGAGCCGATCGAGGCGAGGTAGTCGTCCTGGTAGTTCGCCGACAGGCGCGCCGCGCCGCGGATCGCCGGCAGGTTGTAGGTGAGCGTGAGGTTCGCCATCCAGTCGGGCTGGTACTGCATGCGGTCGAGCGTGCGGCGGCCGGCGTCGGCGACGTAGTGCATCTCGCCATCCAGGCGGCTCACGTTGAGCGACGCGCCGAGGTTCTCGTGGAAGGCGAAGCTGCGGTTCACCAGCGACAGCTCCAGGCCCCGCACCATCGATTCGTCGGCGTTGAGCGGCTGGCGGATGCGGTCGACGACGCCGTTGTTCTCCACGTCGGTGGTGAGCGTGAAGATGTCGTCGGCGATCTCCTTGCGGAACGCGGTCAGCGCGACGAGCGCATTGCCGCCGTCGAAGTAGCGTTCCAGCGCGACGTCGTAGTTCTTCGCGCGGCGCGGCTTCAGGTCCGGGTTGCCGCGCGTGATCGTGCAGCCGCTGGTGTCCTCGCCGCAGGTCTCGCTTTCGGCCTGCGCGATGTCGCCCGGTGTCGGGCGGCCGATGGTGCGGCTGAAGGAACCGCGCAGCTTCCAGTGCTCGTTCAGGTCATGGACGACGTTGAACGACGGCAGCCAGCTCCTGTAGTCGCCCTGCGGGCGCGCGAATTCGCTGGTCAGCACGCCATCGACCGTGAGCGGCGTGCGGCCCTCGAACGAGGTGTCGTCGTAACGCAGGCCGACGATGTACTGCGTCGCGTCCGTCGCGTAGCGCAGCGACAGATAGGCGTTGGCGACGTCCTCCTCGTAGGCGTAGTCGCTGATGGCACTGTACTGGCGCGTGGCGGCCTCGTCGACCGCCAGCATGCCGGGAACGGCGGGCCAGAAGCGGTCGTAGTTCAGCCACGGCACGACCAGGCCGTTGCTGCCGTGATGCGAATAGCCCGGGTCGTACATGTAGTCGTCGATGCTGCCGCCGGCGACGTAGCGCAGGCTGTCCACGTCCTTGCCCAGGCGCAGGCGGCGGTATTCGACACCGGCCCTGAATCCGAAGCCCATCGCGCCCGGGCCCGCGTTGAAGCCGTAGTCGGCGCGCAGGTCGAGGACGTTCTCTTCGGCGTGGTTGTCGGTCAGGCGCGCGGTGCGCAGCAGGTACGGGTTCGACAGCGTGTCGCCCAGGTACGACGTCATCTGCGGCAGCTGGCCCATCCAGTAGGTGTAGGACTGGTCGTCGGGCGTGGTGCGCACCTGCGCGTAGGGTTCCAGGTCCGCGTAGGTTTCCTTGGTGTAGCCGGCGCGGAAGGACAGCTCGTTCCGATCGTCGATGCGCCAGTCCAGCGCGGAGATCAGCCCGCTCGCGGTGCGATCCCACTGGTTGTAGCGCAGCGTGGACTGGATGTAGTCCACGCCGACCCGGCCGGTGTCCTGCGTGCGGTCGGTGACCTCGTTCGGATTGCCGATGAGGTCGGTCGAATTCATCGTCGAGGATTCGCGGCGGTTGTACGAATAGCCCATCAGCGAGGTGCGGACGTCGTCGCGCGGGCGCCATTCCAGCTTCAGCGATGCGCCCTTGTTGGTGATGGTGTTGCTGTAGTCGCCATAGGCGAACTTGGTCAGCGAGTTGCGCCCGTCCCAGCCGAGCGCGGGATCGGGCGCGGGAACCGTATTGCCGTCCGCGTCGAAGTAGGTGCGCGCGTCGGTCCAGTTCTTGTTGGAGTTGCGCACGCGGTCCTGGTAGCGCGCGGTGAACACGATGCCGAACTGGTCCTCGCTGCCGAAGCGCTGCGCGAACGCGGTCTTCAGGCCCTTGCCCCAGTGCGACTTGCCCGCGCCGCCGGCGTTCTCGCCTTCCGGGCCTTCGAAGCTGGAATGGATGCCGTAGCCATCGACCATGAAGTACGGGTTGGCGCTGTTGAACGCCGAACGCGTGACGATGTCGATCGCGCCGCCGATCGCCGCCGCGTCCTGCTCGGCGGTGAACGCCTTGTACACGTCCACGCGTTCGGAGATGTCGCTGGGCACCAGCTGCAGGTTCACGCGGCGCGTGCCGGCGCCGTTCTCGCCGGTGGTCGCCAGGGTGAGGCCGTCGATGGTGGTGACGTTGAGGTCGGAGGAAATGCCGCGCACCGTGATGTAGCGCGGCTCGTCGCCGTCGCCTTCGAAGCTCACGCCCGGCACCTGGATCACCATCGAGGCGATCGAGTTGTCGCCGGTGGGCGCTTCGATGTCGTCGTTCATCACCGAATCGACGATCGTCGGTGCGGCCTTCTTCACGTCCACCGGCTGGAACCCGTAGTCGGCGATCACCTGCACGGCGTCGAGGTCGTTGACCTCGTCGGCTGCTGCGCCGGATGCGATGAGGACGAGCATCGCCGATACGGCGAGCGAAAGACGGTTGCGGCTGCGTGCGTGGGTGCGTTTCATCGGATCCTGCCGGCAGAAAAAAGAAACGCCACCGATCGGTGGCGGCCGGGATGCTAGGAAGAGTTCGTTTCAGTTTTGCTGCAATCGCACGCGACCTTCGTCGCATGCGTGCCATAGCCGTGGCGATGTTGCCGAGTGGATCGCGACGCTTTGCGCAGTCGGGTTCGAACGCATTAGGAAACGCAGGAATGCGCAGGAACGCACGCGTGCATGTGTGGACGCGACCACGCGTTCCGATGTGAAGGAATGTGGCGGCGGTCACTTCGTGCGCGGCGGGGGGCAGCGTGAGCACCCGCGCGGTTCGCGCCATCGCCCGACATTGAGCGCGGCGCCCGGCGGAGTAGAATGGCCGGCCTTTCGCCGATGCCGCTCCGCGTGATGACGCCGCCCTGATCCCCCGCGTACACGATGCATCGCTCCGCCGTCGCCACGGCGGACGAAGGGGCCTGTCCGTCATCCATTCACGTTTCGCGCCGCGAAGGCGCGTCGGAGTTCATCCCATGTCCGTCACCTGGTCGCTGCGCGAGCAGTGGTTCGGCAATGTCCGCGGCGACATCCTGTCCGGCCTGCTCGTCGCGCTCGCGCTCATCCCCGAGGCCATCGCGTTCTCGATCATCGCCGGCGTGGACCCGAAGGTCGGCCTCTACGCGTCGTTCTGCATCGCGGTGATCACCGCCATCGCCGGTGGCCGGCCGGGCATGATCTCCGCCGCGACCGGCGCGATGGCGCTGGTGATGGTCGACCTGGTGAAGGACCACGGCCTGCACTACCTGTTCGCCGCGACGATCGTCGCCGGCGTGCTGCAACTCGTCGCCGCCGCGTTGCGGCTGAACACGCTGATGCGCTTCGTCTCGCGCTCGGTGGTGATCGGCTTCGTCAACGCGCTGGCGATCCTGATCTTCCTCGCGCAGCTGCCCGAACTCATCGGCGTGCGCTGGCCGGTGTACGTGGTGTGCGCGGCGGCGCTGGCGATCATCTACCTGCTGCCGCGGGTGACGCGCGCCGTGCCGTCGCCGCTGGTGGCGATCGTGGTGCTCACCGCCGCATGCATGTGGTTCGGCGTGGACATCCGCACCGTGGGCGACATGGGCGAGCTGCCCGACGCGCTGCCGTCGTTCCTGTTCCCCGACGTGCCGTGGACGCTGGACACGCTGAAGATCCTGCTGCCGGTGTCGGCGACGCTGGCGGTGGTTGGCCTGCTGGAATCGCTGATGACCGCGCAGATCGTCGAGGACGCGACCGACACGCCGACCCACCGCCGCCGCGAATGCGCGGGGCAGGGCGCGGGCAACATCGTCGCGGGCCTGTTCGGCGGGATGGCCGGCTGCGCGATGATCGGTCAGTCGGTGATCAACGTCAGCTCCGGTGGGCGCGGACGGCTGTCGTGCTTCGTCGCCGGCGTCGTGCTGCTGCTGCTCGTGGTGTACGCGTCGGAATGGGTGTCGCGCATCCCGATGGCCGCGCTGGTGGCGGTGATGATCATGGTCAGCATCGGCACGTTCCACTGGAAGAGCTTCGTCGAGCTGAAGACGCATCCGAAGAGCGCGAGCCTGATCATGATCGGCACGGTGATCGTCACCGTGGCGACGCACGACCTGGCCAAGGGCGTCATCACCGGCGTGCTGCTGACCGCGCTGTCGTTCGCGCGCCGTGCCAGTTCGATGCTCCGCCTGGACGATCGCGTCGGCGAGGACGGCGCGCGCGTGTACGAGGTCCACGGCGAGGTGTTCTTCGCCAGCGCGATCCAGTTCGCCAACAGCTTCGATTACCTGCATGCGCCGGAGCGGGTCGTCATCGACCTCACCCACGCGCACTTCTGGGACACCAGCGCCGTGGCGGCGCTGGACCGCGTGGTGCTCAAGCTGCGCAGGCACGGCGCGCAGGTCGAGGTGGTCGGGCTCAACCGCGCCAGCGAATCGCTGGTGGAACGGCTGGGCACCTATCGCGACGCGCGCACCGGCCTGCCAGCGGGGCATTGATCCTGTCGGCCGGCGCGACGATCAGCCGCCCGCGGTGAGCGCCGCGGCCGGCGGTCGGCGGAAGCTGATCGCCAGGCGGTTGTAGGCGTTCATCAGGCCGATCGCCATGGTCAGGTCGGACAGCTGCTTCTCGTCGAACACCTTCGAGGCGGCGGCGAACTCGGCGTCGGGCACGCCGGTCTGCGCGACCAGCGTCACCGTCTCGCTCCATGCGAGCGCCGCGCGTTCGGTCTCGCTGAACAGCTCGCCGGCCTCGCGCCAGGCCTGCACGAGCGCAAGCTTCTCGATCGGCACGCCCCTGCCGTGCAGTTCGCGTGTGTGCATGTCCAGGCAGTAGGCGCAGCCATTGATCTGGCTCACGCGCAGGTAGACCAGGTCGACGAGCGTCGCGTCGAGCCCGCTCTGCATGATGTAGCCGTAGACGCTGCCGAACGCCTTGACGCCGCCGGGCGCCGCCTTCGTGTAGTCCAGTCGCTGGGTCATGGTCGTGTTCCTCATTCGGTGGGCGTGGTGAGATCGGTATCGCCGGTGTCGACGACGAACACGGCGAGCAGCTTCGCCGGTTCGGACTGGCTGGCATTGCGGCTGACAGAATGGCGCGAGCCGGGGTCTTCATGGAACGAATCGCCGGCGCGATAGACGCGTACCGGCCCGTCGTCGATCCGGCTTTCGATCGCGCCGGACACCACGTGCGCATAGATGAAGGCCGAAGCGGCATGGACGTGCGCGGGCGACGCGGCGCCCGGCGGATACGTGACTTCGACGGCGACCAGCGATTTGCCGGGGACGTTGGGGATCGGCCGCGAGAAGTCGACGACGACCGATTCGCGCGATGCGCCCGTGGCGTCGTGCGCGACGGCGCCGCCGGCGAACGCCAGCATCGCGGCGGCGAACAGCATCAGGCGGGAACGGACGGCTTGCATCGGGAAGCTCCGGTGGGGGCGGTGAGCGCATCCTGCGCGCATCCCGGTGCAGTCGAAAGAACCAGGAACGGAAAGTTCGGCTGTACCATGCGGCATGGCGCCGTCGCTCACATTCAGGCTCGACCGCTCCGCCCGCGACACGCTCACCGAGCAGATCCGCAAGGGCATCGTGGCCGCGATCGAGAGCGGCAGCCTCGCGCCCGGCGCGCGGCTGCCGTCGTGGCTCGACCTTGCGGCGCAGCTCGGCGTCGCGCGCGGCACGGTGAAGGCGGCCTACGAGCGGCTTGCCGACGACCAGATCGTCGTGACTTCGCGTGCCGGCGGCACGCGCGTGTCGGATCACGCGGCGAAGGCGCTGTCGACGAAGCCGCCCGCCGAGCCGGATCCGCCGCCCGCGCTGTACCAGGAGTTCTTCTCCGGGCCGGCGATCTTCCAGATGGGCGTTCCGGCTTCCGATCACTTTCCGGTTCCCCTGTTCGCCCGACTTCGCGCCAACGCGGCGCGCGCCGAGGTCGCCGAGCCGGCGGTGTATCCCGATCCGCGCGGCACGTTCGAGCTGCGCCAGTCGATCGCCGCCCACCTGCGCATCGCGCGCGGCCTGGAGTGCCATCCCTCGCAGGTGTTCGTCACCACCGGTTACGCCGGCGCGCTCGCCTTCGCGCTGCGCGTGCTGCGCATGGACGGGCGCACCGCATGGATGGAGGACCCCGGATTCTTCCAGGGCCGCATGGCGCTGGAACTGGCCGGGATGTCGCTGGTGCCGATGCGCGTGGACGAGGACGGGCTCGACGTGGCGCAGGCGATCGCGCGCGCGCCCGATGCGGCGCTCGCGCTGGTCACGCCCGGGCAGCACGCGCCGCTGGGCGGGACGCTCGCGCTCGCGCGTCGCGTGCAGCTGATCGAATGGGCCACGCGCGCGCAGGCGTGGGTGTTCGAGGACGACTATCTCGGCGAACTGCAGCTCAAGCGCCGCGCGGCGCCCGCGCTGGCGTCGCTGGATCGCGCCGGCCGCGTGATCCACATCGGCTCCTTCAGCAAGACGATCAGTCCGGCGTTGCGGCTGGGATTCCTGGTCGTGCCCGCGGCGGTGGCGCCGCGCTTCGCCGAAGCGGCGATGGCGTTCGCGCCCGCGCCCGGGCCGGCGGTGCAGACGGCCGTCGCCGGATTCATGCGCGAAGGGCATTACCTGCGCCATCTGCGCCGCATGAAGCGGCTGTACGCCGCGCGCAGCGACGCCTTGATGGCGGCGTTGCGGGCGCGCGGGCATGCGGTGCAGGCAGGTGGGTTGGCCGTACTGTTGCGATTGCCCGACGGCACCGACGACGCCGCGATCTGCCGGGAAGCGCAGGCGTTCGGCCTCGCGCCCGTGCCGCTGTCGGCGTGGTACGACCCGACGGGCGCGCGCGATTCGGGATTGCTGCTCGGCGTCGCGACGACCGACGAGGCACGGCTCGACGCGGCATGCGACCGGCTGTCGCGCGTGATCGAACGTTTCCGCTGGGCGGACGCGTGATCGTCAGGCGGTCGCGGGAACCCGGAACGCCTTCGCAGCGACGACCGCGCCAATGGTCCCGAACGCCTGCGCCATCACGAATCCCGCGACGTCGACCGGCCGGATCCCGGCGAAGGTCTGCGTCAGCGCGCGCGCGAGGGTCACGGCGGGATTCGCGAACGACGTGCTCGCCGTGAACCAGTACGCGGCGAAGATGTAGCTCGCCACCAGCGCCGGCAGCGCGGCGGGACGATGTCGCGCGCCGAGCAGGACGGTCAGCACCAGCCCGAACGTCGCCACCGCTTCGCTGCCCCATTGCGCTAGGCCCGTGCGCGCGTGCGTGCCGGGCTGCAGCAGCGGCTGCGCGAACATCGCATGCGCCAGCAATACGCCGGCGACGGCGGCGATCGCCTGCACGACGAGGTAGGCGGCCGACTCGCCACGGCCCAGTTCGCCGCGCAGCCGCATCGCCAGGGTGACGGCCGGATTGAAGTGGGCGCCGGAGATCGGCGCGAACAGCACGATCAGCACGTACAGCGCGCCCGCGGTGGCGGCGGCGTTCGCCAGCAGCGCGACCGCGGCGTTCCCGCGCGACAGTGTTTCGCCCATGATCCCGGACCCGACCACGGCGGCCAGCAGCAGCGCGGTGCCGATGAACTCGGCCAGCAGTTTCCGCGACAGTGGCATCACAACGCCGCGATCAGGGCTTTCACGCGTGCGGCGAT
The DNA here is from genome assembly GCF_057747855.1 of Lysobacter sp. SCRH-1R. Lineage (NCBI taxonomy): Bacteria > Pseudomonadati > Pseudomonadota > Gammaproteobacteria > Lysobacterales > Lysobacteraceae > Lysobacter > Lysobacter sp. SCRH-1R. The sequence continues at coordinate 3,171,271 of NZ_CM173227.1, read as the reverse complement.
CTCGTCGCGCACGGCGCGGTAGCCGTCGTCGTCCATGTGTTTCGGATCGGGCAGCGCCCAGTCCTCGCGGCGGCGCGCCGGCACCCAGGGGCAATCGTCGCCGCAGCCCATGGTGACGACGGCGTCGAACTCGCCGTGGATGTCGTCCAGCGATTTGGACTCGTGCACGCTCAGGTCGTAGCCGAGCTCCGACATGAAGCGGATCGCCTTCGGGTTGATGCGGCCCGACGGCTTCGAGCCGGCACTGAGCGCCTCCACCCGATCGCCGCCGTGGATGCGCGCGAAGGCTTCGGCCATCTGGCTGCGGTTCGCGTTTTCGATGCAGACGAACAGGATGCGTTTCATCGGGAGTTTCCGGTGGGGGGAAGCATCTTCGACATGCACGTGGCCGATGCCGGGCACAGCGAACGGAATTCGGCGCTGGCCTGCACGACGGCGGGCGCATCGTCGCGGGCCATGACGGCGTAGCCGCGCGCGGCGAAGAACGGCGCCGCGGTGAGCGTGAGCAGCACGAGCCGTTCCAGACCGCGTTCGCTCGCGTGCGCTTCCAGCGCCTGCACCAGCGCGGCGCCTACGCCTTCGCCACGCGCCTGCGCCCGCACCACCAGCGAGCGCAGCAGGCCGACGCGATCGAACGGTTGCAGGCCGATCGCGCCGATCACGGCCCCGTCGCGTTCGGCGACGATGAAGCGCACGTCGGCTTCGTCGAGATCGTCGACCGGCAGCGCGCCCTCGACGAGGAGGGCGCGGATGGCGTTCTGTTCGGCGACGGTGGCGGGGCGCAGGTTCACGGCGCGCCTCAGCAGCAGCCCGCTGCGGGCGTGCAGCGCGAGGCGGCGCGTTCCGTCGCGATGGGCGCCGGTGTCGCGCGCGGGCTGCATGCGGCGCCGTCGGTGGCGCAGGTCGCCTCGGCGGCATGGTAGGTGACCGCATCGCCGAAGGTGTGGAAGGTTTCCCAGCGCGTGCCCTGCGGGTCTTCCGTCCACATCTTGTCCGAGCGTGCGTAGCAGCAGGTCGCGTCCGGTTCGGGCTCGACCGTGCCGCCGGCGGCGTCCAGGCGCTTTCCGAGCGCGGCGAGCTCGTCGCCGCTATCGACCTGGATGCCCAGGTGATCGATGCCCGGCGTGCGGCCGGTGGTGGAAATGGCGAAGTTGACGCGCGGGTCTTCGAGCATCCACTTGGCGTAATCGCCCTTCACCACGGCGGGCTCGCTGGCGAAGAGCTGCGAATAGAAGCGGATGCTGCGGTCGAGGTCGGACACGTTCAGGTGCACGTGGAAGCGGTTCACGTCGTGGCTCCTTGGGGTTGCGGCGCGCAGCCGCGATCGGGCGCGCAGGCGGACGCGCCGGCGCAGCAGTTTTCGGTGAGGTAGGCGATCAGTGCGTTCATCTGCGGATAGTTCGCGCGCACGCGGATGACGCGGCCCTCGCGCTCGTCGGCGACCAGCGCGGCATTGCGCAGCAGGTTGAGCTGCGCGGTGAGCGTGGCGGCGGGCAGGTCGAGGCGGTCGCGCAGTTCGCCGACGGAGAGGCCATCGGGGCCGGCCTGCACGAGTTCGCGGAAGGCGGCGAGCCGGGCTTCATGGCCGAGGGCCGTGAGGGCTCTGAGGGCGGCTTCGGTGTTCATGATTCGATGATTATGGAAATATCGAAATGAGTCAAGTGGCGGGCGATTCGAAGTGGGGACGGCCCTTCGTCGAGGTGATCGGTGGACACTTCCCCCCTCTTCAATCCTCGCCTGCATTCGCATGGGAGGGAGTTCCCGAGGTGAGGGTCAGGACGTGCGATGCGCTCGCACTCGCCTGCGCTGCATGTCACACGCTCGAACGGCTACCGCTTCGAGCAGTTCCTGCACTCTCGCGTGCAGCTCACGATTGACAGCGCAAGCGCCATCCGCAACACGAAACCGCCGCGCACGTTGACAGCGCCCTTACGTCCATGGGACACGATGGCGTCTGCGTTTCGCAGGAGAACCCGCCGGATGGCCGTCACCACGCACAGCCTGGAGCGATCGGAGGATCCGGCGCGTGCCCAGGATCTGCGCATCCGGCTCGCGCTGGATGCCGCCGGGCTGGGCAGCTTCATCTGGTATCCGCAGGGCGACCACGGCGTGCTCGACGCGCGCCTGCTCGCGCTGCTCGGCCTGCCGCCCGCCACGTCGATGAGCCAGGCCGAGGCGCTGGCGACGCTGATCCATCCGGACGACCGCGACGGCTACCGCATCGCGGTCGAGCGCGCGCTCGATCCCGACGGCGACGGGCTGCTGCGCGAGGACGTGCGCATCCTGCGGCCCGATGGATCGCAGCGCTGGATCAGCGTGAATGGCCGCACCTCGTTCGAAGGCACGCCGCCGCAGCCGCTGCGGATGGACGGCGTGGTCATGGACATCACCGGGCGCAAGCAGGACGAGGCCGTGCTGCGCGACGGCGCGCGCACGCAGCGCTTTCTCGTCGCGCTGGGCGACGCGTTGCGCCCGCTGGAGGACGCCGGCGCGATCATGCGCGTGGCGATGGCGATGCTCGCCGGGCATCTGGACGTCAACCGCTGCTATTACAGCGAGGTCGAACGCAACGGCGCCTGGTGCCGCGTGCGCAACAGCTACAACCGCGGCGTGCACAGCCTCGATGGCCGTTATCGCCTGGACGATTACGGCCCGGAGAAAATGCGCATGCTGCGCGCGGCGCGCGATTTCGTGCTGGCCGACGCGGAAACCGACGCCGACATCGCCCCGGCCGAACGCGAGCGCTATCGCGCGCTGAGCATCCGCTCGCTCATCAACGTGCCGCTGGTGAAGAACCAGCGTTTCATCGCGGTGCTCGGCGTGAACGACGTGCGTCCGCGCGAATGGACCGCGCATGAAATCGAACTGGTGCGCGAGACCGCCGAGCGCACCTGGGCCGCCGTCGAACGCGCGCGCGCCGAGGCGGAGCTGCGCCAGAGCGAGGAGCGTTTCCAGCAGGTCGCGCGCAACCTCGATGCGGCGTTCTATGTCGTGGACCTCGTGCACGATCGCGTCCACTACCTCAACGACGCGCACGAACGCCTGTGGTCGATCGAACCGGTGCGGCATCGCGATGCGTGGTTCCAGCGCATCCACGCCGACGACGCGCATCGCGTGCGCGCGCTGCACGACGCGTTCGCGCGTGGCGACGCGGTTGCGTTCGACGCCGAATACCGCATCGTCCTCGACAGCGGCGCCGTGCGCTGGATCCACGACCGCGCCACCGTCGGCTCGCGCAGCGAGGACGGCAGCGTGCGCACCGTCACCGGGCTGGCGCAGGACATCACCCAGGCAAAGATCGCCGCCGGCCTGCTGCGCCAGTCGGACGAGAAGTACCGCAACCTGTTCGATTCCATCGACCAGGGATTCGCGCTGCTGGAAATGATCTTCGAGGAAGGACGCGCGGTGGATTACCGCCTGTGCGAGGTCAACCCCGCGTTCGAACGGCAGACCGGCCTGGTCGGCGCCGCCGGACGCACAGCGCTGGAGGTCGCGCCGGACCTGGAGCAGGACTGGTTCGACATCTACGGCGAGGTGGCACGAACCGGCGAACCGCTGCGCTTCGAACGCCGCGCCGATGCGCTGGAGCGCGACTTCGACGTGTACGCGTTCCGCGTCGGCCCGGACGATGCTCCGAAGGTGGCGGTGCTGTTCGCCGACATCACCGACCGTCGGCGCATGGAGCACGCGCTGCGCCAGGCCGACCGGCGCAAGGACGAATTCCTGGCGACGCTCGCGCACGAACTGCGCAATCCGCTGGCGCCGCTGCGCACCGGCCTGGAGCTGCTGCACCGGTGGAACGAGCGCGAGGACGCCGTCGCGACCATCGGCATGATGGAGCGGCAGGTGCGGCACCTGGTGCGCATGGTCGACGACCTGCTCGACATCAGCCGCATCAGTCGCGGCAAGGTGGAGCTGCACCGGCGTCGCGTCGATCTCACGCATGAAGTGCGCGTGGCGGTGGAGGCGATGCAGGCGACGTACGCGGCGGCGAACCGCACGCTGGGTGTCGATCTGGCGTCGTCGCCGCTGACGGTGTTCGCCGATACCACGCGCGTGACGCAGGTGCTCGGCAACCTGCTCAGCAATGCGCTCAAGTTCACCCGCGAAGGCGGCCACGTGCGCGTGTGCCTGTCGCGCGAGGGCGACGAGGCGGTGCTGTGCGTGCGCGACGACGGCATCGGCATCGCGGCCGATCATCTGGAACAGATCTTCGGCAGCTTCATGCAGGTGGACACGTCGCTCGAACGCGCGCAGAGCGGGCTCGGCCTCGGACTGGCGGTGGCGAAGGAACTGGTGGCGATGCACGGCGGTCGCATCCAGGCGCGCAGCGACGGACTGGGGCAGGGCAGCGAATTCATGGTGCGCCTGCCACTGGACGATGCGGACCAGGCGTTCGTGCACATCACCGTCGAGGTTCCCGGGCAGCCGCTGGACATCGAGCGCTCCGCCGCCGGCCACGCATGGAAACGCGTGCTGGTGGTCGACGACAACCGCGCCTCGGCCGATACGCTGGCGTTGCTGCTGCGGCTGTCGGGCTTTCAGGTCGCGGTGGCCTATGAGGGACGACAGGCGGTCGCGCGCGCGCAGGCGTGGCATCCCGACGCGGTGGTGATGGACATCGGCATGCCCGACCTCAACGGCTTCGAGGCCTGCCGCGCGATGCGCGCCAATGCCGAGGGCCGCGCGTTCCTCGCGATCGCGCTCACCGGGTGGGGCGGCGCGGACGCGAAGGCGGCGAGCCGCGAGGCGGGCTTCGACCTGCACCTGGTGAAGCCGGCCGAACCCAGCGCGATCACCGAACTGCTGTCGCTGCGCCTGTCGTCGCGTGCGGCGCCGCGTGGCGCGCCGTAAGAATCACAGCTTGCGGCGCCAGGCGGGATCGAGCGGCGGCTTGAGCTTGAGGATCTTCTTTTGCACCGGGCAATCGTCGCGGTGCGCGCCGGGCAGGTAGCCCAGGCTCATCAGGAATTCGTTGGTGATCTCGCCGCCGGTGAAGCGGAAGGTTTTCTTGAACAGCCTGATCCAGCCGGTCTTGTCGCGACGCTTGCCGGCCTCGTCGAGGATGTGCGCGTCGAGCCATTGCGCGAAGCCGCCGTGCGAGGTGCGCAGTCCGCGGATCACGTTCGCGTTGTGGATCGCCGCGTCCACCTTCAGGCGGTTGCGGATGATGCCGGCGTCGTTGAGTAGCCGCTCGCGGTCCCGGTCGCCGTACTTGGCGACCTTGTCGACGTCGAAACCGTGGTACGCGCGATGGAAGCCTTCGCGCTTGCGCAGCATGGTTTCCCAGCTCAGGCCGGCCTGGTTGATCTCCAGGATCAGGCGTTCGAACAGCACGGCTTCCTCGCGTTGCGGGAATCCGTATTCGGTGTCGTGGTAGGGGCCGTGGAGCGGGTGGCCGGGGGCGTGGTCGCAGTAGCCGGACATGGGGTTCCGAATGAAAGGAGAGGTTTTGCAGCCCGGGAAAGCGGAGCGCACCCGGGGAACGATTGGTCCAAAGAATGGCCGCTTCAAGAATGCAGGCTCGTGTAGCCCGGGTAAGGCCGACGGCCGCACCCCGGGCTGATCGCGTTCCCGGGTGCGCTGCGCTTAACCGGGCTACGAAGGCACGATTACTTCTTGCTGGCGAACTCCTGCAATCCCAGCGTCTCCAGTCCCTGCTCGAAGCGGATGTCCACCGGAATCTTCGCGTCCTTCAACCGCCCCAGGTCCGCGGCGAGTTCCGGCTTGATCACGCCCATCGTCTCGGTCATGCGCCTGGCTTCCGCGTAATCGCCATCGCCCTGAACGGTGAGCAGCTTCGCGCCGAGCGCGTTCATCGCCTGGCGCATCTTGTCGAAGTCGACGCGATAACGGCCGTCGGCATCGCGCGTGAACGCCCCGCGCTCGGCGAAGAAGTTGAAGCGCACCATGTTCGCCTTGCCGTGCGCGTCGCTCGCGCCGAAGCGCACCGAACGCAGGATGCCGGCAAGGAACGTCACGTAGCCGTCCATCAGCTTGCTTTCGTCGAGTTCGCCCTGCCGGCTCAGCGCGTCGATCATGTACAGGCCCAGGATGTCGGCCTTGCCTTCCTCGAAGCTGGAGGCGTACTCCTTCAGCGCTTCGTCGACCGTGCCCTTGCCGTCGAGGGTTTTCTTGATGCCCAGGCCGTGCGCGACCTCATGGAACATCACATCCTCGAAGAACGCGTCGAAGGTGACGTGCCTGAGCTGGTCCTTCGCGATCAGCTCGTTCGCGATCGGCACCAGGATCGTGTCGAACTTCGCCTTCATCACGTTCTCCAGCTGCAGGCGACGCGTGCCCTTCTTCAGCTGGACTTCCTCGTCGTTGGGCAGGTTGATCGCGATGGTCTTGGCGCCGACATTCGCGTTGCCGCCGTAATAGACGACCTGGTACGCGTTGAGGTCGGCGTCCGAGCCCGGCATTTCCGCCTTGTACTTCGCGTCCACCGGCAGGCCCTTCTGCAGCGCCGGCAGGAAGCTCGCGAAGCGCGCGAGCTTCTCGCTCCACTCCACGTCCTTCACCAGCACCAGGCCCTCGTACGCGGCCTTGTAGCCGAACAGCTGGTCCTCGTAGGTTTCGATCGGTCCGATGACGACGTCGACCGGATTGGTCTTCATGTCCATCCACGCCATGTCGCTGGGGCGGAAGTCGTCGTCGAGCAGCGCGTCGGCGCGCAGGTTCAGGTAATCGGCGAACGACTTGTCGGCGCTGAGCGTCGCGGCCTCGCGCAGGAGCGCGGCGGCGCGTTCGAGCTCCGGCTTGTAGGCGACGTGGTACGGCACCGTGACCAGCTTGCCGTTCTCGCGGCGGAGCAGGGTGTAGTTGGAGGTCTTGTCGGGCAACTGCGCGGCTTCGAACTCGGCCTTCGTCATGTCGGCCGGATAGAACGGGCCGCCCGGCGGGCGCGGGCCGATGCCGTCGAGGATCGGCGTGTCCTCGTTGAGGCGGTCCCACGGGCCGAAGTTGATTTCGACCAGCTCGCGCGTCGCGGCATCCGGCGCGCGCGCCAGCAGCGCGGCGTGATCGCCGGCCCAGGACTGCTTCCAGTAGATCGCGTTCATCGCTTCGCTGGCTTCGACCAGGCGGGCGATCATGCGCCGGGTGTTCTCGTCGAAGCGGGAGAGATCCGCCTTGAGCGGGACCACCGCGTAGTCGCCGGCGTGCGCCGCCGCGTAGGAGGGCGTGGCCGCGTCCTGCGCGGGCGTGGCGGTCGCGGGCGCGCTTCCCGGCGCGGGCGAGCGCTGGCAGGCGGCGAGGACGAGGACGGCCAGGCAGGCCAGGACGAGCGGGCGCGTTGGGAAAGCCATGGCGGGGATTCGGCGGCGATGCCGCGGCAGGGAAAGTCGCCATCCTACGCCGTGCCGCGATGCGGCACGCGTCACGCCCGGCGGGCTAGAATGCGGCCATGTCCGTTACGCCCACGCCACTGGCCAACCAGCTGCTGATCGCGCTGCCCGCGCTGGCCGATTCGAACTTCGCGCGCAGCGTGGCGCTGATCTGCCAGCACGACGCCGACGGTGCCATGGGCATCGTGGTGAACCGCGCATCCGAATACACGCTGGGCGAAGTGCTCGGCCAGATGGGGTTGGAGAGCGGCGACGAAACGCTGCGCGCCCAGCCGGTGCTCGCCGGCGGCCCGGTGCATCCGGAGCGCGGCTTCGTGCTGCACGACGGCGGCATGCAGTGGGATTCGACGATGGCCATCACCGACCATCTGTTCCTCACCACCTCGCGCGACATCCTCGAAGCGATGGCGCGCGGCGAAGGCCCCGACAACGCGATCGTCGCGCTGGGCTGTGCCGGCTGGGGTTCGGGCCAGCTCGAACACGAGCTGACCGAGAACGACTGGCTCACCGCGCCGGCCGACGCCGAGCTGCTGTTCGAGCTGCCGCTGGACGCGCGCTGGCAGGCCGCCGCCGGTCGCATCGGCGTCGATTTCGCGCATCTGGCCGATTACGCCGGTCACGCCTGATGGCGGCCTCGCCCGACAAACCCCGCATCCGCCGCGACGGCACCGTGCTCGGCTTCGACGTCGGCGCGCGCCGCATCGGCGTGGCGGTCGGCAGCGCGTTTGGGCACGGCGCACGCGCGCTTGCCGTGATCGACGTACACGGGCACGGGCCCGACTGGGCGTCGATCGACCGGCTGCGCGGCGAGTGGCGGCCCGACGGACTGATCGTCGGCGACCCGATGTCGCTGGACGGCGGCGACCAGCCGATCCGCCAGCGCGCCCATGCCTTCGCGCGCGAACTGGCGCACCGCTACAACCTGCCGGTGGTGCTGGTGGACGAGCGCATGAGTTCGATCGAGGCCGCGCAGCGTTTCGCGTCCGATCGCGCCGAAGGCCGCAAGCGCCGCCGCGACGCGGAAGCGCTCGATGCGGTCGCCGCCGCGGTGATCATCGAACGCTGGCTCGCCGCGCCCGACGACGCGCTGGACCTTTCCGACCTTTCCGATCCCGCAAGGCCGACACGGCCGAGCCCGCCGCCGACCGCATGAACGCATCGACTATGCACCTTCCGCGCCACCTGCTCACGCTCGATGGCCTGCCTTTCGACGCGCTCGATGCGCTGCTCACGCGCGCGCAGGCGTTCGCCGACGGGCACTACGACCGCCGCGCGCTGGATGGCGTCGCGGTGTGCACGTTGTTCTTCGAACCGTCCACGCGCACGCGCATGAGCTTCACGCTGGCCGCGCAGCGGCTGGGCGCGGACGTGCTGAACTTCGACGCGTCCACCTCGTCCACGCGCAAGGGCGAAACCGCGCTGGACACGTTGAAGAACCTCGAAGCGATGGGCGTGCGCGGCTTCGTCATCCGCCACCACGAAGATGGCGCCGTGGCCGCGCTCTCGCAGCACGTCGAACACGGCACGGCACTGGTCAATGCCGGCGACGGCCGCAGCGCGCATCCGACGCAGGGCCTGCTGGACATGCTCACGCTGCGCCAGGCGAAGGGCTCGGATTTCTCGAAGCTGAAGGTCGCGATCGTCGGCGACGTGAAGCATTCGCGTGTCGCGCGTTCGGACCTGCAGGCGCTTCGCACGCTCGGCACCGGCGAGATCCGCGTATGTGGCCCGGCCTCGCTGCTGCCGAACGATGGCACGCTCGACGGCTGCGTCGTCTCGCACGATCTCGATGCCGCGCTGGACGGCGTGGACGCGGCGATGATGTTGCGCCTGCAACGCGAGCGCATGGAGGAAGGGCTGATCGATTCGCTCGACGACTACCACCGCGAGTTCGGTCTCACCGCGCAACGCCTGACGCACGCCGCGCCCGATGCGGTGGTGATGCATCCGGGCCCGATCAATCGCGGCGTGGAAATCACCGACGAAGTGGCCGACGGCCCACAGTCGCTAATCCTGCGGCAGGTGAGCAACGGCGTCGCCGTGCGGATGGCGGTGCTGGAGGCGTTGCTGCGCGCCTGATCGTCACCCCTGAAAAAGGATCCAGCCTTTGTAGCCAGGGTAAGCGAAGCGCACCCGGGTTGGGCGTGACGGTCCCCGGGTGCGCTTCGCTTACCCGGGCTACAAGAGCCCATTGCTAGCACCAGCGGCGACACTCCGCCGACCCTCACCCCAACCGCTCTCCCGCAGGGAGAGGGGTGAAGCGCCGACATCGCGCTGGGCTCAGAACAACCCGCCCTTGCGCTCCTGTGAGAACGCCCAGGTCCATAGCTCCGGCGTCGCATACGCCGCATCCCACGCGTTGTGGCCGAGGTCGGCGAATTCCGTGTAACGCACGTTGCCGCCCACGCCGCGCAGCGCTTCGACCATGTGGCGCGACTGGTCGGGCGTGACCACGTCGTCCTTGCCGCCATGGAACGCCCACACTGGCAGCTTCTGCAGCTTCTGCGCGGCGGCGAGGAACGGGTCGGGCGCGAGCGCGACGCTTTCGACCTGCAGGTGTTCCTTCAACGCCGGCGGCTGCGTGATGCCGCCGCACACCGGCACCAGCGCGGCGAAGCGGCGCGGCTCCATGATCGCCAGCTCGAACACGCCATAGCCGCCGCGCGACATGCCGGTGAGCACGATGCGGTCCTCGTCGCCATCGAACTCGTCGATCGATGCATCCAATGCGGCCAGCGCCACGCGCGCCTGCGTACCGGTCCACGACGTGCCTTCGGGCGACTGCGGGAAGACGACGATCGCCGGAAAACGCGTCGCGTGTTCGCGCACGAACGGTCCGAGCCCCACTTCGACCTGCTTGCGGTTGTCCGTGCCGCGCTCGCCCGAGCCATGCAGGAACAGCACCGTGGCAGGATTCTTTCCTCCCGCCTGCCGCGAGGGCACGAACACCTGGTACCGGCGCGGGGAACCGTCCACCACCACGCTGCGTTCGACGAACTGCCCGGGCACGGCCTCGCGCGGCGTGGTCGCGCAGGCGCCCACCGCAAGCGCCGCGACGATGGCGGCAAGACGGATCAACGGCGCGATGGCGAAGGTCGCGAGGCGGAAAGGCGAGGGCATGGCGGGACTCCTGGCGTCGGCCCGCATCATTGGCGCAGCCGCGGCGCGCCGCAATGGCGTGCGTCGCAGATCGCGGCGATGGGTGCGATCAGTGCAGCAGGATGACCGTCGCCAGCCCGAGGAAGGTGAAGAACCCCATCACGTCCGTCACCGTTGTGAGGAAGATGCCCGACGCCAGCGCCGGGTCGTAGCCGAAGCGCTTGATCGTCACCGGCACCAGCACGCCCGCCACCGCCGCGAACAGCAGGTTCGCGGTGAGCGCGGTCGCGATCACTATCGACAACCCCACGCTGTGGAACCACAGCAGCACGATCAGGCCCAGCAGCGTGCCGAGCACCAGCCCGTTGAGCAGCGCCACGCGCGATTCCTTCCACAGCAGCGTGCGCACGTTCGCCGCGCCGACCTGGCCGAGCGCGAGGCCGCGCACCATCAGCGCCAGCACCTGCGTGCCGGCGTTGCCGCCCATGCCGGCGACGATGGGCATCAGCACGGCCAGCGCGACCAGCTTGTCGATGGTGTCGGCGAATTCGCCGACCACGCTCGCGGCCAGGAACGCGGTCGCGAGGTTGATCGACAGCCAGATCAGCCGGCGGCGCATCGCGCGCCAGACGGGGCTGAAGAGGTCTTCGTCCTCGTCCAGGCCGGCGGCGCTCAGCGCCTGGTGCTCGGCCTGGTTGCGGATGATGTCGACGACGTCGTCGATGGTGATGCGGCCGAGCAGGATGTTGTTGTCGTCCACGACCGGTGCGCTGATCCAGTCGTGGTCGGAGAACTTGCGCGCGACCTCGTTGGCCGATTCCTCCACGTCGATCGCCGGCTGCTCGTCGTCGATCAGCTTGTTGATCGGCGTGCCCGGCTCGTGCGTGAGCAGCGCCGCAAGCGCGATGCGGCCCAGGTACTGGTGGCGGCGACTGACCACGTACAGGTGGTCGGTGTGCTCGGGCAGCTCGCCGCGCAGGCGCAGGTAACGCAGTACCACGTCGATGGTGGTGTCGGTGCGCACCGTCACCACGTCGGGGTTCATCAGTCGGCCGGCGGTGTCCTCCGGGTACGACAGCACCTGCTCGAGCCGCTCGCGGTTCTCGCGGTCCATCGACTTGAGGACTTCGTCGATGACGGTGTCCGGCAGGTCCTCGACCAGGTCGGCGAGGTCGTCGATGTCAAGGTCCTCGACGGCCGCGACGATTTCGTCCGGGTCCATCTCGGCCAGCAGGCTTTCGCGCACGTCGTCGCCGACGTGGACCAGCACCTCGCCGTCGTCCTCGGCATCGACCAGGCCCCACACCACCGTGCGCTTGCCCGGCGGGAGCGATTCGAGGAGGTTGCCGATCTCGGCGGGGGAAAGCGTGTTGACCAGCCGGCGCACGGGGCCCAGACGACCGCTGTCCAGCGCGTCGGAAAGCAGGCGCAGTTGGCGCGCGGTCTTGTCGTGGCGGACGGCTTCGGCCATTCGGGGCTTCCCGTGCTTCGTGAGAAGCGTGGTCGCGTCGGGCCGCTCGGGCACGACAGGGTCAGGCGTTCATGGCGTCAGTTTAAGCCAGGATCGAGTGGAGAGGAACGAAAAACGGGCAGGAGCACACCGGCACTCTCGCTCCTTCACTCGTTCCTAGAACCGGGGCGCACTCTCCGCGATCCACTCCTCGATTCCCGCGCGATCGCGTGCGCGCAGCAGCGCCGGTGCGCGCGCCTGCAACTGCGCCAGGTCGCAATGGCGGATCGTGCGGCGCAGTTCCAGCAGCGTGGCCGGATGCAGGCTGAATTCCATCAGCCCCAGCGCCAGCAGCATCGGTGCGAAGTGCGCGTCGCCGGCCATTTCGCCGCACACCGCCACCGGCTTGCCGCGCTTCCGGGCGAGCTGGATGACGTCGCGCACCAGCCGGATCACCGCCGGATGCAGCGGTGTGTAGAGGCTCGTCAACGCCTCGTTGTTGCGATCGGCGGCGAGCAGGTACTGCACCAGGTCGTTGGTGCCGATCGACAGGAAATCCACCGCGCCGATGAACGCCGGCAGCGCGATCGCCGCGGCCGGCACTTCGATCATCGCGCCCAGCGGGATGTGCTCGGCGATCTCGCAGCCTTCCTCGCGCAGCTGCGCGGTGACGCGGTTGAGCGTGGCGCGCACCGCGCGCACTTCCTCGCGCGTGGACACCATCGGCAGCAGGATGCGCAGCGGCCCGTAGCCCGACGCGCGCACCAGCGCGCGCAGCTGCGCTTCCAGCAGGTTCGCGCGCGCCAGCGACAGGCGCACGCCGCGCAGGCCGAGCGCGGGGTTGGGCTCGTCGCGCAGCGCAAGGCCCGTGCGGTCGGCCTTGTCCGCGCCCAGGTCGAGGGTGCGGATCGTCACCGCGCGCCCGGTCATGCCGAGCACCACGTCGCGGTAGACGCGGAACTGTTCCTCCTCGTCCGGCAGCTCGTTGCGCTGGAGGAACAGGAATTCGGTGCGGTACAGGCCCACGCCGGCGGCGCCGAGCGCGTGCGCCTCGGCCACGTCCTCGCGCGATTCGGCATTGGCGTACAGCTTGATGTCCACGCCGTCGAGCGTGCGCGTGGGTTCGCGTCGCAGGCGGTGCAACTGCTTGCGCTCGCGCGCCAGTTCGCGCACGCGGGAACGGTGCGCGCGCAGGTCCTCCGCGTCGGGTTCCAGGATCACGCGACCGCTGGCACCGTCCACGGCGAGCACGTCGCCGTCGTTGATCTTCTGCAGCGCCTTCTCGGTACCGACCACCAGCGGCAGGTGCAGGCTGCGCGCGAGGATCGCGCTGTGCGACAGGATGCTGCCGGTGGTGGTGACGATCGCCATCACGCCCTGCGCCTGCAACTGGGCGATTTCGGCCGGCGCGACGTTGTCAGTGACGAGGATCTCGCCGGCCACGCCGGGCATGCCGGCATCGCGACGATGCAGCGCGGCGTGGATGCGGCCGATCACCTGGTCGATGTCGTCCACGCGGCTGCGGAAATAGGCGTCGTCCATGGTCTGGAAGACGGCGGCGATGCGGTCGCGTTGCAGGCGCAGCGCGTAGTCGGCCGAATAGCGGCCGGTGCGGATCAGTTCGTCCAGGCCGTGCAGCAGTTCGGGGTCGTCCAGCAGCAGGCTGTGCAGATCGAGGAATTCGCCGACCTCGTGCGCCAGCGCGCCGTGCAGGCGTTCGCGCAGGGACACCATCTCGCCGCGCACGGTGGCGATGGCGGCACGCAGGCGCGCGATCTCGCGTTCCACGCGCTTGGCCGGAATGTGTTCCTCGACGACTTCCAGTACGTGCGGCAGGCGGACGCGGGCGCGGCCGAGCGCGCTTCCGCGCGAGGCCCCATGTCCTGCGAACTCCTGCCTCATCGGCGCCTCAGCTGTCTTCGTCGAAACGGCGTTCGAACAGCGACACGACCGCCTGCGCGGCGTGCTCCTCGTCCTCGCCTTCCACGCGCAGTTTCACCTGCGTGCCCTGGCCGGCGGCGAGCAGCATGACGCCCATGATGCTCTTGGCGTTCACCTCGCGGCCTTTCGCCGTGAGCGTGGCGCTGCTGCGGTAGCCCGACAGCGTCTGCACGAGCTTGGCCGTGGCCCGCGCATGCAGGCCGAGTCGATTGCTGACGGTCAAATCGTGCTCGATCATCGTCGCGTCCTCCGGGCCCGTCGCCGGTCCCGCCCTTGTTCTGCTCCACTCATGCTTCGTCCAGCTGCTTCGTTGCGCCCGACCGGCGTCAGGCTTCGTCCACGATCACGCCGTTGCGCGCACCGGCGGCGGCGACCGCCGGCAGTTCGTCCAGGCCCAGGTCGGCGTAGTTCATCACCCGCAGCAGCATCGGCAGGCTCACCGCCGAGACGCGCCGCACCGGCGTGCCCAGTCGCGCGACCTTCGCCGCGAGGTTGCTGGGCGTCGCGCCGTACAGGTCGGTCAGCACCAGCACGCCGTCGCCACCGTCCACCCGGCGCAACGCCGCGCTGGCCTGCGGCAGCAGCGCGTCGGGATCGCCTTCGAACGGCACCTCCAGCGCTTCGGTGCGCAGCGGCAACTGGCTCAGCAACCGGCGCGCCACCGCGACCAGCGCGGTGCCGATGCCTTCGTGGGTGATGAGCAGGATGCCGACGGCCATGCCGCCAACTTAACAGGTCCGGGTGACGGCCCGGAAGCGGGAATGCTGCCGTCCTGCGACTTCCGGGACACGCGCTTCGCGTAGCGTCGGAGGAGGCGCGCGGCGACATCAGGAACGCCGTCACGAAAGCCGCCGGCCGGACACGGAAACGGCCCGCTTGCGCGGGCCGTTCGGGGTGGGAATCCGACGTGCGATCACGAACGCGGCGGGGTGGTCTGGTCCTGCGGCGTGGTCTGGTCCGTCGGCGGGGTGGTGTCCGTGCCTTCGGTCGGCGGCGGCGTGGTCGGCGGCGGAGTGGTGGTATCCGTCGGCGGCATCGTGCTGTCGGTCGGTGGCGTGGTATCGGTCGGCGGCGGCGTGGTCGTGTCCGCAGGCGGCGTGGTGGTGTCGGCCGGCGGGGTTTCCGTGGTCGGCGGGACCGTGTCGGTCTCGGTCCTCTGGCAGCCGGCCAGGGCCAGCGTCGAGGACACGAGGACCAGCGCAAGCGCGCCGGTCAGGCGATGGAGTCGGGCGTTCATTCGATCGATGCTCCTTTCAGGGGGAAGGGTTCGGCGACCTGGCAACCGCGTCGCCGCAAGCGGTCGTGCTTCACTGCGGCGTGGAGGTATCGGTGCGCTGATGGCCCGCCGCGAATTCGGTCTCCGAGACCTGGCCATCGCCATCGCGGTCGACCTGCGCGAAATGACTGGTCAGTCGCGCGTCGGCCGCCGCTTCGTCCTTGCTCACCTTGCCGTCGGCGTTGACGTCGAGGTCCGCGAAACTCAGGGTCCGCGGCGTGGTGTCGGTGGTGCTGCCGGTCGGTGGCGTGGTCGGCGTCGGTGGTTCGGTGCGCTGCGCGAAGGCGGGCGACATCACGAGCGCGACGGCCAGCGCGGTCGCCAGGATCGATGTCTGCGTGAGGGTGGAGTCCTGCATTGCACTCTCCTGCGGGTGGGCGCCATTGGGCAGCGCAACCCGACCGTAGCCTTGGCACCGCAAGGCTTGCGCAAGCGTGATGCGAAAATTTCGTGAGCCCGTTCAGCGCACGCTGGGAAAAGCGGGCTGGAGTTCACGGGAAGGGGCTGGAAGGTCCCGGATCGTGAACGTCGTGTCAGTCCAGCTCGCGATGGTGCACCGCGACCTCGTCCCAGCCCTGCGAGCGGGCGTGCTCGGCGAAGCGTTCGGCCAGGTACACGGAACGATGCCGCCCGCCGGTGCAGCCGAAGGCGATGGTCGCGTAGCTGCGCGTGCTGTCCACGTGCAGGCGCGGCAGCCAGGTGTCGAGGAAAGCGCGGATCTGTTCGAAGAACAGGTTCACGTCGGCCTGCGATTCCAGGTACTCGCGGATCGCGGCATCGCGACCGGACAACGGCCGCAGTACCGGGTCCCAATGCGGATTGGGAAGCGCGCGTGCATCGAACACGAAGTCCGCGTCCGGGGGCACGCCACGGCGGTAGGCGAAGGATTCGAACAGCAGCGACATGCCGGTGTCGCCGCCGATGCCGAATTCGGTCAGCACCTGGCGGCGCAGCTGGTGCACGTTGAGCGTGCTGGTGTCGACCACCGCGTCGGCGATGGAGCGCAGCGGCTTGAGCACCTGCCGCTCCAGCGCGATCGCATCGGCCAGCGACAGTCCGAGATGGCTCAGCGGATGGCGCCGGCGCGTGTCGGCATAGCGCTTGAGCAGCGCGGCTTCGTTCGCATCGAAGAAGACCAGGCGCGGATCCAGCCCGAGCTTGCCGACGGCCGACAACCACTCGGGAATGTTGCTCAGGTCGCTGTGCCGGTTGCGCACGTCGATGCTCACCGCCATCTTCGCCGGCGCGCCGTCGTCGGCGCGCATCACGCTGGCGACGAACTGCGGCAGCAGGTCGGCGGGCAGGTTGTCGACGCAGAAATATCCCAGGTCCTCGAACGTGCGCAGGGCGACGGACTTGCCCGACCCGGACATGCCGCTGACGATGACGAGAATGGAGTTGGGCGATTCGCTCATGGCTCGGGCGAAGTGGAGGGAGGTGCGCGGTCAGGCATCGCCGCGTTCGAGGAAATTGCTGTGCCGCGCGATGAACGCCGCCGCCGGATCCAGCCCCTTCATGCGCAGGCTGTGCAGGCGCGTGGCCGCTTCGGTCAGCACGGCGAGGTTGCGGCCGGGCATGACGGGCAGGGTGATCATCGGCACGTCCAGGTCGAGCACGCGACGCACGCCGCTGTCGCCGGTGAGCCGCTCCATGCCCATCGGCTTGGGCTCGGTCATCGGCTTGCCCAGGTGCACGATCAGGCGCAGGTACTTGTTGTTCTTCACCGCGGTGTCGCCGAACATCTGGCGGATGTTGAGCACCCCCAGGCCGCGCACTTCGAGCAGGTCCTGGAGCATTTCCGGGCAGGTGCCGTCGAGCACGTCCGGCGCGATCTGGGTGAACTCCGGTGCGTCGTCGGCGACGAGGCGATGGCCGCGCGTGACCAGTTCCAGCGCGAGCTCGCTCTTGCCCGATCCCGATTCGCCGGTGATCAGCACGCCGATGGAGTAGATCTCCATGAACACGCCGTGCAGCGTCACGCGCGGCGCGAGCGACCGCGCGAGGTGGTATTGCAGGTGGTTGAGCAGCTCATGCCCGCGACGCGGCGAGGCCCACAGCGGCGTGTGGCTTTCCTCGGCGGCGATGCGCAGGTCTTCCGGGCAGGTCTGGTCCTTGCTGATCACCAGCGCGAGCGGCCGGAACTGCATGATCTTCTCGATGGTCTCCCAGCGCAGGCGCGGTTCGAGTGCGTCGAGCCACGCGAGTTCCTCGGTGCCCAGGATCTGCACCTTGTTGGGATAGATCGCGTTGAGATAGCCGGCCAGCGACGGACGCCGCGCGACAGTGTTGACCGATTCCAGGACGCGCCGCTCGCCGCTTTGCCCGGCCAGCCAGCGCAGGCCGAGGCGATCGCGTTGTTGTTCGAACAGTTCTCCCGCGCTGATGCTGGTGCTCATGCGGACCCTCAGGCGGCGCAGGGAAGGAAATCGGAAGCGCCGCACAACACTCCGTGCAGCTCGCCGACGTCGCGCGCCTCGCGCAGCGCGGCGCGGTAATCGGGATTGGCGAAGCGTTCGGCGATCTCCGCCAGACGCTGCACCTGTGCACTGACCTCGTGCTCGGGCACGAGCAGGGCGAGCACGAGGTCGACGGGCTCGCCGTCGGGCGCGCCGGAATCGACCGGATGCTGCAACCGCAGGAACGCGGCGCGGCACTCGTCCAGGCCGGCGACGCGCGCGTGCGGAAGCGCGACGCCGTGGCCGAGCGCGGTGCTCGCGCGGGCCTCGCGTTCGCGCAGCGCGAGCGCGATGGATGCGGTGTTCCCACCATCGGCCAGCAGCCATGCCGCCGCATCGAGCACGCGCGGCAACGCGGACACGCCCGTCCCGGGCGCGCCCGTCTCTATGGCGTGGCCATCCAGGATGGCGACACGCGCGCGTGACAACAGGTCATGCAGCGGCATGGTGCGGGCGGTGGGGTCCGATGATCAGCCGAAGCTGTTGCTGCGGGCGGCGCTTTCGCCGCGGTGATGGTCGACCACCTTGCTGCGGTGCTCGCGGAGCAGACGGTCGAGCTTGTCGGTCAGGAGGTCGATGGCGGCGTACATGTCCAGGGCCTGCGCGTCGGCGACCAGGGTGCGGCCGGCGAGGTTCACGGTGGCCTTGGCGCGGTGGTTGGGTTTCTCAAGGCTCAGCTGGGTGCGAACGTCGAAGGGTTGTTCGCAATGCCGTTCCAGTCGCGAGAGCTTGCTTTCCACGTAGTCCCGCAGGGCGGGCGTGACCTCGATCTGCTGGCCGTAGGTTTCGATACGCATCGGAGACCTCCTTTACGTCGCGACGGGAGGACAGGATGGCACGCCGGGCGCGTTGCGCAAGGGGCCTGCATCCGCAGTTTCGGGGTTCCGCGCCGAACGCTTTGATCCGGCAAGGTTTTGTGTTCGCGGCCTTCACGCCGCGATGTCGAATTCCTAACCGATCCTTACGCGATCCTGCGAGGACGGAATGCTCATCGCCTCGCGGTACTTGGCGACGGTACGCCGCGCGACGGGAACGCCGGTGGCCTTGAGCGTCTCCGCCAGGCGGGCATCGGAGAGAGGCTTGCGCGGATTTTCAGCCTCGATGAGGCGGCGGATCATGGCCTGGATCGCCGTGCTGGACGCCTCGCCGCCGGTGCCGGTCTCGATGCCGGATGCGAAGAACGCGCGCAGCGGCACCGTGCCCCGCGGCGTGCGCGCGTATTTGCGGGCGATCGCGCGCGACACCGTGGATTCATGCAGCCCGACCTCGGCCGCGACTTCGCGCAGCGTGAGTGGACGCAGTGCGCTGTCGCCGAATTCCAGGAACGCCGCCTGCTGCTTGATCAGGCAGCGCGCCACCTTGATCAGCGTCTCGCCGCGCGCTTCCAGGCTCTTGAGCAGCCAGCGCGCCTCCTGCAGGTGGCCGCGCAGGTAGCTCGCATCCGCGCCGCTGGCGTGGCGCAGCATGTTCTCGTAGCCACGATGGATCGAAATGCGCGGACGCATGCCATCGGCCAGCGCGACGCGCCACAGGCCGTGCTGGCGCCAGATCACCACGTCCGGTGCGATGTAGGTGTCGCTGGCGATCGCGCCGATCTGCGCGCCGGGGCGCGGATCGAGCGATCGCAGCAACTGCACCGCGGTTTCCGCCTCGCCCAGGTCTAGCTTGAGTTCCGCCGCGAGCCCCGCCACGCCCACGCGCGGGAGGCGTTCGAGCGGACCATTGGCCAGCTGGTGGGCCAATGCGCGGCCCGGGGTCTCCGCAGGCAGCTGCGCGAGCTGCAGGCGCAGGCATTCGCCCAGAGAACGCGCGCCCACGCCCACCGGGTCGAACTGCTGGATCTGGTGCAGCACCGTGGTGAGTTCCTCGAGGCTGCATTCCAGCGTCGAGGCGAGCGTGGCGGCGATCGACTCCAGCGGCTCGCGCAGGTAGCCGTCGTCATCGATGGATTCGATCAGGGCCACGCCGATCGATCGATCGCGCGCGGAGAGCGGGCTCAGGTGCAACTGCCACAACAGGTGGTCGTGCAGCGTGTCCGATTCGGCCACCTGTTCGGCGATGGGCGTTTCGTCGTCGCTGTCGGCCGGCCCGAGGCGCTCGTACCAGGGTTCGCCGTCGGTGTTCCATTCGGCTTCCGGTGGCAGGTGTTCGGGTTCGGCGCTGCTGGCGGCGCCTTCGCCGCCGGATTCGCCGTTGATGCCCGCGTCGGCGACGCTGATTGCGGTTTCGGTCCAGTCCAGCAGCGGATTGCTCTCCACCGCTGCGGCCAGTTCAGCCTCGAGCTCGATCGCGGACAGCTGCAGCAGGCGGATCGCCTGACGCAACTGCGGTGTCATCACCAGCTGTTGTCCGAGAGCGGCTTGGAGACGCGGTTTCATCGTCGAATGCCAACGCGACCAGGGGGATCCGACGGCCGCGTGGCGTTGGGCGTGCGGAGAAGCCGCACCTTCGACACATCCTTACAGCCGGAAGGTTTCGCCCAGGTAGACGCGACGTACGTCGGGGTTCGCAAGCAGCGCGTCCGGTGCACCCTGCGCCAGAACGCCGCCTTCGTTGAGGATATACGCCCGATCGCAAATGCCCAAGGTTTCGCGGACGTTATGGTCCGTGATGAGCACCCCGATTCCGCGATTCTTGAGGTGGCGCACGATCCGCTGGATCTCGCCGACCGAAATCGGGTCCACGCCGGCGAAGGGTTCGTCGAGCAGCATCAGGCGCGGACGCGCGGCCAGCGCGCGTGCGATTTCCACGCGACGGCGCTCGCCGCCGGAAAGGCTGGCGCCGATCTGGTCGGCGACGTGGCCGACCTGCAGTTCGTCGAGCAGGCTTTCCAGTTCGCGATCGCGGCCGTCGCGGTCCAGGTCCTCGCGCAGTTCGAGCACCAGGCGGATGTTGTCGGCCACGGTGAGTTTGCGGAACACCGAAGGCTCCTGCGGCAGGTAGCCCACGCCGTACTTGGCGCGCGCGTACATCGGCTCGGCGGTGATGTCCTTGCCGTCGAGCACGATCTGCCCGGCATCGGCCGGAACGAGGCCGACGATCATGTAGAAGCAGGTCGTCTTGCCCGCGCCGTTGGGGCCGAGCAGGCCCACCACTTCGCCGGCGTCGAGCGTGAGGCCGAAGTCCTTGACCACTTCGCGCGAACGGTAGGCCTTGCGCAGGCCCTGGGCCACCAGCATCAGCCGCCCCCCTGCGCGTTCTTCGGCATGATGCGGATCTTCACGCGATCGTTCGCGCCCTGTCCGCCGCCCTGCACCTGGCCGGTCCGCATGTTATAGACCACGCGCTCGCCGGCGATGGAGCCGGACGGCTGGCGGATGTTCACGCCGCCGGTGAAGACGACGATCTCGGTCTTGAGGTCGTAATCGACCTTGTTGGCGACGGCGTCCATCAGCTTGCCGTCGTCGAGTTCCTGCTTCAGCGTCACCGGCGACCCGGTCAGCACGGCGCGCGCGGGTTCGCCGTCGCGCGTGGTGATCACCGCCTGTTCGGCGCGGATCTCGAGCGTGCCCTGGGTGATGATCACGCCGCCGCTGAGGACGGTGGGGCGGCTGTCGTCCATCGAGTAGTCGCTGCGGCCGGCATCGATGTCCATCGGCTTGTTGCGATCGGACGTGCGGGCGAGCGCGCCGGCCGGCATCAGTGCCAGGACCAGCAACGCAGCGCCGGCGAAGCCCGCGAGGGACTTTTCCAGCGTTGCACTAAGGCGCAGCACGTTCATATCGGGCCTTGACGTCATTCTTGAGGGTGATGCGCTTCGCATCGAGGTCGGCTTCCAGGCCGCGGCCGTTCAGTATAAGGCCCGGCTGCGTGAGGGTTACCTGCGCGGCCGACGTGGCGCGCCGGGCGTCGGGGAAAACGTTCAGTTCCTCGGTGACGACCTTGATGGGCTTTCCGTCGGCGTTCGTGCTGCGGGCGTTCACGCCGCCGCGCAGTCGCACTTCCTCGCCCTTCTCGCTGACCCATCCGGTCTGCGAGCGGATGTCCCACGGCGATGCCTGGCTGCCCTGGCGCGGCGGGATATGGAATTGCGGCGTGGCGATCTGCATCGTGCGCACGTCCGGATCGCGTTCCAGCCGCGGCGCGTTGAGCGTGAAGGACTCGCGTCCGTCTTCATCGAGCACGGTCGCCTGGAAATCGTGCAGCACGTAGTCGGGCCGTTTTCCGATCGGCCCCGTCGCGGTGTCGCGATCGCGCTGCTGCCACAGCAGCCAGCCGCTCAGCAGTGCGCCGGCGAGGAGGGCGAGGGTGCCGATCGCGCGCCAGTTCATCGCGCGCCAGTTCATGCGTTGCCTTCCACGCGCACGCCTTCGACGCGGACCAGGTCGGCGAGCAGTCGTTCGGCATGGCCCTGCGCGGCCAGCAGCAGGTCGCAGAACTCGCGCACCGCGCCGTGCCCGGCGCGCGCGGTGGTGCGCCAGTGCACGCGTTCGCCGACCCAGCGGTGCGCGTCGGCCGGCGCCACGGCGAAGCCGGTCTGCAGCATCACGCGCAGATCGGCGAGGTCGTCGCCCATGAAGGACGCCTGTTCCATCGCGATGCCCATGCGCGCGGCGATGTCATGCACGCACGCCAGTTTGTCCTTCACGCCCACGTGCACCTCGTCGATACCCAGGTCCTCGCCGCGACGCTTCGCGATCGGCCCGGCGCGCGCGGTGATGAAGGCCACCGAGATGCCGACCTTGCGCAGCAGCGTCAGTCCCTGGCCGTCGTGCACGTGGAAGGCCTTCAGCTCGCTGCCCTCGTCATCGAAGTACAGCCGCCCGTCGGTCAACGTGCCGTCGACGTCGAAGCACGCCAGGCGGATGCGCGAGGCGCGTTCGCGGATGTCGGCGGGGTAGTCGTTGAGGTGGCTGTAGGGCATGGAGCTAGAGGTGAGTGAGGAGGATCGGGAAAGGAGTGGAGAGCGAAGGCGAGCCGGAGGGTCCCACTCGGTTCTCGTTCCTTTCCACCCGTTCCCCGCCGTTAGACAACGCGAGCCCGCAACAGGTCATGAATGTTCAGCGCGCCGACGACGCGGCCTTTGCCATCCACCACCAGCAGGCCGCTGATCTTGTGCGCTTCCATCAGCTGCGCCGCTTCCACCGCCATCGCATCGGAGCCGATGGTCTTGGGCGAACGCGTCATCACCTCGACGATGCGCGTGTTGCGCAGGTCGAGGCGATCGTCGTCCAGCGTGCGGCGCAGGTCGCCGTCGGTGTACAGGCCGAGCAGGCGATCGTCCGCGTCGACCACGGCGGTCATGCCCAGGCGCTTGCGGCTCATCTCGACCAGCGCCTCGCTGATGCTGGCGTCGGCGCCCACGCGCGGTACGTCGTCGCCGGAATGCATGATGTCGACGATGTGCAGCAGCAGGCGGCGGCCGAGCGCGCCGGCCGGATGCGAGCGCGCGAAATCGTCGGCGGTGAAGCCGCGCGCGTCGAGCAGCGCGACCGCGAGCGCGTCGCCCATTGCCAGCGAGGCGGTGGTGCTGGAGGTCGGCGCCAGCGCGAGCGGGCAGGCCTCGGCGGGGACGCTGACGTCCAGGTGCACGTCGGCCTCGCGCGCCAGCGAGGAATTCGGCCGGCCGGTCATCGCGATCAGCTTGTTGCCCTGGCGCTTGAGGCCCGGCAGCAGCATCAGCACTTCGTCGCTCTCGCCCGAGTACGACAGCGCCAGGACTATGTCGACGTCGGTGATCATGCCCAGGTCGCCGTGCCCGGCTTCGCCCGGGTGCACGTAGAAGGCCGGGGTGCCGGTGGAGGCCAGGGTCGCGGCGATCTTGCGCGCGACGTGGCCCGACTTGCCCATGCCGGTGCAGACCACGCGGCCCTGCGAGGCGAGGATCAGCCGGCAGGCCGCGCTGAAGTCGCCATCGATGCGCGAGGCGACCGCGGACAGCGCCTGCGCTTCGATCTCGAACACGCGACGGCCGCTCGCGGCGAGCGTGGCGGGATCGTCCGCATGGACCGGAGCGTGGACGGGCGAGGGAATGGGAATGCTTGCCATGGGGCGCGCCATTTCGGACCGGGGGTCTTTCCGCTAGGCTAATCCGTCCATTCTAGGCGGTCGCGCCCGGATGTGCCCGTCACGGGCGCCCCACGACGCCGGCCCCGATCGCGGACCACCGCCACGCGCGGCGCGCAGGATGCGCGAAACCGCTTCCCCCCGAGCTCGCAACCAAAGGTTCGTCCCTTGAATCCCGACACCATCCGCCAGCTGATCGAACAGGGCCTGCCCGGCGCACGCGCCGACGTGCGCGGCGACGACGGCGTGCATTTCGAGGCCACCGTCGTGGCCGAAGCCTTCCGCGGCAAGCTGCCGCTCGCCCGCCATCGCCTGGTCTACGCGACCCTCGGCGAGCGCATGGGCGGCGAGATCCACGCGCTTGCGCTGAAGACGTTGACGCCGGAAGAAGCCGGGATCCGGGATTCGTGATCCGGGATTCGCAAGAGCCCTGACGCACCCCGGCATTTCCGAATCCCACTCCCGAATCCCGAACCCCCGACATGCAAAAGATCGTTGTAGAAGGCGGCGCCGCGCTCAACGGCGAGGTGCAGATCTCCGGTGCGAAGAACGCCGTCCTGCCGATCCTGTGCGCGACGCTGCTGGCCGACGGCCCGGTGTCGATCACCAACGTGCCGAACCTGCACGACGTGGTGACCACCGCCAAGCTGCTGGGCGAACTCGGCGCCGGCATCACGGTGGACGAGGGCACGCTTGGCAAGGGCCGCGGCATGATCGTCGACCCGACCACCGTGCACAGCCACGTCGCGCCCTATGAACTGGTCAAGACGATGCGCGCTTCGGTGCTCGTGCTCGGTCCGCTGCTGGCGAAGTACGGCGCGGCCGAAGTCTCGCTGCCGGGCGGCTGCGCGATCGGTTCGCGTCCGGTCGACCAGCACATCAAGGGCCTGCAGGCGCTGGGCGCGGACATCAGCGTCGAGAACGGTTACATCAAGGCCCGTCGCAACGGCCGCCTGAAGGGCGCGCGCTTCGTGTTCGACATGGTCACCGTCACCGGCACCGAGAACGTGCTGATGGCCGCCGCGCTTGCCGAAGGCACCAGCGTGCTGGAAAACGCCGCGATGGAGCCGGAGATCGTCGACCTGGCCGACTGCCTCAACGCGCTGGGTGCCAACATCGAGCACGCCGGCAGCGGGCGCATCGTCGTGCACGGCGTGGAGCGCCTGCAGGGCGGCAGCCACCACGTGCTGCCCGACCGCATCGAGACCGGCACGTTCCTGGTCGCCGCGGCGATGACCGGCGGCCGCGTGACCGTGCGCAGCGCGCGTCCCGACACGCTCGACGCGGTGATCGACAAGCTCAAGCAGGCCGGCGCGCAGATCACGGTGGATGGCGACCGCATCACGCTCGACATGGGCGGGCGCCGTCCGAAATCCGTCGACCTGACGACCGCGCCGCACCCGGCCTTCCCGACCGACATGCAGGCGCAGTTCATGGCGCTCAACTGCATCGCCGAGGGCGTGGGCGTGATCAACGAGACCATCTTCGAGAACCGCTTCATGCACGTCTCGGAGCTGCAGCGCCTGGGCGCCGACATCCGCGTGGAAGGCCACACCGCGATCGTGCGCGGCGTGCAGAAGCTCAGCGGCGCGCCGGTGATGGCGACCGACCTTCGCGCGTCGGCGTCGCTGGTGCTCGCCGGCCTGGTCGCGGAGGGCGCGACGACCATCGACCGCATCTACCACCTGGACCGCGGTTACGAGAACATCGAGGAGAAGCTCTCGGGGCTCGGCGCGAAGATCCGGCGCATCGCGGGCTGAGGAGCAGGCGCTGACCATGGCACTGATCGACCTGACCGGAAAGCGCGCGCCGTTCACCGCGCGCCGCATCGCGACGCTGGGGTTCTTCGTCGTGCTGTTGATCGTCGTCGCGTGGCTGCACTTCACCGGCGCAGCCGTCACGCGCGGGATCGAACGCAAGGACATGGACTGGAACGGCGACGGCAACGTGACGATGCACGAGATGCTGCAGTCGTTCTACGCGGTCACCGTCAAGACGACGATCACCGCCACGAACGGCGGCGCGCGCGAATGCCGCGCCTTCGCCTTCCGCGGCAGCAGCGAGACGTTGCGGGTGGATTGCCGGACGATGGTGAAGCCGTCGGCCGAGTGAGCGTCGGCGTCGTTGCGATACGGTCGGCGGTGACGATTCAAAACGAAAGGCCCCGCGATGCGGGGCCTTTCGTTTCGTCCATCGTTCCCGTGGAGTCCGGTACGATCAGCGAACGTCCTGCACCCGCAGATCGATCGCGTCCTGCCCCTTGTCGCGCTGCAGGATGCGCGCCGGGACCGGCATGCCGTCCACGATCCACGCGATGGTCTGCTTGTCGCCCTGCGTGCTGACGACCTTGGTCGCCTGCTTCGACTGGCCGCCGACGGTGATCGCTTCCTTGCCGGCGATGGTGTAGTCGAGATTCTTGACGCGGCCGTCCTCGACCATGCGGTACTGCGTGGACTTGCCGGCCTGCACGTCGCGCACGATCGCCAGGTTGATCAGCAGCGCATCCATGTCGCCCGGCTGCAGCTTGATCGGGCCGGCGCGCTCGGGCTTCACGTCGCCCGTCCACGTCGCCACGCCCTTGGACCAGTCGTAGGTCGCGTTCTTGTTCTGCTTCTTGGTGAGCACCTGCGAGGTGTCCTTGCCGGAAACCGGGCGCCACTGGCCGTTGGCCTCCTCGAACACGGTCGTCTGGCGCAGGTTCGCCAGCGGGCTGGTGACGGCGAGGCTGTACTTCCAGCGGTTCGCGCCATCGGCGACCAGCGTCATCTGGCCCTGGCCCTGCATGCCCATGTAGCTTGCCTGGTAGTCGGCGGTGAATGGCTTGATCGCCAGCGCCGGCGCGCTGACCGCGGCCAGCATCGCCGCGGCGAGGACCGGGCGCAGCAGTCGGGTGGTGAAGTGGGCCATCAGGGTGCTCCTTTGTAGTCGACCAGGCGCAGGTCGAAAGTGTCCTCGCCATTCTCGCGCTGCAGGATGCGCACGGGCGTGGGCACGCCTTCGACCACCCACACTACCGTCTCCTCCTTGCCCGAGCCCTGAACGCGGCTCACGCGCATGGCGTTGAATCCCATGCCGTCGACGCTGACGCCTTCCAGCTCCTGCGCGACGGTGTACTGGTGGTCGCGCGCGCGGCCGTTGTCGACGAAGCGGTACTGCAGCGTCCGGCCCGGCTGCGCGTCGCGGATGATCGCCAGGTTGATCAGCAGTCCGCTCATGTCGCCGTCCTTCAGCGGCACGGGCGCCTGGCGGTTCTTCTTCACATCGCCGGTCCAGCGCGCGGTGTGCGCATTCCAGTCGTAGGTGCCGGTGATCTTGCGGCCGACGAAGATCGCCTTGCGCACGGTGCTCTGGCTCAGCGGGCGATAGGTATCCGTGCCGACCACGTCGAACACGGTGCTCTGCTGCGCGTTGGCGCCGGCCAGGCCGATCAGGCCGCGCGTGCCGCGCATGTCCAGGTCGATGCGCCAGTGCGAGGGATTCGCGTCGGGCACGACCTGCATCGTCGCCTCGCCCAGCGGTTTTCCTTCGTTGAAGATCTGGTAGTTCGCCACGAATGGCTCCAGCGCCGACGCGGGCGCGGCAAAGGACGCCAGCACGAGCGAAAGCAGGAACGGGGTGGCGGTCAGGACGCGGGTAAGACGCTTCATCGACAAGGCGGGGGAGGGGAGGTGCGCAGGCATGCCAGTTCCCGCAGGACCCCGTCAGACGGGGGCAACTGCGCCGGGGGCGCGCAGGGCACCGGCGGAATCTAGGAGCAGTGGCGTAAACAGGGCATGACCATCCAGTGTCGTGGTTGTTCCCTGTTCAGCCAGCCGGCCGGAAACCGCCAGGCGCAGCACCGCGACCAGCAGCGGATGCTCGACGTCGAGCACGCGCGCGGCCAGCGCATCGGCGTCGTCGCCCGGCTGCACCGGCACGCGCGCCTGGGCGACGACGGTGCCGGCGTCGAGTTCGGGGATCACGAAATGCACGCTGGCGCCGTGCTCGGCTTCGCCCTCGGCGATGGCGCGCGCGTGCGTGCGCAGGCCCGGATACTTCGGCAGCAGCGACGGATGGATGTTGAGGAGCCGGCCGCGGAAGCGTTCGACGAAGGCATCGCACAGGATGCGCAGGTAGCCGGCGCAGACGATCCAGTCCGGACGCGCCGCCTCGATCGCATCGCCCAGCGCGGCGTCGAAAGCTTCGCGAGAGGAATACTCCTTCGGGCTCGCACTCCAGCGCAGCGCCGGTTCCACGCGCTGCAGGGCCGCCGCGCCCGGCTTGTCGGAGAACACGCCGACGATGCGCGCCGGCAGCGAGCCGGCGTCGATCGCATCGAGGATCGCCTGCAGGTTGCTGCCGCGCCCCGACACCAGCACGGCGATGCGGTTCGGGCGCGATGTGTCCGCCGGCTCGCTCAAGGGCGCGCTCAACCGATGCGCACGCGGCTTTCGAGCGGGGCGCCGGCGGCAGCCTTCGCCACCTGGCCGATCGGACGATGACGCAGGCCCAGGCGGTCGAGGTCGGCGTTCACCGCGGCGACGTCGCCCGGCGCGACCACCAGCACGAAGCCGACGCCGCAGTTGAACGTGCGCCACATCTCTTCCGACGGCACCGCGCCTTCGCGCTGCAGCCAGTCGAACACCGGCGGCAGCACGATGGCCGACGCTTCGATGTCGAGGCCCAGACCGTCCGGAATCACGCGGATGATGTTTTCGGTCAGCCCGCCGCCGGTGATGTGCGCCATGGCATGCAGGTCATGCTTGCCAAGCAGTTCGAGGATCGGCTTCACGTACAGCTGCGTCGGCGCCATCAGCGCGTCGATCAGCTTCACGCCGCCGACGTCGAGATCGGCCGGGCGACCGGCGCGATCGTAGATCCTGCGCACCAGCGAGTAGCCGTTCGAATGCGGGCCGCTGGAGGCGATGCCGATCAGCACGTCGCCCTCGTGGACCTTGGCGCCGTCGAGCAGCTTGGACTTTTCCACCGCCGCGACGCAGAAGCCGGCGAGGTCGTATTCGCCCGGCGGGTACATGTCGGGCATCTCGGCGGTTTCGCCGCCGATCAGCGCGCAGCCGGACAGCTCGCAGCCCTTCGCGATGCCGCCGACCACGGCGACCGTGGTGTCCACGTCGAGCTTGCCGGTGGCGAAATAGTCGAGGAAGAACAGCGGCTCGGCGCCCTGCACGAGCACGTCGTTGACGCACATCGCGACCAGGTCGATGCCGATGGTGTCGTGGCGGTTGAGCTGCTGCGCCAGCTTGAGCTTGGTGCCGACGCCATCGGTGCCGGACACCAGCACCGGCTCCCTGTACTTGCCCGACAGGTCGAACAGCGCGCCGAAGCCGCCGAGGCCGCCCATCACCTCGGGACGGAAGCTGCGCTTGACCAGCGGCTTGATGCGTTCGACCACCTCGTTGCCCGCGTCGATGTCGACGCCGGCGTCGCGGTAGGTGATCGGAGTGGGAGCGGAGGGGGGATTCGACACGGGCGGCCTCGTCGGTCGCGGAGAGATGAAGTCGCGATTTTAACAGTCGCCGGCGACCGGCGGCCTTCCGCGAATGGACGGGCCGGGGGGCGCTGCGGCACCATTTCGGCTGATGACGCACTCAGGGACAGCGATGGTTCGGGCAATCCGCGCGGGAACGCCGCGCATGACGTTCCTCCGGAAGATCCACTTCCCGATGGTGGCCGCGTTCATGGCCGCGGTCCTGCTGGCGGCGAGTTTCGGCGCCTCCGCGCAGCGCGTGGAGGGCGATCGCGCCCGCGCCGAGGGCATCTACGCCACCGAAGTGACGGTCAACGGCCAGGGTGAGACGGAGCGCAACGCCGCCTTCGCACGCGGCCTGGCGCAGGTGCTGGGCAAGCTGTCGGGCGATCGCGGCGCGGCGTCCAAGCCGGGCGTGGGCAACGAGCTGCGCCAGGCGAAGATCTACGTGAAGCAGTACGACTACCGCCAGGACGAGGGCCTGGGCCCGACCGGGGCGCCGACCTTCCGGACGCTGCTGGTGATCCAGTTCGACGAGGAGGCCGTCAACGACCTCGCCGCGACGCTGGGCATTCCGATCTGGCCGCAGCCGCGCCCCAAGCCCGTGCTGTGGCTGGCGATCGACGACGGCAGCGGCCCGCGCCTGGTCGGCCTGCCGCAGGTGAATGCGGCGCGTCCGGCGCTCAACCGCGCGGTCGAGCGTGGCTACAAGCTCGGCCTGCCGAGCGGCAACGCGGCCGAACAGGCGGCGGTCGGCGCGATCTGGCGCGGCGACAGCGCCGCGGTGGCGCGCGCCTCGGCCCGCTACAGCCCGCCGATGCAGCTGATCGGCAAGCTCTACCGCGACACCACCGCCGGCTGGAAGGCCGACTGGACCTTCGTCGACGCCGGCAAGGTGCTGGCGAACTGGTCCCAGACCGGCCCCGACGCCCGCCAGCTGATGGCCGGCGGCGCCGACGGCGCGGCCGACGCGCTGATGAAGCGCTACGCCAAGCGCGCGCCCTCGGGCGAGCCGGGCCTGTACCGCGTGACCTTCACCGGCATCGACAGCAGCGACGATTTCATTCGCCTGGCCGGCTACCTGCAGAAGCTGTCCGTGGTGCGCCGGATCGCGCCGGTGCGCGCCACGCCGCAAGGCCTGGAGTACGAACTCGACCTCGTCAGCGGCATGCCGGGCTTGAACCGCCTGCTCGCGCGCGACGGCGTCGTCGATGTACTGGAAGGCCTGGAAGGCCAGCCGCCGGTCTACCGGCTGCGTTGACGGGCGCACGCCCGAAGGAACCACATGCAATCGCCAGCACTGGACGACATCGCACGATTCCTGCGCCGCCTGCAGTGGGTGGCGCTCGCCCTGGGCGTGTGCTGGCTGGTATGGCTGCTCGCGCCGATCCTGACGCCGTTCGTGTTCGCGCTGATGCTGGCCTGGCTCGGCGATCCGCTGGTCGACCGGCTGCAGCGCGCCGGGCGCTCGCGCAACGTCGCGGTGACGCTGGTGTTCACCGCGATGGCGCTGATCCTGCTGGCCGGCCTGCTGATCCTGGTGCCGCTGATCGAACGCCAGATCTCGACGCTGGTGGCATCCTGGCCGCACTACCGCGACTGGTTCATGCTCACCGCGCTGCCGTGGGTGGAGCAGCGCATCGGCGTGGAAATCACCGACTGGCTGGATTTCGGCCACATCAGCCAGCTCGTCCGCGACAACTGGGACCAGGCCGGCGGCATCGCGACGACGCTGCTGGGCTACCTGTCGCGTTCGGGCTTCGCGGTGATCGGACTGGTGGCGAACGTCGCGCTGCTGCCGGTGATCACGTTCTTCTTCCTGCGCGACTGGGACCTGCTGGTCGAACGCGTCGCCTCGCTCATCCCGCGCGACCACCTCGACATCGTCAGCCGCCTGGCGCGCGAATCCAGCGACGTGCTCGGCGCGTTCCTGCGCGGGCAGTTCCTGGTGATGCTGGTGCTGGGCGTGATGTACGGCCTGGGGCTGTGGGCGGTGGGGCTCGACCTGGGCATCCTGATCGGCCTGATCGCCGGCCTGCTGACCTTCGTCCCGTACCTGGGGCCGGCCAGCGGCATCATCCTGGGCGTGATCGCCGCGCTGGTGCAGTTCGGCGACTGGCAGCACGTCGCCGGCGTGCTGGTCGTGTTCGGCATCGGCCAGGTGATCGAGAGCTACGTGCTCACGCCCAAGCTGGTGGGCGACCGCATCGGCCTGCACCCGGTGGCGGTGATCTTCGCCGTGCTTGCGGGCGGGCAGCTGTTCGGCTTCCTCGGCATGCTGCTGGCCTTGCCGGTGGCCGCGGTGGTGAACGTGCTGCTGCGCTACGCGCAGGAGCGCTACCGCCACAGCCGCCTGTACGTGGGCGCGCATCCGGTGCCGGAGGAAGCGCTGGCCGATCCGCTCGCCGACCCGCACCTCCCGCCGCCGGCGGACCACAGGCCCGAGTGATCCATAGCGAGTAATCCCGCAGTGAGCGTTCCGCAGTTGCCGCTGGCCTTGCGCTATCCGACCGACCAGCGCCTGGACACATTCGTGCACGCGCCCGAGGGCGCGATCGAACAACTGCGCGCGCTGGCCGAAGGTCGCGCCGATGCGCGACGCGACAGCGTCTACCTCGCCGGTCCCGCCGGTGGCGGCAAGACGCACCTGCTGCTGGCGACCTGCGCGGCCACCGAGGCGGCCGGGCGTCGCGCCGCGTACCTTCCACTGATCGCCGCCGCCGGCCGCCTGCGCGATGCGCTGGAAGCGCTGGAAGGCAACGACGTGATCGCGCTGGACGGACTGGACGTCATCGCGGGCAACCGCGAGGACGAAGTCGCGCTGTTCGACGCGCACAACCGCGCCCGCGCCGCCGGCGTCGCGCTGGTGTACGCGGCGCGCGACATCCCCGATGCGATCGGCCTCGGCCTTCCGGACCTGCGTTCGCGCCTGGGCCAGTGCACGCGCATCACGCTCGCGCCGCTGGACGAGGAAGGTCGCCGCGACGTGTTGCGGCAGCGCGCGCAGCGTCGCGGACTGGTGCTGGAAGATGCGGCGCTGGACTGGCTGCTCCGCCGCGTCGGCCGCGACCTGGGCGGCCTGACGGCGCTGCTCGATCGACTCGATCGCGCCTCGCTCGCGGCGCAGCGGCGGATCACGGTGCCGTTCCTGCGGCAGACGCTGGGGAGTGGCGAGGCGTTGTCGTAATCGTCGCGGAAGCCCTGACTTTGTAGCCCGGGTAAGCGAAGCGCACCCGGGGTCGGAAGCCCCGGGTGCGCTTCGCTTGCCCGGGCTACAGGAGCGAATGCGGCTGGACCGCCAACTCCCGCTCCAACCCCGCCAACCGCTCCGGCGTCCCCACATCCGTCCACCGCCCTCGATGGTGCTCGCCGGTGACCCGCCCGCGCGCCATGTGCGCGCGCAGGATCGGCGCGAGACGGAACCGCGGCGGTGTTTCATCCGCACCCGCATCGCTCGCATGCGCACGCCAGCCGTCGAGCAACTGCGGCCGATACACGCCGATGCCCGCGTAGGTGAGGCGATCCTCGCCGTCGCTGCGCACCAACCCATCTTTGTCCAGCGCGAAATCGCCCTGCGTCGCCTGCGCCGGTCGATCGACCATCACCAGGTGCGCGAGCCCCGAAGGCTCGCGCGGCAATCGCGCGAAATCGACATCCGTCCACACGTCGCCGTTGACCAGCAGGAACGGCGCATCGCCCAGCAGCGGCAGCGCGTGCAGCATGCCGCCGCCGGTCTCCAGCGGGCGCTCGCCTTCGTACGAATAGCGGATCGACAATCCCCAGCGTCCGCCATCGCCCAGCTGCTCGGGGAACTGCGCCGCGAGCCAACTGGTGTTGATCACCACATCGCGCACGCCGATCGCCGCGAGCTTCTCCAGGTGCCATTCGATCAGGCGCTTGCCGCCCGCGCGCAGCAGCGGCTTGGGCGTGTGGTCGGTCAACGGACGCATGCGCTCGCCGAGGCCGGCGGCGAAGATCAGGGCTTTCAAGGCGGCTCCGGGAACAGGCCTGTCAGGGCGAGGGCAGGGCGACGCGTTCCATCGCCGGGCGGATGCGCACGTCCAGCACTTCGCGCAGCGCCGTGAGTTCGCGATAACGGGGCAGCACTTCGTCGAGGTAGCGGATGAAACGCGGCGCGTCGTGCAGGTAGCGGCTCTTGCCGTCCCGGTAATGCAGGCGCGCGAAGATGCCGAGGATCTTCAGGTGCCGCTGCACGCCGAGCCAGTCCGCGTCGCGCTGGAACACCGGCAGCGGCGGCACGGGAATGCGCGCGGCCACGGCGCGTTCGTGGTAACGCGCCAGCCATTCGTCCACGCGCTCCAGCGGCCAGCTCAGGAACGCGTCCTTGAACAGGCTCACCGGATCGTAGGCGACCGGGCCCCACACGCAGTCCTGGAAATCCAGCACCGCCGGCCCGCCTTCGACGGGCATCAGGTTGCGCGGCATGAAGTCGCGATGCGTGAGCACGCGCGCCTGCCGCAGCGCGTTGTCCATCAGCCGGCGCTGCACGAGTTCGAGGCGGTCGTAGTCGTCGCAGTCGAGTTCCAGCCCGAGGTGACGTCGCAGGAACCAGTCCTCGAACAACCCCGCATCGCGCTGCAGCAGCGCTTCGCCGAACTCGCCCGTGCCCAGCGGCGGCTGGATCGCCTGCAGGCGCAGCAGCTGTTCGATCGCGGCGTCGAAATGCGCGTCGGCGGTGTCGTCGCCGATCACCTGCGCGAGCGTCGGCCCGCCCAGGTCTTCCAGCAGCAGGAAGCCGTTCGCCACGTCCTCGACCAGCACCTGCGGCACGCGCACGCCGCCGCTTTCCAGCAGCGCGCGCATGCGCAGCCACGGACGCACGTCCTCCAGCTGCGGCGGCGAGTCCATCACGATGCGGCTGCCGCCGGAGGTCAGCACGCGCCAGTAACTGCGATGGCCCGCGTCGATCGACGCGCGCACCGGTTCCAGGGCGGGATCGTCCGTGGCGGCGCGCGCCCAGGCCAGGCGCGCGGCTTCGCGCTCGGCGGCGTCGTGGACAGGAAGCGGATTCGAACCGGGTACGACCGTCATGCAGGCTCCGTGCGGCAAGGGCCGCGGCGCACAGGTTAGCCCGCGGGGCGTGCACGGTGGAATGCATGGCGATCACGCCATGGCGGAGGGCCCGGCTTTCTGCGGGACGACGCTCCGATGGGTCCGACGCTCACGCGTTCTTCGCGCGCGAGCGCCGTCGCCTCACGCCGCGACCGCGTCGCGCTCCAGCGATGCCAGCCATTCGTCGTCCGAGCCCTCGGCCACGCCCTCGAACAGGAACGTCGACAGATACCGCTCGCCGGTGTCCGGCAGCACGGCCAGCAGCACCGAACCTTCCGGCGCGCTCTCGGCGACCTTCAGCGCGGCGGCGACCGTCGCGCCGGCGGAGATGCCGACGAACAGCCCTTCTTCCGATGCGAGGCGACGCGCGGTATCGCGCGCGAGCACGTCATCGACCGGCAGCACCTCGTCGGCGACGGTGCGGCTGAGCACGGCCGGCAGGAAGTCCGGGGTCCAGCCCTGGATCTTGTGCGGCTGCCATTCCTTGCCCGACAGCAGCGCGGCACCGGCCGGTTCGCTGGCGATCACCTTCAGGTCCGGTCGCGCGAGCTTGAGCACTTCGCCGGCGCCGGTGATCGTGCCGCCGGTACCCCAGCCGCTGACGAAATAGTCCAGCCGCTTGCCGGCGAAATCGCGCAGGATTTCCGGGCCGGTGGTGCTGCGGTGATACGCCGGGTTCGCTTCGTTCTCGAACTGGCGCGCGAGGAACCAGCCGTGCTTGTCCGCCAGTTCCTTCGCGCGGCGCACCATGCCGGTGCCGCGTTCGGCTGCGGGCGTGAGGATCACCTTCGCGCCGTACGCGCGCATCAGCTTGCGGCGCTCGACCGAAAAGGTTTCGGTCATCACCGCGACGAACGGATACCCGCGCGCCGCCGCGACCATCGCCAGCGCGATGCCGGTGTTGCCCGAGGTCGCTTCCACGATCGTCTGGCCCGGCTTGAGCAGGCCCTTGCGTTCGGCATCGAGCACGATCGCGAGCGCGAGGCGGTCCTTCACCGAGCCGCCGGGATTGAACGACTCGACCTTCGCGTAAAGCGTCACGTGTTTCGGCGCGATGCGGTGCAGCTTCACGATGGGCGTGCTGCCGATGGTGTCGAGGATGCTGTCGTGGAGGGCCATGGCGTTGTCTCTCGTTCAAGGGGACGTTCGGTGTGGTCGCACGGACGATCCGTGCCGGAATGCGTTCACGCGGCCTCGGCGACGGCGGACGCGTCGCGCAGCGGCGGCGCGCCGTACCAGTGCAGCGATCCGGCCAGCGACGCGACTTCGCCGACGATCAGCAGCGCCGGCGATTGCACGTCGTGTTCGCGCGCGCGCTGCGCCAGTTCCGACAGCGCGCCGACGATCACCCGCTGGTTCGCGCGTGAGCCGTTCTCGACGATGGCGAACGGCGTCGATGCCGCGCGGCCGTGTTCGATCAGGCGCGTGCTGAAACGTTCGAGTCCGGCCACGCCCATGTAGACGGCGAGCGTCTGCCGCTCCAGCGCGAGCGCGCGCCAGTCCGGCTCGCCTGCATCGCCGCCGTCGTGCGGCTCCTTGTGGTGCGCGGTGACGAAGCGGACCGACTGCGCGTGATCGCGATGCGTGAGCGGAACCCCGGCATACGCGGCGCAGGCGAGCGCCGCGGTGATGCCGGGCACGACTTCGAAGTCGATGCCTGCCGCGCGCAGCACTTCGAGTTCCTCGCCGCCGCGGCCGAACACGAACGGATCGCCGCCCTTCAGCCGCACCACGCGCTTGCCGGCGCGGGCGTGTTCGAGCATCAGCGCGTGGATCTGCGCCTGCGTCGCGTGATGGTTGCCGGCCTGCTTTCCGACCTCGATGCGCTGCGCGTCGCGGCGCACGAGTTGCAGGACCTCGTCGCTGACCAGGCGATCGTGCAGGATCACGTCGGCTTCGTTGAGCACGCGCAACGCGCGCAGCGTGAGCAGTCCCGGATCGCCGGGCCCCGCGCCGACGAGCGCGACCGAGCCGCACGGCGCCGAGGTTTCGGCATGCAGTTGCGCGACGAACTCGCGCTCGGCCGCGAGGTGCTGGCGCTTGCGCAGCAGCGCGGGAACGGGGCCGCGCAGCAGGCGTTCGAAGAATTTCCTTCGCGCGCCGAGCTGCGGGAAGCGCGCGCGGATACGGCCGCGCTCGCGCCCGAGCAGTTCGGCGAACTGGCCGAGCGAGGCGTCCAGTGCGGTCTCGAGCATCTCGCGGACGTGGCGCGCGAGCATCGGCGCCGCGCCGCCGCTGGAAATCGCGACCTGCAACGGACCGCGGTCGACGCGCGCGGGAATCTGCACGCTGGACGCCCGCGCGTCGTCGACCACGTTCACCCAGATGCGGCGCGCTTGGCCTTCGTCGGCGACCGCGCGATTGACGGCGTCGTCGTCCGTCGCGGCGACGACGAACCACGCGCCATCGAGCCAGTGCGGCGCGAAATGGCCGGGCAGGTGGTGGATCTCGCCGCGCGAGGCCATCGCCGAGAGTTCCGCGTTCAGCACCGGCGCGCCGACGCGAACCGCCGCACCGGCCTCGCGCAACGCGATCGTCTTGCGCAGCGCCACCGTGCCTCCGCCGACGACGAGCACCTCGCGGTCGCGCAGGTCGGCAAAAACAGGAAACAGCGGACTGGCCATGAACTCGAAGCCGGCAGGAAGGGGCGGTACCGTGACGCTACGCATGCACCCCGGCGTGCGGAAATGACGCCGCCGCCTGCGGACATGCCGTTTCGGAATGACCCGCTCCCCGCGACGCGCCGGCTGGACACGGTCCGCCGGGCGGGGTAGCTTCTATTCATCCCTTTATTCGTATCGAGCGATACATGAACGCGGCCCACGGTCGATCCACGTGTTGTCGGCACGCCTTGAAACCGACCGCCCGCCTGCACGCGCCAGCGCCGGCTGGCCCGATTCCGCCGCTTTCACGAAACGCCCCGACATGACCCTCGTCCAGCTCCGCTACCTCGTCGCCATCGCCGATTCCGGCCTCAACATCACCCTGGCCGCCGAGCGCGTGCACGCCACGCAGCCCGGCCTGTCCAAGCAGCTCAAGCAGCTGGAGGACGAGCTTGGATTCCAGTTGTTCACGCGCAAGGGCCGCAGTCTGGAAGCGGTCGCACCGGCAGGCGAACGCGTGCTGATGCACGCGCGCCGCATCCTCGAGGAAGCCGGCAACATCCGCGCCTACGCCGCCAACGAGCGCGGCCAGCACAGCGGCCAGCTGGTGCTGGCGACCACGCACACGCAGGCGCGTTTCGTGCTGCCGGAGGCGATCGCCGCAGTGAAGCGCGAATTCCCGCAGGTGAGCATGCACCTGCAGGCGGTCGCGGGCGACGAGGTGCTCGAACAGCTCGCGCGCGGCGAAGCCGACCTCGCGGTGATCAGCACCGCGGGCGCCGAACCCGATGGCGGCGTCGCGGTGCCGCTGTACCGCTGGCGCCGGCTGGTGCTGGTGCCGCGCCCGCATCCGCTGGCGAAGCTCAGGCGCGCGCCGACGCTGGCGGAGCTGGCCTCGCACCCGCTGGTGAGCTACGAGTCGTCCACGCGCGCGGAATCCTCGCTGCGCCGCACGTTCGTCGAAGCGGGCCTTGAGCCGCAACTGGCGATGACCGCGCGCGATGCCGACCTCATCAAGACCTACGTCCGCGCCGGCCTGGGCGTCGGCATCCTCGCGGAGATGGCGGTGGGCGCGCGCGACGACGACCTGGTCGCGTTGCCCGCGCCGGACGCGCTGCCGGAATGCATCACCTGGGCGGTGATCCCGCGCGCCCGCGTGCTGCGCGAATACGCATTGGCGCTGCTGCACGGGATCGCGCCGCAGCTGGATCGTCGCGACCTGCGCCGTGTGCTCGAAGGCAACCTGGAGCCGCAATGGCCGCAGGCGCCGTCGTGGCGCGAGTTGAGCCAGCCGATCACGACCTGATCGCGGTGGCGTGCCAGGCGTGACGCCGGGGTGTGGCGCTGGCGGCCGATGCGATCGTCGTTGCGCTACAGCAACATCACCCACGCCGCCATCCCGCCCGCCATGCCCAGCACCGCCGACGCCACGCCGCGGCGGAACCACAGCGATTGCGCGCTCGCGGCGGAGGTCAGCACCGAATCGTCCGGCGCCAGGCCGATCATCGAGATCAGGAACAGCAGCGCCACCAGGATCGGGCAGCTGATCGGATTGCGCAGCGCCACGTTCACCGGCCATTGCGCGACCGAGAGGACGCCGGCCAGCGCGACCCAGCACCAGCCGTGGCCGCGCGCGATCAGCGGTCGCTGCCAGCGCATCACCGCGAACACCGACCAGGCCAGCAGGACGGTGGTGACCGCGGATCGCAGGAAGTCGAGAGCGTCGTATCGCATCCGCGCGATGCTGCGCGCGGACGCGTCGGAATCCGGTCGGAACACGCGCCTGCCGCGGCGCGTGTTCACGCATCGGCGATGCGATCAGGCCGCGTGCGGTTCGCTGTCGAAATGCAGCCCGCACTCACGCTTGAGGCCGAAAAAACGCGTGTCTTCCTCGTTCATGCCGGGCTCGAGGCGGCGCGTGGTGTGCACGTCGCCGATCGACACGTAGCCCTGGTGCCACAGCGGGTGGTACGGCAGATCGTGCTGCTGCAGGTACTGCCACACGTCGCGATCGCTCCAGTCGGCGATCGGGTGCAGTTTCCAGCGGCCGTCGCGCAGCTGCAGGAAGTCGATCGCCGCGCGGCTGCGCGACTGGCTGCGACGCAGGCCGGCGATCCACGTGCGCACGCCGAGTTCGTCGAGCGCGCGCTGCATCGGTTCGACCTTGCGCATGCGGTTGTAACGCTCGATCCCTTCCAGCCCGCCCTCCCACAGCTTGCCCAGTCGCGCTTCCATCCACGCGATGCCGATCTGCGGGCGGTACACCTTCAGGTTCAGGCCGAGCCGGTCGGTGAGTTCGTCGATGAAGCGGTAGGTTTCCGGGAACAGGTAGCCGGTGTCGATCAGGATCACCGGAATGTCCGCGCGCTGCTGCGTCGCCAGGTGCAGCGACACCGCCGCCTGCGCGCCGAAACTCGACGACAGCGCGTGCTCGCCGGCGGTGTGTTCCAGCGCCCAGGCGATGCGATCGGGCGCGCTCAGCCCGCCGAGCCACTCGTTGAGCTCGGCCAGGGCGCGGGGCGATTCGGCGGCGGTGATGGGATCGGGCGGAGTCATGCGGCGTTCTCGGTGCGCAGCTGCAGTGGAATGGCGGGTTTCGGCGGAACGACGATGCCGGCGCGCACGAGGAAATCGCCGAAGCCTTCTTCCGCGTATCGCTCGCCTGCATAACGCGCGAGCACCGGATCGAGCGCGTCGAGGATCTGCGCTTCGACCACGTTCTCGCGGAAGAGGGTGTTCAGGCGCTGGCCGCGATGGTCGGCGCCGAGCATCAGGTTGTAACGACCGGGCGCCTTGCCGACCAGCGCGATCTCGCCCAGGTACGGACGCGAGCAGCCGTTCGGGCAGCCGCTGATGCGCAGGTGGATCGGCGCATCGCGCAGGCCGTGCGTGTCGAGCAGCGCCTGCACCTTGTCGGTGAATTCGGGCAGGTAGCGTTCGGCCTCGGCCATCGCCAGGCCGCAGGTCGGCAGCGCGACGCAGGCCAGCGCGTTGCGCTTGAGCGGCGTCGCGGCGACGTGCGTGTCCAGGCCGTACTGCGCGACGAGTGCATCCACGCGCTCGCGCAGTGCCGCGGGCACGCCGGCGATCACCAGGTTCTGGTTCGGCGTGAGGCGGAACTGCGCGTCTGCGTCGGCGTCATCGAGCACGCGCGCGATCTCGCGCAGACCGGTCAGATGGGTGAGACCTTCGCGATCCCAGATGCGGCCCGCGACGATGCGCAACGTCAGGTGCGCGCGACCGTCGGCGCCTTCGACCCAGCCGAAGCGATCGCCGTTGTGGACGAAGTCGAACGGACGCGCCGTGGAGAGCGCGAAGCCGGCGCGCCGTTCGACTTCGGCCTTGAACCAGTCCAGGCCGTTGTCGTCGATGGTGTACTTCAGCCGCGCGCGCTTGCGCAGCACGCGGTTGCCGAAATCGCGCTGCGTCGTGACGACGGCGACGGCGACCTGCGCCAGCTGGTCCGGCGCGACGAAGCCGATCACGTCGCCCAGGCGCGGATACGTCTCCGGATCGCCATGCGTCGCGCCCATGCCGCCGCCGACGCTGACGTTGTAGCCGAGCA
Source organism: Lysobacter sp. SCRH-1R (assembly GCF_057747855.1). Classification (NCBI taxonomy): domain Bacteria; kingdom Pseudomonadati; phylum Pseudomonadota; class Gammaproteobacteria; order Lysobacterales; family Lysobacteraceae; genus Lysobacter; species Lysobacter sp. SCRH-1R. The sequence continues at coordinate 3,130,986 of NZ_CM173227.1, read as the reverse complement.
GCTGGCCGTCGGTATCGGGGATCGCTATGAAGCCCAGATCCTGCGCGAACACGTCGACGTCGTTGTACGGCGGGATCGCGAAGCCGATCTTGAACTTGCGCGGCAGGTAGGTCGGGCCGTAGACGGGTTCGTCCTCGCTGCCGCTGCCGGCGACGCGTTCCTCGTCGAGCCAGATCTCGTAGTACGCGCGCGTGTTCGGCAGCATGAACTCGGACAACGCGGCGGCCTGCGCATGCACCTGCGCATGCAGTTGCGACTGCAGCGGGTTCGCCGCGACCGCGACGTTGCGGTTCACGTCGCCGCAGGCCGCGAGCGTGTCGATCAGCGCGGCGTTGATCGCCTGCATGGTCGCCTTCAGCTCGGTCTTGATCACGCCGTGGAACTGGAACGCCTGTCGCGTGGTGATGCGCAGGCCGCGTTCGGCGAACGTCGTCGCCACCGCATCGAGCTTGAGCCACTGCGCCGGCGTGACCACGCCGCCAGGCGTACGCGTGCGGATCATGAACGCATACGCCGGCTCCAGCTTCGCGAGGCGACGTTCCTCGCGGATGTCGCGATCGTCCTGCTGGTAGCTGCCGTGGTACTTGATCAGCGTCTGGTCGTCCTCGTCGAGCGCGCCGGTGACCGGATTGGCGAGCGACTCCAGCAGCGTGCCGCGCAGGCGCGCGCTTTGCTGCTTGATGTCTTCGACGGAATGGCTGCTCATCAGTACACGTCCCGGGCGTAGCGTCCCTGCTGCTGCAGGGTGTTGAGGTAGTCCTCGGCGTCCTCCGCCGACTTGCCGCCGCGTTCGGCGACGACATCGCGCAGCGCCGCGTGCACGTCCTTCGCCATGCGTGTCGCATCGCCGCAGACGTACAGGTGCGCGCCGCCTTCGAGCCATTCGAAGAGTTCGCGACCGCGTTCGCGCAAACGGTCCTGCACGTAGATCTTGTTCGCCTGGTCGCGCGAGAAGGCGAGGTCGAAGCGGTGCAGCGTGCCGTCCTTCAACGCCTGCTGCCATTCGACCTGGTAGAGGAAATCGCTGCGGAAATGCGGGTTGCCGAAGAACAGCCAGTTGCGGCCCGCCGCGCCGGTCGCGGCGCGTTCCTGCACGAATGCGCGGAACGGCGCGACGCCCGTGCCGGGGCCGATCATGATCACGTCGCGCGCGGCATCGGCCGGCAGGCGGAAGCGTTCGTTGTGTTCGATGAACACCGGCAGGCGCGCGCCTTCCTCGCTGCGCGCGAAGTGGTTCGACGCGGCGCCCCAGCGCAGGCCGTCCCCATGGTCGTATTCGACATGCGCGACGGTGAGGTGCACCTCGTCGCCGACGTGCTTCTGGCTGGACGCGATGGAATACAGACGCGGCGTGAGTGGGCGCAGCGCGGCGACGAGTTCCTCGGCGCTCCAGTGCGCCGGATGGCGACGCAGCAGGTCCAGCACCTGCGCTTCGTTCAACAGCGCGGCGAGTGCGGGCTGCTGGTCCGGCGCGAGCAGGCGGTTGAGTTCCTCGCTGCGCGATTGCGCGGCATGGCTGGCGACGAACGGGCGCGCGAGCTTCGTCAGTTCGCGCTTCTCGCCCAGCCAGTTCCGCAGCGGCCGGCTCTGGCCGCCGTGTTCGACGACGGTGTCGCCATCGAGCTCGGCCGTACGCAGGATCGTCTCGACCAGCGCCGGCGGATTCACCGGCCACAGGCCCAGCGCGTCGCCGGGTTCGTAATGCAGGCCGGAGCCTTCCAGCGAGAGTTCGACGTGGCGCACGTCCTTCGTGCTGCCGCGCGCGGTGAGGCGCTGGTTGGCGAGCAGTTCGGCGGCGAAGGGCGCATCGCGTCCGTGCGCGGGCGTCGCCTGGAGCGGACGCAACGGCGTCACCGTGGCGAGCGGGGCGGCCGGCTTCAGCGATTCCTTCGCCTTCGCCAGCGCCTGTGTGAGCCAAGGCTCGGCGACGGTGTCCAGATCGAGGTCGGCATCGGCGCGCGGCAGCAGGCGCGTGGCGCCGAGTTCGGCCAGTCGCGCATCGAGCCGGTTGCCGATCGCGCAGAACTGCGGGTAGCTCGAATCGCCCAGTCCCAGCACCGCGTAGCGAAGTTGTTTCAGTTCGGGCGCGCGCTTGCCTGCGATGAATTCGACCAGTGCGCGCGCGTCGTCCGGCGGATCGCCGTCGCCCTGCGTGCTGATGACGAGGTACAGCGTGCGCTCGTCCTTCAGTTCGCGCGTGGGGTAGGCGTCGGCGCGCAGCAGCCGCACGGGCAGGCCCGCGGCTTCGCTCTGGCGGGCGAGGCGTTCGGCCACGCGCCTGGCGTTGCCGGTCTGGCTACCGTAGACGATCGTGAGGCGACCCGCCGGCGTGGCGTCGGCGAGGGGGGCTGTAACCGTTTGCACACCCGCAACGCCGCGCGAGGCCAGCCCTGCCGCGTAACCCGACAGCCACCACAGGCCGTTCGTATCGAGTCCGTCGGTGACGCGCGCAAGCGCCGCCAGCCGGTCCTCCGTGAGGGGCGCGGCGAGCGCGGCGGAAACGCTGGTCGAGGTGGCCGACATGGACTGGGCGGGACGAAGGGGACCCTCGCAGGCTAGGCCCGCGCCATCGCCACCAGAAAGGATGAGGGGTTATGCGCTCATGCCGGTGGCTTATTTCCGCCGGCAAGCGCCGCCGTTCCTACAATGTGCTCAACTAGCCGCGGGCAATGGGACCCTCGGCCATTCCGCAAGATCAAGATCCGATGACGCTGCCCCTGGACCTGAGCCATCTCGACCGCCTCGAAGCGGAAAGCATCCACATCCTGCGCGAGGTCGCGGCCGAATTCCGCCATCCGGTGCTGCTGTATTCCATCGGCAAGGACAGCTCGGTGCTGCTGCACCTGCTGCTGAAGGCGTTCGCGCCGGCGCGCCCGCCCATTCCGCTGCTACATGTGGATACCGGCTGGAAGTTCCGCGAAATGATCGCCTTCCGCGACCAGCGTGCGAGCGAGACCGGCGTGCAGCTGCACGTGCACACCAATCCCGAGGGCGTGGCGCAGGGCATCGGCCCGATCACGCATGGCGCCACCGTGCACACCGACGTGATGAAGACGCAGGCGCTGAAGCAGGCGCTCGACAGGTTCGGCTTCGATGCGGCCGTCGGCGGCGCGCGTCGCGACGAGGAGAAATCGCGCGCGAAGGAACGCATCTTCTCGTTCCGCAACGCGCAGCATCGCTGGGATCCGAAGAGCCAGCGTCCGGAGTTGTGGAGCCTGTACAACACGCGCATCCACAAGGGCGAATCGGTGCGCGTGTTCCCGCTGTCGAACTGGACCGAACTCGACGTCTGGCTCTACATCTACCGTGAGAAAATTCCGGTACCGTCGCTGTATTTCGCCGCGCAGCGCCCGGTGGTCGAACGCGATGGCGCGCTGATCATGGTCGACGACGAACGCCTGCCGCTGCGCGAGGGCGAATCGCCGCGGATGAAACAGGTGCGCTTCCGCACGCTGGGCTGCTATCCGCTGACCGGCGCGATCGAGTCCGACGCCGACACGCTGGAGAAGATCATCGCCGAGATGCTGGTCTCCACCACCTCCGAGCGCCAGGGCCGCGTGATCGACCACGATCCGTCGGCGTCGATGGAGAAGAAGAAGCAGGAGGGGTATTTCTGATGACGCGCGCACACGACGCTGGCGCGACGATCGCCGCCTACCTTGCCCAGCACGAAACCCGCGGCCTGCTGCGCTTCATCACCTGCGGCAGCGTCGACGACGGCAAGAGCACGCTCATCGGGCGCCTGCTGTACGAAAGCCGCGCGCTGTTCGACGACCAGCTCGCCGCGCTGGAATCCGACAGCCGTCGCCACGGCACGCAGGGGGAGGCGATCGACTACGCGCTGCTGCTCGACGGCCTCTCGGCCGAGCGCGAGCAGGGCATCACGATCGACGTCGCGTACCGCTTCTTCAACACCGAAAAACGCAAGTTCATCGTCGCCGACTGCCCGGGCCACGAGCAGTACACGCGCAACATGGCGACCGGCGCATCGACCGCGGACGTCGCGGTGGTGCTGGTCGACGCGCGCAAGGGCCTGCTGCCGCAGACGCGGCGGCACAGCTACATCGTGTCGCTGCTCGGCATCCGCCATGTGCTGCTGGCGGTGAACAAGATGGATCTGGTCGGCTTCGATCGCGCGGTGTTCGACGAGATCGAAGCAGGTTATCGCGAACTCGCCGACAAGCTCGGCATCGACCACGTGCAGGCCGTGCCGCTGTCCGCGCTGGAAGGCGACAACCTGATGGCGCGTTCGGCGCGGACGCCGTGGTACGGCGGCCCGAGCGTGCTCGAATACCTGGAAACCGTGGACGTTTCGCGCGACGCGCAGGACGTCGGCTTCCGCCTGCCGGTGCAGTGGGTGAATCGGCCGAACCAGGATTTCCGCGGTTTCGCCGGCACCGTCGCGGCGGGCGGGATTCGTCCGGGCGACGAGATCGTCGCGTTGCCGTCGGGCCGTCGTTCGCACGTGGCGCGCATCGTCACCGCCGATGGCGATCTCGACGTCGCGCGCGAAGGGCAGGCGATCACGCTCACCCTGCGCGACGAACTCGACGTGAGCCGTGGCGACGTCATCGCCGACGCGCACCGTCCGCCGCAGGTCGCCGACCAGTTCGCGGCGCACCTGCTGTGGATGGGCGAGCAGCCGCTGCTGCCGGGCCGTCCGTACTGGCTGAAGATCGGCACGCGCACCGTCAGCGCCAGCGTCACCGAGATCAAGCACAAGACCGACGTGAACACGCAGGAGCCGCTCGCGGCGAAGCACCTGGAACTCAACGAAGTCGGCTTCTGCAATCTGTACCTCGACCAGCCGGTGCCGTTCGAGGCGTATGCGGACAACCGCACGCTCGGCGGTTTCATCCTCATCGACCGGCAGACGAATGCCACCGTCGCCGCCGGCACGTTGCAGTTCGCGCTGCGTCGCGCGGGCAACATCCACTGGCAGCATCTGGACGTGGATCGCGTGGCGCGTGCACGCATCAAGGGGCAGCAGCCACGCGTGCTGTGGTTCACGGGCCTGTCGGGCTCGGGCAAGTCGACCATCGCCAACCTCGTCGACAAACGCCTGCACGCGCTGGGCTACCACACCTTCATCCTCGACGGCGACAACGTGCGCCACGGGCTCAACAAGGACCTGGGCTTCACCGACGAGGACCGCGTGGAGAACATCCGCCGCGTCGCCGAAGTCGCGAAACTGATGAGCGACGCAGGCCTGATCGTGCTGGTGAGTTTCATCTCGCCCTTCCGCGCCGAACGCCGCATGGCGCGCGAGCTGTTCGCGCCGGGCGAGTTCGTCGAGGTGTTCGTCGATACGCCGCTGGCCGTGGCCGAGAAGCGTGACGTGAAGGGTCTGTACGCGAAGGCGCGCGCCGGCCAGTTGCGCAACTTCACCGGTATCGATTCGCCGTACGAAGTGCCGGAAGCCGCGGAGCTGTCGCTCGACACGGTGTCGGACAGTGCCGAGCGACTCGCGCAACGGGTGATCGATTTCCTGACGGAATGACGTCGGAGCAATCGGTCGCGCAACGAAAAAAACCCCGGCGAAAGCCGGGGTTTTCCTTTTTGTGCGTAAGGAACCGGGACTACGCCGTTCGCACCGTCTTCCTGCGCACGATTTCGTAGAGGAACAGCAGCACGATGGCGCACAGGATCGAGACGACGAATCCGATGAAGCCGCCACCGGCGTAGATCAGGCTGCCGATGTACGCGCCGACGATGCCGAGCACGATGGTGAGGATCCAGCCCATCGGATCCGCTCCAGGTTTGAAGAACCGCGCCAGCACACCAATGACCGCACCGATGATGATCGTGTAGAGCAGACTGCCCATGGTGTCCTCCTTGGGGTGGGTGCCGGCGCATCGTAGCAGCGGCGAACGGCGCGGCAGCAGCCCGAAGATGTCGTGCCGACGGACGGGACCTGGTGGCGCTCCCTCCCCTGCGAATGCAGGGGTGAGGAGGGATGCTTGCGCGCCACTGGCGCGCATCCCGACGAACGCCATCAGGCTGTGCCCGATGGCTGCGGTTGGGGAGGGTGAAGTGCAGCGCCGTAGCGCGGACGAAGATCGCTGCGGTCCTCAACGAAACGCGCGAGCACGGACCGCACCACTACAACGCACGCCCCTCACCCCAACCCCATCCCGAAGGAAGAGCGGCTCAACAAGCAACAGCACAAAAAGAAAACCCCGCCAAAGCGGGGCTCTCCCAAAAACGTCAGTCACACGCCGCGATCAGCAGCACCCATGCCCGCCGTGCCGATCGCCGCTGTCCGGCGCGACCGAAGCGCCGCTGGTCTCGCCGCGCTGGCTCGCATGGTGGTGTTCGGCGATCACGCGCGACACGCACGCGGTCACGCGCTTGCCCATCGGAATGTGCAGGAACTCGTTCGGACCGTGCGCGTTGCTGTGCGGGCCGAGCACGCCGGTGATCATGAACTGCGCGCCGGGGAACTTCTCGCCGAGCATGCCCATGAACGGGATCGAGCCGCCTTCGCCCATGTACATCGCCGGCTTGCCGAAGAACTCGCGGCTCGCCGAATCGATCGCCCTGGTCAGCCACGGCGATTGCGCGGGTGCGTTCCAGCCGGTCGAGGACTTCTCCAGGTCGAGCGTCACCTTCGCGCCGTTCGGCGGATCCTTGGTCAGCACCTCGCGCAGCAGTTCGCCGGCCTTTTTGCCGTCCAGGGTCGGCGGCAGGCGCAGCGACAGCTTCACCGAGGTATGCGGACGCAGCACGTTGCCGGCCGACGCCAACGCCGGCATGCCGTCCACGCCAGTCACCGACAGCGCCGGACGCCAGGTGCGGTTGAGCACGAGTTCGGCCAGGTCGTCCGCGCCATCGCCGTTGAACATCGGCGTCATGCCGGGCAGGAACGGGAACTTGTCGAACACCGCCGTGTCGAGCACCTTCGCCGCCTCGCGCGCCTGCGCAAGACGCTCGGCGGGGATGTCCGCGAACAGGCCGTCCACGCGGATCTTGCCGGTGTTCTCGTCCTCCAGGCGGGAGAGCAACTGGCGCAGCAGGCGGAAGCTCGACGGCACGATGCCGGACGCATCGCCCGAGTGCACGCCTTCCTCCAGCACCTTCACCGTGAAATTGCCGCCGGCCAGGCCGCGCAGCGAGGTCGTGCACCACAGTTGCTCGTAGTTGCCGCAACCCGAATCCAGGCACACCACCAGCGACGGCTTGCCGATGCGGTCGGCGAGGTGGTCGACGTACGCGGGGAGGTCGTAGCTGCCGGACTCCTCGCACGCTTCGATGAGGATCACGCAGCGCGCATGCGGCAGTTGCTGCTCCTGCAGCGCGAGCACCGCGGTGAGCGAGCCGAAGATCGCGTAACCGTCATCGGCGCCGCCGCGACCGTACAGGCGGTCGCCCTTGATGACCGGATTCCACGGGCCGAATTCCGGATCCCAGCCGGTCATCTCCGGCTGCTTGTCCAGGTGGCCGTACAGCAGCACGCAATCGTCGTTGCTGCCGCCGTTGGACGCCGGGATGTCGATGAAGATCAGCGGCGTGCGGCCTTCCAGGCGCACCACCTCGACCTGCATGCCGGGGATCGGCTGGGCCTTCGCCCAGGTTTCCATCAGCTTGACCGCATCATCCATGTAGCCGTGCTTGACCCAGTCGGCGTCGAACATCGGGGACTTGTTGGGAATACGGATGTACTCGACGAGCTGGGGAACGATCTCGTCGTCCCATTTGTCGCCGACGTAGCGGTCGACCTTGCTGATGTCCATGGCGGCTGCGCCTCGTATCGGGGGACGCCAAGTTTACGCCCACGTGCGACTGCGCCGGACCTGCCGCCGTCGCCCCGGAACGATCCGACACGCGCTCCGCCTGTTCCGACACCGGCTGGGAACGCGCCTACCCGCGGTCGCGGGGCCTTCTTTGCCTTCGCTGGCGAATCGCCCGATGGGGCGGATCGGCCCGGCTGGGGAGACTGTGCCTGCCGCCACGCACCGCGCCGGCGAGCAGGAACCACGCAGGAAAACCTTCATCCACGTCGGGGCCCCATGCGGGCCCAAGGAGTCGCTCAATGAAATCCTTCCAGACCAAGGCGCTCGCCGTCCGGTCCTTCGCCATGTTCGCCCGGACCCTGCTGCTGTCGCTGGCCCTCACCGGGACGGCGATGGCCGCCGAGACCGTCAACGTCAATACCGCCGATGCGGCCACGCTGGACCGCGTGCTGGTCAACATCGGCCCGAGCAAGGCCGAGGCGATCGTCGCGTATCGCAAGACCAACGGGCCGTTCCGCAGCACCGACCAGCTTGCGCAGGTGCCGGGCATCGGCCTGAAAACGGTGGAGAAGAACAAGGACCGGATCGTCCTCGGCGGCGGCGGCGGCGCGCCGCCGGTCGGCCCTGCCGCAGCGGCGAAACCCGCACCGCCCGCCGGCACGGCGAACGCGACGAAACCGGCCGTCAAGCGCTAGGGGAGGGGCGCGAGCCGGCCCGGCGCGATCCGGCGCGCCGGGCCGGCGACGCGTCAATGCGCGAAATCCGCTGCTCTCGCTCCCTCCCTGCGTGCAGGGGGAGACGGGACGTTTTGCGCGCCACAGGCGCGTCCCGACGAACGCCATCGGGCTGTGTCCGATGGCTGGGGTTGGGTGGGGGTGCACCGTACGACAGGGTCAGTTTGCAGACGGAAGCGTGGCACGACGTCCGCATGGTGGGCGCGTTGTCTCGCTAGACTGTTCGTCGTCGACTTTCCGGACATGGCGCATGGCTCCCGAGCAACGCAGCCGTTCGCGGGTAATGCCCGCCAACGAATACCGCCGCGAACGCTGGCGCAATCAACTGGGCTGGACGCGGGAGATCCACGCCGGCCATCTCGCCGATGCCGCCGCGGACGCGCCGTGGGACTGGCGGCTGTCGATCGCGGAAATCGAGCGCGATTCGGAGTTCTCCGTCTTCCCGGGGATCGATCGTGAACTGGTCCTGCTCAGCGGCAACGGCGTGCGCCTGCGCTTCGACGACGGCGAGGCGCATGAGCTGCATCCGCCTCACGATCGCCTGCGCTTCGCCGGCGAACGCAAGGTGACCGGCGAATTGCTGGACGGGCCGACGCACGACTTCAACCTGATGTGGCGTCGCGATCGCGTACGTGCCGCGTTGTGGCATCGGCCGCTGGTCGGCCCGATGGTGCTGTTCGCCGAGCCGGGCTCCACATGGGTGGCGCACCTCATCGCGGGACAGGCGGAGTTCGCGGACGAGTCGGGACTGCCGCCGTTGGCGGCCGGCGACACGGCGTTCTTCGAAGCCGGAAGCGAGCGTTTGCGGCATGTGCTCGACGGCGGCGGGGAGTTGCTGTTGATCCGGATCGAGCCGGTGGGTCCGTAGCGTCTTCCGGCGCCTCCTCCATGAGCGCGTCGGTATCGTGCAGGTGGAGCGGCCGCGTCAGTAAACATCCCGGCAATACCGCCCGTCGGCCGCCATCGCTTCCAGCGCATCCAAACCAACCAGGTCACGCAACACCGCATCCACCGCTGGCGCCATGCCCTCCAGGCTGCCGCAGACGTAGACGGCGGCGCCGTGGTCGATCCACGCGCGAAGTCGGCCGGCTCGCGCGCGCAGCACGTCCTGCACGTACACGCGCTGCGTGCCGTCGCGGGAGAAGGCGAGGTCGAGGTGTTGCAGGTGGCCGTCGCGGAGCCAGCTTTCGATCTCACCCTGATGGTGGAAATCGTGCTCGCGCTGCCGTTCGCCGAACACCAGCCAGTTGCGCCGATGACCCTGCGCGTGCCGCGCCTTCAGGTGCGCGCGCAGTCCGGCGAGGCCGGTGCCATTGCCGACGAGGATCATCGGCCGATCGTCCTGTGGCGGATGGAACGCGAGGTTGCGGCGGATGCGCAGGTCGAGGGTCGTGCCGACGTCCGCATGCGCCGTCAGCCAGCCGCTGCCACTGCCCAGTCGACCATCGGGATGGCGCATCTGGCGAACGAGCAACTGCAGCGAGCCGTCCTCCGGCAGCGATGCGATGGAGTATTCACGATGCGGCAGGGGCTGCAGCGCATCGGCGATGGCTTGCGCCGACTGGCCGCGCGCGCTGTCCGGCTCCGGCAGGCGCGAGCGCTGCAACAGCGTCGCCAGTTCGACGGTCTCGCCGGCGTGCTCCACTTGCGCCGTTACGTCGTGACCGGACGCGGCCAGCCATCCCATCACCGCCGACGGCGCATGGCGCGGCCCGATCTCGGCGATGTCCCCCGCCTGCCATTGCAGATCGCGCGCATCCACCGGAACGAGCGCCACGTGATATGCGGGGCCGCCGACGCTCCCCGGGTTGAGCCAGCGCCGTTCCCGCAAACGCCACGGACGGTACTGCGGCGCGCTCCAGTCTGCGAAGGCGGTGTGGCCCGCCAGCTGGCCGAGGCGGTGCTGCCAGTGGCGCAGCGCACCCGCGTCGCCGGCGTCCACGTCGATGCGGTCGAACATCGGCTGCGCACCGTTGTGATGCAGCCACTGGTCGAGGCGACGGCCGAATCCGCAGAAACGTTCGTATGCGTGATCGCCCAGCGCGAGCACCGCGTACTGCAATCCGGCGAGCGCCATCGGCTGGCCGAGCACGTGCCGCGTGAATCCGAGCGCGTGATCCGGCGGATCGCCTTCACCCGTGGTGCTGGCGATGAAGAGCGCGCGCCGGTGCGAGCGCAACACGTCCGCGTCGACGCGATGCAGCGGCAGTACGCGCACCGCGGTTCCCGCGTCGCGCAACGCCCGCGCGGTGTGTTCGGCGAGCTGCTGGCCGAAGCCGGTCTGGCTGGCCCAGGCGAGCAGCATCGCGTCGTCGCCCGGCGTGTCGGCATCGTCGGCGTCGGCGCGATCCTGACGTGCCCGTCGCCACGTTGCCGCGCACAATCCGACGAACGCCAGCATGACCACCACCGCAAGCACCCAGCCGCCCGCGCGTGGCGAAGCGACCCACCACGGTTCCGCCTGCCAGCGCCCGAACGCGACCGCCAACGCGAGCAGCAGCGACAGCACGACGCCGTTGCCGAACCAGACACGAAGCGAGCCGTTGCCGTTCAAGCCAGCCCCACTCCTGCCTGCAACAGCGCTTCGAACGCAGACGTCATGCGTTCCTCGACGCGGACCCCATCGACATCGACGAATCGCGCCGCCAGTCCGTTCGCCCGTGCGACCTGCAATCCTTCGCGCGTTCCCAGCACCGTGAGCCCCGTCGCCCACGCATCGGCGCGCATCGCGTCGTCGGCGGCGACGGTCACGGCGACAGGCGCATCGAGTGCGGGACGCCCGCTGCGTGGATCGATCGTATGGCCGATGCCGCGACCCTCGTGTTCGCGCCGGTGCCAGCGATCGCCGGACGTCGCCACCGCGAGGCCATCGAGCGCGAGCACGCGCGGTTCGGATGCATCGCTCTCGTCGCCCTGCCAGCCTTCGACGATCACCCGCCACGGCGTGTCATCCGGCTTTCGGCCGTAGCCGTACAGCTCGCCGCCCACTTCCACAAGCGCCGCTTCGACACCCAGCGCGCGCAGCTGTGCGGCGACGGCATCGACAGCGAATCCCTTCGCGATCGCGCAAAGATCCAGCCGCGTTCCGCCCGGTTGCAGCACGCGACGCGCAGCGCGATCGAGCACCACGCGTCGCCATTGCACCTGCGTACGCGCGACATCGGGAGAGAAGCATTCGACGGACGTGCCCGATGGCCCGAAGCCCCAGCCGTCCACCAGCGGGCCGACGGTCGGATCGAACGCGCCGCCGCTGGCATGGGCGATGTCGAGCGCGCACGACAGCACCGCGAAGAAGTCCGCGCGCAACGCATGCCACGAGCCCGCGTCCGACGCGTTGTAGCGGCTCAGGTCGGAGCCCGCGTCCCAGTTGCTCATCTGCGCGACGACGTCGTCGAGCCGCGCCTGGATGCCCGCATGCAGTGCATGCAGATCGGCGCCGCGTGGCGCGACGAGCTTCACCGACCACGTCGTGCCCATCGTCGCGCCGCCGAGGACATCGACGGCGCGCGCGGGCTGCGCTGCGACAACGAAAGTGTTCACGGAAGCGCGATTACTGCGGCAGCACTTCCAGCGTGGCGACATAGCCCAGGCGTCGCTGCTTGGCCTGCCGCACCGTGGTCTTGCCGTCCTGCGACGTCGTTTCGACCCAGTACATGCCCGCTTCCGGCCAGGTCACGCGGAACTCGCCGTCGGCACCGGTCTTCACCTTGATCTCGTCCTGCGCGTTGCGATAACGCGTGCCGCCGCGAACGATCTCCACCTCGAGGTTCGCCGCCGGCTTGCCGTCGATCTGGAAACGGAACGTCGCTTCCTCGCCCGCGAACAGATCGTTGGGATGCGTCACCGACACCAGTTCCAGGCCGACGCCGCTCGGCTTCAGCGCGGTTTCGTTGGGCGAACCGTTGGTGACGAAGGTTTCCACGCGGCTCACCGACTGGCCGACCTGCAGGTTCTTCGCGTTCTTCGGCACTTCCGTGGCGAAGGTCGCCTCGGTGCCGCGCCAGCGCCTGGGCTTGCCGTTCTCTTCCCAGCTGCCGGTGACGTAATCGTTCACCACGCCGATGCGATAGGTGCCGGTCTGCTTCAGTTCGACGTCGAACACCGAACGGTACTTGCCCGTGGCGGCATTCTGCGCGGCCACCACGCTGCCGTCGGGCGCGGTGATGGTGAGGTTGTCGGTCTTCAGCGGGACATGGTTGAAGTAGAACAGGTCGTTCGACACCGCCGCATCCACCGTCACCCACGGATTGTTGCCGGCCAGCACGGTCTGCGAGGGCTGCAGCCACGCCTTGTGCGCCTGCGCGGCGAAGGGAAGGGTGAGGGCCAGCGCGAGCGCGGCGAGCTTGGGGATCTTGTTCACGGCATGCTCCTGTTTGCGTGTATCGAAGTGGTGTCTGCGTTCCGGCTGGCGTTCGTGCGCAGGATCGCGATTCAGGGCTTGCTGGCGACCGTCACCAGTCCCAGCTCGCTCGTTCCCTGCGCCTTGCCGCCGGCCGCGCCGCCCCACTTGAGCGGCACCTTCACCAGCTCGCGACCGCCGACTTCGCGCACGGCTTCGACCACCAGCGTGTAGTCGCCCGGCGGCAGCTCGGCCAGTTCCGGATGCTTCGCGTCGAACCTGAGCGCATGCGTGCCGACGGGACGCGTCGGGCCGGTCACGCCGTCCACCGGCACCTTCAGCGTGCGTCCGCTGCGCCGCCACCACTGGCGAAGGTCGGGCAACCACTTGGTGCCGTGGCCTTCGGCGGTGGATTTTTGCTGGTACCACACCGCCAGGTTGGCGAGCGCCTTCTGGTCCGCGCCTTCCACCCAGATCGCCACGTACGGGCGGTGGTACTCGGCGACGTTGAGCTGCGGGATCTGCACGCTCACGTCGATCTCCGCCGAGTACGCCGGCAGCGCGAGCAGCCCGCTCAACGCGATGGTCAGTTGGACGCGCATGGAAACTCCCTTCTTGGACAGGTTCGTCAGTGGATGAAAAGCAGCGCAAGCAGCAGCGGCAACGCGAGCCCCAGCGCGACGTACGGCCAGGTCATGCGCCGCTGCCGCGCGTGCATCTGCAACAGGAACAGGCCGGTGATGCAGAACACCAGGCACGCCAGCGCGAACACGTCGATGAACCAGCGCCATGCCGCGCCCGCGTTGCGGCCCTTGTGGAGATCGTTCAGATAGGCGATGGCGCCGCGCGTGGTGCGCTCGTACTCCACCGCGCCGCTTGCGCGATCGATGCTCAGCCACGCGTCGCCGCCAGGGCGCGGCAACGCGAGGTACACCTCGTCCTCGGACCACTCCGCTTCCTGCGTGCCGATCGACACGGGCAGTACGTCGCCAAGCCAGTCGCTCACGGTGGCGGGCAGCGGTGCGTTGCCGTCCTCGCGCGTGCCGAGCGCGCGCAGCACGGAGGCGGGCATCTCGACCTTGCGCGTGAGCGTTTCCGGTTGGGCTTCGATCGCCGCCGAATGATTGAGCGTGATGCCGGTGATGGCGAACAGCAGCATGCCGACCAGGCAGATCGCCGAACTGATCCAGTGCCAGGAATGCAGCGTGCGCAGCCAGAAGCCGCGACGCTGCTGCTGCGCGGCGATGTCCGGCGTGGCGGGCATGCGGTTCATCGCGCGCGACTCACGGCTCGGCCCAGCGTCGAAGCAGGTTGTGGTAGATGCCCGTGAGCTGCACGAGCGAGGGATGTTCCGGCACGTCCTGCGTGAGCCGGCGGATCGACACGTCCAGCTCGAACATCAGCCGGCGCTGCGCATCCTCGCGCAGCAGGCTCTGGATCCAGAAGAACGACGCGATACGTTCGCCGCGCGTCACCGGCGTGACCTTGTGCAGGCTCGTGCCGGGGTAGAGCACCATGTCGCCGGCCTGCAGCTTCACACGCTGCACTCCAAAGGTGTCCTCGATGACCAGCTCGCCGCCGTCGTATTCCTCCGGCGCGCTGAGGAACAGCGTCGCGGAAAGATCGGTGCGCACCGGATCCGCGCCGCCGCGACTGCGGTCGTAGCGGATCGCGTTGTCGACGTGGAAGCCGAACGACTGCCCGTCGCTGTAGCGATTGAACAACGGCGGATAGATGCGCTGCGGCAGCGCGGCCGAGAAGAACGTCGTGTTGCGCGCGAGCGCATCGAGGATCAGCCCGCCGAGTTCGCGCGCCACCGGATCGTTCTCCGGCAGCTGCGCGTTGTCCTTCGTCATCGCCGACTGATGGCCGGCGGTGATGCGACCGTCGGCCCAGCCGGCCTGCCGCAGGCGGTCGCGGCAATGCGCGACCTGTTCGGCGCTGAGGACTTGCGGGACCTGGAGCAGCATCTGGGTTCCTTCGATGCGATCGCCCGGCAGCCGGGCGTCGCGTTGCCTGGATGGACCGCGATTAGAACCTGTACACCGCCGACAACACCACCTGTCGCGCTTCGCCGGGCGTCGCCCAGCCGTTGTTGCGGATGCGCGTGTAGTAGGTCTTGTCGAACAGGTTGTTGACGTTGAGCTGGAAGGCGAGGCGTTCGTTGACGTCGAAACCCACCATCGCGCGGTGCGCCGTGTAGCCCTTGGCTTCGGCGATGTTCGCGCCGTTGCCGGTGTAGACGTCGTAGCTGCCCACGTAGGTCAGGCCGTAGCCGAACGTCCACTGGGCCAGGTCGTAGGTCGTCCACAGGCTGCCCGAGCGCTCCGGCGTGCCGCTGATCGGCAGGCCGGCGAGCGGGTCCGGATTCTCCGGCGTGTTGTTGCACGCCCCGCCCGGATTCGCCTTGCAGAAGTCGGACACGCCCTGGATCACTTCGCTGTCCAGCCACGTCACGTTGGCGAAGATCGACCACGCATCGGTGATGCGCCCGGCCGCGCCGAGCGCGACGCCGTCCACGCGCGCGGTGCCGTCGAGCTGCTGTTCGCCGCTGGGGTTCTCCGGATTGCCCGGATCGGCGACCTTGTATTCCTCGCGCTCGTTGCGGAACACCGCCGCGGTCAGCGCCAGGCGGTTGTTGATGTCCCACTTCGCGCCGAGCTCGACGTTCACCGCCGTTTCCGGATCGACGTTGCAGTTCGCCGTGCCGGTGGTGCTGGTCGCGGTGCACGAGCCGTTCACCGAGGCCTTCGACGGCGTCTTGCTGTTCGAATAGGCCAGGTACAGGCTCGCGTTCTGCGCCGGCTTGAAGATCAGGCCGGCGCGGTACGAGAACAGGTCGTCGGAGTTGCGCGCGACCGTGTACGCGGTGGGCTGGCCGAGTTCCGGACTGCCGGCGACGGTGTTGAAGGTGGTGGTGACCGTTTCGCCTTCGTTGTGCTCGTAACGCGCGCCGAGGTTCAGCATCCAGCGATCGTTGAATTCGAGCGTGTCGAAGGCGTAGATCGCCTGGTTGTCGAGCGAACCTTCGGCGATGCTCGCGCGCAGGTAGTTGATCGGGCCGGTGTAGACCGAGAACGGATCGCTCACCGACATCGGTGGCAGCGGCACCGGCGCGCCGGCCGGTGTGCGGAACAGGTTGCCGCTGTCGAGGTCGTATTCCTCGCGCGAGAACGACACGCCGACGACCAGCGAATGCTCGACCGAGCCGGTGGCGAAGCGCGAGACCACATCCGTCTGGCTGATCGCCAGCGTGTTCTTCGTGTCGCGGCTCAGGCCGCGCGGACCGCTGGGCTGGTAGGTGTCCGGCGTGTCGCACGCAAGGCCGGTGGACGGGTTGAAACCGGCCGGCAGGCACCACGTGCCCTGCGGCGGGTCGACGATGCTCAGCTGTTCGACCTGCTGGAACCGGGCGAGGCTGCGCAGCGTGGTGTTCTCGCTGAAATCGTGCTCGAACACGCCGGTGATCATGTCCACGTCGATCTTCTGGCGATCGATGTTGTGGTAGCCGTAGTAGTTTTCCGGATCGACGCCCGGCAGCCCGCCGCCGAACGCGGGGTAGTACGGCACGCCGTATTGCGGGATGTTGTCGTCGCTCTGGTGGAAATAGCTCGCGGTGAAGCGCGTGTCGCCGTCCAGGCCGAACGCGACCGAGGGCGCGATGCCCCAGCGTTCGAAGTTCTCGTAGTCGCGGCCCGGCACGTCGTTCTGGTGGACCATCGCGTTGATGCGGAAGGCCGCGCCGTTGTCGAGGTCGGTATTGCTGTCGACCGTGAGGCGGCCGAAGCTGTCGGTGCCGGCGCCGGCCTGCAGCACGGTGAAGTCGCCGCTGCGCGCGGTCTTGCTCACCAGGTTGATGTTGCCGCCCACCGAGCCCGCGCCCGAGTACACCGAGTTGGCGCCGTTGACCAGTTCGACCGCGTCGAGGTTGAAGTTGTCGGTGCGCGAGTACTGCGCGCTGTCGCGCACGCCGTCGGTGGTGATGTCGCTGTTCGCGTTGAAGCCGCGCAGGGTGATGCTGTCGCCGTAACCACCGCCGCCTTCGCCGGCGCCGAAGGTGATGCCCGGCAGCGTGCTGAGCACGTCGCGCAGGCCGATCAGGTTCTGCTGGTCCATCACGTCGCGCGTGACGACGGTGATGGTCTGGGGCGTGTCGAGCAGCGGCTCGGTGTACTTCACCGAGGAGGGCTTTTCGACGTACTCGCCGTGGACCTCGATCTTGTCGAGGTTGCGTGCATCGGCCGGCTCGCCCGCCGGCTCGGCCATGACGGGCGCGGCCACCGCGAGTGCAAGTGCGCCGGCGAGCGGCGAAACGACGAACTTCCTGTTGGACATGGGTTTCCCGAATAGGCGTGCGGCGCGGCCGCGGTTCGGGTCAGATGTTAATGAGAGATATTCTCATTTGCAACGAAAAGTGAACGCGAGCGGCCGAACGGCGCCTGGCGCGCAGCGGCGCGACGACAAGCAGGGCGCTTAGCGCGGGCAGGCGAAGCGCACCCGGGGGCTTCACCCGCAGGGTTCCAAGACCCATCCGCCTGCGGCGGAAGAACGGGCGGCCATTGGCAATGCCCGGGTCCAAGCGTGAGGGGCACCGGGTGCGCTGCGCTTACCCAGGCTACACAAGCGGATCGACGGTGGGAGAGGGGCCAGCCGCGGGAGTCAGCCGCGATCGTCCCGCGTCCAGATGCCGACGTCGTCGACCTTCACCGGGAACTTGGGCACCGGCTCGTAAGCCGGCGCGCACAGCGGCCGGCCGTCGCGCACGTCGAACTTCGCGCCGTGCAGGACGCATTCGATCGTCGCCTCGTCGCCGTCGTAGTTGCCAGCGGACAGCTCGAAGTCCTCGTGCGAGCACTTGTCCTCGAGCGCGTAGTAATCGCCGTCGTAATTGACGACCAGGATGGCGGTGTCGCCGTCCCAGGCGACAGCCTGCTCACCCGGCAACAGCTGCGAGGTCGCGCAGACGAACACCCACGGCTTCTCGCTCACAGCGCCTTCTCCAGCACCTCGAAACGCAGGTCGTCGCGCTTGGGCAGGCCGAAGCGCTCGTCGCCATACGGGAACGGCTTCTTGATGCCGGTGCGGCGGTAACCGCGGCGTTCGTAGAAGGCGATGAGGTCATCGCGGATGTCGATCACCGCCATGCGCATCGCAGGCAGGGCCCACTCCTCGCGGACCACACGTTCGGCCTCGGCGATGACCTGCTTGCCGATGCCGCCGCGCTGCAGCGCGGGATTCACCGAGAACATGCCGAAATAACCGGCGCCGTCCTCGTCGGCCACGTGCGCGCAGGCGAGCAGCTGCGCGTCGCGTTCGGCGATGAGGATCACGCTGCGCGCGCGATCGATGCAGGCCTGCACGTCGTCCGGCCCGGTGCGGCGACCGCCGAGCATGTCGGCTTCGGTGGTCCAGCCCTGCTTGCTGGTGTCGCCGCGGTAGGCCGATTCGATCAGCGCGACGAGCGCATCGATGTCGGCGTGGGTGGCGCGGCGGAACTGCAGGGGCTGTGCGGTCATGGCGTGGGGTCGGATCGGTGGGAGGCAGGCCCATTTTCCGGCCTGGTCGCGACGCTGTCATCCGATGCGACGCGGGAAATCATCCCAGCAGCCGGCGAACCTTCCGCAGCGCCGCGACGAACGCCTCGATTTCCTCGTGCGTGTTGTAGAACGCCAGGGACGCGCGGCAGGTCGCCGGTACGCCGAAGTGCTGCATCAGCGGATGCGCGCAATGGTGGCCGGAACGGATCGCGACGCCTTCCAGGTCGAGCAGCGTCGCCAGATCGTGCGCATGCGCGCCTTCGACGAGGAAGCTCACCACCGCGGCCTTCTCGCGCGCCTGGCCGAAGATGCGCAGGCCTTCTACCGTCGAGAGCGCTTCGTTGAAGTGCGCCAGCAGTTCCTGCTCACGCGCTTCGATGTGGTGCATGCCCAGCGACGACAGGTAATCCACCGCCGCGCCCAGCCCGACGAAGCCGGCGATGTTCGGCGTGCCGGCTTCGAACTTGTGCGGCGCCTCGTTGAACACCGTGCCTTCGAAGCGCACTTCCTTGATCATCTCGCCGCCGCCGATGAAGGGCGGCATCGCGGCGAGGTGTTCGCGGCGCGCCCACAGCGCGCCGGTGCCGGTCGGCCCCGACATCTTGTGGCCGGTGAAGGCGTAGAAGTCGCAGCCGATCGACGCGATGTCGACGGCACGATGCGGCACGGCCTGCGAACCATCGATCACGGTGACGATGCCGCGCTTGCGCGCCTCGCGGCAGATCTCGCGCACGGGGTTCACCGTGCCGAGCACGTTGGACACGTGAGTGAGCGAGAGCAGCTTCACCTCGGGCGTGAGCAGGGAATACACCTGCGGCAGGTCGAGCTCACCGCGCTTGTCGATCTCCGCGACCTTGATGATCGCGCCCGTGCGCTGCGCGACGAGCTGCCACGGCACGATGTTCGCGTGGTGCTCCATGCGGGTGAGCACGATCGCGTCGCCCGGCTTGAGCTGCGGCAGCGCCCACGAATACGCGACCAGGTTCAGCGCGAACGTGGTACCGCTGCACAGCACCAGTTCGTCCGCGCGCACGTTGAGGAACTTCGCCAGCTTCGAACGCGCGCCTTCGTAGGCTTCCGTCGCCTCCGTGCCGAGCGCGTGGACGGCGCGGCTCACGTTGGCGTTGTGCCGACGATAGAAGTCGTCGACCGCGTCGATCACCGAATCGGGCTTCTGCCCGGTATTGGCCGAATCGAAATAGACCAGCGGCTTGCCGTGCACCTGCCGGGTGAGCAGCGGGAAGTCGGCGCGTACGCGGGCCCAGTCGATGGCGTTCGTCGAATCGGTGGCGGGAAGGTTCATCGTGGCTCCAGTCAGGCCGCGCCCAGGCGTTCGAGCGCGGCGTCGAGGCGGGCTTCCAGCGCGCGGCACAGCGGATCGCCCGGTTCGAATACGGACAGCGTTTCGCGGCAGAACGCCGCGGTCAGCAGGG
The DNA here is from genome assembly GCF_057747855.1 of Lysobacter sp. SCRH-1R. Lineage (NCBI taxonomy): Bacteria > Pseudomonadati > Pseudomonadota > Gammaproteobacteria > Lysobacterales > Lysobacteraceae > Lysobacter > Lysobacter sp. SCRH-1R. The sequence continues at coordinate 3,111,210 of NZ_CM173227.1, read as the reverse complement.
CGCGCGCCTGGTCGGACGACAGCCCGCGACTGCGCAGGTAGAACAGCGCGGTCGGATCGAGCTGGCCCACGGTCGCGCCATGCGCGGCCTGCACTTCGTCGGCGTGGATTTCGAGCACCGGCTGGGTGTCGATCTCGGCGCCTTCGCTCAGCAGCAGGTTCTTGTTCGACAGCTGCGCGTTGGTGCCGTCGGCGCCCTCGCGGATCAGGATGCCGCCGTGGAAGGCGGCCTTGGAACGACCCGCCGCCATGCCACGCCAGGTGAGTTCGCACGACGTGTCACGGCCGACGTGATCGATGCCGAGCCGCGTATCGAGATGGCGCTTGCCCGATGCGAGCAGCACGCCGTTCGCGTGCAGGCGCGCGTTGCTTCCGTGCAGCGCGGCGTTCAGTTCGTGGCGCGACAGGCCGGCGCCGAGTTCGAGATCGATGCGGCGGTAATTTGCATCCTTCGCGAGCACGGCATCGGTACGCGCCATCAGCGTGGCGCCGGTCGCGTCGTCCTGCACGCGCGCGTGACGCAGCGTTGCGTTCGCGCCGAGGTGCACGTGGGTAAGCTGGTTCGCGAGATGGGTGTGCGCGCCGCTCGCCAGGTGATGTTCGACGACGACCAGCGATGCGTCGTCGCGCAGTTCGATCAGGTGGCGAAGATGCCACGCCTGGTCGGTGCCGGCCGGCGCGCCCACGAACACGAGATGGACCGGCTGCGACGACCGCGCGCCGGCATCGGCGCGAAGCACGATGCCGTCGTCGGCGAGCGCGGCGTTGATGCGCGCGAAGATCTCATCGCTTCGATCGAAGCGGCGTGCGAGGAAACTCGCGTCGCGCGGTTCGCCTTCGATCAGTACCTGCGAGAGCGGTTGCAGGGTCACGCCGGTGGGGAGGCTCGAAACATCGCTGTGCGACGCATCGAAACGACCGTTGACGAACACGATGCGCGGCGCCGGAATTTCGGCGAGCAGCGCGACGTCGAACGTCGCAACCGCCTGCGAAGGCGCAGCGAACGCGCGGCGCTCCAGCGCACGCAGGGGCGTGTATTTCCATGCTTCCACGCGCGCGTGCGGGATGCCATCGCGCAGTGCGTCGTCGAGCGCGGCGCGGCGGGTTTCGCGCAGGCCGGCGGCGTCGCGCAGGTCCAGCGACTGGAACGCGGTGGCGAAGGAATCGAGCAGGGCGCTCATGTCAGGCGCTCGCTGCCGGCGTGATGCGTTCCTTCACCCACGCGTAGCCGTGCTGTTCCAGCTCGAGCGCGAGTTCCGGGCCGCCGGTCTCGACGATGCGGCCGTCGGCCAGCACGTGCACCACGTCGGGCTTGATGTAGTCGAGCAGGCGCTGGTAATGCGTGATCACCAGGAACGCGCGCTCCGCTGAGCGCAGCGCATTGACGCCATCGGCGACGGCCTTGAGCGCGTCGATGTCCAGGCCCGAATCGGTTTCGTCCAGGATCGCCAGCTTCGGCTCGAGCAGCGCTAGCTGGAAGATCTCGTTGCGCTTCTTCTCGCCGCCGGAGAAGCCTTCGTTGACGCCGCGATGCAGCAGCTCGTCCTTCAGGTGCAGCACGGCCAGCTTCTCGCGCACGAGTTTGAGGAACTGCATCGAATCCAGTTCGCTCTCGCCGCGCGCCTTGCGCTGCGCGTTGAGCGCCGAACGCAGGAAGTAGGTGTTGTTCACGCCCGGGATCTCGACCGGGTACTGGAACGCGAGGAACACGCCGGTCGCGGCGCGCTCTTCCGGCTCCAGCGCGAGCAGGTCGCGGCCTTCGAACGTGACGGTACCTGCGGTGACCTCGTAGCCTTCGCGGCCGGCGAGCACGTTGCCGAGCGTGGACTTGCCCGCGCCGTTGGGACCCATCACCGCGTGCACCTGGCCGGGCGTGAGTTCCAGCGTGAGGCCCTTGAGGATCTCCTTGCCGGCGACGGAGACGTGGAGGTTTTCGATCTTGAGCATGGGGGCGTGATTCGTGATTCGTGATTTGTGATTCGAAGCGCGCGTCAGCCGACGCTGCCTTCCAGCGACACTTCCAGCAGCTTCTTGGCTTCCACCGCGAACTCCATCGGCAGTTCGCGGAAGACGCTCTTGCAGAAGCCGTCGACGATCATCGACACGGCGTCTTCCTCGCCGATGCCGCGCGAGCGGCAATAGAACAGCTGGTCCTCGCTGATCTTCGAGGTGGTCGCTTCGTGTTCGACGGTGGCGCCCGGATGCTTCACTTCGATGTACGGGAAGGTGTGCGCGCCGCACTTCTTGCCGATCAGCAGGCTGTCGCACTGCGTGTGGTTACGCGCGCCTTCCGCGCTGCCGAGCACCTTCACCAGGCCGCGATAGGTGTTCTGCCCGCGGCCGGCGCTGATGCCCTTGCTGATGATCTTGCTCTTGGTGCGCTTGCCTACGTGGATCATCTTGGTGCCGGTGTCGGCCTGCTGGCGATGATGCGTGAGCGCGACCGAATAGAACTCGCCGACCGAGTCGTCGCCGACCAGCACGCACGACGGATACTTCCACGTGATCGCCGAGCCGGTTTCGACCTGCGTCCAGCTGATCTTGCTGCGCGCGCCGCGGCATTCGCCACGCTTGGTCACGAAGTTGTAGATGCCGCCGCGACCTTCCTCGTCGCCCGGATACCAGTTCTGCACCGTGGAGTACTTGATCTCCGCGTCGTCCAGCGCGACCAGTTCGACGACCGCCGCGTGCAGCTGGTTCTCGTCGCGCATCGGCGCGGTGCAGCCTTCCAGGTACGACACGTAGCTGCCTTCCTCGGCAATGATCAGCGTGCGCTCGAACTGGCCGGTGCCCATCGCGTTGATGCGGAAGTAGGTGCTCAGTTCCATCGGGCAGCGCACCCCCTTGGGGATGAACACGAAGCTGCCGTCCGAGAACACCGCCGAGTTCAGCGCGGCGAAGTAGTTGTCGCCGGTCGGGACCACCGTGCCGAGGTACTGCTTCACCAGTTCCGGATGATCGTGGATCGCTTCGGAGAGCGAGCAGAAGATGATGCCCTTCTCGGCCAGTTCCTTTCGGAACGTGGTGCCGACGGAGACCGAGTCGAACACGGCATCGACCGCGACGCCGGCGAGCTTCGCACGCTCGTGCAGCGGCACGCCGAGCTTCTCGTAGGTGTCGAGCAGTTCCTGCGGGACGTCGTCCAGCGAGGCGTACTTGGCCTTCGGCGCGGAGTAGTAGCTCACCGCCTGGAGGTCGATCGGCGCGATGTTGAGCTTGGCCCAGTGCGGCATCGGCATCGTGAGGAAGTGCCGGTACGCGGCCAGGCGCCAGTCGGTCATCCACTGCGGCTCGTTCTTCTTCGCCGAGAGCGCGCGGATCACGTCCTCGTTGAGGCCGGGCGGGAGGCTGTCGGATTCGATGTCCGTGACGAAGCCGGCCTCGTACTTGCGGCCGAGCTGTTCGTGGATCTCGCGGTTTTCAAGGATTTCGGTGGCCATTGGCTGCCTACTGATCAAGCCATGTGCAGGTCGATGCGCCTGCGGGGTGGTTCGTTGGGCGGCGGGGCGAGCATCTGCGCGAGCGTCACCGCGCGCAGCGCCTCCACCACCACGTCGTTGATGCGGCGCCAGTTGGCGCGCACGCCGCAGGACTGCTCCAGCCCGCAGTTACCGGTGTGGACACTGCATTCGGTCATGCCCAGCGGCCCTTCCATGGCTTCGACGATCTCGATGAGGCCGATGTCGTCGGCCGGGCGCGCCAAGCGGTAACCGCCGTTCGCGCCGCGGAAACCCTCCACCAGGCCGGCCTGCGCCAGCGGTTTGAGGACCTTGGCCACGGTGGTGGCCTCCAGGCCCGAGCGCTCGGCCAGTTCGGAGGCGCTGAGCACGGCGGCATCGCCATGGGCCAGGACGGTCATGACGACCGTTGCGTAGTCGGTGAGCTTGGTGACGCGGAGCATGGGGCAGGGGTCTTTCAATCCGTACCGGAATTGTACGGTTTCCGGGCGCCGGGGCCAAGGGTGCGGTCGCGGCGGGATTCAGCTGGCCCGACGCGCCCCGAATTCCGCGAACGTGCCGGCATCGAACCGCAACGGCCGCGTCCGTGATGGGCATGCGATGGCGATGTCGCGCCGATCCGTACAGAATGGCCGCTTTCACCCAACCGGACCTCCGCATGCCCCGCAAGATCGTCGCCCGTCGTTCCGCCATCCACGGCAACGGTGTCTTCGCCGTCGCCCCGATCGCAAAGGGCGAGCGCATCGTCGAATACAAGGGCCGCCGCCGGACCCACGAGGAAGTGGACAACGATGTCACCGGCGACCCCGATTCGGGCCACACGTTCCTGTTCACGCTGAACGACGAATACGTGATCGATGCCAACTACGAAGGCGGCGTGGCGCGCTGGATCAACCACAGCTGCTCGCCCAACTGCGAGGCGGTGCTGGAAGAGGCCGACGGCGACGACCGCACGAAGGACCGCGTGTTCATCGAGGCGATCCGCGACATCAAGCCGGGCCAGGAGCTGTCGTACAACTACGGCATCACGCTCGAGGAAAAGCACACGCCCGAGCTGAAGAAGATCTGGGAGTGCCGCTGCGGCTCGCGCAACTGCACCGGCACGCTGCTGCAGCCGAAGACGCCGAAGAAGAAGGCTTCGAAGGCGAAGAAGGCTGCCTCGAAGAAGGCTTCCTCGAAGAAAGCCGCCGGCAAGAAGGCGACGAAGACCGGCGCGAAGAAGGCCGGACGCAAGGCAGCGTAAGCCTCGCGGCTCTTGTAGCCCGGGTAAGCGAAGCGCACCCGGGAATGCGGTCGCGTCTCCATCCCGGGTGCGCTTCGCTTACCCGCGCTGCAAACGCTGAAAGGAAACGGGTCGCCGCCCAACGCCGGCAAGCCGCAGCGCCCCGGCGCTGCGAAACAATCCCGCAATCCCCCATCCCGTACCATCGAACAATGGCGCCCGCGCCGACGCATGGCCACACTGCGTCCGCGCCGTCGGCGCACCCCACGCATCGACCAGGAGCCCGCATGACCGCCATCCCCCGCGTCCTCGACGGAAAGACCGCCCTCGTCACCGGCGCCGCCAGTGGCATCGGCCGGGAGATCGCGCTGGAACTCGCGCGCGCCGGAGCACGCGTGGTCATCGCCGACCTCAACGCGCAGGGCGCCCAGGCGGTGGCTGTCGAGATCGAAGGACAGGGCGGCGAGGCGCTCGGCATCGCGATGGACGTCGCCGACGAAGCCGCGGTCGAGGCCGGTGTCGCGCGCGCTAACGAAACCTTCGGCGGCGTGGACATCCTCGTGTCGAACGCCGGCATCCAGATCGTCAATCCGATCGAACAGTTCGCCTACGCCGACTGGAAGAAGATGCTCGCCATCCACCTCGACGGCGCGTTCCTGACGACCAAGGCCGTGCTTCCGTACATGTACGGCGCCCGGCCCGACGGCACGCAGCGGGGCGGCACGGTCATCTACATGGGCTCGGTGCATTCGCACCTGGCCTCGCCGCTGAAATCCGCCTACGTGACGGCCAAGCACGGCCTGCTGGGCCTGTCGCGCACGCTGGCGAAGGAAGGCGCGAAGCATGGCGTGCGCAGCCACGTCGTGTGCCCGGGCTTCGTCCGGACGCCGCTGGTGGACAAGCAGATCCCGGAGCAGGCGAAGGAACTGGGCATCAGCGAAGGGGAAGTGGTCAGCCGCGTGATGCTGGGCAACACCGTGGACGGTATCTTCACGACCGTGGAGGACGTCGCGCGCACGGTGCGCTTCCTCGCGGAATTCCCGACCGCCGTCTTCACCGGCCAGAGCTTCGTGGTCAGCCACGGCTGGCACATGCAGTAACGCCCGCCCCGTGATGACGGGGTTCCACATCCCCTGATGCGCCGCGGAACGAAAGGGTTGCCATGACTCACGCCACTGCGTAGGGTTCGCCGCGCCGCTTAGTCTGCGCCTCGCCCGGGGACACGCCGCGGGCCGGCACGAAGCCGAATCTCCAGCACGGAACGCCGGTGGCCGCGCAACGCGCAGCCGGGGCGACGCGCTGGGCCACATGGACCGCGAAGACCTTCCGCATGCGCGCAACGCTGCTCCTCATCCTGGCCGTTTTCTCGATGCCCACCTTCGCGGTGGAAATCGACGGCCGCATCGACCCCGCCGAATGGCAGGGCGCACGCCACGTCACCGACTTCCGCAAGGTCCAGCCTCTGTCGCTGGAACCAGGCACGCTGCCGACCGAAGCCTGGATCCTCGCCACGCCCGAAGGCCTGGCCATCGCGTTCCGCAACCAGCAGCCGCTGGACACGCGCACGCGCCAGCGCGTCCGCCGCGACTTCGAGGAGCAGGTCGACCGCGTCAACCTGATGATCGATTACGACGGCGACGCGCGCACGGGCTACAACTTCACCGTGTCGTCCACCGACGGCATCGCCGATGCGGTGATCACCAACGAGAACCAGTTCAACGACGACTGGGACGGCAACTGGCGCCACGCCGTCAGCGAGGACGACACGTCGTGGTCGGTGGAGATGCTGGTTCCCTGGTACATCGCGCCGATGCGCGAGGGCAGGAATGGCGTGCGCACGGTGAGGATCTACCTCGACCGCGTGATCGGCTCGACCGGCGAACGCTCGGCTTGGCCCGGCGCCAGCTACACGCGCCCGCGCTTCCTGTCCGATTTCGCGCCGGTGGAGATGCCGCAGTACGACCAGTCGCTGCTGGCGATCACGCCGTACGTGTCGGGGCTGCACGACATCGCCAACGGCGGCGACGAGTTCGACGGCGGCGCGGACCTGTTCTGGAAGCCGAACGGGCAGTTCCAGCTGTCGGCCACGGTCAACCCGGATTTCGGCCAGGTGGAGAGCGACGACCTCGTCGTCAACTTCGACGCGACCGAGATCTTCATCAGCGACAAGCGCCCGTTCTTCACCGAGAACCAGGGCATCTTCGAGTTCACGACGCCTTCGGATTACAGCCAGCTGCTGTACACGCGCCGCGTCGGCGGCCCGGCCGACGACGAAGACGGCGCCGGCGACATCACCGCGGCGGTGAAGCTCAACGGCAGCATCGGCGCGACCAAGTACGGCGTGTTCGCCGCCGACGAGGCCGATGAAGTCGGCCGCACGTTCGGCGCGGTGCGCGTGGTACGCGACCTGGCGAAGCAGAACCTCGGCGCGATGGTGACCTACGTCGATCGCCCGTTCCTGGATCGCACCGCCACCGTGATGGGCGTGGACCACAACTGGCGTCCCACCGCGCGCGTAAGCGTGGAAACGCGCGTGATCGGCAGCCAGATCGACGAGCAGGGCCGCACCACCGACGACAACGGTGCGACGGTGTGGGTGAACTACGAGATGGACCATGGCTGGCGCCAGCAGTGGCTGGCGATGCACTTCGGCAACGAGCTGGAGATCAACGATTTCGGCTACCTCCAGCGTGCCAGCACCAACTACCTCAACTGGCAGGTGATGCGCCGCTTCACGGATCTGCCGAAGGAGTCGCGCTACGCATCCAAGGACTGGCGCGCGCGCATCAGCGGCACCGACAACGACCACGGCGACACGCTGCAGCGCCAGCTGCGCATCAGCCGCGAAAGCAACCTGCGCAACGGCAGCTACGAATACGCGCAGATCAACATCAACAGCTCCGGCGTGGACGACCTGCTCACGCGCGGCAACGGCGTGGTCGACAAGCCGGCGAACTTCAACGCGTACTTCGAGTTCGAACGGCCGCGCAAGGGCGACTGGGGCTGGGAAATGGAGTCGGAGGTGTTCTCAGGCGGCTTGGCCGGCAACGACAAGGTCGGCTACAACCTGCGCATCCAGCCCACGTATTTCATCAGCGATGCCTTCAGCGTGTACCTGGGCGGCTTCTACGAGCGCATCCCGAGCTGGCTGGTGTGGCAGGAAGACAACCTGATCGGCGAGTTCGACGAACGCATGCTGCAGCTCGACGCCGGCCTGGACTGGACGATCACCAACAAGCAGGAACTGCGCGTGAAGATGCAGGCCATCGGCCTGGACGCGAGCATCGAGCAGGCGTATCGCGTGATGCCGGGCGGCGCATCGATCGCGTCGAACGACGACGTCGAGGATTTCAGCGTGCGCAACCTGGGTTTCCAGGTGCGCTACCGCTACGAGATCGCGCCGTTGTCGTACCTCTACGTCGTGTACGGGCGCGGCGGGTATCGGCAGGATCCGTTCACCGAACGGGTGGACGACGTGCTGCGCGACAGCCTGGAACTGCGCGACGACGAGCAGTTGCTGGTGAAGTTGAGTTACCGGTTCGAGCTTTGAGGCGAACCCACCCGCCTCACCGTATTCCGTCAGCGCCGCCAGTTTTCCACCCATTCCCGTGGCGCAAGGATGTCGAACGCACCATCCCGCTTCATTCTTCGCGCCAGCTTCAACAGCGCATCGTCCCGGCTGAGCAGCCACCGCGCGCCGCACGCGGCGGCGAGCTCCAGGAATTTCTGGTCGTCCGGATCGGCACAGCGGGGCAGGGCGATGTGGGGAGGGCAGGCTCCGTCGGCCTCACGCATCGCGGCGTCGTATTCGACCCGCCGTGCCGCACGCGCCGCTTCGTCGAGCCGCAGCACCGGATAGGCGAGCACACGCTCCCATTCGCTGCGGCACGCATCGCTGGTCATGCCGGTGACCGCGCCGGATGCCAGCGCCTCGCGCAACACGGCGACGGCCGGATCGCCGAACACGAACAGATCCAGGCACACGTTGGTATCGAGCACGATGCGCGGCGTGGCATCGTCGCGGACATCGTTCACTTCATGCCGCCCGCATCACGGCGCCACCTCGCGAAGATCCGCGGTGCCGATGCGCCACGCGCGCTGTTCGGCGGTGGCGCCATCGACCATCGCGCGGCGCAGCGTGTAGGCGCCGACGAAACGCTGCTGGCGACCGTCCGCATGCGTCGCGGTCAACGCCACCGGCACTTCAATGTAGCGCGAACCGGCCGCGGCATCGACCCGTCCCGGCGCCATGATCTCGACCGACACGCCCGTCGTATCGGCGAATCCCGCGGCGAACTGCTCCGGCGTCTGGTTGCTCGACCGGCCGCCGTCGGACCACAGCGCATAGGCCTGGGCGAAATCGCGGCGGTTGATCGCGGCGTAGTACTCGCGGATGACGGCGACGGCGTCCTGCGGCGTCGGTTCGGTCGCTGCGGTATCGGCCGGGGCGTTCGGATCACCCGGCGCATCCGGATCCAGCGGCGCGGCCGGGTCCATGACGGTCTCGCCCGTCGGCAACACCGGATTGCCTTCGGCATCCAGCGGCACGGCGTCCTCGGGCTTCGGCGGACCGATCGGGCCGGGGCCGGGCGCATCGGGCATGCCCGTCACGCTGCCGGGCGCGCCGGCCGGGGCGGGCAGGGCTTCGGTGTCGTCGGCGGTGGCGCCGGGCGCGCGCGATCCATCGCCGCCGCAGGCCGACATCACGATGCACAGGGAGAGAAGCGAGGCAAAACGCAACGGCAGCATCGTCATTGATCCAGATGGACGACCACGTTGCCATTCTCGATGGCGGTCGTGCCGATGCGGCGTGAACCCAGGCGGTCGAGCAGGCTGTTGTCGAAACGGTAGACGGGCTCTTCGCGTGCGTATTCGCCCAGCCAGGAATTGAGCAGGGCGCGTGCGCTGGTGTTCATCGCGCCGCCGAGCGCCGGCACTTCGACCTGTTCGATGCGGGGATCGAGCAGGTGCAACCCGCGCGTGGACGGATCGAAGCGCAGCGCGCTGGTCAGCGCGAAATGGCCGGACGGCTTGCCGCTGTCGCTGCCCAGCGCGCCCAGGCCCAGGTCGAAATCCAGGCGCAGGCGGTCGTCGTTCTGCGGGATCGTCAGGCGCGGGTTCATCAGCGTCAGCGAGACCAGCCCGCCTAGCTTGTCGTAATGCCTGGGGAAATTGCGGTCGAGCGAACGCTGCAGTTGCATCGGCGTGAACCGCACCTCGTCGCCCAGCAGCGCGCCCACGGTGGAACAGGCGGCCAGCAACGAGAGGGAGACGGCGGCGAAGAAGGCGGCGAACGGAATGCGGAGATTGCGGCGCGGGTTCATCTCGTGCTCCACGGGGATGCCCGGACGATACCCGCGCCGCATGAACAACACCACTCACCGGCGCGCAGCGATGCTAACGCCGGCGCGTCCACGCGGGGTGACGACCCGACGGACGGACCTCGCGGCGCGGGAATCAGCCGCGCTGCTGCATCGCCAGTCGCAGGCCCAGCCCGATGAAGAGCGTGCCGGTGACGCGCTGCGTCCAGCGTCCACCCCCGCCGGCGAAGCGTCGGCCGAAGCGTCCCGCGGCGAAGCTCAGCACGAGGTCGTTGCAGAAGCCGATCGCCGCCAGCAGCGCGCCCAGCACGAGGAACTGCAGCCACACCCAGCCGCGTTCGGGATGCACGAACTGCGGCAGGAACGCGAGGAAGAACAGCGCCACCTTCGGGTTGAGCACGCCGGTGACGACCGAGCGCAGGTAGACGCTGCGGCCGGACACGCGCGGCTTGGGCGCTTCGGGATCGGCTGGCGTCGTGTCGCCGTCGCCGTTGCGCCAGGCCTTGATGCCCAGCCACACCAGGTACGCGGCACCGAGGTATTTGACGAACTCGAACGCCATCGCCGAGGTCGCCAGCAGCGCAGACAACCCCAGCCCGGCGGCGAGCGCGTGCAGCAGCGTCGCCGTTTCCAGCCCGAGCCCCGCCTGGATGCCGCGCCGCGTGCCGCCGGCCAGGCTCTGCCCGACGATCCACGCCGTGCCCGGCCCGGGCAGCAGCACCAGCACGAGCGCGGCGGCGGCATAGGCCAGCAGGGTCTGGAGGTCGAACAGATGCATCGTGCGGGTGTCCGGTAGGGGGACGCACAGGTTACGCGGCGTTCGTCGCCTGCGGGTGTGCGGCGACGGGGACGGATTGTTGCAGTGGCGCGTGCACCTATCCGTGCGCCTTCATTCCTGCCAACGGAGCCCGCAACGTCACCTACGGCGAAGCCGCGTCCGCTTTCGCCCGCCCTCCGCGCGACTGCAAAGGCACCGGCGCCTGTCCGCGTCGTGCGCCTGCATAGCGCGCGTAATCGCGGTAGAGCATCTGCACCGTCGGCGTGCCGTCCAGGTCGTGCGCGACGTTGCCGCCGGCGCGCGCCTTGAGCACCGCGAACCAGCGGTGCGCGCCGATGACGTCGGCGTCGGTCAGCGGCCGGCCCTTCGCATCGGTGGCGATCACCGACATCGTGACCGCATGGTTCACGTTCCCGCCGATCGCATAGAGCCGGTTGTGCTTCGTGTCGGTCTTCACGACCAGATCGCAGTGCAGCGCGTTCGACGAACTGTTGCCGTTGCGCACGTCAGCGATGGACCGGAACGTACTGTCGCTCCGTGCGGTGCACAGCAGGTCGCCGGCGTCCGGCGTCGCTTCGCCGAGGTCGTAGGCGATGAACGCGTGCTCCGGATCCTGCCCGTCGCGCGCGCGCACCGCCGCGCGCACGTAGTCGATGTGGCCGCCGCTGCGGCGGAACTGCGCGGTCGACAACCCGGCTTCGCACGCGAGCCAGGAAATGAACGCCGCCGACCACGGCATTGCCCAGCCGGCCCCGTCCCAGCCGTAGTCGACGATGCTCTGCACGCGCATCGCTTCCTCGCTGCCGGTCGCCGCCCAGTAGCCGGCGATGGCATCGCTCACCTCGTAGTCGTCTTCCGACAGTCCCAGGCGCGGCGCCCGGCGCAGCACGCGATCGCCGATGGACGCGTTCTTCTGTGGTGAGATGATCTCCACCACGCCCGACGGCTGCGGCACGCGCGGCACGATCGCCGCCGGTTCCACCGCCATGTCGAGGATCGGCAGGCCGAAGTACGCCCACTCCGCGGCGGCGAGGTCGATCATGCGCGAGCGGTAATCGGCGCGGGTCGTGATCGACGGACACGACGTCATCGCGATGCGGTAGCCCGCCGCGCGCGCCGGTGCGTAGCCGCCATCGGGCGTGCGCCGGTACAGCGGCTCGAACGTGTTCTCTCCGGTGCGCACCATCAACGGCGGCGCCTCGTCGGCGCGCGCGTAGGTCACACGGAAGGCCGGGTTGGGAAAGCCGCCCGGGCGCGGGAACGCCAGGATCGAACGGCTGGCGCCGGGGGCGGTCTGCGCCAGCGCGGGCAAGCTCACGAGCACGGCCAGAGACAGGCCGAACGCAAACCCCAGAGCCTGCGGAACCTTTCGTGACGGTCGCATTGTGGCTTCTCCTTTGGTCCTGGCCAGCATGAACACAGCGGTGTGAAGCCTGCATTCGCAGAGGAAAGAAAAGTTCCCATGGACGCAAGAGGCCATCGCAACTGACCTTGCCGGCTTCCCATCACGGAGCGAAGCATGGCAGCAGCGCAATCGGATCTGTCATTCCAGTTCGAAGGAGTGGGAGGAGCGACATTCGATGTCGTCCGTTTCGAACTGATCGAAGGACTGTCGCAGCCATTCCGGCTGGAGCTGGAGCTCAGCAGCCCGGAGCCCAACGTCGAGTTGGACGCGCTGCTCGACTCCGAAGTCACCTTCACCATTGCACGGGACGGCAAGCCGGTGCGCACGGTGCACGGCATCGTGACGATGTTCGAGCAGTCCGAAACGGGCTTCCGACGCACGCGCTACAGGGCCACCGTCGAACCCACGCTCGCAAGGCTCGGGTTCGGGCATGGGAGCCGGATTCATCAGCAACTTTCAGTGCCGGACATTCTGAAGTTGCGACTCAAGGAGCGCGGCCTGCATGCACGCTTCAATGTGTCCCGGCCGCACGAAACGCGGGAGTACTGCACGCAGTACCGCGAAGCCGATCTCGCCCATTTCGCCCGGCTCGCTGCGGAGGAGGGCATCGTCTACTACTTCGATCCGCGGCACCGCTCGGAGCTCGTGCTGACGGATGCGCTCCCGTCCGGGCCGGCGTTGCCGGGGGCCGACGACATCGGCGCCGTGATCTATCAGGCCCTTCCCGGCGGTACGGCGGTCGAACCGCGGCTCTGGCACTTCGCGCTGCGCCAACAGCTTGCGCCGGCTTCAGCGGTGCAGCGGGACCATACCTTCAGAAATCCGAGGTACTCCCTCGAGCATCGCAGCGACGCACGCGATGCCGTAGGCCGATACGAGCACTACGACTACCCGGGGAGATTCAAAAGGGATGAATCTGGCCGGCCATTCACTGCGACGAAACTGCGGGCGCTGCGCAGCGATGCCTTGGTTGCCACACTCGAAGGCGACGACGCGCGGCTCTGGCCGGGGCTGAATTTCCTGCTCGAAGACCATCCGTCCGAGCCGCTCAACCGCGACTGGCGCGTCGTCGCCATGCATCACGTGGGCGAACAGTCGGTATCGCAGGAAGAAGACGGTGCGAACGGCGAACGCGGAACGCACTACTCGTACACCGCACGGGCCGTGCCGGGCGATATGGAGTGGCGTCCGAAGCCGCTGCCGCGACCGGTCATCGACGGGCCGCAGATTGCCCACGTCGTGGGCCCGCCCGGGGAAGAGATTTTTCCAGACGAGCACGCGCGCGTGAAGGTGCACTTCCCGTGGGATCGCGAGGGCACCCGGCAGGAAAACGACTCGTGCTGGATCCGCGTCGCGCAAGGCTGGGCGGGGCCCATGTATGGCTTCATGGCCATTCCACGCGTCGGCATGGAAGTGATCGTCAGCTTCATCGATGGCGACCCCGATCAACCGTGCGTCACGTCTTGTGCGTTCAATGCGGAGAACAGGCCGCCGTACCCGCTTCCCCAGCACAAGGCGAGGACCGTATTTCGTACGAACACCCACAAAGGCAAGGGCTACAACGAACTTCGTTTCGAGGACGAAGCCGGCCAGGAAGAGATCTTCGTCCACGCGCAGAAGGACCGGAACATCGTCGTCGGGAACGACGAGACCACGCGTGTCGGGCACGACCGCAGCGAAGACGTCGGCAACGACGAAACGATCCAGATCGGTCACGACCGCAAGGAGACCGTCGGCAACGATGAAACGCTGGGCATCGGCCAGGATCGGCGCGAAACCATCGGTCGCGACCACACGCTGGAGATCGGCCGAACGCGGCAGGTCACCATCGGCAAGGACCTGATCGAAGACGTCGGAAATACCCGCACCGAGACAACCGCTTCCGACCGCAAGGTCGAAACCGGCGGCCATTACGAACACCAGGTCGCAGGCAAGCACGACATCGAAGCCGGTGAGCGCATCACGCAGCGAACACGTCAGTACACGCTCGCCGCGGCCGGTTCGCTCACCATCCGTGGTCCAGGCGGCACCATCAGAATCGACCGCAATGGCGTCACGCTGGAAGGCGTGCAGATCCAGCTCAAGGGGCAGATCAAAGCCGATGCGGAAGGCCTCGGCAACGACTTCTCCATTCACGGCGTTCCGGCATTGGCCGAAGTCATCGACCGGCGCTACTGGATCGGCCTGCACTACCTGGATCAGGAGACGGGTGAACCGATCGACGGAGCCGATTACGAGATCCATTTCAAGGATGGTTCGATGCTCGAAGGCACGCTCGACGCGCAAGGGCAAGCGCGGCACGACGATATCGATCCGAAGCGTGTGGAGAAGGTGCTGTACAAGCCGCGCAAGGCGAATGATGAACCGGCCATTCCCCAGCTTGAAGACCTCGCGCGGACGAAGAGCGGGGGCGGCCGATGAACGCAGCCGACCGGCAGAACGAAGCCCCGCTGCTGAACGTCGATCAGTTGCGCGAAGCGCTGGCCTTCATGACGCGTCAGTACGGCCGCGTGGCCGACAGTACGCAGAACGTGTTCGTGTGGTTGTGGGAGGCGATACAAGGCGACTTCAACCAGGAACGCTCGCTGGGTCAGGTCGCCTTCGATACCGCCATTTCGATCATCCCCGGCGTGGATCAGGTCTGCGACGTGCGCGACCTGATCGCCAACGGCAAGCAGATCAACGAGGACAAGACCAACGTCTGGGCCTGGGTGTCGCTGGGCCTGACGCTGATCGGGTTGTTCCCCAGCCTTGGCTCGCTGGTCAAGGGCGTGCTGAAGATCTTCTTCCTCTTCATCCGTCGCAGCGGCGGCAATGCCGTGGCGAAAGCGGTAGACGAAGCGATGACGTGGGTCATCGCCTTCCTGCGCCGTCGCGAGGTGGCGAAGTACTGGAAAGCGCTGAAGTGGGACGACCTGTTCGGAGAACTGGCGCGATATGTACGACAGGTTCGCGAGCGACTGAACCTGCAGGCGTTGCTGCAGGCGTTCGATCGGGGGATGGCGTTGTTGCGGAATCTGCTGGGAATGGTGGCGAACATTCCCGTCGTCGGAAGGCGCGCGGCTGAAACCGTGGAGATGATGGCCCGCATCCGGCGCGAGGCGGACGAGTACCTCCAGCACGCGCTGAAACCGCTGCAGGATGCGCTCGACGCGATCATCCGCCGGCTGGAACTGGAAGACCTGGCGCAACGCTGCGGCATCCTCAACGCGCGGAACGTGCATTTCCGCGGCGGCTTACCGGAGGCGCGCGCGGTGACGTTGATGCGGGAGGCCAAGCCGAGGCCGAAGTGGTTGAGTGATGGGGCGGTGGAGTTCAAGCCGGTGAAGCCCGCGAAGTTCAAGCCGGAACTCGAACATGCCCGAAGCCTGGGATGGCCGACGCTTACTGATGACGAGATCAAGACGTTTGCTGAGGGGCTCCGGGCGGTGGAACTGAAAGGGCCCCTGCGCCTTTACCGTGTAGTGGGCCCGGGAAATATGGCTGCGGCGAAGGACTGGGTGAGCGAAGAGGTCTTCAAGCGGTTGCAACAGGCAGACGATCCAAAAACAGCTTGGCGCCGACATCTCGCGGTGTGGCCGGACTGGAACCCGGACGGCCAGTTCGTCGTGTTCGACCTCCAACCCGGCGAGTCCATCAAGGTGTGGGCGGGCCCGGCGTCCAGCCAGTTCAAGCCTGAAAAGCTTGAAATGGGAGAATTGCATCTGGAAGGCGGTTACGAGCAGATCAAGTTCGACGCCGCCCTGCCGCGCACGCCGGAGGACGGCTACCGCTTCGAACCGCGCAGCGGCCAACTGTACGACGAGATGCAGTATTACGAAGTGGACCGGCATACCGGCCAGATGCGCGCGACGCGACTGTCTCGTCAGGAATACCTGGCCTTGTCGCCACGAGAACGGGCGCGGTACGAGTCCGTGCGCGTCCGCATCACCAACCCCCGCATCAGCGGCCCGTTCGAGACCGGTTGGAGCTACACCGACTTCGACGCGCAATTGCCGGATGTGACGCTCGGCCTGCCGGCGTTGCCCGGCCAATTGACCCAACTTGGGAACACCCGATGAGCACGAACCCGACCGATCTAAGCCCGCGCCGCAAACGCCAGGTGGCGCTGATATACCACTTCGCATCGCTGGAGTATCTGAAAGGGCTGCTGCCCCGCGTGGAAGATCTGATCCTCTACGCCAGCGCCTTGGCGGACGGCCGTGCGCACCTGGACAAATTCCTGATGAGCGAGCGTTGGGGCGCTCGTGATACCAGCGCGAACTGGAGCACTTATGGGTTCCCTTCGCTGGTGGAATTCCGCGAAACGACCTTATGGGATATCCAGGCCCGTTCCCGCGATGTCTACGGCATCACCGGCGCCAACCAGTGCGCCCGCATGCTGGCCGAGTACAGCCTGATGTGGCTGACGCCGGAGCAGGAACAGCAATTCAAGGAACGCTTCGGTCTGGTGTATCGGTACGCCAGCCGGATCGATGATGTGACGGAACGTGATTCCACCATGGACGACTACACCTTTTGGGTCATCTGGAACGAACACAAAGAAGCGTTCTCACGCCTGCCCAGGTTCCGCGTGCGCACCGACATCGAGGGAGAAAGCGGCAAGGTGCCGCCTCGCACTGGCGTGTACATACCCCAGGATGACCCATGGGGCACGCCGCAGTTTGCGTGGGCAGGTGGCAGCCTCCGGAAGGACGGTAGCCGCTGGCACGGTGGCCGGCTGGGGGATGCCGTAACCTTCAATGCCATGGGCCTGGAAGCGATGGAAACAGTAGGCGGCTCGCACATCTGGCCGTGGGACGATGGCGCGGGCGCGGTGGATTTCCTGCGACGCAAGGAAATCAAAGACTGGGAAGGCAATGAGGTTCGCGACGAAAGCGATGCTGTTGCGCTTCTTGGCGGCGCCTCTTATGGAGAAGGAGTGTTTGACCCGAACGTGGCTGGAGGAACGACCACCCGCCCCTGCAAGTGGTACTACGTCGAACTATTGAAAGGCGAGTACGAAGACACGAACGAACCTGTGGCGAAGTCAGTGCCCCGACGCAGCGGTCCCGGCATGTACGCAAAGACAGGTGAGCACTGCCCGTATCCCGGCGTCTGGGAGTGCGTGGAGCGGCCAGTGGGAACCCAGACCATCGCCTATGGCGTGCCGATGCCGCAGGTCGATGGACAGGATGTCACCTGGCGTCTGAAGCAAGGCATCTGATGCGATCCGCGATGGAGCTGTCTCCCCGGCGCAAACGCCAGGTGGCGCTGATGTACCACTTCGCGTCGCTGGAGTATCTGAAAGGGCTGCTGCCCCGCGTGGAAGATCTGATCCTCTACGCCAGCGCATTGGCGGACGGCCGTGCGCACCTGGACAAATTCCTGATGAGCGAGCGTTGGGGCGCTCGTGATACCAGCGCGAACTGGAGCACTTATGGGTTCCCTTCGCTGGTGGAATTCCGCGAAACGACCTTATGGGATATCCAGGCCCGTTCCCGCGATGTCTACGACATTACCGGCGCCAACCAGTGCGCGCGCATGCTGGCCGAGTATAGCCTGATGTGGCTGACGCCCGAGCAGGAACGGCAATTCAAGGAACGCTTCGATGAGGTCTACAAGTACGCTGGTCAGATCGATCGCGTGGTGGACCGGAATCGCACTGTTGACGACTACGTTTACTGGGTCATCTGGAACGAGCACAAGGAAACGTTTCCGCGCCTGCCCAGGTTCCGCGTGCGCACCGACATCGAGGGAGAAAGCGGCAAGGTGCCGCCTCGCACTGGCGTGTACATACCCCAGGATGATCCATGGGGCACGCCGCAGTTTGCGTGGGCAGGTGGCAACCTCCGGGAGGACGGTAGCCGCTGGCACGGTGGCCGGCTGGGGGATGCCGTAACCTTCAATGCCATGGGCCTGGAGGCGATGGAAACAGTAGGCCGCTCGCACATCTGGCCGTGGGACGATGGCGCGGGCGCGGTGGACTTCCTGCGACGCAAGGAAATCAAAGACTGGGAAGGCAATGAGGTTCGCGACGAAAGCGATGCTGTTGCGCTTCTTGGCGGCGCCTCTTATGGAGAAGGAGTGTTTGACCCGAACGTGGCTGGAGGAACGACCACCCGCCCCTGCAAGTGGTACTACGTCGAACTATTGGAAGGCGAGTACGAAGACACGAACGAACCTGTGGCGAAGTCAGTGCCCCGACGTAGCGGTCCCGGCATGTACGCAAAGACAGGTGAGCACTGCCCGTATCCCGGCGTATGGGAGTGTGTGGAGCGCCCGGTGGGAACGCAAACCATCGCCTATGGCGTGCCGATGCCGCAGGTCGATGGACAGGATGTCACCTGGCGTATTCTCAAATCCGTCTGACGTAGACGAATTGAAACTGGAGCTGCGCACGAATCGAGATCGTGCGCAGCAAGCGGCCTCAGTCCTCTTCGTGCCTGGGCTTGTACGCCTCGACGAGCTTCTGCTGCACGTTCGTCGGCACCGGTTCGTAGTGGCTGAAATCCAGCGAATAGCGTCCGCGGCCGGCGGTCACCGACTTGAGTTCGGCCGCGTAGCCCTCCAGTTCCGACAGCGGCACCTGCGCCTTCACCACGATCTCGTTGCCACGCACGCTGTCGGTGCCGCTGATGCGCGCGCGCTTGCTCGCCAGGCCGCCGCTGACGTCGCCCATGTGCTGCTCGGGCGCGTTGACCTCCAGTTCGACGATGGGCTCCAGCACCTGCGGACGCGCCTTGCCGATCGCATCGAGGAACGCCTTCTTGCCCGCGGCGACGAACGCGACTTCCTTGCTGTCCACCGGATGATGCTTGCCGTCGTACACGATCACGCGCACGTCCTGGATCGGATAGCCCGCCACCGCACCGCTGCGCAGCACTTGGCGAACGCCTTTCTCCACCGCCGGCATGAACTGGCCGGGAATCGTGCCGCCCTTGACCTCGTCGACGAATTCGAAGCCGGTGCCGCGCGGCAACGGTTCGATGCGCAGGAACACTTCGCCGAACTGGCCCGCGCCGCCGGTCTGCTTCTTGTGGCGATGATGGCCTTCGGCCTTGCCGCTGACGGTTTCGCGATACGCGATGCGCGGCGGACGCGACGTCACTTCCACGCCGTAGCGTTCCTTCAGCCGTTCCAGGTTGATGCGCAGGTGCAGGTCGGATAATCCGCGGATCACGGTTTCGTTGGTTTCCGCCTCGTGCTCGACGATGAAGCAGGGGTCCTCTTCGGCCAGCTTGTGCAGGGCGGTCGCGAGTTTCTGTTCCTGTCCCTTGCTCGCCGCTTCCACCGCCAGGCCGAACATCGGGCGCGGGAAATCCAGCGGCGACAGGCGGATCTGGTCCTCGTCGTGGCTGTCGTGCAGCACCGCGTCGAAGTGCAGTTCCTCGACTTTCGCCACGGCCGCGATGTCGCCGGGGATCGCCTGTTCGATCTCGACGTGGTCCTTGCCGCGCAGCTTGAACAGATGGCCGACCTTGAACGGCTTCTTGCCGTCGTCGACGAACAGCTGCGTGTCCTTCTTCACCGTGCCCTGGTACACGCGGAACACGCCAAGCTTTCCGACGAAGGGGTCGTTGACGATCTTGAACACGTCGGCGATGACGTGGGCCTTGGCATCGGGCGAGGCCTGGATGCGCGCACGCTCCGGGCCTTTCTCGAATGGTGGTGCGTTGGCCTCGGCCGGATTGGGGAACCAGCGTTCGGCGGCATCGAGCAGCTCGTTGATGCCCACGCCGGTGCGCGCGGAACAGAACAACACCGGCACCAGGTGGCCTTCGCGCAGGCATTGCTCGAACGCGTCGTGCAGTTCCTCGCCGGACAGGCCTTCCTCGCCCATGTCGAGGTAATGCTCCATCACGGTCTCGTTGATTTCGACGATCTGGTCGATGATCTTCTGGTGCCAGTCCGCGACCGGGCCGAAATCGCTGTCGCCCTGCGGGTTGATCAGGCAGTCGACCACGCGTTTTCCACCATCGGCAGGCAGGTTGAGCGGCAGGCATTCGGGGCCGAAGGTGTCGCGAAGATCGGCCAGCACGCCGTCGAGCGCGACGCCGTCATGGTCGATCTTGTTGACGACGATGGCCCGGCACAGGTTCCGGCCGCGGGCGTACTCCATCATGCGGCGCGTGCCGTATTCCACGCCGGCGGCGGCATCGACGACGATCGCCACCGTCTCCACCGCGCCCAGCGCCGACAGCGCGGGGCCGCGGAAATCCGGGTACCCGGGGGTGTCGATCAAATTCACGTGCATGCCTTCGTGGTCGATCGACGCGATGCTGGCGTCGATGGAATGCCCGCGTTGTTTCTCTATCGGATCGAAGTCGGACACGGTGTTGCCGCGTTCGATCGTGCCTGCCGTCTGGAGTGCGCCGCCGGCCTGCAGCAGGGCTTCGAAGAGCGTTGTTTTGCCGGCGCCGGGGTGGCCTGCCAGGGCCACGTTGCGGATGGATTGTGTGCTGTAGGACATGAGCGGACTTCTCCCGTGAGGGTGGGAAGGCCGTCATGGCTGTCCGGCGCTGCGCCTGCGCGGTGGGCGCTCGGCGGGCGGTCATGGCGGGTGCCGGCCGGAAGGCCGGGAGCGAAAGCCTCGCGCAAGGGGGAAGGGTGGTCAAGCCGGCGCGGGGCGAACTGCGAAGCGGCGACGGATTTCACGCCGGCCACCGGCTGGCGGCCCACCCCCATGCGCGCCTAACACCCGGCAGGGTAGGCTGCCGGTTCTTTCACCCCACGAAGGAGCAGCGACATGGCGTTCAAGCGTATTGCCGAAGCGGTCTGGAAAGGCGACCTGCAAGGCGGCAAGGGCAGCATGAGCACACCGCAGAGCGGTCTGTTCACCGATCAGAACTATTCCTTCAAGACCCGCTTCGGCGACGAGAAGGGCACCAATCCCGAGGAACTGCTGGCCGCCGCGCACGCGGGCTGCTTCTCGATGGCGCTGTCGGCGGTGCTGGGCAAGGCCGGCCTCACGCCGGAGACCATCCAGACCCGCGCCGAAGTGACGATGGAGCCCGGCATGGACCCCGGCCCGACGGTCACCGGCGTGAACCTGGTGGTCACCGCGAAGGTCCCCGGGGTGGACGAAGCCGGCTTCCGGCAGCACGCCGAAGCGGCCAAGGCCGGCTGCGTGATCTCGCGCGCGCTGTCGGTTCCGGTGACGCTGCAGGCCTCGTTGCAGGGCTGATCGCGGTCGATGACGTCCAGGGCGATCCGCCGCGCCGTGCTGGTGCACGGCGCGGGCGGAGGCGGTTGGGAATGGAACGTGTGGCGGCGCGTGTTCGCCGCGGTCGCAGTGGACGTCCACGCGCCCGACCTGCAACCGGTCGCCGCGGGACTCGCGGCGACCGGGTTCGACGACTACGCCGCGCAGGTACGCGCCGCGCTCGAAGCCGTGCCCGGCCCGCGCGCACTGGTCGGTGCGAGCCTGGGCGGCCTGCTCGCCCTGGCCTGCGCCGACGCGGCCGATGCGCTGGTCCTGGTGAATCCCTTGCCGCCGGCGCCGTGGGCCGACCGGCTCCCCGCGCGCGACTGGCCCGACAGCGTGCCCTGGCGGCGGAACGCGCGCCTCGCCTCGACGCGCCGCGCGCTGCCGGATTCGGACGACGCCACCGCGCTGTTCGCCTTCCGCCGATGGCGCGACGAGTCCGGCGCGGTGCTGCGCCATGCGCACGCAGGCCTGGTGCTGGATGCGCCGGCGTGCCCGACGCTGTGCATCGCATCGAGCCAGGACGAGGACGTCCCACCCGAGCTCACCGCCGAACTGGCGCGTGCCTGGGACGCGGACCTGTTGCGGGTCGCCTCGACCGGGCACGTCGGGCCGCTGCTCGGGCGCGATGCGGCGGCGGTCGCGATGCAGGCCGCGGCCTGGCTGTCGGCGCGGTAAACCCCGCCGCGCCTTGGTCCGCAAGGACACCCGGATTCAGCACCCGTTGCCGGCACGGGCCGGACGATGCGGGCACGCCCTCCCGGCGCCGGAGCCTCCCCATGAATCGCCTGATCGCCGTTTCCCTCGCGCTGGCCGCCGCCGCGAGCGGCCCGGTCCATGCCCAGTCCTACCCGCGCTCCTATCCGGCGTACGGCTCCACCAGCAGCAGCGACTACGCGCGCGTGGTCCGCGTTGATCCGGTGTTCGACCGCTACGAAACCGCCGCGCCGCAGCAGCGCTGCTACGAGCGCCCGGCCTATGTGGGTGGAGACGGATACCGCAACGACGGTTATCGCGACGATGGCTACTACGGCAATGGCAGCAGTTATCCATCCGGCGGCACCCAGACCGGGCGCACCGTCTCGACGATCGTCGGCACCATCGTCGGCGCGGCGGTCGGCAGCCAGATCGGCGGCGGCAGCGCGCGCTATGCGACCTCGGCGATCGGTTCGGTGGTCGGCGGCATGGCCGGTCGCCAGATCTACGACCAGAGCCAGCGCGAACGCGTCGGCACGGTGCGCGTGTGCGATCCGGTGTACGAAGGCGACGGTTACTACACCTCGCGCAACGGCGCGCGCAGCGCGAGCGCTTACGACGTGACCTACGAATACGCCGGGCGCACCTATACCACGCGCACGAACTACGACCCGGGCGACCGGATCCGCGTGCGGGTGGATGTCACGCCCGAGTAATCGCCTGCTGTCGTAGCCCGGCTAAGCGGAGCGCACCCGGGGCGGGCGCATGAATCCCCAGGTGCGATTCGGCTGCCCGGGCTGCGAAACGTCACGCCCAGTCGATCGTCCCGCGCACCACGTTGCACACCTGGCCGCCGGACCACACCTCGCCGTCCGCGTCCACGCGCAGTTGCAGGCGCGCGTCGAACCCGACTTCGCGACCCTGGCTCACGGCGTACCGGCCATCGCGGCCGGGCAGCGCATCGTTGTGCTTCAGCCACGCGGCGAGCGTCGCGTTGGCCGCGCCGGAAGCGGCATCCTCGAACCGCGCCGGTGCACCGACGAAGGCGCGCACGACCAGGTCGTAATCGCGGCCGGCATCGGCGCGGGCGAACGCGCAGAGCCCCATCGTCTCGGTCGATTCGGCCAGCTGCGCGATCGCATCCCAGTCCGGCGCAGCGCCGCGCAGCGCCGCTTCGCTGGCGACTTCGGCCAGCCACCAGCGCCGACCGCCGTCCATCAGGGCGACCGGCAGCGCACCGGGTTCGAGCGGCGCCAGCGCCGCCGCCAAGCGCGCATCGCCGGCTTCGGCCACCTCGACCACCCGCGCGCGCGGCGTGCGAACCGCGATCGTCCGCGTCGCGCCGCTGCCTTCCACGGCCAGCGGCAGCGTGCCGACCACGCCTTCCTGCACCAGCTGCCCGTCGACGAGCTCGGCCAGGCCCGCATCCAGCACGACGTGCGCGGTGCCGACGCTGGGATGTCCCGCGAAGGGCACCTCGCGGCGCGGGCTGAACATGCGCACCCGGTACGCCGAGCCCGGCTGCGTGGGCGGGAAGACGAAGGTGGTTTCCGGAAGCCGCGTCCAGCGGGCGATCGCCTGCATGCGGGCGTCGTCCAGGCCCTGCGCGTCGAGCACCACGGCCAGCGGGTTGCCGGCACCGGGCCGGTCGGCGAACACATCCAGTTGCAGGTAGCGGCGAAGCGTCATCCGGGCGGGGGTCCGAGTGGATTATTCGACTAGAATTGCGCAGTTTACGGCGACGTCTCCGCCTGCGCAGGCGAGCGCGCCATTCTAGTTTCCGTGACGGCTCCGCGCCGGCATGGTTTCGGCGGCAATCACATTCCATCTCCTCATCTACACACTCCAGAACCTCATCAAAGGAACCGTTGCAGTGGCGGAAGCGAATCGCTGGGTAGTACTCAAGTTCGGCGGCACCTCGGTGTCCCGCCGGAACCGTTGGGACACCATCGGACGCCTCGCCGGAAAACGCATGTCCGAAGAGGGCGTTCGCGTGCTGGTCGTGGTGTCCGCGCTGTCGGGCGTCACCAACGAGCTGCAGGCGATCGCGAACGGTGAGGACGTCGACAACCGCATCGCCGCGCTGGTCGAACGCCATCGCGCGTTCTGCAGCGAACTCGACCTCGACGCCGACACCGTGCTCGGGGAGCGCGTGGCTGCGTTGCAGGCGCTGGGCACGGACGCGCGCGCCGCGACGCGTCCGCTCGACTGGCAGGCCGAAGTGCTGGCGCAGGGAGAACTGCTGTCCTCGACGCTCGGCGCGGCGTACCTGCGCACGCAGGGGCTGGACTTCGGCTGGTGCGATGCGCGCGACTGGCTCGATGCGGTGTCGCTGCCCAACGCCAGCGCGTGGTCGCAGCGGTTGTCGGTGAACTGCCGCCTCGACGGCGAGGGCTTCGGCGAGCGCTTCTCCACGCAGCCGACGCGCGCGCTGATCACGCAGGGTTTCATCTCGCGCCACGGCGACGGTGGCACGGCGATCCTCGGCCGCGGCGGTTCCGATACGTCGGCCGCATACTTCGGCGCGTTGCTGAAGGCGCAGCGCGTGGAAATCTGGACCGACGTGCCCGGCATGTTCAGCGCCAACCCGCGCGACGTGCCCGAAGCGCGCCTGCTCACGCGTCTGCATTACGCCGAAGCGCAGGAAATCGCGACGACCGGCGCGAAGGTGCTGCATCCGCGATCGATCGCGCCGTGCCGCGATGCCGGCGTGCCGATGGCGATCCTCGATACCGAACGCCCCGAACTGCCCGGCACGCGCATCGACGCGACCGCCGCGACGGTGCCGGGCGTGAAGGCGATCAGCCGCCGCAACGGCATCGTGCTGGTGTCGATGGAAAGCATCGGCATGTGGCAGCAGGTCGGCTTCCTCGCCGACGTGTTCGAACGCTTCAAGCGTCACGGCCTGTCGATCGACCTGATCGGTTCGTCGGAAACCAACGTCACCGTGTCGCTGGATCCCAGCGAAAACCTGGTCACGACGAACGTGCTCGAAGCGCTGAGTGCGGACCTCGCCGAGATCTGCCGCGTGAAGGTCATCGCGCCGTGCGCGGCGATCACGCTGGTCGGCCGCGGCATGCGTTCGCTGCTGCATCGCCTGTCGGACATCTGGGCGACGTTCGGCCGCCAGCATGTGCACCTGATCTCGCAGTCGTCCAACGACCTCAACCTCACCTTCGTCATTGACGAAGCCGATGCCGAAGGCCTGTTGCCGCACCTGCACGCCGAACTCATCCGCTCGCGCGCGATGCCGGTGCGCGATGCGACGGTGTTCGGCCCGAGCTGGCGCGAGATCGCGTTCGGCGCGCCGCAGCGCGTGCCGGCGTGGTGGCGCGCTCGCCGCGACGAGCTGCTTTCGCTCGCCGCGAAGGGCACGCCGCGCTACGTCTACGACCTCGCCACCGTGCGCGATCGCGCGCGTTCACTCAGTGCAACGAATGCGGTGGATCGCTGCTTCTACGCGATCAAGGCCAATCCGAACGCGGACATCCTGCGCACGCTGGTCGGCGAAGGCTTCGGCCTGGAATGCGTATCGCAGGGCGAGTTCGACCACGTCTTCGCGACTCTGCCGCACATCGCGCCGAGCCGCGTGTTGTTCACGCCGAGCTTCGCGCCGCGTCGCGAGTACGAAACGGCCTTCGAGCGCGGCATCATCGTCACGCTCGACAACATCGAAGCGCTGCAGCGTTGGCCCGAGGTGTTTCGCAACCGCACGATCTGGCTGCGCATCGACCTCGGCCACGGCGAAGGGCATCACGAGAAGGTCAAGACCGGCGGCGTCGCGGCGAAGTTCGGTTTGCCGATGACGCGCTTCGATGCGTTCGTCGAAGAAGCGCGCAGGCTCGGCATCCGCATCAGCGGCCTGCACGCGCACCTGGGCAGCGGCATCGAGGATCCGCAGCACTGGCGCGGCGTGTACGCGCATCTGGCGGGCCTGGCGGATAGCATCGGCACGATCGAGACCATCGACATCGGCGGGGGGTTGCCGATCCCGTACACGCCCGAAGCGCCGCAGTTCGACCTGCCGCTTTGGCGCGCGGGGCTGGAGGAAATCAAGGCGGCGTATCCGCGCTACGGGCTGGTGATCGAGCCGGGCCGCTACCTCGTCGCCGAAAGCGGCGCGCTGCTGCTGACCGCGACGCAGGTCGTGGAAAAGGACGGCGTGCGCCGCGTGGGCTGCGACGCCGGCATGAACGCGTTGATGCGTCCGGCGATGTACGAGGCCTACCACGGCATTTTCAACCTGAGCCGTGACGATGCGAACGGCACGGCGGTGTTCGAGGTCGTCGGTCCGATCTGCGAAAGCAGCGACGTGATCGGCCGCGGGCGCACGTTGCCGGCCGACACGACCGAAGGCGACGTGATCCTGGTCGCCGACGCCGGCGCCTACGGCATGGCGATGGCCAACACCTACAACCTGCGGGCCCTTCCGGCCGAGGAAGCAATCGAATGAGTGAGTGGAAATTCAACCGCGACGCGATCCGCGCGTTCCGTTTCGTGCGTTGCGGGTTCGACGCGCAAACGGGCGTCGCGCAGCTGGTGTACGCCTTCGACGATGGCCCGGAAATGATCGAGACGATCACCGTGCCGGGTGCGCCGTTCGTCCTCGACGTGCAACGCGCCGAGGCAGCCGAGCGCGCGCTGCGCCTGCTGCACCTGATCGCCGGCGTGAGCTATTACAAAGCGGCGGTGCCGTCGGAAATCCGCATCGATTCGTACGCGATCGATGCGGACACCGCCGCATTGATCGAGCTGATCTACGTCAACGGCCTGGGCGAATTCGCCTATCGCAACGGCCTGAACCTGCACGGGAAGATCAACTTCCCGGTGAGTGAGCCTTCCCCGGCAAGGGGCGGGTTGGGTGGGGATGGTGTTCCGGGTAGCGCCAAAACCCTCGGCCTGCGCCATCACGCCCTCGTCGCCATCGGCGGCGGCAAGGATTCGCTGGTCAGCATCGAAGCGCTGCGCACGCTGGGCGTCGAACAGACGGTGACGTGGATCGGCGGCTCGCAGCTGATCCGCGCCTGCGCCGAACGCACCGGCCTGCCGACGCTCAACCTAGGTCGCGCGCTGGCGCCGCAGCTGTTCGACTACAACCGCGAAGGCGCGTGGAACGGGCACATCCCGGTCACGGTGCTGAACTCGGCGATCATGGTGTTCGCCGCGGTGCTGCTGGGCGTGGACCAGGTGGTGTTCTCGAACGAACGCTCCGCCAGCTACGGCAGCGTGATCGAAGGCACGGGCGAGGTGAATCACCAGTGGTCGAAGGGCTGGGCGTGCGAGCGCGCGTTCGGCGAATACGTGCAGCGGCACGTCGCGGCGGATCTGCATTACTACTCGCTGCTGCGTCCGCTGAGCGAACTCGCCGTCGCGCGCCAGTTCGCGAAGACCGATCGCTACGACGCGCACTTCAGCAGCTGCAACCGGAATTTCCACATCCTCGGCGAACGTCCTGCGAGCCGCTGGTGCGGCGTGTGCCCGAAGTGCCACTTCGTGTTCCTCGCACTCGCACCGTTCATGCCGAAGCCGCGCCTGATGGGCATTTTCGGCCGCAACCTGCTCGACGATCCGGCGCAGATCCCCGGCTTCGACGCGCTGCTGGAATACCAGAACCACAAGCCGTTCGAATGCGTCGGCGAAGGGCGCGAATCGCGTGCGGCGATGGCCGCGCTGGCCGACCGCCCGGAATGGCGTGAAGACGCGTTGGTCGACCGCTTCGCGCACGAGATCCGCCCGCAGCTGGATGCGGGCGAACTCGCCATCGAGCCGCTGCTCGTCATCGACGACGAGCACCGCATCCCGGCCGTCCTGTGGGAACGCCTGCGTGCGCAGTTCGCCGCCTGACATCGCCTCGCTCGACGGTCGCAAGGTCGCGCTCTGGGGCTGGGGCCGCGAAGGACGCGCGGCGTATCGCGCGATCCGCGCGCGATTGCCGGCGCTGCCGTTGACGCTGTTCTGCTCGACAGCCGAAGCCGTGGAAGCGACGGCGCTGCACGATGCGAACCTCGTCGCCGAAACGGACGTGTCCGCGCCGACGCTCTCGGCGTTCGACATCGTCGTGAAATCGCCCGGCATCAGCCCGTACAAGCCCGAGGCCGTCGCCGCCGCGCAGGCCGGCACGCGTTTCATCGGCGGCACGGCGCTGTGGTTCGCCGAACACGCGGGCGTCGATGGCGTCGCCGCGAACACGATCTGCGTCACCGGCACCAAGGGCAAAAGCACGACGACGGCGCTGCTCGCCCATCTGCTGCGCGCCGGCGGCCATGTCACCGCGCTCGCCGGCAACATCGGGCTGCCGCTGCTGGAAGCACTGGAGCCGGACATCGCGCCGGAATTCTGGGCGATCGAGCTGTCCAGTTACCAGACCGGCGACGTGGCCGGGAGCGGGGTACGGCCGCAGGTGGCGATCGCGCTGAACATTTTTCCCGAACACCTCGACTGGCACGGCTCGCACGAGCGCTACGTCGAGGACAAACTCCGCCTGATCACGCAGGCTCGGCCGCGCACCGCCGTACTCAACGCGAACGATCCGCGACTGGCGCAGCTGGGCGCGTCGCTCACCGACAGCGAGGTGCGCTGGTTCGGGCGCGCCGACGGCTGGCATCTGCGCGGGGACGACCTGTACCGCGGCGATGCATTCGTGATGGACACACGCGCACTGCCGCTGCCGGGACGCCACAATCGCGGCAACCTGTGCGCGGTGCTGACGGCGATCGAAGCGCTGGGGCTGGACGCGGCGCCGCTCGCGCCGCATGCCGCAAGCTTCCGCCCGCTGCCGCACCGCCTGCAAACGATCGGCACGCGTGACGGCATCACCTACGTCAACGATTCGATCAGCACCACACCACACGCGAGCCTCGCGGCGCTGGAGTGTTT
Source organism: Lysobacter sp. SCRH-1R (assembly GCF_057747855.1). NCBI lineage: Bacteria > Pseudomonadati > Pseudomonadota > Gammaproteobacteria > Lysobacterales > Lysobacteraceae > Lysobacter > Lysobacter sp. SCRH-1R. Next base: position 3,082,268 of record NZ_CM173227.1, on the reverse strand, counting down.
CGCCTCGCGTCGCGTGGCGATCCTGATCGGCGGGCACGATCGCGGCCTGCCGTGGGAGGACTTCGCCGACGCGATGCACACGCACGCGCCGCTGTCGATCGTCACGATGGGTCAGAACGGGCCGCGCATCCACGCGCTGCTCGCACCGCTCGCCGCGCAGGCGGGCTTCGTGTTGGGTGAAGCCGGCGATCTCGCCGATGCGATGGCGCAGGCGAAGTCGGCGCTGGGCGGGGAGGGCGTCGTGCTGCTGTCGCCCGGCGCGCCGAGTTTCGGCCCCTATCGCGATTACGTGGCGCGCGGACGCCACTTCGCCGAACTGGCGGGATTCGATCCGGAAATGATCAGCGCGATTCCGGGACTCGGCGTCGCCTGAGTCCCGATGTCGCGCAAGATCGCGACCTCGTCAGTGATCGCGACTGACCGCGTAACGCGCCAGTCCACGCAGCGCCAGCGTGTAGTCGTTCTCGTCCAGGCCGTCGAGCGCCCGCTCGGCGGCCTGCGCGTATTCGTGCGCGCGGCGGCGGCTGTAATCGAGGCCGCCGGTGGCGTGGATCGCGGCCAGCACGTCGGGCATCGCGTCGGTGTCGCCGTGCTCGACGGCGTTGCGCAGGACCTCGCGCGTAGCCGCGTCGCTGTGCGCGATGGCGTGGATCAGCGGCAGCGTCGCCTTGCCTTCGGCGAGGTCGTCGCCGAGGTTCTTGCCGAGCGTCGCCGTGTCGGAGGCGTAATCGAGCACGTCGTCGGCGATCTGGAACGCGTAGCCCAGGTTCAGGCCGTAGTCGTGCAGCGCATCGCACGTCGCTTCGTCCGCATCCGCCAGCAGCGCGCCCAGGCGGGTGGCGGCGGCGAACAGCACCGCGGTCTTGCGCTCGATCACGCGCAGGTAGGCGGCCTCGTCGGTATCGGGGTTGCGCACGTGCAGCAGTTGCAGCACTTCGCCTTCGGCGATGCGGTTGGTGGTGTCGGCGAGGATCTGCATCACCGCCATGCGTTCCAGCTCGACCATCAGCTGGAAGCTGCGCGAATACAGGAAATCGCCGACCAGCACGCTGGCCGCGTTGCCCCACACCGCGTTGGCGGTCTTGCGGCCACGGCGCAGGTCGGATTCGTCGACGACGTCATCGTGCAGCAGCGTCGCGGTGTGGATGAATTCGACCACCGCCGCGAGCTGGTGGGCGTCCTCGCCGATGTTGCGGCCTTCGCGTCCGCCCAGCGCCCCGTTGGCGAGCAGCAGCAGCATCGGCCGCAGGCGCTTGCCACCGGCACCGACGATGTACTCGGCGACCTGGTTGATCAGCACCACGTCCGATGCGAGCCGGCGCCGGATCAGCGCGTCCACCGCCGCCATGTCCTGACGGGCCAGGGCCTGGATGGTGGCCAGGTCGGGGACGGCCGGGGTCGTCGTCGGACTGGGTTGCATGGGCGAACCGCGAGTGAGGGGCTCTGGATTATACGGGGCGCACTCGTTGCGAGGATTTTTCGGACAGTTCCGATGTACGTCGCCGGGTCGCGCACACAACCTGTGGTTTCGATGCGCCGCATCGCCCAGACCCGCCACCGGAGCGAACGCTTCATGACCACACGATGCAATGCCGCCGCGGACGCCGCGGTTACCCCGGTCGCCATCCCGCAATGGCCGGGGCTGCGCCACGCCGATCTGATCGAACGCAGCCTGCGCCTGCTCGGCGGCGCGCGGCGCGAGGCGCTGCTGGAGGCGGTCGCGCACGCGCTGGATCGCTACGTCGCCGGCACCACCCAGCGGACCGGCACCGCCTGCATCGACCTGGATGCCGAACTGGACGAAGTCCTGCGGCGCCTCGGCCCGACGGGTGCGGCCCGGCCCGTCGAAGGAGCGATCGCCTGATGGCAAGTCGCGCCGCCCGTGGCAAGGACAAGGACCGTATCCTCGCCCGGGAGGCGCTCGCCATTCCCGAAGGGGCGCAGGAGGATCCGGCGTCGTTCGAACTGTTGCGGCTGTGGGCCGTCGACCGCAGCCTCTCCATGACCGTCTGCCCGTGCATCGAAGGCGGACCCACGGACTTCGGCACGCTCCTGGCCGACCTGTTCAGCCACGCCTGCGAGCGCTATGCCCTACGCACCGGTGAGGCCGAGTCCGACGTCCGGGCAAGCATGTTCCTGGCCTTCGCCTGCCGTTTCGGAGACCTCACGCGCATGTGATTGCCGACGTCCGCGCCGCCGGTTCGCGCCGGTGGCGGACGACGGACGGCTGTTATGATGCTTCCCCTGCCGGCACGGTGGCTTTGCCCCGCGTGCCCGGCCTCCAGACGAAGCACACATACGAAGAGGGGAACGCACTCCCATGGCACGCGGCATCAACAAGGTGATCCTGGTCGGCAACCTGGGCGACGATCCCGAAACCAAGTACACCCAGGGCGGCATGGCGGTGACCAAGGCCCGCCTGGCCACGACCAGCGTGCGCAAGGACCGCGATGGCAATACCCAGGAGCGCACCGAGTGGCACCGGGTGACCTTCTTCGGCAAGCTCGGCGAGATCGCCGGCGAATACCTGCGCAAGGGCAGCCAGGTCTACGTCGAAGGCTCGATCCGCTACGACAAGTACACCGGCCAGGACGGCGTGGAGCGCTACTCCACCGACATCATCGCCGACGAGATGCAGATGCTCGGCGGTCGCCCGGGCGGCGAGGGCGGCGGCGGCAGCCGTGGCGAATATCGCGGCGGTGGCGGCGAGCGTTCGTCGCGTCCCCCGGCGCGCCAGGAATCCGCCCCGCGTCGCGAGGCCCCGCCGGCCAAGTCGAGCAGCTTCAACGACGATTTCGCGGACGACGATATTCCGTTCTGAGTCCGTCCAGGTCATTTCCGTATTTCAAGAGTCGATAAGGAATTTCAGTGACGACATGGCTCGTGACGGGAGGTGCAGGCTTCATCGGCGGCAACTTCGTCCTGGAAGCTGTACAGCGCAACATCAATGTCGTGAATCTCGACGCGCTTACCTATGCGGGTAACGTCGACACGCTCGCGTCGCTTGAGAACGATCCCCGACACGTGTTGGTGCAGGGCGACATCGGTGACGCCGCACTCATCGAGCGCCTGCTGCGCGAACATCGTCCTGACGCGATCGTCAACTTCGCGGCCGAAAGCCACGTGGACCGCTCCATCGACGGGCCGGCCGCGTTCGTGCAGACGAACGTGGTGGGTACGCTGAACCTGCTGGAAAAATCGCGCGATTACTGGAAGTCGCTGGACGCCGCAGGTCGCGACGCGTTCCGCTTCCTGCACGTTTCGACGGACGAGGTGTACGGAACGCTGGGCGAATCGGGCAAGTTCACCGAAGAAACCCCGTATGCGCCGAACTCGCCCTACTCGGCGTCGAAGGCGGCATCGGATCATCTGGTTCGTGCGTTCCACCACACGTACGGCCTGCCGGTGCTCACCACGAACTGCTCGAACAACTACGGTCCGTACCAGTTCCCGGAAAAGCTCATTCCGCTGATCATCGCCCGCGCGTTGGCCGGCGAACCGCTGCCGGTGTACGGCGACGGCCGCAACGTACGCGACTGGCTCTACGTGGGGGATCACTGCGCCGCGATCCGGCGGGTCCTTGAGTCTGGTCGCGTCGGCGAGACCTACAACGTCGGCGGAGACGCGGAACGGCAGAATCTTGAGGTCGTGAAGGCGATCTGCCGCTTGCTCGACGAGCGTTCGCCGCTGGCGGATGGTCGCTCCCGCGAGTCGCTGATCACCTTCGTCGCCGATCGTCCCGGTCACGATCGCCGGTACGCGATCGATGCTTCCAAGCTCAAGAACGAACTGCGGTGGGCGCCGACCGTGACGTTCGACGAGGGCATCGCGCTCACCGTCGGCTGGTACATGGACAACCAGCCGTGGGTGCAGCGTGTGCTGGACGGCAGTTACCGTCTTGAGCGCATCGGTCAGGGATGAGGGTAGGCAAATGAGTCGCAAGGGAATCATCCTGGCCGGCGGAAGCGGTACGCGGCTGTATCCGATCACGCAGGGCATCAGCAAGCAGCTGCTGCCGGTGTACGACAAGCCGATGATCTATTACCCGCTCAGCGTGCTGATGCTGGCGGGCATCCGCGAAGTGCTGATCATCAACACGCCGCACGAGCAGCCTCTGTTCCGCGCGCTGCTTGGCGATGGTTCGCAGTGGGGCATGCGCATCGAGTACGCCGTGCAGCCGAGCCCGGACGGGCTGGCGCAGGCGTACCTGATCGGCCGCGATTTCGTCGCAGGCCAGTCCAGCTGCCTGGTGCTGGGCGACAATATCTTCCACGGCCCGGGCCTGACGGCGATGCTCCGACGCGCCGATTCGCGGCACGACGGCGCGACGGTGTTCGGCTACTGGGTGCGCGATCCGCAGCGCTACGGCGTGGCGGAGTTCGATGCCGCCGGCCGCGTGATCGGCCTGGAGGAAAAGCCGGCGCAGCCGCGGTCGAACTACGCCGTCACCGGCCTGTACTTCTACGACGGCCGGGCGAGCGACTTCGCGGCCGAACTCAAGCCGTCCGCGCGCGGCGAGCTGGAAATCACGGATCTCAATCAGCGGTACCTCGACGAAGGCTCGCTGCATCTGGAGCAGCTCGGCCGCGGTTATGCCTGGCTCGACACCGGCACCCACCAGTCGCTCCTGGAAGCGTCCAACTACATCGAGACGATCGAGGCGCGTCAGGGCCTTCGCGTGTGCTGCCCGGAAGAGATCGCCTGGAACAACGGCTGGATCAACGCCGAACAGCTCAACGCACTCGCGCGTCCGCTCGCCAAGAATGGCTACGGCGAATACCTGTTGAGCCTGGCCGAGCGGGGCCCGGTGCCGTGAAGGTCATCGAAACCGACCTGCCCGGATGCGTGGTGATCGAACCGCGCGTGTTCGGGGACGATCGCGGCTTCTTCTTCGAGTCGTTCAACCTCGACAGGCTGGGCGACTCGGGAATACGTCCAACCTTCGTCCAGGGCAACGTCTCGTCCTCGCGGCGCGGCGTGCTGCGCGGCCTCCATTACCAGTGGCCGAATCCGCAAGGCAAGTACGTCAGCGTGGTCGAAGGCGAGGTGTGGGACGTCGCGGTCGACATCCGTCGCGGCTCGCCGCATTTCGGCCGCTGGACCGCGGTGCTGCTCAGCGCGGAGAACAAGCGGCATTTCTGGATCCCCGAAGGCTTCGCGCACGGTTTCGTCACGCTCAGCGAGCGCGCGGTGTTCACCTACCTGTGCACTGCGACCTACGACGCGACGGCCGATGCGGCCATCCGCTGGAACGATGCGCGGCTCGCGATCGACTGGCCGGTGTCCGACGTCACGCTGTCTGACAAGGACGCGCGCGCGCCGTTCCTGGACGAAATCCCCGAGGACCGTCTGCCGGTCAATTCGCCGTGAGGCGCGCATCGTGAAGCTGCTTCTCGTCGGCGCGAACGGGCAGGTCGGCCATGCGCTCACGCGCAGCCTTGCGCCGCTGGGCGATGTGGTCGCCACCACGCGCAATGGTCGGCTCGATGATGGTGCGGCGTGCGAATCGCTGGACCTGTCCGACCTGGATGCGATTGCGCCGCTCGTTGCGCGCGTGCGTCCGGACGTCGTCGTCAACGCCGCCGCGTACACCGCGGTGGATCGCGCGGAGGACGACGCCGAAGCCGCGTTCCGGATCAACGCGCAGGCTGCGGGGCACCTCGCGGCGGCGTGCGCCGCATCCGGTGCCGCGCTCGTGCATTACTCCACCGACTACGTCTTCGACGGCCGTGGCACGCGTCCGTATCGCGAGGACGATCCGACCGCGCCACTGGGCGTCTACGGCGACAGCAAGCTCGAAGGCGAGGCGGCGATCGCCCGGAGCGGCGCGCGCCACCTGATCCTGCGAACCGCCTGGGTCTACGGCCTCCACGGTCACAATTTCCTGCGAACCATGCTGCGCATCGGCGCCGAACGCGACGAACTGCGCGTGGTCGCCGACCAGCATGGCTGCCCCACGCCGGCATGGCTCATCGCGGATGCGACGGCGGCGATCCTGCGCCGCGGCATCGTCGCCGCCGGCGTGCGTCATCTCGTCGCGGACGGACAGACGACCTGGCACGGCTTCGCCGAGGCGATCTTCGACGAAGCGACGGCACGCGGGATGCTCGCGCGTCGCCCCCTCGTGCATGCGATCGCGACCGCCGATTACCCCACGCGCGCGGCACGCCCGGCGTACTCGGTGCTCGACACCGCACGCCTGCGCGTGGAGTACGCGCTGGACCTGCCGCACTGGCGGGATGCGCTCGCGCGGACGCTGGCCTGATTCCGCGCCACCGTTCGCCACAACGCGTTAGGCTTGCAGGCGTCGCCAGCGGGGAGCTGGGCGACGAACTCACACGGAAGGGGCCCCATGAAGAAGCTTCTGCTCGTCGCTGCTCTCGCGGCGTTATCGCTCAATGCCGCGGCCGGTGGCGTCGATGTATCGGTCTACACGCGCAAGGACCAGTTCACCGACATCAGGATCTCGCCAGGCGGGCAGTATTTCGCGGCGACGCTGCCGATGGAGGACCGCAGCGTGCTGGCGGTGATCGAACGCCAGACCGGCAAGCTCACCGGCACGTTCAGGCTGCCCCGCGACAACTACATCGCGGATTTCGAATGGGTCGGCCCGGAGCGCGTGGTGCTGAGCGCCGCCGAGAAGTTCGGTTCGCTCGACGAGCCGCAACCCACCGGCGAGCTGTTCGCGATGAACGCCGACGGCGGCAAGGCCGAGATGCTGGTCGGTTATCGCACGCAGGACGGCGGCCTGGGCACGAACATCAAGCCGAAGAAGGGCAACGACCGGATCTGGGCCTACCTGATCCCGACCCCGGTCGGCGATGGGCGTACCGCGCTGATCTCTGCGCAGCCGTATTCGCGGGATCCGCACTCGACCGCCGAGCGCATCGACGCGTTCACCGGGCGGATGCAGCGCGTGGCGATCGCACCGATGCGCAACGCGCGCTTCGCCACCGACAACCAGGGCGTGGTGCGGTTCACCTGGGGCTCGAATTCGGACAACATCCGTCACCTCTACTACCGCACCGGCGACGGCGCCGCGTGGGACCTGGTGACGATCGAGAAGGATGGCCTGTTCGAGGTGCCGGTCGGCTTCTCCGCGGACAACCAGACGGTGTACCTGCAGGTCGAACAACCGAGCGGTCCCGATGCGATCGTCGCGATGGACCTGGCGACGCGCAAGCGCACGCAGGTGCTGCGCGACGACCGCGCCGACCCGTGGCGCATCATCTACCGCAACAACACGCGCGTGCCGATCGGCGCGTACTTCTCCGACGGCCGCCTCCATTCGGATTTTTTCGAGCGCGAGGCCCCCGAGGCGCGCCTTCAGAAGAGCCTTGAGGCGGCGTTCGCGGGACAGGGCGTGGTCGTCACATCGCAGACCAACGACGGCTCGCTCGCGCTGGTCCAGGTGTACAGCGACCAGAATCCGGGCGACTTCTACCTTTTCGACACGAAGGCCAGGAAGGCCGCGCACGTACTGGCCAAGCGTGAATGGTTCGATCCGGCGCAGCAGGCGACGTCGAAGCCGATCGAGGTGAAGGCGCGCGACGGCATGCTGCTGCACGGGTACATCACCACGCCGAACGGCAGCAACGGCCGGAACCTTCCGCTCGTGGTGATGCCGCACGGCGGCCCGATCGACGTGCAGGATCACTGGGAGTTCGACTCCGACGCCCAGCTCCTGTCGGCGGCGGGCTATGCCGTGCTGCAACTGAACTACCGGGGTTCGTCCGGTTACGGCAAGTCCTACGTCAGCGCCGGTGCGCGCGAGTGGGGCGGCCGGATGCAGGACGACCTCACCGACGCCACGCGCTGGGCCATCGCCGAAGGCATCGCCGACAAGGGCCGCATCTGCCTGTACGGCGCAAGCTATGGCGCGTACGCCTCGTTGATGGGCGTGGCGAAGGAACCGGACCTCTACAAGTGCGCGGTGGGCTACGTGGGCGTGTACGACCTGCCGAAGATGATCGCCGACGACACCCGCGACAGTCGCCGTTCGGGCAACTGGCTGCGCGAATGGGTCGGCGATCCCGCCGCGCTGGGCGACGTTTCGCCGAACCGCCTCGCCGACCGCATCAAGGTGCCGGTGTTCCTCGCCGCGGGCGGTGAGGATCGCGTCGCGCCGATCGAGCACAGCCGGATGATGGAGTCGGCCCTGCGCAAGGCCGGCGTGCCGGTGGAAACCCTCTACTACGACACCGAAGCGCACGGCTTCTACACGCAGGAACACCGTCAGGCGTTCTACACGCAACTGCTCGCGTTCCTTTCGCGCAGCCTCGGCGGCGCGGTCGCGACGACCGGAGCCGGCGCCGCGGAAGCGAAGGCCGCGAAGTAGGCGATCGAAGGCGGCACACACGAACGGCGCCTGCGGGCGCCGTTCGTGTTTCCGGCGCGATCACTTCACGCCATGCATCAGCCGCCGCAGCATCGGCGCGGCGGTGAAGGCCAGCACCGCCCAGCCGATGCCGATGCCCGTCATCAGCCAGAACAGGTTCGCGTACTTCGCGCCGGCGGCGGCGAAATCGAGCACGGCGCCTTCGGGGACGTCGATCGCGGCGAGCTTGCCGAACAGCGCCGCCAGCGTTTCGGAGAACGCGGTCGCGAGGAACCACGTGCCCATCATCAGGCTCATCACGCTTTTCACCGACAGTTGCGTCACCGCGGCAAGGCCGACCGGCGCCAGGCACATCTCGCCGATCTCCAGCACCAGGTAGGCCAGCACGAGCCACCACACGCTGGCGAGCTGACCCGTTTCGCCCGCGTGCTGCGCGGCCCACGCCATCGGCACGAAGCTCAGCCCCGCGAAGAGCAGGCCAAGCGCGGATTTCGCCGGTTTCGAAGGATCCAGCCCGCGCCGGTCGAGCGAATCCCACAGCCGCGCGAACACCGGCGCGAGCAGCACCAGGAACAGCGCGCCCAGGTACGTCAGCGAACCAGCCGTCTGCGGCAGCACCACGCAGTCGCGCAGCAGGAACACGAGCATCAGCACGATCGCGCCGGCGAACAGCAGCTTCGGCATCGGCGAATCGGGATCGCGGTCCGACAGCATCGCCGCCGCGACGAACGCCATCGGCGCCAGCACCAGCGATACGGTCGACCACGGCCACGGCGTGCCTTCGCGGATCACCAGCGACGGGAAGACATCCTTGGTCAGCAGGCGATCGGTGAAGGTTACCCACGAGCCGTACGTCTGCTCGTACAGCGTGAAGTACACCAGCGCCATGAAGATCAGCGCCATCAGCGCGAGCATGCGATGGCGCTGCTCGCGCGTGCAGCGCGCCTTGAGGAACCACGCGAACCACGCCAGCACGGCGAGCATCACCAGCAACATCAGCATCAAGGCAAGCGAGATCTCGCCGCCAAGTGCGAAGCGGCCGTTGGCGACGGCCCACATCAGTGCCGCCAGCGGCACCAGTGCGAGCACCGCGCCGAGGTAGATCGCCCATTCGCGCGGGATGCCGAACACGGGTTCGCGCAGGCGCGCGGCATCCGGCGGCTCGGCGTGGCCGTGCAGGTATTTCTGGCCCCACAGGAATTGCGCCAGTCCGAGCAGCATGCCGATGCCGGCCGCGCCGAAGCCCCACTTCCAGCCGAGCGTCTGCCCGAGATAGCCGCACACCAGCGCGGAGAACAGCGCGCCCAGGTTGATGCCGGCGTAGAACAGCGAGAAGCCCGAGTCGCGGCGCGGATCGTTCTCCGGATACAGGCGCCCGACGATGGTGGAGATGTTCGGCTTGAGGAAGCCAACGCCGACGATGATCAGCGCGAGCGAAAGGTAGAACACGCGCAGCGCGCCTTCGTCGCGCACGACGGTGCCGCCGCTGACGGTGGCGGCGTGGCCTTCCACTGCCATGCCGAGGTGGCCGGCGACGAGCAGAAGCCCGCCGAACACCACCGCCTTGCGCATGCCGAGGTAGCGATCGGCGAGCAACCCGCCGACGACCGGCAGGCAGTAGACGAGACCGCCGTAGGCGCCGAGCACGTCCAGCCCCGGCCCGTCGCCGAAGCGGTGGTGCTGGAGCAGGTAGAGCAGCAGCAGCGCCTTCATTCCGTAGAACGAAAAACGCTCCCACATCTCGGTGAAGAAGCAGACGTAGACGCCCTTGGGATGGCCGAAGAGCTCGTCGCGCGGATCGCGGGCGACATCGTCGACATGGTGGTGCGGCAGGTCGATGGCGGCCACGACGGGCTCCGCGGTGAGTCGGTCGCGAGTATAGGAGCGACGGCGGAGGGCGCCCGCCGCGTCGGGATGCATGGTCCCTCGCGCGGGCACCGGCGAACGTTCGATCGAGTGCGCGCGAGCCTGCGTCGGAGAGGCCGGTGTCCTCGCGAGGCTGCAACGCAGTCGTGCGCTGCGACTTTCTCGCAATCCGAGGCTGCGCGGCAGCCGTGCGAGCCCTGCGCCATGCCCGCGCGAAGGTGCCGGCGAGCCGTCCGAGGGTGTCGCGCAGCCTCGGCAGGCTCCGCCGCAGCCGCGCGCGGGTGCGCCAGCGCCCGCCTGAGCCTCGCGCCGACCCGCGCGAGGCTCGCCGCGAGTCGTTCGAGGGCCGCGATGTGTCCGCGCGAGGCTGCACCGGCACCCATCGGCGCCGCCCGCCGGCCTTCGCCGCAGCATCGTCATCCCGCGCGATGACGAAGGTGGCCCTGTCGACCTGCCACGCGATACCCCCACGTATCGCTGCACCGCCGCATATTTGCCGCGTCCTGTCCATTTGCCGCGGAGTTTTTACAGGCCCCGGCAGCCAATGCGATGATCCGGGACCGCTCGATTTAACCGAGTCCTCCTGGAGCTCCCGATGGCCTCGCCCGCGACGCCACAATTGACCTTCCGAGCTGTCCTGCTGGCCATCGTGCTGGCGGTGATCCTCTCCGCCGCCAATGCCTACCTGGGCCTGTTCGCGGGCCTGACCATCGCCACCGCCATCCCGGCGGCGGTCGTCTCGATGGGCGTGCTGCGCCTGCTCGGCGGCGGCAGCATCCTGGAGAACAACATCGTCCAGACCGGCGCCTCGGCCGGTTCGTCGATCGCCGCCGGCGTGATCTTCACGATCCCCGCGCTGATCATCATGGGCGTCTGGCCCGACTTCAAATACTGGTGGGTCGTGGGCATCGCCGGTCTCGGCGGCCTGCTCGGCGTGCTGTTCTCGGTGCCGCTGCGCCGTTCGATGATCGTCGAGGAGCCGCTGCCGTTCCCCGAAGGCAAGGCCGCGGCCGAAGTGCTCAAGGCCGGCGAGAACCCCGGCCCGGGCCTAAAGATCCTCGGCGTCGCCGGCGCGCTCGGCGCGCTGGTGAAGCTCGCCGCCGAAAGCGGCCTGCGCCTGATCCCCGACAATGCCGTCGCCTCGGGCTTCATCGGCAAGTACCTGGGCTACATGGGCACGAACCTGTCGCCGGCGCTGCTGGGCGTGGGTTACATCGTCGGTCTGAACATCGGCATCGTGGTCGTGTCCGGTTCGATCCTGTCGTGGCAGTTCGCGATTCCGATCTACCACGCGTTCTTCCTCGACTCCGATCCCGCACTCGCCGCGCAGATCGCCGGCGCGTCCGCCGCTGACGCGGGCGGCGCGATCTGGTCGGCGAAGGTCCGCTACCTCGGTGTCGGCGCGATGCTGATCGGCGGCATCTGGACGCTGTTCTCGCTGCGCAATTCGCTCGCCTCGGGCATCAAGAGCGGCCTCGCCGCGGCGCGCAAGGGCGGCGGCCTGGCGGTCGCGGAAACCGAACGCGACCTGCCGATGAAGTGGATGCTCGTGGCGCTCGCGGTGTTCGTGATCCCGCTGTGGATGCTCTACCACGCCATCGTGCAGTCCTGGGGCGTGAGCCTGACGATGACGATCATCATGATCGTCGCGGGCTTCCTGTTCGTATCGGTGTCGGCGTACCTCGCCGGCCTGGTGGGTTCCTCGAACAATCCAGTTTCCGGCATCACGATCGCGACGATCCTGTTCGCCTCGCTGGTGCTGATGCTGCTCATGGGCCGCGATTCGTCGATCGGCCCGGTCGCCGCGATCATGATCGGCGCGGTGGTGTGCTGCGCGGCGGCGGTCGGCGGCGACAACCTGCAGGACCTCAAGGCCGGTTACATCGTCGGCGCCACGCCGTGGAAGCAGCAACTGATGCTGGGCATCGGCGCGTTCTCGTGCGCGCTGATCATGGCGCCGGTGCTGAACCTGCTTGCCGAGGCGTACGGCATCGGCCCGCGCACGGCCGCGCACCCGAACTCGCTCGCCGCGCCGCAGGCCACGTTGATGGCGTCGGTGGCGAAGGGCCTGTTCGGCGGCAAGCTGCCGTGGGACATGATCGCCATCGGCGCGCTCATCGGCGCGGTGGTCATCGCGCTGGACGAATGGCTGAAGTCGCGCAAGGCGCACTTCCGCGTGCCCGTGCTGGCCGCGGCCATCGGCATCTACCTGCCGCTGGAACTGATGGTGCCGATCTTCCTCGGCGGCCTGCTGGCGTACATCGTCGAGCGTCGCCATGGCCTGTCGATCGACAGCGACGAAGCCGAGCGTGATCGCGCGCATCGTCCGGGCACGCTGTTCGCCGCCGGCCTGATCACCGGCGAGGCGCTGACCGGCATCCTGATCGCGATTCCGATCGTCGTTTCCGGCCGCGCCGACGTGATGTCGCTGGGCGTGCACCTGGGCCCATGGGTCGGCCTGGCCATCCTCGCCTTCGTCGGCTGGCTGCTGTTCCGCACCAGCGTGCGCAACGGCGGCGCGGAATCGACCAAGCCGGTCGCCTGACGCATGCCATGCCGTCGTCCCCGCGCAAGCGGGGATGCGGCGACTCCGGCTTTCACGCATGAAAGGCACTGGATTCCCGCCGCGCGGGAATGACGCGCGGGAATCCAGCCGCCTCATCCATCTTCTGCAATCGGGAACCACCATGACGCCACGCCACGCCATCCTTCCGCTCGCCCTGCTGCTCGCCTGCGGTTCCACCAACGCACTGGCCGCCCGCGGCTTCGACGTGCGCGACCTTGCCTCGCTCGAACGCGTGTCCTCGCCGACGCTGTCGCCCGACGGCCGCCGCGTGGTGTTCGCCAAGCGCGTGGTCGACATGGCGGCGAACAAGTCCTCGACCGCGCTCTACATCGAAGACCTGATGGCGCGCGATGCCGCGCCGCCCAAGCGCCTCACGCCGGAAGGCTGGAACGTCAATTCGCCGGCCTTCTCGCCGGACGGCAAGATCGTCTATTTCCTCAGCGCGAAGGGCGGCTCGATGCAGCTGTATTCGATCCCCGCCGCCGGCGGCACCCCGAAGCAGGTGACCGCGCTGGACACCGACGTCGGCGGCTACAAGCTCTCGCCCGACGGCAAGCGCGTGGCGATCAATCTCGAAGCGTTCCCCGACTGCAAGGGCGACCTGGCCTGTTCGAAGAAGAAGCTCGACGAGCGCGGCGCGCAGAAGAACACCGGCGTGGTGTTCGACCGCATGTTCATCCGCCACTGGGATGCGTGGAACGAGGGTCGCCTCAACCGCCTGTTCGTGGCGACGCTCGGCGACAAGGCCGCGACCACGGCGACGCTCGTCAGCGGCGACGTCAACGGCGACGTGCCGTCGCGTCCGTTCGGTGACAGCAGCGAATACACCTGGTCGCCCGATGGCAAGTCGCTGGTGTTCAGCGCGCGCATCGCCGATGCGAAGGAACCGATGTCGACCAACTTCGACCTGTACCAGGTGAACGCGGACGGCACCGGCGCGGCGAAGAACCTCACCGCGTCGAACCCGGCGTGGGACACGGGCGCGACCTTCAGCAGCGACGGCAAGACGCTGTTCTATCGCGCGATGAAGCGCCCGGGCTTCGAGGCCGACCGCTTCGGCCTGATGGCGATGGACCTCGCGACCGGCAGCGCGCGCGAGATCGCACCGAAGTGGGACCGCTCCGCCGACGGCATCACGTTGGCGAACGACGGCAAGACGATCTACACCACCGCCACCGACCTGGGCGAGCACCCGCTGTTCGCCGTCGATGTCGCCAGCGGCGAGGCGAAGAAGCTCGTCGGCGACGGCAGCATTTCGGCCATTGACCTGGCCGGCCCGACGCTCGCGCTGACGCGCAACACGCTCAAGACCGGCGATGTGCTCTACACCACCAGCGCCGATGCGTCCGCGCCGCTGCGCGCGATCACGCCGACCGCGGGCGAGCGCCTGCCCGACGTCGCGTTCGGCGATTTCGAACAGTTCGACTTCAAGGGCTGGAACGGCGACACGGTGCACGGCTACATCGTCAAGCCGTGGAACTACCAGGAAGGCCGGAAGTATCCGGTCGCGTTCCTGATCCACGGCGGTCCGCAGGGCAGCTTCGGCAACGGCTGGAGCTACCGCTGGAACCCGCAGACCTACGCGGGCCAAGGCTACGCGGTGGTGATGATCGACTTCCATGGTTCGACCGGCTACGGCCAGGCGTTCACCGATGCGATCAGCCAGCACTGGGGCGACCGCCCGCTGGAAGACCTGCAGAAGGGTTGGGCCGCGGCGCAGAAGCAGTACGGTTTCCTCGACGGCGACAAGGCCTGCGCGCTGGGCGCGAGCTACGGCGGTTTCATGGTCAACTGGATCGCCGGCAACTGGAACCAGCCGTGGAAGTGCCTGGTCTCGCACGACGGCGTGTTCGACCAGCGCATGATGGGCTTCGCGACGGAAGAGCAGTGGTTCACCGACTGGGAGCAGGGCGGCAGCGCCATCGACAAGCCGGCGAACTACGAGAAGTTCAACCCGGTCAACCACGTCAAGGAATGGCGCGTGCCGATGCTCGTCGTGCACGGGCAGCAGGACTTCCGCATCCCGGTGGAGCAGGGCATCGGCGTGTTCACCGCGCTGCAGCGTAAAGGCATCCCGTCGCAGTTCCTGTACTTCCCGGATGAGAACCACTGGGTGCTCAAGCCGGCCAACTCGGTGCAGTGGCACGACACGGTCAATGCGTGGCTGAAGCGGTACATCGGCCAGGACCTCAAGTAAGCCGCCGCCCTCCGACGCAACGAAACGGAACGACACGATGCCCAACGACACCCCCGGTACCGCGCTGATCACCAACGACATCGTGATATTGGGGCTGATCGCCGCCACGCTCGGCGCGGTGTTCTGGACGTCGTCGCTCGCGTCGTTCCGCAAGTTCTATTCGGTCGTTCCCGCACTGCTGCTGTGCTACCTGATCCCGGGGCTGTTCAACACCTTCGGGATCATCGACGGCGAACACAGCAAGCTCTACAACCCGGTCGCCAGCCGCGTGCTGCTGCCCGCGGCGCTGGTGCTGCTGACGCTCTCCATCGATCTGAAGGCCGTGCTGCGCCTCGGGCCGAAACTGGTGGCGATGTACGTCACCGCGTCGCTCAGCGTCGTCGCCGGCGGCATCCTCGCGTTCCTGCTGTTCCAGGCCGTGCATCCGGAAACCGTCGCGGGCGATACGTGGGCCGGCATGACGGCGCTGGCCGGCAGCTGGACCGGCGGCGGCGCGAACATGCTCGCGATGAAGGAAATCTTCCAGGTCGACGCGACCACGTTCGGGCAGTTCGCGGTCGTCGACGTCGGCGTGGGTTACGTGTGGATGGCGGTGCTGATCTTCCTCGCCGGCCGCTCCGCGGCGATCGACGCGCGCAGCGGCGCCGACACGCGCGCGATCGACGAACTGAAGGACAAGCTCGCCGCCTTCAAGGCGCAGCACAGCCGCGTGCCGTCGCTGACCGACCTGATGGTGATCGTCGGCATCGCGTTCGGTACCGTTGGGCTGGCGCACTGGCTGGCGTCGCCGCTGTCGGCGTGGTTCGGCGCGAACGTGTCGTGGGCGCGCTCGGTGAGCCTGCACGAGCCGTTCGTGTGGGTGGTGCTCATCTCCACCTTCGTCGGCCTGGGCCTGAGTTTCACCCGCGCGCGCACCCTGGAAGGCGCCGGGGCGTCGAACATCGGCACGCTGCTGCTGTATTTCCTGATCGCCGCCATCGGCATGCAGATGGACATCCTGGCGCTGTTCGACCGCCCGTGGCTGTACCTGCTGGGCCTGGTGTGGCTGGCGATCCACGTCCTGCTGCTGTGGCTGGTCGGGCGCCTGCTGAAGGTGCCGTTCTTCTATTTCGCGATCGGTTCGCAGAGCAACATCGGCGGTCCGGCGTCGGCGCCGGTGGTCGCATCGGCGTTTCATCCTGCATTGGCGCCGGTGGGCGCGCTGCTCGGCACGCTGGGGTATGCGACCGGCACGGGGCTGGCGTATGCGTTGGGGTTGATCCTGCGGTCGCTGGCGGCGTGAGTGCAGCGCCTCTGTCGCAGCTCCGTACGGCGACGTTCCGGGTCGACTGAAGTTGCGATGGCGCACGATCGCGCCATGCGTCGCACGAAATCGCCGCCAAGACTCGGAAGCGTCTGATTCGAACCGCGCGTCCGCATGCCGAGAATGCGAGGCCGATTCCCCGATACGGGTGCGGCGCCGATGCGTTCTTCCCTGTCCGTCTCCAACGCCGCGGCCCGCTAGCGGGTGGCCGCGGTTCCGTTGTACTGCGCGGGTGTGCCCGGCGTCGCCCTCGCATGGCTGGCATGGCGGTGCGCGGAATCGCGCCCGATGGTCGCGGGCTTCGGCGCGGTCGCGGCGGCCGTGCTCGCGGCAGGCCTGATGAGCGCCTGCCGGAACCGCATCGGCGAACGGCTCTCGCGCGTGCGGCTCGATGGCGACGCGCTGCACGTCGAACACGGACACGGCGAGCGCCACGTCGCACTCGCGCAGGTCCGCGACGTTGAGGTGCGCGACGTGTTCCCGCTGGAAGTCGTCACGCTGCGTCTTGCCGACGACGCGCGGCTCGGCTTCGCCTTCGCGCATCGCAACGCGCTGACGCGGGTGCGCTCGCCGATGCTGGCCGAGCTGCTGCGGCGCTTGCCCGATCCGTCGATGCGCGAGTGCGCGCCGCGCCTGGGCGGCGACATCGCCGCGATGCCCTGGTGGGCGCGCTGCCCCGAACTGGTCGCGATGCCGTTGTCGACGGCGTCCGGGCTCGTGGTGGCCGTGTCGTGCCACGTGCCGGCGATGCTGTGGCCGGGGTCGTTCGATGCGCCGTCGTGGTGGCTCGCGCCGCTCGTCTGCGGTGCCGGCCTTGCGCTGGGGACGATCGCCTTCGTCGTGCTGCGCAGCTGGCGCACGCCGCCGGACGTGCGACTGTGGAAAGGCGTGCTGGTGGTCCGCCGCACGCGGCGGGGGCGGTTGATCGAACGCTGCCATCCGCTCGGCGGCGTCGCAGGCGTGCACTACTCGCGCGCGTTCGGACGGAAGCGGCGCGTGTGCCTGTTCGCCATCGAACTGCGCGGCGTGCTGTCCTCGCGCGCGCTGCGGATCACGTTCCCGGCGCATTCCTCGCAGGCCGTGCTGCGCACGTTGCGTTGGCCCGGAACCGAAGCGGTCGAGTAGCGCCTTGTATCCCGGGTAAGGCCGCGGGCCGCAGCCGGGGTTTGCGCGCGTGATCCCGGGCGCGCTCGCTTACCCGGGCTACAAAAGAAAAAGGCGCCTTCAAGGCGCCTTTTCCGTGAGACCGCTCAACAACAGCGGCTTCGTCCTTTCCCGTAACGCGCTTCCATCCGCTCGCGGAAGAACTCGTCCCGTGTCATCGGTTCGCGATCCGGATGCGTGCGCCGCACGTGCGCGACGTACACGTCGTAGTCGGGAATGCCGATGGCCAGCCGCGCGGTCTGGCAGCTCGCACGCCACCAGCGTGCGAGCAGCTCCAGCGCCACGCGGACGACGCGATCAGCGGGCGACGGCATCGAGCGCGACATAGTCCGACTCCTTCGCCGTCGGTGCGTTGCTGCGTCGTGCGGCGAGCGCGGCGCGGATGCCGAACAGCACCGTCGCCACCACGACCGCGACGAACAACCCGCACAGCGCGGCGTCGAGGTAGTTGTTGAAGATCACCCGCGACATGTCGTCCATCGACTTCGCCGGCGCGAGCACCTCGCCACGCGCGGCGGCGTCGGCGAACTTGCGGGCGTTGGCGATGAAGCCGATCTTCGGGTCCGGGTGGAACAACTTCTGCCAGCCCGCGGTGAGCGTGCAGATCAGCAGCCACGCGGTCGGGATCAGCGGGATCCACAGGAACTTCTCGCGCTTCATCTTCACCATCACCACGCTGCAGAACACCAGCGCGATGCCCGCGAGCATCTGGTTGGCGATGCCGAACAGCGGCCACAGCGTGTTGATGCCGCCCAGCGGATCGACCACGCCCTGGTAGAGGAAGTAGCCCCACAGCGCGACGGCGATCAAGGTGCAGGCGACGTTCGCGGCCCAGCTTTCGGTGCGCTGGAACGGCGGATACGCCAAGCCCGCGAGTTCCTGGATCATGAAGCGCGCCACGCGCGTGCCGGCGTCGACCGTGGTCAGGATGAACAGCGCTTCGAACAGGATCGCGTAGTGGTACCAGAAGGCCATCATGCCTTCGCCCGGCAGCAGGCCGTGCAGGATCTGCGCCATGCCCACCGCGAGCGTCGGCGCGCCGCCGGTGCGCGAGAGGATGGTGTTCTCGCCGATCTCCTTCGCCGTGGCGGTCAGCACGTCGGGCGTGAGCACGAAGCCCCAACTGGAGATCGCCGCGGCGGCGGATTCGGCGGTGGTGCCGATCAGCGCGCCGGGGGCGTTCATCGCGAAGTACACGCCCGGCTGCAGCACGCAGGCGGCGATCAGCGCCATGATCGCGACGAACGCCTCCATCAGCATGCCGCCGTAGCCGACCATCGGGATGTCGCGTTCGTTGGAGATCATCTTCGGCGTGGTGCCCGAGCTGATCAGCGCGTGGAAGCCCGACACCGCACCGCACGCGATGGTGATGAACAGGAACGGGAACAGCTTGCCCGAGAACACCGGGCCGGTGCCGTCGACGAACTTGGTCATCGCAGGCATCTGCAGGTCCGGCATCGCGACCACGATCGCCAGCGCGAGGATCAGCACGGTGCCGATCTTGAGGAAGGTGGAAAGGTAATCGCGCGGCGCCAGCAGGAACCACACCGGCAGCACCGAGGCCACGAAGCCGTAGCCGATCATCAGCCAGGCCAGCGTCGTGCCTTCCAGATGGAACGCCGGGCCCCAGGTCGGATGCGCCGCGACCACGCCGCCGCCCCAGATCGCCAGCAGCAGCAGCACGAAGCCGATGACGGAGACCTCCAGGATCCGGCCCGGGCGGAAGTAGCGCAGGTACAGGCCCATCAGGATCGCGATCGGAATGGTCATCGCGACGGTGAACGTGCCCCACGGGCTTTCCGCGAGCGCCTTCACCACCACCAGCGCGAGCACCGCCAGCAGGATCACCATGATCATGAGGATGCCGACCATCGAGATCACGCCCGCCGCGGGGCCCATCTCGGCGCGGATCATCTCGCCGAGCGAGCGGCCGTCGCGGCGCGTGGAGAAGAACAGCACCAGCATGTCCTGCACCGCGCCGGCGAGGACCACGCCGAACAGGATCCACAACGTGCCGGGCAGGTAGCCCATCTGCGCGGCGAGCACGGGGCCGACCAGCGGGCCGGCGCCGGCGATCGCGGCGAAGTGGTGTCCGAAGACGATGCTCTTGGCGGTGGGGACGTAATCCAGGCCGTCGTTGCGTCGCCACGCGGGCGTCGCGCGCGAGCCGTCGATCATCAGCGCGTTGCGCGCGATGTACAGGCCGTAGAAGCGGAAGGCGATGGTGAACGTCGTCACCGCCGCGACGACGAGCCAGATCGCGTTGATGGTTTCGCCGCGATGCAGCGCGATCGTGCCGATGCAGAACGCCGCCAGTACCGCCACGACGGCCCAGCCGAGCCAGGACAGAGATTTCATGACACCCCTCCGGAAGGATCACCGAAGGGTCGCGCCGGCGCGGGCACCGGGTCAATGCGCAATGCGTCAACTCGCCTGCGACTTTGGTCTAAACAATAAGAGAAATCCGAACCTTTACAGCCACTTGGCCCGTCGCAGCAGACCGTAGAGCACCACGCAGACCACGCCGACCAGGGCGATCAGGGCCGGGTAGCTCCAGCGGCCTTCCAGTTCGGGCATGTGCGCGAAGTTCATGCCGTACCAGCTGGTGATCAGGGTCGGCGCGGCGAGCAGGGCGGCCCAGCCCGCCAGCCGCTTCACCACCTCGCCCTGATGGATCGTCACCAGCGACAGGTTCACGCTCATCGCGGCGGTGAGCATTTCGCGCAGGGTGTCGGTGGTTTCGTTGAGCCGTACCGCGTGGTCGTGCACGTCGCGGAAATACAGCCGGCTTTCCTCGTCGATGAGGCTGCTTCGCCCGCGCGTGAGCTGGCCGAGGATGTCCTGCAGCGGCGCGACCGCCATGCGCAGCCGGGTGAGTTCGCGCTTGAGGTCGTACAGGTGCTTGACCGTGTCGCTGCGGAATTCCTCGGCGAAGATGTCCTGCTCCAGCTCGTTCAGGTCCTGGCTGAACTCCTGCACGATCGGCTGGAAGTTGTCGACGATGAGGTCGAGCACCGTGTACAGCGCGGCGCCGGGACCGTGCGCGAGATCGTCCGCGTCGCGCTCGTAGCGTGCGCGCGCCGGCGCGTAGCTGGTGGACGCGCCGTGGCGCACCGTGACCAGGTAGCGCGGGCCGACGAAGATGTGGGTCTCGCCGAAACGGATGTGGCTGTCCACGCTCTGCGCGGTGTGCACGACGATGAAGAGCGAGTTGCCGTACGTCTCGATCTTCGGGCGCTGGTGCGCGTTGCGCGCGTCCTCGATGGCGAGGTCGTGCAGGCAGAATTCCTCCTGCAGCTTGTCGAGGATGGCGTCCTCCGGCTCGTACACGCCGACCCAGACGAAGGTGTCGTCGTCCTTCGCCAGGACCTCGCTGATCTCGTCCAGGCCGATCTCGCGCCGCTTGCCGCCGGGTTCGTACGCGGCGCAGTTGACCACGCATTGCGGCAGGTCGGGACGATGGGTGTCGGCGGACGTCGGGACGGGCGTGCTCATCCGCGAATCGTGCGCCCGCGCCGCGCGCGCGGCAAGCCGTGGGCGGGCTTCAGCGACGCGCGCCGAAGCCCTGCAGCAGGCCCAGGTGGATCGGCAGCAGCAGCGCGATCCAGTGCACGTTGCGTTGCGGGTTCACCGGCAGCCAGTACACGAACAGCGAGGCCACAGCGCCCAGCGCGATCGCCGCCAGCACGCCGCGGAAGAAGCGCCCCGGATCGCGCCCGCGCAACGCACGCGCGCCGCCCGGAACCAGCAGCCAGCACAACGGGCTGAGCAACAGCAGGTTCGCGTTCGCCCATGCGTAGGTGTGCTGCGTGCCGAACCACAGGAACAGCATCAGCGCGCCGAGCAGGCCGGCGAGGATCCAGAACGGCAATGCGATCGCCGCGACCAGACGCGGACGCGTGCGTCCCAGCATCGCCGCGGCGATGCCGATGGCGATGCCGGCCAGCGCCCACGGCCACCAGCGCACCGGGCCGTCCTGCGGTTCCGGCGGCAGGCGATGCGGCAGGATCTGCTGTTCTTCCAGCACGAGCGGGCGGCCGTCGGTGTTCTTCACCTCGCGCAGCGCGGCGGCGAGGCGCATCGGCACGTAGGCTTCGCGCCACACCGGCATCGGCTGGTCGGCCGACGGGCCCAGGCCGACGTCGAAACCCAGCCACATCCACCACGCAGGCGACGCGAGTCGCACGGCTTCGCTGCGCGCGGTGGAGCCGTGCGAACGCCCTTCGATCTGCCGACGCAGGCCGCCGTCGAGCACGCGGTCGAGCGCGTCGCGCACGCGCGTGGAGCAGTTGTCGTCGAAGTATTCGTACTTGTAGAACGCGTTCTCGGGCCTGGCGTTCTCGGCCAGCGCGGCGGCGAGCTCGACCGCCTGCGCTTCGTCCAGGTCCAGCCACTGGATGCTCACGCCGCGGCCTTCCTCGCGGTACTGCATCAGGTCCTGTTCGAACGGCAGCGCCGCCAGGCGATAGCGCATGTCGCCCTTGACGAAGCGGCTGACGAAATCCTTCTCGGTCGGATCGAAGAAACCGAAGTTGTACGAGATCGCCTCGTTCGTCTCCGGATCGACCACCACGATCGCGTTGTGGCCGAAGCGCTCGAAGAAAATCTCGCCCGGCTGCATCGTCGCCACGCCGATGCGCGGCGCGGCGAAGGCGGGCAGGGCGACGAATGCGAGCAACAACGCGATCAGCGCGAACGCGCGGCGCATCGCGCCCGGCTTACGCGTCACCCAGCACCCCGACGTGGAAGGCGTGCACGCGGCGCGCGTCGGCACCGGAGACGCGGAACACGAAGCGTCCCAGCGTGAGTTCCTCGCCGGCTTCGGGCAGGTGGCCGATCGCGGCCGTGACGAGGCCGCCGATGGTGTCGTATTCGTCGTCATCGAAGTCGGCACCGAAGCGCTCGTTGAAATCGGAGATCGGCGTCAGCGCATCGACCACGAACTGGCCGTCCGCCTGCGCGGCGATGAGTGCGCTCGGATCCTCGGCGTCGTCGTGTTCGTCGTCGATCTCGCCGACGATCTGCTCCAGCACGTCCTCGATGGTGACCAGGCCGGCGACGCCGCCGTGCTCGTCGATCACGATCGCCATGTGGTTGCGCGACTGGCGGAACTCGCGCAGCAGCACGTTCAGGCGCTTGGATTCGGGGATCAGCACCGCCGGGCGCAGCAGCTCGTGGACGCTGCCCGGACCGTTGTCGGCGACCACGCCGCGCAGCAGGTCCTTGGCGAGCAGCACACCGAGGATCTCGTCCTTGTCCTCGCCGTGCACCGGGAAACGCGAATGGCCGGATTCGACCACCTGCTTCATCAGGTCCAGGAAGCGGGCGTCCGCCGGCAGCGAGACCATCTGCGAGCGCGGGATCATCACGTCGCCCACGGTGAGGTCGGACACCGCGATGGCGCCTTCCATCATGCGCAGCGTGTCGGCGGCGATCAGCCCGTCGGCCTGCGCGTCGCGCAGCAGTTCGACCAGGTCCTCGCGTGTGGTCGGTTCGCCGGAAAGCGCCGAGCTGATGCGTTCGAGCCAGGACCGCGGCCTTTCGTGCCCGCGCCGTTCGGCGCGCTTTTCCTGGAGCTCGGGCGAGTGGAAGCTACTACTGTCGTCCTCGGACATTGCGATAGTCAGGCGCCCCGGGGGGAAGGGGGACGTCCGGAGGAGTCTAGCGCGGATGCGCGACAGGCGCTTGGCGAGGCCCGTCGGGCCGGGCGCCAGGACCGGGCTCAGTCGCCGTAGGGGTCCTCGATGCCCAGCGTGGCGAGGATCTCGCGTTCCAGCTGCTCCATGCAGACGGCTTCCTTCTCGTCCTCGTGGTCCCAGCCCAGCAGGTGCAGCACGCCGTGCACGGTCAGGTGCGCGTAGTGGGCGGCCAGCGGCTTTTTCTGTTCCCTGGCCTCGCGCGCCACGACCGGCGCGCAGATGACCAGGTCGCCCAGCAGCGGCATCTTCACGCCCTTGGGCAGCCCTTCGGGCAGCTCGGCGGGAAAACTCAGCACGTTGGTCGCGTAGTCCTTGCCGCGATAGTGGTGGTTGAGCGCGCGGCCTTCCTTGGTGCCGACGATGCGGATGGCGAGGTCGGCCTCGCGGATGCGGCTGTGCAGCGCGGCGGCGACCCACTTGCGGAAGCTCACCGCCGAGGGAACGCCGGTGCGCGGCACCGCATAGTTGATGCTGACGTCGAGGCGGACCGGGCCCTGGGTCATGGCGTGGACGCTCAGGCGGAGGGGCCGGTCGACGCGTCCTTCGCGTCGCGGGCGTCGTAGGCGTTGACGATGCGCGCCACCAGCGGATGGCGCACCACGTCGCGCGATTCGAAGAAGGTGAAGCTGATGCCGTTGACGTTGCGCAGCACGTCCAGCGCGTCCTTCAGGCCGGACTTCTGGTTTCGCGGAAGGTCGATCTGCGTCAGGTCCCCCGTGACGACGGCGGTACTGCCGTAGCCGATGCGGGTCAGGAACATCTTCATCTGCTCGATCGTGGTGTTCTGCGCCTCGTCGAGGATCACATACGCGTCGTTAAGCGTGCGTCCGCGCATGTAGGCCAGCGGCGCGATCTCGATGACGTTCTTCTCCAGCAGCTTCACCACCTTCTCGACGCCTAGCATTTCGTACAGCGCGTCGTAGAGCGGACGCAGGTAGGGATCGACCTTCTGGGTGAGATCGCCGGGCAGGAAGCCGAGCTTCTCGCCGGCTTCCACCGCCGGGCGCACCAGGATCAGCCGCTGCACGCGCGCTTCGTTCAGCGCCTCCACCGCGCTGGCGACGGCGAGGAAGGTCTTGCCGGTGCCGGCGGGGCCGATGCCGAAGTTGATGTCGTGCGTGGCGATGGCGTGCAGGTATTTCGCCTGGTTGATGCCGCGCCCGCGGATGGTGCCGCGCTTGACGCGGATGGCGACTTCCTGCGGTTCGACGTCGTCGTTGGCGACGCCGTCGGCATCGATCTCGGTCAGGCGCAGGTGGATCGCCGGCTCGGTGAGCGTTTCCTCCGCCGCGTCGCGCCACAGATCGCGCAGCAGCCGTTCGGCCTTGCCGACCGCGTCCTGCGGGCCGACGATGCGGAAGATGTTGCCGCGATTCGCGATCTCCACGCCCAGGCGCAGTTCGATCATGCGCAGATGGCCGTCGAAGGGGCCGCTGAGGTTGGCCAGGCGCTCGGTTTCGGCCGGCTCGAGGACGAATTCGGACGTGGTTCGTGAAGCCATCGTGAGGATCGGGGGAAGCGACGCAGGAATGAAGCTTGCGCCTGCGCTGCCGATTTCGCAAAGGAACCGTGTCGGCGTCGGTTACCGGAACAGGTCGCGGCGTGCGATCCACAATCCCATCGCAGCCGTACCCGCGCCGCCGACGATATCCCACGCGTAGTGCTGGCCCGTCGCGACGACACTGGGGAACAACGAGATCGCCAACGGCCACGCCCACGCGCGCGCGCGCGGATGCTGCGCGCAGTAGCCGGCGACGGCGACGACCGGTGCGGTGATGTGTGCGGAGGGAAAGCAGTTGCCGCTGCCGTCGAGGAAGTGCAGCAGGCGCCATGCCGCGGCGGTCGCACCGTGCAGGTCGATCGGAACCTCGCGCCGCGCGAGCGAGGTCGGCCACAGCACCCAGATCGCGGCGTTGGCCGCCATCGACCACGCGTATGCACGCAGCGTCGCCAGGAAGATGCGGCGGTCGCTGATCGCCAGGATGAAAGCCGGCGCGATCACCAGCAGCAGCCAATAGGGCCAGATCGCCCACGCATGCCAGCCGATCACCCGATCGACGGCCGTCGGGGTCATCGGCCGCGGAACGCGCAGTGGCAGGTGCACCGTCACCAGGTACACCAGCGTCACCATGCCGATGACGGCGCTGGCGAGCAGCATGCGGCTGGACGCGGGCAGGCGGGATTGCGCGATCGTCAGGGCGGACAGGGTGGTGCCTTCATGCGCTGGGGACACGCGAGGATCGCCGCGCGTCGCGGACTTGCCAAGTCCGCGTGCGTCGCTCGGGTCGCGCAGGCGTCTATCGGCTTTGCGTGGACGTCCGATCGCGCCGGTGCGCTGCGAACGCCCGCAGGATCGCGATCGAACCGAATGCCGCAAGTGCCAGCGAACCCCATAGCCACGCATGCATCACCGCATCGTGGAAGACCTGCGCGTCGCGTGCGTAGCGCATCCACCAGCGCAGCAATCCGAGCAGGCCGAGCCCGAGGAACCACAGACCGAGGGCGCAGCGCTGGAACAGGGTGGGCATTGGGTTCATGGCGGGGAACCGGACTGGACCATTCGCATCATGGACCTCCGCGGCGTCGATGGGGTTGCCGTTGCGGGCCGGCTCGACCGTTCGTCGGCTCGGGCTTGAATTCTAATTAATCGAACAATTAAATAAGCGCCATGAACGCCGAGCACCCGAAGACGCCGCGCAGGAAGGCGGAAAAGACCCCAGCCACGACGTCCAGCCGACGCTCCGGCGCGGGCCGTCCCGCCGGCCAGCGATCGCCCGGACGCCCCGGCGCCGACGGCCCGGACCTGCGCGAACGCCTGCTCGACGCCGCCATCGCCTGCTTCGTCCGCGAGGGCATCGCCGGCACGTCGCTGCGCACCATCGCGGCCGAGGCCGGTGTGACGCCGGCGCTGCTGCACTACTACTTCGGCGACAAGGCGCAGTTGCAGGAAGCGGTGATCGGCGAGCGCGTGCTGCCGGCATTCGGGCAACTGCGCGAGCCGATCATGGCCGCCGGCGACGACGTGGCCGCGCTGATCGCCGCCTTCGTGCAGGGTGTGGGGCGTGTGGTCGCCGCGCATCCCTGGCTGCCGCCGCTCTGGGTGCGGGAGGTGCTGTGCGAGGGCGGCGCCCTGCGCGACGTGCTGTTCGAACGCATCGGTCCGCAACTGCCGCAGATGATGACCACGCGCTTCGCCCAGGCGCAGGCACGCGGCGAGATCAACGAAGATCTCGATCCCCGCCTGCTGATGGTGTCGCTGGTCGGCCTGACGCTGTTTCCCGCCGCGGGCGCGCCGATCTGGCGCCGCCTGCTGCAGGCGGACGACCTCGATTTCGAAGCGCTGCGCCGGCACACGCTGGCGCTGCTGGATCGCGGGCTGGGGCTGGCATGAGGACGGAAGGAAACGAGGAACGAGCGGAGAGGAACGAGAAACCAGGCGAAGGTGGTGCACCTTCGTTTCTCGTTCCTCATCTCTCGTTCCTCGCATGAGACCGGGATTGGAGTGACGCCATGAAGATCCGGAAGCACCAGTGGAAAGGAACGGGAAACGGGAGGAGGGCGTCTCGCGCGTTCTTCGTTTCTCTCGTCATCGTCCTCGCCACGACGCTCGCGGCCTGCCGCGACGACACGCCGCAGGCGCTCGGCACGCTGGAATGGGACCGCATCGCGCTGCCCGCGCCCGCGGCGGAGAAGATCGTCCGCATCGACGTGCGCGAAGGACAACGGGTGAAGGCCGGCACGCGCCTGCTGCAATTGGAGGTCACGCGCACGCAGGCGCAGTTGCAGGCCTTGCAGGCGCAGGCGCAGCAGGCGGGCCAGGCGCTGGAGGAGCTCGAACATGGCCCTCGCAGCGAACAGATCGCGCAGGCGCGCGCGAACCTCGCCGCCGCGCAGGCGCAGGCGGTCGACGCGCGCGCGTACTACGCACGACTTCAGCCGCTGGGGCGTCAGCAGCTTGTCGCCGCGTCCGAAGTCGATCGCGCCCGCGCCGCCGCCGGCAACGCCGACGGCCAGGTGCGCGCCGCACAGGCCGTGCTGCTCGAACTCGAACGCGGCACGCGCAGCGAACAGATCGCGCAGGGCCGCTCGGCGGTCGCGTCGGCGCAGGCGCAGGCCGCCACGCAGGCGGCGACGCTGCGTCGGCTCGACCTCACCGCACCGCGCGCGGGCGTGGTCGACAGCCTCCCGTACCGTCTCGGCGACGAAGCGCCCATCGGCGCGCCGCTGGCGGTGATGCTGGTCGGCGATCGCCCGTACGCGCGGATCTACGTGCCCGAGCCGATCCGCGCGAACGTCAAGGTAGGCGACACCGCAAACGTATTCCTCAGTGGACGCGACGCCGCCCTGCAGGGCCGCGTGCGCATGATCCGCAGCGAACCCAGCTTCACCCCGTACTACGCATTGATCGGCGAGGACGCCGCGCGACTGAGCTATCTCGCCGAAGTGGAGATCACCGGCGCGCCCGGCGAGCTGCCGGCCGGCGTGCCGGTGCGCGTGGAATTCGCGCGATGAACGGCGCGCCCGACGAGCTCGCCATCCGCGCGCGTGGCCTGACCAAGCGCTTCGGCCAGCTCGTCGCGGTGGACCACGTCGATCTGAGCGTGCCGCGCGCGAACGTGTACGGCTTCCTCGGCCCGAACGGATCGGGCAAGACCACGACGATCCGCATGCTGTGCGGCCTGCTCACGCCGAGCGACGGCGATGTGGAAGTGCTCGGCCTGCGCGTTCCGGAACAGGCCGAGGAGTTGCGTCGCCGCATCGGCTACATGACCCAGAAGTTCTCGCTGTTCGAGGACCTGACCGTGCGCGAGAACCTGGAATTCCTCGCCGCCGTGCAGGACATCCCGCGCGCGGCGGCGGGCAAGCGCATCGATGAGCTCGTCGAGCAGTACCACTTCGCCGATCGCCAGAAACAGCTCGCCGGCACCATGAGCGGCGGCCAGAAGCAGCGCCTCGCGCTCGCCGGTGCGGTGATCCAGAAGCCGGAACTGCTGTTCCTGGACGAACCGACGAGCGCGGTGGATCCCGAATCGCGCCGCGATTTCTGGGAAAAACTGTTCGATCTGGCCGACGCCGGCACGACGATCCTCGTGTCCACGCATTACATGGACGAAGCCGAGCGCTGCCATCGCATCGCAATCCTCGACCGTGGCGCGCTCGTCGCCGACGGCACGCCCGACGAACTCACCCACGCGCTCGCCGGGCGCACGCTGGAAGTGATGGCGAAGCAGCCGCGTCGCGCGCAGCAGGTGCTGATGGGCGTGCCGGGCGTGCTCAGCGTGGCGCAGATCGGCAACGCGCTGCGCGTGCTCAATGACGCCAACGGCGATGCCGCCGATCGCGTGAGGAAAGCGCTCGCCGACGCGGGGCTCGACGCCGAAGTCGCCGCTTCGCATCCGAACCTGGAGGACGTGTTCGTCTCCTCCACGCGCGGACGCGACCACGAGGCGCCGGAGAAGGCCGCATGAACCTGCGCCGGCTGTTCGCGATCGTGATGAAGGAACTGCGGCAGATGCGCCGCGACCGCATCACGCTGGCGATGATCGTCGGGATTCCGGTGATGCAGCTGGTGCTGTTCGGTTACGCGATCAACCTCAACCTGCGCGGCCTGGACACCGGCATCGCGGATCAATCCAACACCGCCGCCTCGCGCGCGCTGGTGATGGACATGGTCGCCACCGGCGTGATCGATCCGACCGTGAGCGCGACCTCGCCGCAGCAACTGATGGAGAGCCTGCGGCGCGGGGAAATCAGCATCGGGGTGGTGATTCCGCCGGACTTCGAACGCCGCCGCTTCGAAGGCCGCGAAGCCGTGCAGGTGCTGGTCGACGGCAGCGACACGGTGGTGCAGAGCGCGGCGGTGCAACTGGCGCAGTTGCCGCTCGACACGCGACCCGCCGACAACCGCGTCGTCGGCAGCGTGGGGCAGGTCGGGCCGGGGCAGGTGAGCGTGGTGAGCTTCTACAACCCGCAGCGACGTTCGGCCATCAACATCGTGCCGGGCCTGATCGGGGTGATCCTGACGATGACGATGGTGCTGTTCACCGGCGTCGCGATCGTGCGCGAACGCGAGCGCGGCAACATGGAGCTGCTGATCGCCACGCCGCTGTCGAGTTCGGAACTGATGATCGGCAAGGTGCTGCCGTACGCGGCGATCGGCCTGATCCAGACGACGGTGATCCTGGTGCTGGGCACGTGGCTGTTCGACGTGCCGGTGCGTGGCAGCCTGCTCGACGTGTACCTCGCCGGCGTGCTGCTGATCCTCGCCAACCTGACGCTGGGCCTGCTGATATCGACCAAGGCGCAGTCGCAGTTCCAGGCGATGCAGATGACCTTCTTCGTGTTCCTGCCGTCGATCCTGCTGTCGGGGTTCATGTTCCCGTTCGCGGGCATGCCGAAGGTGGTGCAGTGGCTGGCCGAACTGCTGCCGCTCACGCATTTCCTGCGGCTGATCCGCGGCATCATGCTGCGCGGCGCGGGCCTGATGGAACTGTGGCCGGACGTGCTGGCGCTGATCGCCTTCATCGTGGTGATGATGACGCTGGCGATATCGCGGTTCCGCAAGCGGCTGGATTGAGTCGCCGCACCGCGGCCGGGACTTGCCACGACGCACGCGATTGCGCACAGTCCGGACACTTTCGGACATGAGGGGAACGGGATGCGCAAGCTGGTGTCAGCGGTTTCGGCGGTGCTGGTGGCGATGTCCGGTCACGCGATCGCCGCGCAGGTCACGGTGCTCAGCGCGGCGCGCATCCACACCATGGAAACCGCGCAACCGAAGGTGCAGGCGCTGGCGTTCGACGACACCGGCCGCATCCTCGCGCTGGGCGCGACCGCAGACCTGATGAAGCGCTATCCGAAGGCGGACCGCATCGACGCGGGCCAGGCGACGGTGATTCCGGGCCTGATCGACGCGCACGCGCACGTGTCGGGCCTGGGCATGACGATGCTCAGCGCGGACCTCGTCGATGCGGCGAGCAAGCAGGAAGTGCTGCAACGCCTCAAGACGTTCGAGAAGCAGTTGCCCGCCGGCGCGTGGCTGATCGGCCGCGGCTGGGACCAGAACGACTGGCCGGAGAAGGCATTCCCGAGCGCCGCCGACCTGGATGCCGCCTTCCCCGATCGCCCGGTCTGGCTGGAGCGCATCGACGGCCACGCCGGATGGGCCAACAGCGCCGCGATGCGCGCGGTGAAGCGCGGTCTCTCCGGCGACTGGCAGCCCGACGGCGGTCGCATCGAACGCGATGCGCGCGGGCAGCCGACCGGCATTTTCATCGACGCCGCCACCGCGCTGGTCGACGAAGCCCGCCCGCCGCTCGACGAAGCGACCGCCGAGCGCGCACTGACGCTGGGCATGCAGTCGGCGGTCGAACACGGCCTCACCGGCGTGCACGATGCGGGCGTGAGCCTGGCCGAACTGAAGCGCTACCAGCGCCTCGCCGATCGCGGTGCGATGCCGCTGCGCATCACCGCGATGGCCGACGGCAATAGCGAAGCGCTGGAATCGCTGTGCCAGCACGGGCTGTACACCCATCCGTCGGGCCGCCTGCAGATGCGCACGCTGAAGCTCTACGCCGACGGCGCGCTGGGCAGTCGCGGCGCGGCGATGCTGAAGGAATACAGCGACGATCACGGCAACCTCGGCATCATGGTGACCTCGCCCGAACAGATCGCCGTCGCCGTGGACAAGGCGAAACGTTGCGGCGTGCAGGTCGCCACGCACGCCATCGGCGATCGCGGCAACCACGTCGTGCTCGAAACCTACGCGAAGGCGCTCGGCCAGAACGCGGCGACGACCGATCACCGCTGGCGCATCGAACATGCGCAGGTGCTGTCGCCGGCGGACCTGCCGCGCCTGGCGCGGATGCACGTCATCGCGTCGATGCAACCCACGCACGCGACCAGCGACATGCCCTGGGCGGAGGACCGCGTCGGACCGCAGCGCATCATCGGTGCGTACGCGTGGCGGCAGTTGCGCGACAGCGGCGCGCGACTCGCGCTGGGCTCGGATTTCCCGGTGGAATCGGTCGATCCGCGCTTCGGCCTCTACGCCGCCGCAACGCGCGCCGACGCGCAGGGCCTGCCCGCTGGCGGCTGGTTCCCGCAGGAGAAGCTCACGGCGTTCGAGGCGCTGCGCGGCTTCACCCTCGACGCCGCCTACGCAGGCTTCGCCGAAACGCAGGTGGGCAGCCTCGCCGTCGGCAAGCGCGCGGATTTCGTGGTGCTGAGCGAAGACCCGCTGGCGATCGCGCCGAACGGCCTGCGCAACCTCACGGTGCAGGCGACGTACGTGGACGGGAAGGCGGTGTATCGCGCGAAGTGAGTCGGCGCGCCGGATGCGCGGCTGTCATCCGGCATCGGGCTTGAACCGCAACGGATGAAGGCGCGACGTGGCCGTCAGGCCACGTCCGCGTCCGCCATCGCCACGCGTCCGCGCAGCGAATTGCTCATCGCCTCGGTGATCACCACGTCGACGAACTGGCCGATCAGGCGCGGATGGCCCGGGAAGTTCACCGAGCGCATGTTCTCGGTCTTGCCGGTGAGTTCGTTCGGATTCTTCTTCGACGGGCCTTCGACCAGCACGCTCTGCACGCTTCCGACCATCGCCTCGGAGATCGTGCGCGCATGCGCGTTGATGTGCGCCTGCAGGCGCGACAGGCGCGCGTGCTTCTCCTCGCTGGAAACGCTGTCTTCCAGGTCGGCCGCCGGCGTGCCGGGGCGACGCGAGTAAATGAACGAGAACGACTGGTCGAAGCCGACGTCCTCGATCAGCTTCATGGTCTTCTCGAAATCCGCGTCGGTCTCGCCGGGGAAGCCGACGATGAAATCCGAGCTGATCGAGATGTCCGGACGCACCGCACGCAGCTTGCGGATCTTCTGCTTGAATTCCAGCGCCGTGTAACCGCGCTTCATCGCCGCCAGGATGCGGTCGCTGCCGGCCTGCACCGGAAGATGCAGGTAGTTGGCGAGCTTGGGCACGTCGCGATACGCCTCGACCAGCGAGTCGGAGAACTCCAGCGGATGCGAGGTGGTGAAGCGGATGCGGCCGATGCCTTCGATCTCGGCGATGGCGCGGATCAGCAGGCCGAGGTCGGCGACTTCGCCATCGCCGAACGGTCCGCGATACGCGTTGACGTTCTGCCCGAGCAGATTGATCTCGCGCACGCCCTGCGCGGCGAGGTCGGCCACTTCCACCAGCACGTCCTCGAACGGGCGGCTGATTTCCTCGCCGCGCGTGTAGGGCACCACGCAGAACGAGCAGTACTTGCTGCAGCCTTCCATGATCGACACGAACGCCGACGGTCCTTCGGCGCGCGGCTCGGGCAGGCGGTCGAACTTCTCGATCTCCGGGAAGGAGATGTCGACCTGCGGCAGGCCGGTGTCGCGGCGGGCCTGGATGAGTTCGGGCAGGCGGTGCAGCGTCTGCGGGCCGA
The DNA here is from genome assembly GCF_057747855.1 of Lysobacter sp. SCRH-1R. Lineage (NCBI taxonomy): Bacteria > Pseudomonadati > Pseudomonadota > Gammaproteobacteria > Lysobacterales > Lysobacteraceae > Lysobacter > Lysobacter sp. SCRH-1R. The sequence goes on along the minus strand of NZ_CM173227.1, from coordinate 3,049,701 downwards.
AGACCAGGTCCACGAACGGCGCGCGCTTCACGATCGCCTCGCCTTCCTGCGACGCCACGCAGCCGCCGACGCCGATCACCACCGGCTTGTCACCCTGCTTGAGCGACTTCCAGCGGCCGAGCTGGCTGAAGACCTTCTCCTGCGCCTTCTCGCGGATCGAGCAGGTGTTGATCAGGATGACGTCGGCCTCTTCGGCGTTGTCGGTCAGCACCAGACCGTCGCTGGCGGCGAGCACGTCGGCCATCTTGGCCGAGTCGTACTCGTTCATCTGGCAACCGTGGGTCTGGATGTAGAGCTTCTTCGTCGCGGGCGCGGGGGAAGCGTCGGTGCCGCGCGTGGCGGCCGGGGTCTGGGTCTGGCTCATCTGGCTCGATCCGGGAAGGGCGGCGGTTATTCCGCGCCGGAGGGAGCGCCATTCTACAGGCCCGGGCGACCGCAGGCCGCGCCGGCCCGGGAATCGCGTTTGCTGGTCCGAGGGCAGGAGGAGGGCGCGCGGGCCGCGCCGGCAGGCCCGTACGTTCGTGGAATCGCTGAAGGCTCGCCTTGCATCGCTGGGGTTCGCCGGGCTGCTGGTGGCGGCGACCTCCGCGTGGGCGCAATCCGCTCCGGCCCAGCTCGGGCAGCCGAGCCGGCCGACCGCGCCGGGGCGGACGCTCGGGTTCGCGGGCGGGGCGGCGGTCCATGCGGATGCGCCCGCGACCGGCCAAGCGCCGGGCTCCGCCGCGGCGACGCCGCCGATGCGCGTCGCCCAGGGCCAGGTCTACCGGTTCGTCGAGGGCGGCGTGGTCCACTACGCCAGCCAGCGGCCCAGCCCGCGCGCCGGGCTCGGCCAGATCAGCCGGCTCACCTATACCTACATGGAAACCTGCTACGCCTGCGCGCTGCAGCCGGGCGTGGACTTCGCGACGATCCGGCTCGACACCCAGACCTTCAGCGCGGAAATCGCCGCGGCCTCGCGCGACTTCGGCGTCGACGAGGCGGTGGTGCGGGCGATCATCCACGCCGAATCGGCCTACAACCCCAACGCGATCTCGCGCGTCGGCGCGCAGGGCCTGATGCAGCTGATGCCGGCGACGGCGCGGCGCTTCGGTGTGGTCAACGTGTTCGACATCCGCCAGAACATCCGCGGCGGCGTGCAGTACCTGGCGTGGCTGCTGCGGCGGTTCGACGGGAACCTGGTCCTGGCCGCGGCCGGCTACAACGCGGGCGAGGGTGCGGTCGACCGCTATCGCGGCGTTCCCCCGTTCGACGAGACCCAGCGCTACGTGCAGCGCGTCGCCCTGCTGGCCGAGCGCTACCGCACGGCGAGCGCGATGCGGCGCTGAGCGAGGTGGCCGGTTCGCGTTCCGCGGACGGGTCGCAGATGCGGATGCGGGCGTGGTCACGTTTCCCGCTCCCTGCGCAATCAAGGACTTGTGAAGGGGCGGGAGACAGGACACACTCGCCGCCATGAGGGGGGGCTCGCTGCTGCTGGGGATCGTCTGCCTGTTGGCCGCGGCGCCGTCCGTGGCCGGCACGCTCTACCGTTGCGAAGGCGCCGACGGCGCGCGCAGCTACGTGAGCAAGCGCGTGGCCGGCGCCCGGTGCACCGTCATCAGCCACTCGGCCGACCGCCCCGCGCGCACGTCCGAATCCCCGAAGCCGGCCGCAGCGGTCGGCGGCATGACCTCGGCCTCGTCCGTCACGGTGGCGGCTTCGGCGCCCGCCGTGGCCTCCGTACCGGCCGTCGCGACCGTCGCCACGTCGGCGCCGATCGCCCCGACGCCCACGACTTCCTACAACGCGCCGCGCGTGGTGCGCGGGCAGGTGTACTCGTACATCAAGGACGGCGTGCGCCACTACACCAGCCGCAAGCCGCACGGCGTGGCGAACGCCTCGGCGGTGCGCACCATCCGCTACAGCTACATCCAGACCTGCTATGCGTGTTCGGCCCGCCCGGGCGTGAACTTCGGCACGGTCCGCCTCAACACCGACGCCTACCGCGACGAGATCGCCGCCGCCGCGCGCCAGCACGGCGTGGACGAGGCGATCGTGCGCGCGATCATCCACGCCGAATCGGCCTACAACCCCAACGCGCTCTCGCGTGCGGGCGCGCAGGGCCTGATGCAGTTGATGCCGGGTACGGCGCGGCGCTTCGGCGTGAGCAACGCGTTCGACGCGAAGCAGAACATCCAGGGCGGCGTGCAGTACCTGGCGTGGCTGCTCAAGCGTTTCAACAACAACCTGACCCTCGCCGCCGCAGGCTACAACGCGGGCGAGGGCGCGGTGGACAAGTACAACGGCGTGCCGCCCTACAGCGAGACCCAGCGATACGTCCAGCGGGTGGGCGTGCTGGCGGACCGCTACCGGGGCGCCATGGCCGTGATGCGCTGACGTTTTTTCCCGTCCCGCGCCCGGTCGGGCGTGGGCCGCGTGCGCGCCCGTCGAGCGGACGAGTCGTGCAACGTGAAGCGGATTGTCGGCTCATTCACGGTTCCGTTACACTTCCCCGTCTTTTGTGCCGCGAGCCGTCGCCAGTGGCGTGGGTTGTGCGGCGAAACTTCGTTCCAGCTTTGCGGAGTGCCGGATGGCCAACCAAGGGGTCAACGATCCTGTCAACCAGGGCCGCCGTCGGTTCCTGACCGCGACCACTGCCGTGGTCGGTGCGGTCGGTGCCGGTTTCGTGGCGGTGCCGTTCATCAAGTCCTGGAATCCGAGCACGCGGGCGAAGCTCGCCGGTGCGCCGGTGACCGCCGACATCAGCGCCCTCGAAGAAGGCCAGCGCCTGATCCTGGAATGGCGCGGGCAGCCCATCTGGATCGTCAAGCGTTCCAAGGCGATCCTCGACGCGCTGCCGACCCTGGATTCGCGCCTGCGCGATCCCAAGTCCGAGAACAAGGACCAGCAGCCGGCGTACATCACCGGTGAGCTGCGTTCGATCAAGCCCGAGATCTCCGTCCTCGTCGGCCTGTGCACCCACCTGGGCTGCTCGCCCGAAATGAAGGCCGAGATCCGCCCCGAGCCGTTCGATCCCGAATGGAAAGGCGGCTACTTCTGCCCGTGCCACAAGTCGCGCTTCGACATGGCCGGCCGCGTGTTCCAGGGTGTCCCGGCGCCGACCAACCTGCTCGTGCCGCCGCACCATTACGAGAACGACACCACGATCGTCATCGGTGTCGACCCGTCGTCCAGCAGCAAGGGAGCGGCGTAAGCCATGGCGAACATCTTCACGAAGGCCGCCAACGGCGTGATGGACTGGGTCAACGAGCGGGCCCCGGCGATGATGCCGGCGTACCGCAAGCACATGACCGAGTACTACGCGCCGAAGAACTTCAACTTCTGGTACTACTTCGGTTCGCTCGCGCTGCTGGTGCTGGTCAACCAGATCGTCACCGGCATCTTCCTGACGATGCATTTCAAGCCGTCCGCGGCCGAAGCGTTCGCGTCGGTCGAATACATCATGCGCGACGTGGAGTGGGGCTGGCTGATCCGCTACATGCACTCCACCGGCGCGTCGATGTTCTTCATCGTCGTGTACCTGCACATGTTCCGCGGCCTGATGTACGGCTCCTACCAGAAGCCGCGCGAGCTGGTGTGGATCCTGGGCATGCTGATCTACCTGGTCCTGATGGCCGAGGCCTTCATGGGCTACGTGCTGCCGTGGGGCCAGATGTCGTTCTGGGGCGCCAAGGTGATCATCTCGCTGTTCGGCGCGATCCCGGTCATCGGCAACGGCCTGACCGAATGGATCATGGGCGACTTCCTGCCGGGCGACGCCACGCTGAACCGGTTCTTCGCGCTGCACGTCATCGCGCTGCCGCTCGTCCTGCTGCTGCTGGTCGTGCTGCACCTGGGCGCGCTGCACGAGGTGGGTTCGAACAACCCCGACGGCGTCGAGATCAAGAAGGGTCCGAAGGGCAACCGCTGGGATCCGAACAAGCCGGCCGACGGCATCCCGTTCCATCCGTACTACACGGTGAAGGACCTGTTCGGCGTCGGCTTCTTCCTGATCATCTGCGCGTTCGTGATCTTCTTCGCGCCGGCCTTCGGCGGCTGGTTCCTGGAGCACGACAACTTCACCGAGGCCAACCGCCTGGTGACGCCGGAGCACATCAAGCCGGTGTGGTACTACACGCCGTACTACGCGATGCTGCGCGTGGTCCCGGACAAGCTGCTGGGCGTGATCGTGATGTTCGCGGCGATCGCCATCCTGTTCTTCGTGCCGTGGCTCGACCGCTCGCCGGTGAAGTCGCACCGCTACCGCGGCTGGATCACCAAGGTGATGCTCGCCATCCTCGCCATCTGCTTCCTGTGGCTGGGCAAGATCGGTGCCGGCCCGGGTACCGATCCGGTCGAAACGATCATCGGTCGCGTGCTGACGTTCCTGTACTTCGCCTTCTTCATCAGCATGCCGATCTGGACCAAGCTCGACAAAACCAAGCCGGTACCGCAACGGGTGACGATGCATGACTGAGATGACCGCTCACGCCATCCACCGCCCCGTCCAGAAGATGCGCATCGTGAACAAGTTCGCCACCTTTGCCGCCGGCCTGCTGGTGTCCTTCGCCGCGCTGACGACCAGTGCGTCGGCAGCCGAGGGCGGCCACCTGATGCAGTCGGGCACCGACCTGGGCGACCGCGCGTCGCTGCAGCGCGGCGCCCAGCTGTTCATGAATTACTGCTCCGGCTGCCACTCGCTGAAGTACCTGCGCTACTCGCGCATGGCCGAGGACCTGGGCCTGACCGAAGAAGAGGTGATGAACAACCTCAACTTCACCGGCGCCAAGTTCGGCGAGCAGATCCAGGTCAGCCTGACCCCGGACCACGCCAACCAGTGGTTCGGCAAGATGCCGCCGGACCTGAGCCTGATCTCCCGCGTCCGCGGCAGCGACTGGATCTACACCTACCTCAAGTCGTTCTACCTGGACGAATCGCGTCCGCTGGGCTGGAACAACAAGCTGTTCCCGAACGCCTCCATGCCGAACCCGCTGTGGGAGCTGCAGGGCCTGCAGCACGCCGAGTTCGGCGAGGCCGACAAGGCCACCGGCGAGCGGCCGGTGCTGGGCCTCAAGGTCACCCAGCCGGGTCACCAGGGCGCCGAGGAGTTCAACCAGTCGGTGCGCGACATCACGGCATTCCTCGAGTACGCCGGCGAACCGGCCGCCCTCAAGCGCCAGAGCATGGGCGTGTGGGTGATCCTGTTCCTGGCGATGTTCACCCTGCTGGCCTACCTGCTCAAGCACGAGTACTGGCGGGACGTGGACAAGCACTGATCGCATGCTGTATCCCTTGGAGCCCGTACAGGAATGTGCGGGCTCCTTGGTTTGCAGGCAGCAGCAGCTGATCGAGGCCGTGACGACCGTCCACACGGGGTGGACGGCGTCTAACCACCGGCGGAATCCGGTGGCCGGAGAGGTCGAATGGCGGCGAGTCCACGTATGCGCAATGCCCTGACGCTGTTTTCTTCCACCGACTGCGTGCTGTGCCATCGCGTGCGCCTGGTGCTGGCCGCGAAAGGCGTGACGTACGACCTGGTGCCGGTCGATCCGCAGAACCCGCCGGAAGACCTGGTCGACCTCAACCCGTACCACTCGGTGCCGACGCTGGTCGAGCGCGACCTGGTCCTCTACGCGGCCAGCGTGGTCAGCGAATACCTCGACGAACGCTATCCGCATCCGCCGCTGATGCCGGTCGATCCGCTCTCCCGCGCGCGCCTGCGCCTGGCGATGCTGCGGCTGGAGCACGACTGGGTGCCGCAGGTGCAGGCCATCCAGTTGGGCAACAAGGCCCAGGCCGAAGCCGGCCGCAAACGCCTGAAGGAATTGCTGACCGCATCGGTCCCGCTGTTCAAGGCGAGCAAGTTCTTCCTGAACCCCGAAATGAGCCTGGCCGACTGCGCGATGGCGCCGATCATCTGGCGCCTGGACGCGCTGGGCGTGCCGCTGCCGAAGGACGGCAAGGCCATCGAGGATTACGGCAACCGCATCTTCCGCAACCCCGGCTTCACCCGCAGCCTGACCGAACAGGAACGCAAGCTGCGCGAACTGCCAGCCTGAGGGGGCCTGATCGGGTGCGAGAACGACACGGGCCTTCGGGCCCGTTTTCGCTTCCCGCGCGTCCGTTTGGCCGACGCCGAGCACGCCGCGCGTGTACCTGGGGGCGACCCCGCGGCGCTACACTCCCGACATGAGTCAGGAAAGCACTTCTTCGATGACCAGCCATCGTCCGTACCTGCTGCGGGCGCTGTACGAGTGGATCGCCGACAACGGCATGACGCCACACCTGCTGGTCGATGCCACCCGCCACGGCGTGCAGGTGCCCACGCATGCGGTGAAGGACGGCAAGATCGTCCTCAACATCGCCGAGCGCGCGGTGTCGCGCCTGGAGATGGCCAACGACGCCATCCGCTTCAGTGCCCGCTTCGGCGGCGTGAGCTATCCGGTGACGGTGCCGGTGCAGGCGGTGCTGGCGATCTACGCGCGCGAAACGGGGCAGGGCATGGCGTTGCCCGAAGACATCCATGCGGCGGGAGAGGAAGGCGAGGTCGACATCGAACTGGCCGACGAAACGCCCGCAAGTCCGCTCAGCGCCGTGCCGAGCGAGCCGGCGCCCGACGGCGACGACGAGGGCCCGCAGACGCCGACGCCGACGCCGCGGCGCGGGGCGCACCTGCGCATCGTGAAGTGACGCATCGGCGCGTTCGCGCGAAGCGCGGGCGCGTCTGCCGATAGGTCATCCCCGCGAGGCGGGGAACCCGGCTTGTTCCCGCATCAGCGCGCCGGCGTTTGTAACGCGGGTAAGCGAAGCGCACCCAGGATGGGCGCCCGCGAACCCCGGTGCGCTTCGCTTGCCCGGGCTAATGCAAAGCCGAAGGCTCCCGCGTCACCGGCCCGGTGAACGCCACCAGCCGCTCGCCGCGCAGCACCAGCTTGCCGACGTGGCGGTCCTCGCCGTTGATCGAGTAATCGAAGCGGAACGTGCGCTCGAAGCCGAGCCAGCCGCTCTCCTGGCGATACAGCCGAATGCCGATCGCGTGCACGCTCTGGTCCAGCCACTGCACGCCGGCGGCGCGGCAGGCGTCGCGCCCGACGGCTTCGGCGCGTTCGGCGGCGGCACGGCTGGCGCTCCAGAATGCGAACGCCATCGCAGCGACGATCATCAAGATCAGTAGAGTCATGCCGATTACTGTGGCGACGTGCCGCGCCGCTCGCAAGTTCCGGAGCGCAGGCCTGTCGGCACAGTCGGACCAGGGAACCGCTGCAGGGGGCAGATCCCGCTTGAAACTCGTCTTTCCGGGTGGCGAACACCCGCAGGTACTGCTCGGTCACGGCGTAAACCGCGTCGGCTCCGATCCGGAATCCACCATCGTCATCGACCGTCCCGGCGTCATGCCGCAACACTGCCAACTGCACGTCACCGCGCAGGGCGTGATGCTCGACGTGCCGGCCGGCACCACGGTCAGCGTCAACGGACGGCAGGTGCAGGGCCTGATCGCGCTACGCCCAGGCGACAGCGTCGGCTTCGACCAGGTGCAGGCCAAGCTCGCCGCGCTCGGTCCGCCGCCGGTGGTCGCGCGCCAGTCGGTGCCCGGGCCGGATCTGGTGTCCGCCAACGACGACCCCGGCGTCACCGCCGTGCGTCCGGTGCTGCCGCGCTTCTTCCTGCGCAGCGTCTCGGCGGAGCTGGGCACGCGCAGCGATGCGATCGTCGGCGTGCTGACCGTCGGCCGCGGACCGGACTGCAACCTGCGTTTCGATGCGCCGGGTTTGTCGCGCATGCACGCGCGGCTCATTCCCACCGACGCCGGAGTGCAGGTCGAGGACCTTGGCTCCAGCAACGGCACCTTTCTCAACGGCAAGCGCGTCCTGCGCGGCGAGGCGAAGGTCGGCGACGAACTCGCCTTCGACGTGCTGCGTTTCCGCCTGGCCGGCGCGGCGGCGACGGAGCCGGTGCAGGTGGTGGCGACGTCGATGCGCAAGCCGCAGTCGCGGCGTTCGCCGTGGCCCTGGGTTGCGCTGGTGCTTGCGCTGGCCGCCGCGGGTGCCGCGGCCGTGGTGCTGATGCCCTGACGCGCCGCCGCCTCAGGCAGGCGGCGGACCGAGCTTGAGCGACAGGTCGATCGCGCGGACGTGCTTGGTCAGTCCGCCGATCGAGATGCAGTCCACGCCGTCTTCGGCGATCGCGCGCAGGGTCTGCATGTCGACCCCGCCGGATACCTCCAGCGGGATGCGCCGGGCGACCGGCGCCTCGTGCGCGATACGCACCGCCTCGCGCCGCATCGCCGCATCGAAATCGTCGATGAGGATGCGGTCGCAGCCTTCGTGCAGCGCTTCGCGCAGCTGCGCGATCGATTCGACTTCCACGATCAGCGGCAACGCCGGATGCATCGAGCGTGCGGCGCGGATCGCCGCGGCGATCGAGCCGGCCGCGCGCACGTGGTTTTCCTTGAGCATCACCGCGTCGAACAGGCCGATGCGATGGTTGACGCCGCCGCCGACGCGCACGGCGTACTTCTGCGCCTGGCGCAGGCCAGGCAGGGTCTTGCGCGTGTCGAGGATCTTCGCCGCCGTACCGCGCACCGCTTCGACGTAGGTCGCGGTGGTCGTGGCCGTGCCCGACAGCGTCTGCATGAAATTGAGCGATGCACGCTCGGCGCTCACCAGCGCACGCGCGCGGCCGTGCAGCGTCGCCAGCACCGTGCCGGCCTTCACGCGGTCGCCTTCGTCCACGCGCCAGTCGATGCGTACCAGCGGATCGAGTGCGCGATGGCAGGCATCGAACCACGGCCGCCCGCACACGACGGCGTCTTCCTTGCACAGCAGGTACGCGTCGTCGGCGACGTCCGGCAGCAGCGCCGCGGTGACGTCGCCGTCGCCCAGGTCCTCGGCGAGCGCGAGCGCGACGTCCTGCGCGACGGCCTCTGCCGGCGGCGGAGCGAAGGCGCTCATGCGCCGGGGAAGGCCGGGATCTGCGCGGTGGCGATGGCTTCCTCGGCCAGCAGCACCGGGATGCCGTCGTCGATGCGGTAGACGGTGCGGCGATCGCGCGTGACCAGCGCCTCGCGCAGCGGCTCGGTCTGGGCGCTGCCGTCGGCGCGCTGCAGCCCGCCGGACTCGATCGCGGCGTTCAGCGCCGTGAGGCCCCGGCCGTCCAGCATCTGCAGCGGCTGGCGGGTGGTGGGGCAGACGAGCAGGTCGAGCAGCTTGCGGTCCATGGAATGCGGTGCCGGGGGAAGACGGGGCGTTAGAATACGTCTTTGTCTCAGGACCCGCCCAATGTCCGGAACTGCCGCCGCCCCGCTCGTGGGCATCGTGATGGGATCGCGCTCCGACTGGGAGACGATGCAGCATGCCGCCGCGAAGCTGGAGGCGCTGGGCGTCCCGCACGAAGTGCGCGTGGTGTCCGCCCACCGCACGCCGGACGTGCTCTTCGAATACGCGGCCACGGCGAAGGCGCGCGGCCTGCGCGCGATCATCGCCGGCGCCGGCGGCGCGGCGCACCTGCCGGGCATGCTCGCGTCCAAGACCGCCGTTCCGGTGCTGGGTGTGCCGGTGCAGAGCAAGGCGCTCAACGGCATGGATTCGCTGCTGTCGATCGTGCAGATGCCGGCGGGCATTCCCGTTGCCACCTTCGCCATCGGCAACGCCGGCGCGGCCAACGCCGCGCTGTTCGCCGCCGCGCTGCTGGCGAACGAGCAGCCCGCGATCGGCGCGGCGCTCGACGCCTTCCGTACCCGCCAGACCGACGACGTGCTGGCCAACGACGATCCGCGCAAATGACCACGGTCGGCATCCTCGGCGGCGGCCAGCTCGCGCGCATGCTCGCGTTGTCGGGCGCGCCGCTCGGCCTGCGCTTCCTCGTGATGGACAACGTCGCCGACGCGTGCGCGGGGCAGTTCGCGCCGATGGTCGTGGGCGATTACCGCGACGAAACCACGCTGGCCGAATTCGCCTCGCGCGTGGACGTGGCGACGTTCGATTTCGAGAACGTGCCGGCCGAATCGGCGCAATGGTTGAGCGAGCGCGTGCCGGTGTTCCCGAATCCCGGCGCGCTCGCGACCGCGCAGGATCGCCTGGCCGAGAAGACGCTGTTCCGCGAACTGGGCATTCCGGTGCCGCCGTTCGGGGCGATCGACACGCGCGAGCAGCTCGATGCCGCACTCGCCGACATCGGCACGCCGTGCATCCTCAAGACGCGTCGGCTCGGTTACGACGGCAAGGGCCAGTTCCGCATCAGGACGCTCGCCGATGCCGATGCCGCGTGGGACGCGCTCGGTGCGCAGGCGCCGAAGGTCGGGCTGATCCTGGAAGGCTTCGTGCACTTCCAGCGCGAGCTGTCGGTGGTCGCCGTGCGCGGTCGCGATGGCGAATTCCGCGCATGGCCGCTTACCGAGAACTGGCACGTCGATGGCGTGCTCTCGGCGAGCCTCGCGCCGGCGCGCGTGGACACCGCGCTCGGTGAGATCGCCTACGACTACGCACGCCGCCTCGCCGAGGCGATGGATTACGTCGGCGTGTTCGCACTCGAATTGTTCTGCCGCGACGGCGAACTGCTCGCCAACGAGCTCGCGCCGCGCGTGCACAACTCCGGCCACTGGACGATCGAAGGCAGCGAGACCAGCCAGTTCCAGAACCACCTGCGCGCGGTGCTCGGCCTGCCGCTGGGCGACACGCGCATGGTCGGGCTGGCGTGCATGCTCAACTGGATCGGCGAGATGCCCGACGCGCTGCCGATGCTGCGCGAGCCCGGCGGCCACTGGCACGACTACGGCAAGCTGCCGCGCGCGGGCCGCAAGGTCGGCCACGCGACGTTGCGCGCGGACGATGCGAATGCGCTGGCGATGTCGCTGGAGCGCGTCGGTGCGGCGCTGGGGCGTGAGGCGCAGGTGGCGCCGGTGATCGGGGCCTTGCGCTGACGCGACGTCGTTCGCGCCTCCACGGGTTCGCGCCTTGGCGGAATGACGATCGCCTGCCGTTGCAGCCCGGGTCAGCCAAGCGCACCCGGGATCGACGTGCATCGACGCGGAGACGTCGCCCCGGGTGCGCTGCGCTTACCCGGGCTACAAAGGCACGGCTGGGGCGTGAAGCGCGGGTGGCGCCGGTGATCGGGGCGTTGCGCTGACGCGACGCTGTTCGCGCATCCACGGATTCGCGCCTTGGCCGAATGGGGTTCGCCTGCATGGCGCCGCGCGGAAAAGAAAACGGCCGGGTTTCCCCGGCCGTTCTCGCATCTCGAAACGCGACGCGAACTTACTTCAGGTTCGACGCCACGAAGTCCCAGTTGACCAGGTTCCAGAACGCCTCGACGTACTTCGGGCGGGCGTTGCGGTAGTCGATGTAGTACGCGTGTTCCCACACGTCGCAGGTCAGCAGCGGGGTGTCGTCGCCGGTGATCGGGGTGTTGGCGTTGGAGGTGCTCACCAGGCCCAGCGATCCGTCCGGACGCTGCACCAGCCAGCCCCAGCCCGAACCGAAGGTGGCGATGGAGAGCTTCGAGAACTCGTCCTTGAACTTGGCGAAGTCGCCGAAGGCCTTGTTGATCAGCTCGGCCAGCTTGCCGGTCGGCTCGCCGCCGCCGTTGGGCGAGAGGCAGTTCCAGTAGAAGGTGTGGTTCCATACCTGCGCGGCGTTGTTGAACATGCCGCCCTGCGCCTTGCGGATGATCTCCACCAGCGACAGCTGCTCGAACTCCGTGCCCTCGATCATCTTGTTGAGGTTGTCCACGTAGGTCTTGTGGTGCTTGCCGTGGTGGTAGTCGAGCGTCTCGGCCGAGATGTGCGGTTCCAGCGCGGTGCGGTCGTAGGGCAGGGGGGGCAGTTCGATGGCCATTGCGGGCTCCTGGGGGCTGGCTAGGGAATGCCGGGCGGCGCTGGTGAACTGCGCGCGTCCGCGGCTTGCGGAAGGCTTACAATTGGACATTCTATCCCCACGTTCCGTTGCCGTGCCGTCAACCGCCCGGCAACGCACCATTGCAGGAGTTGTCGCCATGTCCGTGATGGAGCGGATCCAGGCCGAGGTCGAAAGCCATCCCATCGTCCTTTTCATGAAGGGCACCGCGCAGTTCCCGATGTGCGGCTTTTCCAGCCGCGCGGTCCAGGCGCTCAAGGCCGCCGGCGCGACGCAGCTGCATACGGTCAACGTGCTGGAGGATCCGGAGATCCGCGCGAACCTGCCGCGCTATTCGAACTGGCCGACCTTCCCGCAGCTCTTCATCCACGGTGAGCTGATCGGCGGTTGCGACATCACGCTGGAGCTGTTCGAGTCGGGGGAACTGGCGCGCATGATCAGCGAGACGCAGCGCCAGTGAGTCCGTCGGAAGGTCAGGGCGCCCGGGCCGGAGCGGCGCTCGAAGGACGCGTCGTCCTGGTCGCCGGCGCGCATGGGGGGCTGGGCAGCGCGGCGGCGCAGGCCTGCGCACGCGCCGGGTCCACGGTCGTGCTGCTCGGCCGCAAGGTGCCGAAGTTGAATCGCGTGTACGACGCGCTGGCGCAGGTCGGGCCCGAGCCGCTGCTGTACCCGCTCGACCTCGAAGGCGCCAGCGCCGACGACTACGCCGAGCTCGCGCAGCGCATCGAAGCCGAACTCGGACGGCTCGACGGCGTGCTGCATTGCGCCGCCGATTTTGCCGGCCTCACGCCGCTGGCGCAGACCGATCCGGCGACGTTCGCGCGCGCCGTGCACGTGAACCTCACCGCGCCGTGGTGGCTCACGCAGGCGTGCCTGCCGTTGCTGGCGAAGGCGGAGGACCCAGCGGTGGTGTTCGTCGTCGACGACCTCGCGCGCGTCGGCCAGGCGTACTGGGGCGGATACGGCCTCGCGCAGCAGGGCCGCGAAGGCCTGGTGCGCATGCTGCACGCCGAACTCGCCAACTCGCCGATCCGAGTCGCCGGCCTGAGACCCGGCCCGATGCGCACGCCGCTGCGCGCGAAGGCCTACGTGGAAGAGAACGATCGCGCCGCCGTCGAACCGACGGCCTACGCCGCCGCCTGCGTGACGCTGCTGTCGTCCGCCGGTGCCGTCCATCGCGGACAGGTGTGGGCGCCGAAGCCCGCCGCGGTCGCGCTGACCCAGCTGCAATGACGGAACGTCCATGACCATCGCTTCCGCAGCGCTGCTGCTGTTCCTCATCCTCGACCCGCTCGGCAACGTGCCGGTCTTCCTGAGCCTGCTGCGCGGCCTGCCGCCGCAACGCCAGCGCATCGTGCTCGCGCGCGAGCTGCTGATCGCGTTCGCCGTGCTGATGATGTTCCTGTGGGGCGGCAAGTACGCGCTGGAACTGATGCACCTGCGTCAGGAGTCGGTGTCGATCGCCGGCGGCATCGTGCTGTTCCTGATCGGCATCCGCATGATCTTTCCGCCGCCGGAAGGCCTGATGGGCGAGATCCCCGACGGCGAGCCCTTCATCGTGCCGATGGCCATTCCGCTGGTCGCCGGCCCATCGGGCATGGCGGCAGTGATGCTGATGGGCAGCAACGAGCCCGAGCGCCTCAACGAATGGAGTCTCGCGCTGCTGATCGCCTGGGGCGCGACGGCGGCGATCCTGTTCTCGGCCACGCTGCTCTACAAGCTGCTCGGCCGCCGCGCGCTGACCGCCATCGAACGCCTGATGGGCATGCTGCTGGTGGCGATCTCCGTGCAGATGCTGCTCGACGGCCTGGGTACGTACCTCCAGATCTCGCCTCCATAACGCGCGCGAGTCGGCGACGCCCGATCCGGTTTTGCCGGGTCGGGCGTTTTCGCATCGGCGTTGACGCATGACGGCGGGAACCTGCGTCAGGGCAGGTTTACGGCGTGTGGCCGTTGGTGACCGCCGTCACGTCCCTGTCACACACCCCTCCTAGCCTGTTAAACTGACGTTAACCGGCGGGCTCCGGCCCGACGCCCCAGGGGGCGAAAACCATTTCCTGCTCAGGCGCGACCGGGGTCGCGCCTGACATCCCTCTTGTGAACCCTGTAATCGAGGCCATCGTAATGACCCATCCCAACCGCGTCCGCATGTCCAAGCTCACGCTTGGCCTGCTTGCCGCCCTGGCTGCCGCTCCCGTGTTCGCGCAGTCCACCTCCGCCGGTGTCGGCGGCATGGTGACGAGCAACGACGGCCAGCCGGTCGCCGGCGCCGAAGTCGTCATCACCCACGTCGAATCGGGCACGGTGAGCCGCGCCACGACCGACGCGAGCGGTCGTTACGCCGCGCGCGGCCTGCGCGTCGGTGGTCCGTACACGGTGACCATCACCAAGTCGGGCGAAGGCACGAAGACGGAAGACAACGTCTACCTCGACCTCAACAAGATCAACACGATCAACGCCGCCCTCACCGGCGACGTGACCACGCTGGACTCGGTGACCGCGGTCGCCGTCGGCGGTTCGGATGTCTTCAGCGCGACCAAGATGGGCGCCGGCACCGCCGTCTCCCGCCAGACCATCGAAGCCCTGCCGACCAACGGCGGCAACATCCAGGACTACATGCGCCTGGATCCGCGCGTGGCGTTCATCGATCGCGCCTCGGGCAGCATCAGCGCCGGCGGCCAGAACCCGCGCTACAACGCCATCCGCATCGACGGCGTGTCGGCTTCCGACACCTTCGGCCTGGAAGGCAACAACATGCCGACCCGCCGCCAGCCGGTCTCGATGGAAGCCATCGAAGCGATCAACGTCGACCTGGCCAACTACGACGTGACCATCACCGGCGCCACCGGCGCGGTGGTCGACGCGGTGACCAAGTCGGGCACGAACGAATTCCACGGTTCGGTGTACGGCTACTACCGCGATGGCGACTGGTTCGGCGACGACCCGACCGGCGCGCCGTTCAACGGCTTCACCAAGGAAGAAACCTACGGCATGACCCTCGGCGGTCCGCTGGTCAAGGACAAGCTGTTCTTCTTCGCCAACTACGAGAAGTTCAAGCAGGCCGCGCCGGGCGCCGACATCGCCAACACGCCGCTGGGCCTGGGCATCATCCCGTCGGATGATCCGGCCGAAGCGCGCGACATCGCCCTGGCCGGCAACGGCAACTTCGCGCCGTTCGACGCGGGCGACCTGAGCAGCGACGGCGACACGGACCTCGAGGAATACGCGGTCAAGCTCGACTGGAACATCAGCGACAACCACCGCGCCGACTTCCGCTACAGCAAGCTGGAGCAGAGCAAGCTGCGCCTCAACGGCTTCTTCTCCGGCAGCACGGGCGCGGCCTCGCTGAGCTCGTACTGGTACCAGCACGACAAGACCATCGAGAACTACGTCGCCCAGCTCTTCAGCGACTGGACCGATACGTTCTCGACCGAGTTCAAGGTCTCGTACCGCGACTACTCCGCGATCCGCAACACCCCGACGCAGGGCACGCCGGCGATCGAACTCGCCTACGGCGACGCGAACGACGACGGCGTCGGTCAGCGTCCGCAGCTGTACCTGGGTACGGAAACGAACTCGCAGTACAACGACCTGTTCACCAAGACCTGGAACTACTTCGGCGCCGGTACGTTCACCCTGGGCGACCATGATCTGAAGTTCGGTGCGGACTACTCGACGAACGAGATCTTCAATCTCTACGCGCCGTACGTCGACGGTTACTACACCTACAACAGCATGGAAGACTTCCGTGCCGGCCGCTGGAGCTACCGCCAGTTCCGCACCCCGCTCGGCGGCGACGTCAACAACATGGCCTCCGACTACACCTACAAGGCGATGGGTGTGTTCGTGCAGGACCAGTGGTACGTCAGCCCGAACCTGACGCTGACCTTCGGCGTGCGCGGCGATCGCTTCAAGATCGACGAGAACCCGGCGCACAACGCGCTTGCGCAGGAAGTCTACGGCTACGACAACAGCGACGTGGGCGGCGACGAGTGGCTGTGGCAGCCGCGCTTCGGCTTCAACTACACCTTCGACACCGAGCGTCCGACGCAGCTGCGCGGCGGCCTGGGCCTGTTCCAGGGCGATTCGCCGCAGGTGTGGCTGTCCAACGCCTACAACACCACGGGCCTGACCTACACGCAGGTCGAAGAGTTCGCGCAGCCGGGCGTCACCCCGTCCACGCCGCGCCAGAACGTCAACTTCATCTCGCCGGACTTCGAAGCGCCGTCGGTGTGGAAGGCCAACCTGGCGTTCGATCATGAGCTGCCGTGGTACGGCCTGGTCGGTTCGGCCGAGCTGCTGCTGACCAGCGTCAACAGCGGCCTGTTCTACAAGCGCCTGGACATCGGCGAGTCGACCGCCGCCGGCCAGGACGGTCGCGCGCTGTACTGGCGCAACCCGAACACGTTCTCGTCGGCCCGCGCCAACCGCGATCCGCGCTTCGGCGACGTGCTGCTGCTCGACACCACCGACAAGGGCGAGAGCCAGCAGTTCACGGTCAGCCTGAGCAAGCCGTGGACCGAGGCGAGCGACTGGTCCTGGTCGCTGGGTTACACCTACACCAACGCCACCGAAGTCAGCGGCCTGACCAGCTCCACCGCGACCTCGGGCTGGAACTACAACTACGTGTTCCAGGCCAACGAGGAAGTCGCTTCGACGGCTCGCTACGAGATCAAGGACCGCATCTCCGGCCAGCTGAACTGGAAGCACAAGTTCTTCGGCGACAACACCACCAGCGTCGGCCTGTTCTACGAAGGCCGCAGCGGTCGTCCGTTCAGCTACGTCTTCACCAACGACATGAACGGCGACAGCCGCACGAACGACCTGTTCTACGTGCCGAACGGCCCGGGCGACGTGCTGTTCACCGGTGGCGCGGCGATGGAAGCGGAGTTCTTCGACTGGCTCGCGCGTAATCCGGAACTGGCCCGCTACGCCGGCCAGGTGGCTCCGGCCAACGCCGGTCGCGCGTCGTGGGTGAACACCTTCGACGTCCGCATCAGCCAGGAACTGCCGGGCTTCTTCGAGGGCCACAAGTCCGAGATCTGGCTCGACATCATCAACGTCGGCAACCTGCTCAACAAGGATTGGGGCCACATCTACGACTACGGCTTCTTCGCCGACCAGACCGTGCTGCGCGCGGTGGGCATCGATCCGGCCACCGGCAAGTACATCTACAACTTCTCGCCGGACTCGGTGGAAGCTCCGGCGGTCGCCAACGCGGACGCCGACGGCTTCAACCAGGGCGTGTCGCAGTGGTCGCTGCAGCTGGGCTTCCGCTACAAGTTCTAAGTTCCAGGCGTCATCGCTGCACCGAAAACGGCCGGGTTTCCCCGGCCGTTTTCTTTTTATGGGGCAGGGGGCTAGAGTCGCAGGGCTGAAGAACGAGAACGAATGAAGAACCACATGAGCACCGCCATCCCGCTGGAAACCACCCTTCCCACCGTCAACGCCCGGATCTATCCGAAGGGCGGACTGGACGTCCTCTCGCACGCCGAGGTCGCGCGCCTGCGCGACGTCTCCACCGGCATGCACGACCTGCTGCGCCGCTGCGCGCTGGCCGTGCTGACCAGCGGCAGCGCGTCCGACGATCCGCGCGCCGCGCGCGAGCTGTATCCCGAATTCGACATCGAAGTGCACCAGCAGGATCGCGGCATGCGCATCGACCTGCACAACGCGCCGGCGATGGCGTTCGTCGATGGCGAGATCATCCGCGGCGTGGCCGAGCTGCTGTTCGCCGTGGTGCGCGATCTCGCCTACACGGCGATGGACCTCGGCCCCGACTGCGGTCGCGACCTGGAGAGCACCGAAGGCATCACCGACGCGGTGTTCGGCCTGCTGCGCAACGCGCGCATCCTGCATCCGACCGATCCGAACCTGGTCGTGTGCTGGGGCGGCCATTCGATCTCGCGCGACGAATACGTCTACACCAAGCAGGTCGGGTACGAACTGGGCCTGCGTGGGCTGGACATCTGCACCGGCTGCGGCCCGGGCGCGATGAAGGGCCCGATGAAGGGCGCGACGATCGCGCACGCCAAGCAGCGCCGCTTCAAGACGCGCTACATCGGCATCACCGAGCCGGGCATCATCGCGGCCGAATCGCCGAACCCGATCGTCAACCACCTGGTGATCATGCCGGACATCGAGAAGCGCCTGGAGGCGTTCGTCCGCATCGGCCACGGCATCATCGTGTTCCCGGGCGGCGTCGGCACGGCGGAGGAAATCCTCTACCTGCTCGGCATCCTGCTGCGCGAGGAGAACGCGAACCTGCCGTTCCCACTGATCTTCACCGGCCCGGCATCGGCGGCGCCGTACTTCGAGCAGATCGACAGGTTCATCCGCCTCACGCTCGGCGAGGCGGCGACCTCGCGCTACGAGATCGTCATCGGCGATCCCGACCAGGTGGCCAGGCGCATGGCCACGGGCATCCGCAAGGTGCGCGAGCATCGCATCGCGCAGAAGGACTCGTTCTTCTTCAACTGGTCGATCGACATTCCGCTGACGTTCCAGCGTCCGTTCGTGCCGACGCACGAAGCGATGGCCGCGCTCGACCTGCACCACGGCCGCAAGCCGCACGAACTGGCGGCGGATCTTCGTCGTGCGTTCTCCGGCATCGTCGCCGGCAACGTGAAGGAAGACGGCATGCGCCGCATCGAGCAGTTCGGACCGTTCGAGATCCACGGCGATCCGGACATGATGCAGTCGCTCGACGCGCTGCTGCGCGCGTTCGTCGAACAGCGCCGCATGAAGATCGCGGGCGAATACAAGCCCTGCTATCGCGTGGTGGCATAAGGCCTCACCGAAGGCCGGCGCGGTTGGCGCCGGCCTTCGTCATGCCGGCGCACGTGGACCGGTGATCAGGCGTCCGTCGGCAACCGCACCGTCGCGATGAACCGCCGGCCTTCCTGCTGCGTCAGCACGCTGCCGCGACCGCCGGTCAGCGCTTCGATGCGCACCTGCGAGGCGTTCAATCCGACCTGATGGCCCGGCCGGTTCTCGCCGCCGGGCGCGAGCGGGTTGATGATCCGCACGATGACGGTCTCGGGCATCGTCGACACCGCGATCTCGATCTCGCCGCCTTCGGGGCGACGTTCGATGCCGTGGCGGATCGCGTTCTCCACCAGCGGCTGGATCGACAGCGCCGGCACCATCACGTGGGGGATCTCGCGCGGCAGCTTCCATTCGATGCGCAGGCGTTCGCCGAAGCGCAGCGATTCGATTTCCAGATAGCGTCGGGCGAGCGCCAGCTCGTCCTCCAGCGAAATGTCGCGCGGCCCCGCGAGCGCCGCGCGGAACAGGTCGGCCAGGTCCAACAGCAAACGCTCGACTTCCTCCGGCCGGCGATGCACCAGCGCCGCCCCGGTGTTGAGCGTGTTGAACAGGAAGTGCGGACGGATGCGGGCCTGCAGGGCTTCCAGCTCGGACTGCTTCGCATGCAGCGCGAGCTTCTGCGCGCGCCAGTGGCTCTGGAACGCGGCGAAACCGAGCACGCCCACCGTCAACGCGATGCCGGTGAGTTGCAGCAGCAGGGTCCGTACATCGGGGAACGTTTGCGAAAGCGCCGATCCCAGCAACTGGGTGATGGTGAATGCGGCCAGCCACGTGTTCAGCAGCAGCAGCACGAGGGCGACGAGGGCGATGTGGACCGGCCTGAGCCGTTCCAGGGGCACGCGCAACACGTACAGCATCGCCAGGCTCAACAGGCAAACCCACATCGCGCCGAACGACGCCAGGCCGAAGTACACCATGCGATCCAGCGTGAGTCCCGGCGCCAAGGCGAGGACGATGGCCAGTCCCTGGCCGCCCAGCAGCGTCCAGATGATCGCCGGCGGTTGCCAGAGCGGATCGAGCGGCCTGACGGAAGAGTCGGTCTTGCGCACGGCGATGAAGGCCTGATTCGAGACGGGCATCATGCCATTTGTGTCGGATTCCGCCGCGTCCTGCCACTCGCTCCGCCCGGCGGGCCGTCCGTCGCGGCGAGCTTGGCGGCGGGTCGGGCGCTCGCTAACGTATCGCCATCAATCCGCTAGGGGGCAGGCATGGGGAGCCTTGCGAGCCGGAGCGCTCGGTCGACGGCGGGGATGGGGAAGCAGTCCGGTGTATCGCTAATTGAGCTGATGGTCACACTTGCCGTGCTCGGCGTGCTGATCGGCCTTGCGGTGCCGTCGTTCTCGCAACTCATTGCCCGCAACCGGCTGACCGCTGCAGCCAACGAATACGTATCCGCGATCCAGACGGCGCGCATGGAAGCCGTGCGTCGCAACGGGCGGGTGGTCCTGTGCCCGAGCGCCAACGGCACCACGTGCTCCGGCGCCGACTGGCAGCGCGTGATCCTGTTCTTCGACGCCGACCGCAACAATGATGCCGGCGCGGGCGACACGTTGATCCGCGATGTGGTCGCGACACAGGGCGGCATCGTCGTGAAGGGGACGGCGCCGCTGGCGACCAACAACCGGATGTGGTTCAGCGCGGACGGTTTCGTGCGCATGGGCAATCCGGTCGTGCGCAGCGCGGACATCACGCTGTGCTCCAGCGCCGTTGACAGCGGGCCGAACCTGCGCAGCGTGAAGGTCAACGTCAGCCGCGTCCACGTCGAGCCGTCCGTCGTCGCCGGCTGCAACTAGCGGCACGTGGGAAACATCTGTTCGCGAACGCACAGGACGTGCGTTCCCGACAACCTGAAAGACATCCGGGAGTTCGCATGATCCATTCGCCACCTCCGCCCCGTCGGCGGTCGCAGCAGGGCGCCACCCTGCTCGAGGTGCTGATCGCCGTGCTGATCATGGCGATCGGCCTGCTCGGCATCGCCGCCCTGCAGGCCGTGACGTTGAAGAACACCAGCAGTTCGGCCGAGCGCACGCAGGCCATCATGCAGACCTACACCATCTTCGACGCGATGCGCACCAACCGCGAAACCGCGCGCAGTGGCGGCTACAACCGCGCCTGGACCTGCGAAGCGCCGGCCGCGGGCGACGACGACGACGCGCGCGCCATCGGCGAGATCGGCGCGTGGATCTCGCAGCTCCAGGCCAACATGGGCGAGACCGCATGCGGACGCATCCAGTGCGGCACGCAGAGCTGCACGGTCGGCGTGCGCTGGAGCGACAGCCGCGGCACCGGTGCCAAGGCCGACAGGCCGGTCCAGATCGAAATCCAGACCACGAGCAGGCTGTGATCATGAAACAGACTCCCACCTCACGCAGCCGCCAGTCGGGCCTGTCGCTCATCGAGCTGATGATCTCGCTCGTGCTGGGCCTGATCGTGGTCGGCGCGGCCAGCGCGGTGTTCCTGTCGAATCGTCGCGTATACGGCACCTCCGAAACGGTGAACCGCATCCAGGAGAGTTCGCGCGTCGCCTTCGAACTCATGTCGCGCGATGTGCGCGAGGCCGGCGGCAACCCGTGTTCCTCGTCCGCCACCCTCATCAACCAGCTGACCACCGCCGACGACAGCTGGTGGCAGTCGTTCGCGCAGGGAATCCGGGGATACAACGGCGCCACCGCGACGCCCGGCACCGTGTTCGGCTCGGCCGCCGCGAACCGCGTGAACGGCACCGACGCCATCGACCTGCATCTGGCGAACACCGGCGATTACCGCGTCACCGCCCACACCAACCCGAGCGCCGAACTCGATCTGAATACCAACGCCGGCGTCACCGAAGGCGAGATCCTGATGGTGTGCAACATGGATTTCGCCCTGATTTTCCAGGCGACCGGCTTGAGTTCCACCGACAAGGTGCAGCACAACGGCGGTGGCGGCGCCGCCACGCCAGGCAATACGTGCGCGGCGTTCAAGTTCGATCGCACCGGCACCTGCTCGGTGAACCGGTATTGCATGCTGGTCCCGACCGGCGGCGCCGCGAGCGCGGAGTGCGACCTGAAGAGCGACACGCCGGCGCGCATGGCGCGGGTGGTCTCGGTCCGCTGGTACATCGGCAACAACGGTCGCGGCAGCACGTCCCTCTACCGCGCCACGCTCACGACCAAGGACAACAACGCCACGCCGGATCCGCTGGAACCGCCGGTGGAAATCGCCGAAGGGGTCAGCGGCTTGAGCATCACCTACCTGTCGAACGGCGGTGCCGCCTATCAGGCGCCCGCGGCCGTCGCGAACTGGAGCAACGTCGTCTCCGCGCGTATTTCGCTCACCTTCTCCGGCGTCGAAGGCGGCCTCGCCGCGGGCGACATCCGCGGTACCGACGGCAACCTGCTGACCCGGACCGTCGTCAACACGGTTGCCCTGCGCAACCGGCAGGGGGTGCTGTGATGCGCTCGTATTCTCCCGCGCAGCGCGGTAGCGCGCTTCCTGTCGTGCTGCTGCTGTTGCTGCTGGTCACCGTGCTGGGGCTGGCCGCGATGCGCGGTTCGCTCATGCAGGAAAAGATGACCTCCAACGCCGTCGCGCGCAGTTACTCGTTCCAGGCCGCCGAGGCGGTGCTCCGCGAGGCGGAGTCGTTCGCCCAGGCCAAGCCGGCGATGCCGGCGGCGGGTTGCAACGGCGGCTTGTGCGCGCAGCCGCTGGACGGCGCCCAGTCCGCGTGGGAAGCCGCCGGATTCTGGGACGACGGCGGAGCGGGGTACCGCATCGCCACGACGGAGTTCAAGACCGGCGATCCCGATGATCCGGTCGTGATCCGGCCGAAGTACGTGGTGGAGGACTTCGGCCTTGGGTCGATCAACTCCAACTGCTCCACCGACCTGGACGTGTCCGCCGCGCCTTGCTCGACCAAGGTGCAGCGCTATCGCGTCACCGTCTACAGCCGCGCACCCAATGGCGCGGAAGTGATCCTGCAGTCCGCCTACGAAGTACCGTGACGGAGCCGCCCATGAAAACCAAGAACAAGATTGCATCCATGTCGAGCCGCGCTCCGCTGGCCGCGTTCATCGCCACCCTGCTGGCCTTGCCCGTGCACGCCGCGACGTTCCCGAACTACCCGCTGCAGACCGGCACGAACTCCGTGCCGCCGAACATCCTGTTCATCCTGGACGATTCGGGATCGATGGAATGGCGGTACATGTACAACCCGAGCGTCAGCAGGATCTACTACGGCTCCGATGAGGTAAGCAGGCCCACCGGCAACAACAGGAGCTCAGACAGCTCCTACGATCCGTTCGACAACGACATCCGCGCGGTGTACGACCAGTCGCCGGCCACCAACACGCTCTACTACAACCCGGAGATCACGTACGAGCCCTGGCTCGGCAGCGACGGCAAGCCGATCGCCGGCGGTACCACTTACGGCAGCGCTTACAGCAGTGCCCGGAGCGCCGGCCCCGGTTCCTCCACGATCAGCCTTTACAACCAGGGCACCGCGTACTTCTACGTGTTGAAGTCAAGCACGGCCGATGCGACAGACCTCGGCAACTACGACCGCTACACCATCTCGAACAAGGGTGTCATCACGCGCTGCACGACCGTCAGCCGCAGCAACTGGGGCGGCAACTACTCCTGGTCGAAGTGCGACCCGGCGACCCCGGTGCTGAAGGATGGCACCCAGCGCAGCGAAGAGGCCGAACGCAACAACTTCGCCACCTGGTATTCGTTCCACCGCACCCGCATGAAACTCGCCAAGGCGGGCGCGAGTCGCGCCTTCGACGCGGTGGACAACGTGCGCATGGGGTTCTGGTCGCTCCACAACAATGCCGATGGCGACTTCAACATCCCGGTCAAGACGAACGAGGGAAAGTTCGAAGGCGCCAACCGCGACAAGTGGTACGAGAGCCTGCTGGACGCCGACCCGAGCGACGGAACGCCGTTGCGAAGCACGCTCGACAAGGCGGGCAAGTACTTCTCGCGAGACGATGGCGATGGTCCGTACGGCCCCAACGAGGCCGCATCGGAGCAGCTCGCGTGCCGCCAGAACTTCACCGTGTTGACCACGGACGGTTACTGGAACGGCGACAGTGGTTTCAGCATGGCCAACTACGACGGCACGGATGCAACGGACACGATCACCAGTCCCAAGCTCGACGACGGAACCACCGCGCACTCGTACACGTACAAGGCCGTCGCTCCCTACACGGACGGCCAGAGCAACACCCTCGCCGACGTGGCCATGAAGTACTGGCGCACGGACCTGCGCACCGATCTGCCGAACGTGGTGCCGCGTCCGAAGACGGGCGACGCGTTCTGGCAGCACATGATCACGTTCGGTATTTCCATCGGCCTGAAAGGCACGCTGGACCAGTCCTCCGTGGAGGAGGTGCTGGCGCAGAAGGGTGTGACCAAGGATGGCAGGACCGTGGGCTGGCCGACGCCGAGTGCTGACAGCACCAACAACATCGACGACCTGCTGCATGCCGCCGTCAACGGCCACGGCGAGTTCATCGCCGCGACCGACTCTCAGAAGTTCTACGACGCGCTGAAGGACGTGCTGGGCAAGATCGACGCGAAGCGCGCGTCGGGCTCGAACGTTGCCACCAACAGCACCTCGTTCCAGTCGAACACCCGCGCCTACCAGGCGACCTACATGTCGGGCGAGTGGACGGGCGACATGCTGGCCTACGACGTGACTGCCAAGGGGATCTCCACCACGGCGGCCTGGACGCTGTCGAAGCAGGTGGCGTTGCCGGAGAACAAGTTCGCCGATCGCGGCGTGTTCACCTGGAGCGGTACCCAGGGCACGTCGTTCCCGACCGGCGACCAGGCTACCGCACTGACCCGCACCGGCTCCATCGCGCCGGTGGAGGGCGACGACAACGCCGCCTACATCAAGGGCGACCAGTCCCTCGAGCAGTCCAAGGGTGGCAAGCTGCGTACGCGCAGCGGCCTGATCGGCGACATCGTCAATTCCTCGCCGTTCTACGTGAAGGAATCGGAGAGCATCTTCATCGGCGCCAACGACGGCATGATGCACGCCATCGATGCGCTGACCGGCAAGGTCAACTTCTCCTATGTCCCGGCCGGCCTGGATTTTGCCGCGCTGTCGACGATCAGCAAGCCCGAGTACGAACACCACTTCTTCGTGGACGGTCCCATCTCGGTGTCGGCTTACCGCCAGACCGCCGACAAGAATTACCTGGTTGGCACCCTGGGCCGCGGCGGCAAGGGCGCGTACGCACTGGATGTCACCCGGCCGTCGAACTTCAGTGCCAGGAGCGTCCTGTGGGACCACACGGCCGATGTCGACAACGACATGGGCTATGTCCTGGGCGCGCCGCTGATCACGCGCGGCAACAACAACGTGGACATCGCCATCGTCGCGAACGGTATCGACAGCGCGAACGGAAAGGCCGTGCTTTACGTCTACAACCTGACGACCGGCGCCGAGATCAAGCGCTTCGACACGGGCGTTGCCGGTGGCAACGGCTTGTCCGCTCCGCGCGGCGCCGATCTCAACGGCGACGGCAAGGTGGACTACGTCTATGCGGGCGACCTGAAGGGCAACGTCTGGAAGTTCGACATGACCGGGACCGGCGCCGGTTCCTGGACCATCTCGGGGAATGCGCCGTTCTTCACGACGGGCACCAACCAGCCGATCACCGGCGGCCTGGCGCTGGCGCGCGACCCGGTCAACCGCAACAACATCTGGGTCGCGTTCGGCACCGGCCGCCTGATCACGGATGGCGACATCGAAACGACCGACACGCAGCGCATCTATGGCCTGATGGACGACGGCACCGCCATCGTCAACCATTCCGCGCTGGTGCAGCGCTCGATCGCACTGGTGACCGACGACGGTAAGTACCGCGCGTTCGAGAAGTACTCGGCGCTCCCGACCGGCAAGCGTGGCTGGTACGTCAATCTTGGCGTTCCGACCGAAGGTGAGCGCGTCGTCAGCGGTCCGCGTATCAACGGGCGTGCGCTCTGGGTCTCGAGCATCATTCCGGAAGCAGGCAAGGGGTGCGAGTCCGGCGGTACCGGCTACCTCAACGCCCTGGACCTGTTCACCGGCACCAGCGGCGGAGACGACTCCGGCTCGTCCACCTCGTACATCGACGTCAATGGCGACGGCAACGGCAAGAACGACAACATCGGAAGCGGCGATGGCGAGTTGCCGGTGGGTTCGGTGAACCTTGGCATCGGCATGCCGACCGAGTCGAACCAGATCGACAACCTGGTGCTGGTGTGCGGCTCGGATGGCAAGTGCGGTACGGTTCCGACGCCACCGGGTGGCGGTACGCCGAAGCGGCTGTCGTGGCGCGAGCTCTACAATCGGGAGTAGCAGGGGCTTTGGAACACCTCGCCGGCGCGGCGCAGGAGCGGGCGCGCCGGCGGAGCAGCGTCGAATCCGCCGTAAGCCAGGCCGGGCTTCCACCGGGCTGGCGATCTGGAGAACGCACAGGACGTGCGTTTTTCAACTATCTGACAGGGAACCTGACAATGCGTAACAAAGCCACCGGCTTCACGCTGATCGAGCTGATGATCGTGGTCGCGGTCATCGCCGTCCTGGCGGCGCTCGCCTACCCGAGCTATCAGGCACACATCGCCAAGACGCGCCGTGTCGCCGCAGGTGCGTGCCTGACCGAGCTTTCGCACTTCGCCGAACGCTACTACACCACCAAGATGACCTACGAGGGCGCGCAGAACGAGCTGCCTGCGACGACCTGCCGCACCGAACTGGCGAATCACTACGATTTCAGCTTCGCGGCCGATCCCACGGCGTCGACCTATCGGCTTATCGCACAACCCAAGGGCGTGCAGGCGTCGAAGGAGACCAAGTGCGGAACGCTGGGCGTCAATCAGTCCGGCACGAAGGACGTCAGTGTGAGCGGCGCCGTCGCGAGCGATTGCTTCTGAAATGCAAAGGCCTGCTTCGCGCAGGCCTTTCTCGGCAGCGGCGTGACGCCGGGAAACCAGACAAAGAAAAAGGCCTGCAGTATTCGCTGCAGGCCTTTTCGAATCTGGCGCCCGAAGTTGGACTCGAACCAACGCTCTCCGGATTGGCAGTCTCAGGTTGCCTGACAGCTACGCGCTTGTTGCGTATGGGCCGACGCTAGAGCGGCTGTGCAGGACTCCGACGAGTCGGTCCGAAGCAGGCAGCTTCTGACAGCAGATCTGCGGTGCACTCCGCAGCCGTCGGGTCGGAATGGTGGCATCCTTCCCACCCAGCGTGATGCTGGGAGAAGGGCGTGTCGGCAGGAGCAATCGTTCGGAAGATCGCGGGACCGCTAGAGCGCAAACTCTGCGCCGCCTATCGCGCCGTCTTCATCAATGTCCATCGGTGCACTGAGCAGATCGTCCAGGCGATTCCCGAGAACGCCTACCTGATCGACGTGGGCGGGGGCGACGGTGAGCCGCTGAACTACCTGCTGCGCATGCGGCCGGACGTCACGGTCGCCATGCTCGACCTCCGCGCCCAGATAGGCATGTTCCTGGACCCTGATGTCCGCGAGCGCGTCACGCTCCACCCCAGCACGTCGCTCGCCGCGTACCGCGCCCAGGCCGGCCGCCGCGCCGACGCGCTGCTGGTGAGCGATGTGATGCACCACGTGCCGTCGCAAGGACGCGCCGAGTTCATTCGCGACTGCCTCGCGCTGCTCAAGCCGAACGGCGTGCTGATCGTGAAGGATGTCGCCCCGGGCGGCCTGATCTCCCATCTCGGCGTTCTGGCCGACCGGTACATCACGGGCGACCGGCATGTGGCCCTGATGGAACCATCGGAGCTCGTCGCCCTCGTGGAGGGCTCCGGCGATCTGCGCATGAGTGGTGTACTCCTCGACCGCCGCGAGCATCCGAACTTCGCGATAGCCTTCCAAGGCCCCGCCGATCGCCTCGCATGATTCGGGACGGGTCGGCGTGCGATGCCGGGATGTCCGGTCTCGGCTACCTGATCACCACGGCCATTGATGAGCCACCAACGTCTACCAGCGGTGGTTCGCGGCCCTGGACATGGTCGGGTCGTCCGACGGCTTGAAGCTTGGCCGTGCCTTCGTCTGCAGCCGTGCCGGAACGAGTCCATCTGAAGACGATCCAGGTGAGCACAACTATGGCGACGACGGTTCCCTCCACGCGGCGACGTCGCCCCTGAATCGGATTTCGGACACGCCCCGTTTTCGCGACACAACAAAAAGGCCCGCATCGCTGCGAGCCTTGATGTGCTTGGCGCCCGAAGTTGGACTCGAACCAACGACCCCCTGATTAACAGTCAAGTGCTCTAACCGGCTGAGCTATTCGGGCGGGGAGCGACATTGTAATGCCTCCAGCAGTAGGGTCAAGCCTGCCCCTTACGGTTCTGGTGCGCATTCCTGGAGCCTGGTCGGACGCTCGGAACGTGCTCGTCCGCCGTTGTTGACGACAACCCTGCCGAGTTCGCGATGGTCCCCGAGGCGACATATTCGCAGGGTGACATTGCTGCCGGCGCTGAAGCCGCTCGGCTGGTAGCGAACCAGGTGTCGGCCCACGGTACTGCGGACCGAAATGCCGGACAGATCCGGTGTCGCGTGCTGGAGGATTGCGTCCGTCCCCGCCGGCACGCCGTTCCGCGCGCGGTCGATGAAGGTGATCCAGCCCTGATCCCAGATCAGGTCCTTCCGGCATTGGCGTCCGTCGCGGCTCGGGCAGACGCCGACGGTGATGCGGCGGCTGACTGCCGAAAGCCGGGCGTGCGCCAGCGACGTGGTGAGGGCGCTGAATGCGCCATGCACCCGCACGCGCTCCAGCGCGCCCATGAAGGCGGGCACGCCCAGCGTCAGCAGCACGGCGGTGACGGCGACGACCACCAGCAATTCCAGCAGCGTGAGGCCGTTCGCGCGTGCTGCCATGGTTCAAATCCGTTCAGATAAACGGAAACCAGTATTCGTACGAGCCATCGCCGACGGCAGCGGGCGAGCGCCCGGCGAAGGGTAGGGAAACGCCGTTCCCGCCCCCATCCATAAAGCCCACTACACTGAGGAATTTTCCGGAGCCATGCCGATGAACGACAGCCTCCATCCCGCCGGATTCCAGCTCGTCTCGCCGTACCAGCCCGCCGGCGACCAGCCGCAGGCGATCGAGCGGCTGGTGGCGGGCTTCGAGAACGGGCTGGCGGCGCAGACGGTGCTGGGCGTGACCGGTTCTGGCAAGACGTTCACCGTCGCCAACGTCGTCCAGCAGGTGCAGAAGCCGACGATCGTGATGGCGCCCAACAAGACGCTCGCCGCGCAGCTGTACGGCGAGTTCAAGGCATTCTTCCCGAACAACGCGGTGGAGTATTTCGTCAGCTACTACGACTACTACCAGCCGGAAGCCTACGTGCCGTCCTCGGACACGTACATCGAGAAGGACAGCTCGGTGAACGAGCACATCGAGCAGATGCGTCTTTCGGCGACGAAGGCCCTGCTGGAGCGCCGCGACGCGTTGATCGTCTGCACCGTGTCGGCGATCTACGGCCTGGGCGATCCGAACGAATACTTCCGCATGGTGCTGCACATGGTGCGTGGCGAGCGCATCGACCAGCGTGAGCTGATCCGTCGCCTCACCGAGATGCAGTACACCCGCAACGACACCGAACTGCGTCGCGCGACCTACCGTGTGCGAGGCGAGGTGGTGGACGTGCATCCGGCCGAAAGCGATGCCGAGGCGTTGCGCATCGAGCTGTTCGACGGCGAGATCGAACGCCTCACGCTGTTCGATCCGCTCACCGGAGAGTCGCTGCGCACCGTGCCGCGCTACACCATCTACCCCGGTTCGCATTACGTGACCACGCGGCGCACCGTGCTCGACGCGATCGAAACCATCAAGGAAGAACTGCGCGAACGCCTGGAGCAGCTCTACGCGCAGAACAAGCTCGTCGAAGCGCAGCGCCTCGCGCAGCGCACGCAGTTCGACCTGGAGATGCTGGCCGAAGTGGGCTACTGCAACGGCATCGAGAACTACAGCCGCCACCTCACCGGCCACATGCCCGGCGAGCCCCCGCCGTGCCTGTTCGATTACCTGCCGCCGGACGCGCTGCTGGTGGTCGACGAATCGCACGTGACCGTCCCGCAGATCGGCGCGATGTACAAGGGCGACCGCTCGCGCAAGGAAACGCTGGTGGAATTCGGTTTCCGCATGCCGTCCGCGCTCGACAACCGCCCGCTGCGATTCGAGGAATGGGAAGGCCGTTCGCCGCGCGCGATCTACGTCTCCGCGACGCCCGGTCCGTACGAACTGCGCAAGTCGGAGGACCAGATCGTCGAATTGGTGGTACGGCCCACCGGCCTGATCGATCCGGAAGTGGAGATCCGCCCGGTCGCCACGCAGGTCGACGACGTGCTGGGCGAAATCAACGAACGCGTGAAGATGGGCGATCGCGTGCTGATCACCACGCTCACCAAGCGCATGGCGGAGAACCTCACCGAATACCTCGGCGAACATGGTGTGCGCGTGCGTTACCTGCACTCCGACGTGGACACGGTCGAGCGCGTGGAGATCATCCGCGACCTGCGGCTGGGCAAGTTCGACGTGCTGGTCGGCATCAACCTGCTGCGCGAGGGCCTGGACATGCCGGAGGTGTCGCTGGTGGCGATCCTCGACGCGGACAAGGAAGGCTTCCTGCGTTCGGCGGGCTCACTGATCCAGACCATCGGCCGCGCCGCGCGCAACGTGCGCGGCAAGGCGATCCTGTACGCCGACCGGATCACGAAGTCGATGCAGGCGGCGCTCGACGAGACCGATCGCCGTCGCCAGCGCCAGGTCCAGCACAACCTCGAGCACGGGATCACGCCGCGATCGGTCGCCAAGCCCATCGTCGACATCATGGAAGGCGCACGCGCCGAGCCCGGCGAGGCCGCGAAGGGGCGCGGCAAGGGGAAGAAGGTCGCCGAAAGCATGGCCGACTACGCCAAGCTCACCCCGGCGCAGTTCGCCGCGCGCATCAAGGCGCTCGAGCAGCAGATGTACGAGCACGCGAAAAACCTGGAGTTCGAGGAGGCCGCGGCCGTGCGCGACCAGCTGCGGCAGCTGAAGGACGCCGGATTCGCCGCCTGAACCGGCCGCAGCGGTCCGGTGCCGCCGACCTGTTGCCGCAGCGGGGCCGACGGTTTACACTGCGCGCCCCTCGACGAGCGGTTCGCGGCGGGGGGAATCCGGATGAAGTCCGGCGAAATTCCGGGCGGTTAGCTCAGCGGTAGAGCACTACCTTGACATGGTAGGGGTCACAGGTTCGAACCCTGTACCGCCCACCACTACACAGTGGTTCGAACGGCGCGATCCTCACGGGTCGCGCCGTTCTTCTTTTCCGGGCCAGCCAGCGATCGCCGGCGTTGACTTGGCCGCCAGCAGCCCCAACACTTCCCGCATTCCCGGGCGATCGCCCGAACCACGAAACGAAGGTGGCCCGCGGCATACCGCCGGCCGAGCGTGCGACATGAGCACTACCATCGCCCACCGCTGAGCGCCCACGACGCCCTTCCAGACGGCGCCGCGGCGCCGTTTTTCGTTTTCCGGTTCCCCATATCAGCCAGCCGCGCACCGCGCGCCCGCATCCCATGATCGCCATCACGCTCCCCGACGGCAGCCGCCGCGAGTTCGAAAATCCCGTTTCCGTGGCCGAAGTGGCCGCCTCCATCGGCGCCGGCCTGGCGAAGGCCGCGCTCGCCGGCAAGGTCGACGGCAAGCTGGTCGACACCAGCTACCGCATCGCCAACGACGCCTCGCTCGAGATCGTCACCGACAAGCATCCCGACGCGCTCGACGTCCTGCGCCACTCCACCGCGCACCTGCTCGCGCAGGCCGTGCAGCGCCTGTACCCCGGCGCGCAGGTCACCATCGGTCCGGTGATCGACAACGGCTTCTACTACGACTTCGCCTACGAGCGCCCGTTCACGCCGGAAGACCTGCCGGCCATCGAGGCCGAGATGCAGAAGATCGTCAAGGAATCGCTGCCGGTCTCGCGCAGCGTGAAGTCGCGCGACGACGCGGTGGCGTTCTTTCGCGGCCTGGGCGAGGCGTACAAGGCGGAGATCATCGAATCGATCCCGGCGAGCGAAGACCTCTCGCTGTACAGCCAGGGCGAGTTCACCGACCTGTGCCGCGGCCCACACGTGCCGTCCACGGACAAGCTGCGCGCGTTCAAGCTGATGAAGGTGGCTGGCGCGTACTGGCGCGGCGACCACAACAACGAGATGCTCAGCCGCATCTACGGCACGGCGTGGCTCAACGACAAGGACCTCAAGGCGTATCTGACGCAGCTGGAGGAAGCCGAGAAGCGCGACCACCGGAAGATCGCCAAGGCACAGGACCTGTTCCACCTGCAGGAAGAAGGCCCCGGCCTGATCTTCTGGCATCCGAAGGGCTGGTCGATCTGGCAGGTCGTCGAGCAGTACATGCGCCGCGTGTACCGCGAGACGGGCTATGGCGAGGTGCGTTGCCCGCAGATCCTCGACGTGTCGCTGTGGCAGAAATCCGGCCACTGGGACAACTACAAGGACAACATGTTCTTCACCGAGTCCGAGAAGCGGACCTACGCGCTGAAGCCCATGAACTGCCCGGGCCACGTGCAGGTGTTCAACCAGGGCCTGCACAGCTACCGCGACCTGCCGATCCGCTACGGCGAGTTCGGCGCGTGCCATCGCAACGAGCCTTCGGGCGCGCTGCACGGCATCCTGCGCGTGCGCGGCTTCACGCAGGACGACGGCCACATCTTCTGCACCGAGGACCAGATCGAGTCCGAAGTGCGCGCCTTCCACGAGCAGGCGCTGAAGGTCTACGGCGATTTCGGCTTCACCGACATCCAGATCAAGATCGCGCTGCGCCCGGACTCCCGCCTGGGCGACGACGCCACGTGGGACAAGGCCGAGAACGCGCTGCGTTCGGCGCTCAGTGCCGCCGGCGTGGAGTGGCAGGAGCTGCCGGGCGAGGGCGCCTTCTACGGCCCGAAGATCGAATACCACCTGCAGGACGCCATTGGCCGCACCTGGCAGCTGGGCACGATGCAGGTCGATTTCATGATGCCTGGCCGCCTGGGCGCCGAATACGTCGACGAACACAGCCAGCGCCGCCACCCGGTGATGCTGCACCGGGCCATCGTGGGCTCGATGGAGCGCTTCATCGGCATCCTGATCGAGCACCACGCCGGCCAGTTCCCGGCCTGGCTGGCCCCGGTCCAGGCCGTGGTCATGAACATCACCGACGTCCAGGCCGACTACGTCGACGAAGTCCGGAAAACCCTTGCAAATCAAGGCTTCCGGGTCCATTCCGATTTGCGCAACGAGAAGATCGGCTATAAGATCCGCGAGCACACGCTGCAGCGCGTGCCTTACCTGCTGGTAGTCGGCGACCGCGAGAAGGAAAACGGCCAGATCGCCGTCCGCACGCGGGGAGGGGAGGATCTGGGGACGATGACCGTCTCCGATTTCGCCTCGCGTTTGCGCAGTGAAGGCGTACAGTAGCGCCTGCAGCCAGACCTGACCCCGGCCGCCACGGCGGCCGGCACGTTCCATACCGGAGATTGCAACATCAGTACCCCCGAGAAGCCGAATCGCAAGAACCAGGAAATCCGCGTCCCGCGCGTGCGCGTGATCGGCAGCGATGGCGAGATGATCGGCGTGCTCACGCGCGACGAAGCGCTGCGCATGGCCGAGGACGAGGATCTGGATCTTGTGGAGATCCAGCCGAACGCCGATCCGCCGGTCTGCAAGATCATGGACTTCGGCAAGTTCCGCTTCGAGCAGCAGAAAAAGGCCAACGAGGCCAAGAAGAAGCAGAAGCAGGTCGAGATCAAGGAACTCAAGTTCCGTCCCGTGACCGACGAGGGCGACTACCAGATCAAGCTGCGCAACATGCGCCGCTTCCTGGAAGAGGGCGACAAGGTCAAGGTCAACATCCGCTTCCGTGGCCGCGAGATGAGCCACCAGGAACTGGGCCGCGAGATGGCCGCACGCATCGAGGCCGACCTCGGCGAGGACATCGTCATCGAGTCGCGCCCGCGCCTGGAAGGCCGCCAGATGGTCATGATGATCGCGCCGAAGAAGAAGTGAGCCTCGCGTCGGCTCCCGCCTGCGGGAGCGGACCAGGCAATGAGAGAGGGGCGCCGGAAGGCGCCCTTCGTTTTGCAGGGGCGGGCTGCGGCCCCGGCCGGCAGGCGGATCGGACAGAATCGACCCGCAGCGCCGCCTTCGCGCCAAACCCGCTGATTTTCAAAGAAAAGATTTGCAACCCGCCCGCCGGCCCCGCATAATGTGCGGCCCGGTTCGCCGGGTTTGTTGTTGCTGTATCACGGAACCTGTCTTGATCCTCCGCGTATTTTCTTGAGGATCAATGACTTACAAGCCGGCAGGGCAGGACGGAAAGAGTGGCCATGCCACCGCCCACGCCAGTCATCGAAATCCGAAAGGACATCGCAATGCCCAAGATCAAGACCAATCGGGCGGCGGCCAAGCGCTTCCGGAAGACCGCTTCCGGCAAGTACAAGTGCGGCCACGCCAACAAGAGCCACATCCTCACCAAGAAGGCGACCAAGCGGAAGCGCAACCTGCGGCAGACGAACCACGTTCGTGCCGAGGACGCAGGCCGTCTCGATCGCATGCTGCCGTATCTCTGAGGAGGGCTGAACAATGGCACGAGTCAAGCGTGGCGTGCAGGCGCGCCGTCGTCACAAGAAGATCCTGAAGCAGGCCAAGGGCTACTACCACGCCCGTCGCAAGGTTTTCCGCGTCGCCAAGCAGGCGGTCACGAAGGCACTGCAGTACGCCTACATCGGTCGCAAGCAGAAGAAGCGCAACTTCCGTTCGCTGTGGATCACCCGCATCAACGCGGCTGCCCGCATCAACGGCCTGAGCTACAGCCGTTTCATGAACGGCCTGATGAAGGCCGGCATCACCCTCGACCGCAAGGTGCTGGCGGACATCGCCGTGCACGACGCGCAGGGTTTTGCGGCGCTGGCAGAGAAGGCGAAGGGCGCGCTCGCAGCGTAAGTTGTTCGCTTCACCGCGCGCCGGCCACGGTCGGCGCAGGTCGAATGCACAACGCAATACACGCATGGGGAAGGGCGCAAGTCCTTCCCCATGTTTCGTTTTGGGTGCCCGCATCGCGAACTGCGCGCCGGTATCGTCAATGCCGCGCGCGCGGCCGATAGCGGTGAACGACGGGCTTCAACGCAACACAACGATCGAAAAGGTTCGGCAGCACATGACCGGAATCGAATCACTGACCCAGCAGGCGCTGGCCGACATCGCCGCGGCGGAAACGCCGGACGCGATCGAAGCCCTTCGTGTGTCGCTGCTGGGCAAGAACGGCAGCGTGACCGCGCAGCTCAAGCAGCTGGGCGCATTGCCGGCCGACCAGCGCAAGACCGCCGGCGAAGCGATCAACAAGGCGCGCGACGAGCTCACGGCCGCGCTGACGCAGCGCCGCACCGTGCTCGACGACGCCGCGCTCAATGCGCGCCTGGCGTCGGAAAGCATCGACGTCACGCTGCCCGGCATCGACTCCGCGCGCGGTGGCCTGCATCCGGTCAGCCGCACGATGGAGCGCATCGCCGACATCTTCGGCCGCCTGGGCTTCGAGCTCAGCAACGGGCCGGAGATCGAGGACGACTGGCACAACTTCGAAGCGCTGAACTTCCCGCCGCACCATCCGGCGCGCGCGATGCACGACACGTTCTACTTCGGCGACGGCCGCCTGCTGCGCACGCACACCTCCGGCGTGCAGGTGCGCTACATGCAGGAACACCAGCCGCCGCTGCGCATGATCGCGCTGGGCAAGGTGTACCGCAGCGACAGCGACCAGACGCACACCCCGATGTTCCACCAGTGCGAAGGCCTGCTGGTCGACGAGCACGCCAGCTTCGCCGACCTCAAGGGCACGCTCACCGAATTCGTGCGCGCGTTCTTCGAGCGCGACTTCGAAATGCGCTTCCGCCCGAGCTATTTCCCCTTCACCGAACCGTCGGCCGAAGTGGACATCGCCTGGCAGCAGCCCGACGGTTCGACCCGTTGGCTGGAAGTGCTCGGCTGCGGCATGGTGCATCCGAACGTGCTGCGCAACGTCGGCATCGATCCGGAGAAGTACACCGGCTACGCGTTCGGCCTCGGTGTCGAGCGTTTCGCGATGCTGCGTTACGGGGTCGACGACCTGCGCAGCTTCTTCGACAACGATGTGCGTTTTTTGAAGCAGTTCGCCTGAAGCGGGAACCGGGAATGGGGAATGGGGAATCGTAGAAGCGAAACCCATCACCGCATTCCGATTCCCGATTCACCATTCCCGATTCCCGGCTTTCACCATGAAATTCTCCGAAAACTGGCTGCGCCATCACGTTCCGACCACCGCTTCGCGCGACGAGCTCGCCGCGACGCTGACCGCGATCGGCCTGGAAGTCGAAGAGGTCACGCCGCTGGGCGACTCGCTCGACGGCGTGGTCGTGGCGCGCATCGTCAGCGCGAGCAGGCACCCCGAAGCCGACCGCCTGCAGGTGTGCGAAGTCGACACCGGCAACGGCACCGTGCAGATCGTCTGCGGCGCGCCGAACGCGCGCGCGGGCCTGATCGCGCCGCTCGCCACCGTCGGTGCGAACCTGCCGGGCGGTATCGCGATCAAGGCGGCGAAACTGCGCGGCGTGGAATCGTTCGGGATGCTGTGCTCGGCGAAGGAACTGGGCGTTGATCCGGACGCCTCGGGCCTGCTCGAACTGCCCGACGGCGCCCCGGTCGGCACGCCGCTCGCGCAGTACCTCGGCCTGCCTGATGCCAGCATCGAGATCAAGCTGACGCCCAACCGTGCCGACTGCTTCAGCGTGCGCGGCATCGCGTACGACGTTGCCGCCGCGCTCGGCAGTGAAGTGAAGCCACTCGACGCCACCGACGTTTCCGCGCAGAGCGGGGCGACGATCCGCGTCGAGCTCGACGCCGGACCGCGCGTGCCACGCTTTGCAGGCCGCGTGATCGACAACGTCGACGCCACCGTGTCCACGCCGGCATGGATGGCCGAGCGCCTGCGCCGGAGCGGCGTGCGGCCGATCAGCTTCCTCGTGGACGTCACGCAGTACGTGATGCTCGAACTCGGCCAGCCGATGCACGCCTTCGACAAGGACACGCTGGAAGGCGACGTCGTCGTGCGCCCGGCCCGTGCCGGCGAATCGCTCAAGCTGCTCGACGGGCGCACCGTCGAACTCGACGACGATTTCCTCGTCGTTTCCGACAGCACCGGTGGCAAGGGTGCGCGCGCCGTCGCACTGGGCGGCATCATGGGCGGCTACGACACGCGGGTGACCGACACCACGCGCAACGTGTTCCTCGAAGCCGCGCATTGGATTCCGTCGGCGATCATCGGCCGCAGCCGCAAGCTCGGCCTGCACACCGACGCCGGCCACCGATTCGAACGCGGCGTCGATCCGGAACTGCCGCGCATCGCGGTGGAATACGCGACGAAGCTGATCGTCGACATCGCAGGCGGCGTGCCGGGCCCGACGCTGGACGTGACGCTCACCGAACACCTGCGCAAGCCGCAGCCGATCGTACTGCGCCGTGCGCGCCTGGCACGCGTGCTGGGACTGACGGTCGCCGATGCCGAGGTCGAACGCATCCTGAGCGCGCTTGGCCTGCAGGTCGAAACCGTCGCCGACGGTTGGCGCGTGGTGCCGCCAACCCGTCGATTCGATCTGGAAATCGAAGAGGACCTGATCGAGGAAATCGCTCGCATCCACGGCTACGACACGATCCCGACGACGCTGCCCGCCGGCGCCGCGCGCCTGGTGGCGCCGAGCGAAACCCGCGTCGACGAATCCACCGCGCGCCGCCAGCTCGCCTCGCGCGATTACCTGGAAGCGGTGAACTACGCCTTCGTCGATGCCGACCTGCTCGCGACGTGGGGCCTCACCGACGGCAGCGTGCCGTTGGCCAATCCGCTCAGCGGCGAACTCGGTGTCATGCGCACCGCGCTGCTGCCGGGCCTGGTCGCCGCGCTCGCGCGCAACGCCGCGCGCCAGCAGCCGCGCGTGCGCCTGTTCGAGCTGGGCAATGTGTTCCGCGCCAACGCGGGCGATGCGCCGATCGAAACCGGCCGCATCGCCGCCGCCGCGTGCGGCGACGTGCATGCGGAGCAGTGGGGGGCGACGGCACGTACCATCGGCTTCCACGATCTGAAGGGCGACCTCGACAGCCTCGCCGCGCTCGCCGGTGCCTCGCTCGACTACCGCGCCTCCCAGCCCGCCTGGGCGCATCCGGGGCGCTCGGCCGACGTGTACCGCGACGGCGTGAAGCTCGGCTGGATCGGCCAGCTGCATCCGCGCCTGCAACGTGCGCTGGAACTGGACGTGGACGTGATCGCTTTCGAGCTCGACCTGTCGCCCCTGTTCAGCCGCGCCGTGCCACGCGCCGGTGCCCTGTCGAAATACCCGTCCGTCCGCCGGGACCTCGCGTTCGTCGTCCCGGAGAACGTCGAATGGGCCGCCATCGGCCAGGCCGTGAAGGCCGCCGCGGGCCCGTTCCTGCGCGATCTGGTGCTGTTCGATCGCTACCAGGGCAAGGGCGTTGAACCGGGTTTCAAAAGTCTTGCTATGGGCTTGATTCTGCAGGATGAATCGCGCACCCTGACTGACCGTGACGTCGATTCCGCAGTGGCGTGCGTGACCGACGCGCTGCAGCGGGAGTACGGGGCAACGATCCGCGGCTGAGGTTGAGGAAAGCGACGATGGCATTGACCAAGGCCGAGATGGCCGAACGCCTGTTCGACGAAGTCGGGCTGAACAAGCGGGAGGCGAAGGAATTCGTGGACGCGTTCTTCGACGCGCTGCGCGAGGCGCTGGAGCACGGTCGCCAGGTGAAGCTTTCCGGGTTCGGCAACTTCGACCTGCGCCGCAAGAACCAGCGTCCGGGCCGCAACCCGAAGACCGGCGAGGAGATCCCGATCTCCGCCCGCACCGTGGTGACCTTCCGCCCCGGCCAGAAACTGAAGGAACGCGTGGAAGCCTATTCCGGAGCTGAGCATGCTTGACCCCGGCAGCAATCGCGAACTCCCGCCGATCCCGGCCAAGCGCTACTTCACCATCGGTGAGGTCAGCGAGCTGTGCGACGTGAAGCCGCACGTGCTGCGCTATTGGGAAACCGAGTTCCCGATGCTCAACCCGGTCAAACGTCGTGGCAACCGACGGTACTACCAGCGCCACGAGGTGCTGATGGTGCGCCAGATCCGCGGCCTGCTGTACGAGCAGGGCTACACCATCGGCGGCGCGCGTCTGCGCCTGGAAGGCGAGACGGCGAAGGACGAGTCCGCGCTGAGCTCGCAGATCATCCGCCAGGTGCGGATGGAGCTGGAAGAAGTCCTGCAGCTGCTGCGACGCTGAATCGTCGCGAGGAAACGCCGCGGTGGCCGCGGCGAGGGTTCAACCGTTATACTTGCCGCCCGCTCGCAAGGGTGGCACAAGCAACACGTCGGGGCGTAGCGCAGCCTGGTAGCGCATCTGCCTGGGGGGCAGAGGGTCGTCGGTTCGAATCCGGCCGTCCCGACCATCTTGCGGAATCGAATTTTTCTCCCGCTGCATGCGGGAGTGCAGTTTCCACTTTGTTCGCAAGGTGTTGCGCGAGTCGATGGGACTTCGCGCTTTCGGCCTGATGCCGATTTCTCCTCTTAATGCGCTCTCTCCTCCGCTGTTATCTCCGTGCGCGGGGACTTCGCCGTTCGCGGTCCCGTGGCGCAGTTGGTCGGTCACTAGAGAGTGAGTCAAGCCGCGAGACCAACCCGCTGGCAAGCAGAGACGGCGGGCGAACGAGGGTGACCGAGCAAGCCACCTCGCAAGTCCTTTCCGAATGGCCTCGACCCTCCCCGCCGGAGATGCGCTACGTGGGCCAGCGTAGAGACAAATGCAAACCACGCTAAGCATCAGTCCGCGTTCATTCGCGACATTTTCGCCCCGTGTGGTGATGACAAACGCAGATGCGGTCGCCATCATCAATCGCAGCCGCCCTATTCAGGAGTATGAATGGGGGAAACAAGCGGCCCTCTTGCAGGCGTGTAGCTCAGGGGTAGAGCGCTGTGATTACTTCACAGAGGTCGCTGGTTCGACTCCAGCTGCGCCAACCAAACATCAGTAGTTCTAAGACTACGAGTCAAACACCTATTTCCCCTTCAGGGGCAACTTGCAAACTGTGGGCTGAAGCCAAAGATGAGTAGCGTGATGCGAAGTCATTCTAATGCCGCCATTGACGAAAGCATTGAAGCGGTCACCAGAGCGTGAAAAGAGCCTTCTTCAAGAACATGACGACTGCCCAGTTCAACAGAATCCGAGAAGTTCAGAAGCAGGGTTGGAGCGTTGTTGAGAAGCAGTACCAGAGGCTCGCCGAAATCGTCGTTGAGTAGTAATCGAGACGGCTGGCCCGCGCGCACCAACGGCCTTGCTCGTGGGCCAGCCGTGACCCGCACTGAGAGAGCGTCAAGCATCATTGCAAGTCTAACGCTCGGGACCTGAGTGGCCGCGGTAGCGCTTGCCCCCGGGTTGTGCGCTGTACGTGGGTCCATTCTAAGACGCGAACAAGAGCCGAAAAAGTCGAAGCAGACCATGAAGATCGCGCTGATAGGATTCGGTGGAGTCGGGCAAGAGGTTGTCAGGAATCTGGTGGAGTACTGCTCCATTACGTCATCGGTCGCTGAAATCTGCGTGATAAGCCGAAACGTGAAGAAGAGTAGGGCGATATGCAACGACATCATTGATGGCGTGCTGACAAAGTACATCTACGGCGCGCGCGAGAAGATCTCGCTTCCAAAACTAACATGCAGCGATGACTACGCGAATGTCGCCGGGGGCGACATCCTAATCTGCTGCTATGGTGTGGCGTCGAAGTTTCCGATGAACGACAGGCAGGAGCTGCTTGAAGATCACTTGCGGCTAACCGACGAAGTAGTTGCAAAGCTTCTTCCACACATCAAGAGCGAGCTCCTCTTGATCAGCACCGTAAACCCGGTAGATACAGTGTGTGGCTACATGGCCAGAATCACTAACTTGCCATTACGCCAGATCGTAGGGGTGGCCGGTAGCCATTCCACGGCTAGGCTATTGGCGACAATCCACGAAGAAACGGGAATAGGTTATGACGCCATCCACAAGTCTTCGTTGGTAACCTGCGGGGAGCACGGCAATGGATTGGTCCCGGTGGCAAGCAGGATAGCCGTGGGGAACCAGCTTCTGCAGGCGCTAGTGACGTCAACGACAATTGAGAGAATCATCAACGGCACCAAGCGACGGGGTCTTTCAATATTTCACGACATGATGGCCCCGCCGAAGTTCGGTCCAGCTGCTTCGGTCCAGATGCTGATGGAGCGGATCCTGTCCGGCGACGAAAGTCCGTTCTGCGCGTCCGTATGGACCCTAGTAGTCGAGCTGCGCGCGAAGAGAGCTAAGCACGAGGAGATCTTAAATGCCTCCGTTGATACGGCAATCGCCGAACTCGGACTTTCCGACCAGTACGATCGGCTTACTCGATCGTTTGCCGAAGTCAGTAGCGCTGTGATTCGTCTGAAGTCGCGGATTGAAGTTAAGGTGCGGGAGTTTCCGAAGAGCGTGAGGTCAAGATTGTTGACCGACGGCTTCGATGAGGACTTTGTACGCGACAACTGTCCCGTAGAGAAACTTCATCGGTACCTTGAGCACAGGATCAACGATGTGCTGGAGCTGAAGGATCCAAAGCTCGATGCTCAGCGGGAAAAGCTCTCTTTGTTCTGCGAAGCCGTGGTCGAAGGATGCAGTGGCGATGCAACCTACAAGTCTGTTGTCGCTGCGCTTAATACATTTGTTTGGTTAAACGGCAAGAGAGAGCAAGCTTCATTGCCGCTATACATCGAAAGACTGAAGGAAGTAGCGCCGGACTACTTTGATGTATCGGATAGAGAGGATAGCGTCGATCTCCTGGCTCGGTGGGCAGCGGACCTCCATTTCAACGAACTCGACGGACGTTACCTGCCTCCGCTTTGCGCCACCACGACGTGCATCCCCGCGCCGACCTCAAAGGTATTCTTCTCAGACTGCGGAGAAAGCTCCCTTCGGAACTTCATTAACGTTCTGGTAAAGAACCAGCGAACCGGTGAGCTGGACGTAAAGATACTAGCGACCACCGATCTCGTCGTGGATATCTGAGTGGCGCGCCTGTCTGTCGTCATGGCTGTGCGAATGGAGCTCGTAAGCACGTGCACTTGCTTGAAGCCTTCAGCCACGTAAGAAGGAATCATCGACTCGCTCTGTGCATCGCATTCGGCTCGTTCGATCTCATAACCATCGCTGTATTCAACCTGTTGCTCGCACCAGTCGTGTCGCTGAACTATGGAAACGAGGGGAGGTGGTTGACGATCATCGACGTTTCGTTCGCGATCGGTGCGGTTGCCGGTGGCATCTTTGTTCTCCGAAGCCCGATGTCGAAGAACCGGTTCTCCTACTCGCTGTGCTCCCTCTCAAGTGCCGCTGGCGTGTTCCTGTTGTACGCCGTCAACGCACCGGCACCCCTAGTGATTGGCGCGATAGTAACGTACGGATTTCTACTGACATTCTCAGCGGTGGGTTGGAGTTCTTCGATCCAGGAAATGTCACCGGACTGGATGAGAGGGCGGATCTCCGCTATCAGGAACGTCGCGATGTCAGTCCTTGTTTCGCTGGCGGTGACTGGAATCTCTGTTGCCAGCGACATCAACACACTTGCAGGCTTGTACTGTGCCGCTGCTGTCACATCTGTGCTTGCGATGGCCACCATTCCCTTCTTCTTTAGGTCTATAGGAGGGGATGACGAGGACATTGGGGTGAACGAGGTTCAAGGCGCAGACTCGAAGGATCTCGCAGCTTAGCTGAGTGGCCCTAGGAGCGCTTGTCGCGCCGGCTCGCCTACCAAGTAATTGCCGGCGGCGCCTGATTCTGGCCGGAGAGGCACCGAATGATGCTCAACGCGGAGACGCGTCGAAGCGCCAAGCAAACGCGCGTGCTTCACCGTAGTTTCAGCCAGTTATCTTCGCGTCCGTTGTGCAGTAAGAACACTGAGATAGGGAAGACTGTTACATGCGATGTTTGTTGGCAGTTCCGCTCTTGTTGATGGCCACGGCCCCTGCCGCCGCGATCGAGGTCGATGGCCGAATCGATCCCACTGAATGGGTCGGCGCACAGCACATCACAGACTTTCGGCTAATCCAGCCGTTGTCGCGCGCGCCAGCGCCGCAGCCTACGGAGGCATGGATCCTCGCCACGCCGGAGGGCCTGGCAGTCGCATTTCGAAACGTGCAACCTGCGAGCGTAGACCTTCAACGAATCTGGGGTGAGGTTACGTTTGCAGGTGGCGGCCAGCCCACAAGAAGTCGGCCGTAGAATCCGCTGACCATGCAGCTGGCGGCTGACGAAGTCTCGAGCGGCCGCTGCCCCGCACCGGCTTGTTCGCCTGCCCTGCGGACGCCGCTAGCACTTCGGCGGCGTGTTTACGAGACACGAACCGGTCTTGCCGAGGACAGGCGGCCGAACAGCCCCGTGTCAACACTTCAACTCG
Organism: Lysobacter sp. SCRH-1R; assembly: GCF_057747855.1. Taxonomy (NCBI): domain Bacteria; kingdom Pseudomonadati; phylum Pseudomonadota; class Gammaproteobacteria; order Lysobacterales; family Lysobacteraceae; genus Lysobacter; species Lysobacter sp. SCRH-1R. The sequence continues at coordinate 3,006,533 of NZ_CM173227.1, read as the reverse complement.
CGCGCGTGTCGTTCTCTAGTGTGCATGGAACTGGTGCGGGAGTAGAGCTCATCGGCGACTTGAATGCTTCGCGCGACTGAAGGCATGAATGTGTCGACTTCACCTGTACAGGAGTTGATGGATGGACACAATCGAAGCACAGCGCCGGCACGTCTCCCCGCTGGGACGAAAGTTCTGGACCTACGAGGGCATTGAGCCGCGCGATCACACGCTGGCAGCGCTGACCGGGATGCTGATGGGCGTGCATGCGCTGGCACGCGTACTGGCCAACAGCGACGCGTTCCGGGGGCAGCTCGAGAGCAGCCAAGAGCCACCCCTGAAGCAGCTACCCTTGGATGTGTCGATCACCGAGGGTTTGTTCGCGGCGCTCTATTTCCTCAGCGAGCATGCGCAGGAGACTGCTGAGGAACTACTGGGTCAACCCGGCGCCATCCCTTCGTCGCTGCAACCGAGATTGATCAAGCCCTGTAGCACGCCCTCCGTCCCGCTACCGGCTGATGCGGAGGGGACGAGGATAACGCGAACGGTTCGATTACCAGACCTCTCCACGACAGACTGGAAGGTGGGCATTCCTTCCTGGGGATCGAAGGGGGCGTACACCGTGTCTTGCCAGGAGACTCCGTAGGCGCAGAACGGCGAGTTGTCCAACTTGTACAGATCGTTGCCGAGTGGAACTGCCCACAGCGTCTCGACTGACGCGGATCCATCATCTTCAGGGATGCGGAATAGCACCTTGGCGGTGGGGTCATTGCTCATGCGTCACCAAACATGCGTATGTCCGCCATGGTTCGAAAGCGGACATTAGCACTCCCTCGGCCGACGCGACGCGCGCGGCCGTGGTCACCCCCGTACTCGCCGGATGGGGCTCCTGAGGCGCCATCCACATGACATCGCGCTTGTTCCCCGCCCCTCAGGAAACGGCTGCTCGAGCACACGCTGCTCACGGGCGATGCCCGAGGGCGACGATCGACGCGACCGCGCGCAGTACGCAATCGCCGGGTAAGGTGGCGGAGCTACTGCCGGTTCATTGCGATGCCCCGTGCTCGCCGGATCTACGCCTGAGCCAACATCAGGACATAACCGTCCGGGTCGCACAGCCGGAACTCGCCGCCCGGCATGTAGAACGGATGCCTGATTTCGCCCGGCTCGTGGCCGAGAGCCAGCAGCGTTGCGTGCACCTGCCTGATGTCGCCGTAGTACAGATAGAAGAGCACCGCCTGCTGGCTCGCCTCCACGGGCGCGGATGCCGCGCCCACCATCAGGTTCGCCTTCCCGCTTTCAAGCCACGCCCATACGGGAACCGTGCTGCCTTCCGGCACGACGCTGTTCGCAACGTGGAAGCCCAGGTCGGAATAGAACCGGATGGTCCGTTCCACATCGGCCACGTGAGCGAACGCCACGAGATCCCTCGTTGAGACTTCCATGCGCGACTCCTTTCGTACCCGCCGCGTCGATCGCGATCGAGAGGCAGGCTGCCTTGCGTGAGGACGAAGGCGTGACATTACCATCCAACTGCACACGCTTCCTGCGCGCCGCCGGCATGGCCCACGGCGCGTCCGAACATCGTCTGCCATCCCCAGGAACGTGCGGGGCGGCTGGCTGCATTGAAGCGTCAGTCGCCCCGGTCGTCGGTGCCGCGAGGGTGCATTCCCCTTGTTACTGCCAGGTGGAAACGTCCTGTCGATACCCCATCGCTTCCTGCAGCTGTTCGGTGAGCTTGCAGGCGCTTTCGTCCGGGCTGTGGACGAAGCGGATCTGCAGTCCGTGCGGGCTGGTGATGATGATGGTGCAGTTCGGCCATCCGCAGGCGGGGCCGTGCACTTCCAGCCTCCAGTCGGGCGGCAACGTATGCAAGGGCTGTGTCATGGTGGGCTCCCTTCGATGTTGGCGTGGACGGAAACGGCTTCGTGTGTTCTCACTCGCAGCCGGCGATCCGCTGCAGTGAAGGGAAGCCGTCCTTCCCGATCTGTTCCGGTCGTGCGATGCGAAGCGATGGATCGGCCTGTTCGCAAGGCGATTGCAACGCGCGAAGGTCGGCCTCGAACTCGCGCGTGATGTCGCAGGCGAACTGGAATGGCTTGTGGGTAAAGGTGATCTCCTGTCCGTGTGGGTTCGTAAGTCGAAGACAGCATTCCCGACGTTCGCGCGAAGGCGGCAATGCTTCGAGTCGCCAGCCTGGCGGCAGGCATTGGATGGCCAGATTCATTCGGACTGCTCCCTGTACAGTTCGCTATGACCCTATATGAACAAACGCGGCTTCCACGTGAAGCCAGCCACGCACGGCGCATGCGTTCACACGTGGTGCTCGAGTCCGGTTCGGTGGGGTAACTGGCGCTACACGCGGCTTCGACGCTTTTCCGACAACGGCGGGTTAGCATCGGTTCGCAGGGGGCTGCATGACTGGGAGACGCCGATGCGCCGCTCGCGTTCCATCCTCTTCGTCGAGGACAGTTACCTGCTGGCGCAGACCGCCGTGCAGGCGTTGAGTGCGGCCGGACTCGACGTGCGCGCGGTGCCAGACGCGCAAGCCGCGCTGCAGTTGTTCCAGCAGGAAAACTTCGACTGCGCCGTGATCGACGTCGAACTGCCCGGCGGCATGGGCGGCGTTGAACTCGCGTGCGCGATGCAGCGGATCAGGCCGGGTTTTCCGGTGGTATTGGCGACCGGATACGACGCGCAAAGCAGCGGGGCGCCCGCGCATGTTCCCGTCCTGCAGAAGCCCTACCGCTTCGAGGACATCCTTTCCGCGATCTCCACGCCGGGCGCTTCCGGGGAATGCGCGCGCTGAAGGCGGGCTCCGCCCTGAAGAGTCCGCTTGTGCGACAGCGCCCTCAACGGCTGCGGAGGTATTCGCGTACCTCCGAGACCGACGCGCCGACCGCACGCACGGCCTCGCGCAGCTCCTCTTCGGTGACGTCGAGCGCCTGCGTCCAATAGCGCAGTTCGTGTTCCTGGTTGACGTTGATGCGCGAACGGTCGGGCTCGCCGCGGGTGTTCGGGTCGTCGCTCATGAGGGATCTCCGGAAACCGATCGCAAGCGTAGCCCGCGATGCGTGAGCGGCCCCGTCATGCATGTGAAGAGCCAAAGCAATGTTCATTCAGGAACGGAAGAAGCGCTCGCAGGCGCAGTCAGAAACGTGAAGAAGCAACGCGTCTGACCGACTCGCCCGATATTTCTTGAGCTAAACCACAAATACGCAAAGTCACGCACGCATGTTCATCTCCGTCAGCGTGGCGTGAGCTAATGTGCGCACCAGTCACGAACATCATCGTGACGTGATGACCAGGCGAAGACGGTGTGAGCACACATGTTCTTCGCTTCGTCTCCGTGCCTGCCCAGCTCTCGCTGATTTTTACTCCGGAAACGAACGTGAACGATAACCGTGCGACCCGCGCGGCCGGTATGCCGCGCCGCGAATTCATCCAGAAGTCCCTCATCCTGTCGGTCCCGCCGGTGCTCGGCTTTGCCGGCATCGGCAAGGTGTTCGCGGCCGGTGCCACCACCGCCAACACCTACGCGCCGCCGGTGCGCGCGCGCGGCACCGCGGTGGTAAGCGTGAAGAACCATGGCGCCTATGGCGACGGCGTGCATGACGACACTGCCGCGTTCCAGAAGGCGATCAACGCGCTGCCGTCGACCGGCGGCACGGTGACGGTGCCGGCCGGCACCTACATCATCGACCCGACCGTCAACGTGCGCCTGCGCAGCAAGATGCGCCTGCAGATGGATCCCAATGCGATCCTGAAGGCCAAGAGCAACGCCGCCGAGCGCGCCTACGTGCTCATGGTCTACATGGTGAGCGACGTCGAGATCTCCGGCGGTCGCATCATCGGCGATCGCGACACGCACCTGGGCACGACCGGCGAATGGGGCCACGGCATCATGGTCCGCGGCGCCAACCGCGTGACCGTGCGCGACATCCACATCTCCAACTGCTGGGGCGACGGAATGTCGATCGGCGGCGCGATGCAGACCAATGCGCCGACGATTCCGTCGGTGGACGTGGTCGTCGCGAACATCGTCTCGACCAACAACCGCCGCCAGGCGCTGACGATCGGCTGCTCGCGCACCGTGAAGGTGTACGACAGCGAATTCAGCAACTCCAACGGCATCGCGCCGGAGTGCGGCATCGACATCGAGCCGGACATCAACGACCTGCGCACGACCGAAACCGTGCACATCCAGAACTGCCTGATCCGCAACAACAAGGGCAACGGCATCCTGGTGTACAAGCGCGTCAAGGGCGTGACGGTCAAGTCGTGCACGATGGAATACAACGGGGGCTACGGCCTGCTGACCGTCGGTGCGGTCTCCGGCTACATCGCGCAGAACCGCTTCCTGCACAACAACCTGTGCGGCCTGATGTTCAGCTCGACCACCAACGACTACCAGGCCAGCGGCAACGTGTTCCGCAACAACTACACGAAGATCTTCGGCCTCAACACCGTGGACAAGCCGCTGGTGACGATGACGGGGATCCTTCCCGGCCCGATGCCGAAGGGCAACGATCCGCACGTGCAGAAGTCCAGCACGACGACGAACATCCGCGTCACGACCAACCAGTACGCGATGTAAGCCGTGATGTGCGCCGTCGCCGGGGCGAGGGCGCACATGTTTTCCGGGAACGCCGCGGAACACCCGCGGCGTTTTTCTTCTGGGTGGTTACTTCGCTGCGGCCACGCTCTTCCTGCGTGTCTTCTTCGTCGCGTTCAACGCGACCGCGGCGCGGATCAGCGTCTTCAGTGCGTCCTCGTCGATCTCGTCGCCTTCGTGCAGGTCGATCGCGCGTCGCGTATTGCCGTCCAGGCTCGAATTGAACAGGCCGGCCGGGTCGTCCAGCGACGCGCCTTTCGCGAAGGTCAGCTTGACGTGCTGCTTGTAGGTTTCGCCGGTGCAGAGGATGCCATCGTGCGACCACACCGGCACGCCGCGCCATTTCCATTCCTCGATCACGTCCGGGTCGGCCTGCCGGATGATCTTGCGCACGCGCGCGAGCGTCTTGCCGCGCCAGTCGCCGAGTTCTTCGATGCGCGCATCGATGAGGCGCGAGGCGTCCGCGTGCGCGTCCGTGCTGCCGTTGCCGTTCTGCTTCTTCATAAGATGGTCTCGTCGGATTGGTCGGCGATCGCGCCAGCCGCTACATTTTTTCGCCGGGCAGCTTGCTGGCCTGGCGGATCCACGTCGCGAACTGCACCTCGTCCACGGCGTCGTCCTCGTGGATGTCGAGGTAGCGCACGTGCGCCATCTTCGATTCGCCCGGCGGCACAGGCTTGAGCGACGCGCCGCGGAAGAAGGACACCTTGATGTAGCGCGTGAAGCAGTGCACGCCGAGGAACCAGCCTTCATCGCCAGGTGCGCCGTAGAGCGGCGAGTTCCACTTCACCGCCTTGCGCACGTCGGGGACGGTCTTCTCGATCAGCGCGTCGAGGCGGCGCCACGCATCGCGCTTCCAGCCCGGCATGGCCGCGATGTAGGCCTGCACGGGCTCATCGCCATGGCCCTTGGGTATCTGCGGATTGCCACCGGAAAGCAGTTTCGGCCCGTCCTGCTTCGTAGCCGCCGCCTTGCGCGGGGACGTGCTGCTGACCGCCTTCTTCGCGGTGGTTTTCGCGGCCGCCTTGCTGGCGGCCTTCTTCACGACGGAACTCGCTTTCCTGGAGGTCGTCTTGGCGGGCATCCGGGCTCATCCTTACAACGCGGGACGCGCCGGAGGATAGCACCGCCTGCGGGAGCGGCCAGCTGCACGCCGTCCCGGAACATGCCGCTCAGGAAAGCGCCAGCGCCTCTCTCCCTGCGACGGCGCTTTCCCGAGCCGGCTCGTCGGCGAAAGCTCCGATCACGAACGGCGCGTTGCAGGCATAGCCCTGCAGGATGCCGTCGTTGCTGACGACGTCGAATCCCACGGCCACGTGGTCCTGCCACAACGCGTTTCGTTCTGCCGACTTCTCCATCTCCTGCCCCTCATGCGGATGAGGTGCGCAATCTCCGCGATGCACGGTGAGGAGGTGGTGAAGTGGCCGACGCGTTCGCCGCGAGCGCGCCGGACCCTCAGACAGGATCGCGTGCGGCGCGAGGGACGGTTGCGGCATGCGCGGGTCTGGCTTGCCGGATCGCCTGGTTCTGCAGGTTTTTCGACTTGGAACGCGCGGCGGCCAGCGCGGCTACGATGGCGCCATGGACACCTCCGGACCGACCGCGCGCCGTCTCATCGCCGACCTGCAACTGGTCCCGCATCCCGAGGGCGGCCATTACCGCCGCGTGTACGAATCGGCGCTGCCGGTCGAACATGGCGGGTATCGGCGCCCGGCGCTGACGGCCATCCAGTTCCTGCTGGCGGAGGGCGAGGCGAGCCGCTGGCACCGGGTCGACGCCGACGAGACCTGGCACTGGCAGGACGGCGGGCCGCTGGAGTTGCAGGAATTCGACGCCGACGATGGCGTGCTTCGCACCATCCGGCTGGACAGCGCCGCGCGAGGCGGCCCGGCGATGCACGTCGTGCGCGCGGGGCGCTGGCAGGCCGCGCGCCCGCTGTCTGCGTATACGCTGGTCGCGTGCATGGTCGCGCCGGGATTCGTCTGGGACGGCTTCGCGTTGCTCGATCCGGAAAGTGCGGTCGCGCAGGCCCTGCGTGAGGCTGGCGCATGGTCGCCGGCATGAACGGGAACTCGTGATCGCGGAGGCGGTCCATCCCGATCCGCGCGGGGCAGGAATGTCCGCGCATCGCCAGCCAAGGGAATGCCGAATGCTCCATCGAACCGCCATGCTGCTGTCCGCATTCCTGTTCGCCGCCGCGGGCGCGGCCCACGCGCAGGGTGCGCCGCCGGTCGAGCCGCCGATCCGCGACCTCGAACCGCTGGTGGTCAGCGGCGTCCAGCCCGGGCCCGGGCTGTGGAAAGTGCGCAGGGGCGGGCACACGCTGTGGGTGCTCGGCACCGTGTCGCCGTTGCCGCGCCGCATGGACTGGGAATCGCGCGAGGTCGAGCAGGTCATCGCGCAGTCGCAGGAGGTGATCGAGCCGCCGGGCGTGCGCATCGACACCGACCTGGGTTTCTTCGGAACCCTGGCGCTCGCGCCCAAAGCCTTCGGCGCGCGCAAGAACCCGGACGGCCAGACACTGCAGCAGGTGGTGCCGCCGGACATGTACGCGCGCTGGCGCGTGCTGAAGGAGAAATACATCGGCCGCGACCAGGGCGTGGAGAGTTACCGGCCGATCCTCGCGGCGATGGAGCTGTACCAGGAAGCCATCGAGGACGTCGGCCTGCGACAGGGCGGGGTGGTGTGGCCGGTCGTGGAGAAGCTCGCCAAGCGCCACAAGGTGCCGCGCACGGACCCGATGGTGACGGTGATGATCGAGGATCCGAAGGTCGCGCTGAACGAGTTCCGCAGCTCGCGACTGGCGGATCTGGATTGCTTCGCCAAGACGCTGCAGCGTCTGGAATCCGACCTGGGCACGATGCGCGATCGCGCCAACGCGTGGGCCGTGGGCGACCTGGAAGCGCTCAAGGCACTCCCGTACACGGATCAGAACGAGGCGTGCCTGCGCGCCGCCGCGCAGTCGGGCGTACTGCGCAAGCGCACGGGCGATATCGAGGAACAGGTCGCCGCGCGGTGGCTCGATGCGGCAGAGGCGGCGCTGGCGAAGAACGCGACGACGTTCGCGGTGTTGCCGATGCGCGAGCTGACGCGGGCGGATGGGTTTCTCGCGCGGTTGAAGGCGAAGGGGTATGTCGTGGAGGAGCCGGTGCCGGTTCCGTAGCGCCCATGACCCTCGTCCCGTCCTTCGCCGGGATGACGGTGATGTGGTTTTTCCGGGCGTCGCGGGACGAGGATGAAGCAGGCGTCGTGCGCGACGTCAACCCGCCGCGCTCACCGCCACATTCGCCCGTCCCAGATCCGGCCAGCGCCGCAGCACCGCCGCGCGGATGCCCGCGACATCCAGCCCGGATTCGGCCAGCAACTGCTCGCGGCTCGCGTGGTGCTGGAACTCGTCCGGCAGGCCCAGGTGCAGCATCGGCAGCGCGATGCCTTCGGCGTTCAACAGTTCCGCGACGCCAGAGCCCGCGCCACCCGCGACGACGTTGTCCTCGATCGTCGCGAAGCCCGCATGCGCATGCGCCAGCTCAAGGATCAGCGCACGATCCAGCGGCTTCACGAAGCGCATGTTGACCACCGTCAGGCCCAGCTCCGCGCCCACCGCTTCGGCGGCGGCGGTGACCGAACCGAACGCCAGCAGCGCGATCTTCGAACCGCTGCGGCGCACTTCGGCGCGGCCGATCGGCAGCGTGTCGAGCGTCGGCTGCACGGCCACGCCCGGGCCGGTACCGCGCGGATAACGTACGGCCGCCGGACCTTCGTGGTGATACCCGGTGCTCAGCATCTGCCGGCATTCGTTCTCGTCGGCCGGCGCCATCACCACCATGTTCGGCACGCAGCGCAGGTAACTCAGGTCGAGGTTGCCCGCGTGCGTCGCACCGTCCGGGCCGACCACGCCGCCGCGATCGATCGCGAACAGCACGTCGAGGTTCTGGATCGCCACGTCATGCACGAGCTGGTCGTAACCGCGCTGCAGGAACGTGGAATAGATGGCGACCACCGGCTTGGCGCCTTCGCACGCCATGCCGGCGGCGAGCGTCACCGCGTGCTGCTCGGCGATGGCGACGTCGAAATAGCGCTGCGGGTATTCGCGGCTGAAACGCACCAGGCCCGAACCTTCGCGCATCGCCGGCGTGATGCCCTGCAGGCGCGGCTCGGCGGCGGCCATGTCGCACAGCCAGTCGCCGAAGACGTCGGTGTACGTCGGCTTCTTCGCGCCGGGCTTGCTGATCAGGCCCTTCTCGGGATCGAACGGACCGACGGCGTGGTAGCCGATCTGGTCGCCCTCGGCGAGCTCGTAGCCCTTGCCCTTGGTCGTGATGATGTGGAGCAGCTGCGGACCCTTCAGGCCCTTGAGCGTCTTCAGCGCGGAGAGCAGGGCGGGAAGGTCGTGGCCGTCGATCGGGCCGGTGTAGTGGAAGCCCATTTCCTCGAACAGCGTGGACGGCACGAACATGCCCTTCCAGTGTTCTTCCCAGCGCTTGACGAACTTCGCCGCCGGCTTGTTCTTGTCGCCGAGCAGGCGCTTGCCGCCTTCGCGGATCGCGTTGAGCGTGCGGCTGCCGGTCAGGCGTCCGAGCATCTGCGTGAGGCCGCCGACGTTCTCGGAAATCGACATCTGGTTGTCGTTGAGGATGACCAGCAGGTTCGGCTCGGGATCCATGCCGCCGCCGTGGTTCAGCGCCTCGAACGCCATGCCCGCGGTCATCGCGCCATCGCCGATCACCGCCACGACCTTGCGGTCGTCGCCCTGCTGCTGCAGCGCGATCGCCATGCCCAATGCCGCCGAGATCGACGTGGACGAATGGCCCACGCCGAAGGTGTCGTACTCGCTTTCCTCGCGCTTCGGGAACGGCGCGACGCCGCCGGCCTGCTTCACCGTGTGGATGATGTCGCGGCGGCCGGTGAGGATCTTGTGCGGGTAGGTCTGGTGGCCGACGTCCCACACCAGGCGATCCACCGGCGTTTCATACAGCCAGTGCAGCGCGACGGTGAGTTCGATCACGCCCAGGCCCGCACCGAAGTGGCCACCGACGAGGGCGACCTGTTCGATCAGGTAGGCGCGCAGCTCGTCGGCGATCGCGGGCAGTTCCTCTTCGGGGAACTGGCGCAGGTCGGCGGGAACCTCGATGCGGGACAGGCGCGGATAACGTTGCGGGTCGATCATCACGACGGTGTCAGACGGCAAGTTCGCCATTGTCCCGCCGTCGTCCGGGGTGGGCAAGGATCGAACCGGGCCGTATCACGACGCCCTGTTCAGATGCGGCCCGTCCGCCACGCCAGTGGCGGCGATCAGCGTCCGCGCAGGCGGCCGAACAGGCCGCTGCCGGTCTTGCCGGGATCGACCGGCTCGGGCTCGCGCTCGACCTCGGCGAAACCGGTGGCGAGGTTGGCGTTGATGAAGTCCGCCACTTCGGCCTGGGTGACGCCGCTGGCTTCGGCGATCTCCGACACCAGCGCCGGGCCCTTCATCATCACCGTCGCGATGCGGAAGTGCTTCGGATATTCGCGCTCGGTTTGCGGCCATTTGACCATCAGGTAGCGGCGCGACGGGTCGTGTTCGGACGCCAGCGCGCCCTTGCCGGCCAGCAGGTTGCCGAACCACACCAGTCGCGACAGGGGCATCGCGGCGCCCAGGCGCGCGCTTTCGCTGGCCCAGGTGGCCGCGTCGACGGGCACGAATTCGGCCGAGTCCAGCCGGCCTTCGAAATGCCGCGCCAGCGGCTTGAGCGCGGCCGGGCCGTGATAGACGCGCTGGTCGAGATCGAGCAGCAGGCCGTCGTCGGCGCCGCGCAGGCGCACGCGGCCCTTGAGGCGGTCGTTGGCGATCCAGTCGAGCAGCGAGCCTTCGACGATCGACGACGCAGGTGCGGCGGCGGCGACCGGCTCGGCGGCCACGGGCGTTTCGATGGCGGGCTTTTCGACGACAGGCGCCGCCTCGACGACGGGAGCCACGGGTGCGGGTTCCGGCGCGGATGCGGGCTCGGCAGCGACCGGCGCGGGTGCAGGTGCGACCGGCGCGGGCGCGGCAGGTGCCGGCGCGGGCTTCGGTTCCGGCGCGGCCGGCGCATCGAAGGTGATGCCCGCCTGCGACGCGATATCGCGCAGCAGGTTGCCCACGCTGTTCGCGTCGAACGGCTGGCCCAGGCGGAAATCGGCCTGCGTGCGCTGCGCGGCGGTCAGCGCCACCACGCTCTTGCCGGCGGCGTGCAGGCGCAACCAGCTCATCGGGCCGTACATGCTGTCCATGTCGACGATGACGTACTCGGCCTCGGTATCGGGCACCAGGCTCCAGGCGTTCCCCATGCGGCTGTTGGCCGCCTGGATCGCCGCCTGCAGGGCGGACTCCGTGGTCGGGTCCATGCCGGTCAGACCGAGGGTCAGGCGCATCGTGAATCCGTCGTGAATTTGCAATGGTTGGCGAGTGTTACGGACGCCCTTACGGTCGTCAACGCGCGCGGAGCGTCGCATCTGAACCTTTTAGGTCAGATGGCCCGGGGCGAGAAGTGCGATCCGATCAAATCGCGAACCGCGTCACGCGATGGCGGCTCACGCCTGCATGCGCGCGTTCTTCGGCAGGTGGCTGCGCAGGAACGCCATCTGGTCGGCGAGGATGTTGCGGTTGGACAGGATCAGGTGCTCGACCCAACTTGGCCGGTACGGCACGGCCAGCAGCGGCATGCCCGCCTGCTGCGGCGTGCGGTTGCCCTTGCGCGAGTTGCAGTGGAAGCAGGCCGCGACCACGTTCTCCCAGAGGTCGCGACCGCCCTTGGACACCGGCACGACGTGGTCGCGCGTGAGGTGCGGGCGGCTGAAGTCGTGGCCGCAGTACATGCACAGGTAACCGTCGCGCGCGAACAGCGCGGCGTTGGTCAGGGCGGGCGTGGGATCGAGCGCGTGCGTGCGCGCATGACTGCGCGCGGCGACGATGGGATGCAGTTCGATCACGCTCCGCTCGCCGGTGAAGCGGCTGATGCCGCCATGCACCTGCAGGCAGGGATCGCCCAGCGTCCAGGCGACCGCACCGCGCACGTAGAGGCAGGTGGCGTCCTGCCAGCTCATCCAGTCGAGGACGCGACCATGCGCGTCCAGCGACAGTAATCGGACCGAATTGAGTCGGTCTATCGCGCCGCGTGGCACGAAGGGAGGCGACGCCGGATCCAGATCGGTTCCGGTTCGGACCAGGCGCAGGTTCGCTCTATCGGTCTCCATCGGGACACCAGCTTATACGCCATTGTTTACATTTTGTGTACTTGCGGCCCGCGGGGGTGTCCCGCCGCGGGCCGTCGCACTCAGCCGGCCTCGACGGCGAGCTCCGGCAACCCCGCAACGCCGCTGTCGATCGCCGCCGCGTGGGTGAGGGTGCGCGGCAGGATGCGCGCGAAGTAGAAGCGCGCGGTCGCACGCTTGTCGTCCTTGAACGACGCCGGATGCGACGACGCATCGGCCGCCGCCACCGCGCGCGCCCACCAGTAGGCGAGCACCGCGTAGCCGGAGTACATCAGGTAGTCGTACGATGCCGCGCCGATCTCGTCGGCATTGCCGGCCGCGCGCTGGCCGATCTGCTGGGTCAGCAGCTGCCAGCGCGACGCGGTCTCGCGCAGCGGGCCGACGAATTCGGCCAGGGCCTCGTTACCCGCGTTCTCCTCGCAGAACCGCTGCACGCGCGCGAGGAACGCCTTCAGTCCCACGCCCTGCATCGCCATGATCTTGCGGCCCAGCAGGTCCAGCGCCTGGATGCCGGTCGTGCCTTCGTACAGCGTGGTGATGCGGGCATCGCGCGCGAGCTGCTCCATTCCATGCTCGGCGATGTAGCCGTGGCCGCCGAAGCATTGCAGCGCGTTGTACGTGCACTCCACGCCCCATTCGGTCAGGCACGCCTTCACGATCGGCGTGAGGAAACCCGCCTGCGCATCGGCCAGTTCGCGTTCGGCGGCATCATTCGAATTCGCCGCGATGTCGCCCTGCATTGCGGCGTCGTAACCCATCAGGCGACCGCCTTCGATCAGCGCCTTGCACGTCAGCAGCATGCGGCGCACGTCGGGATGCACGATGATCGGATCGGCCGGCTTGTCCGGGAACTTCACGCCCGACAGCGCGCGCATCTGCAGGCGTTCGCGCGAGTAACGCAGCGCGTTCTGCAGCGCACGTTCCGACAGCCCAAGCCCCTGCAACCCGACGCCCAGCCGCGCGGAGTTCATCATGGTGAACATCGCCATGAGACCCTTGTGCGGCGCGCCGACCAGATAGCCCTGCGCGCCGTCGAAATTCATCACGCACGTGGCCGAACCGTGGATGCCCATCTTGTGTTCCAGGCTGCCGCAGCGCACCGCGTTGCGTTCGCCGATCGACCCGTCCTGCGCCACGCGCTCGCGCGGCACCACGAACAGCGAAATGCCCTTGCTGCCGGCCGGTGCGTCGGGAAGCCGCGCCAGCACCAGGTGCACGATGTTGTCGGTGAAATCGTGCTCGCCGGCGGTGATGAAGATCTTCGTGCCGGTGATCGAATAGCTGCCGTCGCCGTTGGGTTCCGCGCGCGTCTTCAGCAGGCCCAGGTCGCTGCCGCAATGCGGTTCGGTCAGGCACATCGTGCCGGTCCAGCGGCCTTCGACCAGCGGCTTGAGGAACGCTTCCTGCTGCCAGCTCTCGCCGTGGTGCAGCAGCGCTTCGATGGCGCCGTGCGAGAGCAGCGGGAAGTTGCCCCACGCGAGATTCGCCGCGTCGATCATTTCCTTCAGCGGCACGCCGACCAACTGCGGCAGGCCCTGTCCGCCGAAATCGACCGGCGAGGTCAGCCCCGCCCAGCCGCCGTCGACGAACTGCGCGTACGCCTGCTTGAAGCCCGCTGGCGTGGTGACGGCGCCGGTCGCCGTGTCGAGTTTGCAGCCTTCGCGGTCGCCCACCGGATTGAGCGGCGCGAGCACGGTTTCGGTGAAACGCGCGGCCTCATCGAGCACGGCGTCGAGCACGTCGCGCGTGGCATCGGTGAATCCCAGCCGCTGGAACTGCGCTTCCGCGCCGAGGACGTCGAACAGCGCGAAGCGCATGTCACCAAGGGGTGCTTTGTAACTGCTCATGTGGAATTCCGTGCGGGACGCGCGCTGCGGCGGTCGTGGAGGGCGGTCGGTGGAAAGACGGGAGGGCGATCAGCGCAGCACGCCGGGCAGGCCCGGCGCGGGGCTGAGTACGCCGCTGCGGTCGAGGTCGAAACTGCGCTGCTTGCCTTCGTCCGGCGTCGCGTCGATGCGCCCGCTCAGCGAGTAGGACAGGCTGCGACCGGACGACAGCGCATCGGCCGCGGCGAACTTGCCGGCGGCGTCGGGCGTCATGTTGACGGTGATGACGTCGGCCGATTCCGGGCCGATCGACAGCGCGGGCTGCGCGCGAAGGCGGCCGGTTTCGGCATCGGCCACCTTGACCGCCAGGTCGACGTTCTCGAAGCGCATTGGGATGCTGCTGAAGTTTTCGATGCGAAGTTCCGCCGACCAGCTGCCATCGGCGCGGACGGTGAGCTGCTGGATGCGCGCGGACGGTTCGGAGACGCGCCGGACCGGCCCGCTGGAACAGCCGGCCAGCAACAACGCGGCCAGTGCCAATGCGGTCCAACGTGTCCAGTGCATCGCCTTCATGCCGCCGCTCCGTCGTGATGGGAGGGCGAGCATACTACGGCGCACGGTGGGCTCCGCCAGCGTGGCGGGGCCTGAAGAGGGAGCAGGTCGAAGCGAATCTCGGGGGATCAGGTCGCCGCGGCCGGTGCGATGACCTGCGCGATCAGGGCGAGCGCCGCGACCGTGCTCCAGACGATGAGATAGCGCAGCGCCGCCCGGCGCGCTGTGCGGCGGCGGACGAGTCGGGACGCATCGGGGCTGGCGGAGGGGAGGGCATCGGAATCGCGCACGGCGCGCGAATCCCGCGAGGAACCGCTGGCGTAAGTCGTTCCCACCCTGGTTCCCCCTGAAGCCCTGCCAATGTCCCGCAAGAAAGAAGAAGCGCCCCGGCCCAGCAAGCTCACCCGCTCACGGTGACGGCCTGATTCCATTGCTGAGCAGCATCCATGCTTGCGCATTGACCGGGCTGCCGGGGCGGACGCCAGAATCGCGCCTGAACCTGCCGTGATGCCATCGGGCGATTGCGCTACTCGGGGTAAGAAAATTCCTACATCCGGAGCGCAACTCTGGTTTGGGGTGGTCGCGTGTGGGTGGGCGGACGGCCAGTGGTCCCGTCCAACGGAGTCTTCGCCTGGCTGCCCCTTGTCGTTGTCGCACCGCTGCCGTTGCCGTCACCGTCGCGTCGCGGTCGTCATTAGCCTGGGCCTTTGTAGCCCGGGTAAGGCGAAGCCGCACCCGGGGAAGCGTGTCCGCGATGGCTCGCCCCCGGTGCGCTTCGCTTACCCGGCTACAGGAGCCCGCTTGCTGCAGCCCCAGAACGCACAACGCAGAAAACGTGTCGCTACCTCGCAGAAGTATCCCTCGGCCATCCTCGACCTGCACAGTTCACGGAAGGCGCACGTCCGGCTCATCGAACGCGAGGACATCCACGACTTCCTCACCCAACAGCAGAATGAAATGCCTGACTAATGACATGTCTCGAGTGTGGAGACCTTCGTCGAACGTCCACGGCGACAGTTCACTCCGCTCATCAAGCAAGATCGTGCCGCGCATGTCGCCAAGGTGTCCCAGCAACCGGAGGCGAACTCCCTCATCGGCTATTCGGACCATGAGGGGGGCCACAAAACGAATCGTCACTAGGGAGTCGCCATTGCGACCGAACGCCTGAAGCCTGACTACGCCGTCGTCGTAGACAACCAGAGTACGGACGACTCCCTGGACGGTCGGGAGACGAACCTTGAACCTTTCTTCCATCTTTGGTCTTCCGTGTAGGCCAAACGTCCGCTTTTAGTAGCGGACGAAGTTGGTTAACGACGAAACCTACTGAAAAATGCCTTATGGGCCAGCCAAATGACTAGGGGGGCAGCTAGCAGAATGATCGCGATGGCCATATCCCCAAAATCGGACAGCCATGCCTTAGGTCTGGCCGCCTGGTAAATGGTCGGAGCTGCTGCGTGCCGCACCCCTGCGCCCCACAGCGCCGCTACTGTAGTAGCGAGCGTGAGGATTAGTCCTACAAGGGACGGAAAATGAACTTGTCGCTTCATTGCTCGCTTCTTACCGCCGACCCTGTCGCTAACCATCGTGCGCTCACAGTCCTTTAGTGCGCGGGTGGACGCCGACTGTCCAGAGCTCGCCGTCAGTCGCCGCGAGGCCGGGAAGTGCATCGGCACTTCGGGAACGGAAGACAGAGTGGCGTATACAGATAGCTTTCCAGAAGGGCCGGAATCCCGGCGCACGCAATTTGAAGCACTTGCGACGGCCATCGCCCCGACTCCACGTCCGTTGTCATGTGCGCGAGCACTTTGTTCGCTAGGCTAAAGATGGCGAGAAAACCCGCTTCCGCATCTTCCTGCGGGCCTTGGTAGCGTGCGATAGCTTCGTTCGGACGCACGAGCGACAAGGGCGCCCCATCGCGCGTGAAATCTTCTATGCCGATATCGTTCGGGCGTCTCTTGCTCACGTTGGCGAGGCGGCCTTGCTTGTCCATACACAGCCCCATGAATTCAAGCAACGCTCTCGCGTTAATGACGCCGCTTTCGAGTGTTGGATAGATGAACCCTGCTGCTGTTCCCTCGATGACCAAATCTCCGTCAAAGCGGATTTCCATTCGCAACCGTTCTTTGTCGGCGTTGTAGTGCGCCAACGCGATCCCCATAGCGTGCAGCGTTTCGAGTCGGGACGGCAGCCATCGATTCAACACCAATTGCTTATCCATCATGTGAGTCGTCTTCCCTTGTCGCTTTAGTCGTCGACTTGAAGTGACTGATGCCGATCCTCAAGCACAGGGTTAAGCGGGTCATCACGATTAGTTGCGATCTTGTACCAGAATCCTAGAACGTTTCCATCGAGCGTGATTTTTCGTGCGTAGATGCCGACTAGAAAAGGATCGTGCCCAACGTGTATTGGGCCTGCGCAGATATCCACCATCGCACGGAACATCGGGACTTTCGGATTCTTCTTGTAACGAAGCCGTTCGCTCAGGGACGCGTGATGGTCCGTGTAAAGTTGCTCCATGAAGTCAGCGACGAAGCGGACGTTTCGTCGCGCCGGCAGAATCGACACCAGTTTCCGGGTGTGCTCGTGATAGGACTCCTCATAAACGATCCATCCGGCGCCGTGGTTCATACGCGATCCTTGGGAACGTCACCACGTCCCCGGCTTGTTGTCCGCAGCGACTACCATCGCAGTCAATTCTATTGCGCACCTTGGATGAGCGTACCCGACCGGCGGCGCTGGAATCGCTGCCCGACGAGGGGTAGGGTTCGCATTGATCGGCGGCGACCATGAGCCGCCCACGTGGCACGGCACGGCATGGACCGGCGCACGCATCCCGCGTGCGCCTTTTCCTGCTTAGGTGCCGACATGACCCTCGACGACTTGAACGAAGCCCAGCGCGCCGCGCTGGTGAAGCGCATCAATCGCGCCTGCAATCCCGGCCTTCGCCTGCGCACGTGCCGCGAGGGCACGCGGGCGTTCTCCGATTTCGGCCGGTACTACTGGCACGACCGGAATCGCAACGTCGTTTTTGAAATGTGGGTGGACCCGGTGGAGGAAGCGAAGGCTTTGGGCGTACGCGTGGCATAACCGCAACGCGTGAGACGTGCCCGGCGCACGATGCCGGGCATGTTCGAGTGGCAACCCCTCCCCATCGCCGGCGACCTGCACGGCCTGCCTGTTTGCTACCTGCTGCACGGCACCGAGATTGTGCGCCTGTCGCGCGCAGGGGGCTGTGGCGACTGGCGGGCGACACTCGAACAGCACCGGCCATGGGAAGCCCGTCACGTGCGTTCCTGTGCGTCCTATGACACCGGCCGGCATGGGGTCGAACTGTGGGCGGCCCGGCATACCGACCGGCTGCTCGCCGAGGTCGGGGCGATCCATGCGGCTCGGTCGGGATGGTCGGCGGCGGCCCCGCATGAGTGACGCACAAGCGCAGGCGGCGCGCATCGATAGGGCGCTACGTCGGAGCGGGTCAGGGTAGGCGGGCCGTGTGGCGCGTTTGTGTGCCGTGGCTGAGCGCCATCCGCCGACCGGATATGTGCCGGATACGCGGTTCGGAAGCCGAAAACGAAAAAGGGGTCTGCATCGCTGCAAACCCCTTCAAAACAGCTTTATTCGAATGGTGGCCGGGGAGGGAATCGAACCCCCGACACGGGGATTTTCAATCCTTGATGCCACTCATCTACTGAATACGGGGACCTACTGATACCCCTTGCACTACAGCGACTTAGGGCGCATGTTTTACTGGCAGCTACTGGGGAAGGCGGCTTGTCCTGCTACCCAGGTGCTACCCAGATGACGCGGTGGGCGAGATGGCAGAGATCGTTAAGTTCACTGAAGCAAGAGTGGCAGCCCTGCGCCAGAAGGTCCGGTCTGGCCGCATTGAGTTCCAAGACGAGGAGGTCCCTGCTCTCCGGCTCCGCGTCACGGCGACAGCAGCCAGTTGGAGTGTCTTGAAGCGCATTCCTGGCGGACCGATGACGCGCGTGTCGTTAGGGAAGGCGGATAACGTTTCGGCGACCGAGGCCCGGAAGCAGGCCAAGGTAAAGATTGGCGAATTGCACCAGGGCATCGACCCCAACGCCGTGAAGCGGCAGAGGAAGGCTGCGGCACACCGTGAGGGGCTCACCCTGGGCGAGGGATTGGCTATCTATCTTGCCGAGAGGGACCAGTTGCGGCCCGCTACGAAGGTGACCTACGAACGCGACCTCCGGACGACCTTCGGCGACTACTGGGACCGCCCGCTGATCGATCTGACCCCCGAACGGGTCCGCGATCGTCACCGTGATCGCAAGACTCGCGATATACGCGCCCAGGCGAAGGTGGAGACGGCTTTGTCCCGGAAGCGCATCAAGGCCAGCCCTGCACGCGCGGACGGCGCTGTACGCGCGCTGCGGGCCGTCGTGAACTATCTGAGGGCTGAGCGGGGCCTAGATCTCCCTGACGTAGCCAAGCGCATCACAGCGACGAAGGGGTGGGGGAATGTCGCCCGTCGAAAGCGGGCCCTCATCGGCGACACCCTCCCTGAGTTTGTGGCTGCGGTCCGCTCGCTGCCCGAGGATCTTCCGCCTGACCTGAGTGGGACGCAGCGCGACCTGACCTTGTTCCTGCTGTGCACCGCCCTTCGGTGGACGGCCGGCGCGGGACTCGAATGGTCAGAGATCGACTTCAAGGCCAAGACGATCACCATTCCCAAGGAGCGCATGAAGGGCAAGGTGGCGCACTCGCTCCCGTTGGGGCCGCAGATGCTGGCAATGCTTAAGCAGCGGCAGAAGGACGGGCGATCGGACCGTTACGTGTTCCCGGGGCTGGGGCGCGATGAGAAGGGGAGGATCGTCTATCAGCCTATCAACAGGCTTTCGAAGCGCTTCCTAGACAAAATCAAGGACGCCGAGGGTGCACGCATCACCTGGTCACCGCATGACCTGCGGCGCACCGCGCTTTCGCTGCTGGAAGCGATGGACGTGTCTGCGTATGCGCTCAAGGCCATTGCGGCGCACAGCCAGCTTGCTGACGTGACGGCTGGCTACCTCACGGACGACGTGGAGCGCCTACGGAGCCCGATGGAGCGTCTAGAGGAAAGGATTCTCGGCGGACAGGGCAGGAAGATCATTCCGCTCCGGCGTGGCTCGGCGAGCTGATCTACCGACAATAACCGTTACTGCTCGTGCCGACTAAGCTGGAAGCACCGCTCACAACTTTTCGACATGAGCACGAGCAGCATTGGGCCGTGGGGTAATGGCAGGGTCCCGCCGGAGGCGCCACCTCGATCGACGCCCTCGGCGGGTTTGTCAGACGAAACGGCGAATCGATTACTTTCTGCCGTAGTGCAATTCCTCTGGCACTGCGAAAGTATCGTGTCGCGAGTTATCAAGTCTCGGCGCGGCGAACTAGCACGGCACGCAACATGGTGGATGCCCAGACGCCTCGGGGCTGTTGGCAGATTTAGATCTGTCCCCAAGGCAGGATGAAGCGCCATCCCGGGCGTAGCGCTCGTAGTTCTTTCTGCCACCGGGCGAAGTTGGAGGCTGTCGTTTCGACAGGAACTTCCCTGGATGACGCAATCAAGTCGGTCACCTGTCGGACGATGATCAACAGTTTTTCTCCTGCACCACGATGCTTAAGGTGAAAGAGTTCTGAGGCGATCAAGTGCAGTTCCTTGACTCGCTCGGTGTGTTGAAAGTCCGTCCTTCGCTCGTCACCCATGTAGTCAATGACCCTGACGCATCTGAGTGCTTCGTGCTTTAGGGCGTTGAACTTTGCCTGCTTCGCCATGAGCAGGCCGAAGTAGTAGCCCGCTAATGCGCCTGGAACGAGGGCCATTGTGAGCTCGTAGATGAAGCTGTTCGCCATATCAATCCTTGTCGGCGGCTCCGGTCGCTACAGCGCGTCGAAGTTGATGTAGCTGCAGTCCCCGCGCATCACGGAGGCTTTCGTGATCAGCACTCCGTCTCCAGATCTGCTGAGGGTGTGAAGATACTCGAGATGCCCTGAGCTGTTCTTTAGGAACGTGTAAACCTCTGCGGTCGTGCCTGGGTAAACGACAATGACGGAAAAGGCATTCTCTCCCTTGGTCAGGAGTGAAACGCGCCCGCCGTCGTCGCGAGCAGAAACGATATCCTTACGCGCGTCCACAAACAGGATGTCAAGGTCACTCTCTCCGGTCTTAACGAGCTTCGTGATGCCGCCAGTGATTCTCTCTTCTGACCAGCCGGCATCCTTCTTTCCTATAAGGCCGATCTCTGGGAAGTACCCTTGCCCAACTGGATCCGAACAAGAAGCGACGTCAGCCGCCTGCGCGGACCAGCTCACGGCTAGGGCGGCGGAGAGAATAGCTACCTTCATGGGCACTACCATGGCTAAGTTAGCGAGCAAGTTCAGTAGCACGCAGCCGGCGCTCTAGAGCAGATCACGTCAATTCTGGCCTCAAGTGCCTCCGCGTGGGCCGATGTCGCTTCCGCGGCAGCGAGTGCTGCGTCCGCCGCCTGCTTGGCTTCTTCGACCTCAGACGCCAACGTGTTCCCCGACGCAGTGCCATCATCTAAGGCTGATGCCGTACTTTGCGCAATACTCAGCGCTTCCTCGGCCGTGTGTTGGGCGTGTTCAACCTGATCCTTCAGGCTTGGGCCGCAGCCAGTCAGCAGCCAAGCCATGGCCGCAGCCATAGCTATCGCGCGCATCGATCACCTCCTCAGCCCTGATTGGGCTCCCCGGCCTTCTTCTTAACACGCTTGGCCTTCTCCAGAGCGGCCGTTCGGATGAATTCCGACACCTGCTCCCCTGACGCTTCTGCGCCCTCGTCCAAGTCCTTTCGCTCCCCCTTTGTCAGCCGGAGCTGGAGGACTTCCGTACGTCGTTCTGATTCGGGCAGGGGTGGTCTCGCCATAAAGTTCTTGCAATTGCAAAAAAGGAGATTTAGTGTAATTGCAGAAACGGCCCCGAGCAAGGCGGCCGTGGCCCTAAGGGGCAGGAGGTAGCCATGACCGTCTGGACTACAGCGAACCGGCAGGAAGAAGAACGACTTCTGAAGATCTATAGGGACCTTTCGACTAGGGACAAGTTGCGGGTCCGCGGGTATGCCGAGGCGATCGCGGCCGCGCCCGCCAAGCCGATCCAGTCTTCGCCCGTGACCCTTGTCGAGTTCCTCGCCGGTCTGATCGGGAGGGTCTCATGGGCACGCTAATCACCCTGACGGCAGACGAAGCCTCGTTCCTGGCCGCGTTTCTGGAGCTCAGCCCGGCCGAACAGGCCCTAGTGCGGACGGCGATGGCGCACTTGGCCGGCGCCCGTGCTGCGGGAGGTGGCCGATGACCGCCATCGTCGTCTCGTTTCCACCGGAACGCATCTACCGGAACCGTCAGGAGCAGACCGAGATGCGGAAGGCCTGCCAGTTCATTCGTCGAAAGTTCCCGAACATGGCTCCGCGCGATGTGTGGGATAGCGCGGCGACCGGGATGGCGATCAAGACAGACTGGGAAAAGATGCGCAACCGGCCCGCGAATCCCACGCCGCTCGACGACAGGGCTCGTCAGCTGGCTTCCCGGCTTGTGAAGGCGATGGCCCCTGAAGAGTTCCATCCGGATGGTGCAGCATGACCGCGCCCGCAACCAATAGCCAATCGGGTCAGCTGATCCAGTTCCCGAAGACCAGGAAGAGGGGAGCCAAGGTCAAGACGGGTCCCTGTGCCCAAATCGTGGCCTTCCCCGCACGCGCGCAGACGGGGGAACTCTGGAAGAGGTGGATGTGGCTCAAGCAATTCGGTGATGACTGGTCGGTGGAGGAGATCGGAGACATCGACGAGGTCGTCCCATCGTGTTCGCGCGAGGGCGAGAGGGCAGAGCGGTTGAAGCAGGCACTTGGCGATGTGCCGGGCTGCGAGGTCCCGGCGCTGGAAGCACGCCTGCGTAAGCGCTCTGCCGTGAAGGACTGGCTCGGTGGACTCGGGGTGGACTGGCCTCAGGTCCGGAATGCAGAGGACGCGCTGTTCTACGTGTTCGATCGGCTGTCAGGCCCCACGCCGCCGAGCGTCGCCTAGGATCGTTTCGCCGGCTTTCGCCCCCTTTCGCAGCGGTTCGCGCGGGTTCGCACCGTTTCGGTTTACAGAAGTTGACAGCTGTTAACAGGGATTAACAAGGCCCGGCCGCCGTTGAGTTCTTGGAGGCCAGCCACAAATCCATGAGTCAACGCGAGGCAACAAAAGGCAACATGAGGAAACGGAAAGTCGCCGAGAGGGTCGGAAGCTATGCGCGATAAGGACAGATCCCAGCTACATGCAGTCGGTTTCGTCCTCGGCTTGGCGGACATCAAGGGCGAGCCCCTGCCTTCGGAAGTGTTGGACCGCCACGACTGGTCCAGCAAGTTCCTGCTCGCCAAGGAGATGGACCCGGAGACCCACACGGGCCCAGCATGGGTGCCATTCAACCTATGGCAGGTGTACGAGTACGGGTCCGATTCCCAGCTCAAGGATGTTGCTCGCACGCTGATCTTTAGCCCGGGCGCAGAAGATGTCTGGGCAACGATCGAGAAGTCCTACGACCGACCTAACAACCTCACGAGCACGCTCCCACTCACCATCTGTGGTGCGTTCGACCATTGGGCGAGGATCAGCAAGGCCACTCCCTCGGATCACCGCAAGCTAATGACCCGCCTCAGAAGTCATGCCCGCTCGCTGGCGACTGAGATTGAGAGGATCAATCTCCTGCGGGAATACCTGACGGGTGAGCCCCTCGACTTCATGGAGTTGTACACGGAAGAAGAGCGGACTCAGGTCCATGCTCGCGTCCGGCTGCACAACCTCTACCTTCGTAAAACCGCAGAGATTGAGCAGGAGGGAAAGCCTCTTGGCTACCGGATGGGAGACGTGGCTGGGCGCGTAACGAAGGCAGACTGGGATGAGTACAACAGGCCCAAGGACGACCCGGACGCACCGGAGTCGCCGGTTAATCACTCGGTGGCGAGTACTGAGGCGCACGAGACTTGGCGGCTCATCCATGGCGATCCCTCAGAAGGGGTGCCCGGAATCGTCCCGCCGCTACCAGAGCTGTTCAAGCGGCTCGCAGCGGAGTTTGACGCGATGGCGAAGGTTCCGGCGCTCCAACGTCCCTCGCACGCCAATGCGAAGCGGAATTTCGTTGCGCGGCAGCTTGGGCAGTACTTCAAGAACTCAGCCGGTCATGCGTCGCCGTCGCTGATCGCCAGAATCGTTTCCATGTTCTTCCCCCAAGGTATTTCTGAGAACGAAGTTTCGCAGATGCTTGCGAAGCTTCCCGAGCCCGGTTGGGAAGACTGAATTTTCTGGTCCAACGTCGCGCCACAAAACTAAGCGGTCCAACGCTTTCTGGGGCATAGCTTTTCCATCCGAAGCCACGTGGATGCGCGTGGACATCGGAGGAAAGACCTGTGGTAACGCGATCGGAACCGGCCTTCGGGCCCCTTGTTGAAGAGTGCGCCAAGCACGGCATCAGCCGGTCTGTGGCGTATGAGCTGGTGGCGAGCGGCCACCTTCAGACGTTCAAAATCGGTGCGAAGCGCTATGTCCTGGTGGACAGCCTTCGCGCGCTGCCGGGGAAACTGGCCGGGCAGGAAGGGGGTGGGAAATGACCCCCCGCCCACTCTCTGAGCGCGAGGCTGCGGCGAAGCTCGGCCTCTCCCCACGAACTCTCCAGGACTGGCGGCGTCGCTCCTGCGGCCCCGCTTTCCTGAAGCTTGGCAAGCGTGTGGCATACCACCCTGATGACCTTGACGCCTTCGAGGCGTCTTGTCGGGTGCAGCCCAAAGGCGGTGTCGAATGACTGCCTGTTGCGCTTCGTGCACCACTTTGGCGCTCGGTTTCGGAGTGAATGTCTCCGCCCACGTCGTGGGGCTGATCCTCCATTGCCAATCCCGCTACATCGTCGATCCGGCGCGCGGTCTCGTCTACGGTCGCCTCGCTAAGGTGATGGGCCGCAATTACGGGGACGGCTACATCCGGCTGGGCTGGGGTGCTGGCCGCGCCGGTCACCAGTACGCGCACCGGCTGATCTGGGAGACGGTCCACGGGCCGATACCCGACGGGCACTATGTAGATCACGTCAACGGAAAGCGGGCGGACAACCGCGTCTCAAACCTGGAGGCGGTGACGCCGGCGGAAAACCTGCTTCGCGCTTTGGACAAGGGCCGTGTGCCCACGGGCGACCTTCGTTCCGACGCCAAGCTCACAGCGGAGCAGGTGTGCGAGATCCGCCGCACAGCGAAGCAGATCAGCACGCGGGCCTGGGCGAGGGAGCTCGGGCTCGATCCTCGCACCGTTCGCGATGCTCGGGCAGGGCGCAGTTGGCGGCACATCTGCTGCCATCGTGATGGCTCGGCTTCGGTTCGTCCTGCACGTCGCAGCGGTCGTCGCCCGCGGCGTCGTACCCCGAAGGAGGTGGGCTAATGGCTCACCCCAACCTGACCGGCCGCCGCTGCGAATGCACTGCCTGCGGTGACCTCTTCAACAGCGAATCAGCCTTTGATCGGCACAGGGTTGGCGCCTTCGCCGGCATCGGCGGGCTGAGTTCACGCCGGTGTCTGACCGAGCAGGAGTTGCTTGCTGCCGGCTGGAGTAGGAATGGTGCTGGCGCATGGATCACAAGGCCATTTCCAGCCATCACGGAGGGAGATAAACAGGGCTCGCAGGGTGGGGGCGCTACCTACCTAGCGGAGGTGCCACATGGCCCCTAATTCCGCAGATGGGAGGGCTTCCCTGGCCGAACTGGCTGACCGTACTCACGGTCAGCTCATGGACTTGTCCCGTGACCTCGGAGCCGGCCGCTGCGACCAGATGCTGGCCGCGCTGCGGGAGGTCTCCATGCATGTCGAACGGCTCCGGGCCGGACTGCTTCGAGGCAGTCCGTCGGCAGGTCGTTGAGCGCCGGGGGGCGGAATGCACACGAAGAAGGATCAGCGACGCCGGCAGCGCCAGCACGGCCGCAGGACGGAACACACGTTCCTTCGGCTGCCGCACTACGTCATCAAGTCCCCGCAGTGGGACGCGCTCTCTGGGAACGCGGTCAAGTTCCTGCTCGCCTTAGCTTCAGCATTCGACGGCTCCAACAACGGGGATCTCTCATTCACCCGCAGTCAGGCGAAGACGCGTGGTTGGCGGAGTGGCGGGACGCGTGACCGCGCCGCGGACGAGGCTGTGGAAGCCGGCTTTGCCGTGGTGACGCGTCATGGTGGTCGCCACCGTTGCAACTTGTACGCGATCACCTGGGAACCGATCGACGACGTAGGCAAGGACATCATGTACGCGCCCGAGCACAAGGCTTCGCGCCTTTGGGAAAAACGCGAACTGTTGCCCCATAAGGGGGCCAATGTGGCCCCACCAGAGGGCAAGCGATGATGCCGTTTGCCTTTAATTGGCCCCACTACAGGGCCTATCAGCCTCTTTTTGGCACTTTTGGTGGCCCCATAACAGGCCTCCTTTCTATATCTACCAAGGGCGAAGCCCTTGCGTGCTCTTGCGTGCTTCTCCTCGCTTCCGATGCTTGGTGGGGAAGGGAACTTCAAGGGGGCTTGGAAGGGGCTTCGAAGGGGCTTCCAACGAATCGACGCGTGCTCGACGCGTGCGGACGCGTCCTCTGCCGGCCCGGTGCTAGCACTCTGCTAGCAATTGCGCGCGGATGCGTACAGCAACACTCGGCCTATGTGTCTGATCTCCATGGAAACACCCGATGCCACTGGCATGCGCTCGGCAAGCGTTTGGCATGCGATCGCCTGGTGTCACGCTCGAACCGTTACATGAGCGTTACGTGTAACGCCACGCTATGGTGGTGCCCATGACGGCGCTGTCGGATGTCGCTCCGAAGCGCCGCGCTAGGCCTCGTCGGTCGCATGCCGAACCACGCCGTTCACGAGACCGCCGTGAGCGCTTTCAGCCTGCTGACGCAATGCGCCTGGAAAAGGCTGCGCGCCGTGTCCTTAGGTCGTACGGCTACGGCTCTGCATGGGCGCCGACCCTATATCAGGCTGACGCCGAACGGATGGAGTCGGAGGGTGAAGGCGCTGCATTTGTGGACGCGATGCGCATCGCTCGGCGCGGTAGGACAGAAGCGCTTGCGGTTCGGGACGAGAATGGGAGGGTCACTCAGCGCGCCTTTCGCCAATGGTCGGCAGTGGGCGGTGGCCGATGGTTGGCGATCGCCGCCACGAATACGGATCGCATTGGTCTGGCTGCGCTCACATGCCTAGAGAAGCCGCTGGATTCTCTCTTGGTAGCGTTCTCGGTCGAGTCGGCAGCCGAATGGCTGAAGGTGGAAGCCTACTTCGCTGCCTGCGCCGTGTCGCCGCATTGGCGGATCGCCCTGCGGGACGCCATGGCACGCGTCATGTTCGGCTCCCGTGCAGCCGGCATCGAGGCGCGTGCTCGATTGCTGTCCGTGAAAATCCAGACGTACCGAGAGGTAACGCGCGCTTACGAGCAGGCACTTCGGGACCAGCTGTCCATTGCGGGAGCCACTTACCTGGAGGCTGTCGCCGAGTTAGAGCGGGTCCACTGCGAGTGTCTTCGACTTCCGGCGGCAAGCGGCAGCCAGGGAAATGGCTTTCGGTCCGCGTCCTGGTGGGACGCCCGCGCCAATGGCAGGCAGTTGGCTAAGTGCGCTCCCTCCGACGCTCCTTAATGAATTCGAGAAGCCTGAACTTGCTGGCAATCAGTTCTGAAAATTCATCCTTCGTCAGTGGCCCAGCCTCCCAGCCGCCTGCTACATGATCGACTTCGCTGACCAAGCTGTCGTAGAACGCGTGGTTCCCACCACTCGCGGCGCGCAGCCGAATGTGGGCGAGTGCTTGTTGCTGGTCGCGATAGTACATGGCTCCGCTCCGATGCCTTCGGAGCAGCGAGTCTAGGCTTCCAATGAGTCGGTGGCGCTCCGTACGTCGGGACGGAATGCCACCCTGCCGCTGCCCTATATAGGGAGCAATCCGCTCCCCGCTGAAAGCTCCCGGAGTCGGCCAGTACGCCGTAGCCGCACGTCGCTACAGCCAAGTTGCTCCAAAAACTTCGTAGTCCATGGTGCGGTCGCCGATCCGATAAGTGACAGCCAGACCGATCGCCAAAGGCATCTCTGTGAGCACAAGGCCATCTGCACTCCGCGAAAAGCTCGGGTGAAGTGTCGCGACAGAGTTGCCGACGGGAAATTCGAGGTGCCGGTTGTCGTAACTAGCTGGAGTTACGTGACCTTCGCTCTGGCCTTCCATGGGGCCTCCCGCAATGGTCGCGTATCCGTGGGCAAACGAACTCAAGTATCTCGGAGCGAAATCTGATTCGATGGACAGAGTAATGAAGCAGTGGTGATCGGGGTAGTCCGAATCAGACTGGCGAAGAATCAGTTTGTTGATCATGTCTTTGGTGAGTACGTGTTGATTCGGACCCAAGTTCCACTACATCCACAACCTCAATATCCACCTCGGCGAATAGTTCAGTTCTTGTGTCGTAGATAGGTGGATTTCCCCAGAACTGATGAGCCAAGTACAGAGGGTTCGGATGGGGTTGCCACGCGGTGTAGCAGACGCGATGTAGTGCTGGCGGATCTTCTACGAACCGTACCCGGTAGATGGATGCCCCGGGCCGGAATCCGTCGCGAAAGAGAACGGCGTCTTCAATGTTCTCAAAAACAAAGCTGCTATTGAATCGACTCGGCAAGTGAGGGTAGTGCTCAAACCTGACCTCCTCCCGCAGGCGCTCGCCAAGCTCGTCGGCAACGTCCTCCTTCATAAGCGACTTTCCGAACGTCCCGCGCGGCTTAATTTCGCCAGGCGAGTGCGCCCGGTGAGTGACGTGGTAGTACAAACGATCAGTCGTCACTGGTTTCGTGCCTTAAGGATTCGTGCTGGCGCGCGAGTCTACTACGTCGGTGTTAGAAACTTAAAGCGAACGTAGTCCCGGCTTCTCCGTCCATGAGCCGCGGATTGCGTGCTGCCAGCAGATAGGTAGCCCGAAGGGGCCGACTCGAAAGGGTCGGCCCCTTCTTCATGGACGGAAGTACTCCACAGGACGTGGAGCCAGCAACAACCTCATGGACGAGACAGAAATGCCCGCAATCCTTAGCCCCAATGCAAAACAGCAGTTTCTCGACAACGCAGGCCAGCCCGCCGCCGGTTTCAAGCTCTACACCTATGCGGCCAACACGACCACGCCGCGGGCAACGTTCACCAACCGTGCCGGTTCCGTGCCGAACGCCAACCCGGTCATCCTCGATGCCCGAGGTGAGGCAGTCCTTTACCTCACGCCCGGGCAGGTCTACGACTACGTTCTGCGTGACTCGAATGATGCACTGATCTGGACCCGCTCTGGAGTCAGCGCCGAGTCAGAAGATACGGTGCTGCGCGGCGACCTTGAGGCGTCGGACGGCGGCTCCCGTGTGGGCGTCCTTCAGACCGGCAACGGTGCACTGGCCGAAGAGATCCTCACGGCTTACCGCCGAGTCGTCAGCCCCGAGCAGTTCGGGTGCCTTGGGGACGGCGTTACGGACGACGCAGCAAAGATGCAGTTGGCGCTTGATCGCGCCGAGGGTGGCGTCCTCCGTCTTACTCCTGGCCGGACGTATGGCGTCGGCGCGGCCTTGAAGATTCCAAGCAACACGACCATCGATGCACGAGGCGCGATGATCAAGCGTGTTGGCAGCACCAACAACATCATCCGGCCAAAGATCAACGGCGTTACTGGCGGGTACGGAGCCTCGCTAGACTGGACGATCATCGGCGGCATTTGGGACGGCAACAAGGATGCGTTCCAGGATGCATGCACGGTCATCGCGATGGCGCATAGCCAGCGCGTGCGCATTCATGGCGTCGTCATCAAGAACGTCCCGACGTTCCACCATATCGAGGTCAATAGCTCTCAGTACGTCACGATTGAACGCTGCACCTTCATTGGCGGCAGCGAGCAATCCTCGATCAACGTTGAGGCGGTCCAGATTGATCGCAGCTATGAGGCCGGATACCCCTGGGAGGGGCCGTGGGATGGCACCCACTGCAACTTCATCCACATCGTGGATTGCGTCTTTGACAGCAATGGAACCGGCGTCGGCACGCATTCTGGCGACCCATCCTTTGTCCACGACACGATTAACATCACTGGCTGCGAGTTCCGAAACTGCTATTACGCCGGTATCCGCGCCGAGAACTGGACCGGACTGCGCGCCAGCAACAACCGGTTCACGGGCGGCGCCTACGGAATCAGGTCGCAGGCATTCGGCCAGTTGTTGTCCGGGCCGACGATTGAGGGCAACGCGTTCTTCAACATGGGTAACAATGGCGCGGCAACGTCCGATGCTCGCGCGATCCGTATTCTGGGCGATTCCGGTGGGGCCGAGATCCACCGTCGCGTCATCATCTCTAACAACACAGTGGCCAACCTGACCGCTGACGGATCGGGCGAGCCAAGCACTGCGACGCACGCCATCTCGATCGACTACGGCCAGCAGGTGGTCGTTGCGGACAACGTTTGCCACACTATCAACGGCGCCGGAATCTACGTGTTTGGTGGATCAGCCATCACGGTGTCTGGCAATGTGGTAACTGCCGCCAACCTCACGGGGAACGGGACGTGGGCGGGGATTGTTGTCGGCAACGTTGCGACCACTGGGGCGACAGTCACGGGCAACAATACCAATACGATGCGTATCAACACCGTCAGCCTTTCGTCGGTGATGAACAACGTGATCACCACGGCTAGCGGGCTGGCAGACGCAGGCAATACCAACACCTACATCCGCAACAACCTTGAAAGTAGCGTGATGAAGTGGGCGGACTTCGCCGCGTCGCAAGCCGTCGATCCACCCAGCCTCGGCGCCGGCATTGGCGTCACGCAGTCGATCACCTGTAACGGCGTCAACCTCGGCGATGTAGTGGTCGGCGTGTCCTTCACCCAGATCGCGGCGGGCGTGATGATGGATGCCGTGGTCACGGCCGCGAATACGGTTTCTGTTCGTTTCCGCAACGACACAGGCGCCACCGTAGACATGGCTAGCGGCACTCTGCGGGTTTTCGTGAACAAGGCGTACTGACTCAGCTGGAGCCGGGGCCATTTCGCTTGCAATCGTGCGATGGCCCCGGTCCGGTGGCGCGGGCGCTCCCGGCGCTGCATGGCAGCTCGGGCAAGAGCCTTGGTTCTATAACAGAGCAAATTAGAGATGGCAGAGCGACACGAAGGGGCCAACACGTCCCAGCGCGCCAGGCGCGCCAGTAATCCGCGGATCGACTACTACCCCTGTCCGGAGTCCTTGGTTGCTATCGGCAACAAGCGGGGACGGTGCTACCCGCTGAACACCAACAGCGGGATCATCGACGCGATCATTGCCGAGTGGGCCGAGCTGACCGGAATAAACAATCAACGGAAATCAAACCCCATGGGTTCGGGGCGGGTGCCGGAGTTATTGGACGCTATGCGCGCGCGAATGACTTCGGTGGCGTCCGGGTCGCAGGGCAGGGCCAATCAGAAACGGGTGGTGTGCGGCGCCAAGACCCGGGCCGGTCATCCGTGCCGCGGGAAGAGCCTTCCAGGGAAGCGACGGTGTAAGTGGCACGGCGGGTGCAGCACTGGGCCTAGAACCACGGAGGGGCGGGCTAGGGCGCTGGCGAACCTGAGGCAATTCGCGCAGCAGGATCAAGGCGTTACGGATTGAGTCAACCAGCTTTGCGGGTTTGTTCGGTAAATTCCAAGCCGAGTCTTTGGCCTCAGATGCTGGGTGACTTCGTTTGACTTGCAGAGCTGTTGGAGATGCGCGTGTCAGCACTCGACAAACTGCCCTGGACAGAGCTCGCCTTGGCTGCGGATGAGTGTGCGCAGCTATTTGGCCTATCGAAGGACCGCTTTCTCCGAACGGTAGCCTGCCTCCCTACGTTTCCTCAGCGAATCAACTTGAAGCCGGCAGCGTGGAAGGCTGGCGAGATAGTCGAATGGCGTGACACGAATCGGTTCCATGTTCGCAGGAAGCGCGACCGATGACGGTGGCCGAGAAGGTTCCATGGACGGAGCTAGCCTTGTCCGCGGCCGAATGCGCCGAGCTCTGGGGAATCACCCCGGAGCATTTCTTGGCGACCGTAGCCTGCAAGCCGGGGTTCCCGGATCGGCTGACCTTCAAGCCGGCGACGTGGAGAGCCGGCGAGGTCGTGGAGTACCGGAACAGCAATCGCCAGAATGCGCGCAGGACGGCGCGCGCTGATGGCAAATGAGCGCCTTCACCTCGAAGGCAAGGATTGGTTTACCGAGGCTGAGGCCGCAGAGTATTGCGGCGTCGCCCTGTCCACTTTCCGCGAGGGCTACCGCGATCTCGGCATCGTGCCCCGGCGCTTCATGGGAAGGAAGCTCTATTCTCGTTCTGACCTGTTTCGAGCCATCGACAGTTCCCCGCACTGGGACCCGATCCAAGCTTCCAGCGTCGGAGTTCGCTCGATAACACTCGATGCGTATCCGAACCTCCGCGCCGGACGCTTGAGGCCGTACAAGCCGCGCAAGAAGAGAGGGGGCGATGTCTGAGACTTGGCTGACCCCTGATGAGGTAGAGGAGCTGACCGCGCGAAAGCGCTGGTCTGCACAGTGCCGCGCGCTTGCGGTGATGGGCGTGCCGTTCCGGCCGAACGCGGTGGGCCGGCCGCTCGTGGAACGAGTGGCTGTATTGAAGGGGGCTCAGAAGCCGGCAAAGCCGAAGGCCACGCCAAACTGGGATGCTCTGATCAAGCGGGCGCCTACAGGGACCACCGCTCGTAAGCCTTAGCACGGCGTACACTCGCGGCATGTGGAAGTGCATCCGCTGCGGAACCGAGTTCGAGGCCGACGAAGCCGAGGCAAACGTCGATAGCTTCGGCCTGCACTTCATGTGCCCGGTGTGCGGTCGAAGGAACCGTCTGCGCAGCCACGGCGAGGAGGATGGGTTCCTCGTTCTGGAGCAGCCCAGAGAAGAGAACTAGCCGAGTCCGCGCAGATGGTAATGTCCGCTTCCGACCCGAAGCGGACATCAGCATTCGCGAATCAGGTTAGCGGCGATCCTTCAGAACGTTGTAGGTCAGTTCTGCAAAGCCGGTGCCAACCTGCGTTGCCGAGATCAGGGCAAGGCCGGGGCTGAGGAGTCGTCGCGGGAACAGCGGTTTCCCGCATCCAAGCGTCGCGGAGCCGATTTGCACCGTGATCTCGTCCAGCAATCCGGCGTCATGGAACTGCGCGGCGAGGCCGCCGCCGCCCATGACCCACACATTCTTACCGTTGGCAGCTGCGAGCATTTGAGAGTGAGCCGCGCGCACGTCGCCGTTGGCGAACGTTACGTTGGCACCTTCCATCGTGGGCAACTTGCGGCTTGTGAAGACCCAGGTCGGTTGAGTGTATGGCCACGCCGTTCCGGTCTGTTCGGAGACGGTGCCTGCATTGCGCAGGATCCATTCGTAGGTCGACGATCCCATCGCGATCGCGCCGACGCCCTCAATGAAGGACGGATAGCTGGTCTCGCTGATGTCGCCGAGCGGAAACAACCATTCCAGTGAATCGTCTTCAGTGGCAAGAAAGCCATCGAGGCTAGACGACGTGTAGTACTGGGTCTTCAAAGTTGTGTCCTCCTTGAGAAAGGGGTGGGGACGCTAAGGGGGCCCCGTCTCACAGTGTGAGACTGACCTCCGCTCATGGGCCGATAGCGGACATCACGGGCGGAGCACCGGAGAGACCAGTGCAAGGATCCGGCCAGACTCCCCCAGAGATCGCGCTATGCGTCTGCCTTCGCGCGAGGCTTCAATCGGAAGCTGATCCCCAAGCGGTTGATCGCATTCATCGCCGCAATAGTCAGTGTCAGCTCCACTAAGTCCTTCTCGGAGAATGCCGCTGCGGCCGCAGCGTACGCCGCGTCTGAGGCGTGCGTCTCGCTTACGCGCGTGACTTCTTCGGCCCACGCCAAGGCTGCCCGCTCCTGCTCCGAGAACAGGTACTCGGCTTCGTGCCAGACCGGAACAAGGACGACGGTGTCCACCGACATCCCTTCCTTGATGACATCGCGTGTATGAATGTCGATGCAGTGGGCACACCCGTTCAGCTGCGAGACCCGCAAGAACACCAAGTGGATAAGTTTGGCCGGCAGGGCCGTGCCCGTTGTGACGAAGTGGTGCAGGGCCCCAATTGCCTTGGCACCCTCGGGGGAAACCGTAAACCAGTTAGCGCGTTTCATGGTGTGGAAGTCCTTGTTGAAGTTGCTGAGCTGGCCCGTTGCCAGCCCATCAATCCTGTGGACGTCCAAGCCCCGCAATTCGTGACAGCCTGGCAGCTCAGCGGCCGCGCGTGCAGACGTCGGGTGTCGGTTGTCCTTAACGAACTATGTGAGTTGGAGGTGCCCAAGCGTGCTTTCCGCCAGGGTCCAGTGGCGCGCCTCAGATGGGGCTAGGCGTGCAAGGCGCGGGTGGTCACACTTTGCAGCGCCGTTACGTCCTGGGTAGGAGCAGGAGAACTACATGGACCAGTCCACCCTTGTGTTTCAGCGACATCGTGCTCGGCTGTTCGGCATCGCGTACCGGATGCTAGGGACGCTTGGGGATGCCGAGGATGTTCTGCACGATGCATGGCTCCGCCTTCAGGCCCATAGCCTGGAGGAGCTTGAAGACCCCGAAGGATGGCTTATTACTGTGACAAGCCGCCTATCCCTAGATCGCTTGAGGCGGGCGAAGGCGGAGAGGGAGCATTACGTGGGGCCATGGTTGCCGGAGCCCTTGGCGCCGGAGTCCGACCAGCCCGAGCTTGTCCACGAACGTGACGAGAGCCTGAGCCTTACTTTTCTACTGCTACTGGAGCGGCTGAGCCCCGATGAACGTGCGGCCTTTTTGCTGCATGACGTTTTCGAATACAGCCATGGTGAGGCCGCAAAGATTCTAGGCATTGCCGACGATGCTTGCCGGCAACGCGCCCACCGCGCCAAAGTCCGGCTACGCGATGGCCGACCGCGCTTCGAAGTCGACGCCGCGGTACACAGCCGCCTGCTGAATCGCTTCATCGACGCGATGGCGCGACCATCACTCGAAACTTTGCGAGCACTGTTTGCTGAGGACGCCATCCACATCAGCGATGGCGGAGGTATTGTCCGCGCCTCGCTGCATCCCTTGTGCGGCGCAGATCGTTTGGCGCGCCTGTACCTCCAGATCGCGCGTCACTTGCCCCCGGCTACCCGATACGAGGTCGGCACGCTCAACGGCCTGCCGGCCGTGTTCTGGCTCGAGCTGGGGGTAGTCACGGGCGCAATGTGGATTGATACCGATGGGGTGAAGATCACCGCGATATACTCTCTACGCCACCCGGGCAAGCTCGCAAGACTCGGATCCGTCGTGCCATCACGGATTCTGGGTCCGAAGTGATCCATCGCTAACGCGCTCAATTCTCGTGGGCGGAGATTGAGCTACGCCTGAGCAACTACGCCTGTGTGCAGACGATCTGAAGGCGCGGTTCCCGGAAGAGGATCAGATCTTCCCGCGGGTCGCCGACCTGGCCGATGCGGTCCGGGATGCGGCGAACGATGACTGCATTGATGACGCGAGCATCGAGATCACGGACATCCTGATTGACCTGGGTTATGTGCCGGAGGAGCATCGGCAAAACTGACGATTGGTGACAGCATTCTTCGTCGCGAAGATCTGTCACCGGAACTTGGTGAGGCTGCGTCCGCCGGGTACGGTCCGAACGGACTTTGACTTTTTCGGACGTGCCTTTTTGTCAGATTTCCGAGCTTCGCTAGGAGTGCTAGGTACTTCGTTCTTCAGTGGCCTCGAACGGATGCGGGTAAGTGCCTTAGGAGCAGTTGCTGCTCCGTGCATTTCGAACATGTGCAACTGCAGAAGGGCGGACGTAGCAAAGAGCTTCCCGCATCCATCACATGCCTGGGCCATTCCCCGTCCTCCGCGTACTACAGTTGTTGATAGAGAGGGGCCTAAGCCGCTACTTGATGCTCATAGAACGGATGCCGCTTGTCCTCAAGGATCTCGTCCATTGCGGCGAGGTTCTTCGGGTCCGGGTTGAGCCAGGCGTCTACATGCTCGGGCTTGATGTTGATGATCGTCCGATCGTGGCCAGTCATCGCTACCTCTGGTTCCGGGTTGTCGGTAATGGCCGCGCAGGAGAGCAGTTCTTCGATGCCATCCGTCCACGCGTACCAGAGCACGGGGATGTAAAGCGGCTCGCCGCTCTGCGGAGTGAACTCCAGTTCCAAACTCTGGGGGCGCTCGCCATCGGACAGCGCACGCTGCTCGTAGTCGTGGCGAGCCACGCTCTCGTAGAAGTGCGTCGCGACCATGATTCCGTGGTTGTAGCCGTACAGGCGCTTCCAGACGCTTTTGAGGCTGTCTCGGCGGGCGTTGTACGTGCCGGGCTTGGCCTTCTCGTCAGCCAAGGTCCAGCCAGGCAGGCGGCACTGATAGCGCATCGGTTTGACGACCTTTCGCCCGTCCTCGATGACCATCACCAACGTGTAGTCGCCGGGCCAGATGCGGTCGTCGTCTTCGGCGGGCTCGGTCCGCTGGAGCTTATCGGCCTTGGCCCGTTCCCCGGCGATCCGGTTCTGGGCAACCCGGATAATCTCCTGGGACTTCTTGGTCACCCGCTTCTGGAGCGCCGCCTCGGCTTCGGCGATCTTCTCCTGCTGGATGGCAATGCGCTCATCGATGCGGGCCAACTCGGCGTCCCGGGCCTCGTCGATCATCTGCTTGACCTGGGCGTCGCACTCGTCCCGCGACTCAGCAAAGGCCAGCTCAATGGCCTTTGGGATCTTGGGGCTGCCGCCTTCCCGGCGCTCCCAGAAGATCCGGGTGAAGTCACCGATGCTCAGGATGGCACCGAACTGGCGGGTGAACTTCTTGTAGTCGGCCCAGATCTGGGCGGAATAGCACATATTCGGGTCGCCTACTGCCGTATTCAGGGGCGGTTAGAAACTAACCCGAGCGGGTCGTTTTTGCAGCCGCGACGGGCGCCAGTCTCTGAACAGGGTGAAATTGCAGGCGTTTGACTAGTCGAATCAATGGCTTATGTGTCCACCCTTGGTTGACTTGCGGCGTCAACTCCCCGAGGATAGTGTTTAAACGCAAGCCCGGTCCTTTTTGGAGGGGACTAACCCCATGAAGCTTTCCCAAGCCAGCAACAGTAGAGTCATCCATGACTCGAAGATGCTCGTGCGCGTCGAAAGCGAGCATCGGGCGAGCGAGTTGGCACTTTATCGTCAGCATCCTGAGCTGAAGATGCCAATCATGGTCCCTGTCCGCCAGGCGGGCGCAAAGGTGCTGTGGCCGAATAAGTTTCGGTGAGTGGCACCGAAGAGCTAACCAAGCTCCTTCCAGACAATCCTGACGTCATCCTTGTCGCTGGGCAGGCATTGGCGACGTGGGTCCACGTCTTTGAGATGCCGGTACCAACAGCACTCGAATCAGGTGTCACGCGGGACTTTGACTATTTGGGCGACAAAGCCGCAGCCGAAGCCCATTCAAACATTCTTGAAGGGCGTGGCTTGACCGTTACGTTGCATTTCCCAGATCCGGACCATCTGACGCCGAATACCGCCGTGCTGATGGTTCGAGTGCCCGACGGCACGAGCGCTGAAACCGAGATCGATTATCTCGGGGCGCTCTGCGGGTACAAGCTTGAGGACGAAGTGCGCCTAAAGGCGCGTGCGATTCCGATCAAGTTTGAAGGCGCAGTTTCGCCGCTTCGGGTCATGCACCCGTTCGATTGCTTGAAAAGTCGGTTTCACAACCTTGACATGCTACCTAACAAGCGGAATGCGCAGGGGATTGCACAAGCTCACCTTGCGGTAGCTGTGGTACGTGAATTTTTGGCCCGAGCGCTCGCACATGATCAAGTCCGAAGCATCGCTCTGCCCATGGCTGAGAGAGTCATTGAGTTGGCCGTGTCCGCTGTAGGCGTTCGCGTTTTCCGCGACTTCGGCATAGATCCACTTGAGGCAATAGACGTGGGCAGTTTCCCTGATCTGTTTAGGGAACGCCGATGGCCTCAAGCCAAGGAATACGTGGAGCGCCGACGCAGGTCTACCGCACCCAAACAACAGGGCACGCCCGCCTAGAGCTTTACGTGCGCCGCCTGCACACCTTCCACACGTACCACCTGCGCCCGTCCTGCGCCTGAGGTCGATGGACCTTCACGCGTGCGTCTCTCCTCGGTCACAGGCTCAAGGCGAGTAGACCGATACGGTTAGGCCAAGCCAAACAGGGATTGGCCGATGAAAGCGCAAGACGATCCGAGAGCCCGAAGGGCGTTCGCCACGTTCTTGGATGCGCGGGGCTACGACCGCCTCCCAGACCTGGAGAAGAGCCGCCTTTGGGAGGCCTTCGTCTGGGCGTGGGTTCCGGAGCAACCGGTGCTCCGCTTCGTCCTGGATGGTCCGCCCGCTGTGCCAGGTGAACGAGCAGGGCGCTTCGTCGAGGTTGAAGACGCGGCAGGTCGCAGTGTCAGGTCCGGGCGTTGGCGGGAAGACGTGAGGGGCCGCTGGGTGCTAGAAGTAGCGCCCTCACGTGGTGACCGATCAACTCCGATTTAGCGATTCGATAGGTGACGTGCCGCGTCCATGCCTTTGGCAGCGACGGATTCCTCGGCGAGCTTGCGCCAAACCGCCGCCTCCTCTTCATTTGGCGCATTCGCTTCGCAAATCGTTCCGAGGACAAGCCCGAGGGGAAGCTCAGCCAATTGCGCGAGCTTCATGCAGGTCATTGGACTCGGATGGCTATTCCCGCGGCGCCAGTTCGATAGGGCGGGCGATCCGACCTGAAGAGCGATCGCGAGCTCCCGATCTGACCTCATGTCCTGCCGGACACGGGCCAGGTCCAGGAAGTCGTTTACGCAGGACTCCTTTTCCGCTTGGGGCTTGACTCGCATGGAGGACCCTCGCGATGCGTGAGAGCTACTGAAGAAAGAGGTGCGCTCGGCGGCTCTCGATGTCCCGGATCACCGACCGGAACGCATTCGCCGCGGGCGACTCGTCGTCACGCGAGCGGAGCATCTCAAGTACCTCTGCCTCGTAGGCATCGAGCTGGCGAAGCGTCATCTGGGCGATCGCACGGGAGAGGCAGTTGGTGAGCGCCCCGAAGAGCTCAAGCATGGATTCGCCTTCATCGGACATGGTGTCGCCCTTCAACCGATTGATCCATGCTCGCATGCGGCAAGGATCGGTGGAATGGCATGTCCGGTCCTTGGGAAGCAGGGTGGACGTTTGTGGACATGTGTGACCGATTGGGCGCAGCGTTTTTTCAGGCCCCAAAGAGACCGCGCAACGCGGGCCAAGCTGCCACTGCTAACAACAGATATCAAGGAGACCCGGGCTCGTCTCTGTGGTGCTCGGCGCCGCTGAGAACAGGGGGTAACAGTGGCGATTCGCCTTGATTGGGCAACTTCACAATCTCATCCATCAACGCCTCAGCGGCTCTGCGCCAGGCGTAGCGGGCGAAATGACGGGAACGGGTCGCCCTACTCAGTCGCGTCACTTTCTCAAGTGTCGGCCATAGCGGGCCGGTCGCGTCTTGCAGGTCGTCAGCTTACGTCGGCGAATCGCCCAAGGCCAGGGGCCAGCCTCGATGATTTGCAGGCCGGTTGGGACCGGGTCGCAACCGGTGAGATCGGGGGCAGGTCTGATGCCACCTCCCCAACCTCAACGGAGTGAGCAATGGATTTCGAACGGTGGTATCGGAAGGCGCAGCGCAGGGCGACGGCCATGCAGTTGCAGGCAGGCGTGCTCGTGCTGGTCGCCATCATCCTCGGCGGCTTCCTGAAGAGCGTTGGCGCGTCCGCATCGGATCTCGCTCAGCCCATCTTCGAGACTTTCATGTGGGCGCCGCGCCTGTTCGCAGTTGCCGGGCTCGTGATGTTTGCAGTCGGCACATGGAACGCGTGGCGGCTCCGAAACGATCCGGTCGCGCTGTACGAAGGGCGCTGATCGTTCCGCCGTGCTACCCAGGTGCTACCCACGATCCGGGCCTAGCCTCAAAACAAAAAGCCCAGTAGGGCCTGAGAGCCTTACTGGGCTTGCGTTTGATCATGGTGGCCGGGGAGGGAATCGAACCCCCGACACGGGGATTTTCAATCCCCTGCTCTACCAACTGAGCTACCCGGCCATTCCGCAACGGGCTGGCCGTGCGAGAAGCGGAATGATACGGATGGCCGTCGGGCTGCGCAAGCCGGATGTGTGCTGAACGGGTCGGGTGGGGCGGTCCGGCGGGTGCGGCGGGCGGGTGCATGATGGGGCGACGGTCCATGCCGCAGCCCGGTCGGCTGCAAGGAATCCTCGATGAAAGCCCTTCTCACAGCGCTGCTTTCGACCCTGGCCTTCACCGCGTGCGCGACGGATGCGCGCATCAGCGATGCCGACCGGCTCGCGCTCTATCGCGCCAACGCCGGCGCGCCGGTCGCCAACTTCCAGTACTTCGGCAGGCTCGACGGCTGGACGCCGCTGGGCGATTCCGCGCTCGCCGTGTGGACCAAGCCGAGCACCGCCTACCTGATCGAACTGAAGGGCCGCTGCCAGGACCTGGACTTCGCCAACGCCATCACCGTGACCAACCAGATGGGGCGCGTGTACGCCAACTTCGACAAGGTCATCGTGCTCGGCCGCGGGCCGAACCAGATGCCCTGCTGGATCCGCGAAATGCGCCCGATCAACGTGAAGTCGCTCAAGGCCGCCGAGCAGGAAAAGCGCGAGGCGCAGACGGCCGAGCGCGAGAAGACATCCTAGCTTTCCTGCTCCGGCGGCACGTAGCCGGCCGGTTTGGCCGCGTCGCCGCCGAAGAGGAACTTGGTCATTTCGCCTTCGAGGAAGGCGCGATGCTGCGGGTTCATCGGCGAGAGACGGTTCTCGTTGATGAGCATGGTCTGGTGCGCGAGCCACGCCGCCCACGCGCCCTTGCCGATGTGCGCGAACACGCGCTTGCCCAGTTCGCCGGGCCAGGGCACGAAATCGAGCCCTTCGGTTTCGCGCTTCTCGTATTCGCAGTAGACGGTGCGGGGCATGTCAGGCGCCTTGGTTCGTGAGCAGTTTGCGGATCGGAGCGGGAATGCCGAGCGATGCCAGTTCCTCGCGCGCGACCCAGCGCAGGTCGTCATTGTCGCCGATCCACGAACGCGCTTCGGCACGCAGGCGCAGCGGCTGCAATTGCAGCTTGTAGTGGCTGAAGGCGTGGTCGATCGGCGGCAGCGCGCGGGCGCTGGCGTAGTCGCCGGACAGGTGCTGATCGAACCATCCGCGCGCGGCGTCGGCGTCGTCGGCCTGCGGCAGCGTCCATAGCGAGGCCCAGATGCCGGTCGGCGGGCGGCGCAGCATCAGGATGCGGCCCTGCGCGTCCTCGGCCCACAGCACGTGCGCGTATTTCTGCGGCGGTGTCTTGCCGGGCTTGGGCGTGGGCAGTTCGGCGGTACGGCCTTCGCGCCGCGCGACGCAGTCCTCCTGCAGCGGGCACAGCACGCAGGCAGGATCGGCGCGCGTGCACAGCGTCGCACCGAGGTCCATCTGCGCCTGCGTGTAATCGGCCATGCGCGTGCCGGGCAGCTGCGCGCTGGCGACGTGCGCCTCGGCGAGCGCCCACAGCTGCTTCTCGATCGCCGGCAGCCCCGGATATCCATCGATGCCGTGATAACGGCTCAGCACGCGCTTGACGTTGCCGTCGAGGATCGCGTGACGGTCGTTCCACGCCTGCGAGGCGATCGCCGCCGCCGTGCTGCGTCCCACGCCGGGCAGTGCGGTGAGCGCATCGAGATCGCGCGGCAAATCGCCGCCATGCCGTTCGACGCATTGCTTCGCGGCGGCATGCAGGTTGCGCGCGCGGGCGTAGTAGCCCAGCCCCGACCACAACGCGAGCACGTCGTCGAGCGGCGCGGCGGCGAGGTCGCGCAACGTCGGCAATGCATCGACGAAGCGCTGGAAATACGGCGCGGCGGTTTTCACCTGCGTCTGCTGCAGCATGATTTCCGACAGCCACACGCGATACGGCGTGCGCGGATGCTGCCAGGGCAGGTCGTGGCGACCGCTCACGTCGAACCAGGCGAGCAGGCGGGCGGCGAAATCGGGCGGGGTGGTGCGTGCGGTCATGGTGATGCGTCTTCGCCGAACTGGACGTCCACGCCTTCGAGCGTGGCGCCGGCGATTTCAAGTCGTGGGCTGCTGAGTCGGCCGTCCAGCGGCGGCAGCGGCGAACCGCCAGCCGATGCGTCGACCCACGCAAGGATGGCCGGCAGGCGGAAGGAACCGTCGAATCGCGTGTCGTCGCGCGCCAGGCGCAGCGCGGTGCGGTCCGACAGATCGGCGCGTCCGCGATAGTCGAGTTCGAAGGGCAGGGGCGTGGTCGATTCCGACAGGGGCGACGGCAACGCCGGCCACGCGCGTGGCCACGACGACAACGTGCCGTCGAGCCGCAGGCCCAGCGCATCGCCGAAAGTGAGCGCGCCGGAGGAATGCAGGCTCGGCACCACGCCGGTGCCGTACACCACCGCGCCCAGCGGCGCCATGCGCAACGTGCCTTCGCGCACGCGCAGCGGACCAGCGAGGCCGTAGGTGAACGCAAGATCGGTGTCGCCGTTGCGGTACGTCGCGTCGGCGCCCAGGCGCATGTCGTCCAGGCCGATGCCGTCGGCGCCGTTGTGCAGCCGTCCGGAAAGCTGCGTCCGCATCGGCATCGTCCACGGCGCCGACTGCACGGTGACGTTGCCGACCACCCCGAGTCCTGCGCGCGCGGCCGGGCGTGTCAGCGCCGCATGCACGTCGAACGGGACGCGCACCGCGCCGGTGGCGAAGCGTCCGAGCAGGCGGCCACGCACCGCGCGATCGGGCGCGAACGACGGCAGGTCGGCGTCGAACGCCTCCACGCGCCAGCCGTCGCCGATCACGCGACCGCGCACCACGCGCAGGCCGTCGGTCAGCGTCGGCATGCGCGGCGGCTGCGTGGACGGCGGACGCGTCGCCATCCAGCGCTGCAGAGCGGGCAGGTCGAGTTCGGGCGCGTCCAGTTCGATGCGACGCACGGTGAGGTCGGCGCCGAGCGCGCGGATCGTCGACCACGGCAGTTCCAGCTGGATGCGTTCGGCGCGCAGCAGCGGCGTCGGATCGCCCGGCTTGCGCGCGACGACGTCGCGGATCGCCAGCATCGGCGTGCCTCGCAGGCGGTATTCGGCGGCGCCGCTGGCGGTGATTTCCAGGCCCAGCGCGCTGCCGACGCGCGCGAGGATCAACGCGGCGACGCGGTCCGGTCGCGACATCCAGTGCAGCGCGAAGGCGAGCAGCGCCAGTGCGACGGTCAGCACCAGCAGCGCGATGCGGCGCCGGCGCGGCGGGGAAGGTTGCGGTTCCGGCGCGGCCATGCGGTGCCGGCGCGGCGTCAGGCGCCGAGGGATTCGGGCAGCAGCGCGTCGACGAAGGCTTCGGCGTCGAACACGCGCAGATCTTCCGGGCGCTCGCCGATGCCGGCGAAGCGGATCGGAATGCCGAACTCGCGCGCGAGCGCGAACACCACGCCGCCCTTCGCCGTGCCGTCGAGCTTGGTGACCACCAGTCCCGTCACGCCCACCGCCGCATGGAACTGGCGCAGCTGCGAGAGCGCGTTCTGGCCGGTGGTGCCGTCGATCACCATCAGCACCTCATGCGGCGCGGACGCGTCGATCTTCTGCAGCACGCGCTTGATCTTGCCCAGCTCGGCCATCAGGCCCTGCTGCGTGTGCAGGCGGCCGGCGGTATCGGCGATCAGCACCTGCGTGCCGCGCGCCCGGGCGGCCTGCAAGGCGTCGAACGCGACGGAGGCGGCATCGGCATTCTGCCCCTGCGCGACGACCGGCACGCCGTTGCGCTCGCCCCACGCCTGCAACTGCGCGACGGCAGCGGCGCGGAAGGTGTCGCCGGCGGCGAGCATCAGCGGGCGGTTCTCGTCCTTGAAGCGCTTGGCGAGCTTGCCGATGGTCGTGGTCTTGCCCACGCCATTGACGCCGACGGTGAGCAGGACGAAGGGCTTCGCATTCGTGTCGATCTGCAGCGGCTGCGCGACGGGCTTGAGCATCGCGATCAGATCGGCGCGCAGCGCGGTGAGCAGCGCGTTGGCGTCGGCGAATTCGCGCGCCTTCATGCGCTTGCGCAGCGATTCGACCAGCTGCGTGGTCGCGCCCACGCCGACGTCGGCGGTGATCAGCGCGGTTTCGATTTCGTCGAGCAGGTCGTCGTCCAGGCGCGGATGACGCGAGAACAACCCACTGAAGCTGCGCGCGAAGGCCGAACCGCGCAGGCGTTCGCGCCAGCCGGTCTTCCCGGGGGCGGCGGGCTCGGCGACCGGAACCGTCGGCGTGATCGGTGCCGCGGCGGCGATGTCGGGATCGGCCGCGGCGGCGACCGGTTCGACGTCGAGCGCGGCGGCGATCACTTCGGCGGGAACGGGCTCGGGTTCGGCTGGGGCGGCGACCGGTTCCGCCGTGGACGGCGATGCGGGCGCGACATCCGCCGG
Source organism: Lysobacter sp. SCRH-1R (assembly GCF_057747855.1). Classification (NCBI taxonomy): domain Bacteria; kingdom Pseudomonadati; phylum Pseudomonadota; class Gammaproteobacteria; order Lysobacterales; family Lysobacteraceae; genus Lysobacter; species Lysobacter sp. SCRH-1R. Next base: position 2,962,877 of record NZ_CM173227.1, on the reverse strand, counting down.
GACCGCTTCCGTCTGCGGGGCGGGTTCGGGCTCGGCCTCGCGCGACGGGAACGCCGCGGCCAGTTCCTCGATGCTGTAGCGCTCCTGCGCGCCTTCGGGCTTTGCCGCATCGGCCGGGGTCTGGTCTTTCTTGCGACGGAAAAAGTCGAACATCGAGGCGGCGTGGGGGAATGCGCGAGAATGCGCACATGCTAGCACCGGCCCTCGAGAGCCCCCGATGAACAAAGCGCCCCGACGCCCACCCGCCGCGCCGTCCGGCGGAACCGGCAAGGTCCGCATCATCGGTGGCCGCTGGCGCGGCACGCGGCTGAGCGTGCCCGAGGTCGCCGGCCTCCGGCCGACCTCCGACCGCGTGCGCGAAACCTTGTTCAACTGGCTCATGCCGATGCTCCCCGGCGCGCGCGTGCTGGACCTGTTCGCCGGCAGCGGGGCGCTCGGGCTGGAAGCCCTGTCGCGCGGCGCGTCGGCGGCCGTCCTGGTCGAACGCGATCCGGCGCTGGCCGCGGCACTGCGCGCCACCGCCGCGCGCCTGCCGGGCGGTGATGCGGCGACGATCGCGCAGGCCGACGCGGTGGCGTGGCTCGCATCGCAGGCGACGGGTACGTTCGACCTGGCGTTCGTCGATCCGCCGTTCGCGGCAGGGTTGTGGGACGCGGTGCTGCCGGGTGTCGCGCGGGTCGTGAAGCCGGGGGGCTGGCTCTACGTCGAAGCCCCGCACGAGGCCGCGTTCGATCTGTCCGTCGACTGGCTCCCGCACCGCGAAGGCCGCACCCGTGATGTGCGCTACGGGCTCTACCGGCGGGGCGCTTCCGCCACTGCTACACTGCCGGCCGCGCCGGCCAGCCCGGATTCCGGCGCCCATGCCTGACTTCGAATGACCGCGGCCCGAAACCGAATCGCCGTCTACCCCGGCACCTTCGACCCGATCACCAACGGCCATATCGATCTGGTCGACCGCGCCGCTCCGTTGTTCGAACGCCTGGTCATCGGCGTGGCCGAAAGCCCGGCCAAGGGGCCCGCGCTGCCGCTCGCGCTGCGCGTGGACCTGGCGAAGAAGGCCGTCGCCCACCATCCGAACGTGGAAGTGCGCGGCTTCGACTGCCTGCTCGCGCATTTCGTCGCGCAGGTCGGCGCGGGCGTGCTGCTGCGCGGCCTGCGCGCGGTGTCCGACTTCGAATACGAATTCCAGCTGGCCAGCATGAACCGCCATCTGATCCCGGACGTGGAGACGCTGTTCCTCACCCCCGCGGAACAGTACGGCTTCATTTCCTCCTCGCTGGTGCGCGAGATCTCCCGCCTCGGCGGCGATGTCTCCGGCTTCGTGCCGCCGGCGGTCGACGCCGCGTTGCAGGCGCAGTGGCAACGTGCTCCACGCTGATCCGGCGCCGCCGGATCGGACGCTCCATCACCACCAACACCCGGAACGAACCGAGGGGAATCCGATGAAGACCACCACCCGCCTGCTGCTGATCGCCTGCCTGTCGATGCCGCTCCTGGCCGCCTGCAACAAGCAGGAAGAAAAGACCGCCGCCGTCGCCGAGGCCCCGCTGGCCGCGCCGACCACCAACGACAGCGCGGCGTGGGACACGTACCTGACCGAGGTCGTCAAGCGCAACATCGAAGGCGCGACCAACGTCTACCTGTACACGCTGCCGGATCCGGCCGGCGCCGACTTCCAGGGCGAGTACGACCGCCAGCTGGAAAAGGCGACGGGCGACGTGGCCCGTGGCGGCGTGGACGGCACGCTGCTGGCGTTCGGCTCGCAGAACTCGGCCAAGTCGGCCGACCTCGCCATCGCCGCTTTCGCCCAGGCCCAGCCGGGCACGATGAAGGGCGTGCGTGTGATGTTCATCGGCGCGCCGGCCGACACCGACCGCGTCAAGGCCGCCGTCGAGCCGTCGGGCGCGAAGTTCGAGTTCATCGAAGCGAAGTGACGTTCCGGCCCGCGTCCGCTCCGCGGACGCGGCTTTGCCCGGACGTCATCCCGGCGAAAGCCGGGATCCAGCCCGCGAAAGCGGGCCCGTGCTTTTTGCGCTCCTGGCGCGCAACGACGCTCGCCAACGGGTTCCTGTTCAACTCCAGCGCCTCGCACATGCTGTTGCGGGACGACGACATGGGCGTCGTCGCCGAAGACCTGGTGCGAATGTTCGATTACCCCCGGGCACGACGTGGTCGCCGCCCTCTATCCGCGCAAGCGCATCGACATGGGGCAGGTGGAGCAGGCCGTGCTCAACCGGCCCTCCGCGCTCGCGGTGGCGGCGTCTGGGGGTGCCCCTGGTGCGCTCGGTGCACATGGGGCAGATCGGAGTGTTCGGCAACCCGAAGGCGGTGGCCGGGCTGGGCATCGGGCGCGGGTGACCGGCGGGCGTGCCGGGCATGAGACAATGTCCGCATGTCCCTCAAGATCAACGAGCTCTGCGTCAATTGCGACGTCTGTGAACCGGCTTGCCCGAACCAGGCGATCTCGCAGGGCGAAACGATCTATGTGATCGATCCGGCGCGCTGCACCGAATGCGTCGGCCATTTCGACGAGCCGCAATGCGTGGTCGTCTGTCCGGTCGAGTGCATCGACCCCGACCCGGACCATCCCGAAACCCAGGAACAACTGCTGGCCAAACTGGCCGGACTGCGACAGGAGACCCCCTGATGCGAAAGACGTTGCGCGTGCTGGCCAGCCGAACCCTCCTGACCGCAAGCCTGTTGTTCCTCGCGACGTCTCCGCTGCAGGCCGCCCCCGCGCAAGCGCCGGCGAACAAGGCCACCACCACCCATCCGCCCGGTGCCGCGATCGCCAGCGCGCACGCGCTCGCCACCGACGCCGGCATGGAAATGATCCGCCAGGGCGGCAACGCGTTCGACGCGGCGGTGGCGGTGTCGGCGATGCTCTCGGTCGTGGAGCCGATCAGCTCCGGCATCGGCGGTGGCGGTTTCTTCCTGCTGCACGATGCGAAGAGCGGGAAGGACGTGTTCGTCGACGCGCGCGAAACCGCGCCCGAATCGGCCACGCCGCAGGCCTATCTCACGCCAAACGGGGAGCTCGACAACGACCGCGCGACCAACGGCCCGTGGTCGGCGGGCATTCCGGGTTTGCCGGCCGCGCTCGTGCACGTCTCGGGCAAGTACGGCCGGCTGCCGCTGAAGACCGCGTTGGCGCCGGCGATCCGCGTCGCGCGCGAAGGTTTCGAGGTCTATCCGCGCCTGGAACGCGGCTACGCCAGCCGTCGCGAAGTGATGGAACGCTATCGCGGCACGCGCGAGGTGTTCCTCGCCGACGGCACGCCGCCGAAGGCGGGAGAGGTCCTCAGGCAGCCGGACCTCGCGCGCACGCTGGAACTGTTGGGCGAGAAGGGGTTCGACGGTTTCTACAAGGGCGAAGTGGCGAAGAAGCTGCTGGCCGCGGTGAAGGAGGAGGGCGGGCGCTGGCGCGCGGAGGAGCTCAGCGGTTACCGCGTCAAGGAACGCGAACCGCTGCATTTCAAGTACCGAGACTGGAGCATCACCACCGCGCCGCCGCCGTCGTCGGGTGGCGTGGCGATCGCGCAGATGCTGCAGATGCTGTCGGGCTGGGACCTCAAGTCGCTCGATGAAGCGCAGCGCACGCACCTGATCGCCGAATCGATGCGCCGCGCGTTCCGCGACCGCACGATCTACCTCGGCGATCCTGACTTCGTGAAGATGCCGCTCGCGCGCCTGACCAGCGCCGATTATGCCGCCGGCCAACGCGCCGGCATCCATCCGTCGAAAGCCACGCCGAGCGACCTGCTGCCCGGCCAGCCCGCGCCGCTGGAAGACGACGAGACCACGCACTTCTCCATTCTCGATGCCGAGGGAAATCGCGTCTCGACCACGCAGACGGTGAACCTGCTGTACGGCTCGGGCCTGGTCGCGCCCGGCACCGGCGTGCTGCTCAACGACGAAATGGATGATTTCGCGCTGCGTCCGGGCACGCCGAACGCGTTCGGCGTGATGGGTTTCGAGGCGAACGCGCCGGCGCCGGGCAAGCGCATGCTCAGCTCGATGACGCCGAGTTTCATCGAATCGAAGGATGAGCTCGCCATCCTCGGCGCGCCGGGTGGAAGCCGCATCATCACCGAGGTGCTGATCGGCATCCTCGCCTACGACGATGGCCTGACCGCGCAACAGGTCGCCGCGAAGCCGCGCATCCATCACCAGTGGATGCCCGACGTGATCTCGGCCGAACCCGATGCCCTGTCGCCGGAAACGGTGAAGGCGCTGGAAGCGATGGGCCACAAGGTCAATGACGGCGAACGCACCTGGGGCAACCTGCAGACGGTGTCGTGGGACAAGCGCGCCAACACGCTGGAAGGCGGCACGGATCCGCGCAATCCGGTGGGGAAGGCGGATGTGCTGGTGAAGTGACGATCTGGCCCGCGTTCGCAACGCGGACGCGGCTTTGCCGGAACGTCATCCCGGCGAAAGCCGGGATCCAGGCCGATGAGCGCCGGTTCTTGCGATGCTTTCGCTTCGCATGGCTCACGTCCTTCGCGCCTCACGAACCAGCAACATCGAGATGGGTTTCGGCTTTCGCTGGAATGACGGCGCTGTGGTTTGCCGATGTTGGAGCGTTCAGGCGTTACGGCCTGAATTCAAGCCTTCGCCGGGGTGCCGGAAAGTAGTAGCCGCTGCGACGCCGGCACCTGCCAACGACCCCTGAAGTGCCATTCGATTTCCCCGCCCGCAGCGCTAAAATCGAGCCGTAACGACGCAATGGTGACGCCATGAAACTCTGGTCCATCCTCGGCAACAGCCAGAAGCTCGACGGCGGTGCGATGTTCGGCAACGCGCCGCGCGCGATGTGGGCCCGCTGGGCATCGCCGGACGACGAGAACCGCATCGACCTCGCGTGTCGCGCGCTGCTCGCCACGCCGCTGAACGGAAAGACGGTGCTGTTCGAAACCGGCATCGGTGCGTTCTTCGAGCCGAAGCTGCGCGAACGCTACGGCGTGGTGGAAGACCGCCACGTGCTGGTCGATTCGCTCCATGACGCCGGCTTCAAGCCCGAGGACATCGACGTCGTCGTCCTCTCCCACCTGCATTTCGATCACGCCGGCGGCCTGCTCGCGCCGTGGAGCGAAGGGCAGGCGCCGAAGCTGCTGTTCCCGAACGCGACCTACGTCGTCGGTCGTCGCCATTACGAGCGCGCGCTGGAACCGCACCCGCGCGACCGCGCCAGTTTCATTCCCGAACTTCCCGCGCTGCTGGAAGCCACCGGCCGCCTGGAACTGGTCGATGGCGAATACTCGAACGCGCTCGGCGATACCGTGCGTTTCCACTACAGCGACGGGCACACGCCGGGGCTGATGCTGTCGGAAATCGTCGGCCCAGATCGCGTGGACGGCGAAACGCACGGCGGCGTGGTGTTCTGCGCAGATCTCATCCCGGGCCGTCCGTGGGTGCACGTGCCCATCACCATGGGCTACGACCGTAACGCGGAATTGTTGATCGACGAGAAGAAGGCGTTCCTCGCCGACAAGCTGCGCCGCAACGTGCATCTGTTCTTCACCCACGATCCGCAGTGCGCGCTGGCGCAGGTGGTGCGCGACGAGAAGGGCAAGTTCGGCACTGCGCATGAAGTGCCCGAGCTGCACGCGAGGGCGCTGGCGGCATGAGGTTTCCGCGCGCGGCGCTCGCGCTGTCGTTCTCGTGCGCGCTCGCGATGGGCGCCGTGGCGTTCGGGCAAACCGACGTGCGCGCAGATACGGGCGAGGAACCGTTGGGCACGCCGCAATCGGCCAAGGGCCTGCGCGATCGCGACTTCGGCGTGACCACGCGCCAGTTCGGCCTGGATCGCCAGGTCGAGATGTACCAGTGGCGCGCACGGGGCGACGGCTACACGCAGGTGTGGAACGCGGCGCGCATCGATTCGTCCGGCTTCGCGCCGGGCCACGAAAACCCGCGCAAGCCGATCGAGAACCGTCGCTGGTGGGCGATGGACGCGACGCTCGACGGCCATCCCATCGACGTGAACGTGTTGCGCACGCTCGGCCAATGGCGCGTGTTCCGGCCGAATTTCTCGCGGTTGCCGGCCAATCTCGCGGCATCGTTCCAGCCTGAAGGCGACGGCCTGGGCAGCGCCGAGAATCCGCTGGAACCGCGCGTGGGCGACCTGCGCATCCACTGGCGCGAACTCCATCTGCCGCCGCTGGAAGGCAAGGTCGAACTGCGCGAAGGGCGCTGGCATCTCACGCCGGACGCGGCGCAGGCGGCGCTCAGCGCGGCGAGCGCGTCCAACGCCGTCGAACTGCCGGCCGACCAGGATCGCGCGCTGCTGCCCTGGCTGCTTGGTGGCGCGACGGTCGTGGTCGTCGTCGGGCTCGTCTGGCGCCGCGTGCGTCGGCGCCGCGAAGCGGCTCGCTGATTCCCTGTCGTTGTAGCCCGGGTAAGCGAAGCGCACCCGGGGTCGGGCGCGCGAATGTCATTTCGCTTGAGGCTTCGTTGTCCCCGGGTGCGGCCTTTGGCCTTGCCCCGGCTACAAACGCCCGGTTGCCCAGCTCTTGTAGCCCGGGTAAGCGAAGCGCACCCGGGGTGGGTGGCCGGATGCGTCAGCGCGTGCCCGTGCGCGGCACGTCGCCGTGCAGGTGCATCAGCGATTCCATCAGCTGCTCGTCGGCGCTCGAACACACGCCCAGCAGCACCACTTCCTCGCAGCCGTCGGCGGCGATGTACGCGTGGCCCATGTTCGAATCGATGTACACCGACTGCCCGGCTTCCAGCACGATCGGATCGTAGAACTCGGTGTGCACCTCGGCGCGACCTTCGAGTACGTGAATGTATTCCTCGCCCGAGTGGTGCACCAGTTCGCCGAACTCCTCGATGCTCTTCGCGCGCACGCGGGTGATCACCGGGATCATGCGCTTGCGGCGCAGTTCCGGGCACAGATAGAAGTAGTCGTAATTGGGCGTGGTGACGCGCACGGCGTCCTCGATCCGCCCGATGCTGCGCCGCGCGGTGACCGGCGGCTCGGGCGTGTTGTCGTCCTCGGCGAACAGTTCCGACATGCGGATGTTCAGGCGCTGGCTGATCTGCTGCAGCTTGTCGTAAGTCAGGGTGAGGCGGTCGTTCTCGACCTTGGACAGCGTCGACAGCGGAATGCCGCACCGCTGGCTCATTTCCTTGAGCGTCCATTCGTTGCGGGCGCGCAGGGCGCGCAGGAGGCTGCCGATGGTCGGGTGCTGCTGGGTCATGCCGATGAATGCTCCTGCATGGGCCGGCGGTGGGGCGGGGCCGGGACCCGGACGGCCTCGAACGGGCCGTTGGCCTGTAATTCTAGGTGACGTCCGGACCCGGTTGACAATTTTCCAATCAGGATCATTATCTCCAACGGGGTCAGTTGGTGTCAGGCCGTGCCTGCCGCACGGGGCTGTATTCACTGGTGGGGAGTGCGTTCCTTGAAGACGAGTCCGATTGCGCAGGATGCGAAGCCGGGTTTCCGCTGGCGCCCGATTACCGCGGCGCTGCTGTCGCTGACGCTGTTGTCCGCGTCGATGTCCGCCATCGCTGCCGCGCCCGCCGGGCAGGCGCCCACGCCGCCGCCGCCCAAGGAACCCGCGCCGCTCGCGGGCGACGCGTCCGCCGTCGCCGTGCCGGTGCCCGCCGCCGACGAACGCCTCACCGCCGCGGACCTGGAAGCCTGGGTCGACGGTTTCATGCCCTACGCGCTGGAACAGACCGACGTCGCCGGTTCCGTCGTCGTCGTGGTGAAGGACGGCAAGGTGCTGTTCCAGAAGGGCTACGGCTATTCCGACCTCGCCACGCGCAAGCCGGTCGATCCGGCGAAGACGCTGTTCCGCCCCGGCTCGGTGTCCAAGCTGTTCACCTGGACGGCGGTGATGCAGCTGGTCGAACAGGGCAAGCTCGATCTCGACAAGGACATCAACACCTACCTCGACTTCGAGATCCCGCCGTTTCAAGGCAAGCCGGTCACGCTGCGCAACGTGATGACGCACACCGCCGGCATGGAGGAAGTGATCCGCGGGCTGATCGCCAACAGCGAGAAGGAGATCGCGCCGCTGGACTCCACGCTCAAGCACTGGATCCCCGAACGCGTCTACGCACCGGGCACCACGCCCGCGTACTCGAACTACGCCACCGCGCTGGCCGGTTACGTCGTGCAGCGCGTGTCGGGCGAGCCGTTCGAGGCCTACGTCGCCAACCACATCTTCAAGCCGCTGCAGATGCGGCATTCCAGCTTCTCGCAGCCGCTGGAGAAGCACCTGCAGCCGTTGGTGTCGAAGGGTTACAAGACCGCGTCCGACGGCAAGCCGCAGCCGTACGAGTACATCAACCTCGCGCCCGCCGGCAGCCTCGCATCGACCGCCGCGGACATGGGCAACTTCATGATCGCGCACCTGAACAACGGCGCCTTCGGCGAGTCGCGCATCCTGGGCGAAGCCACCGCGCGCGAGATGCACGAGACCGGCCAGGATTCGATCAAGCCGCTCAACCGCATGATGCTGGGCTTCTACGAGACCACGATAAACGGCCATCGCGCGATCGCCCACGGCGGCGACACGCAGTGGTTCCACAGCGACCTGCAGCTGTTCCCGGACGACGGCATCGGCATCTTCGTGTCGACCAACAGCGCCGGCAAGGACGGCAGCGCACGCCTGATCCGCGACGGACTGGTCACCGGTTTCGCCAACCGCTACCTGCCGGGCCCGTCGAACGTCGCCAAGGGCATCGACGAGGCCACCGCGAAGGAACACGCGCAGCTCATCGCCGGCGCGTACAACAGCAGCCGCCGCGCCGATTCCAACTTCATGAACCTGGTCTACATGCTGGGCCAGGCGAAGGTGATCGCGAACGAGGACGGCACCATCAGCGTGCCGATGCTCGCAGGCTACAGCGGCGCGCCGAAGAAGTGGCGCGAGATCGCCCCCTTCGTGTGGCAGGACACCGGCAGCGGCGACCGCCTCGCGGCGGAAGTCGTCGACGGCCGCGTGGTGCGTTTCAGCGCCGAGCCGATCGCCGCGATCATGGTGTTCCAGCGCGCCGCGTGGTGGCAGACGCCGGGCGTGTTCCTGACCATGCTGGTCGGCAGCCTCGCCGCGCTGCTGTTCACGGTGATCGCATGGCCGGTGTCGGCGATGGTGCGCCGTCATTACGGTGCGCGTTATCCGCTGACCGGAACCGACGCGCGCGCGCACCGCTGGGTTCGCATCGCCTCGCTCGCCGTGCTCGCCTCGATGGGCGCGATGATCGGCATGGTCTTCGCGATGATGTCCGACCTGGCGATGATGTCGCCGGCCAGCGACGTCTACGTGATCGCACTGCGCGTGCTCGCGGCGATCGTGCTGCCGCTGGGCGCGGCGATCGCGCTGTGGAATGCGTGGGTCGTGCTGCGCAGCCCGCGCTCGTGGTGGGCGAAGCTGTGGAGCATCGTGCTTGCGGTTTCGTGCCTGGCGCTGCTGTGGATCGGCTTTGCCACGCACCTCATGGGCTTCAGCGCCAACTACTGACCGAACCCACCTGCGCGGCGGCATGAGCCGCCGCGCACTTCCGGGAGCATCGTCGTGACCAAGACCCACCGCGTCCAGCTCGGGCTGCGGAACGAGGACCTGCGCCTGTCCGCTCCGTTCCGCATCTCCGGACATGTCTTCGAAGTCTCGCCGGTGACGCTCGTCACCCTGCGCAAGAACGGGCGCACCGGGCGCGGCGAAGCGGCCGGCGTGTACTACACGCAGGACGCCCCGGCGAAGATGCTGCCCGCCATCGAGTACCTGCGCGACGTCCTGCAGGACGGCGTCGGCCGGCACGAACTGCGCACGCTTCTGCCGTCCGGCGGCGCGCGCAACGCGGTGGACTGCGCGTTGTGGGAACTGGAGGCGGCGCTGGCCGACGTGCCCGCCTGGCAGCTCGCCAACATGGATCGGCCCCGGCCGCTGCTCACCACCTTCACCGTCGGCGCGGACGAGCCTGCGGTCATGGCCGATCGTGCCCGCGCGTACACGCATGCGCGGGCGATCAAGGTGAAGCTCACCGGCGAGGCGGATCTCGACATCGCGCGCCTTCGCGCGGTGCGGGCGGCGCGCCCGGACGTGTGGCTCGGCGTCGATGCGAACCAGGGCTACGTGCCCGACACGCTCTCGCAGTTGCTGCCGGTGCTGGCGGATGAAGGCGTGTCGCTGCTCGAACAACCCTGCCGACGCGGGCACGAGGCCGAACTCGACGGCGTGGATCGCACCGTGCCCATCGCCGCCGACGAAAGCATCCTCGACCTGGACGAACTGGAAGCACGCGCGCGCTGGTTCGACGTGGTCAACATCAAGCTCGACAAATGCGGCGGCCTGACCGAAGGCCTGATGATGGCGCAGCGCGCACGTGAACTCGGCAAGCGCGTGATGGTCGGCAACATGGTCGGCACGAGCCTGGCGATGGCGCCGGCGTTCCTGCTCGGCCAGTTCTGCGACATCGTCGATCTGGACGGCCCGCTGTTCCTCGACCGCGACCGCACGCCGGGCGTGGTCTACGCCGACGGCCACGTCGATTGCCCCGATGCGGTATGGGGCACGCCGGACGCGGTCGCGTGATCGCCGCCGCGCCGCGCGCCAGCGCCGGCACGCGCTGGTTCTTCGGGCAGCCGCCGGGGCTGGCGATCCTGTTCCTCACGCAGATGTGGGAGACGTTCTCCTACTTCGGCATGCGCGCGCTGCTGGTCTATTACATGACCAAGCAGTTGCTGATCGGCCAACAGCAGGCGTCGATGATCTACGGGCTGTACACCGCAACGGTGTACTTCACGCCGATCGTCGGCGGCGTCATCGCCGACCGCTGGCTGGGCCGGCGACGCGCGGTGATCATCGGCGGCACGATCATGGCGTTCGGTCATTTCCTGATGGCGTCCGAATCGCTGTTCTTCTTCGCGCTCGCCGCCATCGCGCTGGGCAACGGTTTGTTCCTGCCGAGCCTGCCGAGCCAGATCGACGGGCTGTATGCGAAGGACGATCCGCGGCGCGGCTCGGCGTACAACTTCTACTACGTCGGCACGAACCTCGGCGGGCTGCTCGCGCCGCTGGTATGCGGCACGCTCGGCGAGGTGTACGGCTGGCACTGGGGCTTCGGCGCGGCGGGCATCGGCATGCTCGGCGGACTGACGTTGTATGTGCTCGGCCAGCGCTGGCTGCCGGCGGAAACGGCGGCGCCCCGTTCGCAGGATGTCGAAACGAGCGGCGGCACGACGCCGCACCACGCGCTGCGCCAACGCGTGATCGCGCTGGTCGCGGTGGCGCTGTGCGTGATGCTGTTCCGCGGCGCGTACGAACAGACCGGCAACACGATCGCGTTGTGGGCCGATGCGGGCATCGATCGTCATCTGGCCGGCGACGTCGTCATTCCGATGACCTGGTTCCAGGCGCTGAATCCGCTGCTGGTGATCGCGCTGACGCCGTTGCTGGTCGCGCACTGGACACGGCAGGCACGGAGCGGCCGCGAACCGACCCCGGCGCGGAAGATGGCGATGGGCGCGTTCGGCGTCGGTGCGGCGTTCGCGATGCTCGCCTTCGTCGATGCGTCCGCGCACGGGCAGGCGAGCTGGATCTGGCTCGCGCTGTTCTTCCTCGTCCTCACCACGGGCGAGCTGTTCATCCTGCCGATCGGGCTGGGCCTGTTCGCGCGGCTCGCGCCGAAGGGGCATGGCGCGACGACGATCGCCGGCTGGTTCTTCGCTTCCTTCGGCGGAAACCTGCTGGCCGGCGTGCTGGGCATGTTGTGGACCGGCATCGGGCCGTCGGCGTTCTTCGGCGCGATGGCGATGGTGGCCGCGGCGGCCGGCACGCTGCTGCGCCTGCTGGACGGTGCGGTGCGCCGGGCCGAAGCCGGCAACGATCCCGACGCGAAGTTTGCGGCTGAACACGCCCGATCCGATTGACATGTTTCCAATCAGGATGTTTAGATCCTGATACGGAGTGAAGGAGCGCAGCATGACGACTGGCTTACCCTTCAGCGATCGACGGCAGCGGCCCCGCGTGGCGGGCCTCGCCGTGGACCTTCCGCATCCGGCGCCGCGATTCGACCGCACCACCGCCGCACGTCCGAACGACTTCAACGATGCGACCGCGGCCTCGCACCGCGGTCGTTCCTGCATCGACATCGCACCCGCGACGGACGGCCCGGGCCGCCCGCGCCGCGACGTCCTGGGCTGACAGACCGGTCGCAACCGGCGAACTCTGGGGAGAGGGGAATGCACATGCACGACAAGCGCGACGACACCGCCATGCGGCGCCGCCCGCTGACGAAGGCGATCCACCGGTCGCTGGCGGTCACGCTGGCCTTCGCGCTGGCCGCGCCGGTCATGGCACAGGAGCAGGGCGCGTCGACGACGTCGGCGGACGACGTCGCCGCGCAATCGTCGATCACCACGCTCGACAACATGACGGTCACCGCGAACAAGCGCGAGGAGAACATCCGCGAGGTCGCCGCCGCGATCACCGTGCTCGGTGGCCAGCAGCTTGAGAACTTCAACGCCACGCAGATGTCCGACTACGCCAGCTACGTGCCCGGCCTGCAACTGCAGTCCAACGGCACGCCGGGCCAGACGCAGGTGTCGATGCGCGGCATCGCGGCGATGTCGCCCGGCTCGACCGTCGGCACCTACCTCGACGAAACGCCGGTCGGCTCCAACAGCCTCTACCAGCAGGCCACGCTGTTCTCGCTGGACCTGTTCCCGTACGACATCGAGCGCATCGAAGTGCTGCGCGGCCCGCAGGGCACGCTGTACGGTGCCGGTGCGATGGGCGGCCTGCTCAAGTACATGACGCGCAAGCCGGACACCTCCACCCGCGAGTTCCGCATCGGCGGCGGTGTGTCCGACACCGAGGGCGCGGGCGACCTGGGCACGAACTATCGCGTGGGCATGAACCTGCCGCTGGTGCAGGACGCCCTCGCGTTGCGCGTGAGCTACGCGCGCAACGACATCGCCGGCTACGTCGACAACCTCGTCGATGGCCGCAAGGACATCAACGAAGGCGAGCAGACCAGCGCACGCGCGGCGCTGCTGTGGGAAAGCGACGTCATCAGCGCCCAGTTCGCGGTGATGCGGCAGGAGATCGACAGCGAGAACAACGGCACCATCGCGCTGGATCCGGAAACGCACGAGCCCATCGCCGGCCTGAGCGACTACATCTACGAGGACGAGCCGTTCATCAAGGAGCTCGACCATTACGCGCTCACGGTCGACTGGGACCTCGGCTTCGCCGATTTCGTCTCGGCGACGAGCTACTCCGACACGCACACCGTCATCACCAGCGACCAGACGTTGACCTACGGCCCGTTCACCGCGCTGTTCGGGCTTCCGCCGGGCCGGGCGTCGCTCACCTATGCGCTGGACCTGAACCAGATCACGCAGGAATTCCGCCTGACCTCCAAGTCCGGCCAGCCGTTCGAGTGGCTGGTGGGCACGTTCTATTCCGACGAGGACGGCGACAACGCGCAGACGGTGCCGATCACGCAGTTCGACGGATCGCCGATCCCGGGGCTGTCCACGCTCGGCGACCTGGCGATCCCGAGCACGTACGAGGAAACGGCGGTCTTCGCCAACGGTTCCTACAAGTTCAACGACTGGTTCAAGCTCGGCGCCGGCGTGCGTTTCTCGCGCAACGAGCAGGACTTCGCGCAGATCGTCAGCGACGGCATCCTGCTGCCGATCGGTACGAGCACCAACGACTCCAGCGAAGACGTCTTCACCTGGAGCGTCACGCCGCAGTTCCAGCTCAACGAGGACGTGATGCTCTATGCGAAGGCCGCCACCGGCTACCAGCCGGGCGGCCCGAACGTGCTCGCCCCCGGCCTGCCGCCGGTGGTGGATTCCTCGATGCTCACCAGCTACGAGATCGGCATGAAGTCGGCCTTCGCCGGCAACCGCGTCGTGCTGGACCTCACCGCCTACCAGATCGACTGGGAAGACATCCAGGTGGCGTCGCAGGTGAACGGCATCAGCGGCCTGGTCAACGGCGGCGAAGCGACCAGTCGCGGCATCGAGGCCTCGGCCGTGTTCCGTCCGGTGGACGGCCTCACGCTCGGCGTCAACGCGGCGTACAACGACGCGAAGATCGACGAGGATTTCCCGGCGATCATCGTCCCCGCCGGCCCCGCGCAGGTCGAGGTGAACACGGGCCTCAAGAACGACCGCATGCCGTATGTGCCCGACCTGACGTGGTCGATCACGGCCGACTGGTTCGTCCCGCTGGGCGGCAACTGGAGCGCCACCTTCGGCGGCGGCGTGCGCTGGGTCGACGACCGCACCAACGGCACGACCGAACGCCAGATCGTGCGCCTGCTCGATCCGCCGACCGTGCTGGACGAGCAGATCACCGAACCGCTGGTGATCGACAGCTACTACGCGTTCGACCTGTACGCCGCGTTCTCCAACACCAACTGGACGCTGCGCGCGTACCTGAAGAACGCCACCGACGAGCGCGCGTATTCGACGATGAACGACATCGTCGACCAGGTCACCGGCATCACGCACCACACCGCGGCCTCGCCGATCCAGCCGCGCACCTTCGGCGTGGAAGTCGACTACCGCTTCTGAACCGGCAGGACGCGGGCGGCCCGCGAGCCGCCCGCGCGTTGCGGCGCGCCTGTACCAGGATGAATCACTTGAAGTCCGACGTCGTTCTTCCGCAACCCTACCTGTTGTTCCTCGGCGACACGACCGAGCCCGGCTACGCGAAAACCGCCTTCGGCCTGCGCGACTGGGCCGGCGGGCGCTGCGTCGGCGAATACGCGATCGACGGCGCGACGGTCGTCACCGGCCTTGCGCGAATGACGCCGGAACTGGCAGCGGCGTCCGGCGCGAAGGCCATCGTGATCGGCGTGGCGAACTCCGGCGGCTTCATTCCCGCGACATGGTGGCCTGCGCTGGTGCGCGCGATGGAAGCGGGGCTCGACGTCGTCAGCGGCATGCACGCGCGGCTTCGCGACATCGACGTGCTGCGCGAAGCCGCAGCGCGCCTCGGGCGCCGGCTGATCGACGTGCGTGAACCGCCATCGGCCATTCCCATCGCCACCGGCAAACCGCGCACGGGCAAACGCCTGCTGACGCTCGGCACCGATTGCGCGCTCGGCAAGAAGTACACGGCGCTCGCGCTGACGCATGCCTTCGTCGCGCGCGGCATCGATGCGACGTTCCGCGCGACCGGCCAGACCGGCATCCTCATCGCAGGAGGCGGCATTCCGATGGACGCGGTGGTCGCGGATTTCGCGGCCGGTGCGGCGGAAATGCTCTCGCCCGATGCTGCCGAACACCATTGGGACGTGATCGAAGGGCAGGGCTCTCTGTTCCATCCGGCGTACGCGGGCGTGTCGCTCGCGTTGCTGCACGGCAGCCAGCCGGACGTCATCGTGGCTTGCCACGAAGCGGGGCGCGAACGCGTGCTGGGTCATCCCGCGTACGCATTGCCTTCCATCGAGGAGACGATCGATCTCGCCCTGCGGTTGGGCGCCCGCACGAATCCGCGTATCCGTTGCGGTGGCGTCGGGCTCAACACCTCGCGGCTCGAAGAAACCGCGGCGTTGCGGCTGCTCGCGTCCGAGTCCGACCGCCTCGGCCTGCCGGTCGCCGATCCGATGCGCGGCGGCGCGTCATTCGAACGCCTGGTCGATGCATGCCTGTCATGAGCCTCACGAGGACAATCCACATGAGTCCGATCGAACCCCTGCGACTGGCGTTGCTTGCGGCGGCGCTGCTCGCGATGCCCGCATTCGCCGCGCCTCCGGCGGACCTCGACGCGCGCGTCGACGCGGCGATGCGCGAACACGGCGTGCCCGGCATGGCCATCGCCATCGTCGAGAACGGCAAGCCCGTGCTGGCGAAAGGCTACGGCGTGCGCAGGCTGGGTTTGCCGGAACGCGTGGACGCCGACACGATCTTCCCGACCGGTTCGACCGGAAAGGCGATCACGGCGGCGGCACTCGCCGTGCTGGTCGACGACGGCAAGCTGCGCTGGGACGACAAGGTCATCGACCACATGCCGTGGTTCCGCATGCACGACCCGTGGGTGACGAACGAGATGACGGTGCGCGACCTGCTCGTGCATCGCAGCGGGCTCGGCCTGGGTGCGGGCGACCTGATGTTCGTGCCGGCGTCGTCGCGCAGTCGCGCCGACACGGTGCGCGCGCTGCGCCACATCAAGCCGGCGACGAGCTTCCGCAGCGGTTACGCCTACGACAACCTGCTGTACGCGGTGGCCGGTCAACTGATCGAGGAAGTGAGCGGGCAGACGTGGGAAGTCTTCACGCGTGAGCGCGTGCTCAAGCCGGCCGGCATGGACGACTCGGTGACGGAGCAGTCCGCGCGTTTCGCGAACCCGAACCGCGCCTGGCCGCATGCGCGCACCGGCGGCGCCGTGCGCGGCATCGGCGCGCAGGCGGTGCTCGACGAACGCAAGACGCTCGGCGACAACGGCGCACCGGCGGGCGGCCTGTCGTCCAGCGCGAACGACATGGGGCAGTGGTTGCAGGTGCAGCTCGGCAAGGGCACGTGGACGAACGACGCCGGCGCGCCGGTGAAGGTGTTCAGCGAGGCGCAGTCGAAGCAGATGTGGACGCCGGCCGTGCTCACGCCCACGCCGGCGTGGCCGGGCAAGCTGGCGTCGGCCGCGCCGAAGTTCTCGTCGTATGCATTGGGCTGGAACGTGCGCGATTACCGCGGCGAGAAGCTGCTCGACCACGGCGGTGCGGTGTTCGGCGTGCAGGCGTACGTGGCCATGATTCCGGATCGCGATTTCGGCATCGCCGTGCTGATGAATTCCGAGGACACGCAGGCGATGCGCGGCGTCGCGCTGGAGATCATCGACCATGCGATCGGCGCGCCGGAGACCGACTGGGTCGCGGCGTTCGACGAGTTCATGGATGCGCGCATCGAGGGCGGACTGAAGGCGCTGGCGGCGGCTGCGAAGTCGCGGCCGACGGGCGGCGGCAAGCCGTCGTTGCCGCTGGCGCAGTACGCGGGGCGTTACCGCGATCCGTGGTACGGACCGATCGACATCAAGGGCGGCAAGGGCGCATTGCGCATCGACTTCCTGCAGACGCCCGGCATGGCCGGCTCGCTGGAGCACGTGCAGCACGACACCTTCCGCACGGTGTGGGACGACGCGACGATCGAACCGGCGTACGTCACCTTCGCGCTGGGCGCGGACGGGAAGGTGGAGCGGATCACGATGAAGGCCGCCTCGCCCATCGCGGATTTCAGTTACGACTATCAGGACCTGTTGTTCACGCCGGACGCCGGGGCGTCGAAGTAGGGAGCGTGAGGGGATGCCGGGTGCGCTGCGCTTGCCCGGGCTACAACCGCCAGCCGCTTTTGTAGCCCGGGTAAGGCCGCAGGCCGCACCCGGGGACCGCGCCAGGAGACGCTGCCAACCCTGCTGCCAACCGCTGTCAGCAGCCCGTGCCATGATCGCGGCTCCAGAGGAAAGGAGCCGTGCCATGTCGATGATCGCGTCCTGCCATTGCGGCGCCACGAAGATCCAGGCCCCCGAAGCGCCGACTTCCGCCAAGGAATGCAACTGCAGCTTCTGCGCACGCACCGGCGCGGTCTGGGCGTACTACGCGCCGGACCAGTTGGCGTTCCTGTCGACGGAGGATGAACGCACGTATTCGGCGCGCGGGATGAACCAGCACCATTTCTGCGGTCGCTGCGGCATGCAGACCTGGGGCGACTCGCCGGACTGGGCCTCGGCCTACAACGCCGATGGCAGCGCGAAGGAAGGCTTCACCCCCGGCACCGTCCCGACGCAGCGGATCTATGGCATCAACCTGCGGCTGGTGGACGACCTGGACTGGTCGAAGATCACCGTCGAGAAGATGGACGGGCGGAACAACTGGTAATCGAGGTCCGCATCTCCGACCGTCATTCGCGAAGGCGGGAATCCATGCGTGTTGCATGACGGTGGCGGGCGCGGCCCAGCCCTGCAGCCCGGCTTGCGCCGGGATGGCGCAGTGGGGATGGCCATCGGCGAGGGCGCATCCGAAGCAGCTCGGCCCCGCCTCCTCAGCCGTGCCGCGTCCCGAAGATCTTGTCGCCCGCGTCGCCGAGTCCCGGCAGGATGTAGCCCACATCGTTGAGCCGCTCGTCGACGGACGCCGTGTAGACCTCCACGTCCGGATGCTTCGCTTCCAGCACGCGAAGGCCTTCCGGCGCGGCGACCAGGAACAGGCCCTTGATGCGCTTGCAGCCGGCGGCCTTGAGCATGTCCACCGTCGCCACCAGCGTGCCGCCGGTGGCGAGCATCGGATCGAGGATGATCGCGGTGCGCTCGTCCATGCGGCCGGTCAGCTTCTCGTAGTAGCCCACCGGCTGCAGCGTCTTCTCGTCGCGCTGCAGGCCGACCACGCCGACCTTCGCCGCGGGGATCAGTTCGAGCACACCCGGCAGCATCCCCAGGCCCGCCCGCAGGATCGGCACCAGCGTGACCTTCGCGCCCTTGATGCGGCGCGTCCTCACCGGGCCGGCCCAGCCCTCGACGATGGCTTCCTCGGTTTCCAGGTCCGCCGTCGCCTCGTAGGTCAGCAGCGTGGCGACTTCCGACGCCAGCTCGCGGAACGCCTTCGTGCTGATGTCGCCGACGCGCATCAGGCCGAGCTTGTGCTGGACGAGGGGATGGCGGACTTCGACGATCTTCATGGGCGATACCCCCGGCGCAGGAGGCCGCCAGTGTGCCTCACGCGCCGTGATCGCCGCAGCCCCTCCCGTGCGGAAGGGGCCGCGCCGCCCCAGGTCAGAACGAATACCGCATGATCAGCTGGTACACCGGCCCGGACGATTCGCTTTCCAGCTCGAACTCGTCGTAATCGCGATCGAGCTGGTCGGCGGCGTTGTCGAACTTGTGGAAGGCTTCGTCCTTGTTCGCATCGAGCAGGTTCGAGCCGGTCAGGCGCAGCGAGAGGTTGTCGCCGAAGCGCTTCTCGACGAACACTTCCAGGTCGCCGTCGTACGTCGTCGTCACTTCCTCGGCGAGCAGGCGCGCATACGCGTCGCCCTGGCGGCGATAGCTCGCACCGAACGACATGCCCCAGTCGCGCACGTCATGGATGAAGCCGACGTTGTAGACGTACTTCGCCTGGTTGTTGAAGCGGCGCTCGCCGAAATCGTCCTCGACGTCGCTGTCCAGCCACGAGTAATTCACGAACAGGCCCGTGTCCGGCAGGCCCAGCGCGGTGAGCGGCGTGGACAGGTCGAACTCGATGCCGTACACGCTGCCGTCGCCGACGTTGCGCGCGGTGTAGACGAAGCTGTCCGGATCGAACTCCGGATAGCCCGGCGTGGTCGGCGTCGCATCGGGATTTGCGTCGAGGAACTCCTCCACCTCGTCCTCGTAATCGCCCAGCGCGGTCGAACTCGGCTCGCCGGTGTTGACGATCTCGATCAGGTCCTTCACGTCGCGATAGAACACGTTCACGCCGAACACGCCGCGCGTGCCGAGGCGGCGCTCGTAGCCGAAATCCACGCCCCAGGCGCGCTCGGGATCGAGCGTGGGATTGCCGGTGAAGTCGTTGTCGCCGAACTCCTCCTCCAGCGTGAGCGGCAGGATCTGGTCGAAGTTCGGGCGACGCACCGTGCGGCCCACCGAGAACAGCAGGCGGTCGGCGCTGGTGAAATCCCACTTCAGGTGCGCCGACGGCAGCAGCGTGTTGTAGTCGTTGCTGGCCGCGTCGTCGTCGAAGGCGATGTCGACGTCGGTCGTCTCGTAACGCAGGCCCGCTTCCCATGCCAGCGCGCCGACCGTGCCGGTGAACATCAGGTACGGATCGACGCGGGTTTCGTCGATGCGGCTGTCGCTGCGGTCGAACTCGTCGTACGGCGGCAGCGCGGCGCCTTCCTCGTCGGTGTCGACCTCGCTGACCTGCAGCGTGGTCTCGCGGCGCTTGTCCATGAAATCCACGCCGAATTCCATCGTCGCACCGCCCACGCCGCGCTTGTGCGCGAGCTTGAACGTGCCTTCGCTGTCGCGCGTCCCGGTCAGCGTGCGCGTGCCTTCGCGTTCGTCGAACGAGGGCGGCGTGTCCTCGTCGTCGAAACCGCTTTCCTCCTCGGTCGAGCGCGTGTCGTCATCGAAGCGCGCGTAATCGATGTCGAATTCCGTACGGCCGCCGGCCATGTCGAACGCGTATTCCACGCCGAGCGACCAGTTGTCCTGCCTGATCGTCTCGACCTGGTCGTTGATCGACAGCAGGTTGTCGCGGCTGGTGCTGCCCGGATCGTTGTACTCGACCGAATGCTCGGTTTCGGTGCGGTCGGTGCGCACGTAGAAGCCATCCACCGAAAGCCGGCTGGTGCCGATGTCGCGCGTGTACGACAGGTTTGCGGAGTAATCGTCGCCGTCGCGCGTGTCGTCCTGGTCCTCGCGATCGACGAACCCGCCGCCGGGTTCCTCGAAACGGTCGCTGCGCTTGCGCTTGGGGTTGTAACGGCCCTGCACGTTGAAGCCGCCGAGCAGGCGCCCGCCGCCGAGTTCGCCGCTGGCGACCGCGCCGTAGGTCGGCTTGATCTCGCCGTCGTCGAAGCGCAGCGCGCCCACGCGCACGTACTTGCCGTCGAACTCGTAGGCGTCGCGCAGCACGATGTTCAGCGCGCCGGCGACGGCGTCGCCGGAACGGTTCGCGCTGGTGCTGCGCACGATCTCGATACGTTCGACCAGTTCGGCCGGGATGCGGTCGACGAAGAACGAGCGGTCGTTGCCCGCGCCGGGCACCTTCTTGCCGTTGATGAGGATCTGCGTGTAGCCCGGATCCAGGCCGCGCAGCTGCGCGCCGTCGTATTCGAGCACGTCGGACACGAACACCACGCTCGGCACGCGCTTGAGCATGTCGCCGACGGTGAGCGGTTCGAAGCGTTGGAAGTATTCCAGATCGTACGACAGCACCGGCGCGACCGAATCGGTGCGATTGCGGTAGGCGATGTCCGCCTGCACCACCACCGAGTCGAGCTGCTTCGGATCGGGCGAGGCATCGGCCGGCGCCTCGTTGGCCAGCGCGGTACCGAAGGAAGCGGCCAGGCCCACCGGTGCGACGAGCGCGCACCACAGCGCCCGCGACATCGTCGCGGCGAGCACGTTACGTTTCATCGAAGTTGCATCCCCATGCATGGCAAGCGAGTGCTTGAACGGCGCTTTGTACGCATGCGGCATGGCGGAAATATGACGACGCGTGCCTGGCGCCGTGACACGCGACGGTCACAATCGGTGCGTACAAACTCGCGCTTTGTCGAACCGACTCCAGGGGAATCCATGTCGCTGCGATTGGCCACGCTCGCTTTCGCGTCCTGCCTTGCCGCCTGCTCGGCCACCGGGAACGCACCGGTCGCACCTGCAACGCAGCACGATCGCGAGCCCGACGAAACGATGGAAGTCGATCCGCTGCTCGCGCAGGCGAACATCGCGCATCAGGTGGTGGCCGAGGCGTTCCTCACCGCCGCGACGCCGGAGGACAACGTCGATTCGCCCGCCAGCTGGCGCACGTCCGATGGCAAGCGCTGGCTGATCGCGACCGGCAAGGCGAGCGACCGGCTGATCGTGTACGACGGCGACACCGGCGCGACGCTGCGCACCGTCGGCGGCCCCGGCACCGCGCTCGGCCAGCTGCAGCGTCCCAACGGCATCGCCGTGATCGGCGATCACGTGCTGGTGGTCGAACGCGACAACCATCGCGTGCAGATGTTCCAGCTACCGGATTTCAAGCCGCTGCTCGTGTTCGGCGCGGAAGATCTGAAGCAGCCTTACGGTCTTTGGGTGCGTGCGCAGCGCGACAGTTATGAAGTGATCGTCAGCGACAACTACATGTCGCCGCAGAACGAGGACGTGCCGCCGCCGCTGGTCGAACTCGACAAGCGCTTCAAGCGTTACCAGCTGCGCCGGGCGGCGGAGGGCTGGGAAGCGCGCTTGATGGAAACCTTCGGCGACACCGGTGAGGCGGGCGCGATCCGCATCGCCGAGTCGGTGTTCGGCGATGTCGATCACGACCGGCTGCTGCTCGCCGAGGAAGACGTCGCCACCGGTACGCGCCTGCGGGAGTACGGCCTGGACGGCAGGTATCGCGGTCGCGACATCGGCGCCGACCTGTTCAAGGCGCAGGCCGAAGGCATGGCGCTGTACCGCTGCGAGGGCGGCGCGGGTTACTGGATCGCGACGGACCAGTACAAGGACCGCAGCCTGTTCCACGTGTTCGATCGCGCGACGCTGAAGCACCTGGGCGCGTTCGCCGGCAACAAGACGGCGAACACCGACGGCGTGTGGCTCGACCAGACGGCCGGCAAACGCTTCCCGAAGGGCGTGTTCTACGCGGTGGACGACGACCAGGCGGTGGCGGCGTTCGACTGGCGCGACGTGGCGCGTGCGTTGTCGTTGCCGGCGTGCGAGGGAAAGTAACGCGTTAGTGCCTTTGTGGCCCGGGTAAGCGAAGCGCACCCGGGATCACGCGTGATCGGCCGTCAACCCCGGGTGCGGCCTCCGGCCTTAGCCGGGCTACCAAGGCCATGCGCCGATCGACGCGACAAAAAAATCAGGGGAGTGGCGTTACAGAAGGCGAAGACGGCGGGTGTGGGGGCACCCGCCGTCTTCGCGGCGGCGTCGGGGGAGGATCAGGCCGCCGCTGCCTGCTGCGCGCGCGGACCTTCGCGCAGCGCACGCGCGATCATCGCGACGAGCAGGTCGATTTCCTCGCTCGCGATGGTGAAGGTCGGGGTGAAGCGCAGCGAGTTCACGCCGCCGTGGATCACGCCGATGCCGTGCTCGCGCAGCCATTCCTCGGTGGAATTGGCGCCATAGCACTTGAACTGCGGCGAGAGTTCGCACGAGAACAGCAGCCCCGTGCCCTGCACCTTGGTGATCAGACCGCCGAGTTCGCCCTTGAGCTTCTCCAGCTTCTGGATCGCCTCGGCGCCGCGCGCGCGGATGTTCTCGCGAAGCTGCGGCGTCACCTGCGACAGCACCGCGCACGCGACGTCGAGCGCGCGCGGGTTGGTCGTCATCGTGTTGCCGTACAGGCCCTTCTTGTAGAGCTGCGCGGCCTGCGCGCCGACGGCGAGCACCGACAGCGGGTACTGGCCGGCGTTGAGCGCCTTCGAATAGGTTTCCATGTCCGGCGGATCGAGCTGCTCGAAGCCGGGGTAGTCGATGATCGACAGCACGCCGTGCGCGCGCAGGCCGGCCTGGATCGAGTCCACCAGCAGCAGCGCGCCATGCGAACGCGTCAGTTCGCGCGCGGCGGCGTAGAACGCCGGCGGCACGCTGCGGCCCGGATCGCCTTCGCCCATCACCGGCTCCAGGAACATCGCCTCGATGAACCAGCCGTTCGCGTCGGCATCGACGAAGACCTGCTTCAGCGCGTCGACGTCGTAGGGCTCGACGGTGAGCAGCGAATCCTCGCCGCGGAAGCTCGCCAGGTGCTGCAGGTAGGTCTTGCGCGAGGAATCCGAATACAGCGCCGGGCGTTCGGTGCGGCCGTGGAAGCTGCCCTTCACCACCACGCGCTTGATCGTGCGGCCGGCGTGGCGACCGCCGGTGTCGGTCATCAGCTTGGTGTTCGCGTCGGCGATGCGCGCGGCGAGCGAGACCGATTCGGAACCCGAATTCAGGCAGAAGAACTTCTCGTACGGGCAGCCGCCGCGCTCGGCGCCGATCGCCGCGCGCAGGGCGCGGTCGAAGCGCAGTTGCGAGAGCGACGGGGTCATGATGTTGGCCATCGCCTGCGGGCGGGCCATCGCGGCGATCACGTGCTTGGGCGCGTGGCCGAAGCCGAGCATGCCGTAGCCGCCGGAATCGTGCAGCACGGCGCCCTTCAGCGTGACCACCCACGGGCCGCGCGCGGCGAGGGCGACGTACGGGTTCACCGCGTCGTCCGGATAGAAGTTCACGTAGCCGCCCTGCACGGCGTGCACCTGGGCGTCCTCGTCGAGGTCGAGCAGATCGGCGAATTCGTCCTTCACGCGCTGGTATTCCTGCTCGGCGGCCTCGATGGCCTCGATCAGTTCGGCATGCGTGTGGGCGAAGCGCGCGATGGTCGCGTCGTCCAGTCCATGGGTACGGCGGCGGCCTCCGTGGGCACGCAGGGGGGCGAGACGGTCGATGACGGCCATGGGGTCCTCCGGGGTCGAATCTGGCGACAACCCGTCCATTATCTGGATTAATTCGTCGATCGACAGTGCGGATTTGTACGAAATTATGGATAATTTCGTCGTTTCGACGAAATCGGAGGGCGGAACGTGAAGATCACCGACGCCGACCAGCAACTGCTCTCGGTCCTGCGCGAGAACGCCCGGGCCTCGACCGCCGACATCGCGCGACGCCTGAAGCTGTCGCGCACTACCGTGCACAGCCGGATCGAGCGCCTGGAGCGCGAGGGCGTGATCCAGGGCTACACGGTGCGCGTGCACGACGCCGCCGAACGCGGGCACATCCGCGCGCACATCATGATCACCGTGCTGCCGAAGCGGGCGCCGTCGGTCGCCGCCGCGCTGCACGCGATGCCGGAAGTGCGGGCGCTGCATTCGGTGAGCGGCCCGTTCGACCTGGTGGCGCTGGGCGTGGCGCCGTCCGTGGAGGCGATGGACGAGCTGACCGACCGCATCGGCGCCATCGACGGGGTGGAGCGGACGACGTCGGCGATTGTTCTTTCGGCGAAGTTCGAGCGGTGAGAGCCGGTTGAGCGCTCGTGCAGGAATGGCGTGGCGGTCGTGAGCCGGGCAGGGCGTGCGGCGTTGGCCCCTCTCCCGCCGGGAGTGGGGTGAGGGTCGGGATGCGCGGCGACGCCGGCGCCCGCGGTATCCGCTCCTGCAGCCCGGACAGGCGAAGCGTGGCGGCTGAGGGTTCCTTCTACAATGTCGAATCCCGCCCGCACTCCGACCGGCCTGTCTCGCCGGCCTCACGCCTTGAAGAAATCCGATTTCCACTACCACCTGCCGCCCGAGCTGATCGCCCAGGCGCCGCTGCCGGAGCGTTCGGCCAGCCGGCTGCTGGTGGTTCCGCCGGCGCATGGCGACGCCTTCGATCGCGGCTTCCAGGATCGCGTCTTCCGCGAACTTCCCGAGCTGCTGCAACCCGGCGACCTGCTGGTGTTCAACGACACCCGCGTGATCCCGGCGCGCCTGTACGGACAGAAAAGCACCGGCGGGCGGGTGGAGATCCTGATCGAACGCCTGCTCGGCGGCCATGAGGTGCGCGCGCAGCTGGGCGTGAGCAAGTCGCCGAAGGAAGGCGCGCGCATCGCGCTCGACGCCGGCGGCGAGGCCGAAGTGCTCGGCCGCGAGGGCGAGTTCTACCGCCTGCGCTTCCACGTCGCCGAATCGCTGGAGAAATACCTGCTGCACGCCGGCCGCCTGCCACTGCCGCCGTACATCCAGCGCGAAGCGGGCCACGACGACGACACGCGCTACCAGACCGTGTTCGCGCGCGAGGTCGGCGCCGTCGCCGCGCCCACCGCCGGGCTGCATTTCGACCAGGCGCTGCTGGATGCGTTGAAGGCGCGCGGCGTCGACTTCGGGCACGTGACGCTGCACGTCGGCGCCGGCACGTTCCAGCCGGTGCGCGTGGACGAACTGGACCAGCACGTCATGCACAGCGAATGGCTGAACGTGGGCGCCGCGCTGATCGAACAGATCGGCCGCACGCGCGCGGCCGGCGGGCGCGTGATCGCGGTCGGCACCACGGTCGTGCGCGCGCTGGAAAGCGCGATGCACGAAGGCGAACTCCATCCCTACGCCGGCGAAACCCGGCTGTTCATCCTGCCCGGTTACCGCATCCGTTCGGTGGACGCGCTGATCACCAACTTCCACCTGCCCGAGAGCACATTGCTGATGCTTGTTTCCGCCTTCGCCGGCAAGGCGCGCGTGTTCGCCGCCTACGACCACGCCATCGCGGAGCGCTACCGCTTCTTCTCCTACGGCGACGCGATGCTGCTGTTCCCGGCGAATCCAGGAGCGCACGCATGAGCCGCCTGTCCTTCGAACTGCTGCGCACCGACGGCGCCGCGCGCCGTGGCCGGCTGACCTTCCCGCGCGGCACGGTGGAAACGCCGACCTTCATGCCGGTGGGCACCTACGGCTCGGTGAAGGGCGCGTTGCCCGAGCAGGTCCGCGAACTCGGCGCGGAAATGATCCTGGGCAACACCTTCCACCTCTACCTGCGCCCGGGGCTGGACGTCATCGGCGACCACGGCGGCCTGCATGGTTTCACCCGGTGGAACGGGCCGATCCTCACCGACTCGGGCGGCTTCCAGGTGTTCTCGCTCGCGCACAAGCGCAAGATCACCGAGCAGGGCGTGACCTTCGCCGCGCCCACCGACGGCAGCAAGGTGTTCCTCGGCCCCGAGGAAAGCATGCGCATCCAGAAGGTGCTGGATTCGGACGTCGTCATGATCTTCGACGAATGCACGCCGTACCCGGCCACCGAGGAGGTCGCGCGGCGCTCGATGGAACTGAGCCTGCGCTGGGCCGAACGCAGCCGGCGCGCGCACGAGGGCAACGACGCGGCGCTGTTCGGCATCGTCCAGGGGGGCGTGTACCCGGAACTGCGCACGCGTTCGGCCGGCGCGCTGATGGACATCGGCTTCGACGGCTACGCCATCGGCGGCCTGGCCGTGGGCGAACCGGAGGCCGAGCGTAACCACATGCTCGAACACACCTGCCCGCAGCTGCCCGCCGACCGCCCGCGCTACCTGATGGGCGTGGGCCGGCCGGAGGACCTGGTGGAAGGCGTCGCGCGCGGCATCGACATGTTCGATTGCGTGATGCCGACCCGCAACGCGCGCAACGGGCATTACTTCACCTCATTCGGCACAGTGCGCGTGCGCAATGCCAAATACGAGCGCGACCTGCGCCCGATCGAGGAAGGCTGCGACTGCTACACCTGCCGCAACGGCTTCAGCCGCAGCTACCTGCGCCACCTGGACCGCTGCAACGAAATGCTCGGGCCGATCCTGGGCACCTTGCACAACCTGCGGTATTACCAGCGCCTGATGGCGCAGATGCGCGAGGCGATCGGGCAGGGAACCTTCGCCGCCTTCCGCGAGTCCTTCTACGCCGCGCGGGCGCCGGAATAGGCGATCCGCCCGGGCCCGGGCGGAGCGGCGCAGGGCAGGGGACGGGGCGGATCTGCCGGCCGGACCGGGCCCGGCTGCCGCCCCGTGGCATAATCCCCCGCTATTTTTCGATCAGGACGACCGTCATGAATCTGCTCGACCTCGTGATTTCCCCCGCCTACGCGCAGGCCGCCCCGCAACCCGGCGCCGGTGGCTTCGGCATGTCGCTGCTGTTCCCGATCCTGCTGATCGCGGTCATGTACTTCCTCATGATCCGCCCGCAGATGAAGCGCCAGAAGGAACACCGCGCGATGCTGGAGAAGCTCTCCAAGGGAGATGAAGTGATCACCAACGGCGGCATCGCCGGCGTGGTCAGCGACATCGGCGAGAACTTCATCACCGTGGAGATCGCCGACAACGTGCGCATCCGCGTGCAGAAGGGCGCCATCGCCAACGTGCTGCCCAAGGGCACCCTGAAGTCGGCCTGAGGCCGCTTTCCCGATCCCACCTGAGCGTGCGCCGGCCGGCGCGCGCGGAATGCCGCGATGCTTGAATTTCCTAAGTGGAAATATTTCCTGATCCTGCTCGTCCTGGGCTTGAGCGTGCTGTACGCACTGCCCAACGCCTACCAGAAGGATCCTTCCGTACAGATCACGGCCAACCGTAGCGGCCAGCTCGACGATGCCCTGCGCAGCCGCGTCAAGGCCGAGCTGGCCAAGGCCGGCGTCACGCCGCGCTCGGTGGAGATCGAGGGCGACAACCTGATGGTGCGCCTGACCTCGCTGGCCGAGCAGAGCAAGGCGAACAACGCCCTGCGCACCACGCTGGGCGAGAACTACACCGTCGCGCTGAACCTGGCCTCGACCGTGCCGGACTGGCTCGCCAACCTCGGCGGCAAGCCGATGGTGCTGGGCCTGGACCTGCAGGGCGGCGTGCACTTCGTCATGCAGGTCGACCAGCGCGCCGCGCTGGACAAGCGCATGGACGCCTACGCCGAGGACATGCGCGTCAGCCTGCGCGACGCGCGCATCGCCTACCAGTCGGTGGAGCGTCGCCCGAACAACACCATCGTCGCCACGCTGGCCGCCGAGGCCGGTGCGGACGCCGCCGGGCGCGCGCGCGACGAACTCGCCCGCCTGATGCCGACGCTCAGCTACGACGTCAGCGGCAACACGGTGGTGGTGACGATCCCGGAAGCCGAACTGCGCCTGATCGCCTCCAGCGCGATCGAGCAGAACATCACCACGCTGCGCAACCGCGTGAACGAGCTGGGCGTGGCCGAGCCGATCATCCAGCGCCAGGGCGAGGACCGCATCGTCGTGCAGCTGCCCGGCGTGCAGGACACCGCCGAGGCCAAGCGCCTGATCGGCGCCACCGCGACGCTGGAATTCCGCGCGGTCGTCGATGGCGACGCGATGGACGCCAAGGCCACCGGCCGCGTGCCGCCGGGCGCCAAGCTGTTCACCATCCGCGACACCGGCGCCCCGGTGCTGCTGAGCAAGCGCGTGCTGGCCTCCGGCGACCAGATGGTCAACGCCAAGGTCGGCGTCGACCAGAACGGCCTGCCGGCGGTGGACATCACGCTGAACAGCATCGCGGGCCAGCGCATGTTCGACTTCACCAGCGAGAACGTCGGCAAGCTGATGTCGGTGGTCTACATCGAGCGCATCCCCACCGTGACCATGGTCGACGGCAAGGAAGTGCGCGGCGTGCGCGTGCGCGAGGAAGCGCTGTCGCCCACGCGCATCGCCGGCGTGTTCGGCAAGAACTTCCAGACCACGGGCCTGGAGAAGACCGAAGCCGACAACCTCGCCAAGCTGCTGCGCGCCGGCTCGCTGGCCGCGCCGATGGACTTCGTCGAGGAGCGCATCATCGGCCCGAGCCTGGGCGCGGAGAACGTCGAGCGCGGCATCACCGCGGTCGTCTACGCGTTCGTGTTCACCCTGGCCTTCTTCACCATCTACTACCGCATGTTCGGCGTGATCACCTCGGTCGCGCTGCTGATGAACCTGCTGATCGTGGTGGCGGTGATGTCGATGTTCGGCGCGACGATGACGCTGCCGGGCTTCGCCGGCCTGGCGTTGTCGGTCGGTCTGTCGGTCGACGCCAACGTGCTGATCAACGAGCGAATCCGCGAAGAGCTGCGCCACGGCGTACCGCCGAAGGCGGCGATCGCGGCCGGTTACGAGAAGGCGGGCGGCACCATCATGGACGCCAACCTCACCGGCCTGATCGTGGGCGTGGCGCTGTACGTGTTCGGCACCGGCCCGCTGAAGGGCTTCGCGCTGACGATGATCATCGGCATCTTCGCCTCGATGTTCACCGCGATCACCGTGTCGCGCGCGCTGGCGCAGCTGATCTACGGCAACCGCAAGAAGCTCAAGTCCGTGGCCATCTGACCGGGTGAGAACGAAACAATGAAACTTTTCCCGCTTCATCTCATCCCGAACGACACCAGGATCGACTTCCTGCGTACGCGCTACGTGTCGATGGCGATCACGGTGCTGCTGTTCGTCGCATCGCTGGTGATCATCGCCACGTTCGGCTTCCGCAAGGAGGCCTACGCGCTGGAGTTCACCGGCGGCACGCTGGTGGAAACCACGTTCGAGCGTCCGGCCGACGTCGACAGCGTCCGCGAGCAGCTGGCCACCGCCGGCTTCGAGAACGCCCAGGTGCAGGCCTTCGGCGGCGGCAACGGCCTGATGATCCGCCTGCAGCCGCATGGCGAGAGCAACAACGCCACCGGCAGCAACTCGATCGCCAACCAGGTGGTCAAGGCCGTGTCCACCGCGGAGAACCCGGCGCGCGTGCTGCGCAGCGAGTTCGTCGGCCCGCAGGTCGGTGCCGACCTGGTGCGCGACGGCATCTACGCCACGCTGTTCATGCTGATCGGCTTCCTGATCTACATCGCGTTCCGCTTCGAATGGAAGTTCGCGGTGGTGGCGAGCCTGACGGCGTTCTTCGACCTGATCGTCACCGCCGCCTACGTCTACGGCACCGGCCGCGAGTTCGACCTGACCGTGCTGGCCGGCCTGCTGTCGGTGATGGGCTTCGCGATCAACGACATCATCGTGGTCTTCGACCGCGTGCGCGAGAACTTCCGCACGCTGCGCGTGGACTCGATGGAAGTGCTGAACCGTTCGATCAACCAGACGCTGTCGCGAACGGTGATCACGGCGGTGATGTTCTTCCTGTCGGCGTTCGCGCTGTACCTGTACGGCGGTTCGTCGATGGAAGGCCTGGCGCTGACGCACATGATCGGCGCGGTGGTCGTGGTGGTCTCCTCCATCTTCGTCGCGGTGCCAATGCTGTCGCTGGGGCCGTTCAAGGTCAGCAAGCAGGACCTCATGCCGAAGGCGAAGGACGAGGCGGCGCTGGCGCGCCGGCCGTAACGGATCCATCGCAACGTGGTTTTGGAAAGGGCCGCATCGCGGCCCTTTCTCTTTGGCGTGCCGGAGCCGGCTGGAAAGGCAAAGCGCGGCTGCGGGACAATCGGGCCATTCCCGCGAACGGAGCCCCCCGCATGGCCAACGACGACCTCGTCTTCTACGTGAAGCTGCACGTGAAGCCCGAATGCGTGGACGCATGGAGGCGCGCGTTCGACGACATCGCGCAGGCCATGGCGAAGGAGCCTGAATTCGTGTCCTGCCACCTGCACGTCGATGCGTCCGATCCGAACCAGTTCACGCTGTACGAGCGCTGGGCCGAGCCTGGTGTCGAGGCGTTCCTGCGCAACCAGATGAAGCCGTATCGCGTGCAGTACGACGCGCTCATCGAGCCGCTGCTGCAACGCCCGCGCGAGGCACAGGTGCTGGTGCCGCTGGGCGAATGGTTCGGCGCGCGCTCGTGACGCACGAAGCGAACGACGCGCTGTGAGCGGACCGCATCGCGACGTCCTGATCGACACGGGCGAAGGCCGCGTCTTCTGCCGTGGATGGGAACCCGAGACGGGCAGCGTCGAAGCGCGGCCGCCGATCGTGCTGCTGCACGATTCGTTGGGCTGCGTGGAGACCTGGCGCGATTTCCCGCGACGCCTGTGCGATGCCACGGGGCGGCGCGTGATCGCCTACGACCGCCTCGGTTTCGGGCGTTCGGATCCGCATCCGGGAACGCTCGCCGCCGACTTCATCGCGCGCGAGGCGACGGCCACCTTCGCGCGCGTGCGCGAGAGCCTGGGGCTCGACCGCTTCATCGCCTTCGGCCACAGCGTCGGCGGCGGCATGGCCGTGGCGTGCGCGGCGACGCATGCCTCGCACTGCGACGGTGTCGTCACCGAAACGGCACAGGCCTTCGTCGAGGACCGCACGGTGCAGGGCGTCGTTGCGGCGAAGGCGGATTTCGCGCAGCCCGGGCGCATCGAACGCCTGCGCCGTTACCACGGCGACAAGGCGGAGTGGGTGCTGCATGCGTGGACGGACACGTGGCTGGCGCCCGGCTTCGCGACATGGACGCTGGACGGGGAACTGCGTCGCGTGCGCTGCCCGCTGCTCGCATTGCACGGGGATCGCGACGAATTCGGTTCGATGCGACATCCGGAGCGCATCGTCGCGCTGTGCGGTGGGCCGTCGGAGATCGAAAAGCTCGAGGGCTGCGGCCATGTGCCGCACCGGGAACATGCCGATCGGGTCATCGCGCGGGTGCGGGAGTGGCTGGACGGAATCCGGCTTCGTGGCGTGCGGGTCGCCTCGTAACGCGTGCGCACTGCCCCTTGCATGGGGCATTCCGTCTCCGGCGCAGTACTTCACCTTCGCCGGGATGACGGTTAAGCGAAGCGCACGCGGGGAGGCTGCCGCGCGTCCCGGGTACGCTTCGCTTACCCGCGCTACAACAGCAAGGCGCGGGTGTCGCAGGACGCAACGCGGCCATTTCCCCCCCACGAAACAGAAAAGCCGCGCATCGCGCGGCTTCTCCGTGACGCATGCGACACCGAGCGGCGATCAGGCCTGATCGAACGCCGCCGCATACCCCGTGTTGACGATCTTCTGCTGCAGGGCGTCGCACACCTTCAGGTTCGCGGCGACGATCTGGCGCGTCGCCAGGCCGCGGTTGTCCATCGGGCCGGTGCTCCGGCCGCGGAAGTCGGTGACCTTGCCGCCGGCCTCACGCACCAGCAGCACGCCGGCGGCGATGTCCCACGGCTTCACGCCGGCTTCGAAATACGCATCGGCGCGACCGCAGGCGACGTAGGCCAGGTCCAGCGCCGCCGAACCCGTGCGGCGGATGTCCTCCGCCTCCAGCAGCAGGTTGTCGATGGTCTTCAGCTGCGCGGACACGCGCGCGCGCTCGCGCGGCGGGAAGCCGGTCAGCACCATCGCGCCATTGAGGTCCTTGCGCTCGGTCACGCGGATGCGGCGCTCGTTGAGCGTCGCGCCGCTGCCGCGGCTGGCGGTGAACAGGTCGTTGCGCAGCGGGTCGAAGATCACCGCGTGGATCGGCTCGCCGTTCTCCACCAGCGCGATCGACACGCAGAAATGCGGAATGCCGTGCAGGTAGTTGCTGGTGCCGTCGAGCGGGTCGATCACCCAGGTGAAGCGGTTGTGGCCGATCGAACCGCTTTCCTCGCCGAGGATCGCGTAGTCGGGCGTGGAGCGGCGGAATTCCCGGATGATCTCCTTCTCCGCCAGGCCGTCGACTTCGCTGGCGTAGTCCATCCGGTCCTTCTCGACGACGTTCAGCGCGTCGAGCTTGTTCATGTGGCGCAACAGGACGTTGCCGGCGGCACGGGCGGCCTTGACCATGAGGGTGACGGCGGGTTTCTGCATGGGCGAAGGGCCTCGTTCGGGGGACGGGGAGAGGATGGACTGGCGGGGGTGAAAGAGCGGCACCGGCGCTGCGGCCGGGGCGCGGAGTTTACCATTGCGCGCCATGAGTTCCGAATCCAGATCCGTGAATCCTTCCCATCCGGCCGCGCAGCGCCTGCGCATCGTCCTCGTCGGCACCCAGCACCCGGGCAACATGGGCTCGGCCGCCCGCGCCATGAAGACCATGGGCCTGGCGCGCCTGGTCCTGGTGGCGCCGGAAAAGCGCCCCAACGAGGAGTCCTACGCCCTGGCCGCGGGCGCCGACGACGTCCTGGGCGATGCCCTGATCTGCGAAACGCTGGCCGACGCCGTCGCCGATTGCCGCCTGGTCCTGGGCTGCACGGCACGCAGCCGGCGCGTCCAACTGGAGGAACTGCTGCCCCGCGATGCGGCGGCCCGCAGCGTGACCGAGGCCGCGGCCGGCGCCGAGGTGGCGCTGGTGTTCGGCCGCGAGCGCACTGGCCTGACCAACGACGAGCTGCAGCTGTGCCATGCGTCGGTGCACATTCCGGCCAACCCGGACTACAGCTCGTTGAACCTCGCCGCCGCCGTGCAGGTGCTCAGCTACGAGTTGCGCCTGGCGCTGCTGGACGCGTCGTCGGGCGATGCCATGGACGCAGCCGGCGAACGCCGCGATCCGCCCGCCTCGCACGCCGAGATGGAAGGCTTCTTCGCGCAACTGGCGCAGACGCTCGACGCGATCGATTTCCACAAGGGCCGCGCGCCCGAATCGGCGATGCGCAAGCTGCGCCGGCTCTACCTGCGCGCCGGGCTGGACGCGCGCGAGGTGCGGATCCTGCGCGGCATCCTCGCCGACGCCCAGCGCATGGCGATGCTCGCCGGATCAAAACGCTGATCTGCGTGACGCCCGTCGGTTTGCCGTTCCGGCCCGGCGGGCTTTCGATTACGCTGCCCGGCGGCATCCCGATGGATCGTCGTTCTTGATCGCCAGCCTGCGCCGTAACGTCCTGCTGATCCTGTGCTTGCTGGCCACCGCCGCCGTCGCGCTTCCGGCGAAGGCGGCCGACGACGCGGGCGTGCTCGTGCTCGGCCGCATCAGCGACGATCCCAAGAAACACTACGAGCAGCTCAAGCCGCTGCTGGACTACGTGGTGCCGCGCCTGGCCGACGTCGGCATCCGCGAGGGCCGCATCCTCATGGCCAAGGACTCGCAGCAGATGGCCAGTTATCTGCGTCGCGGCCGGGTCGACTGGGTGACCGAAACCACCGGCACCGCGATGCTGCTCCGCCAGCGCGGCGGCGCGCGGACGCTGGCGCTGACCGAACGCGATGGCGTCAGCCACTACCACAGCATCTTCTTCGCGCGGCGCGACAGCGGGCTGTCCTCGCTGGACGACCTGCGCGGCCACAGCATCGCCTTCCAGCGCCCCAGTTCCACCAGCGCCTACTTCGTACCGGCGGCCGAACTGCTGCGGCGCGGCTTCGCGCTGGAGATCCTGCTCTCCCCGGAAGACCGCATCGAGCGCGACGCGGTCGGCTACCTGTTCGCCTGGTCGGAGCTGAACATCTCGACCTGGGTGCACAAGGGGCTGGCCGACGTCGGCGTCATGAGCAATCTCGACTGGGCGAACCCGCAGCGCATGCCGCCCGCGTTCCGCGACGACCTGACCGTGATCGGCGCGACCGCCGACTACCCGCGCGCGGTGGAGATGGTGCGCGACGGCCTCGATCCGCGCGTGGAAGCGCGCCTGCGCGAAGTGCTGCTGGACGCGGCGGGCGATCCGGACGCCGGCGACGCGCTGATGCGCTTTTTCAACACCACGCGCTTCATGCCGGTGGATGCCGGATCGCGCAGGGCGCTCGACCGCATCTCCGACGGCGTGGCCCGCGTGCGCGCGGAGGTCGAATGAAACTGCGCATGGGCCTGCAGGCGCGCTTCCTCGTCCTGATGGGCGTGGCGCTGCTGGTCGTGTTCGCGCTGGTCGCGCTGCTGCTCAACCGGCAGGAACAGATGCGCCGCGAGGTCGAGGGCGTCAGCCGGCAGGCGATGCGCACGATGATCGGCGAGAACCTGCGTCGCCATGGCGAGGTCGCGGTCACGCAGCTCGCGAGCGCGCTGACCAATCCGCTGTATTACTCCGACCTGGACGCGGTCGGCGCGCTCGCGCGTTCCGCGCTGGCCGCGCCGGACGTGCGCTACGTCATCGTGTTCGACCGCGACGGCAAGGTCGTGCACGACGGCAGCGAGGACATCGCGCCGTACGGCCATCGCATGGACGATGCGATGGCGGACGAAGTCATCGCGTCGCGCGCGCTTCACACGCAGTTCGACGAACAGGTCATGGATGTCTCGATGCCGATCCTGATCGGCCAGCAGCGTGTCGGCGGCGTGCGCATCGGTTACGACATGCAGGCGATGCGGCGCCTGCACGACGATGCGGTCGGCACGCTGCGCGGGCGGCTGGACACGCTCGGCCAGCGGCACGTGATCTGGATCGGCCTGCTCGGCACCGGCCTGCTGGTGTTCGGCGCGCTGTCGCTGTGGCTGATCCAGCGTCTGCTGGTGCGGCCGATCCGCCGCCTGGCCGAATCGGCGCAGGAAATCGAAGCCGGCCACTTCGACACCACCACGCCCGCCGACGGCCGCAACGACGAAGTCGGCGACCTGATGCGCGCGTTCGACCGCATGAGCCGGAGCCTGGCGCGGCACGATCGCGAGATCCGCCGCATGGCCTACACCGATGCGTTGACCGGACTGGCGAACCGCCTCGCGTTCCGCGAAACGCTGGACGAACGCCTGGGCCAGAGCAACAACCGCCAACTGGCGTTGCTGTTCGCCGACATCGATGACTTCAAGCGCGTCAACGACACGCTCGGCCACGACGCCGGCGACGAGGTGCTGCTGCAATGCGCGCACCGCATCGAGGACGCGGTCGCGCGCGTGGGCGGCGAGGGCGCGCTGCTGGCGCGCTTCGGCGGCGACGAGTTCGTGATCCTCGTGCAGGCCGCGGACGATCCGCACGATGAGGTGCGCACGCTGGCGACGAAGCTCGCCGAGGCGCTGGTGGTCGATCTGGGCAAGCCGGTGGACGTGCAGGGGCGGCAGGTGTTCCTGGGCACGTCGATCGGCATCACGCTGTTCCCCGAGGACGCGGCCAGCGGCACCACGCTGATGAAGAACGGCGACATCGCGATGTACCAGGCGAAGGTCGCCGGCAAGAACTGCTTCCGCTTCTACAGTCGCGCGATGAACCAGGCGGTGGAACGGCGCGTGCACCTGGAGCAGGAACTGCGCGGCGCATGGGATCGCGGCGAACTGAGCCTGGTGTACCAGCCGGTGTTCCGCCTCGTCGACGGCGCGATGATCGGCGCCGAGGCGCTGCTGCGCTGGCGCCATCCGGAACTGGGCTTCGTCGCGCCGTCGGTGTTCATCGACGTGGCCGAGCAGAGCGGACTGATCGAAGCGCTCGGTCCGCAGGTGCTGCACGCCGCGTGCGCCGACGCGGTCGCGTGGCAGAAGACGCGCAGGGATCCGGAGCCGATGTTCGTCGCGGTGAACGTCTCACCGCGCCAGCTGCGCAGCGGCGACCTGCCGGAAGTGGTATCGGCCTGCCTGCGCGACACCGGCCTGGCCGCCGACCTGCTGCACCTGGAACTCACCGAGACGGCGGTGATCGGCGACGAGCTGCACGCGAGCGCGCTGCTGTCGGAACTGCGCGGCATGGGCGTGCGCGTGTGGCTGGACGATTTCGGCACCGGCTTTTCCGGCCTGAGTCATCTGCGCCGCGTGCCGGTGGACGGGGTGAAGATCGACCGCAGCTTCGTCGCCGACGTGCTGCGCGACCCGGACGACCTGGCGCTCACCACGGCGATCATCGCGATGGCGCATTCGCTGGGCATCCTGGTGGTGGCCGAGGGCGTGGAGAAGGAAGGCCAGTACGCGATCCTGCGCGAACGCGGGTGCGATTTCGCGCAGGGCTACTGGCTGGGCCATCCGGTGACGGCGGAGGAGTTCACGCAGCTGCGGGCGTGAGGTGCGCTCGCGTTTGTAGCGCAGCCGTTGTAGCCCGGGTAAGCGAAGCGCACCCGGGTCAGGCGTCATCGCAGCGTTGCCCCGGGTGCGCTTCGCTTACCCGGGCTGCAACGGCCAAGGCAACGGCATACGCGACCGCGACGCCTTGCGCCGCACCCGCTCAGAAATCGAACAACTCCCCAAGAAGGTTCTTCTTCTTGCGGTACTTGTAGTCCGACTTGTATTCGCCCTTGTAGCGATCGTCGTGATGGCCATGGCCGCGCGGGTCGTGCACCGGCGGCGGAGGCGGCGCGGCACGTGTTACCTGCGGAGCCGTATCGGCCGACGCACGCTCGATCAGCTTGTCGAGTTCGCCGCGATCCAGCCAGACGCCACGGCATTGCGGGCAGTAGTCGATCTCGATGCCCTGGCGATCGGTCATCGCCAGCTTCACGCCACGGCAGACGGGACAGTCCATGGTGGTTTCCTCGTTCGGGGGAAACCCATGTTCTCAGGGCGCCGGGCCGATGAGTCAAGTCGCTTCCGGAACGCCTCGTTCAGCATGGCGGGCGATGAAATCGCGCACCTGCGGGTACACCTGCGTGCGCCAGCGTCGGCCGCTGAAGATGCCGTAATGGCCGGCGCCCTGCACGGTGAGGTGTTCGCGATCAGCCTCGGCGATGCCCGTGCACAGTGTGTGCGCGGCGCGCGTCTGGCCCTGGCCGGAGATGTCGTCGAGTTCGCCCTCGATGGTGAGCAGCGCGGTCCGCCGGATCTTCGACGGGTCCACGCGCTCGCCGTCCACGTCCCACTCGCCGCGCGGCAGCAGGTGGTCCTGGAAGACCACGCGCACGGTCTGCAGGTAGTACTCGGCCGGCATGTCGAGCACGGCGTTGTATTCGTCGTAGAAGCGGCGGTGCGCGGCGGCGTCTTCCAGGTCGCCCTTCACCAGGTGCATGTAGAAGTCCCAGTGCGACTGGAAATGCCGCTCGGGGTTCATCGCGAGGAAGCCGCCGTGCTGCAGGAAACCCGGATACACGCGACGCCCGTGGCCCGGATAGTTCGCCGGCACTTGCTGGATCAGGTTGTCCTCGAACCACGACAGCGGTTCGTGCGTGGCCAGGTCGTTGACCTTGGTCGGATTCTGGCGCGTGTCGATCGGGCCGCCCATCATCACCATCGAACGCGGCGTGGTCTCGCCGCGCGCGGCCATCAGCGAGATCGCCGCGAGCACCGGCACCGTCGGCTGGCACACGCTCACCACGTGCAGCGTGTCGGCGCCGATCTGGCGGATGAAGTCCTGCACGTACGCGATGTAGTCGTCGAGCGAGAATTCGCCGTCGGCCACCGGGACCATGCGCGCGTCGATCCAGTCGGTGATGTAGACCTTGTGGTCGCGCAGCAGCGTGCGCACGGTGTCGCGCAGCAGCGTCGCGTGATGGCCCGACAGCGGCGCGACGACCAGCACCGGCGGCTGTTCCTTCAGGTCGCGCAGGTTGCCGGCATCGTCGGCGTAGCGCTTGAAGCGCAGCAGGCGGCAGAACGGCTTGCGCGCCATCTCGCGCTCGATCACCGGATACACGGTGCCGTCGATGTCGATGGAATGGATGCCGAACTCGGGCTTCTCGTAATCCTTGCCGATGCGGTACAGCAGCTCGCAGCCGGCCGCGGTCTGCGCGGCACCGGGCAGCGACGACAGCCAGCCGCCTTGCTGGCCGAACATCTTGGCGCAGGCTTCGGCCCAGTACGTCATCGGGGCCATCCACGCGCGGCCCAGTTCGTGCATCTGGTAGAGCATCGGTTCGAATCCGTGGCGGGCCCGGGCGGGCCGCATGCTGCGGCGCAGCATAGCGGAACCGCCGGAGCGGCGGGTTAACAGGCGGCGTCCGGCTCGGGCAGGGCGGTTCAGGCGGGTCGTTCCAGCGCGACCAGCCGGTCCGACAGCGCCGGGGAGAGCCACAGGTGCGACCCGAGCGGCACGAAGCCGGCCTTCGCGAAGCGCTGCCGGTAGAAGCGCGCCGGCCGGGGATGGAAGCCGACGTCGTCGCCGTCGGTCTCGTCCTCGCCGGTGAAGGTTTCCAGGAACGCGACGCCGCCACACAACTCGGCCACGCCCGGCAGGCCGCGATCGAGTTCGCGCGTGTCGAGGTAATGCATGACGTCGCTGCACACGAGCAGGTCGACCGGCGGGCAGGGGCGCAGCCGGGCGAAATCGGCGAAGCGCGCGAAATGCACGTTGCGCCGCGCACCGAAGCGACGCACCGCGTACTCGCTGCTGTCGAAGCCGAGGTAGGACGCCTTCGGCCGCAGTTTCAGCAGCGGCGCGCGCCATGCGCCTTCGCCGCAGCCGATGTCGAGGACGGTGCGGATCGGGCGTTCGAGATGGTATTCGGCGGTGGCCACGGCGAGCGCCACCTTGCGGGTGAGCCGCGCGGCGCTGCCGACGGCGTGGTCCTTCTTCGACGGATCGCGGTACCAGCGTTCGAAGTAGGCCTGGTCGTAGTGTTTGCTCATGGCCGGATTTTACCGTCCGACCACCGCGACGCCGGCGGCTCGAGCACCTCCACCCTGTGCAATCCTATGCGCCGTTCGCGAATCCGCTCCCGTCGAGGAACCCATGGCCTATTTCTGGATCAAGACCGCCCACCTCGTGTTCGTGATGGCCTGGATGGGCGGCGTGTTCTACCTCCCGCGCATCCTGGTCAACCTGGCCGAAGCCGGCGACGAACCGGCGGTGCGTGCGCGGCTGGTGCTGATGGGCCGGCGGCTGTACCGCTTCGGGCACATGATGTTCGGAATGGCCTTCGTGTTCGGCCTGGTGCTGTGGCTGGGCTACAGGGTGTTCCCGGGCTTCCCGACGATGGTCGGTCCCGGCGCCGGATGGCTGCACGCGAAGCTCGCGCTGGTGGTGCTGATGCTCGTGCATTTCACCGTCGCCGGGCGCTGGCTGAAGGGCGTCGACGCGGGCCGCGCGCTGCCGTCGTCCAGGGCGCTGCGCTGGTTCAACGAACTGCCGGTGCTGCTGCTGGTGGCGATCGTGTTCCTGGTGCTCGCCAAGCCGTTCTGACGGAAGGCCGCGGAAAAGCCCGCTTCTCACGCCCTCCACCCGCGCCTGCTACTGTTCGCCGCAATCCACCCGTAGACGTGGGAGCGCCATGGACGAGCGTTACTCGTTGATGCGCGGAGGGCTGCTGTACCGGCTCACGCATGCCGGCGGCGCGCCGTGGACCGAGCGCGCCTACGCGCCCTGGGTCGCGTTCGCGCTGCTGATGGTCGTGCTGGTGCCGGTCGCGGTGCTGTCGGCGCTCGACGGGCGCCTGCTCGCCGGTGCGACCGTGCCGCTGGGGCGCGACTACAACGTCTGGGCACGCTTCGCCATCGCGATGCCGGCGCTGGTGCTCGCCGCGCCGCTCGCCGACGAACGCATGTGGCGTGCGCTGGACCATCTGCGCAGCCTGGTGGAACCCGGCGACCAGGCGAAGTTCGAGCGCGCGCTGGAACGCCTGCGCCGCTGGCGCGATGCGGTGTGGCCCGAACTGCTCCTGTTCGCCATCGCCGTCTCGGGTGCGTTCATCGCGCCGACGTTGCCGCTGTACGAACAGGTCACCAGCTGGCGCAACGACGGCGCGCAGCTCACGCCGGCGGGGCTGTGGCTGACGTGGGTCGGCTTCCCGGTGTTCCGCTTCCTCGTGCTGCTGTGGCTGTGGCGTTTCACGCTGTGGGTGTGCCTGCTCGCGCGGTTCTCGCGGCTCGAACTGGCGCTGCACGCGGCACATCCCGACGGCTGCGGCGGCGTCGGTTTCCTCGGTTACGCGCACGCGTCGTTCCTGGTGCTTCCGTTCGCGGGCGGGCTGCTCGTCGCCGGCAGTTGCGCGGTGGAGATGGACTACCTCGGCGTGCGCCTGAGCGCGCTGCACGTCGTGCTCGGCGCCTACGTGGTGATGGCGATCGCGCTCCTGCTCGCGCCGCTGCTGTTGCTCACGCCGAAACTCGCCGCGCTCAAGCGCAACAGCCTGCTGGCGTACGGCGCGCTCGGCACCGACACGGCAGAGGAATTCGAGAACCGCTGGCTGGGACGCGCGCGGCGCGATGCGGCGCCGATCCTCAACGCGGGCGACTCCTCCGCGCTGGCCGATCTCACCGCCGTCTACGCGACCGCCAACCGCATGGGCACCGTGCCGGTGCAGCGCTGGATCCTGCTGCAGTTCGTCGGCGCGACGGCGCTGCCGCTGTTGCCGCTCGTGTTGCTGGTCATGCCGATGGACGAGCTGCTGCAGAAGCTGCTTTCGATGCTCGTGTGAGTGGAGCAGGAGCGAGTGTGGAGGAGCGGGAAGCGAGGAGGAACAACTCGCTCACTTCTCCCTTCTCGCTTCTCACGCCTGCACCACGCGGATTTCCACCTCGTCCACGACCACCACCTGGCCCGCGCGGATCTTGCAGGTCTTGCGCAGCTCGACTTCGCCGTCCACCGTCACCGCACCGCTGGCGACGATCGCCTTGCCCGCGCCGCCGCTGTCGCACAGGCCCACCAGCTTGAGCAGCTGGTTGAGTTCTACGTGGTCGCGGTCGAGTTCGAAATCGATGTGCTGCATGGAACGGGCCGGCGGGCGAGGGCGCTCAGGATACGCCGCTCATCCGCCCGCGCACAGCGCGCGCTTCTGCTCGGGCCGCAGCTGCTTGATCGCGTGTTCGGCGCGGCTGGCCGATGCGCGGTCCGGATGCGGGAACTGCCCCAGCAACCGCACCGGCGGACGCGATCGCGTGTATCGCGCGCCCTTGCCGGCCACGTGCTGCGCGTAGCGGCGCGCGACGTCGGTGGTGATGCCGGTGTACAGACTGCCATCGCGGCATTCCAGCAGGTAGACGAACCAGGGCGCGGCGATGTCGGTGGTCATGGCAGGTAATCGTACAGCCGGTAGATCCACGACAGCTCGTAGACGATCGCGAACGCCACGAACGCCCGGTGGAACCGTTCGTTCGACACCTTCATCGCGACCAGGCACAGCACCACGAGCAACCCGTTGCGGATCGGGTATTCGATGCCGAAGTGCTCGTAATACGGCTTGCCCTTGATCAGCGTGTCGATGAAGTCGATCACGTACAGCGCGGCCATGATCCCGAAGAACCAGCTGCGCCGGGACTGGAAGTAATCGCGCCAGCCGCTGTAGTCGGCCAGGTCGTCGGGAAACAGCAGCGTGCACAGCAGGAACAGCACGACCACGTAGAGGATCAGGAACGCGTACGAGGTGAAGCTCCACGGGTGCACGCGCACCAGGCCGAATTCCCACCACCAGAAGTGCACCAGCAGGATGAACATCGACAGCGCCCATGCCAGGTGCACGCCGTAGATGCGTTCGCGCCCGGGATGCTGCACGAACTTCGCCATGCCCTTGAGCAGCGTGGTGAGCGCCAGGCCCAGCACGATGCCCAGCACGATGCGGATGTGCGCGAACTGCGGGTCGTTGGCGACGGCGGTCGTGTCCATGGCGCGCCCCGGAGAGCCTTCTGGCCGATGCCGCGAGCATAGTCATCGCCGCGGCGTGGCGCATTCACGCCGGCAGCTGCGATCATGGCGGCATGACCGAGTCTCCCCATTCCGCGGCCTCCGACGCCGCGTTCGACCGCCTCCCGCTGACGCCCGCGCTGCTGCAGGGCGTGCAGGCGCTGGGCTACGCGAGGATGACGCCGGTGCAGGCGCATGCGCTGCCGGCGATCCTCGACGGCCGCGACCTCATCGCGCAGGCGCCCACCGGGAGCGGCAAGACCGCCGCGTTCGGCCTGGGGCTGCTGCACCGGCTCGATCCGGCCGCGAACGCCACCCAGGCGCTGGTGCTGTGCCCGACGCGCGAACTCGCCGACCAGGTCGGCCGCCAGCTGCGCAAGCTCGCCTTCGCGATCCCCAACCTGAAGCTGTCGATCCTGTGCGGCGGCATGCCGCTGCAGCCGCAGCTGGACTCGCTGGCGCAGCACGCGCCGCAGATCGTGGTCGGCACGCCGGGCCGGTTGCAGGAGCTGCTGCGCAAGCGCGCGCTGGACCTGTCCGCGCTGCGCACGCTGGTGTTCGACGAAGCCGACCGCATGCTCGACATGGGCTTCGAGGAGCCGATCCGCGAGATCGTGCGCGCCACGCCCGCCTCGCGCCAGGGCCTGCTGTTCTCGGCGACCTTCCCCGATTCCGTGCGCGAAATCAGCCGCGCGATGCTGCGCGATCCGGCGGAAGTCACCGTCGAAGGCGGCGAACGTCACGCCGCGATCGAGCAGCGGTTTTACGAAGTGGACCCTCCGCGCAAGACGCAGCTGCTGGCCGCGCTCCTGCTGCAGGAGAAGCCCGAATCGTGCGTGGTCTTCTGCAACATGCGCCGCGACGTGGACGAGGTGGCCGGCTCGCTCTCGCACTACGGCTTCACCGCGCTGGCGCTGCATGGCGACATGGAGCAGCGCGATCGCGACGAGGTGCTGGTGCGTTTCGCGAACCGCAGTTGCAACGTGCTCGTCGCCAGCGACGTCGCCGCGCGCGGGCTCGACGTGAAGGAGCTGGCGATGGTGGTGAACTTCGACGTCCCCAGCGACGCGGACACCTACGTGCATCGCATCGGCCGTACCGGTCGCGCCGGCCGCGACGGCCTCGCGCTGACGCTGGTGGGGCCGCGCGAGCAGGGACGCGTGTCCGCCATCGAGGAACGACAGGGCGCGCCGCTCGCCTGGTACAAGGCGACGCCGCTGTCGGGCAAGCCGTCGAACGTTCCTCCCGCGGCGATGGTGACGCTGCGCATCGACGCCGGCCGCACCGACAAGCTGCGCCCCGGCGACATCCTCGGCGCGCTGACCGGCGACGCCGGCTTGAAGGCCGATGCGGTCGGCAAGATCGATGTATTCCCGACGCGTTCGTACGTCGCGGTCGCACGCGCGCAGGCGGCGCAGGCGTTGACGCGCCTGCGCGAGGGGAAGATCAAGGGAAGGAAGTTCCGGGTGGGGCGGATGTAAGGCGAACCGCCGCCGTCATCCAGCTTTTGTAGCCCGGGTAAGCGAAGCGCACCCGGGTCGGGGAAGCCGCGAGCTCCCGGGTGCGCTTCGCTTACCCGGGCTACAAGAGCCCGGTGTTTTTCGGCCGACTATCGCGGTGCGATCACCGCTGGTTGAACGCCCACCTTCCCGGTCCCAGCAGCGCGATCGCCGCCGCGGTCGCCATGAACATCACCTGCAGTTCGATCGCCCAGCCGCCCTGTTCGTTGAGGTGGCCGATGCCGCCAGGCACACCAGGTACAGCTTTTGTAGCCCGGGTAAGCGAAGCGCACCCGGGTCGGTGAGGCGGCGAGCTCCCGGGTGCGCTTCGCTTACCCGGGCTACAAGAGCCCGGTGTTTTTGGGCCGACTATCGCGGTGCGATCACCGCTGGTTGAACGCCCACCTTCCCGGTCCCAGCAGCGCGATCGCCGC
The DNA here is from genome assembly GCF_057747855.1 of Lysobacter sp. SCRH-1R. Classification (NCBI taxonomy): domain Bacteria; kingdom Pseudomonadati; phylum Pseudomonadota; class Gammaproteobacteria; order Lysobacterales; family Lysobacteraceae; genus Lysobacter; species Lysobacter sp. SCRH-1R. Next base: position 2,918,637 of record NZ_CM173227.1, on the reverse strand, counting down.
CGCGGTCGCCAGGAACATCACCTGCAGTTCGATCGCCCAGCCGCCCTGTTCGTTGAGGTGGCCGATGTCGCCAGGGCACCAGGTACAGCTTTTGTAGCCGGGTAAGCGAAGCGCACCCGGGTCGGGGAAGCCGCGAGCTCCCGGGTGCGCTTCGCTTACCCGGGCTACAAGAGCCCGATGTTTTCGGGCCGACTATCGCGGTGCGATCACCGCTGGTTGAACGCCCACCTTCCCGGTCCCAGCAGCGCGATGGCCGCCGCGGTCGCCAGGAACATCACCTGCAGTTCGATCGCCCAGCCGCCCTGTTCGTTGAGGTGGCCGATGTCGCCAGGCACACCAGGTACATCTTTTGTAGCCCGGGTAAGCGAAGCGCACCCGGGTCGGGGAAGCCGCGAGCTCCCGGGTGCGCTTCGCTTACCCGGGCTACAAGAGCCCGGTGTTTTTGGGCCGACTATCGCGGTGCGATCACCGCTGGTTGAACGCCCACCTTCCCGGTCCCAGCAGCGCGATCGCCGCCGCGGTCGCCAGGAACATCACCTGCAGTTCGATCGCCCAGCCGCCCTGTTCGTTGAGGTGGCCGATGTCGCCCAGGTGCACCAGGTACAGCGCGAACAGCATGTTGATGACGATCAGGATGCCACCGATGCGCGAGAAGAAACCGGTGATGACCAGCAGCGGTGCGATCACCTCGCCGATGATCACGCCGTAGGCGAAGAACGCGGGGAAGCCCTGCGTTTCGACCAGCTTGAAGATGCCGTCGAGACCGCCTTCGAGCTTGCTCAGCCCATGCAGGAAAACCAGTACGCCGAGCGCGATGCGGAGGATCAGCTTGCCGATGTCTTGCTGGGTGCTGCTGTTCATGGCGGTACCCCGGGTTGGTCGGACAGGCGGATGGTCCGCTGCCGCCGCGCCCGGCGCAACCGTCAGCGCAGGGGCAGGGACAGGCGGCGGCCGTGCCAGTTGAGGACCACGCCATCGGGCGCGATCTCCTCCACCACCGCTTCGCCGACACGATCGCCCACTCCCACGCGCGCCCCGTCGATGATCGCGAAGCGCTGCGCCGGCGTCGGGCCGAACATGTGCATGCTGATCTTCAGCGCCGGCAACTGCTCGCGTTCGCCGGGCGACAGGTCCGACAGACCGACCGGCGCACCGGTGGCGGGCGGCGGCATGGGCATCGGCTCGACCGGTGCCGGCACGGCTGCGGGCGCGCGCGCCGGTTGCGAGGCCGGCGTCGCATTCGCGATGGCCTGCTCGTAGCGATCCACGGTCCCCGCGGGTGCGACCGGTTCCGGCGTGGAGGGCGCGGTCGGTGCGGTGGTCTGCGGCGGCGTCGGGCGGACCGTCGCGATGTCGGACGCGCCGGCATACACGTCGCCTTCGACGGGCTGCACCGGTTCCGGCGGAGCGCCCGGCACCGGGCGTCTGGGAAGCGGCGCCGGCGCGGGCGCGTTCGTTGGCGGCAGGGTGGCGACTTCCGACGGCGCTACGTCCGTCATCGCCGTCGGCGCGGGCGCTTCGTCCTGCGTCACCGCGGGCGCGCTTTCGGGCGCGGACGCGGGGCGGTCCCACAACCACCACGCCACCGCGATCACCACGACAAGCGCCGCGATCCCGGCGAACCAGAACGGCCCGCGACCGCGCGGTCCACCTGGCGGCCGGCCCGGCGGCGGGAGTTCCGCGCGCAGGTCGGGGACTTCGCCGCGGCGGCGTTCGGCTTCGGATTTGCGCAGGGCATCGAGGATCAACGACATCGCGTCACTTCACTCCCTGCGCAGGCGTGGTGTCGAGCGAGCCCAGCCGCTGCGGCGCGTCGTCCCGCGCCGCCAGCGCCATCAGCGTGGCGGGGCCGACCACGCCATCGGCGACCAGGCCGGCGTCGTGCTGGAAACGCCGCACCGCGTCCTGCATCGCCGTGTCGAACACCGCCGGCGCGGTCGAGGCCGGCAGGTACGCGGGCCGCAGGCGGCGTGCGATCCACTCCACCATCACGCCCGTCGCGCCCTGCCGCAGGGGCGCGTCTCGCAGCGCGGCGGCGAAGGTTTCGGCGTCCAGGCGCATGGTGGTGTCCGCGGGCGTCGTCGCCGCGACCGTGACCGGCCTGGCGGGCGCGGGCGTGGGTTTCGCGACGGCGTCGGCGCGGACCGGCGCGCGCGTCCACCATCCGCCGGCGAAGGCGAACGCCGCCGCGGCCAGGACCGCCGCCGCCGGCAGCGCGAACATCCACGTCCGGCGCGTGCGCGGCTTCGATGCCGGCAACACTTCGGCCGCCGCGCGATCGACCCAGCGCGCATCCAGCATCGCCACGTCGTGCGCGTAACCGGCGAGCAGGCTGCGTTCGGCGATCACGTTGATCAGGCGCGGCACGCCGCCGGAATGCGCGTGGATGCGCTTCAGCGCCGAGCCGTCGAACGGAAACCGCGTGCCACCGGCGACGCGATAACGGTGGCGCAGGTAATCGCCGGTTTCCGACGCATCCAGCGGCGTGAGGTGGAAGCGCGCGGTGATGCGCTGCGCGAGTTGGCGCAGGTCCTCGCGCGCGAGCATGCGGCGCAGTTCCGGCTGCGCGAGCAGCACGATCTGCAGCAGCTTCTGCGTCGGGGTTTCCAGGTTGGTGAGCAGGCGCACCTGTTCGAGCGCCTCGACCGACAGGTTCTGTGCCTCGTCGATCACCAGCACCACGCGCAGCCCCTGCGCGTAGGCATCGAGCAGGTAGACGTTGAGCGCATCGACCAGCGCCTTCGTGCTGCCGCGCCGGCCGTCCAGGTCGATGTGCAGTTCCTCGCAGATCGATTCGAGCAGTTCCACCGGCGTGACGCGGGGATTGAGCACCAGCGCGACGCGCGCGTTCTCCGGCACCTGTTCCAGCAGCAACCGGCACAGCGTGGTCTTGCCGGTTCCGACCTCGCCGGTGAGTTGCACGAACCCGCCGCCGCCGCCCTGCGTGATGCCGAACAGCAGGTGCGCCAGCGCATCGCGGTGGCGTTCGCTGAGGAACACGAAGCGCGGGTCCGGCGTGATCGAGAACGGCGGCTCGGTCAGGCCGTAGTGCTCGAGGTACATGGGCGGCGGGCGACTGCGGAGTTCCGGGCAGGGTAAGCGAGAAACGGGCGGCGAGGAACGAGAAACGAGTTGCGGCCGGCGCCTTCACTCGTTTTTCGTTCCTGTTTCACTCGTGCCTAGCCCTTCGCCTCTGCCGTCCCCAGCACCTCCGGATCGACCGGGTGCGGCCGGCCCAGCAGCGGATGGATGAACACGGCGGCGAGGATGATCGCCACGCCCACGTAGAACAGCGTCGTGAGCTCGCGCTGTTCGCCCAGCAGCAGCGCGGCCAGGACGATGGCGTAGACCGGTTCCAGGTTCACCGCGAGCTGCTGCGCGAACGCGCTCATGTGGCGCAGCGCCACCAGCGACAGGCTGAACGGGAGCAGCGTGCACGCCAATGCGAGGCCGAGCAGCAGCGCGGCGTCGTGCGCGCCGGGCGTCACCAGCAGCGGGCCGGCGAAGGCCGGGAACAACAGTGGCATCAGCGGCGCGAGCAGGGTCAGCATGAGCACGCCGGCGCCGAGTTCCAGCGCGGTGACGGTGAGCGGGTCGCCATGTTCGACCATGCGCTTGTTGAGCGAACCGAACACCGCCACCAGCAACGCCGACACCGCACCCACCGCGATGCCCGCGCGCATGCCCGCCGGCACGCCGCCGACCACCAGTACCACGCCCGGCAACACCATCAGGCCCAGCGCGAGTTCGCGCTTGGAGAACCGAGTGCGCGTCAGCCAAGGTTCGATCATCGCCACGAACACGGTGCCCAGCGCCATGCAGGTCGCGCCGACGGAGGCGTTCGACAGCTTGATCGCGCCGTAGAAGGTGAGCCAGTGCAGCGCGACGAGTGCGCCGATGCCGGCGTAGGCGAGCATCGTGCGCGGCGACATCGCGCGCAGTCCGCGCCACACGCGCGGCACCAGCGCGAGCGCGGCGACCACCAGCAACATCCGCCACCACACCAGCGGCAGCAGCGGGCAGGGTGATGAGCTTGCCCAGGATCGCGGTGAACCCCCACAGCAGCACGCAGAAATGGATTTGCAGTTGCGCCTTGCGGGTCGGGGTCATGCGGTGCGGCGGCGGCGGCGGAGGGCCGGCCATTGTCGCCGGTGTCATGGGGCGGATGTCACGACGCGCGGTTGCCTTTGCAGCCCGGGTAAGCGACGCGCACCCGGGGCCCGTCGCGCATCCGGGCGCTTGTCCGGGCACCGCGCTCCGCAAAACGAAAAAACAAAATTGGCAAATTCTTAACATTTCGTTATAGGCTCAGGGCACGCCAACGCCGGGAGTGCCCATGAGCCAGCACCGCAGCCGTCTGTTCCGCGCAGTGACCACCGCACTCTGGCTGGGAGGCGGGCTGCTCGGCAGCAGCGCCGCGCTGGCCCAGCAGGCTCCGCCGGTCACCGGCGAGCCCGAAACCGCCGCCGAAGCGCGTGCCGAGGAAACCGGCCGCGCGACGACCCTCGAAACCGTCTCCGTCCTCGGCTCGCGCCGCGTGCAGCGCTCGTCCGACACGGCATCCATGTCGCCCGTGGACGTGTTGCCGATGGACCAGGCGGTCGAGGAAGGCGCGCAGTTCGACCTCGCGCAGACGCTGCAGTACGCCTCGCCCTCGTTCACCTCCACCCGCCAGACCGGCGCCGACGGCGCGGACCTGATCGACGGCGCCGCGCTGCGTGGCCTGGGCTCCGACCAGACCCTGGTGCTGGTGAACGGCAAGCGCCGCCATACCGTGTCGCTGGTGAACATCTACGGCGCGCGCAATCGCGGCAACACCGGCACCGACCTCAACTCGATCCCGCTGATGGCGGTCGATGCCGTCGAAGTCCTTCGCGATGGCGCCGCCGCGCAGTACGGTTCGGACGCCATCGCCGGCGTCATGAACATCTCGCTCAAGCGCGACAAGGGATGCGAAGCCGTCGCCGGCTACGGCGAATACACCCGGGGCGACGGCGAGAACTGGCTCGCAAGCGCGTACTGCGGCGCGGAACTCGCCACCGGCGGCATGTTCACCGTCACCGGCGAATGGCAGGACCGCGGCCGTTCCGACCGCTCCGTGCCCAAGGGCAGCCCGCGCATCATCGGCGACTCGGAAGTGACCAATCGCACGGTCTACCTCAACGGCGATTCGCCGCTCGGGGATGCGCCCGCCGAGGTGTACTTCACCGCCGGCATGCAGTCGCGCGATGCGTCCTCGGCCGCGTTCGCGCGCGAGGGCATCGGTTCGGAGGACATTCCCTCGCGCAACTCGGCGGCGATGTATCCCGACGGCTTCGTGCCCTTCATCGACGGCGAGCTGGAAGACCGCTACGGCATCATCGGCGCGCGCGGCGACATCGCGCAGTGGCATTGGGATCTGTCGCACACCTACGGCTACAACGAGCTGCGCTACACGATCAACAACACGTTGAACGCGTCGCTCGCGAACCTCGACCTGCTCAACGGCGGCGCCGGCATCAGCCCGGCGAGCTTCGACGCCGGCGGTTTCTCGTTCCAGCAGAACACCAGCAACTTCGACGTGTCGCGTTACTTCGACGGCCTGCTGGCCGGCGTCAACATCGCCTTCGGCCTGGAACAGCGCGAGGAACGTTACCGCATCCGCGAAGGCGAGGAAGGTTCGTACCTCGATTACGACGGCGCGGGCGAGGGCGGCAATCCGGGCAGCCAGGGTTTCCCGGGCTTCCAGCCGGGGGACGTCACCGACAAGTCGCGCGACAGCACTGCCGGTTACGTCGACGTGGAAGTGAACTACACCGACCGCTTCATGATGGGCTACGCGGTGCGCTACGAGGACTTCAGCGACTTCGGCAGCACGCTCGACGGCAAGATCGCCGCCGCCCTGCGCGCGACCGACACGGTGATGCTGCGCGGTTCGGTGAGCACCGGCTTCCGCGCGCCGTCGCTGCAGCAGAAGTACTTCTCCTCGACCATCACCGATTTCATCAGCGGCGAGCCGGTGGACGTGGTGATCGCCTCCAACGACAGCGAACTCGCGCGGCTTGCGGGCGTGCCGAACCTCACCGAGGAGACCTCGCAGAGCGCGACGCTCGGCCTGACCTGGACGCCGCGCGACAACGTGTCGATGACGCTGGACCTGTACCGCATCGACATCGACGACCGCGTCGTGCTCAGCGGCGATTTCGACACCAGCGACCCGTCGATCGGGCCGATCCTGGAAGCGATGGACGTGGGCCTGGCGCGCTTCTTCTTCAACGCGGTGGACACGCGCACCGAGGGCGCCGACCTCACGGTCAACTACGACTTCGACTGGGCCGACGCGAAGTGGAGCACGTACCTGGGCGCGAACTACAGCAAGACCGAGGTGACGCAGGTGAACACGCCGCCGGCGCTGGTGGGCCGCGAGGACGTGCTGCTGCCCGAACGCGACCGCCTGTTCATCGAGAACGGCGCGCCGCGCAGCAAGGCGGTGCTGGGCGTGGATTACGCGCGCGGCGCGTGGGAGGCGAGCGTGAAGGGCATCTACTTCGGCGAGCAGGAGCTGGGCACCTTCTCCGGCACCGCCGCCGGCGTGCCGAACCAGCATTACGCGAGCAAGGCCTCGGCCGACGTCAGCCTCACCTATGCCTTCGCCGGGAACACCAAGCTGACCGTCGGCGGCGCGAACGTGTTCGACAAGTTCCCCACGCGCCAGAACCCGGATGAAACCGACAACGGCCACATCTACGAGAGCGTGCAGTTCGGCCTCAATGGCGCCTCGTGGTACGTGCGCCTGTGGCATCGGTTCTAGAACGAGTGGACAGGAGCGGGAAACGGATGGGACGGCTCGTTTCTCACTCCTAATTCCCGGTTCCTCGTTTCTCGTTTCTCGTTCTTGGCAACTTCCATGGCCAACGCACTGCTCGCCCACCTCCACGACCTGCTCGATCCACTCGGCAGCGTGACCTCGCGTGCGATGTTCGGGGGACATGGCGTGTACCTCGACGGCGAGCTGATCGGCGTGGTGATGGAAGACGCGTTCTACCTGAAGGTGGATGCCGAGACGCGCCTGCATTTCGAAGCGGCCGGCAGCGAACCGTACGTCTACCTGGGGCAGGCGGAGCCGATCACGATGAGCTACTGGTCCGTGCCCGGGGAGGCGTTGGAATCCGCCGAGGCGATGCGCCCATGGGCGGAGCTGGCGCTCGCGGCGGCGCGCAGGGCGGGGCGGGGGAAATAGGCCGTAGCCTCGCGCTGCAACGACCGCCGTGCTTCGGGCGGCCATGTCGATTTCCCGATTCCTCATTCGTCGAACCCATGAAGGCCGCCAGACCGCCGCGGCCACGACGACCCCGAGGAGCCACCCGATGTCCACCCGCCGCCCCCCGTTCCCCCGCGCGCTGCTCGCCGCCGCGCTGTCGCTCACCGCCGCCGTGGCGACCGCCGCGCCGGCCGTGTACGAGATCGACCCGGCCCACACGTTCCCCAGCTTCGAAGCCGACCACATGGGCATTTCCGTGTGGCGCGGCAAGTTCAACCGCAGCAGCGGGCAGATCACCCTCGATCGCCAGGCGCAGACGGGCACGGTCGACGTCGTCATCGACACCACGAGCATCGACTACGGCCTGGACGCGATGAACGAGCACGCGCGCAACGACACGCTGCTCGATACGGCGAAGTTCCCGCAGGCCACGTACAAGGGCACGCTCGCCGATTTCCGCGATGGCGCGCCCACGCGCGTGAAGGGCGAGCTGACGCTGCACGGCGTGACGAAGCCGGTGGACCTGACGATCGGGCGCTTCAAGTGCATCCCGCATCCGCTGAACAAGCGCGAGCTGTGCGGCGCCGATGCGTACGGCGATTTCCAGCGCGATGCGTTCGGCATCGATGCCGGCAAGGACTACGGGTTCGACATGACGGTCTCGCTGCGCATCCAGGTCGAAGCCACGCGCACGCCGTGAGGCTCGCCGCTTCGCGGCTTCGTACCGCTCCCCGACCCTCCCCTGCGAGCCGGGGGAGGGAGCAGAAGCAGAAAAACCTTCCGCTAACACGCCATTCCCCATCCTGCGGCTTCCCGCCGCCACCACAGGAGTGAACGCATGGCCTTCTATGTCGATGGATTCGTCCTTCCCGTCCCGCGCGACAACGTGGACGCCTACAAGAAGCTCGCGCGCATGGCGGGCAAGATCTGGCTCGAATACGGCGCGCTGGAATACCACGAGTGCGTCGCCGACGACGTGCAGCCCGGCAAGACCACCTCGTTCCCGCAGGCGGTGAAGCTCAAGCCGGACGAGGTCGTGGTGTTCTCGTGGATCGTCTACAAGTCGCGCAAGGCGCGCGACAAGATCAACGCGCAGGTGATGAAGGATCCGCGCCTGGCCGGGATGGATCCCAAGTCCCTGCCGTTCGATGGCCGCCGCATGTTCTGGGGCGGATTCAAGCCGATCGTTTCGATGACGGCCGAGTAACCGCCGTCGCATCGTCCGCACCGGCCGCCGCCGCGCATTCGGCGGCGCGCCGGTGCAGCAGCGCCTGTTCGCGCGCGTTGCGGGTCATCTGCGCGGCGCGTTGGAACTCGTCGCGCGCCTCGCTCCAGCGTTCCAGCTTCCTCAGCAGATCGCCGCGCACCGCCGGCAGCAGGTGGTAGTCCTTCAGTGCGGGCTCGCCGGTCAGCGCGTCGACCACCGCCAGGCCCGATTCAGGACCGAACAGCATCGACAGCGCGACGGCGCGATTGAGTTCGACGACCGGCGACGGCGTGATGCGTGCGAGTGCGCCATACAGGCCGACGATCGCCGCCCAGTCGGTGTCCTCCGCCGTGGCCGCGCGTGCATGGCAGGCCGCGATCGCCGCCTGCAGCGCATACGGCCCGCCGGGCGCGGTGCCGCGTGCGGAGCCGAGTTTCTGCGCGCGTTCCAGCGCGCCAAGGCCGCGATGGATCAGCAACTGGTCCCACCGCGCGCGGTTCTGTTCGAGCAGCAGCACCGGGTCGCCGTCGGGCCCGATGCGCGCGGCCGAGCGCGACGCCTGGATTTCCATCAACGCGACCAGCCCGTGCACTTCCGGCTCGTTCGGCATGAGTTCGGCGAGCATGCGGCCCAGCCGCTGCGCGTCCTCGCACAGGCCAGGGCGCATCCAGTCGTCGCCGGCGGTGGCCGCGTAGCCTTCGTTGAAGATCAGGTAGATCACCGCGAGCACCGAGGAAAGCCGCTCGTTCAGCTCCTCGCCGCGCGGCATTTCGTACGGCACCTGCTTCTCGGCCAGGGTGCGCTTGGCGCGCACGATGCGCTGGGCGATGGTCGGTTCGGGCACGAGGAAGGCGCGCGCGATCTCGTCCGTGGTGAGGCCGCCGAGCAGTCGCAACGTCAGCGCGACCTGCGCGTGCGTCGGCAGCACGGGATGGCATGCGGTGAACACCAGGCGCAGCAGGTCGTCGTTGAACGGATTGTCGAGCGCGTCCAGGTGCGCGTCGTCGGCGTGCGCCTGTTCGTCCTCCAGCTCGCGCGCGATCTCCTCGTGCTTGCGCTGCTGCAGCTTGCTGCGGCGCAGGCGGTCGATCGCGCGGTGCTTGGCGGTGGCCATCAGCCACGCGCCGGGCTGGTCGGGAACGCCGCTTTCGGGCCATTTCTCCAGCGCCGCGACCAGCGCGTCCTGGGCCAGTTCCTCGGCCAGCCCCACGTCGCGCAGCATGCGCGCGAGCGCGGCGATGAGCCGGGCGGATTCGATGCGCCAGACGGCATCGATGGTGCGATGGATGTCGGTCGCCGTCATGGCGACGGATGAGAGCATCGGTGCGACGACGGTGCAAGTGCGAAAGGCGTCGTCTAGGTTGCCCGGAGGGCGGATGAAGAGCACCGGAGCGATGGCGCGGGACCGGCAGTGCGGCTGTGCACGGGCGGTTTCTATTGACGCTTCGTTGCCCCTCGCCCCACCCCTCTCCCGTCGGGAGAGGGGCTCGACAGCCCATCGCGGGCTCAGCCCTTGCCCTCGGCCACGCTCTTCAAACTCACCAGCCCCCGCTCGAAATCCTTCCCGAGCATCCGGTCCATGCTGAACACGAGCGACATCAGCTTGCCGATGTAGGGCTGCGGGCCGTGCATCGCCCAGGTCACGCGGCTGGCGCCGTCGCCTTCGGGGGCGATGAGGAATTCGGCCGTGTTGTGCGCTTCCATCGGGCGGGTGAAATCCAGGCGGATGCGCACCGCCGAGGCGGGCACCGATTCCACGATTTCCATGCGCCCCGCGCCCGCCTTGGAATTGCCGTCCCACGAGTACACCGCGCCGACGCCCTGCGGATTGCCCGCGATCTCGCGCTTCATCGCCGGATCCAGCGTCTCGAACGGCGACCACGCGCGCCAGCGGTTGAAGTCGTTCAACTGCTCGAACACGCGTTGCGGTGGCGCGTTCACCACGATGCTGCGCTCGACGCGGAAGGTGTCGGGGCGCGTGGTCGCGTACAGCAGCGCGGCCACGATGACGATCACTACGATCAGTCCGATGATCTTGAACATGGTCTTCCTCAGTGGTTGGGCTTGTTGCTTTGGGATTGCAGCATCTGTTCGAAGCCGGCGGCGGCTTCCTGCACGTCGGCGGGGAAGTCGTCGAATTCCTGCACCTGGCGCACTTCGATCACTTCGTTTTCCGAGGCCGGGCAGCGCGAGGCCCATGCGATGGCGTCCTCGCGCGACTTCACCTGGATCATCCAGTAGCCGCCGAGCACTTCCTTCGCTTCGGCGAACGGGCCGTCGGTGACGTGCGGCCGGCCACCCTCGAAGCTCACGCGCGCGCCCATCGACGGCGGGTGCAGGCCGTCGAGCGCGAGCAGCACGCCGGCCTTCTGCAGCGATTCGTTGTATTTCATCATCGCCGCCACGCGGTCGGCGGGCGGCATCGTGCCGGGCCTCGCGTCCTCGTAGCCCCTGGGGATCATCAGCATCATGAAACGCATGGCATGTCTCCTGTGCGGGTGGACGATCAGGCGGCGGCGTCGGGCATGCCGCTCATGTGCACGAATTCCCAATGGTGGCCGTCGAGGTCCTCGAACGCGCGCGAGTACATGAAGCCGTGGTCCTGCGCGTCGCCGGCGGATTTAGCGCCGGCCTTCACCGCCTTGTCGTGGATCGCATCGACGGCCTCGCGGCTGTCCAGCGACATGCAGTTGATGGCGCCGACGACCGCGCGCGTGTCGGCGACCGGCTTGCTGACGAACGTGCCGAAGAACTCGCGCGTCAGCAGCATGACGTGGATGCTGTCGTTGACCACCATGCAGGCGGCCTTGTCGTCGGTGAACTGCGGGTTGTTCTGGTAGCCGATGGCTTCGAAGAACGCCTTGGAGCGGGGGAGGTCGTGGCAGGGAAGGTTGACGAAGATCTGGGTCGACATGTCCGGGTTCCTGGTGGGGTTCACTGTGCGCGGGCTTCGAGGTGCTCGCGGATGCGTTCGTTGCGTGCGTGCGATTCGGCCGGGAGTTCGCCGCCGCAGGTGCCGTCCTCGTATACCTGGCGGATCTCGATCTGGCTGGGACCGCAGCCTGGATTCGGACAGCGCTTCACCCATTCGATCGCTTCCTGCAGCGATGCGGTGCGGAACAGCCAGAAGCCGGCGACCAGCTCCTTGGATTCGGTGAAGGGGCCGTCGATCACGCTGCGGCGGTCGCCGTCGAAGCGCACGCGCGCGCCCTTCGCGCTGGCGTACAGCCCGGCCGCATCGAGCAGCACGCCGGCCTTGGCCAGTTCCTCGTTATAGCGGCCCATCTGTTCGATCAGTTCCGCGCTCGGCGGGGCGCCCGCTTCGCTTTCGGGCGTGGCATGGACGATCACCATGAATTTCATCGTCGTCTCTCCATGTTCGCGCGCGGAATTGCGCGCTCTTGTGGAGACGACGAAGGAGCGCGGGGGAAATCGACACGGGGGCCGGAAAAATTTTTCCGGGATTCGGGATCGGCACGGCAACGCGCTCTTGTAGCCCGGGTAAGGCGAAGCCGCACCCGGGATGCTCCTGCGCATCCACGCGGATACGCCCACCCGGGTGCGCTTCGCTTACCCGGGCTGCAAAGGCCTTGGGCGACTCACCGCTGCAGGCTTCCCAGCAGCCAGTCCACGAACGCCCGCGCCGCCGGCCGCAATCGCCGGTGCGCCGGATACACCACGTAATACCCCCAGCGCGCCGGCATCGCCGGCACGGGCAGGCGGACCAGCTGGGCGCGTTCGAGGTACGGCACGGCGATGCGCGACCGCGCCAATGCGATGCCGAGCCCTTCGGCGGCGGCCTTCATCGCGTCGGTGGTGTCGCTGAAGGTGTAGCGCTCCTCGAACTTCGCGCCGTGCACGTGCGCGGCACGGAACCAGTCGTGCCATCCCTGGCGCGCGTGGTCGGCAATGAGCGGGTGCGCGGCGACGTCGCGCGCGGACGCGATCCCGGCCGCCGCCGCATACGCCGGCGAGGCCACGGGGAACAGCGATTCGTCCATCAGGAAATGCGCCGTCAGTCCGGGCCAGTGGCCGGGTCCGTGGCGGATGCCCAGGTCGGGGCCGCCGTCGTCGAAACGGGTCAGGGCGATTTCGGTGTCGACGTTGAGCCGGACGCCCGGGTGCGCGTGCGCGAAGTCCGGCAGGCGCGGCAGCAACCAGGTGTAGGCGAGCGAATGCAGCGTGGTGATGCGCACGCGGCCCTCGTCCTCGCGCGCGCCGCGCAGGCTGCGCAGCACGCCGTCCACGTCGGCCAGCGCGGTGCCGGCGGCGTCGGCGAGCTGGCGGCCTTCCACGGTCAACGAGACCCCGCGCGCATGGCGCTGGAACAACGCCACGCCCAGCCGCGCCTCGAGCTTGCGGACGTGGTGGCTGACCGCGCTCGCGGTGAGGTGCAGTTCCTCGGCGGCGTGGGCGAAGTTCTGGTGGCGGGCCGCCGATTCGAACGCCGTGAGGGCCGGCAGCCAGTCCGCGCGCAGGGCCATGTGAGCCTCAAATCCTGTTTTTGTCTGACCGCGAAAGTATGCGCTTGTAAGGCTTGGCGGCTGAACGAAAATAGCCGTTCCGGCAAAAGTCCTGCTTTCCCATCCGATCCCAGATCCCATCGCCCGCCCCCGCCCGGGCGATGCAGCGGAGCCCCCATGGACCGAAACGACATCGCCTTCGACGACACCGCGTATGAGGCCGAGGCCATCCAACGCGTCGCCGCGCCCGTGCCGATGCAGGCCTGGAACGTCGACGCGATCCCCGCGCTCGAAATAGGCGAAGGCTGCACGCGCCGCGACCTTCCCGCCGGCCCCGGCGTGCGCGTGTGGATCGTCGACATGGCGCCGGGCGCGCAGTGGCCGGTGTTCGACCACCACGAGACGGGCGAGTCGTATTACGTCATCGAAGGCGAGGTGATCGAAGGCGACGCGCGCTTCGGCCCGGGCACCTACGTGTACTTCGCGCCCGACAGCCGGCACCGCCCGCACACCGAAACCGGCGTGCGCCTGATCGGCCTGAACCTGGGCGACGCCGCGTTCCTGGCCGCCGGGGGCAGCCCGGAATCGATCGCGCACTGCTACCACCCCACGCAGGGTTGACCCCGCGTCCGACATCCTCACCCCACGAGGTTTTGCGATGAACACCGCTGTGACCGCTCCCGCACTGCCCGACTCGCGCGAACGCGGCTGGCTCACCCCGCTCGAACTGGCGCTGCTGGGCGCGATCTGGGGCGCCTCGTTCCTGTTCATGCGCGTGGCCGCCAAGGACTTCGGCGCGCTGGCGCTGGTGGAAGTGCGCCTGGCGCTGGGCTCGCTCGTGCTGCTGCCGTTCCTGTGGCGCGCACGCGCGCAGTTCCCGCTGCGGCTGTGGCCGAAGCTGGCGATCATCGGCGCGATCAACTCGGCCGTGCCGTTCCTGCTGTTCGCCTGGGCCGCGCAGCGTGCGCCGGCCGGCATCGGCGCGATCGCCAATGCGATGACCGTGCTGTTCACCGCGCTGGTGGGCTTCCTGTTCTTCCACGAGAAGATCGGCGCGCGTCGCGCGGTGGCGCTGGTGGCCGGTTTCCTCGGCGTAGTCGTGCTGGCCGGCGACAAGACCGCCGGCGGCGACCAGGTCGGCTGGGCGGTGGCGGCGGGCGCGACGGCGTCGTTCCTGTACGGCATCGGCATCAACCTGGTGCGGCGTCATCTGACCGGGCTGCCGCCGGCGGCGGTCGCGTCGGCGACGCTGGGCGCCTCGGCGCTGCTGACGCTGCCGTTCGCCATCGCGTACTGGCCGACGAACCCGATCCCGATGAAGTCATGGTTCTCCGCCGGCATGCTTGGCGTGGTCTGCACGGGATTGGCGTTCGTCATGTATTACCGGCTGATCGCCCGCATCGGCGCGAGCCGCGCGTCGACCGTGACGTACCTGATCCCGGTGTTCGGCGTCGCGTGGGCGTGGCTGCTGCTGGACGAGCCGCTGACGATCAAGATGGGCATCGCCGGGGCGATGATCCTGGGGAGCGTGGCGTTCAGCCAGCGTGCTTCCCGGTGAGCATGGTTCTGGCCCCTCTCCCGTCGGGAAAGGGGTTGGGTGAGGGTAGGGCGTGCGATGCAGCGATGCTGATGCTTGCGTCGAGGCACCCGCGCTGTGCATCCCTTCCCGGCCCCGCGGCCATCGGGCATGGTCCGATGGCCATCGTCGGGACGCGCGCCACTGGGGCGCAAACCTTCCTCCTCACCCCTGCATTCGCAGGAGTGGGAGTTCATTTCGCGGCGGTATGAGCCATGACCGAAAAACGCGTCGTCTTCGACTTCGAAATCGAGTTCACCAACGGCGGTGGCATCCAGGGGCAGGACTTCCGCCTGGACATCGACGGCGACGACATCGACGACGCCGCGCTCGTCGACTACATCGTGCGCGACCTGCGGCTGCTGATGGTCGGCCCCGCGCGCATCCTCAACAGGAAGATCATCGTCGAGCCGCACAAGCGCAAGGCGCAGGACGCGCCCGCGCGCCGTGGCTACTTCGAACTCAGCCACGTCATCGAGGATGGGCTGGTCACGTATCCCGGCCTGCCCGCGGCGCGCATCTGCGATTACCTCAGCCGCGGGAAGTCGCGTGAGGTGTACGAGGCGGGCACCGAATTCCAGATCGCCAGGATCGAGATGGTTGCCAACACCGGCACGTACCTGGATTGCCCGTTCCATCGTTACGAACATGGGCACGACCTGTCGCAGATCGGGCCGGAGGCGTTCTGCGATCTCGACGCGATCGTGATCCGCGCGGACCACCGGCAGGTGCGCGCGATCGACGCCTCCTGGTTCCGCGAGCGCGAGCTGCGCGGTCGCGCGGTGCTGGTGCACACCGGCTGGGACGCGTACTGGCGCCAGGCCTCGTACGCGGTGGAGCATCCGTTCCTCACGCAGGATGCGGCGGAGTACCTGCGCGATTGCGGCGTCCGGCTCGTCGGCATCGATTCGATGAACATCGACGACACCAGCGGCAAGTCGCGTCCGGTGCATTCGGTGCTGCTCGGCGCGGACATCCTGATCGTCGAGCATTTGTGCAACCTGGGCGCATTGCCCGACGAGGGCTTCGAGTTCAGCGCGATGCCGCCGAAGGTGCGCGGAGCGGGGACGTTTCCGGTGCGGGCGATGGCGCGGTTGCGGTGATGACGCGCGGGCACGCCCGTACCGGCCCGCTACCTCACCGTCTCTGCCTTTGTAGCCCTTGTAACCCGGGTAAGCGAAGCGCACCCGGGCAGGGGAGGCGACTGCGTTCCCGGGTGCGCTTCGCTTACCCGGGCTACAAAGGCGACAACGCAATCCTCAGCGCCGAATCCCCTCACCCGCCACATCGATCCCCTTCGGCAGCGCATCCTTCTCCGCAACGCGCGAATGCGCCCGCGCCAGCCCGGCACCCGTCAGCGCCCATGCCAGCGCGATCGCCGCACCCAGCAGCGCGGCGATCGCCGGCTGCTGCGCGAGCATGTCGATCAGCGCCTTCGCCCAGCCGCTCACCGCATCGGCGCCGCGATACACGACCGAATCGATGAAGTTCTTCGCCTTGTACTTCGCTTCGATCGGCACGACGGTGAACAGCATCTCGCGGCCCGGCCGCACGAAGGCGTATTCGCCGAATCGCCGCACCACCATCACCACCGCCAGCACCGCGAAGGTCGGCGCGAACGCCAGCCACACGAAGCCCAGCATCATCACCACCGGCACCATCACCAGCAGCGCCGCGAGGCCCAGGCGCTGCACCAGGCGGCCGGTGATGAACAACTGCGAGAGGATGGTCAGGCTCTGCACGATCGCGTCGATCGTGCCGAACACGCGCGTCTGGTCCTCGCGATCGGGGAACTTCAGCTCCACCAGCCGCGCCTGTTCGAAGTACAGGAACGTGGTCACGCTCGCCAGCAGCAGCACGAACAGCGAGAGGGCGAGCAGGTACGGCGAATGCAGCACCGTCGTGACGCCGGCGAAGGGATGCCCGCCCAGCGGCCGGGCGCGCGCCTGCGCGGTGAGTTCGTCGCGCACCGGCTGCGCGTCGCGCCAGCGTTGCAGGTGCCGTGCGATGCCGATGCCCACCAGCAGCAGCGCCGCCGCGAGCCACAGCAGGCCGGCGTGTCCGATCGGGCCGACCAGCGCGATGCCCAGCAGCGGCCCGACCAGTCCGCCCAGGCTCGCGCCGGCGGCCATCAGCGCGAACAGGCGCTTGGCCTGCGCGCTGGGGAACAGGTCGACGCACACGCTCCAGATCACCGAGATGGCGATCAGGTTGAACACCGAGATCCAGATGTAGAACGTGCGCGCGATCCACGCGTTCTCCGGATCGCGCTGGAACGCGATCGCGAACAGCGCCAGGTTCACCGCGAAGAAGCCGAACGTCCACGGCAGGATGCGCCGGCGCGGCACTTTCGACGCGATCCAGCCGAACAGCGGCATCGCCGCGAGCGTCGCCAGGAACGTACCGGTGAACAGCCATTGCAGGTTGTCCACGCCGCCGGCGACGCCCATCGTTTCGCGCACCGGCCGCAACATGAAATAGCCGGCGAACATCACGAAGAACAGCGTGGCGCCGGTCAGCACCGGCTGTGCTTCGCCCTCGGCGATGCCGAAGGTGCGTGCGATGCGCGCTCGCCAGTCCATGCCGCCGCCGCGCTCAGGCCAGCGCCGCGATCAGCGCCTGGCGCTGCTTCGCGTCCAGCAGCGCGCCCGTGCCCGCACGCAGGTTGTCGACCTGGTGCTTCACCTTCGACGTCGCGGGAATCACCACCGTCACCGCCGGATGGCTCAGCACGAACTTCAGGAACAGCTGCGCCCACGAATCCGCGCCAACCTCATTCGCCCACGGCGGCAGCGGTTTGTCGCGCACCTGCGAGATGAGCCGGCCGTCCTCGAAGGCGCGGTTGATCATCACCGCGCAGCCCAGCTCCTGCGCGAGCGGGAACACCGTCTGCTCGGCGCCGCGCGACACGGGCGAATAGTTGATCTGGATGAAATCGGGCTTGTGTTTGCGCATCTCGTCGGCGAGCTGCGCCTGGCCGTCCTCGCGGTAATGCGTGAGGCCGGTGTATTTCGTCTTTCCCTGCTGCTTGAGTTCGCGGATCAACGCCATCTGCGTCGCGGTGTCGCGCAGGTTGTGCACCTGCAGCAGCTCGACCTGGTCGGTGCGCAGGCGGCGCAGCGTGTCGTTGAACTGCGCGAGCCCTTCATCGCGCCCGGTGACGCCGGAAAGCTTGGTCGCGATGAACAGCTTCCCGCGCGTGTTCGTCTGCGCGATGAGATCGCCCAGCACGTCCTCGGCGGTGGAGTAGGTGGGTGCGGTGTCGATGAGTTTTCCGCCCGCGCCCACGAAGGCTTCCAGCACGTCGCGCAGCGGTGCGCGCTCGCCGGCGTCGGCGCCGACCTCGAAGCTTCCCGACGTGCCCATGCCGATGACGGGGATCTTCTCGCCGCTGGAGGGAATCGGCCGCGTAATCAGCGTGCCGCTGAACGGCTTCGCAGGCGCGGTGTTCGCGGCGGCCGGGGCGGCGCGCTCCTGGCTGCACGCGGCGAGCGGCGCCAGTGCGACGCCGGCGGCGGCCAGGGTGGCGGTGGAGATGAACTCGCGACGGCTGGTCATGGCGGTCTCTCTCTTCACGGCGAAGGGGAAGCACGATTCTGACGTTGATAGTGTCGAGAGCGCGCGCAGGGGAGTGCCATCCGACATGGTCCCCTGTCGGGGTTTGCGGTGAAGCGCGGGGTTTGTGCGGCGAAGCGTGGCGCGGGGCGATCCGCGTCCAGGCGTTACAGGAGCCGCAGGATCGTCACAGCCGCCCGATCAGCTCCATCGCCGCCGCCGGGTTGCGCTCCTTCGCCGCGCTGATGAAGAACACGTACACGTCGCGCCTGCGCTTCGGCGCGGCCTCCTTCGACAGCGTCGGCAGCGCATCCGGTTGCCCGCCCTCGGCCCATTCGTGCGCGCGCCTGGCCCACATCGACAGCTCGCTGTCCGTGTAGCCGGTCGGCACGTCGCTGCGCGAACGCATCAGCCGCGCATAGACGAAATCGGCGGTGACGTCGGCGAAGGACGGGTGTTCGTCCGAATCGGTGAACACCGTCGCCATGCCGTGCCTTCGCGCGAGCGCGACGTAATCGGCATCGACGAAGTCCGGATCGCGTACGTCCAGCACGTGGCGCAGCGGGCGGCCCTCGACGCTCGACGGCAGCAGCGAGAGGAACGCGGTGAAGCTCTCGCGCTGGATCCTCTGGTTGGCATCGAACTGCCACACGATCGGCCCGAGCCGGTCCCCGAGCGAGGCGATGCCGCCGAGGAAATCCTCGATCTGCGGGCCGGTCTTCGCGAGCGCGCGCGACTGCATGATCCGCATCGGCGCTTTTGCCGAGAACACGAATCCCTCCGGCGTTTCGGCGGCCCATTTGGCGTACGTCGCCGGCTTCTGCGCGCCGTAGTAGGTGCCGTTGACCTCGATGGCGGTGAGCTTGCGGCTGGCGTATTCCAGCTCGCGGCGCTGCACCAGGCCCTTGGGATAGAAGTTGTCGCGCCACGGCGCGAAGGTCCATCCGCCGATGCCGACGCGGATGCCATCGACGGGGCGCGGGTGCTCTTCGAACAGTTCCATGGATCGTCCAGGTGCAGATGCGGTGGCGAAGCATAGCGCCGACGGGTTAAGCCGATGTCGCCCCGCGCACGACGGACGGACGGGGAGTGGGGCACAATCGGCGCTTTCCGACGGAGGACAGCGCATGGCCCGTTACAGCGGAGGTTGTCATTGCGGCGCGATCGACTACGAGGTCGAAGGCGAGATCGAGCAGGTCCTGGACTGCAACTGCTCGCTGTGCGGCAAGCGCGGCGGCCTGCTGTGGTTCGTGCCGCGCACGGCGTTCGAGCTGAAGACGCCCGAGTCGAACTACCGCACCTACACCTTCAACACGCACAAACTGCAGCACCACTTCTGCCCGGAGTGCGGGATCTCGCCGTTCACCGAAGGGCAGATGCCGGATGGCACGCCGATGGTGGCGATCAATGCGCGTTGCCTGGAAGGCGTGGAGCCGGCGTCGCTGAAGGTGGTGCATTTCGATGGGCGGTCGCGCTGAGCTTTTGTAGCCCGATAAGCGAAGCGCATCCGGGGTTTGTCTCGCGATCCGGTCGCTGCGTCGTTGATCGCTGAAGGCTCCGGGTGCGGCTTCGCCTTGCCCGGGCTACAAGAGCGGCATGCGGGATTACGCGGACGACAGCATCGACTCGGATGCACCGTCGGCCTGGGTGCCGGCTTCGCCAATGACGCAATAAAGAGCCGCGACTGCAAGCAGCCGCGGCCCTGAACGCGATACGTCGAACGGTTGGATCCCCGCCTTCGCGGGGATGACGGTCCGGCAAAGGCGTGGCCGCAAGAGCGGCCACGCGCCGGCACGTCACTTGATCGGCTCGTCCAGCATCATCTCGCGCACGAACCGAACCGGCGGGGCGCCGTAGCTCAGCACCTGGTCGTGGTAGGCCTTGGCGTTGAACGTGTCGCCGAGCCTGGCTTCCACCGCCTTGCGCATGTCGAAGTGTTCCTGCGCGCCGACGAAGTACGTCGGCAGCTGCGCGCTGGTCAGCTGCGCGCGCACCCACTTGCCGGCCGCCTCGCGCTCCTGCTGGAACGCCTGCCTGGTCATCAGTTCCATCGCCTGCTCGCGGGTCCAGTTGTCCACGTGCACGCCCTGGTCGAGGATCGCGTTGGCGATCGTGCGCAGGTAGAACTTCAGCTGCACCAGGCGGAACAGCGGATCGTTATCGAGATATCCGGCGTCGGCGATCATGTCCTCGGTGTACACCGCCCAGCCCTCGGCGAACAGGCCCGAGCGCAGCACCGAGCGCAGCGTGGAATGCGACTTCACCGAATGCGCGCCTTCCAGGTAATGGCCCGGCATCGCCTCGTGGATCGACAGCAGGTGGATCATGCGGCTGTTGTATTCGCGC
The DNA here is from genome assembly GCF_057747855.1 of Lysobacter sp. SCRH-1R. Taxonomy (NCBI): domain Bacteria; kingdom Pseudomonadati; phylum Pseudomonadota; class Gammaproteobacteria; order Lysobacterales; family Lysobacteraceae; genus Lysobacter; species Lysobacter sp. SCRH-1R. The sequence continues at coordinate 2,898,250 of NZ_CM173227.1, read as the reverse complement.
AGGAACGAATCGACCTGCTCGGCGCTCCAGTCGTCCGGGATCGGCGAGATCGCGTAGTAGGTGTCCAGGCCCTTGTCGAGCGGGCCCGGCGAATCGCAGTACGCCACCGCGACCCCGCGCTGGAATTCCGGCATCAGGATGATCTTCACCGGGTCGTTCGGCACGGTGACCAGGTCGTGCTTGCGCGTGAAATCGGTCGCCTGCTCAAGCGTCTTCTTCGCGAAATCCACCACCTGGTCGCGCGCGGGCTTGTCGGCGTAGGCCAGTTCGAGCGCGGCTTCGATCGCCTTCTGCTGCTGATCAGGCGACGGATTGGCCGGCATCTCCGGCGCGTTCGGCTTGTCCTTCAGCACCGTCTGCGCGATGGCGTACATCTCGCCGCGCACGCGGGTGAGTTCGGCTTCGGCGCGCTGCTTGATCTCCGCGCGCGACAGCGAGGAATTCAGCGAGAACTGCAGCTTCTCGTCGTACAGCTTCTGGCCGATGCGGAAGTCGCCCTTCGCGTTCGGCACCAGCGTCCTGTCGAGCCAGGTCTGCTGTTCGGCGACGGCCTTGCGCAGGTTCGCGACGGCGTCGTCGAGCGCCTTGCGGTCCTCGCCCTGCAGCTGGTCGGCGTTGGGGGTGATGAAGGTGTCGATCAGGCTGAGGATGCCGGCGTTCTGCTTGGCGACGGTTTCGGCGTGGATCTTCGGCACGCGCGCCGGATCGATGTTCTCGCGCATCTGCGCGTAGATCGCCGGGATCTTCTGCATGCGAGCGGTCGCCGACTTCAGGCGCTGCGGCATCGGCGCGAATTCGCGCGCCATCAGGTTGTAGATCGCGCCGCCGGCGAGGCCGCTGTACACCTGCGGATCCCACGCCCAGCTCTGCAGCGTCTCGATGTTCCAGATGTCGCCGCGCACCTGGTTGCGCAGGATCAGCGCGTCGATCTGGTTCTCGCGCGACAGCTTCGCGGTATCGATGCCGTCGAGCTGCGCCAGGATCTTCTTCGAGAAGTCCACCTGCGCCTGGCGGCCGGCGGCGCTCAGGTCGTCGACCTCGCCGTCGAAATCGTGCTTGCCGATCTGCGTGGCGGCCACCGGGTTCAGGCGCAGCCAGCCGTCGAGCCATTGCTGGGAAACTTCGGCGAAGCGCGCATCGAGCGCGGCATCGGAGGCCGGTGCGGCGGCCGTGGTCTTCGAATCGGCGGGCGCGGTCTGCGGCTGGCAGGCGGCGAGGCCGACGCTCAGGATGGCGGCGGCAAGCAGATAGGGACGCAACGAGGGCATGGACTTCTCTTCGGCTCGGATCAGGCGGCAGGACCGCGGTCGGCCGAGGATATCGCCTGCGCGGCCCGCTCCGCATGGGCCTTTGGGTGGGCGGCGGCTTGCCGGATCTGGCTGGTGGCCGGCCTAGCGCGAGGCCGCGATCCGTTCCGGATGCGCGTACACGTTCAATGAATCCCCGCGCGCGAACGCGGCCAGCGTCATCCCCGCCGCGTCGGCGGTGCGGATGGCCAGGTCCGTCGGTGCGGAGATCGCCACGACCAGGCCGATGCCGGCGGTCGCCGCCTTGTGCACGATCTCGTACGAGGCGCGCGAGGTGATGACCACGAATCCCGCATCGGGCGCGATCGCCTCGCGTGCCATCGCGCCAATGAGCTTGTCGAGCGCGTTGTGGCGGCCGACGTCCTCGCGCACCAGCAGGCCGCCGTCGTGCGCGAAGCCGGCCGCATGCACGCCGCCGCTGAGCGCGTTCAGCGGCTGCTGCATGGCGAGCGCATCGAGGACGAGGCGGATCGTCTGCACGTCCACGCGCTTCGTCGAGCTCACGCGCGGCACGGGACGCAGCGCCGCCTGCAGGCTTTCCACGCCGCACAGGCCGCAGCCGCTACGGCCTTCGAGCGCGCGGCGCCGTTCGCCGAGCGCATCGAAACGCGCCTGCGGAATGGCCGCGTGCAGCGCGATGCCCTGCGCGTGCCGCACCACGTCGACGAGGCGGAACTCCGAAGCGTTCGCGACGATGCCTTCGCCCAGCGCGAACCCCAGCGCGAAATCCTCCAGCGATCCCGGCGTCGCCATCATCACGGCGAACGGCTCGCCGTTGTAGAGCAGCGCGATGGGCGCTTCGACGATCACGCGATCCTCGTGCGGCGCGCGATCATCGGCGCGCAAACGCAAGGCCTGCACCGGTTGCAGCGGTTCGTTCATGCCGCGTCCACCAGCCGGCGGCCCTTCTGCGTGAGCCACAGCAACGTGCGTTCGCCGTCCTGCCGGCGTTCGACCAGATCGAGCCCGAAGCGCGGATCGTCGCCCAGCGCGGCGAGGACGCGCTGCAGCTCGCTCAATCCGAGCTGCAGCCGCTTGGCGACGCGATGGATCGACTGCCCGTCTTCCTCGCGCAGCAGGCGCAGCACCGCGAGCGCCGCGTCCTCGCTCATGCGGGCGCGCTCCGGTGCAGGCGCACGGGGATCGACTTCGACGCCGGCGTGCGCGCGCGTTCGGCGTGATGGTCGAGCGGGACGAGCGGGTTGGTCTCGGGAAAATACGCGGCGAGGCAGCCGGCCGGAATGTCGTACTCGACCAGCCTGAAATCGCGCACCACGCGATGGCTGCCGTCGTGCCAGACGGTACCGATGTCGACGTGTTCGCCGTCGCGAAGCCCGAGGCGCTCGAGGTCGGCGCGCGAGATGAACACCACGCGGCGCAGCCCGTGCACGCCGCGATAGCGGTCGTCGAGGCCGTATACCGTCGTGTTGTACTGATCGTGCGAACGCACGGTCATCAGCTGCAGCACGTCGCTGCGTTCGTCGCGTTCGTCCAGCGCGTGCGGATAAAAGCCGGCCTTGCCGCTGCTCGTCGGGAACACGCGCTCGCGTCCGGGATGGTGCAGGTGGAACCCGCCGTCGGTGCGCACGCGCGCGTTGAAGTCGGCGAAGCCGTCGATCACCTTCGCGATGCGGTCGCGGATGCGGTCGTAGTCCTCCACCAGCCACGGCCACGGCGTGCGGCTGCCGGGCAGGGTCGCGGCGGCGAGGTGCGCGACGATCGCCGGCTCCGACATCAGGCGGTCCGACGCGGGCGGATTCATGCCCGACGACAGATGCACCATGCTCATCGAATCCTCGACCGTCACCGCCTGCGGGCCCGCGGCCTGCAGGTCGATCTCGGTGCGGCCCAGGCACGGCAGGATCAGCGCATCGCGCCCGTGGACCAGGTGCGAGCGGTTGAGCTTGGTGCTCACGTGCACGGTGAGTTCGCAACGCCGCAGCGCCTCGTGCGTGCGCGCGGTGTCGGGCGTGGCCGCGGCGAAATTGCCGCCCATCGCGAAGAACACCTTCGCGCGACGCTCGAACATCGCCTCGATCGCGGCGACCGTGTCATAGCCGTGCGCGCGCGGCGGGGCGAAGTCGAACACGGCGCCGAGCCGGTCGAGGAACGCGGGCGAAGGTTGTTCGTAAATGCCCATCGTGCGGTCGCCCTGCACGTTGGAGTGCCCGCGCACCGGGCACGGCCCCGCGCCGGGCTTGCCGATGTTGCCGCGCAACAGCAGCAGGTTCGCCAGCATCTGGATCGTCGCCACGCTGCGCGGATGCTGGGTGATGCCCATGCCCCAGCAGACGATGGTCGCGTCGCTGTCGATGTAGGTGCGCGCGGCGTGTTCGAGATCGGCGCGCGACAGGCCCGATTCGCGTTCCAGCGCATCCCACGACGTCGCGAGTACGCTCCGCACGAAGTCGTCGTGGCCGTGCGTGTGCGAGGCGATGAAATCCCGATCCACCGCGCCGCTTTCGATGACCACCTTGCACAGTGCGGTGGCGACGGCGAGGTCGCCGCCGATGCGCGGCTGGTAGTACTCCGAGGCGAGCTGCGTGCTGCCGCCGGCGAGCATCTCCGTCGGCGATTGCGGGTTCGCGAAACGCTCGAGCCCGCGCTCGCGCAGCGGATTGAACGCGACGATGCGGCAGCCGCGCTTCGCCGCGGTGCGCAGTTCGCCGAGCATGCGCGGATGGTTGGTGCCGGGGTTCTGGCCGAAGATGAAGATCGCCTGCGCGTGTTCGAAATCGGCCAGCGTCACCGAACCCTTGCCGCTGCCGAGCTGCTCGGTGAGCGCGACGCCGGAGGCTTCGTGGCACATGTTCGAGCAGTCGGGCAGGTTGTTGGTGCCGTACTCGCGCACGAACAGCTGGTAAAGGAACGCCGCTTCGTTCGACGTGCGGCCGGAGGTGTAGAAAATCGCCTCGTCCGGCGAGGCCAACGCGTTCAGCGCCCGTGCGATCGTCGCGAACGCCTCGCTCCAGCCGATCGGGCGATAGCGGTCGCTCGTCGCGTCGTAGGCCATCGGCTCGGTCAGCCGGCCCTGCGCTTCGAGGAAACGGTCGTCCTGTTCGTCCAGCCACGCGACGGTGTGCTGTTCGAAGAACCCGCGCGTGACGCGCTTCGAGGTCGCCTCGTTGGCGACGGCCTTGACGCCGTTCTCGCAGAATTCGAAGGTCGAATGCGGATTGCGGTCGGGCCACGCGCAGCCGGGGCAGTCGAAGCCGTGCGGCTGGTTGGCGCGCAGCAGCGTGCCGGCGCCCTTCATCACGACCTGCTGCTCGCGAAGCGCCTGCCAGGAACTGCGCAGCGCGTCCCAGCCGCCGGCGGGCTTCACGTAGAGTTCGATGGATTTCTTTTCGGACATCGGGGAATTGCAGGTCGGCCGACGGCCGCGTGAGCGCATCATAGGCCCGCGCGGGTGCGACGGCGATGACGTTCGGCGGGTGCGGGCGGGCGCGGTGCGATGGCATAGTCGCAGGCCCCGGACGGTCGCACCGTCCGCGCGGATGCACCCCGCCACGGAACCCAAGCCATGCGCCTTTCGTCGCTGCGTTGCCTGACGCTGCTTTTCGCCCTTGCAACCACCGCGCCCGCGTTCGCGGCGCCCGCGTGCCCGCCGGACGGCTGGCCGGTCGAACGCCTGGATGCATTGCGCCAGGGCGGTTTCGTCGTGCCCGATGCGGGCGAGCGCGCGACGCTGGCGTATGCGCTGGGCAACTGCCTCGCCGCGGCCGATCCGCACCTGCGCGACGAACTGGCCTTCGAGGCGCTGGCGAACTGGATGCGCAAGGGCGAGCTCGCACCGGCCACGCTGCGCGCGGTGCGCGATCGCCTGTACGCCATGCTCGGCGAGCCGGATCCGCAAGGCTATGCGTGGCCGTTCGCGGCGCTGGCGCTGGCGGAAGTGGCGCGCACCGACCGCGTATCGCCCTGGATGACGCCCGCCGAGCGCACGGCGATGGTGCTGCGCGCGCTGACCTATCTGGAATCGGTGCGCGACTACCGCGGCTTCGAACCCGGCGAAGGCTGGCGGCATGGCGTCGCGCACGGCGCGGACTGGCTGATGCAGCTCACGCTGAATCCGGCGCTGGATGCGCCGCAGCTGCACCGCATCGTGGATGCGATCGCGACGCAGGCGGTGCCGGTCGCGGGCGTGGCCTACGTGTTCGGCGAGCCGCAGCGGCTGGCCGCGCCGGTGCTCAACGCCGCGCAGCGCGGTGTGCGCGACGAGGCCGGCTGGAAGGAATGGTTCACCGCGCTCGTGCCGCGACTGGGCGATCCGTCGCTGGCGTGGAAGGATCCGCAGTGGCTGGCGCGGCGGCACGATCTGGTCGCGTTCCTGCAGGCGGTGTACGTCGAGGCCGACCGCTCCAGCGACAAACGCATGCGCATGGTCCTGCCGGGCGTGGTCGCCGCGTTGGAGGCGATGCCCTGACGGAGCCGATCGGCACGGACGCCGCACAATTCGGACCCGTCCGATTCAAGCGCCCGCGCGTTCTGCCGACCATGCCTTCTTTTCCGACAGGGACGACGGCCGGCATGCGGTACACCCAACATCGCGAGTACTGTCCGCGCTGCGGCGCCTCCGTGCGCAGCCTGCGCCTTGCCGACACTCCGGTACGCCATCACCAGTGCACCGGCTGCGGCTATCGCTACGAGAACGTGCCCGAGGGCTACGACGAGAACGGGGAATTCGACGGCCTCGCCGGCCTGGACGCGTTGCCGGAGGACGACATCGAGCCGATGGAAGCGCTGGTGCTGCTGCTGCTCGGCGGCGGCACGATGATCGGCGGCGTCGAACTCACCTCGCGCACCATCGCCGAACTGGTCGCCGAGCATGGCGCGCCGCAATCGACCTCGCGCGCGTTCGCCTGGCCGACGCACCGGTGGCTGGTCCGGGAAGCGCGGCGGTTCTCGTCGTATTTCGTGGCGATCGACCAGGGGCAGTGGCGGGTGTGCTTCAACCTGCGGCGGCTGCGGCCGGTGCCCCTGGCCTGACGCGCGTGCGGTGGGGACGTGGCGGATGCGCCGGTTCAGGAAGCCGCGGCTTCAAGCTTCGTCGTTGTCGAATTCCACCAGCACGTCCAGGTCGAACGCGAGCGCTTCGACCGCATCGCGGATGCGGTTGGCGGTGGACTGGTTCGGCGCTTCGATCTCCAGCGCGTGTTGCCCCGGGCCCTGGTCGTCGGGCAGGCCCGCGGAGCTGGAATCGTCGTCGTCCATGTGCGGCATCAGGTCGTCGACTTCCTCGATGTGCTCCACGCCGTCGAGGCTGGTGAGCAGGTTGCTGATGGCGCGGACGTCGTCGTCGCTGCCGGTCACGCGCAGGCGCAGCAGGGGCATGGCATGGAACCTTCTATCACTGGACCGGTTGCAGGCAGGCTATTGAGCGGCCGGGCAAGGCCGTGTGATGGCGCGGCGTGCGGCCGTCATGTGCGTGGAGTAGGGTGGCGGTCATGAATGCGAAGCTCCCGGTGCCCGGCGTCACCCTTCGCCCGCTCGAGCGCGGCGACCTGCATTTCGTCCACGTGCTGAACAACAACCGCAGCGTGATGGGCTACTGGTTCGAGGAACCGTACGAGTCGTTCGTCGAACTGGAGGAGCTGTACCGCAAGCACATCCACGACCAGTCCGAGCGCCGTTTCATCGTCGAGGACGCGGCGCACGAACGGGTGGGGCTGGTGGAGCTGGTGGAGATCGACCACCTGCACCGGCGCGCGGAATTCCTGATCATGATATCGCCCGACCAGCAGGGTCGCGGTTATGCGCGCGCGGCGACGCGGCTGGCGATCAACTACGCGTTCCGCGTGCTCAATCTCTACAAGCTGTACCTGCTGGTGGACGTGGACAACACGCGGGCGATCCGCATCTACGAGGACGCGGGCTTCCGCCGCGAAGGCGTGCTGGCGGAGGAGTTCTTCAGCGATGGCCGCTACCACGACGTGGTGCGGATGTGCCTGTTCCAGCGCGATGCGCTGCGGGAGGGTGGGGAGCGCGTCGGGAGCGGGGAGGATGTGGTGGAGCGGACGGCGCCGCCTTGAGCGGTGGTGTGGATGATTGAGCGGTGTGGGTGAGTGGGGATGTGGAGTTGTCGGCGAGCCGATTCATCCTCGCCCGGCGAGGTCGAGATGCAAGCTCGTGACTCATGGGCACTCCCTCATCGGTGAACCACCCGTCATTCACGCGAAGGCGCGCGCCTTCGCCATCCATGGTTCAGTGCCACCGCCCGCACATTCTGTGTGGCGTGCTTTGGCGCTGGTGGCTGTTGGGCTGTTCGAAAGCAGCAGCAACAGACGTTGTGGCCCGGGTAAGCGAAGCGCATCCGGGTTGGAGAAGCGGCCGCGTCCCCGGGTGCGCTTCGCTTACCCGGGCTACAACGCCGACCGCAATCGCACGACAACCGCAATGGCGAACGACACCGCGAGGCCCTACGCCTTCCCGCCCCCACGCGCAGCCGAAGTCCGCGTCCTCTTCTTCGCCTTCGACTTCGCCTTCTTCTCCGCCACCGGCTTCGGCGGCGGCGCGCGGGTGGGCAAGGGGACGTTGCACAGGTCGATGTGGCCGGCCATGTGCTTGTACCACTCGTCGCGGCGGTTGCGACGCGCTTCGACGAGTTCGGCGAACAGCGGCGTGTCGGTGCGCAGGACTTCGATGCCGACGCGTTCCTTCTTCGGCACGTCCGACGCCAGGCGGATCGCCTTGATCGGCGTGCGCTGCGACGGCTGTTCGTAGAAACCGAGCGGACCGGTGCCGCGCGGCAGCACCGAGAGCAGTTCCATGCCCTGCAGCACGCGGCCGACGACGGTGATGTTGCGGTCGAGCTGGCGCGGCGACTGGCCGATCACGACGTACAGTTCGGTGCCGTTGCTGGAATCGGCGGCCATGTCGCGGCCGGCGCCGACGGTGCCGTAGCAGTGCGCCATCCATGCGGTGTCCGCGGTCTGATCGCGGCCGGCCGGGAAGCCGCCGGAAAAGCCGACTTCCGGCGCCCAGCCGTCCACGTCGGGCAGGCGGTCGAACGGCAGACCCTTGGCCTTGCGCGCGAATTCCGCCGGCAGCTTCGCCTTCGCGCCGCGGCCGAGCGGCTTGCGGTCCTTCTCCTCCTGCGCCGGATCGCCCCACTGCACGACGAAGTTGTCCTGCGAGCGGTTGATGCTCATGCCGCTCCAGTAGCCGTTCTTCGCGAGCGCGCGGATGTTCGCCACGTGCGCGGGCGCGAAGCCGGGAGCGAGTTCGATCAGGACGCGGCCGGATTCGAGTTCCAGGTACAGCAGGTTCTTGTTCTCGGGCGTGCGCCAGTCGGACGGCCGCGAGGCGTCGAGGATCTCCTGCATCGAGCGCGGCTTCGCCGGTGCCGCATCCTCGGCGGCGGCCTGCGCGAGGGGCAGGGCGGCGAGCAGGGCGCACAGCAACGTGCGGCGGAGGCGATTCGCGCCGGATTCGAACGCGGGCTTCGACAGGACGGACTTCGGCACGACGGACTCCCCATTGATCCGGATCGCTTGAGGCGCAGATTCTGGCCCACCGCGCGCGGGCGCGGCCAGCCCCATGCCGTGGGAACGTGATGGCGGTTGCGCGACCGGACACCGCGATCCGCCCGAAGGCGGGCCGCGGCGCCCTGTCAGGACGACGCGCTCAGCGCGAGGCGCTCACGGCGAGGCGCCATTGCCCGCGCGCTTGCGGGCGCGCGTGCGTGCGGCCTTCTTCGCCGCGGCGCTGCGCGAGGCCGAGGTGCGACCCGACTTCTTCGCGGCCTTCTTCGCGGTCTTGCGCCCGCCGGTGGATGTCTTCGTCGCCTTCTTCGTGGCCTTCCTTGCGGTCTTCTTCGCGGTCTTGCGGCCAGCGGTCTTCTTCGTGGCTTTCTTCGTGGCCTTCTTCGTCGTCTTGCGACCGGTCGTCTTCTTCGTGGCCTTCTTCGCCGCGCTCTTGCGGCCGCCCTTCTTCGCCGCTTTCTTCGTGGCCTTCTTCGCCGATTTCCTCGCGGTCTTCTTCGCGCTCTTGCGGCCCGAACCGCTGCGCTTGCCGCCGCCACTGTGCTTGTTCACCGTGGCCCAGGCGATGCGCTCGGCGGCCTCCTCGGAACGGCCCTGATCGCGTTCGCTTTCCTCGATGTGTTCGGCCTGGCGCTGCTGCTTGTCGGTGTACGCGGATTTGTCGCCTCTGGGCATCGCTGCACTCCTCGCCGCGGGACCCGTGCGGCGTCGAGGCCCGTGATAGCAGCCGCACGGTGGAGATGCCGGCAAGGCGCGTGACTAATGGCAGGTTCGGTATATGGAACTTCACAGTAGTGTTGAGTCCAGCCTACCGGCCCGACCGACATGACCGACATGACCGACCCCGACATCCAGCTGCGGAAATTCCAGAAGGAGCTCAGCGCAGGCACCGTGTCGCTGGCGCTGCTGGCGGTGCTCGCCTGCGCGGGCGAGCCGCTGTACGGATACCAGATCGCCAAGCAGCTCGAACGCATCGGCGGCGGCGTGCTCGCCGGCAAGCAGAGCGCGCTGTATCCGGTGCTGCGCAACCTCGAAGGGGCGGGGTTGCTGGACAGCCATGTCGAGCCGTCGATGACCGGCCCGCCGCGGCGTTATTACCGCATCACCGATGCCGGCCGCACGGTGCTGCACGAATGGGCCGCCGCCTGGCGCGCGACCCGCGACAGTGTCGATTCCGTCCTGGGGGGACTTGAGCCATGAACGCCTTCAATCCGAGCATCGATGCCCGTCCCGGCGGACTGCCGACGACGATTCCCGAATACCTCGAACACCTGCGCCGCTCGCTCGCCGGCGCCGATCCCGCGCTGGTGCAGGACGCGCTGTACGACGCCGAGGAATACCTGCGTTCGGAACTTGCGGAAAACCCCGGGAAAAGCGAGGCGGACGTGATCGTCGCCGTCGCCGGCAGCTACGGCGCGCCGGACGAAGTGGCCGACATCTACCGCGATACCGAAGTGAAGGTGCAGACCGCGCTGCGTCCGCCGGCGCCGAAGCCGCGCCGCTCGTGGATGGGCCATTTCTTCGGCGTGATCGCCGAACCGCGCACGTACGGCGCGCTGTTCTACATGCTGCTCTCGCTGGCGATCGGCATTTTCTATCTCACCTGGGTGGTGACCGGGCTGTCGCTGTCGGCGGGCCTGGCGGTGCTGATCATCGGCGTGCCGTTCGTGATCCTGTACTTCGGTTCGATCCGCGTGCTGTCGCTGGTGGAAGGCCGCATCGTCGAGGCGATGCTCGGCGAACGCATGCCGCGACGTCCGCTCTACAGCAGCCGCGGACAGCCGTTGCTCAAGCGCATCGGCGAGCTGTTCACCGATCCGCGCATCTGGGCGACGCAGTTGTATTTCCTGTTCATGCTGCCGCTGGGCATCGCGTACTTCACCATCGCGGTGACCTGCCTGGCCGTGTCGCTGTCGCTGATCGCCGCGCCGGTGGGGCTGATGCTCGGCTTGGGCAGCGACCTGGTGGTCGACAACTGGTATCTCGCCGTCGACGGCGAACCGTGGATGTGGCCCTTCGTAATGCTGGCCGGCGTGCTGCTGCTGTTCGTCACGCTGCACGTCGCGCGCGGCGTGGGCTACCTGCACGCGCTGCTCGCCAAGCACATGCTGGTGAAGACGGCGCAGTACGACTGAAAGCGCTTGCCATGTGAAGAAGCATTCACGCGCGGACTGCGGGCTGGTTAACAAAACCGGCCCGCGTCATCGCCTACGGTGCGCGGGCGGAACCTTGCCGCGACATCAAAGGAGATGAGCATGCGTCGTTTCAGGATCCTCGCGTTGGCTGCGCTGGTGGGCCTCACCTCGTTCGGCGCCAGCGCGAACTGGCAGGGCACATGGCTGTATTACGACGACGAGGGCGTCCTCGTCGGCTCATGGACCGCCGGCTGCCGCGAGATGGACGGCCGCTGGGGCATCGAGACGGACAACAAGGTGTTCGTGCAGGGCTGCCGCGTTTCGAGTTGAGTCGAAGACGAGCGACCTGCCGGTTCGATCGGAACACGAAGAAGCCCCGCGATGCGGGGCTTCTTCTTGCGCGCGTCACGCCTTCTTCCGCGCCCTCGGCCGACCGCCCTTCGACACATGCGGATCGGCCGCCACGTGCCATCGCCAAGGCTCGTCCACCGCCTTGCTGATCCCGATGCGCGGCGACGCCACCGGCTCGCGCGGCGGCGGCGTGCCATCGTCGCCGAACCACACCGGCGAGGAAACGTCGGTGATGTCCACGCCGTTATGCACGCCGCTCAGGCCCATCGCCTGCGCGAGGCGGCCGGGGCCGCTGGCGAGCAGGCGGACGTCGTCCATCCCGCGCGCGCGACGCATGCGGTCGACGCCTTCCAGCGGCGACAACGCACGGATCAGCACCGCATGCCCGACCGGGCCGCCGCAGACGGCGTTGATCGCCCAATGCATGCCGTAGATGAAATACACGTACAGATGCCCGGGCGGGCCGAACATCACCTGCGTGCGCTTCGTCGGGCCACGGAACGAATGCGCGGCCGGGTCCTCGCCGCCGCGGTAGGCCTCGACTTCGACGATGCGTCCGATGCGGCCGTCGGCGGTGACGATCACCTTGTTGAGCAGTTGCGGGGCGACATCGCGGGAGTCGTGGGCGTAGAAGCGGCGGGGCAGGGGTTCGATGGGCATGAGGGCATCGTAGCGGCGGTCGCGTCGCTGCCTGATCTCGGCGCGTTCTTGTAGCCCGGGCAAGGGCGAAGGCCCCCCGGGGACACGCGAGATCCCCCGGGTGCGCTTCGCTTACCCGGGCTACAACGGCCGGAGCGTCCTTACGGTAAACACACCGGTCGGCATACGGACTTCACGCCCGCCGCGCTATTCCTCCCGTGATGGCAGAAAACACCGAGAAGACCCCGGTCGAGACCACCGCCGAAAAGCTCGACCCCACCGCGCCGCGACGCACCGAGCCCGACCGCGGGCAGTCCTTCCGCCGGCCCGCGATGCAGGCGCTGGTGCGGCGCGCGCAGGGCAGCCTGCCGGCCGACCTCATCCGCCGATTCGTCGACACCGAACTGATGGCGCAGGCCGCCGCGCTCGCGTTGTACGCGATGCTGTCGCTGGCGCCGCTGCTGCTGATCCTGGTGTGGCTCACCAGCGCGCTGCTGCCGGGGGCGCAGGAATCGCTGATGCAGCAGATCGGCCTGCTCGCCGGCGGCGAGGCGGAGCGGGTGGCGCGCACCGTCGTCGACAACGCGCGCGATCGTCCCGACACCGGTTCGATCGCCGGCTGGTGGAGCGTCGCGTTGCTGTTCATCGGCGCGACCGCGGTGTTCGCGCAGTTGCAGGACGTGCTCAACAAGATCTTCCGCACCGATGCGACGCGGCTCGCCGGTGCGATGGCGTGGCTGCGCAAGCGCGTGTTCTCGATGGGCCTGGTGCTGGCGATGGGATTCCTGCTGCTGGTGTCGATGACGGTTTCGACGCTGGTGCAGCTGGCGTTCTCGCGGGTGGAGTGGGCGCTGCCGATCGTGATGAATGCGGCGACGTGGTGCGTCTACGCGCTCAGCTTCGCATTGATGTACCACTACCTGCCGGACCGCTCGGTCGGCTGGAAGCGCGCGTTCGGCGGCGGCGCGATCACCGCGCTGCTGTTCGTGTTCGGACGCTGGCTGATCGGCTGGTACCTGGAACGGTCGAACCCCGGTTCGGCCTACGGCTCTATGGGCGCGCTGGTGCTGGCGCTGGTGTGGGTGTACTACGCGGCGCTGATCGTGTTCGTGGGGGCGCTGATCACCGCGGTGATCGATGAACGGCGGAAGGGGAGGGTGAAGCCGAAGCCGCTCAACCAGCCTTCGTCGCCCTTGTAGAAGCGGATATCGTGAGCGCGAACGTGATCGCACGTCCCCTCTCAGCTCTGCACTCCCTCCGGTCGCCGGAGGGAGAGGGGCTGAAAGAGGGGCTCAACGCCCCGCCGCGGCGAACCGTGCCCCACCGCCGATGAGCCGTTCCCTCGCGCGCCCGCCGACCGGCTAGGATCGCCTGACGCGTCCCAAGTTCCTGCGGCACCCATGGCCATCACCGCGACCCATCCGCTGGACCTGCCCCGCCAGCACCTGTTCTGGATCTTCCACGGCGCCGGCTGGCTCGGTTATTTCGGCCAGAGCTGGCTGGCGGCGATCGCCTACGGGAAACCGTCCGGCTACTGGATCGTCCCCTTCACCGCCGCCTGCACCGGCTTCGTCGTCACGCTCGGCCTGCGCTACCTGCTGCGCGCGTGCTGGGGGCTGTCGCCGAGCAAGCTGCTGATGACGATGATCGTGCCGATCCTCGCCTGCTCGGCGGTGATGGACCTGACCACGCGCGCGATGCTGGTGCGCTTCTGCGACACCTGCGCGCCGACCAGCCGCGTCGCCTACATCGCCTATTCGCTGACCTACATCTACGTGGTGCTGGCGTGGGTCGGGCTGTACCTGGGCATCAAGTACTACCGCCAGCTGCAGGACGAAACGCAACGCGCGCTCGCCGCACGCACGATGGCGCACCAGGCGCAGCTGAAGATGCTGCGTTACCAGCTCAATCCGCATTTCCTGTTCAACACGCTCAACGCGATCTCCACGCTGGTGCTCGATCGCGACAACGCCACCGCGAACCGGATGGTGCAGGGGCTTTCGGCGTTCCTGCGGCATTCGCTCGACAACGATCCCATGCAGCGCGTCACCCTGCGACAGGAACTGGACGCGCTCACGCTCTACCTGGACATCGAGAAGATCCGCTTCGCCGAGCGCCTGCGCATCGAGACCGACATCGACGAGGACTGCTGGCGCGCGCTGCTTCCCAGTCTGCTGATGCAGCCGCTGGTGGAGAACGCGATCAAGTACGCCGTCGCCAAGCAGGTCGCCGGCGGGCTGCTTCGCATCGAGGCCGAACGCGATGGCGACCAGCTGGTGCTGCGCGTGATCGACGATGGCCCCGGGTGCTCCAGCCTGGAAGGCAACCAGCTGCCGCCCGGCAAGGGCGTCGGCCTGCGCAACACGCGCGAGCGTCTGAACGTGCTGTACGGCGACGCCAGCAGCTTCGCCGTGCGCAATCGCGAACGCGGCATCGAAGTCGAACTGCGGCTGCCGTTCGACACCCGCGAACTGGGCGGAGAATGAATATGGACCGGGCCGTTCATGGTCGTGCCGCAGGCGGTCGTGTCGCCGAACGCGAACACCCGCTCGATCCCGCGCAGCGCACGCCGCTGCGCGCCTTGATCGTCGACGACGAACCGCTGGCGCGACGCGGGCTGGAAATCCGCCTGCAGGCGCATCCGGAAGTGGAGATCGTCGGCCAGTACGGCGACGGCCACGCCGCGATCGCCGGCCTGCGCGAGCATCGTCCCGACCTCGTCTTCCTCGACGTGCAGATGCCGGGCATGGACGGCTTCGAGACGCTGCGCAGCATCCCGGCGCACGAGATGCCGCTGGTGGTGTTCGTCACCGCGTACGACCACTACGCGATCCGGGCGTTCGAGGCCTCGGCGACCGACTACCTGCTCAAGCCCGTCGAGGAAACGCGCCTGGCGCAGGCGCTGGCGCGCGTGCAGCAGGCGCGTTCGCAACGCGAGGCGAGCGGTCATTGCGCGCACCTGCTGGGATTGCTGGGCGAGTTGAGCGGCCGGCCGCTGCTCGACCTGGACGAAGCGCTGAAGCCCGATGCGCTGGAACAGCTGCGTCGCGACGACAAGCTCGCCGTGCGCGACGGCGGTCGCACGGTGCGCGTGGACCTGGCGAGCATCCGCTGGATCGACGCGGCCGGGGATTACATGTGCATCCACACCGACGCCCCGGCGGACCGCAACGCACAACAGGGCGAAACGCTGGTGCTGCGCGCGACGATGCGCGAGCTGGAGAAACAGCTGGACCCGCAGCGGTTCCCGCGCATCCATCGTTCGACCATCGTGAACGCACGCCGCGTGGTCGAGCTGCGACCGCATACGAACGGCGAGGGCTTCCTGCGGCTGGATTGCGGACAGGAGCTGAAGCTGTCGCGGACGCACCGGGACAAGCTGGCGTTGTTGATCTGAGCGGGGCTTGTGTTTCCGGCTCGCGTTGTTCGCCTGATGTTGTAGCCCGGGTAAGCGCAGCGCACCCGGGAACGCGGTTGCTTCTCCGCCCCGGGTGCGCTGCGCTTACCCGGGCTACGGAACCATCGCCATCGTCGCGAGAAGATCGTCATCCGGGCCTCCGCCGGGATGACGACGAGCGTGGGGTGCCGCCATGGACTACCCACGCGCAGCGCACCGTGCCATTGGTTGGGTTCCCCCCAACGCACGCACGTTGCACCAACGAAACGCCCCACCGCACGCCCAACGCTTCACCGCGACCACTCAACCACTGATCGCAAACCTCCCGCACGCGTGACTTCCGGACCATCCCGGCAAAGTCCGGCGGGCGCATCGTGCGGCGGCATTCGACTGGAGCCGCGCCATGAACCTCACGCAAGCCTCGCTGCGCAATCCCGCCGCCGTCGCGGTGGCGGTCGCGATGGTCTGCGCGTTCGGGCTCATGAGCCTGCTCAAGCTGCCGTTGCAACTGTTTCCCGACATCGAACGCCCGCAGATGTCGATCCAGACCGGCTGGCGCGCCGCGTCGCCGCAGGAGATGGAATCGGAAATCGTCGAGCCCATCGAAGCGGTGATGCAGGGCCTGCCGGGGCTGGAGGAAATCGAGTCGAACATCAACGCCGGCAACAGTTTCATCAACCTGACCTTCGCCGTCGGCAGCGACATGGACGCGATGCTGGTGGAAGTGCTCTCGCGCATGAACCGCCTGCAGCCGCTGCCGCGCGACGCCACGCCGCCGGTCGTGCAGGCCGGCGCAGACAACGCGAACAACTCGCTCACCTATTTCTTCGTGCAGAAACTGCCGGACACGCCCGGCGACATCCTCGATCGACGGCAGATGATCGAAGACCGCATCGTGCCGCGCCTGTCCGCGGTGGAAGGCGTCGCCGGCGTGGAGATCAACGGCGGCGCGCCGGAAGAACTCACCATCACCATGAACCTGGAACGCGCCGCCGCGCTGGGCATCCAGGTGCCGCAGGTCGCCGACGTCGCCGCGCGCGCGACCGACGTCTCCGGCGGCGTCGTCGAGGCCGGCCGTCGCGAATACGTTCTGAGGTTCGCCGGGCGCTATTCCCCCGAAGCGCTCGGCAACCTCATCCTCGCCTGGCGCGACGGCCGGCCGGTGCGGCTGGGCGATGTCGCCACCGTCGAAGTGAAACGCCCCGAGCAGCGTTTCTTCGCCTACCAGAACGGCAATCCCGCGATCGGCCTGCGCATCCTGCGCGAGAGCGGCGCGAACGTGCTCGACACGCTCGATCGCGTGAAGGCCGTGGTCGAGGAAATCCGCGTGAAGGAACTCGCGCCGCAGGGCCTGGACATCCGCCAGAGCTTCGACGCGTCGGTGTTCATCAATCGCGCGATCGGCCTGTTGTCGGGCAGCCTCGGTGCCGGCGTGATGCTCGCGGTGGGCTGCCTGTGGTGGTTCCTGCGCGACGTGCGCGCCACCGCGCTGATCGCGTGCGCCATTCCCATCTCGCTGCTCGCCACGTTCATCGTGCTGCAGCTCACCGGCCGCAGCCTCAACGTGATCTCGCTCGCGGGCCTCGCGTTCGCGGTGGGCATGGTGATGGACGCGGCCGTTGTCGTCGCCGAGAACATCGTGCGATTGCGCGAGGAGGGCATGTCCGCCACGCAGGCGGCGCTGGAAGGCACGCGCCAGGTCGGCGGTGCGCTGGTCGCCTCCACGCTCACCACCATCGCCGTGTTCCTGCCGGTGATCTTCATGGACGACGTCGAAGGCCAGCTGTTCGCCGACCTGGCGCTGACGATCTCGATCGCGGTCGGCATCTCGCTGCTCATCGCGATCACCGTGCTGCCGGCCGCCGCGAGCTCGTGGCTGCGCAAGCGCGAGGACGCGCACGAGCAACAGCAGCACCGTTTCTGGGTCGGCGTCAGCGACTGGGCGATGCGCGTGACGAGCGGGCGCCGCAACCAGCTGGCGTGGATCGGCGCGCTGGTCGTCGCGCCCATCGTGCTCACCCTCGTGTTGATGCCGAAGATCGACTACCTGCCGCCGGTGAAGCGCGCGGCGGTGGACGCGTTCTTCAATTTCCCGCCCGGCATGAGTCCCGAGCGCGTCAACGCCGAGATCGCGCCGACGCTGCTCGCGCGCATGCGGCCGTACATGGACGGCGAGAAGGGCCCGCAACTGAGCAACTGGTACCTCAACCTGTGGCCCGGCGGCGGCACGCTCGGCGCGCGCGTGGTCGATCCGGACGACATCGGCGAACTCGAACGCATCGTGCGCGACGAAGTGTCCGTCGGCTTTCCCGACACGCGCGCGTTCGCCAGCGAAGGCGAGCTGTTCGGCAGCTTCGGCGGTTCGGCGCGCGCGATCGCGATCCACCTGCAGCACGCCGATGGCGACGCGCTCACGCGCGCGGCCGAAACCGGACGCAAGCTTCTGACCGAAAAGTTCGCCGGCGCGAACGTGCAGGCGTGGCCGAACGCCGACGCCGGCACGCCGGAGCTGCGCATCAATCCCGACGATCGCCGCCTCGCCGAGGTGGGCTGGCGCCGGCCGGATCTCGCCACCGTCGTGCGCGCGCTCGGCGATGGCCAATGGCTGGGCGAATACTTCGATGGCGATCGTCGTCTTGCGATCATCCTTCGCAGCGATCGCGAGGACGACGTGGAGCGCCTCGGCGCCGCGCCGCTGGCCACGCCGAACGGCGGCGTGCTCAGCCTCGCCGAACTCGCGCAGGTCGACACCGTGCTCGCGCCGAACCAGGTGCGGCGTGTCGATCGCCGCCGCACGGTGACGCTCACCGTCGATCCGCCGCCGGCGATGTCGCTGGAGGAAGCGCTCGGCATCGTCGAGGACGACGTCGTGCCGGTGCTGCGCGACGCATTGCCGGACGATGCGGCGATCCGCGTGTCGGGCAGCGCCGACCGCCTCGGCGAAGTCGTGCGCAGCATGGGCACCAACTTCGCGATGGCGCTGGTGGTGCTGTTCCTGCTGATGGCGGCGATGTTCAAGTCGCTGCGCGATTCGGCCTACGTGATGGCGACGTTGCCGATGGCGGTGCTCGGCGGCGTGATCGGCCTGCGCGTGCTGGACCTGTTCGCGGGACAGACGCTCGACCTGTTGTCGATGATCGGTTTCATCATGCTGCTGGGCATGGTGATCAACAACGCGATCCTGCTGGTCGCGCAGGCACGCGAAGGACAGGCGGCGGGCGCGACGCTCGAGGATGCGCTGAAGCAGGCGCTCGACCAGCGGCTTCGGCCGATCCTCATCGGCGCGCTCACCGGCGTGCTCGGCGCGCTGCCGATGGCGATCAACCCCGGCCCCGGCGCGGTGATCTATCGCGGCCTCGCGGCGGTGTCGGTCGGCGGCGTCGCGTTGAGTCTGGTGTTCATCGTCGTGCTGGTGCCGGCGCTGCTGCGGTTGCTCGAAGGCGCGGTGCGAGGCACGAGCGCAGAGGAACCGGAAACGGGTGACGCTGCGGCGTCCCGGTCCGCGCCTCCGCTTACCCGCTCCTGACGCCCCGCTTCTTCTCCTTCCTCTCCACTCGTTCCTCGTCCTTCCCCCGGAGGCATGCAATGAAGACCCCGTCCCGACTGCCCGGCAGGATCATCCTGCTGCTCGCGCTGGTTCCCGTGCTGCTCGTGCCGCTGATCCGGTGGGACGCCGACGCGACGCCGCCGGAAAAGCCCGACGAACCGCCCGCCGTGGTCGGCGTGGCGAACGCGGTAACCACCGAGCTCGCGCCGGTGCACTGGGCGCCGGGCAGCGTGATCAGCCGGCGCGACGCGAAGGTCGCCAGCGAACAGGACGGCCGCGTCGTGCGCGTGGTCGAAGTCGGGCAGAAGGTGCGTGCGGGCGAGCCGCTGGCGGTGCTCGACGACACCGCGCTGCGCCTGCAGGAGCAGCAGGGCGAGGCGGACCTGGCGCGCATCCAGGCGCAGCTGGACCTGGCTGCGCGGCAGGAGCAGCGTTACGCGCAGCTCGCCGCGCAGCAGAACATCGCGCGTGCGCAGTACGAACAACTCCGCGCCGACCGCGACATGCTGGCGCAGGAACGCGCGCGTGCGCAGGCGCTGCTCGCGCAGACGCGCCACAAGCGCACGCAGATGGTGGTGCGCGCGCCGTTCGACGGCGTGGTCGCCGAGCGTTCGGTGCAGCTGGGCGAATACGTCGAGACCGGCGCCGCCGTCGCGCGCCTCGTCGACACCGGCGCGCAGGAGGTGCGCGTGCGTGCGCCGGTCGATCTGGCCGAGCACCTCGCCGTCGGCACGCCGGTGCAGGTGCGCGCCGGTGCGAAGACGCGCGACGCCGACGTCCGCACGCATCCGGTGAGCGCGCTGGTGCCGGTCGGCGACGAGGCTTCGCGCCAGTTGGAACTGCGCATCGCGATGGACGTCGGCGAGCTTCCCGTCGGCAGCGCGGTGGACGTCGGCATGCCGGGCGCGCGCAAGCGCTCGGTCGTCGCGGTGCCGCGCGATGCGGTGATCCTGCGTCGCGAAGGCGATTACGTGCTGCGCGTGGCGGCCGACAACAAGGCCGAACGTCTGCCGGTGTCCACCGGGACCGAAGTCGATGGCCTGGTCGAAGTGGCCGGCGCGGTGAAGCCGGGCGACCGGCTGATCGTGCGCGGCGGCGAGCGGATCGAGGCGGGACAGGCGGTGACGGTGCAGCAGGATCTGTCGCGGGCGACGGCGTTGCGGTGAGTCTGCACGCACGGCTCCTGTAGCCCGGGTAAGCGCAGCGCACCCGGGTTGCCTGTGCTCGCATTCGCGAAGGGTCGATGCAAGGATTCGCTGCGCTCATCCCCGGGTGCGCTGCGCTTACCCGGGCTACAACGGCAGGGGGGATTACCGCTCCGTTGCCGACGCCACCCAGGGTCCGTCCAGCCACTCGCGCATCTGGCGCAACTGCTCGATCGTCTGCACCAGCGGCGCCGGACGGTGGATGCCGAAACCCTGCACCTGGTTGCAGCCGTGCATGGCGAGCCATTCGTATTGCGCCTGGGTTTCCACGCCTTCGCCCACGACCTTCAGGCCCAGGCCGTGACCCAGCGCCAGCAGCGCCTGGCAGATCGACGCGCTGCGTTCGTCGCGATGCACGTCGTGCACGAAGGACTGGTCGATCTTGATCGCGTCCAGCGGCAGCTGCTTGAGGTACGACATGCTCGAATACCCCGTTCCGAAGTCGTCCAGCGACAGGCACACGCCGAACGATCGCAGCCGCCGCAGCGTGTCCAGCGCCTGCTCCGGGCGCGTCATCAGCACGCTTTCGGTCAGCTCGATGTGCAGCGCACCGCGCGGCAGTGCGTATTCGCGCAGCACGTCCTCGATGTCGTGCGCGATGTCGCCGTCGAGGAACTGCATCAGCGACACGTTCACCGCCACCGGCAGGCCGGCGAAGCCCGCGCGTTCGAGCAGGCGCTGCGCGGCGGCGGCCTCGCGCAGGGCCCAGCGGCCCAGCGGCACGATCAGGCCGGTGTCCTCGCAAAGACCGATGAACTGCGACGGCGGCAGGTAGTCGCCGGCGCCCTGCGGCCAGCGGATCAGCGTTTCCAGCCCGGCCGGACGCGAATACGCCACGTCCCACAGGATCTGGAAGTGCAGCTCGAATTCGCCCGCGTCGATCGCGCGATGGATGCGTCCGGCCAGGCGCAGGCGGTCGCTCGCGTGGCGCGCCATGCCCGGTTCGAACACCACCAGCGGACGATGCTCGGTGCGCGCCACGTGCGCGGCGAGTCCGGCGTTGGCGATGGCCTGCGAGGCGTCGCCTTCGCCGATGCGCAGGTCGGCCACGCCGATCCACGATTCCAGCCGGTGCAGCGTGTCCTCGCCGGGGATCGGGCGCACCAGTTCCTGCAGCAGGCATTCCAGCGCTTCGTCCCATGACGACGCCGGGCATACGACGAGCGCGAACTCGTCGCCGCGCACGTGGCCGGCGGCGCCGAAGCGTTCGCCCAGCCGCGCGATGCGCGTGGCCATCACGCGCAGCGTGTCGTGGCCCGCTTCGCGGCCGAGGCTGTCCTCGATCAGCTCCAGCCCGCGCAACTGCACGCACGCGATGCGGCAGGGACCGGCGGGCATGGCGCCGACGCGACCGGCCAGCGCCTCGGCATTGAGCAGGCCGCTGGTCATGTCGTGGCTGGCGCGGTAGGCCAGTTCGCGCTGCTGCGCCATGCGGTCGGTGACGTCCTCCGACAGCACCAGGCGGCAGGGCCGCCCGCGAAAATCGATGTCGCTGGCGTGCACGCGCACTTCCAGCAGGCGGCCGTCCTTGCGCCGGTGCACCCACAGCCGCACTTCGTCGCGCTCGCCGGCGTGGTGGCGGGCGAGGTCGGCGACGACTTCCTGGCGATGCTCCTCGGGACGGATGTCGAAGATGGTCATGGCGAGGAATTCCTCGCGCGTGTAGCCGTACTGCTCGATCGCCGCCTGGTTCACCTCGACGAAGCGCAGCGTCTGCACGTCGAACACCCAGAACGGTAGCGGGTTGCGCTGGAACAGCATGCGGAACTGGCGTTCGGTCTCGGCCAGCGCCGCCTGCGCCTCGATGCGGTCGGTGACGTCGGCGACGGTGCCGGCCATCTCCAACGTGCCGTCGGCATCGAGGGTGGCCGCGCCGCGCGCCGACATCCAGCGCACCCGGCCGTCGTCGGCGCGGATGATGCGGTAATCCAGCGAATACGGCTGGCCGTCGCGCCAGGCCCGGTTGAACTGCTCGCGCACGTGCTCGCGGTCGTCGGGATGCACGATCCGGTAGAACTCCTCGACCGTCGCCGCCGATTGCCCCGCCGGCAGGCCGAGCAGGTCGGCGATGGCTTCGGACCAGCACACCGTGCCGCTGCGATCGGCGATCCACGTGCCGGTGCGGCCGAGCTGCTGCGCGCGGCGCAGGCCCTCGGCGGCTTCGGTCAGGCGCTGCACCATCTGCGCGTTGGCGCGCGCGTTCCGCCGGACCATGCGGACCAGGTAGACGAGCCCGACCAGGTACAGCGCGTACAGCACGACGCCCGTCGCGACCAGCCACCACCACGGCGCGAGCACGCGGGCGCGCGCGATCGCCACGTCCACGTGCAGCGGATAGTCCGGCACCGCGCCGGCGACGGTGATGCGTTCGATGCCGTCGCGACGGTCGTCGTCGTCGACTTCCATCGGCATCGGCTCGACCTGCGTCGGCACGGCGGTGTCGTCGGGCTCGCCGATGTAACGATCGCCGCGGCTGTCGGCGACCAGCCGGCCATCGTTGCCGGCGACCTGGATCAGGCGCGTGCGGTCGGTGTCCAGCAGCAGGATCATCCGCTGCAGCTCGCTGGTGCGCAGGCGCGCGACGATCCAGCGGTCCTGGTCCATCGGCACGGCCAGCGGCAGCAGCCACTGCCCGCCGCGTCGTTCCAGGGGACCGACGAACATCGTCTGCGGATGGGGCTGCGCGTTGCGGCGATCGGGCCACCGCGGCAGGCCGGGCTCGCCGCGGCCGCCGCTGAGCGGACGGCCCTGCGCGTCGGTGAGCTCCAGGCTTTCCAGTTCCCGCTGGCGCTGCGCGACGCCTTCGAAGAACGGGCCGATCAGTTCCGGCACGTGCTCCGGCGCCGCCTCGCTCACGCGTGCAACGTCGCCGGCGATGCCGCGCATGGCGCGTTCGAGGTTGCGCAGTTGCAGCCATACCAGCCGTTCGGCGCCGGAGGCGAGGGCGACGTTCTGCCGCTGCGCGGCTTCGAGCCGGTGGCCGCGATCGGCCACGACCACCGCGAACAGCGTCGCGGCGAGCACCACGGCCAGGCCGAGTCCGAAGGCCAGCACGGCCGCGGCGGACTGCGTGCGGCGACGGGCGGGACGGGAACGTTCGCTTGTGGGCATCGCGTCGCGGTCGGCGTGTCCGGAATCGATCCTATTCAGTGCGCCCCCCGGTGACAACGTTGTGAGCGCACGGCGCAGGCGACGTCCGCGCCCTGTTCCGGTATCGGCCGCGACGGCCCGACCTTCAGCTTCCGGCCAATGCCGCCTCGTCGCCCGATGCGGCGCGCTGCGGAAGCAGCGCCAGCAGTTGCGGGATGCGGTAGGGCTTGGGCAGGAAGATCACGTTCGAGGGCAGCACCGGCAACTGCGCGCGGGCGAAACCGGACGCGAGGATCACCCGCGCGTGCGGCTGCAGGCGCGCGGCATGGCCGGACAGTTCGATCCCCGACATGCCCCTGGGCATGCTCACGTCGCTGACCACCACGTCGAAGCGCTCGCGCTCCATCGCCTCGACCGCTTCCGGTCCGTCGGCCGCGGTGCTCACGCTGTAGCCGGTGATGCGCAGCGCCTCGCCGACGAGCAGGCGCAGGTCGGCCTCGTCGTCCACCAGCAGGACGCGCACGTCACACATCGCCGCGATCCCCGCCATCGGCGTTGCGTGCCGCACGGGCGGGCAGGTGGATGGCCACCTTCGTGCCCACGCCGGGCTCGCTGTGCAACTGCACGAAGCCGCCCGACTGCGCGGCGAAACCGAACACCTGGCTCAGGCCGAGGCCGCTGCCCTTGCCGACTTCCTTGGTGGTGAAGAACGGCTCGGCGGCGCGCTCGACGACCTCCGCGCTCATCCCCGATCCCTGGTCGACCACTTCCACCACCACGTAATCATGCTCGCCCTCGTCCAGCGCTTCCGGCACCGGACAGCGCGCCCGGCGCGTGCGCACGGTGATCGTACCGCCGGCGGGCATGGCGTCGCGGCTGTTGGCGACGAGGTTCAGCACCGCCGCCTCGAACTGGGTGGCGTCCACGTCCAGCATCGGCGCGTCGCCGAGTTCGAATTCCACCTGGATCGTCGCGCCGCACGCGCGGCGGTAGATCTCCGCCGAGCGCCCCAGCAGCGTATTGATGTCGTGCGGTTCCGGCACGACGTGCTGCCCGCGCGCGAAGGTCAGCAGCTGGCGGGTGAGCAGCGTGCCGCGATCGGCGGCGCGCTGCGCGGCCTCGATCCATTCCAGCGTGCGCGTGTCCTGCGCGCTGGTCAGGCCGATCAGGTCCAGGCTGTTGACGATCACGGTGAGCAGGTTGTTGAAGTCGTGGGCCAGGCCGAGGGTCAGCTTGCCGATCGCCTCCAGCTTCTGCGACTGCGCCAGCGCCTTCTGCGCGGCCTGCAGGCGCACCTGCGCCTCGTAGCGCTCGGTCACGTCGCGCGTGATCTTGGCGTAGCCGATCAGTTCGCCGTCCTGCCAGATCGGATCGATCACCACGCTGGCGCGGAAACGCGTGCCGTCCTTGCGCAGCCGCCAGCCCTCGGCTTCGAACTTGCCCTGCGTGCGCGCGCATTGCAGGCCGCGCTGCGGTTCGCCGCGGACCACGTCCTCGGGCGTGTAGAAGCGCGAGAAATGCTGGCCGACGATCTCCAGGTCCGTGTAGCCCTTGATCCGCTCGCCGCCGGGATTCCAGCTGCGGATGAAGCCGTTGGCATCGAGCATGTAGATCGCGTAATCGGTGACGCTGCCGATGAGCAGCGCCAGCTGGCGGGCCTCGTCATCGAGCCTGCGCACGGTCGGATCGTCCGCCGGACCACCCATGCCGCCTTGCCGCGGCGGGCGCGCGGGAATTGCGTCAACCAATGTCACTCCCCCTTTCGGCCGACGAGCCTAGTGGGCCCGCCGTTAAGTTAGCGTGCAACGCGGCGCCGTGGGGTTCAGCGCGGCGCCTGCGTATCGGGCGATTCATGGCCCGCATCGCGTGCGGTGTCGCGCAGCGGCGGCGTCAGGTCCGCGCCCTGGCCGGGCTGGTCGTCGCGGTCGTCGGGCTTGCGCAGCTCGCCCTTGCGGGTGTCGGCCTCGTCCAGGCCGGGGTGGTCGCGATGGAGTTTGCTCATGGCGTGCGTCCACGGTGTGCAGGGAGGAAGGGGACCACACGTCGCGGCCACGAAAAGTGAAGCACCGGCGTCCCGACCTGCGATCGGCCTGATCGCGCCGGTTCCGCAAGATCCCGTCGCCTTCACCCGACGCACGCAAACCCATCGGGTAGCATCGGCCGCTGTCGCCGGCCCGCACCGCCGGCACCGGGGACGAATGGAACCAGACACGACTCGCTTCAGGTGGGGACGATGGGGGCTGGCGCCGGTGGCGTCCGGCCCATCCGGTCACGGGCCCGTGGACGCGGCGGGACCGCGGTCCGTCGCCGCTGTCGGGGAGATCGCCTGACATGCAGCCCAACGGCGCGGCCTCGCTGGGGCCCTTGAACGTGCTCATGGTCGAGGACTCCCCCGACGATGCGGAGCTGCTCCGCGAGCACCTGCTGGCGTCCGGGCTGGAAGCGCGGTTCCAGCGCGTCGACAGCGAGCACGGCCTGCTCGAGGCGCTCGAACGCGAGCGATTCGACCTGGTGCTGTCCGACCTGTCGCTGCCGGGGTTCTCGGGCATGGAGGCGCTGCGCATCCTGCGCGAGCGCGACGCGGAGCTCCCCTTCATCCTCGTGTCCGGCACGATCGGCGAGGAAACCGCGGTGGATGCGCTGCATCGCGGCGCGAACGACTGCGTCCTCAAGCAGAACCCCGCGCGCCTGCCCAACGCGGTGGTGCGCGCCGTGCGCGAGGCCCGCAACGCGCGCGAGCGCGAACGCGCCGAGCAGGAACTGATGCGCTCGCAGCGGCTCGACTGCCTGGCGATGCTCGCCGCCGGACTCAGCCACGACCTGCGCAACGTGCTGCAGCCGCTGCTGATCGTGCCGGACCTGCTCAACGCCTACAGCGACGATCCGAACGTCCGCCGGCTGTCGTCGCTCATCGCCGAGAGCGGCCGGCGCGGGCACGAGATGGCCGAATCGATGCTCGCGTTCGTGCGCGGCACGCATCGCGCGAGCGAGGACGTGCCGGTGGCGCAGCTGTTCCAGGCGGTCGCGCTGCTGTTGCAGGGCACCCTGCCGCGCAACGTCGTGCTGGTGTGCGAGCAGCTGGAGGAGGAACTCGTCGTCCACTGCAACCACATCGAGTTCCAGCAGTGCCTGGTCAACCTCGCGCTCAACGGCGTGCAGGCGATGGACGAGCGCGGCGGCGAGCTGCGCCTGTCCGCGCGCCGCATCGCGCACGACGACGGCGACCGGGTGTGCGTGCGCGTGTCCGACGACGGCTGCGGCATGGACGAGCACACGCGCGCGCAGCTGTTCACGCCGTTCTTCACCACCAAGCCCGAAGGCACCGGGCTGGGCCTGCTGTCGTGCAGGCGCTTCGTCGACGGCCTGCACGGGCACATCGTGGTGGAAAGCGAGCCGGGGCAGGGCACCACGTTCGAACTGCACCTGCCGCTGAGCACCGCGGTCGAGCCAGGCGATGCGCCGGGCGAGCGTTTCGCGGTGGGCAATGGGCAGCGCATCCTGCTGGTGGACGGCGATGGCACGCGCTTGTCGCTGCTGGCGAACGCGCTCGACAGCCAGGGCTTCGATCCGCGCGTCGCCGTGGACGGCGCCGCCGCGCTGCGCCTGATCGCGCGCGAGGGGCTGCCGAAGCTCGCGATCATCGACAGCGAGATCCTGATGCTGTCGGCGGTGAGCCTGTTGCTGGCGCTGCGCGATGCGGGCTTCGATGGGCCGGTGATCACCCTGGGCGACCCGACCGACCCGCTGCGCCACGACGCCCTGCCGCCCGACGCGGTGGCGGCGGTGTTGCGCAAGCCGTTGCAGATGAGTGCGGTGTTCCGGGCGGTGGAGGGGGCGTTGGGGATTGGGGGATAGTCGCGCGTGCGGTGAGTCGCAGCGGTTGCAGCTCTTGTAGCCGTTGTAGCCCGGGTAAGCGCAGCGCACGGGTGACGCCGCTGGGCCCACGAACGCTGCGGAGCACTCCAGCGCAAACCCCGGGTGCGCTGCACTTACCCGGGCTACAGAAGCGGCGGATTTGCCGTTCGCGAGAAGCGACAGCCTGCTTCCGACGCGATACCGCCGCCCTCCACGGCGCAGCCTACGCGACAGTGTCGCGTGAGCAGGCTGCCTTGCCTCACCCCCTGACCCTGGCCACCACCCCTTCCGAATCCGGCCCCTCCACGAACACCGCCACCCGCTCGCCCAGCCGCTTGAGCACCAGGTGCGCGCGTCGCTCGCCAAGGGCGAGGTTGCGGATCGACAGCTCCTCCACGCCGATCGGCAGGCGCGGATGGTCCAGCACGATCTCCGCCGCCGGGCCGTCGATGTCGATGCCCAGGCACGCCTGCAGCGACATGAACGCCGAACCCGCCGCCCAGGCTTGCGGCAGGCACGCGACCGGATACGCCACCGGTGCGCCGCCGGGCACGCGCGGGAAGCCGCAGAACAGCTCCGGCAGGCGCATGTCGAACGCGACCGCCGCTTCGAACGCGCTGCGCAGCAGGCGCATCGATGCCTGGCGATGGCCATAGCGTGCCAACCCGGCCGCGCACAGCGCGCTGTCGTGCGGCCACACCGAACCGTTGTGGTACGACATCGGGTTGTAGCGCGCCTCGCCGACGGCGAGCGTGCGGATGCCCCAGCCGCTGAAGAAATCCTGCGACATCAGCTGTTCGGCGACGGCCTGCGCGCGCGGATGCTTCGGCAAGCCCATGTAGAGCAGGTGGCCGGGATTGCTCGCGCGCACCGCGCACAACGCGTTCTCGCCATCCACGGCGATGCCGTAGAAGCCCGATTCCATCCAGAAGTGCGTCTCCACCGCTTCGGCGATGCGCTCCGAACGCAACAGCCATTGCCGCGAGGAATCGTCCTCGCCCAGCGCCAGCGCGAGCCGCGCCATGCCGCGCATCGCGGCGAACACATAACCCTGCACTTCGACCAGCGCGATCGGTCCCTGCGGCGAACGCCCGTCGGCATGGAACACCGAATCGAAGCTGTCCTTCCAGCCCTGGTTCGCTAGCCCCGTCGCTTCGCCGCGCGCGTAGTCGAGCAGGCCGAGCGGATTGGCGTCGCACACGCGTTCGATCCACGCCGCCGCGGCCTTCAGCTCGGGCCAGATGCGGCGGATGAACTCGACATCGCCGGTGCGCCGCGCGTACTCGGCGGCGAGGACCAGGAACAGCGGCGTCGTGTCCACGCCGCCGTAATACAGGCCGAACGGAAGCTCGCGCAGGCGCGCCATCTCGCCCTTGCGCGTCTCGTGCATGATCTTGCCCGGCGATGCGTCCATGAAGGACGACTCTTCCTTCGCCTGGTTGCGCGCGAGGAAGGCGAGCACGCCGCGCGCGAGCGCCGGATCGAGCCACAGCGTCTGCAACGCGGTGATCACCGCATCGCGACCGAACGGCGTGGAGAACCATGGAATGCCCGCATACGGATACGGCCCCGTGTCGAGTTCGCTGGTCAGGAGCGCGAGGTCCGCGCGCGAGCGTTCCATCCACGAATTGAACAGCGGCGCCTCGCTGCGCACGCGCGAAAGCCGCCGCTGCCGGCGGCGCATGCGTGTGCGCGCGACGCTCGCCGCGGCGCGATAACGCGAGCGCGTGGCCGGCGGCGGATCGTCGTCGGCGCTGACTTCCAGGTGCATCTCTTCGCGCGCACGCGGTTCCAGTGCGATGTCGAATGCGAGGCGTCCGTCGTCCATCCTGCGCGGCGCGCGCGAGAACACGATCGATGCGCGGCACGGCGCGCCATCCAGGCTGACGTAGCCGAAGGTGAGGCCGTCCTCGCGCGGATGCGGCGGCAACTGCTGCCCGCGCGCCGCGCGATGCGTTCCGCGCACTTCGAACATGTCGCGGAAGTCCGCGTCGCAATCGAACACCAGCGTCAGGCGGACCGCTTCGGTGCCGTAGTTGGTCAGCGCCACGCGCTCGAACAGCCGGTCCGCGCACAGGAAGCGCGTGCGCTTCACATGCACCAGCCCGTGCGGCGTGGCGTCGCCACCGAGCGGCGGGAGCGCGCGGTTGGTCAGGTGCGCGACGAAGAACACGTTGTCGCGCGAGACCATCGAACTGAGCAGCGCGGGCGTGGAATCGCCCAGCGTCATGCGGTAACGCGAGAGGATCCGCGTGTCGTTGTGGAACTGGCCATCGCCCTCGCCGACGATGTCACCGGAACCGTTGGCGATGAGGAAAGTGTCGCCGTCCTTGAGGACGTAGCTGGAGAACAGCGTCGCGGCAGCAGCCGGATCCATGTGTCAACGCCCGGTGGTGGAAGGCTTCAAGCGGTGAGGCGGATGCGCGTGCCTCCCTGTTCCAGCACGCGCCAGTACAACTCGACGTAACGGCGCGCCATGGCGCTGGCGGAGAAACGCTGCTCGAAGCGCGCGCGGATGCGGCCACGGTCGTAGCGCGCCACCGACTGCACGGCCTGTACCGCCTCGTCCATGCCGTCGACGATGAGGCCCGTCGCGCCATGGTCGAGCACTTCCGGCACCGAGCCGCAGTTCCATGCGATCACCGGCGTGCCGCAGGCCATCGCCTCGATCATCACCAGCCCGAACGGCTCGGGCCAGTCGATCGGGAACAGCAGCGCGACCGCGCCGCCGAGGAACTCGCTCTTCTGTTCGTCGTTGATCTCGCCGATGTATTCCACGCCGGGGCCTTGCAGGAGCGGTTCGATCTCGTCGTGGAAGTACGCACGGTCGACCGTGTCGATCTTCGCCGCGATGCGCAGCGGCAGGCCGGCGCGGCGCGCGATCTCGATGGCGCGATCCACGCGTTTTTCGGGCGATATCCGCCCCAGGAAGGCGAGGTACCCGCCACGTGGCGTCGGGCTGAACTGGTACAGGTCCGACGGCAGCCCGTGATGGACCGTGCCGGCCCAGTTCGCCGACGGCAGCGGCCGGCGCTGGTGGTCGGAGATCGACGCCAGCGGGAACTGCGGCCAGCACGCGTAGGCCTGCGGCAGGTCCTTCAGGTCGAGCCGTCCGTGCAGCGTGGTCAGCGTGCGCCACGGCATGTCCTGGAAGAACGGGAAATGCAGCAGGTCGATGTGGAAGTGGATGATGTCGAACTCGTCCGCGCGCTGGCGCACTTCGTCGAGCATCGCCAGGTGCGCGGCGAGGTCGCTCTTCAGCGGCGCCGGATCCAGGCGGATGGCCTGGTCGCGCATCGGCGCGAGCGTGGCGGTGGTCTGCGCGTCGCCGCTGGCGAACAGCGTGACGTCGTGGCCGGCCTGCACCAGCGCATCGCACAGGTGCGCGACGACGCGTTCGGTTCCCCCGTACAGCTTCGGCGGAACCGCTTCATACAGCGGGGAAATCTGGGCGATTTTCATGCGTGCGGGTTTTCTTCGGGGACGCCTCGAGCGGGCGGGGCGCGCATGAACGGGCGCTCCGGCCACCGGCTCCAGCTGGCGATGGATCGACCTTATGGCAGGGTTCTTCAAGGCGGCGTGATGCGTGCGCGGGCACGGCGCGGAGCGCCGACGAGGCGATCACGCGCGGCTGGCGAGGATCGGCGCATGAAGGAAGCAGCGGGCACGGACAGGCGTGGCGGGGCGGCGTTCGCCAGCGGCGTTTCGCCGGTGGAAGCGCGCGTGGAATCGCTGCGCCTGCCGGTCGCGGACGACCATTTCTGCGCGACGTTCGCCACGCCCTTGCCGGCATTGCCCGCGGTCATCTTCGTGCACGGATGGAACGGGACGCAGGAATTCGACCTGGGCCATCTGCGCGATGCAGTGGCGGTGGGCTGCGCGGTGCTCACGGTGGACCTGCGCGGCCATGATCGCGACGACCCGCGCCATGACCACGTCAGTCGTGAAGACAACCTGCGCGACCTGCTCGCCGCGTACGACTGGCTGGTCGCCCGCGACGACGTGGACGAGCGCGCGATCGCGGTGGTCGGCTTCAGTTATGGCGCGTACCTGGCGACGCTGCTGACGGAGCGGCGTCGCGTGCAGTGGCTCGCGCTGCGTTCGCCGGCGCTGTATCCGGACGAGGGCTGGGACGTTTCCAAGCACGCGCTCGAAGAACGGGTCGAACTGGCCGAATACCGCCGCCACGTGCAGGCGCCCGGTGGCAATCGCGCGCTGACCGCGCTGGCGGAATTCCGCGGCGACGTGCTGCTGGTGTGCTCGCAGGACGACCAGGTCCTGCCCGCTGCGGTCGCCGAAAGCTTCCGCGGCGCGCTGGTGCGTGCGTCGTCGATCACGACGCGCACGATTTCAGGCGCGGACCATGAACTGTCGCATCCCGACGCGAAGCGCGCGTGGGCCGACCTGCTGCAGGACTGGCTCGCCGCGATGATCGGCGGCGCGCGCCGGCAGGCGGTGGTGTCGGCGCTGGAGGCGCGGCATGAGGAGGTGGATGGCGCGGGGGATCCGCATGAGCGGGCTTGACGGGGCGTGGGCTCCTGGTGCGCTTCCTGGGACCATTTCACCGTCATCCGTCATCCGGCCTTCGCCGGGATGCCGGCCTTTCTGGTGAGATGACGATCCTTTCGGAAGCCATGCTGCTCTTGTAGCCCGGGTAAGCGAAGCGCACCCGGGTCGGAGAAGCGACCGCGCCCCGGGTGCGCTTCGCTTACCCGGGCTACAAAAACGCCGGAACATCCCAAAAATCCGACGCGCCCACCCGCATCACGGCATCTCAAACCCCACCGCATCCATCTCCATCGCACTCAACCGGGACAGATGCAGCAGCAGTTCCGCCAGCGTGGCCACGTCGCGATCGTTGTGCGCGAGCACGCGGCGCAGGTTGAACGCCGATCCGCCGCGCAGGTACGACAACCATGCCGCCGGCGCTTCCGAACCTGGCAGGTCGTCCTCGCGCACGACGTTCAACGCGCGGCGCTCGATCGTCGCCAGCCGGCAGTTCTCCCAACGCCCGCGATAACGCCGCCGCGTGGGATACAGCAGGTCCACGTGCACCAGGTCCGCCAGCGGCGTGCCCATGCGGTTGAGGCGGTAGCGTGTCGCGAGCAGCGGCGCGTCGTAGCACTTGCCGTTGTAGCTGACCAGCACCGTGTCCGGGCGCAGCCACTGGCGGAACACGTCGAGCATCGCCGCTTCGCCCGACATCGTGGTGATCAGCAACTGCCGCACGCGCAGCGCACCCTCGAACCAGTCGGCGGCGCCGATCATGAAGGCGCGCGTGCCGCTGCCGCCGGCCAGGCCCGTGGTTTCCGTATCGAAGAACATCAGCCGTTGCGCATCCAGCGCATCGCGGCGATCGAAACGCCCATCGATCCATGCCTGCGGCGGCGCGAACGGCAATCGTGCTTCGACCAGGCGCAGACCGCGTGCGATCTCCACGCCCGGCACGTGGCGATCGTCGGATGCGATGCGCAATACCGGATCCGGCGCACGCCGCCGCAGATGACGTCGCAGGTCGTCGATGCTCGGCGTGCGCGCAACCTCGACCGGTTTGGAAGGCACCGCCGCGCCGGCCTGGCGCTTGAGCTGTTGCAGACGCGCGAGGGTCAGGCTCATGCGGGCGCCAACGCCTTGAGCACGCGCAACGCGAGCGCGCGTGGCGCGATGCTGGCATCTTCATCGATCGCCAGCACCGGCCCCACGCACGCCGGGCAACCGGCCTTGCAGTCGCAACGTTCGACCAGTTCCACCGCGCGCTGCACGAGTTCGCGCTGGCGGAAATGCAGCGGCTCGCTCAGGCCGACGCCGCCGGGATAGTTGTCGTAGAGGTAGACGGTTGGTACGAAACGTTCGCCGTCTTCCAGCGACACGGCGTCGTCGCCCGCGCCGCGCAACTGCCCGCGCCCGCGCCCGTCCGCGCTGGCGAACCATGCGCCGTTGCCATCGCCGACGGCCTTCTGCAGATCGACGCCTTCGGCCATCACCGCGAGCTTGGCGACGACATGCAGCGCGTAACCGGCACCGAGGAAGCCGTCGAGCGCTTCCTGCCGCGATGCGAATTCCGACTCCAGCACCGCCGGCGGCAACTGCCACCACACGCTGGTCGTATGCAGTTCCTGGTCGGGCAAGGTCACCGGGCCGTAGCCGATGTTCTCGTGCGTGTAGTAGCGGATCTTCTTGTAGCCGGCGACGCGCCGCACCACGTGCACCTCGCCGTGGTGGCAGGTGCCGCGGCCGGCGGGCGAACCGTCGAAACGTTCGAGCACCTTCAGCTTGGTGTAGTCGATCGCGTCGGTGTAGTAATCCACGTGCGTGCGCGTGACAAACGCCTTGCGGCCGTCCCAGTCGAGTTTCTCCACCTGGTAGGGCGTGGCCTGCACCATGTAGATCGCGCCTTCGTACAGCGTGAGCGGCGCGGAGGAGAAATCGACTTCGGCGATGATCGTCTGCCGGCCTTCGGTGCGATCGACCACGACGAAGTTACCGTCGGCCACCGAACGCAGGCTTACGGCATTGGCCGGATAGCTGTCGGCGATCCACTCCCAGCGGTCGTTCTCGTTGTGGACCACGCCGTCTTCGGAAAGCAGTTGCAGGTAGACCTGCGGATCGACCGGGCCGAACAGCTCGCGCGCCTGAAACGGTAGCTCGAACGCCGCGCAGCGGATGTGGTCGAGCAGGATCACCGGCTGGTCGGCGTGGATGCGCGCGTGCTCCGGCGATGCGTTGGCGAAGAATTCCGGATGCCGGATGACGTATTGATCGAGCGGATCGGAACTGGCGACCAGCACGCCGACCGACGCCTGCTTGCGCCGACCGGCGCGGCCGAAGCGCTGCCATGTCGCGGCGATCGATCCGGGGTAGCCGTTGAGCACCACCGCATCGAGCGCGCCGATGTCCACGCCGAGTTCCAGTGCGGAGGTCGAGACGATGCCGTCGATGGTGCCGGCGCGCATGGCGCGTTCGGTCTCGCGGCGTTCGGTCGGCAGATAGCCACCGCGATAGCTGCGGATGCGCGCGGGCTTGCGCGGATCGCTGTCGAAGACGTCCTTGAGGTACTTGGTCAGCACTTCGACCATCAATCGCGACTGCGCGAACACCAGCGTCTTCAACCCGGCCTTGATGGTCAGGCGCGCGATGAGGTTGCTCTGCGACCGCGCAGAGGCGCGCAGGCCGAGGTCGGGGTTGACCACCGGCGGATTCCACAGCAGCACGTGCTTGTCGCCGCTGGGCGCGCCGGATTCGGTGACGGCGGTGACGTCGCGCTCGGTCAGCGCTTCGGCGTGCGCCTTCGGATTGCCGATCGTCGCCGAGCACAGGATGAACTGCGGCTTCGACCCGTAGAACGCGCAGATGCGCTGCAGGCGGCGGATGACGTTCGCCACGTGCGAGCCGAACACGCCGCGGTAGCTATGCACTTCGTCGATCACCACATAGCGCAGGTTCTCGAAGAACTGCGCCCATTTGGTGTGGTGCGGCAGGATGCCCTGGTGGAGCATGTCGGGATTGCTCACCACGATGTCGCCATGCAGGCGGATCGCCTGTCGCGCATCGCCCGGGGTGTCGCCGTCGAAGGTGAAGGTGCGCACGCCGAGGTTGCCGGCGGCGTTGAGTTCCAGCAGTTCGGCGACCTGGTCCTGCGCGAGCGCCTTGGTCGGGAACAGGAACAACGCCTTCGAACGCTGCGTCGATGCGGCGGCCAGCACCGGCAGCAGGTAGCACAGGCTCTTGCCCGACGCGGTGGCGGTGGCGATCACCACGTCCTCGCCGCGCCGCACCGCGTGCCACGCCTCGGCCTGGTGCGAATAGAGGCGGTCGATGCCGCGCGCGGCGAGCGCCTGCACGACGCCGGCAGGGACGTCGTCGGGCATCGGCACGCTGCGCTCGGGGCGCCCGGGCACGGTGTGCACGCCGGTGATGCGCGAGAGGTACTTGTTCTCCAGCCGCTGCGCGAGCGCGCGGCCATCGGCGGCGGGCCGCGGTCGTGCGACCTCGGGAAAGACGGAGAGGTCGGTCGGACTGCGCGCCGGCTGGCTCATGCGGGTTCGTTTGGCGGGAGGGCAGGGCGTTGTAGGGGAGGGGCGTCTCAGGGTTTGAGATTGGGGATGCGGATTCGGCAAAGGCAGAACCTTCATCCCGGCGAAGGCCGGGCTCCAGGCCCGCAGTGCACGGGCACTCGTTCCGGCGAACCACACGCCTTCGCGCGAGTGACGGGCAGGCGCAGAAAGGCGAAGGAGAACGGCAATGCCAAACCAGTCGCAACCACAGCCGCCACCACACACCATCCCAACCGTTGTCCTCCCGCGCGTCATCCGTCGCGCGCTAAGCTCTCGCGCGCCAGCGTGGTCGCCGGTCCTTCCACTGGAGTACGCCATGACCCGCAGTCCTCTCGCCCTTGCGGTTTCCCTGCTGCTCGCCGGCACGATGCTCGCCGGTTGCGCGAAGAAGCCCGCTTCCGAAGAACAGGCGGCAGCGCCGGCGGCTCCGGCCCCGGCGGCACCCGCGCCCGCATCGCAGGAGCAGGCCGATATCCACCGCTTCCGCATCGGCACGCTCGACGCGGTCGCGTTGCGCGACGGCACCATCGACACGCCCAACGACGGCAAGACCTTCGGCGTCGGCCAGAAGACCGAAGACGTCGCCGCGCTGCTGTCCGCCAACGGGCAGCCGACCGACACGCTGCAGTTGAGCATCCAGCCGCTGCTGCTGCGCGATGGCGACCGCACGGTGCTGTTCGATACGGGCGCGGGCGGCGAGACGTGGGCGAAGGCCGGAAAGCTGCAGGCTTCGCTGCGCGCGGCGGGCGTGGAGCCCGCGCAGGTCACCGACGTGCTGCTTTCGCATGGGCATCCCGACCACGTCGCCGGCCTGCTCGCGAAGGACGGCACGCTCGCGTTCCCGAATGCCACCGTGCGCATGTCCGCGCCGGAGTGGGCGGCGATGCAGGAGAATCCGAATGCGGCGAAGCTGGTGGCTGCGATCGGCCGGAAGGTCGCGACCTTCGAGCCGGGTGCTCCGGTGCTGCCGGGCGTCACCGCTGTCGCGCTGGAAGGTCACACGCCGGGTCACAGCGCCTACGAGATCGCGTCCGGCGACGAGCGACTGCTGTACATCGGCGATGCGGCGCACCATTACATCGTGTCGGTGCAGCGTCCCGACTGGACCGTCGAGTACGACCAGGATGCACCCAGGGCGCAGGCGGCGCGTCGCGCGCTGCTCAAGCGAGCGGCCGATGGAAACCTGCGGGTGTATGCGGTGCACTTTCCGTTCCCGGGGCTCGGTCACGTGAAGGCACAGGGAGATGCGTACGTGTGGGTGCCGGAGGGGTGACGGCTGCGGCGGTTTGCGTTGGCGGGACGTAGCAAACGCGGGCTGGTTTCGGACGCGGTGATGCTGCGATTTGCTCGTCAGCGTTACGGCGCTGTGCACGGTCACCTGCCCAACCCGCGCAGCCATCGGGCATGGCCCGATGGCGTTCGTCGGGACGCGCGACAGTGGCGCGCAAGCGTCCCGCCTCACCCCCGCAAGCAGGGAGAGGCTTTCAGAGGAGAGGGCTTTCAGGCCCCTCTTCCTCAGGGAGAGGGGTGGGGGTGAAGGTCGGGACGAGCGATGCAGTGATGCGGCGATGGTGCATTGCTTTGGTCGACGCTACGGCGCCATGCGCGTGGGCTCCCGTAAGCAGGAGGGAGGTCAACCGTCGCTCCGCGCCGGCCAGCGCCACAAACACCGCCGCGCCGTCCCGTGATTGCCGATCTGATACACGCCTACCGCCACCGGCGCGAAGGCAAAAGCGGTGAACGCAGCCGCGTCCAGTTCGCGCAGGAATCCCGCGCGCGCATGCCCCAGCGTCAGGTGCGGCGAGAAGTTCGCGCCGCTGTGATCGGGAACGAAACGTTCGACGTACCCGATCGTGGATTCGCGGATCGGCGAGCCGTCGTCGTCCGGAACGAACGCCACCGCCGTGCCGCCAGCCACTGCCAGCGCCTGCGCAGTGCCGAGGCAGTCGTCGGCCAGCGCCTGCAACGCAGGCGAATCGGCGATGCGCCATGACGCGCTGCCGGTGTCGCCGTCGATGCGAACCTGCACGCCGGTCACCTCCAGCGACAGCGCGAGCGGATTGTGCGCGGCGGCGACGCGGCCGATCGCGGCCAGCAGCGCAGGCAGATCGTGTTCGTAGAGGTAGCGCTGGACCAGCGTGACGTGGGGCAGGTGGGTGTCGTCGAAGGCGAATCCCGCCGGATGGTCGCGGCGCAGCGCGGCGTTGGTACGACGCGCACGTTCCTGCGTGGCTTCGTCGGGTTCGAGCAGGATGTCGATGGCGATCATGGGACTCGGGATTCGGGGCTGGAGATTCGGGATTCGCTGGAGCCGTCGCAGGCGCCTGGGGAGTTTCGCTCCATCGCCGTCATCCGGGCGAAAAGCAGGACGACGGAGAAGGCCTCCCGCTCCCGAGTCCCGAGTCCCGAATCCACGGACGCCGTCTCAGGAATCCCCACCCTCCGCCGATAGAATGCGCGACAAACCCGGTGCGGCGCGTCGCCGTGCCGCCACCATCACGGCAGGGAAGCCACACGCGCGTCGCGACGCGCCGGACGTCTGTCTACCCGATGATTTCCCGCCGATTCTCGGCGCTGCGTGTGTTCCTGGCGGCCACGGCGATCCTGGTCGCGCTGGGCCTGTACGTGGTCGCCAACGCCAGCCAGTTCGCCTCCGACTACCGTGCGGTGACGCACACCTACACCGTGCTGCGGCATGTGGACCGGATCGAATCGCTCCGACACCAGGCGGTGGCCGAGGCCCGGGGTTTCCTGCTCGGCGGGCGCGCGGAGAACCGCGACAGCTTCTGGCGCGTCGGCGGCGAACTCCAGCGCGAGGCCGACGTGCTGGTCGAACTGGTCGGCGAGGACGCGGCGCAGGGCGCGCGCGCGGCCGAACTGGGCCGCGCGCTCGAGGCGCGCCTGCGCATGAGTGCCGAAGCGATGCAGTCCACGCGTACCGGTGCGCGCGCCGGCGCGGATGCATCGCTGCTCGCCAGAACGCGCGCCATCGACCTCGACGTGACGCGGCGCATCGGCGAACTGCGCGCATCCGGGACCACGCACCTGGCCACGCACGCGCGGCGCGCCGAACGTTCGGCGTGGATGACGCTGCTCGCCGCCGGCATCGGCATTCCGCTGAGCCTGCTGCTGATCGGCCACGCGCAGCGCCTGCTTTCGCGCGAGAACCGCGTGCGCGAGCAGGCCGAAGCGGCGGCGTCGGCCTCGAACGCAGAACTCAACGCGACCGTCCAGCAGCTCGCGCGCCTGTCCGACAGCATGGCCGCGCTCAGCCAGTACTCGGGCATGCTGCAGGGCGCGTCCGATGCGCAGGAGCTCTACGAGATCACCGCGGCGACCTTCCGCCGCCTGCTGCCGGGGCTGGCGGGGCTGCTGTACGTGATCCGCGCGTCGCGCGATCACGCCGAACTCGTCGCGCAATGGGGCGGAGCGGTCGCGCCGAACGATCACGCGCCGGCGTCGCAGGCGTGCTGGTCGGTGCGCCGCTATGCGCCGTTCGCGATGGAGGATCTGCGCCACGGGCTGCGCTGCTCGCACATCGGCCGGCCGCACGGCGCGGAGGACGTGCATGGCCTGTGCGTGCCGCTGAGCGCGCACGGCGAAGTGGTCGGCTGGCTGTCGTTGCAGGGCGAAGGACGCGGCCGCATCCCGGACGAATCGCTGGCGATCCGCCTGTGCGAACAGCTGTCGCTCGCGCTCGCCAACATCCGCCTGCGCGAAAGCCTGCGCCACCAGGCGGTGCGCGATCCGCTCACCGGCTTGTTCAACCGCCGCTACCTGGAGGAATCGCTGGCGCGCGAGATCGCCCACTGCCAGCGCCGCGCGCAGCCGCTGGCGGTGCTGATGCTGGACATCGACCACTTCAAGAGCTTCAACGACCGCCACGGCCACGCGATGGGCGATGCGGCGCTGTCGGCGTTCGCGCGCATGCTCAAGACACGCTGCCGCCCGGAGGACATCGCCTGCCGGTACGGCGGCGAGGAATTCACCCTGATCCTGCCCGAAACCGACCTGCCGACCGCGCTGGAACGCGCCGAGGACATCCGCGCCGGCGCCGCGCTGCTGCGCATCGGCGAGCCGGGCGGGGCGATGCTGCGCATCACCGTGTCGATCGGCGTGGCGCTGATGCCGGAGCACGGCGACGTCGGCCTGGAGCTGATGCGGGCGGGCGATCGCGCGCTGTATCGCGCCAAGCACGAGGGGCGCGACCGGGTGGCGGTGGCGGACGGGCGCGTGGAGGAAGCGATGGAGATGGCGCGAGGGTAACCATCGCCCGCAAAGCAGAACCCCTCTCCCGGTGGAAGAGGGGTTCGGTCTTTCAGGCCATGCCGGGGGAGTCACTCCCCGCGATCCGCCGTACGCATCTCCTTCTCGTGCCCCGCCTTCATCTCGGCGGCGCTGAGGTTGCCATCGCGGTTGGTGTCCATCTTGGTGAACATCTGCGCCGAACCGGCGTCGTGCTCGGCGGCCGAGACCACGCCGTCGCCGTTGGTGTCGATCTTCCGGATCTTGTCGGCCGACGACATCTTCATCTTGCCGCCCTTGTCGGCCTTCGCGGCACGATGGGCGTCCATCTCGGTGGCGGTGACGTTGCCGTCGCTGTCGGTGTCCATCTTCGTGAACATCTGCTTGGCGCCCGCCGCATGTTCGGCCGAGCTGACCATGCCATCGTTGTTGGTGTCCATCATTTTGGCCTTGTCGTCGCCGGCCATGACCGCCGCCGGCGCGGCGAGCAGGATGCCCAGCCACAAGGCCCTAGAGGTACCTGATTTCATCGCGCCCTCCCAGGGTTGTTGTCAGGTAGCGCGAGGGTGCGCGCGGCGCCGTTCCGTGCCCGTCAACGCCGCGCGAAATCTTCCGGCGACGTTGAACTACGTGAACGCGAACGCCGGCGGCAAGTCTTTACTGCCGGCGGAAAACCCTGCGCGCCTCGCACGACGCGTCGAGCCCGCCGCGCGGTGGACCGCCGCCCGCACGGGTGGCACGTCTCTTGCGGCACTCCTTCCATGGAGGCCGCCGCCGGGCGCCTTGTCGCGGGGGCGCAGCGATGCGTTCCCGGCCCGGTGAGGCGGCCTCCTTCCTTCCCCATCCACTCGCGACCTGTGATCCCCGCCGCATCCGCAGCGGGCAGGACCGGCACACTGCGCCTCTGGCACTGTGCCTTTCTCCACGATCACGAGGTTGTCGAACGATGCGCCGTACCCTGGTAACCGCCGTCGCGCTGGCCCTGACCACCGCGTGTGCCGCCGCGAACGCGGCGCCCGCCGCACCGGACGCTCCCATGGCCCGAAGCCAGACCACGACGCAGCTTCCGCGCAATGTGCTCCCGACGCACTACGACGTGTCGATCACGCCCAACGCGGCGGACCTGACCCTCGCCGGCACGGCGACGATCGCGCTGCAGGTGACGCAGTCCACGCCCGGCATCACGCTCAACGCGCTCGACATGACCTTCACTTCGGCGACGCTCACGCCCGCCGACGGCAAGGGGCGCGCGCTCACCCCGAAGATCGCCGTCGACACCGCCGCGCAGACCGCGACCTTCACCTTCGACCGGCCGCTCGCGCCGGGCGCGTATCGTCTTGCGCTGGAATACACCGGGAAGATCGGCACGCAGGCCAATGGCCTGTTCGCCATCGACTACGACACGAAGGACGGCCGCAAGCGCGCACTGTTCACGCAGTTCGAGAACTCCGATGCGCGCCGCATGATCCCGTCGTGGGACGAGCCCGCGCACAAGGCGACCTTCACCCTGACCGCGACCGTGCCGACCGGGCAGATGGCGGTGAGCAACATGCCGGCCACGTCCACGAAGGACCTCGGCAACGGCACCACGCGCGTGGAATTCGCGCCGTCGCCGAAGATGTCGACGTACCTGCTGTTCCTGTCGGTCGGCGATTTCGAACGCGCCACCACGCAGGCCGAAGGCGTGGAGATCGGCGTGGTCACGCAGCGCGGCTCGCTCGACCAGGCGCGGTTCGCGCTGGATTCCTCGGCCGACGTGCTGCGCGAATACAACCAGTACTTCGGAACGAAGTATCCGCTGCCCAAGCTCGACAACGTGGCCTCGCCCGGCGCGAGCCAGTTCTTCAGCGCGATGGAGAACTGGGGCGCGATCTTCACCTTTGAGCACACGCTGCTGCTGGACCCGAGCATTTCCACGCAGTCCGACAAGCAGCGCGTGTTCGCCGTGGCCGCGCACGAAATCGCGCACCAGTGGTTCGGCGACCTGGTGACGATGAGCTGGTGGGACGACCTGTGGCTCAACGAAGGCTTCGCGACGTGGATGGCGTCGCGCACCACGCAGAAGCTGCATCCGGAATGGAACACGCAGCTGGAAGCGGTCGGTTCGCGCGAATCGGCGATGGCGCTGGATGCGGTCGCGTCGACGCATCCGGTGGTGCAGCACGTGGAGACCGTCGAACAGGCGAGCCAGGCGTTCGATTCCATCACGTACGAGAAGGGCAGCGCGGTGATCCGCATGCTCGAAGGCTACGTCGGCGGTGACGCGTGGCGCGAAGGCGTGCGCCGCTACATGAAGAAGCATGCGTACGCGAACACGGTGTCCGACGATCTGTGGCGCGAGATCCAGGCCGCCGCGGGCAAGCCGGTGCTCGACATCGCGCATGACTTCACGTTGCAACCGGGCATCCCGATGCTGCGCGTGGCGGCCGGTGCGTGCGAAGGCGGCAAGACGACGCTGACCCTCGCGCAGGACGAGTTCACGCGCGATCGCCCCGGCAAGGCGCCGTTGCGCTGGCGCGTGCCGGTGATCGCCAAGTCGGCCGGCGGCGAGCCCGTGCGCACGGTGGTCGAAGGCGGGCACGCGCGGCTCGACGTGCCCGGTTGCGGCCCGGTGATCGTCAATGCCGGGCAGACCGGCTACTACCGCACGTTGTACGCGCCGGCGCAGTTCGCGGGCGTGCGCGAGGGCTTCGCGAAGCTCGAGGCGATCGACCAGCTCGGCGTGATGAACGATGTGTGGGCACTGGGCATGGCGGGCCTGCAATCGCCGTCGGATTACCTGGACCTCGTGACGGCGACGCCGCGCGACGCCGACCCGCAGATCTGGGGCGACATCGCCGGCACGCTGCGCGCGCTGGATGCGTACTACCGTGGCGACGCCGCGCGCCAGGCGAAGTTCCGCGCGTTCGCCGTCGCGCAGCTGGCGCCGGTGTTCGCGCGCGTGGGCTGGGACGCGAAGCCGGACGAGGCCGATCCGGTGAAGGTGCTGCGCACGGACCTGATCGAAGCGCTGGGCGCGCTGGGCGATCGCATGGTGGTGGAGGAAGCGCGCCATCGCTACGCCGCCGGTGAACTGCCGGGCGAGCTGCGTCGCAGCGTGCTCGCCGTGATCGCGCGCCACGCCGACGCGGAAACGTGGGAGCGCCTGCACGCCGCCGCGAAGGCCGAGAAGACGCCGCTGGTGAAGGACGAGCTGTACATGCTGCTGTCGTCCACGCAGGACGCGGCGCTCGCGCAGCGTGCGCTGGACCTCGCGCTCACCGACGAGCCGGGCGCGACCAACAGCGCGGGCATGATCCGCACCGTCGCCGGCCTGCATCCGGACCTCGCGTTCGACTTCGCCGTCGCGCATCGCGAGCAGATCGACACGAAGGTCGATTCCACCTCGCGCTCGCGCTACTACCCGCGCCTGGCGAACAATTCGCTGGACCCGGCGATGGCCGGCAAGGTGCACGCGTACGCGCAGGCGTACGTCGCGCCGGGTTCGCGTCGCGCGTCGGAGAATGCGATCGCGAACATCAAGTATCGCGTGGGGGTGAAGAAGGATCGTTTGCCGGCGATCGATGCGTGGTTGGCTGGGTGGGGTGGGTGAGCTTGTGCGATTGAGTCCGGGCGAGTGAGTTAGAGCGGCAATCCCCTCTCGTCCGCCCCCGTCCGTCCCATCCCGTCATCCCAGCGAACGCCGGGCTCCGGGCCATTGGCGTTCGGGCACTCCTTCGAGAAGCAAGGACTCACCGGACAAGCTTCCGATCGCCCGCGGCGCCCGGGTTCACTTCTCTTTGCTCGCACAAGAAAAATAACCAAAGCAACAGCAACTGCTTTCGTAGCCCGGGTAAGCGAAGCGCACCCGGGATGCGCGTCAGAAGCAACAGCAAATGGGTTCCAGCTTTCGCTGGAATGGCGGTGATGTCGGTTCGCCGCTAACGGAGTGCCCGCACGTTGCAGGCCTGGATTCCGGCCTTCGCCGGGGTGACGATCCTCTCGGGATCACGGTGTTCCCGGACGACGATGTCTTCTGTAGCCCGGGTAAGCGCACCCGGGGAGGAGAGGCGGCCGCGCCCCGGGTGCGCTTCGCTTACCCGGGCTACAAGGCCACAAGGCGACGAGGCTACCAAGGCTGCAATGACGGTGAGAGTGGTCCACCGACGAGGAGACGTGCGTTGCCAGCATCGCCCCGCCTCAATGCGGTCGCGCCCGCTCCACCATCGACTCCACCGCCTCGATGATGCGCTCCGAGGTATACGGCTTGCGCACGAGTTCGCAGTCGTGGAAATCCTGCGGGAGCTTGTCCTTCGAATACGCGGTGGCGAACGCAAACGGAACGCCGCACTCGCGCAGGCGGTTCGCCAGCGGATACACCGCCTCGCCATGCAGGTTCACATCGAGCAGCGCGACGTCGACGCGTTCGTGGTCGGCGATCTCCAGCGCATCGGACAGCCGCGCGGCACCGAGGACGCGGTAGCCGGCGTCGGTGAGCAGGTCCTCCAGCGCCATCGCCAGGTACGCCTCGTCCTCGACCATCAACACACTGGGTTTCATGAACGCGGGCGCCGAGCCGGACCAGCGCGCATCGTGCCGCACGACGGCGTAACGGCAGTGTCATTTTTTGATGTCGCTGCGCGTTGGAAGGCGCCACGGTTCATCGCGAGGTCACCCGGCGCGCGGCGCCGCACGCGGAAAACGATCAAGCCGCTCTATGGCGCCGCGCGATCCGCAGCGCGATGTTCCACGAGCACATCGTTCACGATGTGCGACAGCTGCCCGTGGTCGATCGGCTTGCGCAGCACGGTGCGCAGCATGTTCGCGGGCAGCGAGGTTTCGCGGATGCGATCGGCCAGCCCCGTGTACAGCAGCACGGGAAGACGCGGCGCGACCGGCTCCAGCGCCTGCGCGAGCTGCACGCCCGTCATCGACGGCATCGAATGATCGGTGATGAGCAGGCGGTAGTGCTGCGGCGATTCGCGTACGCGGGCGAGCGCGAGTTCGGGCGTCGATACGAAGTCCGCTTCCAGGCCCCAGTTCGACAGCAGTTC
The DNA here is from genome assembly GCF_057747855.1 of Lysobacter sp. SCRH-1R. Lineage (NCBI taxonomy): Bacteria > Pseudomonadati > Pseudomonadota > Gammaproteobacteria > Lysobacterales > Lysobacteraceae > Lysobacter > Lysobacter sp. SCRH-1R. The sequence continues at coordinate 2,853,908 of NZ_CM173227.1, read as the reverse complement.
GCACATGAACTCGCCGACGCTGTGCTCGTCGTCGACCACCAGCACGCGTCCTTCGCGTCGCGTCGCGCCGGGGCGGTCCGAACGCCGCCGCGACGGCGTCGGCCGCGCCGCTTCCGCGCAGGCGGGCAACAGCACGCGGAACGACGTGCCGCGTCCGGGCGCCGTGTCCACCAGCAGATGGCCACCGTGCTCGTGCACGATGCCGTGCACCGTCGCCAGGCCCATGCCGGCGCCTTTTCCGGGCGGTTTCGTGGAGAAGAACGGGTCGAACATGCGTTCGAGCACCGCCGGCTCGATCCCCGGCCCGGTGTCGGCGATGCGCAGTTCCACGAACGCGCCGTCCACCGGCTGCCGGCAGGCGGCGCATTCAGCCGCGTCGATGCGCGTCTCGCGCAGCGCAAGACGAAGACGACCTTCGCCCTGCATCGCGTCGCACGCATTCACGCAGAGGTTCAGCAGCACCTGTCCGAGTTGCACCGGATCGAACTGCACCGCGCACGTGCCGGCCTGAACCTCCTGTTCGATGGCGACGCCGTCGGCGAGCGTCGGGCGCAGCACCGCGAGGTTCTGCTCGATGCAGGCGGCCACGTCGATCGCCTGCGCCTGGCCCTTCTGGCCCCGGCTGAACATCAGCATCTGCTGGATGAGATCGCGCGCGCGCTCGCACGATTGCAGTGCCTGGTCGAGATAGCCGGACAGACGCTCGTCGCCACCGTCGTCGCTGCGCTCATGCGCGAGCGCGACGTAGCCCATGATGCTCGCCAGCAGGTTGTTGAAGTCGTGCGCGATGCCGCCGGTCAGATGGCCCAGCGCCTCCATCTTCTTCGCCTGCAGCAGTTGCGCTTCCAGGCGCCGGCGGCGCTGCTCGGCTTCGGTGCGCTCGGTGATGTCGCGCAGGTAGCCGATGAAGACCTTGCCGGACGGACTGTCGTCCACGCCGACGGCGAGCTCGGCCGGGAATTCGGTGCCGTCGGCGCGCTGCGCGGTGACTTCGAGCCGCTTCTTCAGCACGGGGCCCGGGCCGCCTTCGAGGTACAGCTTCAACCCGAACTGATGCCGCTCGCGGAAACGTTCGGGGATGATCGTGTCGGCGAGCGATCGTCCGAGCGCATCGCCTTCGCGAATGCCGAAGCAGGCTTCCGCGGCCGGGTTGAACTTCACGATGGTGCCGTGTTCGTCCATCGCGATGATGCAGTCCAGCGCCGCGTTCACGGTCGCGCGCAGGTGCTCGGCGTTGCGATGCGCGGCGTCCTCGGCGCGCTGGCGTTCGATCTCGGCGGCGGCGCGCACGGCGAAGATCTTCATCACCGACTCGATGAATTCCGGCTGCTCCAGCGGACGGCGCGAGACGATCGAGATGATCCCCAGCGGACGGCCCTGCGCATCGTTGAGCGGAAAGCCGGCGTAGCTTTCGGCGCCCATCTCGATGAAGTCGTCGTCCAGCGGGAACAGCGAGCTCAGGCCGGCGGGATACAGGCGGAAGCCATGTCCCACCACGGTGTCGCAGGCGGTGTTGGCGATCGCGTAATCGAAATGCTCGCGCGGTTTGTCGTCGGCGACGAAGGCGAGGATGTGCATCATCGTAGGCTGGTCCTCGCGGATCTGCGCGATGAACGCGACGTCCACGTCGAGGATGGCCGCCAGGTAACGCGACAGTTCGACGAACAGATCGCGGCCGTACGCGCGCGACACGGCGAGCGCGGAGCTGCTCAGCGCGGTTTCCACCTGCTTGCGCAGCGTGATGTCGGTGGCGATGCCGCACACCGCGTAGGGCACCTGGTCGATGTCGAGCAGCGGGAACTTCGCCGACAGGAACGTGCGTTGTTCGCCGGCGAAGACGCCGCTCTCCTCGAACTCCATCGCGCGCGCCTCCAGCAGCACGCGCATGTCGTTGCGGCGCAGCGCGGCGGCCATGTCGGGCGGGAAGATGTCGCGGTCGTTGCGGCCGATGAGCGCGTCGGCGTCGCGGCCGGTGAGGCGTTCGAACTCGCGGTTGACGAACAGGTAGCGCCCGGCCCGGTCCTTCGCGAACACCGCCGCGGAGGTGTTGTCCAGCACCTGTTGCAGGCGAAGTTCGCTTTCGCGCAGTGCGCGCTCGCGGTCGTCGACGGGGGAGGGGTCGACCTGCGGCGTGGCGTTGCCGGTGTTCATCGGCGAATCCCGTGGGGGCGGGTGGGGCGAGTATAGGTGGGCGTTTCGCGGTGGGGAGGCGGTGTTACAGGGTTGAAACAAAAAGGTCGGGAACGTCGGAACTCGTGCTCCTCTTCCTGCGCTTTGCGCCCCTCTCCGGAAGGAGAGGGGCTTGAATGCTTCGCTGCCTTCAAGGCACGAACATGTATCCCACGCCCCGCACCGTCCTGATCGCCCGCGGATTGTCCGGGTCCGCTTCCACCTTCCGCCGCAACCGCGCGATGCGGATGTCGATCGAGCGGTCGAACGGCTCCCACTCACGGTTCTTCGTCAACGTGAGGATCTGGTCGCGCGAGAGCGCCTTCCCCGCGTGTTCGTGCAGCACGCGCAGCAGGTCGAATTCCATGTGCGTGACCATCACTTCGGTGCCGTCGGCGTCGAACAGCTGGTGCGCGTCGAGGTCGAGCGTGCAGCGTCCGAACGGAACCCGTCGCGCATTGCGCTCGCCCGTCGGCGCGGCGTCCGGACGCGCCTGGATGCGGCGCAGCACGCTTTTCACGCGTGCCAGCAGTTCGCGTGGATCGAACGGTTTGGCGACGTAATCGTCGGCGCCGATCTCCAGGCCGACGATGCGGTCGATCACATCGCCCGAGCCGGTCACCATGATGATGCCGACGTCGTAGCGTTCGCGCAGGTAACGCGCCAGGGTGAGGCCGTCCTCGCCGGGAAGGCGCAGGTCGAGCAGCACCAGGTCCGGCGCCTCGCGCTGGAGTTCGCGGCGCATGTCCTCGCCGTCGGCGGCCTCGAGCGCGCGGAAGCCGTGCGTGGCGAGCGCCTCCAGCAGCATCTCCCGCGTGGAACGGTCGTCGTCGACCACCAGGACACAGGGCGTGTGGGCCATGGCTTCACCTCCGGAAACGAGGGGGGAGCGTGGGCGCGCGACGCGGCCATGGCTCCCCTCCGGTAGTTTCCCGCGCTGTTACCAACCGATACAAATCCATCATCACGCGACATCGGGCCGTTACCGGCCGTCATTAGATTGGCCCCATGCCGGCGGTGCGCCGGCGAAGAGAGGCCAAGATGAGCCGTTGCCCGCTCGTGCTGGACACGATCCACCTGAACCGGCAGGTGCGTGCGACGTACGAGCGCGTCGCGAGGGCGCCTGCGAGCGGTTTCCACTTCCGCACCGGCGCGGCCTACGCGGTCGAACAGCTCCGTTACGACGCGGCTGAACTCGCGGCGCTGCCCGCCGCGTGCACCGAGCGTTTCTCGGGCGTGGGCAATCCGCTGCGCATCGGCACGATTCCTGCCGGGGCGGTGATCCTGGACCACGCCTGCGGCGCCGGCATGGACCTGCTGCTGGCGGCGAAGGCCGCCGGTCCGCAGGGCCGGGCGACCGGCGTCGACCTCACGCCCGGCATGCGCGCCAGCGCGCTGCGTGCCGCCGCGCAGGCGGGCCTGCTCGATCGCGTGCGCCTGCACGAAGGCACGTTCGAGGACCTGCCGGCGGACGACGCCAGCGTCGACGTGGTGATCTCCAACGGCGTGCTGAACCTCGCGCCCGACAAGCCGCGCGTGATCGGCGAGATCGTCCGCGTGCTGCGGCCCGGCGGCCGCCTGTTCCTGGCCGACGTGGTGCTCGATCGCGAACTGGCGCAGGCCGCGCGCGCGAGCGCCGACCTGTGGGCCTCGTGCATCGGCGGTGCGCTGACCGAAGGCGCGCTGGTCGACCTGCTCACCGGTTGTGGCCTGCACGAAGCGCGGATCACCGAACGCTTCGAGTGCTTCGCGGGCACCGACCTGGCCCGCAAGTTCCACGGCCAGCTGCATGCCTACGGCGCGAACGTGCTCGCGTCGAGGCCCTGAGTTTCGCCGGCATCGCGCCGGCATCCCGCGCCCGCGAACGGGCGCACGCAACGGAGGGAATCGTCATGTTCAAGAAATACGTGATCGAACGCGAGATCCAGGGCATCGGTGCGCAACCGGTGGAGGCGCTGTGCGGCGTGGCGCTGCAATCCAACGGCGTGCTCGACGAACTCGGCACCGACATCCAGTGGCTGCATTCCTACGTCACCGCCGACAAGACCTACTGCGTGTACCTGGCGCGCGACGAATCGCTCATCCATGAACACGCGAAGCGTTCCGGCTTCCCCGCCAACCGCGTCGCCGAAGTGAAGTCGGTCCTCGATCCCACCATGGCGCCGGCGTGACGCCGCCATGACGCATCACCGGAGTCCTGCATGAACCTCGCAACTGCCCCGAGCCGAGCCCCGCAATGGAATGCCGACGTCGCGTCCGGCGAAAGCGCCCGCTACGCGCGCTGCGTCGAAGTGTCCAGGCGCGTGCGCTGGGAGATCGACGCCGACGTGATCCGCGGTCGCGAGTTCGATTTCGACCGCACGTTCCTGCCGGCCGGGTTGTCGCTCGTCGAACGCATCGGCTTCCTCGACGAGGCCGAACGCCGGCTCTTCAGCCAGGTGCAGGGACGCACGTATGCGTGGATGTTCGGCCTGTGCGAGCGCTTCATCGGCGCGAAGATGCTGCAGACCTCGGGGCAGCACTGGCTCGGCGACCAGAACGCGCTGGAAGCGCTGGTGCGCTTCTCGGACGAGGAGATCAAGCACCAGGAACTGTTCCGTCGACTGGAAGCGATGCTCGACGCGCGCATGCCGGCCGGCCACGCGAAGATGGCCGAGGCGAACGCGGTGGCGATGTTCGTGCTGGAACGCCGCAGCTGGGCGGTGCTGGCGCTGATCTTCATGATCGAGCTGTTCGTGCAGCGCCATTACGAGGAAAGCATCGCGCCCAGCCAGGAGCTGTGCCCGTTGTGGAAGGACGTGTTCCTGTTCCACTTCCGCGAAGAGTGCCAGCACTCCGTCGTCGACGAGCTGGAGTGGCGCGCGGAGAACGCACGCGTCGATGCCGGCGAACGCGACGCGGCGGTGGACGACGTGATCGCGCTGCTGGGCGCGGTGGACGACATCCTGCGCGCGCAGGCCGATGCGGACGCGGCGTACTTCGTCGCCGCGTGCGGACGTCCGTTCGGGATGCGCCAGCAGCGGGTCGTGCTCGATGTGCTGCGGCGCGCGTACCGCTGGCAGTACATCGCGTCCGGCGCGCGGCATCCGCGCTTCGTGCAGGTGCTGTCCGAACTGGCGACGCCGGCGCAACGGATGCGCTTCGATGCCGCGCTGATGTCGATCGTGCCCGACGACTGATTCGAGAGCCCCATTCCCCGATTGATCCGAATGCCCCACACGGCGACCGCATGCGGCCCGCCGCACTACAGGACTTGCCCAGATGAGAACGATGACCCTGATGGCCGCGCTGGCGATGGTCGCGGCGACCCATTCCATCGCCACGCGTACCGCCGCTGCGAGCGACGCGACGATCACGACCGCACCCGCGATCCGCACCTTCGACCTGCCCACCGTGCGCGTGTACGCCACGGTCGAACGCGACGACGGCGATGCCGTCGCGATGCAGGCGCCGCGCATCCACGACCTCCCCCCGGTGCGCGTGCATGCGGTTCGCGACGAGCGCGACGTGGCCGACGCCCGCGACACGGCGATCGCGATGCGCACGCCGGCCGCGCGGCGTGCCTCGCTGGCCATCCCGCGCGGTTCCTCGCGGCGCGGCATCTCGCCGGAACGCGGCGCGGCATCGCACGCGGAAGCGCGGTTCGACCGCTGGATCGCCCTGGGTTGCGTGATCCGCATGCGCCTGGCGCGCGTGTGGCCGATGCAGCACTGCAACGACGGCGCGCAAGGGGCCGGTGCCATGTCGGGCGCAGGTGCATCGCTGCCGGTGTCGCTGGTGGAACGACGACGATGACGCGACCGTTCCGGTGGGTTCGTCGAAAAGCCGCGCAACGCGCGGCTTTTTGATGCGTACGCGCCGGTGGAACGCCCACTTCGTTAACCGGCCCTATTTATTCAGAAGAATCTCATGGTTCGTGGGTAGGGGCGCACCTACATTCGCCCGCCGGCTCCGCAAAACCGAGTTGCACCATCGGTCGCGCGCTTCCGGGAACCGCGGCCGGGCCGCGGATCATCCGCCCGGAAACTGCCCGGCATCGAACGATGCCGGGTTGCAACACCCCACAAAGTAAAGAGAGTTCGCATGAACCAATTCGAAGCACGATACGAAGCCGGCACCCTGTCGGCGTCGCAACAGGCGCTGCGCGTCCTCAAGCCGACCGTCCTCGCCGTGGCGATGGGCTGCGTCGGCAGCGCATGGGCCGCGGACGGCGGCGTCGTCGTCAACGGCACCGGCCGCATCGCCACCTCCGGCGCCGCGACCACCGTCACCCAGTCCAGCGACAAGATGGTCGTGAACTGGAACAACTTCGACATCGCCCAGGGCCAGTCGGTCACCTTCAACCAGCCGACCGCTTCGTCGGCCGTGCTCAACCGCGTCGTCGGCCCGGTCAAGGCCACCGACATCCAGGGCGCGCTGAACGCCAACGGCCGCGTGTACGTCGTCAACCCGGCGGGCGTGATGTTCGGTTCCTCGGCCGTCGTCAACGCCGACAGCCTGGTCGCCTCCACGCTCGACATCAACGCGCAGCAGTTCATGGCCGGCGGTCGTCTGGCCGGCACGCAGCGCGTGCTGGACCTGACCTCGAACGCGGCGAACGCCTCGGTCGTCAACCAGGGCAAGATCAACGCCCGCCAGGTCGCCCTGCTGGGCAGCCAGGTGCTGAACAAGGGCACGATCAACGCCACCGGCGACGTGACGCTCGGCGCCGCCGACACCGCCACCGTCACGCTGACCAACTCCGGCTTCTCGGTCGCCCTGGGCGCACCGGAAGTGAACGCGCTGGTCGACAACGGCGGCGTGATCGTCTCCAGGGGCGGCGACGTCCGCCTGACCGCCGCCGCGACGGGCGACGTCCTGCGCAACGCCGTGCGCAGCACGGGCACCATCGAAGCGCGTCGCGCCACCACGGGCGCCGGCGGTTCGATCGAGCTGCGTTCGGATGCCGACGGCCAGGTCAGCCTGGGCGGCAAGATGACCGCCGACAACCGCATCAACATCGAGACCATGCCGCGCATCTCGGGCAGCAAGGGCGGCAACATCGTCGTCGAGCCGCTGACCCAGCTGCAGGCCTCGGACGTCGCGCTCAACGCGGTCGGCAAGACCGTCACCTCCAACGCCGCCTACACCGCCAACACGGTCACGCTGGCCGGCGACAAGGTCGTGGTGAACGCGCCGGTCGTCGCCGCGCGCGACGTCAACGTGTACGGCAACAGCAGCGTCGTGCAGAACGCGAACGTGTCCGGCACCGGCCGCGTGTCCATCAACGGTGCCAGCATCCAGCAGGCCGCCGGCGTGGTCACCAGCGGTGGCGCGGTCGAACTGACGGCGAACCAGGACACCGGTTCGGTCGCCGCTTCGACGATCGATGCCCAGCAGGTCCGCATCGCGGGCAAGACCGTCGCGCTGAACGGCGACGTCAAGGGCAAGTACGGCGTCGACGTGACCACCGGTCGCGGTGGCGCCATTACCGCTGCCAAGTCGGTCGCTTCCGAAGCCGGCGCCGTCAACCTCACGGCCACCGGCGCTGCCTACGGCAGCACCGGCGCGTCGAGGGTCGTCACGCGCGGTGCGGTCAACGGCAACAGCGTCACCTTCAGCGCCGATGCGGTCGAAGTCTACGCGCCGGTCACCGGCAAGTACGACGTCGTGCTGGGCGGTGGCAAGACCGGCGTCCGCCAGGAAGCCAACGTCGCCAGCCAGATGGGCAACGTGATGGAAACCGGCGGCGCGATCTACCACGCCGCCGGCGTCGGCACGACGGCCGCGCAGCGCGCCGAGTTCCGCGCTCCGGCGCAGGGCGTGCCGCTCGCGTTCAACCTGGGCGACATCAAGGCCTCGCAGGTCGTCGTCGACAACGCCGCGGGCAGCGTGAACCTCAACGGTGCGGTCTCGGGCGACGGCCTGGTCCAGGTCAACGTGGGCAAGGGCAACCTGACCACGTCGAAGCTGGTGCAGTCGAAGTACGGCACGGTCGACCTCAACGCGACCAACGTCACCGCCAACGGCGCCATCGACGCACACTCCGTGCGCGTGAACGCCAACGGCGGCGCCGTCACGCTGGCCGCTCCGGTGACCTCGGTCGGCAACATCGACGCGCAGGCCACCACCACGCTGACGCAGAAGGGCAACCTGTCCAGCACGCAGGGCAGCGTCACGCTGAACGCCGCGACCATCGACCAGACCACGTCGGCCACGACGGCGGCGGGCGACGTGCGCATGTCCGGCACGACGATCAAGTCGGCCACCAACACGGCCGGCAACGAGATCGTGCTCAACGGCGGCGACGTCACCCTGAACGGCAAGCTGACCGCGCGTCGCGTCAGCGTTCCGGCCAATGCGAAGAACACGGCTGGCAACATCGTGATGACGCAGCCGGAGCCGGTCTACCCGCAGCCGCAGCCCGCTCCGCAGCCGGCCCCGCAGCCGGCCCCGCAGCCGGCTCCGCAGCCGACCGGCGAGTACGTGACGCTGGCGCAGATGGTGCCGGGCGTGCCGTACACGAGCGTGTGGGTCAACGGCGAAATGATGTTCGTCGCCGTGAAGTAATGCGCATCCGCCGGCGGTTCATCGCCAGCGTTTGCGTGACGCCCGCGCTTCGTGCGTGGGCCGATGGGAGGAGGGCGTTCGCGCCTTCCTCCCTTTTTTCGTGTCATGGGCCGGCCTCGTGCCGCGCCAACTCCCCCACTTTTTCGCGGCCCGGCGCATCGCGCCCGGGCTGAAGGTTCGATCCAGTCGTGAATAGTTCCTCCGCTTCCGCGTTCCCGCGTCCGGCCATTTCCTGTCTGTCGTTGCTGACCCTCGCCGTGCTGCACTCGCATGCGCAGGCTGCCGAACATGGCGTCACCTCGGGCGGACTGCTGCGCCAGAATCCCGGCCTCACGCGCACGTTCGGAACGTCCGGGAAGAACGCGCCGCCCAGCACGACGAACAGCGAAGCCGGGCAGGCGGACGATGAGGGCGAACTGCGTTTCCCGGTGCGCGACTTCGAGTTCGACGGCGGGATGACGCCAGAGGAACGCGCGCGCGTGGACGCGTACATCGCGCCGCTGCGCGGTCGCGAGACGACCATGAGCGCGCTGCAGGTCATGCGCGCCGAGCTGACCGAGCTGCTGTATCACGACGGCGAATCGCTGGTACGCGTGCTGCTTCCGCAACAGACGATCGAGAAGAACGGCGTCGTGCGATTCCAGATCGTGCGCGGCCGCGTGGAACGCGTCGTCGTCGAGAACGCTTCGCAGGTGGATACCGCGCGCATCGAGGCGATCCTGCGCGGCACGGGCGTGGCCGATCCCAGGCTGCGCGACATCGACGCGCGCATTCGCCTGCTACGCGAGCTGCCGGGCGTCGGTCGCGTCGATGCGACGCTCGCGCCGGGCAAGTATCCCGGCGGCACGCTCGTCACCGTGACCGTCGCGGGCGGACCGTCGCTCTACGGCATGGTCACCGGCGACAACGCCGGGTCGGTCGAAGCGGGCGAGCGCCGCATCGGGCTGGTCGGCGGCATCAACAACCCGTTCGGTCGCGGCGATCGTCTCGAGGCGATGGTCTACGTCACGCCCACGGCATTGCAGACGCATGCGTCCGACGGCGGCCAGACGCGGCTTGCGCGCGTGTCGTACGACACTCCGGTCGGAGATGGCGCGACACGCGTCGGTGCCTCGGTATCGCACGTCGCGTATCGGCTCGGCGGCGCGTTCGACGGGCTCGGCAAGGGTTCGGCGGACGTCGCCAGCCTGTACGCGACCCGCCCCGTGTGGCGCACGCGCGACGCAAGCCTGGACGTCAGTGCGTCGATCGACCGCAAGCAGTTGCGTGACGACCGCTTCGACGGCCTGCTCGAAAGCCGTCGCAACAGCAACGTCGCCAGCGTGCGTGCCGATGGGTCGGGCGTGGCGGGGCAGGGGCGTTGGCGGCGCTGGTATCGCTATGGGCTCGGCGTGTCGTACGGCAGCATGGACCTCACCGACCTGGACCGCACGAGCGGCAACGACGCCACGCGCAGACACGCGACGTTCGTGAAGGCCGAGCCCGTCGCGAGCATCGCCGTGGCACCGGTGTCGAGCCTGCGACTGAGCGCGCAGGTGCGCGGCCAGTGGGCCAGCCGGAGCCTCGACGGTTCCGAACGCATGAGCCTCGGCGGCCCCGGCGCCGTGCGTGCCTACGACCTCAGCGCGGCGGCGGTCGACGACGGCGCCGTGGTGTCGCTGGAAGCCAGCCACGACTTCATTCTTCCGAACACGCGCATCAGCGCGTTCTACGACGGCGCGGCCGGTCGCTATCGTTCGGCGATGGGCTATCCGTCGCGCCCGGTCAACCTGCAGGGCGCCGGCATCGGCGTGAACTGGAACTGGAAGGGCGTGCAGGGGCAGGTGAGCGTTGCGCGCGCGATCGGTCACGCGGACGACAAGCCGAAGGACGACCAGGTGTGGGTGACGGTGGGGAAGTCGTTCTGAGCGACACCGCGAGCGCAACGGTGGCGTCTGATGACGTAGCAGGTGATCCGTGCCGGCGCCGGACGGCGTGTCCTTGACATGAGTCGCTCCGTGGACTGCGTGATACCTGCGCCGGAATACCGCAAGGGTGTCAGGAGACTCAAAAAAAAACCGCACGCAGACGGTGGGCAACTTTCCCCGTGGGGTGTTGCATGGCTGCCCTCCCGACGCGAAACGCTTGCGTCGAGGTTGTGCCCGATGGAATCCGGGCACGAAGAACCCACCCGTGGTACGGCGCTGGGAGCCGCTGTGTGAGAGGAGTTTTTGAGTCTCCGGCGACGAGTGTTCCCAGGCAAACCGGGCATCAATGCGACGAAGTCGCGAACCGTAGCTGCGTCTCACATTCGCGAGGAAGCCGCTCTTGTAGCCCGGGTAAGGCCAAAGGCCGCACCCGGGGACACTCAAGCGATCCGTCGCCGAGCTTCGAGTTCGGCACGCGGAGCAAATAGGTCGGCACGTGGAGCTCAGAACTCGGAATGCCGAGCTCAAAGCTCGGCACGCGGAGCAAAGAGCTCGGCCATCCGGGTTCACAGCTCGGAATGCCGGGCGGCGAACTCGACGCGCGGAGCAAACAGCACGGCCATCCGAGCTCAGAGCTCGAACCGCGAAGCTCCGAGCTCGACGCGTGGAGCAGACAGCACGGCCTTCCGAGTTCAGAGCTCGGAACTTGGCGCTCCGGGCTCGGCGCCTGGAGCAAATGGCTCGGCGAACGGAGCTCAGAACTCGAAAGGTCAAGCTCCGAGCCCCGCGCGCGCATGGAACTCCCTCAACCTCGACGACCGCACCACGGCCAACACCGATGCGCTGAACGACATCATCGATGGCGGCGCGGGCATCAAGTACTTCCACGCCAACTCCACGCTGGCCGATTCCCAGGCCAAGGGCGTCGAGTCGGTGGCCATCGGCGGCAACGCCATCGCCAACGCGAAGTACTCGGTGGCGATCGGTGCGAACACGACGGCCAACCGTGAGAACACGGTGTCGGTGGGTTCGGACACCATCAAGCGCCAGATCGTGAACGTGAAGGCCGGTACGGAGCAGACCGACGCGGTCAACGTGTCGCAGCTGAAGGGCATCGCCGACGCGACCTACGACAACGCCGAGAAGACCAGCATCACGATGGGGGGTGAAGGCGCTTCGAAGCCGGTGGCGATCCACAACGTCGCCGACGGCGTCGCCGATCACGACGCGGTGAACGTCTCGCAGCTGAACCAGCGTCTGGCCACGAACAACACCGAAGTGCTGAACCAGGCGAACTCGTACACCGACCAGCGCGTCAACGATGCGTGGCAGAACCTGGGCGACGCGATCAACGAGGTCAACCAGCAGGCCAACCGTGGTATCGCAGCAGCCTCTGCCCTGGTCAACGTGACGCCGTACCTGCCGGGCCGCACGGCCGTCAACGCCGGTGTTGCCAGCTATCGCGGCGAAGCGGCGCTGGGCGTGGGCGTGTCGCGCTGGAGCGACAACGGTCGCGTGAACTTCAACGCGGGCGTGTCCGCGGCGAAGGGCGACGAGCCGGTGTTCCGCGTCGGTATCGGCTACATCTTCTGACGAGAGCGGAGGGGAAAGGACGCTGCGGGACTTCGGGTCCCGCCGCGTCCCGACCGCTCGTCCGTCATTCATTCAAGCCCACGGCTCCGGGCCGTGGAGGTAAGAGGTCCACGATGTTCAATTTCAAACCGTTGCCGGGATTCCTCCTGGCGCTCGCCGCGGCGGCGACGTTGTCCGCCTGCGGCACCACCTCGCTGAGCCAGGTCAAGGACGGTCATACCGACGCCCCTGTCTGGCCGGCGCCCGAGAAGGCCCACCCGCTGATCGAGTCGAAGATCCACGTCGACATCGATGCCCTGAGCAAGGTGCAGCTGGGCGATTCCAAGCTGGAGATCTACCGCCTGCTGGGTTCGCCGATGTACCGCGAAGGCATCGCCGGCGTGCACGAATGGGATTACCTGTTCAAGCTGCCGACCGCGCAGGGCGAAGTGCAGTGCCAGTACAAGGTGCTGTTCGACAACGACATGCGCGCGAGCCAGACGCTGTGGAACCCGGCCGCGTGCGCGGACCTCCTCGGCGGCATGCCGGCGCAGGCTGCTCCTGCCCCGGCGGCGGGCGAGCCGCACGTCGCGCAGTCGTTCGAGGTCGAAGCCGACGCGCTGTTCGCGTTCGACAGCGCCAAGCTGGCCGACGAAGGCGCCGCCGCGCTGCAGAGCCGCATCATGACGGCGCTGAACAAGGCCGAACATGTGGATTCGCTGCGCGTGATCGGCTACACCGACCGCCTCGGCAGCGCGAGCTACAACCAGGCGCTGTCCGAGCGTCGTGCGCAGTCCGTGAAGTCGTACCTGGTCGCGCACGGCGTGCCGGGCGAAGCGATCCAGGCGGAAGGTCGCGGCGCGGCCGACCCGGTGGTCAACTGCCCGGGCGCGAAGAGCGCGAAGGTGATCGCGTGCCTCAAGCCGAACCGCCGCGTGCGGATCGAGGTCATCGCGCGTTGATGCGGGGCGTTTGACACGGGCTCCTGCAGATCCGTGTCGTACAACTTGACGCAGGTGGAAGCGCCCCGCGATTGCGGGGCGCTTTTTTTGCGAGGTGTCGCGGGAGCGGTGGCGCTGCGTGCGTCAGTACAACCCTTGCCGTCATGCCCGCGAGGGCCGGGATGCAGGCTGTCACGCGATCGGCTTTGTCACGTCTTTCCGCTGGTGTAACCCGGGTAAGCGAAGCGCACCCGGGACTGGTCGCGTCCCCGGGTGCGCTTCGCTTACCCGGGCTACAAAGGCGGGCTGGTCACCGGACCTGCACTCACGCCGGTCGCCGTCGGGAGAGGGGCTAACCGGCGCCGGCGAAAACCATCACGCCAAACGCGCGCCCAAACAAAACGCCCCGCACAAGGCGGGGCGTTCCGTAACCCATCACGACGAAAACAACAGAAGCCTGATCAGGCCTCCACCGCCTCATCGTCCTTGTACGCATCCACCGGGATGCATGCGCACATGACGTTCTTGTCGCCGTAGACGTTGTCCACGCGCGCGACCGGCGGCCAGTACTTCTGCAGGCGCAGGCTCGGCAGCGGGAAGGCGGCCAGCTCGCGCGGGTACGCGTGCGTCCACTCGCTCGCCGACACGGCCGTCGCGGTGTGCGGCGCGTTCTTGAGCGGGTTGTCCTCGCGATCGAGCTTGCCTTCTTCCACCGCGCGGATCTCGTCGCGGATCTGGATCATCGCGTCGATGAAGCGGTCGAGTTCGTGCAGCGACTCGGACTCGGTCGGCTCCACCATCAGCGTGCCGGCGACCGGGAAGCTCAGCGTCGGCGCATGGAAGCCGAAGTCGATCAGGCGCTTGGCGACGTCCTCGGCCGACACGCCGGTCGAATCCTTCAGCGGGCGCAGGTCGAGGATGCACTCGTGCGCGACCAGGTCGTTACGGCCGGTGTAGAGGGTCTCGTAGTGCGGAGCGAGGCGGCGAGCGATGTAGTTCGCGTTGAGCAGCGCGACCTGCGTCGCGCGGCGCAGGCCGGCGGCGCCCATCATCGTCACGTACATCCAGCTGATCGGCAGGATCGAGGCCGAACCGAAGCTCGCCGCCGACACCATGCCAACATCGCCGTTGCCGACGCCGTCCGTCTTCACGCCGTCGGCGTTCAGCGCACCGGGCAGGAACGGCGCCAGGTGCGACTTCACCGCGCACGGGCCGACGCCCGGGCCGCCGCCGCCGTGCGGGATGCAGAAGGTCTTGTGCAGGTTGAGGTGCGAGACGTCCGAACCCCACTTGCCCGGCTTGGCGACGCCGACGAGGGCGTTCATGTTCGCGCCGTCGGTGTACACCTGGCCGCCGTGCTTGTGGATGATCTCGCAGATCTCCACGACCTCTTCCTCGAACACGCCGTGCGTGGACGGGTAGGTCATCATGATCGCGGCAAGACGATTGCTGTACTTCTCGGCGTTGCGGCGGATGTCCTCGACGTCGACGTTGCCGTTGCCATCGGTCTTGGTCACCACGACCTGCATGCCGCACATCTGTGCGGAGGCCGGGTTGGTGCCGTGCGCCGAATCCGGGATCAGGCAGATGTCGCGATGCGCTTCGCCGCGCGAGCGGTGGTAGGCGCGGATCGCCAGCAGGCCGGCGTATTCGCCCTGCGCGCCGGAGTTCGGCTGCAGGCTGACGGCGTCGTAGCCGGTGCATTCGACCAGCATCGCTTCCAGTTCGCCGATGAGCTGCTGGTAGCCGGCGGCCTGCGCGCCCGGGGCGAGCGGATGCAGGTTGCCGAACTCCGGCCACGTCACCGGGATCATCTCGGCGGTGGCGTTGAGCTTCATCGTGCACGAGCCCAGCGGGATCATCGTGCGATCCATCGCCAGGTCCTTGTCGGCCAGCGAGCGCATGTAGCGCAGCAGCTCGTGCTCGCTGTGGTGCGTGTTGAACACCGGGTGCGTCAGGAACGCGCTGGTGCGCAGCAGGCCGTTCGGCAGCGCGTCCTCGACGGTCGCATCCAGCGCATCGACATCGACCTTCGCGCCGAACAGCGCGGCCAGCGCGACGACGTCCGCACGCGTGGTCGTTTCATCGAGCGAAATGCCGAGGCTGCGGCCGTCGATGCGGCGCAGGTTGATGCGGGCTTCGACGGCCTTGGCGTGGATCGCGTCGGCATCGACGTCGACCACGTGCAACGTGTCGAAGAAGTCCGTGCCGACGGTGATGCCGGCGTTGCGCAGTGCGGTGGCGAGGATGGACGCCAGGCGGTGCGTGCGGCGCGCGATGCGCTGCAGGCCGTCCGGGCCGTGGTAGACGGCGTACATCGACGCCATCACCGCCAGCAGCACCTGTGCGGTGCAGATGTTGGACGTCGCCTTCTCGCGACGGATGTGCTGCTCGCGCGTCTGCAGCGTGAGGCGGTACGCCGCCTTGCCTTCGGCGTCGATCGACACGCCGATCAGGCGACCCGGCATCGAACGCTTGTAGGCATCGCGGCACGCCATGAACGCCGCGTGCGGACCGCCGAAGCCGAACGGCACGCCGAACCGCTGCGTGTTGCCCACGACGATGTCCGCGCCCCATTCGCCCGGCGCGGCGATCAGCGTCAGCGCGAGCAGGTCGGTCGCCACGGCGACGAGGCCGCCGCGCGCGTGCACGGCGTCGGCGAGCGCCTTGTAATCGTGGATCTGGCCGAAGGTGTTCGGGTACTGCAGCAGCACGCCAAAGCTGTCGATGCTGGCGGCCTCGCTGTCATCGGCGACGACGAGCTCGATCTCGAGCGGTTCGGCGCGCGTGCGCAGCACTTCCAGCGTCTGCGGGTGCACGCCGTTTGATACGAAGAAGGTGTTGGACTTCGACTTGGCCGAACGCTTGGCCAGCGTCATCGCCTCGGCCGCCGCGGTGGCTTCGTCGAGCAGGGACGCGTTGGCGATCTCCATGCCCGTCAGTTCGGCGCACATCGTCTGGAAGTTGATGAGCGCTTCCATGCGGCCCTGCGAGATCTCGGCCTGGTACGGCGTGTAGGCCGTGTACCACGCGGGGTTCTCGAGGATGTTGCGCAGGATGACGTTCGGCGTGTGCGTGCCGTAGTAGCCCTGGCCGATGAAGCTCCTGAAGACCTGGTTCTTGTCGGCGATCGCGCGGATCTTGGCGATGGCCTCGACTTCCGTGATCGGCGCCGGCAGGTCCAGCGGCTTCGGGGACTTGATCGATGCCGGGACGATGGCGTCGGTCATCGCATCCAGCGAATCGAACCCGACCACGCCCAGCATCTGCGCGATTTCGGCATCGTTGGGGCCGATGTGGCGTTCGAGGAAGGCGTCGTGGTGCTCGAGGGCGCGCAGGGAGGTCTTCTGGCTCATGTGACGAGGGGCATCCAGGTTTGGCTCGAAAGCCGGGGCGTGCGCGGTCGCGCACGTGGAGTGCCCCTCTGTCCTTTTGCCTGAGAGTTTCAAAGCGCGGGGCGGGGGAGGAGACCCCGCTGGCTTCTTGCCCCTTCGGCGCCGGTTCCGGCCGAAGCGTTCGGCGCGGGCGGTCTCTCCAGAGTGTGAGCCGACGGCGGTAATGGGGCCTGAGCGATTCCGGGCGTTTGCGCCTTCGGCAGCGGCTCCGACCTGTTCAGGTTGGGCCGCTTCTCCCACCGTCTGCTGGGTGCGAATCATACCGGTCGCGGGGCGATCCTGCTCTGATCGCGGCCTTCGGGCCGCGCGCCAGGGGCCGCCCTGACCGGGCCGTGCGCGGATCCAACCGCCGCGCCCTGCGAGGGGGGGGGGCGACGTGACGGAGTGTGATTGAGCCGGGCGCCCGCCGGCGGTCGCAGGTGTCCGCACGCCTTTCGATCCCCGCTCGTCACTCCGGGAACACGGGATGCGCAGCATCGCGTTCCGTTCGCCACGCGAACCGGGTCACGTGATGCGCTCGCGTTTCTGTCCGTTGTGCAGGTGCATGCAGTCTTCTGTGTTTGCAGAAAGTGTCCAACCTCTTCAACGCATGCCGAGCGTCAAACCTGATTTCACCGTCGCGCCAAACGAGTCGCGCAACTCCTGATTTGGATGTGCCGAGTTGTTGGCCATAACGGCGCAGCGCATTTCCTGTCTTTGTCCTTCGCAATGGCATTTCTTTGCGACTTCAAAAGGTTCCCGGATTTTCGGACGAATCTGATTTGACGGAAGCGTTCCGTTCATAGGATCGCGCCGCGTTGAGAGTTTTCTCAGGGATTTATCTCAACTAATCGCGCGCATTCTCAAAAGAGACAGGTGATCCTTTGAACAAGATCTATCGGGTGGTTTGGAACGTTGAGCTCGGCCAATGGGTGGTCGCGTCGGAAGTGGCTAAGGGACGCAAGAAGAAGGCCTCCGTTGGAACAGGCGGCGCGGCCATGCTCGTCCTTGCGACGGCAATGGGCGGAGTGGGATTGTCCGGGCAGGCATCGGCAGCTATTGCCAACAGCGGTGAGCACCGCCGAGACGAACATCTCCACGCTCAACACGAACGTCAGCAACCTCGACGGCCGCGTGACGAACGTCGAGGGCTCGGTGTCCACGATCACCAACCAGCTGAACTCCGGTGAGATCGGCCTGGTGCAGTACGACGACACGGCCGGCATCGTGACCGTGGCGAAGGACAAGGCCGGGACGGCGGTGGACTTCCGCGGCTCGGCGGGCGCGCGTCGCCTGAAGGGCGTCGCCGCCGGTGGCGAGGACGAGGACGCGGTCAACGTGTCGCAGCTGAAGAAGATGGCCGATGCCATCGGTGGCGGCGCGAAGGTCAACGCCGACGGCTCGATCACCGGCCCGACGTACTACGTGACCAACGCCGACGGTTCGAAGTCGTCCGTCACCAACATGGGCGATGCGATCACCAACCTCGACGGCCGCGTGTACAACAACACCACGCAGATCCAGTCGATCAGCACGCAGATCAGCAGCGGCACCATCGGCATGGTGCAGCAGGCCGGGGCCGGCCAGAAGCTGACCGTGGGCAAGGACACCGACGGCAGCGAGGTCGACTTCGCCGACAACGCCGGCAACGCCCGCAAGCTCACCAACGTGGCCGACGGCAAGGTCGAAGCGGGCAGCAAGGAGGCCGTGAATGGCGGCCAGCTGCACGCGGTGAGCCAGTCGATGGCGAGCGCGCTGGGTGGCGGTTCTGTGGTCAATGCCGACGGCACGGTCACCGCGCCGACGTACACGGTGACCAACGCCGACGGTTCGTCCTCGCAGGTGAGCGGCGTGGAAGGCGCCATCAGCAACATCGACAACCGCGTCTATCAGAACACCACCGCGATCACCAACAACACCACCGCCATCAACAACCTTTCCACGCAGATCAGCAACGGCGAAGTGGGCCTGGTGAAGCAGGACGCAGCGACGCGCCAGATCACGGTGGCGAAGGACAGCGACGGCACGTCGGTGAGCATGGCCGGCACGGCGGGCGACCGCGTGGTGACGGGTGTCGCGGCGGCCAAGGCCGACAACGACGCGGTGAACCTGGGCCAGTTGAAGTCGGCCGGTGTGATCGGTGCGAACGGCGAGACGAAGTCGGTGGTGACCTACGACGACGCCGGCAAGTCGAGCATGACCATGGGCGGCGAAGGCGCGACCACGGCGGTGACGATCCACAACGTCGCCGACGGCGTGGCCGATCACGACGCGGTCAACGTCGGCCAGCTCAACCAGCGCCTGCAGCAGAACACGACCGAAGTGCTGGTCCAGGCCAACAGCTACACCGACCAGAAGCTGGGCGACGTGTGGACGGGCATGGACAAGCTCGCGACGGAGATGGCGAAGCAGGACAGCCGCATCAGCCAGCATGGCGCGATGTCGATGGCCGAAGCGCAGATGGCGTCCGGTGCCGCCGCGGCGGCGGTGGGCAACCCGAACGGCGCGTGGTCGGTCGGCCTGGGTTCCGAGCAGGGGCACGGCGCGATCTCCGCCGGCTACGCCAAGCCGATCGGGGCGAAGAGCCAGATCAGCTTCGGCGCGGCCTTCAGCGGCGACGACCACTCGATCGGCGTGGGGTTCGCACACCGGCTCTAATCGACACGGAAGCACGGGCGCCTCAGGGACGAGGGCACGCGAAGGACGGAGCAGGCGACTGCTTCGTCCTTTCGTGCGTGCGGTCGCACGAACAGGCGCGTCGCGCAAACGGGGGCAGTTGTATCCTGTGCGCCCGTTCGCAGGATGCCGTCGATGCCGACACCGCCCTTCCAGTTGCAGCAGATCGACCACGTCGTGCTGCGGGTCCGCGACGTCGCCGGGATGGTGGCGTTCTACTGCGACGTGCTGGGCTGCACGGTCGAACGCCGGCAGGAGGCCATCGGCCTGATCCAGCTCCGCGCCGGCGCCAGCCTGATCGACCTGGTCGACGTGGACGGCACGCTGGGCCGCAAGGGCGGTGCCGCGCCGGGACGCGAAGGCCACAACATGGACCACCTCTGCCTGCGTGCCGAACCGTTCGACGTGGATGCGATCGTCGCGCACCTCACCGCGCACGGCGTGCGCGTCGCGGAGTTCGGCTCGCGCTACGGCGCGCAAGGCGAGGGCCCGTCGCAATACCTGTACGACCCCGAAGGCAACCTCGTGGAGCTGAAAGGTCCGCCCGACGCCTGACGATCAATCGCGCCGGGCGCAGGCGCGTCCGTGTTCGCAGAATCGAAACCAACCCGAGCCGATGCCCGCACAACCCGCCACGCTGTCCATCCCCGTCCGCCGCCTCGCCCTGCTGCTCGGTGGGCTGGCGATGTTCGGGCCGTTCTCGATCGACACGATCTTTCCTGCGTTTCCGGCCATCGGCGCGCAGTTCGGCGCCGACAAGCTGGCGATGCAGCAGACGATCAGCGTCTACCTCATCGCCTACGCGGTGATGAGCATCGTGCACGGACCGCTGTCGGACGCGATCGGTCGCCGGCGCGTGATCCTCGGCGGATTGATCGTGTTCGCCATCGCTTCGGTCGGCTGCGCGCTGTCGAAGGATCTGCCGACACTGCTGGCGTTCCGCGCGTTGCAGGGGCTCTCGTCCGGCGTCGGCCTGATCGTCGGCCGCGCGGTGATCCGCGACGTGCTGCACGGCGACGACGCGCAACGCCTGATGAGCCAGGTGTCGATGATCTTCGGTGTCGCGCCCGCGCTGGCGCCGGTGATCGGCGGCTGGATCCTCGGCGTCGCGCACTGGCCGGCGATCTTCTGGTTCCTGGTGGCGTTCTCGGTCGTGCTGCTGGTGGCGACCTGGCGCATGCTGCCGGAAACGCATCCGGCCGACGCGCGCCTGCCGCTCGGCCCGCGCCGCCTGCTGCGCGATTACGCGGCCATCGTGATCAACCCGCGCTTCCAGCGCCTGGCCGCGGCCAGCGCGTTCAACTTCGCCGCGTTGTGGGTGTACATCGCCTCGGCGCCGGCGTTCGTGCTGGACATCCTCAAGCTCAACGAACGCCAGTTCGGCTGGTTCTTCGTGCCGATGATCAGCGGCATGATCCTGGGCGCGTTCGTGTCCGGACGCAGCGCGGGGAAGATCAGCGGCGCGAAGCTGGTGTCGATAGGTTTCGCGTGCTCGGCCATCGCGATGGCGCTGAACCTCGCCTACAACCTGTGGACCGACGTGCCCGTCGTGCCGTGGGCGGTGCTGCCGATGATGCTCAACGCGTTCGGCATCGCGCTGGTGTTCCCGATCGTCACGCTCGCGATCCTCGACATGTACCCGCGCCAGCGCGGCTCGGCGTCGTCGTTGCAGGCGTTCACGAGCCTGGTGCTCAACGCGGTGATCGCCGGCGTGCTATCGCCGTGGATCAGCGACCACACGCTGTGGCTGGTCGCGACCTCCATCGCGTTCCTGGCCATCGCGTACGGCTTCTGGCGCTGGGAAGCGCGCGTGTCGCGGATGCGCGACGGCAGCGGTGCGGCGTCGGCCGTGCCCGGGGAAACGCTGTAGTCAGGGCTGCGTCGCGACGCGGCGATGCCGCATCCACGCATACAGCGGCAGGCCCGAAAGGATCAGCACCGCGCCCCACGCGAGCGCTTCGGTGCCGATGCCGGACAGCGCGTAGAGGCTGTACGCCAGCGCGAGCGCGGCGATGGCGCGGCTCGCCGCACCGGTGCCACGCACCAGCCACGCGGCGCTGCTCACCACGTACGGCAACAGCGTGGCGGCGGTGGAGAGCAGGATCGAGAAGGTGAATACCTGCACCAGCGAGCGGCTGTAGTTCGCCGCGACCAGCGCGCTGGCGAGCAGGCTGCTGACGATCACGCCGACCACCGGCGTGCCGCCCTTGTCGAGTTTCGTGAACGGCGTCGGGAACATGCCGTCGCGCGCCGCGGCGAGCGGCAGCTGCGCCGACAGCAGGATCCAGCCGTTGAGCGCGCCGAAGCAGGAGATCGCCATGACCACCGCGAGCGTCACGCCCGCCGCCGGGCCCCACAGCGCACGCGCGGCTTCGGCCATCGGCGCCTGCGACTGCGCCAGCACGTCGCGCGGCAGCAGCCCGAGCACGGCGGTGCAGGCGAGGATCGTCGCCACGCCGGCCAGCAATGTGCCCAGCACCGTCGCGCGCGGCACCGTGGATTGCGCGTTCTCGGTGGAGCCGGCGGGCACGGTCGCCGCTTCCAGCCCGAGCATCGCCCACAGCGTGAGCGCCACGGCCGCGTTGGCGACCTTCGGCAGCGAATCGGCGGTCGGGTTGAACGGCGTGTAGTACTTCGCATCGACGAACCACAGCGCGACCAGCCCGAACAGCAGCAGCGGCAGCAGCTTCAGCGCGGTGGTGACCAGCTGCAGCCGGCCCGCTTCGCGCAGGCCGATCAGGTTCACGCCGCTGCATAGCCACAACGCGCCCAGCGCGCACGCCGCCGTGCGCAGCGGCGTGGCGGTGAGCGCGGGGAAGATCGCGCCGACGCTGCCGGCGAAGGCGACCGCGATCGCCGCCGTGGCGCACCAGATCGAGATCCAGTAGCTCCACGCGATCACGAACCCCGGCACGTCGCCGAACGCATTGCGCGCGAACACGTACGGCCCGCCGGTCTGGGGCCAGCGCGTCGCCAGTCGCGCAAAGGTGATCGCCAGCAGCATCGCGCCGGCCAGCGTGATGCCCCAGCCAAGCAGGCTCGCCGCACCGAACGGCGCCAGCGCCGCCGGCAACAGGAACGCGCCGGAGCCGATCATGCTGCCGACCACGAGCGCGGTGGCGGACCAGAAGCCAAGGGGGCGGTTGGGCGTCATTGGGTGGGATCGTTGTCGAGGGTGCGGAGATTACCGGTGCGGGCGTCGCTCTTGAGCCGTCGTCGCCGCGAAGGCGGGGATCCATCTGTCCGGGATGATCCTGCCTTCCGGAGAGCGTGATGCACTCACGGCTGGATTCCGCCTTCGCGGGAATGACGGCTAGGAAGCATCGGCCCGATACACCGCCCGCAGCAGCTCATGGAAATGATGCACCGCGTTCTCGCGCAGCGGATTCAGCCGCCCCGGTTCGTACGAGCCCGACGCCAGCCCGCGCTGCACGTCCTCGCAGATCGTCAGGTCTTCCAGCTGCACTTCGTCGCTGAAATCGCGATCGGCTTCGCGGCGCTGGTGTGCTTCGTCGCTTTCGTCCACCGCGTAATAGAAGTCGAACTCCACGCGGCACCGGTCCACGCCCTTGGGCACGACGCGGTTGGTCTGCAAGCGGCCGGGCAGGATGTTGAGCATCGTGTTCGGCCACAGCCAGTAGTACAGCGCGTCGCCGTCGCCGTAGAGACCGTCGCCGCTCTCGAGCGGGCTGAACTGGTACGAGTACCACTGCGCGGTCTCGGTGATGTAGCTGCGGTAATCGAGCAGCTTGTTCAATCCCGGATGGATGTGTGGGACGTGGTAGCCCTCGAGGTAGTTGTCGACGTAGACCTTCCAGTTGCACGCGACGTCGTAGCCGACGCGGCGATGGTGGCCGTAGCGTTCCAGGTGGCGGTTCGCGCCGAGGCGCGCGTCGATGCCCTCGACGAACGCATCGAAGTCCGGCGCGCGCGCTTCGTCGACGGCCGCGAACACCATCCCCTGCCACACGCGCACGGCGAGCTGCGGAAGGCGGATGTCGCCGGGCACGAAATCGGGCGCGGTGCCCATCTCGGGTGCGGAGCGCAGCACGCCGTCGAGCGTGTACGTCCAGCCGTGATAGCGGCAACGCAGCGATCTGGCGGCGAGGCCGTCGCAGCTGGCGATCGGACCGGCGCGATGGCGGCAGACGTTGTGGAACACGCGGATCGCGCCATCCGCACCGCGCACGGCGATCACCGGCAGGCCGGCGAAGTCGCCGACCACGTGATCGCCTGCGTCCTTCAACTGGCACACGTGCGCGAGCAACTGCCAGCCCGCGTCGAAGATCGCCCGCCGATCCAGCGCCGCCATCGCCGCATCCGCGTAGAAGCGGGCGGGCAGGGCGGTGGCGCGATCGAGCGGTTGGCTGGAAAGCGCGGCGGGGTCGAGCAGGTCCGGACGATTCATCAGGGCAGCCTACCGCGCGTGCAGGGCAAAGTCGCGGTTCGGGTGGGTTGCCAGATGTTCCGACGAACCCGCCTGGCACGACCTTTTCCCGCGAATGGTTTCATTTGTAACATTGGCCTTGCCGGGCTGAAGGCTGGCGGCTCGCTCCGGAAGTCGTCGTTCCGGCGAACACGGAGAACAGGGAAGGCAACATCCGCATCACGCTCTGATCGGGCGTGTCGCGCGGCGCGTCGATCGCCGCGTGTCGCGCAGCAAAAAGAAAGGCCGGCATTCGCCGGCCTTTCCTTCATCCACAAACCAGGCGAGCGCGTATCAGCCCTGCGTCGCCGGCTTTGGCGTTTCCGCCGCCGGCGTCGCCGGAGCGGCGGGCGCCGGCGTGGCGTCGGCCTGCCAGCCGCAGGTCTTGCCTTCGTTCTGCTGCTTCAACCACGTCTGCAGCGGGCCGAAGTATTCCAGCACCGCCGAGGCGTCCATCTTCTCGCCGCCGGTGAGTTCCTTCAGCGTCTTCTGCCACGGCTGGCTCGCACCCTTGCTCAGCATCGCCTGGAAGCGCGCGCCGGCTTCCTTGCTGCCGTAGAAGCTGCACTCGTACAGCGGACCCTGGTGGCCCGACGCGTCGCACAGCGCCTTGTAGAACTGGAACTGCAGCACGTGCGAGAGGAAGTAACGCGTGTACGGCGTGTTGCCCGGCACGTGGTACTTCGCGCCCGGATCGAAGAACTCCTCGCCGCGCGCTGTGGACGGCGCGACGCCCTGGTACTTCGCCTTCAGTTCCCACCACGCCTTGTTGTAGTCGGCCGGCTTGATCGAGCCGTCGAACACGCCCCAGCGCCAGCGGTCGATCATCAGGCCGAACGGCAGGAACGCCACCTTCGCCAGCGCCATGCGCATCTGCGCGTTCACCAGCGCTTCCTCGCTGACCTGCTGCTCGCCGGCCAGGCCGATCGACTGCAGGTACTTGGGCGTCATCGCCAGCACGATCGTGTCGCCGATGGCCTCGTGGAAGCCGTCGTGCGCGCCTTGCTGGAACAGCGGCGGCAGCTTGTTGTAGGCCAGGTAGTAATAGACGTGGCCGAGCTCGTGGTAGATCGTGGTGAAATCTTCCTCGTTCGGCTTGATGCACATCTTCGTGCGCACGTCGCCGGACATGTTCATGTCCCACGCACTGGCGTGGCAGACCACGTCGCGATCGCGCGGCTTGATGAACTGCGTGCGGCCCCAGTAGCTCTCCGGCAGCTTCTGCATGCCCAGCGAGGTGTAGAAGTCCTGCGCGCGCTCGGTCATCAGCTTGGCCGAGGCGAGGCGGGCGTCCTGTTCGATCTGCGCCAGTTCGGCGGTCGAACGCTTGCCCGGGTTCTTCGCCAGTTGCGCTTCCTGGGTGGCGCGGTACTGCGATTCCAGTGCGCTGGTGATTTCCGGAACGCTGGCGTTCGGATACGGCGCCAGGATGTCCCACAGGTTGCCCCAGTCCTGCTGCCACATGTTGCCCATCAGGTGCGCGGGCAGCATGTTGCCGGCGACGTGGCCGCGATCGGCGCCGTACTTCGCCTCGAGGCGCGTGCGCGCGTAGCAGTGCAACTGTTCGTACAGCGGCTTGACCTGGCCCCACAGGCGGTCGGTTTCGGTGGCCATTTCGGCCGGCGTCATGTCGTAGCCGGAACGCCACATCTCGCCGGTGTCGGCGAAGCCCATGTCGCGCGCGCCCTGGTTCACCAGTTCGACGAAGCGCGTGTAGTCCTGGCGCATCGGCTTGGAAATCGTGTGCCAGCCCTGCCAGGCCTGCAGCTGTTCGTCGTAGTCGCGGCTGTTGCGCAGCACGTCTTCCAGGTCGCCCAGCTGGCGGCACTGCTTCGCGTCGCCTTCGCCGGTGCAGTACGTGCCGGCGCCGTACATGCCTTCCATGCGCGTGGCGATCTTGGTGAGTTCCTCGAGCTTGGCCGGATCCTTCGGCGGCGGCATCGCGGTGCCGAGCTTGAGCAGCTGGATCGCGCGCGCGGTCTCGGGCGACATCTGCTGGCCTTCGAAGCGCTTGGCCTGTTCGATCCAGGCGTTGAGCTGGGCGAGGTAGCGCTCGTTGGCCTTGGCCGACAGCAGCTGGCTGTCGTCGTTGATGTAGGTGGACGACAGCCACTGCGCGGCGGTCATCTCCGGATACATCTTCCGGTACTCATCGTTCACCCGGGCGATGAACTGGTCGGCGGTCTCGCCGGCCGGCGCGGCAGGCGCTCCGGTGCTCGTGGTGGCGGGGGTCGGTTCCTTCTTGCAACCGCCCAGGCCGAGCACGGCCGCGGTGATGCTGAGCGCGAGCAGCGCGCGTACGTGTTTCATGATGGCTCTCTCCGGGATTGAACTGCCCGCCATGGATGGCGGCTCCGGAAGGCTAGAGGCCACGCAGGATGCGCGCAAGGGAAGGAAGTTTGGTGCGGTGCAGCGCGGCGCTGTTTCGCGGCGTCACCGTGCTCTTGTACCCCGGGTAAGCGAAGCGCACCCGGGTCGAGCGTGACAGATCCCGGCGCGCTTCGCTTACCCTGGCTACAACACCGGGGCGGGATCAGGCATTGCCAGGGAGCGCGACGCCGAATCCGCCAGACCGCGCACATGCAGCCATTCCCACGCGCTGTCCGAATCCCGCTCGAAATACGCCTTCGCCGAGCCCAGCCGGAACGTGTAGCCCCAGCCGTCCATGTCCGCGAGCACGCGTTCGCGTCCGACGCCCGGCAGGGCATCGCCGAGCAGCGCCTGCAGCACGCACACGGCGTCTTCTTCCTCGATGGAATCGGTCGCGTCGGTGTGCACCTGCTCGCGACGTTCCGGCGGCAGGACGATCAGGTGCGCGGCCTCGTGCAGCAGCGAATGCACCGGCGTGTCGCCACGCGCGTAGACGTTGGTGCCGATCAGTCCCGCTTCGCATTCGCCCCAGTAGCTGCCGGGGATCGGCTCGCCGTCCGCCACGCGATGCAGTGCCAGGCCGTAGCGGGCGAGGAGTGCGGCGGTGGTGGCGAAGTCGATGTCGGCGAGCGTGAGCATGGAGCTGGGAACGAGGAACGAATGGAAGCAGGAACGACAACCTGGAGAAAGCAGGCGCGAGAAACGACGACTCGTTTCTCGCGCCTCGCCCCTCGTTCCTCGTCTTCACGCCTGCGCCGGGTTCTCCGGCAACGCGACCGAAATATCCAGCACCTTGCTGTCGCCTTCGCCGATCAGGTCGACCTTGACCGCTTCGGCGTCGACATTGATGTACTTGCGGATCACCTCGAGCAGTTCGCGCTGCAGCATCGGCAGGTAGTCCGGGCTGCTGCCGCCGCGGCCGGCGCGCTCGTGCGCGACGATGATGCGCAGGCGGTCCTTGGCGATCGTGGCGGTCTGCTTCTTGGCGAGCAGGAAATCGAACAGGCCCATTCCTCAACCTCCGAAGATCTTGCTGAAGAATCCCTTCTTCTCTGCGGTGATGAAACGCATCGGCCGGGTATCGCCCAGCAGGCGCGCGACGGCGTCGTCATAGGCCTGGGCCGCGTTGGACTCGGTTTCCAGGATGACCGGTTCGCCCTTGTTCGACGCATTGAGCACGTCGGGCGATTCGGGGATCACGCCGATGGTCTTGAGGCCGAGGATCTCCTCGACGTCGCCGACCGACAGCATCTCGCCCGTTTCCACGCGGTTCGGGCTGTAGCGGGTGAGCAGCAGGTGTTCCTTGATGCGCTCGCCGTTCTCGGCGCGGCGCGTCTTGGACGACAGCAGGCCGAGGATGCGGTCGGAGTCGCGCACCGACGACACCTCCGGGTTCACCACGACCAGCGCCTGGTCGGCGAAGTACATGGCCAGGTAGGCGCCCTTCTCGATGCCGGCCGGCGAGTCGCACACGATGTAGTCGAAGCCGTCGGCGACGAGGTCGTCGAGCACCTTCTGCACGCCTTCCTTGGTCAGCGCGTCCTTGTCGCGCGTCTGCGAGGCGGCGAGCACGTACAGGTTCTCGAAACGCTTGTCCTTGATCAGCGCCTGCTTCAGGTTCGCCTCGCCGTTGACGACGTTGACGAAGTCGTACACCACGCGACGCTCGCAGCCCATGATCAGGTCGAGGTTGCGCAGGCCCACGTCGAAGTCGATGACCGCCACCTTGTGGCCGCGGCGCGCGAGGCCGCACGCGAGGCTGGCGCTGGTCGTGGTCTTGCCGACGCCGCCCTTGCCCGAGGTGACTACGATGATTTCGGCCACTAAACAATCCTCCGGTAATGCGGTCTCAATCCAGAGCCGCGATCTTTAGTTGTTGGTCTTCGAGCCAGATCTGCACGGCCTTGCCGCGCAGTTCCTTCGGAATTTCTTCCATCACTTTGTAGTGGCCCGCGACGGCGACGAGTTCGGCATGGAACTCGCGGCAGAAGATGCGGGCCTGTTCGTTGCCCTTCGCGCCTGCGAGCGCGCGACCACGCAACGGCCCGTAAATATGCACCGAGCCGTCGGAGATCACCTCCGCGCCGGCGCCCACCGTTGTAAGAACGGTCAGGTCGCGGTTCTCGGCGTAGATCTGCTGGCCCGAACGCACGGGGGCGGACTGGATCATGCCTGGCGCGACGTTCGCGGCGGGCGTCGGCGAAGGCGCCGGCGCGGGCGCGCTCTTCGCGGCCTTCGGTGCGGGCTCCGGCTCGCGGCGCGCCGGGGCCGGCGCGTCCGGCTGCGGCGCCTGCTCGTCGCGCTCGTACGAGGCGCGGAACTTCGCCAGCAGCGGCAGGCCCAGCGCTTCGGACAGGCGCTCGATCTCGCTGGTGCCGTACGCGAGCGCCACCGGCAGCACGCCGGCCGCGCGCAGGCCTTCGATCAGCGCACGCGCGGTGGCTTCGTCGGGCGTGCGCGTGAGGCCGCCGAAATCGATCACCACCGCCGCGCGGGCGAACAGCTTCGGCGCGCGCTGCACCCGGCCGCGCATCTCTTCGACGAGCTTGGCCACGTCGAGGGTGCGGATGCGCAGGTTCGCGATGCCGACCTGGCCGATCTTGAGCTCGCCGGCCAGTTCGAAGTCCATCGCGGCGCTCACAGGGCGGTACCCGTCGGGCGGTGCTTGGCCACCGGCGTGCGCGGACGGGTGATCCACGGCACCTGCGGCAGCGCGTCGCCGTAGGTCTCGCGAACCCAGCCGAAGCTGCACAGCGGCTTCATGAGCATCGCCGCGCGTACGTCGGCTTCGTCCATCACGTGCTGGCCGACTTCGTGGAAACCGAAACTGCCGTGGAAGAGCAGGGCGGGGTCGTTGGAACCTTCCAGGAACACCTCGCACGCCATCTGCGGGTAGCGCAGTTCGGCATAGCTCTGCGCATCGGCGTAGAACGCGCGGCCGACGCCGCCGCCGCGACGGCGGCTGGCCACCACGATGCGGTCGATGTAGAAGAAATCCGGGTAACGCTCGCGGAACCAGCGGAAATTGCTGCTGTCGTGGTCCGCATGGCTGCTCACGCCGATCAGGAAGCCGGCGATGGCCCCGTCGCGCTCGGCGACGCGGAAGTACTCGGCGGTATCGAAGAAGTGACGCAGTCTGGCCGCATCCAGCGGCAGGATCGCAGGGCCGGCGGCGTTGTTGAGGGCAAGGACGGAATCCAGCTCGTGCTCACGCACGTCGCGGACGACGATCGACATTCCAGGCTCCAGCTGATGCATCGGGCCGGGCGCGAGGGCACGGCGGGCCGGGCGATTATCGCATGGCTGCCTCCCCCGGGCGACCCGTCACGGCAGCGATTCCGAAGGCGTGCGAGGATGCGCGTAGCCGCTCAGACATGACTTTCGGACGGCTCCCCAGGCCCTTGATGCGTTTAGCATGCCGGCATGTTGGCCCGCCTCAATCACACCCGACTGCTGCGCTACACGGGCCTGTTCACCTGGGGCGCGGTGGGCCTGTGGCTGCTCAGCGTCTGGTTCGACCCGACCATCCTGAGTCCCGACACCGAGGGCCCGCCGGCGCTGCAGATCCTGCGCTGGCTGGTGGTTTACCTCGCGTTCGGGCTGATCTACTGGTGGATCAGCCGCCAGCTCGGCCGCACCAGCGGGGCGCTCGACAAGGTCCTGTTGCTGGTGCTCACCGGCTGCGCGATCGGCGTGGGCTACTTCTCGCGCACCGGCCTGGGCTCGATCCTGCTGATGGTGGTCGCCGGCCTGCTGCCGTGGCTCATGCCGGTGCGCTGGGGCCTGGCGCTGCTGGTCGGCGGCAACGTGGCGATCATCCCGCTGTTCGTCGAAGCGCTGGATTTCCCGCCGATGGTGGCGGTGCTGCAGTCGGTGACCTACATGGGCTTCTCCAGCCTGGTCTTCGTCACCGCGCTGGTGGCGCGCCAGCAGGCCGAAGCCCGCGAGGAGCAGCGCCGCCTCAACGCCGAACTGCGCGCCACGCGCGCGCTGCTGGGCGAGAGCGTGCGCGTGAACGAACGCACGCGCATCTCGCGCGAACTGCACGACCTGCTCGGCCACCACCTCACCGCGCTGAGCCTCAACCTGGAAGTCGCCGGGCATCTGTCCGAGGGCCGGGTGAAGGAGCACGTCCAGCAGGCGCACACGCTCGCGCGCCTGCTGCTGACCGACGTGCGCGAAGCGGTCAGCCAGCTGCGCGAGGGTGGGGCGATCGACCTCTCCGCCGCGCTGTTGCCGCTGGCCGAGAACGTGCCGGCGCTGGAGATCCACATGGACATCCAGGCGCCGCTGACCCTGGACGACCCCGAGCGCGCGCACGTGCTGCTGCGCTGCACGCAGGAAATCATCACCAACGCCGTGCGCCACGCCGGCGCGCGCAACCTGTGGATCAACGCCGGAAGGCGTTCGGACTGCATCGTCATGAGCGCGCGCGACGACGGCCACGGAAGCGACAATCTCGTCGCCGGCAACGGCCTGCGCGGCATGCGCGAGCGCCTGCAGGCCCACGGCGGGGACCTCAAGATCGAAACCCGGCTGGGAGCGGGCTTCTGCCTGCATCTGACGCTGCCGGCCTCGGCGGCTGCTGCCGCTGCCTGCGAAGGAGCCATCGCATGATCCGTGTGTTGATAGTCGACGACCAGACGCTGGTCCGGCAGGGTGTCCGCTCCCTGCTGGCGCTGGCCGAAGGCATCGAGGTAATCGGCGAAGCCGGCGACGGCCGCCAGGCGGTGGAACTGGTCCCGCAGCTCAATCCCGACGTGGTGCTGATGGACATGCGCATGCCGGTGATGTCGGGGCTGGAAGCGCTGCAGACGATGGCGCGCAACAACACGTTGCCGCCGACGATCATCCTGACCACCTTCGACGACGACCAGCTGGTGCTGGCCGGCCTGAAGGCGGGCGCGAAGGGCTACCTGCTCAAGGACGTCACGCTGGAGAAGCTGGTCAGCGCGATCCAGGCCGTCGCCGAAGGCGGCTCGCTGGTGCAGCCGGCGGTGACCCAGCGCCTGCTCTCGGGCCTGGAAAACGTGCGCAACGAGTTCGTCAGCCTCGATCGCCCCGACCCGCTGACCGAGCGCGAAACCGAGATCCTGCGCCTGATGGCCGGCGGCTTTTCCAACAAGGAAATCGCCAATTCGCTGGGCGTGGCCGAGGGCACGATCAAGAACCACGTGTCGAACATCCTGTCCAAGCTGGGCGTGCGCGATCGCACCCGCGCGGTGCTGAAGGCGTTCGAATTGCAACTGGTCTGACCTCGCCCCGATGCATCCACGAGGCGCCTTCTCCCGCGATGGGAGAAGGCGCCTTCGCAGGTGAGCGGGCATTGCCGCAGGGAAACCGGCTCCCGGCTCAAGCGTCGGGCACCGGCCCACGGGAACGGGAACGAATACCGGGTCGATGTGGTCCGACAGGCCGGCACGAACCCTGTGCCGATCCTGCTCTCCCATGTCTCGCGACCCCACTTTTCTTGCCCAGGACAGCTGCCCCGGCCGCGGCTTCCTTGATACGATTGCCGGTCTGTGTCCCGGTCCGACCGGGTCCCGGCCCTCGGAGAAACCTGAATGACCCGCCTGATCGAGATTTTGATTTCCCTGGCCATCGTGGCCGCGCTTTTCCTCATCGTAGGCATCGCGCTGCCGTCGAGCCGTCACCTCGAGCACTCGGTTGAAACCAACCGCAAGCTCACCATCGTGTTCGACAGCCTCAACAGCCTCAAGCGCTTCAAGGACTGGAACCCGCTCGTCCTGCGCGATCCGCGCATCCAGCTGAAGCTCTCCGGTCCGGAATCCGGCGTCGGCGCCCGCCTGGATTACGACTCCCAGGAAAAGGGCCTGCGCCAGGGCAGCTGGGAAATCACCGCCAGCGAACCGGGCAAGCGCGTCGCCTATGCGCTGACCGACATCGAGCCGGGTCGCAACAAGCGCACCGAATTCACCCTGAAGCCGACCGGCCGCGGTGGTCGTAACGTCGAGATCACCCAGACCTACGACGTCGACTACGGCTGGAACCTGATCGGCCGCTACGCCGGCCTGTACGTCAGCAGCAACGTGGGCGAGGACATGAAGCTCGGTCTGTCGCGCCTGAGCAACATGCTGGCCGCCGTGCCGAACTACGACTACGCGGAGCTGAGCAAGGACGATCCGGCCAAGGCGCCGAAGATCGTCGAGCGTCCGGCCGAGAACCTGCTGGTCGTCACCGCCGCGGTGGAGCGCACCAACGACAAGGTCATGGGCCAGATCAACTCCAACATGGAGTGGATCAAGAAGGTCATGGCCGCCAACGGCCTGGAGCCGGCCGGTCCGGTCCGCATCGTGACCAACGAGTTCGGTTCGGAAATGTATTCGTTCGACGTCGCCCAGCCGGTCAAGAAGACGGGCGCCGCCGACGGCGCGCAGAAGCTGGACATCAAGGTCGAGGGCCCGGTGCAGGCCGTGTTCGTCGAGCCGGCGCGCGTGGCGATGGTGCCGGGCTTCAAGGGCCACATGGCCAACCTGCCGAAGGTGCGCGATGCACTGCGCGGCTGGGCGCTGACCCACGGCTACGAGACGGTCGACCGTCCGTACGAAGCCTGGACCGGCGGCATCCCGGCGGGCTTCACCGAGGAAGGAACCTACGACGTGTTCTGGGCCGTCAAGTAAGACGCCCGGCCCACGCCGAAGACGTTTCACCGAACGCGCCGCGGACTCCGCGGCGCGTTTGTGTTTGGGCCGATGCATCGCTCCTGCGAAAAGCGTCGAGGCCGCCGAAACACGGATGACGCCACGACGAAGCGGCGGTTCGAATACGCCCGCCTTGCGCGTGTCGATCCGCGTTGTTCATCCGCAGCACCGTGTCGTTCGCGGGCACGACCGTTTGGCGATGCCACGATCAGGCGCTATCGTGCTCCCTTCGCGCAGCGCCATCGACGCAAAGGGACGATCCGCATGGGCCTCTACCCGAGCACGCACCACCTGCCGCTGTCGGCGCGGCTGATCGCCGCGGCCGGCGCGCTGCTCGCTGCGGCGGCTGTCGCGTTGTCGGCGTATGCCTCGCATGCCGCGCAGGCGGAAGACGTGCAACGGCTGCACAGCGCCGCGCTGTTCGCCTTCGGCCACGGCATCGCGCTCGCCGCGCTGGTGCCGCGACGGCCGCGTGCGTTCCGCACCGTCGCGCTCGTGCTGTTGCTGCTGGGCACGCTGGTGTTTTCCGGCAGTCTCGCCGGCGCCGTGCTCGCCGGCCTGCCGACGCGGTTCGCGCCCATCGGCGGTAGCATGATGATCCTGGCGTGGGTGCTCTACGCCGTCGATGCGCTGAGGCGCTGACGTGCCGCGTTTCTCGCGAGGATTCGACACCGGCGCCGCGCACGCGCACCTGGTCAGACGCGACCGCAGGCTCGCGCGCTGGATGAAGAAGATCGGCCCGATCGAACCCGATCCGCGTTGGCGCAAGCCATTCGATCCGGTCGATGCGCTCGCGCGCGCGATCCTCTACCAGCAGCTCAGCGGCAAGGCGGCGGCGACGATCGTCGGCCGCGTCGAAACGGCGATCGGCGCCACGCGTTTCCACGCCGACACGCTCGCGCGCATCGACGACGCGGGCCTGCGCGCGTGTGGTGTGTCCGGCAACAAGACGCTCGCGCTGCGCGACCTCGCCGCGCGCGAGGCGAGGGGCGAGATCCCCGACCTTCGCCGCATGAGCGTCATGGACAACGACGCCATCGTGCAGGCGCTGGTGCCGGTGCGGGGCATCGGCCGCTGGACGGTCGAGATGATGCTGATGTTCCGCCTCGGCCGGCCCGACGTGCTGCCCACCGACGACCTCGGCATCCGCAAGGGCGCCCAGCGCGTGGACGCCCTGGAGGACATGCCCACCCCCAGGGCGCTGGCCGAAGCCGGCGAGCGCTGGGGCCCGTACCGGACCTACGCCAGCCTGTACCTGTGGCGAATCGCGGACTTCGCGGCGGCGGCGAAGGAGCCGACGAAGCGTTCCCAGGACTGACGTCCGGCCGGCCGCGACGCCGGCGTGACGCGCCCCGTGCCTAGATTCGCGACGTGGACGGCCGCCGCGCCGTCGCTCCGAGGAGGTTCGTCATGCGATCGCTCCAACGCTCCGGCTTCATCCGCGCCCTGTCGCTCGCCGTGTTGATCCTGGCGTGCCCCGCGCTCGCGCTGGCGGCACCGTCGAACAAGTGGCGCATCCAGGTCAGCAGCGACGCCGACAGCGACGGCGTCGTGGTCTTCCGCGTCGCACCGACCGACGCCGCGCCGGTCGACATCGCCGTGCAGGTGCCCAAGGACGCCCGCGAGAACCACATCGCCCGCCTGATCCGCGACACCCTGCGCGCGCGCCTCGGCGACAGATACAGGATCGAGATCGACGACGGCGAGGACGTGCTGCTGAAGAAGCACTACGGTGGCGCCGACTTCGACCTGACGATCACGCAGAAGACCGCCGCGGGCGTGCGCATCACGCTGGATCGCGAATAGCGGTGTGGGCCGCGCGCAGGCGCCGGAAAACGATCAGCGTCCGCGATACGCCCAATGCCACGGCTCGTACACGATGCCGTGCGGGTTGTCGCGCGGATAGCTCATGACGAAGCCGTAGCCGGCGGCGTTGTCGCGCAGCCAGGCGAAGGCGTGCGTGCGTTCGAAGGACTCCTCGGCGGGCGGTTCGTCCGGCGCGCCGATGTCGAGCGCGAGGCCGGAATGGTGCTCGCTGTAGCCAGGGGCGGCGTTGACGGTGAGGATCTCCTCCACCCCCAGTCCGCGCGCGCGCTTGCGTTCGAAAATGCCGAGCTGGTAATCGTGGCTGCGATAACCGGAGATCGCCTCCAGCACCACGCCGTCGCGCAGCGCGCCTTCGCGCAGGTGCGACCACGCGCGCGCCGCATCCACGTGCAGCCACAGCGGACGGCCGTAGCGATCGAAGCCGGCGAAGGCGAGCCAGTCGGGCTCGGCGACGAGCGACAGGCCGGTGCGCTTGGCGTAGGCGTGGTCGAGGCCGAGCTGCTCGAGCCGTTCCTCGAGCCGGTCGAGCGGGAGTTCGTGGACGTGTTCGAGCCCGGCGCGGCGATGCGCCGGCGCGGCGTCGAGACGGTCGAGGGCGTCGTCCAGGCCCGGCTCGCCGCGCAGCCTGGGCACCAGCGCGAGCAGGCCTTCGGGCAGATCCGCGGCGAGGTATTGGCCGTCGCGCTTGCGCCGCAGCACGTGGCGGGCGCGCGCGAGCGCGCGTGCGTCGAAGTTGCTGCGTGCGCGCAGCAGGCCGCCCGGCCAGATCTCGATCCGGGAGGTGTTGATCAACGCCGTTTTGTGGGGG
Source organism: Lysobacter sp. SCRH-1R (assembly GCF_057747855.1). Lineage (NCBI taxonomy): Bacteria > Pseudomonadati > Pseudomonadota > Gammaproteobacteria > Lysobacterales > Lysobacteraceae > Lysobacter > Lysobacter sp. SCRH-1R. Next base: position 2,818,627 of record NZ_CM173227.1, on the reverse strand, counting down.
ACGAGGCCGCGCATGCGGGACAGGTTAGCCGGGAGGCGGCGGCGATGCAGCCGCGCCGATCACGCCGGCCGCTTCAGCACCGCGCGCAGATGGTCGAACGGCGTTATCGGCATCACGCTGACCAGCTCCCAGCCCTCCTCGCCGAGGCGGTTGAGTTCCTCCTGCAGCCGTTCGCTGACGGCCGGGCCGATCATGCGCGGCACGATTTCCAACACCTGGTACGTCCACTGGGTCACGTCGATTCCTCGTCGGATGCGGGATGTGGAGTATGCCCCGGCAACCGCCCGGCCTTGCGCAGCGCGTCGCGCAGCACGTATTCGATCTGCGCGTTGAGGCTGCGCAGTTCGTCGTCGGCCCAGCGCTGCGCGGCGGACAGCACCTCGGCGTTGATGCGCAGCGGATAGCCTTTCTTCTCGCTCACCCGGCCTCCGTCAGCGCGGCCCGGGGCGACCGCGGCCGAGCTTGAACAGCAGCACCAGCCCGAGCCCGTTGACGGCCACCACCATCGCCACGATCACCGCCAGTCGCCGCGTTTCGTTGTCGCCCGCCCACACCAGGCCGAGCGCGCCGGCGAGGATCGCCACGCCGACCAGGCGCATCACCCGCGCCAGCGGCGGCGCCGGCGCGCCGCGCGGACGGCCGCGCGACATGAGTGCGGCGGCGACGAACGCGGGCAGGCTGCTGATCGCGAGGATCACCGCAATGACGTAATCGCCCATCGTCGCCTCAGTACAGCGTGCCGGCGTTGACGATCGGCTGGGTCGAGCGCTCGCCGCACAGCACCACCAGCAGGTTGCTGACCATGTGCGCCTTGCGCTCCTCGTCCAGGTTCACCACGCCGTTCTTCTGCAGTTCCGCCAACGCCATCTCGACCATGCCGACCGCACCGGCGACGATCCGCGTGCGCGCGGCGATGATCGCATTCGCCTGCTGGCGCTGCAGCATCGCCTGGGCGATTTCCGGTGCGTAGGCGAGATGGCTGATGCGCGCGTCGATCACGCGCACGCCGGCGTCGGCGAGGCGTTCGGCCAGTTCGTCCTGCAGGTGCTGGCTGATTTCCGCCGCATGGCTGCGCAGCGCGAGCTGGCCTTCCTCGTGCTGGTCGTACGGATAGCTGGTGGCCATCGCCCGCAGCGCCGATTCGGACTGGATGTGCACGAAGCTTTCGTAATCGTCGACGTTGTAGACGGCCTCGGCGCTGTCCACGACCTGCCAGACGATGACCGCGGCGATTTCGATCGGGCTGCCGTCGAGCTCGTTGACCTTCAGCTTGCCGCTTTCGAAGTTGCGCACGCGCTGGCTCACCTTCTTCTTGGCGAGAAAGGGGTTGTTCCAGCGCAGGCCGTTCTCCTTGACCGTGCCGACGTACTTGCCGAACAGGCTCAGCACCGCGGCCTTGTTCGGCTCGACCATGTACAGGCCGAACAGCGCGACGAAGCTCGCCAGTCCCAGCGCGAGCGCGCCGGCAACGCGCGCGCCCGAACCGTCGCCGCTGGCGACGCCCAGGCCGGACAGCAGCAACCAGCCGGCGACCAGGATCAGTGCGAGCAGCACCAGCAGGATCGGGATCCCGGGCAGGGAGTGGAGCGGATTCTCTTTCATCGCGGCGACCTCCATTCGTCGGTGGAGGTTTGATATCAGAAAGATATCAGGTTGCGCAATCGGGACGCGGAGCCGGCCGATGAGCGGCCTGAAAGAAGAGGAACTTGGAGAGAGGAACGGGAAACCAGTCCGCGGAATCCGGCCTCCAGGCGCTGCCGGAGGGGCGGCGACAGGGAAGAGGGTTGCTCCCGCTCGTTTCCCGTTCCGCCCGACGCGTTCCTCGCTTCAGGGCACGATCCGGTAAAGCGGCGCCGGAATGAATTCGCCCGTGGCGTACAGCGCGGTGCCGTCGGCGCTCCAGCCGAGCGCCTCGGCCTGCGGCAACCAGGGCAGGGGGGCGAAGCGCGGCGCGCGCGACACGGCGTCGCCCCAGCCTTCCTCGCCCAGGCGCGGGTAGAGCAGCAGCCAGCGGTAGGTCATGACGGCCATCGTGCGATGGTCGGGCGAGATGTCGGCCGCCGTGACCTGGCTGTCCAGCCGCGCGCGCTGCGGATTGCGGCGCAGTGCTTCGGGCGATGCGCGCGGCACGCCGGCCAGCGCGCCGAGCCGCTGCGCCGTCTGCAACGCGGTGCCGGACGGTTGCAGCGGCAGCGAGAACAGCTCCGGCGGCTGGCGCTTCTTCGACACCAGCAGCACCTGCCCGCGTTCGGCATCGACGGCGACGGCCTCGCAGTCGCGCGGGCCGTCGGGCCAGCGGAAGGCGATCGACCACGCCGGGCGCAGGCGCGCGTTCTCGAGCTTCTCCGGCTCCTCGATCACGTGCAGTTGCAGGCTGCGCCGCAGACCGCCGTTGTCGCCGGTGTCGGCGATCAGCAGGTACGCCTTGCCGTCCAGTTCGAAGGCGGCGATGTCTTCCCAGTCGGTCTTGGTGACGCCTTCCACGCGCAACGTCGCCAGGCGCGTGCCGTTGGTGCTGACCGCGAACAGGCGTTCGGGGTTGCCGCCGTCGTCGTGCATCCACAGCACGTCGCGATGGCGGCGCGAGGCGGCCAGGCCGCTGATCTCGTCCATCTGCGGGTCGAGGAGCACACCGGCCAGGCGCGTGCCGTGTTCGGGTGCGGGCGGCGGCTGCGCTTCGCGCGAACACGCCGAAACGGCCATCGCGAGCGCGACGACCATCCATTGGATCAGCAGGCGCGGGTGGGGGCCGGGCATCGGGGCAAGGATCGCATGCCGATACCGCGCGCCGACAGCCCGCATCGGTCGCATCGGCCCGCACAATGTGCGGCCCGCAGGCCGGCGACGAGCCGCCGCCGGTACACTGGCGGTCTTCTTCCCCACGTTCCAGGATCGCGCATGGTCACGCTCGGCACGCCCTTGTCCCCGCACGGTTTCCGCGTGCTCCTGCTCGGCTCGGGCGAACTGGGCAAGGAAGTGGCGATCGAGCTGCAGCGCTTCGGCGCCGAGGTCATCGCCGCCGACCGTTACGCCGACGCGCCGGCGATGCAGGTCGCGCATCGCAGCCACGTGCTGGACATGCTCGACGGCGCCGCCGTGCGCGCGCTGGTCGCGCTGGAACGCCCGCACCTGATCGTGCCGGAGATCGAGGCGATCCACACGCAGACGCTGGTCGAGCTGGAACGCGAATTCGAAGCGCGCGGCAGCGACGTGCGCGTGATTCCGACCGCCCGCGCGGCGCGCCTCACGATGGACCGCGAGGGCATCCGCCGCCTCGCCGCCGAAACGCTGGGCCTGCCGACGTCGAAGTACCGCTTCGTCGACACGCTGGAGGACTACCGCGCCGCCGTGGCCGACGTCGGCATTCCCTGCGTGGTGAAGCCGGTGATGTCGTCCTCCGGCAAGGGCCAGAGCCTGGTGCGTTCGGAGGCCGACATCGATGCTGCATGGAACTACGCGCAGACCGGCGGTCGCGCCGGCGCGGGGCGCGTGATCGTGGAAGGTTTCATCGACTTCGATTACGAAATCACCCTGCTGACCGTGCGCCACGCCGGCGGCACCACGTTCTGCGCGCCGATCGGCCACCTGCAGCGCGACGGCGACTATCGCGAAAGCTGGCAGCCGCAGGCGATGTCGCCGCGCGCGCTGGAGCGTTCGCAGGAGATCGCGCGTGCGATCACCGAGGACCTCGGCGGCTGGGGCGTGTTCGGCGTCGAACTGTTCGTGAAGGGCGACGAGGTGTGGTTCAGCGAAGTCTCGCCGCGACCGCACGACACCGGGCTGGTCACGCTGATCTCGCAGGACCTGAGCGAATTCGCGCTGCACGCGCGCGCGATCCTCGGCCTGCCGATCCCGTCGGTCCGGCAGTACGGGCCGGCCGCGTCGTGCGCGGTGCTCGCGCAGGGGCATGGCGTGCCGGTGTTCTCCGGCGTGGATGCCGCGCTGGCGCAGGCCGACACGCAGCTTCGCCTGTTCGGCAAGCCGCGCGTGGAAGGACATCGCCGGGTCGCCGTGACGCTCGCGCTGGGCGGGGACATCGACGCGGCGCGCGAACGCGCCCGCGATGCCGCCGCCGCGCTCACCATCGAACTGCGCTGAGGTCGCCATGGTCGAGGACGCCAAGCACGATCGTTTCCTGGGTTACGCGGTGTTCCTGTACCCGCAGGCGCTGGAGATCCTGGGCGAAGCCATTCGCCCCTACCTGCACGACGGCCCGCACGGCCCGCACGTGTTGTGCGGCGCGATCGACACCGGCGGCGCGCTGATCGAGATGACGCTGCAGGGCCGCACCGCGGAGGGCCAGGATGTCGAGATCGAGCTGATGATTCCGACAGGCATGGTCCGCATGATCGTGTCGGCGCGCAGCGATGCGGTGTTCGGTTTCGGTCCGCGCGTGTACGCACCGGAGCCGGGCACGTCCGCGCTGCCACCCGCGCCGCTGGCATCGGCGCAGCCGGTGTCGATGCCGGTGGAGTTCGCCAGGCCGGTGGCGGATGCGGTGCCGCCGGTGACCGGGAAGCTGCCGGGGACGCCGGAAGGGTGAGGTTGTTGCTCGTCATCGCGACGATGGCGATGCTCTTGTAGCCCGGGTAAGCGAAGCGCAGCCGGGTTCCGACGCGACCAAGCCAAAAGGAAGGTTGCAGTTTGAGGATGCAGCGCGCTGCGGCGCGTTCATCGTAATCGGACGCCGATTGCACCGGGGCGCGGTGCGCTTCGCTTACCCGGGCTACAACAGCCGGGCCAGCAACACCCGCGCGAACCAACGAACAGATCGCGTGATTACTCCGCCGCCCGCGACGCCGCCAGATCCACCCACACCAGGTGATGGTCGCTGCCATCGGCGATCGCCGCGTCCGCCGACGAAGATGCCGGCCAGAACACGCCGCTGTCCTTCCACGCGAAGCCCACCGACGGCAGCACGTAATCCAGCCGCATCGTGCCCGCCTTCGGGCCGAAGTCGCCGGTCGCGTGCGCGGGCGCGCCGCGATGCGCGAGGCCGGATGCGGTGTACTTCGCCGTCGTCTCCACCGCGCCGTCGCTGCGCGGCGTCGGATGGCGCAGCACGCGCGGGTGCTCGAGCAGTTCGACGATCGCTTCATGACGACCGTCGCCGTCGACCGGGTCGTTGTTCAGATCGCCCGCGATCACGAAGCGCGCATCCCCGGCGAGACCGCCGCAACGGCCGCGGTCGTCGCACAGCCAGGGCTTGTCGCCGGGCGAAAGGTATTCCGACCACAACCGGATTTCGTCCGCATTGCGCGCACCGTTGCGATCCTCGGGGCCGTCGAACACCGGCGGCGTCGGATGCGAGACGAGGAAGTGCACCACGCCCGCCGGCGTGCGCACCGGCACGTCCCAGTGCGATTTCGACGAGAGCCGCAACTGCGACCAGATCTCCGCCGGATACCACGGCGCGTTCGTCCGCGGATCGATCGGCTGGCGCGCGCCGGGCAGGGCGCTCCACTTGAGCAACTGGAACGTGCGCACCTGCCCGGCGTCGATCGGGAACTTCGACAGCACCAGCATCCCGTACTGGCCGGGATGCAGGCCATAACCCCACGCGTCGTTGCCGCGATCGCGGCCGTCGCCGCCGGCCGTGCCGTTGCGGTCGAGGTCCAGGCCGCTCGGCACCCCGGTGTTCACCGGCGCGAAGTAGCGATACGGATAGCGCAGCGGATCGCCGCCGCCGGGCTGCGCGATTTCCAGGTAATGCCGCTGGAACAGATCGGCCGCGCGGCCGTCGGGATCGAAATCGAATTCGTTGAGCAGCACCAGGTCCGGACGCACGCGCTGCAGCACGGCGGCGATCTTGCGCGCGCCGCCGTCGCCCGATTCGAGGCGGCGGACGAGTCCGCCGGTGTCGTCGTCGTAGAGCGAGGTGTTGTACGTCGCCACGCGCAGCGTCGCGTCGTCGCTCATCGCACGCGCCCACGCATCGGGATCGCCCTTGACGTTGACCTGCACGCAGGCGGTGAGGAGAAGCGCCAGCGGCGCGGCGAGGAAGAGGGGGAGTCTGGACATCGCGCGATTCTGTCACGCGTGCGCGCCAGCCGGATGACAGCGCGTGGCGACGCGATGCGGGCGATCGGGTGCGTGGCGCTCAGGGCAGGTCGTGCCATTGGCGGCCGTCGAAGGCTTCCAGCGGACGGAAGCGCCGCTTGTAGTCCATCTTCGGGTGGCCGTCGATCCAGTAGCCCAGGTACACGTGGCGGCGGCGTTCGCGGCGCGCCCATTCGATCTGCCGGAGGATCGCCAGCGTGCCCAGCCCGCGCCCGGCTTCGTCGGGATCGTAGAAGGTGTAGACGGCCGACAGCGACACATCGGTGCAATCGGTGACCGCGACCGCGAGCAGCTTGCCGGGGCCCTGCTGCGAGGGATCGCGCAGTTCGAGGAAACGGCCTTCGCTCCAGCTGCCGATCAGGAACTGGTCGAACTCCGCCGCGCCGTGGCCGTCCATGCCGCCGCCGGCGTGGCGCGAGGCGAGGTAACGCCGGTACAGCGCGAGCTGTTCACCGGTGCGATGCGCCGGCAGCACGCGCATTTCGACCGATGCGTTGCGCGCCAGGCAGCGGCGCTGGCTGCGGTCGGGCACGAAGCGGTCCACCGGGATGCGCACCGCCACGCAGGCGCGGCAGCCGGCGCAATGCGGGCGGTAGACGATGTCGCCGGAGCGGCGGAAGCCCCAGCTCAGCGCGTGCGGATACCAGTGGCGCAGGCGCGGATCGCGCGGGTCGAGCACCAGGTCGCGCGCGGCACGCTCCGGCCAGTAGCCGCATGCGTGTTCGCCCGTGTGGAACAGGCGCAGGTCGTCGCTGTCCTGCGGTTCGGTGCCCATGCACGCAGCATAGCGCTGCCGCACGTGAGGGCAACGCTGTCGCCCGACTGAACGCGGCCGGCACGACGTCAACCGGGCGATGCGGTGCGCGTTGACTGGACATCGGCGCCGCCCGGTGCCGCTCCCAGGAGCCATTCCATGACTCGCACCACCCTGTCCGTCCTGCTCGCCACCGCCGTCGCCGCGACCGTCGCCGGCGCTGCCATCGCCGCACCGCAGGGCGGCGCCACGCGCGTGAAGATCGACGCCAACAACGATGGCGTCATCGACCGCACCGAAGCCGCCGCGCATCCGCGCCTGGCGTCGTCCTTCGACCAGCTCGACAAGAACCGCGACGGCAAGCTCGACCAATCCGAACGCCCGCATCGCAAGGGCCATGGCGGCCGTCATGGCGGCCACGGCGGCGGTTACGGCCACATCGTGAAGGCCGACGCCGATGGCGACGGCCGCATCAGCCGCACCGAAGCGGGCTCGCTGCGCTTCATCAACGAGAAGTTCGCCGACATCGACGCGAACCGCGACGGCTACATCGTCCGCAGCGAGCTGACGAAGTACCACGAGCGCATGCGTCCGCAGCACGAAGCCGAACGCGCCAAGCGCGCGGAAGAGCGTTTCGCGAGCGCCGACCTCAACAAGGACGGCAAGCTCAGCCGCGTGGAAGTCAGCGAGAAGATGCCGCGCCTGGAGAAGGCGTTCGCCTTCATGGACGAGGATCGCGACGGCTTCCTGACCCGTGCGGATCTGGCGCCGCGCAAGCGCTGAGTCGTTCTGTTGCAGGCGGCGCGAGCGACCACGCTGCGTCCGCAATGCGTTTATGCCTTTGTAGCCCGGGTAAGCGAAGCGCACCCGGGTTGAGCGTGACAGATCCCGGGTGCGCTTCGCTTACCCGGGCTACAAACGCCGAGAACAGCCAACTCCCGCGTTCGCCGAAGCATCACATGGCCACGTGCTTCAACGTCCGCGCCACCTGCCACCCGCTTTCCGCCTGCTTCACTTCCAGCGTCTTGTACGACCCCGACAGCCGGTGGTGGTACGCCGTGAATTCCAGCACGCCGGTCACGCGGCCCTGGTCGTCGCGCGACTGCGGGCGGAACGCGTGCACGTCCGCGAGCAGCGCGGGCTTGCCGCTCGCACGGTGGCTGCTGCCGATCTCGTCATCCGGATTGCGCACGCATTGCGAAGCCGGCACCAGTTCGCGCCGCTGCGGTTCCAGCACCAGCGGCTGCATCGCCTGGATCAGTTCCGGCGACGCATCCTGGCCGTCGATCGACAGGCACACCACGCCGATGCGCGTCTTCGGCAGTTCCTGCGCGAACACCGCCGCCGCCAGCGGCTGCGGGATCTGCGCGGGCGTGCCGTCGAGCGGATGCGTCTTCAGCGCTTCGGTCGGAATGTCGGTCTTCAGCGCGTTCATGATCGCCAGCCCGCCGACGACCACGATGCCCGCCATCAGCACCAGCTTGATGCGCAGCGCGCGCGACTGGGCCTTCCTGCGTGCCGGCGTCTCGTCGGAACTCAGGCGGAAACTCGGCCCGGCGAAACTCTCGCGCGTGGTTTCCAGCAGCCCGGCCTCGCGCAGGATCTCGCGCGCCTTGACCGTGTCGTCCGAGCGCACCACCCACACCGCCGGCTTCGGACCGCCTTCGTCGCTGTAGCTGAAGGTGCCGCGGCGTCCGCCCTTGTACGAACGCCCGTTGGTGATGCGCACCTCGATGTCCGCATCGCGCAGCATCTGCGCGACGGATTCGACGTTTTCGAGGCGCTGGCTGGAGAAGACCTGTCTCATGGGCGCGGGATTCGGGATTCGGGATGGGGGATTCGCAAGAGCATGGCGTGGGTCCTACGTGCGTTGTCGCCGGTGCGGAAGCGAGGCGTCGTGGCGTTCACGAATCCCGGCGCCGATCACTCCTTCGCCGGCACGTGCCCCGCCGCGGCCGCGTCCTTCACCACGCGGATCAGGCCTTCCTGCGCGGTGCTGGCGACCAGGTGCCCGGCGCGGTCGAAGATCTGCCCGCGCGCCAGGCCGCGGCTGCCCTGCACGCTGGGGCTGTCGATGGAGTAGAGCAGCCAGTCGTCGGCGCGGAAGGGACGATGGAACCACAGCGCATGGTCCAGCGAAGCCATCTGCACGTTCGGCTGGTAATAGCTGATGCCGTGCGGGAAGGTCGCCGTGCCCAGCAGGTGGAAATCCGACGCGTAGGCGAGCAGGGCACGGTGCAGTTCCGGTGCATCGCCGACGCGTTCGGTCAGGCGGAACCAGAACTGCTGGTACGGCGGGCGCTTGGGCGGGTTGAGTTCGTCGCGCGGGTAGACGTGGCGGAACTCGAACGGCCCCCTGCGCGAAAGCCAGCGCTGGATCTTGATCGGCAGCGTCGCCATCACGTGCTCCGGCACGGCCGGCGCGGGATCGATGTCCTCGGGCTTGGGCACCTCGGGCATGGAGAGCTGGTGCTCGCCGCCGTCCTCGTCCTGCTGGAACGAGGCGGCCATGAAGAAGATCACCTCGCCGTGCTGGATCGCGGTGATGCGCCGCACCGAGAAGCTGCCGCCGTCGCGGGTGCGGTCGATCTGGTAGACGATCGGCGCGGCGATGTCGCCGGCGCGCAGGAAATAGGCGTGCAGCGAATGCGCCGCGCGCGGGACCTGCATCGTCGCCTGCGCGGCCGAGAGCGCCTGCCCGAGCACCTGCCCGCCGAACACGTACTTGGTGCCGATGTCGCGGCTCTGCCCGCGGAAGAGGTTGTCCTCCAGCCGCTCCAGCGAGAGCAGTTCGACCAGTTCGTGAACGACTTGCTCGTTGGCGGGCGAGGTCATGCGCAGGCTTTGTCGGAGGCGGGACGGAAGTATACCCGGGGGGTTGGTCGGCTTTTTTGCGGGTGCCTGGGCCCCTCTCCCCCGCGAGAGAGGCTGGGGTGAGGGCGGGGCGTGCGATCACGCGCGCACCCGCGGTGGCTTGACGACTCGCGCGCAGGGGGAAAGCCAAAACGGGTTCCAGCCCCCGCTGCAATGACGGCGAACGCCAGCGGGTTGTCGCCGGGGTAAGCGAAGCACGCCCGGGAGGCGCTGCGGTTCCCCGGGTGCGCTTCGCTTACCCGGGCTACAACGGCTGCTTACCCGGGCTACAAAGGCTCCGTCATTCGCAGCGAAGGATCGCTACGGCACCCGTCGCAACCCCACCGCCCCCATCACCCGCTCCCACGGAAACATCGGCCCCGGATCGCGCTTGCGATGCACCAGCACATCCGGATCGTCGGTCGCGCGCACCTGCGTCGTATCCAGGTCCTCGTGCCCCGCGATCGAGCGCAGCGACGGCAGCTCGCCTTCCAGCCAACGCAGCAGCGCGATCAGCGCTTCGATCTGCGCGGCCGTATACGCCTCGTCCATCGCCTGGCGCGATGCCGCCAGCCAGTCCGGATACCGCCCGCGGTTCACCAGCTCGATGCCGACCGCCCGCGTGTTGTGCCCGCGCACGTGATGGGCGATGCGGTCGAGCGCGACGTACTGGTGCACGCTGCCGTCGCGATCGATGTAGTAGTGGCCGCTGTTGCCGGTGCGCGAACCTTCGTACAGCTCTTCCTCGCCGAAGCGCCGCGCCATCGCGAGGTCGGGAAGTTCCGTGCAGTGGATGACGACGAGGTCGATCTGGTCCAGCGATCGCGCCTCCAGCCGTTCCTGGTAGGGCAGCGGATCGAAGGCGATGGGCGGGGCCGAAGGGGCGGGCGACATGGGGCCGGATGCTACCATTCGCCTCCCGCGCGCCATGCGCGGCGCCCCAGCCTCCGCTGGGCAACTTCCCGCCCGCGCCCGTCGCGGTCCGACCCCCGGACGGAACCGCCCATGAAACTCCCGCCGCCCGACTCCGAGCTGGGCAAGCTGATGGCCACGCTGCCGCAAACCGGCGCGGTGGAATGGATCGGCCTGCGACCGAAACGCGACGTCGAGATGGACGAAGTGGCGGAAGCGGTGGCCGAAACCGGCGCCGGCCTCGTCGGCGACCGCTACGCCGGCGGCAGCGGCAAGCGCGGCATCACGCTGATCCAGGCCGAACACCTGCCGGTGATCGCCGCGTTGTCGGGCCACACGTCCGTGCCGCCGGCGATGCTGCGCCGGAACCTTGTCGTCTCCGGCATTCCGCTGGTGGCGTTGAAGGGCCGGCGGTTCCGCGTCGGCGAGGTCATGCTGGAAGGCACCGACCCATGCGATCCATGCTCGCGCATGGAAGCCGCGCTCGGCCCTGGCGGTTTCAATGCGATGCGTGGGCACGGTGGCCTGTGCGCGCGCATCCTGCAGGGCGGCACGATCCGCCGCGGCGACGCGGTCGTCGCGATCCACGAACCAGACTCCAACGAATGAACGCACCCGGACACTGCATCCTTTCCCACGGCTTCGAGAGCGGCCCGGACGCCACCAAGGTCGCCGCGCTCGCCGACGCGGCGCAGCGGCTGGGCTGGACCCACGAGCGCCCCGACTACACCGACCTGGATGCGAAGCGCGACGTGAGCGAACTCGGCGACGTGCCCGCGCGCGTCGAACGCCTCCTCCGCCTGGCGCAGGCCGCCGCGACGCGTGGGCCGGTGGTGCTGGCCGGTTCGAGCCTGGGCGCGTACATCTCCGGCCTCGTGTCGCTGAAGGTGCCCACGCTCGGACTGTTCCTGATGGCACCGCCGGTGCGCATGGGCGAGGCGCCGCGCCTGACCGCCGCGAACGTGCCGACCTCGATCATCCACGGCTGGAACGACGAACTCATCGCGCCGGCCGAAGTCGTCGCCTGGGCGTACGCGCGCAGTGCGCGGCTGCTGCTGGTGGACGACAGTCACCGCCTTTCCAACCATGTCGAAGCGAGCGCCGAGGCCTTCGCCGCGCTGCTCGCCTCGCTCTGAGCAACATGCACATGAAGTTCTTCGCCAGCTGCGGCAAAGGCCTGGAATACCTGCTCGCCGACGAGCTGGCCGCGCTCGGCTGCGCGCGCGCCACCGCGGCCATCGCCGGCGTCAACGCCGAAGGCACGCTCGCCGACGCGCAGCGCGCCGTGCTGTGGTCGCGCCTGGCCAGCCGCGTGCTGTGGCCCATCGGCGAGTTCGACTGCCCCGACGAACACGCGCTCTACGCCGGCGTCGCCGCGATCGACTGGACGCGGCACCTCGCGCAGGGCGACACGGTCGCGGTGGACGCGCACGTCTCGGGCGAGGCGATCACGCACGCACGCTACGCCGCGCAGCGCGTCAAGGACGCCATCGTCGACGTGATGCGCGGCAAGACCGGCACGCGTCCGGACGTCGACGTCGAATCGCCCGGCCTGCGCGTGAACCTCGTGCTGCGCAAGGGTCGCGCGATCGTGTCGATCGACCTGTCCGGCGGTCCGATGCACCGTCGTGGCTGGCGCACGAAGCAGGGCGAGGCACCGCTGAAGGAGAACCTCGCCGCCGCCGTGCTGATGCGCGGGCAGTGGACGAAGGTGTACGCAGAAGGTGGATCGCTGCTGGATCCGATGTGCGGCAGCGGCACGCTGCTGATCGAAGGCGCGCTGATGGCCGCCGACGTCGCACCGGGATTGCAGCGACACGGCCACGATGCGCCGACGCGCTGGCCAGGTTTCGACACCGCTGCGTGGAGCACGATGCTGGACGACGCGCGCAAGCGCGAAGCGGCCGGCATGAATTCGCTGCGCGGGGCGTTCTTCGGCCGCGACACCGACCCGCACGCGATCCGCGCGGCACAGGACAACGCGGTGCTGGCCGGTCTGGCCGGGCTCATCGATTTCCACGTCGGCGACATCCGTTCGCTGGACCATGCGCCGGGCGCGCAAGGCGAAGACGCACGCAACGGCCTGGTCGTCTGCAATCCGCCTTACGACGCGCGCCTCGCCGCCGATCCCGCGCTGTATCGGGCGCTCGGCGATGCCCTGAAGCGCGCGACGCCGCAGTGGCGCGCGAGCCTGTTGTGCGGCGATGCGGAACTCGCGTTCGCCACCGGGCTGCGCGCGCAGAAGAAGTACCAGGTGTTCAACGGCGCGATCGAATGCACGCTGATCGTGTGCGATCCCATCGCGCCGGCGCAGCGTCGTCGTACCGACGACACCGGCGCGGAAGTGGCGCCCACGCTGTCGGAAGGCGCACAGATGGTCGCCAACCGCCTGCGCAAGAACCTGCACAAGCTCAAGCGCTGGCGCGAACGCGAAGGCGTCACGTGCTATCGCGCGTACGACGCCGATATTCCCGAATACGCTGCGGCGATCGACGTCTACACGACCCACGAGCAGACCCCGCGCACCTTCCTGCACGTGCAGGAATACGCCGCGCCGCAGGAGATTCCGGAGAACGTCCAGCGTCGTCGCCTCAACGAACTGCTGGCCGCCGCGCGCGACGTATTCAACGTGCCGCGCGAGAACGTGGCGCTGAAGACGCGCGCGCGAGGCAAGGGCGGCAGCAAGTACGGTGCGATGGATTCGCGTGGCGAATTCGTCACCGTGCGCGAAGGCGACGTCCTGCTGCGCGTGAACCTGTTCGATTACCTCGACACCGGCCTGTTCCTCGACCATCGCCCGATGCGCCTGCGCATCGCGGAGGAAGCGCACGACACGCGTTTCCTCAACCTGTTCGGCTACACGGGCGCGGCGACGGTGCACGCGGCCGTCGGCGGCGCGCGACTGACCACGACGGTCGACCTGTCGGCCACGTACCTGGAATGGTGCGCCGACAACCTGCGCGAGAACGACATCGGCGGCACGCGCCATCGGCTCGTGCAGGCCGACGCGCTGACGTGGCTGGAAGCGGACACGCACCAGTACGACCTGATCTTCTGCGACCCGCCGACGTTCTCCAACTCCAAGCGCGCGCAGGACTTCGACGTGCAGGCGCAGCACGTGCGCCTGCTGCGCGCGGCGGTGGAGCGCCTGGCCGACGGCGGCGTGCTGTATTTCTCGAACAACTTCCGCCGCTTCCGCCTGGACGAGGCGAGCGTTGAAACCTTTGCGAAGGTCGAGGACATCAGCGCCCGCACGATCCCGCCGGATTTCGAACGCGACGCGCGCATTCATCGTTGCTGGCGCATTACCCGTAGATAAGCTGACCCACGAACGGGCTCGCATCGCGGCGATGACACGAGCTGGGCGAGCGTCCTTCATCGGCATTGAACGGGCGCAGGCGTAAAGCTCAGCCCGCTCGAACGTCAGGCGCGTGATCGCGTGGTGATGCGCGCGCGCAGGGGTTCGGCGACGCCGCCATCCGTCGGCGCCGATTGCCTCGGGAGCGCGCCATGATCCGCCTTCGAACCGCATCGCCGCGTCCACTGCGACCGGCCGTGAAGTGCCTCGTCCTGCTTGCGGCCTGCTCCGGAACCTGCCTCCCGGACCGCGTCCGGGCGCAGGAAGCGTGCAACGGTCCTACCGGACAGACGGTGATTGCCGTCGGCACCGGCGCGTTCGTCTGCGGCACCGGCGCGACCGCCGGCGCGGACAACGCCGTGGCGCTCGGCACGCAGGCGCAGGCGCTGGCGACGCTCTCGCTTGCCGCGGGTTTCAACGCCATCGCCAACGCGGACGGCGCGAGCGCGCTGGGGGCGAACACGCTGGCCTCCGGCGCCAGTTCCGTCGCAGTGGGGCACGTGGCGATCGCCAACGGCGACGACAGCGTCGTCATGGGACACGAGGCGATCGCCGTGGCGGACCAGGGCATCGCCATCGGCCTGCGTTCGCGCGTCGGCCTGGACGCCTTCGCTGGCGTGGCGATCGGGCGCGATGCCTTCGCGGACCAGGAATCGGCGATCGCCCTGGGATCTGCCGCGCAGGCGTTGGGCATCGGCAGCCTGGCGCTCGGCGCGAGCGCGCAGGTCGTGCACGACGGATCGGTCGCGCTCGGACTGGCGTCGATGACCAGCGTCGGCGCGCAGACCGGATACGCCGCGTTCGCACTGGCCGCGCCGCAGACCTCCGTCGGTGAAGTGTCGATCGGCAATCCGTCGGGCAGTCGCAAGCTGACGCACGTCGCCGCCGGCAGTGCGGACACCGATGCGGTCAACGTCGCGCAACTTCGTGCGGTGCAGGTGTCCGCGGGCGATGCGTTGCTGTGGGACGCGGGCGCCGGAGCGTTCAGTGCGAACCATCTGGGCGCGGGACCAAACCGCATCGTGAACCTGGGCGCCGGGCTTGTCGCCGCGGGCAGCACCGAGGCGATCAACGGCGGCCAGCTGTACGGCGCACTTTCCAGCGTGAGCGGCGCGCTCGTCGGCGACAGTTCGCTGGTGAACGGCGGCGTCCTGCTGGCGCCTCAGTTCGTGCTCGGCGGCAACGTGTTCAACGACGTCGCATCGGCCCTGCAGTTCCTCGACGCGCAGGGTGGCGCCAGTGATGCGCGCTTCACCGCGCAGGACGCCGCGCCGGCGAGCGCGAGCGGCAGCAATTCGGTAGCCGCCGGCAGCAACGCGCAGGCGAATGCGCCCAACAGCGTCGCGCTCGGTGCCAACTCGGTGGCCGATCGCGCGAACACGGTGTCCGTCGGCGCGGCCGGTGCGGAGCGCCAGGTGGCGAACGTCGCCGATGGCGCGTCCGGCACCGACGCGGTGAACGTGCGGCAGATGCAGGAGCAGTCCGTGACCACGCTCAACCAGGCAAACGCCTACACCGACCAGCGCGTCAGCGAAATCGTCGCGGTGCCGATGCAGGCCATCGAGGACCTGCGCGGGCAGGTGGACGACCAGTTCCGCCAGACCGACCGCCGCATCAACCGCCACGGCGCGATGAACGCTGCGATGGTCCACATGGCGTCCAGCGCGGCGAACATCCAGACGACGAACCGCGTGTCCGTGGGCGCCGGCTATGCGGAGGGGCAGGAGGCGCTCACGGTCGGCTACCAGCGCCAGCTGAAGCCGAACGTGTCGGTCTCGCTGGGCGCGGCGTTCAGCGGGAGCGAGCAGTCGGCCGGCGCGGGCATCGGCATCGGGTGGTGATGGATGACGTCGCTTCCTTCTCCCTCCCCTGCGCGCAGGGGAGGGTTGGGGAGGGTGAAGCTGCGAAGCAGCGAGCTCGGCGCGTCGAGCAAAAAGCCTTGCGTCCCGAGCTCCGAGTTCGGCGCTTCGATCAAAAAGCTCCGCGTTCCGAGCTCCGGGCTCGGCGTGCCGAGCAAGAAGCTCCGCGTCCCGAGCTGCGAGCTCGGCGTTTCGAGCAAAAAGCTCCACGTCCCGATCTCCTAGCTCGGCGTTTCAAGCAAAAAGCTCCACGTCCCGAGCTCTTGGCTCGGCGCTTCGAGCAAAAAGCCTCGCGGCCCGAGCTCCGGGCTCGGCGTGTTGAGCAAGAAACCTCGGGCCCCGAGCTCCGAGCTCCGCCTGTCGGGCACGGCGCTCGGAACATGGACCGTTCCACCCACGGCACTGGCCGCGGGGCGCCTGCGGCACGACATTGTGGTGAGCAGTTACCGGAGGTTCCCCATGAATAGCCCCGACTTCGCCCACATCGGCCGCACCCTGCGCGGCATGCCCGCCTCCGACGGCGCCGGCGTGCGCCTGACGCGCGTGATCGGCACGCCGCAGCTGGAGATGCTCGATCCGTTCCTGATGCTGGACGAGTTCGGCACCGACCAGCCCGAGGACTACCTCGCCGGCTTCCCGGACCATCCGCATCGCGGCTTCGAGACCGTCACGTACATGCTCGACGGCCGCATGCGCCACAAGGACAACCACGGCAACGAAGGCGTGCTCGTCCCGGGCAGCGTGCAGTGGATGACCGCCGGCCGTGGCCTGGTGCATTCGGAAATGCCCGAACAGCAGGAAGGCCGCATGCGCGGTTTCCAGCTGTGGGTGAACCTGCCCGCGGCGGAGAAGATGAGCCAGCCGCAGTACCAGGAATTCGCGCCCGACCGCATTCCGCAGCTGCAGCCAGCCGACGGCGTGCGCGTGAAGGTGATCGCCGGGCGCGTCGGCGACGTGGCCGGGCCGATCCGCCAGCCGGCGACCGATCCGGTGTACCTCGACATCGAACTCGCACCCGGCGTGGAGTGGGACGTCGATCTGCCCGAAGGCCACAACGCCTTCGCGTACGCCTTCGAAGGCGCCGGTTCCATCGGCGAGGGCGATGCGACGCGGGCGATCGTGTCGCAGGAGATCGCCGTGCTCGTCGGTGGGCGCACGGTGCGCTTTCGTGCGGGCGAGGGCGGACTTCGCGCGATCCTCGTCGCCGGGCGTCCGCTGCGCGAACCGGTCGCGCGTTACGGTCCGTTCGTGATGAACACGAAGGAGCAGATCATGCAGGCCTTCGTCGATTTCCAGGAAGGCCGCTTCTAGGCAGCCCGTTCAAGTAGCACGCAGTTGGGAGTACATGACCGATGGCAGTACGCGAACACCGTTACCGCATCACCGTCGAGCACCTCGCCGCGCCGCGCGAGGACCAGCCGCTGCGCGGCACGCTGACGTTCGAGGACGGCAACCACGACGACCTGTTCCGCATCGTCGAGCTGCAGCGCGCCAGCGGCCGTTTCGGCAGCGACGACGAGGCGGCGGCGTTCGCCATCGGCCTGAAGCTGCTGAGCGAGGCGGTGCTGCGCGATCGCGACGATCCGTTGCTGCAGCAGTTGAAGCGGCCGATCGGCGATTTCATCAGGCAGTTGAAGGCGGAGAACGCGGCGCGTTCGAATCCGGAGCCCTGACATCGGCCTTCGCGTTTGTAGCCCGGGTAAGCGAAACGCACCCGGGAACGCGTGATGTGGACGGTGAACCCGGGTGCGGCCTGCGGCCTTACCCGGGCTACAAACGCCGGACAGCTTTTGTAGCCCGGGTAAGCGAAGCGCACCCGGGGAACGCGTGACGTGGACGGTGAACCCGGGTGCGGCCTGCGGCCTTACCCGGGCTACAAACGCCGGAAGTGGAACGACCAATGAAAAGGCCACGCATTGCGTGGCCTTTTCTCGTTGCGACCAACGCGACGATCAGCGCGGCGTGCCCGTCACATCCGGGCCGTACTGGCCGAGCCAGCGGTAGATCACGCCACCGAGCAGGCCGCCGGCGATCGGCGCGACCCAGAACAGCCACAGCTGCGACATCGCCACTTGGCCCGCGAACAGGCCCACGCCGGTGGAACGCGCCGGGTTCACCGAGGTGTTCGTCACCGGGATGCTGATGAGGTGGATCAGGGTGAGCGCCAGGCCGATCGCGATCGGCGCGAAGCCGACCGGTGCGCGTGCGTGCGTGGCGCCGAGGATCACGATCAGGAACATCGCGGTCATCACGATTTCCGTCAGGAACGCCGCGTTGACCCCGTAGCCGCCCGGCGAATGCGCGCCGTAGCCGTTGCTGGCGAACGCGCCCGCCGCATTGGGATCGATCGCGAAGCCCGGCGCGCCGTGGGCGATCATGGACAGGATGAAGCCGGCGAAGATGCCGCCGAGCACCTGCGCGACGATGTACGGCACCAGCTCGCGCGCCGGGAAACGGCCGCCGGCCCACAGGCCGAAGCTCACCGCCGGATTGAAGTGGCCGCCGGAAATATGGCCCAGCGCGTACGCGCCGGTCAGCACGGTCAGGCCGAAGGCGAGCGAGACGCCGAGCAGACCGATGCCGAGTGGATTGCCGTCGCCGCCGAAGTTGGCCGCCAGCACCGCACTGCCGCAGCCGCCGAGGACCAACCAGAACGTGCCGATGAACTCGGCCGCAAGCTTCCTGATCATGTTGTTCTCCTGCCCAGGGATTGAGGGATACCGTTTGCCCGGCGACTTCCGCAGGCAAAACGGGCACGGATCTTAGGTGCGGCAGGAGCGACGGTAACTGCGAAAGAAGCTGATTGCACGCGCAAGCCGATCAAAGGCCGGCCGGCGGCCGATCGGGATCGGAGCGCGGGATGGGCGTGCCACGGCGATCCGCCCGGACTTGCGGGCGGATTCGGACGTGCCGCGTGCGGGATCAGTTGCTGCTCAGGCGCGTGGCGGGGAAGCGGATCGACTGCACCTGGCCGAGCATCGGCGCGAGTTGCGGCGCCTGCGCCTGGAGCCAGATGTGGGCGACGCGCCCGTCCGGCAGTTCGACCAGTGTCTCGCGGACTTCCACGTCCGGCTTCGTCGCCAGCTCGCCCTTGTACCAGTAGACGTTCTGCCCATCGATCACGCCTTCCTCGGCGCGGTTGCCGCGCTTGGGCTCGAAATTCGCCTTGCGCGAGATGTACAGGCCGAACGCTTCCGAACCGTCCGCGCGCAGTGCGCGGCAGAAGTCGGAACCGCCGGTGGCCTTGTACTCCCACGTCAGCTCCGAGCCCGTGGGCAGCTGCGGGCAGTTGCCCCCGTCCTGAGAATCCTGCGCGTGCGCGTTCGCCATGCCGAACCCGGCGAGCACGAGCAGGGCCGACATACGCCATGCCGTCGTCTTCACGACTAACCCCCTGTGGTCGTAACCCCTAGCAACGAAACAGCCCATCACCCCCGGGCTGCAGGCGATCGTCGAACCGTGACCGGTTCGGCCGAACCGGGTCGAACATAGTCCAGAAAGCGGCACTTGACAAATAACCAGACTTAATAGGCGGTGCGTCCGGCTTATGGGTCGGCGTCGGGGACGGTTGGGGGCCTCATCCAACGCATCGATGCAGGCATGGTGGTTTCGCGCGAAACCAATCGATCGTGCCGCGAGCGAGCAACGGCTTGCGAAGCCCGGACGCTCACCGCTCCGGCAACGGAATGAACTCGTCGTCCCCCGGCACGCGGCCGAAGCGTCCTTCCAGCCAGTCCTGCTTCGCCTGTTCGATGCGCTCCTTCGAACTGGACACGAAGTTCCACCACAGGTGTCGCGGGCCGTCGAGCGGTTCGCCACCCAGCAGCATCGCCTTCACCGGCGTGCGCGCGCGGAGCTTCGGGCGGGTGCCGGGGTCCAGCACCACCAGGTGCATCGCCGGAATGTCCGCGCCGTCCAACTGCGCGTCGCCTTCCAGAATGTAGAGCGCTCGTTGCGGATGGCTGTCGTCGATCGCGAGCTCCGCGTCGGCGTCGAGGTCGATCGCGACGTACAGCGTGTCGGCGTACACGCGCACCGGCGATTCCTCGCCGTAGCCGCGGCCGGCGACCACGCGCAGCCAGCTGCCGTCGCGCCGCTGCTGCGGCAGGCTCGCGGCGGGATGGTGGAAGAAGCCCGGTTCGGCTTCCTCGGCGCTGCGCGGCAGCGCGACCCAGGTCTGCATGCCGTGCAGCGGATGCTCGTGCTCGCGCAGCGTCGTCGGCGTGCGCTCGGAATGCGCGATGCCGCGGCCGGCGGTCATCCAGTTCACGTCGCCCGGGTTGATGTCCTGCAGGCTGCCGAGCGTGTCGCGATGCGTGATCGTGCCCGACCACAGGAAGGTCACCGTCGCCAGGCCGATGTGCGGATGCGGGCGCACGTCGATGCCGCGGCCGATCTCGAACACCGCCGGCCCCATGTGGTCGACGAACACGAACGGGCCGACCGAGCGCGCCTGGAGACTCGGCACGGCGCGACGCACCTGGAAACCGCCGAGGTCGTGCACGCGCGGGGAAACGAGGAGGGTCATGGCCGGGCTCCGGAAAGGGCGTCCACCGAGCGTGTCACATCCGCCGGGCGACGGCACGTCCGGCCGTGGCACGGTCCGTTCGGCTCAGCGGTCGGCGCCGTCCACGCGCAGTGTCGCCGGCGGGCGCGGTCCGGGGCCCAGACCCAGCAGCGTGACGTGCCAGGCGCCGATCGGGCGCGGCGTGCCCTGTTCGGACGCCTTGAGCACCACGTCGAGCATCGCGCCGGGCTTGTGGAAGCGCAGCCGCACGTCGGCATCGCCGGCGTGGACGCATGTAACCTCCGGCGGGCAGCGCGAATCGTTGGCGGTTTCGACGTAGACCAGCCGCGCGCCCTCGGGCAGCGACATGCGCTGGCCCGGATGCAGGCGCGCTTCGACCGGCAGCGCCACCTTCGGCGCGCTGGCGCAGCCGGCGAGGATCAGCACCGAAAGGAGCGGGACGGACAGGACGGGCGCGGGACGGAACGGCATCGAATCGGATTCGTCGGCGACGGGACCGGCGCGAGTCTAGCCGCTGCGTGCATCGATGCGGTGATCGCCGGGCGTGAATGAGTCGTTGCGGCGCCCGTCGCTAGAATCGATGCAATGCACAACGCGGGATCCACATGACCCGGAAGCTGCGGTGGATTGGCCTGGCCGTGCTGCTGCTGGCGACGGCGTCGCTGCTGTCGGTCTACAGCTACGGGCGTTTCGCCCAGCGTGCGCGCGGCGCGCCCTCGCAGGCGATTCCCGCCGCCGTGGTGGAGACGCCGCTGGACCGCTCCATCGCACCGATGGAGCAGGCGCATCCCGGCCAGGCCGGGCTGTCGCTGATCGCCGACAACCTCGACGCCTTCACCGTGCGCGCGCTGACCGCACGCGAGGCCGGGCGCAGCCTCGACCTGCAGTACTACATCTGGAAGCCCGACCTCACCGGCAGCCTGATCGTGCACGAGGTGGTGCGCGCGGCCGATCGCGGCGTGCGCGTGCGCTTGCTGCTGGACGACCTGAACTCGCACGCGAAAGATTCCGTGCTCGCCGCGCTGGCGCGTCATCCGAACATCGAGGTGCGCCTGTTCAATCCCTCGCGCGCGCGGCAATCGTATTTCCTGCGCGGCGTGGAACTGCTGCTGCGGGTGTTCAGCCTCAACCGGCGCATGCACAACAAGGCGTGGATCGCCGACGGCCGCATCGCGGTGGTCGGCGGACGCAACATCGGCGACGAGTATTTCGGCGCGGCGGAGGCGTCGAACTTCCTCGACGCCGATCTCGCCGTTATCGGCGAACCGGTGCGCGAAACCGCGCGCATCTTCGACGCGTACTGGAACAGCCCGGCGGCGATTCCGCTGGACCAGCTGGTCGACGCGGACGAGCTCTCGCTGCCGCGTCTGCGGCGCGTGGGTGCGCTGGAATACCGCTCGGAAGACGCCAGACCCTACGTCGAACAGCTGCGCCGTTCGCCCAGCGTGCAGGCGCTGCTGCGCGGCAGCCGCGGGCTGCGCTGGACGCCGGACGCGCACGTGGTGTCCGATCCGCCGCAGAAGGCCGAAGGTGCACCGCGTCGCGGCGACTGGCTGATCGATGCGATCACGCCGGCGTTCGTCGACACCCGACGCGAGATGTTCATCAGTTCGCCGTACTTCGTGCCGGGCGACGACGGCGTGGCGTCGCTGCTGCGCATGCGCGATCGAGGCGTGCGCATCGGCATCCTGACCAATTCGCTGGCCGCCACGGACGTCGCGGCGGTGCATGGCGGTTATGCGCCGTATCGCGTGCCGCTGCTGCGGGGCGGCATCGAACTGTACGAACTGAAGGCGCGTGGGTCGCCGAGCGGAGGCGGCAGCGGGCTGCTCGGTTCCTCGTCGAGCGAGGCGAGCCTGCACACCAAGGCGTTCATGTCCGACGGCGACGTGGGGTTCGTCGGTTCGGTGAACTTCGATCCGCGCTCGATCAATCTCAACACCGAGATGGGCATCCTGTTCACCGACACGCAGCTCACACGCGATCTGCTGCGCCTGTACGAATGGAAGGTCGGCCACGAGAACAGTTACCGGCTGTGGCTGGAAAACGGCGAACTGCGCTGGGAAGACGCGGGCGCCGATCCCCCGCGCATGTGGACGCGCGAGCCGGACGCCGACTGGAAGCGCCGCGCGATGGCGGCGGTGGTGCGGTGGTTGCCGGTGGAGTCGCAGCTGTGAGGTGGGCGCTTCGCTGAAACACGGCCGCATGGCGCCAGCGCTTGAGCCCCTCTCCCTCCCGGCGAGGGGGTGGGGTGAGGGGTGACGGTAGAGCGAGGGGAGAGGAGTGAGCAGTGAGTAAAAGCGTCAGTGCGGCGCGGTTTGGGTCGGCGCGGAGGGAAGGGGCCGGCCCCGCCTGGTTGCTCCGTTGCCCCTCATCCGCCCTGCGGGCGCCTTCTCCCGAAAGGGGGAAGGGAGCGGCACCGCCGCCCGGCCTATCGCCGCCGCAAGGCTACTGCCGCCCAACTTCAAACGAAGCACGCCCCGACCCATCGACCCGCACCGTCATGAGCCGGTCGTACTCCGCCTCGCTCATCGGCGCGACTTCGCACGAACACAGCGCCGACGCGATATCCGGCACGGTGTTGCTATGACCCACGACCAGCACCGTCTGTCCCGCGTGCCGTTGCCGCAACCGCGTGGCGAAATCGGCGGCCGGCAGCTTCGCGTCGTAGGTGATCAGGGGCAGTCCATGTTCCTGCGCGGTCGGCGTCGCGGTCTGGCGGGTGCGCTGCAGCGGCGTGGTGTACACCGCGATCACCGGCACCGATGACAACCGCTGCGCCAGGGCCTGCGCGCGTGCGCGTCCCGCTTCGGTCAGCGGCGGATCCTTCGAACCGTCCGCGACCTTCTCCGCGTGGCGCACGATCACGAACGTCATCGACGCATGGTTGGGCGTCGCGGGCCCATCGCGATGCGCGCTCGCATCCGGAGCGGACGCACAGCCGGACAGCAGCGACAGGCACGAGGAAAGAACCAGGGCGGTGAGCGGCATCTTCATGCCGCCCACCATAGCCGACCTCACGCGGCCGGCTGAAGTGCCGTCAGGATGCCCTTGGCCGCCAGCACGCGCGACGAACCGTCCGGCAGGTCGAGCGTCATGCGCAGCTTGTCCGGCCCTTCCATCTTGTAGAGCTTCGGCTGGCCCTGGATCAGGCGGATGATCGCCATCGGATCGACGTTGGGCTTCTCGACGAAATGCACGCGACCACCGGCCTCGCCCAGGTCGAGCTTGCGGATGCCCAGTTCGGTCGCGCGCAGCTTCAGTTCGGCGACCGCGAACATGAACTTCGCCGCGTCCGGCAACAGGCCGAAGCGGTCGATCATCTCCACCTGCAACTCGCGCAGTTCGTCCGCATCGCGCGCGCCGCTGATGCGCTTGTAGAGCGTCAGGCGCGTGTGCACGTCGGGCAGGTAATCGTCGGGGATGAGCGCCGGCACGCGCAGCTCCACTTCCGCGCCGCGCGCTTCCACCGCGTCCACGTCCGGCAGCTTGCCCTGGCGGATCGAACGCACCGCGCGTTCCAGCAATTCGGTGTAGAGGCTGAAGCCGACTTCCGCCATCTGGCCGCTTTGTTCCTCGCCGAGCAGTTCGCCGGCGCCGCGGATTTCCAGGTCGTGCGTGGCCAGGGTGAAGCCCGCGCCGAGTTCGTCCATCGCCGCGATCGCATCGAGGCGCTTGCGCGCATCGTCGGTCATCGCCTTGCGATCGGGCACGACGAGATAGGCGTAGGCGCGGTGATGCGAACGACCGACGCGCCCGCGCAGCTGGTGCAGCTGCGCCAGGCCGAAGCGGTCGGCGCGGTGGATGATGATGGTGTTCGCGTTGGGGATGTCGATGCCCGATTCGATGATCGTCGTCGACAGCAGCACGTTGTAGCGCTGCTTGTGGAAGTCGAGCATCACGCGCTCCAGCTCGCGCTCCGGCATCTGGCCGTGCGCGACGCCAATGCGCGCCTCGGGCACCAGTTCGACCAGCTGGCGCTGCATGCGCCCGATGCTCTCCACGTCGTTGTGCAGGAAATACACCTGGCCGCCGCGCGACAGCTCGCGCTGGAACGCCTCGCGCAGCTGCATGTCGTCCCACGGCACGACGAAGGTCTGCACGGCGAGGCGATGCGCCGGCGGAGTCGCGATGATCGACAGATCGCGCAGGCCCGCCATCGCCATGTTGAGCGTGCGCGGAATCGGCGTGGCCGTCAGCGTGAGCAGGTGCACGTTCGCGCGCAGCGCCTTCAGCGCTTCCTTCTGGCGCACGCCGAAACGCTGTTCCTCGTCGACGATCACCGCGCCCAGGTCCTTGAAGCGCACGTCCTTCTGCAGCAGGCGGTGCGTGCCGACGATCACGTCGATGGTGCCTTCGGCGACCTTGGCCAGTTCCGTCTCGATCTCCTTCTTGGTCTTGAAGCGCGACAGCACTTCGACCCTGATCGGCCAATCGGCGAAACGGTCGCGGAAATTACGGTAGTGCTGTTCGGCCAGCAGCGTCGTCGGCACCAGCACCGCGACCTGCTTGCCGCCCATGGCGGTGGCGAACGCGGCGCGCACGGCGACCTCGGTCTTGCCGAAACCGACGTCGCCGCAGACCACGCGGTCCATCGGCTGGCTCGATGAAAGATCGCGCAGCACCGCTTCGATGGCCGCGTGCTGGTCGGGCGTTTCCTCGAACGGGAACGCCGCCGCGAACGGCTCGTACACCGCGCGGTCCACGTCGATCGCCAGTCCCGCGCGCGCCTGCCGCTTGGCCTGGATTTCCAGCAGTTCGGCGGCGACGTCGCGCACCTTTTCGGCAGCCTTGCGCTTGGCCTTCGTCCACTGCTCGCCGCCGAGCGAATGCAGCGGCGCGGTTTCTTCCGACGCGCCGGAATAGCGGTTGATCAGGTGCAGCTGCGCGACCGGCACGTACAACCGGTCGCCCTTCGCGTATTCGATTTCCAGGTATTCGGCGGGCATGCCGCCGGCTTCCAGCGTCACCAGGCCGCGATAACGGCCGACGCCGTGGTCTTCGTGGA
Source organism: Lysobacter sp. SCRH-1R (assembly GCF_057747855.1). NCBI lineage: Bacteria > Pseudomonadati > Pseudomonadota > Gammaproteobacteria > Lysobacterales > Lysobacteraceae > Lysobacter > Lysobacter sp. SCRH-1R. The sequence goes on along the minus strand of NZ_CM173227.1, from coordinate 2,793,295 downwards.
CGATCGGCGCGCCTTCGGTGAGTTCACCCAGGTCCTTGATGATCGCTTCCGGCTCGCGGCCGACGCGACGTCGGCGACGCGGCTGGCTCGCGCGTTCGGGGAACAGCTGGCGTTCGGTGAGGACGACGAAGGCGGGATCGGTGATCGCGAAGCCGTCCTCGAGCGGCGCGACCGCGATGGCGAACTTGGCGCCGTCCTCACGCTGGAATGCCGCGAAATCGGCGACGACGTCCGGCTTCAATGCGCCCGACTGCAGTATTTCCAGCAGCGCCTCGCGCCGGCCCGGCGAATCCGCCGCGATCAGCACGCGGCCGGGATAGCTCGACAGGAACGATTTGAGCGCATCGGCCGGCGCGTGATCGCGCGCGGCGACGGGCAATGCCGGTGCGGGCTGGTCGCCGAGCGCGCTCGCGCGTTCGCGCTGCGCATGGCCTTCGCCGCAGACCTCCACGCGTGCGCCGGCGTTGAGGCGCTCGCGCAGCGTGTCCGGCGGCAGGTACAGCGCGTCGGGCGGGAGCAGCGGGCGTTCCAGATCGTGACGACGCTGTTCGTAGCGCTCGCCGGTGTGCGTCCAGAACTGGCCGGCCGCCTCCATCGCGCCATCGGCGATCACCGGGAGCGTGTTCGCGTCGAGGTAATCGAACAGCGTGGACGTCGTATCGAAGAACAGCGGCAGGTAGTACTCGATGCCCGGAGGCGCCAGGCCGGCCTTCAGGTCCTGGTAGAGCGCGCTCCGGCGCGTATCGAGGTCGAACCGGTCGCGCAACGCATCGAGCGCGCGCTTGAGCGCGACATCGCTCAGCGGCACTTCGCGGCCGGGCAGCAGGTGCACCGCGTCGATTTTCTCCAGGGAACGCTGCGATTCTGGATCGAACGCGCGGATCGTCTCGATCTCGTCGTCCAGCAGCTCGACGCGGAACGGCTGGTCGGCGCCCATCGGATACACATCGAGCAACCCGCCGCGCACGGCGAAATCGCCTGGATCGAGCACCTGCGGCACGTGGCGGTAGCCGGCGGATTCCAGACGGCGTTTTTCCGCGTCGAGGTTCAGCCGCTGGCCGGTCTTCACGTCGAAACTGCCGCCGACCACGTGCTTGAGCGGTGCCAGGCGCTGCAGCAGCGTCTGCACGGGCACGATCACGATGCCGCGCTTGAGCGTGGGCAGGCGGTGCAGCGCGGCCAGTCGCTGGCTGACGATGTCCGGATGCGGGCTGAAGACGTCGTAGGGCAGGGTTTCCCAGTCGGGGAAACCGATCACCGGCAGGTCCGACTGCTGCGCGCCGAGCAGCGTGTGCAGGTCGGATTCGAGCTGGTGCGCTCCGTGGTTGTCGCGCGCGACCACCAGCAGCGGGGCGTCGTGCGCGGCAGCGGCGGCGGCGATGTGGAAGGCCAGCGCGGACGGCGAGGCCGGGGCGCGCCACCAGGCGCGCTGCTGGCCGGCGCGGGGCAGGGGGGGCGTCGGGAGTGCGGACTTCGGCATCGGAAGGATGTGGGGCGCGTGGGGCGGTGAAAACAAGGGCAGCGCCGGAAGCCGTCGCTCCCAGCGCAAAGAGCCCGCATTTTACGGAATCCCCCAATGAAGGCCGTGCCGCTGGAGGCGGTTGTGGCCCAGCTCCTGCGAGCAGGTCGCGAATAGAAGCGCGCCGCGGACATTCCGCCCGCGGCGCGCGTGCCCCCTCGCTACTGGAAAAACGAGTGATCGGGAACGGGAAACGAGCAGGCGTAGCCACTCGTTTCCCGTTCCTCTTCCCTCGTTCCTGGCCTCAAGGCCTGGCCTCGAACACCAGGTTGAACGGCGTCTGCGTCGCCCGCCGGAACCGCGTGAAGCCCGCGTCCAGCATCACCTGCCGCAGCCGCGCCTCGCCGGCCTGCGCACCGAGCGCCGGGCCGTTGCGCGCGAGCGACACCGGCACGCAGATCTGCGAGGACGCACCGTAATACACGCGACCGACCGGATTGAGGTTCTCCGCCACGCTGTCGCCGGCGAAGGGTTCGACCAGCATGCACGTGCCATCGGGCTTGAGCGCCTGCAACGCGTGCCGCGCCGCGCCGACGGGGTCGGCCATGTCGTGCAGGCAATCGAAGAAGCAGATCAGGTCGAAGTCCTTCTCCATGTAGCCGGTCGCGTCGGCCGCTTCGAACCGCGCGTTCTCCACGCCGGCCTGCCGCGCGCGCTCGCGGGCGACGTCGATCGACGGGCCGTGGTAGTCGAAGCCGTAGAACGTCGATTGCGGAAACGCACGCGCCATCAGCGAGGTGCTCGCGCCGTGGCCGCAGCCGACGTCGGCGGCCTTGGCGCCCGCGCGCAGCTTGTCGACCACGCCCTCCAGCGCGGGCAGCCACTCGGTCACCAGGTGCGCGTTGTAGCCGGCGCGGAAGAAGCGTTCGGTGCCATGGAACAGGCAGGGATGGTGCTCGCCCCATTCCATGCCCTGGCCGGTGCGGAAGTTGTCCTTGGTCTTTTCCAGCGCGTGGAAGGTCGCCTCGACGATCGAATACGCGCCGGGCAGGTCGACCGGCCCGCCGGGATCGGCCAGGCACAGCGCCTGTTCGGCGCTGAGCGAGTAGGTGTCGCTGGCGCGGTCGTACTCGACGTAGCCGCCGGCGGCCTGGTTGCCCAGCCATTCGCGGATGTAGCGCTCGTTGGTGCCGGTACGGCGGGCGAGGTCGGCCGCGCCCATCGGCTCGTCGGCGAGCGCGCGGTACAGGCCGAGCTGGTCGCCCACCAGCATGAGGGTGGCGCTGATCGCCGCGCCGAGGTCGCCCACGGCATGGCCGAGGAACTGGTTGAGGCGCTCTTCGTTGATGTTCATGGCGGGGATGTCCGGAAGCTGTCCGTTCGTGGACGCGCGCGGCTGTGCCTGCCGCGAGGCCCCCTGTCATCCCGTTCCAACGCGGCGGCCCTACGCGGCCGGCCACCCGGGGTCGCTCAGGCGGCCCTGGGCTTCAGATCGAGCCGCACGCGCACCAGCCCGGTGGCGTCCTGCCGGTTGCTGCGCTCGAAGCCCAGCGATTCGGCCAGCGACAGCATCGCCTGGTTGTGCTCGAACACGTCGCCGTAGACGCAGTCCAGCTTCTTGCCGCGCGCCCATTTCACCAGCCGGGTCATCAGGTACCGGCCCAAGCCCATGTTGGCGACGTAGTGGCTGACCAGGATGGCGAATTCGGCGTCGCGGCCGTTGTCGTCCACCGCGATGCGCGCGACCGCGCCGACCAGCGCCTCGCCCGGCGGCAGCGGCTCGGCCGCGACCAGCGCGAATTCGTTCTTGGGGTTGATGCGGGTCATCCGCTCGGCGGCTTCGGGCGTCATCTCCGACAACGCGTCGCGCTGGATGTCGGAAGAAAAGCGCTGTCGCACCTCCTCCGGCTGGAGCAGGGAAAAGCTGGCGCGGATCGGTTCTGCGTCTTCGGGGCGGATCGGACGAATCAATACTTCGCGTCCGTTGGGAAGACGCATCCGTTCGTGCCAGGGCGGGAGTCGTTCGCGCGCGGCCATGGGCGGATATTGGCACACTGCCCGTATTCACATTCTTCACGGGGCGGGCAGGCGATGGACGGCGCGAAGTTGCGGGAATGGGTGGGCGGCTGGCCGGGCGTGGAGTCCTCGATCAAGTGGGGCGAGGACCTGGTGTTCTCGGTCGCCGGGAAGATGTTCTGCGTCACCCGCGTGCACGGCACCGGCAGCCTGAGCTTCAAGGTCGAGGACGAGCGCTTCCTGGAACTGACCGGCCGCCCCGGCTTCGAACCGGCCCCGTACCTGGCGCGTGCGCACTGGGTGATGGTGGCCGATCCCGGGCGCGTGCCGGCGAAGGAACTGCAGGCGCTGCTGCGCCGCAGCTACGAGCTGGTCCGCGCGAAACTGCCGAAGAAGACGCAGCGCGAACTCGCCGATTGACGCCACCGGAAGCCGCCCGCGCGTGCCGGTTTGACGCAACCCACACGCGACGCCCGCATCGGCGCTACATGGGGCGATGCTAGACTCGCGCCGCTTTCGCAAATACCACGGCGCCACTCCCGGCGCGGCAAGGCTGGCCGGTTCAGCCCTGGTCTCACCCAACTCTTTAAGGACGACGCATGGCTGGTGGTGGTGATTCGACCCGCGCGATCTTGTTCGCGCTCGGTGCCAATTTCGCGATCGCGGTGGCCAAGGGCCTGGCCGCGTTCTTCACCGGCTCCAGCGCGATGCTGGCCGAGACCGTGCACTCGCTGGCCGACTGCGGCAACCAGTTGCTGTTGCTGCTGGGCATGCGCCAGGCCAAGGCACCGCCGTCGCCGGAATACCCGCTGGGATACGGTAAGGCGATCTACTTCTGGTCGTTCCTGGTGGCGGTGATGCTGTTCACCGTCGGCGGCATGTTCTCGCTGTACGAAGGCATCCACAAACTCCAGCATCCCGAGCAGTTGCAGGACTGGTGGTGGGCGGTCGGCGTGCTGGTGTTCGCCATCGCGGCCGAATCGGTATCGATGCGCGCATGCCTGCAGGAGGTCAACAAGGCGCGCGGCGACCGCAACCTGTGGCAGTGGTTCCGCGAAAGCCGCCAGGCCGAGCTGGTCGTCATCTTCGGCGAGGACCTCGCCGCGCTGCTGGGCCTGGTGTTCGCGCTGATCGCGGTGGTCATGGCGGTGGTCACCGGCAATCCGCTGTGGGATGCGGTGGGCACCATCGCCATCGGCGCGCTGCTGATCGTGGTGGCGGTGTTCGTCGCGATCGAAGTGAAGGCGATGCTGATCGGCCAGAGCGTGGATCCGGCGCGGCAGAAGCAGATGCGCGAATTCCTGGAGGCGCGCCCGGAAGTGCAGCGCGTGATCAGCCTGATCACGCTGCAGCTGGGCAACGAGGTGCTGGTGTCGGTGCAGGCGCAACTGCACGAGCGGCGCGACGTGGAGACGCTGGTGGACCAGATCAACGTGATCGAGCGCGCGCTGAAGCAGAGTTTCCCGGAAGTGCGCTGGAGTTTCTTCGAACCGGATTGCAAGGCGGTTTGAGGGTTCGAGGCGGGGGGCGGTTGGAGTAGTCGTCCCCAGGCATTCGCCGCATGACGGAGTTCTTCGTCCCCCGGGTAAGCGAAGCGCACCCGGGGACGCGGTCGCCTCTCCAACCCGGGTGCGCTTCGCTTACCCGGGCTGCAAAGCCGACATGAACGCAACCTACGCCGCGCGCACCAGCCACTCCAGCCGGCTTTCCGCCTGCGCGCCTTCGCCCAGTACCTTCGCCAGCAGCGGCAACACGCCGGCGAGCGTCTGGTCGAGCTGCCACGGCGGGTTGAGGATCAGCAGCCCGCTGCCGTTCATGCGCAGCGGGGAATCGTCGGCGCGCACCAGCAGTTCGGCGACGAACGAGGACTTCGCCGGCAGCGTCGCCGCACGGCGGTAGAACGGCTGCAGCGAGCGCCGCAGCTTGATCGGATACCACAGCGCGTAGATGCCCTGCGGCCAGCGCGTCAGCGCGTCGCGCAGCGCGGCCAGTGCGGTGTCGAACTCCTCCAGCTGCGCCTCGAACGGCGGATCGATCAGCACCAGCCCACGGTTGTAGCGCGTGGCACCGATGCGCGGCGGCAGCAGCGCCTTCATCGCCGCGTAGCCGTCGCGTTCGTGCACGGCGACGCGCGGGTCGCGCTCGAACACATGCCGAAGCTGTCCCGCTTCCTCCGGATGGAGTTCGCAGGCGGCGATACGGTCCTGCTCGCGCAGCGCGTGCGTGAGCAGCCAGGGGGAACCGGGGTAGGCCGTCGGCCCGTGCTCGTGACGGCACGCGCGCACCGCGGCCAGGTAGCGCGCGATGGCCGGGTGCTTCGGCGCCTCGGCCACCAGCCGCCCGATTCCACCCTCGGCCTCGCCGGTGCGCTGGGCCGAATTGCTGTCCAGCGCGTAAAGCCCGCGCCCGGCGTGCGTGTCCAGTGCGAACGCCGCCGCGGGCTTGGCGGTCAGGGTGTCGCACAGCGCGAGCACGGCGATGTGCTTGAGCACGTCGGCGTGGTTGCCGGCATGGAAGGCGTGGCGGTAGTTCATCGGGGATCGGGATTCGGGATTCGAAAGAGCCAGTATGCTCTTGCCTTCGATTTTACGAATCCCCGATACCGAATCCCCAATCCCGGCCCATGCGCATCCTCCTGGTGGAAGACGAACCCGCCATCGCCCAGGTCGTGCTGCACGCGTTGCGCGCGGACGGCTTCGAGGCGGTGCACTGCCTGACCGGCGGCGAGGCGCTGGCCGCGGCGCGCGGGCAGGCGTTCGACCTGGCGGTGCTCGACGTGGGGCTGCCGGACATCGGCGGCTTCGCGCTGTGCCGCGAATTGCGCCGCGAGCGCGACCTGCCCGTGATCTTCCTCACCGCGCAGGACGCCGAGGCCGACCGCATCCTCGGCCTGGAAATCGGCGCGGACGACTACGTGACCAAGCCGTTCTCGCCGCGCGAGCTGGTCGCGCGCGTGCGCGTCGTGCTGCGCCGGTTGCATGCGCCAGCGGCGCACGAGGATGGCGGTTTCGTGCACGACGCGGACGGTCATCGCATCCGCTACCGGGGCCGCACGCTCGACCTCACGCGCTACGAATACGGCCTGCTCGCCGCGCTGCTGCAACGCCCGGGCGCGGTGCTGTCGCGTGCGCAGTTGATGGACCGCGTGTGGGGCGATGCGCTGGAGAGCGGCGACCGCACCGTGGACACGCACATCAAGACCCTGCGCGCGAAGCTGCGCGAGGTCGCGCCCGACGCCGATCCGATCCGCACGCATCGCGGCCTGGGCTATTCGCTGGACGGTGGCGCATGAAGATCGGGCTGCGCATCTTCCTGGGCTATTTCCTGATCGTCGCGATCACCGGATTCCTGCTGGCGCAGGTGTTCGTCGCGCAGGTGAAGCCCGGCGTGCGCCAGGCGATGGAGGACACGCTGGTCGATACGGCGAACGTGCTCGCCGAACTGGCCACCGACGACTTTCTCGCCGGCCGCATCGACGACGGCGCCTTCGCCCGGCGCGTGCGCGCGATGGCCGGGCGCGATTACGGCGCGCAGATCTGGGGCTTCGGAAAGCGCACCTCGCAATATCGCATCTACGTCACCGACGCGCGCGGCATCGTCGTGTTCGACAGCGCCGGGCGCGACGTCGGGCGCGACTATTCGCGCTGGAACGACGTGTACCTGACGCTGCGCGGCCGTTACGGTGCGCGCTCCACGCGCAGCGAATACGCCGATCCGAATTCGACCGTCATGCACGTGGCGGCGCCGATCCGCGACGCGGGCGGGCGCATCGCCGGCGTGCTGACCGTTGCCAAGCCGAACCGCGCCATCGCGCCGTTCATCGAACGCAGCCAGCGCGCCGTGTGGCGCTGGGGCGCGCTGCTGCTGGGCGTGTCGCTGGCGACCGGGTTGCTCGCGGCGTGGTGGCTGTCGCGCCAGCTCGGCGCGCTGCGTCGCTATGCGAACGCGGTGACCGCGGGCGAACGCGCGCCATTGCCGCGCACGACCGGCGAGTTCGGCGAGCTCGGCCACGCGCTCGAAACCATGCGCACGCAGCTGGAAGGCAAGCAGTACGTCGAGCAGTACGTGCACACGCTCACGCACGAGATGAAGAGCCCGCTGGCGGCGATCCGCGGCAGCGCGGAGCTGCTGGAAGGTCCGCTGGACGAGGCCGATCGCACGCGTTTCGCCGCGACGATCCGCGCGCAGAGCGAGCGGCTGGCGCAGATGATCGACAAGATGCTGGCGCTGGCGGCGGTGGAGCATCGGCGCCGGCTCGAGCATCCCGAAGCGTTGTCGCTCGCGGAGGTCGTCGCCGATGCGGCGGCGCAGTGCGATACGCGCCTGTCGCAGGCGGGATTGCGCCTGTCGCTCGATCTGGCGCCGGGATTGCCGCCGGTGCAGGGCGATCGCTTCCTGTTGCGGCAGGCGGTGGTCAACCTGATCGGGAACGCGATGGATTTCTCGCCGCCCGGCGAGGCGATCGAAGTCGTGCTGCACGCGCAGGACGGCCGCCAGCGCGTGGAAGTGCGCGATCGCGGGCCGGGTGTTCCGGAGTACGCGCTGGGCCGCGTGTTCGAGCGGTTCTATTCGTTGCCGCGACCGGGGAATGGAAGCCGCAGCAGCGGGCTCGGGTTGCCCTTCGTGGCGGAAGTGGCCGCGCTGCATGGAGGCGAGGCGTCGCTGGTCAATCGCGACGGGGGCGGGGCGGTGGCGGTGCTGGTGGTGCGGGGCTGAAGCCAACAGCCTTGTGGCTTTTGTAGCCCGGGTAAGCGAAGCGCACCCGGGTTGGAGAGGCGACCGCGCCCCGGGTGCGCTTCGCTTACCCGGGCTACAAGGACTGCAAGAGCCCTGCGGCGTGACCGCATGTCCCGACCCTCACCCCAACCCCTCTCCCGGTGGGAGAGGGCTCAAACGCCGGCCACCCAGGACTTCACCCCCGCTTCACCGTCCCGCCATCGTCGCCCCACGCATTGCGCCCAAGCTCCCTGCGTCACATTCCACGGAGCTGGACCATGCGGTTGTTCCTGAAGATCGGTTTCGTCGTCGCGATGACCCTCGCGATCCTCATTCCCCTGCTGATGATCCGCGGTGTCATCCAGGACCGGCAGATGTACCGCGCGCAGGCGGTGTCCGACATCGCGCGCAGTTACGCCGGGGCGCAGTCGTTCGCCGGGCCGGTGCTGGTGGTGCCGTATACCGAAGAGGTCGAAGTCGAGGAGCCCGACCGCTTCAACGTCATCCGCAAGGTGCGCCGCGCCAAGACCTCGCAGTGGATCTTCTTCCCGACCGCGCTCGACGTGCGCGGGACGCTCGCGCCGGACACGCGCAAGCGCGGGCTGCACGAGGTGCGCGTGTACGAGTGGAAGGGCAAGGCGACGGCGAGCTTCAACGCGGTGATCCCCAGCGACGGCGATCCGGCCGCGCGCCGCATCGGCCGGCCGTGGCTGAGCTACGGCATCGCCGACGTGCGCGGCCTGCGTTCGACGCCGGTGCTGCGCGTGGACGGCCGCGACGTGCCGCTGCTGGAAGGGCAGGGCGCGCGCGACGGTTCCGGCCTGCACGCGCGGCTCGACGTGCCGCGACCGGGCGAGACGCTCGCGCTGTCCACCGAACTGGACCTGGTGCTGGGCGGTACCGAAACACTCTCGCTGGTGCCGCTGGGACGCAAGAACCGCTTCGCGCTGGATTCCAAGTGGCCGCATCCGAGCTTCGCCGGCACCTCGCCGCGCCAGGAGACCGACGCGTCCGGCTTCCGCGCCGACTGGGACATCGCGTCCGTCGCCAGCAACGCGCAGGGCCGGTTCCTGGGTGGCGCGGCGCTGGGCGAACTCGCGCGGGAGGAAGGCGTGAGCGTGTCGCTGATCGACCCGGTCGACATCTACACCCAGGCCGATCGCGCGACGAAGTACGGATTGCTGTTCGTCGTGCTCACCTTCGTCGGGTTCTTCCTGTTCGAACTCATCAAGCAGCTGCCGATCCACCCGATCCAGTACGGCCTGGTGGGCCTCGCGCTGGCGATCTTCTTCCTGCTGCTGGTGAGCCTGAGCGAACACATCCGCTTCCCGATCGCCTACCTCGTCGCCAGCGTGGCCTGCATCGGGCTGCTCGGCTTCTACCTGAGCGCCGTGCTGCGCAGCACCGCGCGCGGCATGGGCTTCGCCGCGATGCTCGCCACGCTGTACGCCGCGCTGTACGGATTGCTGGTGTCGGAGGACAACGCGCTCGTGCTCGGCGCGGGCCTGCTGTTCCTCGTGCTGGCGACGGTGATGGTGGTGACGCGCAAGGTCGACTGGTACCAACTGGCCGGTGCGCGCCCGGCGGTGCGTCAGGCATGAGTGAACGCGACCGTGGAGCGGGCAGCTCCGCGGTCGCTTTCGTCGCGCCTGCTTCCGTCCTTCGCCCAACCACCGGGGTCGCCTAACATGTACGTCATGGACGCAAAACCTGTCGAAACGCAGCGCCCGCTGCAGGTCCGCTGCTACAACGGCCTGGCGATCGAGCCCTGGCTGGGCCACCTGGCCGCGCTGCGCATCGCGGTGTTCCGCGACTGGCCGTACCTCTACGACGGCGACGAGGACTACGAAGCGGAGTACCTGCACACCTACCTGCGCTCGCCGCGCAGCGTGGCGGTGCTCGCGTTCGACGGCGATCTCGTCGTCGGCGCCTCCACCGGGCTTCCGCTGGCGGACGAATCGGAGGCCTTCACGGCGGCCTTCGCGAACATTTCGATCCCGCCGACGGACGTGTTCTATTGCGGCGAATCGGTGCTGCTGCCGCAGTATCGCGGGCGCGGCATCGGCCACCGTTTCTTCGACGAGCGCGAGGCGCACGCGCGCAGCTACGGCGAGTACGGCTGGACGGCGTTCTGTTCGGTGGACCGCGAAGCGACGCATCCGCGCAGGCCGGCCTTCCATCGCGGCAACGAGGCCTTCTGGCAAAAACGCGGCTATCGCCCGCGCCCGGAGCTGCGCGCGCACCTGCCGTGGCGCGAAGTCGGGCAGCGCGACGAGATCGACCACACCCTCACGTTCTGGCTGCGACCCCTGGAGCGCACCCGATGACCCAATCGCACGAACGCCCGGCCGCGCTGAAGGTGGCGGTGGCGAAGTACACGATCGACGCGCCGGCGGATTTCGACGCCTTCGCGCGCAAGCAGGCGCAGTGGCTGGACGAGGCGCAGGCGCTCGGCGCGCGCATCGCGGTGCTGCCCGAATATCTGTCGCTGGAACTTGCGGCGACCTTCGACGATGCGATCCGCGCCGACCTGCACGCCTCGCTCGCGGCGACGCAGCGGTATCACGGCGCGTTCGTCGAGCTGTTCTCGCGCCTGGCACGTGAGCGTGCGATGCACGTGGTCGCGGGCACCTTCCTGCTCGACACCGGGCGCGGGCGGTATCGCAACCGCAGTTACGCCTTCGCGCCCGACGGCGCGCACGTGTGGCAGGACAAGCTGCGCCTGACCGGCTTCGAGAAGCATACGGGCGTGATCGAATCGGGCGACGAGCTGAAGGTGTTCGAGACCGACGGCGTGCGCGGCGCCATCGCGGTCTGCTACGACAGCGAATTCCCGCTGCCGGTGCGCGCGCAATGCGAGGCGGGCGCGCGGTTGCTGATCGTGCCCAGTTGCACGGACACCGATGCGGGCGCGACGCGCGTGCGCGTGGGCTGCCTGGCGCGGGCGCTGGAGAACCGGTGTTTCGTCGCGCAGTCGGTGACCGCCGGCGAGGCGCCGTGGAGTCCGGCGCTGGACGTCAACACGGGCGAGGCGGCGCTGATCGCACCGATGGACGTGGGCCTGCCGCACGACGGGATGGTCGTGCAGACGCGCGGCGAACAGCATTGGGCGGTGGCGACGCTGGATTTCGGCGCGCTCGAAGCCAGTCGCGCGCACGCGCAGGTGTCCAACGATCGCGACTGGGCGGCGCAGTATTTCCCGAGCGTGGCGCGGGCGAAGGTGGTGCGCGCGGCGGCTTAGGGGCTTCGCTCTTGTAGCTTTTGTAGCCCGGGTGAGCGAAGCGCACCCGGGGCACGGTCGCCTCTCCAACCCGGGTACGCTTCGCTCACCCGGGCTACGAACGCCGCGCATCAGAACAGCGAAACGCCCGGCACCAGCCACAGCGAGAAGCCCGCCAGCGTCGTGCCGATCGCCGTCGCGGCCAGCACGTCGCTGGGGTAATGCAGGCCGAGCACCACGCGCGAGGCCGCCACGCTCGCGGTGAACGGCACCAGCACCCACGCCAGCACCGGGTAATGCGCCATGCCGACGAGGCTGAAGGCCACCGCATGCAGCGTGTGACCCGAAGGGAAGGAGAACTCGTCCAGCGGCGCGACCCACGCGTGGATGCGGCGGTCGGACGCGAACGGGCGCGGCCGGCGGGTCCAGCGCTTGAGCAGCTTGTAGAGCGTCAGCGCGATCACGCCCGTGGCCGCCAGGTGCGCCGACGCCGCCAGACCGTCCAGGCCGTCCACGACGATCAGCACGCCCATCAGCACGTACCAGAACACGCCGTCGCCCAGGCGGCTCACCGCCGCGAAGTACGAACGCGAACGGCCGCGTTCGCCCCAGCGGTTCGCGCGCAGGCACCAGCCGGAATCGCCGGCAGCGAAACGCTTCTGCAGGGACTGACGGTTCATGACGCCTCCCGTTCGGCCGTCGTGGTCATCGTGTCGGTCGCACCGCTGCGGCGCGCTTCGGACAGTTGCTGGAGCAGCGCGTCGAAGTCGGCGCTCACCTGTTCCGGGCGCAGCAGGCTCACTGCCTGCCGCGCGGCATCGCGCATCGATTCGCGGACCGTGTCGTCCGCGGCGATGCGCACGCATTGCGCGATGAATCCGCCTTCCTCGTTCGGCGCGATCGCCGCGCCATGCACGCCGTCGCGAAGGTATTCGCGCGCGGCGCCGTAATCGAACGCGACGGTCGGCACGCCGCTGGCGAGCGCTTCCAGGGTCACGTTGCCGAAGGTTTCGCTCAGGCTCGGGAAGACGAACAGGTCGCCGCTGGCGAAGTGACGCGCCAGCGCCTCCCCGCGCTGCACGCCGCAGAAGATGAAGTCGGGGTTGTCGTGCTCGAGTTTCGCGCGAGCCGGACCATCGCCGACCCAGACGAAGCGCGCGTCCGGACGCACATGCCGGATCTGCCGGAACGCGCGCACCGCGAGATCGAGGTTTTTCTCGGCAGCGATGCGGCCGACGTAGATCGCCACCAGCGTCTTCGGTCCGACGCCCCATTGCGCGCGCAACGCGTCGTCGCGGCGCGCCGGATCGAACAGCGCGGTGTCGACCGCGCGCGGCAGGCGCACGACATTCGCGAATCGCCGCGACTGCAGGAAATCCGCCAGCTCGCGCGTGGGCACCAGCGTGGCATCGGCATGGTTGTGGAAGCGTCGCATCCACGCCAGCGCGGTCCCGGTGAGGAAGGGCAGGCCGTAGTCGCGCATGTATTCGTCGAAACGGGTGTGGAAGCCGCTCGCCGCGGGAATGCCCAGCCGTCGGGCCGCGCGCAGCGCCGACCAGCCGAGCGGGCCTTCGGTGGCGACGTAGACGGCGTCCGGCCGCGCCTGCTTCCAGGCGTCGACCAGGCGCGAGGTGGCCGGCAGGCCCAGTCGCAGTCCCGGATAGCGTGGCAACGGCGCGCCACGGACCAGCATTTCGTGCGGGGCGGCCGTGTCCTGCGCGGACTGCCGGGGACGGACCAGCTGGACCTCGTGCCCACGCGAGCGCAGGCCCTGCTCCAGTCCCTGCACGGTCAGGGCGACGCCGTTGATTTCCGGCGGATAGGTTTCGCTGACGATCGCGTAGCGCATGCGCCGGTCCCCGGCCTGGGCAAGCCCGTTGCGCAATCGTGGTCGGCGGCGGTGAACCGGCGATGGCAGCGGCATGACGCGTGGATGACGCGAGGTTCGAAAAACCGCGACTGAAAACGGTTACCCGTTGCGATGCACGTGAAAGGTCCGTGTCGCCTACCACGCATGTCGATCCGATTAACAAATCCCTGCCTAGAATTAACCGCTTTGACATCCCCGAGGAGAGCGCGTGCACCGACGCGAAGTGTTGCTGGCCGGCCTGTCCTGGCCCGTCTGGGAATTGTTGGGGAGCGCGCCCGCGCGCGCATGGGCGCCGGCTGGCGCTCCCGTGGCATTCGATGCGGAATCCGTGGCGAAGATGGCCCAGGCGCTGGCCGCCAGGCCGTTCATGCCGCAGAACAAACAACTGCCGGCCTCGCTGGAACGCATCGGCTACGACGAGTACCGCAGCATCCGCTTCAATCCGGCGCAGGCCTTGTGGCGCGCCGAAGGGCTGCCGTTCCAGGCGCAGTTCTTCCACCGCGGCTTTTTCTTCCGCGATCGCGTGGACATCTACCAGGTGAGCGAGGGCAAGGCGACGCCGGTCGTCTACAAGCCGTCGCAGTTCACCTTCCAGGGCGTGAAGGCGCCCACCGAAACCGACCTGGGCTATGCCGGCTTCCGCCTGCACGCGCCGATCAACACGCCCGAGTACTTCGACGAGGTCGCCGCGTTCCTCGGCGCCAGCTACTTCCGCGCCGTCGCGAAGGGCCAGGCGTACGGGTTGTCCGCGCGCGGGCTGGCGCTGAAGACCGGCGGCCCGCAGGAGGAATTCCCGGTGTTCCGCGCGTTCTGGCTGGAGCGTCCGGCCAAGGGCGCGAAGCAGATCACCGTGCATGCGCTGCTCGACAGCCCCAGCGTGGCGGGCGCGTATCGCTTCACGATCACGCCGGGCGTGGAGACCGTGTTCGATGCGTCGGCACGGCTGTTCCCGCGCGTGGCGCTCGACCAGGTCGGCATCGCGCCGCTGACGAGCATGTTCCAGTTCGATTCCAACGATCGCGTCGGCATCGACGACTATCGCCCCGCCGTGCACGATTCCGACGGCCTGGGCATGGTCAACGGCCGCGGCGAGCAGATCTGGCGTCCGCTTTCGAATCCTTCGACGATCCAGGAAAGCGGCTTCGAGGACACCAACCCGCGCGGCTTCGGCCTGATGCAGCGCAAGCGCGCGTTCGCCGACTACGCCGACAGCGAGGCGCATTACGAGAAGCGCCCGAGCCTGTGGATCGAACCGCAGGGCGAGTGGGGCGAGGGCGCGGTGCACCTGTTCGAACTGCCGACGGCCGATGAATTCCACGACAACATCGTCGCCTTCTGGCGACCGAAGCAGCCGCTGGCCGCCGGCCGCGAGCACCGCTTCGACTACCGCATGCACTGGTGCGACCGGCACAGCTGGAAGCCGGAGCTTGCGATCGTCGCGCGCACGCGCATCGGCGGGCTGACCTTCGGCGAGAACGCGGGCAAGGCACGGCTGGTGGTGATCGATTTCGACGGCGGGCGCCTGGAGGGGCTGGGCGACAACGCGAAGGTCAAGGCCGACGTGTCCGCATCGAAGGGACGCATCGCCAACGTCACCGCGCATCCGAATCCCGGCGCGGGCGGCTGGCGCCTGGGCTTCGAACTCGTGCCCGGCAACGAACGCAGCATCGAACTGCGCGCGGTGCTCGGCGACGAGCGCGGGCCGCTCACCGAAACCTGGCTCTACCGGTGGACGCTGTGACCGAAGTGCGCGTGCCGACGATGGTGGACCTTCCGATGGGCGAGGCCGCGCCGCTGCTTCCGCCCGAATCCCCGCTGGCGATGCCGGTGCAGACCCTGCGCGAAGGCGCGCTGCGCAACGGAAGGCTCCCGACCACGCCGCGCGGCATGGCGATGCGGCGGCTGGCCGTGATCGGCGGCGCCGCGCTGCTGACGCTGATCGCCACCTACCAGATCTGGTGGGTGCTGCGCGGCGGCGGCATCGACGTGCTCGAAGGCGTCCTGCTGGTGCTCTTCGTCGGGCTGTTCGCGTGGATCGCGCAGGCGTTCGTGGGCTCGCTCGCGGGCTTCGTGCTGATCGTCGGACGGCATCGCGCGCGTCTCGGGCTGGATTCGGCGACCGAGCTGCCGCAGCTGGAATCGCGCACGGCCCTGCTGATGCCGACCTACAACGAAGATCCCGAGCGCCTGCTCGCGGGCCTGCAGGCGATCTTCGAATCGCTGCAGGCCACCGGGCAGATGGAGCGTTTCGACTTCTTCGTGCTCAGCGACACGACCCGGCCCGCCATCCAGGCGCATGAGGAGCGCGCGTTCCACAAACTGCGCGAGCGCACCGGCGGGCAGGCGAACCTGTTCTACCGTCATCGCAAGGACAATCGCGAACGCAAGGCCGGCAACGTCGCCGAATGGGTGCGGCGTTTCGGCGGCGCATACCCGCAGATGCTGATCCTGGACGCCGACAGCCTGATGACCGGCGACACCATCGTGCGCCTCGTCGGCGCGATGGAGCGCAACCCCGACGTCGCGCTGGTGCAGACGCTGCCGATGATCGTCAACGGCAACACGCTGTTCGCGCGCATGCAGCAGTTCGCCGGGCGCGTGTACGGGCCGGTGATCGCGCACGGCATCGCGTGGTGGCACGGCGCGGAAAGCAATTACTGGGGCCACAACGCGATCATCCGCACGCGCGCGTTCGCGGAAGAGGGCGGCCTGCCCGAGCTGCGCGGGCCCAAGCCGTTCCGCGGCACGGTGCTGAGCCACGACTTCGTCGAAGCGGCGCTGATGCGTCGCGGCGGCTGGGCGCTGCACATGGTGCCCAACCTCGGTGGCAGCTACGAGGAAGGCCCGCCGTCGCTCACCGACATGCTGGTGCGCGACCGCCGCTGGTGCCAGGGCAACCTGCAGCACGGCGCGGTGCTGCCGGCGAAGGGACTGCACTGGGTGAGCCGCTGGCACCTGATGATGGGCATCGGCCATTACTTCACCTCGCCGATGTGGGCGATGCTGATGCTGGTCGGCCTGGCGATCCCGCTGGTCAACGCGGGGCTGGGAAGCGATGCGTTCTCGCTGCCGGGCTTCTCGCCTTCGACCTACTGGCGCGAACAGGACCCGGAGCGGTTCCTGTGGGTGTTCATCCTGACGATGTCGGTGCTGCTGGCGCCGAAGTTCATGGGCTGGCTCACGCTGTTCTTCGACCGCGAAACGCGGCGCGGCTGCGGCGGGATCGTGCGGTCGTTCCTGAGCATGCTGCTGGAAACGCTGCTGGCTGCGTTGATGGCGCCGGTGACGATGTACGTGCAGTCGCGCGGCGTCGCCGAAGTGCTGGCCGGCAAGGACTCGGGCTGGGACGCGCAGCGTCGCGACGACGGCACGCTGCCGCTGTCCGGACTGGTGCGCAGCTACGGCGGCGTCACGTTGCTCGGCGTGATCGCCGGCGTGGGCGCGTACCTCGTCTCGCCGTCGCTGGCGGCGTGGATGGCGCCGGTGATCCTGGGTTTGCTGCTGTCGATTCCCATCGTGGCGTTCACCTCGTCGCGCGGACCGGGCATGTTCCTGCGGCGCATGAAGATCTTCTCGATCCCGGAAGAGCACACGCCGCCGACGGTGCTGGTGCGCGCGGCCGAGCTGCGCGCGCAGGTGGCCGAACATGTGGAGCCGCCCGAGCCGCACCTGTAGTTGATGTCGGCCCCTCTTCCGTCGGAAGAGGGGGGGGTGGTCGGTAGAGAGTCAACGCACGCGATCGCGGTGCGCGCGGCGCCTTCGGCAAAAGCGAAATGGGTTCCAGCTTTCGCTGGAATGACGAGATGAGGCGGATGGCGTGGCAGCCTGGATCCCGGCCTTCGCCGCGATGACGGCCAGGCTTTTGTAGCCCGGGTAAGCGCAGCGCACCCGGGTGAACGTGACAGCTCCCGGGTGCGCTGCGCTTACCCGGGCTACAAGAGCAACAGCGGATGAGGCGGAATCACACCGCTTCGAGCTTCAAGATGATCCCCAGCCCCGCGATATCGTCCGGCTCGCCTTCCAGGTCCGCGCGCACGAGCGGGCGCGCGTCGAGCCAGCGGCGCGAGACGCACAGGGTCAGCGTGTTGCCGTCGGCCTTCGCATCCAGTTGCGGGATCGGATCGGCCTCGTGCGCGCGATGCAGCAACACGGCCAGGCGCAGCAGGCAGGCGAGGCGTCGCGCCGACATCAACAGGCGGTCTGGCAGGGCGTCGAAGGCGGATTTCGGAATGTTGCGCCGATGCGTGCGCACCAGTGCGGCGAGGAACTGCTGCTGCTGGCGCGAGAAACCGGCGATATCGGAATGCTCGACGATGTACGCGCCATGCACGTGGTATTGGCTGTGCGCGATGGCGAGGCCGAGTTCGTGCAGGCGCGCGGCGCGTTGCAGCATCAGGCTGTCGTCCGCGTCCAGCGACCACGCCTGCGCGACCTGTTCGAACAGCCGCAGCGCGGTGCCGACCACGCGCCTCGCCTGGCCGTCGTCGACGCCGTAACGCTGCATCAGCGCGGCCACCGATGCATCGCGCGGATCGTCCGCGCCACCGCGGCCGAGCATGTCGTACAGCACGCCTTCGCGCATCGCCGCCTTGCTCACGGCCATGCGCTTGAGGCCGAGCGCGTCGAACGCGGCCTCCAGGATCAGCACGCCGCCGGCGATCACCGGGCGACGATCGGACGACAGGCCGGGCAGGTCGATGGCGTCGATGCGATCGGCCTGCAAAAGCCTGTCCCGCAACACGGGCAGCGCTTCGGCGGTCACCGCGCCCTTGGTCAGCTTCATCGCCGCGCAGATGTCGCCGATGGCCTTGTTGGTGCCGGACGCGCCCAGCGCCTCGTTCCAGCCGAGCGCGCGATAGGTGCCGGCGAACTGCTGGAACTCGGCGGTGACTTCGGTCAGCGCGTCCTTCCATTTCCTGCGCGAGAGCTTGCCGCTCTCGAAGAAACGCCGGGTGGTGGCGATGCAGCCCAGCTGCAGGCTCTCGCGTTCGATCGCCTCGAAGCCGGAGCCGATGATGCATTCGGTCGAACCGCCGCCGATGTCGATCACCAGGCGCAGCTCGCCCGGGCGCGCGGGCTGCGCGTGGGCGACGCCAAGGTAGATCAGGCGCGCCTCCTCGCGGCCGGCGACGACTTCGATGGCGTGGCCCAGCGCGGTTTCGGCCGGCATCAGGAACGCCTGCGGCATGGCGAGCCGACGCACGGTGTTGGTGGCGATGGCACGAACGCGCTGCGGCGGGATGTCGCGGATGCGCTGGCCGAAGCGGGCCAGGCATTCCAGCGCGCGCTGGCGCACGTCGGGCGACAGGCCGCCTTTGCGATCGAGGCCTTCGGCCAGGCGGACGGTCTCGCGCAGGCGGTCGACGATGCGCAGCTGGCCGAGCACGTAACGCGCGACGACCATGTGGAAGCTGTTGGATCCAAGGTCGACGGCGGCGAGGAGGTCGCCATCGACGAGCGGCAGTTTGCTGGTGGGGAAGGCGTCGCTCATGCGCACATGATCCCCGGTCGGCCCCGCAGCCGTAAATGGGGACGAAGTTCACGCATTGGCGCGCGCCGCCGGTCCATGGCCGCGGTGCGTCAGGCGCCCACGTTCCCGAGCAGCGACAGCTGGGCCGAATGCGGCGTCTCGCCCGGTGCGGGCGACAGGCGCACGTAGCTGCCGTCGGACTGCAGCGTCCACGCGCTGCAGTTGTCGGCGAGGTAGTTCGCCAGCGCTTCCTCGTACACGCGCTGCGCCAGTTCCGGCGCGAGGACCGGGAAACCGGTCTCGATGCGGCGGAGCAGGTTGCGTTCGAGCCAGTCGGCGCTTGAGCAGAACAGGTCCGGATCGCCGTCGTTGGCGAACCAGTAGACGCGATGGTGTTCGAGGAAGCGCCCGATGATCGAACGCACGCGGATGTTCTCCGAAATGCCGGGCAAACCCGGCCGCAGCGTGCACGCGCCGCGCACGATCAGGTCGATCTGCACGCCCGCCTGCGAGGCCATGTACAACGCGCGCACGACCTGCGGCTCGTTGAGGGCGTTCATCTTGGCGATGATGCGCGCCGGCTTGCCGGCCTTCGCGTGGCGGGTTTCGCGATCGATCCGCTTGAGCACGCCCGCGTGCAGCGTGAAGGGCGATTGCAGCAGGCGCTTGAGCTTGATCGTCGGCGCCAGGCCCGACAGCTGCTGGAAGATCAGGTGCACGTCGTTGCCGATGTCCGGATCGGCGGTGAACAGGCCGAAGTCGGTGTAAACGCGCGCCGTGCCGCTGTGGTAATTGCCGGTGCCCAGGTGCACGTAACGGCGCAGCTTGCGGCCTTCGCGACGCACGATGAGCATCATCTTCGCGTGCGTCTTGTAGCCGACGACGCCATACACGACCTGCACGCCCGCGTCCTGCAGACGGTCGGCGAGGCCGAGGTTGGCTTCTTCGTCGAAACGCGCGCGCAATTCGACCACCACCGTCACGTCCTTGCCGTTGCGCGCGGCCTGCACGAGGCTGTCGACGATCGGCGAATCCTTGCCCGTGCGGTACAGCGTCTGCTTGATCGCCAGCACGTTGGGATCTTCCGACGCCTGCTTGAGCAGTTCCAGCACCGGCGTGAAGGCATCGAAGGGATGGTGCAGCAGCACGTCGCCTTCGGCGATCTTGTCGAACATCGCTTCCACGCCACCGAGCAGGCGCGGCTGGAACGGCATGAACTTCAGGTCCGGACGCTGCACCAGGTCGTACACCTGGATCACGCGGTTGAGGTTCACCGGACCGTTGATCCGGTAGACGGCGTTCTCGGTGAGGTCGAAGTTCTCCAGCAGCGTGCGCACGATGTCGTCGGGGCACTGCTCGGCGATCTCCAGCCGCACCGCGCGCAGGTAGCCGCGACCGACGAGTTCGTCGCGCAGCGCGAGTGCGAGGTTCTCGACCTCGTCCTCGTCGACGATGAGCTCGGAATTTCGCGTGACGCGGAACTGGTACGCGCCCTTCACCTGCATCCCGGGGAAGAGTTCGTCGACGAACGCCGACAGCACGGCGGACAGGAACACGAAATCGTGCTTGCCGCCGGAGACTTCGTCGGGAATCTGGATGATGCGCGGCAGCGAACGCGGCGCGCGCACGATGGCCAGGTGGCCCTCGCGGCCGAACGCGTCCTTGCCCTTGAGCACGACGACGATGTTCAGCGACTTGTTGAGGATCTTCGGAAACGGATGCGCCGGGTCCAGGCCGAGCGGCGACAGCACCGGCATGATCTCGTCGCGGAAGTACTCGCGCAGCCACTGCGTCTGCTGCTCGCTCCAGCCGTCGCGATGCATCACGCGCACGCCGGCCTCGGCCAGCGCCGGGCGCAGTACGTGGTTCCAGCATTCGTACTGCGACTGCACCAGTTCCGCGGCGCGATCGTGGATGCGCGCGAGCACGGTCGCCGGCGAGAGTCCGTCCGGGCCCGGCGGCACGCCCAGGTCCTGCGCGTGGCGCAGGGTGCCGGCGCGGATCTCGAAGAATTCGTCGAGGTTGGTGCAGGAAATGCACAGGTAGCGCAGCCGTTCGAGCAGCGGGACCTGCGGGTCCTGCGCCTGCGCCAGCACGCGGAAATTGAAGTCCAGCGCGGACAGTTCGCGGTTGAAGTACAGCTCGCTGTCGCGCAGCGGATCGGTGTCGAGCGGGCTGGTGTCGACCGCGGCGATGTTCATGGCACAACCTCCGACAGCGCGAATTCATCGCGCGGGCGCACGCGTTCGGCGCCGAAATGGCAGGAGAACGTGCTGCCGCGCCCGACTTCGCTGGCGATTTCCAGCCGCGCCTGGTGCAGGTTCAGCACGTGCTTGACGATGGAAAGCCCGAGCCCCGTGCCGCCGCTTTCGCGCGAGCGGCTGGTGGAGACGCGGTAGAAGCGTTCGGTGATGCGCGGCAGGTGCGCGGCGGGAATGCCGTAGCCGCTGTCGATCACCTCCAGCACCGCGCCCTTGTCCTCGCGGCGGAACTGGATGCGGATCGCGCCGCCGGCCGGCGTGTAGCGCACCGCATTGCTGACCAGGTTGGAGAACGCGCTGTGCAGTTCCTTGTTCGAACCCCACAGGTCCACGCCCGCGCTGTCCTCGACGATGACCTCGTGGCGGCCCTGGCTCAGCGCCGCGGCTTCGCGCCGCAACGTCGCCAGCATCGGCGCCATCGACACGGTTTCCTCGCCCGGCAGGCTGTCCTGCGATTCAAGGCGCGAGAGCATCAGCAGGTCCTCGACCAGCTGGGTCATGCGCTGCGACTGGCGCTGCATCTCGGCGAGCATCGGCGCCCAGTCGGGATGTTCGTCCGGATCGAGCATGTCGAGGTAGCCGTGCACGACGGTGAGCGGCGTGCGCAGTTCGTGCGAGACGTTGGCGACGAAATCGCGGCGCATCTGTTCCAGTTGCAGCAGGCGGCTGACGTCGCGCGCGACCAGCATCCACAGGTCGTCGGAGTAGGGGATCAGGCGCAGGCTGAGCGTGACGGCCGGATTCCACGGCGAGGCGATTTCCAGCGTCTCGGCGTTGCGGCCCGAGGCCAGCCAGTGCGACAGCTGCAACGGTTGCAGGCGGTTCGCGAGCGGCGCGCCGATGTCGCGCGGATAGCGCAGCTGCAGCAGGCTGTTGGCCGAATGGTTGAACCACTGGATGCGCTGGCTGTTGCGTTCGACCACGACGATGGCGTCGGGCATCGCGGCCGCGGCGGCGCGATAGGCGCGCAGCATTTCGATCAGGCGTTTCTTGCGTGCGCGCATTTCGGACTGGCTGCGGTGCAGCAGGCGGTCGAGTTCGTTCCAGATGCCATCGCCCGTGGGCGGCTTCAGGCGCTGGCGAGCGGTCAGGCGCAGCAGCACGCCGCGGAGGCGCCAGTAATGCCAGGCGACCACGCCGAGCGCGGCGATGGTGATCACCGGCCAGGGATGTCCGATCAGCAATCCCGCCACCGCCGCGCCCGCCAGGATCAGGGCGAGCTGGCCGAGGGTGCGTAGCCAGGCGGAGTGGGATCGGGGAGGCATGGTCGAGAAGTGAGTCTAGAGGAGTGAGCAGTGAGCCGGGCGTTTGTTACGGAACGACGATGGCAGGCCTTTCCTCACTTCCCACTCCTTCCTCCCCACTCCTGCGCCTCAAGCTTCCACCGACGCCGAGAACCGGTACCCCGCGCCGCGCACCGTCTGCACCATGCCGTCGAGCTGGTGCGGTTCCAGCGTCTTGCGCAGGCGGCGGATGTGCACGTCGACCGTGCGTTCCTCCACGTACACGCTGCCGCCCCAGACGTGGTCCAGCAGCTGCGTTCGGGTGTACACGCGCTCGGGGTGGGTCATGAAGAAGTGCAGCAGGCGGTATTCGGTCGGGCCGATCTGCACCGGCTGGTCGCCGTCGCCGCCGTGGGCGAAGACGCGGTGCGCGGCGCCGTCGATGCGCAGCGGGCCGACGGCCACGCTGCCGTCCTCGTCGTCTTCGCGGGAACGCCGCAGCACCGCACGGATGCGGGCCAGCAGTTCGCGCGCGGAGAAGGGTTTGACGACGTAGTCGTCGACGCCGGCTTCGAGCCCGCCGACGCGGTCGTTCTCCTCGCCGCGGGCGGTGAGCATGATGATCGGGATCTCGCGCGTCAGCTGGTCCTTGCGCCAGCGGCGGGCGAGTTCCAGGCCGCTGGTGCCGGGCAGCATCCAGTCCAGCAGGATCAGGTCGGGCACCCGGTCGGCGATCGCGGCCTGCGCTTCGCGCGCGTCGCCGGCGTGGACCGGTTCGTATTCGCCCTTGCGCAGGGCGAAGGACACCATGTCGCGGATGGCGGGTTCGTCTTCGACGATCAGGATGCGCTTCTGCACGCGGTCACCGGGGGAGCGTAGGGGGCTTAAGCAAGCCGCGTCAGTACACTACCGTTTTATGACGGGCGCATGACACCGTCATCCGGGCCGCTCCGGCAAAGGGTTACTGCCGTCGCAGATCCTCGTCGCGGATGCCCTGGCGTTTCAATTCCAGCACCGTGGGCGTGATCGCCGCGATGCGGGCTTCGATCCGCGCACGCGCGTAATAATCCAGGTCGGAGCGGCGCTTGAGCGTGTTCAGCTGCACCAGCGCCTGTTCGGGCCGGCCGTTCAGATACGCCGCTTCCGCGTAGGCTTCGCCGGCGCGGACCGGATCGCCGGCCATCTCGCAGGCCCGCGCGAACACGCGCTGGAAGGTCGCGTCGTTGGCCGAGTTGCCCAGCAGCGGACGCAGGATCTCCTGGGCCCGCTTGCCCGCCTCGGCGTTGCCGCGCTCGGCGAGCACGTCGGCGTAGCTCAGCACGACGGCGCGATTGCGCGGCGTCTGGCGCAGCAGGGCTTCGAAGCGCGCGTCGGCGGACGCGGTCTTGCCGGTCTTCGATTCGGCTTCGGCCAGGGCGAGGGTGATCCAGACGTCGCCCGGGTTCTTCTGCAGCAGCGCGCCCAGCGTCGTGGCCGCCGCGGCGGGCTGGTTGGCGCGCAGCTGCGCGAACGCCAGACCGTAGCGCTGCGCGTCGGTGCGCTTGCCGGCGTCGCCCAATTGCTCGTATTCGCGGATCGCATCGCGCGGCGTGTTCGCGCTGAGCACACGCAGGCGTTCGCGCGCGTAATCGAAGCGGCCGGTGCCGCCGGCGCCGAACGCGGTGCCGAGATTGGCCTGCAGCGTCGGCGGCAACAGCGGATTGACCGCACCATCGCTGGGGAACTGCGGGCGCGGCGCGGTTTCCTTCTCGCACTGCGCCGGGCCGTCGGGATCGCGCACGCACACCTCGCTGGTGCCGCGCTCGCGACGGATGCGCGCGGCGCGATCCTTGGCCTCGGTGATGCGGGTGATGGTGACCGGGTGGGTCATCAGCCAGTCCGGCGATTCGCCCCAGTAATTGGCGCCGTTGCTGCGCGAGCGCGCCTGCATGATCGCGAAGAAATCCGCCATGGCCTCGGGGTCGTAGTCGCTGCGGGCGAGGGTCTGGATGCCCAGGCGGTCGGCTTCGGATTCGTTGGCGCGCGTGTAGTTGATCTGGCGCTGCTGCATCAGGCCCATCGCGCCGGCCATCGCGGCCTGCGCGGCGTCGTCGGAGGAATTGCCGTTGGACGCCTGCGCGGCGACGATCGCGCCGAGCATCGCCAGCAGGATCGGCAACTGGTCGCGCTGCGCACGCTCGGCGCCGCGCAGCACGTGCTGCTGGGTGACGTGGGCGATTTCGTGGGAGAGCACGCCGGCGACCTCGTCTTCCTTGTCGGCGGCGAGGATCAGGCCGGAGTTGACGCCGATGTAGCCGCCCAGCGTGGCGAAGGCGTTGATCTGCCGCTCGCGCAGCATGAAAAAGGTGAAAGGCTGCTTCGGCTGGTCGCTGTTGGCGGCCAGGCGCGTACCTAGGGTGTCGAGCCAGCTGTCGATCAGCGGGTCTTCGAGCAGGTAGTCGTAATGGCGCAGCTGCGCCAGCATCATCGCGCCGTATTCCTCCTGCTGGCGCGGGCTCAGCAGTTCGCCCGCCGACGAGCCGATGTCGGGCAGGTTCGATTCCTGCGCCGGCGCGCACAGGCTGGCGACGGCGAAGGTCAGGGCGGCGACGGGCAGGACGATGCGGCGCAATGGGGTTCCCTCTGGACCGGCGGTTCGTGGGCTCGGGGTCGTCGACTCAGGATCGCCGGACCGGTCGCCCGCAGGATGCGGCGGCGCCACGACACCGGGATGAATCGCCAGTTAATCCTTTCACATGGCTGTCCGGATGCATGCTCCGGGCGTCAGTGTTCCGTACGTGGGGTGGAAATGCCTCCGGGCCAAGCCCATATTCGACCACAGCCCCCTCCGCGAGTTCACTGGAGATTGTCTTGACCGCTTCAAACGTTGCGTCCGGCACCGCCAAGGCCCCCGAAATCGTCATCTACACCACCGCGATCTGCCCGTACTGCGTGGCGGCCAAGAACTTCCTGAAGAGCCGCGGCCAGTCGTGGACCGAGATCCGCATCGACCTGGACCCGGCGCAGCGCGACACCATGCTGGCCCGCGCGCGCCGCACCAGCGTGCCGCAGATCTTCATCGGCGACACCCACGTGGGTGGGTACGACGACATGATCGCGCTGCATCGCGCCGGCGGCCTGGAGCCGCTGCTCTCCCCGCAGTAAACCGGTCCGCACCGCGACGTCCGGCCACGACCGCCTGGCGCCCTGCCTGGCGGGCGTGGCCGTCCCGTTCCAGACTTCATCCATCCGTCCGAACCTTCGATTCCGGGATCCACATGAGCAACGACAGCAGCACCCAGGACCGCGTCGCCGAATTCACCGCGTTCCGCAAGCGCATGAACGAGCGCATCCTCGCCGAGCCGAACCAGGTCGTGCGCCGCTTCTTCGCGCTGGACACGCAGACCTACCAGGCCGGCGCGCTGGACGTGAAGACGAAGGAGCTGCTGGGACTGGTCGCCTCGCTCGTGCTGCGTTGCGACGACTGCATCAGCTACCACGTCGCGCAGTGCAAGGAAGCCGGCGTGAGCCGGGACGAGATGTTCGAGACCTTCTCGGTCGGGCTGGTCGTCGGCGGTTCCATCGTGATTCCGCACCTGCGTCGCGCCGTGGACTTCCTCGACCGCCTGGAGCAGGGCGAGGCCGCCGCGCCGGCCGGGCACGACCACGGCTGAACGGGTCCGCGGCATCCGCCGCCTCGGCTCCACGCACCGCAAAAGCCCGCTCCGGCGGGCTTTTTGCCGTTTCGGGCTGTCGGTCCCGGACCATGGTCGAATTCGTCCCGCCTGCAGGGGCGGGCCGCTTCCGGCATAATTCCGGGGCTCACCATCCGGCGCCGTACTTCCCCGTCGCGCGCCCATAAGTCGGAAGAAATCCCCTATGACGCAGACTATTACGGTCATCCGTGGCGACGGCATCGGCCCGGAGATCATGGACGCCACCTTGCACGTGCTCGACTCGATGAACCTCGGGTTGCAGTACGAATTCGCCGATGCCGGCCTGGTCGCGCTCGAAAAGCACGGCGAGCTGCTGCCGCAGGCGACGCTGGACTCCATCCGCAAGAACCGCATTGCGCTCAAGTCGCCGCTGACCACGCCGGTCGGCGAGGGCTTCAGCTCGATCAACGTCGAGCTGCGCAAGCGCTTCGACCTGTACGCCAACGTGCGTCCGGCGAAGTCGTTCCCGAACACCAAGTCGCGCTTCGCTTCGGGCGTGGACCTGATCACGGTGCGCGAGAACACCGAAGGCGCGTACATCGGCGAAGGCCAGGCGCTGTCGGAAGACGGCGAGACCGCCGTGCTCACGCAGAAGGTCACCCGCCGCGGCTCAGAGCGCATCGTGCGCTACGCCTTCGAACTGGCCCGTCGCACCGGCCGCAAGAAGGTCACCGTGGTGCACAAGGCCAACATCCTGAAGTCGACCTCGGGCCTGTTCCTCAAGACCGCGCGTGCGGTCGCCGCGGAATACCCGGACATCGAGTGCAACGAGATGATCGTGGACAACACCTGCATGCAGCTGGTGATGCGTCCGGAGCAGTTCGACATCATCGTGACCACCAACCTGTTCGGCGACATCATCTCCGACCTGTGCGCCGGCCTCGTCGGCGGCCTGGGCCTGGCGCCGGGCGCGAACATCGGCACCGACGCCGCGATCTTCGAAGCCGTGCACGGCACCGCGCCGGACATCGCGGGGCAGGGCAAGGCCAACCCGTGCGCGCTGCTGCTGGGCGCCGCGCAGATGCTCGACCACCTGGGCGAATGCGAGAAGGCCGAGCGCCTCCGCGCGGCGATCATCGCCACGCTGGAAGCCAAGGATTCGCTGACCCCGGACCTGGGCGGCACCGGCAACACGATGTCGTTCGCGAAGGCGATCGCCAGCCGGATCTGATCCGGTTGGACACATCGGCCGCGCGGTTGCCGGCCTTCGACGAGGCGCCTCCGGGCGCCTCGTTGCGTTTGGGCAGATCGTCGGCGGGAGCCTCTCCTGGGCGTTTGTAGCCGGGGTAAGCGAAGCGCACCGGGGAGGTTATCGACGCGGCGACGCACAACCCGGGTGCGCTTCGCTTACCCGGGCTACAACGGCTTGATCCTGCTCCATACGTCTTTCGGGCGTCCCGTTGTGTTCTGTAGCCGGGATGACGGCGCAGGTCGCACACAACGGCCCCGCTTCCGCGCATGCTGGCGCAGTGTTCCGCCGGTGCACTCGACACCGCCCGCCGCCGGCCTCAGAATGCGCCGCCTTTTCGCTCCATTCGGATAAAGAGATGAACGAGCCCGTCCGGCCAAGCGCCCTGGCGCTGACGCCGCTGCTGGTGTTCCTCGCGCTGTTCTTCGGCGCCGGGCTGTATTACACCAGCCACGGCGAGGCCATGGGCTTCTACCAGCTGCGCGCGCCGGTGGCGATCCTGCCGGCGCTGGCGCTGGCGGCGTTCATCGCGTGGCGGCGCGGGCTGAAGCCGCTGGAGACGCTGCTGTCGGGCATGGGCGACCACAACGTCGTGCTGATGTGCCTGATCTTCCTGCTGGCCGGCGGCTTCGTGGAGGTGTCCAAGGCCATCGGCGCGGTCGATGCGATCGTCGCGCTCGGCATCGGCCACCTGCACCCGGCGCTGCTGCTGCCGGGGCTGTTCGTCGTGGCGGGCTTCATCTCGCTCTCGCTGGGGACCTCGATGGGGACCATCGCAGCGGTGGCGCCGATCGCGCTGGGCGTGTCGGACGCATCCGGCCTGGATCGCGCGCTGGTGCTCGGCGCGGTGATCGGCGGCGCGACCTTCGGCGACAACCTGTCGGTGATCTCCGACACCGCGATCGTCGCCAGCCGCACGCAGGGCTGCACGATGCGCGAGAAATTCCACGCGAACCTCAAGCTCGCGCTGCCTGCCGCGCTGCTCACCGTGGTGCTGCTGGGCTTCATCGGCGATACCGCGCCGGCGCAAACGCTGGAACCGGTCTCGCCGTGGCTGATCGTGCCCTACGTGATCGTGCTCGGCCTGGCGATGGCGGGCGTGGACGTGATCATCGTGCTGAGCCTCGGCCTGGTGATCGCCGGCCTGTTCGGCGCGTTCTTCGCCGACGAGTTCGGCGTCGCCGCCTACGCCACGCACATATGGGAAGGCTTCGAAAGCATGGTGGAAATCACCCTGCTGTCGCTGCTCGTGGGCGGCCTGGGCGCGCTGATGAAGGCGACCGGCGGACTGGCGTGGCTGGCGCAGGCGATCGGCCGCTTTGCGCGCGGGCATCGCAGCCGTCGCGCGGGCGAGGTGAGCATCGCCACGCTGTCCGCCGCGACCGATGTGTTCACCGCGAACAACACCGTCGCGATCCTGATCAGCGGCGGGCTCGCGCGCGACATCGCGCAGGAACACGGCGTGCCGCCGGCGCGCGCGGCGAGCGTGCTCGACATCTTCGCGTGCGTGACGCAGGGCGTGCTGCCGTACGGCGCGCAGATCCTGCTGGCCGCTTCGCTCGGCGCGGTGTCGCCGCTGGCGCTCGCGGGCAACGTGCATTACAGCTGGCTGCTGGGCGCCATCACCATCGGCGCGATGCTGTGGCCGGTACGCAGGACCGCGCCGCAGCCGGCCTGAGCGAACCACCACAAAAGCGAAGGGCGCGGATCGCTCCGCGCCCTTCGCGTTTCCGGCTCGTGGGAACCGTCGCGTCAGTCGCGCGACTGCAGCTTCGACAGCAGGCGCAGGAATTCCACGTACAGCCACACCAGCGTGACCATCAGGCCGAACGCGCCGTACCACTCCATGTACTTCGGCGCGTTCTGCTCGACGCCGCTTTCGATGAAGTCGAAATCCAGTACCAGGTTCAGCGCCGCGATCACCACCACGAACAGGCTGAAGCCGATGCCGATCAGGCCGGATTCGTGGATGAACGGAACGCGCACGTCGAAGAACGACAGCACGAACGAGGCGAGGTACACCAGCGCGATGCCGCCGGTCGCGGCGACCACGCCGAGCTTGAAGTTCTCCGTCGCGCGGATCAGCCCCGAGCGGTACGCGAACAGCAGCGCGAACAGCGTGCCGAAGGTCAGCATCACCGCCTGCATCACGATGCCGGGGAAGCGGTGCTCGAAGATCGCGGAGATCGCGCCGAGGAAGAAGCCCTCGGTCAGCGCGTACATCGGCGCGGTGACCGGCGCCCACTCCTTCTTGAAGATGGTGGCGATGGCGAACACCAGGCCGCCGATCGCGCCGCCGATGACGTAGGGCATCGCGCCGACCGGGCCGGCTTCGGTGAACGTGACCTGGCTCCATGCGAAGGCCGCGGTGAACACGCAAAACAGCAGCAGCATGCCGGTCTTGTGGACTGTGCCGTTGAGCGTCATCGCGTCGCTGTCGCGCTGGACCACCGCGCCGCTGGAAAGATCGAGGAAGGTGCCTTCCTTCAATGCGGGATTGCCGCTGCGTCCGATCATGGGGTGCCCCTGTTCCGTGGTGAATGGATGAGCGGGAGCATACAACGCCCGCCCGCGTGGCCCGGGATCCGTTGACAGCGGCAGTCGCGCCAGCCAGACTATCCGGCCTTTCGCGGCGTTGGCGCGCAACGGAAGTCCCGGCCTCGGGGTATAGCTCAGCCTGGTAGAGCGCCAGCTTTGGGAGCTGGATGTCGTGGGTTCGAATCCCTCTGCCCCGACCATCCAGGACCGAGTGGGAAGTTCGACCGGCGGTTGCGGTTGCAGTGTCAGTTAAGATGCAAGGCTGGCGCCCGTAGCTCAACCGGATAGAGCACCGGCCTTCTAAGCCGGTGGTTGTGGGTTCGAGTCCCGCCGGGCGCGCCACGCAATGCGGTGAATGCCGCGAAAACAAGCTTTATGGTGGCTGTAGCTCAGTTGGTTAGAGTACTGGATTGTGATTCCAGTTGTCGGGGGTTCGAGTCCCCTCAGCCACCCCAGATCGTGTGACAGGCTGTTGGCGAAACCGGTTTTTGTTGTTATAGTTTCGCTTCTGGTTTTTCCGGGCCGTTAGCTCAGTTGGTAGAGCAGTTGACTCTTAATCAATAGGTCCAAGGTTCGAATCCTTGACGGCCCACCAATCCGGACAAGCACTTAGGCGCAAGCCTAGGTGCTTTTTCTTTTTCCCGGTCCGGGAAAACGGAGCGCGCAGCGCAAGGCGCGACTGACGCGCGCCGGGGGTCTGCGGGGAGAAGGGCAGTTGATCGAGGGTGCTGGCGACCAGGTGGCCACGTCAGCTGTGGGCGGTGCTAATGTCCGCTTTCGACCCAAAGCGGACGTTGAGGAGACGCAGTGCGCTGGATGATCGCCGTCAGAAATGCGCTGTGCATGGTGGTCATAGGTTTCGTCATCGGCGTCCTCGAAAGCCTTCCTCCGGGTGGGTCTCTGTCGGAGGCCCTCCGCATCTGGGTTGTAGGCAATGTCGCTTACACGTTGGCGGTGGCGATCCTCGTCTACGCAGTCGCAACGCACAGTCTCTCGGAATCCCTTCGGCTGGCCTTCATGACAATCAGCGTGTACACGCTCTTCTCGGTTCTGATCGGGCTTGCCTTGTCGGCATGGGGTGGGGCGCCGCCGCTCATGGTGCTGATCGAATGGCTATTGGTCGTGGTCGCTGCGTTTGTTGGAACCGCCGTCGGAGCGTGGGTGCGTACGGTGAGGTCACGTCAACAGGAAACGCCCCTCCTGGCCGATAGCAGCCTAGCCGGCTTTGACGATGCTAATGTCCGCTTTCGACCCGGAGCGGACGCAGGGCGGCGCCGATCTCCTGTTCGATCGAAGTCGGCAAGCCTCACTCACTGACCGTCAGAGGACAGACATGGTCGCAACGCTTCTGTTCTCGCTTTTGCTTGGAGGTAGCACGCCCGAGCCGGCTGCTGAACCACCGGCACTCCAATGCAACATCGGTCCGACGGCAATGCAGCTTGGGGGGAACGACTGGGTGGTATACGGGTGCGTGGATGGCCGCTCAGTGATCGTGGTCGCGAGCTCACCCAATCCCGCCGCTCCCTTCGTCTTCATCATTACGCCAGACGATAGCGGCGGCATTGAACTGCACGGCGAGGGCACCGGCGCAAAGAGTGCTACCAAGCCCGCGTACGACGTCCTCAGCACCATGTCCAGTTCGGACTTGGCAGTTCTCTTTCAGCGGGCGCGTCAGGCAGATCGACCTTGAGTTCCGCGTGATCGGCCCGGCCCGCGCGACAAATGTCAGCTTCTGGCCGAAAGCGGACGTTCGGGCAGGACGGCCGGCAGCCGGACTGTTAATGTCCGCTTTCGACCCGAAGCGGACATTCATTGAGGAAGCATGAAGACGTGCGCCGCGCAGATCGATCACGCGTTTCGCGATGTACCGAAGCGGCCTTCCATCACCCTTCGGGCAGGTAATACGCTGGACGATTACGAGAACCCGCCTGACTTTGATCCTGCCGTTGACAGCGTTTCACCTGAGTATTTCGAAACGTACTTCTGGGGCATCTCGTACCTTGACCCGCAATCGTGGCTGTTCTACTTGCCGCACTTCCTTAAGCGCTCGCTGGCATGCCGCGTTGATGGGCGCTCCAATCTGGTCAATGCATTTCTCGGGTCGTTACGTCCGCCAGACCGGAATCCGCCGCGTTTCGGGTTGCTCACGGCAGAACAGGAACGAGCAGTAGTTGCGGTACTGGACGAGCTTGCGTTCTCGTCGGAATCAATGTGGCGGGACGAAGCGATGACCGCTCTGGAGGAATACTGGGCGCCCGGGGCGACTTACAGGTGAACAGGGTTCCATCTCGAGTGTCCGCTTCTGGCCGATAGCGGACACCGGGAAAATGGCTGGTAAGATGCTGATCTGGCGGCGTTGCAGGTGAGCGCCATCGGGAAATTGAAACGGCTTAAGCCATTGATTTAAGAGCAAAGTTGCCCAAACTCTTAATCAATAGGTCCAAGGTTCGAATCCTTGACGGCCCACCAAAAACGGGACTTGGCGGCGACGCCAGGTCCCTTTTTCTTTGCCCCGGAGCGGCTTCAGGGCGTTCGCGTTGGCATCCGCCCGCTGCGATTCCATGCGACGCGCCCGGACAGAAGTCGCGATGAACCTCTGTCCGATCAATGCAGGGCGCACCTTCGCGCATCTCGTGGTTCATGACGCACTAATCAGGGGCGCTTGATCAGCGGCGGCGGGAAGTAGCTGCCGTCGGCCACGCCGCCCGACGGGCCGTAGAAGCGGAAGGTCAACCGATAGTCCTGGCCGGCCGGAGTCGGCAGCCAGTTGTTCGCGGGCGCATCGGCCGGCTTCTCCGGGCCGAAGAACAGGGTCAGCGAACCATCCGGGTTGTACTGGAGGTTGGACTCGCGGTTGAGCAGGAACCGGTTCTGCGCATTGGGGAGCACGCGCATGTGGCGCGTGTCCACCGCGATCACCGACCAGAAGTACTTGGCGTACTTCGAAGGAAGGTCGTCCTTCGGGAACGTCACCGTGTACGTGTGCGTGCCGTTGACCTGCGTTCCGGTGCTGTCCAGGTTGCCCTTGTAGTAGACGACCTCGTCCATCGTGTTCGCCCAGATGCCGGCGAAGTTCACCAGCGTGCGTCCCAGCCAGTCGTCGCGATAGGCGCCGGAGACCGCCGGACGCGCCCAACCCTGCTTCAGGGTGCCGTGGCCGATGGTGGGCGACGCCTTGGCGAAATCGGTCAGCGCCTTCTCGCGGATCACCTGATCCACGCGTGCGCGTTCGGCCGGATCGCGTATTCCTTCGGCGATCGCGCGCACCTTGGCCGCAACGGCCTCCATCCCGGGATTGATGTCGGCTTCGCTGTCCAGCACGGCCGGCGCGACCTCGAACGCTTTCGCGTCCGGCAGCGAATCCATGTCGAACGCGGGAATGGCGGGCAGCTGCGGAAGCGCCGGATTCGCCGTGGCCTTCAGCGCGAACCTGCGTTGCAGCGCGACGGCGTCGTCCCAGTTGTCGCCGAGTTCGACGCGCGTGAGCACGCGGGTGTACTTCACCGGCAGGTCGATACGCGTGACGCCGGCGGGAAGCTCCACGTTCGCGCCTTTCAGGCACACGGCGAACTCGCCCGACGGCTGGTCCGGATGCGTGCGCTCGTTGATGTTGGCCAGCGTCTCGCCCCAACCGTTGAGGAACTGCACGGTGTAGTAGCGACCGGTGACCCTGGGCACGGTTACCTGGGTGCAACTGTTCTCATCGGTGGCCACCCACGCCTCGGAGTAGGCGACATCGAGGTTCGGATTGGGCCAGTCCACGGCGCCGGGCTTGCGGTGCACAAGCTCGTTCCACTTGAAGCCTTCCTCGAAGTCGAGTTGCTGCTGCCGCAGCACCAGCAGCCGCGCGAGCAGGTAGATGTACGCGTCGCTGATGTCCTGATCGGTGTACGGCCGGCTGTTGGCCTGGGGTGCGGGGGCGGGCCCCGGTTCCGTGTCGGGCGCCTGCGTCGAGGGACGGTTGCAGCCGGCCAGGGCAGCCAGCGCGACGGACGTCAGAAGCGCTAACGCAGTACGCATGGCTCACCTCCGTTTCACCGGATCGGGTCTTTGACAGCGCGGCTGTGAGGCCGGCGTGAATGTCCGGCTGTGGCCGCTTCGGGGCCCACGCCGCCGCCGATCGATCAGGCATGGCAGGGCGGGATACCCGCAGGGCTGGGCAGCTCAAGTGACTGATTGGATGGCAAATTCCAGCTCCTGGAGCGGCGAGCTCAAGGCTCGACTCCCTGAAGGCCCGTCCATCCAGAACGCCCCCGGCTTTCCCCCGGTGTCTTTTTCTCTTCCGACCCGGGAAATCCCGAAGAACATTTCCCCTCGCCGGAGCCGCGGCCTAGAATGCCGCCGCGCCGGCATCCGCCGGCCGGCAAGCGAAAGTGGCGGAATTGGTAGACGCCCTGGATTTAGGTTCCAGTGCCGCAAGGCGTGCGGGTTCGAGTCCCGCCTTTCGCACCAACCTCCTCGGTATGCGGCGGTCGGCAAGCCCGAGCGAGCGTTCGCGAGTGATGCATTCGGCGGCCGGACTGTGCTTCCGCACGGGCCCCCTGCCCGAGCGAGCGCTGCTCCCGACGCCCGGGCAGAGCCCCCCGGGCGCCCCATCCGCGCCAAGGCTCGGAAACAACGCCATCATGGCCCCGCAGCCCCGTCCAGCGCTGGCACGACGGCCCGCAATCGGCCAAACTACCGCGTTCCGCCGGCCGCGAAGCATTCCGCCCGGGCCGCGGGCAGGATCAGGACCATCAACATCGTGCCGCGGCAGATCGCCGCGGTGGCAGGAGTGGATATGCAAGTTTCGGTCGAATCGCTCGGCAGCCTCGAACGCCGCATGACTTTCAGCCTTCCGGCGGACCGGCTGGAAGCCCAGGTCGGCGGTCGCCTGCGCGAGATCTCGCGCGGCGCCAAGATCAAGGGTTTCCGCCCCGGCAAGGTGCCCGCCAAGGTGATCGAGCAGCGCTTCGGCGCGCAGGTCCGCGCCGACGTCCTCAACGACCTCTTGCGCGAGGGCTTCAGCAACGCGGTGCGCGAGCAGTCGCTGCAGATCGCCGGCAGCCCGCAGATCGTGCCGGCCGGTGCCGAGGACCAGCTCTCGTACGTGGCGACGTTCGAAGTCGTGCCGGATTTCGGCGACATCGACGTGGCCAAGCTCAACGTCGTGCGCCACACCGCTGAAGTGACCGACGCCGACATCGACGCGATGATCGAGAACCTGCGCCTGCAGCGCCGCACCTGGAACCCGGTGGAGCGCGAAGCCGCCGCCGGCGACGCGGTCGAGATCGAAACCTACTCGCAGGTGGGCGATGAGCGCCTGCCGGCCGAGGGCGTCGAGCGCGGCGCGACCATCATCGGTTCGGCCGCCATGTTCCCGGCGATCGAATCGGCACTTGTCGGCATGAAGGCCGGCGACGAGAAGGATGTCGACGTCGAC
The DNA here is from genome assembly GCF_057747855.1 of Lysobacter sp. SCRH-1R. Classification (NCBI taxonomy): domain Bacteria; kingdom Pseudomonadati; phylum Pseudomonadota; class Gammaproteobacteria; order Lysobacterales; family Lysobacteraceae; genus Lysobacter; species Lysobacter sp. SCRH-1R. The sequence continues at coordinate 2,758,216 of NZ_CM173227.1, read as the reverse complement.
TTCCCGGCCGACTGGCGCGTGCCGGCCTTCGCCGGCAAGACTGTCAAGGTCCACCTGAAGGCGACCAAGGTGTCCGAGCCGGTGCTGCCGGACGTCGATGCCGCCTTCATCAAGAGCTTCGGCGTGCGCAGCGGCGATGCCGAGCAGTTCCGCATGGACATCCGCAGCAACCTGGAGCGCGAGCTCAAGGGTGCGCTGATGACCCGCCTGCGTCGCGAAGTCGGCGAGCAGCTGATCGCGTCGTACTCGCACGTCGAGATGCCGCCGAAGCTGGTCGAGGCGGAGGCCCGCGACATGGCCCGCCAGACCATCGAGGCCGCGCGCCGCCAGGGTCGCGCCATCGGCGAGATCCCGGCCGACGCGCACGTGGGCTTCATGGACGCTGCGCGCAAGCGCGTGCTGGTCGGCCTGCTGGTGGGCGAGATCGCCCGTCGCAACGAGCTGCGCCTGGAGCCCAAGCGCGTGACCGAGACGTTGAACCTGATCGCCTCGACCTACGAGGAGCCGCAGCAGGTCATCGAGCTGTACCGCAACGACGCGCAGCTCATGAACGGCCTGCAGGCCCGCGTGATGGAAGAGCAGGTGATCGACTGGATCGCCGAACGCGCGCAGCACACCGAGCAGGCGCTCTCGTTCAACGAGGCGATCCGCCAGTAAGCATGCGTGACGGTCGCGGCGTCGTGCCGCGGCCGGTTCCGTAGAAAGGACGCGCCCCTTGCGCTCTGGTCCGGTTGGCCCCAAGTTGACCGGACCGCGCTTCCGCAAGCGCCCCATATCCGATCCAAGGTGCCGTCGAACATGGACAACCTGACCAAAGCCCTGAATCTCGTGCCGATGGTGGTCGAACAGACCAGCCGGGGCGAGCGCGCCTACGACATCTATTCGCGCCTGCTCAAGGAGCGCGTGATCTTCCTGGTCGGCGGCGTGGACGACCACGTGGCGAACGTGATCGTCGCCCAGATGCTCTTCCTCGAGGCCGAGAACCCCGAGAAGGACATCAGCCTGTACATCAACTCGCCCGGTGGCGTGGTCACGGCGGGCCTGGCGATCTACGACACCATGCAGTACATCAAGCCGGACGTGAGCACGATCTGCGTCGGCCAGGCGGCCTCGATGGGCGCGCTGCTGCTGGCGGCCGGTGCGAAGGGCAAGCGTTACGCGCTGCCGAACTCGCGCGTGATGATCCACCAGCCGCTGGGCGGGTTCCAGGGGCAGGCGACGGACATCGACATCCACGCCCGCGAGATCCTGACGTTGCGCCAGCGCCTGAACGAAATCCTGGCCAAGCACACGGGCCAGGCGCTGGAGACCATCGCCCGCGACACCGAGCGCGACAACTTCAAGAGCGCCGAGGCGGCCCGCGAGTACGGCCTGGTCGACCAGGTCCTGGAGCGCCGCCCGGAAGAGTCGATCCAGGCAGGCTGACCGCCGTCACGGCATTGATCCAACCTTTTTTCCGGCCCGTGATCCGGCCCGCGAGGCGGGCCGGAGCGCTGTGTTATCCTCGGGCCGCAGCACCTGAACGCGTCATGCCACGGCGAGCTTTCGGCCGGCGCGTTCGAGACACCAGCACCATTTGGGCACAGGCATGAGCGACGACCGACAGGGCCGCAGCACCGGCGACAGCAACAAGATCCTTTACTGCTCGTTCTGCGGGAAAAGCCAGCACGAGGTCCGCAAGCTCATCGCGGGCCCGAGCGTGTTCATCTGCGACGAATGCGTCGAGCTGTGCAACGACATCATCCGCGAGGAGCTCGAGGAAAAGGCCCAGTCGGCCCGCAGCCACCTGCCCAAGCCGCGCGAGATCCTCGAGGTCCTGGACCAGTACGTGATCGGCCAGCAGCGCGCCAAGCGCACGCTCGCGGTGGCCGTGTACAACCATTACAAGCGCATCGAGAGCCGCCAGAAGAACGACGACGTCGAACTGGCGAAGTCGAACATCCTGCTGGTCGGGCCGACGGGTTCGGGCAAGACGCTGCTGGCCGAAACGCTGGCGCGCCTGCTCAATGTGCCGTTCACCATTGCCGATGCCACCACGCTGACCGAAGCCGGCTACGTCGGCGAGGACGTGGAAAACATCATCCAGAAGCTGCTGCAGAAGTGCGACTACGACGTCGAGAAGGCGCAGCAGGGCATCGTCTACATCGACGAAATCGACAAGATCTCGCGCAAGAGCGACAACCCGTCGATCACGCGCGACGTGTCGGGCGAGGGCGTGCAGCAGGCGCTGCTGAAGCTCATCGAAGGCACCGTCGCCAGCGTCCCGCCGCAGGGCGGCCGCAAGCACCCGCAGCAGGAATTCCTGCAGGTGGACACGCGCAACATCCTGTTCGTCGTCGGCGGCGCGTTCGCCGGCCTGGACAAGATCATCCAGCAGCGAAGCACCGAGGCCGGCGGCATCGGCTTCGGCGCGAAGGTGAAGAGCAGCGAGCGCAAGAACGACGTCGGCAAGCTGCTGGCGGACGTGGAGCCGGAAGACCTGATCAAGTTCGGCCTGATCCCGGAGTTCGTCGGCCGCCTGCCGGTCGTCGCGACGCTGGAGGAGCTGGACGAGGCCGCGCTGGTCAAGATCCTGACCGAGCCGAAGAACGCGATCACCAAGCAGTTCAAGAAGCTGTTCGAGATGGAGAGCGTCGAGCTGGAGTTCCGCCCGGACGCCCTGGCGGCGATCGCCCGCAAGGCGCTCAAGCGCAAGACCGGTGCGCGCGGCCTGCGCACCATCGTCGAGTCGGTCCTGCTGGACACGATGTACGAGCTGCCGTCGCTGGAGAACGTCTCCAAGGTGGTCGTGGACGAGTCGGTCATCGATCACAAGACCGAGCCGTACCTGATCTACCAGACCCCGCCGGCCGCCCCCAAGGTCGCCTCCGCCGACTGACGGCGACGTGACCGGCGTCCCGCCTCCGACATCTCGGAGGCCGGGCTAAACGTCTGATTCGCAACGGATAAATGCTCCCGGCCCGCAGCATAGCCTGCGGGCCGCTTGCATCCGTTCGCGCCGGACCCCATAACCGTCGCCATGGGCGAAGCGCGCCCACGAAGTCCCCGGGCGGCTCTCGCCCGCACCCGTATTCCGGAGTCCCTCCATGGCCGTATCAACCGAGCACGAGACGCTCACCCTCCCGGTCCTGCCGCTGCGCGACGTCGTCGTGTTCCCGCACATGGTGATCCCGCTGTTCGTCGGTCGGGACAAGTCGATCCACGCGCTCGACCTCGCCATGGAGAGCGACAAGCGCATCCTGCTGGTCGCCCAGAAGTCCGCCGAGACCGACGATCCGGGCGCCGAGGACCTCTACCAGGTCGGCACGCTCGCCCAGGTCCTGCAACTGCTGAAGCTCCCCGACGGCACCATCAAGGTGCTGGTCGAGGGCGTGTCGCGCGTGAACGTCCATGACGTCACCGAGCGCGGCGGCGCCCTGAGCGGCCAGGCAGAAGTCGTCGAGCCCGAGAGCGATCGCGAGGAGCGCGAGATCGAGGCAATCGCGCGCTCGCTGATGGGCCTGTTCGAGCAGTACGTGAAGACCAACCGCAAGCTTCCGCCGGAGCTGATGCAGACGCTGTCGGGCATCGACGAGCCCGGCCGCCTCGCCGACACCATCGCCGCGCACCTGGGCGTGCGCATCGGCGACAAGCAGAAGCTGCTGGAGACGCATGGCGTCGGTTCGCGCCTGGAACTGCTCGTCGGCCTGGTCGACGGCGAAATCGACGTGCAGCAGCTGGAAAAGCGCATCCGCGGCCGCGTGAAGTCGCAGATGGAGAAGAGCCAGCGCGAGTACTACCTCAACGAGCAGATGAAGGCGATCCAGAAGGAGCTCGGCGAGATCGACGATGCGCCCAACGACATCGACGAGCTGACCCGCAAGATCGCCGAGGCCGGCATGCCCAAGCCGGTCGAAGCCAAGGCCAAGGCCGAGCTCAACAAGCTCAAGCAGATGTCGCCGATGTCGGCCGAAGCGGCGGTCGTGCGAAATTATCTCGACTGGCTGCTGGGCGTGCCGTGGAAGAAGCGCACCAAGGTGCGCAAGGACCTCAAGGCCGCGCAGGACGTGCTCGATGCCGACCACTTCGGCCTGGAGAAGGTCAAGGACCGCATCCTCGAATACCTCGCCGTGCAGTCGCGCGTGAAGCAGATGAAGGGCCCGATCCTGTGCCTGGTCGGACCGCCGGGCGTGGGCAAGACCTCGCTGGGCCAGTCGATCGCCAAGGCGACGAATCGCAAGTTCGTTCGCATGTCGCTGGGCGGCGTGCGCGACGAGGCCGAGATCCGGGGCCATCGCCGCACCTACGTCGGTTCGATGCCGGGTCGCATCGTGCAGAACCTCAACAAGGTCGGCAGCAAGAACCCGCTGTTCGTGCTCGACGAGATCGACAAGATGTCGATGGACTTCCGCGGCGATCCGTCCTCGGCGCTGCTGGAAGTGCTCGACCCCGAGCAGAACAACGCCTTCAACGACCATTACCTGGAGGTCGACCTCGACCTGTCCGAAGTGATGTTCGTCGCGACCTCCAACTCGCTCAACATCCCCGGCCCGCTGCTGGACCGCATGGAAGTGATCCGCATCCCGGGTTACACCGAGGAGGAGAAGCTCAACATCGCGATGCGTTACCTGCTGCCCAAGCAGATCAAGGGCAACGGCCTGAAGCCGGAAGAGCTGAAGGTCGCCGAGAGCGCCGTGCGCGACATCGTTCGCTATTACACGCGCGAGTCGGGCGTGCGTTCGCTCGAGCGCGAGATCGCCAAGATCTGCCGCAAGGTGGTGAAGGAAATCGCGCTGGCCGGCCCGTCGAAGAAGGGCGCGAAGAAGAACGTCGTCAACGTCACCTCCAAGAACCTCGACAAGTACCTGGGCGTGCGTCGTTACGACTTCGGCCGTGCCGAAGAGCAGAACGAAGTCGGCCTCGTCACGGGCCTGGCGTGGACGGAAGTCGGCGGCGACCTGCTGCAGATCGAATCCACGCTGGTGCCGGGCAAGGGCCAGCTGCTGCTCACCGGCCAGCTGGGCGACGTGATGAAGGAATCGGCATCGGCCGCGCTGTCGGTCGTGCGTGCGCGCACGGAGCAGCTCGGCATCGACCTCGACTTCCTGCAGAAGCACGACGTGCACGTGCACGTGCCCGAAGGCGCCACGCCGAAGGATGGCCCGAGCGCCGGCATCGCGATGGCGACCGCGCTGGTGTCGATGCTCACGCGCAACCCGGTGAAGGCCGACGTGGCGATGACGGGCGAGATCACCCTGCGTGGCCGCGTCCTGCCGATCGGCGGCCTGAAGGAAAAGCTGCTGGCGGCGCTGCGTGGCGGCATCCGCACCGTGATCATCCCGGAGGAGAACCGCAAGGATCTCGCCGACCTTCCGAAGACCGTGACGCAGGGATTGAAGATCATCCCGGTGAAGTGGATCGACGAAGTGCTCGGCCTCGCGCTCGAACGCGCACCGACGCCGGCGCCCGCATCGGCGCCGAGCGAAGGCGAAGTGGCGGTGCGCGATGGTTCGAAAACGATCGCGCAGACCGACGTCAAGCACTGATCCGCACCGCTCATCGGACGATGCGTAAAACCGCTGGAAGCCGCGCCACGCTTGGCTTTCACGCTTGCGACCCCAAAATGCCGCTGGTATAACGGCTGCGGACCGCGCACGCCATTGCGATGCAATGGCGGTGCGGCGAAAGACGATCGGGGGAATCGCCTTCGATTACATGCTGCTCTTACAACATGCGGCATTCATCCGCAGAGGGAGTCAATCCGAATGAACAAGGCTGAGTTTGTCGGCGCCGTCGCCGAAGCTGCCGAGCTGTCCAAGACCGACGCCGCGAACGCCGTCGACGCCATGATCAACGTGGTCACCAAGGCGCTGAAGAAGGGCGACACGGTGACGCTGGTCGGCTTCGGCACCTTCCAGGTCCGCAAGCGCGCCGCCCGCCAGGGCCGCAATCCGAAGACCGGCGAGACCATCAAGATCAAGGCGTCGAAGAATCCTTCGTTCAAGGCTGGCAAGGCGCTGAAGGATGCCGTAAACTAATCAACTCGCCGCCGATGTCTGAACGAATCGGTTAGCACCGCCGGGGTTTCGGCCCTCAGGCAGCAGTGCAAACGGGTGCTTAGCTCAGCGGTAGAGCGTCTCCTTTACACGGAGAGGGTCGGGGGTTCGAAACCCTCAGCACCCACCATCAAGCATCCAGCGGTGGTTGTAACGAGTTTTGAAGCATGCGGAGTGGTAGTTCAGTCGGTTAGAATGCTGGCCTGTCACGCCGGAGGTCGCGGGTTCGAGTCCCGTCCACTCCGCCAGTCTTCACAAGGGCGCCGGAAACGGCGCCTTTGTTTTATAATTAGTGAGAGGATCGAAAACGCGGCTCGCCGCGTCAGGATCCGGGGGCGAAAGCCCGAAGGTTCAAGGAAGCGGAGTGGTAGTTCAGTCGGTTAGAATGCTGGCCTGTCACGCCGGAGGTCGCGGGTTCGAGTCCCGTCCACTCCGCCAGTTTTGAGTCGAAAGGCGCCGGAAACGGCGCCTTTTGTTTTTTCTCCGCCTCCGCGTTTGCTCCTCCCCTTCGGGCAGGGAGGCTGGAGGGCGCCGCTTCCGGTAGCCATCGAATTTCCGCGCCCCCGCCCCGAGAAGCCCCCGGGCCGCGCTAAACTGTCCGGCTTACGACTGAACGCGTCCCGGACATGCTGCAGAAACTTCGCGAAAAGACCTCGGGCTGGATCGCCACCGTGATCCTGGGCCTGTTGATCATTCCCTTCGCCTTCGTCGGCATCGAGCAGTACCTCGGCCAGCGCACCGACAACTCGGTCGCGCGCATCGACGCACCGCCGACCTGGTGGCCGTCCGCGCCGGCGTGGTGGCCGGTGTCGGTGTTCTGGACGCACGAGAAGATCACCTCCGACGAGTTCCGCGCCCGTTTCGAACAGGAACGCATGCAGCGCCGCGCGCAGCAGGGCGAAGCCTTCGACGCGCGCGCCTTCGAGAGCGTGGACAACAAGCGCGCCGTGCTGGAAACGCTGATCGACGCGCGCGTGCAGCAGATCGCCGCGCAGCGCCACGGCCTCGCGGTGAGCGATGCGATGGTGCAGAAGGCGCTCATGGAAGTGCCCGGCTTCCAGGTGGACGGCAAGTTCAACTACGACCGTTACAAGCTCGCGCTCGCCTCGCTGACGCCGCCGCAGAGCGAGCGCCAGTTCGAAGCGACCGTGCGCGACGACCTGCAGCGTTCGATGCTCGCGGTGGGCGTGGGCAGCAGCAACTTCGTCACCAGCGCCGAGATGGATCGCCTGCTGCGCCTGATGGGCGAACGCCGCGACGTGTCGCTGGTGCTGCTCCCGCCGCCAGCGCCGGACACCGCCGAGGTGAGCGCCGCCGAAATCCAGAAGTGGTACGACGAACACGCCGCGCAGTTCCGCGCGCCGGAGACGGTCGAGATCGAATACGTCGAAGTCGACGCGAGCAAGCTCCCCGCCGCCGCACCGGCCGACGACGCCACGCTTCGCCAGCGCTACGAGCAGGAAAAGAACCGCTTCGTCGAAGCCGAGCAGCGCCTGGCTTCGCACATCCTGGTGCGCGTGGCCGAGAACGCCGACGCCGCCACGCAGAAGGCCGCCGAAGACAAGGCCAAGCGTCTGGCCGAACAGGCCAAGGCACCGGGCGCCGATTTCGCCGCGCTGGCCCGCGCCAACAGTGACGACACCGGTTCGCAGGCCACCGGCGGCGACCTGGGCTGGGTGGCGAAGGGCATGATGGTCGCGCCGTTCGAGGACGCGCTGTTCGCGATGAAGGCCGGTGACGTCAGCGGCCCGGTGAAGAGCGAGTTCGGCTGGCACGTGATCCAGCTGCGCGAAGTGCAGTCGGGTGCGCAACAGACCTTCGAGCAGGTGCGCGATGCGCTCGCCGCAGAGCAGGCCGAAGTCGATCGCGAGCGCACGGTGAGCGATTTCACCAGCCGCCTGGTCGACCTGACCCTGAAGAATCCGTCCTCGCTTGCGCCGGCCGCGCGCGAGATGAACCTGCCGCTGCAGAAGCTCGGCCCGTTCGCGCGCACCAACGCGCAGGGCATCGGCGCCAACCCGGCCGTGCAGCGCGTGGCGTTCTCGGAAGAAGCGATCCAGAGCGGCGCCATCAGCGATCCGATCGAACTCGAGCCCGGCCACACCGTGCTGATCCGCGTCACCGCGCATGCGCCGGAACGCGCCCAGCCGCTGGCGCAGGTGCGCGATCAGGTCATCGCCGCCGTGCGCGCCGATCGTGCCGCCAAGGCCGCCCGCAAGGAAGCCGAAGCGCTGGTCGCCCGCGTGAACAAGGGCGAGACGCTGGAAGCGATCGCCGCGTCGAAGCAGCTGCCGCCGCCGCAGGTCCTGCCGGGTGTGCCGCGCGGCGCGCCGGTACCGGAAGCTGCGGTGTCCGACGCGATCTTCGCCGTGCCGGCGCCGGGCGAGGGCAAGCTGTCGGCCGGCCAGGCCACGCTGTCGAACGGCGGCATCGCGTTGTTCGCGGTCAGCAAGGTCACGCCGGGCGACATCGCCAGCCTGCCGGCCGAACAGCGCACGATGCTGCAGCAGCAGGTCGCGCAGATCGGCGGCGGCGACGACGTGCGCGCGCTGGTCGACGCGCTGCGCAAGCGCGTGCGGATCAATGTGGTGGAACAGAATCTTTGAAGCTCGGGAACGAGCGAGAGGAGTGAGGAACGAGTAACGGTGTGAAGCGCTGGTTGTTCCTCCAACGAAAAAGCCCGGCGATTGCCGGGCTTTTTCGTTGCCGTTGAGGCGTCGTCTACCACAACGTCATCCGCCTTTGTAGCCCGGGTAAGCGAAGCGCACCCGGGTTGGAGAGGTGACCGCGTCCCCGGGTGCGCTTCGCTTACCCGGGCTACAACAACGGTGGTGTTTGACGTTCGAAACGTGCGAGTCCTTCGCCGTGCCTCAGGCCGCTTTCGGATCAACAACCACCGTCGCCAATGCATCGTCCACATAAGCGGCCGTGCGTTCGAACAGCCCGGACAACGCACCGGGGTGGACGTAGACGTGCTCGGGCGATTCGCTTCGTGCCCTTGCGAGCCGCGCCAGCAATCGAAGCTGATCGCGCGTGTGGATCAGGGATTCGTGCGCGGAACGGGGCAGCAGGTAGCCGCGGAACACGCGGGGATGGAGCGAGCATCTGTAGCCCGGGTAAGCGAAGCGCACCCGGGAACGCGACGGGCTCCCGGGTGCGCCTCGCTTACCCGGACTACAACCGTTGGGACCTGTTCGATCAGCAGGATGTGCTCAGGGACGGCGGTAATCCGTTCGACCAGCGGAAGGCGTTCACAGCATGCATCGCATGCGCGAGCGTAATCGCACGCCCCGACCTTCAACCACGCGACAATGACACGGCTCAGCAGCGTGCCTGCCCAAAAGGAAAAGCCCGGCGCGTGCCGGGCTTTCTCAGTCTCAACGGCGCGAACACATCACTCGCCGTGAATCCCCGTCATGCCGAGAATGTTGTAGCCCGCATCGACATACGTCACTTCACCCGTCACGCCCGCAGCCAGATCCGAGCACAGGAACGCCGCGACGTTGCCCACGTCCTCGATCGTGACCGTGCGGCGCAGCGGGGCGTTCTCTTCGACGTGGCCGAGGATCTTGCGGAAGCCCGCGATGCCGGCCGCAGCCAACGTCTTGATCGGGCCGGCGGAGATCGCGTTGACGCGCGTGCCTTCCGGGCCGAGGTTCAGCGCGAGGTAGCGCACCGACGCTTCCAGGCTCGCCTTCGCCACGCCCATGAGGTTGTAGTTGGCGAGCGCGCGCTCGGCGCCGAGGTAGCTCAGCGTGACGATCGAACCGTTGCGGCCCTTCATCATCGGGCGCGCGGCCTTGGCGAGCGCCGACAGCGAATACGCCGACACGTCGTGCGCGATGGCGAAGTTCTCGCGCGTCATGCCGTCGAGGAATTCACCGGCGATCGCTTCCCGCGGCGCGAAGGCGATGGCGTGCACGAGGATGTCGAAACCGTCGTTCCAGCGCTGGCCGAGCTGTTCGAAGCAGGCGGCGATCTGCGCGTCGTCGCTCACGTCCAGCGGGATCACGATGTCGCTGCCGTACTCGGCCGCCGCCGACTGCACGCGCGATTTCAGCTTCTCGTTCTGGTAGGTGAACGCCAGTTCCGCGCCCTCGCGGTGCATGGCCTCGGCGATGCCGCTGGCGATCGAGCGCTCGCTGGCGATGCCGGTGATCAGTGCACGCTTGCCTTGCAGAAAACCCATGAGCCGATTCCTTCTGTGATGCCGATACGGTGGGGACGACCGGTGTGCGGTCGCGCAAAGACGCAGTTTAGCCGCAGCCGGCGCCGCGTTGCCGCGATGCGGCGGCGTATGTCAGGGCGAGCCGGCCGCGGCTGGAAGCGCGGCGGACGTGCCGTCCAGCGCGTCGACGATCAGCGACTGGCCCGGGCGCAGTACCGACTTGAGCCCCAGGCCGTTGCGCTGCATCAGGTCGGCGACGGTGATGCGGTAACGACGCGCGATCGTCCACGCGCTCTCGCCCTTGGCCACGGTGTGGCGGCGCGGCGATGCGGCCGGCTTGGCTGCGGGCGCGGATTCGGTCTGCGTGGATTCGGCTGCAGCGATGGACTCGGCGTCGTCGCGCTCCATCGCGGATGACTGCGAAGCGGGCGAATCGACCTCGGCCACGCGTGCGTCGCCCACGTCGGCCACCGCGAGCAGGCGCGCCGGACGTCCCGCAGCCGCGCCGATGCGGCCGTCCGCGTACACCGGATTCCAGCGGCGGATCTGCTCGGCGCTCACGCCGGTGCGCGCCGCCCACTGATCCAGACGCTGCACGTCCTTCGGCAACGTCACCGCCTGCAGGCGCGGCACGGGGCGGTCGATCGCGCGCATCCATTCCTCGCGATCGTCGGCCTGCTCGATCAGGCACGACAGCGCATGCAGCTTGCGGACGTAGGCGGTGGTGATGTCGGACAGGCCGACGAGTTTCTCCGGCCGGGCGTTGCGGGCGGTCTGCCCGCTGCGCTTGAGCGCGCCCAGCACGCGGTATTCGCCCGCGTTGTAGGCCATCACCGCCAGTCGCCAGTCGCCGGCGAACATGCCGTGCAGCGTTTTCAGGTAGCGAACGGCGGCTTGCGTGGAATCGACGGGCGACAAGCGCCCGTCGTAGCCCTTGCGGATGGGCACGCCGTGGTTGCGCGCGGTGATCGCGATCATCTGCCACAGGCCGGCCGGACCGGCGGGGCTGCGCGCGCCCGGGCGATAGCCGCTTTCCACGAACGGGATCAGCGCGAATTCGGTCGGGATGTGGCTCTCGCGCAGCGCATCGACCACGTAGCCGAACAGCGGGAGCACGTCGTCGTCGCGGGAGGCGAGCCTCCGCGGCACGTGGGCGAAGTGCTGGCGCCAGCGCGGCGAGGTCGCATCGGCGTCGCATTCGGGTTCGGCCAGGCCGTCGCGGAAGCTGCGGTAGATCTCCAGGCCGTTGCGGACCGTCGGATCGGCCGGCGCGTCCTGCGGTTCGGGCGCCTTCGGGCCGGCGGAGGTTTCCTGCCCGGAAGCGGGCAGGGCGGTGATCAGGGCCAGGCAGCACAGGCCCAGCCGGCGGCGCCATCGATGGGCGGCCGTCACGCGACGAATCCGTCCTTCCAGCGCCGCAATGCGGCGAATGCGTCCACGTCGTCGGCCGGGTCGCGGCCGATCTCGCGCGCCAGCGAGGCGCGCACCTCCGGGCTGGCGACCCGCAGGAACGGATTGGCGGCGGTTTCCTCGGCCAGGGTACTGGGCAAGGTCGGGCGTCCGGTCGCGCGCATGGCCTGGGCCTCCTCAAAGCGGCGCCGCAGCGCCGGGTTGCCGGGTTCTACCACGCGGGCGAAGGCGGCGTTTGCGAGCGTGTACTCATGTCCGCAACAGACCCGGGTCCCGGGGGGGAGGCCGGCCAATCGGGACAAGGAGGCGTGCATCTGCTCCGGCGTGCCTTCGAACATCCGTCCGCAGCCCAGGCTGAACAGGGTGTCGCCGCAGAACAGCAGGTCGTGCCCGTGGTAGGCGACGTGGCTGCGGGTGTGGCCCGGCACGGCGAGGACGTCGAAGCGCCAGCCGGCCAGTTCGACCACTTCGCCATCGGCCACGCGCCGATAGCCGGAAGGAATGCGCTCGTCGTCCGGCGCGAACACCGGCAGCCCCGGCCAGCGCGCCAACAGGTCGGGCACGCCGCCGATGTGGTCGCCGTGGTGATGGGTGAGCAGGATGCCGGCCGGCTGCAGGCCGGCGTCGGCCGCCGCCAGGACCGGGCCGGCCTCGCTCGGATCGACGATCAGCGCTCGCGAGCCGTCGTCCGCGGCGAGGGTCCAGATGTAGTTGTCGCTCAGCGCGGGCAGTGGGGTGAGTTGCATGGTCTGTCCGGGGATGCACCCGAATGGCGAAGCGCTGTCGCACAATCGGGGTGTCGGCGCCCTCGGGGGCGCCCAGGAAACCGGCCCGACCATGCCCGCCGCCCACCCCCCGCGTCAATCAGAGATGTCCGGATCTGCGCTCGGCTGGTTCAGCAGCGAGGCAGGGCAGGGACTGCTCGCCGTGGAGGAAGCGGCGATGCTGCGCGTCCTCGCCGGCTGCCCGGCGGCGCCCTGGGCCTGGCTCGGCGTGGACGGCGCGCCCGCGCCGGAAGTCGGCGGACGCGGCCTTTTGTTGCGGCGGTTCGGCCTCGGGTTCCACGGTGCGGTGCGTTGCCGCCTGCCGCTGCCGGTGGCGAGCGAGGCGCTGGGCGCGGTGCTGCTCCAGCATGCGCTGGACGACGAGGTGCCGATCGACCCGCTGCTCGACGAATGCGCGCGCGTCCTCGCGCCGGGCGGAACGTTGTGGCTGGCGGTGCTCAACCCGTGGAGTCCGTACCGCCTGCGCTGGGCGCGCACCGGCCTGCGCGCGCGCGATCCGGGCGTGTGGCAGTCGGCGCTGCGGCGCGTGGGATTCGCGGCCGACACGGTGAGCCTGCAATGGCTCGGCCCGCACTGGCGCGTGGCGCATGGCGAAGTCGGCGTCGGTGCGTCCGATCGGTTGCGCGCCGGCGTGGCGCTCACGGTCAACAAGCGCGTGCATGCGTTGATCCCGCCCAAGCCGCTGCGCGGGTTGCGTTGGCAGGCGGGCAGCACGCGATCCCACCTCGTGCGACGGCAGCCGGCGATAATGGATGTATGAATCGCGCCGATCCGACGTCTTCCGAACCTTCCCGCAAACAGATCGAAGCCCACACCGACGGCGCCTGCCTGGGCAATCCCGGTCCGGGCGGCTGGGCCGCGCTGCTGCGCTATCGCGGCCACGAGCGCGAACTCGCCGGCGGCGAGGCCGACACCACCAACAACCGCATGGAGCTGATGGCCGCGATCATGGCGCTGGAAGCGCTGAGCGAGCCGTGCACCGTCGTGCTGCACACCGACTCGCAGTACGTGCGCCAGGGCATCACCGAGTGGATCAACAACTGGGTGCGCCGCGGCTGGAAGACCGCCGGCGGCGACCCGGTGAAGAACCGCGACCTGTGGGAGCGCCTGCACAAGGCGACGCTCCGCCATAGCATCGAGTGGAAGTGGGTGAAGGGCCATTCCGGCGATCCCGACAACGAACGCGTCGACGTCCTCGCTCGCGCCCAGGCGCAACTGCTGCGCGCGGCGGCGGCCGTACGCTGACCTCCACGGACGAACATGTGAGAATGCAGCCGATGCGGCAGATCATCCTCGACACCGAAACCACCGGCCTGAGTTGGGAACGCGGCAACCGCGTGGTCGAAATCGGCTGCGTCGAATACATCGAACGCCGTCCCAGCGGTCGCACCTTCCACGTCTACCTCAAGCCCGACTGCGATTTCGAGCAGGGCGCGCAGGAAGTGACGGGGCTGACGCTGGAATTCCTCGCCGACAAGCCGGAGTTCGCGCAGGTCGCCGAGGAATTCCTCGCCTTCATCGACGGCGCCGAGCTGATCATCCACAACGCGGCGTTCGACCTGGGCTTCCTCGACAACGAACTGCGCCTGCTGGGCGAGCAGTACGGCCGCATCACCGACCGCTGTCGCGTCGAGGACACGCTGCTGCTCGCGCGCCAGCGGTTCCCCGGCCAGCGCAATTCGCTCGACGCGCTGTGCAAGCGCCTGGGCGTGGACAACTCTCACCGCCAGCTGCACGGCGCACTGCTCGACGCGCAGATCCTGGGCGACGTGTACCTGGCGCTGACCTCGGGTCAGGAGGAAATCGGCTTCGCGGTCGAGGCGTCGGCGAGCGCGGTGCAGACCGTGCATTTCCGCACCGATCCGGCCGCCGCGCGCCCGCGCGTGCAGGTCGGCGCGGAGGAACTTGCCGCCCACGAGGCGCGGCTGGAGAAGCTGCGCAAGAAGGCCGGCAAGGCGGTGTGGGATCAGTTCAACGTGGTCGAAGCGGTGGCGGAGCAGGAGCTGGCGACGGCGTAGCAAGCCCCGTCATTCCAGCGAAAGCTGGAACCCGTTTTGACTCTGGTATCGCCATCGATCCGCAGCGCGCGAGTGCATCGCGAACGCCGGCCGCATCGCACGCCCCGACCCTCACCCCAACCCTCTTCCGTAGGGAGGGCGGGTCGAAGCAGGGCTCAACGGCCTCAGTGATTCCGAACCAGGATCACCGTGACGTTGTCCGACCCGCCACCATCCAGCGCGGCGGCGACCAGCGTGTCGACGCATTCCTGCGCGCTGCAGTCGGACTGGCCGAGCACGCGCGCGATGCCGCGATCGTCGACTTCCTCGGTCAGCCCATCGCTGCACAGCAGCAGCTGCATGCCCGGCTTGAGTTCGCCGGTCATGGTTTCGACGTTGAGGTTGCGCGGATCGGTCACACCCAGCGCCTGGGTGACGACATTGCGATGGGGATGGCTGCGCGCCTGTTCCTGCGTGATCGCGCCATTGGCGATCAGCTCCTGCACGTAGCTGTGATCCTGCGACAGTTGCGCCAGATGGCCGTCGCGCCACAGATAGACGCGGCTGTCGCCCACCCAGGCCACTTCGAACCGGTTGCCGGTGATTCGCGCGGCGACCACGGTCGTGCCCATCGGCAGCGCGTCGTTGCGGCGCTTGGACGTGCGGATGATTTCCTCGTCGGCGATGCGGATCGCCTGCGCGAGCGGCGTGCCGTCGCGGATCTCGCGGACGATGGTTTCGCGGGCCAGCGCGCTGGCGACCTCGCCGTATTCGTGCCCCCCCATGCCATCGGCCACCAGCCATAGGCCGAGCTCGCCGTCACCGTAGTAGGTGTCTTCATTCAGCTCGCGGCGCAGGCCGACGTGCGTGAGGTGTCCGAATTCGATCATGCGTCCGTGGATTCGGTCGTCGGGGGTCTTTCAGGCGGTAACGGAATGATCGGGGCGCGGCGGCCGGGTGGCAAGGCGCGCGGTTAAGGTTCTCGTTGTGGCGGGAACAGGCAAAGCCGGAAGCGCCGGCGGATTTTCTTCGTGCGGTGGGACCGCTTGCCGGCCGCACCTCGCCCCCGTAGAATGACCGGCTCACTGCACCCGGAGAGGTGGCAGAGTGGTTGAATGTACCTGACTCGAAATCAGGCGTACGTTTATAGCGTACCGAGGGTTCGAATCCCTCCCTCTCCGCCAGATACGAAGACGACGCCCCCGCAAGGGGGCGTTTTCTTTTGTGCGTCGCGAAGGACGGCGAGTCGCATGGACAGGCCGGCTACACTGTAGGCCCCTGAATGAACGGCCTCGTCATGTCCGAAATCCTCGTCCCGGTCTCTTTTGGCGAACTGCTCGACAAGATCGCGATCCTGCAGATCAAGTCCGAGCGGATGACCGATCCGGTCAAGCTGGAGAACGTCCGCAACGAGTTGTCCGCGCTGGAGAAGACGTGGATGGCGCATCCGGCCGCCGGCAACGACATCGCCCGCCTGCGCGCCGACCTGAAGGCCGTCAACGAGCGTCTGTGGGTGATCGAGGACGACATCCGCATCAAGGAGAAGGCGCAGGCCTTCGACGAGGAATTCGTCCGACTGGCGCGCAGCGTGTACTTCGAGAACGACGAGCGCGCGCGCATCAAGAAGGAAATCAACCTGGCGCTGGGCTCGGCGTATGTCGAGGAGAAGTCGTACCAGGATTACAGGACGGGCAATACGCCGTAAGACGGCGTCGTCGCATCTCCGATCGGTCTCCCGGCGTTCGCCGGGATGACGGACACGAGGCGGCAGCGCCGCTCAAACTTGCCGAAGCGGGTCGCGCGGACGAGGTTCGAACCTGCGTCTCGCTTACCTCGTCAACGCGTAAACCGCCACCGCGAACCCCAGCGCCGCCGCCGTCGCCGCCACGCCCGCCACCCACTGCATCACGTGCAGGCGTCGCTCGTGTTCGGCCTGCTGCCGTCGCAGTTCGACCAGCGTGGACTCCAGCTGCGCGGACGCCTGCTTCAGCGCCGACAGCGTCTGCTCCATCTCGCCGGCGAGCGTCTTGATCGCCTGGTCGTTGTGATCGACCGCGTCCTGCAGTTCGCGGATCTGCTGCGGGATCTGCGACGGCTCGCGACTGCGGGTGAACATGGGGCGCGCGGCGCGGATGAGTTCCGGCAGCAGCGGCGCGACGACGGTGAACCAGGCGGCCATCAAACGTTCTCCTGCGACGACGGTGTCGGGTGATCGGCGCAGTAACGCTCGAACGCGGCGATGGCGTCGTCGACGGTGATCAGGTCCATCACGCCGGCATGCTCGATCTTCGTGCCCCAGCGCAATTCGGATGCGGGTTTCCCCAGGTATTTGCGCGCGGCATCGTCGTAGCGGTCCACGCAGTAGCGGCGATCGCTGTACGGACCGCTGCGCGCGGGATTGCTCGCCGCGTGCAGCCCCAGCACCTTGGTGCCCATCGCATTGGCGATGTGCATCGGGCCGGAGTCGGGCGTCATCAGCAGTTGTCCGCGTTCGAGCAGCGCGGGCAGTTGCTTGAGCGTGTCCTTGCCGATGAGGTCCAGCGCCGGATGCGTCATCGAAGCGAGGATCGCATCGCCGGTGGCGCGTTCGAGTTCGCTGCGACCGCCGCACAACACGACGCGCCAGCCGCGCCCGGCGGCGTGATCGGCAAGCACCGCGAGCCGCTCGGCCGGCCAGTTGCGCAGCTCATGGCTCGAACACGGGGAAATGAGCAAAGTCGGCACAGCGGCCTGCGGCCACTGGGCACGTGCCCATTCGCGGGCGTCGTCGGGCACCGGAAGATCCCATCGCACATTGTCCTGACGCAGGCCCAGCGGCTCGCAGAAGCTGCCGATGGCATCGAGCACGTGGATGCCCGGACGATCGGGAATGCGCTCGTTGACGAACACCCCGTGCAGATCCTTCGAACGTGAGCGGTCGTAGCCTACGCGCCGGCGCGCCGGGATGAAGGCCGACAGCAGGTTCGCGCGCGCGGCGACCTGCATCTGCAGCAGCACGTCGAAGCGGCGTGCCACGCCCAGGCGTTCGCGCAATTCGCCGCGCAGCGCGCGCATGCCGGCCAGGCCGGTCTTCTTGTCGTACTCGACGAACTCCACGCCGGGCAGGCCGGCGAGCAGGCGGTGCTCGCCCTTGCCGATCACCCAGGTCAGGGACACCTGCGGCCACGCGGCCTGCAGCGTGCGCACCAGGGGCACGACGTGGGTCACGTCGCCCAGGGCGGACAGGCGCAGCAGGCAGATCGAAGCGGGCGCCGGGGGCGCGTTGGAGGAGGCAGCGGACACGTGAATTGCTAGACTCGCGCGAATGACGGGGTTCGATGCTGCCGAAGAGTTGACGCCGTTCCGCGACGACAGCGGGTACGGAGCCATTCTGTTCGACCGAAACCGGGTGCGGCAAGCGAGCCCGGAATGGTTCATGCCGTCGTTCTGGCAGCAACGCGCACGCCCGGTGGAAAGCGGCGGCCGGGGCGGCGCATGGTTCGTCGACGCCCCGTTCGGCCCGGCCCTGTTGCGCCGCTACCTGCGCGGCGGGCTGGTGGCGAAGGTCAGCCGCGACCGCTACTGGTGGCGCGGCGCGGCCAGCACGCGCAGCTTCGCCGAGTTCCGCCTGACCCGCGCCATGGCCGACAAGGGCGTGCCCGTGCCCCGGCCCATCGCGGCCTGCTACCGGCGCGATGGCCTGTTCTATCGCTGCGCGATCCTGCTCGAACGCCTCGACGACGTGCGCTCGCTCGCCGATCGCGCCGCCGTGGCCGGCGACGGCGCGCCCTGGGAAGAGGCCGGCCGGCTGATCGCCCGCGCCCATCGCGCGGGGCTGGATCACGCCGACCTCAACGCCCACAACCTGTTGTTCACCACGACCGGGCGAGGCTGGATCATCGACCTCGACCGCGGTCGCGTCCGCATCCCCGCCACCGGCTGGCGCGAGCGCAATCTCGCGCGACTCAAGCGCTCGCTGCTGAAGCTGCGCGGGAAGCGCGCCACCGCGGACGTCGAGCGCGATTACGCCCGCCTGCGCGCGGCGTACGATCGGGCCTGGGAACGAGGCTACTGAGATGACGTGGCAACTGCGTCTGCATGGCGTCGGCAATGCGTCGGCGGTCGAGCTCGGTTCGGCGATGGCGACCATCGAGCGCGACGGCACGCCGTGGCTGACCATCGACTGCGGCGGCGAAGGCCTCACCGCGTACCAGGCGTATTACGGCGACATGCCGCACGCGCTGTTCGTCACGCATACGCACCTGGACCATGTGGCGGGGTTCGAGCGTCTGTTCGTGTCCAGCTATTTCGACGATGCTCGCCGTGGCCGCGTGCGTCTGTACGTGCCGGCGCCCGTGGTGCCGCTGCTGCACCAGCGCGTGGGCGATTACCCGAACGCGCTGGCCGAAGGCGGGGTGAATTTCTGGGACGCCTTCCAGGTGATCCCGGTCGGCGGCTCGTTCTGGCACGACGGCGTGCGGCTGGAAGTATTCCCCACGCGGCACCACTGGCCCGAAACCGCGTTCGGCCTGCGCCTGCACGGCAGCATGGTATGGACCGGCGACACGCGGCCGATCCCCGAGATGCTCGCGCGCTACGCCGACGCCGGCGAGCTCATCGCGCACGACTGCGCGCTGCACGGCAATCCGTCGCACAGCGGCATCGACGACCTGGAGCGCGAATACGCCGCCGCGCTGCTCGACCGCTGCCTGCTGTACCACTACGGCAACCGCGAAGAAGGCGAGATCCTTGCCGCGCGCGGTTATCGCGTGGCCCATCCGGGCCAGCTGGTCACGCTGCGCGAACCTTCGGCGGTACGCCCGGAAACGGCATGAACGCTGCCGCGCCAAGCCGCATCGAGCCCGCCGCGCACCCGCTGGACGTACGCGGCAGGCCCCTGCGCGACCTGCGGCTGTCGGTGATCGAAGCCTGCAATTTCCGCTGTCCGTACTGCATGCCGGCCGATCGCGTGGCGGACGATTACGGCTTTGATTCCGCCACGCGCCTGTCGTTCGATGAAATCGAGACACTGGTGCGCGGGTTTGCACAACTCGGCGTGCACAAGTTGCGCCTCACCGGCGGCGAACCGCTGCTGCGCAAGGGATTGCCGCAGCTGATCGAACGGCTGGCGCGCATTCCCGGGCTGGACGACATCGCGTTGACGACGAATGGATCGCTGCTCGCCTCGCAGGCGCGCGCGCTTCGCGAGGCGGGGCTTGGACGCATCACGGTGAGCCTGGACGCGATGGACCCGGCGCGGTTCCGCGACATGACCGGCGGCCGCGGCGAACTCGCCGACGTCCTGGCTGGGCTGGAAGCGGCTCGCGCGGCCGGCTTCGAATCGATCAAGATCAACTGCGTCGTCGAGCGGGGCATCAACGACGACCAGGTGCTGCCGCTGGTTTCGCATTTCCGCGGCACGGGCCACGTCGTGCGCTTCATCGAATTCATGGACGTGGGCACCTGCAACGACTGGTCGCGCGAGCGCGTCGTACCGTCGGCCGAACTGCGCGATCGCATCGCCGCACGCTGGCCGCTGCGCGCGCTGGAGGCGAATTACCGGGGCGAAGTCGCGTCGCGTTACGCGTTCGAGGACGGGCAGGGCGAGGTGGGCTTCGTCAGCTCGGTAAGCGAGCCGTTCTGCGGCGACTGCCACCGCGCGCGCGTGTCCGCCGACGGGCGCCTGTACACGTGCCTGTTCGCGGGCGACGGGCAGGATCTGCGGCCCGCGCTGTCGCAGGGCGTGGATGCGTTGCGCGACCGTGTCGCGAACGTATGGACGCGCCGCGGCGACCGGTACAGCGAGATGCGGGGCGGTGCGGGGGCGTCGCGCAGGCATGTCGAGATGTTCCTCATCGGCGGGTGATCGAACGCGCTTGCGGACCATCGGTCCGCGCGGTCGCGAACGCGCGGCCACGGAGGGTCGGGCAGGGCGATCCGGAGCGGGGAGGTGTCGCCCTGGATGGCCTCTGCCCGCCATGCGAGGTCGTCAGTGACGGCACCGGCGTGCATCCCGCCGCTCCGGCCGCCACAATGCCCGCATGAAGAAGTCGGCGAAAACCCTTACGCACATCGACCCCAGGGGGCGCCCCGCGATGGTCGACGTCTCGGCCAAAGCGGTCACCGAACGCGAGGCGCGGGCCGAATGCCGCGTCCGCTTTCCGGCCGACGTCGCGCGGCAGCTGCGCGCGAGCGGCCTGAAGAGCGCGAAGGGCGGCATCGTCGAGACCGCGATCGTCGCCGGCACGATGGCGGTGAAGCGCACGCATGAACTGATTCCGTTCTGCCATCCGCTGCCCATCGACGGCTGTCGCATCGCCATCGACTGGGACGGCGACGCATCACTGCGCATCGAATGCGCGGTGAAGACGACGCATCGCACCGGCGTGGAAATGGAAGCGCTGACCGGCGCCACCGTCGCCGCGCTCACCGTCTACGACATGTGCAAGGCGCTGTCGCACCGCATCGTGCTGGGCCCGGCGAAACTGCTCGGAAAGCGCGGCGGCAAACACGATTTCGGAGCGATGTGATGGCGAAGGTGACCGTGCTGTATTTCGCCAGCCTGCGCGATGCGGCGGGCATGTCGTCGGAAGTCGTCGATTGCGAGGGCGACCTGCGCGCGCTCTATGGCGAACTGCGCGAACGCCACGGCTTCGCGCTGCCGGTCGAACGCCTGCGCGTCGCGGTGGACGGCGCGTTCGCGCGCTGGAGCGATGAGGCGCGCGACGGCAGCGAAGTCGCCTTCATTCCCCCGGTAAGCGGCGGGTGAGCGCACGTTCGCATCCGTCCCGCTGCAACGTGCAGCGCCTGCACACTCCAAGTGCCACACTCCCGACATGACCCGTTTTTTACTCGCGCAAACCCCCATCGACACCGCGACGCTGCGTGCCGAACTGCTCGACGATCGCGTCGGCGGTTACGCCAGCTTCGAAGGCTGGGTGCGCAACCACAACGAAGGGCGCGACGTGCTCGGCCTTCGCTACGAAGCCTATGCATCGCTCGCGCAGGCGGAAGGCGAGAAGGTGCTCGACGAGGCCTGCGCGAAGTTCGACATCCTCGACGTGCGCTGCGTGCATCGCGTCGGCGACCTCGTCATCGGCGAGATGGCCGTCTGGGTGGGCGTGAGCGCCGCCCATCGCGATGCCGCCTTCGCCGCCTGCCGCTACGTCATCGATGAAGTGAAGGCGCGCGTGCCGATCTGGAAACACGAGCGCTACGCCGAAGGCGACGCCGGCTGGCTGCATCCCGACACGAAACCCTGATCCCATTCTGGAGACCACCGTGATCCGCGATCTCGTGCTCCCGCTTGCCATTGCCGCCACGTTCGTCATGGCGCCCGCATCCGCCACCGATCTGCTGGTGGGCAACAAATCCGCTGACAACGTCTGGCGCCTGTCGACGAAGGACGGCGAGCGCGTGGCCGAGTTCGCGACGGGCCAGGGCCCGCACGAGATCGTCGTCAGCGGCGACAACCGCTTCGCGCTCGTCAGCAATTACGGCGGCGCGACGCCGGGCCACAGCATCACCGTGCTCGAGCTCGGAACCCCCGGCGGCACGCGCACGATCGATCTGGGCGGAAACGCCAAGCCGCACGGCATGCGCCTGCTGCCCGACGGCAAGCGCGCGGTCGTGACGACCGAAGGCTCGCGCAAGTTGCTGCTGGTCGACGTGGCGAACGGGCGTGTCGAACACGCGATCGACCTGGGCGACGGCCGCGGCCACATGGTCGCGCTGTCGCGCGATGGCGCGACTGCATTCGTCACCAAGATCGACACTGGCACCGTGAGCCGCGTCGATCTGTCCACGCGCGCGAAGACGCACGAAGTCCCCGCCGGCGCGGGCGCGGAAGGCGTGGCCGTGCATCCGTCGACCGGCGAGGTGTGGGTGAGCAATCGCGAAGCCGGCACGGTGACCGTGCATGATCCGAAGACGCTTGCGATCCAGCGCACGATCAAGAGCGAGGGTTTCCCGATCCGCGTCGTCTTCACGGCCGATGGCCGTCACGCGCTGGTGACGAATGCACGCGCGGCGACGCTGTCGGTGATCGATACGGACAAGTACGAAGTCGTGCACACCGTCGCCCTGTCGCGCCCTGGCGTCGAGTATCGCGAAACCATGCTGGGTAGCGCCGCGTTGCCGATCGGCGTCATCGCCGACCCGAAGCAACCGCGTGTCTATGCGGCGATCAGTGGCGGCGACGAGATTGCGGTGATCGATACGAAGCAGTGGAAGGTGGTCGACCACTGGAAGACCGGGCGTGAGCCGGATGCGTTGGGGATCGTCGAGTAAGGGCGTTCGCGCGCTCGCAATTACGTCCACCGTCGCGAACATAAAAATGGGTTCCAGCTTTCGCTGGAATGACGGCTGCTTTCCGGACGGCGTTTTACCGAGGCGTGGTCAGCCTGGATCCCGGCCTTCGCCGGGATGACGGCTCCATGGAGTCGCCGTGCAGCCCACTGGAGCACCAGCCCCCTTGATATGGGGGCGCGCGGCAGCGCGGGGATCGGAAGCACATAGCCGGACCCCAGGATTTTGCGAAGGCAAAATCCTGGGGTCGCAGATGCGCAGCATCCAGACGGGCGATGACCCCGCCGGCTGACCTCGGCGCCCGCATCAGTCGATACCGTTGCTGCCTTCCGGCCCTGGCGGGGTTTTCGACCTAGCGTCGCGAGGGGCCGACGGGGCCACCATAGAGACGTTTCATTCAAAAGCCCCGCGATCGGCGGGGCTTTCGGGAATCTGGCGGAGAGAGGGGGATTCGAACCCCCGAAGCGCGGTTTAGACGCTTACACACTTTCCAGGCGTGCTCCTTCAACCACTCGGACACCTCTCCGTTTTTCCGGGAGAGGCCTGAACGCGGCGCGGGGCCAGGTCAGGGGTGCACTCCAGGGCCGTGAATTCTAGCTGCCAGGCCCGGCATGGACAAGCGACGCCGTCGCGGTCGCAGCCGGCGCGATGCGGCATGGCAGAATGAGGGCATGTCCTATCTTGTCCTCGCCCGTAAGTGGCGTCCGAAGCGCTTCGCCGAGCTGGTCGGGCAGGAGCACGTGGTCCGCGCGCTCAGCAACGCGCTCGACACGGGCCGCGTCCACCACGCCTTCCTGTTCACCGGAACGCGCGGCGTCGGCAAGACCACCATCGCCCGCATCTTCGCCAAGTCGCTCAACTGCGAGCGCGGCACCTCGGCCGAGCCCTGCGGTGAATGCGCGGCCTGCCGTGACATTGACGCCGGCCGGTTCATCGACCTGCTCGAGATCGACGCGGCCAGCAACACCGGCGTGGACGACGTGCGCGAGGTGATCGACAACGCGCAGTACATGCCCAGCCGCGGCCGGGTGAAGGTCTACCTGATCGACGAAGTCCACATGCTGTCCAAGTCGGCGTTCAACGCGCTGCTGAAGACGCTGGAGGAACCGCCGGGCCATGTGAAGTTCCTGCTCGCCACGACCGACCCGCAGAAACTGCCGGTGACCGTGCTGTCGCGCTGCCTGCAGTTCAACCTGAAGCGGCTCGACGAGCAGCAGATCAACGGCCAGATGACGCGGATCCTCGAAGCCGAGGGCATTCCCGCCGAGCCCGGCGCGATCCGCCAGCTCGCCAAGGCCGCCGACGGCAGCCTGCGTGACGGCCTGTCGCTGCTGGATCAAGCCATCGCCTACACGGGCGCGAGCGCGGGCGCCGACGGCGGCGTGCTCGCCGACGCCGGCGTGGCGGCGATGCTGGGCACGGTCGATCGCACCCGTGTCGGCGCGCTGCTCTCGGCGCTGGCCGAAGGCGACGGCGAGCGCCTGCTGGCCGAAGTCGCGACGCTCGCCGAATTCTCGCCCGACTGGGGCAGCGTGCTGGATGCGTTCAGCGACGCGCTGCACCGCGTGCAGGTGCGCCAGCTGGTGCCGGAAGCGCAGGTCGAGGCCGACGGTGTCGATCTCGATGCGCTGGCGGGCCGACTGCGCCCGGAGGTCGTGCAGCTGTGGTACCAGATGGCCCTCAACGGCCGGCGCGACCTGCCGCTGGCGCCGAGCCCGCGTGCCGGCTTCGAGATGAGCCTGCTGCGCATGCTGGCGTTCCGTCCGACCGACGGCGAGGGTGCCCGTGCGGCCGCGCTGTCCTCGGGCGCCGCCCGCGAGCCGGTGCGCAGTGCGGCGTCGGCCGCGTCGCCGGCCACGCCGCGCATGCCACCGCCGAATCCCTTCGCCGATGCGGCTCCGCCTGCGCGCACCGCGCCGCCGCAGCGCGAAGCGCCGCGTCCCGCGCTGCAGCCGCAGTCGCAGCCGCAGCCGGCGGACGACTCACCGCCGTGGGAGGTCCCGCGCGAATCCGCACCGCGCGACATCCCGCGCGAGCCGGTCCGCGAACCCGTCCGCACTCCCGCTCCCGTCGCCGCACTGTCGCCGGCCGCGCCCATCGCGGTCAGCGCGCCACCACCGTCGCGCCCCGGCTTCGTCCACGACGCGGGCATCGCCGACGCGGATGCGTGGCATTCGCTGGTGGCCAACTCCACCTTGCGCGGCCCGGCGCGCGTGCTCGCCGAACACGCCGGCTTCGTCGGTTACGCGGACGGTGTGCTGAGCCTGTCGCTGTCGGCCGACGACGACCTGCTGCGCAGCAACCAGATGACCGTGAATCTGGTTGCCGAGGCGCTCGCGCCGGCGCTGGGCGTCACGCCGCAGATCCGTTTCGTCGAGGCCGCGCGCCCGGCCGAGTCGCTGCGCGAGCGCAACGAGCGCGCGCGCGATGAGCGCCAGGCCAATGCCGAAACCGCCTTCATGAACGATCCCGACGTGCAGCGGTTGATTTCACAGCACGGCGCGAAGGTCGTGCCGGACTCGATCCGTCCCTACGACGAGAACTGACCCGCCGCGCCCGCTCGCGCGGGCCGCGGCCATAACGCCCCCACAGGAACACGAGAACGAACATGCGTGGAAACATCGCCCAACTGATGCAGCAGGCGCAGCGGATGCAGGAAAACGTGCAGCGCGCGCAGGAAGAACTCGCCAAGCTGGAAGTCACCGGCAACGCCGGCGGCGGCATGGTCAGCGTGACCATCTCCGGGCGCATGGAGTGCCGCAAGGTGCGCATCGATCCCAGCGTGCTGGGCGACCAGGAAATGGTCGAGGACCTCATCGCCGCCGCGTTCAACGACGCGGTCAACAAGGTCAACCAGGAATCGCAGGCGAAGATGTCGGCCGCCACCGCCGGCATGCCGATCCCGCCCGGCATGAAGATGCCGTTCTGATGATCGCGACCGCCGCCGCGCCGGCCCAAGCCGGCGCGAACGGTCGCGTGCGCACCGCATGACGTCCTCCCTGCTCGAACAACTGATCGACGCCCTGCGCGTGCTGCCCGGCGTCGGCCAGAAATCCGCGCAGCGCATGGCCTACCACCTGCTCGAACGCGAACGCGCCGGCGGCCAGCGCTTGGCCGCCGCGCTCGCCGACGCGGTGGAGAAGATCGGCCATTGCGCGCGCTGCCGCGACTTCAGCGAAACGCCGGTGTGCGCCACCTGCGCCAGCGCCGCGCGCGACGCGCACCAGCTGTGCGCGGTGGAATCGCCGGCGGACCGGCTGGCGATCGAGCAGGCCACGGGCTATCGCGGCCTGTATTTCGTGCTGCAGGGGCGGTTGTCGCCGCTGGATGGCATCGGCCCGCGCGAACTCGGCCTGGACACGCTCGCCGCGCGACTGGCCGAAGGCGAGGTGCAGGAACTGATCATCGCCACCAATCCGACGGTCGAAGGCGAGGCGACCGCGCATTACCTCGCGCAGCTCGCGCGCAAGCACGACGTGCGGCCGAGTCGCCTCGCGCACGGCGTGCCGCTGGGCGGGGAGCTGGAGTATGTCGATCGCGGCACGTTGTCGCATGCGTTCGGCAGCCGCAGCGAGATGGAGTAGGGCGTTCGGGGCCGGGGTTCGAGCAGGCGGTGCGTCGGGCGTATGCTGCGCATCGAACCCCGAACATTCATTGCGAACGCCCATGTCCGAGACCATCTTCCACAAGATCATCCGCCGCGAGATTCCGGCCGACGTCGTCTTCGAAGACGACCACCTCATCGCGTTCCGCGACATCGCGCCGCAGGCGCCGGTGCACGTGCTGTTCGTGCCGAAGACCGACATCGCCACGCTCAACGACCTGAAGGAAGACCAGGCCGCGGTCGTTGGCCGCCTCGCGCACGCTGCGGCGGAATACGCGAAGCGCGAAGGCTTTGCCGAAGACGGGTACCGCATCGTCATGAACTGCAATGGGCATGGCGGGCAGACGGTGTTCCAGATCCACTTGCATCTGCTGGCAGGCGCGCCTTTGGGGCGGTTCGGGACGTCGCGGTAAGCGGTCGGGGTCGCGCCCGAGACTCCCTACGCTGCGAATGCAGGGGTGGGGAGGGATGTTTGCGAGACACCGGCGCGCATCCCGACGAACGCTATCGGGCTAGCCCCGATGGCCGCGGGGGAGGGTGAAGTGGCGCGTTGCTCTCGCCTGATTCGAGCGTGACAGCTCCCGGGTGCGCTTCGCTTACCCGGGCTACAAGAACTGCGGGGTTCGTGTGGCGAAATCACGCATTGCAAGCGTCGACGTGGCCGCACGTTCCGACCTCAACCCAACTCGCCGCAAATCCGGGTTGTAACGAGCACAGAGAAGGCCCGCTTTGGCGGGCCTTCCTGTGTATGCAACCGGGTTCCAGCTTTCGCTGGAATGACGGCGGTGTAGTTCGATGCGCCGCGGATGGCGGCCTCACCGGGATCACGCTTTTTCTCGACTCCCGAATCAACTCACCACCAACCCCACCACGGCCACGGCGCCGGGTACTGCACCACGTCCACGGTCTCGCGCACAGGCCACAGGTAGACCACGTCGGCTTCCACGCGCGGGAAGCGGTAGTCGTATTCGCCGATGCGGCGGTTCTCGTAGCCGGCGATGCGGCCGACGAAGGTCACTTCGCGGTTCTTCTCGAACACCGCCGGATCGTAGAACCCGGTGCGGCAGGCGAGGAAGCGGCCGCCGGTGTCGTCGCTGCCCCAGTACGGACGCGCCGAGTCGTTGAGGAGCGTGGAGATCATCTCGAAGCAGGTGCGGTTCGGCTGCGGCTCGACGCTGACGATGCGCCCGCCCCAGCGCACCGTCGCGCCGGTGCTGTCGGTCGCCGCCGCTTCGCGCGGGGTGATCGGGTTATAGGCGCCTTGCAGCGGCTGCGGCGCCGACACGCACGCGGTCAGCAGCGTGGCGCCAAGGGCGAGTAGGGCGAGACGGACGTTCATCGGCGTTCTCCTGGAGAATTCGCGGGCGGTCGATGCGCGCGCAACGCCTTGGCCAAGGCGCGGGCCGAACGTCCCCCCGGTTCGGCATCAGCGTACCGCCAATCGCTGAAACGTTGGCTGAGCATGCCCAGTTCCGCGGCAAGGTCCGGACGCGCGCCGGCCACGCGGGACACCCACGCCGACGCCGGCTCGCTCGGCTCGCGCTCCAGCCCGAAGCGGCGATAGCGGCGGCCCAGTCGATGCCACGCGCGCAACACCGGGTCGCGTTCGCGCTCGCTGCGCCGGCTGAACCACACCATCCACAACACGCCCAGCACCATCGTGCCGACCAGCAGGGCGGTGAGCGTTCCCCAGTCCAGCCGATCCACGCCGAGCGGGCTGAGCAGGCGTTGCTGGCGCTGTGCGTCGAAGGAGACGACGAACTCGTTCCAGCCGCGCCGCACCCAGTCGCTCACGTCGAACAGCGAACGCACTCCCTGCAATCCGGTGCCGCCGAGCGCGCGCGAATCCAGGGTGTCGTAGATGCGTTCCGGCGCGACCGCCGCGGTCGGATCCACCCGCACCCAGCCGCGACCGCGCAGCCACACCTCGGCCCAGGCGTGCGCGTCGGAGCGACGCACGAGCCAGTAGTCGCCGAGCGGATTCCGATATCCGCCGGTATAGCCGGTGACCACGCGCGCCGGAATTCCCGCCGCGCGCATCAGCACGACGAAGGACGAACTGAAGTGCTCGCAGAAACCGGCCTTCTGGTCGAACAGGAATTCGTCCACCGAATGCCGGCCGAGCAGCGGCGTTTCCAGCGTGTAGGCGAAGTCGCGACGGATCCACGACAGGGCGCGTTCGACGATCGCCGCGTCGTTGCCGCCGCCCGCCTCGGTGCGCCATTGGCGGGCGAGGGCGAGCGTGCGCGGGTTGAAGCCCGCCGGCAGGCCCAGCGCGAACTGGCGCACGGCGGGCGAGAGGTCGGCCTCGTACCGCGCGGGCGGCGCCGACTGCACGCGCCAGCGGCTGATCGCGCCGAGTGGCCGGAAGGTCTGCAGCGCGTGGTCGGGATTGAGGTAGGAGCCCGACGGCGCATCCAGCGGCAGGTCGAGCGCGACGAGCTGCCGGTTGTCGGTGGGCTCGACTTCCATCTCGTAGTCCCAGCGCTCGCGGCCCGGCTCGGCGAGCGTTTGCGGCTGGCCGGGGCGCCAACGCGGCTGCGTCCAGGTGCGTCCGTCGAATTCCCACAGCACCGGCCCGCGCCAGTACATCTGCGAGGTCGGCGGCGTCGAGCCGAAGAAACGCACGCGCAGCGCGGGCGTGTCGTCGGTCATCAGATCGATCCACTCGCCCGGGCTCATCCGGTCCGACAAACCGGTGCGCGCCATGGCGCGCTCGGGGATGCCCCACATCGGAGACGACACGCGCGGGAACAGCCAGAACGCCGCCAGCGCGATCGGCAGGCCGAGGCCGACCAGTCGCCCGATGCCCGCGAGACGCCGGCGGGGACCCACGGGCGCGAGATCGCCGGATTCCAGTTCAGCCATGCGTTGCAGCGTCGCCAGCACCAGCAGCGCGGCGACGAGACCGAATGTCAGCGACAACGGCCCCTGGTCGAGCAGGAAGGTCGCGAACGGCGCGAACAGCGCGAAGCCCATGAGGCTGCGGCCATCGCGCAGGGTGAAGGTTTCCGCCGGCTTGATCGCGAGCATCGCCGCGAGCAGCGCGCAGCCGGTGTCGCGACCGATCGAGAAACGGCTGAGCGTGATGACCAGCGCGATCAGCGCGAGCGCTATCAGCAACCGCAGCAATCCCGGGAGTGGTCGACGCCAGGACAGCGCGGCCACGCCCACCGCGCTTGCGGCGATGCCGCCGGCCAGCTGCGGTGGCAGTTGCAGCAAGAGCGGCAGCAGGCAGACACCGGTGGTCCACAGCGCCCAGCGCCGCGTGCGGTCGTCCAGCGGGAGCGGTGCGTGTCTAGGCATGCGGCATCAGCGCGAGCGCGCGCAGGCAGGCGTGGCGATGGAGCGGCCCGCGATCCGGGCCGAGCGGCGACTGGCCCGGCAGGCGCAGCCGGTAACGACGACCTTCGCGTTCGGCCTCGTCGATCCAGCGTGCCAGCCGCGAGATGCGCGCCTCGTACGCGATGCCGGTCGTCGCCTGCCAGTCGAGCACGATTTCGGCGCCGAGCGGTTGTTCGAACTCGCGCACCATCAGCGCGTCGCGGCGTGCGGAGGACTTCCATGCGATCGCGCGCGGCGCGTCGCCCGCGCGATAGGCGCGCAGGTGATGCACGTCGTCGCCGGCGGGATGCAGCCGCGCCTGCGCGCTTTCGCCGCGACCGCCGGGCAGCGGCGGGCCGTGCGGTTCTGGCGTGGGATAGACCAGCAGCGGCGTTTCCGGCCACACATAGGCCCATGCGCGCGCAAGACCCAGCGGACGCGTGGTGGACAACCGCAGCTTGGGCACGTCGAACCAGCCGCGGCGCTCGGTCGGCAGCAGCAGTTGCGCTTCGCCCGCGCCCTTGTCGAGGTTGAGCACGGCCGGCTCCGCGTCGAACAGGCCGTCGTCGTCCACGCGCAGGCCGCGTCGCGTGCGGCCGGGATCGGCACGCGCATGCAGGCGCAATTCCAGCGGCGAGCCGGCGGCGACCGGTTCGGCATCGGCGGCGACGAGTTGCAGGTCCGACAGTTGCATCTGCGCGCCGACCAGGCTCGCCAGGCCCGCGCCGCCCAGCAGCAGGCCGAGCAGCAGCGCCGGGTTGTTGTTGTAGTTGAGCGCGCCCAGCAGCATCGTCATCAGCGCGACCCCGTAGAACAGGCCGAACGACGTGGGCAGCACGTAGATGCGACGCCGGTGCAGGCGCGCGGGCAGGGCTTCGGGATCGCGCGGTCGCGTGAACACCATCGCGATCGCGTGGGCGCGCAGGTACAGGCGCCGTGCAGCGGCGATGGGCACGGATCAGTCCACCGGCACCGCGTGCAGGATCGCCTTCGCCAGCGCCGCGTCCTTGCCGGCATCGACCTCGGCCACCAGGCGATGCGCCGCCACCGCCGGGAACAGCGCCTGCACGTCTTCCGGCAGCACGTGCGCGCGGCCGAGCAGCAACGCATACGCGCGCGCCGCACGCAGCAGCGCGAGTCCCGCGCGCGGCGAAAGCCCCACGCGCACGCCCGGATGGCGCCGGCTGCGCGCGAGCAGCGCCTGCACGTAATGGATGAGCGCATCGCTGGCGTGCACGTCCTGCACGGCGCGACGCGCGGCGAGCACGTCTTCCGCGCGCAGTTGCGGCGCCGCACGCGCGATGAGGTCGCGACGGTCGGTGCCGGCGAGCAGGTCGCGTTCGGCGGCTTCGCCCGGGTAACCCAGGCTCAGGCGCAGCAGGAAGCGGTCGAGCTGCGAGTCCGGCAGCGGATACGTGCCCGACAGATCCACCGGATTCTGCGTGGCGATCACGAAGAACGGCTCGGGCAGCGCGTGCGTCGTGCCGTCGACGGTGACCTGGTACTCGGCCATCGCTTCCAGCAGCGCGCTCTGCGTGCGCGGCGGCGCGCGGTTGATCTCATCCGCCAGCAGCACCTGGGCGAACACCGGGCCGGGGTGGAACTGGAACTGGCGCGATTGCGGATCGAACACCGACACGCCGACCACATCCGCCGGCAGCAGGTCGGAGGTGAACTGCACGCGCTGGAATTCCAGCCCCAGCGTCGCGGCGAGCGCGTGCGCCAGCGTGGTCTTGCCCAGGCCGGGCAGGTCCTCGATCAGCACGTGCCCGCCGGCGAGCAGCGCGACGAACGCCAGGCGTACTTCGTGCGGTTTGCCCAGCACGAGCTCGTTGACCTGTGTCTGCGCGCGGTCGAGGGATGCGCGGAGGCCATCGGTTAGCATGGCCGCCGTCGAAAGGGATACCGCCATCGTGCGTGTCTCCTGGAATGTTTCAGTGGTGCGCCGCGCGGGCCGGCGGATCGCCGGCGGACTCCCCTCCGCGTGGCGGCCGGCCATCGAATCCTGCCGGCCCACCGATCTCCCCCGAGTGTAGCGAGGTCACGAACGGATGCGGGATGCAGTGCAGGCGCGACGTGCCTTTTGGGTGCTGTGGGTCTCGGTTCTGGCGGTGAAGCTGCTCATCGCCGCGCGTCTGCCGCTGTTCGTCGACGAAGCCTTCTACTGGCAGGAAGGCCAGCACCTGGCCGCCGCGTACTCGGACCTGCCGGGCCTGACGGCGTGGTTGACCCGCCTGGGCATGGCCTTCGGCGAGGGCACCTTCGCGCTGCGTTTGCCGTTTGTGCTGATTGGCGCGTGCGTGCCGCTGCTGATGGTGCACGTGACATCGCGCGAGTTCGGCGCGAAGGCCGGCTGGGAGGCGGGCACGCTGACGCTGTTGCTGCCGCTGGCGGGCGCGCTCGGCCTGATGGCGCTGCCCGATGCCGCGATGGCGCTGGCGACGCTGTTGTGCATGGACGCCGGCGCGCGCCTGCTGCGCCAGGTCACGCCGCAGGCGGCGCTCGAACTGGCGGCCGGACTCGCGCTCGGCGCGCTGTGCCATTACCGGTTCATCGCGGTGATCGTGGTCGGCTTCGTCGCGTTGCTGATGCTGGCCGATGGCCGCCGCGCGCTGCGCGACGTGCGCGTGATGGTCGCCATCGCCTTCGGCGCATCGGCGTGGGCGCCGCTGGTGGCCTGGAATCTCGACAACGCCGATGCCGGCCTGCGCTTCCAGCTCGTCGATCGCCACCCGTGGGCGTTCCACGCGGACGGCATCGCGTTCATCGGCATCCAGGCGCTGCTGGTCACGCCACTGCTGTTCGCGGCGATGGCGGTGGCGGCGCGGCGCGGGCTGGTCTGCGGGTCCACGGTGTCGCGCTACTTCGCGCTGCTGGGCACGGGCGTGGTGGCCGGTTTCTTCGCGCTGGGATTCTTCGCCGACACCGAGCGCGTCAGCTTCCACTGGCCCCTGCCGGGCTACCTCGCGCTGCTGCCGCTGGTGCCGGCGGTGCTGGCCTCCTGGCCGCGCGCGTGGCGCCTGGCGACGATGGCGCTGGCGGGCATCGGTCTGATGGCGAACCTGGGCTACTACGTCGCCGTATCGAGCGCGCACTCGCGCGAGGCGAGCGCGGCGGAGAAGTGGTATCCCTCGAACTTCGCCGGCTGGGAAACGCTGGCCGACGCCGTGCGCGGGAAGTTGCGCGCCATGCCCGAGGGCACGCGCGTGGTCGCCGACAACTTCAAGATCGGCGCCGAGCTCGGCTTCGCGATGGGCGATCCGCGCATCCCGGTGCTCGATCATCCGATCAACCTCAAGCATGGCCGCGCGCCGCAGTTGCGCCTGTGGGGCCTGCATACGCCGGGACGTGCCGAATGGGGCGCCGCGCCCGTGCTGCTGGTGGTCGGCGCCACCGAAGTGAAGTACCGCGATCTCCCCGATCGCTACCACGCGCTGTGCCGGATGGTCGGCCCGCTGCCGCCGCCGGAGGTGCTCAACATCGATCACGGGCGCCAGCGTTTCATGCTGTTCGCGCTGACCGGCAAACCCGCCGCGGGCCCGTGCGTCACGCCGTCGATGGCATGGATCGACGCGCCCGCCGCCGACGCGCGCGTGGGCCGGCGCTTCGACGTGCAGGGCTGGGCGTTCAAGGACGGCGTGGGGCTGTCCGCGGTGGACGTCACCCTCGACGGCGAGGTCGTCGCGCGGGCGCGATACGGGCGAGCGTTCCCCGGCCTGCAGCGCGTGTGGAAGGTGTCGAACGATCCGCAGCATCCGAAGGTGGGTTTCGATGCGACGGTCGACCTGAGCGATCGCGACATCGCGCCCGGCACGCACTGGCTCGGCCTGCGCCTGCACGGCCACGACGGCAGCGTCGAGACCTGGGCGGAGCAGCCGGTTGAAGTGACGCGCTGAGACGCGTCAGGGCAGGCGGAAGCCGGCCTGGCGCAGCAGGCGGGCGGTGGCGATCAGCGGCAAACCGATGAGCGCGGTCGGATCGCGGTTCTCGATGGCCTCGAACAGGCCGATCCCGAGCCCTTCGGATTTGAAGCTGCCGGCGCAATCGTAGGGCTGCTCGGCGCGCAGGTAGCGTTCGATCTCGTCCGGCCCGAGTGCGCGGAACCGCACGACGGTGCAGTCCATCGCTTCCAGCGGCGGCTCGCCGTCGCGCGCCAGGCACAAGCCCGTGTGGAAGCGCACGGCCTGGCCGGACATCGAGGCCAGCTGCACCGCGGCGGCCTCGTGCCCGCCGGGCTTGCCGAGCGCCCGGCCGCCGCATTCGGCGACCTGGTCGGAGCCGATCACCCACGCGCCCGGGTGCCGGGCCGCCACGTCGGCGGCCTTTGACCGCGCGAGCCGACGGGCCAGCGCTTCCGGCGCTTCGCCGGGCAGCGGGGTTTCGTCGGTGCCCGGACGTTCGGTGTCGAACGGCAGGCGCAGCCGGCCGAGGAGTTCGCGCCGGTACATCGAAGTGGAGGCCAGGATCAGCCGCGTCGGCGCGTTCATGCGAGGGGGGCGCGGGCCTGGGCGATCCGCGACAATTGCTGGTCGATGCGGCCACGTGCGGCATCGATCGAGCTTCGCACCTCGTCCAGCTGGGCCAGGCTGGCGTCCGGGCCATGGTCGCGCAGCCACAGTCGCTGGCGCAGCATCTCGCGCATGGCCTCGCCGACCGGATCGTCGCCGTCGCCGCCGGTGACCGCCTCGATTTCGGCGCGGGCCACGCGGAGCTGGGCCTCCAGCGCGTCGGCGGCGTCCAGGACGTCGCGCATGGCGCGCTCGCGCCGGCTCGGGCGGGAGCGGGAGTAGGCCAGCGCCGCGACCGCCAGGGCGGACAGCAGCAGGAGCAGGGCGATGGTCACGATCGTCGGCGCGGGAGGCGTGAATGGAAGGCTTCCAGTCTGAAGCCCCGCCCGGCGACCAGCAAATCCGGCGCGGCGAAACCGTGAACTGCACCGCTCCGGAAGACATGTTCAGGTTTGACAGAATGGCGCGCGATCCCTAACATTCCGCAGCTTATGTCAGCGGACCTGCCCGAGATTCTTGATGCTTGGCGCATGGTGGCGGCACGGCGCGGCGTAGAAGGCCGGCTGCCGTTGTCGGCGCTGACGCGGCTGCGGGACAGCCTGGTCGACACCCAGGGCGAGGTGCGGTTCGCGCTCGATTTCGATCGCGATTCGCTGAAGGTGCCTTATGTCGAACTGCGTATCGATGCCGAGCTGCCGCTGACCTGTCAGCGCAGCCTGCAGCGGTTCCTGTTGCCGGTGAACATCGTGCAGCGGCTCGGCCTCATTCGCGACGAAGCGGACGAAGCCGCGCTGCCGCCCGGATACGAGCCGCTGCTGGTGCCCGAAAACGGCCAGCTGCGGACCGTCGAACTGGTCGAGGACGAACTCATCCTCGCCGTTCCGGTCGTGCCGATCATGCCCGGCACGGAGGCGGTGGAAGGCGACTGGCCCGCACCCGAAGAAGGTCCGGAGCCGGAACGCGCGAACCCATTCGCTGCGTTGTCGGCATTGAAGAAACATTCGAACTAGTTTTTTTGGAGCAAGACCATGGCTGTCCAGAAGTCCCGCGTTTCCCCGTCCAAGCGTGGCATGCGTCGTTCGCACGATGCGCTGTCCGCCAAGCAGCTGGCCACCGACCCGACCACGGGCGAGACCCACCTGCGTCACCACGTCACCGCGGACGGCTACTACCGCGGCAAGAAGGTGATCGACACCAAGTCCAAGGTCGTCGACGAAGAGTAATCTCTTCGCCCACCGCCGCTCCGCGCCCGTGATCCACGTGCGCGGATGCCGCCGGGCCGACTGTCCGCCGCCGCAAGGCCCCGCGAGGCAGCGGTGGCCCGTGGCAGCGACCCCGATGCATTAGGGTAGCGGCGGTACGCTTCCGTCGGCTCCGCCGACGGTCCCCGGCAAGTGCCCGACAGGGCCATCACGGCTGTGCAGCGGAGTGGCGATGACGCAACAGATTTATTCCCGCATCGCGGGAACCGGCAGCTACCTTCCCGAGAAGGTGCTGACCAACGACGACCTGGCGAAGATCGTCGACACCAGCGACGAGTGGATCGCGGCCCGTACCGGCATCCGCGAGCGCCACATCGCCGCGGAAGGCGAGACCACGAGCGATCTGGCCTATCACGCCGCCACGCGCGCGCTGGAAGCGGCCGGCATCGATGCGACCGAGCTCGACCTGATCGTCGTCGGCACCACCACGCCCGACCTCATTTTTCCGTCCACCGCCTGTCTGCTGCAGCATCGCCTCGGGGCGAACGGCTGCCCGGCGTTCGACGTCAACGCCGCCTGCACGGGCTTCGTCTACGCGCTGACGGTGGCCGACAAGTTCATCCGTTCCGGCGCGGCGAAGACCGTGCTCGTGGTCGGTTCGGAAACGCTCACCCGCATGCTCGACTGGAGCGACCGCTCCACCTGCGTGCTGTTCGGCGACGGCGCCGGCGCGGTGGTGCTCAAGGCCGACACCGAAACCGGCATCCTCAGCACCCACATGCACGCCGATGGCGGCAAGAAGGAACTGCTGTGGAATCCGGTCGGCGTCTCGGTCGGCTTCAAGCCGGAAGAGCACAACGCCGGCGTGCGCGTGCTGATGACCGGCAACGAAGTCTTCAAGCATGCGGTGAAGGCGCTGGATTCGGTCGTGGAGGAAACGCTCGAGGCCAACGGCCTGGATCGTCACGACATCGACTGGCTGATTCCGCACCAGGCCAACCTGCGCATCATCGAAGCCACGGCCAAGCGCCTGGACATGCCGATGGAGCGCGTGATCGTCACCGTCGACAAGCACGGCAACACCTCGTCGGGCTCGGTGCCGCTGGCGCTGGACGAAGCGGTGCGCTCGGGCAAGGTGCAGCGCGGCCAGCTGGTGCTGCTGGAAGCCTTCGGTGGCGGCTTCACCTGGGGCTCGGCGCTGCTGCGCTACTGAGTTTCCGCGTTCGCGAAGAACATGGCGCCTCCGCTTGATGCGGAGGCGTTTTCGTTTGGGGGTCGCGTATCGCGTTCCTGACGTTGACGACGTGGCGCGATCTGTCACGGAACAACGTCGGCTGGCGCATGCCGTGTGCGGACGCGTAGCGTCTGACTGCGCGTCGGGAGAAATCCCTACTTCAGATCGAGTGTTGACGCGATTCGGCTGCGCCGGCTCGCGCGTCATGCTGTGTGCCGTAGCAAGGGACGGGGGAGGGCAGACGCGTGGCATCAACGAGAACAGGAGCAGCGCCGCGTGCCCGTGAACAGCGCCGCCAGCCTTCACGGGGCGAAACCGCCATGCCATGCAAACCGCGCGCCTTCACAGTTCCGGCACGTGGCCGGGTTCAGTACGACCCGGTACAGACGCACTAGAGCAAAGGCTCGTATCATGCGCACTCTTTTCGCAGGGACCCCCGCCGAGTGACCGATTCCAACGCCCACGACGCTTCGCTCGCCTTCGTCTTCCCGGGCCAGGGCTCGCAGTCGGTCGGCATGCTTGCCGAGCTGTCCGAACTGCACCCGGTCGTGCGCGAGACGTTCGCGGAAGCCAGCGAGGGCGCGGACGCGGATCTGTGGGCGCTGAGCCAGGGCGGCCCCGAGGAAATGCTCAGCCGCACCGAATACACCCAGCCGGCGCTGCTCGCCGCAGGCGTGGCGGTGTGGCGTGCGTGGCAGCAGCAGGGCGGTCGCTCGCCGGCGTTCCTCGCCGGCCACAGCCTGGGCGAGTACACGGCGCTGGTCGCCGCCGGCGCGTTGTCGCTGAAGGACGGCGCCCACCTGGTGCGCCTGCGCGGGCAGCTGATGCAGGACGCCGCCCCGGCAGGGGTCGGCGCAATGGCGGCCGTGCTCGGCGCCGAGGACGCGCTGGTGCAGGAGGTCTGCGACGCCGTCTCCGGGAGCGAGGTCGTCGTTCCGGCCAATTTCAATTCGCCCGGCCAGATCGTCATCGGCGGCCATGCGGGCGCGGTAGACAAGGCGCTGGCGATGCTCGGCGAACGCGGAGTGCGCAAGGCGGTGAAGCTGGCCGTCAGCGTGCCCTCCCATACGCCGCTGATGCGCGAGGCCGCCAACCGTCTGGCCGAAGCGATGACGGGCCTGTCCTGGCGCATGCCCGACCGCCCGGTCGTACAGAACGTCGATGCACGCGTGCACGAAAGCGTGGACGACATTCGCGACGCGCTCGTGCGCCAGCTCTACCTGCCGGTGCAGTGGACCGGTTGCGTGCAGGCGCTGGCAGGCAAGGGCGTCACGCGCATGGCCGAATGCGGCCCGGGCAAAGTGCTTGCCGGACTCGTCAAGCGCATCGACAAGGGCATCGACGCACGTGCGATCGGGGCGGTGGGCGAGCTCGAATCCGCGCGTGGCGACTGGGCCTGATGCGTGACGCGGATGGTGCGGCCGAAAACGGATCGACCCTGATCGACCGGTCCGCGCTTCCGTGCGATCGGTGTCGAAAGAACTGGAGAATTTCATGACCGAACTGTTGAAAGGTGAAATCGCCCTCGTGACCGGTGCCAGCCGTGGCATCGGCGCGGCGATCGCCGACGAACTGGCCGCGCAGGGCGCGACGGTGATCGGCACGGCCACGTCCGAATCCGGTGCGAAGGCGATCGGCGAGCGCCTCGCCGCGCACGGCGGTCATGGCCGTGTGCTCGACGTGAGCGATGCCGAGTCCATCGAAGCGCTGATCGACGGCATCGCCAAGGACATCGGCGCCATCTCGATCCTCGTCAACAACGCCGGCATCACGCGCGACAACCTGTTGATGCGCATGAAGGACGAGGACTGGCAGGCGATCCTCGACACCAATCTCACCAGCGTCTACCGCACCAGCAAGGCGGTGATGCGTTCGATGATGAAGGCGCGCAAGGGCCGCATCATCAACATCGCCTCGGTGATCGGCGTGACCGGCAACGCCGGCCAAGCCAACTACGCGGCGGCCAAGGCCGGCATCATCGCCTTCAGCAAGTCGCTGGCGAAGGAGATCGGCAGCCGCAACATTACCGTTAACGTGGTGGCGCCGGGTTTCATCGATACCGACATGACCAAGGCGCTGCCCGAGGACGCCAAGAACGCCATGCTGGGGCAGATCGCGCTGGGCCGTTTCGGCGAGCCGGCGGACATCGCCCGTGCCGTCGCCTTCCTGGCGGGCCCGTCGGCGGCCTATATCACCGGTGAAACCCTGCACGTCAACGGCGGCATGTACATGCCGTGAAGCGGGCCCGGCAGGGCAATGTTTCAGCTGTAACCGCTTGAACCCCAAGGGCTTTCGCGTATGCTCGCGAACGCCTTCGATTCAATTAGACTATTCCGTCGAATATCCCGTCCCGGGAGGAGTGAGAACCCATGAGCAGCATCGAAGAACGCGTCAAGAAGATCGTGGTCGAACAGCTTGGCGTTAAGGAAGAAGAAGTCACCAACAACGCTTCGTTCGTCGACGACCTCGGCGCGGACTCGCTCGATACCGTCGAGCTGGTGATGGCGCTCGAAGAAGAGTTCGAGTGCGAGATCCCGGACGAAGAAGCCGAGAAGATCACCTCGGTGCAGCAGGCCATCGACTACGTGAAGGCTCACGTCAAGTCGTAAGTTCATCCTGCGCGCGGGCCGGCCAT
The DNA here is from genome assembly GCF_057747855.1 of Lysobacter sp. SCRH-1R. NCBI lineage: Bacteria > Pseudomonadati > Pseudomonadota > Gammaproteobacteria > Lysobacterales > Lysobacteraceae > Lysobacter > Lysobacter sp. SCRH-1R. The sequence goes on along the minus strand of NZ_CM173227.1, from coordinate 2,719,028 downwards.
CCGGCGGGACCGCGCGAGAACGCCATCGCCATCTCTGGCGCCTGGTATGTCAGGAAAATCAGACCGGGGCCGCACATCGCGGCCCCGTGTCTTATCAGCCGGTCTATACGCCGGCGTAGTGTCAGACGGAGTGTTTCATGTCCAACAACCGACGCGTAGTCGTGACCGGCCTCGGCGCGGTGTCGCCGCTGGGCAACGACGTCGCCAGCACCTGGGACGGCATCGTCAACGGTCGCTCCGGCATCGGCCCGATCACCCATTTCGACGCCTCCGCCTTCACCACCCGTATCGCGGGTGAAGTGCGCGACTTCGACATCACCCAGTGGGTGAATCCGAAGGACGCCAAGAAGATGGAGGAGTTCATCCATTACGGCGTCGCCGCTTCGCTGATGGCGATGAAGGACGCCGGCCTCAACGTCGATGAATCCAATGCCGAGCGCATCGGTGCGCTGATCGGCTCCGGCATCGGCGGCCTGCTCGGCATCGAAGAGCAGACCGTGAAGTACCACGACGGCGGCCCGCGCAAGGTCTCGCCGTTCTACGTGCCCAGCACGATCATCAACATGCTGCCGGGCCAGGTCTCGCTGCTGACCGGCATCAAGGGTCCAAACTTCTCGGCCGTCTCGGCCTGCGCCACCGCCAACCATTCCATCGGCATGGCGATGCGCATGATCCAGTACGGCGATGCCGACGTGATGGTCGCCGGCGGCGCCGAACGCGGTTCCTCGCCGACTTCGGTCGCGGGCTTCTGCTCGATGAAGGCGATGTCCACCCGCAATGACGATCCGACGCACGCGTCGCGTCCGTGGGACAAGGACCGCGACGGCTTCGTGCTCGGCGACGGCGCCGGCATCCTGATCCTGGAAGAGTACGAACACGCCAAGGCCCGCGGCGCGCGCATCTACTGCGAGCTCGCCGGCTTCGGCGCCAGTTCCGACGCCTTCCACATGACCGCCCCCAGCGAGAACGGCGAAGGCCCGGCGCGCTGCATGGTCGCGGCCATGAAGGACGCGCGCATCAATCCGGAAGAGGTGGCCTACCTCAACGCGCACGGCACCTCGACGCCGCTGGGCGATCTGGCCGAAACGCTCGCGATCAAGCGCGCACTCGGCGACCATGCCTACAAGACGATGGTCAGCTCGACCAAGTCGATGACCGGTCACCTGCTCGGCGCGGCCGGCGGCGTGGAAGCCATCTTCTCGGTGCTGGCGCTGCATCACGGCATCATCCCGCCGACGATCAACCTGTTCGAAGCGGGCGAGGGCTGCGATCTGGACTACGTGCCGAACGTGGCGCGCGAGAAGAAGATCGACGTCGCGATGTCGAACGGCTTCGGCTTCGGCGGCACGAACGGCACGCTGGTGTTCAAGCGCGTCTGATCGGGTCCGCGTGATGCGATCCTGGAAATCCCCGCTTCGGCGGGGATTTTTCGTTTGGCCGGCTTCGACCATTCCTGAAGCCGCATCCACACCCTCAGCAGGGCGCTCAAGCGAAGTCGTCTGCCAAGTCCCCCGACGACGTTCCTAACCGACGCTCCCAACCAACGATCCCGAAGCGAAGTCCTCAACCGAAAGTCTTCAACTGAAGTCTTCAACCGTAACGGTCAACCGTAGCCGTCATCCCGGCGAAGGCCGGAATCCAGGCCGACACACGTTCCGTCGCAAGGGCCTTCGCTCGGTCGATGATCCGGCTGCCTCGGCCTGCCTTGGCCGCTTCGAACGGCAAGCACCGCGAACGTCGAACGTGAAGGCCCTGGATCCGCCCTTCGCCGGGATGACGGGCGGTTGCGCCAACGCCTGGGGAACCCGTTCTTGCCTCCCCATCCCAGCCGCGAAGCCTCACCAATAGCGGACAATGTCGCCATGCTCCTGACCCATCCGCTGCCCGGCTCCTTCGATCTGCTCGCGCTGCAACGCCTGGCGCCCACGCGCTACCCGCTGCTGCTGGAATCCAGCGCGCACGGCACCGCGCAGGGACGTTGGGACCTGCTGCTCGTGGCCGGCGCAGGACAGCTTCGTCTCGAGGCCGACGGAACGGTGCGCGACGAACGCGGCGCCGACGTCGGCACCGACTTCTTCGCCGCCCTCGATACCCGCTGGCAGCACGAACGCGTGCCGCGCGACGAACCGCGCTGGCCGTTCCGCGGCGGTTGGGCGCTGCTGTTCGGTTACGAGGCCGCGGCGCAGGTCGAGCCGATCCTGCAACTTCCGCGCGCCGAAGGCCGGCTGCCCGTCGCACTTGCGCTGCGCTGCCCGGCGGCCGTGCTGCGCGACCACACCAGCGGCGAGTGTGTGCTCGTCGTGGAAACCGGACAGGACGCCCTGCGCGATGGCGTGCTCGACGACATCGCCCGGCTCGCCGCGCTGGCGCCGTTGCCGACGTGGCGAACGCCACACGCACTCGAAGAAGACGAGCCCGAACGCTTCACCGATGGCGTGCGCCGCGTGCTCGACTATCTCGCCGCGGGCGACGTATTCCAGGCCAACCTCTCGCGCGGCTGGCGCGCCCGCTTCGATCGAAAGGTCGAGGCCGCCGAGCTCTTCCAGCGCCTGCGCGACAACAACCCCGCGCCGTTCGCCGGCGTGTTCGCGGGCGAGGACTGGGCCGTGGTCAGCGCCTCGCCGGAACGTCTGGTGTCGGTGCGCGGCGACGTCGTCGAGACGCGGCCCATCGCCGGCACGCGCCCACGCTTCGCCGGCGACGACGATGCCGCACGCATCCAGGAACTCGTCGGCCATCCGAAGGAACGCGCCGAACACGTGATGCTGATCGATCTGGAGCGCAACGACCTCGGCCGCGTCTGCACGCCGGGCAGCGTCGAAGTGGATGAGCTGATGACGGTCGAGAGCTACGCGCACGTGCACCACATCGTCAGCAACGTGCGCGGTCGCCTGCGCGCGGAGGCGACGCCGGGTCAGGTGATCCGCGCGGTGTTCCCGGGCGGCACGATCACAGGTTGCCCGAAGGTGCGCTGCATGCAGATCATCGCCGAGCTCGAAGGCGTCGGCCGCGGCGCGTACACCGGCGCGATGGGCTGGCTCAACCGCGACGGCGACATGGACCTGAACATCCTGATCCGCAGCGCCGAACTGGAATCCGCGCAAGGCGGTGCGACGCTGCGCTTCCGCACCGGCGCCGGCATCGTCGCCGACTCCGATCCGCGCAAGGAACTCGACGAAACCCGCGCCAAGGCGCGCGGCATGCTGCGCGCGCTGGGAGTCGCCGGGTGAGCGTGCGGCACTTCATCAGCGACGACGCCGTCGCGGGCACCCCCGATCACGATCGGGGCCTCGCCTACGGCGACGGCCTGTTCGAAACGATGCGCGCCCATCAGGGCGAAGTGCACTGGTGGTCCGCGCATTGGCGCCGGTTGCAGCGCGGCGCGCAGGTGCTCGGCCTTGCTCTGCCGGATGAATCGCGCGTCCAGCGCGAGGCGCGAGCGCTGCTCGAGGGCACCGGCGGCGTGCTGAAACTGATCGTCACGCGCGGCACGGGCGGTCGCGGCTACGCACCGCCGGAAAGCCCGACGCCACACTGGATCCTCTCGCGTCACGACGTACCACCTGCCGCGCCTGCCGAAGGCCTCACGCTCCGCTGGTGCGACATGCGACTGGCGCTGCAACCGGCGCTGGCCGGAATCAAGCACTGCAACCGGCTCGAACAGGTGCTGGCGCGCGCCGAATGGCGCGATCCGGACATCCACGACGGCCTCGTGCGCAGCACCGATGGCGACGTCGTCTGCGCCACCGCCGCCAATCTCTTCGTGGTCCACGGTGACCGCTGGACGACCCCGGCCGTGGACCGCTGCGGCATCGCCGGCGTGTGCCGCGAATGGGCGATCGGCGCGCTCGGAGCCCGGGAAGCGCGCCTGGCTGTGACGGACGTCGAAGCGGGCGACGCGGTTTTCCTGTGCAATGCCGCGCGCGGTATCCTGCCCGTGGCGCGGCTCGGCGCTCGCTCATGGCGACCGCATCCGCAGGTGGCGCAACTCCGCCGCCGCCTGGCCGCCGAGCATCCCGCATTCGCCACGGAGGTTGCGTGAGTCGCAAATCTGGACGCCGCCTGGGCGGCTTCTTGTTCGTGCTGCTGTTGATCGCCGCAGGCGTCGGCGCGTATCTGTGGCACCGTTATACGAGCTTCGCCGACGCCCCGCTGGCGGGGTTGGAACCCGGAGAGAGCCTGGTCGTCGAACGCGGCGATTCGCTGCCCTCGGTCGTGCGCAAGCTGCGCGAGGCCGGCGTGCGCCAGGGCGACCTGATCGAATGGCGCGCGCTGGCGCGCCAACTCGGCGCCGCCGGCAAGCTGCAGGCCGGCGAGTACGCGCTGGAGCCCGGCACCTCGCCGCGCGACCTGCTCACCGCGATGCGCGACGGCAAGGTCGTGCGCCGCCGCTTCACCATCGTCGAAGGCTGGAACATCCGCGAACTGCGCGCGGCGCTGGCGCGGGCGAAGGAACTGGAGCAGGAAACCGCGGGTCTCGACGACGCCGCGCTGATGACGGCGCTCGGCCATCCGGGCCAGCATCCGGAGGGCCGCTTCCTGCCGGAAACGTATCTGTTCACCCGTGGCGACAGCGACCTGGACGTGCTCCGCCGTGCGCACGAATCGATGGAAAAGGCGCTCGCCGCCGCGTGGGAGCGCCGCGTGCCGGACAGCGTGCTGAACACCCCGGAGGAAATGCTGATCCTCGCGTCCATCGTCGAGAAGGAGACCGGCATCGCCGAGGAACGCCCGCGCATCGCCGGCCTGTTCGAGCGTCGCCTGAAGATCGGCATGCGCCTGCAGACCGACCCGACGGTGATCTACGGACTGGGAACGAGCTACGCCGGCAACATCCGCAAGGCCGATCTCACCAGCGACACGCCGTACAACACCTACACGCGCGCTGGCCTGCCGCCGACGCCGATCGCGATGCCCGGCGCCGATGCGCTGCAGGCCGTCGCGCGTCCGCAGCGCGGCGAGGAGCTGTACTTCGTCGCGGTCGGCGACGGCAGCGGGCGCCATCTGTTCGCGCGCACGCTGGCCGAACACGAGGCGAACGTGCAGCGATACTTGGTCAAGTATCGCCAGGCGCGCGCGGCCGAACGTGCCATCGAATCCGGCGCGAAGACGCAGGAGCGGCAATGACGCTGCGTTCGTATCCACGCTTCATCACGCTGGAAGGCAGCGAGGGCGCCGGCAAGTCGACCGTGCTCGCGGCATTGCGCGACGTGCTGTCGAACGACTCGCGCGCGACCGTGGTCACGCGCGAGCCCGGCGGCACGCCGCTGGCCGAACAGATCCGCGGCCTGCTGCTCGACACGCACCATGAAACGCCCACGTCCGAAGCCGAGCTGCTGCTGGTCTTCGCGGCGCGCGCGCAGCACGTGCGCGAAACCATCGTGCCGGCGCTGGAGCGCGGCGCGTGGGTGATCAGCGATCGTTTCACCGACGCCAGTTACGCCTACCAGGGCGCGGCGCGCGGCGGCGATGCGGCGTTCATCGGCGAACTGGAACGGCGCGTGGTCGGCATCGCGCCCGGCATGACGCTGCTGCTCGACGTGCCGGTGGCCATCGGTCTGCAACGCGCGCGCGGACGCGGTGCCGCCGACCGCATCGAGGCCGAACGCGAGGACTTCTTCGAACGCGTGCGCGAAGGCTACCTCGCGCGCGCCGCGGCCGAACCGGCGCGGTTCCGCGTGATCGACGCCACGCAGCCGGCCGACATCGTCGCCGCGCAGGCGGTCGCGCACCTGCGCGCATGGATGGAAGCGAACGCATGATCGCCGCGATCCCGAACTTCGCGCCGTGGCAGCAGCGCGTGTACGAACAGGCCGTGACGGCGCTCGACGCGGGACGGCTCGCGCACGGGCTGTTGTTCTGCGGCCCGGCGAAACTGGGCAAGCGCGCCGTGGCCGAACGCCTCGCGCGACGCGTGCTGTGCCAGCAGCCGGTCGCCGGCGGCGAGCCCTGCGGCGCCTGCCGGAGCTGCCACCTGATCGACGCCGGCACGCATCCGGATTACCACGTCGTCTCGTTCGTTCCGAACAAGGAAGGCACGCGGCTGCGCACCGAGATCGTGATCGAGCAGATCCGCCAGCTGTCCGAGCAGCTCGCGCTGACGCCGCAATACGGTGGCGCGCAGGTGGCGATCCTCAACCCGGCCGAAGCCATCAACAACGCCGCGTGCAACGCGTTGCTGAAGACGCTGGAGGAACCGGTGCCGGGTCGCTACCTGTGGCTGGTGAGCGCGCATCCGGCGCGATTGACGGCGACGATCCGCAGCCGCTGCCAGCGTTACGAATTCAGGTTGCCGCCGCACGACGACGCGCTGGCGTGGCTGCGCGCGTGCGGGCACGCCGAGGCCGCCGCGCGCGAAGCGCTCGACGCCGCGCGCGGGCATCCCGGCCTGGCGCACGAATGGCTGGAGAACGACGGCCTCAAGCTGCGCCGCGACGTCGCCGCCGATCTGGCGAAGCTGGGTCGCGGCGACGCGGGGGCCGTGGAAATCGCCCAGCGCTGGGTCGGGGATGAACAGGCGGCGCTGCGTCTGCGGCACGCCGCGGACCTCGCGCTGGCCGAGGCATCCGGCTTGACCGACCCAGTGCGAACGCGCAGTCTGGCCGCGTGGTTCGACCAGGCGAACCGGACCCGGGACCTGTTGCGCACGACGGTGCGGGCGGACCTCGCGGTCACCGAATTGTTGCTGGCCTGGCGCGGCGCGAGCGGCGCCCGGGCGTCAGGGGGAAGCAGGAGATGAGCGGTATGAACGCAGCGGGCGGCGCGCGCCAGGGCATCCTGTCGTGCGCGATCAAGGACAAGGCGCAGCTCTACAGCGCCTACATGCCGTTCCTCAAGAGCGGCGGCATCTTCGTACCCACGCCCAAGCGCTACTTCCTCGGCGACGAGGTCTTCCTGCTGCTCACGCTGCCCGAATCGAGCGAACGCCTGCCGGTCGCCGGCAAGGTCGTCTGGGTGACGCCAGTGGGCGCGCAGGGCAACCGCCCGGCCGGCATCGGCGTGCAGTTCGCCGACACCGCCGAAGGCGAAACCGTGAAGGGCAAGATCGAAGCCCTGCTGGCCGGCACGCTTACCGCCGAGCGGCCGACGCATACGATGTGAGCCGCGCGCGGCTGGATCAACGCGGCGCGCCGTCGAGGAAATCCAGCAGCTGCCCGGCGATGACCGGATAGCTGAAACGCTTCGCCACGAATTCGCGGGCCCTCACGCCGAGCGCATCACGCAACTTCGCATCGCACAGCCGCAGGATCGCGTCATCCCCGCGAAAGCCGGGATGACGATGTTCTTGGGATGACGATCTTCCCGGTACGACAATCCTTCGCGGGACACGGCTTGCTCCTGTAGCCCGGGCAAGCGAAGCGCACCCGGGTTGGAGAGGCGACCGCGCTCCCGGGTGCGCTTCGCTTACCCGGGCTACAAAAGCGGCTGCTCTTTGCTCGTCATCCCCGCTTGCAACGTGATGAGCAACAAACGCCGCGCTGCACGCACGGAGCAGTTATTGCCGGCCCCGCACCACGAGCCGCCGAGCCAAGCGCGTCAGGCCGCCCGCGAAACCGCAGCCTGCCCGCGCAGCGTCGGATTGTCCCAGCCCGGTCGCGGCTTGAAACGATCGCCGTAGCGCTGCTGGAGGATCTCCAGTCGCGCCACCAGGTTGTCGACGCCCGTTTCGCGCACGTACTGGATCGGGCCGCCGCGGAACGGGGCGAAGCCGGTGCCGAAGATCACGCCGGCGTCGAGCAGTTCCGCATCGTCCACCACGCCTTCGTGCAGGCACGCCACCGCTTCGTTGATCAGCGGCATGATCAGGCGGTCCTCCAGATCGGAGGGGATCTGGTAATCCTTCGGCAGCGCGGGCTTCACCGGTTTGCCGTTCTCCCACTTGTACAGGCCCTGGCCGTCCTTCTTGCCTCGCTTTCCGGCTTGCGGCGGCGTGGAGAGCGACGCCGGGATCGGCAGGCCGAGGAACGGCGCGAGCTCCGCGCCCACGCCCGCCGCGACGTCCAGGCCCACCGTGTCGATCAGCTCGATCGGGCCCATCGGCATGCCGAACTTCACCGCGGCCTTGTCGATCGCCGCGCCCGGAATGCCATCGGCGTAGGCGGTCGCCGCCTCGAGCATGTACGGGAACAGCACGCGGTTGACGAGGAAGCCCGGCGTGCCCGCGACCGGCACCGGCAGTTTGTCGATCGCCTTGCAGAACGCCGCCAGGCGCTGCTCCGTCTGCGGCGCGACGCGATCGTGGTGGATGATTTCCACCAGCGGCATCAGCGCCACCGGGTTGAAGTAGTGCAGGCCGGCGAAATGCACGGGACGCGCGATGTGTTCGCGCAGTTCGGTCAGCGGGATCGACGAGGTGTTGGTCGTCAGCAGCGCGTCGAACTTCATCCGCGGTTCCAGCGAGGCGTACAGCTCGCGCTTGGCTTCGGCGTTCTCGATGATCGCCTCGATGACGAGGTCCGCATCGGCCACGCCGTCGCCGGCGAGGTCGCCCTTCAACCGCGCCGCGACCGAGGCTCGCTTGGCCTCGTCCTTCACCTTCTTCTCGAACAGCGCCTGCGCGCGGGTCAGCGCGGCATCGATGAAGCGCTGTTCGCGATCCTGCAGCGTGACGTCGAACCCCTTGCACGCCGACCATGCGGCGATGTCGCCGCCCATCACGCCGGCGCCGACCACGTGGACATGGCGGATGCCGTGATCCTTTCCGCCCAGGCCCTTCAGCCGTTCCTGCAGGAAGAACACGCGGATGAGATTGCGCGCGGTCGGCGTGGACGCGAGCTTCACCACCGCCTTGCGTTCGGCCGAGAGCTGCTGCTGGATGCCGCCGCCCGCGTTCGCCCAGCTGTTGATCAGTGCGTACGGCGCGGGGTAGTGCTCCCTGCGCGCCTTGCGTGCGACCTGCTTGGTCAGCATCGGCGCGAGCAGCTTGCGGGCGGGCAGGGTGTTCGTCGCCCAGCCGAGGAAGCGCTGCTTGAACGGACGCTGCGCGCCGGCCCTCAGCGCGAAGGCGACCGCAACGTCGACCAGCGTGGCGGGATCGGTGACCTTGTCCACCAGTCCGTTCGCGCGCGCGGCCGAGGCCGAGAGCGTGCGGCCGGTCAGCATCATGTCGAACGCCGCCGGCGCGCCGATCAGGCGCGGCAGGCGCACGCTGCCGCCCCAGCCCGGGAAAATGCCGAGCTTCACTTCCGGCAGGCCGATGCGCGTGGACGGATCGTTGCTGGCGACGCGGTAGCGGCACGCCAGCGAGATCTCGGTGCCGCCGCCCATGCAGAAGCCGTGGATCGCCGCGACCGTTGGGCAGGGCAGTTCGGCCAGGCGCTGGAAGGTCTGCTGGCCGCGACGGATCGCGTCGCCGACCGTGCCCTTTTCGTCGAAGGCCTGGAATTCCCGGATGTCGGCGCCGGCGATGAAGCCCGAGGTCTTGGCCGAGCGCAGCACCACGCCCTTGGGCGGATCCAGCGCGAGGCGTTCGATCAGGGTGTCCAGTTCGATCAGCACGTCCTGCGAGAACGTGTTCACCGGCGTGCCGGCCTTGTCGAAGGACAGCAGCAGCACGCCGTCGGGGCGCAGCTCGGTCTGCCAGTGCTGGAAGCGAAGCCCGTCGAAGCCAGCCGTCATGGGAGGCACCATCCGTTCAGGTATGGAGAGACCGCTATCATCCCGAGGATGTTTCGCCGGCGTCAATCGCCGCGTCTTCCGCACCTCCCGCCGGACCCCTGACGGCCGGCGCTTGCGGGCCATCGGCGCATCCCCATTAATGATCGTGATTCAGTCTTCGCCCCGTTGAACGTCGTGTTGAACCCGCCGTTGAACTTTCGTCCTCCGGGGTTGTCCATTCGTTCGGCCATGGCCGAGCTGACAGGAGCGCCGGCGCGGTATGGCCGAAACGACGTTGCACAAAGATGCTGAGTTGGACCAGGAGCTGGTCGCGCGCGTGCAGCGAGGCGACGGCGCGGCCTTCGATGCGCTGGTGCGCAAGTACCAGCACCGGATCACCGCGCTGATCGGCCGCTACGTCGCCGACTGGAGCGAATGCCAGGACGTGGCCCAGGAAACCTTCATCCGCGCCTACCGGGCGCTGCCGAACTTCCGGGGCGACGCGCAGTTCTATACATGGTTGCACCGTATCGCCGTGAATACCGCCAAGAACCACCTGGTCGCACAGAACCGCCGCCCCCCGACGGACGACGTCGATGCCGGCGAGGCGGAACTGTTCGACACCGGCACGCGGCTGCGCGACACCGACACGCCGGAACATGAACTGTTGCGGCAGGAAATCGAACGCACGGTGATGCGTGTGGTCGAAGGACTGCCGGAGGAACTGAGGGCCGCGATCACCCTGCGCGAGGTGGACGGCCTGAGCTACGAGGACATCGCGCAGAAGATGGGGTGCCCCATCGGTACGGTCCGCTCGCGCATCTTCCGCGCGCGCGAGGCGATCGATACCGAACTGCGGCCCCTGCTGGACCACGACACTGCGAAAGCCACCAAGCGATGACTTCCAACCAACGATCCATCGACGATCGACCCACCCAGGACCGCGAGACGCTGTGCGCGCTGTTCGACGGCGAGTTGCGCGGCGACGAAGCGCGCTTCGCGTTGAAGCGGCTGGGCCATGACGTGCAGTGGCGCGACACCGTCGGCCGGTGGCAGTTGTACGGCGACGCGTTGCGCGGACAGGCGCAGGGCATCGCAGGGAGCCGTTTCGCCGATCGCGTGGCGCTGGCGATCCGCGAAGAGGAATCGCTGCATGTCGCGATGCCGGCGAAAGCCGTCGGCGGACGTCGCGCCTGGGCCGGCGGCTGGATGGGCGGTGCGCTCGCGGCATCGGTCGCGGTCGCGGCGTTGTTCGTGACGCGACCGTTCACCGACGACGCGCCTTCGACGGGCGATCGCGTTTCTCCCCAGGTCGCCAGCGCGCCGGGCGCCGCGGTGTCGCGCATCGCCGCCGGTGCGGCCTCGCGCACGCCGGTCGCGCCGGCCGCCACGCCCGCGACGCCGGGCACGACCGATCCGCAGTCGCCGGGCGCCACACTCGCCGCGAGCGCGGCGGCCGTGGCCGCGATCGAGGCCCCGCGTCGCGCCAGCCGCGCCGCGCGCAACACGAATCCACGCGTGCCACGCGTCACGCGTGCGATCGAGCAACCCACCGTCGCGAGTGCCGACATCGCCCGCACCGCCGTCGCCGATGCGACCCCGTCGATTGTCGCGCCGACTCCGGCGAAGCCGTTCCAGCCCGAACACATGGAGCCGGCTTCGCGTCCTTGGCCGCGCGCGGTGTTGCCGCAGTACGGCGGCAGCGGCGCGCTGACCGCCAGCTTCGGCGGAAACAGCGCCGCCTCGCCTTCGTTCTATCCGTTCGAGCCGCAGACCGCGATGCCCGCCGCCGAAGAAAGCCCGGCGCCACGCGAGTCCCAGGACTGACCCCACGGACGGGCCCGCTCCCGCGATCGGGCCCGCAGCGATCCCCACTTCCTCGCGCCGTGAAAACGGCGTACCGCCCACACTCATCCCAACGTTTTCCCGAGGCCCGATGCCGATGAACCGCACGCCCCGTTCCCCCCTGCGCAGCATCTTCCTGGTCGCCGCGATCGCCGCGGCGCTCCCGGTCGCCTGCACGGCGCAGCCGCCCGCGAATCCGATCGCACAGCCGCCTGCCGCGACGCCGGCGCCGCCGCTGGTCTCGGGCCTGCCGGACTTCACCAACCTGGTGCAGCGTGTCGGCCCGGCCGTGGTCAACATCCGCGCCGAAGTCGCGCCGCGTCGCACCGCGCGCGGGCAGATGCCGGACGAGGAGCAGATTCCCGAAATCTTCCGCCGCTTCTTCGGCGATGAGCTGCCGTTCCCCGGCGGTCCCGGCGGCCCGGGTCCGCGCGGCCCGCGCGGCGGCGGCACCTCGCTGGGCAGCGGCTTCCTGATGTCGGCCGACGGCTACGTCATGACCAACCACCACGTGGTCGATGGCGCGGACAGCGTGACGGTCACGCTGTCGGATCGTCGCGAGTTCCCGGCCAAGGTCGTCGGCAGCGACGAGCAGTCGGACGTCGCGCTGCTGAAGATCGACGCCAAGGGCCTGCCGTTCCTGCGCATGGCGCCAGCGAATGCGACGAAGGCCGGTCAGTGGGTGATCGCCATCGGTTCGCCGTTCGGCCTGGATCATTCGGTGACCGCCGGCATCGTCAGCGCGGTCGGCCGCGCCAATCCGTACGCGAACCAGCGCTACGTGCCCTTCATCCAGACCGACGTGGCCATCAACCAGGGCAACTCGGGCGGCCCGCTGCTCAACACCAGCGGCGAAGTGGTCGGCATCAATTCGCAGATCTTCAGCAACTCCGGCGGCTACATGGGCGTGAGCTTCGCGATCCCGATCGACGTCGCGATGAGCGCGGCCGAACAGCTGCGCGCGACCGGCAAGGTCAGCCGCGGCCAGTTGGGCGTGCAGGTGCAGGCGCTGACCAGCGAATCGGCGAAGGCGCTCGGCCTGCCCGACAGCAGCGGCGCGCTGATCGCCGACGTGCTGCCCGGCAGCCCGGCGGAAAAGGCCGGCATCGAACGCGGCGACGTGATCCGCGCCGTCGACGGCCGCACCATCGACGATTCGGCCGACCTGCCGCCGATCATCGGCAACATGGCGCCGGGCACGAAGGCGAAGGTCACGCTGATCCGCGACGGGCGCACGATCGACAAGACCGTGACCGTCAACGAACTAGACGAGCTGGCCGGCAACGGTCGGGCGACCCCGCGGCCGGCCACCGATGGCGGTTCCGCCAAGCCGTCGTCCGGCAACGCACTGGGCCTGGTCGGTCAGGACCTGTCGGCGGGCGAACGCCAGCGCCTGGGCCTGCGGTCGGGCGAGGGCGTGCTGATCCGCAACCCGGGCGACTCCGGCGCCGAAGCCGGCCTGCGTCCGGGCGATGTGGTCCTGCAGGTCGGCCGCAGCGCGGTCGGCTCCGCCGCCGCGCTCGACAAGGAGCTGGGCTCGGTGAAGTCCGGCGACACCGTGATGCTGCTGGTCCGCCGCCAGGGTTCCACGCAGTTCATCGCCGTCACCGCGCAGGACGACGCCCAGACCGGCTGAGGTCCATCACCGCCATCCCGGCGCCCGCCATGGCGTGGCGCCGGGACCGGCTGCGGCGGGGCCTGTGCGATAATCGCGCGTTGATTTCAAGGAACGGCCAGCCTCGCGCGCCCCCGCATGCAGCAGATCAGAAACTTCTCCATCATCGCCCACGTCGACCACGGCAAGTCGACGCTCGCGGACCGCATCATCCAGCTCTGCGGCGGCCTCGAAGCCCGCGAGATGGAAGCGCAGGTGCTCGACTCCAACCCGATCGAGCGCGAACGCGGCATCACCATCAAGGCCCAGTCCGTGTCGCTGCCATACAAGGCGCGCGACGGCCAGACCTACTACCTCAACTTCATCGACACGCCCGGCCACGTCGACTTCAGCTACGAAGTCAGCCGCTCGCTGGCCGCCTGCGAGGGCGCGCTGCTGGTGGTCGACGCCGCGCAGGGCGTCGAGGCGCAGTCGGTCGCCAACTGCTACACCGCGGTGGAGCAGGGGCTGGAGGTCGTGCCGGTCCTCAACAAGATCGATCTGCCGACCGCGGACATCGAGCGCGCCAAGGCCGAGATCGAGGCCGTCATCGGCATCGACGCCGAGGACGCGGTCGCCATCAGCGCCAAGACCGGCCTGAACGTCGTGGACGTGCTGGAGGCGATCGTGCATCGCATCCCGCCGCCGAAGCCGCGCGACACCGACAAGCTGCAGGCGCTGATCATCGACTCGTGGTTCGACAACTACCTGGGCGTGGTCTCGCTGGTGCGCGTGATGCAGGGCGAGATCCGCGCGGGCAGCAAGATCCTGGTGATGTCGACCGGTCGCACGCACCAGGTCGACCAGGTCGGCGTCTTCACCCCCAAGCGCAAGGTGCTCGACAAGCTCGGCGCCGGCGAGGTGGGCTGGATCACGGCGTCGATCAAGGACGTGCACGGCGCGCCGGTCGGCGACACGCTCACGCTGGCGGGCGATCCCGCGCCCAAACCGCTGCCGGGCTTCCAGGAAATGCAGCCGCGCGTGTTCGCCGGCCTGTTCCCGGTGGACGCCGAGGACTATCCGGACCTGCGCGAAGCGCTGGAAAAACTGCGCCTCAACGACGCCGCGCTGCGTTTCGAACCGGAAAGCTCCGAGGCGATGGGCTTCGGCTTCCGCTGCGGCTTCCTCGGCATGCTGCACATGGAAATCGTGCAGGAGCGCCTTGAGCGCGAGTACAACCTCAACCTGATCACCACCGCGCCGACGGTGATCTATGAGGTGCTGCGCACCGACGGCGAGATCGTCCCCATGGACAACCCGGCCAAGCTGCCGCCGGTGAACATGGTCGAGGAGATCCGCGAGCCGATCATCCGCGCCAACATCCTCACGCCCGAGGCGTACATCGGCAACATCATCAAGCTGTGCGAGGAAAAGCGCGGCGTGCAGCTGGGCATCCAGTACCTGGCCAGCCAGGTGCAGATCAGCTACGAGCTGCCGATGGCCGAAGTGGTGCTGGACTTCTTCGACAAGCTCAAGTCGGTCAGCCGCGGCTACGCTTCGCTGGACTACCACTTCCTGCGCTTCGACGCCGGCCCGTTCGTGCGCGTGGACACGCTCATCAACGGCGACAAGGTCGACGCGCTCTCCATCATCTGCCATCGCAGCCATGCCGACCGCCGCGGTCGCGAGCTGTGCGAGAAGATGAAGGAACTGATCCCGCGCCAGATGTTCGACGTGGCGATCCAGGCGGCGATCGGCTCGCAGATCATCGCCCGCACCACGGTCAAGGCGCTGCGCAAGAACGTGCTGGCCAAGTGCTACGGCGGCGACATCACCCGCAAGAAGAAGCTCCTCGAGAAGCAGAAAGAGGGCAAGAAGCGGATGAAGCAGGTCGGCCGCGTCGAGATCCCGCAGGAGGCGTTCCTGGCCGTCCTGCAGGTGGACAAGTAATAAAGGCGATGCCGCGGCGTTTTCCTACGTCCGGGCGGGGAGTTCCCGCCAGCTTCGGGAAGGGTTCGCCCATGACGGACGGCACGCACGCGGCTATCCTCGCCATGGCAGGTTGCCGGGGGGCGACCTGCGCGGTCCCCGGGCCTTCCTGCCCGGCCTCGGTCCACTCGTCCGTATTCCCGTTCCCCGCTCTGCCAAGGAGCATGCATGCGCTGGTTTGAAATCGCCCTGGTCGTCCTGACCCTGTTCACCGGCCTGGTGTGGCTGCTCGACAAGCTGGTGCTCGCCAAGCGCCGCGAAGCGCGACAGGGCCTGCTGGACGACGGCAAGGAGCCGATCGTCGTCGACTATTCCAAGGCCTTCTTCCCGGTGCTGGCGGTGGTGCTGATCCTGCGCAGCTTCGTGGCCGAGCCGTTCCGCATCCCGTCCAACTCGATGATGCCGACGCTGCTGACCGGCGACTTCATCCTCGTCAACAAGTTCACCTACGGCCTGCGCCTGCCGATCAACAACCACAAGTTCCTCGGCATCGGCGAACCGGAGCGCGGCGACGTGGTGGTGTTCCGCCCGCCTCACCATCCCGACCAGGACTGGATCAAGCGCGTCGTCGGCCTGCCGGGCGATCGCGTGGGCTACCACGACAACCAGGTCAGCGTGAACGGCAAGGTGCTCGGCTACGCGCCGGTGGGCGTGTACCAGGGCAAGGGCAACGGCACCGAGATGACCGGCGCCGAGGAACTGCAGGAAAACCTGCTGGGCCGAGAGCATCGCGTGCTCGAACGCACCAACCTGCCGTTCATCGACCAAGGCGAAGGCGACTGGATCGTGCCGCCGGGTCACTATTTCGTGATGGGCGACAACCGCGACAACAGCGAGGACAGCCGATACTGGGGCTTCCTGCCGGAGCAGAACCTGCGCGGCAAGGCGTTCCTGATCTGGATGAACTTCGACGGTGGCGTGGACACCTCGCGCATCGGCAACAGAATCCAGTAAGACACTGCCTGCGGCGGCGGGGGAGCGCGCCGCTCGCGGGTTCGAAGCTGACTCATGGGGGATAGAAAAAATGAAGCGTACGCAGAGCGGCATCACGCTGATCGGGTTCATCGTGGTGCTGGCCGTGGTCGGTGTGTTCGTCTACATGGGCATCAAGGTGGTGCCGATGTACACCGAGTTCTTCGCGGTGAAGAAGGCGTTGAGCCAGCTTTCCGAGGAACCGGGCATCACGCGGGAAGACCCCGCGCGCATCAAGGAGCTGTTCTTCCGCCGCCTGGACATCAGCTACGCCGACAGCGTGAAGAAGAACAACGTGAACGTGCTGCGCCGCGACGCGGGGTTCCTCGTCACGGTCAACTATGAAGTCCGCCGTCCCCTCATCTCCAACATCGACGTGGTCGGGCGCTTCAACGCCGAGCAGAGCCTGAGCCGTAGTGAGTGATGCGATCGGCCACCGCTTCGCGCGCCCGGAACTGCTGCAGCAGGCGCTGACGCACCGCAGTGCCGGTGCGCCACACAACGAGCGGCTGGAGTTCCTCGGCGACGCACTGGTGAACCTGATCGTTGCCGAGGCGCTGTACACGCACTGGCCGCGCGCCGATGAAGGCGCGCTCACGCGCGCGCGCGCCGAGCTGGTGCGCGAATCCGCGCTGGCGCCGATCGCGCGCACGCTCGAGTTGGGCCCGCGCCTCACGCTGGGACCGGGCGAGATGAAGTCCGGGGGGCATCGGCGCGATTCCATCCTGGCCGACGCGCTGGAGGCGGTGATCGCCGCCATCTACCTGGATTCGGATTTCCCGACCTGCCGGGCCGTGGTGATGCCGTGGTTCGAGGCGGCCATCGCCGCGCTGCCGCCGCCGCACAAGGTGGGGAAGGACGCCAAGACCCGCCTGCAGGAATGGTTGCAGGCCCGGCAGAAGCCGCTGCCGGTCTACGCGCTGCTCGCCGAATCCGGCGAGGACCATGCCAAGAGCTTCCAGGTCAGCTGCACGCTCGGCCAGCCGTCGCTGGTCGCCGAGGGCGTCGGCAACTCGCGACGCGCGGCCGAGCAGGCCGCCGCCGAGGCCGTGCTGGAATTGCTGCAGGAGCGCTGAGCGCCCGCTTTCGCCGCACGCTCCCGGGCGGCGCCTTACAATTCCCAGCATGAATACCCCCGCCCATCGCGCCGGCCACGTGGCCGTCATCGGCCGTCCGAACGTCGGCAAATCCACCCTGGTCAACGCCCTGGTCGGCGCGAAGGTCAGCATCACCTCCAGCCGCCCGCAGACCACGCGCCACCAGTTGCTCGGCATCGCCACCTTCCCGGAGGGCCAGCTGCTGCTGGTCGACACCCCGGGCATCCACCGCGAGCAGAAGCGCGCGATGAACCGTTGGATGAACCGCGCCGCCCGCGGCGCCCTGGAAGGGGTGGACGCGGCCGTGCTCGTGGTGCGCGCCGGGCAATGGGACGACGAGGACGCGCTCGCCTACGACGCCCTGACGAAGGCGGGCGTCCCGGTGGTGCTCGTGGTCAACCAGGTCGATCGCATCAAGGACAAGGCGGCGCTGCTGCCGTACCTGGCCAAGGTCAGCGAAGGCCGCGACTTCGCCGGCGTGCATCCGGTTTCCGCGCTCAAGCGAACCGGTCTGGACCCGCTGGTGAAGACCATCCTCGCGCAGCTTCCCGAACAACCCGCGCTCTATGGCGAGGACGAGATCACCGACAAGAGCCAGCGCTTCCTCGCCGGGGAGATGGTCCGCGAACAGCTCATGCGCCAGCTCGGCGAGGAACTGCCGTACGCGACGACAGTGGAGATCGAGAAGTTCGAAGTCGACGGCAACCTGTTGCGCATCGGCGCGGTGATCTGGGTCGAACGCGACGGCCAGAAGGCCATCGTCATCGGCAAGGGCGGCGAACGCCTGCGCGAGATCGGTGCCCGCGCGCGCCAGCAGATGGAACGCCTGTTCGGCAACAAGGTGTTCCTGGAAACCTGGGTCCGCGTCCGCGAAGGCTGGTCGGACGACGAGGCGGCGCTGCGGGCATTCGGCTACCACGATTGAGGCAGGAACGAGTGGAGAGGAACGAGGAACGAGTGTCGCGCTCACGACTAACCCGTTTCCCCGTCGGTCGTTCCTAGCATCATGCGTCTCAGCGCCGAACCCGCCTTCGTCCTGCACGCGCGCCCCTGGCGCGAGACCAGCCTGCTGGTCGAAGTGCTGAGCGAACACCACGGCCGGCTCGGCCTGGTCGCGCGCGGCGTGCAGGGGCCGAAAAAGCAGGCGCTGCGTGCGGCGTTGCAGCCGCTGCAGTGGATCCGGCTGGATGCGGTGCAGGTCGGCGAGCTGGCACGGTTGAACACCGCGGAGGCGCTAGATGTCGCGCCACGTCTGTCCGGCGAGGCGATGCTCTCGGGTTTCTATCTCAACGAACTCACTCTGCGCCTTGCGCCGCGCCAGGACCCCGCGCCGGAACTCTACGAAGCCTACGGTCGCGCCCGCGCACGACTCGGCGCCGCCGAGCCGCTCGCATGGACGCTGCGCCGTTACGAGCGCGACCTGCTCGACGCCCTGGGCTTCGGCTTCGACTGGGCCAACGACGGCGACGGCGTACCGATCGATCCGGCGGCACGCTACCGGCTCGATCCCGAATACGGTCCGCGCCGGGTGCTGAGCGATCGCGGGCACGGCGATCGCAGCCAGGCCGCCACCGGCCGCGGGCTGCTCGCGCTGGCCGACGACCGGTTGCCGGAATCCGACGACCTGCCGGGTCTTCGCCGCGCCATGCGCGACGTCCTCGCGCATTATCTCGGCCCGCGCGGGCTCAAGTCGTGGGACATGCTTGCCGAGTTGAACCGCGTTTCGCGCGCCCCGGATCAAAGCGCGGCCGACTGAGCCTCGGTGAGCGGTGCCCGGAACGACGGGACGTCGGCGTGCGCGAGCGTTTCGTTTGCGACGTGTTCCAGCGCCGCCAGCCGGGCCGTCGACGAGGGTTCCTCCTGCAACGTCTGCACGGCCGCGGCGAGGCGTTGCGCCCCGACGAAGCCGCAACTGGCGCGCAGCCGATGCAGGTCGCCACGCACCGAGTCCAGGTCGCCGCGTTCGGCCGCGGTGGAAATCGCATAGACCGACTTCGCCAGCTCCTGCACGAACAGATCGCGCAGCGTGTCCACGTGCGTGCGGTTGCCGTTGAGCGCGAGCGTCGCCGCGTCGTCGTCCCATAGCGGCAGCTCGTCGCCGGCCACCGCGAGGGCCACCGGTGCGCTGTCCGACGCGACGCCGAGCACGCGACGCAGCGCGGATTGCACGGTGATGGCGGGCATCGGCTTGACCAGCGCCTCTGCGAAGCCGGCGGCGACCAGCGCGTCCAGCACCTGCGCCTCGTGCGCGGCGGTGTGCGCGATGGCCGGCGTGCGCGGATCGCGTTCGCGCAGTCGGGCCAGCAGTTCCTCGCCGCTGCCGTCGGGCAGGCGCGCATCGATCATCCACGCCGAATACGCCTGCGAGGACGCAAGCGCCCACGCCGCGGCCATGGTGTCGACGGCGTCGACGTCGGCCGGCGTCGCGCGCAGCGCGGCGGTGAGGAAGGTACGGCTGGTCGGATCGTCCTCGACCAGCAGGATGCGGGGGAGCATGTCGGGCATCATCGGCATTTCGCGTCCTGTCGGTATGCTGATCGGATGTCGCGTTCGATCTTACGCCTCCTGCTGGCCATGACGGCCATCGCGTTCGCCGCATGCAGCGGCGTTGCCGCCGCCGCGACCGCGCAGGCGAGGATCGCCCGGGTGAGCACCGCGGTGGCTACGCTGGAAAACGTCCGCGTGCAGCTCGACTGGCCCGATGCCGCGCCGCAGGGCGTCCTGCGCCTGCAGGCCGCGCGCATCGACGCGCCCGGGCTCGGCTACCGCTTCGGCGACGTCGCCTGGCAATGCCCGCTCTCGCGTGCAGGAAACCGGTGGCGGTGTGAAGGCGCCGTGCGCGAGGGGCGCGGGCCGGTACTGACGCTGGCCATCGACCTGGACGACGCGCGCACCGACGCGCGTCTTTTTCGTGGGCGAAGCAGCATCGCCCTGCATCGCGACGCACGCACGCCGGACCTCACCCGCATCGACCTGACGCAGGTGCCGATCGTCTGGGCGCAGGCGCTGGTCGCGCGCGCCTGGGAGGCCGGACGGCTGGGCAAGGGCACCCTGGAAGGCCGGATCGACGTGCGTGCACCGGCCGATGCGCCGTTGCAGGTGAGCGGCCCGCTGCGCCTGTCCGGTGTGGCCTTCGATACCGCCGATGGCCTGATCGCGGGAGAAAATGTCTCGGCGCAGGCACGCCTGGACATGCGCGTCGGCCCGGATACCTCGGTCGCGATCGACGGCGCGCTGCACGGCGGCGACCTGCTGTTCGGCAACGCATACCTGGCCCTAGAGCAGCGTCGCGTCGCCGTCGATCTGCTGGCGACGCAGCACGGCGCCGACGGCTGGCACCTGCCGCGGATGCGCTGGAACGACACCGGCATCCTCAGCGCCGAGGGCAGCGCGGCACTGGGCGCAGGCGGTGCCCTGCGTTCGCTCGACGTGCGTGCGCGCAGCGAGGACCTCGCGCCGTTGCGCGACGGCTATCTCACGGGCTTCCTCGGCATCGCGGGCCTGGCGGACCTGCAACTGCGCGGCGCGGCCGACGCCCATCTGCGCATGCACGAAGGCACCGTGCTTGACGCGTCCTTCGTGCCGCACGGCGTGTCGATCGACGATCCGCGCGGGCGCTTCGACTTCGCCGGGCTCGAAGGCGACGTGCGCTTTTCCTCCACGAAGCCGCTCGACAGCGAACTGCGATGGAGCGGCGGCCGGCTGCACGGGCTCGCGTTCGGCGAAGCGACGCTGCCGTTCGCCAGCAGCGCGGGCGAATTGCGCCTGCGCGCGGCGTCGCGGATGCCGATGCTCGGCGGCACCGTCACGTTCAACCATCTGCACCTGCGGCCACCTGCGGGCAGGCAGGGACTGGAGATCCGGTTCGGCATGGACCTGGACCGCCTGGACATCGCGCAACTGTCGCAGGCGCTGGGCTGGCCGCCGTTCACGGGCGAACTCACCGGCCGCATCCCTGAAGCGCGCTATGCGGACGAACGGCTCGATTTCGAAGGCGGGCTTTCGGTCGAACTGTTCGGCGGCACGGTGCAGGTGTCGTCGCTGGCGATGGAGCGGCCGTTCGGCGTCGCGCCGACCTTGTCATCGGACATCGCCTTCGAGGACATCGACCTGCAATCGCTCACCAGCGTGCTCGGTTTCGGCGAGATCACCGGCAAGCTCGATGGCCGCTTCGACCGGCTGCGCCTGGTGGACTGGCAGCCGGTGGCGTTCGAGGCGGCGATCGCCACCGATGCGCAGGCCGCACGCCGCGCGCGTGTCCGCCAGCGCATCAGCCAGCGCGCGGTGCAGGATCTGTCGAGCGTGTCCGACGCGTCGTTCGTGGGCAGCCTGCAGGCGCAGCTGATCGGGCTGTTCGACGATTTCGGCTATCGGCGGCTCGGCCTGTCGTGCTATCTCGACGACGAGGTGTGCCGGATGAGCGGTCTGGGTTCAGCCGGCAACGGCTTCACTATCGTCGAAGGGTCCGGCCTGCCGCGGCTGACGGTGGTGGGATTCAATCGTGACGTGGACTGGCCGACCCTGCTGGAACGCCTGAAGGCCGCCAGCACGGGCGACGTGAAGCCGGTCTTCGAGTAAGTTTCGCGGCATCCCGGCGCACGCTGCATGCCGGTCAACGGATCAACAGGAGAAATCGTCATGCGTCGTTGGATGGGCATTCCGCTGGCGGCGGTCGCGTTGACCGCCTGCGTCACGATCAACGTGTACTTCCCGGCGGCCGAGGCCAAGGAAGCGGCGCGCGAGTTCGTCGAGAAGGTCATCGGCGACGAAGCGCAGCCCGCACCGCAGCCGCAGGACAAGCCCGGCGGGCAGAGCGCGTTCGTGCCGTCTGCGCAGCGTTCGCTGGCCGCGCGCATCGACTGGCTGTCGCTGGTCGGTATCGGCAGCGCGCATGCGCAGGGACAGCCGGACATCACGATCAGGACGCCGGCGATCCAGGCGATCCAGTCGCGCATGTCGCAGCGGTTCGATGGCCAGTTGAAGGCGCATTTCGGATCCGGCGCGCTGGGCATCGCCAACGACGGCACCATCACCGTGCGCGACGCGGCGAAGATCCCGCTGCCGCAGCGCGTGGCGGTGAACCAGGCCGTCGCCGACCAGAACCGCGACGCACGCGCCGTGTATCGCGAGATCGCCGTGGCCAACGACCATCCCGAGTGGGAGCAGCAGATCCGCGCGGTGTTCGCGCGCCAGTGGATCGACAGCGCGCGCCCGGGCTGGTGGGTGCAGGATGCGGGTGGGGGCTGGCGGCAGAAGTGATCGGGTAGCGCCGACAGCGCGCCCCGTCCGACTCACCCGACAGCGCCCTCACCGCCACCGCCGATGGCTCCCTCCCCTGCGTGCAGGGGAGGGTTGGGGAGGCGCAGCGGGCCACGCAGCGGCGAACTGGCCTGGCACGCGTCCATGAAGACCGGGACCCTCCGCCGGAATGCCGGTGACATCGTTCGCCGGTAAGGGACTGCCCGAACATTCCGGGCCTGGATCCCGGCCTTCGCCGGAATGACGGATCCCGAGTACCGAATCCCGGCCCCCCAGCCGCGATCTGCGACAATACGCGGCCCTGTTGAGCAGTATCGCCAGCCGCTGTGGCCCGCATCGATCAGACCCCCTTCGAAGTTTCCATCACCGACCTGACCCACGACGGACGCGGCGTCGCCCGCCGTCCCGACGGCAAGGCCGTGTTCGTCGCCGGCGCGCTGCCGGGCGAACGCGTCATGGCCTCCCAGACCGGCCGCCACCGCAGTTTCGATGAAGCCCGGACCGTCGAGGTCCTGGACGCCGCGCCCGAACGCGTCGCGCCACGCTGCGCGCATTTCGGCGTGTGCAGCGGCTGCGCGTTGCAGCACTACGACGAGGGCAGGCAGATCCTCGCCAAGCAGCGCGTGCTCATGGAGAACTTCGAGCGCATCGGCCACGTCGAGCCCGAACGCATCCTGGCGCCGCTCGTCGACGGCGCATGGGGCTATCGCCGCAAGGGCCGGTTCTCGGTGCGTCGCGTGGAGAAGAAGGACAAGACGCTGGTCGGTTTCCGCGAGACCGACCCGCGTTTCGTCGCCGACATCCGCGAATGCCACACGGTGATGCCGCAGATCGCGTCGAAGCTGCCGGAACTGGCCGCGCTCATCGACGGCATGCAGGCGCGCCGCGAGATCCCGCAGATCGAGTTCATCGCGGGCGACGCGCAGGACGATTTCAGCGGCGTCGCGTTGACCATTCGCCATCTGGCGCCGTTGTCCGACGGCGATCGCGATGCGCTGGTCGCCTTCGGAAAGACGCACGGCTTCGCCATCTTCCTGCAGCCTGGCGGCGTGGACAGCGTGCATCCGCTGTGGCCGGAATCGCCGAAGCTGGCGTTCTCGCTGCCGCAATGGAACCTGGAATTCCTGTTCCGCCCGCTGGATTTCATCCAGGTCAACGCCGGCCTCAACGGCAAGATGATCCAGCTGGCGATCGACCTGCTCGATCCCAGGCCCGAAGACCGCGTGCTCGACCTGTTCGCCGGCCTGGGCAATTTCACCTTGCCGCTGGCGCGCCAGGTGCGCGAAGTGGTGGGCGTGGAAGGCGAGGCGGGCCTCGTCCGTCGCGCGCGCGAGAACGCCGCGCACAACGGCATCGCGAACGCCGAGTTCCACGCGGCGGACCTGGCGAAGGACCTGTCGAGCGAATACTGGATGAAGCAGCCCTTCGACAAGCTGCTGCTCGACCCGCCGCGTTCCGGCGCCGACGTCGTGCTCGCGCAGCTCCCGCTGAAACAGTTCGACCGTATCGTCTACGTCAGCTGCCACCCGGCATCGCTGGCGCGCGATGCGGGTTTCCTGGTGAAGGAGCGCGGCTGGAAGCTGAAGGCGGCCGGCGTGATGGACATGTTCCCGCATACGGCGCATGTCGAATCCATTGCGTTGTTCGAGCGCTGACCGCTTTCGTCCTGCAGGAATCACGAAGATGGCCCTCGAAATCGAACGCAAATTCCTGGTCACCGGCGACGGCTGGCGCGCAGCCGCGCGCGACGTGGTGCCGATGGCGCAGGGCTACATCAACGACCAGAAGGCGATGGACGAAGGCGCGATGAAGGCGTCGGTGCGCGTGCGCATCGCCGGCGACGAGGCCTTCCTCAACCTCAAGTCGCGCGAACTCGGCCATACGCGGCAGGAATTCGACTACGCCATTCCGGTCGCCGATGCACGCGCGCTGCTCGCGCTGTGCGTTGGAGGACTCGTCGACAAGCGCCGCCATTACGTGCGGCACGAAGGCCATCTGTGGGAGGTCGACGAGTTCCTCGGCGACAACGCCGGGCTGGTGGTGGCGGAGATCGAACTGTCCAGCGCCGACGAGGCATTCGCGCGTCCGGAGTGGATCGGCGCGGAGGTCACCGACGCCTCGCGCTACTACAACCTCGCGCTCGCCACGCGCCCGTACAGCCAGTGGAGCGCCGACGAGCGCGCCGGCGTGGTTGCGTAAGGCCGGCCCGGCCCCACTTCAATTCAATGGACAACACTCCCTTGCGCATCGACATCTGGTCCGACGTGGTCTGCCCCTGGTGCTGGATCGGCAAGCACCGGCTGCGCGAAGCGCTGGCGCAGCTGGGCGACAAGGGCCGCACGGCCGAGATCCACTGGCACGCATTCCAGCTCGATCCCGAATCCGACGACACGCCCGTGCCCTTGCGCGAGGCGTACGAAAAGAAGTTCGGCGGCGCGCAGCGCACCGAACAGATCCTGTCGCAGACCCAGGCCACCGGCCTTGCCGAAGGCCTGCCGTTCGATTTCGATCGCGGACAGGTGCGCGTGAGCACGCTCAAGGCGCATCGGCTGATCTGGCTCGCCGGTCGCGAAGGCGATGCGGACAAGGTCGGCGAGGCGCTGTTCCGCGCGCATTTCGCCGAAGGGCGGAATCTCGCCGACGTGCAGACGCTGGTCGAGGCCGGTGCCGCAGGCGGACTCACCGAGGCGCGCGTGCGGGCGATGCTCGACTCCGACGAAGGCGTGGCCGAAGTCCGCGCCCAGCTCGCCCAGGCGCAGGCGCTGGGCATCCAGGCCGTGCCGACGTTCGTGTTCGACGGCCGCCTGGCGGTGCAGGGCGCGCAGACGCCGGCGGTGTTCGCGCAGGTATTCGAGCGCCTGGGGCTCGAATCGCGGCCCACCGACGAGCGCGCCGGCGGCGACGCCTGCGGTCCGGGCGGTTGCGCGGTCTGAGCACCGCGCGTTCACACCGGTCCCATGCGTGCGGATGCCCCGCCAGGGCATCTGCGCGACAATGCGGCTCCGCGCGTACGGCGCGGTCCGCCCTGACGAAGTGTCCACTGGAGTCTTCCGCATGCTCGTGATCGGCGTCGCCGGTACCGAACTCACCACGCAGGAGCGCGACTGGCTGCAGCACGACGCGTGCGCCGGCGTGATCCTGTTCAGCCGCAACTTCGCATCGAAGGCGCAGGTGACCGAACTGTCGGCCGCCATCCGCGAGGCCGCGCCGCGCCCGCAGCTGGTCTGCGTCGACCAGGAAGGCGGGCGCGTGCAGCGCTTCCGCGAGGGCTACAGCGCGCTGCCGCCGCTCGACGGTTTCGGCCGCCGCTATGCCGCCGATCCCGAGGCCGCGCTCAAGCTCGCGGAGGAACACGCCTGGCTGATGGCGAAGGAAGTGCTCGCCAGCGGCGTGGACCTGAGCTTCGCGCCGGTGGTCGACCTGGGACGCGGCAACCTCGCCATCGGCAATCGCGCGTTCTCCGGGGATCCGGCGGTCGTCGCCGACTTCACCCGCGCCTACATCCGCGGCATGCACGCCGCCGGCATGCCGGCGACGCTGAAGCATTTCCCCGGCCATGGCTCGGTGCAGGCCGACACGCACTTCGGCGAGGCGGTCGACCCGCGTTCGCTCGACGAACTGCGTGCGAACGACCTCATCCCGTTCATCGCCGGCATCGACGCCAAGGCCGACGCGGTGATGATGGCGCACGTGAAGTACCCGGCCATCGCGCCGGAACCGGCCGGCTATTCCAGGCGCTGGATCGAGGAGATCCTGCGCGGCGAGCTGCATTTCCGTGGCGTCGTCTTCAGCGACGACATCGGCATGAAGGCCGGTGAACACGCCGGTGGCGTGAAGGGCCGCATCGACGCGCACTACGACGCGGGCTGCGACGCGGTGCTCGTCTGCCACCCGCAGCTGGTGGAGGAATCGCTGGCGGCCGTCGAAGGCCGCAAGCTCAACACGATGGCGCTGACCGGCCTGATCGGCCGCGGCGCCCTGGGATGGGACGGGTTGCTCGCGGACGCCCGCTACGGCGTGGCGCGCAACCGGCAGGAAGGACTGGCTTGATGGAAACCATTGCGAACACGCACGACCTGGCCGCGGCGCTGGCCAATTCCGATCTTCTGCTCGACCGCGCCACGCTGGAGCAGGCCATCGCGCGCATGGCACGCGACATCGATGCCGATTACACCGCCGCCGATGTGCCGGTGTATCTGACGATCATGCACGGCGGCCTGCCGTTCGCCGCGCAACTGGCGATGGAACTGGGCGCGCTGGGCCAGGACCTGGAATTCGATTACCTGCACGCCACGCGCTACCGGGGCGAGACCTCCGGCGGCGAGCTGGTGTGGAAGCACCGTCCGGCCACGCCGCTGAAGGGGCGCCGCGTGCTGCTCGTCGACGACATCCTCGACGAGGGCCACACGCTGGCGGCGATCCGCGACTGGTGCCAGGAGCAGGGCGCGCGCGACGTGCGCATCGCCGCACTGGCGGTGAAGAAGCACGACCGTTGTGTCGAAGGCATCTGCGCGGACTACGTCGGCGTCGAAGTGCCGGACCGCTACGTCTTCGGTTACGGCATGGACTACCACGAGCAGGGCCGCAACCTGCCGGCGATCTACGCGCTGAAGGACTGAGCCTCCGGGCCCTCCCCATTCGAGGGAGCCGCGCAAAGCCCTCCCGTTCAATGGGAGGTTGGGTGGGATGGTCTCGAGCCGACACGCAAACCAGAGAAACCGAATGAGCAACATCGAACTCGCCGTCATCGGCGGCACCGGCCTGTACAAGCTGGCCGACCTGCAGGACGTGGAGACGCAGCAGCCCGACACGCGCTTCGGCGCGCCGTCCGGGCCCATCCGCATCGGCACGCTCGATGGCCACCGCGTCGCGTTCCTGGCGCGCCATGGCGAAGGCCATTCACTGCCGCCGCACAAGATCAACTACCGCGCCAACCTCGCCGCGCTGCAGGCGCTCGGCGCCACGCGCGTGCTCGCGATGAACACCGTCGGCGGCATCACCGAACGCTTCGGCCCGCGCGTGCTGGCCTGCCCGGACCAGCTGATCGACTACACCTGGGGCCGCATCTCGACGATCTGCGAGGAGCCCGGCACCGACGTGCTGCACGTGGATTTCGGCGAGCCGTACACGCGCTCGCTGCGCGAGGCGGTCATCGAGGCCGCCCAGCGGGCCGGCGTCGAACTGGTCGCCGACGGCTGCTACGGCGCCACCCAGGGCCCGCGCCTGGAAACCCGCGCGGAGATCGCCCGCATGCGGCGCGACGGCTGCGACCTGGTCGGCATGACCGGCATGCCCGAGGCCGGACTCGCCCGCGAACTGGGGCTGGAGTACGCCTGCCTGGCCATCGTCGCCAACTGGGCGGCGGGGGCGGGGCCGGACGTCGACGAGGTCATCACGCTGCAGGATGTCCTGGACAATGTCGCCGCCGCTTCGTCCGGCCTGCCGCGCCTCCTGTCGGCCCTGCTCGGCGCCCCTGTCAAAAGGTGATTGTCAAGCCGGCATTCAGTTTGCATACTCGCCGGGCGCTCCGGATCGCATCCGCGTCGGTGCGCGACTCGCATCCAGCATGAGGTTGACAAGGACATGCAGTACGGCACCGTGAAGTGGTTCAACGACGCCAAGGGCTTCGGGTTCATTTCCCCCGAAGATGGCAGCGCAGATGTGTTCGCGCACTTCTCCGCGATCAACGCCAAGGGCTTCCGCAGCCTGCAGGAAGGCCAGCGCGTGAGCTACGAGCTGACGCAGGGCCCGAAGGGCGCCCAGGCGTCCAACATCAACGTGGTCGCGTGATCCCTCGGGAACCACGCCACATCGCGTTCGAAGGCCCCGCTCTCGCGGGGCCTTTTTTTCGCCCCGACCGCGGGCACTGACCGAAGGCACGACCGGTTCAAGGATGGAACTTCCAGCTTCGCCCCTGCGCATCGGCATCGTCGGCTACGGCACGGCCGGGCAGGCGGCTGCGTTGTTGTTCACGCGCGACGGGCATGACGTCGAGGTCTTCGAACGCGCACCGGTACTCGGCCCCGTCGGCGCCGGCTTCCTGCTGCAGCCGACCGGACTGGCGGTGCTGTGGGAGCTCGGCCTTCTCGACGCGGCGCTGGCGCACGGCGCGCGCATCGGCCGCCTGTTCGGCGAGACCACCGCCGGGCGCGCGGTGATGGACATGCGCTACCACGAGCTGGAGCCGCGCTTCTTCGGCCTGGGCATGCAGCGCGGCGCGCTGTTCGGGCTGCTGGACGACGCATGGCGCGAAGGCCGCCGCGTGCATTGCGGCCGGCGCATCGTCGAGGTGGACGCCGATCGTGGCGTGCTGCGCGACGAACATGGCGCCGAACACGGCGCGTTCGACGTGGTGATCGTCGCCGACGGCTCGGCCTCGGCGCTGCGCGGCGCGGTCGCCGCGCCGGCACTCGATCGGCCGTACCCGTGGGGCGCGCAGTGGTGCCTGGTCGCGCAGGAGGCGTGGGCGTTCCCCGACGAGCTGCGCCAGCGCTACGTCGGCGCCCGCCGCATGGCCGGCATGCTGCCGGTCGGCACGCGGCCTGGCGATTCCGTGCCGCGCTTGAGTTTCTTCTGGAGCCTGCCTGCCGCCGCGCTGCCGAGCGCTGGCACGGATGAGGCCGCCTGGCGCGACGACGTCGCCGCCGTGTGGCCCGAAGCCGCCGAACGCCTGCGCGATACCGCGGTTCCGGCCGGCCTCGCGCAGGCGCGCTATCGCGACACCGTGCAGCGTCGCTGGCATCGTGGTCGCGCGGTGCTGATGGGCGATGCCGCGCATGCGATGAGCCCGCAGCTCGGGCTGGGCGTGAACATGGCGCTCGCCGACGCGCTGGCGCTGCGCGACGCGTTGCGGACGCACGGCCGCACCGCCGATGCTTTCGCCGATTACGAACGCCGCCGCCGCGATCATCTGTCGGCGTATCACTTCTGGAGCCGCTGGCTGACGCCGCTGTTCCAGTCCGAACGCGATCGCCTGGCGGCAATGCGCGACCTCGTCTTCCATCCGCTCTCACGCGTGCCGGGCGGGCGCGGGCAGATGCTGCGCGTGCTCACCGGGACGCGCCGCGGCTGGCTGGGCACGTTCGCGCTCGACCCCGGCTTCCTCGATGCATTGGCCGAGCGCAGCTTCCTCGCGCTGGGCCGTCCCGCCGGCGAGGCGTCGTAGCGAACGAAAAGCCCCGCCGGAGCGGGGCTTCCCTCACGAGCCAATCGCGGCGGGCGCGTCAGAAGCTGGCGCGAATGCCGACGCGGTATTCGCTGATCGTGCCGCCGAGGTTGGCTTCGCCGACCAGGCCCCAGGTCTCGTTGAGCTTCAGCTGGCCGCCGAGCGTGGCGCCGAAATCGCGGTCGTAGGCATCGCCACCGATGTAGTTCGCCAGCGCCCAGCCTTCGACATGCTTGCCCATGCGGCTGCGCACGCCGACCGACAACCGGGCGTCGCTCGCGCCGGCATCGCTCGTGTTGAGGCTGTGGCGGCCGTCGACACGGACGTCGTACACCTTGGCGTGCGTCCACAGGTAGGCGACTTCGCCGATGAGGTCGGTGCGTTCGGAGATCCCGTGGTGGAAGCCCAGGCCGATCGAGCCCTGCTCGACGTCCGCTTCGAACGAGCCGTCCGAGGACGTCACGGCGTTGCCGATGCCGAAACCGGTAGTGTCCTTGCCCTGGCGGTAATCGGCGAGCACGTACAGCGTTTCGCCGGCCGCCACGGAGCCGCGCACGTAGGCGCCCCTGGGCTTCATGTCGTCGATGTGGGCCCACTGGTCCTGGCCGAGGGCCTGGTCGCTGCCGGAGTCGATCTTCGCCTGCGCATAACCGGCCTCGACGAAGCTGTAGCGCAGGCCGGCGGCGTTCGCCGAAAAAGCCGTCGTGGACAGCAGGAGCAGGGGGAGGAGCTTGTTCATGTACGTTCCTTGAGAGTCGGTGCCGTCCTGGCGATGTGCCGGCCGGGCGCGCACCTTATTGGCGGCCCGTTCCGGCGGACATGCGGTTTTTTCCCGATGGCAGCGGCCGCCGCCCGGGCCGGCCTACGTAGCGTTCCGGAGGCCCCCTGTGTCCTCCTAGAATCGTTTCATCGGTGCCCCTCCATCCCCGCAGGAGCCGCAGTGGACCCTCTGCCGCCGTTTGCCACGCATCGCGTCGAGAACCAGCCGCCGGAATTCGCCCCGCGCGACCTGTGGAAGGACGACGTCGCGCTGCGCGAGGCGGTGGTTCGCGAGGGCGGCGGCGATTTCGCCGAGTCGCTGGCGACCTACGGCGCGCTCGCCGGCGACGAGCTGTACCGGCTCAGTTTCGACGCGCATCGCGACCGGCCGCGGCTGCGCACGCACGATCGTTTCGGCCAGCGCATCGACCTGGTCGAGTTCCATCCGAACTACCACCGCATCATGCAGGCGGCGATCGAACACGGCGTCGCGGGGTTGTCGTGGGCGCAGCCGCGTCCGGGCGCGCACGTCGCGCGCGCGGCGCTGAGCTACCTGCACCATCAGGTCGAACCGGGCACGAGCTGTCCGTTGACGATGACGCACGCCGCCGTGCCGGTGCTGCGCCACGCACCGCGGCTGGCCGGTTGGGAAGGCAAGGCGACGTCGCCGTTCTACGACCCGCGCGACATCGTGTGCGAGCAGAAGCTGGGCATCACCCTCGGCATGGGCATGACCGAGAAGCAGGGCGGCAGCGACGTACGCGCCAACACGACCGTCGCGATGCCGCTGTCCGGCGAGGGCGAATACCGGCTGGTCGGCCACAAGTGGTTTTTCTCCGCGCCGATGTCCGACGCGTTCCTCGTGCTCGCGCAGGCGCCCGCCGGGCTCAGCTGCTTCCTGATGCCGCGATGGACGCCCGACGGCGTCAAGAACGCCTTCGCGCTGATGCGGCTGAAGGACAAGCTCGGCGACTGGTCGAACGCGTCATCGGAAGTCGAGTTCATGGACGCGTGGGCGTACCGCATCGGCGAGGAAGGGCGCGGCGTGGCGACCATCATCGAGATGGTGATGCTCACGCGGCTGGACTGCATGCTCGGCGCCGCCGCGGAAATGCGCATGGCGCTGGCGCAGGCGATGCATCACACGCATCACCGCGCGAGCTTCGGCAAGCGCCTGGCCGATCACGCGTTGATGCGCAACGTGCTGGCGGACCTGGCGATCGAGGCCGAGGCGTCGATCGCCTTGGCGATGCGCGTGGCGCGTGCGGTCGACCGCGCTCCGTACGATCCACAGGAAGCCGCGTTCGCACGCATCGCCACGGCCGCCGGCAAGTACTGGATATGCCGCCGCGCGCCGGGCTTCGTCAACGAGGCGCAGGAATGCCTGGGTGGCGCGGGTTACATCGAGGAATCGATGCTGCCGCGCCTCTATCGGCAGGCGCCGCTGAATTCGATCTGGGAAGGCAGCGGCAACATCCAGTGCCTGGACGTGCTGCGAGCGCTGCAACGCGAGCCGCAGACCGGACGCGCGCTGCTGGCCGAACTCGAGGTGGCGGGTCAGCTCGATCCGGATTTCGACGCGGAACTCGCCGAGCTGCGGCCGGTGCTGGAAGGCCGGAGCGTGCCGGGTGAAGTCGAGGCTCGACGCTGGGTGGAAGCACTGGCGATCGCGTTGCAGGCGAGCCTGCTGCTGCGCAACGGCAGCCCGATGGCGGCGGCGTTCTGCACCACGCGCATCGGTGGCGATCATGGCAATGCGTACGGAACGTTGCCGCGGGATTTCGAGCTGGGCACGTTGATACAGCGAGCCTGGGTTGGCTCGTGATCAACGCGGTATCTGCTTCGCGATAAGACCGAAGAGCTGCAGTGCCGGCGCTCAGCGCGGAGCGGGGTAGGCCGGCGTGTCGGTGATCGACGTGGTGCTCAGCACTGGTATTTGCCGCGAATATGGTCGTTGTAAAAGTTGCCCTTTGAAGCGGCGCGCATGAGACCGTCGAAGACGTGCTTCGGAACGCCACAGAAGTCGTAGCTGTGTCCTTCCTTGAAGCGGATATTCATTCGCATGGTCGACGCGTCGTATCCCACGGCGTCGATGGCGGAAGAGTGGACTGGAATCATGTCCATGTTGGCTCCTTCGTTGGTCGAGTGCGGCTCAGGCGGCAGATCTTGCGCTCCATGTTGGGGCAATCCATCCATGCCTCACCACCTTGGCGAGGCGTCAGATTCCTGAATCAATCCAGGAACTGCAACTTGGCCAGTTCCGAATACAGCCCGCCCTGCGCCAGCAGTTGCTCGTGCGTGCCCTCGGCGATGATGCGGCCGTGATCCATCACGACGATGCGGTCGGCCTTGAGCACGGTGGCGAGCCGGTGCGCGATCACCAGCGTGGTCCGGCCTTCCATCAGCGTTTCCAGCGCCTGCTGCACGGCACGTTCGCTCTGCGCGTCCAGCGCGCTGGTGGCCTCGTCGAGCAGCAGGATCGGCGCGTCCTTCAACAGCGCACGGGCGATGGCGATGCGCTGCTGCTGGCCGCCGGAGAGGCGCGCGCCGCGTTCGCCGAGCTCGGTGTCCAGCCGCTGCGGCAGGGCGGCGATGAAGTCCGACGCATGCGCGGCCTTGACGGCGTGCACGACGTCCGCGTCGCTCGCGTCGAGGCGCCCGTAACGAATGTTGTCGCGCGCGCTTGCCGCGAATATCGTCGGCTGTTGCGGCACGAGCGCGATCGACTCGCGCAGTTCGGCCGGATCGAGCTGGCGCACGTCGGCGCCGTCCACGCGCACCGCGCCGGACTGCGGATCGTGGAAGCGCAACAGCATCGAGAACACGGTGCTCTTGCCCGCGCCCGATGGACCCACCAGCGCGACCGTCTCACCGGGCCGCACGCGCAGATCGAAATCCTCCAAGGCTGGCGCATCGGGTCGGAGCGGGTAGTGGAAGCTCACGCGTTCGAACGCCAGCTCGCCTCGCACGGGCTTCGGCAGCGCAACCGGATGCGCGGGCGGTTTCACGGAGGCGGTTTCCACCAGCAGTTCGCTGATGCGCCCCATGCCGCCGGCCGCGCGTTGCAGTTCGTTCCAGACTTCGGCCAACGCGCCGACCGAACCGCCGCCGATCAACGCGTAGAGCACGAACTGGCCCAGCGTGCCCGCACTCATGCGGCCGGCGACGACATCGTGCGCGCCGGACCACAGCACCAGGGTGATCGCGCCGAAGATCAGCACGATGGCGATGGCGGTGACCCAGGCCTGCGCCTGGATGCGGCGACGCGCGGTGTCGACGGCTTCGCGCAGAGCGGTGCCGAAGCGGTCGCGTTCGTACGGCTCGCGCGCGTGCGCCTGCACGGTGCGGATCGCGCCGAGGGTTTCGTTGGCCAGCGTGTTGGCGTCGGCGATGCGGTCCTGGCTGGCGCGCGAGATCTTCTTCAACCGTCGCCCGCCGACGACGATCGGCAATACCGCCAGCGGGATGCCTACCAGCGCGAACGCCGCCAGCCGCGGCGCGGTGACGAACAGCATCGCCAGGCTGCCTACGACGGTCACGAGACTTCGCAGCGCGACCGACATGCTCGATCCCACCACGCTGCGCAGCAGTTCGGCGTCCGCGGTGAGGCGCGAGACGAGTTCGCCGCTGCGGTTCCGGTCGTGGAAACCGGCATCGAGTGCGATGAGATGCGAATAGAGGCGTTCGCGCAGGTCGGCCACCACGCGTTCGCCCAGGAGCGAGACGAAGAAGAAGCGCGCGGCGGTCGCCAGCGCGAGCGCCACCGCCACGGCGAACAGCAGCAGGAATGCCCGATCGATCGCCGCGCCGCCGCCCTGCGCGAAGCCCTGGTCGATCATCGTGCGGAACGCGACCGGCAGGCTGAGCGTGGCCGCGCTGGATCCTGCCAGCGCGACGAGCCAGGCGACGAACAGTGTGCGGTGGCGGCGCACGAACGGCCACAGCGTGCGCAAACTGCCGATCGGAGCGTTGGCGGATGGGGCGTCGGTCATCGGATGGCCAGTATGGAGGCGGCGGTGGAACCGCGGAACGCGGAACGGACCGCGCGCGAGTGTCGGAAGTTTCCGCGTTTCGGCCTCGGCGGGAGAACCGCCTACGCCTCGGAGAAACGCACCCGATCACGGGTGGCGTCGCGCAGGCGGGCTTTCAAGGTGTCGGCACGATCGGCCGGCAGGCGCAAGAGCAGGTGGACGCCGTCCGTCTCGAAGCGTTCGTCGAGTTTTTCCGCCTCGAATTGCGCGATCAGTGCGTGCACCGTGCCGGTTTCGGCGAACGGGTAGGCGAGGCGGAATTCGGCGAACACCACCAGCGGGCGACGCGGCGCGATGCGCAGGCATTCGGCCGCGCTGCCGCCGTAGGCGCGAACGAGGCCGCCCGCGCCGAGCTTGATGCCGCCAAACCAGCGCGTCACCACCGCGACCACGCGGTCCAGGCCCTGGCCGTCGATGGCGGCGAGGATCGGGCGTCCGGCGGTACCGGCCGGTTCGCCGTCGTCGTTGAAGCGGTATTCGCCGCCGATGCGGTAGGCCCAGCAGTTGTGCGTGGCGTCGGGATCGCCGACGCGCGCGACGAATGCCAGCGCGTCCTCCGGCGTCTCGACCGGCGCGGCGTTCACCAGGAAACGGCTGTGCTTGACCTCCAGTACATGCGAGGTCGGGCCGGCGAGCGTGCTGCTCATCGCGTCGTGGCGGGCTGCGCGAGCGCGCGCAGGTCGCGCGGCAGGCGCACGCGCGGATACGCCTTGCGGAACTGCGCGAGGCTTTCGCGCGCGTCCTCGACGTTGCCGGCGTCGCGGCGCTCGCGGATGCGTTCGAGCCATGCGGCCGGCTCCAGGCGCGCGTCCTCGACGACGGGCGTGGCGGCGATCCCGCCCTCCGAAGCGAGCCGGCTGCCGGTGACTTCGACGCGATCGAGCGTGGACGGCGGTTCGGCACTGGCCGGGGCGGCGGCGGAAGCTGCGGCAGGCACGGAGGCCGCGACGTCGCGTTGGGCGGCGACCGTCTGCTCGTCGCTGCGTTGCTGGCGTGCGCGGGCGAGCTGGAAAGCCTCGCCCCGTTCGGCATCGGAGTACGCCTGCACTTCGCGCGGCGCCACGGGAGCCGCCGCCGGGGCGGCGAAGGCATCCCGGCTTCGCGCATCCGCGGCGTCCTTGCGGAACGCGGCGGGATGCTCGTCCGGACCGACCGTCGCGATGCGGGGTGCCGCGCCGGCCGGTGCTTCCTCCGGCAAGGGCGCCGGAGCAGCGGCCGGAGCCGCTGCGGTCGCCTTTCGCTGCGCCACCACCGCAGCCCGGTCCACAGGCGGCGGGTTCAACGCCTTCGCCGTCGCGGGCGCTTCCGCGGCAGGCGGCGGCGGCGCCACCACCTGCTGGCGTCGTTCGATGATTTCCGCGCTGACATAGGCACCATCGCCCTCGCCGCGCGCCGGACGCGGCGCCGGATCGGACGGCCGCAACTGCCACACGGTGCCGATGACCAGCACCAGCGCGGCGGCCATGCCGGCGCCGGTGATCAGTCCGCCGGGAATCGCGGTGAGTCCCAGCCGGCGGCGACGGCGCGCGGGTCCCGCCACGGCGGCGTGGGCCGCGGCGAGGATCTTCGCGTCCAGCGCCGCCGACGGGCCATCGTGCGGGCCCAGCCGCGCCAGGCGGTCGGCCAGCGCGCGTTCTTCCGGGCTCAGCGGTTCGTCGTCGAAGCGGCTCATTCGTTCAATCTCGCGCGCAGCTTGTCCATCGCATAGCGAAGCCGCGACTTGACGGTTTCCCGGCCGGCGCCGGTGATCGCGCCGATCTCCTCCAGGCTCAGTTCCTGCTCCAGCCGCAGCAGCACGGCTTCGCGCTGCTCTTCGGGAAGTTCCTCGATCGCCAGCTGCAGGCGACGGCGCTGTTCGAACTCCGACAGCTCGCGCTCCGGGCTGCTCGGGTCGGGCACTCGGGCAGCGCGCTCGTCGGCGTCGTCGGGCGCGGCGGGGCGGTGCTTAAGACCGCGCCAGTAATCGTTGAGGCGATTGTGGGCGATGCGGAACAGCCAGGTCCTGAACGCGGCCTCGGGTTTCCAGCCCTGGCGCGCGGCGATCACGCGCTGCCAGACGTCCTGGAAGAACTCGTCCGCAAGCGCCGGATCGCGCACCTGCCGCAGCAGGAATCGGTACAGCGGCCCGCGATGGCGCGCGTAGAGCAGCTCGAACGACGCGGCGTCGCCGGCCGCCCAGGCCAGCATCAGCACGTCGTCGTCGGTGTCCGCTCCCGCATTCATGCGCGGCAGGGTACGGGGTGAGGGCGCCGGCGGGAAGTCGCGGGAGTCGCGGGCCGGTCCGGCGACCGCATGCGCTGCGAGGTTCATATTCAGACGAACGGGTCGCAGTTCCGGATGGGGTTGAGCACGCGGACGAATTGCCGCGTTATCCTGCCCCGTCCGCCCAGGGGTTTCTTCCGCAGTGTCCACTCGTCCCAGGCCCAAGGCCGTGAGAATCGTCGACGCCCGCAGCGGGCGGGACGCGCTCGCGGACACGCTGCAGGAAGCCCTGCCGGCCGGGTCGGAAGTCGCCGTGCTGTGGCGCGACGGCTACGGCGGTGTGGCCGGATCGGCTTCGCCCGGCGCGAGCTCGTCGCTGGCCCACCGCGCCGAGTCGCTGCTCACCCGCGATCCGCTGACCCAGCATTCCCAGCGCATCGAGGCGAGCTGGACCACCTCCGAAGGCGTGCGCGTCGGCCTCGCCGCGCAGCTGCCGGCGGCGCTGTCGTCGGAAACGCGCGAGATGTGGCTGGCGCTGGCGCGCATCGTCATCGGCGCGCACCTGGTGGCGCTGCGCACGCTGGCGCGCGCGGAGTCGCTGGAGAAATCCGAACGGCTGCAGCAGGCGCTGTTCGAGATCGCGGATCTTGCCGGCTCGGACCTCGAACTGGCCGACATGCTGCGCCGGATCCACACCGTCGTCGCCGGCCTGATGTACGCGGCGAACCTGTACATCGTGCTGTACGACGACGTGCGCGATTCGATGCGCTTCCTGTACTTCGCCGACCAGCGCGACACCTACGTGGCCGAGCCCGAGCGCGACATCCCCGTGGAGGAGATGCCGAATTCGGTGACCGTCGCGCTGCTGCGCCATGGCGAGCCGCTGCAGGGGCCGTCGGCCGCGATCCGCGAACGCCTCGGCGTCGCGCGCGACATCCGCCACGGTCCGGACAGCGAGGACTGGCTCGGCGTGCCGATGCGTCGCGACGACCGCATCTGCGGTGCGATCGTGGTGCAGAGCTACGACCGCCCCGATGTCTATGGCGAAGAGGAACGCGCGCTGCTCGCCTTCGTCGCGCAGCACATCCTGACCGCGCTCGACCGCTTCCATGCGCGCGAGGAACTCGAACGCCGCGTCGAGGAGCGCACGCAGGCGCTGCAGCTGAGCAACCGCGACCTGCAGGCGGAGATCATCGAGCGCCAGCGCGCCGAACGCCTGCAACGCGCGCTGTTCCGCATCGCCGAGCTGTCGATCACCTCCGAGACGCTGGAACGCTTCTACACGCAGGTGCACGACGTCGTCAGCGACCTGCTGTACGCGCGCAACTTCTACATCGCACTGCTCACCGACGACGGCGAGCGGCTGGAATTCCCGTACTCGATCGACGAACGCGATGCCGTACGCGAAACGCGCAAGCTCACCTCGGGCCTGACCGAGTACGTGATCGCACGCGGCCGGCCGCTGCTGGCCGACCGCAAGCGCATCGCCGCGCTGGAAACGCAGGGCGTGCTGCGCAGCCGTGGTTCGCTGGCGCATTGCTGGCTGGGCGTGCCGCTGTTCCGCAACGAGGCGGTGGTCGGCGTGATCACCGTGCAGAGCTATTCCCCCGCGATCAACTTCAGCGTGCGCGACCAGGAACTGCTGACGTTCGTCGCGCACCACATCTCCATTGGCCTGGCGCGCAAGCAGTCGCAGGATCGCCTGGTCGCCGCGCATGCGGAACTCGAACAGCGCGTGGAATCGCGCACGCGCGAACTGGCGCAGGCGAATGCGGAACTGCTTTCGCAGATCGGCGAGCGTTTGCGCGTGGAGCAGCAGCTCACGCATCAGGCCACGCACGACGCGCTCACCGGGTTGCCCAACCGCAGCCAACTGCTCGATCGCCTGTCGCACGCCATCGCGCGTGCGCAGGGTGATTCGCAGCGCACTTTCGCGGTGCTGTTCCTCGACCTTGACCGCTTCAAGCTGGTCAACGATTCCGTCGGTCATTCCGCAGGCGACGAACTGCTGATCGAAACCGGCCGGCGCATCGTCGATGCGGTGCGCACCGACGATACCGTCGCGCGCCTGGGCGGCGACGAGTACGCGATCCTCATCGAGGACATCGACGGCCCGCAGGTCGCCGAGGAACTCGCGCAGCGCGTGCTGCGCGCGCTGGGCGAACCGTGCTGGATCGCCGGTCGCGAAGTCTTCCCGTCGGCGAGCCTGGGCATCGCGCTGTGGCATCCGCGCTATCGCACCGGCGCCGAACTGCTGCGCGATGCGGACGCGGCCATGTATCGCGCCAAGTCGGCCGGCCGCGATCGCTGCGCCGTGTTCGACGAGGCGATGCGCGAGGAGGCCGTGCGCATCCTCGACCTCGAAGCCGACCTGCGCCGCGCGATCAACGGCGATGGCTTCGTCGCGTTCTACCAGCCGATCGTGCGTCTGGACGACCAGCGCGTGATCGGCCACGAAGCGCTGCTGCGCTGGCGCCACGAACGCCGTGGCCTGCTCACGCCGAGTGAATTCATCGGCGTGGGCGAGGACAGCGGCCTGATCGAGGAGGTCGACTGGATCCTGTACCGGCAGGTGATGGACGAACTCGCGCGCGGCGGCGAGGGCTACATCTCGGTGAACGTGTCGCCGCGGCACTTCCGCTCGTCGGACTTCGCCGACCGGCTGCTGCGGATGATCGACCAGGCCGGCGCGGACCCGCATCGCCTGCGCATCGAGATCACCGAGGTCGCGCTGCTCGACGACGTGCCGCGCGCGCTGCGCATGCTGCGCACGCTGCGCAGCCACGGCGTGCTGGCGCAGCTGGACGACTTCGGCACCGGCTTCTCGGCGCTGTCGTACCTGCACCGCTTCCCGATCGAATGCCTGAAGATCGACCAGAGTTTCGTCTCCGGCCTGGTCGGCGACACACAGCCGGAAAGCGTAGCGGTCGTTCGCGCGATCCAGGCGCTGGCCGGCACGCTGGGCATCCACACCATCGGCGAGGGCGTGGAAAACGAAGCCCAGCGCGCGACCTTGCGCGAACTGGGCTGCACGTACGGGCAGGGCTATCTGTTCGGCTATCCGGCCGAACGCCTGCGCGTGGCGCCGCTGAAGGTTGCCGTCACCAGCTGATCCGGCGCCGCAGCGCCGCGGTCACTCCACCGGATCGCGGATCACCAGCAGCCGCTGTTCGGTCATGTCCTCCATCGCGTAACGCACGCCCTCGCGCCCGAGGCCCGAGTGCTTCACGCCGCCGTAGGGCATGTTGTCGACACGGAAGCTCGGCACGTCGCCGACGATCACGCCGCCGACGTCCAGCCGGTCCCACGCGCGCATCGCGTGTTCCAGCCGGCCGGTGAACACGCCGGCCTGCAGGCCGAAATCGCTGTCGTTGACCTGGTCGAGCACCCGTTCGAAGTCCTCGAAGGGTTCGATCAATGCGACCGGCGCGAAGGCTTCCTTGCGGTACAGGTCGCTGTCGTGCGGCACGTTTTCCAGCAGCGCCGCCGGCACCATGTTGCCGTTGCGTTCGCCGCCGGCCAGCCGTTTCGCGCCGCCCTTGCGCGCGGCGGCGATCCACGACTCGATGCGTTGCGCGGCCTTCTCGTCGATCATCGGACCGATGAAGGTGGACTCTTCGCGCGGATCGCCCATGCGCAGCTTCGCCACCGCGGCCTTGAGCTTCTTGCGCAGCTTGTCGTACACCGCCGCGTGCGCGTGGATGCGCTGCACGCTGATGCAGCTCTGGCCGCTCTGGTAGTACGCGCCGAAGACGAGGCGCTCGACGACGTGATCCAGCGATGCGCCCGGCTCGTCATCGACGATGCATGCCGCGTTGCCGCCGAGTTCCAGCGTCACCTTCTTGCGACCGGCGCGCGCCTTCAGGTCCCAGCCGACAAGGCCGCCGGTGAAACTCAACAGCGCGACGCGCTCGTCCTCGACCAGCTGCGCGGCGTCGTCGTTGCTGCAGGCGAGGATGGAGAACGCGCCTTTCGGCAGGTCGGTCTCGGCCAGGATCTCGCCGATGATCAGCGCGCCGATCGGGGTTTTCTCCGAAGGTTTCAGCACGAACGGGCAGCCGGCGGCGATCGCCGGCGCAACCTTGTGCGCGACCAGGTTCAGCGGGAAATTGAACGGTGTGATGAACCCGCACAGGCCGATCGGCACGCGCTTCGTCATCCCGCGATAACCGCGGGTGCGTGGCGAGATCTGCAGCTCGATCACCTCGCCACCGATGCGCGTGGCTTCACCGGCGGCGATGCGGAAGGTGTCGATCAGTCGCGTGACTTCGCCGCGCGCGTCGCGGATGGGCTTGCCGGCTTCGATGCACAGCGCGAGCGCGAGTTCCTCGAAGCGCTCGGTGAAGCGCCGCACGCAATGTTCGAGCACGTCGCGGCGCGCGTCCGGCGGGAATGCCGCCATCGACTCGCGCGCCTGGTAACCGGCGACGATCGCCTTGCGCACGGCCGCGGCGTCCGCCAGCGCCACGCGCGTCGCGCGCTTGCCGCTGTATTTTTCGAGCACGTCGAGGTCGGTGTTGGCCGCGACCGGCGCGTTGGCGAGGTAGTAGGGATAGCTCGACTTCAATCCCTTGCCGGCGCGCGTCTTCTTCTTGTCCTTGGGCATGATGGACTCCCCGGAAAAGCCGGCAGTGTAGGCGAGCGGCCGTTAGTGCGCGGTGGTCTGCGCGGGAGACGCGGACATGTTCGCGACGGCGTCGAGCCCGGCGACCGGCGGGCGGTAATGGCCGATGATCGCGTGGCCGAACAGGATGTCGTCCTCGCGCGTGCCCCAGCCGATGTTGTGCAGGATCAACGGCACGCCTTCGCGCGAGGTGAGGTCGGACACGATGCCGATGTGCAGCAACCCGCTGCCCTGCAGGCGCCAGGCGACGATGTCCTGCGGCTGGTAATCCGCGGCGTTTCCGGACGGCGGCAGCTCCCAGCCCTGTCGCGCGAACCAGCGCATCAGGTTCGGCACGCGACGATGGTCGATGTTGCGGTCCGGCGCGCGTGCGCCCCACATGCGCGGATAGGCGGCGAAATTCCGGCGCATGTCCTCGTGCACGGCACGTTGCAGGTCGAGCCCTTGCCGGCGCAGGGCGCGGACCACCACGTCGGTGCACACGCCGCGATCGACCGGCACGTCGCCGTTGGGGTAAGCGATCGCGGTGTATTCCGGGTCGTAACGCACGGTCACTCCGATCTGTTCGCGCGCGGCGGCGACGAGTGGCGGCGACGGTGGCCTCGTGGGCGGCTCGGCGCGCTGTGTCGCGGTTGGCGCGGGCGCCGGGGCCACCGGAGTACGTTCACAGGCGATCAGGCAGAAGGACAGCGATACCAGCAGGAGCGGACGGGCCGGTCTGGATGGACGCATGCGATGCCCGTAGGCGGTGGCGTTGCGGCGATTCTATGCGCGATCCGGCGCGCGATCCCGGCCACTCAGTCGCGCGTGTCCTTCGCTTCCACCCGGACGGCCAGTTCGCCATCGGACAGGCGCGCGGACAGCCGATCGCCCGGCGCCGCATCCAGCACGCTGCGGACGATCCGGCCGTCGTCGTGGCGCAGGATCGAATACCCGCGCGCGACCGTCGCCAGCGGGCTCACCGCTTCGAGCGAGCGCGCGAGTCCGCGCAGGTGCAGTGCTTCCTTCGACAGCCGGCGCACGATGGCCGACTGCGGCCGTTGCGCCATCGCGGCCAGGCGTTCGCGCAGGCGGTTGATGCGACGCTGCGGATGCGCGGCGCGCAGCACCGCGTCGGCGTGGCGAAGGTGGGCGCGTTCGCGTTCGATGCGGCGTTTCCATGCGGCGTCGAGGCGACGCAGCGCATCGGCCTGCCGCCGGCACAACATGTCCAGCCGGGCGCGGGGACGCAACGCGTTGAGGCGCAGCGCCGCGCGGTCGGCGCGCTGCATCGCCTGGCGCAACCGCTGCAGTTGCAGGTTGCGCAGGCGCGC
Organism: Lysobacter sp. SCRH-1R; assembly: GCF_057747855.1. Taxonomy (NCBI): domain Bacteria; kingdom Pseudomonadati; phylum Pseudomonadota; class Gammaproteobacteria; order Lysobacterales; family Lysobacteraceae; genus Lysobacter; species Lysobacter sp. SCRH-1R. The sequence goes on along the minus strand of NZ_CM173227.1, from coordinate 2,676,581 downwards.
GTCGAGCACGCGCAGCCGGTGCAGCAGGTCCTCGCGATTGGGCACCAGCAGTTCGGCGGCGACCGACGGCGTCGGCGCGCGCACGTCGGCGGCGAAATCGCTGAGGCTGAAGTCGGTTTCGTGGCCGACGGCGGAGACGATAGGCACGGGCGAGGCGGCGATCGTGCGCGCCAGCCGTTCATCGTTGAACGCCCACAGGTCTTCCAGCGAACCGCCGCCGCGCGCGAGCACGATCACGTCATAGCGCTGCGCGGCGATCGCCTTGAGCAGCATCGTGGTGATCTGCGCCGCCGCGCCTTCGCCCTGCACGGGCACCGGCAGCACGTCGGCCTGCACCAGCGGGAAACGGCGCGACAACACGCTCAGCACGTCGCGCACGGCAGCGCCGCTGGGCGAGGTGATCACGCCGATGCGCCGCGCGAAGCGCGGCAGCGGGCGCTTGCGTTCGGCGTCGAACAGGCCCTCGGCGGCGAGCTTCGCCTTGAGTTCCTCGAACGCGCGGCGTAGCGCACCTTCGCCGGCTTCCTCCAGGTGGTCGAACACCATCTGGTACTCGCCGCGCGCTTCGTACAGCGTGAGCCGGCCCCGGCCGAGCACGCGCAGCCCTTCGCGCGGAGTGAAGCGCAGCCAGCTGCTCTTGGGCCGGAACATCGCACAGCGCACCTGCGCGCGCGCGTCCTTGATCGTGAAGTACAGATGGCCCGACGAGGGGCGCGAGACGTTGCCCAGCTCGCCCTCGACCCAGATCGAGGGAAAGGCGCCTTCCAGCAGGTCGCGCGCCAGCGTGTTCAGCTGGCTGGGCGTGAGCACCGTGTCGGGGCGGCTGGCGTCGGCGAAGGAGGGCATGGCGGGGCCGTTCGATGGCCGGCCACGGTACCTCAGGAGGGGGCGTCGGTCACGTGATCGTTCGCACGCCCGGCCGCGTGAAGACGCGCGGTCGCCACGGCCGCGTGGCCTACAATAGGCGCATGAATTCGCACGCCCAGGCGCCCTGCGCCCATCCCGGTTTCGGACCCCTGCCACGCCGCCTGACGACGGCGGTGCGCATCGGCGGCGTCGACGTCGGCGGCGGCCATCCGGTCGTCGTGCAGTCGATGACCAACACCGACACGGCCGACGTCGCCTCCACCACGAAGCAGGTCGCCGAACTGTGGCGCGCCGGCTCGGAACTGGTCCGCGTCACCGTCAACACGTTTGAAGCCGCCGCCGCCGTGCCGCGCATCGTCGACAAGCTGGCGATGATGGGCGTCAACGTGCCGATCATCGGCGACTTCCACTACAACGGGCATCAGCTGCTCACCGCCGAGCCGGCCTGTGCCGAAGCGCTGGCGAAGTACCGCATCAACCCGGGCAACGTCGGCTTCGGCAAGAAGAAGGACAGCCAGTTCGCGACGCTGATCGAACTGGCGATCCGTTACGGCAAGCCGGTGCGCATCGGCGCGAACTGGGGCTCGCTCGACCAGGCGCTGGCCGCGCAGCTGATGGACGAGAACCACACGCTCGCCGAGCCGCGCGAGGCCGGCGAAGTGCTGCGCGAGGCGCTGATCCGTTCGGCGCTGGATTCGGCGGCGCGCGCGGAGGAACTCGGCCTGCCGGCGGACCGCATCGTGCTCAGCGCGAAGGTCAGCGGCGTGCAGGAACTCATCGCGGTGTATCGCGAACTCGCGCGCCGTGGCAACTACGCGCTCCACCTGGGCCTGACCGAGGCCGGCATCGGCAGCAAGGGCATCGTCGCCTCCAGCGCGGCGTTGGGCGTGCTGCTGCAGGAGGGCATCGGCGACACGATCCGCATCTCGCTCACGCCGGAGCCGGGGCAGTCGCGCACGAACGAAGTCGTCGTCGCGCAGGAACTGCTGCAGACCATGGGCCTGCGCGCGTTCACGCCGATGGTCACCGCGTGCCCGGGCTGCGGTCGCACCACCAGCACGTTCTTCCAGGAACTGGCCAAGACCGTGCAGGAACACGTGCGCGCGAAGATGCCGGAATGGAAGGTGACGCATCCGGGCGCGGAGAACCTGACGCTCGCGGTGATGGGCTGCGTCGTGAACGGCCCGGGCGAATCGCGCCACGCGAACATCGGCATCTCGCTGCCGGGCACGGGCGAGGCGCCGTCCGCGCCGGTGTTCGAGGACGGCGAGAAGACCGTGACCCTGCGCGGCGAGAACATCGCGCACGAGTTCGTGGCGCTGATCGACCATTACGTCGAGCGCAAGTTCGGGGCCGGCGCGGCACGTGGCGGCTGAGGCGGGCGGCGGCGCGCTGGCGAGCGTCCTGCGTTTCGGCGCGGGCCTGCTGCGCCGGCACGGCCTGCGTCTGGCGGTGGTGTTCGTCGGGTTGCTGCTGCCGCTGTGGGTGTTCGGCGAACTCGCCGACGAGATCCACGAGCAGGAAGCCATCGCCTTCGACGAGCCGATCCTGCGTTTCGCCCACGCGGTGGCGCGCGAGGGCTTCGATACGTTCTTCGTGTTCATCTCGAAGGTCGGCTACGCCTGGGGCGTGGTGCCGTTCGACGTCGCGTTCGTGCTCGTGCTGGCGCTGCTGCGCCGTTATCGCGAGGCGGTGTTCGCGGCGATCGCGCTGGGTGGCTCGGCGCTGCTCAACATCGGTGCGAAGCTGTTCTTCGCGCGCGATCGCCCGGCGCTGTGGGATTCGGTCGCGCCGGAAACCACCTACAGCTTCCCCAGCGGCCACGCGATGGGCTCGATGACGCTCGCATGCGTGCTGGTGCTGCTGGCCTGGCACACGCGCTGGCGCTGGCCGGTCGCACTGTCGATGGCGGCGTTCGTGGTCCTCGTCGGCCTGTCGCGCGTGTACCTGGGCGTGCATTACCCGTCCGACATCCTCGCCGGCTGGGCCGTGGCGATGGCGTGGGTCGCGGCGGTGTTCCTTTCGGTGTATCGCGTGCACGGCCGGCCCTGGGCGCGGCCGGTCATCGATCCCGCGGCCGACTGACGCGGGCGCTCATTCGCCGGGCTTGGCGGCTTCCGTGGGTGCGGTCGTTGCGTGCCGGCGCAGGAGCACGGCTTCACGGTGCGCGATGTAGGCGACCGACGAAAGGATGATGCCGGCGCCGATCCAGGTCCACAGGTCCACCGTTTCGTCGAACCAGAGCCAGCCCACCAGCGCCACCAGCGGCAGCTGGATGAAGCTGATCGGCGTCAGCGCGGAGACCTCGCCGAGCTTGAGCGCGTGCGTCCACAGCACCTGGCCGCCCGTGCCGAACAGGCCGGCGGCGATCACCCACAGCCAGGTGATGCCCTGCGGCCATTCCCACACGAACAGCGCCGGCACCAGCGAGATCGGCACCCAGAACAGGTACGTGTAGAGCACGATCGTGTTGGCGGCATCCACGCGCGAGAGCTGCTTGATCTGGATCGCCACCACCGCGCTCAGCACCGCGGCGAGCAGCGCGATCAGCGTGCCGCCGGTGAACTCGTGCGAGAACGGCCGCACGATCACCAGCACGCCGATGAAGCCGGCCGCGACCGCGGCCCAGCGCCGGCCGCGCACGTGTTCGCCCAGCAGCAGCGCCGCGAGGATCGTCACGAACACCGGCGAGGAATACGACAGCGAAATCGCCTGCGCGAGCGGCAGATGGCCGATCGCCCAGAAGCCGCACAGCATCGAGAAGATGCCGATCACGCATCGCACGAAATAGCGCGGCAGCTGCCGCGTGCGGAGCGAGGCCGGGTCGACGCGCATCACCAGCGGCAGCACGGTGAGCAGGCCGAACAGGTTGCGGAAAAATGCGATCTCCAGCGTGTTCAGCGACTGCGAGGCCAGGCGGATGGCGATGGCCATCACGCCGAAGCAGAGCGTGCTGGCGAGCATGAAGCCCGCGGCGCGAAGCGGATGGGGCAGGGCTTCGCTCACCGTGGAGGCTCCTTACCAGCTCGCGCCGACGATGCGCGGTTCGGGTTCGATGGATACCGAAAAGCGCGTGTGCACCGAGTCGGCGATGCGTCGCGCCAATGTGAGCAGGTCCTGTCCGGTCGCGCGGCCGTGGTTCACCAGCACCAGCGCGTGCGTGGGCGCGACGCCGGCGTCGCCGTCGCGGTGGCCCTTCCAGCCACAGGCGTCGATGAACCATGCGGCCGAGAGCTTGCGCGTGTCCGGACCGTTGCCCCGGAACACGGGCATGCCCGGATGTTCCGCCGCCAACGCTTCGGCTTGCGCGTGCATGACGATGGGATTCTTGAAGAAACTGCCCGCATTGCCGAGCACGGCCGGGTCCGGCAGCTTGCGCCGGCGGATCGCGATGACCGCCTGCGCGACGTCGCGCGGCGTGGGCGAGGCGATGCCCATGGCGACGAGCTCGTCGCCGATGCCGGCGTAGTCGAGTTTGAGCGCCGGCGTGCGCGGCAGCGCGAATTCCACGGCGGTGACGATGTAGCGATCGGGCTCGTGCTTGAACACGCTGTCGCGATACGCGAACGCACACTGCGTCGCGTCGAAGCGGTGCACGCGACCGGTGGCGGGCTCGAAACTTTCCACCGCATGGATGAACTCGCGCACCTCGATGCCGTACGCGCCGATGTTCTGGATCGGCGCGGCGCCGACGGTGCCGGGTATCAGCGCGAGGTTCTCCAGCCCGGCGAAGCCTTCGTCCAGCATGCGCAGGACGAAGCCGTGCCAGGTCACTCCGGCATCGGCGCGCACGATCGCGATGTCGCCTTCGTCGCGGACAACGCGAACGTCCTGCCCGGTGAGCGCGAGCAGCGGGACGGCCGGATCGCCGGCGAACAGCAGGTTGCTGCCGCCGCCGAGCACGAGCGGCGTGTGCGTGTCGAATTCGGGCCGTGCGAGCAGGTCGGGCAGGGCGCGGGCGTCGGCGACTTCGGCCAGGAGGGGCGCGGTCGCCGCGACGCCGAACGTGTTGCGCGAGTGCAGCGGCGCGTCGCGCAGTACGCGGATGGCGTCGGTCATCGGGATTCGCACTCGTCGTTCACGCGGCTGCGAGTCGCCTTCGTGTTGCGGAAGCGGGCGGTTGGACGGGACATCGGTCGTACTGTCAGGGAACCTTGCGGCCCCGCAACCGGGGGAACGGCGATCGAAGGCCTCATACGATCGGCGGCATGTTGCCGCGGCTCGGCGCTTCCTTGCGGCGACGCATGGCTTCGACGCATTCCTTGATCAGCGCGGGGCCGCGATAGACCAGGCCGGTGTAGCACTGCACCAGCGTCGCGCCCGCGGCCATCTTCGCCGCGGCGTCGGGACCGGAGAGGATGCCGCCGACGCCGATCATCGGGATCGATTCGGGCAGGCGCGTGCGCATCATGCGCAGCACCGCGGTCGCCTGGCCGAGCAGCGGCCGGCCGGAGAGCCCGCCGGTTTCCTGCGCCAGGGGCGAGCCTTCGATGCCCACGCGCGAAACGGTGGTGTTCGTCGCGATGACGCCGTCCACGTGCAGATCGCCAAGTACGCGGGCGGCGGCCTCGACGTCGTTGTCGGTGAGGTCCGGCGCGATCTTCACCAGCATCGGCACGCGCCGGCCGTGCACGCCGGCCAGCCGTTCCTGCGCGTCGCGCAACGTGCCGACGAGACGGCGCAGCGCCTGCTCTTCCTGCAGTTCACGCAGACCGGCCGTGTTGGGCGAGGAGATGTTCACCGTCACGTAGTCGGCGAGCGGGTACACGCGCTCCAGGCAGAACAGGTAGTCGTTCTCGGCCGACTCGTTCGGCGTGTCCTTGTGCTTGCCGATGTTGATGCCGAGCAGGCCGTGCCGGCGCTTCGCGCGTTCGACATTGCGCACCAGCGCATCCACGCCGCCGTTGTTGAAGCCCAGGCGGTTGATGACCGCTTCGTGCTCCGGAAGCCGGAACATGCGCGGCTTCGGATTGCCTTCCTGCGCGCGTGGCGTGACCGTGCCGATCTCGATGAACCCGAAGCCGAGCGCGAGCAGCGCGTCGATGTGCGCGCCGTTCTTGTCCAGCCCCGCCGCGAGGCCGACCGGATTCGGGAACGTCAGCCCGAACGCGCGCGTCGGCAGCGGAGCCGGCCGGCGCGAGAGCAGCGCGCCCGCGCCGGTGCGGTAGGCCACTTCCAGCGCGTTGAGCGCCGCGCCGTGCGCGGCTTCGGCGTCCAGGCCGAACAGGAAGGGGCGGGCGAGTCCGTACATGTCTTTTCGGAATTCGGGATTCGGATTTGAGATTTGGGGATTCGAGAGGGTCGGACGTGGTGGATCAGCGGTCGCAAGGACGGGCTTGCCGCGATTCGTCGGCGGCTGGCGCCGCCGCCTTTGCGCATCCCGAATCCCGAATCACGAATCCCGGCGTCACAGATCGAACTTGATGCCCTGCGCCAGCGGCAGCGCGTCGGAGTAGTTGATGGTGTTGGTCTGGCGGCGCATGTAGGCCTTCCAGGCGTCGGAGCCGGACTCCCGGCCGCCGCCGGTTTCCTTCTCACCGCCGAACGCGCCGCCGATCTCCGCACCCGAGGTGCCGATGTTGACGTTGGCGATGCCGCAGTCCGAACCGGACGCCGACAGGAACGCCTCGGCCGCCTTCAGGTTCTGCGTGAAGATCGCCGACGACAGGCCCTGCGGCACGTCGTTCTGCATGTGGATGGCGTCGCCGAGGTCGCTGTACTTCATGACGTACAGGATCGGGGCGAAGGTCTCGTGCTGGACGATGTCGACGTCGTTCGACAGGCCGGTCACGATGGTCGGCAGCACGAAGTTGCCGGCGCGATCGATCGCCGCACCGCCGGTCTCGACCTTGCCGCCGGCAGCCTTGGCCCGTTCGACCGCTTCGAGGTACGCCTGCACCGCGTCGCGGCTGTTGAGCGGGCCCATCAGGTTGGCCGGATCGGTCGGATCGCCGATCTTCTTCTCCACCTGCTTGTAGGCGGTGACGAGCTTGGCCAGCACGTCGTCGTAGATGGATTCGTGCACGAACAGGCGGCGCGTGGTGGTGCAGCGCTGGCCGGCGGTGCCGACGGCGCCGAACACGATGGCGGGAATCGCCAGCTTCAGGTCCGCCGACGGGTCGACGATGATCGCGTTGTTGCCGCCCAGTTCCAGCAGCGAACGGCCCATGCGGCGCGCGACGCGCTCGCCGACGATGCGGCCGACCCGGGTCGAACCGGTGAAGCTGATCAGCGGGACGCGCTTGTCGTCGACGAAGGTCGAGGCGAGTTCGGTGCCGGCGTCGTTGAACAGGAAGAAGATGTCGGGGAAGCCGCCGGCCTTCAGCGCTTCGTTGCAGATCTTCATCGAGGCGATGGCCGACAGCGGAGTCTTCGGCGACGGCTTCCAGATCGTGATGTCGCCGCAGATCGCAGCGATGAACGAGTTCCACGCCCACACCGCGACCGGGAAGTTGAACGCCGAGATCACGCCGACCAGGCCGATCGGATGCCACTGCTCGTACATGCGATGGCCGGGGCGCTCGGAGTGCATGGTCAGGCCGTACAGCTGGCGCGACAGGCCGACCGCGAAGTCGCCGATGTCGATCATTTCCTGCACTTCGCCGTCGCCTTCGGGCTTGGACTTGCCCATCTCCAGCGCGACCAGCGAACCCAGCGCGTCCTTGTGCCTGCGCAGCGCGTCGGCACACAGGCGGATCGCCTCGCCGCGGCGCGGGGCCGGCGTGGTGCGCCACACCTTGTAGGCGGCCTGGGCGCGCTCGACGATGGTGTCGTAGTCGGCCTGCGACGACGCGTGGACCTTCGCCAGCACCTCACCGTTGGTCGGGTTGACGGACTCCAGCACGCCGGCGTCGCGGGTGGCGGACCACTCGCCGTTGCCGAGGTAGGTGCCGGATTCGGCGTCGTTCAGGCCGAGGGCGGTGAGGACGGGGTGGGTCATGGCGGCTCCCTTTACTGCGAGAAACGAGTGGAGAGGAACGAGAAACGAGTCGCGGGCGGAGAAACCGTTCGTTTCTCGTCCGGGCACTCGCTGCTGCTTCATGGCGGCCCCGACACGATTCGAACGTGCGACCTGTCCCTTAGGAGGGGACCGCTCTATCCAGCTGAGCTACGGGGCCATGCGGCGGGCATTTTCGCATGAACGCGTGCGGATCGGGCCGGCCCGCGGGCCGAAGTGGTGTCGGAAAAGTCTGCGGATTCGCGTCAGGACGCGGGCCGGCGCGCCTTTCGCGGGTATGCGTCGCGCGGCCCGGCCGCGCGATCAGCCGTCCGACGGCCCTTCGCCGAGCCCCGGATCGACCGGATCGCGTTGTCCCTTCGCCACCACCGTCGTGGCGGTGAGGTCGCCGGTGACGTTGCCGAGCGTGGCGAACACGTCGGGAATGGTGTCCAGCGCAAGCAGCAGGCCGAGCGGCTCGACCGGCAGTCCCAGCGCCTGCGTCACCGGCATGTTGGTGGCCATGAAGCTGACCTGGCCGGGCAGGCCGACGGAGCCCATGCTGATCACCACCGCCAGCGCCGCCGCGGCGGCCCACTGGGCGATGGTCAGGTCCACGCCGTAGGCCCAGGCGATGAACGCGGCCACGCCCAGGTACTGGATCGGGCTGGTGATGCGGAACAGCGACACCGCCATCGGCAGCACCAGCGAGGTCACGCTGAGCGGATGGCCGAGGCGTTCGCGTGAGGACTCGATCATCGCCGGCAGCGACGCCAGCGAGGACTGCGTGCTGGCGGCCACCACCTGTGCCGGCGCGATGGCCGAGGCGAAGCGGCGCAGGCGTTCGCGGCCCGCGATCGCGGCGATGGGATACATCAGTGCCGTCGCCAGCAGGTACATCGTGCACAGGATCGCGATGTACCAGCCGAACGCGCCGATCATGCCGTGACCCACGCGCGCGCACACGGCCAGCACCAGCGCGAACACGCCGACCGGCGCGACCCACAGCACCCAGTGCACGATCACGATCATCACGTCGGCGATGCCCTGCACCAGGTCGAGCAGGCGCGCGCGGCGTCCGGCTTCGATCCTCGTCAGCGCGAAGCCGAAGAACAGCGCGAACACCACCAGCGGCAGCATCGCGCTCGCCGCGGCGGCGGCCAGCGCGTTGGCGGGGATGATGCCGGCGAACCATTCGGACAACGAACTGGGAAGCGAGAGTTGCGCCGCGCCCGCGGTGGCCGCGCGCAGCGAATCGGCCAGGCCTTCCTGGCGCGGCACGAACGAGAACAGCACCGGCGCGACAATCGCCGCGAGCGCCGCGCACACCGAAAGGATCACCACGAAGGTGACGATCGCCTTGCGCGCGGTACGGCCGGATGCCGCCGCATCGGTGGCGTTGTTCACGCCGATCACCACCAGCGCCGCGACCAGCGGCACCACCGTCATCTGCAGTGCGTTGAGCCAGAGCCGGCCGACGGGCTGGACGAAGTCGGCGACCTTGACCGCGAGGTCCGGCGCCAGCCACGCGAGCAGCAGGCCGATGACGGCGCCGAGGAAGAGTCCGAGCAGTACGCGGGCGGTGTTCGACATCGGGCGTCAGTTCCGGTTGTGCGGTGGAGCCATCCTCGCGCAGCGGCGGGGGCGTGGGTCGCGAGGCGCGATATTTTCAGCGGGACGATGCCGGAGCCGGCAAACGCCAGGTTGCGTGGAGGCGTTCGAGTTCATCCTCGGGCAGCAGCGCGAACACGGGCCTGCGGCGCGGATCCAGCCACGCGAGCAGTGCGCGCATCGCCGGTTCCGGCATGGCGGTGCAACCGGCGGTGGGCTCGCCCGGCGCGCGCCACAGGTGCGCGAAGATGCAGCTGCCCGCGCCGCTGCGATGGCCTGCGTTGTGTTCGATGACGAATCCGAGCTTGTAGCGCACATCGCCGTCGGCGTGCAGGTCGCGGCGCATCGGCTCGGTGGAGCCTTCGACCGCGGCATCGCCCACCGCCTTCGCATCGACGATGCGGTTGTAGAGCGGGGACGCGGGCACGTCGATGCACCAGTCCGAGGCGGACATGCCCTGGTACGGCCACGCCGTCGCGGCGCTGTCGGCATAACCGAACGCCGTGCCGATGCGGAACACGCCCGCCGGCGCGCGGCCGTCGCCTTCCTGTTTCTGCGGGCCGTCGGATTGCGCCGGATTCAGGCCCAGGCCCCATGCCGAACCGCTACGGCCCACCGTGATCGGCGTCGCGCTGCCAACCTCGCGCCATGACGCGCCATCGCGCTCGTAGCGACGCAGCGTGCCGGTCGTCGCGTTCCAGTCGGCGGTGGTGACCAGCACGAGTTGTTGCGCGTCGCTCCACGGCACAGTGGCATCGGTTTTCGAGGCCATCCCGGCGCAGCCGGCGAGCAGCGCGAGCGATGCGGCGGCCAGGCCCCGGACGAATGCAGCGGTCGAACGCATGGAGAACCCCGGTCAGTGGTCGAGCAGATCCTGCATGCGCTCGAAGTTGAAGTCGAGTTGCAGCCGGCGTTCCTCGCTGGCATCGCACAGCAGGATGAAGATCAGGTCGAGCAGGTGCTGCAGCGCCGACTGGTACAGCAGCGGCTCGATGTGTCGGCGCTCGTCGTGCGCCGATACCAGCAGCGCGGCATCGGCGTGCGCGCGCAGCGGATTGGGCGTGTGCCGCGTGACGGTCACCACGCGACCCACGCGCTCGCGGAACAGATGGCTGATCTGGCACAGGGTCGGTTGGCGGCCGTGTTCGGAGAACACCAGCAGCACATCGCCGGGCGCGGCGCTGGAGACGCCGGCCTGCATCAGGATCGCGTCGACGTAGTGCACCGTGAGGATGCCCAGCATCGACAGCCGCGTGGCGAACGCGCGCGCCGGGATGCCGTCCTCGCCCAGGCCGATGATGAACACCTTGCCGGCCTGCGCGATGGCGTGCGCGATCGCGTCGATGTTTTCCGGCGGATTGATCAGGCGCGTTTCGGCTTCGGCCATCGCCTTCAGGTGCCAGAGGTCTTCGGCCAGCGCCGCGTGCGGATCGCCCGCGCGCGCTTCGCGACCATTGCCGCCTTCCTCGCCGCCATCGCCACGCGCCACGGCCTGACCGATGGAGTACTTCAGGTCCGGATAGCCCTTGTAGCCGAGCTTCTGGCTGAACTTCACCACGCTCGACTGGCTGATGCCGAGCGCGTTGGCGAGCTGCTGCGAGGAGTAGTCGCGCAGCAGGTGCGCGTTTTCCAGCAGGAAATCCGCGATGCGCCGCTCGATGGCGGACATCTGGTCGCGCTCGGAGCGGATCTTCAGCAGCGGCGACATGGGGCCCGCAACGAGTGGGAAGGAGTGAGAAACGGGTGGGCAGCCTCGCACGCGTGACGGGCCAAGAACGAGAAACGGGGACGGCGGAACCGGGAACGAGCGGGCGCGTTCCTTCGCTGCATGCGCGGGAAACGGCGATGGCCTTTGCTTTTCACTCGGTTCTCCCTCCTCGTCACTCGTTTTCCGCCTCCCCGTCACCCGTCCCTGCGCTTCAAAGAAGCTCCAGCCCCCGAATCTCCCGAATGCCCAGCCCCGGCGCATCGGTCACCGAGATCTCCGATTCGTTGAAGATCACGCCGCCATCGACCGGATTGAACGCGGAAAGCGAGGGGCCGTCGAGGTCCACCTTGGTGATCGCATTGGACTTGGCCACCGCCAGGTGCACGGCCGCGGCCACGCTGATGCTGCTTTCGAGCATGCAGCCGATCATGCATTCCACTTCGTACAACGCCGCGATATCGGCGATGCGGATCGCGTTGCTCAGGCCGCCGGTCTTCATCAGCTTGATATTGATGATGTCGGCCGCGCGCATGCGGATCAGGTCGATCACTTCCTTCGGCCCGAACACGCTTTCGTCGGCCATGATCGGCGTGTGCACGCGCTCGGTGACGTACTTCATGCCATCCAGGTCCTGCGCCTTCACCGGCTGCTCGACCAGTTCCAGGCGCACGCCGGCGTCTTCGAGCATGTTGATCGCATGCACGGCCTGCTTCGCGGTCCAGCCCTGGTTGGCGTCGAGGCGGAGCAGGGCGCGGCCTTCGACGGCGGCGTAGATCGCCTTGACGCGCTCGATGTCCACGCCGATGTCCTTGCCGACCTTGATCTTCAGCGACTCGAAACCGCGATCCACGGCGCTGAGCGAGTCGGCGACCATCTTCTCGATGTAGTCGACGCTGATGGTGATGTCGGTGGTGATCACCGGATCGCCGCCGCCGAGCATCTTGTACAGCGGCACGCCGTACAACTGCCCGAACAGATCGTAGACGGCGATTTCGACCGCGGCCTTCGCGCTGGTGTTCTTCTCCAGCGCGGTCTGGATGAGCTGCGTGATGCGGTTGAGGTTGGCGATTTCCTGTCCGATCAGGCGCGGCGCGATGAACTTGCGGATCGCCTCGACGATCGAGCCGTGCGTGTCGCCGGTGATGACCGCCGTCGCCGGTGCTTCGCCGTAACCGACCTGCCCGGTGTCGGTGTGCACGCAGACGATGATGTCCTCCACCGCCTCGACCGTGCGCAGGGCGGTCTTGAACGGCGTTTTCAGCGGAACGCGCAGCATGCCGAACCGGATGTCGGTGATTTTCATTCGTGTGGTTCTGGGATGTGGGGTGCGGGCGGGAGTGGGTGCCGGCGCTTACGGCCGGATCCGCTGGATGTTGGTGATGCGGTCCACGAAGCTGGTCTTGCCGTTGAACAGCAGCGGCGTGAGCGGCGAGACGGTGACGCCGTTGGTCCTGGCACGCACGATCCCGCCGTCGGGGCCGGCGAAGCTCAGGCCGGTGGTGTCGTGGATCACGTACGGTTCGCCGTCGATCCGGCCGATCACCATCATCACGTGGCCGGGAATGTAGACCAGATCGCCGACCTGCAATTCGCGCACGGCGGCCATCCGCTTTGCGTGGCTGTCCTTTTCGGCGAACGCGATGCGGTTGAGCGCGGGGCTCACCGCCTGGTCGCTGGTGTTGCGCGGCAGTTGCACGCCCATGCTGCGGTAGATCTCGGATACGAAACCGCTGCAGTCGCGTGCGTTGTAGCTGTGGCCCCAGCCATAGCGTTCGCCGAGGAACTTGAAGCCCTGCTGGATCAGGTTGCGCGGGGTGAGCGCGAGCGGCGCTTCGGCGGTCGGTTCGCGGCGAGGGAGCAGCGCCGGCGCGAAACGCAGCGAACCGTCGTCATTGCGCACCGGTAGCTGGATGACATGCGAGGTGTAACCATGCTGACCGTTCACGGCGGTGCCGACCGGCCAGTCGGCGAGTACCGGCACGCGCACGCCCATGTCGAGCTGCACTTCGGAAACGCCCGGTTCCTCCGGCGTGTAGACGGTGGTGGCGCGTGCGCCGGTGACGATGCGGAACGGCGTCTTGCGGCCGTAGCCCAACACCGCGTCGCGGCTGCCTTCGGCGACGTACTGCTTCTCGATCCACGCCGCATAACGCGTGTTGACGATGAAGAACCACTTGCCGTCGCGGCTCTCGTGCACGATCGCCACCGGATCGCCCGGGAAAAGCCCGCTTTCCTGGAAACGGTCGATGTCGTGGTCGTCGTTCGAACTGAACACGCGCGTCCGCGTCGGGAACGAGCGCAACGCGGCGCGATGCACGACCAGACCGAAGCGCGTGGCCTGCGTCGCGGGCACCGCGGCGAGGTTGGCGTTGTCGACGATCGCGTCGAGATCGGCAGCCGGCACGACTTCGCCGCGTTCGTCGTAGAGCGTGCGCGTGGGACGCTTCGACAGGCCCTCGATCCAGCCGGCCACGCGCGCACGTTCGAGCGAGGACGGCAACGCATCCAGGTCGTGCATGCTGCGATCGAGCTGCATCAGCTTCGCGTTCTGCACGGCGATGGCCTGCGCGTCGAGGATCACGCGGTCCGGTTCGGTCTGCCTTTCGACCCACCACGCGGGATCGAGCTGCGCCTGTTCGACACCGACCACGCCGGTATCGGCGGGAATGGTCCACCCGCGCTCGTAGGCGTTGGCCGACGAGAGCAGGCCCGTTGAAAGCAGGGCGGTGGAAAACAGGCAGGCGGCGAGGATGGGGCGAAGGCGCATGGAGCGGAATCCGTGAACGGCGGCGCGAGGGCCGGAAGACTGGACCGCGGCGTCGCGGCGCGGTTCCGGCAACCCGCGAACAGCGGCGGACGCCTGCGCGGCGTTCGCCGTGCGGCGGCCGAAGGCCGAAGCGTCCTCGATCATCGCGTCCCCTCCTGGACCGCCTTGCGGGAGGCGGCGGCCGGCTGGGACAGAATAGATACTTCTTTCTGCCGGATAGTCAAGAATAAATTATTGACCGGGTACTCCACTCATGTTACACAGCGGTGAACGGCCCATCTAACGGCCGCCCAGTGAGTGGTCTGCGTGGACGATCTACGGTTACCGCTTCGATCGCCGATGCCCCGGACGCGCCGCCGGCACGTCCTGTTCGCCGCCATTCTCGCCCTTGGGGCGATGGCCGCGACGGACGCCGCCCTGTCCGCCACGGACCCGCTGTCCGACGTGATCGCCCGTATCGACAGCGGTGATTTCCGCGAAGCGACCGCCCGCATCGATGCGGCCCTGGCGCAACCCGGACTCGACGCGCGAACCCGCGCGGACCTCGAATTCCAGCGCGAACGCATGCGCCGCATCCGCCTGGATTTCACGCTCACCGCCGACCAGGCGCGCGCGAAGCTGCGCGAATCCATTCCCGACCTGCGCGAGGACGAATTCCAGCGCTGGACGCAGGCGGACCTGCTCGAGCACATGGTGATCGACGGGACGCCGTGGTACTTCAACCGGTCCATCTCGAATCTGTTCCGCGTGAGCCCGGAGGCGATGGCGCGACGCGCGACGCCGTTCCAGCGCAACGACGGGCCGATGGAAAACGCCAACGCCTACCACGACGAGGCGGTGGCCGATGCGCGACGGACCGGCAACAGCAGCGTCGCGCCGCGCCGCGTGCGGGTGAAGCAGTCGATCACCGTCGATGCCGACGCGGTGCCCGCGGGCGAGACCGTGCGTGCGTGGATCCCGTATCCGCGCGCGATACCGGGGCGACAGGAAGACATCCGTTTCCTCGCGAGCCTGCCTGCGAAGCAGCGCATCGCGCCGGAGTCGACGATGCAACGCACGGTCTATCTCGAACAGCCGGCGGTGGCGGGCAAGCCGACCACGTTCTCGATCAGCTACGAACTCACCATCTTCGGCGAGCACCACCTCATCGATCCCCCCAAGGTGACGCCGCTGGGCGACCGGCCGGACCTCGCGCCGTACCTGGCGGAGCGTCCGCCGCACATCGTCTTCACCGACGAGATGCGCGCGTTCTCGAAGAAGGCCGTCGGCGACGAGACGAATCCGTATCGCATCGCGAAGAAGCTGTTCCAGGCCGTGGACGCCATTCCGTGGGGCGGCGCGCGCGAGTACTCGACCATCACCAACATCAGCGATTACGCGCTGCGCGGCAACCACGCCGACTGCGGCCAGCAGACGCTGCTGCTGATGACGTTGCTGCGCCTGAACGGCATTCCGTCGCGCTGGCAGTCGGGCATGGTCTATTCCGATGGCACGTACGACAACCTGCACGACTGGGGCGCGCTGTACCTCGCCCCGTACGGCTGGGTGCCGATGGATGTGACGACCGGTCAGTTCACGGGCGCGCGCGATCCTGAAGTGGAGTGGTTCTATCTCGGCGGCCTGGATGCGTACCGGATCGCCTTCAATGACGATTTCGGCACGGATTTCGTGCCGGCCAAGCAGCACGTCCGGTCGGAGACCGTGGATTCGCAACGCGGCGAAGTGGAGTGGGCAGGGGGCAACCTCTACTTCGACCAGTGGGATTACAGCTTCGAAGCGCAGGTGCTGCCCGTCGCCGGGACCGGACGGTAGCGCCTTCCGCATCACTTTCACCGTGGAGAGGGGACATGAAGAGCATGGGGTTTCGTAGGACCGCGTTGTGCATGGCGCTGGGCGTTTGCCTGACATCCGCGCTGTCGTTGCATCAGGCGCACGCCGCCAACACGGACGGTTCGCTGGTCGGCCGCACCACGCCGAACGCCGAGGTGACGGTGCGCAATCCCGCCACCGGCTTCACCCGCACGGTGCGCGCGGACGGGCAGGGCAACTACCGCTTTCCGTTCCTTCCGGTGGGCGACTACCAGGTCGAGGTGAGCCGCGACGGCCAGCCCGTGGCGGAACCGTTCGCGACGTCCATCAGCCTCGGCAACGCGACCACGTTGAACATCGCCGAAGGCGGCGCGGCGACGGAGCTCGCCGCGGTGCAGGTCGTCGGTTCGCGCGTGATCTCGCCGGTGGACGTGACCTCCACCGAATCGGCCACCAACATCAGCCGCGAGGAAGTGGCGCGCCTGCCGGTGCAGCGCGACATCCTCGACGTCGCCACGCTGGCGCCCGGCGTGAACCGTGGTGAGTTCGGCGGCCTGTCGTTCGGCGGTTCGTCCGTGGCGGAAAACACCGTCTACATCAACGGCCTGAACGTCACCGACTTCTACAACCGCGTGGGCTTTTCCTCGCTGCCGTTCTCGTTCCTGGAAGAGTTCCAGATCAAGACCGGTGGCTACTCGGTGGAGTACGGCCGCAGCACCGGCGGCGTGATCAACGCCGTGACGCGTCGCGGTACGAACGAGTTCCAGGCCGGCGCGGACATCGTGATCGACGGCCTGTGGCAGGGCAAGGGCAGGAACTACGCACCGACGCTGTACACCCGCTGGGACGATTCGGACGAGAACAACTATTCGATCTGGGGCTCCGGCGCGCTGGTGAAGGACCGCCTGTTCTTCTTCGGTATCTACGAGAAGCGCGACCTCGAGGCGCAGAACACCGACGACGGCGGCGGGAACTTCTTCGAGAACCAGGGCGACAACGACTTCTGGGGCGCGAAGATCGACTGGCAGATCAACGACGCCAACCTGCTGGAGGTGTTCGGCTTCTCCGACAAGAACGACACGACGCAGGACGTCTACGGGTTCGACGCCGACACCGGCACGCGCGAGGAATTCCGCAACCGCATCGTCAACAAGTCCGGCGGCGACAACTGGGCGCTCACCTACACCAGCTACTTCACCGATACGTTCTCGATGAAGGCCATGTACGGCGAGAACGAGCGCAACGCGTCGTCCATCGGCGTCAACGACGACCGCTGCAGCCTGGTGCAGGACCAGCGCGTGAACACCTCGTTCATCGGCTGCACCAGCAACACCGCGGTGATCGACCGCACCGATACGCGCGAGGCCGCGCGCCTGGACTTCGAATGGAGCCTGGGCGACCACCTGCTGCGTTTCGGCGCCGACCACGAGAACAACACGTCCGACTACAGCAGCCGTTATCCGGGCGATGGCCTGCGTTACGAGGTCAACAACGCCGGCGCGCGTGTCAACGGCGTCGACGTGCCGGAAGGCACGGTGTACGTGCGTACGCGCCAGGTCGCCAACCAGGGCACGTTCGAGACGGAGAACCAGGCCTTCTACATCGAGGACAACTGGAACGTCACGCCGAACCTGCTGCTGAACCTGGGCGTTCGCATCGAGAGCTTCGACAACAAGGACGCGGCCGGCAACAGCTACATCAAGCTCGACGACATGATCGCGCCGCGCTTCGGCTTCTCGTGGGACATGAACGGCGACGGGCGCTCGAAGGTGTTCGGCAACGTCGGCCGCTACTTCCTGCCGGTGGCGAACGTCATCAACATCAAGCAGGCCGGTCCGTTCCTGGATGCACGCCGCTTCTACTTCTGGGACGGCACCTTCGCCGACGGCGACAACCCGATTCCGGGCCTCGGCGCGGAAATCGGCACCGTGGACGACTCGCAGGGCGATGGCAGCGTCGCCGACTTCCGTGGCGAAGTCGACAAGGACATGGATCCGGTCTACCAGGACGAGTTCATCCTCGGCTTCCAGCAGATGCTGGGCGAGAAGTGGTCGTGGGGCGTGAGCGGCACGTACCGCAAGATGCACAACGCCATCGACGACATCGAAGTGGTCAACAGCTGCGGCGACAGCGGCTTCGTCATGGCGAACCCGGGCAAGAACCTGACCTACTACACCGACACCGACTGCGACGGCGAGAACGACGGCTTCGTCACCATCGACACCGGCGTGACGGGCTGGGAACTGCGCGACGGCACGATGATCGGCTGGGAGAACCCCAAGCGCACCTATCGCGCCATCGAGCTGCAGCTCGACCGCGCGTGGGACGACAAGTGGGCGTTCAATGCCACCTACGTCTGGTCGGCGAGCAAGGGCAACTACGAAGGGCCGGTGAATTCGGATACCGACTTCTCCGACTCGGGCCGTACCGAAGCCTTCGATAATCCGTTCGTGGAAATCGGCGGCTACGGCTTCCTGCCCAACGACCACCGCCACCAGATCAAGCTGCGCGGCAACTACGCCATCACCGACAACTGGACCATCGGCGCGACGCTGGATGCGCGCTCGGGCCGTCCGATGAGCGAATACGGTGCGGGCAATCCGTACGACGACAACGAGTTCCTCACGCACTACATCTGCGAAAGCGATCCGAGCCTGTGCTACACGGACGAGGGCCAGTGGCGGCTGTCGCGCCGCGGTGCGTACGACACCCTGCCGTGGACCTACAACCTCGGCCTGAGCGTGGCGTACAACACCGACCTGGGCCCGGTGAAGCTCAATGCGAAGTTCGCCGTCTACAACGTGCTCAACGAGCAGACGGTGATCGAACGCAACGAGACGCTGCAGGAAGAGGAAGGCGTGGGCCTGATGAATCCGTTCTTCGGCAACCCCACCGCGTTCCAGGCGCCCCGCAATGCACAGTTCATCCTTTCGCTGAGCTATTGATCTCCCTCGAGCGGCGGGCGGCCAGGTGCCGTCCGCCGCCTTTTTTCTTCCACAGGGACGGGCCTTGTCGAACTTCCATCCCGGCGAACTGGACGCGATCGCGCGTCACGTCCACACGCCGTTCTACGCATACTCGGCCGACATGATCCGCGCGCGGATCGCCGGCCTGCAGAACGCCTTCCGCGGCCTCGACATCCGCATCTGCTACGCGGTCAAGGCCAACCCCAATCTCGCGATATTGCAGCTGATGGCCGGCCACGGCGTCGGCGCGGACATCGTCTCGCTCGGCGAGATGCAGCGCAGCCTGAAGGCAGGCATCGCCGCGGACCGCATCGTGTTCTCCGGCGTCGGCAAGACGGCGGAGGAAATCGACGCCGCGCTGTCCGCGGGCGTGTGGCGGTTCAACGTCGAATCCGCCGACGAACTGCAGCTGCTGCAGCACGTGGCGCAGGCACGCGGCGCGTCTGCGCGCGCGGCGGTGCGCATCAACCCCGACGTGGATGCGCGCACGCACGCCAAGATTTCCACCGGCAAGGCCGAGAACAAGTTCGGCGTGTCCATCGACGAAGCGCGCCGCTGGTTCTCGCAGGCGGCGTCGCTGAGCCACGTGCGGCTCGATGGGCTGCACGCGCACATCGGTTCGCAGATCCTCGACCTCGAACCCTTCCGCATGGCGCTGCAACGCGTGGAAGCGTTCCGTCGCGAACTGGTCGAAGCCGGCCATGCCATCGCCAGCGTCGACATCGGCGGCGGCCTGGGCGTGGTCTATCGGCCGGGCATCGACCGGCCCATCGACATCGCCGACTACGCCGCGCTGGTGCGCGAGACGTTCGCCGGTTTCCAGGGCACGCTCGCGCTCGAGCCCGGCCGTTATCTCGTCGGCGAGGCCGGCGTGCTGGTGACGCGGGCGATCCGCGTGAAGCATGGAACCGATCGCCATTTCCTCGTCGTGGATGCGGCGATGAACGACCTGCTGCGGCCTTCGCTCTACGACGCGTGGCACGAGATCGTCCCGCTCCACGGCCGCGCCGAGGCCGAGGTGGCGTACGACGTAGTCGGCCCGGTGTGCGAAACCGGCGACACCTTCGCGCAGGGCCGCACGATGGCGCGCTGCGAGGCCGGCGACCTGTTGATGATCGGCGGCGCCGGCGCGTACGGTGCGTCCATGGGGTCCACCTACAACTCCCGGCCGCTGCCCGCGGAAGTGCTGCTGGACGATGGCCGCTACGCCATCGTGCGCCGGCGCCAGACGCTCGCGGAGATGATGGCCGGCGAACAACTCGCGCAGGCATGGCATGAAACCTGACCGGATCGTCGCGTTCGCGCTTTCGTTGTGGCTGGCGTGCCTGCCGGCCGTCTGCGGCGCGGCGTCATCGGCCTCGGACCGCGAGGCGGTCGATGCGATCTTCGAGGACGTGTTCGCGCGCTACCGCCTGCCAGGGCTTGCGCTGGGGATCGTCGAGGATGGGCGCGTGGTGTATTCGCGCACCGCCGGCGAACTCGTGGAGGGCGAGGGCGACAGGATCGACTCGCAGACCCTCTTCAAGGTCGCCTCCAATACGAAGTCGATGACGACGGCGACGCTCGCGCGCCTGGTCGATGCCGGCAAGCTGCGCTGGGACGACCCGGTGGTGAAGTGGCTTCCGGACTTCCGCATGCATGACGCATGGGTCGGTCGCGAAATGCAGGTGCGCGACCTGCTGATCCACAACAGCGGCCTGCGCGCAGGTGCCGGCGACCTGATGCTGTGGCCGGAGCCGAACACGTTCACGCGCGCGGACATCATCCATGGGCTCGGGTATCTCAAGCCGTACCGGAGTTTCCGTTCCGGTTACGACTACGACAACCTGATGTACATCGTCGCGGGCGAAGTCGCCGCGGCGGCGGGCGGTGCGCCGTATGAAACGCTGGTGCGTCGCGAAGTGTTCGAACCCCTGGGCATGTCGCGTTGCCAGGTCGGGCAGTGGAATCGCATCGAGGTTGGCAACGTCGCCCAGCCGCATCGCCGCGAAGGCCAGCGCAACGTGCCCGTGCGCAGCGATGGCGATATCGTTCCCGCGACGACGATGGACCCCGCCGGCGGCGTGCGCTGCAGCCTCGACGACATGCTCCGCTGGACCGCGAACTGGCTGAAGCCCGAACCCGCCAACGCGGGCTGGCTTTCGCAGGAGCAGCGCCAGGCATTGTGGGCGCCGCAGATGCCGATGCCGGTCTCCAGACGCATGCGCGAATGGGATCGCAGCCATTTCGCCGCCTATGGTTACGGCTGGCGCCTCGCCGACGTCGATGGCGTGTTCAAGGTCGCGCACACCGGCACGTTGATGGGCATGTACTCGGCCGTGACGATGCTGCCCGACAAGGGCGTGGGCTTCGTCATCCTGATCAACGGCGAAGGCGACGAAGCGCGCACCGTGCTGACCCAGGTGCTGGTGAAGCGCTACACGTCCAACGATCCGGCATTGTCTGTCGCGCATTACGCGCGGTTGCTGGACGAGGAGGAAGCCGCGCGACCGGTCGCCGAAAAGGCGCCGGACACGTCGCGTCGCCGGCGCGCCACCGCGAAGGAGTTGTCGCCGCGACTCGGCGCGTATCGCGATCCGTGGTTCGGCGAAGCGACGCTGTGCCGCGATGGCAATGCCGTGCGGTTCCGCGCGCGCAAGTCGCCGCTGCTCGATGGCGTGGTGCAGCGCGTCGGCGATCGCTGGCTCATCGACTGGAACGAACCGAGCGTCGATGCGGAAGCGTGGCTCGACTTCAACGAGGGTGGCATGCGCCTGGCGAAGGTCGATCCGCAGGCCGATTTCAGCTACGACTACGAGGACCTTGCGTTCGAACGGGTGGGGGATTGCCCCTGATGCGTCACATTGCATGCCTGGCGATCGCGTTCGCCACGCTCGCATTGGCGGCATGCGCGTCGACGCCGCGGATGGAGATCGATCCCGCGACCACGCCCGAAGCCGCCGGACTCGTCGATATCCGCACGCTCGTGCCCGACATCGACCTGGACATGCGCTACGCCGGCAGCAACAACTTCACCGGCGCGACGGTGGACGGCTACGGCGCACCGCGTTGCTACCTGCTGGAACCGGCGGCTAAGGCGATCCAGCGCGCCGAAACCGCGCTGCGCGCGGAAGGTTTCCGCCTTCGCATCTTCGACTGCTACCGTCCCGCGCGTGCGGTGCGTTCGTTCGTGGCATGGGCGAACAACGCGGATGAGCGCACGAAGGCACGCTTCTATCCGGCGCTGGAGAAGCCCGATCTGCTGGGCGGCTACATCTCGCCGACCTCCGGGCACAGCCGTGGCGCGACGATCGATCTGACGCTGATGCGTTGCGACACCGCGGGCGCATGTACGCCGCTCGACATGGGCACCGGGTTCGATTTCTTCGATCCGCTCGCCAATACCGATTCGCCGCACGCGACGCCGGAGCAGCGCGCCAACCGCGATCGCCTGCGTGCTGCGATGGCGCGTGCGGGACTGAAGAATTACCCGATGGAGTGGTGGTACTTCACGCTCGATCCGGAGCCGGCGCCGAAGCGATTCTTCGACGTGCCGATCGAATGAGTTCCTGCTCTTGTAGCCCGGGTAAGCGAAGCGCACCCGGGAATGCCGCCGTCTCTGCGCCCCGGGTGCGCTTCGCTTGCCTGCGCTACAACGACACGCGTCAATTCGTCGCGGTTTCGCCCATCGCCAGTGCGCCGATCCTCTTCGCAAGCTCGTAAGGCTCCGGATCGTCGCGATTGGTCAGCATCACCACGGTCAGGCGCCGCTGCGGCCAGCGCACGATGACGTTGCGAAAGCCGATGGACTCGCCCGAATGCCACAGCGAATCGCCTGTGATGCGCCAGCCGAAGCCGTATTCCACCTGCGGATCGTCGGTCGGCGTGGCCGGCGTGAAGGCCTGCCGCAGCGATTGCGCGGACAGCAGGCGCCCGTCGTAAAGCGCGGCGTCCCACTTCGCCAGGTCGTCGATGGACGAATAGATGCCACCATCGCCCAGCACCGCGCTGGTCGTGCTCTGGTCGGTGCGCGTCCACGCGCCGTTCTCGAAACTGTAGCCGTACGCGCGATGCGCGACTTCGGACACGCCGGCCTCGTGGGCGACGGTATCGCGCATGCCAAGCGGCTGGAAGATGCGATCGTGCAGGAACCGCGCGTAGCGCTGGTTCGATGCGCGTTCGACGATCAGCGCCAGCAGCGCATAGCCGCTGTTGCTGTAGCGGTATCCGGTGCCGGGCGCGAAGTAGGTGCGGTCCTGCGACTGCAGCAACGTGAGGACATCGGCATCGTGCACCTGCCGCGTGTCGGCGGGGTCCATCACGTCCTCGTAATCGATCAGGCCGGACGTGTGCGTGAGCAGGTGGCGGAGGGTGATGGCGTTCGTTGCGGCGGGCAGGCCGGGCAGGTACTGGCCGATGCGGTCGTCCAGCTTCAGCCGTCCATCCTCGATCAGCAGCAGCACCGCGACGGCAGTGAACTGCTTGCTCACCGAAGCCAGTCGGTAGTTCGTCTGCGGTGTGGCCGCGGTGCCGTCCTCAAGGTTCGCCATGCCATGCGCCCGCCGCACCAGCGGCTGGCCGTCACGCAGCACGAGCACGCTCGCGCCGGGCACGCGGCCCTGGTAATCGCGCATGAGCGCGTCGATGTCGTGCTGCATTCGCGTCCCTCCGCTCGCGCAACCGGCGAGCAGCAGGGCGGCGCCCGTAAGCCAGTGATGGATGCGCATCGACGCATGGTAGCCGGCGCGGGTCCGGGTATGCGAGGCTGCCGTCACGAAGGGGGCGGCCTCGTGCCGCGCAGGGAAGATCGCGGCTGCACACGCCGCACATTCGCGAGGGGAACGGGATGAACGCAGTGAAGGCATGCGTCGGCGCGCTGGTGCTGGTGGCGGGCGTGGGCGTGTGGAAAACCTACATCGACAGCGGACGCGTGGACCCGAAGGCGTGGGTTGCCGAGCGCGTCGGCTCGTCCGCTGCGGGCGACGCGAGCGCGCAGGGCTTCCAGGCGATGCCCATGCCCGATGGCGTGCCGTCGCGGGGCGTCATCGTGTTCGCGCCGAAGCACTGCACCTCCGACGCCGCGCGTCGCACCGAGCAACTGGTCAGCCATCTTTCGAAGCAGCGCATCGCCTACGTCCGCACCGACCAGGCGAGCTACAACAGCCTCACCTCGCCCGAGGAAGCCTCGCGCGTGATGTCGGTGATGAACGGCCCGGTGCCCATCGTCTACGTCAACGGCCGCGCGAAGGCGAACCCGACGCCGGAGGAAGTGGTCGCCGAGTTCCGCGGGAAGTCGGCGGGCTGAAGGTCGGGCATTCCCGGGTCTCGTGCATTCCGGGGCCCCATGGCAAAACAGCGCGTAACGCCTGAGGCGTAACGCGCTGTCCTGGCTGGATGAGTGGTGGAGCGGAGGAGGATCGAACTCCCGACCTTCGCATTGCGAACGCGACGCTCTCCCAGCTGAGCTACCGCCCCACGAAGGTGCAAATTCTAGCGGGCGATGCGGCGGTGCGCTAGCCCCCGGGCGGGAATCGGGCCCGGAGGGGAGACATCGGCTCAGCAGCGAGCCGGCGGACGATTGATCGGGCTCAAGCGCGGTGCCGGGCCGCGGCGGGACAGTGCGGTTTTCCCATCGCAGGAGGTCCCGTGTCCATGCAGGAACATCGCGAAACCGCGTCGATCGACGTGCCGTCGACCGACACCCACGGCCCGAGGATCGCCGACGGCGGCGACCGGCAGCCCGACGCCGCGCCCGGCGCCCGCATGTCCCGTGTCCGCTACGAGCGCGAGAAGCGCGGGCTGCAGATCGAACTGCTGAAATGGCAGGCGTGGGTGAAAGGCTCCGGACAGCGGGTGGTCATCCTGTTCGAGGGACGCGACGCGGCCGGCAAGGGTGGGGCGATCAAGCGCTTCATGGAGCACCTGAACCCGCGCGGCGCGCGCGTGGTCGCGCTGGAGAAACCCAGCGATACCGAGCGCTCGCAGTGGTATTTCCAGCGTTACGTCGAACACCTGCCGGCGGCGGGCGAGATCGTGCTGTTCGACCGCTCCTGGTACAACCGCGCCGGCGTGGAGCGGGTGATGGGGTTCTGCTCGACCGACGAGTACCTGGAGTTCATCCACCAGTGCCCGAACTTCGAACGCATGCTCGTGCGCAGCGGCGTGCGGCTGTTCAAGTTCTGGTTCTCGGTGAGCCGCGCCGAGCAGCACCGCCGTTTCGCGCAGCGCAGGAAGGATCCGCTGAAGCAGTGGAAGCTCTCGCCGGTCGACCTGGCCTCGCTCGACAAATGGGACGAATACACGCGCGCGAAGGAGGCGATGTTCGTCGCGACCGACACGCCGGATGCACCATGGACGGTGATCCGTTCCGACGACAAGAAGCGCGCGCGGATCAACGCGATGCGCGTGGTACTGGACGCGTTCGACTACACCGCCAGGGATCGCGACGCGATCGGCGAGCCGGATCCGTTCATCGTCAGCCCGGCCTCGCGCGCGTACGAGGACGGCGACGGCCCGCTTGCGGGCGATCGCTCACGTCGATTCGCACAACTGGCGGCGGTGTAGGGCTTCAGCGCGCCTGCGCGAGCAGCGGCGCCAGTCCGGGCTCCAGCGCCCGGCGGCGCCAGCCAGCCAGCGCTTCGGGCCATTCGCCCTGGTCCATCAGCACTTCCAGCCAGCGGCGCGAGGCGAGCACGCCGTCGGGCAGGCCGAGTTCGGCGCTGCGCACGGCGACGGCGTCCTGCAGTTTGCGCAGGCGCTGCTTGTCGCGCTGTTCGGACTGCACGGCGTCGGGCGCGTCGCCTTCGTCGGACAGTGGCGTGTTCAGCGCGGACCAGATCGCATCGGTGAGGCGGCGCGGCGACTTGGGAATCGCGTCGAGCGTGCGCTGCAGTCCGGCGCGATCGACCGGCGGCGTGCGCGCGAGCGTGACCGCCAGTTCGTTGTCGAGGATCCAGCTGCGCGGACGGTCGTTCTGGCGCGCGTACACGTCGCGCCAGCGCAGCAGCCGCAGCAGGCGCAACTGGGCATCGCGGTCGAGGAACTGCGCGCTGCGCATCGACGCGTGCGGCCAGCGCTCGGGCGCTTCGTGCTCGGCGTTGAACACGGTACGCGCGGCGTCCTCGGCCAGCCATTCGCGACGATTGAGTTCGCCCAGACGATGGTCCAGCTGGTCGTGCAGTTCGAACAGGTGGCGGACGTCGTCGGCGGCGTATTCCAGCTGCGATGGCGAGAGCGGGCGACGCAGCCAGTCCGACCGCGTCTCACCCTTGGGCAGCACCACGCCCGTGAGCTGCTCGACCAGCTTCTGGTAGCCCAGGCCGCCGCCGACCCCGGTCAGCGCCGCGGCGAGTTGCGTGTCGAACAGCGGCTTGGGCACGACGTCGCACGCATGCCTGAACGCCACCAGGTCCTCGCTCGGGCTGTGCATGACCTTGACGATCGCCTCGTCGGCGAGGATCGGCGTCAGCGCCTGCAGCATGCCGGGCACCAGCGGATCGATCAGCAGGATGTCCGGCTCGCCGCCCGCATCGCCCAGCGCGATCTGCACCAGCGCCAGTTGCGGCCAATAGGTGCGTTCGCGGATGAATTCGGTGTCCAGGCCGATGCGCGCCGGCTTTGATGCGAAGCGGGCCCGCAGTTCGGCGGGGTCGTTGATCCAGGCGACGGGCATGTCAGCGGTGAACGGACGATTCGGCGGCGGTTGCCGGGGCGGGCGACAATAGCCTACTTTCGGGGCTCCCGGCATCGCGGTCCGTGAAGGCCGGACCCATGACCACCCGCATGATCTGCCCAGGAGGCGAGGAGGACGTTTGCGCGCATTGCCTTTGACCGCCGGCATCGCGGTGATGGCACTGGTGGCGGCGGGATGCTCGCGCGATGCGTCCTCGCCTGCGCGCGACGGCGCGGGCGCACGCACCCCGATCGTCACCATCAGCGCCGACCAGGCGGTGTCACCGGTGCCGCCGTGGCGCGTGCCGGCCGTGCAGGTGACGGACGAAAACGTCGCAGAGCTGAAGGAAAAAGCCTCACAGGCGCTGTCGCGCGGCCGGCTGTTCGGCGGGGCGGAGGATGCGATCCCGCTGTATTACGCGCTGCGCCGTTTCGATCCGGAAGACGCTGCGGCCAACGCCGGGTTCGATCGCTCGCTGAAGCGGCTGATCGCCAGCGGCGACGAGGCGCTGGCCGCGCTCGACCGCGATCCGCTCTCGCTGCGCCGCGCGCACGAGATCGCCGCCGTCGCGCGCGCCGTCGCGCCGGGCAACGTCGACATCGTCGAATACCTCGCGCGACTGGATCGCGCCGACGAAGCGCAGGAAGCCAACCGCCTGGGCGAGGAAGCGCTCAACGCCGGTCGCCTCGGCGTCGGCGGCGAGGCGGGGCATGCGCTGACGCATTTCCGCCAGGCGCTCGAACTCCGGCCGGGCGACATGCGCGCCAACCAGGGCATCGCCGCCGTCGAGAGCGCGCTGATCCGCCGCGCCGAGCTCGCGGCCGATCGCGACGATTACGTTACGGCCGAACGCGAACTCGACATCGCCGCGAAGGTGCGTCCCGACGCGCCCAGCGTGGAGGACGCGCGCGGGCGGATGGCGATGCAGCGCATCGTGCGCGTCAACGCGTTGCGCGACGCCGGCATGGCGGCGCTGATGCGGCAGGGCGGCATCGACGAAGCGCGGCGCCATCTCGCGGTGATGCTGCGCATCGCGCCGGCCGGCGATCCGGCCACGCGCGAGTTGCGCGAGCGCATCGACCTGGCGACGCATTACGGCCTGTTCCGCCCGGGGCAGGTGTTCACCGACGCGATGCAGGGCGGCGGGCGCGGGCCGCAGATGGTGGTGATTCCCCACGGCGCGTTCCGCATGGGCTCGGAGGAGAACGAAGGGCAGGAATCCGAGCGTCCGGCGCGCAATATCCGTTTCGAGCGCGGCCTGGCGATGTCGCGGACCGAGATCACCGTGGGCGAGTTCCGCCGCTTCATGCAGGCCACCAAGCATCGCGCGCGCGCCAGCCGGCGCGGCTATTCGACCGCCTACGACGAACGCAGCGGCAACCTGGTGCGTCGCGGCAACGTGGACTGGCAGTCGGACTACGTCGGCCAGCCCGCGCGCGACGACATGCCGGTGCTCCACGTCAGCGCGAAGGACGCGCTGGCCTACGCCGAATGGCTGTCGGCGCAGACCGGCGAGCGCTACCGGCTGCCGAGCGAGGCGGAATTCGAATACGCACTGCGGGCCGGCAATCGCGGACGTTACCCGTGGGGCGAAGGCCCGCCGCCGCTGCGGATCGGCAACTTCACCGGCGGCGCGGACGTCTCCCCGAGCGGTCGGCGCTGGCGCAATGCGTTCCCGGGGTATGGCGATGGCGCGTGGGGGCCGGCGCCGGTCGGAACCTACCAGCCCAACGCCTGGGGACTGCACGACATGGTCGGCAACGTCAGCGAATGGGTCGCCGACTGCTGGCACGACAGCTTCCGTCGCGCCCCGCGCGGCGGCGAGGCCTGGCTCAATCCCGGCTGCCGTTCCCGTGTGGTACGGGGCGGCTCGTGGACCAGCGCGCCGGAGGAAATGCGTTCGGCCTGGCGACAGGGCAGTGACGCCAACAACACGACCGCGCGGATAGGGTTCCGCGTGGTGCGCGACATCTGAGCATCGATCCGGCCGCGACGCGGCCGCACACTGACCAGGGACGGAAGAGGAGGCGCAGATGAGGATCGACCCGTTTGGCGGGGCTCGGCAGCAACAGGGCCGTCCACGCCGTGGCTTTGGCGGGATCCGCTGGTGGATCCTGATCCTGTTCGCCGGTTACGCGGCGTGGCAGTGGTTCGGCAATGCGCGAGTGGATCCGTACACGGGCGAGAAGGCCCACTACGGCACCACCGCCGACGAGGAAGTGCAGCTGGGCGCGCAGGCGTTCCAGCAGGTGCTGGGCGATGCCAACGCGCAGGGCGCGCTGTTGCCGGCCGATTCGCAGGCGAGCGTGCAGATCCGCCAGATCGCGCAGCGGCTGATCCAGCGCGTGCCCGAGGTGACCGCGACGCTGGCCGCGCAGAACCAGCAGCAGGTGCCGACCGAGCACCAGCAGTTCCAGTGGGACGTGGCGGTGATCCAGTCCGACCAGGCGAACGCGTTCTGCCTGCCGGGCGGGAAGATGGCCGTCTACACCGGGCTGATCCCGATCGCGCAGAACGCCGATGCGATGGCGGTGGTGATGGGCCACGAGATCGCCCACGCACTGCTGCGCCACGGCAGCCAGCGAATGGCCCAGCAGAAGCTGGTGCAGATGGGACAGATGGCGGCCGGCATGGCGATCGGCGGCATGGACCCGCAACAGCAGCAGGCGGTGATGGCGGCGCTCGGCGCCGGCGCGCAGTACGGTTTCATCCTGCCGTACGGGCGCAACCACGAGACGCAGGCGGACAAGGTCGGGCTGATGCTCGCCGCGGCGGCGTGCTACGACCCGAATGCGGCGATCCCGCTGTGGGAGCGCATGTCCGAACTCGGCGGCGGCGAACGCCCGCCGGAATTCGCCTCCACCCATCCGGACCCGGCCAACCGCATCCAGGTGCTGCAATCGCTGATGCCGCAGGCGGAGCAGTTCCGGGCGCAGTATTGCGGGGCGGGGGCGAAGACGGCGGTGGCGGCGACGGCGGTGCGCTGAGGCGCGCCGGCGCGAAGGCAAGGCACCGCGTCGGTGAACCCGGGTGCGCTTCGCCTACCCGGGCTACAAAAGCTCGCTACAAACGCTCGCGTCGTCATTCCGCGACATCTTCGCCCTCGGTCCGTCATGCGCCAGGACGACGGGCGAACTCAGCGCTTCTGCTCGCCGCCCTTGGCCTTGTTCGGCGGCGGCGTGGTGCTCTGGCCGACGCTGCCGGACAGGTTGCGCTGGAACTCGTTCCACATCTGCAGATTGCGCTCGGTGAGCTGGTTCATCAGCGCCCACGGGGTCTGGCCGAGGATGCCGCCCATCTGGTTGCGGAACTGCTGCTGCTGGTCGAGGAAGACCTGCATCGACCGCTCCAGGTAGCTGCCCATGAAGCCCTGCAGCGAGTCGCCGTAGAAGCGGATGATCTGGCTCAGCAGCTGGGTCGAGAGGACCGGTTCGCCGTCCTGTTCGTGCTCGGCGATGATCTGCAGCAGCACCTGGCGGGTCAGGTCGTCGCCGGTGCGGGCGTCGCGCACCTCGAACTCCTCGCCGTCGACGATGAGCTGTCGAACGTCCTCGATGGTGATGTAACTCGAAATCTCGGTGTCGTAGAGCCGGCGGTTCGGATACTTCTTGATGACGCGCATCGAGGCCATGGAGCATCGGCTCTAAATCGTGATGCTTCGCAGCATGGCGCAGCCCGGCGGGCCTTGCAACTGCCGCCGGGCACGGTCGGCAGGCGCGGTCGGGTGAATGGGGAAGGCGCCGTCGCGACCGGCAACGCAGGCTGAAAGCGCTTGAAAACGTTCCCGGAAACGACACGCCGGCGGCGCGAACACCGGACGCGCGCCTCACCAGCCCATGTGGTGGCCGCCGTTGATGTCGAGGTTCGAGCCGGTGATCCACGCCGCTTCCTCGGCGACCAGGAACGACACCGCATAGGCGATCTCGTCCGGCGTGCCCAGGCGCCCGGTGGGGATCTCGGCGACGATCTTCGCCCGCACGTCCTCCGGCACCGCCATCACCATGTCGGTGGCCACGTAGCCGGGCGAAACGGTGTTCACGGTGATGCCGAAGCGGGCGTTCTCGCGCGCCAGGGAAATCGTGAAGCCGTGCATGCCGGCCTTGGCGGCGGCGTAGTTCGCCTGGCCATACTGGCCCTTGAGGCCGTTGATGGAGCTGATCTGCACGATCCGCCCCCACTTGCGCTCGCGCATGCCCTCGATGACCGGACGGGTCACGTTGAAGCAGGAATTGAGATTGGTGCCGATCACCTCGTTCCACTGCACCGGCGTCATGCGGTGGAAGGTGGAATCGCGGGTGATGCCGGCGTTGTTCACCAGGATCTCGATCGGCCCGAGCTGGCGTTCGATGTCGTCGACCAGCGCCTGCGCCTCGTCGGGCGAGGACACGTCGCCGCGCGCCAGCACCACCTCGACGCCGCGCTCGCGCATCTTCGCCTGCCAGGCGAGGGCACGCGCCTCGTCGCGGTAGTTCGTGGCGACGCGATGCCCCATGGCCGAAAGGCGCTGGACGATCGAGCTGCCGATACCGCCGGTACCGCCGGTGACGAGGGCGACGCGAGACTGCATGGGGGATCTCCTGGACGGGTCCGCACGACGCGCGACCCATGACGATTCTATGGTCAAGGCAATCGCCGGATCGTGCGCGACGCTCATGACATTTCGTGCGGTGCGCCGTCGCGTGGCGGAATGCGCGACGGGTCGAACGCCGTCGTCGCGCGGGCCAGCAGGTCGGGCACGTCGCGGGCCTCGGCCAGCGCCTGCGGTGCCTGCCCGAGCCGGAGCCATGCCGCGCGCAAGGTCGTGAGCGGATCGGCCGGATCCACCGGCTGCGCCGCATCCGACTTGGACAGCTTGCGCCCGTCCGGCCCCAGCACCAGCGGCAGGTGCGCGTAGCGCGGCGTCGGCAGGCCGAGCGCGCGCTGCAGCAGGATCTGTCGCGGCGTCGAATCGAGCAGGTCGGCGCCGCGCACCACGTCGGTGATGTCCTGATCGGCGTCGTCCACCACCACCGCCAGCTGGTAGGCCCAGAACCCGTCGGCGCGCCTGAGCACGAAATCGCCGACCTCGCGCGACACGTCCTGTTCGACATGTCCGCGGATCGCGTCGTCGAACGTCACGACGCTGCCATCCTCCACGCGCAGGCGCACCGCCGGATCGGGCCGCGTGTGGCGCGCGACGCACCTGCGGTGGATCCCTGACACGGTGGCAAGGTCGGTCCGGCTGCAATGGCAATGGAAGGCGCGGCCTTCGTCGAGCAGCCGCTGCAGCGCCGCCTCGTACAGCGCCGGGCGCCGGCTCTGCCAGACGATCTCCTCGTCCGGTTCCAGGCCGAACGCGTGCAGCGCGTCGAGTTGCCGACGAGCGGCGCCTTCGACTTCACGCGGCGGATCCAGGTCCTCCACGCGCACCAGCCAGCGCCCGCCGGCGCGGCGCGCCAGCAGCCAGCTGCCGAAGGCGGCGAGCAGGGAACCGAAATGCAGATCGCCGGTCGGAGAAGGGGCGAATCGCCCGCGATAGCCGGAAGGGCCAGGGGAAGTCGTCACGGCGGGTCGTCGGCGGGTCGCGGTTTCACTTGAATTCAACGCGAGCGTGCCACATTTTTCCGACATGCCGCGCGTGGTGCGCGGAAGGTTCCCATCATGTTCAAGCGTCTGTTCCTGTTCCTTGCCACCAATTTCGCGGTCCTGATCCTGCTGAGCATCGTCATGTCGATCCTCGGCGTCGATCCGCGCACGTTCTCCGGCCTGCTGGTGATGGCGACGGTGTTCGGCTTCGGCGGTTCGCTGTTCTCGCTGATGATCTCCAAGTGGGTCGCCAAGCGCTCCACCGGCGCGCACGTGATCGAGCAGCCGCGCAACGAGTCCGAACAGTGGCTGGTCAGCACCGTGCGCCGCCAGGCGGAAGCGGCGGGCATCAAGATGCCCGAAGTCGCCATCTACGACGCGCCGGAAATCAACGCCTTCGCCACCGGCCCGAGCCGCAACAACTCGCTGGTCGCCGTGTCCACCGGCCTGCTGCGCGCGATGAACCGCGACGAAGCCGAAGCCGTGCTCGGCCACGAAGTCAGCCACGTCGCCAACGGCGACATGGTGACGATGGCGCTGATCCAGGGTGTGCTGAACACGTTCGTGATCGTGCTGGCGCGCGTGGTCGGCCGCGTGATCGACAGCTACCTCAGCGGCAACCGCGAAGGCGGCCCGGGCCTGGGCTACTTCGCCATCGTGTTCGTGCTCGACATGGTGTTCGGCCTGTTCGCGAGCATGATCGCGATGTGGTTCTCGCGTCACCGCGAGTTCCGCGCCGACGCCGGCGGCGCCCGACTGGCCGGCCGCGAGAAGATGATCGCCGCGCTGCAGCGCCTGTCGATGACCTACGGCGAAAGCACGCTGCCCAAGACGGTGCAGGCGTTCGGCATCAGCGGCGCCGTGGGCCACGGCCTGCGTCGCCTGTTCCTGAGCCACCCGCCGCTGGAAGAGCGCATCCTGGCCCTGCGCAATGCGCCGATGGAGCAGGTGCGGGGCACGGTGGTGGGCTGACTGCCCGCATAAGTCAGCAAGCAAGCCCGCCTTCCGGCGGGCTTTTTGTTTCAGGAGTTATCTGGTACGCGCCGATGCTGCGGTCGTCATGCGTCGCTCGATCAAACCGGCGATCAGGAACCCGGCCGCGCAGGCGATGAAGAACACGCCCGGGACATGTCCGGCGGGCTGGGCACGAGGCTGGACGTCATACAACTGGCTCAGTCCGAGCGACATCAGCGTCCAGAACAGGAACTGATGGATATCGAGGTATGGCGCGATGGCGCGCTGCCATCGCGATGGGCGGCCTCGTCGCGACCGGATGCCGAGTAATGTTGCGAGGGGCGGAAAGATCAGCCAGATGCCAGCGATCAGCGGCCAGTGCGCATCGGCACCGGGATGTGCGAATGCCGCCGTGCGGTCCACGTCCAGCCCGCCCGAGAGGCCCAGGGGCACGCCGATCAAAAGAGCGTTGAGCCTGGGAGGGCGCAATCTTTCGAACACGTCGACGCCATCAGAACTCGTAATCCATCGCCGCACCCGGCGGCGCGAGGAAATTGCCCTGCGCGTAATCGATGCCCGCGCCGAACAGCGTGCTCATGCTGGCCGCGTCCTGCACGAATTCGGCGATGGTCGTCTTGCCGAGTTCGCGCGCCTTCTCGGCGATCTCGCGCAACCGCGCCTGGTGGTCGGGATTGCTGGACAGGTCTTCCATGAAGCTGCGGTCGATCTTGAGCAGCGCGGCGTTGAAGTGGGCCAGCAGCTGGAACGAATTCAGGCCCACGCCGAACTGCTCCAGTCCGACGCGCACGCCGTACTGCGCGACCTGCGCCTGGAAGTCCTGGGCCGCGCGCAGGTGCGTGAACACCTTCGATTCGGGCAGCTGCAGCACCAGCAGGTGGCCGTCGGCGCCGTGCTTGGCGAGCTTTTCCTGGATGAACTGCGCCAGCGTGTTGTCCTGCAGCGAGGCCTGGGTGATCTTCACCAGCACCGTCGTCGGGCGGCCGGCGCGCGAACGCTCGCCGATGACCGAGATCGCCTTGCCGACGACCCAGCGGTCGATTTCCCACAACAGCCCGTGTTCCTCGGCGATCTGCAGGAACGCCAGCGGCGGCACCAGCTCGCCGTGTTCGCCCTGCAGGCGCAGGTAGGCCTCGTACATCTCCAGCGGTTCGCCGTGCAGGCCGATGAGGGGCTGGTATTCCATGACGAAACGGTCGGCGTCGAGCGCGTCGCGGATGCGCTGCACCCACGCTTCGACGCGTTCTTCCTCGGCGCGGTCGGCCGCGCCGGGGTCGAACAGTTCGGTGCGGTTGCCGCCCACGCCGCTGGCCGATTGCAGGCACTGGCTGGCCTTGCCGAGCACGGCGGTGATGCTGGCGATCTTCTCGCCGATGAGCACGCCGCCGATGCTGACGGTGGTGCTGAGCGAACGGTCCGGCGTTTCCAGCACGTGGTCGGCGAACGCCGCGCGGAGCTTTTCGGCAAGGCCGGTGACCATGCGGTGGTCGGCGTTGGGCACGAGCACGACGAACTGGTGTTCGCCGAATCGCGCCGCGACGTGGTCGGTGCCGAGCACGGTGCGCAGGCGGTCGCCCATCGCGGACACCAGTGCGTCGGCGGCATCCAGGCCGATGTCCTGCAGCAGGCGGTTGAAGTGGTCCGGCTCGATCAGCAGCAGGCCGTGGTGTGAGGCGTTCTGCGCGGCATCGCCGACGGTGTCCTCCAGCGAACGCAGGAAGGTCGCGCGGTTGAGCAGGCCGGTGACCTGGTCGCGCTGGCGCAGTTCCTCGACTTCGCGCGCGAGTTCCGGATCGACTTCCTGCCGGCGCAGGATCACCTGCAGGCAATGCTCGCCTTCGTACGTCGCCGTGGTGAACTCCATCACCGCCGGGAACGCGCTGCCGTCGAGCGCGCGCGCCTCGGTCTCATGGCGCGGCGGCGCCTCGCCCTTGGCGATCTGCTTGAGCAGCGTCTTGAAGCCCTCGACCTTCGACGGAGCGATCAGGTCGAGCAGCGACATGCCTTCGATGTCCTCGAAGGACTCGAAGCCGAAGATTTCCAGGTACGCCGGATTGGCGCGGATGTGCATGCCTTCGTGGATGTAGGCGATCGGCTCGCGCGAGGAGTCGATCAGCGCGTCGCAGCGGCGCTCGGTCTCGCGGATCTGCGCCTCCAGGCGGCGCTGCGAACGGCGCGCCTCCAGGTCCGCCCATTCCTGGCGGACGCGGACCTGCAGGTGTTCGCCGCTGCGGCGCAGGACGATGCCGCGGGCGCCGAGGGTCACCATCTCCAGCACGCGCGAGTCGTCCACGGTGTCCAGCAGCATCAGCACGGGCAGGTCCTTGCCGCTGGCGTCCACCGCCTGCATGACCCTGGTGATCGGAACCAGCGTCGCCTCACGGGCCGCGAGGACGAGGTCCGGCGACTGGCTCGCGATGAGCGTGGCCAGTTCGTTCTCGTTCTCCGGTCGCGACGGGCGCACGGCGATGCCGCTGTTGCGCAGTCCGCTGACGATGGCCTCCGCCGCCTCGACGCTGTCGTCGACGATCAGCAGCCGCAGCGCCGTGTCTTTGCCGAATTGCATTGCGTCACCTCCCCGAACGCGAGTTATGACATGAACGGGAGTGTTCAGTCCATTCACGCACGCCGGAACTGGGGGATATGACGGTTTAGCGACCGGAGCGGAACGAACTTGAGACGGACGTCGCGCGCGGCTTGCCGATTGCGGCGGATCGGAGGTGTCGACTACAGCGGGCGCTTGCCCGGATCGCCGGCGACTTCGCGCACCAGCTTCGGCACGAGATAGCCGGACACGCGCGCGGCCAGCTCGCGGTGCAGGCGCAGGGCGACCTCGTCGGGGACTTCGAAGTGCGCCGAGCCCTGCACGCGATCGAGCTGGTGCAGGTAGTAGGGCAGTACGCCGGCCGCGTGTCCGCGCTCGCCGAGGGCGGCGAGCGCATCGACCGAATCGTTGACCCCGCGCAGCAGCACGGCCTGGTTGAGCAGCATCGCGCCGGTGCCGCGCAGGCGGGCCAGTGCGGCGTCGACGTGGGCGTCGAACTCGTTGGCGTGGTTGGCGTGGAGCACCACGGTGACCGGCCAGGGCAGGGCGGCGAGCCAGTCGGCGAGCGCATCGTCGACGCGCTCGGGCAGCACCACCGGCAGGCGCGTGTGCACGCGCAGGCGCTTGAGGTGCGGGATACGGGCCAGCGCATCGGTCAGTTCGGCCAGCTTCGGCGTAGCCAGCGACCAGGGGTCGCCGCCGGAGAGGATCACCTCGTCGATCGAGGCGTCGTTCCGGATCGCCGCGACCGCCTCGCGCCAGCCGGCCGCCGCCGCGGTTTCCCCGGCGTAGGGGAAGTGGCGGCGGAAGCAGTAGCGGCAGTGGATCGCGCACGAACCGGTGGCGATCAGCAGTGCCCGGCCGCGGTACTTCCGGATCACGCCATGGCCGGCCTTCGCCGCGCCGTCGCCGACGGCGTCGAGGGCGAAGCCGGGCATCGGGCGCATCTCGTCGTCCAGCGGCAGCACCTGGCGCAGCAGCGGATCGTGCGGATCGCCACGGCGCATCCGCGCCACGAACCCGTGCGGCACGCGCAGCGGGAACTGCGCCGCCGCCTCGTCCGAAACGCCCAGCCCGGACGCGTCCAGCCCCAGCATCGCCAGCAGCTCGCGCGGGTCGCGCACGGCGTCGCGCCACAGCTGTTGCCAGCGCGGCGGGGTGGCAGGGGACGAAGCGGGGTGAAGAGGGGCGGGGGCAGCAGGTATCATGGCGGACCGGTTTTCCTTGCGCCGCGGCCATCCGGCCGGGCACAACAGCCCGACATTCTAGCCTCCCGCCCGCGTCCGGGCGGCCGGCGACACCTATTCACCTACGCAGGAGTTCCACTCATGGCCAGCCTGGGCATGAACGACGTCAAGACCGGACAGAAGATCCTGGTCAACAACGACCCGTGCATCATCACCGAAACCGAGTACGTCAAGCCGGGCAAGGGCCAGGCCTTCACGCGCGTGAAGTACCGCAGCATCAAGTCGGGCCGCGTGGTCGAAATGACCATGAAGGCGACCGACAGCGTGGAGCAGGCGGACGTCGTCGACACCGACATGCAGTACCTGTATTCGGACGGCGAGTACTGGCACTTCATGAACCAGGAGTCCTTCGAGCAGGTGCAGGCCGACAAGGCCGGCATGGGCGGTGCCGAAAAGTGGCTCAAGGGCGAGGAAGAGTGCGTGGTCACGCTGTGGAACGGCACGCCGATCGCCGTGCAGCCGCCGAACTTCGTCGAACTGAAGATCGTCGAGACCGACCCGGGCCTGCGCGGCGACACCTCCGGCGGTGGCGGCAAGCCGGCGACGCTGGAAACCGGCGCCGTGGTCCGCGTGCCGCTGTTCGTGAACCAGGAAGAAGTGATCAAGGTCGACACCCGCTCGGGCGAGTACGTCAGCCGGGTGAAGTGACGCACCGGCGCGTTCGCGCGTAGCGCGAACGCCTTTGCCGATGCGTCATCCTCGCGAAAGCGAGGATCCAGGCCGTCACGCGACCCGGAGGAAACCGGGCCGTGACCTTCCCGGAACACCGGCAAGCCACCTGGATCAAAGCGAGCCGCGACGCGGCTCGCCCCCTCCCCAACCCTCCCTGCAGGCAGGGGAGGGAGTAGCCAGAAACGAGGCCGCATGACCCACGATCGAGCCCCCGAATCCTGCGATCTGCTGATCGAAGCCGGCTGGGTCGTGCCGGTCGTCCCGCACGGCGTGGTGCTCGAAGCCCACGCCGTCGCCGTACGCGACGGCGCCATCGTCGCGGTGCTGCCGGTCCGCGAGGCCCGCGAGCGTTTCTCCGCGAAGGAAACCGTCTCGCGCCCCGACGCCGCGCTCATTCCCGGCCTGGTCAACGCGCACACGCACAACCCGATGACCCTGCTGCGCGGCATCGCCGACGACCTGCCGCTGATGGAATGGCTGCAGGGCCACATCTGGCCGGTCGAAGGCGCGGTGATGGGGCCTGAGTTCATCGAGGACGGCATCGCGCTCGCCATCGCCGAGATGCTGCGCGGCGGCACCACCTGCGCCAACGAGAACTACTTCTTCCCCGACGTGCAGGCCGCCGTCTACAAGCAGCACGGCTTCCGCGCGCGCGTCGGCCTGCCGGTGATCGATTTCCCCACCGCGTGGGCGAAGACATCCGAGGAATACTTCGAACGCGCCGGCGAAGTGCACGACCAGTGGCGCGACGATCCGCTGGTGGCGACCGCCTTCGCGCCGCACGCGCCGTACACGGTGTCGGACGAGAACTTCGAGCGCATCCGCATGCTGTCGGACCAGCTCGACATTCCCGTGCACCTGCACACGCACGAGACCGCGCATGAAGTCGTCGAATCGCACGCGAAGCTCGGCCAGCGGCCGATCGCGCGCCTGGACCGCCTCGGCCTGGTCAACGACCGCCTCATCGCCGTGCACATGACCCAGCTCACCGACGCGGAAATCGCGCTGTGCGCGCAGCGCGGCGTGAGCGTGGTGCACTGCCCGGAATCCAACCTCAAGCTGGCCTCGGGCTTCTGTCCCGTCGGCAAGCTGGTGAAGGCCGGCGTGAACGTCGCCATCGGCACCGACGGCTGCGCCAGCAACAACGACCTGGACATGTTCGGCGAGGCGCGCACCGCCGCGCTGCTGGCCAAGGCCGTGGCGGAAGACGCGTCGGCGTTCGATGCCGCGACGGCGCTGCATGCGGCCACGCTGGGCGGCGCACGCGCGCTGGGCTTCGACGCGCTGGTCGGTTCGATCGAACCGGGCAAGCAGGCCGACCTGGTCTGCGTGGACCTGGGCCAGATCGAAACCCAGCCGCTGCACCACGTTGTCTCGCAACTGATCTACGCGACCGGCCGCCACCAGGTGAGCGACGTATGGATCGCCGGCCGCGCGAAGCTGCGCGAGCGCATGCTGGTCGACATGGATGCCGCGGCGCTGGTCGCCAACGCACGGCAGTGGCGCGAGCGGATCGCGGCGATAAGACTCACCTGACACCACGGCCGGTGCCCGTCGTTCCCGCGCAGGCGGAAATCCAGCGACTCGCGCGCGACGCGGCAAGGCACCGATTCCCGCATCGCGGGGACGAAGAAACGGAGCGCCAATGACGACCAACGCATCCACCGACGGCAACTTCACCCAGTCCGAGCTCGACAAGTTCGGCGCGCTCGCGCAGCGCTGGTGGGATCCGGACGGCCCGCAGAAGGCGCTGCACGCGCTCAATCCCGCGCGGTTGGGCTACGTCGCCGATCGCACGCCGTTGCGCGGCGCGCGCGTGCTCGACGTCGGCTGCGGCGCGGGCCTGCTGAGCGAAGCGATGGCGCGCGAAGGCGCGCAGGTCACCGCGCTCGACCTCGCACCGGAACTGGTCAAGGTCGCGCGCCTGCACGGCCTGGAATCGGGGGTGAAGGTCGATTACCGCCTGCAGTCGGTCGAATCGCTCGCCGACGAAATGGAGGGCCAGTTCGATGCGATCACCTGCATGGAGATGCTCGAGCACGTGCCCGATCCGGGTTCGATCATCCGCGCGTGCGCGACGCTGCTTCGTCCGGGCGGCAAGCTGTTCCTGTCGACGTTGAACCGCACGCCGGCGGCGTTCGCGCTCGCCATCGTCGGCGCCGAATACATCGCCCGGCTGCTGCCGCGCGGCACGCACCAGTACCGCGATTTCATCAAGCCGCACGAACTCGGCGCCTGGTTGCGCGACGCGGGCCTGGCGCTGGAGGACGTCAGCG
The DNA here is from genome assembly GCF_057747855.1 of Lysobacter sp. SCRH-1R. NCBI lineage: Bacteria > Pseudomonadati > Pseudomonadota > Gammaproteobacteria > Lysobacterales > Lysobacteraceae > Lysobacter > Lysobacter sp. SCRH-1R. The sequence continues at coordinate 2,636,988 of NZ_CM173227.1, read as the reverse complement.
GCCTGATGTACGAACCCTGGCGCAACGGCGCGCGCATCATCCCGCGCACCGACGTGAACTACCTGGCCTGCGCGGCCAAGCCGGACGCGGCGTGATGCCGGCGGTGGAAGCGGTGAAGTTCCCGAAGGCGGTGCTGTTCGACCTCGACGGCACGCTGCTCGACAGCGCGCCGGACATGGTCGCGGCGATCGACGCGATGCGCGCCGAACGCGGCCAGCCGCCGATGCCGCTGGAAGCGCTGCGTCCCCACGTTTCGAAAGGCGCGCGCGCGATGGTCGCGGCGGCGTTTCCCGACGTCGCCGAAGACGAGCGCGAGCGCTGGATTCCGGAATTCCTCGATTGCTACCAGCGCGCGCTAGGGCAGTACGGCGCGCCGTTCGACGGCATCGAGGCGATGCTCGCGGCGCTGGAAAACGCCGGCTGCGCGTGGGGCATCGTCACCAACAAGCCCGAATACCTCGCGCGCCAGCTGATGCCCGTGCTCGGCTGGGAGCAGCGCTGCGCGGTGCTCATCGGTGGCGACACGCTCAAGGCGCGCAAGCCCGATCCGCTGCCGTTGATCGTCGCCGCGGAGCGCATCGGCGTGGCGCCGGAACAGTGCGTCTACGTCGGCGACGACGAACGCGACATCGTCGCCGCGCGCGCGGCCGGCATGCCGTCGGTGGTCGCGCTGTGGGGCTATCGCCTCGACGAGGACGATCCGATCGCGTGGCAGGGCGACGCGATGATCGACCTGCCGTCGCAACTGATCGCCGCCGAGGCCTGGCCGGGCACGCGATGAACACGATCGGGCCCGCACGCGACGAAGCGCTCGACAGCTTCCTCGACAAATGGCGCACGCGCTGGCCGGAATGGGCCGTCGCGCAGGCGTTCGTGCCGCCGGCGCAACGCGACATCGCGCTCGCCTGGGCCGCGTTGCAGCAGGAGCTCACCGACGCCGCCTGGGGCGGCAGCGATCCGCGTCCGGGCGAGGCGAAGCTCGCGTGGTGGATGGAGGAACTGCAGGGCTGGTCGCGCGGCCTGCGCCGGCATCCGCTCGGCATCGCGCTGCAGAAGCTGCCGGCGCCCTGGACGGCCCTCGCGGCGGCGATTCCCGCGCTGCGCGAGAGCCGCGAACGTCCGCGCGATCGCGACGAGGCCTTCGCCGCGTTGGCGCCGTTCGCGCAGGCGGTGGCGGAGATCGAAGCGGTGCTGTTCGACGCATCGCCGGGCGCGGCGTCCGCCGTGCAGGCGGGCCTGCTGCACACGCGGCTCGCGCATGCAGGCGAGGCGTCGGTGCCGATGAGCGTCATCGCCCGTGCGGGCGAGGGCGCGACGACGCGCGCCTGGGCGGCGGAACTGCTCGGACACTGGCCGGAGGACGCGGCCAATCGCCCGCGTCGCGTCTGGAACGCGCTGGCCCGCCAGCGCCTGCGCCGCGGCGATGCGTCGCAGCCGCTGCCGCCGTGGTCGGCGCTGTGGACCGCCTGGCGGGGCGCTCGCGGGTGAACGCGCCGCGGCTATCGGTCCGATAGCCGTCTTCACGCCCCGTAACTGACTGTTGCAGCCTGTCCGGCTGGCCGTCCGGATACGGCCGCTACAATGGCCCGGCTTGCGCTCCCCCGCGCCAACCCCACATCGTCCGCCGTGACCACGACTTCCAACACCCCGCGCCGTCTGCCCGATGTCGCCTTCGATGCCGCCGCCGCGGCGCGACCGCTCGACTGGGTCGGCATGTCCAACATCGCCCTGCCGCTGCGCGTGGCCGGACCCGAGGGCGAGGCGATCACCGTCGCCGCCTCGGTCGATGTCAGCGTCGACCTGAAGGACGCCAACGCGCGCGGCATCCACATGTCGCGCATGTACCTGCAGTTGCAGGACGCCTTCGCCAGCGAGACGGTGACGCCCGCCGGCCTGCGCCGCGTGCTGCAGACGCTCATCGAGAAGCAGGGCGGCATTTCCAGCGCCGCGCGGCTGGTGCTGCGCTACGAACAACTGCTGCTGCGCCCCGCGCTCGCCAGCAACAACGCGGGCTGGAAGCGCTATCCGGTCGAGATCGATGCGACCCTGCGCGACGGCCATCTGCATCTGGCGCTGGCGTTTTCGGTCGAATACTCCAGCACCTGCCCGGCGTCGGCGGCGCTGTCGCGCCAGCTCAACGCCGAGCGCTTCGCCGAGGATTTCGCCGCCGCGCGCCCGTTGTCGGCGGCGGTGGTCGGCGAATGGCTTGCCTCCGAACGCGGGCTGGCCGCCACGCCGCACGCGCAGCGCAGCCGCGCCGATGTTCGTGTCGAACTGCGTCCGGCGTTCGACGAGGTGCCGCTGTCGGCGCTGATCGACGCATTGGAAACCGCCGTGGCCACGCCCGTGCAGACCGCGGTGAAGCGCGAGGACGAGCAGGCCTTCGCCCGCCTCAACGCCGAGAACCTGATGTTCTGCGAGGACGCCGCGCGTCGCGTCGCCGCCGCGCTGTCGGCCGATCCGCGCATCGAGCGCTTCGACGCCCGGGTGTCCCATTTCGAAAGCCTGCACGCCCACGACGCGGTGGCTCGGGTGACGGGGCAGGGCGCCCCGGCCTGACCTTCCGGGGCACCGCCGGCCCCGGCCGGCTTGCCCTTCGTCGGACGGTTCCGCGACGGCCGTCTCATTACGGTATGCTCCCCGGCCTTGCTCGGGGGCCAGACGGGTCATGGGGAAACCCTTTCGTCGGTGGTGGCAGGCCGCATTGGCCGCGTTCGGCATGCTCGTGGCGACGTCCGCGTCGGCGCAGCTGTTCGACGTGTCCCGCCTCGACGGAGATCCGGTGCCGCTGGAAGTCCTCTCCGGCCGGCACCAGGGCGAATTCGCCAGCGTGGAAGGCCAGGCCATCCACGAGACCAGCCGCCGTCCGCGCTGGTGGCGGCTGACCGCCCGGGAAGCCGTGCAGCCGGCCGATGCGCCGAACCTGATCCTGCGCTTTCCCTATCTCAACCACGTCGAAGTCTGGCGTCCGGGCGACGCGATCCCGGTGCGCCGGGGGCTGGTCGGCGACGACGCCGACCTCGAATTCTCCACCCGCGCGCTGGTCGTCCCGCTGCCGCAGGGGCTGGCCACCGGCGAGTCGATCTACCTGCGCGTGAGCGCGTTGTCGCCCACGCCGATGGCGGTGGACATCGAACCGCTCGCCGCCGTGCACCGGCACGACCTGCGCCACGTCGCGCTGCGCACCTTCGTGCTCGGCACGCTGGTGGTGTTGGCGCTGCTGGCGGTGGGTTTCTGGGTGGGCATCGGTGAGCGCAGTTACGCCTATCTGTCGTTGACGCTCGCCGCGCAGGCGTTCTACCTGGCCTGCATGGGCGGCGAGATCCGCGCCGTGCCCTGGCTGGCCGAACTGGTCGGCTCCGATCCGCGCGTCGGACGCATGTTCGGATTGCTGGGCGTGCTGGCGAGCAACAGTTTCGTCGCGCTCTACCTCAACCTGCCCGAACGCCACGTGCGTTTCATGCGCGCGCTGCACGGCTGCAACGCGGTGCTGCTGGCGCTGCTGCTGGCGAACATCGGCAGCGCGGCAGGCTGGCTGGGCTGGGTGGCGAACGTGGTGTTCCTGCTCTCGGCGGTGATGACCTTCGCCGCCAGCGTGACCGGCGCCTGGGCCCGCCAGCGCGAGGCGTACTTCATGGTGCTCTCGTGGGCGCCGATGGTCGCGCTGGTGATGTTGCGCATGGGCGAACTGCTGGGCGGCTGGCGCAATCCGGAGTGGATGGAGTACGCGTTCCCGATCGGCCTGGCGATGGGCGGCCTGGTGCTCACCATCGGCCTGACCGATCACATGCACCAGATGCGCCGCGACCGCGACCATGCCAGCCGCCTGGCGACCTACGACGTGCTGACCGGCGCGCTGACGCGTTCGGCCATCAACGAGCGGCTGGAAGCGCTCGCCGAGGCGGCGCAGCGCGGGCGGCGTCCGTTGTCGGTGGTGTTCTTCGACATCGACCATTTCAAGCGCATCAACGACGCGCACGGCCATCGCGTGGGCGACCAGACATTGCGCATCGTCGCGCTGCGCACGCGCAACCGGCTGCGCACGTACGACCTGTTCGGACGTTACGGCGGCGACGAGATCCTCGTCGTCCTTCCCGACACGCAGTTGCGCGAAGCGCTGTGCGTCGCCGAGAACCTGCGCGCGGCGGTGAACTGCCGGCCGCTGTCGATCGACAACCGTTTGTTCACCACGACGTTGAGCCTGGGCGTGGCGGAACTCCACCACGGCGAAACCGTGGAGAAACTGCTCGAACGCGCCGACGCCGCGCTGTACGCCAGCAAGGCCGCCGGCCGCGACCGCGTCACCGGCTACACCGCCTCGCGCCTGCGCACCACGTCGGCGACGCCGGTGGCGAATACGGCCGATTCGGTGGTATGAGGCGTGAGGTGAGAGAAGTGAGAAGTAGGAAGTGAGAAGGCGGCTGTACTCGCTGCCCGCTCCCCTTCACCCACTCCTGCACTACTGCGTGCGCTCCAGCACCAGCAACGGATCCACGCGCACCTCGAACCAGTTCATCCCCCAATGCAGATGCGGCCCGGTCGCGCGTCCCGTCGCGCCCACCGCGCCGATCACCTGGCCCTGCTGCACGCGATCGCCCACCTTCACGTCGATCCGCGACAGGTGCAGGAAATTCGAACTCACGCCATGCCCGTGATCGAGCAGCAGCGTACCGCCGGTGAGGTACAGGTTCGGCGCGGCGAAGGTGACCACGCCCGCGGCCGGCGCCAGCACCGGCGTGCCGTTGGGCGCGGCGATGTCCATGCCCGAATGCGGCGATTTCGGCACGCCGTTGTACACGCGCTGGTTGCCGAAGCGCCCGCTGATGCGGCCCTGCAGCGGCCAGATGAACGCCTGCGCGAAATCGACCCGATCGTCGTCGCGGGCACGCGCCGCGGTGACCTGCGCCTGCTCGCGTTCGATGCGCGCGGCGATGTCCGGCGGTGGTGCCACCGTCTTCGGCGGGACGCCGCGCACGTTCTCGACCGGCCAGTCGCGCGGCGTCACGTCGACACTCGCGACCTGCGTGCGGCCGTCGGCGGTCAGGATGTCGACGCTGACCGGCCCCGCCTCGTCGCGCCCGACGCCGAACACGACCGTGCCGTAGTTTGTCGGCCGCAGCACGCGGGTGCCGTAGCGCACGGTCGCGTTCGCCGGCACCTTGCCGAACACGAGCGAGCCCTGCTGCACGGACGCGGGAAACACCACGCGCGTATCGACCGGCGCGGTCGCGGCGGCCGAAACCTGCGCAATCGCCTGCGATACCGGAGCCGCCGCACCACCCGCCGACGCCATCGCCAGCAGCGACAGCGCGAACGCCTGCGCGAACCTCATCGATCGAACGCCAGTCGCTGGCCGCGCGGTTGCCCGACCAGTTGCCGGCCGTCCCACGCGAGCTCGCCGTTGACCCAGGTCGAGGCGATGCGCGAACGGAACGTCGTGCCTTCGAACGGCGACCAGCCGCACTTCGACAGCACGTCCTCGCGCTGCACGGTGAAGGGCGTGTCGTCGATGAGCACGAGGTCCGCCGCGTAGCCTTCGCGCAGGAAACCGCGCTGCTTCACGTCGAACAGCTGTGCCGGCGCATGCGCGAACTTCTGCACGACCTGCGCCGTGGTCAGGCGACCTTCGTGCACGAGTTCGAGCGCCGCGACCAGCGCGTACTGCACCAGCGGCAGGCCGCTCGGCGCGCCGGTGTACGGACGCGCCTTTTCCTCCAGCGTGTGCGGCGCGTGGTCGGTGGCGAGCACGTCGAGCACGTCGTCGGCCAGCGCCTGGATCAGCGCCTCGCGGTCGCCGGCGTCCTTGATCGCCGGGTTGCACTTGATCAGGTGTCCCAGCCGCGCGTAGTCGTCGCGGTCGAAGCGCAGGAAGTGGATGCAGGTCTCGGCGGTGATGCGCTTGCGGCTGCCGTCGGCGCGGACCAGCGGACCGGCTTCGAACAGCGCCAGTTCGTCCGCCGTGCTGATGTGCAGCACGTGCAGGCGCGCATCGTGCTTGCGGGCCAGCGACAGCGCCAGCTGGGTGGACTTCATGCACGCTTCGCGCGAACGGATGTCCGGATGGCACGCGGCCGGGATGTCGTCGCCGTACTTCGCCTTGTAGCGGGCGAGTTCGGCGTCGATCATCGGCGTGTCCTCGCAATGCGTGATGATCGGCGTGGGCGCATCGCGGAAGATGCCGTCGAGGATCTCCGGGTTGTCGACCAGCATGTTGCCGGTGGAGGCGCCCATGAACACCTTGATGCCCGGCGCGGCGAGCGGATCCAGCGACTGGATCGCGGCGAGGTTGTCGTTGCTCGCGCCCATGTAGAAGCCGTAGTTGCCCCATGCCCGGCCGGCGGCGCGGCGGTATTTGTTTTCCAGCGCTTCGGCGTCGAGCGTGGGCGGGTTGGTGTTGGGCATGTCCATGAAGGACGTCAGCCCGCCCGCGACGGCGGCGGCCGATTCGGTCGCGATGTCCGCCTTGTATTCCAGGCCCGGTTCGCGGAAGTGCACCTGGTCGTCGATCATGCCCGGCAGCAGGCGACGGCCACCGGCATCGATCACCGATTCGTTCGCGCGCGCCGACAGGCCTGTGCCGATCTGGGCGATCCGCCCGTCCTCGAAGCGCAGGTCGCCGTCGAATTCGCGGCCTTCGTTGACCAGGCGGGCGTTGACGATCAGTGTCGATGGCATGAGTGTTTCCCAGAGGGTGGTTCCGGAACGGGATCGATCCCGCCCGGGTGAAGGGGATGGCAACGCAGGATCCGGCGCAGCGCCAGCCAGCTGCCCTTGAAGGCGCCGAAACGGGCGATGGCCTGCATGGCGTATTCCGAGCACGTCGGATGGAAACGGCAGCGCGGACCAAGCAGCGGACTGATCCAGCGCTTGTAACCGCGCAGCAGGATGATGAGCAGACGGTCGATCACGGTTCCTTAATGCGGACAGGCATCTGAATATGCGGTTGCCGCAGGTGCCGGGGCAGGGTATAACAGCGCGCTTTCCCGTCACAAGGCTCCAGTTTTCGGCCGATCCACGGATCGACCGACCATCGCGGAACCGGCACGATCGATGGCTTCCGCGGACGGTGTCCGGCACATGCATGCGATGTCATGCAGCGCGGACACGAAGTGGGGCATGCTGTGCTCCACACCGCCTTCGGACCGTCGTCCGGAGGTCCTCAGGGAACAGAAGGACACGTCGCTCGTGGCAGTGAAAAAAACCGCGAAGAAGGCCGCCAAGGCCATCAAGAAGACCGTCAAGCCGGCCGCCAAGAAGGCCGCGTCCAGCAAACCCGCAGCGAAGAAGACCGCGGTGAAGAAGCCGGCCGCGAAGAAGGCGGCTCCGGCGAAGAAGCCGGTGGCCAAGAAGGCCGCTCCGGCCAGGAAGACTCCCGCCACCAGGCCGGTCGCCAAGAAGGCTCCGGTGGCGAAGAAGGTGCCGGCCAAGCCGGCCGCCAGCACGAAGAAGCCCGTCGTCGCCAAGAAGGCGGCTCCGGCGGGCAAGCCGGTCGCCAAGCAGGCGCCGGCCCCCGCGAAAAAGGCCGCCCCGGTGAAGTCCACGCCGGTGAAGGCCGCCCCTCCCCAGGAAGGCAAGTCCACGGCCGCAAAGCCGGCGGGCAAGCCTGTCGTCAAGAAACCCGCAGTGCAGCCGGCCGCCGAATCCCAAGCGGCCAAGCCGGTCGCCAGCAAGCCAGAAGTCGCCAAGAATCCAGTGACACAACCCGCATCCAACAAGGCGCCTGCAACCAAAGCGGCGGCAGCAAGCAACCCCGCGACCAAGACCGCTCCGCGCCCGGCCGGCAAGGTCGCCGTGGCCGTCGTCGCCAAGCCGCAGGCTCCCGCGCCGAAAGGCAAGGTCAAAGTCGTGCCGTACCAGACAGATGAGGCCACCGGCCGTCCGCTCGTCCCGCAGGGCTACAAGCCCACGGTGGACGAGGAATACATGAACCCGCTGCAACTGGAGTACTTCCGCCAGCGCCTGCTGCAATGGCGTGCGGACCTGGTCGAGGAATCCAAGCAGACCATCGAGAACCTCAAGGACGAAGTCCGCGACGTCGGCGACGAAGCCGAGCGCGCGACCCGCGAAACCGAGAACTCGCTGGAACTTCGCACCCGCGACCGCTATCGCAAGCTGATCAGCAAGATCGACAGCACGCTCAAGCGCGTGGATTCGGGCGATTACGGTTACTGCGTCGACACCGGCGAGGAAATCGGCCTGGAACGCCTGGAAGCCCGCCTCACCGCCGAGCGCACGATCGACGCGCAGGAGCGGTGGGAACATCTGCAGAAGCAGATGGGCGACTGATCCAGCGTCGCTTGTACAGCCACGAAAGCCCGGCGCATGCCGGGCTTTTCGTTTCGGTTTCCTTCCGTCGGTGGAGCCTTCCTCTGCGAAACATTGCCGGTTTGCTGCTGGTCGTGATTGCGGGTTGTGGCAGCGGTGCTCCGCCGGTGTACCGCAATCTCCATGTGCTTCCGGACGGCAGCCTTGAACTGGATGGCATGACGGGCGAGCTGGACCGCCTGCAAAGCCACCTGGGCGATCCGGAGTCGATACGGGTCAATATCGTGGGCTGCCCGCAAACCCCGTACCGTGCGGTCGCGCGCATCGCGAGCGCGCTCGAATCGGCGGGCTACCGGCGGGTGGGCTTCGTGGAAGGCGATTCGCCGCGAGCGAAACGGCTCTGCTCGCAAGCGCATCCGGTCGGCGACATCGTCGCTCCGTAACGGCCCGATCCAGTCCATGCGCCGCGCCCGCCGCCGGTGCATGCTGCTGCTTCCGAACGAAGCCCGCAGCCGTCATGTCCGAACCCACTGATTTCATGCGAGAAGCCATCGCGCTGGCGCGTGCGAACGTCGCCGAAGGCGGGCGTCCGTTCGGCGCGGTGCTCGTGCGCGATGGCGAAGTGCTCGCGCGTGCCGCCAATCGCATCCATGCGACCCTCGATCCCACCGCGCATGCGGAACTGCTCGCGATCCGCGAGGCCGCGCAGCGGTCGGGTTCGCCCCGCCTCGATGGAGCGGTGATCTATGCGAGCGGGCATCCGTGTCCGATGTGCATGGCCGCGATGCACCTGTGCGGCGTGACGCGCGCGTACTACGCGTATTCGAACGAGGACGGCGAGCCGTTCGGTCTCTCCACCTCGGCCGTGTATGCGCAGATGGCGCTGCCGCCGGATCGGCAATCGCTGTCGTTGGAGCCCCTGCGTCCCGAAGGCGAGCGCGGACTCTACGAGGCGTGGTCGGCGGTGCGCGGCTAGGGTTTCAGCCGCTTGCGCATGAAGATGCGCTCGTGCGCGTCCGGGTAATCCTCCAGCACCGCGAACCGCTCGTAACCCTGGCGCCGGTAGAACGCCTCGGCCTGCCAGTCGAACGTGTCCAGCCGTGCGTGAAGCGCGCCCAGTGCGAGCGCCCGCTGCTCGCAGGCGTGCAGCAGCGCGGCGCCGTGGCCCTGCGCGCGGACGCGTTCGTGAAGCCACAACACGTGGATTTCCAGCCAGCCGAGCAGGACTTCGGCGACGATGCCGCCGATCAGTTCGCCGTTGTCGTCCTTTGCCGCGAGCTGGATCGCAATGCAGTCGATACTGCCCGCCGCCGCGCGATTGAACGCCTGCAGCCCCAGGCAGATGCGCTGCGTTTCCGCGGCGGTCGCGTCGGTGATGGCGGACATCAGTGCAGGTCGCGCAGATCGAGCCGGCGCAGTTTCGGCGCCAGCTTCGCGGTCGCGCCCACCACGGCCAGGGTCATGCAGCCGCCGAAGATCACCGACGGCACCAGGCCCAGCAGTTTCGCCGCGACGCCCGATTCGAACGCGCCCAGCTCGTTCGACGAGCCGATGAAGATGCCGTTGATCGACGACACGCGCCCGCGCATATGATCCGGCGTCGCCAGCTGCAGGATGGTCGAGCGCAGCACCACCGACACGCCGTCGCACATGCCGGAGAACACCAGCATCAGCGACGACAGCCACAGATGCCGCGACATCGCGAAGCCGATGATCGACAGGCCGAAGCCCGCCACCGCGATCAGCAGCACGCGTCCCGCGTGGCGTTGCAGCGGCCGTCGCGCCAGGTAGATGCCCATCAGCACCGCGCCCACCGCCGGCGAGGCGCGCAGCAGGCCCAGCGCTTCGGGGCCGTAATGCAGGATCTCGTTGATGAACGCCGGCAGCAGCGCGACCGCGCCGCCGAACAGCACCGAGAACATGTCCAGCGCCTGCGCGCCCAGCACGACCTGCGTGTTGAGGACGAAACGCAGCCCTTCGCCGATGCTCTTGAACACCGGCGCGCGTTCGCTCGGCAGCGGCGGCTCGGTCACGCGAAGCGTGATCACCGCGATCGCCGCCGCCGCCGCGAAGGCAGCCGCGACGAGGTAGGCGGCGCTCTTGCCGCCCCAGGCCACCAGCAGGCCGCCGGCGGCGGGGCCGAAGACCAGGCCGGTCTGCATCACCACGCTGCTCACGCCCGCGCCGCGGACGAATTCCTCGCGCTTGAGCACGCGCGCGAACAGCGACATGTACACCGGCGCCAGGAACGCACGCACCACGCCGTTCACCGCGATCGCCGCGTAGATCGTGAGCGTGCCGAACCAGGAGGTGCCCGCCGGCAAAACGCCCGACGCGACGCCGGCGAGCGTCAGTGTCGTGAGCAGCAAACCGATGCACGCCGCCATGCCGAGCCGGCGACGTGGCAGGTGGTCCACCGCGTATCCGGCGAACAGCGCGAAGCAGAAATACGGAATGACTTCGGCCAGGCCGATCAGGCCGAGCGCGAACGCGTCGCGCGTGAGTTCGTACACATGCCACCCGACCGTCACCGCGACGATCTGGTAGGACAGCATCGCCAGCAGGCGATAGGTCAGCAGGCCGGTGAAGCCGCGGTTGCGCAGGAGTTCGCCGACGCCGGGGTGGGCGGGACTTTCGCTCTCTGCAGCTTCGCTCACCGGTCAGGACTCACAGCGCCTGGCGCGCTCGCTCGCGGATGAAGCCCAGCAGGGCCGCCAGGCCGTTGCTGCGGGTGGGCGAGAGGTGCTTCGCCAACCCGATCTCGGCGATGTAGTCCGCGTCGGTTTCGGAGATCTCCTTCGCGCTGCGGCCCGAATAGACGCGCAGGGCGAGGTAGATCAGCCCCGAGACGATGGCCGAGTCGCTTATGGCATGGAAATCGAGCCGGTCGGCATCGCCCTCGGCGACGATCCAGACCATCGACTGGCAGCCGTGCAGGCGGTGTTCCTCGGTCTTCCAGTCCGCCGGCAGGTCCGGCAGCTTGCGGCCGAGGTCGATCAGATACTGATAACGCTCGGACCAGTCGCCGAAGAAGGCGAACTCATCGCGGATGGCCTGCTGCGCCTCGCGCGCGGTGGCTTCGAGCGGGAACGGGCTGGTGGGGGCGGCGATGGCGTTCATTGCGTGTGATTTTACGCGTGCGAGCGGAATGCACGGTGAGGTTTGTTGTTGCGCCGCAGGCTGTCTCGCGGGGCCGTCTTGTTTGCTCCTCCCCCTGCTTGCAGACGGAGGTTGGGAGGGTAGGCGGCGCGAAGCGCCGGGTGCAGCGACCAGGTCAAACGTGGCCGCAGTTCACTTCACCTTCCCCCAAAGCAGGGGAAGGAGCAAAAAAGCATCAACCGCGCTTCCAGCGCACGCCCTGCGGCGTGTCTTCCAGCAGGATGCCTTCGCCGGCGAGCTGGTCGCGGATCGCGTCCGCACGCGCGAAATCACGGGCCTTCTTCGCCGCGACACGCTCGTCGATGAGCGCCTGGATCCGCGCGTCGTCGTCATCGTCGGTGCCGCGCGCGAACCACGCCGCCGGTTCCTGCTGGAGCAGACCGAGCGCCAGACCCGCGCCGAGCAGTTCCGACTTCAGTCGCGCCTTCTCGTCGACCGACCCGGCCTTGCGCGCCTCGCCGGCGATGCGCGCGATTTCCGCCATCACCTGCGGCGTGTTGAGGTCGTCGTCCAGCGCGGCTTCCACGGTGTCCGGAATCGCGGCATCGGCGGAGACATCCGCCAGATCGCGCAAGGTTCCGTACAGCCGGTCCAGGGTGCGCACGCTCTGTTCGATCAGCCCGTCGGACCACTCCAGCGGCTGGCGGTAATGCGCCGACAGCAGCGCGAAACGCAGCGCCTCCGGCGGGTACTGCCGGACCAGATCGTGCACGCGCTGGATGTTGCCGACCGACTTGGCCATCTTGGCGCCGCCGAAATTCAGCATGCCGTTGTGCAGCCAGTAGCGGGCGAAGATCCTGCCGCCGTGGGCGCACTCGCTCTGCGCGATCTCGTTCTCGTGGTGCGGGAACTGCAGGTCGACGCCGCCAGCGTGGATGTCGATGGTCTCGCCCAGGTGCGCGGCGGCCATCGCCGAGCATTCGATGTGCCAGCCCGGACGGCCGCGGCCCCAGGGCGATTCCCAGCCGGGGAGATCGTCGGTGGACGGCTTCCACAGCACGAAATCGCCCGCATCGCGCTTGTACGGCGCCACGTCGATGCGCGCGCCGGCGAGCAGTTCCTCCGGATCGCGGCGCGACAGCTTGCCGTAGCCGGCGAAGGTGCCGACGGCGAACAGCACGTGGCCTTCGGCCTCGTAGGCGTGGCCGGCGTCGATCAGGCGCTGGATCATCGCGATGATCTGGGGCACGTGCGCCGTCGCCTCGGGCTGGATGTCCTGCGGCTTCACGCCCAGCGCGGCCATGTCGTCCAGGTACGCGGCGGTGAAGCGGGTGGTGATCTCCGAGATCGGCACGCCGCGCTCGCGGGCGGCGTTGTTGATCTTGTCGTCGATGTCGGTGATGTTGCGGGCGTAGGCCAGGCCGCCGAATCGGCGGCGCAGCACCTCGGCCAATACGCCGAACACCACCGGCCCGCGCGCGTTGCCGATGTGGACGAAGTTGTAGACCGTGGGCCCGCACAGGTACATGGTCGGGCGGGCGGGATTGAGGGGCGCGAACGGCTCGACCCGACGCGTCAGGCTGTTGAAAAGATGCAGGCTCATGGGGTTACCGCCGGAAGTGCCGGCCATTCTAGCGGCAGCGCCGGGGCTCGCGACCCGGCTCCGCGCGTCCACCACCCCGGGCAACCTAAAGGCGGGGTTCAGACCCCGGCCACCGTATCCGCTTACACTTTCTGAACATTTCCCTACCTTGCGAGAGTGATGGCCCGTCGAGTCACGTTCCTGCCGGCGACAGCAGCCGCCCTGTCCGGGCCCGTCGCCGCGGTGGCCATCGCGATGCTGTGGGTGGGGGCGGCGCAGGCGCAGCAGGCGCCGACGCAGAACACGGTCATCCAGGCGGAGAACGTCCGCTTCGACTACGCGCAGGTGCTGCGCGTGACGCCGGTCTACCAGACCCTCAAGGCGAGCTCGGTCGAGGAGCAGTGCGAGGAACCCAAGGGCGATTCCAAGCTCTCGCGCGCGATCGGCGCCGTGAAGGAAGCCCTCGGCCGCGAGGAGAAGGACAAGCAGGCGGCGGCGGTGGACTGCAAGCCGGTCACCGTCGAACGCGAGTTCCGTCGGCCGATCGCCTACGACGTCGACTACACCTACAAGGGCGCCAAGTACCGCTCGCGCCTGCCGGAGGATCCGGGCAACCGGCTGCGGATCCGGGTTTCCGTGACGCCGGTCGTGCAGCCGCCGCGCAGCCGGTAGATCCGGGCCGCGTCCGCCAAGCCAGCTGCGTGCAGCGGCTTTGCCGGATCACCATGCCGGCAGGCGCGACCCATCCGTTCCCAACCCCGGGCACAAATGTGTTGCGCCGGCCCCCCTCGCATGCGAGCATTCGCCCCCTCATGAACGCCCTTTACGCCGACGCCGACGTGCTCACCTCCGCCTGGATGGCGGCGGGGATGACCTCGCGCGCGCGCCGACCGTACACCCGCCAATCCGCTGGGTAGACGGTCGCACGCGCCATTCGCAACAGGCGAAGTGACACACGGAAAGCCCAGCCTACGCGCTGGGCTTTTCTGCTTTTCGGCCCAGCGATCCACTCCCCACCGGAACGCAGTCGATGACCCACAGGCACTTCCTCAACACCCAGGACTGGTCGCGCGACGACCTCGACGCGCTGCTCGCGCAGGCCGCGCGGTTCAAACGCAGCAAGCTCGGCGACCAGCTGAAGGGCAAGTCGATCGCGCTGGTGTTCTTCAACCCCTCGATGCGCACGCGCACCAGCTTCGAACTGGGCGCCTTCCAGCTCGGCGGCCATGCCGTGGTGCTGCAGCCGGGCAAGGACGCATGGCCGATCGAATTCAACCTCGGCACGGTCATGGACGGCGACACCGAGGAGCACATCGCCGAAGTCGCGCGCGTGCTGGGCCGTTACGTCGACCTGATCGGCGTGCGCGCGTTCCCGAAGTTCGTCGACTGGCAGCTCGACCGCCAGGACATCGTGCTCAACAGCTTCGCGAAGTACTCGCCGGTGCCGGTGATCAACATGGAGACGATCACGCACCCGTGCCAGGAACTCGCGCACATCCTCGCGCTGCAGGAGCACTTCGGCACCTCCGACCTGCGCGGCAGGAAGTACGTGCTGACCTGGACCTACCATCCCAAGCCGCTCAACACCGCGGTGGCGAACTCCGCGCTGACGATCGCCACGCGCATGGGCATGGACGTCACGCTGCTGTGCCCGACGCCGCAGTACGTGCTGGATGAGCGCTACATCGGCTGGGCCGAGCAGAACGTCGCCGAAAGCGGCGGCTCCTTCGCCATCAGCCACGACATCGAAAGCGCCTATCGCGGCGCCGACGTCGTCTACGCCAAGAGCTGGGGCGCGCTGCCGTTCTTCGGCAACTGGGAACCGGAAAAGCCCATCCGCGATGAGTACAAGCACTTCATCGTCGACGAGGCGAAGATGGCGCTGACCAACAACGGCGTCTTCAGCCACTGCCTGCCGCTGCGCCGCAACGTGAAAGCCACCGACGCGGTGATGGATTCGCCGCAGTGCATCGCCATCGACGAAGCCGAGAACCGGCTGCATGTGCAGAAGGCGATCATGGCGGCGCTGATGCAAGGCCGTGATTCGTGATTCGGGATTCGTGATTCGAAACAGCAATCACGGTCCAGTTCTCCACCTCTCATCGAAACAGAGCCCCCCCATGTCCCAGCAGAACGCTTCCACGAATCCCGAATCCCAGACCCCGAATCCCGGCGCCAGGGACATCGTCCTCGCCTTCTCCGGCGGCCTCGACACCAGCTTCTGCGTTCCCTACCTGAAGGAGCGCGGCTGGAACGTGCACACCGTGTTCGCCGACACCGGCGGCGTGGATGCGGAAGAGCGCGCCTCCATAGAGCAGCGCGCCGCGGAACTGGGCGTCGCCTCGCACGTCACCGTCGATGGCGGCCCGGCGATCTGGGCTGGCTTCGTCAAGCCGTTCGTGTGGGCGGGCGAGGGCTACCAGTCGCAGTATCCGCTGCTGGTGTCCGACCGTTACCTCATCGTCGAAGCGGCGCTGAAGCGTTGCGCCGAGCTGGGGACGAAGGCGATCGCGCATGGCTGCACCGGCATGGGCAACGACCAGGTGCGTTTCGACCTGGCGGTGAAGGCGCTGGGCGAGTACGAGATCGTGGCGCCGATCCGCGAGATCCAGAAGGAACACACCGAAGTCCGCGCCTACGAGCAGAAGTACCTGGAAGACCGCGGCTTCGGCGTGCGCGCGAAGCAGAAGGCATACACGATCAACGAGAACCTGCTGGGCGTGACGATGTCCGGCGGCGAGATCGATCGCTGGCAGACGCCGGGCGAGGGCGCACGTGGCTGGTGCAGGCCGCGCGCCGAGTGGCCGGCCGACACGCTGCGCGTGAAGATCGGTTTCGTGAACGGCGAAGCGGTGACGCTCGATGGCCAGAAGATCGAAGGGCACACGATGCTCGCCAAGCTCAACGGTCTGTTCGCGCAGTACGGCGTGGGTCGCGGCCTGTACACGGGCGACACGACGATCGGCCTGAAGGGCCGCATCATCTTCGAAGCGCCGGGCCTGACCGCGCTGCTCACCGCGCATCGCGCGCTGGAGGAAGCGGTGCTGAGCAAGCAGCAGAACCGCTTCAAGCCCGAGGTCGCGCGCAAGTGGGTGGAGCTGGTCTACGAAGGCTTCTTCCACGATCCGCTGAAGACCGACCTGGAGGCGTTCCTGCAGTCGAGCCAGTCCACCGTGAACGGCGAAGTCACGCTGGAAACGCAGGGTGGCATCGTCAATGCGGTCGCCATCGAGTCCAGGCACATCCTCAACGCCAAGGGCGCGACCTACGCGCAGGCGGCGGACTGGGGCGTGGCCGAGGCCGAAGGCTTCATCAAGCTGTTCGGAATGAGCAGCACGCTGTGGGCCGAGGTCAACCGGAAGGGCTGAGAAGCGAGAAACAGCAGAAGCGGGAAGTGAGCGAAGCGATGCTCACTCCTCACTCCTCTCCACGCACTCCTGCGCAAACGACATGCTCGACCAGACCCTCCAACACCTCGAAGCCCTGGTGTCCTTCGACACCCGCAATCCGCCGCGCGCCATCGGCACCGGCGGCATCTTCGATTACCTGCGCACGCAGCTTCGTGGCTTCCGCATCGACGTGACGGACCACGGCGACGGCGCCGTGTCGATGCTGGCCGTGCGCGGCAATCCACGCCGCCTGTTCAACGTGCATCTCGACACCGTTCCGTCATCGGAAGCGTGGAGCGCCGATCCGCACGTGCTGCGCGTCGCCGGCGACCGCGCCATCGGCCTGGGCGCGTGCGACATCAAGGGCGCCGCCGCCGGATTGCTCACCGCCGCTGCGGCGACCAAGGGCGATGCCGCGTTCCTGTTCTCCACCGACGAGGAAGCGAACGACGCGCGCTGCATCGCGGCATTCCTCGCGACCGCGCATGCGTTCCAGGACGTCATCGTCGCCGAACCCACGCAATGCGAAGCGGTACTCGCGCATCGCGGCATCAGCTCGGTGCTGATGCGCTTCCGCGGCGTTGCAGGTCACGCATCGGGCGCGAACGCGATGCAGGCCAGCGCGCTGCACCAGGCGATCCGCTGGGGCGGTCACGCGCTGGACTTCGTCGAAAGCCAGGCGCACCAGCGTTTCGGCGGGCTGACCGGCCTGCGCTTCAACATCGGCCGCGTCGAAGGCGGGATCAAGGCGAACATGATCGCGCCGAGCGCCGAGTTGCGTTTCGGCTTCCGCCCGCTGCCGTCGATGTCGATCGATGCGCTGCACGAGCGCTTCGGCACGCTTATCGAGGCCGGCGCGGTGGAGCGTTACGAGGAAACCTTCCGCGGTCCGTCGCTGCCGTCGGGCGACATCGCGGATGCGGAGAACCGGCGCCTGGAAGCGCGCGACCTCGCCGATGCGCTGGGCCTGCCGATCGGCAACGCGGTGGATTTCTGGACGGAAGCGTCGCTGTTCTCCGCCGCCGGCCTCACCGCGATCGTCTACGGTCCCGGCGACATCGCCCAGGCGCACACCGCCGACGAATGGGTCGCGCTGGAGCAACTGCAGCGCTACACCGAATCGGTAACCCGCATCCTCGAACATTGACGTAGCCCGGGTAGGCCGCAGGCCGCACCCGAGATCGACGCATACCCGGGTGCGCCGCGCTTACCCGGGCTACAGAGACCAACGGAACGCAATACGTGAACGACACCCGTGACATCCAGACGAGACAAACCATCGTGCGCCTGCTCTCGAGCATGGCCAGCGCGAAGGAGATCTCGCAGTACCTCAAGCGCTTCTCGCAACTGGACGCCAAGCGCTTCGCCGTGGTGAAGGTCGGCGGCGCGGTGCTGCGCGACGATCTGGAAGCGCTGACGTCCTCGCTCGCGTTCCTGCAGGACGTGGGCCTCACGCCCATCGTCATCCACGGCGCCGGCCCGCAACTCGACGAGGAGCTGTCCGCCGCCGGCATCGTGAAGCAGACGGTGAACGGCCTTCGCGTCACCTCGCCCGAAGCGCTCGCCATCGTGCGTCGCGTGTTCCAGTCGCAGAACCTGAAGCTGGTGGAAGCGCTGCAGGCGTTCGACGCGCGCGCGACGTCGATCGTCTCGGGCGTGTTCGAATCCGACTACCTCGACCGCGACACCTACGGCCTGGTCGGCGAAGTGAAGCGCGTGAACCTCGCGCCGATCGAGGCGAGCCTGCGCGCCGGTTCCATTCCAGTGATCGCGAGCCTCGGCGAAACTGCGTCCGGCCAGATCCTCAACGTCAATGCCGACTTCGCCGCGAACGAACTCGTGCAGAAGCTGCAGCCGTACAAGATCGTCTTCCTCACCGGCACCGGCGGCCTGCTCGACGACAACGGCAAGGTCATCGACTCGATCAACCTGTCCACCGAGTACGACCACCTGATGTCGCAGCCGTGGATCAACGGCGGCATGCGCGTGAAGATCGAGCAGATCAAGGATCTGCTCGACAAGCTGCCGCTGACCTCTTCGGTGTCGATCACCAAGCCAAGCGAGTTGGCCAAGGAGCTGTTCACCCACAAGGGCTCGGGCACGCTGGTGCGTCGCGGCGAGCGCGTGCTGCAGGTGTCGCAGTGGAACGAGCTCGACCTGGAACGCCTGCGCGGGCTCATCGAATCGGCGTTCGGTCGCCGCCTGCTGCCGGACTACTTCGAGCGCACCAGGCTGCATCGCGCGTACGTCAGCGAGAACTATCGCGCGGCGGTGATCCTGACGAGCGAGGAAGCCGGTATCTACCTCGACAAGTTCGCCGTGCTCGACGAAGCGCAGGGCGAGGGCCTCGGCCGCGCGGTGTGGCTGGTGATGCGCGAGCAGAATCCGCGCCTGTTCTGGCGTTCGCGCCACGGAAACCCGGTGAATCCGTTCTATTACGCCGAGTCCGACGGCTGCCTGAAGCAGGAGAAGTGGAAGGTGTTCTGGTACGGCATGGACACGTTCGACGAGATCGCCCGCTGCGTGGCGCACTGCGCGGGACGGACCGCTACGCTGAAGGACTGAGGGGAAACGAATGAGCGCGCAAGTCGATCACTGGACCCGTGTCCCCAGCCTTCGCGGCGAGCATGTCGCGCTCGAACCGCTGCGTCCGGCGCATGCCGCCGGGCTGCGCATCGCGCTGGGCGACGGCGAACTCTCGCGCCTGTGGTACACCAACGTGCCCGAGCCGAAGGACATCGAAAGCCATATCGCCGCCGCGCTGGAGATGCAGTCGCAGGGCAAGGCGCTCGCGTTCGCGGTGCATGACGCGAATGGCGAGCTCGTTGGTTGCACGCGTTTCTACGATCTCGATCCGACCGTGCCGCGCGTCCAGATCGGCTACACCTGGTACGCGTCGCGCGTGCAGCGCACGGGCCTGAACACGCAGGCCAAGCTGCTGCTGCTCACGCATGCGTTCGAATCGATGGGCTGCATGTGCGTGGGTTTCGAAACCAGCTGGTTCAATCACGCCTCGCGCACGGCGATCGCGCGGCTCGGGGCGAAGCAGGACGGCGTGCTGCGCAGCCATCGTCGCCATGCCGACGGCAGCGTGCGCGACACCGTCGCGTTCTCGATCATCCAATCCGAATGGCCAGCGGTGAAGCGCAACCTGCTTCATCGCCTGGAACGACACGAGCAAGGGAGCGACCGGACGTGAGCAGGTCCGTCAAGAGCAGGTCCGTGGGCATCGTCGGCGCGCGTGGTTACGTCGGCGCCGAACTCATCCGGCTGATCGCCGGCCATCCGGATTTCGAACTCGCGTTCGTCTCGTCGCGCGAGCTCGTCGGCCAGCGCGTCGCCGACCACTTCGAAGGCGTTGCGGGCATCGATTCCGGGCTGCGGTACGTCGCGCCGGCGAACGATGAGTTGCCGGCGCTTGGCGCCGACGCGGTCGTGCTCGCGCTTCCGAACGGCAAGGCCGCCGCATGCGTGGCGGCCTTCGATGCGGCGGGCGTGGATCCGGTGATCGTCGATCTGTCCGCCGATTACCGTTTCGACGATACGTGGTACTACGGCCTGCCCGAACTCACGCGCGCGAAGTACGCCGGACAGCGCCGCATCAGCAATCCCGGCTGTTATGCGACCGCGATGCAGCTGGCGGTCGCGCCCATGCTCGATGCGCTGGGAGGGCCGGTGCAGTGCTTCGGTGTGTCGGGCTGTTCCGGCGCGGGAACGTCGCCGTCGGACAGGAACGATCCGGAAAAGCTGCGCGACAACCTGATGCCGTACGCGCTGACCAACCACGTGCACGAGCGCGAGGTCACGCGCCAGCTCGGCCACGAAGTGCAGTTCCTGCCGCACGTCGCGCCGCACTTCCGTGGCTTGACGATCACGGCGAACCTGCCGCTTTCGACCTCGTTCGATCGCGAGGCCGTCGTCGCGCGTTATCGCGAACGCTACGCGGGCGAGGCGCTGGTGGACGTGCTCGACGAGGCGCCGTGGGTGAGCCGCATCGCCGGCAAGCATCACGTCGAACTCGGCGGTTTCACGCTTTCGCCGGATGGTCGTCGCCTGGTCGTGGTCGCGACGGAGGACAACCTGCTGAAGGGTGCGGCGACGCAGGCGCTGCAGAATCTCAACCTCGCGTTCGGCTTCGACGAGAAGCTGGGCATTGCACGATAAAGCGCTACGAGACCGCGCCAAGATCGCTGGAAGGTGACCCCCATGTCCGAACTGTTGTGGCAGAAACCCGGCGTCAAGGTCGACGCGCGCATCCAGAAATTCCTCGCCGGCGAGGACGTGATCCTGGATCGCGAGTTCTTCGTGTTCGACATCGAAGCCAGCCGCGCGCACGCGCAGGGATTGCAGCAGATCGGCATTCTCACCGCCGCCGAGCTCGCCGGGCTGGAACGCGAACTGTCGACCCTTGCCGATGACTTCAAGGCGCGGCGTTTCGTGCTCGACGAGCAGTACGAGGACGGGCATTCGGCGATCGAAGCCCGACTGGTCGAACGCCTCGGCGATGCGGGCAAGAAGATCCACACCGGCCGCAGCCGCAACGACCAGATCCTCGTCGCGACGCGCCTGTGGCTGAAGGATCGCCTGACGCGCCTCGTCGCCACATGTCGCGAAAGCGCGCAGGTCGCACTCGCTCGCGCGGAGGCCGAACAGGCCGTGCCACTGCCGGGCTACACGCATCTGCAACGTGCCGTCGTGTCGTCGCTCGGCATGTGGTGGGCCGCGTGGGCGGAAGGCTTCATCGACGACGCGCAGCGCGCCGCCGACACGCTAGCGTGGGTCGACGCGAATCCGCTCGGCAGTGCCGCCGGCTACGGCGTGAACCTGCCGCTCGCGCGCGACCACACCACGCAGGCGCTGGGCTTCGGACGAATGCAGGTATCGGCCGCGTACGCGCAGCTGTCGCGTGGCAAGTTCGAGATGGCGGCGATCGAAGCGTTGACGTCGGCGCTGCTCGACCTGCGTCGTCTCGCCTGGGACCTGAGCCTGTTCACCAGCGCCGAGTTCGGCTTCGTCGCGCTGCCGTCGCAGTACACGACCGGCAGTTCGATCATGCCGAACAAGCGCAATCCCGATGTGATCGAACTGATGCGCGCCAGCTATTCCGCCGCCGCCGCCGCGCGCACCGAGATCGAACAACTGCTCTCGTTGCCGTCGGGCTATCACCGCGACCTGCAGTTCTCGAAGGGCGCGATCTTCCACGCGTTCGGTCGTGGACTGGATGCGCTGGAGTTGCTGCCTGACCTGCTGCGCAACCTCGAATGGAAGACCGACCGCATGCGCGAAACGCTGGACCCGTCGATGTACGCGACGGATCTCGCGGTCGACATGGCGCGCCAGGGCCTGCCGTTCCGCGAGGCGTACCGGCTCGCAGCCGATCCCGCACGCTGGGCCGGGGGCGATCCGGATACGAGCCTGCGCGCGCGCGTGTCGCCGGGCGCATCCGCCGACCTTCGCCTGGATGCATTGAAGGAACGTCTCGGCGGGTAGCAGCACCAGGGCAGTTGCAGTCGCAGTTCCGCATCACACGGTTCGACCATGATGAAGGGGAGCTCCACATGCGCCGTTGGTTCATCGCAATGCTCGCGGTCGCGCCCGCCCTGGCGGCGGCGCACGCGATTCCCGCACCCGCCGCCATCGAGGCCGAAGTCGCGCGCGTGATGCGCGACACCGGCGCGAAGGGGCTGGCGATCGCGATCATCGACGGCGGCAAGCCGGTCCACGTCGCCGCGCACGGCGTGCGCAACGCGGCGGGCGATCCGCTGCAGATCGACACGATCATGTACGGCGCGTCGCTGACCAAGGCGGTGTTCGCATACACCGTGATGCGGCAGGTCGATGCGGGGCGTTTCACGCTCGACACTCCGCTCGCGGACCTGCTGCCGAAGCCGTTGCCATCGTATGCATCGGCCGACATCACGAACCGCTATGCCGACTGGACCGCGCTGGACCCGCGCTGGCGCAAGCTCACGCCACGCATCGTGCTGACGCATTCGACGGGGTTCGCGAACTTCGGATTCCTCGAACCCGACGAGAAGCTGCATTTCCACTTCGATCCCGGCGCGCGCTACGCGTACTCGGGCGATGGCCTGAACACGCTGCAGTTCGCGCTGGAAACCGGAAAGGGCATCGACGTCGGCGCGGAAACGGCGCGTGTCTTCAAGGAGTTCGGCATGTCGCGAACAAGCCTGATCTGGCGCGACGACTTCGCCGGCAACCTCGCCGATGGCTGGGACGAGAACGGCAGGATCGAGCCGCACGACGAGCGATCGAAGGTGCGCGCGGCCGGTTCGATGGACACCACCATCGCCGATTTCGCGGAGTTCGCCGCGGCCTTCGTGCGTGGCGACGGACTCACGCGCGAGAGCCGCGCGGAGATCGTGAAGCCGCAGTTGGCGATCACCACGAAGTCGCAGTTCCCGACGCTGCAGCCGGAGCTTCCGGTCGAACAGCGCCGCAAGGATCTTGCGGCCGGCCTCGGCGTGGTGGTGTTCGACGGCCCGCAAGGCCGGGGTTTCTTCAAGGGCGGGCACAACGAAACGACCGGCAATACCTGGGTCTGCGTCGAACAGCACGAACGCTGCGTGGCCATCCTGTCGAACGACGTGCGCAGTGAAGCGGGCTTCCCGCAACTGGTGCGCTTCGTGCTGGGCGAAACCGGCGTGCCGTTCGACTGGGAGTACGGCACGCGATAGCGCGCGGAGAACCTTGCGATGAACGCCACCGATTTCCCCGCGCAACCGCTGCCAGACTGGCGGCGCGCCGTGCTCAAGGTGGGCAGCAGCCTGCTGTCGGGCGAAGGCGGGCTCGATCCGCGTCATGCCGGCGCACTGGCGCGCTTCATCGAACACGCACGAATGCGGCAGCGCGATGTCGTCCTTGTGTCGTCGGGCGCGGTCGCGGCGGGGCGGCATCGCGTCGCTGCGGGCGGCGACGGGCTCGTATTGCGACAGGCGCTTGCGTCGCTCGGGCAGG
This sequence comes from Lysobacter sp. SCRH-1R, assembly GCF_057747855.1. Lineage (NCBI taxonomy): Bacteria > Pseudomonadati > Pseudomonadota > Gammaproteobacteria > Lysobacterales > Lysobacteraceae > Lysobacter > Lysobacter sp. SCRH-1R. The sequence goes on along the minus strand of NZ_CM173227.1, from coordinate 2,613,678 downwards.
CGTCGCTGGTGACGTTCTGGCAGCGATTGATCGATCGCCCGGTCGCGCAGGTGCTGCTCACGCATGACGACCTGCGCAACCGCCGCCGCTATCTCAACGCGCGCGCCACCCTGCGCGAACTGTTGCGCCTGGGCGCGCTGCCGGTCATCAACGAGAACGATGCGGTGGCGGTGGACGAACTCAAGCTCGGCGACAACGACAACCTCGCCGCCGCGGTCGCATCGCTGGTCGATGCGGACCTGCTGCTGATCGCCACCGACATCGGTGGGCTCTACAGCGCGCATCCGGCCGATCCGTCGGCGCGGCCGATCGCGCGCGTTGAGGCGATCACGCCGGAACTGTTGCAGGCCGCGAGCGGTGGCGCCGGCGCGCTCGGCACCGGCGGCATGCGCACCAAGCTCGATGCCGCTGCGAAGGCCGGCGCGGCGGGTATCGCGACGGCGCTGTTCTGCGGTCGCGATGGTGACGTGGTGCGTGCGCTTCACGACGATCGCCTGCACGGCACGCTGGTGCTCGCGCAGGGCGACCGCCTGCGCGCGCGGAAGCAATGGCTGCGGCATGCGCCGTCTTCCGGTCGCCTGTTCGTCGATGCGGGTGCGTTCGCGGCGCTGCATCGCCAGGGCGCGTCGCTGCTGCCCGGCGGCGTGCTTTCGGTCGAGGGCGAGTTCCGTCGCGGCGACGTGGTGGAAGTCGCGAGCGGGCAGGGCGACGCGTTCGCACGCGGCATCGCGCAGTACAGCGCGGGCGAGATCCGGCGCATCGCGCGCCGGCACAGCAACGAGATCGAAACCATCCTCGGTTTCCGCTACGGCGAATCGGTGGTGCATCGCGACGATCTGGTGCTGCTCGATTCGAGTGCCCACAAGGAGGCCACGCCATGAGCGGTTACGTGCGTCATCTCGCCGAACGCGCGCGCGAAGCGGCGATGCGGATCGCGCGCCTGGACGGCGCCGCGCGCCAGCGCCTGATCGAAGGCATGGCCGACGTGCTTTCGCAGCGTCGCGCGGAGGTGCTTGCCGCGAACGCCGAAGACATGGAGCGCGGTCGCGCCGCCGGCCTGAACGATGCGGTGCTCGATCGCCTGAAGCTCGACGACGCGCGCATCGACGCGATCGCGCAGGGCCTGCGCGAGGTCGCCGTGCAGGCCGATCCGCTTGCAGGCATCGTGCGGCGCGAGGTGCGTCCGAACGGCGTGATCGTCGAACGCCAGCGCATTCCGCTGGGCCTGATCGCGATGATCTACGAGGCGCGCCCGAACGTGACCGCCGATGCCGCCGCGCTATGCCTGAAGGCCGGCAACGCGGTGCTGTTGCGTGGCGGCTCGGAAGCGCGCGCGAGCAACGCCGCCATCGCCGCCTGCCTGCACGCGGCGCTGCGCGCGGAAGGATTGCCGGAAGCGGCGGTGTCGCTGGTCAGCGATCCCGCGCGCGAGCACGTGCTGGAGCTGCTGCAACTGTCGGACCTGATCGACCTGGCGATCCCGCGCGGCGGCGAAAGCCTGATCCGCTTCGTGGCCGAGCATGCGCGCGTGCCGGTCATCAAGCACTACAAGGGCGTGTGCCATCTCTACGTCGATCGCGCGGCGGACCTGGCGCTCGCGCTGGACCTGCTCGTCGACGGCAAGGCGTCGCGGCCGGGCGTGTGCAATGCGCTGGAAACACTGCTGGTGCATCGCGATGTCGCGGCGGATTTCCTGCCGTCCGCGCTGGCGCGCCTGGCTGCGCGTGGCGTCGAAATGCGTGGCTGCGAACGCACGCGCGCGATCCTGCCGCAGGTCCGCGAGGCGGACGAGGGCGACTACGCGGCCGAATACCTCGATCTGGTGATCGCGGTGCGGGTGGTGGACGACCTCGACGCGGCGCTGTCGCACATCGCACGGTTCGGCTCGGACCACACCGAGGTGATCGCGACGCAGGATGAGGCCGCGGCCGAGGCTTTCGTGCGCGGTACGCGCAGTTCGGCGGTGATGGTGAATGCGTCGTCGCGATTCAACGACGGCGGGCAGCTGGGGCTCGGCGCGGAGATCGGCATCTCGACCACGCGCCTGCATGCGTACGGGCCGATGGGCGCGGAGTCGCTGACGATCGAGCGCTTCGTGGTGCGCGGGGAAGGGCAGGTGCGGCATGAGGAGTCGCGGGATGCTTGAGGCGCTCTCTCTTCGGGGTCATCCCTCATCCGCCCTCCGTGCACCTGGTCCGCAGGGAGAAGCAAGAACCGCCGGCATTCACTCCCGCAACCGCTGCACGCCCAGCCACCGCTCCCCTGGCGCGAGCGGGACCGGCTCCACGACAGCCGCCGCTTCCACGCAGACGAAGCGCAGGTGCTCGCCGGCGCCGAGGTCGCCCATCGACGCCGCCAGCGTCGCGCCGGGATTCCACACGACCGCGTCGCGGAAACCTTCGGCGTCGATGTGCAGCGTCGAGTCGCCTTCGCGCAGCCGCAGCGCGCTCGGCGCGCCTGCATAGATCCGGTCCAGTTCGCCTTCGAAACGCACCGGCGCGCCGGACGCCGGCATCGCCGCGCCCTTGCGTGCGCTGTCCTCGTACGGCGTGGATTGCAGGCCGTCGAGCTCGACCGCCGCGAGGCGCCCCACGCGCAGGTAGGTGTGCAGCGCGGCGGTGAAGGCGAACGGCGTCTCGTCGCGATTGAGCACTTCCAGGCCCACGTCGAGCGCGCCCGGCGACAGCGTCACGTGCAGCCGTGCACCGAAGCGGAACGGCCACAGCGCACGGGTGTGTTCGCTGTCGTCCAGTTCGAACACCGCCGCCTCGCCGAACGGGGTGGCGTCCTGCAGGCCGGCGAAGCGCCATTCCAGCAGCCGCGCGAAGCCGTGCTTCACCAGCGGGCCACGCCCGGCGAACTGCGGGAAGACCACGGGAATCCCGCCGCGGATCGCACTGCCGGGCGCGTGGCTGGCGTTCGGGCTCAGGTACAGGCGCTCGCGACCGGGCGCCGGCATCCACGACAGCACGTGCGCGCCGTGCAGGCTGATGGCGACGCTCGCGCCGGCGGAATGGCGCAGGCGCACGCAGGGGCGGCCGTGCTGTTCGAAGGACTCGATGGAAAGGGGCATGGGCGGCCGGACGGGGAACTGCGCCGCATGATGCCGCAGCGCGCGTCGATGCGCGCATGCGTGGATCGGGACGAAGCCGGGGCGGCCGACGCCCCAAACGAAAAACGCCGGCATCGGCCGGCGTTTTCTGGGTCAGCAACCGCATCGCTGCGGAGTTGGTCGGGGAGACAGGATTTGAACCTGCGACTTCTACGTCCCGAACGTAGCGCTCTACCAGGCTGAGCTACACCCCGACTGCTGAGCCGCAAATTCTAGTCAGTCCGACGGGGGCGAGGCAAGGGGTCGGATGCAATTTCTTCAGGTCGGCCCGATCCACGCGTCCGGCTCGCTGGGGGAAGACCGGGCGCAACCGCTAAACTGTGGCGGTTTCCACCCCTCGCGACGCGCCGCACAGGCGCGCCCGCCCGATCCACTGGAGTCCCGCTTGATCAAGCCGCGCACCCCGCCCGGGGTCATGGAGCTGCTGCCTCCTGACCAGATCGCCTTCCAGCGCATGCTGGACGCGATCCGCCGAAATTTCGAACGCTTCGGCTTCCTGCCGGTGGAAACGCCGGTGATGGAGCTGTCGGAGGTGCTGCTGACCAAATCCGGCGGCGAAACCGAACGCCAGGTGTATTTCGTGCAGTCCACCGGTGCGCTGGGCAAGTCGTCCGAAGGCGGGGCCGGCGAGGGCCTCCCCGAACTCGCCCTGCGCTTCGACCTGACCGTGCCGCTGGCGCGTTTCGTCGCCGAGCACGAACACGAACTCGCGTTCCCGTTCCGTCGTTACCAGATGCAGCGCGTGTACCGCGGCGAACGCGCCCAGCGCGGCCGTTTCCGCGAGTTCTACCAGTGCGACATCGACGTGATCGGCAAGGACGCGCTGAGCGTGCGTTTCGATGCCGAACTGCCCGCGGTCATCTACTCGGTGTTCAACGAGCTGGACATCGGCGCGTTCACCATCCAGCTCAACAACCGCAAGCTGATGCGCGGCTTCTTCGAGGCGCAGGGCGTCGCCGACGGCGAACTGCAGGCGCTGGTGCTGCGCGAAGTCGACAAGCTCGACAAGCGCGGCGAGGACTACGTGCGCGAGACGCTGACCGGCGAAGGCTTCAACCTGCCGGCCGGAGGCGTGGAGAAGATCCTGGATTTCGTGAAGCTGCGTTCGACCTCGCACGCCGATGCCATGGCGAAGCTGGACGCGCTGGGCGAGGGTAGCGAGTCGCTGCGCGAGGGCGTGGCCGAACTGCGCGAGGTGCTGGAGCTGGTGCGCGCGCTCGGCGTGCCGGAAACGCATTACGCGCTCAATTTCTCCATCGCGCGCGGCCTGGACTACTACACCGGCACCGTCTACGAGACCACGCTCAACGATTACCCGCAGATCGGTTCGATCTGCTCGGGCGGTCGTTACGAGAATCTTGCCAGCCACTACACCAGGTCGAAGCTGCCCGGCGTCGGGATCTCGATCGGCCTGACGCGCCTGTTCTGGCAGCTGCGCGAGGCGGGCCTGCTCGGCAAGGCGACCGGCAGCACGGTGCAGGCGATGGTCGCGCTGATGGACAACGCGTCGCTGGACGACGCGCTCGACATCGCGCGCCGCCTGCGTGCGGCCGGCATCAACACCGAGATGCAGATGGAAGCGCGCAAGATCGGCAAGCAGTTCCAGTACGCATCGCGCGCGGGCATCCGCTTCGTGGTGCTGACCGGCGAGGACGAGCGCGCGCGCGGCGTGGTCGCGGTGAAGGATCTGTTGCGCGAGGAGCAGTTCGAAGTCGCGCGCGAGGAGCTGGCGAGCACGTTGCGCGTGGAGCTGGAGCAGGCGCAAGTTCTGGCGCGACGCTGAGCTGCCTTTCTCCTCCTCCCTGTTTACAGGGGAGGTGGGGAGGGACGAGGCGCGAAGCGCCGGACGCCGAGGCGACGGACTTCACCCTCCCCAACCCTCTCCTGCATTCGCAGGGGAGGGAGCTGAAACCACAAACGGAACATCCATGAAACCCATCCGACTCGACGGCCGCTCCCTCACCCGCGCACAGCTGGTCGACGTGGCCTATGGCGCGCACGTCGAACTGGCGCAGGAGCAGCTTCCGGCCGTCGCGCGCGCCGCCGAATTCCTGGCCGAACAGGTCAGCCGCGAGGAGCCGATCTACGGCGTTTCCACCGGCTTCGGCAGCAACGCCGACCGCCTGCTCGGCAACCATCGCCTGCGCGATGAGCTGCCTGGCAGTTTGCGTTCGAACGAGACGCTGCACGAGGAACTGCAGCGCAACCTCATCGTGACGCACGCGGTGTGCGTGGGCGAGGCGTTCGCGCCGGACGTCGTCCGCGCGATGCTGTGCATCCGCATCAACACGCTGATGCGCGGACATTCGGGCATTCGCGTGGAAACGCTGCAGGCGCTGACGGCGATGCTCAACGCCGGCATCGTGCCGGTGGTGCCGCAGCTGGGTTCGGTCGGCGCTTCGGGCGATCTGGCGCCGCTGTCGCATCTGGCGATCGTGCTGCTCGGCGGTGGCGAGGCGTTCTTCGAAGGCCAGCGCATGCCGGGCGCGCAGGCGCTGAAGCGCGCGGGCCTGTCGCCGATCACTTTGTCGTACAAGGAAGGCCTCGCGCTCAACAACGGCACCGCGCAGATGCTCGCCTGCGGCGTGCTCGCGCTGGACAAGCTGGAGGACCTGCTCGACACGGCGGATCTCGCGGCGGCGATGACCATCGACGCTTTCGCCGGCCGCCTCGGCGCGTTCGCCGAGGAAGTGCATGCGCTGCGTCCGCATCCGGGCCAGGTGCACAGCGCGGCGAACCTGCGCATCCTGCTGGAAGGCTCGACGCTGGCCGACATCCCGTACCATCTCGTGCCGAAGTTCCGCGCATGGCAGCCGGGCAGCTGGGACACGGAGCAGGCGCAGCAGTTGCGCTTCGACATCGGCTGGGACTGGGTGCCGCTGGCGCAGCGTCACGGCCGCGAGAAGTTCTACCGCCGCTTCCGCCCGTTCCGCGGCGGCAAGAAGCACCAGCCGCAGGACAGCTACTCGCTGCGCTGCATCCCGCAGGTGCACGGCGCGGTGCGCGATGCCATCGCGCAGGCCGCGCGCGTGCTCGACATCGAACTCAATGCGCTGACCGACAACCCCATCGTGTTCCCGGACGCGAAGGCGGAGTTCGTCGAACAGCAGGTGATTTCCGCCGGCCACTTCCACGGCATGCCGCTCGCGTTGGCGATGAGCTACGTGAAGGCCGCGATCCCGGTGCTGGCGAGCATTTCCGAGCGCCGCCTCAACAAGCTGGTCGATCCGGCGACGAACGACGGCCTGCCGGGATTCCTCATCGGCAATGAGGATTCCACCGAATCCGGCCACATGATCGTGCAGTACACGGCCGCCGCGATCGTCAACGACCTGGCGAGCCGCGCGCATCCGGCGTCGGTGTATTCGATTCCGACCAGCGCGAACGCCGAGGACCACGTCTCGATGGGCGCGAACGAAGCGCGCCACGTGCTGGCGATGGCCGACGACCTGGGCAAGGTGATCGCGCTGGAGCTGTACACCGCCGCGCAGGCGCTGGATCTTCGTCGCGACATGATCAACGCCGCCCGCGATCTCGCCAGCCGCGCCGACGCGGCCGCACTGGCCGCGAAGATCGCCGGTGGCCCGACGCCGGGAACGCTGGAGTACGACGCGTTCCTGGACGAAGTGGAATCGCTGCGCGTGGAGCTCGCGATGGCCGATGAGTTCCAGCCTGGCCGCGCGGTCGCTGCCGCGCACGCCGCGATCCGTCGCGAGATCCCGTTCCTCGATCGCGATCGCGCGCTCGACGGCGAAGTCGCGACGGCGGTGCGGCTGGTGAAGGACGGGACGATCCTGGGGGCGGCGCGGGGCTGATGGCAGTCGCGTTGCAGTCGCGCTGATCATTCCCGCGCAGCGGATGAAGTGACGGAGGTCAGCGCGCCCTCACGCCATCTCCCCCTGCGACGTCCGCACGCAATCGCGTCCATCCGCCTTCGCGCGGTACAGCGCCTGGTCGGCCAGCTGCAACAGCGGGTCGATCCCGCCGGCGGTCGCAGGGTCGACCGCGTGCACGCCGATGCTCGCCGTCACCGGGATCTCGTACGTGCCGCTGCTGCGGAACGGGGCTTCGCGCAGGTGCTGCCTCAGGTCTTCGGCGACGCGCGCCGCCGCGACGAGGTCGAGCCCGGGCAGCACCACCACGAATTCCTCGCCGCCGAAGCGCGCCAGCAACGCGTCGTGATGCGGGCGCAATGCGTGGCCCAGCGTGCGCGCGGCCCAGCGCAGGCATTCGTCGCCGATCAGGTGGCCGTAGCGATCGTTGATCGTCTTGAAGTTGTCCAGGTCGATCATCAGCAGCGACAGCGGGCGGCGATGCTCGCGCGCCTGCCGCAGCAGCGCATCGAACCGGTCGCGGAAATGGCTGCGGTTGTGCAGGCCGGTGAGCGCGTCGCGCTGGCTGGATTCGCGCAATCGCGCGTGGGCGTCCTCCAACTGCACCAGTGCGCTGCGCAGCTCGGTGGTGCGCTGTTCGACCTTGTGTTCCAGCAGTTCCTTCGCTTCGCGCGCGATGCGTTCGTTCTCGCCGCGAAGCCGCGCGTAGCGGTGCCCCAGCGCGACCGACAGCAGCAGCATCTCCAGCGCCGAGCCGATCTGCACACCGTATTCGGTCAGGAAATTCTTCGGCGCCATGCCGAAGGCGACACCGACGAACAGTCCCGTGCCGAGCAGGAACATCGCCCACGCGATCAGGAACAGCCGCGCCGGCGCGTAACCACGGCGAACCATCGTCACCGTGACGATCGCGATCCACGCGATGCTCGCCAGTACCGCGGCGGCAGCCAGTGGCGTCGCGATGCGATACGGCAACCACGTGGAGGCGATGCCGAGCAGCGCGAAGAAGGCGATCAGCGCCAGTCCAGCGCGATCGCCGGGCGGCCAGCGCTGGCGCAGTTCGAGGAACACGCGCGTGAACTGCTGCATGCCGATCTGCGCAAGACACACCGACAGCGGCACCATGCGGTCGTTCAACGTCGATGAGCCCGGCCACAGGTACTCGAACCCCAGGCCGTTGAGGGTGAACAGCACCAGTCCGAACGCCGACAGGTGGAACAGGTACCAGAAGTAGCCGGCATCACGCAGGCTCAGCCACAGCGCGAGGTTGTAGAAGAACAGCGCCAGCAGGATGCCGTAGTACGCACCGATGACGAACTGCGCGTCGCGCGTGGTTTCGGCGAAGGCGGGCAGGGTGAGCAGGGACAGCGGCACCTGCATCGAGCTCTCGCTGCGCACGCGGACGAACAGGTCCACCGGCTCGCCCCGAGGCAACGTCAGCAGGAAGTTCGGATGCCGGTAGCGGATGCTGCGCGCGCCGAAGGGGCGGTGATCACCGCCGGCCTGGAACGCGACGCGGCCATCGGCATGTCGCGCGTAGACGTCGATGCGGTCGCTGAGCGCGAAGCGCTGGACCAGCAGCCAGCGGGTTTCGGGGTTGTCGCGGTTGAGCACGCGAGTGTGGAACCAGAAGGCGCCGTCCTGGAAGCCGAGCGACGTCCGTCCGCGCGGCAGGGGCCGGAACCGGCCTTCGTCGAGCCAGCGTGTCGCCGCCGCCAGATCGCCCTGCGCCGTGGCGTCGTGGACATGGCGCATCGCCGGGCCGAGCGCCACCTCGGCGGTGTCCCGGCGCAGCTCGATCGTCTCCCCGCGCGGGCCTGCCGCCATCGCCGCGGACGCGAGCAGGACGACCCCCGCGAGGCAGAGCCGGAGCCAGGCAGGCGCACATCCCATGTCGTCCCCTTCGGCACCGGCGGTCGGCCGGCGTCCGGTCGTTGGTTCCTGTGACGGGCATCGGGCCACGGGCAGTGCGGGGCGATGCAGTCGCGTCGTGACGCGGCCGTCACTATCGCCGTGGACGGTGTGAACGCGGCGTTCAGACAAGCGGGGCCGAAGGACCGCGGACCCGATCGCGGAAGCCGTTCCGGGTTGACGCGCGTCCTCGTCGAATGGTCCAATGTATTAACACGTTAATACATTCATTCGCCCGCAATGAAACGACGACCCACCGAAAACGAGCGCAGCGCCGAGAACCTCGCGTTCCTCGCGACCGCGCTGGCCAGCCTGCGCACGGTCGAGGAGGTCCAGGCCTTCCTCGAGGACCTGTGCACGCCGGCCGAACTGGAAGCGATGGGCGACCGCTGGCGCGTCGTCCCGCTGCTGCAGGAAAACGTGCCGTACCGCGAAATCCACGAGCGCACCCAGGTCAGCGTGACCACCATCGGCCGCGTCGCGCGCACGCTCGAACGCGGCGCCGGCGGCTACGGCATCGCGGCATCCCGTCTTTCCACGCCTCCCGCCGCCGTCAACGCCGGCTGATCCGAGAACCCCATGAGTCCGTCCCCCAACACGCCGGCGCGCGACCGCCTGCGCATCGCGATCCAGAAGTCCGGCCGGCTGGCCGACCCGGCGCGCGCCCTGCTGACCTCCTGCGGCCTGAGCTGGCGCGAGAGCCGCGACCGCCTGTTCTGCTACGGCGAATCGCTGCCCGTCGACCTGCTGCTGGTGCGCGACGACGACATTCCCGGCCTGATCGCCGAAGGCGTGTGCGACCTCGGCATCGTCGGCCGCAATGTGCTGCTTGAGCAGGGCTGCGACCGCGAGGCGAACGGCGCCAAGCCCACGTTCCGCGAATGGCGCGCGCTCGGCTTCGGCGGCTGCCGCCTGTCGCTCGCCATTCCCGATGGCTGGGACTGGCAGGGCCCGGAGCAACTCGCCGGCAAGCGCATCGCCACCAGCTACCCGGCGCTGCTCTCGCGATGGCTTGCCGACCGGGGCATCGACGCGAAGGTGGTGCTGCTGTCGGGCTCGGTCGAAATCGCACCGCGCCTCGGCCAGGCCGATGCGATCTGCGACCTGGTGTCGAGCGGCGCGACGCTCGCGGCGAACCAGCTCAAGCCGGTGACCACCCTGCTGGAAAGCGAAGCCGTGCTCGCCGGCCCGGCCGAGGCGCTGGACGCCACGCGCGGCGAACTCGCCGACCTGCTGCTGCGTCGCCTCGACGGCGCGCTGCGCATCCGTCACAGCAAGCTGCTGCTGTTCCAGGCGCCGCGCCGCGTGCTGCCCGATCTGCTGCCGCTGCTGCCGGATGCGGAAGCGCCGACGGTAATGCGCCTGGACGACGGCGAAGACCTCGCGTTGCAGGCGCTCTGCCACGGCGCGGTGACCTGGCAGCGGCTGGAGGAACTCAAGCGGGCCGGCGCGCGCGGCCTGATGGTGCTGCCGGTGGAGGGCATGCTGGCATGAGCGCCGCCGTCTCCACCGAATCGCTGATGCGCCGCGTCGACTGGCGCGTGCTCGATGCGCGCACGCAATCGCAGTTGCTGCGCCGTCCCGCGCAGATGGCGTCCAGCACGACGGCGAGTGCCGTCGCGGCGATCATCAACGAGGTCCGCGACAACGGCGATGCCGCGCTGCGCGCCTTCGGCGAACGCTTCGACGGCGTGGAACTGGCCGGCTTCACGGTGAGCGATGCGGAATTCGCCGAGGCCGAATCCGCGCTGCCGCCGGACCTTCGCGCCGCGATAGACGAAGCCGCCGAACGCATCGCCGTCTTCCACGAAGCCGGCATGACCGCGCCGTACGCGGTCGACACCGCGCCCGGCGTGCGTTGCGAACGCGTGCTGCGACCCATCCAGCGCGTCGGCCTGTACGTGCCGGCGGGGTCGGCGCCGCTGCCGTCGACCGCGCTGATGCTCGGCGTGCCGGCGCGGCTGGCCGGCTGCCCGGACATCGTGCTGTGCACGCCGCCGCGTCGCGACGGCAGCGCCGATCCCGCCGTGCTGTACGCGGCCAGGCGCTGCGGCGTGACGCGCGTGTTCAAGGTCGGCGGCGCGCAGGCCATCGCCGCGATGGCCTACGGCACGGCGACCATCCCGCGCTGCGACAAGCTGTTCGGCCCCGGCAACGCGTACGTGACCGAGGCCAAGCGCCAGGTCGCGATGGACGTCGACGGCGCCGCGATCGACATGCCCGCCGGCCCGTCGGAAGTGCTCGTGATCGCCGATGCCGGTGCGAACCCGGCCTTCGTCGCCGCGGACCTGCTCTCCCAGGCCGAGCACGGGCCCGACTCGCAGGTGCTGCTGCTCAGCGACGATGATGCGTTGATCGAATCGGTGGCCGGCCAGCTCGCGCTGCAACTCGCGCAGCTGCCGCGCGCGGACATCGCACGACGTGCGCTGCAATCCTCCAGCGCGATCCGCGTGGAATCGATCGAGCAGGCGCTGGAAGTCAGCAACCGATACGCGCCCGAGCACCTCATCCTCGCGCTGCGCGACGCGCGCGAGTGGTTGCCGCGTGTGACGGCGGCGGGTTCGGTGTTCCTCGGCGACTGGGCGCCCGAAGCGCTGGGCGATTACTGCAGCGGCACCAACCACGTGCTGCCGACCAGCGGCGCGGCGCGCTTTGCCGGTGGCCTGAATGTCGCGAGCTTCCAGCTGGCGATCACCGTGCAGGAAGTGCAGCCGCGCGGCATCGAGGCGATCGGCCCGTGCGCGGTGGAACTCGCACGCGCCGAAGGCCTCGACGCGCATCTGCAAGCGGTCGCGCTGCGCTTGCAGGCGGTGGCGTCGTGAACGCGGTCGTGAACGAGAACATCGCCACGGGTCCGCTCGCGCTGGTGCGCGAAGACCTGCGCGATTTCGGCGGCTACCGCTCGGCGCGCAGCGATCGCCTGCAGGGCGAGATCTGGCTCAATGCCAACGAATCCCCATGGCCGAATCCCTCGGACGCCGACGGCATGCTGCGCCGCTATCCCGATCCGCAACCGCAGGCGCTGCGAGAAGCGCTCGCCGCACTCTACGACTGCGCGCCGGAGCAGCTGCTCGCCGGTCGCGGTAGCGATGAAGGCATCGACCTGCTGGTGCGCGCCGTGTGCCGGCCAGGCGGCGATGCCATCGTCGTCAGCACGCCGACCTTCGGCATGTATGCGGTGAGCGCGCGCCTGCACGGCACGCGCGTGATCGACGTGCCGCTGCGCGAGAACGACCGCGAGTGGCGCTGCGATTTCGCTGCCATCGGCGATGCCGCGCTCGCGCAGGGCGCGCGCATCGTGTTCCTGTGTTCGCCCGGGAATCCGACCGGCGCGCTGCTTCCGCTCGACGCGATCGCCGCGCTCGCCCGTCGCCTTGAAGACCAGGCGCTGGTCGTGGTCGACGAGGCCTACATCGAGTTCGCCGACGCGCCCTCCGCAACGCAACTGATCGCCACCTGCCGCAACGTGGCCGTGCTGCGCACGCTGTCGAAGGCGCACGCGCTGGCCGCGGCGCGCATCGGTGTCGTCGTCGCCGATGCCGCACTGATCGAAGTGCTGCGCCGTTGCCAGGCGCCGTATCCGTTGCCTGCGGCGTGCACGGACGAAGCACTGCGTGCACTCGCGACGGGAGCGGCATCGCGGACGCGATCGCGCATCGGCATCGTGCGAGCCGAACGCGACGCGCTTGCGGAGAAACTCGCGGAACTGCCCGGCGTTCGACGCGTGTACGCCTCGCGGGCGAACTTCGTGCTGGCGCGCTTCGACGATGCGCAGTCCGCATTCGATCGCCTTCTCGACGCAGGCATCGTCGTGCGCGACATGCGCGCCGCGCCGGGCCTCGGCGACGCGCTGCGCATCAGCGTGGGAACGCCGCAGCAGAATGCGACGGTGCTGTCGGTGCTGGAGTCGCGCGCATGAACACGACGCCCATCCTGTTCGTCGATCGCGACGGGACGCTGATCGAGGAACCGTCCGACTTCCAGATCGACCGCTTCGACAAGCTGCGTTTCGTGCCGGGCGTGATCCCGGCGATGCTGCGCCTGCGCGATGCCGGCTACCAGTTCGTGATGGTCACCAACCAGGATGGCTTGGGCACCGACGCCTTCCCGCAGGCCGATTTCGATGGCCCGCATGGCTTGATGATGCAGGTGTTCGAGAGCCAGGGCATCGTGTTCCGCGACGTGCTCATCGACACGAGCCTGCCGGCGGAGAACGCGGCCACGCGCAAGCCGGGCATCGCGCTCGCACTTCCGCTGCTGCGCGATCGCGGGATCGACTGGACGCGTTCGGCCATGGTGGGCGATCGCGAGACCGACAACGCCTTCGCCCGCAACCTCGGAATCCGCGCGTTCCAGCTGCGCACGCCACAATTCGGCGGCGAGTGGGACTGGAGCGGCATCGCACATGCGCTGGCCGATGCGCCGCGAACCGCGCGCGTGACGCGCAACACGCGCGAGACACGCATCGAGGTCGCGGTCGATCTCGACCGCAACGCGGACCCGAAGGTGTCGACCGGGCTCGGTTTCTTCGACCACATGCTCGAACAGATCGGCAAGCATGGCGGCATCGCGCTGGAGCTTCGCTGTGACGGCGACCTGCACATCGACGAACACCACACGGTCGAGGACAGCGCGCTCGCGCTCGGCCAGGCCCTGCGCGAAGCGCTGGGCGACAAGCGCGGCATCGGTCGCTACGGTTTCACGCTGCCGATGGACGAATCGCTGGCGAGCGCGGCGCTGGACTTCTCCGGCCGCCCGTACTTCGTATTCGAAGGCGCGTTCGCGCGCGAACGCGTGGGCGGGCTGCCGACCGAACTCGTCCCGCATTTCTTCCGCTCGCTGTGCGAAACCGCTGGACTCAACCTCAACCTGCGCGTGGACGGCGACAACGATCACCACAAGGTCGAAGCCTGCTTCAAGGCGGTCGCGCGCGCGTTGCGTCAGGCCGTCAAACGCGAGGGGCGCGAGCTGCCGAGCACCAAGGGCACGCTCTGAGGGGCGGAATTCGCATGAGCTTCAACGTGACATTCAAGGGCCGGCAATCATGACTGACGTCGTTCTCATCGACTGGGGCGGCGGCAACATCGGTTCGGTGCGTTATGCGCTGGAGCGCGTGGGCGCACGTGCGGTGTTGAGCGCCGACGCGGACACCATCGCCAACGCGCCGCGCGTCATCCTGCCGGGCGTCGGCGCCGCCGCGCCGGCGATGCGGCGCCTGCACGAACTCGGCCTGGTGGAGACGATCCGGTCGCTCGAAGCGCCGCTGCTCGGCATCTGCCTGGGCATGCAACTGCTGTACGAATCCTCGGAGGAAGGCGACGTGGAAGGGCTTGGCGTGCTGCGTGGACGCATTGGACGCATGCCGCCGCGCCCAGGCCTGCGCGTGCCGCACATGGGCTGGAACCGCCTGCGATGCGAGCGCGCCTCGCCGCTGCTCGATGGCATCGCGAACGGCGAATGGGCGTACTTCGTGCATGGCTTCGCCGCGCCGCCCAGCGAGGACACGCTTGCGAGCAGCGAGTACGGCAGTGCATTCACCGCCGTCGCCGGACGTGGTCTCCGCTTCGGTGCGCAATTCCATCCGGAACGTTCGGCCGCGACCGGGCAGCGCCTGCTCGCGAACTTCCTCGCGATGGAGGCGGCATGAACGTGCCTTCGCCAGCGATGCGGGACATCGCCTTCGAACTGTATCCCGCCATCGACGTGCGCGACGGCCGAGTCGTGCGATTGCACCAGGGCGACTACGCGCGCGAGACGCGCTATGCGCCGTCGCCGATCGAGCTCGCATCGCAGTATGCGGCCGCCGGTGCGCGGTGGTTGCATCTGGTCGACCTGGACGCCGCGCGTGAAGGCGGTTACACGCTGCGCCCGCTGGTGCGCGAGGTGGTCGCGCGAACCGGATTGCGCGTGCAGACCGGCGGTGGCGTGCGCAGCGAGGACGACGTCGCGATGATCCTCGATGCCGGCGCCGAACGCGTCGTGGTCGGATCGCTTGCGGTGCGCGAACCGGAACGCGTGCTGCGCTGGGTCGAACGCTTCGGAGCGGATCGCATCACGGTTGCGCTCGATGCGCGCCAGGACGCGTCCGGCGCTTGGCGCCTGCCGACCGCGGGCTGGACGCAGGACAGCGGCGTCGAACTCGATGCACTGGTGCAGCGCGTCGCGGACGGCGGTGTGCGCAACGTGCTGTGCACCGACATCGCGCGCGACGGCATGCTCGCGGGCCCGGGCATCGCGCTGTATCGGCATCTGTCCACGTTGGCGCCAAACCTGCGCGTGCAGGCGTCCGGCGGCGTGCGCGGTGTCGACGACATCGAAGACGCGCGCGGCGCCGGCTGCGCCGGGGCGGTGCTGGGCAAGGCGCTGATCGAAGGACGCTTCGCACTCGATGAAGCGCTGAAGAGGACACAGGCATGCTGAGCCGCCGGATCGTGCCGTGCCTGGATGTTCGCGATGGCCGCGTCGTGAAGGGCGTGCGCTTCCGCGATCACGTGGACATGGGCGATATCGTCGAGCTCGCATTGCGTTATCGCGATGAGGGCGCCGACGAACTCGTGTTCTACGACATCACCGCGAGCCCCGAAGGCCGCAGCGTGGACCGGCAGTGGGTGGAGCGCGTCGCACGGGTGATCGACATTCCGTTCTGCGTGGCGGGCGGCATCCGCTCGGTCGAGGATGCGCGTGCGGTGCTGCATGCGGGTGCGGACAAGGTGTCGATCAACACGCCGGCGCTGGAACGGCCCGCGCTGATCGGCGAGATCGCCGACGTGTTCGGTGTGCAGTGCGTCGTGGTGGGCATCGACAGCCTGCGCGACGCGGACGGCGAATGGCACGTGCGCCAGTACACCGGCGATCCCTCACGCACGCGCGCGTTGCCGAAGCGCACGCTCGACTGGGTCGTCGAGGCGCAGGAGCGTGGCGCGGGCGAGATCGTGCTCAACTGCATGGGCAGCGATGGCGTGCGGCAGGGCTACGACATCGAACAGTTGCGCGCCGTGCGCGAGCGCTGTGCGGTGCCGCTGGTGGCGTCCGGCGGCGCGGGGACGATCGCGCATTTCGCGCAGGCGTTCGCGCAGGCCGATGTCGATGCGGCGCTTGCGGCGAGCGTGTTCCACACCGGGGCGGTGCGGATTCCCGAACTCAAACGGTACCTGCGCGGGCAGGGCATCGAGGTGCGCGATGTCGGTTGAACGTTCGTCCATCGCGATCGAAACGCTCGCATGGGACAAGCAGGGCGGCATGCTGCCCGCGATCGTGCAGGATGCGGACACCTTGCGCGTGCTGATGCTGGGCTACATGGATGCCACCGCGCTGCGCACCACGCTCGACAGCGGGCACGTCACGTTCTTCAGCCGCAGCCGCAACGCGCAATGGACGAAGGGCGAAACCTCCGGCCATTACCTCGATCTCGTCGCCATCGACGTGGATTGCGATCGCGACACGCTGCTGGTGACGGCGCGACCGCATGGGCCGACCTGCCACCTTGGACGCGAAAGCTGTTTCGCGCAGGCGCCGGGCGGGGCGCAGCCGTTCCTGCACGAACTCGACGTCCTCATAGCGCAGCGCGAACGCGAGCGCCCCGCCGACAGCTACACCACGCGGCTGTTCGACGGTGGCATCCGCCGGATCGCGCAGAAGGTGGGCGAGGAGGGTGTCGAGACCGCGCTGGCCGCGGTGGCGCAGGGCGACGAGGAACTGATGGGCGAAGCGGGCGATCTGCTGTACCACCTGCTGGTACTGCTGCGCGCGCGCGGGCTCGGGCTGGCCGACGTCGAGGCGCTGCTGAAGGCGCGTCACGCCCGCTGAGGCAAGCCGCGCGACTTCCGGCGGACACGGGCGCGGACGATAATCCCGCGATCCCGGTGCCGAGTCCCGCCATGCCGCACGTTCTTCCCGTCGTCCTCATCGCCCTGCTGGCCGTGTCGGGCCACGCGGCGGCGCAATCCAGCGTTGCCGGCATCGTGTTCGACGATGCGAATGCAAATGGCCGGCGCGATGCGCGCGAGCGCGGCATCGAGGGCGTGAAGGTCTCCAACGGCCGCGAGCTCGCGATCACCGACGCGCAGGGCACTTACACGCTGCCGATGCGTGAAGGCAGCACCTTGTTCGTCGTCAAGCCGCCGCGACATGCCGTTGCCACCGGTGCGAACGGACTGCCGCTGTTCTGGCATCACCTGTTTCCGCTGGGCTCGCCGTCGCTGCGCCATGGCGGCATTCCCGCGACCTCGCCGCAGGCGTCCTACGACTTCGCGCTGCATCGTCTCCCGCGTCGGCCCGGCGAGTTGAGGATGCTGGTGTTCGGCGATCCGCAGCCCAAGAGCATGGTGGACGTGGGCTACTACGAACGCGACATCGTCGATCCGCTCGTCGGCCGACACGACGCGCAGCTCGGCATCAGCATGGGCGACATCGTCAACGACGATCTGTCGCTGTATCCGGCGATGAACCGCGTGACGGCGAAGCTCGGCGTGCCGTGGCTTCATGTGGCGGGCAATCATGATCTGGATTTCGACGCCACGCGCGACGAGGACGCGCTGCTCGGCTTCCGCAACGTGTTCGGACCGGATACGTACGCGTGGGAGGAACCGCAGGCCAGCTTCATCGTGATGGACGACGTGGTGTACATGCCGGGGAAGAAGCCGTCCTACGTCGGCGGATTGCGCGAGGACCAGTTCGCGTTCCTGGAGGCGTACCTGGCGACGTTGCCGAAGGAGCGGCGCGTGGTGATCTCGGTGCACATCCCGCTCTTCGATCCGGTGCCGGGCGTCGAGACGTTCCGTCGTGCCGATCGCGAGCGGTTGTTCGCGCTGCTGGCCGATCGCCCGAACGTGTTGCTGCTCAGCGCGCACACGCACAACCAGCGGCACTATTTCCATGGTGCTTCCACCGGATGGCACGGCGCAAAGCCGCTGCACGAATACAACGTCGGTGCGACCTGCGGCGCGTTCTGGTCGGGCGTGAAGGATGCGCAGGGCATTCCCGACACGATGATGAGCGACGGCACGCCGAACGGCCATGCGTGGGCAACGTTCCGGCCGGACGGCTCGTACTCGCTGCGCTACGTGGTCGCGCGTGGTGCGAAGGATGAGGCGATCGGCCTGCATGCGCCGAAGGTGCTGCGTCGCGGCGCGTATCCGGCGTTCGGCGTGTTCGCGAACGTGTACATGGGCGACGCCGAAACCCGCATCGAGTACCGTATCGACGATGGTGCGTGGAAGCCGATGAAGCGCGTCGAGCAGCCGGACCCGAAGCTGCTTGCGGAGAACGTCGCCGACGATACGGCGGCGTCGCTGCGCGGCTACGACCGGTCGCCCGAAGCCGACCCGTCGACGCACCTGTGGCGTGGTGCGTTGCCGACGGATCTTGCGGTGGGCGAGCATCGCATCGAGGTGCGCGCGTTCGATCGCTGGCAGGGCGAGCAGCGTGCGCAGGGAAGCTATCGTCTGGACGATGCAGGGGAGTAGGCGCGATGAGTGTGCAACCGCCGACGGATCTGCCGATCAAGCTGTTCAGGACCGAAGCGGCGTGGGAGCAGTGGCTCGGCGCGCACGGCGATGACGCGGGCGTGTGGCTGAAGATCGCGAAGAAGGACACGGGCGCGACGTCGCTGAGCTATTCGCAGGCGCTGGACGTGGCGCTGTGCCATGGCTGGATCGACGGGCTCAAGCGCAGCTGCGATGCGCAGTACTTCCTGCAGCGCTTCACGCCGCGCAAGGCGAAGAGCCTGTGGTCGAAACTCAACGTGGCGCGGGTGGAGAAACTGGTCGCGGCCGGACGCATGCAGCCGGCCGGATTGCGCGAGGTCCACGCGGCGAAGGCGGATGGTCGCTGGGACGCCGCGTACCAGGCGGCGAGCGTCATGGACGTCCCGCCGGAACTCGCCGCGGCACTGGCGAAGAACGCGAAGGCGCGCAAGGCCTTCGACGCGCTGGATCGCACCAACCGTTACGCGTTCTGCTGGCGCGTGCACACGGCGAAGAAGCCGGAAACGAAGGCGGCGCGCGTGGAGAAGTTCGTCGGGATGCTGGAGCGCGGGGAGAAGATCCACGGGTGATCGCGCATGTCGCGATCACCGTCGTCGGGAGCATGCTCCCGTAACGGCGAAAGGCGATCGTGGGCGGCGCTATCGGCCGATCGAAACGTCCGCGAACGTCTCGACGCGCGTGTGTCCGTGCGTACCTTCGCCGGTGCGCGGCGTTGCGTAATCCTCGAGCCGGTCGATCAGCACCGTCTGCAATCCGGCCTCGCGCGCGGCGTCGAGCTCTTCCACGACGTCGGACAGGAACAGGATCTCGCCGGCCGGGAGGCCGATGGATTCGACGATGTTGCGATAGCTCCGCGCCTCGCGCTTGCCGCCAACTTCGGTGTCGTACCAGCCGGAGAACAGCGTGGTCAGGTCGCCGGCATCGCTATGGCCGAAGAACAGCCGCTGCGCGGGCACGCTGCCGGAGGAGTACACGTACAGCGGCAGGCCGGCCGCATGCCATGCGCGCAGGGCCTTGGCCGCGTCGGGATAGATGTGCGCGGTGAAGTCGACGTTGCGGTAGCCGTCGGCCCAGATCATGCCCTGCAGCGCCTTGAGCGCGGTGTGCTTGCGGTCCTCGTCGATCCAGCCCTGCAGCACCTCCACGATCATCTCGTCCTGGCACATGCCGCCGTTTTCGGTCGCCACGGCGTCGAGCCACTTGCGCACCCCCGGCTCCCTGCCGCGCGCGGCGACGAAGCGGGGCAGGGCGCGTCGTGCGTACGGGAACAGCACATCCTTCACGAACGAGATGCTGCTGGTGGTGCCTTCGATGTCGGTGAGGATGGCTTTTACGGTCATGAAGTAAGTGGGAGCTGAGGTGTGATCGGAAGTCGGGAACGAGTGCGCAGGAACGACAAACGCGAGGAAGGGAGCGAAACGCGAGCGACGCTCGTTGCTCGTTCCCCCCCGCTCGTTTCTCGCCGTATCACCCCGCCTGGCCTTTCTCGAAGCGCGGGAAGCGCTGCGCGATGTCGGTGCCGGTGAAATGACCGACCCAGCCGTCCGGTTCGGTGAAGAAGCGGATGGCGATGAAGCTCGGTTCCGGGCCCATGTCGAACCAGTGCTTCGTGCTGTCGGGCACGGCGATCAGGTCGCCCTGCTCGCACTTCACCTCGTACACCTCGTCGTTGACGTGCAGGGTGAACAAGCCCGAGCCCGCGACGAAGAAGCGCACTTCGTCTTCCTTGTGGAAGTGCTCGTCGAGGAACTTGGTGCGCATCGCCTCGCGCTGCGGGTTGTCCGGCGCGATGCTCACCACGTCGACGGTCTTGAAGCCGCGCTCGCGGACGAGCCGGTCGATGTCGGCGCGATAGGCGTCCATGATCGTCTCGGGCGCATCGCCTGGCGCGACCGGCGCGGTCGCCTGCCACTGTTCGAAGGCCACGCCGATCTTCTCCAGTTCCTTCGCCATCTCGGCGTGGTCGGAGGTGGACAGGCGCGGATTGGACGGGTCGTTCTCGGAAAAGATGCGCAGGCGGCTCATCGCTGCAGTCTCCTCAGTTCAAGCTCGCAGCCGAGCAGGAATTCGAATGCTTCAAGGTGGCGCCGGGCTTCCGGCATGTCCCGGCCCCAGGCGTAGAGGCCGTGGCCGTCGATCAGGTAGCCCCACATCTGCTGGCGGTCGAGCAGGCAATCGACCTGCGCGGCCAGCGTGTGCATGTCCTGGCTGTTGGGCAGCACGGGGAGCTCGACGCTGATCTCGTGGGTGGTGTTGCCGGTGAAGGCTTTCAAGAGCTCGTAGCCTTCCAGGTGGACGTGCCCGGGGCCGGCGTACAGGCGCGAGGCGACCGTCTGCACCTTCGAATGCGTGTGGAGGACGCAGCCGATGTCGGGGAAGCGCTTGTACAGCTGCGTGTGGAGCAGCGTTTCGGCGGAGGATTTCTGGGTGGTGGCGACCGGCCGGCCTTCGAGGTCGACCACCATGATGTCCGACTCGGTGAGCTTGCCCTTGTCGCGGCCGGAGACGGTGATCGCGATGTGCTGCTCGTCCATGCGGCGCGAGAAGTTGCTGCTGGTCGCCGGCGTCCAGCCCAGCGCCGACAGCTCGCGCACGTTCACGATGATTTCCCCGGCGCAATGCGCCAGGCGCTGGGAGTCGTAGGGAAGGGGGGCGTTCATGCCGGCAAGTGTAGCGGACCGGTGGTAAGGGACCGTTCCGGAAGGGGGAATCCGGCATCCCGTGGGCGGAAAGACGCGCCTTTCGTGCCGGCTCGCCCGTGCGTTCGGCGGCCGCCTGGAAACGACGAAGGCGCCACGTGGGCGCCTTCGTGCGTGGGCCGGAACGGGCGTCAGCCGCGCCGCAGGCGGCTGTGGCGGTAGCCGTAGAGGAAGTAGATCAGGAAGCCGGCGGCGGTCCACAGGATCATCAGGAACCAGTTGTGGGCCGTCATCGTCGAGAGCAGGGCGAGGCAACTGAGGATGCCGGCGCCGCAGATCAGCCATGCCGCCGGGATGCGGAACGGCCGCGGCAGGTCGGGCTGCGTGCGGCGCAGGATCAGCACGCCGCCGCAGACCGCGGCGAAGGCGATCAGCGTGCCCATCGAGGTCAGTTCGCCCAGCACATCCAGTGGGAACAGCGCCGCCAGCAATGCGATGCCGATGCCGGTGATCACCGTGTTGATGTGCGGCGTGCGGTACTCGGGATGGATCTTGGTGAACACCGGCGGCAGCAGGCCGTCGCGCGCGATGATCATGAAGATGCGCGGCTGGCCGATGATCATCACCAGCACCACCGACGACAGGCCGATCAGCGCGCCGATCTCCACCACCACGCGCAACCAGCCCAGCTCGGGATGCGCGGCAACGGCGGTCACGACCGGCTCGTCCGTGCCCAGCAGGTTGAAGGGGACAAGACCGGTCATCACCGCGGCCATCGCGATGTACAGCACGGTGCAGATGGCGAGCGAGGCGAGCATGCCGATGGGCAGGTCGCGCTGCGGCTTGTGCGATTCCTGCGCGGCGACGGAGACGGCCTCGAAACCGATGTAGGCGAAGAACACCATCGACGCGCCGCGCAGCACGCCTTCCCAGCCGTACTTGCCGGGACCTTCGTTGGCGGGAATGAAGGGGTGCCAGTAGTCCGGATTCACGTACTTCCAACCGACGAAGATCACCAGCAGGATCAGGCCCGTCTTGAGCACGACCATCGCCATGTTCATGGCCGACGACTTGCGGATGCCGACGTAGCACAGCCACGTCAGCAGCAGCACGATCGCCGCCGCGGGAATGTTGGCGATCGCGCCGGTGGGGCGCAGCTGGCCATCGAGCGGGGCGCTGACGAGTTCCCTTGGCAGGGTGATGTCGAAGTGTTGCAGGAGGCTGAGGAAATAGCCGGTCCAGCTCACCGCCACCGCCGACGCCGATACGCCGTATTCGAGTACCAGCATCCAGCCGATGAACCACGCGGCCAGTTCGCCGAGCGTCGCGTAGGTGTAGGTGTAGGCGCTGCCGGACACCGGCACCATCGCCGCGAATTCGGCGTAGGCCAGGGCGCAGAAGGTGCAGCAGATCGCCGCGAGGACGAACGACAGCATGATCGCCGGGCCGGCGTGGTTCGCCGCGGCCTGGCCGGTGATGACGAAGATGCCGCCGCCGATGACCGCGCCGATGCCCAGCGCGGTCAGGCCCCAGGGCCCGAGCGTGCGGTGCAGGCTCAGTCCTTCGGCGTCGGTGTGGCTGGCGTGGGGATGCTTGGTCGCCCAGAGTTGTTGAAGCATCGTGATTCCCGAAAGCCGGCGCATCGATGGCCGGCGAAATGGAGCCGAAAGGAACGAGGCCGGCGGGAATGCCGCCGGCCTCGTGATCGTCAAGGGATCAGCGCGCCGCCTGGCGCACCTTGCTGTTGCGATAGCCGTAGAGGAAGTAGATCAGCAGGCCGATCGCGGTCCAGCCGGTCATCAGGTGCCAATGCTCGGAGAACGGCTGCCAGAACAGGTACAGGCACGCCGCCATGCCCAGCGGGCACACGATCCACACGGCCGGGACGCGGAACGGACGCGCGAGGTCCGGACGCTTGTAGCGCAGCACCAGCACGCCGACGCACACGGTTGCGAAGGCGAGCAGCGTGCCCATCGACACCAGGTCGCCCAGCAGGTTGATCGGCAGCAGGCCGGCGAGCAGGCAGGCGCACACGCCGACGATGATCGTGCCGACGTACGGGGTCTGGTGCTTCGGGTGGACCTTGGCGAACAGCTTCGGCAGCAGGCCGTCCTTCGCCATCGAGTAGAAGATGCGTGGCTGGCCCATCAGCATGACCAGGATCACCGAGCTCAGGCCCGCGATGGCGCCGATCTCGACGATCTTCTTCAGCCACAGCAGCGACGGGTAGGCTTCCAGCGCGGTGGCGACCGGCTTGGGCGTGGAGAGCTCGTAGTAGGGCAGCAGGCCCGTCAGCACCAGCGCGACGATGATGTAGATGACCGTGCAGATGACCAGCGAGCCGAGGATGCCGATCGGCATGTCGCGCTGCGGGTTCTTCGCTTCGCCCGCTGCCGTGGATACGGCGTCGAAGCCGATGTAGGCGAAGAACACGGTCGCCGCGCCACGGATGATGCCCTGCGTTCCGTAATGGCCGATGCCGTTGGCGTCGGTCACGCGGTCGGGAACGAACGGCGTCCAGTGGTCGGGATTGACGTACTGCGCGGCGAAGGCCACGAACATCACGATCACGATCACCTTGATGGCGACGATGACCGAGTTGACGATCGCCGACTGCGTGATGCCGACGTAGCACAGGCCGCTTAGCGCGGCGACGATGACCACCGCCGGCAGGTTGACCAGCCCGCCGGTGTAGACGACGGAACCATTGATGACGTTGAGCGGCGCGGCGGCGAGCGAGGCCGGCAAGGCCATGCCGAGGTCGCCGAGGAAGCTGTTGAGGTAGCCCGACCAGCCCACCGCGACGGTGGAGGCGGCGAACATGTATTCCAGCACCAGGTTCCAGCCGATGAACCAGGCGACGAATTCGCCGAGCGTGGCATACGAATAGGAATAGGCGCTGCCCGACACCGGCAGCATCGCCGCGAATTCGGCGTAGCACAGGCCCGCGAGCGCGCAGGCGAAACCGGCGATGACGAAGCTCAACACGATGGCCGGGCCGGCGTGTTCCGCGGCGGCGTGGCCGGAAAGTACGAAGATGCCCGCGCCGATGACGGCGCCGATGCCCAGCATCACCAGCTGTGTGGCGGTGAGGGACCGCTTGAGGGTGGCCTCACCCTGGAGGCTGCCTTCTACGGGCTCACCGGCGTCGACGTGCCCTGCGGGTTCGACCGGCTTGGTGAGGAACAGGTTTTTGAACATCGAAGTCCCCTGGGGATGTGAGATCTGCGCCCGTTCAGGCGGGCGATGAAACGTATGGCCGTGGGGGGCGGGCCACCATAACCCACGCGGGAAAGCAGCGGCAAGCGCGCAAGGTCACGGTCGAAACCACGTGTGCGAGCCCTCGCGCCACGGTGTCGCGAGGGCTCGCGTTGGATCAGAACGCCATGTTCAACGCGACCTGCGGCGCGAAGATCGCGGCGGCGTTGCGGCCATCCAGCGACACCTGCGCGCCGGCGATCAGGCCGATGTTGTCGGTGAAGTTGTATTCGACCGCGGGGGCGAGGGACAGGCGCCAGGACGACGGCAGTTCGCGATCCCAGTCGGCCCGACGGCCGTCCGCACCGGTCCACGTGCCGCGCACGTGCGCGCCGCGATCCTGTTCGTAGATGAGGTCCGTCGCCAGCACCCATTGCGGATTGAGGCTGTACTCCAGCGCGATCGACGCCTGCGATGCGGCGTGGAGTTCGGCGCGTCCGCGGAACGAGTCGGGCGTGCCGTACGCGCTGTCGTCGTCGATCGACGCGTGCGCGCCGGGCAGGCGCCAGGCGACGTTGAAACGGCCGCGCAGGTTGCGGCCCTCGAGGAAGTACGCCTGCCCGGAGAGCGACAGCTGCGTCGTCGACGCACCGCTGCCGGTGGCTTCGGCGAGGTTGTGGCGCGACAGCACATCGGCCTGCCCGCTCGGCAGGGTCTGCCTGAGCGTTCCGAACAGCGTGGAGTTGTGCTTCTCGCCGCTCGCCAGCACGTACGCCGCGGACACGTTGGTGTCGCCGAGTTCCCACGTGCGATCGCCGGACAGCGTCGAGGCATAGCCCGCCGAGAACGTGGCGCCGACGCCGAGGCGGTCGGTGAGGCCGTAGCTCATCGGCACGACCACGGCCCAGCTGTCGGGGACGCCATCGACGTCGTGGCGATTGCCGCGGTCGTCGTACACGCCGCGGACCTGGGTGTCGATCAGGTAGGGCTCGATGTTGAACATGCCTGTCGGCAGCGGCGGGCCGCCCGTGGCGAGCGAACCGGTGAAGCGGATGTCCGGCTCGGCGGACACGCCGGTATCGGCATGCGCGAGGGAGACGGCGAACAGGCCCAGTGCGAGGCCGGCGAAGGCCGGGGCCACGCGCGCGGACAGGGCGCGGGCGTGGAAGGAGCGGGATGCTGGCATGAGGACCTTCTTGCGTTGAGGACACCCAGACGGTGCCGCTTCGTGTCGCTCACTGGCATCGGACGATTCCGAAATTCATCACCCGATGATTGCGCGGATATGCAAGCAGGAGTTGGCAGCTCCCTCGAGGTCGGCCAGGAAGCCGAAGTACACTGTCGCGCCCGACCCGCAGGCCCGTTCCTTGGATTCTTCAGCCTCGCCTTCGCAGACCGCTTCGCTGCACGACGCGCTGGTCCGTTATGCGCAACGCTGGCCGGAAGAAGCACACCTCGCGCGTGAGTTCGCCGCGTTCCTGGACGAGGCGTCGACGGTGTTCGAACGCATCCATCTGGTGGGGCATTTCACCGCGTCGTCGTGGCTGGTCGACCGCGGCGGCACGCGCGTGCTGCTCACGCACCATCGCAAGCTCGAACGCTGGTTGCAGTTGGGCGGCCACGCCGATGGCGACCGCGATCTCGCGCGCGTCGCGCTACGTGAGGCGGAAGAGGAGTCGGGCCTGACCGGCCTGCGCGTGGAGCCGGAGATCTTCGACCTGGACCGCCACTGGATTCCCGACCGCGGCGACGTGCCCGGTCACTGGCATTGGGACGTGCGCTACGTGGTGCATGCCGAAGGCGGCGAGGCGTACGTCGTCAGCGAGGAGTCGCACGATCTGGCGTGGCGCGGGATCGAGGAAATCGCGAACGACCCGACAAGCGATGAATCGATGCGGCGGATGGCGGGAAAGTGGAAGACGCGGTCGTAACCGCTCCGACTGGATGAGAGCCGCGCCTGTGTAGCCCGGGTAAGCGAAGCGCACCCGGGTTCGCAACGTTCGCGATCGGGTCGGCTCCTTGTGGGCGCGGGGCTCAGCGGTTGCGCTGAGCGGTGCCTTCAGTCGAAACGACTCAATACAGAACGCGCGTCCGCAGCGTCCCCGGAATCCGCGCCAGTGCCTCGCGCACCTGCGCGGCCTGGTCCTGCGTCGCGGTGACGTCGATGACGACGTAGCCCACTTTCGGATGCGTGCGCAGGAACTGGCCGTCGATGTTCACGCCCAGGCGCGAGAACACGTCGTTCACCTGCGACAGCACGCCTGGCACGTTGCGGTGGATGTGCAGCAGGCGCGTGCTGCCGGTGTGCTCGGGCAGCGTCACTTCGGGGAAGTTCACCGCCGACAGCGTCGAGCCGTTGTCGCTGTAGCGGATCAGCTTGGCCGCCACTTCCAGGCCGATGTTTTCCTGCGCTTCCAGCGTGCTGCCGCCGATGTGCGGGGTGAGGATCACGTTGTCCAGGCCGATCAGCGGCGAGACGAACGGATCGGCATTGCCCTGCGGCTCGACCGGGAACACGTCGATCGCCGCGCCACCGATCGCGCCGGAGGCCAGTGCGCCGGCGAGCGCGTCGATGTCCACCACCGTTCCGCGCGAGGCGTTGATCAGGTGCGCGCCCGGCTTCATCTTCGCCACCTGTGCCGCGCCGAACATGCCCTGCGTCGCCGGCGTCTCCGGCACGTGCAGGGTGACGATGTCGCTGCGTTCGAGCAGGTCGTCCAGCCCCATCGCCATGCGCGCGTTGCCGAGCGCGAGCTTGGTTTCGATGTCGTGGAAGATCACCTGCATGCCCAGCGCTTCGGCGATCACGCCGACCTGCGTGCCGATGTGGCCGTAGCCGACGATGCCCAGCGTCTTGCCGCGCACTTCGTGACTGCCGGCGGCGGACTTCGACCACCCGCCGCGATGGCACTGCGCGCTCTTCTGCGGGATGCCGCGCATCAGCATGATCGCCTCGGCCACGACGAGTTCGGCGACGCTGCGCGTGTTGGAGTAGGGCGCGTTGAACACCGGGATGCCGGCCAGTTCGGCTTCGTCCAGGTCGATCTGGTTGGTGCCGATGCAGAACGCGCCGATCGCCATCAGCCGGCGCGCGTGCGACAGCACTTCGGCGGTCAGCTGCGTGCGCGAGCGAATGCCGACGATGTGCGCCTGCGCGATTTCCTGCTGCAGCAGGTCGGCCGGCAGCGATTTGTCGTAGAGCTGGATGTTCGAATAGCCGGCGTTGCGGAAGCTTTCCACGGCGGTGGGCGCGACGCCTTCCAGCAGCAGGACGCGGATGTCGGACTTCGGAAACGAGGTCGTCAGGCTCACGACGGTGACGGGCTGGGGAGGGAAACCGACTATGTCAGAAATCCGGCCCGGTTGCTGCGGTGCATCACTGGACGCCGGCGCGGGGCCGGTGGCAGGCTGGCCGTCCCGTCCGGCCGTGTTGTCCGCCCGCCTGCCATGACCGATCCGAGCCCGTTCGAACCCCGCCTGCAACGCCTGCTCGCACGTGCGCCGGGCCTTCGCCTGACCACCGATCCGGCCGACGCCGAGCACTACGGTCGCGACTGGACCCGCCGCTGGACGCCCGCGCCGCTGGCCATCGCGTTGCCGTCGTCGGTGGACGAGGTCGCCGAAGTCGTGCGCTGGGCCGTCGGGGAAGGCGTGGCGGTGGTGCCTTCCGGCGGTCGCACCGGGCTGTCGGGCGGCGCGGTCGCGGCGAACGGCGAACTGGTGCTGAGCCTGGAACGCATGAACCGCGTGCTCGACTTCGACATGATCGACCGCACGCTCACCGTCCAGGCGGGCATCGCATTGGAGGCCGTGCACAACGCGGCGCGCGAACACGGCCTGGTCTACCCGGTCGATTTCGCCGCACGCGGTTCGTGTTCGATCGGCGGCAACATCGCGACCAACGCTGGCGGCATCCGCGTGATCCGGTACGGCAACACGCGCGAATGGATCGCCGGGCTGAAGGTCGTCACCGGGACGGGCGAGGTGCTGGAGCTCAATCGCGCGCTGATCAAGAACTCCAGCGGCTACGACCTGCGCCAGCTGATGATCGGCTCGGAAGGCACGCTCGCCATCGTGGTCGAGGCGACGCTGCGCCTGACCGATCCGCCGCCGCCGACCAACGTCATGCTGCTGGCGCTGCCGTCGTTCGAATCGCTGATGCAGGTGTTCGCCGCGTTCCGCGAACGCCTCACGCTGGAGGCCTTCGAGTTCTTCACCGACCGCGCGCTGCATCACGTGCTCGCGCATGGCGCGCAGAAGCCGTTCGACGAGGTCCATCCGTTCTACGTCGTCACCGAGTTCGCGGCGGGCGACGACGCGGAAGCCGCCGCCGCGATGGCCGCCTTCGAACACTGCCTGGACAACGGGCTGGTCAGCGATGGCGTGATCAGCCAGAGCGACGCGCAGGCCGCGCAGCTGTGGCGCCTGCGCGAGGGCATCACCGAGAGCCTGGCGAAGTACAAGCCGTACAAGAACGACGTGTCGGTGCGGATCTCGGCGATGCCGGCGTTCCTCGCCGAGACGCAGGCGCTGCTGGCGCGCGAGTACCCGAAGTTCGACGTGGTCTGGTTCGGCCATATCGGCGACGGCAACCTGCACATCAACGTGCTCAAGCCGGACGATGCGGAGTACACGGCGTTCGTCGGCCAGTGCGAGCACGTCACGCAGCTGCTGTCGGATGCGCTTGCGCGCCACGGCGGGAGCATCTCGGCCGA
This sequence comes from Lysobacter sp. SCRH-1R, assembly GCF_057747855.1. Classification (NCBI taxonomy): domain Bacteria; kingdom Pseudomonadati; phylum Pseudomonadota; class Gammaproteobacteria; order Lysobacterales; family Lysobacteraceae; genus Lysobacter; species Lysobacter sp. SCRH-1R. Next base: position 2,584,785 of record NZ_CM173227.1, on the reverse strand, counting down.
GCACGGCATCGGGCTGGTCAAGAAGCCCTACCTGGCGGGCACCCGCTCGGCGGCGGAGATCGAGCTGATGCGCGGGATCAAGCGGGTGCTCGATCCGGCGGGGGTGTTGAATCCGGGGAAGGTGTTCGACGCGTGACCGCGCCCCGCGCGCAACCGGGCGGCAGATGAACATGCCTGCGATACGCGGCCCCGCGCACCGATTTTCCGCCCGCAACCCGGTACCCTTCACGCGCCGGCCGCGCCCTGCGGCCTTCCATCGAACCGGGAAATCCTGATGAAGCGTTCCACCCTGCTGCTCACCCTTGCCCTGATGGCCGCCACGCCGGCCGCCTTCGCCTCCAGCTTCGCCGGCACCAGCGCCGGTACGTCCGCCGGCGGCAGCTCGGCGTCCAGCGACGCCAGCTCCGATTCGAGCTCGGGCGGCGACGACAAGGTGGTGCTGGCGGCGCGCGACGACGCGGCGGGCTTCGTCGCCAGCGACGGCGCGATCCGCGACGCGCAGCTGGAAGCGGCGCTGCGCCACCTGCGCGACCACGTGCCGCAGGCGCGCGACGCGAGCGACCTGGAACTCGCGCAGGCCATCCTCGCGAAGTGAGCAAGTTCGCCGGCCGTCGCGGAGCGATCCGCGGCGGCCTTCTTTCGACGGGATGGGCGTCGGCGGTACTGGTATCGACGCTCTGGGCCGGTGGCGCACAGGCGGCGCTGCGGCTCGACACCACCGGGCTGACCCCGGACGAAACCGCCGCCACGCAGCGCCTCCTCGACGAGGCGCGGTCGCGCCTTCCCGACGCCCTGCGCGCAGCGTCGGGCCCCGACATCATCGTCCGCTGGACATCGGCGCTCGATGCCCGGGTGCACGGCCGCGCCAGGCGGTCGGAGCTGCTGCTCAACCGCACGCTGCTGCCGCCGCTGCTCCAGCCACACGACGAACCGGCCAGGCGCGACGCGCTCGCGACGGTGCTGCACGAACTGGCGCATTTCCACGATCGCGCGCTCGGCATCTCGCGCGATCCGCGTTTCCTCGATCTCGCCGGCTGGCAGGTCCGCGCGACGCGGCTGACCACGCGCGTGGCCGGACGGGTGCACGAAAACCGCTTCGTGGACCGCACGCCGGATGCCTACGAACTGCACGCGCCGTCCGAATACTTCGCAGTGAACCTGGAGCATTACGCGCTCGATCCGCAGTACGCCTGCCGACGTCCGGCGATGGCGCGCTACCTGCGCGAACGCGTCGGCGCTTCGACGGCCGCACCGGACGCCTGCGCGGACGACCTGGTCTACGTGGACGCGGGCGAACGCCAGGGCGGCGCGCTGGCGACGCTGGATCCCGCGCGCGTCTACGCCATCGACTACCTGCTCGCCGAAGGCAATGCGCAGCCGATGAGCCGCTGGGGCCACAGCATGCTGCGCCTGGTGGTGTGCGCGCCCGGCCGCGCGCCGGGGCCGGATTGCCGGCTCGATCTGGCGCACCATCGCGTGCTCTCGTTCCGCGCGTTCGTCGACGACGTGCAGATTTCCACTTGGCGCGGGCTCAGCGGTCGCTATCCCTCGCGATTGTTCGTGCTGCCGATGGAGCAGGTGATCGACGAATACACCCGGGTCGAACTGCGCGGCCTCCGCTCGGTGCCGCTGCGGCTTTCGCGCGACGAGATCGCGGCGGTGCTCGAACGCACGGCGCAGCTGCACTGGAGTTACGACGGTCGCTATTACTTCCTCGGCAACAACTGCGCCGCGGAAACCTGGAAGCTGCTGCACGACGGCGTGCCCAGGCTCGCCGGGCAGGGCATCGGCAGCATCACGCCTACCGGCTTGTTGCGACGGCTGGAGAATGCCGGCGTGGCGGACGCGTCGGTGCTGGAGGATCGTGCGGAAGCGCTGCGGCTGGGCTATCGCTTCCAATCGCAAGGCGCGTATTTCGGGCAGGTTTATGCGACCGCCAAGGCGTCGTTGTCGCTGCCGTACCGCTCCGTCGAACAATGGATGGATCTTTCGCCCGGACAACGCCGGCCGTGGATCGAACGCGCCGATCTGCGCGCGAGCGCCGCGCTGCTGCTGCTCGAACAGGCGGCGCAGCGGCGCGCGCTGGCGCAGGTGCGCGAGACGCTCAAGCGGCGGTATCTCGCATCGAACCGCGACGAGGGCGATGCACCGGACGCCGTGCGTCGCCTGCTGGAGGAAAGCGTGTACCTCGGCCGGCCTTCGCGCCTGCTGGACGATGCCGGTTACGGCGTGCCACAGGCGGACGAACGCGCGGCGCTGGAAGATCGCAGCGCATCGCTGGTATCGGAACTGAAGACGGTGCGTGCGGAACTGGAACGGGGCGCGCGCGAGTGGATGGGCGCGGATCAGCGCGATCGTCTCGACGCGATCGCCGACAACACGGAGCGGCTTGGCTCGCGCCTGCGCGCGCTGCATGCGGAGCAGGGCGGACTGCGGTTGCCCTGAAGGGCAGGGGCACGAGGAAACAGGAACCAGGAAACAGGAACAGAAAAAACAGGAACGAAAAACGAGTGAGGCGACGCCTAGTCACTCGTTACTCGTTCCTCCGCACTCGTTGATCAGAGCGCCGCGCACATCCTCGATGAGCCGCTTGCGGCTGCTGCGCGCGTATTCGGCCGGCGCGAACGGCATCGACAGGGTTTCGTAACGCGCGATGAGATCGCGCACGCGCGCCTTCTCGTCGCCGGCGTAATCGCGCCGCGTGCCGTTCGCGGTGAGGCGGGTGAGGCGCGCCTGCGCGGCTTCCTTCGCGACGATGTGCGCTTCGTCCTGCGGATCGGCGACGCACAGGCCGTAGGTGCCTTCGAGGAAATGGCGCCAGATCGATGCGAACTCCGCATCGAAGGACGCTTCGTCGAAGTGGCCTGCGCCGTCGACGAAGCCAGGGATGGGGCCGTCGATCGCATGCGATTCGCGCAGCGCTTGCAGGTATGCCCCACGAAACCGGGCCTGCAACGCATCCGAAGCCGCGTTGGCATCGCCGTCGTGCGCCGCCAGCGCGTCGCGCGCGCGTGCGACCCAATGCGTACTGCGCCGGTTGAACCAGCGACCTGCGGGCGCGCCCGGCGATTCGATCTCGCCGAATACGAACGAGCGCATGCGCCCGGCCTCATCGATCACATACGCCGGGCGGGGCGCCAGGCCACGTTCGATCAGCGCCGACAGTTCGTCGGCGCCAATGCCGCACGCCGCGGCGAACGCATCGGCGTCGAGGAAGCGTTCGCGCAGGTAGCGCTCCACGCTCATCAGTCGGCGCGGCCGGCGAACTCGCCCGTGGTCGTGTTCACCAGCACGCGTTCGCCGTTGCCGATGTACTCGGGGACCATGATCTCGATGCCGGTCGACAGCTTCGCCGGCTTCGGTCGCTTGGTGGCGGTGCCGCCCTTGAGTTCCGGCGGCGTCTCGACGACTTCGATCGCCACGCTCTGAGGCAGCTGCAGCGCGACCGGCGCGTCGTCGATGATCTGCACGTAGCAGCCGGTGAGGTCGGCCACGATGTAGCCGGCCAGGTCGCCCACGACGTCGGCATCGAGCGTGTACGGCGTGTAGTCCTCGTCGTCGAGGAACACGAACGCGTCGCCGTCCTTGTACGAGAACGTCGCCTGGCGGCGGCTGAGCTCGACTTCCTTCAGTTCGTCCTCCGCGCCCATGCTCACGTCGAGCTTGGTGCCGCCCGGCACGCTGTACATGGTGAAACGGAACTTGACGTTGCCGCCGCGACCCTGCGGCGAGCTGCGTTCGATGTCGCGGATCTGGTAGACCGCGTTGTTGTACTCGACAACGTTACCTTTCTTTACGTCGTAGGCTTTCATGGCTTTTTTCGGGAATGGGGAATCGGGAACAGGGAATGGGTAAAGCGGGCTGCATCGAATGGGGAGGCGCTTTCGCTTTCACGATTCACCATTCCCCACTGCCGATTCCCGGCTTACTTCGGCGCCAGCCGCGTCGCGCCGTCCAGGCGGATCGTCTCGCCGTTGAGGTAGGTGTTGCCGAGGATGTAGGCGACCAGGTCGGCGAATTCCTTCGGCTGGCCCAGGCGCGAGGGGAAGGGGATCGAGGCGGCGAGCGACTGCTGCACGGAGTCGGGCATGCCGTCGACCATCGGCGTCCAGAACACGCCCGGCGCGATGGTCATGACGCGGATGCCGAAGCGCGCCAGTTCGCGCGCCATCGGCAGGGTCATGCCGACCACGCCGCCCTTCGACGCCGAGTACGCGGCCTGGCCGATCTGGCCCTCGTATGCGGCGACGGATGCCGTGTTGACGATGACGCCACGCTCGCCGTCGGTGCCGGCTTCGTTGTGCTGCATCAGTTCGGCGGCGGCCTTGGCGACGTTGAAGCTGCCGACCAGGTTCACCATCACCGTGGACTGGAACTGCGACAGCGGCATCGCGCCTTCCTTGCCCAGCACGCGGCCGGCGCCGAGGATGCCGGCGCAGTTCATGACGACGTTGAGGCCGCCGAGGAACTCGCGGGCGGCCTTCACGTTCGCGACGACGCCGGCTTCGCTGGTGACGTCGGTCTTGAAGTAGCGCGCGTTGGCTTCGCCCAGTTCGGCGACGGCGGCAGCGCCCTTCTCGTCGTTCACGTCGAACAGGGCCACCTTGCCGCGGCTGGCGACGAGGTGCTGGGCGACGGCGAGGCCGAGGCCGGAAACACCGCCGGTGACGATGGCGCGGACGGAATCGAGTTGCATGGGCGTGGGTCCTGGGACGCGGAAAGGCGGGATTTTAGCGTTTGAATACCCGTCCCCGCAGCGCGCTTCCTCCCCTGCGGATGCGGGGGGAGGGGAAGTGGCCGGCCAATTGCGCCCGATCGGAGCGCAGCGATCGCCCAGCGCGCACGCCGCCATCGGAAACGCAGCGGGTCCCCGGGTGCGCTTCGCGTACCCGGGCTGCAAAAACTCAGGCCACCCCCACCGTCGGATACCGCTCCCGCACCTCCTCCGGCGTCAGCCCCGGCGCGAACAGGAACCCCTGTCCGACCTCGACGCCCAGGTCCAGCAGGAAGTCGCGGTGGTGTCCGGTCTCCACCCCCTCGGCGACCAGCGCCAGCCCAAGGCTCCGCGCGATGCCGGCGACGGCCTGGCAGACCGCCACGTCGGACTGGTTGTCCGGCACGCCCTGCACGAACAGCTGGCTGAGCTTGAGCCCGTGGATCGGCAACCGGCGCAGATAGTTCAGCGCGCTGTAGCCCTCGCCGAAATCGTCGATCGTCAGGATCACGCCGAGCTGGCGAAGCGCCGCGAACGTGCGCAGCGTGTCCGGCGCGTCCTCGATCAGCACGCGCTCGGTGAACTCCAGTTCCAGCGCATGGCCGGGCAGGCCGTATTCGGCGAGCACCGCGCCCACGGTGCTGGCGAGGTCCTCGCCGAGGAACTGCCGGTACGAGACGTTCACCGCGACGCGCGGGATCTTCAGCCCCGCGTCCTGCCATTCGCGCATCTGCCGGCAGGCCTCGTTGAGCACCCAGTCGCCGATGCCGACGATGTCGCCGGTGGTCTCGGCGTGATCGATGAACCGGTCGGGGCGGATCTCGCCCAGCGAATGGTTGCGCCAGCGGATCAGCGCCTCCACCGCGACCACTTCACCGCTGCGCATCTCGACCTGCGGCTGGTAGACGAGATGGAATTCCTCGTTGTTCACCGCGCGGCGCAGGTGGGTTTCCAGTTGCAGGCGATGCAGCTGCTGCTCGGCCAGTTCCGGGGTGAAGGTCTGCCAGCCGTTGCGACCGCGACGCTTGCTGTCGTACATCGCCACGTCGGCGCTCTGGATCAGCTGCTGCGAACGCACGCCGTCCAGCGGCGCCTGCGCGATGCCGATGCTCGCGGTGATGCTGAATTCCTCGCCGTCCAGGCGGAAGCTGTCGCCGAAGATTTCCAGGATCGCATCCGCCAGCCGTTCCGGGCGCGAGGGATCGCTGCCGGTGTCGCACAGGATCAGGAACTCGTCGCCGCCGAAACGCGCGATCAGGCCTTCGTTGCCGATCGCGCGCTGGATGCGACGCGCGGCCGATGCGAGCAGGCGATCGCCCGCCGCGTGCCCGAGCACGTCGTTGACGACCTTGAAGCGATCCAGATCGACATACAGCACCGCCAGCTGCGAGCGCAGCGGATCGTCGAGCCGGCTTTCCAGTTCGGCCAGCACCGCGTCGCGATTGAGCAGTCCGGTGAGCGGATCGCTGCGCGCCTGCACGCGCAGGGTTTCCTCGTCGTGCTTGCGTTCGGTGATGTCCTGCAGCGTGCCGGTCAGGCGCGAGTTGAGCGGATCGCCGGCTTCGGCTTCGCCGATCACCCGCACCCAGAACGAACGTCCGTCGGCGCGATGGCCCTGGACTTCCAGGTCGAGGTTGCGGCCGAAGGAGATCGCCTGGCCGAGCGCCGCGCGCAGGCGGTCGCGGTCGTCGCCACGCAGGCACGCGAGCATGCCTTCGATGGTTTCGGGCGCGGGCCGGTGGCCGAGGATGCGCTGCGCTTCCTCGGTGAGGTACAGCCGGTCCGGCGCGACGTCCCATTCCCAGCCGCCGATGTGCGCCATGCTCTGCGCGCGATCGAACAGCGTGCTGTCGCGCTTGAGCGTGGTGACGTCGGAGAACATCGACAGCACCTGCTGCGGCTTGTCGCCGCCCGGCGGGAACTGCGGCACGGCCGTCACCGACAGCCACATCAGCTGCTGGCGCGTGCGGTGGTACAGGCCGAGCAGGGTGCTCTCGATGATGCGGCCGGTCTGCAACGCGCGCGTGGACGGATAGCGTTCGCGTGGCAGTTCGCGCCCGCGTTCGTCCACGACCAGCCACTGGTCGGCGCGCAGCGCGTCGTTCACCAGTTCGTCCTCGCCGACGCCGAGGATCTTCATCGCCGCGACGTTGGCGTAGGTGATCTGCAGGTCCGCGTCCTGCACGAGGATGCCGCGGTCCACCGCTTCCATCAGCTCGCGGTAGCGCAGTTCGGCGGTGTGGCGGCTGCTGAGGTCGCGCGCGACGGCGACCATCGCCTTGCGGCCGTCGAACGTGAGCCCGGCGGTGTGCACCTCGACCGGGAAGCGCGTGCCGTCGCCGCGCATGTTGGTGACTTCCACCACGTAGGTGCCGCCGCGGTTGAGCGTCTCCCACACCGGGACCATGTGGTCCTGCGGCAGGTCGGGATTGAGCGTCTCGATCGGCTTGCCGACGATTTCCTCGCGCGGACGGCGATAGGCGTCCATGCCGGCCTTGTTGAGATCGAGCACCGTGCCGTCCCACGCGATGATGCTGACCGGATCGGGCACGGCATCGAACAGCGTGCGATAGCGGGCGCGTTCGGCCTCGCATTCGGCCAGCGCTCGCGACAGCGACTCATGCGCCTGCAGCAGCAGTTCGCGCGTCTGCGCGGGAAGCGTGCGATCGCGCGCGGCTTCCTCCAGCGCCGCCAGCGTGGTCTTCGCATCCGCCGGTTGGGGCGGGGCGGTGTCCTGCGCGGGCGTGCGTCGCGTCATTTGGGCGGGCCGTCAGGTGCTTGCGATCGCCTTGCCCACCTTGCTGCCGGTCTCGCGCCCCAGGAGCTGCGCGAGCCAGCGGCCGGTGTCGGCCAGCTTCGGAAGATCGATGCCGGTCTCGATGCCGAGGCCGTGCAGCATGTACACCACGTCCTCGGTCGCCACGTTGCCGCTGGCGCCCTTCGCGTACGGGCAACCGCCCGTCCCGGACACCGCGGCGTCGACGACGGCGACGCCTTCCTCCAGGCACGCCAGAACGTTCGCCAGCGCCTGTCCGTAGGTGTCGTGGAAATGCACGGCCAGCGCGTTGATGGGCACTTCGGACGCGACCGCCAGCAGCATCGCGCGCGCCTTGCCGGGCGTGCCGACGCCGATGGTGTCGCCGAGCGAGATCTCGTAGCAGCCCATTTCGTGGAGCGCACGCGCCACGCGCACCACATCGCTCAGTGGCACCTCGCCCTGGTACGGGCAGCCGAGCACGGTCGATACGTAACCGCGCACGGCGACGCCGTCGGCGCGCGCGCGTTCCATCACCGGCGCGAAGCGCTGCAGCGATTCGTCGATGGACGCGTTGATGTTCTTACGGTTGAACGCTTCGGACGCCGCGGTGAACACCGCGATCTCCTCCACGCCCACGGCGCGGGCGCGTTCGTAACCCTGTTCGTTCGGCACCAGCACGGGATAGCGCACGCCAGGCTTGCGGTGGATGCCGGTGAACACCTCCGCCGCATCGGCCAGCTGCGGCACCCACTTCGGGCTGACGAAGCTGGTCGCCTCGATGCTGCGAAGGCCGGTGTCGGACAGGCGATCGATCAGCGCGATCTTGTCGGCCGTGGCGATCGTCGCCTTCTCGTTCTGCAGCCCGTCGCGCGGGCCGACTTCGACGATGCGGACGGTCGACTTCATCGCGGACGGCCTCATTCGTCCTGCGCCAGCGCGACGAGCACGGCGTCGGCCTCGACGAAATCGCCCGCGGCGGCGCGCACCTGCGCGACGGTGCCGGCGCGCGGCGCCTTCAGGCTGAGCTCCATCTTCATCGCTTCGATCACCATCAGCTCCTGACCGGACTCCACCGTATCGCCTTCGGCGGCCTTCACCAGCACCACGCGGCCGGGCATCGGCGCGAGCACGTGGTGGCCGGCGTTGCCGCCTCCGCTGCGCTCGTGACGATACATCGGCACCCCCAGCAGGCGCAGGCGGCGTTCGCCGTCGTGCACCACCAGACGCTGGCGTCCTTCGGCCAGCGTATCCAGTTCGAACGTAAATCGGCGTCCATGTCCGCCAATGCGCAGGCTCAGCGTGCCGTCGGCGCCGATGCGGGCGCCTTCGACCGCATGGGACTGGCCGCCCAGCTCGATCCGGTATTCGCCGGCCGCGCCCTGCGCGTGCAGCTCATGGCGGATGTCGCCCTGCAGGAAGGCGAGGCTGCGATGGCCCCCATGCCCCAGGCGCCAGCCGTCGGCGATGGCCCAGGGCGAGGTCGGATCGCCCGATGCCGCCGCGCGCTGGCGCGTGTCGCGCTCCTGCGCGAGCAGCACGACGGTCGCGGCGGCGAGCAGGCGCTCGCTGGCATCCTCAGCGGCGGGGGCCAGGAATTCGTCGAGATGGCGGTCGAGATAGCCGGTGTCGATGGTTCCATCCACCACGGCGGGGTGACGTGCGAGGCGTTCGAGGAATTCGACGTTCGACTTCGGTCCGGCGATGTCGCACGCCGCCAGCGCCGCGCGCAGCCGCGCCAGTGCGGCGGGACGGTCGGCGGCGTGGACGATGAGCTTGGCGATCATCGGGTCGTAGAAGATCGTGACGGTGTCGCCCTCGATCACGCCCGGATCGATGCGCACGCCTTCGCCGGGACGCGGCAGGCGCAGGCGTTCCAGCGTGCCGGAGCCCGGCAGGAAACCGGCGTCGGGATCTTCGGCGTACAGGCGCACTTCGATCGCGTGGCCGTCCTGGGCGATGGCGTCCTGCGCGAGCGGCAGCGCTTCTCCGGCAGCCACGCGCAGCTGCCATTCGACCAGATCGAGTCCGGTCACCATTTCGGTGACGGGATGCTCCACCTGCAGGCGCGTGTTGATTTCCATGAAGTAGAAACCGCCGTCCTGCCCGACGATGAATTCGACGGTGCCGGCGTTCACGTAGTCGATCGCGCGCGCGGCGAGCACGGCGGCGTCGCCCATCGCGCGGCGCAGTTGCGGCGTGAGGAACGGCGAGGGCGATTCCTCCAGCACCTTCTGGTAGCGGCGCTGCGCCGAGCACTCGCGCTCGTTGAGGTGGATCGCATGGCCGTGCGTGTCGGCGAAGACCTGGATCTCGATGTGGCGCGGCTTCTCGACATAGCGTTCGAGCAGGACGCGGTCGCGCCCGAACGCGTTGGCCGCTTCGCGCTGGCAGCTTTGCAGGTTCGCGGCGAATTCGGCGCTTTCGCGCACGATGCGCATGCCTTTGCCGCCGCCGCCGTGCGCGGCCTTGATCATCAGCGGGTAGCCGATGGCGTCGGCCTCGCGTTGCAGGCGTTCGGGCGACTGGTCCTCACCGGTGTAGCCCGGGACGACCGGCACGCCGGCGGCCTGCATCAGTTCCTTCGCGCCGGCCTTGCTGCCCATCTTGCGCATGGACGCCGCTTTCGGACCGATGAACGCGATGCCCGCCGCTTCGACGGCATCGGCGAAATCGGCGTTCTCGCTGAGGAAGCCGTAGCCCGGATGCACCGCCTGCGCGCCGGACTTCAGTGCGACTTCGATGATCGCATCGCCACGCAGGTAGCTGTCCTGCGGACGCGGGCCGCCGATGGCGTAGGCCTCGTCGGCCTGGCGCACGTGCTGCGCGTCGGCGTCGGCTTGCGAATACACCGCGACGGTGCGGATGCCGAGGCGCCGGCAGGTGCGGATGACGCGGCAGGCGATTTCGCCGCGGTTGGCGATGAGGATCTTTTCGAACTGGCGCTGTTGGGGCATGAGGTCACTCGGGACGATGGCACACGGCTTCGATGTTGTTGCCATCGAAGTCGATGACGAAGGCGCCGTAATAGTTCGGGTGGTAATGCGGGCGCAGGCCGGGCGCGCCGTTGTCGCGCGCGCCATGCTGCAGGGCGATGGCGTGGAACTCGTCGACGGCCGCGCGCGAGGCGGCGACGAAGGCGATGTGCACGCCAGTGCTTGGTGTCTGTCCGGTGCCTATCCAGAAGGCGGGCTTGCCTTCGGGGCCGAAGCCACATCCTTCGTAGCCTCCGGTCTGCTCTTTCGTGACGTCCATGACGACGCCGTAGTCGAGTACGCCGAGGACACGTTCGTAGAAGGCGCGGGAATGCGCGTAGTCGGAAACGGTGATGCCGGTGTGGTCGAGCATGATCGCGGTCCTCCCGTTTATTGGCACCAGCGCGGCTTGCGCTTGTCGAGGAAAGCGGTGAGGCCTTCCTGCCCTTCGTCCGAAACGCGCAGGCGCGCGATCAGCGCGGCGTTGTCGTGATCCAGACGATCGCGGTCGCGTTCGAACGCGACGCGGCGCACCAGCGCCTTCGCCTGCGCGCTGGCGTGCGGGCCGGCTTTCAGCAGCAGGTCGATCTGGCGCTGCACGGCCGCATCGAGCGCCTCGCCCGCGACGACCTGGTGCAGCAGGCCGATCTCGAGCGCGGTGGCGGCATCGAAGATTTCGGCGGTGGCGAACCAGCGCCGCGCCTGGCGCGGGCCGATCGCGTCGATGACATAGGGTGAGATCACCGCCGGCAGCAGGCCCAGCTTGCTCTCGGTCAGGCCGAATTTCGCGTCGGCCGAGGCGATGGCGATGTCGCAGCAGGCCACCAGCCCGACGCCACCGCCGAAGGCCGCGCCCTGGATGCGGGCGATGGTCGGGCGGGGGAGTTCGTCCAGGGTCCGCATCAGGCGGGCGAGGGCGAGGGAATCGGTGCGGTTGGCTTCCTCGCTGGCGGCGGCCATGCCGCGCATCCAGTTGAGGTCCGCGCCGGCGGAGAACGAGAGACCTTCGCCTTCCAGCACCACCACGCGGACACTATCGTCCTCGGCTACGGCCTCCAGGGCCCCGGTCAGGGCCGCGATCAGCATGGCATCGAAGGCGTTGTGCAGCTCCGGGCGATTCAGGCGCAGGCGGGCGACGGGCCCTTCGCGCAGGTTCAACAGCGGATTGGTCATCGGCCGGGATGCTTGTTGGAGTCTGGCGAATGATAGCCGCTGCCCTCCGACCGCCGTGCCGCGACCGGCCGCGGCCGCATCCGGGTGCTACAATTGAGAACGATTCCCATCTTGCCGCCTCGTCGCTCCCGCGCCGGATCGGCCCACAGGTGAACCTTGAAGCTGTCCGAACTGCCACGCCGTACCGCCGCCACTGTCGATGCCGTCGAGGACCAGTCGCCCAACGACGCGATCGCCCGCCGCCTGCGCGAGCTGGGCTTCGTGCGCGGTGAGCGCGTGGAAGTGATGGCCGCGGGTCCCGTCGCCAGGGAGCCGCTGCTGGTGCAGGTCGGCTTCACCCGCTTCGCGCTGCGCCGCACCGAGGCCGCGCGGGTGCAGGTGCTGCTCGACGACGCCGTCGCCGGAGCCGTCGCATGAGCGCCGTCGACAGCGTCGTCCCGGGCGCGGCGGTCAGGAGCGAGGCGACGCAGAGCGTGCGCGTCGCGCTCATCGGCAACCCCAATTGCGGCAAGACCGCGCTGTTCAACCAGCTCACCGGCAGCCGGCAGAAGGTCGCCAACTACGCCGGCGTCACGGTCGAGCGCAAGGAAGGCCGCTTCCATGCGCCGTCGGGCCGCAGCTACGCGGTGCTCGACCTGCCCGGCGCGTACAGCCTGCACGCGGCGAGCCTGGACGAGGCCGTCGCGCGCGACGTGTGCCGCGGCTTCTATCCGGGCGAACCCGCGCCCGACGTGCTGGTGTGCGTGGTCGATGCGACCAACCTGCGCCTGCATCTGCGTTTCGCGCTCGAGGTGCGAGAGCTGGGCCGACCGATGGTGCTGGCCGTCAACATGATGGATGCCGCCAAGCGTCGCGGCATCGAAGTCGATCTGGCCGCGCTGGAACGCGAACTCGGCGTGCCGGTGGTTCCGACGGTCGCCGTGCGCAACGGCGGCGCGCGCGAGCTGGTGGCGATGCTCGACCGCGTCGCGCAGAAGCTGCACGAACCCACGACGCACCTGCCGGCCGAACTCGTCCACGATCCCGACGCGCTGCACGCCGAAACGCGCCGCCTGCTGTCGCTCGCGGTGACCATGCCGCGCCGCACCGCCGAGGTGGACGACGCGCTCGACCGCTGGCTGCTGCATCCGGTGCTGGGCCTGCTGTCGCTGGCGGTGGTGATGTTCCTGATCTTCCAGGCCGTGTACGCCTGGGCGACGCCGCTGATGGACCTGATCGAAGCGGGCACCGGTGCGCTCGGCGAAACGCTCGACAACGCGATGCCGGACGGTCCGCTGCGCAGCCTGCTGGTCGACGGCATCATCGCCGGCCTTGGCAGCGTGGTCGTGTTCCTGCCGCAGATCCTGATCCTGTTCGCCTTCATCCTCGCGCTGGAGGAATCGGGTTACCTGCCGCGCGCGGCGTTCCTGCTCGACCGGCTCATGTCGCAGGCGGGCCTGTCCGGGCGCTCGTTCATCCCGCTGCTGTCGAGCTTCGCCTGCGCCGTGCCGGGCATCATGGCGACGCGTTCGATCCAGGATCCGCGCGACCGTCTCGCCACCATCCTGGTCGCGCCGCTGATGACATGTTCGGCGCGCCTGCCGGTGTACGCGCTGCTGATCGGTGCGTTCATCCCGCAGCGGCAGGTCGGCGGCGGCCTGCTCAACCTGCAGGGCCTCGTGCTGTTCGCGCTGTACGCGGCGGGCATCGCCAGCGCGCTGGCGGTCGCATGGATCATGAAGAAGTGGCGCCGCGACAAGAGCGAGCATGCGCTGCTGCTCGAACTGCCGTCGTACCGCATCCCGCATCCGCGCGACCTGCTGATCGGCCTGTGGGAACGCGCGTGGATCTTCCTGCGCCGCGTCGGCGGCATCATCCTCGCGCTGACGATCCTGCTGTGGTTCCTGCTGACGTTCCCGGCGCCCCCGGCCGGCGCCACGGGCCCGGCGATCGACTACAGCTTCGCCGGCCGCATCGGCCACGCACTCACGGCGGTGTTCGCGCCGATCGGCTTCAACTGGCAGATCTGCATCGCGCTGATCCCCGGCCTGGCCGCGCGCGAAGTCGCGGTGTCCTCGCTGGCGACGGTGTACGCGCTGTCGGCCGCCAACGACGAAGCCGCCGCCCAGGCGCTGTCGCCGATCATCACCGGCTCGTGGTCGCTGGCCACCGCGCTGTCGTTGCTGGTGTGGTTCATCTACGCGCCGCAGTGCATCTCGACGCTGGCGACGATCAAGCGCGAGACCAACTCGTGGAAGCAGGTGACGATCGCCACCGGCTACCTGTTCGGACTGGCGTACCTGGCGTCGTTCGTGACGTACCACGTCGCCGTGGCGCTGGGCGCGGGCTGACGATGGACGCGGGCCTGCTCGTGCAGTACGCGATCATCGCCGTGGCGGTGATCGCCAGCGCATGGTTCGTCGCGAAGCGGCAGTTCCCGAACGCGGTGCGCCGGTTGCGCGTGGCGGTCGCGGTTCCGATGGTGCGCGATGGGCGCGCGTCGTGGTTGCAGAAGCTCGGACGGCGGATCGCGCCGCCGGCCATGTCGAACGATGGTGCGTGCGGAGGATGTAACAGCTGCGGGCCGTCGGAGCCCAAGCGGCACTGATCGGTAGGGGCGTTACGCCGCCACGCCGGGCGCTCCTGGTGCGCACTTCCCCCCAACCCTCCCCTGCACCGCAGGGGAGGGGGTAGAAAGCACTCAGTGCCTCCGCCGAGCCCGATAGCCGCGCACTTCCACCGCCTCGACCTCGAGCGTGAACGAGCGCTCCTCGTCGCTGAAGAGCGCGCCCACGCCCATCACCTGGCGATCGATTTCCTCGCCATCGGCGTTGCGGATCGTGAGCACCACCGAGTACTCCAGCGCGTTGTCGCCCGGCGGCGGCTTGATCGTGCCCTCCACGCGCAGCGGCACCGACCGCAGTTGCGCGGACTGTACGGCGTCCGGATCGAAACGCAGGTGGTGCCGGCACGACGGACAGACGTTGGCGCTTTCCAGGATCGTCGTCTTGCAGTGCGGGCACGTCCGCGTCGCGCCGGGCGTACCGGGGCGCGCCAGGCTCATGACGCGGCGGACGCCTCGGCCTTCGCTTCGCCCTTGTCGGACTTGTCGGCCTTCTCGCCCTTGTCGGGCTTGCCGGCGGTGCGGGTGTCGCGATCGTCGAAGCCGAAGTCGACCTGGCCGCGCATGCGCGAACCCGGGGCGATGCTCACCACGCCGGCCTTGACGTCGCCGATCACCACGCCGCCTTCCAGCAGTTCCACGCGCTGCGCGGATTCGACGTTGCCTTCGAGCTCGCCGGCGATCACGACCTTGCGCGCACGCACGCCGCCGTTGACCTTCGCGCCGACTTCGATGGTGAGGTCGCCTTCGACGTGCACGTCGCCCTTGAAGCGGCCGGCGATGCGGATGTGGCCGGCGCCGTTGATCTTGCCTTCGATCGACAGGTCGGCGGCGATCACCGACTCCTTGCCTTCGCGCTCGACCGGACGCGGGCTCGACGACGGCGTCGGCGCAGGCGCGGGGGCCGTGGCGGCCGCGGGCTTCGGCGCGCCGAAGGAAAACTCGTCGCGTGCCGGTTCCTTCGGCAGCGCGGATTCGGGCGGGGTGTTCGGCGCGGCGGCGTTGTCGCGCTTCGGGGCGGAGGGCTGTGGGGAATTGAAGATCGCCATGACGCACTTCCTCGATTGGCAGGGGCGGGGCAATGCACGGGGGTGCAATGAGTGGGGTGCAACCCACCCGAGGCTACGCCCGTCGATCCACCCCCGGTGTGACACTTCTCACCCAATCGTCGGCGTGAACGCGCCGTTCATGTGCCGATCACGTGCCTGAATCCGCCGCAGCGCGGGCGAAGCGCGAACGCGCGTCGTTCCACAGCACGCGCGCATGGCGGATCGCGTCGATCAGCCAGAACGTCGTGCCGAGTCCCGCGCTCACGAACGGGTACACGATCGCCAGCGCGCCGAGCCCGAAGATGCCCTTGAGGAACGGAAGCACGAAGAGGATCCGCCAGCCGACGAAGCTCAGGCGCAGGTTCGCGCGCCCGCCCAGACGCAACAGGCCCGTCACGCACGCGAGCAGCCCCAGCCACGCAGCGGCGGCCGTGTACCCCAACTGGTAGTCGACCACGGCCAGGCCCGCGAGCAGCGGCACCCACAGCAGCCGCAACATCGGCCAGCGCACGGGAGCGCCTTCCGGCGCGCATTGCCAGCGCACGTACGCCCGGACCGCGTGCCAGACCTCCCACAGCGCGTAGGCGAGGACCGGCCCACCGGCGAGCAGCAGCGCCGCCTGCAGCGCCTCGGCGCCGCGTTCTTGCGGCGCGATGTCGGCCACGAGCCAGCGGACCGCCAGCGCCATCAGCCCGACCGCCCAGACCACCGCGGCGCAGCGCGCCATGACGACCGCGCGTCGCGCCGTCGACATGCGCGAGGTGTCGCCCGCATCGAGCCAGAACTGCGCCTGCCGCACGTCGATGGTCTCGCCGAGCCGATCGATCCGGCCATCGTCGAGGTTGTTCACGATGCGGAGCATCTGCGGCGCGCGCCCGTAGGGCAGGGCGAACCACAGCGCGCCGTCCCACGAGAACGGCTTGCGCAGCTGGCGCATCGCCCGGCGCACGAGCGGAAGCCGTTCGTGGTACGCCGTGCCCGCGGCCACGCGGTTGGCCAGATCGTATTCGTGGCCCGGCAGCAGTTCGTGCCTGAGCCGCAACTGCGCGCGCAGGCTGTGCAGGAACCACGCGTCCACCCCGCTGAGCACGTGGTCCATGTCGAAGAAGCGCAGCATCTCGTCGAAGTTGGCGGCCGGCATCGCCGGCGCGCGTTCGTCGAGCGCCTGCAGCAGCCAGCGGCCGATCTGCGGCTTCATCTGCAGCGACCACAACACCGGCTGCGCTTCGAGCCAGCGGCGCAGCGAGGCCGGATCGTCCTGCGTGAGGTGCGCGATGCAGTCGTCGAGGAAGGCGGGAAGATCGAGCGCCTCGCCTTCGTCCGCGACCTCCGATGCGGCGTGCGCCGGCGGTTCGACGGCGGGTTCGGTGGCCGCGACGGAAGGCGTCGGGATTTCGATGTGCGACGCGAGCGGCGGTTCGCCGTCGATGATCGAAGGCGCCTGGAGCTCGGCCGACGCCTGGGTGGTCTCGGCCAACGGTTCCTCGTGCGTTCGGTCCGTCTCGACGTCGTCCTGCCACGCACGATCGCGCGAGTGGTCCAGTGCGTAGCGATACGCGTCGTGCAGTCGCTGGAAGCCTTCCGGATCGACGTCCGGCCGCGTCTGCTTCAGCTGCCGTGCGTAGGCGCGCTTGATCGCGCGCTCGTCGGCATCGCCCGGAAGCCCGAGCACGTCGAGCGCCCACATCAGGCGTTCGCCTCCAGCGAGTCGAGGGCTTCGTGCAGCTGTCGGCGGTGGTCGGTGACCAGGTCCGTGTCCTGCGTTTCCAGCACGCCGCGGAAGCGGCCGATCCACTCCTGCAGCATCGCGCGCTGGTCGATGTATTCCTCGTACAGCCGCTCGGCGCGCGCGAGGACGGACAGGTTCTCGTGCTGATCGCGCGGATGGATCTTCAGCTCCGCGAGCGCCGCCAGTCGCCGGCGGACTTCGTCCGCATCGAGCAGTCCCGGATTCTGCTGCAGCACCAGTTCGTGCACCTTGCCGGTGGAATGCTCCTTCACTTCCACCTGCAGCAGGCCGTTGACGTCGTAGGTGAAGCGCACGGTCACGCCGTTCTCGGCCGCGCCGCGCTTGCCGTCGAGCGCGACCTCGATCTCGCCGAGCTTGATGTTGTTCGCCACCATCGGGCTTTCGCCCTGGTAGATGTCGATCAGCAGGCGCTTCTGCGCGTCGTCGATCGGGTAGAACGAATCCTCGCGGCTGATCGGCACCGTGCTGTTGCGCTGGATGATCGGATGGAAGAAGCCCGCACGCACCTGGCCGTCGCCATCGCGGCGCGAGACCTGCGTGCCCAGCGTGTACGGGCACACGTCGGTGAGGATGATTTCCTCCAGCCGTTCGTCGCGCGATTTCAACCCGGCCGCGACGGCCGCGCCGAGCGCGATCGTCTGGTCCGGATTGACGTGCCGCAGAGGCAGGCGGCCGAACATGCGCGAGACCAGCCGCGCGACCTGCGGCATCCGGCTCGCGCCGCCGACCAGCACGATCTCGTCCAGTTGCGTGGGTTGCAGGCGCGCGTCACGCATCGCGCGTTCCAGCGGACCGCGCATGCGTTGCAGCAGCGGTTCGCACAGTGTGGCGAAGCGGCCTTCGTCCACGCTCCAGTCCAGCGTGCGCCCGGCGATCTGCACCTGCACGGCTGCATCCGCGCGGTTGCTCAGCTCGCGCTTGGCCTGCTCCAGGCGACGGCGCAGCTGCGCGATCTCGTGGGCGGGCAGCTCGCGCGAGCGCAGTCCGTGGTCGGTGCAGAACGCTTCGACGAGCGCGTCGAGGAAATCCTCGCCGCCGAGGAAGTTGTCGCCCGCGCTCGCATGGACTTCGACCACGCCTTCGAACACTTCCAGGATCGACACGTCGAACGTGCCACCGCCCAGGTCGAACACGAGGAAGCGTCCTTCGCCCTCGCGGTCCTGCAGCCCGTAGGCGAGGGCGGCGGCGGTGGGTTCGTTGATCAGCCGTTCGACCTTGATGCCGGCCAGCTCGCCGGCCGTGCGCGTGGCCTTGCGCTGCGCGTCGGAGAAATACGCAGGCACGCTGATCACCGCCTCGCGCACGCGTTCGCCCAGTTCGGCTTCGGCATCGGCGATCAGCGAACGCAGCACCATCGCCGAGAGTTCCTCCGGGCGGAACGTGCGCTCGCCCAGTCGCGTCTCGCGGGAGGAACCCATCCAGCGCTTGAAGTTCGACACGGTGCGCTGCGGATGGCTCACCAGCCGTTCGCGCGCGGCCCGGCCGACCAGCACGCCGGAATCGTCCAGGCTCACCACCGACGGCGTGAGGACATCGCCCAGCGCATTGCGGAACAGGCGGCTCCCCGTCGCCCCATACGCGCCGATCAGCGAATGGGTCGTCCCCAAATCGATACCCACGATCATCTGCTGCAACTCCCCCGGTTGCGTCACGTTCCAATGTGCGGTGCGCGCGCCCGCCTTACATGCGGAACACGCCGAAGCGCGTACTGCCGTCGCCCGGCGCGCTTTCGATCGGCGCGTTGAAGCTGGCCGACAGCGCCAGGCCGAGCACGCGACGCGTATCGGCCGGGTCGATGATGCCGTCGTCCCACAGGCGCGCGGTCGCGTAGTACGGGTTGCCCTGCGATTCGTACTGCTCGCGGATCGGCGCCTTGAACGCGTCTTCCTCTTCGCTCGACCACGACTTGCCGGCCGCTTCGATGCCGTCGCGCTTCACCGTCGCCAGCACGCTGGCGGCCTGCTCGCCGCCCATCACGCTGATGCGCGCGTTGGGCCACATCCACAGGAAGCGCGCGCCGTATGCGCGGCCGCACATCGCGTAGTTGCCCGCGCCAAAGCTGCCGCCGATGACGACGGTGAACTTCGGCACGTGCGAGCACGCCACGGCCGTCACCATCTTCGCGCCGTCCTTCGCGATGCCGGCGTTCTCGTACTTGCGGCCGACCATGAAGCCGGTGATGTTCTGCAGGAACACCAGCGGGATGCCGCGCTGGTTGCACAGTTCGATGAAATGCGCGCCCTTGAGCGCGCTCTCGGCGAACAGGATGCCGTTGTTGGCGACGATGCCCACCGGATAGCCGTGCACGTGCGCGAAGCCGGTGACCAGCGTCTTGCCGTAGCGCGCCTTGAATTCCTGGAACTCGCTGCCGTCGACGACGCGCGCGATCACTTCGCGGATGTCGAACGGGCGACGCGTGTCCTTCGGCACGATGCCGTACAACTCGCTGGTGGGGAACGCCGGGTCGCGCGACTCGCGCACCGCGACCGGCAGCGTCTTGCGACGATTGAACGTGCCGACGATGTCGCGCGCGATCTGCAACGCATGGCGGTCGTCCTCGGCGAAATGGTCCGCCACGCCCGACACGCTGGTATGCACGTCGGCACCGCCGAGCGCTTCGGCGTCGACCACTTCGCCGGTCGCGGCTTTCACCAGCGGCGGGCCGCCGAGGAAGATCGTGCCCTGTTCCTTGACGATGACCGATTCGTCGCACATCGCCGGCACGTACGCGCCGCCGGCGGTGCACGAGCCCATGACGACGGCGACCTGCGGGATGTTTTCCGCGCTCAACCGCGCCTGGTTGTAGAAGATGCGGCCGAAGTGTTCCTTGTCGGGGAAGACCTCGTCCTGCAGCGGCAGGAACGCGCCGCCGGAATCGACGAGGTACACGCAGGGCAGGCGGTTCTCGCGTGCGATCTCCTGCGCGCGCAGGTGCTTCTTCACCGTCATGGGGAAGTAGGTGCCGCCCTTGACGGTGGCGTCGTTCGCGACGATCACGACTTCCTGCCCCATGACGCGACCGATGCCGCAGACCATGCCCGCCGCGGGCGCCGCATCGTCGTACATGCCTTCGGCGGCGAGCGGTGCGATTTCGAGGAAGGGCGAACCCGGATCGAGCAGGGCGGTGATGCGATCGCGCGCGAGCAGCTTGCCGCGTTCGGTGTGCTTCGCACGCGCCTTTTCGCCGCCGCCGCCGGCCGCGCGGGCGAGGCGGGCATCCAGTTCGTCGACCAGCGCGCGATGGTAGGCGACGTTGTCCTGGAATTCCTGCGAACGGGGATCGATGTGGGAAGTCAGCGCGGGCATCGATGCGACAGCGTGCGGAAGATGCGGCATCAGACCACAAAGGGCGGGGTGCGGCCAACCGTGCGATGTGGCAGACGCACTGACATGGGACGTTTGCGCGCCACCTGTGCAAAGAAAAGGCCCGCGCGGGGCGGGCCTTTCGAAAGCGACGCGTTGCGTGCGTTACTTGCGTTCGGCGGCTTCCTGGTCGGCCTTCTCCGCGGCGGCATCGGCCTTCTCGGCGACCTTGCTCGCCGCATCGGCGGTGGCCTGCGCGGCGTCGGCCGTGGCGGCAGCGGCACCGGCGGCGGCATCGTTGGCGACTTCGCGCGACTGCTCGGCGGCATTGTCCACGGCGACGCTTGCGCGCTGCGCGGCTTCGTCGGTGGCGGCGGCTGCGGCCTCGGCCGATTCCTGGGCGGCGTTGGCGGTCGCGTCGGCCGCCTGGTCGGTGGCGGCTGCGGCTTCGGCGGCTTCGCTCTGCGTGTCGGCGCGATTGCAGGCCGACAGCGACAGCGCGGCGGCGGTCATGGCGATGGCGACGTAAAGCTTGGTGTTCATCGGGGTTCTCCGTGTGACGGGGTGGGTTCCCAGCCGGGGCGGACGATGACAGCGCGGGCGCGAAGAAAAAGTCATTGCCGACGACGCGCGCGGCGTTCGACATGAATCGCCAGGAAACGCGTGCGTGGCGATGCCCGGAGCGGGCGCTTTCGAAACGGCGCATGACCGGCGAGGGTCGAAAGCGGAGCGTCATCTCGATGCACAACGACTGCTTTCGACTGCATGCGAATGCAGTCGCGACAAATGAAAAAGCCGCCGGAGATCCGGCGGCTTTTTCGAGAGGAAGTCACCTGGGCAATCGCTTGCCCGGAGTGATTACTTCTTCTCTTCTTCCTTCGAAGAATCGGCAGCCTGCGTGGCGGCGTCAGCAGCCTGGCCGGCAGCGTCGGCAGCCTGCGAAGCGGCGTCGGCAGCAGCGTCGGCAGCGGCCGGAGCAGCAGCGGCGGCGGTGGCGTCGGCCGAAGCGGCGGCGGCGTCAGCAGCCTGGGCAGCGGTGTCGGCAGCGGCCTGGGCAGCGTCGGCAGCAGCGGCGTCGCCAGCAGCAGCGGCGTCGGTGGCGGCAGCAGCGGCTTCGGTCGAAGCAGCGGCGGCGTCGGCAGCGGCTTCGTCAGCCTGCTTCTGGTTCGAGCAGGCGGCCAGAGCGGCAACCATAGCCAGGGCGATCAGCGCCTTGTTGAAGGTCATGATTTTTATCCTCGTCGTTAGTTAGGCAACGCGCAATTGCGCGTCAATAACATGATGACAAGCCGGTGACGCGTGTCAAGCGGCTTGGCCGGTTTTTTTTGAGTAATGCGTTTTTAACGCCTTATAGCAGCTCGATGGCGACAGCGGTAGCTTCGCCACCCCCGATGCACAGGGACGCCACACCCTTCTTGACGCCACGTGCACGCAACGCGTGCAGCAACGTCACCACCAGGCGGGCGCCACTGGCGCCGATCGGATGCCCCAGGGCAACAGCGCCGCCGTTGACGTTGAGCTTCTCGTGCGAGATGCCCAGGTCCTTCATCGGCGCCATGGCCACACAGGAAAACGCCTCATTGACCTCGAACAGGTCAACGTCCCCGACCGACCAGCCGGCCTTGGCCAACACGTTTGAAATCGCTTTCACCGGTGCGGTGGTGAACCACTCCGGCGCCTGCGCGTGGCCCGCATGCGCCACGATGCGCGCGAGCGGCTGCAGGCCGCGCTTGCCGGCTTCCTCGGCGCTCATCAGCACCGTCGCCGCGGCGCCGTCGGAAATCTTGGAGGACGAGGCGGCGGTCAGCACGCCCTCCTTGCCGAACGCCGCGCGCAGCGTCGGGATCTTGGCCAGGTCGATCTTGCCCGGCTCCTCGTCGGTGTCGACGACGACGTCGCCCTTGCGACCCTTGACCGTCACCGGCACGACTTCGTCCGTGAACGCACCGCCGCTCACCGCGGCCTGCGCACGACGCGCGCTTTCGGCCGAGTACGCGTCGAGCGCTTCGCGATCGAAGCCGTACTTCTCGCACGCCATGTCGCCGAACACGCCCATCGCCTTGCCGTCGTACGGATTGGTCAGGCCGTCCCACGCCATGTGGTCGAGGAACTCCGCGCTGCCATAGCGGATGCCGGTGCGCGAGTTGTTGAGCAGGTGCGGCGCGTTGGTCATCGACTCCATGCCACCGGCGACGACGACACTGGCCGAACCGGCCTTGATCAGGTCGTGCGCGAGCATGATCGACTTCATGCCCGAACCGCACACCTTGTTGACGGTGGTGCAACCGGCGGAGGTGGGAAGGCCGGCGCCCAGCGCGGCCTGGCGGGCCGGCGCCTGGCCGAGGCCGGCCGGCAGCACGCAACCCATGATGACCTCGTCCACCTGGTCGGCGGCGACGCCGGCGTGCTCCAGCGCGCCCTTGATGGCGGCCGTGCCCAGCGCCGGTGTCGGGACGCCGGTGAACTGGCCGAGGAAGGAACCGATGGCGGTGCGCTTGGCACCGACGATGACGACGTCGCTCATGGGGACTCCAGCAGAACTTGGACGGCAGACCGGCGCGCGGCCGGAACCTCCCGATTATGCGGGGCCGTGCTGCGCCGCGGCAAACGGCTGGCGGGCGAGTTCCAGCAGATACAGGGCCCGGCCGCGTCCCGGCGGGCCCAGGCGGCGAAACCCCAACGGCTCATAAAGGGACGGCACGCCGGTCCAGACGAATGCTCCGGCCTGGCGCTCGCCGGGGGCGAGCGATTGCGGGTAGGCCTCGATCTCGGTCGCGCCGCCGTGTCGCGCAAGTTCGACCGCGGCGGCGACCAGTGCCCGTGCCACGCCCTGGCCGCGCCATGGTGCCGGTACGAAGAGGCAATTGAGCGACCACGTCGTGGCGGTCCAGTCGCGTACCAGTGGACGGCTTCGATCCACGCGCGGAAAGTCGGCGCGTGGACCGATGGCGCACCAGCCCACGGGCTCGCCTTCCACGAACGCCAGCACGCCCGAGGCCTCGCCAGCCTTGACGATTCCGCGAAACGCGCGGCGATTGGGCTCGCCTTTCGCGGCGTCCCATGTCCGGCCGCCCTTGGGCACGCGCCACCACATGCACCAGCAGCCGCCGCACGCGCCGCGCGGGCCGAACAGCGTTTCGACGACCGGCCAGTCGTCGCTTCGCAAAGGTCGTGTGTCGATGCGGTGCATGGCGTTCACCGATGTGGTTGCGACGTGCGTGCGATGTGGATTTCGTCACCCAATCGTTCATGCCGATTGTGGACGATCCGGCTTGGGTCAATACTCGGTGCGCGCCGCTGGGGAGCGACGCGATCTTTTCGGGGGAATCACATGCATTGCAGGCAAAAGGGACTTGTGACGGCGATGCGCAGCGTGCTGCTGTGCTCGGGGCTGATCGGACTGGCCGCGTGCGGCGGAGGCGGGGGCGGAGGCAACGTCCGCGACGAACCTCCGCTCTTCGCGCCACCGCCGGCCGAGCCGACGCCTCCACCGAGCACGCCGACGACCCCGGTCGTCAGTACGCCCAATCCGGCTTACAGCCAACACATCGCGCTGACCAACACCGCCGTCGCGCACCAGGCCGGCATCACCGGCACCGGCCTGCGCATCGGCATCGTCGACAGCGGCGTGATGCGCGACCACCCGGCGCTGGCGCCGCGTGTGGTCGCCAACTTCAACTACGTGCCGTCGCCGCCCAACAACCTGCAGGTGGACGACGTGCTCGGCCATGGCACGAGCGTCGCGCAGCTCGCCGCGGGCACGCCGTTCGGCGCGTGGCCGGGCGGCATCGCGCCGGGCGCGCAGATCGTCTCGGCGCGCATCCTGGCCGACGAGGACCCGGTCGACGACGGCAGCGGGCAGGGCAACGAGGTCACCGGCGAACTCGGCCTGCGCCAGATCCACCAGCAGTTGATCAGCAGCGGCGTGCGCATCATGAACAACTCGTGGGGCGGCCTGTACTGGACCGACCCGGCCGCGACCAATCCCATCGCCGACGAATACCGTCCCTTCATCCTCAGCAACAACGGCCTGGTGGTGTTCGCCACCGGCAACGACGGCAGGCCCAACCCCGACAGCATGGGCGCGCTGCCGAGCCAGCCCGGCCCGAACGGCACGCTGCCGGCGGCGGACCTGGAGCGCGGCTGGCTCGCGGTGACGGCGGTCAATCCGAACAACGTGCAGCAGCTCGACGTCGACTCCGACGGCGTCGTCTACGCGAACGCCTGCGGCGTGGCGCTGCGCTACTGCATGGCCGCGCCGGGAACGGCGGTGTTCACCGGCACCGACGACGGTCCGACCGCGCCGACGTACTGGCGCGGCTCGGGCACCTCGTATGCCGCGCCGCAGGTGTCGGGTGCGGCGGCGCTGGTGTGGCAGGCCTTCCCGTACTTCAGCAACGACCTGGTGCGGCAGACGCTGCTGGGCACGGCGACCGACCTCGGCACGCCGGGCGTGGACATCACCTTCGGCTACGGCCTGCTCAACGTGGCGCGGGCCATCAACGGCCCCGGGCGTTTCGACTGGGGCGTGACCACGGCCAACGTCTCCGGCACCAGCCGCCCATGGAGCAACGACATCGCCGGCAGCGGTGGCCTGCGCAAGCTGGGCTCCGGCACGCTCGCGCTCACCGGCGCGAACACCTACACCGGCCGCACCACCGTCGAGCAGGGCACGCTCGAAGTGCAGCGCGCGATGCCCGGCGGCGCCACCGTGCTGTCTGGCGGACGGCTGCGGCTTAGCGCCGGCCTGCAGGGCAATCCGGTGGCGGCGAACGTCGGCTCGCTCGACAACACCGGCACGATCGAATTCCTTGGCGGCGCCACGTCGCAGGGCGCGACGTACACGATGTCGTCGTTCCGCAACAATGCCGGCGGCGCGATGGAACTGCAGATCGGCGCGCACCTGGATGTATCGGGTACGGCGACGCTCGGCGGCGAACTGCGACTGACCGGCCGCGCGCCGAACTACGTCATCGCGACGCCCAGCATCACCTCGCCCACGCGCGAGACCTTCCTCGAAGCGGGCACGGTCAGCGGTACCTTCGCGACCGTGACGTGGTCGCCGTTCGTCACCGGTTCGGTCGAGTACGCCGCCACCGACGTGTCGTTGCTGCTCTCGCGCGCCGACGTCGCCACGACCGCCACGTCGATGGGCCTGACCGCGACCTCGCTGTCCAGCGCGGAGCGCATGGAAGGCGCGATGGACCAGATCGACGCCGGCCTCGAAAGCGGCGCGGGTGCCGATGCCAGCGTCCTCGCCGGTGCGACCGCCTTCCAGGGCACGCCCGATGCCGCCGCGGCCGAACGTTCGCTGTCGAGCCTTTCGGGCGAACTGCACGTGGCGGACGCGGCGTTCGCGATGATGGCGATCGAAGGCAACCGTCGCGCATTGGAATCGCGCATCGATGCGTTGCAGGACGCGCCGGCCGGCGGCGCGTGGTTCGACAACCTGGATTCGCAGCGTGCGCTCGCGCGTTTCGACATGCAGGCCGACGGCTGGATGGCCGGACAGGACCATCGCTTCGGCGCGCTCACCCTCGGCGCCGCGCTCGCGCAGACCGAAGGCTACGCGCATCATGAACAACGCTTCGATCGCGAACACAATCGCCAGCTCGAAGCGCAGTTCTACGCGAGCTACGACCTCGGTCAGGGCTACCTGCTCGGCAGCCTCGCCGTCGGACGGATGCAGCGCTGGACCCGCCGCGACGTGCTGCTCGGCGTGGATGCATTCCGCGTCGGTACCGATTACGCGCAGCGTTACGCGAGCCTCGGCATGCAGGCCGGCTTGCCGATGCGCGTGGGCGAGGGGCGCATCACGCCGTATGTCGGCGTGCAGAACCTCCAGCTCGAACGCGATGGCTTCAGCGAAGCGGGTGCGGTCGGCTTCGGCCTGAGCTCGGACGCGTCGTCCATGCGCGTCAGCCAGGCGCTGCTCGGCGCGCGTTACGCGACGCAGTGGAGCCTCGGCTCGGCCCAGTGGGACTTGCAGGCGCGTGCGGAATGGCAGCGTTTGCTCTCGCAGTCCGGCGGCGACATCCAGGCGCGCTTCACCGCGCTGGACGTGTGGTCGCCGATCCTCGGCGGCACGCTGGACCGCGACGTCGGTGTACTGGGTTTCGGCATCGGCACGTGGTTGCGCCACAACAGCCGCCTAAGCCTGGACCTCGACGCCCGCCGCGATCAGGGCGAAACCTGGACGCAGGCGATGGTCAACTGGACGACGGCGTTCTGATTCGCGCGGCCACGCCTCGCAAAGGCGAGGCCGTCGTGATTCACTAGCGCGAGCGTGCGCGGAGGTCGCCGGGGGGCGGCTCCGTCCGCAGGGGAGAAGACATGGAACGTGTGCCGAATCGCGCGCCGCTGGCGCGCGGCGTGATGCTGGGACTTTGCATCATGGGACTGGTGGGGTGTGGGGGTGGTGGCGGTGGCGGGAACGTGCGCAGCGATCCGCCTCCGGCGCCGAATGCGCCCGATCCGGTCACGCCGACCGACCCCACAACGCCCACGACGCCTCCGGTCGCACCCGCGCCCAATGCGATCGACGCGCATCTGTACTTGACGAACACGTACGACGCGCAGCGGGCGGGACTCACCGGAGCCGGGCAGGGGATCGTGTTCTTCGATTCCGGGTTGAAACGCAACGACCTTGCGCTGGCCGGGCGGGTGAAGGATTCGATGGTGGCGGTGGATGCCGCACGCAACGACCTGAGCGTCGATGATGCGATCGGCCACGGCACCTCGGTCGCGCAGATTGCCGCGGGCAGCCCGGTTGGCGGATGGCCGCGCGGCATCGCGCCCCGCGCCGACCTGTACTCGGTACGCACGTACGAGGACGCACTTACCGATCAGGACGCGCGACAGTCGTTCGCCGTGAACGATGCATGGCGCCAGGCCATGGCATGGAGCGCCGACAAAGGGCGCATCGTCGATATCTCCGGCAGCCGGCTCCACTGGTCCGATCCGCGGACATCCACGGACCTGGTCGCTTCGTTTGATGTCCTCGACCAGCATCTGATCGTCGCTCCGACCGGCGACGACCAGAAGGCGGAGCCGTCGCAGTTCGCATCGTTGCCGCAGCTGGCTGCCCGACCGGACCTCGGGCTCGATCCTGCTGCGCTGCAAAAGCACTGGATCAACGTGGCGGCGGTCGACTCAACCGCTCCTTCGCAACTGGCGACCTATTCGAACGCATGCGGTGCGACGATGGCGTACTGCATGACGGCGCCAGGCGACGTCATGGTGCCTGCCGAGGGTCATACCGCCGAGACGACCAGGCTGCGCACCGTACGCGGCACTGATTACGCCGCGGCGCAGGTGGCCGGTGCGGCGGCGCTGGTGTGGGAGCGCTTCCCCGGCTTTACCGAGGAACAGGTGCAGCAGGTCCTGCTGACGACCGCGAAGGACCTGGGAGACCGTGGCGTCGATCCGGTCTTTGGCTGGGGCCTGCTGGATGTCGCCAAGGCTGTGGCCGGACCGACTCGATTCGAGGAAGACTGGCTGGTCCAGATGGCGACGACCGATTACTACAGTTTCGCCAATCCCATTTCCGGGCCGGGCGGCCTCACCGTCCGTGGAGGCGTTTCAGGAAACCACGCGCATCTGGATCTGTTCGGTGAAATGACCTATGAAGGTCCCACGCGTGTGGTTGCCGCGGCGCTCACGGTGGAAAAATCGCTGAAGTCCTCCTCCATCACGATCGAGAGCGGGGGCTCGGTGCAGATCATGGGGGGCACGATCGCGGGCGATCTGAACATCGATAACGGCTGGCTCTATGTCACCCCGACCACCTTCAACCCTCCGACCGTCATCCAGGGCGATATCCGCAACCGCTCCTTCTTCCAGTACATGGACTATGGCAATACGGTTTCGTTCGAGGGCAACTACACGCAGGAAAGCGGGGGTGCGCTGGTCTACATACTGGGCGAGCCGCCGGCGCACTTCGCCGGCACCGCGACGATCCAGGGCCCCATCCTGCTGGCCGGATACAAGGAAGGCTACGTCGCACCCGGACGAAGCACGGTGCTCATCGCCGATGGCGGCATCACGGGCGCCTTCAGCAGCGCGTACCCCTATGCCGGCAATCTGCTGATCGAGGCGAACATCGGGCAGAACGCCACCACGGTCTGGCTCGACGTGATCCGCGCGCAGACGACCAGCGTAGCAACCGCGACGGGGCTGGAAGCGACGGCGCTGGGCAGCGCGCAACGCATCGACGACGCGCTCGGCGCGCTGGATCGCGAACTCGCCGACGGTGAAGCCGTAGCCGCGGCAACGCTTGAGGGCGCGGCTGCATTCCAGTCGGTCAGGTCGGTGGCGCAGCTGGACCGCTCGCTGTCCAGCCTTTCCGGCGAGCTCCACGACATGGACACCGCATTTGCGATGATGGCCATCGACGGGAACCACCAAGCGCTCGAATCGCGTCTGGATGCACTGGATTCAGGCGCGGAGCCCGGTGCGTGGTCGCATCGCATGGATGGCATGCGTGGCTGGTCCTCCTTCGACGTGAACACCCATGGCTGGACGCTCGGCTTCGACCAGCCCGGTCGCGACGGCATGACCATTGGCGCGTCGCTCGCGCAGACCGACGGCGACGCCTGGCATTCGCAGCGGTTCGATCGCGAACGCAACCGCCAGGTCGACGCGCAGGTGTACGCCTCGTGGACGCTGGGCGAGGGCGGTTACCTGCTCGGTTCGGCCGCGTTCGGCCACATGCAGCGCTGGTTGCAGCGCGAAGTGTGGCTGGGCGATGCGTCGTATCGCGTGTCCAGCGATTACGCGCACCGTTACGGCGCACTCGCGTTGCAGTCCGGACGACGCATCCCGTTCGGCGCAAGCGTGATCACGCCCTACCTCGGCGTGCAGGCCTTGCAGCTGGCGCGCGAAGGTTTCAGCGAGGAAGGCGCGTCGGGCTTCGGCCTGACATCGGACGATGCCTCGATGTCCGCGTTGCAGGCGCTGGCGGGCGCGCGCTGGAGCCATGCGTGGGGAACGCGCACCAACCGCTGGACGCTCAGTGGCCGGCTCGAGTGGCAGCGCCTGCTATCGCAATCCGACGCCTCGATCCAGGCGCGTTTCACCGGCATGGATGCGTGGGCGCCGATCGTCGCCGACGGGTTGGATCGCGATGTGGGCCTGTTCGGCCTCGGACTGGAAGCCGGCTTCGGCGCGCGCGGCACGGTGCGATTCGATCTCGACAGCCGCTACGGCGACGGCGAGCAGTGGACCGGCGCGATGGCGACATGGATCACGGCGTTCTGACCGCGCAAAGCGAAACGGCCGTCGTCCGGCGGCCGTTTCGTTGCGACAGTAAAGACGTTGCGGCTCAGTGCCGCTCTTCGAACAACTCGCGCCCGATCAGCATCCGGCGGATTTCGTTCGTGCCCGCGCCGATCGCATAGAGCTTCGCGTCGCGCAGGATGCGGCCGGTCGGGAATTCGTTGATGTAGCCGTTGCCGCCCAGCGCCTGGATGCCTTCCAGCGCGACCTGCACCGCCGCTTCGGAGGCATGCAGGAGGCACGATGCGGCATCGACGCGGCTGCTGTGGCCGGCATCGAAATCGCGCGCCACCTGGTAGGCGAACGCACGGCTGGACTGCAGCGCGGTGTACATGTCTGCGATCTTGCCCTGCATCAGCCCGAACGTGCCGATGGCCGCGTTGAACTGCTTGCGTTCGCGCACGTAGGGCAGGGCGATGTCGAGCGCCGCCTGCATCAGGCCGATCGGCCCGCCGGTCAGCACCAGGCGCTCGGTGTTGAGGCCGCGCATCAGCACCTTCACGCCGCGGTTCACTTCGCCCAGCACGTTTTCGGCGGGAATCTCGCAGTTGTCG
The DNA here is from genome assembly GCF_057747855.1 of Lysobacter sp. SCRH-1R. NCBI lineage: Bacteria > Pseudomonadati > Pseudomonadota > Gammaproteobacteria > Lysobacterales > Lysobacteraceae > Lysobacter > Lysobacter sp. SCRH-1R. Next base: position 2,554,634 of record NZ_CM173227.1, on the reverse strand, counting down.
AACACCAGCTCGCAGGTGTTCGAACCGCGCATGCCGAGCTTGTCGAGCTTCTGCGCGGTGGAGAACCCCTTCATGCCTTTCTCGACGATGAAGGCGGTCATGCACTGGCTGCCCGCGTCCTTGCCGGCGGTGCGCATGTAGACGATCAGCACGTCGGCCTCGGGGCCGTTGGTGATCCACATCTTGTTGCCGTTGGCGATCCACACGCCGTCGTGAAGTTCGGCGCGGCAACTCATCGAGCCGACCACGTCCGAACCCGCGCCCGGTTCGCTCATCGCCAGCGCGCCCTTCCATTCGCCGCTGCACAGCTTCGGCAGGTATTTCCGCCGCTGCGCTTCGTTGCCGTTCGCGTACAGGTTGCTGACGCACAGGTTCGAATGCGCGCCGTAGCTCAGGCCGACGGAACCGGACGCGCGCGAGATCTCCTCCATCGCGACCAGATGCGCGAGGTAGCCCATCTCGCTGCCGCCGTACTCGCCCGGAACGGTCATGCCGAGCAGGCCCATCTCGCCGAGCTTCGGCCACAGGTCCTGCGGGAACCAGTTCTCCTCGTCGATCTGCGCCGCGCGCGGTGCGATCTCGGCCTCGGCGAAACGTCGCACGGCGTCGCGCAGGGCATCGATTTCGTCACCGAGAGGGAAAGGGCGCATGGGAATCCTTGAGTTCGAAAGGGTGGCGCGGTCGCAGCCCGCGCGAGATACGCCAATTCTAGTGGTGCGCGGTGAAACGGTCGTCGTGCGGTGCAATAAAAACCGGCTGCCCCGCAACCGTACGCAACGGTGCGGGGCGCCACGACGCGCGTTGGAAGCGGCGATCAGCCCCGGAAATGCACCACCGGCCGGCCGTTGCGCGGCTGCACGTTGCGGTTGTTGTGGCGGTAATGCGCCAGGAACGCATCCATCTGCTTTTGCGACATCGTCACCGGCGCGGGCAGCACGTACCACTCCACGTTCTCGGTCAGCGGCGGCGTGGTCAGCGAGCCCAGGTAATGGTAGTAGCCACGCGGCTTCGGCAGCAGCGCGTCGATGTCGACCTCGTGCGGCGCGTTCTTCCTGTGCGCCAGGCTGTCCAGCACGGCCTGCGCCTGTGCGTTCGGCCTGCCCACCTCGTACATCACGCCGACGACGGCCAGGCGCCCGTCCTGCGCCTTGAAGACGTAATGGCCTTCCAGCGGGTAATGCCTGCCGTCGATGGTGTGTTCGCTGGCGGCGTGGAAATGGAACTGGGTCAGCGTGAAGTGCCGACCGCGGATGGTGGCGTCGGTGGAATGGGTTTCCACTTCCACCGCGTGGCCGTTGTCGACCGCCTCCATCGGCGCGCGCGTATGCGTGAACACCAGCGTTTGCGGTTCGTCGGCCTGCGCGTCGATGGCGTCGTGCGTGACGATGTCGATGGGCGACTGCGACATGTCGTGCGCGGCCTGCCATTTTTCCTGGTGGTCGTAATCGATGCGGCCGTCGCCGGCATGGGCCGCGAATGCGGCGGCGAAGCAAAGCGCGGCGAGGGGCTTGGCGAGGCGCATGGGAGCACTCCAGTGTGGGGAGTGCCACTGTGCGCCGAGCGCAATGCGGCGTCTTTCGGAATTGCCTGAAAAAGGCCGTGGGTCGCAATCGGTCCTCATCCAGGCGAAAGCCGGGATTCAGGCCGTCACGGCAAGACGTCAGCGACATGCGCGACCCGCGACGCAACGAGCCTGGGTCCCGGCTTCCGCCGGAATGACGACGGGAGACGGTACGACCCGGTGAAATGGCCGAAAGAATGCACCGCACAATCGCCGCACAAAAGAAAACGCCCGGACAAGCCGGGCGTTTCTCGAAGCATTGCGATGCGGCTCCTGCACCCCGTCGGAAGCGATAGCCCCCTTTGGTAAAGGGGGCGCCGCGGCAGCGGCAGGGATTTGGAGGCAGACTGCTGGGGCCCGAAGTTTGCGAATGCAAACTTTGGGGATTTTCCAGTCTCGACTGGAAAATCAGTGCCCGCCGCGAATGCGACCCTGGAACCGCGGCGCCGAACGACCCAGCGGCAGCTTCAGCTTGCCGATCGCCGTGATGCGCTCTTCGGCCAGACGATCGGCCGCGCGGTAGGTCGGGATCGCGTCGCGCTCGGCGATCTCGAAGATGCGCGCGAGGTTGTGGTAGATCGTGCGCATCATGCGCATCGCGCGCTCGCGGTTGTAGCCGTCGAGTTCCAGCGCCACGTTCATCACGCCGCCCGCGTTCACCGCGTAGTCCGGCGCGTACAGGATGCCGCGCTTGGTCACTTCGTCGCCGATGGCGTTGTTGGCCAGCTGGTTGTTGGCCGCGCCGCAGATCACCTTCGCCTTCAGACGCGGCAGGGTGTTCTCGTTGACGGTGCCGCCCAGCGCGCACGGCGAGTACACGTCGGCCGGGACGTCGTAGATCTCGTCCAGGCCCACGGCCTCGGCGCCGTACTCGGACACGGCCTTGTCGACCAGGCCCTTGTTGATGTCGGTGACGAAGATCTTCGCGCCGCGCTCCTTGAGCAGCTTCACGAACTCCATGCCGACATGGCCCAGGCCCTGCACGGCGTAGGAGTACTTGCCGACTTCCTCGTCGCCGAAACGCTTGTTCAGCGTGGCCATCAGGCCCTGCAGCGTGCCGTACGCGGTGAACGGCGACGGATCGCCCGAACCGCCGTGGACCTGGTGCACGCCGGTGACGTACTCGGTCTCGCGGTACACGTATTCCATGTCGTTGACGTCGATGCCCACGTCTTCGGCCGTGATGTAACGGCCGCCCAGCGATTCGACGAACTGGCCGAACGCGCGGAACAGCGCCTCGGACTTGTCGGCGGCCGGATCGCCGATGATCACCGCCTTGCCGCCGCCGATGTTCAGGCCGGCGACCGCGTTCTTGTAGGTCATGCCGCGCGACAGGCGGAGCACGTCGTTGAGCGCATCCTGCTCGGTCTTGTACGGCCACATGCGCGTACCGCCGAGGGCCGGACCGAGCACGGTGTTATGGATCGCGATGATGGCCTTCAGGCCCGCGTCCTTGTTGTGGCAAAACACGACCTGCTCGTGGCCGAAGGTGTCCAGGGTTTCGAAAATCATCGGGTGCTCCGCGTTGGCGCGAGGAGTTGCGCATCGCGCTTTACGCCAACTGTGATGGGTAAGTCGTTGAATCGAAATGGAATCGCCTCTGCGACTTTGGGTCATGACCCCGCCGCAGGCGCGACAGTCTAATCCAATCGGCGAAGTGGGACAGGCATGCCGACGGACGGCTTGCCGGGCGCCGCCCATTCAGCAGCCATCGTTCAGAAGTCGCGGTACGGCGCCTGGCGCAGCCACAGCGTGGCCAGCCACTTCTCGCCGCGTTCGACCGGAAGCCCCGCGTGCAGCGAATCCGCATCCGGCGTGCCGTCCGCGTGCAGGTTGTCGAACACCACCGCGCGTCCCGGCCGCGGTTCCACCTTCAACGCGGCGATCGGGAATTCGGTCTGCCCGCCGGCTTCGACGTCGTTGAGGTACACGCAGATCGTGCGCAGGCGATTGCCGGCCTGCGGACGGTCGCGCTCGATCGAACTCGGCGGCCGGTAATCGCGATGCGGGCGGTATTCCTGGCCGGGTTCGTAGCGCAGCACGACGAGATGTTCGGCGTGATCCAGCGGCACGCCGGCCGCGCTCGCCATGCGCAGTTGCACGGCGCGCAGCGCGAGATCCTCGAGGATCGCGTCGAACGCCGCATCGCTGCTGGTGCGGATTTCCTGCTCCATCGGCAATCCCGTTTCCGGATCGACCGTGCGCGAGCGTTGCAGGTGCACTTCGGCGTTTGCGATCAGCAGCCGGCATTCCTCCGCACTGAGCAGGCCGTCCACGGTGGAAACGCGCGGGCGCGTGGCGCGCGATTCCAGCGCGACCGGCTCCAGCACGTCTTCCATCGACAGCACGCCGGGCGCGGAGACGTTCGGTGCGTACTCCGGCACCGCGATGTCGGGCAGCGCCTTGATGCCTCGCGCGCGCAGCTGCACGCGCAGTTCGTGCGCGGCGTCGGGTTGTGGCTTGTCGCCTTCGCCGCGCGCGAGGCGTTCGAGGAACAGCCTGGCCGCGATCACGTCGCCCAGCGACGTCGCACGTTCCAGCAATTGCAGGCAGCGCAGCTGGTCGGCCGGATGCGCCTTGCGGCCGAAATGCACCGCCGCCGCACGCAGCGCGGGCGGATAGTCGGCGCGCACCGCGCGAAGCACGCGCTCGTTGATGCGTCCATCGCGCGGCAGCGTGCGCCCGCCGAGCGACATCAAGGCAAGGAAATAGGACGCGATCGGGCTGCCCGATGCTTCCGCGCGCAGCAGCCATTCGGCGGCGCGCACCGGTTCGGCATCGCAGCCCACGCCGTACATCAGCATGCGCGCGTATTCGATCTGCGCATTCGCCAGCCCCGCTTCCGCCGCGCGTCGATGCAGGGTGAACGCCTCGTCCAGCTCGTGTCGCGCGACCAGCGCCGAAGCGAGCTGGTACAACGCCTGCGGCGCCCCGTCGTGTGCGCGCCGGCGAAGGTCGAGCAGGGCGGCGTCCTGGTTCATGGCGGCTCGCGAGGTGGGAGGGCGAGTGTAGCCAGAAAGGAAGCTCGACTTTGCCGAACGGGTCGGTTGCTGCGGTGGTTGGTATGAACGCGTGACAGCCTGGCCCCCGGCCTTCCCCGGGATGACGAGCTCCTGTAGCCCGGGTAAGCGAAGCGCACCCGGGGAGGCGGCCGGCGGCTCCCGGGTGCGCTGGCGCTTCCCCGGGCTGCAAAGGCCAAAGCCCACGCCCGTCGATCCCGCGCCGCACAACAAGCCCCTAATCCCCCTCGGGCTACAATACGGATTCGACCGTTTCCGTATTTCGAGCGTCCATGAGCACCCCCGCAAGCAACCTGCCCGAAGCCCAGACCGAGACCAGCCCGCTGCGGTTCGTCACCGCCGCCAGCCTGTTCGACGGGCACGACGCCGCCATCAACATCATGCGGCGCCTGATCCAGGGGCAGGGGGCGGAGGTCATCCACCTGGGCCACAACCGCTCGGTGGAAGACGTCGTCCGCGCGGCGCTTCAGGAGGACGCCGACGGCATCGCGCTGTCGTCCTACCAGGGCGGCCACGTCGAGTACTTCAAGTACATGGTCGACATGCTCAAAGAGCGCGGTGCCGGCCACATCCGCGTCTTCGGCGGCGGCGGCGGCACGATCACCCCGGAAGAGATCCGCGAACTCCAGGCCTACGGCGTCGAGCGCATCTACCACCCCAACGACGGCATGCACATGGGGCTGGTGGCGATGATCGAGGACGTCGTGCGCCGCGCCGGCGATGCGCGCAAGTCCGCGCAGCATCCCGACAAGACCGCCGACATCGACGACGAAATCAGCATCGGCCACACCCTCAGCGCCATCGAGGAGGGCATCTTCGACGACGCCCAGCTCGCGCACCTGCGCAAGCAGTGGCAGCTGGCCGGCGGCAAGACGCCCGTCATCGGCATCACGGGCACTGGCGGCGCCGGCAAGTCGTCGGTCACCGACGAACTGCTCAACCGTTTCCTCGCCGCCTTCCCGGAGATGCGCATCGCCGTGATCTCCGTCGACCCCACGCGTCGCCGCACCGGTGGCGCGCTGCTGGGCGACCGCATCCGCATGAACTCGCTGCGCAGCAAGCGCGTCTACATGCGTTCGATGGCCACGCGCCGCCAGCACGCCGCCACCAACACCGTGCTGAAGGACTGCATCGGGTTCCTCAAGGGCCTGGGCTATGACCTCGTCATCGTCGAAACCGCGGGCATCGGCCAGAGTGATTCGGAAATCGTCGACCTCGTCGATTTCCCCATGTACGTCATGACCAGCGACTTCGGCGCGCCGAGCCAGCTGGAGAAGATCGACATGCTCGACTTCGCCGAGCTCGTGGTGCTCAACAAGTTCGACAAGCGCGGCGCCGAAGACGCCCTGCGCGACGTGCGCAAGCAGTGGAAGCGCAACCGCGTCGCCTTCCAGACGAAGGACGAGGACGTGCCGGTCTATCCGACCATCGCCTCGCAGTTCAACGACCCCGGCATCAGCTGGATGTTCGCCAACCTCTGCCGCCTGCTGCGCGACAAGCTCCAGCTGCCGGCCGAGAAGTGGACGCCGGAGATCGACACCTCGCTGAAGGAGCCGCGCGCCACCGTGCTGATTCCGGGCGCCCGCGTGCGGTATCTGGCCGAGATCGCCGAGCAGGGCCGCAGCATCAACGCGAAGATCGAGACGCAGGCGGAAGTCGCCGATCGCGCGCAGAGTTACTGGCAGTCGCTGAACGATCTGGGCGACGAAAGCCTGCCGAAGGCGCTCGACCTGTACGCCGGCGACGCCCTCACCAGCGGCGGCGACAAGACGCTCCTCACCCTGCGCCAGCGCTACAGCGACGCCGTGCAGTCGCTCACGTCCGAGGCGCTGAAGCTGCTGCGCGACTGGCCCGCGCGCCTGAAGTCGATCACCGACGAAGTCAACGAATACAAGGTCCGCGACAAGACGATCCGCGTCGAGAACTACCGCGAATCGCTGAGCCATCAGAAGATCCCGAAGATCGCCGCGCCCACCTACAAGAGCTGGGGCGAGCTGCTGACCTTCCTGCAGAAGGAAAACCTGCCGGGCTACTACCCGTACACCGGCGGCGTGTATCCGTACCGCCGCACCGGCGAGGACCCCATCCGCATGTTCGCCGGCGAAGGCACGCCGGAGCGCACCAACCGCCGCTTCCATTACCTGTCCGTCGGCCAGCCGGCCGCGCGCCTGTCCACCGCGTTCGACAGCGTCACGCTCTACGGCGAAGACCCCGCCGTGCGTCCGGACATCTTCGGCAAGATCGGCAACTCCGGCGTCAACATCGCCACGCTGGACGACATGAAGAAGCTGTACTCCGGCTTCGACCTGTGCGCGCCGAGCACCTCGGTGTCGATGACCATCAACGGCCCGGCGCCGATCATCCTGGCGATGTTCATGAACACCGCCATCGACCAGCAGGTCGAGAAGTACCTGCGAAGCGATGACGCGCGCTGGAACGAGGCGCACGACAGGATCGAAAAACTGTTCGAAGGCAAGAAGCGCCCCGAATACAGCGGCATGCTCCCCGAAGGCAACGACGGCCTCGGCCTGGGCCTGCTGGGCGTGACCGGCGACCAGGTCATCGACGCCGAAACCTACGCCAACATCAAGGCGCAGACGTTGGCCACCGTGCGCGGCACCGTGCAGGCCGACATCCTGAAAGAGGACCAGGCGCAGAACACCTGCATCTTCAGCACCGAGTTCGCCCTGCGCATGATGGGCGACATCCAGCAGTACTTCGTGGACAAGAATGTCCGCAATTTCTACTCGGTGTCCATCAGCGGTTATCACATCGCCGAGGCCGGGGCGAACCCGATCAGCCAGCTGGCTTTCACGCTCAGCAACGGCTTCACGATCGTGGAGTACTACCTCGCGCGCGGCATGAAGATCGACGACTTCGCGCCCAACCTGTCGTTCTTCTTCAGTAACGGCATGGACCCGGAATACACCGTCATCGGCCGCGTTGCCCGTCGCATCTGGGCGCGCGCCATGCGCGAGCGTTACGGCGCCTCGGCCCGTAGCCAGATGATGAAGTACCACATCCAGACCAGCGGCCGCTCGCTGCACGCGCAGGAAATCCAGTTCAACGACATCCGCACCACGCTGCAGGCGCTGTACGCGCTGTTCGACAACTGCAACAGCCTGCATACGAATGCATACGACGAAGCCATCACCACGCCGACCGAAGAAAGCGTGCGCCGTGCCGTCGCCATCCAGATGATCATCAACAAGGAACTGGGGCTCAACTTCAACGAGAACCCTTGGCAGGGCAGCTTCATCGTCGACAAGCTCACCGACATCGTCGAGGAAGCCGTCTACAAGGAATTCGAAGCCATCAGCGAACGCGGCGGCGTGCTGGGCGCCATGGACACCATGTACCAGCGCGGCAAGATCCAGGAAGAAAGCCTGTACTACGAGCACAAGAAGCACGACGGCACCCTGCCGCTGATCGGCGTGAACACCTTCCTGCCGAAGGACCACGGCGGCGACATCGTCACCGAGATCGAACTGATCCGCTCCACCGAAAGTGAGAAGGGCCAGCAGATCGAGAACGTCGCCGGGTATCAGGGCAACCGCAATAGCTATGCGCCGGAGGGGTTGAAGGCGCTACAGGCGACGGCTCGGGAGCGGCGGAACGTGTTTGCCAGTTTGATGGAGGCGGTTAAGACGCATAGCTTGGGGCAGATTAGCCATGCGCTTTATGACGTTGGCGGGGAGTACCGGCGGAATATGTGAGAACGAGCCCCGCTTTTGCGGGGCTCTTCGCTTCTGGAGTCCAAGCCGCTTCGGGCCGGTCGGCGACCGGGGAGTCTCAAGTGGCACTTACGTCGGCTTGTTTGATTACGGTTGCCTACGAAGTGTTAGGGCGTTCTGTCGAACCGCCCTCAGGGAAGCCGTCCCAAGAGCCGCCCAAGCCGCCCCAAGAGCAGCAGAAGTAGGTGGTAATTACGGCTTAGCAGCACATGGAGACAATTTCACGCGACTTTTCGCGGGAAATGTGCAAAAGTTGCCTCGAAATGGTTTCAAGGGGTCTCTTACAGTGCTGGTCGAATTCTCCGTATCTAACTTCCGGTCCATCCGGGAGCGGCAAACCCTCACGTTCGTCGCCACCTCTGGGGACGAACTCGAAGCTACTCACGTATTCAATCCTATTGCGCCCGGAGTTGATCGATTGGTTCGATCAGCAGTGATCTATGGGGCTAATGCTGCGGGTAAATCGAATTTGCTCCGGGGATTGGACGTCATGCAAGACATCGTCCTGCTGAAGAATCAGTTGGGTGATCATGTTCCCGTTGTCCCGTTCTTGTTCGATGAGCATCAGCATGGTCCAACCATGTTTGAGGTCGTGTTCATTCGTGACGGCGTGAAGTTTCAGTATGGGTTCGCATGTACGCGGGACGCGATCGTGGAGGAATGGCTGTACGCATTCCCCGAAAAGCGCGCACAGCGCTGGTTTCATAGAAAGTCTGATGAAGGTGGCGAAACGAACTGGGAATTCGGGGCCTCCCTCAGAGGTAAGAAGAAAGATTGGAGTGCCGCTACGCGACCTAATGCTTTGTTTCTATCGACAGCCATTCAGCTTAATGCCGACTCTCTTAAGCCGATCTTTTCCTGGTTTAGGGACACACTGAGGCTAGTAGTCGGCAGTGGCGTGATATCAGAGGACTACACAATTGGTCGACTAGACATCGCGCAAGACAGGATCGTTTCGCTCCTAAAGAACGCCGACACGGGAATACATGGTTTAGAAGTATTCAAGAAGCCGCCAGGTGAAATGTTCCGCGAAATAGCTGAGAAGGCATTGCCAGAAGATGTGCGTCAAAGAATTATTGATAACGCAAGCAAAGGAGTGCGGGCTAAGCACATCGGTAAAGACGGCCAAGAAATCTGGCTAGATATGGAGGACGAATCGGAAGGTACTAAGAAGCTCTTTGCTTGCGCCGGTCCGTTTATTGACGTCCTCGAGAATGGTCGCGTACTCGTTATTGATGAGCTCAACAACAGTCTTCACCCAATAATGGTGAAATGGATCATTGATTCGTTTAATAGTCCAGTGACCAATCCTAAGAACGCTCAGCTGCTGTTCGCCACGCATGCGACTTCAGTTCTGTCATTGGAGATTTTTCGCCGCGACCAAATTTGGTTCGCCGAAAAGTCGGACGAGGGTGCCACATCTATCTATCCCCTCACTGATTTCAGCCCGAGAAAAGAGGCATCCATAGCGGGGGGGTATCTGCGAGGTCGATATGGAGCGATCCCATTCTTGACTGCAGGAACGGATCTATGAGCTTTCGGCGTCCTCGATCTTTCAGGGAAACCCGACGTTCAACGCCGAACCGAGAACCCTATGATGTCGTGCTGATTGTATGTGAAGGGCAGAAAACAGAGCCCTCATACTTTCGATCGCTCATCAAGGAGCTTCGCCTGTCGAGTGCCAATGTCAAGATCGTTGGCGAAGAATGCGGCTCAAGTCCCGCAACGCTCGTTGACTTCGCGGTCGACGAGCTAGCCGCCTCCGATGGATACGATAGAGTTTTCTGCGTCTTTGACCGAGACAGTCATCCTGACTTCGAGAAGGCGCGTGATAGATGCCATTCGCTGAGGCAAAAAAAGAATGGGAAGGTCATTCCATTTGAAGCCATAACTTCAAATCCTTGCTTTGAATATTGGCTTCTTCTGCACCTGTTAGAGACTTTCAAGCCCTACGCAGCTACAGGAAGCAAATCTGTAGGTGACCTTGTTCTGCGGGAACTGAAGGTTCTGCTTAAGGATTATCAGAAGGGTAACGCTTCGACTTTTGATCGGTTACGAGAAGGGTTGGACTTGGCAATTCAACGCGCAAAGCGTGGACGTCAAATGGACCTAGAGAATCCAAGTACTAATGTTGATGTTCTGGTCGAGTATCTCCGTGAAGTGAGGCGCGCCGCAAAGTAGCATCGAGCGTGATAGGCAGCGCAGCCTGGCTAGGTTGAGCGCGTCTGGGGTGATGTAACCGAGCGCCGAACTCTCGCGATTCTTCCTGCCCTAGGTATCTGCCTGTTACAACATGTCAAAGCACGCTTGCGCGATCCTGGGACCGACCTGCGAACGGTCCGTAGGCATGACAACGAGGCAGGTATGACCAAGAAGGACATCCACGTGGTTCCGCACACGGACGGCTGGGCGGTGCAGAGGGAAGGCGGCGAGCGCGCCAGCTCGATCCACTCGACCAAGGAAGCGGCTATGCACGAGGCTCGCGACATGGGCCGCCGGGACAAGGTGGAAGTCGTGGAGCACGGCAAGGACGGGAAGATCCAGGGCAGCAACAGCTACGGGAACGATCCCAACCCGCCGAAGGACACCAAGCCGTAACCCGGTGTTGCGCGCCGCTGCGGCGTTCGAATCAAAGGCCCGCTTCGGCGGGCCTTTTCTTTGCGCTCATCTCAACCCGACTTTTTCACCCCCGACTCGGAATTTCCGTACCCCTCCACGCGTTCTTCGCTGACGGCGAGGGAAGTAGTCGGGCGATGACGATGCAATCGCCCGATTCGGGCGAACTCTTGGAATGCACCATGTCGCAGAACCTCATTTCCCTCACGCTTTCCGATGAACAGCTGGCCGCCGTGGACCAGGCGCTGTCCTCGCTGGAAGCCGCGCTCACCGGCCTGATCGCGCTGGACCCCGACACGCGCAAAGGCCTCAGCCGCATGGGGCCGAAGTCGGAGCAGTTCTGCCGGCAGACCCTCAGCGTGCTGACGGACAACCCGCAGGTGGTGCCGGCCAGCATCGGGCTGGCCGAGGCGCTGGTCGATCTGCAAACGCTCGACCGTCTGCGTCCGCGCCTGAACCGCCTGCGCAAGCTGGCCGAGCGCGCGGATGACTCTGAGGTCGCGCTGGGCAGCGACGTGATGTCGCTGGCGCTGGAAGGCTACGCACTGCTCAAGGTGGCCGGCCGCAATCAGGGACTGGAAGCGCTGCGGCGCGAACTGTCCGGGCGTTTCAGCAAGACGCCGTCCCCCGAACGCACAGCGCCGACGCCGGCCTGATGCCGCGCGGCGCATCGCGCGCCGCGTGAGCCCCGAAAAGCCGCTCCCGAGCGGCTTTTCGCGTTTGTGGAAGCGCGGTTTGCGCCGGCGTCGGCGCTGTCCGCGACGTTGCTGGCGAAAAAAGCGTCATCACCACCGCGTTTCTGATTGCCGCCAAGGTCCGAGCGCGCCGATGCCGACGCTCTCCGGGCCGTCGCCACCGCTCTGTACGCCATGGTTGGCGAAAAGAGCGCCAGCGCAGCGGCTTTTCGTGCCAAGGGAAAGCGGAAATAGCGTCACGACTTACGCTTCGGACGCCGCGAGAAGCACATTGAACGCCAACGTCTAAGTGAAGCGCACCCGGGGGCACGGGCAGCCAGCGTAGCCCGGGTAAGTGAAGCACACCCGGTGTTGAACATTGGCAGCATTTGAAGGCCCTCGTTGGCCGGGACTTCGGGAAGGTTAGCTACCTACGACTTTCCTCATTCCGGCGAATCAAGCGACCAGAGCCACTTGCCCTTTCCGGACTTGGGTACTTCAAATCCAGACAACCCCCAACCTTCGTATGCGAGATGGGTGAACAGTAATGTCAGTTCGCCTGGGGCGCGGACGTCGCCGAAACCCGCAAGCGACCAGCTGTTGGTCTGCGACTCGCAGCCGTCACAACTGGATTTTGCTTCAACGTGGTCGGCCTTCCACTCTCCGGATTGCGTTCGAATGAATACCCCTAGATATGTCGATAGACGGGGCTCGCCGCCAGCATCAGTCGAGCGGGCTTCAGAGGTGTAAACCGCTACATCGCCGTGCTGTCCTGAGGTATCGGTCACGATCGTGAGTACGCCGGCGCGATTCGGAACCTCCTGCGATGCCAATCGGGCCGTCTCGTGTTCAAACAATTCCCCTGTAGCAACGATCTCAGCGCGCTCTTCCTGTGTCGGAGCCCTCTGTCTGTACTTGCGGCCGGGATTAAGGTCGCGGTCGCTGAGCAGGGTGCCCGGGGCAACATCGATGCTCGGTGAGAAGGTGGCGCCGATCCCATCATCGCCAGGCGGCTCGAAGACAGTTTTCACTAGGGTTTTGCCGAGATACCTCCCGTCGTGATAGACGTTCAAGAGCGTACCCGGCGGAGGAAACTCGACACCAAAGACAGCGGCGTAGTCGAAAATATCTGGGACGTCGGTTGGATCAACCATGACGACCACTGGGAGCGCGTCAGGTTTGTCGTCCAGTGCCCGACTTTGGTGTGCACATCCGAGCACGCAGGAAACCAGTAGAACTGCTACGCGTCTCATCACAGCACTCCCGGCGCGTTGACGGTGATATGCAAATGGTCCTTGTGTGTCTTGGGTGTGCCGGCTGTCATTTCATTTGGCGTTGGGGCAGCGGGATCTCGCGTGTTTGAGTCGACGTACCAAGGGTCGAACAGTTGCTGAATGTGCGGGGAATCCTGAAGCTGCTGCCGGAACGTCATGAATAGGGCGGGGCGGTTTGCTTCCATCTCCGCGATCCATCTGCGCCTTGCATCCGCGCTTCGTGTCCTCTCCTGATAAAGCTGGCGTTCCCGTTCGCTCACCCACGGTAGGTCAGGGCCTTTGCCGATCAGCTCCCCACGATTGACACGTATGCTGTCGGCGGTGTCGCCAATCCGATTCACATCCAAGCCGATGCCTGCACGGTGCGCGATGGAGCCGAGAAGGGGGCGCCAGCACGAGGTTATGTTCAGGTTTTCCACCCGCGCTACTCGGGCGGCTTCGATCAACGCAAACAACCCAACGGGGTGTATCCGAGTGAGTCCGTCGCGGAGATTGTCGAAGTTGCGGATGTTCGTTCTCGCGTTGTCTGCGTCGGAGAACGTGATGGTGATTCTGTGGTTCCTGGGATTGTTGCAGGCAACGGAAAGCGTCGCTTGTGCAAGAACGCGATACACGGAAAGGATGGCAGAACGCACGCCTTCATCGCATTCTGCTGGAAGCAGCTGGTCTGCGTCGCGCTCGGTGTACTTCCGTGAGATCCTGGCCCATATCTCGCCGTGCAGAAGGGCTTTGTAGTAGTCCGTCATGACGCCAGACTGTGGATCTGTAGCCGATCTGTCCAGCGTCGCAACGGGCTGCGCTGTATGGATGCCGCGACGCTCCGTGATCTTCACGTACACGTCGTTACGTCGCGGCGTGACCGCGTACACCGGGCACTGTCTCGCACCCTCCAAAGAATCGGTATTGAGGTAGAGCGAGACTTCTGTTCCCTCGGGAACCTTGATTGAGAATCGGGTCCGTCCAACGATGCGTTTGGGCCAGCCTCGGACTCGTTGTTGCACAGCTCCATTGAAAGCAACCTCGTAAGGGATCTTCAATCCGATCTCTGTGGAGGAGGGATCAGGCCAAGTTCCTGTCTCAAAGAAGTATGTGACGGTGCGCATGGCCCTAACCGGTGCATCCGTCGGTTGCGTTCCCTCAGTCGTTTGCGTAACTGCATTGACTTGCTGCATGTTCAGCATCCCTCAATGTCGGGTTTATCGTTGTCTTCTGCATCATTCCATGCACTAAGCCATGTCACACTTACCTGCTCAGGTGCATGCGAGGAAACACGCGCGGTTAACCCAAGAGCGTCTGTCTTCCCTCTGAGCGTCCTGCCATCGGCCAGTTCAATTAGATAGGGAACGTTAGCCAGCGGGGCGCCAGAGCGCTCGTCAACCGCGCGGTACTGCTCAGTGAACCGGCCCGGCGCCGATGAATCAAAGCTCGCCGTCGAAGCGGGAAGGAACGTCTTGCCGGTGGCTGCCACCTCAAACCTCAGCAAACGCTGCCGCGTCGCCACCATCCGATGCCCGCACGCCAGCTTGCAGCCGTGGTACGCGGCGGGCTTGTTGGTGAAGAAACCTGGGTATCCCTCGGCGACGGTGGTCATGCCGCACTGGCCGCAAAGGACCGAGTCGCCTATGCAGACCAGAAAGCTGTAATTGCCGTCAAGGCATTGGATGCGGTGGTCGGTCATGCCCGTCAGGGCCTCTCCGCCAACTTCGGTCGGGTCGCCGACCACGATCGCGTACTGGAGGCTCATGCCGGCACCGGATACTCGGCCAGCAGGGGCTTGGCGCCTTCGAACTCGATCAGCTCCGCCCGTGCCTGCGGGCTGGTCACGATGAAGTCGCCGTTGCTCAAGCGGCTGCCGACAACCGCGATCGGACGGCCGTAAAGCTCGACGTACCAGGAGCCCGTAACGATCCACGCCTTGCGTCCGTCCGGGTAATGCACCTCATCGCCGACGCGTGCGATGTTCCGTCCCTCAAGCAGTGTTCCAGTGTGTGCCGCCGTTACAGCACCGCCATGTTGCGTGGTTGCGCCGTCGGTCGCGATTGCGTACTTCACTTTGATTGCTCGTCCTGCTTCGTTCATTCCCTGGGCTCCGGTAATGGATCGGTTTGACCGAGGGGGATCGAGCTGCCTCGGCAACCCTGAAACACATCGAAGTGAGTCCGAGCACTTGCTATCGAGTCGAGCAGTACGAGCCCTACTGGTTCCTCCCGGCGTTGCTTCATCGGGAGGTCTCCCGCGTTCAAGGGCCTAACGAGCCCGAGTATCACTGGTTCTCCTGGTGGCAGGTGCCTGCGTTCTATCGCCTTGTGGACCAGCGCTCCGGCAAGGTGCTGGGCACTTCCGAAGTGTTCGACGCCGCTAGGGAACAACTGGGTATCGGTGCTGGCATCGTGGATTGGGGAAGTGCTGGCAACCCTGACGTATACGTAGGGAACTTTCGTATCGGAGCCGGTAATGATCCTGCGTGCGCCGCGGCCGATCATTCGCGATCGGAATCGAAGCGCGATGCTACGCAACGGAACCTCCGGGCACTGGCGGGACGCAGTCAGCTGACGAGGAAGGAAGCGTGCCTGAAGACGCACCTTGAGTATCAGAAGGCGTGGTACGAGTATCTCGACCGGTTGCCGACGTCCAGTTTTCCACCCCTCCAGCCGCCACCGCTTCCCACCTGCAACCCGCGATCTAGCGGTCCTGGTGGACCGCACTTCGAGATGGATCCGGTTCCAGACATCCCCGCGCCGGCGCTTGAGTAGCCAATCGGCATTTGTAGCCCGGGTAAGCGAAGCGCACCCGGGTCAACGTCACCGCCGCCTTATCGCTCGTCGCATCCCGGGTGCGGGCTTCGCCCTTTACCCGGGCTACAACCGCGGCGGCCGTGACTATCGACATTCCCGCCCACCCGGCGCGCGCCTCTAGAGTGGCCCCGTTTGGATCAGGAAGACGCCAGGCGAGGGGCAGGGCGTTGGACGGTCCGCCCGCCCTGCATGAAGACGTCCCGATGACCACCCGCCGTGACCTGCTCAAGTTCAGCGCGCTCGCCGCCGCTGCCGCGACGCTGCCGTCGTTCGCGTTCGCGGACGAGAAGGCCAAACCTGTCGGCCGTGCGAAGAAGCCGCTCAACATCCTCATCCTCGGCGGCACCGGGTTCACCGGGCCGTTCCAGGTGAACTACGCACTGGCGCGCGGGCACAAGGTCACGCTGTTCAATCGCGGCAAGAAGCCGTCGCCGGAGTGGCCGGGCGAGGTGGAGCAGCTGTTCGGCGATCGCAACACGGGCGATCTGAAATCGCTGCAGGGTCGCAAGTGGGACGTGTGCCTCGACAACCCGACCAGCCTGCCGTTCTGGGTGCGCGACGCCGGCAAGGTGCTGGCCGGCAACGTGGGGCATTACCTCTTCATCTCGACCATTTCGGTGTATGCCGACGGCAGCAGACCGGGCATCGACGAGAACGCGCCGCTGGCCGTCTACAAGGGCCGTGACGCGATGGCCGAAACGCAGGAATCGCTGCGCGCCGACATCGAAAACCTCTACGGCCCGCTCAAGGCGCTGAGTGAGGCCGAGGCGCGCAAGCAGTTCGGCGAGCGCGTGACCATCGTGCGTCCGGGTTACATCGTGGGCCCGCGCGATGAGACCGATCGCTTCACGTATTGGCCGCACCGCGTCGCGCAGGGCGGCGAAATGCTGGTGCCCGGCGACGGCCTCGACCCCGTGCAGATCGTCGACGGCCGCGATCTGGGCGAATGGATGATCCGGTTGGCGGAAGCGGGCACGATCGGCACGTTCAATGCCGTCGGCCCGGAAAAGCCGATGACGATGGACGAGATGCTGCGCGTCTGCCAGAAGGCCACCGGCGGCAAGCCGACGTATACGCATGTCACGCCCGAGTTCCTCGAAGCACAGAAGGTGGCCGAACTGCCGATCTGGGTGTCACGCAAGAACGGCGAATTCGCGGGGTATGGCGCGGTCAGCAATGCGCGGGCCATCAAGGCGGGGCTCACCTGTCGCCCGCTGGAAACCACCGTGACGGAGCTGATGGCCTGGTTCCGCAGCCAGCCCGCCGAACGGCAGGCCCAACTGCGCGCGGGCATCACGCGCGAGAAGGAAGCCGAACTGCTGAAGGCGTGGCATGCGCAGCAGGGTGCGTAGGCGGGTGACGCGGAAGGGGCGACCCGGGTGCGGGCTTTGCCCTTACCCGGGCTACAAAAGCCCGGCTTGATCGCGGTCGTGCCGGCGGCAGCGTTGTGGCTCTGCGCGGGGCGGGTCCAGCCGATCCTGCATGAGTGGCCCCTTCATGCACGATCGTGCATAGTCCTCGCGCCGCGCTTGGCGCAAGCTCGCGGCAGACCGGAAGACGATGCGGCCCGCCCATCACCACTGGCTCAAGGAGAACCGAGATGGTCAGCAAGAACACGGTGTGTCTGTGGTACGACGGCACCGCGCTGGACGCTGCGACGTTCTACGCGAAGACCTTTCCCGACACCGCGGTCACCGCGGTGCATCACGCGCCGGGCGACTATCCGGACGGCAAGCAGGGCGATGTGCTGACCGTCGAATTCACGGTCATGGGCATCCCCTGCATCGGCCTGAATGGCGGGCCCGCGTTCAAGCATGACGAGGCGTTCTCGTTCCAGGTCGCGACAGACGACCAGGAGGAAACGGATCGCCTGTGGAACGCCATCGTCGGCAACGGCGGCCAGGAAAGCGCCTGCGGCTGGTGCAAGGACAAGTGGGGCCTGTCCTGGCAGATCACGCCGCGCGCCCTCATCGCCGCGTTCACCAATCCCGACCGCGCGGCAGCCAAGCGCGCGTTCGACGCGATGATGACGATGACGAAGATCGACATTGCGACAATTGAACGCGCGGTGAGAGGCTGACTCGCCGGTCGCTCGCCGCCTTCTGTCGTCCATCTTCACCGGAGTCCCGCCACACGCAGGCCCTCACGTTGCCTGCGCCGCGAGTCCAATAGCATTCGCTCGTTGGCTCGTGCCCGGATGCGGGCATGGAGGTGATGCATGGCATCGGTCAGGTACATCGCCGACGAGATCGACCGCTGCGTCGACTTCTATCGGGATCTGCTCGGCTTTTCGGTCGAAAAGCACAACCCGGGCAAATTCGCCGAACTGGTGCGTGAGGATCTGCATCTGTTCCTCAATGCGCCGGGAGCCGGCAGCGCAGGGAAAGCCGGTGGAGATCCACGGCCGGGCGGATGGAGCCGGTTCATGGTCGTGACCGGGGACCTGGACGGCATGATCGACCGGCTCCGCAAAGCGGGCGCGCGCTTCCGTGGCGACGTGGCGGCGGCCGGGGCCGGGCGTCAGATCCTGCTCGAAGACCCCTCCGGAAACGCCGTGGAGTTGTTCGAGTACGCAGGTCGCTGAACCGCTGCAGCCCGCGACGCCGAGGCCGACGGCCGGTACGCTTGCGCACCCGGTTTCCGCCACGCGCACCCATGTCCATCGTCCTCACCGAATTCGCCCGCCCACGCCTGTTCCCGCGCGAGCCGCGCCGCAACACCATCCAGGACTGCACGCCGGAGGCGTTCGAGCGGCATCTCAATGAGGTGCCGCCGCTGGAGGTACTCGACGGCTACGCGCCGTTCTGCAAGCTGCACGTGCATCGCAACTGGACGTCGACGAAATGCCTGGCGGTGCCGATCACCGAGCAGAACCGCCACCTGCTGCGCTCCGATTACGACGCGCGCACGCGCGACGAACTGCCGGTGCTGGTGCGCTGGTTCGAAGGGCTGGAACCGCCGGTGGCGAACTACCTCATCGTCATCCTCTACAGCCGCGAGCAGCTGGCGAAGGAAGGCACGCGCATCGACGCGGACTGGGGCGTGGTGGGTTGCATGTACACGGCCGAGCCGGTGGAAACGCCGATGGCGCCGATCACCATCATGCGCAACGCGCTGGGCGTGGAAGAGGGCGGCTCCGGCGTGCCGCTGGATCGCGAGGCGTATCTGCGCAGCGTGGAGTTCTGGCGGACGCATGCGAACTGGCGGGGGTAATCCGCCAGCGCTCTTGTAGCCCGAAGCGCACCCGGGACGGTCGCCGGCGCGTCATCCCGGGTGCGGCCTGCGGCCTTGCCCGGGCTACAACGGCCACAAGGGTGCAAGGCAGCGATGCGACGCGACGCGCGTCACGCTGCACGACATCCACGTCCGCGTTTTACGCATCGCTTACCGCATCTTCACCGATGAAACATCGCCGCCTGCTTCGAATGCCTGCGTTCACCACGAACGCAGGAGATCGAGCATGAGCAAGACGTTCAGCGGCATCGCGATGGCGCTCGCGCTGTTCGCATCGGGCACGGCGCTGGCCGCCATCACGCACGTGAGCGGCACCGGGATCAGCTACGACCCCGGCATCGCGCTGGAAGCCGCGCGCGCCGACGCGGTGGCGCAATGCACCGCGCAGGGCGGCGAGCCGATCGAGGAGGTCTACAACCACCTCACCCGCGCGAACCAGTGGATCGCCAGTTCGATCTGGTCGTGCGAGGTGCCCGACGCGCGGTGATGCGCGGGTCATCGGCGACAAGTCGCCCGATGCGATGGCCGAAACGCCCGCCGTGATGGCGGGCGTTCCGTCATGCGGACCGCAGATGCCGCGCGGGAGACAGCGGACGGTGCGAGCCCCGGTGAAGTCCACGGCGTGATCGGCGCAACGTGATCGCATCCGGGCCCTCGCATGCGGGGCGATGCTAGAGTCGCGCTTCCTGCCACGCACGAGCCCGCATCATGAACGACACCGCCCCGTATCCCATCGGCACGCCCGGAACGCCCTGGGGCGCGGCGGAACGGGCGCAGTGGCTTTCGCGGCAGGTGCGCCATCGCAGTTATGCGGACGAAGTGGTGGGCGCGATCGAAGCGCTGCGCTCGCGGTTCGACGTGGTCGAATACGGACGCCTCGAATATGGCGATGAGCGCTTCCCGCTGCTGGCGATCCGCAGCCGCGACTGGAGCGACGACCTGCCCGTCGCGCTGGTCACCGGCGGCGTGCACGGGTACGAGACCAGCGGCGTGCACGGCGCGCTGCAATTCGTGCGCGAGCATGCGGCCGATTTCGCCGGGCGCGTGAACCTGCTGGTCGCGCCGTGCGTCAGCCCGTGGGCGTACGAGCGCATCCATCGCTGGAATCCCGATGCGATCGATCCGAACCGCTCCTTCCGCGAGAACAGCCCCGCGCAGGAATCCGCCGCGCTCATGCGCCTGGTCGAGCCGGTGAGCGATCGCGTGCTGCTGCACATCGACCTGCACGAGACCACCGACACGGACGAAACCGAATTCCGTCCCGCGCTTGCCGCACGGGACGGCAAGCCGTTCGAAGCCGACGGCGTGCCGGATGGGTTCTACCTCGTCGACGACAGCGAGCATCCGCAGCCGGCGTTCCAGCAGGCGGTGATCGAAGCCGTCGCGAAGGTCACGCACATCGCGCCGGCGGACGCGCAGGGCCGCATCATCGGCTCGCCGGTGGTCGCGCATGGCGTCATCGAATATCCGCTGCGGAAGCTCGGCCTGTGCGCGGGTATCACCGACGCGCGCTACAAGACCAGGACCGAGGTGTATCCCGACAGCCCGCGCGCGACGCCCGAACAGTGCAACGCCGCGCAGGCCGCCGCCGTGTGCGCCGCGCTGGAGTACGCGCTGGCGCACGGCTGAGGCCTGGAAACCGCTGCATCCCGCGACCGAACGCTTCCTTCGAGACGCCGCCATGCCCAACGAGCATCGCCGCAGGTTCCTCGCCGAGACCGCCATCGCACTGGCCGCCGCGCCGTTCATCAGCACGGCCGCCACGCGCGAGAAGTCGCGGCAATCGCGAAAGCTCGGCGTGGCGGTCTGCGGGCTGGGGCGGTTGAGCGAGCATCAGATCGCGCCCGCGCTGATGAAGACGAAGTACTGCCGGCTCGCGGGCATCGTCACCGGAACGCCGGCGAAAGCCGCGGCGTGGCAGGCGAAGTACGGCATTCCCGATGGCGGCGTGTACTCGTACGACACCCTGCATCGCATGGCCGACAACCCGGACATCGACATCGTCTACGTCGTGACGCCGAACGCGCTGCACGCCGATCACACGATCGCCGCCGCGCGCGCCGGCAAGCACGTGTTCTGCGAGAAGCCGCTGGAGACTTCGGTCGAACGCTGCCAGGCGATGATCGACGCCTGCCGCGATGCGCGCCGGCTGCTCGGCACCGCGTACCGGTGCCAGTACGACCCGCATCACCTGGAATGCATCCGCCTGGTGCGCGAGGAAGTGTTCGGCAAGCCGACCATCGTGCAGGCGGGATTCGCGATCGACGTGGGCGATCCGGGGCAATGGCGGCTCAAGCGCGCGCTCGCGGGCGGCGGCGCGCTGATGGACGTGGGCATCTATGCGCTGCAGGCCACGCGCTATCTGACCGGCGAGGAGCCGGTGCTGGTGTCGGCGATCGAGACGAAGACCGATCCGGTGAAGTTCGCCGAGGTGGACGAAACCATCGCGTGGACGACGAGATTCCCCAGCGGCGTGGTCGCGTACTGCAGCACCAGCTACAAGGCCGGGCGCATCCAGAACCTGCGCGTGAACGCCGAACGCGGGTGGTTCGAACTGGACCCGGCGTTCTTCTACGACGGCAATCATGGCCGGCGCAGCGATGGCAAGGAGATCCGGTTTCCCGAGATCGACCTGTTCGCTGCGGAAATGGACGACTTCGCTCGGTGCATCCTGGAGAACCGGCCGACGAAGGTGCCGGGCGAGGAGGGGCTGCGCGATGTGCGGATCATGCAGGCGATTTATGAGTCGGCAAGGACGGGTAAGGCTGTTTCGTTGGCCTAGTGGGGGCATTGAAGGTTCCTCCCCCGCGAATGCATGGGAGGGCAGAGGGGCTCACGCCAGAGAGAGAGCGAGCTAAAACCACCAGCGAGCTCGAGCTCCACTTCCACCGCTTCCGGTTATCGTGTCCCGCACCCCAGCCAAGAGACGTCCGCATGCTCCGCCAGCGCCTGGCCGCCGTCGCCATCGTCCTTTCCGCACTCACCGCGCCGGCGATCGCCGCCGAGCCCATCGTCGGCGCGTACTACCCCGGCGGTTCCTTCGAACGCTATCCCGTGTCGAACATCCCCGCCGACACCGTCACGCACCTGTTCTACGCCTTCGCGCGCATCGAGGACGGCCGCTGCGTCGTGGCGAACGACGCGCCGGCGCACTTCGAGGCCTTGGCGCGACTGAAGCAGCAGCATCCGGAACTGCGCACGCTGATCTCGATAGGAGGCTGGGAAGCCGGCGGTTTCTCCGATGCCGCGCTGACCGACGAAAGCCGCAAGCGCCTGGTGTCCTCGTGCGTGGCGATGTTCTTCGACACGCATCGCGGCAGTTTCGACGGCGTGGACATCGATTGGGAATTCCCGGTGTACGGCGGTCCGAAGCAACTCCCGGCGCGGCCCGAGGATCGCGCGAACATGACGCTGCTGGCGAAGGAATTCCGCCGCCAGCTCGACGCGAAGGCGAAGGCGCGCGGGCAGGCGTACCTGCTCACCGCGGCGTTGCCGGCGGGCCGCATGCAGTCGGCGGGGCCGTACGATCCGGCGCGCAGTTTC
This sequence comes from Lysobacter sp. SCRH-1R, assembly GCF_057747855.1. Lineage (NCBI taxonomy): Bacteria > Pseudomonadati > Pseudomonadota > Gammaproteobacteria > Lysobacterales > Lysobacteraceae > Lysobacter > Lysobacter sp. SCRH-1R. Next base: position 2,532,183 of record NZ_CM173227.1, on the reverse strand, counting down.
GATCTGGCCGCGCTGGGCGAAACGCTCGATTTCATCAACCTGATGACCTACGACATGGGCACCGCGTTCTCCACCGTGTCCACGTTCAACGCGCCGCTGCGCGAGGTCGCCGACGATCCGCTGGCGCCGGAGCTGCGCCGCACCAACAACGTCGAAGGCGCGGTGGATTTCTACCTGGAACACGGCGTGCCCGCCGACAAGCTCGTGCTGGGCGTGCCGTTCTACGGTCGCGGCTTCCGCGTGGACAGTGCCGCCAACGACGGCCTGTACCAGCGCTACCGCGAACCGTATGCCGCCGGCGACTGGCGCGACATCCAGTCGAAACTGCTGAAGGACGGCAAGTGGACGCAGCACTGGCATCCCGTCGCGCAGGCGCCGTACCTGTTCAACGCCGACGAGCGCGTGTTCGTGAGCTACGAGAACCCCGAATCCATCGCGCTGCGCGCGCAGCTGGCGAAGGAGCGCGGCCTGCGCGGCGTCTTCATGTGGGAACTCACCGGCGACGACGACCAGCGCAGCCTGCTGAAGGCGATGGCGGCGCCGTTCGCGCCGGGCGCCACGCGGTGAATCGCATGTGAAGCCGTGCGCCCCCGCGCGGGCGCACAATGGCCGCCTCCCGCGCGAGGCGGCCACCCATGTCAGGACCGACCGACGATACGGCGACGTTGCAGGCACTGCTCGATCGCCTGTTGAAGTTCCGGCTGCCGCGCGCGATGGCGCTGAAGGAGCGCGTCGATGCCGGCGAGCGCATGACCGATGCCGACATCGCCTTCATGAAGGAATCGCTGGAGGACGCGCAGGATGGGCAGCATTTCGTCGCGCGCAATCCCGAGTTCCACAAGCTCGGCGCGCAGCTGGCGCAGCTCTACGAGGAGATCGTTGAGAAGGCCACCCAGAACGAGAAGGACGCCGCCGGCGAGTGACCGGCGCTACTCGGCAGGCGCGCGCGGAAGCGAGGCGAGCGTCTGCGTGGCGATCGCGTCTAGGTTCACGTGGCCGGTGTCCTTCGCCTTCATCGAGCCGCGATAGAGCGCGCGCCACAGCACGCGGATGTCCGACGGCTGGATCACCTCGACCTGCAACCCGCCTTCGACGGTATCGACCGTGTGTACCTTGAACGTGGGCACGCCGCCCGCGCCCTGGCTGACGATCTGCGAACAGCCGCCGGGCCCGCATTCGACCGCGCTCTCGCGCAGGCTGCCGCCCTGCGCGGCGCGCTCGGTGACGCTGGTTTGCTGCACGTCGCGCACGCCGACGCGATAGGCGACGGCGAGGTCGGCCTTGCGCACGTCCTCGATGCGGCGATAGCCCTTGGCCTGCAGCGCCTTGTCGAGCGAGGCCTGAAGTCGCGTGCGGAAGGCGGGATCCTGTGCGCGCTGGTCGAGTTCCGCTTCCAGCCGTGCCGGCATCGGCACCCACGCGTAGGTCGGGCCGGGCAGGGAGGTGGCGCCTTTCGACACGTCCACCTGTGCGACCGGCTGCTTGCGCGACTGGGCGACGGCGGCGGGCATGAGCGTGGCGAGCAGCGTGCCGACAACGAGCGCGAAGGCGGGCGTTCTCATGGTGCGTCCTTGGCCGGAGGGTGGCGCCACTGTGGTTGCGGCGGCATTAGGGTGGTGTGAGGTTGCGGGCTCGCTGCCCCGCTTGCAGCGAGGATGGAGGGGACGTGCGCGGCGCCGTATCGCCAATGGAAGCACCGGCACATCACTGCACTGCTCGCCCCGACCCTCATCCCAACCCCTCTCGGCTCTGCACGCCCTTCGGTCGCCGATGCGAGAGGGCTGGATCGACAACACCCCCGCGGCCGATGCGTTACGTTCCCCGCATCCGTGAAGGAGGCTCCATGCGCAATCTGGATTTCAGTTCCTGGCAGGCCGTGCTCTCGACGCTGATCGGGCTGGCGGTGATCACGCTGATCGGCGTGGGCATCCGGCTGATCGTGATGCAGACCGTGCAGGCGCGACGCGAGCGCGAGAACCGGCAGATCAACGAACGCCTGCGCACGCTCATCGCGGCGTACAAGACGCTCGGCGGCTCGTTCACCGGCAACCTCGCCGTCGATCCCACCCACCTGCGCGACCTGCAACGCCGCGACGGCGAAGCCGCGGGTATCGAACCGGGCAGCGCGGAGTTGGCGTGGCCGAGTTCCGACCGCTCGCGCCGCATCCGCGACGCGGTGGAGGGCGCGCTGTCGGACATCCTGCTGCTCGGCACGGACGAACAGGTGCGGCTGGCCGCACGTGCGGCGTCGGAGCTCGCCGCGGGGCGGCCCGTGCATACGGCGGAACTCGTGGTGTCGCTGCGCGATTTCATCCGCGGCGTGCTCGACCTGGAGCTGGTGCCGCGCAACCTCGAGATTCCGAGGCAGGGGCCGAGCCGGCCTTCGTCCGGTTCCAAGGGGAAGGGCGAGGGCGGGCGCGAGGAAGGGAAGCAGGGCGGCCGTGGTGGCGGTGGGATGGGCGGCGGCGGAATGGGCGGCGGGCTTGCCGCGGGCGGCGTCGGGATGGGATTGGGCGCGGGGTTGAGCGACGAGGCGGGGCAGGAGGGGCGTTAGCCGGGCGCTGTTTACCTCCACCGTCGTCCCGGCGAAGGCCGGGATCCAGGCTGTCACGCCATCAGTCCCTTTTCGTCATTCCAGCGAAAGCCGGAACCCATTCTGCTCTTGAGGTTGGTGGTTGCCGAGAGATCAAGCAACAGCACAGCGTTGTGCGTCAACTATTCGCCGCTTCCGCTTCGTTATCCCTCACCCCAACCCCTCTCCCGTCGGGAGAGGGGCTCAACGCTCGCGGCCCTCGCGAGCCGTGGCAACAGACGTTACTTCGCCTGCTTCTCCATCCCCGCCACCGCATCCAGCGTTTCCTTCACGTGCTTCTGCGGATTGAGGTCGGAGTACACGTGGGCGATGGTGCCGTCCGGGGCGATCACGTACGAGGTGCGGTCCGACCACTCGGGCTTCTTGGCGAGGATCGCGTCGTACTGCTTCGCGATCTTCGCGCCGCTGTCGGCCGCGACCGGGAACTTGCCCCCGCAGTGTTCGGTGGACTTGGAGAACGCGGCCAGCTGGTCGGTGTTGCCGGCGGTCACGCCGATGACGGTGGCTTTCCCGGCCTTGAACCTGTCGATGGCCTCGGAGAACAGGTGCGCCTCCAGGTTGCAGCCCGGAGTGAACGCGGCGGGGAAGAAATAGACCACGACCGGGCCCTTCTTCAGCGTATCGGACAGTTTGAAGGTGAACGGCTCGCCGGCCAGGTACGCCGGGGCACTGAAATCGGGCGCCTTCGCGCCGGTCTTCAGCGCCGCCAGCGCCGGCGTGGCCAGCGTGGCGGTCACCAGGACGCCGGCGATCGATCGCTTCAGGAAAGCACGCTTGAACATCGCAGGCTTCGACAGGGATTCCATGACGCGCTCCACTTCGGACGGGTGCGCATACGATAAGGATTTCCAGCCCCGCGCACGAGGATCGTCCGCCACGGCGCGACGCGCGGTTGACGCGCCATCCCCGACAGTCGCTCCATGGCGAAGGCGAACCCGCTGGTGCGGATGGCGTGGCTGCTGCCCGTGGTGGTCGCGCTCGGCCTGGCATGGGCGGTGTGGACCGGGCGGCTCCGCATTCCCGAAGCGTGGAATCCCTGGGCGCCGCTGCGCATCGACGCGCCGCCGAACCTGCTCACGCGGTTCAAGCTCGACCGCGCGTCGAACGATCGCGCCGCGTGCCAGGCCGCGCTGGCGCAGGCGGACATGCGGCTCACGCCACTGGACGACCGCGTCACCGGTGAGCATTGCGGCTTCACCAACGCGGTGCGCATCGAGCGGACCAGCGTCGCGGTCGGTTCGCCGTTCTCGCTGAGCTGCCGCGCGGCGCTGTCGCTGGCGATGTGGGAACGCCACGTGCTGCAGCAGGCCGCACGCGAACACCTCGGCGCGCGCGTGGTGCGGATCGAACACCTGGGTTCCTACGCCTGCCGCAATCTCTACGGCGAACAGGGACGCCGTCGCAGCCAGCACGCGACGGCAGACGCATTCGACGTGGCGGGCTTCGTGCTCGATGACGGGCGGCGCGTGCGGGTGCTGGCGGATTGGCAGTCGCTTCGGACTGAGGAGCCGGTGCCCATGCAAGCTGCGCCACCGGAAGCTGCGCCTCCGCGCCGTGCACGATGGCGCATGCGACTACTTCGACGTGGTGCTCGGACCGGATTACAACCGCGCGCACGCGGATCATTTCCACTTCGATCGTGGGGCGGCGCGGGTGTGCCGGTGACCCGGCCCGGTCCATGACGTCGATCCATCACGTCTCGCCGCTCACGCCAGAACGACAACCCCGCGACTACCGTCTTCGCAACGAAGTTCCACGGAGTCCGGCCATGTTCAAGTGGGCCATCATCTTCGCCGTCATTGGCCTGATCGCCGGCGCGCTCGGCTTCACCGGTGCGGCGGGTGCGGCGATGGGCATCGCCAAGCTGCTGTTCTGGGTGGGCCTGATCATCGCGATCGTGCTTTTCATTCTGGGCGTGACCATCGCCAAGAAGGTGACGTAAGTCGCCACCGCCGCCGATGCGTGGGGCGTCGGCGGCGGTTTTTTTTCTTCGGAGTCCGGGGGCGCGACGCGCCTCGACCGCATCCATCGACACCGCCCGTCGCGCCATGGCGTCGGGTCGTCGCGACGCGTGAACGCCGACGGCGGCGCACCGGCTATCCTCGCCGGCACGTGCCACCACCGCCGCGGAGGTTCCCATGGCCGACACGCCCCGTCGCAAGGCCAGCGACTTCGATCCGGAAGTGCTGAAACTGTTCGACCAGTACGTGCACGGCATCATCGACCGGCGCGGCTTCCTCACCGGCGCGGCGCGTTTCGCGGTCGGTGCGGCCGGCGCATCGGGCCTGCTGGCGGCGCTCGCGCCCAACTTCGCCGCAGCGCAGCAGATCAAGCCGGACGACAAGCGGCTGAGCGCGAAATACCTCGAATTCCCCTCGCCGCAGGGCTACGGCACCGGGCGCGGCTACCTGGTGCGTCCGGCGAAAAAAAGTGGCCCGCTGCCGGTCGTGCTGGTGGTCCACGAGAACCGCGGCCTCAACCCGCACATCGAGGACGTGACGCGACGCCTCGCGCTGGAGGGCTACATCGCCTTCGCGCCGGACGCGCTGTTCCCGCTGGGCGGGTATCCGGGCGACGAGGACAAGGCGCGCGCCGAATTCGGCAAGCTCGACCAGGCCAAGACCCGGCAGGATTTCCTCGCCGCCGCGAAGATGCTGCGCACGATCGAAGGCGGCAACGGACGGCTGGGCGTGGTCGGGTTCTGCTACGGCGGGGGCATGTCGAACTTCCTCGCCACGCAGCTGCCGGACCTCGACGCCGCCGCGCCGTTCTATGGTCCGCCGCCGGAACTGGCCGAGGTGCCGAACATCAAGGCACGCATGCTGGTCGTGCTGGCCGCCAACGACGAACGCGTCAATGCGGGCTGGCCTTCGTACGAAGCCGCGCTGAAACAGGCCGGCGTGAAGTACGAACTGTTCCAGCCGCCCGGCACGCAGCACGGCTTCAACAACGACACCACGCCGCGTTACGACGAAGCCGCCGCGCGCGAAGCGTGGAAGAAGACGCTGGCGCTGTTCGACCAGACGCTGCGCAAGCCGTCGGCGTGAAGCGAAAGCCCGTGCGCCGCCAGCGATGGCGGCGCACGGTGCGCCGTCAGGGCGTCGCGGTCGCGATGGTCGGTGCCGCCGCTGCGACCGGTGCGTCCTCGAACCACGACGCGTACGCCGGCGCGACCAACGCCTTGAGCTCGCCGCCCGGTACTTCGATCTCGTCGCCGTTGTCGGTGCGGAAGCGCAGGCCGGCGATGCGGCCGGCCGAGTTGAAACGCGGCACGAACACGCGCTGCATCGCGCGTTCGTTCGCCGGCGCGCTGAGCGAAGCGGATTCCTCGCGATGCGACTGGCGGATCTGCTCGTGCAGGCGCGACCACGCGGCGGGATTGGGGATCATTTCCTCCGGCGTGAGCAGGCGGTTCTCCGCCGGCAGCCAGAGGAATACCGTACGGCCCGGGCGACTGGCCGTGCCACCGGTGTAGAGCTCCTCGTCGGCGGTCACCGCGAACATGCGCGGCGCATCGGCGGCCGTGCTGAAGCGCAGCGTCAGCTCGAACGGCACCGCCGGGCGCGGCGTTTTCTCCAGCGCGGCGGCGAGCGCGGCGCGACGTTCCTGCGCATGCGCGACGAGGATCCTGGCGAGCGCCGGGAAACGCTCCAGCCCCGGCGGATAGCTGATGCCGACCATGGCGCGCGCATCGCGTTCGAACACGTCCTGCGGCGGGCTGAACGTCTCGACTGGAGCGGGTTTGGCTTCGGCCTGGACGGACGCGGAACGGCGCTCGCACGAGGCCAGCGTGAAGACGGCGACGCAGGCGAGCGTGGCGATGGAGAGGCGCGACGCGGCGCGCGGAAGAAGGTTCGACACGGCAGCGAATGGAGCGGCGGAGGCGCGGAACGTTAGCAACGCGATCCCGCGCGATCTCTCGGAATCCTCCGAAAAAACCGGCGGCTTTTGCGCATCCCCGTTAAGGAAACGGCGGACCGGCCTTCGCGCGGCGTTTCCCCGCGTTCTGGCAGGGTGGGGCTCCCGCGAGCCGATTGGAGGTGGACCCATGCATGATCGATCCGCGCGAAGTGCCCTGGGCACGCTGTGCAACGTCGCGCTGGCCTTCGCGGCCGGTGCCCTGGCGATGTACCTGATGGATCCCAATACCGGCCGTCGCCGTCGCGCCATGATGCGCGACCGCGGCGTTTCGATGCGCCACGATGCCGAGCGCTACGTGCGCGGCAAATCCAAACGTGCCGCCGACCGCCTGCGCGGCGTCGCCGCGCGCACGCGTGCGAGCCTGGCGTCCGAGCCGGTCGACGACGATCTGCTGCACGAGCGCATCCGTTCGCGCCTGGGCCGGCTGGTCGAGCGCCCGCACGACGTGGAGGTGCGCGTGCACGGCGGCCACGTGCAGCTGAAAGGCCACGTGTCGGAGGACGAATTCCACGAGCTGCTGCATACCGTCTCGTCGATGCGCGGCGTGCAGAACCTGGAAAGCCTGCTGCGCACGCATCCGGCGCACTCCATGCAGACCTCCGCGCCGCACTGAGCGCGCCACGACACAGGGACGACACGATGGAAACCCAGGAACTCCACCGCGGCCGGCTGATCGACCACGTCCAGTTGGTCGTGCGCGACCTGCCGGCGAGCCGCCGCTTCTACGACGCCGTGTTCGACGTGTTGCAGGTGCCGCTCGGCGGCACGCTCGACGATGGCGCGTTCTGGTACGACGAGCTGTTCGTGTCGAACGCCGAAAGCGAAGCCGCGTTGGGCCAGCTGACCGGGCGGCATCACCTGGCCTTCCAGGCGAAGGATCGCGCGATGGTCGACGCTTTCCACAAGGCGGCGCTGACCAGCGGCGGCATCGACAACGGCGCGCCGGGCGAGCGGCCTTACCACCCGGGCTACTACGCCGCGTTCGTGCTCGATCCCGACGGGAACAACATCGAGGCGGTGTATCACGGCGAGCACACGCGCAGCGCGGCGTCGGTGAAAGTGACGTTCTGAAGGTGGTGCCGGGAACGACGGAAGTGGGGCTGATGACGTGACAGCCTGGATCCCGGCCTTCGCCGGGACGACGGTTTCAAGCCCCTCTCCCAGTGGAGAGGGGTTGGGGTGAGGAGCAACGAAGCGGAAGCGGCGAACCGCGATTGCGGCACAGCGCCGCGCAATCGTGCGCAACTGCTTGATCGCAGCAGCGCCTACTTCACCCGCGCCGCCAACACCTTCCCGATGAACGTATCCAGCGCATCGCCACGATCGATCCACCGCACCACGATCAGCAGATCGTTGTCGCGATCGATGTACACGATGTTCTGCCCGTTGCCGCGGAAGGTCACGCTGCTTTCCGGTGCCGACGGCAGCGACTTGCGGCCGGTATTGAGGAACCAGTTGCAGTAGCCGTATTCGGGGTTGTCCGCGCCGGGCGTGCGCGCCTTGGCGATCCATTCGCGCGAGACGATCTGCGTCCCATCCCATTGCCCGTCGCGCAGGAAGAGGTAGCCGAAGCGCGCCAGGTCCCAGGCATCGATGAACATGCCGCCGCCCCAGTGGCCGCCGCCGGACACCGACTGCATCTTCTGCCCGTCCAGTTCGACCCACGAATTGCGGTAGCCGTGCCAGCGCCAGCGCGTGCTCGCGCCGATGGGTTCCATCACGTGTTCGCGCAGCACGTCCGGCAGCGGGCGACGCCACACCTGCAACGCGGCCAGCGCGAGCACGTTCACGCGCACGTCGTTGTACATGTAGTGGGTGCCGGGCGCGTGGCGTTCGCGGTTGGGCCATTGTTCCGGCGGACCGGACGGACGATCGCCCCAGTCCGGCTTGCCCCACAGCGTGCCCTGCCAGTCGCTGGTCTGGCGCAGCAGGTGCTCCCAGGTGATCGGCGCGTTGTGCGCGGAGGCGAACAGATCCACGTCGCGCGGCATGTACTCGGCGGCACGATCGTGGGTGTCGCGGATCAGCCCGCGCTGCCACGCCACGCCGACCACCGTGCTGAGGAAGGTCTTGGTGACGCTGTGGCTCATGTCGACGCTGCGGGTATCGCCGAACTCGGCGACCACCTTGCCGCGATGGATGATGATTCCGTTGAGCCCGGCGCGAACGGCCGTCGGGCCGATCTGGCCTTCGAAGAACGGCTCCTTGGCGCCGAAGCTCCGCGCCAGCGAGATCGACTGGTCGCGCGGCTCCTTCGCTTCGTGGGCGAGGGCGTAGTCGACCGCCTCCTGCAACCGCTTCGGATCGAACCCGCCCTGAGTCGGCGCCACGCGCGCCCACGCTCCGCGCGGCGGGAAATAGCCGCCCTGGGCCCAGGCGGTGCTGGCGAGCAGCAGCCAGAGCAGGACGAAGGCGCGGGCGTGGAGGGCGGCGGGTCGGGGCATCGGGCGCGTCGCAGGGCGGGCGGAAGGGATCGCCGCAGCATACCGGCCCGTGCCGCGCGCCATTGCGCACGGTTTGTCGATTCCGCGCGTGGCCGCTCGTCGATCCCATCGAAGGCACGCTTCCACGCCGGCATCGACGGCGGGCGCGCCCTTCCACCCAAGGAGCTCCCATGCGATTCCTGTCCCTGATCCGCGTCGACGAGAACACCGGCCAGGTGCCCAGCCAGCGGCTGATCGACGAAATGACCGTGCTGATCGAGCAGATGCGCGCCGCCGGCAAGCTCGTCGACACCGGCGGCCTGCAGCCGACCGCGAAGGGTCGCCGCGTGCGGCTGCACAACGGCAAGCTGTCCAGCATCGACGGCCCGTTCACCGAATCCAAGGAAGTGATCGGCGGTTACGCGATCCTGGAAGCGGCCGACCTGGACGAGGCCACCGAGCTCACGCGCCGCTTCGCCGCGCTGCACGGCGACGAGTGGAACATCGAATGCGAGGTTCGGCAGATCGAGGAGGCGTAGGAGCCGTGGAGTCCCGGGCGCCCGCTACGGCGTGCGCGTCCCGGATTCCGCGTTCCTGCCCGCGCGTTTCTCGATCAGGTCCAGCAGCGGGCCGGTCATGGCGGTGGTCACCAGCGCCATGACCACGAGCACGGCGAACAGGCGGTCGCCGATCAGGCCGAGCTCGTAGCCCAGGTTCAGCACGATCAGCTCCATCAGGCCGCGCGTGTTCATCAGCGCGCCCAGCCGCATCGCGTCGACGTTCGGCATGCCGGCGCTGCGTGCGGCCACCCACGTGCCCGCGCCCTTGCCGATCGTCGCCACCGCGATCACGCCCAGGCCGAGCAGCACGTCGGCGGCCTGCCACCCGTCCACGCGCAGGCGCAGGCCGGTCATGGCGAAGAACAGCGGCAGCAGCAGCGAGATCGCGAACGGCTCCACGCGTTCGACCAGCAGATGGCGCAGGCGCGCGTTGCCCGACACCGCGATGCCGGCCAGGAACGCGCCGAACAGCGCGTGGATGCCCAGCGCCTCGGTCGCCAGCGCGCACGCCAGGGCGAGCAGCAGCAGGCCGATGAGCGCGCGGCCTTCGCGTTCGGCGGGGATCTCGCGTCGCGCGATCCACGGCCGCGCCAGCGCGAGCACCGCGGTGGCGAACAGCAGCGTGCCGGCCAGGCTCACCGCCGCCATCGTCCACCCGCTGGCCTGCACGGTCGCGACGATCACCGCCAGCAGGCACCACGCGCTGGCATCGCCGAGCGCGGCGCAGGCGATCGCGATGCGCCCCATGTCGCTGCGCGCGATGCCGCGGTCGGACAGGATCCGCAACAGCACGGGAAACGCGGTGATGCTCAGCGACACGCCCAGGAACAGGGCGAAGCTCGCGAAGCCCACGCCCTGCGGCGCGTGATCGGCGAACAGCGCGAAGGCCAGCAGCACGCCGCCCAGGAAGGGCAGGGCGATGCCCGCATGGCTGACCAGCAGCGCGAAGCCGCGCCGCCCGTTGAGGCTGGCCATGTCCAGCTCCGCACCGGCGACGAACAGGAACATCAGCACGCCCAGCTGGCTCACCATGCCGAGCGCGCCCAGGCTCTCCGGCGCGAACAGCCAGCCCTGCGCCTGCGGCGCGACGGCACCGAACAGCAGCGGCCCGAGCAGCAGCCCGGCGGCCATCTCGCCGATCACCGCCGGCTGCCCGAACCGCCGCAGCAGCCAGCCGGCGCTCTTGGCCACGCACAGCACGACCAGCAGCTGCAGGAGGAAGCGCGAGAGCGGGGAGGTCAGCGGACCATGCGTGGTGCCTGGCGTCGTCGATGGCGCGGCGGTCGATACATCCGGCATCGGCAGTCCGTTGCGCGCGACCACCACCGCCACCACCAGCGGCACCACGACCAGCAACAGGTAACGCCATGGGAACTTGGGCTGCATGCGGTGCGGGTGCGGCAGGTCCATCAGGCGCTCCGTCGGCCGTTCGAGGGACTATAGCGGTTCATGCCGTCCGCTTCCCCTTCGTCATTCCCATCCTTTCGTCATTCCAGCGAAAGCCCATTCTGCTTTTCCGGCTTTGCGTCGCACTGACGGTGACGAAGCAACAGCGCAGCGTCCTGTGGCAATGGCGGTTCACCGTTCCCGCTTCGTTGCCCCTCACCCCGATCCTCTCCAGAAGGGAGAGGGGTCGAAGCTACCTCCGATCCACCACCAGTCGCGCAAGCTTCCTCGGCGCAAGCGCGCAATAGCTGTCAACGACATGCCGCTCCACGTCGTCCCACTCGGTGCGATCGTCCAGCGTCATCCCCGCGATGTCCGGCCACCAGCGCGGAAGGAAATACGGGGCGCGCGCCAAACGTCCGATCTCCGCCGCCGCGCGCGGCGTGCGGAAGGTCAGCACGCAGAGCGGGCCGTCCGATGCGGCGGCCTTCGCGTAGGCCGGGGGCCAGCCATCGGCGATCATCACCACGTGCGCGAAGTTCTTGTGCGCCACGCACCAGCGCGTGCCGGTCCACGCGGCTTCCTCCACCGCCTCGGGCAGGTCCAGGCAGATCGCCCGCAGCCGGTCGACCAGCGCCTGCGGCGGTGAGGGATGCCTGGCCATTCGTCCGATGCCCGCGTGCGTCACGCGAAGGGTACGCCCCACCGGCGCCGCGGCACGACGCGGATTTAACGGTCCCGTCCGCCAGCGCGCCCTATGCTGCGGCCTCGCCCCGAGGAGCCGCGTGCCATGGCCACCGATCCGCTTCCGTCCAGCGATCCGCTCGCGTCGAGCGCCTTCCAGTCGGCCGTCTTCGACGAATACCTCGACAACGCCCGCGCCCATGCCGCGCAGTACCTGCGCCGGCTGCCCGATCGCCACGTCGGCGCGCGCGCCTCCCGCGAGGAACTGCTGTCCGCGCTGCGCATCGCGCTGCCCCGGCAGGGCGACGAAGGCGGCGACGTGATCGACCTGCTCGCGGGCCAGGCCGAACGCGGCGCGGTCGCGTGCAGTTCGCCGCGCTATTTCGGCTTCGTGATCGGCGGTGCGTATCCGGTCGCGCTGGCGGCGGACTGGCTGGTGTCGACCTGGGACCAGAACGCCGGTATCTACGCGATCTCGCCGCTGGTGTCGGTGCTGGAGGAAGTGGCCGCGCAGTGGCTGCTGGACCTGTTCGACCTGCCGCGAGGGGCCGGCGTGGGCTTCGTCACCGGCTGCCAGATGGCGAACTTCACCTGCCTGGCCGCCGCGCGCCATCACCTGCTGCGCCGCGAAGGCTGGGACGTGGAAGCCGACGGACTGCAGGGTGCGCCCCGGCTGCACGTGGTCGCCTCGGCCGAATCGCACGTCACCATCGACGTCGCGCTGCGTTACCTCGGACTGGGCACGCGTTCGGTGCATCGCGTGGAAACCGACGCGCAGGGACGCATGAACGCCGAGCGCCTGCGCAAGGTGGTCGCGTCGATCGAAGGGCCGATGGTCGTCTGCGCGCAGGCGGGCAACGTGAACACCGGTGCGTTCGATCCGCTGCGCGAGATCGCCGACGTGGTGCGCCAGCGCGGCGCGTGGCTGCACGTGGATGGCGCGTTCGGATTGTGGGCACGCGCGAGCGCGTCGTTGCGCGTGCTGGCCGACGGCATCGAACTGGCCGATTCCTGGGCCACCGACGCGCACAAATGGCTCAATGTGCCTTACGACTGCGGCGTGGCGATCGTCCGCCATGCGCAGGACCATCGCGATGCGATGACCTCCGCCGCGCCGTACCTGATCCAGACACGCGGCGAGGAGCGCGACGCGGTCGACTGGGTGCCGGAGTTCTCGCGCCGCGCGCGCGGCGTGCCGGTGTACGCGACGCTGCGCGCGCTCGGGCGCGACGGCGTGCAGGACCTGATCGACGGCAACTGCGCACGCGCGCGGCAGATGGCCGACGCGCTGCGCCAGGTCGAGGGCGTGCGTGTGCTCAACGACGTCGTGCTCAACCAGGTGCTGGTGCGCTTCGGCGACGACGACGAGCTCACCCGCGCGGTGATCGACGGCGTGCAGCGCGACGGCACCTGCTGGCTCGGCGGCACGACGTGGCAGGGGCAGGGCGCCATGCGCATCAGCGTGTGCAATTGGGCGACCAGCGAGGTGGATGCGGAGCGCAGCGTGGCGGCGATCCTGCGGGTGTTCCATTCGCTGCGTACGAGCGTGGCGGGGTGAGGCGGGAAACGCGCCAGCTTCCGTAGCCCGGGTAAGCGAAGCGCACCCGGGGTGAGACGTGGCCAGCTCCCGGGTGCGCTTCGCTTACCCGGGCTACCAATGCCGGGTGGGAAGGAGTGAGAAGGGACGAGAAACGGCAACGCCGCTCTTCCCTGTTTCCCGCTCATCTCCACTCGTTCCTGGTCCTGATCCCCCGCGCCGCACGCGGATTCAATTCCCGCACCCGCTTCTGTAGCCCGGGTAAGCGAAGCGCACCCGGGTGAGACGTGGCCAGCTCCCCGGGTGCGCTTCGCTTACCCGGGCTACCAATGCCGGGTGAGGAAGGAGTGAGGGGGAACGAGAAACGAGCAAAGCCCTCTTCCCCGTTTCCCGTTCCTCTCCACTCGTTCCTGGTCCTGCCCCCCGCGCCGCATGCGGATTCAACTCCCCGCTTCTGTAGCCCGGGTAAGCGAAGCGCACCCGGGGTGAGACGTGGCCAGCTCCCCGGGTGCGCTTCGCTTACCCGGGCTACCAATGCCGGGTGAGGAAGGAGTGAGGGGAACGAGAAACGAGCAAGGCCCCTCTTCCTCGTTTCCCGTTCCTCTCCACTCGCTCCCGGGCCTAATCCACCCGCGCCACGTGCGAGTTCAACTCCCGCACCAGCTCCGCCAATCCCACCGGTTTGCGGCAGCGCGGAATGTCGATGTACGCGGCCGGCAGCGCGCTGTCGTCGTAGCCGGTGAGGAAGAGCATGGGGACGCCCCGGCTGCGCAGGGCTTCGACCACGGCGAATGAGGTTTCGTCGCCGAGGTTCACGTCGAGCAGGGCGCCGTCGAGCGCGCCGGCCTGGGAGATCCCGTGCAGGGCGCCCTGCACGTCGGGGTAGGGGCCGACGATGGTCGCGCCCTCCAGTTCCAGCGCCTCCTGCAAGCCCGAGGCGAGGAGGTAGTCGTCCTCCACCAGCAGCAGGTGGAGGCCGCGGAGACCTGCATGGCGCATGGGTGCTCTCCTCGGACGCCCGGGCATTGTTCGCGAGCAAAAGTTAATGCGGCGAGAGGACACCGCATTCACGCAGCGCCACGGTACAGGAGCGGAAGGTGTCCGGATCCCGCCCGGAGCGCTCCCGTGACCGTCCAGCCCGTCCCGACGCGGGGCACGGAAGCCTCGGGGTTCCTCGGCGTCGCGCTGGCCGACGCCGGCGACCGCCGCCGCGCTGCGTGCGTCGCCGGCGTGCTGCTGCTGGCGTTCGCGGCGACCGCGCCGTTCGCGCGCATCGCGCTGCCGGCGGTGCCGACCTTCGTGCCCGCCTACGACGCGGCGGTCATGGTGCTGGCGTCCATCGCCGCGGTGATGCTGCACGCGCAATACCGCGACCTGCACCAGCGCGGCTTCCTCTGGCTCGCGTGCGGCTATCTGCTGAGCGCGATGTTCGCGCTGCTCCACGGGCTGAGCTTTCCGGACGCGTTCGTCAGCGGCAGCCTGCTCGGCGGCGCCGAGACCGCGCCGTGGCTGTGGATCTTCTGGCACGGCGCGATGCCGCTGTTCGTCATCGCCTACGCCTTCGCGGGCCCGGCGCGCGAGGACGACGTCGGAAAGCCGCTGCACCGCATCGCATACCCGGCCACGGTCGGGATCATCGCGACCATCGCGCTCGCGCTGGTGTGGATGGACGACCAGTTGCCGAAGCTGCTGCTGAAGACCCGGTACCGCGCGCCCACCACGCCGTGGATCGGCGGCACGGTGTGGGCCGTGCACCTGGCCGCGATCGCGCTGCTGGTCTGGCGCACGCGGCTGCGCCGGCTGCTCGACCTGTGGCTGTGCGTGACGCTGGTGGCGGCGGTGATCGAACTCGCGCTCAGCGGCATGATGATCAGCGCCCGTTACCAGCTGGGCTTCTACGTCGGCCGCGTGTACGGGCTGATCGGCACGCTGGTGATGCTCGCGCTGCTGCTGCGCCACGCGCTGCTGCTGCAGGCGCGGATGGTGCGCGCGGCGCAGGCGCTGCACGACAGCGAGCGCCGCTATCGCGACCTGTTCGACAGCATGGGCGAGGCGTTCTACATCGGCGAGGCGCTGACGGACGAGCAGGGCACCGTGGTCGACCTGCTGTTCCTGCAGGAAAACCCGATGGCGCGGCGTTACGTCGGGCGCGATATCGCCGGGCGGCGGGTGTCGGAAATCGCGCCGGACTTTGGCCGGGAATGGCTGCCCGTCGTCGATGAAGTGGTGCGTACCGGCCGCGAACGCACGCTCGAACGTCCCTCGCCGCGCACGCAGCGCCATTTCCGCTACCGCGTCTTCCGCCTGAAGGGGCAGCAGAAGCAGGTCGGCATCCTGTTCCAGGACATCAAGCCGCATCGCGACGCGGAGAAGGCGCTGCGCGACAGCGAGGAACGCTTCCGCCAGTTCGGCCAGGCGGCCTCCAGCATCCTGTGGATCCGCAACGCCGACACGCTGGAGATGGAGTACGTCAGCCCGGCGTTCGAAACCACCTCCGGACGCCGCTGCGAGGACGTGGTCGGCCACGGCTTCAAGGCGTGGCTGGCGATGGTGCACCCGGACGATCGCCATGCCGTGTGCAGCACGGTCAGGCGCGTGCAGCAGGGCGAGCGCGTGGAGCACGAGTTCCGCATCCTGCACGGCGAGAGCCGCGAGGAGCTGTGGATCCAGAGCACCGAGTTCCCGATGCGCGACGCCGCGTGCCGGCTCAACCGCATCGGCGGCATCGCCCAGGACGCCACGCTGCTGAAGAAGGCGCAGTTCCGCCTGCGCGAGAGCGAGGACCGGCTGCGCAGCGCGATCGAGGTGGGCCGGCTGGCGACGTGGGACTGGAACCTCGCGACGGGCGAGGTCGCCTGGTCGGACGAGCACTACCGCATCGAAGGCTATGCGCCGGGCGAGGTCGTGCCCAGCTACGAGGCGTGGATCGCCCGCGTCCATCCGGAAGACCGCGAATCCGCCGAGGCGGCGGTGCGGCAGGCGATGCTCACTGGCGGCGAATACGCGCGCGAGGTGCGTTTCCTGCACCCGGACGGTTCGGTCCACTGGGCCAACGCGCGCGGGCGCTTCTTCTACGACGTGGCGGGCAAGCCGGTCCGCATGGTCGGTTCGATGCTCGACACGACGCATCGGCGCGAGTTCGAGGAAGCCCAGCGCGTGCTGGTGGCCGAACTCCAGCACCGCACGCGCAACCTCATCGCGGTGGTGCGCGCGATCGCCGACCGCACGCTGCGCGAGAGCACGGACATGGACCAGTTCTCCACCGCCTTCAGCGAACGGCTGGGCGCGCTGGCGCGCGTGCAGGGCCTGCTGTCGCGGCTGAAGGAGGGCCAGCGCGTGACCTTCGACGAACTGCTGCGCATGGAACTGGCCGCGCACCTGGATGCGCAGGACGGCTCGCGTTTCGAGCTGTCCGGGCCGGACGGCGTGTCGTTGCGGTCCTCCAGCGTGCAGCCGCTGGCGCTGGCGATCCACGAGCTGATCACCAACGCGGTGAAGTACGGCGCGCTGAAGGACCCCGGCGGCTGCCTGCGCATCGCCTGGCACGTGGAACTGGAGGACGGCCGCCCGTGGCTCCACGTGGACTGGCGCGAGAGCGGCGTGGTCAGTTTCGCCACCGGCGCGACATCGCCCGGCGGCGGCGCGGGCCGCGAGCTGATCGAGCGTGCGCTGCCGTACCAGTTCGGCGCGCGCACGCATTACGAGCTCACCGAAGCCGGCGTGCACTGCACGATCGCCATGCCGATATCGCGGCGCGAAGCGACGTCATGGCACGGTCATGACGGGCGGTTATGAAGTCATTCGCACGCGCCGCCACGGTGACGGCGCGGCGAATGATTGCTTCGCCACGGCTTAACCTCCCTGCCGTGATCCTGTGCCTCCGAAACGACAGGTTCTTCCCCCATGGCCACCCGCAAGCCGCCGACTCCTTCCCAGGTGCCGGGCGCGACCCCGTCGCCCCGTCCACGCGCGCGGGTCGTGCGCCTGCCATGGCGGGAGGAAGTGCGCAAACCGACGCGCGCCGATCGCGCGGAGCATCAGTTGCGCTTGCGTCGGCTGAGTGCCGGGCAGGCGTGACGGCCTGGGAACGAGCGGAGACGAACGAGAAACGAGGGCGCCGTTTCGTCGCCGCATGAACAGGAGCGCGAAACGAGAGCGAGGCGCTCCACTCGTTTCTCGTTCCTCTTCCCTCGTTGCTCGTGTCTCCGTTCCCCTGCTACGATCGGCCCGGAAGGGGAGTAGCTCCATCGTGCTGTAGCCGTCATTACGGGAGGTTCCGCAAGGGAATCGTCCCCGGCGCAGCAGCAGGCCACGCGGCCTGCGGGCAAGACCTTCGCCGTAACACCCACGGCGAAGGTGCGTCCGCAGCGGACTGGTCCGGTGACCCGACCAGCCGCCGATCCAGCGGATGCGTTCGCGTCGTGGGCCCCGCCCACCGAACCGAACGTATCCGATGGAAACCCTCCTGAATCCCGAAATCTGGATCGCCCTGGCCACGTTGACGGCGCTCGAGCTCGTGCTCGGCATCGACAACATCATCTTCATCTCCATCCTCTCCGGGAAACTTCCGCCGCACCAGCGCGACAAGGCGCGCAGGCTCGGCATCGCGCTCGCCGCGATCACGCGCCTGGGCCTGCTTCTGACCATCGCGTGGATCGTCGGCCTCACCGCGCCGCTGTTCTCGGTGTGGGGCCATGAGTTCTCGTGGCGCGACCTGATCCTGATCGGCGGCGGCCTGTTCCTGATCGCCAAGGCCACGCACGAGATCCACCAGAAACTCGAAGGCGCCGGCCAGCACGCCACGCCCGGCGGCGCGCTCGGCGCCAGCTTCATGGGCGTGATCGCACAGATCATGGTGCTGGACATCGTCTTCTCGCTGGACTCGATCATCACCGCCGTGGGCATGGTCGACGAGCGCTGGGTGATGGTGGCCGCGATCCTGATCTCGATCGTCTTCATGCTGGCCTTCGCCAAGCCGATCGGCGATTTCGTCGAACGCCATCCGACGGTAAAGATCCTTGCGCTGAGCTTCCTGATCATGATCGGCCTGGTGCTGATCGCCGACGGCTTCGGCCAGCACATCAGCAAGGGCTACATCTACACGGCGATGGCCTTCTCGGTGTTCGTCGAGATGATCAACCTGTGGATCCGCAGGCGCGAAGCGCGGAAGGTCGAACCGGTGAAGCTGCGCGAGCGGTTCGAGCAAGCGCAGCAGGAATAAGCGCGTTTGCCTACTTCCTCCCCTGCGATGCAGGGGAGGGTTGGGGTGGGGTGAAGTGACGCCGTATCGACTGGTGCAGGAACAATGCGCGCCCTATTTCGGCACCGCGCCGCATGTCGCGCCCTCACCCCAATCCCTCTCCCGAAGGGAGAAGGGCCAACAGCTCACCCTGCCTCCCGCCATCGCCGGATCGACCGCTGGAAAAACTGGCTGTTCGGAATCTGCAGCGTCGTATCCGGCGCGTCCTCGCGGATTTCCTGCAGCGTGGTGTAGATGAGGTTGATGTCCACCACGCGGCCCTTCAGCCCCGGCTTCTCGCCGTTCTCCAGCAGCTCGATCACGTCGTGCAACCGGAACGGGCGCGCGGTGAGGATCAGGAACGTGCAGAAGATGTTCGACAGCACGCTCCATGCCGCGAAGAACGCCACCGCCGCCACCGCGGCGAAACCGGTCAGCGCCGTCCACAGCACGCCGGCCGAGACGCCCAGCCGTTGCAGGATCAACAGCGTCGCCGCGACATAGATCACCGTGCCGACCAGGCGTCGCGCGCCGATGGTCATTTCCGGCGGCAACTCGTAGCGCGTGCACACGCGGTTGAGCAGCTTGCGCAGCGACAGCCGCAGCAGCCACGCGGCGGCGAGGATCAACGCCGCTTCGCCGAGCGGCACGATCAGGTCCGCCCATTCGCGCACCCACGGCGTGCTGGAGAAATGCCCGGCGGGCGAGAAGACGTTCATCGCGCGCCTCCCGCGCGCGCTGCGCCGGCAACGGTCAGAACATCGGCGCCCCGCCGGCCACGGTCAGCAGCGCGCCGGAGGTGTAGCTGGCCGAATCGGCGGCCAGCATCACGTAGGCCGACGCGAGTTCCGCCGGCTGGCCCGGCCGCTTGAACGGCACCGATTCGCCGAAGTGCTTCACTTCCTCCTCGTCCATGCCGGCGGGAATGAACGGCGTCCAGATCGGCCCCGGCAGCACCGCGTTGACGCGGATCTTCTTCTCCGCGAGCAGGCCCGCCAGGCCCAGCGTCATGTTCGCCAGCGCGCCCTTGGTGGACGCGTACGGCAGGATGTTCGGCGAAGGCTTTTTCGACTGCACGGAAGCGGTGTTGATGATCGATGCGCCCTCGCGCATGTGCGGCAGTGCGAGGCGCACCAGGTTGAACGGCGCGTGCACGTTCGTGTCGAAATGTCTGGTCCATTCCTCCAGCGTAATCTCTTCCAGCGACTGGTAGTAGCGCTGGTACGCGGCGTTGTTGACGAGCACGTCGATGCCGCCCAGCGCCCCGGCGGCCTGTTCGATCATCGCCTCGGCCTGCGCCGGGTCGCTGATGTCGCACGCGTAGGCCGTGCCTTTCGTGCCGGCCTTCTCGATCAGTCCAAGCACGTGCCCCGCGTCGTGCTCCTCGCTGGGCAGGTGCACGATGGCAACGTCCGCGCCCTCGCGCGCGAAGGCGATCGCCACCGCGGCGCCGATGCCGCTGTCGCCGCCGGTGATCAGCGCCTTCTTGCCCTTGAGCAGGCCGTGGCCGACGTAGCTTTCCTCGCCGTGATCGGGTTCCGGCTCCATCCTCGCGGTCTTGCCCGGAAACGACTGCTGCTGCGGCTTGAACGGCGGACGGGGGTAATCGGGCACGGCCATGGCATCCTCGCGTGGGTGTGGAGGGATGCAGTGTCGGGAGATCGCCGTAAGCGGCCCGAGAAGGCGGACGGGGCGGCCGGCGACGCGACCTTTACGAGCGGAAGGAGCGAGCGGAGAAGAACGAGAAACGAGTCGGCGCCTTTACTCGTGTCCCACTCCTCGTTTCGCACGCCTGTCTTCGTCACTCGTTACCGCTCCACCGCCGCGCCCATTCCTCGCCACGACGCCGCATCTCGTCCTCGTCCACATCCTCGACGTGCGTGCCGAGCATCCAACGGTGCCCGAACGGATCCACCACGGTGCCCATGCGGTCGCCCCAGAACTGGTTCTCCACCGCCTGCAGCACGCTCGCGCCGGCCTTGATCGCGCGCTCGAACACGGCGTCCACGTCATCCACGTAGACCAGCAGGCTGCCCGTGGTGCCACCGCGCGATTCAGGACCCAGCGCGTCCCATTCGGGGAATTCGTCCGAGAGCATGAAACGCGCATCGCCGATGCGCATCTCCGCATGCGCGACCTTGCCGCCGGCTTCCAGGCGGTACGTTTCCTTCGCGCCGAAGGCCTTCTCGTAGAAGGCGATCGCATCGCGCGCATCGCCGACGACGATGCCGGGCGTGATGCGCTGGTAACCGGGCGGAATCGGATCGACGGCCATGACGCGCGCTCCCGGACGGGGAGCGCCAGCATGCGCGCGCCCGCGTGAAGGCGCGAACGACGCCTCAGTAGAACGCGATGCCCGGCCGCAGCACCAGCTGGAACACCAGCAGCAGCGCGGCGGCCGACAGCAGCGGCGCCGCGATCGCACGGAGCCGCGTTCCGCCCACGCGCACATCGCGCACGCGCCATGCGCCGGCAAGCATCCACAGCGCGCCCGGCACGCCGACCAGCAGCGGCAGCAGCACGACTTCCAGCGCCTCGCGCGGCACGCGGAAGGGAATCACCAGCGCGGTGCCCACCAGCATCGGCAACGCGATCGTCTGCGCGACGAAGCGCGTGCGCGCGCCTGGCGTGGCGACGGCCGCCGGATCGTCCGCCAGTTCGAGCGCCGGCCGCAGCAGCGCGAGCGCGACGGCGACGATCGCCAGCAACGCGAGCACCGCCGCGACGGTCTTCGTCGCCGGCGAAAGACCGAAGTACACCATCGCCATGCCCACGTCGCTGCCGGTGCTCAGCGCGCCGATCACCACCTGCGGCAGGGCCATCAGCAATCCGCAGTACGCCATCCACAGCGCGAACAACCGCCACGCGGTCGCACGCGGACGGCCCGCGCGCACCGCGATCAGGCAGGCGATGCCGACGAGCGCGGTCGCGAGCGCGCCGGTGCCCTGGAACAGGCTCGCCAGCGGGTTCTCGCCGGTCCAGCCGTGGTTGTTGTGGAACAGCGTGGGCTGCAGCCCCGGCGTCAGCGCCTTGGGCACCACGAGGAACAGCTCCTGCACGAAGAACGTCAGGTTGAAGGCCAGCGTGTAGAGCAGCGCCGATACGGCGACCGTGCGCCAGCGCCAGCGCCAGCGCGACGACGCCGCGACGGCGGGCTTCGACGACGATACGCGCCAGCCGGCCAGCGCCATCAGCGCGGGACCGGCCAGCAGGATCAAGGCGGTGACGATCAACAGCATGCGCGTTCCCCTGGCGAGCAGCGCGCATCATCCCGTCAGATGGCGGCAAACGGAAGCGCTAATCGCGATCCGGCGCGCCCAGCGGGAAGTAGGGCCGGTACGGACGCGCCTCGTCCACCGCGCGCGCGAACGCGCGCCGCGCGAGCAATCGCGCCCGGTACGCGCGCACGTTGGCGTAGCGCGCATCGATGCGGTGCGTCCAGTCGGCGTAGAACAGGAACGGTCCGGCGCCACAATCGGCAAGGCTGAAACGCGCACCGGCCGCCCATTCGCGATCGCGCATCACGCCGTCGAGCCAGGCGTAGGCGGTTTCCAGCATCGCGCGCGCTTCCTCCACGCCGTACCGGTCGCGGTCGGCTTCCGGGCGCAGCGCGTCGTACACGAACTTCTGCTGCGGCGTGGAAATGTAGTGGTCGAAGAAACGGTCCATCATCCGCACTTCGAGCGCCTCGTCGGCATCGTCGGGAAGCAGCTTCACCGGCCCGGGATGATGCAGGTGCAGGTACTCGATGATGCAACTGGCCTCGGTGACCATGCGGTCGCCCTCCACCAGCACCGGGAAACGCCTGACCGGCCAGATCGCGGCGAGTTCCTTCCAGGCTTCGGGGGATTCGAGCAGTTTCCACTCGAACGGCGTGCCGTTCTCGTACAGCGCGGTCAGGACCTTCTGCGAATACGACGAGAACGGGTGGGCGTACAACTGCAGCATGGCGGCTCCGGGAAAGGCGGGGCGGACTGCCCCGATCTTCCCCGACGAGCGGGGGATTGGCGAATCGACATCCGCGCCGGCCCAAAAAACGCGAAACGAGGAAGGAGCGCGCGCTCCTCCCTCGTTCCCCGTTCCTCCCACTCGTTCCCGGGCTTACCGCTCGATGTCGTACTGCGCCGAAGCGGCGTTCGTCACGAGCGAGGACAACGGCAGCAGCTGCGACAGGAAGCGGTTCCAGCGCGTGATGCCGGCTGGGCCGACCCACACCACGTCGCCTGGCTGCAGGCGGAACCGGTCGCCCAGCGCGAAGGCCACGGGCGATTTCGCGTCGAGGTGGTACACCGTCGCCGCCGACTGCATCGACTGCATCGACTGCGCCGACTGCCCCGGCTGCGGCATGTCCTCCAGGCCGCGGATCACGTACACCGCCTCGCCCTTGGACGTGATCGGGTTGAGGCCGCCGCTGCGGCCGATCGCCTGCGTCAGCGTCAGGTCGGTGGTCTTGAAGGTCAGCGCCTGCGGGCGCATCACCTCGCCGATCACGTAGACCTCCTTGCGATCGTTGAACGGCAGGTACAGGCGATCGCCCGGGCGCAGGAAGATGTCCTGCGCGACGTTGCCGTCGCGGTTGAGCGCGTCGAGATCGAGGTTGTAGTTGCGCCCGTCGCGGGTAAGCACCAGGCCCGACAGGTCGGCCTGCGGCACGTCGATGCGCGCGCGGCCGATCGCCTGCGACAGCGTCAGCGGAACGGTGGTGACTTCCTGCGGCGTGGTGTCCACGAACGCGCCCTGCAGCGCCACGCGGCTGCCGAAACCGACCACGTTGACGTCCAGCTGCGGATTGGTGAGGTACTTCGCCAGGCGGCTGGTGAGCGTGCTGCGCAGGTCCTCGATGGTCATGCCGGTGACGTTGAGCTTGCCGGCATACGGGAAGTAGAACGTGCCGTCGGGCTGCACCAGGCGTCCGTTGGTCACCGCCTGCTGCTGGTTGCCGGCCGGCGTGGTGAGTTCGGGGTGGTCCCAGACCGTGACGATGAGCGTGTCGCCGGGCTGGATCTTGTAGGTTTCGCCCTGGTAGGCGAGCAGTTCCTGCGGCACCACCGCCTTCGGCGCGGGCGCGGACACCACATCGGAGGTGATCGGAACCATCTTCACCTCGCCGCCGACGAAGCGCGCGTCCTGCACGTCCCCGCGCGTCATCTGCTGGCCGGTGCACCCGGAAAGCACGGTCGCGACGGCGACCGAGCAGGCAAGAGTGAGCGTCTTCAATGCATGGCCCTCGAGTTGATGGCGCGGCAATGCGTGCATGCCTTCGTCACGCTTTCCCTGCTGGACGTGCCGGATTGGTGGATCGACGGAGCTGCAGGCAACGCCTGAGTTGCAACAACACCGTGAACGATGCGATGTCCTTTGGTTCGCGCATCGAGCCTAAATCGCGCACGGCGCACGCGGCGTGATCGGATCGGCGAGCGGTGCAGTTACATTCAGTGTTGCGAATGCCGACGTGAACGCGCGTCACGTTCGTTCAGTTGCGTATACGCGCCATCACCATCGCTCCCATTTCCTTGATGGCGCGTCCACTCCGCCATAACGCGCGGCGTGATGGAACCCAGCGCCTCCAGCCTTCGCGATGGCCGTTCTCGGGCACGGGAACGGGAACGACGTGGACGTTCTCCTTCGCGAACTCCAGCACCGCGCGCGGCATGTGCAGCGACGAGGTCACCAGCAGGATGCGGTCGAAGCCGTGCTGCTGCGCAAGTTCGGCGGTGTAACGCGCGTTGTCGCGCGTGTTGCGGCTCCGGGTTTCCAGCAGCAGCACGTCCTGCGGTACGCCGAGCCGCTGGATCGCGTTCGCCATCAGGCGCGCTTCGCTCGCGGCCTCGTTGCCGCCGTTGTCGCCGCCGCCGGAGAGCACCACCACTGGCGCCTTTCCCGCGAGCCACGCGCGTGCGCCGGCGGCGAGGCGGCTGTTCTCCAGTTCGTACGGCGAGACGTTCTTGCGCTCCATCCAGTAGAAGTGCGACGCACCGCCGAGCACGACGATGGCATCGCCTTGCGGAAGCGTGGTTTCGTCCACCGGCGGATATTGCTGCTCGATGCGACCGCGCACCCAGTCGGAGATGCTGGGGATCGCGAGCAGGCCGGACCACGCGATCGCCAGGACGGCGGTCGCCAACGCGAGCCGGCGCCAGCGGGTAAGCGCAAGCAGCGCCGCGGCGACGAGCAGCGCGGCAGTGAGGGCGGGAGGATAGGTGAGGGCGACGAGCAGCGAGTGCAGGGACTGCATTTCCGGGCGGGTGTCCTCAGATCAGGATCTCGTTGGTGACGTAGTAATAGAACACCGCGCACGACAACAGCAAGCCGAAACGCAGCAGCAGCGGATTGCGCAGCGGCGCAAGGCGGCTGTGCACGAGCATCGCCGCGAGGATCAGCGACACGCTCAGCCACGCGGGCAGCAGGTAGCGGTTGGAGAAGTAGCCCCAGCCCACGCCGAAGAACGGCAGCGTCATCACCAGGTAGACCGCCGCGCTTTCCTTGATCCTGTCGCGGTACTCCGCGCGCACCAGCGGGCCGAGGACGTAGGGCAGGCAGTACCAGAAGAACGAGAACACCGCGAAATCGATGCGCACGCCGGCGCGGTAGTACTGCGTGGCGGTGTAGGTCATCACCAGCTCGTACAGCGACGGCACGAGCATCCGCACCGCCTGCATCGAGATCCCGCTGACGTACGCGGCGAACGCGATCACGGCGATCAGGCGTTGCATCTTCGTGCCGAACAGCAGCACCGGCGCGAACACCAGGTACAGCAGCGAGGACAGGTGCAAACTGCTGGCCAGCGCGCCCAGCAGCACGAAGCTTGCCCATCGCTTGCGCTGGAACGACAGCAGCGAGGAAAACACCAGCAGCGCGGCGAGGCCCTGTCGCACCGCGTTGATCGTCGCATTGACGAACATCGGCGAGACGTACAGGAGCATCAGCGCCGCGCCGAGGAAGGTGAGATACCCCCGCGTTTCGCCGAGGTAATCCTGGTAGCGGCGCGTGGCGATCACGATCGTGCCGAGCATGAAGGCGAACAGCGCGGTCTGGTAGCCGGTGACGCCGACGCCGAGTTTCCACAGTGCGTAGGTGAGCCAGACGAAGCCGGGCTCCAGCCGCGTTTCCACGCCGCTGGAATTCAGGCCCTGGAAGAAGCCGGCGTAGGTCTGCGTGTCGGTGCCGATGTCCGGCGAGCGCGTGCCCACCAGCCAGCACCCGAATGCCGCGACGGCGAACAGCAGCAACAGGCTCAGCGTGGTCGCCGCCGGCACGTAGGTCGAACGCCGCTGTCCCATGGCGTACTCGGGAATCGCGTTCACGGCGTCGCGCCTCCCTCGGTGGCGCGGCGCAGCGCCAGCAGCATGCGCTGCCGCGCCTTGCGCACCATGCCGATCCCGCGCGCGAAGCAGTGTTCGGGATAGCTCACCAGCCCCTGGCGCAGCAGTTCGCGACGCACTTCACGGCCGGCGCGATGCATCGCCTTCAGGTCCTCGCTCAGGCCGCCCGCGCCGTAGTTCGCCTTGTGCCAGTACGCGAGCACCTGGTCGAGCTTGGCGCAGCGATAGCCGGAGAAGCCGATCTGGCCCCACAGCAGGAAATCCTCGACACGCCGGTAGTTCTCGTCGAAACGGAACGGAAGGTCGCGCCGCAGCACCACCGAGGCGGTCGGGAACGGGTTGTTGAACAGCAGCCGACGCCTCGGCACGATGCGCGTGCGCGCTGCGTGCGGCGCGGGAGGAGCAGGGCGTTCGCGATCGCGCACGCGCATGCGATGCGCGATCAGCGCGATGTCCGGATCGGCGGTGAGCGCGCGCATCTGCAGTTCCAGCTTGGTCGGTACCCAGGTGTCGTCCGCATCGAGGAAGGCGACGTACGGCTGCGTCGCGCGCTCCCAGCCGGCGTTGCGCGCGCGCGACGGACCGCCGTTCTTGGGCAGCACGACCACTTCGATCCAGCCCGGCGCGTAGCGCGCGGCGACCGCATGCAGCGCATCGGCGGTGTCGTCGGGACTCGCGTCGTCGACCAGCAGGACCTGCGCCGGCCGCAGCGTCTGCGCGTGGACGGACGCGACCGCCTCGCCGATCGTCGCCCCGCAGCGGAAGCACGGAACGACGACGGACACCGGCGCAGTGGCGGCCTGCGCCGGTGCGGCCGTGGACGGATCGGAGGTGCGCGAATCGTCGTTCATGAGCCGCATTGGAAACCGTTCCCGTCGGGTTTTGCGTATACGCGGAGTGAAGCCCGGGTGGGCTTCAAACCTGTGTTCAGACTCGCGCGCGCGGAACGGCGCGCCATTCATCGGGAATGCTCCGGCATGAAGCCGCGCACGCCCAGCCAGCGTGCGACGAGCAGCACGATTTCCGACGCGACCGTCGCCCAGGCCGCGCCCATCACGCCGAAGCGCGGGATCGCGATCCAGTTCAGCAAGACCGCGACGACGGCGGCGAACAGCATCGATACCACGCGATAGCGCATGTGGCTTTCGGTGAGCAGCGCGGCTTCCACGGCGGTGGAGAGGAAGCGCACCGGCACGCACAGCGCGAGCACCGCGAGCAGGGCGGCGACGTCGGCGAACGCGTGCCCGAACGCGAGCGGCACCAGCCACGGCGCGGCCAGCGCGAGCAGCAGGCCGACCACCACGCCCGCGCCGAGCATCGACAGGTTGCCGATGCGGTACACGCGCCAGAAACGCGGGCGATCGTGCACGGCCCAGCGATGCAGTCTCGACAGCAGGAACTTGTGATAGACGGTCGCGGGGAAGAGATAGATCGCCGTCATCACGCCGAGCGCGACGCCGTAATGGCCGGCTTCGGCGTTGCTGCCGAGGTATTTCAGCAGCACCGTGCTCACCTGGAAGAACACCGGATACAGGATCGCGGCGACGCCGTACGCCCAGGCCTGGTTCCACAACTGCGCGACGCCTGGCGTCTGCAACGGCTCCAGCGTGGTCGGGCGTGGCCCGTGGCCCTGCAGTTCCATGCGGCCGTGCCACATCGCGTTGAGTTGCGGGATCGCCAGCGCGGCGACCAGCAGCGCGACCACGCCGTAGCCGAGCGCGGCGCCCAGCGCGTTCGCGAACGGCAACGCCATCAGCGTCGCGGCGACCGCGAGGCGCCCGGCGGACATCAGCATCTGCCAGCCGGCGAGGGCGCCGTGACGTTCTTCCAGGCGCAACTTGCTGCCGACCAGATCGACCGCGAACAAGCCGGCGATCACCGGCGTGAGCAGCAGCAGCGTATCGCGCGTGTCGGCGTCGACCACCGGTCCGAACAGCGCCCACGCGAGGACGCCACCGACCGCGAGCGCGCAGGTCCACGCGGAAAAGCGGAACGACGGCCGCAGCCAGCGATCGCCCGCCCAGCCCTCGGCGCCGTACACGCGCAGGCGGAACTGCGAGAGTCCGAAGCCCGCGAGCGGCGCGACCACCGTCACCGTCGCCAGCGACGAGGCGAACAGTCCGAATTCCGCCGGCCCGAGCCTGCGCGCGAGCAGTACCTGCGCGAGGAACACCATGCCCGCGCCGGCCATCGTCGCCAGCCACAACAGGCTGATCGCCGTTGCCGCCGGCCGCCAGGCGCTGGCGTTCATTCGCGCGCGCATCCGAGCGCCGGAGCGCGCGCCGCCGGAAGCGGCGAGGCCAGCAGCTCCTGATACACCTCCAGCGTGCGGCCGATCACCAGCCGCTCATCGAAATGCGCGAGCGCGCGCTCGCGCGCCTTCGCGCCGAGGCGCCGGACCTGCGCGCGATCGTCGTCGAGCTGCATGATCAATGCGGCCAGCGAGGCCGCATCGCGCGGCGGCACCTGCAATCCGTCCTCGCCGTGCGAGGTGACGACCTCGCGGCATCCCGGAAGGTCCGTGGTGACGATGCACAGGCCGCTCGCGGCGCCCTCGATCAGGCAGCGCGGCACGCCTTCGCGGTAGTAGCTCGGCAGCGTCATCACGTCGACGGAGGCCATAAGCGCCGGCATGTCGTCGACGTGGCCGAGCCACTGCACGAGGCCGGCGTCGTGCCAGCCCTGGACTTCCTCGCGCTGGAACGAACTCGGATTGCCCGGGTCGGGCGTTCCGGCGAGCAGGAATTCCACGGTGCGACCGCGTTCCTTCAACATGCGCGCGGCTTCGACGAACTCGCCCACGCCCTTCTCGCGCAACAGTCGCGCGGCGAGCAGCACGCGCAGCGGCGCGTCGGTCGCGCGGTCGGTGCAGGGCTGGAAGCGCTCGACGTTCACACCCGAACTGCGGATCACGCGGATGCGATCCTGCGATACCAGGCGCAGCCGGGTGAGGGCGTCGGCGTCGTCGGGATTCTGCAGGATCACGCGCGAATTGCCGCTGCCCAGCGTGCTGCGCATCAGCGTGCTGACGACGGGACGCAGCATGCGCGCCTTCAGGCCGTTGCTCGCGTAGACGTAGCCGAGTCCGGCGACGGCGTTGACCACCGCCGGCACGCCGGACAGGCGCGCGGCCATCGCCCCGTACACGGCGCACTTCACGGTGAAATTGTGGATGAGGTCGGGGCGCTCGCGCCGCAGCAGCGTCGCGAGATGCTTGATCGTGAACGCCTCGCGCAGCGGATTGAGGCTGGCGCGATCCATCGGCAGCGTGAGCCAGCGGATGCCGTGTCGGGCGAAGCGTTCGCCGAACGGACCCTCGGGCGAAACCATGACGACTTCAGCGCCATGGGCCTGCAGGTGTGCTGCGGTGGAAAGGCGGAAGTTGTAGAGATACCAGTCGGTGTTGGCGAAGAAGACGATGCGCATCGGGTTGTGTGCACGTGGGCAGCGCTCCTTCCTGGTGCGATGCTTCGGCAAGGCGTCCGGTTCGGGGTTGCCCCGATTCTAGCCATGCCGATTTTCCGTCCCGTGCACGGTCCGCTCACGTTCGCATCGTGACGTGAACGGCGCGATGCCATTGTCGTCACGCCGTCGCAATACGGTCTTGCATTTCCGCAAAAACGAAGGCCGGCATCGCTGCCGGCCTTCGCCTTCATCCCTTGGCGATCGCTCCTTCCGGAGGTCGCGCCGCGGTCTTACTTCGCGTACTGGTTCGACGTGACGCGGATGTTGGTGCAGGTGCTCGACTTCTGGATGTGCGGGTCGTTGCCCTTCGGCGGCGGGCCCGCGAGGATGCCGGTCATCGACACCAGCGGGTAGTTGGTGCTGTGCGTGCCGAAGATCCGCGTGTAGTTGTTGCGGAACACGTTGCTGCTGGCCTGGTAGCCGGTCGACGACGCGGAGAACATCACGCCGCACAGGTAGTTGCGGTTCAGGCGGTTCAGGGCGATGTAGCCCGAGTTGGCGCCGATGGTCAGGATGCCGTAGCCGCCGTTGTACTCGACGGTGTTGCTCTTGATCGTCACGCCCTTCACGCGCTTGTAGACCTGGATGCCGTTGCCCTTGTTGTTGCGGATCAGGCAGTTCTGGATGTGCACGGTTTCGGTCGTGCGCAGGTCGTTGATGTCCGGCTCGATGTCGATGCCGCACTGCGGCGCGGCGCCATTGGACTTGCTGAACTCGCTGTCGTACACGCGCACGTTGCGCGAGCAGCCGATCGTCAGGCCCTGGCGGCGGTTGTTGGTGCACACCACGTTGGAGATGACGACGTCGTTGCACGGCACGACCGAGCCGCTGGCCTGCGCCGCACCGCCGATCGAGATGCCGTCGCCCCAGCAGTCAGCGATGTACATGTCGCGCACGGTCACGCGGGTGGAGCCGCGAATCATGATGCCGTGGCCCCACTCGCCGGTGCTGCCGAGGTGGCGGTAACGGTCGCCGCGGATCTTGCCGCCGGAGATCAGCACGTCGCTGACCTGCATCGCCATCAGCACGTACGCGCGATCGGCGTTGTTGCTCTTGGCCCACAGTTCGGCGCCCGATTCCAGCTTCAGGTGCATCCTGCTGCGCAGGCGCACGTTGCGCTTGGGATCGATCACGTAGTTGCCCGCCGGGACGACGACCGTGCCGCCGGTGGAGGGCAGGGAGTCGATGGCCTTCTGGAACGCGGTGGTATCGTCGTACGAACCGTTGCCGCGTGCGCCGAAGTTGCGGACGTTCACCGAGGCGGAGCCACGTGCGCGCGTCGGCGGAGTGTAGGTGTTGGCGGTGGTCGCACCAGCGGCGATCGCCTTGCCGATGCCGGCGATGCCGAGCATGGGCGGAATGGAAAGCAGCAGGGTCTTGCGCAGGAATTCGCGACGTTCGGCGGTCGCGGGCGCCTTCACTTCGATTTCGTTCACAGTAGGGTTCCGGTAGTAAGGAACGCCCCCGGGGTGAGCAGTCCGGCTCGATTGGGGCTTGGTTACGTGCAGCGCGCCCCCCGCGGCTCACGTCATCACGCCACGATCATCTTCGTGACTTGCCGTGCACCCTACCGGAACAATCGTGAATCGAAACCCCAATCTTCACTATTTGTGCACGCGGGCAAACAAATCGACCCGCGACGTTCAGATTCCTCCGTATTCAAGTTCATGACTGCGTTTTGCGAAACGACCTGATCGGCACGGTTGCGCAGAATGAACCGGGCTCGGCCAGATTTGTCGTGGATGAGGCTGGTGTTTCGGCGTGAAGTCTTCTTCACTGCGAGCTTTGTTGCTTGCAGAGGTTCACGCGTTTGGTGGGCCGTGTCGATGTGTCCGCTGGTCCAGCGCTCCGCCGCCTGGACGCAGCGGGCTCATCCATTCGCGAAAGCGCACGGCGCTGCGTGTGCGCAATGGATCACCCCGTCGGGAGAGGGGCTTCTTTCGCTTTGGTAGCCCGGGTAAGCGAAGCGCACCCGGAGTAGCGGCTCAGTCGAGGTAGCGGTTATCCGCATCCACCCGGATGCCATCCGTCCGTTCGCCGATCGTCACGTGACGCTTCCCCGGGCGTCGCTTCCCGTCGGCATTCGTGCCCGACGGCCCGTTATCGGCGAACTCGTTGCGCGCCACGATCAGCCCGCGCGTGCCCGGTCGCACGGCGACGCCGCCCAGGGCGTTGTGGCGGATGCGGTTGTCCTCGATGCGGCAATCGGTCGCCGCCAGGGTGAAGATGCCGGCGCCCCGGTTGTGTTCGATCAGGCACTCGCGCACCGTCGCACCCGACACGCGCTTGTACAGCTGGATCCCCGCGCCGCGGTTGCCGCGCACCGTGCAGCGTGCGATCACGATGTCGTCGGCGATGTCGCCTTCGTCCGGCTCCACGTCGATGCCCGCCCCGGGCAGCGTGCCGCCGGTGTCGATGAATTCCGAGTCGTACACGCGCACGCGCCGCGAGCGGCCGATGGTCAGGCCCTGGCGGCGATTGTCGGCGCAGACGACGCGCTCGATCGTCACGTCGCGGCTCGGCACGAAGCGACCCGCGACCTTGGCGCCGCCGATCGAAATGCCATCGCCCCAGCAGTGCGAGAAGTGCACGTCGCGCACCGTCACGCGCTCCGACGCGCGGATCATCAGGCCGTGGCCCCATTCGCCGGTCGTGCCCTTGTGCTTTGAACGTTCGCCGATCACCCGGCCACCGGAGATCGTCACGTCGCTCACGCGGTGCGCGTTGAGCACGTACGCGCGTTCGGCGGCGTTCGGCCTGGCGAGCAGGCGCGTGCCCGGCGACATCGCCAGGTGCATGCGGCTGCGCAGCTGCACGCCGACGACGGGGTCGATGAGGTAATCGCCCGGCGGCACCCGCACGGTTCCGCCCGGCTGCGGCAGCGAATCGATCGCCGCCTGGAACGCGCGCGTGTCGTTGTCCACGCCGTTGCCGCGCGCGCCGAAACGGCGCACGTCGACGATGGCGCTGCCGATGGGAGACGCCGCCCGCGACACGATCGGCGCCGCGGACAACAGGACGAAGGATGCGGCGATGCGCCGCCGCTGCAGATCAGGCATAGGCGGGTTCGCGTGTCCGGTCGGCGGGCTGCACGGCGCGTTCCCGCCGCGACGCCAGCCACGGCAGCACCACCGCGAGCAGGTAGAACTTCGAGGCGTGGTACTTGTTGTCGAGGCGGCGGCGGTTGCGGTCGAGCCACGCGACCGCGCCGGGAAGTTCGGGCGAATCGACCGCGAACCCGCGCACGCGGTCGAACCGCGCCTTCGCCAGGCCGCGTACGTCGAAGCGGAAGCTGCCCTTGCCCCTGACGTAGGGCAACTCGCCGAAGCGCGTGGCGATGTGCTCGCGGATCAGCAGCTTGTTGAGCTTCGTCGTCGGATCGACCTTCTGGTAACGCGGCACTTCGCGATGGATCCATTCGCGCAACGTCAGGTCGCAGAAGGGATAGGCGACCTTCAGCGACAGCGCCGCGCTCGCGTACAGGCCCTTGGCGAACGCGCCCGCGGAGCCGGCGATGGAGGTGGACATGTCGCGCCATTCCCACAGGCTGGTCGCGGTGCCGATTTCTTCCTTGAACAGTTCCAGGCGACGGCGCGACTGCTGCGAGACCGGTTGGCCGAACAGCGCGTCCACCTCGTCGTCGGTGAAGCGCGAACCCGGGAACACGCGCTCGATCTCGTTCATGCGCAGCGTGCTCAGCAGGTAGCAGAGCTTGAAACTCCTATCCACGCCGGGCAGCTCGGACAGCCGGCCGGGCAGGGGCAGATCGCGCGAGAGACGCTTGAGCATTTCCTGCCGCTTGCTCATCGGCGTGCCGAAATAGCTGTCGGCACCGAGCCCGTCGATCAGGCCGTCGCCGCCGTTGGCCGCCACCTCGGTGCCCAGGTCGATGCACGAGAGCAGCGCGAAATCCGCGGTCAGCAACGGCATGCGATGCACGACGTCGAGGTAGCGGTCGTACGCGCGCGCCGGATCGCATTGCAGCGTTTCGTGGCGCAGGCCGAGCGTGCGCGCGACGTGCGTGGCCGATTCGACTTCGTCTTCCTCCTGTCCGCCGAGATAGGTGATGCAGGTGGTGTCGGGCCGCGCGTCGGCGATGGCGATGGCGAGCGTGGTCGAATCCTTGCCGCCGCTCTGCAGCAGCCACGGCGAACGCATGCCGGCGCAGCTGCGCTGGATCGCGTCGCACAGGCGGCGGTGGTAGCCGGCCACCCAGTCCTGTTCGCTCGCCGCGTATTCGGGCACTTCGCCCGCATTGCGGAACTTGAAGCGGAACTTGGGTTCGGTGTGCATGTCGTCGTGCGGGCAGAACCCGAACGTGACCAGGCGAACGCCTTCGTAGATCGAGTAGGGCGGATACACGAACGCATTGCGCAGCAGGTCGGCGACCGACACCGTATCGACCGGCGGCAGCGGCGCGTCATCGCGCATCAGGCGCGAGAAATCCGGCGTGCCGTAGTAGGGCGACATCGTGATCTGTGTTCGCATGCGCATCACCTCGCCGGCGCCGGATCGCGGAACGGCGCGTCCTTGATGGGGCCGTCCTTCATGGGCTGGTAGTCGTAGTACGTGTAGGCGTACTGGCCCGAGCCCTTCTTCTGCACCGCGTTGAAGATCGCGCCGCGCACTTCCACGCCGTTCTGTTCCAGGCGCTGCTTGGCGAGCGCGATCTCGCGCTGCTGGTTCAGGCCCCAGCGCACCACCATCAGGCAGGTGCCGACGTGATGGCCGATCACCGCCGCATCGGTCACCGCCAGGATCGGCGGCGTATCGATCACCACGATGTCGTACTGCTGCGAGAGCTTGTCGAGCAGCGCGCCGAAGCGCGGATGCATCAGCAGCTCCGACGGATTCGGCGGCACGGCGCCGCGCGAGATGAACGACAGGTTGTCGGTGCCGCCGACCTTGCGCACCGCCTGCACGTCGTCGATGTGGCCCGACAGCAGCTCGGAAAGCCCGCCGTCGGCGCGGGTGCCCAGCGCCAGGTGCGCGGTGCCGCGACGCATGTCGGCGTCGATCAGCAACACGCGCTGGCCCGCCTGCGCGATGGTTACGGCGAGGTTCGCGCAGACGAAGGTCTTGCCGACGCCGGGGCTCGGCGCGGCGATCATCAGCATGTTGTTCTTCATCTCGAACCGCGAGAAATGCAGGCTCGTGCGCAGCGTGCGCAGGGCTTCCATCGCCAGGTCCGACGGCGAGCGGAACGCCAGCAGCCGCTGCTTGCCGTCACGGCGGTGCGTGCCCGGCTGCGTGGCGATCTGCTTGCCCTTCGGGCTGAACGGGATCGACGCGTACACCGGCAGGCCGAGCAGCTCGATGTCCACCGGATCCTCCACGCCGCGGCGGAACATCTGCCGCGTGAGCACGAAGGCGATCATGAACATCGCGCCGATCAGCGTGCCCGCGCCAATCACGATCAACGGTTTCGGCCACGACGGGCTGTCCATGTTGACGTCGGCCGGGTCGATCACGCGCGCGTTGCCCACCGCGCTGGCGGCGGCGATGTTCAGCTGCTGCGCCTGGTCGAGCAGGTTCGCGTAGGTCTGGTTGATGACCTCCACGTCGCGGTTGAGCCGGAACAGCCCCTGTTGCGTGTCGGGGAGGTTGCCGATCTGGCTCATGATCTGGTTCTTCTTCGACTCGAACTGGCCGATCTGCCGCATCAGCGACTGGTAGACCGGATGTTCGGGCGTGTAGCGGCTGGCGATGTCGGCGCGCTGCACCTGCAACTGCTGGATGCTCTGGTCCAGCGCGACGGTCTGGTCGAGCAGCGCCTTGTTCGACACGCCCACGTCCATCGTGCGGGTGCGCGACTGGAACGTGTTCAGCCGCTGCTGCGCATCGGCGAGTTCGCGTCGCACCTTCGGCAGCTGCTCGGTGACGAACTGCAACCGCTTGGCCGCCTCGGCCGAATTGCGCGCGACGTTCTGCCG
Source organism: Lysobacter sp. SCRH-1R (assembly GCF_057747855.1). Lineage (NCBI taxonomy): Bacteria > Pseudomonadati > Pseudomonadota > Gammaproteobacteria > Lysobacterales > Lysobacteraceae > Lysobacter > Lysobacter sp. SCRH-1R. The sequence continues at coordinate 2,497,120 of NZ_CM173227.1, read as the reverse complement.
CACGTACGCCTGAGTGATCTGGTCGAGCACCTGCTTGGCGCGCAGCGCATCGGGATGCGGATAGGTGAGGTTGATGATGCCCGAGTTGCGGCCCTGCTCGCTGACGGTGATGTCCTTCTTCAGCTGGGTCATCAGTGCCATCGTGTTCAACCGCGTCATCTCGAAGCGCGTGCCGGCGTTGGCGGCGAGGCGGTCGATCTGCAGCGACAGACCGCGGCCGTTGCTGGCCTTCTGGCCGACGCGGCCTTCCAGCAGCAGGTTGCCGTCCGGGTCGAGCAGCTTGTACTGGCCGCGCTCGCCGGCGATCAACTGCAGCGGAATGCCGACCAGCTGTTCGGGCACGATGAACTGGCCGATGTCGACCTGCTCGCCGCCCCACGCGTAACTGTTCAGGCCGAACCACGGTTCGCCCACTTCGCCCGGATGCAGGCGCTGCTGCATGCGCGCGAGCGTGTCGCCGAGCACCGGCATGCGCACCGGCTCGATGACCGTGTCCAGGTCGAGGCGCTCGATCGCTTCACCGAGCACTCGGCGCGAGGTCAGCAGCTGGGTTTCGGTCGCGGCCGGCGAGTCGACGATCGGCGGGGTCGGCGCGGTGTTGGGCTGGTTGAGGCCCGGCACCGTTGGCGGGCGCGATTCCACCTGCACCACGGCGTTGGCTTCGTACTGCGGCGTCGCCAGCAGCACGTAGGCGACCGCGACGAGGAAGAACGCCAGCGTGCCGAGCAGGATCGGCCATTTGTTGTCGGTCAGCGTCGAGACGATGGTGGGGATGTCGATGTCGTCCTCGCGCGCGTTCGCGGCGGGAGGGACGGCGTAGGGGGCATCGGCCCGGGAGATCACGTGAGTGGCCATGTTTCGTCACCTGGTGAAGAGCGGGGCATGCGACAGCGCACGCAGGAGGAACGCGGCGTGCCGCGCGTATGTCGCCCACGACCGGCCGGTCCTGGGATGGAGGCGCGCGCCGCGCGCGGGCAGGGCGTTCACGACGCCCCCCACGCGTTGCGGACCGCGACCTGGTTTGGCGAACCTGGGACCCGCGACGGGTTCGTGTGTGCGTGAGCTGCGGGGCGCAGGCTCGCCAATGCGTCGGCGACGCGCGCATCGGCGTCGCCCGGTTCGGGAATGCGTTCGGTCGTGTGCGACGCGCGCAGCGGCAGCGTCCACGCTTCATCCAGCAGGCGCGACACGTGGCCGGCGATCGCCTCCGCGTCGTGCACCATCAGGTGCACGCGGCCCTGCGCTTCGGCCTGCGGCGGATCCAGGGCGATCAGCGGGACGTCCAGCGCCAGCGCTTCGGCGTGCAGCGACGGGCTGACGAACGCCAGGCGCGCGCGGCGCAGCAGGAACAGCGCGGCGAGATAGTCGGGGGCGTCGATGCGATGCAGGTTCGCCGGGCCCTCGTCGAGGAACACCGGGCCGATCGCGCAGACCACGTCGACGCCGGGGTGTTCGTGCGCGATGCGCGTGAACGCCTCGCACATCAGCGCGGCCTGCGAGGGGTCGCATTCGTGTCCGAGCATCAGCACCAGCGGCGCGTCGTCGCGCAGGACGGCGAAGCGTTGGGCCAGCGCCAGGCCGACGCCGATGTCGGGCCGCAGGCGTTCGAGCGCGATACGCAACGCATCCGGCGCGGCATTGCCGCTGACCAGCACGCGATGCGCGGGCACGCCCTCGGCGACGAGCTGGCGTCCGGTCGACTGGCTCGAGGCGACGTGCAGCGCCGCGAGCGCGCGCGCGATGCGGCGCCCGGGGTCGCCGGCCGCGCGCGGCGCGGCGGTGTTCGCCGGGCCGCCGTCGATGCACACCACCGGGACCTGGTGGTAGTGCGCGGCGAGCGTCGTCGCCAGCGTGGCGGGCGCATCGCCGGGCACCACCACCAGGTCCGGCCGCACCTGGGTCATCACGCGCTTGATGCCGCCCAGCGCGGTGGAGGTGATCTCCGCGGGATCCTCGCCGGCCGACGGCACGTCGACCTGCACGTCGGGCGAGAGATCGAACAGTTCGAGCACGCGCGCCGATTCCTGCTCGGATTCGGTCGCCAGGCACACCGTCGTCTCGAAGCGTTCGTCGCGCGCGAGCTGCTGCGCGATCGGCGCCATGCGCACGGCATCGGGGGAATCGCTCAGCACGCACAACGCGCGCACCGGCGGCTTCGGATTGATGTCGGATGCGGCCTCCGCCGCGGCGTCGGCCAGGTGCAGCACGTCCGGCAGCGCGATGCCGGCGCGCGCGGGGGCGGTGGTGCCGGCGTTGACGCGCGCCCCATCGATGCGCTCGCCGTCGTGGTCGTCGAAGCCCGCCAGCGAGGTGAGGAAGTTCATGCCGTGGTTGTTCGGCACCGCATGCAGCGGCGCCGGCGCGGGGCGGGGCGCGCTGTTCGGCCAGCGTCCGCGCAGCTTCGTGAGCACTTTCGGCACCCACCACACGTGCAGCGCCATCACCAGCATGAAGGCGGCGAACGCGAGCGACTGCGGCATGTCGCGCAGCGACCAGCCCAGCAGCACGAGCAGGCCCGCGACGGCGACCATCGTCAGCAGCACCAGGCGCGGCGGCATGCCGGTGTCGCACAGCAGGTGGTGCAGGTGCTGGCGATCGGCCTTGAACGGCGATCCACCGGCGCGAATGCGGCGATACATCACCGCCAGCGTGTCCATCACCGGCAGCGCGACGCACCACAGCACGTCCGGTGGATTGAGGCGGCCGACCTTCGCATGGCTCATGTAGATCAGCGCCCACGCCAGGATGAAACCGATCAGCGTGCTGCCGGCGTCGCCCATGAAGACCTTGCGCCCGTCGGGCCAGCCCAGGTTGACGAACAGGTACGGGATCAGCGCCGCGAACAGCACCTGCAGCATCAGCAGCACGCCCGGCACCGACCACGACGACTCGTCGAACAGCAGGATCGCGCCGATGCACACCATCGCCATCGACGCGGCCAGGCCGTCGATGCCGTCCATCATGTTGAAGGCGTTGATCAGGCCGATGACGGCGATGATCGTGAAGGGAATGCCGAACAGGCCGATGTCGATGTGGCGCGTGCCGATGATCTCGCCCAGATCGTGCACGTAGAAGCCCGACATGAAGATGACGAGGCCGGCGGCGCCGGCCTCGACCAGAAGGCGTGAAGTCACGCTGAGGTTGCTTGCGTCGTCCAGCGCGCCGGCCGCGACGATCATCACGCCGCCGGCGAGCAGGCTGGTCACGAAACCGTCGATGTAGCCCAGGTAACTCAGCCCCACCAGGGTGCCAAGGAAGAAGCACAGCCCGCCGATCAGCGGAATGCTGCCTCGGTGCTGTTTCCGCGCATCGGGCCGGTCGACGAGTCCGATCTTCCTCGCCCACGGTCGCATGGCGAAGATGGCGAACAGCGTCACGGCCAACGCGATGGCGCTGGCAGCCACCAGCTTGGGGTCCCTCATGCATGCACCTCGGATCAGAACACGAATGACAAAGGGCAAGGCGTGTTGCGTTCCGTGTGCGTACGCACTCAATGGTCGATCGGCACCGCCGACCGCCCGCTTCATCGGGTGAAATTCATCGCGATGAAAACGACGCGGTGCCTCCGTGCTCGAAGGAGCCTATGGAGGGCGGGTTGATGAAAGGATGAAAAAGACACGTTCACCCTGATTAACCTGCAAGCGGCGATAGCTCAGGTTCAGATGGATGAATCACTTCACGACGCCGGCACGACGCTGAAGCGTTTGGAATGAACGTGTCACAGTTTCGTTTTCCAATCGCGGATACAAGACTCGATGCGATCGAATGCGAGATCGAACGCGTTCTGGTCGCGACCGTAGGGATCGTCGATGTCGGTGCCGTCGTCCCAGTGCGTGAGCATGCACACGCGCCCGCGCAGCGTCGGGCACAGCGCGAGCACCGCGGCGACCTGGCGTTGCTCCATCGCCAGCACGAGGTCGGATTGCAGCATCAGCGGCTTGGTGGCCTGCCGCGCGATGTGCCCGGAGCCGTCGTAACCGTGCGCGGCCAGCACCGACTGCGCCTTCGGATCGATCGGAAACCCGCGCATCGCCGCCAGCCCGGCGGACGCGACCTGCATGCCCGGACGAAGCAGCCGCGCGCGCACGATGGCCTCGGCCATCGGACTTCGGCAGATGTTGCCTTTGCAGACGATGAGTACCCGTAGCGACATGGCGATGACGCTAGCAGACGGGGGTGGAGGGGCTGTTCATGTTCGCGGACGCTCGCCTGGCGTTCACGCGCAGGCGTTCGCGCCTTCCGGGAATGATTAACGGTGGAGTGGTTCGTCGGCACGAGTGCCGGCTGCGGCTTTCGCCGGGATCGCGGGAGGAGCGTCAAACCCGATCCGGCAACCCCTGCCGGGCCCGATGCATCGCATGCCACGGATCCCGCTTGAGGTTGCGCGAGCGGCGCAGCGCCCGGGGGAGATCGAACGCGCCGGCCTGGCGGACGCGGCCGAGTTCCTCCCACGTCAGCGGCATCGCCACGGTCGCCCCCGGTTTCGCGCGCAGCGACCAGCTGGCGACGCTGGTGGCGCCGCGCGAGTTGCGCAGCCAGTCGATGAAGATCAGGCCCTCGCGCTTGGCCTTCGATGCGGTGGCGATGTAGCGCTCGGGCGCCTTGGCGACCATCGAATCGGCGAAGGCCTCGCAGAACGCCTTCACCTGCGACCAGTCCGGGCCGGGCCGGATCGGCACCACCACGTGCACGCCCTTGCCGCCGGACAGGCGCACCCAGCTGCGCAGGCGCAGTTCGGCGAGGCGGTCGCGGATCTCGCGCGCGGCGGCCTTCAGCGCGTTCCATTCGATGCCTTCGTCCGGATCGAGGTCGAACACCACCCGGTCGGGCTTCTCGACGTGGTCGATGTGCGAGCCCCACACGTGGAATTCCAGCGAGTTCATCTGCACCAGTTCGAGCACGCCGTCGAGGTCCTCGACGTAGAGGTACTCGCCACGTCCTTCCACTTCGCGCAGCGTGATCGAACCCACGTGCTCGCCGAGCGAATCGGCATGGTGCTTCTGGAAGAAGCAAGAGCCCGCCAGGCCATCGGGGCAACGCACCAGCGAGAGCGGGCGGCGCACGAGTTCCGGCAGCATCCATCGCGACACCGCGCGGTAGTAATCGGCGACGTCGGCCTTGGTGATCGCCGCGTCGGGATAGACCACGCGATCGGGACTGGTGAGCCGGGGCGTCGTGGACATGCGTCAGCACCGCATGCGGGCGGCCCCGTCAGGCCGACTTGCGCCCCGTGCGCTTGCGCGCGGTGGTCTTCTTCGCCGCGGTTTTCTTCGCCGCCTTCTTGGCCGGCGCGGGCTTTCCGCCGCCCTTCTTTTCCAGGCTGCGCTTGAGCAGGTCGGCGAAGTCGATGACGTTGGTGGCGGCGTTCTCGGGCAGGTTGTCCTCGTCGGTCGCGGCCTTGCGCACGACGTTCTTGGACTTCACCCGATCCTCGATCACCTTCGACAGCCGTTCGCGGAAATCGTCCTTGTAGTCCTCCGGCTTCCAGTCCGAACTCATCGACTGGATGAGCTGCTTGGCCATGTCGATCTCGCGCGTGGTGATCTTCCATTTCTCCAGGCTGCCCTCGGGCAGCTTGTAGTCGGCCGGATCGACGAGTTCCTGCGCGAACCGCAGGATCAGCAGCATCAGCGCTTCGTCCTTCGGCACCACGGCGGCGAGGTATTCGCGCGTGCGGATCACCACGCGGCCCACGCCCGCCTGGCCGGTGCGCTTGAGCACCTCACGCAGCAGCACGTAGCCCTTCTCGGCTTTCTTGCCCGGTTCGAGGATGTAGGGCTTCTCGAAATACTCCGGACCGATCGCCTCCAGGTCGACGAAGGTGTCGATGTCCACCGACTCCTTGTGGTCGGGCGCGGCGTTGGCGATGTCGGATTCCTCCAGCACGACGTAGCTGCCCTTGTCGTACTCGAAGGCCTTCACGATTTCCTTCCACGGCACTTCCTCGCCGGTCTCGGCGTTGACGCGCTCGTAGCGGATCGGCGCGTTGTTGCGGCTGTCGAGCATGCGGAAGGACAGATCGACGCGGCGCTCGCCGGTCATCAGTTTCACGGGGATGTTGAGCAGACCGAACGACAGCGTGCCGGTCCAGATGGGGCGGGCCATGGGACACCTCTATCTACCGGATGGATCAGGCCGGAGGACTAAGGACTTTCCGGGGAACGGCGTCGGCGGGCGGTGAAAGCGCCCGCCGCCGGGACGTTCACCCCTCGCGCTGCGCCCGCAGGGACGGCGCCAGCCGCCGGGCCGCTCCGCGCACCCGCCATGCCTGCCACGCGACGGCCACCAGGTAGGCCACGAAGGCGCTGCCGATGGGCCCGAACAGGCGCGGGTCCTCGGGCCCTGTGGCGTAGGGGGAGCCGAGCGGGAGGCGGGTCAGCGTCTCGACGAACGCCGGGATGAAGTGGAAGAACAGCGCGGTGACGTAGAGCAGCGGTGCTGCATACGCGGAAAGACCGCCCAGGGCCCGGCGGCGTTCCGCGAACCAGCCCAGCGCGAGCACCACCAGCGTGAGCACGCTGAGCACGTGCGGCGCGCCGAATCCGCCGCGCCGGAAGATGAAGAGCCCGGTGATCGCGGCGCCGATCGTGAACCAGAAGAACACCGCGCCGGCGCGCGAAGCCACGCGGATTTCGCGATGCAGGACGAGCGCGGCGAAGCCGGCAAGGGCGCCGACGATCGCGATTGCGGTGTGCAGCGCACCGAAGGCGGTGATGTCGAGCAGCTCGAGCATGACGTTTACCTCGCGGGGAAGGGGGCCGCCGGCGGCGGTCCCTCGGAGGAGAACGCGAAAGCGCGGATGGAACGGCACAAAGCGGTCGAACGGGCTGGAAAACGCGAAAGGCCCCTCTCCGGAAGGAGAGGGGCCCCGGTGCTCATCTTGCGACCGGCGGCGCTTACGGCGCCGAGTCCACCAGCACGACTTCGGCGTCGTCCAGCGCCTTCACGGTGATCGCGCCTTCGTTGCGGATCGCCGCGCCGTCGCGGGCTTCGAGCCGCACGCCGTTCACCTCGATCGCGCCCTTGGCCGGCACGAGGTAGCCGTAACGGTTCTCGCCGAACGCGTATTCGGCCGTTTCGCCGGCGCCCAGGGTCAGGCCGAGCACCCGTGCCTGCGCGCGGATCGGCAGCGCGTCCTCGTCGCCGGCGATGCCGCTGGCCAGCGTCACGAAGCGCCCGGAACGCTCGCCCTTCGGGAACGGCTTGCTGCCCCAGGTCGGCGCGCCGCCGCGGGCGTCGGGGATGATCCAGATCTGGAAGATCCGCGTGGTGTCCGGTTCCAGGTTGTATTCGGCGTGCTGGATGCCGGTACCCGCGCTCATCACCTGCACGTCGCCGGCGATGGTGCGGCCCTTGTTGCCCAGGTTGTCCTGGTGGGTGATCGCGCCATCGCGGACGTAGGTGATGATCTCCATGTCCGAATGCGGATGCGGCGGGAAGCCCGTGTTCGCGGCGATGGTGTCGTCGTTCCACACGCGCAGCGCGCCCCAGCCCATGCGCGCCGGATCGTGGTAGCTGGCGAAGGAGAAGTGGTGCTTGGCATCGAGCCAACCGTGGTTGGCTCCGCCGAGGGAGTTGAACGGGCGACGCTCGATCATGACCTTGCTCCGGAGTGGGTGGATTGCGTGGGGCAAACGATAGGCGTCCGACGGCCTGCTGGGAATGGAACGAATCGAATATGATCGTTTCCGTTTTATGCATGATGGGGCGCCACCATGAAACTGCCCGACCTGGAAGCCTGGGCGATCTTCGCCAAGGTCGCCGAAACCGGCTCCTTCGCCCGCGCCGCGAACGAGCTCAACCTCTCGCAGGCCACCGTCTCCAAGGCGATCACGCGGCTGGAAACGCGCCTGAAGACGGTGCTGTTCCATCGCACCTCGCGGCGCATGTCGTTGACCGAAAGCGGGCGCGGCGCGCTGGAACGCGCCAGCCGCATCCTCGCCGAAGGCGAGGCCGTGGAGGCCGAAATCACCGCGCAGGCGGCCAGTCCGCGCGGCACCGTGCGCATGGCGGTGCCGATGTCGTTCGGCATCGAACACCTCGCGCCGGTGTTGCCGGAATTCATGGCGCGCTATCCGGACGTCTCGCTCGACGTGGATTTCGACGACGGCCTGGTGGATCTGGTCGGCGGCGGTTTCGATCTGGCGCTGCGCATCTCGACGCTGGCCGATTCGAGCCTGCTCGCGCGACGGCTGTGCGGCGTGCGCATCGTGCTGGTCGCGTCGCCCGCCTATCTGGATGCGCATGGACGTCCGCGTCATCCGCGCGAACTGGCGCAGCACAGCGCGCTGTTCTACACGCTCTCGCGCTTCGGCGGTGCATGGCGGTTCCATCACAAGCGGCACGGCGATTTCTCGATCAGCGTCAACGCGCCGCTGCGCGTGAACAACGCCGAGGCGCTCAATCCGGCGTTACTGGCGGGATTGGGTCTCGCGCTGCAGCCGGAGTTCCTGGTGTGGCGCGAACTGAAGGCGGGCAAGCTGGAAGTCGTGATGCCCGAGTGGTCGCCGCCGCCGATTGCGCTGCACGTGGTCACGCCACCCGGTCGGGTGCGTCCGGCGCGCGTGCAGTTGCTGATCGAGCATCTGCTGCGGAAATTCGAGAAGGCGCCGTGGGCGGAGCGTCCGTCGTGAGCTTCTGTAGTCCGGGTAAGCGAAGCGCAGCCGGGAGCTGTCACGCTCGACCCGGGTGCGCTTCGCTTACCCGCGCTACAAACGCGGCATCGCGGGGGCGTGCGTGATCGCACGCCCGGCCCCTCTCCCGACGGGAGAGGGGCCTTGGAGCCTCACGTCACGGCGTGAGCGACAACGCATTCGTCGCGGTGATCAGGCCCGAGCCCGTCGCGTTCGCGCCCCAGCATTCGTTCACCGGCGGGCCCGAAGGCTGCGAGAGCAGGGCGCATCCCGGCGCCAGCGGGATGGCGGCGGTCGTGAGGATGTCCTCGACGTCGGCCTGCTCCAGGTTCGGGTTCTTCTGCAACATCAGCGCGGCGATGCCGGCCACGTGCGGGGAGGCCATCGACGTGCCGCTCAGGTAGAAGTACGACGTCTTGCCGCTCTGCAACTGGTACGGGCCGACCACCCACGAGCCCGGCGCGGCCACGTCGAGATCCTGTCCGGCGAGCGCGCGGCTGGAGAAATCGGCGATGTGGAAATCCGTCGACGTGGTCGGATCGGCCACGTCGTCCGCGTTCCACCAGTTGCCCGGATTGCCGTCGGCGCCCGGTTTCCACTGGCCGTTCCAGCCCGACGCGGCGACCGAGATGACCGGCGCGTACGCGCCCGGATAGCCCATGCCCGCGTCGCCCTCGTTGCCGGCGGAGGCGACGATGACGACGCCCTGCGCGATCGCATAGTCGATCGCCGCCTTCTCGGCCGCATCGAGCACCGAACCGCCCAGGCTCATGTTGATCACCACCGGCGAGGAGCCGAGCGCGCCGCTGGCCTTCAGGTTGGCGACGTAGACGATGCCCGCGGCGACCACCGACGACCAGCCCGAACCGTTCTGGTTCAACACCTTCACCGGGATGACCGTCGCGCGCGGCGCGGTGCCGTTGATCGGCGTGCCGTTGAGGCTGTAGCCCAGGATGGTGCTGGTGACGTGCGTACCGTGCGAGTTCTGGTCGTGTTCCCACTTGTTCGGCGGTTCCGACACGTTGCCCTGTTCGCCGCCGCCGCCGTTGAAGGCCGTGGCGAACTGCGTGGCGATGCGTTCCTGCGGGAAGTACTGGCGCCAGGTATCCAGAAGGCCGGTGTCGAGCACCGCGACGTACACGCCGGCACCGTCGTAGGCGGCGGTGCGTCCCATGCCGAAGTTGGTGACGTCGACCGCGTCCTGGTCCCAGGTGCTCAGGCCGTTGGCGAAGTTGGTCGCGCTGACCGTGTCCACCGGGCTGCCCTTGCGCTCGGCATCGGGATTGGCGGCGAGGACGAAGGGCAGGGCGCGGATCGCGGCGAGCTGGCTTTCGGTGGTCTTGAGCGTGACCAGGTCGATCTCGGCCACCACTTCGCGAACGGTGCCGTACGTGCCGAGCCTGGACAGGGTGGCGGCGGTGGGATCGCCATTCAGGAGGACGTTGACGCCGATCTGGCGCGAACCGGAGGCGGCGTGCGCGGCGGCGGGCAGGGCGCAGGCCAGGGCGAGGACGCTCAGGGCTTTGTTGATCACGGGTGGATCTCCTCGGAGTGGGCCCGCGGAAGCGGGCCGGAACAGGGTTGCCCGGAGCAAACGCGACGACGACGGCCGACAGGCCGTCCGCATCCCTGTGGAGTTCCCCCTCCGAAAGCGTGCGCATCCGGACGGCGGAGGATGCGCGCGGGTTTGTGAGGGATGTGTGGAGTGGCGGTTGGAATCGCGTGAAAGGGGTTGGTGAATCGGGGCTCGATGGCTGAGCGCCGGCGACGGTGCTGCTTCGGTAGCCCGGGTAAGCGAAGCGCACCCGGGTTAGAGAAACGACCGCGCCCCGGGTGCGCTTCGCTCACCCGGGCTACAAAGGGAACCAGCACCTCCCTGGAGATCTAACCCCCCGCCGAAAACCTCGAAAGATTCTGTTTCACCCGCTCGATCCCCGCCCACGGATCCTTCCTGCGCCGCTTCAACCGCGCGGGCACGTCGGCGATCGTGAACGCGTCGCCGCGCTTGAGTTTCGACAGTTCGCTCCACGCCAGCGGCATCGACACCGGCGCGCGTGGGCGCGCGCGCAGGGAGTACGACGCCACCGCCGTCGCGCCCCGGCCGTTGCGCAGGTAGTCGACGAAGATGCGCTTGTTGCGCAGGCGTTTGGTGGAGACCGAGAGGAACCGGTCCGGCTCCGATTGCGACATGACTTCCGCGAAACTCTGCGCGAACGGCTTCACCAGCGACCATTCGCAGCCGGGATTCAGCGGCACCACCACGTGCAGGCCCTTGCCGCCGGTGGTGCGCAGGAAGGATTCCAGCTCCAGTTCCGCCAGTCGCTTGCGCACGTCCACGGCGGCGCGCTTGACCTCGGCGAAGGGCACGTCGGGGCCGGGGTCGAGGTCGAACACGATGCGGTCGGCGCGGTCGGGATCGTCCGCGTGCGAACCCCACGGATGGAATTCGAGCGCGTTGAACTGCACCAGTTCCATCAGCGCGGCCTCGTCGTTCACCACCAGGTAGTTCGCGTTGTTGCCGGCTTCCTCCTTCAGGCGCACGAATTCGACCAGTTCCAGCCCGGGCGTGTGGTGTTTCTGGAAGAAGCACGGTTTGTCGGTGCCGGCCGGGCAACGGATGATCGACAGTGGACGCCCGGCGATTTCCGCCAGCAGGTGGTCGCGCACGGCCGCGTAGTAGTTGGCGACGTCGAGTTTGGTGTAGCCGTCGTCCGGATAGAGCACCTTCGTCGGGCTGCTGAGCTTCGGCGGCGTGCGTGCGGTGTTCGCCGTCTTCCTCGCTGTTTTTCCTGCGCGGGCTTTCGTGGCCTTCGCCGCTTTCGACGGAGAGGTTTTCGACGAACCCCGATCGCTGTCCGCAAGATCCTCGACGCTCTTGTCGTCGCGCACCGATTTCAGCGACGGCTGCCGCAGCAGTCCCTGGCCGCCGATGCCGCGGAAATTCACCTCCACCACGAAGCGCGGTTCGAACCATTTCGCGCTGCGCAGGTCGGTGTCGTTTTCGGGCACGTGCACGGTCGGTTCCTTCGAGCCGCCGCGCCCCAGGCGTTTGCTGATGTCCTTGATCAGCGTGTCGGAAAAACCGCTGCCGACGCGACCGACGTAGGCCCACCCGTGGCGTTTGTCCGGCGTGGCGAGCAGCAGCGAGCCGAAGCCGCTGCGGCTGCCCTTCGGCGCGGTCCAGCCGACCACGGCGTACTCGTCGCTGTGCAGCGCCTTCGTCTTGCGCCAGTCGTCGCCACGGCCGGAATGGTAGGGACGATCGACGCGCTTGGAGATGATGCCTTCGAAGTCCTGCTGGCCCGCGAGTTCGAACGCCTGCTCGCCATCGCCCACCGCGTGCGAGCTGTAGGAAAGATGGCGCGTGCCTTCGCCCAGCAGTTCCTCCAGCAGCGCCTTGCGTTCGATCAGCGGCGCGCGCGAGATGTCCACGCCGTCGATGTGCAGCAGGTCGAACAACGCGTAAGACAACAGGCCCTGGCGTTCGCCCGACAGCGTCGCCTGCAAGAGGTTGAAGTCGTCGCGCGTGCCGCTACCGGCGATGAGTTCGCCGTCGAGCGCAGCGGATTTCACGCCCAGCGCTTCGATCGCGCCGGTGATTTCCGGCACCTTCCCGGTCCAGTCCAGCGCGTTGCGCGACCAGAGCTTCGCTTTTCCTTTCGCGACGGTCGCGACGATGCGGTAGCCGTCCCATTTGATTTCGTGCAGCCACTGGTCGCCGGCCGGCGGCGCGTCGCCGAGCCTGGCCAGTTGCGGCGCGAAGAACTCGGTCGGCGCGGCGCCCTTGCGCGCGCCGGTGAGCTTCATCGCGGCTCTCGCCCAGTCGCGGCGACGGCTCGCAGTGTGCACGGGCACTTCGGTTTCGCGCTTGCGCCTGGTCTTGCCGCGACCGGCGCGCTTGGCGTCTTCCTCCGGCGGCGGCGTGACGTCGGCGAGCAGGTCGTCGGCTTCCAGCGTGCCGGCGTATTCGTCCTTGTCCTTGAACAGCAGCCACTGCGGCTGTCGCGCCGGCTTGCCCGAGCGCACCAGGTGCCAGCCGCCCTTGAGCTTGTCGCCGAACAGTTCGAAGCGCAGGTGGCCCTTGGCGAGCTGTTCCTCGGGATCGAACTGCGTCGCCCACACGCCATGGTCGAACTGCGCGACGTGTCCGCCGCCGTAGTGGCCCTTCGGGATCTCGCCTTCGAATTGCGCGTAATCGACCGGATGGTCCTCCACCTCGACCGCCATGCGCTTCACGTTCGGGTCGTAGCTCGGCCCCTTCGGCACGGCCCAGCTTTTCAGCGCGTCGCCGATCTGCAGGCGGAAGTCGTAATGCCGCCGGCTCGCGTGGTGCAGTTGCACGACGAAGATGGCGCGTTTCCCCTGCGGCAGGCGCTTGCCGGGTTCGGGCTCGCGGGTCTTGGTGAACTGCCGTTTGCGGCGGTATTCCGTCAGGCTCATTGCATGGCACGCGGCACGTGGAGCGTTCACCTTCCGCCCGCGCGGGTGGACGTGGCGCGAAAGGCGGTGAGCGGGGCGCCGTGATGCCCTGCTCACTTCCTGCTCCTGCGAACGCACTCCTGCTCCACGCCCGTGCGATCATTCCGGCTCATTCGGGGGAATGCCGCATGTACCGTCTCTACTACTCGCCGGGAGCGGCGAGCCTGGTCGTCCATTGGCTGCTGATCGAGCTGGACGTCGTGCACGAACTGGCGCTGGTCGACACGAGCGCCGGGCAGCAGAAGAGCGCCGACTACCTCGCGCTCAATCCCAACGGCGTGGTGCCCACGCTGGTCGCAGATGGCCAGCCGCTCTACGAGGCCGCCGCGCTGGTGCTGCACCTGGCCGACCGCCATCCGCATGCGGGGCTTGCGCCGGCGCCGGGCGATCCGAAGCGCGGCGCGTACCTGCAATGGGTGCTCAACCTCGCCAACACGCTGCAGTCGCCGCTGCGGCTGTGGTGGTATCCGCAGGACATCGACGCCGAGCACACCGACCGCGTGCAGGACGGCGCGCGTCGCCGCATCGAGGCGGCGTGGGACCGGCTCGACGCGCATCTGGCCGCGAACGGGCCGTACCTGCTCGGCGATGGCCCGAGCGCGGCCGACTTCTACCTGACGATGCTGATGCGCTGGACGCGCAACATGCCGCGCCCGGGCCACGCGTGGCCGCATCTGGCGAAGCTGGCCGAACGCATGAAGGCGCGGCCGTCCTTCCGCACGCTGTACGAACGCGAGGGGCTGACCGAATGGGCATGAGGATTCGCGCCGCATCGCGTGCGGCGTTGGCGACGATGTGCGCGATGGGTGCGCTGCTCGCCGCCGGTTGCAAGGAAGCGCAGGACATCCGCGAGGAACTGGGCTGGAGCAAGCAGCCCGACGCTCCGCCGCCCGCGCCGGCGGTGAGCCTGGAGGATCGGTGGGTGCCGGCCGATGCGGCCGTCGCCGACGCCTCGCAGGCGACGTGGGCGACGCGCTGGTGGCAATGGACCGGCCGCTTCGACGGGCAGCCGCCGTACGCCGACCGGGACGGCAGCCGCTGCGCGCAGCACCAGGACGGACCGGTGTGGTTCCTCGCCGGGACCGACGGGGCGTTCGATGCGGTGCGCACCTGCGCGATCCCCGCCGACCGGCACGTGTTCGTTCCGCTGATCGCCTGGGCCGTCGCCGATGCTGGGTCCGGAAGCGCGGCGCCGTGCACGCAGAAGCAGCAGCGTGCGGCGAATTTCGTCGAGCACGTATTCACCGGGCTGGTGCTGCTGGACGGTCGCCCGGTCGGCCAGTACCAGCGGATGCGCGTGGCGGGCGGAGAGTGCTTCACGGTGACGACAGGCGAGGCCGCCGTGGCGACCGACGGTTACTGGCTGATGCTCAAGCCGCTGCCGCCGGGGCAGCACACGCTGGCGATCGCCGCCGGGTATCGCGAAGGGCCGCGCCAGTCGCTGCAGAACTTCCAGTACACGCTGGAGGTGCAGGGCGTCGATGCGCCCGATGCGGACGCGGTCGCGCAGGAGGACGGCGAAGGCGGGGTCGACGATGCGGCGGATCTGGCCGATGAGGTGGAGGCGGTGGAGTAGGGGCCGGATCGCCGCCAGGCAAGAGCGGCTGCAGTCGCGTCGAGGCTTGGCCCCGCCCGCGCGGAGGCGACGAACAGGATCAGCACTTCGCTTGCCGCGCCCCCCTTGCTACTCTCCGGGCACGGCGGAGTGTGAGCTCCGCCTGTTTTTTGCCCGTCGCCGGGCGATCGCGTGGTGGGCGCCGTCCCGCCGGGGCGAACCGGGCGCGGCGATCACGAGCACAGGCAGAACCGGATGACGATTCCCGCGACCGCAGCCCCGGCCGAAAGCAGCTCCAGGCTTCCGCGCCAGATTCCCTACATCATCGGCAACGAAGGCTGCGAGCGCTTCAGCTTCTACGGGATGCGCAACATCCTGGTGCAGTTCCTGGCGAGCAGCGTGCTGTTGGCCTACCTGCCCGAGGCCGAGCGCGCGGGCATGGCGAAGGAGGTCTTCCACACCTTCGTCATCGGCGTGTACTTCTTCCCGCTGCTGGGCGGCTGGCTGGCCGACCGCTTCTTCGGCAAATACCGCACGGTGCTGTGGTTCTCGCTGATCTACTGCGCCGGCCATGCGTGCCTGGCGCTGTTCGAGAACCACCGCACCGGCTTCTACACCGGCCTGTTCCTGATCGCGCTGGGCTCGGGCGGCATCAAGCCGCTGGTGGTGTCGTTCGTGGGCGACCAGTTCGACCAGACCAACAAGCACCTGGCGCGCAAGGTCTTCGACGCCTTCTACTGGATCATCAACTTCGGCAGCTTCTTCGCCTCGCTGCTGATGCCGATCTTCCTGCGCGAGCTGGGACCGGCGGTGGCGTTCGGCATCCCGGGCGCGCTGATGTTCATCGCGACCTTCATCTTCTGGCTGGGCCGCGGGCAGTACGTCAACGTGCCGCCGGCCTCGTCCGATCCGGACTCGTTCCTGCACGTGGCGCGCACCGCGCTGATGAAGCAGGCGCCGGGGCAGGGGCGCGGGGGCTACCTGGTGGCGATGGCCGGCTTCGCGCTCGCGGTGGGGCTGCTGCTGGGCTGGGCGGTCCACGCGACGGTCGGGCTGTCGTGGTGGCCGGAATCGTTCGGCTTCGTCATCTCGGCCTGCCTCGCGCTGGGCGTGATCATCGCTTTCGGCGGCATCGGCACCTCGATGCAGCTCGACCGCGCCCGCGGCACGCATCCCGACGCCGCCGTGGACGGCGTGCGCGCGGTGCTGCGCATCCTGATCGTGTTCGCGCTGACCACGCCGTTCTGGTCTCTGTTCGACCAGAAGGCCTCGACCTGGGTGCTGCAGGGCAACCAGATGGCGATGCCGCATGACGCCTGGTGGTGGCCGAGTTTCATCGTGCGGGACGCCGCGCAGATGCAGGCGCTCAACCCGGCGCTGGTGATGCTGCTGATCCCGTTCAACAACCTGGTGCTGTACCCGGCGCTGCAGCGGATGGGCTTCAGCCCCACGCCGCTGCGCCGCATGGGCGCGGGCATCGCGTTCTCCGGTGCGGCCTGGATCATCGCCGGCATCCTGCAGCTGTGGATCGACGGCGGCGACCCGGTCTCGCTGGCATGGCAGATCCTGCCGTACGCGCTGCTGACCCTCGGCGAGGTGCTGGTGTCGGCCACCGCGCTGGAATTCGCCTACAGCCAGGCGCCGCAGGCCATGAAGGGCGTGATCATGGCCTTCTGGTACCTCGCCAGTACGTTCGGCAGCCTGTGGGTGCTGCTGACCAACGCGGGCGTGCGCAACGAGGCGGTGATGTCGCACATCGACGCCACCGGCCTGAGCGAGAACGCCTTCCTGATGTTCTTCTTCGCCGGCTTCGCCTTCCTCGCGGCGGCGGCGTTCGCGCTCTACGCGCGGCGCTACCCGATGCAGGACAACTACCGCCGCACCTGACGCAGACCGGAACCCGAACCGATGCTGACCTTCGCCCTGATCGCCGTGACCGTGCTGGTGTCGTGGCTCGCCTTCCAGCGGCCGGCGCTGCTGGACCGCCTGATCCTGTGGCCGCCGGCGATCGACCGTAAGAAGCAGTACGACCGCCTGGTGACCCACGGCTTCATCCACGCCGACTGGTCGCACCTGCTGTTCAACATGATCACGCTGTACTTCTTCGGCCGGCAGATCGAGGAGGTGATGGCGAAGCTGATCGGGCCGCTGGGCTTCGTGCTGTTCTACCTGTCGGCGATAGTCATCGCGATCCTGCCGACGTACCTGCGCCACCGGCACGACGCGCACTACCGCAGCCTGGGCGCCTCCGGTGCGGTGTCGGCGGTGCTGTTCGCCTTCATCCTGCTGTCGCCGTGGTCGCTGATCATCGTGTTCTTCCTGCCGATGCCGGCCATCCTGTACGCGGTGGCGTACGTGGCCTATTCGATCTGGATGGACAAGCGCGGCGGCGACAACATCAACCACAGCGCGCACCTGTCGGGCGCGCTGTACGGCGTGCTGTTCATGCTGCTGATGGAGCCGCGCATCGGCCCGTATTTCCTGCAGCGGTTGATGAGCCCCTCGTTCGGGGGCTGATGCCGGGGCGGCTCCAAGTCACGGGTTCGGCCGAGCGCGGATCGACCGGTTTCGATCGCCTGCATTCGAACCGTGTCGGAGGGCTCCTCGCCGGAGCCCGGAGTGCGGCGGTCAGGCCGCGACGCGCGCGGTGTCGGCCTCGGCGTCGCCGTAGGTCTGCAGCAGGCGCGAATAGACTTCGGCGTCGATCTGGGCGGTTTCCGTCGTCTGACGGCCGCTGCGTGCGAGCTCGTACAGGCGGGACATCAGGGCGTCGTCGCTGAGGTGGTTCGTCGTCAGGTGATGCACGGTCATGGGGTGTCCTCCGTGGCGCATTTCCGGTAATCGATCACGCAGATTCCGTGCCACACGTCTGCAAGCGGGTTTGCGCGCCCGAAGGTGACGCAGTCCGTCATAAGCCGCCGCCGTGCGTTGGCCGGGGCTGACGCGGGGCGGCGCTCACCCGGCATGAATGCCGCCCGTGGTAAGCCGGACCTCCCGATGACGCCAGGAGTCCAGGCATGGCGATGAGGAAGGCCGGCAAGAAGACCACGGCCCGCAAGGCGGCCGGCAAGACGGCGAAGAAGACCGCGCGCAAGACCGCCACGAAGAAGGCGACCGCGAAGAAGGCGAGCGCCAGGAAGGCGGTGAAGAAGACCGCGAAGAAGACCACGACTACAGCCGCGCCGAAGAAGGCCGCGACGCGGAAGACCGCAACGAAGAAGGCAGCAGCGAAAAAGGTCCCGGCGAAGAAGGCTGCCGCGACCCGCAAGTCGGCCGCGAAGAAGGTCGCCGCGAAGAAGGCCTCCGCCCGCAAGGCCACCGCGAAGCAGGCCGCGAGTGCCCGCAAGGCGCCGGCCCGCAAGACCGCCGCCGAAGGCACCGCACGCCGAACGCCGCGTCGCGCCGCCGGCGCCGGGCGTCGGCAGAAGATCACCCCCGAGCAGGCGCTGGCCAACACCCGCGAGCTGCTCGCCGCCAAGCAGGAACGCGAGCAGCAGGCGCCGCCGTGGCAGCAGTTCGAGGCGAACCACGGCCATGGCGGGCACCCGGGCGCGATGTCCGACAGCGCGGCCGAGAAAGCCCAGGAGCTGCACAACGCCGAGATCCGCCTGGAGGGCAACCAGGGTCACATCAGCGCCCAGGACCGGCGCAACCAGGGCAAACGCGACGCGCGCTGAGGCGCGCGTCCGTGCCCATGCGGCGAGCGCGCACCTCCGTGGACGCCACGCTTCCGCGCCACGCGCCTGCACGCGATGATGGCGCTTCCTTTCCGCGGGCCACGCCATGACCACGCACGAAATCGCGCACGATCCGGCTTCCGGTGTTTTCTCCACCAACGTCGACGGCGAGGTCGCGCTGCTCGAATACCGCCGCGAAGGCAACCGCATGGAGATCATGCACACGGGCGTGCCGGACGCGATCGGTGGTCGCGGCATCGCCGGGCAACTGGTGCGCGCGGCGTTCGAATACGCGAAGGCGCAGGGCTGGCACGTGCATCCGCGCTGCAGCTACGCGGCGGCGTGGGTCGAGCGGCATCCGGAATACAACCAGTTGCTGGTGTAGCGCTGGAGGAACTAGGAACGAGCAACCAGAAACGAGTGGTAGCGGTGCTCCTACGCGTTTCTGGTTCCTCCACGCCCTTTCAGGGCCGGAAGCGGCGCTTCCGCGGCGGCAGGCGCCGGTTTTCGACAGCCCGCCGGGAACGCCGCTCTTCCGGCCCTTTCACGCCCGGCGCCCGTTGCGGCGTGCGTGAGAGGCCAAGGTGTGACAGCATTCGCGCCCCGTCCCCCGACACCCGCGCCGCCCAGGCGCCAACGCGCATGCGCCTGAACAAGCACATCAGCGACACCGGCTTCTGCTCGCGGCGCGAGGCCGATCGCCTCATCGCCGAAGGCCGCGTCACCGTCAACGGCCTGCGCGCCCGCGTCGGCGCCGAGGTGGGCGAGGGCGACGAGGTGCTGGTCGACGGCCAGTCCCTGAAGGTGCGCGTCGCGGCCAAGGGCAAGCGCCAGCACGTCTACATCGCGCTGCACAAGCCGGTCGGCGTCACCTGCACGACCGAGTCGACGGTGAAGGGAAACATCGTCGATTTCGTCGGCCACGAACGCCGCATCTTCCCGATCGGCCGCCTCGACAAGGATTCCGAAGGCCTGATCCTGCTCACCAGCAACGGCGACATCGTCAACGAGATTCTGCGCGCCGAGAACAAGCTCGAGAAGGAATACCTGGTCGCGGTGAACCACGCGGTGACCGACGAATTCCTGCGCGGCATGGCGCGCGGCGTGCCGGTGCACGGCCAGACCACGCTGCCGTGCAAAACCGGACGCCTGAACAAGTTCGGTTTCCGCATCGTGCTGGTGCAGGGCCTGAACCGGCAGATCCGCCTGATGGCCGCGCATTTCGGCTTCCGCGTGAAGCAGTTGCTGCGCGTGCGGATCGGCAACGTGAAGCTCGGGCACCTCAAGCCCGGCCAGTGGCGCAACCTCACGGACGCCGAACTGCGCGGACTGCTGCCGCAGCGCGAGAACTGGTGATCGTCGACGGCGATCGTTAGCCGGGCGTGATTCGAACATCACGCCGCCGCCGCTAACCTGCGGCGCATGACAAGGGATTGCCCATGAAGCGACTGCTCCTGTTGTGTGCTCTGGCCGCGGCGCTCGCGGCGTGCAAGCGGGAACCCCAGCCCGCCACTCCTGCCGCCACCCCCGGCACGCCTGCCCAGGCGCCCGGCGAGCCCGCGATCGTCGCGCCGGCCGGCGTGAAGCTGGAAGACGTGTCCGAATCCACGTCGGACTACATCGTCGGCATCAGCTACCAGGTGTCCGCCGAGCAGTACCCGGGCCTCGCCGCCGAACTGAAGAAGTACGCCGACACCGCGCGCAACGATCTGGTCGAAGCCGCCAAGGCGCGCAGCCAGCCGGGCGGCGCGACCAGCGCACCGTACGACCTGTCGCTCAGCTTCACCGAACTGATGCACACGCCGGACATCGTCGCCGTCGCCGCCGACGGCAGCAGCTACACCGGCGGCGCGCACGGAGCGCCGCTGATCGCGCGCTTCGTGTGGCTGCCGAAGCAGAACCGCATGCTCACGGCGCAGCAGCTGATCCCGTCCGCCGAAGGCTGGACCGCCATTTCCGACCACGTGCGCGAACAGCTCCACGCCGCGCTCTCGCAGCGCGTGGACGCCGACGACCTGCCGCCGGAGGAACGCGCCCAGGTCGTGCAGAACGCCTCGAAGATGATCGACGACGGAACCCAGCCCGACCCCTCGGACTTCGCGCTGTTCGAACCGATCGCGGCGCCGGACGGGCGCCTGGCCGGGCTGCGCTTCGTGTTCGCGCCCTACCAGGTCGGGCCGTATTCGGACGGCACGCAGACGGTCGAGGTGCCGGTGGACGTGCTCGCGCCGCATCTGGCCCCGGAATACCGGCCGCTGTTCGCCGCGCCGCCCGCCGCGCCGGCGCCGCCCGTCTCGAACCCGCCGCCCCCGGCGCGTTAGCGGGGCGACTCCTGCTCCCTGCTAGGATCGTCACCGTCCGGCCTCGGCGCCGGACGCACATCGACGTCCACCCCGCCGGAGCCGCCATGTCCGCATTGCGCAGTCGGGTCGAAGCCCTGTTGTCGCTGGCCGATGTCCGCCTCGATGGCGACCGGCCATGGGATCTCCACGTCGAAGACGATCGCCTCTACGCGCGCGTGCTCGCACAGGGCTCGCTCGGGCTGGGCGAGTCGTACATGGACGGCTGGTGGCGCGTGCCGTCTCTCGACGGGCTGCTGTACCGGCTGCTCGCCGCGAACCTGGACCAGAAGGTGCGCGGGCTCGGCGTCATGATCGACGCGCTGCGCGCGCGCCTGACCAACCTGCAGAGCCGCCGGCGCAGCTTCGAAGTGGGCGAGCGCCATTACGACCTGGGCAACGACCTGTACCGCGCGATGCTCGGCAAGCGCCTGGTCTACAGCTGCGGCTACTGGCGCGACCGCGAAGGCCGGCGGCTGGAGGACCTCGACGACGCGCAGGAAGCCAAGCTCGATCTGGTTTGCCGCAAGCTCGGGCTGCAGCCGGGCATGAAGGTGCTCGACATCGGCTGCGGCTGGGGCGAGGCGCTGAAGTTCGCGGCCGAGCGCTATGGTGTCAGCGGCGTGGGCGTCACCGTCTCGCGCGAGCAGGCGGCCTTCGCGCGCGAGTTGTGCAAGGGGTTGCCGATCGAGATCCGCCTGCAGGATTACCGGGAACTCGACGAGCGTTTCGATCGCGCGTTCTCGCTGGGCATGTTCGAACACGTCGGCGTGAAGAACTACCGCACGTACTTCGAACTCGCGCATCGCTGCCTCGGCGACGACGGCATCTTCCTGCTGCACACCATCGGCACGAACCGCTCGGTGAGCCATACCGATCCGTGGATCGGCAAGTACATTTTCCCGAACTCGATGCTGCCGTCGGCCGCGCAGATCGCGCAGGCGAGCGAGGGGCTGTTCGTGCTGGAGGACTGGCACAATTTCGGTGCCGACTACGACCGCACGTTGCAGGCGTGGCGCGCGAACGTCGAACGCGCATGGCCCCAGCTGGACGCACGCTACGACGAGCGCTTCCGCCGGATGTGGCGGTTCTATCTGTCCGCGTCGATGGCGACGTTCCGCAGCCGGCATTCGCAGCTGTGGCAGCTGGTGCTGTCGCCGAAAGGCGTTCCGGGCGGATATGTGGCGCCGAGGTAATTTGCTGTAGCTCTTGTAGCCCGGGTAAGCGAAGCGCACCCGGGGAGGCATCGGGTGTGGCAGCGTTCCCCCGGGTGCGCTGCGCTTACCCGGGCTACAACACCGGGGCTACAACACCGGGGCTACAACACCGGGGCTACAACACCGGGGCTACCGCACCGCGCTAGAACTCAAGATCCAGCGCCGCGCACAGGTAGTCGACGAACTTCGCCATCCCGCCCAGATCCGTCTCGAGCGTCTTCAACAACCGCGGCCCCATCATCGTGGCGTCCTCGATCATCCGATACGCCACGAAGTTCTTGCGCTTGAGGTCGCCGGCGAACTCGAAGTCGTCGGGGAATCCGCGCGGCATGCGCGTGAGCACCTCGCTGTCGTCCAGGTCGAAGCGGCGACGGAACTTCGCATCGTGCGCGGCGGCCTTCCAGCTGCCTGGATTGTCGAGGATGAAATGGCGCACGCGACGCAGCGTGTCCGGCTGCGGATGCCACAGGCCCGCGCCGACGAAGCAGTTGCCCGGCTGGATCTGCACGTAGAACGACGGCGCCTCGATCTGGCGCCCGCGTTCGTGGAACAGCCGCGCGCCCTGCCAGGTCTTGTAGGGCGTCTTGTCGTTGGCGAAGCGTGTATCGCGCTGGATGCGGAACAGCGAACCGCCCAGCCCCTTGGGCTCGGCGCGATAGTGCGGGCTCACGCCGGCGAGCACTGGCTGGAGATCGGTCAGCAGACGCTGGAACGGCTCGCGCACGTGCGCGTCGTAGTCCGCCTTGTGCGCCTGGAACCAGGCGCGATCGTTGTTGCGCGCGATGCCGCGCAGGAACTTGAAACTTGCTTCGCTGAAATAGGTGGCCATGGTGCGTTGTTCCGGGAATCTCGGATCTGTCTGGGGTGCTCGGCTGGGGGGGCTTGAAGCGAGGGACGGGAATGGAGGAACGAGAAACGAGACAGGCGAGGCGCGCCTCCTGGCTTCTCGTTCCTTGGCACTCGTTCCTGCGCGTCCGTCGGCTATCGCAGGCTCGCCGCGATCTCCCGGCCCCATGCCTCCAGCTGATCGAGCAATACCTGTTTCGCCGTGTCCTGCGCGTGGAGGGCCCGCAGCATGCCGATCTCCTCCGCATAGCGCGCGAAGCTGTATTCCGACGCGCCCGATTCGTCGTACAGCCGCCAGCGGCGGTAATCGTTCCAGCGCGCCCATTCTTCCGCGTCCAGCGTTTCCGGCCAGTTGCGTGCGCGGTAGCGGAACAGCATCTCCGGCAGGCGCGCGTCGCGGAAGGGGAATTCCGCCAGCCCCAGCGCTTCCGGCGGCGTCGTGCGCACCTGCGGGAACAGGCGCTTGTCGCCATCGCCGATGAAGCCGTCGTACAGCGAGGCATCGACGTCGGACGGCAGGCGCTCGCGCTCGACGGCGAAGACCTGTCGCACCTTTTCCACCAGCGCCGGGCCGGCCTCGCGGATGCGCGCGGCGCGTTCCTCCGCGAGCAGCGGATCGATGCACAGGCGATCGAAATCGGGGCCGCGCAGGTGATCCCACGCGACCAGCGCCGGGCAGCGGTTGGTGTGCACTTCCTTCAAGGCGATGCGCGATTCGCCTTCGGGCAGGTCGATCGCGCGCACGTACAGGCGTTCGGCGATGCCTTCCGCGCTGAGGTGCAACAGCGGTTCGGGATCCTGTTCCAGATCGAACACGATCACGCGGCTGTCGATGCGCGGATGCCGCGCCACCGGCAGCACCGGCGCGGCGCACAGCCGGCTCGCCGGGAAGCGCTGCGAGACGTGCAGCACGGGCTTCATCGCGATCGTGTCGAGCAGGCTCGACGCATAGCGCTTGTCGCGCAGGCGCAGCGCGTAATCCCACAGGCGCGGCTGCGCGGCCTTGAGCGCGCGCGCCAGGCCGATCAACGCACGCACGTCCGACAGCGCCTCGTGCGCGTCGCCGATGCGAACGCCGTTGGCTTCGGCCAGATGCTCCAGCTTGAACGAGGTCGCGCCGTCCTCGCGTCTGGGCCACGCCACGCCGTCGGGCCGGATGGCATGCGCGAGCCGCAGCACGTCGAGCAGGTCCCAACGCGAATTGCCGCCGCGCCACTCGCGTTCGTACGCATCGAAGAAGTTGCGGAACAGACCGTGGCGCACGAACTCGTCGTCGAAGCGCAGCGAGTTGTAGCCGACCGAGCACGTTTCCGGCCGCGCCATTTCCTCGAAGATCAACGCGAACGCCGCCGCCTCGCCCATGCCTTCGCGCAATGCGTGCTGCGGCGTGATGCCGGTGACCATGGTCGCGCCGGGCGAGGGCAGCAGGTCGTCGGCGGGACGCACGAAGACGCTGATCGGCGTCTCGATCTGGTTCAGGTCGCAATCGGTGCGGATCGCCGCGAACTGCGCGATGCGGCTGGTGCGCGGATCGGCGCCGAAGGTTTCCAGGTCGTAGAAAAGAAAACTGCCCGCCACGTCACGCGTCCACCGGCAGCGGCGACAGACGTTCGCGCACGACCGCATCGACCGCAGTCCAGTCGAGCGTGTCGAGGGAATCGTGACCGCGCGTGAGTTCGACCAGCAGCTCGCGCTGCTGCCGCCCGCGCTCCAACGCCACCGCGTACGGGATGCGGTGGAACGTCACCATCGCGTAGCGCGGCATGAAGCGTTCGGGATGACGTTCGGCGAGGGCGCGTTCGAGCGCGCGCTGCAGCAGGTAATCGTCGTCGTCGACGCGATCGCGCATTTCCAGGTAGTTCTCCAGCGCCATCTGCTGGATCGCGCGCGCATTGGGCAGTCGGTCGGCCTGGAACGCGGCGAACGCCGCCGCGCGATCGGTGTGCGCGTCGAGCTGTTCGGCGAGCGCGACGCAGTCCTCGAACGCGCAGTTCATGCCTTGCCCATGGAACGGCACCATCGCGTGCGCGGCGTCGCCGAGCAGCACGGCGCGGCCGTCGAGATGCCAGCGGTCGAGGTAAAGCGTCGCGAGGATGCCGGTGGGATTGCGTTCGAAATCGCGCTCGAGATCGGGAATCAGCGGCAGCGCGTCGACGAAATCGCGCTGGAACAACGCGCGTGCGTCTTTGCCGTCGTGCACGTTCGCGAAACTCGGGTCTCCTTCGTTCGGCAGGAACAGGGTGACGGTGAAGGTGCGTTCGTCGTTCGGCAGCGCGATGCACATGTAGCGGCCACGCGGCCAGATATGCAGTGCGTTGGGTTCGATGCTGAAGCCGCCGTCCGGCGCGGGTGGGATCTCCAGTTCCTTGTACGAATGCCCGAGCGACTCGGTACGTTCGCCAAGATCGACCTGCTTCGCCATCGCCGCGCGCAGCGCCGAGCCCGCACCGTCGGCGCCGACCAGCGATTCGAACGTCGCGCGGTGCGTGCTGCCGTCGCGCGGGTCGGTGAAGGTCGCGATTCGCGCGTCGAAGTCGACGTCAGACAGTCCGCGATCGAAATGCAATCGCGCGCCGGCGCCTTCGGCGATGTCGAGCAGGACAACGTTGAGTTCGCCGCGGTGCACCGACCAGATCACTTCGCTGTCGTCGCGGCCGTAACGCTGCAGGTCGGTGCGTCCGTCGAGGAAATGCACCATGCGCCCGCGCATCATCACCGCGTGCTCCATCACGGCGTCGTCGGCGCCCGCGAGTCGCAGCGCGTGGCGGCCGCGTTCGGCCAGCGCGAGGTTGATCGAGCGCCCGCCGCCGTAGCCCTGAACGCGCGGATCGCCTCGCTTCTCGTACACGTCCACGCGCCAGCCGCGCTGCACGAGCAACGTGGCGAGGACCGCGCCCGCGAGGCCGGCTCCGATGAGGGTGATGTGGCGGTTGTCGGATGTCGTCACGTTCCATTCCTAATGCTGTCACTCCCGCGCAGGCGGGAATCCAACTGCCAGCCCACCGCAGGATCGTACGAAGGCAAAGCGCTCAACGAGCGTCCCGCCAGCTTTCGACTGCCCGCACGAACCGCAACACATCCGCATGCGTGTTGTAGAGCGGCGCCGGCGAGATGCGGATCACGTCGGGTTCGCGCCAGTCGCCGAGCACGCCCCTGGTGGCGATGTAATCGAACAGTGCGCGCCCCGCGTCGCGGCCGGTGAGACCGCGTCCGCCGATCACGCGCAGCGACAGCTGGCAGCCGCGTTGCGCGGGATCCGCGGGCGTGACGATCTGCAGCGTGCCGTCCAGGCGCTGGCGGATCAGCGCTTCGAGATATCCCGTAAGGCGCAGCGACTTCGCGCGCAGCGCCGGCATGCCGGCGGCGTCGAACAGCTCCAGCGACGCGCGCAGCGGCGCCATGCCGAGGATCGGCGGATTGCTCAGCTGCCAGCCGTCGGCGCCCGGCGTCGGCACGAAGTGCGGGCCCATGCGGAAGCGCGTGCCCTGTTCATGCCCCCACCAACCGGCGAAACGCGGAACGTCGCTGTGCGCGTGACGCTCGTGCACGAAGCAGCCCGCGACCGCGCCCGGCCCGCTGTTGACGTACTTGTAGTGGCACCACACGGCGAAGTCCGCGTCGCTGTCGTGCAGCGCGAGTTCGAGATTGCCGACCGCGTGGGCGAGATCGAAACCGCACACCCCGCCGTGCTCGTGCGCCAGTCGTGCGATGCGCGCCAGATCGAACGCCTGTCCGGTGCGGTACTGCACGCCCGGCCACAGCACGAGGGCGACGCGTGCAGCGTTCGACGCGATCGCGTGTTCGATCGCCTCCATCGATGTCGTGCCGTCCTCGCGATCGGGCTGCACTTCGATCAGGTCCGTCGCCGGGTCGAAGCCGTGGAAGCGGATCTGCGATTCCACCGCGTAACGATCGGACGGGAACGCGCCGGCCTCGATCAGGATCGCGGGCCGTTCGCGCGTGGGGCGGTAGAAGCTGACCATCATCAGGTGCAGGTTCACCGTGAGCGTGTTCATCGCCACCACTTCCAGCGGCTTCGCGCCGACCAGTCGCGCCAGCGATTCGCGTACCAGCTCGTGATACGGCATCCACTGCGCCTGTCCGGTGAAGTGGCCTTCGACCGCTTCGTGCGCCCACTTGTCCAGCACCTCCTCGACGTGCGCTCGCGCGCCGCGCGGCTGCAATCCAAGGGAATTGCCGACGAAATACGCCTGGTCGGCGCCGTCGTGTCGTGGAATGAGGAACTGCGTGCGCATCGAACGCAACGGGTCGGCGGCGTCCTGCGCGAGGGCGTGGGAATCGGAGTACAGGTCGGTCATCGGGTCAGTCGTTGGGCGCGTCGATCACGCGCTTGGTGTAGGTGCGCGCGTCGAGTTCGTCGACCTCGACGCACAGTTGCGTGGACGGCGGGCAGTCCGTGAGCACGGACGAGAGCGCGGCGATGATGATCTCGGCGAACGCCTTGCGCGTGGCATCGTCGCGACCGGGGAGCACCTTCAGCTGCACGTGGATGAACGCGCGGCCGGTATCGGCGGTGCCGACGCGGTAATCGTCGAGCCGCAACGCGCGGCTCTTGATGGCGTGCTCGTCGAAATGCCCGCTGTCGGCGAGGCCCTGGTTGATCGCGCGCAGCGCCGTGGTCGGATTGAATTCCGCGAGGTTCACCGTGTACTGCAGCGTGACATGCGGCATGTGCGTGGTCTCAGGCGAACCGCGCCATCGAGAGTCCCAGCCATTCCAGCGCGGTGCCGTGGTACAGGCGCGCGCGCTCGGCATCGGTCAGCTCGAGCGCGGCGATGCCGGCGCCGGGTTCCTGTTCGCCGAGCGGGAAGGGGTAGTCGGTGCCGAGCATCACGCGATCCACGCCGCAGGTATCGAGCAGGTACCGCAACGCGCGCGGATCGGCGACCCACGAATCGAAGAACAGCTGGTCGAGGTATTCGCGCGGATTGCGCGGATTGTCGGTGGCGACGAGGTCCGGCCGCATGTTGAAGCCGTGTTCGATGCGGCCGATCGTGTACGGGAAACTGCCGCCGCCATGCGCCATGCAGACCTTCAGGTTCGGCACGCGTTCGAGCACGCCGCCGAAGATCAGGCAGCATGCCGCGCGCGACTGCTCCGCCGGCATGCCGACCAGCCACGGCAGCCAGTACTTCGGCATCGTCGCCGCGCCCATCATGTCCCACGGATGCACGAGGATCGCGGCGCCGAGTTCGCCGGCCGCCTGAAAAAAATCGAACAGCTCCGGCGCGTCGAGGTTCCAGTCGTTGATGTGGCTGCCGATCTGCACGCCCTGCAGGCCGAGCTGGTCCATGCAGCGTTCCAGTTCCTGGATCGCCAGTCGGGGCGATTGCAGTGGCACCGTGCCGATGCCCGCGTAATGGCGCGGGTATTCGCGGCAGGCTTCAGCCATGTGCTCGTTGAGCGCCTGGTGCAGCTCCAGCGCATGGTGCGGCTTGGCCCAGTAGCTGAACATCACGGGCACGGTGCTGATCACCTGCACCTGCACGCCGAAGCGCGCGTAATCGTCGATGCGTTCCTGCGGGTCCCAGGTCTTCGACCAGATCTCGCGGAAGAACTTGCCGTCCTTGTAGATGCGGTGGCGCCCGTCCTCGGTGTGGTGGATCACCGGGAAACGGTCGTCGCCGTACTTGCGCGCCAGGTTGGGCCAGTCGCGCGGAAGGTAATGGGCGTGGGTGTCGATCTTCAGCATGCGCGATGGTGCGTCCTCAGGTATCCGGCATCACGTACTTCGACGGCGCCGGGTTCAGGTGCCCGCACTCACGGCACGTGCGATGTTCGCGCGAGGCGTAGAAGCGGTCGAACACCGGCGGGAAATCCGTTTCGATGTTGCGCAACGGGAAGAACTCCTCGTACAGCTTGTGGTTGCAGCGTTCGCAGAACCACATCAGGCCTTCGAGTTCTTCGGGGCGGCGGCGCCGTTCGATCACCAGTCCGATCGACTCCGGCATGCGCTGCGGCGAATGCGGCACGCGCGGCGGCAGCAGGAAGATCTCGCCGGCCTTGATCGGAATGTCGCGCGCCTTTCCGTCCTCCTGGATGCGCAACACCATCTCGCCTTCGAGCTGGTAGAACCACTCGGCGCCTTCGTCGAAGTGGTAGTCGGTGCGCTGGTTCGGGCCGCCGACGACCATCACGATGAAGTCGCCGACGTAGATCACCTTGTTGCCCACCGGCGGCTTGAGCAGATGGCGGTGTTCCTCGATCCAGGCGTGCAGGTTGATCGGGCCGGGCAGCATGGTTACTCCGATGCTCCAGAGGAGGACGGCGCGCCGCGCACGACGGCGGTGCACTTGAGTTCGATCGCGATCGGCGTCGGCAACGCGGTGATGCCAAGCGTGGTGCGGCACGGCGCGGTGTCGATGTCGGGGAAATACTCGGCCCAGACGGCGTTGTAGGCCTTGAAGTCGCGCGCCATGTCGGTGAGGTAGACGGTCACGTCGACCAGGTCCTCCCAGCGCGCACCGCTGGCTTCGAGAACCGTGCGCACGTTGGCGAAGACCGCGCGCGTCTGCGCGTCGATGTCGTACGCGATCAGCCGCCCGTCCGCGTCGTGCACGTTGCCGACGATCGCGTTGCTGGCGGGATCGCGCGGGCCGATGCCCGAGAGGAACAGCAGCTCACCCACGCGCCGCGCATGCGGATACTGGCCCACGGGCCTCGGTGCGGCGTCGGCGCGGATGACGTCGTTCATCGCGGCGAATCCCCGCGGAAGCCGTTCACGCGCTCGATCGCGCCCTTGTACAGCGCGTCGAGCGAGTCGTACGAATCGACGTTGATGCCCATGTCGTGCACCAGGCCGTTGCGCAGGCTGTAGACCCAGCCGTGCACCGACAGCTCCTGGCCGCGCGTCCATGCGTCGCGGACGATCGTGGTCAGGCACACGTTCTGCACCTGTTCGATCACGTTGAGTTCGCACAGACGGTCGTGGCGTTCGCTTTCGTGCGCGTGTCCGATGCAGCCGTTGTGCTTGTCGGCCACGTCGGACACGTGGCGCAGCCAGTTGTCCGCAAGCCCGACGCGATGGCCATGCAAGGCCGCATGCACGCCGCCGCAACCGTAATGGCCGACGACGAGGATGCGCTTGACCTTCAGTACGTCCACCGCGAACTGGATCACCGACAAGCAGTTCAGGTCGGTGTGCACGACGACGTTGGCGATGTTGCGATGGACGAACACCTCGCCCGGCGCCATGTCGATGATCTGGTTGGCGGGCACGCGCGAGTCGGAGCAGCCGATCCACAGGTATTCCGGCGCCTGCTGCAGCGAAAGGCGCTGGAAGAAGCCGGGGTCTTCGCGCTGGATCCGTTCGGACCATTCGCGGTTCTTCTCGATGAGTTCGGACAGCGGGTTGGTTGTCATCCAATTCAATCCAGTTGCAGGCCGACGTTCTTGGCGTCGGTGAAAAACCGCATGGCCTCGAAGCCGCCTTCGCGGCCGAGACCGGACGCGCCCGAGCCGCCGAACGGCGTGCGCAGGTCGCGTTGCAGCCAGGTGTTGATCCAGACCATGCCGGCGCGCAGCTGCGCGGCCAGGCGATGCGCGCGGCGCAGGTCGCGCGTCCATATGGACGCTGCGAGGCCGTACTCGCCCGCGTTGGCGAGCGCGAGCGCGTGGGTGTCGGTGTCGAACGGTTGCAAGGTCACGACGGGGCCGAAGATTTCCTCGCGATTGCTCGCGCAGTCCGGGCCGAGGTTCTCGATGACGGTCGGCGCGACGAACCAGCCGGGGCGATCGAGCGCCGCGCCGCCGCACAGCACCTTGCCGCCTTCCTCGCGCGCACGCTGCAACGCGTTCATCACCTTGTCGAAGTGCGCGCGGGACACGAGCGGGCCGAGCTGGTTGTCCTCGTCGATCGGATCGCCCACGCGCAGCTGCTGCGCGCGTTCGACCAGCGTGTCGCGGAACTCGGTGTAGATGCCGCGTTCGACCAGCATGCGCGAACCGCACAGGCAGATCTGCCCGGAATTCTGGAACGCCGAACGGACCAGCGTGTCGAGGTGATCGCGCCAATCGCTGTCGGCGAAGACGAGCGTCGGATTCTTGCCGCCGAGTTCGAGCGACACCTTTTTCAGCAGCGGACCCGCGATGCCGGCGATGCGGCGGCCCACGGCCGTGCTGCCGGTGAAGGAGATCGCCTTCACGCGTGCATCCGTGACCAGCGGTTCGCCGACGTCCGGACCCAAGCCGTGCACGATGTTGAGTACGCCTTTGGGAAAGCCGATTTCTGCCGCGAGTTCGCCCAGCATCGTCGCCGTTACCGGCGTCACTTCCGACGGCTTGGCGACCACCGTGTTGCCGGCCGCGAGCGCCGGCGCGATCTTCCACGTGAACAGGTACAGCGGCAGATTCCACGGCGAAATGGTGCCGACCACGCCGAGCGGCTGGCGCAGCGTGTAATTCAGGCCGGCCTGGCCGTGGTGCGATTCGCTGGCGAACTGCGTGGCCGCGTGCGCGAAGAAGCGCAGGTTGCTGATCGCGCGCGGGATCTCGGCTTCACGCGCGAGCTTGATGGGTTTGCCGCCGTCGCGCGATTCGGCGTGGGCGAAGTCGTCGAGCTTGGCTTCCAGCGCGTCGGCGAGTTTCTCCAGCCAACGCGAGCGTTCGCTGTGGGGCAGGGCGGACCAGGCGGGGAAGGCGGCTTCGGCGGCGCCGATCGCGGCGTCGACATCGGCGGCATCGCCGAGCGCGACGTCTGCGTAGGCCTTGCCGTTCGCCGGATCGAACACTTCGCCCCACCGACCCGACGTCGGCTCGCGTGGTTCACCGGCGATGAAGTGGCGAAGGCGCATGGGGCTAGCTTAACAGTGCGGGTGGGACGTGCTGATCAGTATGGTGGTGTCCCGCACTTTGCCGCCGGTCCGGAACACCATCCGCCCCGACCCTTCGCTTGAAGGGAAGGGCTTTCACGTCACAGCGACCGGGTCCGTCCGCCGTCCACCGGCAGGTTCACGCCAGTGATGTACGAGGCCGCCGGCGAACACAGGAAAGCGATCGCCGCGGCGGTTTCCTCCGGCCGCGCGAAGCGGCGCATCGGGATTTCCGACACCATCTTCTCGAACACGTCCTCGCGGCTGCGGCCGGTCTTGGCCGACGTGTTGTCGATGATCTGCTCGATGCGCGGCGTTTCGGTCGAACCCGGCAGCACATTGTTGACGGTGATGCCCCTGGGCGCGAGTTCCGTCGCCAGCGTCTTGGCCCAGCTCGCCACCGCCCAGCGCGTGGTGTTGGACACGCCCAGGCCCTGCAGCGGTTCCTTCACCGACGTCGAGATGACGTTGACGATGCGGCCGTAGCCATCGCGCTCCATGCCGGGCACGACGGTTTCGGCGAGCACGTGGTTGGCGATGAGGTGCTGGCGATAGGCCGCTTCGAACGCCGCGATCTCGGCGCCGTGCACCGGGCCGGGCGGCGGACCGCCGCTGTTGTTGACCAGCACGTGCACCGGCGTGGCGGACACCAGCGCCTGCACTTTCGTGCGCAAGGTATCGGTGTCGGCGCTGTCGACGGCGATCCAGCCGTGTGTCTGGCCCTTGTCGGACGCGAGCGTGCCGACGAGTTCGCGAAGGCGCTCTTCGCGGCGCGCGAGCAGGGTGACGTTCGCGCCGAGTTCGGACAGCGCCCGCGCCGCCGCGAGGCCGATGCCCTGGCTGGCGCCGCAGACCAGCGCGTGCTTTCCGGTGAGGTCGAGGTCCACGTCAGTCTCCCTTGGATTCGATGGCCATGCGGTCGCGCATCAATGCCGCGGTCTCGCGGCTGGCTTCGCGCGATTGCGCTGCCAGCTGCGAAGCCACCGATTCGCGATTGCCCATGGGGTGGTTCTGGCTGAGCTTGAACTTCAGCGCGATCTCGTTCGCGACGAAGCGGAAACCGACGATGCCGCGCAGTTGCCGGCGAAGATCGTCGCGTTCGAATTCGAAACGCCAGTCGCCGCCGACGGTGGCTTCGTGGTCGATGCTCAGTCCGTCGACGACGTCGGCCAGCGCGCGCTCGTCGTCGAACGTCGACAAGGTGCCGCGCAGGTGCGCGACCGCGTAATTCCACGTCGGTACGCGGGCGGCGGCTTCCTTGTCGGGATACCAGCCGGGCGAGACGTAGGCGTGCGGGCCGTGGAAGATCGCCAGCGCGGGGCCGGCGTGCGTCGCCTGCGGATTGGGGCGCGCCCAGTGGCCGATCAGTTCGACGCCGTTCCCGTTGCGTCGATACAGCACGGGAAGGTGGCTGACGGTCGGCTCGCCATCGCGCACGGTGATCAGGGTGATGAAGCGATCGCGTCGCGCCAGTCGGTCCAGCGCTTCGAGATCGTGTTCGGCGAAGGCGCGGGGCAGGTACATGCGGTCGCTCAGTGGCGCAAGGGAAGCTGCTGGACCATCTGCGGGCGCAGCACCTCGAGGCCTTCGCCGCTGGGCGGCGCGAGTTCGTCGAGCGAGAAGCCGCGTTCGCGCGCATCGTCCTCATCGAGGCCGTCGAGCGCGACGAACTCCGCATCCATCAGTGCGGCGCGCGCACTGTCCTCGCTGTCGTACGGCTGGCTGATGCCGTCGCTGTCGAGCACCTCCGCGGTGCCCGCATCGAGCACGCGCAGGCGCGCCCAGATCACGGTGCGGCCGATGGTCGCGATCCACCACTGGTCGTTGACGTTGTCGTTCATCCGATCACCACCGCAAGCAGCCAGAGCAGGGCGGCGCACACCAGGCCGCCGATGATGGTCAGCAGCGAGATCCGCGCCGGACTCGCCAGACCGTTGAGGTTGCCGTCGTTCGCCGTCAGGTAACCGCGACGCAGCAGCCAGCGCCAAGCCGACGGCCGTGCGAACGCGCCTTCGCCCAGCTGCGATTGCAACTGCGGATGGCGGTCGCGGATGTGCACCAGCGACAGCGGCCAGAAGATCACGAACGCGCAGAAGCCGGCGATGGCGATGGCGACGAAGAGCAGGGAGAAGAAGAGGATCATTGATTGCCGTGATTCGTAATTCGTGATTCGTGATTCGAAAGGCGGGCGGTGTGCTGTTACGGATCACCCATCCCGAATCACGAATCACGGCTTCGATCAGAACTCCGCATGCCCCGGCGCACGCGGGTACGGGATCGCGTCGCGGATGTTGGAAAGTCCGCACACGTACACGACCAGGCGCTCGAAACCGAGGCCGAAACCGGCGTGCGGCACGGTGCCGTAGCGGCGGAAATCGCGATACCAGCCGTAGTGCGCCGGGTCCAGGCCGAACTGCGCCATGCGCGCGTCCAGCATGTCCAGGCGCTCCTCGCGCTGGCTGCCGCCGATGATCTCGCCGATGCCCGGCGCCAGCACGTCCATCGCGGCGACGGTCTTGCCGTCGTCGTTCAGGCGCATGTAGAAGGCCTTGATGTGCTCGGGATAGTTGGTGACCACGACCGGGCGGCCGACGTGTTCCTCGGTGAGCCAGCGCTCGTGTTCGGTCTGCAGGTCCAGGCCCCATTCGACCGGGAAGTCGAACTTCCTGTCGGCCTTCTGCAGCAGCTTGATCGCGTCGGTATATTCGATGCGCTCGAACGGCGCGTTGACGAACGACTCCAGGCGCGTGATCGCGTCCTTCTGCACGCGCTCGGCGATGAAGGCCATGTCGTCGGCGCGCTCGGCGAGCACGGCGCGGAACATGTACTTCAGGAATTCCTCGGCGACGCGCGCGTCCTCGGCCAGGTCGGCGAAGGCGATTTCCGGCTCGATCATCCAGAATTCGGCCAGGTGGCGCGTGGTGTTGCTGTTCTCGGCGCGGAAGGTCGGACCGAAGGTGTAGACCTTGCTCAGCGACAGCGCGTACGCCTCGACGTTGAGCTGGCCGGACACGGTCAGGAAGGTTTCCTTGCCGAAGAAGTCGCGACTGAAATCGATCTCGCCCTTCTCATCGCGCGGCAGGTTCGCCATGTCGAGCGTGGAGACGCGGAACATCTGGCCGGCGCCCTCGGCGTCGGACGTGGTCACGATCGGCGTGGAGATCCAGTAGAAGCCGTTCTCGTGGAAGTAGCGGTGCGCGGCCTTGGCCAGGCAGTCGCGGATGCGCGTGACGGCGCCGAACAGGTTCGTGCGCGGGCGCAGGTGGGCGACTTCGCGCAGGAATTCCAGCGAGTGCGCCTTGGGCTGGATGGGGTAGGTCTCCGGGTCCTCGACCCAGCCGACGACCTCCAGCCGGCTGGCCTGGATCTCGAACGCCTGGCCCTGGCCCTGCGAGGCCACCAGCGTGCCGGTGGCGACCACCGCGCAGCCGGCGGTGAGGCGCTTCACCTCGGATTCGTAGTTGGCCAGCTCGGCCGGCACGACGACCTGGATCGGCGCGAAGCACGAGCCGTCGCTGACGTTGACGAAGCTGAGCCCGGCCTTGGAATCGCGCCGGGTGCGTACCCAGCCGCGGACCGTGACTTCGCCACCCGCCGGGATCTTGCCCGCGAGCGCCTGTTCGACGCTGACCACCGTCATGCCTTGAATCCTGCCCGTGCCGGGCCAATGTGGGGAAAGGCCGGAGTTTACCGAACGTCCGGCATCGCGTCGCTATAATCCCTTGTCGTAACCCATTGATGTAGCCGGAGTCCCCGAATGGCCGTCACCCTCGCTCCCGCCGCTCTCGACCGCGTCCAGCGCTATCTCGTCGAATCCCCCGACGCGATCGGCCTGCGCTTCGGCGTGACCCGCACGGGCTGTTCGGGCTGGCAGTACAAGGCCGACCTGGCGCGCTCGCAGGGCGCCGACGACACGATCTTCGAGCAGGACGGCGTGCGCATCTACGTCGACGCGCTGAGCTTGCCTCTGGTCGACGGCACGCAGATCGACCTGGTGAAGCAGCGCCTGGGCGAGCAATTCCTGTTCCGCAACCCGAACGTCACCGCCGAATGCGGCTGCGGCGAGAGCTTCACCACCAAGGCCGACGCGGCCTGATCCAGCGGTCCCGGACGTCCCGGGACGTCCGGCCGGACGCAGCGTTCCGGCCGCGCGGCCGCATCCACGACGGGGCCCGCCGGGCCCGACGGGCTAGAATGGCGGTTCCGCCGCCAGCAAGCCCGCCGAGAGCACGCCCGCCGTGAGCAACACCGCAACGCAGCCGTTCGCCGCCAGCCAGCCCGTCTCGATCCGCCAGGAAGACCTGATCCAGTCGATCGCCGACGGCCTGCAGTACATCAGCTACTACCACCCCGTCGATTACATCAAGCACCTCGCTGCCGCCTACGAGCGCGAGGAATCGCCGGCGGCGAAGGACGCCATCGCCCAGATCCTGATCAACTCGCGCATGTGCGCCGAGGGCCATCGCCCGATCTGCCAGGACACCGGCATCGTCACCGTGTTCCTCGAGATCGGCATGAACGTGCGCTGGGACGACGCCACGATGTCCGTCGAGGACATGGTCCACGAAGGCGTGCGCCGCGCGTACAACCATCCGGACAACAAGCTGCGCGCGTCCGTGCTGGCCGATCCGGCCGGCAAGCGCACCAACACGAAGGACAACACGCCGGGCGTGGTCAACGTGAAGGTCGTGCCGGGCAACAAGGTCGACGTGATCGTGGCGGCGAAGGGCGGCGGTTCGGAAGCCAAGTCCAAGTTCGCGATGCTCAACCCGTCCGACTCCATCGTCGACTGGGTGCTCAAGACCGTGCCGACCATGGGCGCCGGCTGGTGCCCGCCGGGCATGCTCGGCATCGGCATCGGCGGCACCGCCGAGAAGGCGATGCTGCTGGCGAAGGAATCGTTGATGGAGCCGATCGACATCACCGACCTGCAGGCGCGCGGCCCGTCCAATCGCGCCGAGGAACTGCGTCTGGAGCTGTACGAGAAGGTCAATGCGCTCGGCATCGGCGCGCAGGGCCTGGGCGGTCTGACGACCGTGCTCGACATCAAGGTCAAGGATTACCCGACGCACGCGGCCAACCTGCCGGTGGCGATGATCCCGAACTGTGCCGCCACGCGCCACGCGCACTTCACGCTGGATGGCAGCGGCCCGGTGATGCTCGATCCGCCGTCGCTGACCGACTGGCCGGAGCTCACCTACGACGCGTCGAAGGGCCGTCGCGTGAACCTCGACACGTTGACGAAGGAAGACGTCGCCAGCTGGAAGCCGGGCGAGGTGCTGCTGCTCAACGGCAAGCTGCTGACCGGCCGCGACGCCGCGCACAAGCGCATGGTCGACATGCTCAACAAGGGCGAGCCGCTGCCGGTCGATCTGCGCGGCCGTTTCATCTATTACGTCGGCCCGGTCGATCCGGTGCGCGATGAAGTCGTCGGCCCCGCCGGCCCGACCACGGCCACGCGCATGGACAAGTTCACCGAGCAGGTGCTCGCGCAGACCGGCCTGCTGGGCATGGTCGGCAAGGCCGAGCGTGGCCCAGCGGCGATCGAGGCCATCCGCAAGCACCAGTCGGCCTACCTGATGGCGGTCGGCGGTGCGGCGTACCTGGTGTCCAAGGCGATCAAGGCGGCGAAGGTCGTCGGCTTCGCGGACCTGGGCATGGAAGCGATCTACGAGTTCGAAGTGCAGGACATGCCGGTGACGGTCGCCGTGGATTCGACCGGCGAATCGGTGCACAAGACGGGGCCGCGCGAGTGGCAGGCGCGGATCGGGAAGATTCCGGTGGTGGTGGAGTAATCCCGCCCGCGCGGATGCTTGAGCCCCTCTCCCGTAGGAGAGGGGTGAGGTGAGGGGAGGGGCGCGCGATGCGGACGCACTCGCGATGTGCAGTTTCCCCGCGGCGGAGACCAAGCTGGACTCCAGCTTTCGCTGGAATGACGAATGTTGCGGATCGAGCGACAGCCTGGATCCCGCCTTCGCCGGAATGACGGCTACTTCGCAGGTTTTGTAGCCCGGGTAAGCGAAGCGCACCCGGGTCAAGCGTGACAGATCCCGGGTGCGCTTCGCTTACCCGGGCTACAAGAGCTGGAGCCCGGCGTTCGCCGGGATAACGGTTCCCCAAGCGGAATGACGGTTCCTCGTGCGCGGAACAGCGCCCGTGAACGCGAAGCAGCCCTGACCGCTACACCCGCGCCACCAGCCCCGCCAGCGTCTTCCGCGTCTCCTCGCGCAGCAGGTAATCCGTCGCCATCGCCTCCAGCGCCGCGACGTTCGTCTCGCTCACGTCGTCCAGGTCGTCCAGGCCGGTGAGCAGCTCCGCCTGGAGACGGAAATAGCCATCGCCGATGAGATGCCGCGCGATGTAGTCCACCGCATCGGTGTTGCCGTCGAACAGCACGTCGATGATCGGGATCGCCCATTCCACCGCGCCCCATTCCTGCGCGGATTTCAGGTCGATCGGACGGCTGCGTTCGCCGGTGCCGACCGACAGCACGACGAGGTTCTGCGCACTGTCCACGCGCGCGTCCTTGCGCATCGCCTCGGCGATCGCGCATGCAGTCGGATTGTTGGCGACCACGCCGCCGTCGATCATCGCGCGCTTGCGTCCTTCCACCGTCATCGCGTGCGCGGGGAAGTACGTCGGAGCCGCCGACGAGGCGCGGCAGACCTCCCACATCCGCAGGTCCGCGTGTTCGGGCTTGAAACTCTTGAACACGATCGGCTTGCGCGCGATGGTGTCGTAACTGGTGATCAGCAGCGGGATCTTCGACTGCCCCAGCCGCGTGTCGCCGAACACCGCCTGCAACACGTCCTCGAGCCCCTTCGCGTCGTAGCGCGGTGCCGACACGCCCTGCGTGAACATGCGCCCGGCGCGCGACCACAGCCGCTGCGCCATGCCGGGAAAGATCATGTGCCGGTGCTGCCGGTACAGCTGGGCGAGCTGCGCCGGCGACAGGCCGACCGCCAGCCCGCAGCCGACGATCGCGCCGGTCGAACTGCCGGCGAGCAGGTCGAACGACTTCAGCAGTCCGGGCTTGCCCGCGCGGACCAGTGCGTCCTCGACGCCGGCCAGCCAGAGGCAGCTGACCAGCCCGCGAATGCCGCCGCCGTCGAGCGACAGGATGCGTCGCATGTCCATCGTGGCTTCTCCCTGCACGCGATCTCCAAGGATCGCCATGATGGGACAGCCCGTTCGCCCAGATTGCGACAAGGCGCACGCCACGTGCGATCAGGCGCGCGCGTGGCGGGTTCCGTTCAGTACCACTCCAGCAGCGAAATCCCCAGGCCGATGTACGTCGCGCGATGGTTGTAGTCGATCAGGCTCTCGCCGTAGCCGTCGAACACCTGCACGTGGCCGCGCAGGCTGCGGCTGATCGGGAAACCCCAGTCGAACTGCACCGCACCGTGCGAGCGGTCGCCGCCGCGCAGCGAATGCCGGCCCATCAGCGAGAACTGGTGCCCGCCGTGCACGTACACCAGCGTCGCGTCGCCGCGGCCGACGTAGTCCTCGATGTCGCGGTTGTTGTCCTCGCTGGCGCTTTCGTCGACGCGCCACCACGGGCGCACGGTCAGCGCCCAGTTCTCGCGATCCAGGCCGATCATGCCGATCACGCGGTTCCAGCTGCGCGAAAGCGGATCGGCGCGGCCGTTGGACTGGTGGTTCACGCCGATGCCGAGCAGCCGACCGTTCCAGCCGCCGAGGCGGTAATTGTTGCGGAAGGTCAGCATGACCTCCGGCTCGTAGTTCGTCTCACGGAACGGGCGCGAGGTTTCCGGGCTGTAGACCTGCCAGCGCGAAGACTGCGTGTAGGCCAGCCACAGGTCGCCGTTGTCTCCGAAGATGTTCTCCCACGCCTTGGTCTTGAAGCTGAGCTGGAACTTGGA
Source organism: Lysobacter sp. SCRH-1R (assembly GCF_057747855.1). Classification (NCBI taxonomy): domain Bacteria; kingdom Pseudomonadati; phylum Pseudomonadota; class Gammaproteobacteria; order Lysobacterales; family Lysobacteraceae; genus Lysobacter; species Lysobacter sp. SCRH-1R. The sequence goes on along the minus strand of NZ_CM173227.1, from coordinate 2,457,660 downwards.
TTCCAGCGCATCGACTTCCAGCGGCGTGGTCACCGTGTTGTTCGGATTGGGCGAGGTCGGCGTCTGGTTCGTGTCGGTGGTCCAGAACGCCGGCAGCAGGTACACCGGCTTGTAGGCGCGGAAGTTGAAGACGCCGAGCTTGGAGTCCTTGGCGAGTTCCCACCGGCTGTCGAGCAGGGAACCCTTGCCGGCGTTGGCGATGGCGCGCTGGAGCGTGTCCTCCATCGGATACAGGTCGCCGCCGGCCGCGGGCGGTGCGGTGCCGGGCACCACTTCCTCGGCCAGTTCGAGGTTCTGCTGGATCGCCCTGGCTTCCTTCGCCGCGATGTCCGCGCCGCGGGTGTCGCGACCGGCGCGGCCGAGCGCGGCGTCGTAGCAGGCCAGCCGGTCGGAATCGACGTTGATCGACACGCAGGCCTCCGGCGTGGCCGGCGTGGCGGGTGCCTGCGCCAGCGCCGCGGCGGGCGAGGCGGCGGCGATCAGGAGCAGGCTGTGGCGGGCGAGGGAAGGGCGATCGCGCGGGGCTTCGTGCCAGTGCATCGGCATGGGGGACTCGCTGGGGGAGGAATGCCGGCCAGTGTCGCATCGCAACACGGCGGAAGATGAAGGGTCAGAGAATCCAGGCCAGCGCGAACAGTCCGACCATTGCGAATGCCAGGCCGAGCTTGAGCACCACGCCCAGCACGATGCCCAGCCAGGTCCCGAAGCCGACCTTCGCCGCCTTGCGCACTTCACGACCGTGAAGGAGTTCGCCGCCCAGCGCCCCGAGGAACGGCCCGGTGAACAGGCCGATGGGTCCGAAGAACAGGCCCGCGAAGGTGCCGACCATCGCGCCCGCGACGGCGAGCCGGCTCGCGCCGACGCGCTTGGCGCCGACGGCGGTCGCGAGGAAATCGATGACCACCGACACGGCCGTCAACAACCCCAGGATCACCAGCGGGAACCAGCCCACGTGCTGGAAATTTCCGGCCCAGGCGGCCAGCAGCATGCCGCCGAATACCAGCGGCAGGCCGGGCAGGGCGGGCAGCACGGTACCGGCCACGCCGACCAGTACCAGCACCCCCGCCAGGACGTACCAGAGCACCTGAAAATCCATCGTTCTATACCCCTTGCCGACACCCACTTTGCCCGGATTGCATTTTCACCAGACCCGGGTTACGTTGCGGACGCTGTGTTTGCCATGGTCACCGTGAATCGTGGCCCGATGCGGTTGATCTTCGATCCGCTACATCGTTGCACCTCGCTTCCTCCTTGCAACCAGCACGTGGCGTGCCACGTTTTCAACCCGCAACGTTCCAAGGAGTAAGTGCCAATGTCAGGTCGTGAAACCGGTACCGTCAAGTGGTTCAACGATGCCAAGGGCTTCGGCTTCATCAGCCGCGAGAATGGCGAGGATGTGTTCGTGCACTTCCGCGCGATCCAGACCCAGGGCTTCAAGAGCCTGAAGGAAGGCCAGAAGGTTTCCTTCACCGTCGTGCAGGGCCAGAAGGGCCTGCAGGCCGACGCCGTCCAGCCGCTCTGATCGCAGCTGCTCCGATGGTGGAGCGCCGCGGTCGCGCCTCGACGCGACAGCCATGAAAAACCCGGCGCAAGCCGGGTTTTTCTTTTTCGGACCTTGCCGGTGAATCCGCAGCGCGCCGTCCGAAGACGCGATGCGGCGGCAGCGGTTACTGCGCCCAGGCCTTGCCGTCGTGCACGCGCACGTAGGAACCCTCGCGGATGTTGCCCAGGTCGCGCTGCGTGACCACGGTGGTGCGCCCATCGTTCATGCGCACGTAGACGTTGTACGACGCGCCGGTGGTGTTCTTCTGGATCGCGTTGCCCGCGAGCGCGCCGCCGACCGCACCGGCTGCCGCGGCGACGTTCTGGTTGCCCTTGCTGCCGCCGGTGTGGCGGGAGATCTCGTGGCCGGCGACCGCGCCGACGATGCCGCCGAGCACCGCGCCGGTGGCGTTGGGCGCGCTGCTGCCGGTGGTGACCTGTTCGATGCGCGTCACGGTGCCGCAGTCGTAGCACTGCGCGGGCGCGGAGCTGTAACCGCCGCCATAGCTCGGCGAAGTGCTGTAGCCCGGCGACGACGTGGCGCAGCCGGCGAGGGCGATCGTGGCGGCAGCGGCAACGCCGAGCAGACGGACGTTCTGGATATTCATGCGCGACTCCTTTCTGGAGGTGGGATGGCCGGGCGTGACAGCCCCGTCGCCATGGCGGTCACGCTAGACGCGGCGCGGTGAACTGCCGATCAATGTCGACACCACGCGCGCCGCGGCTTTCCGGATCGTTCAGCCACTGCAAAGCGTCAGCGGAAATCCTGATGGCACGCCTTGCAGGATTCGCCGACGTCGGCGGTCGTGGTCGCGACGCCCGCGCAGTTGAGCGGCGGACTCGCCAGTGCGGCGTCCAGTCGTGCCCGCATGCGGCTGGCGTGCTGGGCGAAGCGCTGGTCGTCGGCAAGGTCGGGGAACGCCGGCTCCAGGTCGTCGGCCATCGTGCGCAGCGCCTTGATGTGCGGCAGCACGTCGGTGGCGGCGCAGCGGTTCTGATCGACCTTCTGCTTCAGCTGGCCAAGGTGCCACTGCTGCACGTGCATCACGCTGCCATGGAAATGGTCCCTGCGCGCATCGATGGCGCGCATCGCCATCACCGTGGCGACCACGCCGACCACCAGGCCGACGAGGAACAGGAACAGATATCGCGATGCATGGCTGCGCGTACCGCTGGGCTGGGTATTCATGCCTGGCTCCTTGGAAAATCGCGGCACGATACCACGCGCGGCGAACGGCCCCGGCGCGTGCGGCGCTTACAATGTCGCCATGACGACGTCCACCGCCCCCGCGCAGACCATTCCCGAACACGCGCTCGATCCCGCATGGCTCGAACGCTTCGCCGGCGTGGATCGCCTGTACGGCAGCGGCACCGTCGCGCACTTGGCCGGCTGCCGCGTCGCGGTGATCGGCATGGGCGGCGTGGGCTCGTGGGTGGCCGAGGCGCTGGCGCGCACGGGCGTGGGGCACCTGACGCTGATCGATGCGGACGACCTGTGCGTCTCCAACACCAATCGCCAGTTGCCGGCGCTGGCCGGCCAATACGGACGCGTGAAGGTGGAGGCGATGGCCGAACGCAGCCGCGCCATCAACCCGCAGATCACGGTGGAGGCCATCGCCAGTTTCGTCACGCCGTCGAACCTGGAGGAAATGCTCGATCGCGGCTTCGACCTGGTGATCGACGCCTGCGACAGCTTCCGCACGAAAGTGGTGATGGCGGCCTGGTGCCGGCGCCGCAAGCTGCCGCTGATCGTGGTCGGCTCGGCGGGCGGGCGCACCGATCCGACGCTGGTGCGCGTGCGCGATCTCTCGCGTACCGAGCACGACGCGATGCTCGCGCTGGTGCGCAAGAAGCTGCGCGGCGAATTCAATTTTCCGAAGAACGCCGACCGTTACTTCGGTATCTCGGCGATCTACTCGCTGGAGAACGTCAAATACCCGCAGCCCGACGGCACGGTGTGCGGCATCCGCCCGCAGGTGTCGGGCGATGCGGCGTTGAAGCTCGATTGCGGCGCGGGGCTCGGCGCAGCCACGCACATCACCGGCACGTTCGCGTTCGCGGCGGTGGGGCGCGCGCTGGAACTGCTGCTCAAGCGCAAGGGTGCATCGAAGGGTTAGGAGATCGCGAACAGCCGCATGGCGTTGGCGGTCGTCGTTCGCGCCACTTCCTCCGCGTCGATGCCGCGCAGTTCGGCGATCGTCTGCGCGACCCGGGTGATCCGCGCCGGTTCGTTGCGCTGGCCGCGGTGCTGCGAATCGGGCTGGTCCGGGGCATCGGTCTCCAGCAGCAGGAACTCCAGCGGCATGCTCGCGGCCAGCTTGCGCAGGCGGTTGGCGCGCTCGTACGTCACCGGACCGCCGAGGCCGAGCAGGAAGCCCAGTTTCCACAACTGCTTCGCCTGCTCCCGGCTCCCGGAAAAGCTGTGCACCACGCCGCGCAGCCCGCCCACGCGACGGATCGAGGCGATCACCGCGTCCACTGCGCGGCGCGCGTGCACGATCACCGGCAGGTCGAAGTCGCGCGCGAGTTCCAGCTGGCGTTCGAAAACCTGCTGCTGGCGCTCGCGATCGAGCCCTTCGACGAAGTAATCGAGTCCACATTCGCCGACCGCGACGGGGCGTTCGCGCTCGAGCCAGCCGCGCAGTTCGTCCAGGTGCGCATCCTCGTGCCGGTCGAGCAGCAGCGGATGCAGGCCGTAGGCGGCATGCAGGCCGTCGTCCCGTGCGCAGACCTCGCGCAGCTTCGGCCAGCCGGCGGCATCGATGGCCGGTACGATCTGGTGCCGCACGCCAACCTCGTGCGCGCGCGCGATCACTTCATGGCGATCGCGGTCGAACTCGTCGACATCGAGATGACAGTGGGTGTCGACCAGCGACGGCATGCGCGCTCAGCGCTGCGCCGGCGGGGGCAGCGGTTCCTTGCGCTTCTTCCAGCTCGCCAGCAACAGGGTGCCCAGGCCGAGCAGCAGCTCGTCGGCGAGCGGGATGAGGTCGGGCACGACCAGGTCCACCAGGAACAGCGCCGCCGTGACCAGGAACAGGCGGGGGAAGCTGAGCTTCGACAGGAAGGCGAGCAGCGGCGGCGTGAGTGGGGACGGCATGGCAGATACAGTTTGACGGCGGTCTCAATGACGCTAACACGGCCGCCCGGACCGGTTCACAATTTCGACAGCTTGATGTTAAAAAATCGGCGGCCGTTCAGCTTTCCAGTGGTCGAATGGCGCCATCCAACAACGCGGGCACGCCCCGCCGCAGAGGCCTGAGATGAACAAGAACATGCTCGCCGTCGCCCTGGCTTCGCTGCTCGTCGGCGGTGTCGCAGTGGCCGCATTCAACAGTTTCGGCAACAAGGACGCCGCCCCGGCCGCGACCGCCGATGGCCAGCTCCTGCCGGGCCAGGAAGGCGATGTCGCCGCAGACGGCGCCATCGGTTCCAACCAGGTCGAATACGCCGACGTCACCAACGTCCAGTCGATCACCGAGAAGGAAAAGCTCTACGCGACGGTGATCGGCACCGACGCCATCCGCGAGACCAGCACCACCTCCACGCCGCGCGAAGTCTGCGAGGACGTGGTCGTGCAGGAACGCGCCCCGGAACGCGACGGCAACGTCGGCGGCACCGTGGCTGGCGCGGTGATCGGCGGCCTGCTGGGCAACCAGGTCGGCGGCGGCAACGGCAAGAAGGCCGCGACCGTCGGCGGCGCGGTGGCCGGTGGCTTCATCGGCAACCAGATCGACAAGCGTCACGTCGGCGGCAAGGTCACCAGCCGCACCGAGCGCCAGTGCCACACCGTTTCGTCCACGTCCGAATCCTCGCGCGTGGTCGGCTACAACGTGACCTACCGCAATCCGGACGGCACCACCGGCACGATGCGCACCGACAGCAAGCCGGGCAGCCGCATCCTGCTGGGCGACGAGGACAAGGTCGTCGGCTACGACGTGACCTACCGCTACAACGGCGCCGAGCAGACCATCCGCATGGACGAGCGCCCGGTCGGCGGTCGCCTGCCGGTCATCGATGGCCAGGTGGTCACGCAGACCGCCTCCGCCGCGGGCCCGACGCGCGGCTGATCCACACCGCATGCAAGACCCGAAGGAGCCGGAGCGATCCGGCCCCTTTTTCTTGCCCGACGGGAAAATCCCCGGCGCTGCAAGCGTTTACGTGGCCTTACCCGCATCGCGGGGCGCCCGTACAATGGCGGTCTTTCCCAAGTCGAGTGCGCCATGGCCCTGCATCCGTACGACCTTTACGACGTTCGCTCGCTGCTCACCGAAGAGGAGCGCGCCGTACAGGACACGGTGGCCCGGTTCACCGACGAGCGCGTGATCCCGATCATCGGCGACGCCTTCGACCAGGGACGCTTCCCGAAGGAACTGGTCGGCGAGATCGCCGAACTCGGGCTGCTGGGTTCCTCGCTGCCCGAGAAGTACGGCTGCGCCGGCCTCAACGCGGTCAGCTACGGCCTGATCTGCCAGGAACTGGAACGCGGCGACAGCGGCATCCGCAGCTTCGTCAGCGTGCAGTCTTCGCTGTGCATGTACCCGATCTACGCCTACGGCAGCGAAGAGCAGCGCCAGCGCTGGCTGCCGGACATGGCCGCCGGCAAGGTCATCGGCTGCTTCGGCCTGACCGAGCCGCACGGCGGTTCCGATCCGGCCAACATGAAGACCAACGCGCGCCGCGACGGCGGCGACTGGATCCTCAACGGCTCCAAGATGTGGATCACCAACGGCAACCTGGCCGACATCGCCATCGTCTGGGCGCAGACCGATGAGGGCATCCAGGGCTTCATCGTCGAGAAGGGCATGCCCGGTTTCGCCGCGCAGGAAATCAAGCACAAGATGAGCCTGCGCGCGTCGGTCACCAGCTCGCTGTTCTTCGACAACGTGCGCGTGCCCGATGCGAACCGCCTGCCGAACGTGAAGGGCCTGAAGGGGCCGCTGGGCTGCCTGACGCAGGCGCGTTACGGCATCACCTGGGGCCCGATCGGCGCGGCCATCGCGTGCCTGGACGAGGCGCTGAACTACACGAAGGAACGCATCCTGTTCGACCGCCCGGTCGCGGCGACGCAGAGCGCGCAGATCAAGATGGCCGAGATGGCGCGTCGCATCACGCTGGCGCAGCTGCTGGTCGTGCAATTGGGTCGCCTGAAGGACGCGGGCACGATGCAGCCGGCGCAGGTTTCGCTGGCGAAGTGGAACAACTGCCGCATGGCCATCGACATCGCGCGCGAATGTCGCGACCTGCTCGGCGGCGCGGGCATCACCACCGAACACGCCGCGATCCGCCATGCGCTGAACCTCGAATCGGTCATCACCTACGAAGGCACGGAAACCGTGCACCAGCTGGTGATCGGCCGCGAGCTCACCGGCATCAACGCGTTCTGATCCGGAGCCGGCGATGCAGCTGGGTCCGACACTGGAAACGCAACGCCTGATCCTCCGCCCGCCGCAGGCGGAGGATTTCGAGGCGTGGGCCGCGTTCAAGGCCGATGAGGAAACCTGCCGCCACATCGGCGGTACCGAACCGCGTGCCGCCGCGTGGCGCAACTTCGCCGCGATGATCGGCGTGTGGCACCTGAAGGGCTTCGCGATGTTCTCGGTGATCGAGAAGGCGAGCGGGCAGTGGATCGGCCGCGTCGGCCCGTGGCAGCCGGAAGGCTGGCCGGGCACGGAAGTCGGCTGGAGCATCGTGCGCGATCGCTGGGGCCGCGGGTACGGCCCGGAAGCGGCGACCGCCACCATCGACTGGGCCTTCGACACGCTCGGCTGGGACGAGGTGATCCACACCATCGCCCCCGAAAACACCAACTCGAAAGTCGTCGCCGCCAAGCTCGGTTCGACGCTGCTGCGCATGGGCCGCCTGCCGGCGCCGTACGACACGAAGGACATCGAAGTCTGGGGCCAGTCGCGTGAACAGTGGTTCGCACGACGCGAACGCGAGGGGATGAAGCGATGATCACCGTCTACGGCTATTCCAGTTCCGGCAACTGCCACAAGCTGCGCCTGCTGCTCACCCAGCTGGAACGCGAGTTCAAGTGGGTCGAGGTCGACAGCACCATCGGCGAAACGCGCACGCCCGGCTACCTCGCGAAGAACCCGAACGGCAAGGTGCCGATGATCGAAACCGACGACGGTCGCATCCTGACCGAGTCGAACGCGATCCTGTGCTGGCTCGCCGAAGGCACGCCGTTCTGGGCCGGCGACGCGTTCGCGCGCGCGCAGGTGCTGAGCTGGCTGTTCTTCGAGCAGTACAGCCATGAGCCGTACATCGCGGTGGCGCGTTTCATTCGCGGCTGGACGCAGCTGGAGTCCCCGCGTCGCGCGGCACTGCCGCAACTGCGCGAACGCGGCAACCAGGCGCTCGCCGTGATGGAACAGCATCTGAAGTCGAACGAATGGTTCAGCGGCGAGGCCTATGGCATCGCCGACATCGCGCTGTTCGCCTACACCGCCGTCGCCGATGAAGGCGGCTTCGACCTGTCCGCATATCCCGGCGTGCAGGCGTGGATCGAACGCGTGCGCCAGACGCCGCGTTTCGTCGCCATGCCGACGCCGCCGGTGGAAGTCCTCTCGCGCCTGGCGCTGCCGGACTGATCGCACGCACACGCATTTCGCCCGCGCATTCTCGGCGCGGGCCCTCCGGAACCGACCATGTCCCTGATCCCCAATCCCATCCCCGCGCGCATGAAAGGCCTCAACCGGGCCGAGATCTGCGACGTCAACTTCAGCGAGTTCGTGAAGGCCTGGAGCGGCGACGTCCACGCACGTCCCGCCGCCGGCGCGCCGATCCTGCCGGGCAGCGAACTCGATGCGCAGGGTTTCCGCGAACTCTTCGAATCGCAGCTGATCAGCCGCCACCTCGACCTGATGGCGCGCGTGCTGCGCGTGCAGAACAAGGTCTTCTACACGATCGGTTCCAGCGGACATGAAGGCAACGCGATGGTTGCGCGCCTGACGCGCCATACCGATCCGGCGTTCCTGCATTACCGCTCAGGCGGCTTCATGGCCGAGCGCTTCCGCAAGCTGCCGGGCATGGATCCGGTGATGGATTCGGCGCTGAGCTTCGCCGCGAGCGCGGAGGATCCCGCGTCCGGCGGCCGTCACAAAGTGTGGGGCAGCAAACCGTTGTGGGTGTTGCCGCAGACGTCGACGATCGCTTCGCACCTGCCGAAGGCGCTGGGCACGGCGGTGGCGATCGAAGTGGGCAAGCGACTCAACCACGCGTTGCCGATTCCCGCCGACAGCATCGCGATCTGCTCCTTCGGCGACGCCTCCGCGAACCACGCCACCGCGCAGACCGCGTTCAACGCCGCCGCATGGACCGCCTACCAGAAGCTGCCCGCGCCCGTGCTGTTCGTGTGCGAGGACAACGGCATCGGCATCTCGGTGAAGACGCCGGGCGGCTGGATCGCCAACCGCTTCCGCAACATGGACGGGCTCGATTATTTCGCCGCCGACGGTCTCGATCTCGCGAACGGTTATGCCGACGTGCAGCGCGCCGTCGAACACTGCCGCACGACGCGCCGCCCGACGTTCCTGCACCTGCGCACCACGCGCATCATGGGCCACGCGGGCACGGATTTCGAAATCGAGTGGCGTTCGATCGAGGAACTGTGCGCGGTGGAAGCGACCGATCCGCTGCTGCGTTCGGCGGCGATCGCGCTGGAATCGGGCCTGATGTCGAAGGACGAGGTGCTTGCGCTGTACGAAGCCACGCGCAGGAAGTGCTTCGCGGCGGCCGAGGAAGCCGATCGTCGCCCGAAGCTCGACAAGCTCGAGGACGTGATCGCGCCGCTCGCGCCGTACACGCCGGCGAGAGTGCGGGCCGAAGCGCAGCGAGCCGATTACGCGGAGCGCCGCCTCGAAGTGTTCGGCAGCGAAGCGAAACTGCCGGAGAACCAGCCGCCGCGCCATCTCGCGATCCAGATCAACAACGCGCTGCACGACATCTTTGCGAAGTACCCGGACACGCTGCTGTTCGGCGAGGACGTCGCGCAGAAGGGCGGCGTCTACACGGTGACCAAGGGCCTGCAGAAGGCCTTCGGCCCGCGCCGCGTGTTCAACACGCTGCTCGACGAGACGATGATCCTGGGCATGGCGCAGGGCTTCGCCAACGTCGGCATGCTGCCGATCCCGGAAATCCAGTACCTCGCGTACTTCCACAACGCCTGCGACCAGATCCGCGGCGAAGCGGCGTCGCTGCAGTTCTTCAGCAACAACCAGTATGCGAACCCGATGGTCGTGCGCATCGCGGGCCTGGGTTACCAGCGCGGTTTCGGCGGGCATTTCCACAACGACAACTCGATCACCGCGTTGCGCGACATCCCCGGCCTCGTCGTCGGCTGCCCCTCGCGCGGCGACGACGCGGCGACGATGCTGCGCACGCTCACCGCGCTGGCGAAGGTGGACGGGCGCGTCAGCGTGTTCCTCGAGCCCATCGCGCTGTACATGACCAAGGATCTGTACGAGCCTGGCGACGGCCAGTGGCTGACGTCGTATCCGAAGCCCGACGAAGCGATGCCGCTCGGCGAAGGCCGCGTGTACGGCGAAGGCAACAACGATCTTGTGATCTTCACCTACGGCAACGGCGTGCCGATGAGCCTGCGTGCGGCGCGGGCGATCGAGGCCAAGCACGGCTGGAAGGCGCGCGTCGTCGATCTGCGCTGGCTGGTGCCGCTCAACGAGACGTACATCCGCGAACAGGCGAAGACCGCCAAGCGCATCCTGATCGTCGACGAAGGCCGCCACAGCGCCGGCGTCGGCGAGGGCGTGCTCACCGCGATCGCCGAAGGCGGGTACGGTGCGCGCCCGTTCCAGCGCGTGGTCGGCGTGGATACGTACACACCGCTCGCGGGCGCGGCGTTCCTGGTGATTCCGTCGGACGACGACATCGTCGCCGCCGCGGACCGGCTGGCCTGACCCATGTGCGGACTCGCCGGCCTGCTGCGCCCGACCGCGGATCTCGATGCCGCGCGTCTGGACGCGCTCGCCGGCGCGATGGGCGATGCGCTCGAGCATCGCGGGCCCGACGACCGTGGCGTGTGGGTCGACGACACCGCGGGCATCGCGCTCGCGCATCGCCGCCTGAGCATCCTCGACCTGTCGCCGCTCGGCCACCAGCCGATGGCGTCGGAGAACCACCGCTTCGTCGCCGTCTACAACGGCGAGATCTACAACTTCGCCGAGCTGCGCGAAGTGCTGGTCGCACGCGGACACGTGTTCCGCGGCCATTCCGATACCGAAGTGCTGCTGGCCGCGGTGATGGAGTGGGGCGTGGAGGAGGCCGTGTCGCGTTGCAACGGCATGTTCGCGATCGCCCTGTGGGATCGCGAACAACGCTGCCTGTGGCTCGCGCGCGACCGCGTGGGCAAGAAGCCGCTCTATTACGGCTGGGCCGGCGACACGTTCGTGTTCGGCTCGGAATTGAAGGCGCTGTGGCGGCATCCGGAGTTCGACAACGGCGTCGATCCGGATGCGCTGGCGCTGCTGCTGCGGCTGGATTACATCCCGGCGCCGCATGCGATCCACGTCGATACGTTCAAGCTGCTGCCCGGCTCGCTGCTGCGCATCGATGCGGCGGAGGTCGCGCGTGGGCCGCGCGAACACGATCCCTCCCGCGATCAACGCCGTTACTGGGATCCGCGCAACCGCATGCTCGCCGCGCTGGCGCAGCCGTTCGCCGGCGACGCGTTGGAAGCGGAGAACCGCCTCGACGAAGTGCTGCGCGACGCCGTGGCGCTGCGCATGGTCGCGGACGTGCCGGTCGGTGTGTTCCTGTCGGGGGGTACGGATTCCTCCGTCGTCACCGCACTCATGCAGGCGCAGAGCCGGCATCCGGTGCGCAGCTTCACCATCGGATTCGAGCGCTCGCACCACGACGAAGCCCACCTGGCGCGCGAAGTCGCCGAGCACCTGCACACGCAGCACACCGAGCTGTACGTCAGCGGCGCTGATGCGCTCGGCGTCGTGCCGACGCTGCCGGCGATGTTCGATGAACCGTTCGCCGATGCCTCGCAGGTGCCCACCGCGCTGGTCGCGCGCCTGGCGCGGACGGCGGTGACGGTCGCGCTCTCGGGCGATGGCGGCGACGAGCTGTTCTTCGGCTACAAGCGTTACGAGCGGGCGCTGCGCAACTGGCGCTGGCACAGCCGGGTGCCCGGTTTCCTTCGGCACGCGCTGGCGCGCAGCGCGAAGACCCACGGCGAAGCCTCGCGCACCGGCGGTTTTGCAGCGCTGGCCGCGGAAATGGGCGCGCGTGGCATCGGCGACGTGTACCGGCAGCGCGTGATGCGATGGCGCGATCCGGAGGCGGTCGTGCCCGGCGCGAGGCTGCCGGAGACCTTCTACGACGAGCCCGATCCGTTGCGCGGCAAAGGCACGCCGGCCGACGCGATGATGCTCGCCGACTTCAGCGTGTACCTGCCCGAAGACCTGCTGTGCAAGGTCGATCGCACCAGCATGGCGGTGAGCCTGGAGGCGAGGGCGCCGCTGCTGGACTGGCGCGTGGCGGAGTTCGCGTGGTCGCTGCCGCTGGACTTCAAGCGGCACGCCTCTGGCAACAAGCACCTGCTCAAGCGCGTGCTGCGGCGGTATCTGCCCGACTCGATGGTCGATCGCGGCAAGCGCGGTTTCGGCGCGCCGGTGAGCGATTGGCTCAAGGGCGATCTGCGCCAATGGGCGGCGACGCTGCTCGATCCGGCGCGCCTGCGTGCCGAAGGGCATTTCGATGCCGATGCCGTGCACGCGCTGTGGCGGCAGTTCCTCGAAGGCGAGCGCAAATGGCATACGCACCTTTGGAACGTGCTGATGTTCCAGGCATGGCATGAGCATTGGCAGGCGCAGCGCCGCGCCATCCGCGCAGCCTGATCGCCCTTGTAGCCCGGGTAAGGCCGAAGGCCGCACCCGGCATCACCGTTCCGATCGCCGCACACCCCGGGTGCGCTTCGCTTACCCGGGCCACCAACGCGCGCTAGCGCGCCAATCCCTCGCGTAACGCCCGCTCGGTGACCGGCGCGCCGTTGACTCCAAGCGTAACCGCGTCGCGTTCCAGTGGCATCACCGCCAGCGCGAGATGACGCGCGCCGTCGACCGCCGAGGCCACGACTTTGCCCATCGCGACGGAACCCGCCGTCACGTCCTGGCCCGGCTCCAGCGCCGCATCGGCCGCCAACAACACGAGCCCGCGCTTCGCCTGCCCGAGAAAATGCGTGCGCGCGACGATCTCCTGGCCCGGATAGCAGCCCTTCTTCACGCTGAAAGCACGCAGGCGATCGAGCGACAACTGCTGCGGCGTCCAATGTTCGACCTGGGACGCTGGCAACCGCGGCAGGCCGTGTTCGAGGTCGTACGCGTGCCACGTCGCGGCGGCGGCCTCGTCGTGCGACACCGTCGCACGCGAAAGGCTCAAGGTGCGCGGAGCATTGATCGAGCCGACATCGAGCTCGAAGCCCGCGTCCTCGTCGCCGGTGAAGTTCGCGCCCGAGGCCGCCACCGGCGCGCCGAACCGCCCACTGGCATAAAGGTCTTCGCGCACCTGGATCCGTACCTTGCTGCGGAACACGAACCGCTGCAGCGCGGCTGCGAGTGCCGCCGCATCCGCGTCGGGCAGCACCAGCCAGACGGCCTCATCCGACCGCTTGAGCAAAGCGAACAGCGCGATCACGCGACCTTTGGGGGTCAACCAGCCGCTCCACTGCCACTGGCCGGGCTCCAGCAGCGCCACGTCGTTCATGAACTGCGCCTGCGCGAAGGCGGCCGCATCGCGACCTTCGAGCGTGATCAGGCGGTAGCCGGGAAGGGCGAAAACCGTGTCCGCCGTGGGTTGCGGGTTGTCATGCATGGGGGGCGGGACTTAACATTTGGCGCTGTGATGATAGGCCAAACCCCTCCCGGAACACTGCCGCCGCCTCCGGAACCGGAGCCGTCCAAGGACGACACGCAGGCAAAGGAACACGGCGGGCGCGAAGGGCCGGAACCAACCCGCTACGGCGACTGGGAAAAGAACGGCCGCTGCATCGACTTCTGACGCGACCGCCCGGCCTTCATCACTGACACCGCTGCAAACGCCTTCCCGCCACGCGGCACCGCCGCCCAGCCGAGAGACCGCCACGCTCATGGCGAACGAACCCCGCGTCCGCGAACGCCCCCTCTCACCCCACCTGCAGGTTTACCGCTGGCAGGTGCAGATGGTGACCTCGATCCTCCACCGCGCGACCGGCATCGTCCTCGTCGTGGGTAGCCTCATCGTCACCTGGGGCCTGCTCGCGCTGGCGGCCGGCCCGGAGTCCTGGTCGACCTTCACCGCCTTCAACCGCTCGGCGATCGGGTTCCTGATCCTGTTCGGCTGGAGCTGGTCGCTGGCCTACCACCTGCTCAACGGCATCCGCCACCTGGTGCAGGACGCCGGCTACGCCTACAGGATCGAATCCTTCGTGCGCAACAGCTGGTTCTCGATCTTCGGCAGCCTGGTGCTGACGGTGCTGATCTGGATCGTCGCGATGATGCAGCGGGGTGCCGCATGATCAAGCCGCACAAGCCCCACCTGCGCAATCCGCTGAAGAACGCCCGCGGCCTCGGCTCGGCGAAGGACGGCACGGGCCACTTCATCGTCCAGCGCGTCACCGCGATCGCGCTGATCTTCCTGGCGATCTACGCGGTCGGCCTGATCATCTCGATGATCGGCGACGACTACGCGACCGTGCGCGCCACCGTGGCCCATCCGTGCCACGCGATCCTGCTGACCGCCTTCAGCATCGCCACCTTCTGGCACGCCAAGCTCGGCGTGCAGGTGATCATCGAGGACTACGTGCACACGCCGTTCTCCGCGACCGCGCTGCACCTTCTGAACATCTTCGTGTGCGCACTCGCCGGCATCGCCAGCGTGCTCGCCATCGTCCGCATCGCGCTGGGAGCCTGACGCCGTGCCCGCTTACAAGATCCACGAACACACCTTCGACATGGTGGTGGTCGGCGCCGGCGGCGCCGGCCTGCGCGCCACCTTCGGCCTGGCCCAGAAGGGCCTGAAGACGGCCTGCATCACCAAGGTCTTCCCGACGCGCTCGCACACCGTCGCCGCGCAGGGTGGCGTTGCTGCCGCTCTGGCGAACATGGGCGAGGACGACTGGCGCTACCACTTCTTCGACACCGTGAAGGGTTCGGACTGGCTGGGCGACCAGGACGCCATCGAGTACATGTGCCGCGAGGCCATCCCGGCCATCATCGAACTGGAGCACTACGGCGTTCCGTTCTCGCGCACCGACGACGGCAAGATCTACCAGCGTCCGTTCGGCGGCATGACCACGCGTTACGGCGAAGGTCCGCCGGCGCAGCGCACCTGCGCCGCGGCCGACCGCACCGGCCACGCGATCCTGCACACGCTGTACCAGCAGTCGCTCGCGCACGACGCGCAGTTCTTCATCGAGTACTTCGCGCTCGACCTGATCATGGACGCCAACGGCGCCTGCCGCGGCGTGCTCGCGCTCGACATGGCCGAAGGCACGCTGCACCTGTTCAAGGCGCAGGGCACGGTGCTGGCCACCGGCGGCTACGGTCGCGCGTACTTCTCCGCGACCTCGGCCCATACCTGCACCGGCGACGGCGGCGGCATGGTGCTGCGCGCCGGCCTGTCGATGCAGGACATGGAATTCGTGCAGTTCCACCCGACCGGCATCTACGGCGCGGGCTGCCTGATCACCGAAGGCGTGCGCGGCGAAGGCGGCATCCTGCGCAACAGCAACGGCGAGCGCTTCATGGAGCGCTACGCGCCGAGCGTGAAGGACCTCGCCCCGCGCGACATGGTCAGCCGAGCGATGACGATGGAGATCCGCGAAGGCCGCGGCGTCGGCGACCACAAGGACCACATCCTGCTCGACCTGACGCACCTGGGGCCGGAAGTGATCCACGAGAAGCTGCCGGGCATCGCCGAGTCGGCCCGCATCTTCGCCAACGTGGACGTCGAGAAGCAGCCGATCCCGGTGATCCCGACCGTGCACTACAACATGGGCGGCATCCCGACCAACTACCACGGCGAAGTCGTGCAGTTGAAGAACGGCAACCCGGACGAAGTCGTCCCGGGCCTGTACGCCATCGGCGAAGCGGCGTGCGTTTCGGTCCACGGCGCCAACCGCCTGGGTTCGAACTCGCTGCTCGACCTGGTCGTGTTCGGCCGCGCCGTCGCCAACCGTGCGGCGGAAACGGTCAAGCGCGACGGCAAGCAGGCGACGCTCGCTTCCGATGCCTGCGACCAGGCGCTCGCCCGTTTGGACAAGCTGCGCAACGCCAACGGCGGTACGCCGACGGCGGTCATCCGCGACAAGATGCAGCGCACGATGCAGGCCGACGCGGCGGTGTTCCGCACCGGCGACACGCTGCGCGACGGTGTGACGAAGATGCGCGAGATCCATGCGTCCTTCGCGGACGTGAAGGTGAGCGACCGCTCGCTGATCTGGAACTCGGACCTGATCGAGACCTACGAGCTGTCGAACCTGCTCGACCAGGCGCTGGTGACGATCGTTTCCGCGGAAAACCGCACCGAGTCGCGCGGCGCGCACGCCCGCGAGGACTTCCCGGACCGCGACGACGCCAACTGGCAGAAGCACACGCTGTGCTCGGTCAACGAGCGTGGCGAAACCAGCATCGACTACCGCCCGGTGCACATGTACACGTTGAGCGACGACGTGTCCGTGGTGCCGCCGAAGAAGCGCGTGTACTGACCGGAGCGAGCAACCGTGGCCGAATTTACCCTCCCGAAGAACTCGCAGATCCAGAAGGGCCGCCACTGGCCGGCGCAGGGCGCCAAACAGGCGCGCACCTTCAAGGTCTACCGCTGGAATCCCGACGACGGCATGAACCCGCGCGTGGACACCTACGAGGTGGACATGGCGACGTGCGGTCCGATGGTTCTGGACGCGCTGATCAAGATCAAGAACGAGATCGATCCGACGCTGACGTTCCGCCGCTCCTGCCGCGAAGGCATCTGCGGTTCGTGCGCCATGAACATCGACGGCACCAACACGCTGGCCTGCACCAAGGCCATCGAGGACTGCAGCGCGGGCGAAGTGCCGATCTACCCGCTGCCGCACATGCCGGTGGTGAAGGACCTCGTGCCGGACCTGACGCACTTCTATGCGCAGTACGCGTCGATCCGCCCGTGGCTGCGCACGCAGAGCCCGTCGCCGTCGGATCGTGAGCGCCTGCAGTCGCCGGAAGACCGCAAGAAGCTCGACGGCCTGTACGAGTGCATCCTGTGCGCGTGCTGCTCGACCAGCTGCCCGAGCTACTGGTGGAACGGCGACCGCTACCTCGGTCCGGCGATCCTGCTGCAGGCCTACCGCTGGATCGTCGACTCGCGCGACGAAGACACCGGCGAACGTTTGGACGACCTGGAAGACCCGTTCAAGCTGTACCGCTGCCACACCATCATGAACTGCGCCCGCACCTGCCCGAAGGGACTGAACCCGGCGCAGGCGATCGGCGAGATCAAGAAGCTGATGCTGGCGCGCCGCGCCTGATCGCGGCCGCGGTGGAGTCGATACGGAAGAAGGCGCACGCAAGTGCGCCTTTTTTCCAGGAGCGATGGGGGTGAATGGATGGATGCAAAACTGATCTTCATGCCCGCGGCGGCGATGGTCGCGCTGACCTTCGCGGTGTGGTGCCGCATGTACGTCACGCGTATCGGGCAGATGAAGCGCGAGCGCATCCACCCGCAGGCCGTCGCGACCTCGGCGCAGGCCGCAGCAAGGCTGACCGACAGCTGCGCGGCCGACAACTTCCGCAACCTGTTCGAACTGCCGGTGCTGTTCTACGTCGCGCTCGTCGTGGCGGCCCTGACGCAGCAGGTGAACGTCGCGACGATCGGGCTGGCCTGGCTGTTCGTGCTGCTGCGCGTGGTCCACAGCGCGATCCACTGCACCTACAACAAGGTCATGCACCGCTTCTACGCCTACGTCGCCGGCGGCGTGGCGCTGTGGCTGCTGTGGGGCGCGATCGCGCTGGGATGGTGGCGCGCATGACGCAGGACCTGGAACGCGAGCTCAGCCGCCTGCGCTGGCGCAGCCGACGCGGCATGCGGGAACTCGACCGTCTTTTCGAGCGATATCTTGACCGTGCATGGCGGCAAGCTCCGGAGTCGGAACGGGTGGTTTTCCTACGTTTGCTGGAAATCGAGGACGATAAGCTCTGGCACTGGTTCATGGGACACGACACCCCCGCCGATGCCGAACTCGCCCAGCTCGTCGAACGCATCCGCAGCCTGCCGGCTTGAATGGCGGCCTTCGCGATGGCTCGCCTTGGCGCTGTGCGCCATTGGCGTGCTGGCCGCCCTGAGCGTGCTGTTGAGCGGAATGCCGGTGACGTTCGCCGTTCCGCTCGCGCTGACCGCAGCGGGGCAGGGCGTCCGTCTGGGGCGGCGCGAGGCGCGTCGACCGTCGCATCTCCTGACGATCGCCCCGGACGGGCGCGCCGCGCTGGACGGCATCGACATCTCCGATCTGCGCCTGCACTGGCGCGGCCCTTGGGCCTTCCTGCATTTCCGTGGCGCCGACGGGCGGTCCCGCCGGCTCGCCTGGTGGACCGATACGCTGGCGCCGCGCGATCGCCGTGAACTGCGGCTGGCCGTTCCGGTCCAACCGGCTGCGCAGTCCCGGCCTTCGATGGCATCCTAGCCCGCTATGTTCAAACCCATCCCCGTCGCCATCGGTCTGCGCTACCTGCGCGCCAAACGGCGTAATGGCTTCATCTCCTTCATTTCGCTGGCCTCCATCGCGGGCATCGCGCTCGGGGTGACGGCCCTCATCACCACGCTGGCGGTGATGAGCGGCTTCCAGCGCGAGATCCGCGACCGCATGCTGCAGATGGCCGCGCACGCGACCGTCAGCGCCTACGGCGAACCCCTGACCGACTGGCAGACCGCGGTCAGGCAGGCCGTCGCCGACAAGCGCGTGGCCGGTGCGGCACCCTACATCGAGAAGGAGGCGCTGCTCTCCGGCGCGCGCAACCAGCCGGCGCTGGTTCGCGGCGTACTGCCGGACCAGGAGGGCAAGGTCTCGGTGCTCGCCGACAAGATGGTGCAGGGCAGGCTCGATTCGCTCGCGCCGGGCAGCTTCAACATCGTGCTCGGCAAGGAGTTGGCGCTGTGGCTCGGCGTCGGCATCGGCGACAGCGTGGTGATGACCACGACCGACTTCCGCAGCACGCCCCTTGGTGCGGTGCCGCAGCTCAAGCGCTTCACCGTCAGCGGAATCTTCGAGGCCGGCTACAACGACTTCGACAAGGGCCTGGCCGTCACCAACATGCACGACATGCAGCGCCTGCTACGCATGGGCGAGGGCGTCACCGGCGTGCGCCTGCGCCTGCACGACATGGACCTGGCGTGGGACGTGGCGCGCGACCTGGCCGTATCGCTCGGTGGACCGTACCGTGTCAGCGACTGGACCAGCGAGAACGCCAACATGTTCCGCGCGCTCAAGATGGAAAAGACCATCATGGCGATCCTGCTGTCGCTGATCATCGCGATGGGCGCGTTCAACCTGGTCTCCTCGCAGGTGATGCTGGTCACCGACAAGCAGGCCGACATCGCGATCCTGCGCACGCTCGGCCTCACACCGGGCGGCGTCATGCAGGTGTTCGTCGTGCAGGGCACCCTGATCGGCGTGATCGGCACCGTCCTCGGCGTGATCGGCGGCATCGTTCTCACGCTCAACCTCGAACATATCCTCAAGGCGATCGAGGCCGTGCTAGGCGTGCAGTTGCTGCCCGAGGACGTCTACTACATCACCGGCCTGCCCACCGACCTGCAGGCCAGCGACGTGGCGATCATCGCCGCCGTCGCGCTCGTCATGGCGTTCTTCGCCACCATCTATCCCGCCTGGCGCGCCGCGCGCACGGCGCCGGCGGAGGCGCTGCGCTATGAGTGACACCATGCAGTCGACCAAGCACCAGGGCGAGGCGATCCGCGCCGAAGGCCTAGCGATGACCTACGCCGAGGGCAAGCTGCGCACGCCGGTGTTCGCGGGGCTGGACCTGGCCGTGCAGTCGGGCGAGACCGTCGCGATCCTCGGCGCGTCCGGCGCCGGCAAGAGCACGCTGCTGCACCTGCTCGGCGGACTGGACACGCCGACGGCAGGCGAGGTGTTCGTTGCCGGGCAGAAGATGAGTTCGCTCTCCGACGCGGACCGCGGCGCGCTGCGCAATCGCTCGCTCGGTTTTGTCTACCAGTTCCACCACCTGTTGCCGGAATTCACCGCGCTCGAGAACGTGATGCTCCCCGTGCTGCTGTCCGGCGCGCACGTTCCCGACGCGAACCGCCGGGCGAAGGCGCTGCTGGAGTCGGTCGGCCTCGGCCATCGTCTCGATCACAAGCCGGGTGAATTGTCGGGTGGCGAGCGCCAGCGCGCCGCGGTGGCGCGTGCGCTGGTCAACCGCCCCGCGTGCGTGCTCGGCGACGAGCCCACCGGTAACCTCGACGAGAAGACCGCCGAAACCGTGTTCGAACTGATGCTCGCGCTCAATCGCGAACAGCACACGGCGCTGGTGCTGGTGACGCATGATCGCCGCCTCGCGCGCCGCCTCGATCGCGTGCTCGAACTGCACGAAGGCAAGCTGCGCCAACTTGCACCGGACGAGGTCTAGTCCGTGGCGGCAGCGGCAGGGATGCCGCCTTTTGGAATCGCCGCCGCGCTCGGCCTGCTCGCCGGCGTATGCACCTGCCTGTGGTCGCCCTGGCTGTTGCCGTGGTGGGTGTCGGCGTTCCTGCTGGTGCTGGCCGCAGGGTGCTTGTGGCGTTCGATCAGGACGCCTTCGTCGCGCGCGTTGCTGTCCGGCTGGTGGCTGGCGGGCGTGGCGCTCGCCGGGTTGCACGCCGCACACGCGCTCTCGCTGCAACTTCCGTCCGAGCCCACGCGCCATGACGCGGTGGTCACCGGACGCATCCTTGACCTGCCCGAACACGAGCCGCGGCGCACGCGCTTCCTGTTCCGCGTCGACGATGACGTGAACGACGCACGCCTGCGCGGACGCGATCTGCGCCTGGCGTGGTACGAGGACGATCCCGCCCGACGCAGCACGCTGCGCGCCGGCCAGCACTGGCGTTTCGACGTGCGCCTGCGTGCGCCGCGTGGCCTGCGCAATCCCGGTGGCGCCGACGCGGAGAAGTACGCGATGGCGCAGCGGATCGCCGCCATGGGCTACGTGCGTTCGCCCGGAACCGCGAAGCTGCTCGCGCCGGCACACGGGATCGATGCGTGGCGCGATGGCATGTCCGAACGGATCGCGCACGGCGTGGATCGTCCATCGGCGCGCTTCATCCGCGCGCTCGCACTTGGAGATGTGCGTGGCCTGGACGACCCGGACTGGACGGTGCTGCGCGCGAATGGGTTGACGCACCTGATCGCGATTTCCGGCTTCCACGTCGGCCTCGTCGCGGGCTTCTTCGCGCTGCTTGTGCGGGCCGTCTGGTGGCTGTGGCCGACGTTGGCCCGGCGTGTGCCGGCGCCGATCGCCGCAGCGGCGGGCAGCGTCATCGGCGCCGGCCTGTACACCGCCGTCGCCGGCTTCGCGCTGCCGACGGTGCGGACCGCGCTGATGATCGCCATCGTCGCCGGTCTGCGCGGATTGCGACGGCGCATGTCGGGCGGCGAGTGCCTCGCGCTCGCGGCGTTCGCGATGTTGCTCATCGATTCACTGGCCGCACTGTCGGCGGGTTTCTGGCTGAGTTTCGCCGGCGTGGCGTGGCTGTTGTGGTGCCTGCCCGACAGCGGCGGACATGCCGTGCGCGATTTCCTGTCGGCGCAGGGCGTCGCGTCGGTCGGCCTGCTCCCGGTGGCCGCGATCCTGTTCGGCCAGGCTTCGCTCGCCGGCCCGCTGGCGAACCTCGTGGCGGTGCCGTGGTGGAGTCTCGCGGTCGTGCCGCTCGCGCTGTTCGGGCTGGGAATGGAGACGCTGCACGCCGGCGCGGGCGAATGGGCCTGGCAGCTCGCGGCGTGGTGTTTCGATCTCAGCTGGCCCCTGTTCGAATGGCTCGCCGCGAGCCCGCTGTCGGTGTGGTGGCTCCCCGAGCCGCGCTGGTTCGCCTTGCCGCTCGCGCTGCTCGGCGCGTTCTGGTTGCTGCTGCCGCGTGGCACGCCGGGGAAAGCGCTGGCCGCGCTGCTGTGGCTGCCCCTGTTGTGGCCGGACCGTCGCCTGCCCGCCACCGGCGAGGCCGAACTCGTGATGATCGACGTCGGGCAAGGCCAGTCGGTCCTGGTGCGCACGGCGCGCCATGCGCTGCTGGTGGACATGGGGCCGGCGGTGCCGGACGGCTTCGATGCCGGGGAGCGGGCGGTCGTTCCCGTGCTGCATGCGCTCGGGGTGTCGCGGCTGGATGCGGCCGTCGTGAGCCATGGCGACAACGACCACGCCGGCGGTTGGCCGGCCGTTTCGACGCTGTTTCCGGCCCAGGCGCTGTTCGCTCCCGAAGGCGTGCGCATCCCGGGGGGGCGCCCGTGCCTGGCCGGCGAGGGCTGGACCTGGGACGGCGTCCACTTCCGCTTCCTGCATCCACCGGCCGATTTCCCGGATCTGGGCAACGAGTCCAGCTGCGTGCTGCGGATCGAGGCCGGCGCGCGTTCGGCCCTGATCGCCGGCGACATCGGCGAGGTCATCGAACGACGGCTCGCGCGCGAGTCGCCCGCCGACGTCCGGGCCGACGTCGTGGTCGTCGCCCATCACGGCAGCGGTGGCTCGTCCGATCCCGCCTTCGTCGCCGCGACCGGCGCCTCGCAGGCGCTGGTATCGGCCGGGCACGGCAACCGGTTCGGCCATCCGCGGCCGTTCGTGGTCGAGCGTTGGCGCCATGCCGGGGCCGTCGTGCACGACACCGCGGGCGAGGGCGCCGTGCGCGTCCGGCTGCAGGAACGTGGCGTCGAGGTGGAAGCGCGACGGCAGGCACATCCGCGCCTGTGGGATGCCGCGCGGCGCGGGGACTCGCGTTCGGCTGGGCTATCCTATCGGGAAGATCGAGACGGCCGAGGGCCGGAGGGGTAGTTCGCGTGCTGGAACTGGTCAAGGCCGGCGGTTGGCCGATGATTCCGCTGTTGTTGCTGTCGGTACTGGCCCTGACGCTGATCGTCGAGCGCGCCTGGACGCTGCGCCGCAGCGCGGTCCTGCCGGCGAACCTTGGCAAGGAAGTCCGCACCTGGGCGGGCAGCGGCAAGCTGGACCCGGCCCATATCGAATCCCTGCGCCGCACCTCGCCGCTGGGCGAACTGTTGGCCGCCGCGCTCGACGTGCGCCTGCGCCCGCGCGACCAGATCCGCGAGCGCATCGAGGACGTCGGCCGCCATCTCGTCCACAAGATGGAGCGCTACCTGAACACGCTGGGCACCATCGCCGCCGCCGGCCCGCTGTTGGGTCTGTTCGGCACGGTGGTCGGCATGATCCAGATGTTCCTGGGCATCCTCGACCACGGCATCGGCGACGTGAACCAGCTGGCCGGCGGCATCGGCAAGGCGCTGGTGTGCACCGCGACCGGCATGATCGTCGCGATCCCGGCGCTGGCCGCGCATCGCTGGTTCCGCGGCCGGATCTCCGAATACATCGTCGCGATGGAGCACGAAGCCATCGCGCTGATGGACACGCTCGATACGCGCCCGGCCACCGCCGTGCGCGCGCCGCAGGCCGCCTGAGGCACGCCGTACGATGCGTATCCGCGACCACCGCGCCGACGACGAGCCGCACATCGATCTGGTGCCGCTCATCGACGTGATCCTGGTGCTGATCATCTTCTTCGTCGTCACCGCCACGTTCGACGCGCGATCGGTGCTCAAGCTCGAACTGCCGCGCGCGACCGGCGAAGCCGCCAACGACACGTCCAAGGCGTTGATCGTGCTGGTGAACGCCGACGGCCGCTATTTCGTCGACGATCGCGAAGTGCTGCGCAGCGATGTCGAATCGCTCAAGAGCACGATCGCGGAGGTCGCCGGGAGCGACCGTGATCGCCCTGTCATGCTGCGCGCCGACGCGCGCACGCCGTACCAGGCCGTCGTCACCGTGTACGACGCACTCGGCCAGCTCGGCTTCCGAAAGGTGATGAACGCAACCGCGCCGCAGACGCGCGAAGCCGCCGCGGAGGCTTCGAGGTGAGCGACGACGTGTCGCCATGGAAGACGTATCGCCGGCTGCTGCATTTCGTCACGCCGTACCGCGGCGTGCTCGTGATCGCGCTGTTCGGCATGCTGATTGAGGCGGCGGCCGCGGGCGCGTTCACCAAGCTGATGAACCCGATCGTCGACGAGACGTTCGTCACCCGCAATCCGAGCGTCAACCTCCTGCTGCCCCTGGCGATCGTCGGCATCTTCATCGCACGCGGCGTCGCGGGCTACCTCACCGACACGTTCATGGCGCGCGCCGGCCGCAGCATCGCGCGTGACCTGCGCGTGCAGGTCCTTGGCAAGTACCTGCGCCTGCCGGGCCTGCGCTTCGACACCGAGCCGGTGTCCTCGATGCTCACGCGCCTGGGCTCGGACAGCGACCAGGTCGCTCAGGCCGCGATCGACGCGGCCAAGGTGATGCTGCAGCAATCGCTGCAGGTGCTGGTGATGCTGGGCGTCATGCTCTACACGAGCTGGCGCGTGACGCTCGCGGTACTCCTGCTCGGTCCGTTGCTGGCGTGGACGATGGACAAGGTCGGTCGCCGTTACCGCCGCATCGGCCATCGCATCCAGGAGAGCGGTGCGCAACTGCTGCAATCGGCCGACCAGGCGCTGTCGAATCACCAGGAAGTAAAGGTCTACGGCGCGCAGGCCACCGAGCTGTCGCGTTACAGCGGCCAGGCGAACCACCACCTGCGCCTGAGCCTGAAGGTCGAATCCACGCGCAGCATCTCCTCGGCGATGGTGCAGCTGATGGGCGCCATCGGGCTGGCGATGCTGCTGTTCTTTGCCGGGCGCGAAGCCATGCAGGGCCGCCTGACCGCCGGCGAATTCGTGAGCCTCATGGTCGCGATGCTCGCCGTGATTCCCGCGCTGAAACAGCTCACCAACGTGCAGGGCATGCTGCAGCGTGGCGTCGCGTCGGCCGAGCGCCTGTTCGACGTGATCGACACGCCGGACGAGATCGACACCGGAACGCTCCCGCTCGAACGCGCACAGGGCCTGCTCGAATTCCGCCACGTCACCGCGCGCTATCCCGGCCAGGCCGAGCCCGCGTTGTCCGACATCACGTTCGAGGCGCGCCCCGGCACGGTCACCGCGATCGTCGGCCGTTCCGGCAGCGGCAAGTCGACGCTGATCAAGCTGATTCCGCGCTTCTACGACGTCGAGAGCGGGGAGATCCTGCTCGACGGCCATCCGCTGCAGGATTACCGGCTCGCCGACCTGCGCCGCCAGGTCGCACTCGTCGGACAGCAGGTGATGCTGTTCGACGGCACCATCGCGGCGAATGTCGCGTACGGCGAGATGCAGACGGCCGATGCCGCGACGCTCGAACGCGCGGTGCGCGGCGCCAATGCGATGGAGTTCGTCGAACGCCTTCCCGAAGGTTTGCAGACCGACATCGGCGCCAAGGGCGGCCGGCTGTCGGGCGGTCAGCGGCAGCGCCTGGCGATCGCGCGCGCGATGCTGAAGGACGCGCCGATCCTGATCCTCGACGAAGCCACCGCGGCGCTCGACACCGAATCCGAGCGCCTCGTGCAGGGCGCGCTCGAGACGCTGATGCCCAACCGCACCACGCTGGTGATCGCGCATCGGTTGTCGACGATCGAACATGCCGACCAGGTGCTGGTGCTGGACCAGGGCCGCATCGTCGAACGCGGGACGCACGCGCAGCTGCTCGCGATGGGCGGGCTCTACGCGCACCTGCATCGCATGCAGTTCCGGGAAGCCGAATGAACACGGGTTCGATGAAGACCGGCGCGGTGACGAATCAGAAGGGCAGGGCACGGTGAGCAAAGGCCCGGTGAATCCTCCGGCGTACTGGTACGGCGACCTGCCGGTGCCGGTCGGCGCGCGCCTGCTGTCGGGCGTGTACGCCGCGCTCAGCGGCTTGCGTCGCGGCGCGTATCGCAAGGGCTGGTTCAAGCGGCGCCATCCGGGCGTGCCGGTGCTGGTCGTCGGCAATCTCACCGCCGGTGGCGCGGGCAAGACGCCGCTGACGATCGCCCTGGTCGAACGCCTGCGCGCGGAAGGCTGGAACCCCGGCGTCGCCAGTCGTGGCTATGGCCGCAGCGATGCCGGGACCGCGCGATGGGTCGACACGCGCAGCGACGCCTCGGAGTCCGGCGACGAACCGGTGCTGATCGCGCAGCGCACCGGCGCACCCGTGCGCGTGGACAAGGACCGCGCCGCTGCCGCGAAGGCGCTGGCGGACGCGGGTTGCGACCTGGTCATCTGCGACGACGGCCTGCAGCACTACCGCCTCGCACGCGACATCGAGATCGAAGTCGTCGACGGCCGCCGCCGTTACGGCAACGGCCGCCTGCTACCCGCCGGCCCGTTGCGCGAACTCCCCGAGCGCGCGCAGGACTGCGATTTCCGCGTAGTGAACGTGGGCACCGGCGGCGCCGACACCGGCTTCGGCGAATGGTCGATGCGGCTGCTCGCCGACGCGGCCGATCCCATGCTGGGCGGACGCGCGCGCAAGCTTGGTTCGTTCTCCGGCCAGCGCGTGCATGCGGTCGCCGGCATCGGCGATCCGGAGCGCTTCTTCGCGACGCTGCGCGACTTCGGCATCGCCGTCGTGCCGCATGCATTTTCGGATCACCACCAGTACCAGGCCGAGGATGTCGAATTCGGCAGCCGCGAACTGCCGGTGCTCATGACCGAGAAGGACGCGGTCAAGTGCGCCGCCTTCGCCGACGATCGTTTTTTCAGCGTGCCGGTGCGCGCGGAGCTGCCGGAGGCCTTCTGGGTAAGCCTGCTCGACCGCGTCGCGGCGAAGGCATCGCACTACCGTGGCGCACCAGGAAACACGACCGCATGAACACGCCCGATTTCGTCGTCGCGATTCCGGCGCGCTACGCCGCCAGCCGCCTGCCGGGCAAGCCGCTGCGCGCACTGGCGGGCGAGCCGCTGGTTCTGCACGTCGCGCGGCGTGGGCTCGCGGCCGGTGCGCGCGAGGTGTGGATCGCCACCGACGACGACCGCATCGCCCGCGCGCTGGACGGCGCGGGGGTGCGTGTGGCGATGACCTCGCCCGATCATGCTTCCGGCACAGACCGCCTCGCCGAATGCGCCCGCCTCGCCGGCTGGAGCGACGAGACGATCGTGGTGAACCTGCAGGGCGACGAACCCTTCGCGCCGGCGGCCGGCATCCGCGCGGTCGCCGAGCTCATGCGCGCGGGCGATACCGAGATGGCGACGCTGGCCGCGCCAGTGAACGACGTCGAAACCCTGTTCGATCCGAACGCGGTCAAGCTCGTCCGCGGCGAGGACGGCCGCGCGCTGTATTTCAGCCGCGCGCCGATCCCGTGGCCGCGAGACGCCTTCGCGCGCGATCGCAGCCGCATGCCGGAAGGCGGGCCGTGGCTGCGCCATATCGGCATCTACGGCTATCGCGCCGGCTTCCTGCAGCGCTTCGCGGCGCTGCCGCCGGGGCGGCTGGAGGCGATCGAATCGCTGGAGCAACTGCGCGTGCTCGAGGCCGGCTTCCGCATCGCCGTGGGCATCACGCCCGCGCCATTCCCGCCCGGCGTCGACACGCCCGAAGACCTCGCCCGCGCCGAAGCCTGGATTTCCGCCGGCCATGGCTGAGCCCGTCCGACTTCTCGTCGTCTGCCTGGGCAACATCTGCCGCTCGCCGGTCGCCGAGGGCGTATTGCGCGCACGCATCGCCACCTCGACCCTGGCCGGGCGCGTGGAGCTGGATTCTGCCGGGACCGGCGACTGGCACGTCGGCGAGCCGCCGGACCGGCGGGCGATCGCGAATGCCGCCGGCCACGGCGTCGACATCGCCGGCCTGCGTGCGCGCCAGTTGTCCGCATCGGATTACCGCCGCTTCGACTGGCTGCTCTGCGCCGATCGCGCCAACCTGCGCGACGTGCGGGCGCGCGCGCCGGCCGATTCGCACGCGCGCATCGCGCTGCTGCTGGACTGGGCGGGCGTGGAGGACGAAGGCGAGATTCCCGACCCGTACACCGGCGGTGCGTCGCAGTTCGAGCATGTCTACCAGCTGTTGGATCGCGCCGCCGACGGGGTCATCGCGCGATTGCGCCATGAATACCCGTCGCGCCTGGGCTGAACGCGCGTTTCCAGTCGCCTGTGACCGACACGGACACGTCCGGAACGGCCTTTCGCCTTGCCCTGTCGCATAATCGGCCCCATTCCTGAGCCGATGTTCATGACCGCCATTCCCGCCATCGTCCCGTCCCACGCCGCCACCGCGCGACGCGTCCGGGCGTGCCCCGGCCCGGGCTGTGCAGGGCCCGCGCATTCATGAGTCGTGACGCCGCACCGGCCTTCGACGGCAAGGCCTTCGTCAAGCACCTGAGCACCGCGCCCGGCGTCTACCGGATGATCGCGGCGGACGACAGCGTGCTCTACGTCGGCAAGGCCGGCGCGCTGAAGAACCGCGTTTCCAGTTATTTCAACGCGACGCCGAAGTCGGCCCGCATCATGGCGATGCTGGCGCAGACCGCGCGCATGGAAGTCACGGTGACGCGCACCGAGGCCGAAGCGCTGATCCTGGAAAACCAGCTGATCAAGTCGCTCAAGCCGCGCTACAACGTGCTGCTGCGCGACGACAAGAGTTACCCCTACGTGCTGATGACGCAGGAAGCGTGGCCGCGCATCGCCATGCATCGTGGGCCGCGTGCGATTCCCGGCCGCTATTTCGGCCCGTACGCGAGCGTTGGCGCCGTGCGCGACACGCTCAACCTGATGCACAAACTGTTCAAGCTGCGCAGCTGCGAGGACAGCGTGTTCCGCAACCGTTCGCGGCCGTGCCTGCAGCACCAGATCGGACGCTGCAGCGCGCCGTGCGTCGGCCTCGTCGCCGCGCGCGATTACGCCGAAAGCGTGCGACGTTCCGGACTGTTCCTCGAAGGCCGCAGTGATGAGCTCAGCGAGGAACTCGTCAAGTCGATGGAAGCGGCGAGCGTGCGGCTCGACTTCGAGGAAGCCGCACGCCTGCGCGATCTGGTGCAGTCGATCCGCAGCCTTCAGGCGCGGCAATACGTCGACGGCCGCGCGGCCGACCTCGACGTGCTGGCGATCGCGACGCACGGCGTCACCGCGTGCGTGCTGCTGCTCGCGTTCCGCGACGGTCGCAATCTCGGCACGCGCGCGTTCTTCCCGAAGACCAACGGCAGCGAGAACGCCGAGGAAGTGCTGGCCGCATTCGTTTCGCAGTACTACGGCGAGCAGACGCCGCCGCGCGAGATCGTGCTCGATCGCGACATTCCCGATCGCGAACTGATCGAACATGCGTTGTCGAGCACGTCCGATCGCCGCGTGCAGATCAAATGCAACGTGCGCGCCGAACGCGCCGGTTACGTCGATCTGGCCCGTCGCAACGCGGAACTGGCGCTCGCCGCCGAACGCACCAGCCACGCCGCGCAGCACGCGCGCGCGGACGGACTGCGCGACCTGCTCGGCCTGCAGGCGCTGCCTTCGCGCATCGAATGCTTCGACATCAGCCACACCATGGGCGAGGCGACCGTGGCCTCGTGCGTGGTGTTCGACGCGCAGGGGCCGGTGCGCTCGCAGTACCGCCGTTTCAACATCGCCGGCATCGAACCGGGCGACGATTACGCCGCGATGCACCAGGCGATCGAGCGCCGCTTCCGCCGCGCGGTGGAGGAGGGCGGCGTGACGCCGGACATCCTGCTGATCGACGGCGGTGCCGGCCAGGTGGCACAGGCGAGGGCGGTGCTGGACGACCTGGGCGTGGAAGGCGTCGCGCTCGTCGGCGTGGCGAAGGGCCCCGAGCGCCGCCCGGGCGAGGAGGAACTCCTGCTTCCCGACGGACGGACCGTGCGTCCGGGCGCCGAGTCGCCCGCCCTCCAGCTGGTGCAGCAGGTCCGCGACGAAGCGCACCGTTTCGCCATCACCGGCCACCGTGGCCGCCGCCAGAAGGCGCGCAACACCAGCCGGCTGGAAGACATCGCCGGCATCGGCCCGCGCCGGCGCGCTAACCTGTTGCGGCATTTCGGCGGACTGGGCGGGCTGAAGGCGGCGGGAATCGAGGAAATCGCACGCGTGGACGGCATCAACGAAGCGCTCGCCGAGCGCATCTATGCGACCCTTCATGGCCTGGACTTGCCCGATAAACCTCTCGAACGGCCCACGCAACCGGAAGCACCCGAACCCACCAGCAACGCACGGAGCGAAGGATGAAGTTGACCGTACCCACCATGCTGACCTTGCTCCGGATCATGCTGATCCCGGTGCTCGTGCTGGTCTTTTACCTGCCCTACAAGTGGACGAGCTTCGCGGCCGCTTTCATCTTCGCGTTCGCGTCCATCACCGACTGGCTCGATGGCTGGATCGCGCGCCGCTACAACCAGTTCTCGGCGTTCGGCGCGTTCCTCGACCCGGTGGCCGACAAGCTGATGGTCGCCATCGCGCTGCTGCTCACCGTGCAGAAGCATCCGACCGTGTGGATGGCGTTGTGGGCGGCGGTGATCATCGGTCGCGAAATCGCGGTATCGGCGCTGCGCGAGTGGATGGCCGAACTCGGCCAGCGCGCCACCGTGAAGGTCGCGACGATCGGCAAGATCAAGACCATCGTGCAGATGGTGGCGCTGGTGTGCCTGCTGTACCAGGAACCGTTCCTCGGACTGAACATTTTCCTGATCGGTGAATGGTTGCTGGCTGCTGCGGCATTGCTGACGCTGTGGTCGGGATTTGCCTACCTTCGTGCAGCGTGGCCGGTATTGCGCGAAGACGCGCGTTCATAGAGAATATGCGCATCGCGAACGCCGACGCGTTCGATGATCCGACCGGGAGATGGCAGCCCGATCGGCGGTTCGGGAAGCCCGGTGACGGGGCCTCCCACGGAGTGAAAAAGGTGTTGACACTTTTCATTCCATGCCTAAAATGTCGCTTCCTCAGCGGGAATAGCTCAGTTGGTAGAGCACGACCTTGCCAAGGTCGGGGTCGCGAGTTCGAGTCTCGTTTCCCGCTCCAGTTTCTGACAAGGCCCCGTTCTCGGGGCCTTGTCGTTTCAGGCCCCCATGCGTGAACGGGGCTGGAATATGAAAGAATCCGGCCAGCGGATTCGAGTCACCGGCCTGGTGGCAGAGTGGTTATGCAGCGGACTGCAAATCCGCGTACGCCGGTTCAATTCCGACCCAGGCCTCCAGCAAGACGAGCCCGACCGAAAGGTCGGGCTTTTTCTTTGGCGTCGTCCATGCAGCCGACGCATCGCCGTCGCGTAAGCTACGCACGCGCTCCAGCCCGGATGGCGGAACAGGTAGACGCAGCGGACTTAAAATCCGCCGGCCTCGCGGCCGTCCCGGTTCGATCCCGGGTCCGGGCACCAGTCGAAAGAGGCGCATCAGGATTTTCCGACGCGGAATCGGACAATTCCCATGGCTGTGGCGAACGCCGCTTCCTACCATTTCGACATCGCGAGCGACTCCGCCTGCGTGTCCGTACCGCAGGAACTTCCCGGCGGGTTCCCATCGATCGTTCCCGGCGCTCCCATCCGGCGTGCCGAGCATGCATTGCCGATGCTCACACTCCTTCGTACACGACGCCTACGCGCGGAGCGCGAATCCGCGGCACGATACCTCGGCCCCATCCGACGGCAGATCCGCACGACACCGCTGGCGGCGCCGCCGTCTCCTTGGCGCGTGTCGGGCGTGTTCGCGGTGCCGCAATTGGATGCCATCGGGTTCGATCGCGACAGCGAACTGCTGCTGGTTCTTTCGCGTGACGGCCGGGGCGTGATCGATTGCGCCACGGGCGAAAAGATCGCACGCAAGAGCGGCACGCAGCACGATGCCAAGCCGACGCACCTGCTCCAGGCGAAGGGCATCGGTCCGCTCGAACACACCGATATCGTCATCGCAGGCCGAAAGGGCGGCGGTTTGCCGCGCGCCACGCACGATGGCTGGTCGCTGGAACTGGTCACGCTCGAATGGCCGACGCAGGAAGTGCTGCTGGTGCCGCCCGGGAGCGCGTTGTTCGTGTGCCATGAAGACGAAGACGCACGGTTCGTGCGCATCGAGAGCGACCCGGAAATCCACGCGTGCGGATTCTCATACTCCGGGGACAGTCTGGTGATCGCCGCCGGCGACGATCTGACGATCTACCACCGCGGTTGATCGGCGTCGCATCGCAGCTGGCTGATACTTTCTCGCGCACCGCCGATCGCATCGCGGATCCGTCGCTAGACTCCGGTTCAGCCACAGGATCCACGCGATGTACGACCTGCACTGCCATCTCCTTCCAGCGATAGACGACGGTCCGGTCGATCTCGACACCGCACTGGAAATGGCGCGGCTAGCCGTCGCCGACGGCATCACGACGATCGCGTGCACGCCGCACATCTACCCGGGCGTCTACGAGAACACGGCGGACGGGATCCGCAGCGCAATCGAACTGTTTCGGAGCGAGCTTGCCGGGAACGGCATCGCCCTGACCCTGGTGGAAGGCGCGGACGTTCATCTCGCGCCCGATCTTGCCGATGGCATTCGCAATGGACGCATTCCCACGCTCGCAGCCTCGCGCTATCTGCTGCTCGAGCCTCCCCATCATGTCGCTCCGCCTCGCTTCGAGGAAGCGGTCTTCCAGCTCATGTCGCAGGGCATCGTGCCCGTCGTTACCCATCCCGAGCGATTGAGCTGGGTGGATTCGCACTTCGACGTGTTCGCGCGGCTTGCCGAACGCGGTGCGTGGATGCAGATCACCGCGGGTGCGCTGACGGGGCGCTTCGGTTCGCGGCCGCGGACCGCCGCCGAGCGCTTCGTGGGCGAAGGGTTGTGCATGATCCTCGCCACCGACGCGCATCATCCGCGACGACGCCCGCCGTTCCTCATGGAAGCGCGCGAAGCGGCGACGCGTCTGGTCGGGCGGGAAGAGGCCGAGCACCTGGTGGTGACGCGGCCGGCGGGAATCGTGCAGAACCTTCCGCCTGGCGATCTCCCGCCCGCGCCGTCCATCAACCTTGCCACTGCGAGGCGCGCGAGTGGAGGCGGTTCGCAAGGTGGATTGATCTCGCGGATGCTCGGTCGCTGGTCGCGCGTCTAACGGGCACGCGTAGAAAGAGTCTCGGTCCCGGTACGGCGGTGCGTCAGGAGCGAACACGATAATAGCTGGCTGCCTTCAGTCAGTTCAGGTGTCGGGTGTCGAGCTCAATGTTCCGCGCAGGTGTCGTGTGCCTGCTTCTGTTGTTATCCGCATGCGCCGCGAACGGAACGCCCGGTGCGGCTTCATCGCTGCCCGAAGCCGACCCGGTCACCGAGGCCCTGGGCCACAGCGAGTACCGCATCGGGCCGAGCGATCTCCTCGCCGTGACGGTCTTCCAGGTGCAGGACCTCAATCGCGAAGTCCGCGTGAACAACGCCGGCCAGATTTCGCTGCCGCTGATCGGCGGCGTGGAAGTGGCCGGACGCACCGTTGGCGACGCGGAGCAGGAGATCGCGGGTCGCTATCGCGACCGCTATCTGCAGAACCCGCAGGTGAGCGTTTTCGTCAAGGAATTCTCCAGCCAGCGCGTGACCGTCAGCGGCGCGGTGAAGAAGCCGGGGATCTATCCGATGAGTTCGCGGTTGACGTTGCTGCAGTCGCTGGCGCTCGCCGAAGGTTTGAATGATGTCGGCAGCGAGCGAAACGTCCTGGTGTTCCGAACGGTCGATGGCGAACGTCAGTTCGCACGCTTCGACATCGCAGCGATCAGCCGCGGGGAGGATGCGGACCCGGCCGTCTACGGCGACGACCTGATCATCGTGGACACGTCGACGGGAAAGCAGACCTTGAAGACGCTGATCCAGTTGGCGCCCTTCGTGGCCGTGTGGAGGGCATACCAATGAGCACGATCGTCGAATACTCCACGCCTGCGGAGGGCCAGGAGGACCACATCGACCTCCTCGAATACTGGGGCATCCTGCGCCGGCGTTGGCGCCTGTTCGCCGGGACTGCGATCGCGACTGTGTTCCTGGCGCTGGTGTTCACTCTGCTAGCGACGCCGTCGTACCGCGCCGGAACGACGTTGCAGATCGAGCGCGACACGATGAAGGTGGTTTCGTTCGAGGCGATCGAGCCCACCGAATCACCGCTCGACCGCGACTTCTATCAGACGCAGTACGAATTGCTGAAGAGCGAGTCGTTGGCCAAGCGGGTCATCGAGGACCTCAGGATGGTCGCCGAACCGACGTACGAGAAGTACGTCGAGGCAGCAGACGAGGATGCGGAGGAGCGAGCCGACGGCAAACCCGTGAACAACAGTCTGCGCCGGCAGCTTCGTGAGGACGCCGTCGTGAAGCCCGTGCTAGAAGCGCTTTCCATCGAACCCATCCGGAACTCGCGTCTGGTGCGCGTGAACTTCGATTCGCCCGATCCGGGCTTGTCGGCCAAAGTCGCCAATGCGTACGCCACCGCATTCATCGCCAGCAACCTGGAGCGAAGATTCCAGGCGTCCTCGTATGCGAAGAAGTACCTGGAAGAGCGCCTCGCGCAGCTCAAGGACCGGCTGGAAGATTCAGAGCGGCAGGTCGTGGCGTTCTCCGCGCAGGAGCATATCGTCTCGGTCAGCGACGACAAGCCATCGCTCGATGCACAAAGCCTGAGCGACCTCAATGCGGCGCTCGCCACGGCCCAAGGCGCGCGGATGAAGGCGGAGGCACTCTGGCAACGGGCCAGCGAAGGCGACGGCATGGCGTTGCCGCAGGTGGTCGGTAACCTGCTGATCCAGAAGTTGCGCGAACAGAAGGCAGCGATGGAGGCGAACTACCAGAACTCGCTGGCGACGTTCAAACCCGACTATCCGAACATGAGGCAGCTGCAACAGCAGATCGCCGAGGCGAACCGGCAGATCGCGGCCGAGGTGTCGAATATCCGCCAGGCCGTGAGAATCGACTACGAAGCGGCGCTTGCGCAGGAGAACCTGCTCAAGTCGCGTATCGACGCGTTGAAGGGCGACGTGCTGGACCTGCAGGAGCGGTCGATCCAGTACAACATCCTCAAACGCGAGGCGGAGAAGAATCGTCAGCTCTACGACGCGCTATTGCAGCGGTACAAGGAAATCGGTGTCGCCGGCGGTATCGGTGCGAACAACATCTCCGTGATCGACGTGGCGACGCCTCCAACCAAGGCGAGCTCGCCGCGCAAGTTGTTGAACCTTGCGATCGGGCTGGTGCTCGGCGTGTTCCTTGGCGTTCTCGTGGTGTTCGTGGTGCATTACCTCGACAACACGGTGCGCGATCCGAAGGCACTGGAGGCGGCGAGCGATCTCGCGGTACTCGGCGCCATCCCTCGACTGGCCGACGGTGTGACGCCGCAGGAGGCCGCGTCCGACCTGCGGTCGGCGTTCTCGGAGTCCTATCGCTCCGTTCGCACCGCGTTGCAGTTCGCGACCGCCCACGGGCTTCCGGGCACGATGCTGATCACCTCGGCTGGTCCATCCGAAGGCAAGAGCACCACCGCGCTGGAACTCGCGCAGAACATCGCGCAGCTCGGCAAGCGCGTGTTGCTTATCGACGCGGATCTGCGTGGTGCATCCGTGCACAGGAGCACGGGGCTGTCGGCCGCAAGAGGCTTGTCCAGCCTGCTGTCCGGCGCCTGCGGACTGGATGAGGCCGTGCAGTCCTGGCGCAATGGTGCGCTCAGCGTGATCACCTCCGGCCCGCTGCCGCCGAATCCGCCCGAGCTGCTCGGCGGAGATGCACTTCCGAAGCTTCTGGCCGAATTGCGCGAACACTTCGACGTCATCGTCCTGGATGGCCCGCCGATCCTCGGCCTTGCCGATGCGCCGCTGCTGGCCAACCACGCGGAAGCGACGATGATCGTCGTCGCGGCCCAGGCCACGCGAATCGATGCGTTGCAGGCTTCCATCCGCCGCCTCCAGTTTGCACGCGCACGGGTCATTGGTGCGGTGCTCACGCGCTTCGACCTGGAGGCCGGCGAAGAGCATTACGGCTACGGGTACGGCAACCATGCCTCGCCGAAGGCGAGATAACGGCGCACGTGCAGGGGCGTCGCCGGGCCGGATTCTCCTTGGCTTGGCGGCGTCTGCTCTGCTGGCGTTCGGCGGTTGGTGCCTGCTCCGCGTCGATACGCAGTATGGACCGGCGCTCGGTCCGGATCGGATACTTGCCGATGCTGGCAACCTCCGGCCGACCATGATGGAGGCGCGTGCGCATGCGGCGCTTCGCGATCGTCCCGTCGACGGCACCGCCTTCCGCATGCTCGGCATTGCCGCCGCCCGACGCGGTGCAAGCGAACGCGCACAGGAGCTGTATCGCATCGCCGTCCGGCGGGATCCGCGCGATTGGCAGGCGCACGCGTTCCTGATGGACGAGGCTTTCAGGCGCGGTGCGGCGGGTGAGGGTATCGAGCATCTCGATGCCATCCTGCGCGTCGAACCCGGCCTGGGCGAAGCCCTGTTGCAGGCACTCGCGCCGGACCTTGACGACGTCTCACTCAGAACCGCTCTCGTCGACAGTCTTGTAGCCGATCCACCATGGACGGGACGCATGATGTCGATCCTGATGGCTCCTTCGACCGATCCGGCCATTGCGGCCGAGGTGATCGAGGATCTGTCCACACGTCGGCCGCTGGCCCCTCTCGAGCGTTCCGCGCTGATCGACACATTGGCGCGCGCTGGCCGGCCGAGCGCGGCACGCACCACCTGGCTGCAGAGCCTCGGGCCTCGCGAGCGTGCGCTGGCCGGAAACGTGTTCGACGGCGACTTCGAAGAGGCTGAGCCAATCGCGGGTGAGTTCGCGTGGAGCTGGGACGGCGGGCCCGGCGTCGACATCTCGTTGGAGCGTGGGAGTGCCGCATCGGGAAGACAATCGCTTCGCATTGATTTCAGCGGCCGCGCGGTTGTCCTGCACGCGCCTTCGCAGCGCCTGGCGCTGGTTCCGGGGCCGTACACGCTGAGCGCCGCGTTCGATGACGGGACGAATGCGCCAAGACCTTTCTCGCTTGTAGTGGGGTGCGCTTCGGGTGCCGAGCTCGTACGCGTCGATCTGTCGGGCGGTGCCAAAGACACGTGGAAGCGCGTCGATCAGTCGCTCGAAGTCCCCGCCGACTGCAAGCAGCAATGGATAGGGCTCTCGCTCCGGTCACGATCGTTGGCGGATACGCAGATCGCTGGAGTCCTGCGTTTGGATGGTATTGCAATCAGAAATTCTCTCCGCTGATCGTCCGCGTCTGTTAATCGCGGTCAGAGATACGGTGCCAGTCTGCTAGCGCTGTTCCGGTCCATGACGAGGGTCGCATTCTTCGCCCTGTGCATAGGCGTGTCCGTTCTGATCGAACTCGCGCAGGCTGGACTCCCGCATCGCACCCCATCAGCAGCGGATGCGCTTGCAGGTGTATTCGGCGCCTGCTTGGCATGGCTCTGGATGAGCCGGGACGAGTAGCTGCTGCCCGCCCTCTGCGACGGATATGATGGCTGGCGGCGGTCCCTTCCCAAGTGGGACTGCGATCTTGCGGAGGATGGTGGATGGGGCTCAACGAGTGTCGAATCGCGGTCATCGGCCTGGGGTACGTGGGCTTGCCCCTGGCCATCGAGTTCGGTCGATCCCACCCGACCATCGGCTTCGATATCGACCTGTCGCGCGTCATGGAACTGCGCGGCAAAATGGATATCAATGGTGAAGCCGATGCGGCCGAGATCGCGTCGGCAACCAGTCTGCAGTTCACCTCGGAGCTCGCACTTCTCCGCGACTGCAACGTCTTCATCGTCACAGTCCCCACCCCCGTAGACGAACACAAACGCCCCGACTTCCGCCCCCTGATCGAGGCCAGCCGCACCATCGGCACCGTGCTGAAGAAGGGCGATACGGTGATATACGAGTCCACCGTCTATCCGGGCGCGACCGAGGAGATCTGCGTGCCGGAACTCGAGCGCGCGTCGGGGCTGGTGTTCAACCAGGATTTCTTCGTCGGCTACAGCCCGGAGCGCATCAATCCGGGGGACAAGCAGCGCAAGCTGGTCGACATTCCGAAGGTGACGTCGGGGTCCACGCCGGAGACGGCTGCGTTCGTCGATGCGCTGTACCGCAGCATCATCAAGGCCGGGACGCACAAGGTGTCCAGCCTGCGCGTGGCAGAGGCGTCCAAGGTCATCGAGAATACTCAGCGCGACGCGAACATCGCGCTGGTCAACGAGTTCGCGCTGATCTTCCAGCGGCTCGGGATCGATACGACCGAGGTGCTGGAAGCGGCCGGGACCAAGTGGAACTTCCTGCCGTTCCGGCCCGGACTGGTGGGCGGGCACTGCATCGGCGTGGATCCGTATTACCTGATCCAGAAGGCGCAGGCCGCGGGGTATTACCCGGACATCCTGCTGGCCTGCCGGCGCATCAACGACGCGATGGGCGAGCATGTCGCGACCGATGTGGTGAAACTGATGATCCAGCGCGACATCGCCGTCGCGGGGGCGCGCATCCTCATCCTGGGTCTCACGTTCAAGGAGAACTGCGCCGACCTTCGCAACACGCGCGTGGTGGAGCTGGCGCAGAAGTTCGGCGAATACCGCGCGAAGGTGGACATCCACGATCCGTGGGCCGACGCGGGCGAGGCGCGCGCCGCCTATGGGATCGAGCTGGTCGCCGAGCCCGAGCGCGGCGTGTACGACGCCATCGTCCTGGCCGTCGCGCACGACGAATTCCGGAAGCTCGGCGCGACCGGCGCCCGTGCCTACGGTCGGCCGCAGGCGCTGCTTTACGACATCAAGAGCCTGTATCCGCGCGACGAGGTCGACGCCCGGCTCTGACCGGAGCGCGCTAGTCGAGCAGCTCCAGCACGCGTTCCGGCGGGCGGCCGATGATGGCGCGCCCGCCGTGCATGAAGATCGGACGTTCGATGAGGCGCGGATGGGTACTCATCGCCTCGATCAGCGCCGACTCCGGCAGGGATTCATCGGCGAGGCCGAGCGCCCGGTATTCGTCCTCGCCGGTGCGCAGCAGGGCGCGGGCGGGGACGCCCAGCATGTCGAGCAGGCTCCGCAACTCGGCCGGGGAGGGCGGGGTTTCCAGATAGGACACGATCCCGGGCTCGATGCCGCGTTCGCGCAGGAGTTCGAGTGCGCCGCGCGATTTCGAGCAGCGCGGATTGTGGTACAGGCGCGTTCCGTTCATCTGGGCCTCCGGTTCACATCGGGAGCGGGTCGGATCGGAAAAAGCAAAAGGCCGGCTTTCGCCGGCCTTTGCCTGAAACTGGTGGGCGGTACAAGTTTCGAACTTGTGACCCCTGCCGTGTGAAAGCAGTGCTCTACCGCTGAGCTAACCGCCCGTAAGGGCTGCGCAGTATAGCGCAAAGAGGCGGGAGGTTGGCAACACCCCTGTCCGATTGGGACTCTTCCTCATCACAATCAGAATATTCCGCTTACACCGGCCCTTGCGGTCAAGGAAACTCGCGGAATGATCCGCACACTCCTTGTGGACGACCACGCGATCGTCCGGGAAGGCTTCAAACGCCTTTTCCACAATACGGGCCGCTACGAAGTGGTCGCCGAAGCCGCCGACGCTGCGCAGGCGCTCGAGATCGTCCGCATCCGTCCCATCGACGTGGCGGTCATCGACCTCAGCCTGACGACCGCCGAAGGCGGCCTCGTCCTGCTGCGCACGCTCGGGAAGAAGTTGCCGCAGGTGCGTCGGGTCGTCGTCAGCATGCACAGCGATCCGGGCGTGGTGCTGCGGGC
Organism: Lysobacter sp. SCRH-1R; assembly: GCF_057747855.1. NCBI lineage: Bacteria > Pseudomonadati > Pseudomonadota > Gammaproteobacteria > Lysobacterales > Lysobacteraceae > Lysobacter > Lysobacter sp. SCRH-1R. The sequence continues at coordinate 2,418,331 of NZ_CM173227.1, read as the reverse complement.
GCTGGACGAAGGCGCCCACGGGTACGTGACCAAGACCGCCGCGATCGCGGAACTCGTGACGGTGCTCGACCGTGTGATGAAGGGCGACGTGGCGCTGAGCAGCGACGTCGGGCAGGCGGTGGACCGCCCGCGCGATTTCGGCCTGACCCCGCGCGAACTGGAAACCCTGCGCGGCCTGCTGTCCGAGCTGCCGCCCAAGGCGATCGCCGCCGACCTCGGCATCAGCGTGAAGACCCTGTACCGCCACCGCACGAGCCTGATGGTGAAGCTGGGGGTGCGCACCTTGCCGGCGCTCGCCCGCGTGGCGCGGGAGCGGGGCTACCTCGGGATGCTGCATCCGGAGCTCTGACTCCCGGCACCCAGGCTATTCCAGCTGCGATGCCGCGTAGTCCGCATCCAGCGCTTCCATCGCGTCGAGCGGCTTGAGCCTGGCCGCTTTCTCGTATTCGGCGGCGGCTGCATCTTCCTTCTTGTCGCCGTGCAGCAGCATCAACACGTTGCCGTGTTCGATGTGGGCGATCGGCGAGTCGGGCGTGAGCTTGAGCGCCGTTGCGATGTGCTTCTCCGCTTCCCCGGCTTTCGCGCCGTAGGTCAGGCCGCCGATCATCGCGCCGACCTTGCCGATGATTTCGGCGTGGTAGAGCGCCATCGCGGTGTGCGCCTCGGCGTGCTTGGGGGAAAGATCCAGCGTGGCTTCCAGCGCCCCGCGGACCTTGCCCGCAATCCCGGCCTTCAGCGCCTTGGCGATGCTCAGTCCCTGGCTGTAACGGCCCAGCGCGAAGGCGTAGCGGTAATGGCTGTTCGCTTCATCGGGTAGCGCCTTGATGGCCGCTTCGGCCAGCTTCGCGCCCTGTTCGAACCGCCGCAGGCGCTCCTCGTCCGCGTGGACCAGGTACGTCGTATGGATGCCGAGTGCCTTCACCGCCACCGAGGCGCCGATCGGCCCTAGCGCCACCCCCGCGTCGTACGCGACCTGGAAATCGCCGCGATGGAAGGCCCGCCAGGCGTCCTGCAACGCCGCAGCAAGCGAATCGGCTTCCATGCCTTTTGGCGCCGCCTTGCCAGCGGCGGCCAGGAGGGTGGCCGCGCGTCGCGCGTCGGGGTAGGGCTCCGCGTCGCCGGCATGCAGCTTCGACCAGGCTTTTTTCAGGCCCTCGCCGGCGTAGGCGAAGCTCCTGGCATCGTGCGGAAAGGCGGCCCAACTGGACTTCGCGGCCATCGGCGGTGCCTCTGTGCGGGTCGAGCGCGCAGCATCCCGCCTGCGCCCGGGGGCTGGCAAGGGGGGCAAGGGGCGAGACGGGTGTTCCTGCGGGTGGAGTGGGCAGTGAGACGAGGTGCCTTTCAGTCCAGATACGCCCGCGTCAGCGTATTGAGATGCACCCGTTCCGCATCGCGAAGGAACGGCGCCAGCAGCATCATCACCTGCACGATGCCGTCGCGGATCGCCGCGTGTTCGTCCTTGTCGCCGCGTGCGGCGGCGTAGTTCAGCCAGAAGGTGGCGATGACCAGCACGTTCGTCGCCGTGGCGGCGAGTTCGTCCTTCGACGCACGCATGATTCCCGCCTGCACCAGCCCGCGCATCACCGTATGCGCCTGGTCGTTGGCGCGTCGCAGGATGCGCGCGAAGCGCAGCCGCAGGCGACGGTTGCGGCTGAGGATCTCCACCAGGTCGCGATGCAGGAAGCGGTAATCCCAGATGCATTCGAACACCAGGTGCAGCTGCAGCCAGATGTCCTCCAGTCCGGGGAGGCGGCCCTGCGGCGCGGCGAGCGCGGCGTCCATGCGCTCCTCGAAGCGCGCGAACAACTGCTCGATGATGTCGTCCTTGTTGCGGAAGTGGTAGTACAGGTTGCCCGGGCTGATCTCCAGCTCGTCGGCGATGTGGTTGGTGGTGACGTTCGGTTCGCCCAGGGCGTTGAACATCGTCAATGCGCTGTCGAGGATGCGCTGGCGTGTCTGCTTCGCCATCGGTCGTGTCGGGCGGCTGCGGCGCGTGTCAGGCGCGCAGCTTTTTCACCAGGTCGATGTACTTCTGCTTGGCATCGTCGCTGCACATGCCCTTGAGCTTCGCCCAGGCCTCGTACTTGGCGGTGCCGACGAAATCGAAGAACCCCGGCTTCGGCCCGGCGACGTCGCCTTCGGAGCCCTGCTTGTAGAGCGCGTACAGGCGCAGCAGGGTGTCGTTGTCGGGGCGCTCGGGCAGGCCCTGGACGTCCTTCGCGGCTTGTTCGAAAGCGGACTGCAGGTCGGCCATGGCGGCGGCCCTCCGGCGAGGCGGGATCGTGGCCGGAATTACCTCACGCACCGTCGGGGTGGTCAATACGGCGGGGAATTGTGACGGAGCGGGGCCTCTGGCAACGTAGGAGCCACGCCGCGCGGCGGACACAAGGTCGGGGAGAGGGCAATGAGCTACTTCGTCACCGGTGCCACGGGTTTCATCGGCCGCTTCCTGGTCGACCGGCTGCTCCGCCAGCGCAAGGGCACGGTCTACGTGCTGGTGCGGAAGGATTCGCGCAGGAAGCTCGACGCCGTCGCGAAGAAGATGGCCTGGGACATGAAGCGCGTGGTCCCGGTCGAAGGCGACATGACGCAGGAAACGTGCGGCGTCTCCGCCGCACAGGTGCGTGCGCTGAAGGGCAAGGTGAAGCACTTCTTCCACCTCGCGGCGATCTACGACCTCACCGCCAAGCCGGAGGCCCAGTACGCGGCCAACGTCGACGGCACTCGGCATGCGCTGGATCTCGCGGCGGCGCTGGAAGCCGGCGTGTTCCACCACACCAGTTCGATCGCCGCCGCCGGCCTGTATCCGGGTGTGTTCCGCGAGGACATGTTCGACGAAGCTGAGGGACTGGACGATCCCTACCTTCGCACCAAGCACGACTCCGAAGGGCTGGTCCGGCGGGAAACGCGCGTGAAATGGCGCATCTATCGTCCCGGCATGGTGGTCGGCCACTCGCGCACCGGCGAGATGGACAAGATCGACGGCCCGTATTTCTTCTTCACCTTCCTCAAGAAACTGCGCGAGATGCTGCCGCCGTGGATGCCGATGCTCGGCCTGGAAGGCGGTCGCATCAACATCGTGCCCGTGGATTACGTGGTCGACGCGATGGACCACATCGCACACAAGCCGCGCCTGGACGGCCACTGTTTCCACCTGACCGACCCCGAGCCGTTGCGCGTGGGCGAGGTGCTCAACACCTTCGCGCGCGCCGGGCATTCGCCGGAGATGGCCATGCGCATCGACGCGCGCATGTTCGCCTTCATCCCCGGCAGCGTGCGCGGTGCGGTGGCGAACCTGCCGCCGGTGCGGCGTTTCGTCGGCATGCTGCTGCGCGATTTCAAGATCCCCAAGCAGGTGTTGAAGTTCCTCGCCTACCCGACTCGCTTCGACAATCGCGAGGCCGAGCGTGCGCTCAAGGGAAGCGGCATCCACGTGCCGGCGCTGGACACCTACGCGTGGCGGCTGTGGGATTACTGGGAACGCCACCTCGACCCGGACCTGTTCGTCGACCGCAGCCTCAAGGGCAAGGTGCGCAACAAGGTCGTGGTGATCACCGGCGGTTCGTCGGGCATCGGCCTGGCGACCGCGCAGCGCGTGGCCGAAGCCGGCGCGATCACGATCATCGTCGCGCGTGGCGAGGAGGAACTGTTCAAGGCCCGCGACGACATGAACGCTGCCGGCGGCAAGGTGTTCGCCTACACCGCCGACCTGGCGGACATGGACGACTGCGACCGCCTGGTGAAAACCGTGCTGGAAGAGCACGGCCGTTGCGACGTGCTGGTGAACAACGCCGGACGCTCGATCCGTCGTTCGATCGAGCTCAGCTACGACCGCTTCCACGATTTCGAACGCACGATGCAGCTGAATTATTTCGGCAGCCTGCGCCTGATCATGGGTTTCCTGCCCGGCATGACGCAGCGCCGGAAGGGCCACATCATCAACATCAGCTCGATCGGCGTGCTCGCCAATTCGCCGCGTTTTTCGGCCTACGTGGCGTCGAAAGCCGCGCTGGACGCGTGGAGCCGATGCGCGCAGGGCGAACTGTCGGGCAAGGGCATCTGCTTCACCACGATCAACATGCCGCTGGTGAAGACGCCAATGATCGCTCCGACCCGGATGTACGACAGCGTGCCGACGCTGACGCCGGAAGAGGCGGCGGACCTGGTGATCAAGGGCATCATCGAACGCCCCAGCCGCATTGCGACGCGCCTGGGCATCTTCGCTTCGGTGGTGAACGCACTGGCCCCGAAGGCTTACGAAGTGATCATGAGCACCGCCTTCGAATTGTTCCCCGATTCCGCCGCCGCGCGCGGCGACAAGCAGGCGCTGAAGGGCGAAGTCGCGCCGAGCAGCGAGCAGATCGCGTTCGCGGCGCTGATGCGTGGGGTGCATTGGTAGCGCGGTCGATCGACGGACCAACTGACCATCGTCATCCCGGCGAAGGCCGGGATCCAGGCTGAGGGCACCTCAGCATCGTTGCCGGTCTTGTGGCTCTTGTAGCCTTTGTAGCTCTTGTAGCCCGGGTAAGCGAAGCGCACCCGGGTAGTGCGCGAAATCCCCGGGTGCGCTTCGCTTACCCGGGCTACAAAAGCCTTGTCACACCGGCGATCGGGTCGCATCCCCCACCGCCGACCCTCACCCCGACCGCTCTTCCGGAGGAGAGGGGCTTCAAGGCCTCAGTACGCCCGGCACTGCAGGAACCGCACCTTCCGCTCGCTCGCCGCCGGCGGCTGCAGCTGCAGGCGCGAGGCGCGCAGCGCGTCGTAACGCGCGAGGACGTTGCAGACCTCGTGCACGTCGTGCTGGTCCACGTCTTCGCGCTGCTGGATCACCAGCGTCGAACTGGTCGACCACATCACGCGTTCGACCCACGGCAGCGCGGCGATCGCGTGGATCACTTCGCCGCGTTCGAACTGCTCGCGGTTCGGGTCGGCGGGAGCGGCGAGCGACGGATCCGCAACGGGAACCTGTGGCCCAGTCGAAGCCGGTTGCGCCGGCGTGGGCGCGGCGGGTGCCTCGACCGGCGTCGCCGCCGCCGGGTCGTCCTGCATCAGCGCCGGCACGAACCCCGCCGCGACGCCCAGCACCAGTGCCCCGACCCACGCCAGCGCGGTCTCGCGCACGCTGCGCCGGCGTGCGTTGGCGGTGAGGTCGTCACGCAGCGAGGCCGGCAGCATCGGGCCGACCAGCGCCCACAGCGCGTTGCCGTCGAACAGTTCCAGGCCATCGGCTGCCTTGCGTGCGTCCGCGTCGATGCGCGCCGGCGTGGCGAGCAGGCCGCCGGCGGCTCCGTTGAAACGTACCGAGTCGGCCAGTTCGCGCACCGTCGCCACGCCCAGACGCGAACGCGCGGCGGCCAGCTTGCATGCCAGCAGCCAGGTGCGGCCATCGCGTCGCAGGCGCAGTTCGGCCTGCGGGCCGCGTTCGAGCGTCTGTTCGATCGATTCGGCTTCGAAGCCCCGCGCCTGCAAGGCTTCCACCACCAGTCGCGAGAACTCGCGCCAGCGCATGTCGGCCAACGCGCCGATGCCGGCGGCGGTCTCCTCCTGCCTTCGACGCACCAGCCACAGCCACGCCGTCGCGGCGGCGCCCAGCAGGACGGTGATGAGGAGCGCGATCGTCAGGGAAAAGCCAGCCAGCATGCACAGCCCGGAAATGTCGGAGGCTGGCGACTATACGACAGCGGCGTGGCGCCCCGTGTGGCGCGGATCACGTGCGCCGGTTGGCTGCGCGCAAGAGAAAGCCCGCCAGTCCGAAACCGTAAGGGGAGGGGAGCATACGGAAGACGCGGACTGGCGGGCTTGTCGGTGTCCGGCGAGAGGGCCGGGCCTTGAAGCGGTAGGGATCAGGTCGTCGCGCTGGATCGCGCGCGCGTCGCCTTGCGTGGCGACTTGCGCGCGGCCGGCGCCTGCGTCGCCTGCCGGCTGGCGGTGGCCTTCCGGGCCGGCGACTTGCCGGCGGGCGACTTGCGTGCAGCGGCGGTGCCGCCCTGGCGGCGCAGTTCGGTCGTGAGCGCATCGACGCGGCGACTGAGTTCGTTCAGATCGTCGCGACCGGGCACGCCCAGCTTCACCAGCGCACGCTGCACGCGATCCTCGAACACCTTTTCCAGGCGATCCCAGGTGTCCGCCGCGCGTTCGCGCGCCTGGCCCACCTTCGAGCCGACCGCGTCGCGCATCGCGTCGGCCTGGCCGCCGGCGAGGCGGCGTGCGGTCTGTTCCAGTGTCGTGCCTTCCTTGATCAGCGCATCGAACAGCTTCGTGCCTTCGGCCTGCGCGCGCGAGAACGCGCCCACGCCGGCCAGCCAGATCTGCTGCGCCGATTCGCTCAGGCTGCGCGAGAGCTGGTCGGCCTGCTGCTGTTCGGTCCGCGTGCCGGTCTTTTTGCGCGGGCGTGCGCCCTGTGCCGTGCTGGTGCCGGCCGCTTTCTTGAACTTCGCCATGCGGGGTCCCTCGATGGGAGTGGCTGGGGTCCGGTCACCTTCGCGCCCGGCTCTAGAGCTTTCACACCAAGCCCGCGCGGGAGTTCAGACCCACTCGCGCGAAGGCAGCGTGATCCGCCGCTGCGGCCGGCCGACCAGATCGAGGAAGCGGTTGAACACCTCGTCCGCCCGCGCCTGCATGCCGGCGATGTGCTCGTGCGTGTGGCGCCGGATCGCCTCGACATCGGCACGCGCCGGATCGAGCCCGCCCAGTTCCGCCAGTTCCTCGCGATACGCCGGATTGCGCAGCCAGCGTTCGATCAGCGCCTCGTCCATCTCCAGGTGGAACTGGAAGCCGTACGCGTTCTCGCCATGGCGGAAGGCCTGGTGCTCGCAGCCGGAGGTGCTGGCCAGGTGCGTGGCCTCGCGCGGCACCTCGAAGCTGTAGCGATGCCACTGGAACACCTGCGCCATGTCGCCCAGCGGCGAAAGCACCGGATCATCGCGGCCGGCGTCCGTCGTTCGCAGCGGATACCAGCCGATCTCGGGCGCCTCGTGCCGCCGCACCGGCGCGCCGAGCACGTGCGCGAGCAGCTGCGCGCCCAGGCAGATGCCGAGCACGGGCTTGCCCTGTTCGAGCATGCGTTCGATCGCGCGCAGTTCGGTCTTCAGGTGCGGTCGCCGCGCCTGGTCCTCGACGTTCATCGGCCCGCCGAGCACGATGAGGCCGCGATAACGGTCCACGTTCGGCTCGAAATCCGGCTGCCGCTCGAAATTGGCGAACCGGATGCGGTGCCCGCGCCGGCGGATCAGCGGATCGAGCGTGCCCAGCGGTTCGGCGGCGACGTGCTGGAAGACGAGCAGGCGGGGCATGGTGGAGCGGGGCGGCGGGGCGGCGTTCGACTATGCCAAATCCGCCGCCGCTACGCGCGCGGCGCCATCGCGATGAGCGCGATGGCGACCAGTGCCAGGACGATCGCCGCGCGGTTCCATCGGCTGGTCTTCTCGCCGAACGCGAACACGCCCACCAGCGTGCCCAGCACGACCACGCCGATGTTCATGGCCGCGAACACGACCGACGGGCTGTCCGGCAGCGCCTGGTGCGCGCGCACGTAGAAGACGATGTTGCCGAAATTCAGCAGTCCGAGCAGCAGCCCGCCGCCGAAGTTTCGCCATGACAACCGCGTGCGCCCGCGCAACTGGCGCACGAGTTGCGTGGCGAACATCAGCGCGAAGGCGATGGCGAACGCGGCCTGCAACGCCGCCATCGACGGCGTGCCCGCCAGGGCGATGCGCTTGAGCATCACGTCCACCAGCGCGAAGCCGATCCAGACGGTGAGCAGCAGGAGCCAGCTCCGTCGTTCCGCGCCGACAGGCGCGGGTTCGGGCCGCGCGACGATGCCGGCGACGGCCACCAGCCCCAGCGCGAGGCCGAGCAGCCGCAGCCCGTCGGCCCGTTCGCCGAACAGCGTGAACGCTGCCAGCAGCGACAGCAGCAACGACAGTCGCTGCGCCACGTCGGTTCGCACGATGCCCGCCGCGCGCACCGACGCGCCGAGCACGAGGAACAGCGACGGCAGCACCACCGCGAGCCCCAGCAGCGCGGCCCATGGCGTGTCGGGATGGGTGAGGCTGTGCAGCGGCGGCCGCAGCAGCCACGCGCACAGCGCGCCGGCGGCGAGATAGTTCCAGGTGACCAGTTGTCCGACATCGAGCCGCGCCCGCGGCGCGAGCTTGAGCAGCACCGAAACGAGGACGCTGCACAGGGCGCTGAGGAGGATCAGGTGCATCGGCGCTTCGGAGGTTCCGTGATCGACGGCGGGCGAAGGATGATGCCATCGAAGGAATGAGGGGCTGAGGGGTGTGCGGACATCGCCATCAGGGACGCGTCAGAAGCCGCCCGTCCCAGATGGACTCGTCCCCACATCGACCGTCATCCCGGGCTTCGCCGGGATGATGTGCGTGAGGGCGATGCAGCCCACCGGCGGACAAGCGCCCGCCAAACCCTGCGTCAGGACGGATCGCGCCGCCTACGCGCCACGCACCCGCAGGAACCTCAGCGCCGGAACCCACCCGGCTTCCGCGGCCCCGCCCCGTGCGGCGGACGCGGCCCGCGCGGCGGACGGCGCTCGCCGTCGAACTCGCGCGCATGACGGCCGTGCGGACGCTGGGCGCCATGGCCGCCGCCTTCGCCGGCGCGGCTGATGCGCAGCTGCTGGCCGGCCACGCGCACGCGCTTGAGGTGGTCCATGACCTCGCGCGGCATGCCTTCGGGCAGGTCGATCAGGCTGTGGTCGTCGCGGATGTCGATGCGGCCGATGTAGCGGCTTTCCAGTTCGGCCTCGTTGGCGATCGCGCCAACGATGTTGCCCGGCTTCACGCCATGCACGTGGCCGACCTCGATGCGGAAGGTTTCCATCCCGACCTCGGGCTCGCGCGATTCGCGCGGCTCGCGAGGTTCGCGGCGCGGTGCCGGCGCGTCGTCGTCGAACATCGATTCGCCCGCGTTGAACGAACGCTCGTTCTGCGGACGCTCGGAGCGGGGCTGTTCGAACTGCGGTCGTTCGATCGCCGGACGCTCGTAACGCTCCGCCGGAGCGCCCGCCGTTTCGCTGCGCTGCGGACGCTCGAACCGTTCGCCGCGATCATGGCGAGGTTCGTGGCGCGGCTCATGACGGGACTCCTGACGCGGCTCGCGCGCCGCGCGCGACCCGCCGTCGCGTTCGAAACGCGCATCCCGATCGCGGCCGAAGCGCGAATCGCGCCCCTGTTCGCGCGGGCCTCGCTGTTCGAAACCGACCTGCGCATGCGGTCGCAGCTTCTCCGCGGTGGCGTCGAGCAGCAGCGGCATGTCGCCCTGCACGAGCTTCGCCAGCGCCGCGGCGATCTCCACCGCAGGCACGTCCTGCTCGCGCTCGTAGCGCTCGACCAGGTCGCGGAACTGCGCCAGGTCGTCGCTGTCGAGCGCGCCGGTGATGCGGCCGAGGAAGCGGTTCACGCGCTGCTCGTTCACCGTTTCGATGGTGGGCAGCGCCATCGGCTCGATCGGCTGGCGCGTGGCGCGCTCGATCGCGCGCAGCATGCCGCGCTCGCGCGGCGTGACGAACAGGATCGCCTCGCCCTTGCGACCCGCGCGGCCGGTGCGGCCGATGCGGTGCACATAGCTTTCGGTGTCGTACGGAATGTCGAAGTTCAGCACGTGGCTGATGCGCTCAACGTCCAGGCCGCGCGCGGCCACGTCGGTGGCGACCAGCACGTCGATCTTGCCGTCCTTGAGGTTCTGGATGGTCTTCTCGCGCTGCGCCTGCTGCACGTCGCCGTTGATGGCGGCAGCGGCAATCCCGCGCGCGGCGAGCTTGTCGGCCAGCTCCTCGGTCGCCTGCTTGGTGCGCGCGAACACGATCATCGCGTCGAACGGCTCGGCTTCCAGGATGCGCGTGATCGCATCGAGCTTGTGCACGCCGCTCACCGCCCAGTAGCGCTGGCGGATGTTGGCGGCGGTGGTGGTCTTGGCCTTGATCGAGATCTCGACCGGGTCCTTCAGGTACGTCTGCGCGATGCGCTTGATCGGCGGCGGCATCGTCGCCGAGAACAGCGCGACCTGACGCGTTTCCGGCGTCTTCTTCAGCACCGCCTCGACGTCGTCGATGAAGCCCATGCGCAGCATTTCGTCGGCTTCGTCGAGCACCAGGCAGCGCAGTTCCGACAAGTCGAGAGAGCCGCGTTCCAGATGGTCGATCACGCGGCCGGGCGTGCCGACCACGACCTGCACGCCGCGCTTGAGCGCCTGCAACTGCGGGTAGTAGCTCTGGCCGCCGTAGATCGGCAGCACGTGGAAGCCGGGCAGGTGGTGGGCGTACTTCTGGAACGCCTCGGCGACCTGGATCGCCAGCTCGCGCGTCGGTGCCAGCACCAGCGCCTGCGGCTTGTGCTGGCCCGGCTCGATCCGCGCCAGGATCGGCAGCGCGAACGCGGCGGTCTTGCCGGTGCCGGTCTGCGCCTGGCCGAGCACGTCGCGGCCTTGCAGCAGCGGCGGGATCGTGGCGGCCTGGATGGGCGAGGGCGACTCGTAGCCGACGTCGGCCAGTGCCTTGAGCAGGGGCTCGGGCAGGTCGAGATCGGTGAATTTCAGGGACGGGGCATCGTTCGAGCTTTGCGACTCGGCGCTCATGGGGGAGGACTCGGCAGCGCCGGCGAACGCCGGTCGGAAGACTGAACAGTGTAACCGAGGGGCGTGGTGGGGCTGTGTAGCGATGCGCGAGTGCGGGGAAAAATGCGCCCGCGCGCGTGCAAACCGCTCTACAACGACGGGGTCACGTCGAGTGGACGCGCGATCGCGCCTGCCGGCTCAATCGGCCGCCCCGAGGCCCGAATCCTTCTCCACCCGCCCGTCCTTCATCACGAACGCCACGCGCTTGAGCACCGTCACGTCCGACAACGGATCGCTGCTCACCGCGATCAGGTCCGCGCGCTTGCCCGGCTCCAGCGTGCCCACCTGATCCGAAAGCCCCAGCAGGTCGGCCGCGTTCACCGTGGCCGCCTGGATCGCCGTCGCGGGCGTCATCCCGTGCGCGACCATCAGCTCGAACTCGTCCGCGTTGCGCCCGTGCAGGCTCACGCCCGCATCCGTGCCGAAGGCGATCTTCACGCCCGCCGGCACCGCGCGTTCCAGCGCCTTGCCGGTGATGCCGATGCGCCACTGGATCTTGGCCAGCACCTCGCCGGTGTAGGCGTCGGGATTCTTCGCAAGCCGCTCCTTGTAGCCGTTCACCGTGGAAAGCGTCGGCACGTAATACGCGCCGGTCTGGCGCAGCAGCTTGATGTCCGCCTCGTCCATCAGCGTGCCGTGTTCGATGGAATCCGCGCCGGCACGCAGTGCGAGCGCGATGCCGTCCGCGCCGTGCGCGTGCACGGCCACCTTCTTGTTGTACAGGTGCGCGGTTTCGACGATGGCCTTCGCCTCGTCGTCGAACATCTGCTGGCCCAGCCCCGCGCCGATGCGGCTGTTCACGCCGCCGGTGGTGGCGATCTTGATCACGTCCGCGCCGCGCGCGACCTGGCGGCGCACGGCCTTGCGGCAGGCTTCGGCGCCGTCGCAGGTGTTGCCGTGCACGTCGAGCGCGGCGTGCAGTTCGTCGCGGAAGCCCAGCGTCGGGTCCATGTGGCCGGCGGTGGCGGAAATCGCCATGCCCGCATCGACGATGCGCGGCCCCGGCAGCTTGCCCGCGGCCACCGCGTCGCGCAGCGCGAGCGTCACGCCGTCCTCGTCGCCGAGGTTGCGCACGGTGGTGAAACCCGCGTGCAGCGTCTTGCGCGCATTCACCGCGGCCTCGTACGCGTGGTCGGCCACGCCCTTGGAAATGCCTTCCAGCTGGCCTTCCACGCCCGCCTTGTCGGAGGTGAGGTGCACGTGGCTGTCGATCAGGCCCGGCAGCACGAAGCGCTGGCGCAGGTCGATCACGGCCGCGCCGGTGGCGTTCGGGAAGGCCGACGGCTCGACGAAGCCGTCGCGCACCGCTTCGATACGGCCGTTGCACACCAGCAGCGTGCTCGCGCCGCGCGCCGGATGGCCGGGGCGGTCGAGCAACTGGCCGGCCTGGACGAGCCGGCACGACGACGTCGCCGCGGGCGCCTGCGCGCCGGCGGGCACGGCCGACGCCAGCAGCATCGCGGCGGCGAGCATCGGCCCGGATGAACGAACCTGGTGGCGGGCGATGTGCTTGCGTGCTCGGTCGGTCATCCGGTCGTCTCCCCATTCGACGTGAACGGCCAGCATAGCCGCCCGGCCGCCCGGCCGCCCGCGGACTGCCAACCGCGTCGATGTGCCGCGCCTGCCGGCTCGACCGATGCCGCAGGTTCACCGCTTGTACCCGCACGGCGCGGCACCATCTCGGCAGGCGTCCCGCCGCGCCCGCCTGCTGAACGCGCCCATGTTGAGTCCGCATTTCGACAACACCTTCGTCCGCGATCTGCCGGGCGATCCCGACACCTCACCCGGCGTGCGCCAGGTGCACGGCGCGGCGTACTCGCGCGTGGAGCCCACGCCGGTGGCGCAGCCGCGCCTGCTGGCGGTGTCGGAAGACATGGCGCGGCGGCTCGGCTTCAGCGAGGCCGACATCTCCTCCGACGACTTCGCCCGCGTCTTCGGCGGCAACGCGCTGTTGCCGGGCATGCAGCCGTTCGCGGCGAACTACGGCGGCCACCAGTTCGGCCAGTGGGCCGGGCAGCTCGGCGACGGTCGCGCGATCACGCTGGGCGAGATGATCAACGCCGACGGCGAACGCTGGGAACTGCAGCTCAAGGGCGCCGGGCCGACGCCGTACTCGCGCAGCGCCGATGGCCGCGCGGTGCTGCGCTCGTCGATCCGGGAATTCCTGTGCAGCGAGGCGATGCACCACCTCGGCGTGCCGACCACGCGCGCGCTCAGCCTGGTCGGCACCGGCGAGCGTGTCGAACGCGACATGTTCTACGACGGCCATCCGCAGATGGAGCCCGGCGCGGTGGTGTGCCGCGTCGCGCCGTCGTTCATCCGCTTCGGCAATTTCGAACTGCCGGCCTCGCGCAACGACACCGAACTGCTGCGCCAGCTCGCGGATTTCTGCATCCGCCGCGATTTCCCCGAACTGCGCGGCCTCGGCCGCGGCCAGCCGGTGTACGCCGAATGGTTCGCACAGGTGTGCGAGCGCACCGCCGTGCTGATGGCGCACTGGATCCGCGTCGGTTTCGTGCACGGGGTGATGAACACCGACAACATGTCGATCCTCGGCCTCACCATCGATTACGGCCCCTACGGCTGGGTCGACAACTTCGACCCGGGCTGGACGCCGAACACCACCGACCGCTACCAGCGTCGTTATCGCTTCGGCCAGCAGCCGCAGGTCGCCTACTGGAACCTCGGGCGCCTCGCCGGTTCGCTGTCGCTGCTGTTCGACGACACAGAGCCATTGCAGGCGGGCCTGCGCCGTTTCGTCTCGACCTACCTCGACGCCGATCGCGAGAACACCGCGCGCAAGCTCGGCCTGGACGAATGCCGCGAGGAGGACACCGCGCTGATGCAGCAGTTGCAGGACCTGCTGACGGAAGGCGAGATCGACATGACGCTGTTCTTCCGCGGCCTCGCCGACCTCGACGTGGACGCGCCGGAACTGGCGCCGATGGAAGACGCGTTCTACGACCCGATGCGCCGCGAGGCCGTCGAGCCGGCGTTGCGCGAATGGCTGTCGCGCTACGTCGCGCGGCTCTCGCGCCAGTCGCTGCCGGCCGGCGAGCGCCGCGCGCGCATGAACGCCGCCAACCCGCGCTACGTGCTGCGCAATTACCTGGCGCAGCAGGCGATCGATCGCGCCACCGAGGGCGACATCGGAGGCGTCACGGAACTGCTCGAGGTGATGCGCCGCCCGTACGACGACCAGCCCGGCCACGAGGCCTACGCACGCCGCCGCCCCGACTGGGCGCGTGAGCGCGCGGGCTGCTCGATGCTGTCCTGCAGTTCCTGACGCGGCCTACACGCCGGCGGCGCATGATGCCGCCGGGCATCGTGGAGTCGCGGCCATGGGCAACGGAACGTTCGGGGACGTCGGCTGGATCCATCGCGCGCTGCTGGCGTGCGTCGCGTTCGGCATGGCGACGGCGGCCATCGCGCAGGTGCAGGGCCGCACGGTCGGCACGTTGCAACGGCACGATCCGGCGCAGCACCGGATCGTGCTCAGTCCCGACGCGCGCACCGGCAGCGAGCTGGGGCAGGGCGCTCCGATCAACCTCTATTATGACGAGGCGACGGCCGAGCGCGATCGCGCCACACGGCCGAAACTGCAACCGGGCGACCGCGTGATGCTCGATACGGTGAAGACCGGCAACCGCGTCGAAGCGACCTCGGTGCGCCTGCTGCCGGACACCACGCGCGGACAGGGCTGGGGCCAGTACCTGCACGGCACCGTGGCCGAATTCGTCCCGCGCACCAACGTGCTGATGGTCGACCAGGCTGAGACGCGCATCCGCAACCGCATCGCGATCGACGCGCAGACGCAGGTGTTCGCGCTGGACGGATCGCCGATGCGGCTCGACGAGCTCAAGCCCGGCGACGAGATCGACATGGCGTTCCACCTCGCCGGCCGCGTGCGCACGGCATCGAAGATCGTGCTGTTGCGCCCTGCGGGCGGCGGCTGACTCAGGGCCAGCGTTCGAGGATCGACGGATCGGCGCCCACGCGCCGGCACGCGCGCGGCGCCACGCCGTCGTTGAGCGCGACGCGGAACAGTGGCGCGATCGCGTGCAGCGTGCGCGAGGCGACGGCCGCACGCGCGCGTTCGAAGCGTCCCAGCGCGAGCATGCGCGCGGCCCAGTCCGGCAGCAGCGCCGTGCCCGCGCCGAGGAACAGATCGCGCGATAGCCCCGCCGCCGGCACCGGCAGGCGGATGCGGGCGAGCACGGACAGCACCTCGCGCGAACGCTCGTCCAGGCGCAGTTCGCCCTGCACGCGCGCGAAGTACGCGGCGATTTCGGCTTCGGACTTCGGTACGTCGCGCGCGCCGAGCGCCTCGGCGACGCGGCGCACTTCGTCGTAGTAGGCATCGGCGGCGCCGGCGGGCAACGAAAGCGGCGAATAGCGGCGGAACCCTTCGAGGAAGCCGAAACTCTCGGTGACGTGCACCCAGGTCAGCAGGTCGGGATCGTCGGCGCGATACGCGCGGCCGTCGGCGGTGGTCCCGCGCACCTGCTCGTGGATGCCGGCGACGCGGTCGATCAGCTTTCGCGCTTCCGGCTTCGATGCGTAGGTCGTGCCCGCGACGAAATTGGTCGTGCGACGCAGCCGGCCGACGAGGTCGGTGCGGAAGTTCGAGTGGTCCCATACGCCGGCGAGCGCGCGCGGATGCAGGGTCTGAAGCATGAGCGCGCACAGGCCCCCGGCGAGCATGCCGGGGAAGTCGGAATGCACGCGCCAGGTGACGCTGTCGGGGCCGAACAGGCCGGGATCGCCGGGCGGCTGGTCGTAGTCGATGCCGCTCTGGCCGCGCGGGAAGGCGGAGAGCACCCAGTGGCGGATGCGGGCGGCGGCGAGGGAGGTGGGGGAGGGCATGGCGTCATGATCCCATGCTGTTGCTCCTCCCCCTGCTTGCAGCGGGAGGATGGGAGGGGCGTGAGGCGCGCGGCGCCGAGCCGCATTCCGACGAATTCCATCGGGCTGGTCGGAGAGCACTAAGGCGCGGGCGGGCGAGTCGGTAGAATCCCCCCATGCCCCTGATCACCCTGAACAACGTCGACTACGGCGTCGGCGGCCCCTTGCTGCTTTCCGACGTCGTCCTGTCCATCGAACCCGGCGAGCGCATTGCGCTGATCGGCCGCAACGGCGCCGGCAAATCCACGCTGATGAAGCTCATCGCGGGCGATCTCCACGCCGACGACGGCGAGGTCCGTCGCGAGGACGGCGTCCGGGTCGCGCGCCTCGAACAGGAAGTCCCGCCCGGCGCCGATGGCGACGTGTGGGACGTGGTCGCCGGTGGCCTCGGCGAGCTCGGCAGCTGGCTCGCGCAGTTCCATCACCTCAGCCACGCCGAGCACGTCGACACCGACGCGCTGGCGAAGGTGCAGCAGAAGATCGAGGACGCCAACGGCTGGTCGCTCGACCAGCGCGTGACCGAGACCCTGCAGCGCCTGGAACTGGACGGCGACGCCGTGTTCGCGCGCCTGTCCGGCGGCATGAAGCGTCGCGTGCTGCTCGCCCGCGCGCTGGTGTCCTCGCCCGACGTGCTGCTGCTGGACGAGCCGACCAACCACCTCGACATGGAGGCCATCGACTGGCTCGAAGGCTTCCTGAAGGCCTGGCAAGGCGCGCTGGTGTTCATCACCCACGATCGCCGCTTCCTGCGCGCACTCGCCACGCGCATCGTCGAGATCGACCGCGGCCAGGTCACCAGCTGGCCCGGCGACTGGGACAATTACCTGCGCCGCCGCGAGGAGCGACTGAACGCCGAAGCGCAGGAAAACGCGCGTTTCGACAAGCTGCTGGCGCAGGAGGAAGTGTGGATCCGGCAGGGCATCAAGGCCCGCCGCACGCGCGACGAGGGCCGCGTCACGCGCCTGAAGCAGATGCGCGTGGAGCGATCGCAGCGGCGCGAGTTGCAGGGCAACGTGAAGATGGACTTCGCGCAGTCCGAGTCCTCCGGCAAGAAGGTCGTCGAAGCCAAGGACGTGACGTTCGCCTACGGCGACCGCGTGCTGGTCGATCGCCTGTCCACCACGATCTTCCGCGGCGACCGCATCGGCCTGATCGGCCCCAACGGCAGCGGCAAGACCACGCTGCTGAAGCTGCTGCTCGGTGAGCTGAAGCCGCAATCGGGCGAGGTGAAGCTCGGCAGCAACCTGCAGATCGCGTACTTCGACCAGTACCGCGCCACGCTGCGCGAGGACTGGAACGCGCTGGAGAACGTCGCCGAAGGGCGCGAGTTCGTCGAAGTGGGCGGCAAGTCCAAGCACGTCATCGGCTACCTGCAGGATTTCCTGTTCACGCCCGAACGCGCCCGCGCGCCGATCACCCGCCTGTCCGGCGGCGAACGCAACCGGTTGCTGCTCGCCAAGCTCTTCGCGCAACCGTCCAACCTGCTGGTGATGGACGAACCGACCAACGATCTGGACGTCGAAACGCTGGAGCTGCTGGAAGAACTGCTCGGCGACTATCCCGGCACGCTGCTGCTGGTCAGCCACGATCGCGATTTCCTCGACAACGTGGTGACCTCCACGCTGGTGATGGAAGGCGAGGGTGTCGTCGGCGAGTACGTCGGCGGCTACACCGACTGGCTGCGGCAGCGGCCGGTGAAGTCGGTGCCGGCCGCTTCGTCGGCGAAGGCCGCCGCTGCCGCCGCGCCGGCGGCTGCAGTTGCGACGCCGGCGCCCGCTCCGGCGAAGAAGAAGCTCAGCTACAAGGACGCGCGCGAGCTGGAGCAGTTGCCGCTGCGCATCGAAACGCTGGAATCCCGTGTCGTCGACCTCACCGCCCGGATGAACGAGGCCGCGTTCTACCAGCGCGACGCGGCGGCCATCACCGCGCATACCGACGAACTGGCGAAGACGCAGGCGGAACTGGACGCGGCGTATGAGCGGTGGAATGAGCTGGAAGGCTGAGACTCGCTGACGCCGGAGCCTCGCTTCCGACGGAGGGCGATGCCGTGAGCCCCTCTCCCATCGGGAGAGGGGTTGGGGTGAGGGGCGGCGGAGTATCAACGCGCGCACTCGCAACTGGGGAGAAGGGCTCAAAAGCGAGCGGGCCGAGCCCAGTCTCACCCCACGAGACGCCCACCCCCCACACTCGCGCGATGCCGCGCGCCACCGCCTCAACCCCCGACCTGTTCGCTTCCGACCTGTTCCCACCGGCACAGGCAAACACCCCGCGCACGCTCGTCGAAGACGCCCAGGGCGGCATCCGCTATTTCCCCGGCTTCCTCCCGGATGAGCTCGCCTCAGCCTGGTTCGACGAGCTGAAAACCGCCGTCGCCTGGGAAGCCCAGCGCCGCCCGATGTACGACCGCATCGTCGACGTCCCGCGCCTGGTCGCTTCCTACCGCTTCGAGGACGACGGCATCCCCGCGCCGCTGATCGACGGCGTGCAGCGCGTGCGCAGGCACCTGAACGAGCCCTTCAACGCCGTCGGCCTGAACTTCTACCGCGATGGCAACGACAGCGTGGCCCCGCACGGCGACAAGCTGCACATGCTCAAGGAAGGCCATCCGATCGCGCTGGTCTCGCTCGGTTCGCCGCGCCGCATGACCATCCGCGACAACGCCTCGCGCAAGGCGCTGCACATCGACCTGGAACCCGGCAGCCTGCTGGTGATGAGCCACGCCAGCCAGCTCACCCACGAACATGGCGTTCCGAAGACGAAGGCGCCGGTCGGCCCGCGCATCAGCCTCGCGTATCGCGTGCGCCCGCCGAAACAGGGCGCGCGCTGAGGTTCACTCCAGCCGCACCGGCAGGTCGCGTCCGACGCCGGCCACGTTGCCGCTGTAATCGCGCGCGGTGATGCGCAGCACGTAGTCGCCCGCGGGCAGTTCGGCCGGTCGCCACAGGCCCGACTCCAGCACGCCGTCGCGCACCGTGTTCGTCACCAGGTACTGGAAGCGGGTGATCGCGCTCCCGTGCACGGTGATGCCGCTCGCCGGGCCGTAGGCGACCTTCACCGCGTCCGGATCGGCCGGCATGCGGTTGAACTCGATCGTCATGCGCGGCTGTTCGAAGCCCGGCAGCGGCATGCCCGCCGCATCGAGCCACTGATAACCCAGCGCGTGCAGCCCGAGCCGCCGCCGCGGCAGGTTGCGGTCCACCTGGTCCCATGCGTCCACCGCGATCTGCACGCCCGGCGTCGCGCGCGAAAGCACGAGCCGCCCGTCACGCCGCACCGTCAGAGGCTGGTCCTGCGCGTCGAGCAGTTCGATGCGGTCGATGCGCGGCGCATGACGGTCGGCGTAATTCGCGAAGCCCAGCGCGACTGCGTTGCGCTCGTAGCCGCTGGAACCGACGCTCAGGTGCACGTGCGCCATGCCGTTGATCGTGCCCAGCACGTCGCCTGCGGCAAAGCGCGTGCCGCGACGCACGCGGATGCGTTCGGGCTTGCCGTCCTCGTCGTCCACCCGGATGAAACGCGACGGATCGATCGCCTCGCCGCGCGGCGTGCGGCCCACGCGCATGTGGATGTAGCCGAGCGTGTCGATCGCCATGCCTTCGCCCAGCTCGCCGAAGCCCCACGCCGCGTGCGGGCTGCTCACCTTGCCGTCGGCGATCGCGAGCACCTCCTGGCCGACGTCGCCGCGGATGTCGAAGCCGCTGTGCAGATGGTCGCGGTTCTCGTGCTGGTAATTGCCGCGCACCTCGCCGAGCGTCCCGACCACTTCATGCCAGCCGTCCTGCGGACGCAGTGGCCAGCGTCCGGCGGTGGCGGGCAGCGGGTTGGCCGGCGAAGGGCCGACGATCTGCGGCGCGTCCGGCGCTTCGCTGGCCGGACGGATGCGGTGCACGCGATACGCGCCGGCATCGGCGACGCGCAGCGTGCCGTCGTCCGCCACCGCGAGTCCCGCCGCGCGCGACAACCGTTGCGCCTGCGTCTGTCCGGTGATCTGGTGCGCGCTGCCGTCGCGGGCGATCTGCACGATGCCGCGGTACATCTCGCCGACATAGAGCACGCCGTCGTGCGCGATCGCCAGGGCAAGCGGGCGATGCACCGGCGGATGTTCGTCGCCGCGCACCGCGCGGACGAGCGTGGAGACCTCGCCGCCCGGCGTGACGCGGCGGATCGCGTTGTTGCGCAGGTCGGCCACGTACACGCGGTTCATCGCATCGACCGCCACTGCGGTGGGTGTATCGAAACGCGCCAGCGTGCCCGGCCCATCGACGTCGCCCGGCCGTTCGCCGCCGGCGAGCGTGCCGACGGTGCCGTCGGCGGCGATGATGCGGATGCGGTCGTTGTAGGTATCGGCGACGTACACGCGGCCGTCGGCGCCGACCGCGATGCCGGTCGGCCCGTCGAAACGCGCCTGCGCGCCCGGCCCATCGGCGAACCCCGGCGTGCCGTCGCCGGCAAGCGTGCTCACCATGCCCTGCGGCGTGATCCGGCGGATGGCGTGGTTGCCCGTGTCGGCGACGTAGAGATTGCCCTCGCGGTCGAAGGCGAGGCCCGACGGCGTGTCGAACGCCGCCGCCGCGCCGAGGCCATCGGCGAACCCTTCGACGGAGCCCGCGAACGTGGTGACCGTTCCGTCCGGCGCGATCCGGCGGATGCGGTTGTTGTCGCCCGCATCGCTCACGAACACCGCGCCGTCCTTCGCCACCGCCACGCCGTAGGGATCGGCGAATCGCGCCTGCATCGCACCGCCGTCGCGCAGGCCCGCCACGCCGTCGCCGGCGACCAGGTCGATGCGGCCCGCCCAGCCGATCGCGGTCGGCACGGGACCAAGCACCGCGCGTGTGGCCGGCGGACGGCGCTCGTAAACGTAGGTCGCGGCGAGCGCCGCCCCGGTCGCGATCACCACCAGCACCAGCCAGACATTGCGGGACATGCGCATCCTTTCGTATGGGGGAACCGCGATTATTGCCCGCGTCGCCCATCGCGTGCGCGCTTGCATGGCCGCCGTCGCGCGCGCCTAATCTCGGCTGTTTCGGACAGGAGCGCGTGCGATGCGTTGGATTCCATTGGCGGGCGCGATGGCGCTGGCATCGATGTACCACCCGGCGGACGCGGCGGTGAAGGATGCGACCGCGAGCGGATTCACCGTGGAGAACACCGAACTCGTGCAGGTGGATGCAGACGCGGCGTGGAAGGCGCTGGTGCACGACGTCGACCGCTGGTGGCCGAAGGACCACAGCTGGTGGGGCACGGAATCGATGCTGTCCATCGATGCGCGCGCCGGCGGTTGTTTCTGCGAGATCGCCGGTGCGCGCCAGGCGCGGCACATGGCGGTGGTGTTCGTCGATCCCGGCAGGACGCTGCGCATGACCGGCGGTCTCGGTCCGTTGCAGGGCATGGGCCTGGACGGCGCGCTGGAATTCCGCCTCGCGCCCGCCGACGGCGGCGGCACGCGCATCACGATGTCCTATCGCGCCGGCGGCTATACGCCGGACGATCTCTCGAAGCTCGCACCGGTCGTGGACAAGGTCCAGGCGCAGCAGCTGCGCGGGCTCGCGGATTTCCTGCGCAAGCCGGTGAAGTGACGATGCAGATGGGACTGGGATTCGGCGAGGCCCCGGATGAACGCATGCACCGGCTGTTCTTCGCGCTGTGGCCGGACGATGCGCTGCGTGCGCGCATCGCCGCGACGGCGGCGTCGGTGGTGGCCGAACATGCGCCGGGTGGGCGTTCGCTCAAACCGGCGCGCTATCACGTGACGATGCAGTTCCTCGGCGATTTCCGGCCGCTGCCGCCGTCGCTGCTGGACGATGCGCGCGCCGCCGCCGCGTCGGTGCGTTCGCCGGCGTTCGAGCTTTCGCTGGACGAAGTCGGCAGCTTCCGCGGTGCCAACGTGTGGTGGCTGGGTTCGCATCACGTGCCCGATGCGTTGCGTGCGCTGCACGACGCGCTGGGGCGATCGCTGTTGCGGCATCGGGTTCCGGTGAAGCCGGCGCCGCCTTTCGTCCCGCACCTGACCGTGCAGCGCGACGTGCGCCGGCACATCGCGCCGGCGCCGGTGCCGCCGCTGGCGTGGCCGGTGCGCGAGTTCGTGCTGATCGACAGCGATCCCGGGCGCGGCACGCCGTACGAGGTGGTCGGGCGCTGGGCGCTGGATTAGCGTTCGAAACGTCCTTGCCTTCTTCGTCGACCGGAGCCGCGCATGCCCACCACCGATCCGCGTGTGGACGCCTACATCGCCAAATCGGCCGACTTCGCCCGGCCGCTGCTCGCGCAGGTGCGCGAGGTGGTGCACGCCGCCTGTCCGGACGTCGAGGAAACGCTGAAGTGGGGCATGCCCAGTTTCACCTGGCGCGGGAAGATCCTGTGCGGCATGGCGGCATTCAAGCAGCACATGACGCTGTGGTTCTGGGAAGGCCGTGCGATTGTCGACAGCGACAAGGGCGACGAGGCGATGGGACAGTTCGGCCGCATCACCCGGAAGGCCGATCTTCCCGGCAAGCGCGAACTGGCCGGCTACGTGAAGCAGGCGATGGCGCGCGTCGCGAACGCGGCGATCCAGCCGCCGAAGAAGAAGCCCGCGCCGAAGGCGGAGCTGCCGGTGCCGGAGGACCTCACCGCGGCGCTGCGCCGCAACGCGAAGGCGCGCGCGACGTTCGAGGCCTTCGCGCCGGGATACCGACGCGATTACGTCGCATGGATCGTCGAGGCCAAACGCGAGGACACGCGGCAGCGGCGCATCGCGCAGGCGGTGGAGTGGCTTGCGGCGGGGAAGTCGCGGAACTGGAAGTACATGAAGTAGGGCGTCGATGCCGAACTGCGATGCTCTTGGCAATTCGGCGCCTCCCCGGGTGCGCTGCGCTTACCCGGACTACAAACGCCCGCCTATGCCAGCGGTTCGATCTGCGACGCCCACGCCAGCGCCGCGTCGTGGTCCTCCGGCTCGAACGCGCGGATTTCCGTGTTCGGGAAGAAGCGGCCGGCGAACTCGGAAATGCCGGCCAGCCAGCGCTTGTCGGTCACGATCGCGCCACGCGCGAAGCGGCGGTACTGGCCGAACTTGTCGAGCGCGTAACGCAGGTCCTTCGCCAGCGCTTCGGGCGTGAGGCCGGTGAAACCGGTCATGTCGCAATACAGTCCGACGCGTTCGTGCAGGCGCAGGCGGGCTTCGATGTCGGCGATGCAGCGGTCGTAGTCCGCGCCGTCCAGCGTGCCGCTGAAACGGTAGGCGCCGACGTGCGAGGGCGAGGGCAGGATGTCGATCATGGATCGTCCACGGTGCAGGCTCGCCGGCCAGCGTGCAGCGTGCCGGGTTCAGGACGCGTCAAGGCCAGGAAGGAGTGTCGGGGAACGAGGAACGAGTGGGCCCGCTCGTTTACCCGCCTTCCGGTTCCAGGAACGCGCCGCAGCCCGAATACGTCTTGTCGCCGGCACGCAGTTGCGCGGTGATGTCGAACGTCGCGCCGGCGGGGTCCTGGCAGGGCTTGCGCTGCGTGGTGAGTTCCACCTGCATGCCGTTCGCGGTCCTGCCGGTCCAGCCGGTGCCGTCCGCGCGCGGCTGCACCTGCGCGACGTCGAGCTTGCGCGAGCCGAAATCCAGCTGCGCATGCAGCGAAGGCGCCTCGCCACGGCCGACCTCGACCAGCCATCCCGGCTCGTTGCCCACCGCACGGAACGCGACGCCACGCGCGCGTGCCTCGTCCCACGGCGAGGCGAGGTTCGTGCGCGTGCATTCGTGCTTCTCGCCGTCGAGCGTCAACGTCCCGCTGTCGCCCTTGGTCCAGAACTCGTTGCCGGCATCATCCGCATAACGCGCGCCCGACGCCGACACCGCCAGCGGCAGCGATCGGCTGCGACCGCTGTATGTCAGCGTCACGCGCCGGGCGACGTTGTCGAATGCCGCACCCACGCGCAGGTCGCCGCATTGCCAGTGCGTCGGCTCGGGCGCGTCGGCGCTCGCGGACGCGCCGCCCACGCGCACCATCGCGATCTCCACCGGCACGTTCGCCGACGGATCCACCGGCACGCGCGTGTCGCTGACGAACCATGGCGCGCCGTCCGGACCGGCGAGCGTGGCGTGCAGGCCGTATTGGCCGTTGGGGCGCAGCTTCGTCGGATCGAACGGCAGGGTGAAGGCGATCGGCGATGCGGCGGCGTCCTTCACCGTGGTCTGCGCGATGACCGCCTTGGGCGTGTCGGCCAGCAGGTTGTCGAGCAACTGCACGCGCAGGCTCGAACCGGGCGGGGGGACGATCCGCTCCCGATACGTCGCCGTGCCGGTGACGGCGTGCGCGCCCTGCGTCATCGGCGGCAGCGGCGCGCTCTCCTGCGGCTTGCAGGCGGCGATCAGCACCGCCACCGCGAGCGCCACGAGAACCGGCGTAGCGGCGCGGTACGGGGAGTTCCGGAACACGGTCATGGCGCGTCCTCCTGGAGTGGCGGCAGCCTAGCGGGCCGTTCGTTGCGACGGCGTCAGCGCGGCGCGCGGTTCACGCGCACCACCGGGTAGCGGCGGTACTGGTCGTCCCAGGACGAATGCCGGCGCGCGAAGAACTCCAGCCGCTGCTGCGGGCTGTCGGCGAAGGCCTGGTCGTCCTTCAGGCGCTGCTCGAAGGCGGCCTTCACCTTCGGATTCTTCAGCATCTCGCGCGCGACTTCCTCGGCGACGTAGTCCTCCATGTACTCCTTGCGCTCGAAATAATTGTTGAATTCGCCCCACGCGACGAGCGCATCCGGCGCCTGCGGTTCCAGCAGCGCCATCACCAGGCGCGCCTTGGGCTGGGCGATCGGCACGAACAGCGCGCCGGCGCCGATGTCCTGTTTTTCGTCGTTCCACTCGCCTTCCAGCGTGGCGCGCTGGTGGCCTTCGACCGATTGCGCGGCAAGCGTCGCCTTGTCGGCGCGGAACGCCTGCACTGCGGTCTTGCCGATCGGTTTGTCGAGGAGGCGATACGTCACGCCGTGCTGGTCGAGCTTCGCGCCGACCCATGCCGCATGCGCGGCCGGAACGATGTAGCCGGCCTTCGGCGCAGCGACGACGTGCGCCGGCACCAGTTCGTCGCGCATCGGCAACTGCCACACCTGCGGCCTGGTTTCGTCGTAGCGCGTCATGAGCGCGCCGGACACCTCCGACGGCGTGCGCGTGTATTCGTAGCCGCGGAAGTCGATCGTGCGGACCTTGTCGGTGGCCTTGTAATCCAGCGCCACCGGCTTGCCGCCCAGCAGCTGCGCGCGCACGTCGGCGGCCAGCGCGTCCTGGCGCCACTGCGCGCCGTGCTGCGCGACCAGGTCCAGCAACGACACGATCGTGTCGTGCGTGACCTTCACCCGGTGCGGGTAATCGCGCCAGGAATGCGTTTCCACCAGCATGGCCAGACGGTTGCGCAGCTGGAAATAGCCGTGCGAGAAGCGCGGCGTGGCGACGCCGTCCTCGAAGCCGGACGACGGGTCGTCGTTCACCACGAACGAGGGATAGAACGGCAGCGGCAGCGAACCCTGCTCGGCGAGATAGGCGATCACGCCGTCGCGCAGCGCGGTGCCGGCCTTGCGCAGGTTGTCGTCGCCGCTGTGCACGGGCTCGACCTGGATGGAGACATCGTGCTCGAACTTCGCGCCGTCGGTGACGTGCAGGTCGACGTAGGCCAGCGGGTCCCACGCGTTGACCAGGCGCAGCATCGCCTGCATTTCCGGCGTGTCGGCCTTCACGTAGTCGCGGTTGAGGTTGTAGTTCTGCGCGGTGGTGCGCCAGCCCATTTCCTCCGGGCCGCGCTGGTTCGGGCGATTCCATGCGGCGAAGCGCTCATGGCCGTCCACGTTGAACACCGGCACGAAGAGCAGCACCTGTTTTTCGAGCGCGCCGACCGCGGTCTCGCCATCGAGCGCCTGACGCAGCGCGAGGAAGCCCGCGTCCTTGCCGTCGATCTCGCCGGCATGGATGCCGCCCTGGATCAGCATCACCGGCAGGCCCTTCGCGCTGGCCTCCTCGGGCGTGAATGCGCCGGCCTTCGAAACGACCAGCACCTTCATCGGACGGCCTTCCGGCGTGGTGCCGAAGTCCTGGCAGCGAACGGCGTCGGGATAACGCGCGGCGAAGGCGTCGCACAGCGCGATCACTTCGTCGTAGCGGCCGGTTTTCACGAAGCCGCTGCGTTCGGAGACGGTGGTCAGCGTGGTGTCCGACGGTGCGGCGAAGGCGGGCAGGGCGGTGAGCAGGGCAGCGAGGAGCAGCGGGGTGCGGGTCATCGAGCAGCGTTCCGGATGCGAGGACGTCGCATGGTAACGAGCGGCCGGCGGCGATCGCCATGCCGATGGGCACATTGCTGCCAGTGGGTGTCAGCAGATAGGGATGCCGCCGGTCAGAGGGCGATGGCGCTCCAACTCCCTCCCCTGCGAATGCAGGAGAGGGTTGGGGCGGGGAAGTGCGGGCGACAACGTCGGATTGTCGCGTGACGGGCCCCGGGTGCGCTTCGCTTACCCGGGCTACAAAGGCCGGCACCGCGTCACATCTCGCCGCCCGCCTCGACACCGAACTGCGCCGCGCCTGTTTCGAAATGCGCGGAGAACGCGACCGCGCACACCAGTACGAGCACGGCCATAAGAACGTGTTTCATCCGAGATCCAGGGGCGATGGGGCTGAGGAAGGCTTTGCGGCGATCCATGCCTGGTGACGCACCGCCTGGCTGTCGATTCCCGTGAGCGCACGCCCGGGGGCGTGTCGTTCATTGAGATGTTTCCAAGTCGTGGACGGCCGGCATCATGGGTGCCCCATGCGATGGGACTGCGGTTGGCTTCCGTGTGAAAACTTTGCGCAGGAGCGAAGGTGCTTGCTCGATGTGTCTGGGGCGGTGCGTGTCGCGATCGCGGCAGCCCCGCCCATGAGGGCGGTCGAGCGCACGGTTCGAACGAGGACTCGTGAACCCCGGCTTCGCGAATAACTCTCATGGACACCGAATGTCAACTTCGCCACGTTGGCCAGCCCATGCAATGGACTGAGCCATGGCCCATCGTTCTGACGTGAGATTCAAGTTCGAAGCCGCGGGTCGCGCCTTCGATGTCGTTCGCTTCGAGCTGTCGGAGGGCATCTCGCAGCCGTTCCGCCTGGAACTGGATTTGTCCGGTTTCGACGATACGGTCGATGCCGCTGCGCTGCTGGACACTCAGGCGCGCTTTACCATCGAGCGGGATGGTGTGGTGCACCGGGCGGTGTTCGGGCTTGTGTGTGCGTTCGAGCAGGGCGGGACCGGATTCCATAGAACCCGCTATCGCGCTGTCGTGGAATCCCCGCTTGCACGCCTGGGATTGCGCCACAACAGCCGCATCTTCCAGCGGATCGCTGCGCCGGGAATCCTGGAGACGCTCCTCAAGGAGCATCGCCTCGTTGCGCGTAGCGTGTATGGAGGCAATCACGAACTGCGTGAGTACTGCACCCAGTACCGGCAATCCGACGCCACGTTCTTCCATCAGCTCGCCACCGAGGAAGGCATCGTCCATTGGCTGCAACCGGATGGCGATCGCACGACGCTGGTGCTGAGCGATCGGGTGGAACGCGCACCCTTTCTCGATGGCAGCGTGTTGTACCAGCCCAGGCCAGCGGGCGACGCGCCCGGTCTCGAAGGAAATCGAGACGAAGAGTTCGACGTTCGCGCTGGTCGACAGGGGCGGAAACAGCACGGTTTCGCGCCAAGGCGCGGAGGGCGCGACGTGGAAGGAATACATCGAGCGCAAGGTGCCATTCCGGCCCGCGATCAGCGTGGTGTGCGAAGGGGCGTTGAAGGCGCCGATCAAGGTGCCACGCCGCGTACGCAGGAAGATCCCGGGCGAAGTGGTGGAAACCACGATCGAGGTGGCGCTGAAGCAGACCACGGCCTCGCTAATCTTCGAGACCATCGACAACATGCTGGACTGGAAGAGCCCGCTGAAGGCCGAGCCGAATTATTACAAGGGAAACGGCAAGCCTGCGCTAGACAGCAACATCAACACAAAGCCCTACCGCGTCAGCGAGATCTTTCCGTTCTGGCCGCGACCGCGCGGCTGCATCGCACCGGATCTGGTGATCGTGGAATACCGGCAGCGGCCGTTCGCTGTGGAGAACGTGTTCGCGGCGGTGGAAATCAAGTTTCCGGGGGATTGGGTGAGGGGTCAGCAAATGCGAGATTACGACGCCATCATGGGAGGAAAACACCAGAAGAAGGTTGCGCTGTTGCGCGTTCCGGAGGATTGCACCGGCACAACTCCCGACGCTACCAAGGAAGATGATTCTAGAAAGCCTGGACGAAGGAAGAGCAAATGAGCACCACGCAACGACTCATGAGCGACGAAGATATCGATGGTATGGTGGGAGATCTGAAGAAATGACCGAATGTCGCTCATGACAATGGCGATTTTGAGCTTGCGATAAGCCCGTTCCTGACGTTCTATTTCGATTTTGAGCCGGAGCGATATCTGGAAGCCTCACTCGCATTGATCGATGTACACGAGGACTTCGAGACGCTGGCCGGAAGGCCGTACATAATCGCAACACATCCGAGGTCGGAACGGCCTCATCCCTACGGCTCAACACGCCTTGGAGATCGCCGGGCCTGGGCCCGGAAAGCGAAGTTCGATGAGTCCTTTGTCTTCAAGGCTACCGACGAGGAGAATCATCGTAGCTCTCCAACCACGGCCGCATACTATTGGAGATCTTCCGGAATATTCTTCGAGCGCGACAAGGAACTGTATTACTCCTGCGCGCAGTTCTACTATCGCTGGCAATGGTGGCTGGACAACCGTGACGCATGGCGCCGCTTCGTGCATGCGACCATCGAACGGCTGAAGCCAGAGCAGGTCTATGGTGCAGGCGTGCAACGTCTACGACCGCACCGACATGCGCAACGGCATCGCGTTCGAAGGCCAGATGGGCAAGGCGCTGATCGGCATGGACAGCGCGGCGGCGGGCCGCAAGCTGCTGGACGACTGGTCGGATGAGTCCGTGCCCACGCTGGAGAACCTGTTCTGGCGCTGTGTCGCGGCGAACCAGCAGGACGCCGAGGACGAGATCGGGAAGATCCTGGCGCAGCGGGACCTCGTCACGGACATGACCGAGGACCGGACCCGTGAAATGACCAAGGCGCTTAGCGACATCTTCGACAAGGCGCACGCGCTGGTGGATGAAGTCGCGAACAGCGTGCATATCGGCGTGGCTCCGGTTCGGGTCGGCGAGAGCGCATTGCTCATCAACGTGCTCGGCAACCGACTCCTGCGTACGCGGGCTGCCGCGCTGACGGACACGCTGGCGAACCGGACTCTGGCGGCGATCCTGGCTGCGCGCCTCGGCCGTCTGGCGCAGCAGTTCCGGCTTGAAGAGCGGGGGAGCGCGCTCGGCGGGGGCGCCGCCGCGCGCATCAATCGCGCCGCGGCGCGGAGCTTCACCGACGCACTGAGGGCCGGCCTGCGCGGCCCGATGGCGGAAGTGCGCCTGGGTGCGTTGCTCACGGCGCTGGAAGCCTGGAACACGAAGATCAAGTCCGAGAAGCTGGACAAGGGCAGCCGCGAATGGTGGGAACTGGGCGCAGCAATGATGGGACTGGGCGCGGCGGGGCTCGAACTGGGTGGCATTGCCGCCGGCTTCGCCGAGGGAAGCAGAAACGCCGCTGTGCGGCAAGCCGCTGGAGTGTTCAAGGGCGGGTTGCGGTTGACTGCGGGGGCGATGGCGGGGGCTGCGGCATTTGCCGGAGCTGCATTCGACTTCAAGGACTCGTGGACCGCGAGAAGCTCCGGTAGCTACGGATTGGCCGGGGCCTACTTCCTACGTGCTTCAGCGCAAATTGGAGCGGGGGCTCTCGCCTTCGGTATTGGTCTAGCGTACGCAGGTCCGTTTATCGAGCATCTGATGAAGAAGTACGGGAGTGGCGCATTTCTGCGTGCCTTCAGTGCGCTCTCGACCCGCGTTGCCGCCCATCTGGTATGGATGCTGCGTTGGGGCTTCCGCCTGAACGTGACGATGCTGGTTCTGTCAGTGGCCATCTATTACTTGGCGGATGATCCGCTGCAGACGTATCTGGAGCACAGTACTTGGCGGAAGGAAAGCGGCAACGGTACGGCGAAGACACTGGAGGAAGAAGCGCAGATTCTGGCAAAAGCAGCAGACGAGGTGCTGACCTAATGTATCTGTTCGAATGGATGTTGCATGAAGGCATGCGCGAGACGACGTATGCAGAACTGAAGGAGTGGGAGCGTGAGCAGAAGGCGAAGCCCGAGAACAGGTTGCACGTTCTGCCTCCACGCGTTAACAACTCGATGTCGGCGAAGGTAAGTGACAATGACTCTGTATATGCAATCAGCGACACGTGCATCGACGTGCGTACGCCGAATGACGAGAAGCGTGGTTTGATTTCGCTGGCAAGCCTTGGGGCCGGAGGGATTCTCACCGTTGGTGGCGGTAGTGGTGCCATTGCCATGCTGACTGAGATGTTTACCGGTAAGACCCTTGCTGGTGCTCCGCTGGCTCTTGAGGGATACGTCGCAGGGATAGTTATTGTTGCGACATTCTCAATCAGTATGTGGGCATTTGGTAAGTACGTTGTTCCTTGTATGCGCTTGGAAATCTTTACTGCTCGCCGCATCATCGTGCGCTTCAATCGCGTGACTCGACGTGTATACCTCTTGCGTCCTAAGAACTGCGGCGGAATCGTAAGTCTCGACTGGGATCAGACGGAGGTTGCCGTAGACAAGAAGATGCGCGGCGTGGAGGGCATGGGCGGCTTTCTATACATGGGCTGGGTGGGCGAGAACGTCGGCGTTGACGCGAACGGCAATGCCATCCAGTACGAAGTGTCGATGGTCGGAAAGACCACGCGCAACGCCGAAGAACTGCTGGCCTTCTGGGAATACATCCGCCGCTACATGGAAGAGGGCCCGCAGGCCGTTCCAGCGCCCAAGCGCCTGATCCAGAAGTTTCCGTGGCCGTGGAACTCCTTCAAGGCGGTGTGGGGCTTGGATACCAGCTTCTTTGGTGACTCACGTCTGTGGATCTTCGTCCTGCTGCGGCTGATGGTGCTGCCAGCGGTGATCCTGCAAGGACTTGGTCACTGGGTCAGCCTGTTGCTCTGCTACGAGCCGAAGTTTCCGAACGACATCGAGAACGCGGGCCGATGAGCGTCGGGGCTGATCATCGAAACGCCGATGCTGTTCGTGGCGCGGAAGATGCTTCGTATTTCCTCATAACAAGGGAAGTCTTCGAGGACGTCCTCCCGTTGCTGTTGAACGTCCTCCCACCGCGCGCGCGATCCGCCTATCGTGATCTGTATCCGATCTTCTGCGCGGTGCTCTATCGGCTGAAGACCCAATGCTCCTTCGTGGGACTGCCTGATGCATTCCCACCCTGGTACACGGTGCGCGCGTGCTGCGCCCGCTGGGCAAAACAGGACGGAAGCGGCACGTCGGCGCTGCGCAGAGCGCTGGATCAGATCCGGTGGAACGGCCCTTATGAGCACGTCAACAAGGCACGCTGGGATGAACGCGACCTCCAGCGACTGCACCGCAAGGCGATCGAACCAGGCGGCGTGTGTCTCACCAACGAATTCCTGCGGAGAAAGAGCGACTATCGCTTCCGCTGCTGCGAGGGGCACGAGTGGAATGGGATCGCCCACAACGCCCTCACCTGGGGATGCTGGTGTCCGGTTTGCAGCCTCGAGAACCGACGGCATGGCATCGGTGCCATGCGGGAGCTGGCCGCATCGCGAGGCGGGCGCTGCCTGTCGGACGTCTACCTGCGCGAGCACGACAAGCTGACATGGCAGTGCGGGCGAGGGCACGTATGGCGGACGACGGCGATCGGCGTGCTGAGCGGCTCATGGTGCCCGAGCTGCGCGATACTGGACCGCACGTTCGATCCGAAGCGTCGCCGGCGCTACGAGGCTCCCCGCTCGTGTGAACGCAGCGACTGAGCGCTGAGGCGGACGGCATCCCTTTGCCGTCGCTGATTTGTCGCCCGCTTGTGCGCGCGGCGCCCGATGGCGGGGTGCTTCCGCCGCGCCGCTGCTGTCCGCGTTGGAGCCGGTAGTCCGTCTTTGGGCGTTGGCCGGTTCCGGCCTTCATCTCCAAGTCGTGACGCCGATCCGGAAAAGGCACGTGCGCGGGCGGCGAAGTTGGCCAGAATGCAAGCCACGTGCCGGCGCTTCCGCGGAGGTCATGAACGTCCTTTACCGCTTCGACGACTGCGTCCTCGACATCGCCAGACGGGAACTGCGGCGCAACGACGAAGTCGTGGCGCTGCCGGGCAAGGTGTTCGAGTGCCTGCGTCACCTCATCGAGCATCGCGACCGCGCCGTCGGCCGCGACGAGCTGGGACACGCCGCGTTCGGCCGCATCGACGTCACCGACGCGCATCTGGGGCAGGTCATCCTCCGCGCGCGGCGCGCCGTCGGCGACGACGGCCACGAGCAGCGCCTGATCCGCACGATCCCGCGTTACGGCTTCCGCTGGACCGCGCCGACCGAAGTGCGCAGCGCGCCGCTGCTTGGCGACGATGCCGCGCCGGTCGGCAGCCCGCACGCCGAGCCGGCGCATGTCGAACGCGACGCCGCCAACGATCCGCCTGATCCTACGGCGCACGCGTTGCCGGCAGCGCCTGCCATCGCGTCGATCGCCGATTCGATGTGCGCCGGCGCGGACACGATCGCGATGTCCGCCCCCCCGGCGAACACACCACGCCGCGCCTTCCGCACGCGTCCACGGCTGTGGTGGGCCGTGCCGCTGTCGGCGGCGCTCGCCATCGGCGGCGCGGGCATGGTGGTCACGCGCGGCACGGCGCCGGCAACCGCGTCCGCCCTGTCGCGCGCGCCGTCCTCGGCGCTGGTGATGCCGGTGGACGTGCGCGGACCGGAAGACGCGGCCTGGGCGCGACTCGGGTTGATGGCCTTCGTCGCCGAACGCCTGCGTCGCGGCGGCCTCACCGTGGTGCCGAACGAAAGCACGCTCGGCCTGCTCGGCCGCGCGGGCCCCGCGCCGCCGGACGCGCACTGGCTGCGGCAGGCCGCGAACGTGGACCTCGTGGTGGACGGCCACATCGTGCGCGATGGCGGCAACTGGCGGTTGTCGGTCGGCGCCGTCGACGGCCACGGCATCCGTCGCCACGGCGAGGCGCGCGACGCCGATCTGCTGCGCGCCTCGCGCATCGCCAGCGACCGCCTGCTCGCCGCGCTGGGCCGCCACGCGCCGGTCACCGGCGAGGCCGACCTCGACCTCGCCGAACGCACGCAGCGCGCCGAGGCCGCGCGTCTGGCCAACGAACTCGCCACCGCGCGCGACATCCTGCTGTCGGCGCCGCCCGCGCAGCGCGAAAGCCCGCGCCTGCGCTACGAGTTGGCGCAGGTCTACACGCGCGCGGGCGACTTCGCCGGCGCGATGGCGCTGCTCACGCCGCTGCTCGCCGACGCATCGGTGGACGCCGATCCGGCCTTCGTCGCCCGCGTGCTTGTCGCCCGCGGGCAGGTGCGCATGCGGCAGGCGCAGATCGGCGAGGCGATGCGCGACTTCGACGCCGCCGTGCACCTGCTCGATCCGGATCGCCACCACGCCGAACTCGGCCGCGCGCTGACCTATCGTGGCGTCACCCGCAGCGGCCTGCGCGAGTTCGACGCGGCGCTCGCCGACCTCGGCCAGGCGCGCATCCACCTGCTGCGCGCGCACGACGCGCTCGCCGTCGCCCGCGTGGACGCGAACCTGGGCGTGCTCGAACTCAACCGCGGCCGGCCCGCGTACGCCATCGACTACCTGCGCAAGGCGGCGGCGGTGTTCGAGTCCTACGGGGCGGTGCAGGAATTGCTGATCACCCGCTCGCACGTGCTGCAGGTGCACCTGATGCAACTGCAGTACGACCAGGCATGGGCCGCGAGCGAGCGCGACTGGGCGATGCGCGACCGCGTGCGCGATCCGGGCCAGCGGCTGTCGCTCGCGCTGGACCGCGCCGAGATCCTCATCCGCCAGGGGCAGTTCCAGCGAGCGCGGATGCTGCTGGACGATCCCGCGCTCGCCGACGCCGGCGCGCTCGTCAACGAACGCCGCCGCGCGTGGGTGAACATCGAACTGGCCTGGCGCCGGGGCGACGCCCGAGATGCCTTGCGGCGGGCCGACGCGATCCTCCAGGGCTGGTCCGAGGAAAGCTGGGACAACACGCGCGCCTGGGTGCTGCTCCGACGCCAGCAGGCCGCGCTGGCGCTGGGCGCCACGCCGCTGGCGATGCCGCCGACGACCCTCGATGCCACCGCCGAGGCCGGCATCGACCGCGGCAGCGCGGTGCCCGAATGGCTCGCCCGGGCGATCGCACTGCGTGCCGCCGGCGACGTGGGCGGTGCCGACGCGCTCTACGCGCGGGCGCTGTCGCTGGCCGAGCGGCGCGGCATTCCGTCGGAAATCGCCGACGCTGTGTCGGCCTACACGCCGTGGCTGATCGCGCGCGGCCGTCTGGCGGTGGCCGGATCGCTGGTCGGGCGCGTCGGCCTGTGGGCCGATCGCGACTACGAATGCGCGCTTCTGCAGGCGCAGCTGTACCACGCGCTCGGCCATCGCGACCTGTGGCTGTCGGCGCTGGAGACCGCCCGGCGCATGGCCGGCGAGCGTTCGATCCCCGCCGCACTGACCGCGATCCCGCGCCCGCGGGTGGTCGAAATGCCGGACGACCTGGCCGTAACCCACGGAAACACAAGGCGAAAATAAAACTGTAACGAAACGGTTGCGCGGTTGGAGTGCGGCCCGGCGAGGGGCGTGTGAAGGATCTGGCGATCCATCCACCCCTGGAGTTGGTACGCATGAAGAGAGTGCAGTTGACCGTCGCCGTGCTCGCCGTCCTGGCCTGCGCCGGCGTCGCGCAGGCGGCGTCGCCCGGGAAGGCAGAGGCCGCCGAGCAGCGTCGTGGGGTCGGGATCGGGAACCCGGGACCCGGGACCGGTGAACAAGGCCAGACCGAAGCCGATGTCTGGGCGACCACGCGGGTCCCCGGTCCCTGGTCACCGGTCCCGGCGTCAGGCCTCCGTTCCATCCTCGACGACATCGCCGGCACGCTGAGCTACTTCCGCGCCACCGGCGACGGCAGCGACAGCGCGCAGGCCACCGGCGGACGCTCCGTCGCCGCCGGTTCGGGCAGCCGCGCCGAAGGCCAGCTCTCGTCCGCGTACGGCGCGGGCAGCCGGGCGGCCGCTTATGGAAGCCTCGCCGCGGGCGCGAACGCGCGCTCCATCGGCGAATACGCCACCGCCGTCGGCAACGACGCGCAGGCGCAGCGGCTGGGCTCGACCGCGGTCGGCGCCGGCGCGCGGGCCGACGGCGATTCGTCCGTGGCGATCGGCGGCCAGTACAACTCCTTCCTCGGCTGGATCCGCACCACCGCGGCCGGCACGCATGCGGTCGCCCTGGGCGCCGGCGCGCGGGCCGATGCCGATTTCTCCGCGGCGCTGGGTCCCAACGCCGTCGCGAGCGGCGAGTTCGCTGCCGCCGTCGGCCCGGGCAGCCATGCCGCCGGCGCGCAGAGCAACGCGATCGGCCTCAACAGCGAGGCGCTCGCCGAAGGCGCGCTGGCGGCCGGCGCGAACAGCGTCGCGAGCGGCGTCATCGGCACCGCGCTCGGCTTCAACGCCGGCAGCGACGGCGAAGGCGCCCTCGCCGCCGGCGCGTACGCCGACGCTTCGGGAGTCGGCGCCGCTGCGATGGGTGCCGGCAGCGACGCGCAGGGCGCGTTCGCCACCGCTGCGGGTGCGAACAGCGTTGCCGGGGGCGAGCGCACGACCGCGCTCGGCGGCACCGCCCGCGCGGACGCCATCGACGCGACCGCCGCCGGCTACGCCAGCCACGCCGGCGGCGACGGCAGCGCGGCGTTCGGTGCGCGCAGCCTCGCGACGGGTTCCTCCAGCCTCGCGCTGGGTGCCGACGCCTCGGCCGAAGGCGCGTACGCCAGCGCCGTGGGTTCGTCGGCGATGGCGCGCGAGATCGCCAGCACCGCGATCGGCAGCGGCGCGTTCGCCCTGGCGCAGTACACGACGGCGAGCGGCTTCAACGCGACCGCCAGCGGCGAGTACGCCACCGCGTACGGCGCCGGCAGCGAAGCGGCGGGCGTCGGTTCCACCGCGATCGGCGGCTACGCCTACATCTTCAACGGCCACACCGGCGAGCGCGAACTGCTGCCGACGCTCGCCGCCGGGCCGGAAAGCGCGGCCTTCGGCGCCGGCGCGCAGGCATTGCAGTACGGCGCCATCGCGGTTGGCTCGACCGCCTATGCCGGCGGCGAGATGGCCGTGTCGGTGGGCGGCAGCGCGGTGGGCGACAGCGCCGTCGCGGTCGGTCGCAACGCGTATGCGCAGTTCTACGGAACCGCCGTGGGCAAGGGCGCGGCGGCGGCGGACCAGTCGGTCGCGCTGGGCGCGGGCTCGGTCGCCAGCGGCGTCAATGCGATCTCCATCGGCGGCGGCTTCGCGGAGGGCCGCGACAGCATGGCGCTGGGCACCCTGTCCTCGGCGCAGGGCGCGAACAGCATCGCGATCGGCGACGGCGCCATGGCGCTGGCCGACGACAGCATCGTGCTGGGCATGAACTCCGACACCACGCGCGCCGGCGTGCTGTCGGTGGGCTCGGAAATGCTCGGCACGCAGCGCCAGATCGTCAACGTCGCCGCCGGCACGCAGGCGCACGACGCGGTGAACCTCGCGCAACTCGAGGCGGTCGCCGAGGAATCCACCCGTTACTTCAAGGCCAACGGCGCACGCGACGACAGCGACGACGCGCTCGCCGACGGCGATTACGCCACCGCCGTCGGTTCGGCCGCGAGCGCGTTCGCCCTCGGTGCCACCGCGCTGGGCAGCGGGGCGATGGCGCTCGGCGAACAGGCCACCGCCGGCGGCTACGGCAGCACCGCGTCGGGTCTCTGGAGCACCGCCTACGGCACCGGCAGCCAGGCGCTGGGCGACAGCGCCACCGCCATCGGCGGGCAGATGGAAGTGGTGAACGGCACCACGTGGGAACACGAGATCTGGTCCACCGTCGCCTCGGGCAAGGAAAGCACCGCCGTCGGCGTCGCCGCGCGCGCGACCGAATACGCCGCGACCGCCATCGGCATGACCTCCGAAGCCGCCGCCGACGGCGCCGTCGCGGTCGGTGCGGCGAGCACCGCGCGCGGCGATCGCAGCATCGCCATCGGCAGCCAGGCGCGCGCGTACGAAACGCTGGGCGTGACGATCGGCGCGAGCGCGAAGACGATGGGCGAACGCAGCGTCGCGATCGGCGCGAACGCCACCGCGTACGACGAAGCCAACACCGCCGTCGGCCAGTTCGCCGGCACCGCGGGCCTGGACAGCAGCGCGTTCGGGCGCTGGTCGAAGGCGCGCGAGCGTGCGAGCACCGCGCTGGGCGCGATGAGCGATGCGACGGCCGAAGGCAGCGTCGCCCTTGGTGCGTACTCGCATGCCGATCGTGCGAACACCGTCTCGGTGGGCAGCGCGGTGGAGATGCTCGACAGCGATTTCCAGACCATCGCGCCGTTCCAGCGGCAGATCGTCAACGTCGCCGCCGGCACCGGGGACTACGACGCCGTCAACGTCGCCCAATTGCGCGACGCCACGGAGGAGGCGCAGCAGACCGCACGCCACTTCCGCGCCAACGGACTGGAGGAAGGCGACGAGGCGCAGGCCAGCGGCGCGCTCGCCACCGCGAGCGGCAGCAGCAGCGTCGCCAGCGGCCTGTACGCGACGGCGAACGGCGCCGGCAGCACCGCCAGCGGCGACAACGCCACCGCGCTGGGCGCCCACGCCAGCGCCGAAGCCGCGTACGCCACCGCCGCGGGCGAATCCAGCCGCGCGGCGGGCGAGGGCAGCAGCGCGCTGGGTTCGGGCAGCGTCGCGCAGGGCGCGAACAGCGTGGCCGCGGGGCATTACGCGCGTTCGAACGGCGCCAATGCCATCGCGCTCGGCAGCGAGGCGTCCGCCAACGGCAACGGCGCGGCGGCGATCGGCCAACGCGCGAACGCCATCGCCGGCAACAGCGTCGCGCTCGGCAGCCAGTCGATCGCCGATCGCGCCAACACCGTGTCGGTCGGACGCGCCGGCGGCGAACGCCAGATCGCCAACGTCGCCGCGGGCACGCGCGACACCGACGCGGTGAATCTCGCGCAGCTGCGCGCGCTGGGCAGCGAGTCGTTCGCCACCACGCAGGCGGTCGCGAACGCGCTCGGCGGCGGCGCGACGTTCGGCGCCAACGGGCAGTTCATCGCGCCGAGCTTCAACGTGATGGGCTCGTCGTTCGGCAATGTCGCCGACGCACTCGGCGCGCTCGACGACGGCATCGCCGCGCTGGATGCACGCGTGGACGGACTGGAAGCAGGCAGCGCATCGCCGGAATCGAGCGCACGCACGCTGCGCGCGAACGCGACGGCGGCGACGCTCGAAGAGACCCCGGATGCGAAGCAGGCGGTGCAGGGCACGCCGACGGCGTCGCGCGAACGCGTCGCCGCCGCCAAGTCCGACGCCGATGCCAGCGCGCGCGAGGTGCAGGCCGCCAATGCGAAGACGCTGACGGATGCGAAGGCCTACGCCGACGCGCGCGTGCAGGAAGCCCTCGCCGTGCCGATGGCCGCCGTCGACGACCTGCGCGCCGAAGTCGGCGAACGCTTCCACGAGCAGGAACGCCGCATCGACCGCATGGGCGCGATGAACGCCGCGATGGTGAACATGGCGACCAGCGCCGCGGGCGTGCGCACGGCAAACCGCATCGGCGTCGGCGCCGGCTATTCCGGCGGCGAATCGGCGCTGTCGGTCGGCTACCAGCGCTCGTTCGACGACAAGGCCACGCTGACCTTCGGCGGCGCCTTCAGCAGCGACGAAAGCTCGGTCGGCGTCGGTCTCGGCTTCGGCTGGTGACGCACGACGGTTTCCCGACCGGGCGCGCATTTTCGCGGATCCACCACCGCCCGGCCTTTTTCTTCCTCCAGGAGGTTCGAACGATGCATCCCCGTTTCCGTGTCACGCTCCGCCCGCTCGCGGCGTTCGTCGCGCTCGCGCTGGCCGCGCCGTTCGCGCATGCCGACGGCGACGACTGCCGCCACGACCGGCTGATCGTGCGCTATCGCGACGACACCGCCGCGCGTTTCGACGCACGATCGCACGCGCAGCCGCTGCACGATGCGATCCGTCGCGCCGGTCTGTCCAACGCGCGCAGCGCGGCACCACTGAGCGCGCGCACGCTGCGTCGCACGGCCGGCGGCGCCGAAGTGGTGAAGCTCTCGCGCCGGCTCGATCGCGTCGAAACCGCGGCGCTGCTGCGCAGCCTGCAGGCCGATCCGTCGGTCGCGCATGCCGAAGTCGACGACGTGCTGCGCCACACCGGCGTGGAGCGTCGCAGCGTCGCGCTTGCGTCGCCTCGCATGGCCGTGCGGGCCACGCCGGACGACCCGTACTACGCGCAATACCAGTGGCATTTCCACAATCCCACCGGCGGCATCCGCGCGCCGGCCGCGTGGGACGTGGCCACCGGCGAGGGCGTCGTCGTCGCGGTGCTCGACACCGGCATCACCGCGCACAGCGACCTCGACGACAACGTGCTGGAAGGCTACGACTTCATCACCGACGCCTTCATCTCGCGCCGCGACAGCGACGAACGCGCGCCCGGCGCGCACGACCTGGGCGACTGGAACGACGACGCGTCGCAATGCCCCGTCTCCGACAGCAGCTGGCACGGCACGCACGTGGCCGGCACGGTTGCCGAGAAGACCGGCAACGGCGTCGGCATGGCCGGCGTGGCGCACGGCGCGAAGGTGCTGCCGGTGCGCGTGCTCGGCCGTTGCGGCG
Source organism: Lysobacter sp. SCRH-1R (assembly GCF_057747855.1). Lineage (NCBI taxonomy): Bacteria > Pseudomonadati > Pseudomonadota > Gammaproteobacteria > Lysobacterales > Lysobacteraceae > Lysobacter > Lysobacter sp. SCRH-1R. The sequence continues at coordinate 2,378,996 of NZ_CM173227.1, read as the reverse complement.
GGTACGAGTCGGACATCGCCGATGCGATCGTGTGGGCGTCCGGCGGCCATGTGGACGGCGTGCCCGACAACACCACGCCCGCCGAAGTGATCAACCTCAGCCTCGGCGGCGCGGGCGTGTGCGACGCGCAGTCGCCGATGCAACTGGCGATCAACGACGCGATCTCGCGCGGTACCACCGTCGTGGTCGCGGCGGGCAACGACAACGCGAACGCGGCGAACTTCACGCCGGCCAGCTGCACCGGTTCGATCACGGTCGGTGCCACGCGTATCACCGGCGCTCGCGCGTCGTATTCGAACTTCGGCGCGCGCATCGACCTGGCAGCGCCCGGCGGTGGCGGCGCGGTGGACGGCAACCCCGGCGGCTACATCTGGCAGGCGTGGCACGACAGCCCCACCGCACCGGTGGAGGGCGCGGAAACCTACGTCGGCTACACCGGCACGTCGATGGCGGCGCCGCACGTCGCGGGCGCGGTCGCGCTGCTGCAGAGCGTCGCCGAAACGCCGCTCACGCCGGCGCAGGTGAGGACGCTGCTGGTCGACACCGTGCGCGCGTTCCCCGCCGGCATGCCGTCGGCGACGCCGCTGGGCGCGGGCATCCTCGATGCGGCGGCAGCGATCGAGCAGGTCGCCAATCCCTGCGAAGGCGACGACTGCGGCCCGCCGGACGCCGCGCCGATCAGCAACGGCGTCCCGATCACCGGCCTCGGCGGTGCGGCGGGCGAGGGCGTCCTTCTGGCACTGACCGTGCCGGCCGGGGCGAGCGGCCTGAGCATCCTGTCGTACGGCGGCATGGGCGACGTCACGCTGCTCGCCAGCTTCGAGGAGGAACCGACGGTGGAGAACGCCGATTTCCGCTCCGCCCGCCCGGGCAACAATGAAACCCTGCGCATCCCGACGCCGCAGGCGGGCGTGTACTACATCAAGGTGGTGGGATCGAAGACGTTCAGCGGGGTGAGCGTGCTGGCGAAGCACCAGTAAACGCGAGCGAACCCTCACCACGAATGCGGCTCCTGTAGCCCGGGTAAGCGAAGCGCACCCGGGGCGCTTCGCCCCCGCCCCCGCGAATGCGGGGGGGGCGTTTGCGCGCCAATGGCGCGTATCCCGCCGCCGTCACCCCGGGTGCGGCCTTCGGCCTTGCCCGGGCTACAAACGCTCGCTGCGGACGACGCTTCGGCTCAGGCGAAAGTCGCCCCCAAACCGGTGGTGCACGGCCGTCGCCGCGACCGTCGCGTGCCCGGCCGCGACGAATGCGGCTCCGGTAGCCCGGTAAGCGAAGCGCACCCGGGGCGCTTCGCCCCCGCCCCCGCGAATGCAGGGGGATGTTTGCGCGCCAATGGCGCGCACCCCGCCGCCGTCACCCCGGGTGCGGCCTTCGGCCTTGCCCGGGCTACAAACGCTCGCTGCGGACGACGCTCCGGCTCAGGCGAAATTCGCCCCCAACCGGTTGTGCACGTCCGTCGCCGCGATCGCCGCATGGCCCGTCGCGACGGAAATCTGGTTCAGCGCGCTCACCACGTCGCCGATGGCGTACAGGCCTTCGATCGAGGTCATCTGGTGCGCATCGACGATCAGCGCGCCTTCCTCGTCGCAGTCGGCACCGGCGCCCACCGCGAGCGACGAGCGCGAGATCAGCCCCAGCGTCGGATACAGCACGTCGAACGCACGCGTGCGGCCGTCGAATTCGAACACGCAGCGCTGTCCGTCGAACGACAGCGACGAAGGCACCGGCGTCAGCTCGACGCCATCGCGCGCCAGCCCGGCGCGGATGTTGTCGTCGATGCCGTCCGTGGTCGAAGGCACCAGCGCCACGTTCGACGAGTACGTACGCAGGAAGCGTGCGTGCGACGCCGACTTGTCGGCCGGGCCGTGCACGGCGATGGTCGTGTCGATGGCCTCGAACGCGTCGCAGATCGGGCACATGCGGATCGCGCCGCAGTCGATCGCCTGTTCCAGCCCGTCGACGTCCGGTGCCACGTCCTCGCAACCGGTGGCGAGGATGACGCAGCGCGCACGCAGCTCGTCGTCGCCATGGCGGATGAGGAAGCCGTCGCCGTCGCGATGCAGCGCTGTCACTTCGGCGGCGATGGTGTCCACGCCGAATTTGCGCGCCTGGTCGCGCATGCGTTGCAGCAGTTCGTCGCCGCCGACGCCCTGCGGGAAGCCGGGGCAGTTGCGGCTGCGCGGGATCCAGCCCGCGCGCGTGAGGCCGTTGTCGAACACGCGGACGCGGCGGCGATAGCGCGCCAGGTACGTCGCCGCGGTCAGTCCGCCCGGTCCGCCGCCGACCACGATGCAGTCCAGCACGTCGCTCATGCGCGTCTCCGTTTCGTCGCCGGATCGGCGAGCAATGCCTGCAAACGCGCCGCGTCCGTCACCGCATGCCCGTGCGCGGTGTTGTCGAAGATCGCCCAGCGCGTGCCGCGTCCTGCGCGCAACGCGTCGGCCAGCGTGCGCAGCGCGGCGTCGTCGTAGGCGCTGTAGTAGACACGCGGGGCACCGTGCCAGCGCCAGTAGCGCAGGCGCGCATCGCCGCCGGGTTCGCGTGATGCGCCGTCGGGAACCGGCGGATCAGCCGCCACGCGCGCGATGCCGTGCCGCTGCCACAGCGCGTCCGCGCGGGGCGTGAACCACGACGCATGGCGCGCCTCGCACGCGATGCCGACGTCGAAACGCCGCCGCAGCATCGCGAAGAACGTCGTCGCGATGCGTGCATCGAACATCAGGCTCGGCGGCAGCTGCACGAGCAGGACGGCGAGCTTGCGGCCGAGGCCGTCGACTTCGCCGGCGAAGCGGTCGAGTTCGCGCGCGACGCCGCGCAGCCGTGCGTCGTGGGTGATCGTGCGCGGCAGCTTCACCCCGAAGCGGAAGCCGGCCGGCACGGTTGCCGCCCAGCGCGCATAGGTCTGGCGCCGGTGCGGGCGGTGGAAGGAGGAGTTGATCTCCGCCGCATTGAAGCGCGTGGCGTAGCGGGCGAGCATCGAATCACCCGCGCCGAACAGCGACCGGGAAGCCGCCGGCAGCGACCAGCCGGCGCAACCGATGTAGACGTTGCGGGATGCCGCACGCATGGAGGTCCGCCGCGATGCACATGTGGCCATCGCACCATCGGACGCGTCGAAGCGGTGTCAGGGCGCGCGGCGGCGTGCGTTCGCGCCGCGTGCGGCGGGGCGGCGGGGCTCGAGGCGACGATCGACGTCGTCCAGTGCGCGGCGCAGGCGGGCGGTGGCGTCGTTGTCGCGCGGCGGCGGGGCGAGGCCGTCGAGCAGCGTGCGCGCCTCGTCGTTCACCACCTCCATGCGCAGGGCCAGCCCGTTGGCTTCGAGCACGGGCGCCAGTTCGTCCGCGCGGCGACGCAGGTCGGCCATGGTGTTGCGCCAGGCGATCTCGCAGATGCGCTGGCGGGCCGAGAAACTGAAGGCGTTGGTGAAGAACAGCTCGGCGTCGCCGGCGTTGGGTTCGAAGATCAGCTGGTCGGTGTCCGGATACTGCTGCGCGTAACGCGCCAGCCCGACCTGCATGCGCGATTGCAGCAGCGTGCGGAAGGTCTGCGAGAGCACCGCCGGCAGGCCGCCGGCGGCGAGGCTGCGGTCGTGGCTCACCGGCCGGCCGCTTTCGTCGTGGGTGAAGGGCACCAGCGGATTCAGGCCGATCATCAGGTCGACCCCGCGATCGAGCAGCACCGAGGCGTGCATCGTCCGCCGCAGCGCGCCGTCGACGAAGTGCCGGCCGCCGATCTCCACCGGCGGATACAGGCCGGGCAGGGCGGCGCTGGCCTGCACGGCGACGGAGATCGGCACCTCGTCCCAGCCGGGCGTGCCGAATTTCACCGCCTCGCCGCTGTCCAGGTCCACCGCGACCACGCACAGCTGCGTGTCGAGTTCGCGGAAATCGTTGCTGCGGCCGCGGCGCGAGAACACGTCCTGCAGGAACAGCTCGACGCGGCGGTTGTCGAACAGTCCGGTCGGCACCAGCGCGCCGAAGTGCATCAGCAGGTCCGACCAGCGCGCCTCGTTGCGCGAGAACAGCAGCTCCTGCCACCACTGCGCCGCCAGCCGGGGCAGCCGGACGGCGCGGCGCAGGTATTCGAAGATCGCCGGGCGCAGGAAGGTTTCCGGGCGGAACTGCACGTCGGTGCTGTCGCCGGTGATGAAGATGCGGCACATCTGCGCGGTGTCGATGCGGTTGGCGAGCCCGGCGGCGAGGAACGCGCCGCTGCTCACGCCGACGTAGCCGTCCAGGCGGGTGAGGTCCAGGCCGTCGATGGCCTCGTCCAGGGCGCGCAGGGCGCCGAGCTCGTACATCCCGCCGATGGGCCCGCCGCCGGCGATCGCCAGGCCGATGCGGGCCTGGCGGCCGGTGCGCGCGCGTTGCCGGGCCGGGTGGAGTGACAGCATGCGGGCGAGAGCGTCGGAGGTCGGCCGAGTGTAGCCGTCCGCCGCGCAGGCCGCGTCGCGACGGCTTGCGGGCGGGGCGCGGGCCGCCGATCATCGGCCGGGATGCCGCCGCGCCCGAGCCCCGTCCGCCGTCAGTCGCGCGCCGTCCCATCGCGGCGCCGCCCGCTGCGGGAGCGGCCCCTGCGCGAGCGGCTCGACCGGCTCCTGCGCGAGCACCAGGCGCTGCACGATCCGGCCGTCGAACCGCGCAACCGCCTGCCGTGGCTGCCGGAACTCCGCCGCTGGCAGGCGCGCCGGCTGGAGGCGAGCTTCGACCGCTTCCTCCGTGATCCGCAGCGCCGGCCCGCCGCACGGTTCTTCCTGAGCGACGTCTACAACGAACACGACTTCGCCCGGCGCGACGCCGACATCGCCCGCGTCCTGCCGATGATGCAGCGCCTGCTGCCGGAGACCCTGCTGTCCACCGTGGCCGACGCGATCGAACTGGGCCTGCTCACCCACGCGCTGGACCTGCGCATGGCGCAGGTGCTGGGCCGGATCGCGGAGCCGCACGGGCGCCTGGACGCGGCGCTGTACGCGCACGCCTACCGCATCGCCGGGCTGCCGCGGTTGCGCGCCTGGCAGATCGACCTGATCGCCCGCGTCGGCACCGGCCTGGAGCATGCGTTGCGCATGCCGGGCGTGTCGATGCTGCTGCGCCTGTCGCGCGCGCCGGCGCGTGCGGCCGGGCTGTCGGAACTGCAGGGCTTCCTGGAGCGCGGCTTCGAGGCCTTCGACCGCCTTGGCGACGCGCGCCGTTTCATCATTGAGATCGAGCGCGACGAACGCGAGGTCTCGCGCCGGCTGTTCGCGGGCGATCCGGATCCGTTCGACGGGACGATGGGGTAGCGGTGAGCGTCAGGTGAAGCGTTCGTCGAGCACGCGGCGGATCTCCGCCTCGATCGGCCCCTTCATCGCGCTCAGCAGGAAGCCGAGCTTGGCCGTGACGTGCAGTTCGCTCGGCGCCACGGCGATGTGGCCGTCCACGCCGCTGCGGCTGAAATTGAGCGTGTCGCCGCTCCAGCCGTAGATCATGCCGAAGCGGTCGGCCAGTTTGTCGGCCACGTCCTGCACGGCCTGGCGCGCCTGTTCCGGCGGCAGCGAATGCGCGTGGCGGATATCGATGTTCGACATGTGGGCTCTCCGGAAGTGGCCGGTATTGTGCGCGCCGCACGCGATGCATTCCAAGTGTGCGGGCCCCTGCCGAAGGTGCGCGGGCTTCTGCTAGATTGCGCGGACGTGACTGCCCTCCGCCTGCGCTTCCAGAACCGCGAACATGCCGACCTGTCCCTCGGGCCGGGCGTGCATGCCATTGGCTACGACCGCAACGGTCAACTGGCGCAGGTCGCGCCCGATGCCGCCGTCGCGCAGTTCTGCGTGGACCGTCGCGGCGTCTGGCTGCAGGTGCGCGAAGGCGCGCCCGGCCTGCACGTCAACGGCCGTCCGGTGAAGCGCATGGCGATGCTGCGCGTCGGCGACGCGATCTTCATCGACGGCGTGGAGCTGGTGCTGCTGGGCGGCGATCCGCTGCCGGCGCCGGCCGACTATGGATTCGCTGGCGGCACCGACTCGCGCATGCTGCTGCGCGGCGTCGCCGGTCCGCACCACGGCCGCAGTTTCACACTGGACGCGCCGCGACTGGTGGGCCGCGCCGGCGAGTGCGACATCCGCGTCGGCGATCCCGATTTCGCCGACCGCCACGCCCGCCTGGAAGCGCATGCCGATGGCGTGATCCTGCGCGACATGGGCTCGGTCGAAGGCAGCCTGGTCAACGGCCGGCCGGTGCGGCATGCGCTGCTGCAGGCGGGCGACCAGGTGGTGTTCGGCAGCCAGCACCGGTTCGTGGTCGAGGCGCCGATGCAGCGCAGCGTCGCGCCCGACGCGCCGGCGCCCAAGCCGCGCGTGCCGGTCGTGGAGGAGACGCGCGCGGCGCCGACGATCCAGCGCTCGGCGCGGCGCATTCCGTGGCTGCTGCTGGCGGCGATCCTGCTGTCGGCGGCGCTCAGCCTGCTGCTGCTTTACGGCGCGCGCTGAGCCTGCGCTTGTTCAGCGCGTTCCAGCCGCGCCAGCCCAGCAGCACCGCGAGGATCCCCGCGTACAGCGCGGGCTCGCGGACGTCGGATTTCACCAGCCACCAGAAGTGCAGCACCGCCAGCACGCCGATGGCGTAGACCAGCTTGTGCAGCCGCGCCCAGTTGCGGCCCAGCCGGCGGATCGCCGCCTGCGTCGAGGTCAGCGCCAGCGGCACCAGCAGCAGCCATGCGGCGAATCCGACGGTGATGTACGGCCGCTTGGCGATCTCCTCGAAGATCTGCGTCCAGTAGCCGCGCAGGTCGAGCACCAGGTAGGCGCTGAAGTGCAGCGTCGCGTAGGCGAACGCATACAGCCCCAGCAGGCGGCGGAAGCGCAGCAGCACCGGTTGTCCGGTGATCTGCCGCAGCGGCGTGATCGCCAGCGTCATCATCAGAAAGCGCAGCGCCCACAGGCCCAGGCGGTGCTCGATCTCGGCCACTGGATCGGCGCCGAGGCCGCCGCTGCCGGTCAGGAACTCCGCGCGGATCTGCCAGGCGAGGATCGCGGCCGGGGTGAGCGCGAGGGCGTGGACGAGGGTTTTGGTGGCGATGAGCGGGTTCGAGGCGCGTGGCGGCATGTGCTTTTTCTCCCTCCCGTTCAAGGGGAGGGCCGGGGTGGGGAGGGTGTCAGTCGGTGGGAGTGCAGCACGAAGGTGGAGAGCGGACACCATCCCCACCCAACCTCCCCGTGAAGGGGAGGGCTTCAAAGCGCCGCGCTTTCAGGACCACTGCGTCAGAACCACTTCTTCAGATCCAGCCCGCGATACATCCCGCCGACCTGCTCCGCGTACCCGTTGAACATCCGCGTGGGAATGCGTTCGGCAAACAGCTTGCTCGCGGTGCCGGCGATGCGGCGTTCGGTCTTCTGGCTCCAGCGCGGATGGTCGACGCTCGGATTGACGTTGGAGAAGAACCCGTACTCGCTCGGCTGTGCCTGGTGCCAGGCGGTCTCGGGCATCTTCTCGACGAAATCGATCGCGACGATCGACTTGATGCTCTTGAAGCCGTACTTCCACGGCACCACCAGCCGCAGCGGCGCGCCGTTCTGCTGCAGCAGCGGCTTGCCGTAGATGCCGGTGGCCAGCAGCGTCAACGGGTGCATGGCCTCGTCGATGCGCAGGCCCTCGCGGTACGGCCAGTCCAGCGACGGCCAGACCACGCCCGGCGTCTGCTTCGGATCGGCGATCGTGGTGAAGGCGACGTACTTCGCCTGCGCGGTCGGTTCGAAGCGCTTGAGCACGCCCGCCAGCGGCACGCCGAGCCACGGGATCACCATCGACCAGCCCTCGACGCAGCGCAGCCGGTACACGCGCTCTTCGGGCGTGAAGCCCTTCAGCAGGTCCTCCAGCGACACCTTGCCGGGTTTGGCGCAATGACCGCCGACGGCGACCGTCCACGGACTCGTGCGCAGGGTGCGCTTCGCCTTCGACGGGTCGGCCTTGCCAGTGCCGAATTCGTAGAAGTTGTTGTAGGTGGTGATGTCCTCGTAGCGCGTGGGCGTCTCGTCGGTACGGAAGCCCGAACGCGCCTGTCCGGGCGTGATCGCCACCTTCGGCGGCGCCGGCGGTTCCGCCTGGCCGCAGCCGGACAGCGTCATCGCCGGGGCGATGGAGAGCGCCGCGAGCAGCCGTCGGCGTTCGCGATAGACCGATTCGTCGGTGATTTCGGAAGCGGGAATCTTCAATGCATCGCGCAGTGACATGGCGGTTCCGGTTTTCGCGTTGTGGGATCGCGGGGAGGGCGGTTGCGTGGCCAACCATGCGCCCCGTCCACTATAGAGGGGCCGGATGCGCAAAAAGTTGCCTCCGAAACCATGAATCCGCAGGCTGCTGCAGTGCGGCATACTGCGTCGCTCACCCCTTCTTCGCCTTGCTGACCGGAGCCCCATGTCCCGCGCCTTCAATTTCGCCGCCGGCCCCGCGACCCTGCCCGAACCGGTGCTGCGCCAGGCGCAGGAGGAAATGCTGGAGTGGAACGGCGTCGGCGCCTCGATCGTCGAGATCAGCCATCGCGGCACGGAATTCATGGAAGTCGCGCGCCAGGCCGAGGCCGACCTGCGCACGCTCATGTCGATTCCCGACGACTACGCCGTGCTCTTCCTCGCCGGCGGCGCGACGTTGCAGCAGGCGCTGATCCCGCTGAATTTCGCCGAACCCGGGCAGGCCGCCGACTACGTCGTCACCGGCCACTGGGGCAGGACCGCGATCAAGCAGGCGCGAACCTACGTCGATGCGCGCATCGCCGCGGATGGCGAGGCGAACGGCTTCCACGACATTCCGCCGCGCAGCGAATGGCGCCTGACGCCCGGCGCGGCCTACGTGCACTACACGGCGAACGAAACCATCCACGGCGTGGAATTCCGCGATATTCCCGACGTCGGCGACGCGCCGCTGTTCGCCGATTTCAGTTCCTCGATCGCCGCCGAAGCGCTGGACGTTTCGCGCTTCGGCCTGATCTACGGCGGCGCGCAGAAGAACCTCGGGCCGGTCGGCGTCACGGTGGTGATCGTGCGGCGCGACCTGCTCGAACGCGCGGGGCAGCCGCGCGCGGACATCCTCAACTACCGCTCTCACGCGGCGGGCGAATCGATGCTCAACACGCCGCCGACGTGGAACTGGTACCTCGCAGGGCTCGTGTTCAAGTGGATGCTGTCCGAAGGCGGCGTCGAGGAATTCGCACGTCGCAACGCGCGCAAGTCGGCGATGCTGTACGACGGCATCGACGGCTCCGGCGGTTTCTATCGCAACGACGTGGCGCCTGCCGCGCGCTCGCGCATGAACGTGCCGTTCTTCCTGCACGATGCCGCGCTCGATGCGACGTTCTTGAAGGAATCCAAGGCCGCGGGGCTGCTGGCGCTGAAGGGCCATCGCGTCCTCGGCGGCATGCGCGCGTCGATCTACAACGCGATGCCGGAAGCGGGCGTGCGCGCGCTCGTGGATTTCATGCGCGATTTCCAGTCGCGATACGGATAAGGCTCTTCTAGCCCGGGTAAGGCCGCAGGCCGCACCCGGGCCAGGTGCCGGATCCCGGGTGCGCTTCGCTTACCCGGGCTACAGAAGCAAGAACACGGACAACCCCATGAAGAAGACCGGCAAGGCCGCACCGAAGAAGCAGGCCACGAAGAGCGCCTCCACCCGGGCCGCCGCTGCGGTTGTGCAGGCGAGCGACGCCGCACCGCTCGACCTCGCCACCCTGCGCGAACGCATCGACGGCATCGATCGCCACATCCAGTCGCTGATCGCCGAGCGCGCGCAGTTCGCCAACCAGGTCGGCAAGGCCAAGGGCAAGCTCGCCGCGGCGGTCGATTACTACCGTCCCGAACGCGAGGCGCAGGTGCTGCGCCGCGTGGTCGATCGCAACGACGGTCCGCTCAACGACGAAGTGCTGGTGCGGCTGTTCCGCGAGATCATGTCCGCGTGCCTGGCGCAGCAGGAGCCGCTGAAGATCGGTTACCTCGGCCCGGAAGGCACGCATTCGCAGCAGGCGGTCTACAAGCATTTCGGCCATTCGATCCACGGCCTGCCGCTGGCGAGCATCGAGGAGGTGTTCCAGGAAGTGGAGGCAGGGCACGCCGATTTCGGCGTCGTGCCGGTGGAGAACTCCACGCAGGGCACGATCCAGTCGACGCTCGACATGTTCCTGACCTCGAAGCTGAAGATCTGCGGCGAAGTCGAACTGCGCGTGCATCAGCACCTGTTGTCGCGCAACGGGCAGATCGAAGGCATCGAACGCGTGTATTCGCATCCGCAGTCGTTCGCGCAGTGCAAGGCGTGGCTGCGCCAGTACCTGCCGAAGGCGGAGAAGATCCCGGTGTCGAGCAACGCCGAGGCCGCGCGTCGTGCGCGCAGCTCCGATGATGCGGCCGCCATCGCCGGCATCAGCGCGGCGAATGTCTACGGCCTGAAATCCATCGCCGGCCCGATCGAGGATCGTCCCGACAACACCACGCGCTTCCTGGTGATCGGCCGGGAACTGTTCCCGACGTCGGGCAACGACCGTACCTCGCTGCTGGTGTTCATCAAGGACCAGCCCGGCGCGCTGTACCACGTGCTGGCGCCGTTCGCGAAACACGGCCTGAGCATGAACCGCATCGAATCGCGCCCCGGACACACCGGGCTGTGGCAGTACGCGTTCTTCATCGACATCGGCGGCCACGTGCACGAGGAAGCGATGCGCTGCGCGCTCGATGAACTCGCCGAATACGCGCAGGAAGTGAAGGTGCTGGGTTCCTACCCGGTCGCCATCGCATGAACGCCGTACGCGATCCCCAAGCCGACGCGATGCAGGTCACGCGCGACGAAGCATGGTTCGCGGCGCGTGCCTCGCGAGGCGTGCAGGGGTTGAAGGCGTACGATCCGGGGCACGATCTGGTGGCGTTCCGGAAGCGGTTCGGCGAGGCGAATCTCGTCGAGTTGGGGTCGAACGAGAATCCCTATGGCCCATCGCCCGATGCGCGCGCCGCGATCCTCGACCAGCTGCATGCGCTGCATCGTTATCCCGATCCGCTCGGCGCCGACCTGAAGCGCGCGCTCGCGGTGAAGCACGGCGTCGATACGCAACAGATCCTGCTCGGCAATGGTTCGCACGAACTGCTGATGCAGCTCGCGCAGGTGTTCGCGGGGTCCGATGACGAGGTCGTGTTCTCGCGTTACGGCTTCGCCGTGTTCGCGCTCGCGACGCAGGCCGCCGGCGCCACGCTGCGCATCGTGCCGGCCTTGCCCGACGATCATCCGGCGATGCCGCTGGGCCACGACCTGGACGCCATCGCGGCGGCGATTTCCGATCGCACCAAGCTGGTCTATCTCGCCAACCCGAACAATCCGACCGGCACCTGGTTCGGCCGCGAGGCGTTCGCCGCCTTCATGGCGAAGGTGCCGGCGCACGCGATCGTGGTGATGGACGAGGCCTACGCGGAAATGGCCGACGCGGACGCCGACGCGGCGACCGCGCTGCCGTTGCTCGCGACCTGTTCGAACCTCGCGCTGACGCGCACCTTCAGCAAGGCATACGGGCTGGCGGGGCTGCGCGTGGGCTATCTGATCGGCGCGCCGGGTCTCGTCGCGGTGATGGAACGCCTGCGCGAAAGCTTCAACGTCAACGGCCCCGCGCTCGCCGCGTGCGAGGCCGCGCTGGGCGACACCGCGCATCTGCAATGGGCGCGCGATCGCAATGCCGAACAGCGCGCCGCGCTCGCCGAGGCGTTCGAACGGCGCGGCCTGCGCGTGTATCCGTCGCAGACGAACTTCGTGCTGGTGCGCTTCGGGCCGCAGACGGTGCGCATCGAAGCGGAGCTTGCGAAGCGTGGCGTCGTGCTGCGACCGATGGGCGGTTACGGCCTGCCGGAATGCCTGCGCGTCACCGTCGGTACGATCGACGAGAACCGCCGCCTGCTCGCGGCCGTCGACGACGTGCTCGCGCAGGTGAACGCATGAGCCGGCAGCACTGGATCGCGCGCCGGGGCGAGCCGTTGCGCGGGACGATCCGCGTGCCCGGCGACAAGTCGGTGTCGCATCGCGCGGTGATGCTCGGCGCGCTCGCCGAAGGCACCACGCATGTTCGCGGGTTCCTCGAAGGCGAGGACACGCGCGCGACCGCACGCGTGTTCGAACAGCTCGGCGTCCGCATCGAAACGCCCAGCGCGAGCGAGCGCATCGTGCACGGCGTCGGCCTGCACGGCCTGCGGGCGAGTGCGGCGCCGCTGGACTGCGGCAACGCCGGCACCGGCATGCGGCTGCTCGCCGGCGTGCTCGCGGGGCAGGCGTTCGACAGCACGCTGGTCGGCGATGCATCGCTGTCTAAGCGGCCGATGCGCCGCGTGATCGATCCGCTCTCGCGCATGGGCGCGCGCATCGATGCGGAGGAGGGCGGGCTTCCGCCGCTGCGCATCCACGGCGCGCAACCGCTGGTCGGCATCGACTACACCCTGCCGGTCGCCAGCGCGCAGGTGAAATCCGCGCTGCTGCTGGCTGGGCTGTATGCGAAGGGCGACACGGTGGTGCGCGAGCCGCATCCCACGCGCGATTACACCGAACGCATGCTCGCGGCGTTCGGCTGGCCGATCGCGTTCTCGCCGGGATACGCGAAGCTCGCCGGCGGCGCGCGCCTGCGCGCGACCGACGTCAACGTCCCGGCGGATTTTTCCTCGGCCGCGTTCTTCCTCGTCGCGGCGAGCATCGTGCCGGGTTCCGAGCTGCGGCTCGAAGCGGTCGGCATGAACCCGCGCCGCACCGGCCTGCTCACCGCGCTGCGCCGCATGGGCGCGGACATCCGCGAGGAGAACGCGACCGAGCAGGGCGGCGAACCGGTCGCCGACCTGGTCGTCCGCCACGCGCCGCTGCACGGCATCGAAGTGGACGGCGAACTGGCGCCGGACATGATCGACGAGTTCCCCGCATTGTTCATCGCCGCCGCCTGCGCCGACGGCGCGACCACGATCCGCGACGCGGCGGAACTTCGGGTCAAGGAATCCGACCGCATCGCCACCATGGCGCAGGGACTGCGGACGCTGGGCCTGGAGGTGGACGAGCATCCCGACGGCGCGACCATCGTGCCCGGGCCGCTGGGCGCGGGCACGGTCGACAGCCACGGCGACCACCGCATCGCGATGAGTTTCGCGGTCGCCGCGCAGCGGGCGTCCGGCGAGGTGCGGATCGAGGACGTCGCCAACGTCGCGACCTCGTTCCCGGGGTTCGATGCGCTGGCCCGTGATAGCGGTATCTGGCTGGCCGCGGGCGCGTGACTTAGACTCACCGCGTCCCCTGCTCAGCCGCATTCCGCCGACCCAAGTGCAACGATCCGCCGACCCCGACGCAAGCGATTCCTTCGGCGGTCGAGCTTTGGCCCTCGCAAGTCCCGACACGCTGGGCGTGTCGCGCGCGCTGGCGTGGATCGCGCTGGCGGGCATCGCGTTCCAGGCGTTCTTCGCGATCAACGACCTGGGCCGGCACATCCCGAACATGCACCCGGAGTACGGCACGCTGGTGGCGCTGGTCGCCATGGCGTTCGCCGGCAAGCGGCCGTGGCGGGAACTGGCGGCGCATCCGGCGGTGAAACTGCTGGGCGTGCTGGCGGTCTTCATGATCCTGCACGCCGGCTACATGGCCTGGACGCTGGAGCTGCGCTGGTCGAACCAGCTCACCGTGGTCGCCAAGATGCTGCGCCTGGGGCTGCAGGCCTGCGTCATCGGCTGGTGGATGTCGGTGAGCCCGCAGGCGATCCCGAAGCTGCTGGGGGTGCTGATCCTGGGCCTGCTCGCGGCGGTGCTGTACCACATGCCCTGGGCGGAGATGCCCGCGATCTGGTCGGGCGAGATGCGCCCGCGCTTCGGCATCTCGCAGAACCTCAGCGGCATGATCGCCGCGGTCGGTGGCTGGCTCACGTTGTGCCTGCTGATCGGCATCTGGCGCGATTACCCGCGCGGCCGGCGGCGGACATGGCTGCTGGTGCTGGCGGTGCTCGCGTACGCGGGCTGCTTCTGCGTGCTGCTGTTCTCGCAGTCGCGCGGCGCGTGGCTGTCGTTCATGATCGCGGCGCCGTTGGCGATCGTCGGGTATGCGCTCACCCGTGGTCCGCGCAAGCGGCCCTTGCCGTGGCAGCCGATCCTGCTCGCGGTGCTGGTCGCGTTGCTGCTGCTGGTGGCGGCGCATCGCATCTTCGCATTGCGTTTCGACGGGGCGGACCAGTTGCTGCCGGCCTGGGCGGAAGCGCTGCTGGAGGACGCACCGGAGCCGGACGGGGAGAGGCTTGCGCCCGTTGCCGCACCGGCGCCCGCAGCGGACACGCCTGCCGATCAGTCGATCGCGTCACCGGAAACACCGGCAGCGAACGTCGATCCGCTCGCGCTCCCGCGCGACATCGAAGGACTGGACACCGCCATCCCCGGCAACAAGGCGGTGGGCATCCGCATGCTGCTGTACCGGATGGGCGTGGACCGCTTCCTGGAACGGCCATGGTTCGGCTGGGGGCTCGACACGATCCCGGTGCTGATCGACCGCGCCCAGCTGCCCACCGGCCCCGAGCACTTCGTTCACCTGCACAACGCCTATCTCGACATGCTGGTCGGACTGGGCGTGGTCGGTACCGCGCTGTTGTTCGGCGTGTTCGCGCTGCTCATGCGTGAGCTGTGGCTCGCCTGGCGAACGGGCATCGTGTCGACCGCCAGCTTCTGGGGGCTCGCGGGGTGCGTCGGCATCGTGCTGATCGCCAACAACTTCGATTCGCTGCTGTGGCGGTTCGAATACGCGCGTGCGCCGCTCGGCCTGCTGTTGGGCTGCTGCATGGCCTACGGGTTGATCCGCGAACGCCGCGCCCGCGAGGGTTGAAGGCGGCGTCCGCTGCGTAGCCTCAGCGCTGCGCCTGGAACTCGATCGGCACCATCACCGTTCCCGTGGTCGGCTGGCCGCCCTGCATCGCCGGGCGGAAGCGCCAGCGCTTCACCGCATCGACCGCCGCGCGATCGAGGTACCGCGAGCCGCTGCCGTTGGCGACTTCGACCTCGCCCGGCACGCCGTCCGGACCGATCTGCGCCCGCACCATCACCGTGCCGCTCTCGCCCCGGCGCAGCGACTGCGTGGGATAGCGCGGCGCCGGCGTGCGGCCGGCCAGCGGTTCCGGGCGCGAAGCGGCGGCGGTCGGTGCCGGAGCGGCCGGCTGGGGCAGCGACGGCGGAGGCGCCGCCGGGCGCGTTTCGACCAGGCGCGGGCGTTCTTCCTCGCCGGCCGGTGTCTGCTCGGGCGCCTCGCCCATGCCGCTGGCGTTGTCGCGCGCGGCCGGCAACGGTGCGGGGAGCGGGGCGTAATCCGGCGCGTCGGCGGTCGGTGGCGTGCCGACGCGGAACAGATCGTCGTCCTTGCGGCCGGCCGACAGCACCAGCGCGAACAGCACCAGCCCCACGACGAAAGCGAGCAGGACCCACAGGAACGAGCGCCCCGCGGGCAGCCAGCGGGTGAAGTCGAAGACGGGGCGGTGCGGCGCGGGAGCAGGAGTCGACATGCGTGAACCGGTGGGAAACCTTCCCCGATTCTGCCTTCACGCACGATCCAGGTCGTGAACATTTCGGCAATCCGTCGCGCTGAACGGCGCTTACACGCGATAATCGCGACTTCGATCACTCGTTCGACCGCTCCCATGCTCGATCCCAACCTGCTGCGCCACAACCCCGCCGAACTCGCCGCGCGCCTGCGCCAGAGCCGGGGGTACGACCTCGATGCCGGCGCGCTGGAGTCGCTGGAGTCCGAGCGCAAGCAGATCCAGGTCCGCACGCAGGAGCTGCAGAACCTGCGCAACACGCGTTCCAAGGCGATCGGGCAGGCCAAGGCGAAGGGCGAGGACGTGAGCGCGCTGATGGCCGAGGTCGCCGGCTTCGGCGACGAACTCAAGGCCAGCGAAGCGCGGCTGGAAGCCATCCGCGGCGAGATCGAGGCGATCGCGCTGACCATGCCGAACCTGCCGCACGAGTCCGTGCCGCAGGGCAATGACGAGAACGACAACGTCGAGCAGCACCGCTGGGGCACGCCGCGGACGTTCGAATTCCCGGTGAAGGACCACGTCGAGCTCGGCGCGCGCAACGGCTGGCTCGACGGCGACACCGCCGCCAAGCTCAGCGGCGCGCGCTTCACCGTGCTGCGCGGACCGCTGGCGCGCCTGCATCGCGCGCTCGCGCAGTTCATGCTCGACCTGCACACCGGCGAGCACGGCTACCAGGAAACCAGCGTCCCGCTGCTGGTCAACGCCGACAGCATGCGCGGCACCGGCCAGCTGCCGAAGTTCGAGGACGACCTGTTCGCCACGTCGATCGGCGATGGCGAAACGGCGCACAAGCGCTATCTCATCCCGACCTCGGAAGTGCCGCTGACCAACATCGTGCGCGACGAGATCGTCGAGGCCGACGCGCTGCCGCTGCGCATGACCGCGCATTCGATGTGCTTCCGCGCCGAGGCCGGCAGCCACGGCCGCGACACGCGCGGCATGATCCGCCAGCACCAGTTCGAGAAGGTCGAGCTGGTCACCATCGCCAAGCCCGAGGAAAGCTACGTCGAGCACGAGCGCATGACGCGTTGCGCCGAAGTCGTGCTGGAAAAGCTCGGCCTGCCGTACCGCCGCGTGCTGCTGTGCACGGGCGACATGGGCTTCGCCGCGACCAAGACGTTCGACCTGGAAGTCTGGCTGCCGTCGCAGGACACGTATCGCGAGATCTCGTCGTGCTCGAACTGCGAGAGCTTCCAGGCCCGTCGCATGCAGGCCCGCTGGCGCAATCCGGCGACCGGCAAGCCGGAGCTGGTGCATACGCTCAACGGCTCGGGCACGGCGGTGGGCCGCGCGCTGATCGCGGTGATGGAGAACTACCAGAACGCCGACGGCTCGATCACGGTGCCGGAGGTGCTGCGGCCGTATATGGGTGGGGTTGATCGGTTGGTGTGACGGCTCGGGCGCACTGAGCTTTTCCCTTCTCCTTCGGGAGAAGGTGCCCGAAGGGCGAACGACCGGCCAGGATGGCCGGGCAGGACATTCCGAAAGCCAGTTCCGCACCGCCATGGATGGCTGGCGTGATTGATCAGCGCCATTACTTCGCCGCTCAAGCGCTCTCAGCCCTCACAGGGAGAGGGGTTCAGGCAAAAAAAACGGGCCCGCGCTGCGGGCCCGTTAGCGTTTGCCGGCTCAAGCGGGGAGGGGTGAGCCGGCGATCGCGTTCCTCAGGCAGCTTCTGCCAGAGGCGAACGGATCGACGCGTGCGCGGCGGCCAGCGCGTCCGCGCGGTGCTGCGGCGAGTAGGCCACGCCTTCGGCGCGGACGATCTCCAGGTCGGTCACGCCCAGGAAACCGAACACCTGGCGCAGGTAGGCCTCCTGGAAATCCGCCGGGCTCGCATCGCCGTACAGGCCGCCGCGACCGCTGACGACGATCACGCGCTTGCCGCCCGCCAGGCCTTCCGGACCGGCTTCGGTGTAGCGGAACGTGCGGCCGGAGACGGCCACGCGGTCGATCCACGCCTTCAAGGTCGACGGAATGCTGAAGTTGTAAAACGGCGCGCCGATCACCACTACATCGGCAGCAAGGAACTGCTGCAGCGTCGCCTCATCGGCCTCGGCCTGGGCCGGATCGGCCTTGGCCAGCGTGCGGCCGGTCAGGTGGGGCAGCGGATCGGCGTCGAGGTCGCGGTATTCGACGGTGAGGTCGGGGGTGGCGTCCTGCCAGCGGGCCACGACGGCCGCGGTCAGTTCGCGTGTGACCGAATTGGTGCCAAGGGCACTGGTATCCAGATGCAGGAGCTTCATGATGGGCCTCTAATGGAACGATCGGCGGGGTGCCGGCTCGGAGACCAAGGTAGATCGTTGCTGTAATGGAATAAATCTGGTCAAATATCACTAACTGTTCTGGAATTGGAATTATGGCCATGCAGGACCTGAACGACCTGTACTACTTCGCGATGGTGGTCGAGCACGGAGGCTTCGCTGCCGCGGAGCGTGCGCTCGGCATCCCCAAATCGCGCCTGAGCCGCCGCATCAGCCAGCTCGAAACCGACCTGGGCGTCCGCCTGCTGCAGCGTTCCACGCGCCGCTTCGCGGTCACCGACGTCGGCAACAGCGTCTACCGGCATGCGCAATCCATGCTGGCCGAAGCGCAGGCGGCGCACGAAGTCGTCGACCGCCTCAGCGCCGAACCGCGCGGCGTCATCCGCGTCAGCGTGCCGGTGGGCATGGCGCAGCAGCAGATGCCGAAGCTGCTGCCGGAATTCCTGGCGCGCTTCCCGCAGGTGCGCGTGCAGCTGCTGGTGAGTAACCGCCGCGTCGACATCATCAACGAAGGCATCGACGTCGCCCTGCGCGTGCGTTCCAAGTTGGACGACGACGGCAGCCTGGTGATGCGCAGCTTCGGCCAGATCCAGGAACTGCTGGTCGCCAGCCCCGATTACCTCAAGCGCATGGGCCGTCCGAAGAACCCGGACGAACTGGCCGAGCACGTCACCCTCAGCATGAGCGAGGACGACGCGCGCCAGCGCTGGGAACTGCACGGTCCCGATGGCGACGTGCGCCGCGTCGAACTCAAGCCGCGCGTGATGGGCTTCGATTTCCCGATGCTGATGCAGCTGGCGCAGCAGGGCGTGGGCATCACGCTGCTGCCGGAAACCATCTGCGCCGAGGCCGTGCGTCGCGGCGAACTGGAAGTCGTACTGCCCGACTGGCGCCTGCCTCAGGGCATCTTCCACGCCGTGTTCGCCTCGCGTCGCGGCCTGCTGCCAGCGGTGCGCGTGTTCATCGACTTCATCGCCGAAAAGGCCCCCGCGCTGGTCGAGGCCGCGCGCCTGCAGTGCAGCGAGATCAAGGGCAAGCCGTGCCCCGAGGACGTGGCGAAGCTTTCTACGCCCGCGATCCCCACGCCGGCCCCCCGCATCGTCACCGAGGCATGAGAGAATGCGGCCCGCACCACGCGGGCCGCTTCCTTTGAGGGCCCGGACGAACGATCCCGGGCAAGCCGGAATCGCGGGCGCCGGGCAACGTGGCGACCATGTGGACGATGCGATCGATGTAAGGAAGCGATGCCGAACCGGAGAGATGGCCGAGTGGTTTAAGGCAGCGGTCTTGAAAACCGCCGAAGGGTCAAACCTTCCGTGGGTTCGAATCCCACTCTCTCCGCCATATCTGTTAAAAAAATCCCCTTTATAAACAATTGCTTATGCTAGGCGGCCGTGCGACGGGTCCCGTCTTGGGCCCCGTTTCGATTCTCCATCAACGCGGCGATGTAGGAGTCGATTTCGTCCTCACCCAGCGCGATGCACCACCGTCGGCCACGGGTTGCCGACGAGCTGGGCGCGCGTGCGATCGCTGAGCGACATACGGCCACGGCCTTCGCACTCGTCGCACTGCTGGACCAGGTTCTCGACCACCAGCGAACCGTGACCCTCGCACTTACCGCAGATGTCGGGCCAGCACAGCTCATGCAACGCGGCGCGTCCGATCGCCGGCAGCATCTCCGGCATTTCGCGCGGTCACGCCGCCGCCTTCGCCGCATCCCATCGCGACTGAGTGCGCGTGAGCTCGCGCTGCAGCACCGGCGTCACCACTTCGTGCCAGCCCGCGCAGGTCTGTGCGATCGACAACTCCATCCGGGCCTCCTCAAGCTCGTGGCCCTGCCGTTGCCACTCGGTACCGATGACGGCCAGCAGATGGCGCGCGAGCGATGCGCCATCGAGCTTAGATCCGTCCGGCCACCAGCATGCGATGAGCACTTCCCGGCCGAGGCCGGGCGTCACCATGCCCAACGCAGCGGCGATGTCCTGCGCCGTGAGTGCCGGCGCGCCGCCACAGCGGCCGATGTCGAAGCGCACGTTGGTGGGGTTCAATCGAGCCATCATTTCGCGAACGTTTGACATCACGCAGCCCTCCGCATCTGCTCGCCAACGAAAAACACGTCCTCGCGCAGGCTGGTCAGCGTCGCCGCGCGCGTGTAGGTGCCGACTTCGACGCGGGCTTGCAGCATCCGACCGCGCTGCTTGCCCTGTCACGTGATGCGGCGCGCCTCGGTGAGGTACAGCGTCCGGCCCTCGCCTTCCGGCAGCTTCGCCAGTGCGAACCAGGCATTCTCGATTTCGATTTCCAGCGGGGTCATTTCCATCACGCGGCCCTCGTGCGACCGCTTCGGTTAGATGCGCTCAGAGGGCGATGAGCAGCGCGTCGGCGCGGCCGATGTCCTTCTTCCGCGCGAGCTGGTCGGCGATGGCCGGGAAGCGCTGAATCGCGTAGCTGCGTGCCACGTCCTTCTCCGCACCGTCCAACCGCAGGTGCTTCTTCCACGTCGCCGGCGGCACTTCCACGAACGCAATGCGCAACGCACCAAGCACGCCGCGCACGATGCCGTCGGCCTGGCCGAAGCGGAACGTGGACGCCAAGCCCTGCCCCGGCATCGAGCCAACCTGTTCGATTACGGCGCATACATTCGCGCCGGGATGGCCGGCGATCACCCGGCGGCAGCCGGAATGCCTGCCGCCGGAGGCAGTGTCGAAGCCTGCCCGCGACAGCCAAAGCCATCGCGAGCAGGCACGCGCGAGCTGGTCAGCGCGGCGTGAGAGCGGAGGGGCGAATGAAGGCCTCTAACGCCTCAGAGCAGCGAGCACTCGTCCGACATTGCAGTCTTCGCGATGTCGCCCTTGCCCGTGCAGATCAACGTGACGCGCTCCCCCCTTTTCAGGGCGCCGAGGGCGCTGAGGTTGGCCTTGCTGAAACCGAACTGCGGGCTCGAGAACTCGTTCGTGCCGCGGAGCGTCAGGTACGGATCACCCATGAAGTCCGTGTTGATGTCCTCGATGGTGCCCGTCACCTTGAACTGCTTGCCCTTATAGAGCGCGTCGGCCGCGACGGTGTTCTCTTCGTACGCGCTCGCGTACTCGGCCGCCGTGATCGCCGGCAGCGAATCGGCGACGCGCTGCGCCTCGGCCGTCTTGTCGGCCGCTGCCGCCGCTTCCTTAGCCGCCTGCTCCGCCTGCCGCTCCGCGCGGCTGGCCTCAGCTTTCGCCACTTCGGCGGCCCTCGTGTGGATATGCGCCAGAAATGCCGTCGGAGGATATGGACCGTTCGCGCGCCGGTATCCATGCGAAAAATCCATGGGTGCGGGTCATTGGGTTCAGGCAACTGGTGGCCTAATGCGCGCTACTCGCCAAATCAGTTCTGCCTAGCCGTATCAGCGCGACCTGCCTCTGCCGGGCGGCGGGCTGATCGCCCGCGGCGAAGGTCGCGAAGTGGTCCTGAACGAGTACGGCGTCGTCGTGAATGGCGCTGAGGTCCTCTTCTGTCCGCACCCTCGAAAGTCGTGGCAGGGATGTAAGGCAGCCGAGATTGAGCTGTGCTGCGTTCCTGGAGGGTGGGCCTGGGCGGTTTCCTACCAGTTCACCAACCAAGGGATGGGGAGCCCCCTAATGCCGTTCAGCGACCGGCAAGTCCTCAAGCAGACACGAGGCGACGCGATTGCGGCGGCCGTCGAGCAGCTCGAACTCGGGATCGAGAGCTATCACAAGGTGCATCGCCCCTGCGCCGAGAGCCGCGCGGCCGTGAACTGGCTGCGATCGCTGATCGCGGCCACATCGGCGAATCGTCAGGCCGGAGGGTTGTTCGGATGAGCCAACACCAGAAGGACTCGCGAAGCTCCTGCAGGCGAACGCGTACCGGCATCACCTCTGGGACGTGTTCGCCGACTTCGTCGAAATGGCGGCGTTGGCCGTCAGCGACAGCGTTGACTGGACGCAGCGTGATGCGCGCGAGGAGCGCTACAAGCAGATCATCGCAAAATACGACGCCGCAGAGCGGAAGCGCTTTCCAGAGATGCTCTCACGCCTGGTGCTGGCGCTGGAGGACGGACCGACCGACGTGCTCGGCGGCGTGTTCGGCGAATTGGACCTGGGCAACGCCGCGCGCGGTCAGTTCTTCACGCCGTACGAGGTCTGCCGCTTGATGGCGCGCATCACGATTGGCGACGGCGCATACCTCCGCGACAGGGTCGAGGAGGTCGGATTCGTTTCGGTGAGCGAGCCGGCATGTGGTGCCGGCGCGATGGTGATCGCGTTCGCCGAGGCGGTACGGGAGTCCGGCGTGAACTACCAGCAGCACCTGCATGTGCCCGCGCCGGGCGGCACCGCGCATTGGCGCGACGTGCTCGATCCGGCCGACCCGGAAGGCAGCTACCGGCGCCTTCGCAAAATTCATCATCCAGACCACGGCGGCAACGCCGACGAGTTCCATGCCGTGCAGCACGCGTGGAACGCATACCAGCAGGAGCAACAGCTATGACCGACGTCCTTCTCCGTCTTCCCGAAGTGATGCGCCGCGTGGGCCTCAAGAAGACCGCCATCTACGAACGAATCAACGCGGGCAAGTTTCCGAAAGCCGGAGCGACCTATCGGCGGTCGTGGCGCCACTGCTACGAGTTCACGCTGACGGCCATGCGGCAGGCCGAGCAGCGGGCGGCGGCGCTGGGGCGGCGGGCGGCGCCGTAGGGTTGCAATAGTCCCAAAATGGGACTAAGCTGCAACCCATGAAAGTTATCGCCCTCGGCACCCTCCGGAGCTTCTGGGAAGCCCACGCCGACGCAGAGCAGCCGCTGAAGGCGTGGTACGACGAAGCGAAGGAAGCGAAGTGGGCGACGCCGCAGGACATCAAGGCGCGCTATGCGAGCGCGAGCTTCGTGGCTCGCAATCGCGTGGTGTTCAACATCAAGGGCAACGACTACCGCCTTGTCGTCGCCGTCGCTTACAACGTCGGCGTCGTCTACATCAAATTCATCGGCACGCATGCCGAATACGACAAGGTGGATGCAGCCACCGTGGAGCACACATGAACATCAATCCCATCCGCAGCGAGAAGGACTACCGCGACGCGCTGGCCGAGGTGTCGCGCCTCGTCGACCTCGATCCCGAGGTGGAGAGCGAGGACGGCGCGCGCCTGGAGGTGCTCGCGACGCTCGTCGAGGCGTACGAACAGCGCCGCTTCCCCATGGAAGCCCCGGATCCCATCGCGGCGATCAAGTTCCGCATGGAGCAAGGCGGGCTCAGCGTGAAGGACCTGGAGCCGTCCATCGGCGCCACGAACCGCGTCTACGAGGTGCTGAGCGGTAAGCGCGACCTGTCCATCAACATGATCCGGAACCTGCACCGTAACCTCGGCATCCCGGCAGAAAGTCTCATCGGCGACTGAAGGTGCGTCATTGCGTTGACGCAGAAACAGGCGTAGATTCGCCATCGTCGCAGAGTTGTGACCCGAAGCCCCGCCCAGTGCGGGGCTTCTGCATTCCGGGCACGGCATTTTCGCAAGGTGCTTGCTGCATGCACTCAGTACGGTGGGACTCCCCCCGAGCGAGTGCCCGCCATGTACGTTTCAATCTGCCCCGCTGTTGACTGGTACTACGTCTTCGATAGCCCCGCGACGGAGGGGCCGACGGTTATCCCGATTGCGGCATGGGCAGCGCGCCATGGTGGTGGCGTCGTGGGCTTGATAGGTGCCACATGGGACGTGGACCGGGCACCGCAGTTGGTCGAGTTGCCCGTAGTACATGGTCAGTACCTGCACCGCTCCCAGCTGAGCGAAGAGGAGCTAGCGGCTACGTCGAAGCGCTGAAGCTCACGCAACACAAAAATCGCAGCCTCGGCCTGAAAAGGCCGGGGCTTTTCCATTTGGTCCACCGGCGCGGTGGATGGCTCGGGGGAGTTGGGGCCGTGCCGGTGGACCAAGCCATTTGAGGTGTGAACGCATGGCCCGGATCACAGCTGCCAGTCTCGGAACCGGCGGCGCGAACATCCGCGCGTTCCTGGACATGATCGCTTTCAGCGAGGGAACCGCCGGGCGCGGCGACGACGGGTACAACGTGCTCGTCGGCGGCGCCCTGTTCACCAGCTACGTCAGCCACCCGAACAAGTCGGTCTGGCTGCCACGCTACGCGGTGAACAGCACGGCGGCCGGTCGCTATCAGTTCCTCAACAAGACGTGGAAGAACCTCGCGAAGCAGCTGAAGCTGCGCGACTTCTCGCCCGTTTTGCAGGACCTCGGCGCCGTCGAGTTGATCCGTGGCCGCGATGCGTTGGAAGACGTGCGCGCCGGCCGCATCGACGCGGCGATCGCGAAGTGCGCGAAGGAATGGGCGAGCCTGCCCGGCGCCGGTTACGGCCAGCGCGAAGTGTCCATGGCGAAGCTGGCGCCGACCTATGTCGCCGCCGGCGGCCGCGTCACCGGCAAACCTGGAGCAACCACGTGATGGAACCGACATCGAGCAGCATCGTCGCCTTCCTGACCGCAAAGGCTTGGGTGGCGATCGCTGGATTCGCTGGCGCCGTGCTCTCGCTCGGCAGGCTGAAAGGCCTCAACCGGCTTATGACCGTCGTTGCGGTGATGACGGGCTTTCTCTCTGCCGTCTTCCTCACGCCGCTGGTCATGCACTACCTGCTGCCTGCTAAATCGCCGCAAGACCTGGGCGGTGGCGTCGCCCACCTTATCGGCTTGTTCGCAACGCGCCTGATCCCGGCTTTGGAGGCGCGTTTCAAGCGGAAGATCGGAGCGGACACATGAACGCTTGGCAGGTCGGAGCAACGGTGGTGCACATGCTGCTGTGCGCAGCGATTGTCGTCTTCACCATCGACGTCATCAGGATCCGGCGTAATGCCGGCGATTCGGTGCGCGAGGCGCTGCTGAACCGTGGTGTAGACCGCCGCATCATCGTCGGCATTCGGCCCTTCGGCCGGCGTGAACGGCATGCCGTCGTCGACGATGACGGCCAGGCCGCGGAACGTCTGGATGAAGCCGCCGTCCGACTGCCGCACGGTCTCGATCAGGTCGTTCTTGAGCGCGTGCTCGTACGTGTCGCTGTGCATCGCGATCGCGACTAGGTCGCATCGCATCGCCGAGGGTGCCGGTGGCCTCGATCACGCCCCGTCGCGTTGAAGCGCGTGTTCGCAGTGATGGCACCGACCATGTCGGCAGCGATGCTGCGCACCATGTCGCCGCCGTCGTTGGCGATGTTGTCCGCAAGGATGCCGTTGAGGCTCGCCACGAGGCGGCGCTGCATCTGGCGGTCCCAGTAGGCGGTCACGCGCTCTTGGATGCGGGGCAGGGCGTTGTCGCCAGACAGCTCGCTGGCGAGGTTCATCGCCGACCAGCTGTTGTGCAGGAAGCTCTTGCGGACGATCTGCTTGCCGGCGTTGATCTTGTAGGGCGTGGACTCGTCAGCGGGGTTGTCGTTGACGATGTTGGCTTCTTCGTTGCCCAGGTCGTTCCAGTGCGGAACGGTGAGCATGTCCGCGCCGGCGGAAAGCAGGGCCTCGATTTCGCCGTTGCGAACGGCGACACCGGACTGGAAGAGGGCGGTTCGTTCCATCGTGTTCTGCACGACGTAAGAGGTGAATTCTGCGGGGACGACGACGTCCGCGATCTGGGTGACAGCCATGAGGGTGGCTCCCAAGGGAACGGATGGATTCACGTTCGCTTGCGGCCACCAGCCGGTTGCGATGCCCCACCAGGGCTTTGGAGGAGTAGGGCACCACCCACCAGGTGATGCCCTACTTGTGCTCAGGATTACAGCTCTGAGCGGCGAACAGCCCCTGGCCGGCGGGCGTGAGATCCACGCGCCGCGCGCCGCGCGCGAACAGCCGCACGCCGAGGTGGTCTTCCAGTTGGCGGACCTGGTGGCTGATGGCAGTCGGCGTCAGCGACAGCTCGTTGGCGGCATGCTTGAAACTCAGGTGCCGCGCGGCGGCTTCGAATGCCCGCAGTGCGGTCAGCGGCGGCAATCGGCGTGCATTCATGGATGAACTGGATGCAGCTGGTGGATGCGAAATGATCGTTTTACGAGCGGGTTTCATGCGTTGAACCTGTGCGCACCCTACCGACACAGGTGAATCATGCTCAGGTTACTCCATATCGACTCCAGCGCCCGTCCCGGCCGTTCGGGCGAGCAGGCGCACGGCTCGCACACGCGCCACCTTTCGGCCCGTTTCGTCCGCCAGTGGCGGGCGCGGCGGCCGCAGGATGCGGTCGTCTACCGCGACCTCGCGCTGGCGCCGCCCGCGCCGGTCACCGGGGAATGGGTGCACGCCGCGTTCACCGCGCCGGAGCGCCGCGAGCCGTGGATGCATGCCGCGCTGGGCGAAAGCGACCGCCTGGTCGACGAACTCGTGGGTGCGGATCTCATCGTCATCGGCGTGCCCATGTACAACTTCGGCATGCCTTCCACGCTCAAGGCGTGGATCGACAACATCGTTCGCGTCGGGCGCACGTTCGGCTTCGATCGCAGCCGCATCGGCGAGCCGTACTGGCCGCTGCTGGCGAATCAGGGAAAGCGCCTGGTGCTGCTGGGCTCGCGTGGCGACCACGGTTACGACCCCGGCGGGCGCCTTGCCGGGAGCAACCACGTCGAGGACGGTGTCGCCACGCCGCTGCGGTACATCGGCATCGACGCGGTCGATCGGGTCGCGATCGAGTACGACGAGTTCGCCGACGAACGCCTGCACGCGTCCATCGCGGCCGCCGAAGCGCAGGTGGATGCGCTCGCGATGCGGTTGGCGGATGAGGTGGCGGGGGAGCGCGTGATTGCGTGATATCCCGTGGGGATGTCGCGGGAGTCCAGGCTCCTCCCCCCCGGGATGAGGGCCCGCGACGTTGCCCCGGGTGCGCTTCGCTTGCCCGGGCTACAAGTCCCGCGGGAGGCGGCCGATATCTCCCAGTGAATAAGGAGGTGGCCAATGCCCGATGCATTCCCGAGCCGACGTCAGCTCATCCTGGGCGTCGTGGCGACGACATTGCTGGTGATGACGGGATCGATCGCGGTCGAGTGGCGCGCGGTCGAGGAGTGCCGGTCGGCGATGTCGCACGCCACGACGTCGTACAAGATCGAAAAGGTGCTTCGCAGCGAGCCATGTCTGGAGGCGCGCCGCGACGGTCTTCGTCGTTGACTTCGCCATGGCGGAATCGGACTTGGACCCGGGCGGACGGGCGTCGATCAACCGCGCCTCTTCACACGTCCTTATCAGGTCGCGGCGTTCACTCCCTCGCGCCGGTTGAGCCCGGTAGCCACGAGGAGCGTTCGCATGAGCCGATCGATTGGGGGTCTCCTGGCGTTGGGGTTCGTGCTGGCGTGCGCGGGATGTGGGCCGAAGGAAACCACCGACGCTCCGGCATCGCAGCCGGCGACAGCCACGGCGCCGACGACGCCGACCACGCCGACGATGCAGCCAGCGCAGGCGGCTTCGACACCGGCCGCTGCGCCAGGCGCAACCATCGTCACCCCCGACAACTTCGTGCGCGCCGAATCCGACACCTACATGGCGGGCATGGCGAAGGAAGCGGGCGGCGTCGGGAAGCTGCACCATCGCCGTGAACCGGCGTCCATCGACGAGCAGACGGTCATCCGTCTGAATCGCGACACGCTCTACAGCTCCGGCGTGTTCGATCTGGACGCGGGGCCGCTGACGATCACGCTGCCTGATACCGGCAAGCGGTTCCAGTCGTTGCAGGTGATCAACCAGGATCATTACGCGTGGACCGAGTACGGCGCGGGCCCGCACACCATCACGCGGGACAAGGCCGGCACGCGCTACGTCGTCGTGGGCATCCGCACGTTGGCCGATCCCAACGATCCGAAGGATCTGGAGCAGGTGCGTGCGCTGCAGGACGCGATCGGCGTCGCGCAGGAGAGCGCGGGAACGCTTGAATTGCCGAGCTGGGACGCGGCCAGCCAGGCCAAGGTGCGCGAGGCGCTGCTCGCACTGGGCGCGACCACGCCGGACTTCAGGAAGGCATTCGGCACGAAGCAGGAAGTCGATCCCGTGCGCCATCTCATCGGCACGGCCGCCGGGTTCGGCGGCAATCCGGACAAGGACGCGACGTATCTGAACATCACGCCCGAACGCAACGACGGAAAGACGGTCTATCGCCTGGACGTGAAGGACGTGCCGGTCGATGCCTTCTGGTCGGTCAGCGTGTACGACGCGAAGGGGTATTACGAGAAGAACGCGCTCAACGCCTATTCCATCAACAACCTGACCGCCAGGCGGGAGGCCGACGGGTCGGTCCGCATCCAGTTCGGCGGATGCGACGGCGCGGTTCCGAATTGCATCCCGGTCATGCCGGGCTGGAACTACACGGTGCGGCTGTATCGCCCACGTGCGGCGATTCTCGACGGGTCGTGGAAATTCCCGGAGCCACAGCCGATCTGATTGCCGTGGCGCATCGCATCACGCGTGCGCCATCACGAACAGCCGCAGCGGATTCGCCGGGTCCGACAGCAGCTTCGTCGTCAGCAGCAGCGACATCGTCACCAGCAGCGGGCGGATGACCGTGACGCCGACGCGCATCGCCAGGTGCGCGCCATGGATGCTCGGAACCCATTTGCATTTGCTGCACGGCGTACTGGCGACCGATGGATTGTGCTTCGCAAATGACCGCGAAGGGCTTGGCGGGCAGGTGGGACGTGCCACTAATGCAGACTGCCTTGCCTGCTTGCACGCTTGCGGTCGAGTCGAGCCCGGGTGCGTTTCGCATGCCCGGGCTACGAAGCTTTGATGCCGCGTTACTGGCGCAGGATGCCCTGCTTGACCTGCGACTTGCTCTGCTCCATCGAGTAGTTCTGCACGACGCCGTCCTTGTCGAAGAAGATCACCAGTTCCTTCGATTCCACGTTCGCGCCGGAGCTGAAAAGGTTGGCGTACGGAATGAAGTTGCGGCCCATCGCCTTGGACTCGCTACGAGAATAGCGCCAGATCTGGTTGCCGCTGTCGGTGAAGTTCGTCGAATCGGGCGAGCCGAGGAGCGCGCGGACGTCCGCCTGCGTGGTCTGCCCCTTGGTGATCTTGGTGGAGATCGTCTCGGAGGTCTCGTTCTTCAACGCGACATTGCCGACGCTGGCGCAGGCGGTGAGAAGGCAGGCCGCGAGCGCGACGAAGTACAGCTTTTTCATGGTGCAACTTCCTGGTTTGGGGAGTGAAGCGAGAGCCACGGACAAGCGTCGCCGTCGCGACGGTGCGTTCGTCGCGGCAGATGGCTTGTTCGATGACGAAACGCATGCGGCTTGATGGCGCGCACGCGTTGCGATCGCAACGGGCGCGACCGCGACCACCCTTGGTGCCCGCCTTGGCGGATCAACGTCCGGCCTGTGGCGTCAGGGCTCTCGATGGTGCAAATGGTGGGCGAGCCACCCCCTTTCGAACCATGAGAAATGTCTGAAAGTGTCGGAAGAATTTACGCCTTTTGTTCGACGCGATTCCGTGGTGCCTTCGGCGGAAGGTCTCGCGGCGACCTGCCGATATCGCGCACGAGTCGAACGCTCGCAGGTACAGCCGGGAAAGCGTTGGAGCCGTTCAACCCTCAGGCATGCGCCATCACGAACATCCGCAGCGGATTCGCCGGGTCCGACAGCAGCTTCGCCGTCAGCAGCAGCGACATCGTCACCAGCAGCGGGCGGATGACCTTGCCGCCGACGCGCATCGCCAGGTGCGCGCCGAGCTGGCCGCCGGCGATGCTGGAGGCGGCCATCAGCAGGCCGACGGTCCACAGCACGTGGCCGCCGATGATCAGCGTGATCAGCGCGGCGATGTTGCTCGACAGGTTGAGGAACTTGGTGTGCGCGGTGGCCGAGACCAGGCCGAGGCCGAACAGCGCGACCAGCGCGGTGGTCAGGAACGAGCCCGTGCCCGGGCCGAAGAAGCCGTCGTAGAAACCGATCGCCGAGACGATCGCCAGCAACGCGACGGAGCCGAGGCGGCCCTGGCGGTCTTCCTCGCTCGCTTTCGGTGCGAACAGGAAGTAGATGACCATCAGCATCAGCAGCATGGGAATCAGGCCCGACAGGAACGCCGGGTTCAATCGCTGCAACGTCCACGCGCCGAGCGCGGAACCGAGGAAGGCGCCGAGGGCGGGTTTCAGGAACCGGCGGAAATCGATGCGCCCCTTGCGGGCGAAAGCGAGGACCGCGCTCGCGGTGCCGAAGCTGCTTTGCAGTTTGTTGGTGGCGATGGCGTTGACGGGCGGGAGGCCGGCTGCCATCAGGGCCGGGATGGTCAGCAATCCGCCGCCGCCCGCGATGGCGTCGATGAGACCGGCCACGAAGGCGACCGCCATGAGGAGGGCGATCGTGTCGGTGGCGAGTTCCATCGGGTGTCCGCGTGCGGGGAAGGGTCGGGCATTGTAAGGCGGCATTGCGGCGTTGAGCGGTCGCTTCGCGCCGGGCGATGCGGCGCTGTGCTCGTCCCCCCTCCCCAACCTCCCCTTCGCGCAGGGGAGGGAGCCTGCACTGCGATCGGGTGGGCTTTCACCGCCCGTGATACGGCCCCCCGCCGAACGCGATGTCCCAGCAGAACACCAGCGCCGCGATCATCAGCACGCCGTGGAAGCCGAAGGTCAGCAGCATGCCCAGCGTGAGGCGGCCCAGTGGGACGTCGCTGATGCGCGGGCCGGCGCGAAGGAACAGCGCGTGATAGGCCAGCAGGCCCAGGCCCGTCGCCAACGCGATGCGCAGCGTGCGCGTGACGAAGCGCGAGACGCGGTGGTGCAGCGCTTCGGTCGGCGTTTCCGCGCGCACCTCGTGCACGTCGCAGCCGGCCTCGCCCAGTTGTGCGCGGGCGATGCGTTCGGCCAGGGGCGCGTCGGGGAAGCGCCCGAACACGCGCGTGGTCGTCGCGCCGTCGTGCGGATGCCGGTAGGTCACGAAATAGCGGGGTGCGTCCACGGCCAGCCTCGCCTGCGGGGGAATGCCGGCGCGTTCCATCGGGCCGCTGTCGGATGTCACGTCGGAAGCGCGCCCGACCGGTCATCCGCATGACGTCATCGCGATGGCTCGCTAACGGAAATCCCGCGACGGCGATTGCAGTTCGCCCAGCAGTCCGCTCAGATCGGTCAGCTGGCCGGCGATGAGGTGTTCCACGCCGTCCACGCGTTCCCAGCGACCGCGCACGGCCAGCAGTGTGGAATCCAGCAGCGGCTTGCGCTGGCGCGCGGCGAGGTCGGGCCAGACGATCACGTTGATCATTCCGTGTTCGTCTTCCAGCGTGACGAAGATCGTTCCCTTCGCGGTGGCCGGGCGCTGCCGCTGCGTGACCAGCCCGGCGACGTGCACGCCGCGGCCGTGGCGCGTTTCGCGCAGGTCGCGCGAACCCTTGATGCGGCGCGCATCCAGCTGCGGTCGCAGCAGCGCCATCGGATGCGACGACAGACTGAGCCCGGTGGCGCGGTAATCGGACAGGATTTCCTCGCCGATGCGTGGCGCGGGCAGGGCGATGCCGTTTTCCTCCGGACTGCCGGGCAGCAGCGGGCGGCGGCGTTCCAGTCCGGCGACCGACCAGCGCGCCTGATGACGATGGCCGACCAGGCTTCGCAGCGCATCGGCTTCGGCGAGCGCCTTGCAAATCTTTTCGTCCAGTCCGGCGCGCAGGCGCAGGTCCTGCAGATCGGCGAACGCGCGACGCGCACGCGCGGCGACGATCGCATTCGCGGCGGCTTCGGACAGCCCCTTCACTTCACGCAGGCCCAGACGGATCGCCGGCTGCGTGCGCGCATCGCCGCCGACCAGCGTGCAGTCCCAGTCGCTGTGCATCACGTCCACCGGCAACACGTCCACGGCTTCGCGCATCGCGAGCGTGCGTTCGGCTTCATTGGCGAATTCGTCCGCCGCGCGTTTTGGCGCGCCGCGGCGCGCATCCTGCACGATCTGGCTGGGCGAATAGAAACCCATCGGCTGCGAATTCAGCAGCGCGCACGCGAACGCCGCCGGTTCGTGCCGCTTGAGCCAGCAGCTCACGTAGACGAGTTTGGCGAACGACGCGGCGTGGCTCTGCGGGAAACCGTACGAACCGAAACCCTTGATCTGTTCGAAGATCTGGTCGATGAACTCGGGCTTGTAGTGGTTGGCGAGCATGCGCTCGCGGATCAGCTGCCGATGCGGTTCCATGTCGCCGTCCACGCCCCAGGCGGCCATCGAACGCCGCAGCTTGTCCGCTTCGCCGGGCGAGTAGTCCGCCGCCGCGATGACGAGTTCCATCACCTGTTCCTGGAACAGCGGGACGCCGAGCGTGGGCTTGAGGATTTCCTCCAGCTCGGGCGAGGGATAGTCCACCTGTTCCTGTTTCATCCGCCGCTTGAGGTAGGGATGCACCATGCCGCCCTGGATCGGACCGGGCCGCACGATCGCCACCTCGATGACGAGGTCGTAGAACTTCTCCGGCTTCAGGCGCGGCAGCATCGTCATCTGCGCGCGCGATTCGATCTGGAACACGCCCACGGTGTCGGCGCGCTGGATCATCGCGTAGGTGGGCTTGTCGTCGGGGGGGATCGTGGCGATGTCGAGCGTGCGGCCGCGATGCTTCTCCACCAGCGCGATCGCCTTGCGGATGCAGGTCAGCATGCCCAGCGCGAGGCAGTCGACCTTGAGCAGCTTCATCGTTTCCAGGTCGTCCTTGTCCCACTGGATGATGGTGCGGTCGTCCATGGCCGCGTTCTCCACGGGCACGACGGTGGACAGCGGCGCTTCGGAAATGACGAAGCCGCCGACGTGCTGCGAAAGATGGCGCGGGTGGTTTTCCAGTTGTCCGGTGACTTTCAGCACGCGGCGGATCAGCGGGTTGTCCGGATCGAAACCGGCTTCGGTCAGGCGCTGTTCCATCTCGGTGCCGGCGTTGCCCCAGCCGTAACAACTGGCCAGCAGCGCGATCTGGTCCGGCGGCAGGCCGAAGGCTTTCGCGACGTCGCGCACCGCGCTCTTGCCGCGATAGCGGATCACCGTGGCGGCCAGCGCGGCGCGATCGCGACCGTACTTCGCGTAGACGTACTGCAGCACTTCCTCGCGGCGTTCGTGTTCGAAATCCACGTCGATGTCCGGCGGCTCGTCGCGTTCCTCCGAAATGAACCGCGCCATCAGCAGGCGGCTTTCGTCGGGATTCACCGCGGTGATGCCCAGTGTGTAGCACACCGCCGAATTGGCTGAAGATCCGCGCCCCTGGCAAAGGATGTTCCGGCTATTGGCGAAGCGGACGATGTCCTCGACGGTCAGGAAGAACGCTTCGTACTTCTTGAAGGCGATCAGTTCCAGTTCTTTTTCGATCTGCTCGGCGACCTTGGCGGGCGCGCCACCGGGCCAGCGTCTGCGCATGCCGGCCAGCGTCAGCTTGCGAAGGTGCGAACTCGGTGTTTCGCCCTCGGGCACGAGTTCCTTCGGGTAGTCGTAGGGCAATCCCTTGTCGAGGTCGAAGGTGCAGCGCGCCGCCAGTTCGACCGACGCCTGCAACAGTTCGTGCGGATAGATGTTGCCCAGCGTCGCGCGCGCGCGAAGGTGGCGTTCGCCATTGCGGAACAGGTGCGCGCCGCATTCGCTCAAGGAAAGATTGTGGCGGATCGCGGTCATCGTGTCCTGCAGCATGCGCTGGCTGCGCCAGGCCATGTGCACGTCGCCGCACGCGACGGCAGTCATGCCCAGCGACGACGACAGCGAACGCAACGTCTGCAGGCGTGCGTCGTCGTCCTGTTCGCGATGCAGTTCCACCGCGAGGCATGCGCGTTCGCCGAACACGTTGCGCAGCCAGCGGCCGGGGCCGTCGTCGGCTTCGCCTTCGGGCGAAACCTCCGGCAACCAAAGCGCGAACACGCCCGGTGTGGCGTTGGCGAAGATGGATTCGACGTCGGCGCGATCGAGCCGGTACGTGCCTTTGCTCGCGGCACGGCGACCGCGCGTGATCAGTTCGCACAGGCGCGTGTAACCCGTGGCGTTTTCGACCAGCAATACGAAACGCGTGCCATCGACGAGGCGGAATTCGCTGCCCACGATGAGCCGGAGCCCGGTGGCCCGCGAGGCTTCCAGCGCGCGCACGATGCCCGCCAGCGAACATTCGTCGGTGATCGCCAGCGCCTGGTAGCCGCACAGCCGGGCACGCGCGAACAACGCCTCCGCGCTCGCCGCGCCGCGCAGGAAGCTGAAATTCGAGAGGCAATGCAGTTCCGCGTAGGCCGGGGCGTCATCGTCCAGGCGATCGTCGTTGGCCGCGTTGCGCAGACGCAGGCTGACCTGCAACGCGCGCGGGATGTGATCGCCGGGCGTCTCGCGGTCCACGCCACCGATGGCGTCGTCCCAGCTCATGCGAACCAGCCGTGCAGCATCCATTCGCCGCGTTTTCCCGGAGCGGCGAATGCCCAGGCGCGCTGGCCCTGCGGAGTTTCCAGCACGTAGTAATCGCGTCGCACGTCGCCGTCGTCCCACCAGCCGCTTTCCAGGCGTTCCGGGCCGGAAACGATGCGCAACCCGCTCTGGCGCAGCGGCACCGGTTGCGGCAGCAGCCATGTGGGGCGGGGCGGGCGTTCAGGCGCAGGAGTGACGCAGACGCTGTCGTCCTCCACGCCGGCGACGCGCCACGCACGTTCGGGTCGCGGATCGCCCGTCGGCGCGATGCGGTAGACCGCATCATCGCCCAGTCGCGCGCGCAGGCGTTCGCGCAACTGCGGCCACGGCATCGCCTGCGAGGGGCGCGTGTCGAACAGGTCGCGCGCGGCCGGCACGAACGGCGGCAGTTCGCGCGCGAGCAGGCGCAGGCCGACGACGGGTTTGTCGATCGACGCCTGTTCCAGCCGGTTGCGCGCGATGTCCATCAGCAGCGTCGTGTCGCGTTCGGCGGCGAGCATGCCGACGGCGACATCGGAGTGGCTCTTCTCGCGTACGCCGGCTTCGCGCTTCAGCACCTCGTGTTCGAGACGGATCACGAACCGCTGCACGCCGCCGTCGCGCGCGGACAGGTACACGGCGAGGTCGTTCACGAGGCGGCGCAGCGGGAACAGCAACGCCTGGTGGCTTTCGACCTCGTAGCCCAGCTCGACGCGCGAATCGAAATGATCGGGCGGCTGGTAGCAGTCGAGCGGATCGTCGGCGATGCCGTAGAGGCGGTCGAGGTGATCGAGCAGCGGCAGGCCGAAGCGGCGCCGGATGCCGTCGCGTGGCAACTCGCGCAGGTCCTTCAGCGAACGGATGCCCATGCGGTGCAGGCGCATGCCGGCGTCGTCGGGCAATGCGGCGCGGCGGATCGGCACGCGATCCAGCGTCGGCGCGAGCGCATCGCGATCGTGCAGCGCATAGCCGTCGCGCAGGCCGGCGAATACCTGCGCCGCGCGCGGCGTCGGCGCGAGCGCGATGCGGTGCTGGTAGCCGAGCGCCTCGAGTTCGCGGCGCAGTTTCGCTTCCAGCTGCGGCCATGGACCGAAGAGGCGGAAGCTCGCGCTGGCTTCCAGCACGATCGCGCCCGGCCATTGCGCGCTCACCAGCGAGCTGTGCCGGTACGCCCACGCGGCGAGGAAGCGGTGCGCGCGGGCATCGCGCTCGGGTTCGTGATCGTGCAGCGCGGTTTGCGCGCACACCGCATGGGCGGCAGTCAGGCGCATGCCGGGGCGAAGCCCGGCTTCGGACGCCGCCGCGTTGACCGCAAGCAGCGTGCGCAATTGCGCGGGGCCGGTGACCAGCGCGAGCGGACGCGCGGGGTTTTCGACGTCGCGAAGGACGGCGTCGAGCGCCAGGTGCGGCAGGCGGATGCAGGCCCAGAGCATGGCGCGGCCTCAGCCCGGCAGTGCGTGATGCGAGGGTGGCGCGAATCCTTGCGAAGGCACCTGGCCACCGCGGCATTTGCGGATGCGCCAGTCGGCCTGCACGCGCTCGATGCGCAGCGCGGCAGGGGAGGGATTGTCGGCGTGCCGGCTGTCGCGCACGGCGAAGCCGAGGCACTCGCCGGTGTCGGCGGCCACCTGCAGTCGCCGCAGCGCCGGGCCGTCGGCATTCGACGGCCAACCCAGCACCGCCGAAAACGCCGCGCTGCGCAGGCATTGCTCGAATGCCCACAACGCGCCCTTCGAACCGGCCTGCGCGTTCGTGTCGACGATTTCCAGGTAACGCAGATCCACGCCCGCGCGTTGCCATGCCGGCGCGTACGGGCAGAACGGCGGAGCGATCAGCGCGACCAGCCGCCCGGCCTGCGTCATGCGTGCGATCGTCGGCATCAGCAGGGTGAGTTCGCCGACGCCTTCGACCGGAATCAGCAGTTCGCTCAGCGCGCCCTGCGGCCAGCCGCCGTGCGGCAGCAGTGCATCGAGCGCGGCGAAGCCGGTGGATTCGCCCAATGGCGCCGGCGCGGCCTGGCGCCCGGCGCGCCAGACGGTGCGCGCGGACAGCAGCGATTCCAGGGGGACGACGTGCGCAGCCATCAGTCGGTGCGGACCAGGCCGCAGTAGAGCCCTTCGATGGCGAAATCGCTGCCGGGCGGGACGTCGATGGGCGGGTAATCGGGATTGCGCGGCAGCAGGCGGATGCCGCGCGCCGAGCGTTCCAGGCGCTTGATGGTGATCTCATCGTCGATGCGCGCGATCACGATCTGCCCGTCGCGGGCATCGCGCGTGCGTTTCACCGCGACGAGGTCGCCGTCGAAGATGCCTTCCCCGCGCATCGAATCGCCCTGCACGCGCAACAGGTAATCGGGCGTGGTGGAGAACAGCGCGCGATCGATATGCACCTCGCGTTCGACGCCGGCATCGGCGCCGATGGGCGCACCGGCGGCGACCCTGCCGAGGACGGCGAGGGTCAGGCGATCGTCGTCGCGCCGGGATTTCGGCCCGCGCGAGGCCAACCGGATTCCGCGCGCCTGGTTCGGCCGCACCTGCAGACGGCCGGCCTGTTCCAGCCGCTTGACGTGCTTGTGCGCCGCACAGGCCTGGCGGAAGCCGAACGCATCGGCGATCTGCTGCAACGTCGGCGGCAAGCCTTCGGCGTCGGTGTGATCCTGGATGAAGGCGAGGATCTGCGCCTGGCGGGCGGTGAGGTCGGACATCGGTACGGGCCTGGCTGAGGTAAAAATCTATTTACCTTCATCGCCGCGGGCAAGCCCGGGCGCGGGCCGATGGAACCGCACCGGAGTATCACTGGGTGCGACTTCTTCTCAATCAGTGGCTTACGTTGATGAGCTGAAGCTGGTTGGAGCTGCGGGGCGCCCGGGGTGCCCGCTGGAGCAACTGCCATCGGCCTTCAGTGCGTCTCAACGCTCGCCGAGTGACGCGTTGACCTCCGATCTCAGCGGCGCAGGCCATGCACAGGCTTGCCGTTGGCGTCGACGAAGACGATGCCCTGGTCCATCCCGCGATAGACGTAGTACACGTCGGTGCGGGATTTCACCGGTGTGGTGTCGTAGCCCGACAGGTCCGCATCGGGAGCGCACAGGCGTCCCCGCACGCCTGCGGTAGTCCGCAAGCTCCGATTCGTAACGGTCATGAGCGTTCTTGTATTGCTTCTTCTTCACCAGAACCTCCGCGCCCACGCGTCGATCTTCGGCAGTGCCGTATGTCTGGTCGTACAAGCTGCGGCGTGGAAAAGCGTGCACCTCCACATCCGCGCTGTCGGCGAGAAGCTGCGCCAGACTGTGCTCGTACTGCGGGTCTTCGTCTTCGCCCAGCTTGTTTCCGATATCGATCCCGAGTCCGGTCCGGCAGGCGTAAGAACATATCTTCGCGTCCCATTCGAAAGCCTTCGGGTCCAGCATGCGGGCCTGAGCTTCGCGCAAGCGGTAGCTCTCTTCCTTGTCCGTGTGGTAACCGAACTCCACTTGCATGACCACGCCATGCGAGTAGAAGTCCATTTGTCTGATCAGCCGTTTCTTGCGGCGGCGGGCCGCGACGAAATCAACCAGGTCGGCAATCGAGGCTAGTTCGCGATACTTCGCGCCGTATCGTCCTTCGACAATCTGCTTCACTTCTCCGAGTAATGGCGTGGAATAATCTTCCGTGAATATCAGGAACACGCGCTGCACCGAATCGTCCGGCTTGGCTAGGGGGTATTCGCGTATTTGCCGGATGCCTTGGTTGATGAACATGACCTTGTCGCCGTTCTGACCATTCCAGAGATTGCTGGCGACTTCCCGCGGGCTGATGGAATCGAATGCGCTTGGATTCGAGCACCCGACTACGGTGACGTAATCGAAATCCGCGATTGCTTCGACGGGAGTGGTCGGTTCTCCCGGTGCGGTACTGCTCTGCTTCAACTGTTCCATGTTCAGCCCTCGATACCTTGCTGGCGCAGGTACACAACCGCCTCACGTCCCCAACGAAGAACGACCTGTTGAGGCTGCGTAGTATGGATACGTGCGGTGAGCCCGTTTTCGTCCGTGCGCCCGACGAAGCGCTCGCCCTCGGCTGTCTCAGCCACATAGGGCACGTGCGCAAGCGGTTGTCCCGTCCGCTGATGACGAACGAGGAACTGCTCGCTGTAGTCGCAATCGGCTTCCAGCGGCGCATGCACCTGTTGATCCAGCAGGGAAAGCAGGTTGCCGCTGCCTTTGGTTTCCGCCGCTATCGGCCCCTTGAACCGGATCTCGATCGCCTCGATCGTGATGCCGTCATCGTCGATGATGATCGAGCCGCCGGGGCCGCGGAACGTCAGGCTGTCGCCTGCATTCAGTTCGACCACGCGCGTGCGCTGGGTGATGCGCTCGCCGGCTTCGATGTCGAGGCGCCCCGCAACCTTGTGTTCGTAATGGCCGCCGGTCTCAACCTTGCGGTCGGAGGCGGTCTTCTCGATGCGAACGTTGCCGACGTCCTCGATCAGGTCCTTGCCAATGGTGAGCTGCCGCATTCGGCCGATCTCCAGCGTGTGATCGCGGCCCAGCGTTTCGCGGCGATCCTGGCCGATGCTCAGGGTTTCATCGTTGCCGACGGTTTCCTTGCGGTCGTGGCCGATCTGGATGGTCTCGTCGTTGCCGACGTCCTCGCTGCGGTCGTGGCCGATGCGCGTGGTCTCGTCGTTCTCCACGACGATGTTCTGGTCCTTCTGCGCATGGACGAAAATTTCTTCCTGGCCGGCTTCGTCCTCGAAACGCAGTTCGTTGTAGCCCTTGCCCTTGTGGGTCTGGGTTTTGAACGTCGTTCGCGTC
The DNA here is from genome assembly GCF_057747855.1 of Lysobacter sp. SCRH-1R. Lineage (NCBI taxonomy): Bacteria > Pseudomonadati > Pseudomonadota > Gammaproteobacteria > Lysobacterales > Lysobacteraceae > Lysobacter > Lysobacter sp. SCRH-1R. Next base: position 2,340,088 of record NZ_CM173227.1, on the reverse strand, counting down.
TTGTGCAGCGGCAGCTCGTAGGGCGGCTTGTTCGCGGCGTGATAGGTGCGTCCCGTGACGATCGGTTGATCGGGGTCGCCCTCCATGAAGCTCACGATCACTTCATGGCCGATACGCGGGATCGCCATGAAGCCGTACATCGGCCCCGCCCAGCCTTGCGACACGCGGATCCAGCAGGTGCTGTTCTCCGACCAGTTGCCCTCGCGGTCCCACGGGAAGTACACCTGCACTCGCCCGTGGACATCGGTGTGGATCTCCTCACCCGGCGGCCCCACGACGTGGGCGATCTGCGGCCCTTCGATCACCGGGCGCGGGGCGGGCTCGGGCTTCCAGTCGTAGTGCGCGGGCACCACGGTGGCTTCGTAGCGATAGCGGGTGCCGTGTTCGGCGCCAGCGGCGTCGGCTTCCTGCGAGGTCGCCTGTTCGCCGCGGTGACGCATCGTGATCACGCGCCAGCGGGCATTGAGAGCCTCGGTCGGGTGTCCGGTCAGCTCGAATGCCAGGCCGGGCCACAGGCGCGCGTCGTCGCCTTCGATGGTCGCGTGCTCGGCGAGGTTACGAAGTCCGGAAAGCTTCGTTCGCGTAAAGGGCTTGCCCGCGACGTCGGCCTTGTAGCGGCCGGGGTAGTCGTAGTGCTCATAGTCGCCGATGGCCTTGTCGTGGCTCCAGGGCCTCGCTTCGTGCTGCAGGTCATACCGAGGGTTGTGAAATGTCGCGTCCCGCTGCGTCACGCGAGTGGGCGCAAGTTGGCGGCGGTGCGCGAAGTGCCACAGGTGCGGTCGTGGTGCGTCGCCAGCCGGTGCAGGCTGGTACAGCACTTCGCCGTCGAGCGTCGGCGCGGTGTCGATGCGATCGGTCAACACCAGCCGCGAATGGGTGGCCCCTTCGGCCTGGTGCCAGTAGACGATGCCTTCCTCGGTCGCCAAACGGTGCAGGAACTCCGCATCGAATTCCCGGTATTGCACGGCGTACTCGCGCGGCTCGTGATGGCCGAGGAACGTCGTCTTCGAGCCCTGCAGGCGGTGTTCCTGCAGGATCGTCGCCAGGATCTCCGGCGCGTTGACCTGCTGGAAGATGCGGCTGTTGTGACGCAGTGCCAGACGCGCCAGCGGCGACTCGACGACGGCACGATATCGAGTGAGCCGGAAGCCGGTCTCGCACTGCTCGAACGCGGTGCAGATGCCGACCACTGTGCGCTCGGCAGCGCCATCGCGTTCGATCGTGAACACCGCTTCGCGATCCAGCAGCTCCGCCGCATCGATCGCGTCATCGGCGCTGGAAAGATCCAGCTCCAGCCGGAACGCTTGCGAAACACCTTCGGTCAGCTCGAAACGGACCACATCCAGCGCCGGTCCTTCGCCCAACGCGAAGGAGAAGGCTACATCGGACTTCATACTTCTTATCCATGAAGTGAGCGAGCATCCTTGTAGCGGCTGCTGCAAATGGCTCGCAATCGGAAGAAGTCGTAAGTCCGTACTCGTCGTGCTTCCGGCGTTGACGCTGAGGCGCCTGATCGGCCGGGCATCGCAACGGGCGGGATCGGGCGTCGGCCGATGTGCCGCACCGGCATCGGATGGCCGGCCGTCTTCTAAACCGGCCTTGTGTCTACCGGTTCAAGCGGATTGGAATTCCGCGAAAAGGCGACCGCTGGAACAACCGCAGCTGCCCTTCAGTGCGTCTCAGTGCTCGCCGAACAGCGCATTGACCTCGCCATATGCCATGCGCTCTCCCGGCGCGGCGTGACCGTCCTGCAGGAATGCGCCCGCGAGTGCGCCCACATGCGCGAACGCGGCCTGCGCCAGGTCGGAGCCGGCGCTGAGGCGGCGCACGCCGAGGGCCTCCAGTTCCTCCAGTGTGGGCAGTCCGGGGCGCAGCATCACGTTGAGCGGCAGTCCGGCACCGGCGGCGACGTCGCGGATCGCGCCGGCGTCGGTCAGACCGGGAATGAAGAGGCCGTCGGCGCCGGCCTCGCGATAAAGCGCGGCGCGTTCGAGCACCATCGCCACGCGTTCCTCCGGCGGCGCGAGGCCGCGCAGGTACACGTCGGTACGCGCGTTGACGTAGACGTCCAGTCCGCGTGCGGCCAGCGTTTCGCGGATGCGCGCGAGCTTCGCGCACAACGCTTCGGGCGAGCCGCCGCCGTCCTCGATGTTGATGCCGACCGCGCCCGCTTCGGCCGCACGCACGACATTGTTCGCGACGACCGCGGGGTCGTCCGAATAGCCGCCTTCGATGTCCATGCTCAGCGGCACGCGGATCACCCGCGCGATTTCCTTCGTCGTCGCGAGCAGGTGTTCGATCGGCAACGTATCGCCGTCGGCGTAGCCGTGCGCCCACGCCACGCCCGCGCTGGTGGTGGCGATGGCGGGGGCGCCGAGGCTTTCGATCAGTCGGGCGCTGCCGGCATCCCATGCGTTGGCCAGTCGCAACACGCCCTGCGTGTGCAGCGTGCGGAAACGGGCGGCGTGTTCGGCGTTGCGTTCGTGCATGGGAGGCCTCGTGCGTGTGGGGACGGACGATAGTGCGGCAGCCGGGGGATGCTTACCGGCCGGTTTCGGACGTTATGGTGGACGCGCTTGCGGCGGCCTTCGCGTCCCAGTCGCGCAGCGCGCGTTCGACCGCGTCGACGCCGCGCACGGCGGCCTGCGCGTCGATCTGGCCGAGCACGTCCTGGTCGGTGTGGATCACCTGCATGACCTTCGCCGGCGTCGGCGATTTCTTGCCGGCGTAGGCGTCGAGCACCTGGGTGATCTCGGTCGCGCCCACCAGCGAATACGACACCGCCGGCCAGCCGGCGCGCAGGAAGGGCAGGTGATCGGTCGGCGGGTACTTCTCGCCCGGCGAGAAGCCCAGCCGCAGCGCCTGCGTCGCCGTGCGGCTGCTGTCCACCAGCGCCTGCTGGCCCTGCGCGGGCGCCATCATCCACAGCGTGTCGCCCCAGCCGAACACGTCGAAGTTCACGTACAGCGCGGGCTTGGTGGAACCGTCGGCGACGTACGCCTTCGAGCCGAGCAGGCCTTCCTCTTCGAGATCCCAGAACGCGATGGCGACGCGGTGATGCTTCAGCGGCTGGCGCTGGAAGCGCTCGGCCAGCGCGAGCACGGACGCGCTGCCGGACGCGTTGTCGGTCGCGCCGTGGCCGACGGCGACGCGGTCGGAATGCGCGCCGATCAGCAGGATCGGGGCGTCTGCGGGGCCGGCGACGTCGGCGATCAGGTTCTCGCCGGCCTTGCCGTTGGCTTCGAACGGCGCCTTGCGCCACGACAGGTTCAGGGCGTCCAGGCGGGCGGCGATCGCCTCACGGCGCTGGGCGTTCGGGCCTGCGTCGCTGATCGCGCGTACGTCGGAGAGCCATTGCGTGTCCGGCGATCGCGCGGCTTGCGCGGCCGTCGCGGGGCGGCTTCCGGTGTCCGCCGTGGCGCAGGCGCTGAGAAAAAGGATCGGAAGTGTCGCAACTAACAATCGGTGCATCGGTGGGGTCCCCCATTAGAATCCGGTTCAGTGTGCCCGAGGGCAGGGGACTTGGGATGGGCCGGAAGGCCATCCCCGTGCAGCCCCGGGCGACACGCAACGGTAACGGAGAGTAGGAATGGAGATCCGGGTTTTCATCATCGACGACCACGCCCTGGTGCGGACCGGGTTGAACCTGATCCTGTCGGGCGAGAACGACATCGAAGTGGTCGGCGACGCGGAGAGCGGCGAGGAAGCGCTGCCGCTGATCCGCAAGCTCAAGCCGGACGTGGTGCTGTGCGACCTGCACCTGCCGGGGCTGAGCGGTCTGGAAGTGACCGAGCGCATCGTCAAGGGCGAACAGGGCTCGCGCGTGATCATCGTGTCGGTGCTGCAGGACGGGCCGATGCCCAAGCGCCTGCTGGAAGCCGGCGCGTCGGGCTACGTCGGCAAGGGCGGCGATGCGGCCGAACTGCTGCGGGCGATCCGCGAAGTCGCGCGCGGCAAGCGTTACCTCGCCAGCGGCATCGCGCAGAACCTCGCACTGGCGGGCATCGACGGCGGCGCTTCGCCGTTCGACAGCCTGTCGCCGCGCGAGATGGAGATCGCGCTGATGCTGATCCAGGGGTTGCGCCAGGACGCCATCGCCAAGCGTTTGAGCCTGAGCGCGAAGACAGTCAACACGCACAAGGCGCGGTTGTTCGAAAAGCTCGACATCGCCGACAGCATTGCGCTGGCACGGCTTGCGAGCCGGTACGGGATCATGGATCCGACGCGGGCGATCTGAGGGCGGTGCCTTCATTCCCCAGGCGGGAATGAAGGTGGTGCTGCGAACAAGGGCACGCTTTCGCCGGATGAGGGCTCAAAAAAACACCGGCTGCCCGAAGGCAGCCGGTGTCTGATACCAGCGTGGAAACCGGGCGCGATCAGACGTGCCCGGATTCCTGCTTGCGCTCGGCTTCGTCCTTCACCGCGTGGACGTGTTCGGCGGCAGCCTCGGCGGGCGAGGGCGCGACTACTTCATCGGCCGCCTCGACGACCGCCTCCGACGCAGCGGATTCCGCACGCGTTTCATCGGCCTGCGCTTCGCCCGCCACCGAGGCTTCCACCGGCGCCGGAACGGGTGCGGTCTCGGCAGCGGCCGGCGCGCGCGTGTCGTGCGGCAGCGAATCGAACAGCCCCGCGGTGCGCGGAAAGCCGCCGTTGGTTTCGATCGATGCAGCGGCCGGCTCGGCCACCTGCGGACGCGAGTCGGTCACTTCCGCCTCGGACTGCTTCGGCGGACGCGCATCCTCGGCCGGCGCGACCGGGGCGGGATCGATCACGACCGGTTCCTCGACCTTTTCCGGTTCCGGGACGGGCTCGGGCATCACGGCCGGCGGCTCGACGACCACCGCCGGTGCGGCCGGGGTGTCCTTCGGCGCGTCCAGTTCCGGGCTGGCCGCGACCGGCGCGGTCGGCTCGTGCTTCGGAGTGGCGGTTTCTTCGATCGCCACCGTGGCGACGGCCGCGACGGTGGCGACTGCGGCCTGAGCCGGCGTCGCAACCGGGCTCGACGCCGCTGCCTTCGGCGCCGGCGCGGCAGGCGCCTGCGTCACGGACGACGGCACGGATGCAGCCGGCGTGGACGGTTCGTCGTCGAAGTCGAACTCCGGCTGCGAGCGCTGCGCGACGGGTGCCTGGGTCGCGTCGGCGGCGGCCGGCGTTTCGATCGCGTCGTCCTCGTCGTCGAGGAGCGACACGTCGTCGTGATCGTCGTGCAGCTGCGCCTCGTCGTTCGCCGAGGCGGCTTCACCGCCACCCCCACGACGGCGACGGCGGCCGCCACGACGGCCACGGCGACGACGCGCACCGCCTTCGCCCGTGCCTTCGCCCTGCGGCGCCTGGCCTTCGGCGTTGGCGACGGTGTCGGCGGACTGTGCGGCGGTCGTCGGCGCGGTGTCGGTCGCGTCGGACGCCACGGCGGCGGCGACCACGGCCGGAGCGACCAGCGCCACGTCCGCAGCGGTGGTGGCCGGCGTTTCCGGCTTCACGGCCTCGGTACGGGCGACGTCCTGCTTCGCTTCGGCCTTCACCGGTGCGGGCTTGGGCTCGTTGCGCGGCGGACGCGGCTCGGCGGCCTGCTGCGCCTGGACGCGCTCGTCCACCTGCGCCTGCTGGGCCTGCTGCGGCTTCGGCTGTTTCTGCTGCTTGGGCTGCTGCTGGCCCTGCGGCTGCTTGGGCTGCTTCTGCTGCTGGGGCTGCTGCGCCTTGTTCTCGCGGCGCGGCTCGTCGCGACGCTGTTCCTCGCGACGCGACTGCTGCTCGTCGCGACGACCGTCGCGACCCTGCTTGCCGTTGCGACCGTCGCGACGCTGCGCGTTGCGGTCATTGCGGTCGTTACGGCCACCGCGGTTGTCCTGCGAACGCGCGGCCGGGGCCGGTTCGACCGCGATCGGCGCGCTGGAACCACGGAAGAAACGCAGGATGCGTTCGACCACGCCGATCGAATGCGTCGGCGCGGCGACCGGCGCGGGCGCCTGTGCGGGCATCGGCGCGGCGGGCGGCTGCTCGCGCGGCTCGCGCAGCGGCGCCGGCTGGGCCGGCTTGACGTTGGTGACCGCCGGCGCGGCCGGAATGTTCAGATGGGCCTTGGTCAGTGCGTGCGTCGGCAGCTTGCGCGGGGTGCCGCGCTGGTAGCTCGGCTTGCTCGATTCCTCGCCCAGCTCGTTCTCGCGGATGCGCGTGACTTCGTAGTGGGGGGTGTGCAGCTGCTCGTCGGCGACGATGACGATCGGCGCGTCGTGGCGCTTCTCGATCTCGCTCAGCGCGCGGCGCTTCTCGTTCAGCAGGTAATTGGCGATCTCCGTCGGCGCCTGCACCAGCACCTGGCCGGTGTTTTCCTTCATCGCGTGTTCCTCGGCCAGGCGCAGGATCGACAGCGACAGCGACTCCACGCTGCGCATGCGGCCGTGGCCTTCGCAGCGCGGGCAGACCAGCTGGCTGGATTCGCCCAGCGAGGGACGCAGGCGCTGGCGGCTCAGTTCGAGCAGGCCGAAACGCGAGATGCGGCCGATCTGCACGCGCGCGCGGTCCTGCCTGAGCGCATGCGCCAGACGGTTCTCGACCTCGCGCTGGTGCTTGTTCGAGGCCATGTCGATGAAGTCGATCACCACCAGTCCACCGAGGTCGCGCAGGCGCATCTGGCGCGCGACTTCCTCGGCCGCCTCAAGGTTGGTGTTGAACGCGGTTTCCTCGATGTCGCCGCCCTTGGTGGCGCGCGCCGAGTTCACGTCGATCGCGGTCAGCGCCTCGGTCTGGTCGATGACCAGCGCGCCGCCGGAGGGCAGGCGCACTTCACGCTCGTAGGCGTTCTCGATCTGCGATTCGATCTGGAAGCGGTTGAACAGCGGCGTGTCGTCGGTGTAGTGCTTGAGCTTGCGCAGGTTGTGCGGCATCACCTGCTCGACGAAATCGCGCGCCTCGGCGTACATCTCGGGCGTGTCGACGAGGATCTCCCCGATGTCGGGGCGCATGTAGTCGCGCAGGGCGCGGATGATCAGGCGCGATTCCTGGTAGATCAGGAACGGGCCGGGCTTGCTCAGCGCGGCCTCGGCGACGGACTTCCACACCTGCAGCAGGTAGTCGAGGTCCCACTGGAGCTCTTCGGCATCGCGACCGACGCCGGCGGTGCGGATGATCACGCCCATGTCGTCGGGGATGTTCAGCGCGTCCATGGCGCGCTTGAGCTCCGCGCGGTCCTCGCCCTCGATGCGGCGCGACACGCCGCCGGCGGTGGGCGAATTGGGCATCAGCACCATGTAGCGGCCGGCCAGCGAGATGAACGTGGTCAGCGCCGCGCCCTTGTTGCCGCGTTCTTCCTTGTCCACCTGGACGACGATTTCCTGGCCTTCGCGCAGCAGTTCGCGCAGGCCGGCCTTGTTGTGGTCGACGCCGGCCTGGAAATAGTCGCGGGAGATTTCCTTCAGCGGCAGGAAGCCGTGGCGCTCGGCGCCGTAATCGACGAAGGCGGCTTCGAGGGAGGGTTCGAGCCGGGTGATGCGGCCCTTGTAGATGTTGGACTTCTTCTGTTCCTTGGCCGGCTGTTCGATGTCGATGTCGTACAGGGTCTGGCCATCGACGATGGCAACGCGCAGTTCTTCCGCCTGCGTCGCGTTGATCAGCATTCGCTTCATTGTTGCGTTCCTCGCGCGCTCCTGCGCGTGGTCGGCGCAGGACGCATGCGTCCTGCAGCCGCGGAACGCCGTGGGGCGTTTCGCCTCTGGATACCGCAAGCCGCGCGCCGGTCGCATTGGATGCGGGGCCTGGCGCTGCGGCCTCAAGTTTTCCAGCGCTACGACACCACGGCACGCCGCGGGAGCGCTTAATTGTTTCTTCCGGACAACTTAGGGACCGGCGGCGCGAAGGCCGCGCGGGACGTGTTCATCACGGGCGGTTTGACCCGCGCCGGCGAGGTCGGGTTCCGCCGGGCCATCGCTGCTAACATGGCTGCCCCGGGGGCAGTGGCTAGGCGCGGACCGGAATCGCAGGAAAGGGCTTTCGGCCTTTGGAGTGCAACTTCCTGCGAAATCAAAACCTTATCTCGCGTCGCGAGTGTAACAGATAACCCCCGCAGGATGACCCATTCAGACCCGAAGAACCGGCCGGGCCGGACTGCCGCCGAGCCACGCCCGGCCAACGATGCCGCCCAGGTGCGTACGGTGCGCGTGCCGGACGACCGCGCCGGGCAGCGCCTGGACAACTTCCTTTTGGGCCAGCTGAAGGGCGCCCCGCGCTCGCTGGTCTACAAGATCGTGCGGTCCGGACAGGTCCGCGTGAACGGCGGCCGTGCCAAGGCCGAACGCAAGCTCGAGGGCGGGGACGAAGTGCGCATCCCGCCGGTCCGGCTGGGCGACACCGGCGACCGCCCGGCGCCTCCGAAGGGCCTGCTGGACGCGTTGGAAGCGGCGATCGTCTACGAGGACGCCCGCCTGCTCGCGCTCAACAAGCCCTCCGGCCTGGCCAGCCATGGGGGCAGCGGGATCAGCCACGGCGCGATCGAATCGCTGCGTGCGCTGCGACCGGGGCAGACGCTGGAGTTGGTCCACCGGCTCGATCGCGACACCTCGGGCCTGCTCGTCATCGCCAAGAAGCGCTCCGCGCTGACCGAGCTGCAGGCGCTGATGCGCGAGGACGGCGGCATCTCCAAGCGCTATCTGGCGCTGCTCACCGGCCGCATGCCCGACGGCGTGATGGCCGTCGACGCCCCGCTTCACATCGGCCTGCGCCAGGGTGGCGAGCGGCACGTCCAGGTGAACCCGGCCGGCAAGCCGTCGCTGAGCCACTTCAAGGTGCTCGAACGTCGCGGCGGGCAGTCCTATTGCGAGGTGCGGATCGAGACCGGCCGCACCCACCAGATCCGCGTCCACGCCCAGCACATCGGCCACCCCATCGCGGGCGACGACAAGTACGGCGAGGTGGACGCCAACAAGCGCCTGCGCGAGCAGGTGGGCCTCAAGCGGCTGTTCCTGCACGCCTCCACGCTGGAGTTCGCGCTGGACGACGGCAAGACCCCGTATCTGCTCAACGCCCCGCTGGCGCCGGAGCTGATCGACGTGCTCGACCGGCTGGCGTGAGCCACCACTGGCCTGCTGAGCAAGAGGAACGCCATGCGTACGGTTCCCTATCCCCATCCGGGCGAAGTGCTCAGGGAGGAATTCCTCGAGCCGTGGAGGTCACCGCCTAACGGCTCGCGCGCGACATTGGCGTGCCCGCAGACGCGCATCGGCGAGATCCTCGCGGGGCGTCGCGTCATTTCGGTCGATACCGCGCTGCGGCTGTCGCGTTACTTCCGGCAGTCGGATGCGTTCTGGATCAACCTGCAGCGCGATTACGAAATCGGCGTCGAGCGCGACCTGCACGGCGCCGAGATCGCGAAGATCAGGCCCGGGTCGAACCAGGCGGCGTGAGGCTCAGCCGCCGCGGCGGCGCTGCTCGTCCAGCACGAAGCACGACTGCGGACGCACCTGCGGCGGATTGAAGTTCACCGGCACCTGCAGGCGCGTGGGTTGCGGCTGGCCGCCGCGGGTGGCGGGCTTGAACGTCCAGCCGCGCACGCCCTCCAGCGCCGCCTTGTCGAGCGCGACGTTGCCGCTGCCGCGGAAGACTTCGACCGAACTCGGCTTGCCGTCGATGCCCACCGTCATCGCCAGCACCACCTGGCCGCCGACGTTGTCGCAGGCCAGTTCTTCGGGATAACCCGGCGGCGGGGTGTCGACGGCCAGCAGTTCGGTCGTCGGCACCGGCGGCGCGGGCGGCTGTTGCGGCTGGCACGCGGCCAGCGAAACGAGCGAAAACGCGAAGCCGGCGACGAGCGCGATGTGAATGCGGGAAACGTCCATGCAGGCAACCTCGGGCGTGTGCGGTCAGTCGACCAGGGCTTCGGCCTTGGCCGCGCAGATGAAGTCGTTCTCGCTCAGGCCGCCGACGTCGTGCGTCGAATAGCGCACGACGCAGCGGTCGTAATGCACGCCAAGGTCGGGATGGTGGTCCTCGCGATGGGCCACGAAGGCCAGCGCGTTCACGAAGGCCATCGTTTCGTGGTAGTTGCCGAATCGGAACGTCTTGGCGATGGCGTGGCCGTCCTCGACGATCTCCCAACCCGGGATCTGCGGCAGCAGTTCGCGCACCCTCGCTTCGCTGAGGCGGTGCTCGGAGCCGCGCCGGGCGATGCAGTGGGCCTGGGCGAGGGGAATCAGGTCGTTCACGGCGTAAGGCTCCTTGCGGGACGGGCCGATCGAATGCAGGCCGACTGAATGGAACGCATCGTCGGCGATCGCGGGTGACGACCGCGCCATCTGAATGCGTGGACCCCGGTAGAATACCGCCATGATCAATATTTCCGAATCCGCCCAGCGTCACTTCCGCAAGCTGATCGAGCGCGAGTCCTTGCCCGGCCTTGGCGTTCGTCTCTCCGCGGTCCACGCCGGAACGCCGCGCGCCGACGTGCGGCTGGAGTTCGCCGAGCCCGGCGACCTGCAGGGCGACGAATGGGCGGTGGACTGCGAAGGCTTCACGATGTGGCTCGACGCGGCCAGCGTGAAGTTCCTCGACGGCGCGGAGATCGATTACGAAACCCAGTCCACCGGCGGCCAGCTGCAGATCCGCGCGCCGAAGATCAAGGGCGAGGCGCCGGCCGAGTCGGCCTCGCTGGTCGAGCGCGTGCACTGGATCGTCGAACAGGAAATCAATCCGCAGCTCGCCTCGCATCGCGGCCACGTGTCGGTGCAGGAAGTCACCGCCGAGGGCGTCGTGGTGCTGCGCTTCGGCGGCGGTTGCCACGGTTGCGGCATGGCCGACGTGACGTTGAAGCAGGGCATCGAGAAGACGCTGCTGAGCAAGGTGCCCGGCGTGACGGCGGTGCGCGACGCGACCGACCACGCCACCGGCGACGCACCCTACATCCGCCGCGACAGCGCGGCCTGACGCGGAACCGGCGACGTAGATGTTCTCCGCCGCCGATCTGATCCACGCACTGCAGCGAAGACTGCAGCTCATCGCGCCGCACCTGCGCCGCAAGCCGGGCGACTTCCCGCCGGGCTGGCAGGCGTGGTTCGACGGCATGGCACAGCGCATGGGCGAGGTGCGCGGCGCGACCGCGGACGCCATCATCGCCGTGTTCCTGCAGCGACCGCTGGCCGAACGCCCGCGGCGCCTGCGCGACCTCACGCGCTGGCAGGCATTCACCACGCTGATGCGCCAGGACTGGTCGCGCGATGCCGACCGCTGGGACAAGTACGATCGCCGCACGCACTGGTTCGCGGCGACGTTCACGATCTTCTGGCACATCTTCTTCGGCGCGCTGCTGCTGTACCTGATGTACCTGCGCTTCATGGCCGCCAGCGCGCCGCCGCCGCAGGGCGAGGAGGTGACGATGATCGAGTACATCGGCACCGGCACGCCGGAGGAACCGGGCGGCGGCGCGAACGAACCCACGCAGCAGCCCGAGGCGACGCAGGCGCCCGCGCAACCTGCGCCCGCGCAACAGCCCACGCCCGCCGAACAGACGGCCGCCGCCGAACCCGCGCCGCAGCCACCGCCCGCGCCGTCGGTGCCGACGCCCCCCGTGCCGACGCCGACGATCGACGCGCCGCTGCCCGACGTCGCGCAACGCGAAGTGCCCGAGCCGCAACTCCCGCCGCCGGTGCCGCAGGTCGAGCAGGCCGTGACCGTGAGCGAGCCGGTGCCGGACGCGCCGCAGGTCTTCGTGCTGCCGCCCACGCGTCGCCAGCCGGCCGAGCCGACGCTCGCCGCGCCGGAGCTGACCACGCCGGTGCCGCCGGTGCGGACGGCGGAGGTCGCCGAACCGGTGCAGCCGGTGCGCCCGCAGATCGCGCCGCGCGACATCGCCGCGCCGGCCATCGAACAGCGCACGCGCGACATCGCGGTTCGCGAAATCCCGGCGCCGGTCGCGCGCGTGCCGACGCCCACGTTGCCCGAACCCACCGTGCCGACGCCGCAGGTGCGCGCGGCCGAGCAGACCGTGCGGACACGCGAAGTGCCCACGCCACCGACGCCTGCACCGCCCGCGCCAGCTCCGGCGCCGTCGGCTCCGGCGCCGTCCGCCGCCGCCCCGGCGAGCACCGCCGCGACCACGCCGGCGCCTTCGGCGAGCCAATCGCCGGCCGCACCGAGCACTGCCGCGCCGTCCGCCGCACCCGGTGCGGCGGCGCCTTCGGGTACCGCACCGCCCACCGCCGGTCGCGGCACGCAGCCCGCGACGGCGGGGGCGGGTCCGCGGCCCACGCCATCGCCGGGCACCTGGTCCACGCCGCGTCGCGGCGATGACTGGGGTGAGAGCACGCGCAACGCGCCGGGCGGACAGCGCGGCCTTACCCCGGGCCTGTACAACCGCGACGGCAGCCTGCGCGTGCCGGAACCCACCGGTTCCGCCTCGCCGGGCCAGCCGCCGGGCGCGATCACCCAGGAAATCCGCGACCTCGACCGCTCCGGCACCTGGCTCAAGCGCAAGCCGACCGATTTCGAACCCACATCGTTCGACAAGTACTGGGTGCCGGACGAAACCCTGCTCGCCGAATGGGTGCGCAAGGGCATCCAGAAGGTGGCGATCCCGATTCCCGGCACGAACAAGCGCATCGAGTGCGTGGTGTCGATGCTCGGCCTGGGCGGCGCCTGCGGCCTGAGCGATCCGAACCTCAACGACCAGGAAGCGCAAGCGCGCCCGCCGCCGGATATTCCCTTCAAGCCGGAACTGCAGGAAGACAACGGCAGCGTGAGGCCGTAACCGGCGGCGACATGCGATGACGCGCATTCAGCGCGTTCATCGCGCACGCGAAGTCTCGCACCCCTCACGAAGCGGCACCGGTCGCCAATCGCACGCGCCCCGACGATCGCACGCGCGTGCAGCGCCTCGCGCAAACCTCGACGGCAAGAATTTCGGCGCCGGAAAGATTTCTCGGCACTCGCACCCGCGCACGCCGTGCTGAAGCGTGCGCGCGCTGGCATGCGTTTTGCGGCGCGTTTTCGTAGCCGTCTCACGCTTCGAACCGTCACGCATGAATCCGCCTTCGCATCCACGGCTTGTTACGTCGTGGCTGAACGATGTCCGCGCAGTCTTTACATGCCGCGCGGCACAGTCCGCCTGCGAGCGCTTGCCGCTTCAAGCGCGCGAGATCCGCGACGCACGCAGCGCATCCGCGGTGCGGCGATACATCCATCTGCAGGGCATGCATCCACACAGGAGGGTAGTCCAGTGCCTGACGAGCGATCGGGAACCGGTGAATTGAAGGCCGTTGCGCAAGACGCGATGCGGCTCGGCGCGCGTGCCCTGGAAACGGGACGTGCTTGGTTGAGTGGAAGGAGAGGAACGATGAACGAACGTGATGTTTCCACGCGCTACGAAGAACGGCTGCGCCAGCAGCGCCATGAATCGGGGATGGGCGGCCGTTCCGATTACGGGCAGGGCGCGCGCCGCTGGGGCGCCGGCGAAGACTGGGACGACACCAGCTACGGCCGCACGCAGGGGCGTTATGCCGGCGATTACGAGACCGGCTCGGCCGCACGCATGGGCCGCCAGTACGGCAGCGGCATGGGCCGCGATGAACAGGACTGGTCGCAGGGCCGGCGCGAATCGCAGCGCTGGGGCGAGCAGGGCACCTACGGCGCGCAGGGCAGCAACGAATTCGAACGCTACGGCAGCAGCGAGTACGGACGCGACCGCGACTTCAGCGGCCAGTTCGGCGAGCGCGGACGCGGCGATTACGGCAGCAACCGCGAATACGGCAACCAGGGCTACACCAGCCAGGGTTATGGCGGGCAGAGCTACGGCCAGGGTTACGGCTCGCAGCAGTACGGCGACGACTACGGCGGCCAGGGCCGTAATCGCGCGTACGGCACCGAATACGGCAGCCAGCGCCGCTACGAAGGCCAGCAGGATTACAGCAACCAGCGCGGCTCCGGCACGCAGGCCTACGGGCAGGGCGAACGCAGCTTCGGCTCGCACGGCTATGGCAGCGGGCGCGAATATCGCGGTTACGAAGGCGGCGAATCGGGCCGTCGCGCCGGCAGCCGCAACTGGGAGCGCGGCTATGGCGAAGGCTACGGCATGTCGTCCGGTTACGCCGACGAACAGGCGTATGGCGGGCAGTACGGCACGAGTGGCTACGTGACCGGTTACGCCTCCGACACCGAAGGCGCGCAGTCCTTCGGCGCCGGCAGCCGTCATCGGGCGATGACCGGCATGTCGCAGCGCGGCCAGCAGGGGCGCAACTATCGCGGCATGGGCCCGCGTTCCTACACGCGTTCGGACGAACGCCTGCTGGAGGACATCAACGAGCGCCTGACCGAGGACGATTACCTCGACGCGACCGAGATCACCGTGCGCTGCGTCAATGGTGTGATCACGCTGGAAGGCACGGTCGCCGAGCGCTGGATGAAGCACCGCGCCGAAGACCTGGCCGATGCGAGCAGCGGCGTGAAGCAGGTCGAGAACCGCATCCAGGTGCAGTCGCAGCGTTCGGGCAGCGAACAGCAGCGCATGGGCGAATCGTCGACGACGCAGGGCCGCACCTCGGCTTCGTCGAAGCAGGGCGCCAGCAGCACCAGCGCGAGCGGCACGACCGGATCGTCCACCCGCGGCGGCGGCGACAACCAGGGTGCGTCGTCCCAGCACTGAGACGTGACGGTCACGCTGGGAATGCACGGAAAGGCCCGCGAATCGCGGGCCTTTCCATTGTGGAAGTCATTGGAGGAGTGAGAAGCGGGATGTCGGAAAGTGAACGGCGAGCGCCACCGGCCACTCCTCACTTCTCTCTCCTCACTCCTGCTTCTCCGGCTCCGTCACCAGGTCGCGGCAGCGCCGGCAGCCCGCCTCGGCGCGCTTGAGGTGTTCGCGCACGCGTTCCGGGTCCGCGCCGTGGTCCAGCATCGCCAGCGCCGTGGAGACGGCCATGGTGATCACGTTGAGTTCGTTGCGAAGGCCGTGCCGCCAGCGGCGTTCGGCCGCTTCGTCGAGCGGCGTGGTCGCGTTCACGCGTCCGCATCCCGCGCGCGCAGGCGCGCAAGCTGGTTGTGGATGGTGCGCACGCTCACGCCGAGCGCGCGCGCCGTGCGCGTGCGATCGTTGTCGAAGTAGGCGAGGGTGCGGCTGAGCATTTCGTGTTCGATCTCGGCGTACGTCATGCCGACGGTGAACGTCACCGAGCCCGGGTCCGCGTCGCTCGCGCGCATGCGTCGCGAATTCGGCCGCATCCGCACGATGCCGTCGTCGCTGCCAAGGAATGCGCGCTGCACCGCGCTGCGCAGCTCGCGCACGTTGCCCGGCCACGCATGGCGACGCAGGGTGCGGTCGGTGCCGTCGGCGAAACGTTTGTTGGTCGCATGGCGCACGTTGAGCAGGTCGAGGAAATGCTGCGCCAGCATCGGCACGTCCTCGCCCCGTTCGCGCAGGTTCGGCAGCGCGATGGTGAAATCGGCCAGCCGGTAATACAGGTCCTCGCGCAGCGTGCCGGCGTCGAGCGCGGCATGCGGATCGCGGTTGGTGGCCGCGACGATGCGCACGTCCACCGGGATGTTCTCGCTGCCGCCCACGCGTGTGACGGTGCCGGTTTCCAGCACGCGCAGCAGGTACACCTGCAACGCCATCGGCATCTCGGTGATCTCGTCCAGGAACAGCGTGCCGCCGTGCGCCTGTTCGAAGTAGCCGGCGTGGCGCGCATTGGCGCCGGTGAAGCTGCCGCGTTCGTGGCCGAACAGATGGCTGGCGAGCAGTTCCGGCGAGATCGCGCCCGCGTTCACCGCCACGAACGCGCCATGCCGGCCGCTGCGCGTGTGCACGGCGCGCGCGACGAGTTCCTTGCCGGTGCCGCTTTCGCCGGTGATCAGCACCGAAGCCTCGGAGGGCGCGACGCGTTCGATGTCCTCCATCACCTGCCGCATCGCCTCGCAGGCGCCGACCATCCCGAACCGCATCTGCGCGCTGCGCGAACGCGCGTACGCGGCGGCGGCCTGGGAGAGCAGGGCGTCGAACTGCTCCGGGCACAGCGGCTTCAGCAGGTAATCGTAGACGGGGCGCGACACGGCCTGGATCGCCGATTCCACCGACGGCTGGCCGGTGACGATCACCGCGTGGTCGTGTTCCGGGAGCGCCGGGTCGTCGAGCAGATCCATGCCGTTTCCGTCGGGCAGTTCCAGGTCGAGCAGCAGCAGATCGAGCGGCGGCAGGTGGCTGAACTGCCGCGACTGCTCGATGGAATGCGCCACGTAGGGCTGGAATCCGCGCAGGCGCGCGAAGTCGGCCGCGGACGCAGTGAAGTCGCGATCGTCATCGACGATCAACAAGGATGCCGGCACTGGAGATCTCCCTCTTGAGGCCGTCAGCCTATGCGCGTCGAAGTTAAGGCGCCTTGAAGAACGTTCAACGGCGAAGGAAACATCTTCACGCGAAGTGCGACGCCTTCACGCCGTGAAGGCGCGCAGCGGCGCACCTCGGTGTGCGTAGTGTCATGTTCGCGAAGATTTTTCACGCGTCCTTCGCGCGATGTCCCGTGGGACAGCAACATGGCATGCAAGTTGCTCATGCTTGTGATGTCGCACCGGTGAGGCCGGTTCCGACGCACCGCGCTGACCACAGACATTGCAGGGAGAGAGAGATGATGAACGCCAAGCTGTATTACGGGGAACATTCGACCGTGGTGGAAGCGGTGGATATCGACGAGGAGATCTCGTACTGGATGCGGCACTACCGCAATTACGTCCCGCGCTTCCGCAGCGAGGATTACCTGCCGGCGCTGAAACTCGGGCTGGACGCGTACCTGCGCGGCCACGGCCAGGACTTCGACGACATGGCCGACAACCTGCAGCTGTGCTACGTGCGGGTGCGCGGCAATTCGCGGCTGGACTGGAACGAGGCGCTGCCCGTTGCGATGGCCGCGTGGACGCGGCTGTCCGAGCGGCACGCGCCGCGTTCGTACGAACAGGAGCCGCGCTTCGGGTTCGCGACGATCCGCTGAAGGAGACGACGATACCGTCGTGTCGAATCATGCCGCACACGGAGGTGCGGCTGGAGTAATGCCCGCCCTTGCGGAATGACGAAGGCCTCAGCGCGGCGCCTTGCCCTCGAGCAACGCCCGCCCGCGCTCCAGGTGCATCGCCATGTGGTCGCGCGTGTTGTTGAGGAAATTGCGGACCGATTCGTCCTGCGCGGCGGGGATCAGCCGCGTGTCGAGCAGCGCCAACGCATCGACATGGCCCGCGACCATCGCTTCCAGCCAGGCGCGTTCGTACGCCGCGCCGGACTTCTCCGACAACGCATCGAGTTCCGCCTTGCCGCGGCCCACCAGTGCGTGCACTTCCGTCGTAATTTCCATGCCGATCGGCGGTTCGCCCGAAGCGATCGCGCGCAACGCCGCCAGGTTCTCGCTGTGCTCGCGGTGCAGCAGGTCGGCGTACTCGCGCACCGGCGCGTGCAACTTCTTTTCGCGCGCCTGTTCGGCGGCGGCGATCTCGTGCTCGTCCAGCGCGGCGACGAGCGCCAGCGACACGCCCTGCGATGGCGGCGGAGCGGGAGCGGGCGGTGGCCGGTCGGCGCTGGTGTGCGTGTCCGACGCCGTCGTGCCCGCGCCCGTCGCGTCGGTCGATGGCTGCTGCGACGCGGGCGGGGTCGTGTCCGCCGGCGTTGCCTGGTCGCGATGGCAGCCGGCGAACGCCACGGCCGCCATCGCGACGATCAGGAGCGGCGCGAAGGAGCGCATCGCGCGAACGTCAGTGAGGCGTCGCGACGCCCTTGACCAGCTCCTCGGTGGCGCCGTTGTCCGCGCCGTGCGCGAAGTCCGCCAGCGATACGAAGCCGACCAGCCGCTTGTCGCGGTTGATCACCGGGAGGCGGCGCACCTGCAGGTCGGCCATGTTGCGCGCGACGTCGTCGACGTCCTGGTCGTCGAAGCAGTAGCGGATGTCCTGCGTCATCACGTCGCGCACCGGCGTGTCGGCGTTGAGGCCGCGGGCGACGGCGCGGACGGCGATGTCGCGGTCGGTCACCATGCCGACCAGGCGATCGCCGTCGCCGACCGGCAGGCTGCCCACGTCCATGCGCTGCATCGTCTCGGCGGCTTCGCGGATGCTGCGGTTCGGCGCGGTCAGGAAGACGTCGGTGTTCATGATCTGCGCGACTTTCATGGGCGTGCTCCATTGCGGGGGTCGAAACCGGAACCTTCGCACCGGCGCGATTCGTCGCGCGTGAAGCCGCCGCACATTCGACGTGAATCCGCGACGGGCGGCCTCCCGCGAGCGGCTGCGCGCTTGAGCGTTCCCGCCGTCGCATGACAGGATCGCGCCGGTGAACGTTCCCGACGCCGACGACCTCCACCTTCGCGACCTCGCGCGCTTGCGCCGGGTGCGCGACCGCATGGACCGCGAGTACGCCAGGCCGCTCGACGTGGAAGCGCTCGCCCGTGGCGTGCACATGTCGGCCGGGCACCTGAGTCGGCAATTCAAGCTGGCCTTCGGCGAATCGCCCTACAGCTACCTGATGACGCGCCGCATCGAGCGCGCGATGGCGCTGCTGCGTCGCGGCGACATGAGCGTCACCCAGGTGTGTTTCGAAGTGGGCTGTTCCTCGCTGGGCACCTTCAGCACGCGCTTCGCCGAACTGGTCGGCATGCCGCCCAGCGCCTACCGTCGCCAACGGGGCGGGGCGGCCGACGGCATGCCTGCCTGCGTCGCCAGGCAGGTCACGCGACCGGTCCGGTCCGCACTGGTCAGGAA
Organism: Lysobacter sp. SCRH-1R; assembly: GCF_057747855.1. Taxonomy (NCBI): domain Bacteria; kingdom Pseudomonadati; phylum Pseudomonadota; class Gammaproteobacteria; order Lysobacterales; family Lysobacteraceae; genus Lysobacter; species Lysobacter sp. SCRH-1R. The sequence continues at coordinate 2,321,377 of NZ_CM173227.1, read as the reverse complement.
TGAAGAAGCGCCCGCCGATGCGCCGGCCCTAGACTGAACGGGTGGACATTCCACCGCCTTCATCCAGTCAGGAGACCGACCCCATGGACCTCACCATCCACTCCACCTTCCTGCCGCACAACGATCCCGACGCGGCGCTGGGCTTCTATCGCGACACGCTCGGCTTCGAAGTGCGCAACGACGTCGATTACGGCGGGCTGCGCTGGATCACCGTCGGGCCGAAGGGCCAGCCGGAAACGAACATCGTGCTGACGCCGCCGGCGATCACGCCCGGCATCACCGAGCAGGAGCGGCGCACGCTCGTGGAGATGATGGCCAAGGGCACCTACGCGATGATCATCCTCGCCAGCCGCGACCTCGACGCCACCTTCGAGAAGGTGCAGGCGAGCGGGGCGGAGGTGATCCAGGAACCGACCGACCAGCCCTACGGCGTGCGCGATTGCGCGTTCCGCGATCCGGCCGGCAACCACGTGCGCATCAACCAGGTGCGCTGAGGGCGCAGGACACCCCGGTGTCGGGAACCCCGCCAATCACGTGCGCGGCCCGCGTTCCTCGCGCGGTCGCGCCTTGCGGTCGCGGAACAGCGCGCTGATCACCAGCGCCAGCCCCAGCGCCGTCGCGACCAGGAACAGCACCAGCGCCAGCCATTCGTAGCGGTTCGTCGTGCCCGGGCCGCTGCCGCGCAGCAGCATCGCCGAGGCGAGGATCAGCGCGGCGACCACCACGCCCGCGGCGATTCGGTTGGCGATCTTCTGCAGGTTCTCCATCAAACGCGATTCCTGCAGGCCGGTGATGCGCACCTGCAGGCGGTTCTCCGCGAGCAGCGACAGCGCCGCGGACAGCTTGCGCGGCGCGTCCTGCACCAGGCCCTGCAGTTCGACCGCTTCCACCGCGAGCGCGGGCATCGACAGCGAGCGCCTGATCTGCGCGGTGATCATCGTCGGCATGTGGCTCTCGATGACCTTCTGCACGTTCAATTGCGGCGCCAGCAGCCGGCACACGCCTTCCAGGTGCAGCAGCGTGCGGCCGAGCAGGCTGAGTTCGGGCGGCGTGCGCAAGCCGCACATCGCGCCGATGCGGGTGAGGTCGAGCATCAGCCGGCCTTCGGAATGGTCCTTCAATCCGGCATGCGCGGCGTAGCGCGCGATGAGCTGGCCGGATTCGCGCAGGTAGCGCTCCTCGTCGAAGGTTTCCAGCCGCGTGCCGAGCGCGATGACCTCGTCCGCCGCATCGTCGCCGCGGCCTTCCACCGCCGAGAACATCAGCTTCAGCAGACGCGTGCGCTGGCGCGGCGGCACGTGCACGACCATGCCAAGATCGATCACCGCGAGGCGGCCGTCGTCGGTGAGCAGCAGGTTGCCCGGATGCGGGTCGGCATGGATCTCGCCATGCACGAACATCTGGTCGAGGTAACCGCGCAGCAGCGATTCGCACAGTCCTTCCAGCGCGTCCGGCCGCACGCGCGAGAGGCCGTGGGCATCGAGCGGATCGCCGTTGACCAGGTCCATCACCAGCACGCGGGTGCGCGTGAGCGGCCACACCGGACGCGGGATCAGCAGGTCGGGGTATGCGGCCAGATGTTCGGAGAAGCGCTCCAGGTTCGCCGCTTCCAGCGTGTAGTCGAGCTCGCCCACCAGCGCCTTGCGGAACTCGTGCACCCAGTCGGAGAACCGCACGCGCTGGCCGAGCCCGGTGGTGTGGTCGACACCGGTGGCGATCGAATCGAGCACCGCGAGGTCCTGCCGCACTTCCTCCGCGACGCCGGGCCGCTGCACCTTCACCGCGACGGGACGACCGTCGAGCAACCGCGCGCGATGCACCTGCGCCAGCGAGGCCGAGCCCAGCGGCGAGGGATCGAACCACGCGAAAGTCTCGTCGATGGGGCGTTCGAGTGAGGTTTCCACCTGCGTGCGGATCGCATCGAATTCGACCGGCGTGACCTGGCTCTGCATGCGCGTGAGCGCGGCGAGGTACGCCGGCGGCACCAGGTCGGTGCGCGTGGACAGCGCTTGGCCGAGCTTGATGAAGGTGGGGCCCAGCGCTTCGAGGTCCTTCACGAACTGCTCTGGCCGCTGGTCGGCGACGTCGACCTCGCCGGCGACCGCGGTGGAGGAACGCAGGTCCAGCCCGGTGAACACGCCGGTGCCGCGATAGCGCATCAGGAACCGCAGGATGCGGCCGGTGCGCGCCAGGCCGTTGGCCTGCGTGCTGGTGGCATCGCGCGGCTTGGGAATCGCGGAGAGCGAGGGCGCGGGCAGGGCGTCTGGCATTCGATCGGGCTCCGTCGTGCGGGGGAATGCGGGTGTCGTTGCAACCCGCGTCCGCATGCCGCGGGTGGTGCGCTGCGTGCGCATGGAGCGTGCGTCGCGTCGCCGCGAACGGGCTCCAGCATAGGAGGACGGTGCTAAGGCTTCGTGAGCCCCGGCCGCCGCGCGCTTCACGCGCGGCGGCCGGCGTCAGTCACCCGCTCTTCGCGCCGGGATCGCCGTCGGACGGGATCCGCCGCTCCACCCACGCGATCAGCGTCAGCACGATCAGCGCCAGCACCGTCGCCAGCGTCGCGAGCAGGTGATAGCGGAAGCCGCACATCACGCCGATCACCGCGACCATCAGGATCGACGCCGCCGTGGTGATGCCCACCACCACCTGCGAACCGCGCCGCGCGAAGATCGTGCCAGCGCCGATGAACGACACGCCGGCGATGACGGCTTCGACCAGGCGCAGCGGATCCATCGTCAGGTGCTGCACGCTGTCGAGGCGGTGGTCGGTGATCACCAGCTGCCCCAACCCCACCAGCAGCGCCGCCGCGCCGCCAACCAGCATGTGCGTGCGGAACCCGGCCGGGCGGTTCTTCAACTCCCGCTCGAAGCCGACCGCGCCGCCCAGCAGCATCGCCAGCGCCGCGTCGCGCAGGACGAGCAGTTGCAGGGTCCAGTCCATCCACCCACGGTGGAAGCCGGGGCGTGTAGGCGCCGTCACGGACGGCCGGTGCGCTCCACACGCGCCGCTCACGACACCATTCCTACCATCCGCGGCACATCAGGACGGGAGCGGAGGACAGCACCATGGGCATCATCATCTGGTTGATCGTGGGTGGCATCGTCGGCTGGCTGGCCAGCCTCATCATGCGTCGCGATGCGCAGCAGGGCATCATCCTCAACATCGTCGTCGGCATCATCGGCGCCTTCATCGGCGGCTGGCTCGGCAGCATGCTGGGCATCGGCGGCGGCGACATCAACGACGGGAACTTCAGCATCGCCGGCCTCTTGCTGTCGCTGCTGGGCGCGGTGGTGCTGCTTGCCATCGTGAACCTGTTCACGCGCGGTCGCGCCCGCTGACGCATGAAGCACAAGCGGTTCCGCTTCGGAACCGGATTCCGCGTGGCCTTCGACGTGCGCAAGGTGCAGGCGGCCGAAATGGTCATCGCACCGGGCGATAGCGAAGGCGGTCCGGACAACCGGCATCGCGGCGCGGACCAGTGGCTGTACGTGGTATCGGGCACGGGGCTGGCGATCGTCGAAGGACGTCGCCAGCCCCTGAAAGCGGGCAGCCTGCTGGTGATCGAGCGCGGCGAGCGCCACGAGATCCGCAACACCGGGCGCACACGCCTGGCGACCGTCAATTTCTACTATCCGCCGGCATACGACCGGGACGAGGAGCCGTTGTCCGCAGGTCGCAAGTGAGGCGGGCCGATCAACGGGATCGTCGCGCGTACCACTGCGCGAGCGCGTCCGGCAGGTAATCGCCGACGTCGATATCGAGCGCGCGGTGCGCATCGAGCACGTCCAGCACCTGCTGGCGCAGCGCGTGCAGCATCTGCATGCGATCCAGATGCCCGGGTTCGCCTTCCACGCGATCGAGCACGGCCATCCCCCAGCCGAACAGCGCCGGCGCACGGGCCTGCATCTGCGCCTGGACCCAGCCGCGCAGCGGCGCGTGCACGGTGTGGCCGGTTTGGGCCAGGCCTTCGACCGCCTGGGCCAGCAGCGGATACGCGCCCCGGTACCACTCCGTCACCCCCGCCGCCTGCACGCGCACCGTGAGCGGCGCCGGCGCGCTGTGTTCATTGAGGCGATGGCCGAGTTCGAGTTCGAGTCGTCGTGCATCGCGCACCGTCTCGGTTTCCACCAGCAGGGCGCGGTCGAGGTCGAAGAACTCGAAGAAGCGCGGATGCAGCGCCTGCATGCGCTCCAGCGGCTGCCGCGAAAACCCCAGCTTGAGCAGGTCCTCGTACGCGCAGGGCAGCACGTAGAGGTGGCAGGCGCCTTCGCTGGCGCCGCGGGTGCGTTCGGGCTCGCTGGTGCGCAGGAAAGCCATGCGCCGATGATCGCCCATCGCGCGTGTACGCGCTCCGTCGCGTTCCGTCGCGACGCGATTTTGATGCGGCACTTCCGATGCTGGACGCATGGCACGTGCGCGCAAGATCCCGACGCCCCGGAACGGCAACGGCAACGGTGTTCCGAAGGACGAGGCGTGCATCGCCTCGGCGAGCGACGGCGGGCTGGTCTACGTGAGCGACGGCGAGCCGGGGCTGCGTCGCATGCGCTCGGGGCGCGGGTTCCGCTACATCGACCCCGAAGGCCGCACCGTGCGCGATGCGGACACGCTGGCGCGGATCCGCTCGCTGGCGATTCCGCCGGCCTATCGCGACGTGTGGATCTGCCGCCGCGCGAACGGCCACCTGCAGGCATGCGGTCGCGACGCGCGTGGACGCAAGCAGTACCGCTACCACCCGCGCTGGAAGGAAGTGCGCGACGCCCGCAAGTTCGATCGCATCGTCGCTTTCGCGGCCGCGCTGCCGCATCTGCGTCGCGCGTTGCGGCGCGACCTGGCGCGCGAAGGACTGGGGCGCGAGAAGGTGCTGGCGATCGTCGTCTCGGTACTGGCCGACACGCTGGTGCGCATCGGCAACTCCGAATACGCGCGCGGCAACCGCTCCTATGGCCTGACCACGCTGCGCAACCGCCACGTCGAATTCCTCCGCGGCGGTCGCGCGCACCTGCGTTTTCGCGGCAAGGGCGGACTGGAGCACGACATCGTCCTCGACGACGCGCGACTGACGAAGCTGATGCGCCGCTGCCAGCAATTGCCGGGGCAGATGCTGTTCCAGTACCTCGACGGCGACGGAACGCAGCAGCCGGTCGATTCGGGCATGGTCAACGATTACCTGCGCGACGCGATGGGCGCGGAGTTCACCGCCAAGGATTTCCGCACCTGGGGCGGGACGCTGGTGGCGATCCGCCTGCTCGCCGAACGCGAGGTGCCGCGCCGCGAGGACGGCGAGGTCAAGATCACCGCCATTCCCGCCGTGCGCAACGAAGTGATCAAGGAAGTCGCGCACCTGCTGGGCAACACCCCGGCGGTGTGCCGCAAGTCCTACATCGACCCGACCGTGTTCGAATGCTGGGAAGACGGGCGCCTGCAGCGTGCGGTGGCTGGTGCGCGTGGCGATCGCCAGTGGGAACAGGCGGCGCTGCGCCTGCTGCGGCGCAGTCGCAAGAGCGGGAAAGGCGGGAAGGGCTAGCAGCGGCAGGCGTTCACGCCGGCATGGTTTCCTGCGCGGACTCGGGCATCGCGATGGAACTGAGGTCGTAGCCGGTCAGGCGTGCGATCAGCTCGATGCCTTTCTGCGTCGGCTCCCAGCGCTCGTTCTCGAACACCGCCAGTCCCTGCATGGCCAGCCGCTGCATCGTCGGCGTTTCCATCAGCGCACGTTCCCAGCGGAACAACTGCGTCCGGTTCCGCAGCGCGAGCAGCGCGAAACGTTCGGTCTGGGTCAGCTCGGTGCCGGTGAGTCGACAGGCCTGGCGCATGGGCATACCGGAGGCGAAGTGGAACCCAGAATCCGCAACCGGCGTTTGCGGGCCTATCAGACGAGTCCGAAAGATGCGTGGTTGCCGCCGAAAGGATGGGAGCCCGCCAGCCGGAAACAAAAAGGCCCGCCGAAGCGGGCCTTTCAAGGTAATGGTGGAGGTGGGGGGAATTGAACCCCCGTCCGAAGGCACTCCATCCCCGGCACTACATGCTTAGCGCTCCGTTGGATCTCGCCCCCGGACAGCACGGCGCGCAAAGCGCATCCGAAGGCCAGCCTGTTTTGGGTTGACCGGGGGCTGACAGGCAACGGCCCCCGGCGATTCCGTGATAGTGACCCTACGCTGCGAGCACGGACACAAGCAGTTTCGGGGCTTAGGCCTTAAGCGGCCAGAGCGTAGTTGTCGTCGTTGGCAACTATGAGTTCGCAGCTGGATTTACGAGGAAAGCTACCCCCTCGGCATGCGCCAAGCGATTTCGCAACCCCCGTCGAAGCCAGTGCACCCCCGGGGACAGCTCGCGCTGACCCGACCAGTATAGGGGCGACGGTCGCGACCACAAGGGCCGCGCTGACGCGCGTTTGCGCACGTTCAAGCGGGGAGGCGCGTTCCGGCGTTTCCCGACGTTCCGGACGCCCGCTGCGACGGTGCCGCCGCTCAGGTGTCCTCGAGCAGCTGGATCAGCGCCCGCTGCTTCTTGCGCGGCAGCTTGCGGACCAGGCCGACCAGGCGCAGTTCTTCGGGGTTGTCGTACTTGCTGGGCTGCTCGCGCACGAGGTTCTTGCCCTCCATCGTGCCGCGGCCGGTGGAGATCCATTCGTAGCTGAGCCCCAGCTGCACCGCCATCGCGCGCAGGCGTTCGTTGGCGGGGATCGACAGCCCCAGCGACCATTTGCGGGCCGATTCGCGACTGACTTCGTAGTACTCGGCGACCGCGGCGGTGCGGCCCCGACCCTGCGCGATGCCGGCGTAATCCCAGACCTCGTGCAGGCGTTTGGCGAATTCCTTGTGCGGTGCTTTAGGCATTTCCCTACGCTCGAAACAGGAGAGTTCCGACACGCACATCAGGAGTGTGCGTCGTCGCAACTTATTGTTGCGCGGCCTGCAAGAAAAGCGCGCATTTATGGGTTGTTGAATGTGCCAACTGGCGGTGGTATCCAATGCCGCATGACTAACGAAATGGACGTCGCGGCCAATCCGGTCGAGCGATACGTAGAATGTTTCCCATCCTGTGGCGCGGCTGCGCAGGCAGCCGGCATCAGCACCGAAATGCTTCGGCGCATGCGCAAGCGCGGTTACGTCACCACGCGAAAACGTGCGTTGATCATGGCGCGCGCATGCAGTTTCCGTGTCGATGCTATCGAGCTGCTGGCGCTCTCGGGTGTGCGGCGTTCGCCACGGGGCCCGCGGACCTGACCGTGCATGTGATCGCCCACACGGTTTGCTCCGTGCCGTCAGGCTGAACGCGACAAAGTCTCGCCCCTGTATGCTTGGGGGATGAGCCCCGTGGCCGTTCGCGAAGACCGCACGCCCGACCTGTCCGAGCTGGCGCCACGCCGCGGCTACCTGCTGGCGTTGATCGTGCTGGTGGGCTCGCTGCTGCTGGTGTTCACGGCGTGGCATGCGGCGCGCGAACGCGAGTTGCGCGCGGCCGAAGCCGAGTTCATCAGCAAGACCGCCGAAGTCACCGAACTGCTGCGCCAGGGCATGACGAAGTACGAGCTGGTCGCGCGCGGCGGCGTGTCGATGTTCGCGTCGGTGACGCGACCGCGACCGTCGCCGATGCAGTGGCAGGCTTACGTCGACGGCATGGACCTGCAGCGGCGCTTCCCGGGCATGGTCGGACTGGGGTTCGGCGAGTTCGTGCCGGCCACGCGCCTGACCGACCTGCAGCTGGAATGGCGCGAGGCCGGCCACGGGCTGCTGCAGATCTGGCCGCGCGGGCAACGGCGCGACTACGGGCCGATCCTCTACCTGGAACCGAAGACGCCGGCGAACGTCGGCGCGATCGGCTTCGACATGTATTCCGAGCCGGTGCGCCACGCCGCGATGACCAAGGCGATGGAAACCGGGAACGCCACGCTGTCCGGGCCGGTGCACCTGATCCAGGACGGCTCGCTGCGCAGCACCGGGCTGCTGCTGTACCTGCCGGTCTATCGCGGCGGGGCGCGGCCGGCGACGCTCGCCAACCGGCGCGCCGAAATGCAGGGCTGGGTGTACGTGCCGGTGCGGATGGAAGGCTTCGTGCGCAACGCGCTGGGCCCGCTGCGCAACGACAACCAGTTCCGCGTGTACGACGTGTCGGCCGGCGAGCGCCTGCTGTACGCGACCTACGCGCCGAGCGACCGGCCGCCGCCGGCGTTCCGCCACAGCAGCACGTTCGAACTGTACGGCCGTCACTGGCGGGTGGATTTCGAATCGCCGCCGCTGGCGCAGGCTGCGCCGCGCCTGCTGGGGCTGCGCAACCTGCTCGCGCTGGGGCTGTTCTCGTCGCTGCTGCTGTACGCGGTGGCGTGGATGCTGGCGCGTACCGAGGCGCAGGCGTACCGCATCGCGGTACGCATGACCGAGGACTTCCGCCGCAGCGAGGCGCGTTTCCGCAGCGCGATGCGCTATTCCGCGATCGGCAAGGCGCTGCTGGACAGCGAGGGTCACATCGTCGAGGCCAATCCCGCGCTGGGGAACATCGTCGGACTGACGCCCGAGGCGCTGGTCGGCCGGCGTTTCGACGCGCTGTTCGAAAGCGACGAGCCGGAAATGATCGCCTACGGCCACGGCACCACGGACGCGCAGGGCGTGCATCGCGCGACGCGCCGCCTGCATCGCGAAGGCGGCGAGCCGCGACAGGCGCAGCTGACCTACGCGCCGGTGCCGGGAAACGTCGGTCAGGACATCGCCGGACTGGTGCAGGTGGAGGACGTCACCGAGCGCCTGCGGGCCGAGGCGCGCGTGCATGCGCTCAACCGGACGCTGGAGGCGAGGGTGGCCCTGCGCACCCGCGAATTGAGCCAGGCCAACCAGGAGTTGGAGGCCTTCGCATACTCTGTCTCACACGATCTGCGCGCGCCGTTGCGGGCGATCGACGGCTTCAGCCGCATCCTGATCGAGCGCCATTGCGCCGGCATGGACGAGAACGGTCGTGCGTACCTGGCGCGCGTGCGCCGCGCGGCGGCGCGCATGGGCGAGCTGATCGACGCGCTGCTCAAGATGTCGCGCGTGAGCCGCGGCGAGCTGCGCCTGGAACGCGTGGACCTGAGCCGGCTCGCCGGCGAGGTGATCGAGGAGTTGCGCGTGGGCGACCACCGGCGGCAGGTCGAGGTGGACATCCAGCCCGACCTGTTCGTGATCGGCGATGCGCCGCTGCTGCGCAACCTGCTCGGCAACCTGCTGGGCAATGCGTGGAAATTCACCCGCGACCGGCTCGACGCGCGCATCGAATTCGGCGCGGTGCCGACGGAGCAGGGGCTGGAGTACTTCGTTCGCGACAACGGCGCGGGTTTCTCGCAGACCTATGTCGACAAGCTGTTCCGCCCGTTCCAGCGCCTGCACCACAACGAGGATTTCGCCGGCCACGGCATCGGCCTGGCGTCGGTCAAGCGCATCGTCGAACGCCACGGCGGCAGCATCCGCGCGGAAGGCGAAGTGGGGAAGGGCGCGACGTTCTGGTTCACGCTGCCGCGCGAGAAGCTGGGCGAGTGATGGGCAGGCTTGTTGTAGGGCACAGACGACTCACGACATAGCGAAGCCGTACCACCCCCAAGTTGGGGGCGATTCGCGCCTCAGGCGCGAATGGGGGATGGAAGTGCGACGTGGGGCGCAAGATTCACATCGTGAATCTTGGGGATTTCCGGGCACCGCCCGGGAATCACGCGTCCTTGTTGTGACGCCGCATCACCCGCTGCTTCTCGCGTTGCCAGTCGCGCTCCTTGCTCGCTTCGCGCTTGTCGTGCGCCTGCTTGCCCTTGGCGAGCGCGACTTCGGCCTTGACCTTGTTGCCCTTCCAGTACAGCGCGGTCGGCACGATGGTGTAGCCGTCGCGCTGCACGCGGCCGATGAGGGTGTCGATCTCCGCGCGATGCAGCAACAGTTTGCGCGAGCGACGGTCGTCGGCGACCACGTGGGTCGAGGCCGAGATCAACGGCGTGATCTGCGAGCCGATCAGGAAGATCTCGTTGCGCAGGACCACCGCGTAGGCGTCGCCGATGTTGGCGCGGCCGGCACGGATCGCCTTCAGCTCCCAGCCCTGCAGGGACAGGCCGGCCTCGAACTTCTCTTCGAGGTGGTACTCGTGGCGGGCGCGCTTGTTCAGCGCGATGGTCCCGCCGCCGGCGCCCTTTCCCTTATCCTTGCCGGTCTTCTTGTTGGAATTCTTGGACATCGCGCCATTGTCCCCGAAAGCGGGGCCCGCGCGCGACACCAGCGCTTCGGGAACCGCCGCCGCATGCAGACCATCCGCCGTTCCGCCCTCGTCGAACACTCCGCCGCGCGCATGTACGCGCTGGTGAACGACGTGGCCGCCTATTCGCGCCGCTTCAGCTGGTGCGAGGCCTCCACGGTGCTGGAGGAGGGCAGCCAGGAGGACGGCACCGGGCGCATGGTGGCGCGGCTGGACATCGGTTTCGGCGCGCTGCGCACCTGGTTCGTCACGCAGAACACCACCCGCGCGCCGCACCACATCGACCTGAAGCTGGTCGACGGGCCATTCCAGAGCCTGGGCGGGCGCTGGGAATTCCACGCGCTGGACGAGTCGGCCTGCAAGGTGACGCTCACGCTGGAGTTCGAGCCGAAGGTGAAGCTGCTGGGCCCAGCGATGGCGGTGGGCTTCCAGAGCCTGGCCGACCGCATGGTCGACGACTTCGTGCGGGTGGCCGATCGCGGAGACGAGGCGTGAGGATCGAGGTCGTCCGCGCCTGGCCGCGGCGCTTCGACTCGGTCTGGCTGGAACTGCCCGCGGGCGCGACCGTGGCCGATGCGCTGTCGGCGGCGGGATGGCGGGACGAGCCCGAAACCGTCGGCTACGCCGTGTTCGGCGTGCGCGCCACGCGGGAGACCGAACTGCGCGAGGGCGATCGCCTGGAACTGCTGCGCCCGCTGGTGGCCGACCCGAAGGACGCCCGCCGGCGACGCGCCGAATCGACCAAAACAAAACCCCGGCCGTGAGCCGGGGTTTTCGTTCGTGCTTCCGTTCGCGGAACGGGGCGTTCGCGTAGGATCAGCGACCCTTCTTGCCCTTTTCCTTCGGCAGGTTGCGGCCGAACTGCTTGACCGTCTGGCGGGCCAGCTGTTCGTCCTGTTCGGGGAAGTAGTCGCCTTCCCACTTCACCAGGCTGTCGTTCTCGAACCACAGCGTGAGGTTCTTCTTCTCGGTGGTGCCGCGACGGTTGGTGCGCTGCGTGGCGGTGTAGTCCCAACGGTCGTGGTGGAACGGATCCTCCACCGACGGCGTGCCGAGCAGCAGCGTGACCTGCTGCTTGCTCATGCCGGTCTGCAACTGGTCGATGTTGGCCTTTTCCAGCAGGTTGCCCTGGTAGATCGGCTGCTTGTAGAGGATGCCGCAGCCGCTGGTGACCAAGGCAATGGAGAGGACCAGCAGGAGCTTGTGCGTGTGCTTCGGCATCGGTGTCTGCGACAGGCGGATAACGCCGCGATGATACACTGAAGGGCGTATCCACCAAGCGCGGAGTCGGGCGGACCAGCTTACCGGTCGGCCGTGTTCATCCGCCGTTCCGGCGCCCCCGGTCGCGCCGCTTCGTTGAGGGACCACCATGGAATCGCAAGACCTCCGCAAGGCCGGACTCAAGGTCACCCATCCGCGACTGCGGATCCTGGAACTGCTGGAGCAGGCCAAGCCCCGGCACATGACCGCCGAGGACATCTACCGCCACCTGCTCGAACACGGCGAGGACATCGGCCTTGCGACCGTGTACCGCGTGCTGACGCAGTTCGAGGCGGCGGGGCTGGTGCTCAAGCACAACTTCGAGGCCGGGCAGTCGGTGTACGAACTCGATCGCGGCCACCATCACGACCATATGGTCGACATCGACTCCGGCAAGATCATCGAGTTCGAGAGCCCGGAGATCGAAGAACTGCAGCGCAAGGTCGCGGCCAGGCACGGTTACGAGATCGAGGAGCACTCGCTGGTGCTCTATGTGCGGAAGAAGCGGTAAGAGCAGGGATTCGGCATCGGGGATTCGCAAGAGCGGCTCCCGCGAGCTTCCCGCGCCAAACAGAAAGCCCGCCGGATGGCGGGCTTTCTGTTTTTCCGAATCCCGGGTCCCGGCTCCTCACCCCACGTCGGCCAGCAACCGCTTCGCCGCCGCGCGCGCCTCGCGCGTGAGTTCCACGCCGCCGAGCATGCGCGCGAGCTCTTCCTCGCGTTCCTTCGCCTTCAGCAACTGCACCGCGCTCTGGGTGACGCCTTCGCTCTTGGCCTTGCTGACGCGGTAGTGCGCGTGGCCCTGCGCCGCGACCTGCGGCAGATGGGTCACGCAGAGGACCTGCCGGCTGGCGCCCAGGGCGCGCAGCTTCTGTCCGACGATCTCCGCCACGGCGCCACCGATGCCGGTGTCGACTTCGTCGAACACCATCGTTGCCACGGCATCCAGCCCCAGCGCAGCGACTTCGATCGCCAGCGAGATGCGCGAGAGTTCGCCGCCCGACGCCACCTTGCGCAGCGGACGCGCCGGCTGTCCGGGGTTGGCGGCGACCATGAATTCCACGCGCTCGGCGCCCTGCGGGTCGGGGCGTCCGGTGTCGAGCGGTTCCAGTTCGACATCGAACCGGCCGCCGCCCATGCCGAGTTCGCCGATCAGCGCGCTCGTGCTCGACGACAGATGCGCCGCCGCCTCGCGACGACGCGCGCTCAACACCTGCGCGACCTCGCGCCATGCGTGGCCGGCGGCGTCGATCTCGCCATCCAGCTTCGCCAGGCGCACGCCGGCGCCGCGCAGGGTGTCGAGTTCGGCGGCGATCGCGTCGCGCTGCGCGGCGAGCTGCTCGGGCGCGACGCGATGCTTGCGCGCCAGTTCGTGCAGGCGGCCCAGGCGGTGTTCGAGCGAGTCGAACGCGGCGGGATCGAGGTCCAGGTCGCTGCGCACGCGGTCGAGCAGGGCGAGCGCTTCGTCGATCTGGATCGTGGCGGCGTCGAGCATCGCATCGACTTCGCCCAGCCGCGGCTCGTGTTCGGCCACGCGGGCGAGGTCCGAACGCACGTGCTGCAGCGTGCGCGAAAGCGAGGGGCCGTCGTCGCCGCCGAGCTGCGCGAACGCGCCGTCGCAGGCGGCGATCAGCCCGGCGGCGTGCGCATGGCGGCGATGGTCGGCCTGCAGGCGGTCGATGGCGTCCGGCGAGAGGTCTTCGCGATCGAGTTCGGCGTGCTGGTGTTCCAGCCAGTCGATGCGGTCGGAGACGTCGCCCTGCGCGAGCAGCGTGTCGCGCTCGGCGAGCAGCGCGCTCCAGCGGGCGGCGGCGACTTCCACCGCGCGGCGTTCGGCCTCGGTGCGGCCGAAGGCGTCGAGCAGGGCGAGCTGGCTCGGGCGCGAGAGCAGGGCCTGGTGTTCGTGCTGGCCGTGGATTTCCACCAGCAGCGCCGCCAGTTCGCCGAGCTGGCCCAGCGTCACCGGCCGGCCGTTCACCCACGCGCGCGAACCGCCGTCGGCGCGGATCACGCGGCGGATCTGGCAGCTGTCGTCCTCGTCGAGTTCGTTCTCGCGCAGCCAGGCGGCGGCTTGCGGAACGTCGTCGAGGGCGAACTCGGCGACCAGCTCGGCGCGATCGGCGCCGTGGCGCACCACGCCGCTGTCGGCGCGCAGGCCGGAGATCAGGCCCAGCGCGTCGACCAGCAGCGACTTGCCCGCGCCGGTTTCGCCGGAGATGACGGTCAGGCCGGGACCGAAGGCCAGTTCGGCTTCGGTGACGACGGCGAATTGCTTGAGGGACAGGTGGACGAGCATCGGAGCGCGATTGTGCCCTGTGTGGGTTGCGGCTTGATAGCGGTGGGGCGTCTCACGGGTGGAGATCGCGACCGGGTTCCGTTCGTGCGCTGGTGGCCGCCTGTGGCTCGGGATGGCGGGCTCCGTAGCGTCCCGACTTGCGCCCCGTACCCAGCCGTCATATATCGCCGACATGAGCCGCAAACCCGCCGATCCCAGCCTCGACCCGCGCGCACGCCAGTTGCTGCGCACCCTGATCGGCCGCTACATCCGCAGCGGCGAGCCGATCGGGTCGCAGACGCTGGCCCGCCACGCGGGGCTGGACGTGAGTCCGGCGACGATCCGCAACATCCTGGCCGACCTGGAGGACGCAGGCCTGCTCAGCGCGCCGCATGCCTCCGCCGGAAGGGTGCCGACGCCGCAGGGTTACCGGCTGTTCGTCGATTCGTTGCTGCAGGTGCGCCCGCTGCCGGAGACCGACGTCGCGCGGCTGCGCGGCGAGCTGCCCGCCGGCTCCGGTACGCAGGCGCTGCTGGGCAGCGCGTCGGAGCTGCTGTCGGCGATGACCCATTTCGTCGGCGTGGTCAGCGTGCCGCGGCGCGAGCAGTTCGCGTTCCGGCGCATCGACTTCGTGCCGCTGGACGGCTCGCGCGTGCTGGCGATCCTGGTGTTCGCCGACAACGAGGTGCAGAACCGCATCGTCGCCACGCGGCGTCCGTTCGATAGCGGCGAACTGGAGCGTGTGGCGAACTATCTCAACGCGCATTTCGCCGGGCGCACCGTGGCCGACATCCGCGCCACGCTGGTTCGCGAGCTGCGCAGCGCGCAGGACGAGATGCAGCTGCTGCTGGCGCAATCGGTCGAGCTGGCCGAACAGGCGCTCGCGCCCGGCGGCGACGACATGGTGCTGGCGGGCCAGACCCGCCTGATGGGCGTGCAGGAACTGGCCGACCTGGACCGCCTGCGCGAGCTGTTCGAAGCCTTCTCGCGCAAGCGGGAGATCCTCCAGCTGCTCGAACGCACCGTGCAGGCGCCGGGCGTGCGCATCTTCATCGGCGAGGAAACCGGGCTGGCCCCGCTGGAGGGCATGTCGCTGGTGACCGCGCCCTACGTGGCGTCCGGCTCCGGCACGGTGCTGGGCGTGCTGGGCGTGATCGGGCCCACCCGCATGGCCTACGACCGGGTGATCCCCGTCGTGCAGGCCGCCGCCGATGCGCTCGGGGCGGCGCTGCATCCGGATCAGTAAACGCGCTGGAAACAGGCCGGTTCCCGGGCCGGGGCCGGCGGCTGGCCGGCGCCCGCCGCCGCATTCGTCTTCCATGTGCTGTCTTGAAACCCGTTGGGACGGCCCCATTGCTGGCCTGACGCGCCTTCGAGCGCGGTTGCAAGACCTTGAATTCCAGCAAGTTTGAGCGCCCCTGGCGCAGGGATGGAGCACCGCATGACCGCTAGCACACCTTCCGGCGAACCCAACCAGACCACCGGAGTGGCCCCCGACACCGAGACGCCCGACGCCGTCGCCACGCTGGCCGCGCAGCTCGAGGCCGTCCAGGCCGAGCTGACCCAGCTGCGCGAGGACTCGCTGCGCGAGCGCGCCGAACTCGAAAACCAGCGCAAGCGCATGACGCGCGACATCGACATGGCGCGCAGGTTCGCCAACGAGCGCCTGCTGTCCGAACTGCTGCCGGTGATCGACAGCCTGGAAGCCGGCCTGGCCGTGCAGGGCGACACCGCCGCCCATCTGCGCGAGGGCATGGAACTCACGCTGCGCCAGTTGTTGAAGGTGGCGTCCGACAACGGCCTGATCGCCGTCGATCCGGTGGGCCAGCCGTTCGACCCCGAGCGCCACCAGGCGATGAGCATGGTCGACGCCGCCGGCCACGCGCCCGGCGACGTGGTCCAGGTGTACCAGAAGGGCTGGGTGCTGAACGAACGCCTCCTGCGCCCGGCGCTGGTGGTCGTGGCCAAGCACGACTGACGCCTTGAAGCGGGGGCGCGAGCCCCCCAGATAACGCACATCGGCGGGACGCTCCGCCATACACCTTCAAGCATGGCGGCCCGCGCCGCCGCACAGTCAAAGCATCGAGAGGGAGCAACACCATGGGCAAGATCATCGGTATCGACCTGGGCACGACCAATTCGTGCGTGGCGATCATGGAAGGCGGCAAGCCGCGCGTCATCGAGAACGCGGAAGGCGATCGCACCACCCCGTCCATCGTCGCCTTCACCAAGGACGGCGAAGTCCTCGTCGGCGCCAGCGCCAAGCGCCAGGCCGTCACCAATCCGAAGAACACCTTCTTCGCCGTCAAGCGCCTCATCGGCCGCAAGTTCACCGACGCCGAAGTCCAGAAGGACATCGGCCTGGTCCCGTACAAGATCACCCAGCACGAGAACGGCGACGCGTGGGTCGAGACCTCCGAGGGCAAGAAGATGGCCCCGCAGCAGATCTCGGCCGAAGTGCTGGCCAAGATGAAGAAGACCGCCGAGGCCTACCTGGGCGAGACCGTCACCGAAGCCGTCATCACGGTGCCGGCCTACTTCAACGACAGCCAGCGCCAGGCGACCAAGGACGCCGGCAAGATCGCGGGCCTGGACGTCAAGCGCATCATCAACGAGCCGACCGCGGCCGCGCTGGCCTACGGCATGGACAAGAAGGGCGGCGACCGCAAGGTCGCGGTCTACGACCTCGGCGGCGGCACGTTCGACGTGTCGATCATCGAGATCGCGTCCGTCGACGGCGAAATGCAGGTGGAAGTGCTGTCCACCAACGGCGACACGTTCCTGGGCGGCGAAGACTTCGACAAGCGCGTCATCGATTACCTCGTCGAGGAATTCCAGAAGGACCAGGGCATCGACCTGCGCAAGGATCCGCTGGCCCTGCAGCGCCTGAAGGACGCCGCCGAGCGCGCCAAGATCGAACTGTCCAGCGCGCAGCAGACCGAAGTGAACCTGCCGTACGTGACGGCTGACGCCTCGGGTCCGAAGCACCTGAACATCAAGCTGACCCGCGCCAAGCTCGAGGCGCTGGTCGACGACCTGGTCAAGCGCACGATCGAACCGTGCCGCATCGCGCTGAATGACGCCGGCCTGCGCGCCAGCGAGATCAGCGAGGTGATCCTGGTCGGCGGCCAGACCCGCATGCCGAAGGTGCAGTCGGCCGTGGCCGAGTTCTTCGGCAAGGAGCCGCGCAAGGACGTCAACCCGGACGAAGCCGTGGCACTGGGCGCCGCGATCCAGGGCGGCGTGCTGGCCGGCGACGTCAAGGACGTCCTGCTGCTCGACGTGACCCCGCTGTCGCTGGGCATCGAGACCCTGGGCGGCGTGTTCACCAAGATCATCGAGAAGAACACCACCATCCCGACCAAGGCCTCGCAGGTGTTCTCCACCGCCGAGGACAACCAGTCGGCCGTGACCGTGCACGTGCTGCAGGGTGAGCGCGAGCAGGCCCGCTACAACAAGTCGTTGGCCCGCTTCGACCTGACCGGTATCGAGCCGGCGCCGCGCGGCATGCCGCAGGTGGAGGTGTCCTTCGACATCGACGCCAACGGCATCCTGCACGTGTCGGCCAAGGACAAGAAGACCAACAAGGAACAGAAGGTCGAGATCAAGGCCGGTTCGGGCCTGTCCGAGGAAGAGATCGCGAAGATGGTCTCCGACGCCGAAGCCCACCGCGAGGAAGACCAGAAGTTCCACGAGCTGGTGCAGGCCCGCAACCACGCCGACGCGCTGATCCACACCGCGCGCAGCGCCATCAAGGACAACGGCGACAAGGTGGCCGGCGACGTCATCGGTCGTACCGAAGGCGCGATCGCCGAACTCGAAACCGCGATGCGCGGCGACGACAAGGGCCAGATCGAGGCCAAGTCCAAGGCGCTGGAAGAGGCCGCGCAGTCGCTGTTCGCGGCGGCGTCGGCCGCTGGCCAGCCGGGCGGTCCGGACGCCGGTGCAGGCCCGTCGGGCGGCGCGAAGTCCGACGACGTGGTCGACGCCGAGTTCACCGAAGTCAAGGACGACAAGAAGTAAGACGGGAATAGGGAACCGGGAATTGGGAATCGTGAGGCGTCATCGCTTTCACTCTCCCAATTCCCGTTCTTGTGTCCGTAGGCTGCAGGGCCATCGCTTCGAACCATTCTCCATTCCCAATTCCCGATTTCCGGCTCCATGAGCAAACGCGACTACTACGAAGTGCTGGGCGTGGCCCGCGATGCCAGCGAAGAAGACCTGAAGAAGGCCTATCGCCGCTGCGCGATGAAGTTCCATCCGGACCGCAATCCCGGCGACGCCGCCGCGGAAGCTTCGTTCAAGGAGTGCAAGGAAGCCTACGAAGTCCTGTCCGACGGCAACCGCCGTCGCGCCTACGACCAGCACGGCCATGCCGCCTTCGAGCACGGCATGGGCGCCGGTGGCGCCGGTGCGGGCTACGCCGACATGGGCGACATCTTCGGCGACATCTTCGGGAACATCTTTGGCGCCGGAGCCGCGCGCGGACCGCGTCGCGGCGCCGACATCGGCTACGTGATGGAGCTGTCGCTCGAAGAGGCCGTGTTCGGCGCCGAGAAGACGATCGAAATCCCGACCCTCGACGAATGCGAGACCTGCGACGGCTCGGGTTCGGCCGACGGCAAGACCGAAACCTGCCAGACCTGCCATGGCCGCGGCCAGGTGCGTTTCCAGCGCGGCATCTTCTCGATGCAGCAGGCCTGCCCGCATTGCGGCGGTCGCGGCAAGACGATCCCGAACCCCTGCGCCGACTGCAACGGCCAAGGTCGTGTCGAACGCACCAAGACGCTGCAGGTGAAGATTCCCGCCGGCGTCGACAACGGCGATCGCATCCGCCTGGCGGGCGAGGGCGAAGCCGGTCCGGCCGGTTCGCCGCCGGGCGATCTGTACGTGGACGTGCGCGTGCGCGAGCACGAGATCTTCCAGCGCGACGGCGACGACCTGCATTGCGAAGTGCCGGTGCGCATCGCGCAGGCTGCGCTCGGCGACACCATCCGCGTGCCGACGCTGGACGGCGACGTCGAACTGCGAATTCCCGCCGAAAGCCAGACCGGCAAGCTGTTCCGCCTGCGCGACCGCGGTGTGAAGTCCGTCCGCAGCCGCAAGCCCGGCGACCTGTACTGCCGCATCGTCGTGGAAACCCCGGTGAACCTCACGCCGGAGCAGCGCGAACTGCTGGAGAAGTTCGAAGCCACCTTCGTCGGCGAAGGCGCCCGCCGCCATTCGCCGCGCGCCTCGACCTTCCTGGACGGCGTGAAGGGCTTCTGGGACCGGATGACGTCCTGAGCAACGCTACGGCAGGTCCGGCACGCGGGTGGGAAGTTCGCCCCGCTGCCGGGCGCCGGAGCCTGCGCTAGCATTCCCCGGACGGCGACGGATTCGCCGGATAAGGGGAACCATGTTGAAACATGCAAGTGCGCTGGCCCTCGCGGCTGCGTGGCAGTTCGCGTGCGCGCCGGCCTCCGCGGCGCAGGCGATCCAGCCTGAAGGCGAGCGTTCGGCGCAGATCGAGCGCCTCGACGTCGCCTACGTCATCCAGCCGGACGGCTCGTACACCGAGACGCGCGAGCAGACCATCAAGGTGCTCAAGTCCGATGCGCTGGAATACGTCAAGGATTCCTCCATCGGCTACAGCACCAGCATCCAGAAGGTCGAGGTGCTGGAGGCCTACACGCTCAAGCCCGACGGCCGCCGCGTGCCGGTGCCCAAATCCAACTACCAGGTGCAGACCAACGGCGGACACGGCGAAGGCGCGCCGGTGTTCTCCGATCGCACGTCGATGACGGTGGTGTTCCCCGAGCTGGCCGTCGGCGACACCACGGTGTTCAAGTACCGCCTGACCGGCTCGCAGCCGATGTTCGACGGCCAGTTCTCGGAAGTCGAAACGTTCCCGCGCGAAACCTACTACGGCCAGGTCGATCTGCGCTTCGACGCGCCGGCGCAGCTGCCCGTGAAGTCCGAGGCATGGCGGATGGAGCGCGTCCGCGATGAAGTGGTGGGCGATCGCCGCCTGAGCCACTGGCGCTTCCAGAACCGCCAGCCGCTGTTGCCCGACCAGTCGGCTTCCGCGTTCCGCTTCGAGGACCAGCCGGGCCTGGTGTATTCGACCTTCGCCGGCTATGGCGACATCGCGCTCGCCTACGGCGCGCGGGCGAAGCCGAAGGCGGCGGTCACGCCGCGCATCCGCAAGCTGGCGGACGAGATCGCCGGCACCCGCAAGGAGCCGCGCGACATCGCGAAGGCGATGTACGAATGGGTCTCGACCCAGATCACCTATGCGGGCAACTGCATCGGGCTGGGCGCGGTGGTGCCGCACGATCTGGACTTCGTCCTCGACAACAGGATGGGCGACTGCAAGGACCATGCGACCCTGCTGCAGGCGCTGCTGACGGCGAAGGGCATTCCGGCGACGCAGGCGCTGATCAACTCCAGCAGTCTGTACGACCTGCCGCGCACGCCGGCGGTGGCGATGGTCAACCACGTCATCACCTACCTCCCCGAGTGGGACCTGTACCTGGATGCGACCGCCAAGGGCATTCCCTTCGGCATGCTGCCGTACCCGGACATGGGCAAGCCGGTCTTCCGCGTGGAGGGCTATCGCGAGGGAACCACCACGCCGGCGATGGTTCCGGGCAGCGGGCGCCAGACCGTGAAGACGCGACTCAAGGTCGGCGCGGACGGCTCGATCGAAGGACAGGCCGACGTCGAACTGCAGGGCATGTACGCGGTGACCACGCGCGCGGCGTTCCGCGGCTCCACCACGGACCAGGCCACGCAGGGCGTGAAGCGCTACTTCCAGCAGATGGGGCAGGACGGGACCGGCAGCGTGCGCATGGACGATCCGGAACCGCTGGAAGACCGTTACGCCTACCAGGTGAACTTCAGTGTCGGCCAGCTGATGCCGGTGCCGGGTGCGATCGCGCTGACGCCGATCTTCCCGACCGAAGCGCCGGTGATGCGTTTCGCCGCACAGGCGAACCTGGAAGTCGACGAGGCCAGACCGAGCGCCTGCGCCAGCGGCTTCTCGCAGGAAGAGTACGAGATCGAGTTCGCCAAGCCCGTGCAGCTGATCGCGGTGCCGCCGGACGTCGATCTCAAGGGCAGTGCGTTCAGCTACCGGGCCACCTACAAGCGCGACGGCAACACGCTGCGCGTCACGCGCGTGCTCGACGACCGCACGCCCGGCCCGCTGTGCGAGCCCGGCTACAACCGCGACTACCGGGACTTCATGCAGAAGGTGCTGACGAACCTGCGCGCGCAGGTGGTCTACCAGTAACCGGCGGAAGAGGCTCGGTCAAAAAAAGCCGCGGGCGTTCCGCGGCTTTTTTTTTCGCTCATCAGCGCTGTCGGCAGGGGGCCTTACTCCGCCGAAGACCTGCGGGCGCGGAACATCAGCCACAGCAGCACGCCCGCCACGATCCGCCCGGCGCGGATCAGCGTTCCGGTGGACTGACCCCAGTGGTCCACCAGGCGAGCAGCTTGAATCGACGTTGAAGCGGGTCAGCACGAACGAGCCGGCGCCGAGCACGGCCGGCCACAGGTCGATGGAAGACGTTCATTGCGATGCCCCGGCGTCGGGCCGGCGGACGCCGAAGATGCGGTCCTCCTCGTACAGGTCCCGGAGTTCGGAGCGCGCGAGGCGGAGGGTGTTCTGCGTGTCCCACTTCACGTCCGCCAGGTCGCCGCGCAGGTCGTTGTTCGCGCCCGACGGTGCCGGCCAGGCGCTGCTGTCGGTGACGACGGAGATGCTGCCGTCGGTCACGGCGACCACCTTCATCAGGCCGTACGCGCGGTTCCCGCCATCGAACTCGGCGAAGTGCGACAGCTCGCTGGCGTAGAGGTCGCCCACTTTGGGCGCGGCGAGCAGTTCGGCGTCCTTCCTGCCCGAACAGCCCGCGGCGACGAGCAGTAGCAGCAATGCGATGCTTCGAAACAACGTCTTCATGCGTGCGTGGTCCCCGGACCGGCATGGCGCCGCCGATTGCGGCGCTGCGATGCTAGGAAGCACGTTGGCGTCGAAACATAGGAAGGTTCCGAATCGCCGTCGCGCTGCGAAACGGTCGTGGCGGCACGAAACGCTTGTCGCCGCGAAGTGGCCGCTTCAGACTGCGCGCATGAGCGACCACACCGCGCAGACCCGCATCCTCGTCCACGGTGCCTCCGGCCGCATGGGGCAGGCGCTGCTTCGCCTGGCCACGGAGCGCGACGACGTCGTCGTCGTCGCGGCCGTGCAGCGTTCACAACCGGCGCAGCGGGTGGTGGAGGGCGTGGCGCATTTCGCCGCGTCCGAACTGCATGGCGCGCCCGCGTTCGACGTCGCCATCGATTTCAGCCTGCCGGAGGGCTTCGATCCCATCCTCGCGCTGTGCGAGGAGCGCGGCGCCGCACTGGTGTCGGGCACGACGGGACTGGAAGCGCCGCAGCGCGCCGCGCTGGACGCCGCGGCGCAGCGCATCCCGCTGCTGTGGGCGGCGAATTTCAGCCTGGGCGTGGCGATCCTGGGCGAACTGGTCGAACGTGCCGCGCAGGCGCTGCCGGGCTGGGATTGCGACATCGTCGAGTCGCACCACGTGCACAAGAAGGACGCGCCCTCCGGCACCGCGCTGGCGCTGGGCGCGAACGCGGAGCAGGGTGGGGCGACGCCGCGCTATGCCTCGCTGCGCGCCGGCGACATCGTCGGCGAGCACCTGGTGCAGTTCACCGCGCCGGGCGAGCGGATCGAGCTGGTCCACCGCGCCACCAATCGCGACATCTTCGCCCGCGGCGCGCTCCACGCCGCCGCGAAGCTGGCCGGCCGCGCGCCCGGCCGTTATCGCCTGCGCGATCTGCTCGCCTGAACGAGGCGGGCCGGATCGCACGATCCGGGCACATGACGCTGGCGTTACGAGCCCCGGCCCGCTAGAATTCCGGCTCGCCTGAACCCCTTCCGTCGGACCGGTCCCGCACCGCGTCCGCGCTTTGCTGCAACCCGGTTTTTCTACGGCGTACGCGCACGGAACGGCTCAGCACCCCCCGGCAGCCAAGGCGATCCCCGTGACCCAACCCGCAATCCTCGCGCTCGAAGACGGCACCCTCTTCGAGGGCGTTTCCGTAGGCGCGCCCGGCCTTTCGGTCGGCGAAGTCGTATTCAACACGGCCATCACCGGCTACCAGGAAATCGTCACCGACCCGTCCTACGCCCGCCAGCTGGTGACCCTGACGTACCCGCACATCGGCAACACCGGCTGCACCGACCAGGACGACGAGGCCGCTCGCTGCTTCGCCTCGGGCCTGATCGTGCGCAACGTGCCGCGCCGTCCCAGCAACTGGCGCAGCCAGGTCTCGCTGCCGGAATGGCTCGCCGCCCGCGGCATCGTCGCCATTTCCGACATCGACACCCGCAAGCTCACGCGCATCCTGCGCGAGAAGGGCGCGCAGAACGGCGCGCTGATGGCCGGCGAGATCGATGTCGACAAGGCCTTCGAGGCCGCGCGCAAGTTCCCGGGCCTGAAGGGCATGGATCTGGCGAAGGAAGTCAGCGTCCGCGAGCCCTACGAGTGGAGCGAGGGACAGCTCGACCTGGACCGCAACGAATTCGTGCGCGCGGAGCCGAAGTTCCACGTCGTCGCCTACGACTACGGCGTGAAGTTCAACATCCTGCGCATGCTCGCCGAACGCGGCTGCAAGCTCACCGTCGTTCCGGCGCAGACGCCGGCCTCGGAGGTCTTCAAGCTCAAGCCCGATGGGGTGTTCCTGTCCAACGGCCCGGGCGATCCGGCGCCGTGCGATTACGCGATCGCGGCGATCAAGGAGTTCATCAAGGCGAAGATCCCGACCTTCGGCATCTGCCTGGGCCACCAGCTGCTGGCGCTCGCCGCTGGCGCGCGGACGGTGAAGATGGGCCACGGCCACCACGGCGCGAACCATCCGGTGCAGGACCTCGACACCGGCCGGGTGATGATCACTTCGCAGAACCACGGTTTCGCCGTCGATGAAGCGACGCTGCCGGCGAACGTGCGGGTGATCCATCGCTCGCTGTTCGACGGAACCAACCAGGGCATCGAGCTGACGGACGCGCCGGCGTTCTCCTTCCAGGGACATCCGGAAGCGAGTCCCGGCCCGCGCGACGTGGCGCCGCTGTTCGATCGCTTCGTCGCGATGATGCAGCAGGCCAAGTGAGCCCGGCCGCCACCAAGCCCGCCCGCAAGCGCCACTGGCGCAGGTTGTTCGTTGTTGCGGTCGTGCTGGGCGCCTACCCGGCGTTCGTGATGGTGGCCACGTACTCGCAGTTCTTCGCCGCCGGATTGCCCGGCGGTCGCAACGGCCCGGCCGATGCGTACCGCCACTCGCTCGCCAGCGCCATCGTCGCCTACACGCTGTCCCCGCGCTGCGTGGACATCGTGACGAAAGTGATGGAGCGCGACGGGCAGGGCAACGCGGCGCGTGCGATGGATGCGCACAACAACCGGCTCGGCGCGCGCATCGGCGCGGCCGCCGACAGCTGGACCGCCATGCAGCAGGCCGTGCTTGCTGCCGTGAACGAAGGCGCGATCGACGCCCGATCGCCCGACCAGATCACCTGGCTCGCGCCCGACGCGTGGCAGGAACGACTTTACTGAGGACCCCCATGCCCAAGCGCACCGACATCAAAACCGTCCTGATCATCGGCGCCGGCCCGATCGTGATCGGCCAGGCCTGCGAGTTCGACTACTCCGGCGCGCAGGCGTGCAAGGCGCTGCGCGACGAGGGCTACCGCGTGGTGCTGGTCAACAGCAACCCGGCCACGATCATGACCGACCCGAACATGGCCGACGCCGTGTACATCGAGCCGATCAACTGGCAGACGGTCGAGAAGATCATCGCGAAGGAAAAGCCCGACGCGCTGTTGCCGACGATGGGCGGCCAGACCGCGCTCAACTGCGCGCTGGACCTTGCCGACAACGGCGTGCTGGAGAAGTACAACGTCGAGCTGATCGGCGCCTCGCGCGAAGCCATCCGCATGGCCGAGGACCGCGAGCTGTTCCGCGTCGCGATGGCCGAGATCGGACTGGAATGCCCGAAAGCCGAAGTCGCCCGCAACTTCGAGCAGGCGATCGAGATCCAGGCGAAGGTCGGCTACCCGACCATCATCCGCCCCTCGTTCACCCTCGGCGGCACCGGCGGCGGCATCGCCTACAACAAGGAAGAGTTCGAGGAGATCGCCAAGCGCGGCCTGGAACTCTCGCCCGTGCATGAAATCCTCGTCGAGGAATCGGTGCTGGGCTGGAAGGAATTCGAGATGGAAGTGGTCCGCGACAAGGCGGACAACTGCATCATCGTCTGCTCGATCGAGAACTTCGACGCAATGGGCGTGCACACCGGCGACTCGATCACCGTCGCGCCGGCGCAGACGCTCACCGACAAGGAATACCAGCGCCTGCGCGATGCCTCCATCGCCGTGCTGCGCAAGATCGGCGTGGACACCGGCGGCTCGAACGTGCAGTTCGGCATCAACGCCAAGAACGGCCGTGTCGTCGTCATCGAAATGAACCCGCGCGTGTCGCGCTCCTCGGCGCTGGCGTCGAAGGCGACGGGCTTCCCCATCGCGAAGGTCGCCGCGAAGCTCGCGGTGGGCTACACGCTGGACGAGCTGAAGAACGAGATCACCGGCGGCCTCACGCCGGCGTCGTTCGAGCCGAGCATCGACTACGTCGTCACCAAGATCCCGCGCTTCGCGTTCGAGAAGTTCCCGCAGGCCGACGCGCGCCTGACCACGCAGATGAAGTCCGTCGGCGAGGTCATGGCGATGGGCCGTACCTTCCAGGAATCGCTGCAGAAGGCGCTGCGCGGTCTGGAAACCGGCAAGGTCGGCCTCGACCCCACGGGCCTTGATCTGGGCAGCGAAGAGGATCTGACGAAGCTGCGTCGCGAACTCAAGGAGCCGGGTCCGGAGCGCATGTTCCACATCGGCGACGCGTTCCGCGCCGGCATGAGCGTGGAAGACGTGCACGCGCTGTCGTTCGTCGACCCGTGGTTCCTCGACCAGATCGAGGAACTCATCGCCGCCGAACAGGATGTCGCCGCGGCCGGCCTGTCGTCGCTCGACAAGACGCGCATGCGCGAACTCAAGCGCATGGGCTTCTCGGATGCGCGCATCGCGCAGCTGACCGGCACCGACGAGACCGCCGTGCGCACGCTGCGCCGCGCGTTCGGCGTGCGTCCGGTGTACAAGCGCGTGGACTCGTGCGCGGCGGAGTTCGCCACGACCACCGCGTACATGTACTCGACCTATGAAGACGAGTGCGAAGCCGAGCCGACCAACCACAATAAGATCATCGTGCTCGGCGGCGGTCCGAACCGCATCGGCCAGGGCATCGAGTTCGACTACTGCTGCGTGCACGCGGCGCTGGCGCTGCGCGAGGACGGGTTCGAGACCATCATGGTCAACTGCAACCCGGAAACCGTTTCGACCGACTACGACACCTCCGATCGCCTGTACTTCGAGCCGCTGACGCTGGAAGACGTGCTGGAAATCTGCGACCTGGAGAAGCCCAAAGGCGTGATCGTGCAGTACGGCGGCCAGACGCCGCTGAAGCTGGCGCGCGCGCTGGAAGCCAACGGCGTGCCGATCATCGGCACCTCGCCGGACAGCATCGACCTGGCGGAAGACCGCGAGCGCTTCCAGAAGCTGGTGCAGGACCTGGGCCTGGCGCAGCCGCTGAACCGCACGGCCCGCAATCCGGAGGAAGCCATCGTGCTCGCCTCGCAGATCGGCTACCCGCTGGTCGTGCGCCCGAGCTACGTGCTCGGCGGCCGCGCGATGGAAATCGTCCACGCCGACGCCGACCTGCATCGCTACATGCGCGATGCGGTGAAGGTGTCCAACGACTCGCCGGTGCTGCTGGACCGCTTCCTCGACAACGCGGTGGAAGTCGACGTCGACGTCATCGCCGACAAGGACGGCAACGTGCTGGTGGGCGGCGTGATGGAGCACATCGAGGAAGCCGGCGTGCACTCGGGCGACTCCTCGTGCTCGCTGCCGCCGTATTCGCTGAGCGCGGCCGTGCAGGACAAGCTGCGCGGGCAGGTCGTCGCGCTCGCCAAGTCGCTGAAGGTCGTGGGCCTGATGAACACGCAGTTCGCGATCACCTTCGACGACGAGGGCCGCGAAACCATCTACCTGATCGAAGTGAACCCGCGTGCCTCGCGCACCGTGCCGTTCGTGTCGAAGGCCACCGGCATGGCGCTGGCGAAGATCGCCGCGCGCTGCATGGTCGGCAAGACGCTGGCCGAGCAGGGCGCCGTGAAGGAAATCGTGCCGGAGTACTACTCGGTCAAGGAAGCGATCTTCCCGTTCGCCAAGTTCCAGGGCGTCGATCCGATCCTCGGGCCGGAAATGCGCTCGACGGGCGAAGTGATGGGCGTCGACCGCAACTTCGGCGCCGCGATGGCGCGCGCGCAGGAAGCCGGCGGCATCAAGGCGCTGCCGGAAGGCGGGAAGGTGTTCGTGTCGGTGCGCGATCCGGACAAGAAGCGAGTGCTGCCGGTCGCGCAGGACCTGGTCAAGCGCGGCTACACGCTGGTCGCCACCGAAGGCACGCACCAGTTCCTCACCGGACAGGGCCTGGCCTGCGAGCGCATCAACAAGGTCACCGAAGGCCGTCCGCACATCGTCGACCTCATCAAGAATGGCGAGATCGCCTACATCGTGAACACGACCGAGGGCCGCCAGGCGATCAACGACTCGTTCTCGATCCGCCGCGAGGCGCTGCAGCATCGCGTGACGTACTCGACCACGGTGTCGGGCGCGCGCGCGCTGGTGAACTCGCTCGACTACCGCGGCACCGGCCCGGTGTGGTCGCTGCAGGAGCTGCACGCGGAAGTGCAGGGCGCGTAAGTCGCATCCACGCACTGGCAGCCCGGGTAAGCGCAGCACACCCGGGTTGGCCGCCGCGGTGACGCAATCCCGGGTGCGGCCTTCGGCCTTCTCCGGGCTACACGAGCGCATCCTGCGGCGCCGGGTGGGTTCACCCCGGCGCCCATCTGAGACAGAATCCGCCTAACGGAACCGCCGGGCTCCCGCGCCCGGCGCACAGGAAGAACAAGCAATGCGAGCACCCCTTACCCTTCAGGGCGCGCAGCGTCTGCGCGCCGAGCTGGAAGAATTGAAGTCGGTCAAGCGCCCGGCGGTGATCAATGCGATCGCCGAAGCGCGCGCGCACGGCGACCTCAAGGAAAACGCCGAGTACCACGCCGCCCGCGAACAACAGGGCTTCATCGAAGGCCGTATCAAGCAGCTCGAGGCCGAGCTGTCGCACGCGCAGGTCATCGACGTGTCCTCGCTCAACGCCGGCTCGCGCGTGGTCTTCGGCGCGACGGTCGATCTGGCCGACACCGAGACCGACGAGGAAAAGCGTTACCAGATCGTCGGCGACCTCGAAGCGGACATCAAACAGGGCCTGATCGCGATTTCCTCGCCGGTGGCGCGCGCGCTGATCGGCAAGCACGAAGGCGACACGATCACCATCGACGCCCCGGGCGGCACCCGCGAGTACGAGATCGTCGGCGTCAGCTACGCCGGCTGATTCGCGCCCGTCGATGATCACGCTGCTGCTGCCGCCGCGCGAACGCTTCGGTGGCCAGCGCCTGTCCGCATCGACGGGGCGCGCGCTCGCGCGCGGCGATCGCGGCGACCGCAATGGCGACGCGCTGTCGAACATCCTCGACGTGCTCCCACGCGGCTGGCCCGTGGCGGCGGCCGCGCGCCAGCGCGACGCGGGCGATGCCGTGGGATCCGCGTGGCTCCGCGCGGATCCCGCCTACGTGCGGCCCGACATCAACGGCGCGCGCCTGCTGTCGTACGGGCAGGCGCTGGGCCTGACCGCGCGGGACGCCGCCGCGCTCCTCAAACCGCTCAAGCCGCTGTTCGGCGACGCCGGCTGCCCGATCGACGCGCCGGTGCCGTCGCGCTGGTACCTGCGGTTGCCGGCCGGCGCGAAGCTGCCGGCCTTCACCGCGCCCGAGCAGGCGCTCGGCGCCGATCTGTTCGACGAACTGCCGCAAGGCCCCGAAGGCCGCCGCTGGCGCGCGCTCCTCAGCGAGGCGCAGATCGTGCTGCACAATCATCCGCTCAATGCGCAGCGCGCCGCGACCGGACTGGCGCCGGTGAATTCGCTGTGGTTCTGGGGCGCCGGTGCGCTGCCCGATCGCGTGCAGTCGTACTACGCGCGCATCGCCAGCGACGACGAAACCCTCACCGCGCTGGCCGTGCTGGCCGGCGTGAACGTCGCGCCGAAACCCGACGCCTGGAATGGCCGCGTCGAAGCGGGGAGCGACCTGTTCGACCTGCGCGACGCGCGCGACCTCGCGTTGCTCGAACGCGACTGGTTCGCGCCGCTGCTTGAAGCAGTCGCCGACGGCGCGCTGAAACAGCTGCGGTTCGAGTTCGACGACGGCGCGCGTTACGACCTCGCGCGGTCGCAGCGCTGGCGTTTCTGGCGCCGTCCGCTGCCGTCGTTCGTCAACGCCATGGCCGCCGGATGAAGCCCGTCGCGCGATTGCGTCGGCGCGAGTGCGTCGATCCGGGCCAATGGCCCGATTCGATGCCCGCGCTGCTGCGCCGCCTGTATGCCGCGCGCGGCGCGACCTCGCTGGAGCTCGCGCAGCCGCGACTCGCACACCTGCACCCGCCGGAACTGCTGGGCGGCCTGGACGCGGCGACGACGCTGCTCGCGCGCGCCATCGATGACGACCGCCACATCGTCGTCGTCGGCGATTTCGACTGCGACGGCGCCACCGCCTGTGCGGTCGGCGTGCGCGGGCTGCGCATGCTCGGTGCGCGACGCGTGTCGCATGCGGTGCCCAACCGCATCGTGCATGGTTACGGTCTCTCCCCGGCGCTGGTGGAGGAACTCGCTGCGCTGCAACCGGACCTGCTGGTCACGGTCGACCACGGCATCGCCTGCCACGCCGGCATCGCCGCGGCGAAGGCGCGCGGCTGGCAGGTGCTGGTCACCGATCACCATCTGCCCGGCGAACATCTGCCCCCGGCCGATGCCATCGTCGATCCGAACCTGCGCGGCGACGCATTCCCGAGCAAGTGTCTGGCCGGCGTCGGCGTGATGTTCTACGTGCTGCTCGCGCTGCGCAGGCACCTGCGCGAGCGCGGTGCGTTCGCCGGCAGGGAACCCGACCTGCAGGTGTTGCTGGACCTCGTCGCCGTCGGCACCGTCGCCGACGTGGTGCCACTGGATGCGAACAACCGCGCGCTCGTCGCCGCCGGCCTGCGGCGGATCCGCGCGGGGCAGGGCTGTGCCGGATTGCGTGCGCTGATCGAAGTCTCGCAGCGCGATGCCGCGCGGCTCACCGCGACCGACATCGGCTACGCCGTCGGCCCGCGCCTCAATGCGGCGGGACGGCTGGAAGACATGGCGCTCGGCATCGAATGCCTGCTCACCGACGACCTCGCACGCGCGCGAGACATCGCCGCCACGCTCAACGAGATCAACAGCGAGCGCCGGGCCGTGCAGCAGCAGATGACCGACGACGCCGAGCGCGCGCTCGCACGCGTGGCGATGAACGATGCGGCGGTGCCGGCGGCGATCTGCCTGTTCGATGCGGAATGGCATCCGGGCGTCGTGGGCCTGGTCGCGTCGAAGATGAAGGAACGGCTGCACCGGCCGGTCATCGCGTTCGCACCGGCCGAGCCGGGCAGCGATGCCCTGCGTGGCTCGGCGCGTTCGATCCCCGGCTTCCACATCCGCGACGCGCTCGCCGACGTGCACGCACGCCATCCGCAGCTGATCGAACGCTTCGGCGGCCACGCGATGGCGGCGGGGTTGTCGCTGCGTGCGAACCAGTTCGCCGCGTTCGCGCAGGCGTTCGGCGACTGTGCCGCCGCGCTGCTGACGCCCGAACTGCTGCAGGCGGAGCTGCTCAGCGACGGAGAACTGCACGCCGACGAGTTCTGCCGCGCCAGCGCCGAAGCGTTGCGCGATGGCGGTCCGTGGGGGCAGGGCTTCGCCGAGCCGCAATTCGATGGCGAGTTCGACGTGCTCGGCTGGCGCGTCGTTGGCGAGCGGCATCTGAAACTCGAACTCGGCCTGGCCGGACGCCGGCTCAACGCGATCGAGTTCGGCGGCTGGGGCGGACTGGCGCCACCGCCGCGCGTGCGCATCGCGTTCCGCCTGGAAGCCGACGATTACCGCGGCAGCGAGGCCGTGCAACTGGTCGTCGTGCACCGCGAAGCGGTGGCTGAAGTCGCGTGATCACGGCGACGTCGACGATTCGTCGGCGTCGGCCTTGTGCGTGGTCACGAACTGCCCGAGTTCGAACAGCGTGCCGTCGACGCGCCGGAGCAGCCGCGCGATTTCATCCGGGGATACCAGCGTCCCCGCTTCCGCGGTGCGCGTGGCGACGCGCAGGTCGGCCGCGAGGTTGCGATAGCCGAACGTTCCCAGCGCGCCGGTGATGCGATGCAGCGCGCGGCCCATGCGCACCGCGTCGCCGTCTTCCTCGGAACGCCGCAGGTCGGCGAGGTCGTCGGGCAGGTTCGCAAGCAGGTCCTCGGCGACCAGCCGGACGGTTTCCCGCGAGCCGAAGCTCCGCGTCAGCATCGCCAGGTCGAGCGGTTCCAGCGCGGGTTCGGTGGACTGCGACGGGCTGGCCCTATCCAGCACGTCGTCGTGCGGCGAATCGGTTGCCGCGGGCGATGCGGTGTCGGGTGGCCGGGTGGTCATGGTGTCGTCGGGGGGTAGCCAGAGCTCCAGCTGTTTCATCATTTCGTCCAGGCCGATCGGCTTGCGCAGATGGCCGTCCATGCCGGCTTCGCGGCAGCGCGCCTCGTCTTCCGACATCACGCCCGCGCTCAGGGCGAGGATCGGCAGGCGCTTTCGTCCTTCGGCCGCTTCGCCGGTGCGGATCGCACGCGCGAGCTCGAAGCCGTTCATGCCCGGCATCTGCAGGTCGGTGATGAGCAGGTCGAAACGGTCTTCGGCCAGCGCCGCGAGCGCCTGCTCGCCGCTGGACACCACGCGGCAGCGATAGCCCAGTTCGTCGAGCTGGCGCTGCACGAGCAGCTGGTTGGTCGAATGATCCTCGGCAACGAGGATGTGCCCGGCGTGCGAGGCCTTAGGCGCCGTGGGGGCGGTCGTGCGCGGAACCGCATCGTCCAGCGCCAGCACGCAGGCGCGACGCACGTGCGTGGGTAGCAGCGGCTCGGTCACGATCGCGGTGCGCGGCACATCGGGGCCGTCGGCCAGCAGCGGCACGAAGCGCGTGGATGCGCCGGCGGACGGCGGTTCGTCGGAAAGCAGCAGATCCGCGCGCGTGGCATCGGATACGACCTCGGTGCCGAACGATCGCAGGATGGCCTCCAGCGAATCCGCGACATCGTGATCGCGACTGCGCACGACCACGCTGCGCCCCGCCAGCGCCGGATCGACGGTGCTGCCCGGCGCGATCGGCGTGGCGAGCACCAGCCACACTCGCGTGCCCGTCCCGGGCGTGCTTTCCATGTCCAGCGTGGCCCGCATCAGTTCGGCCAGCCGCCGGCAGATCGCCAGGCCCAGGCCGCTGCCGCCGTAGGTTCGCGACGTGCTCGTCTGCGCCTGGGTGAAGGCATGGAAGAGCTTGGCCTGTTCGGCGGGCGCGATCCCGATGCCCGAGTCGGTCACGGCCATGCACCAGGTCTGCGTCTGGTCGGTCGCTTCGAGTACCTGCAACGAAACGGCCACGTACCCGCTGCCGGTGAACTTGATCGCATTGCTGAGCAGGTTGAGCAGGATCTGGCGAAGCCGCGTCGGATCGGCGACCACCAGTGCCGCCAGCGCCGGATCGATGTGGCAGGCGCAGCGCAGGTTCTTGCGCCGGCACAGGTCCAGCACCAGCTCGATCGAATTGGACAGCAGCACACGCAGGTCGGTTTCGACCGGCTCCAGTTCCAGGCGACCGGCTTCGATGCGCGACAGGTCGAGCACGTCGTCCAGGATCGTGCGCAATGCCATCGCGTAGTCCTGCACCAGGCCGATGAGATGGCGCTGGTCGTCGTTGATGTCGCTGCGCGAGAGGATCTCGATGATGCCGGCGATGCCGGCCATCGGCGTGCGGATCTCGTGGCTCATCGCGGCGAGGAAGTTCGCGCGCGCGGTGGCGGCGGTTTCAGCCGATGTCCTTGCAGCCTCCAGCGCTTCGGATTGACGATGCGACGCGGTCACGTCGACCCAGTATCCGCTCCAGTGCACCAGACCATCGTCGCGGCGATGCGCGACCGCGCTCACGCGGATCCAGCGTTCCGGCGCGGGCGAGATCGTGCGGAAATCCATCTCGATGGGGGTCAGCTCCGCGGTCGATGTCTCGAGCGCAAGGCGCAATCGCTCGCGATCATGCTCGTCTATGCAGCCCTCGACTCCCGGCTGCGGCCTGGAAACGAGTTCGTCGTGGTCCAGTCCGAACAATGCGCGCGTGTTGCCTGCGACGAAGGGCAGGGCGTAGTTGCCTTGCGGATCGCGCGTGATCCTGAAGATCACGCCGGGCAGGTTGCGCGTGAGATCGCGCATCAGGCTGTCGCTCTTCTCGCGACGGCGGATTTCCGTGCGCGTGCGCAGGTAGGCGAAGGCGAGCACCGCCACCAGCAAGGCGGCAAGGCCGCCACCGATCGCGACCGTGCGCCATTTCACGCCACTGGAAACCTGCACTTCCAGCCAGCCCGAGCGGATGCGTTGCCGTTCTTCAGGGGTCAGTGCACCGAGCATGCGGTTGATCAGGGGCACCAGCGGCTGGTACTCGCCACGCACGCCGAACACCAGGTCTTCGTCGAATCCGGCGGGCGCCGCGAGGCGGAGCGTCGGGTACTCGCCGCGCCGGAGCGGGCGGTCCGCCGACATCATGTCACCCACGTACGCATCCGCGTCGCCCCGTTCCACCGCCCGCAATCCCTCGGAGATGCTGGTCACCGGCATGATCACGGCGCCGGGTATCTCGGCCTTGACCCTGGCGGCACGAGCGGGCCCCACGAGGGTGATGCGCTTGCCGTCCAGGTCATCCAGTCCGCTGATCGCGTGCGAGCTGGCGCGCATGACGATCACGACGCTGACCCGCGTGAACGCCGAGGTGCGCACCCAATCGGAACCGACCGGCGCGCTTGCCGGTATCGGGACGAGATCGACCTGGCCACGAGCCATCATGCCGCGCAGGTCTTCGATGTAACCCGAGGATACCCGTCCCAGCTTGAGTCCCAGCCGCGCTTGCATCATCTGCAGGTATTCGGCGGCGATTCCGCTGATGCGCCCGTCGGCGTCGGTGAAACTGACCGGCTCCCAATCGTGTGCGTACCCGATGCGCGGCGGCGGAATGCGTTCGAGCCAGAGTTCCTCGTCGCGCGTGAGCGGCACGCCTCCCGCGCGCGGGATCGGCGAGGACGAAGCGCCGAGCCACCGGCGCTCGTAAGCCGCACGTTGCTGCGGCGTGATGCGGGCGAGCGCCTTGTCGATCGCGCTCGCCAGCGGTTTGCGGTCGTCCGGAACGGCGAAGTGCAAGGTATCCGACGGCAGGTCGACCGGTGCGAGCACCGCCAGGGCCGGCCACGTGCCGGTCGCCAGTGCGGTTCGCACGACGTACGGATTGCCGATGAAGACGTCGGCATCGCCCTTCGTTATCGCGTCGAATGCCTCCCCGATGGCGGTTGTCGCGATGATCCGCGCATCGGGAAATTGCGCTCGCACCGCGCGTTCCACCGCTGCGCCGCGATTGACCACGATGCGCGCCGACGCGAAGCGGTCGGGTGCGAGCAGATCGTTGCGGCTGGCCAGGCCCACCGCCACTGGAACGGCCTCGATGTACGAAGTCGTGAACACCAGGCAGGGCGTGCGCTCCGGCACCAGCGAGACGTTCATCAGCACGTCGACTTCGCGACGGCAACCGCCCTTGAAGGCTTCGTCCCACGAGGGATACGGGCGCACCGCGATGCGCACGCCGAGCTGGCGCGCGACATCGTCGAGGTAGGCGGGGCCGAGACCGCTGAGCGTTGCGTTCTCGTAACGTTCGAACGGCGGCCAGCCGCCGGCATACGTGGCGACGGTGATCGTCGGATGCGCGCGCAGCCATTCGCGCTCCTCGCCGGTGAGTTCGATCGTCGCCGCGTGCGCGAGCGCCGCCACGAAAAACAGCAGCAGGCATGCGAAACGACGGAACCTCATGCACGGTGCATGCACGAAGGTACGGGGATATCCTATCCGCCGAAAGCAACCTCTTCTGGCGGGCGATCCTGTATGAACCTGCGCGTGTTTCTGGCCGACGATCATCCGGTCGTCCTTCGCGGTGCGAGGGCGATCCTGGAAGCCAGTGGAATCGCCGTGGTGGGAGAAGCCCGCTCCAGCGACGAACTGCTGGCCGCCCTCGAAAACACGCCGTGCGACGTCGTGGTCACCGATTTCGCCATGCCCAACAGCGCCTCGCCCGATGGCGCGGAGATGATTCGGCAGCTGCGCGAACGCCATCCGCTGCTGCCGATCGTCGTGATGACGATGATCGGGAACGTGGGCATCCTGGACTCGCTGCTGCGCGCGGCGGTGCTGGGCGTGGTGGAGAAGACCGAGGACATGGAAATCCTCCCGATGGCCGTGAAGTCGGCGGCCAACCGTCGCGTGTTCATCTCGCCCGGCCTGCGACGGCAGCTGGACGCCATTGGCAAGCGGCGCGGACGCGGCACGTTAAGCGCGCGTGAAGCCGAGATCATCCGCCTGCTGGCGTCGGGATTGACGGTAACAGAGATCGCCCAGCAGTTGGACCGCAGCCTGAAGACCATCAGTCGGCAGAAGATCGATGCCATGCGCAAGCTCGGGCTGGAGAACGAGGCCGAGCTGTATGCGTACGCGCGGGAGAACGGCCTGGCCTGAAAGCCTGGCCTGAAGCGGCCGGCCCCCGAGGCGAAGATCCGGATCAGTCCGATGGTCCGGCCGGCCGCCCGGGCGCACACTGCCGCGACCATCGCAGGAGCAGCCGGACCATGCAGACACGTGTCGTAATCGCGGACGATCACCTGCCGGTGCTCGCGTCCGTCAGTGCGACGGTCGCGGGCACGGGAGCCACGGTGGTCGCCCGCGCGCGTTCGCCCGACGAGTTGTTCGCCGCACTCCACGAGCTTCCCTGCGATCTGCTGGTGTGCGATTACGCGATGCCGGTCGACGCGCAGGTCGATGGCATCGAGATGATTCATCGCGTCCGGACGCAGTGGCCGGGATTGCCCGTGATCATGCTGACCACGATGTCGAACGGCGTGCTGCTGCGCGCACTGCTCGCCGAGGGCGTGCGCGGCCTGATCGACAA
The DNA here is from genome assembly GCF_057747855.1 of Lysobacter sp. SCRH-1R. Taxonomy (NCBI): domain Bacteria; kingdom Pseudomonadati; phylum Pseudomonadota; class Gammaproteobacteria; order Lysobacterales; family Lysobacteraceae; genus Lysobacter; species Lysobacter sp. SCRH-1R. The sequence goes on along the minus strand of NZ_CM173227.1, from coordinate 2,285,355 downwards.
GGCGGCGCCGTCGCTGGAACTGCACGCCGCGCTCCAGGCGGTCTCGCAGGGCGAGGTCGTCGTGAGTCCCGGCTTCACCGAAGCGATGGACCAGTACGCCGGCCACATGGACGACCCGGTGCTCGGTCGCGAGATCGCGCAGATGGTCGAACGCGGCCGATCGCCCGAAGACATCGCCGCGCTGCTGCGCATTCCGCTCTCGTTCGTCGAGCGGCACGCGAAGGCAACCGGAGACGGAACGTTCCGGCATCCGGATGTCGGCTTCGCGCCGCGCACCGGATCGCGCGCGCCGCGTTCCTGATCCGTCGAGCCCAACTCATCCCATGACACCGCGCCGCCGCGCACGGAACGCGCGAAAGTCGACGGAAGCAGTGCGAATGGCACGAAGGCTTTCATGGGGAACGCGGATGGGCGGCGCATGTGTGCGGGCGAGTGCTTAGGCTATCGGGCCGGGCGGCAGCTTCCGACCAGACGAATCTGAGGGAAGTCGCGGTCGGCGGTTTCGTTCAGCGCCGGCCGCCGGGAGCAGGCGGACGGGCCTCTGGTTGTCCCGGCTTGACGCCGCCAGAACATCTCCGCACCTAGGCTGAACGGCCCTTCCCCTGCTCCGGGAGTCCGTGCCATGCCGTTGACGATCAACATCGACCTTTCGGACGAGGACCTGCAGCATTTCGCCGGCGTGGTCGAAGCCGCGCGCAAGGAAGCCTCGGACAAGAGCAACGCCCAGGTCGTGGAAGCCGCCACCCAGCTGGCGCTCAAGGCCGGGCAGAGCAATCCGCCGCAATTCGTGAAGGACCGCCTGCTGACGCTGGACTCGCTGATCGCGATGTTGCGCGACGAAGCCTGGGCGATGTCGGACGCGGATTCGGCGAACGTGCGTTCCGCGCTGGCGTACTTCGTGTCGGCCGGAGACGCGATCCCCGACAACGTGCCGGTGCTGGGCTTCATCGACGACGCGATCATGATCGAATTGTGCGCGCGCGAGCTGCGGCACGAACTCGAGGCCTACGACGACTTCTGCGAATTCCGCCAGCGCGAGGCCGAGCGGCGCAAGCTCGACCCGGCCGGAGTGGGGCGGGCGGACTGGCTGGAATCCCGCCGCGAGGAACTGCAGGACCGGATGCACCGCCGGCGCAACCGCGATTTCCGTGGCGGCTTCGGCAGCGGGTTCGGTACGGGCTTTGGCGGAAGCAGCAGCTACGGGCCGGTGCGGCGGTATTCCGATACCGGCTGGCGACCGGGACCGTTCCGGTTCCGCTGAGCGCCGGATTCCGGCGGACGTAGGGCAGGTGGGTGCTCACCGATCGGGCGCACGGCTCCGCGCGGCCCACGGACCGCGTTTGTCGGAGCCGTGTTTGTTAGAATCGGCGGTTCACCATCGCGATTCGAATCGGACATGATCGAGCTCAATCCCGTCCGCCAGCGCATCGCCGACCTGACCGGTCGGCTGGATGCGCTCAGGGGGTATCTTTGACTACGACCGCAAGGTCGAACGTCTGGAAGAAGTAAACCGCGAACTGGAAAGCCCGGACGTCTGGAACGATGCCGACCGCGCCCAGTCGCTTGGCCGTGAGCGTTCCTCGCTCGACAAGGTGGTCGGCGGCATCCGCGACCTCACCGATGGCCTCAATGGCGCGGGCGAACTGCTCGAACTGGCCGAGATGGAGAACGACGAAGGCACCGCGCAGGCCGTGGTCGACGACGTCGAACGCTATGCGAAGGACGTCGAGAAGCTCGAGTTCCAGCGCATGTTCTCCGGCAAGATGGATGCGGCCAACGCGTTCGTCGACATCCAGGCCGGCGCCGGCGGCACCGAGGCGCAGGACTGGGCTGAAATCCTGCTGCGCATGTACCTGCGCTGGGCCGAATCGCGCGGCTGGAAGGCCGAGCTGATGGAGGTCAGCGGCGGCGACGTGGCCGGCATCAAGTCGGCGACCTTCCGCGTGGAAGGCGATTTCGCCTACGGCTGGCTCAAGACCGAAACCGGCGTGCACCGCCTGGTGCGCAAGTCGCCGTTCGATTCGGACAACCGCCGGCACACCAGTTTCACCTCGGTGTTCGTGTCGCCCGAAGTCGACGACAAGATCGACATCGAGATCAATCCTGCGGACCTGAAGACCGATGTCTACCGGTCCTCCGGCGCCGGCGGCCAGCACGTGAACAAGACCGAGTCCGCCGTGCGCATCACGCACGTGCCGAGCGGGATCGTGGTCGCGTGCCAGACCGAACGCAGCCAGCACGCCAACCGCGACCGTGCGATGAAGATGCTCGCGGCCAAGCTGTACGAGTTGGAAATCCAGAAGCGCAACGCCGAGCGCGACGCGGTGGAGGCCACCAAGTCCGATATCGGCTGGGGCAGCCAGATCCGCAACTACGTGCTCGACCAGAGCCGCATCAAGGACCTGCGCACCGGCATCGAACGCAGCGACACGCAGAAGGTGCTCGACGGCGACCTGGACGAATTCGTCGAGGCCAGCCTGAAATCCGGCCTGGAAGCCGGTTCGAAACGCGCCGACGCCCTTTGATGCAGGGCGGGTGGGGAGGAGCGGGAAGTGAGAGGATGAGCCTCTCCGGCACGCCTTCCCCGGCTCGCCCGGCCCAATTCCCACTTCTCGAAACCCACGACTGCTCCAGCCCATGACCGACCAGACCCCGACCGCCCAGACGCCCGCCGACGAGAACTTCCTGATCGCCGAGCGTCGCGCCAAACTCGCGGCGCTGCGCGGTGAGGGCATCGCGTTCCCGAACGACTTCCGCCGTGCCGATTACGCCGGCGACCTGCAGGCGCAGTTCGCCGATGCAGAGGTGTGGAACGCCGAAGCGCTGGAAGCCAAGGGCCAGCGCGTCGCGATCGCCGGCCGCATCCTGCTCAAGCGGGTGATGGGCAAGGCCAGCTTCGTGCAGATCCAGGACGAGTCCGGGCGCATCCAGCTGTTCCTCCAGTCGAACGTGCTCGGCGACACCTACGAGGCCTTCAAGGGGTGGGACGTCGGCGACATCGTGGGCGCCGAGGGCGTGCTCACGCGTACCAGGACCGGCGAGCTGTCGGTGAAGACCGATGCGCTGCGCCTGCTGACCAAGTCGCTGCGCCCGCTGCCGGACAAGTTCCACGGACTGGCCGACGTCGAGCAGCGCTACCGCCAGCGTTACGTCGACCTGATCGTGACGCCCGAGGCACGCGAGGTCTTCGTCAAGCGCAGCAAGATCATCCGCGCGATGCGCGCATGGCTGGACGGTCGCCGCTTCCTCGAAGTGGAAACGCCGATGATGCATTACATCCCCGGCGGCGCCGCGGCCAAGCCCTTCGTCACGCATCACAACGCCCTGGATCTCGAGCTGTTCCTGCGCGTGGCACCGGAGCTGTACCTCAAGCGCCTGGTGGTCGGCGGCCTGGAACGCGTCTACGAGATCAACCGCAACTTCCGCAACGAAGGCGTGTCGACGCGCCACAACCCGGAATTCACCATGCTCGAGCTGTACGAGGCCTACGCCACGTACAACGAGATCATGGATCTGACCGAAGGCCTGATCCGCGACGTCGCGGTGCAGGTGCTCGGCACCACGCAGATGCACTGGGACGGCGCCGACATCGACCTGGGCCCGGCGTTCCGCCGCTGGCGCCTGGACGAGGCGGTGCGTCACTACAACCCGGAAATCTCCGTCGCCGACTGCACCGACCGAGCCGCGCTCGTGCGCCATTGCGAACGGCTGAAGGTGCCGGTGAAGGCCGGTTACGGCTGGGGCAAGCTGCTGCTGGAGATCTTCGAGAAGACCGCCGAGCACCAGCTGGTGCAGCCGACCTTCATCACCCATTACCCGGTCGAGGTCTCGCCGCTGGCGCGCGAGAGCGACAACGAAAAGGGCATCACCGACCGCTTCGAGCTGTTCGTCAACGGCAAGGAGCTGGCGAACGGGTTCTCCGAGCTGAACGACCCCGAGGACCAGGCCGAGCGCTTCCGCGCGCAGGTCGCGGCGAAGGAGGGCGGCGACGACGAGGCGATGCACTTCGACGCCGACTACATCCGCGCCCTGGAAGTCGGCCTGCCGCCGACCGGCGGCCTGGGCATCGGCATCGACCGCCTGGTGATGCTGATGACCGGTTCGGCCTCGATCCGCGACGTGCTGCTGTTCCCGTACATGCGGCCCGAGGCCAGCTGACGCCGTTGCCGACCGGATAGCGGCGCGTCGATGTCGTCATCCCGGCGAAGGCCGGGATCCAAGCCCACAACGTGTCGGGCAGCGCGGCCGGCGATGTCGGCCGCGCCCGGAGCGCAGGCCCTGCGTCCCGCAGTGAAGCCCAGCTAAAGCCTACGCCAGGGTCAGCCGATTCCCATATCAAGCCGGGTCGGTTCCCGGCTGCGGGCGCCGCCGGCCCGGGGTATGCTCCCCTCATCGGCCACCACAGGGGGTGGCGGCTCTACGGAACCCCGATGTGAACGTCGTCATCGTCGATGACCAAACCTCCGCGCGCACGATGCTGCGCCACATCATCGAGGACATTTCGTCCGAGCTGCATGTGTCCGATTTCGGCGACCCCGAAGCCGCGCTGGGCTGGTGCGAATCCAACCAGCCCGACCTGCTGCTGCTCGACTACCGGATGCCGGCGCTGGACGGGCTGGAATTCGCCCGCCGCTTCCGCCGTCTCCCGCTGCACCGCGACATCCCGATCATCCTGGTGACCGTGGTCGGCGACGAGCCGATCCGGCAGGCCGCGCTGGAAGCGGGCGTCATCGACTTTCTCGTCAAGCCGGTGCGCCCGCGCGAACTGCGGGCCCGTTGCCGCAACCTGTTGCAACTCCGCCAGCAGTCCGAGAACGTGAAGCAGCGGGCGCTGTCCCTGGAACAGCGCCTGCTGTCGAGCATGCACGAGGTCGAGGAGCGCGAGCGCGAAACCCTCTCGCGTCTCGCCCGCGCCATCGAATACCGCGACGCCGGCACCAGCGCGTACCTGGAACGCATGGCGCACGTCGCCGGGCTGATCGCCGAGCAGCTGGGCATGTTCGAGGACGAAGTCCGCGTCATCGAAATGGCCGCGCCGCTGCACGACATCGGCAAGATCGCCATTCCCGACGCCGTCCTGATGAAGGCCGGCCCCCTGTCGGAAGACGAGACCGCGGTGATGCGCCGGCATCCGCGCATCGGCTATGAACTGCTCAGCGGCAGCCAGAACCGTTTCATCCAGGCCGGCGCGCTCATCGCGCTGCGCCATCACGAACGCTACGACGGCAGTGGTTATCCGGATGGCCTGCGCGGGGAGGAAATCCCGTTGGAAGCCAGGATCGTCGCGGTTGCCGACGTATTCGACGCGCTGATCTCGCCCCGCCCGTACAAGAAGGCATGGGACGTGGACGCGGCGCTGGGTTATCTCTACGCGCAGCGCGGTCGCCTGTTCGACCCCCGCTGCGTCGACGCGCTGATCCGCAGCCGCGAGCGGCTGGAGGACATCTGCAACCGGTTCTCGACGGTGTCCGCGCGCCCCGGCCTGGAGTGAGCCGCGATGTTGAGCGTCCTGCACCGCATGGTGCGCAACGTGCAGAGGGAACTTTCGCGGCGGCCCGACAGCGAACACGGGCAGGCCTTCGTACGCCTTGCGGTGCTCTCCGTCGTGCTGGCCTACATGCTCGTCCGCGGCGCCACCGGCGCGCTCCCGTCGAAGGAGTACGTCAACGTTCTGAAGATGGTCGAGACGGGTTTCGCGGTCGGTGTGTTCCTGATCGCGTGGATCCTCTGGCGCCCCGGTAAATCGCACCTGCGGCGCATCATCGGGATGATCTCCGATTACGGCCTGATGGCCGCGGCGATGATCCACATCGGCGAGCCGCTCGCATGGGTCTACGTGATCCTGATGTGGGTCACCATCGGCAACGGCCTGCGTTTCGGCAACGGCTACCTGTACGGCGCGGTGGCGATGGCGTTCGCCAGTTTCGGTTCGGTGGTGACGTTCAACGAATACTGGCTGTCGAACCGCGTGCTCGGCATCGGCCTGCTGCTCGGGCTCGTTGCCATCCCGCTGTATCTCTCCGGCCTGCTGCGGGCGCTGACCACGGCCACCGACGAGGCGCGGCGCGCCAACGAAGCCAAGAGTCGTTTCCTGGCCAACATGAGCCACGAGTTCCGCACGCCGCTCAACGGTTTGGCGGGCATGTCCGAACTGCTGGCGACCACGAAGCTCGACAACGAGCAGCGCGAGTGCCTGAGCACGATCCAGGCGTCCACGCGCAGCCTGTTGTCGCTGGTCGAGGACGTGCTGGACATCTCGGCGATCGAGGCCGGCAAGCTCAAGCTCGACCGCGTCGATTTCACCCCGCGCGAGCTGATGGACAGCATCAGCCTGATCCTGCAGCCGCAGTCGCGCGCCAAGCAGCTGAAGTACGAGGTCGCCATCGCCCGCGACGTGCCCGAGGTCCTTCGCGGGGACGTGGGCCACGTGCGGCAGATCCTGATCAATCTCGCCGGTAACGCGGTGAAGTTCACCGACCAGGGCTCGGTCCGCGTGGACGTGGCCGTGCTCGATCCCACCGCCGAGCGCGTGCGCCTGCGTTTCACGGTGACCGACACCGGCATCGGCGTTCCCGCGGCGATGCGCCAGCGCCTGTTCAAGCCGTTCGAGCAGGCTGACGTCAGCCTCGCGCGCCGCTACGGCGGCACCGGCCTGGGCACGACGATCGCCAAGGGGCTCGCCGAAGGCATGGGCGGAAGCATCGGCTACGAACCCATGGAGGGCGGCGGAAGCCGGTTCTGGGTCGAGTTGCCGTTCGAGCGCGCGGAGATCGAGTCGCAGCCCGATGACACGTTCGCGCCGGAGCAGGGCCCTGCCGGAACGGCGCCCAACGTCATCGCGTTCTCCGATCCGTTCCTGCGCCATCGCGCCCGCGTGCGCAGCCTGTCGATCATCGTCGCCGACGACCACATCGCCAACCGCATGGTGCTGCAGCGGCTGCTGCAGAAGGCGGGGCACCGCGTGGTGTGCGTCGAAGGCGGCGAGGAAGTGCTCAACGCGCTGGCGACGTCGGACTACGACGCGGTGATCACCGACCTGCACATGCCCGACGTCAGCGGTCTGGACCTGTTGCGGCAACTGCGCGTCATGGAAGCCGGCAGTGGGCGACGTACGCCCGTGCTGATCCTGAGCGCCGACGTCACCACCGGATCGATCCAGGCCTGCGAGCAGGCCGGCGCGCGCGCTTTCCTGTCCAAGCCGGTTTCGACCACGCGGCTGCTCGACACGCTGGCCGACATCGCGGCGAACCAGCGCGTCGCCACGACCGTGGTCGCGCCGCCGCGCGGGGAAGCCACCGCACTCGCCAGCGACAGCCATTTCGATCCGTCCGTGCTGGACGAGCTGGGCGCGCTCGGCATGGGCGCGGGGTTCGAGCGTGAGTTCATCGCGCAGTGCCTGGTGGACGCGGACAAGTGCCTGCAACAGCTCGAAGCCTGCGCGCAGCGCGCCGACTGGGAACGCACGCGCGACCAGGCGCACGCGCTCAAGGGTGTCGCCAGCAACCTGGGCCTGATCAAGCTGGCCGCGATCAGCGGCGAGTTGATGCGCCTTCCGGACTGGCAGCTGGCGCGGGACTGGTCATCGCACCTGTCGCGCCTGCGCGAACGGCTGGCGCAGGGCAGGGCGGCGCTCGAAGCCCGCGAACGGCAGCGTGCCGCGCGCGGTGAAAGCGAGCGCTCCCCCTGATCCCGGGCCGCAGGTCCGGCCCGTTCGTCCCCGTGGTGCCGTAGTCGTGCTGAGGTTCGTGCCCCGGACCGCCGTCACGCGGCGGCTTCGGTTCCGGAACGACGCTCCTGCGCCCGTACGATGCGTTCCATCGTCCGCAGCGCCTTCTCGCCCAGCGCCAGCGCGGTGTCGACCCAGACTTCGGTGATCCCCATCAGTTCGTCGTAACCGACCGGCTGGCCGATGCCGCGCACGGCGTTCATCGCCAGATGCGCGTGCGGGGCGCGTTGCTGGCGGCGGATCACGTCGTTGACCGCGGCCTCGCCTTCGCCCTTGGGCACCAGGAGGTCGACCACGCCCATGCGATGCCATTCCTCGCTCGGCGCGATCGTGCCTTCCAGGATCAGCCGTTCGGCGAGTTGCGGCGAAACGCGCTTGCACAGGAACGAGTACGCGCCCATGCCCGGGAAGAGGCCGAACAGCACCTCCGGCAGGCCCATCTCGACGCCTTGCTCCGCGACGATGGTATGGCACGACAGTGCGAGCTCCAGGCCGCCGCCCAGCGCATCGCCCTGCACCAGCGCGACGGTGCGCACGTCGCCGCCCAGGCCGGTGTGGAAGTGATGCACGCCGTCCACGCAGCGGCGCGCGTAGGCGAGCAGGTGTTCGCGATCGTTCGCGCGGATCAGTTGCGAGAACAGCGCGAGATCGCCGCCGAGATTGAACGCGTGCGGCGCGGAAGAGGCGAGTACGACGTGGCGAAGACGTCCGCTCTGGCGCTGGTTGTCGCGCAGCGTGATCGAATTGAGGAAGCTCCACATGTCGTCCATGAGTTCCGTGCGGAAGCACGGACGCGCGCCCTGTGCATGGTCGTTGTGCATGTACATCCAGTGGGTGTCGCCCGCGGGGTCGGATTCGACGCGCAGGGTCGGGTAGGCGCGCGTGCGGTGCAGTTTCTCGATCATGCTCATGTTGCGGTCCTCGGCACTGGCCGCCCGCAGGCAGGGAGTGGGCAGCGAGCGGCAGGGGGTGTTGCCCACCCGCGCGATGCTACACCGCGACCTCTGGACAAAAGAGAAAGCCCCTCCGCGCGGGAGGGGCTTTCATGAAGCGTCCGACAAACGGGCAGGCGAGGTCAGTGGGGAGCAGGGGCGTCCCGCAGTTCGCGACGCAGGATCTTGCCCACGTTGGTCTTTGGAAGCTCGGTGCGGAACTCGACGTACCGGGGATGCTTGTAGCCGGTGAGGTTCTCGCGCGCGTGGGCCTTGACCTGCTCGGCGGTCAGCGATGGATCCTTGCGCACGATGACCACCTTGACCGCCTCGCCGGACTTCTCGTCCGGCACGCCGACGGCGGCGACTTCGAGCACGCCCGGCATCATTGCGATCACGTCCTCGACCTCGTTCGGGTACACGTTGAAGCCCGACACCAGGATCATGTCCTTCTTGCGGTCGACGATGTAGAAGAAGCCCTTCTCGTCCATGCGCGCCATGTCGCCGGTGTGCAGCCAGCCGTCGTCGTCGATGGCCGCGGCGGTTTCCTCGGGGCGTTTCCAGTAGCCTTTCATGACCTGCGGGCCGCGGATGCACAGCTCGCCCACCTGGCCCTGCGGCAGCGCGTTGCCGTTCTCGTCCTTGACGCAGGCATCGGTGGAGGAGATCGGCAGGCCGATGGAGCCGTTGTAGTCGGCCAGGTCCATCGGATTGATGCACGCCGCCGGGGCCGATTCGGTCAGACCGTAGGCTTCCACCAGGGTCACGCCGGTGACCTGTTTCCAGCGCTCGGCGACCGAACGCTGCACGGCCATGCCGCCACCGAGCGTCAGGTGCAGCCCGGAGAAATCCACGTCGCTGAAGCCCGGCGTGTTGAGCAGCCCGTTGAACAGCGTGTTGACGCCGGTGATCGCGGTAAAGCGCACGCCCTTGAGCTCCTTGACGAAGCCCTTCATGTCGCGCGGGTTGGTGATCATGTGGTTCAGCCCACCGAACTTCATGAACACCAGGCCGTTCGCCGTGAGCGCGAAGATGTGGTACAGCGGCAGCGCGGTGATGATGATCTCCTCGCCGTACTTCACGTTGGTGCCGACCCACGCCGCGGCCTGCTGCATGTTGGCGACCATGTTGCGGTGGGTGAGCATCGCGCCCTTCGCCACGCCCGTGGTGCCGCCGGTGTACTGCAGGAAGGCGATGTCGGACGACTCGATGTCGACTTCCGGCAGCGAGTGCCGGCTGCCCCGCGCGAGCGCGTCGCGGAAACGGATCGCGCCCGGCAGGTCGTACTCGGGCACCATCTTCTTGATGTACTTCAGGACGAAGTTGACGATCGCGCCCTTCGGGAAGCCGAGCATGTCGCCCAGGCCGGTGGTGATGACCTGCTTGACCTGCGTGTCGCCGATCACTTCCTGCACGGTGTGCGCGAAGTTGTCGAGCACCAGGATCACGCTCGCGCCCGAATCCACCAGCTGGTGCTTCAACTCGCGCGCGGTGTACATCGGATTGGTGTTGACCACCGTCAGCCCCGCGCGCAGCACGCCGAACGTGGCGATCGGGTACTGCAGGCAGTTGGGCATCATGATCGCGACGCGATCGCCCTTCTTCAGTTTCAGCTCGCCCAGCAGGTACGCGGCGAACTGCGCGCTGAGCTGGTCGATTTCGGCATAGCTGAGGGTCTTGCCGAGATTGGCGAAGGCCGGGCGGTCGCGGTAATTCTGGATGGCGCTTTCCAGCACGGCGACGACGGACGGGAACTCGTCCACGTCGATCTCCGCCGGAACCCGCTCGGGGTACTGTGCCAGCCACGGACGTTCGAAACTCATCGCGATCCCCTCTCCATCGCCGTTATCGGGGCCAGTGTTCCGGCCTGCAGTTCCGTCGGTCGCATTCCATGGATGCTCCACCGTACGGTGTCCGGACGATTGGAGCATAGGCTCCGGAGGACTGGCAAGGCGCGCTGCGGCGCGTCTCCGGCGCGCAGGTCCGTGGCAGGATGTCGCGCTGATGCATCGTCAGGGAGTGGTTGCAATGGGGAAGGGGAAAGGTTTCGTCGTCGTCGCGGCGGCCTGCCTTGCGTTCGCGCTGGCGGCCTGCGGGCGGAGCGCGCCGGAGGAGCGCCTGCGCGAAACGATGGGCGAGCTGCAGGCGGCGATCGAGAAGAAGGATGCCTCCGCGCTGGAAGGCGTGCTGGCGGAGGACTTCGTCGGCCCCGGCTCGCTCGATCGCGCCGGCGCGCGGCGCATGGCGCAGATGATGTTCCTGCGCCATGGCACGGTCGGTGCGAACGTCGGGCCGGTGGCCATCGAACTGCAGGACGAACATGCGACGGCACGCTTCAGCGTCGCGTTGACCGGGGGTTCCGGGCAGTTGCTGCCGGATGCCGCGCGGCTGTACGACGTGACGACCGGATGGCGCGAAGTCGATGGGGAATGGCGGATGACGAGCGTGGCGTGGGAGGGGCGGTTGTAGCGCTTTCAGGGCGGGCGAGGGCTGCTCATTCGTGCGACCTGTTGGTCGCGATCTCCGCCGACCCTCACCCAAGCCCCTCCCCCGGAGGAAGAGGGGCTTGGTGGGCCCTCTCTGAAGGAGAGGGACCAAACACGCATCAAAGCGCCTTCTTCGCCGCCAGCTGCCGCAGCACGTAATGCAGGATGCCGCCGTGGCGGAAGTATTCGACTTCCTTCGGCGTCAGCAGCATGACCTTCACTTCGAACGACACCGTGCTGCCGTCCTTGCGCGTGGCGGTCACCGTCGCACGCTTGGATTCGCCATCCTGCAGGCCCGTGACGCTGAAGGTTTCCGAGCCGTCCAGCCCCAGCGCCTGCGCGTTCTCGCCTTCCTTGAACAGCAGCGGCAGCACGCCCATGCCGACCAGGTTGGAACGGTGGATGCGCTCGAAGCTCTCCGCGATCACCGCCTTCACGCCCAGCAGGTTGGTGCCCTTGGCCGCCCAGTCGCGCGAGGAACCCGTGCCGTATTCCTTGCCCGCCAGCACCACCAGCGGGACGCCGTCGGCCTTGTACTTCATCGCCGCATCAAAGATGGACAGCTTCTCCGGCGCGGCATCCCCCTTGCCGAAGTAGAGCGTGTTGCCGCCTTCCTCGCCGCCGAACATCAGGTTCTTGATGCGGATGTTGGCGAACGTGCCGCGGACCATCACATCGTCGTTGCCGCGACGGCTGCCGTAGCTGTTGAAGTCCGCCGGCTGCACGCCGCGTTCGATCAGGAACCGCCCCGCCGGCGAATCCTTCTTGATGTTGCCCGCCGGCGAGATGTGGTCGGTGGTGATCGAATCGCCGAACAACCCCAGCACGCGTGCGCCAAAGATGTCGTCGATCGAACCGACCTGCATGCCCATGCCGTCGAAGTACGGTGGGTTCTTGATGTAGGTCGACGATGCGTCCCACGCGAACGACTCGCCTTCCGGCGAAGCGATCGTGTTCCAGCGCGTGTCGCCCTTGAACACGTCGGCGTAGTTCTGCGCGAACAGCTCCGGCCCGACGGTCGCGGCGATGACGTCGCCGATTTCCTTGTTGCTCGGCCAGATGTCGCGCAGGAACACGTCCTGGCCGTCGGCGCCCTTGCCCAGCGGTTCGCGGCTCAGGTCGATGTCGACCGTGCCGGCGATCGCGTACGCCACCACCAGCGGCGGCGAGGCGAGGTAGTTCATCTTCACTTCCGGATGTACGCGGCCTTCGAAGTTGCGGTTGCCCGACAGCACCGACGCGACGACCAGGTCGCCCGCGGCGATGCCGGCGCTGACTTCCGTCGGCAGCGGACCGGAGTTGCCGATGCACGTGGTGCAGCCGTAGCCGACGACGAAGAAGCCGAGCTTCTCCAGGTCGTCGAGGACGCCGGCCTTGCGCAGGTAATCGGTGACCACGAGCGAGCCCGGGCCGAGCGAGGTCTTCACCCACGGCTTGGCCTTCAGCCCGAGCTTCGCCGCGTTGCGCGCGAGCAGGCCCGCGCCGAGCATCACCGCCGGGTTCGAGGTGTTCGTGCACGAGGTGATCGCGGCGATGACCACCGCGCCGTCCTTCAGGCGCACGTTCTCGCCGTTGATGACGACGTCGGAGATGCCCTTGTGCAGCGATTCGTTGCCGACCGCCGCACCGCCGCCTTCGGCCACGAAGTTGGACACATCGTTGGAACGCTTGTCGCGGTTGACGGTGAGCGGGCCGAGGTTGTCGCGGTAGTTCTGCTTCACGTCGACCAGCAGCACGCGATCCTGCGGACGCTTCGGGCCGGCGAGCGAGGGCTTCACGTCGCCCAGGTCGAGTTCCAGCGTGGTGGAGTAGGTGGCTTCCGGCGCGCCGGGTTCGTGCCACAGGCCCTGCGCCTTCGCATAGGACTCGACCAGCGCGATGTGCTCCTCGCTGCGGCCGGACAGGCGCAGGTAGTTCAGCGATTCGGCGTCGATCGGGAAGATGCCGCAGGTCGCGCCGTACTCGGGCGCCATGTTGGCGATGGTCGCGCGATCGGCCAGCGGCAGGTGCTGCAGGCCGTCGCCGAAGAACTCGACGAACTTCCCGACCACGCCGAGCTTGCGCAGCATCTGCGTGACGGTGAGGACGAGGTCGGTCGCGGTCGTGCCTTCCGGCAGCGCGCCGGTGAGCTTGAAGCCGACCACCTGCGGAATCAGCATCGACGAAGGCTGGCCGAGCATCGCCGCCTCGGCCTCGATGCCGCCGACGCCCCAGCCCAGCACGCCGATGCCGTTGATCATCGTCGTGTGGCTGTCGGTGCCGAAGACGGTGTCGGGGAAGGCGAGCTTCTCGCCTTCGACCTCGCGTTCGACCACCACGCGCGCCAGGTTCTCCAGGTTCACCTGGTGGACGATGCCGGTGTTCGGCGGCACCACCTTGAAGTTGTCGAACGCCTTCTGGCCCCAGCGCAGGAAGCTGTAGCGCTCCATGTTGCGCTGGAATTCGATCTTGCCGTTGAGGTCCAGCGCGTCGGGCGTGCCGAACACGTCGACCTGCACGGAGTGGTCGATCACCAGTTCGGACGGGATCAAAGGATTGATCTGGCGCGGATTGCCGCCGAGCTTCGTCACCGCATCGCGCATCGCCGCCAGGTCGACCACGCAGGGCACGCCGGTGAAGTCCTGGAGTACCACGCGCGCGGGCATGAAGGCGATCTCGGTATCCGGCTCGGCCTTGCAGTCCCACTTCGCGACCGCCTCGATGTGCTCGGGCCCGACCGTCACGCCGCCGTCCTCATGGCGCAACAGGTTCTCCAGCAGGATCTTCATGGAATAGGGCAGGCGGCCGATATCGAACCGTTCGCCCAATGCCGGCAGGCTGAAATAGGTGAGCGAACGTCCGCCGACGTCGAGCGTGCGGCGGGTCTGGAAGGAGTCTTGGGACACGGGGGCCTCCTGGCGGCTGGGCTGAATGGCGAGTCTGGCTCGGAGAGGGGACAAGACCCGGTCGATTATCCGCTGCGCGCGTTAACACGCCGACCGGACGATGGTCTTACACCCTGAACAGGGCTCCTATTGTGCGCTTGCCCTGCCATGCTGAATTGAGTATGGGCGGGAAGGTATGTATCATTCATGCATACCGAAGCTGTCGGTACCCCACCATCAAGCCGGGAGGTCGACCGTGGAAGCCATCGTGGCCGAGCGTGGCCAGATCACGCTGCCCAAGGCCGTGCGCGACGCACTGGGCCTGACCAAGGGCACCCATCTGAAGGTGGAACTGGAAGGCGGGCGCATCATCCTGCGCAAGAACGTCGACGACGCGATTTCGCGTGCCCGCGGCCGTTTCAAGCTGCCCGAAGGCGTGACCACCGACGACATCATGCGCGAACTGCGCGGGCGCGCCCCGGGCGATCCGGTGGACGTCTGACGCGATGACCACCGCGGCCAGCAACACCATCGCGATCGACACGTCCGTCCTGATCGACCTGCTCGGCGAAGACGTCGGCATGGCCGACGCCGCGGAGCAGTGCGTCCGCGACGCGCTGGCGCAGGGACCGGTCGTGCTGTGCGACGTGGTGGTCAGCGAGATCACCGCCGGCCTCGGCCACGGTACCGACATCATGGATGTCGTCGAGGAGATGGGGATGCGCTACCTGCCCGTGGAGCGCCGCTCGGCGATCCGCGCAGGCGAGATGCAGCGCCGCTTCAACCAGCGCCGCGCCGCGGGGCAGGGCGGCCAGCTCTCGCCGCGAACCGTCCCTGACTTCATCGTCGGCGCCCATGCGCTGCTGCAGTGCGCCGGCCTGATCACCCGCGATGCCGGGTTTTTCCGCGACTACTTCAAGGGCCTGAAGATCATCGTGCCCAAGACGTTGGCGGGCACGCCGGCCGCTTGAACCAAACACTCGAACTGACGCTTTTCCTGGAGAGAACCATGTTGGAAGCCTACCGCCACCACGTTGCCGAGCGCGCCGCGCTGGGCATCCCGCCGCTGCCGCTCACCGCGCAGCAGACCGCCGACGTCATCGAACTGTTGAAGAACCCGCCGGCGGGCGAGGAAAGCTTCCTGCTCGACCTCATCACCAACCGCGTCCCGGCCGGTGTAGACGATGCCGCCAAGGTGAAGGCGTCCTATCTCGCCGCCGTCGCCTTCGGCACCGAGAAGAACGCGCTGATCTCCCGTGCGCGCGCCACCGAGCTGCTGGGCACGATGCTCGGCGGCTACAACATCCACCCGCTGGTGGAGCTGCTGGACGACGCCGAAGTCGGCACCGTCGCCGCCAATGCGCTCAAGCACACGCTGCTGATGTTCGACGCCTTCCACGACGTGCAGGAACGCGCCGAGAAGGGCAACGCCAACGCGAAGGCCGTGCTGCAGAGCTGGGCGGACGCCGAATGGTTCACCAGCCGACCGGAAGTCCCGGCGTCGATGACCATCACCGTGTTCAAGGTGACCGGCGAGACCAACACCGACGACCTGTCGCCGGCGCCCGACGCCACCACGCGCCCGGATATCCCGCTGCACGCGCTGGCGATGCTGAAGAACAAGCGCGACGGCATCGAGCCGGAAGAAGACGGCAAGCGCGGCCCGGTTGCCTTCATCGAATCGCTGAAGGCCAAGGGCCACCTCGTTGCTTACGTCGGCGACGTCGTCGGCACGGGCTCCAGCCGCAAGTCCGCCACCAACTCGGTGCTGTGGTTCACCGGCGAGGACATCCCGTACATCCCGAACAAGCGCTTCGGCGGCGTGTGCCTGGGCTCGAAGATCGCGCCGATCTTCTACAACACCATGGAAGACGCCGGCGCGCTGCCGATCGAACTCGACGTGTCGCAGATGCACATGGGCGACGTGGTCGAACTGCGTCCGTACGAAGGCAAGGCGCTGAAGGACGGCAAGGTGATCGCCGAGTTTTCGGTGAAGTCCGACGTGCTGTTCGATGAGGTCCGCGCCGGCGGCCGCATCCCGCTCATCGTCGGCCGCGGCCTGACCGCCAAGGCGCGCGAAGCGCTGGGCCTGGCGCCGTCGACGCTGTTCCGCCTGCCGCAGAACCCGGCCGACACCGGCAAGGGCTACTCGCTGGCGCAGAAGATGGTCGGTCGCGCCTGCGGCCTGCCCGAAGTTAACGGTACGCAGCAAGGCATCCGCCCGGGCACCTACTGCGAGCCAAAGATGACCTCGGTCGGTTCGCAGGACACCACCGGCCCGATGACCCGCGACGAGCTGAAGGACCTGGCGTGCCTGGGCTTCTCGGCCGACCTGGTCATGCAGTCGTTCTGCCACACCGCCGCTTACCCGAAGCCGGTGGACGTCAAGACGCACCACGAGCTGCCGGCCTTCATCAGCAACCGTGGTGGCATCGCGCTGCGCCCGGGCGACGGCGTGATCCACAGCTGGCTCAACCGCATGCTGCTGCCCGACACCGTCGGCACCGGCGGCGACTCGCACACGCGCTTCCCGGTGGGTATCTCGTTCCCGGCCGGCTCGGGCCTGGTCGCCTTCGCGGCGGCCACCGGCGTCATGCCGCTGGACATGCCCGAATCGGTGCTGGTGCGCTTCAAGGGTGAAATGCAGCCGGGCGTCACGCTGCGCGACCTGGTCAACGCGATCCCGCTGGCCGCGATCAAGCAGGGCCTGCTCACCGTCGCCAAGCAGGGCAAGAAGAACATCTTCTCCGGCCGCATCCTGGAGATCGAAGGCCTGCCGCACCTGAAGGTCGAACAGGCATTCGAGCTGTCCGACGCCTCGGCCGAACGTTCGGCCGCCGGCTGCACGGTGAAGCTCGACAAGGAGCCGATCGTCGAATACCTCACCAGCAACATCACGCTGCTGAAGTGGATGATCGCCGAGGGCTACGCCGATCCGCGCTCGATCGCCCGCCGCATCAAGGCGATGGAAGCGTGGCTGGCCAACCCGCAGCTGCTGGAAGGCGACGCCGATGCCGAGTACGCCGCGGTCATCGAGATCGACCTGAACCAGATCGTGGAGCCCATCCTGGCCTGCCCGAACGACCCGGACGACGTGAAGACGCTGTCAGACGTCGCCGGCGCGAAGATCGACGAAGTGTTCATCGGTTCGTGCATGACCAACATCGGCCACTTCCGCGCCGCCGCGAAGCTGCTGGAAGGCAAGCGCGACATCCCGACGCGCTTGTGGGTCGCCCCGCCGACCAAGATGGACGCCTCCGAGCTGACGAAGGAAGGCCACTACGGCACCTTCGGCACGGCCGGCGCGCGCATGGAAATGCCAGGCTGCTCGCTGTGCATGGGCAACCAGGCGCAGGCGCGCGAGGGGGCGACGGTGTTCTCCACCTCGACCCGCAACTTCCCGAACCGCCTGGGCCGCAACACCAACGTGTACCTGGGTTCGGCCGAACTGGCCGCCATCTGCTCGCGCCTGGGCCGCATCCCGACGCGCGAGGAATACATGGCCGACATCGGCGTGATCAACGCGAAGGGCGCGGAGATCTACCGCTACATGAACTTCGACCAGATCGAGGATTACCGCCAGGTAGCGGAGACGGTCGCGGCCTGATCGGCGCTGGCGTCATGGAGTAAAGAGAACCCCGGCTTCGGCCGGGGTTTTCGTTTTGGACGCTGCGTTGCGAGATCCATGCGGTTATTCGCACCGACCTCCACACCTCAACCCGTCATCCCGGCGAGGGCCGGGATCCAGGCTGACAGCGAGCGGGCACCCCCATCTGCGGCGAACCCACCTCGCCGTCAATCCAGCGAAAGCGGGAACCCACTTGCTTCTGGTTTCCAAAAGAGAAGCAGCGAAGCAGCAGCGTTGTGCGGCAACGGCTGTCCGCCATCCCCCAACCCCGGTGGAGAGGGGCTAAACCTGCCCGCCATCCCAAACCTCGAACAATTCGCGCCCTTTGGCCGCCTTCGCGAATCAACTGCGTGACAACAGTCAAGGACTCGCGTCCTGTGCCGCTATTTCATATGCGGCACGCAGGGGGAAGCGACAATGAAGACGGACAAGCCAGCCCGGTCGGACCGGGTGGAGCAGGCGATGCGCTGGACGATACTCGCGGCATTGGGGGCCGCGGTCTGGTGGGCGGTGGCGGCAGGCCCCATCGCGGGCTGATCGAGGACGAGCGGGACGCTGCAGCGGACGCTGGCGGAACGATCGCCGCCGGGCGCCGCACGTTGGCGGAAACTCAGCCTTCCAGATGGTCGCGCACCGCGGCCAGCAGGTCGCGGCGACGCAGCAGGAAATCCCACAGGCTGCCGCCGCACTGGCGCCACAGCACGGCCGAACGCACGGCCGCGAGCAGGATCGCGCGCACTTCCGACACCACCGACGCCTGCCCGAGGTAATGCGGGTTGCCCTGCACGAGCACGCGCGGGCGCAGGTGGCTGAGCGTTTCGGCGTAGAGCGAACCCAGCGCCGCCATCACGTCCGGATGCGTGCTGCCCATCCGCTCGGCGTTGCCGGCCTGCGCGCGGATGCCCGACTGCACGCGGCGGCCCATGTCGTCGTCGCGAACGAACCGGCGTTCCAGCTGCATCACCGCCAGCACCAGGCGCGGCAGCTGCTCGTCGCGCTGCGAATTGCCGAAGTAGTCGCGCAGCAGCGTCAGGCCTGGGCGCAGCGCCTCGACGTCGCCGTAGACGGCCGTGGGCGAGGGCGCATCGATGCGGAACACCGAATCCATGGCGGTGGCGAGGATGGCCGCGTTGGCCTGTCCGGTGTCCGCGACGCGTCGCACCTGGGCCAGCGCCTGCACGAGGCCGGCGAGGGCGAGGACGCGCGTGGACATCGACGTGTTCTGGGTCATGCAGCTCGAGCCTTCAATCGTTCTTCCAGGGGCGCGTCCGTGGCGGCGATCACCGCGCCGCCCAGGCAGACCTCGCCGTCGTAAAGCACCAGGGACTGTCCCGGCGTCACCGCCCGCTGCGCGCGTGCGAAGCGCACGGCCAGCGTGCCGTCATCGCGCACTTCGACCTCGCAGGCTTCGTCGGCCTGCCGGTAGCGCGTCTGCGCGGTGCATTCCAAGCGCGACGCCGGCGGGCTTCCCGCGATCCAGTGTGCCGCTTCCGACCACAGCGCCTGCGAACGCAGCCATGGGCTGTCGGCGCCCTGGTCGACATACAGCACGTTCTGCGCGACGTCCTTGCCGACCACGTACCACGGGGCGGCCTCGAAGCCGCGCACGCCGCCGATGTTCAGGCCTTCACGCTGGCCCAGCGTGAAATAGAACACGCCGGGATGGCGACCGATGACGTGGCCGTCGGGCGTGCGCATCTCGCCTTCGCGCGCGGGCAGGTAGCGACCGAGGAACTCGCGGAAGTCGCGCTCGCCGATGAAGCAGATGCCGGTGGAATCCTTCTTCGCCGCGGTCGGCAGGCCGGCGTCGAGCGCCATCTGCCGCACGTCGCGCTTGAGCAGCCCGCCGAGCGGGAATTTCGTCGCCGCCAGTTGCGCCTGCCCGAGCTGGTGCAGGAAATAGCTCTGGTCCTTGCTGCGATCGACCGCGCGCAGCAGGAGGTGGCGATCGCCGTCGTGTTCGACGCGCGCGTAATGGCCGGTCGCGATGAACTCCGCGCCGAGCGCGCGCGCCGCGTCGAGGAAATATTTGAACTTGATCTCGCGGTTGCACAGCACGTCGGGGTTCGGCGTGCGGCCGGCCGCGTATTCGGCGAGGAAGTGCTCGAACACGCCCTTCCAGTATTCGCCGGAGAAATCGCGGAAGTGGATCGGGATGCCGAGGCGTCCGCTGGCGGCCACCGCGTCGCGACGATCGTCTTCCGCGCGGCAATCGCCGCTCCCGTCATCGGCCCAGTTCTGCATGAACAACCCGGCGATCGGCTCGCCCTCGCCGCGCAGGCGCAACGCCGCGACGGAGGAATCGACCCCTCCGGACATGCCGACGATGGTGCGCGGTGTGACGTTCATGCCAGGTGCTGGGTGATTTCCAGTGGATGGCGGCGACCGCCGAGGAAGTCGGCGGCGGCGCGCCACACCAGCGGGCTGCGATGGCGCGATTGCGCGGCCTGCAGTTCGCTGGGCGTCATCCACACCGCGCGCACGATGCCTTCGTCCAGCGGGCGCGCGGGATCGTGCGCGACCGGTTCGGCGGCGAAGGCGAAGCGCAGGTAATGACGGCCGCCGCTGCCGTCGGGATTCACCGGCGCCTTCCACTGGTACGCGCCGACGAAGGCGGTCAGGCGCACGTCCCAGCCGGTTTCCTCGCGTGTCTCGCGCAGCGCCGCCTCGATCAGCGTCTCGTCCGGCTCCAGGTGCCCGGCCGGCTGGTTGAGGACCAGCTTCCCTCCGACGGTCTCCTCGACCATCAGCAGGCGCCCGCCATCGACCACGATCGTGGCGACGGTGACATCGGGCTGCCAGAACCGGCCTTGGCGGTAGGTCATCAGAATTCGTCCTTGCCGGTGAGTTCCAGTTCCATCTGGTCGGCGGTGCGCAGGACGAAGTCGATCGCGTCGTCGAGCTGGCCCTGGCTCGCATCGGCCGCCAGCTTCACCACGAACACCGCGGTGTCGCCATGCTTGACCCACCCGCCGAGTTTGCTCGACTGACTGTCCTCGAGCAGGCGGTTGGCGACGGCCACCGGGAACTCGCTGCCCTCGCTGGCGCGATACGCCGGCGCCCAGACCTCGCGCACCTTCATGTCGCCGAAGCTCTCCACGGCGGAGATCACGAACGCCAGCTGCGAGCGGCCGTTGTCCATGTCGAAGCCCAGCTTGTAGTCGCCGTCGGCGTCGATCTCGTACTTGTACTTCAGGCTGTCGAGCTGCCGCGCGATGTCCGGATCGGCGGAACGGACCGTTTCACGCATGGACGTGTCGTCGGCGAGCGCCGGCATCGAGGCCGACAGCGACACCAGGGCGACGGCGAGAGCGTGAAGTCGCATGTGCGTTCCTCGTACGTGATCGAAGGCGGGAAACAGGCATTGTGCCGGCCGCCGGGCTCGGGCGTCCACGACCCGCCGGACCTGCGGCCTATAATCCCGCCATGGCCAAACAGACCGAACACGAGCACCAGCATGGCGTCCTGGTGGAGACGGGCAAGCCCGAAATCGCGCGTCCACCGCTGTATTCCGTCCTGCTGCTGAACGACGACTACACGCCGATGGACTTCGTGGTGGAGGTCCTGATGCGCTTTTTCGCGATGAACGCCGAGAAGGCCACCCAGATCATGCTGCACGTACATACCCGCGGCCGTGGCGTCTGCGGCGTTTTCACCCGCGAGGTCGCAGAATCGAAAGTGGCGCAGGTGAACGAATTTTCAAGACTCAACCAACATCCCTTGCTGTGCACGATGGAAAAGGCCTAAAAGTGCTCCTCAGTACGTCCTGAGCGATAAGGGCGGAACGCCGGTCCCGGACCGGGTCCACCCGAGGTCTTGCGAGCATGGAATTCCCCATGCCCGTCCCCATCTAGGACGGCAGTAGCTTTCCGGAGGCTTACGCCACCATGTTCAGCAAGGATCTCGAATACAGCATCGGCCAGTGCTACAAGCGCGCCCGCGAGGCGCGTCACGAGTACATGACGGTCGAACACCTGCTGCTGGCGCTGCTCGACAACCCCTCGGCCGAAAGCGTGCTCAAGGCGTGCGGGGTCGACTTCCAGCGCCTGCGCACCGACCTGGAGCAGGCCATCGCCACCTCGGTGTCGGTGCTGCCCGAGGACGTCGATCGCGACACCCAGCCGACCCTCGGTTTCCAGCGCGTGCTGCAGCGCGCGGTCTACCACGTGCAGTCCAGCGGCAAGAAGGAAGTGACCGGCGCGAACGTGCTGGTGGCGATCTTCGGCGAGAAGGACAGCCACGCGGTCTACTTCCTCAACCAGCAGGACGTCGCCCGCCTGGACGTCGTCAACTACATCTCCCACGGCATCGCCAAACACGGCGGCCAGGAGCCGGCGCGTTCGCAGGAGGACGGCGAATCCCCGTCCGGCGAAGGCGGCGAGGGCGAGGGCAAGGGCGACGCGCTGGCGGAGTTCGCGGTGAACCTCAACCAGCTCGCGCGCGACGGCAAGATCGACCCGCTGGTCGGTCGCGCCGACGAAGTGGAGCGCACCATCCAGGTGCTGTGCCGCCGCCGCAAGAACAACCCGCTCTACGTCGGCGAGGCCGGCGTGGGCAAGACCGCCATCGCCGAAGGCCTGGCCAAGCGCATCGTCGACGGCGACGTGCCCGAGGTGCTGGCCGACGCGACGATCTACGCGCTCGACCTGGGCGCCCTGGTCGCCGGCACCAAATACCGCGGCGACTTCGAGAAGCGCCTGAAGGCCGTGCTGACGCAGCTGAAGAAGCTGCCCGAGGCCGTGCTCTTCATCGACGAGATCCACACCATCATCGGTGCGGGCTCGGCCAGCGGCGGCACGATGGACGCCTCCAACCTGATCAAGCCGGCGCTCGCCTCGGGCGAACTGCGCTGCATCGGCTCGACCACGTTCCAGGAATACCGCGGCATCTTCGAGAAGGACCGTGCCTTGGCGCGTCGCTTCCAGAAGATCGACATCGTCGAGCCGACGGTGGGCGAGGCCTACGAGATCCTGCAGGGCCTCAAGCCCAAGTACGAGGCGCACCACGGCGTGACTTACGCCGACGACGCGCTGCAGGCCGCCGTGGACCTGTCGGTGAAGCACATCGGCGACCGCCTGCTCCCCGACAAGGCCATCGACGTCATCGACGAGGCCGGCGCTCGCCAGCGCCTGCTCGCGGACGACGTGCGCAAGTCGCTGATCGACGTCGAGGAGATCGAGACGATCGTCGCGAAGATGGCGCGCATTCCGACCAAGCAGGTGTCCGCCTCCGACAAGGACGTGCTCAAGAACCTCGAGCGCAACCTGAAGATGGTGATCTTCGGCCAGGATCCGGCGATCGACACGCTGACCTCGGCGATCAAGCTCGCCCGCTCGGGCCTGGGCAATCCGGACAAGCCGATCGGCAACTTCCTCTTCGCCGGCCCGACCGGCGTGGGCAAGACCGAGGTGACCAAGCAGCTCGCGCTGCAGCTGGGCATCGAACTGGTCCGCTTCGACATGTCCGAATACATGGAGCCGCATTCGGTCAGCCGCCTGATCGGCGCGCCTCCGGGTTACGTCGGCTTCGACCAGGGCGGCCTGCTGACGGAGAAGATCGTCAAGACCCCGCACTGCGTGCTGCTGCTGGACGAGGTCGAGAAGGCCCATCCGGACATCTTCAACATCCTGTTGCAGGTCATGGACCGGGGCGTCCTCACCGACACCAACGGCCGCGAGGCGAACTTCAAGAACGTGATCCTGGTGATGACGACCAACGCCGGTGCCGCGCAGGCCTCGCGCCGTTCGATCGGCTTCACCAAGCAGGACCACTCGACCGACGCGATGGAAGTGATCCGCCGCAGCTTCAGTCCCGAATTCCGCAACCGCCTGGACGCGGTCGTGCAGTTCCAGCCGCTGGGCTTCGAGCACATCCTGCGCGTGGTGGACAAGTTCCTGATCGAGCTGGAGACCCAGCTCCACGAGAAGGACGTCGCCCTGTCGGCCACCCCGACCGCCCGCGACTGGCTGGCACAGCACGGCTTCGACCCGCTGATGGGTGCCCGTCCGATGGCGCGCGTGATCCAGGAGAAGATCAAGCGTCCGCTGGCCGACGAGCTGCTGTTCGGCAAGCTGGTCAACGGCGGCAAGGTCACCATCGACGTGAAGGACGACGAGCTGGTCGTCACCACGCAGGCGGAACCGGAGAAGCTGCTCCCGGCGACGGTCTGACCTCCGCGCCGGTCCGCGGAAACGAAAAAGGCGGCCAAGGCCGCCTTTTTTATTCAATCACTTGCCGCGATTACTTCATGCGGTAGGTAATGCGACCCTTGGTCAGGTCGTACGGGGTCATTTCGACCTTCACCTTGTCGCCGGTCAGGATGCGGATGTAGTTCTTGCGCATGCGGCCGGAGATGTGGGCAATGATCTCGTGCCCGTTTTCGAGGCGCACCCGGAACATGGTGTTCGGAAGGGTTTCCGCCACCGTGCCCTCGAATTCGATCACGTCGTCTTTTGCCATGTGGTTCCTGGTATGTGTGTCGTGGCGCCGGTTCCGGAAGCGGAGCGGCAACGAAGCCCCGCATTTTGCCATGCCGGTGGCGTCGGTGCAAAAAATCGGTTAAGGATCGTCGATCGCCGTTCCGGACGGCTTCACGTCCGACCGGCTCCCATCCGCCCGGCTCCCATCCGCAAAGTTCGCGTCGGCCAGCCGGGCTGCCGGCCAGCCGCCCACGCGGGCCGACCACGCGCCCACGATACCGGGCCTGGCAGTCAGTTCGGCGACCGCCGCGCTGAACCGCGGCCGGGGCCAGCTCCGGGCCCCCAGGCTCATCAGGTGGTCGTTCTCGACCTGCGCGTCGATCAAAGGGAAGCCCCAGTCGCGTAGATGGAGGGCGAGCGCGGCGAGGGCGACCTTCGAACCGCCCGAGACGGCGCTGAACATGCTCTCGCCGAAGAACATGCGGCCGATCGCCACGCCGTAGATCCCGCCGACCAGCCGCGCGCCGTCGAAGACCTCGAACGAATGCGCGTGACCGAGCTCATGCATGCGCTGGTAGGCGGCGCGCATCTCGCGGGTGATCCACGTGCCGCGCTGGCCCGGGCGGGGCGTCTCGGCGCAGGCCTGGACCACCTGCGCGAAGGCCGTGTCGGCACGCACCTCCCAGATCGAACGCCGCAGGCCGCGGCGGAACTTCGAGCCCAGCCGCACGCCGTCGGTGGCGAACACCGTGCGCGGGTCGGGGCTCCACCACAGGATCGGCTGGCCCTGCGAATACCAGGGGAAGATGCCGTGCCGGTAGGCGTTGAGCAGCCGCGTCGGGCTCAGGTCGCCGCCCACGGCGAGCAGTCCGTCGGGTTGGCGCAGCGCCTGCTCGACCGGCGGGAACGGCGCGTCGGGCTCGGGCGGGAGCAGGGCGGGCAGGGTGCTCACGCCGGCGATGATGACGCATCGCCACCGCCGGCTCCGCCTTCGCTCGACTTGAACGGCGAATGCGCGGCGAGCGTGCGGGCGTAGGCACGGATCGACTCGGCCTCCTGCGCGCACCAGTCGCGCAGCGCGTCGCGGAACTGCGGGTGGGCGATCCAGTGCCGGCTGCGCACGAAGGTCGGCAGGAAGCCGCGCGCGAGCTTGTGTTCGCCCTGCGCGCCGGGTTCGAAGCGGGTCAGGCCCTCGCGCAGGCAGTATTCGATGCCCTGGTAGTAGCAGGTTTCGAAATGCAGGCCGGGCACGGTTTCCATCGCGCCCCAATAGCGGCCGTACAGCGTGTCGCCGCCACGCAGGCACAGCGCGCCGGCGATCGGCGCGTCGTCGCGCATCGCCAGCATGATCACCAGCGATTCCGGCATCGCGCGCGCGAGGTGCTGCAGGAACTCCAGGGTGATCGCCGGATGGTTGCCGTACTCGGCGAAGGTCTGCAGGTAGAAGTCGTGCATCGCGGAGAGGTCCTCCGCCGTCGCCTGCGTGCCGTCGGCCACGCGGAACGTGATGCCCGCACGCGCGACCTTCGCGCGTTCCTGGCGGATGTTCTTTCGATGCTTGTGGTCGAAGGCGGCGAGGTAGTCGTCGAAACCGCGCCAGCCGCGATCGTTGCGCCAGTGGTACTGGACGTCCAGGCGCTGCAGCCAGTCGTCGTCGAAATCGGCGTCCTCCTCCGGCGTGTGGAAGTTGACGTGCGCCGACGACAGTTCGTTGCCCGCGCCCAGCCCGGCCATCACCTGCACGAGCATGCCCCGCCGTTCCGGCGTGTTCGCCAGCAGCCGCGGCCCGGTGACGGGCGAGTAGGGCACGGCGCAGAGCCACTTGGGAAAGTAATCGAGCCCGGTGCGCGCATACGCGTGCGCCCAGGCGTGGTCGAACACGAACTCGCCGTGCGAGTTGTCCTTCAGGTACGCAGGTGCGGCGGCGATGAGGTCATCGCCGTCCCAGAGCGTCAGGTGTTGCGGTCGCCAGCCCCAGCGTTCGCGCAGGCAGCCGTGCTGTTCGAGCCCGAGCAGGAAGGCATGCGCGACGAACGGATTGCGGCCGTCGTGCAACGCATCCCATTGCGAGGCCGGGACTTTCGCCAGCGAATCGAGGATGCGTGCTTCGTGCATTTTTCATCGGACGCGGAGCAGAAACGGGCCGCCTGCTGCTCCGTGTCGAAAACCCTTCTTCAGCCTTCCTTGTCCAGGAACTTCTCGGCATCCAGCGCCGCCATGCAGCCGAAGCCCGCCGAAGTGATCGCCTGGCGATACACCTGGTCGGCGACGTCGCCCGCGGCGAACACGCCCGGCACCGAGGTCTGCGTCGCGTTGCCGTCGAGACCGGTCCTGATGACCAGATAGCCGTTCTTCATCTCCAACTGGCCTTCGAACAGCGAGGTGTTCGGCGTGTGCCCGATGGCGACGAACAGGCCGTGGATCGGGATTTCCTTCGTCGAGCCATCCTGCACCGACTTCACCCGCACGCCGGTCACGCCCGCGTCGTTGCCGAGCACTTCGTCGACCTGGTGATGCCACACCGGTTCGATCTTGCCGGCCTGGATCTTCGCGAACAGCTTGTCCTGCATGATCTTCTCGGCGCGCAGCGTGTCGCGGCGGTGCACGAGGTAGACCTTGCGCGCGATGTTCGACAGGTACAGCGCTTCCTCGACCGCGGTGTTGCCGCCGCCGATCACCGCCACGTCCTGCTCCTTGTAGAAGAAGCCGTCGCAGGTCGCGCACGCGGACACGCCGCGGCCCTTGAACAGCTCTTCCGACGGCAGGCCCAGGTACTTCGCCGTCGCGCCGGTGGCGATGATCAGCGCGTCGCAGGTGTACTCGCCGCTGTCGCCGACCAGGCGGTACGGGCGCGAGGACAGGTCCGCCGTGTGGATGTGGTCGAACACGACTTCGGTATCGAAACGCTCCGCATGCGACTGCATGCGCGCCATCAGGTCCGGGCCCATCAGGCCGTGCGCGTCGCCGGGCCAGTTGTCGACTTCGGTCGTCGTCATCAGCTGGCCGCCCATCTGCAGGCCGGTGATCACCAGCGGCTTCAGGTTGGCGCGCGCGGCGTAGACGGCGGCCGTCCAGCCGGCCGGGCCGGAGCCGAGGATGATGACTTTGGAGTGCTTCGATGGGCTCATGGGTATAATTGCGTGCTGTGTGAAGTGCGCTGCGCGCGGTGGGTTCCGCCATACGCAGGCGTGTGCAACGGAACGTAGGAGTCATAGCTTGGCGGCGCGGTCCCCCTAACACAAGGCACTGAACCGGCTCTGTCGCGCGACGCAATGTTGCACTGCGCCGTGAGGCCGCCGGGGCGACGGACGACAATAGGCACGCGCGCCGCCGATGCGGCGTTTTTTTCGTCACCACATCCCCCCAACGGCCGCGCACAACGCGCGGCCTTTCAACGATCGAAGGTAAGAGACATGCGGATCGGCGTTCCCAAGGAAACCAAGACCCTCGAAGGGCGCGTCGCGCTCGTTCCGGCCGCGGCCGGCGACCTGGTCAAGCGCGGCCACGAGGTCTGGATCGAGAAGGATGCCGGCATCAAGTCGGGCTTCAAGGACGAGCAGTACACCCAGCTCGGCGTGAAGATCGCCCCCGATGCCGCCGCGCTCTACGAGAAGGGCGAGCTGATCGTGAAGGTGAAGGAGCCGATCGCCGGCGACCTGGCGCACCTGCGGAAGGATCACCTGCTGTTCTGCTACCTGCACCTGGCCGCCGAGCCGAAGCTCACGCGCCAGCTGCTCGACATCGGCCTGACCGGCGTTGCGTTCGAAACCGTCGAGCTGCCCAACGGCGACCTGCCGCTGCTGGCGCCGATGTCGGTCATCGCCGGCAAGATCGCCGTGCAGGTCGGCACGCACCTGCTGCACCAGCCCGAAGGCGGCAAGGGCAAGCTGCTCGGCGGCCTGCCGTCGACCGAGCGCGGCAAGGTCGTGGTGTTCGGCGCGGGCAAGGCCGGCAGCGCGTCGGCGCAGCTGGCCGCGGCCGGCGGCTCGAATGTGGTGGTGTTCGAAATGCGCCAGGACCGCATGGAAGAAATGATGCGCCTGGGCAACAACGTCACCGCGCTGTACCCGTACGCGGACGTCGTGGCGCGTGAAGTCGCCTCGGCCGACCTCGTCGTCGGCGCCGTGCTGGTGACCGGCGCGCGCGCGCCGCACGTGATGACCCGCGAGATGCTCAAGGGCATGCAGGACGGCAGCGTGCTGGTCGACATCTCGATCGACCAGGGCGGCTGCTTCGAGACCTCGCGTCCGACCACGTGGAAGGAGCCGACCTACGTGGAAGAGGGCGTCACCCACTTCTGCGTGACCAACATGCCGGGCGCCGTGCCGCAGACCAGCTCGCAGGCGATCTGCGCGGCGATCCTGCCGTGGGTCAACAAGCTCGCCTCGGGCAGCGACTGGCGCAACAACCAGGCGCTGGTGCGCGGCATCAACGTCGAGGGCGGCAAGATCGTCCACCCGGCGCTGCAGGACATGAAGGTCTAAGCAGGCGTTCGCAACGACATGCGGGGAGCGCCGGGCGACTGGCGCTCCCCGTTTTTGTTGGTGTTGCGTCGAACGCGGGAACTCGCCACCCGGCGAAGGCCTGGATCCACGCCCGTAACGCTGAACCCTCGCGGTGCGTTGTGGTTTGGCGGGCAGGGGAGCTGGGATAGGCTGTCGGCCTGGATCCCGGCCGTCGCCGGAATGACGGACCCGGAAGTCCGGCGCATCGGCGGGATGCCGGTCCCGGGGCAAAAGTTCGCCTGACTGGCCCGCTTCTGTCGTATATTCAATAACTAACGAACTCCTGTTGAGGCAGTACATCACGGTGGCGCAAGCGTCCGCAGCCAGTCGAAAGAAGCTCAAGGCCGAGAAGTTGCCGCCGTCGCCGCGACGGCAGCGGCTGGTGCGCGACATCGCGCTGATCCTGATCGCGCCGCTGCTGCTGTACCTGCTGGCGAGCCTGGTAACGTTCTCGCCGCAGGATCCGGGCTGGTCGCATTCGGGCAGCGTGACCGCGCCGCTGCACAACGTCGGCGGTCGCGTCGGCGCGTGGACGGCCGACGTCCTGCTGTACCTGTGCGGCTACGTGGCGTTCCTGCTTCCGATCATGCTCGGCGCGATCGCATGGATCGCGCTGTTCGGCATGGACAGCGATGGCGACGGCGACGCGGACTTCGGCCCTGCGCTGCGATTGGTCGGCATCGTCGGCTTTCTCGTGGCGGCCACGGGCCTGCTCGAACTGCGCGTCGGCCACGCCGAAGCGTTCTCCGCCCGCGCGGGCGGCATCCTCGGCCAGCTGGTCGGCAAGTCGCTCTACAGCGGCTTCGGCCCGGTCGGCGGCAATCTGTTCCTGCTCGCGCTGTTGCTGGTGTCGGTGACGCTGGCGACCGGATTGTCATGGTTCGCGGTGATGGACAAGATCGGACAGTGGGTGCTGGCGTTCGGACCGACCGCCACCACGCTGTTCCGCAAGGGCGAGAAGCAGGCCACGCAGTGGCAGCAGACACGCGCGCTGCGCGAGGAGCGCGAGGAAGCGCGCAAGGTCGACACCGAACTGCGCGCCAAGCGTGCGCCGGTGAAGATCGAACCGCCGCCGCCGGCTGCCGCCGTCGTGGAGAAGAGCGAACGCGCCAAGCGCGAGACGCAGATTCCGCTGTTCCACACCGGCGACGGCTCGGACATCCCGCCGCTGGCGCTGCTCGACGACCCCAAGCCGCAGCCCAAGGGCTACGACGAACAGACGCTGGAAACCCTCTCGCGCCAGATCGAATTCAAGCTCAAGGACTTCCGCATCGACGCGCAGGTCGTCGGCGCGTACCCGGGCCCGGTCATCACGCGGTTCGAGATCGAGCCCGCGCCGGGCGTGAAGGTCAGCCAGATCTCCTCGCTCGACAAGGACATCGCGCGCGGCCTGTCGGTCAAGTCGGTGCGCGTGGTCGACGTGATCCCGGGCAAGTCGGTGATCGGCCTGGAAACGCCGAACACCTCGCGCGAGATGATTTTCCTGTCCGAACTGCTGCGTTCGAAGGAATACGACAAGTCGGTCAGCCCGCTCACGCTGGCGCTGGGCAAGGACATCGCCGGCCGTCCGACCGTCGCCGACCTGGCGCGCATGCCGCACCTGCTGGTCGCCGGCACCACCGGTTCGGGCAAGTCCGTCGCGATCAACGCGATGGTGCTGTCGCTGCTGTACAAGGCCTCCGCGAAGGATCTGCGGATGCTGATGATCGACCCGAAGATGCTGGAGCTCTCGGTCTACCAGGGGATCCCGCACCTGCTGGCGCCGGTCGTCACCGACATGAAGGAAGCGGCCAACGGCCTGCGCTGGTGCGTGGCCGAGATGGAGCGCCGCTACAAGCTGATGTCGGCCGTCGGCGTGCGAAACCTCGCCGGCTTCAACAAGAAGGTGAAGGACGCCATCGACGCCGGGCAGCCGATGATGGACCCGCTGTTCAAGCCCAACGCCGAACTCGGCGAGACGCCGCGCCCGCTCGAGACGCTGCCGTTCATCGTCATCTTCATCGACGAATTCGCCGACATGATGATGATCGTCGGCAAGAAGGTCGAAGAGCTGATCGCGCGCCTGGCGCAGAAGGCGCGCGCGGCCGGCATCCACCTGATCCTGGCCACGCAGCGCCCGTCGGTGGACGTCATCACCGGCCTGATCAAGGCGAACATCCCCACGCGCATCGCGTTCCAGGTGTCGAGCAAGATCGACTCGCGCACCATCCTCGACCAGTCCGGCGCGGAAACGCTGCTCGGCCACGGCGACATGCTCTACCTGCCGCCGGGCACGGCGATGCCGGAGCGCGTGCACGGTGCGTTCGTGTCGGACGAGGAAGTGCACCGCGTCGTCGAACACCTCAAGCAGGTCGGCGGCGGCCCGGATTACATCGAAGGCGTGCTGGACGAAGTGCAGACCATGGGCGACGGCGTGGTGGTCGGCGCGACCGGCCTGCCGGAAACCGGCGGCGGGGGTGGCGACGAGTCCGATCCGCTGTACGACGAGGCCGTGCGCATCGTCACCGAGACCCGCCGCGCATCGATCTCCGGCGTGCAGCGTCGCCTGAAGATCGGCTACAACCGCGCCGCGCGCCTGATCGAGGCGATGGAAGCCGCCGGCGTCGTAACCCCGCCGGAGCACAACGGCGACCGCTCGGTGCTGGCGCCGCCGCCGCCGAAATGAACCGTGCCGCGGCACCATGCCGCGGCGTGCAGGCCTGTTCAGACAACCGCCGGCACACTCGCCGGCAACACGTGAAACCCCGGAGTTTTTCGCATGCGTGCAGTTCGTTTCATCGGCGCCGCCCTGGCGCTCGCGTTGGCCTCGACTACGGCCTTCGCCGGTGCGCGCGACGACCTCAACGCGTTCACCAAGGGCCTGAAGGGGCTCAGCGGTGAGTTCAGCCAGCAGGTCTTCGACCCGCAGGGCAAGCTGAAGGAAACCTCGACCGGCACGCTGGCACTGTCGGCGCCGCGCCTGTTCCGCTGGCAGTACGTGAAGCCGTACCCGCAGCTGATCGTCGCCGACGGCAAGAAGGTGTGGGTGTTCGATCCGGACCTGCAGCAGGCCACGGTGCGCCCGCAGGGTGTGGAAGAGCAGAACAGTCCCCTCGCCGCGTTGATCGATCCGGCCAAGCTCGACGCGCAGTTCGTGGTGAAGGAGCTGGGCATGGACAAGGGCCTGGAATGGCTCGCGCTCGCGCCGAAGGACGAATCGCAGGCGGCGTTCCGCAGCGCGCGCCTGGGCTTCGGCCAGAGCGGACTGGCGAAGATGCAGGTGGTCGACAACCTCGGCCAGCGCACCGAAATCGACTTCACCGGCTGGAAGCGCAACCCGGCCTTCGCGGCGGACACGTTCCGCTACACGCCGCCCAAGGGTGTGGACGTGATCGGCGGCGAGTAAGCCGTACACCTCGCCATCGCGAATCGAAAGGCCTGCTTCGGCAGGCCTTTTCGTTTGGGAAAGCGCAGGGGCCGGATCCGCCGGCCGCCGGAGCGTCGCGTGACCTGCCGTCCTTCGCTGCTTCTGATCGGCCTGTGCCTGGCCACGCCACCGGCGCTTTCGAACGAGCCGCTGCCCACGCCGCCGCCAACGGGGGGCGCGCTCGTGTCGTCGCCGATGCCGCGCACGATGGACCGCGCGGCGCTGGAGAAGGCGATCGCCGGAACGGTGGTGGCCGCATTGTCGGAACGCTTCGGCGGACGCGCGATCGAGGCCCGGTTCGACGATCTGCAGGAGCAGTCGATCGACGGGCGGCAACGCGCGATCCGTGGCGAAGGCGGCATGCGCTTCGCGGGCGAGACGGGCTGGATCGGCTTCCGTTTCGCGAGCCGGTACGACGAGTTTCTAGGGCAGGCGGGTTGGCCGGAACTGGAGATCGGCGTCGGCGGCGACGGCCGCCTGATCCCGAACGACAGTGTGGCGCTGCGGCAGCTGGAGGATCGCATGGCGGCGTTGCTGCAGGACGAAGTGGGCACCACGACGGTGCGCATGCAGCTCGATCGCGTGGACACGACCGAGATGGCCGGCCATTACCTCGGCATGGAGGCCCGCGGCCTCGCCGATTTCGGCCTCGACGGCAGCAGCGAGGTGCGCATCCATGCGCTGTACGACCGGCGCGATGGGGCGTGGTTGCAGCTGGATTACCAGTTGGGGCCGGAAACGGCGCAGACGGCCTCGCTCGCTCCGTCTCCGTGAGCGACTGTAAAGCCCCTCTTCCGACGGGAGAGGCGTTGGGGTGAGGGGCACGTAGAGACAGCAGAAACCCGCAGCGCAGTGAAGCGCCGCAAGGACGAGCCGTGCCCCTCCGTTCCCCCTCATCCGCCCCTCGGGCACCTTCTCCGAGGGGAGAAGGAAAAACGCAGTGCACAGCATTCCTGCCTGCCTCCGTTGCCCTCATCGCCCTTCGGGCACCTTCTCCCGAAGGAAGAAGGGCAAAGGCGAGGCAACGCCCCCGTTTCGCCCACCTTGCTATCGTGTGCGCATCTCTCCCCGAGACCGCACGTGGCCCGCCGTACCGTTTCCTCATCCTCGCTGACCGACGACCTGCTCCACGTCGACAACCGCGGCATGCAGCCGCTCGCCGAGCGCATGCGTCCGCGCACGCTCGACGAGATGGTCGGGCAGAAGCGCCTGCTGTCGCCGCGTTCGGCGTTGCGTCGGGCGATCGAGTCCGGCCGGGTGCATTCGATGATCCTGTGGGGCCCGCCGGGCTGCGGCAAGACCACGCTCGCGTTGCTGCTGGCCAAATATGCCGACGCGGATTTCCGCGCGATTTCCGCCGTGCTTTCCGGCCTGCCCGAAGTGCGGCAGGTGCTCGCCGAAGCCGCGCAACGCTTCGCCGAAGGTCACCGCACCGTGCTGTTCGTCGACGAGGTGCACCGCTTCAACAAGGCGCAGCAGGACGCCTTCCTGCCGCACATCGAGCGCGGCACGATCCTGTTCGTCGGCGCGACCACCGAGAACCCGTCGTTCGAACTCAACTCCGCATTGCTCTCGCGCTGCCGCGTGCACGTGATGGAAGCGGTGTCGGCCGACGACATCCGCATCGCGCTGCGGCAGGCGCTGGACGATGAAGAGCGCGGCCTCGGCGGACGCGGATTGCAGGTCGACGATGCGCTTCTGGGCGAGATCGCGCAGGCCGCCGACGGCGACGTGCGTCGCGCCCTGACGCTGCTGGAAATCGCCGCCGAACTGGCCGAAGGCGAGGGTGGCGAGATCACAGCTGCCACGCTCGCGCAGGTGCTCGCCGATCGCACGCGCCGCTTCGACAAGGGCGGCGAACAGTTCTAC
This sequence comes from Lysobacter sp. SCRH-1R, assembly GCF_057747855.1. Classification (NCBI taxonomy): domain Bacteria; kingdom Pseudomonadati; phylum Pseudomonadota; class Gammaproteobacteria; order Lysobacterales; family Lysobacteraceae; genus Lysobacter; species Lysobacter sp. SCRH-1R. Next base: position 2,251,520 of record NZ_CM173227.1, on the reverse strand, counting down.
GACCAGATCTCGGCGCTGCACAAATCCGTGCGCAGTTCGAACCCGGACGCCGCGCTGTACTGGTTCGCGCGCATGCTCGACGGCGGCTGCGATCGCGCGTACCTTGCGCGACGCCTCACGCGCATGGCGGTGGAGGACATCGGCCTGGCCGATCCGCGCGCGATGCCGATGGCGCTGGAAGCGTGGGATACCTACGAACGCCTCGGCAGTCCGGAAGGCGAACTCGCGCTCGCGCAGGTCGTGGTGTACCTGGCGACCACCGCGAAATCGAACGCGGTGTACGCCGCGTACAACGCCGCGCGCGCCGACGTCCAGCAGTATGGAACGCAGGACGTCCCGCTGCACCTGCGCAACGCGCCGACGAAGCTGATGAAGCAGCTCGGCTATTCGAAGGGCTACCAGTACGACCACGACGTCGACGGCGGCATCGCGCTCGACCAGACCGGTTTCCCCGACGCGATGGGCGAGCGCGTGTACTACGCGCCGGTCGAACGCGGACTGGAGATCAAGCTCAAGGAGAAGCTCGACCGCCTGCGCGCGCAGCGCAACGCCGCACGCCGTGACGGGGATGTGAGCGGAGGCGACGGACGAACCTGAGTGTTTTCCGGGCGTTGCCGCCCCGTAACGCCGGTCGCCCTCGAACTTCCCGATGTAAATGCCTGAGCGGAAAAGGGCGTGTTGCCGCTGAAGTGTCGCGGTAATGTCCCGCGTTTCGCTGCTGATACGTGCGGCTGAATCCCGCCGGATGCGTGCATCGCACCGTCGCATCAATGCCTTGCGTCGCACATCGCGGTCCGATGCATGGCAATGGCCGCAAGGCGCATTTCAGTTTTGCAACGAGCGGGGCCGCTTCGCGATGGTGCGCGCGCACCGCAGGCGCGATGCGCGCTCCGTTCAGGACGATTAATCCGCCGGATCAACGCGTTGCCGCGCCTGAACGACGGTTGGCACCGGGCATGCGTGTAGTTCCTTGCGTCGTTTACCGGTGCCTCCCCCGGGCGCCAGCCGACGTCACGTAAAGGAGAACAACAATGCGCATTCGTACCAGCTTGATGGCAACAGCGGTGCTCATCGGCCTTGGTCTCGGCGGCCAGGCGATGGCACAACAAACCAACGGCAACGGCGGCGAGGGCGACGACATCCTCGCCAACGTCAACGTCCCGATCGATGCATCCGACAACAGCACCGGCGACAACCGCGGCAACGATGGCGACGCCACGGCCGACGCGGGCTCCGCCGCGGCGCACAGCGGTGGCACCGCCACCAACACCTACACCGACTCCAGCACGTTCAGCTCGACCTCCAGCACGATCGTCGCATCGACCCTGCTCGAAGGCGCCGTGTATGACGTGCGCACCTATGGCATCGGCAACGTCGCGACCAACAACGGCAACGCCAATGGCGGTTCCGGTGGTTCCGGCGGCGATGGCTATGGCGGCGACGGTTACGGCGGCGACGGCAACGGCGGCGCTGGCGGCAATGGCGGCGACGGTGGCTCGGGCGGCGATGGCGGCTCCGGCGGCTCCGCGGTGAACGGCAGCGCGACCTCCGGCGACGCGACCGTCGGCGACGCGACGATCGGCGATGCGACCGCGGCACGCGGCGGACGCGGCGGCGATGTCTACGACATCCGCAGCGGCCGTGGCGGCGACACCGACAACGACAGCGGCGATGCCGGCGGCGCAAGCGTGGCCGCGTCCGGTTCGCTGGCGGGCGGCAGCGACGGTGGTGGTGGCGGCGGCGCCGGCGGCAACGACGGCGGCGGCGGTGGCGGCGGCAACGATGCCGGCAACGACGGCACCGGCGGCGCGGGCGGTGCGGGCGGAACGGGCACCGGCGGCGCAGGCGGTGCGGGCGGCGCGCCCAGCTCGACCTCCACCGCGACCGCAGGCGCGGGCACCGGCACGTCCGGCGCGACCGCGGGCGACGGCGGTGCCAGCGGCACCGTGACCGCCAGTGCGGGCGGCGGCGGCGCGGGTGGTTCGGCCACCAACGGCGATGCCAGCAATGGCAGCGCGGACGCGAGCGCGAGCAACGGCTCGGCCACTGCCGGTGACGGCGCGGTGGCGGCGGCCGGCGCGACCGGCGGCGACGGCGGCGCGGGCGGCACCGGCAACGGTGGCGTAGGCAACGGCGGCGTCGGCAACGGCGCAACCGGCGGCACCGGCGGCGCGGGCGGCAGCAACATGGTCGATGCGGGCACATTCGATATGTCCTCGACCATGACCGGCACCGCCAGCGGCGCAGCGGGCATCACGGTGGCCGCGCAGAACAGCGGCTTCTCCTCGCTGATCCAGCAGGGCATCACCGTCCAGGCCAACCTGACCGTAGGCCCGTAAGCGCCTTCCCCTCGACGCATCGGAGCCCCCGCTCCGCTGCGTCACCGGATGCGCATCGCATTCCCGCCGGCGTCCGCGCCGGCGGGACTCCCGCGATGGCGCAGGGAGGAAGCGAAGGGCAAGGAGCATGACGATGCAACGCAATCGTTCCATCGCATTGGGCGGTCTGGCAGGCGTGGCGATGTGGATCGTCGCCGGTGTGGCCTGGGCGCAGGAAATTCCCGAGCCCACGGCAACCCAGCCCCTCGTCATCGACGAGGCGGACGCACCCGACGCCGCGTTCGGCGCCGCGGTCGATCCGTCCGCGCTTGCCGACCTGCGCGGCGGCGAAGCCCAACTCGTCGACAACGACATCCTCGTCAACGGCCGCGTCGAGGACGCGATCGCCGACGACGTGCTGACCGGCAGCAACTCCGTCGCGGGCGGTTCGTTCGCCAGCGCCAGCGGCATTTCCACGGTCATCCAGAACACCGGCGCGAACGTGCTGATCCAGAACGCGATGATCGTGAACGTGAAGTTCGCGGACGCGGGCCCATGAGCCTGCGTACATTCCGGCGCCGTGCGTGGATCGCGGCTTCGGCGTGGATCCTGGTTTCCGGCCTCGTGCAGGCCGGGACGGTGGACGTGCGCGCGCCACCGAACGGCAGCTACACGCTGCGCGTCACGAGCCTCAAGGAAGCGCGCTTCAAGACCACCGTGCGGCAGCAGTACGACTTCAGCTGCGGCTCGGCCGCGACCGCGACGCTGCTGACCTACCAGTACGGCCATCCGGTCACCGAGGCCGAAGTGTTCATGCGCATGTACGAAACCGGCGACCAGGCGAAGATCCGCCAGCGCGGGTTCTCGCTGCTGGACATGCGCCGCTACCTGCGTTCGCTGGGCTTCGAGGCCGACGGCTTCGAACAGCCGCTCGACAAGCTCGTCGCCGAGGGCCTGCCGGCGATCGTGCTGCTCAACGATCGCGGCTACCGCCACTTCGTGGTGGTGAAGGGCTTCCGCAACGATCGCGTGCTGCTGGGCGACCCCGCACGCGGCACGCGCGCGATGCCGCGTTCGCGTTTCGAGAAACTGTGGGACAACCGCATCCTGTTCGTGGTGCACAACCGCCGCGACCGGGCGCAGTTCAACATGGCGCGCGACTGGCGCACGGCGCCTCCCGCGCCGCTGGATGCGGGCATCGCCCGCGACAGCCTCTACAACATCGTGACGCCCCGGCGCGGCCCGGGCGACATCTGACGGAGGGTCGGACGATGACATCGCCCTCGCTGCATCACAGGCGGATCGAACGGGTTCGGCTCAAGTACGTTTTCATCGCGATGCTGGCGTGGTGCGCGCCGGCGTTCGCGGCGCCACCGGCGGAGGTGCTGGGGCCGGAATGGGTCGCCATCGACCCCGCGCGCCTGGACGACATGCGCGGCGGCTTCATGACCGACGGCGGCATGGCGCTGTCGTTCGGCATCGAGCGCGCGGTGTTCGTCAACGGCGAACTGATGGCGACCACGCGCGTGCAGATTCCCGACGTGGGCCGCATGACCACCGCGCAGGCGCGCGAGCTGCAGCGCTTCAACGACGGCGTGGTGGTGCAGGTCGGCGGAGGCAACACGTTCCAGCCGGGCGGGTTGCCGGGCGGCGTGGTGATCCAGAACACGCTCGACGGACAGGACATCCGCGCGCTGACCACGGTGAACGTCGGCGTCGACACGCTGCAGGCGTTCCAGGACCTGAACACCCAGTCCACGCTGCACAACGCGATGGTGACCGCGACCGCTCCCTGACCGCGCGGTTGCGCCCTGATTTCGTGTCGGACCGCGTTCTATCGGAAGGAAGCCGGCCGACCGCACCAGAAGGACGACGCATGAGAAGGACGCCGCAGTTGCCCCGCCGCCTGATGCTCGCCCCGTGCCTGTGGCTCGCCGCCGCCGCGACGGCCCATGCGCAGGACCAGTGGCAGGGACTGGAGCCGGCCCGTCCGGCTGCGCAGCCTCAGGTGGGCGGGGCGCCTCCGGCCGCGACGCAGGTCGCGCCGGCAGCGCCCGTCGCGGAGGGGCGTTCGCTCGACGATCTGCAGCGCGAGATCAACGCGCAGACGCGCCGGCTCGAGGAACTGCGCGATTCGCTCGCGCAGCAGGAACAGGCGGTGGCGAACCTGCAACGCGCGCTCGACGAGGAACGCCTGGACGCCGAACGCGGCGCCGGTGCCGCACCGGGTACGGTGCTGCCGACGCTCGCGCAGCAGGCGCCCGCCGCCGTGCAGCCCGCGCCGCCCGCGCAGCGCCAGGCGCAACAGGCGCCCGCGCAGCAACAACCGCAGCAGGGGCGAAAGCCGGTCGGGCAGGCGCCGGAATCGGCGATGCGCCCGCCGGAAGTCGCGCAGATCTTCGACCAGCCCGGCGTGCTCACGCCGGCCGGCCAGTTCATCCTCGAACCCTCGCTGCAATACGGCTATTCGGCGAACGATCGCGTGGCGCTGGTCGGTTACACGGTGATCCCGGCCATCCTGATCGGCCTCATCGACGTGCGCCAGGTGAAGACCACCTCCGGCGTCGGCACGATCACCGGGCGCATGGGCATCGGCGGCCGATTCGAGATCGAGGCGAAGGTGCCGTATGTCTACCTCAACGGCGACACCGTCAGCCGCGAGATCTTCACCGGCTCGGCGCAGGACCGCGTGTTCAACGCCAGCGGCCACGGCATGGGCGACATCGAGGCGACCGCGCGCTACCAGCTCAATCGCGGCGGCCCGGACAAGGCGTTCTATATCGGCTGGCTGCGCTACAAGAGCCGCACCGGCAAGGACCTGTTCGAAGTCACCACCGACTGCGTGCAGCGCTGCGTGCAGAACGCCACCGGCACCGGGCTTCCGCTGGAACTGCCGACCGGCACCGGCTTCGAAGCGATCCAGCCGGGCGTGACCTGGCTGTATCCGTCCGATCCGGTCGTGTTCTTCGGCACCTTCAGCTATCTGTACAACTTCGAACGCAGCAACGTCTCGCGCACCGTGCTCGGGCGCGAACAGGAATTCCTCGGCGACGTGCAGGCCGGCGACATCTGGGGCTTCAATCTCGGCATGGGCCTGGCGCTCAACGAGAAGGCGTCGATCAGCCTGGGCTACGACACCAGCCTGGTCGGCAAGACCAAGCAGAACGGCCGCGAAAGCCCGGGTTCGGTGCGCGTCACGCTCGGCACGCTGCTGCTGGGCGGCACGTACCGCTTCAGCGATCGCTGGTCGCTCAACGTCGCACTCGGCGTCGGCGTGACGCGCGATACGCCGGACATGACGTTGACGGCGCGGGTGCCGATTTCGTTCTGACGTTCGCTTCTTCGCCGCGCAGGCCTTGCCATCGAAGTGATCCGTCATCCCGGCGCAGCCGGGATCCAGGCTGTCACCGTGCCAGGATCGCGTGCATCGGCAAGAACGATGCGCGGTCGACCTGGACCGCTCTTCGCCTGGATGACGGAGCGGTGTGCATCGCGCGGGATCCTTCGAGCGGCTTCACGCCTGTTTCACGGCCGCAAGTTCTATGTCCGCACCACGGCGAGCGCATCCGCACCGGCGGACGCGCGCCCGCACGTTCCCGCGACATCGGCTCTTTCCTTCGTCACCCGCACACGGAGAAGGCTCATGAAACCACTCGTTTTCGGCGCGATCCTGCTGGTCGCGCTGGCCGGCTGCGCCAGTACGCCGACGGTGCACACCGACTACGATCCGGCCGCGCAGTTCGCCGGCTATCGCACCTACACGTGGCTGAAGAAACCCGAAGGACGGTCGCCGCTGGTCGAACAGCGCGTGGTCGCGGCCATCGACGCGAAGCTCGCCGCGCAGGGCTGGCGGCAGACCACCGGCACCGATGCGGACGTCGGCATCGCCGCGCACGTCGCCACGCAGCAGCAACAGACGCTGGACACCTTCTACAGCGGCCCGGCCTGGGGCGGCTACGGATGGGGGCGCTGGGGCGGGGCGGGCATGGGATCGGCGACGACCACCGTGCGCAATTACGAAGTCGGGACGCTCGTCGTCGACATGTTCGACATGAAGACGCGGCAGGCGATCTGGCGCGGTACCGCGTCGGGCACCGTGCCCGATTCGCCGGAAGGCGTGAACGCCAAGGCGCAGGCCGGCGTGGACAAGATGTTCGCGGCGTTCCCGCCGGGGAGCGCGCCGCCGAAGTGAACCGCCGCGACGCAAGCGCGTAACGCGGAAGGCCGGCAATCGCCGGCCTTCCTGTTTCGAACGCGCCGTTCAGGCCCGCCGGAAATAGAACCCGGCGTAGTGATCCAGCGTGCAGTCCGGTTCGAACGGCACGCGCAGGTGGCGTTCCTTCGATTGCCACTGGTCTTCCAGCGCATACCCCAGCGACTGCATTTCCGCGATGAACTGCGGCTTGGACATCACGCGATACGGCAGCACCGCCTTGCCGATGTTCTGCAACGTCACGTAGCCGCGCTTGGGATGCACGGGCGTGAGGTTCACCAGCACGTGCGTGGGCGGCGAGGACAGCCGGCCGAGCAGCTCGGGCAGCGTGTAGTCCAGGTATTGCAGGGCGCCGCAGGTGATCAGCACGTCGTGTTCGTTCGCGCACTCCGGCGTGTCGGCGAAATGCAGCAGCCTTTCCGGATCGTTGTCGACCGCCCAGCTGCGGCCGGCGTCCATCACCGAGGGCACGTCGTGAACGCGCCATTCCATCGTGCCCGGATAGTCCAGATAGCGGCGGAACCCGTAGTACGTCACGCCGATGTGGCCGCCCAGGTCGAAGATGCGGTGCCGTCCCTGCGCGAGCAGGCGCGACAGCCAGTGCACCATCGGATAGTCGCTCACGCGGATGCTGCGATGCCGGTCCATGTACATGCCCGTGGTCGAAGACTGGTCGTACGTGGTCGGCAGCGACGGCGCGGCGGCCAGCGCCTGCGCGCGCGAATCGTAGGCGCCGTAGTACGCGTTGCCGCCGTGGTAGGGGCGGTTGAACAGTCGTCGGTACAGCGGACGGGCGATCAGGCGTATTCCGGGCAGTTCGGCACTTTCGATGGCGATGCGGACCAGGTTGCGTCGGGCCATCAGCGTTTCGTGTCGCACGGGGTTCCCCTTCCGATCGTCTCGTCTCCCGGGAAACAACGCGATGCGCGGGAAAAAGGGGACGCGTCGCGCATCAGCGGGCGCGCAGGGCATCCAGGCGCTCGCTGTAGGCCGCGTGGGTGTCGCCGTTGCTGAGTGCCTGCGCGCGGGCGAGCGAGCGGATCGCCAGCCCGGTCTTGCCGGCCTTGAGGTAGGCGTTGGCGAGCGCGGAATGGAAGCGGTGCTCCTGCGGTCGCAGGTCCACCGCGCGGCGGTAGAAGCGCGTCGCGCGCGCCAGGTCGCCGGCGTTCTCGGCGGTCAGCGCCTGCACGAAGGCGTGGAAGGGATCGTTGCGTTCGAGCTTCGCCAGGCGCTTGCGGTATTCGGCCTCCAGCGCGCGATCGCCCGTGCGCGCGGCGAGCCCGGCCAGGTTGAATAGCGCGTTGGTGTTGTCCGGGTCGAGCGCCAGCGCCTGGCGATAGTCGTTCCGGCCGGTTTCCGGATCGCCGCCGCGCGTGTGCACGACGCCGGCATTGCTCCAGTAGCCGGCGTAGGCGGGATCGAGACCGATCGCGATGTCCAGCAGCGACGACGCCGCGGGGTAATCGCCGGCGGCGAGGCGTTCGACCGCGAGGTTGTTGTAGTAATGCGCGATGAGGCGCGTGGTGGTGATCGGCTTCGGGCGATCGCGCTGGATGATCTGGTCGCCGGCCACGTCCACCGTGTAGCGCCGCGAGCCCACGCGCACGCTGGCGTTGACGTGGTTGCTCAGGTACAGCGTGCCGTCGGCCTGGCGGAAACCGAGGATCTGTTCGATTTCCTGCGGCGTCGCTTCCAGCCCCGCTTCCTTGGCCAGCGCGAGGAAGAGCAGGGTGAAGGTGAGGCAGTTCGCCGTGCGCGCCTCGTACGCCTGCGCCACGGTGAGGTTCGCCGTTTCCACGTAGGTCATGCCCAGGCCTTCGGACGCGAACATGAAGACGCCGAGGCGTTCCAGGCGCTCGTGCGGTGTGGGGTCGTCGTACAGCACTTCGCGATGCAGCCGCTCGCGTAGTGCCGTGGGCATCGCCATGACTTCGCCCGTGGACACCGGCTGGGCGAACGCGCCCGCGGCCTGCCAGGCCAGCGCGAAAACCACGGCGGCGAGCGTGCCGCGCATCGACGAACGCTCCGTGCGGTCCCGCGGGCCGCGCCAGGGGCTGCGCGGAGTGTAGTCCCGCGCACCGCAAGCGCGCGTGGACGCCGTGCGCGGGAAGTTCAGCCCGCCGGCGCTATGCTTCGGACGGAGTCACGCAATCACGCAGGAGAACGACATGGCCACCGGTTGGGCAGGCGACGGCGCGGTCCAGGACCAGATCGACGCGACCGTGAAGGACGCCATCAAGCGCGCGCGCAGCAAGCTCCCGCAGGGCCCGGGACTGACGCATTGCGAGGAGTGCGGCGTCGAGATCCCGCAGGCCCGCCGCGACGCGGTGCCCGGCGTGCGCCTGTGCATCGCGTGCCAGGAAGCCCTCGATCGCGAGGAGGCCGGTTTCAGCGGATACAACCGGCGCGGGAGCAAGGATTCGCAGTTGCGGTGACGACGCGGGAGCGAGCGGAGAGGAACGGGGAACCAGCGCCGGCCTCTGCTCGTTTCTGGTTCCTCCAGACTCGTTCCTGGCGCTCAGATGCCCAGCAACGGCGTCGCCTGCTCCAGTCGCGCGCGCAGCTGCTCCGCAAGGCGCAGGCTCAGCGCGATGATCGTGAACGTCGGGAACGCCCAGCTGCCGGTGGGGAACACCGAGCTTCCGGCGATGTGCAGATTGTCCACGCCGTGCACCTGGCAGTGGCGATCGACCACGCCTTCGCGCGCGTCGTCCGCCATGCGCGTGGTGCCCATGTGGTGCGAGGTGCCGAACACCTGCGGCACGCCGCCGTTTTCCCCGATCCATGATTCGGGCTGGAAGCGCCCGTTGCACGCGCGCGCGAGCTGCTCGCCGAACAGCGTCGCCGCGGTGCGGTAGGTGTGCCGGTCGAGTTCGGTCAGGCGCCAGTCGACGCTCACCTTGCGCAGCCCGAGCGCGTCGCGTTCCCCGCCCAGGGTGATGCGGCTGTCGTGGTTGGGCACCTGTTCGAAATAGCCGATGAGGTCCACGCGTTCGGTGCGCACGGCGGGCTTGCGCGTGAGCTTGCGGCCCATGGCCTTGGCGATATCGGCGGCATTGAGCCCGGCCCGCAGCGTCAGCGCACGCAGGTCCTCCGCCGGCGGCATGGCGTTGGCGATGTAATCCGGCTCGCCGTTGCGGCGACCGCACACGCGCGCCTTGATGGCCCAGTTCTCGTGCCGCCGACGCGCACGGATCGCCGCGCGCAGGTCGCGCAGCGCCTGCAGTCCTTCGGGGACCGGTTCCTCGAACGCGAACGGCCGTACGCGCCCGCTGAGGATGCGATGCCGGCGCTGCGCTTCGTCCGACAGGCAGATTTCCGGATGCGCCTGCGGCCGGCCCTTGGGCACGTTGCGGTCGTACGGACGCATGAGCACGCGCGGGTCCGGACTGAACAACGTGCCGAGCTTGCCGCTGGGATGGTCCATGAAATAACGGCCGACCAGGTCGTGCGCGTTGCCCAGGCCCTCCGCGGCGGTCGAATTCGACGACAGCAGCAGCCGCGCGTTCTCGATGCCGCCGCACGCGAGCACGTAATGCCGCGCACGCACCGTGCCCTGGCGGCCATCGAGCGTGCCGATGCGCGCCTGCCGCACCGCCTGCGCCGATTCCACCGCGTCCAGTTCGATCAGGTTCGCGTGCAGCAGCACGGTGATGTTGCGCGCGCGCTCGAACACGTCGTGGTATGCGTGCCCGAAGATCATCGGGCTGGAGGCGAAGGTCTTGTGCACCAGCGCATCGCCTTCGAATTCCAGCGGTTGCCGCGAGGACGGAGTGAGGAAGGTGTCCTCGCCGAAGTCGTGCTGTTCGAGACCGCAGAAGGTGCGCGCCTTGCGGTAATGCGGTTCGAGATCGGCGAACCCGATCGGCCAGCCGCTGTGCGGCACCCAGTCGCGCGGCGCGAGGTTCGCCAGCGGAATGCAGCCGCGTCCCCAGTAATTGCAGGTGCCCCCGAACGCGCGCAGCCGCGAGGCGCCCGGATCGAACGGCGGCTCGCCGACCGAGTGGCCTTCCAGCAGCGCCTGGTAGCGCTCGTCGGCGGTGAGGCCACCGCTCTCGACCACGCACACCGTCGCTTGCGTGTCGAGGAACGCCCAGGCGATCGCCAGCCCGGCCGCACCGGCACCGACGATGCAGATGTCCGCCTCGATGTCCGCCGGCGCCGACGCCTTTCTGTAATCGAAGATCAAATGCGCTGCCCCTTGAAACGTTCATGCACCGGTCGTGCGTGCGCACGCCGGGCCACCGTTCCGAGTGAACGCAGGCAAGGGCGGAAAGGGGACAGGTGGGAAGGTTGAGGCAGGCCGCTTACGCGGCACTGCCGCGCGTGGCCTGCCGAAAGCACGGCCATGGAGGGCCGGGCAGGGCGATGCGGAGGCGGTCGCGTTTCGCCATGGGTGGCGACGAAGTGTTACTCGAAGGCGGTGCAAAGCGGCGTTGCCGCGCGGGTCGCCTGCGCTGGTACTCCCGCTACTGCTTGCAGGGGAGGGGTGACGTGCACAGCGCGGAAGCATCGAAGCAAGGCATCGGCCGCATCGATGCACCGCATGTCCCGACCCTCACCCCAACCCCTCTCCCGGAGGGAGAGGGTTCATCCTCAAACCATCAACCCGACCGCCTCACAGCGCCGACAACGGCCGCGCCAACCCCCGCTTGACCGCACTGTCCAGCAACGCATGCGTCTTGCGTTCGGCTTCGCCGATGATCTTCTCCTGTTCCTTGCCGAGCGCATCCATCTGCCGGCCAAGCGCATCCATCGGCTTGCTCGCCTCGTCCATCTGGCGGCCCAGCGCTTCCATCGGCGCGGTGTTCGCCGCAAGGCTCGCGGACTGCCGTTCGATCACGCGCCCCTGCTCGTCCATCTGCCGGCCGAGTTCGTCCATCTGCCGCGCCAGATCGTCGATGGTGGCCTGAAGCCGCGCGCGGTCCTCGCCGTCGACGCCCGCGAGCTTTCCGGCGATCTCCGCCTGCCGTTCCGCCAGCGCGCTCTGCTGATCGGCCAGCCGCTCCATGCGCCGCGACGACGCATCGATCTCCGCGTGGTCCTCGGCCTTCTCCGACAACTGCTCCATCTGCGCGCCAAGCGCTTCCATCCTGCGGCCGTGCGCTTCCATCTGGTCGCCGAGCACCCGCATCTGTTCGCCGATGCGATCGCTGTCGCGCCATGCATCGCGCACCTTCGCCATGGTGTCGGCATCGGACACGACGTACGCCTGGCCGCCACGACGGAACCACACGAAGTCCTGGTTCGCCAGGCTGCGGCGGGCGCGTTCGATCTCGGGCAGGTCGTCGGTGGAACCGGACAGGCGGATGCCGTCGCGATCCTTGCTGATCAGCGCGTAGGCATCGTCGTCGCCACGCGCGACGCGCACGGAACGCTTCGCGGCCGGCGATGGCGCAGTGGCCGGCGTGGCATGCACGTTCGCGGCGGGCGTCGCGCGGCTGGCCGCGTCGGCCCTGGCCTGCGCGATGGCCGCCGGTGCGGGCTTCGCGTCCTGGCCGATGTGGGCGTGCGCGTAGAACGCGACGCAGGCGATCGCCATGCCGACCAGCGGCAGCGCGACGCCGCCGCGCACGGGGCGCGTACCGGGACGGACGAGTTGTTCGATGCGGGACATCAGATGGCCTCCATGGGCGGCTTGCGCGAGGGTGGGCGTGGACGGGGCGGCGGCGTGGCCGCACGACCACTCCGCCAGTTCGGACAGCGCGAGCGCGAGGCGGCGTGGCTGCCCGGTGGCCTCGGCGGCGAGGCGGTCGGCGATGTGTTCGCGTTCGTCGCGGATGCGGCGCGACAGCCACCACGTCACGGGGTGGTAGAACAGCAGCGCCTCGACGAGGTTCTGCAACAGGTTGACGAGGTAATCGTGGCGACGGATGTGCGCCAGCTCGTGCGCGAGCAATGCTTCGATCAGCTCCGCCGGCATGCGCGTGACCAGTCCCGCCGGCAGCAGCACGACCGGCCGCCACCAGCCCGCCGATACCGGCGAGGCGAGCGACTCGACCAGGCGCAACGCGACCATGCGCCGCAGGCCGAAACGCTGCGCGAGCGCATCGAGCCGCGCCTGCCATTCGCGCTGCGCCGGCCCCTGCGGCATGGCGCGCAGGCGTTCGATCCACACCAGCCCCAGGCCCATGCGCAGCGACAACGCGCCGGCGCCCGCCGCCCACGCCAGCACGATCTCAGGAAGCGCCGCGTCGATGCGCGAAGTCCAGTCGGGTGCCACGCCGGGGACGATCGCCGCAAGGCCGCTGCCGCGCACGAAGATCGCGGTCGGGATCGCGACGTCCGCCGCGCCCGACGCCTGCACCAGCGCGACCGCGACGGAAATCGCCGGCACCAGCGCGCACAGCAGCAACGCGAAGCACGCCACCGCGTATCGCGCCTGCGGCCGGGCATCGCGCAACAGATGCAACGCGAACGCGGCGAGCAACCCGATCAGCGCGCCCTGCCAGAGAAAGTGGAGCAGGGCGCGGCCCAGCACCGGGACCGCTTCGATCAGAAGATCATTCATCGCGATGCTCCCTGTCATCGTCCGTCAAGCCGTCGCTCTTCAGCACCTGGCGGATTTCCTCGCGTTCGCGCTCGGTGACGTGCTCGTTCAACGCGGCCATCACCAGCGCCTTGCCGGAGCCGGAGAACGCCTTCTGGATCAGCTCGCGCAACAGGTTGGTCTGCAGCGCGTCCTGCGCGTGCGCGGCGGCGTAGACGTGCGAGCGCTGGCTCTCGTCGCGCGTGAGCAGGCCCTTGCCGTGCATGACCTGCAGGATCCGCAGGACGGTCGCGTAGGTGACGTCCGGGCGTTCGGCGAGCCGCGCCTGGTGCACGTCCTTCACCGTCGACGGGCCCAGGCGCCAGATCACGCGGAGCAGGTCGAGCTCGGCGGCGGTGGGCTTGGGCGGTTTGGCGGTCCTGCGGGTCATGGCGTCGTTCGATGGGTGCGTGGCGGCATGCTGATCCAACTAGAACGGTTTGTCTAGACCATTTTGTCTATGACGAAAGTCATGGGCGACGGACCCGTCCCGCCACTACGATGTGCCGGCCGCGCCAGGCGCCACCGGGAGCATCGCGATGTCCTCCGTCCGTCCGCACGCACCGCGCATCCTCTGGATTTCCGTCGTGATCGGCGGACTGCTGGTCGCCCTGGGCGACTTCATCTTCGCCACGACGCTCTGGTTCTCGTGGGACGCGGAAGGTTTAAAGCGCGTCTTCCAGACCATCGCCGTGGGCGTGCTGGGGCAGGCGAGTTACGCCGGCGGCATGCAGTCGGCTGCGCTCGGCGCGGTGCTGCACGTGCTGATGGCGATCGCCTTCGTCGCGATCTACACGCTCGTCGCGCGCCGGCATCCGTCGCTGCTGGCGCGGCCGGTCGTGCTCGGCCTGCTGTACGGCGTGGTGCTCTATGTGGTCATGAACTTCGTCGTGATGCCGCTTTCGCGCGTGGGGCGTTCGCCGTCGTTCGCGCATCCGGACTGGATCTCCTACAGCATCCTCGCGCACATGCTGTTCGGCGTGATCTGCGTGGTGTTCGCGCGGATGGCGCTGCGGCGCGGCTGAGCGGACCACGTCCGTGGCGACGGCCGCGCGCAGACGCACGAAGCCCGCCGGCAGCGACCTGTCGCCGCAGGCGCGCACGGAACACGCGCTCGCGTGGCTGCGCGAGCATGCCTCCGCGCAGCATCGCGACGGCATGGCGCGTTTCGCGATTCCGGCCGACCGCGCGTTCGGCGTGCCGATGAAGGACATCCAGTCGTTGGCGAAGCAGTTGGGTCGCGATCACGGCCTCGCCGCCGCGCTATGGGACACCGATGTCTACGAGGCACGCATGCTCGCCGCCCATGTCGAGGAGCCCGGGCGCGTCACCGCGCAGCAGATGGACCGCTGGTGCCGCGATTTCGACAACTGGGCCGTGTGCGACACGCTGTGCTTCGCGTTGTTCGATCGCACGCCGCATGCGTGGCGCAAGGTCGAGCAGTGGTCGTCGCGGAAGGGCGAATTCCAGAAGCGCGCCGCCTTCGCGCTGCTCGCCACGCTCGCGCTGCACGACCGGCTCGAAGACGAAGCCTTGTATGCGCAAGGTCTGGCGCTGATCGAACGCGAGGCCTTCGACGATCGCAACTTCGTGAAGAAGGGCGTGAACTGGGCCTTGCGTGCGATCGGCATGCGCGAGTCGTGGCGTGCCGCAGCCGTCGCACTGGCGAAACGCCTTGCCGCGGCGGAACACGCCGGCGCGCGATGGATCGGCAAGGATGCCTTGCGCGAGTTCGCCAAGCGCGGGCCCAAGGCGCACGGGACGAAGCGTACGCCAGCGAAGAAGGCGCCGAAGCGAATCCGCAGCAGCGCGGATTGATCCGGATCAAGGGCGCGCGCGCACGTGCTTCCTAGACTTGGCGGCGACGCAATCCTGCGCATTCCAGGGGTTCCCATGAAAACCGCACTGCTGCTGGCCGGCCTCGCGCTGGCCGGCCTGACGTCCCACGCATTCGCCGCAGGCAACTGCACGGTGAAGATCAACTCGGACGACGCGATGAAGTACGACATCAAGACCGCGACGGTCTCGGCGTCGTGCCCGACGATCACCATCGAACTCGCCCATGTCGGCAAGCTGCCGGTGACCGCGATGGGCCACAACGTCGTCGTATCGCAGACGGTGCTGTACGACGCCATCGCACGCGATGGCCTGAAGGCGGGCGCGAGTGCCAACTACGTGGCGAAGAACGACTCGCGGGTGATCGCAGCGACCCCACTGATCGGCGGCGGCCAGAGCACGAAGGCGACGTTCGCCGGTTCGCGCCTGAAGCCCGGCGGGGACTACGCGTTCTATTGCACGTTCCCCGGACACGCGACGCTGATGCGCGGGAAGCTCATCGTCGTGAAGTAATGCGTTCGCGTTCACGCGAATAGCCGGGGACTATCGAATACATCCAATCAAACGATTTCATCTCGGGCGAATGCCCGACTAGCCTCGCGGCGGGGCGCGCATGTGCGTCCTGCAGCCGTCATCCCAGTCAAAGGAGAATGACCATGAGGCAGCCCAGGCAACCCAGGCTGAAATCGTTGTGGGTGGTGTGCGTTACGGCGTTGGGCCTTTCCGGCCTGGCGCTCGCGGCCGATCCGCCACCGAGCAGCTACATGCCGGTGGTGATCACCGAAACCTTCCAGGCCATCAAGTCGCGGATGGAAGGCGCCAAGCGCGGCGTGATGCAGCGACACAGAAGTCTGCTCGAACAGCGGTACGACCTGTCGAACCGCCCCGTCGCGGGATTGACGATGACGCGCGGAAAACCCGTGCAGGGCGGCGTGCGCGCACGGTTGCCTTCCGGCGTCACATGGGAGGAACTGGGGACCATGACGCCGGAGCAGATCCGCGAACGCAATGCGTTCCCGATCGGCTTCCTGCCGTTGCCGCATCCGAACCATCCCGAAGGCGGCATGCTGTTCCCGCAGTTCCAGATCGACGAACTCAAGCGGCTGGAGCAGCGCGACCTGACGCGGTTCGATCTCGACTTCGATCTCCCCGACCACTTCGTGCCGGAATTCCCCGCGCCGATCTTCCTCACCACGCGGCCGGACCTGGGCGACGTGTCGAAGGGCAAGGTCGTCAACATCAACAACTACTTCGAACTGTTCAACGGCATCCTCAATCCGAAACAGCTGGAAGGACTGCGCCTGCTGGTCACCCTGTTCCCGCAGCAACAGTTCAACCAGACCGAGGACCGCCGCTCCGCGTTGCCCAGTCGCGGCGTGGCGTGCCTGGATTGCCACAGCAACGGCCACACCTCGGCGGCCACGCACCTGGTGGGCGACATCCGGCCGCAGCAGTTCCGTCATCGCATCGACACGCCGAAGCTGCGTGGCGTGAACATCCAGCGGCTGTTCGGTTCGCAGCGTGCGTTGAAGTCGGTCGAGGATTTCACCGAGTTCGAGCAGCGCGCCGCGTACTTCGACGGCGATCCGGTGATCGCGACGAAGAAGGGCATCAACATCCTCGATCGCGGCCACCAGGTGCACGCGATGGGCGAGTTCCAGGCGTTGCTGGATTTCCCGCCGGCGCCGAAGCTCGACATCTTCGGCAGGCTCGATCCGGCGAAGGCGACCGACCAGGAGAAGCGCGGCGAGGCGCTGTTCTTCGGCAAGGCGCAGTGTTCGTCCTGCCATTCGCCGCCGTACTACACCGACAACACCATGCATAACCTGCAGGTGGAACGCTTCTTCCGGCCGCAGATGATCAACGGGCGCTTCGCCAGCGCGGACGGGCCGATCAAGACCTTCCCGCTGCGCGGCATCAAGGACTCGCCGCCGTACCTGCACGACGGTCGCCTGCTCACGCTGGAGGACAGCGTGGAATTCTTCAACATCGTGTTGCAGACGAAGCTGGAGAAACAGGAGAAGGAAGACCTGGTGGCGTTCCTGCGCGTGCTCTGAGCGCACGCCGGACGCCGGGAACAGCCGCGGCGCCGTGACGGGCGGCGCCGTGTCTTCTCGCCGCGCGTCGCACGCGTTGATGCGCTCGTCACGACCTTTTCACCCGGTGGACACGATCATCCGGTACGCCACCGGGCGTTGTCCCGCGTGGCGGCCGACGACCCGCGGGAGCGATCCGGTGCGCGATGCGCCGGTGTGGAAGTGCTCCCCGCGCATTCCGCACGTGCGGAGTCGATGCGGATAGTGTTTTCCCGGCTGTTCCGATGCAAGCATGCAGGAGGAGCGGGTTTTGGAAGGGCTCGTGAACGACCTGGTGCGTTTCTACGACGACCTGATCGGCCGCACGCAGGGCCCGATGTCGTTCCGCTTCTTCCTGCAACCGTCCATGGCGTTGCTGATGGCGCTGCGCGACGGCGTCAAGGATGCGAAGAGCGGACGCCCGCCGTACTTCTGGAACATCGTCAACGATCCGTCCGCGCGTCGCGCGTCGATCCACGAGGGCGTGAAGGCCACCGCACGCATCCTGCTGCTGGGCCTGGTGATGGAAATCATCTACCAGTACAGGGTGCTCGGCACCTTCCACGTGCTCGAGGCGATCAACGTCATCGTCGCCTTGTGCTTCCTTCCCTACCTGCTGCTGCGCGGGCCGATCAACCGGCTGGTGCGCTGGTGGCTCGCGCGTGCGCATCGCGCGACCTGACTGGAGACGCGCATGAGCCCGGAAACCCACGAAGCGCCCGTGCGGCCCGACCGGCTCCCGGAAGCGCCATTGCCGCCGATTCCCGACGTCGGCCTGCTGGATTCGGACATCGCATCCGTCGAGCTTTCGCAGCACCGCACGAAGCTGTCGACGCACCGCACGGGGCTTTCGGAACATCGCACCTCGCTTTCCGAATACCGCACCGACCTGTCCACCAACCGCACCGAGATGTCGATGCGGCGCACCGGCATGTCGTTCCAGCGCACGCGCATGAGCGCCGAGCGCACGCTGATGTCGGTGATCCGAACGGCGCTGTCGCTGATCGGCTTCGGCTTCACGATCTTCCAGGTGTTCACCAAGGCGCGCGACGCCGGGATGCTGCGCATGAACATGGCCGCGCCGAGCAACTTCGGCATGGCGCTGGTCGCGCTCGGCGTCGTGCTGCTGATCGCCGGCATCGTCTATCACGTCAGCTTCATGCGCGGACTGCGCGCCACGCGCAAGGCCATGGTCGAGGCGGGGCTGGTGCATGGCGAGAGCGGCTATCCGCTGTCGTACACGCTGCTCACCGCGATCATCCTGCTGATGATCGGCGTGTTCGCGATCGTCAGCATGGTGTTCGACGTGGCGCGCGGCTGACGCTCGCGCGCGATTGAAACCCGCCGTTGCGGAAGCTTTCGCAGGATCACCCCGCAGGTATTCCCCCAGGCAAGGCAAGGAGACGCGTCATGGCACAGGCGAAGAAGGCCGCCCGTCCGGCCAAGGTGGCCAAATCCGCACCGCCGTCGCAGCGGTCCGACAAAGGCGCCGCGAGCGGGAGAGCACCGCAGAAGAGAGCAACACCCTCGCGCAAGGGCGGGGGAGAAAGGCCGAACATTCTGGTGATCTGGGGTGACGACATCGGAATCGCCAACCTGAGTTGCTACACGCACGGACTCATGGGTTACCAGACGCCCAACATCGACCGTATCGCCAACGAAGGCATGCGCTTCACCGATTCGTACGGCGAGCAGAGCTGCACCGCCGGCCGTTCCTCCTTCATCACCGGCCAGAGCGTGCATCGCACCGGCCTGTCGAAGGTAGGCATTCCCGGCGCGCCGCAGGGCATGACCGACTCCATCGTCACCATCGCGTCGCTGCTGAAGGATCGCGGCTACGCCACCGGCCAGTTCGGCAAAAACCACCTGGGCGATCTGAACAAGCATCTGCCTACGGTGCACGGCTTCGATGAGTTCTTCGGCAACCTCTACCACCTCAATGCGGAAGAAGAGCCGGAGATGTACGGCTATCCGAAGGACCCGCGGTACCGCGAGCAGTTCGGCCCGCGCGGCGTGATCCACAGCTGGGCGACGGACAAGGACGATACGACCACGCATCCGCGCTGGGGACGCGTCGGCAAGCAGAAGATCGAGGACACCGGCCCGCTCAACGTGAAGCGCATGGAAACCTGCGACGACGAGTTCGTGGAGGCCGCGAGCGATTTCATCCGCCGTCAGGACAAGGCGGGCAAGCCGTTCTTCGTGTGGCTCAACACCACGCACATGCATTTCATCACGCACACCAAGCCCGAAAGCCTGGGGCAGGCCGGCGAACACCAGTCGCCGTACCACGACACGATGATCGACCACGACAGGAACGTCGGGCAGATGCTCGACCTGCTCGATGAACTGGGCCTGGCCGAGGACACCATCGTCATCTACTCCACGGACAACGGCCCTCACATGAACAGCTGGCCGGATGCGGGCATGACGCCGTTCCGCAGCGAGAAGAACACCAACTGGGAAGGCGCGTTCCGCATTCCGGAGCTGATCCGCTGGCCCGGCCGCATCCCGGCCGGCGTGGTGAGCAACGAGATCATTCAGCACCATGACTGGCTGCCGACACTGCTCGCCGCAGCCGGCGACAGCGATTGCGTCGACCGACTGAAGAAAGGCGCCACCGTCAACGGGCGCAAGTACAAGAACCACATCGACGGCTACAACCTGCTTCCATACCTGACGGGCGAGGAAAACAAGTCGCCCCGCAAGTGGTTCTTCTACTTCAGCGACGACGGCGACGTGCTCGGCATACGCTGGATGAACTGGAAGATGGTCTTCATGGAACAGCGCTGCCAGGGCACGTTGCAGGTCTGGGCCGAGCCGTTCACGCCGCTGCGCGTGCCCAAGATCTTCAACCTGCGCATGGATCCGTACGAGCGCGCCGACATCACGTCCAACGTGTACTGGGACTGGATGCTGCACAACGCGTTCTGGATCTACGGGGCGCAGGCCGCGGCGGCGCAGTTCCTGTCGACGTTCAAGGAATTCCCGCCGGCGCAGGCGCCAGGTGCGTTCGATCTCAGCCAGGCCGAGCAGAAGATGGGCGAGCTCAACAGCAAGTCCGGCTGAGGCATCCGCGTGGAGCCGTTGCCCTCCTGGAACGACGGCGCGGCGAAGTCGGGGATCCTCGACTTCGTTGCGCGCGTGTGCGCGCAATGCGGGCCGGACTTCGTCGCGAAGGAAGAGCGGATCGCGGTCTTCGACAACGACGGCACGCTGTGGTGCGAGTACCCGCTGCAGGTGCAGGTGTTCTTCGCGCTGGCCGAGGTGAAACGGCTCACGAAACAGGATCCGTCGCTGCTGCGGAAGCCCGCGTTCAAGGCGATGGTCGACGGCGACGTGAAGACGTTGATGTCGTTGCCGAAGAAGGACGTCTTCGAGCCGGCGTTCGCCACGCATGCGGGGATGACGGTGGAGGAGTTCCACGCCAATGCGTGGCGATGGCTGCGCCAGGCCGAGCATCCCAAGCTGCGGCGACCGTTCCTGCGCAACGCCTACACGCCGCAGCGCGAACTGCTGGACCATCTGCGCGCGAACGGCTTCAAGACGTACATCGTCACCGGCGGCGGCGTGGAGTTCGTGCGCGTGGTGGCCGAGCAGCTTTACGGCATTCCGCCCGAGCAGGTCGTCGGCTCCAGCACGAAGATGAAACTGGAGGAGTCCGGTGGCGGCATGGTGCTGCGGAAACTGCCAGAACTGGGCAGCTTCGACGACAGGGACGAGAAAGTCGTCAATATCGCGCTGCACATCGGCCGTCGGCCGGTGTTCGCGTTCGGCAATTCCGATGGCGACCTGGCGATGATCCGGTATACGCTCGGCGGCGATGGACCGCGCATGGCGTGGTACCTGCACCACGACGACGCGACGCGCGAGTTCGCCTACGACCGCGATTTCAGGCTCAGCGCGTTGCGCGAAGGCCTGGACCGCGCGGCGGAACTGGGCATCGGCGTGGTCAGCATGCAGCGCGACTGGAACCGCGTGTTCGCCGACGACGGCGATGCGCCCGCAACGGGAGGCGGCGTTTGAGCACGACGTACGACAACATGGTCCGCATCGATGGCGGTGCGTTCACGATGGGATCGGACCACCACTATCCGGAAGAGCGGCCGGCGCACAAGGTGCGGGTGGACGGCTTCTGGATCGATCGCCACGCGGTGACCAATCGCGATTTCGCGCGTTTCGTCGAGGCCACCGGGCACGTCACGCAGGCGGAGCGGCCGGCGGATCCGGCGGACTATCCGGATGCGGACCCCACGATGCTGGCGCCGGCGTCGGTGGTGTTCGTGCCGCCGCCGGGGCGCGTGGACCTGGGCAACCATTTCCACTGGTGGCAGTACATTCCCGGCGCCGACTGGCGGCATCCGCGCGGGCCGGAGAGTTCGCTCGCGGGACTGGAGGACCATCCCGTCGTGCACGTCGCCTACGCCGACGCGCTCGCGTACGCGCAGTGGATCGGCAAGGAACTGCCGACCGAGGCGGAATGGGAGTTCGCGGCGAAGGGTGGACGCGAGGGCAGCGAGTTCGCCTGGGGCGACGAGCTGGTCCCCGGCGGCCGGCACATGGCCAACACCTGGCAGGGCGAGTTCCCGTGGGAACTGCGGCCCGAGGACGGCTATGCCTGGACCGCGCCGGTGGGTTCGTTCGATCCCAACGGCTACGGCCTGTACGACATGATCGGGAACGTGTGGGAATGGACCTCCGACTGGTACCAGGACCACGGCCGCGTCCAGCAGCACGCCTGCTGCACGCGCGAGAACCCGCGCGGCGGCGAACGCGAGGCGAGCCTGGACCCGCGCGATCCGGCACGCGTGCCGCGTCGCGTGACCAAGGGCGGCTCGCACCTGTGCGCGCCGAACTACTGCCGCCGCTACCGTCCCGCCGCGCGCATGGCGCAACCGGTGGACACCTCGACGTGCCACGTCGGCTTCCGCCTGGTGGTGCGCGGCTGAGCTGACCGGAACCGCCGCGACCGGCGGCAGGAGGGCGCATGGAGTACTGGCTGATCGCCATATCCGAACCGGTCATCCTGGCGATCGATTTCGTCGCGCTGGCGGTGATCGTCGTTGGCACGCTGATCGCGCTGAAGGACGGCCTCGTGCTGCTGGTGTCGCAGCACGAGATGCACCGTCAGGAGCGCCGCCACCTGTGGATGCGCTACTCGCACTGGCTGGTGGCCGGGCTCACGTTCCAGCTGGCGGCCGACATCGTCGAATCCTCGATCACGCCCGACTGGGATGGCATCGGGCGGCTCGCCGCGGTCGCGGTGATCCGCACCTTCCTCAACTATTTCCTGGAGCGCGACGTGGCCGAGATCCGGGCGCTGGAACAGGGCGGCGAACCCGGGAAACCTGCGCCTTGACGCGCGTCGCCGCGCCGGAGCGCCGCCCCTGTCGCGTACACTGCGCACCCCCACGCAGGAGCCTTCCATGCCCACGTCGCCCGCCTGTCCGCAATGCACCCTGGCCAACACCTACGTGGATGGCACGAATTTCGTCTGCGCCGACTGCGGCTTCGAATGGCCGGTCGAAGGCGGTGGCGATGAAGCCTCGGGCGTCGTCGTGCGCGACAGCAACGGCAACGTGCTGGCCAACGGCGACACGGTGGTGGTGATCAAGGACCTGAAGGTGAAGGGTTCCTCGATCCCGCTCAAGCAGGGCACGGTGATCCGCAACATCCGCCTGGTCGAGGACGATGCCGAGCACATCGAAGGCAACTCGGAGAAGATCAAGGGCCTGGTGCTGAAGACGATCTTCCTGCGCAAGGCCTGACCGGCCGCGCCATCACCGCGCGTTTGCGCGGCCGGCGCGACAGTGGGCGCTTCCGCAGCCGGGAGCGTCCCATGAGCCAGTACCGCATCGCGTTTCTCGTCGGCAGCCTGCGCCGCGAATCGATCAACCGCCAGCTCGCGAACGCGCTGCAGAAGATGGCGCCGTCCTCGTTCGCCTTCCACGAGTGCCGCATCGACGACCTGCCGCTGTACAACCAGGACGACGACGGCCACCAGGCCGCGCCGGTGAAGCGGCTCAAGCAGGAGATCCGCGACGCCGACGGCCTGCTGTTCGTCACGCCCGAATACAACCGCTCGGTGCCGGGCGTGCTGAAGAACGCGATCGACCATGCCTCGCGGCCGTACGGCGACAGCGCGTGGCAGGGCAAGCCGGCCGGCGTGATCGGCGCGTCGATCGGCGCGGTGGGCACCGCGCTGTCGCAGCAGCACCTGCGCAACATGCTGGCGTACCTGGACGTGCCGACGATGGGGCAACCGGAGGCGTTCATCCACGTCAAGGAAGGCTTCTTCGACGAGGCGGGGAATGTCGCGTCGGAAGGCAGCCGGAAGTTCCTGCAGGGGTGGGTGGACAAGTGGGCGCAGTGGATCCGGTTGCACGTGGATGCGATGCGCGCGCCTTGACCCCGGGAGCGTGGATTCCCGGGGATGAGGGATCGCGCGGGACGCCGCGTCGCGGTCGCGCGACAATGCCGCGACGCTTCCGCCACGCCGCCCATGACCCTGACGCTCCCTTTCGATCTTCCCGACGAACAGCGCAGCGCGCTCGAGGCCGCCTACGCCACGCCGCCGCGCGCGTACCACAACTTCGAACACGTGCGCGAAGTGCTGCGCCGCTACGTCGAAGCCGCGCACGGGCCCGGATGGACGCAGCCGAACGAGGTCGCGCTGGCGGTGCTCTACCACGACGCGATCTACGAAGCGGGGCGCAAGGACAACGAAACGCGTTCGGCGCAGCTGGCCGCCGAACACGTGGCCCGCTGGATGCCCGATCGCGGCATCGACGTGCCCCGCGTGACGGAACTCATCGAACTCACCGCGCGGCACGGCGTGCTCGAGCCCAACGACGTCGACGAGGAAGCGGCGCTGTTCCTGGACTGCGACATGGCGATCCTCGGTGCGGAAGCGCCGGTGTTCGACGCCTACGACCGGGGCATCGCCGCCGAATACCGTGCCGTCGTGCCGGGCTGGCTGTTCCGCATCAACCGCAAGCGTTTCCTGAAGTCGCTGCTGGGACGCGAGCGGATCTATCTCTCACCGTTCTTCCACCAGCGGCTCGACGCGCAGGCGCGCAACAACCTGCGCCGCGCGGTGACGTCCAAACGCTGAAGGCCCGTCACGGGCGCGCAATCGCGACGTGCCTAGAATCCGGGGCCTGTCCCACGTTCCCGTCGGATCAGGAGCCCGCCATGGCCTTCCAGATCAGTTCCCCGGCCTTCGACCACGAAGGGAAGATCCCCACGCGATTCACCTGCGAAGGGCAGGACATCTCGCCCGAACTGCGCTGGTCCGGCGCACCCGAGGGCACGCGCAGCCTGGCGCTGATCGTGGAGGACCCGGACGCGCCCGACCCGGCCGCGCCCAAGCGCGTGTTCGTGCATTGGGTGCTGTACAACCTGCCGGCCGACTCGACCGGCGTCGGCGAGGCGATCGCGAGCGACCGCCTGCCATATGGAACGAAAGCCGGCCAGAACGGCTGGCAGCGCGCGGGTTACGGCGGTCCGTGTCCGCCGATCGGGCGGCACCGCTATTTCTTCCGGCTGTACGCGCTGGACGTCGAACTGCCGGACCTCGGCGACGTCGACAAGCTGCGCCTGCGCGAGGCGATGGAAGGACACGTGCTTGCCGAGACGTCGATGATCGGTACGTACCAGAAGGGCGAGTGACCGGGCCGGTGCTTGCGGGCCGTGTCGTCGCGCCCCCCTCCCGCGCACGGGAGAGGGGCGGCGTATGCCTCAGTACGGCTGCGCCGTCGGGCGGACCACCAGTTCGTTGACGTCGACGTCGGCCGGCTGGCCGATCGCGAAGGCGATCGCGCTCGCGATGGCATCGGCCGGCAGCAGCTCCTTGCGGAAGACCTCGTCCACCTCGCGCTTCATCGCCGGATCGGAAATCGTGCCGGTGAGCTCCGATTCCACCGCGCCCGGCGCGATGGTGGTCACGCGCAGGAACGGCGATTCCTGGCGCAGTCCTTCCGACAACGCGTGCACGGCGAACTTCGTCGCGCAGTAGACGGCGGCGGTCGCGAACACATGGCGCCCGGCGACGGACGACACGTTGACGATCTGCCCCGCGCCGCGCTCGTTCATCGACGGCAGCACCGCGCCGATGCCGTACAGCACGCCCTTCACGTTGACGTCGACCATGCGGTCCCATTCGTCGATCTTGAGATCGGCCATGCGCGAGAGCGGCATCACGCCAGCGTTGTTGACCAGCACGTCGACGCGGCCGAAGCGCGCGATCGTCGCCTGGATGAAGCCTTCGACCTGGTCGCGCCGGGTCACGTCGAGCGCGTGCACGAGCACCTCGCCGCCGTGGTCGCGGATGCGTGCGGCGATGGCGTCGAGCCGGTCGGTGCGACGCGCGCCGAGCGCGAGGATCGCGCCGTGCTGCGCGAGCCGGAGCGCGGTGGCTTCGCCGATGCCGCTGCTGGCGCCGGTGATCGCGACGACCTTGCCGGCGATGTCGAGGGAAAGCGAATCCTGCTTGGACATGGGGTTTCTCCGTGTTCGGGATGCAGTCGCCCGTCGGCGGCCGGCGTGCGGCCGCGCGGGGGCAGGTGGGAAAGAAGAGCGTGAGGCGGGAGGAGGAGCGCGTTCGCCCACTCCTCACTCCCCGACCTCACTTCTCAGTCAGGCATTGACGGACGACATGTGCGCCGCCGGATACCGCGTGCCGGCCACTTCGTGCGTGGCGAGGACTTCGTCCAGCCGACGCTGTTCGGCGAGCGTCAGATCGATGCGCGCGGCACCGGCGTTTTCGTCGAGTCGCGGGATCCGGCGCGTGCCCGGGATCGGCACGATGTCCGGACCGCGATGCAGCAGCCACGCCAGCGCCAGCTGCGCGGGCGTGCAGTCGCGTTCGCGGGCGAGTTCGGTCACGGCCTGCACCAGGCGCTGGTTCTGGTCGATGTTGCCGTCCTGGAAACGCGGGTTCTGGCGACGCCAGTCGCTGTCGGACAGCTCGCTGGCGTTCTGGATCGCACCGGTGAGGAAGCCGCGGCCCAGCGGGCTGTAGGCGACGAAACCGATGCCCAGTTCGCGGCAGGCGAGCAGCGCGTCGTTCTCGACATCGCGCGTCCACAGCGAGTACTCGCTCTGCAACGCGGCGACGGGATGCACGGCGGCGGCGCGGCGCACGGTCGCGCCGGACGCTTCCGACAGGCCGAGGTGACGCACCTTGCCGGCTTCGACCAGGCGGGCCATCGCGCCGACGGTCTCCTCGATCGGCACCTTCGGATCGACGCGGTGCTGGTAGTACAGGTCGATGTGGTCCACGCCCAGGCGCTTCAGGCTGGCGTCGCAGGCGGCGGCGACGTATTCGGGCGAACCGTCGATGCCGAGGAAATCGCCGTTCGGCGCGCGCACGTTGCCGAACTTGGTCGCGAGCACGACCTCGTCGCGGCGCGTGCGCAGCACCTTGGCGAGCAGCTCCTCGTTGCGCCCCACGCCGTACATGTCGGCGGTGTCGAGGAAATTCACGCCGATGTCCAACGCGTGGTTCAGCACGGCGAGGTTGTCGGCCTCGTCGCTGGGGCCGTAGAAATCCGACATGCCCATGCAGCCCAGGCCGATGGCGGATACGACCAGGCCCTGGCGGCCCAGCGTGCGACGGGGGAAGGGAACGTTCATGCGGGGTCTCCTGCGTGGCGTGGGAACGTGGACACATGCTGCGCCCGGCCCCCGCGGCGGCGTTAGCACGATGCTCTGCGATCCTTGCCCGATCCTCCGGCGATGCGCGCCACGTCCTTGGCGGGCGCCACCGGCGGCGCATAATCGCCCCGTGCCATCGCAAGGCGGAAACCCATGAACGCGAATGCTTCCAACGTCATCGCCGCGCCCCACGGAATGGAGGCCCAGCAGGCCGAGCTCGCCGACCGGATTGCCCGAAACATCCCCGGCGACGGCCTGCACGATTCCGCCGTCCCCGGCCTGGGCCTGATCCGCGCCAGCGAGCCCTCGCAGCCGCTGCCCAGCGTCTACCACCCCAGCCTGTGCGTGGTGGTGCAGGGCAGCAAGCGGGCGTTGCTGGGCGAGGAGGTCTTCCACTACGACGCGCTCAATTACCTGGTCGTGTCGATGTCGCTGCCGATCACCGGGCAGATCCTCGAAGCCACGCCGCAGGCGCCGTACCTGTGCCTGCGCATCGACATCGACACCGCGCTGGTCAACGAACTGCTGCGGCAGATTCCGGCCGGCCGCACGTCGCAGCGCGCCGGGCGCGCGTTGTTCGTCGGGCGGACCAGCCCCACGCTGCTCGACGCCGTGCTGCGCCTGGTGCGCCTGCTCGACACGCCGGACGAAGCCGCGGTGCTCGCCCCGCTGGCGATGCGCGAGATCCATTACCGCGTGCTCACCGGCGAACTCGGCGACCGCCTGCGCGAACTGTGCGACGTCGAAGGTCCGTCGCAGCGCGTCGCACGCGCCATCGACCTGATCAAGCAGCGCTACCAGGAGCCGCTGCGCATCGAGCAGCTCGCCGCCGCCGCGCACATGAGCGCGTCCTCGCTGCACGAGCGCTTCAAGGCCGCCACCGCGATGACGCCGCTGCAGTACCAGAAGCAGCTGCGCCTGCAGGAAGCGCGGCGTCTGATGCTGGTCGACGGCATGGAAGCCGCCGCCGCGAGCCATCGCGTCGGTTACGAAAGCCCGTCGCAGTTCAGCCGCGAATACCGCCGCCTGTTCGGTGCGCCGCCGCGACGCGAGGTGATGGCGATGCGCGCCCCGATCGCCTGACCGAGGCCCGGCGCCGGCCGGTTGCGCAAATAGGATTGCTCCGATGGAGCAAAGTCGGCACGTCGGGAACCATGCACGGCATGAACATTTCCCACGATGCCGTTCCCCACGTGGCGGCCCTGGTCAGGGCCGCGTTCCGCCTGCTTGAAGAAATCGACCAGGGCCGGATGCTCGACATCTGGGAACGCGCCTCCGAGAGCGCGCGCCGGCTGGTCCCGCCGCAGGAAGTCGCCGACGCCATCGGCCCGTTCCGCGAAGGGCAGGGCGCGCTGGTGTCGCGCCACTGGGTGGGCGCGCGTCGCGACCCCGCGGCACCGCAGTACCTGCGCCTGACGTTCGAGTCCGCGTTCGCCGCATGGGCCGGCGAGGAAATGGTCACGCTGGAGCAGGAAGCCGACGGCATCTGGCGCCTGGCCGGATACGCCGTCCTTCCCGCTGAAGCGGCAGCGGCCTGATCCATTCCTGCCAACCAGGTCCTGGCGACGCGCTGCGCGCGCCGCTAACCTGTCGCCGGGGAATTCGGCGCCGCGCATGCGGCAGGGGCGCAGCGATGTCGTTGATCGTGGAATTGCTGGAATTCGCGGGGCAGGTCGTGCAGAGCTGGCGCATGGCGGTCGCGCTCGCGCTCACCGCGATCGCCGCGTGGCTGATCGTCGACTACGGCCCGCAGAACGCCGTGGGCACCACGGTGGCGGTCGTCGTGGCGATCGCGGGCGTCGTCGCCGGCTGGCGCTGGGCGCGCGCCGCGGAGCAGGACTAGTCCTCCGGCCGCACGCGCGAGGCCAGCACCGCGCCGAGCAGCGCGATCGCCGCGGAAATCGCGAAGCCGGCGAGGTACGCCATCGACGGCGCACGCGTGAGCAGCGCGGCGAACACCGAACCACCGATCGCCAGCACCGTCGCGGTGGACAGCGCATCGCACAGGTGCAGCGCGGAGGAGTTCACGCCCTGGCGGTTCGGCGGCGAGAGTTCCAGCGTGAGCACCGACAGCGTCGGGAACAGCGCGCCCATGCCGAGGCCGGCGGCGATCCAGCCGACGATGCCCACCGCCACCGGCACCGAGGGCGATACCGCGCAGGCCACGCCCGCGATGCCGAGCGCGATCATCGACATGCCGATGCGCAACAGCCGAGGCGGCGTGAACGGCTGCGACGGCCGGCTGCGATACCACGAGCCGAACGACCAGCCGAGCGCGCCGAGCGTGAGCGCCGCGCCGGCCATCGTTGGCGAGAGGCCGCGTTCGCGCGAGAGCAGCAGCGGGATGAACACTTCGGTGCCGAAGAACGCGCCCGATGCGATGCCGCGCATCATCACCACCGTCGGCAAACCGCGCGCCGCACGCAGCGTGCCGCGCGGCAACAGGTGCCACGCGCAGACCAGCAGCCCGATCGCGGCGATCGCCAGCATCGCCACGCCGCCACCGTGATGCAGCTGGCCGGCGTAGTGCAGCGCGAGCGCGCTCAGCGCCGCGCCGACCGCCCATGCGAGACGATGCGGCGGCAGGCCGTCGTCCTCGTGCGCCGTGCCGTCCGCGGCGCCCAGCCCGCGCAGCGCGGGCAGCACGCACGCGGCGGCGGCCACCGCCAGCAACGGCACCGACAGGAACGCCCAGCGCCAGCCGAGGTGTTCGACCAGTGCGCCGGCGATGGTCGGCCCGACCACCGCGGGCACGACCCACGCGGCGGCGAACGACGCGAAGATGCGCGGATGCATCGACGGTGGATACACGCGTCCGACCGCCACGTACAGCGCCACCGACATCAGCCCGCCGCCGAATCCCTGCACGATGCGGCCGAGCAGCAGCACCGCCATGGACGGCGCCAGGCCCGCGATCAGCAGTCCCAGCGAGAACCACACGATGCCGTGCCGCAGCGGCGGCGCCGGCCCGCGCCGGTCGGCCCAGCGTCCGCACGCGACCATGCCCACGACCGAGGACGCGAGCGTGCCGCCGAAGGCCAGCGCATACAGCGGCAGGCCGTCCAGCGCCTGCGCGACGGTCGGCATCGCGGTGGCGACCGCGAGCGCCTCGAACGCGTACAGCGCGACCAGCACGACCGCGCCGATGGTCGTGGCGCGATACGGCCGGGCGAAGAGGCTTACCGGCGCCGGTGCGGGCGGCGGCGCGTCTTCGATCGATGCGGCATCGGTCAGCGGCGTCGGCGCGGCGTCGTCCTGGCGTCCTTCCGTCACAGTGCGAATCCCTTTTCCTCGTAGACCATCAGCACGACCTTGCCACGACCGTGGCCGTTTTCCACGTCGCGATGCGCCACCGCCGCGTAGGCGAGGGGATAGATGTCGCGCACGTGCACGCGCAGGCGCCCGGCGTCGTGCAGTTCGACCAGCGATTGCAGGCGTTCCCGGCTGCGCTGGCTGCGGATCGCCTGCACGCCCAGGCGCTGCACGTCCTCGAAGTCCACCAGCGTGCCGATGCGCGAAGGTTCGATGCCCAGTTCGATCGAGGCATCCAGCGCGCCGCGCCCGCTGCCGTCCAGCGCGGCATGCACGCCTTCCGGCGCGAGCGCACGCACGCGTTCGGCCAGGCCCGCGCCGTACAGCACGGGCTCGGCGCCGAGCGAGCGCAGGTAGTCGTGGTTCTCGCGGCTGGCGGTGCCGATCACGCGCGCGCCGCGCAATCGCGCCAGTTGCACCGCGATGGTGCCGACGCCGCCCGCGGCGCCGTGCACCAGCACGGTATCGCCGGCGCGGATCGCCAGCGCCTGCACCGCCGTGTGCGCGGTCTGACCCGACGCCGACAACGCGCCGGCCACGGCCCACGACATCATCACCGGCTTCAGCACGACCTGTTCGACGGAGACGACGACGGCTTCGGCGTACGCGTTCGCGCTGGTCCAGCCAAGCACTTCGTCGCCGGCGATCAGCGACACGACGCCGTCGCCGACCGCATCGACCACGCCGGCGAATTCGTTGCCGAGCTGGCGCGGGAACGGCGCGACGCCGATGCCGCGCTGCGCGAACCAGCCGCTGCGCGTGGCGCAATCGGCCGGCTGCACGCCGGCCGCGCGCACGCGCACGCGGATTTCGCCGGGACCGGGCGAGGGCAGCGGGCGTTCGCCCAGGCGCAGGACGTCGGGTGGGCCGTATTCGTCGAACACCACCGCCTGCATCGTCGACACGGGCGCCGACCGGGCGACGTAACCGTCGCGCGCGTTGCGGGTATCCATGGATTGACTCGGAAGGAAGACGGGCGTGAGGATAGAACCTCAAGTTAAGTTGAGGTCAAGCCATGCGCTGCGAGGAACTCACCGTCGGCGACGTCGCCCAGCGCAGCGGCGTCGCCGTTTCGACGCTGCATTTCTACGAGGCCAAGGGCCTGATCCACAGCCAGCGCACGGCCGGCAACCAGCGCCGATACGGGCGCGACATGCTGCGGCGGATCGCGATCATCCGCGCGGGCCAGCGCGTGGGCATGCCGCTGGCGACGATCCGCGACGCACTGGCGAGCCTGCCCGAAGCGCGCACGCCCACGCGCCGCGACTGGTCGCGCCTGTCCAGCGCATGGCGTGAGGAACTGGACGCCCGCATCCGCGAGCTGATCCGCATGCGCGACACGCTCGACGATTGCATCGGCTGCGGCTGCCTGTCGCTGGACCGCTGCCGCCTGGCGAATCCCCGCGATGTGCTGGGCGAGCAGGGAGCGGGGGCGCGGCGCTGGGAGGACGGCGACGCGGAAGGACCCTAGGGCGAGATACGAGAAACGAGAGAGGGTGAGCGCCTGCTTTCACTCGTTTCCCGTTCCTCCCACTCGTTCCTGGCCCTGTGACGTTCCTGTAACAAACCTTCGCTGCAATCCCCCAAACCGGCCCACGCGCCGGGACGGGTGCACGCGATGAACCTGCTGATGCTGTCGGACGTGTATTTCCCCCGGGTGAACGGGGTCTCGACCTCGATCCGCACCTTCGCCCGTTCGCTGGCGCGGATGGGCCACGCGGTCACCATCGTCGCGCCGGACTACGGCGAAGGCAGCGGCCAGGACCCGCACGACGGGCAGGGCGAGTTCGAGGTGATCCGCGTGCCGGCACGGGTGATCTTCTTCGATCCCGAGGACCGCCTGATGCGCGCCGGCGCCGCGCGCCGATTGCGACGGCAGCTCGCCGGCCGCGAGTGGGACGTCATCCACATCCACACGCCGTTCCGCGCGCATTCGATGGGCGTGCAGCTCGCGCGCGAACTCGGCGTGCCGACGGTGGAGACCTACCACACCTACTTCGAGGAATACGTCGGTCATTACCTGCCATGGCTGCCGACCGCGCTGGGCCGCTTCGTCGCGCGCACCGCGTCGCGGATGCTGTGCCGTGGCGTGGACCACCTGATCGTGCCCAGCGGGCAGATGGTCGACGTGCTGCGCCGCTACGGCATCGCCACGCCGCACACCGTGCTGCCGACCGGCATCGATCTTTCCGAATTCCAGGGCGGCGACGGCGCGCGTTTCCGCGAAGCGCACGGCGTCGCGCCGGACCGCCCGGCGCTGGTCACCGTCAGCCGGCTGTCGCTGGAGAAGAACATCGCCTTCCTGCTGCGCGTGGTGCGCGGGCTCACGACGGAATTCCCGGAACTGGTGTTCCTCATCGCCGGCGAAGGCCCGGACGAAGCGCGGCTGCGCAAGCTCGCCGGCGAGCTCGGCATCGGGGCGAACGTGCGCTTCTTCGGCAACCTCGATCGGCGGACCACGCTGCTGGATGCGTACCGGGCAGGCGACGCGTTCGTGTTCGCCTCACCGACCGAAACGCAGGGGCTGGTGCTGATCGAGGCGATGGCGCTGGGCGTGCCGATCGTCTCCACCGCGGTGATGGGGACGGCGATGGTGCTGCGCGACACGCAAAGCGCGCTGATCGCACCGGAGGACGTGGACGCCTTCGCCGCGCAGGTCGCGCAGCTGCTGCGTTCGCCCGAATTGCGCGCGCGGTTGTCGGCGGCCGGTCCCAACGACGCGCGGCGTTGGAGTTCGCAGACGCTGACGCGCCAGATCGAAGCGCTGTACGAATCGCTGGCGCGGGAACGCGACGCGCTCGCGCCGGGCTGAGGGCGTGACGGACGGGATGTCCGCCCGTGTACCATCGCCGCATCCCCAACCCCGGAAGAAACGCATGTCCCTGTCCCTGCACGAAACCAGCGTGCCCGTGTTCCGTCACATGCTCGGCGCGCTCGAAGGCCTGCTGGCCAAGGCCGAGGCGCACGCGAAGGCGCAGGGATACGACCCCGAGGTGCTGCTGCACGCGCGCCTGTTCCCCGACATGTTCCCGCTCGTGCGGCAGGTGCAGATCGCCTGCGATTTCGCCAAGAGCGTCAGCGCACGACTGGCCGACGTCGAAGTGCCGGCGATGCCCGACGAGGAGCGCACCTTCGAGGAGCTGCGCCAGCGCATCGCGACGACGCTGGCGTTCGTCGAAGGCCTCGATGCGCTGCTGTTCGAAGGCGCCGGCGAGCGCGAGATCGTCCTGCGTCCCGGCACGCCGAAGGAGCGCCGCTTCGACGGCCGCGGCTACCTGCTGCAGTACGGGCTGCCGCAGTTCTTCTTCCACGTGACCACCGCCTATGCGCTGCTGCGCCACAACGGCGTTCCGGTCGGCAAGCTGGACTACATGGGAGCGCGCTGATGTCCGAGGTTCCGGCCGTCGTGGAGTCGCGCCTGACCGCGCAACGCACGCGCGCGGTCGGAACCTGGGCGCTGGCCGGGGTGATCGTCTTCGCGACGGTCGCCACCGCCGTCCAGTTCCTGCGCACGGACCTGGACTTCGTGCGCGCCACCTTGAGTTTTTACCTGCTGGGCCCGTCCGGGCTATGGCTGCAACTGGCGTACCTGGGTCTCGCGCTGAGCCTGGGCCTGATCGGCGCCGGCTACTACGGTGCCGCCACGCGCGCGGGCCGCAGTCGCGCGGCGTTGTGCCTGTTCCTCGTCGGCGCCATCGGCGTGGCCGTCACGGCATGGGCCGAGACCGACCGGGGCGGCGCGGCGGCACTGACGATGGCCGCGAAGATCCATGCGATCTCCGCCCCGCTGGCGTTCCTCGGTACCACGGTCGGGATGCTGGTGCAGAGCTGGGCCCTGCGCCGCGATCCGCGCTGGCGGCGGCACTTCGCGCTGGCCTTCGGACTGGCGGTGTTCTGCTTCGTCGCGCTGTGGCTGCATGCGCTCTGGCGCGACCTGCCGCGCGGGCTGAGCCAGAAGGCGGTGATCGCCGCGATCGTCGCGTGGCTGGTGCTGGCCGCGCACTGGCTGCGGCGCACGCCCGTCAACGAGCCATACTGATCAAGCACTTGCGGAGCGAACTTCAAGTACCGCGCGCACCTTACAATAGGCGGATGCTCAACATCGCCGCCTACCACTTCGTTTCCATCGACCGTCCCGCCGAACTGGCGGAGACCCTGCACGAGCGCGCCGACGCCGCCGGCCTGCGCGGCACGATCCTGGTGGCGGGCGAGGGCATCAACCTGTTCCTGGCAGGACGCGACGAGGCGATCCACGGCTTCCTCGATGCCCTGCGCGAAGACGCGCGTTTCGCCGACCTGCTGGTCAAATTCAGCCACAGCCGGGGCCAGCCGTTCGGCCGGCTGAAGACCAAGGTGAAGCCGGAGATCATCAGCTTCCGTCGCGACAACGCCTCGCCGTTGTCCGATGGCCGCGCGCCGATGGTGGATCCGCAGACCCTGGCGCGCTGGCTCGATCGCGGCAGCGACGACGAAGGTCGGCCGGTGGTGATGCTGGACACGCGCAATCGCGAGGAGTTCGGCTACGGAACCTTCACGGGCGCGTTGACCCTGCCCATCGACAATTTCACCGACCTGCCCGAGGCGCTGGAGCCGCACCGCGAAGCGTTGAGTCGGTCCACCGTGGTGAGCTTCTGCACCGGCGGCATCCGTTGCGAGAAGGCCGCGCTGTGGATGCACGCGGAGGGAATGCACAACGTGCTGCAGCTCGATGGCGGCATCCTGGGGTACTTTGAGCAGGTTGGCGGTCGCCATTACGATGGCCGCTGTTTCGTGTTCGACGGGCGCGTCGCGCTCGACCCACAACTGCAACCGCTCGTGGACGACGCCGCCTGATCGCGGCACGGAATCCCCCACCGGATCCACGAGCCGCAAGGAGCCCCGATCTGTGAGCAAGGCGATGACGAATTCCGGCGTGACGTGGACGGCCCCGCGCATGGCGGCGGTACTGCTGGTGGCGGGCCTGTCGGCGTGCGAGCCCAGCCAGCCGGTGAACACCGCGCCGCCGGAGGCGATCACCGCACCGGCGCCGGCCGCCAACCCGCAACCGGACGTCAACGCCAAGCCGGTCGAACGCGCCGCGCCGCCGATGATCAAGCCGGTCGCACTGGGCGAGTTCGACCCGGGCAACCCGGTTGCGACGGCGGTCACCGGCAAGCTGTCGCTGGAAGACACCGTGATCAAGGGCGAGAACGGCGCCAGCTTCACCACCGAGCGCGTCGCCCTGGTGACCGGCGGCGATCAGTATTCGCCGGGCAGCACGTATGCGCAGGCGATGATCGTCGACGCCTCGCAGCCGATCGAACTGCGCCGCGTGCTGGAGGAAACCCCGCCCACGCAGTCGCCTGCGAACGCGCTGTGCGGCGGCAACCGCACCGGCTTCATCGCGCTGGCGAAGGTGGAGGACACCACCGGCGAGACGCTCAAGCTCATCGGCCTGAAGGGCACGGACCTTCCGGCCGCGACCGCCAATGGCGTCGAATTGTGTGCGAGCACGCAGTATTTCCCGATTGCCGGCGGCGGCGAGGGCGAGGGGAAGAAGGTCGCCAATCGCTGAGGGGTGTGCTTGTCGGGATGCGGATGCTTGAGCCCCTCTCCCTCCAGCGACCGAAGGGAGTGCAGAGCTGAGAGGGGGGGGTGAGGATCGGGGCGCGCGATGCGGTGATGCGGCCGATCCCCACGCAATGCGCTCAAGGTCGCCTCTGCGTTCGTCGGCGCTGTTACCTGCTCAGCCGCGCCCCGCCAACCAAGCCACCGCCCCACGCCCCGCCCGAACCCCACTCGCATAACACGCCGTCAGCAGATACCCGCCGGTCGGCGCTTCCCAGTCGAGCATCTCGCCCGCGCAGAACACGCCGGGCATCGTGCGCAGCATCAGCGTGTCGGCATCCAGCGCTTCCAGGCGCACGCCGCCGGCGCTGCTGATCGCCTCGGCGATCGGCCGGGCGCGCAGCAGCCGCAGCGGCAGGCGCTTGATCGTGCGCGACAGCAGTTGCATATCGTGCATCGCGTCCTTCGGCAGCACCTCGTACAGCAGCGCGGCTTTCACGCCGATGATGCCCGCATGCCGACGCAGATGTTCGGTGAGGCTCCGGCCGCCGCGCGGCTTGTCGAGATCGGCGCGCAGGCGATGCAGTTCGCGACCCGGCGCAAGATCCAGCTCCAGCGTGACCTCGCCGCGCGCCGCGATCGCATCGCGCAGCATCGCCGAAAGCGCATAGACCAGGCTGCCCTCGATGCCGGTCTGCGTGACCACGCATTCGCCCTGCAGCTCGTGCGCGGTCCCCGCGTCGTCGTGCCAATGCGCGACCACCGGCTTCAACGGCGCACCGGCGTGACGGCTGGCGAAGTGTTCGCTCCAGCCGATGTCGAAGCCGCAGTTCGACGGCTGCAGCGGCGCGACATCGACTCCACGCGATTGCAAGGCCGACACCCACGCGCCATCGGAACCGAGCTCCGGCCAGCTGCCGCCACCGAGCGCCAGCACCGTCGCATCCGCGCTCACGATCGTCTCGCCCTCGGGCGTCGCGAAACGCAGCGCGCCGTCCTCGCGCCATCCGAGCCAGCGGTGCTGCACGTGGAAGCGCACGCCGTCCTCGCGCAGGCGCCGCACCCAGCCGCGCAGCAGCGGCGCGGCCTTGCGATCGGTCGGGAAGACGCGGCCCGACGTGCCGATGTAGGTGTCGATGCCGAACCCGCGCGCCCATTCGCGCAGCGCGTCCGCATCGAAATCGTCGAGCCAGGCGCCGACCTCGCGTGCGCGTGCGCCGTAGCGCTGGTCGAACGCCGGGCGCGGTTCGCCATGGGTGAGGTTGAGCCCGCCCTTGCCGGCGATCAGGAACTTGCGCCCGACCGAGCCCTTCGCCTCGAACAGGTCCACCTCGACGCCGGCCGCGCGCGCGACCTCGGCGGCCATCAGTCCGGCGGGGCCGCCGCCGACGATGGCCAGGCGCGTGTGGAGCTGCGGGGGAGTGGGCATGCGCGGGTGGGGTGGAGAGGGGGCGACATTATGCGGCGGTGGGGTTTTCCGGGCGCTGCGATTCATCCAAACCCGCAGCGCGGTGTGCAGGAAGGTCTGGTTTCCCGTCGCTTCGTTGCCCCTCACTCCAACTCCCCCTCAGCTCTGCACTCCCTTCGGTCGCCGCTGGTAGAGGGGCTTCCACGCCCTGAGGGCGGGCAGGTTCCGGCAACTTCAGTGCAATCCCCGGCCCGGCAAAGCAGGTATCTTCGAGCGCTCCACCACAGGAACCGCTCCGCCCATGCATCGCCGCACCGTTCCCGCCGCCCTGACGCTCCTCCTCGCGGCGGGCGCCGCGCACGCCGACGACGCCGCACTGCCGCCGCAACTGCAGGACTTCGACGCCTACGTCGAGGGCGTGCGTAAGCAGTTCGACGTCCCGGGCATCGCGGTGGCGATCGTGAAGGACGGGCAGGTCGTGCTCGAACGCGGCTTCGGCGTGCGTGAGATGGGCAAGCCGGCGCCGGTCGATCCGAAGACGCTGTTCGCCATCGCCTCCAACACCAAGGCGTTCACCGCGGCCTCGCTGTCGATCCTCGCCGACGACGGAAAGCTGAGCCTGGACGACCGCGTGATCGACCACCTGCCGTGGTTCCGCATGTCCGACGCCTACGTCACCCGGGAAATGCGCGTGCGCGACCTGCTCGCGCACCGCAGCGGTCTGGGGCTGGGTGCCGGCGACCTGCTGTACTGGCCGGGCACGGACTACACCACGGAGGACGTCGCGCGCCGCCTGAAGGACGTGCCGCTCACCGGCAGCTTCCGTGGACAGTACGCCTACGACAACATCCTGTACGGCGTGGCGCAGCTGGTGATAGAGCAGGCCGGCGGCATGAGCTACGCGCAGTTCCTGCAGCAGCGCATCTTCGCGCCGCTGGGCATGCGCGACACGCGTTTCAATTCCGATGCGCTGCGTCCGCGCGACAACGTCGCCACCGGCCACGCGAAGGCCGATTTCAAGGACCTGCAACCGGCGCCGCGCATGTCGTGGCACAACGTGTCCGGCGCCGGCGGGATCTATTCGAGCGTGCACGACATGAGCCGCTGGATGAACATGCAGCTCGCCGGCGGCACGTACACCGATGCGAAGGGCACGCAGCAGCAGTTGTTCAGCCAGAAGCGCCAGGACGAGATGTGGTCGGTGATCACGCCGATCGCGATTCCGAAGCCCGCCGTGCCGGAACTCGAAGCGGCGAAGCCGAATTTCCTCGGCTACGGCGAAGGCTGGCAGCTGTCGGATTACCGCGGTCGCAAGCTCGTCTCGCACACCGGCGGCTGGCCGGGCATGGTCTCGCGCGTGACGCTGGTCCCGCAACAGAAGCTGGGCGTGATCGTGCTGACCAATGCCGAGGTCGGCGGCGCGTTCAACGCGGTGACGATGCGCGCGCTCGACGCCTACCTCGATGCGCCGCGCACCGACTGGACCGCCGCCTACGCCGCCGCGCTGGCGAAGTCGAAGGACAAAGCCGCCGAGGACTGGCGCAAGCACGTCGAGGCGCGCGCCGCCGATGCGCCGCCGTCGCGTCCGTTGTCGGCGTACGCGCGCACGTATCGCGATCCGTGGTACGGCGACATCGTGGTCGAGCAGGGCAAGGACGGCCTGGTGATGCGTTTCTCGCGCACGCCGGACCTGGTCGGCCGGATGGAACCGTGGCAGCACGACACCTTCGTGGTGCGCTGGAACGAGCGCTGGCTCAACGCGGATGCGTTCGTGACCTTCTCGCTCGACGCCGATGGCAAGGTGCGCGAAGGACGGATGGAAGCGATCTCGCCGCTGACGGATTTCAGCTTCGATTTCCAGGACCTGCGCCTGATGCCGGTCGAGGAGAAGAGCGAATCCTGACGGGGCCGGGCGAGGGCCGCGATCAGCCCAGCAGGTGCAGCGCCATCGACGCGCCCACGCACCACGCCACCACCCACGGCGCGCCCGCGCGCCAGCGCAGCAGCATCGCGAAGGCGACGAGCACGATCGCGACGTCGCGCCACGTCGCGATGCCCTGCGTCCACACCGGATCATAGAGCGCCGCCGCGAGCAGGCCGACGACGGCGGCGTTCACGCCCGCCAGCATCGGCGCCGCCCCGCGCACCGCCTGCACGCGCCGCCAGAACGGCAGCGTCGCGGCGAGCAGCAGGAAACCCGGCAGGAACACCGCCATCAGCGCCAGCGTCGCCGATGCCGGCGCGGGCCAGCCGGTCGGCGTCGCGGCGCCGAGGTAGGCGGCGATCGAGAACATCGGCCCGGGCACGGCCTGCGCCGCGCCGTAGCCGGCGAGGAAGGTGCCGGACGGGATCCAGCCGGTATCGACCAGCGATTCCTGCAGCAGCGGCAGCACCACATGGCCGCC
This sequence comes from Lysobacter sp. SCRH-1R, assembly GCF_057747855.1. Lineage (NCBI taxonomy): Bacteria > Pseudomonadati > Pseudomonadota > Gammaproteobacteria > Lysobacterales > Lysobacteraceae > Lysobacter > Lysobacter sp. SCRH-1R. The sequence continues at coordinate 2,212,220 of NZ_CM173227.1, read as the reverse complement.
GCCGAACACCAGCGCGCCGGCGCGGTAGAACGCGGCGGCCATCGCGCCGGCACCGGGCTCGCGCGGCGGCCACGCCAGCGCGGCGGCCAACAGGCAGGCGAACACCCCCAGCCACGCCAGCGCGACGCCGTGCCCGTACCGGACCGGCAATGTGTCCGGCGATGCCGGCGAGGCCACGGTCCGCGCGCACAGCATCGCGCCGAGCACGGCGCCCAGCGCGATCGCCGCCAGCTGCGACCAGGCCGTCCCCAGCCACAGCACGCACAGGCAGGCGATCGCGGCGATCGCCGCGCGCCGCAGGTCGGGCGTCATCTGCCGCGCCATGCCGAGCAGGCCGTGCGCCACCACCGCCACCGCGACCAGCTTCAACCCGTGCACCAGCGCGGCGCCGGGCCCGCGATCCAGTCGCGCCGACACCGACGCGAAGCCGAACATCAGCAACGCCGAAGGCAGGGTGAAACCCGCGAACGCCGCCAGCGCCCCGCGCCAGCCCGCGCGCAGCAGGCCGATCGCGAACCCCATCTGGCTGCTCGCCGGGCCGGGCAGGAACTGGCAGATCGCCAGCAGCTGCGCATAGCGGGCATCGTCCAGCCAGCCGCGACGGGCGACGAATTCCTCGCGGAAATAGCCCAGGTGCGCGATCGGCCCGCCGAACGAGGTCAGGCCCAGCCGCAGGAACACCCGGAACACCTCCAGGGCAGGCGACGTCTCCATGGTTCGGGGTCCGGTGGAAGGCACCGTCGGAGTATGCCGCGTGGACCTTCCACTTCGTCGACACCGGCGCCACCATCATGCGCACCGCAGACGAAGGAGCAGGGCCATGCAGGCGACGAACCCGCAGTGGTGGCAGGACACGCAGGACATCCCGACGATCGTCCGCGCGATCTACGAATGCATCTCCGGCCCGGCCGGCGCGCCGCGCGACTGGGCGCGCTTCCGCTTCCTCCAGCATCCGCGGGCGCGCAGCCTGCGCACGGTCGTCGAAGCGGACGGCGGCACGCGCGCGGTGGTGTTCGACGTGGAGGACTACATCGACGACGTCGCGCCGTACTTCGCCGCGAACGGCTTCTACGAAGTTGAGATCGACCAGCGCGTGGAGCGCTTCGGCCAGGTCGCGCACGTGTGGAGCCGCTACGAGGCGCGCGAAGCGCCGGATTCACCGGTGATCAAGCGCGGCGCCAACAGCATCCAGCTGTGTTTCGAGCACGGCCGCTGGTGGGTCTTCAGCACCGTCTGGGACAACGAGCGTGAGGGCGTCGTGTTCGACCTCTGGTAGGACTCACGCGCCGGTGCACCGCCCCGTGCAATGCTGAAGGTCTCGTGATGGAACGCCGGACGGCTGGAACCGGCGGGCGTCCGTCCCCAGAACGAAGGCTCACCGCCAAGGAGCGCCTGATGTTCCAAGCTTCAATGAGGGTTTCCGTACTCGACCTGGCCCCGATCACCGAAGGCGGCGACGCCGCGCAGGCCTTCGCCAACACCCTCGATCTGGCGCGTCATGCCGAACGCCTGGGCTTCCACCGTTACTGGCTGGCCGAGCACCACAACATGCCCGGCATCGCGAGCGCGGCCACGTCGGTGCTGATCAGCCACGTCGCCTGCGGCACGAAGACGATCCGCGTCGGCGCCGGCGGCATCATGCTGCCCAACCATGCGCCGCTGCAGGTGGCCGAGCAGTTCGGCACGCTGGCGTCGCTGTATCCGGGGCGCATCGACCTGGGCCTGGGTCGCGCGCCCGGCACCGACCACGCCACCGCGCACGCGCTGCGACGTTATTTCGAAGCGGCCGACATGTTCGCGCAGGACGTGGTGGAACTGCTGCATTACTTCGAACCGGTGCAACCCGGCCAGGCCGTGCGCGCGGTCCCCGGCGCGGGGCTCGACGTGCCGGTGTGGCTGTTGGGGTCCAGCCTGTTCTCGGCGCGGCTGGCCGCACAACTCGGACTGCCGTTCGCGTTCGCGTCGCACTTCGCGCCCGATGCGATGGAGCACGCGCTCACGATGTACCGCCGCGAGTTCAAGCCGTCCAAGCGATTGCAGCAGCCGCACACGATGCTGGCGCTCAACGTCGTCGCCGCGGAAAGCGGCGCGCAGGCGCGGCGTCTGTTCACCACCCTGCAGCAGGCGTTCGTCAATCTGCGTCGCGGCCGTCCGGGATTGATCCCGGCGCCGATCGACGACATCGAAGCCTACTGGACGCCGCTGGAGAAAAGCGGCGTGGAGCAGGCGCTGGCGTGTTCGGTGGTCGGCGACGAGGCGGCGGTGCGCGAGGGCATCGATGCCTTCGTCGAACGCCACAAGCCCGACGAACTGCTGATCACCGCGAACGTGTTCGACCACGCCGCGCGCGTGCGCTCGTTCGAGATCGCCGCGCAGGCGTGCCGCTCGCTGGCGTGACGCGCCGCGCTCAGTGCGGGCGCACCTGGAGCAGTTCCACTTCGAACACCAGCGAGCCATTGGGCGGAATCACACCGCCCGCGCCCTTGCGGCCGTAGCCGTATTCGGCCGGAATCATCAGCACGCGCTTGCCGCCCACGCGCATGCCGGCCACGCCTTCGTCCCAGCCGCGGATGACGCGGCCGGCGCCGAGCAGGAAGGTGAAGGGCTCGCTGCGGTCGCGGGAGCTGTCGAACTTCTCGCCGCGTCCGTCGGGCTTGCGCTTGTCGTAATTCCAGCCGGTGTAGTGGACGGTGACGTCCATTCCCGGTTTCGCTTCCGCCCCGGTGCCGACCTGCTGGTCGACGATTTCGAACTTCGGAACCACGCCGCCCGGCGGCGGGCCGGGATCGGCGCAGGCGGCGAGCAGGGTCGACGCGGCGAGCGCGGCGACGGTGTTGCGGATGCGCTGGAAGGTCGTCATGCGCGCAGGGTAGGGGAGTCGCGCGCGTCCGTCATGTGTCGCGCGGCCTTCAATCGCCCGCGGGCACCTGCACCAGCTGGATCCAGTTTCCGCACGTATCGTCGAACTGCGCCACGATCGCCGGCCCCATCTCCGCCGGTGGCGCCTTGAAGCGCACGCCGCGTTCGACCAGCCGTTCGTACTCGGCCTGGATGTCGGCGCTGAAGAACGCCGTCGCCGGAATCCCGCGTTCGTACAGCTGGCGCTGGAATTCGCGCGCGAAGTCCATGCCGTTGGGTTCCAGCAGCAGCTCGACGCCGGCCGCGCCTTCGGGCGAGGTCACCGTCAGCCAGCGCGCGCCACCGGCCGGCATGTCCTTGTCGAGCTGGAAGCCGAGCACGCGCGTGTAGAAATCGAGCGCGTGCGCCTGGTCGTCCACCAGTACGCTGGTCAGTCGGATCTGCATGCGTGGGTACTCCGTGCGGTGTTGGAAGAACGGGCACTCCGATGCGACGCACTATCGCGCCGCATCGGAGCGTCATGCTCACGTCGCCGGAATGCGCTTCTCGTACTCGGCATTCACCGGTCCGAGCGTGGCCCAGAAGCCCGCCGGCGTGCGTCCCGCAAGGCGGTCGGCCAGGATGCCGAGGTGCGTGTGCCAGCCACCGGCGACATCGACCATGCCTTCGCGGCTGGCCAGGCGGCTGTGCGTGAGCACCAGCTGCACTTCGTCGCCGCGTGGCGTGAGTTCCATGCGCACGCGCGAATCGCTGCCGTTGTCCTCGCCCCAGGTGAACACCAGCAGGCGCGGCGGATCGCATTCGATCACGTGCCCATGCGACTGGATTTCGCCACCGTATTTCGCGTACTTCGGCGGTGGCGCGACATCGTTCGCGGTCAGGCGGTTGTTGTGGAAGACCAGCTCGACCGCGCCGCCGGGACGCAGGTCCATTTCGCCGCGCGCGAGCCAGGTGCCGCGTTTCTCCGATTCGGTGAGGTAGGCCCAGACGCGCTCGATCGGGCCGGGTAGCAGGCGTTCGATGCGCAGGGTGTCGGGCGCGGTGACGATGCCGAAGTCGTTCATGGGTGCTGCTCCTTCGCGTGGGGAACGGGTGTTCGAGAACGGGTGTTCGAGATGGCGCGCGAGCGAGGCGAGGATCGTGGTCCAGCCCTGTTCGGTGCGATCGGCGTAGGGCGCGTATTCGGGCGCCATTTCGTGGGTGAGGGTGAGCCGGCAGCCGTCCCCGTCGGGTTCGATGTCCACGGTGATGCGGTCGCCCCGTGCCTGCGGATCGAGCGCGAGCGTCAGCACCAGCCGGCGCGGGCGATCGATCTCGAGATAGCGGCCGTAATGCGCGGCATCGCCGTCCGGACGACGTTCGACGATCGCGTATGCGCCGCCGACGCGCGGATCGACGTCCACGCGCAGCATCTGTCCGCCCTGCGTCGCGTACAGCCAGCGGCCGAGCGTGGCCGGATCGAGCCACGCGTCGAACACGCGCTCGGCGGATGCCTCGAAACGACGGTTCACGCGCACGGCGACGGAACTCATCGCCTGCTCCGGTCCGGGCGGCCGGGCTTGATCGTCGCGGCCTTCCGCGGCGGCTTCCCGCGCGCGGCGTTCTCGCGATCCTCGGCCCGCAGCAGCGATTCGAGCGCGTCCAGGCGCTGGTTCCAGAACCGCTCGTAATGACGCATCCATTCCATGCCGGCATGCAGCGGGCGCGCGTCGAGCCGGCACACGTGCGTGCGGCCCTGCACCTCGCGCTGCACCAGGCCCGCGCCTTCGAGCACCTTGATGTGCTTGGACGCGGCGGCCAGCGAGATCTCGAACGGCTGCGCGAGCTCGCCCACGCTGCGCGGCCGGTGCGAGAGATCGCGCACCATCGCGCGGCGGGTGGGGTCGGCGAGGGCGCGGAACACCGCGTCGAGGCGATCGGAGTGTAATTCAACCATGTGGTTGAATATCGACATCGCGGTGCCGATTGTCAACCATCAGGTTGAATGTTCCGACGAGCGGCGCGCCGGCCGGATCGTGGCCTGCGGCGGTGGCCGTTCACGTTCGAAATCCAGAGGGGCCTGGCCCAGGGAACCGACGATGCCGCAGACGAGCAAGCCCGCGCCGCAACGCCATTTCGGCAAGCACCGCGGCGTGGTGATGGACAACATCGATCCCCTGCAACTGGGGCGCGTGCTGGTGCAGGTTCCGCAGGTGTTCGACGGCGACGGGCGCTGGGCGATGCCGTGCGTGCCGGTGGCCGGCCACCAGAGCGGACTGTTCCTGCTGCCGCCGGTGGGCGCGCCGGTGTGGGTGGAATTCGAGCAGGGCGACGCCGAACTGCCGATCTGGGTTGGCGGTTACTGGGTCGACGCGGCCGAACTGCCATCGCTGGCGCAGGCCGGGCACGCGGTCGCGCCGGCGCTGGTGCTGCAGACGCCGGGACGCAATGCGCTGACCGTGTCCGATCTCCCCGGGCCCGACGGCGGCGTGCTGCTGCGTTCGCAGAGCGGCGCATCGCTCGCGGTGAACGACGCCGGCATCACCATCAGCAACGGACGCGGCGCGAGCATCGTGCTGGCCGGCTCGATGGTCACCATCAACGACGGCGCGCTGACGGTGGTGTGACGTGCCGGGCCTGATCCTCCATCTGGGCGCGAGCGTGACCTGCTCCCACGGCGGCCCCGCGGTGCCGACCGTGCCTTACTCGCGCGTCACGCTGTCGGGCCATCCCGTGGTGACGGTGGCCGCACCCTACCAGATCGCCCACTGCAACCTGCCCGCACCGGCCGAAGCGCTGCGCTGCACGGGCGGCCAGTGGCTGCATGGCAGCACGCGCGTGTTCGCCGGCGGACGGGCGCTCGTGCTCGACAGCAGTCCGTCGATGTGCGTCCCCAATGGCGCGGCGATGCTGGTGCTGGAGTGCCAGACGCGGGTGAATGCGGTGTAGGGCTCGCCGTTCCCCTTGGGTTGCGGTTCGAGAGTGCGTCACGATGTCCGTCGGCGAATCGCTGCGGCACCGCTTGAGGTGCTGTGCTCGTCGCGAGCCTCTTCGGCCCGGCGGAATTGCCCGACCGTCATGTGCGGAAATCCTGCGAAGCGGGCGAAGTCCTGCCCGCTCACGACGCGGCGAATTCCGACATGAGCTCGCGGCACGTTTCCCGCGCCGCTGGCGTGTTCCCGTACACGCGATCTTTGCGTTCGCTCCTAGCCTGTCCCCGTTCCGAAACATGCGGGGAAGCGAATGCATCGGCGATGGTGGCTGCTATCCGTACTGCTGTGCGCGCTGTTGCCGCGCACAGCCGCAGCGTCGCAGAACGTGCACAAATGCATCGCACCCGGAGGCGCGACGACTTACCAGGACTCGCCATGCGAGGATCCCTTGCGCGAAGCGGCCCGGTGGGAAGCGCCCATCGACCCGCACCCGCCTGCCGAACCGTCGAATGCGGCGGCGCCGAAGCGGGAGCGTGACAGCAGCACCCCCGGCGTCGCGTCCAGACGTGCCGGCACGCGCATGCGAAGCAACGGCAGCGCGAGCAGCATTCGCACCGCGTCCAGGCCGTCCGCGTGCGAAGCGGCGAAAGCGAACCGCGACAGCACGCTCGAACGCGTCGGTCTCAAGCGCACCTACGACCTGCTCAGCCGTCTGGACGAGCAGGTGCGAAGGGCATGCCGATGAGGTCAGAACTGCAACTGCAGGCGCATCAGCAGCAGGCGCGGGTCGTCGTCCACGTCCCGCCGACGGCTGTCGGCGATCACATAGTTCGCCATCACGCGCGCATACCGGTTGAGATACCAGGTCGCGCCGAGGTTCCAGTCCGATTCCACGCCACCGCGCGACGCGGCCGAATCCAGATCGAGCACGCTGTAACGCAGGACGAGTTCCCACGCCATGCCATCGCCGACCGTCGGCGCGGACACCGTGCCGGCCTTGTAATTGCGGCGATGCCCGGAAGGCGACCAGCTGGCGAGCGCGTATCCGCCGGTGCCACGAAGATCCGCCTCGCCATCGCGCGTGGCATGGACCGCGGCGGCTTCGGCCTGCACCGACCACGCGCCGCCGATCCACAGCGCTTCCAGGCCCGCGCGCTCGACGCGATCCACGTCCACGATCGTGCCGGTATCGACCAGGCTGGAGGTTGCCAGCGCGGTTTCGGGCTTGCTCGAGAACCGCGCGCTTTCGCTGTCGGGCGAATCCACGGCCGCGCCGACGCCCAGGTGCAGCAGGTCTTCGCCGAAGTGCAGCGCGCGCGAGGCGCGCACCGCCATGCCGACGCCTTCGTTCTTGCCGTCCAGGCGCTTGCCGAAAACCGCCGCGTTGACCGCATGGTCCGCGTCCGACCAGCCATAGCCGACGCCGATGCGGCGGCCCAGCGCGAACGCGCCCAGCAGGGAGGCGTCCATCATCGGCGTCTGCCGTGCGCTGGTCGCATCCTCCATCAGGAACGGCTGCTTGAACTGGCCCAGGCGCAGCGCATGCCCCTTGGCGGGCGTGAACTGCAGATAGACGTCGGGCGTGGAGCGGTCGGTGAACTCATGCTCGACGTTGACCTGCCAGCGCTCGCCGGCCTTGAGCACGAAGCCCAGGCGCGCCGAGCGCACCTTGTCCACGTCCTCGAACGGTTTGACGTCCGGCTGCGCTTCGACGTTGTCGTAGTAGATGACGCCCGTGGGCTTGAAGGAGATGGCGCCGGCATGGGCGCAGACGGGGAGAGCGGCGACGGCAAGCGCGATCGCCAGCGATCGGATCGGGAAGTGCGACATCGGGGAACCGGAAGAAGCGGCGCCGCGAACGCAGCGCCGGAAGTGAAGGGGAGTGCGGCGCCCGTGGAAAGCGGGCGCGCACTCGACTACGGGTCGATCAGGAGACGGGCTGGATCAGAATTCCTGCCAGTCCGAATCCATCGCGGCGGCGGCGCCGCCACGAACCTTCCGCGGCGCGGGAGCCGGACGCGTGGCAGCGGCCTTCACCGGCGCCCTGGGCTTTTCGGCGCGGGACGCGGCCGGCAGATCGACGACCGGCGCGCGCAGGTTCGCTCCCTGCGCGGTGCGGAACACCGCAACGGTCTGCACCAGCTGCTTGGACTGCTGCTCCAGGCTGCGCGCGGCGGCGGAGGCTTCCTCCACCAGTGCCGCGTTCTGCTGCGTGCCTTCGTCCATCTGCGTGATGGCCTGGTTGATCTGCTCGATGCCGGCGGACTGTTCCTGCGATGCGGCCGAGATGTCGGCGATGATGTCGGTCACCTTGCGCACGCTGCTGACGATGTCCTCCATCGTGCGGCCGGCCTGGTCGACCAGCTGGCTGCCTTCCTCGACCTTCACCACCGAGTCGGTGATCAGCTGCTTGATCTCCTTGGCGGCGTTGGCCGAACGCTGCGCCAGCGAGCGCACTTCGGCGGCGACGACCGCGAAGCCGCGACCCTGTTCGCCGGCGCGTGCGGCTTCCACCGCGGCGTTCAGCGCCAGGATGTTGGTCTGGAACGCGATGCCGTCGATCACGCCGATGATGTCGGCGATCTTCTTCGACGACTCGTTGATGGCGTTCATGGTGTCGACGACCTCGCCGACCACCGTGCCGCCCTGGCCGGCGACTTCCGCCGCGCTCTGCGCCAGCTGGTTGGCCTGTCGCGCGTTGTCGGCGTTCTGGCGCACGGTCGAGGTGAGTTCCTCCATCGACGAAGCGGTTTCCTCCAGCGAGGCCGCCTGCGATTCGGTGCGCTGCGACAGGTCGTTGTTGCCGGCGGCGATTTCCGCCGCGGCCGAGCTGATCGCATCCGAGCCCTGGCGGATCTGGCCCACGATCTCCGACAGCTTGTCCACGGTGCGGTTGGCGTCGCTGGCGAGGCGGCCGAACTGGCCCGGAAGTTCCACTTCGACGCGGCGGTTCAGGTCGCCGTCGGCCACCGCGGAGAGCAGCGTGCCCACTTCGTCCAGGCCGTTGTCGGCAGTCGCCATCAGCTGGTTCAGCGCGTCCACCACGTCGCGATAGACGAACTCGAAGCGCGACGCGTCGCCGCGACGGCTGAAGTCGCCCGCGACCGCGGCGTCGACCAGCGTCTTGATCTCGGCATTGATCGCGTTCATGCCGCTCTTGACCGAGTCGACCGCATCGGTGATGCGCGCCTTCTGGCCGGGCAGGCGGTCCATGTCCTGCGACAGGTCGCCACGGGCGTAGGCGGCCACGATGGCGATCGCACGGGCATTGAGGCGGATGTGCGAATCCACCAGCGCGTTGATTTCGCCCGCCATCTGACCGTAGGCGCCGGGCAGATCGCGGTTGTCGATGCGGAAATCGATCTCGCCTTCGTCATGTCGACGGGCAATCTCGCCCTGCGCGTGGGCGAAGCGCTGCAGGGTCGCCTGCATCTGGCTCATGCTGCGCAGCAGCTGACCGGCTTCGTCCTGGCTGTCGACCACGATGCGCTCGTCGATGCGGCCGGCGGCGATGCCCTGGGCGACGCTCGTGGCGCGTGCCAGCGGACGGGAAATCGCGCGTGCCAGCAGGAAGCCGAGCCCCGCGCCCAACAGCACCAGCACCGCGATGCCGACCCAGATGTTCCGCACGGTGCTGCGATGGTTCGCTTCCGCCAGGCCGACCATGTTGTCGAGACCCTTGGCGTTGTAGCCGGTCAGGTCACCCAGGGATGCGAAAAGCCTGCGCCGGATCGGACGCGACTCCTCGCCGGAGACACGGCTGGCCTCGGCGAAGTCGTTCGCGGCCACCGCGGCCATCATCTTGTCGTGCGCGGCGAAGTACGCCGAGAGGTCCCGCGCCACCACGTCGTAACGCTTGCGTTCCTCGGCGCTGGAAATCAGCTTCTGGTAGGCCTCGATGGCCGCGTCGATCTTCGCCTTCGAGTCCTCCATGCGCTTGCGGTAGTCGGCCAGCTGCGTCTCGTTCCCCTGGAACTGCAGCTGCGAGATCTCGAAGGTGCGGTACTCGCCCAGTTCCGCGCGCATGCCGAGCAGATGGCGAACCGAAGGCACCCAGTTGCGGTTGATGTCGGTGATCTGCACGTTGCCGGCGCTCAACTGCATGATCGAATACCCGCCGAGCAAGGCGGCCAGGGCGATCACGGCGGCAAAGGCCACCGCCAGTTTCCTGGCGATGGAAAGGTTCTTGAATCCACTCATGGGGAACTGCTCGTAGGAAGGAGGCGGACGGTCCGCGGAAGCGTTACGGTTCGGTTAACGGCACCCGCCGTGCGGGCTGAAGCTCCGAAACTGAACGGCAACGTTCATGCTGTAGCGGCGTACGCGCATTCAGGAAAGACGCCGCGATGCATGCCGCGCAGGCATGCCGTGCAGTCAGGCGGGGCCGCCGTCTGTTCCCGACGCCATCGCCAGCCCCAATGCGATGCGGACCTTCGAAAGCAGTTCGACCTGACGAAACGGCTTGGAGAGCACGTCGAACTCGATCGGCCCGTCTTCGGATTCGCTGCCGGCCTGGCCGGTCATCAGCAGGACGCTCAGACGCGGGAACCGCCGCACGGCCTCGCGGGCAAGCGCGAGCCCGCTGCGCGTTCCGGGCATGACGATGTCGCTGAGCACCAGGTCGAACGGGCCGTCGAGTTCGAGGCAGGCCAGCGCCGATTCGGCTTCGTATGCGACGGCCACGCTGTAGCCGTTCATCTCCAGCGATTCCTTCACCAGCATGGCGAGATCCTCGCGGTCGTCGACGACCAGCACACGTGGCGCGGCCGGTTCGGTCGCCTCCGCCATCTCCGCGCGCGCGGCATCGATCGTGTCCGTGGCGGGGAACAGGAAGGTCACGCGCGTTCCAAGGTCCTTCTGGCTTTCCAGGAACAACGTGCCGCCGGATTGGCGCGCGAAGCCGTACGCCATCGACAGCCCCAGGCCCACGCCGTTGCCTTCGCCCTTCGTGCTGAAGAACGGATCCAGCACGTGCGCGAGGATCGCCCGCGACATGCCGCAGCCGTTGTCCGCGATCTCGATGGCCACGTAGCGGCCCGCCGGAATGTCGCGCATGCGCGCCTCGTGCGCATCCACATCGTGGTTGCGCGAACTGAGGGACAGGCTCTGATCGCCGCGTCCCTGCATCGCGTCGCGGGCGTTGATGGCGACGTTGAGCAGCGCGGTCTCGGCCAGCACCGGATCGAGCGTGCACCCCCACACGCCGTCGCCGGGATGCAGCGTCAGCTGCACCTGCTCGCCGAGCGCGCGGCCGAGCACCGCGCGCAGGTTCTCGAGCAGTTCGTTGACGCACAGCGCCGTGGCACTGCCGGGGCGTCCGCGCGAGAACGTCTGCAACTGCGAGGTGAGGGCGTCGACCCGATCGATCGCGTCGCGACAGCGGCCGAAGTGCCGCAGCGTACGGTGGGGCAGCTCCGGCGACTGCATCACATCCTGTTCCAGGATGTCGAGCGTGGTGCCGATCACCTGCAGCAGGTTGTTGAACTCGTGCGCGATGCCGCCCGTCAGCTTGCCCAGCGCTTCCAGGCGCATGCATTGCTGCAGCGCATCCTCCATCTCCTTGCGCCGCGTGACGTCGCGCTGGTAACCGAACAGGCAGCCAACGCGGCCGTTCGCCTCTTGCACCGGCGAGATGTGGAGCAGGTTCCAGAACGTGCTGCCGTCCTTGCGGTAATTCACGATTTCCGTGGCGAACTCGCGTTGTTCCGCGATCGCGGCGGCGATGTCCGCCACCGTTGCGCGATCGGTCTCCGGCCCCTGGAGGAAACGGCAATTGCGCCCGAGCACCTCCTCGCGCGCATAGCCGGTCATGCGCAGGAACGCTTCGTTGACATAGAGGATCGGGTTGTCGCCGCCGATGCCCGCGACGACCATGCCGACGCTGCTCTGCTCGACGATCCTCGCGAACACCTCGGGCGCGAATTGCGGAACGCATTCGCCCTCGTTCGCCGCCGGTGCCGGAGCAGGGTGCAGCGATTCCGGATCGACGCCTGCCTGGCCCACGTGATGCTCCCCGGCGCCTGCGCCGCGCCGAAACCTTCCGGATGCGCACACGATGGCGCTGCGCGTGTGAACGCGCCGCATAGCGGGAAGGGCGAGGTGCGGATTCCGTGCACGCACTGCCGGGTCGGCGTGGCGCGGATGAATCGATGTCCGATGGGACAATCGCGCGGCAGATCATGCGGGCTGTCGCCGTCGTACCACGAAGGCCGCGGTCCAGCCATGTGGATCGTCCCGTCGGCTACGTGGGGCGCGGGATTTCGGTGTCGAGCCCTCCGCTGCGGACCAGTAGAGGGAGCAAGAGGCGGAGCTAAAGTGCGAGGGCAGAGCACTAGCGCCAGGCGCTCACGGAAGTGATGGCACCGCTATTCCTCCTCCCGCTGCTTGCAAGGGGAGGTTGGGGGGGGCGGAGGCACGGTCCGCGGCGAACTTGATGAGGTGAACCTGACGAAAGGGCGCTGAGCACTTCACCCTCCCCAACCCTCCCCTGCGGAGCAGGAGAGGGAGCAAAGAGCGAGTGCAAGGCGGCACGTGGGCGTGGGGCGACAGCGTGCTGCGCGCGTCGATCCACGCTCGACCGCGACAGAAAGACCATGGGCTCACCGACGCGGTGGCGCCTCTGTTGCTCCTCGCCCCCTGCTTGCAGGGGAGGTTGGGAGGGGGTTAGAGGCGCGGTCCGCGCCGAACTTGATGAGATGAGCCTGACGAAGTGGCGCCGTGCACTTCACCTCCCCAACCCTCCCTGCGGAGCAGGGGAGGGAGCCCAACGGTGAATCACAATCCGATGTCGAATCCCTCCCTCCCGGTTCGTCCAAGCGGATGAGCCCCCGGAGAACCGCCGCATGAACGCAAGCCACGTCGCTTCCTATCCCCCCGACCGCAACTGGCCGCTGGTCGCCGCTGGCGCCGTGCTGGGTTGCGTCGGCGTCGGGGTGATCTTCGCGCTGGCGGTCCTGCTCGGGCCGATGAGCGTCGCGACCGGCTGGTCGCGCGGCGCGTTGTCCAGCGCGATGACGCTGGCGTTCCTGAGCATGGGCGTGGGCGGTTTCGCCTGGGGCACGCTCAGCGACCGCATCGGACCGCGCAAGGTCGTGCTGGTCGGGGCGGTGCTGCTCGGGTTGTCGTGCATCCTCGCCGGCCGCGCGACGAGCCTGTGGCAGTTCCGGCTCACCTACGGCGTTCTCATGGGCGTGGCGGTGTCGAGCTTCTTCGCGCCGGTGATCGCCGCCACGGCCTCGTCGTTCGAGAAGCGCCGCAACATCGCCGTGTCGCTCGTGTCGGCCGGCGTCGGCGTCGCGCCGATGACGATGTCGCCGCTCGTCGCGTGGCTGGTGACGCAGTACGACTGGCGACAGACCTTGCTGATCGTCGGCGTCGTCGCGTGGGCGCTGACCCTGCCGGCGGTATGGTTCGTGCGCGCTTCGCCGATTCCTGAGCCTGGTCGCGAACACGCATCCGCAAGTGAACCCGGCGAGCGCACCATCGGCAACGCGGGACAGGCACTGCGCTCGCGCGCCTTCATCGTGCTGGCACTGACGTTCTTCGCCTGTTGCGCCGCGCATTCGGGCCCGATCTTCCACACCGTGAGCTACGCCGTCGGCTGCGGCCTGGCGGTGACGACGGCCGTGACGATCTACAGCATGGAAGGCGCGGCCGGGCTGGGAGGACGCGTGCTGTTCGGACTGCTCGCCGACCGGCTCGGCGCGAAGCCGGTGCTGATCGCGGGGCTGCTGATCCAGGCCATCGCCGCGGTGTCGTACCTGGGCGTGAACCAGCTCGACGGCTTCTACGCGGTGGCGATCGTGTTCGGCATGGCGTATGGCGGCACGATGCCGCTGTACGCCTCGCTCGCGCGGGAAGCGTTCAGTCCGCAGATCCTAGGCCTCATTCTCGGTGCGGCCGGCATGCTGTCGGCGTTGGGAATGGCGCTCGGGCCGCTGCTCGGCGGATGGCTGTTCGATCGCTACGGCAGCTACACGTGGATGTACATCGGGTCGATGTCGGTGGGGCTGGGGGCGGCGGCGATCGCGCTGTGGTTCCCGTCGAAGCGGAAGCCGCGCCGGCCGGAGGCGCTGCGCCCCGTGTTGCAGGAGTAGCGATGCGAATCTCCCGGGCGTTCGGATCGAGCGACGTTCTTCACGGTAAGGGCGAAGCTCACGCCCGCCGCAACCGCACCATCGCCTCCAGCCCGCCGCCGTCCCGATTGCGCAACATCAGCGTCGCGCCGATCGACTCCGCCAGCTGCTGCGCGATCGCCAGCCCCAGTCCGGTGCCGCCGGTATCGCGATTGCGCGACGCTTCCAGGCGGTAGAACGGCTCCAGCACGCGGGCGAGTTCCGCCTCGGGAATGCCCGGCCCACGATCGCGGATGCGGATCGCGACCGCATCCGCTTCGTCGCGCAGATCGACCTCGGCCGCGCCTGCGTACTTCAGCGCGTTGTCGATCAGGTTGGCGACGACGCGGCGCAGTGCGTGCGGACGGGTGACGACCGGCGCGGCGATGCGGCCGTCGAGGTTCACCGGTCGCCCCGTATCGCGGTAATCGCAGACCAGGCTGTCGAGGAACGCGTTGAGGTCCAGCCGCACCGGCGGCTCGTCGCTGCCATGCGCGCTGCGTGCGTAGGCGATGCCTTCGCGCACCAGGTGCTGCATCTGGTCGAGGTCGTCGAGCAGCTTCGTGCGCTCGGGCGCTTCGTCCATCGACTCGGCGCGCAGCTTCATCCGCGTGATCGGCGTCTGCAGGTCGTGCGAGATCGACGCGAGGATCTGCAACCGCTCCTTCATGTAGCGCGCGATGCGGTCCTGCATCGCGTTGAAGGCGCCGGCGGCCTGCGCGACTTCGATCGGGCCGTCGGTGCCGAGACGTTCGCCGTCGCCGTCGGGGCGCACGTTCTCCGCTGCCCGCGCGAGCCGCGCGAGCGGGCGCGTCGCCAGCCGCACTGCGGCCCAGGCGCACAGCAGCAGCACGGCCAGCTGCAACGCGAGCAGGTAGGGAAGCCACCGCGCCAGCGGCATCACCGAGGGCTGGACGTCGATGACCACGGGGCTGCCATCGCGCAGGCGCACCTGCACCTGGAAGCGTTCGGGATCGCGCGACAGCTGCCGCGCTCGCGTCGTGTAGCGCGGGCCGAGCGCGCTCGCGATGGTGCCGGCCATCTGGCGCGAGGTCGCGCCTTCCAGCGGCGTCCCCGGATCGCCTTCACCGAGCGCGTAATGGAACGTCCGCCGCCGCAGCATCGGCAGCCAGTACGCGCGTTCGTCCGGCGGCAGGCGGTCGAGAAGGTTCACGGCGACGACCACGTCCTGTTCCAGGTTGGTCATCAGCATCGAACTCGCGGCCTCGTAGCGCTCGTAGAACAGCAGCCCGAACGACAGCGCGTGCGCGAGCAGCAGCCCGCCGGCGAGGATCGCGTACAGCCGCGAGGCCATGCTGCGCGGAAGCCAGCGCGATCCGGCATGCGCACGCATGTTCATCCGTCCTCGCCCACGACGGTCACCGCCATGCTGAAGACATAGCCCTCGCTGCGCACGGTCTTGATGTAGCTCTGATCGCGCGCGTCGTCCTGCAGGCGCTGGCGCAGGCGGCTGACGAGCAGGTCGATGGAGCGGTCGAACAGT
Source organism: Lysobacter sp. SCRH-1R (assembly GCF_057747855.1). Classification (NCBI taxonomy): domain Bacteria; kingdom Pseudomonadati; phylum Pseudomonadota; class Gammaproteobacteria; order Lysobacterales; family Lysobacteraceae; genus Lysobacter; species Lysobacter sp. SCRH-1R. Next base: position 2,196,831 of record NZ_CM173227.1, on the reverse strand, counting down.
TCCGCATCGCGGCCCTGCGTCAGGTTCAGCAACTGGTCGCGGCTGAGCACGCGGTTGGGATGGTCGAGGAACACGCGCAGCAGGCGGAACTCCGCGCCGCTGAGCGCCACCACGGTGCCGTCCGGATCGAGCAGGTGCCGCGCGGTGGTGTCCAGCCGCCAGCGACCGAACGCGAGCAGGCGCGCGGCTTCGGTGACCTGCAGGTTCGGCGGCAGCATGCGCGTGCGCCGGATGACGGCCTTGATCCGCGCCAGCAGTTCGCGCGCGGCGAAGGGCTTGGTGACGTAATCGTCGGCGCCCATTTCCAGGCCGATGATGCGGTCGGTCTGGTCCTCGCGCGCGGTCAGCATCACCACCGGGATCGCGCGATGCCGGCCGGCGCGCAGGTTGCGGGTGAGGGTGAGGCCGTCCTCGCCGGGCATCATCAAGTCCATCACGATCAGGTCGATGGCGTGCGTCTCCAGCACCGCGCGCATCTCGCGCCCGTCGGCGGCCTCGCTCGCGCGCAGACCGTTCTTGCGCAGATAGGCGGCGACCATCTGGCGGATCTCGCGATCGTCGTCCACGACCAGGATGTGGTCTGCGTGTTCCATGCGGCGCTCGGGAAGAGGGAGGCGATGACGCGATTGTGCCATCGCCCCGGGAGGGTTCAGCGCGTGGCGAGCAGTTCGCGGATGCGCTGCTCGGTGGCCTCGTAGCCGCCTTCGCCGTAGTGGCGATGGACGATGCGGCCGTCGCGATCGACCAGGTACAGCGCCGGCCAGAAGCGGTTGCCCCAGGCGTTCCAGGTCTCGTAGCCGTTGTCCTGCGCGACCGGATAGGCGATGCCGAAGCGTTCGATCGCGCGGCGCACGTTGTCGGTGCTGCGCTCCTCGTCGTACTCGGGCGTGTGCACGCCGATCACGACCAGGCCCTGCTCGCGGTAGCGCTCGTGCCACTGCCGCACGTGCGGCAGGACGTGGATGCAGTTGATGCAGGAGTACGTCCAGAACTCCACCAGCACGACCTTGCCCTTCAGCCCCGCCATCGTCTGCGGCGGTGCGTTGAGCCAGCGGGAAATGCCGGTGAATTCCGGTGCGGGCGCGGCTTTCGGCGGCTCGGCCTGCGCACCGGGCGCGCAGCCGGCGAGCAGCGTGAGCGACAGCGCGAACGCGGTGAGGATCGACTTGAACATGGGACACCTGCTGATGAGGTTTGTGGGCGATCGACGGAACGACACCGCCTCGCGGCCCGGGCACGGCGCAGGCGCGCCTGCCCGGGCCGCGTCGCGGTCGCGATCCAGGTTCAGGTGACGATCTCGACGTCCACGTCGCCGCGCGTCATGCGCGAGTACGGGCAAGTCTGGTGCGCGATGTCGACCAGCTGCCGGCGCGTGGCCTCGTCCAGCCCGGGCAGCTTGACGTCGAGCTTCACCGCGAGCTGGTACTCGCCGTTCGCGGTCTTGCCGAGCACGACATCCGCATCGACCGCGGTATCGGCCGGCAACTTCACCTTCAGCTCGTTCGCGGCAAAGCCCAGCGCGCCGATGAAGCACGCCGACCAGCCGATGCCGAACAACTGCTCCGGATTGGTGCCGGGGCGGTTCGAACCCGGCGTGCTGAGCGCGACATCGATGGCGCCGTCGCTGGAACGGCCCTTGCCGCTGCGCCCGCCGGTGACATGGGTGTGCGCGGTGTAGACGACGGTCTGGAGGGAGTGGGTCATGGCGATGTTTCCTCGGTGTGGGTGGCCGGTGGTTTCCGGTGGCGCCATTCCATGCCCGCGCGGTATCGCGCCCGTGTCGGGCGACCGGGAATTTTGTCGGGGAATGTGGCCGTCAGGTGCGCGGATACAGCCCGATACAAACGCGCCACCGAAGCACCGCAGCCCTGATAGCCCGGGCAAGCGAAGCGCACCCCCGGCCGCCGCCGCGCCGAAAATCGAACCTCTGCCGCCTAACGCAACAACCCGAGCAGCGCCTCCGCCGTGGCCTCCGAAGACGCCGGGTTCTGCCCGGTCACCAGTCGTCCATCGACGATCGCGAAGCTCTGCCAGTCCGCGGCCTTTTCGTAACGGCCGCCGAGGCGCCTGAGTTCGTCCTCCACCAGGAACGGCACCACCTCCGTCAGCTTCACCGCCGCTTCCTCGGAGTTGGTGAAGCCGGTGACGCGGCGGCCTTTCACCAGCGGCTCGCCGTCGTGCTTCACGTGCCGCAGCACACCGGGCGCATGGCAGACGGCGGCGACCGGCTTGCCGGCGTCGAAGAAGGATTCGATCAGGCGGATCGACGCGGGATCTTCCGCGAGATCCCACAACGGCCCGTGGCCGCCGGGATAGAACACGGCGTCGAAATCGTCGGGGGACAGCGAATCCAGCCGCTTCGTGTCGGCCAGCACGGCCTGTGCCTTCGCATCGGCCTTGAACCGGTCCTGTGCAGGCGTCTGGTTCGACGGATCGTCGCTCTTGGGATCGATCGGCGGCTGTCCGCCCTTTGGCGAAGCCACGGTGACCTGCGCGCCGGCGTCGATGAACACGTAGTACGGCGCGGCGAATTCCTCCAGCCAGAAGCCGGTTTTCTCGCCGGTGTCGCCGAGGCGGTCGTGCGAGGTGAGGACCATCAGGATCTTCATGGCGTGGCGGTCGCGATGGTGGAAACGAGCCCGCAGTCTCGCGCGCGACCGGTTAGCCGACGGTGATGCGTCAGGTCAGCGCGTCGGATGCGACCACGTGGACGCCCGGCCGCGCCTGCACGGCGGCATCCACCATGCATTGCGCGATGCGCGCGGCCGGATTGATCCGCCAGCGCCGCGGCAGCAGCGGATGCAGCACGCGCAGCGCCGCCGTCGCCACGCGTTCGCCGGCACGGAATTCCTCGCGATCGCCGCCGATCAGTCCCGGCCGCAGCAGCGTCAGCGAGGCGAAACCCAGGGCAGTGAGGTCGCGTTCCACTTCGCCTTTCACGCGGCTGTAGAAGATGCGCGAACCGGCGTCGGCGCCCATCGCGGAATTGAGCACGAAAGTGGAGGCGCCGTGCGCCTGCGCCAGGCGCGCGACGGCGAGCGGATAGTCGTGGTCCACGCGACGGAACGCCTCCTGCGACCCGGCCGTGCGGATCGTCGTGCCCAGCGCGCAGACGACCGCATCGACCGTCCACCACGGCGCATCGGCCGGCAACGCGTCGAAGTCGACCACCGGTGCGAGCAGCTTCGGATGATCGGCGGCTGGCCTGCGCGTGGGCGCGATCACCTGCGCGATGGCCGGATGCGCGAGCGCGATCTCCAGCGCATGCCGGCCGACGAGACCGGTGGAACCGACGATCATCAGCCTCATGCGTCCTCCAGCCGTCGCGCGGAAGCGGCGAGTGTGTGTGGCCAGCGTTGCGGCGTCCAGTCACCAGAGCTTCTGTAGCCCGGGTAAGCGAAGCGCACCCGGGGAAGCCTCGCCGCCACGGATACGACGCGGCGACCCCGGATGCGCTTCGCTTACCCGGGCTACGAAGGCCCGCTGCGTTACAGTTCACCGCCCCGGACATCGCGAAACCCGATGCGCATCCACAGCTCGCTCACCGTCGAAGCCTCGCGCGGCCGGTTCGGCAGCCGCCGCTGGATGGAACTGCTCGAGGCGATCGGCAGCGAGACGTCCATCGCCGCCGCCGCGCGCCGCGTCGGACTGAGCTACAAGGCCGCGTGGGACGCGGTGGAGGCGATGAACAACCTCGCCGACGCGCCGCTGGTCGAGCGCGTGGTCGGCGGCAAGGGCGGCGGGGCGACACGGCTCACGCCGGAGGGCGAACGCCTGGTCGCGACGTGGCGCGAAGCCGAGGCGCAGAACGCGCGGTTCGTCGAGCTGCTCAACCAGCGCATCGCCAACGCCGGGCGCGACCTGGACATCATCGGGAGGTTCGCCATGCTCACCAGTGCGCGCAATCACTTCGCCGGCCGCGTCGCGCGCATCGTGCACGGCGCGGTGAACGACGAGGTGGAACTGGAACTGCGCGGCGGCGGGCGCATCGTCGCCATCGTCACGCACGAAAGCACGCAGCACATGGGCCTGGCCGTCGGCGCGCAGGCGATCGCGCTGGTCAAGGCGTCCAGCGTGGTCGTCGCCACCGACCTCGACGGCGTGCGCCTGTCCACGCGCAACCAGCTGCCCGGCATCGTGTCGCGGGTGACGCCCGGCGCGGTGAACACCGAAGTCGTGATCGAAGCCGAAGGCGGCACGACCATCGCCGCCATCGTCACGAACACCTCCGCCGAAAAGCTGCGACTCGCCGAAGGCACCCGCGCCAGCGCGCTGTTCGAGGCCTCCAGCGTGATCCTCGCCGTCAGCCCGTGACCTTCGCTTCCAGCCGTCCGCGCTCCATGCCGAGCACGCGGTCGGCGAGGTAATCCAGTTCGCCGTGCGCGTGGGTGACGTAGAGCATCGGCAGCCGCGTCTCGTCCTTGATGCGCTTGAGGAAGGGCAGGATCTGGCGCTTCAGCCGATCGTCGAGCGAGGACAGCGGTTCGTCGAGCAGCAGCAATTGCGGCGAATAGAGCAGGGCGCGGCCGAGCGCCACGCGCTGGCGCTCGCCGCCGGAGAGCAGGGTGGGGCGGCGATCGAGCAGCGGCGCGATTTCCAGCAGCTCCGCCACGCCGTCCAGTTCGAAACGGCGCATCGCCTGCGGGATGCGCGCGTGGCCGAACAGCAGGTTCTGGCGCACGGTGAGGTGCGGGAACAACTGGCCGTCCTGGAACACCAGGCCGACGTGGCGATCCCACGGCGGCACGAACCGGCGCGCACCGGTGTCGACCAGCACGCGTTCGCCCAGCCTGATCCGTCCACGCGCGGGCGTGAGCAATCCCGCCAGCAACGCCAGCAACGTGCTCTTGCCCGAACCCGACGGCCCGTACACGCCGGTCACGCCGTCGCCGACGTCCGCGATGGCTTGCAGCGCGAAGTCGCCGCGCGCGAAGTGCAGTTCAAAGCTCAGCATGCGGCCCCCGATCGTGGAAGCCGAGCCGGCGTTCGGCGCGCAGGCCGATCCAGCGGCTGACCAGCAGCGCGGCCACTGCGAGCGCGATCGACAGCAGCGACAGCCTCAACGCCGCCGCTTCGCCATCGGGCACGTGGGTGAGGCTGTAGATCGCCAGCGGCAGCGTGCGGGTTTCGCCGGGGATGTTGCCGACGAAGGCCATCGTCGCGCCGAATTCGCCCAGGCTGCGCGAGAAACACAGGATGCAGCCGGCGATCACGCCCGGCGCCGACAACGGCAGGGTCACGTTGAGGAACGTGTCCCACGGCTTCGCGCCGAGCGTCGCCGCCGCCTTCTCCAGACGCGGATCGATGAGCCGGACCGCCAGCCGGATCGGCTGCACCATCAGCGGGAAGGCCATCACCGCCGAGGCGATCACCGCGCCTTTCCAGGTGAAGGCGACGACGATTCCGAACGTGTCGAGCAGCCAACGCCCCAGCGGCCCCTGCGTGCCCAGCAGCAACAGCAGCAGATAGCCCGGCACCACCGGCGGCAGCACCATCGGCAACTGCACCAGCGTGTCGATCCACACCTTGCCGGGGAACTGGCGGCGTTCGAGCAGCCAGCTCAGCGCGATGCCGAACGGCAGGCAGGCGGCCGTCGCGCACAACGCGACCTTCGCCGACAGCGCCAGTGCATCCCATTCCTCGGGCGAGAGCCACATGTCAGCGCGCGCCCGTGGTGAAGCCGTACCTTGCGAAGATCGCGGCGGCGGTCTTCGAGGTCTTCACGTATTCGAGGAAGGCGCGGGTTTCCGGACGCGCGCCGCGCACGATCGCCATCGGATACACGATGGGTTCGTGCGAGGCGGCGGGGAACGTCGCCAGCACCTCGACCCTGCGGCTGATCTTCGCGTCGGTGGCATAGACGATGCCGAGCGGGCATTCGCCGCGTTCGACGAAGGCCAGCGCGGTGCGCACGTCGTCGGTGCCGACCACGCGGCCCTGCAGCGCGTTCCACCAGCCAAGGTCCTGCAGGGCCTGGCGCGCGTAGATGCCGACGGGCACGACGCCGGGCTCGCCGGTGCACAGTTTTCCGTCGAACGCGTCGGCCAGGTCGAAGCCGCGCTGCATGTGCACCGGGAAGCGCCTGCCGCGCGGCACGATCATCACCAGCGTGTTGCCGGCCACGTTCGCGCGCGTGCCCGGCGCGAGCTTGCCGCGCCGGTCGAGGTGATCCATCCAGGTCGCATCGGCGGATGCGAACACGTCCGCCGGTGCGCCGGCTTCGATCTGCCGGGCCAGCGTCGAGGAGGCGGCGAAGGCCAGGCGTGGTTTGGGGTGGCCGGCCTTTTCCCATTCGGTGGCGATGTCGCCGAGCGCGTTGGTCAGGCTGGCGGCGGCGAACACGCGCACGGGCTGCTCGGCGGCGGCCGGCGCGAAGGCGAGCGCGAGCGCGCACAGCGCGGCGTGGCGAGGCCAGGCGGACATCGGGGGAGGGCTCCTGGGACGGCGGGATATAGGGGGCTATATAGCGCATGTCCGGGCCTGGCGCGCACAGGAGGGCCTCGCCGGCGTGCCGGGGCCGGGAGAGTAGGGCCCCTCTCCCACCGGGAGCGGGGTTGGGGCGAGGGTCGGGACGCGCGATGTAACGATGCAGCCGGTGCAAGCGCTCAGGCGATCACCAGCGACCCAACCTAGAACGGATCCCTCGACCAGCTCTCATGCGCGATCGCCTCCACGCGCCCCCAGTCCAGGTCGTTGGAGAGCACGCTCGAATACCAGCCCAGTCGCAGGTGCGGCTCCACTTCGTCCCATTCCATGTGCGGCAGGTGGGAACGCGCGGTGCGGCCCAGGTCTTCGAGGAAGGCCCGCTGGCTATCGGTCACGAGCATCTCGGACATGACGGGTTCCATCCATGCGGGGATCTTCGACCCTACGCCGAAGGGTCGCGCCGTGTCTGAACGACGCGGCGAGCGCCGCATGCGCCGGCCAACGCGCCGGCGCATGCATCCTGGCGCGCTCAACTGCGCAGGAACGCCAGCAGATCGCGATTGATCACGTCCGCATGCGTGGTGCACATGCCGTGCGGGAAACCCTCGTACACCTTCAGCGTCGCATTGCGCAGCAGCTTGGCCGAAAGACGCGCGGAATCGTCGATCGGCACGATCTGGTCGTCGTCGCCGTGCATCACCAGCGTGGGCACCTCGATGCTCCTGAGGTCTTCGGTGAAGTCGGTTTCCGAGAACGCCGCGATGCAGTCGTACTGGGGCTTCGCGCCGCCCATCATGCCCTGGCGCCACCAGTTCTGGCGCACGGCTTCCGACAGCGTCGCGCCGTCGCGGTTGTAGCCGTAGAAGGGGATCGGGAAATCCCAGTAAAACCCGGCGCGATTGGCGGCGAACTGCTCGCGCAGGCCGTCGAACACCTGCTTGTCGAGTCCGCCCGGATTGCTCGCCGACTTCACCATCACCGGCGGCACCGCGCCGATCAGCACGAGCTTGGCCACACGGCCCTTGCCATGCCGTGCGACATACCGCGTCGCTTCGCCGCCGCCGGTGGAATGGCCGACGTGGATCGCGTCGCGCAGGTCCAGCTCCCTGGCGAGCGCGGCGACATCGGCCGCGTAGGTGTCCATTTCGTTGCCGGTCGCCGTCTGCGTCGAGCGCCCGTGGCCGCGGCGATCGTGCGCGATCACGCGATAGCCCTGCGCGAGGAAGAACATCATCTGGGTGTCCCAGTCGTCGCCGCACAGCGGCCAGCCGTGGTGGAACACGATCGGCTGGCCGGTGCCCCAGTCCTTGTAGAAGATCTTCGTGCCGTCCTGCGTGGTGATGTGGGTCATGGGGGTGTCCTTCGTTGAGGGAACGGGGATGAGGAAACGAACGGAGGAACGAGGAACGAGCGACAGCGACGAGGCGGGGAGCAGAAGCAACGACTCGTCGTTCCCGCGCTGGCGGGAACCCGGGGACGCTTCGCGCTTCAGCGGTGGACTTCCGGAAGAGGAACGCCCGCCTTCATGGCGCGAAGGGAGAAATGCACGAAACGAAAGTAAAGCACCGCGGACACGCGACGCCGATGTTCGAAAAACCAGTACACCAGGACCTTAGCGACGGCTGCGCACCGCGGGTAGCCATCGCCACGATCTCACCGCGTTGCCTGCCGCGCACCAATGGCACGCCGCCGCAGCCGCTTCACTGCAACCCAAACACCTGCAATCCGGATACCCGCCGCAGCTTTCCGGATTGCGCTGCACGTACACGTGGACGATGCGCTCGCCATCGTTTCGAACGACTGGGCCGATTCGAGCGCGCCGCGCAAGTAGCGCGCTCGAGAGGCGAGTGTGGCACAGCGTACTGGCGGCTGGATGACAGGCCGAAGCGATCCGTCGAGGCACGCAACTTCACGACGGACGCCGGCCGCGGCCCAGGGACAGGGAAGGGGACACCAAAAGGGACACCGAACCGGCCGTCCGGGCACAGCCGCTCCCCTTGGCCCGTCCGAGGAGCATGGACACCGATTTCCCTCCCTCCGATCCGCGCCAGCCGTCGCCGCTGGACATGCCGCGTTCGCCTGCCGCTGCCCACATCCCGAAGCAGGTGGCGCTGGTGCGGCGTTGCGCGCCCGAGCAGGCTCGGCGACTGCAACGCGCGAGACCGTCATGATCCTGGCCCGCATGCGTCCATCGACGCGTTGTTCGTGGCATCAAGTGCGTGCTGCTGCCGCCCGGCATGATCCCACCGATGCGCCCCTCGTCCTCGTGGGTCGCGAACGCATCCGCTATCACGGAACCGTCACGCCACGTACACCTATCCTCGCCCGTCCCCGCAGGGAGCGATGGTGATGCGACAGGCATGGTCCGCGAACCTCGCCCCCACGCACGCGCCGGAGAACGGGGCGATCCGCACGAACACCCCCGACGCCCACTGAAGCGCGCGCGAGTGCCATGCGCGAGGCGAACATCCATGGCGCGGCGATCGAAGGCGAACGGCACCGACACCTCGCGGCCCTCGCGCGACTGCCGGCGCCGCTGTCCCCGGTTGGCGTCGTCGTCGGCTCGCTGTTCCTCGTCGCCTCGCTCACGCCGAGCCTGATCCCGCGCACGCCCGCGATGCAGGGGGTGCTGGCCGGCGCCGGTTTCGCCACCGGGTATGCCATCGGCGTGTTCGCCCGCTGGTTGTGGGAGTACCTGGAAATCCCGCCCGCGCGCGGCCGTACGCCACGACACGTGCTACGCACGTCGCACGCGCTGTGCGCGCTCGCGGTGCTGTGGGCGCTGTGGCGCGCGCCGCACTGGCAGAACCAGGTGCGTGCGGTGTTCGGCCTGGCGCCGGAGGAGGGCGTCGATTCGATCATCGTCGCGCTCGCGGCGGCGCTCGCCTTCGGCGTGCTGCTCGGCGCGGCGCGCGTGTTCGGTTTCCTCGCGGCGTGGTTCTCGCGCTCGCTCGGCATGGTGCTGCCGCGACGCATGGCCGGCGTGCTCGGCGTGTCGGCGGTGCTCGCGCTGGTGATCGTGCTCAGCAACAACGTCGTGCTGCGCATCGCGTTGCAGGTGATCGACTCGTCGTTCCGCCAGGCCGATGCGCTGATCCCGCCCGACACCGCGCCGCCGCAGGAGGCATACCGCACCGGCAGCCCGCAATCGTTGATCGCATGGGAAAACCTCGGGCGCATGGGCCGGCGCTTCGTCTCCAGCGCACCGGACGCCGCGGACGTCGCAACGCTCGCCGGCGAACCGGCGCAGACGCCGTTACGCGTATACGCCGGTTTGCCGTCGGCGAATTCCGCGACGGAGCGCGCGCAACTGGCGCTCGCCGAACTCCGCCGCGTCGGCGGTTTCTCGCGCAGCGCGCTCATCGTGATCACGCCGACCGGCACCGGCTGGATCGATCCGGCCGCGATCGAACCCGTCGAATACCTGTACCGCGGCGACATCGCCAGCGTCGCGATGCAGTACTCGTACCTGTCCAGCCCGTTGTCGCTGATGATCGAGCCCGAATACGGCGAGGAAAGCTCGCAGGCGCTGTTCGAGGCCGTGTACGCGTACTGGCGCACGCTGCCGCCGCAGGCGCGGCCGAAGCTGTACCTGCACGGTCTGAGCCTGGGCGCGATGAACTCCGAACGTTCGCTGGAGCTGTTCGACGTGCTCGGCGATCCGCCGCAGGGCGCGCTGTGGAGCGGCCCGCCGTTCGCCGCGCGGCAATGGCGCAGGCTCACGGCGATGCGCAATCCCGGCTCCCCCGCGTGGCGGCCGGAATTCCGCGACGGCCGCTTCGTGCGCTTCATGAACCAGCACGGCTCGCCGGTGCCTTCCGACGCCCCCTGGGGGCCGATGCGGGTGGTCTACCTGCAATACGCCAGCGATGCGATCACCTTCTTCGATCATCGCGATCTGTTCCGCACGCCGGACTGGCTGTATCCGGTGCGCGGGCCGGACGTCGCGCCACAGATGCGCTGGTATCCGGTCGTTTCGACCATGCAGCTGGTGCTCGACATGACGCTGGCCGACGAGACGCCCATGGGGTTCGGCCACGTGTACGCGCCTTCGCACTACGTGGCCGCATGGCGCGAGGTCGCGGGCATCGACGACTGGTCGCCACGGGATCTCACGCGATTGGCGCGCGTGCTCGACGAGCGCCGTGCGGCGGAACTCGCGCGCGACGAGGACGAGGGCGGCGGCTGAGCGCCGCGCGTCAGGATTGCGGCGGTTCCGGTTCCGGGGGCGCCGTGCTGCGATCGACGATCTGCGCCTCGCGCAGTTCGCGCTTGGCATCGCGCAGCGAGCGTCCGTCGATCGGGCGGATCGTGTCGATGCGGCACGAAAGGCGCGACGCGGCGGGGCTGCGCGGGACCACGCTGTCCATGCGCGCGGTGACCTGGCCGAGCGAATTGGTGATCGAGATGCCGCCCGCCGACATCATCGCCGGACACCGGTTGCGCAACTCGATCAGATGGCCGCGATTGGCGCTGGACCAGACCGCAAGCGCCTGGTCGCCCAGCGGCGTCCACTGCTGCGTGCCGGTCATGCGTTCCAGGCGGAACGACATCACCGGCGCGCCGGCATGCTGGCGATACAGCGCGAGGCGGTCCTGGGTGGACAGGGTCGGTCCGGTCGAGCAGGCGGCGATGACGGCCGCGAACAGCGGCAGGAGGAGGGCGTGAGGCTTCATGTCGCTGGCATCCCTTGCGCGATGGAAAGTCCCGTTCGACGCGTGCCGCTCTGGCCGCGTCATGTGGCCGGAGGTCAGGATCCGCGCGAATGAATCGGCGCGGACGATCAGCGCGTGACGCGCGTGGTCGTTCCGTCGGACGACACCTGCACGCGATCGCCGACGCGGTAATCGCGACTGGTGCCGTCCTGCGTGACCGCGATCGTGCGGCCCGAATCCAGTTCGACGGTGATCTCCACGCCCGCGCGGCTGCCGCGCGCCATCGCGTTGCCCGCCGCGCCGCCGGCCACGGCGCCCGCGACCGCACCGGCGGTGTTCGCACGCGTGCCGCTGCCGATGGTGCTGCCCGCGATGCCGCCGAGCGCCGCGCCGGTGGCGGTGGCGATGCCGCGCGAATCGTTCTGGATGGCGACGTCGCGCAGTCCGCGCACCGTGCCCCATTCGACGGTGCGGGCCGCGCCCACTTCGGAGCGGTTGAAGGTCGAAGGCGTGGTGTGCGTCGCGCAGCCCGCGGCGAGCGCCAGCCCGAGCGCGACCAACGTCGCATGGATCATCTCGCGTTTCATGGGGTGCCTCCCTGGTCGTTACCGGCGCTGCCGGCTCCATGAGCGATTACGCGCAGTCGGCTTACTCCCGACGCGGTGAAATGAGGGTGAAGTCGTCGTGACGGCATGCACGCCATGTGACGCGGGTTTCACGCGGTGCCCACGCCGCATCGACGAAAACCGGCGATGGTGCGCAGGGAGCGCGGCGCACGCCGTGCCGCGGCGTCCAGGAGGACGATGCCATGAGGGTGCCCGCGATGTCCCGCCGCCCGGCGCGCGTGCCGCGCGCTCGTGTCGCGTTGCGTTGCCGCATGCTCGCTGCGGCGCTCGGCGCGAGCCTGTTCGTCATCGCGTCCGATGCATCGGCGCAGGATGCGTGGATGGGCACCGTGCTGGAGGAAGAGGGCAGCGCGGGCCTGGGTTTCATGGTGCGCGCGGAGTCCTCGCCGTATCGCGATGGCGGCACGCGCGACGACTTCCTTCCGCTCTATCTGTACGAAGGCGAGCGCTTCTTCCTGCGCGCGAACGAAGCCGGCATGCGCCTGTGGCGCAACGACACGATGGGGTTCGAAGGCTTCGTCGAACGGCGCCTGGAAGGCTATCCGGAAGACGAACTGCCGCTGTCGCTGGAAGGCATGGAAGTGCGCAACACCGGTGCGGACCTGGGCGCGCGCTTCTACGTGAAGCACGGCGCGTCGCGCTGGGACGTGAGCGTGCGCCACGACATCGCCGGGCTCTCGCACGGCACCGAAGCGCGCGCCGCCTACGCCTACACGATCGAAGGCGAACGCTGGCGGCTGCAACCGGTCGCGCTCGCGTCATGGCGCAGCGGCGATCTCAACGACTACTACTACGGCGTGTCCCCGATCGATGCGTTGCCGGATCGCCCGTCCTACGACGCGGGAGCCGGCTGGAACGCGACCCTGGCGCTGTACGGCAAGTACCGCATCCTCCAGCACTGGAGCCTGATCGGCGGCGCGTACGTCACGCGGCTTTCGTCGGAAATCCGCGACAGCCCCGTGGTCGACGACGACCTGCAATGGGGCGTGATGGCCGGCGCCGCCTACGACTTCGGCAACGGCCAGGTGCGCTGGGACGAGGACGCCGCGCCCACCTACGTGAAGGTGTTCTACGGTCGCGACACGGGCGATGGTTGCCACCTCGTGCGCATCATGACGCTGCAGTGCGTGAGCCTCAACGACGAGGATCCGACCGACATCTGGGGCGTGCACGTGGGCCGGCCGTTCGTGTCGCGCCTCAACGGCTGGCCGCTCGACATCATCGGCTACGTGGGCGTACTGCGCCACGACGAGAAAGGCCGCCAGCCGGACGGATGGCAGCTCGACGCGTACATGAAGGGTTTCTGGTACGGATTTCCATGGAGCCACCGCGTGACCACGCGCGTGGGTTTCGGCATCGGCGTGTCCTATGCCGAACGCGTGCCGTACTCGGAAGTCGTCACCCAGGCGGCGCGCGAGCGCAACACGTCCAAGCTGCTGAACTACCTGGAGCCGAGCATCGACGTGAGCCTGGGCGATCTGTTCGGCAACAGGCGCTGGCACGACGTGTACTTCGGCTTCGCCGTCTCGCACCGTTCGGGCATCTTCGCCAGTTCGCAGCTGCTCGGCACCGTGGATGGCGGTTCGAACTACCTCTACGCGTACCTCGAAGCCGCGTTCTGACCACGCCCGCATGCGCGCGCCCCGCACCTCCACGCCCATCGCGACGCTGCTCGGCATCAGCGCGGCGCTGGTGATCCTGCTGGCGTTGTACCTCGGGCGCGCGTTGTTCGCGCCGGTGTGCTTCTCGATCTTCATCATCGCCATCGTCTTCCCCCTGCAGCACGCGATGGAGCGCGTGGTGCCGCGCGTGCTCGCGATGTTCCTCACCGTGGCGGCGACGGGCGTGGCGACGATCGCGATGGCGAGCCTGGTGCTGTGGGGGCTCAACCGTGCGATGCAGTGGGCGATCGCCAATGCCGCCGGTTTCCAGGCGCAATACCTGCACATGGATGCATGGCTGCAGGCGCATGGGCTGTACCTGGTCAGCGAGTTCGTGCACAACTTCGATCCGCGCTGGCTGTTCGCGGCGCTGCAACGCCTCGGCGCCGGGCTGCAGTACCTCGCGAGCTTCGTCGTGATCGCGCTGGTGTTCGTGGTCCTCGGCCTGCTGGAAGTCGACGCCACGCGCCGCAAGCTGGTGCACGCGGGCAAGGTCGAGCTCATCGCGGCGTGTCGCGCGGCGGCGGCGAAGTTCCAGCGCTACATGGCGATACGCGCGATCATGAGCCTGGCGACGGGCCTGGGCGTGTGGGCGCTGACCTGGGCGCTGGGCGTGGACCTCGCGCTGGAATGGGGCGTGATCGCGTTCGCGCTGAACTTCATCCCGTTCCTCGGCCCGCTGTTCGCGACGATGCTGCCGACGCTGTTCGCGATCGTGCAGTTCGACGGCGTGCTGCTCCCGCTGGCGATCTTCGCCGGTCTCAACCTCGTGCAGTTCCTGCTCGGCAGCTACCTGGAGCCGCGCATCGCCGGCGAGCAGTTGTCGATCTCGCCCTTCATGGTGCTGTTCGCGGTGTTCCTGTGGAGCATGCTGTGGGGCGTGGCCGGCGCCTTCATCGGCGTGCCGATCCTGATCGCGGCGACGACGCTCGCCGAGCACCATCCCGCCGCGCGGCGATGGGCGTCGCTGCTCGCGGGCGATCCGTCCAGGCGCGCCGCCACGCATCCATGACCACAGAAGCCAGGAGGCCACCATGTACCGGGGAATGCTGTTGATCGCGATCGGCGCCGTGCTCGCGCTCGTGGCCGTGTTCCGCTTGCCCGCATGGCCGACCGCGCAATCCACCGGCGTCGCCGCCAGTTGTGCGGATCTCGCGTCACCGATCACCCGCGCGCAGGCGCGACGCGAACTGGACCGCCGCAACGCAGCCACGGCCGAAGGCACCGATGCCGCACACCTCGCGCAGCGCTCCGGCGAAGTCGCCGAACAGCGTCGCGCGGGCGCCGTCTACGGCGCCACGCGCGACCGCGAGCGCGCGGATGCGCCGTGCATCGCCGAACTCATCCGGATCGCCAGCGGCGAACGCCTGCGCGCCGCACGCGGGGAATGGCTGCGCGTGACGGCGTTGTGGCTGATCGTCGGCATCGGCGTTCTCGTCGCGCTGTACCTGGGCCGGATCGCGGCGATGCGACGCAGGTTCCGGCGCTGATCGCGCTTACCGCGGCGGGCGATCCTTCGCGGCGAGCTGCGCGAACGAGCGCGTGACCGTGCGCGATTCCGTCACACTTGCGCCGCCGAGGCGTGCCTGCGCGTACGCGGCGAGGATCGGCGCCAGCGGTGGCACCGACCGCGCCGGCATGCCTTCGGTCGCGAACAGTGCCGCATCGAGCACGTCGAGCACGTCTTCGGGGTGCTGCTTCGCGATGGTGTTGCGCGTGGACAGTGCGAGGTCGGCGACGTGGTCCTTGCTCGTGCCGAATCGCGCGGACACGCGGGTGATCGACGCGTCGGCGCGCTGGATGCGCGGCGAGTTCGCCGGCAGCGTGCGGCCGGCTTCCTGGTTGAGCAGACGGTGCCCGGGCGACATCCCGCGTTCGATCAGCGCCCCTGGCGGCGCATCCTGGCTGCTCCTGCGGTCGAACAGCGAGAACATGAGGATCGCCAGCGCCGCGAGGATCGCGATGCCGATCAGGGTCGCGCGGTGCGAGACGCCGCGCGTCGCGGGCGGTCGGAACGGACGCGAACAGGCGCGTGGTGCTGTCATGGTGCGGTTCCTTCGGACGGATCGAGTCCGCGAAGCCCGTCCGGCATGTCGCCGGCAGGTTCGCCGATGGGCCGGATCAGCAGGATGGGACAGGGAGCGCGCTGCATCGGCGGCGCGCCGGCCAGCGAAACCACGCGCACCGAATCCTGACGCGCGCGCACGCGGCCTTCCGCGCGGGTGATCTGGATCGAACGGGCCTCGCCGAGGCCGGGGCAGGGCGAGGCGAACTCCACCAGGAAGCCCGAATCGCGCCGTGGCCACACCGCCATCGCCTGGTCGCCGAGCGCCTGCCAGCGCATGTTGCGCACGTATTCGATGCTCGCGACCGGGCTGCCCGCGTTCGCGCGGTACTGCGCCAGGCGCTCGCGCGGATCGACCGGCGCATGCGCGCACGCGCACAGCAGCGCGAGCGACGCGCATGCGGCGAGTGCCGGAAGCGCCTCAGAAATCCTTGCGCACATTCAGCCACACCTCCGTCGAGCTGTAGTTGAAGGCGACCGCGTTGCTCTGGTCGCGGATGTAGAGCAGTTCCGGCCGCAGCGTCCACGTCGTCGCGAACGCCCACACCAGCCCGGCGCCGCCTTCGTACAGATTGTCCTCGCGGCGGAAGATCGCTTCCTCGTCCACCGCGTCCGGATGGAAATGCACGCGGTCGGTGTTGTAGTCGTCGCGCTCCCACCACACGTAGACGAACGCGTCGAGCGTGTCGCCGAAGGTCCAGTCCAGGCTCGCGGTGGCGCCGAACACGTCCGAATCGCCATCGGGTCGCGAGGTCGCGGTGTTGCGCCCGGCGTGCGCGGTGATGCCGAAGTTCGCCGCGCCATCGTTGAACGAGCGTGACCAGCCGACGTTCGCGATCGTGGTGGTGCGGCTGCGCGCGCGCAGCGGACCCTGGGGATAACGCCGGCGCTGCACGGACAGCCCAGTCGTCAGTTGCGACTTTACGTCCAGATTGTGCCGGTAATCGATGAAGCCGGCGACGTCGTTGCGATAGTCGCCATTGCCGCGATAACTCACGCGTCCACGAAGTCCGCCGGAAAGGCGGCTGTCGTCGAAGCCGTGGCTGGCGGCGAAACTCCAGCGCAGGTCGCGGTCGTCGCGCGATCCGGCGTCGTATTCCCGATGGCGATAGTCGAGCGTCGCGTCGAGTGCGGTGTCGTTGGCGAGCGAGTGGCTCAGCCCGCCGCCGACGCGCAGGTTGTAGAAGGTATCGCGACGATCGCCGCCGCCCAGCGCGTTGGTGCCGCGCGTGGAATTCACGCGATAGCGGCCGATGCTCGTGGCCGCGTAGCCGAAGGCGGTGGTCCGGCGTCCTTCCTCCAGGGCCTGGCGCGCTGCCTCGTCGTAGATCCGTACCTGTGTCAGCAGATCGGGGGGCAGGTTCTCGAAGTGCAGGGCCACTTCGAACTGGTTGCGCGCGTTCGCGTGCTCGCCGCGTGCGTGATATGCGCGACCCAGCGCGAGATGCGCGCTGGCGCTGCCGGGATCGAGCTCGATGCTGCGTTCCAGCGCCACGCGCGCGCGTTCCGTATCGCCGGTGCCCAGCGCGGCACGACCGAGCAGGTACAGGAATCTCGCATCGTCGGATCGGGTCGGTTCCATCGGCTCCAGCAATTCGATCGCTTGCGCGTACTGGTAATGCGCGAGCATCTCCTCCGCGCTGGAAAGCGCGTCGTCCTGCGCATTCGACGTCATGGCGGTTGCGAGCAGCGCGATGCACGCCGCGAGACGCCGGTGGCGGCGCCGTACGGCGGGTGATCCGCGGGGACGTCGCATGGCTCCTCCTTGCCGCACCGGCTCGATGCGCCAGTCCGTCGCGCGCGCGGGCACTGTGGCGGGTGTTCGCGTTAACGACGCGTCAACGCGTCGGGAAGAAGCATCGCATCGCGCATTAACGAACCGTCGCCGCGTTCACTGGAGACCTCCGGTGCGTGCACGCCACCTTCACGACTCCATGACGGCCACCACGCCATCGTCGGCTCCGCTGCGCCTCCAGCGGCCTTGACAGGATGTTGCGCCATGGCGTCTGCCCAGAAGATGTCGCGGGCACAGCTGACCGCGATGGTGGTCGGCGGGATGGTCGGCGCCGGCATCTTCTCGCTGCCGCGCACCTTCGCCGGCGCCACCGGACCGCTCGGCGCGGTCATCGCGTGGCTCATCGCCGGCACCGGCATGTTCATGCTCGCGCGTGTCTTCCAGGCGCTGGCCGAACGCAAGCCCGAACTCGACGCCGGCGTCTTCGCCTATGCGAAGGAAGGCTTCGGCGATTACCCCGGCTTCCTGTCCGCGTTCGGTTACTGGATCGGCAGCTGCATCGGCAACGTGTCGTACTGGGTGCTGATCAAGTCCACGCTGGGCGCGTTCTTCCCGGTGTTCGGCGACGGAAACACGGTGATCGCGATCGCGGTGGCGTCGGTCGGCATCTGGGCGTTCCACTTCATGATCCTGCGCGGCGTGCAACAGGCGGCGGCGATCAACAAGATCGTGACGATCGCCAAGGTCATTCCGATCGTCGTGTTCATCGTCATCCTGGCCTTCCTGTTCAAGGCCGACATGTTCCGCTTCAACTTCTACGGCGGCGGGCTCGCCGGCAGCGTGTTCGAACAGGTACGCGCGACGATGCTGGTCACCGTGTTCGTCTTCCTCGGCATCGAGGGCGCGAGCGTGTACTCGCGTTACGCGCTCAAGCGCGAGGACGTCGGCTTCGCCACGATCACCGGTTTCTTCATCGTCACCACGTTGATGGTGCTGGTGACGCTGCTGCCGTACGCGGTGCTGGAGCGTTCCGACGTCGCCGGCATGCGGCAGCCCTCCATGGCGGCGGCGCTGGAGGCCGTGGTCGGGCCGTGGGGCGGGGTGTTCGTGAGCATCGGCCTGCTGATCTCGGTGCTCGGCGCGTACCTCGCATGGTCGCTGATCTGCGCCGAAGTGCTGTTCGCCGCCGCGAACAACCGCGACATGCCGCGCGTGTTCGCGACGGAGAACGCGAACAGGGTGCCGTCCAGCGCACTGTGGGCGACGAACATCGTCGTGCAAATCATCGTCGTCACGACGTACTGGTCGCGCGACGCGTTCGCGCTGATGCTGAATCTCACCAGCGCGATGTCGCTAATCCCGCTGCTGCTGGTCGCGGGATACGGCTTCATGGTGTCGCGGCGGGGCGAAGGTTACGCGCATGGCGAACGCCGCGGACGCGACCTGTTCATCGCGACGCTGGCAACGGTCTACACGATCTTCCTGCTCTTCGCCGGCGGCCTGAAGTTCATCGTGCTGTCGGCGGTGCTGTACGCGCCAGGCACCGCGCTTTACGTGTGGGCGCGGCGCGAGCAGGGCGTGGCGGTGTTCACGCGCGTGTCCGACTGGGTGATCTTCGGCGCAGCGCTGCTGGGCGCGATCGTCGGCATCTGGTGGCTCGCCACGGGCTACATCACCATCTGAGAGCAGGAGGCTTGGTCATGGCCGTCGCCGCAGACCTGAAGTTCGGAGTGCATTCGGAAGTCGGCACGCTTCGCAAGGTGATGGTGTGCTCGCCCGGCCGTCCGCACCAGCGCCTCACGCCGACCAACCGCGAGCGCCTGCTGTTCGACGACGTGCTCTGGGTGGACAACGCCAAGCGCGACCATGCCGACTTCGTGATGAAGATGCGCGATCGCGGCATCGACGTGGTGGAGATGCACAACCTGCTCGCCGCCACGATGGCGATTCCGGAAGCGCGCAAGTGGGTGCTCGACAACCAGATCGTGCCGGACCAGGTCGGTCTCGAACTGGTCGACGAGATCCGCAGCTGCCTGGATGGCATGGAATCGCGCGAACTCGCCGAGACGCTGATCGGCGGATTGTCGGTGGAGGAATTCCCGGAGAAGCTCGGCAGCGACGTGCTGAAGATCGTGCACGAAGCCGTCGGCCAGACCGAATACCTGCTGCAGCCGCTGCCGAACACGCTCTACACGCGCGACACCACCTGCTGGATCTACGGCGGCGTGACGCTCAATCCGCTGTACTGGGCCGCGCGCCACGAGGAAACCATCCTCGCCACGGCGATCTACAAGTTCCACCCGGACTTCGTCGGCAAGGTCAACGTGTGGTGGGGCGATCCGCTGGTCGATCACGGACTGGCGACGCTGGAAGGCGGCGACGTCATGCCGATCGGACGGGGCAACGTGCTCATCGGCATGAGCGAGCGCACGTCGCGGCAGGCGATCAGCCAGCTCGCGGCCACGCTGTTCGCCAAGAAGGCGGCCGAACGCGTGATCGTCGCGGTGATCCCGAAGATGCGCACGGCGATGCACCTGGACACGGTGTTCACCTTCGCCGATCGCGACGTGGTGCTGCTCGCGCCGGAATTCATCAGCCAGGTGCGCACGTTCTCGTACCGGCCGAGCGATCATCCCAGCGGCATCGAACTGCATCGCGAAAGCAGGCCCTTCGTCGACGTCGTCGCCGAAGCGCTGGGCCTGAAGGCGCTGCGCGTGATCGAAACCGGCGGCACCACGTACCAGCAGGAACGTACGCAGTGGGACAGCGGCGCGAACCTCGTCTGCGCGTCGCCCGGCGTCGTGTACGCGTACGATCGCAACACGTACACGAACACGCTGCTGCGCAAGCACGGCATCGAAGTCATCACCATCGTCGGCGCCGAACTCGGTCGCGGACGCGGCGGCGGGCACTGCATGACATGTCCGATCATGCGCGATCCGGTGGATTACTGAGGAAGGCCCGACGCGGCTTCGCGCGCAGATTTCAGCGGAACGAAGCGCGCACTTCCTCGGCGGTGCGCCGCGAATCCTGCAGGTGCGGATAGTGGCCGATGCCGTGCAGCACCTCGAACTCCAAACCGGCCTTCTCGGCGAACTCCTTGCCCATGTCCGGCCGGATGTAGATGTCGCGCTCGCCCCAGACGACGCGCACCGGCGTCTTCAGGCGGGCGATGTTCGCTTCGAAGAGCCGCTGGTCGCGGGTGAAATGGGCGTAGTAGTGGGCGAAGGCGTCGGCGGTCGTCATCCCGTCGCGGTTCCAGTTCTTCGCGATGTCGCTGGCGAAGTCGGCAGGCAGTTCGTACTGCGCTTCCGACGGAAGATCGCGGCGATGGAAGTTGGCGAGGATCTCCGCGCGGTTCGCGTTCATCGCCGCGCGCGTGGGCCCGGCGCCGGTGGGCGTCTTGAGGGCGCGCAAGCTCTCGTACATGTAGTGCGGCCGGTCGAACGGGGCGAAATCGCCGACGATGATGCGTCGCGCGATCTCCGGTTTGTCCAGTGCCAGCAGCAGCGCCGGCAGCGCGCCGATATCGGTGGCGTAGATCGTCAGGTTCGCGGTGTCGATGCGCTCATGCTCGATGTAGTCGCCGAGAACGCGCGCGTAGTCGGCCGGCGCGTAGCTGAAACGCTCCGCCGGAGGACGCGAGGACTGCCCGTATCCCGGCCAGTCGAACGCGTGCACTTCGTAGTCGTCGCCCAGGCGCATGGCGATGTCCCGGAAGGCGAGGCTGCTTTCCGGGAATCCGTGCAGGAACAGCACGGTGCCCTTCGCACGCGGGTTGCGTACGACGAGGTGGCGCAGGGTGATGTCCTCGTCGAGGCGGACGAATCCGGTTTCGGCGGGTGGCGCGGCGTCGGCGTCGGCAGGCGTGACGCCTGCGACGACCGTCGCGAGCAAGAGGGTGGCGAGTTTCATGTCGGCGGATCCTGATGACTGGAGTTCGATTCAACGCTGCGCGTGCGGCCTGAGATGTCCGCCGCGCGCCTGTTTCGTATCGTCGCGTACGTGGGACGCTGGAGCGCGCGTTGGCCGCTCAGTGCGTGTTCGAAGCATGCGGTGGACCGTGAGGCGAAGGCGCCGATGCCGGCACGATGAAGTGCACCGCTCCGGCTGCGACGACCGTGTGATCCGGAAGCGCGAGTTCGATGTGGATCGTGTGCGGCCCGGCGGGCAGCCCGTTCACGACCACCGAACCGTTTCCGCCCGCATCGGCCCAGCGCCATGGCAGATCGTCCACGCCGACGTGAAGGTGTCCGGCGCGTGGCGACACCTCCCGCGCGCCCGCGCCGAATATTGGGAGGATCCGGAAGTGCCGTGTCCGGTACGGGACGACGGCCGCGCCGCGTGCTAGCGGTCCGGGCAACGGCGGTTCGACGGACAGTTCCGCCGGCGGTTCGTTCGCGATGGGGACGAATTGCGACGCCTCTCGTCCATCCTGCGCCGACGCGCTGCCCATTGCCGCCAGTCCGAGCGCCGCGGCCGTAACGAGGCGCCACGCGCGTGTGATGGGGCTGCGTTCATGGCCGTGGAGTGACTGTCGAAACATGGCGTTTCCTCCGCGTAGTGGGGCGTTTGCGGCATCGAGCACCGCTCAGGCGGCGCGGGCGATCCGATAGCGTGCCGCAGGCGAATTGCGCGACAAGCCGGGTTGCAGCGCTTCGCGCGCGCGCTCGAATGCGTTCCAGTCGGCGACGTCGGGCAGGGCGGGGATGGTGACGAGTTCGCCCATCGCCAGTCCCGCGAGCGCGGCGTCGACCATGTCCTCCGCGGACATCACGATGTCCTGCGGCAGGTCTTCGAGCGGGTGGCCGGCGACGGCCCAGAATCCGGTCGCGGTGGCCCCGGGCAGCACGGCCTGCACGCGCACGCCCTGGTCGGCGAGCTCATGGTGCAGCGATTGCGACAACGCGAGCAGGAACGCCTTGCTGCCGCCGTACACGCCGTTGAGCAGCTCCGGCTGGAGCGCGAGGATCGAGGCGATGTTGACGATGGTGCCGGCGCCGCGCGAGACGAACGCCGGTGCCGCCGCGTAGGCCAGGCGCATCGGGACGCTGACGTTGAGCGCGATCATGCGATCCATGTCGGCCACGTCGCTGCGCAGCAGCGGGGCAGTGGCGCCGACGCCGGCATTGTTGACCAGCAGCGTGATGCTGGCATCGGTGTGCAGGACGGATTCGACGCGCGCGAGATCGTCGGCGCGGGTGAGGTCGGCGGCGATCGTTTCGACCGAACGGCCGGTGCGCGTCGTGATGTCCTGCGCGAGCGAGCGGAGCAGTTCGGCGCGGCGTGCGACAAGGATCAGGTCATGGCCGGCCTGCGCGAGACGGTCGGCGTACACCGCGCCGATGCCGGACGACGCGCCGGTGATGAGGGCGGTGCCTTGATGAATGGAGGGGGTCATGTCGATTCCAGTGGGGCGGCGCGATGGCCGGGCGAACGGGAATGTAGACCTTCTTGCCAATGACCTAAATGACGTATATACCTCGTTTCAGGACATGCCGCGTCCGGCCATCTGGAGCGCCCCGTGCTCACCATCGGATTCGTCGCGCCCCCTGGTTTCCAGATCATGGGACTGGCCGCGATCTCCGCGTTCGAACTCGCGAACGCCACCGCCGGCGACGCGCTGTACGGGATTCGCGTGTTCTCCGAACATGGCGGCGCGGTCGCGAGTTCGCTCGGCATTCCGATCGAAACGCGCGTGCTGTCGCGCGCGAAAGTCGACACGTTGATCGTGACGGGTCTGCTGTATCCGGCCGCGTCCCCCGATGGACTGGTCAGGCGGATCCGCCGCGCCTCTGGCGCCGTGCGACGCATCGCATCCGTTTGCACCGGCGCCTTCATCCTCGGCGAGGCGGGGCTGCTGGACGGCAGGCGCGTGACCACGCACTGGTTCCATTCGCGCGATCTGCAGGCGCGGTTTCCGGACGCCATCGTGGAGGACGATCGCATCTTCATCATCGACGGCGCGCTGTGGACATCGGCCGGCATGAGCGCCGGCATCGACCTGGCGCTCGGCATGATCGAGAAGGACTTCGGCATCGAACTGGCCCGGGCGGTCGCGCAGAAGCTGGTCGTCTACCACCGGCGCGGTGGCGGGCAATCGCAGCATTCGGCGTTGCTGGAACTGGACGCGAAGAGCGATCGCATCCAGAGCGCGCTCACCTACGCGCGCAGCCATCTGAACTCGACGTTGAGCGTGGAGGAACTCGCCGATGCCGCGCACCTGAGCCCGCGTCAGTTCAGTCGCGCCTTCCGCGCCGAAACGGGCCAGTCGCCCGCGAAAGCCGTCGAGCACATGCGCGTGGAAGCGGCCCGCGTGATGATCGAACAGGGCCGGCATTCGATGGGCGAAGTCGCGACGGAAACCGGATTCGCCGACATCGAACGCATGCGGCGGGCGTTCCTGCGCGCGTTCGGGCAACCGCCGCAGGTGCTGCGTCGCAATGCGCGGCGGGCGGTGGGGTGAGGGGGCGCCGGATGGTGTCGGCTTCCGGCCCGAATCGGACATTCGATCGCGGTCGAATATCATCACGGCGCCCTCCTGCGAGCAGCTTCATGCGCCCGATCGTGCTGCTGTTGTTCGTAGCCGTTGTCGGCTTGTCCGGATGCCCGACACGAAGCGGTCTGTCATCCGGACGCGAACACGAAGACTTGAAGCCAGGCAGGCGCGCTATCGGAAGCTGGCGTCGGAAGCGCCACCGGATACCTGGCGGGCAGGCGCCGAATGGAGGTTCGTGGCTTTCGACAACGGCGGCGCCATTGCGGAGTCCTTCGTCTTCCGCGTGACGGAACGCCACAGGAGGTTTGTTTGTCGGGCAGCTGGATGAAGCTGGAGATCGTCAGCGGTGACGGAACCCGGCTCCGCGATCCTGCTTACGCAGTGGATGGGCGAAACCTCGTTGTTCTTCTGTCGACGGCGCTGTGCGATGCGTATCCGGTGTATCGAGGCGAGCTGTCCGACAAGGGCTTCAGCGGCGCGCACGGGTTCTCGCACACGTTCGGGGGCGAGGAATACGGGAAGGTATCCGGGACGCCGATTCACGTGCCGCCCCAGCTGCATGCCCATTGGCATCCGTAGCCCGGGTAAGTGGCGCGCACACGGGGCTTCTCGCGTGAGGGTCCGTCGAGCGTTCCCCGGGTGCGGCCTTCGGCCTTACCCGGGCTACAAGAGCGCGTGGAGTACGCGACCGAGTGAATATGTGAGGCAACTCCTTGTACAGTGGCTCCCACCTCCGTAACCACGGTGGGTTTTTTGTGCCCGGATGATTCCAGGGCGCGAACCGGACGCAGTCGTTCCTGCGTCGGGAGCGTGGCCGCCATGGAGCACCCGAAAGGGAAAGCTGCCCGCCGTCCGTACCCGGTTTTGAGCCTCCCGACACCCTTGCGGCTCCGCCGCAAGGCAGCCCTTCCTCAAGGAGCGACTCATGCGTAAGCACCGCCGTCCGCGATGCTCGAGGCCGGCATCGGCGAACTGAAGAGGATCGAGCCCCACCAGCTCAACCGCGCAACGCCGCCGTGCAGTTACCCGCTGTGGAAGATCGCGGGGGCGTTCGCTTCATCCTCCGCGCTTCGAATCAGCCACGACTGTTGCGTGACCTCCGCCGTGCACGGGCCGAAGGTGCACACGCGAATCGGCCGTCGCGTCGCTTCATCGCGCAGGCGTTCCAGCACGTCGCGCAGGATCGCGCCCTTGAACGGCGTGTAGAGGTAGAACACCGTGCCCGCCGAGACATCGGCCGCGCGCGCGTCGGCCTGCATGAAGCGCACGTTGGAGAGCGCCAACGCCCCGGCCGCCGCCTGCGCGCAGGCGACGTATGCCGGTTCGAGTTCAATACCTATCGCCGTCGCTCGCGTGCAGATCGCCGCGAGCAGCGGGACGTGACCGAGCCCCGAGCCCAGATCGACCAGCACATCGTCCGGCCCAAGCCTGCTGTGCCGGATCATCGCCAGGATGTGGCGCGCGGGCGTGGGCTGGTAGAAGACCATGTCCGGCGACAGCTCGACCGTTGGCACCGCCGGTTCGTCGATGCGCAGAAGACCGGCGACGAGTTCGTCGAGCAGGTCGTAGGCTTGCGGGTCGTCGGCGTGTGTGCGGGGACGCTCCCATCGGGCGAAGCAGGCCATCAGCCGTTCCGGGCCGAAGCCGCGGCGGATGTCCTCGCGCAGATCTTCGAAGAACCGCGCGTTGAGCGATTCGAGTCGATCGCTGGCCGCCATCGCCTGCCGTCGGAGCGCTTCGTCGGCATGTGGAAGGCACGCGTCGATACGGTCCAGCGCTTCGATCCGGAACGCGATGTCGTCCGCCGGCGCCGGGTCGCCGTCGCGATCCAGTGCGGCCAGGAGCCTGCGGAGTTCTTCCATTTCCGATCCCGGTGACAAGGCGTCCATGTTAGCCGCGCGCGCCTTGAGGCACGTGCCGGCCCGCCCGCATCGCCGGCGCTAAAGAATCCGGCACGCCGGCCGATGTATCCTTGAAGGTGTCCGGCGTTGGGGTCGTCGACCGTCCGGGAGCGGTCGCAGGGGGCATCGACTGGCCGGGCGCGGTCTTCACAGGGAAAGGCGAAGTGGAACAGGGGAAATGGATGCGGCTGCACAAGCCGCTTGCGGGATGGTTCGTGCTGTGCGGTCTGTTCGCGCCGGCGGGTGTGGCGCTGGGGCAGGGGCTGGATACGGCGGCGCAGGAACTGCTGCGCCAGCAGGAGCGCGAGCGCGCCCTGCGCGAGCAACAGGAAACGCGACCCGACGTGCGCATGCAGGACCCGGAGGCGCCGCGCGCCGACCGGCTGCCGGCCGACGAGTCGCCGTGCTTCGAGATCCGCGAGATCCGGCTGACGGGCGGGGAGGCCGAGCGTTTCCAATGGGCGTTGCGGGCAGCCGACCCCGACGGGGATCGGGCGACCGGACGCTGCCTCGGCACGCAGGGCGTCAACGTGGTGATGAAGCGCATGCAGAACGCCATCGTCGCGCGCGGTTTCGTCACTACGCGCGTGCTGGCCGCGCCGCAGGACCTCAACGCGGGCGTGCTCACGCTGACGCTGGTGCCCGGGCGCATCCGTGCGGTCCGCTTCGCCGACGGCGATGCGCGGGCGGCTGCATGGAACGCGGTGCCGGCGCGACGCGGCGACCTGCTCAACCTGCGCGACATCGAACAGGCGCTGGAGAACTTCAAGCGCGTTCCGACGGTGGAGGCCGACATCCAGATCGCGCCCGCCGACGGAAGCGATGCTCAGCCGGGCGAGAGCGACCTGGTGATCGCCTGGAAGCAGCGCGCACCGTTCCGCATCGGCGTGACGCTGGACGATTCCGGCAGCGAGGGCACCGGAAAGGTGCAGGCCGGCGCGACGGTGTCGCTCGACAACACGCTGCGCTGGAACGACCTCTTCTACGTCAACGTCGGCCACGACGCGTTCAACGGCGCGGGCAAGGGCACGTCCAGCTGGACCGCGCATTACGACGTCCCGTTCGGCTACTGGCTGGTCGGTGCAACCGCCAGCAGTTACGACTACCACCAGAACGTCGCCGGCGCGTTCGAGACCTACACCTACAGCGGCACCAGCGAGAACGCCGAGCTGCGCGTGTCGCGCCTGCTGTTCCGCAATGCCACCGTCAAGACCGGCGCCTATGCGCGCGGCTGGTGGCGCGAGTCGAAGAACTACGTCGACGACACCGAAGTCGAAGTGCAGCGCCGCCGCATGGCCGGCTGGGAGCTGGGCTTCACGCATCGCCAGTTCTTCGGCCAGGCGACGCTGGATGCGAGCGTCGCGTACCGCCGCGGCACCGGCGCGTTCGGTGCGTTGCCCGCGCCGGAGGAGGCGTTCGGCGAAGGCACGTCTCGCTCGAAGGTGATCACCGCCGACGCGCAGATCGCCGTCCCCTTCCAGCTGGGCGAACAGCGCCTGCGCTACACCGGCAGCTGGCGCGCGCAGTGGGAGCGCACGCCGCTGGTGCCGCAGGACCGCTTCTCGATCGGTGGCCGCTTCACCGTGCGCGGCTTCGACGGCGAACTCACCCTGGCCGGCGAACGCGGCTGGACCGTGCGCAACGACGTGGGCCTGACGCTCGGCGCGGGGCAGGAACTGTACCTGGGCGCGGACTACGGCCACGTCGGCGGGCCGTCCGCGCGATGGCTGCAGGGGCAGGAACTCGCCGGCGCGGTCGTCGGCCTGCGCGGCGGCGCGCATCGCCTGTACTGGGATGTGTTCGTCGGCGCGGCGATCGACCGGCCCTCGGGATTCCAGACCGATTACACCACCACCGGCTTCAGCCTGAGCTGGTCGTATTGACCGACGGAGGCGCAGGCCGCGTCCGTGTCCATTCGTGCAATGTAGGGAAGCTGTCGCATGAACAAGCATCTGTACCGCATCGTCTTCAACCGCGCGCTCGGCGTGCTGCAGGCCGTCGCGGAGATCGTCCGCCGGCCCGGCGCGAACGGCCCCGCGCAGGCGGGGACGACGACGGCCGTCCTGCGTCCGGTGAGCTTCGCGCTGTGGATGGCGCTGGGCTACGTGACGCTGGCGCACGACGCCTTCGCGCAGGTGGTGGCCGATCCCAACGCGCCGGGCAACCAGCGTCCGACCGTGATCACCGCGCCCAGCGGCGCGCCGCTGGTCAACATCACCACGCCCAGCGCGGCGGGCGTTTCGCGCAACACGTACCGGCAGTTCGACGTGGGCGCGCAGGGCGTCGTCCTCAACAACTCGCGCACCGGCGCGCAGACGCAGCTGGGCGGCCCGGTGCAGGGCAATCCGTGGCTGGTCGGCGGCACCGCGCGGGTGATCCTCAACGAGGTCAACAGCGCCAATCCCAGCCATCTCAACGGCTACGTCGAAGTGGCCGGCGATCGCGCGCAGGTGGTGATCGCCAACCCCGCCGGCATCCAGGTCAACGGCGGCGGCTTCCTCAACGCCAGCCGCGCG
Organism: Lysobacter sp. SCRH-1R; assembly: GCF_057747855.1. Lineage (NCBI taxonomy): Bacteria > Pseudomonadati > Pseudomonadota > Gammaproteobacteria > Lysobacterales > Lysobacteraceae > Lysobacter > Lysobacter sp. SCRH-1R. The sequence goes on along the minus strand of NZ_CM173227.1, from coordinate 2,168,747 downwards.
ACGCTGACCACCGGCACGCCGATCGTCAACGGCGGCGCGCTCGAAGGCTATCGCGTACAGGGCGGCGCGATCCGCGTGGACGGCGCCGGCCTCGATGCGACGCAGACCGACTACACCGATCTCATCGCGCGTTCGATGGAGGTCAACGCAGGCATCTGGGCCAGGCAGTTGCAGGCGACGCTGGGCGTCAACACGGTCAGCGCCGACCAGGCCGCGATCACGCGCGACGCCAGCGCGATCACGGCGCCGTCGTTCGCGCTGGACGTGAGCCACCTCGGCGGCATGTACGCCAACAAGATCGTGCTGCTGGGCACGCAGGATGGCGTCGGCGTGCGCAACGCGGGCGAGATCGGCGCGCAGGCGGGCGAGCTGGTGGTCAACGTCGATGGCCGCCTGGAGAACACCGGCGCGATCCAGTCGAAGTCGGATGCGCGCATCGACACCTCCGGCGGCGTCGCCAACGCCGGCACGCTCAGCGCGGCGCGCGAGCTGATCCTGCGCACCGGTGCGGACCTCGACAACAGCGGCGGCACGCTGAACGCACGCCGCATCGCCGTGGACTCGCAATCGTTGCGCAACCGCGACGGTTCGATCGAGCAGACCGGCCTGCAGGCGCTGGCGCTGAAGGCCGACACGATCACCAACCGCGCGGGCGGTCGCATCGGCCTCGCCGAAAGCGGCGGCGAGGGCGGCAGCAGCGGTGGCGGAAGCGGAACCGGTTCGGGCGGCACGGGTGGCACCGGTGGCGGTTCGACCGGCGGAAGCGGAGGCGGCGATGCCGGAAGCGGCGGCGGCCTTCCCGACCTCACGCCGTTGCCCGACGGCGCGCTGAACATCGCCGGGACGCTCGACAACGACGGCGGCCGGATCAACGCCGGCGGCAACGTGAGCGTGGACATCGCGTCGGCCCTGCACAACGACGGCGGGCATCTGGGCCTGCGGCAACTCACGATCGCGCAGGGCGAACTCACCAACGCCGGCGGCGAACTGAGCGTGTCGGGCGCCGCGAACGTGCACGCCGATCGCATCGTCAACGATGGCGGACGCTTCGAGGTGGCGGGCGATTTCGACCTCGGCGCGGCGCAGCTCTCCAACCGTGCCGGCCTCATCAGCCACAGCGGGCAGGGCGATGCATCGCTGCGCGTGGATGGCACGTTCGACAACTCGGGCGGCACGCTCGCCAGCAACGGCGCGCGGCTGAACATCGAAGGCGGCGTCGTGGTCAACGAGAGCGGCCGCATCGAACACGCCGGAGCCGGCGGACTGCGCCTCGCCGCCGACACGCTGCGCGGCGCGGGCGGCGCGATCGTCACCGCCGGCGCGGCCACGCTGGCGGTCGGCGAGGCCGATCATCGCGATGCCACGCTCGCCGCGACGCGCATCGCACTGGATGCCGCCGACTTCGACAACCGCGGCGGCACGCTGCTCGCCAGCGGCACGGACGCCAGCGCGTTGCGCGTCTCCGGCGTCCTCGACAACGGTGGCGGCAGCATCGCCGGCAACGGCGATCTGACGCTGTCGGCCGGCACCTTCGGCAATGCCGGCGGCACCGTGCAGCACGCGGGCGACGGCACGCTGACGGTGCAGGCGCAAACCCTGAACGGTGCGGGCGGCACCATTGCCGGTAATGGCGCGCTGCGGCTCTCGGGCGAGGCGATCGATCTGCGCGACGGCGCGACGCAGGCGCAGGCGATCGCCCTCGATGCCGGCACGCTGGTCACCGCCGGCGGCGACCTGATCTCCACCGGAAACGGGGCGCTGTCGCTGAACGTTCGCGACGCGCTGGACAACACCGCAGGCAACATCGTCACCAACGGCGCGCTTCAACTCTCCGCCGCGACGCTGGACAATCGCGGCGGCACGCTGAGCGCGGCGGGGACCGCGACGTCCAACGTCGTCGTGAGCGGCGCGCTCGACAATGCCGGCGGCACGCTCGCGACCGCCGGAAACGCCGTGCTTCACGTCGGCAATCTGCTCAATCATGGCGGCATCGTGCAATCGCAGCAGGCGTTGACCATCGATGCCACCGGCCGCCTCGACAACGGCGCGCAGGGCGTGCTGATGGCGAACGGCGACCTCACCCTGGCCGCACAGACGCTCGACAACAGCGGAGGCGCGATCGAGCATGCGGGCGGCGGCGCGCTGTCCATCGACGCCGATGCGCTGGAAGGCGAGGGCGGACGCATCGCGAGCAATGGCGCGCTGACCATCACCGGCAAGCGCACGCAATTGCGCGACGCCACCACGTTCGGCCGCTCGGTGACCATCGACACCGGCGATCTCATCACCGCCGGTGGCACGCTCAGCGCGCTGGATGCGGGCACGATGACGCTGCATGCCGACGGCATGCTCGACAACACCGCCGGCGCGATCCTCACCAATGGCGCGTTGCAACTCGACGCCGCGGACCTGGTCAACACGGACGGCACGCTCAGCGCGTCCGGCGATGGCGGGAGCCGACTGGACGTGTCGGGCAGCCTCGACAACACGCGCGGCCTGATCGCCACCGATGCGGCGCTCGCGATCACCGCCGACGAGCTGGTCAACCGCGACACGCGCGTCGCCGATCCCGATGCGGCGCCCAGGGGCATCCTCGCCGGAGCGCTCGGCGTCCAGGCGCGTCACGTCGACAACACCGGCGGACAGATCGCCGCGAACACCACGCTCGCGCTGACCTCACAGCGCCTCGACAACGCGAGCGGCCTGTTGAGCGCCGTGCAGTCGATGGCGATCGACGCCGCGACACTGGAAGGCGCGGGCGGCACGATCGCCAGCAACGGCACGCTGCAGCTCACCGGCGAAACCTTGAACCTGCGCGACGGCAGCACGACGGCGAACCGCATCGACATCGACGCCGGTTCGCTCGTCACCGCGGGCGGCCAGCTCAGTGCCGCCGGCACCGACGCGCTCGCACTGGACGTGCGCGACACGCTCGACAATCGCGGCGGCGTCATCGCCACCAACGGCGTCATCGACCTGACCGCGGGTGCGCTGAACAACATCGACGGGACCGTGCGCGCGGCGGGGACCGGATCGAGCATCTGGAACGTCGCCGGAACGCTCGACAACACGCGCGGCGTGCTGGCCGCGGCGGGCGACGCGACGGTCCACGCGCTCGATCTGATCAACACCGGCGGAACGCTCCAGGCCGCCGGCAGCGCGCCGTTGAAGATCACCGCCGACGGGCAGCTGATCAACGACGACGGCACCATCGCCGCCAATGGCGCGATCGAACTCCAGGCCGCGTCGCTGAGCAATCGCGCCGGCCTGGTGCAGACGCAGCAGGGCATCGATGTGGAGGTTGCCGGCGCGTTCGACAACACGCTGGGCACCGTCGTGGCCGGCGGCGATCTGGGCGTGCGCGCGGGCAGCCTGCTCAACCGCGACACGCTGGATCCGGCGAACACCGACGCATCCGCGCAGCGCGGCCTGTTCGGCGATCGGGTCATCCTGCAGGCGCAGCAGCTCGACAACACACGCGGCCAGATCGTGGCGCGCGACGCGCTGTCGATCGGCGGCGGCACGCTGACCAACGCGTCCGGCCGCATCGATGGCGTGGGCAACGTCGACGTGCTCGTCGACGCGCTGGTCAACACCGACGGCGAACTGGTGCAGCGCGGCGAAAGCGGAATGCTGACGCTCGACGTCGCGCAATCGCTGGCGAACACCGCCGGCGGCCTGATCGGCGCGGAAGGCAGCGCACGCGTGACCGGTGGCTCGATCGACAACAGCGCCGGCACGCTGTTCGCCCGCAACGGCCTGCAGGTGCAGTCCGATGCCGATCTTCGCAACGTGGCGGGCGCCGTGCGCAGCAGCACGGACCTGGCGATCGGCGCGGGCGGGCGGCTCGACAACACCGATGGCGTCATCGACGCCACCGGCCGTGCGACCGTGAACGCCACGCGCGTGGACAACGTGCGCGGGCAGATCCTCGCCAGCGCCAGCGATGCCGTAGCGCTGACCGTCTCCGCGTCCGCCCTCGACAACCGGGGCGGCACGATGGGCACGCGCGACGGCGACGCCGTCCTGAACGTCGCCACCATCGACAACAGCGCGGGCGGCACGCTGGTGAGCCGTCGCGACCTCACGGTGAACGCGACGACGCTCGACAACCGCAACGGCACCGTCTTCGCCACCCGCGAGGCGCGCTTCCAGAACGGCGCCGCCACGCTGTTCAACGCGGCCGGGCAGTTCGGCGCCGGCGATACCGCCCGGCTGAACCTCGCGTCCATCGACAACGCCGGCGGCGGGCGCATCCAGGCCGGCTCGCTCTGGCTGAGCATGCCGACGCTGGACACCAGCGGCGGCGAGATCGCGGCCAACGCGCTGCATCTGCAGCTCGGCAGCCTCACCGGCACCGGCCGCGTGTACGGCGCGCAATGGCTGGACATCGATTTCACCGGCGATTTCACCTACGGCAACGGGCTGCGGCTGGAAAGCGACCGCCTGCTCGACCTGAGCGTCGCCGGCACCTTCACCAACCTGGGCACGCTGCAGACGCCGGGCGAACTGGCGATCACCGCCGGCCACCTGGTCAACCAGGGCACCATCAACGCCAGCAACGCCGACGGAACCGGCATCAACCGCATCACGGTGGGCGGCGTCATCGACAACCGCACGGGTGCGAGCCTGGAAGGCGACACGCTGTCGCTGATCGCCGGCAGCGTGGTCAACACCGGCGACATCGTCGGCGACGTGGTCGGCATCCAGGCCGACACGCTCGTGAACGGACGCGACCTGGGCACGCAGCAGGCCGCACGCGATTACGGCGAAGGCTTCATCGGCGCGGCGGTGGACCTGGACCTGCGCATCGGCCAGTCGCTGCGCAACCTCGACGGCGAGATCTTCAGCGCGGGCGACCTGTCGATCACCGGCCGTGGCGGCGACGGCACGCGCGTGGGCCAGGTGGACAACATCTCCGGCCGCATCCAGGCTGAAGGCGACGTGTACATCGCCGCGAACGCGATCCGCAACGAGCGTCGCGTGCTCCAGTTCGTGCAGGGCACGCTCTCGCCCGAACAGCAGGCCGCGATGACGCTGACGAACGCCGGCACGGACGCGATCACCTACGGCCAGACGCGCCAGCAACTGCTTGCCGACCACTGCACCGGCGGCTGCTTCGTGTTCCAGATCGACTCCTACGTCGAACGGATGACGCCGACGACCGGGCTGTTCGTGAACACCGACACCGTCACCGCGGCGGCGCAGATCGCTTCCGGCGGCGACATGACGCTGGAAGCCGGTTCGATCCTGAACCGCCATTCCTCCATCGCGGCGGGTTGGAACCTGTGGATCAACGGCGCCTCGCAGTCGGGCGCCAGCGGCGAAGGCGCGGGCGGCGTGAGCAACATCAGCCTGTCCGGCGAGCAGGTCTACCAGGTGACGGGCGAGTACGAACTGCAATACCAGCGCTGCACCAGCCCGACCGGCCAGTGCTACTACGAACCCAATTTCGATTACGGTTCGTACAGCTACGGCACGATCACCCAGACCGTCACGCCGGCTGAAGGCCGCGCGACCATCACCGCCGGCAACGCGCTGGTCATCGAAACCGGCGGCGACCTCACCAATGCGGTGGTCGGCGCCGGTGCGGGACTGGGCGGCCTGAACGCGGGGTCGATCACGGGGCCGGGCAGCGTCGGGCTCACCGGCGCCAACGGCCGCAACGCTTCGGGCGCGTCGGCCACCGGCGGTGCGAACAGCCGCCAGGTGCAGGCCACGCGCGCGACGCAGCTCGCGCTGCAGGACCAGATCGGAAGCGCCGACAACCCGGCCAACGCCGCGCCGCAGACCGTCGGCGACGCGAACCAGCCGCTGCCCGGGCTGGTGCCTTCCGACAACGGCATGTTCGACGTCAGCGCCGATCCGAACGCGCGTTTCCTGGTGACCACGGCGCCGCGCTTCGCTTCGAAGGGCGAGTGGACGAGTTCGGACTACCTGCTCGACGCACTGCGCACCGATCCGGACGTCATCGACAAGCGCGTGGGCGACGGCTACTACGAGCAGCGCCTGGTGCTCGACCAGATCATGGCGTTGACGGGCCGCCGTTCGTTGAACGGACTGGATGACGCGTTCACCCAGTACCGCTCGCTCATGGACGGCGCGGCGGCGCAGGCGGAACGGCTCGGCCTCGCGCTGGGCGTGCCGCTGACCAACACGCAGATCGCAGCGCTGGACCAGGACATCGTCTGGCTGGTCGAGCAGATCGTCGACGGCCAGAAGGTGCTGGTGCCGGTGGTCTACCTGTCGAAGGCCACCGCCGAGCGCCTGCGTGCGGACGGCGCGCTCATCGCCGGTGGTTCCGTCGACGTCGAAGCGGGTGGGAGGATCGACAACAGCGGCACGTTCTCCGCCGACATGGGCACCTGGCTCAGCGCCGATACGCTGATCAACGACGGCGCGATCCGTGGCGGCGACGTGCTCGACATCGCCACGCGCGGGGACACGACCAACCGCGGCTCGATGGAAGGCCGCACGATCGTCGTCGATGCCGGCGGTGACGTCGTCAACGCGCAGGTCAACGGCGGCCTGGCATGGCGCGGCGGCACGATCGCCGCCGGCGAAGGCGGCCTGCAGGTCTCGGCCGCGCGCGACGTGGTCAACCAGGGCACGCTCTCGAGCGACGGCAACGCGATCGTGGCCGCCGGCCGCGACTTCGTGCAGAAGGCGGCCGACGCCGCGGGTGCGGTGCGCGGCCCGGTGGCGGCGATCGCGAGCGGCGGCAGCACGTCGATCACCGCCGGCAACGACGTGGTGATCGATCGCAGCTCGGTGAACGCAGGCGGCCACGCCGTCGTCGATGCGGGCCGCGACGCGAAGTTCATCGCCTCCGAGGTCGGCGCCGGCGGCAGCATCGCCGTCACCGCCGGCCGCGATGTCGTCAGCGAAGCGGTCACCGACACGGTGTCGGGCACGTACGACACGTACAGCCGCCAGGGCAAGAAGCGCACGTGGACGACGACCACGTTCAGCAACGAAACCGTCACCGGCAGCACCTTCGAAGCCGGCGGCGACATCGCGATGGTGGCCGACCGCGACATCACGCTGGAAGCGGCGACGGTGCGCAGCGAGGAGGGCGGGATCGCGCTGGCGGCAGGACGGGATGTCACTTTGGCGGCGGCGTACGAAACCGACCACACAATCCAGGACAGCGTCTCGAAGAAAAAGGGAACGTTCTCCAGCACCACCACGGCGACTCATGCCGAAACCAGTGACACCTATGCTCACGGCACGACGCTCTCGGGCGAAAGCGTGAACGTTTCCGCCAAGCGGGACATCGCCACCGAGGGTGCCGACGTCGTGGCGACGGATGATGTCGTCATGGCGGCTGGCCGTCACCTTACCATCGGCACGGCCGAGACGACGCACGGCGAAACCTTCAGCCAGAACAAGAAGAAATCCGGCGTTTTCGGCAACGGCGGTTTCAGCATCACCGCTGGCAGCAGCAAGGTCACGCAGGGGAACACCTTCAACGAAACCACGCATCAGGGCAGCGTGGTCGGCTCGGTCAACGGCAAGGTTGCGCTGACGGCTGGTGGGACCGTGCACATCACGGGCAGCGATGTGTTGTCCAACACCGCTACCGCGATTATCGGAAAGGACGTCATCATCGATGCCGCTGTCAACACGACCGAGGCCACGCAAACCTACAAGGAAAAGAGTGCCGGCATCCACCTGGGCCTGTCCGGTGGCGTGGTAACGGCTGCGGAAACCGCCTACGGCAGAGGCAAGGCCGCTGGTGACGTCAAGGACGACCGATTGAAGGCTGTGTATGCCGCACAAGCCGTGGGTGCGGGCATCGCCGCGGCCGAAGGCGCCCAAGCCTTGGCCAAGCAGGGCAATCAGTCCGCAGACGCCGGTGTCAGCTTACGCATCGGTATTGGAGCCAGCAGCGCGTCAGCCCAAACCGATGTGTCGAGTGAGGCGGCCCAAGGCGGTCGTATCCAGAGCAATGGCGCGATATCCATCATGGCAACCGATGGCGACCTGAGCGTGATCGGCAGCCAGATCGAGGGCAATACCGTCGGTCTTGCAGCGACGGGCGATATCAACCTCACAAGCCAGGCCGAGCAGCATCGCAGCGAAAGTCGCAACAAGAACGGCAGCGCCGAGATCGGATTCAGTATAGGTTCGACCACCGGTTTCTACGTCACCGCAAACGCGGGAAAGGGCAAGGGTGCCGGTAATGGCACCACCCACGCCGAGACGACGATCAGGGGCAGGGAAGGTGTTGCATTCGTCAGTGGCGGCGACACCACTCTGGAAGGCGCGCAGGTCGTCGCCGACCAGATCACGGGCAAAGTGGGCGGCGACTTCAACGTCATCAGCCAGCAGGACACGGATGACTACGCCAGCAAGCAACAGCAGGCGGGTGGCACCTTCGTATACGGCTATGGCGGCAATGCCTATTACGGTCAGCAAAAGGCCGATAGCCAATACACCAGCGTCCAGGAGCAAAGCGGCATCCAGGCTGGTCAAGGCGGTTTCCAGATCGACGTCGAAGGCAACACGCACCTCAAGGGTGGCGCACTGGCCAGCAATGCCGACCCAAGCCGGAATCAGCTGTCCACCGGCAGCCTGACGCTCGAGGACATCGAAAACGACGCGCACTACAAGGCAACGAACTTCGGGGCTGGCACCGACGGCACCAATTGGCAACAGGCGGCTGTCGGTGCAGGACTGAGCGCCTTGGGCAACCAGAAGGACAGTGCCAGTAGCACCACGCGAAGCGACATCGCGGCGGGAACCGTCGACGTCCGAAACGGCGATACCAGCGCAGTTGCAGGTCTGGATCGAACGACGACTGTCCTGGACGGCAACGGGTTGAACCCGATCTACGATCAGCAGAAGATCGATGAGGCTTTCGCGCTAGGGCAGGAGGCGGCGAAGATCGGCTTCCAGATGGCCGGCGGCCTTGCTGAGATCAAACAGCAGCAGGCAATGCAGGACCTGGCCAACGCCACCACCGAAGAAGAGAGGCAGGCAGCCCAGGCTCGGATCGATAGCTGGAGCGACGGCGGCACCAGTAAGGTAGTCCTTCACGGCATGACCGGCGCAGCTGTCGCGGCATTGGGCGGCGGAGATGCGCTGCAAGGGGGGTTGGGGGCTGCCGGCGCGGAGAAGGCGAAGGAGGCGATGTCGAACTACCTTGATGCGAAGGGCATCAAGGTAGGCAGTGCCGAGTACGACAGCCTGATGGAACTGGGCAGTGCGGCACTGGGCGGCCTGCTTGGCGGAGTGACCGGAGCGGGCACGGCGCTGGCGGGCGATCAGTTCAACCGCCAGTTGCACCAAGACGAACTGGCCTTCCTGGCGGCCAAGGCCGATGACTATGCCGAGGAAAGGGACATCACGCGCCAGGAGGCAGAGCAGGAATTGCTGCGCGCGATGCTGTGGAGTCTAGACGCCGAGTCCTACGACAAGCTGGGAGGCGAAGGCGCTGGCGGGAAATACCAGGACGCAGCGAACTGGCTGGCTGCGGAAGCTGCCGCGGTGGGGTTGAGGTTCATCAATGAGGACGGTCAATCGCAACAGGCCTTCACTGTCGATTCGCTCCAACAGTACGCGGACAATGATCTATTTGGGAATCCCTACAAGGGCAACATTCTGACGAGGGGCATCGACTGGGCCTTCGATACAGACCTCACCAACTCGCGAAAGATCAGCCAGCAGGACTACCAGGACGCGTTGAATGCCGTTCGGTTTGAAGGCGAATACAAGGAGTGGCGCGCCAGCAAGCCCGCGGACGTGAAGGACTGGACGGAAGCCGACTGGAACGAGCACAAGAAGTGGGCCGCAGAGGACTTCGCGCGCGGACTCGCCAGCTTTGGCTTCGCCGGCGGCATCGGCCAGGTAGCCGTAAACGCCGCGGACGGAAACTTTGGCCAGATCCGAGATGACGCGATGGCCTCGGCAGTCCTCGGCGGAATCCCGCTCAAGAGGATCGAGAATGCTGTTGAGACGGTGGGTGACATCGCTCAAAGCGGGGCTGTAGGCATTGCAAAGAGCGTCGAGCGTGGCCAGGAGATGGCGAAGCGCGTCGACGTAGATGAAGTTCAGCAGGTAGCTGCTGGCAGCAGGGGCAGTTGGGATAAGGCCATTAATGGCCAGCTCACGCCAAGAACCGCGTATGTGCTGGACAATGGTCATGCGTATGTCACCGACGCGTCAGGCCGGGTCAAGGCGGTGGAGGCCGACCTTAGCCTAACCAAGATGGACCGGAACACCCATCAGCAATGTGCGGCAGGAAAGTGTGGTGACGCCGGCGATGAAGGTGGTCACCTGATCGCTTCGAGCTTGGGTGGTGCAGGCGACCGTATTAACATTGTCCCGCAGGCATCTACGTTGAATCGCGGTGATTGGAGGGCGATGGAGGACGTGTTGCGTGAGGCACTGAAGGCTGGAAAACCAGTCAGCGTGAAAATCGACGTCGGGTATCCGATGGGCGGCGGAGCACGGCCGGATAAATTCCTTGTGGAAGCCAACATCGGCGGAACGATAAAGCGTTTTCCATTTGAGCAGTAGAACAGAGTCCTATGGGCATGAACGCTAAAGAGGCATATCAAGCAATCGCGACGTCACTCGTTCAGGCGAGTGATGATGGTTGGGAGAGGTTGGAGGCAGTATGCCCCATCCTCCAGGAGGGGTTGGGTGGCGTAGAAACGCGCCAGGTTTTCAATGGGTCTTCCCGTGATCTTCCTATTGGATTTGCTGTTTTCGACCTGCAGCGCGCATGCCTCGCCCTCCGAGACGACTTGATCGCAGCTGGGAAGGCGCGCATCTGGGGCCTCACCTTTACGCTGTATCCAGATGGTCGGCATGAGATCGAGTATGACTACGTGAAGCCGGAAGGTTACGAGGAAACGGACGAAGTTATGACCGGCGACGAAATCAATCAGTCGTTGACGGGCCAGCGGCCAGCAGCGCCACCAGCAATGACCGTTGAACAGGCGTATCAAGCGATTGGCCGGTGCGTGCTGCATGCACAAGGCGATTCGGCTTGGACCCGCAGCGGAGTGGACATGGATTACAAGCCCGGTCGTCAAGTGTTGATGCGTTTCTGGCAGGAAACCGATTCCGGACGACAGAAGGCACCCTATGTGCCGGAGCAGCAGGTAATGGTGGAAGCAGCCGATGCTGCTTATGCCCTCTACGAGCATCTGGGACGCGGTGGTGGCGATACGCCAAGTGGCTTGAGCATGAGCCTTACCCCTGAAGGAAAAATGAAGCTCGAATACCGTTATCCGGAATAATGTCGATCTGGCGTGGCGCTTCCGTATCGATTTGCACGATCAGGAGCGAGCTGCCTTTCTGCACGGAGCCCACCAGCGGTGACCTCGCCCACATCCGCCTGGTCGGCTCGCGCAACGTCAAGATGTATCCCGGCAGCACCTGCGTGAGTTACGAAGTGCCGGGCAGTGACTATCCGGCCGGGCCGCAGATGGGCGGACAGCGCAAGCGCGATCTGGGCATGCCGAAGAGCGCGGAGACACCGAAACATTACGTGGAGATCGCCGCCAGTGCGGGCCAGCCGATTTCGGCGGCGTTCTCGTTCTATCGCGAATCGTCCATGCCCGGCACCCCGGGCACTGGCGCGCCCGGCACGCGCAGCTCAGCGAATTGCTACGCCGCAGGCAGTTTCGTTCCGCAGGTCGGACGGAACTACGAGGTGGTCAGCCATTGGGTCGCGGGCGATTGTGCCGTGCAGGTGTATGAGCTGGTGCAGGAGCCGGATGGGCTTCGGCGGGCCAAGGTCGAGAGTCGGGCGCGGGCGGGGTGCTCGCATACATCACGCGCAAGGAATTGCGTCGCACGCGGTAGTCGCGGCGTCGAAGATCAGTCGCCTCCACCCCCGCCCGGCGGGCTTCGCACCGCATCATCGCGCTCCTTCCGAAGCCAGCGCAGTTCGGCCCGGTGAAGTTCGCGTTCCTCGCGTTCCAGCGTCGCCAGATCCTGCGACAACACCCGCTGCAGCGCGACTAGCACGGCGGCCAACAGGATGGCGAACGGCAACGCCGCGACGATGACGACCGCCTGCAACGCGTTCAGTCCGCCCGCGGCGAGCAGCGCGACCGCGATCGCCGCCTGCATCACGCCCCACACCATGCGGCGCGATATCGGCGGATCCTCGGGGCTGTCGCTCGACATGCTGGCGAGCACCAGCGTCGCCGAGTCGGCGGAGGTGACGAAGAAGGTGAGCAGGAGCACGATCGCGCACCACGCCAGCACACTCGCCAGCGGAAGGTGCGTGGTCATCGCGAAGAGGACGTGCTCGTAACCTTCCGCGAGCGCGGGCAGCAGGTCGATTCCGCCGAACATCTGCTGGAACAGCGCCGTCCCGCCGAACGCGGAGAACCAGATGAAACTCACCAGCGCGGGGCCGAACACCACGCCGAAGACGAACTCGCGCACCGTGCGGCCATAGGAAATGCGCGCGAAGAACGCGCCCACGAACGGTGCCCACGCGATCCACCAGGCCCAGTAGAAGATCGTCCATTCGCCGACCCACGAAGTCTGCGAGAACGGCGTCATGCGCAGGCTCATCGCCGGAAGCTGGTTGAGGTAACCGCCGAGCGTGGTGGTGAAGGTCTCGAAGATGAAGGCGGTGGGTCCGAGCGCGATCACCAGCACCAGCAGGATCGCCGCCGCGACGATGTTGAAGTTCGACAACCACTTGATGCCGCGATCCAGCCCGGAAAGGCTGGAGGCCATGTAGAGCACGAAGGCGACGGCGATCACCACCACCTGCGTGGCGAATGTCGCGGGAACATGCGCGACCTGTTCAAGGCCCGCGCTGATCTGCGCGGCGCCGAGGCCCAGCGTGGTCGCGACGCCGACCGCGGTCGCCACCACGGCGAGCACGTCCACCAGGTGGCCGATCGTGCCGTGCACGTGGCGCCCGATGAGCGGTTCGAGCAGATCGCTGATCTGCCCGCGCGATCCGCGGTTGTATTGCGCCCACGCCATCGCCAGGCCCATGAGCGCGTAGATCGCCCACGGATGCAGTCCCCAGTGGAAGAACGCGTAGCGCAGCGATGCGCGCGCGGCGGCGGGACTTGCGGGGCTCAGTCCTTCCGGAGGCTGCACGTAGTGCGAGAGCGGTTCGGCGGCGCCCCAGAACACCAGGCCGATGCCCATGCCCGCCGAGAACAACATCGCGAACCACGAGCCGCGCGAGAACTGCGGCTCGGCATCGCTTCCGCCGATGCGCAGCTGGCCGATGCGGCTGAAGGCGAGGTAGCCGAGGAAGGCCAGCACGCAGAACACGATGACCAGGTACAACCAGCCGGCACCGCCGAGCGTCGCGGCCTGCACGCGCTGGCTCCACTGGCCGAACGCTTCGGGCATCAGCACGCCGATCAGCACGAGCACGGCAAGGATGCCGATGGAAAGTCGGAAGACCATGGAAGACTCCGGCAGCGGTCCCGGCGAAAGTGTAGTCAGCCGGCGACGACGGGCGCGTCAAGCGCGATGTTCGAGCTGGCAGCCGGCGGAAGCGGCGTGGACCCAGCGTCGCGATGTATGCGGGAGATGGATGCTACGTGACGCGATCATGAAATGCAGCGTTTGCGATGAATCGCACGCGGATGCCGACATGATGCGCAAGACCGCGCGCCACTTCGCGCGCGTTCTAACGTTCATCACCCGATCGCTGGTATATGCGCACGTGAGCGACATGGAGCCGGCGACGCATGAAAATCCCGAAGAAGAAGGACTTTCCGCTGGACCAGATCCGCCGCTATCTCGAACCCGGCCCGATCGTGCTGGTGAGTTCGCGATGGAAGGAGCGCACCAACATCATGACGATGGGATGGCACATGATGCTGGAGTTCTCGCCGGCGCTGTTCGCGTGCTACATCTGGGACGGGAACTACAGTCACGACCTGATCCGCCGCAGCGGCGAATGCGTGATCAACCTGCCGACCGCCGACATGGTCGACACCGTGGTCGGCATCGGCAACTGCAGCGGTGCCGAGGGCATCGACAAGTTCGCCGCGTTCGGCCTGAGCGCAAAACCCGCGCGTCATGTCGGCGCGCCGCTGATCGCGCAGTGCCATGCGAACTTCGAATGCAGGCTGGCCGACAAGCGACGGGCCGGGCCGCATGGCATGTTCATCTGGGAAGTGGTGAAGGCGCACGTCGCGCCGACGCCAAAACGCCCGCGCACGCTGCATTACCGCGGGCAGGGCGAGTTCATGGTGTCCGGCACGCATATCTCGCGGCGTGGCCGGTTCAAGTCGCAGAACCTGTAGGCGCCATCGTCACAACGAAACATCCGCGTCCGGCCGACGAGCGGACGGCCGTTGTCCGTGTGGGCTGGCGTTCGGGAGAAGAGGCACCCTCCCGCCCCCCAAGGGAGTACACGGATGTCCACGATTCGTCGCATCGGTCTGGCCGATTTCGAGCGACTGCTGGCCCAGTGGGAGCCACGCCGCCAGATCACGGAGTTCCACCTGCACTGCACCGATCGCCCACGCCGCGCGGATTTCCGCGGCCAGGCGACGATCGAGGCGATGCGCGCGTTCCACATGGGCAAGGGCTGGAGCGACATCGCCCAGCACCTGACGGTCGATCCGGCCGGCGGCCTGTGGACCGGCCGGTCGTGGGATTCGCCGCCAGCCAGCGCCGTCGGCCACAACGGCACCTCGAGGAAAGGGCCGTTCATGATCGAAGTGGTCGGCAACTTCGACAAGGGAAAGGACCCGCTCGACGGCGACCAGCGGAACGCGGTGATCGGCGTGATCGTGGCGGTGCTGCGCAGGTTCGGTCTGGACGAAAAGGCGCTGCGTTTCCACCGCGATTTCACGACGGCGAAGACGTGTCCCGGCTCATCGTTGGACAAGGCGAAGATGCAGGCCGAGATCGCCACGATACTGGCGGCAGGAGGGCAGGGCGCCGAAGGTGTCGAGCGACGGCCCGAATCCGACGCGGTACTCGACACAGGCGAGGTGCGCGGCTGGTTCGACAGGCAGGGCGCGCGCGGAGTCAACGGCCTGGTCGATGACGCCAACGCCATCGAGGATCCCGACTCGGTCGAAGTGCCCGAATCGGACTGGGCGCTGGAGGAACAGGAGGCGCTCGCGGCGCGGCTCGATCTCGGCCCCGGTGTCGAGGGCGCGCGGCGCGCGCCGATGCCCGCCGACGCGCTGTTGCGCCGCCATACGATCAATCTGTCGAAGGGCGTGCTGTCTGCGAAAGGCGACATCGACAGCGTGCAGGTGGCGCCCAGGATGATCGCCGAGCGCCATCTGGTCGATTACCTGGAGAGCCGCCGCCAACTCAAACGTCCCGCGCACGTGGTGTTCTACGCACACGGCGGCCTGGTCGACGAGGCCAGCGCCATCTGTTACGCCAACACCGTGCTGCCGTGGTGGCTCAGGAACGGTGTGTTCCCGATCTTCTTCATCTGGGAATCCGGGTTCTTCGAAACGCTGCGCACGACGCCACGCGGCGCGCGCGAGTTCACCGACTTCACCGATTGGCTGCTCGAAGGCATCACCCAACCCGTCGCGCGTCGCGTCTGGGCCGAGATGAAGGAGGACGCGGGCAACGCGTCCCTGTCCGTGATCCGGGAGCAACAGGGTCGCGCCGGTGGTGCGTGGCAACTCGCGCAGGTGCTGGCACCGGTGCTCGCGAAGTATCCCGAGGTGCAGCTGCATGCGGTCGGCCACAGCACCGGCCCGATCCTTCTTTCGAAGTTCCTGCCGCTGCTCACGGACAAGGGCTTCGTCATCAGCACGCTCAGCTACCTGGCGCCGGCGATACGCACCGACCGTTTCCTGGCGGACGTCGAACCGCTGATCGGCACAGGCAAACCGATCCGCGAGCTGTGCATGTACACGATGAACGACGAGGCCGAACGCGACGACAATTGCGCGAAGATCTACCGCAAGTCGCTGCTGTACTTCGTCCGGGAAGCATGCGGCGACCGTCGCGTGCTCGGTTTGCAGAAGGATCTGTACGACGACGCGGAGCTGCGCAAGCTGTTCAACCTCAAGCCGAAGGACGATGGCCGGATCAGGTCCAGCAACCCGCCCGTCACGGTCGAATTCTCGCCTCCGCGCGGCTCCCGGCTGATGAACAAGCGGACCGGCGCGCTCCAGCACGGGGGTTTCGACAACGATGCGCAGACGATGGTCTCGGTGCTCGCGCGCGTGCTCGGCGTATCGCCCGAGCCCACCAGCAGCGCGATGCAGTTCCCGCCGGCGGCGGCGTTCAAGGCATGCGGATTGGGTGATTCGACACGCGTCGCGCCGATCGCGCTGGCAAGCGATGACGATTACGACGGCTGCTGTCCGTGTTGCCGACGGGCCTTGGGGCGCGAAGGCAGCGGCGCCATCGACGAAGACGGCCGCGATGGCTTCGGCGACGACGAGGAATCCGGCGCCGGGATGGAGCCCGACGAGGAGCCTTCGGGTAGCGCCTCGCCACCATCGCCGACTGGCGGCGGCAGGCGTCGCATCGCGGTCTGCATCGGCATCGACCAGTACGCCGATCAGCCGTTGCAGGGCTGCGTCAACGACAGCAATCGCTGGGCGCAGGCGCTCACCGGTTGCGGCTTCACGGTGCGTCCGCTGCGTGACGATCAGGCCACGCGCCAGGCGATGTACGACGCGTTGAAGCGCCTGGTCGATGAAGCGCGCAGCGGCGACGAACTGGTGTTCCAGTACTCCGGCCACGGCGCACAGCTTCCGGACGTGAGCGGCGACGAGGACGAGAAGTTCGACGAAGCGTTCGTGCCGTTCGATTACCGCGCGGGGCAGATGCTTATCGACGACGACGTGCGCGGCATCACCCGCGCGTTGCCGGAAGGCGCCACCCTGACGCTGTTCATGGATTGCTGCCATTCCGGCACGATCAGTCGTGCGCGTGCACGGGCCGCGAGCGATGGAACGAGGCCGCGCCTCATGCGTTTCGACGATGAAACGGTGAACCGCTACATGGAGGTGCGCGGCGTGTCCAAACGGAGCGCACGACGCGGCGGCAACGCTTCGGCGAGCCCGGCGTCGGCAAGCCCGGCGTCGGCAAGCCCGGGGCGCGGCGTCGCGCACTTCGCCGCCTGCCGGGACAGCGAATACGCCTGGGAAAGCAGTGGCGAAGGGGACTTCACGCGCGCGGCGATGGCGGTCTTCGAAACGGCGGTGCGCGAGGGCTGGAGCAACCAGACGTTCATCGACGCGGTGATCGGCGAACTCGGGTCGCCCGCGCGCCAGCATCCGCGACTGTGGAATCCCGAGCCCGGACTCGGCAAGCGCACGCTGCTGGGCGGTCGATGAGCGCGAAAGCGCCGGCAGCGTGGGACTTCGAACTCCGCGACGACCTCGGGGGCATCCATCGTGCGCGCCTGCCATCGCCGGCTGCGGACATGCCGACGCGCCGTCGCCTGCGCGCGTTCTCGCACGATCCCAGCCGTAGCCGCTACGAAGGAGCGCACATCACCCTGTCGATTCCATACGAGCCGTTGAAACCCGGACCGGCCGGGGCGGTGTTCATCGTCGAGGACATCGATGAGAGGACCGGCAACGTGGCGACGCCCGTCGACCTCGAACAGCACAAACTGCTGATGGAAGACGGCCTTCCACCGAGCAGCAGCAATCATCAGTTCATGCAGCAGATGGTGTACGCCGTCGGCATGGAGACCTACGAGCGCTTCCGCTTCGCGCTCGGGCGCGACCGGGGCTTCGGGCCCATCGGCGTTGGCGGAGTGGAGAGCGGGGCCGAGGGAAGGTTGCGCATCCATCCGCGCTTCATGCACGAGGACAACGCGTACTACGATCGCGAGCTCGGCGCGCTGTGCTTCGGTTACGAACGCGCCGCCGAATTCGCGCAGTACCGCAACCAGCCGGGCGGCAACGTGTACATTGCGTTGTCGCGCGACATCGTCGCGCACGAAACCAGCCACGCGCTGCTCGATGGCCTGCGTCCGAACTTCCTGCGGCCGACGCATCGTGACGTCGCGGCGCTGCACGAAGGCTTCTCGGACCTGGTGGCGATCTTCCTCCGCTTCGCGCAGCCGGAGCTGGTGCGCGACGCGATCGAGGCCTCGCAGGGCGACGACCTGGATTCGGAGCTGCTGGTGCAGATCGGCCGCCAGTTCGGCTTCGACCTGATCGACGGACACAATCCGCTGCGCACGGCGATCCTGTCGCCTGGGCTCGAGGACACGGTGGTCGAGCGCAAGTACGGTTACGACGATCCGACGAAGGAGGAACACGACCTCGGCGCGGTGCTGGTGTCGGCCGTGTTCGAGGCGTTCCGGCGCATCTACCAGCGCAAGACCAGGAAATTGCGCGGCGTGCTCCAGCTGTATCGCGAACGCCTGCCGTCAGAAGCGGTGTATCTGCTGGCCGAGGAAGCCACGCAGCTCGCGCGGCGCTTCCTCAACATCGTGATCCGCGCCATCGACTACTGCCCGCCACTGCATTGCAGCTTCGGCGAATACCTGCGCGCGATCATCACCGCGGACACCGAGCTGGTGCCAGACGATCCGATCGGCTATCGCGAGGCGTTCGTCACGTCCTTCCGCCGATACCGCGTGACCGTGCCCGAAGTGCCGGACCTGGGCGAGGACAGCCTGTTGTGGTGCCCGCCGGAGACGGGGCGGATCGCCGTGCCGGAACTGGATTTCCGCCACCTCGGCCTGGTGTTCGCCGATGGCCTTTGCGATTGGCCGGTCGACGACGGAGGCCGTGCCGTAACGCGCGCCGCCACTGCATTCGGTAAAGCCATCTGCAGGTCGGATCGCGCCCGCGATTTCGGTCTCGTCGCGCCGAGTCGCAGCGTTCTGCCGCCGAAGATCGTCTCGCTGCGCACGGTGCGGCGCGTCGGCATCAGCGGCGACGTGCGCTTCGACCTGGTATCGGAAGTCGTGCAGAAACGCCGCGTGCGCGAGGGCTGGTTCCTCGGTGGATCGACCGTCGTGGTTTCGTCCGATGGCGCGGTCCGTTACGCCGTTTCCAAGCACCTCGACAGCAAGCGCCGCCTCAAGGCCCAGCGCGATTACCTGCGCACGCAGGGACAGGATGTCCGCGATGCGGCGTGGGCGGAGCAATCGGTGGTGTCGGCGCGGCTGCAACGGAACATCCATCGTCGCCGCTGAGCAATGCAAGGAGCCAGCCACGGAGGCCTGCCATGCACGATTCCCGCGCCACAGCGGCGCGCAAGCGCAGCGTGATGCTCAAGGCCGGCGTGCGTTTCGCCGGCAAGGGCGAGGAGCGCGCGCGCACCGCCGCGCAACTCGCCAAGGGCGGGCCGCTTGACGCGGCCAGCCCCGCGCAGCTGAAGAACTTCATCAAACGCGAAACCACCAAGGCGAGGGCGATCATCCGTCCCGGCGGTCCGGGTCCGTTCCTCGAACGGCGCATCGGCGATGCGCTGGAGTGGGAACAGAACGCACCGACGCCCGAAGCCCGACGCGCCGGGCGACCGGTCGCGCGCATCGTCGGCCTGGGCAACGATGGCCGCATCGTCGATGGCTATGCGACTGGATTCCTGATCGCGCCCGGCTTGCTGATGACCAACTGGCACGTCTTCGACAGCGCCGAGGACACGCGATCGTCCGGCGCGCAGTTCAACTTCGAGCTCGACGAGGTCGGCAACCCGCGCAGTACCGTGGTCTACGAATTCGATCCGGCGCGGTTCTTCTACAGCAGCGAAGCGCTGGACATCGCCATCGTGGCGCTTGCCGACCAGCCACGCATCGGCGCGGGCGCGCTGCGCGATTTCGGTGCGGTGTCGCTCATTCCCACGCTCGGCAAGATCCTGGTGGGGCAGGCGGTCAACATCATCCAGCACCCCGATGGACGGATGAAGCACTACGCGCTGCAGAAGAACACCGTGTACGTGGAGCCCGGGCCCGACGACCTGTTCCTGATGTACACCACCGACACGCTGGAAGGGTCGTCCGGATCGCCGGCCTTCAACAAGGACTGGGAGCTGGTCGCCGTGCACCATGGTGGCGTGCCGCGCGTAGAGAACGGCGAGATCATGACGCTCCGTCGCACCGTATGGCGCGAGGGCATGCCGCACACCGACATCGAGTGGGTCGCCAATGAAGGCGCGCGCGTCAGCCAGATCCTGTCGCACCTGCACGGCGTGTCGCTCGGCACGGCGGCGCACCAGGCGATCCTGGCGCAGGTGCTCGGTGCGGTGCGCGAAGTCGCCGACGAATCCGCGGATCCGGCGCCGGCTTCGATCCCGACGCCGGACATCCAGCCTTCCGGAGCGCCCGCGATGAACACCATCACCGTGCACGGCACGGCTCATTTCTACATGAGCGGCGCGCCGGCGACACCTGAGGCAGCGGTGTCGGCCGCGCCCGCTGCCGGCGGCGCGGTGGCGCTGGAGAAGAAACTTCGCTTCGATCCCGACTACGCCGGGCGCAAGGGCTACGACGAGCGGTTCCTGAGCGGTTTCCGTGTGCCCGCGCCGCAGGCGCCCGAGGACGAGATCTACGAAGGCCCGCGCAATCGCAAGTACCTGCGCTACCACCATTACACAGTGGTGATGCACAAGGATCGCCGGCTCGCGTTGTGGACGGCCGCGAACGTCGACTACGACCCGGCAAAGCGCCGCAAGTCGCGCGAAGGGTTCGGCGACGACGAGTGGAAGGCCGATCCGCGCATTCCGATCGAACAGCAGATCGAGGACCTCGAATTCTACGAGCCGGCGAAGAAGTTCGATCGCGGCCATCTGGTCCGGCGTGACGATTCGGCGTGGGGCGAAACGGCGAAAGAGGAGGAGTTCGCCAACGCCGACACCTTCCATTGGACCAACTGCACGCCGCAGCACGAAGAGTTCAACCGCGACATGTTCCAGTACAACGGCCTGTGGGGCGGACTGGAGAACCACATCGCGAAGCAGGCGCGGAACGTCGGCAACCGGCTGATCGTCTTCGCCGGGCCGGTCCTCGCGCACGACGACCCGGCGCACGATTTCGGCTCCGGCATCGAAGTCACGATGCCCATTGCGTTCTGGAAGATCGTCGTGGTCGCCGAAGACGAGGGTAGCGGGAGGCGCCTGCGCGCGTACGGTTTCATCCTCGACCAGGGCGAGGCCATCGAGACGCACGGCCTGGAACGTCGCTTCCGCCCGGGCCGGTTCGTCGCGCATCAGGTGCCGCTGTCGGAGATCACGCAGCGCAGCAGGGTGACGTTTGCGGATGCCCTGCACGAAGCCGATCCGCTGACAGGTTCCACGACCGAAGGACGTCGGGTGTTGATGGCGCTGGATCAACTGGTTCTTCGATGATGCCTGCGGGTGCGTGCCCGTTGTGGTGTGAATGGCCTTCGCACCGCGTTTGGCAGACTATCCGCCTGTGTGACGCAACCCCGGTCGAGGCCAGACCATGACGACGCGACTGCAGGCAGGTGCGAGCGGCTATTCCTAC
The DNA here is from genome assembly GCF_057747855.1 of Lysobacter sp. SCRH-1R. NCBI lineage: Bacteria > Pseudomonadati > Pseudomonadota > Gammaproteobacteria > Lysobacterales > Lysobacteraceae > Lysobacter > Lysobacter sp. SCRH-1R. The sequence continues at coordinate 2,147,359 of NZ_CM173227.1, read as the reverse complement.
AAGGAATGGAAAGGCAATTTCTATCCCGCGACCATCAAGCCGGACGGGATGCTGGCCTGGTACGCGCGGCACCTGCCGTCGGTGGAGATCAACAACACGTTCTACCAGATGCCGAAAGTGGCGACGCTCGAACACTGGGCGGAGACGACGCCGGACGATTTCAGTTTCGCGATCAAGGCGCCGCGCCGCATCACCCACGATGTGCGCCTGAAGGCCGATGCCGCGGCCGATCCGGTCGCCTATCTGTATCGCAACCTCGAAACGTTGCGGGACAAGCGCGGTCCGGTGCTGTTTCAGCTTCCGCCGTTCCTGAAGAAGGACGTGCCGCGGCTGGCCGACTTCCTGCACGTCCTGCCCGCCGATCACCGCGCCGCGTTCGAGTTCCGCAACGACAGCTGGTTCGACGACGAGGTCTTTGATGCGCTCAAGGCCGGCGGCGCGGCGTTGTGTCTGTCCGAGCGCGACGACGACGCGCCACCGCCGCTGGTCGAAACCGCGTCGTGGAGCTACGTGCGGCTGCGTCTTGAAACCTACTCGGAAGCCGACCTCGCGCGGTGGGCTGAACGACTTCTGGCAACCGCGTGGCAGCGCGTCCACGTCTACTTCATGCACGAGCCGACCGCGCCCGGGTACGCGCAGACGCTCATGCGCCTGTGCACGCGGTAGGGAAGGGGAACATGTCGACGCAACCGCTTTCCATCGAAGTCGAAACGGGCGTGCGCGTGTCGGGCCTGCTGCAGGTGCCTGCGCACGCGCGGGCGTGTTACGTGCTGGCGCATGGTGCGGGCGCGGGCATGGCGCATCCGTTCATGGCGGCGGTGGCGGAGGGGCTGGCCGAGCGGGGCATCGCGAGCCTGCGATATCAGTTTCCCTACATGGAACAAGGCTCGCGACGGCCGGACACGCCGCGGCTCGCGCACGCGACGGTGCGCGCGGCAGTCGCGGAAGCCGCGCGACGACGGCCGGAGCTGCCGTTGTTCGCCGGCGGAAAATCCTTCGGTGGGCGCATGACTTCGCAGGCGCAGGCGCAATCGCCGCTGCCGGGCGTGCACGGGTTGGCGTTCCTCGGTTTCCCGTTGCATCCGCCGAAGAAGCCCTCCGACGAACGTGCCGCGCACCTGTCCGATATCGACGTGCCGATGCTGTTCCTGCAGGGCACGCGCGACGAACTGGGGCAGATGGACCTGATGCAGGCGGTCGTGCAGCGACTCGGCGCTCGCGCCACGCTGCGGTGGTCCGAGCACGCGGATCATTCCTTCCATGTGCTGGTGCGCTCCGGTCGGAACGACGCGGAGGTCATGGAGGAGCTGCTTGGAACGATGGCGACGTGGATCGACGGCGTGCTGGATCGCTGAGCTTGGAACCGCTTGACCGGGGGCAGGGCATTGCGCCCAATCGGCGCATCGTTTGCAGCTGGTGTGATGCCCGCGTTCGGTGCGCCGCGCAATGCGAACCTGACTTGCGTTGCCCGTTCTGATCGCCATCCCATCCGTGACTCAATCGCCAGCTGTGTCCGCGCCCACGCCTGGTTCCACGGCGCCGATCTCGGAAGGTTGGCCATAGAGGTAGCTGGCCGCCGCTTGCGCCATCTTCCGGGGATCATGTCCAACGCCGGGGACCACCACCAGCGTCCAGCGGGATGCGATGCCCATGCGCGTCGCGGCTTCCATGGCTTTCCCGTGGAAGTACTTGCCGCGTGCCAGTCGATGCAGGCCCTGCCGGTCCGGGGCCGGACCATGCACAAGATCGCCGCGCTTTTCGTTCGCGTCGTCAGAGCCACCGAGAAACACCACCAGGCGTCGCGCGAAAGCCTTCGCGAGCTGCGGAGGCTGGATCGGCGCGTCGGCCAGGCCGTAAGGAAAGCGTGCGTCGGCGTCGGGGACCGTGTACCAGCCCGAGTTGGATGCCAGGATGTGGTCGGCACGCGTGCCGTCGTCGGCGAACATCGCGAAGCGATGCAGGAACTGGCCGCCGGCGGAATGACCGAACAGGTCGTAGCGCGGCGTCTTCAATCCCGTTGCACGCACCGCCTGGTCGAAGATGCGATCGATGTCGTCGAACAGCCATTGCCCGCGATCGGTCACGATCCGATACCCGGCCAACGCCTGGGCGTCGGGGTCGATCACGACGTCGGCGATCATGCCCGCGAGGTTGTAGTTCCAGAATCGCGGATAGCGGCTTTCCGGGTAGTGCGGCGACAACACCAGCACACCGGAACGCTCGGCCGCTTCGATCCAGTGGTCGCGGTAATCCCATGCGTTGCGCCCGGCCCCGGGCAGCACGATCAGCACGCGGGAATTCTCGTGCAGGCTGCGCGGACGGTGGTAGTAGACCGCGACTTCGCGCGATCCTCCGGGGCCGACGGACAACGAGAACGCTCCCGAACCGGCGCGCAACAGCGGCGGCGCGTCATCCGGCGGCGATGGCCGTTCGACCAGCTTCATGCCGCAGACAGGACACGTGCCGGGAGCATCGTGCGGCTTCGCATGCAGGAGATCGGCAACGTGGGGGCAGGGCGGACACACGTACGTCGAGCGCTCGACGCTTCCGGGCAAACGAAGCGGCCCCGCCGCCGGCGCCGACAGCGGAAGGGCAAGTGCAACCAGGAGGCACAACGATCGCGCGATCATTCGAACGCCTCCGAGCCGGTGGAATCGACTGGGCCTTGCACCGGCGCACGTTCGGCGAACCTCGCCCGCCATTGCGATGGGCGCAATCCGGTTCGCCGGAGGAATGCGCGCGAGAATGCATCGATGTCGGCGTAACCGCAGCATGCCGCGATCTCGCCGATGGACTGGCGCCCGCACAGCAGCCGCTGCGCCTCCTGCACGCGAATCCGGGCGATGAGGTCGGTGACGCTGCAGTCGTAGCGTTGCGCGATCCTGCGCTGCAGCTGGCGCGGACTGAGATGCGCGCGTTCGGCGAGTGCATCGAGCCTGAGATCGGCATCGGGGCGCGCGAGCATGCCGGACACCAGGTCGCCGATCCGGTCGCTCGTCCCGGATTGCAGCCGAAGCGGCTCGGAGTACTGGTCCTGCCCGCCGCTGCGCCGCATGTAGACCACCAGCTCGCGCGCGATGGCCAGTGCGGTGGCGTGGCCCAGGTCTTCCTCCACCAGGGACAGGCACAGATCGATGCCGGCGGTGATGCCGGCCGAGCTGGCCAGACCGTTGTCCTGGAGGAAGAGGGCACGTGCATCCACCTCCACGTCCGGGTGGCGTTGCGCGAGGTCGGTGGCGAAGCGCCAATGAGTCGCGATGCGGCGGCCCTTCGCCAACCCCGATTCGGCGACCGCGTATGCGCCGGTACAGACCGAGACGATGCGTCGGCATCGCGGCCGTGCACGTGCAAGCGTCCTGGCGACCTGCGCCAGCACCTGTGGCCGCCGAAGGCCGGACCCACCGGGCACCAGCAACGTGTCCACGGTCGGACGTCGCGGAAGCGGGGCATCGGGCACGAGCGTGACACCCGCCTCCGACCGTACCGGCGCCGTTCCTCCGACACCGTACGTGCGCAGCCTGTACGCCACCGCGGGCGCCACGACCGAGTTCGCGGTCGCGAACACTTCCATCGGCCCCGCCACGTCCATCAGCGTGACGCCGTCGAAGAGGATGAGGCCCACGGATCGCGGCCGGGACGGGGAACGTGTGCGGCGCATGCGGCGCAGGATAGCGCGATGGGGTACGTCGCATGCGACGCAAATCCGGCCGATCGCGCCATCGGGGGAGCCCATGCATGAGCGCGCAACCGGATCGCCGGGAGCTGCACGTCCGGGAAGCCGGCGCCCCCGACGCGAGTCCGGGTGCATTGCACGGCGCCCTCTTAATGGCTCCATGCATCGCGTTCACCCGCAACCGCCTACTGTGTCTTCGCACCGACTGGCGCTCATGCGGCAGTCCGGATCCCGGAGCGCCTCGTGCACCTCCCGCACGAGACGGCCAATGCACATCCTCGTCTACAGCGCCGCGGCCAGCTACTGGCTGATCGACGGCAATGCTCGTTCGCGACCGCCCGACTTCAGCCCGCCGGCCGAGCTGGTGTTCAGCATCTCGGACGAGAACCTGCCGCGATCCATCGCGCAGATGCTGGAAAGCGCGATCGGCGAGACAGGAATGCTCGAGCTGCGCGAATGCTGGGCCGATTACGTCTTCCACGAATGTTCCGGATGGCGACGCCACAAACGAAGCACCACCTCGGCGCTCATCGGCTGATGCAAGGACCCGCCATGTCCAGCACTCGCCCACGCGGCGGCAACTACTACGTTCTTCCTGCCCGGGGGCTGTCCCTGCTCGATCGGGATGCCGCGCGTGCGAGGCTCGCCGCCGACATGGCCGCTTTCGACCGGGCGGGAGGTCGCATCGAGGTCCTGGCACGACGCCACTTCGCAGGCGGGAACGACCTCTCCAGCCGAAAACTGCCTGATTCGTCCGTCCACGGCGGGGCCGACGCATGTCGGCGGACACGCTCATCGAGATCACGCTCATCGAGACGCCGTACGCGAATCTGGTCGCCATGTTCGTGTGGCTGAGCCGCGATCGCACGCGCAGGCCGGGCGATCCCTGATCCACCGCGCTTGCGTGCGCGTGGTCAGTCGTTCCCGGAGAAACGTCGAATCGCATCCTCGAAGCGATCGAGCGTCGATCGCAGCCCGATCATCGAGATCGCCAGGTCTTCGCGAAGCCGGCGGCTTTCCGCGACGACCGCTTCGTATCTGTCGGATTCGTCCGGACGAACATCGTCCGGCCGTTCAGGCGAATTGTGCATGACATGGACCCGTGCATGAGCTGCACGGAGGCCCGATGACGACAGCGCCATGTAATCGCTGCTGTGCAGGCGCAGGTATACCGCATCGGTCGTGACCATGGCGCGAGTGCCTGCACGTACCGCGTCGCGCTCGGAAGATCACGCGATCGGGCGCCTCCGCGCCATCGCACGCATTCAAGCGTCGGGCGCGAGCCTTCCGAACGGCAATGAGGAAGCCTCGCGCACCGAGACCTCCGCATCGTCACCTCAGGGCGTCATCATCGGTGCGCCGCCGCCGATGCCTGGCGGCGAGAAGGCATAGCGCGGCCATGGCGTCGGTTCTTCCGGCTACAGGTACTTTTTCCACCCATCCTTCTTGCGACGCCCGGCGCGCCGCGCGCGTTCGCGCTGCGCATCTTCGGGTGACGGCCCGTCCCGGAGCGCGGGACAAGATCGCCGAACAGGTGCGCCGCCGGATGAGTGACCGTGCCCGGGTTTGTCGTCAAGGTCGTCGTGCGTCATGGCGGCACCGTACGCTTGGGTCGTCTCACCGGCTGAAAACGTCGCAAGTGTGGGCCCGGCCCAGGGATAACCGCTATTGAGGGCCAACAGCCCTCCCGCCAAGCCGGCTTTTGGTACGCTCGTCGCAGTCCATAGGGGGACGGATGGAGCAATGCGACAGGGAATCGTGCTGCTTGCCGCGCTGATCGCCGGCAGCGCTTCGGCGCAGGTCGTCAATAGGTGCGTGGGCAAGGGTGGGGCGGTGCACTTTTACAGCGGGCCATGCCCGGCCGGCTACGCGCAGACCCGCAGTTGGGATGCGACGCCGGAGGCGCCGCCCAGCAATGATGAGCTTTGGCGGCGCTACCACCAGCGCAAGCAGGCCGAGGCGGACTCGCGTTACCTCTCTCAACTCGCGGGCACCAGCCGGGGTGGCGGTGCCGCTGGTCATCGCGTTCGCCAGGACGGCGCGCGGAATCCGTCCGCATGTGATGCCGCGAAGGCGTCGCGTGAACGAACGCTGGAGGCAGTCGGGATTCGCCGCACCTACGAGTTGTTGCAGCAACTCGATAATCGCGTTCGGGAGGCTTGCAAATGACGGCCCCAATCTTCTGTCCCGATTCGCTCGACTTTGGAACGGTATCGGATTGGGCCTCGGTGCTTTGCACTGTCGCAGCTGCGGCAATCGCCGTCTTGGGCTCATTCAAACTCTGGAATAACCAGCTTAAGAAGCGGTCGGACTCGTTGGAGGCTACTGCGGTGGCAATCTTCCGCAATGTCTACGATCGACTGATTGAGTTCGAGGCATTCACCAACTTCGACGAATGGCGGCGTTACGCCGGCAACGTGAATAGTGGGCTCATTGCTACGGATGAGGCCGCATGGAAAGCGCATAAGGAAGCCGTCCTTTCAGCGATCAGTGCCCACTTGGTGTCATTAGATCTGGCGTTGAAGAACTTCGAAGCGATACAGGGCAACCTCTACGACGTCAGCCGGGAGCGCATTGAGACGATGCTTCGCCTGCACGGGTTCATAGGCGGTGCCCCTTCACAGATTCGACGGATTCAGAGCTTTTGGGCGGAAGCTGACTGCGGAATGGGCCCCGTCGTTCTCCCCGAGGAGTTCCGTTATGTGTTGTCTCGCGGGATTGCCGGCGGGGCCTATTTTTTGAACAAGCTGGATTGTGCAGGCCGCAAGCGAGCACAGGATTTTGAGCCCATCGAGGATGAGCTTCGTAGATTGCATCGCGAGCATGGATGAGCGCAGGCGAGTTACGAACCGACGTTGCCGTGATGACGTACTTCTGCCAGCTCAACGATAACGACCTTCACAAGCTGCTGACGAGATGCCGTTTGACGCCCATTCTCAGCTGCGCGTCGGCTCGCGTAACCCTAGAGCCGAAGCTCCATCTTGTCCCGCCACATCAGCCCGCGCAGGCGTTCGACGGTCATGCGTGGGCCGTCCTCAGAAACGAGATGGCGGCCTCGCAGCCGCCATCCGTACCATTCGTCTTCGAAATCGATGTTCAAGCAAGCGCTCCCGGGGGAATGAGGCGTTTGCCATCGGTATCGGCGGCACGCTGCCGCTGCTGTCGGTGTTCCTGATTGATGTCGCGGGGAAAAACCAATGGGAATCAAAGGCTTGTGAGTTGTGATTCCTGCATGGGGTCCCCGCATGCCAGCCGGCGACACGATCTAGGGCCAATTTGCGGCGTAGCGACACGATCTTGGACCAAGGTCTACGAGCAGGACAACGTGGGCGGGCAGGCCCGCGGCATGAGCTTGATCCTGAAGGTCTCGAGCATGTTCGCCATCTATGCAGAGACGGTGATGGACCTCGTCGGTCTGATTGGGCTTGTCCCGGACAAGTTGCACCTGGTGCGACAACCGGACCCGGTGCAAACCGGGTGTCTTGCGACGTCCGGCCAGGGCGCGTCTTGGTGTCTGCACTCGGGCCGTGAGCGCATATCTTGCATGCGCATGGCGCCAGCCCAAATGTGCTCGATATCACGCCACTGATCAGAAGTGGAAATCTGTCGGGCCGCACACCGATTCCGCTTGACACACACGGCACATCCTGACGATGCTCATGGCTTAGGGGATTACCTAGGTCGGCAAGGATTGCGGGCATGGCACAGGGGAGTGCGGTGCTTTCCGTCGTGGAAGGCGCGCGAGCTGATGCGAGGCAAGATCTTGGGCTGCAGGGTCTGGTGCTGCTGGCTCAGTACCACGGCATCGCCGCGGACGCCGCGCAGCTGGCACATGAGTTCGGCCACAATGGCGAAGCGTTCGATGAAACGACGCTCCTGCTCGCCGCGAAGAAGCTCGGCCTGAAGGCCAAGGTCACCACGCAGCCCGCCGCGCGCATCGCCATGGCGAACCTGCCTGCGCTCGCGCTCCTGCCGGATGGCGATGCGTTCGTCGTCGCCAAGGTCCACGGCGAACAGGTCCTCATCCACGACCTCGCCGAGAAGCGCCCACGCGCGATGTCGATGACGGAGTTCGAATCGCGCTACGCAGGACGCCTCTTGCAGATCGCCTCGCGCGCATCGGTGCTGGGCGAGTTGGCGAAGTTCGACTTCAGCTGGTTCGTTCCCGCGGTGGTGAAGTACCGCAAGCTGCTGCTCGAAGTCTTCGTCGTCTCGTTCTTCATCCAGTTGTTCGCGCTGGTGACGCCGTTGTTCTACCAGGTGGTGATGGACAAAGTGCTGGTGCATCGCGGCCTGACGACGCTGGACGTGATCGCGATCGGCCTGGTGTCGATGGCGGTGTTCGAAGTGGTGCTCAGTGGCCTGCGCACGTACGTGTTCTCGCACACCACCAGCAAGATCGACGTGGAGCTTGGCGCGCGCCTGTTCCGCCACGTGCTCGCATTGCCGCTTGCGTACTTCGAATCCCGACGCGTGGGCGACACCATCGCGCGGGTGCGCGAGCTGGAGAACATCCGCAGTTTCCTGACAGGACAGGCGCTGACTTCGGTCCTGGATCTGTTCTTCACCGTGGTGTTCCTCGCGGTGATGTTCCATTACAGCGGCTGGCTGACGCTGATCGTCGTACTGTCGCTTCCGCTGTACGCACTGATTTCCGCGTTCGTCACGCCGGTGCTGCGCAAACGCCTGAACGAGAAGTTCGCGCGCGGCGCCGACAACCAGTCGTTCCTGGTCGAGACCGTCAGCGGCATCGGTACGGTCAAGGCGATGGCGGTGGACCCGCGAGTGACGCGCACCTGGGACAACCAGCTGGCCGGCTATGTCAGCGCCGGCTTCGGTGTGACGCGCGTCGCCACGATCGGCCAGCAGAGCGTGCAGCTGGTGCAGAAGCTGGCCAGCGTGGCGATCCTGTTCTGGGGCGCGAAGCTCGTCATCGAAGGCAAGCTTTCGGTCGGCCAGCTCATCGCCTTCAACATGCTGGCCGGGCAGGTGGCCGCGCCGATCATTCGCCTCGCGCAGCTGTGGCAGGACTTCCAGCAGGTCGGCATTTCCGTCGAACGGCTGGGCGACATCCTCAACACGCGCACCGAGATCCCCGGCAGCCGCATGGCGTTGCCACCGATCAAGGGGCAGGTCACGTTCGAACGCGTGTCGTTCCGTTACCGACCCGATGCGCCTGAAGTGCTGGCCGGCATCGAACTGGACATCAAACCGGGGCAGGTCATCGGCATCGTCGGCCGCTCCGGATCCGGCAAGAGCACCTTGACCAAACTGGTGCAGCGCCTCTACACGCCGGAACGCGGACGCGTGCTGATCGACGGCCAGGACGTGGCATTGGCCGACCCCGCGTGGCTGCGCCGCCAGCTGGGCGTGGTGCTGCAGGAGAATTTCCTGTTCAACCGCAGCGTGCGCGAGAACATCGCGCTCAGCGATCCCGGCATGCCGCTTGAGCGCGTCATCCACGCGGCGAAGCTCGCGGGCGCGCACGACTTCATCACCGAACTACCGGAAGGCTACGACACGAAGGTGGGCGAGCAGGGCGCCGGACTGTCCGGCGGCCAGCGACAGCGCATTGCCATTGCGCGTGCTCTCATCACCGATCCGCGCATCCTGATCTTCGATGAGGCCACCAGTGCGCTCGACTACGAGTCCGAGCACGCCGTGATGAACAACATGCGGGCGATCTGCGAGGGACGCACCGTGCTGATCATCGCGCACCGCCTGTCGACCGTTCGCCATTCCCATCGCATCGTCGTGGTGGAGAAAGGGCGGATCGTCGAGAGCGGCAGCCATGCCGAACTCATCGAACGTCCCGACGGCCACTACGCGCATCTTCACCGCCTGCAATCGGGGATCGCATGAAGCACGTCCTGCTGGGGCTACGCGACTTCATCGCGCGCTACGTGGCGATCTTCCGCTCAGTGTGGGCCATTCGCGGCCAGCTCGATCCGCCGCAGCGCAGCGCGGACGAACGCGCATTCCTGCCGGCGCATCTGGAGCTCACCGAGACGCCGGTGTCGCCGACGGCGCGCTGGACCATGCGCATCATCATCGCGTTCTTCTGCGTGGCGTTGCTGTGGGCGATCCTGGGTCAGCTCGACATCGTCGCGGTGGCACCGGGCAGGACTGTGGTCGATTCGCGCAGCAAGGTCGTGCAACCCGCCGAGACGGGCGTCGTTCGACGCATCCTGGTGCGCGACGGACAGGTCGTGAAGCGGGGTGAGCTGCTCATCGAACTGGACGCAACCGCGACCGGCGCGGCGTACGCACAAGCGGACGAAGCACTGGTGAACGCGCGCCTTGCCGCGCTTCGGCTGGATGCGCTGGCGGAATCGCTCGACAGCAATCGGCCGCCCGTCCTGTCGGCGGCGAAGGATCTCCCACAGGAGCGTCTCACCGCCGAACAGACCCTGGTGCGCAGCCAGTTCGATACCTACCAGGCCAGGCGCCACGCCCTGCAGGCGAGCATCGCGCAACGCCGTGCCGAACTGCGCACGACCGAAGCGACCATTGCACCTCTGGCCGAATCGGCGCGCATCTCGACGGCGCGTGCGGAGGACTACGGCAAGCTGGTCGAAGGCAAATACGTTGGGCGCCACGAGTACCTGCTGCGCGAGCAGGAGCGGATCGCCGCCGAACGCGACCTCGCCACGCAGCGCAATCGCGTGCAGGAGATACGGTCCGCTCTCAGCGCGGCGGAAGAAGAACTGCGCGTGCTCATCACCGACACGCGCCAGCAGACCCTGGATCAACTGCGCGAGGCCACCGCGCAGGTCGCGCAGTTGACCCCGGAAGTCGCCAGGACCGGGCAGCGCGACAAGCTGATGACCCTGCGCGCACCCGTCAACGGCACCGTGCAGCAACTAGCGGTGCATACGGTGGGCGGCGTGGTGACGCCGGCGCAGCCCTTGCTCGTCGTCGTGCCGAACGGGGAAACGCTGGAGGTTGAAGCAACGGTGCTCAACAAGGACATCGGTTTCGTGCGCGCCGGGCAGCCGGTGACGGTGAAGGTCGAGAGCTTCCCGTACACGCGCTACGGGTACCTGACGGGCACCGTTGCAAGCGTGTCGCATGACGCGGCGCAGGACGAGCAACTCGGGCTCGTGTTTCCCGCACGGGTTGTGCTGTCGGCAGCGGCGCTGAACATAGACGGCGTCGATGTGGGACTGACTCCCGGCATGGCGTTGAGTGTGGAGATAAGGACGGGCAGACGGCGAGTCATCGACTACTTGTTCGGTCCCCTACGGCAGAGAGGCGGAGAAGCGCTGCGTGAAAGGTAGGAAGGTGCCAATCATCAAGGGATCGCTGGCCTATGACGACGGTCGGCCTGGCCGAGAGCCTATCCCTTGTCGTACCGATGGGATGCGGCGAACTCGCGTCATCCATCAATCTCCAGCTTGGCTGGGATCAGAAGTTTGGCCTCTCCGAGGCCCTTCCCGGTGCTGAGCTCCCCAGTTGCCACGTTTGGGGGTGCGCTAACGGTCAACGTCATGGCCGACGACGATCTCACGAACACGCGTCCATCCATGAGAAGTGCCATTTTATCCGCGGTTTCGGTCCTCGATACGCAAGGTTGGTCAGCGGCGAAACTCAAGGCAACATGCCTACTGGAGCCCTCAATGGTTCACAGAAGCTCTAAGCAGATTCAAGTCATTGTGCTTGGTTACGTGGCAATAAGCATGCTCGCAGCACTACTCACGCCGGCGATTCCAAGGTTGTGGTGCGATGGGCTGATCGCGTCCATTCCGACTGTTGCCACTCTTACAGCCAACGGGGACGTAGGCGGTGGCGGAGTGCCTGGGTACTTCCTGGTTATGTACGCATTGCTCCCGGTTACCGCGGCATGCCTCACCTATTGCTATCCCGGAAGCGAAGGCACGCATATGGGAACTGGAAGACTATTGGGGTCCTTGGCATTCTTTCTAGGGGCTTTGATCTTGTTGGCGTGGTTCGCCTTCCTTCTACCACCCGACGGTGACTATCGCGGCACGAGGATCAGATTGTTTGTCCTCCTGGCATCGACCTCGAAGATTTGGCTCGGTCTGATGTATGGAATCATATTCACGTGCATGTCGTTGCTGTTGATGCTGTCAGCAAGATATGCCTGGTGGCTGTTCAATCACTCGCATCGCCATTGACCGAACGGAGACTAGCCCATGAACGGAATCAGTGAGGAAGAGCAAGCAAAGTTGCAGGAACAAGGGGCAATGTTCACGGCCTCATTCCTTGCAAACCTTCAGAAGAGTCCGGAGGAGTTGACGGACCGATTCGGGAATCTCAATTACGAAGCAGCGGCTGCCCGTCTGCTCGACAGTGCCAAGGAGAATCTAGAGGTAGCAAAGTACTTTGCAGAACGCGCCTCATCCAATGGTTCGCCGGCTTACCGAGCGTTCTGTTTGAAGTGGGTTGAAGTGTTCCAATCAAAGGTTGATTTCTACCAAAGCGCTGCGATTGATGCTCATGTAAAAGTGGAGTCATTTGTTGCTGAATTGAACTCCAAGATTGACGCGAACATTGGCTTCTTTGGAGAGGGGGCAACGGGGCGCAAGGTCCTTCCCTTCCTGGACAAGGCCCTGACCGTGGCCGACTTGACCATGGCCATTGCGACCCGGGACTGGGGCAAGGTGAGCGGTGTGGTCGTAGGCTATTTTGTTGGCGAGGCGGCAGCGGCCCTGGCAACAATTGTCCTCGCTGGGGCAGCATTGCCAGCGACCGTAATGGTTCTTATGGTTGCGACTATAGGTGGGTTGGCCGGCGTTTTGGCTGGCGATGCTGCCGAGAAGGTTTTTGATGGTGTTTTCGGTACGCCGGAAGATGAGCTGCTCTCGGCTCGAATTGCGCGCGTGCTGAGCGAAGGAGGTTCAGTCCGCCTGCCGAATCTGGGCTATCGCTTGCAGTACGGGAATGGCGACGGCGATTCACTTGTGGGACTTGATAGCGCTGACGCCATAGTTTCTCTCGGTGGTGACGACATCGTCAGAGCAGGTGGCGGCTCCGACTACGTCAGTGGCGGAGCAGGCGACGATTCGATCCATGGTGAAGCCGGCAACGACACGCTGCTGGGCGGTGAGGACGCCGATACGCTTGAAGGCGGGCACGGCAATGACATACTCGACGGTGGTGATGGCTTCGATACCTATGCGTTCGAAACTGATGATCTTGCGTCGTCAGACTCCGAAGACGTCATTGTCGATTCGGACGGCCTCGGCAGAATCACGTTCAACAGCCTTGAGATCTCTGGCACTGGAGTTGGCTTCGACAACATCCGCCATGCATCACTCGGTGCCTGGGAGACGGCGAATGGCGCATTCCGCTTGGCCGTGGTCGGTACCGGCGAAAGCCAATCCCTCGTGATCATCCGTCGCCTCGGCGACGGCAAGGCCGGCGGTCGCATCGTCGTCAAGAACTGGCAGAACGGCGATCTGGGTATAACGCTTCCGGGGTTCGACGAGACGCATCCGCCGAATGGGGCGCCGCTGACCATTGGCGATGACGTGTTCGGTGCGGTCGGCACGAATGATGGGAACGACACGCTCACCTCGCTCGACGGCCATGACGGCATGGAGGGCGGCGCCGGCGATGACGAACTCGACGGCGGCCTCGGCAACGACCTGCTGTTCGGCGGGAGCGGCAGCGACCGCCTCATCGGCGGGTACGGCAATGATCTGATCCTCGACGGATCCGAGCTCCAGAATCTGCGCGCCTGGGACAACAGCGACGACTCACGGGACGAGAACGGCAAGACTGAACTGGATCGGATCAACGAGGAGATTGCGAGACTGGGTGCCTCGGTGGTTGCCAAGGGCGCCGGCTGGTACGTCAAGACCAATGACGGCAGCGCCGCGACAGGCGATGCCACTCTGGACTCGGGCTATGTGATCGTTGCGCCGGCCGGCGGAGGCGACCTTGACCCCAATCTGTTCAGGAGTGGCGACGACTACATCGACGCCGGCCACGGCCACGACCGCATTCATGCCGGCGAAGGCACGGACATTATCCTGGGCGGCGACGGCAACGATTTTATCAACGGCGGACACGATGGTGACCTGATCAACGGCGGAGAAGGCGACGACCTGATCCAGGGTGACTTGGCGCTCGACTCGATTCCCCATGTCCACCTGACGGCCCTGGTTTCCAGCGCCGCTGTGAAACATGGCGACGATGTGATTGACGCCGGCGCAGGCAATGATCGCGTTGGCGGCGGCGGCGGCAACGACATCATCAACGGTGGAGACGGCGACGACGAATTGGCCGGTCGAGGACAGGGCGACGTCGCCACGGACGAGGATGATGCCGACCAGGACTACATCGATGGCGGAACTGGCGCTGACAAGATCGCGGGCGACGACGGCAATGACCACATCCTGGGCGGCGCCGACAACGACACCATCTGGGGCGATAATGGCTTTGCCAGCGTCCGGCACGGAAACGATCACATCGAGGGCAACGCCGGCGACGACCTCATGTTCGGCGGTGGCGGGGATGACGACCTTGACGGCGGTGATGGCGCTGACGAGCTTCAAGGCGACGCGGTTAACCTGGATGGCAGCAAACACGGCAAGGACTCGCTGAAGGGTGGCGAGGGCAACGACACGTTGTTTGGTCAGGGCAGTGGCGACTCGCTGTGGGGTGGCAGTGGTGACGACCTGCTGGTCGGCGACGGCTCCCAGGTGGCTGAGGAGTTTCACGGAAACGATCAGCTGTTCGGCGGAGCCGGAGCCGATGAGCTTCAGGGCGGCGGCGGCAACGACCTGCTGGATGGTGGAACCGAGAACGACAAGTTGTTCGGGCAGGCAGGCGACGACCAGCTCGTCGGCGGTGATGGCGACGACAACCTGAGTGGAGGAACAGGCAATGACGTGCTCTCCGGTGGCGTCGGCATCGACAACTTGTACGGCGAAGAGGGCAACGACAGGCTGGATGGCGGTGGCGGTGACGACATTCTGAGTGGCGGCGGTGGCAACGACGACGCCTCGGGCGGTGATGGCAACGACCAGATGGCCGGCCACGAGGGGCTGGACGATCTGGACGGCGGTGCAGGCGACGATCACATCTGGGGTGGACTCGGAGACGACAAGCTGGATGGCGGCGCAGGTGGGGACCGGCTGTATGGCGAAGAGGATGCCGACACTCTGCGAGGCGGCGCGGGCATCGACTACCTTTACGGAGGCGCCGGAAACGACAGGCTCGAGGGCGGCACGGAGAACGACTACCTTTCAGGCGGCGACGGATTCAACACGTACGTCGTCGGACCGGATACGGGCAACGACTACATCGTCTCACTCGGCGCATCGATACCGGTGGGGACAACCATCGGCGGCAGGCTTGAGATCACCGGAGGCGTGGCGCCGTCGGAAGTGCGTTTCGAGGTCTCCGGACTCGCGCTGAAGGTTTTCTACGGAAACGCCTCGGTCGTCATCGACAACTTCTTCCTTCAGTACGATCCCACTATTGACGGCGACTACTTTCCGAACCTGTCGCCAGTGACATCGATCGCGTTCGATGATGGCACCGTGTGGACCATTGCGGACATCAAGGCGGCGATCGTGGCTTCGACGCCGGGCGATGACGTGATCGTCGGCTTCGACAACGACGAAACGATCGCTGGCGACACAGGCAACGACACCATCTCCGGCATGGATGGCAACGACGTGTTGGCGGGCGACGTCGGCAACGACCGCCTGGACGGCGGGATGGGGCACGACCGGCTCACCGGCGGCGCGGGCGACGACCAGCTGATTGGCGGCATGCATTCCGACGTATACGTGTTCGGTCGTGGCGACGGGCGGGACACGATCGACAACTACGACGGCGGTACCGGAAGCGATGTCCTGGAGTTCCTGGGCGGAATCGCGCCCGACGATGTCGAGGGGGTACGCCAAGGCAACGATCTGATCCTGAAGCTCCACGACAGCGATGACAAAGTCACGATCCTGCGCTTCTTCGAGGATGACGGCGGGTACGCTATCGACGAGGTTCGCTTCGCGGACGGCACGACGTGGTCGCTCGCGCAACTCAAGGCGTTGGTGCTTAATGGCGGCGCCGGCGACGACACCCTGCGTGGTTACGACAGTGACGACCTGTTGACCGGTGAGGCTGGAAACGATGTGCTGGAGGGCTTCGGCGGCGCGGACACGCTGCACGGCGGCGATGGGCAGGACACGCTGCAAGGCGGTGACGGCGACGATGTGCTCGCGGGCGGATCTGGCGTGGATAACCTCTACGGCGGTGGCGGTCAGGATGACCTAGGCGGTGGAGTCGAAAACGACATTCTGCAGGGCGGCGACGGTGACGACACCTACCGGTACTCGGCCGGCGACGGGAGTGACACAATCACCGACGAGAGCGGCACCAGCACCCTGGTCCTGTCGGGTGGCGCGCCATCCGACGCCTACTTCCGTCGCGATGGCGAGAATCTGGTGCTGTACTTCCGCGGGCGCCCGGGCGACCAGCTGACGTTCGCAGGCTGGTTCGATCCGGCGACGGGTGTGGCGAGACGCGGGCTGGTCGTCGATTTTGGCGATGGTGTCCTCGTTTCGCTGGACGCCGCCGCGCTCGACCTCGAAGTGATGAAGGCCGGTGACGCGGATGACGTGATCTACGGCAACGACGCGGCCAATACTATTTCCGGGTTGGGTGGCGGCGATGTGATCCACGCCGACGGCGGCGCCGACATCGTGTCCGGTGGAGACGGCGCCGATCAGATATTCGGCGATGCAGGCGACGACCAACTGGGTGGCGGTGAAGGCGATGACCGCCTGGAAGGCGGCGCCGACAACGACCAGCTCCGGGGCGATGCCGGCAACGACCATCTGTTCGGTCAGGCTGGCGACGACATGATGTTCGGCGGCGTGGGCAGAGATCGCCTGGAGGGCGGCGACGGCGTCGATCACCTGTACGGCGAAGCCGATAACGACATCCTGTTGGGGCAGGCTGGCAATGACGTGCTGCTGGGAGCTGGCGGCAACGACGAGTTGGACGGCGGCATCGGCGAGGATCAGCTGGACGGCGGTGACGGTGCCGACATCCTCCTAGGCGGCGAAGGTGCGGACGTTCTCGCTGGTGGCGTCGGCAATGACACATTGAACGGTGGCGCTGGAGCCGACCAGCTCACGGGCAGTGATGGCGACGACATTTATGTCGTGGACGACATCGGCGACGTGGTGGGGGAGAACGCCGAGGGCGGCTCGGACATCATCCGCAGTTCGGTCAGCTACGCGATCGTGGGCAATGTCGAGTCACTGGAACTCACCGGGGCCGGCAACATCGACGGCACCGGCAATGCGGAAGGCAACCACCTCCTTGGCAACCAGGCAAGCAATCGCCTGGATGGCCTCGATGGCGACGATCTGCTCGAAGGCCAGGACGGACAGGATGAGCTTCGCGGCGGCGCAGGCAACGACACGCTCGACGGCGGCGACGGCGCCGACCGTCTTGAAGGCGACACCGGTGACGACACCTACATCATTGATCGCCCGGATGACGTGGTGATCGAACTCGCAGGAGGAGGAAACGACACCGTGATAGCCCGCAGTGATTACACGCTCTCTGGGCAGGTCGAATCGTTGATGCTCGACGAGGCTTATGGTGCCTACAGCGGCACGGGCAACGCCGGCGCCAATGTGATCACGGGCAATTCCTCCTCCAACCGTCTTGATGGCGCTGCCGGCGCCGACCGCATGGTCGGCCGTGCAGGCGATGACGTCTATGTGGTCGACAACGCAGGCGACGTGGTAATCGAGAATGCGAGCGAAGGCACCGACACGGTCGAGTCGAGCATCAGTTACGCGCTGGACGCGACCATCGAAAACCTGAGCTTGCTGGGCAGTGCCGACATCGACGCAATCGGTAACGACGGCAACAACGTCCTGACCGGCAACGCCGGCAACAACCGCCTCGACGGTGGTCTCGGCGGCGACGATATGCATGGCGGCACCGGCAATGATTACTTCATCAACGACACCAGCCAGGACTGGATCTACGAGAACGAAGGCGAGGGCACCGATACGGTCGAACGCCGTTATGAAACCAACCTCGTGCTGTCCGGCAACGTCGAGAACCTGATCCTCGTCGAAGGCATCAGGAACGGCAACGGCAATGAGCTGGACAACATCATCACCGGCAACTCGGGCGCGAATACGCTCGGCGGTTTGGACGGTGATGACAGCCTGTACGGCCTCGACGGCGACGATTCGCTGTTCGGCGGCACGGGCAGCGACGTGCTGATGGGTGGCAATGGCGCCGACTACCTCGATGGTAGCGAAGGCGTTGATCATCTGGAAGGCGGTGCCGGGAACGACGTCTACGTCACCGACAATGCCGACGACGTGGTGGTCGAGGCTTCGGGCGGCGGTACAGACCAGGTGCAGACCACCGCCACCTACGCGCTATCAGCGAACATCGAGAACCTGTTCCTGATGGGCAGCGATGCCATCGGCGGCACCGGCAACGATCTCGACAATTACATCGCCGGCAACGCGGCAGCCAACGCCATCCACGGCCTCGGCGGATCGGACACGATCGTCGCCGCCGGTGGCAACGACATGCTGATCGGCGGTGCAGGCGACGACAAGTACGTTGTCGATGCGACCTCGGGCAGCGACATTGTCGACAACACCGGTGGCGGTTTCGATGGTGTGTTCTTCACCGATGGCATCACGGCCGAGGACCTCTCGTTCTCCCGCGATGGCGACGACCTGCTGATCAGCGTCGACAATGCGGCGACGCAGGCGGTGCGCGTGGTGAACCACTTCCTCGGCGGCGACGCGGCGATCGATTACGTGCAGCCCGACGGCGGCTTCTATCTCACCACGGCGCAGATCAACCAGATCGTCGCGGGTGGCGGCACCGGGTTCGACCAGGTGATCGAGGGCACGGCGGCCGGCGAACAGCTTGTCGGCGGCAGCGGCAAGGACCTCATCAAGGGCATGGCCGGCGCGGACCAGCTGTTCGGCCTGGGTGGCAACGACACGCTGCAGGGGGGCGACGGCGACGATTACCTGTCCGGCGGCAATGGAAGCGGCTCTGGTTCGGCGGACGATCGCCTGGAAGGCGGCATTGGCAACGACACCCTTGCGGGCGAAGACGGCAACGACACGTTGCTAGGTGGAGCAGGGGACGACGACTATGTCTACGGCGGCGGACAGGACGTCATCGACAACACTGGTGGCGGCATGGACGGCGTGATCTTCAACAACGGCATCACGGCCGCGCAGCTGACGTTCGCGCGGACCGGCGACGACCTGGTCATCACCGTCGGCGGCAACGCCAGCCAGACCGTGACGGTCACGAACCATTTCCTCGGCGGCGACAACGCCATCGACTTCGTGCAACCGGCCAGCGGCTCGATGCTGGATACCGCGGCCATCAATGCGCTGGTGGGTGGCGGTGGCGATCCGGGCGGCGGCGATGACGACGACTACCCGTCGATCGTCACCGGCACCGCGGCCGGCGAGCAGCTGCTCGGCACGAACGACCGCGACCTGATCAGGGGCATCGGCGGCAACGACACGGTGTTCGGCTTCAACGGCGACGACAAGCTCGACGGCGGCGATGGCGACGATTACCTGTCGGGCGGCAATGGTTCGCACAACGGCTCCGGCAACGACATCCTGGTCGGCGGCGCCGGCGCGGACCAACTGGTGGGCGAGGACGGCAACGACCAGATGTTCGGCGGCGCCGGCAACGACAAGTACATCTACGGTGGCGGCGCCGACACGATCGACAACACCGGCGGTGGAACGGACTGGTTGCACTTCAACAGCAGCGCGCACAGCGTGGCGCGCAGCCGCATCACCTTCCACCGCGATGTCGACGACCTGATCGTGCGCGTGGACGGCAATGCGGCCACTCAGGTGCGCGTGGCGAAGCACTTCCTGGGTGGCGAGTACGCGATCGCCTACGTGCAGCCCGCCGGAGGCAACGCGATTCCCGCCTCGCAATTTGGCTCGCTGCTGGCGCCGCTGTCCTCGACGGCGGCACCGATGATGACGCAGCTCGCGAGCAAAACGCCGTTGGCGATCACCTCCACCATCGCGGCCGAGTCGCCGGATATGTCGTCAGCATCTTCGACGCCGTCGAACACAAGCTGGAAGGACGCAATGGAAGTGCTCGGCGGTCTTGGGGCGGAGCCGGCAGTCGCGAACGATCCGATACCGCCAAGCCGCGAACTGCAATCGCTGGTGGAGGCGATGAGCAGCTTCGGCGGCGCTTCGACTGGGCTGGCTGACGGGACCGGATTGGAGGATCACTTCGAACGTCACTTCTGGGGCGGCGGCATGCACCAGAGCCATCGCAACACACACCTGCATTACATGGAACGGTAGGCGGTGAATGGGAAGGCCCGGGTATCCGGGCCTTCCCATATTTCGGTTCGAGTACGCGATCGCCTATTGCAGCCCGCTGCAAAAAACCGATCCCCGCCTTTGCGGTTCGGCAGCATTGCTGCCGCTGTTGCCCCCGACCCTGACGCTTCTTCGTAGCCTTAACATTCGAATTTCCACCTTAACAGTCCCTACGTTAAGGTGCGGGCCGCAACGTTACGGTCAATCACAAGGGCCAGCGCGCTCCGAGACGTCAATCTGCCTCGGCAAAGTTTGCACGGAGCACGCGGTAAAATTTCCAGAGTCGACACCACAAGAATCGTGCCTCGAACCGCAGTCGAACCCAGGCATCTTGTTGAAGCGCTCAAGAGGCTACAGAGCATGTTGTTGTTGGTGCCGCGCCAGCCGGCCATTAGCCAGCGTCTAGACAGTTCCGGTCTACCAATACGGCGGCCGCGTTTGGCCTGAGAAATTGCGGGCGGGTTGTCGGTGGTTGCTCGCTCGTCGCGGCGTTCTTGGTTGAGGTACTAAAAGCGGGCGATTGTTGGTCGACAAATGGGCGGTTTTGGCTGGCGAACGGGCGGTTCCTCGGAAGTGATCACAGAGCACGTCAATAAACTCAAAGTTTCACCCGCTAAGAACTCACATATTTAGCAATCCACCCATCCAGGTTCATGCCGGCACGTCCTGTGCGAGGGTGGTTCCTGAGATATCGGCAGCCCATGAGGACCGCCGAGTCAGAAAAGCCCGCATAGCCATGTAGGCCAACGCCCCGGCGGCGATTAACATAATATGCATTGCTGACGAACTGGCCTCAGCATTCAACGGGTTAGCGCTCGCGTTCCCCAGCGGCATCAGGACGACGACGCCGAGCGCCGCCGCCGCCGCGATGTGTCGCCAGAACGCGCGTTCCTTCGTGTCACGCGCGCGATCCATGTTCACGCGCGCGATTGTTTGCAGTCTGTCCAGGCCGAGCGCATCAGCCAGCATTACGGCCGTCTTATCGTCCGCGTGCGAGACGCCTGTGCGGTAGTTGCTCAAGCGATTGGGGCGCAGGCCGAGTTCCTTCGCCGCTGCGTAGTCGCTTTCAAGGCCGCGTTTCGCCTTGAATTGGTCCAGCAGTTCGTTGGTGTAGGACATTTTCTTTCGGCACCTTGCAGCTGAAGTTGTGGCCCTTGTCGGTCGTGATCGTGATCGACTCGGGGACTTTGCCATCCTCTGCGACTGCGAGCAGCTGGATGGCCTCGCAAATCTTCATGCCCGCATCGATCCGTGCTTCTAACGGCGAGCCCGGTTCGACAACTCCAACCGCGAGCATCAAAAACCATTCCATGTCGGCGTCCCCCTTGGCGCTGGGAACAACCTATCACTGGACATAAGCCTACCCCTTGACACCATTCAAGGGATAGGCATACTCGCCCTCGCTAGCTCAAGGGCTAGACATAGAGCCACCCGCCGGGGAGAGGCTCCCGGCGTCCCCCTGGCGCCGGTCTCCCCGGCCCTCGTAGGGGAGGGGACATGGACGCACAGCAGGCGCAGCAGATCGGCGAACAACTCGCCCACGCTTTCACGCTCGGAATCATCTTCGCCGTCATCGCCGGCCTGTACGCAGGCGGCATCGTTCGGCTCATCCGGACCGCTCACTACGAATGGAAGTGCATGCGCCGCGTGCGCGCCTTCCGTCGTCGCCAGCTCGCCCGGGTGCGCGCATGAGTCGGCCCACCGACGCCGAACGCGGCGCGCGTCTCGCCCTCGACATCTGCGATCAGCAGATCCGTCAGCCCGACCTGTTCCCCGGCGCGCTCGACGCCGGGTTCTGGCTCGAAATCCACCACGCCGCCGTCGCCGAACTGGCGGACGCGGAGTGCCTGCGCCGGGCGGTGGTCAATGGCTGACGGCACCTTTTCACCAGTGGCGGCCGGGAACCGGCCGGTTGGCCCGGGTAGTAACACGGGCCAAAAGTCCACCCTCACGGCCCCGATCATCGACTTCTGCGTCGTCGTCATCGACAGCGAGAAGGCGAAAAAGCTCACCCGCAAGATGCCGCTCGGTGACCTGGTGCGTTACGTGTTTGGCACCGGCAGCGCAATCATCGTCGGTCCGATCCAAGACCGCGTTTTCAACTTCTATCCGCGCTCCGCAACGATGGTCGATGAGACCGGATCGGTCTGCGGAAAGATCGGCCTGGACGACGACGGCAAGGTCTGCATCAGCCTGTCCGGCCAAGGGTGCCAGCACGTGCGTAGCTGGCCGCAAGTCGCAAACGTGCTCGACGACCTCGACGCGCGCATCAGCCACGTGGACATCGCGATCGATGACCTCACGGGCGAGACCTTCAATCTCCAGACCTTTCGCGATCTCTACGACCGAGGCGAGTTCGTCATGAACGGCCGTCCCCCGCAAGCGCAGTACGTCGATGACTGCGGCAGCAACAAGGGTTGTTCCTTCTACGTGGGCCAGCGCGGCCACAAGCAACTCAACGTGTACGAGAAGGGCAAGCAGCTAGGCGATCCCGAGAGCGGGCACACGCGCTGCGAGTTGCGCCTGTACGCCAAGCGCATTGACCTGCCCAACGATGTGCTGCGCGACCCCGGCAAGTATTTCGCAGGCTCGTACCCGATGCTCGCCGCGTACGTCATCGGCGAAGCCGAACGCCTGTTGACCAAGGAACAGATGGTCAATGCCAGCGCGAAGGCGATGGTGCGCTTCCTGCGCAATCAGGCCGGCACCGCGTTGAATCTCGTCATGGATGCCCTCGGCGATGACGCCGTGGAATTCCTCATGGAACACGTCGTCCGCGATGGTCGCCCGGGACGAATGAAAAACGTGGTCGGCGACCTCCCTGCGCTCGTACGCGCGCAACTTCAAACCATCCAATCTCAAGAGGCCGCATAGCCATGAAGATCACCGTCACCAATACACACGTCGATGAAAAGCGCTGGGAGAAGGGCGACCGCTCCGGCGTGATCCGCACGCAGGAAGCCGTCGCCGAGAACGCCTTCTTCCGCAATCGCGTGCGTCTCGACCTTGGCAAGGAACCGCCGTACCCGGTCGGTGAGTACGAGCTCGACCTGGAGGCCAATGTCAGCGTCGGCGACTTCGGCGATTTCAAGCTCGCGCGCAAGCCGAAGCTGACGCGCATCGAAGGTAAGCCGTCGGTGGCGAAGGCGTCGTAACCCGTGGCCCTGTGCGTAGCCCTGCAACCCGACGGCACGCTTGCCCCGACAGGGCAGGCGGTGGAGGAGTGCACGGGCTACGTACTGGTCTCGGGCTCGGAACATTCGTTCTACGCGCTGGTTCATCAGGTCTTCGACGCACCCACCCCGGAAGTCGCAACGGGTTGGTTCGTCGGCGCCCTGGGCGCGGTGATTTTCTGGTTCATCGTCGCGCGGATGGCCGGCTCCGTCGCGTCGTTCTTCAAGTGACCGGCAACAACCAAAGGAGAGTTCCAATGCTCAAGCGTATCAATGGCAAGCTGGCTTCCGTCGCCGCGTCGGCCGCCGCTCTGGCGACCGTTTCGACCGGCGCCCTCGCGACCAGCGGCGGTGGCACGGATTTCAGCGGCATCCTGTCCGGCTTGGACGGCGCGTCGGCCGTGACCGCCATCATCGCCGCCGCCGCCATCCTCGCGCTGGTGGGTTTCGCCAAGTGGGGCGCGAAGAAGGTCGCGAAGTTCTTCGGTTGATCGAAACCGCGTGACGGGGCACCCGCGCGGTGCCCCCGATCGCGAAGGAGGAAACATGCTGCTGTGCCTGTTCTGCGGTTTCCTCGGCGCCTGTTGCGGCGTCGCGTGTGTCAAGGGCCTTGACGTATGAACGTCGGCCGCATCTTCGTCGGCGCCGTTGTGCGGCGCGTTGCGTTGGTTCTCGTCGTTGGTGGGCTGGCATGGTTCGGCATCGGCACTGCCCGCGCCGCGCCTGGCGGCGAAGTCTGCTCACCGGGCGGTGCGGGTCATCCGTGTACACAGCAGACGGCGTACGAGTACTGCATGGCGTGGGTGACCGAGAAGGTTGCCAGTACGGGAGGTGGTCATACGGGTCCGGTTTGCACTGCGAGGACTTCCACGACGTGGAGGGCGGGCCATACCACACTCGGATACGTTCAGGATTACAACGGCTCGCGCGACACCTTTGCTTTCATTCCGTGCCCATCCGGCACGACGTGGGACGATGCTTCGAAAACCTGTTTTGACCCGCAGCGATGCTTGGCGATGCCGGCGAGGTCGAGCGGCTGGTACACCGGTTCGGCGTTGATGTGTCACGACGGTTGCGAGTTCGGCAATCCGACCGACCGGCAAACCTTCACCGCAGGCGGTGTGACTTACAAGAGCCTTGGCGGGTCGAAGCCAACGGGTAATTCGTGCGCCAACACGCCTGACACGAAGCCGCTACCGGAGCAGCCGCAATACTGCCAGCAGATGGGTTCGCAGACCGTGTGTCTTAAGTCGGACACCGGAGAGCAGTGTTATAGCGCCAGCACCGGGCGCCAAATCTGCTGGAAGCCAGGCGAAACGGGCGAGAAGCCCGATATGGACACACTGCAGAAGCGCAATGCGGGTCCAAATGAGATTCCACCGACCAATGTGAATTTGCCGTCCGGTGATCAGTTGCAGAAATCGGGGGATAGCGCGACGACAACGAGCACGCGCACGGTCAACAACACCACGACGACGACGACAACGACGACCACGAACTACACGACGGTCAACGGAACCAACGCCGGAAGTAGCAATCAGGGTGAGAACGGCGACGGTACGGGAGGCGGCGAAGGTGACGGTGAGGGCGATGGTGAAGGCAGCCCTGGCGAAGGCGTTGGGGACCTGTACGAAGGTGAAGGCCGCACGGTGTCGGAGGTCTTCGGCGAGTTCAAGCAGCGCGTGACGAACGCGCCGATCGCGAGCGCGGGAACGCAATTCTTCACGGTGAGCGTCGGTGGCAGCTGCCCGACGTGGACGGTCCCAGCCAGTGATTATTGGCGCGCGATGGTGTTCGATTTCCATTGCTCGCAGACCATGCTCCAGGCGTTCGCGTGGGGTGCGATGTTGCTCATGGCCGTGGCTGCGTTTGTTGCGTTCAAGTGGGGGTTCCTGTGAGCGCACAAGCGGGGTGGCTCACTGATCTAACCACGTGGATCGCGCAGCAGCTGAAGGCGCTGTGGGATGCATTCGTGGAGTTCTGCGGCGATCTCCTGCTCAATGCGGTGGACACGGTGTGCGACTTCTTCGCCACCGTCATTGAATCGATCCCGGTTCCCGACTTCGTCACGCAGTACAGCCTGGACGGATTGCTGGGGCAGGCTGGGCCAACGATTGCGTGGCTCATTGGAACGTTCCGCATCGGCGAGTGTTTCCTGATCCTTTCGGCTGGTTTTGCCTTCCGCATGGTGCGGAAGCTTCTCACCCTCGGACAGTGGTGACCCATGCTTGTATTCAATGAAGGCGTTCCGGGCTCGGGCAAGAGCTACGACTCCGTCGCGAACCATATTCTCCCGGCGCTCAAAGCCGGCCGCCCGGTGTATGCGCGGGTGAATGGCCTCGACCATGAAAAGATCGCGGTGTACCTGCAAATGGACCCGGCGGAGATTCGCCGTCTTCTGGTGCACGTTCCGAGCGATAAGGTGTTGGAAACCTTCGTCGCCACGCAGGATGAAGCCGGCGAGTGGCATATCGCCGAACACCTGCGCAATGCGCTGGTGGTGATCGATGAAGTCCACGACTTCTACGTGGGCGGAACGCGCGAAGCGATGCCGAAGGAGCGGGAACAGTTCTTCGCGCTGCATCGCCACTTCGGCCTAGACGTGTTGATCATGACGCAGTTCTACAAGCGTGTGCACGTCGCCCTGCGCGCTCGTATCGAGCGAAAGAACACGTTCCAGAAGCTTTCCGCGCTCGGGAAGAAGGGCGAGAGCGCGTATCGCGTGACGTACTACCAGACCATCGCGCCGGACCGCTACGAGAAGATCGGCGGCGAGACGAAGACGTACAAGGCCGCGATTTTCCCGTTGTACAAGGGCATCACGTCGGATGAAGTGCAAACGGCGGTCTACGGCGCCGGCCGGTTGAGCCTTTGGAAAACCATGGCGCCGCGCGCCTTGATCATCGTGCCGCTGGGCCTGTTTTCCATCTGGTTCCTGCTCGACTTCTTCGGCGGTGGCGGTACGAAGCTGGTGAAGACACCGCACGCGCAGGCGCCGGCGAAGATCGCGCCGCAGGCAGAGGGCCCGAGGGCTACGCCACCGGCTCCGGCTACACCGAAGATTGAAGCGGCCGCCCAGGTGCGGGCGGCGAAGCTCGCGAAGCTGACGCCGGAACAACGCTACGTGTGGGAACTGAGCGAGCGTTCGCGGATCCGGCTGGCGGCGTTGATGGGGGAGGGGTGGGACGCCCGGGCATTGGTCGAATGGATCGACCCGTCGCAGACCGCGATTGAGCGTCTCAACATCGCGCAGCTGCGTGCCCTGGGCATTGACGTCACCGTGCACACCTATGGGCTTCGCCTACAGGCGAGGGATGAGGCCTTGATCGCCACCGCGTGGCCGCTGGACAAGCCCCTCCGGGACGGGGAACCCCGTCTGTACGACACGAGCGGCGGCGCGCGTGACGGTGCGAGCGGCAGCGAGCACCCTCACGCCGACGCCGGTCCCACAACAGGCAGTGTGATCGCCTACGCTGGAGCCATGCCCACCGGCGCAGCCGGAGGCGGGAAGTGAACGTCATCGCGCCTCAGGCGCGCACGTTGGTCGCCACCGAAGCGTTGAAGTGGGTCGCGCTGCTGCTGATGGTGGTGGACCACGTCAATACGTTCCTGCTGGATCGAAGCGTGCCGGCGATGTATGTGGTCGGCCGCATCGCGTTTCCCATCTTCGCGGTCGTGCTGGCGTGGAATCTGGCGCGCCCAGGTGTCGCGCTCGCACGTCTTTCGGCACGCCTGCTGTTCTTCGGCATGCTCGCCGCGATGCCGCTCACCTCGTTGGGCATGCCGATGCCGCTCAACGTGATGTTCACGTTCGCCGCGGCGGTGCTGGTGATCGCGCTGTGGGAGGCCGATTGGCGCAAGTCGGCCGTGGCTGCGTTCTTCGTGCTGGGCGTCGTGGTTGACTACGGGTGGCCGGGCCTTGCGCTGATCGTCGCTGCCCGCTGGTGGTTCATCGCGGGCACGCCAGGCGCGGGGGCTACCGCGTTCGCGGCGCTGCTGTCGCTGCACTTCGCGAACGGCAATTTCGGCGCGCTGCTGGCGCTCCCGGTGATTGCGGCGGTGCAAGCCTACGCGCCGCACGTGCCGCGCCTGCGGTGGGCGTTCTACGCGTTCTACCCGGCCCATTTCGCCGTGCTGGCGGTCGTCGTATGAACTTCTCCGACTTGTCGAAGGCGCAACGCGCGTTGTTGGTGCAGATCTACCAGGCAGAAAGAGCCGCGTCGATCGACGAGGCGGCCGATTCGTCGATCGCGCGGATCTGGAGCGAAAGGGCCGCGCCGATCGCCGCGACCTGGCTTCGGGGCAAGTCGCGACAGACCGCCGGGAACCTGGCCGACAAGGGCTTTCTGGAGGCCGTTCAACGCGGCTGGGATGGCCTGCCGTATCAAGTACGGCTCACGGTCGATGGACGCCGCGCGACGCGCTTGGCGCTCTCCTCAAGCGGTCAGCGGGCGAGGGCGATTCGGCCGCGTTGAGCGGGTGTGGGCGCAGCCCACGGATAACCGGTTCGACCTGTGCCGGTCGGTAGCCGCCGCCGTAGTCACTCTTGCGGCCGGGCCGGTGCCGGGACACGCACACCCGCCAAACCCGTTTTTGATACGCTCGTCGCAGTCCACAGGGGGACGGATGGAGCGATGCGACAGGGAATCGTGTTGTTTGCCGCGCTGATCGCCGGCAGCGCTTCGGCGCAGGTCGTCAATAGATGTGTTGGCAAGGGTGGGGCGGTGCACTTCTACAGCGGGCCATGCCCCGCCGGCTACGCGCAGACCCGCAGCTGGGATGCCACGCCGGAGCCCCCGCCCAGTAATCAAGAGCTTTGGCGTCGCTACCACGAGCGCAAGCAAGCCGAGGCGGACTCGCGTTACCTCTCGCAGCTTGCGGGCACTAGTGGAGGTGTCGGTGCCACCGGCCATCGCGTTCGCCAGGATGGTGCGCGGAATCCCTCAGCATGCGACGCCGCGAAGGCGTCGCGGGAGCGAACGCTTGAGGTAGTCGGGATGCGCCGCACTTATGAGTTACTGCAGCAGCTCGACAACAACGTGCGCGAGGCATGCAGATGATGACGGAGAAGAGTAATGTCTGAACTTCAACAATCGCTTCTTCGTAAGCAGGTATTCGTTGCGTATTCGTATCGTCTGTATCCGAAAGACGACTACCGCAAGCAGTACAAGGAGCTTGAGGAAAAGTACGACGTGACGTTCATATTTGCTGACGAGAAGATCACGAATATGCACATCATGAAGAAGATCGAGACCTACATTCGTGGATCGGACTTCTCAATCTTCGACATTTCGGGTTGGAATCCGAACGTTACTTTAGAGCTTGGCTTTGCCATGGCTTTGGGTGACCAATGGTTTATTGCGCTCGACCCATCCAAGACCGACGTAGCCGAAGTTCCCTCTGACCTGAGGGGCTTAGACCGAATCCAGTACAGCTCTTACACGGAGTTGGGGACGAAGCTCACCGCGCTCTTAGAACAGCGCTACCCCAGGAAACAGCGGGGCACGATCGATAGCTACCTCGAGGAGCGGCGTATCGAGATCACTGAGCTATTGCAGCGCAATCCCGGGCTCACCATAACCACCATGGCGCAGCTTCTTTAGATTGAAGTCGCTGTTGCCCAGCTTGCGCTGCGGCCTCTAGTTGATTCCGGGATGCTGGAAACGACCGGTACGCGCAAGGCTACCAAGTACTACATCAAAGGCATGCGGCCGGACTCATGATGCTGAGACGCCACGGTGGCGGACGTCGGCCAGCTCGACAATAACGACTTTCACCAGCTGCGGTCGAGACGCGTTTCGCCGCGCTTCCTCAGCCGCGCGACGACTTGCGTAGCCTTTGAGGCGCAGTTCCATCTTGTCGCGCCACATCAGGCCGCGCAGGCGTTCGACGGTCATGCGCTGGCCGTCCTCAGAAACGAGATGGCGGCCTCTCAGCCGCCATCCGTACCATTCGCCGTCGAGATCGACGTCCGTCATGCAGGCACCCCCTGTGCCAGGAACCGTGACTGAGGTTCGGCAGGCAAGAGCCGTGCCGCAAGGCGAATGAGCCGCGCCAGCCAGCTCCGGCGACGATTTGACATAATATGCATTGCTGACGAACTGGCCTCAGCATTCAACGGGTTAGCGCTCGCGTTCCCCAGCGGCATCAGGACGACGACGCCGAGCGCCGCCGCCGCCGCGATGTGTCGCCAGAACGCGCGTTCCTTCGTGTCACGCGCGCGATCCATGTTCACGCGCGCGATTGTTTGCAGTCTGTCCAGGCCGAGCGCATCAGCCAGCATTACGGCCGTCTTATCGTCCGCGTGCGAGACGCCTGTGCGGTAGTTGCTCAAGCGATTGGGGCGCAGGCCGAGTTCCTTCGCCGCTGCGTAGTCGCTTTCAAGGCCGCGTTTCGCCTTGAATTGGTCCAGCAGTTCGTTGGTGTAGGACATTTTCTTTCGGCACCTTGCAGCTGAAGTTGTGGCCCTTGTCGGTCGTGATCGTGATCGACTCGGGGACTTTGCCATCCTCTGCGACTGCGAGCAGCTGGATGGCCTCGCAAATCTTCATGCCCGCATCGATCCGTGCTTCTAACGGCGAGCCCGGTTCGACAACTCCAACCGCGAGCATCAAAAACCATTCCATGTCGGCGTCCCCCTTGGCGCTGGGAACAACCTATCACTGGACATAAGCCTACCCCTTGACACCATTCAAGGGATAGGCATACTCGCCCTCGCTAGCTCAAGGGCTAGACATAGAGCCACCCGCCGGGGAGAGGCTCCCGGCGTCCCCCTGGCGCCGGTCTCCCCGGCCCTCGTAGGGGAGGGGACATGGACGCACAGCAGGCGCAGCAGATCGGCGAACAACTCGCCCACGCTTTCACGCTCGGAATCATCTTCGCCGTCATCGCCGGCCTGTACGCAGGCGGCATCGTTCGGCTCATCCGGACCGCTCACTACGAATGGAAGTGCATGCGCCGCGTGCGCGCCTTCCGTCGTCGCCAGCTCGCCCGGGTGCGCGCATGAGTCGGCCCACCGACGCCGAACGCGGCGCGCGTCTCGCCCTCGACATCTGCGATCAGCAGATCCGTCAGCCCGACCTGTTCCCCGGCGCGCTCGACGCCGGGTTCTGGCTCGAAATCCACCACGCCGCCGTCGCCGAACTGGCGGACGCGGAGTGCCTGCGCCGGGCGGTGGTCAATGGCTGACGGCACCTTTTCACCAGTGGCGGCCGGGAACCGGCCGGTTGGCCCGGGTAGTAACACGGGCCAAAAGTCCACCCTCACGGCCCCGATCATCGACTTCTGCGTCGTCGTCATCGACAGCGAGAAGGCGAAAAAGCTCACCCGCAAGATGCCGCTCGGTGACCTGGTGCGTTACGTGTTTGGCACCGGCAGCGCAATCATCGTCGGTCCGATCCAAGACCGCGTTTTCAACTTCTATCCGCGCTCCGCAACGATGGTCGATGAGACCGGATCGGTCTGCGGAAAGATCGGCCTGGACGACGACGGCAAGGTCTGCATCAGCCTGTCCGGCCAAGGGTGCCAGCACGTGCGTAGCTGGCCGCAAGTCGCAAACGTGCTCGACGACCTCGACGCGCGCATCAGCCACGTGGACATCGCGATCGATGACCTCACGGGCGAGACCTTCAATCTCCAGACCTTTCGCGATCTCTACGACCGAGGCGAGTTCGTCATGAACGGCCGTCCCCCGCAAGCGCAGTACGTCGATGACTGCGGCAGCAACAAGGGTTGTTCCTTCTACGTGGGCCAGCGCGGCCACAAGCAACTCAACGTGTACGAGAAGGGCAAGCAGCTAGGCGATCCCGAGAGCGGGCACACGCGCTGCGAGTTGCGCCTGTACGCCAAGCGCATTGACCTGCCCAACGATGTGCTGCGCGACCCCGGCAAGTATTTCGCAGGCTCGTACCCGATGCTCGCCGCGTACGTCATCGGCGAAGCCGAACGCCTGTTGACCAAGGAACAGATGGTCAATGCCAGCGCGAAGGCGATGGTGCGCTTCCTGCGCAATCAGGCCGGCACCGCGTTGAATCTCGTCATGGATGCCCTCGGCGATGACGCCGTGGAATTCCTCATGGAACACGTCGTCCGCGATGGTCGCCCGGGACGAATGAAAAACGTGGTCGGCGACCTCCCTGCGCTCGTACGCGCGCAACTTCAAACCATCCAATCTCAAGAGGCCGCATAGCCATGAAGATCACCGTCACCAATACACACGTCGATGAAAAGCGCTGGGAGAAGGGCGACCGCTCCGGCGTGATCCGCACGCAGGAAGCCGTCGCCGAGAACGCCTTCTTCCGCAATCGCGTGCGTCTCGACCTTGGCAAGGAACCGCCGTACCCGGTCGGTGAGTACGAGCTCGACCTGGAGGCCAATGTCAGCGTCGGCGACTTCGGCGATTTCAAGCTCGCGCGCAAGCCGAAGCTGACGCGCATCGAAGGTAAGCCGTCGGTGGCGAAGGCGTCGTAACCCGTGGCCCTGTGCGTAGCCCTGCAACCCGACGGCACGCTTGCCCCGACAGGGCAGGCGGTGGAGGAGTGCACGGGCTACGTACTGGTCTCGGGCTCGGAACATTCGTTCTACGCGCTGGTTCATCAGGTCTTCGACGCACCCACCCCGGAAGTCGCAACGGGTTGGTTCGTCGGCGCCCTGGGCGCGGTGATTTTCTGGTTCATCGTCGCGCGGATGGCCGGCTCCGTCGCGTCGTTCTTCAAGTGACCGGCAACAACCAAAGGAGAGTTCCAATGCTCAAGCGTATCAATGGCAAGCTGGCTTCCGTCGCCGCGTCGGCCGCCGCTCTGGCGACCGTTTCGACCGGCGCCCTCGCGACCAGCGGCGGTGGCACGGATTTCAGCGGCATCCTGTCCGGCTTGGACGGCGCGTCGGCCGTGACCGCCATCATCGCCGCCGCCGCCATCCTCGCGCTGGTGGGTTTCGCCAAGTGGGGCGCGAAGAAGGTCGCGAAGTTCTTCGGTTGATCGAAACCGCGTGACGGGGCACCCGCGCGGTGCCCCCGATCGCGAAGGAGGAAACATGCTGCTGTGCCTGTTCTGCGGTTTCCTCGGCGCCTGTTGCGGCGTCGCGTGTGTCAAGGGCCTTGACGTATGAACGTCGGCCGCATCTTCGTCGGCGCCGTTGTGCGGCGCGTTGCGTTGGTTCTCGTCGTTGGTGGGCTGGCATGGTTCGGCATCGGCACTGCCCGCGCCGCGCCTGGCGGCGAAGTCTGCTCACCGGGCGGTGCGGGTCATCCGTGTACACAGCAGACGGCGTACGAGTACTGCATGGCGTGGGTGACCGAGAAGGTTGCCAGTACGGGAGGTGGTCATACGGGTCCGGTTTGCACTGCGAGGACTTCCACGACGTGGAGGGCGGGCCATACCACACTCGGATACGTTCAGGATTACAACGGCTCGCGCGACACCTTTGCTTTCATTCCGTGCCCATCCGGCACGACGTGGGACGATGCTTCGAAAACCTGTTTTGACCCGCAGCGATGCTTGGCGATGCCGGCGAGGTCGAGCGGCTGGTACACCGGTTCGGCGTTGATGTGTCACGACGGTTGCGAGTTCGGCAATCCGACCGACCGGCAAACCTTCACCGCAGGCGGTGTGACTTACAAGAGCCTTGGCGGGTCGAAGCCAACGGGTAATTCGTGCGCCAACACGCCTGACACGAAGCCGCTACCGGAGCAGCCGCAATACTGCCAGCAGATGGGTTCGCAGACCGTGTGTCTTAAGTCGGACACCGGAGAGCAGTGTTATAGCGCCAGCACCGGGCGCCAAATCTGCTGGAAGCCAGGCGAAACGGGCGAGAAGCCCGATATGGACACACTGCAGAAGCGCAATGCGGGTCCAAATGAGATTCCACCGACCAATGTGAATTTGCCGTCCGGTGATCAGTTGCAGAAATCGGGGGATAGCGCGACGACAACGAGCACGCGCACGGTCAACAACACCACGACGACGACGACAACGACGACCACGAACTACACGACGGTCAACGGAACCAACGCCGGAAGTAGCAATCAGGGTGAGAACGGCGACGGTACGGGAGGCGGCGAAGGTGACGGTGAGGGCGATGGTGAAGGCAGCCCTGGCGAAGGCGTTGGGGACCTGTACGAAGGTGAAGGCCGCACGGTGTCGGAGGTCTTCGGCGAGTTCAAGCAGCGCGTGACGAACGCGCCGATCGCGAGCGCGGGAACGCAATTCTTCACGGTGAGCGTCGGTGGCAGCTGCCCGACGTGGACGGTCCCAGCCAGTGATTATTGGCGCGCGATGGTGTTCGATTTCCATTGCTCGCAGACCATGCTCCAGGCGTTCGCGTGGGGTGCGATGTTGCTCATGGCCGTGGCTGCGTTTGTTGCGTTCAAGTGGGGGTTCCTGTGAGCGCACAAGCGGGGTGGCTCACTGATCTAACCACGTGGATCGCGCAGCAGCTGAAGGCGCTGTGGGATGCATTCGTGGAGTTCTGCGGCGATCTCCTGCTCAATGCGGTGGACACGGTGTGCGACTTCTTCGCCACCGTCATTGAATCGATCCCGGTTCCCGACTTCGTCACGCAGTACAGCCTGGACGGATTGCTGGGGCAGGCTGGGCCAACGATTGCGTGGCTCATTGGAACGTTCCGCATCGGCGAGTGTTTCCTGATCCTTTCGGCTGGTTTTGCCTTCCGCATGGTGCGGAAGCTTCTCACCCTCGGACAGTGGTGACCCATGCTTGTATTCAATGAAGGCGTTCCGGGCTCGGGCAAGAGCTACGACTCCGTCGCGAACCATATTCTCCCGGCGCTCAAAGCCGGCCGCCCGGTGTATGCGCGGGTGAATGGCCTCGACCATGAAAAGATCGCGGTGTACCTGCAAATGGACCCGGCGGAGATTCGCCGTCTTCTGGTGCACGTTCCGAGCGATAAGGTGTTGGAAACCTTCGTCGCCACGCAGGATGAAGCCGGCGAGTGGCATATCGCCGAACACCTGCGCAATGCGCTGGTGGTGATCGATGAAGTCCACGACTTCTACGTGGGCGGAACGCGCGAAGCGATGCCGAAGGAGCGGGAACAGTTCTTCGCGCTGCATCGCCACTTCGGCCTAGACGTGTTGATCATGACGCAGTTCTACAAGCGTGTGCACGTCGCCCTGCGCGCTCGTATCGAGCGAAAGAACACGTTCCAGAAGCTTTCCGCGCTCGGGAAGAAGGGCGAGAGCGCGTATCGCGTGACGTACTACCAGACCATCGCGCCGGACCGCTACGAGAAGATCGGCGGCGAGACGAAGACGTACAAGGCCGCGATTTTCCCGTTGTACAAGGGCATCACGTCGGATGAAGTGCAAACGGCGGTCTACGGCGCCGGCCGGTTGAGCCTTTGGAAAACCATGGCGCCGCGCGCCTTGATCATCGTGCCGCTGGGCCTGTTTTCCATCTGGTTCCTGCTCGACTTCTTCGGCGGTGGCGGTACGAAGCTGGTGAAGACACCGCACGCGCAGGCGCCGGCGAAGATCGCGCCGCAGGCAGAGGGCCCGAGGGCTACGCCACCGGCTCCGGCTACACCGAAGATTGAAGCGGCCGCCCAGGTGCGGGCGGCGAAGCTCGCGAAGCTGACGCCGGAACAACGCTACGTGTGGGAACTGAGCGAGCGTTCGCGGATCCGGCTGGCGGCGTTGATGGGGGAGGGGTGGGACGCCCGGGCATTGGTCGAATGGATCGACCCGTCGCAGACCGCGATTGAGCGTCTCAACATCGCGCAGCTGCGTGCCCTGGGCATTGACGTCACCGTGCACACCTATGGGCTTCGCCTACAGGCGAGGGATGAGGCCTTGATCGCCACCGCGTGGCCGCTGGACAAGCCCCTCCGGGACGGGGAACCCCGTCTGTACGACACGAGCGGCGGCGCGCGTGACGGTGCGAGCGGCAGCGAGCACCCTCACGCCGACGCCGGTCCCACAACAGGCAGTGTGATCGCCTACGCTGGAGCCATGCCCACCGGCGCAGCCGGA
Source organism: Lysobacter sp. SCRH-1R (assembly GCF_057747855.1). Taxonomy (NCBI): domain Bacteria; kingdom Pseudomonadati; phylum Pseudomonadota; class Gammaproteobacteria; order Lysobacterales; family Lysobacteraceae; genus Lysobacter; species Lysobacter sp. SCRH-1R. The sequence continues at coordinate 2,112,181 of NZ_CM173227.1, read as the reverse complement.
GGCGGGAAGTGAACGTCATCGCGCCTCAGGCGCGCACGTTGGTCGCCACCGAAGCGTTGAAGTGGGTCGCGCTGCTGCTGATGGTGGTGGACCACGTCAATACGTTCCTGCTGGATCGAAGCGTGCCGGCGATGTATGTGGTCGGCCGCATCGCGTTTCCCATCTTCGCGGTCGTGCTGGCGTGGAATCTGGCGCGCCCAGGTGTCGCGCTCGCACGTCTTTCGGCACGCCTGCTGTTCTTCGGCATGCTCGCCGCGATGCCGCTCACCTCGTTGGGCATGCCGATGCCGCTCAACGTGATGTTCACGTTCGCCGCGGCGGTGCTGGTGATCGCGCTGTGGGAGGCCGATTGGCGCAAGTCGGCCGTGGCTGCGTTCTTCGTGCTGGGCGTCGTGGTTGACTACGGGTGGCCGGGCCTTGCGCTGATCGTCGCTGCCCGCTGGTGGTTCATCGCGGGCACGCCAGGCGCGGGGGCTACCGCGTTCGCGGCGCTGCTGTCGCTGCACTTCGCGAACGGCAATTTCGGCGCGCTGCTGGCGCTCCCGGTGATTGCGGCGGTGCAAGCCTACGCGCCGCACGTGCCGCGCCTGCGGTGGGCGTTCTACGCGTTCTACCCGGCCCATTTCGCCGTGCTGGCGGTCGTCGTATGAACTTCTCCGACTTGTCGAAGGCGCAACGCGCGTTGTTGGTGCAGATCTACCAGGCAGAAAGAGCCGCGTCGATCGACGAGGCGGCCGATTCGTCGATCGCGCGGATCTGGAGCGAAAGGGCCGCGCCGATCGCCGCGACCTGGCTTCGGGGCAAGTCGCGACAGACCGCCGGGAACCTGGCCGACAAGGGCTTTCTGGAGGCCGTTCAACGCGGCTGGGATGGCCTGCCGTATCAAGTACGGCTCACGGTCGATGGACGCCGCGCGACGCGCTTGGCGCTCTCCTCAAGCGGTCAGCGGGCGAGGGCGATTCGGCCGCGTTGAGCGGGTGTGGGCGCAGCCCACGGATAACCGGTTCGACCTGTGCCGGTCGGTAGCCGCCGCCGTAGTCACTCTTGCGGCCGGGCCGGTGCCGGGACACGCACACCCGCCAAACCCGTTTTTGATACGCTCGTCGCAGTCCACAGGGGGACGGATGGAGCGATGCGACAGGGAATCGTGTTGTTTGCCGCGCTGATCGCCGGCAGCGCTTCGGCGCAGGTCGTCAATAGATGTGTTGGCAAGGGTGGGGCGGTGCACTTCTACAGCGGGCCATGCCCCGCCGGCTACGCGCAGACCCGCAGCTGGGATGCCACGCCGGAGCCCCCGCCCAGTAATCAAGAGCTTTGGCGTCGCTACCACGAGCGCAAGCAAGCCGAGGCGGACTCGCGTTACCTCTCGCAGCTTGCGGGCACTAGTGGAGGTGTCGGTGCCACCGGCCATCGCGTTCGCCAGGATGGTGCGCGGAATCCCTCAGCATGCGACGCCGCGAAGGCGTCGCGGGAGCGAACGCTTGAGGTAGTCGGGATGCGCCGCACTTATGAGTTACTGCAGCAGCTCGACAACAACGTGCGCGAGGCATGCAGATGATGACGGAGAAGAGTAATGTCTGAACTTCAACAATCGCTTCTTCGTAAGCAGGTATTCGTTGCGTATTCGTATCGTCTGTATCCGAAAGACGACTACCGCAAGCAGTACAAGGAGCTTGAGGAAAAGTACGACGTGACGTTCATATTTGCTGACGAGAAGATCACGAATATGCACATCATGAAGAAGATCGAGACCTACATTCGTGGATCGGACTTCTCAATCTTCGACATTTCGGGTTGGAATCCGAACGTTACTTTAGAGCTTGGCTTTGCCATGGCTTTGGGTGACCAATGGTTTATTGCGCTCGACCCATCCAAGACCGACGTAGCCGAAGTTCCCTCTGACCTGAGGGGCTTAGACCGAATCCAGTACAGCTCTTACACGGAGTTGGGGACGAAGCTCACCGCGCTCTTAGAACAGCGCTACCCCAGGAAACAGCGGGGCACGATCGATAGCTACCTCGAGGAGCGGCGTATCGAGATCACTGAGCTATTGCAGCGCAATCCCGGGCTCACCATAACCACCATGGCGCAGCTTCTTTAGATTGAAGTCGCTGTTGCCCAGCTTGCGCTGCGGCCTCTAGTTGATTCCGGGATGCTGGAAACGACCGGTACGCGCAAGGCTACCAAGTACTACATCAAAGGCATGCGGCCGGACTCATGATGCTGAGACGCCACGGTGGCGGACGTCGGCCAGCTCGACAATAACGACTTTCACCAGCTGCGGTCGAGACGCGTTTCGCCGCGCTTCCTCAGCCGCGCGACGACTTGCGTAGCCTTTGAGGCGCAGTTCCATCTTGTCGCGCCACATCAGGCCGCGCAGGCGTTCGACGGTCATGCGCTGGCCGTCCTCAGAAACGAGATGGCGGCCTCTCAGCCGCCATCCGTACCATTCGCCGTCGAGATCGACGTCCGTCATGCAGGCACCCCCTGTGCCAGGAACCGTGACTGAGGTTCGGCAGGCAAGAGCCGTGCCGCAAGGCGAATGAGCCGCGCCAGCCAGCTCCGGCGACGATTTGACATAATATGCATTATGCGAAATTGCTGATGCGGCTTTTGCGCCGTCTGGCGGCACCTGTCGGCCCTTTCCGACCGGTTTTTCAGGGCTAATCCGATAGCCGCACGACTCAGGGGACCGCTACGGTCCCCTGTCCGTTTCAGGGGGACATAACGATGACGGACCTTCGACCGCCATGCTGGCGGACGGGCGAATGTTGCCCGAATTCCTGCGCTGCGCAGATGCACCAGCGGATCGCCTACAACCACACCGCGCTATACGGCCCGTGGGCTGGCTGGCGCATGGCAGGCGCTCGGCTGGTGTCGCCGCATGGCGACTGGATCGCTCCGGGGACGCTAGATCGCCTGATCTTCCGCGAAGGCCGAATGCACGACAGGAACCATCGCCCGCCGCATGAGTTCATGCTGTGAAAAGCGGTTTGCAGGAGGGCCGCTGGCCCTCAACAGCGGTTATCCGTGGGCTGCGCCCACACCCGCTACCGCAGGAGCGCCAGCACGGCCAGGTGCGCCGGGTAGAACGCGTAAAACGCCCAGCGTAGGCGCGGGACGCGCACATCCACCTCAGACGCCACCGCGAGCAGCGGGAATGCGAGCAAGGCCCATATGTTGCCGTTCACCACGCAGAGAGCGGCCATCGCCAAGCCGAGGAACCAGCCGCGTCGATCGATTCCGCGGAAGTAGGCCCATGCCGCGACGACCAGGCCAACGCCAGCGTGCCAGTACTCCACAAAGCACGAGGCAATGAGGAAGATCGCCAGCGCCTGAACTCGTTTGCCATGAGCAAACGACGCGATCACCGCGACGGCGACCGCGAACGTCAGCATCACGTTCAGAGGCCAAACCAGCACCCATGCGAACAGAAGCGCATATGCCGGCGTTGCAAGGCAACCCACCGACACTAGGCGCTCAAGGGCGCGCCGCAAATCGGCGCCCTCACGTGCCAAGTTGTACGCCAGCACGATGGAGAAAACCGGCATCGCAACACGACCGATCATCTCCGCAGGCAAACCAGCGTGCCGATCGAAGAACACCGCGTTGACGTGGTCGACCACCATCGCCAGCAGCGCCGTCCACTTGAGCAGTTCGACAGCGCCCGACGAGTAAACGCGCGGAATAACACCGGCATCGCCCTGAGTGCGAGAAGTATTCATCAGAGCGCAGCCTCCGGCTTGACGGCGAGAATGTCGCCATAGCCACTGACTTGCGGCGCATCGATCGATGCGCCGCCCGTGGAACCTGGAGCGCCCGCAGCGACTGCTGCAGGAGCCTTGTCCCCTGCCCCGGCGCTACGCTGCTGACGCTCCTGCGCCGGTTGACGGAATGGGTTGTAAACCGGCCCGTGCTTGGCCATGTGCCGACACACCTTCATGCCGATGTTGACCTTCGTCCCCTGCTCCGTCAGACACGTGCAACTCACGTCCGACGACATGCACCACAGTTCCGGCCGCGCGAGCGCCGCACGGTCATAGATCGGCGCCGACCACGGTGCGCCTTCAATGCGCGGATTCATCCGCGCGATGTACTGCTCGACGGTGATCGCCTTACTAGGAGACGGCGTCGCATCCGGCGCGCCTAGCGGCGCGGCGGACGCGCGCGCCGTCTCCTCTGAATGCGGCTTGTCGTCGGAACCGAAAACGCCGGCAAAAGCCCACGCGAAGAAGCCAATGGACAAGGTCAACGCAGCGATGATGAGCTTCGGCTTTGTGCCCAGGCGCGGCTTAACCGTGTGCTGCTCGGCGGACTTATACGCGCCGTACAGATGCTTCGGATACAGGAACATTTCCTGATCAGCACCGTCTTTGTCGCTGGACCCGTGCGGGTCCTCAATGCAGCGTGCCCAGCGGTACACCGTCGTCGCCTGGACGCCGAGGCGCCGGTACAGGTGTTCGTGGCAAGTGACCAAGCCGCGCAGGTGCTTGTCGAGATACGTCGGCTGCTGCGTGAGGATGAGGAACGCCACGGCGTCGTGCCGGCTGGTCTCCATCGCCTGCAAATCCTCGGGCACTTCGCCGGCTCGACGCGCACGCCAATAGCGTTGCGCCTCATCCACGACCAGCAACGACCCAGGCGGAAGATCGCGCCACTTCGTCGGGTCATCGAACGGAATCACACCCGGGATGTTGAGGCCGTTGACGTTGCACACGTAAACGGAGCGACCGGCCTTCACTTCCTGATCGATATACCAGACCGCGCGGAGCGTCTTACCGCTGCCGATCAATCCGGTGATGAGATGGACGCCAGTAATCACGGCGCGGTCCTCCTGCGCATGATGGCCTTCTTCGCGTGCGCCGCCGCGTACGCGCTGAGGATGACGGTCAGATAGACGTCGATGTTCAGGACGCCCATCCACTGCACTAGCTCACCCGGCAGACCGCCGAGGTTGCCGCTGATGGCGTCGCGGAAGCTAGGTATCGCAACGCCAATCGCCGCGAACTCAATGCCGATAAACACCAGCGCCGTTGCGAGCCACATCCCGAGTCGCGAGAACAGCAGACGCGACAGGAACGCGCCGGCAGCTGTCAAGATCGGAGCGAGAAAAGGCACGATCAGTCCCCCGCCACGATATAGAGCGCATGAACGTGTGCCATGACCAGCACCAGCACGCCGACGTAGCCCATCACTTCACACAGCTGAGAAAAGTCCAGGGTGTGCCCGAGTATCTCGGGGGGCGGCGGGCACGACCGACCAAAACCGAATCCGCCTTCGTCCCCTTGAAACTCACCCGTTTCCGTACTCCACAACTGATCGACCGCGTCGGAATGTTCTGCCGAGCCATCGCTCTGATCCATGTTCTTCGCTTCCTCCGCAATGCCCTTGAAACGCCCCTCCGCATCGCAGCGATTGCGCCAGGTCTGCGTGAGCGTCGCACATGCGATCGGGTCGCCGCTGCACGACGGGGCCGCCGCGCACGTATCGCCACCCGACGCGCTGCCATCACCCTCACCGTCACCCTCTTTGCCCGACCCGTCGCCTGAACTGCTCTCTCCCTTGTTTCCACTACCGGCGTTCGTGCCATTGACCGTCGTGTAGTTCGTGGTCGTTGTCACCGTCGTCGTCGTGCTGTTATTGACCGTGCGCGTGCTTGTAGTCGTCGCACTGTCGCCGCTCTTCTGAAGCTGATCGCCAGAAGGAAGATTGACGTTCGTGGGCGGTTGTTCCGTTGGCCCTGCATTGCGCTTTTGCAGGGTATCCATGTCTGGTTTCTCGCCCGTCTCACCCGGTTTCCAGCATATTTGCCGGCCCGTGCTAGCGCTGTAGCACTGTTCGCCCGTGGCGGACTTCAAGCACACTGTCTGCGTGCCCATCTGCTGGCAATACTGCGGCACGTCCGGGAGCGGCTTCGTATCCTCGCTCGCTGCGCAGGCCTGTCCTGTCGGCTTCGACCCGCCCAGGCTCTTGTACGTAACCCCGCCCGCAGTGAACGTCTGCCGATCGGTCGGGTTGCCGAACTGGCACCCGTCGTGACACATCAACGCCGAACCGGTGTACCAGCCGCTTGACCTCGCCGGCATCGCCAAGCATCGCTGCGGGTCAAAACAGGTTTTCGAAGAATCGTCCCACGTCGTGCCGGACGGGCACGGAATGAAAGCAAAGGTGTCGCGCGAGCCGTTGTAATCCTGAACGTATCCGAGTGTGGTATGCCCCGCCCTCCACGTCGTGGAAGTCCTCGCAGTGCAAACCGGACCCGTATGACCACCTCCCGTACTGGCAACCTTCTCGGTCACCCACGCCATGCAGTACTCGTAAGCCGTCTGCTGTGTACACGGGTAACCCGCACCGCCCGATGAGCACACTTCGCCGCCGGGCGCGGCGCGGGCTGTGCCCATCCCGAACCAAGTCAGACCGACGACGACGAGCGCCAGCGCGATGCGCCGCGAAACGCCGAGCGCGAACACCTGGGCGAGTCGCATCAGTCCCACCCCGTGCAGAGGATGTGCGTGATAGAGCCGTAGAACGCGACCACGATCCAACCTGCGACGTCTGCGAATTCCATCCCTTCTCTCCCTCATCGGAACCGGCACGCGCCGGAAGCCCGGCGCGGCTGGCTGTAACAGTGACTCAGCTGCGACGACGCAGCATGTAGACGGCCGTGATGCCCCAGAAGGCCAGCACCACCGCCACGGCGACCTTGATGCCATCCGCGCCAGCGCCCTGCACCTTGGTCACGACTTCGTCGGCGGGACCCGTGCTGGTCGCGAACGCCGCGAGCGGCGACAGCATCAACACGGTGGCCAGCGCACCCTGGCCGGCGTGGAACTTGTTGTTGAGCTTCTTGAACATCGATTTCACCTTTTGTGTGTGGATGGTTTGAGGAACTGCTTGACGACGAGAACGCCCACGCATGCGAGCATCCACGCCTGGCCGATTTGGTGCCCTTCTTCCACCGTCAGCTTCGGCCAGACCGACGGCTGTTCGACGTACGCGGTTTGCGCGCACGAACCGTCCGCAGCGGGCACAGGATCGAGGCACGCAAGCACGCGCATGGCTTAGCCGACCTGCGTCTTGGCGACAGGCTTGCTGTCCAGCGCGACCAGCGTCATGCGGCGCGCCAGATCGATGCTGGCGTAGTTACCGGGAACAAGGTCGGCGACCACGTCCCATTCAAACTTGGCTCCCACGGGATACTGCGAACGTTCGTCATCGAGGTCGCAATCCACGATCACGCGGAACTGCTCGCACTCCACGGTGACGGGCTGGAACCACACGGTTTTCTTGCCGTTCTTCGTCGTGATTTCGCGCGACTGCGCCTTGTCCTTGATCGTGACGGTCGGATTCTTCTGGCTCATGGTCTCTGGTCTCTTCGGCTAGGTTGTCGGTGTTTTTCAGGCGGACTGGTAGGGTCAAGCTAAGGGCCGTCCTCTGGATGGCCTCTCAGATATCGCCTACGCCCGAAAATGTTCAGTCCGCAGGTGCCGGCTTATTGCCCATGCCCGGCAGCATGGTTTGCTGCAAATAACTCCGTGTGTAATCAAGCTTCGGCGGCGTCCATTTGCCGAAGTTCTCGGAGAAATCAACCTCTCCGTCCTTCACCACGTACTTGCTCACGTACGCGGTTACATCTGCCTGGGAACGCGGTTGCTCAATCTGATTGCGCCCGAACTCCCGAAACCAAAACTCGTGCCACAAATAGCGACTAGCCAACTGCGAGGCATCTGCTGTTGGCGCGCTCACTAGCGCGTGGAAATGCAATCGGCCGTCTCTGTGCCACTCGCTCCCGCGCGCCCACTGCAAGCCCTGATGCCAAAGACGACGCCAGTTGTTGCCGTAGACCGCGCGATTAATTTCGCCGACGAAGTAGCAAAACGCTTTGTGCGCCGCTTCCCCATGTATCGACCCATTGCGGCCGGTGCGCTCGATAGCGCGAACCTTGCCTGTGTGCTTGTCCGTGTAGAACTTTTGAGGTCGAAACGTGAACGTGGTGAACCAATGCGCCGGGTAATTGCGCAACAACTCGGCCCACGCATCGGCAATACGCGTTTCGCGTGTGCCGTATAGCTCGGGCTGATCGGCGAGTTCGACATGGCCGGAGTCCACTTCACGCCTGCGCCGTCGCTTGTCGCGCCCAGGCGCATTCGTCCAGCGCGTCGTTCGCGGCGCATTCGATCTGCTGCCAGAAGGCGAGCGATGGGCCGTCGTTGAACAGATCGGGTTGCAGGATGTTTTGCACTGCAACCGCCAACGCGATGCGCGCGCCGCGTTCGGTGTCGGTGATCCGGCTCATTCGTCGTCGCCTTCATCGAAGTAACGATCGATTGCCGTGCAGACGATGAACGTCGCAACCAGCGCCGCCAGAATCACAACAACCGCGCCGACAAGGCGCCAGGCGTCGCCGGTACTCAACGACTGCCAGAACTCAACCGGGCTCATGCCACGTCCCTCTCGATGAATTCATCGATGGAGCCGGTGAAGGATTCGCGCCAGTCACGGCGCTTTGCGATCCACGCGTCGCGCGATTCCTTGTCGGGAAACGCGCCACACCACGTGTCCTCTTCCCACTGGCTGTAGACCAGGTCGCGTTCGGCTTGGGAAAGGAACTGCTCTTCGCGCTCGCGCTGATCGCGGCGCAGGTTCAGCAGGTGACCTAGTGCCTTCAGAACTTCCATGCCCTGCCCCCTCTGGCAGATCGCCGGGACTACGGCGGCGGGGGGCCCGATGCCCACTTAACGTCGATGCTCCGGAGCGTTGCTTTGCCGGGGTCTATGGCCGGCGCTCAGGTGATAGCTGCATCGACTGGGGTGGCACGCACATCGGCACCGCCGGGGGCGGTCCCGGCTGGGTGCCCCTATCGCCTAGAGGTGTAGACGACAGGTGTAAACGTAAGTGACTAACGCTGTAAACGTCAACAGGTCTAATCTACCGCCGTAGTCACTTCCCGACGAACGGTAGGAGCGAACATGGACTGGGGAAAATTCTTCGAAGAAACCCGCCGCGCTGCCGGCGTTGAAAGCTTCGCGAAGCTCGCGCCGCTACTGCACGTCACGGACGGCGCAATCAGCCATTACCGCACCGGCCGGAGCATCCCGATGGCCTGGACGGTTGCCGCTGCCCTTCGAATCCAAGGGCACAAAGAGCCGGAGAAGGAAGCCGCACGCATCATGCGCGAGGTGGGCAAGTCGGCCGAGGAGCGCGCGTTCTGGCGCAAGCTCGGGGCGGCGGCAGCGATCGCCGTCGCCCTCCTCCCGTTGGGAAACGCCAACGCGGCAGTGATGAATCCTGAAACCTTAACGGCTTCCGGATATATGCATTATGCGAAATCGTGCGAGGCGGGCTTTGCGGCGTCTGGCCGCAGTTGTCAGCCCTTTCCGACCGGCTTTTGCGGTCTGACTCCATGGAACGCCCGCCGTGCTGGTCAGCCGGTCATCCCTGTCCCAACGAATGCGCCGCAGCGGATTACAAGCGGCGCGTTCTCAACCAACTAGAACTATCTGGACCGTGGCAAGGATGGCGACTCGCGGGCCGTGACCTGGTGAGCCCCGACGGACAGCGGATCAGTCCGGAGCGATTACGCGGCCTGATCTTTCGCCAGTCGATGGACGAGCGCCGTGACCGTGCCCGCGCACGGAGCCAGCCCAAACAGCAGCTGGTCCGGGTCGTGGTTGTTGACCTAGCCCGGTACCGCGCCAACGGTGGCGACGCGGCCTGATGTCTGCTATCGGCCAGGAGCGGACGTTTGGTCCTAGTCAACGGCCGGCAGCCACTATGCTGCCGGCCGCGTGCAGGGACCGCAGTCCCGTCAACCGCCCTGGGGCGCCCGGAAGGTGACCTTGCCGTCAGCGTCGAGAACTTCAATGCGCGCCTGCCCCTTCCGATCGACCATCAATCGAATCCGGTCGCGTCCCTGCGGGTCGGCCATCAGGATCTGCGCATCCTCGTTCTGGTTTTGGATGGCGATTCTCGTGTGCGCCACCTTGCCTGCCGCAATCGGATCCAGGTTCGCGGGCGGGCGCGCATTGATCGCCAGGGCCGCCAGTGCGTCGCTGCCGTCGGGGCTGATTCGTGTCATCAAGCCGATAGCGTCATAGTTCGGATAATCGAATGCCAGCACGTTCGACTTGCCGAACTGCGCATCGCTGGCCGCGATTCCGCCCACTTCGTTTCCCTTTGAATCGTAGAGCGCGATGCCCGCGGGCGCCATGGCGCGCGGGAGCTCGCGTCCTTCCACCTTGGGCAGCGGGAAGCGCTCGGCATTCGAGATCACCACGCGCTTCACTCCCGTGGGATCGACAATGTTGATGCGCTCTACCGTGATTTCGGCAGACGCATCCGGCGACTTGGCTGCAGTAATGCCAAGAACCGCCAATGCAATGGTCGTGATGCCGGCATAGCACTTCAGAATCCGAACGTCACGGGCCAGTCGGGCGGTCACAGCAACGTCTTCTTCAATGGCGGTCATGTATCCATCCTTTGGTCACATCACTGGGAGGCACGACGAAGTGGGCCGTGCCGTGGGTCAAGCCGCGTCCGCCGCGTCAAACGTCCGCTTCGGGTCGAAAGCGGACATTAACATCCGTCCGCCCTCCCCTGAACCGTCCTGGCCGCTATGCATTATGCGAAGTGTCGCTTTCTGCCGCTTTGCCCTCTGGCCAGCCTGGTGACGCGAGACCTCAGCCATCCTGCGAACCTAAAGGTTGGCTGGGAAAGCGCTCTTCATACAGCTTCGCGATCCAGTCGATGAAAACCCTCACGCGCGGCGACAGCTGGCGGTGCGCGGGGTACATCGCCGACACCGGAAGCCCCGTGCTCGACCACTCGCCCAGGACCTCGACGAGGCGGCCGTCGCGCAGCTCGTCCTCCACGTGGTAACGCGGTAGCTGGATCAGACCGCAGCCGCGCAATGCGCACGTCACGTAGCTTTCCGCGTCGTTGACCGATATCCAGCCGCCCAGCGCGAACTCGCGGACCTGGCCGTCGACGACGAGCTCGAACGGATAAGTGCGGTCGTGATTGCTGGCGAAGAATCCAACGGCCTGGTGCGAAGGCAGTTCATCGGGATGCCGGGGCACGCCGCAGCGCTGCAGGTACCCGGGACTGGCGCATATCACTTCGGGCATGACCGCCAGGCGTCGAGCCACCAGCGATGAGTCCTTTGGCGTGCCGGCGCGCACCACGCAGTCGATGCCTTCTCGGACCAGATCGACCAGGCGATCGCCGCTGCTGATCACCAGGTCGATGTCCGGGTAACGGCTGCGGAACTCCTCGATGCGCGGCAACACGATCCGCGTGGCGTGCGTGCCATGCAGGTCCAGGCGCAGCGTGCCGCGTGGATTCGCGGCGACCATGCGCAGCGAAGATTCGGCGTCGTCCAGGTCCGCGAGCAGATGGACGCAGCGCTCGTAGAACGCCTGGCCGTCGAGCGTGGGACGTACCTGGCGCGTCGTCCGCTCAAGCAGACGTGTCCCCAGCCGCGCCTCGAGTTCCTTCATCGCGTGGGTGGCCGTGGCGCGCGGGATGCCGAGCGCGCCCGCCGCGCGGGTAAAGCTGCCCAGCTCGACGATCCGGGTGAACAGCTGGAAGGAATCGAAACGGTCCATGCCTGGATTGTTGTGGATTCTTGAATTCAATTGCCAGTCCGGGCTGGTTTATCCAGCCAGGAGCAACCAGAAGAATGCCCCCGTACCCCGCGCACTCCTGCGCGCCACCCACCGGAGCATGGAATGAACAGCACGCCCTCCCCCTCGCATGCACTCCCCTCCCCCGGCACCGCCGTCCGCGTGGCCGTCGTGACGGGCGGATCGCGCGGCATCGGCGAAGCGATAGCGCGCCGCCTGGCGAACGACGGCCTCGCGGTCGTCATCAATTACGCCGGCAACGCCGCGGCGGCCGAGACCGTCGCCGAAGGCATCCGCGCCAGCGGTGGCAAGGCGCTGGCCGTCCAGGGCGACGTCAGTCGCGCCGAAGACGTCGCCCATCTCTTCGCGGCCACGCAGGAGGCGTTCGGTCGCATCGACGTGGTGGTCAACAGCGCCGGCATCATGCCGATGGCGTCGATCGCCGAGTCCAGCCTTGCCGATTTCGATCGCGCCATCGCCACCAATCTGCGCGGCACCTTCCTGGTGCTGGCGCAGGCTGCGAAGCATCTGGGCGAAGGCGGCCGGATCATCGCGCTGTCCACCAGCGTGATCGCCAAGTCGTTCCCGGGCTACGGCCCGTACATCGCCTCCAAGGCCGGTGTCGAAGGCCTCGTGCCCGTACTCGCCAACGAGCTGCGTGGCCGCGGCATCACCGTCAACGCGATCGCCCCGGGCCCGGTCGGCACCGAGCTGTTCCTCAACGGCAAGACCCCCGAACAGATCGCTCAGCTCAGCAGGCTCGCGCCGCTTGAACGCCTCGGAACGCCGGAGGAAATCGCGGCGGCCGTCGCCTTCCTGGCCGGCCCGGACGGTGGCTGGGTCAACGCCCAGGTCCTTCGCGTCAACGGCGGTTACGCCTGATTCCGCGCCCTCCCCGCAAACATACGCACGGAGTTTCCCCATGAACACGAAAGCGAAGCACGTGATCCTGGTCACCGGCGCCTCCAGCGGATTCGGTGCCATGTCGGCGCGGGCGCTCGCCCGCGCAGGCCATACCGTGTACGCCAGCATGCGCGAGACCAATGGCCGGAACGCACCGCAGGTGCAGGCCGCACGCGATTACGCAAGCGAACACGGCGCCGACCTTCGCACGATCGAGCTCGACGTGCAGTCGCAGGCATCCGCCGACGAAGCTCTCGCGCGCATCGTCGCCGAGCACGGCCGCCTCGACGTGGTCATGCACAACGCCGGACACATGGTGTTCGGCCCCGCCGAGGCGTTCACGCCGGAGCAGTACGCGCAGCTCTACGACGTCAACGTGTTGGGCACGCAGCGCGTCAACCGCGCAGCGCTGCCGCAGTTGCGCAAGCAGGGCCGCGGCCTGGTGCTGTGGATCGGCAGCAGCAGCCACCGCGGCGGGACACCGCCGTACCTGGCGCCCTACTTCGCGGCGAAGGCGGCGATGGACGCGCTCGCCGTCAGTTATGCCGGCGAACTGGCGCGATGGGGCGTCGAAACCTCGATCGTGGTGCCTGGCGCTTTCACCAAGGGCACGAATCATTTCGCCCACTCGGGAACGCCTGCCGACACGGATCGCCTCGCCGAGTACGACGCTGGCGCGAACCGGGGCCTGAAAGAGGAAATCCTCACCGGACTCGCAGGCTGCGAGCCGCCGGATGCGGATGTCGGTTCGGTGGCGCAGGCGGTCGTCGATGTCGTCGATGCACCGTTCGGTGGGCGCCCGTTCCGCGTGCACGTCGATCCGTCCGACGACGGCTGCGAAGTCGTCAACGCGGTTGCCGACCGGATCCGTGCCGAGTTCCTGCGCCGGATCCAGCTTGGTGATCTGCTGGTGCCGCGCGGCAACCGGACGTCGACCGAGGTGTCCCATGTCGCATGACGCCAGCATCGTCACGGAGTTGAAGATCACGTTGGGCGAGTCGGCCGTCGCCACGATCGCGGCGACGGTTAGCGCCCTGGTGCTGGAGGTACCGGTCTGGGCGATGTTCGTCGGCTGGATCTCGTACTTCACCCGCGGCGTCAATCTCCGCGATGGTTTGATCAACCTCGCCTGCGTTCTGACTGGAGTCGGGATCGGACTCGCGGCGGGCGCAGCCACCCATGTGCTCACTCCGAAGCTCGGACCGGCCGCACTCACGGCCGTGGTGTTTGGCGTCGCTGTCGTCGTGCTGTCGTTGCGGCACATACCGGTGTTCAACAACCTGCTCGGGTTCTTCCTCGGCCTGGTGGCGTATTTCGCCTCGGAGCAGGCACCGTCGTGGGCTGCCTTCGCCGAACTTGGCTTGGCCGCAGCCGTCGGCACGGGAGCCGCGTGGATCGCGGTCGTGCTCCAGCGGCGTGCCGCCGCGCGGGCCTAAGCCGCGCCTTAATTCGACTGCTCGCCAACCTCCCCGGAGGAGACTCATGCAGCTTCCCATCCAGTCTCGCGACAAACGCCCATCCGAGACGACGCAACGACTGGCCTTCCCTTTTCTGCATCGCTTTTATGCGCACGCCGAACCGCTGACGTACGCTTCGCTGCGCGCCGTGCTCGGGGTGGTGCTCGTGACCCACGGCATGCCCAAGCTGTTGCGAACGTCGCACGGTTCGATGTCCGACCCGATGGCGGGTTCGATCAACCTCATCGAGAATGTGCTGCACCTTCCCGCCGCGCCGGCGCTGGCGATGTTCGTCGCTCTGCTGGAAGGCGCAGGCGGCGTCCTGCTTGCCATCGGGTTTGGCACTCGCCCGATCGCAGCGATGGTCGTCGTGCAGATGCTCGCGATTTGCCTGGCGCTCGGTCCGACGTGGCCGTGGATCGATCGCGGGATCGAATTTCCGTTCCTGATGATGTTCCTCGCACTGTTCATCGCCGCCAAGGGAGGCGGCGATTGGTCGGTAGACCGCGCGGTCGGTCGCGGGATCTGACGGCGTACCGCGCGCAACGGCCTGGGCCATGCATGGCCCAGGCCGCCGATGCCGCTACATGTCAGGCATGCGCATCGAGGTAATCGAAGATCGCTTCAGGCATGCACGGGGTGGGATGGTGCGGAGGCTCGTCGGCACGAAGGTCGACATACATGTCCACCGCTCGCCGAAACGCGCGACGGACGGATTCCGGATCAAGCGTCGCCATCGTGTCCGCCAGTCGTCCAACCGACGCGCCGCCGAATGCTTCGATCCGGCGTACACCGCGCTGCGGACGCCCTGCCCGGCGATGCAGCATCGGCCCCAGCACCTGGTCGCGGAAGAAGGCGAGCATGCCGATCGCCTCGAACAGCTCGCCGCGTGCCAGCTTCGTCGCCCCGTAATGCAGCCAGATCCAGGCCCTTTGCTCGAACCATTCCGGGGATGCGTTTGGCCATGCGATCGTGGCCGAATCGAGCCACTTCTCGACCTGTTCCGGCGTGCGAGCGAATACCACGGCCGGCCGCTCGACGAGCCGGCCGAGGTCCGATGCCGTCACGAACTTCAGGTCGACGTGTATGAGCGGCGGCCCGTAGAGGCAGATCAGGAGTCTCGGCTCTCCGACGTGTTCGCCGGTGAATGCGGCGAGCAGGTCGCCGACGCGTTGCGCGAACTCGTTCCGCGAGGCCATCACCTCGCTGTAGCTTTCATCCGCGACGACAACGACGAAATCCAGATCGGAATGTTCGTCGAATCCGCCGTGGATATAGGAACCGCCGGCCAGTAATGCAGTCAGCCGCCGGTCGTGCTGCACCTCGTTGCGGACGCGCTCGATGAACTCCAGATGTAACGCAGGTAGTGTGCTGGGCATAATCGGTTCTCCAAGCCAGCAGCTCAGGTTACTCAAGCGCGGGCTCGGTGCACAAGCGCACTCCTGCAGCATGAAACGATGACGACCGGGTGCTCTCCACCATGCGCCTGTCGCGCGCGATGGACCGGTCGGAACGTGGCTGCCCCCCGGTGTCGTCGCCTCACCAAGGGGCGGTATCGAGCCGCTTGCGGCGTCGCTCCATGAGGCGGGCGAACGAGAGCGGCCCGGCGCCGGTGATCGACAAGCTCACCAGGCACGCCATGTAGAGCAGGTCGGTTTCGAAGCCGGGCTGGCCGAAATGGGCACCTTTCGCGTCGAACGACAGGAGCTTGATGGAGCTGAAGCCGTTGGGCAGATGCACCGTGAACATCGCGACCAGGAGGACGATGATCATCGGCAGGGCGACGAGAGGCACCCATACGCCCAGGGCGATCATCAGTCCACCGATCACCTCCACGATGATGGTCGCCCAGCTCAGCAACTCTGCATGCGGCAGCCCCATCGCATGGAGTATGCCCGCGAAATGATCGGGGCCGCGCGCCAGCTTCGCGTATCCATGCACGAAGAACCCGTAGCCCACGATCAGGCGGAGCGGGATCGCGTGCCAGTCGTCAGGAATCGGCAGCGCGGAGATGGAAAACGTTCCTGGGGAGGGCATACGCATCTAGGACTTTCCCCTTGAGCGGAACGCCTCCAGCCCGAGCAGTCGGTCGAGCGAAAGGCGACCGCCTCCGCATGCGACCAGCAGAAGCAGCAGCGCGGCCCAGCTCAGATGCGTGGGCCAGGCATCGGGATACACGAGTATCTCGATCACCGCGGTCATGCACAGCAACGCCACGGCCGTGGGACGCGTGAACAGCCCCAGCGCCAGCAGCACCGGCAATGCGTGCTCCGCATACGTGGCCACGCGCGCGGCCACGTCCGGCGGGACGACCGGCAGCATGTACTCGTACCGGAACAGCTCATAGGTCGAGTCGCTGATCGTCAGCAGTCCTTCGACCTTGGTGCGTCCGGACATGAAGAAGACGGAGGCGATGCCGAGCCGCGCCATGAGCAGCAGCACGCTCTTCGGCAGCAGGCGCTCGGCCGTCGTGCCGGCATGGCGGTAGATTTCCAGGGGAGTGCTCATCAGGCGGCGATCCGGAAATGCGAGGGAACGGCCGGCGCGATGGCGCCGGCCGCATGGCTCAGGCCTGCGGGGTCAGGGTGCCGTGCCCCTTGGGCGTCTTGATGGTGGTGCAGGTGCCGGCCTTGACGAGCTTCCATGCGTCGCCCTGGTAATCCACCTTCGAGGTGCCTGCGCAGCTCGTGCCCGCCCCGGCCTTGCAATCGTTCTGGCCGGCCTTGGCGATGCCGTAGCACTTTTCCATTGCCGGCTTGGCCGGGTCCTGGGCCTGGGCGGCGCCAGTCCCGAGGACGGCAAGCGCGAGGGTGACGGCGAGCGACGCGGTAGACTGCTTCATGGGGATTCCTGTTCCTGTGACGAGGGATGAATCGCCCGGATCACGATCCCGGGCGTCAGACATGACTACGCCATGCCGCGAGGTCCGGTTACATCGACCTTTCCGCATGAGCCTGTAACCGGCAAGCACCCGGCTCCGTACGTCTACCGTAGGAGTGCCGATGAACGAGAGCGAGGAACAGCTGAGAGCGTGGATGACGATGAGCCTGGACGGCGATGGCGCCGCCCATGCCGCGTTGCTGCGCGCGCTCGTCCCCCTGCTCCGCTCGTTCTTCCGGCGCCGGCTCAACGGGGCGGACGACGATGCGGAGGATCTGGTGCAGGAGACCCTGATCGCGGTGCATGCGCGCCGTTGCACTTACGATCGCGACCGGCCGTTCACTGCATGGCTGTACGCGATCGCGCGCCACCGCCTGATCGACCTTGCCCGGCGCAACCGTGCCACTGTGTCGATCGACGACGTCGACTCGATCCTGATGACCGAAGGATTCGAGGATGCGATAGGCGCCCGCCTGGACGTGGACGGCCTGCTTGCGTCGCTGACGCCGAAACAGGCGCGCGCGATCCGCGACACGCACCTGTGCGGAATGAGCGTGGCCGAGGCGGCAAGCGCGGCCGGCATCGGCGAATCGGACGTGAAGGTATCGGTGCACCGCGGCCTGAAGGCATTGGCCGCAAAGTTGAGGAAGCCATGACGCTACGTACCGACCAGCTGGTCGAAGCACTGAGTCGCGACGTCCCGCGCGTGGCGAGGCATGCCATGGCGGGCCGCCTCGCGTTCGGACTGCTTGCCGGCGGACTTTGTTCCGTGGCGATGGTGGCGCTGCTGCTCACCGTCCGCCCGGATCTGGACATCGCGATGGGCAGCTTCACGCTGTGGATGAAGTGGGTCTACGCGGCATCGCTGGCTGCGGTCGCGGTCATCGCGGTCGGGCGACTCGCGCGTCCGGAGACCCACTCGCTGCGTTTCCTGTGGCTCCTGGCGGTGCCCATTCTTGCGCTGGTGTCGCTGGCTGCGATCGAACTCGCGCGAACGCCACCCGGCCAACGACTCGACGCATGGATGGGAAGCAGTTGGGCGATCTGCCCATGGCTGCTGCTGATGCTCTCCCTGCCCGTGTTCCTCGGGCTGCTGTGGTCCTTCAGGACGCTCGCGCCGACGCGCCTGCGCATGGCCGGCGCCGCCGCGGGCCTCGCATCCGGAGCGCTCGCGGCGATCGCGTACGGACTGCACTGCCCGGAAAGCTCGGCGCTGTTCGTGCTGACCTGGTACAGCCTGGGCATCGCGCTGGCAACGGGCCTCGGCGCCCTGGTGGGTCCGCGGCTGCTGCGGTGGTAGAGGCGTAACCGGATCGCGCGCGCGAACGTAGGTCAGAGGCCACATCGGCAAACAAGGATATGACCATGACCAAGAACACCGTCGGATTCGCCGCAGTAGCCGCCCTGATCGCCCTGTCCTCCAGCGTTCCCTCCACCGCGTTCGCCCAGAAGGCGGATGACGCGAAGCTCGTCCACTGCTACGGCGTGAACGCCTGCAAGGGCAGTTCGGACTGCAAGACCGCCAGGAACGACTGTCGGGGCCAGAACGACTGCAAGGGCCACGGCTTCAAGGAACTCACCGCGCAGGCGTGCAAGGCCCAGGGCGGCCGCCTCACCGAGGCCGGCGCGTAACCGTCTCCATCACGGTCGGCCCGCAAAGGGCCGACCTGCATCGGGTTTCCGCATGCCACGCGAGCACAGATTCGGCCTGGGACTCCGCAGGCCGCACTACGGCGATTTCCTCGATCGCGACGAGCCCGTCGCCGTCGATTTCGTCGAAGTCATTTCGGAGAACTACATGGTCGATGGCGGCAGGCCGCTGGACATCCTCAGGCGCGTGCGCGAACGCCACCCGGTTGCCCTGCACGGGGTGTCCATGTCGCTCGGCTCGTCGGACGGACTGCGCGCGGACTACCTGCACAGGCTGCGCGCCCTCGTCGATGCGGTCGACCCGCTGTTCGTGTCCGACCACCTGAGCTGGTCGCGCATCGAAGGGTTCAACTCCCACGATCTGCTTCCCCTGCCCTACACGCGCGAGGCGCTGGACGTCGTGTGCGCCAACGTCGACCGCGCGCAGTCGTCGCTCGGGAGAACCATCCTCGTGGAGAACCCGTCCAGCTACATCGCCTTCCACGGCGACATGACCGAATGGGAATTCCTGGCCGCGGTATGCCAGCGCACGGGTTGCGGGTTGCTGCTGGACGTCAACAACATCTTCGTCAGCGCCAGCAACCACGGCTTCGATCCGTTCGCCTACCTGGCGGGCGTTCCGCTCCGGAGTGTCCGGCAGGTCCACCTCGCAGGCCACAGCCAGGGGCGCGAACTCCTGATCGATACGCACGACCGGCCGGTGCCGGATTCCGTGTGGGCGCTCTACGAACACCTGGTCGCACGCCTGGGGCCGACGGCGATCATGATCGAGCGCGACGACGGGATCCCGCCGCTTCCCGAACTGCTGGCGGAGTTGGACATCGCGCGACGCATCGCGGCCCGGGGAACGAAGCAGGCGGCATGAACCTTTCCGTACTGCAACGGCAGTTCCGCGAATGGTTGACCGGCGAGGACGCGGAGGCCGCCGCGTGTTTCGGCGACGCCGCGGCGCCAGGGCTGTCCGTCCATCTCAACAACTATCGCAGCCAGCTCATGGCGACCCTGGCCGACAGCTATCCCGTCGTTCGCGCATGGCTGGGCGACAGTGCGTTCCTCGGCGCGGCGGCGCGCCATGTCGATGCGGTGCATCCGGAAGGCTGGACGCTCGACGACTACGCGCGCGGCTTCCCTGCCTCGCTCGCGGTCGCCCATCCGGACGATCCCGAAGTCGCCGAACTGGCCCGGCTCGAACTGGCGCTGGGGCTGGCCTTCGTCGCTGCCGACGGCACGAAGACCGACCCGGCATCGCTGGAACACGTCGACTGGACGCACGCCGTATTCGTGATCGCGCCCGCGCTCACGCTTGTCCCCGTCACCACGAATGCCGTCGCCATCCTCTCGGCCCTCGTCGATGGCACACCACCGCCGGCTGCCACGGCGCTGCCACATGCCGCCCGGGTAGCGGTGTGGCGGCGCGACTTCAGGCCCTTGTTCCGGACGCTCGAGCCGCTCGAAGCGGACGTCCTCGCCATGGCGATTCGTGGACGCACCTTCGGCGACATCTGCGACGTCATCGCGAAGCACGAGGGCGAAGCCGAAGGTCCCGGCGTGGCAGGCCGGATGCTGGCCCAATGGCTGGCGGATGAAACAGTCCTTGGGGTTCACCCGGACACCGGGCAGCGTAGCGTCCGGTGAGCCGGTCAGAAGCGCGGCATCCGGGGACCCCCCGCCTCCACATGGCGTGTGTGTCCGGTCATGCAAGGCGTGCCGTCGTAGA
This sequence comes from Lysobacter sp. SCRH-1R, assembly GCF_057747855.1. Taxonomy (NCBI): domain Bacteria; kingdom Pseudomonadati; phylum Pseudomonadota; class Gammaproteobacteria; order Lysobacterales; family Lysobacteraceae; genus Lysobacter; species Lysobacter sp. SCRH-1R. The sequence goes on along the minus strand of NZ_CM173227.1, from coordinate 2,091,950 downwards.
ACAGGAACGCGATGGTCGCGACGATCCCACGAGGCATTTCGAAGCAGCCATCGGCGTTGCCGACGGCGCGTCGCATGACAGGAGGTGTGCTTGGCGCCCCTCCTCGTTTGGCCACTTTCAGTCGAAGGAGGACGTGGCGCGCCTGGTCGTCTCGTGTCACCTCCGTGCCTGTCGATCCGGTGATAGAGGGCGCCGTGCAACTGCGCGGCGGCGATGACGGCCGTCAGCGGATCATGCTGCGCAGCACGCCGTCGCGGCGGATCAGTGCGTGGTACAGCGCCGCCCCCATGTGGCCGAGGAACGTGAGGATCAACAGATACGCCAGCGCCCTGTGCGCCGTGCGCAGCCAGGCGAACACCAGCGCGTTCTCCGGCAGGATCGCCGGAAGCCGCAGGTCCGCCCCCACCATCACCGGATACCCTCCGGCCGACAGCATCGCCCAGCCGATCAGCGGCATCGCGATCATCAACGCGTAGAGCAACCAGTGCGACGCATGCGCTGCCATGCGCTGCAGGCGCGGCACGTCAGGCGGCAACGGCGGCGGCGGATTGCGCAGGCGCACCATCAGCCGCGCGATCGCCAGCACGAGGATGGCGATGCCCAGCGGCTTGTGGATCGCCAGCAGTACCGGGTACTTCGCGCTCACCGTCGCGACCATTCCCACGCCGATGAACAGCATCGCCAGGATCAGCACGGCCATCGTCCAGTGCAGCACGCGCGCGGCCAGGGTGAAGGACAGGTTCGTCGGATTCATCGTGCGCTCTCCATTCCGGCATCGGCGGTGCTCGCGGCGCCTGGCACCCGCGCTTCTTCCCGGGTGCGGCGCAGGTGCGAGTCGGCGTACACCGCGGATCGCGCTGCCAGCAGCGGGTCGTCGGAGATGGCGATCCCGGCCGGAAGGACGGTCGGGTCGAAATTGACGTCGCGGCACGGACCGCTGTCCTGCGGCTGTTCGTGTTCGAGCACCAGCACGCCGGCATCGATCGTCCTGCGGTTGGCCGGCCACGTCCGCGTGGCGTCGTCGGTGGGATCGCCCGGATCGGCAAGCGTCACCAGCAGCCGCCAGCGCGCAGGTGCCTGCGCGAGGCGTCGGTGCAGATCGCCGATCAGATAGTTGTCGTCGTTGGCCGGCGCCGCCCCGGCGTCGGACGCCTCCGGCACCATTCGCCAACGCACCGCGTGCCGCACTCCGTCGGCGTCGATGAAGTGGAACGCGTTAAGGCCGTAGTAGCGTTCGGTAACGAAGCTGGCGGAAGGCCGGGCGGTCTTCGCCCAAGCGCGGAATGCCGCGGTTTCCGGATGCGCGGCGAAGAACGCCGCCAGCTTCGCCGGATCCGGCTTGCCGGTCTCGGGGTCCTTGCGATTGGCGTCCATCTGCGCCTGGAATGCCTGCGGCGTGGCTACCGGGAACACGGGCATGCTGTTCATGCCGGTGCGCCATTGCTGTCCGTTCGCGAGGTTGAATCGCAGGGCCATGCTGCGGATGGGCACGCTGCTGTCGGGTGCATAGGGATTGCCCCCGGGGATGGCGAAACGGCCGACCACGGGCGTGCGACCCACCCCGAACACGGGCGCCGTGGAAAAGGCGGTCGCGTTGCCGTTGCCTTCGAAGTAGCCCGTGACGCAAACGCCCTTGGCGTGATTGCGGCGGAATCCGGGATGGTCGCCCGCCGCCTGCTGGAAATCGTCGACGAGGCGGTCGGGCGTGAGTCGCTGGGGCGAAAGCCAGCCGCCGACGTACGCGTAGGCTCCAGCGGCGACGGCGACAGCCGTGCCGATGAGGGCCCAGCGCGCACCGTTGCCGGACGGACTGGATGACGTATCGGGGTCGTGCATGTGCTGCTCCGTGGCGGGTTCACACTGCCAGACGCCACTCGCGGCGCTTTATTCCCATGCGATGGAATAATTTCCGCGCTGCGACGTCCTTCGCATGAACCCACCGCGATCCGGTCCATGTCCGTCCACGCCTTCGATGATCGGTTGACCGAACTGCTGCCCCGCCTGCGGCGCTTCGCGCTGTGGCTGGCGCGCGACCCGCACAGTGCCGACGACCTGGTGCAGTCCACGCTGGAGCGGGCCCTGTCCACGCGGGCGCTCAAGCGCGAGGAAGGCGACCTGCGCGCCTGGCTGTTCCGCATCCTGTACCGCCAGTTCCTCGACGCGCGGCGCCGTTCGCAGCGTTACGCATGGCTGCTCGGCCGCTTGCGCGAAGAAGACGAAGCCCAATGGCCATCGGCGGAGCGCGAAGCGCTGGCGCAGTCCGCGCTGTCCGCCTTCGCGCAGCTCACATCCGAGCAACGCAACCTCCTGCTGTGGGTGACGGTGGAGGGACTGAGCTACCAGCAGGTGGCCGAGATACTCGATGTCCCGATAGGCACCGTCATGTCCCGTCTTTCCCGCGCGCGCCAGGCCATGCGGCGCCACGGCGATGGCGAACAACCCGCCCCATCCCTGCGACTCCTCAAATGACCATGATCCCCAGCGAACAGGACATCCACGCGTACGTCGACGGCCGCCTCGACGGGGAACGGCGGGCTGCCGTCGAGCGTTATCTCGCACAGAATCCCGATCGCGCAGCCGAAGTGCAGGCCTGGCAACGCGATGCCCAGCGGCTGCGCGCGGTATTCGGTGGTACGCAGGCGCGGGCGGATAACCCGGCCTTGCACCCCTCGGCGATTCGCCAGCGACAGCGGCAACGGCAGATGCAATGGCGCTCGCTCGCCGCCGCCATGGTCCTTTGCCTCGGCGTCGGCGGGCTTGGCGGTTGGCAGGCTCGCGGTATGCGCATGGAGAGCGCCGCGGCGCCCATGGCCGATGCAATGGCCGCGTATCGTCTCGTCGCGACGGACGCCACCGCGCGCCCCGACGTGGTGCCGCGCAATGATGACGAAATGCAGGCGTGGCTGGACGAACGTTTCCAGCGCGCCACTCGCCTGCCCGACCTCAGCAGCGCCGGCTTTCGCGCCGTCGGCGGCCGCCTGTTCGCCACGGACCAGGGCCCTGCCGCAATGGTGCTCTATCGGGATGCGGCCGGCCACGCGATCAGCTTCTACGTGCGCCCCCCAGGCCCACGGAACCGCCTGCTTCCCGCGGGCCAACGAATGGAAAATGGGCTGATGGCGCAGTACTGGTCCGGGCCGGGCTACAACTACGCGATGGTCAGTCGCGCCGATGGGCCGGCCCGACAGGTCGTCGCGCGAGCACTGCGACAAGCGATCTGAAGCGCCTTTCCGCTCGCGAAGGCGGGCTCGACGAAATCAACCCGTACGCGTAAGTGCAGGGATGCTCCGTCGCACCGTGCCCTCGCACTTGTTAGCGCCGCCAGTGGCGCGGCGGCGATCCTCCCGGTCGTCATGACGCGAACGCCACCGCACGCGCGCGGGGCGCTTGCGAAGGGCGGCGGTTTGCGCCTTCGCACGGCATCACGGTGGGCAACCATTGCGCGATCGTCTCCACGACCCTGGCCGGCTCTCGCGCCCACTGGAAGTGCCTTCGCCACGGGCCTCCCAGCATGCGGTCGTCGATATGCACGCGTACCACGTCGGCGGCGTTCGCGTGCGCGAGGAGTTCTTCCTGGGCGCCCTCCGGCGCGACCCGGTCGCCCATCAGGCCGATCGACAGCAGCGGCAGGCGCAGCATCGCCACTTGCGATGCGATCGTCGCCTGGTCGTGCGCGCTGCCTTCCATCCTGTAGCGACCGGTCCTGGCGTTGAATGCCCAGTCGCGCATCAGCCGCCTCGGCTGGTCGCCGCCGAAACCGAGCAGATCGCCCGGGTACCATGGCAGGATCCGTGCGGCCGACGCGACCAGATTGACGAACGCGCGCGCCCGGCGGCGTTCGGATGCGGGCCACGCCGCGTAATGCGCAGTGCCGGCCGCCACCAGCACCAGCGCATCGGGCGGCTCGTGCATGAGGCCGGCAGCCAGCAGCGCGAGTTGGCCGCCGAGGCTGTGGCCGCAAAGGATGATCGGCCCGGGGTGGCGCCGCCGTGCGTCCGCAACCAGCCTGGGAATCTGCTCCTCCACGATTTCGCGGTAGCCGAAGTTTCCGGCCTGCTTGCGCGCACCGCCGCGGCTGAGCAGGTCGCAGGTCATTGCGATCGCGCCCGTGCGTTCCTGCAGCGATCGGGCGAAACCGCGATAGAAGCGTGCCTCCACGCCCATCGCGGGCAGGCACAGGAAGATGGGCATCGATGCGGGGATGTTCACGCCTGAAGCCTCGGAGGGGAGGTTCCGATCCTTTCAGGCGCCCGTCCCCTGCCCGTCCCCCGAGGCCATGAAGCGCTCCACCGCCGAGAGCACTGCGTCCTGGTCACCTCGCCACCACCAGTGATCGTCGCCCTCCAGCGCGACGAAGCAGGCTCCCCGGATCCTCGCGGCAAGATCGCGTCCACCCTCGAAGCGCACCGCGCGATCGTCCACGCGGTGCAGCACCAGCGCAGGACAGCGCAACGCGGCGGCGTCGACCCGCACATCCGCATCGCGGAAGCCGCGGAGCACGGCCGCGATGCCCGCCGGAGTGATGGCATGCCGCAGCAGCCGCGCCCACCAGGCGCGCAGCGGCATGTCGTCCACCGCCGAAGGCGCGAAGGTCTCGATCCCGGCCGGACCGCCCCACTCCGCGAGGATGCGCTCCAGCCAGGCGTCGAAAGCCAGTGCCGGCAATGCATGTGGGAAGTCCTTGCAGGCCGAGCCCTTCGCCAATGCCCCGAAGAGCACCAGCCCGCGCACCCGCGTGGGGTTGCTGGCCGCGAAACGCACCGCGCCGAGCGCGCCTTCGGATGCGCCGAAGATCCACGCGTCGCGAACGTTCGCCGCATCGAGCACGGTCCGCAGGTCCGCCGCCAGCAGATCGACCGTGCTGCCGCCAGTGAGGCGTTCCGAGAGCCCCATGCCCCGACGGTCGAACAGCAGGACGCGTCGGCCCTTGGCGAGTTCGCCAATGAAGCGGGCAACGCCCGACCACTCCATGCCGATCTCGATGTGGGAGACGAATCCCGGCGCAAGCACCAGCACATCCTCGCCCTCGCCCACCTCGCGATAGGCGATGGCTCCCTTGGCATCGAAGGCGAAGCGCACGTCCGGCGGGGCGTGACGTCGAATGTGCGACTGGCTCAGTCCATCGGATATCGCCTGCCATGCCCTTTCGGTCGCCGCGGATGGACGCACGCCGAATTCCTCGCGCAAACGGGCCGCACAGCGCGCATAGGCCGCCTCGACCGAGGCCAGATCGCCTGCCTGCGCATGCAGGCGCATCAGCAGCACGTGCGAGGTCTCGCGCAGGTCATCGGCCTCGACCAGACGCGCGGCCCATTCGATCGCCTCGTCCACGCGGTTGGCATCCGCCAGCGCATCCGCGAGATGCGCGAGCAGCCGGAGCCGCATCCGCTCTATGTCGAGTTGCAACGCCCGGCGGGCATCCTCAAAGGTTTCCGAAGGCGATGCGATCCCGTCCAGCAGCGGCAAGGCGAGTTCACCTGCACAACGTCGCGCCGCGTCGAATGCAGGCATGTCATGCGGCGCCGGCATTCGATGGACGATCGCGAACGCCTCGTCGACATCGGTGCTCCACGCCTGCGTCGACAATGCGACCGCCTCGGGCGTCGCCGAGAGCGCTCCCGCCGGGAGGGCCTGTTCGAGGCGATAAAGGAGGCGCCGCAGCCGTGCCAGGCCGGTCGTCGTATCCGCGTCGGGCCAGAGCATCGTGGCGAGCGTCCGCCGCGACAGCGCGCCGCGCGCGAATGCGAGCGAGGCCAGGAGCGTGCAGCCGACGCGCTGGATCGGCACGCGGATCGCACCGGCCTCGACGACCGGGACGCCGAGCATTCGCAGCTTCAGGTGGCCCACGGGTTCACTCATCTCGATCGACATTAGATCAGAGGCTTGAGATGGGCGTTGTGCTCACAGAATCAGCGCTTACGGCTCTGCCCCTTCCGACCCACTTTCGTGGGGTAATTCGATTCGATTTCGTGCAAGTGATGGCTAGGGGGATTCAACGACGACGGACCTTCGACCGCCATGCTGGCGGACGGGCGAATGTTGCCCGAATTCCTGCGCTGCGCGGATGCACCAGCGGATCGCCTACAACTGCATGCCGCTATACGGCCCGTGGGCCTTCTGGCGGATGGCGGGCGCGGTGTCTCCGCATGGCGACTGGATCGCACCGCACACGCTCGACAGGCTTATTTTCCGTGGCCGGATGCCTGAACGGCCCGCTCGAAAAGCGGGTTGCACGGAATGGAGCGAAGCCATGCGGTTATCCGTGGGCTGCGCCCACACCCGCCACCGCAGGAGCGCCAGCACGGCCAGATGGACCGGATAGAACGCCTAGAACGCCCAGCGTGAGCGAGGCACGGCTACGGGCGCTCGTGTAGGATACTTGCAAGGCATCGCCTCAAGGCGCTGCTCCCGCTTCGCGCTCTCTGCGCGGATGCTCTCTTCGCGAGTAAACCTTTCCACTATGGAAAGGGCCATCCTTGGAGCGTCATGACACTGCTTTTCATTCTGGCCGTGCTGCATTGAGGACCATGCGGTTCGCTTCGGCGTCTGAACTTCGACGGGGCCGTTTGAAATCGCCTGCGTGCTGCACTTGAGGCCGGAGCGCAAGCAAGAGGCTTGTGTTGCCAACTGCGCGCAGTGTGACGCCGTCTGCTGTCGTTTGACCGTTGTACTGCAGCCCGAGGACAGAGTCCCCCCGCACCTGACCACGCGCACCGCTGCGAAGCTCCTCGTCATGGCACATGACGAGGAGGGCTGGTGCGTCGCCATGGACGGTGCGCGCATGAACTGCGGCATATACGAGACGCGACCCAGCGTGTGTCGCCGCTTCGTCATGAACGGCCCCTATTGCCATGCCGTCCGCGAAGAGTACGCGCAAGAGCGCACGCGCGCGATCGACTTGAACCTGTTATGAGGAGAAACCGCCATGACCACCGCCCGCAAACAAGGTCATTTCCCGCAGCGCCCGCCGGGCTTCCAGGCGCTACATGACAAGGAAGTCACACGTGAGCGACTGGCCGCGCAGATGGCCGCCTTCGACAAGGCGGGTGGCAAGATCGAAGTACTTGGCAATAACCCGCTTCGGCGAAAGCCTGCGAAGGATGAAGCGCAAAGCAAGCCCGCTCCGCCTCACGCACCGTCAAAGGGCGAAGGAGGCTAACGCTAAACGGCTGCATCCCTGAAATCGTTCTTGACCACAAGAGGCACCTCGAACACATGGCAAAGCCCAACTACGCATTCGAAAAACGCCAGCGTGAGATCGCAAAGAAGAAGGAAAAGGACGCGAAACAGTCCAAGAAGCGGGCTGCTCGCGAGGAGTCGAGGCCTGATCCGGCCACGAGTCCAACCTCCCTGCGCGACTCATGACAGTGCACTCCAGGGGAGGCGCGCCGCGGCATGTCGATCAGTCCTGCGGAATCCGGGCGAGCAATGCCGGTGGAAAGAGTGACGCGTTCATCGGTGTTGCCTGCGCGTGCCTCCCGCATGGACGCCGACCGGCTTCGCCGTGTGGCGCAGCTGGCACGGGACGATGAGACTGAAGCTCGCATTTGCCCATCCTCGGAACGCACGGCTGCCAGGTGAATCCCGCGAGCGGGGTTGCGGGACAATCGTCGGGGACGTCTTTCACCGCTCGGTGCTGCCGATATCCGGCGCTCCGCCTTTCACCCTTGGGAAGCCCGGGCCGCGCTGGTCGTACATGCGATCGAGCTGGTTGCTGCCTTGCCCCAGCACGGGACTGTCTGGCAGCGGCAGGTGCGTGGCCGAGTAACCGCCGTTATCGGCTAGCGGTGCAAGTCGCGGATCGAGCGACAAGGTGTCTGCCGGCACCGGCACCAGCGGGTATTCAACGAGGTTGTTGGCGCCCACCACCGAGTCGGTGCTCGCGCTTATGCCGTAACCGACGGGGCCTGCGACGCAGCTGTTGCGCGCGACGATGGTGCTTTCCAGGTGCAGCACGTCGGCCTCCAGTGCGCCGCGTCTTTCGCAGGGCATCAGCGGATCCTCCCCTTCCCCGCTGTTCTGGTTGGTGATCTCCGCGTTGTAGGCGATGGTGCTGTTGTAGATGTCGAGCGTGCCCAGCGTATAACCGGCGCTGTTCGAATGCGCACGATTGTTCGATATCGTGCTGTCGACGATGAGGTGCGTACCGCCCGGCCGCGACTCACCGACGGCGAAGCCGCCTCCTGAGCCGTAGAGGGTGCCCCTCCAGTCGTCGCGCACCAGGTTGTTGGACAGCGTCGACTTGTTGATGATGAGGTCCGAAGGTCCGGTGAGGGAGCTCAGGTACAGGCCGCCGCCAAACACCCCGGCCTGATTGCGGTAGATGCGCGAGTACGTGACGCTGGCGCCGCCTTCTGCCATGAAGCCGCCGCCGACGTAGCTCTGGTTCTGGTAAACCTGCGCGTGGTACAGCGTCACGCGTCCCTTCGCGTAGATGCCGCCGCCGTGGCTGTTTTCGGAGGCGCGGTTGTCGAACACCGCGCTCCAGGTCACATCGACGTTACCCATCGCGCTGATCCCGCCGCCCCAGGTGCCTGGCCCGTCGATGAAGCCGAATGCCTCCGCACTGCATCCGCGTACCCACGCCTGGTGCAGCGCGACGTTGCCCTCCGACCGGATGCAGCCACCGTACTCGGAGATCTGGTTCTCCTGGTCGGCGATGCGGCGGCCATTGGCCACCGACACGTACTCGATCCGCAACGTCCCCGTGCCGCCATGCAGGAACACGCGGTCGTTGCGGTTTCCGTCGATGGTGAGCGCATAACGCGTCCGGCCACGGATCGTGAGGTTCGCCTGCGGTACGGCGATGGAACCACTCGTGAGCACGATCGCGCTGCAGCCGAGCGAGCGCAGGTCGACGACATCGCCGCTCCCGGCCGCGCCGACGGCCGCGCGCAGGCTTCCCACGCCGCTGTCATTGCAGTTGGTGACGACGCGAGTCGCGGCATGGGCCGCACCCGATGGAATACCGGCGCCAGCCAAAAGAACAAGCGCCCCGATGAACGACCCGGAATGTGCAAGGCGAACCATGACGGTGCCCCCCTCGATGCACCGCGGTACGGCGGCGCGGTCAGTTCGCTGTTTACGCCGATGCCGTACGCGCCAGGTGAAGCCCGTTGCGTGCGGTGCCCGCGCAGACGCATTCAGATGCGACAGCGATTCAGCGTTCGCGATTCATGCGACGAACGGTCGCGCGGTATGCGGACTCATCGGTACACGCGGGCGAGAATCACGTCGCTCGCGCGCTACCCATGGGCAACCCGATTCGTCCGCTGTCGGCCACAACCGCACGACGTAACGGCTCACCACCAGAACCAGAGTGCAAGTCCACGTTTGCGATCACCGATCGAGTGATCTCCGGCGCTAGCCTGAGTGCCTGCTATTCCTGCCCTTAGTGGCGCAAGCCAGTTCGAGCCGAGCGCCAGCACGGCAGGTTGCGTGCCTGGAGGAAAATTCCAGGCGGCGGGATCGGATGCGAGCGAGACGTTCCATTTTCCGGCGCGAGCCAAGCGGCAGCGCCACCTCGATTGTTGGGTACTCGGAGCTGCTCGGACGTGGGTTGGGTCACAGTGACCATACGGCCGCCGGCCCCAGTGATCGTCAATGCGTCGAGCAACTCCAACAGCGATCTGCAACCGGCCGCATCGGCATTGAGGTTCCAGCCCGGATAGTTGCGCTCATTCTCGGTGTATCGCCACAGGGAAACGCGCCCCGACTGCCTCCACGTATTCACCGGCGATAGTCGTTGCACGGCCATCAGTTTATTCCTGCGCCCATGTCCGCTATGGGTCGATAGCGGACATTAGCAGTCCGGCCGCGGGCCGTCCCGTCCGGACGTTCGCTATCGGCATTAGCGGATGTCCGCGCCCAGTTGCTTCTCGACCTCTACGATAAACGGTCGGACCGATGGATGTCGGCGCACCCAAAGATCGCCCAAGTAAGCTGAGACCGACAGACCATTCAGGATGTCGCGGGCGGCGATCGGATCGCGAGCGATCAACAGTCTGTGGGCCGCGCCCATGACATCTTCCGAGAACGAGGCCACCGTCGTCCCGGCCTCTTCACCCCACTGCTTCTGGATTGCGGAAATGAGCTTCCCGACTGCCGCTTGATATGGCGTCCGTTCTCTCGGCATCTCAAGTGTCCTACTGTCCGCTCTGGGTCGATAGCGGACATTAGCAGTGGGGAGGCCGGTTGCCCGGTTGAACGTCCGCGACCGGCCAGAAGCGCATGAGTTCGGCGCAAGCTACTTCTCGCAAGCCCGCACGAGCGCGGCAAACTCTCTCCGACAAATCACGGTGAGCGATTGCTTCAGATGCGCATGGTCAGTAGAACTCTCGGACTCATACTTCGATGTGACGTACCGATAGTCGACAGCGATCAGAGCGCTAACGGCTACTTCTGGCCTGGGGTCGCCAGCTTTCGCAAGGAGCACGTCGATTGACTCCAGTCCTTTCGCTCTACTCAGCGCTCCCATTGCGGCTGACGCCACAACAACGTCTTCAGAATCGGACTGCGCTAGCGCATAGCGGTAATACTGGTCATAGTCGGCTGGGTCCGCACGCATTAGCTCGCCGGCCAACGCTACCGCACCGGCGGTTGGAGCTTTACCGGCGGCTGTCTGCTCATACCACCGGTCCTTGTACCTGGCCGCCGCCGCACGAGGGTTCGAAGCGAAATCGCGAATGACCGCCGCCTGATCCAGCGGTGCAGCGCCCCCGTTCCACATCGACTCGAAGCGTCCACACCCTACCGTGGACAGACCCAGCGCCACGATCATGCACGTCATCCGCAGCTTGCCTGCCTGCATCGCATCTCTCGGCGGTTGCACGAAACCTCCACTTCCGAATCCAGCGTTCCACGTCCTAAACCCGTCAATAGCCTGCGCACGCTCTTCCCAGGCATGTCCGCTATGGGTCGGAAGCGGACATTAGCACCGTCAAGGCGAGCTCGCCCGAGCAGGAGTCCGCTATCGGCCAGAAGCGGACGTTTGCACTCAACCCAGCCTTGCCACTAGGTGCGCGCTGTTCGGACGCGGACCTTAGACCCGGCAGCATGAATCCCGGCCCTCCCAAAGCGCCGCTGCGTTCACGCCGGCCCCCGGATCCTGCTGGTCATGAAGTCGACGAACGCCCGTATGCGTGCAGGTTGCTGCCGGCGGCTCAGGTAGCAGATGTAATGGCTCCGGTTGTCAGGTGCCATGTGATCCAGGCAAACCACCAGCCTGCCGGTCGTTACCGCATCGCGGCCGATGCACGCCGGCAACTGCGCCAGGCCCATTCCGTCCAGCGAAGCCCGCAGCACCAGCGAGGGGTCGTTGAACACGAGCCGCGCATCGGGCGTCACCGCGTGCATACGCTCTTCGCGCCTGAAATGCCATTCCTGCAAACGCCCGTTGGGCAGGCGGAGGTTGATGCACGCGTGTCGGGACAGGTCTTCGACGGATGCTGGCAGCCCATGCCGACGCGCATAGTCGCTTGAGGCGTGAACGCGCAGCTGCATCGGCGCGAGGAGCCTGGCGTGAACGCGGCTGTCCTCCAGGTCGCCATCGCGGAAGGCGACATCGATCCGGTCGGCAGCGAAATCCACCGCGCCTTCGCCCAACAGCAGCTCCAGCGACAGCTCGGGAAACAGCGCCTGGAACTCTGCCAGCAGCGGCGCGACGACCTGTCTCCCGAAGCTTTGCGGTGCCGCGATCCGCAATTCGCCCGTCGGTGGCCCGGCGCGCAGTTCCTGCAATTCCTCCATCGCCAGCACGATTCTCTCCACCCCAGGCCAGCACGCGTCATAGAACGTGCGGCCTTCGTTCGTAAGCGACACGCTGCGCGTCGTTCGGCTCAGCAGCCGGGCGCCGACATGGTCTTCCAGCTTGCGGACACTGCGACTCACTGCCGAGCGCCCTACTCCCAGGCGATCCGCGGCGCGCGCGAAGCTTCCCTCCCGCACGACCGAAATGAAGGCGACGACGTGGGTGAAATTCGTCGGGAACCGCGCCGACAGCGGGCTCGACGTCAGCGGGTTGGGCAGGCAGGGAGTCGACATGGGTGGGCGCAGTTCATGGAAGCCGCCGCGCGGGAAATGGCTGGACGCGATCGCGCCCGCGCCCATCGGCTCGATGCAGCGCGGCTCTTGGGTACTGTACAGTACCCTTGAAAGAAAAGGTACCGACGAGTACCTTAAGTTGTCAACCGGCAGGAACGTCCCGTGCCCTACTCCACCGATTCTTCGTCCCGCCGCACCCGTCGCAGCCCAGACGATCTGCGCCAGCAGATCCTCGAGGCCGCTGGCGAACTGTTCCTGCGCGACGGCTACGCCAACACCAGCATCGACGCGGTGATCGAGCGCGTCGGTGGTTCCAAGCGGGCGATCTACAGTCACTTCGGCGGCAAGGACGATCTGCTCGCAGCGATGCTCACGGGCATTTCCGAAGAGGTGCTGCGCACGCTTCCGGACGCCGGCGATGTCATCGGCGACGACGTGCGTGCTTCGCTGATCCAGTTCGCGGGCGCGGTCATGCGCGCACTGATGGACCCGCGGACCGTGGCCCTTTACCGCCTCGTGATTGCCGAAGGCGCGCGCAGGCCGGAGCTTGCCGGGATCTTCCTGCGAAGCGGCCCGCGTCGCGCCGTGACGGGGCTGGCGCAACTGCTTTCGCGGCATGCCGAGGCGGGTTCACTGGCCATCGGCAATCCCACCGCGACGGCGGAACACTTCATCGGTATGTTGCGCGACGATACCTACCTTGAGGTCCTGCTCGGCGTCCGGCCGCCTTTGAGCGAACGCGCCTGGAAGCCGCGGGTGATCCGCGCCGTCGACATCTTCCTGCAAGGCACCGCCACGCGCGTGCGCTGAGTCGGTGCCATGTTGCCCCGGGGAATCCGTTACAGGGTGTCGGTGACAGGTACCGTGCGCGCGTGCTGCGCGGCTATCGCGTGATTGACGTCGCGGTGCCCCGCTTCGTCCTGCCGGACCGCGATGACGACCTCGCGCAGGCGTGCATCGGGCGGCAATTGCCAATAGTCGATGGCGATCGCCGGCGCTGGAACGTTGTCGATCCGCCCCGCGTCGATCTCCTCCAGGTAGCGCGTGTAGCTCACCACCGCTTCTTCCTCGAAGTAACCGACCAGCCGATGCGCGGTGCGGGAGGACGCCAGGTAGAGAAGCAGGTAGAACGTGAAGAACAGGGCCTGGGCGACGAGCACCATCATGCGTTCGAAAGCGCTCGGCCGTGCGATCTCCATGAAAGTCATCAGGTGCATGCGCTCGTTGTCGGCTTCGTCGAGCAGCGTGCGGATCCATCCCCGATCGTGGCGCATCCAGCGCAGGCAGCGAAGGTGCAGCAACGCACCGCCGACCATGCCTGGCACGGCGGCGACGGTCTCCGGAACGATCGCGCGGTTGCCATATCGCTTGGCGAACAATGTGTCGGCGAAGAGGCGCAAGGCCCTGGTGATGCCATGGGCGATGCGGTCGGACACGGTGCGGACGGGGTGGTGAAGTTCGACGAAGTGTTGGGTCTCGGCGTTCATCCGGCTGGCTCGATACAAAGGAAGGTACGCAGGGCATCACTTTGCGGCGACGACCGCACGGTCCGCGAGATACCAGCGCAGGAACCAGTCGACCGCGAAGATGCACAGCAGCATCGCCAGGACCGCCACGGCCACGGAGCTGAAGCGGTAGAGCGACACGCCGTACAGGTCGCCCGTCGGGGACAACTGGCCGATCAGCACGGCCAGGGCCGTCGCGCCACTCAATCCGACCGCGGGGCCCGCGTTCTCTCGCACGTGCATGACCGCGAACAGCAACATGCCGATGCCGTACAGCGCGACGATGAAAACCACCTGGGAGACATGCGTGTAGAGGATGAGTTGCAGCACGAGCGCGTAAACGGTGCCGAGCAACGTGCCGGCGACGCGCGTCCAAGCGGCACTGCGCCCGCCTGCAAGCGACATCGGAAACAGGATCAGCACGGTCGCGGCCTGCGCGGAGAGCGAATCGCTCAGGTCCAGCAGCTGGAACGCGATGAACGATGCGCTGGCGCACACGGCGCCGAGCAGCATCTGGTGACGGACCACGCCGGGCGGCTTCGCGCCGGCTGGACGCGGGATGTTGCGCTTTTCCGGGAGGAGTGCATGCACGAGCGCCGCGATGAAGACGGCCAGCAAGGTGGCGATGAACTGTGTGTTGAACAGATCGCTCTTCGGCACGTGCGGATAGCTGGCAAGATGCACGAGCACCGACGTCGCGACCATCGACAGCGCGCCGAACAGGAACAGCGGTCCGTTCGCCATCAGTCGAAAGCACAGCAGCGAGAACGCGAAGAACACTGCCACCGCAAGGATCGGCGACGCATTGCCCAGCAGCAACAGCAGGTTGACCATCGCAATGCTCGCCACGCTGCTGGCGATGAATTGCAGCGCGATGGGCAGTTTGAAGACCGGCACCAGGCCCAGCAACAGCACCGGATACAGGCCGAAGAACACACCGAATGGCCAGTCGGCCAGTTTCACCACCATCAACCCGAACGTGCTGCCGATCGCGATGCGGCACGCCTGACGCCATGCGTGTTCGCCCAGCGCCGGGCGTGCAGGCGCGGATGCCGGGAGCGCGTCAGTAGACATAGTGGAGCAGCGTGATCAGCTGGATCTGCAGGTTTCCCAGCCAGTAGCGCAGTCCGTCGGGGCGTGGGTGCAGCTGCACCGTCGCGCGGGCGCCCGTCATCAACGGGCGCGATGGCGCTTCCAGCAGGCGGAGGTTCACGCGTACGCGTTCGGCATCGCGCACCCAGCGATCGTTCTGCGTCGGCGCGGCCAGGCGGCCGTCCGGATCGATCTGGCCCTGCGCGACGCCCGCGTCCAGCGAAGTCACTTCCGCGTCGAACAAGCGCCCGGGTAAAGCGTCGAACGCGACCTGCGCCCGCGTGCCGCGCGCGACATTGATCAGCGCCTTCTCGCGGAAATCCGCCTGCAGGTTCGGCATTTCGCTGATCAGGACGAGTTTGGGCGCGCCGGCCTGCGCGTAGGCACCGACCTGAAGACGCATGTTGCTGACGATTCCCGACGCCAGTGCGACCACTTCCGTGCGGCGCAGGTTGAGCTGGGCGTTGTCCAGCGCATTGCGCGCCCGGCGCAGGCGCAGGCTTCGGTCACCGTCGTTGCCGCGTTGGACGCGCACGGCGTTGAGCGCTGCCCGTGCCGACTGCAGCGCGGCCTGCGACGCATCGCGACGCGCCTGCGTCTGGTCGAGCGCCGATCGAGATACGTAGCGCTCGCCGACCAGTTCGCGGAAGCGTTTCAGTTCGCGCTCGGCGTCATCGACCTGCGTCCGCATCCGCCGGACTTCCGCCGTGGCCGCGATGATGTTCGCGTCGAGCTGTGAGTTGTCCTGCATGGCCTGCTCCACGAGCAGTTCGGCGTCGTGGACGGCGGTGCGATAGGAGTCAGGATCGATGCGGAACAGCGGCTGGCCCGGCACGACCTGTTCGTTGTTTTGCACGAGCACATCGACCACGCGCCCGCTCACGTCTGGCGCGACCTGCGTGACGTGGTAGGTCAGCCGCGCTTCGGGAGATACCGGCATATGCACGTCGGCGATGAGGAAGTAGACGAACGCCAGTCCGGTCAGGGCCAGCGAACCGGACATCCAGGCGCGAAAGCGTGCGTCGGGACTCATGCGAACTCTCCTCGGATCCCGCAGGATTCCCACGGTTCGGCCATCGATATCGGGAAATCTAGGCGCGCGCACCCGCGGGCGGAAGCCATCCGCCGGCGCACAGCATGTTGCTCGCCAGACACCAATTCCCGGCCACACGGCGGTGCGGACTGTTTCTCCGAGGTAAACGGCCCGCGTCCCGCCGCGTGGCTACAGGCTCCCGTCGTGCGCTCCTAGAATCCCGCCGCTCCAGGCACCACGGAAGACGATGATGTTCGCCGCTGCACACCCCCATCCGGAGGGATCACGCGAGTCGCTTCGCGCCGAGCTCGTTCGGAAGGTCGCCGATGCCCTCCACTCGAGACACGCCGATACGCTCGGTGCCGTCCTGCAGATGGCAGGCATACCGCGATCGGCGGTCGTCGCGGCCTTCGATCACGATGGCGCGCTATTCATCGCCGTCGTGACCGCGATTGCCGACCGGATGCTTGCGCCGCTGGCGGAACGCCCGACCGGCGCCAGCTTCCACGCGCAGCTGGTCGCGTTCGCGCGGCAGGCGACGGACGAATACTCGGGCTTGCAGCTGGGCAACCTGTATCGCATCGCGGTGACGGGCGA
Organism: Lysobacter sp. SCRH-1R; assembly: GCF_057747855.1. Classification (NCBI taxonomy): domain Bacteria; kingdom Pseudomonadati; phylum Pseudomonadota; class Gammaproteobacteria; order Lysobacterales; family Lysobacteraceae; genus Lysobacter; species Lysobacter sp. SCRH-1R. The sequence continues at coordinate 2,075,681 of NZ_CM173227.1, read as the reverse complement.
TTTCGGCGTGCCCGCCATCCGCGCGGACTTTTACCGGCACGGTCCTGCACGCGTCCGCGACGATCTCGCCCGGTTCATGTCCTTCGCCAGGTCGCAGGGTTTCGCAGCCGACATGGATTGCCGGCGCGCGGCGGGACATTTCCTTTCCCTGCTGCGTACGTACTGGGATGTCGCCGACGCGTCCCTGGCAAACGGCCAGGCCCGCATCGACGACGACCTCGACTGGATGGTCGAGGTGTTTCTTTCGGGTATCAAGACACGTTTCGACGATGCGTTCCCCACTTGCCACGCACTGGACTGATCGCGCCGTGAATGCGTTCCAATCCATCTTCAACCCGTTCCCGGCCAAGACGCCGGAGCCTTCATCGATCGCCATCGATGCCAACGGATCGCCCATCACCATCGAGCCGGCCAACTGGTTCATCTGCTTCGTGCCCGGCTTGCGCCGGCAGTGGTGGCACGCATTCGCCGACCGCCGGCACAAGCACGTGTTCGCGCTTCGTCCGCACGAGGACGGCACCTGGCTGCTGATGGAGCCGTGGTGGACGCGGATGATGGTCAACGTGCTGACGCTGGAGCAGGCGATCAAGTTCCTCCGCTGGGGCGGGATGGGCGACGTCCTCAAGGTGCGCGAGTGGATTCCCGGGCGCGGCAGCCAGATGCGCGGTTGGGCCAACTGCAGCGTGCTGGTGTCCTACATGCTGGGCCGCCCGTACAGGACGTGGACGCCCAACGGCCTCTACCGGCGGCTGTCGAGCGAGCCGGACGTCGAGCGGGTCGATGTGGCGGGATTCCTGCGTCGGCACGTGTCGTCGGAATCGCAGCGGCATTCGCGCACCGCACTGGCCTGGATGCCGAAACTGCGCGGGGCCACGCTGCCGGACACGCTGCTGCACCTTGGAACCGCGGTCGTCGCCGCGATGACGTCGCGATCCGGCATCGGGCTCCATCGAGCGGCCATCGCCGAAGGCGTGCGCGATCCCGGCGTCGCGGGAGCGTACCGGTCGGCGGCGCCGGAACAGGCGATCGAGAAAACGCGCAAGCTGCTGGCTGCCGCGAGATGGCGCGGCGAGATCGACGTGGACGATTGCGCACTCGCGGCTCGACGGTTCATCGCGATGCTCAGGGGGAACCTGCATCTGGAAGTCGTGCTGGGCCTGCGCGAGGCTCCGTCCCACAGCGAGATCCGCGATCACGTCGCGTGCGTCGTCGACGCGTTCCTCCACGGCGTCCATCGCCCGACACCCATGGCAGGCACGCCCCCGCCGACGCAAGCGCCCGACCCGGCCGACCTGCCCGCGCGGGGCCTGATCCGTGAGATCGGCGCCTCGGTGCGTGAACTCGCGCGCGGTGACGACTGGGAAGCCGTCGCGGGCCTGGCCGAAACGCTCTGGAGCGACTACGCAGGCTGCACCGGACTCACCTGGGAGCAGGCCTCCGGGCGTATTCGCCACGCCTGGGAGTCCAGCCCCGCCGGTAGTCACGCCGCAGCCGGGGAGCGCATGCGCGAGCCGCATCGTTTTGGCGCATGCAGGGAAACAGGCTGTTGACGATCGCGTCGCTACTTCGCGTTTCGTCGCACGACTAGCATCGCCTCAATGCAGCGATCGCAGGTGTGCGGTGCAGCTGCACGGGAAACAGGAGGACATCCGATGAATCGCCACGACGCTCCGGCGCTTGCCACGCAGGTCCGACTGCCAGAGGCGGACGGCGACTTCTACGGGTTCTCCGGCCTGTTGTCGGAAGAGGAGAACGCGCTGCGCCTGAAGGTACGAGCGTTCATGGAACAGGACGTCCAGCCGGTGATTTCCGACTTCTGGGAGCGCGACGAGTTTCCGTTCCAGCTGCTGCCCGGACTGAAGGCGCTGCGCATCAGCGGGATTCCCTACCAGGGCTACGGCTGCCCCGGCGGCACGACGACATCGCTGGGCTTCGTCACGATGGAGATCGCGCGCGTGGATTCGTCCATCGCGACCTTCTTCGGCGTGCACAGCGGCCTGGCGATGGGCTCCATCTACCTGTGCGGCTCGCACGAGCAGAAAGAGCGATGGCTGCCGCCGATGGCGCGGATGGAGACCATCGGATCGTTCGGGCTGACCGAACCCGAGGTCGGTTCCGGCGCGGCCGGCGGGCTCACCACCACCGCGCGGCGCGACGGCGACACCTGGGTCCTCAACGGCCAGAAGAAGTGGATCGGCAACGCGACGTGGGGCGACATCACGATCGTGTGGGCGCGCGACGTCGACGACGGACAGGTGAAGGGTTTCATCGTCGAGAACCGCTCGCCCGGCTTCCACGTCGAGAAGATCCTGCACAAGATGGCGTTGAGGGTCGTGCAGAACGGGCTGATCACGCTGGAGGATTGCCGCGTGCCGGAGTCCAACCGCCTGCAGGAAGCGCATTCGTTCAGGGACACCGCGCGCGTGCTGGCCGCGACGCGTGCCGGCGTCGCCTGGGAATCGGTGGGCTGCGCACGCGGCGCCTACGAATACGCGCTGCGCTACGCGCAGCGTCGCATGCAGTTCGGCAAGCCGATCGCGAGCTTCCAGCTCGTGCAGGACCTCCTGTTCCGCATGCTGTGCAACATCACTTCCACGCAGGCGGTCTGCGTGCGCCTGTCGCAGATGCAGGACCAGGGCCTGATGCGCGACGAACACGCCGCGCTCGCCAAAGGCGTGTGCACCGTGCGCATGCGCGAGACCGTGGGCTGGGCGCGCGAACTGCTGGGCGGTAACGGCATCCTGCTCGACCAGCAGGTCGGCCGTTTCGTCGCCGACGCCGAAGCGCTGTACTCCTACGAGGGCACGCGCGAGATGAACGCGCTCATCGTGGGCCGGGCGATCACGGGCTTCAGCGCCTTCGTCTAGGCGACGTTCGCGCGGCCATCGAGGTTGCGATGCGGCGCGTGGCGAAGCGGATCGTCGTCGGGCTGCTGGCGGGCATCGCCCTGCTGCTCGCCGCGTTCGCCCTCGCCGTGCTGATGACGAACCGCCCTGCCCCGCCCCCGTCCGGCATTCCCGAGTACGCCATGCCCCTGCAGCCCGACCAGACGGAGATCGATCGCGAACTCGCTCCGCTGCTTGCGGCGAATCCGGGCAGCACGGGCGCGGTGTTCCTGACCGACGGCCTCGACGCCTTCGCCGCCCGCGCGATTTCCGCGCGACGGGCCGGACGCAGCCTCGACCTTCAATACTTCATCTGGCACAACGACCTCACCGGGCGGCTTCTTGCGAGCGAGGTGCTCGGCGCGGCCGAACGCGGCGTGCGCGTGCGCATCCTGCTCGACGACATGAACGCCTACGGGCTCGACCCGCACCTGCTCGCGATGGATGCACATCCGAACATCGAGCTGCGCGTGTACAACCCGTTCAGCCATCGCGAGGGCGTGGCGCGGGCGCTCGAATTCCTGCGCCGGCTGGTACGCATCAACCACCGGATGCACAACAAGGCATGGATCGCCGACGGCCGCATCGCGATCGTCGGCGGACGCAACATCGGCGACCGGTATTTCGAGGCGGGCGCGCAGACGAACTTCCGCGACCTGGACCTGCTGCTGTTCGGGCCTGCCGCGCAGCAGGCCAGCGGGGTGTTCGATCGCTATTGGAACAGCGACGCGGCAGTGCCGATCTCCTCCCTCGGCAAGCGGGCGCCGGGCGCGCTGCGCGCGGTGCTGGCACGCGTGCGCGACGACGCCAGGGGCGAGCCGGCCAGGGCCTACCTCGACCGTGTCGCCGCGTCGCAGCTGATCGGCAACTACTACCGCGACGCGATCGCCCCGCACTGGACGCCGCGCATCGAGGTCGTCGCCGATCCACCGCTCAAATGGAGCGGCGATCGCCGGCAGTGGCTGGTCGGGCGCCTGGCGCCGATGATCTCCGGCGCGCGCACGAAGGCGCTGGTGATCTCCCCCTACTTCATTCCCGGCGAGGACGGCACCGCACGGCTCGCCGAACTGACGCGGCGCGGCGTCCACGTCGGCGTGGTCACCAACTCGCTTGCCGCCACCGATGTGCATGCGGTCCACAGCGGATACGCGAAGTACCGGCCTCGCCTGCTCGAACACGGTGTGCGGCTGTACGAGCTGCGTCCGTACGCGATGACGAAACCGGGCGCGCAGACGCATCGCGAAGGCGCGAGCCTCCACACCAAGGCCTTCGTGCTGGACGACACGCGCGGCTTCGTCGGCTCGTTCAACGTCGATCCGCGGTCGAAGGACCTCAACACGGAAATGGGCGTGCTGTTCGACGATCCGGTGCTCGCCGCGCAACTGCGCTCGGAGTATCTGCGCCTGACGACGCCCTCGCTCAGCTACCGGGTCTACCGGAACAAGGACGGCGCGCTCCGCTGGCTGGATGGCACGCACACGCCACCGGTGGTGATGACGCACGAACCCGACGTGGGCCCCTGGCCGCGCGCGGTGGTTCGGATGGTCGGCTGGTTGCCGGTCGAGCCGCACCTGTAGTCGGCCTCGCATGCCGTGACCACGCCGCCGCGATTCGGGGACTCGAAAGGCGCATCGACGCAGCCCGCGTCCGCCCACGCGCTGGATTCCGCCCGTGCATGGGCGATGCAGGCACCCGGAGCCGACGAGCCGTTGCGGGCGTGGCTGCACTGCGCGGTCGAGGCCTGGCGCGCCCTCGCCATCGGCCGCGACGATGACGTCGAGGCCACCGTCGCATTGGCGAACCGCGCCGCGAACGAGGCGATCGCCCTGTTGCTGCGCCGGCATGCCGGCGGCTGGTGCGTCGGCCGGCTGCATCTGGACGGCGTCGACGTGCAGGTCGAGTTCCGCAACGTGTCGACGACCTTGCCCCCTCCCCTGCGCATGCGGCTCGCCCGCGACGTTCCGATGGACGCCTTCGACGGCCGCCGCTACAGCCGGCCCGGGTTCGGCGTCGCGCTGGCGGCGCTGGCGTCGTCGAACGCGGCTTCACCGGCGTCGCGATTGCTGCCGCATTCCGGCGCCTTCCGGAACCTCACCGCCTGGATCGAGCCGGATGCGCAATCGCAGGACACGACGCCGACGCTGGTGCTGGCCGATCCCGGGCCGCTGGACGAGGTCGTCATCGGAGCGCACCGCCTGCCGCTCGCCCGCGACACTTCCGCCGCGTATGCGTGGGCGATGGAGGTATCGAAACTCGAACGTCGTGGACTGTGGGGGCTGGTGGGCGGAAAGGAGATCGGACGCCGCGCCGGCCTGTACCTGCTCGAAGACTACGACGCGCGCAAATGTCCGCTGGTGATGATCCACGGGCTCGGCAGCAATCCGCTGATCTGGTCGCGCGTGTCCAATGCCGTGTGGGGCGAAACGGACCTGCGCGAGCGCTTCCAGGTCTGGCAGGTCGTCTACCGGACCGACGTGCCGTTGCTGGTCGCGCGACTGCACGTGCAGCGTTACCTCGACGATGCATGGGCCCTGCTCGATCCCGATGGCGATGCCAGGGCGTCATCGCGAACCGTGCTGCTCGGCCACAGCCTCGGCGGTGTCGTCGCGCGGCTGTTATGCGCGGACAGCGGCGACGCGCTGTGGAACGCGGCGTTCCTCGTTCCGTCGGCGATGCTCGATGCCGACGACGAGGACCGGGCACTCATGGACCGCATCTTCCACTTCGTGCCCTACGCGGGTATCGCGCGCGCCATCTTCCTCGCGGCGCCGCACCGGGGCAGCCCGAGCGCGGCGAGCGTACTGGGGCGTCTCACCGGCGACCTCGTCGGCCGCCGCACGAGCGAGGTACACGCCCTGCGTCGCATCGCCGGGCGCAATCCGCACGCGATCCGTCCCGAACTGCTGCCGGTGTTCCTCGAAGGCTGGATCAACAGCATCACCACGCTGCGATCCGAACAACCCGTGCGTCGCGCGGCTGAATCGCTGATGCCGCCTCCGGGTTTTCCCTACCACACGATCGCCGGCGTGCAGCCGGGACGTCATCGGCCATCCGATGGCGTCGTCCCGCTGGAAAGCGCGATGCTGCCGGGCGCCGCCTCGTCGCTGGTCGTCGAATCCGGCCACCGCGTGCACGAGCGCCCGGCCGCGGTGGCGGAAATCGTGCGCATCCTGCGCGAGCACGCGCGGCAGGAGCCGCTCACAGTTCGATGATGCCGCGCCGTGCCGCGACCGTGACGGCATGCGTGCGGTCGGCGACGTCGAGCTTGGCGAAAATGCTCTTCAGATGTCCCTTCACGGTTTCTTCCGACAGGCGCAACCGCGCGGCGATCTGCTTGTTCGCATGGCCGACCGACACCAGCCGCAGGATCGCGACCTCGCGTTCGCTCAAAGGCTCGTCGGCGACATGCTTGGCGATCTCGCCCGCCACGTCGCGATGCACGTGGCGCTGGCCGCGATGCACGTCGCGGATCGCGTCGACCAGCTCGGTGCGCAGGCTGCTCTTGAGCAGGTAGCCCGCCGCGCCCGCGCGCAGGGCGCGCACCGCCTGCGCATCGCCGGCGTAGGTGGTCAGCACGACGATGCGCGCGTGCGGATTCTCGGCGTGGATCGCGCCGATCGCCTCGACGCCGTTCATCCCGGGCATCTGCAGGTCCATCAGCGTCACGTCCGGGCGCAGTTCGAGGTAGCGCTGCAGCGCTTCGCTGCCGTTGTTCGCCTCCCCGACCAGCATCATGTCGGTCTGGTTCGCCAGCAGCGCGGCGACGCCGTCGCGCAGCACCGGGTGGTCGTCGACGACCAGGACGCGGATCTTGGGATCATTCATCTGCGGACCTCATGCCGAACAGCCGCGACAGCCACCGGTGGCGCCTGTGCGATGCACGCCGCGCGAACGCCAGCCGGCCCGGAAGGGAAAGTGTAACTTCCGAGCCGCCGTGGTGAATGCTCGTCACGGTGAGCTTGCCGCCGATCTTCTCCGCGCGCTCGCGCATGCCAAGCATGCCGTAATGGCCTTCCTTGTGGCCGTTCAACACCACGTGCGAGGGAATGCCCACGCCGTCGTCGCGAATGCGCACGGCCAGTTGGCGGCTGTCGTAGCCGATGCCGATCTCCACCGACGACGCCTGCGCGTGATGCGACACGTTGAGCAGCGCCTCGCGCAGGATCTTGCTGACTTCCGCCACGACCAGCGGATGCACCGGCACCGGCCGGCCCTCGATCACGATGCGCACCGGGACGGGCGGATCGAACGGCGTGTCCTCGACCAGGTGTTCGATCACGCGCGTCAGGTCGCCCGCATCGCCGGTACCGCGAAGGTCGCGGACGCGGTTGCGTGCGTCGGCCACCACGTCGTCCGCCGCCGCCAGCGCCGAATCGAGCTGCGACTTCGACCCGTCGTCCGGCGCGATGCGGTCGGCGACGGCCTGGAAGCGCAGGATCAGGCCCTGCACGCCCTGCAGCAGCGTGTCGTGCAACTCGCGCGCGATGCGTTCGCGCTCTTCCGTGCGTTCCTCCAGCCGCGCCCGGATGCGCGCGGCGACCTGCGCGATGCGCAGCCGGTACAGCGCGATGAGCAGCACCAGCGCCACGCCCGCGCACAGGACCGGGAACCAGACCGACTGCACGAACGTTGGCGGTATCTCGAAATCGAGCGTCGCGCCAGTGCGGTTCCACACGCCGTCGTTGTTCGCGGCGATGACGCGGAACGTGTAATGGCCCGGCGGCAGGTTCGTGTAGAACGCCTGGCGCCGCAGGCCGGGATCGACCCATTCCCGATCGAAACCTTCGAGCTTGTATCGCACGTGCACGCGCTGCTGGTCGGCGAAGCTCAGGATGGCGAAATCGATCTGGATCTTCGACGCGCCGGTGTGCAGCCTGACGCTGCGCGGATCGCGATACGCCCGGCCGTCCACGTCGATCGAACGGATGAACACCCCTGGCGGCACGCGGTTGGAGAGGATCCGCGCCGGATCCATGGACAGCGTGCCGGTTTCCGTGGCGAGCCACAGCCGGCCGTCGCCGCCGAGCACCAGCGAACGTTGCGAATGCGAATGCGCGCGGCTGCCCAGTCCATCGCCCGGACCGAGCGAGAGCGCCTGCCCTGGCAGTTCGCCCTTCGCGAATGCCGCGTCCAGCTCGCGCTGCGTCAGCCGCACCAGCGATCGTGGATACGCGAGCCATGTGTCGCCCTCCGGCGTACGCACGACGCCGTTGATGCGGCTGCGCGGCGACATCCCGGGAGCGCGCGCGGTTTCGACCTTGCCATTGCGATGGCGGGAGAGGCCGAACGCTCCGGCGGTGTAGACGTCGCGCCCGGCCGTGTACAGCGTCAGCACCTTGATGTCTCCGCCGCCGAAGTCCAGCGGGCTGTACTTCACCTCCGGCCCGCCGAACCATGCGAGCCGGTCGCCCACCTGCACGACCACGCCACCCGAAGGCGAACGCTCCATCGTCGTCGGATAGAAGTCGATGCGTGTGCCGGGCTGGAGTTGCGTCGTCCACTCCCCTCGCCGCAGTCGATGCACGCCGCTGCCCGCCGCCGAGATCCAGTAGTCGCCCTGCGCGTCGAACGCGCAGTCGTAGATGACGTTGTGCGCGGCCTGGCGGTCGGGTCGTTCGATCCGCCGCGCGATCCGCCCGTCCGCCCAGACCAGGATGTGCGTCCGCGTCCCGATCCAGATCGCGCCATCGGGCGCTTCGCAGAGGCTTTCGGGCTCGGGCATGTCGCGAAGCACCGGTTCGGGCGCTCCGTGTGGTCGCGCGCGATACAGCGTCTGCGCCTGTCCGATGTAGACGCTGCCGTCGGACGCGGCCAACAGCTTGTCGCCGTACGCGGCGGGCGACGAAAGCCCGGGCTGCGCGATCAGCGTCGCGGGCCGGAAGCGATCCAGGCCGCCCTGCGTGCCGATCCACACGTTGCCTTCGCGATCTTCCAGGACCTGGTTGGTCACGTCGGAAGACAAGCCGTCGCGTGCCGTGAACGATTCGACCGCCGCATCGCCCGGCGCGCCGATCGGCGCCGCGATGCGTTGCACGCCGTCGTAGCGCGTAGCGATCCAGATGTTCCCGCCGCGGTCGAACAGCGGCGTGCCGCGCGCCGGAAGTTCGCGCGCATTGCCCGACGCATGCGGTGCCGGCGGCTCGCCACGTCCGCCCGCGCCCGTGATCGCGCGCATGCCGCCGGCGTCGAAGAGCCAGATCCGGCCGAGTTCGTCCTGCGAGAGCTTCGCCCGCACGGCAGGCCGCACGATTTCGAACCGCGACGCGCCCGGCGCCAGGCGCGCGATGCCCGTGGTGCAGGCGACCCACAGCGCGCCATCGCGCGCGACGAGCAGGTTCGCCGCGTTGCTCTTCGGCAGGCCGTCGGCGGCGTCGTAGGTTCGCCAGTCGCCGTTGCGATAGCGCAGCACTTCCGCGTTGTAGTTGGCCGTGAGCGCCCAGATCGAGCCGTCCGTGCCTTCGACCATCTGCACGATGCGGCTCGGCGCGGGCGCGCCGGCGAGGATGCGCAATGCGCCGTCGCGGTACACCGCGAACTGCCGCGAACTTTCGAAACTGGTCCAGACCTCGCCCTTCGCCGTCACCAGCAGAGCGCTGGGCGATTCGTGCTTGCGGTCGTCGGGTTCGGCCGTGATGGGCTCGAAACGCAGTCCGTCGAAACGGAACAGTCCGTCGCCGGTCGCGAGCCACAGGAATCCGTAGTGGCCCTGCGCCATCGCGACGACCGGCACCGGGACTTCGCTTCCCTCGATCCAGCGCTGGTGGACGTAGCGCTCAAGCGGACGGGACCCGGCCGCGGACATCGCGTGCGACGTGGCCGCCAGGAGGGCGAACAGGAGGATCCCGAGTAGCCGCATGGCCGTTCCCGTGTGGGGCATCGTCCATGGGTGCCGGCTTTGGCGTTCGATATTACCCCCGATCAGGGGATCGAAAAGGCCCCCGGTCGAGCCTAGCGTAGCGCCGGATCAGCGATACCGTCGGGGCATGACCAATTACCTATGCCGCTTTCCCGATGGCGCTGCGGGACTTGGTTTGCTCGTGCTTCGCGCGTGCTACGCGCCGGTTCCCTTCGGCATCGCCGCGATACTGCCGCCGTTGACGATCGGAACGACCGTGCTGCGCCTTCTCGCCGGCGTGGTCGCGGTGCTGCTGCTGAGCGGCTTCGCCACGCGCGTGGCGGCACTTGTGCTGGGCTCGGCGATCCTTGCGATGCTGCCCTTCTCCGCCCCGATCCAGCAGGCGCTGCTCGCCGCGCACGTCGGCGGCTGCGCCGCGATGGCGATGCTGGGGGCCGGCGCCTACTCGCTCGATGCCCGCCGCCACGGCCACCGCGTCATCCACCTGCAGACCCGCCCCCCGGATCGGGGGGGCACGGATTGACCTGTCCGGGGATGTCGCGCGCCGCGTGCCGCTGGCACGCTCAAGGATGAACCCGGTCCGGAGGAAGCGCCATGTCGCACGTTTCGCTGCACCACTCCTCGTCCGACCATCGCGACTCGCTCGCATCCAGCCTTTCGGCGAGCTACGCGGGCGTGGTCGCCTTCCTCACCGTCGCCAACGAAGGCAGCTTCTCGCGCGCCGCGGAACGCCTGGGCATCGGCCGGTCCGCGGTGAGCCGCAGCGTGCAGAAGCTCGAAGCGCAACTCGGCGCACGCCTGCTCTCGCGCACGACGCGCAGCACCACGACGACCCGCGAAGGCGAGCAGTTCTACGAGAACTGCCGTCCCGGCGTGGAAAAGCTGCTGCAGGCGCTGGAAGACATGCGCGACCTGCGCGACGGTCCGCCGCAGGGCATGTTGAAGATCAGCGCCTCGCTCGGCTTCGGCCGCAAGGTCGTCGCGCCGCTGCTCGCGCATTTCCGCGAAGCCTATCCCGCGGTCGGCCTGGAACTGTCGCTGGAGGACCGCATGGTCGACCTGGCCGCCGAACGCATCGACGTCGCCTTCCGCGACGGCCGGCTGGAAGACAGCCAGGTCGTCGCCAAGCGGCTGATCCCGATGCAGATGCTCGTGTGCGCCTCGCCGGACTATGCGCGTCGCCGCGGCCTGCCGACCTCGATCGTCGAACTGGACGCCCACGACTGCATCAACCAGCGCCTGCCCAACGGCCGCCTGCTCGCGTGGGAATTCCGCGTCGACGGACAGCGCCACGTCCTCACGCCGGCAGGCGACATCGTCGTCAACGATCCTTCGCTGGCGATGCAGGCCGTGCTCGACGGCCAGGGCATGGCGCAGCTGGCGGCGTACCAGGTCTGCGAGGACCTGCACGCGGGGCGCCTGGTGAGCTGCCTCAACACGCTGGCGCCCGACGATCGCGGCCACTACCTGTGCTACCTGAGCCGCCATCAGTTGCCCAAGCGCATCCGGGTGTTCATCGACTTCATGAGCGATCGCATCCGCGCCATGGACATCGATTGCACGATGGTGGGCCTGAAGGCCGGCGACGCCTACGCGCATGCCTCCGGCGCGGATGCGCGTTCGGACGCGATCGCCTGATCCTTCCGGTCAACCGTGCGAGGTCACGCGTTCCGGCACCGGTCGCGTGCGCTCCAGCCCGAAGAAGGTGTAGATCCACAGGAAGGCGAAGAAGCCGAAGTAGACCGCGACCATCGCGCGGCCGATCCAGTTGTCGATCGCGTTGACGTTGCCGTCCTCGCCGACGACGCCTTCGATCAGCGACGTGGTCGTGCCCATGCCGACGAAGCCGAGCACGATGAATGCCGTCGCGAACGCAAACAGCGCGATGCGGTAACCCAGGCCACGATAGCGGATCGAGCGCACCTTGCCGCGATCCAGCCACGGCAGCAGGAACAGCGCGCCGATCGCCGCGAACATGACGATCACGCCGCTGAGCTTGTGCGGGATCACGCGCAACATCGCGTAGAACGGCGTGAAGTACCACACCGGCCGGATGTGCTCGGGCGTGACCAGCGGATCGGCTTCGACGAAGTTGTCGTGTTCGAGGAACAACCCGCCCACGGTCGGCGTGAAGAACACCAGGAACGCCGCCACCAGCAGGAACACGACCGTGCTCAGCGTGTCCTCCACCGTGTAGTACGGATGGAACGGAATGCCGTCGACGGGGTTCCCGTCGCGGTCGGGGCGCTCGGAGATCTCCACGCCGTCGGGGTTGTTCGAACCGACTTCGTGCAGCGCCAGGATGTGCAGGGTGACCAGCAGCAGGAGCACCAGCGGCAGCGCGATCACGTGCAGCGCGAAGAAGCGGTTGAGCGTGGCATCGCCCGGCAGGTAGTCGCCCATGATCCATTCGGTCAGCCCGTTGCCGATCACCGGCACCGCGCCGAACAGCGAGATGATCACCTTCGCGCCCCAGAACGACATCTGGCCCCACGGCAGCACGTAGCCCATGAAGGCTTCGGCCATCAGCGTGAGGTAGAGCAGCATGCCCAGCACCCACACCAGTTCGCGCGGGCGCTTGAACGATCCGTACAGGAGCGCGCGGAACATGTGGAAGTAGATGACCACGAAGAACAGCGATGCACCGGTGGAGTGCATGTAGCGGATCAGCCAGCCCCACTCCACGTCGCGCATGATGTATTCGACGGAGGAGAACGCCTCGGCCGCGGACGGCTTGAAGTGCATCGCCAGGAAGATCCCGGTGACCAGCTGGTTGACCAGCACCACCGAGGCCAGCACGCCGAAGTAGTACCAGAAGTTGAAGTTCTTCGGCGCGTAGTAGGTGACCGTGTGCGCCGACAGGAACGACATCACCGGCAGGCGATCCTCGATCCACGCCAGCACGCGGTTCTTCGGATGCACGCGGACGATCTTGAGTGCCATGGGAGTCCTCAGTCGCTGGCGGGCAGCGGTTCTGCCGCGAGCGTCACCACGTGGTCGATCCCCTGGCGGAACATCTTCGCGTAGGGGCAGATGCGCTCGGTGTTGCGGATGAGTTCGGCCGCGAACGCGCGGTCGATCCCGGGCAGCTGCACTTCGATGCGCGCCGACAGCAGGAACAGCCCGTCGACCGGATCGCGCGAGAAGGTCACCGCCACGTCGAGCTGCGCATCCACCAGCGTCACGCCGGCGCGCAACGCGAGCAGCGTCATCGCACCGTGGAAACAGGAGGCGTAGGCCGCAGCCAGCAGCTGCTCGGGATTGCTGCCGCCGCCCTCGCCTCCCAGCGGTTCCGGCAGGCGCAGGTCGATCGCAAGCGAACCGTCGTCCGAACGCACGACGCCGGACGCGCGCCCGTGCTGCGCCTCGCCGCCGGTGACACGAACGCGTCCGGTGTACATCGCCTGCTCGTCGCGACCGGTGTAGCGGTCGAGCCATGCGGCCGAAGGAGGTTTCAGCGAGCCCATGGCATGGCGTCCTGTCGATGGAATGTGCCGGTGGCGTCCGCGCGTGCCGGCCACCCGTGGCGGTGCTTCCTGTCCGTCGTCCCGTCGTGTCGCTGATCGGCCTTCGCGGAGACGCCGCGCCGACGTGGGTTCGTCCCGTGCACGAACGGATGGAAAGTGCACGCCCCGTTACAGCATCCTCGACAAGCTGACATCCGTCATCTCCGTCACCGCGGACAGGAAGCATTCGACGCGATCCGTTGCGCACCGCACGAGGCGGGAACCACGACAGCCTTCGACCGGGCCGTTCCCTTCCTCTCCGGCAGCACGATAGGAGCGCGCCCGGTGCATCGGAAGCCGTGCGCAGGGATACCGCGCGTTGCCCCTCGCGCAACAATGCCGGTGTGGTGTCGTGGGGCGTCGCGTGGATGGCGCGAGTCGTTGCGTCACGAGCACGCGACGAAGCAGCATCGCGAGGGTCAACAGGCTGTTGCCGCGCGAACGCCTACCCGATACGGACCCGCATGCCCACGATGCCGCGTGAATGCTGGCCCATCGCCAGCAGGAGTCGTCACGATGCGCATCACCCTCGTCCTCGCCCTGGCCGCCGCGATGTGGTCGGGCAACCTCCGCGCGCAGGCCTCGCATGCGCAGGCCGCCGCCCCGACGCAGAAGCCCCCAACGCCGATCGCGACGCCGGTCATGACGAAAACGCTGCCGGAGTTCCCCGGCAAGGAAGCGCAGATGGCGATCATCGAGTACCCGCCCGGCGCCGTCGCGCAGCTGCACCACCACGATGCGCACGTGTTCGTCCACGTGCTCGAAGGCGCGCTGGTGATGGGGCTCAAGGGCAGCCCGGAGGTGAACCTCTCGCCCGGCGACAGCTGGTACGAAGGCCCGCAGGACATCCACACGGTCGGCCGCAACGCCAGCCAGACCGCGCCGGCGAAGTTCGTCGTGTTCTTCCTCAAGGATGCCGGCAAGCCCGCGGTGATCCCGGGCGAATGAGCAGCGCCAACGGCGCGAGGCGTCATGCCTTCGCGACGAGCCGGATCCCGATCAGCTGCGCCGGCCAGGCCAGGCGACGAAGCAGAAGCAATCCGCCGGCCCATGCAGCAATGTGAAGAGCCGTGCGTCGCGGGCCTCGACCGGTCGATGCCCGTACGCCTTCCGACCGGCACCGTGCGGCGCTACGCTTCGGGCGATGGGCCACGGACGTGCGCGCGCGAACCTCGCCGGCAGGCAACCATCACACGAGAACCGCCATGTCGAACGATCCAGATCCGCATCCGTCGGCACCGCCCGAGCCGGGATGGCCCGAACTGCAGGCGCAACTCGACGCGTTGCGCGGAACCGTCGAACGGATGCTGCAGGAAACGCCCGACACCGCGCAGGTGGTCGAAACGTTCGCCGGGCTGGCCCGCGACATCGTGTCGCGCTCGCCACCGGATCTGCTGGAATCGGTCAACAGCGAACTGGGCGCCATCCTGCGCGACCTGCGGCTGACCGGCGACAGCATGGACTAGCCCATCGCCGATGAACGATCTCACGCTCGTCGCCAGCCGGCTGGATCCGAACCCGTTCTACCGCGACCCGATCGCGGACTTCGGCGATCGCGTTCCCGGCCCGGAGGACGTCGCCCTGTTCGACCAGGCCGGATACGACCTCAGTCCGCTGGAAAAACGCTACGCGGCGGCCAATCGCCAGCGCTTCGGTGCGCATCGCGAGCATCGCCACGCGATCCGCACGACCTGGCTCGCTTCGCCGCCGTCGAAGAACGAAGGCGCGGTCCTCAACCATGCCCTGCTGCTCGAGCGCAAAGGCTTCGCCGGCGAGGCGCTCGAACAGTTGCGCCGATGGGCGCGCGTCAATCCGCTCCTTTACAAGCTGGTGAAGCTCCGGCCGAAATGGGGCCTGGATTTCTCGATGGATTATGCGGACCGCGACGGCAACGTCCTCGAGATCCTGCACTTCGAGTACGACGCGTTCGCCTGCGAGGAGATCCAGGCGCGCGTCGACCGGTATTCGCGACTGTTCATGTCGGTGGACTGGGACGAACGCGCGAAAAGCGTGCTGGCCCGGCGCGAGGAATGGATCGACCTCGACTTCGAGGCGCAGAGCGCGTGGAAGTGCGACTACTTCGGCATCGAGCGGGAGCGCTTCAAGATGGTGGCCTGGGAGCGGTAGGCGCCCAGGCGCACGGGGAGGTCAAAGCGCGATGTCGCTCGCCTGGCGCGCCGGCGAAGGCACGTCGGCTTCCCCGAGCATCTCGCGCAGGTCGAACTCGATGTCCTGGCAGATGCGCGAGATCGGGACGTCGTTCGCGCCGCCCTCGAACGGATTCTCGCTGGCTTCCACCACCTGGTTGAGCGCCAGGTACATCCAGCCGATGAGCAGGCTGAGCGGCACCGCCAGCCAGACCGTGTCGATCCCGCCCGCGGTTCCGAGCCGGGCGCCGAGCTGTTCGAACTCGCTGATCATGCCGAACGGCAACAGCACGCACATGATCCACACGAACAGCGAGTTGATGAACGCGTACTGCCGCGGGAACGGGAAGTTCTTGATCTGCTCGCTGCCGCACTGCAGGACCTGCAGGTCGCGGATCAGCTTCTGCATGTCGTTGAAGGCGCCCATGGTCAGGCCGCCCGCGGCGAGGAGCGATGCGGTCGCCCTGCCCTGCAGCGACATGACCTGCAAGGCGCGGTTGCCCGATGCGAGCACCTGCGAGACCTCGCCCGGCGGCAGGTACTTGAGCAGCTCGCGCTCCAGCCGTTCCTCGCGTTCGGGAATGGCGTAGTCGCGGCGGTATTCGGCGTTGTACGACTTGTCGGCCGTCTCCCACGGCATCGCACGGCGCATCTCGTAACGCAGCGCCGTGAGCCACGCCAGGTGCCGGTACGCGAGCACGCGACCCTGCTCCGGCGATGCGACCAGGTCGCGGCACATCGCGCCCCAGATCCGGCTGCTGCTGCCGATCGACGCCCACACCTGCTGCGCCTGCTGCAGCCGGTTGTAGGTCTGCACGTTCTTGAATCCCGACGACAGCGCCACCGTGGCGCCGAGCAGGAACACCACGCCCCACGGAATCGCGAGCCAGTGCCATCCCACCACCTGGTAGAGCACGACGGGAACGGTGCACAACACGAGCAGTATGTAGATCGAACGTCGGGTCCAGTTGATGAACTCCGGCAATCGATAGGATTTTCCGGTATGCATGGGGGCTCTCCGGCAGTGGCGGATGGGATTGCGGACGCGGCTCGCGCGGTGGCGCGATGCATGCGCACGACGCCGGCCGCGTCATCGCGCCGTGCGGCGCGATGCGCGGGCCGCGTCCGTCGGCGGTCAGGCGCGCGCGGGCTGCCGCGCGGTGGCCGATTCCTCCAGCCAGCGATCCAGGCCGATGTCGCCCTGCCACGCCGCGCCGGCGGGCACGAGCGTGTCGGAAGCCAGTTCGACGCCGAAGTAGCGCGCGTGCACGTCGCCGACGACGGCACGCCCGTCGCCCGTCGCGCTCATGTAGCGCTGGGCGAACGCCGCCATGGAGTCGCGTTCGGGGCCGGCGATGTCGACCACCGCGTTGGCCGGCGCGCCGAGCGCGTGGCGCGCGACCGCTTCGGCCACGTTGTCGGCGGCGATCGGCTGCACGAGCGCGGTCGGCAGCCGCACGGTGTCGCCTTCGGTACCCGACTGGATGATGCCGGGCAGGAATTCGAGGAACTGCGTGGAATGCACGATGGTGTACGGAATGCCCGATTCGCGGATCAGCTTTTCCTGCGCCGCCTTGCCGACGAAGTAGCCGCTGGCCGACAGCTTCTCGGTGCCGACCACCGACAACGCGACGTGGTGGCCCACGCCCGCGCGCGCCTCGGCACCCAGCACGTTGCGGCCGGCGGTTTCGAAGAACTCCAGCGCGGTCTTCGCATCGAACGCGGGCGAGTTGGCGAGGTCCACCACCACCGACGTGCCGGCCATCGCCTCGTCGAGTCCCGCGCCGCTCAGGATGTCCACGCCGGTGGCCGGCGCCGCGGCGATCGCTTCATGACCCGCGGCGCGCAGTCGTTCGACGACCTTGCTGCCGATAAGTCCGGTACCACCGATGACGACGATCTTCATGTGCGAATCTCCTGGGGGGACTGCCTTCGCGATGGCGTTGCGCGGCGAAGGACTGGGACTGCGATGCTAGGAACGCCGGCGCGGGCGCAGTAGCCCTTCGCACGGACGCAGGTTGTTGCCCTGCGCGCACCAATGGCGATCACGCCGCGACGGGAACCGCGCCGTGCGCGTGCTCCCCGGCATTCGCCGCCTGCGCGGTCTTCGCCCAGTGGCCGGTGACGTCCAGGTCCAGGCCGCGGATGTGCGTGGTCATGTAGTCGATGAAGGCGCGGATGCGCTTGGGCTGGTGACGCCGGCTCAGGTAGCACAGGTAGTGGCCGCGATCGTCCGGCGCGCTGCCACGCAGGCAATCGACCAGCGCGCCGGAACGCAGCGCATCGCGCACCAGGTACTCGGGCAGCTGCACCAGCCCGTGGCCGTCCTGCGCCGCCTGCAAGGCCAGCTCGGCGTCGCTGAAGATCAGCGCCGACGCGGGCACGAGGCTGCGCGATTGGCCATCGACGCGGAAATCCCACGCGCGCAGCCGCCCGTTGGGCAGGCGCAATGCGATGCAGGCGTGCGAGGCGAGCGCGTCGACGTCGTGCGGCAGGCCCTGTCGACGCACGTAATCGGGCGACGCGCAGACCAGCAGCCGCATCGGGACCAGCTGGCGCGCGATGACGTCGCTGTCCTCCAGCGCGCCCTCGCGGAAGGCGACGTCGATGCGGTCGGCGGCCAGGTCGGGAACGCCATCGTCCAGCAGCAGCTCCACCGCGACGTCGGGATGGCAAGCGCGGAAGCCGCTGAGCAGCGGTGCGACAACCTTGCGGCCGAACGCGTGGCCCGCGACGATGCGAAGCTCCCCGCGCGGCGGCCCTTCGCGCAGGTCGCGCATTTCCTCAAGCGCCTGGGTGATGCGCTCCACGCCGGGGCGGCACGCTTGGTAGAACAACCGGCCTTCGCTGGTGAGCGAGGTGGCACGCGTGGTGCGCGAGAACAGCCGCGCGCCGAGCTGTTTCTCCAGCTTCTGCACGCTGCGGCTGACGGCCGACCGCCCGATCCCGAGCCGGTCGGCGGCACGCGCGAAGCTGCCTTCGTTCGCCACGGCGATGAAGGCGACCACGCCGGGATAGCTCGCCGAGAAGCACTCGCCCAGCGCGTCGCGCACCGCCGGCGCGGTTTCGGCCGGCGCGTTCATGATGACCCTCCGAAATCGAGGCGTCGCGCCCGGGCGTGTTCGCGCGCGCGTTCGACGTGGACGCGGCACTCCTCCTGCGGGATGCCCAGCACGAAGGCGATGTCCACATGGGGCACACCGAACACGTCGTGCAGCAGGAACGCGGCCCGCATCGGGCCGGGCAGTTCGTCCAGGAACGCCTGGAACTGCGACCACACGCGCTCCGGCGGCGTGGGCAGGGGCGCGCCGGGCGGCGGCGGGTTCTCGTCTTTCATACCCCTGTAGACGTTTGGGCGGGCGCGCCTGTGACGCGCCGACATTGGTGCGCGACGCGCAACACCGTGCGTCCCGGCCGATGGCTTCCCCGGCCGTCAGACGCGACCTAGCCTTCGTCGCGACGGCGGCCATCGCCGATATCCCCACGACAAGGACCCATGAGATGACGCAGCGCCTGGATTACCAGCAGCAATCGCCCGAACTGTTCAAGAAGTTCGTCGAGTTCAATATGTCGTTGAAGAAGGGCGCGATCGAGGAAGCCATCGTGGACCTGGTGTCGGTCCGCGCCTCGCAGATCAACGGCTGCGCGTTCTGCGTGGACATGCACGTCAAGCAGGCGACCATCCACGGCGAACGTCCGCTGCGCCTGCACCACCTGGCCGCGTGGCGCGAATCGCCGCTGTTCTCGTCGCGCGAGCGCGCGGCGCTGGCGTGGACCGAAGTGCTGACCCAGCTTCCGCCGCACGGCGTTCCGGACGACGTCTACGAGCGCGTGCGCACGCAGCTGTCGGAGAAGGAAATCACCGAGCTGACGTATTCGATCATGGCGATCAACGGCTGGAACCGCATCAACGTGGCGTTCCAGTCGCTGCCCGGATCGCTCGACAAGGCCTGGGGCTTGGACAAGGCCAACCTCGGCTGAGCCGCGCGCCCGACACATCGGGCGCGTCCCACCCGACCGACAGGAGTTCGTCATGCGCAAGGCATTCGTCCCATCGTTGCTGCTCGCGGGCCTGGTGGCCGCCGGCATCGCGTCCGCCGCCGGGCCGCAGGCCAAGGCACCCGAGCCGATCGTGAATCCGGTGATGACCAGGGCGCTGCCCGATTACCCGGGCAAGGAGGTGCTGGTGCTGGAAGTCGAATACCCGCCCGGCGGCGCTGATCCGGTGCATCGCCATGATGCGCACGGCGTCGTGTACGTGCTGGAAGGCAGCATCGTGATGGGCGTGAAGGGCGGCAAGGAAGTGACGCTCAAGCCCGGCGAGGCCTTCCACGAAGGCCCGGACGACATCCACACCGTCGGCCGCAACACCAGCAGCACGGAACCGGCGAGGTTCGTCGTGTTCCTGCTGAAGGACGTCGGCACGCCGGCGCTTCTGCCGCCGGGGACATAAGATCCAGCGCCTCGGTCGCGACGCCGGATGGAAGACGCTTCCGCCATCTTCGTCCGCCTCCAGCCGCGCATGCTGGGCATGGCCTACCGCATGCTCGGCTCGCTCAGCGAAGCCGAGGACGTCGTGCAGGACGTCTGGTTGCGGTGGCACGATACCGACGTGGGCAAGGTGGACAACGCCGAGGCCTGGCTGGTCTCGGCGACGATGCGTCGCGCGATCGACCACCTGCGCCTGGCGCGTCGCGCGCGCGAGGAATACGTCGGCATCTGGCTTCCCGAGCCCGTGCTCACCGACGGCGCCGACGCGCCTTCCACGCCCGAGCAGTTGCACGAAGCCGCCGGCGACCTGTCCATCGCCTTCCTCACCGTGCTCGAACGCCTGTCGCCCGACGCGCGCGCCGCGTTCCTGCTGCATGAGGTCCTGGAAGCGGGGTATCCGCAGATCGCGGACGTGCTGGGCAAGTCGGAAGCCGCGACGCGACAGATCGTCCATCGCGCGAAGAAGCAGCTGCGCGAGCCGCGGCCGGTGTACGCGGTGTCCGGCGAGGCGCATCGCCATATCCTGCAGGGCTTCGTCGACCGCCTCGCGCGCGGCGACCTGGAAGGCATGAAGGCGCTGATGTCCGAATCGGCGACGCTGCTCGGCGACGGCGGTGGCGTCGTCACCAGCGTGCCCGAACCGATGCACGGCGGCGACCGCATCGCGGCGCTGCTGTTCGCCGCCACGCTGCGCTACAAGCACGACCTGCGCCTGGAACTGGCGATGCTCAACGCAAAGCCAGGCCTGCTGCGTTTCGTCGGTGGACGCCTGGAATCGGCGCAATCGTTCGACATCGACGGCGACCGCATCCAGCGCGTCCACGTGCAGCTCAATCCCGCGAAACTGCAACGCATCGCGCGGCGTCGCGTCGCGCACCTGCGGTAGCCCCTCGCAACGCGCATTGATTCCGCGCGGTCAACGCCGTGCACACCCGCGCGTGTCTACCGCGCGCGGGAGCGTCCACCTACTGTGCCTGCCACGCGGCGCACACCGTCGAGCGCCGACAGGAGAATGCATACGTGGACGATCTATCAGGCAAGGTGGCGCTGGTCACCGGCGGCAGCAGCGGCATCGGCCTGGCGGCCGCGAAGCGTTTCGCCGACGAAGGCGCACAGGTGGTGATCACCGGACGACGCAAGGCCGTCGTCGACGAGGCGCTGGCGCACATCGGCAACGGCGCGATCGGCATGGTCGGCGACGTCGCGCGGATCGCGCACCACGAGGAGGTCGCGCACGCGCTGACGCAGGCCTTCGGCGGGCTGGACATCTACATGGCCAACGCCGGCGTCAACACGATCACGCATTCGGCGCAGGTGACCGAACAGGAATTCGACGAGCAGTTCGCGATCAACACGCGCGGCGTGTTCTTCGGGATGCAGCGCATCGCGCCGATCCTGCGCGAGGGCGCGTCGGTGGTCCTGACCGGATCGATCGCGAGCGATCGCTACATGGACGGCCACGCCGTCTACGCCGGCACGAAGGCGGCGCTGCTCGCGTTCGCGCGCAGTTGGGCGATCGAGCTGAAGGGCCGCCGCATCCGCGTCAACGTGCTCAGTCCCGGCCCGGTCGATACGCCGATCCTCGACAAGCTCGGCCTGTCGGCGGAAAGCCGCGCGTTGCTGGAGAAGAACGTGGCCGGAGCGATTCCGCTGGGCCGCCTCGGCGAACCCGGCGAACTGGGCGACGCGGCGTTGTTCCTCGCGTCGGACGCGAGCAGTTTCATCACCGGCATCAACCTGCGCGTGGACGGCGGCATGTCGCTGCTGTGACGCGCGCGCCCGCCACTTCCGTTACGAGCTCGCCCGTCGTCGAACGCCCGCTCCCCTCCCCCTGTCCGCGACGGAGACGCCCTCCTCCGCACGCGTCGCAGGCTCGCGGCGGGCGTGCTCTCCCCTGTCCCGTCGCGCGCGCGAAAGCGCCGGCCCCGGACCTTCCCCCCACCGTTGAGCGAGACCTTCCCATGAACCACATCACCACCTCCGATGGCACCCGGATCTTCTACAAGGATTGGGGCACCGGGCAGCCGATCGTGTTCCACCACGGCTGGCCGCTGTCCAGCGACGACTGGGACGCGCAGATGCTGTTCTTCCTCGAACAGGGCTATCGCGTGATCGCGCACGATCGACGCGGCCACGGCCGTTCGACGCAGACCGCCACCGGCAACGGGATGGACACCTACGCCGCCGACGTCGCCACGCTCGTCGCGCACCTGGACCTGCGCGATGCGATCCACATCGGGCATTCCACCGGCGGCGGCGAAGCGGCGCGCTACGTGGCCAACCACGGCAAGGGCCGCGTGGCGAAGCTGGTGCTGATCGGCGCGGTGCCGCCGCTGCTGGTCAAGACGGCCGCCCACGCGGCGGGCATTCCGAAGGACGTGTTCGACGGGCTGCGCCGCGACCTGGCGGCCGATCGCGCCGGCTTCTACTGGACCTTCCCGATCCCGTTCTACGGCTACAACCGCGACGGCGCGACGCTGTCGGAAGCCGTGCGCCAGAACTGGTGGCGCCAGGCGATGATGGGCGGCGCGAAGCCGCAGTACGACTGCATCGCGGCGTTCTCGGAAACCGACTTCACCGACGATCTCAAGCGCATCGAGGTGCCCACGCTGGTGCTGCACGGCGACGACGACCAGATCGTGCCGGTCGACGAAGCCGCACGCCTGTCGGCCAGGCTGCTGCGCAACGCGACGCTGAAGGTGTATCCGGGCTACCCGCACGGCATGTGCACGACCCATGCCGACGTCATCAACCGCGACCTGCTCGAGTTCATCCGCGGATGACGCGACGCATCGCCGGCGGCGAGGCCGTCGGCGCATGCGGTTGTCCAAGGGGAATGCGCGGTCAGGCCCGCGCGCGCGAACGCACCAGCGGATCGGGATGGTGCACGTGCGGGATCTCGCGCCCGGCCGTCACGCGTTCCTGCAGCCAGTCGCCGAAACGCGTGGTGGTCAGGCGCGCTTCGCCTTCGGGCACCAGCGTGCGGTCGTCGAGCACCGCGCCGTAGTACTCGGCCTGCGGATCGGCGATAACGGCGCGATCGTCGAGGTAGGCGTACATCACCCATTGCACGAGCTCGCACAGGCGATGGGTTTCCGGACCGGCGATTTCGACGACGTCATCCGACGGCGCCACGTCGACCAGCGCGGCGAGTTCGGCGGCCACGTCGTCCGCCGACGCCGGCTGCACGCGCGCCGGCGGCAGGTGCACGGGCCCCGTGCCGCTGCCGGGCGGGATCACGTTCGCCATGAACTCGTAAAACTGCGTCGCGCGCACCAGCGTGTGCGGTACGCGCGTGGCGGCCACCAGCGTTTCCTGCCGCTGCTTGGCGTCGAAGTACGCGCTGCTGCGCAGGTGCGGCGTGCCCACCACCGACAGCGCGATGTGGTGCGACACGCCTGCCCGTTCGCCGGCGGCCAGCAGGTTGGCGGTGGAACGCGCGAAGAACTCGCCGACGCCGGGCGGATCGAACGACGGCGCATTGGTCACGTCGATGACCGTGTGCGCGCCCCGCAACGCGTCGTCCAGCCCCTCGCCGGTGAGCGTATCGACGCCCGATCGACGCGATGCGGACACGGCTTCGTGCCCTGCCGTCCGCAGGCGCTCGATGAGCCGGGTTCCGACCAGCCCGCTTCCACCCGCCACGACGATCTTCATGAGTGCTGTCCGACGCAAGCCTGCGCACATCATGGAAGCGCGCCGAAAACGCGGAAAGGACCTGCCCGGATACCCGGCGTTGCCTGCGCGGCAACAATCGATCGGTACGCCTCGACCAGGCAGCATGGCGACCCGCCTCCAACCGACGGCGCGCTCACGGTGTCGCTGTCGGCACAAGCAGACCTTGACGCGCTGCAGCAGCGTGTCGTGCACATCGCTGGCCGCCTTCTCGCGCGCGCATCCTCGCGTCGGCGGCGGCGTGGCGGCGCCCTTCGGTCTGCCCATGCGGATGAAGATCGCCAATGCGGTGAGCGCGCACAGCAGCGCGGCGATGAGAGACCTGGGGCGGCGCCATTCTGGACATATCGCGTTGGTTTGTGACCAACACGTTTCCCCCGGTTCGCCGTCACGACACGCGCCGCCGGTAGAACACGTTCGGGGAATGCCGCGATGCAGGCGTCGAACCGGATGCACCGCAGGTGCCCGACGTCCATCGTTCCGGGACGTGCATCGCCGGGATGCCGGCACTCCTCCGCCGCGCGCGTTCGCGCGAACCCAACCAAGGAGAGACGTCATGCCCAGCAATACGATCAGGACCATCGCGGTCGCCGCCCTGCTCGCCTCCTCCGCGCTGCTGCCCAGCGCGGCGCAGGCCGGCAGTTGCAAGACCGTGCAGCATTTCCCGGGCGTCGTGCAGCTGTTCGCCACCGTGCAGGGCGAAGGCGACGAAGCGCTTTGCTCGGCCGTGAGCGCGTGTCCGAGCCGCGCGACGAAGGTGGAAGTCTTCGGTGCCGGCGTGGGCCAGGCGGGCACCGTCGTGGCGGCCGGCGCCACCGGCCGGACGCAGAGCAACGACGTCGCCGTCGCCAGCTGCGACACGACGCTTGCCAACCAGCACGGCGTCGGCGCCGGCGTGTGCCAGTCCGAAGCCAGCGCGCAGGCCGGCCAGGGCAACGTGGTGGAGAACGAATGCTCGCTGCTGGCGCTCAGTGCCGGCGCCGGCAAGACCGTCGCCAACGCCACCTGCTTCTGCGACTGATCGAAGCCGCCCCTGCCCCAACGAAGAATCCCCCGGCGAGGCCGGGGGATTTTTTTCCGCGACGAAACGGGTTCGACCAACCCGGTCCGCGATTACTGCACGCAGTTGTTGGTGGTGCCGTTCACGGCGTTGTTGATCAGCGTGAAGTGCGTGGCGTTGCCGTCCATGTAGGCGAAGCCGACCGGCAGGTTCGGATGCGCCAGGAACGCGTTGAGCAGGCCCTTCACCGCCGCCGACTGCGCATTGCCGCGCGCGTAGGTCGCCACGTAGGTCACCGCGGCGATCGGGTAGCGGTTGGAGATCGTCGCCGTCGGGCGCACCACGAACGTGCAGTTCGCGATCGCCGTCGGCACCGTCGGCACGGCGGCCAGCGTCGCGCCGTTCAGCACCTGGCCGCGCACCAGGTCCGTACCGGCCAGCGAGATGCGGTCGGTGACGCCGTCGGCGTTGGTGTCGCCGAAGGCGGCCGGGCTGAAGGTGTCGACGCTCGCGAACTTCGAGCCCTGGTTGGCGACTTCGCCGAAGTCGGCGTAGCCCAGGCCCAGGCCACCGGCGGCCTTGGCGGTGTTCACCACGTTGTTGTTGCCGCTGACCGCGGCCGTGGCGGCGTAGGCCGGCAGGCTGCCACCGAAGGCGGCGACGAAGCCCTGGTTCGGCGTCACCGCGACCACGCCACCGCACTTGCTGGCGAGGAAGCTGGTGAAGGCGAACGTCGTGCCGCTGTTGTCGCTGCGGTAGACGATCTTGATCGGGCCGCTCAGGCCGCTGCCCGGGATGTTCGCCCAGTTGGTGATCTGGCCGGCGTAGATCTGGCAGACCTGCGCGGTGGTCAGCGGCAGCAGCGCGGTGCCGTTGCCGTCATAGGTCAGGGCGATGGCGCCGACCATCGTCGGAAGCTGGGTGATGCCCTGCTTCGCCGCGGCGTTCGGGCCGCCGAGGAAGGTGTTGTAGTCGCCGGTGCTGTATGGCGAATCGGTGCCGATGAAGTCCGGCGTGGTCGACGCGCCGCTGAGGCCCGCCGGCGACGCGCTGAAGTCCAGGCAGCTGCCGCCCGCACCGTTGCTGTTGAGCATCTGCTTGCCGAAGCCGCTGCCGGTCTGGCAGTACGACACCTTGTTGCCCGACGCGCTGGAATAGCCCAGGAACACCGAGTTCAGGCCGGGGGAGGATTCGCCCAGGCCGGCCCACGAAGCCGCCGCACCGGCGGACGGATGACCGGCCGGATACACGCCGGCCGGAGCGGCCAGCAGGCTGTTGGCGGCGTTGGTCGACAGACGCGCGTCGGTCGCCGGATCGAGGTAGGAATCGCCGACGTACGGAACGGCGGGGAACGTCGCGCCGCCGCCGTACAGGTCGACGGCCATGGCCGAGCCGGCCGTCATCATGACGGCGGCAGCGGCGAGGGAGCGCACGATGAGCTTGCTATACACGATGTATCTCCTCACGAGGTTGGGATGACATGTGATGCGAACGAAGCGCCGAAACTCCTTTCGACGCCGCTTCACGATGCGCGCGTTGTATGCACTTTCCGGGAAAGTTTCGAGTCGCTTTTCTTATGCGGGTGTCATCAATCCAACACGCGTGCATCCGGATCGATGCGACGCCGCGTTTCGTGCGTGTTGCAACGCGCAGACGCTTGAGAAGTCCGCAACACGACGTGATCGCGCACGCAGTTCGCGGCGTGCGCGTTGCGGGATCGGCATCCGTCGGCCGTCAGCGCAGGCGCACCGCGGCGCGGGCGTTCAGTCGTGTTCGAGCCGCTTGCGGATGTTTTCCGCGCTCACCTGGATGAATTCCTCGATGGACTCATCCACGTCCTGCTCGCTGTAGCCGGCGGCTTCCAGCGTCACGGAGACGAGGCGCCGCAGTTGCTCCGCGTTGCCGCGTCCGTACCAGACCTTGGCGGGAATGAAGTAGCCCACCGGCATCTGGCGCCGCGTGATCACCACGGGCTGTTCCGCGTAGAGCAGGTACTCCTCGAGCTTCTTGCGGAAATCGTGGATGTTGACGAAAGGCTCGCTCACGCATCACCTCGCAGTGTTTCACAAGCCCGCGGGACGTCGTGCGCGACGACGCATCCGGCCTGGGTTCGAACGGCCGACGTGCAGCCGCGAAACGTCCTGCGTCGCCCTCGCCTCCCGGGGCGGTGCAGGCCGCTGCGAGGGTTGGAAACCGGGTGTGTCGTATGCATGCAAGACCTCCTGTCCGGATGCGTACCGGTGTTTCCGCGAAGCGTCGTCGAGCCGCACGCGGTGCGCCTCAGAACCCCGCGTTGACTTCCAGCTGCAGCACGTCGATCGACAGCGGCGGGCCGAACACTTCCTTCGCCGCGAACCAACGGGCGGTCAGGAAGGTGTTTCGCGCGAACGCGTACGAGCCTTCGACGAAGTAGCCCCGCGCATTGGTGCCGCCAAGGTGGAAATCGCTGTCGTTGAAGGCATCGGGCACGGCGTCTGGTTCGACGCGGCGATAGCCCAGCAGCATGTTCCACTGGCCTGGCGCCTTCAGGTCGAAGTTGCCCAGCGTCGCCTGCACCTGGTACGCGGTATCGCCGCTTTCGAAGTTCGCCTGGTCGGTCGTGCCGCCGTCGCCGAAGTTGTTGACGATGCCGCCTTCGGCACGCGTCCACATCTTGTTCTCGTCGTAGGCGAGATTGCGCAGGTAGTCGGCTTCCAGGCGCAGGCCGTAGCGCCCGGCGACCAGCGTGTCCCAGCGCAGGTTCACGTCGAGCACTTCGAATTCGGACGCAAGCCCGACGTACTGCGGCATCGGCGTGTTCGCCGGGTCCAGCGGGTTCAGCGCGATATCGCGCAGCAGCATCAGCGTGTTGCCCTTCTGCATGAACGCGGGGCGCGACCAGTCGGTGCTGCACGCTTCGGCGCCGGCGTAGAGCTCGCACGGTTCCGAGAGCGCGCCGTTGATGTTGCGGAAGTCGTAATACCCCAGCGCGCCGCGCAGTTCGTTGTCGCTGGCGAAGCGCCACGACGAGCCGACCTGCAGGCCGTTGAGCCACTTGTCGTGGCTCTTTTCCTTCTGCTGGCTGTTGCTGGGGAAGCTGTCGGAGGAATATTCGATCGGGCTCAACCCCAGCGTGGCGAACAGCGTCCAGTCGCCTTCGAACGGCTGGCGGTAATCGAACGCGAGGCCGTCGAAGGAAAGATCGTTCGAGAACAGCGTTTCGGTCGACCAGTACGGATTGGCGAAACGGCCGCCGGTGGCCTGGAACCACGTGCCGAACCGGTACGAGAGCCAGGCCTGGTCGAGCCACAGGTCCTTCTTCTCCATGCCGCCGCCGAGCGTGGTCGTCATCGACACCGGATTGTCGTCGTTGCCGGTCGCCAGGCGGATGCCCGCCTGCGCCTGCTCGGAAATCTCGGCGAGCACGCCCAGCCGCGCGCGGATGCGCCAGGAGTTCCTGCGATCCTGGCGCGTGTTGCGCAGCGGCGGCAGGCTGAGGTTCGTGTTCGGATTGACGTCGAAGCCGTCGCCTTCGTTGATCGCGGCCCAGTCGACCTCGATGTCGCTGTTGTCGCCGGCGAACATGCGCGACTCGTTGCGCACGCGCACGTCGCCGTACAGCTTCAGCCGCTGCGTCCATTCCGGCACTTCGTACGGCGTGGCCCAGCGTTCGGCCTGCGCGCGCGCCATCACGTCGTTGCTGACGTCCTCGCGGATCTGGTCGCGCACGGTTTCGGGGATGTACGGCACGCGCACGTCGCCCGGCTGCAGTTGCGGCTGCGCGGCCTGCGCGGTCGCGCGCGGTGCCGTCGATTGCGCGGCATCGGCCGCCATCGCTTCGGCGCGGGCCTGCGCGAGCAGCGCCTCGCCCACGTCCGGCTTCAGCGCGCCGCTGTCCATCAGGCCGCGGATCAGCTTGATCATCGTGGTTTCCTGCGGCGGCTGCGCATTGGCGGCACCGGCGGCGAGCAGCAGCGCGACCGCCGAGGCGAGTGCGAGCCGGCGCGCCTTGCAGGACCGTCGGCGATGAAGGGAAGCGTGGTTCATGGGTCGTTGCTCGCGGGGTTTGAAGAGGGTTTGGGCAATCCCGAAGGCGACGCTCAGCCCGAAGGCCGGCGTCCCTGGATCAGCACGCGCGCCGGGAATTCGAGCGAACCCGGCGGCTTTTCGTCGATGCGGCCGACCGCGCGCAGCGCCGCCAGCACGGCGTCGTCGGCTTCGTCGTTGCCGCTGCCGCGCACCAGTTCGACGCGGTCGATCTGGCCCGCCGGGCTCAGCCAGATGTCGACCTGCATGCGGAATGCGAGGCGTCGCGCCTTCTCGTCGCGCGCGATCGCCTGTTGCAGCACGTAGCCCAGATAGCGCCCGTACGACGCGTTGCCGCCCGCCGCACCGACGCCCGACATGCCGCCGCCCCGCCCCGCCTGGATGCCGAAGCTGTCGTTGCCGGCCTGGCCGTCGGTGTCCATCGTCACCGGGTCGCTGGTGTCCGGCGCCGGCGCCTCGGTGGGCTTGAGCGGCTCGATCGGCTCGGGCTCCTGGACGACTTCCTCCGGCTCCTCGGGCTCCGGCGTTTTTTCCGGTTCCGGCGGCGGAGGCGGCGGCGGCGGCGGCAGCATGATCATCGGCACGTCGGCGACGGGCCGCTTCGTGCTCGCGGTGTCGCTCACCAGGTACCAGAACAGCGCCGCGAGCGCGGCCAGCACCGCGGCGATCGCGACCAGCGTGCCGCCGTGCCTGCGCAGGAATCCCGGGCGATGTCCGGAAGGCGGGCGTGTCATCGGTCAGCCCTGCGCCTTGCCGGTGACCAGGCCGATCTGGTTGAGCTCGATGCGACGCAGCAGGTCGAGCACCTCCACGACCTTCGCGTACTGCACCTGCGCATCGCCGCGCACGATCACCGGAAAGTCCGGGGTCAGCGCCTTCTGCGCGCGCAGCCGTTCCTCCAGCTCAACCAGGCTCACCGGATACGCGTCGAGGAACACCTGGCCGTTGTTGTCGACGGTGATGGCCTTGGTCTGCGGTTTCTCCAGCGCGACCGTCGAGCTGGCCTTGGGCAGGTTGACCTGGATGCCGGGAATACTGGCGTTGCTGGTCAGGATGAAGATCACCAGCACCACCAGCAGCACGTCGACGAACGGCGTGATATTGATGCCGCCCACGCGTTTCTTGCTTCCGAAGGATGCGGCCTTGGCCATGGTCGCCGTCCCTTATGCGTGCTGCGCGGAAGCGGCGACGGAAGCCAGCAGCGGCTCGGCCAGGTTGTCGTGCTCTTCGGCCAGGCGGGCGGCGAACTCGTCGACGAACACCGTCATGTCGGCGCTGATCGCTTCCGAACGCGCGGCCAGCCAGTTGTAGCCGAACAGCGCGGGGATCGCGACGCCGAGGCCCGCCGCCGTGCACAGCAGCGCCGCGGCCATGCCCGGCGCGACCGAGTTGATGTCCACCGCGCCGGCCATCGCCGCCACCGCGAACACCAGCATGATGCCGATGACGGTGCCGAACAGGCCCACGTACGGCGCGCCTTCGATCGTGGTCGACAGCCAGTTCATCTGCCTGCCCATGCGCTCGTTCTCGCGCACGGCGGCGCCGTCCATCGACGCGCGGATCGCGCCGATCGTCGCCGCCGACAGATAACCGTGGCCGTCGCGCGTGTGGCGCTGGCGCATTTCCTCGATGGCCACCTGGTACAGGCGCCACAAGGTGGAGTTCTCCTTGATGTCGGGCTCGATCAGGCGCTGGCGGTCGAGATCGGCCAGCGTGCCCAGCGGCTTGCCGGCCACCTTGTGGAACTGTTCGGCGAAGGCCGCGTTCGCGCGCGACACGCGGCCGAAGTAGCGGCCCTTGCCGATCATGATCAGCCACGAGCCGATGAACATCAGGCCCAGCAGCGACACCACGACCCACGCATCCACCGGCATCGAATCGAGGATGAAGCCGAAGTGGCTCTTGCCGGCCTGTTGTTCGTCGGGGCCGAACGCGGTGAGGCGCGAATCGGCGCCCTGCGCGACGGTGTCGGCGAGCAACGCCGGCGCCGGTCGCGCCAGGCGCGAGATGCGCAGTTCGTCGATGGCGCCGATGAAGGCCGTGTTCGCGTTCGCACTCGCGTCGGTGGCGACATCCGCGCCGACGTTCGCCGGCGTGTCGAGCGCGGGCAGCGTCACGGCGAGCGTGCCGGCGGCGCGGCCGTTCACGTACAGCGTGACGTTGCCGGCATCGGCGGCGAAGGCGAGATGCGACCACTGCCCCACCTGCACCGGCTGCGCGGGCGGGGTGCGCTGGCCGTCGATCTCGACGAACGGAACGCCTTCGTCCAGCCCGAGCAGCACGCTGCCCGCGCCATCGCGACGCGCATACACGATCTGCCGCGGCGCGAAGCGGTCCGGACGCACCCACATCGACACCGTCTGCGCGCCGCCGGCCTGCACCGCCAGCGACGGCGTCGCCGGCAGCGTCAGCGCGGTGCCGTTGAACTGCGCGCCCTTGCCGATGACCGTGCCGTCCAGCGACGTGACCGTGGCCTGCGCGTGGTTGCCGTACGCGGTGGTGTCGCGCGGGGGCGTCGCGTTCTCGGCGAAGTGGTAGACCAGCGTGTAATCCGGATCGAAGGTCAGCTGCCCGTTGCCCGATGCCGGCGCCTTCGGATTGCCGTAGTACATCCAGATCGTGGTCGGCGGCGATGTGCCGCTCAGCCCCGGCACGTCGACCCACACCAGCGCGATGCCCGACTGCGGATCGAAGCGTTCGATCTGGTGGTTCAGCACGGTCCTGTCGTCGGCGGCGACGAAGCGCAGGTCCGAGCCGTCCGGCTTGACGCCATCGAAACCGAAGGCGCCCGAATGCAGGCGCACCAGCACCGGCGCGCGGCCGATCTCGCCGCCGACGTTGCCGCCCTGCGGGCTGGCATCGAGCGTGATCGGCTTGCGGTAGGCCCATTCGGGCTGCCACCACGAGGCGGCCTGCGCCGTGCCGGAGAACGCGCTCAGCCACACGAGCGCCAGCAGTAGGAAGCGATGCATGTTTCGGATCTCCGCGAAGGCGTATCGAATGAGGGACATCAGAAGCTCGCGCCAAGGTTGAAGTGCAGGTTCGGCGCGTCGTTGTCGGTGTTGGGGCCTTCCTTCAGCGGCAGCGCGTAGTCCAGGCGCAGGAACACGTGCTCGCCGAACTTCACGTTGCTGCCGATGCCGATCGAGGCCAGCGAGAAGCGGTCGTCCTGTTCGGGCAGCGGGTCGCGCAGGCCAAGGCGCGCCGCGTCGACGAACGCGTACCAGCGCCAGTCGCGCAGCACGCCCGACCACCACGGCAGCGGCGCGGTGCGCCATTCCAGCGTGCCGAGCACGCCCGCATCGCCGATGGCCTCCGCCGACAGGTAACCGCGCACGCTGTACATGCCGCCGGCGGCGAACTGTTCGCCCGACACCAGCGGCGAATCGGAGGTCTGCCCGGCCAGGCGCGCGTACCACTGCCAGCCGTTGTCGAAGGTGTGGGTGTGGTTGGCGTCGGCCTTCAGCACGAGGAAGCCCGGGCTGGCCTGGTAGCGCTTGCGGTCGAAGTCGCTCCAGTCGCTGCCGTAGCCGAGGAAGCTGCTCACGCCGACCACCGCGCTGGCGTTGACGGCGAACTGGTCGCGCTCGCCCTGGCGGAAGCCGGTGTAGGACAGCGTCAGCGGCGCGTATTCCAGCGGCACCGAATCGCCCTGCCCGTTCAACGTCAGCGCTTCGTCGGAATCCTTGAAGTCCACGCCGAACGAGAACACGTGGAACCACGCGCCGCTGTCCGGCACGGTGTAGTTGAGCTTGAGCCCGACGGCGTGGCCCTTGCCGAGCACGTTGGTGTCGCCGGTGGTGACGACGTTGCTGTCGGAGATGTACGCGTTGCCTTCCAGGCTCCACGGCGTGCCGCGGAACGGCGCGACGTAGGACGCCGACCACACGCTCGCCTGGTCCAGATCCTGCGGCGCGCCGAAGAAGGTCAGCGTCGCGCTGTGGCCCTTCTGCCACAGGTTGTCGTGACCGACGCTCAGCGTCGCGCGCAGGTCCTCGGTGTCGGCGCTGTGGTCGTTGTTGAGCGCGGCGCTGAAGCGCCACGGCGACTGGTCGTCGACCTTCAGGTCCACGTCCATCGTGCCGGGCTGTTCGCCTTCGCGCACCAGCGGCACGACCTGCCGCTTGCCGGTGCGATTGAGCTCGGTCAGCTGTGCCTGCGCGCGGTTGAAATCGGGTACGGCGCCCTCGCGCAACGCGGGCACCTGCTCGCGCAGGACCTCGGGCGAGTTGTGCTGCGCGCCGACCACGCGAAGCGTGCCGACTTTCGTCTCGTTCACCTGCAGGAACACGATGCCGCCGGTTACCTGCTGCGCCGGCAGGTCGACGTAGACCGACTGGAAACCCTGCTTCTGGTATGCGGCCTGCAGCGCGTCGCGCGCGGCCTCGATGTCCTTCATCGTGCGGTCCGGGCCAAGGAACGGCGTCACCGCGCGTTCGATCGCCCGCGTGTCCAGCACGGTGTTGCCGCGCACGATGTATTCGTTGACGTCGACGCGTCGCCCGTCCGTGGCGTCGTCGTCGCCCGGCGCCTGCGCCAGCGCGGCCGGCGGTGCGACGGCGGCGAGGATGGCCAGCAGCAACGCACATCGTCGTCGCGGCGAGCGCATCGTGTCGAAATCGAGCATGGTCGAACCCGTTCCCTGAAGTCGTTGGCGGCCCGCGCGTGCGTCTTGCCGTCCCTTTCCTTGTGACGCTTGCCGGTGTTCGATCCCGCAAGAAGAATTCGTTACCGCGCGGTCACAAGGTGTCGCCGGTCGCATCCGGGCGCACCGGATCCAGCGACACGCCCAGCACCAGAGGCTGGCGCATGTCCGTCGGCGGCGCGGGCAGGCGCGCGGACAGCACCGCGCGCAGGTCCTCGTCGGCCTGGGGTTGCCCGAGCGAGGCGAATTCAAGCCGCCGCACGGCGCCATCGGGTGCGATCCACACCTGCACGACCACCGGCGCCGACACGCCCATCAGCCGGTCGTTCGTTTCGCGTTGCTCCAGCCATGCGTGCAGGCGTTGTGCGCGTTCGTTCGCGCCGTCGCGCAAACGCGCCTGGAACTGCGCACCGGCGGAACCGGCGTAATCGAGCCAGTGCTGCGGCACGGGCGGCGCGGCCATCGCCTGGCCCGCGCCCAGCAATGCGAGGGCGGCGCCGAACCATCGCGAACGCGGGCTCATTCCGGCTCCTGCAGGCGGCGGCGTTCGGCGGTGGTCAGGCGCGACTGCTGCTCGGCGGTGAGCTCGCCGTTGCCGAGCACCTGGAACGCGCTGGACGCGTCGTAGCCGGCCGGTCGCGCGGCCCGGAGGGTGCCCGATTGCGGCGCATCGACGCGGCTGCTTTCCGGACCGAAGCCCAGCACCTGCACGCTGATGATCGACGGCTGCGCGCGGCGCGCGGCGTCCTGCTGCTGGCGCGTCATGTCCTGCACGGCCTGCGTGGCGCTGTTGGCGGCGGCGCTGGCCGAGGTGAGCGCGGCGGTGTTCACCACGGTCGTCGGCGGCAGGCCGGTCGCCTCGCCCTTCACCTGCACGTTGGCGGCGTTGACCACCTGCAGCGCGGCGAAGTTGACGTTGCCCGACACGCGGATGCCCGCCTCGCCCACGTCGATCGTGCCCAGCGGCGCGATCAGGTCAACGTCGCCCGGCTCCGTGCCTGGAATCGGATCGAGCGTCGCGATGCCCGCGCCGGTGGACGGCACGTTCGGCGACAGCGACAGGTTGCCGACATCGTCGTACACCATGCGCGGCGGGGTGTAGACCAGCGCGGTCTTGGAACCGCGACCGGCGTTGATGTCGCCTTCCACCGACCACGCGGTGATGCCGCCGCCCAGCGTGGTCATGATGCGCGACAGGCCGAGCAGCACGTCGTCCCCGGTGAAGATGTCGATGTCGCCTTCGCCCAGCGTGACCAGGCCGGTGCCCGGCGGCGGCGCGACGCCGTCCACGCCCAGCGTGAGCGCGCCGCCCGGCGCCAGCACCTGCAGGTCGCCGCCGAAGCGCGTGTGCACCCCGGCCGCGCCCTGGAACGAGATCGAGCCTTCGCGCGCGATGACGTTGCCGTTCGCGTCCTTCTCCGGGAACAGCACGGCGATCGCGTTGCGCCCGCGCAGGTAGCTTTCGAAACGGCGGCTGTCGGGATCGTTGAACTCGCGTCCGCTCAGGCGCAGTTCGGCGAAGTAGACCTCGCGCAGGAACACGCCCTGCTGCGTCGGCGGCAGCGTGTCGAAGTACGCGAGCGCGTCGTCGCCGGCGTAATCGAAACGTTCGGCGAGCCAGTCGGCCAGTTCCTTCTCGTAGGTCTTCGCGACCTTGCCCGGCTGGTCGGCGAGGCGCTGTTCCGGATCGGCGAGGTTGGCCGGATCCAGGTACAGCGCCGCGAACGCCGCGTAGTCCGGACCGCCCTGCCCCATGCCCGCGCTGAGCACGATGCCCGCGCCGGGGCGCGTGTCGCCGGCCACGATCGCGCCGAGGCTGTTGATCGCGCTGTCGGTGGCGTCGGTGGTGCCGTCGAGCGCCTGGTAGACGTTGCGGCCGGCGGTGACTTCCAGCAGGCCCGGGCCGGCGACGTCGATCGAGGTGTTGAGGATGTCGCGGCCGGCCTGCACGACGGAAACGTCGTCGGCATCGTTGTTGACGATCAGGCCGCTGGCGAGGACGTCGCGTCCGGCGCGGATCGCCATCGAGGTCGCGCCCAGGTACACCGGGCGCGTTTCGTCGCCATTGACCGTGGCGGTGCCCACGCCGCCGGTGCGGGCGCGCACGTCGCCTTCCAGCGCGTAGATGCGCGCCGGCTGACCCGCGCCGGCGTGCAGGTTCGACGCGGTGTCGAGCCCGAACGTGAACAGTCCCGCGCCTTCGCTGCGGAAGTACGTGTCGCCCACCAGGATCGCGTTGCTGGTGAGGAACGTCTCGCTTTCCGGCGTTTCGGCCAGGCCCCAGAACACGCGCAGCGGCGCGTTGGTGGACGTCGGCGTGGCGCCCGACATCGACGCGCTGCCGAGCACGTGGTCGCGCGCGAACAGCTGCAGGTCGCCGCTCGCCGACGGCGCCAGCGTGAGACCGTCGAGCACGATCGAACCGTTGGCCGCCACGGCGGTGAAGCGCGCCGGGTCGTACACGGCGAACAGGCCGCTGCCGGGCTTCGGCGTCTGGTGGACGTCGCCGCCGGTGGCGAACAGGTCGATCGCGCTGCGGTCGGTCCACAGCGAGAACGAGGCGATCGCGCTGCCCGAAAGACCGCCGGCCTCGGCCTGCGTCGCGCCGCCGTTCACCGTGACACGGCCCGCGTCGGTGCCGCTGCCGATGTTCAGGTCGCCGCGACTGCGCAGCGACGCGACGCCATCGCCGACCACCACGTCCAGCGGCGAGTACGCGATACGGTTGAGCGGCTCGCGCAGGTCGCTCGCGCGCGGGTCATCCGCCGCGATCAGACCATAGCCGCTCTCCATCGTCCGGCCGATGCTGCCGGCGCGCACGTCGATGTCGCCGCGCAGGTTGAGCACGAGGCCGCCGTTCGGACGGTCGTTGCCGGTGTCGGTGTCGTTCAGTCGCGTGTTCATGCGACCGCCGACGTCGACGTCGAGCGAGCCGCCGCCGGTCTGCACGAGGCGTCCGTCGGCATCGACCCGGCCGCTGCCGGCGACCACGAGGTTGAGCGTGTCGACGGTGTACTGGTTGGTGAGCGTGGAGATGTCGGTCCGCACCGACGCACCGGCATCGCCGCCCGCGCGCACCGTGACGTTGCCGCCGCCGAGCGTGCCGATGCCGCTGAAGCCGACGAGTTCGACGGTGCCGCGTTCCTCCCACCAGCGGTACTGGCCGAAATTGATGCCCCACGCGGTGCGCTGGTCGAGTTCGTCGCCGCCCTGGCGCCACAGCCAGCGGCCGATGTCGTCGGTCGCGGCGTTGCCGCCGAACGACTCGTTGAGGCCGCGCACGTCGCCCTGCGCGGCCAGCAGGAGATCGCCGCCGCCGTCGGCGAAGAACATGCGCTGCGCGCCGAGCGAGGCTTCGTACCCGGCGTTCTCCGCGCCGAGCACCGTGCCGTCGGCGCGCGTGGCGCGCGGCGCGTTCCACCCGGCGCCGTCGGCCACCTGCGTGCCGGCGGTGTAGACGCCGTAAAGCGTTTCCTGGCGATAGTCGCCGCCGGCCAGCACGTCGAGGCTGCCGGTGCCGGTGCGCACCACCGACAGGCCGACGCGATCCGCGTCCGGTCCCATCTTGTGTTCGTCCTTCAGCACGACGTTGCCGGAACCGTTCAATCGCGACGCCGCCGCGAGCGAGCGACTGTCGGCGGACTGCGTGTCGGCACCGCCGACCAGTCGCATCGACCACGACTGCATGCCCGGATCGAGCATCGGCGCCGCCGCCCACAAGCGTCCCGGTTCCGGACGCGGCGTGGAGATCACGATGTCGGCGTCGGACGGATTGGCCGAGGTCAGCACCGTGCCGGCCTCGATGATCACCTGCCCGTACAGCAGGCCCGGGATGATGTCGCCGGGGAAATAGCTGCCGAACCAGTCGGTGACCGAACCCGACACCACCTGCACTTCGGCGAGGTTCGGGAACGCGTAGAACTGGTCGCCCCACTCCGGATTGAACGGAATGTCGAAGACCATCCCGGCGGGCGCGGCCTGGCCGTTGAGCAGCTCGGTACGGACCTGCCAGGCGTTGTCGTCGGGCGTCGCCGGCGGCGGCGCGAAGCCGTCGCTGATGCTGCCGTTGATGTCGAGATCGCCACCGGCGCGGATCGTCAGCACACCCGGTTCGCCGGAACCGGGCACGGCGCCGTCGGCGTCCGGTCCGTAGCGGTAGCCGGACAGATCGAGGTCGGCGCGCACGGTGAGGTCGCCGTCGCTGACGATCTCCACGCCCGGCCGCAGGTGGAACGCGGCGCCGTAGCTCTTGAGCCCGGACAGGCGCGCATCGACCGCCGCGTTCGCACCGGCGGCGTCGATGAAGGCGACGCTGTCGAGGTGGATCGCGTCGAGCCAGGTCTGGCTCACGATGCCGTCGGCCGGCGTGTAGCGCGCGAACGCGTTCACCGCGATGCTCGCCGCGCCGTCGATCGCGGCGTCGTTCGCGGCGTCCACCGCGACGTCGTTGCCGCCGATGCGCGGCGCGTTGATGTCCACGTGCCCGCGCGCCACGCCGTCGGCCGAACGCAGGTCCAGCCGCGCGCTTGATGCGAGCGAGACGTTGCCGTCGCGCGAGGTCAGTTCGATCGCGCCGCGGTTCGACGCATCGATCGCCTGGCCGTACGCGTCGGTGACAAGCTGCGTGCCGTGCACGTCGAGCACCGCGTTGCCGGTGAGCGCGAGCGTGTCGCGCGCGGCCAGCCGGATGCGACCAACCTCCGCGCCGCTCGCGTCGATGGTGCCGTCGACCGTGAGCGAGCCGCCGTCGATCGAGATGCTCACCTCGTTCGCGCGGACGTCGTCGCGTACGACCAGATCGCCGGTCTTGATGACGAAGCCGCGCGCGTGGAAGAAACCGCCGGCATCGAGCTTCGCGTTGAGGCCGGCGAAGTCGTCCAGTCGCGTCGCGCGGACGTCGAACGCGCCGCTGTCGAAGCCCGCGTCCGCGCGGCCCAGCAGTGTGCCGCCGAACGCGACGTCGCCGCCGGCGCCGGTCGCGGTGGCCTGGATCGAACCGGCGTCGTTGCCGGTCGCCGACACGTCGATGCGCGAGCCGGCGTCCTGCACGATCGCGCCGTTCGCCGTTTCCATCACCACGTCGCCGCCCCAGCTGGTGCGCGTGACGTCGAAGAAGCGCAGCGTGCGGCCGGACAGGTCGAGGTTCGCGCGGTCGCCGAGCACGATGCCGTCGTCGGCGTCGACGACGAGGCGACCGCTGGGCAATACGACGGCCGCGTCCACCGAGACGGTCGCGCCGTCGAGGCGGACTTCCGCGCCGAGCGCGTCGGTGGCGCGCGTGTCGATGGCGGCGCTGGTCGGCGACGATACCGTGAGTGCGCCGCCGGTCGCGTAGCGCATGGACGAGCCCGCGTCGCCGGTGAGCAACGGCGTGGACAGGTTCAGCGCGCCGCCCGTGTACGAGGCTTCGTCGGTGCCGCTGCGATAGACCGACAGGCTGCCGCGCTGGTTGGCGGCGATGCGCTCGCTGGCGTTGAGATCGACGCTGGCGAAGCCGAGCGCGAGGCGGTCGAGTTCGACCTGGTCCTGCGGGCGCGCGAGTTCGTCGTAGCCGAACACGATCTCGCGCGCGTCCACTTCCAGCCTGCCCGCACCGGTGCCGGCGCCACCGGGCATCACCGCGCCGGGCGGCGTGTTCTCGTACGGCGATCCGGCGGTACCGCGCCCGCGCCCCAGGCCGCTCCACACCAGCGTGTCGGCGGTGATGCGCGCGACGTCGTCGGCGCCGCCCCAGCCGTAGATCGCCGGGCTGTTGAGCACCAGCTGCGCGCCGGCATCGCCGCCGGCCTCGCGCAGGTTGAAATCGACGTTGCCGAAGAAGTTCAGCGATTCGCCGACCGTCAGGCGCAGGCGTTCGATCGCGATCGAGCCCGGTTCGCTGGCGCCGAGCAGGCGCTCCAGCGTCGACTGGCTCAGGCGCACGCCCGCGCCTATCGCGCTCGCCGCATCGGCCGCCGCGAAGGATTCCGTGGTGCCGATGTTCACCCGCGGCGCGGCCAGCTGCAGGTCGCGCGCGCCCAGGTCCGCTTCGCCGACCGTCACCTCGCCGCCGGACGCGAAGGCGATCGTGCCGTCGGTGCGCAGCGTGGCGCCGTCCTCGACGGTGATCGAGTTCGGACGCGCGGCATCGCGCAGCGGCGCGGCGAAATCGAGGAAGCCGTCGGACACGGCGAGGATCGCGCCGGTCCTCGACGTCCGATCGTCGCGGGTGGCATGGAACAGCAGGCCGAGCGAGGAATCGATGACGCTGTCGGCAGCGTGCGCGGTCGTGTCGAGCACGGCGCCGGACTGCACGACGACGTCCTTGCCGGTCAGGAACAGCTGGCCCGCCTTCAGCGTGGCGCCGTCGCGCACGACGATGTCGTTGGGATCGGCGCGGAACAGGATGCGCGGTCCGTTCGGCGCGTTGCCGTCGTCCGGGTCCTGGCCCTGCACGAGGCCGAAGAGGCCGCCGACCACCATCGCGCCGGCGCCGAACGCGGACAGATCCTCCGCATCGAACGAGGCCATGCCGTCGGTGGCCTGCGCGCCGCGCGCCTTGATCTCGATGTCCTGCCCGCCCGTCACGAACAGGTTGCCCGACAGCCCGCCTTCGGCGCCCTGCAGGTTCGCGAGGCCGTCGAAGTCGAGCACGTCGCCGGTCGCCTTGCCGAAGTCGATCTGCACCGACTGCGCGTCGCGTTCCAGGCGCGGGCGCAGCGCGCCGAAGCGCTTGGCGTCGTCGATGGCGAACTTCGCGTAGCGGGTTTCGTTGTACTGCGAATGGCTGCGGACGGCCTCGCCGCTGGTCAGTGTGATCGACGTCGGCAGCGCGTCGCGGATATCGGTGTTCGCGACGCCCAGATAACCGCTGGCGCTGATCGAACCCGCCGGCAGGCCGACGGCCGGCGGCACGAGGCCGGACATCGTCGAACCCAGCTCGACCCGGTACGCGCCGGGCAACAGCGCGTAGTTCGATGGCATCAGCGTGTAGGTGCCGGGCGCGAGATCGCCCACCGCTTCGGTCAGCGTGATCTGCCGGCCGATGCCCGGCTGGCCCGCGCCCGCGTCGGGCGACACCGGCGCCGGTGCGTTGTGCATGCCGGGCACGATCGCGTACACCTGCGCGTCGGCGGAACTGAACGCGTTCGCCGGATTGGCGTTGGCGAGCGGCGTGCGCAACACGTCGACCGAACCGCCGCGACCGCTGACGAAGCCCGCGCCGAGCAGTTCGCCGCCGCCGGAAACGTCGATCAGCGCACCCGATTCGGCGGTCAGCCGCGCATGGCCGAAGACGATGCCGTCCTGCAGGTCGCCGCCGGCGATGTCGGCCTGTTCGCGGAACGTCACTTCCTGGCCGTCGTACAGGTAACGCAGGCCATCGACGGTGCCGCCGTAGGGCATGGTCAGGCCGGCGGCGCTGGTCGAGGTGATGCTGCCCGCGCGCAGCGTGACGTCGTACACCTCTTCCTGGCGGAAGCCGTCGATGAAGGGCTGCTGGTTGAAGGTGATGCGGCCCAGCGGCGCACGCACGACGCCGCCCTGGTCGATGTTCGGCGCCGCCAGCGTGAGCGCGCCGAACACCGACTGCGGCATCGCGGGCGTGCTTCCGTAGCCGCGGATGGTGAGCGTGCGCTCCATGTCGTAGGTGCCGTCGGGCTTGCGTCCGACCTGGACCGTGCCGGACGCATGCGTGCCCGGGTACAGCTGCGCGGCGGTGATCGTCATGTCGCCGCCGGTGTTGAGGCGGCTGCCGAGGTCGCGGTTGCTGCCGGCGACGCGGGCGCCGAGGAAGCGCATGTCGCCACGGCTGGTGAGGTCGATGCTGTCGAAGCCGATCAGTTCGACCGGCCGCGCGGACGAGGTGGCCTGGGTTTCGTAGACCGTGCCGCTGGCGCCGAAGCTGACGAAGTCGCGCACGTCGATCAGGTCGGCGTCGATGTCCAGCGAACCGGTGTTGCGGCTGGCCGTGGCGAGCATCTCGAACGCGTTGCCGTTGCTTGGCACCAGCATGCCGGACGGCGTGAACAGGCCGGAGGACGTGAGCGGCACGTTGCTCTTGCCTTCGAGCAGCACGTACGGCGCGGACAGGCGGACCCGCGCGTCCGGATCGCCGTCGGCCACGCCGATCGCGGCGCGCCGCAGGTGCAGCGCCCGGCCGAGTTGCAGGTTCACGTCGCCGTCGAACGCGATGACGTCGCGGCTCCACAGGTCGAGCGTGTCGAAGCCGCCGGCGGCGATTTCCCCGGCGCTGATGCGCGCCTGGCTGTCCGCCAGCGTCGGATCGCTTACGCCCGCTTCGAGCCCGACCGCCAGCCCGCTGGCCACGCGCTGCTGGGTGACGGTCAACGTGTTCATGGGCCCGTCCAGGCCCGGCGCGTTCTCCAGCACGACGCCGAGCTCGCCGCCCGACGCACCGGCGCCACCGGCGGCGGCGCGCAGGTCGCCGTCGTTGAGGATGCCGCGCGTGGAGCCCAGCCGGATCAGGCCGCCGTCTCCCGCAACGTTCACCACGCGCGACGCATGGAACGGTCCCTGCCCCGCGTACACGTCGAGATCCGCCGCCGCACCCGACGCATCGAGCTTCGCGCCTTCGCGGATCACCACGAACGCGTTGGTCGCGTCGAGCCTGTCGTTGGTGCGACGGTCGTAGCCTTCCAGGCCGATGCGGATCGAGCCGCCGTCCTGCACGGTGCCGTAGCGGCGGCCGTTCTGGTCGAGCGCGACCTGCGCGCGGCCCGCCGCATCGAGCACGGCGTCGGCGCCGATCCACAACGACGTGCCGGTCATCTCGGGCACGTCGAAACCCACCGGCTCGCTGAGGATGGCGATGTCGCCGCCGGGCGCGGTGATGTCGCCATCGACCGTGATCTGCCCCGACGCGGCCAGGCGTACGCGCTGGCCGGGATCGACTTCGATGCGGCTGTCGGCATCCACCTCGATCGCCGCACCGCGCAGCGTCACGCTCGCGCCTTCGCGCTGCGACATGCGGGCGTTTACCGGATCCTCCTGGTACAGCGGCGGCGTCCAGCTTTCCAGCGCGACGCGCGGATCGGCGCCGGTCTCCGGCGGCGTCGCGTTGGCGGGCAGGTGCAGCACCGGCATGTCCGCGCGCAGCTCCGTGCCGGCGACGCTCACCTTGCCGAGGCTGGTGATCGAATACGCCGAGAAGCCGCTGCGCAGCAGTGCCGCGTCGAGTTGCATCGCCGTGGTGTCGTCGTCCGGCGTCGCGTGGCCGAACGCGATGTCCTGCGGCGACTGCAGTTCCAGCGTTCCGCCGCCGAGCACGCCCTGCGCGCGCAGTTCGCCGTCGAGTTGCAGGCGCACGCCGTCGGGATTGCGCAGCAGCGTCGAGCGTTCCATGCCGGCCAGCAGGCGCACGTCGCCGCCGCGTCCGCCGAGGAGATCGCCGCTCGCCGCGAGCGTCGCACCCGACGACACATCGACCACGCTGCCCGATCCGAGCGCGATCGAGCCCTGGAACATCCGCACGGTCAGGTCGCCGCCATCGACGTGCGCCGTGGACACCCACGGATTGGCGTCGGGCACGTCGTTGGTCCAGATGCCGCGCAGATCGAGCGTCGCGCCTTCGCCCAGCGCGAACGACGCGGTGCCGTCGTCGTCCAGCAGGATGTGGTCTTCGAGCGCGCCGCCGGTCACGGTGCGCACCGGCGCGGTGTTTCCGATCCCGATCGCGCCGCCGCGCGCGGTCACGTCGGCGTCGATGCGCGTGTCCGCCGCGTTCAGGCGGAGTTCGCCGCCGTCGGCCAGGCGCAGTGCGCCGTCGATGACGATGTCGGCCGAGGTGGTGATGTCCAGGCCGCCGAGTTCGGCCCCGCCCAGGCGCGCGGCGTCGAGGTGCAGCGTGCCGACGCGTTCTTCGGGAATGAGGTCTTCCGCGCCCGTCCACGCGTCGGCGATGTTGGCGACCTCGCCGATGGACACGTGCGTGTCGAACGCGCCGGTGCCCACCGCGTTCGCGCGCCCGTAGACGAGCGTGCCCGCCTTCGCCACGGCGGTCTGCGCCTGGCGGTAGCCGTCGGCGATGTCGTCGCGCACGCGGCCCTGCTGCTCGCCGTCGAAGACCGTCGCGACGATCCCGCCTTCCAGCACCGCGGTCGGCGCGGAGACCGTCAGCCGGCCCGCGTCGCGCCCCACGGTGTAGCCGTTCTCGAGCCGGCGCTGCGGTGCGATCAGCGGGTTGTAGTAATAGCCGGTGAGGTTCTCGCCCCAGCGCTCGTGCGTGTCCTCGAAGCCGTTGTAGACGCCGGCGAAGCGCATGTTGGCCGAGGCCTCGTCGAGGCTGTACAGGCGGCCGTCCGCGCCGCGCAGCCAGGTCTGGTACGCGTAGCCGGTCTGCACGTCGAGCGCGCCGCCGGACAGGTTGATCGACGAACCGCGCTGGGTGACGACTTCGTTGCCGCCCAGCACGATGCTCCCGCCCTGCGCCGCCCACTCGCCGATGCCGTGGCCCTGGTTGCTGAGCCAGCCGCCCACTTCGAGCAGGCCGCCGGCCGCGTACCAGCGGTCGCCGTCGTAACCGCCGGTGCCGGCGGGAACGTGGACCAGGTCGCGCCGGTCGATCCACACGTTCTGGTTGAACAGGTCGCCGCTGTCGCGATTGACCGGCGAATCGCGCAGCTCGTTGCCCTGCACGTTCACCTGCACGTTGTTGGATTCCATCGCGACCTGCACGCCGACCGCTCCGGCGACGTCCAGCGTGGCCTTGTCGGCGGCGAAGACGCGGTCCTTGGCGCTGACGGCGATCTGCCCTCCGGTGGCCACCGTCAGCGAATCCGCCTCGAAACGCACGTCTCCGCCGCTGACGATCTCGACACGCGACTGGTCGCGCCGGTCGGACAGCGAGGACAGGTTGTCGAACCCGCCCATGCCCGCCTGGCCGGCGACGAAGCGCAATGCATCCTGCTTCTGCGACTCGGCGATCAGCGCGTCGCGCTGGCTGTCGAGCGCGGTGGTCCTTCCGTCGTCCTCGATCAGCACGGCGGTCACCGCATCCGCGCCGAGGACGACTTCGCCTTCCGCATCGCTCGCAGGGGTCGATAGGTGGATCGTGCCGCGCTGGTTCACCGTGGTCGTGGACACGGCGACGCCGTCCTGCCGCACGCGATGGCCGGTGAGCGTGATGTCGCCTTCGCGCGCGGTGATCAGGCCGGTGTTGCGCACCTCGCCGGTGGCGCTGTCCTCGTCGCGGCGCGCGAGCACTTCGTTGCCGCGCGTGGTCGAGAACGTGT
Organism: Lysobacter sp. SCRH-1R; assembly: GCF_057747855.1. Taxonomy (NCBI): domain Bacteria; kingdom Pseudomonadati; phylum Pseudomonadota; class Gammaproteobacteria; order Lysobacterales; family Lysobacteraceae; genus Lysobacter; species Lysobacter sp. SCRH-1R. The sequence continues at coordinate 2,031,219 of NZ_CM173227.1, read as the reverse complement.
TCGCCTCGGTGCCCACGCCCTTGCGGATGACGAACTCGTCGCCGGCGGCGAGCAGCGTCTGCCCGCGCGAGGTCGTGATGCTGCCCGCGTTGTGCACTTCCGACCCAAGCAGCAGCACGTAGCCGCCGCCCTGGCGCACGTCGTTCGATGCGGCGGTTTCGATGCGCGCACCGGCTTCGACGATCACCTTGCCCGCGGCGTCGGTGAAGCTCGCGGCCGGCGCGGTGTTCTGCTGTGCCGAATACAGGCCGCGCTGGAGGAACTGTTCGTCGCTGAATTCCGCCGCCGCGGCGACGAGGTTGCGCGTGTTGACCTGGCTGGTGCCGCCGAACATCACGCCGTTGCGGTTGACGATCAGCACCGTGCCTTCGGCGCTGATCCGGCCCTGGATCTGCGACGGCCGGGCGAGCGGATCGTTGACGCGGTTGAGCGCCGCCCAGTCGGCCTGCTGGTTGAAATCGACGAGGGTGTTGCGGCCGACGTTGAAGGTTTCCCAGTTGAGGACGGCCTTCGCGCCGGTCTGCTCGATGGTGACGGTGGTCGTGCCGTTGGCGATGCCCTGCGTCGGCGCGCGCGCGTTGAGCCAGCCGCGCGTGAGCGCGTTGTCGTCGACCTCCAGGCCGCCTTCGCCCAGGCCGTCCGGCACGCCGCTTCCGGCCGCCGCCGCGCGCGCATTGCGTTGCAGCGCCTGCTGCGCGGCGATGGCCTGCGCGGACGTGGCGAGGTTGTCGATCGACTGCTTCAGCCGTTCGCGCGCCGCCTGCGATTGCTGCCTCGGCCCTGTCAGCGATGCCGCCGGCACGCCGTTCGGCAGCTGGCCGGTCGCCGCCGCCGCGTTCTGCACCGCGCCCTTGTTGGCGAACCACGCCGGACTGAAGGCCTGCTGCGCCTGCGCGTTGGTCGCCAGCAGCAGCATCGCCACCGCATGCGCCAGCGGATGGCGCGCGATGCCGGTTCTCGCGCGCAGGTCGCGTGTGTCGGGCGTGGGGACGTGCGCGGTCGTGCGGCTCGGCATGACGGTTCTCTTGGACGCGGCAAAGGGGTTGCGATGGCGCCGTTCGGCGCCCGTTACCCCTTAGACGTCGTGGCCCGGAGGACCCCGCAATCGCACGCGCGAGGCGCGCCTGCCGCGCCGGTCAGCCCAGCAGCACCACGTTCCCCGGCAGATGCCGCACGCGCACGCCGAACGCCGCGCGGATCTGCGCGATGGCCTGGTCCATGTCGCCGATGCGGAAACGCCCGCTGACGACGTTGCGGCCGAGTTCGCGATCCAGCAGCACCACGCGGCCGGGCCGGTACCGGTTGATCTCGGCCACCGCGTCCGACAGCGGCGTGCGCCGGAACACCACCGCGCCCTCGCGCCAGGCCGACACCGTCGACGGGTCGACCGCGAGCGGCGCACGCAGCCCGTTCGCGTCGTAGATCACGCGCTCGTTGCGATGCAGCACCTGCCGTCGCGCGCCCTGCTCCACTTCGACTTCGCCGGCCAGGCACGTCACGCAGACTTCGCCGTCGTCGTTGCGCACGTCGAAACGCGCCTGTCCGCGCGCGAGCGTGCGGCCGTCGCCGGCGATCACGCTCAGCGGCAGGCCCGCGACGGCGCGCCGTTCGACTTCCGCTTCGCCGGCCAGCAGGCGGATGCCCGGTTGCGAGCCGGATTGCAGCGCGACGCGGGTCTGCGTGTTCAGCGCGAGCCACACATCGTCGGACACACGCACGCGCTTCTGTTCGCCGGTCGCGGTGCGGAAATCGGCGCCCCATTGCGAAGCCGGCGCCCACAGGCCCAGCGGCGGATGCAGCGCGGCGACGGTCGCGACCGCCGCGGTCGCGGTGAGCGCGCCGCCGAGGAACGCGCGACGGTTGATGCGACGCCGCGCCATCGTCGGCACGCGTCCGCGTTGCAACACTTCGCGTCCGGCCGGATCGAAGTCGCGCCACAGCTTGCGCGCACGCGCGAACGCGGCGGCATGCGCCGGATCGGCCTCGCACCAGCGGCGCAGCGCCTGCGCATCGGCGACCGTTGCCTGGCCCGAGGCGAGCCGGCGCACCCAGGCGTGGGCCTGGCGCGCGACCTCGTCGGGTGGCGTGTCGTGCTGGGATGGCGCCATGGCAGGCAGGCTCGAATGAACGCAGGCGAAGGCCGCCGATTATGCGGCCCTCCATGGCTTGGACGGAGCCGGCGGGGCAATCCCGCAAACACTCGCGCAAAGCGCGCGCGGTGATCAGCGTCCGAGTCGGGCGGCGCAGAATTCCTGGGCGCGCTGGAGTTCCAGTTCCACCAGACGCAGCGACACGCCGAAGCGACGCGCGGTTTCCGGCTGGGTCAGGCCTTCGACGCGGACGGCCAGCAGGATCGCGCGGCGGCGCTCGGGCAGTTCCTCCATCGCCTCGATCAGCAACTCCAGTTCGGAGCGGCTCTGCGCCGTATCGGCCGGGCCCGGCGCGGGGTCGGCCATGCCGAGCAGGTCCTCGACTTCGGCCCCGGTGAGGTAGCGGCTTTCCGAGCGCTGCCGGTCGATGGCCACGTTGAACGCCATGCGGAACAGGTAGGCCCCCGGACTTTCCGCGCCCTCGATCTGCTTGCCCTGCAGGCGCAGCCAGGTGTCCTGCAACGCGTCGCTGGCGAGCTCGGCGTTTCCGAGGCGTCGCGTCAGGCGCCGCCGCAGATCGTCGTAGCGCAGCGTCAACAGCTCCAGCAGGCCCAGCGTCGCGCTCGTGCTCATGTCGGGTTCCTTCCTTGCGTGCGGTGCGCGACCGGCTCCGGGCAACGCCAGGACTGGCCGGAGGAGCGCGGCATGATCAACAGGGTGAACGGCTGCGCCGCGCCGGCCGGAAGCGCTTCGCCCAGCGACAGGCCTTCGAGCGCGGCGATCACCGCCGCATCCACGTCGTCGTTGCCGGTGGTGTCGAGCAGGTCGGCGCGTTCGATCGCACCGCGCGGGGCGATCCACACGCGCAGCGCGATGCGGCGATCGCCGGCGGCGAGCAGCGGATCGGCGCAGAACGCATCGCCCACGCGCGACTGCAGCAGCCCGCGATACCGCTGCAACGAAGCCGCATCGACCGGCGCCGGGGACGGCGCGGCGTCGCGCACCAGCACCAGTGCGCGCGCCGAGGTGTAACGCACCTTCAGGCCGGAGCCTTCGAGCATCGCGTCCAGCGCGGCCAGCGGCGTGTACGCGCCGTGCAGCGGCTTCGACGTGCGGCCTTCGGTGAGGTGGCTGTCATAGAGGACGGACTGCCCGGTCGAACTCGCGTACGCATCCAGCGCGGCGTCGAGCGGCTGCGCGGGAATGTCGAACGCGACCGTCTCCGGCCCGGTGCGCGCGATCGCCGGAGACTGCGCAACCCGCGATTGTCCGATCCCTGTGGCCATGGCTGCGTCCGATGTCGGATGAGATGCCGGCGACGCGGCGATCGCCGGCGCCCCCTTCGCCACCGCAAGAGCGGCGACCGCCCAGCACAGCCACGAGCGGGCGCGTCCTGATGCGCTCATTGCAGCCTGCCTTCGTGGAGACACCGGTCCGCCGGGCGCGTGCCCTGCGTCCCAGATCTTGTGGAGGGCGTGTGTCAATCAGGTGACACCAATGCCGCCCGGACCATGCGTGATCGGGCGATTACAGCCGGCGCCCGCACTGGAAGGCCGCCGCAGGCCGCTGGCGCGGCCCGCGTCGCGCCGGGCCGCGCGTTCGTTCCGACCGCGTGCGTCAGGGCGCCAGCAGGTCGGTGAAGCGCCCCATCGACGCCATGTGGAAATGCACCAGCGCGAGCCAGCCCTTGCGATGCCATTCGACGACGACGGCTTCGGGAAGTGTGGCGAACTTCTCCGCGTCCACGGTCCGGAAGCCCTCGATGTTGGCCTTGCGCCCGTCCGGAAAGGCGATGCTGGCGGTGCGCTCGACCAGCAGCTCGTGCTCGGCGAGCGCGGCGGCGAACTGCCGCGTCGCGCGATCCTCACGGGTGAAGGCATCGCAGAACTGCAGCGCCTGTCGGGTCAACGCGCTCGGCTTGCCGTCCTCGAACAGCGGCGCGCCCTCCTCGCCCGACTCGACCACCATGTCGGCACCGGCGTCGATCGCGAGCACGTAGCCGTCCGGATTCGTCGTCTGCACGAACACGAACGGATAGCGGCGCACGTAGGCCGGCACGTAGGCGTCCTCGCGCCAGGCGTCGCCGTCGATGAAGCGGTTGCGGCCCTGTTCCAGGCCCAGCACCGCGAGCGGCGTGTGGTCCGCACCGGCGAACACCAGCGGATACGAGCGCGCGGCGGACGCGAACTCACCCACCATCACCGGCACCGAGTTGCTCGTCCGGGCGAACGCCACGCCGGAAGGACGCACGCGCCAGGCGGCGTGTTCGACCGAGGAAAGCACCTTCGGGTCGCGATAGAACAGCGGCCACGAGCGCCCGCTGTCCAGGCCGGAAGCGTCGCGTGCGGGGTCGGTGGTTTGGGAAGTCATTGCGGTTGGGTCCGTGTGATCGTGGATGAGTGAAATGGGGTGGCCGGCCAGAATGCCGCAGGACCATGTCAACCGTGTGCCGCGTGCGGACATTGCTGATCGGACCTCGCTGGACAGACGCATGCCGCGGGCGAACACCGCAACGTGCGCGTGCATCCGGACGTTCGCTGACCGTCACGCGCTTCGTGCGAAACTCGCACGCACGGAGGATCGCCGCATGCGCACCGCCCTGCTTCCATCGCTCCTCTTCATCGCCACGCTGCCGGCGTTCGCGCAGACAGACGCAACGGCCGACGCGCCATCGCCGTGCATCGACGTCGAGGTCAATGGCGAACGCGTTCGCGACTACGACTGCCTGTCCCGCCTGATGACGCCGGCAAAACCGGACGCTCGCCCGCCTGCGACGACGATGCCTTCCGAAGACATCGCGCGCCGGCCATCGAACCAGCTGTTCCTGTTCAACCAGGAAGCGACGCGCCAACGCATGGGCAACACGTTCGGCACGTCGGTGCATCCGCAGCGACCACCGGAGAAGCCGCCGGTGTCGCCGGTGATTCCGCCGCGCCCGTGAGCGCCGGGGAACGAAGCGTTACCGCGCGAGGAACACCGGATTGCCGTAGAACCACAGGTCCTGCCACGGGTCCTCGCCATCGACGTCGGCGGACGGCGTGGCTTCGGCGGTGTTGCTGCCGCGCACGCGCACGAAGCCGCCGTTCGCCGGCGCGGGAAACTCCCATCGCATCGTCATCCAGCGACCGTCGAGCTTCCATTCGCCGGATTCGAAACGCCGCACGGTCATGCGCGGTGCGCCGTCGCCAGCGGCTTCGCCGACGATGACGTCGACGTGGTGCAGCGGCGGCGGCTGACGCTTCGCACTGGCGTGCTCCGGCTGGCGTACGCGCACTTCCACGCGCAACGGTGCGCCGGGCCTGGTCTCCAGCGTGCCGCCCATCGTCGACATGTTTTCCGGATCGTCCACCGCACCCACGCCGAACTCGAGCGCGTCGATCAGGTCGCCCGTCACCGCGAACACGCGACCTTCGCGCAGCCCGTCGAGGATGTCGGCGGGTTCCGGCCGCGCCCGGACATAGGTCCTGCTGTACTCGCCCGGATCGAAATCGCGGCCACCGTCGCGCAGGTTCACGTGCGAGTCGGAGGTGGCGGTGATCCAGAACCGGCGCCCGCTCGCCAGCAGCGAATCCCACACGCCGCCGACCTGTGCGGTCATCTGGTCGAAGCCGCCGAACGTCGGCGCGCCGGCATTGCGGTACAGGCCGCGATTCACCGGCGTGGCCTGGTGTCCCGGCGCGCCTTCCATGCCGACCAGAACGCGCGGCGCGGCGTCGTGCCACGCGCGCAGTTCGGCCGGTTCGACCTTGCCCCATCGACCCACGCCCTTCGCCGTACGCGAGGGATGGTTGATGAACATCAGCGGCAGCGGCGACATCGCGCGCATGTGCGCGAGCGCGTCGAGCATCACCGCGCCGCTGTCGCGCGAGCCGTCTTCCAGCGGTTCGTTGCGGCTGTAGTCGCGTTCGATCCCGAACTGCTGCTCGCGCTCGCCCGCGCCGGGCGCGACGATCAACGACGCATGCTCGCCTCCGGGCACGTCGAACTCCATGCCGTGGAACTGGATCAATCCCGGCACGTCGCGCCGGGCCTCTTCCAGCGCGGGCCATGCGAGGTCGCGCGTCACGCGCGAATGCCCCGGCCCGCCGTGATCGGTATGCACCATCCAGCGCAGGCCGTTCGCGTACGCGACCTGCGCGTTGCGCGTGCGCGTGTACTTCGAATCGCCGCCGCGGATCGGCGTCGGCGGCGTGGTCGAACGGTTCCAGTCCACGCTCCATTCGCTGTGGACGTGGTGATCGCCGGCAAGCCACATGCGTCCGTCCGCGTGGGCAACAAATGGAACGCACAGCAGCGCCGCGACGGGCAGCAGGCAGGAAAGACGCATGGCAGGTCCGGTGTCGGTGGATCCGGCGGAGCGGATCGTGGGAAGGACGGCGTCGCCGGTGACATTACGCCACCGGCGCGCCTGAATCGCGGGCGGCGCCGCACGCCGCCCGCATGCGGCGCGGTCAGAAGTCCGCGCGAAGGCCCAGGCTGATGCGGCGACCGGACATCTCGTACATCGTCGGGAACGACGGATCCATCGTGTAACCCGTGGTCGCCTCGTTGGTCATGTTGATGCCCTTGAGGCTGATCTTCAGGTGGTCGTTGATGCGGTAGCCGATGGAGAAATCCACCTGGCCGTAGGCATCGCGCCAGATCGGGTACATGTCGTAGCCGATCGACTCGACGTACTCGCCCTTGTGGTTGTACGACACGCGCGCGTCGAAGCGGTCGTTGTCGTAGTAGAAGGTCACGTTGTACGTCTTCTCCGCCAGGCCGGGCATCGGGGTGAGGATGCCAAGGCTCGATTCGCCCGCCAGCGAGCTGTCCAGCCAGGTGTAGTTCGCCGCCACGCCGAAGCCTTCGAGCGACGGATGGAACGCGCTGAACGGCACCTGCGCGTTCAGCTCCACGCCGTCGACCTCGTACGAACCGTCGGCGTTGACCGGCTGGTACACGTCGAAATCGTAGATGCCGTTGAGCGTGCCGTTGGCGTTGTACACCGCGACGTCCGGCACGATGCCGGTGAAGGCGTTGATCACCACGCCGTCGATCTTCTTGCGGAAGTACGAACCGGCCAGCAGGCCGCCGTTGTCGAAGTACTTCTCCAGGCCGATTTCCCACTGCTTCGCGTAGGTCGGCTGCAGGTTCGGATTGCCGTCGGTGAAGCGGAACGAGCTCCAGCTCGCAGTGCGCTTGTACGCCACGTCGGTGAGCGCCGGACGCATCATCGTTTCCGACGCGGCGGCGCGCAGCAGCAGGTCCTGCGTCAGTTCGGCGGTCAGGTTGAAGCTCGGCAGCACGTCGTCGTAGCTGCCCTTCTGCGAGACCGGCGCGTCGGTGTAGCCGGTGCTGCCGTCGGCGTTCTGCACCGGGTGGTAGCCGAAGGACAGCACCGAGGTGTCGACGTAGCGCGCGCCGGCGTTGATGTTCACCGGCACGTGGCCGATGTCGAACGCGAAGTCGGCCATCGCGTAGAGCGCGGTGACTTCCTCGTCCACGCGGTAATACTGGCCGTCGTCGAACGGCGTGCTGAAGCCGGCGTAGCGGAACGCGTCGCGTGCGTACTCGTTGGAGACCTGCTGCCACGCCAGGTCCTTCACGCTGTAGCCGCCGCCCGGCACGATGTCGCCGATCCACTGCAGCGGGCTGTCGGCGAGCGTGCGCGTGTTCACCCACTCGGTGCTGCCGGCTTCCGGGCCGGTGATCTTCAGCTCGCCGTAGCTGCGTTCCTTCGATTTGTCGGTGTAACGCGCGCCGAACTGCACGCTGCGCAGCGCCGGGGCGAAGGCGAGATCGAGCGTCTTGTTGTAGTCGACCTGCGCGGCGTACTTGTCGTCGGTGATCTTCTCCAGCGTGGTCTCGTACGCCTCGAACAGGTAGCTTTCCGGCGAGTCGTACATGTCGAAGCTGCCGGATGCCGCGCTCGGAATGGTCTCGCCGCTGCGGCCGGTCCAGCGCGCGCGCGAAGGCGCGTAGGCGACGTGCTTGAGGTTGGCGTAGTCGAGCGTCTTCTCCGCGCCGGAGTAACCGGCCATCGCGTCCAGGCGCCAGGTGTCGCCGGACCAGTCCAGGTCGACGCTGTACTGCTGGTACTCGGTTTCGTTGATGCGTTCCTTGCTCAGGAACTCGTGCTGCGTCGCCGTGTACGACACGTCGCGCAGCACCAGCATGCCGTAGCGCGAAAGCGTGTCGGCGTCGTACTCGTGGATGGTGTCCAGCGTGCTGCGGCTGGACGCCGAATACGCGGCGGCGTCGTACTCGTCCTCGGTGGTGTCGTAGCCGCCGAGCATCGCATCGAACGTCAGGCTGAAGCGGTTGCTCGGGCGATACTGCAGCGAAGCCGTCGCGCCCCACTTGTCCTGCTCGTTCACGTAGACGCGATCGCCGACCTTGTCCTGGAACACGATCAGGTTCGATTCGTCGGTGTCGGCGCGATCGCCGATGATGCGGCCGGTATCGCGCTCGATCACTTCCTCCGCCTGCTCGCCGCGGGTGCCGGATGCGCCGAGAAAGCGCGACATCGGACGGAAGTTGATGCCCGAGGTCGCGTCGGTGCGGTTGGTGCGCTTGGCCTTCGCGAAGGAGACCAGCGCGCCCCAGTCGCCCCACGTGTCGCTGGCGAGGAAGGCGAACTTCGGGTCGATTTCCTCGGAAATGGAGTTGTGCGCGCCCTCGGCCGACAGCACCAGGCGACGGTCGCTGTAGTCGAACGGACGCGCGGTGGAGATCTCCACGTTGCCGGCGATGCCGCCCTCCTCGTCGGCGGCGGTCGGGGACTTCTGCACCGTGACCTGCTGGATGATCTCGGACGCGAAGATGTCGAACTCGACGTCGCGCCCGCCGCTGCCCGACGCCGTCGCCAGGTCGTTGATCGACACCTGCGTGTAGTCCGCCGGCAGGCCGCGCACGCTGACGCGGGTGCCCAGGCCCTTGTTGCGTTCGATGCTCACGCCGGGCATGCGCTGCAGCGCCTCGGCGAGGTTCTGCTCGGGAAAGTCAGCCACGTCGGTGGCGACGATGGAATCGGAGAAGCCGATGTTCCAGCGCTTCAGGTCCACCGCCTGCTCCAGGCTGCGGCTGTAGGTACCGACGACTTCGATGCCTTCCAGTTCCATCACCTGCGATTCTGCCTGCGGCGGCGCCGGCGTCGCCGGTGCGGTCGTGTTCGACGGTGCGGACGGTGCCGCGGCGGGCGCGGCGCCGGATGCGGCGTCGGCTTCGATCGTCACCGTCGCATCGTTGAGATAGCGATGGCGCAGGCCGGTGCCCGCGAGCATCTGGCGCAGCGCCTGCTCCGGTGCGAGGCCGGCGGGAATGGCCGGCGTGCGCAGGTCGCCGGCGGTCTGCGCGTGGTAGATGAACTGCAGGCCGGTCTGGCGCGACAGCGAGTTGAGCGCGCGGTCGAGCGGTTGTGCGGGGATGGCCTCGACGGCGACCCGGGTTTCCTGCGCGACGACGGGCGCGGTCTGCAGGGCCAGGGCGATCGAGAGGAACAGGATTCGACGCATCTTGAAAAGTCCAGTGGGGTTGGATTCGATCCGCGTTCCGATCGGAGGCGACCGGATGCGCATGCCTGGACTACGACGGCGCCGGGCGCGATTCGGGCACCATTTATTCGATGAATTTTTTGTTGCAACGTTGGGATTGCGCCAAGTGCGATCGCGCGACGCCCGCCGCGCATGGCGTCGCGCATCAGTGGCGCGCGGCGTTTTCCTGCGACGCGACGCGCGAACTGACGCGGATCGCGTTAGCCGACACGTGCGTCACCAGCGTGGGCTGCTGGTCGAGGAACGCGCGCATCGACGCCACGTCGTCCGCGCGCAGGTTGCCGGTGAGCCGCAGCGCGCCCGCGTCCTCGTCGACGGCCAGGCGCGTTCCGTTGAGACGATTGAACTGGTCGGCGACATCGCGCAGCGCTTCGTTCCGGAACACGATGCGGCGCGTCCACCACGCGGTCATCGTGTCGGCGTCCTCCTGGCTCACGCTCACCGTCTGGTCGCGGTAGCTCACGCGCGCGCTCTGCCCCGCGCCCAGATCGGCCAGTTCGCGGCCGTTGCCATCGTCGCCGACGACCACCACGCGTCCTTCCACCACGCCGATGCGTGCCTGTTCGCGTTGCAGCGCCACGTCGAACGTGGTGCCGATGTCCTGCACCTGCAAACCGGCGGCGTGCACCGACAGCGGACGACGGTCCTGCGCGACGACGAAGCTCGCCTGCCCGCGTTCGAGTTCGATCCGCCGACGCAGCAGCCCGAAGCGCACGCGCAGCGCGCTTTCGGCATTGAGGTGCGCGACGGTGCCGTCGGGAAGCGCGATGCGGCGCGGCTCGCCGTGCGCGCTCGCGTAGTAGGCCGACTGCGGCCATGCCATGCGCAGGCCGACGCCGATCGCGACGGTGGCGATCACCGCGACCGCCGCCGCCCTCACGAAGCGCGGCGTCCGTGTGCGTGCTGGCGGCGCAAGCGTGAGCGCCTGTCGCGATGCGGGAAGCGGAAGCGTCACGACGTTGCCCCGCTTCGCCGGGGCGGGCGGCTCGCGCGATGTCTCGTCGTCAAGCGGCCATGCGCGCATGGCATCGGCCAGTTCGGCGGCGAGGCGGCCGACGGCGAGGTATTCGCGCAGATGGCCGGGCGAGGTCACCAGCCATTCCATGAAGCGCGCCTGCCCGGCCGCGTCCAGGCCGCCCTGGCGCTGCAATGCGTGCCATTCCAGCGCTTCCTGCGCGATGCGTGGGTCCGTGTCGGTGCGTTCCATGCTCATTCCCCGCGTTCGGCCGCCATCGCCTGGCGGCAGATCGACAGCCCGCGAACCACGTGCTTCTTCACCATGTGCGACGAAACACCGAGCCGTTCGGCGATCTGCCGGTAGCTCAGTCCGTCGCGGTACTGCATGACCAGCACCGCGCGCGTGCGTTCGGGCAGCGTGCCCAGCAGTGCCTGCAAGCGGTGGCGGCGTTGCGTGCGGTCGGCGGCGTCCTCGACGCAGTCCTCCGCGGCGAGCAGCGCCGTCATGTGGTCCATCTCCTCCAGCGAATGCACCGGCCGTTGCCGGCGCACGGCCTGTTCGCGCGCGAGGTTGAGCGCGACGGTGAACAGGTACGCCTCGGGATTGCCGATCGCCTCGCCCTGTGCCTGGTGCGCGCGCAGCAGGCGCAGATACGTTTCCTGCACGAGGTCCTCCGCTTCGTCGTTCGCGCCCCGGCGCACGAAGAAGCCGCGCAGGACCGGCGCCTGTTCGGCGAACATGTGCACCAACCCTCGTTTCCCCTGCTCGGCCAAATGTGCTGCCCCGCCCCCTGGAGGGCGCCGAGCGTACGCGGGGTGTGTGACGCGCCGGTTACGCGCGAGAGGTGGTTGCGGCGCGCAGGGGTACGTGCTGGCGCTTTCGATCGCGCTGGACTACCTCGGCTGTTGCGAGTGCGAGAACGGCGGGCTTTTTCAGCCGTCGCCCGGAGCGGTGCCCGAGACCTGCCCGATGAACTTGTAGCCCACGCCGGGATCGGTCGCGATGTACCTGACGTGCGCCGCATCCTCATGCAGCTTGCCGCGCAGCTTGCCGACCAGGATGCGGAGGTAATGCGTGTCCTCCTCGTGGGTCGGGCCCCAGAGTTCGCGCAGGATGTGGGGCTGCGTCACCACGCGGTCGGCATGGCGCAGCAGCAGCGACAGCAGCGCGAATTCCTTCCTCGTGAGCACCACCGCCTGCCCCTCGACATGGACTTCGCGCCGCACCAGGTCGACATGCAGGAACCCGTCGTCGTACACCGGCGCGGGCGATTCCATGTTCACCGCGTGCGTGCGCAGCAGGGCGCGCACGCGCGCCATCAGTTCCTGCGCGCCGAAGGGCTTGGTCACGTAATCGTTGGCGCCGCCGTCGAGTCCGGCGACTTTCGCGGTCTCGTCCGATCGCACCGTGAGCAGGATCACCGGCACGGACGACCATTCCCGGAGGTCGCGCAGCACGTCCTGGCCATCGCGATCCGGCAGCCCGAGGTCGAGGATCACCAGATCCGCGCCCTGCGTCGCCAGGGCTTCCAGCCCCGACTGGCCGGTGCCGGCGGCGATCACCTCGTAGCCCTGCGCGCGCAGGCTGATGTCCAGGAACCGGCGGATCTGCGGCTCGTCGTCGATGACGAGGATGCGGGGAGATGCGCTGGAGTTCCGCATGGCGCGCGTGGTCAGGGTTCGAGTCGAGGCAGGGTGATGCGGATCGTCGTCCCGCGTCCGTCGGGGCCGGGCAAGGCTTCCACCCCTCCCCCGTGCGCGCCCACCATACCCTGCGTGATCGCCAGCCCCAAGCCCGTGCCCTTGCGCCCGCGATCGCCGTTCTCGACGCTGTAGAACATGTCGAAGATGCGGCGGCGTTCGTCGTCGGGGATCCCGGGGCCGCGATCGCGCACGTCGAGCCGCAGGTTGCCGTCGACCGTTCGCGCGTCCACCTCGATGGGCACGCCGGGTGGCGAGAACTTCGCCGCGTTCTCCAGCACGTTGAACAGCGCCTGCTCGACGAGCGCCGGATGCACCCAGATCGGCGGCATGTCCGGCTCGACCGATATCCTGAAACCCGCCTGCGGTTCGTAACGTTGCAGGCGCGTCACCGCGGAGCCGATCAGTTCGTCCACGCCGATCCAGTCGCGCTTGAGCGTCAGGCCGCCATGCCCCAGGCGCGTCATGTCCAGCAGGTTCTGGATGTAGCGGTCCAGCCGTTCTCCTTCGATGCGGATGGTTTCGAGGAGCTCGTGCCGATCCCGCGCGGGCATCGCGTCGCCGTAATGATCCAGGCTGCTCGCGGAACCGATGATCGACGCCAGCGGCGAACGCAGGTCGTGCGAGACCGACGACAGCAGCGCCGAACGCAGGCGCTCGGTCTCGTTGCTCACGCGCGCGTTCTCGAGATCCGCGACCAGTCGCGCGCGGACCGCCGCCTGCGCGATGTCGTCGGCCATGGCTTCGGCGAGTCGTCGCTGCTCCGCACCGAGGCGGTGCACCTGCGGCGGGAAACGCAGGCCCATCACACCGGCCTGCCGTTCGCCCAGCGCCAGCGGCATGAACCACCAGTCCGCGCCGGCCAGCGTGTCGGTGAAGCGGCCCGACGGCTGCCGATGACGCATCGCCCAATCCGCGGCGGCGCGATCCTTCTCGCCGAGGCTGGAGGCATGTTCGGTCTGCTCGCCGACCTGCAGCATCACCTCGACGTCGAACGCGCGACGCAGCGCGGCGCGGCCCGCCTGCAACACCTGGCCGAGATCCGCCGCGGCGGACAGCTGCCTTCCGAGGGTCTGCAAGGCGGTCGCCTGCGCGTTGGCCGCGCGAAGCGCCACGACCTGCATGCGCAGCTTCGATGCAAGCCGTCCCGCCACCAGCGCCGCGACGAGGAACAGGATCACGGTCGTCACGCCCTGGCGGGCACCGATCATCAACGTGAAGCGCGGTTCGATGAAGAAGAAGTTGTAGGCCAGGAAGCACAGCGCGGCGGCGATGACGGCGGCCGCCATCCGCGTTCGTGCCGCCACCAGGACGACCGCCACGATGAAGATCAGCGAGAGGTCGTCCAGGTCCAGCCACCGCTCCGCCAGCCAGGCGATGGCCGTGGCGAGGGTCGCCGATGCGAACGCGAGCAGCGCGTCGTTCCGGCTGAGGTGCCCCTTCAGCGTGCGCCACGAACGCCGCGATCGCGCACGCGCTTCCGGCGTGCTGATGATGGTGAGCTCGTAATGCGCGCCGCGTTGCAGCAGCTGCTGCGTCAGCGTGCGGTTGAACATGCGCGCGAAGGGCCGCTCGCGCGTGCGGCCGAGCACGATGGTGCTAACGCCGGCCCGCGCGGCCTGGTCGAGCAGCGCGTCCACGATGCTGTTCCCATGCAGCACCAGCGCATCGCCGCCGAGGCGCCGCGCCAACGCGAAGGCGCGTTCGAGCTCGAGTTGCTGCGCCTCGGTCGGGATCGCGGACTGGACGGTGACCACGCTCCACGGTGCGTCGCGACGCTCCGCCAGGCGGCGCGCGACGCGCACCAGGTACTCCGACTGCCCCATGCCGTCGATCGCGACCATGACCCCGCGCCGCAGCGGGACGCCCGGCAGGCCGCGCGCCGCCTGCGCCTCGCGAAGGTCGCTGTCGACGCGATCGGCCGCCGTCTGCATCGCCAGTTCGCGCAGCGCGGTCAGGTTGCTGGGCGAGAAGAACGCCTGCAACGCGTGCGCCGCCTGTTCGGGCACATAGACCTTGCCCTGCTGCAGCCGCTCGATCAGTTCGCGCGGCGGAAGATCCACGAGGACGATGTCGCGCAGGCGGTCGAACACCGCGTCGGGCACGGTCTCGTTGACGCGGACGCCGGTGATCCGGTGCACGACGTCGTTGAGGCTCTCCAGGTGCTGGATGTTGATGGTCGAGTAGACGTCGATGCCGGCATCGAGCAGTTCGATCACGTCCTGCCACCGGCGCTCGTGGCGGCTGCCGGGCACGTTGCGGTGCGCGAGTTCGTCGACGAGCGCCAGCTTCGGTCTGCGTTCCAGCAGCGCGTCGAGATCCAGTTCGTCCAACGATCGGCCGTGGTACTCGATGCGCCGGCGCGGAAGCACTTCGAGTCCATCCAGCAGCGCGGCGGTCTCGCTGCGGCCATGCGTTTCGGCGATGCCGACCACCACGTCGAGGCCCCGCCGTTGCAATTCCCGCGCGCGACTGAGCATCGTGTAGGTCTTGCCCACGCCCGGCGCGGCGCCGAGGAAAATGGTGAGCCGTCCCGCGCCCTGGCGTTGCAGTTCGCCGATCAGGGCGTCGGCCTGCTCCCCACGTTGCGCGGCGCTGCGATTGGTCATGTCTTCACCTGGAAGGCGCCACGCATGCGCGTGGCGCCCGAACGTACGACGAAAGGCCGGCCGCCCACTTTAGACGACCGTCGGCGGAAGCGGCGCAGGGGCTGGAAACGCCATGCGCCCTCGCCTACTCCTCCAGCGCATCCAGCGCCAGGTTGAGCTTGAGCACATTCACGCGCGGCGCGCCCAGGACGCCGAACTGCGGCTCTTCCGTGTTGGCGCTCACCAGTCGCTCCACCGTCGCGACGTCGAGGCCGCGCGCTCCGGCCACACGGGCGACCTGCACCTGCACGCCCGCCGGCGACAGGTGCGGGTCCATGCCGCCGCCGGACTGCGTGACCAGTTCGGCCGGCACCCGTGCCGGTGCGATGCCTTCACGCCGTGCGACCTCCTGCCGCAGTTCGTCCATGCGCGTGCGCAGGTCCGGATTGCTACGCGCCAGATTGCTGCCGGCCGCCGCCATCGGATCGTAGTTCGCGGCCGACGGGCGCGAATGGAAATAGCGCGCATCGGCGAACGGCTGCGGTACCCATTCCGAGCCGCGTGCCCGGCCGTCGACGACCACCAGGCTGCCGGTGGCCTGGTGCGGGAACACCACGCGGCCCAGCGCGGCGGCGCACAGCGAGTACAGGAAGCCGAAGCCGGCCAGGACCACCACCGTCAACACCAGGCTCGCGCGCAGCGTGGTCCGGTCCTCCAGCTCGACGGTCGGTGCCGTGGCGTTCGTGTGCAATGCGGAAACGTTCATGTCAGACACCCAGGGCAACGAGGACGAGGTCGATCAGCTTGATGCCGACGAAAGGCAGCAGCACGCCGCCGACGCCATACACCAGCATGTTCCGGCGCAGCAGCGCGACCGAGCTGGCGGGCCTGAAGCGCACGCCCTTCAACGCGAGCGGGATCAGCGCGGGAATGATCAGCGCGTTGAAGACCAGCGCCGCAAGCACCGCATTGCGCGGGCTCGACAGATGCATGACGTCGAGCGCGGCCATCTGCGGAATCGCGGCGGCGAACAGCGCCGGCAGGATCGCGAAGTACTTGGACACGTCGTTGGCGAGCGAGAACGTGGTGAGCGCACCGCGCGTGATCAGCTGCTGCTTGCCGACCTCGACGACCGCCAGCAGCTTCGCCGGATCGCTGTCGAGGTCGACCATGTTCCCGGCTTCCTTGGCGGCCTGCGTGCCCGAATTCATCGCGAGGCCGACGTCCGCCTGCGCCAGCGCGGGAGCGTCGTTGGTTCCGTCGCCGACCATCGCGATCAGGCGGCCACCGGCCTGCTCGGCGCGGATGCGCGCCAGCTTGTCCTCCGGGCGCGCTTGCGCGATGTAGTCGTCCACGCCGGCTTCCGCGGCGATCGCGGCGGCGGTCAGCGGGTTGTCGCCGGTGATCATCACGGTCTTGATGCCCATGGCGCGCAACCGAGCGAAGCGCTCCTTGACGCCGTGCTTGACCACGTCGCTGAGTTCGATGACGCCGAGCACGTGCCGTCCTTCGCTGACCACCAGCGGCGTGGCGCCGACGCGCGCGACCTGCTCGATGCGCGCCTTCAGTTCCGCCGGCACGAGCCCGCCCTGTGCGGCCACGTGCCGCTCGATCGCGTCGCCCGCGCCCTTGCGGATCGAGCGCACGCCGCCGTCCACGTCGGCACCACGCAGGTCGACGCCGGACATGCGCGTCTGCGCACTGAACTGCACGTAGTGCGCGCCCTCCGGATCCTGCAACGCCGTGCCCTGCTCGCGCGCCAGCTTCACGATCGACTTGCCTTCCGGCGTCGGATCGGCCAGCGACGACAGCAGCGCGGCTTCGCGCAGTCGGGACATGTCGATGCCGGCGAGCGGATGGAACGCCGTCGCCTGGCGATCGCCGTGGGTGATGGTGCCGGTCTTGTCCAGCAACAGCACATCGACGTCGCCGGCGATTTCCACGGCCTTGCCCGACTTCGCCAGCACGTTGGCGGCCAACGCGCGGTTCATGCCGGCGATGCCGATGGCGGGCAGCAGGCCGCTGATGGTCGTGGGGATCAGGCACACCAGCAACGCGATCAGCAACAGCGGATCGAGCTTCGCGCCGACGAAGCCGGCCAGCGCCGGCAGCGTCGCGCAGACGACGAGGAACGTCAGCGTCATCGCCGCCAGCAGCATGGTCAGCGCGATCTCGTTCGGCGTCTTCTGCCGGTTCGCGCCTTCCACCAGCGCGATCATGCGATCGAGGAAGCTGTGTCCGGGCTCGGCGCTGACCTGCACGATGATCTCGTCGGACAGCACCTTGGTGCCGCCGATCACGCCGGAACGATCGGTACCGGCCTCGCGCAGCACCGGCGCCGATTCGCCGGTGACGGCCGCCTCGTTGATGGTCGCCACGCCTTCGACGATCTCGCCGTCGGCGGGCACGAACTCGCCGGCCGAGACGATGACGTGGTCGCCCGGCCTCAGGCTCGCCGCCGCGACGCGGGTTTCCCCGGCGACGCGGGTGCGGCCGCCGAGCCGGCGCGCCACCAGGTCGCGTCGCGCGGCGCGCAGCGAAGCCGCCTGTCCACGGCCGCGCGCTTCCGCGATGGCCTCGGCGAAGTTCGCGAACAGCACGGTCACGAACAGGATCGCGGTCACCGCCGCACCGAAGGCGACGTTGCCGGGCACCGCGACGGTGATCAGCGCCGACAGCAGCGTGCCGAGCAGCACGATGGCGATCACGGGGCTCTTCAACGCCTGGCGCGGCGACAGCTTGCGGAAGGCGTCGACCAGCGCGGCACGCAGTGCCGTCGCATCGAGCCCGGCCACGGCCTGGCGGCGGGCGTAGCCCAGATGGGTCTGTGTAATGTCAGTCACGTTTGCTACCTCACGGCGCCGCCGCAGCGGCGCTGTAGAAAGTCAGGTGATCGGCGATCGGTCCCATGACCAGCGCCGGCATGAACTGCAGCACGGTCAGGATCACGACCACGGCCACCAGCGTCACGGCGAAAGTCGGCGTCTCCACGTGCAGCGTGCCGCCGCTCTCCGGCGCCACGCGCTTGCGCGCCATCAGGCCGGCCACGGCGAGCGGCACGATCAGCGCGGGGAAGCGGCCCAGCGCCAGCACCGCCGCACAGCTCAGGTTCCACCAGTACGTCGCATCGCCCAGGCCTTCGAAACCGGACCCGTTGTTGGCGAAGGCCGACGCGTACTCGTAGAACACCTGGCTGATGCCATGGAAGCCGGGATTGGAGTTGCCGGTGATCGACGGAATCGCCAGCGTCACCGCGGTGAAGCCCAGCAGCACGACGGGCTGCAGCAGGATCAGCAGGGCCAGCAGCCGCACTTCCGGCGCTTCGATCTTGCGGCCGAACAGTTCAGGGGTGCGCCCGGTCATGAGGCCGGCGAGGAACACGCTCAGCAGCAGGTACACGAGGAACTGCTGCAGGCCGCAGCCGATGCCGCCCCAGATCGCGTTGATCAGCATGTTGACCATCGACATGCCGCCGGTGAGCGGCGCCAGCGAGTCGTGCATCGAATTGACCGACCCGTTGTTCACCTGCGTGGTCAACGCCGACCACAGCGCCGACGACGTCGCGCCCAGGCGGACTTCCTTGCCCTCCATCAGCGCGGGATCGCTGGCCGTGGGCGAGTACACCTCCGACCACATCGACAGTCCGGTCGACACGACCGACATCAGCAGCATCGTGCCGAACACCATCGCGGTAAGGCGCCGGCGCCGCACGAACGGGCCGACCATGAAGGTGATCGCGACCGGAATCAGCACGATGCCGAGCACCTCGATCAGGTTCGACAAGGGCGTCGGGTTCTCCAGCGCCACGGAGCTGTTCGGACCGTACCAGCCGCCACCGTTGGAACCGAGCTGCTTGACCGCGACCATCGGCGCGACCGGGCCCAGCGGGATCTTCTGCTCCTTCATCTCCACCGACGCATCGACGGGCGCGATGGTCGGGCCGGCTTCCAGCGTCGAGGGCACGCCCTGCCAGGTCAGCAGCAGCGACCATGCGAGGCAGAGCGGCAGCATGAATCGCAGCGCTGCACGGGTGACGTCGACCCAGTAGTTGCCCAGATCGCGATCGCCCTCGCGCGAGGCCGCATGGCCGTTCGCGGTCGGCTTCGCACCACGCTGTTCGATTTCCTCGCGACCGCCGAACAGGCCGCGCAAGGTAGCCACCACCATCGCCAGGCCCATGATCGGCGTGACCACCTGCAGGCCGACGATGCCGACCATCTGCGACAGGTAACTCAGCTGCGCCTGTCCGGAGTAATGCTGCTGGTTGGTGTTGGTGAGGAACGACACCATCGTGTGCAGCGCGGTGTCCCAGCGCATGTTCGGGATGTCGTCGGGATTGAGCGGCAGCCAGGCCTGGATCATGAACTGCACCCAGACCACCAGGCCCACCACGAGGTTGCTCAGCGCGAACGCCCTGGCGTAACCGCGCCAGGTCATGCCGCGCTGCGGATCGGTGCCGATGGCTTTGTAGATGACGCGCTCGACCGGGCCGAACACGGCGTCCAGCCAACTGCGATCGCCGCGCATCACGCGCGCGAGATACCGCCCGAGCGGCCAGCCCAACACGATGGCGAGGGCGTATACGAGAAGGATTTCAGTCATGGTTGTGCTCTCTCGCCGTCAAAGCCATGGCGCACGGGAACGGGCGTCGCCCGGGGCTTCCGGAGGACGCCGATGCCCGCCGCGCGGCATGACGGCCGTTGCCTCAGAAATCTTCGGGACGAAGAACCACGTACAGCAGGTAGGCCGCGGCGAGGATCACCGCGACGGCGCACACCAGGGCAAGCCAGCCAGGCATTTCGTCGCTCCTCAGAAGGACGCCTGCACGGCCGCCTCGATGCGGTCGCCGGCGAAGTCGTCGCCGAAGATCGTTTCGGCGTTGGAATCGGTGGCATGCGCGGTGAGCCGCAGTTCCAGCGGCGCAGCCACGGCCCACACCGCGCTCAGTTGCGCATGCGAATAGCTCCGGTCGTACACCTCATCCAGCCAGTAGTGGCCGGCGGCGGCTTCGAGGCGGAACGCGTCGTTGACCGGAAAGCGCGCGCCGATCTGCGTGTAGACGCCGGCGTCGTCGCTTCCCAGCGCTTCGGGCGAATAACCCAGCGACAGCCAGTAGTTGCCTGCGTAGGTGAGCGTGCCGTTGAGTTCGGTCCAGTCGAGATCGACCGTCGTGGACGGGTACTGGTAGCGCAGCACGTTGACGTCCAGCGCCCAGTGTTCGGCGAGGTTCCCCGCCCAGCCGACGGTGAAGTCGAGTTCGCTGCTTGCGTGGATGTCCGGGGCGAACTCCACGTTCGAGCCCCACACCGAACCGTAGAATCCGAAGTCGCCCGCCAGCTTGAAACCGGCCTGCACCGCCGCGTCGCCCTGCGTCTGCGTGGTGCCGCGCCAGACGTAGTCGCTGGTCAGCGCGGCGCTTCCGCTCAACTCCGCCGCACCGGCATGACCGCCCAGCGAAAGCAGGCCGACCATCGCCAGCACGCCGAAGGGAAGATACGTGCGCACCTCGCGCGCACGGAAAATCGTGTGTTTCATGTACCCCTGCTTGAGTCGACGAGGCCATCTCCGGCCACGGCGAAATTCTCGGACTCGTCGAGGTAAAACCTCTATTTCGTTATGCGGGGTATGCGTAAATTCTGCATAAATAATCGCGGGCTTCCCGCGCTGCATGTGTAGCTGCCCTTGTAGCCCGGGTAAGGCCGAAGGCCGCACCCGGGGAACGCCCGGCGTCCCTCACGCGAAAAGCCCCCGGGTGCGCTTCGCTTACCCGGGCTACAAACGCGTCTTTCCGTTGTTTCCCGGAGGCTCCTTCAGCCATCCGTCGATCGCGTCAGGGCTTCCCACCGGGACAACTCCTCCTGCAGATCCGCGATCTTCGTCCGGATCAACGCCAGCGCATCGCTGCCCAGCACCAGATGCGATGGCGGATCGTCGCTTTCGATGATCTCGAGCATCGCCTTCGCCGCCTTTTCCGGATTGCCCAGCTGCTTCCCGCTGACCTCCATCCGTCGTTGACGAACCGGATCGAACACCACGTCGTAATCGCCGATCGAACGCGGGCTGCGCACCATCGAACGCCCCGCCCAGTCCGTGCGGAAAGAGCCGGGGGCCACGGCGGTCACGTGGATGCCCAGATGCCGCACCTCCTTGCCGAGCGCCTCGCTGATGCCTTCGAGCGCGAACTTGCTTCCGCAGTAATAGGCGATGCCCGGCATCGTGATGAAGCCGCCCATCGAGGTGATGTTGAGGATGCGGCCGGAACGCCGCGCGCGCATGTGCGGCAGCACCGCCTTCATCATCGCCGCCGCGCCGAACACGTTGACGTCGAACTGCCGGCGCATCTGCGGCAGCGGCGATTCCTCCATCACGCCTTCGTGGCCGTAGCCGGCGTTGTTCACCAGCACGTCGATCGGACCGATCGTTGCTTCAATCCCGCGCACCAGCGGTTCGATGGCGTCGTGATCGATGACGTCGAGCAGTCGCGCGTGCGCCCGCCCGGGCGCCAGCGCCTGGAACGCTTCGGCCGATGCCGCATCGCGCACGGTTCCCACCACGTGGTGGCCGGTCGCCAGCGCTTCGCGCGCGAGTGCGCGGCCGAAGCCGCTGCTGACGCCGGTGATGAGGAGGTGTTTCGGATTCGCCATCGTTCGGCTCCGTTGAAGGGTCGGGTGCACAATACGCAGGCCAGCCCGCCCGGATAAGGCGCGAAAGCCTCCCGTTATTGCCCATTCCTATGAGCCGCCCCCACCGCCCCGCCCGATCGTCCGGGCTCGCCCCCCTTGCGCCGCGGGTCCTCGCACTGGCGCCGGACGAGGGCTACAACCTGACGGCGCTCCCGAGCCTGCGACTGCTGCGATCCAATCGTCCCCTCGCCCGCACGCCCGTCCTCTACGACCCCGGCATCGTGATCGTGTGCCAGGGCCGCAAGCGCGGATACTTCGGCCAGCGCACCTTCGTGTACGACGCGAACCAGTACCTCGCCGTGTCCGTTCCCGTGCCCTTCACCATGGAGACCGATGCCACCGAGCAGGAGCCGCTGCTCGCGCTGTACCTGCATCTGGAATTCCCGCTGGCGGCCGAACTCGCGCTGTCCATCGACCGGCACGGCCGGCGCGCGAACGAAGCCGAGCCGCGCAGCATGATGTCCAGTCCGATGGACGACGCGATGCATCTGTCGGTGCTGCGCCTGCTGCAAAGCCTGGCCGATCCCGTCGAAGCCGGAATCCTCGGGCCGCAACTCCTGCGCGAGGTGTACTACCGCATCCTGACGGGGCCGCAAGGCCCGAATCTTCGCGCGGCACTGGCCATGGAAGGGCGCTTCGGAAACATCGCCAGGGCGCTGCAACGCATCCATGCCGCGTACGACCAGCCGTTGAGCGTCGCGCAACTGGCCGCCGAAGCCGGCATGAGCGCGCCGTCGTTCCACAGCCACTTCAAGGCCGTGACCTGCACCTCGCCCATGCAGTACCTCAAATCCACGCGCCTCCACCAGGCGCGCCTGCTCATGACCCAGGAAGGAATGACGGCCGCCGCGGCGTGCCATGCGGTGGGGTTCGAGAGCACGTCGCAGTTCAACCGCGAGTTCAAGCGACTGTTCGGACTCACGCCCGCACGCGAGGCGCGACGCATGCGCGAGAGCTTCGCCATGCCGCCGCGACCGGCGGATGCGCGGTACGTTTCGTCGCACTGATTCGCGCGTTCGCTGGAATTCCGCTGCGAGTGACGGGGCGTCTGTCGTCTCCTTCTCACGTTCCCTTCACGTTTCTTCGATCAGATAACCCCGCCGAATGCAAAGGTCCTCGACATCTGAAGCGCACATCCGCCCGGCCATAGTTCAAGGAGCCCCGACCATGCACATCCTGTTGGCGGTGGACGGCAGCGACGTCAGCTCGCGTGCCGTGAAGTACGTGGTGAACCTCGCGCGACAGCTCGCCAGGCCGCCGCGCATCGTGCTGGTGAACGTCGACCTGCCGCTGCTGCAGCGCGTCGCGGTGACCATGGGCGCCAGGGCGGTGGAGCAGTTCCACGCCGAGAACGCGAAGATCATGACGCGCGATGCCAGGCGCACGCTCGCGCGCGCCAAGCTCGCGTTCGACGAGGAACTACGCGTGGGCGATGTCGCCTCCACGATCCTGGAGATCGCGAAGAAGCGACGCGTGGACCAGATCGTGATGGGTTCGCACGGCGACGGCCCGCTGCGCGGGATGTTCCTGGGTTCGGTGTCGACCAAGGTCATCGCGCGCGGCACGCTGCCGGTGACGATCGTGCGTTGACCGGCGTCGCGCTCGCGGAAATGCGCGAGCGCGGGCCACCGCGCCGGAATCAGATCGCCGGCAGGATCAGCGACCGGTGCAGCTGCGCGCCGGCCCACGCACCATCGCCGACGGCGAGCGACACCGAATGCGGCATGCGCGCCACGTCGCCGCAGGCGAACACGCCGGGCACGCTGCTTTCCTTCGTGTCGGCGGTGCCGATCTGGATGCCCATCGGCGTTTCCGCCAGCGCGCAACCGAGCTGTTCGCCGATCGGCGAGGCCGGTGCGTTGCGCGGCGTGGTGAACAATCCGGCGAAGGACAACCGCCGGTCATCGGCGAGCACCACGTCGGCGTGTCCTTCGATGCGCGCGATGGCCGTCGACTCGACTCGGACACCACGGCTTGCCAGATCGTTCGCCATGTCGGCGTCCAGTTCCAGCATTCCGTTGAGAAGGAACGTCACCTTTCCCCACTCCGGCAGCATCTGCGCCTGGTGGATCGACATCGGCCCCGACGCGATGACGCCGACCTCGCCGCGCTGCATTTCGTATCCATGGCAATACGGGCAGTGGAACGCGCTCGTGCCCCAGCGCTCGGACAGGCCCTCGATGTCGGGCAACGTGTCGGACACGCCGGTGGCGAGCAGCAACCGTCGCGCGTGGTACTGCGCGCCATCGCCGAGTGTCACGGAGAACGCATCCTTCTCGCCCGACGCCTCGATCACGTCGCCGTCGTGCCAGGACAGCGTCGGATAGGCTTCCAGCTGGGTGCGTGCGGTGCGGGCGATCTGCGCGGGATCCACGCCGTCCTGCCCGAGGAAACCGTGCGAATGCGACGCCGCGCGATTGCGCCGTCGCCCGCCGTCGACCACCAGGACGCTGCGGCGCGCCCGGACCAGTTGCAACGCCGCGGCCATGCCCGCGTAGCTGCCTCCAATGACGATGACGTCGTGCTTCATGCCTTCCTCCGGGATGAACGGTTGCGCCTGCGCGCGAAATCGGCGGCCAGTTCGGCCAGCGTGACGGATTCGAATTTCTCCAGGAGCAGCGCCTCGGCCTGTTCGAAGGCATCGTCGAGCGCGGCATTGACCGCCTGCTCGACCAGGCACTCGGGATGTTCGTTGCGGTTGCCGATGGCGAACAGCGCGGGCTCGCCGAGCGCTTCGTGCAGTTGCCGCAGGTTGACCGAGGACAGGTCGGCGACGATCCGCCAACCGCCCGAATGGCCGCGATCGGCGGCCACCAGGCCCGTTTCGCGCAACAGCCCCATCGTGCGCCTGACCACGACGGGGTTGGTGCCGAGGCACTGCGCGAGTGCTTCGGACGTCATCGGTGCGCCGCGCTCGTTCATGTGCAGCAGCGCGTGGAGGACGGCGGAAAGTCGGCTGTCTCTTTTCATGTAACAAATGATGTTACATAAAAAGCGGCGCGTCAACCGAACGGATCGCGCCCTACAATGCGGACCCTCAAACACTCGGACACGCCGATGGCCGAACGCAGGTATGGAGAGCCGGCCGCCGGCACGCAGACCACCATCGCCTCCGCCGACTGGTATGGCCGCACGCTCCAGCGCGAACAGTTCCGCAGCACGCTCTTCCGGGACCTGGATTTCACCGAGGGCGAGGCGATCGGCGCATCGTTCCACGAATGCACGTTTCGTCGCGCACGATTCAACGCATCGACCCATTCCGGCGCCGCCTTCGTGAACTGCACGTTCGTCTCGTGCAACTTCTTCGACAGCCGGTTCACCGGCTGCAAGCTGCTGGGGAGCATGTTCGACGGATGCCAGTTCGACCAGATGGAGGTGACCGACTGCGACTGGGCTTTCGTCGGCTTGCCGGGCGCGGATCTGCGCCGCGCCACTTTCCTGCGGACGCGATTGAGGGAAGCGGACCTGACCGGCGCGCACTGCCAGGGCGCATCGCTACGGCATTCGGATCTCTCGGGAGCATGGCTCCACGGCGCCGATTTTTCCGGCAGCGACCTGCGGGGCAGCGACCTCAGCGCGCTCGATCCCGCGAACAACAGCATCCGGAACGCGATCATCACGATCGACCAGACGATCACGATCGCCGAGGCGCTGGGACTCGACGTGCGGCTGGAGTGAGCCCGCGGCTCAGCCGGGCGGCAACGTGCCTGCGGCGTTCGTCCGGCTCACCTGCCCTGCGCGAACCCACGGCGCCAACGCGCGCAGCCATCGCGGTTGCCACGACAGGAGGAAGGCGGTGGCGACCGCCGACGCCGCCAGCGTCATCACCCACACCAGCGACGCCATCGATGCGTGATCGACGGCCAGGCACAGCGCGAGCGCAACGAGCAGGCCGACGGCGCCCATCCATCGCAACATGCGCGCGATTCCGGCCGAAGGAACACCCCCCCACACCTGCTGCGCATGCACGGGCATGGAAAGCGCCAGCCAGCCCATGCCGGCGAGGTTCGCCAGCATCGCGGCCGACAGCAGCCACGCGGACAACAACGACTCAGACATGCGCGGGCTCCGTTGCGACGACGCCCGACCGCGCCACCGACGCACGCTTCGACAACGCGCGCCACGCGAGCGCCGCGACGGTGGCGCCGGACAGCAGGAACAGGTCCACCCCGGCCACCGGCCAGTAGCCGGCCGACAGCGTCTTGAGCAGATGGTCGCCGGTGGTGATCCAGTTCAACGCGACGGCGGCGACCGCCAGCACCGCGATCGCGATGCACTGCTCGCGCCACGCGGGATTCGCCCTGCCCTGCGCGACCGGCGCGCTGCGCCACCCCGCATGCACGAAGGCGAGCGCCCACGTGCCCCAGAAGGCGTAGCGCTCCCAGTCGCCGCGGCCCGGCATCGCTTCGGGCAGCAACCGGTTGGCGACGAGGATGCCCAGCGCCGCCAGCACCATGCCGGTCACCGTGGTCACGGCCAGTGCATCGACGATGCGCGCGCCCTGGCTGCCCTGCTGCGCGTGCTGGCGCTTGCGTTTCTCGACGAAGAACACGAACCCGGTGGCGATGCATACCGCGCCGGCCAGTCCGCCGAACACGTACAGCCAACGCAGCAGCCAGTGGCGGAAGTGCTGCAGGTGCAGGCCGGTGAGGAACTCGCTGACGCGGCCCACCGACGTCGCCGGTGGATCCTCGCGGATCAGCTCGCCCGTG
The DNA here is from genome assembly GCF_057747855.1 of Lysobacter sp. SCRH-1R. Classification (NCBI taxonomy): domain Bacteria; kingdom Pseudomonadati; phylum Pseudomonadota; class Gammaproteobacteria; order Lysobacterales; family Lysobacteraceae; genus Lysobacter; species Lysobacter sp. SCRH-1R. Next base: position 2,004,953 of record NZ_CM173227.1, on the reverse strand, counting down.
GACGCCTTGAAGTGGATGCCGTCGCCGACCAGCGCGATGCGGTCGGTGCCGGCGCGATACACGCTGACATAGCCGTTCGCGTCGCCCACGTGCATCAGCACCAGGAAGCCGACCTCGCCCGCCTTGCCCTTCGCCTCCCAGCGGCGCTGCGCCTGCGCGACCATCCCGTCCACCGACGCCAGCCCGGCCGGCACGCCGGCGCGTTGGTGCGGCAGGCCGGTTTCCCGCGCTTCCACCTGCGCGTGCAGGTCGTGCAGCGTGTGCAGCTGGGTGTGGCCCACCGGGAAGTAATAGGTGGCGGCGAAGATCACCAGCCCCGTGAAGGCGAAGAAGAAATGGAACGGCAGCGCGACCACGCCGGTGAGGTTGTGCAGGTCGAGCACGCTGCGCAGGCGCGCCTTGCCCGGGCGGAAGGTGAAGAACTCGCGGAACAGCTTGCGATGCATCACCACGCCGCTCACCAGCGCGGCGAGCATCACCAGCGCGGAGAGCCCGACGATCCAGAAGCCCAGGTTCTTCCAGTCCAGGGTCAGGCTGTAGTGCATCGGATAGAAGAACCCGCTGCCGATCTTCAGCTGGTCGTCCGGCAATACGCGGCCATCGCGCGGATCGATGGTGCCGTAGGCCCAGATCGCCTCTTCCGGATCCTTCGAATTCGGCACGTCGTAACCGGCGTACAGCGCGAGCACCGGATCGCGATGCGTCGTGTAGGCGCTCCAGCTCTCCACCGTGTCGAAGCGCGCCGGCATGTCGCCGTCCACGCGCGGACGCATCGCATCCACGGCCTCGCGCGTGGGCTGCATGCGCTCGAACGCCGGGCGCAGCACCTGTTCGAACGACGGCATCGGTTGCGGCTCGATGCGCGTGGCGGGAATCGACCAGCGGTCGATCTCGCGATCGAACACCGACAGCGCGCCGAAGAAGAACGCGGCCATCAGCACGAAGCCGAGCACCAGCCCGAACCAGGTGTGCAGCCACGCCATGGATTGCCGGAAGCTGTTGAGCATGATCGAGCCCTCCTCAGGCCAGCAACGACTGCAGCAGCGACGCCGCGCCGGTCATCAGCGCACCGCTGCCCGCGAGCACCGCCCACACCACCGCCAGCCGTCGCGCGGCGATGGCCCACAGGAACACGACCAGGTACGCCAGCAGGCCCGTAAGGGCGCCGAGGAATTCCGCGTCGTGGAAGCCGAGTCCCGCCGCGAACAGCAGGCAGGTGGTGAGCGCCACCACGCCCCAGGCGAAGCCGTAGCCGCCCAGCACCGCCGCGCCCACGCGCGATGCGGTACGCAGGCGGTGCGCGGTGATGAAAGAGCGGGCGATCGTGCTGGACATGGCGTCTGGCGGTCCTTGCGTTACGGGTGGCGGCGATCAGAACCGCCAGTTCAGGCTCAGCATGTAGTTGGCCGGCGCACCGTAGAAACCACTGTAGCGCAGCGTATTGATGTACTTCTCGTCGGTCAGGTTGTTGACGTTGAGCCGCAGCGTCGCGTTGGGCACGAAGTCCCACGCCACGAAACCGTTGAGCACCGCGTAGCTGTCCTGGCGAACGGTGAAGCCGTTGCTTTCCACGTTCGAGATGTCGCTTTGCCAGCGTCCGCCGATGCCGTACGACAGCGCCGTGTAACCGGGCATGCGCGCGGTCAGCAGCAGGTTCGCGGTGCGGCGCGGCACCCAGCGGTAGGTGTCGTCGCCGTCCTGGCCGGTCAGCTTCAGCGCCGTGGCGCCAAACACCAGGTCCACGTGATCGGTGAGGCGGCCAGTGACTTCGAACTCGACGCCCCTGGATTCGACGTCCACGCCCGTGTAGTAGTACTGGCCGTGTTGGTTGTAGCCGGCGCCGGTGGCGAGGTTGTCCTGCTTCGCCTGGAACACGGCGAAGGTCGTGAGCAGGCGCTTGTCGAGCCAGTCGGCCTTCACGCCCAGCTCGTAGTTGGTGCCCTTGGTCGGGTCCAGGAAGCGGCCGTCCTGGTCGGACTGGCTCTGCGGGTGGTAGATGTCGGAATAGCTGACGTAGCCGAGCACGTGCTCGTTGAAATCGAACGTCAGGCCGGCGTACGGGCTGGTGTGCCCTTCGGTCTGGTCGAACACGACGCCGTAGTTGATGCCGTCGCGATGGTACTGCGCGTAGTTGAAGCCCAGCACCGCCTTGAAGCGGTCGGTGAGCGCCAGCCGCGTCGCGCCGAACGCGCGCTTCACGCGCTGGTCGAGCACGCTGTAGACCGAGCTTTCGCCCCACTCCGGCTCCGGGATCACGTCGCCGCCCCACGGGAACGCCGGCATGACGATGTAGCCGAACAGATCGCTGTCGTAGACGGCGTTGGCGAATTCGCGGTTGGTCGCTTCGCTCTTCGCCCAGCCCAGGCCGAACATCGCCTCGTGCTCGCGGCCCCACATCGGGAAGCGGCCGTTGACGGTGGCCGTGCCCAGGTGCGAGGTCATTTCATCGTCGCCGCCCCATGGATAACCGTACAGGCCCAGGTTGGTGCCCGGCTCCAGGCCGGTGCCCTGGTAGTCGGTGGCGTAGAAGAGCCTGTCGTCGTTCTCGCTCCGGCGGTAGTCGTACGACAGCTTCAGCTGCCAGTCCATGCCGAGCTGGTGCACGTACTCGACGAACGCGTTCTGGTTGGTCGTGTCCCAGTACGTCCAGTCCTGCGTGGTCGACGCGCTGCGGCTCCATTCGGCCTGCGTGCCATCGGCGTACATGAAGGTCAGCGCGCCCCACATGTTGCCGTCGGTGCGCGCCTCCTGCCACGAATAGCCGAACGTCAGCGTGCCGTTCTCGCCGACCTGGCCGTCGACCACGCCGTAGACGAAATCGCGCTGGTCTTCCTTGCCGCGAAGGTAGGAATCGCCCTGCTCGTGCGCGGCCACCACGCGCCCGGCCCAGGTGCCGTCGGCGGTGAACGGCGTGGAATAGTCGACTTCCGCGCGCAGCGTGTCCCATGACCCGTAGCCGAGGCCGAGCGAGCCGCGGCTGTCGTTGGTTGGACGCTTGCGCACGTAGTTGATGGTGCCGGCCGCATTGCCCACGCCGGTCAGCAGGCCGTTGGCGCCGCGGATGACTTCCAGCTTCTCGTAGCCGGCCATGTCCATCGCGCCGGTGACGATGCCCCAGTCGTTGGGCAGGCCGACGCCGTCGATCTGGGTGTTCTCGATGTCGAAGCCGCGCGAGGTGAAGGTCGTGCGGTTGGTCTCCCACTCGTCCACCTGGATGCCGGTGGCCAGGCGCAGCGCCTCGTTGAGGCTGTCCGTGCCGAACTGCTGCATCTGCACGTTGTCCACCACGCTGATCGACTGCGGCGTGTCCTTGATGTCCAGGTCGAGGTTGGTCGCGCCGTTGCTGACGCGCTGCGCGCGCTGGGCGACGACGAGCACCGCGTCCAGGTCGGTGGCGCTGTCGGCGGACGCATCGGCCGCCTGTGCGGCGTGCGGGACGCCGAGCAGCGCGAAACAGATCGCCAGGCCCAGTCGGTTGGGCGAAACGGGGCGTTGCCGATGGGAAACGGCGAAGGACGAGCGTGCGGAACCGGAAGAAGGCATGTGGGTGTCTGGATGCGAACGGGAATGTGGGGCGAACCCCGCGTTCGCTGACGCCGGTCACATCGACGGCCTTCGCGCAATCAGAGAGGTCCCTGCCTGTTCATTATTAAATGCGAATAATTCTCATTATTCAACAGGCGGGGTTTGCGGGTACGCCCGGACGGCCCAGCGGGCGGCGTTGCCCCGCCCCCTCGAGCGTTGGTAGGAGCGGTTCCGTCAGCCGCCCGGCGCCTCCAACTTCACGCCCTTCCCCGCCGGCCTGCCGAACTCCGGCTGCCCGTCCTTCGTCCAGCGCACCGGCTGCATGCGCGGCGAGCGCTTCGCCGTGCACTTCATGTCGGGGCCTGGATTGGCGTGGTAGACGATCCACGTCGTGCCGTCGGCCGCTTCGAAGAAGCCGTTGTGGCCGGGCGCGTAGACGCTGCGTTCCGCATCCTTCGCCAGCACCGGGCCGGGGACCTTCGTCCACGACGACGCATCCAGCGGATCGCGTCCGGGCGCGGCGCGCAGCAGGCCGATGGCGTAATCGTCCGACCAGCACGCGCTGCCGGAATACGTCAGGAACAGATCGCCGTTGGGACCCTTGAGGAACTCCGGTCCCTCGAGGATCTGCCGCCCGCCCTGGCGCTCCCACGCCTGGTCGGGGCGCGCGATGATCGTTTCCTTGCCGCTGAGCGTCCAAGGATTCGCCATCGCGACGATCGACAGCACGCTGTCGGGTCCCACGTACGGCGAATACACGAAATACCGCTTGCCTTCGTGCACGAACGTGGTGCCGTCGATGCCGGTGTGTTCGGTCTTCAGCTGGCCGCGATCGATCCACTCGCCCTGCGTCGGATCCGCGCCCGCGTTCTCCAGCACGAACACGCCGCGATGCGCGTCGTCGTCGTGGCCGCTCGCGGCGGCGGTGTAGTACAGGTACCACTTGCCATCGATGCGATGCAGTTCCGGCGCCCAGATCGACTGCGCGTTCGGCCCGCTCGCCGGCGGCGTCCACACGGTGGTTTCCGGCGCGTCGGCCAGGCGCGTGAGGTCCGAGGTCTTGCGGATCGTGAGCCGGTCGCCACGCGTGGCCATGTAGTAGTAGGTCGCGCCGTCGCGCACGATCCACGGATCGGGCCCGGACGGCAGCAGCGGATTCTCGAACGTGCCCTGCCCTGCCGCGTTCGCGGCTCCGGCGAGACACAGCATCAACGTGACGGACAGGAGCCCCCGGCATCGGGTCATGCGGCCTTCTCCTTGCGGGATGGAGGAAACGCGTCCGCATCGCGTGCGGCTCGCATTCGTCGCGGCTTCGTGCGGCTTCGTGACGCCGGCACGGAGCATTGCGCGCGGCCATCGACGTAAACATATAATCGGACAATTCGCAAGGCGCCGGACAGGTGCCGCACATTCCCGCCGCACGCGCGGCCTGCATCCGGTCTTCCAACGCCATGAGCGAAACCTCCGACGCCATCGTAGGCATCAACTGGGGCAGTTCGAATTTCCGCGCCCACCTCATCGCGCCCGACGGCTTGGTGCTCGATTCGCTGGAAGCGCCCGCCGGCGTGGCCTCGCTGCAACGCGACGGCATGGCCGGGATGGCCGACCGCGTCCGCGCGCGATGGCCGCACGCCACCCGCGTGTACGCCGCCGGGATGATCGGTTCGAACGTCGGCTGGACCGACGCCGGCTACGCCGACTGCCCCGCCGGAATCGAGCGCCTGTGCGAACGCCTCGTGCCCACGCGCATCGGCGAACTCGCGCTGCACATCGTCCCCGGACTCGCCTGCGTGCGCGGACGCGACGGCGCGCCGGACGTCATGCGCGGCGAGGAAACCGAACTGCTCGGCCTGCACGCCAGCGGCCGGCTCGACGATGCGCCCCTGGTCGCGCTGCCGGGCACGCACACCAAGTGGGTCGCGATCGCGGACGGTCGCGTGGTCGAGTTCATGACCGCGATGTCGGGCGAGGTCTACGACCGGCTCACCGCCGCGGGCCTGCTCGCGTCGATCGTCGAAGGCGCTGGCCGCGATGGCCACGCCTTCCGCGACGGCGTTCGCACGAGTGCGTCGCGCACCCTGGGGCTCGGCGCGCTGCTCTTCGGCGCGCGTGCGCGGGTGATTCGCGGAATGCTCCCGAAGGCGGATGCCAGCGCGTACCTGCGCGGATTGTTGATCGGCTCCGAGATCGCGGATGCGCTGGCGCTGTTTCCACGCCGCGACGACGTCGCGATCCCCCTGGTGGGCTCGCCCGCCGTGTGCGCGCTGTACGCGGCGGCGCTGGAGGAACTGGGACTGACGTCGCGCACCGTGGCGTCGGCCGATGCGATCGCGCGCGGGTTCGTGGAGATCGATGCGCGGGTTCGCGCTCGCTGATCCGCCATCACGCACGCACTCGCGTTGCTCTCGTAGCCGGGGTGAGCGAAGCGCACCCGGAAGGCTTGCCGCACCCCGGGTGCGCTGCGCTTACCCGGGCTACAAAGGCTGGACGAGCCTGGTGATCCGGCGCCGCTGCTTTCGCCCGTTGGCGCACATGGTTTGCGCTTCTTGCCAGATCCTTCACCGCAACCTGTGCGATTGCTGCCCTCACCGTGTTGCGGCGCAACGTGCATATTGTCTGATTATATGTTTTTGTCTGTCCCACGCTGCCAAGGGCCGTGTTCGGGAGGGTCGAGAGTGATGGGGCTTCGCAAGGGGATCGCGGGTTGGTGCATGGGCGCGCTGGCGCTCGCGGCGACGGGTGCCGCAGGCGCCCAGGAACGCACCGTCGTCGGCACGCTGCCGGACGGAACGAAGGTCGAATCGATCACGCTGCGCGACGGCAGCGGCATGCAGGCGCAGCTGTGGACGCTCGGCGCCGCGCTGCACGCGTTGCAGGTGCCCGATCGCGACGGCAAGTACGCCGACGTCATCCTGGCCGACGCCACGCTCGACGCCACGCTCGCCAAGCCGCAGTACTTCGGCACGATCGTCGGCCGCTTCGCCAACCGCATCGCCAAGGGCAGGTTCACGCTCGACGGCAAGCAGTACGCCATTCCGGCCAACGACGGCCCGAACACCCTGCACGGCGGCACGCGCGGCTTCGACAAGGTGGTGTGGGAGGTGGTCGAGGCGAAGCCCGATCGCGCCACGCTGCGCTACGTCAGCCCGGACGGCGACCAGGGCTATCCCGGCAAGCTCACCGTCACCGCGAGCTACGCGCTCGAAGGCGACGGCACGCTCGCCATCGAGTACCGCGCGACCACCGACGCGCCGACCATCGTCAACCTGAGCAACCACGCGTACTGGAACCTCTCCGGCGAAGGTTCGGGCACGGCGATGGACCACGAACTCACCATCGCCGCCGATGCGTACACGCCGGTCGACGAGACGCTCATCCCCACCGGCGAAGTCGTGCCGGTCGCGGGCACCGTGTTCGATTTCCGCACCGCCAAGCCGATCGGCCGCGACCTTCGCACCGGTTCGGAACCGCAGTTGCTGCGCGGCCGTGGCTACGACCACAACTGGGTCGTCAGCCGCAGCATCGCGAAGCAGCCGCGTGAGGTCGCGCGTGTGCACGACCCGCGCTCCGGCCGCGTGATGACGCTGTCGTCCGCGCAGCCGGGATTGCAGTTCTATTCCGGCAACTTCCTCGACGGCACCACGGTCGGCAAGCGCGGCCAGGTGTATCGCCAGGGCGATGCCTTCGTGCTCGAACCGCAGTTGTTCCCCGACACGCCGAACCAGCCGTCCTTCGGTTCGGCGCGGCTTGTTCCGGGCAAGCAGTACGTGAACCGCATGGTCTACCGCTTCACCACCGATCAGGGCGCCCGCGCGAAGCCGTAAACCGGCCCCCACGCGGTCCATTGCCACCTGCCACGCGACGGCCACGGCCGTCGTGGATGCCGGAGGCATGCCCGTCAGAACGCAGAACACAGCAGAACGCATACGCAGAAAGGAGATGCTCCCGATGTTGAAATGGCTACCGCAACGATTCGCCTCGCTGGTGCTGGCTGCCGTCGTGCTGGCGGGCGCGCCCCTCGCGCATGCGGCCGACGGCGAACGCTGGTCGCAGGCCGAAGCGAACGCCTGGTACGCGAAGCAGCCGTGGCTGGTCGGCAGCAACTACATCCCGGCCAACGCGATCAACCAGCTGGAGATGTGGCAGGCCGACACGTTCGATCCCAAGCGCATCGACCTGGAACTGGGCTGGGCGCAGGACATGGGCATGAACACCATGCGCGTGTTCCTGCACGACATGGCCTGGCACCAGGACCCGAAGGGCTTCAAGGCGCGCCTGGAAACCTTCCTGCAAATCTCCGCCAGGCATGGCATCAAGCCGATGCTGGTGCTGTTCGATTCGTGCTGGGATCCGGATCCGAAGCTCGGCCCGCAGCGTCCGCCGATTCCCGGCGTGCACAACTCCGGCTGGGTGCAGGGTCCGGGCACGGCCGCGCTGGACGATCCGAAGCAGCACGCGCGCCTTGAGGCGTACGTGAAGGACATCGTCGGCAGCTTCGCCAAGGACGATCGCGTGCTCGCCTGGGATATCTGGAACGAGCCGGACAACGAAGGCGGCGGCAGCGGCTTCTACCAGCCGGGCGAAAGCAAGCACAAGTTCGACCGCGTCGCCGAACTGCTGCCGAAGGCGTTCGCCTGGGCCCGCACGCAGAAGCCGACCCAGCCGCTCACCAGCGGCCTGTGGCACAACCCCGACTGGAACAAGCTCGAAGGCCTGAACCGCGTCGAGAAGGCGCAGATCGAGCTGTCCGACGTCATCTCGTTCCACACCTACGCTTGGCCGGAGGATTTCGCCCAGCGCGTGCAGGAGCTGCAGGTCTACGGCCGGCCGCTGCTGTGCACCGAATACCTCGCGCGCGGCGCCGGTTCGACCATCGACGGCGTGCTGCCGGTGGCGAAGAAGCTCAACGTCGGCATGTACAACTGGGGCTTCGTCGACGGCAAGACGCAGACGCGCTTCCCGTGGGATTCGTGGGAGCGTCCGTACACGCAGAAGCCGCCGACGCTGTGGTTCCACGATCTGCTGCATGGCGATGGAAAGCCGTATCGCGCGCGCGAGATCGAGATCATCCGCGCCCTCACCCGCGCCCCGAAGAACGAAGTTCCCGCCCTCTGATCCGTGATCCGCGCGCGGCCCCGTGGCCGCCGCGGACACCCACGCCATTCGTCCGGAGACGATCCCATGAACCGCCGCTTCCCACGTTCGCTGCTGTCGCTGTCGATCCTGTCCGCGCTGGTGCTGCCGCCGCTGGCGCACGCGCAGGACGCCACCACCGGCGCCGCCGACGCCACCGCCCAGCAGGCGCAACCGGCCTCGTCGCAGGAAGCGACCCAACTGGACACCGTCACGGTGACCGCGCTGCGCCAGAGCCTGGAAACCGCGCAGGCCCTCAAGCAGGACGCGGCCATGGTCGTGGATTCGATCGTCGCCGAGGACATCGGCAAGCTGCCCGACAACAGCGTCGCCGACGCGCTGCAACGCGTCACCGGCGTGCAGATCGCGCAGGGCAACCAGGGCGAGACCACGAACGTCGTGATCCGCGGCCTGCCCAACGTCATCACCACGCTCAACGGCCGCGAGATCTTCTCCAGCTCCGGCCGTGGCTTCGCATTCCAGAACCTGCCGGCGACCGCGGTCAGGACGCTCAGCGTGTACAAGACATCCGAGGCCTCCCTCCCTCTCGGCGGCATTGCCGGTCTTGTGGACATCCAGCTGCGCCGTCCGTTCGATTTCGATGGCCGCGAGATCGCCGGCACCTATACCGCCACCCACAGCGAGTACGGCGGCAGCGTCGATCCGAACGCGAGCCTGATGCTCAGCGATCGCTGGGACACCGACGCCGGCGAGTTCGGCGCGCTGGTCAACTTCGGCTACCAGGCGAAGGAATACGCGTACGACGCGGTGTGGGGCGATTTCCCGAAGGTCGTCACCGACGGCACGGGCGAGCCGATCCGCACCGCCGACGGCAACCTGATCGCTGCGCCCAACGGCTGGGGCACCTCCTACAACGACGGCTACCGCGAGCGCGGCGCATTCAACTACGCGTTGCAGTGGAAGCCGCGCGAGGACACCGAGATCTACCTGGAAGGCCTGTACGACTGGGTGCGCGACAGCTATTCCAACGCGTTCTACTTCACCTTCCCGGTCGGCGTGGTGACGCCGTCGCAGCTCGGCGTGACCGGCCACTGCTATCCGAACCAGCTCGACGGCCCGCTGGCCGGGCAGACCATCTGCGATGCCTCCAACGGCGTGTGGACCGGCGACACGTACGCCGCGACCAGCACGCAGGCGCACAAGCAGCGCGGGCAGGACATCCAGAACGCGCTCGGCGTGAAGTGGGATGGCGACCAGCTGCACCTGTCCACCGAGTTCTCGCGCACGTCGGGTTACTACCGCGACGAGAACTTCATCATCGACACCTTCCTCTCCGGTCCGATCACCACCGTCTGGGAAGGCACCTCCGGCCGCCACCAGAACTGGTACCTGCAGGGCGATCCGGCGCTGGATCCCTCGCGCTTCTACCTCAACGGCCTGTTCCAGACCTGGGGCTATTCGTACGGCGAGGAGAACGCCTGGCGCGGCGACGGCCGTTTCGACTTCATCGAAGGTCCGATCGCGTCGCTGCAGTTCGGCCTGCGCTACGCCGACCGCAGCGCGCAGGCGAAGGGCTCCGTCGAGATCTCCACGCCGCCGCCGGGCGGCGCCGGCACCGGCAACATCACGGCCAATCCGAACCCGGACAACCAGGTCATCGCGCGCCTGCCGGGCATGGACTTCTTCTGCAGCAAGCGCGGCAACGACGCCCTGCACCAGAGCTGGCTGACGCCGTGCTACGACACGCTGATCGACAGCGCCGACTACCTGCGCCAGCTGTACGGCCTGGACCCGGGCCTGGCGGCGGAAAACCCCGGCCGCTTCTTCGACATCGGCGAGGAAAAGCTCGCCGGCTACCTGCAGGCGAAGTACGACACCGAGATGTTCGGCCTGCGCGTCGACGGCCTGGTCGGCGTTCGCGTCGAGCGCGTGGAGCGCGACCTCAACGCGTTCTCCTTCGATGCCTCCACCGGCGTCTACAGTCCGATCTCGCGCAACACCAAGGACACCAACACGCTGCCCAACGCCAGCATGAACCTGCACTTCAACGATGAGTGGCAGCTTCGACTGGTCGCGGCGAAGACGCTGAGCTATCCGGATTTCGGCGCGCTCAATCCGTCGACCTCGCTCAACCCGGGCACGATCAACCGCGCCGGCATCGCCTCGTCCGGCAACCCGGACCTGACGCCGATCGAGTCGATGAACTACGACGCGTCGCTGGAGTGGTACTTCTCGCCGGTGGGCTACACCAGCCTGGGCCTGTTCTATCGCGACATCGACGGCTACATCCAGAACTACGTCACCAACGTCGTCATCGGCGGCGAGGACTTCGAACTGTCGTCCCCGCAGAGCGCCGGTAGCGGCCACCTGCAGGGCGTCGAGTTCGCCTGGCAGCAGACCTTCGACTTCCTGCCCGGCGCGTGGAGCGGTCTGGGCGCGCAGTTCAACTACACCTACATCGACGGTTCGACGCGTTCGCCGGCTTTCATCGGCGGCCCGGAAATCGAACAGCCGCTGCAGAACGTGTCGAAGAACAACTACAACGCGGTGCTGTTCTACGAGAACTTCGGCATCTCGGCGCGCCTGGCCTACGGTTACCGCAGCCGCTACATCGACTTCTTCACCCAGCCCACCGTGGCCGGCAACGAAGACCAGGTCGAACCGGCCAGCTCGCTGGACTTCTCGGTCAGCTACGACGTGACGCCGCGCCAGACGGTCATCCTCTCGGCGACCAACCTGCTGGGCAACAACCTGCACCAGTTCTGGGGCGATGGCGACACGCGTCCGCGCGACATCCGCTTCCAGGACCGCACCATCGGCCTGGGCTACCGGTTCAAGCTGTGATGCGACGCGCGCCCTCCCCCGCGCTCGCGCTGCTCGCCGCGTCCGTGCTGCTGTGCACGGGCGCGGCGATGGCCGACGCGCCGGATGACGTGGTCGGGCAGAAGCTCGCCCCGGGCATCGGTTATGCGTCGGCGGTGAAGCTCGCGCACCAGTCGAACGCCGACGACAACGGCCGCCTGCTGCTGGTGTACGAGCCGTCCGGTCCGGGCAACGTGCCGCTGTTCGAAAGCCGCGACGATGGCGACAGTTTCAAGCGCATCGGCTCGGTCGACGAAACGGCGCATCGCGGCGACCGCTCCTGGGCCCTGCGCTGGCAGCCGCACCTGAGCGAACTGGCGCGCAGCAGCGGCGATCTTCCCGCAGGCACGCTGCTGCTGGCGGCGAACGCGATCCGTCGCGACGGCGGCGAGCGCATCACCGACCAGGACCTGCAGCTCTACGCCAGCCGCGACGGCGGCAAGACGTGGACGTATCGCAGCAGCATCGTGAAGGGCGGCGGCCAGCCCTCGGACCGCTTGAACAAGGGCGTGTGGGAGCCGTACATCGTCGTGCTCGACGACGGCCGCATGGTGGTCTTCTACTCGACCGAACAGCACAAGGCACAGGGCTTCAACCAGTTGCTCGCGCATCGGGTGTCGACCGACGGCGGACGCACCTGGGGCAAGGAAGTCTTCGACGTCGCGCTTCCGGGCGGCGTGGAGCGTCCGGGCATGGCGATCGTCGAACGCATTCCCGGCCGCGGCTACGCGATGGTCTACGAGAACATCGACAACACCGGCGGCGCACGCAACGGCCAGGTGCACATCAAGTTCAGCCGCGACGGGCTGGACTGGGGCGACGCGGCCGATCGCGGCACGCCGATCCAGACCGCGTCCGGCGCGTATCCGTCCGCCTGCCCGACGATCCGCTGGTTGCCCGGCGAAACGCCCGACGGCGTGATCGTCGTCGCCGCGCAACGCGCCGGCGGTGGCGGCGACGCAGGCGGACGCACGTTCTACTGGAACGCCGACGGCGGTCGCGGCCCGTGGTGGGAAGCCGGCGCGCCGGTGCGCAAGCGCACGGGCAACATCCACGCGGGCTGGACGCAGGCGATGATTCCGCGCGACGACGGCACGCTGCTGCACGTCACCTCGTCCTCCACCGCGAACGCACCCGCGCCCGACGAGACCAACGAGATCCTGTTCGCGTCGGCGCCACTCGCGCTCGACCGCTATGAAGCCGAAGACGCCGTGCGTCGCGGCGGCGCGCAGATCGACAACGTGGACGCGTCGGCCTATCGCAAGGTACGCCTGGCCAGCGGCCCGGATGCGGCGCTGGCCTTCGACGTGGTCGTCGGCGAGGCCGGCCCGCGCGAGATCACCGTGCGCTTCGCCGACATCGGTTTCGCCGCCGCGCCGCGACTGCGCGTCAACGGCGATGCGGCGGCCGGCGGCGTCGAGCCCACCAGCGCCGAAGGCTGGCGCGAGGCGCGATTCACCGCGCCGCTCAAGGCCGGGCACAACCGCATCGTCGTGTCGAACCCGGAACGCCCGCTGGATTACGACTACCTCGCGATCGGCGGGCCGGTGTCGCCATGAACCTCGAAGCGGTACGTGCAACCGAACTCATGCTATACCCCTATTGTCGGATAATAGGAGCGACGCCGGATGCGTCGCGGAGGGGGATCAGTGAGACAGATCGCGGTACGGAACCTGCACAACCAGGTCATCCAGGAAATCGGCCGGATGATCGTGAGCGGCGAGATCAAGCCGGGCGAACTGCTGCCGCGCGAGGAAGCGCTGGCGCAGCGCATGGCGGTCAGCCGCACGGCACTGCGCGAGGCGCTGAAGGTGCTCGGTTCCAAGGGCTTGATCGAGACCAGGCAGAAGACCGGCTCGCGCGTGCGCGACACGCGCTACTGGAACCAGCTCGACGCGGACATCCTGGCGTGGCGCTGCGCGTCGATGCCGACGGAGGACTTCGTCGAGAAGCTGGTGGAGATGCGCGAGATCATCGAACCGGCTGCCGCAGCCGCGGCGGCGCGCAAGCGCACGCCGGAGCAGCTGGCGCGCATCAAGGCCGCGTACGAGGCGATGGCGGCGGCGCAGGATCTCGACGCCTGGGCGAAGGCCGACCTGGAATTCCACGAGTGCGTGCTCGACGCGGCCAACAACGAGCTGATGGGCTCGCTGTTCTCGGTGATCGACACGGCGCTGGGCGCGTACTTCCTGCTGTCGGCGAAGACCGCGGTGGATTTCAAGTATTCGCTGCCGCGGCATTTCGCGGTGTACGACGCGATCCGGCTGAAACGGCCCGAATCCGCGCGCGAGGCGATGCACGGCATGATCGTGGACTCGCGCGCGAACATCAAACGACGAGGGCGCGCGCGCAAGACGGCTCGCTAGCCCGGGACACGCAACCCCACACATCGACGGAGTGCGCATGAGCACCGCCTGGCTGCAACCCCTTCCCCTGGTTGCGATCCTGCGGGGGCTCACCCCGCAGGACGCGTTGCCGGTGGGAACCGCGCTGTTCGAGGCCGGTTTCCGCGCACTCGAAGTTCCGCTCAACTCGCCGCAGCCGCTGGAGAGCATCGCGTTGCTCGCGCGCGAGTTCGGCGACCGCGCCCTCGTCGGCGCCGGCACCGTGCTCACGCCCGACCAGGTGTCGCAGGTGAAGGACGCCGGCGGAAAACTCATCGTCATGCCGCACGGCGACACGACCGTGGTCCGCGCCGCGAAGGCCGCCGGCATGGTCTGCACGCCGGGCGTGGCGACGCCGACCGAAGCCTTCGCCGCGCTCGCCGCGGGCGCCGATGCGCTGAAGCTTTTTCCCGCCGAACAACTCCCGCCCTCCGTGTTGAAGGCATGGTCGAGCGTGCTGCCCAAGGGCACCGCGCTGCTGCCCGTGGGCGGCATCACGCCCGACAACATGGCGCCCTACCGCAAGGCCGGCGCGGCCGGCTTCGGCATCGGCTCGGCGCTGTATTCGCCCGGCATCGACGCGAACGAAGTCGCGCGTCGCGCACGCGCCTTCGTCGATGGCTGGAATTCCATCAACCGCACCTGACCGACGCAAGCAACGAGCACGGACCCCCACGCATGAAGATCACCGCCATCACCACTTTCCTCGTGCCGCCGCGCTGGTGTTTCGTGCGCATCGACACCGACGCCGGTATCACCGGCTGGGGAGAGCCCATCGTCGAAGGTCGCGCGCACACCGTCGCCGCCGCCGTGGACGAGCTGTCCGATTACCTGATCGGCAAGGACCCGCGTTTCATCGAGGACCACTGGAACGTCATGTACCGCGGCGGTTTCTATCGCGGCGGCCCGATCCTGATGAGCGCCCTGGCCGGCATCGACCAGGCGCTGTGGGACATCCACGGAAAGGCGCTCGGCGTGCCGGTGCACGCGTTGCTCGGCGGCCAGGTGCGCGATCGCATCCGCGTGTATTCGTGGATCGGCGGCGACCGTCCCGCCGAAACCGCACGCGCCGCGAAGGACGCCGTCGCGCGCGGCTTCAGCGCGGTCAAGATGAACGCCACCGAGGAAGTGCAGTTCGTCGACACGCACGAGAAGGTCTCGCGCGTGCTTGAAAACGTGCAGGCCGTGCGCGATGCCGTCGGCCGCGAAGTCGGCCTCGCGGTGGATTTCCACGGCCGCGTGCACAAGCCGATGGCGAAGGTCCTGATGCGCGAACTGGCGCCGTTCGGCCTGATGTTCATCGAGGAGCCGGTACTGTCCGAACACCTGGAATGCATCCCGGAACTCGCCGCGCTCTCCCCTGCCCCGATTGCGCTGGGCGAGCGGCTGTATTCGCGGTACGACTTCAAGCGCGTGCTGCAGACCGGCGGCGTGGACATCATCCAGCCCGATCCCTCGCATTCGGGCGGCATCACCGAAACCCGCAAGATCGCCGCGATGGCCGAAGCCTTCGACGTCGCGCTCGCGCTGCATTGCCCGCTCGGCCCGATCGCGCTGGCGGCGAACCTGCAGCTGGATGCGGTCTGCTACAACGCTTTCATCCAGGAACAGAGCCTGGGCATCCATTACAACGCGAACAACGACCTGCTCGATTACCTTACCGATCGCGCGCCGTTCGCCTACGAAGGCGGCTACGTCGCGATCCCGCAGGGCCCGGGCCTGGGCATCGAGATCAACCAGGACTACGTGAACGAACGCGCCGCGGAAGGCCACCGCTGGCGCAATCCGATCTGGCGCCACGCCGACGGCAGCGTGGCGGAGTGGTGAGCACCATGACGATGGCGACCTACCCCAGCCTCGCGGGCCGCGCGGTCCTGATCACCGGCGGCGCGACCGGCATCGGCGCGGGCTTCGTCGAGCATTTCGCGCGACAGGGCGCACGCGTCGCCTTCCTCGACATCGACGATGAAGGCGCGCGCGCACTGATCGATGCGTTGGCGGACGTCGAACACGCGCCCGTGTACCTGCGCTGCGACGTCACCGATCTCGACGCGCTGCACGGCGCGATCACGCAGGCGCGCGAACGCATCGGCCGCATCGGCGTGCTGGTCAACAACGCGGCGAACGACGTGCGCCAAGCCTTCGGCAGAACGACGCCAGCCGATTTCGAACGCAACATCGCCGTCAACCTGCGTCATCAGTATTTCGCGACGCAGGCCGTCGTCGACGACATGCGCGCGCTCGGCGGTGGTTCGGTGATCTGCCTGGGCTCGACCGGCTGGATGATCAAGAACGCGGGCTACCCGATGTACGCGATGGCGAAATCCGCCGTGCACGGACTGGTGAACGGACTGGCGCGCGAACTCGGCCGCGACCGCATCCGCATCAACGCGCTCGTGCCGGGCTGGGTGATCACCGAGAAGCAGCAGCGCCTGTGGCTCGACGCCGAAGGCGAGGCGCAGATCGCGCGTTCGCAATGCCTGCCGGGCCACCTGAAGGCGGAGGACCTGGCGCGCATGGCGCTGTTCCTCGCCGCCGACGACAGCCGCATGTGCACCGGCCAGGACTTCATCGTCGACGGAGGCTGGGTTTGAACAGCGGCGTCCGCGTCGCGGTGCAGACGGGCAACCGGCTCGGCGAAGGCGTCGTGTGGTGCGACCGCGCGCAGGCGCTGTACTGGACCGACATCCACGCCTCGATGCTGTGGCGCTACGTGCCCGCCGACGGGACGGTGCGCAGCTGGCCGATGCCGGAGCGCCTGGCGTCGTTCGCGTTGTGCGTCGCCGATGGCTGGCTGCTGCTCGCACTGGCCTCGCGGCTTGCGTTCTTCAATACGGTCAGCGGCGAGGTCCGCGACATCCGCACGCTTCCCATCGCACCGGACACGCGCGCGAACGACGGCGCCTGCGACCGCCAGGGACGTTTCGTCTTCGGCACCTTGCACGAACCCGCGCAGGGGCCGAAGCAGGCGGTCGGTACGTTCCTGCGACTCGACGCGGACCTTCAGCTGCACGAGTTGCCGCTGCCGCGCGTCGCGATCGCCAACTCGGTCGCCTTCAGTCCCGACGGCGCCACGATGTACTTCTGCGATTCGCTGCAGAAGAAGATCCTGCGCTGCGAGTATGGCGATGAGGTCGGCAGCGTCTCGACCTTCGTCGATCTCACCGCGCTGGAAGGCGGCGAGCCCGACGGCTCGTGCGTCGACCGCGAAGGCGGCGTGTGGAACGCGCAATGGGGCGCGTCGCGCGTCGTGCGCTATCGCACCGATGGCGTGGAGGATCGCGTCGTCGCGATGCCCACCGTGCAGCCCACGCGCCCCGCGTTCGGCGGCCCGGCACTGTCCACGCTGTACGTCACCAGTGCGCACGACGGCCTGACCGACGTTGCGCGCTCCATCGATCGCCATGCCGGCGACGTGTTCGCGTTCGAGCCCGGCCTCAAAGGCCTGCGCGAGCCGCGTTTCGCCGGCGACCCCGATGCCGCGCCGCGTCGCTGACGCCGCGCCCCACCCTGCGGAGATTTAGCGGATGAGCCTTTCCCCCCTCGACGTCGGCATCGTGCTGGCCTACCTCGCAGGCATCTTCGTGCTGGCGCAGTGGGTCTCGCGCGAGAAAGGCGGGCACCAGAAGTCGGCGCAGGACTACTTCCTCGCCAGCCGCGCCCTGCCCTGGTGGGCGATCGGCGCGTCGCTGATCGCGGCGAACATTTCCGCCGAACAGATCATCGGCATGTCCGGCTCGGGCTATGCGATCGGCCTTGCCATCGCGTCGTACGAATGGATGGGCGCGGTGACGCTGCTGATCGTCGGCAAGTGGTTCCTGCCGATCTTCCTGCGCAACCAGGTCACGACGATGCCGCAGTTCCTGGAGGAACGGTACGGCAACCGCATCCGCACGCTGATGGCGGTGTTCTGGCTGGGGCTGTACGTGTTCGTGAACCTGACCTCGATCCTGTGGCTGGGTTCGATCGCGGTGTCGCAGGTCGCCGGCCTCGACCAGACGGTGGCGCTGGTGCTGCTGGGCCTGTTCGCCCTCGCCTACCAGCTGTATGGCGGACTCAAGGCCGTGGCGCTGACCGACATCGTGCAGGTCACGCTGCTGGTGCTGGGCGGATTGCTGGTCACCGGCATCACGCTCGGGCAGATCGGCAACGGCAGCATCGTCGCGGGCTTCCACACGCTGTGGACCACGCATCCGGCGAAGTTCGAGATGATCCTCGACCCGTCCAACCCCTTCTACAAGGACCTGCCGGGCCTGTCGGTGCTGCTGGGCGGCTTGTGGATCGCGAACCTGAGCTACTGGGGCTTCAACCAGTACATCATCCAGCGTGCGCTGGCGGCCAAGGACATCCGCGAGGCGCAGAAGGGCGTGGTGTTCGCCGCGTTCCTGAAGCTGCTGATGCCGGTGATCGTGGTGCTGCCGGGCATCGCCGCGGTGATGCTGGCGCCGTCGCTGGAACGCCCCGACGCGGCGTATCCCACGATGATGCGCCTGCTGCCCAGCGGCGTGCTGGGGCTGGTGTTCGCCGCGCTGGTGGCGGCGATCGTCGCCTCGCTCGCATCGAAGATCAATTCGGTCGCGACGATCTTCACCCTCGACTTCTACGCCAAGCGCAACACGGACGCGTCGCAGCCGAAGCTGGTGCGCGTGGGCCGCATCACCGCCGCCGTGTCGATCATCGTCGCCGTGCTCACCGCGCGTCCGCTGCTGGGCAGCTTCGACCAGGGCTTCCAGTACATCCAGGAGTTCACCGGCTTCTTCACGCCGGGCATCGTGGTGATCTTCCTGCAGGGCCTGTTCTGGAAGCGCGCGAACGAGGCCGGCGCGCTCGCCGCCGCGATCGGCTCGTTCGTGCTGTCGCTGGTGTTGAAGCTGTGGTGGCCGGACCTGCCCTTCATGGACCGCATCGGCATCGTGTTCCTGCTGTCGTTCGTGCTGGCGACGGTGGTCGCGCTGATGACGCCCGCCAGCGGCGCGCGCGACCGCATCCGCACCGACGACGTGAGCTATGCGTCGGCGCCGTCGTTCAACGTCGCGTCGCTCGCGGTGCTGGCGATCCTCGTCGCGCTGTACGCGACGTTCTGGTGATCATGATGATGCGCACGCTGCACCGAACCCTGCTGGCACTCGCCGTCCTCGCCTTCGCGCCCTGCGCGACGGCGACGGTGAAGTGGACCGACACCGCCACCGTCGCCGAAAGCAGGGCTGCATGGGGCCGGCTCGCACGCCTTCACGACGGCCGCTGGCTCGCGGTGACCACGCGCTTCCACGACGATGCGCCGAGCACGCTGGCGATCTCCGTGAGCGACGCGCGCGGTCGCGAATGGACGCCGCTGTCGAGCGTCGCCGAGCCGGGCCGGAAGATCGACAACGGCGAGCTGTTCGTGCTGCCGGGCGGGCGCGTGCTGCTCGGCATGCGTTCGCTGATCGACGGCGAGTCGTACCGCCTCAACGTGCACGCCAGCGACGACGGCGGCCGGACCTGGCGTTTCCTGAGCACGATCGACCGCAACGAAGACCCGCGCGGACGCAAAGATCGCGGCGTGTGGGAGCCGGTGTTCACGCAGCTCGCGGACGGCACGCTGTCGGTGCTGTACGCCGACGAGACGCTCGCCGACGGCACGCCGTCGTACAACCAGGTCGTGTCGCAGCGGCTCTCGCGCGATGGCGGCAGGACCTGGGGCGCGAAGTCGATCCTCGTGAAGGAACCCGGCGGTGGCAAGCTGCGTCCCGGCATGCCGGTGATGTCGCGAATGCGGGACGGCCGCTACCTGCTCGTGTTCGAGACCTGTGGCGACGACCCACAATGCCCCGTGTCGACGAAGACGTCGAAGGACGGCGTCACCTGGCCCGAAGGCCTGGGCACGCCGCTCGCCGGCCAGCGTTGCGGCCCGCAGCTGACGACCACCACGCGCGGCACCGTGTTCGTCACCTCGTGCCAGAACGAAGTCACCTTCAGCGACGACGATGGCGCGACCTGGCAGCGCGTGACGCAGCCCGCCTGGCCGTTCGGCTTCCGTCATACGTGGCCGGCGGTGTACCAGTTCGGTCCGGACGAGATCGGCGTGATCAACGGCGTGCCCGGCGGCGGCGTGAAGATCCGCTTCGGCACGTTCTGATGGCGCGGCCCGGCGATGCAGCCGGGCCGGCTGAACGGATCGGCCCTCCACACGCGACAATCCGCTCCAGGCGGCCGATAATGCGCGCCCTGCCACGCGCGTTCGCGACGGCAGCACGGAGATCCCCACGCGTCATGTGATCGCACGACCCCTTTCGCAGAACCCGTAGCCGGTCGACGCGCCCGCGTCCACCGCCGTTCTGATCGCCGCGCGGAACCGTCCGCCGGCCGATGGAGGTCGCCCATGACGCACGCGCACGTTCGCGTTTCCAATCTCTGCTTCGCCTGGCCGGATGGCACGCCGGTCTTCGACCATCTCGCTTTCACGCTCGGCGCCGGGCGAACCGGCCTGGTCGCGCCCAATGGCGCGGGCAAGAGCACGCTGCTGCGCCTGCTCGCGGGCGAGCTCGCGCCCGCGTCGGGCACGATCGAGCTGTCCGGCACCGTCGGTCATCTGCCGCAGCAACTGGTGCATTCCGGCGAACTGCGCGTGTGCGAGGTGCTGGGCGTGGCGAAGCGGCTCGACGCGCTCGCCGCGATCGCTTCTGGTTCCGTGGAGCCGCAGCTGTTCGACATCGTCGGCGACGACTGGGATCTGGAGGAGCGCACGCGCACATCGCTGGCGCGACTCGGGCTCGATCACCTCTCGCTCGATCGCCGCCTGCACACGCTCAGCGGCGGCGAGACGATGGCGCTCGCGCTGGCCGCACAACAGTTGCGCGCGCCGCGCATCCTGCTGCTGGACGAGCCGTCGAACCATCTCGATGCACGGGCGCGCGAACGCCTGTACCAGGCGATCGAGGCGTGGGACGGGTGCCTGATCGTGGCCAGCCACGATCGCGAACTGCTGGAACGCATGGACCGCATCGCCGCGCTGGAGACGTCGGAGCTGTCGTTGTACGGCGGCGGCTTCGGTTTCTACGACGAGGCCGTGCGCGGGGAAGCCGAAGCGGCACAACGCGACGTGCGCCAGCTTCGCCAGGCAGTGAAGCGCG
Organism: Lysobacter sp. SCRH-1R; assembly: GCF_057747855.1. NCBI lineage: Bacteria > Pseudomonadati > Pseudomonadota > Gammaproteobacteria > Lysobacterales > Lysobacteraceae > Lysobacter > Lysobacter sp. SCRH-1R. The sequence goes on along the minus strand of NZ_CM173227.1, from coordinate 1,983,976 downwards.
AACAGCGCGAACGCCAGCAGGCGCGCGAGCGCAACGAACGACGCACCGCCAATGCGAACCGCAACGCGCCCGATGCGGGACTCGCGCGCATCGTCGCGGGCAATCGCAAGCGTGCCGCGCAGGTATCGGCCGCGCGCTCCGACGAAATCCACGCGGACCGCATGGCGGATGCCGGCGAACGCCTCGCGACGGCGCGACGTTCGCTGCGCGAGGAACCGGATCTTTCCATCGAGCTTCCCGCCACGCAGGTTCCGTCCACGCGCCTGATGTTCTCCGGGCAGGGATTGCAGGTGATGCACGACGGCCGTGCGCTGTTCGCCGGCGACGGCATCGATCTGCATATCCGCGGTCCCGAGCGCATCGCCATCGAAGGGGCGAACGGCTCGGGAAAGACGACGCTCGCGCGGCTGATCAGCGGCGACCTCGCGCCGCACGCCGGCCGCGTGCGACGCGGCGAAGGGCGCGTCGCGCTGCTTTCGCAACGGCTGGAGGCGCTGGATGCGTTCGATGGCGCGGGCACGCTGAGCGCCTGCTTCGCCGCATGCACGCCGCAGCTGGGCGAAGTCGAACGCGCGAACCTGCTCGCGCGGTGGCTGTTCCGTGGCGCGCAGATGCACCTGCCCATCGCCGCGCTGTCGGGCGGACAACGGTTGCGCGCCTCGCTCGCCTGCCTGCTGCACGCCTCGCCCGCGCCGCAGTTGCTGGTACTCGACGAGCCGACGAACAACCTCGACCTGTGGGCTTCACGCGAGCTCGAACGCGCGTTGCGGGGCTATCGCGGCGCGCTGGTGGTGATCAGCCATGACGCGGCGTTCCTGGAGGCGTTGGGGCTTACGCGGCGACTGGTGTTGCGCGATGGGGTGCTGGTGGCGTGATGCCGGTGTGCCCGGAGGTTGCGGGCCTGGGTCCCGGCCTTCGCCGGGACGACGGGTGGCTGATGCGTTGAGGTGATGGCGCGCGGATCAGCGATCCGCGCCCGGCGCCCTCACCGCTTCCAGCTTCACTTCGACGCGACGGTTCGGCAGCAGGCACTCGTGCAGCGCGGCCCGGTCGCGGAGGCCTTCGCACGACTGCACCTGCTCGGTGTCGCCCCGGTATTCATAGGCGATCAGCGCCGGATCCACGCCCTGCCCGACCAGATACGCCTTCACCGTTTCGGCACGGTCGCGCGACAGCGACTGGTTGTAGTCGTAGCCGCGACCCTGCATGCGATCGGCGTGGCCGACCAGGCGCACGGCAGCGATCGACAGGCCTTCCTCGCGCACGCGCCCGAGCGCGCGATCGACGGTGCCGAGCGAATGCTCGCGCGCGTCGGCCAGGCCGCGACGGTCGAACTCGAACAGCACGTTCGCCGTCAGCTGCACCGGACCCGCCGGCGCGACGCCGCCGCAGGTGCGCGCCATCGCCTCGGCATCGGCCACCCTGTCCTCGGCGATCTGGATGTACGGTTTCGCGTGGCGCCACTGCTGCTGGTTGTATTCGTTGCCGGCGTGGACGAGTTCGACTTCGCCGCACGCCACCGCCTGCTGCGCGCACGCGAAACCCGGGGTGCCGTGGATCGCGCCCAGGCGCTTCCACAGGTCCTCGCGCACGCGCGCGGCGCCGTTCACCAGCGGCGTTCCGGTCGGGATCGGCGACACGCCCTGCTCCATCGCGACGATCAGCTTCTCCGACTCGGCCAATGCTTCCTGCGGGAAATCGCTGCGATCGTTGCGCGTGTACTCGTGGAACGACACGTCGAGCCAGCACTGCGCCTTCGACAGTGCATAGTCGCGCACGGGACGCCCCGCGTCGTTGAGCGCCTGGATGCGGTCCTGCGTCTGCTGGTAGGTCGTGTGGTCGCTGTAGATCGCCTCGTCGCTGATGCGCGCCTGCTGCGGCGTCAGTTCGGCGGCGTGCGCCAGGCCCGTGAGCGCGAGCGTCAGCGCGGCCACGGTGAGTGCGTTGGTGTGCTGGGTCATGGCCTTCATCTCAATGCTGGGGTTCGCGGTAACGGCGGTCCTCGCGGCGGAACAGGTCCTCGTCGAACTTGAACCGCAGGCGCAGGAACAGGCCTTCCTGTGTGTATTCGTATCCGCTCAGATCGTCGTCGCCGCGGAAGCCGGTCCAGTTGTAGCCGGCCGACAGCCACAGGTTCTGGCGCAGCAGGCGACCGACTTCGAAGCCGGCGGCGTACTGGTTCGCGCCGTCCTGCCCGCGGAACGACGCGGCGAGCACGCCGACGTCCCACTTCTCGGTGATGTCGTACACCGCGCGGCCGGAGACGAGCACGCCGCGGAAACGGCTTTCCACGCGCTGGCCGTCGGCGTAGATGAACTCGTCGCGCTGCCACTTCGCGGCGACGCGGCCGGTCAGCCACCACGGACGCGACGGATGCCAGTCCGCATGCGTGCTGACGATGTGCGCCGCCACGCGCAGGTCCTGCCCGCCGTCACCCGAACTCGCGCTGCCGGTCACCAGCCCGCTTTCGTCCTTCTCCAGCTTGTACTCGTAGCGGGCGAGCGCGTTGACGCGGTTGCGATCGGTATCGCGATACGCCACGCCGAGCTGGAACCGGTCCTGCAACACATCGCCACGCGCGGCGTAATCCGTGCGCAGCAGGTAATTGCGGGCGAGCAGCGTCCAGTCGCGATTGAGCTTGCGCGCGGCCATCAGCTGCACCAGCGTGGTGTCGAAACGCTCGTCGGTGTCGGTTTCGCGGACGTCGCCGGAGATGCGGTACTCCACGCGCGCCGCACCGCGCCACAGCGGATTAGCGCTGTAATCCAGCGCGAACGCCAGGCCGGTCGCGTCGCCGGTCTGCCCGTCGTAGACCTTCACGTGTTCGGCCGAACTGCTCAGGCGCAGGCCTTCGCGGATGTCCCACTGGTTGCGGATGCCCGACGCGGCCTGCAGGTCGCGGCCGGAGATCGCATCGCGCATGCGGTATTCGGTGAACGCCTGCGTGTCCCGCAGGTAGCTGCTGTCCACGCCGAGCACCAGCGCATCGCTTTCGCCATGCGCCTGCGCGATGCCGTACTCGCTGGTCAGGCCGGTCTGCTTCTCGTAGCGGCCATACAGTCGCGTGCGTTCGCGCCACTGGTAATCGGCGCCGAGCGCGACGCGGTTGCGATCCTCGCCGCGCACGTCCTGCTCGGCTTCGCCGCCGATGACGATGCGGTCGGTGATCTTGTAACCGGCACCGAGGCGCACCGTGTCCGACGACAGTTCCGTGCCCACCGGCAGGTCGCTCGTCGGCACCGTGCCGTTGCTGCGGATCACCGGCAGGCCGCTCAGCGGATCCAGCGGCTGCTGGCCGTAACCGAGCGCACCGCCTCCCGCGCCGGTCGCATAACCGCCGCTCAGTCCGCCGGTGTCGCCGAACGGCATCTGGCTCGACCACGTCGAATACGCGCCCACGGTTTCACGGATCGCGCGATAACCGCCGTCCAGCGTGAGCCGTTCGGTCGCCTGGTAGCGCACGCCGGCGCCGGCCGCATCGCGTTCGCCGCCGTCGGGGTTGCGGTCCTCGCTGCGCAGCGCCTCGACGTACAGCTCGGTGCGCTCGCCCGCGCGGTACGTCGCCTCGGCGTTGTATTCGCCACGGCCGCCGTACAAGGGCGATGCCGCATTGTTGAACGCCGGATCGGTCTGCGCCGCGAACACGCGCGCGTCGAACGGCTCGCCCGTGTGCGCGAACTCCAGGCGGTACGCATCGCCTTCGACCTCACCGCTCAGGTCCTGCAGCGCGGGCGTCGAGTACTGGTTGATCGGGTTGGTGTTGACGTCGCTGCGCGTACGCGCGGCTTCCAGCGCAAGATACGTGTTCTTGCCCAGGCGGACGCCGACGTTCGCGCTGCCCATCTCGAACGACGCGAATGGATTGCGGTCGTCGACGTAGCTGCCGCCGATCTCGAAGCGGTCGGTGATGCGGACCTGCCCGTCGGCGCCGACGACCCAGAACTTCTCCGTGCCCTGGTCGAGCTCGTACGTCACGCGCAGCGACACCGGATTGAGCCCGCTGTCGAACGACGGCAGGAACTGGTTGAGCAGGATGCGTCCGGAGAACGGCTCGAAGCTGTAATCGACCAAACGCGCGAGCGGACGCACGGAAACGATGCGCGAAGGCTGGTTGCGATCGCGCACGATCACCTCCACGCGCTCGCTGCCTTCCAGCACGGCGTTGTTGCTCAGGCCGTACGGGCCGCTGCCCTGGCTCGGCAACTCGTCGATGACCTGGCGCAGCGAGTCCTCGATCGCGAACACGTTGGTGCGCGCGCGATCGTTCTCGTAGTGCCAGCCCAGGCCGGTGGCCGTGCGGTTGTACGTGCCCAGGCTGCGTTGCGGGATCGCACCGCCGCGCGTGCCCACGCCGGTCGTGTTGGCCAGGCCGTCGCCGGTCTGGAAATCGCCGTACAGCAGGTAGCTGCGCTTGTTGTCGATGCGCACGTACAGGCGCTCGGCCGAGCGCGCATCGAAGCCGCGCAGCGACGAATCGCCGTACACCGGATAGAACTCCTCCGGATCGATGTCGCGCAGCAGGCGGCCACGCACGTCCTTGTCCGAATCGTAGGCCGCGGTGAGCAGGTACTCGCCCTTGATACGACCCTTGACGAAGAACGCGGTGCGCGCGGCGGCGTTCGCCTTGCCGTTGTTGAACTGCTTTTCCCAGCGGCGGATGTCGCGCTCGAAACCGTCGTCGCTGCGCACCGGATCGATGACGCTGTTGCGGTCGCGCTTGAAGTTGACGATGCCTTCGATCAGGCCCGTCGCGATCATCTCGCGCATTTCCGGGAGGAAGCTCACCACGCCTTCGGCCGTTTCGCCGCCGGCGGTGATGCGCAGCAGCACGTCCTGCGGATCGTGTGGCGCGAGCAGGTCGAACTCGGCGACGCCGTCGACCACGCGCAGCTGCACGCCGGGCGTCGCGCGGTCGGCGTCCAGGTGCGCGGGACCGAGTTCATCGGTGCGCGCGCCGGGCAGCTTCACGCGTCCGCCGGAATGTTCGATCGTCGCGAAGCTTTCGCCATGCAGCGGTTCGCCGCCGTTGCCACGGATGCGCACGGTGACGTGCACCGGCGACTGGCCGTCGGCCGGCACGCCGTCGCGATCGAGCTCCACTTCGACCAGCGCGGCTTGCGCGTTGACGGCGTAATCGACGTCACCGGACGCGACGGCGGTGACGCGCGGCGGCGCATCGGTGGCCTGCGGCGCGCGCGGATACAGCGCTTCGGCTTCGCCCAGCACCGGCGTGAAGCGGCCCGGCTGCCCGACGGTCTGGGCGAAGGCCGGCAACGCCAGCAGCGCGCAGGCGAGCGTGGTCATGCGCAGCTTCGGTGCGCGCGGATGTTGCATGCGTGCACGGCTCATGGCTGCGCCTCCGGGTTGCGCGCGTCACTCGTGGTCGATGGCTCCGTCGATCGCGGCTCGACGATGCGCGGCGTCTGCTTCGACGAATCCGTGCCCTGTTGCGGCCAGCGCGGCGACTTGCTGTCGAAACGCAGCGGCTTCTGGTCGGTTTCGGTTTCCGGCGCGCGCACCTCCCCCTGCGTGCGACGTGCCTTCACCTGTTCGAGCACCGGGTTGGAGCAGCTGCCCTCGATGAAGTCGGCGCGATGCAGCTCGCCGTTCTTCAGGTCGATGAAAAGGCTGTCCGCGTCGCCGAGGTTGCGGTTGCTGCTGGTGGTCAGGCGCGAGCCGACCGGCAAGGTCGAGCCGTCGACCTTGAGCGTGTGGCTCTTCGGCGGCAGGCCGCAGTAGCTGTACTTGCCTTCCGAATCCGACACCATCCAGGTGCCGTCCTCGAAGTACATGCGCACGCCCGGCACGCCCAGTTCCTCGCGGTCCTGCACGTGGTTGTTGTTGCAGTCCACGAACACCTTGCCGAGCACGCAGCCTTCTTCGGTGAACACGCCGCCGGTGACGCGCACGCGGTACTCGGCGCGGTTCGATGCCACGGCGCCCGCGCGCGGCTGCAGCGAGTTCGCATCGACGCAACCGCCGGCGATGTTGCAGCCGTGCGCCTGCGCGCGGTTGATGCCGTCGCCCTGCTGGCTGCCGACGCCAACGCGCACGCGGTAGTTCAGGACGATCTGCTCGCCCAGGCGGATGCCGCCGGCCTGGAACGACAGCAGCGGGCCGGGCTTGCCGAGCGGTTCGGGGATCGCCGCCGCGTTCGCGCGCGCCGTGCCTTCGATGTAGGTGAAGCCCGGCGGCAGGCGGTCGAGCACGTTCACCGACGCCAGCGCGTTGCCCGCGGTCTGGCGGATGGTGATCGTGTACAGCAGCGTGTCGCCGACCTCGACCGTCTGGCGGTCGCCGGTCTTGCTGATCGCCAGGCCCGGCGCGACGGCCGGATCGAGCGGGATGTGGTTGTGGATGATCCCCGCGGTGCCGGAACCGCCGACCAGCGTCAGGTAGTAACGCGTCGCATCGCCCACCGCGCCCGACGGCGGCGTGGACTGCGGCTGCACCGGGTACGTGGTGCCCACCCCGCCCGGCGGCGCGAGCGTGCCCGACTGCGGCGCGATCATCTGCGACTGGAAGGTGTAGCCCGACGGCGGCGTGACGGTGAGGCGGAATTCGCAGCTCGCCGGCGCGGCCGGGCCGAACAGGAACTGGTAGAAGCCGTCGTTTCCGACGGTCATCGAGACGCGGTTGCCTTCGACCTCGTACCCGCCCGCGGCCACGTTGAGCAGCGCGGTTTCGGGATCGAACGCCGGGCACACGCCCGCCGGTTCCAGCGTCACCACCGAGTTCGGCACCGGATCGCGCGTCACCGCGTCGTAGACGACGCCGCTCGGATCGATCGGCAGGCTCTGCTGCGGCAGGTTCTCGCCGGAGACCAGCACCACCTCCAGCTGGCTCACGCCGCCGGCGGTGTTGCGGCACGAGGACGCGTGATGGTTCGCCAGCGCGCCGGCGGTGTCGCACTTGGCGACCGGGCCGCGCGCGGTTTCGCCGGTGACGGGGAAGCCCCACAGCGCGCCGGAATCCGGATCGCGGAAGCGCACGTTCCAGCGCACGCCCGGCACGAGGTCGGCCACGCGATAGCTGCCGTCGGCGGCGGTGGTGGTCGTGGCGACGACGCGACCGCTCGCCGGATCGACGACTTCCACCGTCCAGCCCTTCAGGCGGCGATCGCCGCCGTCGAGCCGCACGTCGTCATCGCCGATGTCGAACCACACCGTGCCCGACAGCGAGGCCGCGGCCTGCACCGGCGTTTCGATGCGGCAGGCGTTCTGCGAGATCGCCGGATCGCACACCGGCAGCTTCGAACCGTCGCCTTCGAACGCCGCGCGCTCGGCGGCGGTCGGCACGTGCTGCGCGTCCTCGCCACCGCCCTGCACGATCACCGCGTTGCGGATCGGCGAGGCCGCCGCCGCGCTGGCGGAGACCTTCACCGGCACGGTGATCGCGTCGCCCAGCGTCGCGCCCGAGGCGATCGGCGCGCGGTTCACGCAGCGCAGGCGCGATTCGCCCGCCTTGCCCGTGCACGTCCAGCCGTTGCCCGTCGGCGTCGCCGACAGTGTCACGCCGGTCGGCAGGCGATCCTCGACCGCGTATTCGCCGACGGTCGTCTTCGGGCCGATGTTGCGGACGCGGATCGAGTACGTCGCGGTGTTGTTGACCGTGAAGCGCTCGGGCGTGGCGGACTTGGTGACGACCAGGTCGGGCGAATCGGCGACTTCGCCGAAGTTGTTTTCGATGGAATCCTGACCGGCGGCGACGGCAATGGCCGAGATCGCGGACGGCACGACGGTCTTCGCCGTCGCCGTGCCCACGCTCGCGCCATTGATCGTGCCCGCGGTGGTGATGCCGTTGGTGCTGCCCGGCGGCTGCGTCGGTTCGGTCACCACGTACGTGCCCGGGCGCAGGTTGGGGAACGCGTAGCGGCCGTCGGCGTCGGTGGCGACGGTGACGTTCACGGCGTTGCCGAGTTCGTCCGTGCCGGTCAGCACGAGGTCGATGCCGGCGATGCCGACTTCGTCCGCGGCGTCGATCACGCCGTTGTCGTTGTTGTCGTAGAACACGCGGCCGGCGATGGACGCGCCGCGCTGCACCGGCGTTTCGATGCGGCACGCGTTGTGCGCGATGGCCGGATCGCACACCGGCAGCGTGTCGACGTTGCCAGCGAACGCGTCCTCCTCGGCCTGCGTCGGCACGCGCGCCGGCGTCTCGCCACCGCCGCGCACGATCACCGCGTTGACGATCGGCGACGCGGCGGCTGCGGCGGCGGACACCTCAACCGGCACCGCGATGTCGGCCGGATGCGTGGTGCCCTGCGCGAGGACTACCGTGCTGGTGCAGCGGAAGCGGTTCGCGCCGACGGCACCAACGCAGGTCCAACCCGTGCCTTCCGGCGTGGCGGCGAGCGTCACGCCGGTCGGCAGGCGGTCCTCGACCTCGTACTCGCCGGCGGTCGGCGCGTTGCCGGCGTTGCGCACGCGAACGGTGTAGGCGCTTTCGGTGCCGACGGTGAACGTGCCCGGCGTCGCCGACTTGCTCACGCGCAGGTCCGGCGAATCGGCGATCTCGCCGAAGTTGTTCTCGACCGAACTCTGTTCCGGCGCGAGCACGATGCCGGCGATCGCCGACGGCACGACCGTGCGACCGGTCGCCGTGCCCATCGGCACGCCGCCGATGTTGCCCGGCGTGGTGAGGCCGTTGGTGGTGTTCGCCGGCTGCGTCGGCTCGGTCACCGTGTACGTGCCGGGGCGCACGTCGAGGAAGGCGTACGCGCCGTTCGCGTCGGTGACCGTGGTCAGGCTGACCGGACGGCCGTCGTCGGCGTTGCCGGTGAGCGTGATGGTCACGCCCGCGATGCCGGTTTCGCCCGCATCGATGCGGCCGTCGTCGTCGTGGTCGTGGTACACGCGACCGCTGACGGAGGCCGGCTGGATCTCGCCGAAGTTGTAGCCGGTCGCGGCCTGGTTCACGCCCAGCGCGATGGCGTTGATGGTCGAGGGCACGACCGCCGGTGCGCTCGGCGTACCGGCCGCGGAACCTGCGACCGTGCGGCCGTTGAGCGTGCCGGTCGGCTGCGTGGGTTCGGTGACGGTGTAGTTGCCCGCGACGAGACCGGTGAACGAATACGTGCCGTCCGGACCGGTGGTCGTGGTGAGGTTCACCGGCGCGCCGGTCTGGTCGGTGCCGGTGAGCACGACCGACACGTTCGCGATGCCGGTTTCGCCCGCGTCGACGACGCCGTCGTTATCGACGTCCAGCCACACGCGGCCGGCGATGGACGCGCCGTTCGCCGCTTCGCCGAAGTTGAACTCGGTGCCGCTGGCGCCGGAGGACAGATCGATCTGCGCGATGCGGTCGGTGGTCGGCGCATCGGGCGCGACGCCGGTGCCGACGACGCAGCCGCTGGTGCAGGCCGCGCCGTTGATCAGGCCCGGATTCACCGCGCCCGGACGGTTGACGAAGCTGCCCGCCGGCAGCGGCTCGCGCAGCGTGTAGGGGATGGTCGGGTCGAGGTCGGTGAACTGGTAGAAGCCCGACGCGTTGGTGGTCCGGGTCGCGATCACCGCGCCCGTCGTCGCGTCGAGCAGCTCGACGGTCGCGCCGGCGATCGGCGCGTCCACGCCGGGATTGCGCACGTCGTCGAAGTTGTCGTCGGAGTAGACGAAGCCGGACAGGCTCGGTCGGCGCACTTCCGGGAAGTGGTAGCGCTGGCCCGTGTCCTCCGCGCCCACCACCACGGCGGTGTAGGCCGAGTTCGGCGCGCCGGCGTCGTAGGTGCCGCCCAGCGACGGCGCGCTGGCGCCCGACGCCGGCGGATTCACCGGGCCGTTGACGTAACCGGTCGGCTGCGTCTGGGTGATGGTGTAGCCGGTCGCATTCGACGGCGCGAGATTGGCGAAGCGGTAGTTGCCGCTGGCGTCGGTCGTGGTCGTGCGGTTGACCGCGTTGCCGTAGGCATCGGTGCCGGTGAGGCGGATGGTCACGTTCGCCACGCGCGGTTCGCCGGTGGCGGCCTGCGGCGTGCCGCCGTTGGTGCCGTCGCGCTGGCGGTCCTCGAACACGGTGCCGGCGAGCGAGGAACTGGTGATGTCCAGCCGCACGGTCACACTGTCGTTGGACGGATCCGGATCGACCTGCTCGCTGTCCACGCTCGCGCGGTTGTTGCTGGTGTTGCCCGCGGGCACGTTGTCCCAGCGCGCCGGCACGAGGATGCGCACCCGGCCGGCTTCGGACGGATCGAAGGTGACGTCGCCCAGGTTGCAGGTCACCACGTTGCCCGACCGCGTGCACTGGCCGGTGCCGTTGGGCTCCTGGCCACCGGCGTTGACGCCGCGCTTGCGCCAGGTGATCGGACCGGTGATTGCCACGCCGGCCGGCAGCGTATCGGTGACGACCGTGCCGGTGCCGTTCAACGGATTGGAGCCGCCACGGTCCAGCGACAGGCTCGAACCCGGGCCCTCGTTCACCACGTCGATGACGTAGAAGAACGGCTGCAGGATCGACACCTTCGTCACCGTCGCGGGCAGCGGGACGTTCGGGTCCTGGTCGGCGGCGAGCACCATCGTCTTGCTCACGGCGACGTCGGCGCGCGAGCGGATCGAGGTGTTCTCGCCCTCGCTGTTGTTGCCCGGCTGCGTGTCGGCTTCGTCGGAGCTGGCGACGGCGACGCTGGTGATGGTGTCACCGGTGGCGCCCGGCGGCGTGTCGTAGCGGAAGCGCAGGAAGACCGTGCTGGTCTGGCCCACGCCGACCACGCCGTCGAGGTTGGTGCCGAAGCCGGCGCCCGGCATCACGCAGTCCAGTTCCAGCGGCGCGCCCGTGGTCGGATTGCTGCCGCCGACGACACTGCAGCGCGACGGAGATTCGATCGCGCCATCGGGCGTGAGCGAGGTGCCGAGGAACGTGACCGTGCGCCCCGGCAACGGCGTGATCGTCTCGCGGATGCGCACGTTGTTGGCGACCGACGGACCCTGGTTGGTCACGCTCGTGCGATAGCTGATGACGTTCGCCGACGGCGTGTTCGGGTCGTAACCCAGCGGGTCCTGCCCGCTGGGGCCGAAGCCGGTGTCGACCTGGTTGGTCAGCAGGTCCACCGCGTTCGCCTGGAAGGTGAGCGTGGCGGTCTTCTCGTCGTCGGCGGCGGTGTCGACGGCGTTGTAGTCGAATTCGCCCAGGCCGTCGGTGCCGGTCGACGCGCCGGTGAAGGTGAAATCGGCGACGTTGTCGAAACGACGGCCCGCGCTGCCGCCCGCCTGGTTGTTCGGACGGATGGTGATGGTGACGCTTTCGCCGACGCCGCTGCCCATGTCGAGCGCGGGGCACGTCACGGTGACGGTGCCCGACGAGCCGGACGTCGAATACGAATCGCCGCCCGCCGCGCCGACCACGTTCACGCCCGGTCCGGCCGCGACGGAACACGCGGTTTCGCCGTTGCCACCGGTGGTGCGGTGCGCGCCGATCATCACGAAGCCGGCGTCGTTCGCCGCCAGCGTGAACACGTCGCGGAACACCACGCCCACCGCGGTGGACGGACCCTGGTTGTCGTAGTCGATGCGGTAGACGCTCTCCACGCCTTCGCGGCCGAGCGCGCCGCTGGTGATTTCCTTCTCCAGCGTTCGCACGTTCGCCATGCGCGGGATGCGGACCCAGTCGGACGCCGAGTTGTTGGTCGTGTCGACCTCGCCCACCGCGCCCTCGATGGCCGCGTCCACGCCCACGCCGGCCCGGCCGCAGCGGATGCCGCTGAGCGTGCCGCCCGCGCAGGTCGTCGGGCCCTGGTTCGCGCTGTCGTTGAGCGGACCGGTCACGTGCACGACCAGCGCGACCGACGCACCGGGCACCAGCACGGTGTTGTTCGAACGGCACTGCACGCTGCCATTGCCATCGACGTTGCAGTTCCAGCCGGACGGCGCATCGACGCTCGCGCTGGAGGTGCCGGAGATGAAACCCGGAATCTGGTCGTTGACGACCACGCCGGCGGTCCCGTTCGGGCCGTCGTTGGTGACGGTGAGCGTGAAGTCCACGCCGGTGTAGCCCAGCGGCAGCGTGTTGTCGGTGTTGCCCAGGCCGTTGGTCTGCCTGGTGATGCGAAGGTCGGCGCGTTCGGCGGTCGTGCGCACGCCGGCGCCGGTGCAGTCGTTGGCGGTGTTGCCGTCGACGTCGATGCCGTTGCCGGTCAGCGGTTCGGCCGTGCCGCCGCTGCCGCCGGTGCACGCGTTGTTGATCAGGTCGCCCGCGGCACGCGCGCGCGTGACGATGGTGAGCGCGGGCGCGAGCGGATTGCCGCCGCCGTCGGCGACGGCCAGCGGCAACGTCCCCGGATCGAGCGAGCACAGCACGGTCTGCCGCGTCGACACTCCGGTGTACGGCGGCGCGGTACAGGTCCACGGGCCGCTGGAGGACAGGAACTCCTCGCCCGCCGCGAGTTGATCGGCGACCTGCACCTGTCCCGTCGCCGGACGCGGGCCGAGGTTGCGCACGCGGATCGTCGAGGTCATGCGGCTGTCGCTGTCGTCGCCGCTGCCGCTCCACGTGGTGACGATGCCCGGCGACTTGGTCTTGCTCGCCAGTTCCAGGTCCGCGCCGTCGGCGAGCACGGTGAAGGTCACGCTGTCGGTGTTGTTGGCCGCCACCGGATCGGCGGTGCCGCTGGCGATCGTCGCGGTGTTGGTCTGGTCGCCGCTGCTGCCCTGCCCGGTCGACGGCACCATCGCCTCGATGGTGAAGGTGTCGCTTTCGCCGGCGGCATAGCTGCCCGCATGCGTGCAGGTGCGCGCGGTCTGGTCGACGGTCGTGGTGCAGGTCCAGCCGGCGGGCTGGGTGCCGCCGGTGATCAGGAACCCCGCCGGCATCGTGTCGGTGAGGCTCACGTCCGCCGCGACGCTCGGGCCGCGGTTGAGCGCGGTGAGGGTGAAGGTGATCGGCTGTCCGCCGGTCGCCGGCGTCGGCGATGCGGACTTGGTGATCTCCATGTCCGCGCCCGGCACGACGGTCGCGCCGACGTCGTCGGTGTTGTTGGCGATGATCGGATCGGGCGTGGCGCCCGCGTGCACCGCCGCGCTGTTGACGACGGTGCCGCCGGCGGCGGTCACGCGCGCGCGGAACTGGTAGCTCGCGCTCGCGCCGACCGCCAGCGTGCCGGGATGGGTCGCGTTCGCGCCGTCGAAGTTCCAGCCCGAACCGGTCGCCGGGCCGACGAAGGTCGCGCCGCTGGGCAGCGTGTCGACCACGTTGAAGCCGCTGCTCGCGCTGGGACCGTTGTTGCGCACGGTCAGCGTGTAGGTGATCAGCGCGCCGGCCACGACCGGATCGACGTCGGCGGTCTTGGTCAGCTGCAGATCGCCCGCCGTGGTGAGCGTGGTGGTCTGGCTTTCGCGGTTGTTGTCGACGTTGGTGTCGCTGATGAAGGGCGCGCCGAGCTCCGGCACCTTCACCGACGCCGGCGGCGCCTCGCCGCTGCCGACCGCGCCGTCGATCGAGATCGTCCCGACCGGCATGCCCTGCGTGCTCACCTGCAGCTGGAAGCTCACCGCGTTGCCGCCGCCGAGCGTGCCGAGCACGTCGCCGTGGCTGCACACCACGCGCGTGGCCTCGCCCGCATCGACCGAGCAGAACGCCGGCAGGTTCACCGCCGTGCTTCCGGCCGGCAGGTCGAACACGCTGCGCACGTTGCTGGCGGTGTCGCCGGCGATGTTCTCCAGCGTGACGCTGTAGTTCACCACGCTGCCGGCCGGCGAAGGATCGGAACCGTCGTCGGAGAGGTTCGTCAGCTGCAGGTCGACCGCCCACGCCAGCGGCGACCACGACGCGAGCAGCGCCGCGCAGGCCAGTGCGCGCATGAAACGGCGCGTACGGCCGCGCGCACTCGTCGCGTCGGCTTTTTCGAGCGTGCACAACCTCTCCCCGCGCGCGAAGCGGCGGGCGGAACGGACCGGATCCATGCGTAATCCCCTGGTTTGTCGCAGCGCCGGCATTCGGCCGGCCTGTCTGCTCAGCTCACGGCGTGGCCATGCGGCGGCCCGGTGAACGGGCGCGTTCGCTGCAAGGGATGTGCCAGGAAAAGCGGATCTGGAACGCGACGCGAGGTCGCCATGCAGGCATGGCCGACTCCGCCGGTCGCTGAGCGGGCGGCACTGTAACTGTGACGCAGCGCACGCTCAATGACGAAATCTTTTCGAATCTATCGAATTCTTCCGAACCGACAGATCGCGCCAAGCGTGCGGCCGGTCGTGCGGCCGTCGCGTCCGGATCAGCCGATGAAGTCAGGCCGGGTCGACCTGGAACACGTATCCGCTGCGATACAGCGTGCGCAGCGGCAGGCGATGCCCGGCCTGCGCCACCTTCTTGCGCAGCCGGTGCACGAGCATGTCGAGCCGTTGCGGATCGATCTCCTCGCCCGTGCGGTCGAAGCGTTCCAGCAGCGTTTCGCGCGAGACCACGCTGCCGGGCGATTCCATCACGACCTCCAGCAGCAGGCGTTCCTGCGCGCTGAGTTCGACGATGCCGCCGCGCGGCGTGCACAGCGACCAGCCGTCGGCGGTCAGGCGCCACGCGATCGTGGGCGCCACCGGTTTCATGCGCCGCACGACGCTGCGCAGCGTGGCTTCGAGCACGTGCAGGTCGACCGGCTTGGACAGGAACGCATCGGCGCCTTCCGACAGGCTCTGCGCGTGGTCGGCCGGCAGCATGCGCGCGGTGAGCACCACCACGCCAATGCCCGAACTTTCTCGCAGGCGCCGCAGCACCGACATGCCGCTCTCGCGCGGCAGGCCGAGGTCGAGCACGACCAGGTCGAACGCGGTGTGGGTGCTGGCGAGCCAGAAGGCTTCGGCGCTCGCGCAGGCGCTCACCTCGAAGCCGGCGTCGCGCAGGCCGTCGGCCAGTTCCTCGAGCAGGTCCGGGTCGTCTTCGACCAGCGCCACCCGGAGGTTGGCGAGTTCGCGCGGGGCCGTGTCGATGGCGGCAGAACGGTTGGGCATGCGCTCCATGTTACGACCGGAGCCGGCAAGGCGGTCTTTGCCGATTGTGCGGGTTGGATGTGGTATCGATAGCGCCACGGTCCGATGAGGGGTGCCGCGCGGGACGAACCGCAGGCGGCCATCGGACCTCCTTCCGTGCACGTACCGTCATCCATGTCCTCGCGTCTGCTGTTGACGTTGCTCCTTGCGCTGGCCGCGTGCGCGTGGCCGGCGGGCGCGCGTGCGCAGGCGCATGCTTCCGGCGGGATCGACCTGGCGCCGTACGCCTCCCACCTTGCCGATCCCACCGGCCGGCTCACGTACGACGCGGTACGGCGCATGCCGGCCGAGGCGTTCTCCGGCGGCGGCCCGTTCGAACGCGCGACCTACCGCGACGGCGCGGTGTGGGTGCGCATCGCGCTGCCGGACGACCTCGCGCCGGGCACGTGGTGGTTCGTGCCCTGCCCCGCGCGGATCGGTTCGGTGCGGCTGTACGCGGACGGCATCGGCGACGAGGGCCGCGAGCTCGGCGCGTCGACGCCGTTCGTCGAGCGCGACGTTGCGTTCCGCAAGCCGGTGTTCGCGCTGGACGTGCGCGACGACGATGCGCGACCGCGCGTGCTGTTCGTGCGCGTCGCGAGCCAGGGGGCGATCCTGGTCACGCCGCAGCTGTGGCGGCCCGAGGCCTTCGCCGCGATGGCCGGGCGCGAGTACGCGATCTGGGGCCTGTACTTCGGCGCGCTCGGGCTGCTGGTGCTGCTGAACGTGTATTTCTGGTTCGACCTGCGCCGGTCGCTGTACCTGTACTGCGCGATGTACCTGTCGCTGTTCCTGGCGCTGTTGCTGCTGCTGGAAGGCTTCGCCGCGCAGTGGTGGTTCCGCGGCCAGCCGGGCAGCGTCGTGTACCTCACGCGCGCGCTCGCGCTGGTGACGATGGGCTACACGCTGTGGTTCGGCGTGCAGCTGATCGAGATCGGCCGCCGCCTGCCCTGGGCGTACGCGCTGGCCTGCGCGCTGTCGCTCGCGCTGGTGTCGGGCACGGTGCTGCTGCTGTTCCTGCCCGATGGTGTGGTACTGGTCGCGATGCTCTGGCTGCGCGTGCTGTGGCAGCCGGTGTTCGCGTGCCTGCTGGTCATGCAGTGGCGCGCGCGGCCGGACCTGCGCTGGGTCGTCATCGCCTTCGCGGTGCAGGTGGCCGGTTCGTCCGCCGCGATGAGCCACACGCTCGGGCTGCTGCCGAGCAACGAATGGACGCGCCACAGCCTGGATTTCATCGGCCTGGTGCACATGGTCATGCTGAGCGTCGCGCTGATGTCGCGCCTGCGCGATTCCGAGCGCCGCGCGCTGGAGATGTCGATCCGCGCCGAGGCCCGCCTCGACCAGAAGGTGTCCGAACGCACCGCCGAACTCGCGTCGATCAACCGCCTCCTGGAAACCGAGATCGCCGAACGCCGCGCGGCGCAGGCCGAACTCGACGCGGCGCTGCGCTCCGAGCGGACGACGCACGAGACGCAGCGCGAGTTCGTCGCGATGGTCTCGCACGAATTCCGTACGCCGCTGTCGATCATCAAGGCGGTCGCACAGCGCCTGCGCACGCATTCCTCGCTGGCCGGGGCGGACCTTCAGCAGCGGCTCGCTCGCCTGGATCGCGCGACGCAACGCATGACGGCGATGATCGAAACCTACCTCGCCGACGATCGCATGCGCGAACCGGAAGCCGCGCGCGCCGCCACGCGCTTCGCGCCGCGCACGCTGATCTCCGCGGCGGCCGAACTGCATTCGGCGATGGACGAGCGCCTGGACGCGGTCTGCCACGTCGAACTGCCGGTGGTCGAAGGCGACCTGCCGCTGCTGACCATCGCGCTGTCGAACCTGATCGACAACGCGCTGAAGTACTCGCCGCTGGAAACCACCGTACGGGTGCGCGCGTACCACGCGGGCGACCAGGTGCGCATCGATGTCGGCGATCGCGGCGGCGGCGTCCCCGAGGCCGACCGCGAGCGCATCTTCCAGCGCTACGTGCGCGGCTCCGACGGCAGCGGCCGACCCGGCGCGGGCCTCGGCCTGCATCTGGCGCGCGAGATCGCCCGCCGCAACGGCGGCGACCTGGTGCTCGCCGACGCGGGGCCGGAGGGATCGACGTTCTCGCTGCGGATCCCGTGCGCCGCGCCGCTCGCGGAGGAGGCGCCGGTGCGGGTGCCGGAGCGCGGGGACGAGGTGGTGGCCTGAAGAAGTCGGGATTCGGGATTCGGGACTGACAGGAGCGCGCCCGCATCGCCCGTCGCACACCCGCGAGCGCCTAGAATGCGCGCTCCGCTTTTCCCGCAAGGTATCCCCGCACATGGCGCTCAAGGCGACCGTGGTCAAGGCCGAGCTCCAGCTCAGCGACCTCGACCGGCATCACTACGCGACCTACCCGCTCACCCTCGCCCAGCATCCGTCCGAGACGGACGAGCGGCTGATGGTGCGCGTGGTCGCCTTCGCGCTGTTCGCCAGCGAACGGCTGGAGTTCGGCAAGGGCCTGAGCACCGACGACGAACCCGATCTGTGGCGCCGCGACTACACCGGCGACATCGAGCTGTGGATCGATCTCGGGCAACCCGACGAATCGCGCATCCGCAAGGCGTGCGGACGCGCGCGGCAGGTCGTGGTGGTCAATTACGGCGGACGCGCCGCCGACCTGTGGTGGGACAGGCACGCCTCCGCGCTGGCGCGGCTGGACAACCTCACCGTCATCGACGTCGACGCCGCATCGGTCGAGGCGCTCGGCGCGATGATCGAGCGCAGCATGCGCTTCAACGCGATCGTGCAGGACGGCGAGCTGCAGCTGATGGGCGACCGCGCCTCGGTCGCGCTGCGTCCCCGCACGCGCATGGCGCCGGCCGCGCACGCGGCCTGAGATGGCCCGTCCGGCATGAACGCGCATTTCGACGTGATGATCGTCGGCGGCGGCGCCGCCGGGCTGATGTGCGCGCTGACCGCCGGCCAGCGCGGCAGGCGCGTGCTGGTGGTCGAACACGCCAACCGCGTCGGCAAGAAGATCCTGATGTCGGGCGGCGGTCGCTGCAATTTCACCAACACCGGCGCCACGCCGGCGAACTACCTGTCGGCCAACCCGCATTTCTGCAAGTCGGCGCTGGCGCGCTACACGCCGTGGCATTTCATCGACATGGTCGAACGCCACGGCATCGCGTACCACGAGAAGGAACTCGGGCAGCTGTTCTGCGACGAATCGTCCAAGCTGATCGTGAAGATGTTGCTGGACGAATGCGCGCAGGCAGGCGTGCGCGTCGAGACCGGTTGCAGCATCGAGAAGCTCGCACACGGCGACAGTGACGACGCGCGCTTCCGCCTGCACACCACGCGCGGCAACTTCGCGGCGCCCGCGCTGGTGGTGGCGAGCGGCGGGTTGTCGATCCCGAGCATGGGCGCGAGCGGTTTCGGTTACGACCTCGCACGCCGCTTCGGCCACGCCGTGCTGCCCACGCGCGCGGGACTCGTGCCGCTCACCCTGAGCGGAAAGCACCAGGAACGCCTGGCGGACCTGAGCGGCGTCGCGCTGCCGGTGACGGCGCGCTGCAACGGCGCGGCTTTCAGCAACTACATGCTGGTGACGCATCGCGGCGTCAGCGGTCCGGCGATCCTGCAGATCTCCTCGTACTGGCAACCCGGCGACGACCTGCGCCTGGACCTGCTCCCCGGCCGCGACGCGCTGGAAACCCTGCAGCAATGGCAGCGCGAACGGCCCGCCGCCGAACTCAAGACGCTGCTCGGCGAGGCGATGCCGAAGCGTTTCGCGCA
This sequence comes from Lysobacter sp. SCRH-1R, assembly GCF_057747855.1. Classification (NCBI taxonomy): domain Bacteria; kingdom Pseudomonadati; phylum Pseudomonadota; class Gammaproteobacteria; order Lysobacterales; family Lysobacteraceae; genus Lysobacter; species Lysobacter sp. SCRH-1R. The sequence goes on along the minus strand of NZ_CM173227.1, from coordinate 1,965,269 downwards.
GCGGCTGTGCGAGCACTGGCTGCCCAATCGTCCGATGAAGCAGTACAACGTGCCGCAACTGCGCGAGATCGCGCAGGTGCTGGGCGACTGGGCGCTGGTCGCCAGCGGCACCGAGGGCTATCGCACGGCCGAAGTGACGCTCGGCGGCGTCGACACCGACGAACTCTCGTCCAGCACGATGCAGTCCCGGCGCGTGCCGGGGCTGTATTTCATCGGCGAGGTCATCGACGTCACCGGCTGGCTCGGCGGCTACAACTTCCAGTGGGCGTGGGCGTCGGGGCATGCGGCGGGGAATGCGGTGTAACGACATCGCCGCCGTCGCCGCGCGCCCTCAGCGCATCGCATCGCCAAGCAACGCCTCTGCGCTCTGTATGCCGGACAGGATCGCGGACGGCACGCCATAGCCCGGAAACGTGGTCTGTCCGCCCAGGTACAGGCCACCGATCCGCGTGCGATGCGGGAAGAACCGGTTGGGCGCGACACCCGGCGCGATACCGTAGAGGGCGCCTTCGTACAGGTTCCGCCCGCGCGCGAAATCCCGTGGGTCGAGCACGCGGGTGGTGTCGATGGACAAGCCCGGCAATCGCCGCTGCAACGCTTCGAGATACCGGCCGACCACCGCGTCGGTCATCGCCCTGTCCCACTCCGATGCACGCCGGATACCGTTAGCGGGCGCATACAGTTCGATGATCTGACGCCCCGATGGAGCGAGTTCGGGAAGCACCTGCGTCGGCCGCGTGTACGAGAGCCATTGCGGCGTTGCGGCCCCGAGCACGTGCATCGCGCCCTGTTCGCGCATCGACGGGACGTGATTGACGATGAAGGCGTCCGGCGCATGCAGGCCCGAGCAGCCGAGCTGGATCGACACGGCCCGATGCGACAACGGTGCCGCTTCGGCCTTCGCCACCAGCGAGCGAGGAACCGCATCCGCCGGCAGCAGGCGTTCGAGCACATCGAAGCCGGCGCATGTCGCCACGACGTGGGACGTCCGGATGCGTTCTCCGTCGGCGAGGACGACGCCGCGCACCTGTCCGTGCTCCACCGTGATCTCGCGCACCCACGTGCCGGAACGCACGGGAATCGAGCGGCGGCGAAGCTTGCGCTCCAGCGCGGCGGAGATCGCGCCCATGCCGCCGCGCGGCAGGTGGAAGCCTTCCTCCAGCAGCGCCAGCAGTCCGATGATCTGCGTCGAAGGCAGGCGTTCCGGCGGCAGCCCGGTGTACAGCAGCGTGGACGCGACCGCGGCCCGCAGGTCGTCGTCGGAAAAGTACGACGCGATGAGATCGCCAGCATGCCCGCCCATGCGCGGCAGGTATCGCCAGAGCCTCGCAAGCGTGCGCAGCAGCGAAGGCTCTTCGGGCAGCACGTCGGCGACCAGCGTCCGGTAGATCGGACCCCACTGCTCGCGCAGCCTGCGCAGGCCGTCGCGGAGTTCGCGCGTCCGCGGCCCATCGCGCACGCCGTCGACGAACGAGTCCTCCACCGTCCACAGGTGCACCGCCGTTCCGTTCTCCAGGCAGGCGACATGCGGCCGTTCGATCGCGGCGAGCGCAACCTCGTCGTCGAACTCGAGCCCAAGCCGCTGGAACGCCGCACGCAGCAGTGAAGGCACGGCGACGTAGACCGCGCCGTTGTTGAACGTGTAACCGTTCGCGTTCGTGGTCGAACAGCATCCGCCGGTGGCGTCCTGCGCCTCCAGCACGATCACGTCCCTGCCCCGGCGTGCGATGGCGAGCGCCGCCGCCATTCCCGACAGCCCCGCCCCGATGACGATCACCGGAAGTCCTTCTGGATTGCGCATGGATCGGCCCGTTGTGAAATTGGACATTGTCCATTATTGTACGCCGTACAAATTCAGTGCAAGACACACATGACCGGCAACGACCGACCCGCCCGCAAACGCAGGCAGACCCGCGACCACATCGCCAGCACCGCGCACGCGCTGTTCGAACGCGACGGATACGAGGCCGTCACCATGGAGCAGATCGCCGCGCAGGCGGACGTCGCGCGCGGCACGCTCTACAACCACTTCCCGGTGAAGGAAGCGGTGCTCGTGCACTGGATGCATGGGCAACTGGGCGCCGATCTCCACTCGGTGCTGCAGGATGTCCTGAGCCGGCGCTCCTTCGTCTCACGCGTGGCGACGCTGCTGGAGGCGTCGGCGCAATGGTGGGAAGCGCATCGGCAGTACGCGGCGCCGTACATCCGTCATCGGTTCCAGCAGGTGCGCGACGGCGCGGACGAACAGCACGCGTCCGGCATGATTCCCCTGTACGTGCAGCTGGTGACGCACGCGCAGGAGACCGGCGAACTCAAGGCCGACGTGCCCGCCGAACGCCTTGCGGTGTACCTGCATTTCCTCTATCTGTGCGCCGTCATGACATGGCTGGGCAAGGCGGACGTCGCGCTGGCCGACGAGTTCTCGCACGCGCTGGACTTCTTCATGCAGGGCGCGGCCCACGACGGCCCGGCGGCGAGACGCCCCCGGGCACGCACGCACCGTTCCCCAACCACCCCCACCTGATCGCGAACAGGAGCGACATGATCCATCCCCAGACATTGCTGATCCGCGACGAGCGCCCGGACGACGCCGCCGCGATCGCGCAAGTGACGCGCACCGCGTTCGCTACCGCCGAGCACTCCAGCGGCACGGAGGAATTCATCATCGCGGCCCTGCGTTCGGCCGGACAGCTGTCGCTGTCGCTCGTCGCGCAGATGGACGGTGGCATCGTCGGCCACGTCGCGATCTCGCCCGTGGAAATCTCCGACGGCGCCCGCGACTGGTACGGACTGGGCCCGGTATCGGTGCTGCCGGACTGCCAGGGCACCGGCGTGGGCAGCCGGCTGATTCGCGCGTCGCTGGATCGCCTGCGCGCGTCCGGCGCGCGCGGATGTGTCGTGCTCGGCGAACCGTCCTACTACGGCCGCTTCGGCTTCTCGGCGCACTCCGCGCTCACCCTCGCGGACGTACCGCCCGCCTACTTCCAGGCGCTCGGCTTCGAAGGCCCGGTGCCCGCGGGAACGGTCCGGTATCACGCGTCGTTCGAAGCGACGTCGTAATCCACGCGAACCAGCCGCACCGGGATGACGTCGTGCATCGAAGCGTCATCCCGGCTGCGACCTTTGCCGGTCACGACATGCGGATCGCTCAGCCGCCTTCCGGCGCGCGGAACGTGACCTTTCCATCCGCGTCGAGGACTTCGATCCTCGCCTGCCCCTTGCGATCGACCATGAGCCGGATGCGGTCGCGCCCCTGCGGATCGGCCATCAGGATCTGCGCGTCCTCGTTCTGGTTCTGGATGGCGATGCGCGTGTGCGCCACCTTCCCCGCCGCGATCGGGTCCAGGTTCGCCGGCGGACGCGCGTTGATCGCCAGTCCGGCGAGTGCGTCGCTGCCGTCCGGGCTGATGCGGGTGAGAAGCCCGATCGCGTCGTAGTTCGGGTAATCGAACGCCATCACGTTCATCTTGCCGAAACTCGCATCGCTGGCCGCGACGCCGCCGACTTCGTTCCCCTTGGAGTCGTAGAGCACCAGCCCCGCCGGCGCCATCGCACGCGGGAGCTCGCGTCCTTCGACCTTGGGCAGGGGGAAGCGCTCGGCATTGGAAATCACCATGCGTTTGACGCCGGTCGGATCGACGATGTTGATCCGTTCGACGGTGATCTCCGCGTCCGGATCCGGCGTCTTAGCCGCGGTCAATGCCAGCGCGGCCAGCGCGAGCGTGGTCGCCCCGGCGTACAGCTTGAGGATGCGCACATCGCGCACCAGCCGGGCGTTTACGGCAGTTCCTTCCTGAGTCGTAGTCATGCATCCATCCTTTGGTCACATCACTGGGCGCATGGCGGCGACGACTGCCATGCCGTGGGACTGCGATCGTCTGGTGCAACGGACGCGCGGCGGGCGATGCCCGCTCACGTCCGGAGCGGACATTAGCATTGCGCGAGGGTGGCCCGGGCGGTCCGCGAACGCCCCCTCAACGCTCGATCGCCCCGATGTCCGGGAAGGCGCCCTTCACGCGCGGGAATCCCGGCCCACGCTGGTCGTACGCGCGGCTGAGGAAATTGTTGCCGTGATCGATCGCTGGACTGCCGGACAGCAGCATGTGCGTGCGCGACGGACCGCCGTTGCTGCTCAGCGGCGCCAGGCGCGGATCGGCGGTGATCGTGTCGGCGGGCACGGCGACGTTCGCGCGGACGATCAGGTTGTCGGCGCCGAGGATCGCCGGCGCATCCATGCCCACGTCGTAGCCCACCCCGTTCGTGCAGGGGTTGTTCGCCACGATCGTGCTGTACAGCGTCAGCGTATCGGCCCAGAGCGCGCCGCGCTCCTCGCACGGCGGCGTGGGCGGATCGTCGCCCCATTTCGCGATGTTGAAGGCGATGGTGCTGTTGTTGATCCGCGCATCGCCCTCGATGTAGGCGGCGCTGGCGATCACGGCTTCGTTCCCCGAGAAGGTGCTGTCGACGATCGTGCGCGCGCCGACGCCATCGGCATACAGCCCGCCGCCGAGCGGCCATTGCGACCACGGCGGATCCTGATGGAGGCGATTGTTCGAGAACGTGGATTTGTTGACGAGCAGGTCGCCTGTTTCGAGCAGCAGGCCGCCGCCTTCCCTGCCGCCGTCGTTGTCGCGGATGGTCGAGTAGGTCACGCTCGCGCCCTGCCCCGCGCGCACGCCGCCGCCGTAGAAGGCGTAGTTGTCGAAGACGTGGCTGTACAGCAGCGTCACGCGGCCTTCCGCATCGATGCCGCCACCGGTCGAGTTCGACGTGGCGACGTTCAGGAACACCGAACTGTGCGTCACCGTCACGTTGCCGAGCGCGTTGATGCCGCCGCCGGCCGCCGCCGGCGAATCTAGCCAGCCGCCGGCCGCGTTGCGGCAATGGTGGATGCGGGTCAGGTGCAGTTCGACGTTGCCGTCCGAGGCGATGCATCCGCCCCGGCTCACCTCGCCCGGAACGGGATCGAGATCGCCCCACGCGACGGTGAGGTCCTGGAGGCGCAACGTCCCCGTGCCGGTGTGCCGGAGCACGCGCGACGACTGGCGCGCATCGAGCGTCATCGCATCGCGGCTGCGGCCGATCAGGGTGAGGCTGTTCTGCGCGATCGCGATCTCGCCGCTGGTCAGCGCGATGCGCGTGCACGCCAGCGAACGCAGGTCGATGACGTCGCCGCTCAGCGCGCCGGCGATGACGCCGCGCAGGCTGCCGGCGCCGCTGTCGTTGCAGTTGGCCACCACGCGCGTGGCGGCCTGCGCGCCGGCGACGGGAAGGAATGCGCCGGCCGCGAGCGACGCGGCGCACAGCAGCATCGAAGTGGATGCATGGCGGGACATGAGCGGACTCCTCGTGTGCCATCGGCGGTTGCCAAGCGCGGCGTCACGGTCTCGGCGCGGGTCTCTCGACGGCGCCGATCTCGGCGAACGCACCCTGTACGCGCGGGAATCCCGGACCGCGCTGGTCGTACTGGAGATTCTGCGGATTGCTGCCGCGATCGATCGCGGGGCTGCCGTGCTCGGGCGCATGGGTCGGCGTCGGGCCGCCGTTGTTGAACAGTGGCGTGAGCAGCAGATCGCTGCTCACGATGGTGTCGGGCGGCAGCGGCGCGAGCGACACTCCGACCAGGTTGTGGCTGCCGGTGACCGGCGCGTCGTCGAACATCGCGCCGATGTCGACGCCGCCTGACGGGCACAGGTTCCCGGAGACGATCGTGCTCTCCATGTGCAGTTCGAGCGTCGGATCGAGCGCACCGTTGCATTGCGGATTGCGTTCCTCGTTCGCGGTGATCGTGCTGTTGAGGATGCGCGTGCGCGCGGGCAGCGAAGCGCCGCTGTAGTAGCCGATGTTGCCGGAGATCGTGCTGTCGATGATCAGCGCCGGATCCGGCGCGCCTCCGGCGTCCACCCCGCCGCCCCAGCCGGTGGAATGGTTGGTCGCCACGGTGCTCTTGTTCAGCAGCAGGCTCAGCTCCGCCGGTTGCTGTGCGGAGATGTAGATGCCACCGCCGCCGCTCGCCACGTTGTTGCGCACCAGCGAATAGGTGGCCGCCACCGAATTGGCGTACACCCCGCCGCCGAAGTACGCCGAACTGCCCAGCACCTGGCTGTAATGCAGGTTGATGTGTCCCCACGCATGCAACGCGCCGCCGTTGCCGGCTTCGGCCAGGTTCGCGTGGGCCCGGCTGTGCGCGAGCAGCACGTTGCGCGCGCTCACCGCGCCACCATAGGCCCATGGATCCAGCCCGCCGCTCGCGATGGCCTGGCAATGGTGGATCGCCGAACTGATCAGCTCGACCGTGCCGGCCGACGCGATGCATCCGCCCTCGGCGACGCTCGCGGCGATGCGGCCATTGGCCACCGTCATGCGATACACGCGCAGCGTGCCCGTGCCGGTGTGCCGTATCGCGCGGCCGTTCGCGTTGGCGTCCAGCGTGAGCGCGTCGCGGTTGCGTCCGAGCAACGTCAACGACGCCTGCGGAACCACCAGCTGCCCGGAGGTCAGCAGGATGCGCGTGCACGCGAGTCCGAGCAGGTCGATGTTGTCGCCGCTCTGCGCAACGGAGATTGCGTTGCGCAGGCTGCCCGCGCCGCTGTCGTTGCAGTTGGCGACCACGCGCGTGGCGGCGTGGGCGGGCGACGGAAAGCCGCCGGCGGCGATCAGCGCCGCGAGCGCGGCGAGCGCGAAACGGAGTGGATGCGCGTACATGGTCCCCTCCCGGGCAGTGGACGACGCACCGGCCGAGTATCGTCCCGCTCGAGGGGAAAGGCACGCTTGTTCATGGTGAACAGCGGCGCTGTCGCGCAGTGTTCACGAGGCTGAGTGATGGAGGTTTCGTGATTTGCGGTATGGACGATGTGCGGAGCGGTTGAGCTCGCCACGTCGCGGCAGATGCACGATGCGGGCCTTTGCATGGGGCAGCACCCACGCGCTGCTTTCGGCCAGAGGCGGACTTCCTGCGAGCCCCTGCGCAACGGCAAGGCGCCACCTCAATCGCGCATCCCGATCTGCTGGAGAACGAACGCCACCCGCGCTTCGACCGACACCTGGGGATCACGCAGCAGCGGTATCCCTTTTCCGTATACGCGGTCACGGTGCGTTCGAACGATCGTTGCGCACGCTCGAAGTCCACCCGTCGCCAGCGATCGCGCGTGTGGATCGCAGGCCACGGTTGCGCGACAAGCGCGGTATCCGCATGGCGGCGGCGTTCCGCTTCCTCGTCGAACCCGCAATGATCGGCGGTTCGTCGCGCTCGACTCGTGCGGGCACGCGTTGCCGCGTATCCGCGCGCGACCGGCTCACCGGCGGGCGTGATGACGCACACCAGAAGCCCTCACTCCAGAACACGACGCGCGATCCTGTTCACGTCCGTATGCCCGGTCTTCACGCAGGACGATGCGACTATGCGCGGCGTGGCGCGCCGTCGCTACGTAAATCGGGCAAATATTCCCGCCTGTCCGGAGAAGGCATGGTCGGCCTTGTCTGTTCCGAATTCGACGAGTTCGCCGATGCGCCGCGGGCGTGGACGGGCGCTACCTGCCCGTCCAGGCCGCGAGCCAGCCGTGGCGCCTGCGCGCGGTCGAACCGGGCGCGGTCATGCTGATGCACGGCGACGATGTCGCTGGAAACTTCGATCGAGCCGCGTGCCTGGCGGACGTCGGCGCGCTGTTCGTTCCGTTGGGTTCCTCGCACGCGTTGACCGTCAACGGCGTCGACCCGGGCCAAGGCACGGCTGCGAGGCTGGCGCCAGGTGCGGGCTTCGGCATGCATGCGCATGGCCACAGCGTGACCTTCCCGGCGGGCCGGAAACCGCCGGTGAACGGCTGCTGGTCGCTCACGCGCTACAACGACAAGCACCTGTTCCATCGCAACGCGCTCAACCGTTGTTCGGTGGGCACCAGGAACAAGAACCTCAAGCGCAAGGACGAGCGCACGTAACCGCGCGCGGCGAAGTTCCCCCATCGCGCACTACCGAGCGTGCGTGAACAACTCAGGAGGCAGGATCATGGCGAGGAAACCGTTCAAGGGCGTCATCAAGCTCGACGTTCGCGATTCCACCCCGGACTGGGACCCGTACACCCCACCGAAGGCGCCGGACGGTGCGCCCAACATCCTGATCATCCTGTACGACGACACCGGCCAAGCCGCGTGGGAGCCGTATGGCGGGCGCATCCACATGCCGACGCTGCAGCGGCTCGCCGATGGCGGGCTCACCTACACGCAGTGGCATACGACGGCGTTGTGCTCGCCGACGCGCTCGACGTTCCTCACCGGACGCAACCACCATCTCAACGGCATGTCGTGCATCACCGAAGGCGCGCAGGGCTATCCCGGCTGGAGCGGGCGCACGCCCGAGGAATGCGCCACCATCGGCCAGGTGCTGCAGGAAAACGGCTTCAGCACGTTCTGGCTGGGCAAGCAGCACAACGTGCCCGAGCAGGACATCTGCGCCGGCGGCAACCGTTCCGAATGGCCGGTGCAGAAGGGCTTCGACCGCTTCTACGGATTCATCGGCGGCGAGACGAACCAGTGGTATCCGGACCTGGTCGAGGACAACCGGTTCATCGACCAGCCTTACGGGCCGGAGGACGGCTATCACCTGTCGAAGGATCTGGTCGACCAGGCGCTGCAGATGATCCGCGACCAGAAGGCGAGCAATCCGTCCAAGCCGTGGTTCATGTGGCTGTGCCCGGGTGCGAACCACGCGCCGCATCATGCGCCGAAGGAATACGTCGACAAGTACAAGGGCAAGTTCGACGACGGCTACGAGGCGTACCGCGAATGGGTGATGGAACGGATGATCGAGCGCGGCATGCTGCCGGCCGGCACGAAGCTCACGCCGATCAATCCGGTTCCCGACGGCGTGGCGAACGTCGCCGATGCGGTGCGGCCGTGGGATTCGCTCAACGATGAGGAAAAGCGCCTGTTCGCGCGCATGGCCGAGGTGTATGCGGGATTCTCCGAATACACCGACACGCAGATCGGCCGCATCATCGATTACCTCGAACAGAGCGGCCAGCTGGAGAACACGCTGGTGTTCTATTGCGCCGACAACGGCGCATCGGGCGAAGGCAGCCCGTCGGGCTCGGTCAACGAGAACAAGTTCTTCAACAACTATCCCGACGAGTTGTCCGAAAACCTGAAATACCTCGACGTGCTCGGCGGACCCGAGACCTACAACCACTACCCCACCGGCTGGGCCGTGGCGTTCTCCACGCCCTACCCGATGTTCAAACGTTATTCGCAGTACGCCGGCGGCACCGCGTGCCCGATGGTCATCCACTGGCCCAGGGGCATCAAGGCCAAGGGCGAGGTGCGCAACCAGTACCATCATTCGGTGGACCTGGTGCCGACCATCCTGGAAGCCTGCGGACTGGAAATGCCCAAGGTCTACCGCGGCGTGGAGCAGTATCCGCTGTCGGGCATCTCGATGCGCTATACCTTCGACGCCACGCCCGAAGCGCCGACCCGGAAGAAACGCCAGTACTACGCCATGCTCGGCACGCGCGGCTTGTGGGAAGACGGCTGGAAAGTCGCGGCGCTGCACGCACCACTCACCGGCAAGGGGCATTTCGACAAGGACCAGTGGGAGCTGTTCCATGTCGACAAGGACCGTTCGGAATCGACGAACCTCGCCGACCAGCATCCGGAGAAGGTCGAGGCGCTGGTGAAGGCGTGGTTCGAGGAAGCCGAGAAGAACAAGGTGCTGCCATTGGACGATCGCAGCGCGGCCGAACTGCTGGGCGTGGAGCGCCCCACCGAAGAGCCGCCGCGCGAGCGCTACATCTACTATCCGGGCACCTCGCCGGTGCCGGAAGGCGTGGCGGTGAACACTCGCGGGCGTTCGTACAAGATCCTCGCGGACGTGGAGATCGACGACGCCGACTGTTCGGGCGTGATCTTCGCGCACGGTTCGCGCTTTGGCGGGCACGCGTTGTTCATCAAGGATCGCAAGCTCTACTACGTATCGAACTTCCTGGGCATCAAGCCGGAGCAGAAATTCGTGTCCAAGACGCAGCTCAAACCCGGCCGCTATACGCTGGGCATGGAGTTCACCCGCGAGGAGGCCGGCCCGCACGGCGAATCGCTGGGCTCCACGCGCCTGTACGTCAACGACCAGGTGGAAGCCGAGGGCAGGATGAAGACGCAGCTGGGCAAGTTCACGCTGTCGGGCGATGGCCTGTGCATCGGCCGCGACAGTGGCGACGCGGTGAGCGAGGAGTACATTACGCCGGGTGACTTCAAGGGCGGACGCATCCAGTTCGTCGGCGTCACGGTCGAGAAGGCGCAGTACCTGGACCTGGAGAAGCTCGCGGCGGCGGCGATGGCGGCGGACTGAGCGTCGGCTCTCGCATCGGCGCGTTCCTGTCGCACTGCGCTGCCCAGGCGGCGCAGTGCGTTCGTCAAGCTGTCGGGAGGCTGGATGGGCACGTACTCCTCGTCGTTCCCCTATGCGCCGCTGTGGCTGCTGGCGCTGGTGTTCTTCGCGAGCCTGATCGTCGCGCGCGAGGTCGGCGCCTACGTGCGACGGCGCCGCGGTTCTTCCGCGACGGACACCGACGCCTTCGCGATGACCTCGGTACTGGGCCTGTTCGCGCTGCTGATCGGCTTCACCTTCTCCATCGCGCTGTCGCGCTACGAGGAGCGCCGCGTACTGGTGGTGAAGGAAGCCAATGCGCTCGGCACGACGTGGCTGCGCACGCAGCTGCTCGATTCACCCGACCGCGAGCGCATGCAGGCGCAGCTGCGGCGCTACGTGGACGCGCGGCTCGCCTTCGGCAAGGCGCGCAATGCGGACGAGGAATTGCAGCAGCAGCGGCGTACCGAAGCCCTGCAGAACGAGCTTTGGACGACGCTGATGTCGGCCACCGCGTCCTTCCGCGACACGCCGCGCGCATCGCTGCTGGTGAGCACGACCAACGACTCCATCGACCTGGCCGCCGAACGCTTCGCCACGCGCCAGGCGCACGTCCCGCCGCGCATCCTGCGCATGCTGTGGCTGTTCGCGCTGCTGGCCGCGGCGATGGCCGGCTACGAACGCGCTTCGCACCGCAGGTCCACCACGTTGCTGCTTGCGCTGTTCACGCTGGCGGCGGCGTTGGTGATCGATCTGGATCGGCCATCCACCGGGATGATCAATGTGCCGCAGCAGCCGATGCTGGATCTGCGGGACTCGATGGGGCCTGGGCGGCCGTAATGCTGTAATCACGCGGGCTGGCGCGTTGGCGCTGCCGGCTATCCGTCCGGCGGCGGCTTCGCGCTGCCGTCCGGCTCGCGAAGCCCCGCCTCGATTTCTTCCACGACCCTGGCGCCAGACGAGGGCCACCCGCTTTCCATCGGACCGACGCATCCCCAGCAATCACCGCCGCAATCGATCGAAAGCGGATCCGCTGCAATTCCGAGCGTGCGACCGCAGATGTTGCAGCGGGAATTCAACGTCGATCCATCCTCGAGCAAGAGACAGCCAGACGACCCGGAAGCATGCGCGGCATCGGTCGGAAGCGGACATTAGCATCAACATCCTCCTTGCCGGCGTTACCCTTCCGCAGGCATCGCAGCAACACGCTTGCGGACATCTTCCAGCATGCCATCCAACGCCTCGCGGTCGTGGACCTCGCCTCGCAGAATGACGGTGTCGATGCGGCGGATCGCGCCGATGTCCTTCATCGGGTCCGCATCGAGCAGCACCACGTCGGCGGCCTTGCCTTCCACCAGGGAGCCGTGCGTCGCGTCCTTGTGCAGGAAACGCGCGCCGTTGATCGTCGCCGACTGCAACGCCTGGAGCGGCGTGAGGCCGTATCGCACGAACAACGCCAGTTCCTCGTGCAGCGCGATGCCCGGGTAGTTGAACGAATTGAGGAAGCCGTCATCGGTGCCCGCGAGGATCGTGACGCCGGCCTCCTGCAACAGCGGCAGGATCGCCGCCTGCGTTTCGAAGCGCCGGTGGCGACGGGCGATGGCCGCCGCATCGTCCTTCGATGCGCGCTCCACGCGCCACGCGTACGTGGCCTGCAGGCCGGGGCCGATGTACTTGAGGTAGTCGTCGCTGGCGTGGTCGTTCTGGTCCAGGTACGCCGTGACGAGACTGCCGTTGAGCGTCGGCGTCACCGCGGTGCCGATGCGGGCGAGCCGGCGATACGCCACGCGTGCCGATTTCTCGTCGAACGTCGCGTCGACCTGGTCCCAGACGCCGCGCGAATCCAGTTCGCCCGCCGCGAAACGCCGGCTCAGTTCGGCCTCGCCCGGGGCGCCCGCCTTGTACGCGTAGGCGATGTGCTCGATGGACCCCAGGCCCGCGTCGCTGGCCTGCGCGACCGGAACGGCCATCGGAATGTGCGCGGAACTGATCATGCCGCGCGCCTTCACCTTCTCCAGCGCCTTCAGGAACAGCGCCGGGCTCAGCGTGTTGTCGGTGATCTTGATGAAATCCACGCGCTCGGCGGCGAGGCGGTCGAGGGCCTGGTCGAGTCCGGCTTCGCTGTCGATCTCGATGTCGCCGGGCCAGATCGAGTCCTTGCCTTCGATTTTCGGCCCGGAGGTGAAGATCGTCGGCCCGGCCTCGCGCCCGGCGGCGATCGCGTCGCGCCACTGGAAGACGCTGGCGCTGAGATCGCCGGCGGCGTCGCGCACCGCGGTGATGCCATGGGCGACGTACAGCGGCAACAGGGCGCGGTTCTCCTCGATCAGCTTCTCGCCGCCGCCGAAGTGGACGTGCATGTCCCACAGGCCGGGGATCGCGTACTTGCCGCGGCCGTCCACGATCCGGCGCGCTTTGCGGTCGGGCTTCGCGGCGGTTCCGGTGATGGCGACGATGCGCCCGTCGCTCAGCGCGAGGTCGCGGTGCGCGTGGCGTTTTCCGTCCACCACGTCGATGAGGGTCACATCGCGCACCAGCACGTCGACCGGTTCGGAGGCCGCTTCGCGCGCCAGCAGCGGCCCTGCCGCGAGCATCGACAGGGTGAACGCCAGCAGCCCGCGGGCACAGCCCCGCAGGGCATGATCGATGGATGTCATGGCGCGACTCATCGCGTGCCCTCCTCTGCCAGGATCGCTTCGATCCCGGTGTAGCCCAGCCGGCGCGCATGCTCCATCGGCGTCACGCCTTCGCGATCGGCGATCGCCTGATCCGCGCCCGCCTCCAGCAGCAAACGCACGATCGCCTGATGACGTTCGCCTCCGTCGCCGAGGATCACCGCCTCGAGCAGCGCCGTCCATCCCAGCCGGTTGACGTGGTCGACGTCGACGCCGATGTCGATCAGCCTGCGGACGGTTTCCACGTGGCCGCGTTCCGCAGCCGGAATCAGCGCCGTGCCGCCATAGCGGTTGGTGCTGTGCAGGTCCGCGCCGTGCGCGAGCGTCAGTTCGAGGATCTCCAGGTGCCCGCGCGCGCCCGCGTACAGGTACGGGCTGTCGTCGATCGCGTCCTTCGCATTCACGTCGGCACCGGCGCCGATGAGCACACGCGCGGTCTCCACGCGGCCGCCGTGCGTCGCGGCGAGCAGCGCCGTGCGTCCGCGCCAGTCGCGCTGCTCGATATCGGCGCCATCGCGCAGCAGCCGCTCGACCGTGCGCGTATGGCCCGACTCAGCGGCCTCCACCAACAGCGTGTCCTTCGACAGGGCGAACCCCGTCGCCATTGCCGCCACCGAGGCGACGCCCACCATCGTTGCCATGATCTTCGCTCCCGAACGCATGCGTGCTCCAGTCGTGCCGACTGCGACCATGGAGCAAGCCTAGGAGTCGTCCCGCACCATTGTAAAATTGAATAAATCCATCCAGATCAGTGGAGAATCGAATAGCCATGTACGATCCCACGCTGCTGCGTGCCTTCGTCGCCGTGGTCGAACAGGGGGGGTTCACCCGCGCGGCCGAGACGCTGCACCTGACCCAGTCGACCGTCAGCCAGCAGGTGAAGCGCCTGGAACAGGACGCCGGGCACGTCCTGCTGGACCGCAGCGGCCCGCAAGCGACCACGACCGAAGCCGGCGAACGCCTGCTGGGCTACGCGCGACGACTGCTGGCGCTGGGCACGGAAGCGCGCGCCGCCATGGGCCAGGCGCCGCGGCAGGAGGTCATCCGCATCGGCCTTCCGGAAGACCTCGGTGGACGGGCACTGACGCCCACGCTCGCGGCGTTCTCACGGCGCCGCGGCGCGGTGGTGCGGCTCGAAGTCACCAGCGGCCTGAGCAACGACCTGATCGCGCGGTACGCACGCGGCGAGTTCGAACTGATCCTGGCGAAGCAGCGTCGTCCCGGCGGCGTCCGCGCGTGGCCGGAGAAACTGGCGTGGGTGGACAGCCTCCGCCACCCCTGCCTTGACCGCGATCCCGTGCCGGTGGCCGTGTTCCCGGAAGGCGGCCTGTACCGCGAGGAGATCTTCGGCTGGCTCGATGCGCAGCGCCGGAACTGGCACGTGGCCTACAGCAGCCCGAACCTCGCGAACCTGCAGGCGGCCGTCGGCGACGGCCTCGGTCTCAGCCTGCTGCCGCTGCGCGCGGTGCTCTCTTCCCATCGGCTGCTTGGAAAGAAGGAAGGCTTCGCGCAGTCGCCCGCGCTCTGGCTGGCGATGCACCATCCCGCCGGCGCGTCTCCCGCGACGCTCGAACTGGCGACGAGCCTTGCGCTGAGGTGCGATGAGCTTGCGAAGGTGGGGGATTGAGGCGGCCAGGGGCGACACCTCTTCAGCATTGTTGCGCCGACGATCGAGGCGACGTCGGCTATCGGCCCGGAGCGGACGCCTCACGTTCGAAGCGTTCGCCGGCAGTGCGGTCCTGCCGGCATTCGTCCATCGCCGCAGGTCGATCCTTCCACTCGTGGTAGACGTTGTAGCCGAAGCACACGTGGTCGCAGCCGCCTCCCACGTTCCGGCCGTCCGGGCTGGCCAGGCAGGTCAGCACGCAGTCGACAGCAGGCGTACATTGCGCAGCGCCCAGCCTTGCCGCGAGACAGGATTGATACGGATTTAGCTCATGCTGTGGTCGTTGCCGGCATTGGTGAAAGTGCCCGATGTCCCCGACGTCCGGAGGGGGCGGGAAGTGCTGTGCTGAAGTGATCGATTGCTCCGGTGCCTTTCCCGTCACCCTCGAAGTATCCCGCGAGCACCCGGCGCACAGGAACGCAACCAGCGTGAACAGCACCGCGGCCGAGGCTCGTCCTGCGGATGTTTCAGCGCGCTCCATCGGTCATCCTCCATGAAATACGAATGTCCGGTATGCGTCGACCACGAACATTGGCACTGCTCGCCCGCCCGTCCTGTCCCGCATGTCCGCTATCGGCCAGCAGCCGTCATCGGATCACCATTCGTTCCAATACCGAAAGCCTATCTTGCAGTTGCTGTTCGGTGTCGGCCATCACCCAAATATGCGCGACATACCCGTTCTTTCTATCCAGCATCAATAAGGTCTGCCGGCCCCACGGCTGCTCGCCCTCTGTCGCGTCCAGGTGATACCACGCGACGCGCCTACCCGCGACCCGGCCCTTGCCGCTACGGACAGCTCCGTCCGAATGAAAGCTGGGATGGTTGCCGAGATAGGCGCCGAAGGCGGTGGCTTCCGAACCAGGTTCACGGGCGTAGCAAACATCGAAGTCCGGTCCTTCTTGGTAGGACCAAGCCAAATTGGAGTAGCCAGGCAACTCGGGACACACTTCAATGGATCGCGCCGCTGCCGACGCGGAGAAGGCCATCGCAGCAGCAAAGACAACGAGGTGTTTCATGTGAACTCCAGATCGACGAATGCATTGCCGAAAGACCTCGAATAATGTCCGCTTAGGGCCGAAAGCGGACATCAACACCGCGCCATGCTCCATGACCCGCCACCGCCCGCAATCACGAAACCGGACGCTTCCGCACACCAACCCCATGCTCGTACACGAGCTTCCCGCCCATCCACCCCGCTAGACCCATGGCGACGAAGCCCAGTGTGCTCAGTCCGATGCCGAGCGCGTCGGGGCGGGCCAGCGTGGTTCCGTCCAGGCGGAAGAACAGGCTCGCGGCGTAGCAGCACCAGGTGGTCATCATGAGCAGCATGTGGCGCGTGGCGTCCCGGTTCGCCGCGCTGTCGGCGTCCAGTTTCAGCAGTTCGACGAAGCCCGTCGCCATGGCCGCGAGGGCGGTGACGACGCCGACCACGATCGACACGCCCGCGAACCGCCACGCGGGCTCTCCCCACAGCAGGCTCGCGAGGTCGCCCGCGGTGCCCAGCGACCACGTCGCGATCGGGAAGTGGACCAGCGCGGGATGCAGCGGATGCTTCATATCCCCAGCACCGCGCTGAGCAGCGTGAGAAACCCGACCACGGCGACGCCCGCGTGCAGGAAAACCACGCCTTTCGGCGCGACCTTCTTGCGCAGGTGGATCGACGCGAGATAGAAGCCGCCCAGCGCCGCCAGGACCAGCAGACCCAACGCCGCGGTGACGCGTCCGGCCGCCGAACCCTGCAGCACGACGACGACCAGCAACACCAGGCCGCTGGCCCCCAGCAAGGCGTGCAGCAGCGAGATCGCCCAGAGCGCCAGTCGACCCCTCAGCACGCTGGCGGCCAGCACCAGCCCGCCCAGCGCGGCGATGGCGAAAATGCACAGTGCATAGATCAACATGTCGATCCTCCGTCGGGTTCTGGAAGCAACGGCGCGGTGATGTCAGTCGCCACGCGAATCGGTGTCCTGCATGCGAAGCCGTTGCATCACCGCGTCGGTCATGCGATCGCAGCGCGCCCCGAGGAACGGGAACGCGTCGTGCAAGGTCTCCGACAAGGTGTCGTGCAGCGCCGCACGCAACAGGCGACGCGCGCGGTGCAGGCGCGTCTTCACCGTTTCGGGGCGCAGGTCGAGGCTGGCCGCGGTTTCCTCGACCGTGCAGTTCTCGATTTCGCGCATGACGAACACGATCCGGAACGGCTCGGGCAGATGATCGATGGCCTGTTCGATCAACCTGCGCGCCTGGTCGCGCGCCGTCGCGGCGGCGGGGTCCTCGTCGCCGAACTTCGCGGGAAACGGAAGGATGCTTGCGCTGTCCATCTGCGATGCCTCGATTTGTTCAACACCCACGACAAGGCGAAGCCCGCGCAGTCGCCCATAGGCTTCGTTGAGCACGATGCGCGTCAGCCAGGTCAGCAGCGCGGCGTCGCCCCGGAAGGTCGGGAGCTTCTCGAACGCATGCGCATACGCCTCCTGGACCACGTCCTCGGCTTCGGCGTCGTCGTTGACCACGCCGCGCGCCACGCGGAACAGCCGCTGGTTGCTGCGCCGCATGATGTGGCGGAACGCCTCGCGGTCGCCATTACGCACCGCTCCCACCAGCGCGGCGTCGTCCATCGAGGCGTAGTCGACGGAAAGCATGTTGCCTGGCCTGGCCATGGTGTTTTCCCTCCTTCTACTCATCGGATGCGGCAGCGGGCGTGAGGTTCCCGGGTTCGCACCGCTGAGGCTGGCAATCCCTCAAGAGGACCAGCCTGCCTGCATCAGTGCGTGCGCATGGCCACGAACCTGGCACTGGCCCGCGCCCCTCATCCCACATGCTAAGTTCGCAATCAAAGTCGCAGGAGCGACCAGGGGGACAGGGGCATGATCAAGCGATGGACGGCCTGCGTGCTGCTGGCGTGCGCGATGGCGTTCGGTGCGCACGCCGCGGCGCCGAAGGTCGACAGCGGCGACGTGCCGCCGGACCTGTTCGGCAAGGACGAATCGGGCCAGCCGATCTCGCTGGAAAGCTAGCGCGGCAAGGTGGTGATCGTCACCTTCTGGGCGACATGGTGCCCCTACTGCCTCAAGGAACTTCCTGTCCTGGAGAACATCCAGAATCTCGCCGGAAAGGACCGCATCGAAGTCATCGCGGTCAACTGGAAGGAAGACCGCAACACGTACCGCGCCATCAAGCGCAGGCTCAAGGACCTGACGCTGACCCTCACCAGCGACGCCACCGGCCGCATAGGCGAGGCCTACGGCGTCCAGTCGATCCCGCACATGCTGATGATCGGGAAGGATGGACGCGTGGACAGCGTCCGTCGTGGCTACACCGAAGACGACCTGGACGAGATCGCCGCCGATCTCAACCGGCTGTTGAAGGCCCCTGCTCCCGATGCCACGACGGCAGCGTCAGCTGCGACGAGTCCGCCGGCTGCAACCGGACCTGCGCCCTGACTCCTGACGGACGCCGCTGCGCGCGGCGCCCTCAATCGTCTGCCGATGCAGGAGGCGCGACAGGCGCTCTGGCGTCATGGATCACCTCCCCGCCCCGCACGGTCATCCGCACGTCGGCGTACGCGTCCGACGCACGTTGCGGATCGGTGCCGAGCACGACCAGATCGCCCGCGTATCCCTCCTCCAGCCGGCCGCGCACCTTCGATTGACCGAAGCGCTGCGCCGGCGCGGTGGTCAGGCTGGCGAGGATCTGCCGCCAGTCCAGGCCGGCGCCGGCCATCAGGCGGTACTCCGCACGCGTGTCGTAGGTCTCGATGTAACCCGCGTCGGTGCCGAACAGGATCTGCCCGCCGCCGCGCGCCATCGCCCCGAGCTGCTGCTGCGCGCTGCCGACGAAACGCTTCACCACCGATTCGGGCGCGTTCTCGCGACGCAGCTCGGATTCGAACAGCGTCAGCGTGGGCACGAAGGCCACGTCTTCGGACTTGAGGCGCTCCACGAACGCCGGCGACCACTCGCCCGCATCCGGCGCCGCATGCACCAGCACGTCGACGCCGCTGTCGAGCGCAACCTCCAGGCCCGCCTGATCGGTCGGATGCGCGAACGCCGGCTTGCCGTGCGCGTGCGCTTCGTCCACCGCGGCGCGGGCGATCTCGCGCGACATCGGCAACACGCCTTGCGGTGGCCCGACGATCGCGCCGGTGAACAACTTCACGCCGTCCGCGCCCGCTTCGAGCTGCGCCGCCGCGCGCGCCCGCGCCTGTTCGGCGGTGGCAACCTCGCCGCTGGGCGTTTTCGTGCGCTGCCACAACTCGCGCACGTAGATCGGCGTGCCGTGCTCCGGGAAGAACGGCATGTCGACGGTCAGCAACTGCGGCCCGACGACTTCGTCCCGCTCGATGCGCGCGCGCAGGGCGCGCACGTCGCCCGGAAGCGAGGAGATGTCGAACAGCGTCGTGAAGCCCCAGCGCGTGAAGCGCTCGCGCAATGCGTCGTTCAGCGCCTGCGCGGGTCGTTCGTCGGGATCGAGGAACGGCGGCGAGGTCAGGTGCACGTGGCTGTTCCAGAAACCCGCGGTGACGCTGTTGCCGCGGCCGTCGATCACGCGCACGCCGTCGGGCACCTTGATGCTCCCGCGCGGACCGACCGCCGCGATGCGGCCGTCGCGGATCCACACCGTCGCATCGTCGATCGGTGCGACATCGGGCGCGGGATACACCCGTGCGCCCACCACCGCCAGATCCTGCGCCAGCGCGGGACTCGCCAGCGCGAGGAGCACGGCGCCAGCGAGTGCGTGAATTCCTTGAACGACGTTCGCCATTGGGCGCTCCTCATGTGGAAAGCCGCATCGTGCAACACGCGGCCTGCGCGGTGAACCGCCAGAAGTCAGGAAATCGATCCGCATCTCCGCACCGCACGCGAGGCGGTCATCCACTGTCTGGATGCGCCGCATGTTCGACCAGTTGCATGGCGAGCCTGGCCCACGGCGGACGCTGCCCGACGAAGAGCGCCTCGCGCGGCTCGAACAGCGTCGGATCGTCCAGGCTGCCCGCGTAGATCGTCACGAACCCTGGCGCCGACTGCGGCGTGCCGAACAGCAGGCTGCCGCATTGCGTGCAGAAATTCCGGATCGCGGGCTGGCCGCTGCCGCCCTGCGTGATCGACTGCCTGATCGGCCCCGATGACGCGAACGACGTCTTGTCCACGCCGAGCACCGGCACGCCGCCGGTGCCCGATGCGCGCTGGCAGTCGCGGCAGTGGCATATGCAGGAAAACAGCGCCGGCCCCGGCGACCGGTACTGCGCCGCGCCGCACAAGCATCGACCGGTGATCATCGACCGCCTCCGGTGTATCCGCTGTCGGGCGAAGACTACTCTGCTATCCAGGCGCGCGCCCGCTCTGGTAGCCCGGGTAAGCGAAGCGCACCCGGGGCCGACACCGCTGCAGCCCTATCCGGCCCATCGATACGCACGCGCGCTCGCCCCCTTGGCCGCTCAAGGCAACGCCATTACGTTCGGCTGTAATACAAGGCCGAACCCTGCCCGCCTTCGGGCAGTGCACTCCGCAACCGCACCTCGCCCCACGCGATCAAACAGGAGAGAACCGATGACCAGGTGGACGACGTTGGGAAGCATCGCGGCGCTGGCCTGCGGCTACGCGGGGTGGTCGGATGCGCAGACGGTCGCCGCCGCGACGTCGGCGCCTACACCCGCAACCGGCACGGCCACGCAGGGCGATCGCCTGGTGCTGGCCGACAACGAGTCGTTCCTGCTCCCGCTGGACGACATGAAGAACGTCCACCCGAGCTATCCGCAGGACCTGCTTGGCCGCAACCTGCCGCCGCGCACGGTGTGCCTGAAGGTGGGCATCGACGAGAAGGGCGCCGTCACCGTCGTCTACAAGGCGCCGGTCACGGAGTTCTGCCCCGCGGGTGCCGAGCCCGAGTTCCTCGCCGCATCGGAACAGGCTGCCCGGACGTGGAAGTTCGACCCCGCGCTGCGATGCGTTTTCCGCAATGTGGCGGACAAGGAGCGCGCCGTGGCCAGTTGCGACGGCGGCAAGTCGGTTCCGCAGGCCGTCACGCTGGTGTATCGATTCCGCTTCGAACAGACCGACGGCAAGCCCAAGGTGCATGTGATCGGCGGATAGCGTGCGGTAGCGCCGCCTACCCCGTCGTTCCCTGATGCAGCGTCAGCCACTCGCGCGGCGACGAGCCCGTCCTCCTGCGGAACGCGCGCGATAACGACGGCGCATCGACGAATCCCAGGTCCAGCGCGACCTGCTTCACCGATCGCCCGGCGCGCAGCAGCGAGGTCGCCACGTTGAGTTTCCAGTCCAGCGAATACGCGGCCGGCGTCGTGCCGGTGGCCGCCTTGAACGCGGCGGCGAACGCGCTTCGCGACATGCCCGCGGTGGCGGCCATGCGTTCGAGCGACCAGTCCGCATCCGGCGCTTCATGCAGCGCGATCAGCGCCTTGGCGAGCCTCGGATCGGACAGGCCCATCATCATTCCCTGCGACACCCGCGCTTCCTCCGGATGGTCGAGGATCCATCGCAGCACCTGGATCAGTACCACTTCGAACAGGCGGTTGACCAGCAGCCTGGAACCGCATCGCACCTGATCGGATTCGGCGAACAGCAGGTCCAGCGCGGCGCCCAGTCCCGCGATCCGTTCCAGCGGCAGCGCGACGAGATCGGGCAGCGACTGGACGATCGGGTTGCGCACGCCGCCGTCGAAATCGAGCGTCGCGCAGGTGAAGTCCGAGCCGTCGACCGGCGGGTTGATGAACTCGTGATGCACCGCGCGCGCAAACAGCAGCAACGTCGGCTCGGAGAGATGCGTGCGCGACTTTCGCGGTCCCTGCCCGTGCAGCATGTCCATCTCGCCCCGGCGCAGCACGTGCAGGAAACCGCGACCGGGTGTCGCGTCGAACACCTGATGCCCGCACAACGGGCCGGAATGGAACAACGAGGCCTGGACGCGGAAGCGTTCGAGCACCGGCGTGAGCCGGTCGATCGGAGCGCCGGCCGTTTCCGCAGTGGTCGCGGATTCCTTGGACGGAATGCCATCTTTCAGCGACATATCGCCACCAATCGTCCCATTCGGGTCCCTAGTATGCCCCTCAACCGGCCATCCCGGACGGTCCAACAGGAGCCCGCTCTCATGTCCCGCATTCCCCTCGTCAACCCGCAAGACACCCACGGCGAACGCCAGGCCCTCCTCGGCCAGATCCACTCGGCGTTCGGCGCCACGCCCAACATGTTCCGCGCGGTCGCCAACTCCACGGCCGCATTGAAGAGCATGTGGGGCGCGTTCGGCGCGCTCGGCGGCGGCGTCATTCCGGCGAAGCTCGGCGAGCAGATCGCCGTGGCGATCGCCAATCGCAACGCGTGCGGATACTGCCTCGCCGCGCACACCGCGCTGGGCCGCAAGGCCGGCGCCAGCAGCGAGGAGATGACCGCCGCGCAAGGCGGCGAATCGCAGGATCCGAAGACCGCCGCCGCGCTCCGCTTCGCGCTGCGCGTGGTCGAAGGTCGCGGCGAGATCGCGGACGCCGACGTCGCGGACCTGCGCGCGGCCGGCTTCAACGACGAGGAAATCGTCGAGATCCTCGCGCACGTCGCGCTGAACCTGTTCACCAACTACGTCAACGTGGCGTTCGCGGTTCCGGTCGATTTCCCCGGCGTCAAACTGCGTTGATGCCACATCGCTCCAGCGCTGGCCGGGAATGCGCCCGGCCAGCCATTCGAGGACGACTCCGATGTCACAGGCCTACGTTCCCATCAATTGCGAATTCCACGACGTGCTGGAAGCGACTGCCGTGCGCCGGCAGCCGGCGACCATCCGTTATCTCGATGAAGAGGGACACCTGCGCGTCGTTCAGGCGCGGATTCTCGATCTCCATGCGGCCGATTCGGTGGAGTACATGCGCCTGGACGATGGCGGCGTCGTGCGGTTGGATCGGATTGTCGGCGTGGACGATGCGGAACGCGGAGCCTTCGAGGCTTGAGACCCACGGGGTGATCCAGCTCGATCTCCGCTGTCGGCCAATAGCAGACATGGGCCAACGCCTGATCGAGCTGGCCAGCGAAGCGGGCTCGGCTTGAATGAATTGTCAGCCATCATCGGGCGAACCCGAAGAGAGCACCTTTCTATATCCGCCAGGTGTTCGAACGCGGCGGACGCACGCAGGCCACCGCCTATGTGCGTGCGACGTTCCCCGGGCGGGATGGCGCCGTTCCTCCCGCGACGGTACTGGCGAGCGCCGGGCAATCCAGTCGAACCTGCACGCATGCCATTGCTGGTGTCGCATCTGCAGGCCCCCGCCCGCACGATGCGACTTGAACAGATGGAAGGCGATGGGGTCCGAACGCCGTTGGCCGTCAAGAACCAGCAAGCGCTGAGGTCCTGTTCGACCCCGGCATCCTTCGAGGCTGCGTCTTCACGGAGCTACAAACCCGTCATTCCCACCGGAAGCGTACTATCGCGACCAGGCACAAGCCGACCAGGGAGCGGAACCTCATGAAGACGAAGATGCACTGGCTTCTTTCCACCGCGATGTTCTGCTGCGCGACGTCGGCAGCGGCGGGATCGACGGATACCTCGCCGCTGGTGGGCCGTTGGGCGCTCGACGTGTCGAAGCTGGCGATGCCGCCGGATGCGCGTCCGAGAAGCGTGACCATGGAATTCCGCGATGCCGGCGACGGGAAATGGACGACGCAGGTGGTCATCGTGCATCCCAGCGGCGAGCAGATGCATGCCGAAACGTCGCTGTCGCTGGACGGCAGCCCCGGACGCATCGGCGGCAACTACTGGGCCGACGTATCCGCGGTGAAGATGCCCGCGTCGAACGTGCTGGTGATGCAGCTGGCCGACGACGGCAAGCCGGCGTCGACGCGCATCTATTCGGTCGGCGGGGATCGCGCCACGATGACCGAAACCAAAGCCATCTTCGGCGACGACGGCACGCCGATCCTGCAGACCAACACCTTCACGCGCCTGCCATAGCGCGCCAGGGGCGCACCCGCCGCGCAGCGCGGGTGCGCCGGATTCCGTTCAAGATCCGGTACGGATCGACAAGGGCCGCCGATCGCGAAAGCTCCCATCACGCGGGGTTCGATGCGCACCTGGATAAGCCGCTTGAGAACGCCCTACCCGCTGCACCCGCCACAACACACCGAAGGCAGCCGCTGCACGTCCGACGCGGACACGTCGCACCCCGCATCGCGCAGGACGGACACGAGCGTCGGTATGTCGAACACGCCAGCGATGCGGAGCGAACCGCCGTCCGCATCGACCAGCGCGGCGGGGTCCACTTCGCGGAGGGCTTCGTCGATCCGCGCGAGATCGACGGAACTCAGATCGAGGGCGACGGCGAATTCCATGCGGTGTTCCTTTGTGGTGTGGAGCCTGCGCGCGAGCCGCTGCCGATCGATCTCAGCGCAACGGCTCCGCAAGGAAAGGGCCGCCCGCTAAGGCGGCCCGGTGGCCTTACCGGGTGACGACCAGCTTGCCCTTCATCAGCATCGAATGGCCCGGAAAGCTGCAGAAGAAGCTGTAGTCGCCGCCGGCGGTGAGCTTCTTGCCGGGGAAGGAGACCTTCGTCTTCTGCCCGCCGCCGACCAGCGTGGTCGCGGCGATCACGCGCGCATCGGCCAAATTGACGTAGTGGCCGGCGACGCCCGCCTTGAAGCCGTCGCGTGCGACGGCGTCCAGGTCCTTCGTCGCGGTGACGACGACGTTGTGCCCCATCGCCGCGGCCGGCAGCTTGCCGGTGTGCGTGAGTTCGACGGTGATGGTCGGGCACGATGCGGAGACGGTGGCCTCCTTCAGATCGAACTTCATCGCATCGTCGCCCTTGAGCGCGACGGTGCAGTTGCCGGCGGCCTGGGCGAATCCGGCAGCGCCGAGCAGGCCGGCGAACAGGAGGGAACGGGTGACGAACTTCATGGCGACTCCTTTGGATGGAAACGTGTGGGTGAAAAGCGAAGCGACGGTCAATGCGCGACCATCGGAACGGACAGGTGATCGCGGACCGTCTCGACGAAGCGCGGATCGGGTTGCAGGCCCGTCACCTCGCTGCGCGCGACGATGCGTCCGTCGCGGTCCAGGAGGATCAGGACGCTGGTGTGATTGAACGTGCCGTCGGGCTGCGCGCGATAGCGGATGCCCAGCGCCGCCGCGAGCGTGCGCACGTCGGCGTCGTCGGGGCGGAGCAGCCGCCAGTGCGCGTCGTCGAGGCGATGCGCCTGCGCCACTTCCCGCAGCGCGGCGGGCGTATCGCGCGCCGGGTCGATGCTGATCACCGCGACGTCGAGCGCGTCGCGCTGCCGCGGTTCAAGGCGCGTCTGCAGCGCCTTTCCGCTGGCGACGATCAGCGGACACATCAGGTGGCAGTTGGCGTAGAACATCGAGACCATCGTCGGCCGGCCGCGCAACTGCCGCCACGCGAGCGGGCGACCGTCCTGGTCGACGACGTGCGCGTCCACCTGGTAGACCGAATCGCCGGGAAGCGGCGTGTCGTCGGCGATCGCGGGCATTGCCACCGCGAACAGCAGCGCGATGACGTGAATTCCTCGAAGCAGTCGTTTCATGGCGAACTCCGTGCGCAACGGAAACCCAGGTTGCCCAGCGTGCTGCGCGGCTCCATCGCCGACAGCAGGGCGACCCGTTTGAGAATGGCGTAGTCGTCGCGATTGGCGAACGACAGCCCGGTGGCGCCGCAGAACTGCAGGCGGTCGCCGTCGTCGGACCCGCGCTTGTCGGCGTCGCCCAGCAACGTGGCGTAATCGCCGACCCACTCCCACGCCGCGCCGTGCGTGCCGGACACGCCGCACGCATTGGGCAGCGCGCCCGGACGTGCGTCCATCGCGCGCGGCGTGCCGTCGTCGAAGGTGCGTGCGCGCCATGCGGCGTCGCCGCGGGCGTCGTGGCGGGCGGCGTCCGCTGCGGCGACGTACTCCCATTCGGGCCAGTCGGGCAGGCGCGCGCCGTTCGACTTGCAGTACGCATCGGCGGCGAACCAGCTCACGTGCGTCACCGGCGCATCCTCGGGAACGGCATCGCCGGCGTCGTCGGCATCGCGCCAGTTCGACAGATAGCCCGCATCGGCGAGCAGCGAAGGCACCTGCCCGCGCTTCCATTGGGGATGCGTGCGCACGAACGTCTCGAACTCGGCAACGGTGACCGCGCGGACGGACAGTTCGAAGGCGGCGACATCACGCGTGCCGTCGTCGCCTTCGTAACGAACGGTGGATCGGATTTCGCCCGCCGGAATCTCGACGAACCGCCCGGCGGGCTCCGCTTGCACTGCCGGCGGCGTGGCCGCCAGCAGTGCGGTTGCGAGGATGGAAGCGGCAAGCATGCGATTGCCCTCCTCTCGTTTCGTGCTTCAGTGACCGGCCTGTGCCGGCGCCGTGTATTCCCCGCTGGCCTGCTGGCCGGTGTAGATCGACGCGTCCTTCTCGCCGTCCACCTTGAGGATGCCGAGCGTGCCCTTGTGGAAGGTGCGGAAGATGCTGTGGTCGACCAGCACGAAATTGCCCGGCACGTCCGCCTTGAACTCGACGATCGCCGAACCACCGGCGGGCACCAGCGTGGTCTGCACGTTCTCCTGGTACTTCGAACCGCCTTCGGTGTAGACCTTGTCGAAGATCTCGCCGATCACGTGGAAGCTCGACACCAGGTTCGGACCGCCGTTGCCGACGTACATGCGGATCGTCTCGCCCGCCTTCGCCGTCAACGCGTTGTCGCCCGTCAGCGCGCCTTCCGAACCGTTGAACACCACGTAGGTCGGATGCTCGTCGATGGCCTTTTCCAGGCTGAAAGGCTGCAGTCCCGGATCGCCGTGCTTGCCTTCGGTGTAGAAGTCGCCCTGCATGACGTAGAACTCCTTGTCCACCTTCGGCAGGCCTTCCGGCGGCTCGACCAGGATCAGGCCGTACATGCCGTTGGCGATGTGCATGCCTACCGGCGGCATCGCGCAGTGGTAGACGTACAGGCCGGGATTCATCGCCTTGAAGGTGAACTTGCTCTTGTGGCCCGGCAGCGTGAACGTCGCTTCGGCGCCACCGCCCGTGCCTGTCACGGCATGCAGGTCGATGTTGTGCGGCATGTGCGAGTCGTGCGCGTTCTTCAGCGTGAACTCCACCGTGTCGCCCTGGCGCACGCGGATGAAGCTGCCCGGCACGGTTCCACCAAACGTCCAGAAGTTGTAGGTGACGCCGTCGGCCAGGCGCATGTCCTTCTCGATCACTTCCAGATCGACCACGACCTTCGCCGGTTTGTTGCGGTTGGTCGGCGGCGGCACCAGCGGCGGTGCGGTGAGCACGGCCTGGATGGTGTCTTTCGGCGCCGGGGCTTCGTTGTGGTCCGCGGCGACCGCCACCGGCACGCCGAAGCCGAGCGCGCATGCCAGTGCGTAATGCAGCAGCACATTCCCCTTTCCCTGTGTTGCACGAATCATGGGTTGCTTGCCTTGCGAATGGCTTTCCAGCCGTTGGGCGCACATTAGGTACGCCACCGCATGCCCGCCTTGATATAGGTCAAGCCTTTCGCCGGCCTGTTCAGCCGATTCGGCACGATTTGATCAGGATCATTTTTGCGGTGATCCGGCACGCGGAGACTTCGCTCCGACACGCGACCTGCGCGCAGGTCGCCAGCGAATTCCTCGACACGACCGGTGACTTCCATGCCCTGCTCCACTGCGTTCCGCCGTCGCGACCGCATCCCCGTCGCGCATCCGCTCTGCGTCGCCCTTTCGCTGCTGATCGCCGGCACGTGCGCGGCGGCCGACGGCACCGCTCCACATCACGCGGGCGACGGCATGGTCACGCTCGACACGCTCGTGGTGACCGACGTGACGCCCACGCTGGCGATGACCTTCGTCACCGACACCAAACTGCCGCGCCAACCGGTTCCGGCCAGCGACGGTGCCGACTACCTCAGGACGGTGCCGGGCTTTTCGCTGATCCGCAGCGGCGGCACGAACGGCGATCCGGTGCTTCGCGGCATGTTCGGTTCGCGCCTGAACCTGCTGACCGATGGCGGCCACATGCAGGGCGCGTGCCCGGCGCGCATGGACAACTCGCTCTCGTACGTGTCGCCGGAAACCTACGACCGTCTCGAAGTCATCAAGGGCCCGCAGACGGTGCTGTGGGGGCCCGGCGCTTCGGCGGGCACGGTGCGTTTCGAACGCGACATCCCGTTCTTCGACGCGCCCGGTGCGCAGTTCAACGGCAGTCTCACGTTCGGCAGCTTCGACCGCAACGACCAGGTGATCGACACGGCTTTCGGCAACGCCGATGGCTACGCGCGCGTCACGGCGAACCGTTCCGAAGCGGACGACTACGAGGACGGCGACGGACGCACCGTGCCGTCGGCCTGGAAGAAATGGAATGCCGACGTCGCGTTCGGCTGGACGCCCGACGCGGATTCGCTGGTGGAAGTGAGCACCGGCAGGGGCGACGGCGAAGCGCGATACGCCGGCCGTGGAATGGACGGATCGCAGTTCGCCCGGACCACGTACGGCCTGCGCGCGGAACGCCGCAATCTGGAGGGCGCGTTCGACAAGATCGAGGCGCGGCTTTACTACAACGACGTCGACCACGTCATGGACAACTACACGCTGCGCGATCCCGACCCCGACAGCAGCATGCCGATGCCGATGGCGAGCAACGTCGCGCAACGAACGCAGGGCGGACGCCTCGCGCTGGCGTGGAATACGGACGCGTGGGATCTCAACGCCGGCCTCGACGTGCGCGACAGCCTGCATCGCAAGCGCAGCGCGATGGGACGCGATGCGTACCGCAGCCAGCCGTGGACCACCGACGCGCGTTCCGACAACATCGGCGTGTTCGCGGAACTGGGCTGGAACTTCGCCCCGCGACAGCGGCTCGTCGGCGGCCTTCGCGTCGATCGCGCATCGGTGCAGGACGAACGCGCGAGTACCGGCGGCATGATGCCGCAGCCGAATCCGACGCACGGCGTGACGCGCCGCGAAACGCTCCCGTCCGGGCTCATCCGCTGGGAAGTCCAGCCGCAAGGCTCGGCGACGATGTGGCATCTCGGCCTGGGCCACGTGCAGCGCATGCCGGACTACTGGGAACTGTTTTCCCCGACGCTGGGCCCGGCCGGTTCGATCAACGCGTTCGCGGGTATCGAACCCGAACGCACCACCCAGCTCGACATCGGCATGCACTACCGCGAAGGCCGCTGGGACGCGTGGGCGTCGCTGTACGCGGGGCGCATCCAGGACTACATCCTGTTCGAATACGCCGAAGGCACGATGGGCTCGATCACGCGCGCGACCAACGCCGATGCCGACACGCGCGGCGGCGAACTCGGCGTCGAGTTCCGTCCGAACGGCGAATGGAAACTCGGCGGCAGCCTCGCCTATGCGTGGGGCGACATCGACGGCATCGGCGCGATGCCGCAGACGCCGCCGCTGGAAGCGCGCCTCAACGCCGCCTACGACAACAAGCGCTGGTCGCTTGGTGCGCTGCTGCGCGTGGCCGCCGCGCAGGATCGCGTGAATCCGGGCTACGGCAACGTGGTGGGACAGGATCTCGGCACGACGCCCGGCTTCGCGGTGTTCTCGATCAACGGCGGTTACCGCTTCACCAAGCGGCTCCAGCTCGCCGCCGGCATCGACAACCTCTTCGACCGCACCTACGCCGAACACCTGAACCTGGCCGGCAACAGCGCGTTCGGTTATCCCGGCGAACCGGTGCGTATCCACGAACCGGGTCGCAGCGCGTGGCTGAAGCTCAACTACAGGTTCTGAACGCCGCGTGCGTCGCGCGGGCAAAGTGCCGCGCCCTTGACTTCGGTCAAGGGCAGGCACCCGGGTGCGGACCTAGCCTGAGCACCCGACCTGCAGAGAACACCTCGATGATCGCCGTGCACAACCCGCAACCGCTCGACGAGCGCGAAGCGCGCATCACCCGCGCACTGCGCGAATTCGATCCGGACGCCGTCGTCGATTTCGAATCCGAAAACGGACAGCTGAGCATCTCGACCGTGCTCGACGAACTGGAGGTCATCGCCATCCTCGGCGGCCTCGGCGTGGACGCGGCGCCCAAGCGCGTCCGTGGCGAGGACGAGGACGCCCATCGCGAGGGCGGATGCTGCGGCGGCTGTGGCTGCGGCTGATCGCCACGCCCCTGCATCACGATGAGTTTCCACGATCTGCGCCAGTTCCTCGATCTGCTGTCCGCACGCGGCCAGCTGCTCGAGATCGACGCACCGATCGATCCGGAACTGGAAAGCACCGCGCTGAGCCTGCGCGCGCTTCGCGCCCGCGGGCCGGCGCTGCTGATGCACAACCCCACCGGATCGGCGCATTCCTTACTGGGCAATCTGTTCGGCCATCGTTCGCGCATCGAACTGGCGATGGGCGACCGGCCGATCGCATCGCTGCGCGAACTCGGCGAGCTGCTCGCGGCGATCAAGGAACCGCGCTGGCCGTCGAGCCTGCGCGGCGCGCTCGCGACGTGGCCGGAACTCGCGCAGCTGGCGCATGTCGCGCCGAAGCGCGAGCCCGATGCGGCGTTCGATGAGGAAGTGCTCGAAGGGGCGGACATCGATCTGCGCCGCCTTCCGATCCAGCGCTGCTGGCCCGAGGACGTGGACCGCCTGATCACCTTCGGTCTGGTGATCACGCGCGGCACGCGGCAGGAGCGGCAGAACGTCGCGATCTACCGGCAGCAGCCGATCGGCCGTAACCGCGTGATCATGCGTTGGCTCGCCCATCGCGGCGGCGCGCAGGATTACGCGAGCTGGCAGGCGGCGCATCCACAGCGGCCGTTCCCGGTGCTGGTGGCGATCGGTGCGGACCCCGCGACAATGCTCGCCGCCGTGGCGCCGGTGCCCGACACGCTGTCCGAATACGAATTCGCCGGCCTCCTGCGCGGCGCGCGCACGCGCGTGTGGCACAGCGAACTGACCGGACTCGATGCGCCCGCCGGTGCGGAAATCCTGCTGGAAGGCTTCATCCATCCCGACGACACCGCGCTGGAAGGCCCGTTCGGCGATCACACCGGCTACTACAACGTGCAGGCGCCGTTCCCCGTGCTGACCGTGGAACGCATGCGCCTGCGGCGCAACGCGATCTACCACGGCAGCTACATGGGCCGCGCGCCGTTCGACGAGCCTTCGGTGCTGTCGATGGCGCTCAACGACATCTTCGTGCCGATCCTGCGGCGCGTGTTCCCGGAGATCGTCGACTTCTACCTGCCGCCGGAAGCCTGTTCGTACCGCGTGGCGGTGGTCAGCATCCGCAAGCAGTACGCGGGCCACGCGCGGCGCGTGATGCTCGGCGTGTGGTCGTACCTGCGCCAGTTCACCTATACCAAGTTCGTGATCGTGACCGACGAGGACATCGACGTGCGCGACTGGGGCGCGGTGATCTGGGCGATCTCCACGCGCGTGGACCCGGCGCGCGACAGCGTGCTGATCGAGAACACGCCGATCGATTACCTGGATTTCGCGAGTCCAGGTTCCGGCCTGGGTTCCAAGCTCGGCCTGGATGCCACGCGCAAATGGGCCGGCGAAAGCGACCGCGAATGGGGCCGGCCGATCACGCTCGATCCGCGCGTGGAACGCCGCATCGATGCGATCTGGGAGCAGCTGAGCCGCTCGCGCAGCGGCGAAGGCGACTACGGAGGCGACGACGCGCGTTGAGGCGTCACGCCGTCCTTCCCCACGCGACTGGAGTTCCCATGCAACTCGTCTGCCCCGCCGGCAACCTGCCGGCGCTGCGCGCGGCCATCGACGCCGGCGCCGATGCGGTGTACCTCGGCTTTCGCGACCAGACCAATGCGCGCGCGTTTCCCGGACTGAACTTCAGCGACGATGAGATCCGCCAGGGCATCGCCTACGCCCACGCGCGTGGCGCCAGCGTCTACGTCGCGCTGAACACCTATCCCGACAGTGCGCGCCTCGCGCACTGGCATCGCGCCGTGGACACAGCCGCCGGGCTCGGCGTGGACGCGATCATCGCGGCGGAAATGGCGGTGCTCGATTACGCCTGCAAACACCATCCCGCCCTGCCCCGGCACCTGTCCGTGCAGGGCTCGGCGACGACCGCGCCGGCGCTGCGTTACGCGCACGAGCGCTTCGGCATCGCGCGCGCGGTGTTGCCGCGGGTGCTATCGGTGCAGCAGGTGGAACGCCTGTGCCGGACCGCGCCGGTGCCGCTGGAGGTGTTCGCGTTCGGCAGCCTGTGCATCATGGTCGAAGGACGCTGCCAGCTGTCGAGCTACGTCACCGGCGCATCGCCGAACCGGCACGGTGTGTGTTCGCCCGCGAAGTTCGTGCGCTGGGAGGAGCACGCCGGCGGCGAGCGCAGCGTGCGGCTGAACGACGTGCTGATCGACCGTTTCGAACCCGACGAACCGGCGGCGTATCCGACCGTCTGCAAGGGCCGGTACGGCGTCGGCGGCGAGATCTTCCACGCGCTGGAGGAACCGACCAGCCTCAACACGCTGGAACTGCTGCCGCGTCTCGCGCAGGCGGGCGTGGCCGCGCTGAAGATCGAAGGCCGCCAGCGCGGCGCCGCGTACGTCGAAGCGGTCACGCGCACCTGGCGGGCCGCGCTGTCGCGTTATCGCGACGCACCCGCCGGATGGACACCGCAACCGCAATGGCAATCCACCCTCTCCGCCCACGCCGAAGGTCGCCAGACCACGCTCGGCCCCTACCACCGCGCCTGGCACTGACATGCGACTGACCCTCGGTCCACTCCAGTATTTCTGGCCGCGCGAACGCACGCTGGCCTTCTATCGCGAAGCCGCGAAGTGGCCGCTGCACACGATCCATCTCGGCGAAACCGTGTGCAGCAAGCGACGCGAGCTGCGCACGCGCGACTGGATCGCGCTGGCGGAGGAACTCGCATCGAACGATCGCCAGGTCGTGCTGTCGTCGCTGGCGTTGATCGAAGCCGAATCCGAACTCGGCGTGCTGCAACGCCTGGTCGATCACGGCGGCTTCTGGATCGAGGCGAACGATCTGTCCGCCGTGCAGCTGTGCCGCGAACGCGGCGTGCCCTTCATCGCGGGCCCCAGCCTGAGCGTCTACAACCACGTGGCGCTGGCGATGCTCATGCAGGATGGACTGCGTCGCTGGGTGCCCGGGGTCGAACAGGGCCAGACGCTGGTCGACGAGCTGCTTCGCGCGCTCGACGCGCAGGGTTCGACGCGGCCCGAGGTGGAGGTGATCGCCTGGGGCCGGCTGCCGCTGTCGTATTCCGCGCGATGCTTCACCGCGCGGGCACTGGACGTCGGCAAGGACCAGTGCGGTTTCCGCTGCATCGAACATCCCGACGGCCTGCCGCTGTCCACGCGCGAAGGCCGGCCGTTCCTGCGCATCAACGGCATCCAGGTGCAGGGCGAGGAACTCACCGACCTCAGTCCGGAACTGCCCGCGCTGCGCGCGATGGGCGTGGACCTGCTGCGGCTGTATCCGCAGGCCGAAGGCATGCGGGCGGTGGTCGAGCATTTCGTCGGGGCGCTTGCAACGCGTGACGCGGTCGCACCGCTGGGCCACCGCAACGGGTACTGGCACGGCGAGCCCGGCATGAGCGGCATGGCGGCGGACGCCTGATGCGCTTCACGCATCCACGCGCCAGTGCGCGCCGAGGCTGGCCGGTCGCTGCAGCGCCGCTTCCAGCACGGCCTGCGCCACTCGCGCCTGCCATCCCGACGATGCCATCGCCCTGATCTCGCGGATCGCACTGGCGAGGGCGAGCTTCGTCCGCACCGGTCCCGCCGCGCGCCACAGCGTGCGTCGCACCGTGGCGAGCGCGGACGCGCCCAGGCCCTCGCCCAGTGCCACGGTGCGGAACGCGTCCTCGTGCGAAACCCGCGTCGGCGCCAGGCGCAGGTGCGCGCCGAGCCAGCGACCGCAGACCACGCCTTCGAGCAGCGAATTGCTCGCGAGCCGGTTGGCGCCGTGCAGGCCGTTGCAGGCCACCTCGCCCACGGCGAAGAGATTCGGCACCGACGTGCGGCCGAGCGCGTCGGTGGCGATCCCGCCCATGTGGAAATGCGCGGCGGCGGTGACCGGAATCGGCTGCGTGCGCGGGTCCACGCCGTGCGCACGGCAGGTGCCGGCGACGGTCGGGAACGCACGCTCCCAGCCAGGGGTCAGACCGGTCGCGTCGATCCATACCGGGCCATCGCGCCCGGCTTCCCAGACGCGGCGCGACACCACGTCGCGCGGCGCCAGATCGCCCAGCGGATGACGGCCGCGCATCAGCCGCCGGCCGCGATGATCGCGCAGCCGCGCACCGGCGCCGCGCAACGCTTCGGTGATCAGCGGCAGTCGCGGGCCGTCCGCATCGAGTGCGGTCGGATGGAACTGCACGAACTCCAGGTCGCGCGTATGCGCGCCGGCGGCCATCGCGAGCGCGAGCCCCGAACCGCTCGTCGTTTCAGCATTGGTGCTGCGTTCGAACAGCGCGCCGAGCCCGCCGGTGGCGAGCACGACGGCGCCGGCCTCGATGACTTCGATGCGCCCGTCGTCGCCGCGCACCTCCACGCCCGCCACGTTGCGGCCCCGCATCAGCAACGACTGCACGCTCGCGCCCGTGCGCCGATGCACGTGGGCCGCGCGCGCAAGGCGGGCCTGCAGCGCGGCGACGACGCATTCCCCGGTGCGGTCACCACCCGCGTGCACGATGCGATGCACGCCGTGCCCGCCTTCGCGCCCGAGCTGCAGGCCCTGGCCATCGCGATCGAAACCCACGCCCATCACCTGCAGCCACGCGACCGCATCGGGCGCCGCGCCGATCACCGACCAGGCGATCGCCGCATCGTTGTGGAACGCGCCCGCCTGCAAGGTGTCGGCCACGTGCGCGCGGACGCTGTCGCCGGCCGCGAGCGCCGCCGCGATGCCGCCCTGCGCGAGGCGGCTGCTGCCGATGCCGCCGGGGTCGAGCAGGATCACCTCGCGCGGCGCGGCCGACAACGCCACGCTCAGGCCCGCGACGCCAGCGCCGACCACGACGACGGGCGGCGTCGCGGGCCGTCTCACACGTGCTCCTGCCGGCCGGCGTCGAGCATCCGTTCCAGCGCCCGGCGCGCGCGTGCGGACACGTCCGCCGGCACCGTCACTTCGTGCCGCAGCTCCTTCAGGCAGGCGTGGATGTTCGGCAGCGTGATGCGCTTCATGTGCGGGCACAGGTTGCAGGGCTTGATGAACTCGACGTCGGGGAACCGCGCGCGCAGGTTGTCGGCCATCGAACATTCGGTGATGAGCGCGACGCGCCTGGGCCGTGCCTTCTCCAGCCAGCGTCCCATCGCGGTGGTGGAGCCGACGAAGTCGGCTTCGGCCTGCACGTCGGGCGGGCATTCCGGGTGAGCCACCAGGGCCGCGTCGAAGCGCTCGCGCGCATGCCGCGCCTGCTGCACGGTGAACTGCTCGTGCACCTCGCACCGGCCGTTCCACAGCACCAGTTCGACGTCGACCTGCGCGGCGACGTGCGCGCCGAGGAAGTTGTCGGGAAGGAAGATCACCTTCTCCGCGCCCATCGCGCGCACCACCTGGACGGCGTTGGCCGACGTGCAGCAGGCGTCGGATTCGGCCTTCACCGCTGCCGACGTGTTGACGTAGGTGACCACCGGCGCGCCGGGATGGCGTTCGCGCAGCGCACGCACGTCGTCGGCGGTGATCGACGAGGCCAGCGAGCAGCCGGCTTCCAGGTCGGGAATCAGCACCGTGCGTCCGGGCGCGAGGATCTTCGCCGTCTCGGCCATGAAGTGCACGCCGCACAGCACGATCAGTTCGGCGTCGCACGTGGCCGCGGCCTGCGCCAGCGCGAGCGAATCGCCGGTGACGTCGGCGACGCCGTGGAAGATCTCCGGCGACTGGTAGCTGTGCGCCATGATCACCGCGCCACGCTCGCGCTTGAGGCGTTCGATCGCGTCGATCCACGGCAGGTGCAGCGTGAGTTCCAGGCACGGCACCAGCGGCGCCAGGCGCTCAATCAGGTCGGCATGCCGCGTTTCGAGTTCGGGATGCCAGTACGGCATCGCGTCGTCCGCGCTCATGCGATGGCCTCATGCGTCGCGCGATGCGCCGCGCGCGCGGCGCGCAAGGTCCGGGCGGTGCGATGCAGCGCGATGCGTACGCCGAGCGGAAGCGTGTCCCACGGCAGGCGATCGAGCAGGTTGCGCACGGTGAGGCCGAGTTCGACGTCGCCGGTCAGCTTCAATCTTCGCTGGAAGAACAGCGTGTCCGCGTCCTCCTGGCGGCTGCTGAGCAGCAGCAGGTCGGTGGCGCTGCCGTGCACCACGGCTTCGGCGGGCTCGTTGGTGCGATGCAGGCCGCCGTCGCGCAGTTCGAGCACCCAGCGCAGGTCGAGGTCGGTCACCTCGATGCCGAGTCGCCGATGGGCGACGACGGAGAGATCGTCGCCATCGAGCGACCCGGCCAGCGCGTTCGAGAGCACGTGTTCGGCGAGCAGGTCGCGCAGGTTCCGCGGCACCAGCGACAGCGGCAGGCGCCAGTAACGCGGCGGTGGAAGCAGCCGCAGCGCCGAACGGCGCGTCGGTCTGCGGGCCGACTTCCGTGCGCGCGTTCCGGCAACGTTCGCCTGCTGCTGGCAGGCGTCCGTCACGAGCGCTTCCATCAGGTGATCGGCGGACGCTGCCGGCACGCGCAGGCGCCCCGCGAGCCGGCGCGCGCGTTCGTGCACCTGTTCCTCGCGCAGGAGGTCGCGCATCGGAACCTCCAGCGCCCGCTTCGCCGGCGCGACCGCCGAGACCAGCCGCCTGCGCGCGGCCAGCAGCACGATCATCGCGTCGTCGACGCGGTCGATGCCGAGCCGCGCGCCATGCAGCGCCAATCGCGCGACGTGTTGCGTCGAGCCGATCCGGATCATGTGGCCCCTCCCCGTGGAATCGAGCGCAGATGCTAGGCGCGCGGGATGGGCGCGCCATTGACGCAGGTCAAGTCGGGTGGTGGCGCGGGGCGAGCGATGCCCGCTCAGCCAGGGAAGCGCATTCTGCGACCGGGGTCATGCGCTGCCACGGTCATCCTGCCTCACAAGGCCGGATGAGTTCGAAGGAACTGGTGCCGCGCGTCAGGACGCCAAGCGCCTAACGGAGTGCGTCCGGAATCCAATGCGCAGCTCAGGAAGAGCTGCGCGATGCCAGCATCGCGGTCAACTCGCCCGCACGAGGCGCCATGTCACGTCACGGTCGTCGATCTGTGGGAAGAAATGGCCGTGGCTCATCAACCGTGCGCCGGTGGGCACGTCTTCGTTGGCCCAGGCGCCGGGCCATGGGCATGGCTCGCCGGACTTGCATCTGGCACCTGGCAGTTCGGTTGGGAGCCACTTCCAATGCACCGCCTGCTCGTTGAACATCGGCAGCACCTGGCCGCGTTCGCTCACGCGGAAGAACAAGCTGTCGTCATCGCGTCCGCGCCAAAGGCCGATGCGAGGTGCCGGTTGACCGCTTTGCAGTTCGGTGGCCGGAGGCGGCGGCAAGGGACAGCGTTGGTCGATGTCGGGGAAGGCCTTGCCGGGCTCTTCGTCCTGTTCGCTGCGCATCTGGTTGTAGCACGCCGCGCGCACAGGATCCTTAGCGAGGCCGTAGTCACCCTCATCGAACAACGCATAGAGCATATAAAGGCTTTGACTATGGCCGAGTGCTGCCGCCTTCTGGAAGTACGGTAACGCCCGACCGACGTCAGCCTCTGCGAAGTGCATTCCGAGCGTATGCCCCGCTTCTGACAACCCTTGTCCGAGCGCACATTCCAGCATCTGAATGCCGATGGCTTCGCCACGTGACTTGTCGGGCTCGGGCTCCAGCGCGAAGGCCGTAAGAATTTCATCGCCAGTAGCCCACATTCCATAGCGATACCCAAGATCTGCCGAACGGCGGAAATAGGCCAGCGCGGCCGCCTTGTCCGGCTTTACGCCGATGCCTTGCTGCAAATGTATGCCCATTCCGTAATAGCCCATCGGCACATTCATCTGCACCAGACGCTCCGTGAGTTCAAGCGCCTTCTCATCATCCTGTGGGACGCCCGTGCCCTCGGCGTACAGTATCGCCAGGTTATTGATCGCCTTGTAGTGACCACGCTCCGCCGCCTGCTGGTACAGCCGGACCATCTCCGCGTCGTTGCGTTCATCATCCAACTTATGTAGCGCACGAGCGCGCTTGAACCACACGTCCGCCTCCGGATCCATAGCTGGATTCCGCTCTTCGGTGCACGTGAACTGCAGGGCCTTCCAGTCGACCTTTGCCGCGATACTGTTGTCCACCGCATCCAGAAGCCCTTCGCTGGGGCCGCTCTCGGGCGACAAGCCCTGATGTTGACCTGCGGTTCCGGTCAGCGTTCTGATGAGGTCGACCAACGCCGTGGCGCACTCCAGCAGTTCGCGCTGATCGAGCTGGCCGCTGCCCGCGTTGGCGCGCTCGAACGCGGTGAACAGCAGGCCTCGCGCGGCACGCACCGCGCCGGCCGCGTCGGTGCGCAGTTCGAACCCCTCGCCGCGTGGCTTGCCGCGCCCATCCGGCTCGCGCGGATGCGTGATGTATCCCATCGTGAGTTGCGTCGACGCATGCGTGCTGCGGAGTTGCGTCTTCAACTCGCCAGTGGTGTCGTCGATCAGCAACTCGTTGTAGCCGCCGCCCTTGTGTTCCTTGCTTTTCAGCGTGCTGAGCGTCTTCAGCGCAGGAAGTCTGTACGGGGGCAGGTTGCGCTCCGTGTAGGCTCTCCCGGTAACGACCGGCTGATCGGGGTCTCCGTCCATGAAGCTGACGATGACCTGATGTCCGACTCGCGGCGGAAGCATGCCTCCGTATCCGGCACCGGCCCAATCCTGGCTTACGCGAATCCAGCAGCTCGCCCCATCGCGTTCACCCGCCCGGTCCCAAGGGAACCACACCATGATTCTGCCTTGCGGGTCGACGTGCACCTCCTCATTCGCCGGACCTACGACCAGCGCGACCTGGGGCCCGTCCATGACAGGACGCGGCAGCGGCGCCGGTCGCCACTCCATGTCGCCGGGAACCGCTTGCGCGGTGTAGGAATAGTGAGTGCCGGTGCTCGCGGCAGCGCTTTCCTCTTCCTGCGAGACCGCCTGTTCGCCACTGTGGTGCATCGCGATCACGCGCCAATCGCGGTTGATCGCGTCGCTGGTGTGGTCCTCTAGCAGGAAGCTCAGTCCGGGCCAGAGGCGCGCGTCGTCGCCCTCCAGCGTCGCTATCGTGGATCCGGTACGCAGTTGTTGAAGCCTGGTAGCGGTGAAGGGTTTACCAACTTCGTCCCTTTTGTACCTCCCCGGTGCGTCGTAGTGCTCGAACTCACCTACTCCATCCCGCGCATCGCTGCGATGTTCGAGCGAGTACTGGGGATTGCGGAACGTCGTGTCGCGCTGCACGGTCCGCGTCGGCGCGAGCTGGCGGCGCAGGCCGAAGTGCCAGAGTCGGGGCTCACCGGCATCGCCGCCGGGGTTCGGCTGGTATGCCACGGTACCGATATCGTCCGCTCCGGGCAGACGCGGACCCGAGATCAGCTGATCGGTCAGTACCAGCTGCGAATGCTGGCGCGGATCGAAGTAGTAGACGAAGCCCTCTTCAGCCGCCAGCCGCGACACGAATCCGAGTTCGGTTTCGCGATGCTGGACGCAGTACTCGCGGGTTTCGTGGGATCGCAACGCAGTGATGCGGGCTTGCACACCACGTTGCGCCAGCCGTTCACGCAGGATGTCCGGGACGGTCTGTTGCTGATGGATCTGGCTGCCATGCCATAGCCCGAGCCGCGCAAGCGCGGGTTCGATCACCGCACGATAACGGGTGCGCTTGAAGCCGGTCTCGCAACGCTCGAACATCGTGCAGACACCGAGGAGATTGCGGATCGGATGGCTGTCGCACTCGATGGCGAAGGTGGCCTCGGTGTCGAGCAGCGCGTCGAGGTCGATGTCATCGGATTCGCTCGACAGTTCGAGGCTGAGCCGAAACGGCCTGGAGAGGCCTTCTTCGAGATCGAAACGGACCACATCGAGCGCGACATCTGCGTCGAAGTGAATCCTGAACCGCAGGTCCGAGCGATTTGCCATCGGTACGTCTTCCATGAGTGGGCCGCGGCAAGACTCGGCCCACACACGGTGGTCAAGCAATGGGATTAAGCCTCAGTCACAACTGGCGATTGTGTCCTCGCAATCCCGATGCGCCACTCGCACGCGCTGGCCGCAACGCATCCACGCGGCGAGCGTGACCAGCCACGCCGATGCGAAGGCGAGTCCAGCCGCCGCGTGCCACCGATGCGACGACATCGCAGCGATCAACGACGCCCCCGAAAGCACGTGGGCGAGCAGCACGCGGCGCTTGTCGCGCTCTGGCATCAGCGTGCCGACGCCGGGAACGCGGCGGCCGCGTGGCACGACGCGGCGCAGGTGGATCCAGGCGAGGAAGCCGGCGATTTCCAGCATCATCCCGACGACGAGGAACGGGAATCCGATCGCCAGTGCAAGCGTGCCGACCAGCATCGCGCGATCGGTGCCCGCCGGCAGCGGCGCGGCCATGCACACGGCCGCGGCGAACAGCGCGATCGTTCCGAGCGCCCAGAACACCGCGAGCGTCGGATTGCGCCGGAGCCGCGCCTGCGCCTGCAGCCACAGCGACGTCGCGACGAGCGTGCACGTTGCCGTCGTCGCGGTGAATGCCAGCACCACACCGTTACCTTCTACGCGCCGCCACGCGCCGAAAGCCAAGCCGAGCGCGACGGAGCACATCCACGCGGGCAGCATCCACGGCGGTGGACTGCGTGTTCCCTGCAGCATCGGCAGCGTGACGGCACCGATCGCCGCAATCGACGCAAGCACCGCGCCGATCGCACCGAGCGACGCGTGCACGTCCACGAGCCCGCCCAGGTCGAACGCGAACCGCCCCGCCAGCGTCAGCAGCGCCACGACGCCGAGCGTGGCGGTGATCGCAAGCGCGCACATCGACCCGCCGATGCCGGCACGCAACCAACGCGCCCCTGTTCCGCGCCACAACGAGACGCACGCGAGGGCGGCGAACGCGATCAGCGATCCGCCCAGCAAGGCCGCCGCGACGTGCATCATCGACGTCGACATGCGCGTCATCGCGAACGCGAATGCCGCCAGCCCCGCGTTGAAACAGACGTGCAATGCGGGCACGAACCGCGCGCCGACGAAGCGGCTCGTCGCCGCCACCGGCAGGAACTGCGTCAGCGCCCCGAGCATCGCGTTGCCGATCACGCCCAGCGTGAGCAGATGCACCAGCACGACCGTCGCCGGCGTCCAGCGCGACGCGAATCCGTCGCCGCCGTGCCATGCGATCCACGCGCCCGCGACGATGCCCCACAGCACGGACGCAACCAGGAAGCGCAGCGGCGTGCTCGCCGTCGGCGCCTGCGTGATGGCCAGTCCGCTCACGCGTGGTCGCGTCCCCTGCCCCGTTCGCCGGGATCGTGCGCTTGCGCGCGGGTGATGCGCACGCGGAAACCGCCTTCATCCGGTGCGACATCGGTGTGGAAACCGTCTGCCTGAAGGATCGCCAGGAGCGGCGTCGGATACAGCGGCGTCAACGCTTCGATCGACTCGCCGATGCCCAGCGATCCGACGGCCGCGAGGATGCGCTCCATCGGTTCCGGCGGTGCGAGGTGGCGCAGGTCGAGGGTGGGCATGTCGGAGATTCGGAATTCGGGATTTGAAGAAGCATCGCGTGTGCCGTCCTTTCCCGACTCAGTCCTCATCGATCCCATCGCGCGGATCCGCCTCCAGCGACACGCCCGCCGCTTCCAGCGATTCCACGATCATCGCGAAGCCCTCCGACGCCGGTTCGAAAAGTTCGAGCGATTGATCCATGGCTCACCTCAGGTCCAGAAATAGAGAACGCCCAGCGGGTGATGCGCACGCGCGATGGCGTACACCTGCGCGTACGTCAGCAGCGCCAGCACGAACATCGCCACGCGCGTGCGTGTGCGCCGCGATCGCATCGCGAGGATGCCCAGCACGACATACGCGATGACCAGCGCGACCTTCACCAGCAACCAGCCGTTCGCGAACAGCGCGCCGGGCAGGATCGTCAGCAGCATCATCGCGGCGGTGAGCAGCACGGTGTCGATGGTGTAACTGAGGTAACGCACCGGCGCCGTCATCGGCCAGCGCAGGCCGGCCAGCGCGGAGGAGCCGCGCAGAAGGAACAGCGCGCCGCTGCACGCGATCGCCGCGATGTGCGCCAGCTTGATCTGCGGATAGAACTCGATCATCGAAGCGTCCTCATCCCGGCTTGCCGTCCACGCGCGGCGACAGGTAGATGCGCCCCAGGCGCGTCACCCACGGCACGAACGCCACCAGCCAGCCGATCGCCGCCGCCACATGCCACGCGTACGCATCGGGCGCGAGTTCAGCTGCCACGCGCATCGCCGCGACAACCTGCACCGCGACGAACGCGAACCACGCCACCGGAGGCATCACCAGCGGCCGGCCCG
Organism: Lysobacter sp. SCRH-1R; assembly: GCF_057747855.1. Classification (NCBI taxonomy): domain Bacteria; kingdom Pseudomonadati; phylum Pseudomonadota; class Gammaproteobacteria; order Lysobacterales; family Lysobacteraceae; genus Lysobacter; species Lysobacter sp. SCRH-1R. Next base: position 1,923,163 of record NZ_CM173227.1, on the reverse strand, counting down.
AATGTCCCTGCGTCACGCGCGTGACCATCGCCACCAGCAGGCTGCCGAAGAAGCCGATGAACAACGCGTGCGCCGGTGCGCGGCCCAGTTCGAAAGCGCCGGTCGTCGCGTAGAGCAGGCTCTGCACCGAATACAGCGCGAAGGTGACAGGCAGCCACGCGGTGCCGATGAACAGCACGGCGAGCAGCCCCGGCATGCGACCACGCGGCCACCAGCGCCATAGTGCGTAGGCGCTCGCGCCGAGCAGCGGCAGATCGGCGAGCCACAGCCACGCGTAGGCGTGGGTGAGTTCCAGCACCAGATGCGCCATCAGCAGCGCCCACACGATCGCCAGCCATCCCATCGGACGCCACGGCTTGTAACCGGGCACCGCGTTGCCGGCGAAGAACGGGAACATCCGGTGCGCGACGGTCACGTACACCGGCAACAGCAGGCCGACCGTGCCGAGCTTGATGCTCGCCATCGCCCACATCGGCGAGGCGCCGAGCACGAAGCCGGCGAACGCCACCAGGCCCAGCCATCCCAGCACGAGCGCGGCGAAGCAGGAGCGCGCGTGCCACGTCGCTCCCTTCTCCCGCACCAGTTGCGTGCCGAGGATGACGACGCCGGCGGTCCAGCCCGCCGTCGCCATCAGCAGGCCGACAAGGAAACCGACGTCCCAGCCGCACGCGCCGACGAGGATGGCGAGCTGCCCGCCCATCAATCCGGCCCCCACCGGCAGGTAATGCCAGCGCGACAGGTCCGGCAGGCCCATCCAGCGCGGGAAAACGGTGAGGAGGAAGCCGAAGATGAAGCTCGGCAGCACCAGGTACTGCATCACGAATGCATGCAGCCAGCCGGCGGGCACAGGTGGCGTCATGGTGAAGGTGTCGGGCCAGCGCGTGGACACCAGCCACAGCGCCCACCACAGCATCGCCAGCAGGACGTTCCCCGCCCCGATGAAGAACATCAGCCGATGCGGCGCCTGCGCCAGGCGGCGGGGAGAGAGGGCGGTTTCGGCGGTTTTCTGGAGCATGGGGACAGTCTCGGCGTGGCGATCTGTTTTCGCCTTGACGCAGGTCAGGCGGATGCGCAATCCGAGGCCGTCGTCCCCGGCGAAGGCCGGGATCCACGCTGTCACGTGTTTCGCGCCTTGTTCGTCCTTCCAGCTGCAGAAACCACTTGCTCTTGGTCGCGCGAAAAGCAACGGCGCAGTTTGGATATGCAACGGCAGATCGGCGGTATCCCTCCGTTGCCCATCGCCCCAACCCGCTTTCGCTCGGAGAGGGGCTCAAAAAAACCTGAAAAAAGCCCGGCCGAAGCCGACCGGGCGAACCGATGAACCCACTCCGGATCAAGCCCGGGCCGGCTCCACCGCGGGTGCCGCGACTCGCCGCGGCGCCACCCAGAGGCGGAAGACGAACCACGCCAGCGCGAGCGCACCCACGCTGAAGATCGTGTCGGCCGGAACGCGCATCCACACCAGCAGGTCGACGATCGGCTGCTGCATGAACTCGGCCGAACGCGCGTACCAGTAACCGTGGTCGAGCGCCGCATTGAGCTGCAGGATGCCCAGCGGCAGCAGCGTGAACGCCGCCATTCCGGCCAGGCCGATGTTGAATGCCCAGAAGCTGGTGCGCAGGACCTTCTCGTTCCACTCCACGTCCGGCTTCAGGCCGCGCAGGCAGAACAGCATCAAGCCGATGCCGAGCATGCCGTACACGCCGAACAGCGCGGTGTGGCCGTGGGTCGGCGTCAGGTTCAGGCCCTGCATGTAGTACAGCGACAGCGGCGGGTTGATCAGGAAGCCGAACAGCCCCGCACCGACGAGGTTCCAGAACGCCACCGCGATGAAGAACATGATCGGCCAGCGGTAGCGCTGCATCCACGGCGTGGCCTTGCCCATCTTGTAGCTCTGGTAGGCCTCGAAACCGACGTACGCCAGCGGCACCACTTCCAGCGCGGAGAAGCTCGCGCCCAGCGCGATGACCGCCGTCGGCGTGCCGGTGAAGTACAGGTGGTGCAGCGTGCCGAGCACGCCACCGGCCATGAACACGATGGTCGCGAACAGCACCGCGATGGTCGCCGTCCTCACCTGCAGCAGGCCCAGGCGCGTGAACAGGAACGACATCACCGCGACCGCGAAGACCTCGAAGAACCCTTCCACCCACAAGTGCACGACCCACCAGCGCCAGTATTCGACCATCGACAGCGAGGTGTGCTCGCCCCACATCAGGCCGGCCGCGTAGAACAGGCCGATCGCGACGGTGGACAGGAACAGCAGCACCACGATCGAACGCGACTCGCCGCCGCCCCTGATCGCCGGCCACAGCGAGCGGCCCACCAGCGTCAGCCACAGGCCGAGGCCGATGAACAGGAACCACTGCCAGAAGCGGCCCAGGTCCACGTATTCCCAGCCCTGGTGACCGAACCAGAAATTGCGTTCCAGGCCGAGCTTCTGCATCACCGCGAACCACTGCCCGGCGAACGCGCCGACCACGATGATCAGCAGGCACACCCACAGCAGGTTGACGCCCAATCGCTGGAATCTGGGCTCATGCCCGGAAATCGCCGGCCCGATGTACAACCCCATGCCGAGCCACGCGGTGGCGATCCACAGCACCGCCAGCTGCGTGTGCCAGGTGCGCGTGAGCGAGTACGGCAGCACGTCGGCCAGCGCGAAGCCGTACGCCTGCTGGCCTTCGACCTGGTAGTGCGCGGTGATCGCGCCGAGCAGGATCTGCGTGAGGAACAGCGCGATCACCACCCAGAAGTACTTGGCGGTGGCCTTCATCGACGGCGTCACCTTGATCGACGCCAGCGGATCGGTCTTGGGCAACGTCGGCGCCAGTTCCTCGCCATGGTTGACCGCGTAATGCCAGCCCAGCAGCGCGATGCCGGCGATCAGGAACAACACGCTGAACACCGTCCACACGAACGCGCCGGTGGTCGGCTTGTTGCCGACGAGGTCGTCGGCCGGCCAGTTCGCCGTGTAGGTGATGTCCGAACCCGGGCGCTCCGTCACCGCCGCCCACGACGTCCACCAGTAGAACGCGGTCAGCTTGCGGCGATGTTCGGCGTCGGGAATCGTGTCGTTGCGCATCGCATACGCTTCGCGCAGTTCCGCCGTGGCCGGATCGTTGCCGAACAGGCTGGTGTAGTGCGACGCGACGGCCTGGATCGCCTCGATGCGATCGGCATCCAGCTGGATCGTCTTCGTCGCCTCGTCGTAGGTATTGGGCCGCAGCAGCGCCTGCACGCGCGCCTCGTAGGTCGCGCGGATGCCGGGCTCGAGCTTTCTGTAGCTGTCGACGCCGCCTTCGCGCTTCGCCCAGACGTCCATCACCGCCTCGGCTTCGCGGTGCAGCCAGTCGGCACTCCAGTCCGGCGCGACGTAGCCGCCGTGGCCCCAGATCGAGCCCAGCTGCTGCCCGCCGATCGACTGCCACACCTGGCGGCCGGTCTCGATGTCCTTGCGCGTGAAGACCACTTCACCCTCCGGACCGACCACCTGTTCGGGCATCGGTGGCGACTGGCGGTGGATTTCGCTGCCGACCCATAGCAGGACGGCGAACGAAGCGATGAGCAGGGTCGCCAGCCCCACCCACAACTTTCGGGTCGAATTCATGTCAGCACTCCGTGGAAAACGGAGGCATGTTCGGCCGGCGGCACCCGCCTACGACATGACGCAGATCAAGCGCAATGCGAATGTTTCGCGGTCGGCGGAGATCGACGCGGGACCGCGTTTGTAGCCCGGGTAAGGCCGAAGGCCGCAGCCGGGATTGCCACGTCACCGCGACGCACACCTTGACGGCCCCCGGGTGCGCTTCGCTTACCCGGGCTACAACGGCCCCGCAGTGCGCCGCTTTTGTAGCCCGGGTAAGGCCGGAGGCCGCACCCGGGTCCCCACGTCACCGCAAGGCAAACCTTGACGGCCCCCGGGTGCGCTTCGCTTACCCGGGCTACAACGGCCCCGCAGTGCGTCGCTTTTGTAGCCCGGGTAAGGCCGGAGGCCGCACCCGGGTCGCCACGTCACCGCAATGCGAACCTTGACGGCCCCCAGGTGCGCTTCGCTTACCCGGGCTACAAGTGCCCTGTCAGTGCGCCGCTTTTGTAGCCCGGGTAAGGCCGGAGGCCGCACCCGGGATTGCCACGTCACCGCGAGGCAAACCTTGACGGCCCCCGGGTGCGCTTCGCTTACCCGGGCTACAACGGCGACCGGCGGTCAGTGGCGCAGGACGGTCAGCGCCATGGCTTCCAGCCGCGCCATGTCGAGGATTTCGACGTCCCGCTGCTTGATCGATACCAGCCCGTCGCGTTCGAACCGGCGCAGCACGCGGCTCACGGTCTCCGGCGCCTGGCGCAGGTAGTTGGCGATGTCGGTGCGCGACATCGTCAGCTGGAAGCGCCTGGGCGAAAACCCGCGCTGCGCGAGGCGGCGCGAGAAACCGATCAGGAACGCCGCCATGCGCTCGTCGGCGGAATGATCGCCGGCGAACAGCGACGCCACACCGATGTCGCGGCTCATCAGGCGGAACAGGTGCCGCTGCAGGTTCGGCAGGCGCGTGGCCAGCATCGCGATGCGCGGGAACGAGAACCGGCACAGCATCACCGTGTCCAGCGCCACCGCGTTGCACGGGTAGCGATCGTCATGCACGGCGTTCAACCCGATCACCTCGCCCGGCAGGTGGAAACCGAGCACCTGTTCGCGTCCGTCCGAATCGAGCATGTAGGTCTTGACGGTGCCCGCGCGCACGGCCGCGATCGCGCCGAACGCATCGCCTTCGCGGAACACGTGCTCGCCCGCGTGCAGCGGGCCGACGTGTTCGACCAGCACGTGCAGGTCCATCAGCGCGCTCTTGTCCATGCCTTCGGACAGGCACGCCTGCGAGAACGCGCAGGTGGAACAGAAGGTCAGCGAGTCGCCGTCGTCGGCGATGATCGATGAATCGGTGCGCGGAAAAACGATCCCGGAACTCATGCCCTGCCCGATCGCGACGTCAGACGGTCCTGGAGAACTGGGTCACCGCCCCGTCCTGCGGGACGAGGTAGCGGTCGAAACACGCCGCCAGCACCCGCAATAGCAGCCGGCCCCGGGGCGTGGCCCGTACGGCGCGTGAAGACAGTTCCACCAGCCCGTCCCTTTCCAGCGTCTCCAGTTGCGGCCAAGAGTGTGCGAAATAGTCTCGGAAGTCCATCAGGTGCCGACGCTCGGTCTGCCGGATGTCGATCTCGCCAAGGCACATCAACTGCTGGATGACGTCGGCCCGCACCAGGTCGTCCTCGTCCAGATGCATGCCGCGCCACACCGGCAGGCGTCCTTCGTCGATGGCGCGCTCCCAGCTCGGCAGGTCGCGCGGGTTCTGGCTGAAACTCGCGCCGACGTGGCTGATCGCGCTCACGCCCAGGCCGACCAGGTCGGTGTCGGCGCAGGTCGTGTAGCCCATGAAATTGCGATGCAGATCGCCGCGCGACTGTGCCTGCGCAAGGTCGTCGTCCGGCAGCGCGAAATGGTCCATGCCGATGTAGACGTACCCGGCCGCGCCGAGCCGCTCGATCGCCCGCTGCAACAGGCGCAGCTTCTCGTGCGGCGACGGCAGGTCTTCGGCGTTGATCTGCTGCTGCGGCCGGAAGAGCTTCGGCAGGTGCGCGTAGCTGTAGATCGCGAAGCGGTCCGGCCGCGCCTGCAGCGCGATTTCGAGCGTGCGGTCGAAGCCGTCCAGTGTCTGCAACGGCAGGCCGTAGATCAGGTCCACGTTCACCGAACGGAAGCCGTGCGTGCGGCAGGCGTCGATGATCGCAAGCGTCTCCTCCACGCCCTGGATGCGGTTCACCGCCTTCTGCACCACCGGATCGAAGTCCTGCACGCCCAGGCTGGCGCGATTGAACCCGGCCTGCGCCAGCGTGTGGATGTCGTCGGGGCTGACGAAACGCGGATCGAGCTCGATCGAGCATTCGCGCCGTTGCGCATCGGCGAAGGCGAAGTGGTTGCCGATCACGTCCACCACCTCGGCGATCTGCCCCGCCGCGAGGAAGTTCGGCGTGCCGCCGCCGAAGTGCAGCTGCACCACCTGGCGGTCGCGGTCGAACAGCGTCGACATCATGCCGACCTCGCGGTACAGGCGCGTCAGGTACGCCTCGCCGCGCGCCTTGTCGCGCGTGATGATGCGATTGCAGCCGCAGTAGAAGCACGGACTGGTGCAGAACGGCACGTGCACGTACAGCGACAGCGGGCGCGGGATCGGATCGCCGTTGGTGAGCGCGGCGGCCTCGCGCAGCTGGGTCGCGCCGAAATCCGCGCGGAACTGCGGCGCGGTCGGATACGAGGTGTAGCGCGGCCCCGGCCGGTCGTAGCGGGCCAGCAGCTCGGAATCGAAAAGGATGGACGAAGTGGCCATGGACACAGCCTAGCGGCGCCATAAAGCCGTGCCTTGATTTCGGTCAAGGAGAACGTGTCGCCCCTCGCGGGAGGCCGCTCATGGCCCCCGGGGCAGCATCCGATGCGGAGATCGCATCCGGCTTGACCTGGATCATGTCCGCCTGAACAGGGCGCGCGGATGCTGTCGCCGTCGCGGACCGGCGCCCATCGGCGCATCGCGGGCCGCCACGGGGAAACGCGATGCCATGCCGTACTACGTGATCCTGACGATCCACCTGCTGTGCGCGTTCGTGTTCGTCGGCACGGTGTTATTCGAAGTGCTGGTCATGCACGCGGTGCGCCGGAAGTTGCCGCCGGATGTGTTCGCCGCGATCGAACGCGCCATCGGCGACCGCGCGCGCCAGCTGATGCCCTGGGTGCTCGCGCTGCTGTACGCCGCCGGCATCGCGCTGGCGTGGCAGTACCGCGCGCTGCTCGCGCACCCACTGGACTCCGCGCCCGGCACGTTGCTGTGCATCAAGATCGCGCTGGCGATCAGCGTGTTCGGCCACTTCCTGTGCGCGATGCGGCTGCGTCGCCGGGGACGATTGCGCGGACGCACGTCGCGCCGCCTGCACCTGAGCGTGTTCGCGCACGTGGTCGCGATCGTACTGCTGGCGAAGGCGCTCTTCCACGTCGGCTGGTGATCCATTCCCGTTTCCGCCCGCGCGCCGCGTCGATGCGGCGCCGTGGCCACGATTCCACCTCACGAGACTTCGCCATGCTCCACGCGTCCCGCTTCGCCGCCGCGCCGCTCGCGCTCGCGGTATTCCTTGCGCTGCCCGTGCACGCGGAATCCGACCGCGACCAGCCGATCTTCGACATGCGTTACCGCTTCGAGCACGTCGATCCCGACAACGCGCTGCGCAATGCCGACGCGCAGACGCTGCGCACCCGCATCGGTTACCGCAGCGCACGCGTCGCGGGCTGGTCGGGCCTGGTGGAAGTGGACAACGTCAGCCACCTCGGCGCGGAACGCTTCAACAGCACGCGCAACGGGCGCACCGCGTACGCGGCGGTGCCCGACCCCGACGGCACCGGCTTCAACCAGGCGCTGCTGCGTTTCGACAGCGACGCCGCCGCGGCGATCCTCGGCCGGCAGCGCATCAACCTCGACAACCAGCGCTTCATCGGCGGCGTCGGCTGGCGGCAGAACGAACAGACCTTCGATGCGGCATCGCTGCAGTTCAAGCCGGCGGACAAACTCGCGTTCTGGTACAGCTACGTCGACGACGTGGACAGCGTGTTCGGCCCCGACGACCGCCACGCCAACGCGACCAACCCGGCCGATTACGAAGGCCGCAGCCATCTGTTGAACGTGCAGGCGAAGCTGTTCCCTGCGCTCGCCTTCACCGCGTATCAGTACCGGCTCGAACTGGACAACGTCGCCGTCACCGCGAACGCGCCGCTCGGCACGCTGTCCAGCATCACCACCGGCCTGCGCGCCAGCGGCCGCGCGGGCGCGTGGAGTTATGCGGTCGAGTTCGCCCGGCAGAAGGACAACGACGGTAATCCGTGGCACCTCGACAGTCGTTACGCGCTTGCCGAACTGGGCCATGCAATCGACGAGGTCCAACTCCGCGCGGGTTACGAAAAGCTCGGCGCAGGGCGCGGAACGGGCAACGGAAACCGCGCGTTCCAGACGCCGCTGGGCACGCGGCATGCATTCCAGGGCTGGGCGGATCAGTTCCTCACGACGCCGGCCGGCGGCATCGAAGACCGCTACATCGGCGTCACCGCACCGCTGTGGGGCGGCAGCGTGCAGGCGTGCCTCCACGACTTCATCGCCGATCGTGGCGGTGCGGACTACGGGAGCGAACTCGATGTCTCGTACCAGCATCGCCTGCCGTGGTCGCCGCGCCTGACGGTGCTGGGGAAGCTCGCGCGTTACCGCTCGGACGATGTTGCCTTCACCGTCGATACCGACAAGGCGTGGTTGCAGCTGCAGTACAGCCATTGACCTCGGCCAATCGCAAGCGCTTGACCTGCGTCAAGGCCCGGCGCTCCGCGCGATGCGCGAATTACCTCTCCATCCCAGACGGATCCGATCGATGAACATGTATCCCTTCGACGCGCGCGGCATCGGCAAGCGCTTCCGCCATGCGGCGATCTTCGGCGCACTCGACGCGCTGACCCCCGGCGAAACCATGCGCTTCTTCAACGACCACGACCCCGTTCCGCTGCTGCGCCAGATGGAGCAGCGCTACGGTGAGGCGGTGCGCGTCGAATACCTGCAACGCGAACACGGCGTGGTGATCATCGACTTCACGGTCGTGGCGCAGAACGATGGCGCGACGCGGGCGTTGCCGCCTGCGGGGTGTGGGTGAGGCGGGCTTCGCGATGAAGCGTTCGCCCTTGTAGCCCGGGTAAGGCCGAACGCCGCACCCGGGGGAACGCAGGATGGCACCTCTCGCGAAAAGCCCCGGGTGCGCTTCGCTTACCCGGGCTACAAATGCCGGCTAACGATCACCCGAGCATGCCGGCGCCAGCCCGCCGCGCGTTCGCGGACGTGCCGGCAGGCCGACACCATCAGTCCCACGAGCACGTCCGGGAGTGTGGATGGCAACAACCAATCCGAAGGCAAGGGGCGCCAGATACGCAAGGCTCGCCGCCATGATCGGGACGACAAGCACGTTGAACGTCAGCGCCTGGCCGGGCGCCGGCCAGACGATGATGCAGGCCACCACGAGCATGAGCGCTGCGATGGCATGAAGCTGCAACCAGCTGTTGAACAGTCGTGGCGCCGTGCGCCTGAGCCGCGCTTCGATGCGCTCGATGCTCCACAGGAGCAGCATGACCAGGCCGATCAAGGCGAGGAAACAAGAGAGGCCGACTACAAATTCCATTTGCGTGTCTCTCGAAGACATCGTGAAGCGCGATCCCGGATTGCATACGCCGCGCAGTATTCCCCTCGCGAACGCCACCACAGGATACCGCTGGACATGTCCGCTGGCTTTCCACGACGCAGCGGCGAACGAGGCTCAACCATTCACGCCCGCATAACGCGAGTGAGGGCATCACGTATGCCACCTCAGGAGAGACGGCCATGGCTTGCCGTCGGGCAAAAGGATCGCGCATGAAAGCCGAACTCCGTCGCGGTGCCGTCGCGATGATCGCCTCGCTCCTGGTCATCGCCAGCGCCGCCTGCCAACGCGAGCAAGCCACGACGACGACAGCCAGCGCGCCTGAGCCATCCAGGCCCGCACCAGCGCCTTCCGATTCCACGGACGTCGCCGATGCCAGCAAGGTGCCCGGTCCGGTGGAGAACACCCGCCTCACCGAGCCGTACGTGCGCATGGCCGCGCGCGACGTGTATTTCTGGGCGTGGCCGATGGTGAATATCTACAACCGCCGCCTTGGCTTCAAGGACCTGCCCGGTCCCGGGAAACTCGGCGGCGTACTGCCGGCCGCGCCTCCGAACCGCATGAGCATGCTCACCGACTACGTCGCTCCATCGGAACGCGAGGTGGCCTGTCCCAACCAGGACGTCGTGTATGGCGGCGGGCCGCTCGCGTTGGACATCGAACCGGTGGTGGTGCAGGTGCCGGATTTCGGCGATCGCTTCTGGGTCTACCAGATCGTCGACTCGCGCACGGACAGTTTCGTCAGCCTGGGCAAGATGTACGACACGAAACCGGGCTTCTACCTGCTGGTGGGTCCGGACTGGAGCGGCACCACGCCGCAGGGAATCGCGCAGGTGTTCCGCGCGGGGACCAACACCGGCTACGCCATTCCACGCGTGGCCCTGCTCGACACGCCGGAGGATCGCGCCGCCGTGCAGCCGCTGGTCGCGCAGATCGACATGTACCCCCTGTCCGAATTCGACGGGAAGATGAAGCGGCACGACTGGGCGGCATCGCCGTCGTTCCCCGAACCGCCACGGCCGGCGGGCGGCGGTGAAGCGCCAAAGGTGGTTCCGGAGAAATTCTTCGACGAACTGCCGGTCGTGCTCAAGGACGCCAAGCCCCTACCCGGCGAGGAGGCGCGCTACGCGAATGCGCTCGCACTGGTGGCCGCGCTGCAGAAGGACCCGAAGCTGAAGGCCGCCGCGATAGACGAAGCCCGCAAGACGGAACAGGACGTGATCGCGCCGCTCCTGCAGTTCCGCAACTTCGGCGTGCCGCTGCCGCACCACTGGACGACCGTGCGCAACGGCGCCGGATTCGGCAGCGACTACTTCACCCGGACGGCGGTGGCGCGTTCGAACATCTACGTGAACAAGCCCAACGAAGCCACCTACTTCTACCAGGACCTCGACGACACCGGCGCGCGTCTGGACGGCAGCAAGCGCTACACCGTCACCTTCGACAAAGGCGGCCCGCCGGTCAGGGGATTCTGGTCGCTGACGCTGTACGACGCGGACCACTTCTTCGCGCCCAATGCGATCAATCGATATTCGGTCGGGACGAAGAACAAGGATCTGAAACCCAATCCCGATGGTTCGCTGACGATCTACGTGCAGGCCGACGAGCCGACCGACCCCGTGCAGCGCGCCAACTGGCTGCCTTCGCCTGATGGCGCGGAGTTCTCGCTGTACGTACGCACCTATTGGCCCGAGCAGGCGATCCTCGACGGAACTTGGTCGCCGCCGGCGGTCAGGCCGGCTTCGTGATCGGGTGGGTGACGTTTCGGAATGTCCGCTAACGGCCCGAAGCGGTCACCCAAGAGGTGACAGCGCTTTGCGAACTCCATGGATCGTCCGCTGACGCAATGGCTCGACAATGAGGAAGAAGCCCGGTGATACAGCGGAGCTTGTGGGGGCCGGAAAAACCCTGCAGCAACGGGATTCGTAAGCGCTCGACCACACCAGAGCCAACACGCCACAGCGCCCATCACTGCTGGGCGGACCGTCCTCGTTTCCTGTCGTCGTGCTGCGCGGTGGCGCGACTTTGCACGAACTCCGGAAAGGTCTCCGCCAGCGACGCCGTGTCCGGCAGGATGTAGAACAGCCCGCCCCGTTCGAATGTCGGCGCGATGATCTGCGTGTAAAACTCCGGCGCGACGTTGATGCAGCCGTGGGTGACGCGGTTGTCGTCCGGCGAGGGCGATGCAAGGCGTTCGGGGCGCTTCTCGGCCGGCACGCCAGTCGCCGTGGGATGCATGGAGACCGCGGAATCGTAGTCCACCCACAGGACGCGCCCGGCGTCGATGGAAGGGCCGAAACCGCCCACGAAGCGACCGGCGGGCGTGGTGCGATCACGGCCCGGAATTTCGCGAAGCGCCAGACCGGCAACGCCGGGGGCGGCATGATCGCCGACCGCCGAGCCGAACAACCCGGGCGCCGCGCCGCGAAGCCGGCCGTCGCCGCCGAACACCAGGATCTGTGCGGCGGCCTTGTCGATGATCGCGAACGGATAGCCTTCGCTGTCCCTGGATGCGACAACCCAGCCCGCAAGCTCGGTCACCGTGTCGGACACTTCCTGGCCTGGCGGTAGCAGGTCGATGGGGGCCACCGGTTGCTCGGTGGCGGCTTCCTCGGCGCTGGCCACGCCGAAACTGGCGCACGCCAGCGCCAGCACTAGCACGCCGGAAGCGGCGCGGATCGCAGGGTGTAGGCGCGTAATGATGGGAAATTCCTTGGAGCGACGACTAGAAACAGCAAAGATAAGAGACCGGTGGCCAGCAAGGCCACCGGATCCCGGGTTTTACAACGTTCGTCACAAATTGCGGCGCGATCAACCGCGCGGAACGCGGCGCGGCGCCGCTTCGAGCTGCTGGACGCGGCCTTCGATCTGATCCAGTCGCTGGTTGGCCTGCTGCGCCGACTGGTTGGCGGATTCGGCGCTCTGGGCTGCGCTCTGCACCCTCGTGTCGAGCTGATCGAGGCGTGAGTTGATCGTTGCAAACTCGTCGGTATAGGTGGCGCAACCACCGAGACCCAGGGCGGCGACGATCGCCACGCCGAGCGTACGCGCCATCGTCAGGTTTTGCTTGGTCAGAAACATCCCAATCCTCCTTCGTCTTGGATATCGGAAATCGCGGCCTTTTTGTTGGTGCCAAGAGCGGCTTCAGCTTGCTTCGGAATATGTAGATGGATTGTGAAGATGCGTCAACCCGCGAGGGTGCGGATTGGTTCCAGCCGTGCCCCGCACCGCGCCTACTTGATCCGCCGCTTCTCCAGCTTCCGCGCCAGCGTGCGGCGATGCAGGCCGAGGCGGCGCGCGGCTTCGGAAATGTTGAAATCGCTCGCGGCGAGCGCTTCGTGGATGTGTTCCCACTCCAGCGTCTTGATCGAGGTGGTGCGTTGCGTGAGCTCCACTTCGGTGTCGCCCGCGGCGCGATCGAACGCCGCCTCGATGTCGTCGGTGTTCGAAGGCTTGGCGAGGTAGTGACGCGCGCCGAGCTTGATCGCTTCCACCGCGGTGGCGATGCTCGCGTAGCCGGTCAGCACGACGATGACGAGATCGGGATCGAACGCGTGCAGGCGCTTCACGCTCGACAGTCCGGACGCGCCGCCGGCGAGTTTCAGGTCGACCACCGCGTGCGTCGGCACGAAGTCCTCCAGCAGCGCGGGCATGCCCTCCTCGCCCGCGAGGTGGCGCACCTGGTAGCCGCGGCGTTCGAACGAACGCACCAAGGTGCGCGCGAAAGCCTCGTCGTCCTCGACGATCAGCAGGCGTCGGTCAGTCTTCGTCGTCATCGTGTTCGTCCTCGATGGCAAGGGCCGACAGCGGGAGCGTCATCGTGACCACCGCCCCGCCCTGCGGCCGGTTCTTCGCCGTGAGGCTGCCACCCAGCGTACGCGCAACGTTCACCGAGAGGAACAGCCCCAGGCCGCCGCCCGGGCGCCCCTTGCTGGTGTTGTACGGCGAGCCCAGCCGCTGCAGGATGCCGCCCGCGAAGCCGCCTCCGGCATCGCTGACTTCGATGACGAGCTGATCGTCGTCGCAGTCGGCGTCCAGCGCGACCCATTGCGGCGAGGCTTCCAGCGCGTTGTCGAGCACGTTGAAGACCATCTGCCGCAGGCTCGTGTCGGAGACGATGCGCGGGTCCACGCTGCAACGATTGGCATAGCTGAACGACGCCGGATTGCGCGCTTCGCGCCACTCGCGCGCCAGGCCGTCGAGCATCGCGTGCAGGCCCATTTCGGTGGGCGCTTCCGCGCGCGGGCCGCCGGCGGCGAGCAGGATGTTGGTGACGATCGATTTGCAGCGCGCCACCTGCGCCTGCATCTCGACCACGTCGTGGTGCAGCTCGCCATCGGAGGCGATGGTCGGCAGGTGCTGCCAGTCGCCGAGGATCACCGACAGCGTCGACAGCGGCGTGCCCAGTTCGTGCGCGGCGCCGGACGCGAGCAGGCCCATGCGCACGATGTGTTCCTCTTCCGCCGCACGCTGGCGCAGCTCGGCCAGGCGTGCGTCGCGTTCGCGCAGGATGCGGCTGATGCGGGTGAGGAACACCACCAGCAGCCCGGCGATCAGCAGGAAACAGATCAGCAGGCCCTGGACGTAGTAATCGGCCAGTCCGTGCGAGGGCTCCATCGTCAGCACGATGGGCGTGCGCGCCAGCGCCAGGCCGGTCACGCACAGGGCTGCGGCGACGGCGATCACCCAGCTCCACGGCGAGCGCAGCACGACGGTGCTGAGCACCACCTGCAACAGGTACAGGAACACGAACGGATTGGTGATGCCGCCGGAAAGATAGAGCTGGATCGTCAGCGAGGCGACGTCCACCAGCAGCGCGACGAGCAGCGCGTTGCTCGATGCATGCTCGCGCCGGCGCCACCAGAAATGGCTGGCGATATTGAACAGCGCCAGCGCGGCGATCACCGCGAACATCGAGGTCAGCGGCAGGGCGATGCCGAGCCCGTAATGCACGACGAGGATCGTGGCGACCTGCCCGATCACCGCGATCCAGCGCAGCTGGATCAGCTGCTGCATGTTGCGGAGGCCGGCGGTGCCGCGCGGGCCGGTCGCGGCGGAGATCCTGCGTTCCGCGTCGACGGACGGGTCGGCGGACGGATCGGCTTGCAGCGACGGTGCGGGCATGATCGGGGCGCGGTGGTTACCGGCGTCGATCATGGCGCAACCTGCGTTCGGACGCGATCAGGAACACCCCGGCCGCCAGCGCCAGCAGGGCCATGCCGAACCAGGTCACGGCGTAGGACAGGTGCGAATCGCGGAACTTCACCACGGTAAGGCCGCCGCGCGGCCACGCGTCGGAAGCGGCGCCGGCTTCATCCGCCAGACCTTCGTCCATGAAGAACGGCGCCACGCGATCGGCCGGAAGTCCATGTGCCTGCGCGATCGCCGCGACGTCGCGCGAATGCCAGCGCCCCTGCGCCGGATCGTTGCGTCGAAGGAAACCGCCGCCCGGTTCGCTGATGCGCAGCAATCCGGTCACGACCACCCTGCCCTGCGGCGGCTCGCCGGCGGTCTGGCCCATCGGCACGAAGCCACGGTTGACCAGCACGTAATCGCCTGCATCGGTCTTCAATGGCGCCAGCACCCAGCTGCCCGCACCGTATGCGGTGACGGCCTGCGTGCGCGTTTCCTTGCCGGGTACGAATTCACCGGCGACCGACACGCGCCGATAACCGTCGGACGCGTCGGTGACCCGTGGCCACTGCGCGCGCGACGGCGCGGGAACCGGTTCGGCGTGCACGCGCGCATTCACGCGTGCGATGAGGTCGTGCTTCCACGCCATGCGCTGGACCTGCCACACACCCAGCGCGAGGAATCCGACGAACGCGACCGCCAGCAGCGCCACGAACGTCACCAGCACGCCGGCACGTCGCGGCCGGGGAACGGAGCGCGCGTCGGCGACGGGACCGGTCATGGCGCGGTCTTCAGCATCTCCAGCATCTCGTGCGCGCCCGGCATCATGTTGGTGTTGAGGTGGTGCATGACCCACAGCGAGCCGGTCAGCACGATCACCACCAGCACCAGCGTGAAGATCAGCGCGAGCGCGTTCCAGCCGCCTTCGGACTTCGCGTTCATGTGCAGGAAGTACACCATGTGGACGACCACCTGCACGGCGGCGAACGCCATCAGGATGATCACCAGCAAAGGCGTGGCGACGGCATTGGACTTGCCCATCACCAGCGCGAACGGAATGGCCGTCAGGATGACCGACAGCACGAAGCCGGTCAGGTACTCCTTCTTCGAGACGTGCGGGATGCCGTCCTCGAGGAAGTCGTCGTCGTGGTCGTGGTGTGCGTGGTCACTCATCGCAGCGAGCCCATCAGGTAGACGAAGGTGAAGACGCCGATCCAGACGACGTCGAGGAAATGCCAGAACATCGAAAGGCAGGCCACGCGGCGCGTGTTGGCGCGCGTCAGGCCGTGCTTGCGCACCTGCAGGCACAGCACCACCAGCCAGATCACACCGAAGAACACGTGCAGGCCGTGTGTACCCACCAGCGCGAAGAACGAGGACAGGAACGCACTGCGCTGCGGGCCCGCGCCCAGGTGGATCATGTGGTGGAACTCGTACAGCTCGATGCCGAGGAACGCCGCACCCAGCAGGCCCGTCACCACCAGCCAGCCGATCACGCCGGCCTTGCGGCGGGCCTGCATCGACAGCATCGCGAAGCCGTAGGTGATCGACGACAGCAGCAGCACCGCGGTGTTCACCGCGACCAGTTTCAGGTCGAACAGGTCCGCGCCCGACGGGCCGGCCGCGTAGCTGCGGCCCAGCACGCCGAAGGTGGCGAACAGGCACGCGAAGATCATCAGGTCGCTGAGCAGGTAGATCCAGAAGCCCAGCAGCGTGCCGTTCTGCGGATGATGATGGCCCTGCGTGTCGAGGAACACCGGCGCGCCGTCCTCACGGGTCATAGCGATGGAATCAGCCACGGAAGGTCTCCAGCTGCAGGGTGCGCGCGTGTTCGGTCGCAGCCACCTCATTGGCGGGGATGTGATAGTCGCGGTCGTAGTTGAACGTGTGCCAGATCGCGTAACCCACCACGCCGACCAGCGAGGCGATCGCCAGCCACCACACGTGCCAGATCATCGCGAAACCGCCGATGGTGCTCAGCACCGCCAGCACCAGGCCGGCCGGCGTGTTCTTCGGCATGTGCACGGGCAGGAAGCCCGACCGCATGCGCGTGAACCCGCGCTGCTTCATGTCCCACCACGCGTCGGTGTCGTGCACGACCGGCGTGAAGGCGAAGTTGTACGCCGGCGGCGGCGAGGACGTGGACCACTCCAGCGTGCGGCCGTCCCAAGGATCGCCGGTGACGTCGCGCAGCTGCTCGCGCTTGCGGAAGCTGACGTAGATGCAGATCAGGAACGCGGCGATGCCGATGGCGATGAGCACTGCGCCGAACGCGGCGATCTGGAACCAGATCTGCAGCGACGGATCCTCGAAGTGGCTCATGCGGCGGGTCACGCCCATCAGGCCCAGCACGTACAGCGGGGTGAAGGCGAACCAGTAGCCGGCGAGCCAGAACCAGAACGAGACCTTGCCCCAGAAGTCGTCGAGCTTGAAGCCGAAGGCCTTCGGGAACCAGTGCGTCATCGCCGCGAACAGGCCGAACACCACGCCGCCGATGATCACGTTATGGAAGTGCGCGATCAGGAACAGGCTGTTGTGCAGCACGAAGTCCGCCGGCGGAACGGCCAGCAGCACGCCGGTCATGCCGCCCACGACGAAGGTGATCATGAAGCCGATCGTCCACAGCATCGGCACCTCGAACCGGATCCGGCCGCGGTACATGGTGAACAGCCAGTTGAAGATCTTCGCGCCCGTCGGGATCGAGATGATCATCGTGGTGATGCCGAAGAACGAGTTGACGCTCGCGCCCGACCCCATCGTGAAGAAGTGGTGCAGCCACACCAGGTACGACAGCACCGTGATGCACACCGTCGCATACACCATCGACGAATAGCCGAACAGGCGCTTGCCCGAATACGTGGACACGATTTCCGAGTACACGCCGAACAGCGGCAGGATCAGGATGTAGACCTCCGGATGGCCCCAGATCCAGATCAGGTTCACGTACATCATGGCGTTGCCGCCAAGGTCGCTGGTGAAGAAGTTCGTGCCGACGTAGCGGTCCAGCGCCAGCAGCGCCAGCACGGCGGTCAGCACCGGGAACGACACCACGATCAGCACGTTGGTGCACAGCGAGGTCCAGGTGAAGACCGGCATCTTCATCATGGTCATGCCGGGCGCGCGCATCTTGATGATGGTCACCAGCAGGTTCACGCCCGATAGCAATGTGCCTACGCCGGCTATCTGCAGCGCCCACAGGTAGTAGTCGACGCCCACGCCCGGACTGAACGCCAGGCCCGACAGCGGCGGATACGCCAGCCAGCCGGTCGCGGCGAATTCGCCGAAGAACAGCGACATCATCACCAGCACGGCGCCGGAGACGGTCATCCAGAAGCTGAAGTTGTTGAGGAACGGGAACGCCACGTCGCGCGCGCCGATCTGCAGCGGGACGAGGTAGTTCATCAGGCCCGTGACCAGCGGCATGGCCACGAAGAAGATCATGATCACGCCGTGCGCGGTGAAGATCTGGTCGTAGTGGTGCGGCGGCAGGTAACCGACGCTGTCGCCGAACGCGATCGCCTGCTGCAGACGCATCATCAGCGCGTCGGCGAAGCCGCGAAGCAGCATCACCAGACCGAGCACGATGTACATGATGCCGATCTTCTTGTGGTCGATGCTGGTGAACCACTCGTTCCAGAGGTAGCCCCACAGCTTCTGCTTCGTGATCACCGCCATCAGCGCGAGGCCGGCGATCACGGTGCCGATGAAGGTCACCAGCAGGATCGGCTCATGGAACATGGGAATGGCATCCCATGACATGCGTCCGAAGATCGGTGAGGTCGGGAGGGTGCTGCTTTCGAGGGACATCGCAGGAAATTCCGGAATGAGGTCTGGCCGGTCGGGAGGCGGTCGGGCGCGATCAGGGCGCCTTCATGCCACCCACCGCACCGGTCAGCGAGCGGGGCGCGGCATCGTCGATCGAACAGACTTCGGCCGACACGTACGCGCCCAGGCGCGGGTCGCCGCGGCGCGGCGTGGCGAGCGGCTTCAGGCCGTCCAGGCCGAGGCCGCCGGCGGCGTCGATCGCCATCATCTGGTTCATGCACAACCGGTCCAGGTCGACGCAGCGGTTGAGCACCGCATCGAACAGGCCGCTGTCCACGCTGGCGAAGTGGCGCACGGGCTCGCGCTCGGACGGCTTCTCCAGCTCCAGATACGCCGCGCGCGTAAGCGACAGTTCGCTGCCGCGCACGTCGTTGAGCCAGCGCTGGTACTCGGCTTCGGACCGGCCATGGAACTTGAAGCGCATGTGCGAGAAACCCGCGCCGCTGTAGTTGGCCGAGAAGCCGTCGTACACGCCGGGCGCATTGATCACCGCGTTCAACTCGCTCTCCATGCCCGGCATGCCGTAGATCATTCCGGCCAGCGCGGGCACGTAGAAGGTGTTCATCACCGAGGAGGCCGTGATGCGGAAATGCACCGGGCGATCGACCGGCACGACGACTTCGTTCACCGTCGCCACGCCCTCTTCGGGATAGACGAACAGCCACTTCCAGTCGAGCGCGACGACCTGGATTTCCACCGGCTTCACGTCCGCCGGTACCGGGCGCCCCTCGGAGAGGCGGTCGAGCGGACGGAACGGATCGAGCAGGTGCGTGCTGATCCAGGTGATCGCGCCGAGCGCGATGATGATCAGCAGCGGAACGCCCCAGATGACGAGCTCGAGCTGGGTCGAATGATCCCAGTCCGGCTTGTAGGTGGCGCTGCGGTTGGAGGCGCGGTAACGCCAGGCGAACAGCAGCGTGAGCGCGATCACCGGGACGATCACGATCAGCATGAGCACGGTCGCCACGACGATCAGCTGCCCCTGGCGGGCGGCGATGTCGCCGGCGGGATTGAGAACCAGCAGGTTGCATCCCGACAGCGCGACCGTGGCGAGAAGCAACACGGCGGCCTGCAGGAATCTGCGCGCGATGGACATGTGGGATGGGGGCTTACGGATTGAGCAGGATCAATGTATTCCGGCCGTCGCGCGGGGAGAATTGGACGTTTTGTCCTATCGTCCAGGCCGGTTGTCTCTGTCAGGCTATCGTCGCATCCTCCTTTGTCCAACCGGCTTCGGACGTTCCGGGCCGGTATTCCGAGTGTCCCGCGCGATGTCATCCGCCAGCCCCACCGCCGCAAACTCCACCGTTTCGACCCACGACCACGGCACCAAGGCGCACACCGACGTCGCGCCGGGCGAAATCGCCGTCGGCGTGGTCATCGGGCGCGCGTCCGAATACTTCGACTTCTTCGTCTTCGGCATCGCCGCCGCGCTGATCTTCCCGTCGGTGTTCTTCCCGTTCACGGGCCGGCTGGAAGGCGCGCTGTGGTCCTTCGCGGTGTTCGCGCTGGCCTTCATCGCGCGCCCGCTGGGCACGATCCTGTTCATGTCGGTGCAGGAACGCTGGGGCCGCGGCATCAAGCTGACGCTGTCCCTGTTCATGCTGGGCACCGCCACCGCCGGCATCGCCTTCCTGCCCAGCTACGCCACGCTCGGCGGCGCCTCGATCGTGCTGCTGGCCGGCTTCCGCATGCTGCAGGGCGTGGCGCTGGGCGGCTCGTGGGACGGCCTGCCCTCGCTGCTGGCGATGAACGCGCCGAAGGAACGCCGCGGCTGGTACTCGATGCTCGGCCAGCTCGCCGCGCCGGTGGGCTTCATCGTCGCCGCCAGCGTGTTCGCGTTCCTGTACGCCAGCCTGGGCGAGGCCGACCTGCTGTCGTGGGGCTGGCGCTATCCGTTCTTCGTCGCCTTCGCGATCAACGTCGTTGCGCTGTTCGCGCGACTGCGCATCGTGGTGGCCGACGAATACCAGAAGAAGATGAGCGAACTCGAGCTCGAACCGACGCCGATCCGCGAACTCTTCCGCGCCAAGGGCCGCCACGTGGTGATCGGCGCGTTCGCCGCGCTCGCCAGCTACGCGCTGTTCCACATCGTCACGATCTTCCCGCTGTCGTGGATCCTGCTGTATTCGCAGAAGTCGATCGTGGACTTCCTGCTGGTCCAGATCCTCGGCGCGTTCATCGCCTGCGGCGGCGTCGTGGCCTCGGGCCTGATCGCCGACCGCGTGGGCCGTGCGCGCACGCTGGGCGGCCTCGCCATGGGCATCGCGATGTTCAGCGGCTTCGCGCCCACGCTGATGGGCGGCGGCGACGTCGGCCAGGCGGCGTTCGTGCTGATCGGCTTCGCGCTGCTCGGCCTCTCGTACGGCCAGGCAGCCGGCGCGGTGACGGCGAACTTCGGCCGTCGCTACCGCTACACCGGCGCGGCGCTCACCTCCGACCTCGCCTGGCTGATCGGCGCCGCCTTCGCCCCGCTCGTCGCGCTGGGCCTGTGCTCGCAGTTCGGCCTGGCCTGGCTGGGCGCGTACCTGCTCTCCGGCGCCATCGGCACGCTGGCCGCGCTGGGCATCAACCGGGCGATGAACTACAAGAGCTGAGGCGCGGCGGCTGTTCGCCCCGCTGCACCGGTCGAAACGCAACGCCCGCGGTTCATCCCCGCGGGCGTTTTCGTTGGATGCACCGCATGCGGCGAACGGATCAGCGTCGCACCAGGTCCAGATGCGTCAGGTACAGACGCAGATCGAACTCGAGCTGGTGGTAGTCCGCCTCCATGTGCGTGCACAGCTGGTAGAAGGCCTTGTTGTGCTCGGGTTCGCGCATGTGCGCAAGCTCGTGCACGACGATCATCTTCAGAAAGTCCGCAGGCGCATCGCGGAACACCGTGGCGATGCGGATCTCGCGGCTGGCCCTGAGTCGTCCGCCATGCACGCGCGAGATGGCCGTATGCGTGCCGAGCGCGTGCTTCATCACCTGCAGCCTGCTGTCGTAGACCACCTTCCCCAGCGGCACGGATTTGCGAAGGTGACGGTCCTTCAGCGCCTGCACGTAGTCGTACAGCTGCGCGTCGTTGCGGACGGTATTGGGCTGGTCGTACCTGTTCGCGAGCATCGCGCCCAGCCGGTCCTCGTCGATCAGCCGGCGCACCCGCGCCAGCAGGTGTTCGGGGTAGCCGGAAAGGTATTTCAGCGTGTCCATCGGCGGGCAAGTGGCGGCAACGGCAGTATCATGGCCCCGAATCCACCGGCACGAAACCGCGACATGGCGAAGGCGAATCCCCTCCAGGAACAGTTGCTCAAGGCGGGCCTGGTCAAGAAATCCAAGGTGGCCGAGGTCGCGCGCGAGCAGAACAAGGCCCGGCACGCCAAGTCGCCGTCCGACATCCAGCTCGACGCCCAGCGCGCACGCGCGGAGAAGGCCGAGCGCGATCGCGCGTTGCAGGCGCAGCGCAAGGCGCAGGCGCACGCGGCGGAGCTTCGTGCGCAGGCGCGGCAGATCGTCGAGGACCGCAAGGTCCCGCGCACCGGCGAGAGCGAATACCGCTTCACCGAAAACGGCGCGATCCGCACGCTGCTGCTCAACGAGGACCTGCGCGGGAAACTGGCGTCCGGTGCCCTGGCGATCGCCCGCATCGACGATCGCCATGAGCTGATCCCGCGCGCGGCTGCCGACAAGGTGCGTGAGCGCGACGCGACCATGATCGTGCTCGATCACGGCGCGGACGCCGGCACCGACGCCGACGTCCCCACGTCCGAGGACGATGCGTACTACGCGCAGTTCAAGGTGCCGGACGATCTGATCTGGTGATCGATGCGGTGACCGCGCCCGGGTGGATCGTGCGCATGGTCACCCGATCCCGGATGCGCTTCGCTTACCCGGGCTACGAAGGCTACAAGGGCGCGGTGTCGCGGGTAGCCGACGCCAGCACCGCATCCGTGTCCTGTCCGAGCACCGGCGCGGCGAATGGCGCCGGGCCAGGCGTGCGGCCGAAGCAGATCGGCTCGGCGACGCCGCGATAGCGACCGACCACGGGATGCTCGATGCTGGTCATGATGCTCTCGGCCAGCACCTGCGGATGGTCGAACATGTCCTCGACCTTGCGCGCCGCCGCGCACGGCACGTGGTCGGCGAGCAACGCCTCCCACTCGGCCGCGGTGCGCGAGGCCAGCGCGTCGTGCAGCAGCGGCACGATTTCGGCCGCGTGCTCGGCCCGCTTGCGCACGGAGTCGTAGCGCGGATCGTCGGCCAGCGCGTGCAGGCCGGTTTTCTCGCACAGGGCGCGCCAGAACCGCGGCGTGTTCGCCGAGATGTACAGGTGCCCCTCGCGCGCCGGATGGATGCCGGTCACGCCGCCGGAACGCATGTCGCGTCCGATGTCGAGCGATTCGCCTTCGACGTAGATCAACCGGGCCGACTGCATCGTCAGCGCGCTGCGCAGCAGCGAGATGCCGACATACTGGCCGAGTCCGCTTCGTTCGCGCTCGTACAGCGCCGACGACACGCCCGCCGCGAGCAGCGCCGCCGCGTAGTAGTCCACGACCGAGCCGTACACGATTTCCGGCGGCCCGCCGCGCTTGCCCTGCAGCGAGCAGATGCCGGTCATCGTCTGCAGCACCTGGTCGTAGCCGGCCATGTCCTTCATCGGGCCGGAGTCGCCGTAACCGCTCACGGCGCAGTAGATCAGGCGCGGATTGATCGCGCTGAGGCGATCGAAATCGATGCCCAGCCGTTTGGGAACGGAGGGCCTGAAGTTGTGCACCAGCACGTCCGCCTCGCGCACCATGCGCAGCAGCGCGTTCAGTCCCTCGGCGCTTTTCAGGTTCAGCGCGATGCCGAGCTTGCTGCGGTTGACGCCCATGAACGCGCGGCTTTCGTCCTGCAAGGTCGAGGGATACTGGCGCAGGTTGTCGCCATCGGGCGGCTCGACCTTGATCACCCGCGCGCCCTGGTCCGCCAGCAGCGTGCAACCGTAGGGGCCGGCGATGTAGGCGCTCAGGTCCAGCACCTTGACCCCGCTGAGCGGGCCGCCGCCCTCACGCCGGATCAGGTCGAAAGGCGAGGAAGATTCCATGGAACGGGTGACTCCTGCATTACGTGGGCCTGCAACGCGCCCAGTCTGTGCAAACGCCGGGACGCCGAACAGCCGCGAACCGTATGTTCAATTACCAGAATTTGTTGCGCCCGCATCCGTCTGCGGAGCGAGCGACATCCACGCCAGTCGCCATGCGCCATCGACGCGACCACCGGCACGGTAATACGGAACGAACCGCAGCGGCGCGCGATAGCCCAGGCGCACGTCCAGCTCCATGCCGTCGGCGTCTTCCGCGGCGATTTCCGTTATCCATTCGGATGCGGGCGTCCCGGGAAGCCGCATGCTCTCCTCGATCTTGAAGCCGTCGATCAGCCCCGTCGCGTAGACCAGCGGCCCGCGCGTCAGCGCCGCGTAGTCGAAGCGCAGCACCTGCTGGGCGATGGGGCTTCCATCCGGCGCGCGGAATTCCTGCACGTTGCGCATGCTCCGGCGATGCAGCTGCGGCGCCATCGGCAGGTGCAGCGCGACGGTGTCGCCGGCGGTCCATTGGCGATCGATGCGCAGCCATTCGCCGGCTTCGACCGCAGCCTCGACGCCCGCACCGTTCACTTCGACGCGAACGTCCTTCGCCCATTGCGGAATGCGCACGCGCAGTTCGAAACGCGATGCCTGCGGCGGATCGACGCGGATCTCCACGCGATCGCCGAACGGATACCGCGTGGATTGCGTCAGCGCCACCTCGCCCGCGCCGTCCAGCCGCACGCGTGCGGCGCCCGGGCCGAGCAGGTTCACGAACACGCCCTGCCCGTCCGCCCCATAGGCGAGGCCCGGCAGTTCCTCCCATGCCATCGCGCCGCTGGACTTGCAGCAGCGCCAGTACGTGGTGTGCACGCGCTGCCCGTTCGGGAACGAGTAGTAGCACCAGTCCTCGCCATTGGGATCGGCCGCGCCGAGCAGGTCGTTGTACGCGGTGCGCTCGATTTCCTCGGCGAACCGCGCCTGCCCGGTGATGCGCAGCAACTCGCCATTGAGCTGCAGCCACGACAGCATCGAACAGGTTTCCACGTAACCGAGCGGGCTGAACACGTGCGGCGGATTGAACACCTCGCGCGAACGGTGCGCGACGCCGCCCCACGGGCCGCCGCCGAGGGTCAGGTGATGCTCGCGGATGCTGCGCCACAGCGACTCCACGGCGGCGAGGAAGCGCGAATCGCCCGTGGCGCGATACAGCTTCGCGAGGCCGACCAGGTTCCAGCACAGCTGGTACGCCTTGCCGGTCGCGATCTCCGATGCATCGACGCCTTCCAGCGCACGACGCAGCAGCGCCAGCTGCGGATGGCCATCGGCCTGCGCGGCGATGAGTTCCGCGAGTTCCAGGTAACGCGCTTCGCCGGTGGCGACGTACAGCTCGACCGCCGGATCCATCAGCACCGTCGCCGACATGCCGAAGTGGTTTCCCAGATCGGTGATGTCGACGTCGGTGTCGCGCAGCACGTGCAGGCACAGGTCGCCGATGCGCCGGGCGGCGTCGAGATACCACGCATCGCCGAAGCAGCGCCAGGTCTCCAGCAATCCCAGCACGAGGTAGCTGTGCGTCCAGATGTCCCACGTGCGCAGCGCCGGCGCGCCGTCCCAGCTCACCGGCTTGGGCGGCTGCTTGTGCATGAAGCGACGTTCCGGGGCGTAATTGCCCAGATAGCCGCTTTCGTCCTGCCGCGACACGAGGAAGTCGGCGACGCGCCGCAGCTGTTGCGCGAGCACCTGGTCGCCGCTGCGCGCCACCGCCTTCGCGGTCGCGATCAGCCACTTTCCGGCGTGTTCGCCGTACCAGTCGCCTTCGAGGTTCCCCTCGACACGCGCGGGCTGGAACAGCGCGATCGCCGGGCTGTCCTCGTCGGTGATGAAACGGCTCAGCCGTCCGCGACGGCTCGCCTCGATCGCCTCGCCCAGCACGCCGTCCAGCCGCACCGCATCGGCGGCGGTGCGCTGTTGCGCCGCGCGCAGGTTCATCGCAATCGTCTCCACGGCGTCACTCCGCATCCACGACGCATCGGAAGCCCAGCATGCCGGAGCGATCCTTCGACGGCGCCATCAGCAGGTACTTGCCGTGCTGGTCGAGGCGATACGCCTGCGGGAAATACCAGTGCGAGGTCTGCGGCTGGTACGCGCTGCCGCCGCGCAGGATCGCCGCGCGCGTGTGTTCGTCGGCGAATTCGTCCGTCCACTGCCAGACGTTGCCGACCAGGTCCATCACGCCGAACGGACTCGCACCCTGCGGATGCGCATCGACGTCGGCCGGCGGCGCCAGGCGGCGTTCGCGGTTGACCGGCGGCACCGCGTCGGTGCGCCATTCGTTGCCCCACGGATACAGGCGGCCGTCGCTGCCCTGCGCGGCGTACTGCCATTCCCACTCGTGCGGCAGGCGCTTGCCCGCCCACGCGGCGTAGGCGCGCGCGTCCTCCAGCGCCACCCACGTCACCGGCTTGTTCTCCCAGCCCGGCCGCGGCGCGCCGTCGCGCCAGTCGCGCAGGAAGTTGTGCGCGTCGCGCGGCACATAGCCGCTCTCGTCGATGAAGCGCTTGAACTGCGCGTTCGTCACCGGATGACGATCGATGTGGAACGCCTTCATCGTCATGCGGCGGCGGTGGTTGCGACGCGCGCTCGGCTCCCACGGATACTGCACGTCCAGCCCGTCCCAGGTCTGGCCTTCGATCTCCACGCCACCGACCGCGAACACGAACTCGCCCGCCGGAATCGTCACCATGCCCTCGGGCGCCCGTGCGACCGGCTTGGTCGGTGCGATGTCGGTGATGCGCTGCGGAAGCGACGTCCACTGCGACGACAGCGACGCCAGCGGCACGCGCGCGTAGTTCGCCATCAACGCGAGGAGCGCGTCCACGCCCTCGCACGACGCCGCATCGCAGGCGAGCAGCGCGCCGAAACCCTTGCCTTCCATGTGCATCTCGACGACGGCCGAACCATCGACGATGCGCGGCGAAAGCTCGACGCCGTTCCACAGATCGAAGTAGCGCACGCCCTCGCGGTGCGGCACGGCCAGCTGTTCGCCTTCGATGGCGTACTCATGCCGGTTGACCATCGTCCACAGCACCCGCCCTTCGCCCGGGAAGCGGCTGGCGAACACGCCGGCCTGCAACGTCGGGAAGTACGGCGTCCAGTCGGCGCTCACCATCAACGGCGCGTACGCTCGGTAGATCGTGCTGATGCGACGCAGCGACTCGGCATCGCGCGGGGTGAACTGGTTCCAGATGCCCCAGATGTTCTCCCACGCGTTGTAACCCACGCCATTGAAGAAGATGTACTGCAGGTCGTGGTTGCGATCGCGGCCCCAGCGGTTCTCGTAATTGATCATGTGGCGCGGTTCTAGCCACTTGAACTTCGCCACCGGCGGCACGACCTCGTTCGGCGCCTTCTTGCCCCAGCTCTGCACGTTCCAGATGAGGTGCTCCTCGGCGCTGATCGTCGACTCGGGCTGCACCACCACCGGCTGCCCCAGCGCGTCGCAGGCATCGAAGAACGCGCGCGGCACGCCGTTGTAGGTGTCGCCGTTGATGCCGTCGGCGCCGACCTCCTTCACCAGTCGCGCGATGGCCTTCCAGTCCGCCTCGCCCTGCTCGCGCGTGCCGTTGTCCCACGGCATGGTCGGCAGGAACACGCGAACGCCGCGGCGATGGAAATCCGCGACCGCCGAGCGCAGGCCTTCGATACCGCCGGGCAGGTCGGCGGCCATGTCGAACTGGTTGCGGTCGTCGATGCCGATGTTCGGGTACACGTACCAGATCAGCACGCTGTCGAGGCCGCCGTAGCGCTGTTCCAGATCGTCCAGGTAGCGATCGACCGTGTAGCGCCCCTCTACCGGATCGTAGAAATAGCGGTCCTCCGCCATCATCTGCGCATGCACGAAGTTGCGCTGCGCCCATTGCAGTTCCGGACGGCGGTAGTTCGCGTCGTCGAAGCCGATGCGCGTGAGATGTTCGCGGCGCCAGTCGCGCAGCTCGGAAATCCAGTCCGCCGACGTCGCGTTGACGTCGATCTTCCAGTGGCCGATCTCCGCGAACGGCCAGCCCGGCGCCTTGCCGGGCGTGGGCAGGTAGCGCTGCGTGGTGACGTGGGAGAACTTGTATTCGGTCTTCGGAACGTGGCGCGGGCGATCGTCCGAGGGCAGCTCGTGGTCTTGGCGGTTCATGCGGGGGTGTTCCGGAAGTCAGCAGGAAGATGCGGCCAGGCCGCAATGCGCGGCAAGCGCGTCGTGGTCGTTCGAGTCTTGGTCGTTCGAACCGGACAGCATGGCGACGACCTCCTCGCGCGTCGGCACGCTCGATTGCGCGCCGGCGCGCGTGCACGCCAGCGCGGAAGCCGCGGCCGCGTAGCGCAGCGCATCGGGCAATGCATCGCCCGCGCCCAGTCGCGCCACCAGCGCACCGCAGAACGTGTCCCCGGCAGCGGTCGTGTCCATGGCCTGCACGCGGAACGCCGGCTGCACGTGCATGACGCCGCCACTGCGCGCGATGCAGCCGCGCGCGCCGAGCGTCACCACGACGTCGTCCACGACGATGCGTTCGAGCCCGCCTGCGATGTCGTCGGTGCCGGCGAGCATCGCCAGTTCGCCTTCGTTGACGATCAGCAGGTCCACCAGCGCCAGCAGCGAGGCCGGCAATGCACGCGCGGGCGCGGCATTCAGCACCACGCGCACGCCGGCGTCGCGCGCCGCGCGCGCATAGGCTTCCACCGACGCCAGCGGGGTTTCGAGCTGCAGCAGCAGGTGCGTCGCCTCGCCGAGCGGTGGCAGGTGATGCGGCGCCAGCGCGTCGTTTGCGCCGGGCGCGACGGTGATCGCGTTCTCCGCGTCGTCGCTGACGCAGATGAACGCCGTGCCGGTCGCGGTGCCCTGCGCCCGCACGATGTGCAGGTGCACGCCGGCATCGCGAAGCGAGGTCTCCAGCGTCGCGGCGAACGCATCCTCGCCCAGCGCCAGCAGCATGTGCGTCGCCGCTCCGCCGGCCCGCGCGCACGCGAGCGCCTGGTTGGCGCCCTTCCCGCCCGGATGCAGTTCGAGCCCGCGCCCGAGCACGGTTTCGCCCGGCGCGGGAACGTGCGCGGCACGCACGACGAAATCGAGGTTGGCCGATCCAGCAACGAAGACATGGCCCTGCGCCGGCTTCATGGCACCGCCTGGTAAACGAGGTTGAAGAAGGGAACCGACAACCGCGGCAGGTCGCCAGGGGCGTCGTCGGGAAGATGCTGGCACAGCAGCAGCGCGACCAGGCGCTCGCTGCGGTCGATGGTGAAGTACGTCGACGCCGCGCCGCTCCAGCCGAACTGGCCGACGCTGCCCAGGCGCCCGCGACGGGCGACGTCGGTAACGACGTAACCGCCCAGCCCGAAGCCCTCGCCCGCCGCCGGCCCTGCAAGCGGCGGATCGAAGGTCGCGAGCTGGTCGCTCATCATCAGCTCCACGCTCTTGCGCGAGAGCAGCCGCGTCGCGCCGGCCCGGCCGTCGTCGGCGAGCATCTGCGCGAAGCGGAAGTAATCGCGTGCGGTGGAGTACAGCCCGCCGGCACCGCTGTCGTAGGCGCGCAGGCGTTCGCCCGGCGTGCGCGCGTCGGCGCTGCCGGCCAGCGCGAGGCGGCCGTCGGCGTCGCGCGTGATGATGTCCACCACCCGGTCGCGCTGGCCCGGCGCCACCTCGAATCCGGTGTCGCGCATGCCCAGCGGCGCGAGAATGCGTTGCTGCAGGAGGTCGGCGAAGCGCTGCCCGCTCGCCACTTCGATCACCCGCGCGAGCACTTCAGTGTTGACGCCGTCGTAGCGGAACCGCGTGCCCGGATCGTCGGCCAGCGGCGCGCGCGCGACGCGCCGTGCGAACTCGGCCAGCGTCGGCGCATCCTGCGGGTGCTGCTCGTCGAGCAGGCGCACGGCTTCCCCGTTCCCGCCCGTCGCGAACCCCGCGGTGTGCGTGAGCAGATGGCGGATGGTGATCGGGCGCGTCGGCTCGACCCGTTCCGGCGAGCGCGCGGTGCCGCCGGCGAAGCGCTTCATTCCGGCGAATTCCGGCAGGTGGCGCGCGACCGGGTCGTCCAGCCCCAGCCGCCCTTCCTCCACCAGCATCAGCGCGGCGACCGAGGTCAGCGGCTTGGTCATCGAGTACACGCGGAAGATCGCGTCGGGCCGCATCGGCCTGTTCGATCCAAGGTCGGCATGACCGTACGCGCGCTCATAGGCGATGCGCCCGTCGCGCGCGACCAGCGCCACCGCGCCGGTGTAACCGCCGGGCGCGGTCGCGCGTTCGAGGAACGCGTCGATCCGTTGCAGGCGCGACGCGTCCATCGACGCTTCATGCGAAACGTCCGCCGCCACCGCCTGCGCGGACGCGACGGCGATCCACGCGGCGAGCAGCACGCGGAACCGCGCCCGCCACGCACGGGGCGTGGCGGTGCGGTGCGCGTCGCGCGCGGGATGGCGGCCCCGCTGGGGCCGCGCGGCTTCAGAACGTGACTTCATACGTCAGCGAGGTCATGCGACCGCGACCGGCCCAGTAATTGCGCCAGCCCGGCACCTGCGACCAGGTCAGGATGTACTGCTTGTCGGTCAGGTTCTCGATGCCCAGCGAAATGCGGCCGTTCTTCGGCAGCGTGTAGCTGGCGGTGAAGTCGAACAGCGTGTAGCCGGTGGTGCTTTCCTCGTAGCTGAACTGCGCGCCGTCGTACTCGCGCACGTCGCTGCCGCTCAGGTCGCGCGAGAGCAGCGTGGTGGAGCCCAGCACCAGTTCCATCTGCTGCACCGGCCGGTAGCGCAGGTTCAGCGCGATCTTGTCCGGGTTCACGTCCAGCGCGCCCATCGGCTTGTTCAGGTCGCCCGCACCGAAGCGGCCTTCCGGATCCTCGCTCCAGAACGAGGTCTTGCCGCGGATGCGCGAGTACACGCCGCTCAGGCGCCACTGGTCGCCGAAGCGGTAGTCGCCGCTCAGCTCGATGCCCTTGATGCGCGTCGGCGCGCGGAACAGCACGTAGTCGTCGGTGGCCGGATCGATCACGAACGAGGTGCCGTACTCCGACTCGGAGTCGTAGTACGACGCACCGAACGAGGCGCGATCACCGATCCAGTTCACGCCGATCTCGCGGTTCTCCACCACGACCGGCTGCAGGTCGAAGATGTCGCCGACGGAGATCGACGGATCGCCCGGGCAGCCGTCCGGCTTGGTGTCGTCCGGATCGTCCGGGCACGAGATGTTGCGCAGCGGGATGCCCACGTTCGGCAGGCCGAAGCCTTCGCCGTACGCCACGAACGTCGACCAGCCGTTGCCGATGCGCCAGATCGCGCCGAGGTTGGTCAGGTTCTCGGTGTATTCCAGGGTGCCGCCGTTGACGAAGCGGCGATCGCGGAAATACGTGGTGGTGTAGTCGTCGACCTTCAGCTCGCCGTCCTCGCGGCGGATGCCGCCGCTCAGGGTGACCGGGCCAATGTCGTAGCTCAGCTGCATGTACGGCGCGACGCTGGTGTATTCCATCGGCGGCACCCACAGGCGGTCGGTCAGCGCCAGGCGCTGCTCGGCCGTGTCGCGCACCCAGTCCACGCCGGTGCGCAGTTCCAGTCCGTCCACGTTGAACAGCATCGGGCGCGCCCACGCCAGGCGCAGGCCTTCCTTCTCCGACAGGATTTCCGACTGGTCCCACATCTGGCCGTCGGGCCCGTTGACCGGGATCAGCGGGTCGTAGCGATCCTCGCCGGCTTCCGGCGGATAGCGCATCGCCTGGTCGGCCCAGTAGCCGTTGATGCTCAGCGTGCCCTGCGCGAAGTCGCTGTCGGTGTAGATGACGTTGACCTGCTCGAAGTCGTTGAACTCGGACTTGCTGCCGAACAGGTGGCCCTTCTCCGACGTGTTCGTCGAGGGGTTCGGGCACTCCACCGGATCGTAGCGGCAGCCGTCGACCTGGATGTAGTCGCCGTTGCCCTCGATCTTGAAGCGGCTGTAGGAGGCCTGCAGGCGCTTCTCGCCGCTCTCGCCGAAGTTGATGCCGCCCTTCAGGAACACGTTCTCCGAGGAGGAATCGTGGGTCGAGCCGCTGGTGTTCATGCCCAGGCGGCGGCCGTCGCCGTCGTAGCCCATGCCGCGCTCCACGCGCGAGAGGCCGACGACCATGTCGTAGGCGTCCTGCTTGCGCATGAAGTTCATGCCGACCTTCCAGCCTTCGCTGTCGTCCTTGAACTGGGTCGAATAGCGCGTGACGAAACGGAACTCGTTGCCTTCCTTCGTCGGCGTGGCGGACAGGTAGTTGATGATGCCGCCCGCCGCGCCAATGCCTTCCGACGCGGACGGGCCGTTGATCACTTCCACGCGATCGACGATGCCCATGTCGGTGAAGGTCGCATTGCGGCTGCCGTCGCGCAGCGGCGAGCCCTGCGGCACGCCGTCGAACAGGCGCAGCGCGACACGGCCGCGCAGCGTCTCGCCGGAGTTGCTCATCGCCTGCGACGCCTCGGCGTAACCCGGGACGGTCTTCGCGAGCACCGCGGTCGCGTCCTCGGTGACCAGCAGCGTGTTCTTGATTTCTTCCTTGGACACCAGCGTGATCGCGCCGGGAATCTTGTCCACCGTCTTGGGCGTGCGCACGCCGGTGACGATGACGTTGTCCAGGTTGGTGGCTTCCTGCTCGCTGCCGGGGTTTTCTTCCGCGCCCTGCGACGGCGGGTTCATCGATTGCGCATTCGCCGGCAAGGCGGATGCGAGCAGCACGCAAGTTATCGCTGCGGTCAACGGTTTGATCATGACGGATCTCTATTTTTTGTTCTGGTGGCTGCGCCGGCCATTGCGGCCTGCGCTCTACGTTCGGTCCGCGCGTTCCGTGTGGCGGATCGCTCGGACGACGCCCCTCCCGGCGCCTTCAGAAACACCGTCTTTCAACGCATGTGTTTCGGGCACAGAACGTATGCCCTTGCAGGGCCTCATTGAACCGTCGCGCGGTATGTTCAGAGGCTAGTTTTTGTTTGCAGCGATGTGACGATTTATTGCGTCGCAGCAGAAAACCGGCGGAATCAGCACACTTTGCAGCTCTCCTCGAGCAGCACGTGCACCAGCCGCACGCGCACGCTCGATCGCGACCACACGATGCCGATGCGGCGCGGCACGCATTCGTTCGGCAGCGGCATGCGCACCAGGCGCAGGCCCTCGGGCCACGGCTGCGCCCAGTCGGGCACCAGCGACACGCCCAGCCCGCGGTCGACCATCACCGCGATCGCGTTCAGGGCGTTCAGTTCGAAGCGCTCGCGCGGCACGATGCCCGCGTTGCGCAGGTATTCGTCGGCCTGGCGACCGCCCCATTGATGCCGGTCGTAGCGGATCAGCGGCTCGTTCGCGAGCAGTTCGTGCGGATCGCGGTGCGCCATCGATTCCGGCGCCAGCACGACCAGCGGCTCTTCGCGAAGCAGCCGCCAGTCGCAGGTCTTGGGCAGGGAGAACGGCGCCTGGAGCACGATGGCGGCGTCCACGTCGCCCGCTTCCACCGCGCGGTACAGGTCGGCCGAATACCCCGGCTTGATGAACACGTTGATCTGCGGGAACTGCTGGACCATGCGCACCAGGATGTCCGGCAGCATGCCCGCCAGCGCCGTCGGGCAGGCGCCCAGGCGCAGTTCGCCGGACAGCGCCTTGTCGTTGGCGACGCTGCGCAGGTCGGCGACGTCGCGCAGCAGGTCGCGCGCGCGTTCCAGGATGCGCGCGCCCTCCTCCGTGACGCTCACCGTGCGGCCGGCACGCGCGATCAGCGGCGCGCCGAGTTCGCGTTCCAGCGTGCGGATCTGCTGCGACACCGCCGCTGGCGTGATGTTCAGCTCGCGTGCCGCCGCGGCCATGGAGCCGCGGTCGGCGACGATGACGAACGTGTTCAGGAACTGCGTGTCCACCGGCTACCTCGCTGTGCGGCGCAGAAGGCTACACAACGGGCGCGCGGGTGGAAACATCAGCCCGCGGCGCCTTCGGCGACGGCGGCCCCGGGCTTGACCTGGTCGCGCCGGTAGATCGTCAGTCCGGCCAGCGATCGCTGCGGCGGCGGGAAGAACAGGCTCGCCACGTAGCCGATCACGATGCACAGCAGGATCGAGATCGCCAGGTAGAAGTACGGGTGCACCAGGTCCATCGACCAGGCCAGCATGGTCAGCCCGATGCTGCCGGCGATGCCGATCGCCACGCCCTGCGAGTTCGCGCGCCGGGTGAACATCCCCAGCGTGTACGCGCCGGCGAAACCGCCGCCGAGCAGGCCGGCCAGTTCGATGGACACGTCGAACAGCGAATGGATGTCGAACCGCGCCAGCAGCAGCGCCGCGCCGATGCCGATCAGGCCGACGACCACGGTCATCACCTCGGCGAAGAACACGCTCTGCTTCGGCGTCGGGTTCTTCGCGAGTTTTTCGTAGAAGTCGACCGAGATGAGCGTCGCGACCGAGTTCATGATCCCCGACAGCGTCGCCATCGCCGCGGCGAAGATGCCGGCGATGATCAGTCCCGTTACGCCCATCGGCAGCTCGGCGGCGATGAACAGCGCGAAGGTCGCGTCCACGGGCAGCAGCGGATTCATGCGTTCCGGATGCGACTGGTAGTACACGTACAGCGCGGTGCCGATGCCGTAGAAGATGAAGCCGCCCGGGATCATGATGGCCGCGAAGGCCCACACCGAGCGCCCGGCTTCCTTGTCCGATTCGGTGGATAGCACCCGCTGCATCAGCACCTGGTCCTTCGGGAAGGTCAGCACCACATCGAAGATCACCAGGAAGATGAAGCCCCACACGGTGGCCTTGGTGAGGTCGAAACTGAAGTCCAGCAGCCTGGTCTTGTCGGCCGCCGCGGCGACCTGCGCGAATTCGGGGAAGCCGCCCTTCACGTGCCAGACGATGAAGGCAATGGCGAAGATCGCGCCGCCCATCTTCACGATGACCTGCACGAAGTCGGTCCAGATCACCGCCTTCATCCCGCCCATCGCGGTGTAGACGATGGTGAAGCCGCCCATCAGCAGCACGCTCCACACCACGTCGATGCCGGTGATGGTGGAGATGCCCAGCGCCGGCAGGAACAGGATCACGCTCATGCGGCTGCCGATCTGCATCACGATGCACAGGGCGCTCGCGAGCATGCGGATCGAGGGGTGGAAGCGCGTTTCCAGGTAGCTGAACACCGACATCAGGTTCAGCCGCCGCAGCAGCGGGACGATGACGATGGCCACGAACACCAGGCCCAGCACCGCGACGAGGTTGTTGGTGAGGTATTGCCAGTTCGTCTCGAACGCCTTGGCGGGGATCGCGATGAAGCTGATCGAGCTGGTGTTGGCTGCGTACAGGCTGACGCCGGCGGCCCAGAACGGGATCGAGCGCCCGCCGACGAAGAAGTCCGACGTCGATTTGCGCTTCTCGCGCAGGTAGAAGTACAGGCCGATGCCGATCATCGAGACCAGGTAGACCACGATGACCGCCCAGTCGAGCCAGCTGAGCAGCAGCTTGCGCGCCTGCACCTGCACGAACGACGCGAGCGCGCCGCCGGTGCCCGGCGCGACCTGCACCAGGCCGTCGCGCCACGCGGCGCTGAGCGCCGGACCGGCGACGCCGCGTCCCGGCAGCGTGGCCCACGCCTGCACGATGATCTGGAACGTCATCATCGACGGCGCCGCGTCCGGCGCGGCCGGATCGCGCACGAGATAGAGCACGTGCGCCTGGCCCATCGCGCGCGCCGAGCCGGGCTGGATCGTGCCGGGCACGTCGGGCATCGCCTGCCAGCCGTGTTCGCCGGACCAGCGCCACAGCCGATCCGGGCCGCCGTCGGCGGCGATCGTCGCCAGCAGCTGGCCGCGCTGCGCGACGAGCGAGGTGACGCGTCCCTGCGCGAGCCCACGCGGCCCGAGGCTCCACGAGGGCGTCGGCGATGCGGTATCCAGCTGCAGTACCGCTGTTTCGCCGGTGCTCTCGTCGGTGCCGGCGACGTAGACCCGGTTGTCGCCGAACGCGCCCTGCGCCTCGCGCAATGCGAACGGGAGCGACGGAAGGACCTGTGCCTGCAACCGATCGCCGGCGAGAGCAAGACGCGCGACACCCTCGATCCGCTGCGGCCCGGCACCGGTCAGCGCGAATGCCGCATCGCCGTTGCCGAACGCCGAACGCACCGGTGCATCGCCCGCCCACGCCAGCGGCGACCAGCCGCTGCGATCGGCGTTCAGCACCGAGGCACTGTTCGCACCGAGCACCACCGGACGCTGCGCGATGGTCGCCAGCACCAGCGGCGACTCGATCGAAGGCAGTGCGGGCAGGCTGTCGGCTTCGACCGACGCCAGGCTTTCCGCGGCGCACGGCGCGCTCGCGAACGCCAGCAGGCACACCGCCGCGACGCGTCGAAGCCATTGCGGCAGGTTCATCGATTCGGCTCCGTAACGTGCGTGGACTGGCGTTGCGCGGCGGCGATTATCGCTTCGGCGCGACGCAGGAACGGCGGATCGACCATGCGGCCGTCGACCGAGAACGCACCGCGCCCGGCGTCGCGCGCGACCCGCGCCGCCTCGACGACGCGCTGCGCGGCGGCCACTTCGACCTCGCCGACGCGGAAGATCGCGTTCGCCCATTCGACCTGGCGCGGGTGGATGCAACTCTTGCCGACGAACCCCAGGCTGCGCGCGAGTTCGGCTTCGGCCTGGAACTGCGCGCCGTCGCGAAACTCCGGATGCGCGCTGTCGCACGCGAACACGCCCGCCTGCGCCGCCGCGAGGCGCACGGCGAACATGGCCGAATGGACGTTCTCGCCGCGACGGCGATCGATGCCGAACGGTTCGAACAGGTCGCCCAGGCCCAGCTGCAATCCGGCCACGCCGGGATGCGCGGCGGCGATCCGCGCCGCATCGCGCAGCCCCTTGGGCGTTTCGATGTTGACCAGCAGGCCGGGCAAACCGCCGTCGCGATGCAGGTGGCGTTCGAGCGCTTCGATGGCGTGCAGCACGTCGTCTGCGCTTTCCACCTTCGGCACGTTCAACAGGTCCACGCGCGCGCCGGCGAGCGCCTGCAGGTCCGCTTCGAAATCCGCCGAATCCGGCGCATTGGTGCGCACGATCAGGGTCTTGTCGCTCGCGAGCGCGCGCGCCGAGCGCAGGAACGCGGCCAGGTCCGCACGCGCCTGCGCCTTGCCGGCCTGCGCGACGGAATCCTCCAGATCGAAGGACAGCGCATCGGCCGCACCGTCCATGGCCTTCACGAACAGCTCCGGCCGGCACCCCGGTACGAACAATTTGCTACGCATGTCCCCGCCTCGTCATGGACTGGAGTGTCGGCGAAGCGGAACCGGACAAGACCCACGCGAAGGGAGATTCAGACGATAGATTTGCTATCGAATTGGCGATGCGATGCGCACGCAACCATGACGCAGCGCAGCAGGGATCCCGACGACGTACGCACGCGTGCGGATCGCCGCCGCCGATCGACCGCATTCCCTTGACGCCCTGCATCCGACACTCGCGCTTCACCCGCACGGACGCCGGAACGATGACCACGCCGACCACGATCGAAGGCCTCGCGGTGCGCACGGCGGGCGATCGCAGCCGCTCCGCGTTGCTGCTGTTGCACGGATTTCCCGCGTCGTCGGCGTCGTTCCGCGACGTGATCGCGCCGCTGTCCGACACCTGTTTCGTGATCGCGCCGGACCTGCCCGGCTTCGGGCAGTCCGAACCGATCGAGCCGCCCTCCTTCGAGCGCCATGCCGACGCGGTCGAGCGCCTGCTGGCGAAACTGGATGTGGACTCCTGGTACCTCTACGTCCACGATTTCGGCGCGCCGGTGGCGTTGCATCTGGCCACGCGCGCGCCGGACGCGGTGCGCGGCCTGATCGTGCAGAACGCGAACGTCCACGCCAGCGGCATGGGACCGTCGTGGGAGGCGACGAAAGCGTACTGGCGCGATCCGACGCCGGAAAACGAAGCCGCCGCGACCGCGCATCTCACGTACGAGGGAACGCGTTACCAGTACGTGGGCGACATTCCGCCAGACATCGCCGCGCGGATCGATCCGGCGCAATGGGAGCAGGACTGGCGCGTCATGTCCCTGCCCGGCCGCATCGCGATGCAGCGCGCGCTGGTGTACGACTATCGCCGTCACGTGGCGCGCTTCGGCGAGATCGCGCGGTATCTGGAACAACGGCAGCCGCCCGCGCTGATGCTGTGGGGACGGCACGACGTGTTCTTCGACCTGGACGAAACGCTGTCGTGGATGAAGGCGCTGCCGCGCATGGAAGCGCACATCCTCGACGGGCCGCACCTGCTGCTGGAGACGCATGCGGCGCGGTGCGCGGGGTTGATGCGGGGATTCGTGCGAGGCGTCGAGGGCCTGGAATAGCTTTCGCGCGCTTCTCCGCCGTCATCCCAGCGAAAGCAGGAACCCGTTTTGATTTTCGTCGACGCGCGGATGGCATGCGCATTCCAGCGAAAGCGGACTACGGCGATCGTCGGAGCACCGCACGCCCCTGCCCTCACCGCAACCCCTCTCCCGGAGGGAGAGGGGCTCAAGCACCGCAGGTCCGCCTCTCACCCCAGCGGGGTTGAAGCACCGCGATGGCCCACGCTCACCACCGCACATTCACCCCCACCGTCGCCGAACGCTGCTCGTAATCGGTGCCGTCCAGCTCATGGCTCGCCGACAGCTGGCCGAACACGTTCACGTTGCGGCCGACCGCCGCCTCCACGCCCACGTCCAGCGTGGCCGAGGTGCCCAGGTCGTGCGTCGGGAACGCCTGCGGCGTCGCGGTCGAACCGGCCTGGCGCACGTCCAGCGCGCTGTCCTGTTCGCCGACGATGTTCTGCACGGCGAACTTCGCCCACGGCCGCACGCGCGAGCCGGCGTTCGTGGTGAACGCCTTCTCGATGCGCAACGCGGCGCGCGCGGTGCCGACCACGGCGTCGTCGATGTGCAACTCGCGATTCGCCGCGTCCACCAGGTCCTGCCACGACACCGCGCTGGCGATCAGTTCCACCTGCGGTTCCAGCGTCCAGCCGCTGTCGAGCGAGTACGCCTTGCCGGCGCGCGCGTCGAAGGTCAGGTAGTTGCCGACGATGCGCTGGGTGAAGCCGTCCGGCGTGCGGATGTCGGCCGACGGCCGGCTGCCGGCCAGGCTCAGGTCGAGGAACGCGCCGCCGTTCCACAGGTGGCTGGCGTACATGCCGACGGTGGGCGTGTCGAGTTCGATCCGCGCCTGGCTCATGCCGGCCAGCCCGCTCGAATTCGCGCCGCTGGACCAGTACACGCCGCGCGTGTAGCCGATGTAGCCGCCGGCGCGGAACGTGCGGTTCGGACGCTCAAGGTCGCCGTCGATACCCGCGTACATGCCGACGTCGTCGCCCGACACGGCGAAGCCCGGGTTCGCGCCGAGCTCCAGTTCGTTCGCGGTCGCGGCCACCCACGCGCCGTGGCAGTCCTCCACCACGCCCTCGCCCGCGCCGCCGGTGGACGCGTCGCGCACGCCCTGGTCGCACGCGGGACGGCCGATGTTGCGGATGTCGCCCAGGCGCTGCTGCGCCATGCTCGTCGCGTGCTGGCTCAACGCCGCGCCCAGACCCGGCAGCGCGCCGTAACCGGCGACTTCCGGCAGCAGCTGCGCCGACTCCGGCGTGAGGTACCAGTTGCGGTCGGCGTTCTGGTCGAAGCTCCACGGCGTGACGCTGCCGCCCACGCGCACCTTGCCGCCTTCCACGTCGGTCGGGACGAAGCGGCCCGCGGTCGCGGCGTCGTCGTTCGGGCTCGACACCACCAGCACCGGGCCGGCGTTGCTCAGGTCGCTGCCATCGCCCATGAACTCCACGCGCGTGTCGCCCGCGACGTCGCCGTCGACATCCATGCCGCCGGCCTGCGTCGCCGAGACGCCGATCCGCACCGTGCCGCCGTTGCTGGCGTAACGGCCGCCGATCGCCACGCGGTGCATGCCCAGCTCGATCGCGCCCGCGTTCTCGACGTCGCCGCCGATCGCCGCGCCCGCGTTGGCGAGCAGGGTCGAGGTGCCGTCGATGGCGAGCGTGCCGCCGCCCAGTTGCAGCGCGCTGGCGAGCGCGAGCGTCGTGCCGTTGCGCAGTTCCACGCGTTCCCAGCCGGTGAGCGACGGCGCGCCGCTCATCTGCATGCCGCTGAAGCCGACCACGTCGCGTCCGGCGCCGCCGTCCAGCGCGGTCACGCCGCTCGCATCGCCCGCGGCGAAATGCACCGCATCGTCGCCCGCGCCGAAGGAGAACGCGCCGGCGACCGTGCCCATCGAGGTGAACGTGTCGTCGCCGCTGGTGCCGGTGTACGTGCCGTCCACGCGCAGGCTCGCGCCGCTGGCGACGGTGGTCGTGCGCGCGGCGATGCTGCCGTTCGCGGTGACATGGACGGTGCCGGCGGCGATGTCGACGTTGGTGAGCTCCGAATCCGCCGGGCCATTGACGTCGAGCGTGCCGGCGCCGGTCTTGCGCAGGCTTTCGAAGCCCTGCACGGCGCCGAGGTCGGCGTGGGTCGCGATGTCGGTGTTCAACGTATCCACGCCCTGCCCCGCGTCGACGGTACCGACCAGGCGCGTGCCGTCGTGGATCGTCAGCATGTCGTCGCCCGCGCCGAGCGCGAGCACGCCGCTGCCGGTGTCCAGCGTACCGGTGACGTCGACGACGTCGTTGCCGTCGCCGAGGTCGCCCGCGAGCAGCGCCGTGCCCGACACGACGACGGTGTTCGCACCGGCGCTGCCGTCGATCGTGGCGACGCCGCCGCCCACGCTCCGCAGCGTGCCGGCCACGTCGAGCACCGTGCCGTCGCCCATCGTCACCGTGGCGGTGTCGAGCGCGCCGTCGATCGCCAGCGTGCCGCCGTCGATGTGCGTGCCGTGGCTGAAGGTCGCATCCCCGGTCAGCGTCGCCACGCCCGCACCGTCCTTGCGCAGCGTTTCGAAGTTGATCGTCTGCGCCGCGTCGAAGCTCATCGCCGTGGCATTGTCGAGCACCACGGTGTCGATGTCGGCGCCGCCGTCGATCACGGTGGCCAGCGTCGCGCCGTCCTGCAGGGTCAGCGTGTCGTCGCCGCCGCACATCGCGACGGTGCCCGAACCCGACACCGTACCCCCGACCGTCATGCGATCCGCGCTGGCGCCGCAGCCGAAGCTGCCGTCGACGGCGAGCGTCGCGCCCGCGGCGACCACCGTGTCCAGCGCGGCGCCGGCGATGGCGGCGATGCTGCCGGCCGCGCCGACATGCAGCGTGCCCTCCAGCACTTCCACGCTCTGCAGCGCGGTCGTGCCCGGGCCGCTCACGTCCAGGGTGCCGCCGCCGAGCTTGGTGACGCCTTCGAAGTTGAGCAGCGCGCCGAATTCGGCGGTGCGTTCGATGTCGTAGACGCGGCTGTCCATGCCCGCGCCGCCGTCGATGGTGCCGGTCACCACGGTGTCGTCGTGCACGACGAAACGGTCGTCGCCATCGCCCAGCGACAGCGCCCCGCCGGCGGTGTCGAGCGTGCCGACCACGTCGAGCACGTCCTCGCCCGCGCCGAGGTCGCCGTCGAGCGTGGCCATCCCGTTCACCACGACCGTGTTGGTGCCGGCGCTGCCGGTGAGCGTCGCCGCGCTGCCGCCGGACACCGCGCCGTCGATCCGCAGCGTGGTGTCGTCGGCCATGGCGATCGTCGGCGTGACCAGGTTGCCGGCGACGGTCAGCGTGCCGCCGTCGATGCGCGTGCCGCCGGTGAAGGTCGAAGCGCCGGCGAGGACCGCCTCGCCCGTGTTCCGCTTCTGCAGGACCTCGAAGTTCGACAGCGTGCCGGTCATCTGCAACCGCGCGGCGTTGTCGAGCACCACGCGGTCCGTGCCGGCCGCGCCGTCGATGCTGCCGCCGTGCGCGCCGAGGTCGGCGCCGTCGCGCAGCACCAGCGCGTCGTCGCCGTCGCCGAGCGCGATCGAACCGGCACCGGTGATCGCGCCGGCCACGTTCAGCGTGTCGTTACCGGCCGTGCCGGTGTAGGTGCCGTCGAGGTTCAGCGTCGCGCCGTTGCCGATGCTGCCGGCGACCACGCCGTTGAGCGAACCGGCCGGGCCGACATCCAGCGTGCCGCCGACCACGTTCACCGTGCTGAAGGTCGAGGGCGCGGGGCCGGCGACCACCAGCGTGCCGGTGTTGGTCTTGGTCAGCGTTTCGAAACCGGTCGCGCCGCCCAGCGTCGCCGTTCCGGCCAGGTCCGCCACCAGCGTGTCGGTGCCCGCGCCGCCGTCGATCGGATTCGCCAGGCCGGACAGGTCAGCGCCGTCCTGCAACGTCAGCGTGTCGTCGCCGCCGAGCAGGTCGAGGGTCGTGCCGGTCACGGCGCCGGCCACGGTGAAGGTGTCGGCATCGTTGGTGAAATCGAAGTTCCCGTCGATGTCGAGCGTCGCGCCGCTGCCCACCACCGCGTTGCGCACGCCGGCGACGTCGCCGCCCGCTGCCACGTGCAACGTGCCGCCGAGCACCTGCACGTCCTGCACGAGCGTGGCGCCGGGGCCGGCGATCTCGAGCGTGCCGGTGCCTGTCTTGGTGATGCCCTCGAAGTTGACCAGCGCGCCCAGCGTCGCCGTGCCGTCGATGTCGTACACGCGCGTGTCGAAGCCCGCGCCGCCGTCGACGGTGCCGGTGACGGTGGTGCCGTCGTGCACGGTGAAGCGGTCGTCGCCGCCGCCCAGGCCGAACATTCCGGGGCCGGTGTCGAGCGTGCCGGTGACGTCGAGCACGTCGTTGCCGCCGCCGAGGTCGCCGGTGGCGATCGCGCTGCCGGCGATGTTCACCGTCTCCACGCCCGCGCCGCCGGTGATCGTGGTCACGCCGGCGCCCGCCTGCAGGGTGCCGTCGACGTTCAGCGTCGTGCCGCCGGCCATGGCCACCGAGGACGTGACGAGGTTGTCCGCGATGGTCAGCGTTCCGCCGTCGATCTGCGCGGCGTCGAACGCCACGTCGCCGACCAGCGTGGCTTCGCCGGCGCCGTCCTTCTGCAGGAATTCGAAGTTGATCGCGTCGCCCAGGTCCGCCGTCATCGCGCCGGTGCTGGCGAGCACGATGCGGTCGCCGGCGCCGTTCGCGCCGCCGTCGATCACGCCGGTGAAGCCGGACAGGTCCGCGCCATCGGTGAGCGTCAGCGTGTCGTCGCCATCGCACAGGCCGACCGTGCCGCCGCCGGTGAGGTCGCCGGCGATCGACAGCGTGTCCGCGCCGAGCCCGCAACCGATGCTGCCGCCGGTCGTCACGTCGAGCGTCGCGCCGGCGCCCACCCGCATCGCGAGCGAATCGCCCGGCTTGGCCGTGACGCTGCTGCCGGCGCCGATGCTGAGCGTGCCGCCCAGCACTTCCACCTGCTGAAGATCGGTCGCACCCGGGCCGTTGATGTTGAGCCGGCCGGTGCCCTGCTTGGTCACGCCTTCGAAGTTCGCCAGCGCGCCGAGCGTCGCGACGCCGGCGATGTCGTACACGCGCGTGTCCAGGCCGTCGCCGCCGTCGATCGTGCCGCCGATGAAGGTGCCGTCGTGCACGATCAGGCGATCGTTGCCCGCGCCGAGGCTGAAGCCGCTGCCGGACGTGGTGAGCACGCCGCTCACGTCGAGCACGTCGTCGCCCGCGCCGAGGTCGCCGGTGGCGTTGGCGGTGCCGGCGATGCGCACGGTCTCCACGCCGTTGCCGCCGAGGATGTTCGCCGCGCCGCCGCCCGCGCCCTGCAGGAAGCCGTCCACGGACAGCGTCGTGCCGCCGTTGAGCACCACCGCCGGCGTGTTGAGGCTGGCGCCCGCCCCGACCGTCAACGTGCCGGCGTTGATGTCCACGACGTTGCCGTACGTCTGGTTGCCGGTGAGCGTGGCTTCGCCGGTGTTCTCCTTGCGCAGGATCTCGAAACCGACCAGGTTGCCGACGCCGAACTCCAGCGCCGAGGCGTTGTCCAGCAGCACGCGGTCGCCGACGGCGGCGTTGCCGCCGTCGATCACGCCGGTGAAGCCGCTGAAGTCGCCGCCGTCGGTGACGGCGAGCGTGTCGTCGCCGTCGCACATCCCGATCGTGCCGCTGCCGGTGACCGCGCCGGCGACGGTCATCGAATCGTTGCCCGCGCCGCAGCCGTAGCTGCCGTCGACCTGCAACGTCGCGCCATTCGACACCGTGGTGGTGATCGGCAGGCCCGGCGGCGCGATCACGTCGCCGTCCGGCGCGGTGATGCGCAGCGTGCCGGCGCGCACGTTGACCGTGGCGAAGTCCGAACCCATCGGGCCGTTGATGTTGAGCGTGCCGGCGCCGGTCTTGTCGAGCGTCTCGAAGCCCTGCACCGCGCCGAGGTCGGCGACGCCTGCGATGTTCGTGTCGAACGTGTCGTTGCCGCTGCCGGCGACGACGGTGCCGATGAGCGTGGTGTCGTCGTGGATGGTGAGGCGATCGTCGCCGTCGCCCAGCGCCAGCGACGCCGCGCCGGTGTCGAGGACGCCGGCGACGTCGAGCACGTCGTTGCCCGCGCCGAGGTCGCCGCTGGCGACCAGGCTCGCGCCCGCCGCGACCGTCACGGTGTTCGCGCCCGCGCTGCCGGTGAGCGTGGTCGCGATACCGCCGCCGGCCTCCACGCCGGCGCCGGCGATCAGGTTCAGCGCGGTGCCGTCGGCGAGCGCCACGGTCGGCGTGAGCAGGTCGCCGGCGACGTCGAGCGCGCCGCCTTCGATCGACGTGCCGCCCGCGAACGCCTGCGCGCCGGTGAACGTCGCCGTGCCCGTGTTGCGCTTCACCAGCCGCTCGAACGCCGTGGTCTTCGCGCCGTCGAACGTGATCGCACCCGCGATGTCGAGCACCAGCGCGTCGTCGCCGGCCGCACCGCCGTCCCCGCCCAGGCCGGCGAGCACCGCGCCGTCGCGCAGGGTGAGCGTGTCGTCGCCCGTGCCGAGGCTGAGCGCGCCCGCGCCGGTGTCGAGCGTGCCGGCGACGTTCACCGCATCCGCGCCGTCGTCCAGGTCGCCGTTCGCGCGCAGCGCGCCGCCGCTGGCGAT
The DNA here is from genome assembly GCF_057747855.1 of Lysobacter sp. SCRH-1R. Taxonomy (NCBI): domain Bacteria; kingdom Pseudomonadati; phylum Pseudomonadota; class Gammaproteobacteria; order Lysobacterales; family Lysobacteraceae; genus Lysobacter; species Lysobacter sp. SCRH-1R. Next base: position 1,878,899 of record NZ_CM173227.1, on the reverse strand, counting down.
GTCGATGGTGGCGCTGCCCGCGTCGCCGGTCAGCGTGCTGGCCACGCCGCCCGAGCCCTGCACCGTGCCGCCCACCGTGAGCAGCGAGCCGTCGTTCATCGCGATGGCTGGCGCGGTCAGCGTGCCGCTGATGGACACGCGCAGTTCGCCCGCATCGATCTCGGCCGACCCCGTGGTGAAGCCGCCGTCGATCTGCAGCACACCGGCGTCCACGCCGGTCACGCCGCCCATGGCGTTGTCCGCCGAGGTCAGCACCGTCGTGCCCGTGCCGACCTGGGCGATGTTGCCCAGGCCGCTGAGCGTGCCGGTGAAATCGAAGCTGTCGGACCGGTTGAACGACAGCGTCGAGGTCGGATTCACCACGATGACGTTGCCGGTGCCGGCGTTGCCCGAGGTGCCGCCGTTGCCGATCATCAGGTTGCCGTCGTTGATGACCGTGTTGCCGCTGTAGCTGTTGTTGCCGGTGAGCACCCAGGTGCCCGGGTCGTTCTTGGCGAGCGTGGTTTTGCCGGTGGTCGCGTTCTGGTCGACGATGGTGTTGCCCATCGTGTTCAGCCCGGTGTTGGTGCCGCCCAGCGCGAGCGTGCGCGCGCCGCCGCCGCTGTACGACGCCGAAGCGGTGTTGCTGAAGGTGATCGCGCCGGTGCCGGAGGATTCGATGAAGCTCACGCCGGTGGAGAGCGTGAACAGGCGGTCGGTCGTGTCGCCCGCACCGGTGTAGCGCAGCGTCGAGCCGTTGCCGATCACCAGGTTGGTCGCGGCCGAACCGGACATGCCGATCGAACTCGCCTGGCCGCCGTCGGCGAGCTTGTCCACCGCGAGCACGCCGCCGTTGATCGTCGTGCGTCCGGTGTACGTGCTTCCGGTGTTGCGCAGGACCCAGGTGCCGGTGCCTTCCTTGGTGAGCGCGGTCGTGCCACCGGCGGCGTTGTCGATGCGGGCGGCCAGCGCGTTGTCGTCGGTGCTGATGCCGCCGAGCGTCAGCGTGCGGTTGCCGGTGCCGGAGAACACCACCGGCGCGGTGCTGGTGAATTCGATCGCGCCCGTGCCGGAGGCGTCGAGCCAGACGTGGTTCTGGCCGACGGTGAACTGGCGATCGGTGCTGTCGCCCGCGCCGAGGTAGCGCAGGCGGCCACCGTCGAGCACGAGGTTGGCGGCGTCGCTGGTGGAGGCGCCAATGCTGCTGTCAAGGCCGCCGTCCGTGAGGCAATCGACCATGATCCAGCCGCCGTTGATCGTGGTGGCGCCGGTGTAGGTGTTGTTGCAGCCGGAGAACTGCTGCGACGAACCGCCGTTCTTGACGATGCCGCCCGTGCCGCTGATGACGCCGGCGTAGTTGACGACGGAGCCGTTGCCGAGCGCGGCGGCGCCGGTGGTGATCGTCAGGGTGTTGCCGCCCAGCGCGATGTTGCCGACGGTGGGGGCGTCGGCGTTGCCGACGTTGTCGTCGATCCAGCTGACGCCGATGTCGTGACCGCCCAGGTCGAGCAGCGTGCCCGCCGGGCCCATGCGCACCCCGCTGTTGCCCAGCGCCGTGTCCGAACCGGCGCGCAGCGTGCCATTGGAGATCAGCGTCGTGCCCGCGTAGGTGTTGTCGCCGGAAAGCACCAGCGTGCCAGCGCCGTCCTTCGCGAAGGTACCGCTGCCGACGACGGCGCCGGACATCGTCAGCGTCGTCGCGGCCTGGGTCACGTCGAGGATGCCGACACCGCTCACCGTGAGGCCGCGATCGATGTCGACCGAGCCGCCGGTGTAGTCCAGGCTCGCGCCGCCGGTGATCACCAGCCCGCCGGAGACGTCGGTCGAAGCGCCGATGCCGCTCGCCTGCCCCGCATCCGCCAGGCAGTCGACGATGAGCGTGCCGCCGCGGATCGTCGTCGTTCCGGTGTAGGTGTTGTTGCAGCCGGTCATCGTCTGCGTGCTGGTGTTCTCCTTGATGATCCCGCCGCTGCCGCTGATCGCACCGGCGTACACGCCGTTGTTGCCGCCGATGGTGAGCATCGCGTCGCCGAGCAGCACGTTGCCGCCGCTCGCGCCGCCGCCCTGCAGGCCGCCGACCTTGTTGTCGAAGCCGTCCAGGTCGAGCGTCACGCCCGCCGCGTCGGCCAGGTTCATCATGTTGGCGACGCCGAAGGCCGCGGTCGATCCGGCACGCAACGTGCCCGCGTCGACGAAGGTCTGCCCGCGATAGGTGTTCGTGCCCGACAGCACGAGGGTGCCGTCGCCCTGCTTGCGCAGCAGCGCGTCGCCCGTGGCGATGCCGCCGAGCGTGAGCGTCGTGGCCGCGTTGCTGACGTCGATGGCGCCACCCAGCCCGCTGGTCACGGTGAAGCCGCGATCGCTGCTCGCCGTCGCGCCGGTGTAGCGCAGCGTGCCGCCGCCTTGCAGCACGAGGCTCGCCGAATCGGCCGAAGCCGCGCCGATGCCGCTGGCCTGCCCGCCGTCGGCCAACGTGTTCACCGACAGCGTGCCGCCCGAGATCGTGGTCGCGCCGATGTAGTCGTTGCCGCCGTTGCCCAGGGTCAGCGTGCCGGCACCGGTCTTGGTGAAGCCGGCATCGTCCGGGCTGGTCACCTGGCCGGTGAAGGTCAGCTCGGTGGTGGCTTCGACGACTTCGATGTTGCGGGTGGAGCCGGCGTTGACCAGCGTGAAGCCGCGATCGGTGGTGGCCGTGGTGCCGGTATAGCGCAGCGTGCCGTTCTCGAGCACGAGGTTGGACGAATCGCTCGACGACGCGCCGATGGCGCTCGCCGTGCCGCCGTTGGCGACGCTGTCGAAGGCCAACGCGGCGCCGCTCACGGTGGTCGAACCGGTGTAGCGGTTGTTGCCGGTCAACGACACCGTGCCGCTGCCCAGCGCATCCGCGGTGCCGCCGCCGGTGCCGCCCACGACGAAGCCCACGGCGCCGCCGTTGTCGACGATGTCGGAGGAAACAAGGAACGTGCCCGCGCTGTTCTTCAGCACGCCCAGCGTGCCGCCGCCGGCCGCGCCGGTGAGCGAGCCGCCCTGGATCGTCTGGTTCGCCGATCCCGTGGTCGAGTTGACGATGATCGTGCCGTCCACGCCAAGCGTCTGGCCCGGGTCGATGGCGACGATCGAATTCGCCGCGGCGGTGTATTTCAGGCCGGCGATCTGCTGGCTGCCGGACACGGTATTGAAGAAGGCCGTGTTGGCGGTGCCGTCTTCGTCGCTGATGAACTGCCCGGACTGCCACTGGCTGGCATCGTCCTGGTTGGTGTAGGCGTTGAAGGCGACGATCTGTCCGCCGACGACCTCGGCGTAGTCGGTCGTCGTGCCGTTGGTCACCGTGGCCCAGCCGCCCAGCGCGCCGTCCGCGGTACTGGTGAGGAACGCACCGCTGCCGGGGGCGACGAAATTGAGGATGCCGCCGGTGTGCGAGATCGCCCCCAGGTTCACCGTCATGCTGCCGCCGGTGCCGGAGGCGGCACGCAACGTGTTGTTGCCGGCCGCGACGGTGACGCCGTCGAAGGCCTGGCTGTTCGCCTCGCCATCGGCGCCGATGAGGCTGACCGAGCCGCCGGCCAGGTTCAGGTGCGAATCGGCGGAAATGATGTTGGCGGCGGGCGCCGAGGCGCTGGCGAAGTCCAGCGCGAGCGTGCCGCCGGCGACGTTGGTGTCGCCCGTGTAGGTGTTGGCGCCCGAAAGCGTCAACGTGCTCGCACCGGTTTTCGTCAGACTGCCGCTGCCGGCGATGACGCCGCCGTATGCGGTGTTGCCGCTGTCCGCACCGATGGTCAGCGAGCCGGTGTCCAGGTCCACGGTGCCGCCCGTGCCGGCCAGCGACGCGGCGACGACGTCGAAGCCGCCCAGGTCCAGCGTGCCGCCGTCCACGACCAGCGCGTTCGCCGTGCCGAACGCGTTGTCGTGTCCGGCGAGCAGCGTGCCGTTCTGCACGGTGACATTGCCGGTGAAGGCGTTGTCGCCGCTCACCAGCCAGGTGCCCGCGCCGTTCATGGCCAGGCTGCCGGCGCCGGAAATCACGCCGGCATACGTGTTCGTGCCGGCGAAGCTGCCGCCCAGCGTGAACGTGTCGACCGGATTGCCCGCGACGAACGACGTCGGCCCGGTGAAGGCCAACCCACCGGTGCCGTCGTTGCGCAGCGCGCTGTTGCCCGAGACCGTCACCGTGCGGTTGGTGGACGTCGCGCCGCCCGTGTAGCTGAGCGTGCCGTTGCCGAGGGCGATGGTGCTGCCGCTGCCCAGCGAGCTGTTGGTGCCGGCATCGGCCAGCGTGCCGGCCCTCACGGTGATGTTCGAGATCGCCGTCGTGCCGTCGTAGGTGTTCGCATCGCCCAGCGTGATCGTGCGTCCCGCGCTGCCGGCGTAGTTGATCTGCCGGCCCGCAGCACCGCTGATGACGCCGAGCAGTTCCATGTCGGCCGACGTCGCGCTGAACACCATCTGCGTCCAGTTGGCGCCGGCGGCGAAGATGTTGCCGGTCAAGGTAAGCGTGCCGGTGCCCTGGTTCTGCAGCGAATTGCCGCCGCTGCTGGTGTTGTTGAACTGCCAGTTGCGATCGGACCGGTCGCCGTCGCCCGTGTACACCAGCGTGTTGCCCAGGCCACCGCCCGCGCTGGAGTGGATCGTGCCCAGCGTGGCGTCGGTCGCCGCGCCCAGCGCACTCGCCTCGCCCAGGTTGCCGACCGAGCTGAAACTGTGCGTGCCCGCGCCGAAGACCACACCGCCGGTGAAGTCGTTCGCATCGTTGGTGATCGCGCCGGTCACCTGCACGCCGCCCGCGCCGGTGATGCGCGCCGAAAGCGCGCCGCCCCCGACGACGGCCCGGCCGCTGGTGATCGTGATCACGCGGCTGCTGGCGAGCGCGCCGGTCGAATCCACGCGCGTGCCGTTGGCCAGGGTGATGCCGTTTCCGGCCGCGCCCAGCGCCGCGTCGCTGCCGAGCATCAACCGCCCGCCGGTGACGTTCACGTTGCCGGTGAAGGTGTTCGTGCCGGTCAGCGACAGCGTGCCGCCGCCGGACTTGGTGAGGTTCGCCGGGCCGGTGATGGTGGAGGCGATGGTCGCGGTGCCCGTCGTAACGTTGATCGTCGGCGTCGACCCGGTGAAGGCCAGCGAACCGCCGGTGAGCGTGAAGCCGTCAACCCCGAAGGTGAGGTTGTGCACGGTCATCGGACCGGCCAGCGTCACCGTGCCGGCGGTGCCCATGAAGAACGCGTTGTCGCCGCCGGGCGCGGCGTTGTTCCAGCCGACCATCGGGCCGGTCACGCCGTCGTTGAACGAGTTCCAGAACAGCGAACTTCCATTCCACGTGCCGGTGCCGCCCTGCCCGATCGCGGTGCCGTTGACGTCCCAGTAGCGGTCCGCCGCCCACGCCGGCGCATACAACGCGAACAGCACCGCCGCCACGCACGCGCGCATCGCCCAGTGGCCCGAGGAATTCATGCCTTCGCGTTCGTCGCAACCGCCGCCGCCCTTGCCGCCGCTCGTGGCCAGCTCGGACGTCACCACCCACGCGCGCAGGGCCTTGGACCAGATGATGCGGAAGACGCGATTCATGAGATTCCCCTTCGGATCGAATGCGCCGCACGCGCGCTGTCGCGCAACGAACGGACGTGGAAACGCGCAGCGCCGCGCGGGACACGGCGAGTGGCGTGGAGTGCGTGCGGAACGTGCGCGTCGTGGGCGCGATGACGGAGCGACTGCGGCGAAGCGGCTTCAGGGTCGTCGGCGCGAAGGACGACGTCGCGCGGACACTCGCGCAGTGGCGATGGCAGTCGCATCGCGGCCGGCCCGGACTTCCCTGATCGTCGCGACACGTTCCGCCGTCCCATGCGCATCACCGTTGCAAGCGGGGCACTGCGCGTCCTCGAACGGTGCGGTCGCGCGCATTCGAAAGCCCTCATGCGCGAGGTCCCGCACCGTCCCCGCCTCCCCGGGTTCGGGCCGAAGGTAAAGAGCGAGTGCCGGGCGGGCAATAACGAACTATTGCGAATTCTTGCGGAATCTCACCCCCGCATGACCGCCCGCACAACGCGCGTCGTCGCGATCGCGTCCGGATCCCCTCGCCGCCCGATGCGGTGCGGCCGGGCGCCGCGGAGCTAATGCATAATCCCGCGCCGCCGCCAATAGGAGAAAGTCGCCAGATGTCGCACAGTTCGATGCAGCCGCGCCCGATGCACCGGTCCGCGCGCGCCGCTGCGCTGGCGATCGTATTGCTGGTCGCATCCCTGCCGTCCTTCGCCACCGAATGGACGTACCACGTGCGCCCCGGCGACAACCTGTGGGACCTCGCCGCGCGTTACCTGCGCAGCGACGTCGACTGGCGACGACTGCAAAGCCACAACGGCGTGGCCGATCCGTACACGCTGCCGCCGGGAACGCGCATCCGCGTGCCGGTGGCCTGGCTGCGCGAACAGCCCGAAAGCGCGCGCGTGGCCTTCGTGCGCGGCGCGGTGAAGCTCTCCGCCGGTGCCGGCATGCCCGAAACCGCCGCGGCGCAGGACCAGCGCATCGGCATCGGCGGCTGGATCGCGACCGACGCCAACGCGAGCGCGACCGTCGAATTCGCCGACGGCTCGCGGGTGATGCTCTCCCCCGGCACGCGCATCGAATTCGACCGGCTGGTGCGTTACGGCCGCACCGGAATGGTCGACACGCGCATGCGCGTGCAGCAGGGCCGCGCGACGCATCGCGTCGAGAAGCAGCGTGGCGCCGCCGCGCATTACGACGTCGGCGCGCCGTCGGCCACCTCGAGCGTGCGCGGCACGCGGTTCCGCACCAGCGTGGACGAGGGCCGCGAAACCACCGAGGTACTCGAAGGCCGCGTCGCCGTCGACGGTTCCCACGGCGACGCCGATCTGGAAGCCGGCTTCGGCAGCCGCAACGACGGCCGCGTCCGCGCGCGCGCTCTGCTGCCCGCGCCAACGCTCGACGAAGGCGCGACCAAGGTCGATGCGCTGCCGCTCTCGCTCGCGTGGGCGCCGGTGCAAGGCGCGTCCGCGTACCAGGTCGACGTGGTCGATGCCGGCTCGCCGGACGTGCAGCACGCCGAAACCACCGTCGCGGCGTCGCCCGCGCGCATCGACGCGCTGCCCGCCGGACGTTACCTGCTGCGCGTGCGCGCGCTCGATGCCGAAGGCATCGCCGGTCGCGACGCGGTGCACGCGATCGACATTCCCGCCGGCCCCGCGCCGCCGCTGACGCTGCGACCGGCCGACGGTGAAGTCGTGTTCCAGCCCAGGCCGCGCTTCGAATGGGCGCGCAGCGAAGGCGCGGTGCGCGCGCACGTGCAGATCGCGCGCGATGCCGGCATGGCCGACCGCGTCGCCGAACTGCGCAGCGACGACCTGCGCACGCGCGCCGCCGATGCGCTGGTGCCGGGCCGTTACTGGTGGCGCGTGGCCGCAGAGGACGCGGACGGACAGATCGGCCTGTTCGGCGAAGCGTTGCCGTTCGAGATCGCCGATCCGCCGGCCGACCCCGGACTCTCCGAGCCGTCCACCGACGACGGCCGCCTGGTGATCCGCTGGCGCGCGTTCCGCGATGCGCCGCGCTATCGCGTCGAACTCTCGCGCAAGGCCGACTTCAGCGACGTGCGGGTGAACGAGGTCGTGGCCACGCCCGAACTGCGCGTCGCGCGGCCGGGCGGCGGTCGCTGGTACGTACGCGTGCATGCGTTCGACCAGGCGGGCGACGAGATGCGGATCGGCGGCGTGCAGGAAATCCGCCTGCCCTGCCGCCTGTGCTACGTCGCCGGCGGCGCCGGCGCGGCGCTGGTGCTGCTCCTGCTATGACCCGCCTGCCGCTGAGCATGTCGCGCCGCACCCTGCTGACGCTGGTCGCCGGCGTGCTCGCGGCCGTGCTCGCGTATGGCGGCGTGCTGCAGCGGCTGGACACCGCGCTGTACGACGCGCACATGGCCGACTGGACCGCCGAACCCGACGGCCGCACGCTCATCGTCGCCATCGACGAGCGCAGCCTGGCCGCGCTCGGCCAGTGGCCATGGCCGCGCGACGTGCACGCGCGCCTGGTCGACCGCCTGCGCGAAAGCGGTGCGCGTGCGGTCGCGCTCGACCTCGTGCTGTCCGAGCCCGATCGCGCCGGCGCGGCGAACGACGTCGCGCTCGCCGACGCGATGCGTCGCCACGGCGGCGTCGTGCTGCCGGTGGCGCCGTCGGCGTCGGAATCGAACGGCCCCACCGAGGAACTGCTGCCGACGCCGGTCATCGCCGCGGCAGCCGCCGGTTACGGCCACACCGACCTGCCCGGCGACGCCGACGGACGCATGCGCGACCTCGTGTCGCGCGCGGGGCTGGGGGACGCGCATTGGCCGTCGCTGCCGGAAGCGCTGCTCGGCGTGGGGCGTGGTGCACCTTCGCAACACGCGCCGACCGTGCCTTCGGCGACACCGTTCGACTGGGTGCGCAGCGGGCGCGTGCGCCTGCGGTTCGCCGGGCCGGACGGCACGTATCCGCGCGTGTCGTATTCGGATGTGCTGGATGGAACCGTTCCGGCGCATGCGCTGCGCGATCGCTGGATCATCGTCGGCGCGACCGCGCCCGGCCTCGCCGCGCCGCTGCTCACGCCGACCTACGGCAGCGGCCGGATGACCGGCGCGGAGTTCCTCGCCAACGCGTTCGACACGCTGCGCCATGGCAACGCGACGCGCGATGCCTCGCCGGCGTGGCATGCCTTGTCGGCGTCGTGCATCGCCGCGCTGCTCGCGTGGCTCGGACTGGGCGGCAGCATGCGCCGCGCGGTGCTGCTACTGCTGGTGCCGGCGGTGGCGGTGATCGCGCTGGCCGTCGCCGTGCTGCGCTTCACCCACGTGTGGTTCGGGCCGATGCCGGTGGTGTTCGTGCTGATCGCCACGGCGCTGCTCGCCGTCACCGCGCACCTTCGCCACTGGCGCCGGCAGGCGCACCTGGACACGCTGACCGGACTATCGAACCGCCGCGATTTCACCGCCTCGCTCGGCCGCGAACTCGCCGCCTGCGCGCGTGACGGCGAACCGCTGACCCTGGCGCTGATCGACGTCGACCACTTCAAGCTCTTCAACGACGCCGCCGGCCACACGCGCGGCGACCGGCTGCTGATGCGCGTGGCGGGCCTGCTCGAAGGCATGCTGCTGCGCCCGCGCGAGATGGCCGCGCGCCTGGGCGGCGACGAATTCGCGCTGGTCTTCCCCGAAACCGACGCCGCGCAGGCGCGCGAGCGCGTCGAGAAACTCCGCGTCCGCATGGCCGATCTCGCTCCGGTCTTCCAGACCGCCGGCCTGCGCGCGCCGACGCTGACGATTGGCCTGGCGACCAGCGACCCCGAAGCCCCGCTCACCGCCGACGCGCTGTTCGATCGCGCCGACGCGGCGCTGTACCTGGCGAAGGAGAACGGACGCAATCGCGTCGCGGCGGCGAGTGAGCTTGCGGCAGGCGTGGGAGCGCAGGCGCCGGGGTGATGCGGTTCGCGCCTTCCGGATCGTCGAGCCGCGGATCACCTCACCGCGCGGCGTCGCCGGATGCGGGCGCCTGCCCGCCTTCCGGCACGTACACCATCCGCCCGTCCGGCAGCCGGTAGGTCACGCCGGCGCGAATGCCGCCGCCCTCGCCGATCTCGCCGGTGGATTCGTAGCGCGTCAGCTCCTCGCCGTCCTTCACCACGATGCGCATGTCGGCCTCGCCCGGGTTCTCGACCACGACCACGTTGTCCTGCGAGAACGGATTGAGCGGGTTGCGCACGATCACGATCATCAGGATGCCGATCACCACCAGGAACAGGTCGATCAGGTTGACCACCGACAGGATCGGGTCGTCGGCCTCGTCGTGTTCGAGGAAGCGCATCAGGCCGCCTCCCGCATCGGCGCGGCGGCGGTCGTGGCGTGCGTGCGGTTGCGTTCGACCTCGCGCAGTTCCTGCAGCAGCCAGCGGCGCCGCACGGTCAGCACCAGGAAGCTCACGCTCGCGGCGACCAGCGCCAGGATCACCGCGGAAAACGCGACCACCAGGTTCTCGCCGACGGTGGCGGCGTCGCTGCGCGTGAGCGCCAGCAGCGCCGGGCCCATCGGGATCATGGTGGCGACCAGGCCGAGCATCGGCGCCGTGCGCGAGACGATCCGCAACCCCTCCAGGCGCTTCATGATCCACAGCTCCATGTCCTCGCTGCCCGCCCCACTGCGCGCCTGCCACGCCGCGAGCGCCGAGCGGTGCCGCCCGCGACCGCGCTGCCACGCTTCCATCGTGAACGCGCCCAGCACGACGAAGGCATAGACCAGCGACAGCAGGATCAACAACAGCACCGGCACCAGGAACAGGTGCGAGACGTCGTACAGCAGGGTTTCCAACGGGTTCATCGGGAAGGCTCCGGGGAGATCGAAACGTGGATCGGGCGGCGCTGTCGCCACGCGCCCAGGCCGAGGCAGGACGCGAGCAGCGCCAGGCCGAGCCATGAATGCCAGCGATCGGCGACGACGGGTTCGGCCTCGCCGACCTCGCGCAGCACGCGTCCGCGCACCTGCGGTGGGGCGGGTGTCGGTGACGGCGGCGCGACCGCGTCGGCGGTGCTCGCGGAAGTGGATGCGCTTTCGCCGCTGGCGTCGTTCGCCATCGTCGGAACGCCGACGGCAAGGCCGAGACCGGAACCCGCGCCCACGCGTGCGGCGGAATCGCGCGGCGGATGCGTCCGGGCATCGAGTTCGCGCATGCGCTGCCGCAGCTCCGCCCGCGTGCGCGCATCGGCGTGCCAGTGGCCGCGTTCGATCGCCTCGCGCATGCGCGCGATCATCTGCCGTTGCGCGGTCGGATTGGCGCGTTCGAACCATGCGTCGATGCCGAGCCGCCGCGTATCGCGCACGTAGGTGTCGTGGATCGCCTGCCATTGCGCGTCGCGCACCATCGACGGGTCGGCGAGCTGCCAGCCGAACAGGTTGTTGACCGTGTCCAGCACCTGCAGGGTTCCGGCATAGCCTTCCTGCTGCATCGCGCGGATCCATTGCGGATTGAGCTGGCGGCTGCGCAGCTCGGCGGCGAGGAAGCCCTTCGCGCTGCTGGTGCGCGGTCGCTGCCCGCGCAGGTCCGAGACGTACAGCGCGGGACTGGCGCCATCCAGATGACGGACCGCCAGCGACAGGCCGCCGAGGTATTCGAACGGATGGTCGGTGGACAGCATGCCGTGCAGATTCGACGAACGCGCCAGCACCGCCGCCTGCACGCCGCGCAGCTGTTCGGCGAACAGGTTGCCCTGCCCCGGCTCCAGCGACGTCCCCCATTCCCCCGCGCCGTAGCCGTACTGCAGGCGCTGCAGGAAACCCCGCGCGAGCGTCGCGTCATCCTTGTCCCCGCCTTCGGCGAGCACCGCGTCGGGCAGTGCGCTGCCGTATTCGCCGGGCGCGTTGCCGAACAGGCGAAGGCGCGCGAGTTGCCGCGCACGCGGCGCATCCACGCCGCGTTCGATCAGGGCACGTTCCACCGCTTCGCTGTTGCGCGCTACCGGATTGGTCTTCGCATCGTCCTGCGCCGCGAGGCGGTCGATCGCCTGCGCGAGCATCCGCATGAAGCCATCGAACTGGTCGCGATACACGCTGGTCACCTGCACGACGGCATCGATGCGCGGACGTCGCAGTTCGGCGTCGGGCACGATCTCCAGCGCGGTGACGCGTCCGCCTTCGTTCCACACCGGGCGCAGGCCGAGTGCGTGCAGCACCTGGCTTTCGAGCACGCCCAGGTGGCGGATCGCCTCCGACGACCACAGGCTGAAGGCGAGCTTCTCCGGCGTGCGTCCACCGTGTTCCTCGCGATAAGCGGCGAGCAGCTGCTCCAGCGCTTCGCCGCCGGCGGCGTACGCGGCTTTCGTGGGGATCCGGTCCGGCTCGAACGGGAACAGGTTGCGACCGCCGCGCACGTCGGGATTGCGCACCGGATCGCCGCCCGCACCGGGTCGCACGAAACCGCCCGCCAGGCCCATCAGCAGCGACTCGATCTCCTGCGTGTCGGCCAGCGCCGCATCGAGGTCCTTCGCCCGCCGCAGCAGCCCGCGCAATGCGTCGTCGCGCACGTCGTCCAGCGGCACGCCTTCGCGCAGGTGGCGATGCAGCACGCGATATGCGGGCGAGGTTTGCAGTCGGTTGAAATCGCCGGCGAACACCTCGTCCGGATCCAGCCCCAGTGCGCGGTAGTACGGCTCGCCCAGCTGCTGCATCACCGTCGCCAGCCGATGCGCGGGCGCGGCCGGTTCGCCGAAGGTGTGCAGGCCGAGCGGCATGGCGCTGCGCGCCAGTTCGTGCAGGTGATCGTGCAGCGCGTCGAAGAATCCGGCGAAATCCGCGCGCGCGGCATCGGCCTGCCAGCCCATGTCGTCCATCATCCCGGCGACTCGTGCGGCATCGAGGATCGCCTGCTGCGTGCGCGTGCGGACGCCGCTGTCTTCCAGCTGCTGGTATTCGTGCACCAGCGCGTGCAGGTCGCGCAGCTCGTCGTAGAGGCCCGCGGGCGCGAACGCCGGCGTCTGGTGGCTGATCGTCACCGCGCGCCCGCGCCGCTTGGCGTGCACCGCTTCGCCGACGTTGTCCTGGATGTAGGGATAGAAGACCGGCAGGTCGCCGAGCGTCAGGAACGGGAAATCGTTGATCCACAGCCCGCGATCCTTGCCCGGCGTCCATTCCTGCGTGCCGTGCGTGCCGAAATGGATCAGCGCGTCGGCTCGGAAGCCCTCGCGCACGAACAGGTACGCGGCGAGGTAGTAATGGCCCGGCAGCGAGGCCTGGTCGTGCGTGGCCTCGCCGATGCGTCCGGCGCGCGGCGGCTGCGGCATCACGATGAGGCGATCGAGCTGCATGCGCGGAATGACGAACATCGGTTCGCCATCGATGTCGCGCACGGCCGGATGCTCTTCCGGCGCACCCCAGCGCGCCAGCAGCGCATCGCGCCGCTGCGCCGGCAGGGTCTGCAACCATTGGCGGTAACGCGAGACCGGAAACGGCGCGGCAAGATCGCGACGCAGCAGTTCGTCGAGCGTCTCCGGCCGGTAAAGGCCGCCGAGCATCGCCTGCGCATCGGCGATCAGCCGCGCTTCGTCGGCGGGACGCACGCGATACCCGGCGCGCGCGAGTTCGTGCGTCAGGCGCTCCAGGCTGCGCGGCACGTTGAGGTGCGAGGCGGAGAGATTCTTCTCCCCCGCCGGATAATTCCAGAACATCAGCGCCAGCGATTTGTGCGCGGCGGGCTTGCGTCGCAACGCGGACAGGCGCGCGAGCTTCGAGGCGAGCGCGTCGACCTGTTCCGCGATCGGCACCTGCTCGCCGCGTTCGACCGCGCCCAGCACCAGCGGATCGCTCATGCCCCAACCTTCGGGCACGGCCAGGAAGGTCGCCACCAGCGGCATCGCCACGCCCTGCGGCGCCGCGCGCCACGCTTCCGGTGGGCCCTGACGATGGTTGAGCGTCTGCAGCACCGGCACGCCGAGGCGCTCGAATTCCTCGCGCCGCGCTTCGCCGTTCTGCAGATGGGTGAAATTGACGATGGCGTCGATGCGCAGTCCACGCAGCGCGTTCTCGAGCCCGTGCGGATCGCCCGCGTCGAACCACACGCCCACCGCGTTCACCCCGTGCGCCTGGCTGCGTTCGATGGCGGCGTCCACCACCGCCGTCTGCATCGACGCGATGGCGCCCGGCGCGATCAGCATCGCCACCGTCGGCGCATCGGCGGCGATACCACGGCCGGCGCGCCAGTGCAGGTACTGCCCGGCATCGGCGAACGCGCCGGGCGCCCACGGGTGATGGAAGCCGGTCGACGCAAGCGCCTGCGGCGGCGGGATCGACGACGCGTCGGCGTTCGATCGCCATGCGGCGAGATGGTCGATCATGGCGCGGAAGTTCGCTTCGCCGCCGGCGGCGTAATAGCCGAGCAGGCGTCGTGCGGTGTCTGCGCGCAGCGCGCCGAAGCGTGGCGCGCCACCGCCGACCTGCACCCATGGAACCTCCGCGCGATCGAGCGCGTCGCCGAGCGCCTCGCGTACCTGCTCCGCGTCGGACGGACGCGGCGTGTCGAGGATCGCCAGGTCGGTGTCGCGCAGCCATCGCGACGCCTCGCCATCCGCGCGTCCGATCGCGACGTGGCGGAACACGACGCCCTTGTCGCGTCCCCATGCGGACAGCCGCGCCGTCTTGCCGGGAAGCACGAAATCGTTGGCGATCACCGCCACGCGCAGTGGCGCCGCCGTCGCGGGACGTTCCTGCGCGAACGCCATCGGCGACAGCACCGACACCAGCGCCACGCCGAGCCAGCCGAGCACCTTGCCGAGCCGACGCATCAGAAGCCCAGCGTCAGGCCGACGTTGTAGTAACGGCCGGTTTCCGGATACGGATACAGCGCCGAGCGTTCGTCGAGGCGTTCGTCGGCCAGGTTCTCGATGCTGGCGCGCACGCTCAGCCGATCGCTGATGCGATAGCCGACATCGAGCGACCACAGCATGTACGCCGGCAGTCGCACCCGCTGCGTGCCCGACAGCTGCCATTGCGTGCCGACGTATTCCGAACGCAGTGCCGCGCGCAGCGCCGGCGTGGGCGTCCATGCCAGCGTGGCGGCGCCGCTGTGCTGCGGCCGTTCGTTGAGCGGCAGGCCGGTGGTGCGGTCGCGTGCCTGCAGCCAGGTGTAGTTCGCATCGACCTGCAGTTGCGGGGACAGATCGAGCTGGCCGTTCAATTCCACGCCGCGCAGGCGCGCTTCGGCCACGTTGACGTAGTTGCGCACTTCCCGGCCGCGCACGCCGCAGGCGGAGACGCAGATCGTCTGGATCAGGTCCTCCAGCTCGTTGTGGAACGCGGTCGCGCCCAGCGACCAGCCCGTGCCGTGGCGCGTCGCGCCCAGTTCGTACGAAGTCGCGGTCTCGGGTTTGAGGTCCGGGTTGCCGTAGATGGTGAAGCGTCCACCGCCGCCCACGGCCGAGTACTGCGGCGACAGCTGCTTCAGGGTCGGCGCCTTGAAACCGCTACCCACGCCGCCCTTGAGCGTCCACGCCTCATGCGGATGCCACACGACGTACGCGCGTGGGCTGTGATGCCAGCCGAACTGCGGGTGATGGTCCGCGCGATCGCCCAGGACCAGCGACGCGTCCGGCGCGAGTTCGATCTCGTCCTGCACGAACAGGGCGCGCTGGATCGATGCGGCATGCGCGAGCGCGTTGACGGTGGCGTCGTCGAGTTCCTCGCGGCGCCACTCGCCGCCCACGCTGAGCCGATGGCGCAGCCCGAGCTGCGCGCTGACATGGCCATCGACGATGTCCTCGCGCAACCGCTGCGGCCTCGTGGGCTCGCCACGCGAACGCGTGTTGTCGCGGTCGAGCGTGGATCGGTACGCACGCAGCACGCTGTCGCCCCACGCCCACGTGCCGCGATGGGTGAGCGAGGTCTGGCTGCGCTCGATGTGGTCGCGCGTCTCGTACACGTACGCGGGCCCGCCGGACTGCAACGCATCGCGCCAGCGTTCCTCGCGGCCTTCCAGGTGGGCGAGGTCGATGCGCTGCGCGTCGTCCGGCGTCCAGCTCAGCGTCAGGCTGCCGTTGTCGGCGTCGCGGCCTTCCTGTTCGGTCAGGCGATCGTCGGCCGGATCCACGCTCGCCTCCTTGCGCCGCGACTCGGCCTGGAAGCTCACGCCCAGCACGCCATCCACCAGCGGACCACCGGCGTACACCCCGGCCTGCCACGTGTCGCCGCCGAGATCGCCCGCGACACGACCGCCATTCACCGTCGCGCTGCCGAGCCAGTGGTCGGTCGCGCTGCGGGTGATGACGTTGACCACGCCGCCGAGCGCCTCGGAGCCGTAGAGCGAGGACATCGGTCCGCGCACGATTTCGATCCGTTCGATGGCTTCGGCCGGCATCCATCCCAGGTCGAAATCGGCGTGGGCGATCGCGTCGCTGGCCGCGTTGATGCGACGGCCATCGACCAGCACCAGCGTGTATTCGCTGTCCATGCCGCGGATGCGGATGCCGCGCCGGCCCAGGCCGATGCCGCCCACGGTCACGCCGGTGCTGCCGCGAACCGCATCGGACAGGTCCATCACCGGTCGCTGCTGCAGTTGTTCGCGGGTGACGACCGAGATCGACGCGGGCGCGTCGTCGAGCTGTCGTTCGGTGGCCGTGGCGGTCACCACCACGGCGGGAAGTTCGGAGGCGACGCCATTGGCGGCGGCAGCGCCGGGCATGGCCAGCGCGACGGTCAGCGCAGGACCGGTGAGACGAGTTGCGGACATCGGATTCCCCTTGTTTCGATATGTTATAACATATCAATTTAAACAAGGATCAAGCCGATGAAACCCTCCGATGCGCGCTTCTTCGATGCCTCGGCGATCGGTCTGTCCGGTCTGTGCCTGCTGCATTGCCTCGCCTTGCCGGTCGTGGCGGCATTCCTTCCGGCGCTGGCGTTCTGGCAGGCATCGGAATGGGTGCACGTGCTGTTCGTGATGCTCGCCGTGCCGCTGGCCGGCATCGCGTTGTGGCGGTCGCACCGGGTGAGCGCGTTGCCGAAAGCGCTATGGATGTTGAGCGCGGGCGGCGTCGCGGCCTTGGCGATGGGCGCGATCGGCTGGCCTTCGCATGCATGGGAAACCGCGATCACCGTGGCCGGCAGCGTGCTGCTCGCGAGCGCGCATGCGTGGAACTGGCGGCGACGTCACTCCCGCGCGAAATCCTGCGTCTAATAAGTGCCGCGGCGTCCGCGATTCAATCCAGATGCTCGATGCCCTCGGGCTCTCGCACCCACGCATGCCGTCGCACCCCGTACACCGATACGCGCGGCGGCGGGAAATCCGGATCGGCGAACGCGCCGACCGGAATCGTGACGAAGCCGGGAATCGCTTCCGGCCAGTAGAAGACCGTCGCGCCGCATTCCGGGCAGAAGTGGAAACGCGCCGTGGTGCCTTCGTCGCCGGTGCGCGCGTACCGCCTGCTCTCGCCCGATATCTCGACCGCATCGGCCGGAAACCGCGCCTGCACCGCGAACACGCTGCCGGTGCGCTTCTGGCACGCCAGGCAATGGCAGATCGAAACGCGGACGGGCTCGCCGTGGACGATGGCGGTGAGTTGTCCGCAATTGCATGAAGCGACGCGGCGGGTCATGGCGCGGGTTCCTGCAGGATGCGCGTTCGTGCGAATCCGGGGCGGCCTTCGCGATGCCGACCTTACCACCGGCGTTCCGTTCCCTCACCTCGTGAGGCACCGCACGCGCTACGCTGACGCGCGATCCCACGCCCACGCCGCAACATGCCCACCCTTCCCCACGCCATCGTCGTCATCGGCGTCGCAGGCAGCGGCAAGACCACGCTCGCCAGCGGACTGGCGAAGCACTACGGCCACGTGTTCCTCGACGCCGACGACTTCCACTCCGCGCAGGCGCGCGCGCAGATGGCGTCGGGCGTACCGCTGGACGACGCGCAACGCGAGCCCTGGGTCGCCGCGCTTGCACGCGAACTGCAGCGCCTGGCGTCGCTCGGGCAATCGTCGGTGCTGGCGTTCTCCGCCCTGCGCGCGGCGCACCGGCAGCGGTTGCGCGAAAGCGGCGTGCCGATGCGGTTCGTGTTCCTGCGCGTACCGGCGGCGTCGATCACGACACGACTGGCCACGCGCCGCGATCACTACATGCCGGCAAGCCTGCTCGCGAGCCAGTTCGACGCGCTGGAGCCGCCGGTCGCGGAGCCGGACGTGATCACGATCGACGTCGACGACGACGCACCGGCGCAGGTGCTCGAAACGGTGATCGCCGCGCTCGACGGGACGTGACGCAGCACGCGCCGATCCCTTCCCCCGCAACGTTCACGCACCACGCGCACCGCCCACGCTAGCGTCGTGGCGAACCAAGCATCCGGCGGGAACGTGCATGCAGACGACGTGGCAGGTGGCCTGATGACGGTCACCGTCGAACAGGGGATGTTCCTTGCGATCCTGGCCGCGACGCTCGCGCTGTTCATCAGCGAGAAGCTGCGCGTCGACCTGGTCGCGATGCTGGCCACCCTCGCGCTGGTACTGACGGGCCTGCTGGAGCCGCGCGAAGCGCTGTCGGGATTCTCCAGCGAACCGGCGATCATCGTGGCGGCGGTGTTCGTGCTGTCGGCGGGATTGTCGGCGACCGGCATCACCGAGCGCATCGGCGCCGCGATCGGGCGCGCCGCCGGCACCAGCGAGTGGCGGGCGATCGCCGTGCTGATGCCCGCCACCGCGTGCATGGCCGCGTTCTCGCACCATCTGATGGTCACGGCGATGATGCTGCCCATCGTGCTGCGCGTGGCGCGCGATTCCGGCATGGCCGCCTCGCGCCTGCTGATGCCGATGTCGCTGGCGGCCTCGCTCGGCACCACGCTCACGCTGATCAGCGCGCCGGCCTTCTTGCTCGCCGGCGACCTGCTGCGCCGCCACGGCGAACCGCCGCTGGACCTGTTCACCTTCACGCCCATCGGCGCGGTGCTGGTGGTGCTCGGCACGGTGTTCATGCTGCTCGGCCGCGGCCTGTTGCCGCGACGCCAGGGCGAAGCCGGCAACGATTACCTCAAGCTCGACCGCTACTACACCGAGCTGCTGGTCGACGAGGACTCGCCGTGGATCGGCAGGACCCTCGGTGAATTCCGCAGCCATTTCGCCAAGCGCCTGGAAACCGTGGACTGGCTGCGCCACGGCCAACGCCTGCCGAACCAGACCGAGGACCTGGAACTGCAAGGCGGCGACGTGCTGCTCGTGCGCGCCTCGCCCGAACAGATCGCCGCGCTCAAGGACGACGAACCCGGCCTGCTGCTGCACGCGGTGGTGCGTTATGGCGATGGCGATTCGAAGAAGGCGAAGGCGCGCCATCAGCTGGTGCAGGCGGTGGTCGCGCCGAACTCCGAGTTCATCGGCCACACCATCGCCTCGGTCGATTTCATCCGCGCCTATGGCGTGGTCGTGGTCGGGCTGTGGCGTCGCGACGGCTGGCTGCACGGCGAGCTGTCGGACATCGTGCTGCGCGAAGGCGACCTGATGGTGCTTTCCGGCGAACCCGAAGCGCTGTCGGAACTCGGCGGAACCCGCAATTTCCTGATGCTGATTCCGTTCCGCGCCGAATGGCATTCGCCGCGCCGCGCGCCGGTCGCGCTGGCGATCCTCGCCGCGACGCTCGTCGCCGCCGCCACCGAAATGCTGCCGCCGCAGATCGCCTTCCTCGCCGGCGCCGTGGCGATGGTGCTGACCGGCTGCACGAGCCTTGAGCGTGCCTATCGCGAGATCGACGTGCGCATCTTCGTGATGATCGCCGGCGTGATCCCGCTGGGCCTGGCGATGAGCAGGACCGGCACCGCGCAGATGCTCGCCAACCTGCTCTCCGGCTACGCGGGATCGCTGACGCCGTTCGTGTTGCTGGCGATCCTGTTCACGGCCGCGGCGCTGCTGACGCAGATCCTGTCCGATGCGGCGACGACGGTGCTGCTGGTGCCGATCGCGCTGGCGATGGCCGACAGCCTCGGGCTGCCCGCGCTGCCGATGGTGGTGTGCATCGCGATGGGCGCGGTCGCTTCGTTCCTCACGCCCATCGGCCATCACGGCAACCTGCTGATCCTCAATCCGGGCCAGTACCGTTTCGCCGATTTCCTGCGCGTCGGCATTCCGCTCACGATCCTGATCGGCGCGACGGTGGCCTACATGGCGCAGCGGCTGTGGATGTAGCGGCGCGAACACGGGGTTTCGTGGTCGCATGCGCGATGCTGTTCGCCAGCGTCGCTGCGTCCGCCGATGCACCGGACTGCACGATGCGTGTGCTCGAATCGCTGGGATGGCGGTTCGTTCCAACGGACGCAGCGGAGGTTTCGATCGAGCCCGGATCGCCCTGCGATCGCGCGGACCTGGCGCAGGCGCGGGCTGCGGGCGATCTGGTCGTGCGCGTGCCGCGCGCCCTCGATGCGGCGGCACGCGCGCGGTTGCACGACACGCTGCTCGGGCACCCGGCGACGCATTGCGCTTACGGCTTCCTGCTCGGCGCCGCGACACGCCGCGCGGTCGACCGGCTGGCGGGCAATCCGGGATTCCGTTTTTCCGGCCTGCAGACCGGCTGGATCGGCTTCGGTCCGACCGGCGCCGCGCGCGACGGCTGGGAGCCCATCGCCTCGTTCGGTCGGGGCTACCGGCCGCGCGATTCGAACTGGCGCGCGATCGAAGGCTTCTACACCGGCCATGTGCGCGGCGAATGCGGCCTCGGACGGCAGATCGCGCAGTACGCCGCGCAGGCGGAACTCTATGGGCCGGCGGGCTTCGATGCCGCGTTCGACGCGGACGAGATCGTGATCGGCACCTTCACCCGGCTGCACGACACGCGCAGCCTCCTGCTCGGCGCCTCGGCCGGCGAGTTCACCCGCGACGGCCGCGCCATCGCCGCGTCCCGCGCCGGGCGCCAGGCCTTCATGGGGCTGCCGGGCTTCGTCTTCCATGTGTTCGATCGCAGCAAACTCGACGACCTCAACAACCAGGCCGAGAACTTCGTCGTCTACGACGTGAGCGCGCCGGCCGCCGCCGCGTTGCGCGAACACGGCGGTTTCGAGCACTACAACGAACGCAACCGGGTTATCTGGACGCTGGCCAGATCGATGCCGGCGTATCGGCCGAAGCGCTATTTCCAGCGCCTGCTGCATGAGCGCGACGCCGACCTGCGCGCCTCCCTGCCGGCGCGGGCGCGCGAAACGCTGGCGCGGCTCGACGCGGAACTTGCCGATCCGTTCTATCGCGGCTTCCAGGTCTACGTGCACCGCCAGGGCGTGAAGCCGGTGGGCTTCCACATCGCGCGCCTGCTCGACCGCAATCCGCGCACGCCGTTCCGTATCGAACTGGCGCTGCACAACGTGCATACGACGTTGTTCGGGCGGTATGTGGAATACCGGCTGCGCGAGTGCCGGCAAGGCGATGCGCCCTTGTAAGCCCGGGTAAGCGAAGCGCACCCGGGATCGCGGGCGCCTCCCCGGGTGCGCTTCGCTTACCCGGGCTACAAAAGCCCGGGGGGTGACCTGCGCCATCACGCGAACCCGTTTATCCTCGGCACGTACCCTGGGGACGAGGGGTGGGCCGGCATGTCGTGGGTGCAGATCGCGTGGCCGATGCTTGCTGCCGCCAGCCTGACGCTCGGGCTGATCCATGCGTTGATCTGGGTCCGCCAGCGCGACATGCCGCAGCACCTGGCGTTCGCCTGCGCCGCGGCGGCGCTGGCGGTGCTCACCGTGCTGGAAATGCTCGCGCTGCACGCGCGCACGCCCGCGCAACTGGGCACGCTGATCCGCTGGATGCACCTGCCGCTGATGGTGCTGGTGCTGTCGCTGGTCGCCTTCGTCCGCCTGTCCTTCGGCGCGAAATACTTCGCGCTGGGCGTCTGCGCGGTCGCGCTGCGGCTGGTCGCGCTGTTCGCCAACTTCACCACGGGCGCGAACCTCAACTTCGCGGCGATCCACGAGGTCGGCCACGTGCGCTGGCCGGGCGGCATGGTCATCGCCTACCCGATCGGCGAGCCGAATCCATGGGTGATCCTGGCCCAGCTGAGCAACCTGGTGATCGCCGCCTACATGGTGATGGTCCTCGCGCACACGCTGCGCTCGCCGGATCCGCAACTGCGGCGCCACGCGGTGATCATCTGCGGCGGCTGGCTGCTGTTCGTCGGCCTGATGGTCACCGCCGCGGTGGTGATGACGCTCAACGTCGGCCGGACCCCGTTCATCGGTACGCCGAGCTTCGTCATCGTGATCGCGGCGATGAGCTACCAGCTCGGCACCAACCTGTTCGAATCCAACCGCCTCGCCGCGCGCCTGCGCGAAAGCGAGCTGGCGCGGCTGCAGGGCCAGCGCGACCTGGAAAGCGCGGCGGACACGGCGGGCCTGGGATTGTGGTCCTGGAACATCCCCGACGACCGCTTCGTCGGCTCGCCGCGCGCGCGCGAATGGTTCGGCGGGAAGGAACACGACGGCGAATGCGAGCTGGCGAGCGTGATGCGCCGCGTGCATCCCGGCGATCGCCCTCAGCTGCGCAAGGCGATCGAGGAGGCCTACCAGTCCGGCGCGTTCACCACCAGCTTCCGCCTGGTGAACGAAGGACCGGAGCACTGGCTGTCGGTGAAGGGCGAAATGGAATTCGACGCCGAAGGTCGCGGCCTGGCGATGCGCGGCATCGCGCGCGACGAAACCGACAGCCGGCTGTCCAGCGAACGCTTCCGCGCCCTGCTGGAAGCCGCGCCCAGCGCGATCCTGCTGATCGACGAAGCCGGCCACATCCGCCTGCTCAACGCCGAGGTCGAACGCATGTTCGGCTACGCGCGCGGCGAACTGCTCGGCCGCGACATCGAACGCCTGTTGCCCGTCTCGATGCGCGCCGACCACGTGCGCCATCGCCAGCGCTACAGCCTCGGTCCGACCAAGCGCGTGATGGGCGACGGCCTGGAACTGCACGGCCTGCGCCAGGATGGCACCGAATTCCCGATCGAAGTCGGCCTGAACCCGATCCGCTTCGGCGACCAGACCCTCACCCTCGCCGCCGTCACCGACACCTCCGAACGCCAGCGCCGCGAAGCCGAGCTCTCGCAGCGTCGCGACGAGGTCGCGCACCTCTCGCGCGTGACGATGCTGGGCGAGCTGTCCGGATCGCTCGCGCACGAACTCAACCAGCCGCTAGCGGCGATCCTGAGCAACGCGCAGGCGGCGCAGCGCATGCTGCTGCGCAATCCGGAGGACCTGTCGGAGATCGGCGAGATCCTGTCGGACATCGTCGACAACGACCGCCGCGCGGGCGACGTCATCCGCCGGCTTCGCACGCTGCTGCGCAAGGGGCCGCACGACCTGTCGCGGCTCGACGTCAACGAGACCGTGCGCGAATGCCTGCGCCTGCTGCGCAGCGACCTGCGCAATCGCGACGTGGTGGTGGTGCTGGACCTCGCGCCGGGCCTGCCGAGCGTGGAAGGCGACCAGGTGCAGCTGCAGCAGGTGCTGCTCAACCTGATCTTCAACGCCTGCGACGCGATGGCCTCGACGGAAGGCCGGCATATCACCGTGCACTCGCGGGGACGCCGCGACAGCGTGCGCATCACCGTGTCCGACGACGGCCCGGGGATTCCCGTCGGCATGCTCGACCGCATCTTCGAACCGTTCCAGACCAGCAAGCCGAACGGACTGGGCCTGGGGCTCGCGATCTGCCGCACGATCGTCGAATCGCATCATGGCCGGTTGTGGGCGGAGAACGGCGTCGGCAGGCGTGGGGCGGCCTTTCATGTGGAGTTGCCGACCGCGGACGTGCTTCGCAACAGGAACTAGAAGAAGCGAGGAGCGGGAAACGAGTGGATGCTCCGGGCCGCCACGACTCGTTTCCCGTTCCTGTCTGCTTGTTCCTGCCTGCTCGTTCCTGCCTACTCGTTCCTCGCCGTACTCGAGCGTTCCGCCAGCTGCACCAGCTCCACCACCGACCGCACGCCCAGCTTGTGCATCACGTGCGAGCGATGGACCTTGATCGTCTTCTCGACGATGCCCAGGTCCGCCGCGATCTGCTTGTTGAGCCGCCCGGCGAGCACGTGCCGCAGCACTTCGCGCTCGCGCGGGGTGAGCGCGGCGAAACGCATGGCGTTGCGGCATTGCTCCTCGGAACGCTCGCGCAGCAGGCGGTCGCGCTCGATGCCGCGACCGACGGCGTCGATCAGTTCGTCGGCTTCCACCGGTTTGGTGAGGAAATCGATCGCCCCGCCCTTCATCGCGCGCACCGAACTGTGCACGTCCCCGAAGCCGGTCAGGAAGATCACGGGACTGGCGATGCCGCGGCTTTCCAGCAACGCCTGCGTCTGCAGGCCGTCCATTTCCGGCATCGACAGGTCCAGCAGGATGCAGCCGGGGACGTCCGGATCGTAGCGTTCGAGGAATTCGCGCGTGCAGCGGCTGGCGACCACCTCCAGCCCCTCGATGCGCAGGATGCGACCCAGGGCCGCAAGCACCTCGGTATCGTCGTCGATGATGTGTACGACTGCGGACATGGCGGACACTCCCTCTGAGTGCAACCGGTAGCAGACGCATTACGGGCCGGATTATTCGGCGATCCGCACGCGTGCGTCCAGTGCCATCGGCCCCGCGAACGCGCGCGTGCCTGGCAAGAAACGTGCCGTCGCACCGGTTCCCCTACCTGCCCGAGCATGGGCCAAGGGCCAATTGAACGGGCATGCGCCTTGGCCTCTAGTGGCCGCATGGCCCATCGCCCGCTCACCATCGCCGTCGTGGACGACGAAGAGGATGTGCGCCACGCGCTGCACCGCCTCCTCCGTTCCGCGGGTTTCGAAGTGCTCGTGTACGCCACGGGCTCGGAATTCCTGCGCCACGCCCGCGAAAGCGCCCCGAACTGCGTGGTGCTCGACCTGCACATGGGCGGGCTGAACGGCTTCGACGTGCAGAACCAGCTGCACGAATGGGCGTTGCCGCTGCCGGTGGTGGTGCTCACCGGCAACGACACGGCCGAAGGCCGCAAGCGCGCGCTCGACAACGGCGCGAGGGCGTTCCTGAGCAAGCCGGTGGACGACGAGGCGCTAATCGGGGCGATCCTGGCCGCGGTGGCTTCGCCGGGGCCCGGCGCATGAGCGAGCAGACAGAAGGCGCACGATCATGAGTCCAACCCTCACTCCCTCGTGGAAAACACACGCGGCGCGGCGCTTCGGCCTCGGTCTGGCACTGCTGCAGCCCTGCCTCGCACGCGCCTCGCTGCTGAGCGGCGAAGCGCTCGACACCGCCGCGAATGTCGTGGCGTGGCTGGCGATCATCATCGTGCCGGTGGTGCTGCTGGCGGTGTTCTGGATCGTGCACATCCTGCCCGAGCGCATCGCGGAGAAACGCCGCCATCCGCAGCTGGATGCGATCAAGACGCTGTGCCTGCTCTCGCTCGTCTTCGGCGGCCTGCTCTGGCCGCTCGCGTGGCTGTGGGCGTACACCAAGCCGGTGCTGCACAAGATGGCCTACGGCACCGACGTCGCCGACCACCACGGCCACGGCGGCGACGCGCTCACGCCGCTGCACGACGCCGAAGCCGCGCCGGAACCGGAACCCGTCGCCGAACCGGCGACACGCGCCGCCGAATCGCAGGACGAAGTCGACGAACTGCGTCGCCGCATCCGCTCGCTGGAGATGGCGCTGGCCATGGGCGAACGGCCGGCCGTGCGCACCACGCCCGGGGGCGACGAGGAGTAGCCCATGGAAATCATCCTGCTGCTGATCTACTCGTTCTTCGTCTGGCTGATCTTCTTCAAGTTCAAATGGCTGCCGTGGAACTTCGTCTCGCAGATCATCGTGGTGTCGCTGCCGATCTTCGCGCTGACGGCGATGATCCTGATCCTCAACGTGGTGGCGCCCTCGTCCTCGGACGTGCGCGTGATGAACTACGTCGTGCAGGTGGTGCCACGCGTGACCGGCCGCGTGATCGAGGTGCCGGTCGAGCCCAATCGCCCGGTGAAGAAGGGCGACGTGCTGTTCCGCATCGATCCGGTGCCGTACCAGCAGGAACTCTCCGCGCTGGAAGCGAAGCTGCCGGAGATGATGGCCAAGCTCGACAGCGCGCAGGCCTACCAGCGTGAGTTGAACGAGCAGCTCAAGTCCGCACGCTCCACGCGCGATGCGCTGTCCTCGCGCCTGGCGCTGGCGAACAAGCGCCAGCAGCAGACCGCCGAACTGGCGCAGACTGGCGCGGGTTCGAAATTCGACCAGGAACAGGCGCAGACCGAAGCGGCCAGCCTGCGCTCGGAACTGGCCTCCACCACCGCGCAGATGGCGCAGGTGCAGCAGAAGTTGTCGGCGCAGACGCGCGAGGGCCAGCTGTCGGAGATCGCCCAGGCGCACGCGGCGGTGGAACAGCTCAAGGCGCAGATCGTGCAGGCACGCTGGCAGCTGGAGCAGACCACCGTATACGCGCCGGCCGACGGCAGCGTGATCAACCTGCAGCTGCGCGAGGGCTCCTACGCCGCGAGCCTTCCGCTCACGCCGGTGATGAGCTTCGTCGAGAAGGAACAGTGGGTGATCGCGATGTTCGCGCAGAACGAACTCGCCAACGTCGCCTCGGGGAACGAGGCGGAAATCGCCCTGAAAACCTATCCGAACCGCATCATCAAGTGCGCGGTGGACTCGGTGGTGTGGGCCTCGGGCACCGGGCAGATGCCGATCAGCGGCATGGTGCCGCCCAGTGGCACGCAGCCGCCGCCGCTGGGCCGCATCGCCGTGCGCCTGCGCCCGACCGGCCGCGACGCCGACGTCTTCATCGCCATGGGCGCACAGGGCCAGGGCGCGATCTACACCGAGCACGGCAAGCTGCTGCACATCATCCGCAAGGTCATCCTGCGGGTGAGCAGCAAGCTCGACTGGCTCGTGCTCAAACTGCACTGAGGCACCGATGAGCGACCGCGCGGCCCGCAGGTTGGCGACGAAAACGGCGCTGGGCGCATGCCTGCTCGTCGTCGCGACCGGCTGCGCCGTGTTGCCCGAACCCACCGCCGACGAGGTCCAGCAACATGCGCTGGGCTATACCACGATCCCGCCCAACTGGTCCGCGCAGGCCAGCGCCGCACGGGTGGACGAAGGCTGGCTGGCGAGCTTCAACGATCCCGCGCTCACGCGGATGGTGCACGAAGCGCTCGCGCACAACCCCGACCTGCTGATGGCCGCCGCGCGCGTCGAACAGGCCAACGCGCAGGTCGACCTGGCCGAAGCCAGGCTCAAGCCCGCGCTCGGATTGCTCGGCCGCGCCGGTTCCAAACCCATCGCCGACCTGGTCCCGCTGCTCAGCGGCGTGATGCTGCGCCTGAGCTGGGAAATCGACCTGTGGGGCCGCATGCGCTACGCGCGCAACGCCGCGCGCGCGGCGCGCGACGCGAGCAGCGCCGACTACCGCTACGCGCAGCAGTCGCTCGCGGCGAGCGTGGCGCGCGCGTGGTTCGTCGCCAACGAAACGCGCATGCAGATGCAGCTCGCCGCCGAGATGAGCGATGCCGGCACGCGGCTGGTCGAGCTGTCCGACCAGCGCCTGCGCGTGGGCGCCGGCACGCAGACCGACGTGATGATCGCGCGGACCAACCTTGCGACCTACCAGGACGCGCAGCAGCAGATCGAACTCGCGCACCGGCAGGCGCTGCGGGCGCTGGAGCTGCTGCTCGGACGTTATCCGGGCGCGACGCTCGAAATCGCCGGCACGCTCACGCCGTTCCCCGCGCCGGTGCCGGCGGGAATTCCCGCCGACGTGCTCGATCGCCGACCCGACCTGATCGCCGCGCAGCGCCGCGTGGCCGCCGCATTCGACCTGGTCGGCGAAGCCAGGGCCGCGATGCTGCCGACGCTGTCGCTGTCCGCCGGCTACGGGCGCATCAGCAACGAGGCGCTGGAAATCCGCGACGACCTGGAACAGACCACCTCCACCGTCGCCGCCACCGCCGTGGTGCCGATCTACAGCGGCGGCGCGCTCACCGGCCAGGTGCGGCTGCGCACCGCCGAGCAGAAGGAAGCCGTCGCCGATTACGCGCGCCGCGCGCTCAACGCGCTGGACGAAGTCGAGGACGCGCTCACCGCCGAACGCGTGCTGGCCGAACGCGAACGCATCCTCGGCGACGCGGCGCGCGCGAACCGCGACATCGTGCGCATGGAGGAATCCAGCTACCGCATCGGCCGCTCCGACCTGCGCGCGGTGAGCCAGCGCCAGCTCGCGACGTGGGCGGCGGAGATCGCGCTGCTCAGCGTGCAACGCGAACGCCTGAGCCGCCGCGTCGACCTGCACCTCGCGCTCGGTGGCGATTTCGGCGCGCCTCAGCCGCCCGACGCCGGCGCCGCACCCGCCACCCAATGAGGCCGTGCCGATGACATGGCTGCTCGTGCTCATGCCGCTGGCGATCGCACTGGAGCACTTCGCGCCGCAGCGTGCGCTGCTGATCTTCCTCGTCGCGGGCCTGGGCATCGTTCCCCTCGCCTCGCTGATGGCGCAGGCGACCGGCTCGCTCGCGGTGCGGCTCGGGCCCGGCATCGGCGGCCTGCTGAACGCGACCTTCGGCAACGCCGCCGAACTGATCATCGCGCTGGCTGCATTGCGCGAAGGCCTGCACGGCATGGTGAAGGCCTCCATCGCCGGCACCATCATCGGCAACATCCTGCTGGTGCTCGGCGTGGCGATGGTGCTCGGCGGCGCGCGCCACGGCGAACAGCGCTACGACGGACGCGCCGCGCGCACGCAGGCGACGATGCTGACGCTCGCGGTGATCGCGCTGATCATGCCGGCCGCGTACGGCGCGATCGTGCCCGACACGCAGGAACAGCTGGACCCGATCAGCGCGTGGATCGCCATCGCCCTGCTGCTGGTCTACGTCGCGAACGTCGCCTACACGCTCATGGCCAGCCGCGCGGCGCGGGCGCGCAGGCCCGCGCAGGTCGACGAAGCCGCGGTCGCCGTGCACGACGCGCACCACGCGCCGGAATGGAGCCCGAAGAAGGCGGTGATCGTGCTCGCCGCGGTGAGCCTGGGCATCATCTGGCTCAGCGAGATCCTCGTCGGCGCGGTCGAACCGGCGAGCGAGGAACTTGGTTTGTCCGACGCCTTCACCGGCGTGTTCGTGCTCGCGGTGATCGGCGGCGCCGCCGAACAGGCGACCGCGATAGTCGCCGCGCGGCAGAACCGCATGGACCTGTCGATGTCCATCGCGCTGCTGGTCGCGCCGCTGCTCGTGCTGCTGAGCTACGTCATCGGTCCGCATCCGATGGGGCTGGTGTTCGGGCCGGGGCTGGTGCTGACGATCCTGTTCTCGGTGGTGATCACCGGGCAGATCGCCAGCGACGGCCGCACCGACTGGCTGCGCGGCGTGCAGCTGCTCGCGGTGTACCTGATCCTCGCCGCGGTGTTCTTCTACGTGCCGGACGTTTCGGGGGCGCGATGAACGACGCCGCGCCCGCGCCGCGCACATTGCTCGACCGGCACCGGTACGCGGTGCTGTTCTTCTCGCTGCTGCTCACCGTCGCGGTGGGGCCGCTGCTGGAAGCGGTGAATTTCGGCCGCACGGCGATGGAGGCGTTCCTCGCCATCAACCTGCTCGCGGCGGTTTTCCCCATCGTCGCGAAGGCCGAACGCCGCACCCTGTACGCGCTGATCGCACTGGCCGTGCTGTTGCGCTGGATCGCGCCGCGTGGCGCGCAGGCGCCGGCGATGTCGATCCTCGCGGCGCTGGCGTGGGGCACGATCGCGCTGGTCGCCGCGTACCGCGCGGTGCGCCATTCGCTGTCGAGCGTGCGCATCGACGCCGAACGCGTGTACGCCGCGCTCAGCGCCTATCTGCTGATCGGCGTGTGCTGGGGGGTGGTCTACGCCGCCGTCGCGCGCGTGTCGCCCGGATCGCTGCTGTACGCCGGCGCGGTTCCGCCGACCGGCATCGGCATGGGCGATGCCATCTATTTCAGTTTCGTCACCCTCGCGACGCTGGGCTACGGCGACCTCACGCCGGCCACGCCCGCGATGCGCGGGCTGGCGGTCTTCGAAGCGGTGATCGGCCAGCTCTACCTGGCGCTGCTGGTGGCGCGACTGGTCGGGCTGCAGACCGCCGCGCATTCACGATGAACGCTGCCATCCCAAGGAGAGGCTCCATGAACACCCGCACCGCATTGCCCCTGACCGCGTCGCTCGCCGGGCTGATCGCCGCGCTGGCGCCCGTGGAGTGCCGCGCGATCGAGCCGCTGGACACCTTCAGCGCCCGCATCGGCGGCTACGTCACCGACTTCGACACGCAGGTGCGGGCCGACGGCGAGACGCGCGGCGGCACGAACGTCGACCTGCAGCGCGACCTGGGCCTGGACGAGCGCAACACCGTCGCCTTCCTCGGCGTGACATGGCGTCCGTTCGACAACCACGAGTTCGGCCTCTCGTACTACCAGGACGATGCCGACGCCACGCGCCGCATCACCCGCACCATCGAGTTCGACGGCACCACCTACGAGGCCGACAGCACCGTGCGCGCCTCCGTGGACCTGGATGCGTACGACCTCTACTACGTCTGGTGGGCGGCGAACAACGAACGCTGGGCGCTCGGCCCGCGCTTCGGCCTGGTGTGGTACCGCATGCGGCTGGGGTTGTCGATGGAGCTCGATTCGCAGGGCAACACCATCGACGGCGCGATCAGCGAAACCGTCGACGCCGACCTGCCCGCACCGAGCATCGGCGGCAGCTGGCGCTGGGCGCCCGCCGAGCAGTGGCGGTTCTCGGCCGACGTCGGCTACTTCTCGGCGAACGTGGACGACGTGGACGCCGACATCACCTTCGGCCGCATCGGCGTGGAATGGTTCCCATGGGAGCGCGCCGGCATCTCGCTGGACTACACGCGTCGCAGGATCGAGGCGGACGCGGACGGTTCGGACTTCGCCGGCAACCTCGAATTCATCGACAGCGGCCTGCGGCTGGGCCTGACCTACCGGTTCTGACGCAAGGGCGCGCGCGATGATCGCCACCGGGACCACGTCATCGCACATCGCACGGCGCACGTTCGCGGCGCTGATCCTGTGCGGGTTCGTGTCGATCGCCGCCCTGCTGGCGGCGACGAACGCCAGC
Source organism: Lysobacter sp. SCRH-1R (assembly GCF_057747855.1). Lineage (NCBI taxonomy): Bacteria > Pseudomonadati > Pseudomonadota > Gammaproteobacteria > Lysobacterales > Lysobacteraceae > Lysobacter > Lysobacter sp. SCRH-1R. The sequence continues at coordinate 1,848,359 of NZ_CM173227.1, read as the reverse complement.
GCGCAGCCGGCCCCGGCGACGCCGCCTCCGGCCGCCGCGCCGGTGCACGCGCACGCGACGCTGCGCTACTTCAACCGCGACATCGTGGTGATGCGCGTGCCGTTCTTCGGCAATTCGCCCGAACGCCGCGCGCGCGTGGCCGAGGCGAACATCGCGCGCATCGTCGACGAGGTCGGCGAAGCGGACGTCGAATACGAGAACGTGCCGCAGGGCGTGGCGATCCTGATGTCCGGACAGCTGGTCACCGTGCTGGTGCCCGGCGATCGCGACGCGCTGCGCGGCCAGACGCTCGACCAGCTGCGCGCGCAGACCGTCTCGCGGCTGTCGGTTGCGGTGGCCGCCGCCGAACAGGCACGCCGTCCGCAGCGCATCCTCGAAGGGCTGGCGTGGGTGCTGGCCGGCACGGTCGTGGCGGTCGGCGTGCTGTGGCTGTTGCGATGGCTGGTGCGCCGCGTGCGGCATCGGGTCGATGCGTGGGTCGCGCACCGGCTCGCGCAGCTGCGCAGCGAGTCGGCGCGGCAGATGCTGTCGGGCCTGATCGCCAGCGCACGCGGACTGGCGCGGCTGGCGATGTGGGTGATCGTGCTGCTCACCTTCGAGGAATGGCTGCGCTTCGCGCTTGGCCGCTTCCCGTACACACAGCCGTGGGCGGCGGCGATGACGCAATGGGTCGCCGCGCGCACCGCCGGATTCGGCCACGCCGTCGTCTCCGCCCTGCCCGGCCTGTTCAGCGCGTTCCTCATCTTCCTGCTCGCGCGGCTGGTGACGCAGGCGATACGCGTCACTTTCCACGGCGTGGAAACCGGACGCTTCCAGTTCCTCGGCGTCGACCACCAGCTGGCCGAACCCACGCGCAAGATCATCACGGTGCTGATCTGGCTGTTCGCGCTGGCGATGGCGTATCCGTACCTTCCGGGCGCGGAAACCGAAGCGTTCAAGGGCCTGAGCGTATTCGTCGGCTTGATGGTGTCGCTGGGCGCGTCGAGCATCGTCGGCCAGGCGGCGGGCGGATTCACGCTGCTGTACTCGCGCACGATGGCGCCGGGCGACGTGGTGCGCATCGACGACACCGAAGGCACCGTGCAGCAGATCGGCCTGTTCACCACGCGCCTGCGCACGCCGCTCGGCGTGGAGGTGAGCTATCCGAACAACGTCGTGCTGGGCGGGAAACTGCAGAACTTCTCGCGCAATCCCGACGGCCCGGGCATGTGGATCGAGGCCGCGGTGACCATCGGCTACGACGCGCCGTGGCGGCAGGTGCACCGCTTGCTGCTCGACGCCGCGCATCGCACGCCCGGCGTGCAGACGACGCCGGCGCCGTTCGTCGCGCAGGCCGCGCTGTCGGACTTCTACGTCGAGTACGTGCTGCGCGCGCGCATCGCCGACGTGCAGCAGCGGCTCGCGTTCCGCAGCGCGCTTCACGCGAACATCCAGGACACCTTCAACGAAGCCGGCGTGCAGATCATGTCGCCCAACTACGAGGCCGACCCGGAAGCGCCAAAAATCGTGCCACGCGCGCAATGGGAAGGCCGTCCGTCCACCGAACCGACGGAATGAAGCACGCGCGGCAAGGACCGTGCCGGAAACGCGTCGCGGCGCGAACGAATTAGGCCCAAGGGCCAATTCCGCGCGGCACCCCGCGGTCCTAGCGTACGGCTTGCCGCCGTCCTGGCCGCGCGTGCGCGCGACGTCCATTCCAGAACCGTCCCCCGAGGTGTTCCATGAACCAGGAACTGCAGAGCGAGGCGCCGACCCGCCTCTCCAACGTGCTGGTCGCCGCATCCCTGCGCGCCGATCAGTGGCGACAGCTCAATGCGAACGCGCGCGCTTGGGCCCAGGCCGGCTCCGCCTCGCCGCTGCGGTCGCAATGCGAATCGCAGCTGGAGGAGCCGCTGCGCATGGAACACTGCTGGGCGTATCCCGGCGAGCGCCTCATCGGCACGCTGCGCGAGGCGCTCGCGCAGGGCGATGCGCCGTTGTTCGCGCGGCTGGTGCGCAAGATTTCCGGCGCGATCCTCTCCGGCGATTACCGCCGCGACGAAACCGTGTGGAACCTGGAGGAAGACCTCGACCGCGCGACGCTCGACGCGCTGCCGCCGGACATCGCCGGCCTCGCCGACAAGCCCTATTTCGAAGTGCTCGTGGTGACGCCGAGCGAACCGGCGCAGTGGGCGCGTTCGAAGGACGAGATGCGGCGCATGCGACGCCCGGAAGACCTGTTCCACTACGCCGCCGTGCACGCGGGCAGCTTCGAGGACGCCGCGCTCGCGGCAATGGTGAACACCGACCTGCAGGCGGTGGTGCTGGTCGACGGTTTCGGTTTCGCCTCGAAGCACGACATTCCCGACCTGAAGGCATTCCTCGCGCGGCACATCGCGCTGGACGAGGACCGGATCGGCCCCGGCACGCTGTCGCTGGGGCTCGCGCGCACACTCAAGGATTTCCGTCCGGAACTCGACCTGTACCTGCTGTCCGACCGCGCGCCCGAATCGCTCGCCGGCAGCGACGAGGCCGCGCCGCTGCGGCGCGTGTTCCACCATGTCGAGGAACCGATGGAGATTCATCTTTCCATCCTCGATGGCATCAAGGACCGTTACGAGACGCCCTATTTCGACAACCTCAAGAAATACGCGCTGCGGCCCATCGGCACGTTTCATGCGCTGCCCATCGCGCGCGGCAAGTCGATCTTCGGTTCGAACTGGATACGCGACATGGGCCATTTCTACGGCACCAACATCCTGTTCGCCGAATCCTCGGCGACGACGGGCGGGCTCGACAGCCTGCTCGAACCCACCGGCAACATAAAAAAGGCGCAGGACGCCGTGGCGCGTGCGTTCGGCGCCAGGCGCGCGTACCTCGGCACCAACGGCACGTCCACGTCGAACAAGATCGTCGTGCAGGCGGTGTGCAAGCCGGGCGACATCGTCATCGTCGACCGTAATTGCCACAAGTCGCACCACTACGGTTTCGTGCTTGCCGGTGCGCAGCCGTACTACGTCGAAGCCTTCCCGCTCACGCAGTATTCGATGTACGGCGCGGTGCCGCTGCGCACGATCAAGCAGGCGCTGATCGACTGCGCCGCCGCCGGCAAGCTCGACCGGGTGAAGGTCATCGACATGACCAACTGCACCTTCGACGGCCACATGTACCACCCGCGCCTGGTGATGGAGGAATGCCTGGCGATCAAGCCCGACCTGATCTTCCTGTGGGACGAGGCGTGGTTTGGCTTCGCGCGGTTCAGCCCGCTGCATCGTCGCCGCACGGCGATGGGCGCGGCGGCTGCGTTGACGCGCCGATATAGAAGCAGCGGATATCGCGACGAGTACGACGCATGGAAGGCGAAGATCGGCGACCGCGATCCCGCCGATCCCTCGCTCATCGACGAGCGCGGGCTGCCCGACCCGGACCGCGTGCGAATCCGCGTGTACCAGACCAATTCGACGCACAAGTCGATGTCGGCGTTCCGCCAGGGCTCGATGATGCTGGTGTGGGACGAGGACTTCCACCAGGTCGAAGGCCCGTTCGAGGAAGCGTTCTTCGCGCACACCTCCACGTCGCCGAACCTGCAGCTGATCGCGTCGCTGGATCTCGCGCGCCGGCAGATGGAACTGGAAGGCTACGCGCTGACGATGAAGATGACCGATCTGGCGCTGAAGATCCGCCGCGCGGTCAACACGCATCCGCTGATCTCCAAGTATTTCCGCGTCGCCACGCCGGAGGACATGATCCCGGCCGAATTCCGCGAGTCCGGCATCGCCGACTACGGGCCGCCGAACGCCAGCTGGGCCGAATCCGTGGAGGCGTGGGACTCGGACGAGTTCGCGCTCGATCCCACGCGCCTGACGCTGATCTGCGGCGCCGCAGGCTTCGACGGCACGCAGTTCAAGGGCCTGCTCGCCGAGCGCTTCGACATCCAGATCAACAAAACCTCGCGCAACAGCATCCTCGTGCAGACCAACATCAACAACACGCACAGCGATGCGGCGCTGTTGATCAAGGCGCTGGCGGACCTGTCGCGCGAGATCGAATCGCGCCTCGCGCAGGAAGGCGCGACCGGCCGGCAGGTGTTCGCCGACCGCGTGGATTCGCTGATGACCGACGTGCCGGACCTGCCGAATTTCAGCCGTTTCCACGACGCTTTCCGCGACGATCCCTCCGGCGCCAGCAACGAGGGCCACATGCGCCCGGCGTTCTTCATGGCCTACGAGGAAGACAACTGCGAGTTCGTGAAGCTGCGCAGCGAGGAAGTCGACCAGCGCCTGCGCGACGGGCCGGACATGGTCTCGGCGAACTTCGTCATCCCCTACCCCCCGGGCTTCCCGATCATGGTGCCCGGCCAGGTGATCACCGCCGACACCATCGCCTTCATGCGCAAGCTCGACGTGAAGGAAATCCACGGCTACCACGCCGCGCAGGGAATCAAGCTGATCAAGCCGTCCAAGCTCGCCGACCGGCGCGCCTCGTCCACGCAGTGATCCCGCGCGAAGCAACGCCACACGAAACCGGAGACCGCCGCCATGCAAGGTTTCTTCCAGTTCCTCGCCGACAATCCGTACATCCTGCTGTTCTTCACCGTGGGAATGGCGGTGCTCGTCGGCAAGTTCGCGGTGAAGGGGTACGGGCTGGGCATGGTCGCCGCGGCGGTCGTGGTCGGCGCCGCGCTCGCGACGTGGGCCTCGACCTACGGCGTGAAGCTGCAGCTGGACAACTTCGCCAAGTCGCTCTTCTACTACCTGTTCATGTACGGCGTCGGCCTGCGCGTCGGGCCGGCGTTCTTCAACAGCCTGAAGAAGGACGGCATCACCTTCACCATCCTCGCCGTGATCTGCTCGTTCCTCGGCCTGGCACTGGTGGTGCTGATGACGAAGTGGCTCGCCCTGCCGGCCGGCTCGGCAGGCGGCATCCTCGCCGGTTCGCAGACGATGTCCGCCGCCATCGGCACGGCCGAGATGGCCATGGAACAGGGTGCGTACAAGGTGCCCGCCGGCACCACGCCGGAACAGGTCACCGGCATGATCGCGCTGGGTTACGGCGTGACCTACATCTGGGGCACGGTCGGCATCATCCTGATCTGCAAATACCTGCCGCGCTGGTGGGGCGTGGATGCGAAGGCCGCCGCGCGCGAGTACGAACAGGCGCACGGCGTGCGCAACGTCGACGACGCGGCGCTCACCGGGTATCGCGGCGGTGGACTTCGCGCGTACCGCATCGAGAACGAGCAGGCCAGCGGCCAGACCATCGCCGAGTTCCGCGCGAAGTTCCCGCAGTACCGCATCGTCAACGTGCGCCGCGGCGAGGATTCGCTCGGCGCCGCGCCCGACATGGTGCTGCTGCACGGCGACGTGGTCGCGCTGGGCGGAAAGCTCGGGGACCTCACCAGCAACCTCGGCCTGCTCGGCAGCGAGGTGGACGATCCGAAGGCGTTGAACGTGCCGCTGGACCAGGCGGAAATCCTGGTCACCGAGAAGGAGTTCGTCGGCAAGCCGCTGCGCTCGCTGGCGACGGAGGACTTCGCGGGACAGGTGCAGGTGACGCGGATGGAACGCTCCGGAGAGCCGATTCCCGTCGGCGCGGAAACCGAACTCAAGCGCCTCGACGTGCTGTTCGTCACCGGCCTGAAGAGCGCCGTGGACAAGGCCGCCGGTCTGCTGGGCAAGATCGCGCGGCCGAGCACGTCCACCGACCTGCTCACGCTGTCTGGCGGCATGGTGCTGGGCCTTCTGATCGGCAAGATCAACGTGCCGGTCGGCGATTTCTCCGTCGGCCTGGGCAACGCGGGCGGACTGCTGCTGTCCGGCATCCTGGTCTCGTCCATCGTGTCGCGGCTGCGCTATTTCGGCAGCACGCCGAACGCCGCGCGCAACATCCTGGAAGACCTGGGCCTGGTGACCTTCATCGCCATCGTCGGCATCAACGCCGGCGCGACGCTGCTGGAACAGCTGACCGGATCGATCGCGCTGAAGATCTTCATCGCCGGTTTCGTCGCCAGCACGATCCCACCGTTCATCACCTGGGCGATCGGCTATCACTTCTTCAAGATCAATCCGGCGGTGCTGATGGGCGGCGTGGCGGGCTCGCGCTCGCACTCGGGCCCCGCGCGCGAGGCGGCGAAGGAGATCGACAGCACCGTGCCGTGGGTCGGCTTCCCGGTGGGCTATGCGATTTCCGGCGTGCTCTACACGGTGTTCGGCTACTTCGCGATGGTGTTGTCGCAGTAGGCGCAGGGAGAACGACGTGAAGACCAGGCGTGACGAAGCCCGGATCGCGCTCGCGGTCGCATGCGTGGCGTGTGCGCTGGCAATGCCGGCGCACGCGCAGACCACGCCCGCGCAGGGCACCGCGCCGCCGCAGGCCGACGCGGCCGACGAAACCGAAGACGACGTATACGTGCCGTCGGAGCCCACCTCGACCGAACAGGGCGCCACGCGCATGAACGAGGCGTTCGCCCCGCGCGATCGCGCGCAGTGGATACGCGACACCCGGCGCAAGGCGTTCCAGGACACCAAGTGGGACCTGCAGGTGCGTTCGTTCTACCTCGACCGCGAGAAGTACGACGACACCGCGAGCGAAGCCTGGGCGCTGGGCGGATCGGTCGGTTTCAAGACGGGCTATTTCCGCGAGCGTTTCGCCTTCGGCGCGACCGGCTACACCTCGCAGAAGCTGTACGGCCCGGAAGACCGCGACGGCACGCTGCTGCTCGCGCCCGGCCAGGAAGGCTACACCGTGCTCGGCGAGGTCTACGGCGAGTTCCTCATCAACGAGGACTCGCGCCTGACCCTCGGCCGGCGCGGCATCGACACGCCCTACATCAACCGCAACGACGCGCGCATGACGCCGAACACTTTCCAGGCCGTGCTGTTCCAGGGCCTGTACGGCGGCGACGAAGGCCGGCCGGAATGGCGCGTGGGCGGCGGGTATTTCGACAAGATCAAGGAGCGCAACTCGGAGGACTTCGTGTCGATGGCGCGCGACGCCGGCGCGCCGGCGGGCGTGGAGCGCGGCGTGTACGCGCTGGGCGCGAACTTCAAGTCCGGCGGATTCTCCTTCGGCGCGATCGACTACTACAGCGACGACATCATCAACATCTTCTACGCCGAAGGTAAGTACGGTTTTTCGCTGGCGGAGAAGACCAGGCTCGCCTTCACGCTGCAGTATTCCAACCAGACCAGCGTCGGCGACGACCGGCTGCGCGGCACGGATTTCGCGTCCGACCAGTGGGGCGCGAAGGCCGAACTCACTCAGGGCGCCGCGCTGTTCACCGCCGCCTACACACGTGCCGGCGGCGACACCAACATGCAGAACCCGTGGAGCGGCTATCCCGGTTTCACCAGCGTGCAGGTGGAGGACTTCAACCGTGACGGCGAATCGGCGTGGCTGCTGCGCGCCGGCTACACCTTCCCGTGGATCAAGGGTGCGAGCGTGTACGCGCTGTACGTCGACGGCTCCGACCCGCAATCGCCCACCGAGTACGCGAAGGACGAATACAACGTCAATTTCCAGTGGGCCGTCGCGGACGGTTTCCTGCAGGGTCTGCTGGTGCGCCTGCGCTACTCGCACGTGCGGCAGGAGGGACCGATCGAATCGGACCTGGACGATTTCCGGCTGATGATCTTCTACGACCCGCCGCGGCTTTGACTCGCTGCCTTCGTGGGGCGACGCCCGCGCGGTAGCGCGCTTGATTGCGAAGCCTCCGAGCCAAGTAGCCATGGCAATAACAAATAATCCGATTAGTAATAGGCCCGGATGAGAAGAAGGTGTTTCACGAAGCCACGTAACACCTAACAAGCCGACGGAGAGGGTAATCATCCCTAGCAAGAGAATGATGCCCCTGGCCCCCACTGTGGATCGGGGGAACTCCAAATACACGTCGTCAACATGATTCGGCGGATCGCCGAATGCCTCCAGCACTCCCGGAGGATCACTCGGCGCCGGTAGATCGCGTTCCCATCCGATGCATGATGGGTCCAGCAATGGCCGGGCCTTTTCGGCCTGAGGGGAAACTCTACTCCTTGTCCGCTTGCTGCTGCATCGGCTTCGGCTCCAGTTCGCTTTGCCGGACGGATCCGCGATAAGCCGCACCCATCAAACCGCATATCAGAATAGCCAATGGGATAAGAACCCGCCTGCCAAAGGCGGGATCTTCAGACCAGGCGCGTGGCTCATGCGCAGCAATCGAATTCATGATCATTTCGTATTCCCGCGACGGCGCACCTGCGATCAGATCATTCAAGGACGTCTGCGATATGGGGGCATTGGCCGCGTTGTCCACGTAATCCTCGCCTGCGGCGAAGCTAATTGCCGAAGCCAACGTCGCCACGGCGTCGACGGCCGTTGTCGGCGCCCCACCTGGCGTCGCCTCGAATGCCACCGCCCAAGTACGTCCCAGGCGCAACGACTGCACCCTGGAGATTCCATTGGGAAGGACGTAGGCCCAACTCAATGCATGGACGCCCTGCTGAATCGCAGGTTCCTTGATCCACATGGCGGTGCCATGATTCACCGAAGGGATGCTCCCATCGGACGGGATCCTGACCAGCATCGGCCGATTGATCGCATTGACTTTCTCCAAGATCTCCTTCGGATTCGTTACGAGTGCCTGCTGACTGAAGTGCCCGATCTGTTCGACCTCGATGTCGATCAGCAAGTCATTGCTCTCAGAGGCGATCAATGCCTTGCTTTCGGATCCTTCAACGCCGGCCTTTCGCGCGAAGTGAATCCAGCTTTCCTTCGGCAGGAACTTGAAGCCAGCCGGAAGATTCAACGTCGCGGGTCCTTTCAGAGCAACCACGGCAGGTCCGTGCTGCCAATGCGGATCGTTAAGACCATCCTGCAACGCCCGCTGTTCCTCCTCCATACGTTGGAGCGACTGAGTCCACTCGTCCATCAGGTAACCGGCATCGTCAGTGCCTGCACTGGACTCGGCCGAAGCAGAAGGCGGAGGCGGAGGCGGAGGCGGAGGCGATGGCAATTCAACCGACCCGGCAGCCCGGGTCGCTCCGGCAACAGAAAGGCACACAGCGGCAACGATAATCTTCGCGTTGAACATTCGATTTCCTTTATATATATCGCCTTATAACCGGTGCGCCCGTGCGCAGGCCCGTCGGCGGTCGCAGTGCGGCTCGCCACCGGCGTCGACGATGGGCTAGGCGCAAGGGCAGGATTGGAAGGCCCGTTCGCTTGCAGGCGCACGTGGAATCCGGACGAATCCAGAACGCCGCTGTATCGCAAGCGACCGCGCGGGCCTCAAGGAACGTCACGGGGCGGTGCGCGATTCGATATCCATCGCCTCGGGCCACTTCACCTTCGGGGCGAAGCGGCGGGCAAGGTTGATTCCGGGGTCTTCGTTGTTCCAGTCGCGCGGTGGGCGGTCGAACTTGGGCAGTACGTCAGGGCCGCTCTGCATGAAGGCCACGGCCATGTTCCAGTAGTTGTCCCGCTCGATGCCGTGGCCGAAGAAGAACCGGTCGATAACCTTATTCGTTCCCGGCTTGACCGCGGCAATGTTGACGCCGCTGTTGTAGGTCACCGTCGGCACGTAGACCCGGTAGAACTCCGCGCGCAGGTCGTCCCAGTCGTAGATCTCGGGCTTCACGTACCACAGCGCATTGTTGAACGGCCGCCACCAGCAGTAGTGGAACCGATATACGTACACCTTGCGGCGCAGACGGTTGAAGCGGATGGGCTCGTCTAGGGGGGGGAAATGTCAGTCCTGATGACCATGGCCCCAAACCAAAACGATGAAGCCACTACTAGTACTCCCAGCAGTTCCAAGCCGAGGTGATGTACGGACATGCAAACGAGAAAAAGGAGTTCAAAGACCCCCAGTAGGAGCAGTATGAATCCGAGCAATACTAGAACTCCCCTTGAATTTAAGGATGATCGCGGGAACTCAAGGTAAGCATCATCCACATGATTCGGCGGATCACCGAATGCCTCCAACATTTCCGGCGGATCGTTCGGCGCGGGCAGATCGCGTTCCCATCCGAGGCACGGCGGGTCCAGTTTGGGCCTTGCCATCAGCGCATCTCCTGCATCGTCACTTCCGCGCACAGCTCCGGCTGGTTGCGATCCGGCCAGTAAGTGACACGAAGCGTTGCCGCCTCGATGCTCATGCGCTTGAAGTTACCGACAAGTGCGATGACACCACGAACGACGCGGCCAACGTCCTTCACGTCCATTGAGTTGGAACGTGTGGCGTCCCTGTCGTAATCGCCCCAACGCGGCTGTTTTCCGGCTGGCAAGGCGATGCTGGGTTTATCGAACGAAGGGGCCTGATACGAGCCGCTGGCCAGCATTTCGCCACTGACGTAGTCGCCCATTCGGGCGGCGACGTCACCCGCACGCGGCTTTTGGAAATCAGTATGCCGATGAACCGTAAGCGACCACTCATAGCCAGACTGTGCGGCGGTGAAGCCTGGAAGAATGAATCGGTAGCCCAATGTCGCGGGCATTACCTCCTCGGGGTTCAGACCCGTTCCGGTCGTCGAAACGACCACGGCATCGTTGAACTCGACGCCCGTGTCCATGCCCAACACAACCGCATTGAGTTCGGCCAATGCAATGTCGCTGTGAGCAGACGAGTTCCACCAGATTTCCGGCGTCTCGTCGTGCAGGCCGAAATAGGAGCGGCGGGCCCAACGCTCGGCTGGTGTGGGTTCTTTGCCTTCGGCCCACTTCGAGAGAGCGTAGGCTGCCAAGCCAAATAAGATGGCAATGCCAAGAGGGCCGAGAACAAGCGCGCCTTCAACTGCGACAATTCCAGCCACGGCACTTACGCCGTAAAGGCTAGCCGACCAAATGTATGCAGCGCCAGCGCTACTATCACCGGCGCGCAATGCCCTTCCCGCCGCCATCCTAGCCTGCACCGCATCAAACGCCGATGCAGCCGCCCCGATCACCGCACCGACCTTCGCGATCCGCTCTGCAACCTTCACTGCGTCCTTGGTGATCGGCACACCCGCACCTCGCAGGCCCTCCATGCTTGTCTGCAACGCCAACCCCACCGCCTCGATGCCACCGCCGACCAGCCCCATGCTGCTGCCCGCAAACGCGGCCAACACTTCCGGATGCTTCGCACCCACCGTGTCTTCCAGCTTCTTGTAGTTCTGCGTCACGCTATCTTCCATCAGGTACAGCCCGCCGATGGCCAGCAGCAGGCTCACGCCGCTGCCGCTGGCGCCTCGCAAGCCGGCAAACCCCCGGCGCGTCAGATCTGCCGCACCGCGTGCCCCGACCTTTACGTCGGCCAGCACCTGCTTCGCCGCCGGCTCCAGCGTGCCGATGCCCACCACCACCGACGACGTCAGCAGTTCCGCTTCGTTGACCAGTTGCTTGCGCACGTCCTGCGCCTTGCCTTCCACCCACAACGTGACTTCAATGGTCTTTGCGGCCAGGGCCGCGTCGTTCAACTGCGTGCTCAGCACACCGGTTGTGAGCAGTGAGACGACCTGCTGGCCGGTCTTGCGGCCGGCCTGCCGCGCCAGTTTCGCCTGCTGCTCGCGCAGGGTCCTGCATTGCAGCGCGTAGTAGTCGGCGACGGTCATCGTCACCTTCAACTGCGTGGCATGCACGCGTTCGTGCAGCAGCAGGCCGCTGACCGTGAGGCGCGTGGTCAGGTTCTCGATGCCGGCCGCCAGCAGCGGTTTGAGCTGGGTGGCGGCGGAGTTCACCGCCAGCAGGGTTTGCGCGGCGGCATCCTTCACGCTGGCGAAGAGCAGTTTCTCGCCGAAGTCCTGGCTGCCGATGAGCTTGTTGAGGGCGTCGTGCAGCTTTTGCGTGTCGTTCCATTCGCGCTCGCCCTGGCCATTCTTGTGGGGTTGCAGGTTGTCGAGCAGCGGTTTGTGGCGCAGCGTCAACGCTTGGAACGGCGGGCTATTCAGGTCGTTCAGCCAGCCCTGCCACAGCTTCACGCTGGCGCCGTCGACAGTCGTCTCCTTCCTGTTCATGCAGATAGCCACAGCCACCGCTACACCAGCCGCACCATCTGCCATGTCACATCCTGGCCCTCGACCTGTGGCATCGGTACGCCGTGGGCGATCGTCTGCGGGCCGATCGGGCGCTCCAAGCATTGCCATACGGCCGGATACGGGCAGGGTTGCCCGGAGCGCACGCGCAGGCCGCGCGATGTGCTCGGCGTGGGCGAACGCGCGCGCGTGGCGGCGTCGGGCCAGTCGCTGTCCTCGTCGAACCGGCCCAGCCAGCGGCGCGTGTCCTGGGCGTTGAAGCGCACGTTGGGGTCGCCATCCCATTCGCCGAAGCCGAGCAGGTCCAGTTTCGGATGGCGGATCGGCTTGAGCAGTTTGTTGAGCATCACCGGCAGCAGCGGAACGCCATCCTCGACCGGATACAAGTCAGGCTGCTCGCCCAGCTCGATCCACTGCCCGCAGCTCAGCTCATCGATGCGGATACGGGGGTGGTCGAGCGCCTCGTGCACTTCCTCGCGGCTCTTGCCGAGCTTGGCGCGCCACACATCGGACAGGAAGAACGCCCAGGTGGGCGGGCGGATGCCTTGCACCAGGTCATGGAATCCTTTCATGCCGAAGGGATAGTCCGTATCCAGTCCGTAGAAGTGCGGGGCCAGCGCACGGTCCCATACCGTCACTTCCGAGCGCGTGCCGAACTCCAGCGGGTTGGCCATCGCGAAGCCGCTGTAGACCTGCTCGGGTTTGAGCCGTTCGATGGTCTCGTGCACGAAGCGGCGCCAGCCGTCGCGGTTGTCCAGCCACCATTGCCAGCGATAGTAGAACTGGCCGTAGGAGTAAGCGGTCTCGTTGTTTCCCCAATCCTTCGCGCGCCAGAAGTACCCGGCGGTCGTGGGCGAACTGCGATGGTTCTTCTCGTCGGTGAACTCAAACAAAAAGTTCCTATGAAGCGGCTTCTTCCTGGCCCACTCGCGCAGGTCGCCCGCACGCGTGGACCCATAGGGGTGAGGGCGCTCCGAATCCGGATGCGTGGCGATGGTGTAGGGTTTGTCGGCCAGCGACTCGAACGCTTCGTGCACCTCGATCAGCGCCAGCGACGCGTCCAGGTAGCGCGTCGGTTCGTACTGGAAATAGAACGTCAGGAACGGGCTGATCGCGAGTTCGAAGTCGCCGTTATCGTTAGCCACATTGGGCCAGAGCTTCAAATCGGCCACCATGCCGGCGATATCTTCATCGCTCATAAGTCGCTGCGTTGTGCTCATTTGTTCTTCCTCCTGCCGGGAGCATTGGGCTTTTGATCGTTGCCTGGCGTGACATCCGTGCAATCCTCCGGCACGCGCAGCAGCGCGACCTTCTTCTGGTCCTTGCCGCCCATGACGTCGTCGTAGTCGTCCAACTGATCTTTCCTCACCCAATCCCCCGGAAACTTGATCTCCACTGCCGCAAACACGTTCGGCACCTCGAACGGCTGCTGCCGGTACTCGACGATCACCAGGTCCGGCGCGATGCAGCCGCGCGGACGCGGCCAGAACGGAAAGATGTCGCTGACGCGGTACGGCTTGGTGCTGCCCGGCCGGTCGAGCGCCGCCTTGCGGCTGGTGCGGTAGTAGTTCGGCTCGGCCTTCAGCGGGCTCTTCCAGTCCAGTGCACCGTCGATGGCTTCGAAGATCAGCGACGCGGTGGTCTGTTTCAGTGCGATTTCAATCGTGGTTTCGACCACCTCGCCCGGAATCTTCCTGCGCACCCGGCGCGGCACCTTGATCGGCATCGCCAGCGCCCATTGACTGGCTATGCTGATGGCCGGGCGGAACGGAATCTTGCGCTCGATGTACTCCTTGTACGTCGCGCCCTCGGTGCCACGCCGCGACACCGTGCTGTTGCCGCCCTTGTCGACCAGCGCGAAGGTGGAACTCTTCGTGTCGATCTCCTTCGAGAACGATTCGATGGTGTTGCGCAGAACCTGTTTCACCTGTTCCTTGCGCTGCGCGATGTCGCGCATCATCTCGGCGGTTTCCTTGACCGTCATGGCCGTTTCGTAGGCCTCGTACGCGCGATAGGCGCGGTAGCCCCAGACCATGGCGGCGGCTGCGGCGGGCAGCGGCATCAGGCGTCTCCTTCCTGTTCATCCAAATAGGTATCTTCGAAGGGCGAGGGTTCGTCCATCGGCTGGGCGGAATCGACAAGCGCCATCACCGACTCCCATGCTTCGGCGATGCGCTGGTCGTCGCGCATGACGGTCTTATAGGCCTGTACGCGCTGCGACCGTGGGGTGTCGATCCAGGCGGTGCCGCCTTGCTCGTCCGTCTTGCCTTCGGCGAGTACACGGTCGCCATCGACCACCTTGTAGCCGTAGCCCGCGAAGCTGCGACCGTCGTCCTTGACCATTAGATAGCGGCCGCTGTAGGGGCCTTGGGCTTCGACGAGCGCTGCGGCGGCGTTGCCGGTGATTGAGAGTGCGTTCCCCGCGCCGTCCGCCTCGATCGTCACCGGGCCTTTGAGGAGGATTTGCAGTGCGTCGAGTTTGATGCCCGCGTCGTCGATGGTGACGGTGCCACCGGGCCCGCGCAGTCTTCCCAGATCCTGCACGTCGATCTCGATGACCCGTGCGCGGTGGACGATGTTCGCCGGCTTCGACGTCGATGCGCCCTTCGACGCGATGCTCGTAATGCCCGCCAGTCTCGGCCCTGCGATCCGTCGCGGTCTTCTCGATGCGGACGTTGCCGATGGACTCGATCAGGTCTTTGCCGATAGTGAGCTGGCGTGTGCGGCCGATGTCGAGGACGTGGTCGCGGCCCAGGGTTTCCTTGCGGTCCTGGCCAATGCTAAGGGCCTCGTCGTTGCCGACCTGCTCCTTGCGGTCGTGGCCGATGGCGATGGCTTCGTCATTGCCGACGTCCTCCGTGCGGTCGTGGCCGACCTTGGTCGTCTCGTCGTTCTCCACGACGATGTTCTGATCCTTCTGCGCGTGGACGAAGATCTCTTCCTGGCCGGCTTCGTCCTCGAAGCGCAGTTCGTTGTAGCCGTTCGCCTTGTGCGACTTTGTCTTGAAAACTGTTCTTGTTTTATGCCTTGGAAGTTCGTACGGCGGAAGATTGGCCGCGTTGTACGTGCGCCCGGTGATGATCGGCTGATCGACCCGACCATCGAGGTAGCTGACGATCACTTCGGTGCCGATGCGCGGGATCGCCATGAAGCCGTACATCGGCCCGGCCCAGCCCTGCGCGACGCGGATCCAGCAGGAGCTGGATTCCTGCCTATCCGTTTCACGATCCCACGGAAAGTAGACTTTTACGCGCCCGTGAATATCGCAGTAGATCTCCTCATTTTCCGGGCCGACCACTTCCGCCACTTGCGGCCCGTCCATCACCGGGTGCGGTGCGGGTTCGGGCTTCCAGTCGTAATGGGCCGGCACCACGGTGGCGGCGTATTCGTAGCGGCTGCCGTGTTCGGCGCCGGCCGCGTCGGCTTCCTGCGAGGCGGCCTGCTCGCCTCGGTGGTGCATGGCGATCACGCGCCAACGCGCGTTCAGCGCGTCGTTCGAATGCCCGGTGAGATCGAACGCCAGGCCCGGCCACAGGCGCGCGTCGTCGCCTTCGATCAGCGCGTGCTCGGCCAGGTTGCGCAGGCCGGCCAGCTTGGTGCGGGTGAAGGGCCGGCCCACTTCTGCCCGCTTGTACCCCGCGGCGTAGTCGTAGAACTCCAGTTCCCCGATCGCGCGCTCGGCGGCCCACGGCCGGGCCTCGTGTTCCTGGTTGTAGGGCGGATTGTGGAAGCTGTATTCGCGCTGGGTCACCCGCGTCGGCGCGAGTTGGCGGCGGTGGACGAAGTGCCACAGGTGCGGCACCGGTGCATCGCCGGCGGGCGCCGGCTGGTACAGCACCTCGCCGTCGAGCAGTGGCGCGGTGTCGATGCGATCGCTCAGCACCAGGCGGCCTTGGCGGCCTTCGGTCTGGTGCCAGTACACGATGCCCACTTCGGTCGCGAGCCGGTACAGGAACTGGTCGTCGTGTTCCCGATACTGGACGGCATACTCGCGCGGCTCGTGGCTGGCGAGGTATGTCGTCTTCGAGCCCTGCAGGCCGTGCTCCTTCAGGATCGTCGCCAGGATCTCCGGCGCGGTGACCTGTTGGAAGATGCGGCTGTCGTGGCGCAGCGCCAGACGCGCCAAGGGTGATTCGACGACGGCGCGATAGCGAGTGAGCCGAAACCCGGTTTCGCATTGCTCGAACGCGGTGCAGATGCCGACGACCTTGCGTTCCCCGACGCCTTCCCGCTCGATGGCGAACACCGCCTCGTGATCCAGCAATTCCGCCGCATCGATCGCGTCATCAGCGCTGGAAAGATCGAGCTCCAGCCGGAACGATTGCGAAACGCCTTCGGTCAGCTCGAAACGGACCACATCCAACGCCAGCCCGTCACCCAAGGCGATGGAAAATCTTACGTCCGGCCGCATCCTTCCTCCGTTGAAGTCAAAGCGAAGCCGCCGTTTTACCCACGTCCCAAAGTCCGTCGCAATTCGAAGAAGTCGCGCGTTTTCTTCACGCAGCGGGGCAAACCCCGACATCGGCAACGCCGCCGCGTTTGCGTTACCGCATCACGATGCGGTGCATCTTCTTTCCATCGAAGGAAGAAGTTCCACGGAATTTCCACGTTTCGCGTTCGTCTTCGAGTTGGACGAGCACACGCCGAAAGTGGGTGTCGCAAGCGATGGTTGGCGATTACGGCGGGAAACGGCCATTCCCCGCCCGCGGTGATGAGCTGCATGACGAGCGCCGGTTGGCCCGAAACCTGCCCGAACCCGCGCGCCGCCCGCCGCGCCACCTTGGCCCAAGGGCCAATTGAGCCCCGCCGCGAACGGCGTAGAAGAAGGGGATCACCGGACGGGGCCGCCCGTCGGACATCACGAGGACTCCACGATGAACAAGCCGACGTTCCTGAAGTCGCTGTCCCTCGCCGTCGCCGTCGCGGCCGTGCTGGCGGTCTCGTCCGCGTCCGCCGCGGACGGCGACAAGAGCAAAATCAAGGGCCTGATCACCTCCGTGCAGGGCGACACCATCGTCGTGAAGGACGCCAACAACGCCGAACAGACGGTCACGCTCTCGCCCACGACGAAGTACAAGCGCACCAAGGGCCTCACCGGCGTGGTGCACGAGAAGGCCGAACAGGGCGCGCTGATGCCGGGCCTGCCGGTCACCATCGACGCGGTCGCGGCGGGAAGCGGCTTCGATGCGACGGAGGTGTCGTTCAAGTCCGAGGACTTCCGCACCGCGCAGCAGGTGCAGGCCGGCCTGGCGCCGACCACCGCGCGCATGAACGAGTTCGGCAAGTACGAAGCGCTCGCCACCGCCGAGGTGCTGTTCGATTCGGGCAGCGCGAAGATCAGCCCCGCCGGGAAGTCCGACCTCGATGCCTTCGCCGCCAAGGCGAAGGAAACGCAGGATTACCAGGTCGTGCTGCAGGGCTTCACCGATTCCACCGGCAATGCCGAAGCCAACGAACGCCTGAGCGTGCGCCGCGCCAACGCCGTCGCCGATTACCTGCAGCAGCAGGCCGGCCTCCAGCCGGGCCGCGTGCGCGCGGGCGACGGCATGGGCGTGGCCACCGATGCCGGCAGCGGCAGCAATGCGGGCGCGCGCAAGGTCGTGGTGAAGCTGATCGTCGACAAGGGCGTGCAGGCAGGCAAATAACGCAGCCATCGCGACGGCGGGGTTCCCTCCCCCACCTGCCGCCGCGCGAGTGGAGGGTTCCATGCGCATCGCGATGCTTACCGCGGCGACAGCCGCGCTGCTGCTGGCGACGTCCGGCGTCGCATCCGCCGCGCCGGCGCAATCGCCCGCTGCGGCGAACCCGTCGACCGCATCGTCCGGCACGTTCACCCGCGAAGAACTCGACCAGATGATGGCGCCGATCGCGCTGTATCCGGACGCGTTGCTCGCGCAGATCCTGATGGCCTCGACCTATCCCGGCGACGTCGCCGATGCCGTGGAGTGGTCGAAGGCGCACAAGGACGCCAAGGGCGAGGACGCGGTGAAGCAGGTCGAGGGCCAGCCGTGGGATCCCAGCGTGCAGTCGCTGGTCGCCTTCCCGCAGCTGCTCGCCGTGCTCGGGCAGGACCCCAAGTGGGTGCAGCGCCTGGGCGACGCGTTCCTCGCGCAGCCCGACGCGGTGATGGAATCGGCGCAGCGCTTGCGAAGGCAGGCCGATGCAGCCGGCAACCTGAAATCGAACGAACAGCAGAAGGTCACCAGGGAAGCCGCGCCGGCCGGCGGCACGGCCGCCGCGCCGCAGACGATCGTGATCGAATCCGCGCAGCCGGACGTCGTCTACGTCCCCAGCTACAACCCCAGCGTGGTCTACGGCACCTGGGCGTATCCGTCGTACCCGCCGTACTACTACCCGCCGCCGGCGTACTACTACCCGGGCGGCGCGCTGATCAGCTTCGGCATCGGCATGGCCGTGGGCGGTGCGTTGTGGGGCGATCTGGACTGGGGACACAGCGACATCGACATCGACGTGGACCGCTACAACGAGTTCAACCGCAACACCAACCGCACCGTCAACCGCGACCAGATCAGCCGCGACGGCAAGTGGCAGCACAACGCGGCCAATCGCGACGGCGTGCCGTACCGCGACAGCGCCAGCCGCGAACGCTACGGCCGCCAGCTCGACGGCGCCGGCCAGCGCGAAGCGGCGCGGGGGCGCGATCCGTCCAGCGTCGCCACGCGCGATCCCGCGCGCTCGGCCGAACGCGACCGCGCACGCCAGGCGATGGAACAGCGCGGGTTCGAAGCGCCGGCGACGAGCAACCGCGAAGCGCGCGATCGCGCCGGGCAGGCCTCGCGCGATATCGCCTCCAACCCGAACCGCGGCGATTTCCAGCGCAGCGGCGGCCTCGACAACGCGCAGGCGCGGCAGAGCGCACGCGACCAGCACCTGGGTTCGAGCGGCGCGCGCAACAGCAACGCGTTCACCGGCGCGAGCAATCCGGCGATGTCGCGCGGCGATGCCGGACGCGGCCATCGCAGCTACCAGCAATCGCAACGGCCGGCGGCCTCGCGCGGCGGCGGCCACCAGATGAGCCGTCCCTCGCGCCCGCCGATGCGCGGCGGCGGCGGACGCCGGCGCTGAGCAGGAGAACGACGACATGACCGCATCCGTCCGCTGGCTCCCGCTCGCCCTCGCCGCGTGCATCGTCGCGCCGCTGCACGCGCAGGAAACCTTCGCCACGCCCGAAGCCGCCGCCGAGGCGCTCGTCGGCGCGCTCGGCACGAAGACCGCCGATGAAACGCGCCTGGACGCGGTGCTCGGCCCGCAATGGGACGAAGTGATCCCGCGCGGCAGCGTCGATCGCGAGGACGTCGACGCCTTCCTCGCGCGTTATCGCGAGAAGCGCGCCTTCCAGCCGCAGGACGCGACCCACCAGGTGCTCGCGGTCGGCAAGGAAGCGTGGACCCTGCCGGTGCCGCTGGTGAAGAACGCCAACGGCTGGACGTTCGACCTGAAGGCCGGCGAGCCGGAGATCCGCGCGCGTCGCATCGGCCGCAACGAACGCGAGGCCAAACAGGCGGTGCTCGCCTACCACGACGCGCAGATCGATTACGCATCCGTCGATCGCAACGGCAACGGCGTGCTCGAGTACGCGCAGAAGTTCGTCAGCACCAACGGCAGCCACGACGGGTTGTACTGGGCCGACGACGGCGGCGAGGAAAGCCCGATCGGCCCGCTGTTCGGCGACGACACGCCCAGCGGCGAATGGCACGGCTACCGCTACCGCATCCTCACCGCGCAGGGCCCGTCGGCGCCCGGCGGCGCGTACAACTACAAGCTCGGCGACGCAATGACGCGCGGCTTCGCGCTTGTCGCATGGCCCGCGCGTTACGGCGACAGCGGCGTGATGAGCTTCATGATCAGCCACGAGGGCGAGGTGTTCGAGAAGGACCTCGGCCCACAGGGCGAGCAGATCGCGCGCACCATGACCAGCTTCGATCCAGACAGCAGCTGGACCGGAGCCGGCGAACGCACGGCCGCATCGGATTGAGCCACGGGACATCCATCATGAAGGCAATCGCGCTGGTCCTCGCCCTTACCTGCACCGCCGCGCTCGCGCCCGCTGTCGCCCGGCAAGGCGCACCAGCCGAGCGCGCGCTCGATCCGAAGGCGGTCAAGGCGCTCGCGCAGATCGGCACGAAGCTGCGCGGCCTGCGCGAATACACCGTCTCGGCCGAGCTGCAGACGCGCGCGCCGCTGGCTTCGGGCGAATACCGCGATTTCCGCGGCAACGTGCGTTACCAGGTGCGCACGCCGGACCGCCTGCACGCGTCCATCCGCGGCATCGGTTTCGATCGCGACGTGGTGTTCGACGGCCGCACCATCGCGGTCTTCTCGCCCGCGCAGAACACCTACGCGCGCATCGAAGCGCCGGGCACGCTCGCGACGATGGTGTCGGAAGTCGAGCAGCGCACCGGGCTGGCCATTCCCATCGCGCAGCTGTTCCACTGGGACGACCAGGCCAGGCTGCTGGAAGGGGCCGAGCGCGCGACGTATTCCGGCCAGGCCCTGGTCGGCGGACGCGATTGCGCGCACTACTCGTACAAGAAGGCCGGCGTCGCATGGGAAGTCTTCGCCGACGCGCAGCACCTGCCGTGCAAGCTGGCCTTCGTCGACACGCGCGATCCCAACCTGCCCGGCTACAGCGCCGAACTCACCTGGGACGAACGCGCGCGCGTGCCGGACGCCGCGTTCGTCTTCGAGCCGCCGGCCGGTGCGAACGAGATCGCCTGGGACCGGTTCAAGGCGCAGGGGCAATAACGTTCAATCGTCGGCGACGTCCGGATCGAACACGAGGAGGTCGCCGGGCTGGCACTCCAGGTGCCGGCAGATCGCCGCCAGCGTTTCGAAGCGGATGCCGCGCACCTTCCCCGACTTGAGCAGCGACAGGTTCGATTCGGTGATGCCGATCCGCTGTGCGAGGTCCTTCGAACGGATCTTGCGCAGGGCGAGCATGACGTCCAGGCGTACGACGATTCCCATGGGCGTCTCCTAGACGATCGAACGGCTGTCGTCTTCCAGCCGCGCCGCCTCGTCGAACAGGCGCGCGACCAGCCAGAACAGCGCCGCCACGGTCAGCGTGACGAGGTCGCCGGCATCGAAGCTCATGCGCAGCAGGCCGTCGGCGCGCGCGATCGCGTCGGCGGACATGACGACCGCCGGCAACGCCACGCGGACGATGGCCGCGAGCAGGAACAGCAACGCGAAGCGCCGGAAGTGCCGCGTCGCGTCGGCCGAGAACACGCGATCGCGTCCCACCCGGCCGAGCATGCGCGCCAGTTCGAACAGCGCCGTACCGATGAGCAGCGCGACGACCACCGCCGTCCATGCGGCCCAGCGCAGCGGAAGTGCGCCAGGCTCCAGCGTCGCCGAGACGAAGCGCCCGCCCCAGCCGTTCAGGGCCAGCAGCGCGGCGAGCGTCGCGACCATATAGAAGGCGCCCGCCGCGAGCGCGGCATAGCGAAGCAGGCGCGCGTGCCGCGCCAGGCTCGTTGACATTTCCGACTTGCGCATATTAGTTTCTGTTTTACAGAAATTATTTCATGTCAGGCAAATACTAACATGCGCATCGGCAATCCACATCCCGCCTTTCGGGCGCCCCTTCTCGCGGCCTCGCTGCTGGTCGCCCATGGCATTGCGTCCGCTTCCGACTCGACGCCTCCGGCCGCGTTGACGGTCCCTTCCAAACAGGCCGCCGTCGAACAGGCGCTGGAGGACGCCGACGCCGGCGACGTGTTCGCGCTCGAACGCCTGGACATCGCCGGCGTCGAGCCGGAACTCGCCGCCATCGCGACGGCGCGCATCGCCGCGGCGCGCCTGCGTTCGCATGAGGCCATCGCCCTCGCCCGCCCGGTCGCGCAGGATGCGGAAGCGTCGGCCGCGCATCGCTCGCGCGCCTGGGCGGTGCTTGCCGATGCGGCGTTCACTTCCGGCGATTACGCCGAAGCGGCCCGCGCCGCGCAGCGCTGGCAGGACGTGCTGCGCGAACGCCGCGCGCCGCAGAAGGACATCGACGACGCGCAACGCCTGGCCGCGCTGGCGGGCGCGATGTCGGCCGCGCCGCGACAGGCAGTGGAAACGCTCGCGCCGGAGACGGTGACGACGCGCCGCGACAAGGTCGGCCTGTCGCGCGCCGACGCGACGGTGAACGGTCTCGTGCAGGACGCCGTGCTCGACACGGGCGCGGGCCTGTCGGTGGTGTCGCAAAGCACCGCCACGAAGCTCGGCCTGCGCATGCTCGATGGCGCGGCGACCATCGGCAGCGCGGCCCGCCAGGCCGTGCCCACGCGCATCGGCATCGCCGAACGTTTCGCCTTCGCCGGGCTGGAACTGCGCGACGTCGCCTTCCTCGTGCTCGACGACGCGCAACTGCAACTGCCGGTGCCGGGCGGTTATTCGATCGACGCGATCATCGGCTTCCCGGTGCTGCGCGAATTCCGGCGCCTGCGCTTCGAACGGGACGGCGCGCTGGTGCCGGAACCGGGGGCGCGCGCCGCGACGACGGAGAACCTGCGCGTGGTGTCCAATGCGTTGTACGTGGACGCGAAAGTCCGCGACGTGCCGCTCGCGCTGCACCTGGACAGCGGCGGCCCGCGCTCGTTCCTGACCACGCGCTTCGCGCAGCGTCATCCGCATCTCGTCGACGGCCTGCCGCGCAAGGACGAGCGCATGGCCGGCGCCGGCGGCTCCACCACGCGCGTTTCCGCGCTGATGCCGAACGCGCACGTCGATGTGGCCGGTGCGCGCGCCACGCTGGCGGAGCTGCCGGTCGTGGTCGAGGACGGCGCCCACGTGCAGGCGCAGAACTTCGGCCTGATGGGCGGCGACGTGCTGGACCAGTTCGAGCACTGGACGCTGGATTTCGAGACGATGACGTTCGAGGTGGGGGCGCGGGTGGCTGGGGGATAAAGACTCCGGCGCAGCCTTCCTCCGTCATTCCAGCGAAAGCTCGAGCCCATTCTGCTCCTGGGGCTCTGCTTCGACGCGAGACATCGCCCCTCACCCCAACCCCTCTCAGCTCTGCACTCCCTCCGGTCGCCGCAGGGAGAGGGGTTCAAACCGACCACACCACCTGCACGACACATTTACCCCGCTCCCCCGACCATCACCGCAACGCACGATTCCACAGGAGCGAACGCATGGCCGGATCCGGCCGCATGGTGGTGGTCGCCGCGCTGCTCGGCAATGCGGCCGTCGCGGTCACCAAGTTCATCGCGGCGGCGTTCACCGGATCCTCGGCGATGCTCAGCGAAGGCGTGCATTCGCTGGTGGACACCAGCAACCAGGTGCTGATGCTGCACGGCCTGCGGCGCGCGGCGAAACCGCCCGACGCCGCGCATCCCTTCGGCTACGGACGCGAGCTGTACTTCTGGGCGTTCATCGTCGCGCTGATGGTGTTCGCGCTCGGCGCGGGCATCTCGTTCTACGAGGGCATCGTGCACCTGCGCCACCCGCGCGAGATCGAGAATCCGCTGGTGAACTACATCGTGCTGGGCGCATCCCTCGTCTTCGAAGGCGCGACCTGGTACGTGGCGCTGCGCGCATTCCGCGCGGCGAAGGGACGACGCGGCTGGATCCGCGCCTTCCGCGACAGCAAGGACGCCAGCACCTTCACCGTGCTGTTCGAGGACACCGCGGCGATGCTCGGCCTGCTGATCGCGCTGGCCGGCATCGTCGCCGCGCAGGTCACCGGCGATCCGCGCTTCGACGGCTACGCGTCGCTGGGCATCGGCGCGGTGCTGGCGGTCACCGCGATCCTGCTCGCTCGCGAAACCAAGGGCCTGCTGCTGGGCGAGGCGGCGCAGCGGCAGGTGGTGAACGACATCCTGCGCATCGCCGACGACGACCCCGACGTGCGCTGCGCCAACGGCGTGCTGACGCAGCAGCTGGGGCCGGAGAGCATCATCGCCGCGCTCAGCGCCGACTTCCACGACGCGCTCACCACGCCGCAGATCGAAGCCTGCGTGATGCGCATCGAACGCGCCGTGCAGCGCACGCACCCGGACGTCACCGCACTGTTCGTCAAGCCGCAGACCGCCGAAACCTGGGCGCGGCGCAGTTCGCGATGGGATCCTGACCGCGTCACGCCCGACAACATCGATGCGACGTGAGGGCATCCGTTCGACGCGCGCTCCGCCCCGCGCAAAGCCATCGTGAAGATGAATCCACCGCCGCGTCACGCCTGTCCAACGACGTGGATGCGAGCGTCGAGGCACACGCGGAGTGCGAACGGAGGCCGCAATGAGCGCTTTCAAAGCCATCCAGGACCAGGTCATCGTCGTCACCGGCGCGAGCAGCGGGATCGGATTGGCGACCGCCGTCGCGGCCGCGCAGCGCGGCGCGGCCGTCGCGTTGCTTGCGCGCAGCGCGGAAACGCTGCGCGACGTGGTCGAGGAGATCAACGCCGACGGCGGGCGGGCGCTGGCGATTCCCACCGACGTCGGCGACATCGATGCCGTGCAGGCCGCCGCGCGGGCGGTCGCCACGGAATTCGGGCGCATCGATACGTGGGTGAACAACGCGGGCGTGTCGATCTACGGCATGCTCGAGAACACCAACCTCGACGACGCGCGCCGCCTGTTCGACACCAACTTCTGGGGCGTGGTGCACGGCAGCCTGTGCGCCCTCCCCCACCTGCGCGCGAACGGCGGCGTGCTGATCAACGTCGGCAGCGAGGTGTCCGAAGCGGTGGTGCCGCTGCAGGGCGTGTACGCCGCCAGCAAGCACGCGGTGAAGGGATTCACCGACACCCTGCGCGTCGAACTGGAGAACGTTGAGGATGCGAACGTGTGCGTGGTGCTGATCCAGCCCACCGCCGTCGACACGCCCTTCCCCGAGCACGCGCGCAACACGATGCCGCGCGAGCCGAAGCTGCCGACGCCGCAGATCGATCCGGAACAGGTCGCCGACGCGATCCTGCACGCGGCCGAGAAAGGCGGACGCGACGTCAAGGTCGGCGCGATGGCGCGCGTGAACACCGCGACCTCGCACCTGTTCCCGCGACTGGCCGATCGCATGTCGGCGAAACAGGCGCAGCGACAGCAGCGCGACGAGGCGCCGCGCAATCCGATGGGCACGCTGTACACGCCGGGCGAGGCGGGCCGGATCCACGGGTCGCGTTGATCCCGCGCACGGTCGTCCGGCTCTTGCAGCGTCGGCCCCGACGCGCGCTACACACCGATACAAAACCCCCGCCCCGCGAACACATCCGCGATACGCGGTTCCACGACGCTGTCTCCGCCGCGCCGCTGAAGGCGCCCCATCCCGGAGCACGACCATGGACCGCACTGCCCCAGACCGCATCGACCCGCTGCGCCGCCGCTTCCTCGGCACCGCCGCCGCCAGCCTCGCCGCCGCTTCCTTCGGCCTGACCACCGCCTCCGCCAGCGCCGCCACGCCGCGTCCGCCGGCGCGCGGCACGGCCGGCTCCGGCGCGAACGCCACCCTCGGCCCCGTCCGGCAGATCCGCGCCGGCGTGCTCGACGTCGGCTACGTCGATGCCGGTCCCGCCGACGGCGCGCCGGTGCTCCTGCTGCACGGCTGGCCGTACGACATCCACAGCTACGCCGAGGTGGTGCCGCTGCTCACGGCCGCCGGGTATCGCGTGATCGTCCCGCACCTGCGCGGCTACGGCAGCACGCGCTTCCTTTCGCCCGACACGCCGCGCAACGCCCAGCCCGCCGCGCTGGCGGACGATGTCGTGCAGCTGATGGATGCGCTGGACATTCCGCGCGCCGTCGTCGCCGGTTACGACTGGGGCGGCCGTTCGGCCGACATCGTCGCCGCGCTGTGGCCGGAGCGCGTCAAGGCGCTGGTCGCGGTGAGCGGCTACCTCATCGGCAGCCAGCAGGCCTCGCAGGCGCCGCTCGCACCGCAGGCCGAGCTGCAGTGGTGGTACCAGTTCTACTTCGCCACCGATCGCGGTCGCGCCGGCTACGAACGCAACCGCCACGAGTTCGCGAAGCTGATCTGGAAACTCGCCTCGCCGAAGTGGGCCTTCGACGATGCGACCTTCGACCGCAGCGCCGCCGCGCTGGAGAACCCGGACCATGTGGACATCGTCATCCACAACTATCGCTGGCGCCTGGGGCTCGCGCCGGGCGAGGCGAAGTACGATGCGATCGAACGCAGGCTGGCGGGCTTCCCGTCGATCGCGGTGCCGACGATCACGCTGGAAGGCGACGCCAACGGCGCACCGCATCCTTCGCCGGAAAGCTATGCGAAGCGCTACACGGGCAAGTACGAACATCGCCTGCTGACCGGCGGGATCGGCCACAACCCGCCGCAGGAAGCGCCGCGCGCGTTCGCGCAGGCGGTGGTGGATGTGGATCGGATGTGAGTTTTCGAGCCCCTCGCCCTACGGGAGAGGGCTGGGGTGAGAGTCGCGACGTGTGGTGCGGTGATGTCTCGACACGGACAGCACACGCTTCTCTTCGTCGCGCTCGCCGCGAGCGGCTTCTCCCCTCCCCAAACCTCCCTGCACTCGCAGGGCAGGCAGCCAAACGCTCACCACACCCACGAAGAACATGGACGGCAGCATCACGCCCGCCCGCCGATATTCCGCGACATGGAACCCTTCCCCGTCGAGCGCAGCCTCATCCGGTTGCGCGTACGCGAACATGCGGCCTACGTCAGCGCCAGCGATACCGTGCTGGCGACCGGCACCACGGGCTTCATCGATGGCGGCGAGGAAGGACTGTACGTCCGGCAGACGCGGCTGCTCAGCCGCTACCGCTGCTTCATCGGGCGCCGGAGGCCGCGTCCGGTCACGCTCAGCAGCGTGCGCCAGGACAGCTGGATGGGTTACTACGTCGTGCCCGCGCCCGGGGTCGGCGAAGCGGAGCCGGACGACGTCGCCTCCGCCGCCGCGCAACAGGCGCTGGAGCTGCGCGTCTCGCGATGGGTCGGCGACGGCATGCGCGAGGAATACGCGCTGACCAACTTCACCCAGGAAGCGGTGGCCTTCCGCCTCGCACTCGACGTCGACGCCGATTTCGCCGACACCGAGGAAGCCCGCGCCCAGCGCCTGCAGAAAGGCACGACCAAACGCCGTTGGCGGCGGTGCGGGGACCATCACGAACTCACCTTCGACTACACCGTCGCGCGCGAGGTGCGCCGCGACGGCAAGCGCCAGCGGCTGCGCTTCGACGCCGGCCTCACGCTGCGCATCGAAACCGACGACGACGTGGTGCCACGCCATCGCGACGGACGCATCGCGTTCGACATCGAGCTCGCGCCGGGCCAGACCTGGGAAGGCCGGCTGCAATGGATCGCGCGCTTCGGCGAGGACACCCTGCCCTGCCCCGCGCCCGATCGCGAACTCGACGGCGCGGAATCGAAACAGGATCCGCACGGCAGCTACCTGGGCGTGGCGACCGACATCGACGCGCTCGATCGCGACAGTCTGTCCGGCGCAGTGGACAGTGCGGTGCATCGTGCGCGAATGGATCTCGCCGCGCTGCGGCTGCCACGCTTCGATCGCGGACCGGACGCCTGGACGGTCGCCGCGGGCCTGCCGATGTACATCGCGTTGTTCGGTCGCGACACGCTCACCACGGCGCAGCAGGTCGCGATCCTCGGGCCGGAAGTGCTGCGCGGCACGTTGCCGGTGATGGCCGACTGGCAGGGCCGGCACGAAGATCCATGGCGCGATGAAGCGCCCGGCCGCATCCTGCACGAAGCGCATCCGGGCCCGCTCGCCCAGCTCCAGTTCAAACCGAAGGACCGCTACTACGGCACGCTCACCGGGCCCGGCCTGTTCTGCACGGCGCTGGCGCATCTGTGGCAATGGACCGGCGATCGCCACGCGGTCGAACCGCTCATCGAACCGGCGATGGCCGCGCTTCGCTGGCTCGACGAACGCGCGTGCGACGAGGCGCACGGCTTCCACGCGATCGCCACGCGTTCGCGCGACGGGCTGAAGAACCAGACGTGGAAGGATTCCGACGACAGCATCGTCGAGGAAGACGGCCGCACCGCCGATCACCCCGTCGCGACCTGCGAGGAACAGGGCCAGGCGTACGCGGCCAAGCACGCGATGGCGCAGGTGCTCGACGCGCTGGGCCGCAAGCGCGAGGCGAAACGGCTGGCCGACAGCGCGCAATCGCTGCGCGAGCGCTTCGACGAAACGTACTGGATGGACGACGTGGGCTGCTACGCGATGGCGCTCGGACGCGACGGCCACCTCGTGCGTTCGGTCGGTTCCAACGCGCTGCGCTGCGTGGGTTCGGGCATCGTGCCGGACGAGCGCATCCCGCGCCTGATGGAGCGCATGTTCGCGCCGGACATCTTCAGCGGCTGGGGCATCCGCACGCTGTCCAGCGACCATCCGGCCTACAACCCGTACGCCTACCATCGCGGCACGGTATGGCCGGTGGAACATGGCGCGATCGTGCGCGGCCTCTTCCACCATGCGCAGTTCGATCGCCTGGAACAGCTGTGCCGCGCGCAGTTCGAGATCGCGTCCGCGTTCGACCAGTACCGCCTGCCCGAATGCTTCAGCGGCCATCCGCGCGACAAGCGGCATCCGTTCCCGGCGACGTACCCGCCGGCGAACTCGCCGCAGGCATGGTCGGCCAGCGCGGTGCTGATGTACGTGCAGTCGCTGCTGGGCCTGCAGCCGTTCGCCGCGTTGGGGCTGCTGCTGGTCGATCCGCAACTTCCACGCTGGCTGCCCGCGCTGACGCTGTACCGGCTGCGCGTCGGCAAGGCGCGCGTGACGCTGCATTTCCGGCGCGATGCGGATGGACGAAGCCGGTTCGAGGTGCGGGATCTGGAAGGCGAGCTGACGGTGCGCGCGGCG
This sequence comes from Lysobacter sp. SCRH-1R, assembly GCF_057747855.1. Classification (NCBI taxonomy): domain Bacteria; kingdom Pseudomonadati; phylum Pseudomonadota; class Gammaproteobacteria; order Lysobacterales; family Lysobacteraceae; genus Lysobacter; species Lysobacter sp. SCRH-1R. The sequence goes on along the minus strand of NZ_CM173227.1, from coordinate 1,819,589 downwards.
CATGCGCAGTGGCGCGACGTGATGGCGACGCAGGGGGAGATCCGCGAGCGGTTCGGCGTGTGAATGGCCGCAACAACTCCGCTCTTGCAGCTCTTGTAGCCCGGGTAAGCGCAGCGCACCCGGGGGCCTGTCACGCTCACCCGGGTGCGCTCCGCTTACCCGGGCTACAAAAGCGCACACGCTACCGCAGCCGCGGCAACACCTCCCGCCCGAACACCTCCACGAACTCCCGCTGCCACCGGTTCACGTTGTGCAGGTACAACGCATCGAACCCGAGCGACGCGTATTCGCGCAACCACTGCACGTGCCGCGCGGGATCGGCCGACACGTGCACCGCTTCGGCGACCTTCTCCGGCGCCACCTGTTCGCCCAGCGCCTCGTACGCCTGCGGCGTGCACAGGTCTTCCGACAGGTCCGCCTCCAGGACGTTCGTGCGCCACTGCTCGTGCGCGCCGCGCAGCGCGTCGTCCTCCGAACGCGCGTACGACAGCTTCACCTGCAGGATCACCGGCTTGCCCTCGCCGCCGTTCGCGCGGAACGCCTCGACGATCGGCCGCAGTGTCTCCATCGGCTGGCTCACGGTGATGAGCCCGTCGGCCCAGCCCGCGCCCCATGCCGCGGTCTCCGGCGACAGCGCGGCGACGTGCACGTCCGGCGGCGCCCCGGGCCGCGTGAACAGCTGCGCATGCGAAACACGGAACGCACCGCGATGGTTCACCGTCTCGCCGCGCCAGAGCGCGCGCATCACCTCCACCGCCTCCAGCAACCGACGATTGCGCGCGTCCTTCGATGGCCATTCCTCGCCGGTGATGCATTCGTTCAGCGCTTCGCCGCTGCCCACCGCCATCCAGAATCGCCCGGGAAACATCGACGCCAACGTCGCCGCGGCCTGCGCGATCACCGCCGGGTGGTAGCGCCCGACCGGCGCATTGACCACGCCGAACGTCGCATCCGTGCGCGCCATCGCCGCGCCGAGCCAGCTCCACGCATGGCCGCTGTGCCCCTGCGCGCGGCTCCACGGATGGAAATGGTCCGAACACATCATCCCGTCGAAGCCCGCTTCCCGCGCGCGCGCGACGAGTTCGAGCAGCTCGCCCGGCGGAAACTGTTCGTGCGATGCGTGGAATCCGATGCGGGACATGCGTGTGCCTTCGCGCCATGCGCTTTCGCCATCGAGCCTACGCGCGCGGCGTGAACGCGATGCCATCGCGCGCCCGTGACACGCCCTTGCCGCCGCGCGTGCTACATCGCATTCATGGACACGAAGATCGGACACCGGCGGTGGGCCATCGCCGAAGGCTACATTCCCGGCCGCAGCAACGGGCCGGCGCCGGAACTGGAAAGCCACGAAGCCTGTTGCATCCTGAACGCGACCGACGAAGCGGCGAACGTCCGCATCCATGTGTACTACGAGGACCGCGACCCGGTCGGCCCCTACGAACTCACCGTGCCGGCGCGCCGCACGAAGCATCTGCGCTTCAACGAGCTCGACGATCCCGAACCCATTCCGCGCGACACGCCGTACGCGAGCGTCATCGAATCCGACGTGCCGATCGTGGTGCAGCACACGCGGCTGGATTCGCGCCAGGCCGAGAACGCGCTGATGAGCACCATCGCCTTCGGGCAGGGATGAATCGCGCGCGGCATGGCATGGCGACGCACTGGAGCAACTGGTCCGGCAGCATCGTCAACCATCCGCGCCGATGGTTGCAGCCTCCGGACGAGGACGAACTGCGCCGGGCGCTGTCGACGCTCGCTCCCGACGACTGGCCGATCCGCGCGGTCGGCACCGGGCATTCCTCCAGCGGCGTGGTCGAAGTCGACGGCACGCTGGTGTCGATCGGGCAGCTTCGCGGCCTGGTGTCGGTGGATGCGACCGCGCGGCGCGCCACCGTCCGCGCCGGCACGCAGCTGAAGGAACTCGGCGAGCTGCTCTATTCGCACGACCTGACGCTGCCCAACTTCGGCGACGTCGCGACGCAGACCATCGGCGGCGCGATCGGCACCGGCACGCACGGCGCCGGACTGGAGCTGCGCAACCTGTCGGACATGCTCGTGGCGGCGGAACTGGTCGATGCGCAGGGCCGGCTGAACACGATCGACGAGCACGATCCGCAACGCCTGCGTGCGGCGAAGGTGGCGCTCGGCACACTCGGCATCTTCACCCGCGTCACGCTGCAGCTGGAGCCCTATGCCGACGTGGAACGGCGCGAGTTCGCGGTGCGCACCGACCACGCGCTGGCGATGTTCGACGATCTCGCGCGGCGCAACCGTTCCTTCGACTTCTACTGGTATCCCAGGCGCGACGACGTGAAGCTGCGCATGGTCAACGTCGCCGGCGGCGGCACGGTGAGCCTGCCCGGCGCGCGCCTGCTCGAAGTGCGCGGCGGCGCGCCGTACGACGTGATCCCCACGCACAGCGGCATTCCGCACCGTTTCGAGGAATGCGAGTACGCGCTGCCGGCCGACGCATGGCGCGCGTGCTTCGACCGGGTGCGCCGGCGGATGCGGTCGCGCTGGCGACACGTCGTCGGCTGGCGCGTGCTGGTGCGGACGGTGGCGGGCGACGACGCGCTGCTCAGTCCGTGCCACGGAGGCGATCGCGTGACGATCTCGCTGCACCAGAACAGCACCCTGCCCTGGCGCGCGTTCTTCGACGACATGGAGCCGGTTTTCCGGGATCACGGCGGGCGTCCCCACTGGGCGAAGAAACACGGCATGGACGCGGCCGGCCTCGCGCCGCTGTATCCGCAATGGGCGGCCTTCGCGCAGGTGCGCGCCGTGCTCGATCCGCGCGGGGCGTTCATGGGCGCGCCGCTGCGGCGACTGCTGGAGGTGGACGATGGCCGCGCGTGATGCCGCGCCGCATCCCGCTCCGATCGGACGCCTGCGCTGGGCCGTGTCCGCCGGCTGCATCCCGACGGATTCGACCGGACCGGAGCCGGAGTTCACCAGCCGCGACGTGTTCGCCATCCTCAACGCCAACGATGCGATCGCGCACGTTCGCGTGCGGGTCGTCTACGCGATGCACGAAATCGTCGGCCCGTTCCGCGTCGCCGTCGCGCCGCAGCGCATGCGCCAGCTGCGCGTGAACGACCTGATCTTTCCCGAGGCGGTGCGATTGGGCGAGGCGTACTCGCTGGTGTTCGACAGCGATGTGCCGGTGGTGGTGCAGTTCGGCCGCTGCGATACGCGTCAGGCGGCGAACGCGGGATTCATGGCGATGGCGTTCGCCTGCGGTTGAAGCACGGACGTCAGCCCTCGCCTTCGCGCCGCCACAGGCGCGAATCCAGGTGCAGCGGCGAGCGGCGGACTTCCTCCAGCGAGGCCGCCTCCGGATGCGCCACGTTGACGAGCACGTTGTGCTCCGTCGGCGAAATGGCGCTGGGCACCAGCAGCGCGAGCGATTCGTGCGAGCGCACCCACGCATCGCCGATGGCCTGCACGTGCGCGCGGTACGGGCGCTCGTGCCAGTCCGGCGGAAGCGACGGCGCGTGCCGCGCGCGTTCACGCGGGATCGTCGCCTCGACCAGGAACAGCGTCTCCTCCGGTTCGCCGTCCAGATGCGCGAGGAACTCCAGCATCGCGCACGAGCAGCACGAGGATGCGTACACCACCGGGGTTCCCGTGGTCGTCCAGCGACCGCCGCCGGAGGCGCCTTCGCGGGAGAACGCCGTGTCCGCATCCTTCTCCGCGACCACGCGGTACAGGCGCAGCATCGGCTCCCCCGCGTCGTGGCCGCTTCGCTGCGTTCGTTCGTGCGGGTGCCTGTCGCCCATCGTGGGTCTGTGGCCGGCGGTGGTCGCGACAGGATCGCGCGGCCGGCGTCGACCGCGCGTGGACGCTCGCGGCGGCGTTCGTTTACGAAAGCGCCACGCGCGGGCCCCTACGCTGAGCGGCCTGGACCAGGAGGCTTGGAGACGATGCGCGAATTCCTGAGGAACAACGGGTTGTCGCTGGTGCTGCTCGCCTGCCTGCTGGTGCCGCTCGTCGGCCAGGTGCTCACCGGCCACAAGGTCTACAACGAGGAACTGGTGCGCGAAGGCGGCGCGCCGCTGACGCTGGCCGCGTACCTGACCAGCGGCCATCTGGTGTCGTCGGTCTTCGAGAACTGGGAAAGCGAGTTCCTGCAGATGGGCATGTACGTGCTGTTGACGGTGTCGCTGCGGCAGCGCGGCTCGGCGGAATCGCGGCCGATGGAACCGCCCGAGGAGGACGAGCCCACGGTCGACCCGGGCCCGACGCCGTGGCCGGTGCGCGCGGGCGGGATCTGGCGGACGCTGTACGGGCATTCGCTGGCGATCGCGTTCGGGTTGATGTTCGCGATGTCGTTCGTGTTGCACCTGTCGGGTAGCTGGCGGCGCGAACTGGCCGAGCGTGCGCTGCGCGGCGAGGCGCCGATCCCGCTGATGGATTACCTGACGGAGTCGCAGTTCTGGTTCGAGTCGTTCCAGAACTGGCAGTCGGAATTCCTGGCCGTGCTCGCTTTGGTGCTGCTGAGCATCTGGCTGCGCCAGGACGGCTCGCCGCAGAGCAAGCCGGTGGAGGCCCCGCATTCGCAGACGGGAACGTGAGGACGGCGCGGTTGTCAGCCCCTCTCCCCACGGGAGAGGGGTTGGGGCGAGGGGCGGCGGCGTGTTGGCGTAGATGATCGCTTGAATGTGCACCCGCACGAGACGAGCGAAAGCACCCGGGTGCGGCTTCGCCTTACCCGGGCTACGACAGCAGGCGCCCGTCTTCGGCAACCCTCACACCATCGGCGGATCCGTCTCCCGCACCCAATGCCGATGCTGCGACACCGCGTCGATGAACGCCGCGATCGTCTCCTCATCCTCGCCATCGCCATGCACGATGCCCGGGTCCTCGCTGCCGTCCGGCAACACGCGCGAGGCCCCCGCGCCTTCCAGCAGCGTCGTGGAAGCGCCCAACGCGAGGATCGGTTTGCAGTGGCGATACTGTTCCTTGACGAACTCCGCCGCGCGTCCATCGACCGCCAGCACCTTGATCGCCCGCTCGCCGTCGGGCAGTACCAGCGCGTCGAACAGCGGCGCCGGTTCGTTCTCCATCGAGGCGTCCGCCTGCAGCGTTTCGCCCTCGGCGGTGATGAACGGACCGATGCGCTGGCCGACCAGGCGCGGCACCGCACCGGCGTCGAACAGCGCCCGCTGCACCGCGGCCAGCGGTGCACCGGCGACGCCATCGCACACCAGCAGCGCGATCTTCCGCGAACGAATGCCGCCATCGCCCGGATGCGCCAGCAGCGACAACGCCGCCGATTGCCGCACTTCCGCGCGCGGCACGCGGGCGAGTGCGCGCGGTGTCGGTTCCACCAGCCCCATGCCGAGCCCCGCCGCGACCGACGTCGCCAGCTCGCGCGACACATTCATCAGGTTCGCCACCATGCGTTCACGGACCGCCGGTACCGTCACCTTGCTCAGCTCGAAGCGGAACGCACCGACGATGTGCGCCTTCTCCGGCTCGCTCTGGCTCTCGTAGAACAGCGTCGCCTGGTTGTAGTGTTCGGCGAACTTCTCCGGCCGGCCGCGCAGTTCCTCACCGCGCAGCGGCTCGGGGAACGACACGAAGCCCGCCGTTCCCGCCTGGAACGGACATCCGCCGCCGAGGCTGTTGGGTTCGTATGAAACGCGACCGCGATGGATCGCCTGGCGATGGAACCCGTCGCGCTGGTTGTTGTGCACCTGCGCGACGGGCGCGTTGATCGGGATCTCGTGGAAATTCGGCCCGCCCAGGCGCAGCAGCTGCGTGTCGACGTACGAATGGATGCGCCCCGCCAGCAGCGGATCGTTGGTGAAATCGATGCCGGGCACCACGTGCGCGGTGCAGAATGCGACCTGCTCGGTCTCGGCGAAGAAGTTGTCCGGGTTGCGGTTGAGCACCATTCGCCCGATCGGCTCCACCGGCACCAGTTCCTCCGGCACGATCTTGGTCGAATCGAGCACGTCGAAACTGAACTTGTTCGCCTGTTCCTCGGTGAAGACCTGCACGCCGAGTTCGTACTCGGGGAACTCGCCGGCCTCGATCGCTTCCCACAGATCGCGCCGGTTGAAGTCCGGATCGGCGCCGGCGATCTTCACCGCCTCGTCCCACGCCAGCGAGTGCGTGCCCAGCCGCGGTGTCCAATGGAACTTCACCAGCCGCGATTCACCCGCCTCGTTGACGAAGCGGAACGTATGCACGCCGAAGCCCTGCATCATGCGGAAGCTGCGCGGGATGGCGCGGTCGCTCATCAGCCACAGCAGCATGTGCGTGGACTCGGGCATCAGCGAAACGAAGTCCCAGAACGTGTCGTGCGCGGAGGCGGCCTGCGGCATCGCGTGGTGCGGCTCGGGCTTGAGCGCATGCACCAGGTCGGGGAACTTCATCGCGTCCTGGATGAAGAACACCGGCATGTTGTTGCCCACCAGGTCCCAGTTGCCTTCGTCGGTGTAGAACTTCACCGCGAAGCCGCGCACGTCGCGCGCGGTGTCCTTCGATCCGCGCTCGCCCGCCACGGTGGAAAAGCGCACGAACACCGGGGTGATCTTGCCGTCCTCCTGGAACGGCGCGGCGCGCGTGATCCGGCGCAGCGAGCGGTAGCACTCGAAGAAGCCGTGCGCGCCGGAGCCGCGCGCGTGCACGATGCGCTCGGGGATGCGCTCGTGGTCGAAGTGGGTGATCTTCTCGCGCAGGATGAAATCCTTCAGCAGCGCGGGGCCGCGCAGGCCGGCCTTCAGCGAATCCTGGTTCTGCGCGATCGGCACGCCCTGGTTGGTGGTGAGGAACTGCCCGCCCGAATCCACGCGCACGCGATCGAGCGGGCCCACGGTGGGATTGGTGCCGGGCTGCGCCTGCGTGCCGGTCTTGGGCGATTGCTGCGCTTCGCTGAGCGTGCTTGCGCTGGCGAGCGGCGTCGGCACGACGTGCGCGCCTTCCGGCGGCGCGAGCGCGTTGTCGCGGCCGTACTCGGCGGCCTTGGTCGGGTTGTGGTCGAACGTGGCCGCAGCCGCCTGCACGCCCAGGCCTTGTTGCACGAGCGGATCGTCGGCGCCGCCGGACATCTTCGCCGGGCCGCTGTCGGTCGGCGCGCGGCGCGCGGCGCGCGAGCCGACGTTCTTCTTCGTCGCGGACTTGCGTGCGGAGGTCTTGGTCGGGGCGGTCTTCTTCCGGCTGGCCATGAAGTGTTCTCCTTCGATGCTGGCGCGTGTGGACGCAGGGGCGTGCGGACAGGAAAACGCACGGCGCGCCCTGACCTCGCCGGAGCTTGACGTCTGCGAAGTGGACGTTGCGTCGTGCGCGGCGCATCGATGTTCATGTTGGCGAAGACGGCGTGCCCGTCGCCGATTCATCCGTTCGCGCCGCCCACCCGTGCATGCGCCACTTCTTCGCGCCGCGTCGAAGTTTCTTCCGCGCCCGCGTCCGCTTCCACGTCGCCCGCGTCATGCGCCTGCGCAACGAAGCATCGGGCGCGATCGACGCCGCTGGCATGCGCCTTGCGACAGCCTGCTCGACAGGGCCGACGAGGGGACTTCATGCACGCAGGGGAATTGCCGAAGGGCTGGCGCATCTATGCCGAGCCCGCCACCGCCGACGGACGCTGCCGGCTCCGCCTGATCGCACCCAGTGGCATCAGCAGCACCTGGTGGCTGCGATCGAACATGAATTCCGGACAGGTCGTTTGCGCCCTCGCCCACGACCAGGGTCGCGCGGGCGCGCGCGAACGCGGCGGCCGGGTGATCGACCGGCGCGTACGCGACACCGACGAGCCTTACCGCTCCACCCGCTGAACGGACGCGGCACCGGGCCCGGCGCGCTCACGCCGGGGCGACGCCGTGCCCAGCAGATTCGTGGCGTGTTCCCCACGCGCTGCGGTTTCGAATGCCCACGCAGGAAACTCCCGGCTCGCCCGACGGCCCGCTCGACACCGGTTCCCTCGACATCCGCCTGTTCGACGGCAATGGCAAGGTCGAGGACATCGAGCTGGACGCGGTGGACCTTCCGAAGCTGGAAGAACACCAGCTGCTCTGGGTCGACCTGGAAGGCGGTGGCGATGCCAGCATCGAGCAGGCGTTCGAGCAGCTGGGACTGGCCGGAGAGAGCCTGCGCGACTTCGCCGGCCGCAGCGCAAGTCCGGAACTGCGCGTGCACAACGGCGTGTTCTTCGTGCGCGTGGTGGCGGTGCGCAACGACGGTGACCTGGCCTACAACGGCACGGTGGTGTCGATCCTCACGGGGAAGAACTTCGTCGTCACCGCGCACCAGGAACCGGTGGAATTCCTCAAGCAACTGCGCGAGCGCGAAAGCGACGATCCCGGCCTGGGCATGCTCAGTGCGGACAGCTTCACCGCGTCCCTGCTGGACTGGCACCTGAATACGTACTTCGAAGCGGTCGCCGATTTCGAGAGCGCGGACGAGCGGCTGGAGAACGACATCCTCGACGAGAGTCGCCGCCACTGTCTCGGCGACCTGCGCGGTCTGCGCAAGGCCGCATCGCGCCTGCGGCGGATGCTGTCGGCGCATCGGACGGTGTTCTCGGCGATCGCGCGGCCCGACTTCCGCCCCACCGCCGACGGCGAGGTGAACCGCCACTTCCAGACCGTCGACACGCATTACCAGCGCGCCATGGAAGCGGTGGAAAACGCGCGCGACGTGGTGATCGGCTCCTTCGAACTGTTCAGCAACCAGACCGCGCTGCGCACCAACGCGATCATGCGCGTGCTGACGATCCTCACGGCGGTCACGGGCAGCCTGGCGGTGGTCGCCGGCGTGCTGGGAATGAACTTCAAGGCGCCGTTCTTCGATACGGGGCTGACCGGGTTCGTCGTGGCGATCTGCGGGATGGGGGCGCTGGCCACGGTGGGGTTCACGCTGGCGTGGTGGCGCAAGTGGTTGTGAAGCAGGAGTGAGTGAAAGGAGCGAGAAGCGAGCAGCGCTCCACTCACCTCTCGCACCTCGGGCTTCTCAATCCGGATACAGCACCACCTTCCGGCAATCCTCCTGCTTCTTCTCGAAGACCTCGTATCCCCTCGGTGCGTCCGACAGCGGCATGCGGTGGCTGATGATGATCTCCGGGTGCAGCTCGCCGTTGGAGATGTGCTCCAGCAACTGCGGCATGTACTGCTGCACGTGGGTCTGGCCCATGCGGAACGTGAGGCCCTTGTCGAACGCGTCGCCGAACAGGAAGCCGTGGATGAAGCCCGCGTACACGCCCGGCACGCTCACCACGCCGCCACGCCGCGTCGCCGCGATGCACTGGCGCAGCGCCTTGCCGCTGGAGCCTTCCAGCTTCAGCGTCGTCATCGCAGTTTCCAGCTTGCTGCCCTTGGCCTCGAACCCCACCGCTTCGATCGAGGCATCCACGCCACGGTTGTCCATCATCGCGACGATGCGCTCGGCGGGGTCCTCTTCCTCGTCGAAGTCGATCGTCTCCACGCCGTAAGTGTCGCGCGCGAACTGCAGCCGGTACGGATGGTGGTCGACCATGAAGATGCGCTCGACGCCGAGCAGCCGCGCGCTCGCGGCGGCCATCATGCCGACCGGCCCCGCGCCGAAGATCGCCAGCGACGAACCCGGCCCCACCGCCGCGTTGATCACCGCCTGGTAGCCGGTGGGCAGGATGTCGGACAGGAACAGCACCTGTTCGTCGCCTAGCGTGCTGTCGGGAATCACCAGCGGCCCGACGTTGCCGTGCGGCACGCGCACGAACTCCGCCTGCCCGCCCGCGTAGCCGCCGTACAGGTGCGTGTAGCCGAACATGCCGGCGCCGGAGCGCACGTCCTTCTTGTTGAGGATCGCGCCGCGATCGGGATTGGTGCGCTCGCACGCGGCGAAGAGCGCGCGGCTGCAGAAGAAGCAGTCGCCGCAGGAAATCGTGAACGGAACCACGACGCGGTCGCCACGACGCACGCGCGTGACGCCCGGGCCGACGTCCTCGACGATGCCCATGAACTCGTGGCCGAGGATGTCGCCGTCCTTCATGCCCGGCACCTTGCCGCGATACAGGTGCAGGTCCGAACCGCAGATCGCGGTCGCGGTGACACGCAGCAGGAGGTCGGTGTCGTCGACGATCGCCGGATCGGGCACGTTCTCGACGCGCACGTCGAAGGAACCATTCCATGTCAGTGCTTTCATTCGCAGCTCCTGGTCGTCGATTCATCGATACGCGGCGCCCGGCCGCGCAGCCGCAGCGGCTGCGAACGGGCCGGGGACGAAAGCGCTTCGCCGCGACGGCGCAACGCCGTCGCGGCGGTCGCGCGGAGGCGTCACTGCGTCGCGCCGGCGTTCTGTTGCAGCGACTTCGCGCGCTCCAGATGCATCGCGACGTGTTCGCGCGAGTTGGTGAGGAACGCGCGCACGTTGGCGTCCTGCGCGGCCGGGAGCAGGCGGTCGTCGATCAGCGACAGCGCTTCCTGGTGGCCTTTCACCATCGCGTCGATGTAGGCCTTCTCGTAGTCCTTGCCGGTCTGCTGGTCGAGCGTGGCGAGTTCGGAGCGTCCCTTCTCCTCCATCGCCGTGACCTCCGGGCTGGTCTCGCTCATTCCGAGCTTCTCGCCCGCCTGCAGGTTGGTCGAATGCTCGCGATGCAGCAGGTTCGCGAAATCGAGCACCTCGCCGGTGACCTTCTTGCCGCGCGCCTGTTCGGCCGCCGCGATCTCGTGCTTGTCGACCGCGCCGACCAGCGCGACCGCCTGGCCCTGCGTGAGCGCGCCAGTGGCCGGCGCGTTCGGCGTGGACGGTGCGGTGCCGGGCTCGGGGGCGGTGGTGGGAGCGGCACCGGCGGCATCGGCGGATGGCGTGGTCGCGTCTGCGGCCGGCGTGTCCGTCCGCGCGGCGTCGTCGGCGGTGGTGTCGTAGTCGCGACTGCAGCCACTGATGGCGACAAGCGCCAGTGCGATCGCGAAGGAAAGCTTCAATGCGTGGTTCATGTCGATGTCCTGGTTGGAAGTGACTTGCGATTCCTGCGATGCCGGTTCGTCGAAGGCATTCAGTGAATCCGCAACGAGCCGCCGGTGGGCGGGCGCAGGCTCGCGCGTTCCCATGCGGCGTGCACGTCGGGCTCGACCTCTTCCCACGACAGGCCCGTGGCCTGTTCGTAGGATTTCCACAGCGCCGCCGCGGCGCGCTCCGCCGTCGTCCAGTCGGCGCCGTAGATCTCGCGCGCGCCTTCGCCGATGACGGCCACCAGCTGGCTGTAGCTGATCATCCGAGTGGCCATGTGGTCCTCCCGCGAAGCTCGCGTTCGCATGCTGCCGACAAGTGCAGTCCCGCAAATGTCGTGCCATCGCCGCGACGCGTCGTGGCGGCCTCTACGGGGCGTCGGCGCGAAAAAGCTTCCTTGCGAACGCAGCATTCGCGCATCGCGCGGGTGGATTGGACCTGCGGACACGCCGTTCAGCACGTGCACGAACGCTTCACCGGCGCGGCGGTATGCACAGGCGATCACGACCGGGAACCATCGAATGCACGTCGCCGCCCGCTTCGCCACGCTTTGCCTCCTTGCCGCCGCGCTCGCGGCGACGTCCTGCCGCGACCGCGTCGACGGCGCCACCGATACGCCCGGCGCCACGACCGAACGCGAGCCCACCACGCCGCAGCCGGCACAGACGACACAGCCCACGCCGGGCGGTGCGACGCCGTCGGCGTCCGATCCGGCGAGCGGGCCGGTGCTCGCGCTCGCACGCACGCAGCCGCAGGCGCAGGGCGGCGCTGCTGCATCTCCGGGCAACGCCTATCTGGTGAACTCCGCCGGCTCGGCCGTGTACGCGCTGGAAGGCGACGTCAACGGCAATCGCTGCGACGAAGCCTGCACGCAGGTGTGGCCGCCGCTGTTGACCACGGACGCGCGCAGCGGCGTGGGCGAAGGGCTGCGTGCGGACCTGCTCGGCACGGTCGGTCGTCCGGACGGCACCACGCAGGTCACCTACGATCGCAAGCCGCTGTACCGCTACAACGCCGACACCGGCGCGGGACGCACCGGCGGCCACGGCGTGCGCGACCAGTGGGGCCATTGGAGCCTGCTCGACGCGGCCGGCAAACCGCTTCCGGATCCGCCGAAGGCGGACGCCGCTGGATCGCCGGGAAACACCTGACGACGCCCACGACCGGGGCGATCATGCCGACCGCCGCGCTCTCCGCCATCGCCGCGAGCCACGACGCCGACGCACGCACGCTGCTGGTGTGGGGCGCGCTGGTGCTCTACTGGTTGTGGACGATCGCCGGCTGCCTGGATTTCGCCTGCCATCGCGCGACCCACCTGCCCGCGACCTCCGGCCTGGCCGAATCGCGCCTGCACCTGCTGCAACTCGCGCTGTGCGGCGCGGGCGTGGTGATGTGGCTGGCGCTGGAGAGCACGGCGGGACTGGCGGCGATCCTCGCCGCGATCGTCATCGCGCACGCTTGGGCGGGCTGGCGCGACACGCGCACCGCCTTCGATTCGGGACGCATCATCCGCCCCGTCGAACAGCACCTGCACAGCGTGCTCGACGTCGCGCCGTGGGTCGGCCTGGTCGCAACGGCGTGGCTTGCGTGGCGTGCGCCGACGACGCAGTGGTCGCTCAGCTTCCGTCAGTCGCCGCTTCCGCCATCGACGTGGGCGATGGTGCTGTTGCCTGCGCTTGTGCTGTGCATTGCGCCGGCGCTGCTGGAATTCCGCGCCGCATGGCGCGTGGCGCATGGGAATCGCGATGCCGCACGCGCCTGAACAGCAGATGCGCCACCACCAGGCCCGCACCGAAGGCCGCGTACGCCGACACCATTCCGGTCGCGGAGAGATGACGGTCGAAGCCCGGCGTGAGGCGGCGCGGCACGACGTGGTAATCGACGACGTACGCCGTCACCGCCGTCGCGGCGGCGAGCGCCGCCACCGTGCGCGGCGGCCTGCGATGCGCGCAGGCTTCGAACATCGAAGCCCACCACATCGAGCTCGCGTGGTGGATGCCGTAACCCAGCGCGGTGTGGCGCAGGTTGGTTTCGTGCCGGAACATCGCGCGCTCGCCCCATGCCCAGTGGCTGGTCGCGTTGACGCCGCTGGCCGCCCTGCCCGTCCGCGCGCGAGAATGCAGCGCCACCGCCACGGTTGACGCGATGCTCGCGATCGAGCCCGACACCAGCGTTCGAACCAGCCAGCGCACGATGCGCGGCCGGAGGCGTTCATGCGCGTGCTGATGACCGGAGCGACCGGCCTGATCGGAAGCGCGGTGGTGCGGCGTCTTTCGGATGCGGGGCATGAACTCGTGCTCGTCGTGCGCGATGTGGAGACGGCGCGTGCGCGCTGGCCGCACGCACAGGTGGTGCACGGCCAGTTCGGCGATGCGCCCGGGAGTGAGGCGACGCCCTGGTCCGATTACCTGCGCGGCGTGGACGTGGCGATCAACACCGTCGGCATCTTCACCGAGCAAGCAGGCCAGAGTTTCGATGCAGTGCACGTGAAGGGGCCGGTGGCGCTGTTCCGCGCGGCGGAACTGGCCGGCATGCGGCGCGTGATCCAGGTGTCGGCGCTGGGTGCCAGCCCGTATCGCGACGAGGCGTACCTGTCGTCGAAGGGCCGCGCGGACGCGCAACTGGCGGCGCTGAAGATCGAAAGCACGATCGTGCGGCCGTCGCTGGTCTTCTCGCCCGAGGGGCCGAGCACGCAATGGTTCGCGGCGCTCGCCGTGTTGCCGCTGAGCCCGCTTCCCGGCGGCGGCGGACAGCCGATCCAGCCGGTGCACCTCGACGACCTCGCGCAGGCGATCGTGCGCCTCGTGGAAACGGAGAACGTACCGTCCGAGCTGGTGGCCGTGGGGCCACGCGCGATCACGCTGCGGCATTACCTGGCGACCCTGCGCGATGCGCTGGGCGCGCGTGGCGTCTTCATGACGATTCCCCTGCGTCTGCTGCGCGCGATGTCTCACGCGTTCGGACGCTTCAGCCCGTGGCTGTCGGGCGAGACGATGCGGATGCTCGAAGCGGGCTCCACCGCGGCGGCGGCGCCGTTCACCCACCTGCTCGGACGCGAGCCGCGCGACGTCGACACCTTCGTCGACGAAGGCAACCGCGCCCGACTCCGACGCGCCGCCACCCTGCACTGGCTGCGCCCGCTGTTGCGCCTGTCGCTGATAGCGATGTGGCTGGGAACCGCGTTCGTCTCGGCGTTCGTCTATCCGGTGCGCGACAGCCTGGCGCTGCTCGCGCGCACCGGCCTGCACGGCGACGTCGCGAGCATCGCGCTGTACGGCGCCGCCGCACTGGATGCGCTGCTCGGACTGATGCTCTTCGCGCCGCGATGGCGGCGGCTGTCGTACACCTTGCAGCTGCTGCTGATCGCCGCCTACACCGTGATCATCACCATCTTCCTGCCCGAACAATGGGCGCATCCGTACGGCCCGATCCTGAAGAACCTGCCGCTGCTGGCGGCGATAGTACTGGCCCGCGAACTGGACGCACCGCATGGACGTCATCGTCGTTAAGTACCTGCACGTGTTGTCGTCGACGTTCCTGTTCGGCACGGGCGTGGGCACCGCGTTCTACCTGCTGGTCGCCAGCCGCGCGCGCGACGTGCGCGTGATCGCCGCGATCTCGCGCTATGTCGTCGTCGCCGACTGGATCTTCACGGCGACCACCATCGTCTTCCAGCCGATCAGCGGGCTCTACCTCGCGCATCGGCTCGGATATCCGCTCACGTCGCCGTGGCTGTACTGGTCGATCGTGCTGTTCGCGATCGCCGCGCTGTGCTGGCTGCCGGTGGTCTGGCTGCAGATGCGGCTGCGCGACATGGCGGTGGAAGCGGCGGCGAAGAACGAACCGCTGCCGCTGCGTTACGACGGCTATCTCGGCGCATGGGCCGCACTGGGCGTGCCTGCGCTGATCAGTTTCCTGGTGATCTTCTACCTGATGGTGGCGCGGCCGGCCTGAGCGCTCGCGGTGGAAAGATGTTCCGGGTGCGGGAAATTCGGGCGTTTCGCTCGATCGTCCGTCCCGTGTAGAGCCCGCTGCGCGCTGGCATGGGACTTGCGGGAGTTAATTTGCGGAGTCATGCATGGGTCTGCCGAGCGGCATTTCCCGGGTGCGCTTCGCTTACCCGGGCTACACGAGCGATGAATTGTGGAGAGTGAAGCCCGATGGAAGTAACCGTATCGATGAAAGTGACGACGGCGCGAACGCGGCGGCAGGCCGCGGCGCGTGGTCGCATCGTCTCGCGACTTGCGCGCGTCGGCGCGTCCCGCGCGAACGCATGCTCGCGCCAGCGCTGGGCGAACACCGATGCGCTGGCGATCGTGTGCGCGCCGGCGGCGATCCATCGTGGCTATCGCGTGACGATCGTGCTCGACCGGCTCGATGTCGCCGACCCGTGGAGCGGCAAGGCGACGATCGCATCGACCACCTCGCCCAGCCGTTGCCTCGCGACGCTTCACCTGACCGGGCTGTCGCGCGCCGCGGCTGGCACGCGCGCCCGCGAGGCGATGCTGCGGATCGCGATGGCGCGGATCGACGAGGTCGAAGCCGCCTCGCACGGCGTCTGGCCGGTGACGGGCGAACCGGGGTGACGCGTCCGGCCATGCGGGCGTGAACGAAACGCGCATTCGCCGTTGCTTCACCGCGCATCGCCGAGCATCGGACTCATCCGCCAATCACCGGGAGTCCGCGCATGAGCACTGCACGCACCCTTCCCGTCTGGAAATCCATCGACGCGCCGCCGGGCGGCTGGTCCGTGCCCGACCAGGCGAAGTCGCTGGACGTGGCCGTCGTCGGCGCCGGCATCGCCGGCCTTACCACGGCGCTGTCGCTGCTGCGCGAGGGCCGGCACGTCGCGGTGATCGAACGCGAAGGCATCGGCGCCGGCGAAACCCTGCGCACCTCGGCGCACCTGTCGAACGCGCTCGACGACCGCTACTACACGCTCGCGCGACAGCACGGCAAGGACGGCGCGCGGCTCGCGGCAGCAAGCCACGCGGCTGCGATCGACTGGATCGAATCGCTCTGCCGCGACGGCGTGCACGATTGCGGTTTCAAGCGCATTCCCGGGTATCTGTTCACGCACGACGGCGATGTATCGGTGCTGCAGAAGGAACTCGAAGCAGCGACCGAAGCCGGCCTGGAGGTCGCGATGATCGACGCCGGCGCGCGGGCGCCCGGGATGCTCGGGCCGATGCTGCGTTTCGAGCACCAGGCGCGAATCGACATCTCCGCGTACCTGCGGCTGCTAGCACACGAAGTGCGCGATGCCGGCGGCGTGTTCGTGCGCGCGGAAGTGGCGGGCATCGAAGGCGGTTCGCCCTGCCGCATCGCGCTGCGCGGCGGCGGCACGATATCGGCGCGCACGGTGGTCGCGGCCACCGACGTACCGGTGCACGACACCAACGCGACCTACATGAAGCAGGCGCCATACCGCAGTTACGTCGTCGCGGGCGCGGCGCCTTCGGATCTCGCCGACGCGCTGTTCTGGGACACGGGCGATCCCTACCACTACATCCGCCGGTATCGCGACGAGGACGGCGCGGACTGGATCATCGTCGGCGGCGAGGACCACAAGACCGGGCAGGACGACGATCCGACCGCGTACGCCCGCCTGCACGAATGGACGCTGGAGCGCTTCCCCGACGCGGGGCCGTTCACGCATGCGTGGTCCGGGCAGATCATCGAACCGATCGACGGGCTGGCATTCATCGGTGCCGATCCGGATCACGACAACGTGTTCCTGATCACCGGCGATTCCGGCAACGGGCTCACCCACGGCACGCTCGGCGGATTGCTGGTGTGCGACCTGGTGCAGGGCCGCGACAATCCGTGGGCCGGTCTGTACGACCCCGCGCGCAAACCGGTGCGCGCGGCGGGCGAATGGGTGCGCGAGAACGCGAACGCGGCGCTGCAGTTCCGCGACTGGCTGCGGCCGGCAGCGATCGACAGAACGGACGAAATCCCGCTGGGCAGCGGCGCGGTGCTGCGGCGCGGCGTGCATCGGATTGCGGTGTACCGCAGCGGCGATGGCGAGCTGCACGCATTCAACGCGCGATGCCCGCACCTGGGTTGCGTGGTGCACTGGAGCAGCGAGGAGAAGTCGTGGGATTGCCCGTGCCATGGCTCGCGATTCGAAGCGTCGACGGGAGCGATCCTCAATGGGCCGGCGGGAGAACCGCTCGGGCGGATGGAGTTGAAGGAGTAGACGCAACGGCCACCGCGACCGGTTGCGCTGGTCTTCGGATGGAATGCCTGGACCCGGCCTTCGCCGGGATGACGTGTGTGTTGCTCCTGCGAACCACGAATCCCGAATCTCCAGTCCGGAAAACGATCGACCACCTTCACGCCACATCGACGCCCCGCGCTACCCTGTCCGCCACGCCCGCGCCCGTCCGGGGTTCCGCGCATGTGGAACGATTTCGCGCACGCCTTCCTGGTCGTGTTCACCGGCCTGTTGCCGGTGATCAATCCACCGAGCACGGCGCTGGTGGTGCTGAGCCTTGTGCCGGATGCCAGCGACAAACAACGCGCGGGCCTCGCGGCGCGGATAGCGTTCTACGGCGTGGTGCTGCTCACGGTGTCGATCTGGGTCGGCGCCTACGTGCTCGCGTTCTTCGGAATCTCGATTCCCGTGCTGCGCGTGGCCGGCGGGCTCGTCGTCGCGGCGGCGGGCTGGAAGCTGTTGCAGGCGCCGGCGCGCGTGGACCACACGGCCGCTGCGGCGGTCGGCCACGCGAACGTCGATGCGGTGCCCGACGCGCACGGCGACGCATCGCTCGCCGACCAGGCGTTCTTTCCGCTCACGCTGCCGATCACCGTGGGTCCGGGCTCGATCGCGGTCGCGATCGCGCTGGGCACGAGTTCACCGGGCGACGGCCTGCGCGCGACGCACATCGTCGCGGTCGCATGCGCGATCGCGCTGCTCGGTGCGTGCATCTATGTCTGCGTGCGCTACGCGGGCGCGCTGAGCCGCATGCTCGGCGGCACCGGGACGCAGATCACCGTGCGCCTGATGGCCTTCGTGATTTTCTGCATCGGCGTGGAGATCACGTGGCTGGGCGTTTCGGAGCTGCTCGGCCGCCCGGCGTGAATCGCCCGATGCACGCGCGCATCACAATGCGTGATGCGGACGCGACAAACCTGAACCCGACATTCGCGCCGTTCGCATGCGATGCATCGCACGCTTGAACGATCGCGCGCGCGATTCTTCACGCAACGTGGCTGCGCGGATTCCTATAACGGACGCACGCTCCCACACGACAGGACTCCATCCATGGCACGTACCTCGAAGTTCGATCAGGCCCAGGTCCACGAACTGCTGCTGCAGGCGCTGGAAACCGAGCGCGGCGGCATCCAGGTCTACAACGCGGCGATCCGGGCCGCGCAGAACCCCGATCTCAAGAAGGAATTCCAGGAATACCTGGAGGAAACGCAGACGCACGAGGAAGTGCTCACGCGCGTGTTCGAACAGCTGGGCATGGACACCGAGGAGCAGAGCCCCGGCCGCGCCGTGGTCGCGCACCTGGGGCAGTCGCTGGTTGCCGCCATCGAGATGGCAATCGAGAACGCCGAGCCCGCGGCGGCCGAACTCGTCGCGGCCGAGTGCGTGGTGCTCGCCGAAACCAAGGATCATTCGAACTGGGAACTGATCGGCCAGGTCGCGCTGAAGGCGAAGGCCGAGTACGCCGACGTGCTCAAGCAGGCGTACCAGTCCGTCGAGAAGGACGAGGACCACCACCTCTATCACACCAAGGGCTGGACACGTGAACTGTGGATCCAGTCGCTCGGCTTCCCGGCCGTGCTGCCGCCGCCGGAAGAGGTGAAGCAGGTCGAAACCGCGATCGGCGCCTCGCGCGCGGAACAGGCGCGGGACGAGATGCTCAAGCGGCACTGAGGGTGCGAGGAACGAGTGGTCGGGAAAGAGAACCTGGAGAAAGCACGTCTCTCCCGACTCGTTCCTTCCTACTCGTTCCTCAGCCTCAAGATCCCAGCCCGTGCTCGCGCGCGTAGGCGTAGAACTCCAGGTCGCTTTTCACCCCGAGCTTGCGCATCGCCTCGACCTTCTGGCTGCTCACCGTCTTGACGCTGCGGTTGAGCTGGCGGGCGATCTCCGACACGGTATGCCCCAGCGCGAACAGGCGCATGACTTCGGCTTCGCGCTTGGACAGCGCCGTGGTCGAATCCGGGCTCTCGCCCTGCGCCGATTCGATCTGCTTGCGCACCGCGGAACTCTGGTAGCTGCGGCCGGCAGTCGCGGCGGTCACCGCGGTGGGCAGTTCCTTCATCGCATCCGACTTGCTCACCACGCCGCGCACGTTCGACAGCCGCGCGATGTTGTTGAGCACGCCCGGGTTGGCGAGCTGGGTGAGCACGACGATGTTGAGGTCCGGCCAGCGGCGGCCGAGCAGCTGCAGCAGGCTCAGCCCGTCGGCGGCGTGTTCGCCGGGCATGTTGAAGTCGGTGACGACCAGATCGCAGGCGGTGCCGTCGAGCACGCGGATCAGCTCGTCCGGCGAGGTCGCCTCGGCGACGACGCGAAAACCCGGACTCTGCTCCAGCAGCGCACGCACGCCGCTGGAGACGATCGGGTGGTCATCGGCGAGAACGATATGGAAAACCAAGCGGGCTCCTCAGCTTCACTTGCAACGCGGCTCACTCGCGGAAGGCGCCTCGAAGCAGCCCGTTCGGAATGGTGGCCGGCGCCGGCCCTCGCATTCGGCGGGAGTATATACCCGCCCGTTCAGGCTTCGTGACGTCCGCGACGACCATTCAGGCTAGACTGTTTCCATGCGTCGCCTCGCCGTCCGCCTGCTGCTTTGCGTGCTGCTCGTCCTGAACGGGACGGGCTACGCCGTGGCGGCCACGGACATGCACGTCGCGCATCTCGCGATGGCGATGGCCATGCACGAAGCCGAGGCCGCGTCGCCCTGCCACGACGCCGAAACCCCGGACAACACGGGCGTTACGCAGCATTCGCACGCCGACTGCGACACCGGCCAGGCCGGTTCCGCCGCGCCGGATTGCTGCCAGTCCTCGCAGTGCGTGTGCGATTGCCTCCAGCATGCGACCGCCGCGATGGCGGTCGTCGCCCTGCCCGCCGGCCCGCCGCCCGGTGGCGAGATCGCGCAACCTGGCGTTGCGGATCGCCGCGCGCCACCGTTGCCGAACCTGTTGCGGCCACCCATCGCCTGACTCCGGGCGCGCGTTCCCGCGCGCCGATCCCGACGCGAGCGCCACGGCCGCAGGACGGCCCGCGCACGCATTCCGATCATCTGCACGGAGCAGTCCATGACATCCGATGTATCCAGCCGTCGCGCGGCCTCGCCGTCGCGACGACGTTTCGTCACCGGCCTGGCGGCCGGCGGCGTCGCCACGGGCGCGGGCCTGTGGCATCTGCCAGGCGCGGCGTCCGTCGCCGGCGCCAACTCACCCGCCGTGCTGGCCGGCACGCAGTTCGACCTGGCGATCGACGCCTCCCCGGTCAATTTCACCGGCCGCACGCGTCCGGCGGTGACGGTCAACGGCTCGCTGCCGGCGCCGATCCTGCGCTGGCGCGAAGGCGACACCGTTACCCTGCGCGTGGCCAACCGCCTGCCGGTGCAGAGTTCGGTGCACTGGCACGGCATCCTGCTGCCCGCGGGCATGGACGGCGTGCCGGGCCTGAGCTTCGACGGCATCCATCCCGGCGAGACGTTCACCTACCGCTTCGACATCCGCCAGTCGGGCACGTACTGGTACCACAGCCATTCGCTGTTCCAGGAACAGGCCGGCCTGTACGGCGCGATCGTGATCGACCCGCGCGAGCCGGCGCCGTACGCGTTCGATCGCGAGCACGTGGTGCTGCTGTCGGACTGGACCGACCTGGAACCGGCGGCGCTGTTCCGGCGCATGAAGAAGATGGCCGGCTACGACAACTTCCATAAGCGCACGGTCGGCGACTTCTTCGACGACGTCTCGCGCGACGGGCTGTCGGCGACGCTGCGCGACCGCGGCCAGTGGGGGCGCATGCGCATGACGCCGACCGACCTGTCGGACATCAACGCGAACACCTACACCTACCTGCTCAACGGCACCGCGCCGTCGGGCAACTGGACCGGCCTGTTCCGCAGCGGCGAGAAGGTGCTGCTGCGCTTCATCAACGGCTCGGCGATGACGTACTTCGACGTGCGCATTCCGGGCCTGAAGATGACCGTGGTCGCCGCTGACGGGCAGTACATCCATCCGGTGACGGTGGACGAATTCCGCATCGCGGTGGCGGAAACCTTCGATGTGATCGTCGAGCCGTCGGGCCAGGACGCGTACGCGATCTTCGCCCAGGACATGGGCCGCACCGGCTACGCACGCGGCACGCTGGCCGTGCGCCACGGGATCGAAGCGCCGCTGCCGGCGCAGGACCCGCGACCGATCCTGACGATGGACGACATGGGTCACGGCGGCATGGACCACGCCGGCATGAACCACGGCGCGAAAGGCACGGAAGGCGGTTGCGGCGCGAACATGGGCATGAAGGGCATGGAAGGCGGCTGCGGCGCCAACATGGCGATGGGTCACGACATGGCCGGCATGGATCACGGCGGCGGCATGCAATCGCACCCGGCGAGCGAGAATGGCAATCCGCTGATCGACATGCAGACGATGTCGCCGGCGCCGAAGCTCGACGACCCAGGCATCGGCCTGCGCGACAACGGCCGCACGGTGCTCACCTACGGCGCGATGCGCAGCCTGTTCGATGATCCGGACGGCCGCGAGCCTTCGCGCATGATCGAACTGCACCTCACCGGGCACATGGAGAAGTTCGCCTGGTCGTTCAACGGTCTCAAGTTCATGGACGCCGAACCGCTGCGGCTCAACTACGGCGAGCGCATGCGCATCGTGCTGGTCAACGACACGATGATGACGCACCCGATCCACCTTCACGGCATGTGGAGCGACGTCGAGAACGAGGCCGGCGAGTTCCACCTGCGCAAGCACACCGTCGACATGCCGCCCGGAACGAAGCGCAGCTACCGCGTGCGCGCCGATGCGCTGGGTCGCTGGGCGTACCACTGTCACCTGCTCTACCACATGGAAGCCGGGATGATGCGCGAAGTGCGCGTGGAGGAGCGCGCATGAAGGCGATACGCATGAACGCGTCACGTGGCGTGTTGGCCTGCGCGTTGTCGCTCGCGCTGGCGCCGGCCTGGGCGCAGGACCATTCGCATCACCACGCGCCGCCGCAGCAGCCGGAACCGTCGACGTCGCACGATCACGCCGCGATGGACCACGACGCGCACCAGCAGCACGTCGATCACGCCGCGATGGGACACGGCGGGCGCGATGAACCGGTGGAACCGATCCCGCCCGTCACCGACGCGGATCGCGCCGCCGCGTTCCCGCCGATCGCGCACGGCATGCACCACGCGCCGGAGATCAACACCTTCGTGTTGTTCGATCGTCTGGAGGCGGTGGACCTCGACGACGGTCGCGGCGAAGCCTGGGAAGCGCAGGCGTGGGTCGGCTCCGACATCAATCGCCTGTGGCTGCGCAGCGAGGGCGAACGCGAACGCGGACGCACCGAATCGGCCGACCTGGAAGTGCTTTACGGGCGCAGCGTCACACCGTGGTGGGACGTGGTCGCGGGACTGAAGCACGACTTCAAGCCCGGCCCGTCGCGCGACTGGGCCGCTTTCGGCGTGCAGGGGCTGGCGCCGTACAAGTTCGAAGTGAGCGCGACCGCGTATCTCGGCGAAGGCGGCGCGACCGCGGCAACCGTCGAGGCCGAGTACGAGGTGCTGCTGACCAACCGGCTGATCCTGCAGCCGCGCGTGGAGCTGGAAGCATTCGGCAAGGACGATCCGGTGCGCGGCACGGGCTCGGGCCTGTCCACGGCCGAGGCCGGCCTCCGCCTGCGCTACGAGTTCACCCGCCGGTTCGCGCCCTACGTCGGGCTGGTGTGGGAACGCGCGTACGGAGGCACCGCCGACCATCGTCGCGACGAAGGCGAGCACGTCGAGGACACCCGCGTCGTCGCTGGCCTGCGGCTCTGGTTCTGACATGCGCGTCGCGACGCACCGCCGGCCGGTCCTGCCCCGTTTCCACGGCGGCGGCGGTCGGCGGTGCGTTGACCTTCCCATCGTGGGAAGGCTCAGGCTGCGTCCATCCCGGCTCCCATGGAGCTCGCACCCGATGGAGCACGCATGAATACCGCCACCACCACCACCGCCCTGCGCCTGCCGATCGCCGGCATGACCTGCGCCTCGTGCGCGGGCCGCATCGAACGCGCCCTCGGCGCCGTGCCGGGCGTGCTGCGCGCGACCGTGAACCTCGCCACCGAGACCGCCGATGTCGCCACCGACGGCAGCGTCGCGGCGCCCATCCTCACCCGGGCCGTCGAACGCAGCGGCTACTCGGTCCCGGAGCGCACGTTCGAACTGCGCGTCGGCGGCATGACCTGCGCCTCCTGTGTCGGCCGCATCGAAAAGGCCCTGCGGGTCGTGCCGGGCGTGATCGAAGCGAACGTCAACCTCGCCACCGAACGCGCGCACGTGCGCGTGCTGCCGTCGGTGTCGATCGAAGCGCTGGTCGACGCCGTCGAAAAGGCCGGCTATCGCGCGAGTGCTCCGGACGCGGAGTCCGCCGACGCCCCGGGCGAACCGCACGACGACGCGACCGACGAAAGCGATGCACGCGAACGCCGCCATCTCTGGCTCGCCCTCGCGCTGTCGCTGCCGCTGGTCCTGCCGATGCTGGCGATGCCGTTCGGCGTGCACGCGATGCTGCCGGGCTGGGTGCAGTTCGCGCTGGCGACGCCGGTGCAGTTCTGGCTCGGCGCGCGTTTCTATCGTGCCGGCTGGCATGCGCTGAAGGCGCGCAGCGGCAACATGGACCTGCTGGTCGCGCTCGGCACCAGCGCCGGTTACGGGCTCAGCGTGTGGCATCTGCTCGAAGGCGGACATCACGCGCCGCTGTATTTCGAGGCATCCGCCGTGGTGATCGCGCTGGTCCTGCTCGGCAAGCGCCTGGAAACGCGCGCGCGTCGCCAGACCACCGCCGCGATCCGCTCGTTGCAGGCGCTGCGTCCGGCGACCGCGCGCGTGCGTCGCGACGGCATCGAAACCGACGTCCCGCTGGCGCAGGTGCGCGTGGGCGACGAACTCGTCGTGCGTCCGGGCGAACGCATTCCCGCCGACGGCCGCATCCTGGAAGGCCGTACGCACGTCGACGAATCCATGCTGACCGGCGAATCGCTGCCGGTCGCGCGTTCGGAAGGCGAACGCGTCACCGGCGGCGCGGTGAACGGCGAAGGCCGCATCGTGGTGGAAACCACCGCCGTCGGCGCGGAAAGCGCACTGGCCCGCATCATCCGCCTGGTCGAGGACGCGCAGGCGCAGAAGGCGCCGATCCAGCGCATCGTCGATCGCGTCAGCGCGGTGTTCGTGCCGGTGGTGCTCGGCATCGCGCTGGTCACGCTGCTCGGCTGGGGGCTTGCGACCGGCGACTGGAACCAGGCGCTGCTCAACGCCGTCGCGGTGCTCGTCATCGCCTGCCCGTGCGCGCTGGGCCTGGCAACGCCGACCGCGATCATGGCCGGCACCGGCGTCGCCGCGCGCGCCGGCATCCTGATCAAGGACGCGCAGGCGCTGGAAACCGCGCAGCGCATCGACATCGTCGCCTTCGACAAGACCGGCACGCTGACGCAGGGCCGGCCGACGCTGACCGAAGCGGTCGCGCTCGATGGCGACACCGCATCGCTGCTGGCCCGGGCCGCGGCAGTGCAGCGCGGCAGCGAACACCCGCTCGCCGCGGCGGTGCTGCAGGCGGCGCAGGACGCGCCGGCGGTCTCGGCGCGCGGCATCCATGCGGTGCCCGGTCGAGGCGTGCGCGGAGACATCGGCACGCTGGCGGTGCTCATCGGCAGCGAACGGATGATGCGCGAAGCGGACGTCGATACCGCATTGCTGTCGCCACGCGCCGAAGCGTTGGCCGCCAGCGGTCACACGGTGTCGTGGGTCGCCGTCGGCGAACACGGCGAACGCCCTCGCCTGCACGGGCTGCTCGCGTTCCGCGACATGCCGCGGCCCGGCGCGCGCGACGCGATCGAACGCCTGCATGCGCTGGGGCTGCGCACGGTGATGGTGTCGGGCGACCACGAAGGCGCGGCGCGCGCGATCGCCGCGCAGCTGGGCATCGACGATGTGCGCGCCAACGTGTTGCCTGAAGAGAAGGCGGACGCGATCGTACGACTGCGTCGCGACGGCACGGTAGCGATGGTCGGCGACGGCATCAACGACGCGCCAGCACTGGCCGCCGCGGATGTCGGCATCGCCATGGGCAGCGGCGCCGACGTCGCCATGCATGCCGCCGGCGTGACGCTGATGCGCGTCGAGCCCGTGCTGGTCGCCGATGCCATCGAAATCTCGCGCCGCACCACGCGCAAGATCCACCAGAACCTGTTCTGGGCCTTCGTCTACAACGTCGTCGGCCTGCCGCTGGCGGCGTTCGGACTGCTCGATCCGGTGATCGCCGGCGCGGCGATGGCGTTCTCGTCGGTCAGCGTCGTCACCAATGCACTACTGCTGCGTCGCTGGCGCCCCACATCGCGTTTGAACCGCACTTCGTCATGAACCACGCACGTTTGAATCGCAAGGAGCCGCTCATGCCCCGCATGCCACGACCCGAACTCGCCGACGCACGCGACCAGGGCCTGCACAACATCGGCGAAGCCGCGCGACTGAGCGGCGTGAGCGCGAAGATGATCCGGCACTACGAAAGCATCGGCCTGATCCCGCCCGCCGGCCGTACCTTCGCCGGCTATCGCCTCTACAACGAAGCCGACCTGCATCGACTCGCCTTCATCCGCCGCGCGCGCGGGCTCGGGTTTTCGATCAAACAGATCCAGGCGCTGCTCGGCCTGTGGGACGACCGCTCGCGTGCCAGCGCGGAAGTGAAGCGCCTGGCTCAGGCGCACGTGGACGAACTGGCGGAAAAGATCGCCGAAATGCAGGCGATGCAGCGGACGCTGCAGGACCTCGCGCTGCGATGCCACGGCGATGAGCGTCCGGAGTGTCCGATCCTGGAAGATCTTGCGAAGCCGCCACGGGGTGATGACGGCGAGTGAGGGAGTGCCCGCAGGGTGAGGGCCTGGATCCCGGCCTTCGCGGGATGACGGTGAAGTGGATTCGCGGATCATCGATCCAATCACCAATCACCAAGCCCGAGTAAAAAACCAAACGCACAAAACGCCGCAGGGCCCCGTTTCCGGAGCCCTGCGTCGTCAACCATTTGGCGTCCCCACGGGGATTCGAACCCCGGTCGCTACCGTGAAAGGGTAATGTCCTAGGCCTCTAGACGATGGGGACAAAACTGGTTTTTCAGCATCATCCCCGAAGAGATGGTGGAGCCAGCCGGGATCGAACCGGCGACCTCCTGCATGCCATGCAGGCGCTCTCCCAGCTGAGCTATGGCCCCACTTGCTGCTGGAAAGACGAAAATTCTAGCGGGCGTTCAGCGATGTCGTCAAGCGTTCGCTGCCAGATTTTTTTCGTCGAAGTCGCCGGCGGTGGTGCCGGCGTCAACGGGGCGCAATGTTGCCACACCATGTCCCCGCTCCGCCAGATACTCGAGCCACTTTCCGAGGAACGTGTTCATCCGCGTGCGGTGGTCGAGCACTTCCGCCGCCGGCGGGTACATGCCGATGACGTCCTGCCAGCGACGACCGACGTAACAGTTCGTGACTTCGAGCTGGCGCGCGTCGTGGTACAGCCGCAGGTAGGCTGACGGATCCTGCTCGCCGGTGACCGGGTCGCGCATCGCGTAGGTCAGGCGCAGCTCGGTCGTGTACGGATGGCGTTCGATCACGTCCAGCTGAAGGTCCAGTCCATCGCCGACGCTGGATCGATACGTACCGACCGCCAGCGCCGTGGACGGGAACAGGCGCGAGAAGCGGACATGGTTTTCGGCGTACAGCCCCATCAGCCAGCCGAAGCGGCTGAGCCGGGGAATGCGTGCGCGACGGGTGGCAAGGGACATGGGCATGGACACCGATATGGAGGCGATGCTACACGGCACAACCTCCGCGCGGCAGCGTTGACGCGTGCCGGCCATCGGCCTACGGTAAGCATTCCCCGCCCCGGTTTTTCCCGGGCTTTCCGGCGCCCCGCCGTTCAGAACATCTCGCGGTGGATTCCCAGCGTGGTCAGGACCTTGCTCGAGATTTCCTCGATCGAGGTATTGGTCGTGCTCAGCGTCGCAATGCGCTCGGCGCGGAACATCGCCTCGGCGGCGGCCACTTCCCGCCGACAGGTTTCCAGCTGGGCGTAGCGCGAATTCGGCCGGCGTTCCTGGCGGATCTGCTGCAGCCGCACCGGATCGATGGTGAGCCCGAACAGCTTGTTCCGGTACGGCCGCAGGCGCGGCGGCAGGCGGTCGTGCTCCAGGTCTTCCTCGGTCAGCGGGTAGTTGGCCGCACGCACGCCGTAATGCAGCGCCAGGTACACGCAGGTCGGCGTCTTGCCGGCGCGCGATACCGCAACCAGCACCAGGTCCGCATCGTCGTAATCGATGCTCTGCCCGTCGTCATGGGTCAGGGCGAAGTTCATCGCGTTGATGCGGCGGTGGTAGGTGTCGAAATCGACCATGCCGTGCGCCTGGCCGATGCGGCGCTCGCGGGTCTGCTCCAGTTCGCGCTCCAGCGGCTCGATGAAGGGCGCGAACACGTCCAGCATCAGCGCCCCGCTCTCGGCCAGCGCGGCGCTGACC
The DNA here is from genome assembly GCF_057747855.1 of Lysobacter sp. SCRH-1R. Taxonomy (NCBI): domain Bacteria; kingdom Pseudomonadati; phylum Pseudomonadota; class Gammaproteobacteria; order Lysobacterales; family Lysobacteraceae; genus Lysobacter; species Lysobacter sp. SCRH-1R. The sequence continues at coordinate 1,791,920 of NZ_CM173227.1, read as the reverse complement.
TCCGCGTCCATGCACGAATTGATCACCACCGGGCGCACGCCGTAGGACTCGGCGGCGGCACGGATCTTCTCGCCCACTTCATGCGCGCGGCCCACGCTGTCCACGAACGGGATGCGGTCGGTGACGAAGCGCGTCTGGGTGAACTGGGTCAACAGGCTGTGGCCGATGGTCTCGGCCGTGATACCGGTACCATCGGATACATAGAAGACGGGACGCACGCCGGCCATCGGTTTTCTCCTGAACTGGGCGTTCACAATACAAAAAACGCCGATGAATCAAGCTTGTCTGCCTCCGGCGCCCGGGCGATCATATCCGGATCGTTGCGCGGCACGCGCCGAGGGCGCGCCGGCCGCACACCGACTTCCCTGTTCGATCGCCTGGAGATCGCCCGCTTGAACGAGAACATCCTCTGGCTGCACGCGCTGCGCCTCACCGATCTGGCCCGCGTCGGCGGCAAGAACTCCTCGCTGGGCGAGATGATCGGCAACCTCTCGAACCTGGGCGTCTCCGTGCCCGGCGGCTACGCCACCACGGCCGAGGCCTTCAAGGCCTTCATCGCGCACAACAACCTGCACCAGCGCATCTACGACAAGCTGGCTTCGCTGGATGTCGAGGACGTCAACGCGCTCACCGCCGCCGGCGGCGAGATCCGCAGCTGGGTGATCGACGCGCCGCTGCAGCCTGATCTGGATGCGGACATCCGCAAGGCCTACCGCCAGCTGTGCGACGAGAACGGCGGTGGCGACGTCGCCGTGGCCGTGCGCTCCTCCGCCACCGCCGAGGACCTGCCGGACGCGTCCTTCGCCGGCCAGCAGGAAACCTTCCTCAACGTGACCGGTGCAGACGACGTCGTGCACAAGGTCAAGGAAGTCTTCGCCTCGCTCTACAACGACCGCGCGATCGCCTACCGCGTGCACCACGGCTTCAAGCACGAGGACGTTTTCCTCTCGGCCGGCGTGCAGCTGATGGTGCGCTCCAACGTCGGTTCCTCCGGCGTGCTGTTCACGCTCGACACCGAATCGGGTTTCCGTGACGTCGTCTTCATCACTTCCAGCTACGGCCTGGGCGAGATGGTCGTGCAGGGCGCGGTGAATCCGGACGAGTTCTACGTCTACAAGCCGACGCTGCTGCAGGGCAAGCAGGCGATCCTGCGCCGCGGCATGGGCGCCAAGCAGCTGCGCATGGTCTATTCCGACACGCCCGGCGAGCGCGTGCGCACCGAGGAAACGCCGGCGGATCTTCGCAACACGTTCTCCATCAGCGACGAGGACGTGCACGAACTCGCGCGCCAGGCGCTGACGATCGAGAAGCACTACGGCCGTCCGATGGACATCGAATGGGCGAAGGACGGCGTGAGCGGCAAGCTCTTCATCGTGCAGGCGCGTCCGGAGACGGTGAAGTCGCGCGGCCACGCCACGCAGATCGAGCGCTACCAGCTCACCCAGCGCGGCGACGTGGTGTGCGAAGGCCGCGCCATCGGCCAGAAGATCGGCACCGGCGTGGCGCGCGTCGTGCGCTCGCTGGCCGACATGAACCGCGTCCAGCCGGGCGACGTGCTCGTGGCCGACATGACCGATCCCGACTGGGAGCCGGTGATGAAGCGCTCCGCCGCGATCGTCACCAACCGCGGCGGCCGCACCTGCCACGCGGCGATCATCGCGCGCGAACTCGGCGTGCCGGCGGTCGTCGGCACGGGCAACGCGCTGGACACGATCCAGGACGGCCAGGAAGTCACCGTCAGCTGCGCCGAAGGCGATACCGGTTTCATCTACGCCGGCACCCTGCCCTTCGAGCGCCACGTCGCCGACCTCGACAAGATGCCCGAGGCGCCGCTCAAGGTGATGATGAACGTCGCCAACCCCGAGCGCGCGTTCGACTTCGCGATGCTGCCGCACGCGGGCGTGGGCCTGGCGCGCCTGGAAATGATCATCGCCAGCCACATCGGCGTGCATCCCAAGGCGCTGCTGGAATACGACCAGCAGGATGCCGCGACGAAGAAGAAGATCGACGAGAAGATGGCCGGCTACGCCAGCCCGGTCGACTTCTACGTGGACCGCCTGGCCGAAGGCATCGCGACGATCACCGCGTCGTTCGCGCCGTATCCGGTGATCGTGCGCCTGTCGGACTTCAAGTCGAACGAATACGCCAACCTCATCGGCGGCTCGCGTTACGAGCCGCATGAAGAGAACCCGATGATCGGCTTCCGCGGCGCCAGCCGTTACGTCGATCCGAGCTTCACCGAGGCCTTCGCGCTGGAATGCCGCGCGGTGCTGAAGGTGCGCGAGCAGATGGGCCTGACCAACTGCTGGGTGATGATCCCGTTCGTGCGCACGCTGGACGAAGGTCGCAAGGTGGTCGAGGTGCTGCGTTCCAATGGCCTGGAACAGGGCAAGGACGGGCTGAAGATCATCATGATGTGCGAGGTGCCGTCCAACGCGCTGCTCGCAGACGAGTTCCTCGAGATCTTCGACGGCTTCTCCATCGGTTCGAACGACCTGACGCAGCTCACGCTGGGCCTGGACCGCGACTCGGGCATCGTCGCGCAGCTGTTCGACGAGCGCGATCCGGCGGTGAAGAAGCTGCTGTCGCTGGCGATCAAGGCCGCGCGCGCGAAGGGCAAGTACGTCGGCATCTGCGGCCAGGGCCCGAGCGATCATCCGGACCTGGCGCAATGGCTGATGGAACAGGGTATCGAATCGGTGTCGCTCAATCCCGACACCGTCGTCGATACCTGGCTGCGCCTGGCGAAGGCCAAGGCGAAGGCCGTGGCGTGATCGCGTGCCGTTGAGGCCCGCATCGCTGCATCGACGCCCCGCTTATGCGGGGCGTCGTATTTTGTGAGGGCACCTCGCCCGCCGTTCCCTGCCGATGCATCGAAGGAGGCAGTCTTGACCGCCGCATCCACGCCGAAGCCCACGCTGCCCGATCTCGCCAACGGGCTCGCGCCGCCCGTCCATCTCAGCGCGATGACCGCCGACCAGTTCTGGGCCTGGGCGATCGACGTGGGCATCAAGGTCGGCGGCGCCCTGCTCGTCTTCTACATCGGCCACCACATCGCCAAGTGGATCGTGCGCGCCGCCGGCCGCGGCCTCACGCGCGCGCATGTCGAAGCCACGTCGCTGCAGTTCATCAGCCGCGTGATCTACATCGCGCTGCTGATCGTGCTGCTGCTGGCGATCCTGCAGGGCTTCTTCGGCATCGCGCCGACCTCCTTCATCGCGATCCTCGGCGCCGCGGGTCTTGCGATCGGCCTGGCGCTGAAGGATTCGCTGTCGAACGTGGCTTCGGGCGTGATGCTGGTGACGCTCAAGCCGTTCCGCGTCGGCGACGTCGTGCAGATCGGCGGCAGCAGCGGCACGGTCGAGGCGGTGAGCATTTTCCAGACGAAGCTGCGCGGCGCCGACAACCAGACCATCGTGCTGCCGAACAACCTCATCACCACCGCGCCGATCGTGAACCTTACGCCGGACACGGTGCGCCGCATCGAGCTGATCATCGGCATCGGCTACGAGGACGACATCGACGCGGCGCGCGCCGCGATCATGCGGATCATGCAGGCCGACAAGCGCATCCACGAGACGCCGGCGCCCGACGTCGTCGTGTACGAGCTGGCCGACATCGCGGTGCGCCTGGGCGTGCGCTGCCACGTCGGCAACGCCGACCATTTCGCGACCAGGTGCGATCTCAACGAGCGCATCAAGAAGGCGTTCGACAAGGCCGGCATCAGCATCCAGCAGGCACAGCGCGACATCCGCGCGCAGCGGCGCGTGCTCGAAGCGGTGCAATCGTCGGTGACCAGCGCGGCGGGGGTGACCGATGCCTCGCAGACGCCGTCGCCCGAGGAGCAGTCCTCGACCTCGTCGCCCTCGCCCGAGCAGCAGACGCCGCCCGGTTCGCGCTGAGGATCTCAGTGCAGCGGGTCGCCGCCGAGGCGGCCCATGAAGCCGCGGTAGTGGCGCAGTTCCGCGATGGAATCGCGCACGTCGCTGAGCGCGGTGTGGCGGGCGTCCTTGTTGACGCCGGCGAGCACGTCCGGCGCCCAGCGGCGCGCGAGTTCCTTGATGGTGCTGACGTCGAGGTTGCGGTAGTGGAAATGCCTCTCCAGCCGCGGCATCAGGCGATGCAGGAAGCGGCGGTCCTGGCAGATCGAATTGCCGCACATCGGCGACTTGCCGGCCGGCACCCAGTGCTGCAGGAACGCCAGCGTCTGCGTTTCGGCATCGGCCAGTGAAACCTTGCTGTCGAGCACGCGCTGCCACAGGCCCGAACGCCCGTGCTGGTTGCGGTTCCACTCGTCCATCGCTTCCAGCCGCGCGAGCGGATGCGCGATCGCCAGTTCCGGACCTTCGGCCAACACGTTGAGCTGCTTGTCGGTGACCACCGTGGCGATCTCGAGGATGGAGTCGCGATCGGTGTCCAGCCCGGTCATTTCCAGGTCGATCCAGATCAGGTGTTCGTCGTTCGGTGAAGGGACGGCCGCCATGCGCTCGCACTGGAATGAGGTCCGGCGCATCATACAGCCAGCCCGCCCGTCGGCTTCGCGCCGCGCTCACGGAAACGCCACGCATGCCCTCGCCCGTCGCGATCGATCCTTCGCACTACGCCGTCGTCTCGGCCATGATCACCCCGGCGTTCTTCCTGACCGCCGCCAGTTCCATGCTGATCTCCTCGAACAACCGGCTCGCGCGCGTCGTGGACCGGATGCGTGCGGACATCGAGGTGCTGCGCGGCCTGCCGCAGGGCCCGGCGCGCGTGGAGCAGGAAGCGCGGATCGCGATCCATCGCCGCCGCTCCTACCTGGTGCTGGCGTCGGTGCGGATGCTGTATGCCGCGATCAGCGCGTTCGTCGGCACCAGCCTGGGCATCGCGGTGGATGCGTTCTTCGGTTATCGGCTGGATCTGGTGCCGACCGGGCTTGCGGTGGTGGGTGTGCTGCTGATGTTCGCGGCGTCGCTTTGCCTCGGGCATGAGGCGAAGCTGGGGCTGCGGATGCTGGATCGGGAACTGGACGAGCAGCTCGCGAAGGACAGGCTTGAAATGCGGGAGTGAGGCTTTCAGCCCCTCTCCTTCCGGGGAGGGGTTGGGGTGAGGGTGGTGGAGAGTCAACGCGCGCTTGCGATGCCTGCGACGATGGCGCGTGACCGCTCTTGTAGCCCCGGTAAGCGAAGCGCACCCGGGACCTGTCGCGCCCAACCCGGGTGCGCTTCGCTTGCCCGGGCTACAAACGCCTAGCCTTGCGGCGACGCGGGGGTCACCTTCCCCCGCTTGCGCCTGAAATACGCCGTCAACCGCGCACCAGACTCCTCGCCCAGCACACCGCCTGTGACCTGCACGCGGTGGTTGTGGCGCGGATCGGCCAGCAGGTCGAACACGCTTCCCGCCGCGCCGGTCTTCGGATCGCGTGCGCCGTACACCACCCGCGACACGCGCGCGTGCACCATCGCCATCGCGCACATCGCGCACGGCTCCAGCGTCACGTACAGGGTCGAACCGAGCAGGCGGTGATTGCCCACGCGCTGCCCGGCTTCGCGCATCGCGACGATCTCCGCGTGCGCGGTCGGATCGCGCAGCGTGATGTTGCGATTCCAGCCCTCGCCCAGCACCTCGCCGTCGGCGGACACCAGCACCGCGCCGACCGGGATCTCGTCGTCCTCGCGCTCGGCGCGTTCGGCCAGCGCCATCGCGTGGCGCATCCAGCGCTCGTCGTCGTCCGCGGGCCGGGTATTCGTCGTTTCCTGAACCATCGCGACAGGATGCCCGAGCCCGCGCGCCCCCGCCACGCTCCAGGCGCGAATCCCGCTCGTTGCGCCCCATTCGATCAGCCGCCGCGCGCCTGGAACCGCTAAAATTGACGTTCCCCGCGCCTGCGCGGACAGCCAGCCACCGACGGCCCCGCGCCACGGCCGCCCGCCAAACCAGGACCGCGCTTCGTCCATGAATTCCACGCCCATGAACTCCCAACATCGCAAACCGCTGCCCGGCACGTCGCTGGAGTATTTCGACGCGCGCGAGGCGGTCGAGGCCATCGCGCCCGGCGCCTGGGCCGGCCTGCCCTACACCTCGCGCGTGCTGGCCGAAAACCTGGTGCGTCGCTGCGATCCGACCACGCTGGTCGCGTCGCTGAAGCAGCTCATCGAGCGCCGCCGCGACCTCGACTTCCCGTGGTTCCCGGCGCGCGTGGTGTGCCACGACATCCTCGGCCAGACGGCGCTGGTGGATCTGGCCGGCCTGCGCGACGCCATCGCCGACCAGGGCGGCGATCCGGCGAAGGTGAACCCGGTCGTGCCGGTGCAGCTGATCGTCGACCATTCGCTCGCCGTCGAATGCGGCGGCTACGACCCCGATGCGTTCGCGAAGAACCGCGCCATCGAGGATCGCCGCAACGAAGACCGCTTCCACTTCATCGAGTGGACCAAGCGCGCATTCGAGAACGTCGACGTGATCCCGCCTGGCAACGGGATCATGCACCAGATCAATCTGGAGAAGATGTCCCCGGTCATCCAGTCGCAAGGCGGCGTCGCGTTCCCCGACACCTGCGTCGGCACCGACAGTCACACGCCGCACGTCGATGCGCTGGGCGTCATCGCGATCGGCGTCGGCGGGCTTGAAGCCGAAAACGTCATGCTCGGCCGCGCGTCGTGGATGCGCCTGCCGGACATCGTCGGCGTCGAACTCACCGGCAAGCGCCAGCCCGGCATCACCGCGACCGACATCGTGCTCGCGCTCACCGAATTCCTGCGCAAGGAAAAGGTCGTCGGCGCGTACCTGGAATTCCGTGGCGAAGGCGCCGCGAGCCTGACGCTCGGCGATCGCGCGACGATCTCGAACATGGCGCCGGAGTACGGCGCGACGGCGGCGATGTTCTTCATCGACGACCAGACGCTGGAGTACCTGCGACTCACCGGCCGCGACGACGCGCAGGTGAAGCTGGTGGAAAACTACGCGAAGACCGCAGGACTGTGGGCCGACGACCTGAAGCACGCGCAGTACGAGCGCACGCTGACGTTTGACCTGTCGAGCGTCGTGCGCAACATGGCCGGGCCGTCGAATCCGCACAAGCGCCTGCCGACGTCCGACCTTACCGAGCGCGGCATCGCCGGCAACCTCGATGCCGCGCGCGCCCAGGAAGCCGAAGGCCTTATGCCCGACGGCGCGGTGATCATCGCCGCCATCACCAGCTGCACCAACACCAGCAACCCGCGCAACGTGATCGCCGCCGGCCTGCTCGCGCGCAACGCGAACGCGCGCGGCCTCACGCGCAAGCCGTGGGTGAAGACCTCGCTCGCGCCGGGCTCGAAGGCCGTGCAGCTGTACCTGGAAGACGCGAAGCTGCTGCCGGAACTCGAACGGCTCGGCTTCGGCATCGTCGCGTTCGCATGCACGACGTGCAACGGCATGTCGGGCGCGCTGGATCCGGCGATCCAGCAGGAAATCATCGACCGCGACCTGTACGCGACGGCGGTGCTGTCGGGCAATCGCAACTTCGACGGGCGCATCCATCCGTACGCGAAGCAGGCCTTCCTCGCCTCGCCGCCGCTGGTGGTCGCCTACGCCATCGCAGGCACCGTGCGTTTCGATATCGAACGCGACGCGCTGGGCACGGACGCCGACGGCAAGCCGGTCACGCTCAAGGACATCTGGCCGAGCGACGACGAAATCGATGCGATCGTCGCGCAGAGCGTGAAGCCCGAGCAGTTCCGCCGCGTGTACGAGCCGATGTTCAACATCCGCGTCGAACATGGCGAGCGCGTGAGCCCGCTGTACGACTGGCGCCCGCAGAGCACCTACATCCGCCGTCCGCCTTACTGGGAGGGCGCGCTGGCCGGCGAGCGCACGCTGCGCGGCCTGCGCCCACTGGCGGTGCTGGGCGACAACATCACCACCGACCATCTGTCGCCATCGAACGCGATCCTGCGCAACAGCGCCGCCGGCGAATACCTGGCGAAAATGGGCCTGCCGGAAGAGGACTTCAATTCGTACGCGACGCATCGCGGCGACCACCTCACCGCGCAGCGCGCGACGTTCGCAAATCCCACGCTGGTCAACGAGATGGCCGTGGTCGACGGCGAAGTGAAGAAGGGATCGCTGGCGCGCATCGAACCGGACGGCCAGGTCGTGCGCATGTGGGAAGCGATCGAAACCTACATGGAACGCAAGCAGCCGCTGATCATCATCGCCGGCGCCGACTACGGCCAGGGCTCCTCGCGCGACTGGGCCGCCAAGGGCGTGCGCCTGGCGGGCGTGGAGGCGATCGTCGCCGAGGGGTTCGAGCGTATCCACCGCACGAACCTCATCGGCATGGGCGTGCTGCCGCTGGAGTTCAAGCCCGGCTTCAACCGCACCGTGCTGCGCATCGACGGCACCGAAACCTTCGACGTCACCGGCAAACGCGAACCGCGCGCGGACCTCACGCTTGTCATCCACCGTCGCAATGGCGAGCGCGTGGAAGTGCCCGTCACTTGCCGCCTCGACAGCGACGAGGAAGTCTCGATCTACGAAGCCGGCGGCGTGCTGCAGCGCTTCGCGCAGGACTTCCTGGAATCGTCGGCGCGCGCGGCCTGACCGTCGCGCGCCCGCTTTCGCAACGTCCCTTCCCAGCCCGCAAGGAGTAGCGACATGCCCGGCACCGTCACCCTGCACCGCGTCATCCGCGCCCCCGCCGAGCGCATCTACCGTGCCTTCATCACGCCCGCGGCGATGGTCAAGTGGCTTCCGCCGCATGGCTTCACCGGCGACGTGCATTCGATGGACGCGCGTGTCGGCGGCAGCTACCGCATGTCGTTCACCAACTTCGGCACCGGCGGCAGCCATTCCTTCGGCGGCACATACCGCGAGATGGTCCCGGGCGAAAAGCTGCGCTACGACGACCAGTTCGACAATCCAGAGCTCCCGGGCACGATGGAAGTGGAAGTCACGCTGAAGCCCGGCATGGTCGGCACCGACGTGAGCATCGTGCAGAAGGGCATTCCGGATTCGATCCCGGTCGAGTTCTGTTACCTCGGCTGGCAGGAATCGCTGGAGATGCTGGCGAAGCTGGTGGAGCCGGAGATTCCGGACGGGGCGTGATGACTGGCGTCATCGCTGCAAAGTGGATCCAACACTCCGGCATGTCATGACCTGGGGAAAGTGTGACGCGTCGGCAAGTTGGATTTCCGCCTTCGCCGGAATGGCATCGAAAAGCAACCTACGAACGAATAGACCATGACCCACGCACCGCAGATCCGCATCCCCGCCACCTACATGCGCGGCGGCACCAGCAAGGGCGTGTTCTTCCGCCTGGACGACCTGCCCGAAGCCGCGCGCGTGCCCGGCAAGGCGCGCGATGCGCTGCTGCAGCGCGTGATCGGTTCGCCCGATCCGTACGGCAAGCACACCGACGGCATGGGCGGTGCGACGTCGAGCACCAGCAAGTGCGTGATCATCTCGAAGTCGTCCGTGCCAGGGCATGATGTGGATTACCTCTACGGCCAGGTGGCCATCGAGGAATCCTTCGTCGACTGGAGCGGCAACTGCGGCAACCTGAGCACGGCGGTCGGTCCGTTCGCGATCGCCGCCGGGCTGATCGACGCCGATCGCATTCCGCAGGACGGCCTGTGCACGGTGCGCATCTGGCAGGCGAACATCGGCAAGACGATCATCGCGCACGTGCCGGTGACGAACGGGCAGGTGCAGGAAACCGGCGATTTCGAACTCGACGGCGTGACCTTCCCCGCCGCGGAAATCCAGCTGGAATTCCTCGATCCGTCGGACGACGGCGATGCGGGCGGCTCGATGTTTCCCACCGGCAATCTCGTCGACGACCTGGAAGTACCCGGCGTGGGCACGTTCAAGGCGACGATGATCACCGCCGGCATTCCCACGATCTTCCTCGACGCCGCGGACCTGGGTTACACCGGCAGCGAACTGCAGGACGCGATCAACAAGGACGCCACCGCGCTGGCGAACTTCGAGAAGATCCGCGCGCACGGCGCCCTGCGCATGGGCCTGATCAAACACCTGGACGAAGCGAAGACCCGCCAGCACACGCCGAAGGTCGCGTTCGTCGCGCCGGCGGCCGACTACGTTGCGTCGAGCGGCAAGCAGGTGGCGGCCGGCGACATCGATCTGCGCGCGCGCGCGATGTCGATGGGCAAGCTGCATCACGCGATGATGGGCACGGCAGCGGTCGCCATCGGCACGGCGGCATCGATTCCCGGCACGCTGGTGAATCGCACGGCAGGCGGTGGCGAACGCGAGGCGGTGCGCTTCGGCCATCCGTCCGGCACGTTGCGCGTGGGCGCGCAGGTGAAGCTCGTCGACGGACAGTGGACCGTGACGAAAGCCATCATGAGCCGCAGCGCGCGCGTGCTGATGGAAGGCTGGGTGCGGGTGCCGGCGGATTCGTTCTGAACACGCCGTTGTAGCCCGGGCAAGCGGAGCGCACCGCGCCACTGTGCAATCCGCCCCGGTGGCGATGAACGCGCCGCAGCGCGTCGCACCGGCGAACTGCGATTCTCTTGGCGATTCGGCGGCTCCCCGGGTGCGCTTCGCTTACGCGGGCTACAAAGGCCTATGCGTGTTCGAGACTGACGGCGCCGAAGCGATCCCGGTTGCAGGAGGACGCAAATCTTCGACCTTCGCCAACGTCAATAAAAAAGCCCCGCAAACGCGGGGCTTTTAACATCGGAGCCGCTCACTCCCACTCGATCGTGGCCGGCGGCTTCCCGCTGATGTCATACACGACGCGCGACACGCCGCGCAACTCGTTGATGATGCGGTTCGACACGCGCCCGAGGAAATCGTACGGCAGGTGCGCCCAGTGCGCGGTCATGAAGTCGATGGTTTCCACCGCGCGCAGCGCGATCACCCATTCGTAGGCGCGCGCGTCGCCGACCACGCCCACCGACTTCACCGGCAGGAACACGGCGAAGGCCTGGCTCGTGCGGTCGTACAGGTCGGCCTTGCGCAGTTCGTCGATGAAGATGTGGTCGGCACGCGCCAGCAGTTCGGCGTATTCGCGCTTCACTTCGCCGAGGATGCGCACGCCCAGGCCCGGACCGGGGAACGGATGGCGGTAGACCATCGCGCGCGGCAGGCCGAGTTCGACGCCGAGGCGGCGCACTTCGTCCTTGAACAGCTCGCGCAGCGGCTCGACCAGGCGCAGCTTCATGTCTTCCGGCAGGCCGCCGACGTTGTGGTGGCTCTTGATGACGTGTGCCTTGCCGGTCTTGCTGCCGGCCGACTCGATCACGTCCGGGTAGATCGTGCCCTGCGCCAGCCACTTCGCGTTGGCGAGCTTGGCCGACTCCTCGTCGAAGATCTCGACGAACAGGTTGCCGATGATCTTGCGCTTGGCTTCGGGATCCTCGACGCCGGCCAGCGCCTTGAAGTAGCGGTCGGCGGCGTTCACGCGCACGACCTTCACGCCCATGTGCTCGGCGAACATCGCCATCACCTGGTCGCCTTCGTTCCAGCGCAGCAGGCCGGTGTCGACGAACACGCAGGTGAGCTGCTCGCCGATCGCCTTGTGCAGCAGCGCGGCGACAACGGAGGAATCCACGCCGCCGGACAGGCCGAGGATCACCTCGTCCGAGCCGACCTGCTCGCGCACGCGCGCGATCTGGTCCTCGATGATGTTGGCCGCGGTCCACAGCGTCCTGCAGCCGCAGATGTCAGCGACGAAGCGGCGCAGCAGCGTCTGGCCTTGCTTGGTGTGCGTGACTTCCGGATGGAACTGCACGCCATACCAGCGCTTGTCCTCGCGCGCCATCGCGGCGACCGGGATGCGGTCGGTCACGGCGGTGACGGTCCAACCCGGCGGCGCCTTGGCGACGTGGTCGCCGTGGCTCATCCACACGTCGATGCGCGGCTCGCCGTCGTGGTCGGTCAGCCCGCCCAGCAGCGCGTCATGCGCGACGAGTTCGACTTCAGCATGGCCGAATTCGCGTGCGTCGGCGGCTTCGGTCGCGCCGCCCAGCTGCGCGGCGAGCGTCTGCATGCCGTAGCAGATGCCCAGGATCGGCAGGTTCGAATCGAACACCTCCTGCGGGGCGCGGGGTGCACCTTCCTCCGTCGTCGACTCCGGACCGCCCGACAGGATGATGCCCTTCGCGCCGAACGCCGCGATCTCCGCCGGATCGTGGTCCCACGCCCAGATTTCGCAGTACACGCCGATCTCGCGGATGCGGCGGGCGATCAGCTGCGTGTACTGCGCGCCGAAATCGAGGATGAGGATCTTGTCGCTGTGGATGTTGGTCATTCGGGCGTGATTCGTGATGGGTGATTCGTGATTCGAGGAGAAGCCCGGCGACTGTGCCGGGATCGGCTCTTTCGAATCACCAATCCCGAATCACGAATCACGTCGGGCCAGCGTCAGCTGGCCCGATAATTCGGCGGTTCCTTCGTGATCTGCACGTCGTGCACGTGGCTCTCGCGCGCGCCGGCATTGGTGATGCGCACGAAGCTCGGCTTCTTGCGCATGTCCTCGATGCTCGCGCAGCCGACGTAGCCCATCGTGGCACGCAGGCCGCCGGCGAGCTGGTGCACGACGTTGCGCAGCGGGCCGCGATACGGGACGCGGCCTTCGATGCCTTCCGGCACGAGCTTGTCGGCGTCCGATGCATCCTGGAAATAGCGGTCCTTCGACCCCTGCTCCATCGCGCCCAGCGAGCCCATGCCGCGGTAGCTCTTGTAGCTGCGGCCCTGGAACAGTTCGACTTCGCCCGGCGCTTCCTCGGTGCCGGCGAACAGGCCGCCGATCATCACCGTCGACGCGCCCGCGACGATCGCCTTGCCGATGTCGCCCGAATAGCGGATGCCGCCGTCGGCGATCAGCGGGATGCGGTCCTGCAGCGCCTCGGCGACCATCGCCACCGCGGTGACCTGCGGCACGCCGACGCCCGCGACGATGCGCGTGGTGCAGATCGAGCCCGGGCCGACGCCGACCTTCACCGCGTCGGCGCCGTGGTCCATCAGCGCGAGCGCGGCATCGCCGGTGACGATGTTGCCGCCGATGACCTGCAGCTGCGGGAAGTTCTTCTTCACCCAGTTGACGCGATCGAGCACGCCCTGCGAATGACCGTGCGCGGTATCGACCACGACCACGTCCACGCCGGCCGCGGCGAGCGCTTCCACGCGCGCCTCGGTGTCGCCGCCGACACCCACGGCCGCGCCGACCAGCAGGCGTTCGCTGGTGTCGTAGGCGGCGTTGGGGTTGTCGGACTTCTTCTGGATGTCCTTCACGGTGATCAGGCCGCGCAGCTCGAAGCCGTCGTTGACCACCAGCACCTTCTCGATGCGGTGCTTGTGCAGCAGGCTCAGGACTTCCTCGTCGGTGGCGCCTTCGCGCACCGTCACCAGGCGGTCCTTCTTGGTCATGATGTGGCGGACCGGATCGTCGAGCTTCTTTTCGAAGCGCATGTCGCGGCTGGTGACGATGCCCATCAGCTGGCCGCCTTCCACCACCGGCACGCCGGAGATGTTGCGCGCGCGGGTGAGCTTGAGCACTTCGCCGATCGTCGTGTCGGGCCCGACGGTGAAGGGCTCCTTGATCACGCCGGCCTCGAACTTCTTGACCTGCGCGACGTGCGCGGCCTGCGCTTGCAGCGTCATGTTCTTGTGGATGATGCTGATGCCGCCGAGCTGGGCCATGGCGATGGCCAGGCGCGCTTCGCTGACCGTGTCCATCGCGGCCGAAAGGATCGGCAGCCGGATGTTCAGGTCGCGGGTGAGGCGGGTCGTGAGCGAGACGTCCTTGGGCAGGACCGTCGAATGGGCCGGGACGAGCGAGACGTCGTCGTAGGTCAGTGCTTCAGCCTGGATGCGCAGCATGGGCGGGGGCCGGGAGGCGGATGAAGCGCGACATTGTAGCGTGTCTGGCGCCCCTCACGCCTGCTTCGCGCCGGGACGAGTCGTTCTACTGAGGCTGCCGGTCGCGCTTGACGCGATTTGCTGCGCAAATCACGTTTCACACGTGCTCCACACCCGCCCCTCGCGGCTCCGCCGCGACCGCCCCTAACTTAGGGGCTGGGGCAAAAGCCCGGCTTCGCTCGCCACTGCTGCCTCGCTTTTTGAGCCCCTCTCCCTACGGGAGAGGGGTTGGGGTGAGGGGCAACGAAGCGAAAGCGTAACCGGTCGTCTTAACCGAGCAGCGCTGCGGGGCTACTTCACCGCGTGCCATCCCTGCCCCGAATCCGCCGCCTCCGCCGCTTCCAGCGTGTTCTGCATCAGCGTGGCGACCGTCATCGGCCCGACGCCGCCCGGGACCGGCGTGATCCAGCTGGCGCGCTGGGCGGCCGCGTCGAAGCCGACGTCGCCCACCAGACGGCCGTCGTCGAGGCGGTTGATGCCCACGTCGATCACCACCGCGCCCGGCTTCACCCATTCACCGGGGATCAGCCCCGGGCGGCCGACCGCCACCACGAGGATGTCGGCGTTGCGGATCGAGGCTTCGAGGACCTCGGGCGGCGTGAACTTGTGGCAGCTGGTGACCGTGCATCCGGCGATCAGCAGTTCCAGCGCCATCGGGCGGCCGACGTGGTTGGAGACGCCGACGATCGTCGCGCTCTGCCCGCGCACCGGGCGGTCGGTATAGGCCAGCAGCGTGGTGATGCCGCGCGGCGTGCACGGGCGCAGGCCGAACTGGCGCAGCGCGAGGTGGCCGACATTCTCCGGATGGAAGCCGTCCACGTCCTTGCGCGGGTCGATGCGATGGATCAGCTCCGTCGCGTCGCGGCGATCCGGCAGCGGCAGCTGGACCAGGATGCCGTGCACGTCCGGATCGGCATTGAGCGCGTCGATCAGCGCGAGCAGCTCGTCGTTGCCGGTGTCGGACGGCAGGTCGTAGTCGATCGCGCGGATGCCCACTTTCTGCGCCGCACGCCGTTTGTTCTTCACGTAGACGCTGGACGCCGGATCGTTGCCGACCAGCACCACCGCCAGCCCCGGGCGCGATTTGCCCGATGCGACGCGCGCATCGACGCGGCTCTTGAGCGTGTCGAGCAGGTCTTCGGCGATGCGCTTGCCATCGAGGATGCGGGCCGGTGCGTGGGTCGTGGAGACGGTCATGCCGTGGGCTGGAGTACATTCGGGCCGAGGATTATCGCTCAAGCCATCCCGGAAGGCCGGCCCGCCGCGCCTGGCCCCCGCCTCCCCCACTCCGGACCGCCCGACACCGCACATGACCGACACCGATTTCGAAACCACCCAGATCGAGGCCGCCGCCTTCCGGCGCCTGCTCCAGCACCTGCTGCAGGAGTGCCCGGACGTGCAGAACATCGACCTGATGATCAACGCCGGCTTCTGCCGCAACTGCCTGGCCGACTGGTACCGGGAGGCCGCCGAGCAGCGCGGCATCACGATGACCAAGGACGAGGCGCGCGAAGCCATCTACGGCATGCCGTTCGCGCAGTGGAAGGCGCAGCACCAGCGCGAGGCGACGCCGGAACAGCTGGCGGCGTTCGAGGCGGCGCAACGCCGGCACGCAGGATGAGCGCGATGCGCCGCCAGTTGCTGGGCTGGGCGGCGCTGCCGGTGCTCGGCTACGCCGGGCTGGTCGCGTGGCTGTTCTCCAAGCAGCGCGACCTGATCTACCTGCCCGAAGGCACGCGCATCGACGTGCCTCAGACCGATTTCACCCTGGCGCGCGGCGACGTGCAGCTGCATGGCTGGGTGCTGCATCCGCAGGCAGGCCGGCCCGTGATCTACTTCGGCGGCAATGCCGAAAGTGTCCACAACCGGCGGGAAATGCTCGACCGCCTGCTGCCCGATCGCGCGGTCTACCTGGTTTCGTATCGCGGCTACGGCACCAGCGGCGGCCAGCCCACCGAGACGATGCTGCTCGGCGATGCGCTGGCGCTGTTCGACGACGTGCGCGCGCGCCATCCGGACGAACCCATCGCGGTGATCGGCTCCAGCCTGGGCAGCGGCGTGGCCAGTTACGTGGCCAGCCAGCGGGCGGTTTCGCAACTGGTGCTCATCGCGCCGTTCGACAGCCTGACGGCCGTGGCGCAGGCGCACTACCCGATGTTCCCGGTACGGTGGATCCTGCGCGACCGGTTCGATTCCATCGACCGTCTGCGCGGCTACGAAGGCGAGGTGATGATCGTGCGCGCCGCGCTCGACCAGGTGGTGCCGCCGGCGAACACCAACCGCCTGATCGCCGCGTTCGGCAAGCCACCGAAGGTGGTGGACCTGCCGCAGGCCGGGCACAACACGATCAGCGGCGATCCGGTGTTCGAGCGGGCGCTGGCAGACTTCCTGCGCTGAAGGCTACGCCGCGCAGAACTTCACGTAGTCGATGTAGCCCGGGAATTCGCGTTCCGCCGCGCACACCGGGCAGTCCGGATCGGCCGGCAGCCGCGTCTCGCGGAAGCGCATGCCCATCGCATCGAAATGCAGCAGCCGCCCGGCGAGCGGTTCGCCGATGCCGAGGATCAGCTTGATCGCCTCGGTCGCCTGCAGCAGACCGATCACGCCGGGCAGCACGCCGAGCACGCCGGCTTCGGCGCAGTTCGGCGCGGCTTCCGGCGGCGGCGGCTCGGGGAACAGGCAGCGATAGCACGGCGCGTGGCCGCGATGGCGCCCGGCATCGAACACGCTCACCTGCCCTTCGAAGCGATGCACCGCGCCGTACACCAGCGGCTTGCCCAGTTTCACGCAGGCATCGTTGAGCAGGTAACGCACCGGGAAATTGTCGGCGCCGTCGATCACGACGTCGGCGCCTTCGATGAGCCGTTCGACGTTCGCCGCCGTGATCCGCTCCTGGAAGGTTTCGATCGCCACCGTCGGATTCAGCGCCGACAGGGCGATGCGCGCCGATTCGACCTTCGGCACGCCGATCCGGTCTTCGGTGTGCAGGATCTGCCGCTGCAGGTTGCTGCGATCGACGATGTCGTCGTCCGCCAGCACGATCGTGCCGATGCCCGCCGCCGCGAGATAGAACGCGGCCGGCGAACCGAGTCCGCCCGCGCCGACCATCGCGATGCGGGCGTCCTGGAGCCTGCGCTGCCCCGCCTCGCCGACTTCCGGCAGGCGCAGGTGGCGCGAGTAGCGGTCGTAGAAATCGAAGTCGCGTTCGTCGCGGGTGATCGGCAACCCTTCGGCGATCCAGCGCGTGGTGCCGCCTTCCACCGACGCGACGCGCGAATACCCGGCCGCGTGCAGCGCCTGCGCCGCCTTCATCGAACGCGCACCGGACTGGCAGATCAGCAATACGTCCGCGCCGCGATCGGGCAACGCGGCCCGCGGATCGGCTTCCAGTTCCCCGCGTGCGATGCCCAGCGCCCCTTCGGCAAAGCCGGTGGCGCGTTCGTGCGACTCGCGCACGTCCACGATGACGGCGCCTTCGCGCTGGCGGCGCAGGGCGTCGGCGGGGGCGATGAGTTCGATCCTTGCCGCGGTGTTCATGGGCCGATTATCGCGCCTTACGCGTAGCGCAGGACCTCGACCACGGTGCCGGCGGCCAAACGCTGCGGTCCATCCGGCACGACGATCAGCGCGTTCGACTCGCCGACCGCGCGCAGCCGGTGCGAGCCGGCGGCGGGATTCGGATCGGCGCGCAGCACGCCGTGGTCGTCGCAGAACACGGTGGCGCGCAGGAATTCGCGGCGCGGGTGGGTCTTCTCCAGCGGCGAGACGAGCTGCGCGCGCTCCACGGTGCGTGGCTCGGTGCGCCCCTGCAGGGCGTCGATCAGCGGCCGGCCAAAGCCGAGGAAGGTCGCGAACACCGATACGGGATTCCCCGGCAGCGCCAGCACGCGCGCCTGGTCGAGGCTGCCGAACAGCACCGGCATGCCCGGCTTCATCCGCACCTTCCAGAAATGCACCTGGCCGAACTGCCGCACGACGGCCGGAATGTGGTCCTTCTCGCCGGCCGACACGGCGCCGCAGGTGACGATCAGGTCGAACGCGCAGCCCGCGTCGCGCAGTGCGATCTCGACCTGCTTCGGGTCGTCGGGCAGGCGCGGCCACGCGGTCGGTTCGAGGCCCTCGGCGCGCAGCAGGCCCATCAGCAATTCGCGGTTGCTGTCGTGGATCTCGCCCGGCGACAGCGGCATGCCCGCTTCCACCAGTTCGTCGCCGCTGCTGAACACCGCCACCGTCGGCCTGCGGAACACCGACAGCGACGGCACGCCCAGCGACGCGGCCAGCGACACGCGCGCCGGCGTCAGGCGCTGGCCCGCATGCAGCACGACGTCGCCGGGCTGCACGTCCTCGCCGGCGTGGCGCAGGTTCGCACCGGCGTCCGGGGACTTGAGGATCACGATGCGGTCGCCTTCGGCCCGCGTGTTCTCCTTGATCACGACGGTGTCGGCGCCCACCGGCATCGGCGCGCCGGTGGTGATGCGAACGCATTCGCCCTCGCCCACCGTCAGGTCGAGCGCGCGGCCCGCGAACTGCTCGCCGGCGAGGCGCAGCGTGGTCTCGCCTTCTCGCAGGTCGGCATGGCGCAGCGCGAAACCGTCCATCGCACTGTTGTCGAACGGCGGCAGTGCGATCGCCGCACGCACATCGTTGGCGAGGATGCGGCCGTGCGTGCGCCCGAGCGGCAGGGTTTCCGTATCGAGCCGGTGTTTCGCCGCGATGTCGCGGACGATGGCGACGGCGTCGTCGAAAGCCAGTTGCGTGGGGAAGTCGCTCATTCGGGTCGATCGCGTCCGTCGGATTCGCCGGGCATCGCGCCGGCGGCGGCGAGATCCTCCGGCGTGTTGAGGTTGCCGAAGCGTACGCCGCCCAGTCGAACGGCGGTCATGCGAAGGCGGCGTTGCAGCGAATGGATGGCGAGGTCGCGGGCTTCGATCGCCTGCACCGCCGCGCTGCGCAGCGGTGCGACGGGCCACAACGCGACGAGCGGCTGCGGGCCGTCGTCGTCCACGGCATGCGCGCCGTGCTCGCCGGCTGCGGCGCATAGGCTCTGGACCAGGCAGTCGTTGACGCCGACCAGATCCACCGGAAGCGTCAGCAGCCACGGCGTCGCGCAGGCGTCGGCGAGTGCGTCGAGCGCGGCAAGCGGGCCGAGATCGGGACCCGCGCGATCGGCGATCGCACGCAGGCCGATGGCCTCGTAACGCTCGGCATGGCGATTCGCGCTGACCAGGATCGTCGCGGTTTCGGCGGCAAAGCGGCGGCGCCAGCGTTCGACCTGCGGCACCCCATCGCGGGTGAGCCATGCCTTGTCGACACCGCCCAGCCGGCTCGCGCGTCCGCCCGCGAGGATGCCGAGGGTGATGTCGGAGGACTGGAGCGCCATGTGCGGGATTTTACGGCGTGAACGCGGCAGCGACTTGATCCGTGAGGGATTGGGGGCTGTCCACTGAACTGCCCCGCACCGCGTCAACCTCGCCATCCCGGCGAAGGCCGGGATCCAGGCCGTCAAGCGAAAAAGCAGGATGGGTTCCGGCTTGCGCTGGAATGACGGTCAGCCCCTCTCCCATGGGAGAGGGGTTGGGGTGAGGGGCAACGAAGCGATGGCGCTGAACGACCGGTGCCGTGCTGCGCTGCTGCTTTCGCCGCTCCAGCGAGAAGCAAATGGGTTCCAGTATTCGCTGGAATGACGGTGAAGTGGTTTGCCGCACGGGAGTGCCCGTCCGATACGAGCCTGGATCCCGGCCTTCGTCGGATGACGCCCGACCACTTCGCTGGGACGACGCAATCACTTCCCCGGATGACTCACTTCGCCGGGATACGCCATCACAAAAACCTTCGCGCCGTGCGCGAAAGCGGGATCGCGTCACTTCCCCTTCTTGACGTGCCGCAGCATCCGGCGCTTGCGCGCGACCTGGCGATCGGTGAGCACGTTCTTCTTGCCTTCGTACGGGTTCGCGCCTTCCTTGAACACGAAACGCACCGGCGTGCCGACCAGCTTGAAGCGCTTTCGGAAGAAGTTCTCCAGATAGCGCTTGTAGGTGTCGCTCAGCGTGCGCAGGCGCGTGCCGTGCACGACGAAGGTCGGCGGATTGTTCGCTGCCGGATGCGCGTAACGCAGCTTGGCGACGTGACCGCGCACCGTCGGCGGCGGGTTGGTTTCGTAGGCGACTTCCAGCGCCTTGTTCACTTCGCTGGTGCTGAACTCGTGCGTGGCCGACGCGTGCGCGCGATGAATCGCCCGGAACAGTTCACGCAGCCCCGAACCGTGCTTCGCGCTGATGCGCACCGCTTCGGCCCAGTCGACGAAGCCCAGCTTGCGCGTGAGCAGCGCCTCGGCCTGCTGGCGCTGGTAGTCGGTCAGGCCGTCCCACTTGTTGACGGCGACGACCAGCGCGCGGCCCGCATCGAGTGCGTGGCCCAGCACGGTGGCGTCCTGGTCGGTGATGCCTTCGCTGGCGTCGAGCATCACCACCGCGACCTGGCACTGCTCGATCGCCTGCAGCGTCTTGACGATGGAGAACTTCTCCACCGCTTCCTCCACGCGCGCCTTGCGGCGCAGGCCGGCGGTGTCGATCAGGCGGTACAGGCGACCGTCGCGCTCCATGTCGATGGAAACCGAGTCGCGCGTCGTGCCCGGTACTTCGGACGCGATCATGCGCTCCTCGCCGAGCAGGCGATTCACCAGCGTCGACTTGCCCACGTTGGGGCGACCGATGAAGGCCACGCGGATGCGCGAGGGATCGGTGTCGAGCTCCGTGGCCGCGCCCTCTTCCGGCACGCGCTTGAGCACGCGGTCGATCAGCTCGTCGATGCCCTGGCGGTGCGCCGAGGACACGGCGATGACGTCGTTGATGCCGTAGCGGGCGAATTCGTTGATCGCGGCCTGCGCGTCGAGACCGTCGGTCTTGTTCACCACCAGCATCGCCGGGCGCGCGGACTTGCGCAGCCAGGCGAGGATCTCGTCGTCCAGCGCCGAGGCGCCTTCGCGGCCGTCGACCACGAACAGCACCAGGTCGGCCTCCTCGGCCGCCGAGCGCGCCTGCCGGGCGGTGGCGCCGGCCAGCCCCTCGTCCTCGCCGGCGATGCCGCCGGTGTCGACAATGGCGAACGGGCGCTTCCCCTCCGGTCGCGCCACGCCGTAGTTGCGATCGCGCGTGACGCCGGGCTGGTCGTGGACCAGGGCGTCGCGGGTGCGCGTCAGCGCATTGAACAGCGTGGATTTTCCGACGTTGGGGCGACCAACGAGGGCGACGAGCGGAAGCATGGTCAGGGCCGGGATTGGATTGGGGAGCCGGGATTTGCACAGTGCGGGCCGCGCGGGCCGCACCGAATCCGAGGGCGCCATGATGACGGGCCGGGCGGAAAAAAGGAAACGACCGGCACGGGGCCGGTCGTCTCCGAAGTCCGAACCGCGGGCTCGCGCCTTACTGCAGGCGGAACGCGGTGAGCTCGCCGTTGACGTTCTGCACGATCGCGATGCCGTCGGCGACCACCGGGGCCGCCTTCACGGCCTTGCCGCCGACGCGCTCGCGCGCGGCGAACTCGCCGTTGTCGAGCTTGAGCCAGTGCACGTAGCCGTCGAAATCGGCGACCACGGCGAAGTCGCCCTGCACCGCCGCGCCCGTCACGTTGCGCCGGGCCAGCGCCGGCTGCTGCCACATGGCCGCGCCGCTGTTCTTGTCGAGGCCGAAGACGGCGCCGCTCGGATCGGTCACGACCAGGCGGTCGGGCGCCAGGCCGATGCGGCCCGCGCCGCCGTGCTCGGACGACCACATGGGGCGGCCGCTGGGCGCGTCGATGGCCAGCGTCTGCTTCTTGAAGCTGGTGGCGAACAGCGTGGTGCCGTCCAGCACCGGCGTGCCGTCGACGTCGGCCATGCGATCCAGTTCGGTGCGGCCTTCGGCCTGCGCGACCGGCTGCTCCCACATCGGGCGACCATCGGCCGCCGCCAGTGCGGAGACGGTGCCGTCGTCGTTGCCGATGAAGACGAAGCCCGGGCCGAGCACCGGACCGTCGTTGCCGCGCACCGACAGCATCGGGACTTCCTGCACCCAGAACCAGCGGCGCTCGCCGCTGGCGGCGTCGAAGGCGGTGACGCGGCCGTCATTGGAACGCACGAACACGGTGTTCATGCCGATGGCCGGGGCCGCGATGACCTCGTTGGGCACGCGGGCCTGCCACTTCTCTTCGCCGGTGCTGGCGTCGAGCGCGATGACTTCGCCGTCCAGGCCGCCGATCACGACCAGGCCCTCGCCCACGCCGGGGCCTCCGGACAGGCGCAGGTTGGCCTTCTTGTCGGGGCGGTATTCCCAGATCTGCTTGCCGGTCTGCAGGTCGAAGGCGTGCACGCCGCCTTCGATGGCCGCCGCGAACACGCGACCGTCGGCCACGGCCGGGCCCTGGCCCACGCCGATGCGGTCTTCGCCCTTGCCGGCGTTGGCCGACCAGATCTTCTGGACCGTCACCGACGGGGTGATGTCGGTCAGCTCGGCCGGTTCGTTCGGCTTGCCGTCGTCCTTCTTCTTGTCGCCGCCGAACCAGCCCTTGATAGTCGAGCAGCCGGCGAGCGAGGCCGCGCACAGCAGCACGACGGAGGTACGCAGCAGCATGGAGCGGTGCTTCATCAGGACTTGGCCTCGGGCTTGGCGGGCGCGCCGCCGACTTCGGTGAGCTTGAGTTCGAGCAGGCGGCGATGCGGCGAGGCCACGTCGAGTTTCGCCATCGCTTCGGCGTACGCGGTGCGTGCCTGCTCCTTCTGGCCGAGCGCCAGGTGCGCGTCGCCGCGCACTTCGATGCCCGACGCCGTGTCGGCGTCGGCCACCAGCTTCAGCGCGGCATCGGCCTGCTTCTTCTCGATGAGCAGGCGCGCGATGCGCTGCTCGACGATCTGCGCGACCGCCGGGTCTTCGGTCCTGATGCCCTGCAACGTCGCGAGCGCCGCGTCGTTCTGCTTCGCATCGACCTGCGAGCGGGCGAGTTCGAGCGCGGCCAGCGCGCGGTAGCTGGAACCTTCGGCCAGTGCCTTGACCTTGGCTTGCGCCGAGGCGTCCTTCGCGTCGATGGCGTCGATGGCCTGCTGGTACTGCGTGGCCATGTCCATGCGCTGCTGTTCGTGGCGCTGGTCCCACCACTTCCAGCCGCCGATGGCCGCCAGGCCCAGGGCGATGCCGCCGATCAGGCCCGCGCCGTTGTTGCGCAGCCACTGGAGGACGCGTTCGCTTTGTTCGTGTTCGTCGAGAAGGTCGTCAATCGCCATCTGGTGGCTGCCGTACTCTGTGGCCCGCCGCGGTGGCGGGAATCCAATAGGAGCATCGGCCCGCATGGCGGGCCGGTGCAGTGAGGATTTCCCAATCCGCCGGTCAATCGCCCGGCGTGAGGGAACCGTCAGAGGATAGCGTAAAGCGCGCCACGTTCGCGCGGCTGAACGGCGCCAGATCGACCGTCCTGCCCGCGTGGCGGACTTCCACGGCGGAAGAATTTCCCAGCACCACGCGCGAAACCTCGCCTGCGGCGTAGGTGCGTTGCTGGCCGGTGCCAAGCTCGCCGCTTTCGATCACGCGGCCATCGGCGCCGCGCACTTCCACCCAGCTGTTGCCGATGAAGTTGAGCGCCAGCGCGGGTTGCGTCGCCGCGGGCGCGGGCGTCGGCAACGTCGCCATCGAGGCGACCAGCGGCGTGCGATGCACCGGCGCCGGCGCGGCCGGTTGGGCATTGTTCGCAGGCGCGGCCGGCGCGCTCGCCACGTCGAGCGATTCGACCTTGGCGTCGTCCTTCTTGAGCTCACGGGAAGCCATCCAGATCGGCACCGCGATGGCCGCGGTCAGCACGATGTAGATCGCACGGCGCGTGGCCTGCTCGAACACGCGGCGATAGCGCGGCGTGTGGGTGTGGCTGACGAGCTCGGACGGCGCGATCGGACGCGCGCCCTGGCCGAGCTCCTCGTCGAATTTGACGCCGAGCAGGCGCGCATAGCTGCGCAGCTGCCCGCGTACGAAGACCGGTGCGCCCAGCTGGCTCGAATCCCCGGATTCGAGTTGCCGGATCACCTTGACCGGAATCTTCAGGCTGGCGGCGACGTCCTCCTGCGACAGTCCCGCCTCCTCGCGGGCCTGCTTCAGGCGCACGCCGATGCTGGCGCCCATTTCAGGCGCGACGTTGTTCGAGTTCATCGCTTTCCGTCATCCCCCATGCCGGAGCCCCGCGTCTGCGGGAACTCCGCCCTCATTCGCTGAACGTATCTTGCGGCGGCTGCCGTGTCGCCGAGTTTCTCTTCGATTTGTGACGCAAGCTGCAACGCCTCGGGGTCGGGTGGTGCTGCCGAGAGGCGGCGCTCGGAGAATGCGCGCGCTTCGAAGGCGTTTCCTTGACGGAACTCAAGCTCCGCCAGGGCGCCCAGTGCGGTGGCGTTGCCTGGGTCCAACTGGATCGCGCGGCGCAGATCGCGGCGGGCGCGGTCGTCCTGGCCGGCGCGGGCGGCGCAGCTGCCGGAGTTGGCCAGCGCCACGGCCGGCGTCGCATAACGGGGGTCCTGCAAGGCGCGGTCGAACCATGCCAGCGACTCGGCCGTCTTCCCTTCCCTGCACAGCCAGACGCCGTAGTTGTTCTGCACGGCGCCGTTGTCCGGGCCGAGTTCGGCGGCGCGAAGGTAATGGCGGCCGGCTTCGGCCGAGTCGCCGCGGCGCGCGGCGGCCACGGCCAGCACGGTTTCGGCGTCGACGGAGTTCGGATCGATCCGGAGCGCCTTCCGGGCTTCCGTCTCGGCCGCGGCGTAATCGCCGCTCATCAGGCGGAGCTGGGCCACTTCGAGCGTGCGGCTGGCGGCGATCGCGTCCTTGTTGCGCGCGTTGCCGCTGACGTTGACCTCGGGCGTGGTCCGCTCGAAGTCCTGGCGCTTGAAGTCCTGCCGGACGAAGGTCATGCGGCTGCACGCGCTGGTCGCCAGCACCGCGACCGCCAGGACGGTCGTGATCGTGAGGCTCAGCGGGCGACCGCGGACGTCCATGGCTAGCGGGCTCCTGACATTACGCAGCCTCGTTCCCGAGACCTTGCGCCTGCAATCGTTTGTTGAATTCCGCCTGGCGCCGGGTGCGGTCCATGACCTGCCCCTTGAGCTGGCCGCAGGCGGCGTCGATGTCGTCGCCGCGCGTCCGCCGCACCGGGGCGATCATGCCCGCTTCGTTGAGCAGCTTCTGGAACGCGCGGATGGCCGCGTCGTCCGGACGCTCGAAGCGCGTGCCCGGGAACGGATTGAACGGGATGAGGTTGACCTTCGCCGCGTCCTTCATCTGCACGGCGTTGTCGAACTGGCGCATCAGGCGCAGCAGCTGGCGTGCGTGCTGCGGCTGGTCGTTCACGCCCTTCATGAGCGTGTACTCGAACGTCACCGACGTGCCGCGCTTGCGCAGCGCGTAGCGCACGCAGGCGTCCATCAGCTGTTCGATGGGGTACTTCTTGTTGAGCGGCACCAGCTCGCTGCGCAGCTCGTCGTTGGGCGCATGCAGCGACACGGCGAGCGAGACGTCGCTCTCCAGCGCGAGGCGGTCGATCATCGGCACCATGCCGGCGGTCGACAGCGTGACGCGCTTGTTCGCAAGGCCATAGCCGAGG
Organism: Lysobacter sp. SCRH-1R; assembly: GCF_057747855.1. NCBI lineage: Bacteria > Pseudomonadati > Pseudomonadota > Gammaproteobacteria > Lysobacterales > Lysobacteraceae > Lysobacter > Lysobacter sp. SCRH-1R. The sequence goes on along the minus strand of NZ_CM173227.1, from coordinate 1,766,468 downwards.
TCGTCGCGCATGATGCTCATCGCGCGCACGACGTTGTCGAAATTCGCCAGCGGCTCGCCCATGCCCATCATCACCACGTTGGTGAGGCGGCGCTGCTGGTGCGGCACGTTGCCCAGGTGACGCGCGGCGACCCACACCTGGCCGATGATCTCGGCGGTGGACAGGTTGCGGTTGAAGCCCTGGGTGGCGGTGGAACAGAACTGGCAGTTGAGCGCGCAGCCCACCTGCGACGACACGCACAGCGTGCCGCGCCCCTTGTCGGGGATGTAGACGGTCTCGATGGCGTTCTTCGGGTCCATGCCGAGCAGCCACTTGTGCGTGCCGTCGGTGGACGCCTTGTCGAACACGACCTGCGGCACACGCACTTCGGCGCTGGCTTCGAGCTTGGCGCGCAGCGCCTTGCCCAGGTCGGTCATCTCGGCGAAGTCGGTCACGTACCGGTGATGGATCCACTTCATCACCTGGTGCGCGCGGAACTTCTTCTCGCCGAGCGTCTCTTCGAAGAAACGCTCGAGCGAAGCGCGGTCGAGGTCGAAGAGGTTCATCTTCCCCTCGCCCGCGCCCTTCGCGGCCACGCCTGCTTCCACGCGCGCAGCCGAGTCCGTCGCGGGCGTGTCGCCAGCGAGCTGGATGTCGATGCGTTCGCGTTGCGTGGTCATGGCCGGATCTTCAGTCGCTTAGCGGGCGTACACGTCGGTCGCCGGGAAGAAGTACGCGACTTCGATCGCGGCGTTCTCCAGGCTGTCCGAACCGTGCACGGCGTTGGCATCGATGCTGTCGGCGAAGTCGGCGCGGATCGTGCCCGGCGCGGCGTCCTTCGGGTTGGTGGCACCCATCAGGTCGCGGTTCTTCAGCACGGCGCCTTCGCCTTCCAGCACCTGGATCATCACCGGGCCGGAGATCATGAACTCGACCAGCGCGTTGAAGAACGGACGCTCGCGGTGCACGGCGTAGAAACCTTCGGCTTCCTGCTTCGACAGCTGCTTCATCTTCGAGGCGACGACCTTCAGGCCGGCCTTCTCGAAGCGGGTGTAGATCTCACCGATGACGTTCTTGGCGACGGCGTCGGGCTTGATGATCGAAAGGGTGCGCTCCAGCGCCATGGAATCTCTCCGGGTAGGCGGGCCGCCGAACGTGGTGACTTGACCAGGGTTCGCGCCCGAGGATAACAGAAAAACCCGCGTACGGACGCGGGTTTAGCCCACAAGGCTCCGGTAATTCTAGCGGATCGTTGGGCATTTTTGCAGGGTCTGGCGGCGGGTTTTGCGCGATGTCCGTTGACGGTTCAGGCCGCGTCGGACTAGCATCAAACAAGCGTTTGATTCAGCCACCGCAGCCGCAGGACCCACGCAGTACCCATGGCCACCACTGCCCACTTCTCCACCAAGGACCGGATCCTTGGCGCCGCCGAGGAACTGTTCGCGCAGTTCGGCTTCACCGGCACCTCCCTTCGCCAGGTCACCAGCCGCGCCGACGTCAACATCGCGGCGGTGAACTACCACTTCGGCAGCAAGGAAAACCTCGTCAACGAGGTCTTCCGCCGCCGCATGGACGACATGAGCGCCCAGCGCCTCGGCGCGCTGAAAACCGCGCTGGAAACGCATCCGGGCGAGCTCGAGCCGATCCTGGCCGCGTTTGTCCAGCCCGCGCTGGCGATGGCGCAGGACCGCCACGGCGGCGGCGCCTTCGTGCGCGTGGTCGCCCGTGCCTACGCCGAAAAGAACGACCGCTTGCGCAAGTTCCTGTCAGACCACTACGGCCACGTGCTGCGCGAGTTCGCCAAGGCGATCGCCGGCTGCGTGCCGGGGCTGAGCAAGGAAGAGCTGTACTGGCGGCTCGACTTCCTGGCCGGCTCGCTGACCTACGCGATGGCCGACTTCGGCCTGATCAAGCGACCCGCCGGTGTCACCGAGGCGGCCCATCGCGAGCGCGCGGCCCGCGAGCTGATCCGCTTCGCCGCCGCCGGCTTCAAGTCCTGATTCGTTAAACCCCACGCTTCAAATTACTTGCCAGACAAGGATTTGCATAACATGCCTAAGAAACTGCTTGCACGCCGAGTGGCCGTGCTGGGCGCCGGCGTCATGGGTGCGCAGATTGCCGCCCACCTGACCAATGCGGGCGTCGACACCGTCCTGTTCGACCTTCCGGCCAAGGAAGGCGACCCCAACGGCGTCGTCGGCAAGGCCATCGCCAACCTGGCCAAGCTCAGCCCCGCCCCGCTCGCCAGCAAGTCGCTCGCCGAGCGCATCACGCCTGCGAATTACGAAACCGGCCTGGAGCAGTTGCGCGACTGCGACCTGATCATCGAGGCCATCGCCGAACGGATGGACTGGAAGCAGGATCTCTGCAAGAAGATCGCTCCGTTCGTGTCCGAGCACGCGATCCTCGCCAGCAACACCTCGGGCCTGGGCATCAACAAGCTGGCCGAAGTGCTGCCCGAGCAGCTGCGCCATCGTTTCTGCGGCGTGCACTTCTTCAACCCGCCGCGTTACATGCACCTGGCCGAGCTGATCCCGGCAAAGACCACCGACGCCGACGTGCTGACGGCGCTGGAAACCTTCCTGACCACCGCGCTCGGCAAGGGCGTGGTGATCGCCAAGGACACCCCGAACTTCATCGGCAACCGCATCGGCGTGTTCTCGATGCTGGCCGCAATGCACCACACCGAGCAGTTCGACCTCGGCTTCGACACCGTCGATGCGCTGACCGGCCCGTCGATCGGGCGTCCGAAGTCGGCGACGTACCGCACGGCGGACGTCGTCGGCCTGGACACCATGGCGCACGTCATCAAGACGATGGCCGACACGGTGCCGGACGACCCGTGGCACCAGTACTTCAAGGCGCCCAAGTGGCTGACCGCGCTGATCGAGAAGGGCGCGCTCGGCCAGAAGACCGGCGCGGGCGTGTACACCAAGCGCGGCAAGGACATCCTCGTGCTCGACCTGAAGGCGCAGGACTACCGCGTCTCGGCCGGCGAACTGGACGCCGAGGTCGCCGCGCTGCTGAAGGAACGCGACCCGGCGAAGAAGTTCGCTGCACTGCGCGCCAGCCAGCATCCGCAGGCGCAGTTCCTGTGGGCAATCTTCCGGGATTCGTTCCACTACAGCGCGTATCATCTTGAATCCATTGCCGAAACCGCACGCGACATCGACTTCGCGATGCGTTGGGGCTACGGCTGGTCGCTCGGTCCGTTCGAAACCTGGCAGTCGGCCGGCTGGAAGCAGGTCGCCGACTGGATCGCCGAGGACATCGTCGGCGGCAAGGCGATGAGCAGCGCGCCGCTGCCGGACTGGGTGTTCGACGGTCGCGATGGCGTGCACGACAAGGACGGCAGCTTCAGCCCCTCGCGCAAGGCGCAGGTGCCCCGCTCGTCCAACCCGGTCTACGCGCGACAGCGCTTCCCCGACCCGCTGCTGGGCGAGAAGTTCTCGCAGGGCCGCACGGTGTTCGAGAACGACGGCATCCGCATGTGGGCCGACGAAGGCGACGACATCGGCGTGGTCTCGTTCAAGACCAAGATGCACACGGTCAACGACCATGTGCTCAACGGCCTGCAGGAAGCCATCACCATTGCCGAGCGCGACTTCGCCGGCCTGGTGATCTGGCAGCCGAAGGAGCCGTTCTCCGCCGGCGCCGATCTGGCCGGCGCGCTGGGCCTGCTGCAAGCCGGCGACGTGAAGGGCTTCGAGGCGATGGTCGCCAACTTCCAGGCCACCAGCCAGCGCATCAAGTACGCGCTGGTGCCGGTCGTCGCGGCCGTGCGCGGCCTGGCGCTGGGCGGCGGCTGCGAGTTCCAGATGCACTCAGCCAAGGCCGTGTTCGCACTGGAAAGCTACATCGGCCTGGTCGAAGCGGGCGTCGGCCTGCTGCCGGCCGGCGGCGGCCTGAAGGAATTCGCGGTGCGCGCATCCGAAGCCGCTGGCCCGGGCGGCGACGTGTTCGCGCAGCTCAAGACGGCGTTCGAAAGCGTCGCCATGGGCAAGGTGTCGGCCTCGGCGTTCGAGGCGAAGGAACTCAAGCTCGCGCGTGAGAACGATGCCGTCGTCTTCAACGCGTTCGAACTGCTGCACGTCGCCAAGGCGCAGGCCCGCGCGCTGGCCGAATCCGGCTACCGCCCGCCCCTGCCCGCGCGCCGCATCCAGGTCGCCGGCGACGTCGGCATCGCGACCTTCAAGATGATGCTGGTCAACATGCTGGAGGGCCGCTTCATCTCGCCGCACGACTACGAGATCGCCACCCGCATCGCCACGGTGATGTGCGGCGGTGAAGTCGACCGCGGCGCGATCGTCGACGAGGAATGGCTGCTGAGGCTCGAACGCGAACACTTCGTCGCGCTCGCACAGATGCCCAAGACGCAGGAACGCATCGCGCACATGCTCAAGACCGGCAAGCCGCTGCGTAACTGAAGCGGCCGTGATTCGTGATTCGGGATTCGTGATTGGGCAAAGCAACATCGGCCGTCACGAAGTCCGTTTCCCACGAATCACGAATCACCAATCACGAATCACGCTTTGGAAAGAACCATGACCAAGCAAGTTCAAGACGCCTACATCGTCGCCGCCACCCGCACCCCGGTCGGCAAGGCGCCGCGCGGCGTGTTCCGCAACACCCGTCCCGACGAGATGCTCGCCCACGTGCTCAAGTCCGTGGTCGCGCAGGCGCCCGGTATCGACCTGGGCCGCATCGACGACGCGATCATCGGCTGCGCCATGCCCGAGGGCGAGCAAGGCATGAACGTGGCGCGCATCGGCGCGCTGCTCGCCGGCCTGCCGAACACCATCGCCGCGCAGACGATCAACCGTTTCTGCTCGTCGGGCCTGCAGGCCGTGGCGATGGCGGCCGACCAGATCCGCCTGGGCAACGCCGACCTGATGCTCGCCGGCGGCACCGAATCGATGTCGATGGTGCCGATGATGGGCAACAAGGTGGCGCTGAGCCCGCAGGTGTTCGCGAAGGACGAGAACGTCGCCATCGCCTACGGCATGGGCATCACCGCCGAGAAGGTCGCCGAGGAGTGGAAGGTCTCGCGCGAGGAGCAGGACGCCTTCGCGCTGGCCTCGCACCAGAAGGCCATCGCGGCGATCCAGGCCGGCGAGTTCAAGTCGGAGATCACGCCGTATGAAGTGATCTCGCGCATCCCGGACCTCGCCGGCAACGCGGTACGCGTGAAGAAGTCGATCGTCGAGATCGACGAGGGCCCGCGCCCGGATTCGTCCATCGAAGGCCTCGCCAAGCTCAAGCCGGTGTTCCGCAACGGCCAGTTCGGCGGCAGCGTCACCGCGGGCAACAGCTCGCAGATGAGCGACGGCGCGGCCGGCGTACTGCTGGCGTCCGAGCAGGCGATCAAGGACTACGGCCTGACGCCGCTGGCGCGCTTCGTGAGCTTCTCGGTCGCCGGCGTGCGCCCGGAAGTGATGGGCATCGGCCCGATCGCGGCGATCCCGAAGGCGCTGAAGCAGGCGGGCCTGACGAAGGACCAGCTGGACTGGATCGAGCTCAACGAAGCCTTCGCCGCGCAGGCGCTGGCGGTCATCCGCGACAGCGGGCTGGACCCGTCGAAGGTCAACCCGCTCGGCGGCGCGATCGCGCTGGGCCATCCGCTCGGTGCGACCGGTGCGATCCGCACCGCGACCATCGTGCACGGCCTGCGTCGCCGCCAGCAGAAGTACGGCATGGTGACGATGTGCATCGGCACCGGCATGGGCGCGGCCGGCATTTTCGAAGCCCTCTGACTCACCCTGCGGACAGCAAAAAAGGGCAGCCTCCGGGCTGCCCTTTTTCGTTCGCGGGTCAGGCCGCCTTCTCGCGATTTTCACGTCCCTGTCGCGCAGCTGAGCCCAGCATCGCAGCGCGTCGCCGAGTTCGCGGCGTCGGCGCGGCGTCGGCACGTCCACTGGAAACGGCGCCCTTGTTCGTTCCGTTCGTCATTTCGACAAGGAGAACGCTCATGTCCCTGCGCAATCTCGCCGGCCTCACGCTGGCCCTGCTGTTTTCGCTGTCGATCGCCGCCTGCCGGACGACGACGCCCGGTTCGATGCAAGGCGCCGTGGAGGTGCGCTCGGGCGTGATCGAACAGATCACCGACGTGCAGATTTCCAACACCAAGACGCGAGGTCTCGGTGCGGTGGTCGGCGGCGCGCTCGGCCTGGGCGTGGGCAGCCTGATCGGCGGCGGCACCGGACGCGACGTGGCCATGGTCCTCGGCACCATCGGCGGCGCCGTCACCGGCAACACGGTGCAGCGGCGCAATCAGGCACCCGTCCCGGGGCAGGACATCATCGTGCGGCTCACCAATGGCGTGCTCGTGTCGGTCACGCAGGAGCCGACCAACCTGCGCGTCGGGCAGAAGGTCTTCATCCAGGGAAGCGGCGAAGAAGCCCGCGTGACGCCTGCGAAATAACGCGCATCCGCATGACGAAAGGGGCGGCCGGGTGGCCGCCTCCTTCACGACGCCGCGCTCAGGCCAGGCGCGTTCCGTTCGGTACCGGTCGTTCGATCGTGGTGATGACCACGCCCTCCTCCGTCGGAAAGCCCGTCAGCAGGAATTCCGAAATGAAGGGGCCCACCTGCTTGGGCGGGAAGTTGATCACGCCCACGATCTGCCGGCCGACCAGGTCGTCCGCCGAATACAGGTGCTTCACCTGTGCACTCGTCTTGCGCACGCCGTGCGGGCCGAAATCGACCCAGAGCTTCCACGCCGGCTTGCGCGCCTCGGGGAACTCCTCCACCCGCTGCACCGTGCCGGCGCAGAGCATCACCTTCTCGAAATCCGCCCAGCTGATCGTTCCGCTCATCCTGCCCTCGCCCGTTCCGCCCTGTCCTTCCACTCGTCCTTGAACTCGGCCCACCAGTAACTCAACTGCGCGCCGACGAAGCCGACCGGCTTGATCGCCGACACCAGCCCGTAGTCGCTGAGTTCGCGCCAGCGCGGATCGCCGTTCGCGATCGCACTGGCCAGAAGCTCGCCCGCGAACGTCGTCGGCGCCACGCCGTGGCCACCGAACGCCTGCGCCAGCCACAGCCCGTCGTCGATCGCGCCGATCTGCGGCATCTGGTGGCGCGCGTAGCTCATCAGGCCCGACCACGCATGATCGATGCGTACGCCGTCCAGCTGCGGGAAGACCTTGAGCATGTCGCGGTACAACACCGCTTCGACCTCCGCCGGCGAGCGGTCCAGCACCGAGATGCGACCGCCCCACAGCAGGCGCGTGTCTGGCAGCGGGCGATAGTAGTCGAAGGCGAAGCGCGTGTCGTACACGGCCGCCCGCGTGGTCATGACGTCGTCGAGGCGCGCGCCGAGCGGCTGCGTCACCATCACGTAGGTGGCGATCGGCAATACGCCGGCATCCACCTCCGCGCGCAATCCGGCGAGGTAGCCGCCGCACGCGAGCACGACCAGGTCGGCTTCCACCACGCCTTCCGGCGTGCGCACGCGCCAGCCGGGGCCGGCACGCTCCAGCGCGACGGCCGGTGTCTGTTCGTGGATCGCGACGCCCTGCGCCATCGCGGCGCGTGCGATGCCGCGCGCGTATTTCAGCGGATGGAAGTGGAACGCCCGGGGTTCGAACAGGCCGTCGTGATAGCGCTGCGTGTGCACGAGCGAACGCAGGCGCTCGCGTGGCATCCATTCCCACTGGACGCCGAATTGCTGTTCCAGCAGGTGCTGGCGCTCGCGCAGCACCTGCGGGTCGCGGAACCAGTTCGCCCAGAGCACGCCCGCATCGACGCGATCGCAGTCGATGGCGTAGCGATCGGTACGCGCGCGGATGAGCTCGACCGCGTCGGTCGTTCCCGAATACAGCAGGCGCGCGCGTTCGGGGCCAAGGTCCTGCAGCAGGCTGTCCTCGCCGCGCGAGAAACCGCCGAACACGAAACCGCCGTTGCGCCCGGACGCACCGAACCCGACGCGTTCCGATTCGAGAAGCACCACGTCGCGCACGCCGCGCTCGGCCAGTCCCAGCGCGGTGTTCAGGCCGGCGAAACCGCCGCCGACGACGCACACGCTGGCGGCGACCGGCCCACGCAACGGTCCGAACCCGAGTTCGCGCTCGGGAACGGTCGCCAGGTAATAACTGGTATCCGGGCCGCTCATGCCATCGAACCTTGGCGGCGATCGGGACGACGCCGCTTGCTTCCCCAAAGTCTAGCGGCGAAGGCGCCGAGTGGCGGCGCCCGGGGTCGCGCGTCGCTCAGTTGAGCTCTTCGACGCCGAGTTCGGACAGCGCGTTCGCCATCAGCTGGCGTGCCGAGTCGCTGAGCTTCTCGTGGTCCAGCGCGTAGCGGATCGTCGCCTCCACCAGGCCGATGTGCGTGCCGCAATCGAAACGCGTGCCCTGGAAACGGTAGGCATTGACCGCCTCTTCCTCCAGCAGCGCGGCGATGGCGTCGGTCAGCTGGATCTCGCCGCCGGCGCCCGGCGTGGTCGATTCCAGCAACGAGAAGATGCGCGGATTCAGCACGTAGCGACCGACCACGGCGAGATTGCTCGGCGCGACTTCGGGCTTGGGCTTCTCGACGATGGCGCGGATCCGGCCCTGGCGCTTCTCGAAATTCTCGGTGGCGACGATGCCGTAGCTGGCGGTCTGCTCGCGCGGCACGTCCTGCACGGCGATCATGCTCGCACCCGAGGCTTCGGCTGCGTCGGCCATCTGCTTGAGCGCGCCGGGGCCACGATTCCAGATGAGGTCGTCGGGCAGCAGCACGGCGAACGGTTCGTCGCCGATCACCGACTTGGCGCACAGCACCGCATGCCCAAGGCCCAGCGCCTCGGCCTGCGTGACGAACACGGCACGCACGCCTTCGGGCAGCACGTTGCGCACCAGTTCCAGCTGTTCGGTCTTGCCGCTGCGCTCGAGCTTCTGTTCCAGCTCGTAGGCCTTGTCGAAGTAGTCGGCGACGGCGTGCTTGTAACGGTTGGTCACGAACACCAGCGTGTCGCAACCGGCCTCGATGGCTTCATCGACCGCGTACTGGATCAGCGGCCGGTCGATGATCGGCAGCATCTCCTTGGGAACGGTCTTGGTGGCGGGAAGAAAGCGGGTGCCGAGGCCGGCGACCGGGAAAACAGCCTTGCGAATACGTGCGGACATCAAACCTTCCTGGCGTTGCGGGCGGGAAAGGCCACCACTGTGGCCGATTCCTGGTAATCCGGATGTGTACCGACCGGCTGGAATTCAGGGACGGCCATCCGCAGGAGGTGGTTGAGCTGGTCCAGGTCGTACCGGGCGCTGGCTTCGCGCAGCTGCCCCAGGGCGTTGTCCAGGTGCGTCGCCGAGACGTCGCGCGGCTCGGCCTGGAGGATTTTCGGGTGCGCGGTCTGACGGTACCGCTCGTCCGCGTGGAAGAGCGTTTCGTGCAGCTTTTCGCCGGGGCGCAGGCCGGTGTAGACGATGGCGATGTCGCGGCCCGGCAGCTTGCCGGCGAGGCGGATCATCTGTTCGGCGAGCAGCCTGATCGGCACCGGCTCGCCCATGTCGAGCGTGTAGATGGCTTCGTGCGTGCCCAGCGCGGAGGCCTGCAGAATCAGCTGGCAGGCTTCCGGAATGGTCATGAAGAAGCGGGTCACTTCCGGATCGGTCACGGTGACCGGACCGCCGGCGCGGATCTGCTCGCGGAACAGAGGCACCACGCTGCCGGCCGAGTCCAGCACGTTGCCGAAGCGCACGGTGACGAACCGCGTCGCGTGCTGCCCGGCCAGCGCCTGGCAGGCCATCTCGGCCAGGCGCTTGGTCGCACCGAGCACGTTGACCGGATCGACCGCCTTGTCGGTGGAGATCAGCACGAAGGTGCCGACGTCGGCCTGGCAACAGGCGCGCGCGACGGTTTCCGTCGCCAGCGAGTTGTTACGCACGGCCTCGCGCAATTGCAGTTCTAGCAGCGGCACCTGCTTGTAGGCGGCGGCATGGAAGACGGCATCGGGTTCGGCACGTGCGAGCGCGTGGGCGATCACCGCCGGGTCGCCACAGTCGCCCAGGATGGCGATGTATTCCACGTCGGGGAAATCGCGCTTCAACGCGGCTTCGGTGGTGGTGAGCGCGAGCTCGTCTACTTCGATCAGCGCGATGCGGCGCGCACCGTGGCGCGCGCACTGGCGGCACAGTTCCGAACCGATCGAACCGCCGGCGCCGGTGACCAGCACCGAACGAGCACCAAGCCAGCCGCGGATCGCCTTCCAGTCCGGCAGCACCGGCTTGCGACCGAGCAGGTCCTCGATCGCCACTTCCTTCAGTTCGCCGGGCAGCGAACGGCCTTCGAGCACGTCCTGCAGCTTCGGCACCATGCGGAACGGAAGACCGGTGCGCTCGCACGAGACGACCACGCGTTGCAGCGCGTTGGCATCGGCCGAGGGCATGGCGATCACCAGCAGCTTCGCCGCGGTTTCGCGCGCGATCTCGGCGACGTCCTGCACGCGCCCGAGCACCGGCACGCCCTGCACCTTGCTGCCGCGCAGGCGCACGGCATCGTCGAGGAAGCCGACCGGCTGGTAGGTACCCGAACGACGCAGGTCGCGCACGAGCGCTTCGCCCGCGTGACCGGCACCGAGGATCAGGATGCGCACCGACGACTTGGAAGCCGATTCGACGCGGCTGTCCTTCCACGCACGGTACAGCAGGCGCGGCGCGCCCAGCATGCCCATGAGGACCAGCGGATACAGCACGAGGACCGTGCGCGGCACGGTGCCGAGGCGGTTGTAGAGGAACAGGCCGAGGACGATCGCAAACAGCCCGAGCACCGAGGCCTTGAGGATGTTCCACAGATCCGGCACGCCGGCGAAGCGCCACAGTCCGCGATACAGGCCGACCTGCCAGAAGACCAGCCCCTGCGCGGCGAGCACCAGCACGATTTCCGCCGACCACAACGGAATGGCGGGCGCATTGGTTTCGATACCCCAACGCAGGCGATGCAGCGCCTGCCAGACGACCCACACCATGGCGAGATCGTGCACGACCACCGCGAGGCGCGGCAGGCCGCTCTTCCACCGATCACGCCATGAGCTCATCCTTCGCCCCTTTTGTTTGTTTCAGACTGCCAGTTATTCAATCAGGAAGCTGCGCCCGGAAACTTCTTCTGCAGGACCAGCCAAAAAAAAGCGCAGCACATATACCACGCGATCGTGGTACCGGCGATGAAGAACGCATCACGCGGTACACCCCCCCAGCTTGCGATTATGACCAGTAGCGAAACGGCCGCATAGCATGCGGTGACCCGGGCGTGACCGGCCGCACGGGACCACCCCTGGTAGGCATGCTGGGTATGCGGCGTCCACCAGCGTTCGCCCCGCAGGAGACGGCGCAGCAAGGTCAGGCTGGCATCGACGAGAAACACGGAAACCGGCAGCAGGACAAGCGCGAATTTCTCACCCAGCCGGGCGCCGGCCACGACGCACAGCGCGCCCAGCGCGAACCCGATCGCACCGCTGCCGACGTCGCCCATGAAGATGCGGGCGCGCGGAAAATTGAACGGCAGGAACCCCGCGCAGGCCGCCGCCAGCGCCAACGCGAGCAGGCCCCATGCGCCGCCGGCCAGCCACGCCAGCCCCACGGCGGCGATCAGCGCCTGGCTCGCGGCCAGGCCGTTGATTCCGTCCATGAAGTTCCAGACGTTGGTCAGCACCAGCGTGGCGACGAAGGCCGCAAGCGCAAGCCACACCGAGTCGTACAGGTCGCCGACGACCAGCGCGAACAGCCCCGACGCGACCACGTGCACGCCGAGGCGGAGCCACGGCGAGAGCGGCCGATGGTCGTCCACCCAGCCGATGCCCGCGACCATCAGCAGGCCCACGCCGAAGGCCAGCATCAGCGGCGCCTGCGCCGGCTGTCGCAGGCCGAGCGCGACCGCCGCGACCAGCAAGGCAATGACGATCGCGATGCCACCGCCGCGCGGCGTCGCCACGCTGTGGCTGCGCCGTTCGCCCGGCTGGTCGATCAACGATTGCCTGAGGGCATAACGGCGTGCGAGCCACGTGCCCGCGACGCCGATGCAGAAGTGCACCGCCAGCCATTCGAGCATGCGATCAGACCACTGCGTAATTGAGCAGCGGCTTGATCGTGCCCCACTCCTTGCAGCTCGGGCACTGCCAGTGATGGCTGCGCGCGCCGAAGCCGCAACGGTTGCAGCGGTAGCTCGGGTTGCGCACCAGCAACTGGTCGGTGATGTGTTTGAGGTCGTGCAGCGTCGCGGCCGGATCGGCGCCCTCGGCCAGGGTCAGGTCGATCAGCGCCGCTTCGCCACGCACGGAGGGGCGATCCTTCAGCTGGCGCGCAAGATACGCACGCGCCGCCGGAACGCCCTCCTCGCCTTCGACCATGCGCGTGAGCGCGAGCACCGGCGCGATGCCGCGATAGTGTTCGGTCATCTCGGCGAGGAACGCACGCGCACCGGTCGCGTCGCCGACGCGCGCGTAGCAGTCCAGCAGAGCCGGCAGGATTTCCGGCAGGTAGTCGGGGTCGACGCGCGCCACGCGTTCGAAGGCGCGGATCGCGCCGGCGTCGTTGCCGGCATCCACTTCCAGGCGGCCTTCGATCATGCCCGCGCGCACGGAGTTCGCGTCGGCCTCGTACGCGCGCTTGACCGCTTCGCGCGCGGCATCGGTTTCGCCGGAGGCACGGTGGCGGTCGGCGAGCTCGCATTCGAACTGCGCGATGAGCTTGCCCATCGGCTCGCCGGTGGCTTCCTCGTAGCGACGCGCGTTCTCGATGGCCTTGTCCCAGTCGCGTTCGGACTGGTAGATGCCGATGAGATGGCGCAGCGCGAGCGGCGCGCGCATGTCGAGTGCGACCAGATCTGAAAACACGGTTTCGGCGCGATCGAGCAGGCCCGAGCGCATGTAGTCCTCGCCCAGCGCGAGCAGCGCCTGCACCCGCTGCTGGTCGCTCAGGCCGGGACGCTGCACGAGCGCCTGGTGCAGGCGGATCGCGCGATCCACTTCGCCACGACGGCGGAACAGATGGCCGAGCGCGACCTGCGTCTCGAAGGTGTCCTTGTCGAGTTCGGCGATGTGCAGGAACAGCTCGATCGCCTTGTCGGGCTGTTCGTTGAGCAGGTAATTCAGGCCACGGAAGTAGGTCGTCGACAACCGGCTGACCTGCGTGTCGCTGTGTCGCTCGCCGCCACGACGGCCGATGATCCAGCCGCTGACGGCCGCGATGGGCAGCAGGAGGAAGAACCAGAACCACTCACTGATGAAAGCCATGCATCAACTTCCGGAAGGGGGCGCGATCGTCGCACCCTGGCGTTGCGCGCGCGCCAGCCGACGGCGCATGGGAAGGACCACGCTGGCGCTGATCGCAAGGCCGCCAATCAGCACGCCCAGCAGCAGCGCGACGAGCAGCGACACGCCGAGGTTGGTCGGCAGCCGCGAGAATCCAAGATCGACCACGACCGGTGCGCGATTCAACGCGCCGACGATGGCGCCTGCCGCCAGGCACGCGATCGCGATCAGGAAACGGAGCAGGCGCATGACGGCCTCCATCGGACCGCTGTGGTCTGCTTTAGCTTAACGGACCTCGTTCGCAGGTCCAGAGGTTCAAAGAAGGGACGATGCGGTCGCACGAATCGCGCGTGCCGCGGGCCGTCAATCGGCCTCGTCCATGGGCACCACGCCGCTCACGCGCTCGCGCAGCTCCTTGCCGGGCTTGAAGTGCGGAACGTGCTTGCCGGGCAGCGCGACGGACTCGCCGGTCTTGGGATTGCGACCCAGGCGCGGCGGACGGTAGTGCAGCGAAAAACTGCCGAAGCCGCGGATCTCGATCCGCTCCCCGGTGGCGAGCGAGCCGCCCATCATTTCCAGGAGCGCCTTCACCGCCAGATCCACGTCCTCGCCCTTCAGGTGGGCCTGACGCTGGGAGAGGATCTCGATAAGTTCGGACTTGGTCATGCACGCTCGGGAGTGAAACGCCGCACGGATGCGGACAGTTGCGAGGCTCTCGCATATCGAAGGCGGTCCGGACGAACCGGACCGCCTTCGGGTACAACGCTACAGCGGTTGTTACTCGGACTTGTTGCCCAGCTGCTCGCGCAGCAGCGCGCCCAGCTTGGTGGTGCCGCTGGAGGCTTCGGCCGAAGCACGGTTGTAATCGGCCAGCGCTTCCTGCTGCTCCGCCTCGTCCTTGGCCTTGATCGACAGCTGCATCGAACGGCCCTTGCGGTCCGTGCCGATGATCTTGGCTTCGATTTCCTGGCCGACCTTCAGGTACTGCGAAGCGTCCTCGACGCGCTCCTTGGCGATGTCGCGGGCGGCGATGTAGCCCTCCACGCCATTGTCCAGTTCGACGGTCGCGCCCTTGGCGTCGACTTCCTTCACCTTGCCGCGGACGATCGAGCCCTTGGCGTTGGACGCCACGTACTGGCCCATCGGGTCCTGCTCAAGCTGCTTGACGCCCAGGCTGATGCGCTCGCGTTCCGGGTCCACGGCCAGGACGACGGCTTCCAGCGTGTCGCCCTTCTTGAAGTTGCGGACCACGTCTTCGCCGGTGGTGTTCCAGCTGAGGTCGGACAGGTGCACCAGGCCGTCGATACCGCCGTCCAGGCCGATGAAGATGCCGAAGTCGGTGATCGACTTGATCTGGCCCGACACCTTGTCGCCCTTCTTGTGGATGGCGGCGAAGGTTTCCCACGGATTGCTGGTGACCTGCTTCATGCCCAGCGAGATGCGGCGACGCTCCTCGTCGACGTCCAGGACCATGACCTGAACCTCGTCGCCGACCTGCACGATCTTCGACGGGTTGACGTTCTTGTTGGTCCAGTCCATCTCGGACACGTGCACCAGGCCTTCCACGCCCGGCTCGATCTCGACGAACGCGCCGTAATCGGTGACGTTGGAGACCTTGCCGAACACGCGGGTGTTGGCCGGGTAGCGACGGGCGATGTTGTCCCACGGATCCTCGCCCAGCTGCTTCAGGCCGAGGCTGACGCGGTTGCGCTCGCGGTCGTACTTGAGCACGCGGACGTCCAGCTCCTGGCCGACTTCCACGACTTCGGACGGGTGACGCACGCGCTTCCACGCCATGTCGGTGATGTGCAGCAGGCCATCGATGCCGCCGAGGTCGACGAACGCACCGTAATCGGTGAGGTTCTTGACGACGCCCTTGAGGATCGCGCCTTCCTGCAGCTTCTCGAGCAGCTGCTCGCGCTCGACGCTGTACTCGCTCTCGACCACCGCACGGCGGGAGACGACGATGTTGTTGCGCTTGCGATCGAGCTTGATCAGCTTGAACTCAAGCTCCTTGCCTTCCAGGTAGGCCGAGTCGCGCACCGGGCGCACATCGACCAGCGAACCCGGCAGGAAGCCGCGGACATCCTTGATGTCGACGGTGAAGCCGCCCTTGACCTTGCCGCTGATGCGGCCGGTGATGGTCTCGTTCTTCTCGAGCGCCTGCTCGAGTTCGTCCCACACCATGGCGCGCTTGGCCTTCTCGCGCGACAGGACGGTCTCGCCGAAGCCGTTCTCGATCGAGTCGAGCGCGACCTTGACTTCGTCGCCCACGCCCACGTCGATTTCACCGGCGTCGTTCCGGAACTGTTCGATCGGCACGATGCCTTCGGACTTCAGGCCGGCGTTGATCACCACCACGTCGCCGCGGACTTCCACGACGACGCCGGTGACGATGGCGCCCGGCTTCAGCTTGGCCAGGTTGGTCTGGCTCTGTTCAAACAGTTCGGCAAATGATTCGGTCATTGGAAAAAATACTCGGTTGAACACACGGGCCGCACCGGCTGTCAGGGCCTAACTGAGTTAGAAGGCATCAAGCAGCGCGTGGTCGACCCACCCGTTGTGTGGCGCGATGCAACTGCGCCATGTGTTGTGGTTGAACCATCACGGGATTGCGATGGCACTTTGATCTGCTACGGTTGAAACACTTACGTTTGAAGCACGCTCAGCGCGCAGGCAACAAGGCCAGCACGCGTTCGACCACGTCATCGATGCCGAGGCCGGTGGTATCGATGCGGACGGCGTCTTCGGCCGGCCTCAACGGAGCCACCGCGCGGTTGGCGTCGCGCGCGTCGCGGGCGAGGATCTCCCGCAGCAGACCGTCTAAATTAACGGAAACCCCCTTGTCTTTCAACTGCTTATAGCGCCTTTCCGCTCTTTCCTCGGCACTGGCGGTCAGAAACACCTTGTAGGGGGCGTCCGGGAAGATCACCGTGCCCATGTCGCGGCCGTCGGCGACCAGGCCTGGCGCCTGGCGGAAGGCACGCTGGCGGTCCTTCAGGGCGGACCGGACTTCGGGGATCGCGGCGATCGCCGAGGCGGCGGCGCCGGCGGTCTCGGTGCGCAGCTCGTCGGTGGCGTCCATGCCGTTGACCAGGATCCGCAGCTCGCGCGAGACCGGGTCTTCCTCGAATTCGATGCGGGTGTCGAAGGTGCAGCGGACCAGCGCGGCCGGGTCGGCGAGGTCCAGGTCGGCCCAGCCGGCGGCGACGCCGACGGCGCGGTACAGGGCGCCGGAGTCCAGGTAATGCCAGCCCTGGCGGGCGGCGACCAGACGGCTGATGGTGCCCTTGCCGGAGCCGGAAGGGCCGTCGATGGTGAGGACGGGGACGCTGGAGTTCGGGTGTGGGCTGTTCATGGGGGCATTATGCGGGACCCGGTTGCCGCCCCCGCCATTCGGGATGCGTACCCGGGATTAGGCGATGGTCGCCGCAACCACTTGATCGACGGGAGATTTACCCGTTAGAATCGCCGGCTTCGTCCGTTAACCCATTTACCTGTAGCCGAGGTCTGTCATGAAGGTCCTGTCCTCCCTGAAGTCGGCGAAGGCCCGTCACCGCGACTGCAAGGTCGTTCGCCGCCGTGGCAAGGTCTTCGTGATCTGCAAGTCGAACCCGCGTTTCAAGGCGCGTCAGCGCTGATCCATTCCGTCCGGCGTCCTGCGCCGGGCTGAAACGCGAGAAGGCCGCCCTCGGGCGGCCTTCTGCATTGTGGCGTTCCCCGCCTTCGAATTGGCGTTATCGCAGGCGCAAACCTTCAAAACGTGACGGCCGCGCGCTGCCGGGGCATCAGGGGTTGTGCGTACAATCGCGCACTACCACGAGGGGGCTCGAAGGGGAATCCGCCATGAAGCATCGCATTGCCGCCGTTCCGCTGTTCGCTGCGCTCGCCCTGTCCGGTGTCGCCTCGGCCGACACCCTGCTGGTCGAGCGCGTCCAGGAAGAAAACCAGGCCACCCTGCCCGCGCGTGGCCAGACCATGGCGCAGGTGGAAGCCAGCTACGGCGCACCGTCGCAGAAGCTGGAGGCCGAAGGTGGACAGAAGCGCCAGTGGCCGACCATCAACCGCTGGGTCTACCCGTCCTTCACCGTCTACTTCGAGAAGAACAAGGTGATCGACGCCGTAGCCAACAAGGCCAGCGCGGAGGAAGTGGGTCCCAAGCCACCCATCCGCTGAGCCCCTCTCGATGACGTCATGAACCAGAACGCACACGCACGCTTTCCCGCCGAATGGGAACCCCAGTCGGCCGTCCTGATCGCCTGGCCTAACGCGGACACCGACTGGGCCGACCGCCTGGGCGAGGTCGAGGAGACCTACATCGCGCTCGTCGCGGCGATCACCCGCTTCCAGGACGCGATCGTGTGCGTTGCCGACGAGGACGTGGAGGCCTACGCGCGTGCGCGCCTGTCCTCCGCACGCGTGGACATGTCGAAGGTGCGCTTCATCGAGGCGCCCTACGACGACACCTGGCTGCGCGACTCCGGCCCGATCACCCTGCGCGATGGCGATGGATTCCGGCTGCTCGACTTCCGTTTCACCGGCTGGGGCGGGAAGTTCGACGCCAGCCAGGACGACCTGCTGGTGGAACGCCTGACGGACGCGGGAATCTTCTCGAAAAGTGAGCGCCAACCGGTTGATTTTGCCCTGGAAGGCGGCGCCATCGACACCGACGGCGACGGCACGCTGCTGACCACCTGGCAGTGCCTGCGCGAGCGCCACCCGGATGCCTCCCGCGAGGAACTGACGAACAAGCTGGCCGACTGGCTGCAGCAGGACCGCGTGCTGTGGCTCGACCACGGCTACCTGGAAGGCGACGACACCGACGCCCACGTCGACACTCTCGCCCGCTTCGCGCCGAACGAGGCCATCGTCTTCCAGGCCTGCGACGACGAAACCGACTCGCACTATGCCGAACTCAAGGCGATGGGCGACGAGATCGCCGCGCTGCGCACGAAGGACGGCAAGCCGTACCGCCTGTTCCCGCTGCCGTGGGCAAAGCCCATTCTCGACGACGGCCGTCGCCTCGCCGCGAGCTACGCCAACTTCCTGATCGTCAACGGCGCCGTGCTGATGCCGACCTACGGCGACGAGGCCGACGCGAAGGCGCGGGCCGTGCTCGCCGAAGCGTTCCCGGGCCGCGAGATCGTGCCGGTCCCGTGCCGCCCGCTGATCTGGCAGAACGGCAGCCTGCACTGCATCACGATGCAGTTGCCGCAGGGCGTCGTCGCCTGATCCCCACGCAGCGGCACCGACCGCTGCGTTTCGCCCACGTTTTCGTTCGCGTCATGCGCAAGGCCTACAATTACAGGCCTTCGCGCGTTGCGCAGCTTTCGATCCGGAACCGATGAAGAAGACCACCCTCCCCGTCGCGCTGATCCAGGAGCGCAACCACGGCGACGCCGATGCGAACCTGACGGTGATCGAACAGCGCGTGGCCGAGGCCGCCAAGCGCGGCGCGAAGCTCGTGCTGCTGCAGGAGCTGCACAACGGCCCATATTTCTGCCAGCACGAGAACGTCTGCGAGTTCGACCTGGCCGAAACCATTCCCGGCCCGAGCACCGAACGCCTCGCCCCGCTCGCGAAGCAGCACGGCGTGGTGCTGGTGAGCTCGCTGTTCGAGAAGCGCGCGACCGGCCTGTACCACAACACCGCGGTGGTCTTCGAAGCCGACGGCAGCGTCGCCGGCAAGTACCGCAAGATGCACATCCCGGACGATCCGGGCTTCTACGAGAAGTTCTATTTCACGCCGGGCGACATCGGTTTCGAACCGATCAACACCTCGGTCGGTCGCCTCGGCGTGATGGTGTGCTGGGACCAGTGGTATCCCGAAGGCGCGCGCCTGATGGCGCTCGCCGGCGCGGAGCTGCTGCTCTACCCCACCGCGATCGGCTGGGATCCGGACGACGTGCAGGCCGAGAAGGATCGCCAGCGCAACGCGTGGATCCTCAGCCATCGCGGCCATGCCGTCGCCAACGGCCTGCCGGTGCTCAGCTGCAACCGCGTCGGGCACGAGGCTTCGCCGATGGGCGCTTCGGGCATCCAGTTCTGGGGCAGCAGCCACGTGCTCGGCCCGCAGGGCGAGTTCCTGGCCGAAGCCAACACGGACGAGCCGGAAATCCTGATGGCCGAAGTCGACATGGAACGCAGCGAACACGTGCGCCGCATCTGGCCGTTCCTGCGCGATCGCCGGATCGACGCGTATGGCGACCTGCTGAAGCGCTATCGCGATTGATCCTGCGGTGTCGGTCCGCGCGCGGCGAACCGACATCTCCAGCGAACGATGAGTGCAAGCGCCGGGCAGCGGACGGGCAGGGCGCCGCGGGAAGCCGTCATCCAGGCGAAGGCCGGGGCCAGGCCCATAGCGCCGGAGCACTCCGACCGCAGCGCTCCACCTCACCGTCCTTCCAGCGAAAGCTGGAATCCATCTCGTTGTTGCTCTTGGCCGAAGGCCGCGGCCCTTCGGCCAAGACCTTCGCGTCTCGAAAACCCGCATCCGGCGACGCCAACCGCTCCGGCAGTTACGCTTGCCGCATGCCCACGCCCACCGCATCCACCCTCGCCTCAAGCGCCCTGCATCTGCGCAGCGCCACCGCCGCCGACCTCCCCGCCATCACTGCGCTCTACGCGCAGGAAGTTCGCGATCACGTCGCCACCTACGAATACGACGAACCCGACGAAGCGGAGATGGCCCGCCGCTGGCAGGCGATCGTCGCGCAGGGGTATCCGTACCTGGTCGCCGAACGCGACGGCCGCTTCGCCGGCTACGCCTACGCCAGCGCCTACCGCACGCGCGAGGGGTACCGCTGGACGGTCGAGGACACCGTCTACGTGCACCCGGACCACGTCGGCCGCGGCGTCGGCCGCGCGCTGCTGCAGCGGCTGATCGACGACTGCACCGCGCTCGGCCTGCGGCAGATGGTCGCGGTCGTCGGCGACGTCACCAACGTGGCCTCGATCGCGCTGCACGAGAAGCTCGGATTCCGCACAGTCGGCGTGTTCCAGGGGCTCGGTCGCAAGCACGGCCGCTGGCTCGACACGGTCCAGATGCAGCGGAGGCTAGGCCCGGGACACGAAACGGACCCGGTGTGACCCCGGCCGACGAGCGGTAGAAATAAAACGAACGGCCGTGCTATTTTCCGCCCCATGACCGTTCTGACCGCCACCAGCAAGGGCGCCGCGACCCGCGAGGCCATCATCGACCGGGCCTACGGCATCGCCTGTGCTGCCGGCCTGGAAGGCCTGTCGATCGGGCCGCTGGCCCAGGCGGTGGGCATGTCGAAGAGCGGCGTATTCGCGCATTTCGGCTCGCGCGAGGACCTCCAGCTCGCCGTCCTCGACGAGGCCGCCGTGCGGTTCGTCGATCACGTCCTGCGCCCCGCCCTGTCGAAGCCGCGCGGGCTGGCCCGCGTGCGGGCGATCCTCGAAGCCTGGTACGACTGGGTCCGCCAGACCGAAGGCAGCTGCCTGCTGCTGAGCGCCGCCAGCGAATACGACGACCGCCCCGGCCCGCTGCGCGACCGGTTGGTCGAACACGAGCGCCGCTGGCGCCAGGAGGTCGCCCGCGCCGTCACGCTCGCCATCGGCACCGGCGAGCTCGCCGGCGATACCGACCCGGATCAGATGGCGTTCGAACTCGCCAGCCTCGCCCTGATCGTCCACCACGACGCCGGCCTGTTCGGCTTCGAATCCGCCGCCGACCGCGGCCGTCGCGCGCTGGAGCGGCTGTTCCGCTCCTACGCCCCCCACGCCTGACGCACCCACGGAGGGATCGCCCATGTACCCGCTCATCGCCAGAATTAGCACGACCGTTCGTAAGCTCTTCGGCCTGTACGGGCTGCGTGTGTGGTTCGCCGTCGGCAGTCGCGTCGCGCCGAGGCGCACCGTCGCGCGTGCAGCCCGGATCTTCTGCACGCCGCTGTCCTCCTCGCGCAGTCGCGCACTGGCGGCGCCGACGTTCGGCGCGCGCGAGGAATCCATCGACGTCGACGGCCACGCGATCACCGCCTACGTCTGGGGCGATCCGCGGCGCCAGCCGTACGTGCTGTTCGCCCATGGATGGTCGAGTCACGGCACGCGCGTCGGCGCGTGGCTTCCGCGCCTGCGCGACGCAGGCTATGCGCTGGTCGCCTTCGACCAGCCGGCGCACGGCCGCAGCCCCGGCGAGATCGCGACCCTGCCCTGCTTCACCCGGCACCTGCTTGCGGTGGGCGAACACTTCGGGCCGGCGGCCGTGGTGATCGGCCATTCGCTCGGCGGCGCTGCGACGGCGAACGCGCTCGCGCGCGGCCTGAAGGCCGACCGCGCGGTGCTGATCGCGCCCGCCGCCGATCCGGTCGCCGCCGCCGAACGCTTCGCCGACCTGCTGTGGATCGGCGCCAATGTGTGCCGGCGGATGTTCGAGTATTTCGAAAGCCGCATCGGCCTGAGCTTCGACGAACAGCAGGCGCATCGCACCGCGCCGGTGATCGGACGGCCGGCCCTGATCATCCACGATCTGGAGGACCGCGACGTCCCCTGGTCCGAGGGCGAGCGCTACGCGCGCTACTGGCCTGATTCGCGCCTGCTGACCACGCGCGGCCTGGGCCATCGGCGGGTACTCGACGACGAGGCGGTGATCGGCTCGGTCATGCGCTTCCTGCACGGCGAAACCGTCGGCGAGCGCGCGGTGTCCTCCCCCAACCTCCCGTTCGGCGTGGCGTGAGACGGGCGTTCATTGCCCCGTCCCGGATCAGGCCCTAAGCTTCCTGCAACCGATTTCCCACGACGGCGCCTGCGGGCGCCGTCTTGCTGCAGGACCCGCGAATCCATGCCGATCCACACCGCGCCCCACGCTCGCGTCGAAGGGCGCTTCCATGTCTGAGTCGTTGCACGCGCTGCTGGAACGCCAGCCGCACGCCATCGTCGAACGCGACGGCGTGCGCTACACCCTGCTGGGCACCGCGCACGTCTCGCTGGCGAGCGTGGAAGCGGTACGCGACGCGGTCGGCAGCGGTGCGTTCGACGCGGTCGCGGTCGAGCTGGACCCGCAACGCCTGCAGGCGTTGACCGATCCGGATGCGATGGCGCGGATGGACCTGGTGCAGGTGATCCGCAACGGCAAGACCGCGCTGTTCGCGGCGAACCTCGCGCTGGCCGCGTACCAGCGCCGCCTCGCCGAGCAGCTCGGCATCGAGCCCGGCGCCGAACTCAAGCGCGCCGTGCTCGAAGCGCGCCAGCGCGACCTCCCGGTGCACCTGATCGACCGCGACGTCGGCCTGACCTTCCGCCGCGCCAGCGCGGGGCTGGGATTCTGGGGGCGCATCAAGCTCGGTGCCGGCCTGGTCACCGCGCTGTTCGTCGACGAGGAGGTCGGCGAGGCCGACATCGAGAAGCTCAAGCAGGGCGACATGCTCGAATCGAGCTTCAGCGAATTCGCCAGCGACAGCCCCGAACTGTACGAAGCCGTCATCGCCGAACGCGACCGCTACATGGCCGCGCGTCTGCGTGAAACGCATGGCGACGCGCGCGAAGTGCTGGCGGTGGTCGGCGCCGGCCATCTGCAGGGCCTCGCGCGCCATCTGCGCGATGAGACACGCGATCCGGACGCGATCCGCACGGAACTCGAAACGGTCGGCAAGAAGAGCAGGACGCCATGGCTGGGCATCGCGATCGTCGCGTTCATCGTCGCCGCGATCAGCGTCGGCATCTGGCGCGGCGGTTTCGCGATGGGCGCCGACCTGCTGCTGCAGTGGATCGCCTGCACCGCCGGCTTCGCCGCGCTGGGCTGCGCGCTGGCGACGGCGCATCCGCTGAGCATCCTCACCGCCGCGCTCTTCGCCCCGCTCAAGCCGTTCCGCCTCGGCGTACCCACCGGCACGTTCAGTGCGTTGACCGAAGCGCGCATCCGCAAGCCGACGTACGCCGATTTCATGTCCCTGCGCGACGACGTGCAGACGCTGCGCGGCTGGTACCGCAACCGCGTCGCGCGCGTGCTGCTCACGTTCCTGCTGACCAACCTGGGCTCGATGATCGGCGCCTGGACGGGCCTGTTCCGCATCGGCGGGCGGTTGCTGCACTGATCCAAAGCGTTTGTAGCCCGTGTAAGCGAAGCGCACCCGGGTTTCGGACGGCGTGAGGTTGACGTTCCCCGGGTGCAGCCTCTGGCCTTACCCGGGCTGCCAAAGCTCATCTTCTGCGTGTCGCCAGAACTCGTCGGAGAAAAAAGCAAAGGCCGGAGCACGAATGCTCCGGCCTTTTTCATTGCGGCGCCGTCAGGTCGGGAAACTCAATCGACCTTGATCGCCGTGATCGTCGCGCCGGCGACCGGGCCATCGACCTGCTTCCCGCGAGCCCGGCGAATCATGCGCGAGGTGCTGTTGCGCAGGTCGTCGAGCATCGCGTAGATCGTCGGCAGGAACAGCAGGCTCACCACGGTGGAGAACGCCAGGCCGCCGGCGATCGCGCGTGCCATCGGGTAGTACGGCGGGCCGTCGCCGCCGATCTGCGTCTGAGTCAACGAAATCGGCACCATCGCCAGGATCGCCGTGCCCATCGTCATCAGGATCGGGCGCAGGCGTTCCTTGCTGCCTTCCACCAAGGCGTCGGTGCGCGACAGGCCACGGCGGCGCAGGTTGTTGATGTGCTCGATCATCACGATCCCGTTGTTCACCACCACGCCCATCAGCACCAGGATGCCGATGAAGGCCATGATGTTGAACTCCGTGCCGGTGAGCCAGAACAACCAGAACACGCCGAACACCGAGAACAGCACGCCGGTCATGATGGCCGAGGGGAACAGCAGCGATTCGAACACCGCCGCCATCACCACGTAGATCATGATCAGCGCGATCAGCAGGTTGAACATCATCTGCTTGTTCGCTTCGGCTTCGTCCTCGAACGCGCCGGTATCGAAGCTGAAGTTGTAGCCGGCCGGGAACGCGACCGCCTTCAACACTTCCTCCATCGCCTTGCGCGCTTCCGGCACGGTGATCTTGTCGCCGAGGTTGGCCTGGATCGCCACCGTCGTCTGCCGGTTGGCGCGCTGGATCTGCGTCGCCGACGGCTTCACCGCGACGTCGACCATCGCCAGCAGCGGCACGGTGCGGCCGTCCGGCGCACGCACGGTGAAGCTCGCCACGTCCGCCATGCCGAACTGCTCGGCGCCTTCGAAGCGCGCCCACACCGGCACTTCGGTGTCGCCGCGACGGAACTCGCGCAGCGGCGCGCCGCGCAGCGCGAGGCCGACGAAGCTCGCCACTTCCTGCGCGCTGAAGCCGAACGACGCCGCGCGTTCGCGATCCACGCGCACCGACAGCTCGCTGTTCTGGTCGCCAATGTCCACGCGCACGTCGCGCAGTTCCTTGCGCTTGGCCATGATCGGGACGATGTCGTTGGCCAACTCGACCAGCGTTTCGGTCGAGTCGCCCACCAACTGCACCTGCACGTTCTGGCCCGGGCCGCCGCCACCGCCACCCCCGCCCTGGTTGCCGATGCCGATGTTGGCGCGCGCCGACTTCGGCAGGTCCTTGCGCAACTGTTCGACGATGCCCTTGGACTCGCTGATCTTGTCGGTATCGAAGGTGATGCGCGTGCCGCCCCAGCCCTGCTCGCTGTAGTACGAGTAGATCTGGGTGATGTTGTACTTCTTGCGGTTGGTCTCCAGGAACTTCTCGATCCTGAGGATCTCGTCCGACATCTGCTCCTTCGTGTACGCGCCCTTCCACTGGTAGAAGATGTTGGTCTCGGTGCCGTCGTCGCCGCCGAACATGTTCTTCTTGGTCAGCATGAACGGCACGATGCTCACCGCGATGATCATCAGGATGCCCAGCACGGCCTTGCCGCGATGTTCCAGCGTCCAGCGCAGGAACGTCGCATAGCGCTTCTGCATGCGCGGGATCACGCCGCGGTGGGACTTCACGGCCGGCGGCGTCTTCAGCCGGGCGGAGATCATCGGGATCAGGCTCACCGCCACCAGCCACGAAGCGAGCAGCGAGACGGAGATTGTGATCGCGATCTGCGAGAGATAGATCGAAAGGAAATTGCGCTCGCCGAACAGGTTCGGCAGGAACACGATGCAGTGGCACAAGGTGCCGGCCGACAGCGCGATGGCGACGTGCCTGGTACCCAGGATCGACGCCAGCACCGGCTGGTCGGGCATGCGTTCGCGTTCCTGGTAGATGCTTTCCACCACCACGACCGCGTTGTCCACCAGCATGCCGACCGCCAGCAGCAGGCCCATCATCGACAGGATGTTGAGCGTGACGCCGGCGAAGTACATGAAGCCCAGCGTCATCACGAAACAGATCGGGATGGCCAGCGTCACCATCAGCGTCGACGGCCAATGGCGCAGGAAGAAGAACAGCACCGCGATCGACAGGATCAGGCCGATCGCGCCGGCTTCGGCGAGTTCGAGCAGCGACTTGGTGACGTTGTCGCCCTGGTTGTCGATGATGATGATGCGGATGTCGGAGAGCTCCGGCTGCTTGCGGATCGCCTCCACTTCCGCCAGCGCCTTGCTCGACACGTCGACGAGGTTCGCGTTGCGTTCCTTGAAGATGTCCAGGCCGATCGCCGGACGGCCATCGAGGCGGCGCCCGTAATTCATGCGCTGCGGCTTGAGCCGCACCTGCGCGATGTCGCCCAGCCGCACGCCCGAGTTGTTGATCACCAGATCGCGCAGCTGCTGCAGGTCGGTGATCTCGCCCACCGGCTGCACGCGAAGACGGCGACCGCCGTCGTCGATCTGCCCGGCGGAAATCGAGAAGTTCACCGCCTTCAACCGCTCGTTGAGCTCGTTGAGGCTGAGGTTGTGCGCGGTGAGCCGATCGGGATCGATCGCGATCTCCACCTCGTTCGGCGCCGCACCGGTCACGTCCACGCGCGCCACGCCGGGAATACGCTCGATGCGGCGCTTGAACTCGCGCTCGATCATGTCGTACGAGCCGGTCAGGTCGCTCTTGCTGGCCAGGCGCACGCGCAGGACGGGCTCGTCCGTGGTGGAGAACTTGAAGACGTTGTAGCGCTGCAGGTCCTCGGGCAGTTCGTCCCGGATGGCGTCGATGCGCTCGCGCGCCTCCGACGCCGCGATGGCGACATCGCGGTTCCAGTCGGAGAACTGCATGAAGATCTCGGCGCCGTCGGCACGCGCGTTCGCATCCATGCGCTTGATGCCGGTCATCGTCGACAGCGCTTCCTCCACCGGACGCAGCAGCGTGCGCTCCACCTCCTCGGGGGTGGAGCCGGTGTAGGGAACCTGCACGAAGATGAAGGGCGGCGAGACTTCGGGAAAGGCCTCCAGCGGCAGGCGGATCGCCGCGATCAGGCCGATCACGAACAGCGACACGAAGAACATGATCGCCGTGACCGGCCGCTTGATGCTGAGCTCCGCAATGGTCATCTGGCGCGCTCCTCAGACCGGCTCGGCATGGCCGCCGGCGCCTTCGCCCGTCGCCACCGGCGCGTGCGTGCGCTTGGCGCGATTGACGTAGTACTCGTCGGCGCGGCGATCCAGCAGGTCGTACACCACCGGGATCACCACCAGCGTCAGCAGCGTGGAGACCAGCAGGCCGCCGATCACCGTGATCGCCATCGGCGAGCGCACCTCGGCGCCCTCGCCCATCGCCAGCGCGAGCGGGAGGAAGCCGAACAGCGTGCACATCGTGGTCATGATGATCGGGCGCAGTCGCGAACGCGCGCCTTCGACCAGGGCCTCGCGCTTGGCGACGCCCGCCTCGCGCAGCTGGTTGACCTTGTCGACCAGGATGATCGCGTTCTTCACCACCAGGCCGACCAGCAGGATCAACCCGATGAACACCACCACCGACACCGGCGAATTGGTGAGCAGCAGCGCGAGCACGGCACCGACCAGCGCCAGGGGAATGGTGAACAGGATGACGAACGGATGCAGCAGCGATTCGAACTGCGAGGCCATCACCAGGTACACCAGGAACACCGCCAGGCCGAAGGCGAACAGCAGCGAGGTCACCGATTCGGCAAGCTCCTCGCCCTGGCCGCCGATGTGCATGCTCACGCCGGCGCCGAGCGGTTCCTTCGACACCATCTCCTCGACCTCGCGCACGGCCGTGCCCAGGTCGATGTCGCGCAGGTTCGCCGAGACGATCGCCACGCGCACCTGGTCGGCGCGGTGGATTTCGCTCGGGCCCGTGGTGGCGACGACGTCGGCGACCGAGTCCAGCGTCACCGGACGGCTGCTGTTCGGGTTGACGATCAGGCGGCGGATGCTGTCGACGGACGCGCGGTCGGTTTCGCGTGCGCGCACCAGCACGTCGATCTTGCGATCGCGGAAGCTGTAGCGCGTGGCGACGTCGCCGCGCACCTTCTTCACCACGACGTCGGCGATCTGGCGAGTGGTCAGGCCGAGCGCACCGGCGCGATCCTGGTCGAAGCGGATCTGGATTTCAGGGAAACCCTCTTCCACCGTCGACTTCACGTCGGCGTAGTGCGGATTGGCGCGCAGCAGCTTGGCCATGCGCTGGCCGGCCTGCTGGATGCCTTCCAGGTCCTGCCCGCGCAGTTCGATTTCGAGCGGCGTGGAGAAGCTGAAGAGCTCCGGACGGGCGAAGTCGACCTGCGCGCCCGGATGCGCCTGCATCGTCCCGCGCAGGCGCTCCGTCTCGCGCGCTTCCACCGCCTTGCTGCCGCCGTTCTCCATCACCACGGTGAGCTTGCCGATGTTCTCGCCGCTCTCGGTGGGATTGGCGTCCAGGCGCGTACCGCTGCCGCTCACGCCGTATAGCGCGCGGATGCCGTCGTCGTCGGCATGCTTGCGCTGCAGCTCGCGCACCAGCGCGTCGGTGTCGCGCAGCGGCGTGCCGGGCGGGAGCTTCACCGTCATCTCGAAGCGGTCCTGCGCCAGCTGCGGGATCAGGTCCGCGCCCAGCAGCGGCACCGCCAGCAGCGTCAGCGCGAACGCCACCGCCGCCGAGCCGAGCACCAGCACCGGACGGTTCAACGCGTTCGGCAGCAGCTTGAGGTAGCTGCGTTCGGCGCGGCCGTACGGCGACATCGCGATGTCGCTGGCCTTGCGCATGATCGGACCGACCACCGCCACCAGCACGCGCCACAGGCGCACGATCGTCCAGGCGATGCTGAAGAAGAACGTCCGCAGCACCCAGTTGAGCCCGCGCTGGAACCACGACAGCGGCTTGCCCAGTTTCGTTTTCGGCTCCCAGCGGGGATGCGGCGCTTCCTCCGGGAAGGCCATGGGCGGGCGGCCCTTGAGCGCGCTCAGCATCGGGATCAGCGTCATCGACACGATCAGCGAGATGCCGATGGCGAGCGCCACGGTCAGCGCCTGGTCGCGGAACAGCTGGCCCGCGATGCCCTGCACGAACACCAGCGGCAGGAACACCGCGATCGTCGTCAGCGTGGACGCGACCACGGCCATGCTCACCTCGCGCGTGCCGGCGATGGCGGCTTCGAGTATTCCGAGCCCGCGTTCCCGCGCCTTCGCGATGCTTTCCAGCACCACGATGGAGTCGTCCACCACCAGGCCGGTCGCCAGCGCCAGGCCGCCGAGCGACATGACGTTGAGGCTCAGGCCCATCTGGCCCATGAAGAAGAACGTCGCGATGATCGACACCGGCAGCGACAGCGCGATGACGAACGTGCTCCAGCCATCGCGCAGGAACAGGAAGATGATCAGCACGGCGAGCGCGCCGCCGATGACCGCGTCCATCTTGACGTCGGAAATCGCGTGGCGGATGAACTGCGACTGATCGTCGATGGTGGTCAGTTCGACGTCCGGCGGGACCTGCTCCTTGAGTTCGTCCAAGCGCTTCTGGATCGCGTCGGCGGTGGCGACCGTGTTCGCGTCGCCTTCCTTGTAGATCGCCAGTTCGACCGCTTCCCGGCCCGCCAGGCGGATGATCGCCTCGCGTTCCTTGAAGCCCTGACGCACCTCGGCGATGTCCTTCAACCGCACCGGCATGCCGCCCGCGACCGACGCACCGCCGGCGGAGTTGGCGCTCTGCACCGACGCCGCCGCGGCCATCGCCTCGGCCGAACCGGTCTGCGCGGCGATCGCCGCCATCTGCGCTGCCGCCGACGCCGCCGCGCTGTCGCCGCCGCTCTGCGTGGTGACCAGCATCTCGCGCATTTCCGGCACGCTGGCGAACTGGTTCACCGTGCGCACGAGGTAACGCTGCGAGCCTTCCTCCAGACGGCCGCCGGAGATGTTGATGTTTTCCTGCTGCAGGCGCTGGATGACGGTGTCGATCGGCAGGTTCAGCTGCGCGATCTTCTGCTGGTCGATGTCGACCTGGATCTCGTCTTCCAGGCCGCCGCCGACCTTCACCGCGGCGACGCCTTCGACCGGTTCGAGCTTCTTTTTCAGATCGTCGTCGGCGTAGCGGCGCAGCGCGGTGAGCTGGCGCATCGCCTCGGTGTCGCTGGACGCTTCGGTCTTGGGCGACAGTGCGATGCGCAGGATCGGCTCGGTCGACGGATTGAAGCGCAGCAGCACCGGCGCCTTGGCTTCCAGCGGAAGCTGCAGCACTTCCATCTTGTCGCGGACTTCCAGGCTGGCCTGGTCCATGTCCGTGCCCCAGGCGAACTCGAGCACGACGTCGCTCTGGCCCGTTCGCGACACAGATTTCAGCTTGCGCAGCCCCTTCACCACGCCGACGGCTTCTTCCACCGGCTCGCTGATCAGGGTTTCGATTTCCGACGGCGCCGCGCCGGTGTATTCGGTGCGGACCGTCAGCGTGGGATAGCTCAGATCGGGCAGCAGGTTGACCTTGAGGTCGCCCAGCGCGATCAGGCCGAACAGGACGAAGGTGAGCGTCACCATGAACACCGTCACCCGACGGCGCGTGGAGAATTCCACCAGGTTGAAACCGGGCGTGTGCGCGGGTTGCGTCACGTGGATTCTCCGGGATTACTTCTTGGTTTCGGACTTGGCGACCGAAGCGACTTCCTTCTTCGCCTGCGGCTGGCCCAGGATCTGCACGGCGGTGCCGTCGCGCAGCGCGGTCTTGCCGGCGACGACGACCTGCTCGCCTTCCTTCACGCCGTCGCGCACTTCGGCCCACGAACCGTCCATGTAGCCCAGCTTGACCGGCACGCGCTTGGTCTTGTCGCCACTGACCACGAACACCGCCGGATCGCCATCGTCGTCCAGCAGCGCGACGCGCGGGACGACGAGCGCGTCGGCGCGCTGGTCGTAGTCGATGCGGATGCGGCCGAACATGCCCGGCTGCAGGATGCCGTCGCCCTTGAACGCGCACACCACGCGGAAGGTGCCGCTGCCCGAATCCACCACCGGCGAAACGCGGTCCACCATACCCTGGAAGGTCTTGCCCGGCAGCGCATCGACCACCAGCGCGACCGGCAGGCCGGCCTTGAGCGTCACCAGCTCGCGCTCGGGCACGTTGAGCGTGGCCTCCAGGCGCGAGGTGTCGACGATGCGGAAGATCGGCGTGTTGATCTGCACGAAGTTGCCGGTCTTGATCGAGCGCGAGGCGATCACGCCGGAGATCGGCGCTTCGACGTTCGCGTACGACAGTTCGAGGTTCGCCAGGCGGTTGGCGGCGCGGGCGTTCTCCAGGTCGTAGCGCAGCTGGTCGTTGTCGTTGGCACTGAGCAGCTTCTGCTCGGCCATCTGCTTGGCGCGGCTGTAGTTGGCTTCCAGCTTGCGCATGGCGGCGCCGGTCTGCGCGGCCTGCAGCTCGGCGCGAGCGGAGTCCAGGCGCACCAGGGTCTGCCCGGCGCGGACCGGCTGGCCTTCCTCGACCATCACGTTCAGCGCCACGCCCGAGGTCTTGGCGACCACCTGCGATTCGGCCACCGGCTCCAGCGGCGCGGTGCCGGTATAGCTGGCGGCGACGGCGCGGCGGGAGGCCTTGGCGACCTCGACCGGCACGGCTTCGGGACCCTTCTTGTCTTCCCCGGCCTTGGCCTGCGCCTCGCCTTCGCCCCCGCCCTTGCAGGCGCTCAGCAACAACATGCACGGCAGCAGGACGACAGCGGCGCGGGCAAAACCACGGCTGCGATTTCGGGCGAAGTGACGCATGAATTGGACCCCAAGGTGGCTGAGACCGGCGCTTGTACCGGTGTTGTATATAGGTATATCACCGCCCCAGTCACCCTCCATCCGCCGAAGGTCATGGTGACTGGAGCCACGTCGTCGACCGCCCCTGCCGCAGGCGAAGACGGTACGCAAGAACCATCGATGCAAAACGGAGCGGCTTCGTTGCAATCCGAACCATGGCTATACTTGCCGACTTGTGCGCGGTCGCCTTGATAAATGGGGAGGCGCCACGCAGCCAGCACTAAGAACCTTTCGCTAGCCACACGAGATTGCGGACTACGACATGATGCGACCGCTGATGATCGCCGCCTGCTTCCTCCTGACCGCCACCGCGTTCGGTGCGTCGGCCCAGGATGCGCAGGCTCCCGCCGCCCCGGCCGCCACTGCCGCGCCGACCGCTCCGGCCCCGGCCGCTCCGGTCGCACTGAAGGGCGACGCCGCCCGGGGCAAGCAGCTCACCTACACCTGCCAGGGCTGCCACGGCGTCACCGGCTACAAGAACGCGTATCCGAACTACCACGTGCCGCGCATCGGCGGGCAGTCGGAGGTCTACCTGACCAACGCGTTGACCGAATACAAGAAGGGCACGCGCAAGCACCCGACGATGCAGGCCCAGGCGCAGAGCTTCTCGGACCAGGACATCGCCGATATCGCCGCCTTCCTTTCGACCGTGAAGTGAGCAGCAGACCCATGACGAACCCGGCCTTGACCAACAAGTTCCTCGCCATCGCCCTGCTCGCCTCCATCGCGCTGGTCGGCTGTTCCGGCGGCGACACGCCGGCCGAGCATTCGGCGGCCGACCGCAGCGAAGGCCACACCTCGTCCTCCGCGGGCCTGCCGGCCGGCCACATCGCCGCGGGCGAGAAGCTGGCGCAGACCAAGGGCAAGGCCACCGGCCAGTCGTGCGTCGACTGCCACGGCGCCGAAGGCAACGCGCCGATCGACGAGACCTACCCGAAGCTCGCCGGCCAGTACTACGACTACATCGCGCACTCGCTGCAGGCCTACCGCGACGGCGACCGCGAACATCCGCTGATGTCGAGCCAGGCGAAGGAACTGACCGACCAGCAGATCGCCGACCTCGCCGCCTACTTCGGTTCGCGCAAGGGTTCGCTGCAGGACCTGCACGGCATGCACCACGACTGATCGCGCCTGTCGCGACGGTAACGAACAGGCCCGCGCACGCGGGCCTTTTCGTTTGCGCCGGACAGCCCGGTTCCGGGGCTACACGGAAGCGTCGGCGGGCTCGCTTCGGAACGCGTCGCCGGATTCGATGCGCGCGAGCGTCCGCAACAGCACCGGTGACAGGAAGTCGTCGATGACCTCGTCCGCGCCCGCGTCGCACAACGCGTTGTCCGACAAGGCGCCGCGCAGACCGAAGGTGCGGATGCCGGCGGCGCGCGCGGACCGGATGCCGGACAGCGAATCCTCGAACGCAAGCGCGCAGCGTGCGGTGCCGCCGAGACGTTCGAGACCCGTGAGATACGGCAACGGATCGGGCTTGCCCCGCGCGAGTTCCTCGCCGATCACCAGCGCGTCGATCCGGTCGAGGACGCCGATGCCACCGAGCATCAGCTCCGCATTCGCGCGCGGCGCATTCGTCACCACGCCGACGCGCACGTCGTGGCGGCGCGCCCAGTCGAGCAGTTCGATCGCGCCGCGCGTGGGTTCCAGCGTCGTCACCGCCGAACGGAACAGCGCCTCCTTGCGATCGGCCAGGCGTGCGTGCGCCTCGATCGGTTGGCCGGGGAACAGCTCGCGCATGATCGCCTCGTTCGATGCGCCCATGATCCGCGAGCGGTACGTCTCCATCGTGAGCGTGCGATCGAAATCCGCGAGCAGCGTCTGGAACGCGGCGAAGTGGAGCTCGTCGGTGTTGACGAGCGTGCCGTCCAGGTCGAAGAGCAGTACGAAATCGTGTGGCATGAAGGTCCTGCTGCCAAATGGAACGGGCCGCAGACGCGGCCCGTTCTTCGTGCGATGCGATGCGGCGATCAGGACTCGATCGGCACCAGCGTGATCTCCACGCGGCGGTTCTGCGCGCGGCCGGCTTCGGTGTCATTGCTGGCGATCGGGCGGGATTCGCCGGCGCCGACGACGATGAAGCGTTCGCGGTTCAGGCCACGGCCCTGCAGGTAGCTGGAGACCGCATTGGCGCGCTGCTCGGACAGCTTCTGGTTGTACGCATCGCTGCCGACGCTGTCGGTGTGGCCGGCCACTTCGATCACCGTCTGGTTGTACTCCTGCAGCGTGCGGGCAACGTTGTCGAGCACCGGGTAGAACTCGGGCTTCAGGTTCGACTTGTCGAAGTCGAAGGTGATGCCGCTGGGCATGTTGAGCGTGATGTTGTTGCCCTGGCGCACGACATCGACGCCGGTGCCGGCGGTCTGCTGGCGCAGCGCGGCTTCCTGGCGATCCTGGTAGTTGCCGATGGCCGCACCGGCGAGGCCGCCGACGCCAGCGCCCACCAGCGCGCGCTGGCGGCGCTCGGTCGCGCCGTCGCCGCTGAGCAGGCCCGCCGCAACGCCGGCCAGCGCGCCGATGATCGCGCCCTTGCTGGTCTTGCTCATGCCCTGCTGCTGGCCCTGCTGCGGCGGTTGCTGCTGCGGATAGGGCTGGCCGTAGTAACCGCCGCCGCTGGTGGCGCAACCGGCGAGCAGCGCGGTGGTGACGACGGCCACACACGCGGCCTTGACGAAATTCTTCATGAGCGGGGTCCTTGCGTGGAAGACGGAATGGAACTGAACGCGCACAAGCTAACCGCGTTCACGTCTGGCGCAAGTGATCGCGACGTTCCGTGTTCAGTCGGCGGCAGGAATCAGCGCAGCCGCCGCATCCCCATCGAGGCGCGCGTCCCAGTTTCCCATCAACGCCAGGTACAGCAGCTTGTCGAACTCCGCGCCGAAGCGGCGGATCACCGCATCGGGATCGGGAATGAGCCGGCCATCGGCGATCAGCCCGAAGTGCACGCGCCCGTTGTAGCTGAGGATGGAGATGCCGATGCCGATCGAACCGGTCTGCGGCACCCAGAACATCATTTCGCGCAGCATGCAGCCGGCGAGGTACAGCGGCTGCTGCGGACCGGGCACGTTGGTGGCGACCGCCGTGGCCTTGCGGCTGAACAGTTCCAGCGCCAGCCCCTGCACCGGCGACGGCGCCATGCCGAGCGCCGCGAGCAGTCCGTACGCGACGATCGCCTGCCGCGAGCGCTTGAGGTCCTCCATGCAGCGCGCGACGCGTTCGACGCGCCGGATCGGATTGCCCTCGCCCACCGGCAGCTCGAGGAACACCAGGCCGAAGTGGTTGCCGAGCTTGCGTGCGTGTTCCAGCGGACGCAGGTTCACCGGCACCGTCGCACGCAACGTCAGACCGTCGACGTGATCGCCGCGTTCGATCATGTAGCTGCGCAGCGCGCCGGCGGCGGTGGCCATCAGCACGTCGTTGACGGTGCAGTCGCAGGCGCGGCCGACGGCTTTGACTTCTTCCAGGTCGAGCGGTTCGGCCCAGGCGACGCGCTTGCTCACGCCCAGCCGGCCGCGCAGCAGCGACGGGGGATCGTCCGGCAACGCGAGCGCGTGCAGCAGCTCGCGCGCGATCTCGCCGCCCTCCTTCGCCAGCACCGCGGCGAGCGTGGGATCGCGGTACATCTCCAGTCCTTTCTCCACGACCTTGCTGCCCAGCTGCACGTAGCGATCGACCGCGCCCACGCGACGCGCGACGCCCGCGTGCTGCTGCTTGAGCCACGTGCGCGGCAGTTCGCTGCCGTCGGCCGCGTCGGGTTCGGTATCGGTGAGCGAGAGCAGCACCTGCACCAGCGCGATGCCGTCGGCGTAGCTGTGATGGATGCGCGCCACCAGCGCCGAACCGCCGCCGTCGAAACGTTCGACCAGATGGAACTGCCACAGCGGGCGATCGTGGTTGAGCGGCGAGGACGCGAGCTGGCTGACGAAGCGCTCCAGCGCGCGCTTGTCGCCGCGACCGGGCAGCGCGGCGTGCTGCACGTGCCAGTCGAGGTTGAAGTTCAGGTCGTTTTCCCAGTGCGCGCCGGCCGGCGTGACCACGGCCTTCTGGCGGAACCGTCCGTACGAGAGGAAGCGCTGCTTCACCACGCGCTTGAGGCGCTCCAACGACATCGGTTCGGCGAACATCAGCACGCCGGTGATCATCATCGGGTTGGTCGGCCGCTCCATGCGCAGCCAGGCGGTGTCGACCCGCGACATCGGTTCCCGGCGACCACGCCGGCGTGCCCCAGTCCGCGTCCGCGCCATGACCCTCGGCTCCCGTGCGTGTGCCGGCCGAGTGAATCACGCCCTCGCGAGCAGCGTCAACGCGGCTCCATCAGCCGCGCAGCTTGCGGTACGCGGCCAGCGCCGAATCGCGGCCCGCGCCCATCTCCACCAGCGGCTGCGGCGGGTAATCCGGCGCGCCCCGGCGCAGCGCCGGCGGGTCCTGCCAGGGCGCGAAGCGCAGCGGCACCGGCAGGCCGGCCAGCTCCGGCACCCAGCGTGCGATGTAGCTGCCGTCCGGATCGAACTTCGCGGCCTGCAGCACCGGGTTGAACACACGGAAGTACGGCGCCGCGTCCGCGCCGGTGCCGGCGACCCACTGCCAGCCGAGCGTGTTGTTCGCCAGGTCCGCATCCACCAGCGTGTCCCAGAACCAGCGCGCGCCGTGCCGCCAGTGGTAACGCAGGTGCTTGGTCAGGAAACTCGCGACGATCATCCGCACGCGGTTGTGCATCCAGCCGGTGTGCCACAGCTCGCGCATGCCCGCATCGACGATCGGCACGCCGGTGCGGCCCTGCTGCCAGTCGGCCATGCGCGCGGGCGACACGTTCGACCACGCGAAATCGTTGAAACGCGCGTCGAAGTCGCGGTCCGGCGTTTCGGGGAAGTGGTGCAGCAGGTGGTGGGCGAACTCGCGCCAGCCGAGCTCGCGCAGGAAGCCGTCGATATCGCCGCCGTTGCCTGCCGTGCGCTCGCGTTCGAGCATCGACGCCACGCGCCACGGAGCGATCTCGCCGAAATGCAGGTGCGGCGAAAGACGCGACGTGCCGATGCGGTCCGGGCGGTCGCGCTGTTCGCGATATCCACGCAGCGCGCCTTCCACGAAGGCTTCCAGCGCCGCGTGCGCCCCCGTTTCGCCGGGCGTCCATTCGTTCCAGAAGGCGCGGTCCCAGCCATGTCGCGGCGCGAGTCCCAGCGCGTCGAGCGGCACGCCGGCCGGGCCTTCGACGCTGCTGCGTATATGCCCGGGCGCATCGATGCACAGGCCGAGCTGCCACTGCGCCAGCAGTGTCTTCCAATACGGCGTGAACACCTTGAACGGCAGCCCCTGCCGGTTCCGCACCGTCCACGGCTCGAACAGCAGCGCCGCGTTGAAGCTCTCCACGCGCATGCCCTGCTGGCGCAGCGTGGTCTTGATGTTCGCGTCGCGGCGCTCGTGCGCGGGTTCGTAGCGGCGGTTCCAGAACACCGCCTCGGCACCGGTGGTCGCGATCAGCGATTGCAGCGTCGTCAGGC
This sequence comes from Lysobacter sp. SCRH-1R, assembly GCF_057747855.1. Taxonomy (NCBI): domain Bacteria; kingdom Pseudomonadati; phylum Pseudomonadota; class Gammaproteobacteria; order Lysobacterales; family Lysobacteraceae; genus Lysobacter; species Lysobacter sp. SCRH-1R. The sequence continues at coordinate 1,729,708 of NZ_CM173227.1, read as the reverse complement.
TCGGGCCGAAGAAATGGCGCAGGTGCGAGCCGCGCCGTCGCAGCGCCGCATCGAGTGCGGCCAGCGAACGGTGGCGCCAGGCATTGGACGCCGCACCCGGCGCCCAGTCGCCGGCTTCGTCCGGCGCGTGGATGTAGACCGGGATCGGCACGTAGCCGTTGTCGAGCGCCGCCTGCAGCGCCGGGTTGTCGTCCAGGCGCAGGTCGTTGCGGAACCACACCAGCGCCAGCGCGTTGGATTCGCCTGCGGACATCGGGCCCCCGGCCTCGGACGGACTCGTCGCCGCCAGTATGCCCAAGCCCGCGTCCGCCGCGCGGGGGCCGTCAGCCGCCGCGGTATTCGCGCGGGATGCGGTCGTTGAGGCCGACCAGGATCTCGTACGGAATCGTCCCGGCGAGCGCGGCGACGTCCTCGGCGCCGATCGCCTCGTCGCCCTGCGCACCGATCAGCACGACCTCGTCCTCGTTGAATGCGCTGTCGCCGCCGATGTCGACCATGAACTGGTCCATGCACACGCGCCCGACGATGGGATAGCGATGCCCGCGGATCAGCACCTCGCCACGCGAGGACAGCGCGCGCGGGAAGCCGTCGCCGTAGCCGATCGGCACGGTCACCACGCGCGTGTCGTGGTCGCTTCGCCACGTCGCGCCGTAGCTCACCGGATTGCCCGCCTTCACCACCTTGAAGTACACGACCTGCGAACGCAGCGACATCGCCGGCTTCACGTCGATGGTGCGTTGCGACGCGGGATCGGGCAGCACGCCGTAGAGCACGATGCCGGGCCGCACCATGTCCAGCCACGTCTGCGGGAAATGCAGCACGCCGCCGGAATTGGCGAGGTGGCGCACCGGCATCGGCGCACCGAGGCGTTCGATGTGCGCGCAGGCGTCGTGGAAGCGTTCGACCTGCTGCAGCGTCATCGGCGAAGCCGGGTCGTCCGAACACGCCAGGTGCGAATAGATGCCCTTCAGCACGCACCACTTCGACGCCACCGCCGCTTCCACGAACGGCCGCGACGAATAGCTGTGCACGCCGACCCGTTCCATGCCGGTGTCGATCTTCAGGTGGATCACCGCACGCCGGCCCATCGCCTCGGCCGCGGCTTCGACCTGGCGCAGCTTGTCCAGCGAGGACACGGTGATCTCCAGGTCGTGCGCGATGAACTGCGACACCTGCGGACCGAAGATGCCGCCCAGCACCAGCACCGGCGCGGTCACGCCGGCACGGCGCAGCGCGATGCCCTCCTCCACGAACGCCACGCCCAGCTGGTCCACGCCCTGCGCCTGCAGGTGCAGCGCGACCGGCACCAGCCCGTGGCCGTACGCGTTCGCCTTGACGATCCCCATGACGGGCACACCCACGTGCGCGCGGATCGCACGCAGGTTGTGGGACAGATGGTCGAGATCGACCGTGATGCGAGTCGGACGCTCGCTGACGGCGGGAGGCATGCCAGGCGTGGGGTGCACTGCGTGTCCGGTGCGGAGGGCTCGAACGCGCATTCTAGCGAGCGGTGGGGTTGGTCGATGGGTGAGGCTGGCCCCGCTCACTTCCGCGACCGACGGGACAGAGCCGAGAGGTTGGGTCAGGAGTGGGACGTGCGGTGCAACCGCATTCAGTGCACAGCTGTTCCGCGCTGTGGGCTTCACCCCTCCCCAACCCTCCCCTGCTTGCAGCGGGAGGTTGGGAGGTGCGAGTCGCGCAAGCGCCGGGCTTCGAAGCGGCTCAATCGCAGCGCCGCTCGATCACCGTCTCCGTCTTGTTCTGCTGGTTTTCCTGGATTTTCCGGCCGGCGAACGCGCCGCCGACCGCGCCGGCCGCGGTCGCGAGCTTCTTGCCGCTGCCACCGCCGACCTGGTTGCCGAGCAGCCCGCCGACCACGCCGCCGGCGACGGTGCCGGTGATCTTGTGTTCGTCCTTCACTTCCTTGGGCTTCTGCACTTCGACGTCGTAGCAGCGCTTGCCCTGGGTGGAGGAACCGCTCGACTGCGCCATCGCCGGGCCGGCGAGCGCGCACATGGCGATCGAGGCGATGAGGATGTCGGGGATGCGGCGCATGACTGCACTCCTTTGGCGGGTTCGATTCACGCTGCGCCGGACCTCGTTAGGAACGCGTCAATCCACGCCCTTTCCGCGCCCTGCGCGTTCGCCGCGCTTCATCTTCGTCCAGGTGCCGGTAGTCGAATCCGGCGTTGCGGATGTGCTCCGCGAAGTACTGTCCATGCGAGTCCGCGCCCATGAGCCCCACGTACAGGTAGCGCGGCACGTCGAAGTACAGGTAGATCCCGCCGCTGGTGAACTCGATCTCGAGCACGCGCCCCGCCTCGTCGTAGCCGACGCCCGCAATGGCTTCCGATTCCACGTGCTCGCGTTCCATCGGCAGCGGACTCTAGCGCTGCCGGCGTTACTCCGCCGTCGAGGCGCGGACGCCTATTCGAAGCTTCCCACCGAATCGTGCGACAGGTTGTCGAAACGGGTGTACTCGCCGAAGAACTTGAGCTTCACCGAGCCGGTCGGGCCCGAACGCTGCTTGCCGATGATGACCTCGGCCAGTCCCTTGTCCGGCGAGTTCTCCTTGTTGTAGTAGTCGTCTCGATAGATGAAGACGATCATGTCCGCGTCCTGCTCGATGGCGCCGGATTCGCGAAGGTCGGCCATCACCGGTCGCTTGTCGGTTCGCGTTTCCAGCGAGCGGTTGAGCTGCGACAGCGCGATCACCGGCACCTGCAGTTCCTTCGCCAAGCCCTTGAGCGAACGCGAGATCTCGGAGATTTCCGTCGCGCGGTTCTCGCTGTTGCCGGGGACCGACATCAGCTGCAGGTAGTCGATGACGATCAGGCCCAGGCCGTGTTCGCGCTTGAGGCGGCGTGCCTTCGCGGACAGCTTCACCGGCGACAGGCCGGGCTCGTCGTCGATGAAGATCTTCACCTCGCGCAACTGGCGGATCGCGCTGGTGACGCGGCTCCAGTCCTCGTCTTCCAGCTGACCGGTACGCAGGCGCTGCGCGTTGACGCGGCCGACCGAGGAAATCAGTCGCATCGCCAGCTGGCTGGCCGACATTTCCATCGAGAACACCGCCACCGGCAGCTTGCTGCGGAAGGCGGCGTATTCGGCCATGTTCAGCGCGAGCGTGGTCTTGCCCATCGCCGGACGCGCGGCCAGGATGATCAGGTCGGTCTTCTGCAGACCGGCCGTCATCATGTCGAATTCGGTGTAGCCGGTCGGCAGGCCGGTGACGCCGCCGCCGTTCTGGTAACGCGTCTGCAGCGTGTCGAACGCTTCCGACAACGCCTTGGTGACCGGCGTGAAGTCGGTCTTGCCGGAGGTGTTGGCCTGGGCGATCGCCAGCACCTGGCGCTCGGCTTCTTCCAGGATCTCGGCCGAATCGCGCCCGTCCGGCTGGAAACCGTCGTTGACGATCGTGGTGCCCACGTCGATCAGCTGCCGCAGGATCGCCTTGTCGCGGACGATCTCGGCGTAGGCGGTGATGTTCGCCGCCGACGGCGTGTTGGTGGCCAGTTCGATCAGGTAGGCGCCGCCGGCGACTTCCTCGCTCAGGCCCTGCGATTCGAACCATTCGCCGAGGGTGACCGCGTCGAACGGCCGGTTCTTCTCGGCCAGCTCGCGGATCGCCCGGTAGATCAGCTGGTGATCGCGGCGGTAGAAGTCGCTGTCGGTGAGCTGGTCGGCGATGCGGTCCCAGGAATCGGGCGCCAGCATGAGGCCGCCGAGCACCGCCTGCTCCGCCTCGATCGACTGGGGCGGCACGCGCAGCTGGTCGATGCGCTGTTCGTTGCGCGTCTCGAACCGCTTCTCCCTGCGGAAACCAGGTCGTGCGCTCATGCCCTCAGTCACCCTTTCCCTGCACCGGCGTGGCGGCGCGTGTCGTTGTCGCGGGTCGGGCATCGTAGACGCGGAATGCCCCGGGGCGTTGCAGATAAGTCTGTGGATATCGCGTGGATACTCATGCCGGCATGGGGCCACGCCACCGTCGCACGAGCTGCGACACCCCGTCCCGCGATGGACGGTCGAACGTCAGCCGGTGAGCCCTGCGTCGGACTCAACCGGCGATGCCGGCGCGGGCGCGCATCCCCGGCGAGATGACCGACAGCAGCTCGTCCAGCGCTTCGTCGCGCCAGCGGCCCACGCGGCGCGGCTGCAGAGCGCCGGCGATGTGCTGGTCGATCAGGCGCGCGATGATCGGGAACACGGTGTCGCCATCGGCCTCGCAGGCTTCGCGCAGGCTGGCGGCGATCAGGTCGGCGAAGGAGAGCGGCGCCGACGGCAGCGAGCAGGCGGTCAGCGAATGCAGGGTCAGCTCGAGCGACGGGTCGAGCGCGGGAAGGTCGAGGCGCTGGTCCATGGCGGCGGCGGTATCGGATTAAGTGTCGCGACTTTGTCACGCACCATTCCGGCGCCCTATCGGAAAAATCCGAAAAGGTTTGCCGGTCCTCTGACATGGATTGGCGCAACGCCTGCGTCCGGCGCGCCGTCCGGGGTCCCCGGGTGCGCTTCGCTTACCCGGGCTACAAAGGCTGACGGGTCGAGTGCCTTCGACGGACTCGCGCAAAAAGAAAGGGCGCCCGGAGGCGCCCTTGCTTCAAGCTCGTGCGGTAACCGCGATCAGGCGACTTCGCCGACCACGATGACCTTGACGGTGGCTTCGATGTCGGCGTGCAGGTGCACGACGATCTCGTACTCGCCGGTGCGACGCAGCGGGCCTTCGCCCAGCACGACTTCCGACTTCTCGACCTTGTGGCCGTGCTTGGTCAGCGCATCGGCGATGTCGCGCGGCGTGATCGAGCCGTACAGCTTGCCTTCGGTCGACGCGTTCGCGGTGATGGTCACCTCGACGCCGTCCAGCGCGGCCTTGCGGCCTTCGGCGCCTTCCAGCGCGGCCTTGGCCTTGGCTTCGTACTCGGCGCGGCGGGCCTCGAACTCGGCCAGGTTGGCCTCGGTCGCCGGCGCGGCCTTGCCGTACGGGATCAGGTAGTTGCGGCCGAAGCCCGGCTTGACGTTGACCTTGTCGCCGAGCTTGCCGAGGTTCTGCACGTTCTGCAGGAGGATCAGTTGCATGGTGTTGCTCCGTATTCGTTAGCGAGCCGGGGGCCCGCAGCGGTGGCTGTCCGAATGACGTCTCTCAGGCGCTCATTGCAAAGCGCCAAATCGAAGTCCGGTTTCGTGAGGAGTCCGCACATGGACGTGCGGGCTCCTGCGGAGGGATCCGCGTTACGCGTTGTGGTTGTCGGTGTACGGAATCAGGGCCAGGTAACGGGCGCGCTTGACGGCCGTGGCCAACTGGCGCTGGTACTTCGACTTGGTACCGGTCACGCGGCTCGGCACGATCTTGCCGGTCTCGGTGAGGTACTGGCGCAGGGTGTTGAGATCCTTGTAGTCGATCTCCTTCACACCCTCGGCGGTGAACTTGCAGAACTTGCGGCGACGGAAGAACTTGGACATGAGTGTGCGCTCCTAGGGCGGGATCAGGCGGCTTCGGCGTTGTCGTCCGAGGACTCGTCGGTCGAACCGACGCCTTCCTCGTCACGGCGGCGACGCTCGCCACGCTCGGGCTTGTCGCCCTTCTCGTCCTTGTACTTCATGATCAGCGACTGCTCGGTGTCCGGGCCGTCGCGCTTGATCACCAGGTGGCGCAGGACGGCGTCGTTGAAACGGAAACCGTCGACCAGCTCGTTCAGGACGTTCTGGGTGCACTCGATGTTGAGCAGGACGTAGTGGGCCTTGACCAGGTTCTCGATCGGGTAGGCCAGCTGACGGCGGCCCCAGTCCTCGAGACGGTGGATCTTGCCTTCGCCGCCTTCGATCAGGCCCTTGTAGCGCTCGATCATGGCCGGCACCTGCTCGCTCTGGTCCGGATGGACCAGGAACACGACTTCGTAATGACGCATGTGTGATTCCTTGTGGATGATGGGCGCGGGCTTCGCCGCGTCCGGATCAGCCCCCCGACGTCCCGGAATGGACGCGGTGGAGCAAGGTCTCCCGCCGGCCGGAGCCGTGGGAGCCGGAAATTATGGCCGATTCAATGGGTTGAAACAACCTGGCGTGGGCACTCGGGCCCCTGCCCGCCGCGCGGTTCAGCTTCTCGCCGGCCCCGCCGCCCGCCGGCTCTCGATCCAGGCGTCGATATGCGCCTCCAGCGCCTCCAGCGGCACCGAGCCGGTCGCCAGCACGGCGTCGTTGAACTCGCGCAGGTCGAAGTCCGGGCCGAGCTGCCTGGCCGCCTTCTCACGCAGCTCGGAGATCTTCAGCTGGCCGATCTTGTACGCCAGCGCCTGGCCGGGCCAGCCGATGTAGCGGTCGATCTCGTTGACCACGTCCTGGCGGGTCTTGGGCGAGTTGTCCATGAAGAAGGCGATGGCCTTGTCGCGGCTCCAGCCCTTGCTGTGCATGCCGGTGTCCACGACCAGGCGCACCGCACGCCACATGTCGTACGCCAGTTGGCCCATGCGGTCGTACGGGTCGTCGTACAGGCCCATGTCGTAGCCCAGGCGTTCGGCGTACAGGCCCCAGCCCTCGCCGTAGGCGACGAAGTAACCCACGCGGCGGAACATCGGCACGTCCGGCAGTTCCATGCCGCGCGCGAACTGGAAGTGGTGCCCCGGCACCGCCTCGTGCAGCGAGAGCGCCATCATCTCCCACTTCGGTCGCACGTCCGGCTTGTACAGGTTCACGTAGTAGAAGCCCGCGCGCGTGCCGTCCACGGCGCCGGGCTGGTAGTACGCGGTGGTGGTGTCGGGCGCGATGTTGTCCGGGATCGGCCGCACGCCGTACGGCAGGCGCGGGATGGTCTTGGAGATCTTCACCAGCTCCGGATCGATGCGCTTGGCGATCGCCTGGTAGGCGGTGAACAGTTCCTGCGGCGTCCTGTAGAAGAACTTCGGGTCGGTGCGCAGGTGTTCGAAGAACTCCCCCAGCGTGCCCTTGAACCCGACCTCCGCCTTCACCTTCTCCATCTCGGCGCGGATGCGCGCGACTTCCTTCAGGCCGATCTGGTGGATCTGGTCGGCCGACAGGTCCGTGGTGGTGAAGTAGCGCGCCACGAAGTCGTAGTACGCCTTGCCATCGGGCAGATCGGTCGCGGCGATCGAGGTGCGCGTCTTCGGCAGGTAGTCGTTCTTGAAGAACGTCGCGAGCTCGCGATACGCCGGCACGATGGTCTGCGCGATGACCTGCTTCGCCTCGGCCTGCAAGGCGGCGCGATCGGCCTCGCCGATGGCGTCCGGGAATTTCGTGAACGGCTTGTAGAACGGGCTCTTCGCGGGATCGTCCACCAGTTGCGCCTGGATCTGCGCCGGCACGCGCTCCATCAGCACGCGCGGCGGCGTGTTGCCGGTGGCGGCGCCTTCGCGCAGCAGCGCCTGGTTCTGTTCGATCAGCGCCGGCAGCGCGCGCATGCGCGCCAGCCAGTCGCGGTAATCCTTCACCGTGGCGAACGGCAGCACCTCGGCGATGCCGTCGGCGGTCTGCACGCCGCCGCTGAGGCCGATCGGCTGCAGGTATTCGCGGTACTTCTGGCGCTCGACGGCCTTTTCCATCTCCCACGCGAAGACGTCGTAACTGAGCCGGTCCGCTTCGCCCAGCGCATTGCGGTCGATGGCCTTCAGCCGCGCCAGCGCCTGGCGGTCGCCGTCCAGGCGACGCTCGATCGCGGCGATGCCCAGGTCGTTCCAGGCATCGTTGTAGCGCTTGTCGCCGCGCCAGCTCGCCTCCTCGGGGTTCTCGCGCATGTCGCGCTCCCACTCGTCGGCGAACAGCGCGTGCAGCGCCGTTGCGGCGGGATTGTCGGCGGTGACGGTCGCGGTGGCGCGCGTGGTGGACGGCGCCTGCGCGTAGGCGGCCGGCGCGGACAGGCAGGCGGCGACGGCCGCGGCAAGCAGTGCGTGTCGAAGCATGGGCATTCCCCCTGAAGATCGTGGGCCGAGTCTAGCCGCCCTCGCCTGTCGCCGGCTTGATCGGGACTGCCGGATCGCAAGCGGCCGAACCGCGCCTTCACGACGCCCCGGCTAGCGTGCGGCGAAGCCCACCGAGGACGGCATCGCGCGTGAAGATCGCCACGTTCAACATCAACGGCGTCAACACGCGCCTGCCGGCGCTGCTCGAATGGCTGCGCCGGGAACAGCCCGACGTCGCCTGCCTGCAGGAGCTGAAGGCGCCCGACGACGCCTTCCCCGCGCAGGCCGTCATGGAGGCCGGCTACGGCGCGATCTGGCACGGGCAGAAATCCTGGAACGGCGTGGCGATCCTCGCGCGCGACGCCGAGCCGGTGGAAATCGGCCGCGGCCTGCCGGGCGATCCCGACGACGTGCAGAGCCGCTACATCGAAGCGGCCGTCGGCGGCATCGTGGTGATCTGCCTGTACCTGCCCAACGGCAATCCGCAGCCGGGACCGAAGTTCGATTACAAGCTCGCGTGGATGGAGCGCCTGCACCAGCGCGCGCAGCACTGGGTCGACAGCGGCCAGCCGGTGGTGATGGCCGGCGACTACAACGTCGTGCCCACCGACGAGGACATCTACAACCCGAAATCCTGGCGCAAGGACGCGCTGCTGCAGCCGGAAAGCCGCGAACGCTACCAGCGCCTGCTCGACCAGGGCTGGCTGGACGCGGTCCGGCACGTGTTCGGCGAGGAGCGCGTGTACACGTTCTGGGACTACTTCCGCCAGCATTGGGAGCGCGACGCCGGATTGCGCATCGACCACCTCCTGCTGAATGCCGCGCTCGCCCCGCGCCTGCGCGCGGCCGGCGTGGACCGCTGGGTGCGCAGCCAGACCAAGCCGAGCGACCATGCGCCGACGTGGATCGAACTCGCGCCGGCGAAGGCCCGACGTCCGGCGGCGAAGAAGACGGCTGCGAAGAAGACGGCAGTGAAGAAGACCACCGCCCGGAAGACCGCGACGAAGAAAGCCGCGAAGAAGGCCGCATCGACCACCGCCGCGCCGAAGAAGCGGACGCGACGCACGGCACGATGAAACGAAGCGATCACGACCCGTTGCCGTCGCGCTAACCGCCGTCTTCGCAGCATGCCCGCATCCACTACGACAGGAGCGGGCATGGCCAGGCATCCGGACGACGATCATCGCCACGAGCTCTACCGCGGCATGCCCTCGGTGACCAATCGCAGCTGGGGCACGCCGAAGCAGGACGACGGCTTCGGGTACGGGGGCCAGGGCGGCTACGGCGAATCGCGCGGCGATCCGTCCGGACGCGGCGCAAGCGAGCGTGCCGGCGGTCATCGCGGGCGCGGACCGCGCAACATCCTGCGTTCGGACGAGCGCATCGCCGACGACCTGATCGAACGCCTGACGCGAAACGAGGATATCGACGCGAGCGAGATCCTGGTCGCGGTCGATGCCGGGAACGTCACCCTCACCGGCGAAGTGCCCGAGCGGCGCATGAAGCATCTGGCGGAGGATCTCGCCGCCGCCGTGCAGGGCGTGCGCGACGTGCAGAACCGGTTGCAGGTCGACAGGGGCTCGGCGTCGTTCGGACCGCCGGGTCGCGCCGTGCGCAGCGGCTTGGACCAGCAGGGCAGCGGGTTTTCCAGTTCCTCCTTCGATCAGCGCGACGACATCGACGACGATGAGCACGACGAGAACCGTCGCCGGCCAATGCGGCGCGCGCGGGAGCATTGACGCTCGTCCCGTCACGCGCCGGGCGCGGGTGACGGCAACCGGGGAATGACGGCGACGGCCGCGCACAGGGCACAATCGGCCGCATGAGCGATCACGCCGCGGCCGTACCCGCTTCCCGCCCTTCCCTTCGCGAGCGCTTCGACGCCCTGCGCAACCTGCCGCCGTTCCTCCGGCAGATCTGGTCCACCAGCCCCGCGCTCACGCTGGCGACCATCGGCCTGCGCATCGTGCGCGCCTTCCTGCCGGTGGCGACACTCTACGTCGGCAAGCTGATCATCGACGAGGCCGTGCGCCTGGTCGCCGCCGGCAACGGTTTCGACACCCTGGGCGACGCCTGGCGCAGCGGGCAGCTGGACACGCTGCTGGCGCTGCTCGGGCTGGAGTTCGCGCTGGCGATCGGTTCCGACCTGCTCGGCCGTCTCGTCAGCTATGGCGACGCGCTGCTCTCGGAGCTGTTCACCAACGCCACCAGCGTGCGCCTGATGGAACACGCGGCGACGCTCGACCTGGAGGATTTCGAAGGCCCCGACCTGCAGGACAAGCTCGACCGTGCGCGCCGCCAGACAATGGGCCGCATGAACCTGATGAGCCAGCTGTTCGGCCAGGTGCAGGACGCGATCACCGTGGTGAGCTTCGCCGCCGGCCTGCTGGTGTACGCGCCGTGGCTGATCGTGCTGCTGGCCATCGCGCTGGTGCCGGCGTTCGTCGGCGAGGCGCATTTCAACGCGCTGGGCTATTCGTTGAATTTCGCGTGGACGCCCGAGCGCCGCCAGCTCGAATACGTGCGGCAGATGGGCGCGAGCGTGGAAACGGCGAAGGAGGTGAAGATCTTCAACCTCCACCGCTTCCTGATCGCGCGTTACCGCCAGCTCGCCGAGGCCTTCTTCCGCGCCAACCGCGCGCTCGCGCGGCGTCGCGCGTTCTGGGGCGCGGTGCTCGCCGGCCTGGGGACGCTGGGCTATTACGTCGCCTACGGCTACATCGCCTGGCGCACGGTGCGCGGCGATTTCAGCATCGGCGACCTGACCTTCCTCGCCGGCAGCTTCCTGCGCTTGCGGCAACTGCTGGAAGGCTTGCTGGTGGGCTTCTCGCAGGTCGCCGGGCAGGCACTGTACCTGGACGACCTGTTCTCGTTCTTCGCGATCAGGCCGGAGATCGTTTCCCCCGCCAACGCGCTGCCGGTGCCGCGCCCGATCACGCGCGGCTTCGCGTTCGAGAACGTCGGCTTCCGTTATCCCGATGCGCAGAAATGGGCGCTGCGCGGGCTCGACTTCGAACTGCGCGCCGGCGAAGTGCTGGCGCTGGTCGGCGAGAACGGCGCCGGCAAGACCACGCTGGTGAAACTGCTCGCGCGCCTGTACGACCCGGACGAAGGCCGCATCCTGCTCGACGGCCGAGACCTGCGCGACTACGACCTGGACGACCTGCGCGGCAATGTCGGCGTGATCTTCCAGGACTTCGTGCGCTACCACCTCACCGCCGGCGAGAACATCGGCGTGGGCCGCATCGACGCGATGGACGACGCCGCGCGCATCCGCGACGCCGCGCGCCGCGCGATGGCCGACGAGATGATCGACCACCTGCCCAACGGCTACGACCAGCTCATCGGCCGCCGCTTCAAGACCGGCGTGGACCTGTCCGGCGGGCAATGGCAGAAGCTCGCCATCGCGCGCGCCTACATGCGCGATGCGCAGGTGATGATCCTCGACGAACCCACCGCCGCGCTCGACGCGCGCGCCGAATTCGAGGTGTTCCAGCGCTTCAAGGACCTCTCGCGCGGCAAGACCGCGGTGCTGATCTCGCACCGCTTCAGCAGCGTGCGGATGGCGGACCGCATCCTGGTCCTGGCCGACGGCCGCCTGGAGGCCAGCGGCACGCACGAGGAACTGTTGGCGCAGGGCGGTCGCTACGCCGAATTGTTCGAGTTGCAGGCGGCCGGTTATCGTTGAGCCAATCGCGCCCGGTCCCCGGCCGCGTCACGCACACATCCCACGCACGAACGGACAGGAGCCCTGCCCCCATGCGCCATGCCCTGCATTGCACCACGCTTGCGATCGCCCTCTCGTTGACCCTCGTCGCCTGCCAGGCGCGCCAGGACGAAGGCGACGCGGCCCCGGCGAAGGCCGCCACCGCCGCACCGAAGGCGCTGCCGACGCAGACGGTCGCCAGCCAGAACGGTTCGGTGACCGTCACCACGATCGCTTCCGGACTGGAACACCCCTGGAGCGTCGCCCTGCTGCCCGACGGCGGATTCCTCGTCACCGAACGCCCGGGGCGTTTGCGTCATGTGTCGGCCGACGGTGCGGTTTCCGCTCCGATCACCGGCGTGCCCGAAGTCTGGGCGCAGGGCCAGGGCGGCCTGCTCGACGTCGTGCTCGCGCCGGACTTCGCCACCAGCCGGAAGATCTTCCTGAGCTATTCGGAAGCCGGCGCCGACGGCAGCGCCGGCACCGCGGTGTCGACGGCGACCCTCGGCGACGGCGCGCTGACGGACGTGAAGCTGTTCTACCGGCAGGAACCCAAGCTGGTCGGCCCGAACCATTTCGGCTCGCGCATCGTGTTCGACGGCAAGGGCCACGTCTTCATCAGCCAGGGCGAACGCAACGACCGCCCGACCTCGCAGAAGCTCGACATGCTGCAGGGCAAGCTGGTGCGCCTGAACCTCGACGGCAGCGTGCCGGCCGACAACCCGTTCGTGGGCCGCAACGACGCGCGCCCGGAGATCTGGAGCTACGGCCATCGCAACATGCAGTCGCTGGCGCTCGATCCGCGCACCGGGAAGGTGTGGGAAGCCGAGCACGGCCCGAAGGGCGGCGACGAGATCAACCTGCCCGAGCCGGGCAAGAACTACGGCTGGCCGATCATCACGCACGGCATCAACTACTCGGGCCTGAAGATCCCCGAGGCCGTCGGCACCTCCGCGCCCGGCATGGAGCAGCCCTACCACGTGTGGGAGAAGTCGCCGGGCCTGTCGGGCATGGCCTTCCTCACCGGCCAGGCGGGTTCGAAGTGGAACGACAGCCTGTTCCTCGGCGCGCTCGCCGACGGCAGCCTGATCCGCCTGTCGCTGGACGGCGACAGGATCACCGGCGAGGAGCGCCTGCTGAAGGAAATCGGCGCCCGCGTCCGCGACGTGCGCGTGGGCCCCGACGGCGCGGTGTACGTGCTCACCGACGAGACCGACGGCAAGCTGCTGCGGCTGGACGCGCCGAAGGCGTAAGGCTGCGCCGGGGGGCGCACGGCAGTCGTGCGTGCGCCGACTCGACACGCCGGCTCGATACAGTTGCCTCGATAGAAGCGTCATCCCGGCGAAGGCCGGGATCCAGCCCGTAACTCCCGGGCACTCCCCACGTCAACGACATCCCCTCATTCCCGTCCACGCGGGAATGGCGAGTCGCCGCACAGGCCCTCCAACCGAACCACCCAGAAGGGCAAAACATGATCCGGACGATCCTCCTCACCCTCGCCCTGCTCGTCTCCTTCCCCGCCGTCGCGTCCGAAACCGACGCCGAACTGCTCGCGATGGACGCGAACTGGAACGAGCTGCGCATGAAACCCGACGTCGCCGGGCTGGAACGCATCCTCGCCGACGACTGGATGCTCACGCATTCCGACGGCCGCGTGCAGTACAAGACCGATTACCTCGACGAACTGCGCACGAGCACGCGCCGCAATTCCGGCATCGGCAACGAGGACGTGCGCGTGCGTCGCTACGACGACACGGTCGTCGTCACCGGCACCAGCGTGCAGTCGGGCATCAGCAACGGCGTGCCGTGGAACGGCCGCTTCCGCTTCACGCGCGTGTGGGTGCAGCGCGATGGCGCGTGGAAGATGATCGCCTCGCACTCCTCGCGCGTCGCCGAGGCGAAGTAGCCTTCAGAACAGATCTCCTTGCGGCGCGGTTTCCACGACCGCGCCGTAATCCAGCCGGCCGTCGACGATCCGCGCCGCCTTCGTGTACGGATGTTCCTCGGTGCGGCCGGGCGAGATCAGGTGCACCACCGTCCAGCCGCGCGATTTCAGATCGTCGCTGATCAGGCTGCGATGGCACTGCGTCCAGTAGGCCTCGGCGCACATCACGGCGGTGCGGCGCGTCGACGCGATCGCCTCCAGCCGGTCGCGCGCCTGCCGGTACTCGGCGCTCGCCATGTAGTCGGCGTAGCCGCGGAAGGACGCGTTGCGCCAGGCGGTGTTCGGCGAATCCTTGCGGGGATTGCGGCGCCCGCCCAGGTCGACCATTGGCAGGTACTCGATTCCCGCTTCCGCCAGCCCCGCCGCGATGTTCGCCGCGGCGAACTGCGGGTGCCGGCGCGAGCCGGGATAGCGCCGCACGTCCGCCACGGCCTCGATGCCCGCCTGCATCAGCAGGCTGAGGAATTGCGTCCATTCGCGCGTGGAATGGCCCACGGTCCAGATCGTTCGCATGCCCCGAGCATAGTCGGAGGCGTGTCGCCCAGATGAGAATCAATATCAAGTGAAGCCGGCTGGGCTACAATGGCCGCGCTTCCCCCACTCGCCCCAGACACCCGATGTCCTCCGCCTTTGGCACCGAGACGGTGCTGGATGTCCGTCACTGGACGGACGATTACTTCAGCTTCACCACCACCCGCGACGACGGCTTCCGCTTCGAGAACGGCCAGTTCGTGATGATCGGCCTGCAGGTCGAACAGCCCGACGGCTCGCACAAGCCGCTGCTGCGCGCGTACTCCATCGCCAGTGCGAACTGGGAGGAGCAGCTGGAGTTCTTCAGCATCAAGGTGCCGAACGGGCCGCTGACCTCGCGGCTGAAGTCGATCCGCCCGGGCGATCAGGTGCTGATCGGCCGCAAGCCCACCGGCACGCTGCTGATCCACGACCTGCATCCGGGCCGCAACCTGTACCTGCTGGGCACCGGCACGGGTCTCGCGCCGTGGCTGGCGGTGATCAAGGACCCGGAAACCTACGAGCGTTTCGACAACGTGATCCTGACGCACGGCGTGCGCAGCGCGACGGACCTCGCCTATCGCGACTACTTCGTCAACGAACTGCCGCGCCACGAGTTCCTCGGCGAGCAGATCGCCGCGAAGCTGAAGTACTACCCGGCGGTGACGCGCGAGGCATTCGAGGTCGATGGCCGCGACCAGCGTGGCCGCCTCACCGGGCTGTTCGACAGCGGCCGGATGATGGAGCACCTCGGCCTGCCCGCGCTGGACCCGGAACACGACCGCGCGATGATCTGCGGCAGCCCGCAGATGCTCGCCGATTTCCGCGACATCCTCGATCGGCGCGGCTTCACCGCCGCTCCGCGCATCGGCACGCCGGGGCAGTACGTGTTCGAGCGCGCGTTCGTCGAGAAGTAATCGCCAGACCCGCGCGCCCGCGAGGGCGTCGCCAGGCTCGTCGCCCGGCAGGAATAGACTGGCTCCTCCCCCGGATGGAGCAGCGCGATGAGATTCCAGGACAAGGTCGTGATCGTCACCGGCGGCGCCAGCGGAATCGGCGAGACCACCGCGCGGCAGTTCGCCGACGAAGGCGCGCACGTGGTGATCGCCGATTTCTCGGAACGCGGCCAGGCCGTCGCCGACGCGATCGCCCAGGACGGCCCGCGCACGCTCTTCGTCAGGACCGACGTGGCCGACAGCGCCAGCGTGCGGAACATGGTCCAGCGCACCGTCGAGGCCTTCGGCCGCATCGACGTGCTGTTCGCCAACGCCGGCATCGCACACGACGCGCCGATCGACCAGCTCGACGAAGCCGCGTGGACGCGCACGCTGGACGTCAATCTCACCGGCGTCTATCTGTGCGACAGATACGTCGTCGAGCAGATGCTCGCGCAGGGGGGCGGCGTCATCGTCAATTGCGGCTCGATCCACAGCCACGTCGGCAAGGCCGGCGTCACCGCGTACGCCGCGGCCAAGGGCGGCGTAAAACTGCTCACGCAGACGCTGGCGATCGACTACGGCGCGCGCGGCATCCGCGTGAACGCGGTCTGCCCCGGCTACATCGACACGCCGCTGCTGAAGGAGATTCCTGCCGAAGCCAAGGCGGAGCTGGCCAGCCTGCACCCGATGGGACGCCTGGGCCGCCCCGAGGAAGTGGCCCGCACGGTACTGTTCCTCGCCAGCGACGATGCGTCCTTCGTCACGGGCGCTTCGCTGCTGGTGGATGGTGGGTATACCGCGCAGTGATCCGTCCTGGCGCCCGCGTTTCGTGCGCGGGCGCCGGCACGCTTACGCCAGCGCCGCCTCGATGTCCTTGACGATCGACTCCGGCTTCTCGTTCGGCGCGTAGCGCTTGAGCACGCGGCCGTCGCGGCCGATCAGGAACTTGGTGAAGTTCCACTTGATCGCGTCGATGCCGAGGAAGCCGCCCTTCTCGTCCTTCAGCCACTTCCACAACGGATGCGCCGCGTCGCCGTTGACGTCGATCTTGGCGAACATCGGGAAGGTCACGTCGTAGGTGAGCGAGCAGAAATTCCTGATCTCGGCTTCGTCGCCCGGCTCCTGATGGCCGAACTGGTCGCACGGGAAACCCAGCACCGCGAAGCCGCGCCCGGCGTAATCGCGCTGGAGTTTTTCGAGGCCCGTGTACTGCGGAGTGAAGCCGCACTTGGAGGCGACGTTGACGATCAGCAGCGCCTTGCCTTCGAACTCGCGCAACGCGCGCGGCTGGCCGTCGATGTCGGTGGCGGTGAAGTCGTAGGCGGTGGGCATGGGGGTGGTCCGGGTGGAGGGTGCTCCAAGGATAACGCCGCCCGGTCACGCCACGTCGCGCCTCCTGCCCTCTCACCGTCGTCCGGGCGAAGGCCGGGATGACGGAAAGAGGACCCGCGACGAGCGCGAAACCGACGCACTCCAGAAACAACAACGCCGGGACAAGCCCGGCGTCGTCGTCACCACTCGCATCAGGCAACCACCATCAGAACGAAGCGCGGAACTCCGCACCGAACGTGCGCGGCTCGTTGATCATGCCGGTGAGGTTGTTGAAGTCGATCGCGCCCACCACCTGCACCTCGTCGGTGATGTTGCGGCCGAACAGCGCCAGGTCGTACTTGCCGTAGTTCCAGCTGTAGCCCACGCGCAGGCCGCCTTCCACCAGCGACTTGCCGGTGAACTCGATCGAGTCGTACAGGAAGAAGTTGACCTCGCTGCGGTACATCCAGTCGGTGTAGACGTAGAACTCGTTGCCGTTGTCCATCGGCAAACCCCAGCGCGCGGTGAGGTTGTGCGTCCACTTCGGCGCCTGCGGCAGCACGTTGCCGTCGATGTAGTAGCTGCCGGTCGGCAGGCCCGTGACCGGATCGAGCACCGGCTCGTTGGTCACGGTGCACGCCACGCAGCCGGCGACGTTGAGATCGCTGTCCTTGATCTCCGTGTCGTTGTAGCTGCTGCCCAGCGTGACCAGCAGGTTGTCGGTCAGGTAGGCCTGGAAGTCCATTTCGAAGCCCTGGCCCACCGAACGATCGGCGTTGAGCAGGATGTTGGCGTTCGCCGCGCCGCCCACGGCGGTGAGCTGCTGGTCCTCGACCTCGTAGTAGAAGACGCCCGCATTGAGGCGCGCGCGGTTGTTCCACAGGTCGGCCTTGACGCCCGCCTCGTACGAGGTCGAGGTCTCCGGACCGGCGACCGACATGCGGTTGAACGCGCCGGCGGCCTGGATCGAGCTGCCGCGATAACCGGTCGCGACGCGCGCGTAGAGGTTCACGTCGTCGTTGATCTCGTACGTCGCCGACAGGTCCCAGCTGAACTTCTTGTCTTCCGGCGCGGCCGTCAGCGTGCCGCCCGGGCCTTCGGCGGCCAGCAGGTCGTCGATGGTGCACAGCACCGGGCCGGGGATGATGCCCAGCGTCGGGCCGATGCACGGGGCGAAGCCGGTGTTCCAGTACTCCAGGACGTTCAGTTCCTTCTCGTCCCAGGTGTAGCGCGCGCCGGCGCGCAGCTCGAGCGCGTCGGTGGCCTGCCAGGTCGCGGCGGCGAACACCGCCCACGAATCGTTGGTCTGGCGCACGCGCTCGTAGCCGTCCGGCGCACCGTTGTTGAGCGAGTCGTAGCTGAAGCTCTCGACGTCGTAGTCCTCGTTGAAATAGAACACGCCGCCCTGCCAGTTCCACGGCGTGCCGGTGTTCGATTCGATGCGGAATTCCTGCGTCCACTGCGCGTGGCGCGGGATGCCGTCGGCGGTTTCGGACTGGAACGGAATCACGCCCGGGCCGTCCGGCGTGCCGCCGTCGATGTCGCCGCGGCTGTAGGTCTCCACCGACTCGTAGCCGGTGATCGCGTACAGCGTGTAGGTGTCGCTCAGGTTCCAGCTCAGGCGCGCGCTGGCGCCCTTGCTGTCGAGTTCGGAATGGTTGAGGCCGTTGAGCGAGACGCTGTCCTCGTCGAAGCCGGCGACCAGCTCGTTCGTGCCCGGCTCGATGATGTTGGCGCGGAACAGGCGCGCGGTGCCGTTGAGGTGGCGCGCGTGCGCGTTGAGCAGCAGGTCCCAGTCGCCGCCTTCGTACAGGAACTGCACGCGGCCGGCGGATTCGTCATAGCCTTCGAAGCCGTCGTTCGGGCCCGGATAGGTGTTGTCGACCCAGTCGTCGCGACGCTGGAACAGCACCGAGGCGCGCGCCGAGAGGTTCTCGGTCAGGCCGCCGCCGACGGCGCCCTCGAAGTTCACCATGTTGTCGGTGCCCACGCCGAGCTTGCCGTAGCCGCCGAATTCCTGCGACGGACGCGCCGATTCGAACTTCACCACGCCGGCCGGGCTGTTGCGGCCGAACAGCGAACCCTGCGGGCCGCGCAGCACTTCCACGCGGTCCAGGTCGAACACCGGGAAGCCCTTGAGGATCGGGTTTTCCTGCACGACGTCGTCATAGACCAGCGACACCGGCTGCGAGGTGTTGAGGCGGAAGTCGGTGTTGCCGTAGCCGCGGATGTAGAAGCGCGGGAAGGCGCGGCCGAAGGACGATTCGATGTTCAGGCTCGGCACGCGGCCGGACATGAAGCGCACGTCGGTGCCGCCGGAGCTGAGCACGTCCAGCGCCTGCGCGTCGATCGTGCTGACCGAGACCGGCACGTCCTGCAGGTTCTCGACCTTGCGCTGCGCGGTCACCTGGACGGCGTCCAGCGTCGTGGCGGACGGCGTGGTGTCCGGTGCCTGCGTGGTCTGCGCATCCTGCGCGAAGGCGGCCTGCGCCGGCAGCATCAGCGCGATGGCGACGGTCAGGGCGTGGCGGGGAAACTTGCGGGAAGCGCGCGTGGCGGACATGGGGCGGTCTCGATAAGCGGCGCCGAAGGATGGAGGCGCCAAGGGTTCGAAGGCCGACGCATCGATGCTCTCTCCGGCATGCGATGCGGCGATGCGATGAGCGGATGGATCAACTCGGGGACCGTCCCTTGACGGCCTGGCGCGGACCCGGTCCCGCGCCCTGGCTGCTCGACATGACGCGGGAATGTTACCAGAGTGTTAAAGGGCCGTACCGGCGCGTATCGGGGCCGGCGAGAGCCCTGCCGCCTTCGCTCCCCGCCCTGCTTGCAACCTCCCCCCGCGAGCAGGGGGAGGAGACGCCATCAGCGGCTGTTGAGCACCCGAACCGCCGGCGCGAACGGCTTGATCCCCAGCGCCTCGTGGATTTCCTCCGGGTAGTACGCGGTGTCGCCCTTGAGCACCAGCGCCACTTTCCGGATGTCGGCGATGTCCTTCGTCGGGTCGCCGTCGATCAGCACCAGGTCCGAACGCTTGCCCGGCGTCACCGAACCGCGTTCGGCCAGCGTGCGGCTGTACTTCGCGCCGTTCCAGGTCGCCACCTGCAGCGCCTGCGACGGGGTCAGGCCGGCCTGCACGTACAGTTCGAGCTCGCGTTGCAGGGTGAAACCGACCATCTCGTCGGTGCCGGCCACCATCGGCACGCCCGCCTTGTAGGCGCGGCCGACGAAGTCCACCAGCTTGGCGAACGAACGGTTGTACTTCGCCGCGGTCGCATCGTCCGGGATGTTCATCTCCGCCGCGCGCCGGCCGCGCTGCACGTCCGGCGGCAGGTGGTCGGCGACGTCGGCCACGATCGGCGACATCTCGCCTTCGCGCTGGTGCAGGAACTCGAACGTCGCCAGCGTCGGGTCGATCACCACCTGCTTTTCCGCCAGCGTGTGGATGAAGTCCTGCACCGGCCTGCTGTCGAGGTCGAGCCCGTCGGCCCTGTCGGCGACGAGGTAGAAGCGCGCCAGCGTGCGCGTGTCGGTCTTCTCGTCGACGAAGAAGTTCAGCATCAGCTGGTTGATGTGCTGGATCTCGTCGAAGCCGTCGTCCACCACGTCCTGCGCGCGCAGGAACGCCGGCACGTGACCGCTCACGCGCAGCCCCTTGGCATGCGCGTAGGCGACCGTTTCCTTGAGGATGTCCTTCGGGAAGGAGTTGTAGATCTTGATCTGCGGGTACTTGTGCTGCGCGTACCAGTCCACCGCCTTCTTCGCGTCGTCGAGGTTCTTCACCACGAAGCCGTTGCGCGCGGAGAACTTGCTCTCGCCCTCGATGAAACCGGCCGGCACCACGTCCGGCGACATCAGCGTGCCGCCGGCGATCTCGCCCATCATCTGCTGGAGCGTGGCGTTGTCGTTGCCCATATCGCGCACGGTGGTGACGCCGGCGGCGAGATTCAGCCCGCCGTCCCAGCGGCCGACGTGCGTGTGCATGTCGAACAGACCGGGCAGCAGCACCTTTCCGTCGGCGTTAATGACGTGGTCGGCGGCGGACGTGTCCTTCGACGCGGGCGAGACCGACACGATCTTTCCGTCCCTCACCCGCACGTCGCTGGCCGCGCCCAGCGTCGCCTTCTCGCTGTCGAACACGCGCGCGTTGCGGATCAGCGTCGTGCCGGCGAGCGGATGGCCCAGGCGTTTGGCCAGATCGACCAGCGCATCGCCTTCGGCCTGCTTCTGGCGGGTTTCCAGGTCCGCGGCGGCGGCCTGGCAGCCGTCCTCGATCAGCTGCAGGAACCCGGGATAGATGTAGGCGAACAGGCGCGGATTGGCGTCGGTCGTCGCCCACACGAAGGTCGGCACCAAGCCCACGCCGGTCATCGCGACGAGTTGCACGTCGCGCGTCTGCGCGCCGCATTGCGCCTGCGCTTGCGCGACCCTGCGCGAGGTGAGCGTGCCGCTCGGGATCAGCGGCAGCTTGCCGTCGCTGCGCTGCGAGAGCGCGTTGAACGCCACCGAGAACGCCGCTGGCGAGCCGCCCAACGGCTGGTACAGCGCGGTGCCCCGCACCGTCTGGCGGCCTTCGTCGGAGGTGGATTTCCACTGCGCCTCATCGCCCTCGCGGCGGAAGCTCTCGTCGATCCTCGCCCCGAACGTGGACGTGCCCTGCACCTGATAGGTGCGGTACGTGCCGTCCGGCGCGAGGGTGAATTCCTCCTTCAGTTCCGGGCCGCGGCCGTTGTCCTTGAAGATGAATTCGACCTTCGTCGTGCCGTCGTCGCCGCGGGTCACGACCTGCTGTCCCGCCTGCTTGCCGCCGTCCACCAGGGCCACGTAGCGGAGGGTTTCCGTCGCCAGCGCCTGCGGGGCCAGCGCCAGCAGCCCGAGGGCGAGCGTGCCGGCCAGCGCCGCGCGAGTTCTCGTGTTCATGTCCATGCGTGTCCCGCTGATGTGCCCGGACCGGCGGCCCGGTTGTCCCCGGAGTGTAGCCAGCCTGTGCCCGTGCGGTCGGTTGATGAAGGCATGCCTTTCGTCATGGGTCGCACCCTGGCCCATCGGGTAGGCTTCGGGCTCCCTTTGACGAGGTTTCCGAGCCCATGAAGCACCCTCTCGCGCTGGCGCTGGCCGTGGCAATCGCCGCGACCGCCCCCACTTACGCCAAGACCCCCAAGCAAGGTACCGCCGTGAGTGCGCAAGCCGACGCCGCCAAAGGCACCAATCCGTTCTTCGCCGACAGCCCGCTGCCGCTGCACTACCCGCAGTTCGACCAGATCAAGGACAGCGATTTCGGCCCCGCCTTCGATGCCGGCATGGCCCAGCAGCTGAAGGAAATCGACGCGATCGCCAACAACGCGGAAAAGCCGACCTTCCAGAACACCATCATCGCGATGGAGAACTCGGGCCGCACGCTGGCCCGGGCCACGACCGTGTTCTTCAACCTGGTCGGAACCGATACCAACCCGGCGCGCGAGAAGCTGCAGGGCGACTACGCGCCGAAGTTCGCCGCGCACCGCGACGCGATCAACCTCAACGGCAAGCTGTTCGAGCGCGTGAAGGCGCTGTACGACACCCGCGATTCGCTGGGCCTGGACGCGCAGGGCGTGCGCCTGGTCGAGCGCTACTACACCGATTTCGTCCGCGCCGGCGCCAACCTGTCCGAGGCCGACAAGGCCAAGCTGAAGCAGATCAACGCGCAGCTGGCCGCGCTGGGCACCAAGTTCAGCCAGAACGTGCTGGCCGAAGTGAACGCCTCGGCCGTCGTGGTCGACACGAAGGAAGAACTCGACGGGCTGTCCGACGAGCAGATCGCCGCCGCCGCCGAAGCCGCGAAGACCCGCAACCTGCCGGGCAAGTACGTCATCGCGCTGCTCAACACCACCGGCCAGCCGCCGGAAGCGCAGCTGACCAACCGCGCCCTGCGCGAGCGCCTGCACAAGGCGTCCGTCGCGCGCGGCAGCCGCGGCAACGAGTTCGACAACACCGGCATCGTCGCCCAGGTCACCAAGCTGCGCGCCGAACGCGCCGAGCTGATGGGCTACCCGAACTACGCCGCCTACGTGCTGGAAGACGAAACCGCCAAGACGCCGCAGGCCGTCAACGCGATGCTCGGGCAGCTCGCCCCGGCCGCCGTCGCCAACGCCAAGCGCGAAGCCGCCGACCTGCAGGCGATGATCGACGCCGAGCAGAAGGCCAAGGGCCAGCCGACGTTCAAGCTGGAGCCGTGGGACTGGGCCTACTACAGCGAGAAGGTGCGCCAGGCGAAGTACAGCTTCGACGAGTCGCAGCTCAAGCCGTACTTCGAGATGCAGAACGTGCTGGAAAACGGCGTGTTCTACGCCGCCGGCCAGCTGTACGGCCTGAAGTTCAAGCAGCGCACCGACCTGCCGAAGTATCACCCGGACACCTGGGTGTACGACGTGTTCAACGAGGACGGCTCGCAGCTGGCGATCTTCATCTGGGACCCGTACGCGCGCTCGTCCAAGCGCGGCGGTGCGTGGATGAACTCCTACGTCGACCAGTCCGAGCTGAGCGGCTTCAAGCCGGTCGTCGCCAACCACCTCAACATCCCCAAGCCGAGCGAAGGCAAGCCGACGCTGCTGACCTGGGATGAGGTCACCACCGCGTTCCACGAGTTCGGCCATGCGCTGCACGGCATGTTCTCGGACGTGAAGTACCCGTACTTCAGCGGCACCAGCGTCCCGCGCGACTTCGTCGAGTACCCCTCGCAGGTCAACGAGATGTGGGCCGACTGGCCGTCGATCCTGGCCAACTACGCCAAGCACTACCAGACCGGCGCGCCGATGCCGAAGGAACTGCTGGACAAGGTCATCGCCGCTTCGAAGTTCAACCAGGGCTTCGCGACGACCGAGTACCTGGGCGCGGCGATGCTCGACCAGAACTGGCACCAGGCCACTGGAGACCAGCTGCCGGCGGCCAGCGGCGTGATGGCCTTCGAAGCCAACGCGCTGAAGAAGGACGGCGTGGACTTCTACGCGGTGCCGCCGCGTTACAAGACTCCGTACTTCAGCCACATCATGGGCGGCTACGCGGCCGGCTACTACGCCTACATCTGGTCGGAAGTGCTCGACGCCAACTCGGTGCAGTGGTTCAAGCAGAACGGCGGCCTGAGCCGCAAGAACGGCGACCACTTCCGCCAGACCCTGCTCTCGCAGGGCGGCAGCACCGACGCGCTGCAGCTGTTCCGCAACTTCGCCGGGCACGATCCGAAGATCGAGCCGCTGCTGGAGAAGCGTGGCCTGACCACCGCGCCGTCGCAGCCGACGACGAAGGCGTCGAAGAAGTAAGTCGGTTCGTCGCGACGTGACACGAAAAGCCGCCCGGGAAACCGGGCGGTTTTTTTTGCCTTTTTAGCCCGGGTAAGCGAAGCGCACCCGGGGCTTTCGCGTGACGCGACGGGAAGGCTTCCCCGGGTGCGGCCTTCCGGCCTTGCCCGGACTACAAGAGCCCGCCCGACCACGCCGCGGGTTATCGCCCCCGCAGCCGGTTCACTTCAAGAAAGATCTCCCGCGCCAGCACGCCCTGGTCCGGCTGGTCGATGAAGAACCCCTGCACGCCCAGCCCGTACAGCTGCAGAGCTTCGGCGACCACCGACTGCGGCACACCGCCCGGCGTCCGCGCCAGATACGTCTCCTCCGCGCGCAACGTGTACGGATGCACCTGCAATCCCGCCTTCAACGCCCACGCGAGCATCGGATGCACGATGCCGGTGTTCTGCGCGGCGAGTTCCGCCTTGCCGTCGCCGTCGGCATCGACCGGCGTTTCCAGCGTCGTGCGCGGCAGCAGGCTGCCCTTCCACGGGCCGACGCCGCTGGCGTAGTTCGCGCGCATCCACGTCAACGCCGGTTCGGTGGCGAATGCGCCATAGCGCGTGTCCGCATCGATTCCGCCCACCGCCTGCACGAGGCCACCGTAGATCGCGGCGAGATTCGACCCATGCGCGATGTTGTACGCGACGTCGTACGGCGCAGCGCCGTGGAAGTCGTCGTACAGTTGCACCAGCGGCAGGTCGATGCCGGCGGCCGGCATCAGCGACTTCTTCAGTTCGATCAGGTTCTCGAACTCGAAGCTCTGGATGTAGATGCGACGCGGGTCGGTGAAGCCTTCGGCGACCAGCGTTTCGATCAGCTTCGCGCCCAGCGAGGTGTTGATGGGCGTCCCGTCGATGCGCCGCCCCTCACGCGCGAAATACGTCGGATGCTTGGTTTCCGGATAGATGCCAATGCGACGCCCGTTGCGGCTTTCCCGTTCCACCAGCGCGATCACCTCCGCCAGCGTCGGGATCGGATACATCCCATCGAAGCGCGTGTTGTTCGGGCGGATCGCGGGAATGCGTTCCTTCGCACGCAGCGTCTTCAGCTCTGCGAGCGTGAAATCCTCGGTGAACCAGCCGGTCATCGTCACGCCGTCGATGGTCTTGGTCGCGCGGCGACCGGCGAATTCCGGATGCGAGGCGACATCCGTCGTGCCGGAAATCTCGTTCTCGTGGCGCGCGACGAGCACGCCGTCCTTCGTGGCGACCAGGTCCGGTTCGATGAAATCCGCGCCCTGGCGGATCGCGAGGCGATACGACTCCAGCGTGTGTTCGGGCCGGTAACCGCTGGCGCCGCGATGGGCGATGACGACCAGGCCCTGGCGGCCGGGCGGATCGGATGGACGATGGCGGTCGGCGGCGGTCACGGCCGCATCATCGGCGAAAGCGGCGGGCGTGGCGATGCCGAAGGCAAGCAGTGTCGTGGCGGCGAAGCGGAACATCCGGTGGATGGCAACAAACATTGGTTCGCTCCTTGCGGACAGGGCACGCCGGCTCCCCCGTGCAACCGGCCGCGCCCATCCTCCGGGCCGAACATTGCGCGCCGTTGACCGTGGCGCGTCAGCCGCCGAGCCGCTTCATCAACCCGCGCGCATCGAACGGCGCGCGGACCTTCGCATCGTTGTCGAAATAGCAGTAGACATCGCGCGACCGTCGCGCCGGCCGCGTGCGTTCGATCCGCGGCACGTCGTTCGGCACGCCGCCGGTGCGCCAGGTCCGGATGCGCCGCGCCCAGGTGTCCAGCGCTTCATCGCCGTAGCCGCTGGCGTACAGTTCCTCGTCGCCGTGCAGGCGGATGTAGACGAAGTCCGCCGTGACGTCGCCGACGAACGGAAACTTCCGCGCGGTGTCCGCCACCACCAGCGCGATGTTGAACTCGCGCAGCAGCGCGGTGCATTCGGGCACGAGGAAGCTTTCGTGCCGCACTTCCAGCGCATGCCTCAGCGCGTGTTCGCCCTTCGCCTTCAGCACGCTGCGGCCTTTCATCAGTGTCACTTCGCGTCGTCGCGCGAGCTGCTCCGCCTGCGTCGTGTCCGTGGGAAGCAGCTCGAAGAATCCGCGCAGGCGCTGCGCATCGAAACGGAAATTCGGCGGCAGCTGCCACAGGATCGGCCCGAGCTTCGGCCCCAGCGCCAGCAATCCCTGCGCGAAGAACGAGGCGAGCGGCGTCTCCACGTCCTTCAGGCGCTTGAGGTGCGTGAGGAAGCGGCTGCCTTTCACGGCGAAGACGAATTCGTCCGGCGTTTCGTCGCGCCACAGGCGGAAGCTTTCGGGGCGCTGCAGCGAATAGAACGTGCCGTTGATCTCGATGCTGTGGAAGCAGCGCGAGGCGTATTCCAGTTCACGCCGCTGCGCCAATCCTTCGGGATAGAACACGCCGCGCCACGGCGCGTAACGCCAGCCGGAAATCCCGATGCGTACCCTGCCCCGCGGCGTCGTCATCGAGGGCGTCCCGCGCGCTGGAGCAGCGACAGATCGGCGACGAACTGCGCGTAGGCGGCATGGCGATCCTCGTCGCCACGCTGGCGCAGCACGAACGAGGGATGCACCGTCGCGAGCACGCGCGTGCCGTCGGCAAGCGTCTGCCAGGCGCCACGTTGCGCCATCAGCCGGAATTTGCTGCCGAGCACCGAACGCGCGGCGATCGCACCGAGACAGACGATGACGTCGGGTTGCACGGCCGCGAGTTCGCGCTCCAGCCAGATGCGGCAGGCGGCGCGCTCGGACGCGTCGGGACTCTTGTGCAGCCGCACCTTGCCGCGGCGTTCGAACTTGAAGTGCTTCACCGCGTTGGTGACGTAGAACTTCGCGCGATCCAGGCCGAGTTCCGCCAGCGCGCGATCGAACAGCTTGCCCGCCGGCCCGACGAAGGGCTGTCCGCTGAGGTCTTCCGCATCGCCGGGCTGTTCGCCGATGAACAGCACGCGCGCGTCTTCAGGCCCTTCGCCGAACACGGTCTGCGTCGCGGGCTTCCACAGGGGGCAGCGCTTGCAGCCTTTCGCCGCCTCGCGCATCGCGGCGAGGCTGTCGTCCACCGGCTCCGGCGCCTGCCCGTCGCGCACGGCGACGCGCCTGCGTACGCGCTTCGCGGGCGTTTTCGGGGGCGACTTGCGGATGGCCAATGCGCGGGGTCCATGCGTTGCGGCATGTCCATCTTCCCGCGCGTGGGGTCAAGGGGGATTGAAGGCCTGAATGGGTGGCCGTTGCATTGGCCTTGTAGCCCGGGTAGGCGAAGCGCACCCGGGGCGCATCAAGGCCGCCGAACGCTATCACTTCGTTCCCCCGGGTGCGCTTCGCTTACCCGGGCTACAAAAGCCTGGGCGCGTCAATGCGTCGTGCGCACCACCGGGGCCAGCGACGGCACCGAAATCGGCGCGGTGAACCCCGCGATCGAACGCTCCGGCTCGCGCAGCAGGATGCGGCGAGCCTTCGCTTCCTCATCGGGCGGCAGCTCGACGAGCAGATTCACCTCGCCCGACACCAGCGTCGCCAAGGGCACGCCATCGCGATACAGGATGCGCGAGCCCGCCAGGCGCGGCACCTTCTCGCCGCTGACGATGGTGCCGACGAGATTGAGCGGGTCGACCGCCGACACGCACACCATCGCGCCGTCCTGCGGACGCTGGCGGATCTGGCGCATCAGGCCGATCGCTTCGGGCAGCGCGAACTGCTCGCCCGACAGGCCCGAAATGAAGCGACCGCCGCGGATCTCGCCGCGCGCTTCCAGGCGATGGTAGACGCGCACGAGTTCGCGCCACGGTGGCAGCCACTGCGCTTCGCGTTCGAGCAGGCGCCAGCACACCACACCGTAGCGACGCAGCAGCGTGCGCGCGACGTGTTCGACGTCTTCCGGCGTGCGCGCCTGTTCCGCCGACGCGTTGCGGCGGATCAGCGCCCAGCGGCCCGCATCCTCGATGCCGAACAACGCGGCACGACGACGACGGCCGTGGTTCGTGGCGCTCGGCCGCTTCGATGCGGGCACCAGCAAGGCGCGCAGGCCGGCGTAGCTGTCGCAATGCACGCGTCCGCGCGCGACGAGTTCGGCGAGCGCGTCTTCGAGTTCGGTGCGCAGCAGATGCGCGCCGCCGACGAGTTCGTCGAAGAACGACGCGCCGTTCTCGCCGAGGTACTCGACGACCTTCTGCGCGCGCGACGACAGCGCTTCGTCGGTTGCGGGCGGCGGCGCGAGTCGCGTCCACACGGCGGCATCGCGACGCGGCAGCAGCACGACAGGCGTGGCGCGCACGGGCGTGCTGCCCTTCGCGGCGCCCGTGTCGGCCGGGCCCGCGCGCAGGCGCGTCCACAGCGTGCGGCCGGCGGTGCACAGGTCGTCGAGCCACGAGATCGAATAGTCGTTGACGCGCGTGGGCAGCACTTCGCTTTCCCATGCGGCGGCGGGCGCTTCGAAACCTTCCAGCTGCGCGAGCACGCCGGCGAGGGCTTCGGGCCCGTTCACGCGCGCGCTCGGCGCGACGCGCTGCCAGTCGAACAGGAAGCGCATGAAATCGCGCGGCGCGACCGGTTCGATCTCACGGCGCAGCCGCTTGAGCGTGTAGCGGTGGATGCGCGCGAGCAGATGACGTTCGCACCACTCGTCCACGCCGGCGCCCGGCGTGAAGCGACCCTGCATCACATAGCCTTCGTTCTGCAGGCGCAGCAGCGCGAGGTCGACATCGCTGCGTGGCAGCGAAAGATCGTCCGCGATGACCGACGACGGTGTCGGCCCAAGACCTGTCAGGCGCGAGCGCAGCAGTTCGACCAGCGCGTCCTCGCGATCCCACGCTTGCGCGGCGTACTCGGCCGGCGCGTCGATCGGGGTTTGCATTGGCACGTCGGCGAAGATCGCCTGCAACTGCGGCAGGCGTTCGGCGGCGACCCACAGGCCGTTGCCGTCGCTGCCGCGCTGGCTTACGGGCTTGTCGGGCGCGGGCGGCATCAGCTTCGTCGTGCGATGCGCCTTGACCAGGCGCGACAGCCAGTCGGCCCAGCCGTTCTCGCGCACTTCGCGCTCGGTGACGACGCCCAGCCCCATCAGCGCCTCGTGCATTTCGTCGGCGTTGCGGACCTGCGGCCAGCATTCCTCGCGCACGGCGTCGATGGCGTCGGCGTCGAGGCGGCCGAGATCGTCCGCGCTTTGCGCATCGGTGTAGCGACGCGTCTGCACGGCCTGCGTGCGGCGCTCTTCCAGCGGCGCGTCGTCGAGGAACGCGTACGGACGCGCGTTGAGGATTTCCGCCGCGAATGGCGAAGGCGCGCTCAGGTCGCGTGCAACGACCTGCACCTCCCCCGCTTCCATCGCGCGCAGCACATCGAGCCAGCCGTCGATGTCCATCGCTTCGTGCAGGCAATCGTGCAGCGTCTGCGCGACCAGCGGATGGTCGGGCACCTCGCGCTCGCCGACGAGGTTTTCCGCGCACGCGACCTGGTCGGGGAAAACCGTCGCGAGCAGGTCCTCGGACTTCATGCGCTGCAATTGCGGCGGCACCTTCTTGCCGCCGACGAAACGCGGCAACGCGAGCGCCGTGGTCGCGACCCAGCGCCAGCGTACGCCGAACAGTGGCGCGTCGAGCAGCGCCTGGATCAGCACGTGCTCGGCGGACGCCGAATGCAGGTAGCTGGCGACTTCGATCAGCGGGAAGCTGTGGCTGGTGGACAGCGAGAGGATGATCGCGTCCTCGGTCGCCGCCGCCTGCAGTTCGAAATTGAACTTGCGGCAGAAGCGCTTGCGCAGCGCCAGACCCCACGCGCGGTTGATGCGACTGCCGTAGGGCGTGTGGATGATGAGCTGCGTGCCGCCGGATTCGTCGAAGAAGCGCTCGAGCACCAGCGTGTGCTGCGTCGGCATCGCGCCCAGCGTGGCGGCGGTGCTGCCGAGGTATTCGATGATCTGGCGGGCGGCTTCGGGGGTTAGACGGATTTCTTCGGTGAGATGGCGGAAGGCGCCGGTGGATTCGATGTGGGTTTGCAGATCGTCGGGCGCGGTTGCAAAAGCAGCATCGGCCGCATCGTTGCCCTGCTCGTCCCGGCCCTCACCCCGAGCCCTCTCGCGGGGGGAGAGGGGCTCAACAGCGAGGCGCGCAGCCACTTCCTCGCGCAGGCGCGACACGGCGACGGAAAGTTCATCGGTACGACCCGGCGCTTCGCCCAGCCAGAACGGAATGCTCGGCGGCTGGCCCTGCGCGTCTTCCACGCGGACCTTGCCGGGCTCCACGCGCAGGATGCGGTAGCTCGCGTTGCCCAGCTGGAAGATGTCGCCGGCCATGCTTTCGACCGCGAAATCCTCGTTCACCGTGCCGATGAACACCGACTCCGGCTCCATGACCACCGAGTAGTCGCCGGTGTCCGGGATGGTGCCGCCCGACATGAGCGCGGTGGTACGACCGCCCTTGCGACCGCGCACGACGCGGTTCACCGCATCGCGGTGCAGGTAGCCGGCGCGGATGCCGCGACGCGTGGTGAAGCCGTCGGCGAGCATGCGCACGATCGCGTTGAAATCCTCGCGCTCGAGCTGCGCGTACGGCCAGGCGCGACGCACCCAGTCGAACAGCGCGTCCTCGCTCCATTCCTGGCATGCCGCTTCGGCGACGATCTGCTGCGCGAGCACGTCCAGCGGCGCGTCGGGCATGATCAACGCGTCGAGTTCGCCACGACGCACGCCGTCGAGCAGCGCCGCGCATTCGACCAGTTCGTCGCGCGTCTGCGGGAAAAGACGGCCCTTCGGCGTGCCACCGACGTAGTGTCCGGAACGGCCCACGCGCTGCAGGAACGCGGCGATCGAGCGTGGCGAACCGAGCTGGCACACCAGGTCCACGTCGCCGATGTCGATGCCCAGCTCAAGCGACGCCGTCGCCACCAGCACGCGCAGTTCGCCGCGCTTGAGGCGTTGTTCGGCATCCAGGCGCAGTTCCTTCGACAGCGAGCCGTGATGCGCGGCCACCGCGTCCTTGCCGAGCTTTTCGCCCAGGTGATGCGCGGCGCGCTCGGCCATGCGGCGCGTGTTGACGAACACGAGCGTCGTGCGGTGCTGTTCGACCAGCTCGGCCACGCGCGTGTAGACCTGCTCCCACTGGTCCGACGACATCACCGCGCTGAGCGGCGTGGGCGGCAGTTCGAGCGCGAGGTCGCGTTCGCGCGTGTAGCCGATGTCGACGATCTCGCAATCGGGCGTGCCGTCCGGCGCGACGGCGGCCGAACCGACGAGGAAGCGCGCGACCTGCTCGATCGGCTTCTGCGTCGCCGACAGGCCGACGCGCGTGAGGCGATGGCCGCACAGCGCTTCCAGGCGTTCCAGCGAGAGCGCGAGATGGCTGCCGCGCTTGCTCGCGGCGACGGCGTGGATTTCGTCGACGATCACCGAACGCACGGTGGACAGCATCGCGCGGCCGGATTCGGAACCCAGCAGCACGTACAGCGATTCGGGCGTGGTGACGAGGATGTGCGGCGGCTTGCGGCGGTTCGCGGCGCGCTCGGCCTGCGGCGTGTCGCCTGTGCGCACGGCGGTGCGGATCTCCACGTCCGGCAGGCCCACCGCGGCCAGTTCCTCGCGGATGCCGGCGAGCGGCGCCTCGAGGTTGATGCGGATGTCGTTCGACAGCGCCTTGAGCGGCGAGACGTAGACGACGAAGGTTTCGTCCGGCAGCCCGGCCGCTTCGTCGAACAGCGCGCCGTTGCCGGCGTGCGCCAGGCCCTGGCGGACCAGCGTGTCGATCGCCGTCATGAACGCGGTCAGCGTCTTGCCCGAGCCCGTCGGCGCGGCGACCAGCGTGTTGCGGCCGCTGCGGATCGCCGGCCACGCCCGCACCTGCGCGGACGTGGGCGCGGGGAACGCCTTGGCGAACCAGGCGGCGACGGCGGGGTGGAAGGCGCTCAGGGGCATCGGGCGATGGTGCGGGAGGGCTGTCTCAGGTTGTGAGACGACGATGGATCAGGGGCGGACGGGCCGTTCAGGTCGGATCGCGCCGTGCGGCCTTGGAGCGGCTCCCCTCGCCCATAAGATGGAGGCATGTCCGCCCTGCCCAACCCCATTGCCGAGTCCGCCGGCGTCCTGCGCGACTGGCTCGCCCCGTTCCGGCGCGTGTTCGTGCTCACCGGCGCCGGATGCAGCACGAACTCCGGCATCCCCGATTACCGCGACGCGGACGGCCAGTGGAAGCGCACGCCGCCCGTCACCTACCAGGCGTTCACCGGCGATCCGCGCGTGAACGCCCGCTACTGGGCGCGCAGCTTCATCGGCTGGCCGCGCATCGACGAGGCGCAGCCGAACGGCGTGCATCACGCATTGGCGCAGTGGGAATCGCGCGATGGGGTGTCGATGCTGCTGACGCAGAACGTCGACGGGCTGCATCAGCGCGCCGGTAGTCGCCATGTCGTCGACCTGCACGGTCGGCTCGACGGCGTCGTCTGCCTGCAATGCCGGACCGAATCGGCGCGAGCGGAACTTCAATCGCGCCTGGCGGCGGCCAATCCCGGGTGGACGCACCTGGACGCCGGCACCGCGCCGGACGGCGATGCGGATCTCGACGGTCACGATTTCACCCGCTTCACCGTGCCGGCCTGCGAGCGCTGCGGCGGCATGCTCAAGCCCGACGTGGTGTTCTTCGGCGAGAACGTCCCGCGCGATCGTGCGGTGCGCGCCGGCGATGCGCTGAAGGCATCCGACGCGATGCTCGTCGTGGGCTCGTCGCTGATGGTGTATTCGGGATTCCGTTTCGCGCGCATGGCGCACGAGGCGGGCATTCCGCTGGCGATCCTCAATCGCGGGCGCACGCGCGCCGACGAGCTGGCGGCGTTGAAGATCGAGGAGGAAGCGGGGGCGGTGCTTTCGGCGGCGTTGCCGGGATGAGCCCGGATGAGTCGATGCACCCGACGGCTTGTGTGCCCGGGGAAGCGAAGCGCACCGGGGTTGACGAGGTGGCAGCTCCCCGGGTGCGGCTTCGCCTTACCCGGGCTACAAAGACGCGGGTGATGCATCGGGCCGCTGGCCCCCGCCTTCGCGCGGATGACGGCGAAACAGAAAAGGCGCCTTTCGGCGCCTTTTCTTCATCCACTCACCGGAACCCTCAGGCCTCCTGTCCCCTGGCCAGCAGGCTCGCGCGACGGCTGTAGAGCACATAGACGATCACGCCTACGACGTTCCACACCAGGAACCACTTCTGCGTGGTGTGCGGCAGGCTCCAGAACAGGTACAGGCAGCCGAAGATCGCCAGCGGGCCGACCACCCACGCCAGCGGCGTGCGGAACACGCGCGGGCGGTTCGGATCGCGCTTGCGCAGCACCAGCATGCACACGGCCACCGCGATGAACGCCACCAGCGTGCCGGCGTTGGCCAGCGCGGCGATCTCGTCCAGTCGCGCCACGCCCGCCAGCGCGGCGACCAGCACCGCGGTGAACAGCGTGATCGCCACCGGCGTGCCCGTGCGCGGGTTCACCTTCGACAGGCCGCGCGGCAGCAGGCCGTCGCGCGACATCACGAAGAAGATGCGGCTCTGCCCGTAGAAGAACGCCAGCAGCACCGTCGGCAGCGCGATCACCGCGACGATGCCGATCACCAACGCCGCCGTGCCGTGGCCGAGTTCGCGCATGATCAGCGCCAGCGGTTCGGCGCTCTTGCCGAACACGGTGAAGCTCATCGCGCCCACCGCCGCCAGGGCGACCAGCACGTAGATCAGCGTGCAGCCGATCATCGAACCGACGATGCCGATCGACAGGTCGCGGCCGGGGTTCTTGGTTTCCTCGGCCGCGGTGGAGATCGCATCGAAGCCGTAGAAGGCGAAGAAGATGATCGCCGCCGCGGCCATCACGCCGCGCTCGACGCCTTGCGCATCGATCGACTTCGGGAAGCCGTACGGCATGAACGGCGTCAGGTTCGCCATGTCGAACGCCGGCAGCGCCACCGCGATGAACACCGCCAGCGCGATCAGCTTGAACACCACCAGGATCGCGTTGAGCGTGGCGCTCTCGCGGGTGCCGGCGATCAGCATGCCGGCGACGAGGAAGGTGATGACGATCGCCGGCAGGTTCACCACGCCGCCCGCATGCGGGCCGGCCGCGAGCGCGGCGGGCAATGTCACGTTCCATCCGGTCTGCGCCTGCACCCATTCGAGGAATCCGACGAAATAGCCGGACCACCCCACCGCCACGGTGCTGACCACCAGCGAGTATTCCAGGATCAGGCTCCAGCCCACGACCCACGCGATGGCCTCGCCCAGTACCGTGTAGCTGTAGGTGTAGGCGCTGCCGGCGGCCGGCATCATCGTGGACATCTCGGCATACGCGAGCGCCGCGCAGGCGCAGACCACGCCGGCGACGATGAAGGACAGCAGCACCGCCGGGCCGGCCTTGTCCGCGCCCACGCCGATCAGCGTGTAGATGCCGGTGCCGACGATGGCGCCGATGCCCAGCGCGACCAGGTGCGGCCAGCCCAGGGTGGGCACCAGCCGCCGTCCTTCCTCGTGGACGGTGAGCCTGTCGATGTCCTTGCGCCGGAGCCAAGACTGCATGGAGTACCTCGATGTGGAGCGACGGATGAGCGGCACATAGTGCGGGATCGCGTCGCCGGATGCGATGTGCAGTGCAGCTTGCGCGACAGGCGCCCGATGTTGCACGGCCATCGGGCGCGAAGCGCATCGCCCGGCGGGTCGCCGGCCGCGCACGGGCGACGCCCCGACCTGGAGCACGCGGGAAGCCGCCCGACGACACGTCCCCTGCCCTCATGGATCCGCCAACCTGGCCTGGACCTCGGGCGCGAGCGAAGCACGGGGCCCACTGCGTTCGAGCATCGGCCGTTGGAACACCGTCACGTACCGGAACGCCCAGTCGGGATGCGAGGCGTCGAACGGTTCCATCGACCAGCGCGTCCACGGCCAGTCCTGCTTCGAGGGATCGGCCTCGTGGATGTGCCGCGCGTCCTCGGTGATGGGCAGCAGGCCGAGGTCCCGGACCACCCGCGCGCGCAGGTCGAGATCCACCCCGTCGACCACGAGGTACCCGCCCGGCTCCACCATCGACGCCACGTTGCGCAGGCAGGCTTCCGCCATCTCCGGTTCCATGGGCCCGAGGAAGTTGCATGCCAGCACGACGTCCTGCAGCCCGTGCGATTCGACCAGGCCCGGGTCCGTCGCGTCGCCCACGTGCCACGTCGTCCCACGGCGGATGTAGTCCCGCACCCGCCAGGCGCCGTCCGGGCAAAGTTCGAACATCTCCTCCACGGCCTGTGCGGACGTCGACAGCACCCGCGCGCCGTCGACCCACAGCGTGCCACCGGTCGATGACGGCGCCTCCAGTCGATAGCTGGCCTGGCGGGCCACGGCGATCGCCTCCGGGACCACGTCGACGCCTCTCGCATCGATCGCGAGGTCGGGCTTGAGGCGGCGAAGCAACCACATCAGCGAATAGAGTTCGGCGCCGACACTGCACCCCACCGACATCACGCGCACCGGCGTTCGCCCTTGCGCGGTGAGGATCAGATCCGCGACGAGCGCCAACTGCGGCGGATTTCGCAGGAACCACGTGTAGTGCGACTGGCAACGGTCGGTGTGCCTGACGTAGCGGTCGTAGATCGCCATGCCGAGCCGTCGCATCGGCCTTGTCGCACGCAGGGTCGTCGGGATGCGCCGCCAGATCGTGCGCACGAGCGGCAGCAGCGGGGCCGCAAGCGGCCCTTTCGAATGCATTTCCATGGGGCGTCCTCATCCAACAGGGATGGGCCACCGATCCGGTGCGCGGCGCAATGCATCCCGTGGGCGCGGAGGATCCGCACCCGCGCGAAGCCGGGGGGAACGACGCCCGATGTCGACGCCGGACGCTGATGCGCACGACCGATGGCGCGCAGGGGAAGACGCGTCAGGCGATGGGAGGCCGCAGCTGCACCGTGTATCGACCGCGGATCGCCGGAAGCTCCGGCACGGGGAAATCGGGTTTGCCGGCAACGGTCGTGGCGCAGATCCGCATGGAAGGCGGCACGACGGCGGCCGAGGTCACGGCATGGTGGTGCATCAGGCTGTGCGAGCCCGTGGCGTGCGCGGGATCGTGATGGGGCTTGTGATCGTGCGAGTGCGGGTGCGTGTGCCCATCCGCGTGCGCGTGATCCGCCGCTTCCCTGGCGGTGATGGCGTGTTCGAGTTCATGGAGCTGTCCCGCCGCGACGAGGACGGGCTGGATCGCAAGACCCGCCAGCAGCAATGCCACCAGGCCGGTTCGGATGATGCGGGTCAGTTGTCGGGCACGTGGGAGCATGGCCGTCGGTTGCCTGGCGCACGGTTTCGAACGCGTCGTGCGTCGTGGTCCGGCCAAACGACATCGAATCCGATGCCGGTTAACGACTCTCCGACAGAAACCGTCGAAAGCGCCGCGCGTTTCCATCGAATTCCGGTTCGCGGCACAGCATTTGACCTTCCCACAATGGCAAGCATGACGATCCGATCTGCCGGCGATCGGCCGGCAATCCGGGATTCCGAAATGAAACTGTTCGTCGAAGGCATGACCTGCGGCCACTGCGTGGGCACGATCACCGCCGCGCTTCGCAGGCTCGATGCGGATGCGCGGATCGATGTCGATCTGGCGAATGCCGAAGTGCACGTGGAGAGCGATCACGTCTCCGCGGAAGCCGCGATCGATGCGATCCAGCGGGAAGGTTATATCGCCGCCGCGAAGGCGCCTGATTCGGCGCGCCGCTGCTGTGGCACGTGCCACGGCTGAAGGGAGCGCACGTGGAGAGCGGATGAATCCGCGTCACGGCGAACGCCTCCGGTGGGCGCACATTCAGAGATGTCGAAAGCCGGAGCGCGACGGAACGCGCCCGAAGACCCGGATCATTAACGGACGCGGCTTCCTCGACACAGCCTGCACGACGGGCGCGCAACCGTATGCGGGCTGCGGACAGACCGGACGATCAGGCGCCTGCGGGACTGCCGTCCGGCACAGGGGTTCGGTACACGAGGGACGTCCGCATGTCATCGCCACGGCGGCGAGCACGCATACGGAGACCGCATGATCCAAACGCCCATTTCGGCTGCTTCGGCAGGATCGTGCCGGCTGGCGCTGCCCGATGAGGGAATCGCGCTTCCGGCGCATCGCAGGTACGGGAAGTCGCGGTGATCGCTTCAGTGGATCACGCATCGGGCTTCTTCGGATCGACGCTCCGTCGACTCGACGCATGGCTGCGCGGAACGCCGAAGCCACTGGCGAAGGGGCATCTGTCGCAAACGATCAGCCTCGCGCGCATCGTCCTGATCGTCGGGCTGGTCTTCCTCCATTACCAGACCTATCCGAATTCGGACGCATCGCCCTTCGATGGACTCGATCCCGCGAACCATCCGGTGGCGACCTTCATCAACAGCTTCGTGCTGTTCTTCTTCTTCAGCGCGGTGCCGCTGCTGAGCATGCTGTCCGGGTGGCTGTTCTTCTCCACGATGGGCGGGCGCGATGTGCTGCTGGCGAAGATTCGCCACCGGGTCCGCACGCTCTACGTACCGCTGGTGGGCTGGAACCTGATCTTCCTGGCGGCGCTCGCGCTGTTGTATCTGTCCGTGCCGGACCATCCGCTGTTCGCGGAGATCAACCTGCGCTTCCAGGACGCATCGCCCTGGGATTTCGTCAATGCCGTGTTTGCCTTGACGCATCATCCGGTCGGATACCAGTTCTGGTTCGTGCGCGATCTGTTCGTGACCGTGCTTGTCAGCCCGCTCCTCGCGCTGCTGTTGCAGCGGCTGCCTTACGTCGGCCTGTTCGTGCTTGGCGCGGCGTGGCTGGTCGGTCACGACCTGTGGATTTTCTTCCGCACCGACGTCGCGTTCTTCTTCTATCTCGGCGGGCTGATCGCCATGCGCCGCATCGGGCTGCGGATCGCGCCGGGGCCCACGATCGTCCTGATGCTGCTGTACCTGTTCCTGGTCGGATTGCGTGCGTGGGCGCCGGCCTTCGTCGACATGGTCGACCAGCGCCCGGAATGGCTGACCGGCGCGACGCGCGCGATGCGGCTGGTCGGCGTCGCGGCGTGCTGGGGCACGTTCCTGTGGCTCGCGCAGACGCGGCCGGGCGAGCGCATGGCGCGATTCGGAGGACTCGCCTTCTTCCTGTTCGCGATGCATTTCCCGATGCTCGCGGCGATCAAGTGGATGCTCTGGCCCTGGGTTCCGGCGCACACCGACGCCTGGATGCTGATCCACTACATCGGCAGCGTCGCCATCACCATCGCGCTCGGACTGACGGCCGGGCAGCTCATGTCGCGCTACCTGCCGCGCGGCTTCGCGCTGATGAACGGTGGCCGCGTTCTTGAGCGATCGGCGGCTCCTCGTGCTCCGGCGACGGACGATGCCGGGAAAGATCGCGGCCTCGAGATGGCGCCACCGGCTGGAGGGGAAGCGGCGAAGCCGATGCAGCAGGTCTGATCGCGCGAAACTGAACCGGGAAAGAGGCCAATCATCGCGGCCAGCCTGCGGCCCGCCTACGATCGCCTGTCTTCCGACGAGTGACGCCCATGAAGAAATGGATCGCCCTGCTGGTGGTCGTGCTGCTGGCGCTGGCCGGCTGGATCGCGGCCGGCCCGTTCCTGACGGTCAACGCGATCCGCGAGGCGGTCGCGGAGGAAGACACGGTCGAACTCGCGCGGCACGTCGATTTCGTCTCGGTGCGGCGGGGCCTGCGCGCGCAGGTCGAGGACGCGATCGCACGCAAGGCGGGCGTCGACGCACAGGACAATCCGCTGGGTGCCTTCGCGCTCGGTCTGGCGAACCGCGCGGCCGGCGGCATCGTCGATGCGCTCGCCACGCCGGCGGGAATTGGCGCGGTGCTGCAGGGCCGCGGATTGCTGCATCGCCTGATTGGCGGCGGCGTGGATCCCGACGACAGCTTCGCCCATGCGCCGCCGCCGGATCCGCTGCGCGACGCGACATACCGCTTCGAATCGCCTTCGCGCTTCACCGCGACCGTGCTCAATGCCGACGGCGATCCGGTGGTATTCGTGCTGCGGCGCGACGGGCTGCGCTGGAAGCTGACCGACATCCACCTGCCGCTCGACGCGCTGCTCGCGGGCAACGAATGACCGCTCGTCGCCTGCGCGGCGGCGCCATCGTTCTTTTGACCCCGCGATAACACAGGCGGCGCGACCGTCCGCTCGGCGCGACGCGCGCCGTCATCGCGAGGAGAGCCCCATGACCCGCATCGCCGTGGTCGCCATGGCCGTGCTGCTTCCGGCCGCCGCATTCCACGCCCCGGACAGCCGGGCCGAGAACCGCCAGTTCCGCGCCATCCTGGAGGGAACGCAGGAGGTTCCCGCGCTCTCCACCGATGCCCGCGGCAGCTTCCGCGCGCGCATCACCAACGACGGGGGCGCGATCTGGTACGAACTCGCCTACGACGACCTGGAAGGCGCCGTCACCCAGGCGCACATCCACGTCGGCCAGCGCGGCGTGAACGGCGGCATCGCGGCGTTCCTGTGCAGCAACCTCGGCAACGGCCCGGCCGGCACGCAGGCCTGCCCTGCACCGCCGGCGCGCATCACCGGCGTGATCACCGCCGCCGACATCATCGGCCCGGCCGCCCAGGGCATCGCCGCGGGCGAACTGGACGAACTGATCGAAGCGCTGCGCGAGGGCGTGGCCTACGCCAACGTGCACAGTTCGTTGTTCCCCGGCGGCGAGATCCGCAGCCAGCTCGGGCACGACCACGACCACGATTGAGCGCGCACGCATGCGGCGGCGGCGCGCGGCCGGGCGATCGGCCTAGCCCTTCGCCTGGCGGTTGGCGATGCCGTGCGGGACATGGCCGGCGGCGACGTGATCGCGCGCCGAGAGGATGTTGTGCTCGGAATCGTCGAAGAAGATGTCCGCGCCGAAGGCCTCCAGGAACGGTCCCTTCGACCGCCCGCCCAGGAACAGCGCCTCGTCCAGCCGGATGTCCCACTCGCGCAGCGTGCGGATCACCCGTTCGTGCGCGGGGATCGAGCGCGCGGTGACGAGCGCGGTGCGGATCGGCGAGGCCTGCCCGGTCGGAAACGCCTGCTGCAACCGGTGCAGCGCATCGAGGAAGCCACGGAACGGCCCGCCCGACAGCGCCTGCGCGGCGTGGCTGCGCTCGTGCTCGGTGAACGCGGCCAGTCCGCCTTCGCGCGACACACGCTCGCCTTCATCGTCGAAGATCACCGCATCGCCGTCGAACGCGATGCGCAGCTGATCGTGCCGCTGCTGCGGCGCACGCGATGGCAGCAACGTCGCGGCGGCCACGCCGGCGGCGAGCGCGCTGCGCACGTCCTCGGCGTTGGCCGACAGGAACAGGTCCGCCCCGAACGGTCGGATGTACGGATACGGCGGCGCGCCATTGCTGAAGGCGGCGCGCTTGATCGCCAGCCCGTGGTGCGCGATCGAATTGAAGATGCGCAGGCCGCTGTCGGCCGAATTGCGCGAGATCAGGATGACCTCCACGCGCGGCGCCTCCGGCGGCGAGCCGTCGTTGAGCGCGAGCAGCTTGCGCACCAGCGGGAAGGCGATGCCTGGCGAGAGCAGGTCGTCCTCGTGCGTGCGCTGGAAATCGGCATAGGCGTCGATGCCCTCGCGCTCGAACAGCGCGTGGCTCTCTTCCATGTCGAACAGGGTTCGCGAGGAAATCGCGACGATCAGCGGATCGGCATCACGGTCGGGCATGGGGCGATTATGCCGCAGCGCCGTCGCGCGGATTGCGACGGACGGCAAGCCCCCTCCCATCGGGAGAGGGGTTGGGGTGAGGGACAACGAAGCCTTGGCGGTGAACGAGGGCGTCGGTACAACGCTGCACTGTTGCTCTTCCGTCAGGCGACGAACTGCTCCGCCAGCATGCGCTCTTCGAGGTTGTGCTCCGGATCGAACAGCAGCGTCACCGTGCGGTCGTGCGATTCGCGGATCGTGACTTCGACGACGTCGCGGACTTCATGCGAGTCGGCCGTCGCGCTGACCGGGCGTTTGTAGGGATCGAGCACGCGGAAGCGCACTTCGGTATCGGCCTTGAGCACGGCGCCACGCCAGCGGCGCGGACGGAATGCGGCGATCGGCGTCAGCGCGACCACGTTCGCGCCCAGCGGCAGGATCGGCCCGTGCGCGGAGAAGTTGTAGGCGGTGCTGCCGGCGGGCGTGGCGACCATCACCCCGTCGCAGATGAGCTCGTCCAGACGCGTCTCGCCATTGAGGTCGATGCGCAGGTGCGCGGCCTGGCGGGTCTGGCGCAGCAGCGAGACTTCGTTGTACGCCAGCGAGCCGACCGTCGCGCCCGATTCGGTCAGCGCCACCATTTCCAGCGGACGCAGCACCGCGGGCTCGGCCGCGTGCAGGCGACCGAGCAGGCCGTCGCCGTCGTGATGGTTCATCAGGAAACCGACCGTGCCCAGCTTCATGCCGTACACGGGTTTGCCCAGCGCGGCGTAGCGGTGCAGCGTGGCGAGCATGAATCCGTCGCCGCCGAGCGGCACGAGCACGTCCGCATCCTCCGGCGCGTGCTGGCCGTGCTGGGCGGTGAGGGCTTCGAGCGCGCGCTGCGCGCCATCGGCGTGGCTGGCGAGGAAGGCGATGCGTGGCGTCGCGGTCATCGGCGGCTCCGGGGGTCAGGGGCGCAGCATAACCGGTCGCGGTGTTAAGCCCCCCTCCCGACGGGAGGGGCTGGCGAAATGAAGAAGGCCCGGCATTCGCCGGGCCTTCTCATCCACACAATCCTCAGCGCACTTACGCCCCGACCGAAGCCACCTGCGCCAACCTCCGCACCGCCACCGACAGCGTCGGGTAGTCCAGCGCCTTCTGGTTGTGCAGGTCGGCGAACATCGCGAGGGTGAAGCGCAGCGACGAGTCGTCACGCTTGAGCCACGCCTCGACCTTCTGCTCGACCGGCTTCTTGCCGCCGTCGGCGAGGATCTGCGAGACCAGCGAGCGGGCCTGCGTGGCCAGTTCGTCGCGCAGTGCGCCACGGGCCAGCGCCTGCCAGCGGCCGTCGACCGACAGCTGTTCGACCTGCTCGTACAGCCACGGCAGGCTCAGCGCCTGGCCCAGCGAGAAGTACGCCTTCGCCACTTCCACCGGCGAGAGCTTGCGGGCCAGCGAGATCTCGACGATGTCGCAGCCGAACTCCAGCAGCGGCAACGCGGCCAGCTGTTCGGCCAGTTGCGCCGGCAGGCCCTTGCCCTTCCACTCGGCCATGCGCGCTTCGTACGCATCGCGACGCATGCCCGACAGCACCGTCGGCAGCGAGGCGCGCACCGCGTTGAGGCCGTCGCCGTAACGCGACATCGCCGCGGTGATCTCCGGCATCTTGCCCGGACGCGAAAGCAACCAGCGCGACATCGAGCGCAGCAGGTGCCAGATGACCTGCAGCGCATCGACCTGCACCGACTCCGGCACCTTGCCGTCGAGCGCGTCGATCTGCGCCCACAGGCCACGTGCGTCCACCGCCTCGCGGGCGATGGTGTAGGCCTCGGCGACCTCGGCCGGCGTGCGGCCGGTGTCCTCGGTCATGCGCAGGGTGAAGGTCGCGCCCATGCGGTTGACCATGGAGTTGGTCACCGCCGTGGCGATGATCTCGCGCTTCAGGCGATGGCCTTCCATCGCCTTGGCGTACTTGGCCTGC
The DNA here is from genome assembly GCF_057747855.1 of Lysobacter sp. SCRH-1R. Lineage (NCBI taxonomy): Bacteria > Pseudomonadati > Pseudomonadota > Gammaproteobacteria > Lysobacterales > Lysobacteraceae > Lysobacter > Lysobacter sp. SCRH-1R. The sequence goes on along the minus strand of NZ_CM173227.1, from coordinate 1,687,491 downwards.
AGCGGCTGCGGGAAGTAGCGCACCAGTTCCTTCGACAGGTACGGGTCTTCCGGCACGTTGGACTCGAGCAGCTGCTGGAACAGCACGATCTTGCTGTACGACAGCAGCACCGCCAGTTCCGGACGCGTCAGGCCCTGGCCGCGCGACTTGCGCTCGGCGATCTCGGCATCGGACGGCAGGAACTCGATCTGGCGATCGAGCAGGCCTTGCGACTCCAGCGTGCGGATGAAGTGCTGCTTGGAGCCCAGGCGGTGCACGCTCATCCGCTCCATCAGGCTCAGCGCCTGGTTCTGGCGGTAGTTGTCGGTGAGCACCAGCTGCGCGACCTCGTCGGTCATCTGCGCGAGCAGCTTGTTGCGCTCGGGCAGCGTCAGCTTCTTCTTCTGCACCTCGCCGTTGAGCAGGATCTTGATGTTCACCTCATGGTCGGAGGTGTCCACGCCGGCGGAGTTGTCGATGAAGTCGGTGTTGAGCAGCACGCCATGCTGCGCGGCCTCGATGCGGCCGAGCTGGGTCATGCCGAGGTTGCCGCCCTCGCCCACCACCTTGCAGCGCAGGTCGCGACCGTTGACGCGAAGCGCGTTGTTGGCGCGGTCGCCGACGTCGGCGTTGGTCTCGCTCGTCGCCTTCACGTAGGTGCCGATGCCGCCGTTCCACAGCAGGTCGACCGGCGCCTTGAGGATCGCGCTGAGCAGTTCCGCCGGGCTCATCGCCGAGACGGTCGGATCGATCCCCAGCGCCGTCTTGGCTTCGGCGGTGAGCGGGATCGACTTGGCCGAACGCGGGTAGATGCCGCCGCCCTTGCTGATCAGCGAACGGTCGTAGTCGTCCCAGCTCGAACGCGGCAGCTTGAACATGCGCTGGCGTTCCTTGAACGTCGACGCGGCGTCCGGGTTCGGATCAATGAACACGTGGCGGTGGTCGAAGGCCGCGACCAGGCGGATGTGCTTGCTCAGCAGCATGCCGTTGCCGAACACGTCGCCGGACATGTCGCCGACGCCGACCACGGTGAAGTCCTGCTTCTGGCTGTCGCGGCCCATCGCGCGGAAGTGGCGCTTGACCGACTCCCACGCGCCGCGCGCGGTGATGCCCATGCCCTTGTGGTCGTAGCCGACCGAACCGCCCGAGGCGAACGCGTCGTCCAGCCAGAAGCCGTGCGCGCGCGCGATGCCGTTGGCGATGTCGGAGAAGGTCGCCGTGCCCTTGTCGGCGGCGACGACCAGGTACGGATCGTCGTTGTCGTGGCGCACCACGTTCGCCGGCGGCACGACCTTGCCGTCCACCAGGTTGTCGGTGATGTCCAGCAGGCCGTTGATGAAGCGCTTGTAGCAGGCCACGCCTTCGTTGAACCACGCGTCGCGGTTCACGGCCGGATCCGGCAGTTGCTTGGCGATGAAGCCGCCCTTCGAACCGACCGGCACGATGACGGTGTTCTTCACCATCTGCGCCTTCACCAGGCCGAGCACTTCGGTGCGGAAGTCCTCGCGGCGGTCCGACCAGCGCAGGCCGCCGCGCGCGACCGGGCCGAAGCGCAGGTGCACGCCTTCCACGCGCGGACCGTAGACGAAGATCTCGCGGTACGGACGCGGCTTCGGCAGGTCCGGCACCTTCGACGAATCGAACTTGAAGCTGATGTAGTCGGCCGGGCCGCCGTCGGCGCGCAGGCCGTCCTTGTACTGGATGTAGTAGCTGGTGCGCAGCGTGGCGTCGATCACGCCGATGAAGCTGCGCAGGATGCGGTCTTCATCGAGGCTGGCGACGCGGTCGAACAGGCCCTTGAGCGCGTTGCGCGTGGCTTCGACCTGCGCGTCTCGCTTGCCGGCGCGGGCGTCGAGCATCGGCTCCAGCGCGGCGAGCGTGGCTTCGTCGCCGTTCGCCAGCGCGGAAAGCTGTGCGCGGAAGGCTTCCACGCCGGCCTTGATCTGCGCCTTGGATTCGCTGCCGGTGACCGGATCGAACTTCGCTTCGAACAGCTCGACCAGCAGGCGCGCGAGCAGCGGATAGCGGTTGAGCGTCTCCTCCACGTAGCTCTGCGAGAACGGCACGCCGACCTGCAGCAGGTACTTGCAGTAGCCGCGCAGCATCGCGACCTGGCGCCACGACAGGTTCGCCGTGAGGATCAGTCGGTTGAAGCCGTCGTTCTCGGCGTTGCCGCGCCAGATCTGCGCGAAGGCGTCCTCGAAGGTCTCGTCGAGGCTGGACACGTCCAGGTTCGGGTTCGAGGTCTCGACCTCGAAATCCTGCACGAACAGCGTCCGGCCGTTCGCGTTGAGCCGATACGGATGCTCGGAGATCACCCGCAGGCCCATGTTCTCCATCATCGGCAGCGCGTCCGACAACGGGATGTCGTCGTTCTGGCGATAGAACTTGAAGCGCAGCCCGCCGTCGCCGTTGTGCGCGCGGTACAGGCTCAGGCGCAGGTCGTCCGGACCGGTCAGCGCGGCCAGGTGCTCGACGTCGTCGGCGGCCACGTCGGCGCTGACGTCCTCGATGTAACCCGCCGGCAGCGCGCGGCCGTAGGTGTTGGCCATGGTGAGGCCGCGCTGTTCGCCATGACGCACGACCAGGCGTTCACGCAGGTCGTCCTGCCAGTTGCGCACGAGCTTCGCCAGCTCGGCTTCGATCTTCGCGCTGTCGGTTTCGATCGCTTCGCCCGACTTCGGACGCACGATCAGGTGCACCTGCGCCAGCGGCGATTCGCCGCCCAGCGTGACCGAGGAATCGACGTGTTCGCCGTGCAGTTCGCGCTTGAGCATCGCCTCGATGCGCAGGCGCACGTCGGTGTTGAAGCGGTCGCGCGGGATGTAGACCAGCACCGAGAAGAAGCGACCGTAGCGGTCGCGGCGCAGGAACAGCTTGCTGCGCACGCGCTCCTGCAGGCCGAGGATGCCGGTCGCGGTGCGCAGCAGTTCCTCTTCGCTCGACTGGAACATCTCGTCGCGCGGCAGCGATTCCAGGATGTGGCGCAGCGCCTTGCCGCTGTGGCTGTCGGGCTTCAGGCCGGACTGCTGCATCACGTAGTTGTGGCGTTCGCGCACCAGCGGGATGTCCCACGGGCGACGGTTGTACGCGCTGGAGGTGTACAGGCCGAGGAAGCGCTCCTCGCGCACCGGCTTGCCCTTCGCGTCGAAGCTGAGCACGCCGATGTAGTCCATGTAGCCCGGACGATGCACCGTCGCGCGCGAATTGGTCTTGGTGAGGATCAGCGCGTCCACCGCGCCGGACTGCGGCATGTAGTGCGCGGCGAGCGAGGTCAGCAGGCGCGGCTTGCCCACGTCCTTCCCGCGCAGCAGGCCCAGGCCGCTGGACTTGATCGCGCTGAGCACTTCCTCGCCGCCCTTCTGGACGACTTCGTATTCGCGATACCCCAGGAAGGTGAAGTGGTTGTCGGCCGCCCAGCGCAGGAATTCCTGCGCCTCGCGCTTGCCGGCCTCGCTCACGGGCAGGTTGCGCTGGCCCAGTTCGTCGGCCACCGCCAGCATCTTCGCCTTCATCTGCGGCCAGTCGCGCACCGAGGCGCGCACGTCGCCCAGCACGGATTCCAGCGCCTTCTGGATCTTCGGCATCGCCTCGGCCGGCTGGCGGTCGATCTCCAGGTGCATCAGCGATTCGGGCAGGCCTTCGCCGACGGCGAGGATCTTGCCGGTCTTGTCGCGATCGAACGTCACCACCGGATGGCCCAGCACGTGCACGCCGATGCCCTGCTCGGCCAGCGCCATCGTCACCGAATCCACCAGGAACGGCATGTCGTCGTTGGCGATCTGGATGACGGTATGCGTCGAATCCCAGCCCTCGCCCTTGATGGTCGGGTTGAACAGGCGCACCAGCGCCGAACCCGGCTTTCGCGCGCGGGCGAAATCCAGGAAGTCCACGGCCAGCTCGGCCCAGCCGCTCGCGTCGTGCTGCGGCAGCTCGTCGCTGCTCATGCGCTTGTAGAAGGCGTTGATGAACGCTTCGGCTTCGGCGTGGCGCGCCTTGGGCAGGCGCTTGCGCATCGCCTCGACGATGGGTTCCAGCGAAACGGTGTCGTCCTTCGCGCGGGTCTGGGTGGTCGCGCGCTTCGCGGGCGTGCGTTTGGCCGGTTCGGTCTTGCTGGCGGGTTTGGCGGAAGCGTTACGTTTGGTGCTCATGGCAACGGAAGTTCCAATGAAAGAAGGCCCACGCTCATCGCGCGGGCCGGGGGATACGGTTCAGTACGGGCTGTTCGCGGACACGATCTGGCGCGGAGCCGCTGTTGCGGCGTCCTCGCGCGGGCGACGATCGCGACCGCGATCAACAGGGCAGGCGGTTGGACGTGACGATCCGAAGCGTTTCATGTCGGGTTCGTGCTGGCGGCGGGTGCCGGCCGGCCTTCAGCGCAGGCCGGTCTCGTTGCGGGCGATCACCAGGCGCTGGATCTCGCTGGTGCCTTCGTAGATCTCGGTGATCTTGGCGTCGCGGAAATAACGCTCCAGCGGCATTTCCTTCGAATACCCCATGCCGCCGTGGATCTGCACGGCCTGGTGGGTGATCCACATCGCCGCTTCGGACGCGGTGAGCTTGGCGATGGCCGCCTCGTTGCTGAAGCGCGCGCCGCCCTTGTCGAACTCGCCCTTCTGCCAGGCCGCGCGCAACGTGAGCAGCGTGGCCGCGTCGAGCTTGCACTTCATGTCGGCGATCTTCGCCTGGGTCATCTGGAACGTGCCGATCGGCGCGCCGAAGGCCTTGCGTTCCTTCACGTACTCGACCGTCTTCTCGTAGGCGGCGCGGGCGATGCCGATGGCCTGGCTGGCGATGCCGATGCGGCCGGCGTCCAGCACGCTCATCGCGATCTTGAAGCCCTCGCCTTCCTTGCCCAGCACTTCGTCGGGCTGCGCGACGTAGTCGGCGAATTCGATCTCGCACGTGGCCGAGGCCCGAATGCCGAGCTTGGGCTCGGTCTTGCCGCGATGGAAGCCGGCGCGTTCGCCGTCGACCAGGAACGCGGTGATGCCGCGCGCGCCCTTGTCGGGCTCGGTCATCGCGAACAGCACGAAATACTTGGCGACCGGGCCGGAGGTGATCCAGCTCTTCTTGCCGTTGATGAGATAGGTGCCATCGGCCTGCTTCGTGGCCTTGCAGCGCATGGCGGTGGCGTCGGAGCCCGACTGCGGCTCGGTCAGCGCGAAGGCGCCGATCTCGCGGCCTTCAGCGATGGCTCGCACGTACTTCTGCTTCTGCTCCTCGGTGCCGAACTTCAGGATGCCGTTGCAGAACAGCGAGTTGTTGACCGACATGATGGTCGAGTGCGCGGCGTCGCCGGCGGCGATCTCGATCATCGCCAGCACGTAGCTCACCGGATCCATGCCCGCGCCGCCGTATTCGGCCGGCACTTCGATGCCCATCAGGCCGTTCTCGCCGAGCGTGCGGATGTTCTCGAGCGGGAACTCGCCCGTCTTGTCGTGGTGCTCGGCGCTGGGAGCAATCTTTTCCTGGGCGATGCGGCGGGCCACATCCTGGATCATCAACTGCTCTTCGGTGAAGCGGAAATCCACGTGGGCTACCTCGTGCTCTGGTCTTCTGGAACGTTGGGCGAAACAGCCTGCGAATTGTAGCCGGCCCGTGCGGGATTCGCAGGTACGCCAGGGTGGTCGGACGCACGGACCCGCGCGATTCCGCCCGTTTTCGAACAATCCCGCACGCGCGGCACCGGAAAGCGAGCGCTATCACCGTCCTGCTTGCCGCCCTGCTTGACCCTGGCCCCCTCGCGGGCCGAAACTTATCGCTGTATCGCGATAGGTTGATGAAGCATGGATCTGGAAGGCTGGTCCTCACGGCTCAAGGTGTTCGCCGACGCCACGCGGGTGCGCCTGCTGGCGCTGCTGGAGCGCGAGGAACTCACCGTCGCCGAGTTGTCCGCCATCACGCGCCTGGCCCAGCCGCGCGTGTCCACCCACCTGTCCAAGCTGAAGGAAGCCGGGCTGGTGCGCGACCGCCGCGCCGGCGTGTCGGCCTACTATCGCTTCGACGATGGCGCCCTCGACGGCGCGCAGCGCGCCCTGTGGAGCACCCTGCGCGAAGGCAGCGACGACCCGCTGCTGCGCCAGGACGCCGAACGCGTCGCCGACGTGCTGGCCTCCCGTGCCGCCGACCAGAACTGGGCCGACACCGTCGCCGGCGACATGGAGCGCCATTACTCGCCGGGCCGGACCTGGGAAGCGATGGCCCGTTCCGCGCTGCCCCTGCTGGAGCCGGGCGACGTGCTCGACGTGGCCTCCGGCGACGGCGTGCTTGCCGAACTGCTCGCCCCGCATTCGCACCGCTACGTGTGCCTGGATTCGAGCACCAAGGTCGTGCTCGCCGCGTCCGAGCGCCTCCGCCGGCTGAAGAACGTCGAGGTGCGCGAGGGCGACATGCACGCCCTGCCCTTCGACGACGCGCATTTCGACCTGGTGGTGCTGATGCACGCGCTCACCTACGCCGAGCATCCCGCGCAGGCCGTCGCCGAGGCCGCGCGCGTGCTGCGCCCGGGCGGACGGCTGCTGCTCACCAGCCTGGCGCGCCACGAACACCGCAACGTGGTCGAAGCCTACGGCCACGTGAACCTGGGCTTCGGCGAGAAGGACCTGCAGAAGTTCGCGACGAAGGCCGGCATCGAGGTGACGAGTTGCGAGACCGTCACGCGCGAGCGCAGGCCGCCGCATTTCGAGGTGATCGCGTTGATCGGGAAGAAGCCGGGGACCGGTGACCGGACTCCCGCGGAAAAGCGCACGAGGAAAGCATCATGAACGTTGAAGTCAAAAGCAGCTCGCCGATCGCGACCTCCCTGCCCTGGCTCAACCCGCAGCGCGCCCAGGCCCTCCAGCGCCTGCTCGCCGAACGCATCCTCGTGCTCGACGGCGCCATGGGCACGATGATCCAGCAGCATTCGCTGGACGAAGCCGCGTATCGCGGCGAGCGCTTCGCGAAGGGCTACGACCACGCCTGGGACCACGTCGAACACGTGCACGAGGACAACTGCGGCTGCGCGCGCGACCAGCGCGGCAACAACGACCTGCTGAGCCTGACGCAGCCGCAGATCATCCGCGGCATCCACGCGCAATACCTCGACGCCGGCGCGGACCTGATCGAGACCAACACGTTCAACTCGACCACCGTGTCGCTCGCCGACTACGGGCTGGAACACCTCGCGCGCGAGCTCAACGAAGCCGGCGCGCGCCTCGCACGCGAAGCCTGCGACGCCGCCGAAGCGAACGATCCGTCGCGCCCGCGCTTCGTGATCGGCGTGCTCGGCCCCACCAGTCGCACCGCCTCGCTCAGCCCGGACGTGAACCGCCCCGGATTCCGCGCGATCACTTTCGACGAACTGCGCGTCGCCTATCGCGAAGCCGCCGACGGCCTGATCGACGGCGGCGCCGACGTGCTGATGGTCGAAACCGTGTTCGACACACTCAACGCCAAGGCAGCGCTGTTCGCGATCGAGGAAGCCTTCGACGCGCGCGGCGTGCGTTTGCCGGTGATGGTGTCGGGCACGATCACCGATGCGTCCGGCCGCACCTTGTCCGGGCAGACGGCGGAAGCGTTCTGGTATTCGCTGCGCCACGCGCAACCTCTCGCCATCGGCCTGAACTGCGCGCTCGGCGCGAAGGACCTGCGCGCGCACGTCGACGTGCTGGCGCAGGTCGCCGATGCGTACGTCAGCACGCACCCGAACGCTGGACTTCCCAACGCATTCGGCGGCTACGACGAAACGCCGGAAGACATGGCGGACGTGCTCGGCGAATTCGCCCGCTCCGGCCTGCTCAACCTCGTCGGCGGCTGCTGCGGCACCACGCCGGCGCACATCGCGGCGATCGCGAAGGCGGTCGAGGGCGTCGCGCCGCGTGCGCTGCCGTCGCTGGTCGCGGCGGCCTGATCGTTGGTCGCATCGAACCGCACCCCTCGCCTTTCCGCGCCAACGCGAACGGATTCCCCGACCGTAATGACCCTCTCCCTTCCCCGCCAGACGCGCCTCAGTGGCCTGGAGCCGCTGCAGATCACGCCGGAAAGCAACTTCATCAACGTCGGTGAGCGCACCAACGTCACCGGCAGCGCGCAGTTCAAGAAGCTGATCCTCGAAGGCCGCCTCGACGAGGCCGTCGTGGTCGCGCGCCAGCAGGTCGAGAACGGCGCGCAGGTGATCGACGTCAACATGGACGAAGGCCTGCTCGATTCCGAGCGCGCGATGGTCGAGTTCCTCAACCTCATCGCCGCCGAGCCGGACATCGCGCGCGTGCCGGTGATGGTGGACAGCTCGAAGTTCAGCGTGATCGAGGCCGGCCTCAAGTGCCTGCAGGGCAAGGGCATCGTCAACTCGATCTCGATGAAGGAAGGCGAAGCCGAGTTCCTGCGCCAGGCGCGACTGGTGCGCCGCTACGGCGCCGCGGTGGTCGTGATGGCCTTCGATGAAGCCGGCCAGGCCGATACCATCGAACGCAAGATCGAGATCTGTTCGCGCGCGTACAAGCTGCTGACCGGTGAAATCGGCTTCCCGCCGGAAGACATCATCTTCGACCCGAACGTGTTCGCCATCGCCACGGGCATCGAGGAACACGACGATTACGCCGTCGCCTTCATCGAGGCCACGCGCGAGCTGAAGCGGCGTTTCCCGTTCAGCCACATCTCCGGCGGCGTGTCGAACGTGTCGTTCTCGTTCCGCGGCAACGAACCGGTGCGTCAGGCGATCCACGTCGTGTTCCTGTACCACGCGATCAAGGCGGGCATGGACATGGGGATCGTCAACGCCGGCGCGCTGCCGTTGTACGACGACCTGGACGCCGAATTGCGCGAGCGTGTCGAGGACGTCGTCCTCAATCGCCGGAGCGACGCGACCGAACGCCTGCTGGAAATCGCCGACCGGTACAAGGGCAGGAAGGGCGAGAAGAAGGTCGAGGACCTCGCGTGGCGCGAAAAGCCGGTGCGCGAACGCCTGTCGCATTCGCTGGTGCACGGCATCGACCAGTACATCGAGGCCGACACCGAGGAGGCGCGCGTGCAGGCCGCGCGTCCGCTCGACGTGATCGAAGGTCCGCTGATGGACGGCATGAACGTCGTCGGCGACCTGTTCGGCGCGGGCAAGATGTTCCTGCCGCAGGTGGTGAAATCCGCGCGCGTGATGAAGAAGGCGGTCGCCTACCTGCTGCCCTTCATCGAGGCCGAAAAGCTGCGCACCGGCGACGTGGGCAAGTCCAACGGCAAGATCGTGATGGCGACCGTCAAGGGCGACGTGCACGACATCGGCAAGAACATCGTCGGCGTCGTGCTGGCGTGCAACAACTTCGAGGTGATCGACCTGGGCGTGATGGTGCCGGCGCAGGTGATCCTCGATCGCGCGAAGGCGGAGAACGCCGATCTTGTCGGGCTGTCCGGCCTGATCACGCCGTCGCTGGAAGAGATGAGCCACGTCGCGCGCGAGATGCAGCGGCAGGGTTTCGAAGTTCCGCTGCTGATCGGCGGCGCCACCACGTCGCGCGCGCACACCGCGCTGAAGATCGATCCGCACTACAAGTCGCCAACCGTGTGGGTGAAGGACGCCTCGCGCGCGGTCGGTGTCGCGCAGTCGCTGATCAGCCCGGACCTGCGCGGCAATTTCGTCGCCGCCAACGACGCCGATTACGCCGAGATCCGCCAGCGCCACCGCCAGCGCGGCGACGGCAAGCGCCTGGTGTCGCTGGAAAAGGCGCGCGGACAGCGCTTCGACGGCGGTTGGGGCGACTACACGCCGCCCGCGCCGAAGCAGCCCGGCGTGCACGTGTTCGACGACTACCCGCTCGCCGAACTCGTCGATTACATCGACTGGACGCCGTTCTTCAACACCTGGGAACTGGCGGGCAAGTATCCGGCGATCCTCACCGACGAAGTGGTCGGCGCGCAGGCCAGCGAGCTGTATCGCGACGCACGCGCGATGCTCAAGCGCATCGTCGGCGAGAAGTGGCTGACCGCGAAAGCCGTGTTCGCGCTGTGGCCGGCGAACGCGATCGGCGACGACGTCGTCGTCGATGCGGACGGCATGCAGACCACCCTGCACTTCCTGCGCCAGCAGGTCGACAAGCCGGCCGATCGTCCGGATTTCTGCCTCGCCGATTTCATCGCGCCGAAGGACAGCGGGCGGCAGGACTGGATCGGCGGCTTCGCGGTGACGGCGGGGCTGGGCATCGAGGAACACACCGCGCGTTTCGAGGCCGATCACGACGACTACAACGCGATCCTGCTCAAGGCGCTCGCCGACCGTTTCGCCGAAGCGCTGGCCGAACGCCTGCACGAACGCGTGCGCAAGGAATTCTGGGGCTACGCCGCATCCGAATCGCTCGACAACAATGCGCTGATCGACGAGGCCTACGTCGGCATCCGCCCGGCGCCCGGTTATCCGGCATGCCCGGAACACAGCGAGAAGGCGACGCTGTTCCGCCTGCTCGACGCGGAAAACAGGGCCGGCGTGCGCCTGACCGAGAGCTTCGCGATGTATCCGGCGGCGGCGGTGTCCGGCTACTACTTCAGCCATCCGCGCAGCCAGTACTTCGTCGTCGGCCGCGTATCGAAGGAACAGGTCGAGGACTACGCGCGCCGCAAGGGCGTGAGCCTCGCGCAGGCGGAACGCTGGCTGGCGTCGAACCTCGACTACGACCCGGAGTGATCCGGGCGCGAGGCGGAACAGGAATCGAGCGAGCGGCTGCGCTCGCTCAGCGTCGAAGAACGCGCGCGGCGGATCGGCGCGCGCGCCGCGATCACCACACCAGGTCGTCCGGCACCTGGTATTTCGGATCGGCGTACGGATCGTCCTCGGCCGGGGCGTTCGGATCGACCTTCAGCGCGACCGCAGGGGCGAAGATCGTTTCGGCCTGCGCGAGCAGGTCGGCGGTCACCAGCAGGTAACGACCGTCCATCTGCAGCACGCCGAGTTCGCCGGCGTTGAGCTGCTTGAGCTGCGCGTCGTTGACGTAGATGCGCTTGATCTTCCCGCCATAGGGGAAATGGCGGGCGATCTCGGCGGCGGCGTCGTTCAGCGCCTGGTCCTTGACCAGTTCGGCGAGCTTCGCGCGCGCCTCGCGACGCTTGCGCGCTTCTTCCTGCTTGGCGGCCTCGGCGGCGATGCGCTCGTCCTTCTCGCGCTGCGCGCGGATGGCGTAGGCCTTCGCAAGGTCGATGTCCTCGCGGCTTTGCGGTTTGCCGGCATGGCGCGAACCGGGCTTGCGCGCATCCGGCTTGCGGCCGTCCGGACGGCGGGCATCCGGGCGACCTTGCGGCTTCGCGCCTTGCGGCTGCGCGCCCTGCGTCTGTGCACCGTGTGGCTTTCCACCCGATCGATGGTCCGGCTTGCCGCCCTTGGGATGCGGCCCCTTGGCATGCGCGGGACGCTCGGGCTTGGGCGCGGGCTTGAAGCCCAGGCCCATCAACTGGTCGCGGAGGCTGTTGCTCATGATGCTGCTGCGAGAAGGAAGGACTGCAGGCCGAAGTATAGGCAGCCGGAGGCGCCCGCGCGCGGCCCGGCCGCACGCGGTTCGCCGGCGATCAGTAATGCGGCGGGGGCGGTTCCTGCGAGGGATCGGCGGCGAACGGGTTCGACGCGAGCGCTGCGCGCATCTGCCGCAGTTCCTCGATCACGCGGTGCATCGCCAGCGCGTTGCGCGCTTCCTCGTCGCGCGAGGCGGCCAGCGCGTCGCTGAGTTCCGACAGCGCCTGCTCCTGGAACGCGACGCGCATTTCCAGGTCGACCAGGCGCCGTTCGAGTTCGTCGCGTTCGCCGGTCATCTCAGGCCTTCCGGATCGAGCGCCCGCGCCCGATGCCGTAATACGCCAGTCCCGCTGCCTCGACTTCATCCGGGTGGTACAGATTGCGGCCGTCGAAGATCACCGCGTCGGCCACGGATTGCTTCAGGCGCGCGAAGTCCGGGCTGCGGAACTGTTTCCATTCGGTGACGACCACCAGCGCATCGGCGTCGGCGAGCGCGGCGCGTGCGGAATCGCACAGCACCAGGTCGTCGCGATCGCCGAAGATGCGGTGCGCTTCCTCGCTCGCTTCCGGGTCGTACGCGCGCACCTTCGCGCCGGCATCCCACAGCTGCTGCAGCAGGCGGCGGCTGGACGCTTCGCGCATGTCGTCGGTGTTCGGCTTAAACGCCAGGCCCCACACCGCGAACGTCTTGCCTTTGACGTTGCCGTCGTAGTGGCGCTGGATCAGCTCGAACAGGTGGCCTTTCTGCTGCTCGTTGACGCCTTCCACCGCGCCCAGCAACTGCGCGGTGTAGCCGTGCTGCTGCGCGGTGCGATGCAGTGCCTGCACGTCCTTCGGGAAGCACGAGCCGCCGTAACCGGCACCCGGGTAGATGAAGTGCCAGCCGATGCGCGGGTCCGAACCGATGCCCTGTCGCACCATTTCCACGTCCGCGCCCACGCGCTCGGCGATGTTCGCGATCTCGTTCATGAAGCTGATCTTGGTCGCCAGCATCGCGTTGGCGGCGTACTTGGTCAGCTCGGCGGAGCGCACGTCCATCACCACGATGCGCTCGTGGTTGCGGTTGAACGGCGCGTACAGGCGCTTGAGGCGTTCCACCGCGTTCGGGCTCGCCGAACCGATGACGATGCGGTCCGGACGCATGCAGTCGTTGACCGCATCGCCTTCCTTGAGGAACTCGGGATTCGACGCGACTTCGAACGCGATGTCGGCGCCGCGCGCGCGCAGCTCTTCCGCGATCGCCGCCTGCACCTTGTCGGCGGTGCCGACCGGCACCGTCGACTTGTTCACGATCACCGACGGGCGCTCCAGGTGCTTGCCGATCGTGCGCGCGACCGCCAGGACGTACTTGAGGTCCGCGCTGCCGTCCTCGTCCGGCGGCGTGCCCACGGCGATGAAGATGACATCGCCGTGACCGATCGCCGCCGCCGCGTCGGTGGTGAAACTCAACCGGCCGGCGGCATGGTTCGCCTTCACCATCGGCTCCAGGCCGGGCTCGTAGATCGGGATCACCCCGCGGTTGAGGCCTTCGACCTTGGCCTGGTCGATATCGACGCAGACCACGTCGTGGCCGACATCGGCCAGGCAGGTTCCGGTGACCAGGCCAACGTAGCCCGTTCCGAAGATGGTGACGCGCATGCAGTTACTCCGAGCGTGGCGAGGGGTGCACGGTAACCAGTGGCGAGTGAAGAGCCTGCTCGCTTCCGGTTCTCTTCACCCGTTTACTGCTTGCCCTGCCCCGGCTTCACGATGTCCAGCAGCTCGACTTCGAACACCAGCGTCTGGTTCGGGCCGATCGGGCCGGCGCCCTGCTCGCCGTACGCGAGCTTGCTCGGGATCCAGAAGCGGAACTTGCTGCCGACCGGCATCAGGGTCAGGCCTTCCTGCCAGCCCGGCACCATCTGCGCGAGCACGAACGTCGCCGGCTCGCCACGGTCGTAGGAGCTGTCGAAGGTCTTGCCGTCCAGCAGCGTGCCCTTGTAGTGCGCGCTGACCACATCGGTCGCCGTCGGCTTGGGGCCCTTCCCCTCGGTGACGACCTGGTACTGCAGGCCCGAAGCGGTCGTGGTGACGCCCGGCTTCTTCGCGTTCTCCGCGAGGAACTTCGCGCCGGCTTCCTCATTGTTCTTCGCATCGGCCTTGAGCTTGGCGATCTGCTGCTCGCGGATCTTCTTCGCGAACGTCTCGCGGATCTCGCCGGCCTGCTTCTCGTCGAGCAGCGGCTTGCCGCCTTCGAGCGAGGTCTTGAGCGCCTTGTGCAGCGTGTCCAGGTCGATCTCGCCCTTCACCGGTTCCAGCGAGCGCGCCATGTCCATGCCGATCATGTAGCTGACCTGTTCCTTCTCCGTCGCCAGGCCCGGGATCGCCTGCGCGCCGTCCTTGCCGGCCTCGGCGGTGGCGGCATCCTTTTTCGCTTCGGTGTCGGCGGGCTTGTTGCAGGCGGCGGTCAGCGCGGCGAGCGAAGCGACGGCCAGGGCGAGGCCGGTGTGGCGCGGGGTGAACTTCATCGGGCAAGGGCTCCAGTGGTGAAGGATCGCCGGAACGGAAAGCCCGTCCCGACGCTGCGGCCTGACAAACTGCCAGCGGCGAACTGAACGACAGGCGTACCGCGGCGATGCGCGATACGCCCGGTGTCCGGTCGTCGCGGTGTTACAGGATGCCCATCAGTTCGACGTCGAACACCAGCGTGGCGTTCGGGCCGATCGGGCCGCCCGGCGTGCCGTTGGCGCCGTAGGCGAGATCGCCCGGAATCCAGAAGCGGAACTTGCTGCCGACCGGCATCATGCCGACGCCTTCGGTCCAGCCCGCGATGACCTGGTTGAGCGCGAACTCGGCCGGCTGGTTGCGCGCGTAGGAGCTGTCGAACACGGTGCCGTCGAGCAGCTTGCCCTCGTAGTTCACGCGAACGCGGTCGGTGGCCTTCGGACGCGGGCCCGAACCCTGGCGGATCACCATGTACTGCAGGCCCGAACCGGTCGTGATCACGCCCTTCTGCGCCTTGTTTTCGGCGAGGAACTTCGCGCCCTCGGCCTTGTTCTTCTCGCCCAGCTGCGCGGCCTGCGCCTGCATCCTGGCCTGCACCTTCTGCTGGAACGACTGGCGCACCGCGCCGAGCTCGGCTTCGCTGAGCAGCGGCTGGCCCTTGTCGAAGGCGGTGCGGATGGCCTGGATCACCACCGGCAGTTCCAGTTCGTCCTTGATCGGCGCGAGCGAACGGCCGACGTCGGCGCCGACCAGGTAGGCGACCTTGTCCTTCGGCACGTCCGGCGCCTTCGCGCCTTCCGGCGCCTGGCCGGTGCGCACGGCGATGCGCTGCATCAGCGCGGGGCCGACGGACTGCGCCTCGGTTTCGGTGATCAGCGGCTTGCCGCCGTCGAACGCGTTCTGGATGGCGCGCTGGAACGCGGCCAGGTCGATGTCGGGCGACAGCGGGGTGATGGACTGGGCGATGTCGGTGCCCACCATGTAGCTGTTCTTTTCTTTCTCGGTCGTCAGCACGCTCTTGTCCTGGGCATAGGCCGCCGCGCCGATCAGCGTGGCCGCAGTGGTAAGCAACACGGCGGCGCCGCGCATCATTGCCTTCATCGGGAACCTACTCCGTATGGGTGTCGTCGTCCGGCGTCTGCCGGCGCCTTGCGAAGCGCCATCGTGTTGCGGCGCGCGCAAGCCGTGCATTGTCGCGGCACGGGCGCGCGGCGGCAATCGCCCGGCGTTCGTGCACGCGATGCATGCACCTTGCGCTGGCGCCGGACGAGATCCGGAAGAGCATCGCCGCGCATCGCCCGGCGCGCCAGCGGACATCCACCGCAAAGACAGGCGACCGCCCGGGGCCGATGCTTGGACGTTCGCCCGCCGCCGGCTGAACGGGTCCCTGGGCGACCGCTCGTCGGCTATGCCATCAGTTGGGTGGAAGCCGGTTGACCGGTCGTATTTTGGTGTTATAGTTGCCTACAACACCGGTCTACTAACGAGCAGGACGTTCACCATGAACCGCAGGTTCCAGAACTCCCTCACGGCCCTCCTGGCTTCGGCCTCGACCCTGGCGCTGTGCCTGGCGCTGGCGATGCCGGCTCCGCACGCCGCGCAGTCCCGCGGCGTCGCGCTGCGGCTGGGTCCGGTCGACGCGACCTTCACGCCGAGCGACGCCTCGCGCAGCCAGCGCGAACACCTCGACGCGCTGACCCGCAGCATCGAGCGCCGTACCGACCGGGTCGAATCCCTGGCCGACGCAGCGACGCTGGCGGCCGAGATCGCCACCGCCACGGCCCTCGCCAAGGCCGTGTCGGAAGACACCGAACGCGACAGCGACACCGAACACAAGGCACGGACCGCCGCCCGGCATCGCCGGCAAACCCTAGTCATGCCTTATTTCTCATTCGCACCGCGGGGCTGAACCATGACCGCAATCCAATGGAGCGACGGCGCTCCGATCTATCGCCAGCTGAAGGATCGCGTCATCGCGATGATGCTCGACGGAATCCTGAAGCCGGGGGACGCCCTCCCCTCCGTGCGCCAGGTCGCCGCCGAGTACCAGCTCAATCCCATCACCGTCTCGCGCGCCTACCAGGAACTGGCGGACGAGGCACTCGTCGAGAAACGCAGGGGTCTTGGCATGTACGTGACCGAAGAGGCGGCAAAGAAACTGCTGTTCAACGAACGCGAACGCTTCCTGCGCGAGGAGTGGCCGCTGGTGCTCGAACGCATCCTGCGACTGGGCCTCACCGCCGAAGACCTGCTCACCCCGGCCAAGGCAGGTTCGCCATGAACGCCTCCGCTTCCATCGTCTCCGCAGCCGCACCGGTCGTAAGCGCCCGCGGCCTGCGCAAGGCCTACAAGAACAAGCTCGCGCTGGACGACACCGCGTTCGAGATCCCGGCCGGCCGCATCGTCGGCCTGATCGGCCCGAACGGCGCCGGCAAGACCACCGCGCTCAAAGCGATCCTCGGCCTGATCCCGTTCGAAGGCGAACTGCGCGTGCTCGGCCGCGATCCGCGCACCGAACGCGACGAACTCATGCGCGATGTGTGCTTCATCGCCGACGTCGCGGTGCTGCCGCGCTGGATCCGGGTGAAGGAAGCCATCGACTTCGTCGCCGGCGTGCATCCGCGCTTCGATCGCGCCAAGTGCGAACGCTTCCTCGCCCACACCCAGCTCAAGCCGCAGATGCGCGTGCGCGAACTGTCCAAGGGCATGATCGTGCAGCTGCACCTGGCGCTGGTGATGGCGATCGACGCGCGCCTGCTGGTGCTCGACGAACCCACGCTCGGCCTGGACATCCTCTACCGCAAGCAGTTCTACCAGCGCCTGCTGGAGGACTACTTCGACGAGGAGAAGACCATCCTGGTCACCACGCATCAGGTCGAGGAAATCGAGCACATCCTCACCGACGTCATGTTCATCCGCGACGGCAAGGTCGTGCTGAACAACGACATGGAAACGCTCGGCGAGCGCTTCACCGAAGTGATGGTCAACGGTGACCGCACCGGTGACGCGCGCGCGCTGAAGCCGATCGACGAACGCGCCCTGCCCTTCGGCAAGACCGTGATGCTGTTCGACGGCGTGCCGCGCGAGCACCTCGCCGGCCTGGGCGAAACCCGCACGCCGGGACTGGCCGACCTGTTCGTCGCCACCATGAAGGGGACCTACGCATGAACGCGATCAATGAATCCCACGAGCTCCCCCGCTCCACCGCCGTGGCGACGAAGCACCCGACGCACACGTTCAAGATGCTGCTCAAGCGCGAGTTCTGGGAGCACAAGGGCGGCTTCCTGTGGGCGCCGCTGGTGGCCGGCGGCATCCTGCTGCTGCTGACGCTGATGGGCGTCGGCGCGGGCGAGGTGCTGCTGCGCAAGGTGCCCGACCGCGCGACGATCAACGTCGAAGGCGGCAGCTTCCAGGTCAACGGACTCGATCTGTCGCAGCTGACCGCGAACATGAGCCCGAGCGAGCTGCACGAGTTCGGCGGCGTCATCGACGCGAGCCTGTACATGGCCGCGAGCTGGCCCTTCATCGTGCTGGCCTTCGTGGTGTTCTTCTACTGTCTGGGCAGCCTGTACGACGACCGCCGCGACCGGAGCGTGCTGTTCTGGAAGTCGCTGCCGATCTCCGACCGCGACACGGTGTTGTCGAAGGTCGCCAGCGCGACGCTGATGGCGCCGGCGATCGCCGCGCTCGCCGCGATCGCGACGGTGTTCGGCTCGATGGTCCTCTACAGCTTCGTCGTGGTGCTGCACGGCGGGAATCCGATCTCGATGCTGTGGGGTCCGGCGAGCCCGCTCAAGGTGAGCCTGCACCTGATCGCCTCGATCCCGGTCTATGCGCTGTGGGCGCTGCCGACCGTGGGCTGGCTGATGCTCTGCTCGGCCTGGGCCCGCAGCAAGCCGTTCCTGTGGGCGATCATGATCCCGGTGTTCGCCGGCATCTTCGTCAGCTGGTTCGACCTGATGCAGCTGTTCGACCTGGAAACCGGCTGGTTCTGGAAGAACGTCGTGGCCCGCAGCCTCCTGAGCGTGGCGCCGGGTTCGTGGTTCGACGCGGCGCAGACGGCCAACGTCGACTTCGACGGCCCGCAGGCGGTGCACTCCCTGCTGAGCCTGCGCACGATGTACTCGGTGCTCGCCACACCGCAGCTGTGGGTGGGTGCGGTGGCCGGCGCGGTGATGATCTTCGGTGCGATCCGCCTGCGTCGCTGGCGGGATGAAGGATGAGGCAGACCGCCGACGCGGCACCGCCGCGTGGCCTGCCGGATGACCGGCCATGGATGGCCGGGCCGGGCAACCCGAAGCCCGCAACGTAGCGCCACGATGGCATCGAGAACGCGTTCGAAGGCAGCGCAGGAGCACGAAATACCAGCACCAACGCTCGACAACGGCAGGCCCGAAGCTCCACCGGAGCCCCGTGCACGATGCAACCGTAGGCACGTCGGCCGCATCCCAGTAGGGCCTTTCACGGAGAGAACACCATGCGCAAACCCACCGTAGCCTTCGCCTTCCTGCCCCTCGCCCTGTTCGCCGGCCAGGCCCTCGCCGACGAATGCACCCATTCCGAACCGCGCAACCTCACCCTCGATTTCACCGGCGTG
Source organism: Lysobacter sp. SCRH-1R (assembly GCF_057747855.1). Lineage (NCBI taxonomy): Bacteria > Pseudomonadati > Pseudomonadota > Gammaproteobacteria > Lysobacterales > Lysobacteraceae > Lysobacter > Lysobacter sp. SCRH-1R. The sequence continues at coordinate 1,668,961 of NZ_CM173227.1, read as the reverse complement.
AAGTCGGTGATGTTCGAGATCGGCCCGCATGACCTCACCGTCAACGCCTCGCCCGGCGCGAAGGGCGCCGTGAAGGGCACGGCCTGCGCGTCCAATGCGGACCGCCTCAAGGAGCTCTCGCTCACCCAGCAGCGCGTGGGCGACAAGCTGATCGTGACCGCGAAGCGCCAGGACACGATCAACTTCAATTTCGGCGGCACGAACTACGCCTACCTCAGGCTCGATGCGAGCGTGCCGGACAACGTGCTGGTGCAGCTCGATGTCGGCTCCGGCGACGCGCGCGTGCACGGCGCCTCCGCGCTGAGCGCCGACGTGGGCTCGGGCGATGTCGAGGCGCGCAACATCCGCGGACTGGTCACGGCGGACGTCAATTCCGGCGACATCGAACTGGACACGATCGGTTCGCTGCACGTGCTCTCGGTCGGCTCGGGCGACCTGAAGGCGCGTCGGGTGAAGACCGACGCCAAGGTCGGGAGCGTCGGTTCCGGCGAGGTCGAACTGCGCGACGTCGGCGGCAACGTCAGCGTCGACAGCATCGGCTCCGGCGGGCTCGAGGCGAACCAGGTCGGCGGCGACGTCAACGCCGGCAAGATCGGCTCCGGCGGCCTCGATGCGCACGATGTCGGCGGCAACCTCACCGTGCGTCGCGTCGGCAGCGGCGGCGTCGACCACAGCGGCGTGAAGGGCCGCGTCAGCATGCCGTCCGACGACTGATCCTCACACCTGCATCCAAGCCACTTCCTCCAAGGACCTTCGCCATGACCCTGCGCCTCGTTGCCCTTGCCGCGACCCTGTCCGGCGCCATGCTGCTGTCCGCGTGCAGTGCCGATCCCTCCTCGCAGCAGGCCGCCCCGCAGCCGGCGAAAACCGGCGGAATCGTGTCCACCGCGGTGCAGGAGGCGCTGGCCGAGGCGAAGAAGGAAATCGCCGAAGGCAACATCAACATCGACAGCGGCAAGGGCGGCAGGCGCGTCGAACTCTCGCCGAAGGGCGACCTGATCATCGACGGCGCGCCCGTGGCCGTGACGCCGCAGCAGCGTGCGCTGCTGCTCGAGTATCGCCGCCACGTGGTCGACGTCGCCAACGCGGGCATGCAGATCGGCTTGCACGGCGCGGACCTGGCGACGCACGCGGTGACCGAATCGCTGAAGAGCGTCTTCACCGGCGGTTCCGACGACGACATCGAACGCGCGGTGAAAGCGCAGACGTCGAAGGTCGAAACCGCCGCGCTGCAGCTGTGCGATGCGTTGCCGGGGATGATGGAAGCGCAGAACCGTCTCGCCGAGGCGCTGCCGGAATTCAGGCCTTACGCGGACCTGACCCAGTCGGACATCGACGAGTGCCGCAGCGACGCGAAGGACAAGGGCGACAAGGTTGCGGCTTCGGCGGCGGAGGAAGCGGCGGAGGCTTCGGAGGCGCCTTCGAGGCGGTAAGGCGCTGGCGTTCGACTTGCGACCAGGGGACAACACAGCACTGTTCCGCCACGACTGTTCATCGCGTCCGCTTCGTCGCCCTCACCCCCCCCGCTCCCGCTGGGAGAGGGGCTTGAGAGCGAGACGCCGAACCGTCAGGCGATCAGCTCCCACTTCGATCATTCCAGCGATCCGCTATCCCGATTCCTTACGGCGAACGAACAACGGCGCGGGATCTCACCCGCCGCCACCGCCCCCCTCATGGATCCCTCCGCGCGTCAGCGCCGCCGGATCCAGCAGCGCGCGCAGTTCCTTCACCGGCAAGCCGCTCAGTTCCGCCGCCACGTCCAGCACCGGCCGGCCCTCCTTGTAGGCCTGCTTCGCGATCGCCGCCGCCTTCTCGTAGCCGATGATCGGATTGAGCGCCGTGACCAGGATTGGATTGCGGTCCAGCGCCTCGCGCACGCGATCGGGCCGCGGCTTGAGGTCGGCGATCGCGCTGTCGGCCAGCAGGCGCATCACGTTGCCGAGCAGCTGGATCGAATCGAGCAGGTCGTAGGCGATCAGCGGCAGCATCACGTTGAGCTGGAAATTGCCGCTCTGCCCGGCCACCGTGATGGCCGTGTGGTGGCCCATCACCTGCGCGCAGACCATGCAGGTCGCTTCGGGAATCACCGGGTTCACCTTGCCCGGCATGATCGAACTTCCCGGCTGCAACGCCGGCAGTTCGATCTCGCCCAAGCCCGCCAGCGGCCCGGAATTCATCCAGCGCAGATCGTTGGCGATCTTCATCAGCGCGACCGCCAGCGCGTTCAACTGGCCCGACAGCTCGACCGCATCGTCCTGCGAGGCGATGCCTTCGAACTTGTCGTCGGCCGAATCGAACTTCACGCCCGACAGCGCCGACAACGCCTTCGCCATGCCCTTGCCGAAACGCGCGTCGGCGTTGATGCCGGTACCGATCGCGGTGCCGCCGATCGGCAGCCGCCGCACGCGCACCAGCGCATCCTCGATGCGCGCCTGCGCCGACGCCAGCTGCGACGCCCACGCGCCGAACTCCTGCGCGAACGTCAGCGGCATCGCGTCCATCAGGTGCGTGCGGCCGGTCTTGGTGATCTTCCCCAGCGCCTTGCCCTGGCGCTCGATCGTGCGGCGCAGGTGTTTCAGCGAGGGAAGCAGCTGCCCGCTCGTGGCGATCAGCGCGCTCACCCGGATCGCCGTGGGGATCACGTCGTTGGAACTCTGGCCCAGGTTGACGTGGTCGTTGGGATGGATCGCCTTGGCGGTCCGGCCCGACGCGTTCGCCAGCGCGGCGATCACCTCGTTGGCGTTCATGTTGCTGGAGGTGCCCGAACCGGTCTGGAACACATCGATCGGGAACTGCGCGTCGTGTTCGCCCGAGGCCACCGACAGCGCGGCGGCGCGGATCGACTGCGAGGCGCCCTTGCCGAGCAGGCCCAGGCCACCGTTGACCTCCGCCGCCGCGGCCTTGATCAGGCCCAGCGCGCGGATGAACTCGCGCGGCATCGGACGGCCGGAGATCGGGAAGTTCTGCACCGCCCGCTGCGTCTGCGCGCCCCACAGGGCCTGCGCGGGCACCTGCAGTTCGCCCATGCTGTCGCGTTCGGTACGGAAGCTGCTGTCGCGGCGGGGCTGCCTCGCCTTTGCCTGCCTGGGCATCGAATGGTCCTCCGGTTCGAAGGCCCCGAGCTTACGCCGGCCGCGTTGCGCGCGTATCGCCCGGTGGCCGGCCGCGAGGGCCGCGCCGGACAGGAGTAGTAGAATCGCGGTTTGCCTCGCCCATGAACCCCGCCATGTCCGTAGAAGCCCAGCTGCTAGCCCTGTCCCCGCTCGATGGCCGCTATGCCGGCAAGGTCGACGCGCTCCGCCCGATCTTCTCGGAGTACGGCCTGATCAAGGCGCGCGTGAAGGTCGAAGTGGAATGGCTGCTGGCGCTGGGGGCCGAGCTGGGCATCGTGGAACTCGCGCCCTTCTCCGATGCCGCCGCCGCGCGCCTGCGCGGGCTGGCCGACAAGCTCTCGCCGGCCGACGCCGCGCGGGTGAAGGAGATCGAGCGCACGACCAATCACGACGTGAAGGCGGTCGAATACTTCATCAAGGAGCGCCTGAAGGACGACGCGGAGCTCGGCCCGGCGCTGGAATTCGTGCACTTCGCCTGCACCTCCGAGGACATCAACAACCTCAGCTACGCGCTGATGCTCAACGAGGCGCGCCAGTTCGTGCTGCTGCCCAAGCTCGATGCGCTGATCCAGACGCTGCGCACGATGGCGCACGAACACGCCGCCCTGCCGATGCTCTCGCGCACGCACGGCCAGACCGCGTCGCCGACCACCGTCGGCAAGGAAATCGCCAACGTCGTCGCGCGCCTGCAACGCCAGGGCGAAACGCTCGCCGCCGCGCGCATGCCGGGCAAGATCAACGGCGCGGTCGGCAACTACAACGCGCATGTCGCCGCCTATCCGGACATCGACTGGCCGGCGTTCTCCGAGCGCTTCGTGCATTCGCTCGGCCTGAACTGGCAGCCGTACACCACGCAGATCGAGCCGCACGACGGCATCGCCGAGATCTGCGACGCGCAGCGCCGCATCGACACCATCGCGATCGATCTGTGCCGCGACATCTGGGGCTACATCTCGCTGGGCTACTTCAAGCAGGCGGTGAAGGCCGGCGAAGTCGGCTCCTCGACCATGCCGCACAAGGTCAACCCGATCGACTTCGAGAACGCCGAAGGCAACTTCGGCATCGCCAACGCGCTGTTCGAGCACTTCGCCGCGAAGCTGCCGATCAGTCGATGGCAGCGCGACCTCACCGACTCCACCGTGCTGCGCGCGCTCGGCACGGCGTTCGGCCACGCGCTGATCGGTTTCGACGCGTTGCAGCGCGGCCTGGGCAAGCTCAGCGCCAATCCGCAACGACTGGCCGAAGACCTCGACGCCGCGTGGGAAGTGCTGGCCGAAGCGGTGCAGACCGTCATGCGTCGCCACGGCCTACCGAACCCGTACGAGCAGCTCAAGGCGCTCACCCGTGGCCAAGGCATCAACGAAGCGTCGATGCGCGAGTTCATCGGCACGCTGGAGCTTCCGGCCGCCGACAAGCAGCGCCTGCTCGACATGACGCCCGGCAGTTACGTCGGCCTGGCCGAGAAGCTGGCGCGCGACATCTGATCCATCGCGACCGCCTTCGCCGCGTTCTGACCGGCGCGTCACGGCGCATCGCCGAGACTGGCGGACACGTCCCCAGCGGAGCCGCGCCGTGACCGTCCGGAACCCGATGACCGAAGTGCTGGAGATCGAACGCGGCTTCTGGAACGCCGCGGGCGACGTCGAGTACTACCGCACGCACTTCTTCGACGACGGCCTGATGCTGCTGCCCGGCATTCCGCGCCCGCTGGACAAGGAAGCGGTGCTGTCCTCGGTCGCGGGCGCCGCGCCGTGGAGCGGGTTCGAGATCGAGGACATCGCGTTCTCCGAGCCAGCGACCTTCATCGCCGTGCTCGCCTATCGCGTCCGCGCCACGCGCGCGGATTCGCCCGAACCCTATCGCGCGCTCGTTTCGAGCGTGTACCTCGCCGTCGGCACCGACTGGCGGCTGCTCAGCCACCAGCAGACGCCGCTCGACGACTGAGCCCGCGGGAACCACGGAGCACGAATGCACGGAGACGCCCCCGCCAGCGGCCTATGCGATTACGCGCAGGGCGTGATCGAAGTGGTCGGCCCGGACCTCGACGCCATGCTGGCGTTCTATGGCGCCATCGGCTTCGAAATCGCGCGGCGCAGCGGTGGTTTCGCCGTGCTGCAACGCGAAGGCCAGCGCCTGTTCGTCGCGCAGGCGGACGACGCCCCGACGATGCACCGCTGGATCAGCCTGCGGCTCATGACGGACGAGGTCGACGCGTTGCACGACCGGCTGCGAGCGCGGGGCGTTACCATCGTGCACCCGCCCGGCGATCGCCCCTACGGCCTGCGCGAGTTCGTGGTGCGCGATCCGAACGGGCTGGACATCCGCTTTTCACAACCGATCGCCTGGCACCCCATCGCATCGACGCCATGAAGCTCCTGGTCAACATCGACGTGCCCGACGTACGCAAGGCCGAAGCCTTCTACGTCGCAGCCTTCGGATTGACGCCGGCGCGCCGTTTCGGCGACGACAGCGTGGAGCTGCTGGGTTTCGAATCCCCGCTTTACCTGCTGCGCAAGGACGCAGGTTCCATCGGCGCCGGCGCATCGGCCCGCCAGTACGCGCGCCATTGGACGCCGGTGCATTGCGACGTGGTCGTCGACGACCTCGATGCCGCACTCGCGCGCGCCCTCGCCGCTGGCGCCACGCAGGAAGGTTCCCTCCGCGAAGCCGACTGGGGCCGCATCGTCGCCATTGCCGATCCGTTCGGCCATGGCTGGTGCCTGCTGCAGTTCCTCGGCCGCGGCTACGACGAGATCGCCACGACATGACCCGCAAGACCGCATCTAAGACATCCCCGATCACGAAGGTCGCCACCAGGAAGAGCGCAGCGAAGGCCGCGCCCACGTCAAGCGGGCTCCCCATCGAGATCGACGCCCGCGCGCTTCCGCCACTGGGCATGACCCCGCAACGCTTCCTGCGCGATTACTGGCAGAAGCGCCCGCTGCTGATCCGCAACGCCTTCCCCGATTTCGAAACGCCGGTGCAGCCCGAAGACCTCGCCGGCCTCGCCTGCGAGGAAACGGCGCTGTCGCGCATCGTCATGCACGATCGCGCGAACGATCGCTGGACGCTGCGCCACGGCCCGTTCGAGGAAGACGAATTTCCCGGCATGCCGCACCAGGACTGGACGCTGCTGGTGCAGGACGTCGACAAGTGGGACGCCGACGTCGCCGCGCTGCTGGAGCATTTCCGCTTCCTGCCGCGCTGGCGCATCGACGACGTGATGATTTCCTTCGCCGCGCCGGGCGGCTCGGTCGGCGCGCACGTTGACCAGTACGACGTGTTCCTGTTGCAGGCGTACGGGCATCGGCGCTGGCAGATCGACGCCGGCGCGAATCCGCCGCTGGATTTCCGCCCCGACGTCGAACTCAAGCTGCTGCGCGAATTCACCGCGACCCACGACTGGGTGCTCGGCCCGGGCGACATGCTGTACCTGCCGCCCGGCGTGCCGCACAACGGCGTGGCCGAGGATGCGTGCCTGACCTTCTCGGTCGGCATGCGCGCGCCATCGGCGGCGGAACTGCTGGGCGATTTCGTCGACACGCTCGCGGCCGATGCCGACGACGCGCTGCGCTACACCGACCCGGACCTCGCACCGGCGGCCGATCCGAACGAGATCGACGTGGCCGCGATGAACCGCGCGGTCGAAGCGCTGAACCTGTTGCGGATGAACGATCCGGACCGCCTCGGCGACTGGTTCGGCCGCTTCATCACCGTGTATCGCGCGGCCGGCGAAGTGCACGGCGGCGAAACGCGTTCGCGCATCGAGATCGAATGGGACCTGGAGCACGGCGCGGCGCTGCATCGCCATCCGTGGTCGCGCATGGCCTGGCGCCGCGCGCACCGCAAGGGCGAGCCGGCGCGGCTGTACGTCAGCGGGCAGGATTATCCGCTGCCGGCCGAAGACGCGGCGCTGATCGCCGACGCGGCGCAGCTCGACGGCGCCGCCTACGCCGCGTTGTCGGATGCGGGCCGCGACCTCGTGCAGTGCCTGGTCCAGTCCGGCCACTACGCGCTCGCCGTTCCGGACGAAGAGGAATGAGTGGCCCGGACGCCCTGTTCCGTGTCGAGGCGGTCGGCTTCGAACAGGCCATCGCCGACCTGCACGCCGTCCGCGACGTGGTCTTCGTGCAGGAACAGGGCGTACCGGTGGAAATCGAACGCGACGCGCTCGACCCGCTGAGCCGGCACGTCCTCGCACGCGACGCCCAGGGGCGGCCGATCGGCACCGGCCGGCTCACGCCCGACCGCCGCATCGGTCGCATGGCGGTGCTGCCGGAATGGCGGAATCGCCGCGTCGGCGAGGCGCTGCTGAAGGCGCTGCTGGAGCTGGCGCGCGAGCTGCGCTGGAACGAAGTGACGCTGCACGCGCAGGTGCCGGCGATGGCGTTCTACGCGCGGCAGGGTTTCCTTCCCTTTGGGGAGCGTTTCGTCGAAGCCGGGCTCGATCACCAGTCGATGCGGCTCGTGCTCGGCGCGGTCAATCCGGTGCTGCGCCGCGATGCCGGCCTGGCCGCGGTGCTGGGCGTGATCGAAGGGGCGCGGCGGCAGTTGCTGGTCTACAGCCGCGACCTCGACCCCGGCCTGCTCGACACCCCCGAGGCGATGGCCGCGCTGCGCCGTTTCGCCGTGGGCGGCGGCGAGGTGCGGGCGCTGCTGCACGACCCCGAGGCCCCGCGGCGTGCGCTCGCCCCGCTGATCGGGCTCTCGCAGCGGCTGCCCAGCGCGTTCGCGTTCCGCGCCATCGAGGAGCCGGTGGACCGCGACTATCCGTCCGCCTACGTCGCCAACGACGGCGGCGGCTGGTACTTCCGCGCGCTCGGCCACCGGTTCGAAGGCGAAACCCGCCTGGACGACGAAGCCCGCGCCCGGCAGCTGCGCGCGCATTTCGCGCCGGTCTGGGAACGGGCCCGGCCGTGCACGGAATACCGGGCGCTGGGGATCTGAGGCGGCCCGCCTTCACATCCGCACCGATCCACCCTGCCCTTGAACCCGCGCCCCGCGCCCAAACGCTATTCCCGGGCCGTCCGGAAGCCCTGTCGCGCCCGCGGCGCGTCCGCTTTTCGCGATCCGCCCACATGCCCGATTCGACGTTGGTGTTAGCCGTTTGTCGGCGGGCAGGGGCTATAATTCCGAATCTTGGCGCCTGAATAGCCGAGCTCGTGCAATCCAGGCTCACTCCGCCTTCTCCCACCGAGTTTCCCGATCGCCATCGTGGACAGTCTCCTGAAGCAGTTCTCCCAGTCCTCCCAACTCGGCGCAAACGCCGCTTTCGTCGAAGACCTGTACGAGCAGTACCTGGTTGCACCCGACAGTGTCGACCCCAAATGGAAGGCGTATTTCGACGGCTTCAAGGGCCGTGAAGCCGGCGACATCCCGCACTCGGCGGTGATCGAGCAGATCGCCGAAGCCGGCCGCCAGGCCGCCCGCGGCGTGGTGTCGGTCGCTGCCGGCGCCGGCGACGAGCGCGAGCGCCACATCGGCCGCCTGATCACGGCCTACCGCTCGCGCGGCCACCTGGGCGCCAACATCGACCCGCTGGGCCTGTGGCAGAAGCCGGAAGCGCCGGATCTCGACCTGGCGTTCCACCAGCTCACCGGCAACGACCTCAACGCCGAGTTCAGCACCGGCGGCGTGGGCGGCAACGACCGCATGAAGCTGGGCGACCTGTTCGCCCTGCTCAAGGCCACCTACACCGGTCCGATCGGCGCCGAGTTCATGCACATCTCCGACGCCGAACAGCGTCGCTGGATCTACGAGCGCCTGGAAAAGGCCGGCGGCAGGTTCGGCCGCACCGCCGAGGACAAGAAGCGCATCCTGGAGCGCCTGACGGCTGCCGACGGCCTGGAGCGCTACCTGGGCACGAAGTACGTCGGCCAGAAGCGCTTCTCGCTGGAAGGCGGCGACGCGCTGATCCCGCTGATGGACACCACCATCCGCCGCGCCGGCGAACAGGGCGCCAAGGACGTCGTCATCGGCATGGCCCACCGCGGCCGCCTGAACGTCCTGATCAACACGCTCGGCAAGCCCCCACGCCACCTGTTCGACGAGTTCGAAGGCAAGTTCGAGCACGTCCACAGCGACCTCGCCCACCAGGGCGACGTGAAGTACCACATGGGCTTCTCGGCCGACGTCGCCACGCCGGGCGGCCCGGTGCACCTGGCCCTCGCGTTCAACCCGTCGCACCTGGAGATCGTCGACCCGGTCGTCGCCGGCTCGGTGCGTTCGCGGCAGTCGCGCCGCGGCGAGAAGGGCGCGCAGCAGGTGCTGCCGATCCTGATCCACGGCGATGCCGCGTTCGCCGGCCAGGGCGTGGTGATGGAGCTGTTCCAGATGTCGCAGGCGCGCGGTTTCCGCGTCGGCGGCACGGTGCACATCGTCATCAACAACCAGGTGGGCTTCACCACCAGCGCGATGCAGGACGCCCGTTCGACGCTGTACTGCACCGACGTCGCCAAGATGGTCGGCGCGCCGGTGCTGCACGTGAACGGCGACAACCCGGAAGCCGTCGTGTTCTGCGCCGAGCTGGCGCTGGACTTCCGCAACACGTTCGGCAAGGACGTGGTCATCGACCTGGTCTGCTACCGCCGCCACGGCCACAACGAGGCCGACGAGCCGGCGGCGACGCAGCCGGTGATGTACCAGGTCATCCGCAAGCACAAGACGCCGCGCGAACTCTACGCGCAGCAGCTGGTCGCCGAAGGCACGCTCACCGCCGACGAGGCGCAGGCGCTGGTCGACGGCTACCGCCAGAAGCTCGACGACGGCGTGGTCACCACCGAAGTGGTCGAAGTGAAGCCGGACGAGTTCACCATCGACTGGTCGAAGTACCTGTCGGGCAAGCTCACCGACGCGGTGGACACCACGTTCGACCGCAAGAAGCTCGACAAGCTCGCCGTCACCATCAACGACGTGCCGGCCGATCTCAAGCTGCATCCGCGCGTGGCGAAGATCTACGAGGACCGTCGCAAGATGTCCGCCGGCGAGCAGCCGGGCGACTGGGGCTTCGCCGAGAACCTCGCCTACGCCACGCTGCTGGACGAAGGCTACAAGCTGCGCCTGGTCGGCCAGGACTGCGGTCGCGGCACGTTCTTCCACCGCCACGCGATCCTGCACGAGCAGAGCAACGACGAGTACGTCCTGCCGCTGCGCCGCCTGGTGAAGAACCCGGCGGACGTGACCATCATCGACTCGCTGCTCAGCGAGGAAGCGGTGATGGGCTTCGAATACGGCTATGCCACGGCCGATCCCATGACGCTGGACATCTGGGAAGCGCAGTTCGGCGACTTCGCCAACGGCGCCCAGGTGGTGATCGACCAGTTCCTGTCGTCGGGCGAGGCCAAGTGGGGTCGCCTGTGCGGCCTGGCGCTGTTCCTGCCGCACGGCTACGAAGGCCAGGGTCCGGAGCACAGCTCCGCGCGCCTCGAACGCTTCCTGCAGCTGTGCGCGCTGGAGAACATGATCGTCTGCACGCCGACCACCCCGGCGCAGGCGTATCACATGATCCGCCGCCAGATGCGCATGACCACGCGCAAGCCGCTGGTGGTGATGACGCCCAAGTCGCTGCTGCGCCACAAGCTGGCGGTGTCGACGCTGGACGAACTGGCCAAGGGCGAGTTCCAGCACCTGATCCCGGACGCCTCGGCGGACGGGAAGAAGGTCAAGCGCGTCGTGGTCTGCGGCGGCAAGGTCTACTACGACCTGCTGGAAGAACAGCAGAAGCAGGGCATCGAGGACGTCGCGATCCTGCGCGTCGAGCAGCTGTATCCGTTCCCCCGTGCGCTGCTGCAGGCGGAACTTGCGCGCTTCAAGAACGCCACCGACGTGGTGTGGTGCCAGGAAGAGCCGCAGAACCAGGGCGCGTGGTACCAGATCCGTCACCACCTGGCGGCCTGCCTGCAGTCCGGCCAGACGCTGCACTATGCCGGTCGCGCGCGTTCGCCCTCGCCGGCCGCCGGCCACCTCGCCGACCACGTCGCCGAGCAGGCCGCGCTGGTCGCCGATGCACTGAAGAACCCGTTGCGCGGCGAGATCACCGCCGAATGACGCAGGCATGACCCATGGCGGGCCGTTGAACACGGCCCGCTAACCGCCGAACGTCGAACCTCACACACGACACACCGATTACGTCATCCAGGATGCGCGCCCCATGAGCACCGAGATCAAAGTCCCCGTTCTGCCCGAATCCGTCTCCGACGCCACCATCGCGACCTGGCACAAGAAGGTCGGCGACGCCGTCAAGCGCGACGAGAACATCGTCGACCTGGAGACCGACAAGGTCGTGCTCGAGGTGCCCTCGCCCGTCGATGGCGTCATCAAGGAAATCAAGTTCAAGGAAGGCGATACGGTGACCAGCCAGCAGCTGATCGCCGTGGTCGAGGAAGGCGCGGCGGCGGCCGCTCCGGCGCCGGAGGCCAAGGCCGACAAGGCCGCCGCGATGGACGCCAAGAACGTCGCCGCCACCACCGCCGAAGCCCAGCCGGTGACGCCGAAGGCCGCTGCGACGCAGGCCACCCAGGCCGCCGGCGGCGTCGACCAGCTGCCGCCGGGCGCGCGCTTTACCGCCGTCACGCAGGGCATCGATCCGTCGCAGGTGGAAGGCACCGGCCGTCGCGGCGCGGTGACCAAGGCCGACCTGGTCAACTACGCTTCGGGCAAGACCGGCGGCGTCGCCGGTGGCGCGCGTCCGGAAGAGCGCGTGCCGATGACCCGCATCCGCGCGCGCATCGCCGAGCGCCTGATGCAGTCGAAGAACTCCATCGCCATGCTCACCTCGTTCAACGAGGTCAACCTGGGCAAGGTCATGGCCATGCGCAAGGAGCTGGGCGAGCAGTTCGAGAAGGCCAACGGCATCAAGCTCGGCTTCATGAGCTTCTTCGCCAAGGCCGCCGCCAACGCGCTGCAGAAGCACCCGGTGGTCAACGCCTCGGTCGACGGCAACGACATCATCTACCACGGGTACGCCGACATCTCGATCGCCGTGTCGACCGACAAGGGCCTGGTCACGCCGGTGCTGCGCAACGTCGAGCGCATGGGCTTCGCCGACATCGAGAAGGGCATCGCCGAGTACGCCAAGAAGGCGCGCGACGGCAAGCTCGGCCTGGACGACCTGCAGGGCGGCACCTTCACCATCACCAACGGCGGCACGTTCGGTTCGCTGATGTCCACGCCGATCGTCAACCCGCCGCAGAGCGCGATCCTCGGCATGCACGCCATCAAGGAGCGCGCGATCGTCGAGAACGGCCAGGTCGTCGCCGCGCCGATGATGTACATCGCGCTGTCCTATGACCACCGCATCATCGACGGCAAGGACGCGGTGCTGTTCCTGGTCGACATCAAGAACCAGCTCGAGAACCCGCACCGCATGCTGCTCGGGATGTAATCCCGGGACGCCGTGATTCGTGATTCGGGATCCGTGATTCGCAAAAGCGAAAAGGCGACCTGCTCTTCAACGAATCACGAATCACCAATCACGAATCACGAGCGAAAGAAATGAGCGAACAGCAAACCTTCGACGTCATCGTCATCGGCGCCGGCCCGGCCGGTTACCACGCGGCCATCCGCGCCGCACAGCTGGGCCTGAAGACCGCGTGCATCGACGCCGCGCTCGGCAAGGACGGCAAGCCGGCGCTGGGCGGCACCTGCCTGCGCGTGGGCTGCGTGCCGTCGAAGGCGCTGCTGGACAGCTCGCGCCAGTTCTACAACCTGGGCCACCTGTTCGGCGAACACGGCATCACGGCGAAGGACGCGAAGATCGACGTCGCCACGATGATCGGCCGCAAGGACAAGATCGTGAAGCAGTTCACCGGCGGCATCGCGATGCTGTTCAAGGCGAACAAGATCACGCCGTTCTACGGCTTCGGCCAGCTGCAGCCGGGCAACGTCGTCACGGTGAAGCAGCATGACGGCAGCACGGTGGAGCTCAAGGGCACCAACGTGATCCTGGCCGCCGGTTCGGATTCGATCGAACTGCCGTTCGCCAAGTTCGACGGCGAGAACATCGTCGACAACGTCGGCGCGCTGGACTTCACCGCCGTGCCCAAGCGCCTGGGCGTGATCGGCGCCGGCGTGATCGGCCTGGAACTGGGCAGCGTGTGGAAGCGCCTGGGAAGCGAAGTCACCATCCTCGAAGCGCTGCCGGACTTCCTCGCCGCCGCCGACGCCGAAGTCGCCAAGACCGCCGCGAAGGAATTCAAGAAGCAGGGCCTGGACATCAAGCTCGGCGCGAAGGTCAGCAACACGGAAATCAGCGGCAAGGGCAAGACGAAGGAAGTCGTCGTCACCTACACCGACGCCGAAGGCGAGAAGACGCTCACCGTCGACAAGCTGCTGGTGTCGGTCGGCCGTCGCGCCGCCACGCGCGGCCTGCTGGCCGAAGGCACCGGCGTGAAGCTGGACCAGCGCGGCATGATCGAAGTCGATGAGCACTGCCACACCGGCGTCGACGGCGTCTGGGCCGTGGGCGACTGCGTGCGCGGCCCGATGCTGGCGCACAAGGGCTTCGAGGAAGGCATCGCCGTGGCCGAGCTGATCGCCGGCCTGCCGGGCCACGTCAACCTCGACACGATCCCGTGGGTCATCTACACCGAGCCGGAAATCGCCTGGGTGGGCAAGACCGAGCAGCAGCTCAAGGCCGAAGGCACGCCGTACAAGGTCGGCACCTTCCCGTTCGCCGCGATTGCGCGCGCCGTCGCCATGGGCGAGCCGGCCGGCTTCGTGAAGGTCATCGCGCACGAGGAAACCGACCTGATCCTCGGCATGCACCTAGTGGGCGTCGGCGTGTCCGAACTCGTGCACGAAGGCGTGCTGGCGATGGAGTTCAAGGGCTCGGCCGACGACCTCGCCCGCATCTGCCACGCGCATCCGACGCTGTCGGAAGCGATCCACGACGCCGCCATGGCGGTGTCCAAGCGCGCGATCCACAAGGCGAACTGATCGCCGGGATTCGTGATCCGGGATTGGGGATTCGTGAAAGCGAACACGCCGACGCCCGGATCGCATCCCTCGCCATGCCGACGCCGGGCCTATGCCCGGCGTTTGCTTTTTCCGAATCCGCAATCCCCTCTCCCGAATCCCGGCTGCCCATGAAATCCCTCTGCGTCTACTGCGGCTCCAACTCCGGCTCCAAACCCATCTACACCGAACGCGCGATGGCGCTGGGCACGCGCCTGGCGAAGGACGGCATCGCGCTGGTCTATGGCGGCGGCAACGTCGGCCTGATGGGCGTGGTCGCCGACGCCGTGCTCGACGCGGGCGGCGAAGTGATCGGCGTCATTCCCGAGCAGCTGGTCAACTGGGAAGTCGCGCACAAGGGCGTCACGCGCCTGGAAGTCGTCGGCTCCATGCACGAACGCAAGGCGCGCATGTTCGACCTCTCCGACGGCTTCGTCGCCCTGCCCGGCGGCTTCGGCACGCTGGACGAGATGTTCGAGATGCTCACCTGGCGCCAGCTCGGCATCGGCGACAAGCCGTGCGCGTTCTTCGACGTGGACGGCTTCTACACGCCGCTGATGGGCATGCTCGACCGCATGGTCGCCGAGCGTTTCCTGCATCCCGACCAGCGCGACGACCTGTGGCATGGCGATGACATGGACGCGATGCTGACGTGGATGCGCGCGTACACGCCGGCGCAGGCGGACAAGTGGATGGATGAGAAGCGGCGGAAGGCGATGCGGTGAGGGGCGCGCGGTTCACCTCAGGCCCGTAAGGATTTACTGACCCGAAAATCCGTCATTCCAGCGAAAGCTGGACCCCATTTTCTGCTTTTTCCGCGCCACACCCGCAGAGCAAGATGGGTTCCAGCTTTCGCTGGAATGACGGGGAAGAAGGTGCGACTGGCGAGGAATCCATGCGTATACATCCCCGCAAGCCGCGCTCGCGGAAGCTCTACATCGGCATGACGCGGATCTGGTGAGGCGGGTTTGGCAACACCGGCGCGCACAGGGCAGTGGGTTCACACACCGTTATCGAGTGCACGAGCTCGTCTGGTACGAAGCCCACGAAACGATCGAATCCGCCATCTCACGCGAGACTTCGCTGAAAGCCTGGAGACGCTTGTGGAAGATCCGGTTGATCGAAGCGACAAATCCACAGTGGCGCGATCTGTATCCCGATATCCTTCGATATCGCTTCATTACGGGTGACTCATGACCATCCCCACCACCTTCACCGCCTTCCGCATCCACAACGACGCCGACGGCTATCGCAGCGGCCTGGAGCAGATCGCGCTGGACGACCTCGCGCCCGGCGAAGTCGTCATCAAGACCGCCTTCTCCTCCATCAACTTCAAGGACGCGCTCGCCGGCACCGGCGAAGGCAAGATCCTGCGGCGTTTCCCGCTGGTGGGCGGCATCGACGTCGCCGGGCATGTCGTCGCGTCCACCGATGCGAAGTTCAAGGAAGGCGACGCCGTCCTCGTCACCGGCTGCGGACTCAGCGAAACCCGCGACGGCGGTTACGGCGAATATGCACGCCTGGAGTCGAAGTGGGTCATCCCGTTGCCGACCGGCCTCAGCCTGCGCGAGAGCATGATCCTGGGCACCGCCGGCTTCACCGCGGCGCTCGCGCTGCTGCGCATGACCGAGAACCGCCAGACACCCGACCTCGGCCCACTCGCGGTGACCGGCGCGACCGGAGGCGTAGGGTCGCTCGCGGTGGACATCTTCAGCCGCGCCGGCTTCGAAGTGCACGCGATCAGCGGCAAGCCCGAACACGCCGATTACCTCAAGGAAATCGGCGCCACTCAGGTGCTCGGCCGCGATGCGCTGGCGACCACGCGGCCGATGGAATCGGCGCGTTTCGGCGGCGGGCTCGACAACGTCGGCGGACCGATGCTCGCCAGCCTGCTCGCGCAGACCACGCCGTACGGCAACGTCGCCAGCGCCGGGCTCGCCGCGACCGCCGATCTCGATACGACCGTCATGCCCTTCATCATCCGCGGGGTGTCGCTGCTGGGCGTGGCGTCGGCCGGCACCGCGCGCGACATCCGCGAACAGGTCTGGCAGCGTTTGGCCGACGACTGGAACCCCCGTCACCTGGATCGGATCTGCATGCGCGAGGTCGGCCTGCAGCAGTTGCCGGAGGTATTCCCCACGATGTTGGCCGGCGGTTCGCTGGGACGTACGCTGGTCGTGATCTGACGCACGGATTGGGCGCGCGGAACCCCCGCCGCCCGCTGTTGCGAGAGCCCTGGCGCTGGCTACAATCCCCACAGGTTCAGGGGGAACACTATGGCGCGCATTCTCATCGTCGACGACTCGCCGTCCCAGCTCATGGGCATCCGGCGCATCGTCGAGAAGCTCGGCCACGAAGCGCTGACGGCCGAGGACGGCGCGGCCGGCGTCGAGGCCGCCAAGCGCGAACTGCCCGACATGATCCTCATGGACGTCGTGATGCCGAACCTCAACGGCTTCCAGGCGACGCGCTCGATCACGCGCGATCCGACGACCTCGCACATCCCGGTCGTGCTGGTCACCACCAAGGACCAGGACACCGACCGCGTCTGGGGCATGCGCCAGGGCGCGAAGGCCTACCTGACCAAGCCTTTCAGCGAGAGCGACCTGTCGGATGTGATCGGACAGGTGATGAAGCGCTGAGCGAGGCGCGAGAGCTCCGGAGCACGACCGCATTCTCCCTGCTGCTTGCACGGGAGCAGGTGCGCGTCGATCGCGGCATTGCCTCCGCTACGTCAGCTCTTTGTAGCCCGGGTAAGCGAAGCGCACCCGGGGGTCACGCGTGAACCAGGCGCCACAGTGCGCCACTTCACCCCTCCCCGACCTCGCGGCAGCGGACATACCCCGATGGCGTTCGTCGGGACGCGCCAGTGGCGCGCAAGCGTCCCTCCTCACCCCTGCAAGCAGGGAGGGAGCCGTTGCGTGTCGATCGCTGTTTGCCTCTGCCACGTCGGCTCTTGTAGCCCGGGTAAGCGAAGCGCACCCGGGGGCCGTCACGCATGAACCAGGCGCCACAGTGCGCCACTTCACGCCTCCCCAACCCTTCCCTGCATGCGGGGAAGGGAACGAGCGCGCCGCCTTGCGTCATCCGCACAAAGGAAAGACGACGCGCTCGTGCTCATCTGACGCGCAAACCGCCACCTACGCCCGCCGCCAATCATCCCCAAAGGCATCCCGCAGCCGCTCGTAAGCCTCACGCTCCGCATCCGTGTTCGGGCGCGGCGCCAGCACTTCGAGCTCCACGATCTGGTCCCCTGGCGGCTGCTTGCCGGTCGGGTCGTTCGGCAGGCCGCGTCCGCGCAGGCGCAGCTTGCGGCCGGCTTCGGAATTCGCCGGGATCTTCAGTTCGACCGCGCCGCCCAGCGTCGGCACGCTCACCGTCGCACCCAGCGCCGCTTCCCACGGGGCGATCGGCAGCGCGTGGATCACGTTGCGCCCGTCCACTTCGAACTGCGGGTGCGCGGCGTATTCGATCTCCAGCAGCAGGTCGCCCTGCGCACCCTGCCCGGCCAGGCGGATCACCTGTCCCGGCCGGATGCCCTTGGGCACGCGCACGTCGAGCGTCTTGTTGTTGACCGAAATGCGCACCGTGCCGCCTTCGTACACCGTCTCCAGCGAGACGGCGAGCTTGGCGCGCGAGTCGCCGCGCGGCTGCGGTCCAGGCCGCTGGCCGACGCCGCCACGGCCGAACAGGCTCTCGAAGAAGTCGGAGAACCCGCCGCCCGCGCCACCGCCGGCGAAGATCTCCTCGAAGTCCACGCCGCCGCCATACCCGCCCCCGCCGAAGCCGCCCGGCGGCGGCTGCACTTCATCACCCGGGCGATAGCCGCGCGCGCGCAGCTGGTCGTAGGCCGCGCGCTTCTGTGGATCGCGCAATGCTTCGTAGGCCTCGTTGACGGCCTTGAACTTTTCCTCGGCGCCGGCTTCCTTGCTGACGTCCGGATGGTATTTGCGGGCCAGGCGGCGATACGCCGTCTTGATCTCGGCCTCGCCGGCGCTGGGCTCGACGCCCAGGGTCTCGTAGTAATCCTTGAACTGCATCGATGGTCCGTCCCGAAAGGCTGGTTCGCGGTGTCGCGCGCAGGCCGGGAGGTTAGCGCAATCGCGGCGAAGCCGAGGTCGTCATTTTGCTCCACGTGGGAAATGCAGCGTCGTTGACGCGGGATTCCCCGGCGCAGGGTCTAGAATCGATGCGACTTTCGACCACCCGCACAGGAACGGCCATGACCATCCAGATCGGCGAACGCATCCCCGAAGTTCCGCTGCAGCGCATCCGCGAGGGCGTGGAGACGGTGGACACCAACGCGCTGTTCGATGGTCGCCGCATCGTGCTGTTCGCGGTGCCCGGCGCATTCACGCCGACCTGTTCGGAAAAACACCTGCCGGGCTTCGTCGAACATTTCGATGAGTTCCGCAGCCACGGCATCGAGGTCGCGTGCATGGCGGTCAACGATCCGTTCGTGATGCAGGCCTGGGGCCAGAGCCAGAACGTGCCCGAAGGCCTGATGATGCTCGCCGATGGCAACGGCGATTTCACCCGGGCGCTCGGTCTGGAACTCGACGCGAGCGCCTACGGCATGGGCCGGCGCGCCAAACGCTTCGCGCTGTACGCCGACGACGGCGTGGTGAAGCTGCTCAACGTCGAAGCCCCGGGCGAGTTCCGCGTGTCTTCCGCCGAGCATGTGCTTGAGCAGCTCAAGCACCTGTGACCCGCACTTGTAGCCCGGGTAAGCGAAGCGCACCCGGGTTCAGGCGTGACAGCTCCCGGGTACGCTTCGCTCATCCGGGCAAAGGCTGAAGAAGCAGTAGTGAGTACGCAGGAGTGAGGAGTGAGCGACAGCCTCGCTCACTTTTCCAGAAAGAAACCCACGCGCGACCACGCTCCACCCTCGGCCAGCGCCGTCAGCGTGTGCGCGCCGGCTTCGTCGAATTCGTGGACGAAGGCGCCCTCGCCCGCCGATTCGCCGATCAAGCGGCCGTCGAGCAGCCAGCGCACGCGCGCATCGCCGCCCAGCGCGCGCAACGACAGACGCACCGTCCTGGTGCCGCCCGGCGCCGGTGCGAGGGTGGCGCGATCGTCCAGCCCTTCGATGCGCAGCTCCTGCACGGCATCGCGTCCGTCGGCGGCGCAGTCGGGCGACAGCGCGGGCAGGCGCGCGGCGGCACGCGCGGCACTCGACAGCCACGGCGATGCGAGCGCCGGCCAGCGCGCGATCTCGCGTGTTTCGCGCACATGCGTGGCGGTGCAGTCCGCCGACAGGCGCAGGCCGGTGCGCGCATCGATGTCGAACCGCTCCACGCCCGCGCTCCACAGGCGCGCATCGCGTTCGGCGAAGGTCGGCGGAACCGAACCGTCGAGCGTCCACGCTTCGCGCCGCTGGCGGCACAACTGCGGCGATGCCGGGTCCGGCGGCAGGCCGAGCGGCCAGCAGATGTCGAGTTTGGCGACGCCCACCGGCGGCGGACGCGGCGCCGCATCGGCGCGCTGTCGCGGCAGGCTGTCGATCACCTCGAACATGAGCGGCAGCGCGGTGATGGCGCCGTACTGGCCGGGCAGCGGCGTGCCGTCCGGACGCCCGACCCACACGCCCACCGTGTAGCGGCGCGTGCCGCCCAGCGCCCAGGCATCGCGAAATCCATAACTGGTGCCGGTCTTCCATGCGACGCGCGGACGGCCGCGCGGATCGAACGTGTCGGCGGCGCTGCCCGGTCGCGGATTGGCCTCGAGCATCTCGCGCACGATCCACGCCGCACCGGGCGACAGCAGGCGCCGATCCACGCGCGGCGCATCGCGGGTGAGGCGGACGCGACCGGCGACGCCATCGCGGTTGAGCGCGGCGTATGCGCCGACCAGATCCTCCAGTCGCGCGCCGGTGCCGCCGAGAATCATCGAAAGATTGGGCGTCGCCCCGCTCGGCCATTGCAGGCGGATGCCGCCGTGCGCCAAGCGCGCCGAGAAGCGCGACGGCCCCACCCGGTCGAGCAGATCCACCGCCGGCACGTTGAGCGAGAGCCGCAGCGCCTGCGCCGCACCGACCGGCCCGTTGAACGCGGCATCGAAATTGCCCGGTCGATAGTCGCCGAACGCCTGCGGCGCATCGACGAGCAGGCTTTCCGAATGGATCAGCCCGTCGTCCAGCGCCAGCCCGTACAGGAACGGCTTGAGCGTCGAACCCGGCGAGCGCCACGCCTTCACCATGTCGACGTGGCCCAGGCGCGCGGCGTCGGCGAAGGCCAGCGAGCCGACGTAGGCGCGTGCCTCCAGCGTGGCGTTGTCGACCACCAGCAGCGCGGCGGAGGTGCGTTCGGGCAGTTGCGAGAAGTAGGCCGCGACGCGGTCCTCGAGCGTGCGCTGCAGGTCGAGGTCGAGCGTGGACACGACACGCACTGCCTCGGGCCGCTCGAAGCGCAGGCGTTGCGCCAGCAGCGGCGCGTAACGCGGCGGTTGCAGCGAGCGCGCGACCACCGGCTCGACGCGCGCATCGGCCACCTGCGCGGCCGTCCACACGCGCATCTGCCGCATGCGCGCGAGCACCTTGTCGCGCGCGACGCGGGCGCGGTCGGGCTCGCGATCGGGACGCAGGCGGCTGGGCGATTGCGGCAGCACGGCGAGCAGTGCGGCCTCGGCGTGCGACAGCCGCGACGAGGGTTTCCCCAGATACGCCCAGCTCGCCGCCTCCACGCCCTCGACCGTGCCGCCGAACGGTGCGTGATTGAGATACAGCGAGAGGATCTCGCGCTTGGACAGGCGCACTTCCAGCTGCAACGCACGCAGCATCTGCCGCAGCTTGCGCGCGGGCGTGCGCGTGGTGCCGGTCCTCGCGCCGTCCTGCTTCGTGTCGAGGATGCGCGCGACCTGCATCGTCAACGTCGAGCCGCCCGACACCACCCGCCCGCTGCGCGCCCACTGCCCGGCCGCACGCAGCATCGCCACCGGATTGATGCCGGGATGCCGCCAGAACCAGCGGTCCTCGTAGGTGAGCAACGCCTGCACGTACAGCGGCGAGACCTGCTCCGGCTCGACGGAATAGCGCCAGATGCCGCCGCTATCGGCGAAGGCGCGCAGCGGCGTGCCGTCGGCGGCGGTGACGACGGCGCCCCGGTCGCGTTCGTCCGGGAGCGGAAGCGGGAATGCGAGGTCCGCCAGCATCGCCGCGATGAGCAGCACCAGCGCGGCAAGAAGCGCCTTCAGGCCGGGGCGGCGATGTTTCGATGCATGCACGGCAGCCGAAACGTCGTGGGGTGTCGGCGTGGCCATGGCCCTAGCCACCGTCATCCCGGCGCAGGCCGGGCTCCAGGCTGTCACGGCCGAAGAAGAGCGGGCGTTCGCGAGCGGATGCACGTCCGGCCTGGATCCCGGCCTTCGCCGGGATGTCGGGACATGGGCGATGCGGGCTGCACTCGCGCAGCCCGCGATCCATCGGCATCCGCTGCAACTTCACTTCGAACCTCACTTCCCTCCCGGCTGCACCACCGTCAGCGTCGCCGGCGCGACCTTGCCGACGCCGCGCAGCTCCGGCCGGTACATGTCCTCCACCAGCGACGGCGGCACCGTGTACGTGCCCGGCGTCACCGCGCGCACCAGGTAGAACACGCGCGCCGTGTCGCCCACGTCGAGCTTCAGCGCGGCCACGTAGCGGTCGTCGCGGAATTCCTCGTGGCGCACTTCTGCGGCATCGTCGCGATCGCTCAGCTCGATGCCGTCGATGACCACGCCGGCCCACTGCTTGCCGTCGCCGAGATTGAAGTTCTCGATCTCCAGCCCCGCCGGCAGCAGGTCGGTGAGCAGCGCGTCGGGCATCGGCCGGCTCGCGCGCACGTTGACCTGCACGATCAGCGCGTCGCCTTCGGCCAGTGCGCCGCCGGCCCACGGCGTGCCGTCGGTGGCGTAGTACTTGCGGACGACGTCGATGACGGAGTTCTCCGGCGCCGGTGCCGTGCGGGGCACGCCGGCGACTTCGAAACTCGCATACAACGGCGGCTCGCCCTTCGGCGTGAAGCTCACGCCGCGCGCGACGGCGGCGGCGTCGAACAGGCGGCCGATCAGCCGCGCCGGACCCGCGTCGCTGGACGCATCGCCGACCTTCCATTCGCCCGACACCTGCCTGCCCTGCTCCGCCGTCAGCGCCTTGCCCAGGCGCGCGATGGCGACCTGTTCCTGCGTGCTCAGCCACAGCCAGCCGCGATTGCGGCGCGCGTCCAGTTCGCGGCCGAGATCCACCGCGCGCGCGTCGAATTCCGGCTTCGCCAGCTTGTGCTCGTGCACCAGCGCGATCATCAGCGCATCGTCACGCAGGCGGCTGCCGTAATCGCCGAGGTACTCGGGACGATCCGCTGCATCGCGTGCGAAGCCTTCGGCGATCGCCTTCGCACCGCGCGCCTTGTCGCCCTGCAACGACAGCGCGATGCCCAGATGCACCAGCGGCAGGCCGGTGAGGCTCTGCTTGCGCTCGTTGTCGTACAGCGCGCGCAGCGTGCCCAGCGGCGCGCGGTTGACGCGCGCGAGCGCGTAGCCGGCGTAGGCCTGGTAGGCGAACTTGAGGTGTTCGCGCCGGTCGTAGCCGAAGAACGGCGAACCGCCGGACAGCAGGTCCTCGTTGAGCACCTTCAGCGCCTTCTGCAGCATCGCGTCGGGCACGGCGAAGCCGGCTTGGCGCGCTTCGAGCAGGAACTCCACGACATACGGCGTGATCAGCGGGTTGACGTAATCCCCATCGCCCCACATCGAGAAATGGCCCGAGCCGATCTGCATCGCCGCCAGCCGGCCGAACGCGCCTTCCATGCGTGCGCGACGCTTCGCCGCATCGAGGCCCGTCGTGCCGAGCATCTTCGCCGTGGCATCGTCGAGTTCCAGCGCGGCGAAGCCCTTGCTCGTGGTCTGCTCCGCGCAGCCGTACGGATATTCCAGCGCGCCCTGCAACGCGGTGGCGAACGGGATCGGCGGCAAGGCGCTGACCGACAGGCGCGCGTTGACGGATTCGGGCATGAGGCCGTCGGCGAGCGCCTCATCGAGCGCGATCGCGCCGAGCGAATCCAGCACCTTCGTGCGTGCGCGCACCACCGATGGCCACGCCGGCCTCACCGGCAGGTCGTAGCGGCGATCCACCTTCACGCCGTTGCCGTCCACGCGTACGCGGACCCGCGCGACGGTCATGCCGGCGCGCGCCTGCAAGGGGAAGGTGTAGGTGGTCTTCGCTTCCGCAGCGAGCTGCGCGGTGCGCGTGCCATCGGCGACGGCGATCGGGCCCTCGCCCGTCACCTGCACCTTGAACGTGCCGGCGCGGCCGGTGAAGTTCTGCACGTCGAGCGTGACGTTGCTCCTGTCGCCCGGCGCGAGCACGCGCGGCAGGCTCGCTTCGGCCAGCACCGGCGCGCGCACGATGGTTTCCGCCGCGCGGCTGCCGTACTTGTCGGCCGAATAGACCATCGCCGACACGCGCAACGTGCCGTTGAAGTCCGGCACCGTCAGCCGCACGCGCGCGTTGCCCTTCGCATCGAGCTTCACGGGCCCCGCGAACAGATCGACCGTCTGCACCTTCGCGGTCGGACGCCGCGCCTGCGGCAACGCGGCCAGCGCCATGTCGCCGCCGAAGCGGATCCTGGCC
This sequence comes from Lysobacter sp. SCRH-1R, assembly GCF_057747855.1. Lineage (NCBI taxonomy): Bacteria > Pseudomonadati > Pseudomonadota > Gammaproteobacteria > Lysobacterales > Lysobacteraceae > Lysobacter > Lysobacter sp. SCRH-1R. The sequence goes on along the minus strand of NZ_CM173227.1, from coordinate 1,645,291 downwards.
ATGTCGCCTTCGAAGCTTTCGATCACACGGCCGTAGACGTCGTAGGCGTCCACGCCGAGGCGGCGCTGCGCGAAGAAATGCGATGCGGCGTCGGGCACCGGGAAACGCGTGATGTTGAGGATGCCCACGTCCACCGCCGACACGGTGACGAACGCGTCCTGCCCGGCGAGCTGCGGCGCGCTCACCGTGACCGGCAGTTCGCGTTCGGGCTGCATCTGTTTCGGTACGGACAGGCCCACGGCGATCTTGCGATCGCGACGGTCCATCGGCACGAACGCCACGCCCACCGCACGCGCCGGCGTGATCCTGCTCGGCGCACTGCCGCCACGGAACACCAGCGCGGTGACGTACACGTCGTGGCGCTCCCAGTCCTTCGTAACGGGAACCTCGAACGTGCTGCCCGCCTTGGCGTCGATGTCCTGCACGTAGAGCATGCGGTCGGTCTCGACCATCAGCAGGCCCTTGCCCGCATGCGGCGGCGTCAACGTGACCTTGAGCGTGTCGCCGGCGCGGTAGGACGTCTTGTCGAGCGCGAGCTTGACCTTGTCCGGACGCGCATCGAGGCCGCGGTTGTCGTCGCTCCAGCTCCAGCCGGCGGTGAACGGATAACGCGTGGTGAGCCTGGTCGCCGGATCGAACACATCGAGGCGGTAATCGCCCCATTCCACCGGGAAATCGACCCGCGTCGCGGAACCGCCGACGTCGACGGTGCGCGTTTCGATGTCCTCGTAACGGCGGGTGAAGTCGTAATCCCAGCCGTCGTCGCCGTGGTTCCAGTGGTAGTCGCGATGCTCGCGCACCAGCGTCACCCGCAGCGCCTTCGCCGGACGCGGCCGGGCGTCGCTGCCGTAGCGGCCGATTTCGAAACCCGCCGTCGCATTCGCATTGCTGCCTTCCTTGTCGTCGAACAGCGGGCGCACGCCGACCAGCGCGTCGGCCGGCCACAGCACGCGCTTGAGGCTGCGATTGACGCTGCGCCCGCCGGTTTCGTACACGCTGCCGGTGAGGATCGCGGCGATGGTGCTGGTCGGCGTGGCTTCGGCCGGCAAAGCAATGTCCTGCGCGAGCCGCCCCTGAGCGTCGAGTGTGGCGTCCACGACGTCGGCCGCTTCCTTCGGCAAGGTCAGCGTGGGATCGCCGAAGAACCAGCCGGGCAGTTGTTCGAGCGGATGCTGTTCGACCGCCACCGCGAGCTTCGCCGTGAAGCGGTTGCCCGCCGCTGGCGCGCCGTAGAGATAGGCGCCGTCCACGCGCAGCTTCAGCGGTTCGCCCGGCTTGAGGACGGCTTGCGCGTCGAGGTCGAGCTTGAGGCGTTCGGGCAGGAATTCCTCCACCCGCAGGGTCATGCCCTGCACCGCGTCCTTGCTGCCCGGATCGGTACGGAATTCCACGCGCCAGCGGCCGGTCGCCGCGTCCGCCGGAATCACCTGCGCATGACGCACGTAGCCCTGCACATCGGGTTGCAGGCGTGTTTCCAGGAACGTCTTGCCGTCGGGCTGCACGTAGCGCAGGAACACCGGCTGCGTCGGCTTGCCGGCCTTCGCGACGGGCTGGCCGTCCTGGTCGCGCAGGAGCGCCGAGACGCGCACCGTTTCGCCCGGGCGGTACAGATCCCGCCCGGACCAGGCGAACACGTCGAACCACGCCTGTTCGCGCCCGTTGACCGCGAACTCCGACAGGTCCAGCGCCGGCTGGTTGAACGGCAGCATCGACACGTCGCGGCCCTTGCTCGCCACCAGCACGTAGGTCGCGTCGAGCCGGTACTTCACCAGCGCGTTGCCGTTGCCGTCGGTTTCGGCCTTCAGCACCGGCTCGCCGCGCGAATCCAGGATGCGCAGTTCCACGCCGGACACCGCCGCGCCGGACTGCAACGACGCGGCATGCACGAACAGCGAGTCCTGGTAGGCGCGCACGTGCAGGCCGAGGTCGCTCACGGTGAAGAACGCGGTCTCGTACTGGTCCTGGAACTGGCCGGCGCGCTTCATCACCGCGAAGTACAGGCCGGGTTCCTGCAGTTCCTTGATGTCCTGCACCGGCAGGTAGGTGAGCACGCGTTCGTTGCGCTTGCCGCCGAGCACGAAGCGGTTCACGTAGACCGGATCGGCGAGGCGGTCCAGCGGCGTCTTGTCGCTGTATTCGCTGCCCAGTTCCCAGCTGCCGCGACGGCCGCCGCGCTGGTATTCGGCGAAGAACTTCGGCAGTTCCTTCTCGCGCACGCGCAGGAATTCGACGTCCACTTCCGGCACGTTGACCGACACCACCGGCAGGCCGCGACTTTCGCGCGCCGGCAGGACGCTGCCCTGCGAGGCGAAGCCGACGACGGGATCCAGCGGCCCGGTGTAGACCTGTCTGCTGACGGGGCCGGCGAGCCGCTCGCCCGAGGCGGCGGTCAGCCCGGCCTTGATGGCCACCGCGTACTCGCGGCTGGCATCCACGTGCGGGAAGCGCAGCAGCTTCGCGTCGTCCGACAGCACCCAGCTGCCCTTGACCACGGCGCCGTTGTTGTCGGTCACCGCGATCAGTTCGTCGAACGACTGGGTGCCCACCAGCGGCTTGCTGAATTCCAGCGCGATGGCGAGCTGCTCGTCGCCCTTCTGGTCCGGGTACGCGGCGACGAGGACGAAGCCCTTCACCGCTTCGGCCTTCGCCTGGATCGCCTCGCCGCTAGGCGCCGGAAGCTGGCCGTCGGCATCGCGCCTGCAGCCGGCCAGCGTCATCAATGCGAGCCCGGCGAACATGAACCAGCGCGTCCATAGGACACGGTTCCGGCCCGCTCGAACGAATCCTTCCGCTGCGCGCTTCATGCGATCTCCCCAGGTTTGGCCGCGAGTATAGAAGCGAAGCGCGACGTCGACAGGACGGTGCGACACGCCAACCGGCAGGCCACGGCTCCCCCGGCAATCGTCTCCTTTACCACGACACGCGGTGCGGTCACGATGAGGCTTCTTCCCACTCCGTACCGCCATGAAGCTGAGCGATCTGTACCTGTATCCGGTCAAGTCCTGCGCGCCGGTGGCGCTGGACGAGGCACGGGTCGAAGCGCGCGGGCTCGCCGGAGACCGGCGCTGGATGATCGTCGATGGCGACGGACGCTTCATCACCGGGCGCCAGTTCCCCGAACTCACGCTCATCCGCGCGCAGCCGGTCGCGGGCGGGCTGACGCTCGATGCGCCGGGCATGCCCTCGCTGCACGTGGCGATCCCGTCGTCCATGGAACACGCGACGGTCGAGATCTGGAAGAAGCCCGTCGATGCCGTGCACGCATCCACCGAGGCGGCGCAATGGCTGGGCCGTTACCTGGGCATCGTCGCGCGGCTGGTGTACATGGACGAGTCGGTGCGGCGACAGGTCGATCCGGCCTTCGCGCGCGAAGGCGACGTCGTCGGGTTCGCGGACAGTTTCCCGGTGATGCTGCTGGGGCGCGGCTCGCTGGCGCTCCTCAATTCGAAGCTCGAAACGCCCGTGTCGATGCTGCGTTTCCGTCCGAACCTGGTGGTCGATGTCGATGCACCGCACGCCGAGGACGCGTGGACGCGCATCGCGATCGGCGAGGTGGAGTTCGACGTCGCCAAGCCCTGCACGCGCTGCAACTTCGTCAACGTCGATCCCTTGACCGGGCGCAAGTCGGACGAGGGACAGCCGTTGAAGACGCTGACCGGCTATCGGCGGTTCGACGTCGGCGTGACGTTCGGGCGCCATCTGATTCCGCGCTCGCCGGGCGTGGTCCGGCGCGGGGACGCGGTGCGGGTGCTGGGCTGATCGCCCGCAACTGCCTGGAATCCAAACGAAACGCCGCCCGAAGGCGGCGTTTTCGTTCAGCGGAACGACTCCGGTCAGCCCGCCACGGGCGAATCCGCTTCCGTCGAAGCCTCATCCGATGCGCCGTCGACCGGACCGGTATCGACCGGCGATTCGCCGCCGTTCTCCTCGTCCTCGTCGAGCGACGCGTCCACGCGTTCGATCGTCTGCAGGCTTTCCTCCGCCGACAGGCGCATCAAGGTGACGCCCTGCGTGTTGCGGCCGACCTGCGAGATCTCCGCCGCGCGCGTACGCACCAGCGTACCGCCGTCGGAAATCAGCAGCACGTCGTGGTGATCCGACAGCTGCACGGCGCCGATCAGCTTGCCGTTGCGCTCGGTGGTCTTGAGCGCGATCACGCCCTGGCCGCCGCGACCCTTGCGCGGGTATTCCTCCAGCGCCGTGCGCTTGCCGTAGCCGCGTTCGCTGGCGGTGAGGATGTCGCCATCGCCTTCGACGACGATCAGGCTGACGACGTAGGCGCCGCTGGTGTTCCTGCCACCGTTGTCGTCGCCGTCATCGCCCTCCTCGCCTTCGGCCAGGCGGATGCCACGCACGCCGGTGGCGGTGCGGCCCATCGAACGCACCGCGTCCTCGGAGAAGCGCACGGCCTTGCCGTTGCTCGCGAACAGCATGATGTCGCGCTGGCCGTCGGTCATCGCGACGTCCACCAGCGCGTCGCCGTCATCGAGGTTGATCGCGATCTTGCCGCGCTGCAGGCGGAAGGCGAACTCGGTGAGCGGCGTCTTCTTGACCGTGCCGTTGCGCGTGGCGAAGAACACGAAGCAGTTCTCGGCGTACTCGCGCACCGGCAGCACGGCCTGCACCTGCTCGCCGTTCTCCAGCGGGATCCAGTTGATGATCGGACGGCCGCGCGCGTTCGGGCCGGCGTCGGGCAGCTGGTGCACCGGCAGCCAGAACACGCGACCGGCGCTGGTGAAGGTCAGCAGCGTGTCGTGCGTGTTCACCAGCCACAGGTGGTCGATGAAATCCTCGTCCTTCGTCGAGGCCGCGTTGCGCCCCTTGCCGCCGCGCTTCTGCGCACGATATGTGCTGACCGGCTGGCGCTTGGCGTAACCCGAATGCGACAGCGTGACCACCACGTCTTCGGGCGCGATGAGGTCGAGGATGTCGAGGTCTTCCTCGCTCGCGCGGATCTCGCTGCGGCGCGCGTCGCCGAATTCTTCCTTGACGTTGCGAAGCTCGGTGCGGATCACCTCCAGCAGCACGTTCGGATCCTCGAGGATCTCGATCAGCCCGCGGATGGTTTCCAGCAGCTGCTTGTATTCGTCGGTGAGCTTGTCCTGCTCCAGTCCGGTCAGGCGGTGCAGGCGCATTTCCAGGATCTGCTGCGCCTGCGTTTCGGTCAGCTGGTAGCGGCCGTCGATGAGACCCACGCCCTGCGGCAGGTCTTCCGGACGCGACGCATCACTGCCGGCCGCGGCCAGCAGCGCGCCGACCAGGCCCGGCTCCCACGTGCGCGAGAGCATGCGGTCGCGCGCTTCGTTCGGGTTCGCCGAGGTCTTGATCAGCTCGATCATCTCGTCGATGTTCGCGAGCGCGACCGTCAAACCTTCCAAAACATGCGCGCGCTGGCGCGCCTTGCGCAGTTCGAAGATGGTGCGGCGGGTGACGACTTCGCGGCGATGCTTGACGAAGACTTCCAGCATCTCCTTCAGGTTCAGCAGCTTCGGCCGGCCATCGACGATGGCGACCATGTTGATGCCGAACACCGACTCCATCTGGGTCTGCTGGTAGAGGTTGTTGAGCACGACCTCCGCCGATTCGCCGCGCTTGACCTCGATGTAGATGCGCATGCCGTCCTTGTCGGACTCGTCGCGCAGCTCGCTGATGCCTTCGAGCTTCTTTTCCTTGACCAGCTCGGCGATCTTCTCGATCAGACGCGCCTTGTTGACCTGGTAGGGAATTTCGGTGACGACGATCGCCTCGCGGCCGTTGTCGGCCACTTCGACTTCCGCGCGCGCACGCATGCGCACGCGACCGCGACCGGTGCGGTACGCGGCGGTGATCCCGGCGGTGCCGTTGATGATGCCGGCGGTCGGGAAATCCGGGCCCGGGATGTACTGCAGCAGGCCGTCGACGTCGATCGTCGGCTCGTCGATCAGCGCGATCGTCGCGTCGATCACTTCGGAAAGATTGTGCGGCGGGATGTTCGTCGCCATGCCGACCGCGATGCCGGCCGAACCGTTGACCAGCAGGTTCGGCACACGCGTCGGCATGACGGTGGGCTCGAGTTCCTTTTCGTCGTAGTTGGGCTGGAAATCGACGGTTTCCTTGTCGATGTCGGCCATCAGCTCATGCGCGATGCGCGACATGCGCGCCTCGGTGTATCGCATGGCCGCGGCGTTGTCGCCGTCGATCGAACCGAAGTTGCCCTGCCCGTCCACCAGCATGTAGCGCAGCGAGAACGGCTGCGCCATGCGCACCAGCGTGTCGTACACGGCCGTGTCGCCGTGCGGGTGGTACTTACCGATGACGTCACCGACGATACGCGCCGACTTGTAATACGGCTTGTTGCTGTGCGCGCCCAGTTCATTCATCGCGTACAGCACGCGGCGGTGCACCGGCTTGAGGCCGTCGCGCGCGTCCGGGAGCGCGCGTCCGACGATCACGCTCATCGCGTAATCGAGGTAGCTGCGGCGCATCTCGTCTTCGAGGTTGACCGGGATGATTTCCTTGGCGAGTTCGGCCATCGGGTTTCCGTGTTTGGTGGTTTGCGCGCGGCTGAACCGGCGGTTCACTCAGCGCGATGTTTCAGCCGCAAAACACCCCTTGCGGGCTGGCGTTCCAGTCCGCTGCGGGCGGTGTCGGATCGACAGGAAATGATAGCACGGAATGGGGTTCCGAGTCCCGCCGATTCCTGACCAGAAACAAGGACTTGCGGGAAAATTACGTGCGTTTTCCGGGTGCGCTGGCGGCTTGCGAGGTGCGGGGGCGGCAATGCGGATTGCCGCGCATTGCGATCGGTACGCCCCGGGGCCCGTTGCCCTGACCCCAGCCCCTCTCCCGTCGGGAGAGGGGTTCTGCGGGGATCAGCCGAAGGCCGCCCTCATCGCCGCTTCGTCCGGCCGCTCGATCACGCCGCGCTCGGTCACGATGGCGTCGATCAGCTCATGCGGCGTCACGTCGAAGACCGGATTCCACGCGCCGATTTCCTCCGCCGCCGTGCGCATGCCGCCGACGGCGAACAGCTCGCCCGGGTCGCGCTCCTCGATGTGGATTGCATCGCCGGACGGCGTTTCCATGTCGACCGTGGAGGACGGCGCGACGACCATGAACTTCAGGCCGTGGTGGCGTGCGGCGATGGCGAGCTGGTAGGTGCCGATCTTGTTGGCGGTGTCGCCGTTGGCGCAGATGCGATCCGCGCCGACGACCACCCACTGCACGTCGCCGGACTTCATCAGGTGCGAGGCGGCGGCGTCGGCGATCAGCGTGGGCGAGATGCCGTCCTGCTGGAGTTCCCACACGGTCAGGCGCGCGCCCTGCAGCCACGGGCGGGTTTCGCCGGCGAACACCTTGTCGATGCGGCCTTCGGCGACGCCGGCGCGGATCACGCCGAGCGCGGTGCCGAAACCGGCGGTGGCGAGCGAGCCGGTGTTGCAATGCGTGAGCACGCCGCTGCCCGGCGGAATCAGCGCGGCGCCCAGCGCGCCCATGCGACGATTCGCGGCGAGGTCCTCGTCGGCGATGGCCTGCGCCTCGCGTTCGAGCACTTCGCGCCAGTCCGCGCCGGCGGCGGCGAGGACGCGGCGCATGCGCGCCAGCGCCCAGGCGAGGTTCACCGCGGTCGGACGCGCGGCATTAAGGCGCTGCATCGCCGGTTCGAGCTTCGCGACCGCGTCGCGTCCATCGTTCGCTTCGATCGTGCGCGAGGCAAGCACCACGCCCCATGCCGCGGCGATGCCGATGGCAGGCGCGCCGCGCACGGTCAGCGCGTGGATCGCCTCGGCGACGGCGTCGCTGTCGGCGCAGGTGACGTACTCGACCACGAACGGCAGCTTGCGCTGGTCGAGCAGTTCCAGGGCCTGCCCGGTCCAGCGGATCGGACGGATGCGGTCGTAGCGGTCGAAATCGATGGCGTTGGTGTTCATCCGGCGAGTTTACAGCGCCGATGTTTCGAACGAGGGACGAGGGGAGGAAGCGGGGAACGAGTGAAGGAGGAACGAGTGCGTCAGCACGCCCTTCCCGTTTCTCGTTCCCGCGCGCGCCTACTGCACCTGGAAATCCCCCCGGCACCCGTTGCTCACCCAGATGCCGTTGCGATCCCAGCCCCAGCTGCGCCCTTCGATGCACGCGGCCTTCGACGCCTGCCGCACCAGGCGCGCGTCGCGGCGGACGGTGACGTTGCAGCGGCGCTGGCGGTGCTCGTCGGAACCGCAGTAGAGCGTCTGCGCGGGACCGCCCCAGCCGGGGTTGTTCCAGCCGCCGCCGTGTCCGCCGCCGTTGCCGCCGCCCCAGCCACCGCCATATCCGCCGGTGGCGAACTCGGCGCGGCAGCCGTCGTTCACCCATACGAAGCCGCGCCCGACGCCCCACGTGCGCCCTTCGATGCACGCCGACTTCGAGTACTGGCGAACCAGCGTCGCGTCGCGGCCGTCGATGGCGCACTGCCGATAGCGGTTGTCGTTGGAATCGCAGCGCACGGTGCGACCCTGGCCACCGCCGGCCCAGCCGCCGCCGCGGCCGGAGACGAATTCCGCGCGGCAGCCGTGATCGACCCAGATGCCCCCACGGTCGTAGCCCCAGCTGCGGCCTTCGACGCAGGACGCCTTCGAGTACTGGCGCACCAGCCGCACGCCGCCGCGCGTGTCGGCGGCGCAGTAGCGGTGGCGGCTGTCGTTGGAATCGCAGCGCACCATCTGCCGCGCACCGTAACGCTCCGCGTCGACCTGCGCCCGCGCGGGCTGCGCCCACAACGCGCCGGCCGCGACCACGACCAGCAGTCCGACCCACCTGAGCGAATTCGCGATCATCGAAGCCCCCTGCGTGCGATGAGAATTGGTCTCAGCGTAATGGGGAAGGCTTAACGGGCGCCGCACCGCAGCGGCCCCGCCCACGGCGGTTCAGCCGCCGGATTGCTGCTGCTTCTGGTGGATCTCGAACTCCGCCCGGCAGCCGTCCTCGACCCAGATGCCGTTGTCGTCCACGCCCCAGCTGCGGCCCTCGATGCAGGCCGCGCGCGAAAGCTGGCGGAACATCCGCACGCCGCCCTTGGTGTCGATCGGGCAATGGCGCGGGCGCTTGTCGACCGAATCGCAGCGCACGATCTCGCGCGGCGTTTCGCTGGCGACGTCGACCATCATGCGGAACTCGGCGCGGCAGCCGCCGGACACCCACACGCCACGCGTGTCGGCGCCCCAGTTCTGGCCGCGCATGCAGGGGTTCTTCGACAGCTGGCGGATCAGCTCGACGCCGGCGCGGGTTTCGGCCGGGCAGTGCGTCCAGCGGTTGCCCCTGGATTCGCAGCGGAACACGCGCGAGCCGTAGCCGCTGCCGACGCTTCCGCCATACCCGAGGACGAAGTCGGCGCGGCAGCCGTCCTTGACCCAGACGCCGGCGGCGCCGACGCCCCAGGTCTCGTTCTCGTCGCAGTCGGTGCGCGACAGCGTGCGCAGCAGGCGCACGCCGCCGCGGACGTCGGCCGGGCAGACGTTGTCCTCGCCGTCCTTGGACTCGCAGCGCAGGATGCGATCGCCGTAGAAACGCCCGCCTTCTTCCTGCGCCCACGCCTCGGGTACGACCACCGCCCATGCCGCAAGCAACGCCGAAACTGCCAAGCCGCGCATCATGCACCCCTGTCTTCCAACCGCCACTGTAAAGGGTCCATGCGTAAACGGGCATCAAGAGTCGGCGGGTGTGCGAATCCGGGACATCAAGCACGCGAAAAGTCGAAGGCCAGCACGTCGGCGATGCGACCGGTTCCCAGCATCGCCATCATCAGGCGGTCCATGCCGAGCGCGACGCCCGCGCAGGCAGGGAAGCCGGCGGCCAGCGCCTTTAGCAGGCGTTCGTCGCGCGGCGGTTCGATGTCGCCGCGTCCGCGCCGGACCTCCCGGTCGCGGTCGAACCGCGCCCCCTGCTCCGCCGCGTCGGCGAGTTCGTGGTAGCCGTTGGCCAGTTCCAGCGGGCCCAGGTAGAGCTCGAACCGCTCGGCGACCGGCGGCTCGCCCTCGCGGATCCGCGCCAGCGCGCATTGGGAGGCCGGGTAGTCGTACACGGCCAGCAGTTCGTCCGCTCCGAATGAGGGCTGCAGGCGGTGCGTCATCAACAGGTCGAGCCAGTCGTCGCGGGTCAGGCCCGCCGGATCGATGACGACCTCGCCGAGCGCGGCGCGCAGCGCGTCGTCGCTGGCGGTGGCCGGATCGATGCCAAGGCGTTCGCGATACAGATCGTGATACGCGATGCGCGACAGCGTCGCCGTGCGTCCGACCAGTGCGAGCGCCGCCTGCACCAGCGCGGCGGTTTCCTCGATCAGCCGCGTGTGGTCCCAGCCCAGGCGGTACCACTCCAGCATCGTGAACTCGGGATTGTGGCGACCGCCCGCTTCGCCATCGCGGAACACGCGACCGAGTTCGTAGCAGTCGCCCAAGCCCGCCGCGAGCAGCCGCTTCAACGGATACTCCGGCGACGTGCGCAGCCAGCGCGTACGCGGCGCGCCGTCGGTCCGGCCACTGAATTCCAGGTGGAACGAGGCGATGTTCGGATCGGTGTTTCCGGCCATCGACATCACCGGCGTTTCCACCTCGACCACGTCGCGCTGCGCGAAGAATGCGCGCACGGTCGCGTTGAGCCGTGCGCGCAGGCGCAGGGCATCGAACGAGGCCGACGGTTGCCAGTCGCCCATGCGGTCAGCCTCCATGCTGCGCGAGGAACGCGAGCAGCCGCGCTTCGTCCCAGATCTCGACGCCCAGTTCGGTCGCCTTGTCGAGTTTGGAACCCGCCGCTTCGCCGGCGACGACGAAGCTGGTCTTCTTCGACACGCTGCCGGCGACCTTCGCGCCGAGCGCTTCCAGCTTCGCCTTGGCCTCGTCGCGGCCCATCGCCGTCAGCGTGCCGGTGAGCACTGTGGTCTGGCCGTCGAGCGGACCCGTCGCTGCGGATTCGCCTGCCGGCGTCAGCGAATCGAGCAGCGCCAGCGATTCGCCCGCGCGACCGAGCAGCCGCGCGTGCTCCTCGTCTTCCAGCCAGTCGGCGAGCGATTGCGCCGTGTCGTTCGGCAGGCCGGCGGTGACGAAGTTGTGCTGCGGCGCATCCAGCAGCGCCTGCGTGTCCGGGAACGCGGTCGCGAGTTGCTCCGCGCGCACCTTCGTCACTTTCGGGATTTCCAGGTCGACCAGCAGCGTCGCGAAATCCAGGCCGTCGCGCAGCTTCGCGCTGGGCGCGTGGGTGTCGGTGATCGTCACGCCGCGCGCGAGCAGGTCGTCGATCACCTGCTGGTTGCCGGGCTGATCGAAGAAATGCCCGATCGCGCGCGCCACTTCGCCGCCGACGTCGGGCACGCGCTTGAACAGCGGCCACGGCAGGCGGCGGATCAGCGCGATGTCGCCGAACCAGTTCGCCAGCGCCTTCGCCGTGCTTTCGCCGACGTGCTGGATGCCGAGCGCGTACAGAAAGCGTTCCAGCGTGGTGTTGCGGCTATGGTCGATCGCGGCGATGAGGTTCTCGGCCCACTTCGTCGCGACCTTGCCGGACTTCACCGTCTCCGGCGTCGTCCCGTCGCGTTCGTCCACGCGCCGCTTCATTTCGAGCAGGTCGTCGAGTTCTAGTCGATAGAGATCGGCGACGGATTGCAGATAACCCAGGTCCGAAAGATCCTCGATGAAACGCTCGCCGAGGCCTTCGATGTCCATCGCGCGACGCGACGCGAAGTGGCGGATCGCTTCCTTGCGCTGCGCCGCGCAGGTGAGTTCGCCCGAGCAGCGCCACACCGCCTCGCCCTCCTCGCGGACGATCTCCGAACCGCACACCGGGCACTGCGTGGGCATCTGCCATTGCGGTGCGTGCGGATCGCGGTATTCGGGCACGACACGCACGATTTCGGGAATCACGTCGCCCGCGCGACGCACGATCACCGTGTCGCCGATGCGCACGTCCAGTCGCGCGATCTGGTCGGCGTTGTGCAGTGTCGCGTTGGTCACGACCACGCCCGCGACCTGCACCGGTTTCAGGCGCGCAACGGGAGTCGCCGCGCCGGTGCGGCCGATCTGGATGTCGATGCCTTCCAGCACCGTCGATTGTTCCTGCGCCGGGAACTTGTGCGCGATCGCCCAGCGCGGCGCGCGCGAGACGAAGCCCATTTCGCGCTGGCCTTCGTAGTCGTCGAGCTTGTAGACGACACCGTCGATGTCGAACGGCAGCGATTCGCGCTGCTTGCCGATACCGCTGTAGTACCCGAGCAGTCCTTCCGCGCCCGCGACCACGTCGTTGAGCGCACTGACCGGGAAACCCCAGTCGCGCAGCTTCGCCAGCGTCTGCGAATGCGTCGGCGGCAGTTCGCCGCCTTCGACGATGCCCACCGCGTAGGCGTAGAACGCGAGCGGTCGCTGCGCGGTCACGCGCGGATCGAGCTGCCGCAGCGAACCGGCGGCGCCGTTGCGCGGGTTCGCGAGCACCTTTCCGCCCTCCTTCACCGCGCGTTCGTTGTAGGCCTTGAACGCGGCCAGCGGCATGTACACCTCGCCGCGCACTTCCAGCACCGCGGGCCAGTCGCTGCCGCGCATCTGCAGCGGGATCGCCTTGATCGTGCGCAGGTTCGCGGTGACGTCCTCGCCGGTGGCACCGTCGCCGCGCGTGGCGCCCTGCACGAAGCGGCCGTTCTCGTAACGCAGGCTGATGGCCAGGCCGTCGAGCTTGGGTTCGACCGAGAACTTCGGCGCGCGACGGCCGAGTTTTTCCTCGATGCGGCGCTCGAAGTCGGCGACTTCCTCCTCGGTGAAGGCGTTGCCGAGCGACAGCATCGGGATCGCGTGGCGCACCTCGGCGAAGGTGCCGGTCGGCGCGATGCCGACGCGCTGCGTGGGCGAATCGGGCGTGACGAGGTCGGGGTGTTCGGCCTCCAGCGCTTGCAGCTCGCGCAGGAGGCGGTCGAATTCGGCGTCCGGGATCGAGGGATCGTCGAGGACGTAGTAGCGGTAGTTGGCGTCGTCGATGCGCTGGCGCAGTTCGGCGATGCGGTCGGCGGGGGTGGAAGGCTTGGCCACGTGGCGGTCCTTGGGCCGTCGTCCGGCGGGAACGCGGATAGTTTGGCGGTGTGGAGGTGATGGCGGAAGCCTTCACCGTTGCTGTAGCGGTGAGTGCATCGACGGGCTCATTCCTCGACGCCGTCATCCCGGCGAAGGCCGGGATCCAGGCTGCACGACATCCGCACGTGCCTGAAGCTCATTCTTGCTTTCGGCATGCACGCATGAGTGCATCGCAAGCGCGAGCGGACTCGCATGTCCCGCCCCTCACCCCACCCCTCTCCCGCGGGGAGAGGGGCTCAAGGCGACATCACCACCGCGCCGGCTTCGTCAGCGGCGGCGCTTCGCGCTGGCGGTCGTAGGCGCGCAGTTCGTCGCGGATGTGCGCGATGCGCTGGCGGCCCAGCGCGTTGCGCTGTTCGTCCAGGACCACACCGTCGAGCAGTTCGGCCATGCGTTGCGCGGTGGGCAGCATGGTTTCCCACGCGTCCAGCGCGTTCACCGGCGCGGGCAGCGTGAGGAAGAAAGCGATGGCCGGGGTTTCCATCGACTGGATCGAGGCCATGTCGAAACTGCCCGGCTTCATGATGTTGGCGACGCTGAACACCGGGCCGCGCTCGGGGTGGTTCTCGACCAGGCGGTGGAACACGCCCATGTGACCGTAGACCAGGCCGGCCTTCTCGGCGGCGACGACGATGTCCGGTCCGTGCAGCTTCTGCCCGGCGCGCGCGGCCAGGTAGAGAGTGACGATCTTGTCGAACTCCTCGGTGACGCGACGGCCCAGCTCGCTGTTGGCGCCGCCTTCCAGCGTGCGGTCGAACAGCTCCAGCTCGGCCTGCGCGGTCGACCCGGCTGCGCCCTGCGCGGCATCGCGTTCGATCTGCTCGCCCAGCGTCGGTTCCTGACGCGGCGCGCCGGCGCTCGACGCGGGTTCGCGCGGCACGCGCTTGCCCTGTCCCGGCTTGCGCGGACGGCCGAAGAACACGATCGCGGCGATCAGGATCAGGCCGGCGATCAGGATGCCGATCCGCAGCAGGGTCACGTCGGACATTGGTTTGCTCCTAGGAGGCCGTGATTCGTGATTCGTGATGTGTGATTCGGGAAAGAGCGCGGCGCCGGCGTTTGCACTTGCCAATCACGAATGCCGAATCACGAATCACGGATGTTGTCACGCAACGCCCGCCAGGCGCGAGGCTTCCGCCAGGTCCACCGACACCAGGCGGCTGACGCCCGGCTCGCGCATGGTCACGCCGGAGAGCTGGTGCGCGGCTTCCATCGTCGCCTTGTTGTGGGTGACGAAGAGGAACTGTACCGCCTCGCTCATCTCGCTGACCATCTGCGCGAGGCGGCCGACGTTGGCTTCGTCCAGCGGCGCGTCGACCTCGTCGAGCAGGCAGAACGGCGCGGGATTGAGGCGGAAGATCGCGAACACCAGCGCCACGGCGGTCATCGCCTTCTCGCCGCCGGACAGCAGCGAGATGTTCGACACGCGCTTGCCCGGCGGGCGCGCCATGATCGACACGCCGGTGTCGAGCAGGTCCTCGCCGGTGAGTTCCAGGTAGGCGTGGCCGCCGCCGAACAGGCGCGGATACAGCTCCTGCACGCCGCTGTTGACCCGGTCGAAGGTGTCCTTGAAGCGGCCACGGGTTTCGCGGTCGATCTTGCGGATCGCCTCTTCCAGCGTTTCCAGTGCGGTGGTGAGGTCGGTGTTCTGCGCGTCGAGGTATTCCTTGCGCTGCTCGGCCTCGGCGTGTTCGGCGATGGCGGCGAGGTTCACCGGCTCCAGGCGGCGCAGCCTGGCGTCCAGTTCGGACACCGTGCGCTCCCACACCTGCGGGTCCATGTCGTCGGTGAGCGTGTTGACCACGTCCTCCAGCACGAAACCCGCTTCTGCCACCGCCGCCGCCAGCTGCTCGGCCTTGAGCACGAGCGCCTGCTGCTCCAGGCGGCGCTGGCCGATGGCCTCGCGCTGCTGGATCGCCTGGTCGTCGCGCTGGTGGCGGATCTGCTCGAAGCGGCGCAGGTCGTTGTCGATGCCGTCGAGCATCGTGCGCGCGGCGGTGAGGTTCTGTTCGGTGAGCACGCGCTGTTCGAGCGCGACCTGGCGCTGCTCTTCCAGCGTCGACACCGGATCGTCGCCTTCGGCCAGCTGCAGCGAGAGTTCTTCCAGCCGCGTGTCGAGCTGGCCGCGCTGGCCGCCCATGCGCGACAGCGCCTGCTCCAGCGCGGCGATCTGCGTGCGCTGCGATTCCAGCGTGAGCGCCAGCGCATGCGCGGTATCGCGCGATTCGCGGGCGATGTTGCGGGCCTGGTCGCGCGCCTCGCCGAGGTTGCGGCGCTCGCTTTCCAGCGCCTGGCGGGTGTCCTCGAGTTCGGTCATGCGCATGACCGCCTCTTCCTGGCGCATGCGCGCCTCGCGAGCCTGGTCCTGCGCCGATTCGAGGTTCTGCGCGAGCTGGGCCAGTTCCGCGTCGATCTTCTCGATGCGCGAACGCGCGTTGTCGAGGCGACCCTGCTGGCTCTGCAACTGGCCGGCGAGTTCGGACACGCTGCGATGCGCCATGTACAGCGTGCGCTGGGCGTCCTCGCGCTGCTGCTCGGCGGCGAGCGTGCGGTCGCGCAGCTGCACCAGCAGCGATTCGAGTTCCTTCTCGCGCGAGAGCAGCGTTTCGATCTCGCCGCGCAGCGTCTGGATTTCGCGTTCGCGCAGCAGCGCGCCCTGCTGGGCGGCGCCGGAACGCAGCACGCGCACCCAGCCGGCGCCGATGCGCTCGCCGGTGCGGGTGATGACGGATTCGCCTTCGCCCAGGCGCGGCAGCAGCGTGCGCGCTTCGGTCAGGTCTTCGGCGGCATGCAGGCGCGCGAGGATGCGGCGGATCGCGATCGGCCCGCGCACCTTCGAAGCGAGCGACGTCGGCGCGAACTGCGCGGAATCGTTCTGCGGATCGACCAGCGCGAGGCGGCCTTCGCCAAGTTCGCCGATGGCTTCCACCAGCGTCTCCGGCGATTCGACCAGCACGCCTTCGATCATCTGGCCGAGCGCGCTTTCCACCGCGTTTTCCCAGCCGGCGTCGACGTCGAGCGCTTCGCCCACGCGCGTGGCCGAATCGAGCCCGCGCGCCTTCAGCCAGCCCAGCGCGGCGCCCTGCTCCTGGCCAAGCGCGGCGTGCTGCAGGGTTTCCAGCGACGACAGCCGGCCGCGCGCGGCCTGCGCCTGCTTGCGCACTTCGGCCAGTTCGGACTGCGTGGCGCGCTGCTGCTCCTGCAGTTCGCCCAGCGCACCCTTGCGCGTCTCCAGCTCCTCGCTGAGGCTGTCGATGGAGAACTTCTGGGTTTCGTGCTTTTCCTGAAGCTCGGCGAACGAATCCGACAGCGCGGTCAGGTCGAGGCCGGCGCGTTCGCTGTTCAGCGCTTCGCGGCGGCGATCGGCGTCCAGGACCTGGCGGTCGAGGTGTTCGATGCGGGTGCGTTCGACGTCCGCGGCACGCGAGGCCTCGGCCTGCGCGCGGCTGTGCGCGTCCCAGCGCTGCTGCCAGTCGGTGAGGGCGGCTTCGGCCTCGCGCAGGGTGTCCTGGCGCATGCCGTCCTCGTCGCGCAGCTGCGCCAGGCGCGGTTCGGCCTCGGCCACGGCGGCGCGCAGGACGTCGAGCTTGGACTGGTCGCTGCCGATGTGCTGGCCCAGTTCGGCCAGCGCGGCCATGGCCTCGTCGCGCGCCTTCTGCAGGCGGTTGGCCATTTCGCGCTGGTGCTGGATCTGCTGTTCGATGCGCGCCAGCGTGCCGCTGACTTCATAGCTGGCGGCCTGCGCCTTGTTGAGCGCCTCGGCGGCTTCCTCGCGCTTCACGCGGCCGGTTTCGATCTCGCGCTCGGCCTCGCGCTGTTCGGCGATGAGCTGCTGCAGGCGGGTTTCCTGCTGGGCGAGCTTCTCGCGCTGGCCCTGCAGCTTCTGGTCGAGCGCGCGGTGTTCCAGCGCCTTCCACTCGGCGTCCTTGACCTTCCGTTCGGCCTGGATCGCCTGGTACTGCTCGGCCTGTCGCGCCTGGCGCTTGAGGTGTTCGAGCTGCTTGCCGACTTCCTCGCGCAGGTCGTTCAGGCGGTCCAGGTTCTCGCGCGTGTGGCGGATGCGCGTTTCGGTTTCCTTGCGGCGTTCCTTGTACTTGGAGATGCCGGCAGCCTCTTCCAGGTAGACGCGCAATTCCTCGGGCTTGGCCTCGATGACCTGCGAGATCATGCCCTGCTCGATGATCGAGTAGCTGCGCGGGCCCAGGCCCGTGCCGAGGAACAGGTCGGTGATGTCGCGGCGGCGGCACTTGGCGCCGTTGAGGTAGTACTGGTTGCTGCCGTCGCGGCTGACGGTGCGCTTGACCGAGATCTCGTTGAACGCCGCGTACTCACCGGTGATGGTGTGGTCGGAGTTGTCGAAGATCAGCTCGACCATCGCCTGCGACACGGGCTTGCGGGCCGAGGAGCCGGCGAAGATGACGTCGGTCAGCGAATCGCCGCGCAGGCGGCTGGCCGAGCTTTCGCCCATGACCCAGCGCACGGCGTCGATGATGTTGGACTTGCCGCAGCCGTTCGGACCGACGATGCCGGTCATGTTGGTCGGCAAATGCAGCGTGGTCGGATCGACGAAGGATTTGAAACCGGACAGCTTGATCGTGGACAGACGCATGCGGCGATGGGTTCTCGGCTCGATGCGTGTCGCCTGACCGCGCGCGCATCCTAGTCTTGTGGATGACTTTTCGACGCTAACTGCTTGATCGGTATAGCGAAGGTTCGGCTTTTCAGCCGAAAGTCGAAAGAGTATAGCGAGGCTGGCCGGCCGCTGCGGGCCGGATCGTGCGGGAAGGCGACCGTGGGGCACGGATTCAGGCCGATCCGGCCGGTCGACGCGGCATTTACGGCCCCGCTGCGAGGCTGGGTCCATGGATCCGGGTTTCTGGCGACAGGCCGGCGCGATCGCGTGGCCCCTGACGATCGCGCTCGTGCTGGGCCTGCTGGTCCATCGCGCGCTGCTGGCCCTCTCCCGCCGGGCCGACGCCCACGCCGCCACGCGGACGCGGGCGCGGGTCGTGCAGGTCATCGCCACTCCGGCTGCGGTCGCTCTGCCGCTGTTCTTCCTGAGTGTGGCGATCCGCGCCACCCCGCTGCCGGAAGACTGGCTGGTGCGCATCCAACACTGGCTGGGCGTCGGCGGGCTGCTGTGCATGACCTGGCTGGCGGTGCGCGCGATCGGCGCCGTCGAGCGGCGGATCCTGCGCCGGCATCCGGTGGAAGTCGCCGACAACCTCGATGCGCGGCGCATCCAGACCCAGACCCGCGTGCTCAGCCGGATCGCCCAGGGCGGCGCGATCCTGGCGGGCGTCTCGATCGCGCTGATGACCTTCCCCGCGATCCGCCAGTTCGGCACGACCCTGCTCGCCTCGGCGGGCATCATCGGCCTGGTCGCGGGCATCGCCGCCAAGCCGGTGTTCGGAAACCTGATCGCCGGCCTGCAGATCGCCATGACCCAGCCGATCCGCCTGGACGACGTGGTCATCGTGCAGGGCGAATGGGGCCGCATCGAGGAGATCGACAGCACCTACGTGGTCGTGCGCATCTGGGACGAGCGGCGCCTGGTGGTGCCGCTGCAATGGTTCATCGAGAACCCGTTCGAGAACTGGACGCGCACGACGGCCCAGCTGCTCGGCACCGCGTTCCTGTGGCTCGACTACCGCACGCCGATGGCCGAGGTGCGCAAGGCGCTGCAGCACATCTGCGAAACCGACGAACGCTGGGACGGCCGCGTATGCGTGGCGCAGATCACCGATTCCGACCGTTCGACCCTGCAGGTGCGATTGCTGGTGAGCGCGCGCAATTCCGGCGACCTGTTCGACCTGCGCTGCGCGGTGCGTGAACGCATGATCGAATTCCTCAACGCCTCGCATCCGTATGCGCTGCCGCGCGTGCGCGTGGCGCGGGCGATCCGCGCGGCGGGGGATTCGGAATCGAGGCAGGCAGGGCCGCGCGAAATCGGCGAGCAGACGACCTCCCCCGGTGCGGAAGACGTCAACGCGGCCGACGTCGCGCGCGCAGCCACGCAGCCCGAGTAAGGCCTACGCGCGCAGGCTGCGCCCGGTGTCCGGATCGAAGTAATGCATGTGCTCGGGGTTGTGGACCAGATGCACGGTGTCGCCGGCGTTCGGAAGGTTTCGCGGCGACAGGCGGACGACGAGCTCGCCGCCGCCGCAGGCAAGGTTCAAGAAGGCTTCGTTGCCGATGGGTTCGACGGTTTCCACACGTGCCTGCAGGTGTCCCGCGCCGGGCGCGGCGAGCGAGAGATCTTCCGGGCGCAGGCCGACGGTGAGCCGCTTGCCGGAAAAACCACGCAGGACGTCGCGCAGTCCGGCTTCCGGCTGCAGCGGAAGTTCGACGCCGTCGGCGAGGCGCAAGGCGAGATCGTCGCCGTGCTGCACGACCTCGCCCTCGAGCAGGTTCATCTTCGGGCTGCCCAGGAACGTCGCCACGAACAGGTTCGCCGGGCGGTTGTACAGCGCCATCGGCGTGTCGATCTGCTGGATGCGGCCCTTGTCGAGCACGACGATGCGCTGGCCGAGCGTCATCGCTTCGACCTGGTCGTGCGTGACGTAGATCATCGTCGTGCCGAGCTTGCGATGCAGGCGCGCGATCTCCACGCGCGTGGATGCGCGCAGCTTGGCGTCGAGGTTCGACAGCGGTTCGTCGAGCAGGAACACCTGTGGCTGGCGCACCAGCGCGCGGCCGAGCGCGACGCGCTGGCGCTGTCCGCCGGAAAGCGCGGCGGGCCTGCGATCCAGCAGCGATTCCAGTTCGAGCATCTGCGCCGATTCGCGCACGCGGCGGTTGATCTCGTCCTTCGACGCGCCGCGCAGCTTCAGGCCGAAGCCGAGGTTCTCGGCAACCGTCATGTGCGGATAGAGCGCGTAGCTCTGGAACACCATCGCGATGTCGCGATCCTTCGGCGCCACGTCGTTCACGACGCGATCGCCGATGCGCAATTCGCCGCTGGTGATGGTCTCGAGGCCGGCGATCATCCGCAGCAGCGTCGACTTGCCGCAGCCCGACGGCCCGACCAGGACGAGCAGTTCGCCGTCGCCGATCGCGAAGGTCGCATCGTCCACGCCCACGTAACCGTTGGGATAGACCTTGCGCAGACGATCCAGCGTGACCTTCGCCATTGAGTTCCTCGGGTGAGCCCCTGCGGCCGTGCGGGACCGGGCCCGCATTTTTGTCCGGCCGGCGATGCAAATATCGCCGGCGTCCGCTATCCTGCCATGTAACCGTTTTCATGCCTATCCACCCCTCGCAGGCCACCGCACCGATGAGTCAGCCGTCCGAGCAGTTCGCATTCCCCAAGGGTTTTTTGTGGGGCGCCGCCACCGCCGCCCACCAGATCGAAGGCTCGCCGCTGGCCGATGGCGCCGGCCCGAGCATCTGGACGCGTTTCGCGCACACGCCGGGAATGATGCTCAACGGCGACACCGGCGATGTCGCGTGCGACCACTACAACCGCTGGCGCGACGACGTGAAGCTGATGCGCGAGCTGGGGCTGCAGGCGTATCGCTTCAGCGTGTCGTGGTCGCGCATCCTGCCCGAGGGCACGGGCCGCGTGAACCGCAAGGGCCTGGATTTCTATTCGCGGCTGGTCGACGAACTGCTGAACAACGGCATCGAGCCGCTGCTCACGCTGTACCACTGGGACCTGCCGGCGGCGCTCGACGATCGCGGCGGCTGGCTCAACCGCGACATCGCCGACTGGTTCGCCGAGTACGCAGGCGTGATGTACCGCGAACTCGACGGCCGCGTGAAGAAGTGGGTGACGCTGAACGAGCCGTGGGTCGTCACCGACGGCGGCTACCTGCACGGCGCGCTGGCGCCGGGCCATCGCAGCAAGTACGAAGCGCCGATCGCCTCGCACAACCTGATGCGCGCGCATGGCGCCGCGGTGAAGGCGTATCGCGAACTGGGCAAGCACGAGATCGGCCTGGTGGTGAACATCGAGCCGAAGTACCCGGCCACCGGATCCGCCGAGGACGCCGCCGCCGTGCGCCGCGCGCATGCATACATGAACGAGCAGTACCTGCACCCCGCCCTGCTCGGCCATTACCCGCCGGAGCTGAAGGAGATCTTCGGCGACGCGTGGCCGGAATGGGCGCCGGAAGACTACGAGCTGATCAAGCAGAAGCTCGACTTCGTCGGCATCAACTACTACACGCGCAGCGTCACCAGGGCCGCCGAGAGCTACCCGCTCAACACCGGCGTGGTGAAGCAGCCGCTGGGCACCTACACCGAAACCGGCTGGGAGGTCTTCCCGCAGGGCCTGACCGACCTGCTGGTGTGGTTCAAGCAGACCTACGGCGACCTGCCGGTGTACATCACCGAGAACGGCGCGGCGTTCTTCGATCCGCCGGCCGCGATGGTGGACGACGGGGGCAACCGCCGCATCAAGGATCCGCTGCGCACGGACTACCTGCGCAAGCACCTGCGCGCGATTCACGACGCGATCGACGCGGGCGTCGACGTGCGCGGCTACATGCTGTGGTCGCTGCTCGACAACCTGGAATGGTCGCTGGGTTATTCGAAGCGTTTCGGCATGGTGCACGTGAACTACGTGACGCAGGAACGCACGCCGAAGGACAGCGCGCACTGGTATTCGAAGGTGATCGCCAGCCACGGCCGCTCGCTGGCCGAGCCGCTGCCCTACTGAGGCGCGGACGTTCCAGGCTGACGTTCCAGCTGGCGCTTTTCGCGGCCGGGATCCGCTGCATCCTCCCTCCCATTGGCAGCGGGTCCCGCCGTTCTGTTTTGCTCCGCCGGCGATGATGTTCCCTTCTCCCCACGGGAAGGTGCCCGAAGGGTGGATGAGGGGGCACGGAGCGTGAACGCTTCAACTCGCAGCGCATCGCCGCACCGGCTGTTCGGCGTCGCGCCTTCGGTGTCCCTCACCCCAACCCCTCTCCCGGGGGAGAGGGGTTCAACTCCCAGGAATCAACGTCACAACCGCTGATTTCGTATTCAGCCCACGCAACACCGCCCACGCGGCCCCACACCGCAGACAGCCGCGCCCCGGTCCATTACGCTGCGGACCCATCTGCGCAACGCACGCCGTGGTGATCCCTTGAGCGAGACCTCCCAGCCCGACACCCACGCCCTGCTCGCCGACATCGGCGGCACCAACGCGCGCTTCGCGCTCGCGCGTCACGATTCGGCCGAGCCGTTGCTGATGGAAAGCGTGCGCGAATTCGCCGTGGCCGATTTCCCCTCGCTCGCCGATGCCGCGCGCCATTACCTCGAGACCACCGGCGCGATCGCGACCACCGGCGTGTTCGCCGTCGCCGGCCGCGTGGACGGCGACGAGGCGCGCATCACCAACCATCCGTGGGTGATTTCCGCCGCGCGCACCGGCGAATCGCTGGGCCTGCGCTCGCTGCGGCTGATGAACGACTTCGCCGCGCAGGCGATGGGCGCTTCCCTGCTGCGACCGCAGGACGTGGTGCCGGTGGGCGGCATCGGCTGGAACGGCCACGACGCGCTCGACCGCACCTTCGCGATCATCGGCGCCGGCACGGGCCTGGGCGTGGGCGGGCTGCTGCGTCGCGGCGGTCGTTATTTCCCGCTGCAGACCGAAGGCGGCCACGTCAGCTTCGCCCCGAATTCGCCGGAGGAAATCGAGATCCTCCAGCAGATGTCCGCCGAGTTCGGCCGCGTGTCGAACGAACGGCTGGTCAGCGGCCAGGGCCTGGTGAACCTGCATCGCGCGCTGAGCAACATCGCCGGCGAGGACCCCGGCCCGCTGAAGCCGGCCGACATCACCGCGCGCGCGAAAGACGGCGACGAGCGCAGCCTGCGCACGATCGACGTGTTCTGCGCGGTGTTCGGCGCGGCGGCGGGCGATCTGGTCCTGACCCTGGGTGCATGGGACGGCGTGTTCCTCACCGGTGGGCTGGTGCCGAAGATGCTGCCGTCGATCGCCCATTCCGCCTTCCGCCAGCGCTTCGAGTACAAGGGCCGGTTCTCCCCGGTGATGGCGCGCATTCCGACGCTGGCGGTGGTGCATCCGCAGCCGGGCCTGCTCGGCGCCGCCGCGCTGGCGCAGGACGTCGCCTAGCCCGCGGCCCCGAACAAGGTCTTCAAACGGGCTGTGCGAGGATCGGCCCATGGCCGACCGCACGCCCCTGCCGACGACCGGCGCCGCCGCGCCGTACGCGTTCCACGCGCACGCCAACGGCGAGGTCTGGACCTGGGCGGCGGCGGTGTCCATCGCCGCGGAACTGCGCCGTGAACTGATCCAGCACCCACGCGCGCGCCTGCTGTTGTCGGGCGGCGGCACGCCGGGGCCGGTGTACCGGGCGCTGTCGCAGGCGCCGCTGGACTGGGATCGCGTGGACGTCGGCCTCGTCGACGAACGCTGGCTCCTGCCGGACGATCCCGACAGCAACGCGTGGCTGGTGCATCGCGAATTCCTGCGCGACCACGCCGCCACCGCGCGCTTCGAACCGATGACGCAACCCGGCCGCAACATCGAGGGCGCGGTGGCGACGGCGAACGCCCACGCGCGCCGTCAGGCCGCCGTCGCCGTGTTCGGCATGGGCGAGGACGGCCACACGGCGTCGCTGTTCCCCGGCATGGACGGACTCGACCGCATCCTCGCCAGCCCGCGCGACTACGTCGCCATCGACGCGAAGGGGTGTCCGGGTGCGCGGCAATGGCCACGCCGGATCAGCCTCGCCCCTAACGGGATCGCGCGCATTCCGCACCGCCTGCTGCTGATCCAGGGCGAACGCAAGCGCGCGGTGTTCGAACAGGCGCTCGCCTCGGGCGATCCGCACCGATGGCCGGTGCTGGTGCTGCTCGAAAGTCGCCACGCGACGGCGCTGGATGTGCATTGGTGCGTTTGAGGCGGCATCTGGGAGAGGCGCTCGACCCGCGCCTTGCAGCAGCGACTGACGGCCCGCTTCAAGAGCACGTGCACGGGGACGAAGAAAAGACGAGCGGGCTGAATCAACGCTGCGCCTCTACCGTGCTCCCGCGATCCACCACTCGTTCGTCCTCGCACGCGCGCGCCTCGCGCAGCAACCGGTTGGCGACCAGAAGGTTCTTCAACGGCAGCACGAGGCCGGATTCGAACGGGCTGAGGATCACCGTCGTCACCAGCACCGGCACCAACCCGACGGTGCGCGCGCGGGGATCGAGTGCGCGGCACAGCCGATGCGCACGCACGGTGTACACCAGCACCGGTGGCACGGTCACGAGCGTCAGCAACACCGTCGCCTTCAATCCGTCCTGGCGCCACTGCATCGCCGTCGCCGTGCACATGGTCGCGAACCACACCACGTGCAGGACGTAGGTGCGGACCAATCCCACGCGGGTGCGGGCGAGCTGGAGCAGAAGTGCGTCGCGATCCATGCGGGCTCGTGTCCTGGGGCAACGCGCTACTGTAGCCCGGGGAATCGCCCCGGGGCCTGGTCGCGCTCCCGGGTGCGCTTACCCGGGCGACAGGAGCGCCTCCCCTGTTTGGGTCTCGTCCTTCTGCCGGCTCAGATCCGCATCGGCGCGCTGGAACACCGCGTTCAATCCCTCGTCGCCATGCTCGGAAACGGCGCCGCCGACCAGCACCGAGAGACCGGTGCGCGCCGGCTCTTCCTTCGCGATGGCGCGCAACGCGTCCAGGCGCGCCTCACCGTCGTCGCCCATCAGCATCGCGACGAACTCCGCGCTCGCGCTCACGCGGTTGATGCGATCGCCGGCTTCGGGAGCCAAACAGGCCTCGAAACGCGCCTCCAAGGCGAGCAACGCCTTCTCCACCGCGCGCTCGCCGTCGCGTTCCACCACCGCCGCGTAACGCTGCACCTCGAGGAGGGCGATGCGGTAATTCTCCTTCGGCCCGGGTTCCGGTTCGGGCGCGCGCCGCGTGCCGAGCGCGACCTCCACCTCGTCCTGGTAGCGACGCGCGTGTGCGTCGAGCAGCCCCATGGCGATGCGGCCCAACGACTGCAGCCAGTCGCGCTGCTCCGGTTCGAGCATGCGCGGCTTGCGGTCGACGACGCACAGCGTGCCGATCGCCTGCCCGTCCGAGGTGGTGATCGGCATGCTCGCGTAGAAGCGGGCGCGCACTTCCCCGATCACGATCGGGAGCGACGCGAAGCGCGGATCGCGCGCGAGGTCGGGCACTTCCATCAACTCGCCCGGCTCCAGGATCGCGTGCGCGCAGACGGCGACGTTGCGAGGGGTTTCGTGCTCGGCCAGGCCCAGGCGCGCCTTGAACCATTGACGGTCGCGATCGATCAGCGACAGCAGCGCGATCGGCGTGCCGCACAGGTGCGCGGCGATGCGGACCAGATCGTCGTAGACCGATTCGTTCGGCGTATCGACGACGTGGTAGCGATCCAGCGCGTGCTGCCGCGCGCTTTCGCTGGCAGGGATGACGCGATGCGGTGTCCGGGCCAAGGCGCGCATTCTTGCTGCGGAGGTTTCAACGTTGCCGCACACGCGGTCCAGAGCACGTCAACGGCGCCCTTGTACCGGGGTGAACGGAGCGCAACCGGGTCGCCTGGGGAGCTCAAAGCCACGCCACGCTTCAACAATGCAACGCGCTGCGGCGCGCTTGGCGCAACCGGGACTGAATTGCCCGGCGGCGCGGTGCGCTCCGCTTACGCGGGCTACAAAGGCCTCAGCGCAAGGCCATCCGCACTTTCGCACCGGCGCGGCCGATGCGCAGTTCGCCGTCGCGCCACTCGGCGTTGCGACCGTCGATCGTCGTTTCGCCGGGCGTTGTCTTGTAGGGCCACGTGAACACGATGCCACCGGGCGGAAGCTTCGAATCCGTCGCGATATCGAGCAGCAGCGCACCGTCCGATTCACGAAGCTGGTACCCCATCGGACCGTACTGCGTGCGCAGGTTCGCCACACGGACGCCCTCGCCCCCCAGCCAGTCCGACGGAACGCCCGCGGCGATCACCAGCGCGTCGTCCAGATCGCGCGAATACGCGAACAGGTCCAGCGCGGAACGCACGTAATCCGAACCGACCCACGCATGCGGCAGGTCGCCCACGAAGAACGGCTTGCGCGGCGTGCGCGAAACGACTTCCGCCCACTGGTTCCAGGCGCGCGGCTGCTGGTCGGCGAAGAAGAACGCGAGCGCCTCGTGCGCGCGATCGCGCCAGCCCAGGCGCACGAACGTGCCGATGGTGCGCAGTTCGTACGGCGTGTAGTCCTTCCATTCGCGCGTGCCGTCGCGACGCGCGACGAACTCGCGCCAGTAACGCTCGAAGGTGTTGTTCAACAGGTCCTGCGGCAGACGGCCCTGTTCGCCGCCCGGTGCGAGTGCGATCGTCGTGGACGTCGCATCGAAATCGCCCAGCTCCGCCGCGCCCGGCAGGAAGTCGATGCCGTGCTGCTGCGTGGCGCTTCGCAGCGATGCGTAGAGATCGTCACGGAACTGGTCGCGCGAGGCGGCGAAGCGCTTCGCTTCCGCGTCCTTCCCAAGCCACTGCGCGACTTCCACCGCGTCCTTGTAGCCGCGCAGCGCCCAGAAGTTGTCCCAGTACGAATGCATCGGCTTGGCCGAATAGCCTTCGTGACTGATCGACGCCGGCATCATCCCGTAGAACGCCGGGTTGCGCGCGCGATTGGCTTCGCTGCGCTCACTCAGCCGCAGCTTTTCCATGTAGTCGAACGCGCCGACGACATGCGGCCACATCGTCTCCAGCATCGTGCGATCGCGATTGAACCGGTACACCTCGGCGATGGTGAAGATCAGCTCGCCGTGGCTGTCGTTCTCCGGCACCGGATCGCTGCCGCGATCGTCCACGCAGCACGGCACCTTGCCGTTGTCGAACTGGTATGGCGCGTACCAGCGCAGGAACTCCTCGGCGACATCCCCGCGCCCCATGCGCAGCAGGCCTTCGCCGATCATCGCGCCGTCGCGGATCCACGCGCGCGAGTAGGACCGCGTGCCCGGCTGCAAACGCGGTCCGATGCGGCTGATCAGCATGTGCGCGAGCGCCGTGCGCAGCGTGTCGACGACGTGCCGACCCTGTTCGGGCACATCGAGCTGCACGCGATCGAGTTTGCCGCGCCACAGTGCGGCCGTGGCGTCCTGCGCTTTCGCGGCATCGATGGGCTTCGGTGATGCGGCGTCGCGGCCGGTCAGACGTACGCTCCAGTCGAACTCGCGCGACTGGCCAGGCGCGAGTTCGACCGAATACAGCAGCGCGCCCGAGCCGAGCCCGGTTTCGTCGTCGACGTTGTTCCCAATGGCGCCAAGCGCGGCAGGCACATCCCGCGACGCCCAGTCCGCGCGCGCGAGCCGCTGCACCACTTCGCCTTCGTCGAAGCGCGTGGCGAATGCGGCGTCGGATCGGCTGGCGCGCACCGTGTGGCGCCCTCCGACGGCGATCGTGCCCGCGTCCGCGCGGATCGAACGGATCTCGCTGACGCCGCCGGTGGTGCTGAGGAACTGCGTCGGCGGATTCACCTGCAACGGGCGTGCGGCCAGCGCAAAGACATAGCGGCGCGGTCGGTCGCTCGTATTGCGCAGGACGTAGCGTGCAGTGAGGTGCGAATCGTCGCGCGTGCCGTGCGCGAACGCGGTCGTGTCGAGCGCGAAATCCGCATGCCGCCAATGCACCGACGGAATCGGCAGGTAGCCGTCCTGCAGCGATTGCGTGGTCTTCACGTCGGCCCACGACGCCAGCTTGCCGTCGCTCACCACGAACGGCTCGATGCTGAAGGCGCCCTTGCCCACTTCGATCGCGCCGTCCTCGCCGATCAAACCCTGCTCCATGCCGCCGTCGAGGCCGAGGATCGTCCAGTACGGTTGTTCGCCGCTTAATCCGCGCGGCCAGGTGCCGCGGGGCGCGTCCTTCGCGACGGAGCGGACGAAATCGTTCGGCGTCGCAGCGAATGCGAGCGGCATCACCTGCAGATTCGCCAGCGCGATGCGCCCGGCCGGCGCCTTCAGCGGCGTCAGCCGGATGAAGCGCGCCTCGGACTCGGGCAGCGCGATGTAATCGCGGCCACCGTCGCTTCCGGCGACTTCGCGGGCGTTGCGCCACTGCGTGCCGTCGTCGGACAGCTCGGTGCGGTAGTCGCTCGCGTGTTCGCCCGCGGACCAGTCGAGCACGAGGCCGCCGAACTCGCGCGGCCTGCGCAGGTCGAGGGTGAACCGCGGCGGCTTCGCGGCGTCGAGATCGGCACGCCATGCAGTGCCCGCAGCGTCATCGATCGCGGCGCGCGCCGGGCCGTTGCGGCTTTCGGCGGTCGCGCTCGCGGTGCCGGTGAGCGGCGAGTCGTCCTGCGGCGCCAGCTTGCGGAACGCCAGCGCATCGAAACACACCGAGCCCTTTCCACCGACGCTGTTGTAGATCGTGAACTCGATCTTGCGGCTGTGGCGCAGCGTCGGATCCGGCGCGGGGCCCCACGCGCGGCTGATGTGGCGCCGCTTGTAGACCACGGGCGTCCAGTCCTTCGGGAAATCGTACCGCGGCTTGTTGACCCACCACACGTTGTCGCCGCTGTCGTCGACGACCTTGAACTGCAGGTCGTTTCCTGGCGAATCGCCGCGCAGCTGGAAGGAGAACGCGTAGTTCTCCGGATAGTCGACAGGGAGTTCGCGCTGCAGCCCGGCGTAACCGGACACGCCGTTGAAGTCGTAGTCCAGGCACACGGCGTTGCCATCCACACCCTGCACCGTGCGCAGTTTCCCGAGCACCTGGTCGGACGTGACCACCTGCCACGGCGTGGTCGATTCGAAGTCGTCCAGTACGCGGATCTCGCCGACGCCCTGCGCCCACGCCACCGCCGGAACCAACGCAACCGCCCACCCGAAACGCTTTGCCTTCCTCACCCTTTCACGCTCCCGACCAGCAGGCCCTGCAGGTAATACCGCTGCAGCGCCAGGAACAGGACCAGCACCGGCAACACCGTCACCACCGATCCGGCCATCATCATCTCGTTGTCCTGCACGTGCTCGCGCGACAGCGACGCCAGCGCGACCGGCAGCGTGAAGTGCCCCGAATCGCTGAGCACGATCAGCGGCCACATGAAGTCGTTCCACGCGCCGAGGAACACGAAGATCGCCAGCGTGACGAGGATCGGCTTGAGCACCGGCAGCACGATCTGGAAGAAGATGCGCATCTCGCTCGCGCCGTCGATACGCGCCGCTTCCAGCAGTTCGTCGGGAATCGAGCGCGCGTACTGGCGCACGAGGAAGATGCCGAACACGCTCGCCATCAGCGGCACCACCGCGCCGGCATAGGTGTTCACCAGCCCCATCTGCTTGAGCATCAGGAACAGCGGCATCATCGTCACCTGCGCCGGAATCACCAGCGCGCCCAGCAGCAGGCGGAACACGCGCTCGCGTCCGGCGAACTTCAGCTTGGCGAACGCGTAGCCGGCCATCGTGTTGAGCAGCAGCGCGATGAGCGTGGCGGCGGTGGCGATCATCGCGCTGTTGAGCAGATAACGCCCCATGCCGGCGCGCGCGAACAGCTCGTGGTAGTTGTGCAGCGTCGGCGCGCCGGGCAGCAGCGGCGGCGGGAAATGGCTCGCCTCGCCCGGCTGCATGAACGACACCGACAGCATCCACAGCAGCGGCGCGAGGCTGATCGCCGCGAGCGCGATCAGCAGACCGTTGACGATGGCCTTGGCCAGACGCGGATTCATCACTCCGCTCCTTTACGTCGCGCGAACCACAGCAGGCCGCTGGTGGCGACGGTCATCAGCGCGAACAGCAGGAACGCGACAGCCGATGCGTTGCCGAGGTTCCACCATTTGAAGCCTTCGTCGTACATCAGGTACAGCACGCTCACCGTGCTCTGCAACGGACCGCCCTGCGTGATCACGTACGGCTCGGCGAACAGCTGGAAATAGCCCGAGAGCGTGAGGATGCCGACCATCAGCAGCACCGGCCCCAGCTGCGGCAGCGTGACGTTCCAGAACTGCTGCGCGGGCGTGGCGCCGTCGATCCGCGCGGCTTCGTAGAGGTCTTCCGGAATCGACTGCAAGCCGGCGAGGAAGATGATCATGTTGTAGCCGAAGTTCTTCCACACGGCGAACAGGATGATCGTCGGCATGGCCCAGGCCGGATCGCCGAGCCAGTCGATGGAAGGAAGGCCGATCGAGGTCAGTCCCCAGTTCACCAGGCCGTAGCGCGTGTGGAAGAGATAGCGCCAGATCACCGCGACGGCGACCACCGTCGTCACCACCGGCGCGAAGTACGCGGTGCGGAACAACGGCTTGAACCGCGCGGTCCTGGAATGCAGCAGCAGCGCCGCGCCGAGCGAGACGGCGATCGACAGCGGCACGCCCACCACCACGAAGTACATCGTGTTGCCCAGCGCGTTCCAGAACAGCGGGTCCTGCAGCAGCGTCCAGTAGTTGTGCAGGCCGACGAAGCGCAGGTTCGACATGTCCGCCAGCGCGTAGATGTCGAAGTCGGTGAGGCTCAGCGCGAACGCGGCCAGCACCGGCAGGCCGAAGAACACGCCGATCACCGTGAGCGCCGGCGCGGCGAACATCCAGCCGGCGGTCGAGGCGCCGACGCGTGGCGTGGCGTTCATCGCGCACCTCCGGCGGCGTGCTGGTCCATCATCCAGCGGCGTTTCTCGAGGATCGCGTCGGCGCGGCGGTCGAGTTCCGCCGCCGCTTCATCGACGGTGTAGCGGCCGGCGACCATTTGCTCGCCGACGATGCGCAGCTCCTGTGCGATGCGTTCCCACTCCGGCACCTTCGGCGCGGGCCTGGCGCGCTCCAGCTGTTCGCGGAACGGCAGCGTGTACGGATCGGTCGCCAGCGCCTGGCTGCCCGCCCACGCGCTGCGGCGCGGCGGCAGGTTGCCGGTGAGCGCGTGGAAGCGCACCTGCACCTGCGGATCGGACAGGTACGCGACGAGCTTCCACGCGGCGTCCTTGTTCTTCGCCTGTTCGAACACGACGAAGCTGGCGCCACCGGCGACCGACGCGCCGGGACCGTCGGGACCGGGCAGCGGCATCGTGCCCCACTTGCCTTCCAGTTCCGGCGGCAGGCGCTTGCGGAACTCGGCGATGTTCCAGGGGCCGTTGACGTAGAAGGCGAAGAAGCCGCGGCCGAATTCGTTCCAGACGTTGGCGATCTGCGTGTTCGCGAAGGCCGGCGCCCACTTGCGCTGGAAGATGTCGTTGTAGAACGCGAGCGTGCGCTTGAAGCCCGGGCTGCGGAAATTACCGTAGCGGCCGTCCTCGCGCAGCAGCGGATCGGGCTGCTGGATGGCGAGGTTGAGCAGCGGTTCGTACTCGTTGAGCGGCAGGTGGATGGCGAAACGGTCCGGACCGACGTGGCGCTTCACCGCGGCCATCGCGTCGTTCCACTCCTGCCACGTGCGCGGCACCTGCTTCACACCCGCGTCTTCGAGGATGTCCTTGCGATAGAACGGCAGGCGCGTTTCGACGTACCACGGCACGGCGTAGACGTGGCCGTCGATGACGCCGGTGTCCCATGAACCCTGGAAGTAATCGTTCGCCGGCATCGACGGCGTGCGCGCGAGGAACGGCTCCAGCGGCGCGACCGCGCGCAGTTCGACGAACTCCGCCAGCCACGTGTTGCCCAGGCCGCACACGTCCGGCAGGCCGTCGCCGGCGAAGGCGGTCAGCAGTTTCTCGTGCGCGGCGGTGACCGGCAGCTGCTGCACTTCGACGCGGATGTCGGGGTTGGCGCGTTCGAAATCGGGGATGAGCTGGCGGACCATCTCGCCCTCGAAGCCCATGGCCCAGAAGCGGACGACGGTGCGGGTGTCGCGGTCGGTGGAGCAGGAAGTGAGTAGCGCGACGAGGCAGAGCAACAGCAGTGCCATGTATGTGCGGATGCCCTTCCTCGCCGCTTGGCGGCTTCGTCCCTCTCCGCAACCCTCCCCCCTGAACAGGGGACGGTTGACGTGCGCAGCGTATGCGCGCGGCCTCATCACTTGTTCTTCTGATCCTGTGCCGGTGCCGGCTGCGGCGTCTGCGAGGCGCGGTTCACGCGCGACTCCGCCTCGCCCAGCGCGCGCGCCGTCGCCGCGTCCTTCTCCGCCTTCGTCTGCGGCCTGGGCTGCGTCGGCGCGGCCTCGCCTTCCTTCACCGGCTCGAGCCAGCCGCCCTTGAAGCCCGCCTTCTGCAGGCCGTCGCGGATGTACTTGTTCCGCTTCATGACGTTCCAGACGAAGTCGTTCCGGTAGTTGGCGATCATCGTCAGGATCGGTCCCTGGTCGATGCCGATGTAGTCGCTCGCGACCCAGCCCTCGCCCGGCACCAGACGGCCGGTCTTCAGCGGAATGTCGAAGTCGAAGCTCGGGTTGAACGAGTCCAGGAAGCCGTAGCTGGAATACAGGAATTCGCCGTAGCGTTCATGCATCGCGACGGTGGTCGGGATGACGATTTCCGGCGCGAACGGCAGCGACGCGATCGCCGCCGTCGGCGCGATCGTGCCGTCGTCGAACGTATCGCGCAGGCCGGCGCCGCGCGCGGAGTAGTGGCGGAACTGGCGCTGTTCGCCGCGGAATTCCTGCAGCGTCTGCTGCGGGCCGTCGCTCGCGGTGAGGCCCCACACCTCCGGGCCGTACTCCTTCCACTTCATCGGATTGGCGATCGCGTACGCACGGTGCGCGTACGCGGCGCGGCGACTGTTCTCGAAGTAGTCGATGCCGCGCTCGCGCATGTAGTCGTCCTGGATGCCGCGGAAGTCGATCCAGACGTGGCTGTACTGATGGCCGAACAGCGGGCCGAACGACAGGTATTCCTCGCCCTGGTAGACACCCCAGGAATCGTTGTACGTGCGCGTCCAGACCTGCCAGGACTCCGGCTCGATCGGATGCGTCGGCGAGGCCAGCGCGAGGATGTACAACATCATCGCTTCGTTGTAGCCGGTCCAGTCGTGCTGGATGAAGCCGCTCTCGGGGAACCAGCCCATAGAGACCAGCGGCGCGTTGCGCTGCAGCCACGGCCAGTCGACGCGCTTGTACAGCGTGTCGGCGAGCTCGCGGATTTCCTTCTCGCGCGGATCGTCGCGATCGTAATAACTCTGTGCGAACAGCACGCCCATCATCAGAAGCGCGGTGTCCACGCTCGACAGTTCGACCCAGCTCTGGAAGCGCGCGCCGGTGTCCATGTCGAGGAAGTGGTAGTAGAAGCCGTTGTAGGCGCCCTTCCCTTCGGCCTGCGGGCCGGACGGAATGTCGCGGAAGAACCTGAGCGTGGTGAGCGTGCGATCCACCGCCTGCCGGCGGCTGACCCAGCCGTTCTCGATGCCGATCGGATAGGCCGTCAGCGCGAAACCGACCGACGCGATCGACGCGAACGGACGCGACGGATAGCGGTCCGGCGTGAGCCCGTTCACTTCGTTGGTGGTGTCCCAGAAGAACTGGAACGTGCGCTTCTCGATGTCGCGGAACACCGGCGGAAGCTCCAGCTTGGTCTGCTTGAGCGGCTCCACCTGCACCGGCGGCGCCGAGGCGATCGGGTACGTCGTGGACGCAGGCCCTTCCTGTCGGCACCCCGAGATGAACACGAGCACCGCCACCAGCGATGCAGTCCCCACACTGCGTCGTATCGAATCGAACATCACCACGCCATCTGTCGAATGAATGTGTTTGCGGCTCCCGCACGCGCGAAAGCCGGACCGCGAAACCGCCGGCCGCTCCGACGAGGTAAGCGGCCGGCGGCGCGGGTCAGAAGTTGAAGCCCAGCGAAAGCTTGAAGGTACGGGTCGGCAGGGCCTGTGCGAGCGGGATGCCGAATTCGGGGTTGGGCGACTGGAAGCCACCCGGATAATCCTGGTAGCTGTTGTAGTTCGCCCAGTCGAAGACGTTCAGGATGTCGGCGCGCGCCCACATCTTGAAGCCCGCGCCGGTGTCGAATTCCTTCATCGCGGCGATGTCGAACTGCTTGTACCCATACGTTCCGTCCGGCTTGTACTGGTCGATGAAGCAGTTGTTGACCACGTCCACGTCGCGACAGTTCACGAAATAGCGCGGCGGCTGCGAGGTCAGCGTCAGCTTGGCCGACAGCGTCGTACCCCACGGACCGTCGTAGATGCCGGTCGCGACGAGGCGATGCTCCGGCACTTCGGCGTCGTGCCAGCCCAGCGCCTGGACGGTCGGATAGTCGAGCGAGAACACTTCCGGCGATTCGCGCTGCTCGCGCGCGTCCAGGTAGGTGTAGGCGACGGTGACGCTCCAGCCCGATTCGGCCGTGTAGGGCTTCTCGGCCTTCAGGTACAGCGCGTTGGTCTTGGTCTCAAGCCCGTTGGTTCCCAGGATGAGATTGCCGAACGGCGCGAAGCCCTGGCCCCACGGCGGGCCCCAGCTCAGCCCCGGCGCGAAGAACGAGCCATCCGGCAGGCGGTTGCCGAGCAGGAACACGAAGCCGTCGTGGCTCTCCACGCGCGAGATCGTCACGTCGGTCAGCCAGTCGCCGACGGCATTGCGCATGCCCAGGCTGAACTGGTCGGAGTACGGCGTCTGCAGGTTGTTGTCGAGCATGAAGACTTCGCGACCCAACCCGGTCTGCGAGGCCAGCGTCGCCAGCACATCCGGATCGAAGTACGACGGATCCCACGGCTGGCACGGCGTACCGGCCACCGCACGCGGGCAGGTGCCGTCGGCGCGGAGGAAATCGATGTCGGTCGTCGGGAAGGTCGACTTGGTGATTTCCAGCTGCAGCCAGTCGAACAGGTTGCGGTCGTACGCGCGGCCGGCGCCGCCGTAGATCACGTGCGCCTGGTCGGCGAACAGGTCGTAGGAGAAGCCCAGGCGCGGCTGCCAGCCGTCCTTGAACGACTTGCGGTTGCTGCCGTTGCTGATGTAACGCTCGACGTTGATGCCCGAGTTCGGGTTGTTGATCGCGGTCGAACTGCGCAGCGCGGCGGCGACGTCGGCCGGCGTGACGTAATCCAGGTACGTCGGGCTCTTCTCGTAGTCGTAGCGCAGGCCGAGGTTGAGGATCAGCTTGTCGTTGACCTCCCAGTCGTCCTGGAAATAGATGCCGTACTGCTTGTTCGCCGACGATGCCGAACCGTCGCCGACGCCGGGCAGCGCGGTGCCGAACTTCACGTGGATCGGCTGGGTCAGGCTGCTCAGCAGGTCGTAGGTGAACTGCGGGTAGTACGGCTGGCGCTCGGTCGCATCGACGTCCACGTCCTTGTACTTGATACCCATCTTCAGGGTGTGGTCCTGGAAACCGGTGAAGGTCAGGTCGTTCTGGATGCCCCAGCCCTTCTGGCCCTTGTCCTGGAAGTCCGAACCTCCGCCGCTGCGCACGATGACGTTGTTGAAATCGGCATCGCCGTTGTCGCTGCGATTGCTCAGGATGTACGCGATCCCGCTGGTGTACGGGCTCGGGTTGAACTTCGAGTCCTCGTAGGTCAGGTGGAAATCGTTGAGCCACGGACCGTTGGTGTACTGGTAGCGCAGGTCCGCGCGCGTTTCCTCGTTGAGCTTGTTGGTCGCGTAGCTGGGCAGGTTCTGGCCGCCGGTGTTGGTGAGTTCCTCTTCGTCGCGGTATTTGCCGCTGAATTCGAAGTAATGGTTCTCGCCGATCAACCAGTCGACCTTGCCGAAGTACAGGTTTTCCTTGAACGGCGCGTTGAACAGGCCGGTGCCCGCTTCCGCCTGCAGGAAATCCGGAAGCTGGTCGATGGTGAAGCCGCGACCCGGCGTCAGCGTGCGCGGCGACTCGTATTCCTTCGCTTCGTACGACAGGAAGAAGTGCGCCCGATCGCGCAGGATCGGACCACCGAAGGTCGCGCCGTACTGCTCTTCCTTGGTCTGCACCTTGTCGTCGGCGCGCTCCTCGAACACCGTCGGCGTGCGCCAGTCGGTGGAGGTGTAATCCCAGAAGAAGCTGCCTTCGAAATTGTTGGTGCCCGAGCGCGTGGTGGCGACGATCGCCGCGCTGCTGAGCTGGTCGTACTCGGCCTTGTAGTTCTGCGTGATGACCTTGTACTCGCCGATCGCCGACTGCGGGAACGGATTGCCGCGGCTGGAATCCTGGCCGCTGATGCCGCCACGCAGCACGTAATCCTTCTGGCCGACGCCGTCGATGTAGACGTTGATGCCGTTGGCGTTCTGCGCGCCCGACTTGATGCGCGTGGAGCCTTCGTTGCCGGTTTCGAACGCCACGCCCGGCGCGAGGTCGGCGAAGGCGAGGAAGTTGCGCGTGCCCTGCGGCAGCGACTCGATCTGCTTATTGGTGACGTAGGTGGCGATTTCCGAGGTCTTGGTTTCGGCCACGACCTCGCTGGTGACGGTGACCGCATCGACCGTGGTCGCCTCGCCCGCCGGCGCCGTCTCCGGCAGGCCGCCGGCGGACAGGTTGATCGTCGCCGTCTGCCCCACCTGCAACGTCACCGTGCGCGTGGTGGTCTGCCCGCCAGCGACCGCGTCGATGCGGTACGTGCCCGGCGGCAGGCCGCCGACGTTGTAGGTGCCGTTGGCCGCCTGGACCTTGCGGGTCAGGCCGGTGGCGGTGTTGGTCGCGGTGATCTGGGCGTCGGCAGCGGGCGCCGAATCGACCGTGATCTGGCCGCGGACGGTGGCCGAGGTGCTCTGCGCCATCGCCGCGGGGGCGGCGACGGCCAGGCAGCTGGCCAGGGCGCAGGCAAGCAGCCGGCGTGTCGGGTATCGGGGGAACCTCGAATTCATATGCTTCCTCTCTCCAAAAGCATGTCGAACCACGTGGAATCGTTTACAGCGAACAGACACAAGGAACCGTGACGCCCGGCAGACGCGTGCATCACGGGGAACGCGGGGTGGACGGGGGCGAACCGCTGGATTCGCGCACGATCAGCTCGGTCGCCAGCACGCCGTCGGAGGGCGTGGTGGGCGATTCGCCACCCGCGTCCGGCGTGATCTGCGCGATGAGCAATCGCGCCGCGCGTGCGCCGAGTTCGGCGATGTTGACGCGGATGGTCGTGAGCGCGGGGTGGACGTAGCGCGCCAGCGGAATGTCGTCGAAGCCGGCCAGGGCGATGTCGCCCGGCACGCGCACGCCGGCCTGGGCGAAGGCGAACAGGCAGCCCAGCGCCATCATGTCGTTGGCGGCGAACACCGCGTCCGGGCGCTGCGGCGCGGCGAGCAGCTCGTGCCCGGCGCGATGGCCGGATGCTTCGTCGAAGTCGCCCTGCACCACCCAGTCGGGCGCGCCGGGCAGCAGCCGGGCGAGCGCATCGCGGTAGCCGCGCAGGCGCTCGTGCGCATCGAAGTTGTCGGCCGGGCCGGCGATGAAGGCGATCTTGCGATGCCCGCACGCAACGAGGTGCTCGACCATCGCGACCGCGCCGCCATGGTTGTCCACCCGCAGCACGGCGGTGCCATCGAGCCCGGACTGG
The DNA here is from genome assembly GCF_057747855.1 of Lysobacter sp. SCRH-1R. Classification (NCBI taxonomy): domain Bacteria; kingdom Pseudomonadati; phylum Pseudomonadota; class Gammaproteobacteria; order Lysobacterales; family Lysobacteraceae; genus Lysobacter; species Lysobacter sp. SCRH-1R. Next base: position 1,607,936 of record NZ_CM173227.1, on the reverse strand, counting down.
CTGTTGATCAGCACCGTCGGCAGCGACGAATCCAGGTGCTCGCCGAGCAGCGGCGGCATTTCGGCGAACGGCGACAGCACCAGCAGGCCGTCCACGCGCCCGCGCATCGCGCGAAGGGCCGCGCCCTGCTCCTGCGGATTGCCGTGATAGCTGGACACCAGCAGGTGCAGCCGCTGCGCGCGGGCGACCTGGTCGATGCCGCGCATCAGTTCGGAGAAGAATTCGCCATGCAGGTCCGGCAGCACCACGCCGAGCGTCTGGGTGCGGCGACTGCTGAGGCTGCGCGCGGCGGCGTGCGGGGTGTAGCGCAGTTCCTGCGCGGCGGCGAAGACGCGGTTGCGCACGTCTTCGGCGACGTTGCCGTGGCCGTTGAGCGCGCGCGATACGGTGGCGACCGATACCTGCGCAACGCGCGCGACGTCTTTGATGGTTACGCTCGCCACGCTAACCGGGCCTCCGCGGACAATGCGCGCGGACTGTAAACGTTTTCAAATTCGAGTGTAAAGGCAACGTTATCCGAACGCCGCAAACGCCGGCTTCTTCGGCGTTCTCGCCGCCAAATCGCCGCGCGGATGTTGCAGCGCGGCACGATTCGATCACTCTCCGGCGACTTCCGACGGCGTGCGCGCCCGGATCGAGAGCGCATGGATGTCGGTCGCCATGAGCTCGCCCAGCGCCGCGTAGATCGCCCGATGCCGCGCGATCGGCCCGAGCCCGGCGAACGCCTCGCTCACCACGTCGACGCGGAAGTGCCCTCGCCCGTCGGCGGCGCCGGCATGGCCCGCGTGACGGTGGCTTTCGTCCTCGATCTCCAGCGACACCGGCGCGAGGGCGGACCCGATCGCGGCCCGGATCGCCGCGAGGCGCGCCTCGCGCGGCAGGCTCACGGCAGCACCTTGCGGAACGGCCGGACCTCCACGCGCTGGTAGACGCCCGCGGCCACGTAGGGATCGGCGTCGGCCCAGGCACGGGCGGCCTCCAGCGATTCGAATTCCGCGATCACGACGCTGCCGCTGAAACCGGCCGGACCGGGGTCCTCGGCGTCGACCGCCGGGCACGGTCCGGCGAGCAGCAGCCGTCCGGCGTCGCGCAGCGCGGTCAGCCGCGCGAGGTGTTCGGGCCGCGCCGCCATGCGTCGGGCCAGCACGTCCTGGCCGTCGTAACCTTCGATCACGTACCACATGCGTTCGCGCGTCCTTCCATACCAATGGGAAACCAGGCTGAATTGTAGTCGCGCCGCGCGGCTGGACATGACCCGGACGAGGCCGTACCCTTGCCTTCACAAGGCCGGCTGCAGCGGCCCGACGCGACCGGCTCCCCACACCGTCGCCTCGCACGCATCCACGATGCGCCGCTGCCCCCGACGGCCTCGCGCCCGAACCCACCGCCCGCCACGCCCCCGCGTGACGCGCCGCGTTGGCCGTCCGGGCCAGGCCTGACGTTCCGAAAGGTAAGGTTCCTGCTTAGGAAAGTTCCGACAGGGGACGTCGCGACCCAGTTCGTCCAGCAAGTCCGTTGCATCCACGGTGGTCCATGCGACCGCCAGCCTGAGCGATAGCAGTGCCGACGGCCCGGAGGGGCCGGCTCCGAATGACCGAAGAACGCGCAGCCGACGCGAGCGATCCGCAACCCGTGGCCGCCCCGGCCTCCACCGCGCCACAGCAGCAGGAAATGCCGCTGGCGGTGGTGCATGGCCAGCCCGTGCTGCAGATCCCGCAGGACCTGTACATCCCACCGGACGCGCTGGAGGTCATCCTCGAGGCGTTCGAAGGTCCGCTCGACCTGCTGCTGTACCTGATCCGCCGGCAGAACCTGGACATCCTCGACATCCCGGTGGCGGACATCACCCGCCAGTACGTCGAGTACATCCAGGCCATGCACGAGATGCGCTTCGAGCTGGCCGCCGACTACCTGGTGATGGCCGCGATGCTGGCCGAGATCAAGTCGCGCATGCTGCTGCCGCGCGCGGTCAACGAGGAAGGCGAGGAAGAGGATCCGCGCGCCGAACTGGTCCGCCGGCTGCAGGAGTACGAGCGCTTCAAGAAGGCGGCGGAGGACATCGACGCCCTGCCCCGCCAGGATCGCGACACCGCGCCGGTGCAGGCCTTCGTGCCCGACCGCGCGTCGGTCCGCCTGCCTCCGCCGGTGGACCTGAAGGAAATGCTGCTTGCGCTGCACGACGTGCTCAAGCGCGCCGAGCTGTTCACCCAGCACGCGATCAAGCGCGATGCGCTCAGCGTCCGCCAGCGCATGGGCGAACTGCTCGAACGCCTGAAGGACGGCAGTTTCTACCGCTTCGAAACGTTGTTCACTGCCGAGGAAGGCAAGCTCGGCATCGTGGTGACGTTCCTGGGCATGCTCACGCTGGCCAAGGAACAACTGGTGGAGATCGTGCAGGAAGCACCGTTCGCACCGATCTACGTCAAGTCGCTCGCGCTGCTCAAGGACGGGGAAGAGATCGAACTGAGCAGCGAGTTCGACGAGCCGGCGGCGAACGATGGCTGACGACGCCCTGTCGTCATCACCGCGCAGTCGGGAACCCGGCGACGTTCGCTCCGGCGATTCTCGTTCGGGTCTCAACCGTTCCAAAGGCACCCGGTTCCCGCGCTCGCGGGAATGACGCCCCAAGGCTGGAAACCGATCGATCCATGGACCAACAACTGATCACCCGCATCGTCGAAGCCGCGCTGCTGGCGGCCAACCAGCCGCTGACGCTGGCGCAGTTGCACGCGCTGTTCCCCGAGGACCAGCCCGCGCCGCCGGACAGCGTCGAGCAGGCGCTGGAAACCCTGCGCGCCGGCTGCGAGGACCGCGGCGTCGAGCTGGTCGAGGTGTCGTCGGGCTTCCGCTTCCAGGTGAAGGCCGACGTGCACCCGTGGGTCGCGCGCCTGTGGACCGAGCGGCAGACGCGCTACACGCGCGCCACGCTGGAAACGCTGGCGCTGATCGCCTACCGCCAGCCGATCACGCGCGGCGAGATCGAGCAGGTGCGCGGCGTGGCGGTGAGCAGCAACATCATCAAGGCGCTGGAGGAACGCGAGTGGATCCGCGTCGTCGGCCATCGCGACGTGCCGGGCAAGCCGGCGCTGTTCGGCACGACGAAGGCGTTCCTGGACTACTTCGGCCTCAAGCGCCTGGACGAACTGCCGCCGCTGTCGGAACTGAAGGACATCGGCGAGCTGGAGCCGCAGCTGGAGTTCGAAGGCAAGACGGCGCCGATCGCCGCCGGCCTGGCGGAAGGCGAAGCGTCGAACGCGGAAGGCGACGAGGGCGCGGCCGATCTGGCGGCGGCGAACGAAGCGGACGCCGGCGCCGGCGATGCCGATGCCGACGCATCCGCCGCTTCGCAGCAGGAAGCCGAAGCCGGCAGCGCGATGCCGTCCGACGACGAAACCGACGCCGGCTCCGGCATCGAAGCCGACGAAGAGCAGAACACCGTCGATGCGACGGACGACGAATCGGCGTCCGATATCGACAACGACAACGACTACGAAATCGCCGACGCCGAGGTCGCCGACCTCGACGTCAACGAAGACGAAGACGAATACGCCCCGCAGGGCGACCCCGAAGCCGCGCCGGGTGAGCGCGCGGCGGACGCGAACGATCACGAGCAAGACAACGCCGTCGAGACGACGACCGTTCCCGAAGATGACGAGGCCCTGACGGCCGAGTCGGAGCAACACAAACATGACTGAAGAAAAGAGCCGCAAGCTCACCCTCAAACGCGCCGCCGATCCCGCCGCCACCGAGGCCCCGCGCCTGGAGGAGCGCCTGCACAAGGTGCTCGCGCAGGCCGGCCTGGGTTCGCGCCGGGCGCTGGAGCAGCGCATCGCCGACGGCCTGGTGAAGGTCAACGGCGAGACCGCGCAGATCGGCGTGAGCGTGAAGAGCGGCGACCGCATCGAGATCGACGGACGCCAGTTCGTCGCCAGCGCGCTGACCGATCCCTCGCGCGTGCTGATGTACAACAAGCCCGAAGGCGAAGTGACCACGCGCGAGGATCCCGAAGGCCGTCCGACCGTGTTCGAGGCCCTGCCCGCGCTGAAGGGCGCCCGCTGGATCGCGATCGGCCGCCTGGACATCAACACCACCGGCCTGCTGCTGCTCACCACCGACGGCGAGCTGGCCAACGCGCTGATGCACCCCTCCTTCGAGGTCGAGCGCGAATACGTCTGCCGCGTGCGTGCGCCGGAAGGCGAGGACGTGGTGCCGGACAACATCGTCGACCGCCTCGCGCGCGGCGTCGCGCTGGAGGACGGTCCGGCGAAGTTCGACGAGATCGAACGGATCGGCGGCACCGACTCGCACGACTGGTTCCGCGTCGTGGTGAAGGAAGGCCGCAATCGCGAAGTGCGCCGCCTGTGGGAATCGCAGGGCTGCCAGGTGAGCCGCCTCAAGCGCATCCGCTACGGCGAGGTGTCGCTGCCGCGCGAACTGCTGCGCGGCCAGTCGCGCGAACTCGCATCCGATGCGGTCGAATCGCTGCGCGGCAAGCTCGGCCTGGAAGACGGCACGCCATCGGCGCTGACGCTGCAGCCGGTGATCGGCCAGCGCAAGGCGACCAAGGCGACCATCGACCTCACCGGCAAGAGCCGCTCGCACGGTTACGTCGGCGGCCACAACACCGCCGATGAAGGCCGCGAGCTGCGCCGCTTCGACCACGTGCGCGAGGATCGCGGCGGTCGTGGCCGTGGCGGTCCGCGCAAGCACGGCGGCCTGACCGTCAGCGGCGAAGCCGCGGCGAAGGCCAGCAACAAGCCGTTCAAGCAGCGCAAGGAAAAAGGTCCGAAGCCGCTGCCGGAAGGCAATCCCGCCGCGTTCCGCACGTGGTACGTGCCGGACGGCGTGAGCACCGGCCCGAGCGGTCATCGCAATCCCGACGGCGCGCGCGGTCCGCGCAAGCCGCACGCCGGCAAAGGCCCGCGTCCGGGTGGCGGTGGCGGTCGTGCCGGTGGTGGTTTCGGCGGCGAGCGTGGCGGCTTTGGCGGTGAACGCAGCGGTGGTGGTTTCGGCGGCGGTTTCGGCGGCGAACGCAGCGGCGGCGGTGGCCAGCGCAGCGGCCAGGGGCCGCGCGGCGGACAGGGCCAGGGCCAGCGCGCCTCGCGTCCCTACGGTCATCCGGGCAATGCGCCGAGCTTCCCCTCCGACCATGCCAACCCCGGCAGCTTCAATCCGTACGGCGACAAGCCGCGTGCGCCGCGTCCGGGCGTTCGTCCGGGCGGCCCGAAGCCGGCCGGCGGTCGTCCGGGGGGTAACCGTCCCGGTGGCAACCGCCCGGCAGGCGGTCCGCGTCCGGGTGGTCCGCGCGGCGGTGGACGTCCGGGCGGCGGTCGCGGTCCGCGCGGCTGATTCCAGCGATCGAACGACACGAGACGGGGCGCGCGAGCGCCCCGTTCTGTTTCTGCGAATCGTGCCTGCGAAGGCCGGCGACATACGGCGCGCGATTTCACTCCCACTGAACGAACGCGGGCCAAGCATGTAGCGCGGGCCTCCTGCGGCCGATGCCCGCCTCGCCTCGCGGCCGCTCACCGGACGACAAGCCGGGAGATCGCATCGTGGCGATATCGGACACGGCAAGGGTGGGCGCCTGCGCGGTCGCCGCACTGTTCGCGTGTGCCGCCTCGGCAGCAACGCACGTGTCTGCCTTTCGGGTGACCGCAACGGTCGCTTCGTCCTGTCGCATCGACGCGCCGGCCTTCGCCGCGACGACAGCCGCGATCGATATCCGCTGCACCTCGGGCGCGCCGTACGCCATCGGCCTCCAGGCCACGTCCGACGTTCGTCGCGCCCCTTCACCGCGGCGCCTTCTCGTCCTTGTCACGTACTGAAACCGGATCCGCGATCCGGCGCCATCGCTGCCAGGAGGTTTTCGATGCGTACCCTGCCCGCTTCCCGTCTTCCATCGCTGGCCGCCATCGCGGCGCTCGCGATGGCGCCCCTCGCCTCATCCGCCGCCACCAAGACGGCGACCTTCCAGGTGCTGGCCACGATGGTCAGCGACTGCACCATCATCAGCGCGCCGAACATCGACTTCGGCACGCTCGGTGTCATGACCGCAAACGCCGACACCACCAGCACGCTGATCGTCGCCTGCACGCCCGGCACGGCGTACTCGGTGGCGCTGGACGCCGGCACGGGCACCGGTTCGACCATCACCGACCGGCGCATGGCCAGCGCCGGCGGCGGTTCACTGAAGTACCAGCTGTTCCGCGACACCATGCGCACGCAGAACTGGGGCAACACCATCGGCACGGACACCGTCGGCGGCACCGGCAACGGGGGAAACATCGCCCACGTGATCTTCGCGCGGGTGCCTGAGCAGTCCGCGCCCACCCCGGGCTCGTACGCGAGCACCGTCACGGTCACGGTCAGCTACTGAGGTCGCCGCGTCGCCGCAGCATCCGATCAGAGCGAAGCGCCTTCGGCGCAAACGCGTCCCCCACCATGTTGCAAGGAGATCCGACATGAGGCTCAACCGCGTTCTTCCCGCGCTCGCACTGGCTTTCGCGCTCGCCGGCGGCACGGCGATGGCCGGCTCGATCCACGTCATGCCGACCACGATCACGCTCGGCCCCGGCAAGGCGACGGCGGTGATGACGATCACCAACGAAGGCGATGCGCCGATCAGGACGCAGGTGCGCGTGTTCGCCTGGGACCAGAAGGACAACGAGGACCGCCTGACACCGACGCAGCAGGTCGTCGCCAGCCCGCCGATGGCCACGCTGGCGCCGAAGCAGACGCAGTCGATCCGCATCGTGCGCGTGGACAAGTCGCCCGTCACGGCCGAGGAAACCTATCGCCTGATCGTGGACGAGATCCCCGACGCCACGCGCGCGCCGGACGTCGGCGTATCGGTGCAGATGCGCTATTCGGTGCCGGTGTTCGTGCTGCCCAAGGCGACGATGCCACCCGGCGCGGTCACTTTCGCGGCGCAGATATCCGGCAACACGCTCACGCTGGATGCGCAGAACAAGAGCGACGCGCACATGCAGGCGACCGAGGTGGCGATCGAACACGCCGGCGGTACCTCCACGCCGGTCGTTGGCGGATTGCTCGGCTACGTGCTGCCGGGGCGGAGCATGCGCTGGAGCGTGCCCATTCCGGCGAACGCGGCGGCCAAGGGACGGCCAACGCGCGTGGTCGCGATGTTCAACGGCCAGCCGATCGCGGTCGATCTGTAATCGCCCGGCAGGGAGGCCGCGCGGCCACGGCTCCGTCGTCCCTGCGGCGAGGTGCGGGAGAGGCAGCCGATGCGCGCGCGCATGCGGACGACCGTGACGATCTGCGCCGTCGCCGCGCTGATGCGCGTGGCTGCGCTCGCGCCCGCAACGGCGCAGCCGGCCGATGACGAACCGGCGTCCTACTACCTGGAGGCGACGGTGAACGGTCGCGCGACCGGCCTGATCGTGCAGGTGGATCGCGTGAGCGAGGGCTTCCGCATGCCCGCCGACGAACTGACGCAGATCGGCCTGCGCGAGGACGCATTGCCGCTCGACGCCGATCGCCAGGTGATGCTCGACGCCATCCCGGACCTTTCGTTCGAGTACATCGAGGATGCGCAGCGCATCGACTTCACCCTGCCCGAGTCGATGCTGGTTCCGCAGCGCCTGGGCGAGGCGCCACCTCCGCCGCCGCCCAGCCGCTCCGGCACCGGGTTGCTGCTCAACTACACCGCGCGCCTGCAGAGCTCCCGCGTGGATTTCGAGCAGAAGCGCGTTGGGCGCCGCCTGCGCGCGCCGCTGCTGGGATCGGCGCGTTACGGTCGGCTGCCGGTACTGGGCGAGGAGGAGTTCGAAGCGAAGTACGACCGCCACAACCGCACCTTCGCGCTCAACACCGAGCTGCGTTTCTTCTCGCCGGCCGGCGTGTTCGTCAACACCGGCTACGCGACGATCGAGAACGGCGAGTACGACTACGTCCGCCAGGACACGTACTGGACCTACACGAACCCCGATGCGCTGCGCACGTGGACGGTGGGCGACCTGGTGTCCTCGTCGCTGACGTGGTCGCGCGCGATCCACATGGGCGGCGCGAGCCTGTCGCGCAATTTCGACGTGCGCCCGGACCTGATCACCTTTCCGTTGCCGGTTCTGGGCGGCGACGCGGTCGTGCCGACGATGGTGGACCTCTACGTCAACGGCCTGCGCCAGTTCACCGGCAACGCAACCGGCGGTCCGTTCGTGATCGCATCGCCACCGGCGCTCACCGGCGCGGGCGTGGCCACCGTCGTGTTCCAGGACGCGCAGGGCCGGCAGGTCACGCTGAGTCGGCCGCTCTATCTGGACACGCGCCTGCTCGGCGATGGCTTGACCGACTACGCGGTGGAAGTGGGCTATCCGCGCCGCAACTACGGCAGCCGTTCGTTCGACTACGCCGGCGATCCGGCGGCCAACGCATCGCTGCGCCACGGAATCAACGACCGGTTCACGCTGGAAGCGCATACCGAACTCACGCGAGGGCTCACCAACCTCGGCGTCGGCGGATTGCTCGAACTGGGCGGCGCGGGCGTGCTCAACGCATCGGCCACCGGCAGCGGCGGCGATGGCCAGCACGGCATGCAATGGGGCCTCGGCTATCAGTACCAGTCGCCACGATTCAACGTCGACCTGCAGGCGCTGCGCGCCGACGGCGGCTACCGCGACCTCGGCAGCGTGAAAGGCGTGACGGTGCCGCAGCGGCAGGCGCATGCCTCGCTCGGCATCCCGATCGGCCAACGGCATTCGATCACCTTCACCTACACGCGCCAGGAAGCCTCCGACCTCGGCGGCTCGCGCATCGTGTCGATGGGCTACAGCGGCACGTTCGGGCAACGGCTGAGCGTGTTCGCCAACGCGTTCCGCGACGTCGACGTCGCCGATTCCGCCGGCCTCTACATCGGCGCCTCGCTGTCGCTGGAGCGTCGCATCAGCGTGTCCTCCAGCTTCAGCCGCTACGGCGAGGCGCGCACGGCGACGATCGCCGCGAACCGCTCGATGGACTACGACGCCGGTGGCTTCGCCTGGAACGCAACGCTGGACGGCGGCAACGACGGTTACCGCCATGGATCGGGCCGACTGGACTACCGGGGGCGCTACGGCGAAGCCTCGCTGACGCTCGAACACGCCACGCGCGATGACTTCACCTACGACAACGCCTCGCTGTACGCCACCGGCGCGCTGGTGTGGATGGACGGCGACCTGATGGCCACGCGCACGGTTTACGACGCGTTCGCGCTGGTGGACACCAACGGCTTGCCGGACGTGCCGGTGCTGCGCGAGAACCGCATCGCCGGCACGACGAACGACGAGGGACACCTGCTGATCCCCGACCTGCTGTCGTGGCAGGGCAACCGGCTGGCGATCCGCAGCGAAGACCTGCCGCCCGAGGTGCGTGTGGACGCCGACCGGCTGGACATCGCGCCGCGTGCGCTGTCGGGCGCGCTCGCGTCGTTCCCGATGGGACGCTACACGGGTGCGACGGTCGTGCTCGTCGACGGGACCGGCAGGCCGTTGCCGGTGGGCACGGCGGTCACGGTCGTCGCCACCGGCGAGGTGCAGACGGTCGGCTACGACGGACAGGTGTTCCTGCCCGACATGGCGCCCGTCACGCGGCTGCGCGCGCAACTCGATGGGGGCACCTGCGACGTGGACATCCAGTTCCGCAGCGAGGATGCGATGAAGACCCTGGGTCCGTTCGCGTGCGAGCGGTCGCCATGAACAGGATCGTGTTCGTCCTCATGCTGCTCCTGGCCGGGCTCTGGCATGGCGGCGCGATCGCGCAGTCCTGCTCGCTCTCGGCGACGCTGAACTTCGGCACGATCAACCCGCTGTCCAGCGTGCCGGCCCAAGGGCAGTCCACCGTCACGTTCAACTGCACCGGCTTCGCCACGCCGTACGTGCGCGTGTGCGCGAATCTGGGCGACGACCAGACACCGCGCGAAATGGTGGGCCCGACTTCGGCGCGCCTTCACTACGAGCTGTACCAGGACGCGACGCGAACCACCATCTGGGGGAGCGCCTGGCACGGCAACCCGCCGCTGTACGTCGACATTCCGCTGAGCGGCGGCGCCGGCACGGCCCAGAAAAGCTTCTACGGCACCGTGTTCACCGGCCAGACCAATGCGCCCGCCGGCAGCTATACCGTCACGTCACCAGCACGATTCTGCTGGGTTATGGCTATACGACTACGCCGCCCGTGTGCAGCACGTCGGGGCAGACGTCCTGGCAGAGCTTCCAGGTCTCCACCACGGCCACGGTCGCCAGCGACTGCACCGTCTCCGGCACCAACATCGACTTCGGCCAGCAGGGCTTCCTGCAGAGCGCCGTGACCAGCACCGGCGTTATCACCGCGACCTGCACGAAGGGCAGCGCCTACACACTCGCGCTGAGTGCCGGCAGCGGGGCGGGCGCCACGGTGGCATCACGGCTTATGACGCGCTCGGGCGGCAGCGACACCCTCGCCTACGGGCTCTACCGCGACAGCGGTCGCACGCAGGTGTGGGGCGACGGGACGGGCGGATCCGGAACCGTCTCCAACACCGGCACCGGAACGCCGCAGACGGCCACCGTCTACGCGACGCTGCCGGTGCAACCGCCGCCGCCCCCGGGGAGTTACATCGACACGATCACGGTGACGGTGACGTTCTGAGCGCGGTGACGTCGTCTCGCGTCGTGGTGGCCGCCTCTGCGCGCCACCCGTGCACGGCATGCGCGCAGCCTCCGAAGGGTATGCGCGTGCCCTCGAACGAGTGCGCGGCGCACTCGAACGGGGACGTCGATGCCCGTGCGCGGGCGTCGTGTGCCCGCACGTTGCGACTTTGTCGCAGCGCGCCCCTTCGCGAAGGGCGTACGACCTCGCCCTGTGTCCGCGCGCGGGCAGCGTCGTGCCCGGCGATTGCGACAAAGTCGCAGCGCGAGGGAGCGAGGGGCCCGTCCGAGGGCGACCGGGTGCCCGCGCGACCCTTCGCCGCGCCCGCGCGAACCTCGCCGGGAGTCGATCGAGGGCAGTCGGGTATGCGGTCGAGGGCAGTGCGGTAGTCGCGGACGCTCCTCATCCTCGATCTCCCGCGTTGGTAGCCCGGGTAAGCGAAGCGCACCCCGGGTGCCTTACCGATCACCGCCGCCCACCCGGGGTGCGTTGGCGATCCCGGCCACCCACCCCGGGTGCGGCCTTCGGCCTTACCCGGGCTACAAGAGCGGCTCCTCATCGATCCCCGGCGTTTGTAGCCCGGGTAAGCGAAGCGCACCCGGGGTGCCTTGCCGATCACCGCCGCCCACCCGGGGTGCGTTGGCGATACCGGCCGCCCACCCCGGGTGCGGCCTTCGGCCTTACCCGGGCTACAAGAGCGGCTCCTCATCGATCCCCGGCGTTTGTAGCCCGGGTAAGCGAAGCGCACTCGGGGTGCCTTACCGATCACCGCCGCCCACCCGGGGTGCGTTGGCGATCCCGGCCGCCCACCCGGGTGCGGCCTTCGGCCTTACCCGGGCTACAAGAGCGGCTCCTCATCGATCCCCGGCGTTTGTAGCCCGGGTAAGCGAAGCGCACCCGGGGTGCCTTACCGATCACGGCTGCCCACCTGGGGTGCGTTGGCGATACCGGCCACCCACCCCGGGTGCGGCCTTCGGCCTTGCCTGGGCTACAAGAGCGGCTCCTCATCGATCCCCGGCGTTTGTAGCCCGGGTAAGCGAAGCGCACCCGGGGTGCCTTACCGATCACGCCGCCCACCCCGGGTGCGTTGGCGATACCGGCCACCCACCCCGGGTGCGGCCTTCGGCCTTACCCGGGCTACAAGAGCGGCTCCTCGTCGACCCCCGGCGTTTGTAGCCCGGGTAAGCGAAGCGCACCCGGGGTGCCTTACCGATCACCGCCGCCCACCCGGGGTGCGTTGGCGATCCCGGCCACCCACCCCGGGGTGCGTTGGCGATCCCGGCCGCCTACCCCGGGTGCGTCGGGGATACCGGCCGCCCACCCGGGTGCGGCCTTCGGCCTTACCCGGGCTACAAACGCGAAGCCATCAACGCGACAGAGCCGGCTGCGCGTCATACCACTCGCGCGCCTTGATCAGGTGGAAGTCGCGTTGCCCGTTGTCCACCGCCACCGCGCAGCTGAGGACACCCCACTTCGCGTACAGGCTGCCATCGCGCCGCTTGCCATGCAGGCGCAACCGCGCCATCACGTCGTAGCGCTGGTTGCTCGCGTGCACATCGTTGAGCAGCAGCGTCTGCCCGGCCAGCCGCACGTTGGCGTTGGCCTGCGCCTGGCCGGAGTCGATGAGCTTGAACATCCATTTCGGGTAGTCCTTCTTGCGCGAGAACAGCGCAAGCAGGAAGCCGACATCCCTCATCGCGATCCGCGCACGACCGTCGATGCTCACCGGACGGTCCCAGTCCATGCGCGCGCGTTGCAGGTCGATGCGCGTCCACCAGCCGCTGCGCGATTCGCCGCCAGGTTCGGTGAAACTGACGTTCTGCAGCGCCATGCGCGTGCCGTCGATGTTGAACGTGTGGCGTTTCAGGTCGGCGCGATGGAGCTTCGTGTCGATGTCCACGTCGGTACGCAGCGCGATACCCGCCAGGTGCATGCGGGCCGCGCGCGCATCGACGCCGAGCGTGCCCTGTCCGATCGCACCCGCACCATCGAGCGTCAGGTCGCCCGACAGCGTGCCGGCGCCGCCGTCGAAGCGGAGGTGTTCGTTGGGCAGGTAGCGGTTGTACGCCCGCAGGTCCGGCACCTGCGCATCGGCGAAGGTGAGGCGCGCGCGCATCGCCTGCCCGACGTGCTTCATCGCGCCGGGCTGGCGCAGCGCCTGGCGTTCGACGCCCGACAGCGTTTCAAGTTTCATGCGCAGGCCCTGCCCCTGCACGAACGGCTTCGTCGGCGCATCGTCGGCAGCGATGTCGAAATGCTCCATCGTCAGGTCCAGTTTCGGCAGCAGTTCGTCGTTCGGGCCCGTGTCCAGCCGCCCCTCGGCACGCGCACGTCCGGCGATGCGATTGCCCATCACGTGCGCGACCGCCTGCACGTCCGGCACGCCGACGCGACTGCCACCGGCGATGCGCCCATCGACCACGCGCACGTCGGCATCGACCACGCCCGCGCCGTCCAGCGACAGCCACGGCGCGTCGTAGAAGTTGCCAAGCCAGCGCAGCGAACCGAAATGCCAGCGTCCCACCACGTGCCCCGAAGTACGCGGCAACAGGCTGCGCGGGTCCTTCAGCGGCACCTGCGTGCCGCGCACGACCACGTCGGCATCGAGCGAAAGCCGCCCTTGCGCCTGCGCCGGCGCACGCGCGACCAGATGCATGTCGCGATCCACGTCGAGTGCGACATCGAGCGCATCGGCGAACTGCACGCCATGCGCATCCCGGCCGCGCACCGGCGTATGCCAGCGCAGGCGGCTGCCGGGCGTGAGCGATCCGCGCGCGAAACCCACCTCAACCCGCGCATGGCCGTCGCCGGCCAGATTGGACAGCGTGATGCGCCCTTGCGGGTCGACGTTCACGCCCAGCGTCGGCGCCTTTCCCTCGAGTTTCAGCTTCGCATCGGTCAGCAGCAGCTTGGCGATGCCGCGCGCCTGGTCGCGCGTGTGGCGGGCGATGGCGAAGTCCGCATCGATGCGGCCCTCGCGCAGCATCGCCTGCTTGCCGTAGCGGAGCTGCACGTTCTCGAAGTGCGCGGTCGAGGGCATCAGTTCCAGCGCGCCGCCACGCAGCTGCTTGAAGAAGCCGACATCGGCGCGGCCGACACCTTCGAGGATGAGGTCGCCCAGGCGCCCGCCACGTATCGAATCGCTGTGGATGCGGTCGAACTGGAGCACCCAGCCGCCCGGGCGCGCCGGCAACGGCGGCTTGCGCGGGCCGCCGATATCGACCGCGCCGGTCACGTCGAACGCGACCACTTCAGGCACGCGCACGGTCTTGCGGAACAGCGGCGCGATGGCGATACGACCCTTGGCGCGTCCGGCATCGGCCGACCATGTCGTTCGGCCGGCATGGCCTTTCATGCGCACGTCCGACACGCTCACGCGGCCGGGCCACAGCGTGTAGCCGCGGCCCCACTGGATCTGGAACTTCTCCGGCTTGCGGTTCGCCGTCCACTCGCCCAGCGGCGTGTTGATGAAGATGTTGCCGGCCAGCAGGTAGAACGCGTACACACCGACAAGCGCGAATACGACGCGCCGGGTCCACTGTTGCGCACGGGGCGGAACGCGCTGCCACGAACGCGTCACGAAGCTGCGATCCATCGATGCCTTCCCCTCATGCAGGCCCTGTCCGTGTCAGCTTGACCGCGCATCGCCGCCGCCGGACCTGAGTCCGGCGGAAACCTTGCGCCGTGCATGGCCGCGTGATGCGATCAGTGGCGCGTGAGGTCGACGATGCGCGGATGCACGAGACGTTCGAAGTCGTCCCAGCCCATGCGCATAAGTTCGCGATGCGAGCCTGCGTTGAAGGCGATGTCGTCGTCCTCGGCGAGGCTTGCGGCGGCGTACACGTCCATCGCGTAGAGATTTCCGAACGGCGGCATCGCGCCGACCTCGCATTCGGGGAAGCGGTCCTTGAAGTCGGCTTCGGTCGCCAATGCGACTTCGCGCGCGCCGCTGACCTTGCGCAGCTGCGCGAGGTCGAGCCACTCGTCGGACGGCAGCACCGCCATCGCGAGCTTGCCATCGAGTCGCACCATGACCGTCTTGATCATCTCGTGGCTGTCGATGTGGGCGCACGCCGCGGTGTCGCGCGCGGTGAAGGCGTGCGGGTGCGTCATCGTGTCGTAGCTGACGTGGTTGGACGCCAGGAATTCCTGGAGGCGCGGGGATAGGGTTTCGGACGACATGGCACGGCTCCCTGGTCGGAGGCCGGGCGCGTCGCGACGCGGCTGCGGCGCACGGGGCATCGGTGTCAACGAAAACGGGCCGCGCAAGCGCGGCCCGTTGAGTCTACGCCCGTTGTGCGGTGCGATCTTTCACAGCGATGCCGTGGCCTGCTGCTGCGCGTCGGTGCGCGGGCCGGCGTAATCGACCACCAGCGAGACGCGGCGATTGGCCTGGCCGGCCTCGCCGACGGCGCCTTCCTGCACCTGGCGGTTGCGGTCCTCGCCATAGCTGACCGCGCGCACGCGGGCATCGCCGATGCCGGCGCCGACCAGGTAGTCGCGCACCGACTGCGCGCGCTGCAGGCCCAGGCGACGGTTGTGCGCCGCCGAACCCGACGGGTCGGCGAAGCCTTCCACCGTGATCACGGCCTGAGAATGGCTTTCGCGGATCACGCGGGCGAAGTCGTCCAGCAGGGGCTTGTCCTGATCGCTCAGGGTGGCGTCGTTGGTCCCGAAATGCGCGGCGGTGTCCACGCGGGTGCGTCCGGCCAGCTGCGTCACCAGCGCGTCGTGCTTCTGCGAGAGCGTGTCGAGCTGCGACTGCAGGCGCTGGTCGGTGGCGCGCAGGTCGGCGATGGTGGCGTCGAATTCGTCGCGCTTGATGTACTGCGAGCACCCGGTCAGCGCGACGGCGCCCAGCGCCACGGCGAAACCGGCATTACGGATCGTACGAGTAACCAATGGAATCTCCTTTCAATGAACGTGCGCGGCGTCGCGCACGCAATGCCTGCGTGACCGGGGGAAGTCGAGCGCGGGCGCGTTTGGAACGTTTGTGGTGTTGTTCTGTGCGCGGGGCGCGCGGGGTGTTGCGACGTGTCGTTGTTGAGGTGCGGTAATCAATGACACGGCAATCGTTAACAACCCGTTTCATGAACAGGCGAAAGGACGCCGCCAATTGCGAAGCCGCGCACGGTTCAGTGATGTCAAGACGGAGTTCACGCGGTGCGTATCGGCGCGATTCATGGAATCGGCGCGGCAAGCGTGACTGGGGGATGCGCGCGTTTGCAGCCCGGGCAAGCGCAGCGCACCCGGGCTCACTCACGCATGAACGTGCAAGCACTTCCCCGGTTGCGCTTCGCTTCCCGGGCTACAAGGGCAGGCGGCGCTCAGCGCAGCTCGAACGCATCCGCGTCCAGCATCGCCGGGAAACGCTCGCGATGCGCGGCGAGGTCCACCGCCGACAGGGTCACGGTGACGACGGTTTCGACGTCGGCGCATTCGGTCACCGGCTGGCCGACGTAATCGATCACCGCACTGTCGCCTGCGTAATGCAGGCCGTTGCCGTCGGTGCCGACGCGGTTCACCGCCGCGACGTAACACAGGTTCTCGATCGCACGCGCGCGCAGCAGCGTCTTCCACGGGTACGCGCGCGCCGACGGCCAGTTGGCGACGAAGATCATCAGGTCGAAATCGAGCTGTCCCGGCCGCTCGACGTCGAAGCGATTGCGCGAGAACACCGGGAAGCGCAGGTCGTAGCAGACCAGCGGGCAGATGCGCCAGCCGCGCCAGTCGAGCGTGAGGCGATCGCGCCCCGCCGCATAGCGTTCGTGTTCGCGCGCGTAGCGGAACAGGTGGCGCTTGTCGTAGGTGCTGATCGCGCCGTCCGGCGTGGCGAACAGCAGGCGGTTGTAGACGCCCTCGCCGTCGCGCAGCTGCACGCTGCCGGTCACGGCGGCGTCCAGGCGCGCGGCCTGTTCGCGGATCCATTCCACGGTGGCGCCCTGCATCGTCTCGGCGCTGCCGATGGCCTCGTTGGAGAAGCCGCTGGTGAACGTCTCCGGCAGGATCACCAGATCCGTCGCACCGCGCAGGGGCGCGATCAGGCGGCCGTAGTAATCGCGATTGCCGGCCGGATCGTGCCAGCGGGTGTCGCCTTGGACGAGGGTGACGCGGAGGTCGTTCATGGGTTCGCCAGGAGATGGATGTTGTTGTTTGCCGTCATCCCCGCGAAGGCGGGGATCCGGTTTCCGGACGTATCACGCCCGTAGGAAGGCATGACGCGCCGGACGCCTGGATTCCCGCCTTCGCGCGAATGACCGCGCGTGCCGCTACAACTTCTGCAACCGTTCGATCGCCTTGTCCAGCGTCGCCTCGTTCTTCGCGAAGCACAACCGCGCCAGGCGCTGGCCCGCCGGCGGCGATTCGTAGAACGGCGACAACGGGATCGCGGCGACACCCTTCTCCACCGTCAGCCAGCGGCAGAAGTCGGCATCGTCGCGGTCGCTGACATCGGAGTAATCGACCAGCTGGAAATAGCCGCCCGGCACCGGCAGCGGCTTCAGGCGCGTGGTGAGCAGCTGCTCGCGGAAGCGGTCGCGCTTGGCTTCGTAGAACGCGCCGAGTTGTTCGTAATGCGCGGGATCGGCTTCGATCATTTCCGCGAACGCCCACTGCGCCGGAGCGAACGTGCAGAAGGTGTTGTACTGGTGCACCTTGCGCAGCTCGGCCGACAGCAGCGGCGGCGCGATGCAGTAACCGACCTTCCAGCCGGTGCAGTGGTACGTCTTGCCGAAGCTGGACACGACGAACGCGCGCTCGCGCAGTTCCGGATAGCGCAGCACGGATTCATGACGGCGGCCGTCGAACACGATGTGCTCGTACACCTCGTCCGACAGCAGCCACAGGTTCGTGTCGCGCAGCAGCGCGGCGAGCTGTTCGATGTCGCTTCCGGTGAACATCGCGCCGGACGGATTGTGCGGCGAGTTGATCATCAGCAGGCGCGTGTTCGGCGTGACCGCGGCGCGGATCGCCTGCCAGTCGGGCGCGAAGGTTTCCGGATCCAGCGGCACGTGCACCGCGCGTGCGCCGGCCAGGTCGATCGCCGGCTCGTAGGAGTCGTAGCAGGGATCGAGCACGATCACTTCCTCGCCCGGCCGCACCACCGCGGCGACCGCATCGAAGATCGCCTCGCTCGCGCCGGAAACGACCGTCACTTCGGTATCCGCATCGGGGCGATGGCCGTAGCAGCGTTCGGTCTTCGCGGCGATCGCCTGGCGCAGCGCCGGAATGCCGGTCATCGGCGCGTACTGGTTCCTGCCCTCGCGCATGGCGCGGTCGAGCGCTTCGATCAGGCGCTCGGGCACGTTGAAGTCCGGGAAGCCCTGGCCGAGGTTGACCGCGTCGTGCTCCATCGCGAGCTGCGACATCACGGTGAAGATGGTCGTGCCGACCTTCGGCAGTTTGGTTTGCAGGGTCATCGCGGGCGGAACTCGACGTCGGAGTGTGGGGCCGCCAAGTGTAAGGACGCGGGCCCGGCGGCGTCATGACGAACGCTCATCTGCGCCTCCGCCGGCCGGCTGCATTGCGCCGGTCATGGTCGCCGTGGACACTTGGGCGCATGCATGAGTTGCGAATCGTCGACGCCGCCGAGCTCGCCACCGCCTACGCCGCAGCGGAGTACGTGGTCGTGCTGGACGGCGATCCCCTGCCGCTGCGCGTGGGCGAGCCCGCGCGGGACCTGGAAGCGTATGTCCCGGCGTCGCGCTATTCGTTCATCACCGCGTGGAATCCGGCTTCGGAGCCGCGCTCGGACGCGGCCAACGAAGCGGCCGATGCGCTGCTGGTCGCGCAACTCGACACGCTCGGCGCCAGCCGGCACGCCGGCTGGGCGCAGGATTCCGCCGGCCGCTGGCGCGAGCCGGGCTGGCTGGTCGCGGGGCTGGACGAAAGCGCGGTGCTGCGGCTGGCGCAGGAGTTCGGCCAGGCCGGCGTGCTGGACTGGGAAGCCGGCGAGCCGGTGCGGTTGAGGATGTTGGCGCCGCGGCCGGTGGGGGATGAGGTCGCGCATACCGAGTGGATTCCGGCGTGAGGGGTGTGGGCCCCGACAGCGCTTTCGTCCGAGCTTGATGGCCCCCGGTGCGCTTGGCTTGCCCGGCCTACAACCGCCCGGCTGCCGCGAGGCACCCCGTCACGGCAAGCGGCATCTTTCGCGAACCGCATAGAATGGCCGCCCCTTGCGGCGCCTGCGCCCAGCCTTCCCGATGACGCCCAACGACCGCCCCGCCCCGCCGCTGCTGGCCGCCCGCGGCCTGCGCTTCGCGCGCAACGACGAACCGGTGTTCGGCCCGCTGGATTTCAGCGTCGATGCCGGCGAGGCGCTGCTCGTCCAGGGCGACAACGGCGCCGGCAAGACCACGCTGCTGCGCGTGCTCGCCGGCCTGCTCCGGGCCGATGGCGGCGCGATCGACCTCGATGGCGAGCCCGCCGGCCACGCCCGACGGGCCCGTGCGATCGCCTATCTCAGCCATCTTCCGGGCCTGAAGGCCGACCTGAGCGCGCTGGAAAACCTCGACTTCCTCTGCGGTCTTCAGGGCCGCCGCCGCGCGCAGCTGCCGGAGAACGCGCTGGCGATCGTCGGCCTGGCCGGCTACGAGGACGCCCTGGCCCGCCAGCTCTCGGCCGGGCAGAAGAAGCGGTTGTCGCTGGCGCGGCTGTGGATGTCGCCGGCACCGCTGTGGCTGCTCGACGAGCCGTACGCGAACCTCGACCTGGAAGGCATCGAACTGGTGAACCGCATGGTCCAGGCGCACCTGCGCGAAGGCGGCGCGGCGCTGGTCACCACCCACGGCGCCTACGCCGCCCCGCCGGTGCGCACGCGCATGCTGGTGCTGAACAAGGGGGGCGTCGCATGACCGCGTCCACCTCGCCCAGCCTGGCCGGGGCCGCACGCGCCCTGTTCGTCCGTGACCTCCGGCTGCTCTGGCGCCGACGCGGCGATGCGCTGCAACCGGCGCTGTTCGCGCTGCTGGTGGTGGTCCTGTTCGCGCTCGCGCTGGGCGGCGAGAAGACCGCCCTGTCGCAGGTCGCCGCCGCCGTGCTCTGGCTGGCGGTGCTGCTGGCTGGTTTGCTGTCGCTGGACACGCTGTTCCGTGGCGACGCCGAGGACGGCTCGCTGGAGCAATGGATGCTAGCGCCGGTCCCGCTGGCGTGGCTGGTCGGGGTACGCACGTTCATGCACTGGGCGACGACCGCGTTGCCGCTGCTGATCGCCGCGCCTTTCCTGGGCGAACTGCTGTACCTGCCGCGCGACCAGCTGGGCGTGCTGATGACGTCGCTGGCGCTCGGCACGCCGCTGCTGAGCCTCATCGGCGCGGTGGTCGCCGCCCTGACGGTCGGGATGCGGCGCTCCGGTATACTCGTGGCCTTGCTGGCGCTGCCGTTGTACGTGCCGGTGCTGGTGTTCGGCGCGGGCAGCGTGGCTGCCTCGGCGCAGGGGCTGGATCCGATCGGGGCGCTGCTGCTGCTCGGAGCCGGACTGGCGGTGGCGCTGGTCCTGGCCCCGCTGGCCGCGGCTGCGGCGATCCGCATCGCACTGAGCTGACCTGCCGATCGGCACGACGCACGGAGCTTTGAGCCAGATCAAGGCCGCCTTTCCGGCCGACGCGACAATCCGCCGCAAACCCGCCACTGCCCGGCCGTCCGGCCGGACGTGTGCAGAGAAACTGATGAACCCGATCATCCGCTGGTTCCACAAACTCGGTTCGCCGCCCTACTTCGACCGCTTCGCCGCGCGCTGGGCGCCCTGGAGTTACGGGCTCGGCCTGCTGGTGATGGCGTGGGGCCTGTACGGCGCGCTGTTCCAGGTCCCGGCCGATTACCAGCAGGGCGACAGCTTCCGCATCCTCTACATCCACGTGCCCAGCGCGTGGATGAGCATGGCGGTGTTCGGCCTGATGGCGCTGTACGCGGCCATCGCACTGGTGTGGCGGATCAAGCTGTGCGAGATCCTGGCGATGGCCTGCGCGCCGATCGGCGCCGCCTTCACCCTGATCACCCTGCTCACCGGCGCCATCTGGGGCAAGCCGATGTGGGGCACGTGGTGGGACTGGGACCCGCGCCTGACGACGGAGCTGATCCTGCTGTTCCTGTACCTGGGCGTGATCGGCCTTTACAACGCGATCGACGACCGCCGCGCCGCCGCGCGTGCCGCCGGGCTGCTCGCGATCGTCGGCGTCGCGCTGCTGCCGGTGATCCGCTACTCGGTGGTGTGGTGGAACTCGCTGCACCAGGGGCAGACGATCCGCGTGTTCGGCGAATCGAGCATGGATTCGAGCATGATGGGCCCGCTGGTCTGGATGATCGTCGGCACCAAGCTGTGGTTCATCGGTGCCCTGCTCGCGCGTGCGCGCGCCGACAACCTGCGTCGCGAGAGCGGCAAGGCGTGGGTCGCCGATCTTGCCGGGGGGAACCGCGCATGACCTACCTCAACTACGTCATCGCCGCCTACGCCGTGTTCGTGATCGTGCTGGGCTGGGACTTCGCCAGCACGAAGCTGCAGATCCGCCGCGAGCTGCGCGGCGCCCGCCTGCGTGCCGCGCGCGAAGCCGCGCGCCCCGGCCGCGACGCCGAACTGACCCGTTAGCCGAATTCCGTTCGAGAGTGCTTTCCGCATGAATCCCGTCCGTCGCCGCCGCCTGCTCTGGGTCATCGCCCTGGTCGTGGCCGCCGGCATCGCCACCGCGCTGGTCGCGATGGCCCTGCAGCGCAACATCGCCTACCTCTACACGCCCAGCGAAGTGCTGCGCGGCGAAGCCGGCGGGCAGGCACGCTTCCGCCTGGGCGGCATGGTCGCCGCCGATTCGTTCCAGCGCGCGCCCGGTTCGCTGGACGCCACCTTCCGCGTGACCGACGGCGATGCGCAGATGCCGGTGAAATACACCGGCATCCTCCCGGACCTGTTCCGCGAGAAGCAGGCCGTCGTCGCGACCGGCCGCATGCAGGGCGAGGTGTTCGTGGCCGAGGAAATCCTCGCCAAGCACGACGAGAACTACATGCCGAAGGAAGTCGCCGACAAGATGGGCATGGCGCACAGGAAGCACGACGTCGCGGCGCCCGGCGGCGCGGCGCCCACCTCGCAGGAAGCCAAGTAAGTGCTGGGCGAAATCGGGCAGGTCGCGCTGATCCTCGCGCTGCTGGTGTCGGTGCTGCAGGCGGCGATGCCGCTGGCCGGCGCGCAGCGCGGCGTCGCGCCGTGGATGGCGATCGCGCGGCCGGCGGCCTACGCGCAGCTCGCGCTGGTCGCGCTGGCATTCCTGATCCTCACGCACGGCTTCGTGACGCAGGACTTCTCGCTGCGCTACGTCGCCGAGAACAGCAACTCCCTGCTGCCGCTGATGTACCGCTACACCGCGGTGTGGGGCGCGCACGAAGGCTCGCTGCTGCTGTGGGCGCTCATTCTGGCGGCCTGGACCGGAGCGGTCGCGCGCTTCTCGCGCAGCCTTCCGGAACCGGTCATCGCACGCGTGCTCGGCGTCATGGGCCTGGTGAGCGCGGGCTTCCTCGCGTTCCTGATCTTCACCAGCAACCCGTTCCTGCGCCTGCTGCCCGCCGCCGCCGAAGGTCGCGATCTCAACCCGCTGCTGCAGGACCCGGGGATGATCATCCATCCGCCGATGCTGTACCTGGGTTACGTGGGCTTCGCGGTGCCGTTCGCGTTCGCGATCGCCGCGCTGCTCGACGGAAAGATCGACGCACGCTGGCTGCGCTGGACGCGTCCGTGGACGAACGTCGCCTGGGCGTTCCTGACGCTCGGCATCGCGCTGGGTTCGTGGTGGGCGTATTACGAGCTCGGCTGGGGCGGCTGGTGGTTCTGGGATCCGGTCGAGAACGCGAGCTTCATGCCGTGGCTCGCCGGCGCCGCGCTGCTGCATTCGCAGGCGGTGACCGAAAAACGCGGCAGCTTCCGCGGCTGGACGCTGCTGCTCGCCATCGCCACGTTCTCGCTGTCGCTGCTGGGCACGTTCCTGGTGCGTTCGGGCGTGCTGACCAGCGTCCATGCGTTCGCGGCCGATCCGGCGCGCGGACTGTTCATCCTGATCTTCCTCGGCATCGTCGTCGGCGGGTCGCTCCTGCTGTACGCGTTGAAGGCGCCGTCGTCGGACGACGCCGGCAAACCGTTCGAACTGTTCTCGCGCGAAACGCTGCTGCTGGCCAACAACCTGCTGCTGTCCACCGCGTGCGCGATGGTGCTGCTGGGCACGCTGTATCCGCTGCTCGCCGATGCGCTGGAACTGGGCAAGATTTCCGTCGGCCCACCATATTTCGCGCTGATGTTCGTGCTGCTGATGGCGCCGCTGGTGCTGCTGCTGCCGTTCGGCCCGATCACCCGCTGGCAGCGCGAGCAGGTCTCGAAGCCGCTGGCGATGCTGTTGCCGTGGGCGGGGCTCGCGATCGCCCTCGCCGTCATCGCGTATTTCATGGCGCCGCAGGGACCGGTGAAGGTCGCCGCCGGCGTGCTCGGCGCGGCGTGGGTGCTGTTCGGCACCGCGCGTTTCGTGTGGACGCGCGTGCGCAGCCAGACCACGGGCCAGCGCTTCACCGCGGAAATGCTCGGCATGACGCTGGCGCATTTCGGCGTCGCCGTGTTCCTGGTCGGCGCGCTGCTGACCGAAGGCCTCACCACGCAGCGCGAGCTCGCCGTCGCGCCGGGGCAAACGGTCGAACTGGGCCGCTATTCCTTCCGCTTCGACGGCGCAACGCATTCGCAGGGACCGAACTACGAAGCCGACCGCGGCACCGTCACCGTCTTCGAGAACGGCCGACCGCTTACCGTCATGCATCCCGAAAAGCGCGCCTACGCGAGCGGCGGCCAGGTAATGACCGAAGCCGCCATCGCGCGCGGCGTCACGCGTGACCTCTACGTCGCGCTGGGCGAGCCACTCGGCAACGATGCGTGGGCGCTGCGCGTGCACATCAAGCCGTTCGTGCGCTGGATCTGGGCCGGCGCGCTGCTGATGATGCTGGGCGGGTTCGTGACGGCGACAGATCGGCGTTTCCGCGCGCGCGCCGTCGCAGCGAAAGAACCGGTGCTCCAACCGGCGGCCACGCCACTTGCCGCCGCGGATGGTTCGGCGTTCTGGGAACACGAATGGCACAAGCGTAACGCCGGCGGCCCCGATGCCAGTTTCGACAACGATGGAGACGATGCGTGAACAAGGCCCGCTGGCTCCCGTTGATCGTCGTCGCCGCACTCGGCGTGCTGCTTTTCGCCGGCGTGATGCTCAGCCGCAATCCCAATCGCGACGCCCTGCCCTCGCCGCTGATCGGCAAGCCGGCGCCGGCGTTCAGCCTGCCGGTGCTGCACGAACCGGGGCGCCTGGTCACCGACCGGGACCTGCGCGGCGCACCGTACCTGTTGAACGTGTGGGGCAGCTGGTGCCCGGCCTGTCGCGACGAGCATCCGGTGCTCACGCGTTTCGCCGAGACCAAGCGCGTGCGCGTGATCGGCTTCAACTGGAAGGACGAACACGCCGACGCGCTGCGCTGGCTGGAACAGTTCGGCAATCCGTACCTCATGGTCCTCACCGACTACGACGGCAAGGCCGCGATCGACTGGGGCATCTACGGCGCGCCGGAAACCTTCCTCGTCGACGCCGGCGGCACGATCCGCTGGAAGTACGTCGGCCCGCTCACCGACGCGGTGATCGAGCGCGAACTGCTGCCCAAGCTCGCGCAGATCGACGCGCAGTCCGGCAAGGACCGGCCGCTGTGATGCGCGCCGTGTTGCTGGCCTTCGCGCTGATGCTGTCGAGTGCCTGCGTGTTCGCGCAGGTCGCCACCGACGCCACGCCGCTGACGTTCAACGACACGGCCGAGGAAAAGCGCTTCCACGCGCTGGTGAGCGAACTGCGCTGCGTGATGTGCCAGAACCAGTCGCTGGCCGATTCCAACGCGCAGATCGCGGTGGATCTTCGCCGCGAAGTGCTGGAACTCATGCGCGAGGGCAGGACCGACGCGGAAATCAAGGATTTCCTCGTCGCGCGCTACGGCGAATTCGTGCTGTACCGCCCGCAGGTCGAAAGCAGGACATGGTTGCTGTGGTTCGGCCCGGCGCTGGTGCTGCTGGCCGGCGGCGTGATCGTCGCCAGCGTGCTGCGACGCCGACCGCGTCCGTCCGCATCGGCGGCTGACGAGCGCAACGAAGAGCAGGAGTGGTAATGAGCGGTGCAAGCTGGGGTTTCGTGATCGCCGGCCTCGTGCTGGCCGTGCTGACGCTGACCTACGTGCTGCGTCCGCTGTGGCGCACGCGGCGCATGGCCGGCATCGCCGTGATCGCCGGACTGACGTTCGCCACCGCGCTGGCCTACGTCGCCATCGGCACGCCCGCCGCGCTGGACGACGCGCAGCGCGAGATGCCCAGGACGCTGGAGGAAGCCATCGCCAAGCTCGAAGCCGAGCTGCAGCGCGACCCGAACCAGGTCGAAGGCTGGCGCCTGCTCGGCCGCGCGTACATCGCGCAGGGCGACAGCGCGAAGGCCGCCGACGCGCTCGGGCGCGCGATCAAGCTCGCGCCGGACGATCCGGACCTGCTCGCCGAAGCCGCCGAGATGCGTGCCCTCGCCGCCCCGGAACGCCGCTTCGATGCGGAAGGCGTGGCCATGCTCCGCCGCGCGATCGAACTGCAGCCCATGCACCAGCGTGCGCGCTGGTTCCTCGGCATCGCCCAGCGTCAGGCCGCGCAGCCGGCGGAAGCCGCGCGTACGTGGGAGCCGTTGCTGACCATCGTCGATGCCGCCGCGGCCGTGCCGCTGCGCGCGCAGATCGACGCGGCACGCGCCGAGGCCGGATTGCCGCCGCTGCCGCAGGCCGCAGCCGCGACGCCTTCAACGGCCGGGCTGAAGGTGAGGGTCACCGTGGCGCCGGAACTCGCTGCGAAGGTGCCCGCGAACGCGAGCCTGTTCGTGATCGCGCGCCAGGCCGGCGGCCCGCCGATGCCGGTCGCGGTCGAGAAGCTGCCGGCGCAGGAATTCCCGCGCGAGGTCGTGCTCGACGACGCCGACAGCCCGATGCCGACGATGAAGTTGTCGCAGCTCGACAAGGTCGACGTGCTGGCACGCATTTCCGCCAGCGGCGATGCCACGCCTCAGCCGGGCGACCTGGAAGCGAAGGCGCGGGTGTCGGACAAGTCGGGCGTGGTCGAACTGGTGATCGACAGCGTTCGCCCGTGACGCTCGCGGGCGGACTCCCGGCGGCATGTTTCCGACGCCGGTAAGCGGATTTTCCGACATGCCCGCAAGCGCAACGGTAATGCCCTCGGCCCATCGCGCTCGGTAAGCTTGCCCCATGACCGAATTCATCCCGCCCGGCACCCGCTGGTTCGATCTCCCCTCCCCCTTTGCGATGAAGCGCGGCGGCGAACTGCACGGCGCCCGCGTCGCGTACGAAACCTGGGGCACGCTCAACGACGCGCGCGACAACGCCGTACTGATCGTCACCGGCCTCTCGCCCGACGCGCACGCCGCGAGCAACGACGGGAATCCGGAACCGGGCTGGTGGGAGGCGATGCTCGGTCCCGGCAAGCCCATCGACACCGATCGCTGGTTCGTGATCTGCGTGAACTCGCTGGGCAGCTGCAAGGGTTCGACCGGTCCGGCGTCGATCGATCCCCGCACGGGGGAGTTGTACCGGCTGGATTTCCCGGACCTTTCGGTGGAGGACGGCGCTGACGCGTCCGCGCATCTCGTGCGTGGACTCGGCATCGATCGCCTCGCCTGCCTGATCGGCAACTCGATGGGCGGCATGACGGCGCTGGCGTTCCTGCTGCGACACCCGGGGGTGGCGCGCAACCACATCAACATCTCCGGCGCGGCGAAGGCGCTGCCGTTCTCCATCGCGATCCGCTCGCTGCAGCGCGAGGCGATCCGGCTCGATCCGAACTGGAACCACGGCCGCTACGACGACGCGCACTACCCCGAATCGGGCATGCGCATGGCGCGCAAGCTCGGCGTGATCACCTATCGCTCGGCACTGGAATGGGACGGCCGGTTCGGTCGCGTGCGGCTGGACTCGGACCGCGCCGACGAGGATCCCTTCGGCCTGGAGTTCGAAGTCGAAAGCTACCTGGAAGGCCACGCGCGCCGCTTCGTGCGCCGGTTCGATCCCAACTGCTACCTCTATCTCAGCCGGTCGATGGACTGGTTCGACATCGGCGAGTACTGCGCCTCGCGCCAGAACGGCGAGGCCGACACGCGCGCGGGGCTGGCGAGCATCCGCGTGGAGAAGGCGCTGGCGATCGGCGTGCACACCGACATCCTCTTCCCCCTGCAGCAGCAGGAGGAAATCGCCGAAGGCCTGCGTGCGGGCGGCGCGGACGCCACGTTCCTGCCGCTTCCCTCGCCGCAGGGGCACGATGCGTTCCTGGTGGACATCGCGCGCTTCGGGCCGGCGGTCGCGGATTTCCTCGATTCGTTGCGTTAAACCCTCGTAACGCCGCGGATTGATGCAACGCAAGAAATGAGTTCGGAGCCGCGCGGTAGAATCGCGGCATGAACGCCACCGCCGCGCTGCCCGAAATCGCCTTCCCTGGCCACGAAAAGCTGGTCGCCGCCATCGACGCCGCCGTCGGTGCCGGCGATGAACACGCGGTCACCGCGGCCCTGCGCAGCACGCTGTGCGGCATGATCCGCGACCGCGACGTGCAGCTGCCCGCCTGCGTCCACCAGCCCATCGCCGACCACTACGCGCGCCGCGAGCTCTACCGCAGCCCGGAACACGGCTACAGCGTGGTCGCGATGACCTGGGGGCCCGGCCAGGGCACGCCGGTGCACGACCACTGCGGCCTGTGGTGCGTGGAAGGCGTATGGGACGGCGAGCTGGAAATCACCCAGTACGAACTGCTCGAGCGCGCCGGCGACCGCTTCCGCTTCCGGGCCGCAGGCGGCATGCACGCCGGCCCCGGCAGCGCCGGCAGCCTGATCCCGCCGCACGAGTACCACACGATCCGCAACGCCAGCACCGACGCGGTGGCCGTCTCGCTGCACATCTACAAGGCGCCGATGGAAGCCTGCGCGACCTTCGTTCCTGACCAGGGCGAGTGGTTCTCGCGCGTGTCCAAGGCGCTGCGCACCGACGAAGCGGCCTGATCGCGGCGGGCACCCGTCGCGGTTCATCGAATGACTGACCTCCGGCACCTTGGCCGCGGCGCGCGGCCGGCTTAGTTTTGGCGCTTCCTCCGCCTGGAGCGCGCACGTGCTGACCGACTTCCTCCTCGCTTCCCTGCACCATCTCCTCGTGTTCGGACTGGCCGCGATGCTGGTGGCCGAATCCGTGCTCCTGCGCGGCGCCCTCGACCGCCAGACGCTCCAGCGCCTGACCGGCCTCGACATGGGCTACGGCATCTGCGCGATGGCCCTCATCGCGGTTGGCATCGCGCGCGTCGTCTACGGCGTCAAGGGCCACGACTTCTACCTGCACAACCCGTGGTTTCACGCCAAGATGGGCGCGTTCGTGCTGGTCGGCCTGCTCTCGATCCTGCCGACGATGCGCTTCCTGCGCTGGCGCAAGGCGCTGGCGGCGAACCCGATCTTCCTGCCCGATGCGTCCGAAGTCGCCCGCATGCGCGGCATCGTCCGCTTCGAACTGGTCCTGCTCGCCGCGATCTTCGTCTTCGCCGCCGCCATGGCCCGCTACGGCGGCCTGGGCCTCTGACCCCTGCCGCCAGCCCGCCCCTCGGCTATACTGCACGGCCGCGCCGGAATGGCGGAATCGGTAGACGCAGCGGACTCAAAATCCGCCGCCCTTAAAAGCGTGTGGGTTCGAGTCCCACTTCCGGCACCAACGCAGGATTTCAGGAACTCCAGAGAAATCCAAAAGCCCCGCAAAAGACCCCGCGAGAGCGGGGTTTTTTATTGCAATACCGTCCAAAGCCGTCTAGTTGAATCCGGGGGCATGCGGGGGCATGATTGGGGGCATGGGCGCCCTTCCAGGGTTGTGCCCAATTCTGGGGGCATGGCATGGCGAAGGAATCAGGCAAGCTCACGGCGCTAGCAGTGAAGAATGCGAAGCTAGGCAAGCATTTCGACGGCAGTGGCTTGTATGTCGAAGTAACTGCCGGCGGATCGCGCCTGTGGCGCATGAAGTACCGCTACGCCGGCAAGGAAAAGCGTTTAGCCTTCGGTGCGTTCCCTGAGGTGAGCATCGCCGAAGCGCGTGACAGAGCCGCCAAGGCGCGCGCACTGCTAAGGGACGGCATTGACCCTAGCGCAGCCAAGGCCGAAAAGACAGCAGCCGCCAAGCGCATAGCCGGCTCGGCCTTCCCTGGCGTGGCGACGGCATGGCTTGCAAAGATGAAACCCGGCTGGGCGGATGAGACGCACCGGAAGGCGGCCTACGTGATCGACACTTATCTATCCCCCGCCCTGCGCCGGCAGTCCGTTACCACGTTGACGACGAAACAGGCAGCCGACGCGCTGGCCGGCATTCCCCCTTCCCTGGCCGCTAAGGCGCGGGGCTATCTTGGGCAAATCGTGAACTACGCCATTCACGAAGGGCTTCGCGAAGATGGCCGACTGCTGTCCCTGCGCGGCGTACTACCCAAGGCCGAGAAGGGCCATATTCCTGCCGCTGTGGACCTGGCCGATGTGCGCAAGTTGGTGAGGGCCGTCGCTGATTACCCGATCGCCGTCACGCGGGCGGCACTGACCGCAGCCATGCTAACAGCGCAACGCCCCGGCACGGTGGCGCGAATGGAATGGGCCGAAGTCGATTTGGACGTCGGCGAGTGGGCTATTCCCGCGGCCAAGATGAAGACTCGGCACGCGCATATCGTTCCCTTGCCCATGCAGGCCGTGGAAGCGCTGCGCGGAATGCAGGCCTACACCGACGGCAAGCAATTCGTATTCCCCGCCCTATATCAGCAGACGACACCACACCTTCACCGCGACGCGCTAAGCAACGCCCTTCGCAAAATGGGTTTTGCAGGCAAGCATGCGACGCATGGCTTTCGGGGCATGTTTCGCACTGTCGCACGCGAACGGCTGAACATCCCGGTGGATGTGCTGGAAGCGCAACTCGCGCACGCCAAGAAAGACGAAATCCAGAAGGCCTATGACCGCACCCAGTTCCTGGACGAGCGCCGCAAGGCCGTGCAGAAGTGGGCAGACTATCTGGATGCCTTGCGGGCGGATATCGGCGAAAAGGTAGTGACGATTAATCGCAAGGCAGCATGACCGTAGGCAAGGACACACCCTCAACTGAGAACTCGGCGGCGTCGGCCTCCTATTCGGGGCCGACTGGAGACTTCTACCGCGGCCTATTTGCTAACAATTGGCCGCACTCTCTTGGCCCTAGACCCTAAGGATGCGGCTTCGTCCTCCGTGATCTGCGCTCCGCTAATGAGATACACGAGGTCACCCACTTCTAAGCCAGCGAATTTGTTCTTCGCGAGCATCTCAGCAAGAGTCAACGCCGTTGCATCCGGATATTTGCGTAGAACCTTGACCCACCAGTCTGCGATGGCAAGAACGAATGAGAGTCCCTTGCTGATAAAGGGAAACTTGTAATCGTCTCCAATCGTCCAATCATCGAGATCCTCAAGGACGAACTCTCCCCGGCCTTTGCTGCCAATGGCTCTATCGACCTCAGACCAGACAAACTTCGTTGCCGTTCGGATACTCTTGTAGCGGAAGGTGCCTTTCGGCGCATTCTCCTTCAGCCACTCGCTAACGTTATCTTTAGACACCGACTTTCGGTGATTATGAGCGTACGCAGCCTGGAACATCCAATAGATTCCTGGCATCTGCTCCTTGTGTAAGAAGGGATATTCGATCAACTGGCGACCCAGCCGCGCTTCGTATTTCAGCGCCTCGAAGTCGGATGAAGCAACGTACAAATCGCTTTCGCGAATCTCGATCTGGATTGCAAGCTTCTCGGGGGAAGGCGAGCTCAACGCCAAATCTTGTCTCTTCTTGTGGACGATGAAGGCGCGGTCGAACTCGAATTTCGTCAATTTTGCAGTTTCAATCCGAAGCGGTCTCCTAATGGAATATCCACCACGCGTTTTACCGGTTTCCTCGTAGGGGCACGGAATCAAAAAACCCGTGCCAGAAAAGCTCGACACATGGCACGATCGTGACACAACGATCTCTGCAAGCGCTGCATCCCCGAGGCGAAGAAAGGCAGCCTCCTCCACAAATCCTGCGTAAGGAAGAGAATCAATCTCCTCCTCGCCGCATGCCCGAGATCTGACAAAGTCTGCCAGCGCCTCACCTTCAAGCAGTAGCGCTTCCGCTCGTAGAAAGGCTGCGTAAGGAACGGAATTTCCCTTCTCTCCTGCTTTAATGGGGGCCTTGTAATAGCGATACACAATCTCGCTATCTCTCCGGACCTTGATGTAGACAGCCACATCCTTCCTTAACAGAAACTCGATTGGCTTTTCCGGTGAGGCCATCACTTGAGACCAATCGACCGCCGACACGGGCAACATTCCTTCAGACACGCTTTGCTCCCGTCAGGACACGACTTTCTGCTCGAACCGCAAGTAACCTGTCAGCGTCGTGCTCTCAACGATCTCGTCATGCGGGATCAGCAGGTACTTCCAGGGCTTTCCGCCCACCTTCACCGCATGATCGGAGGCGTGCTTGCACCAGCGCGCAGCTGCTTCGGCTTTGGCTTTGACGTCTACAGCCTGCAGGTCGTTACGGCTCTTGGTTTCAACCATGAGAATCGCTGAATCGCTCTCCGCCACGAAGTCAGGGACATATTCCGGCTGCTCCGTGCCCAACTTGTAGTAGATCTGGAACTGCCCCTTCGCGGGCTTGAACCACTTCAGCGCGTCCCGTTCGAGGATGATCGAGAAGCGGCGCTCGGTGTCCGAGTCGAACTTCTGCAACGGATACAGACACTTGGAGAAGCCGCCGAACAGCATCTGCTTGATGCGGCCAACGTCATCGACGGTCTCACGATAGTGTCGCGGCGCCTGTCCTGCCGTAGCGGTGTAGTTGCATGGCTTAAGTTCGGTGAATCCGCGGCTGACATGGACCTCAAATTCGGTCGCATCTTCGAAGAAGTGCGCCATCATCTGCGCGCGGATTTCCTTCGCGATAAGGCGGCGATCTCGGTCCAACACATTGACGACTTCCGATTCAGAGAGGTAGCCATTTAAGTGCTGCACCATCTGGCCCGCTAGGTCGTATAGCAGGTCGGCATGGGTGAAATAGTCAATATCGTCGAAGTCGATCAGTGCGTGGACGATGTAGTCCTCAGACCGCTGCTCCTTCAGGCCGATCTCGGCTGCCAACGTGAACTGCTCGTTCGTGTGCAAGTTCTGCCCGACGATTTCGCGTTCGCCAGGCTGCAGATGGAGCTGGCTCACGTCCAGGGTGAATGGCCGGAAGCCCGTTGTAACCTCACCCTTCGGTACTACTGCGATACGCGGAATGTCGATGGTCTGCTGAACCACTACTTCGGTGGCCTTCGCAACCAAGGCGGTCAGATCGATAGCCGACGTCTGATCGTCCGCGCCCTTCAGCAGGTCATCCTGCTTCGGCTTCAGCAGTTCAGCGACTTTCTCTTGAATCTCCTTCTGGATGTCCGCGTTGAGCAATGCACCGCTGGTCGGCACCAGGTCGGGCCTGACCTCGTACGTGCCTACGACCTCCATGACCGCCCGAGCTACCTGCTTCTCTGCTTCAGTGGTGAATACGAGTACTGGTGACGGCGCGGCGCCGCTGCCATTGGTGGCTGCCGATGCCGGATGGGCCGGAGGCGTGGTCGCAAGCCCCATTCGTGTGGCCGCTCCCGACTCAATCTGCACGCTGATCTTCTTATCGTCTGCGCTCGGCGCATCGAGGATGACCTGCTTCAGACGGATCGGGGAGTCGCCGCGGTTCGCCTCGTCGATGATCTCCTGGAACTTGTCGTGCATGACGATGTTCAAGCGATCCACGGACGCGACGCCCGTGCGTTTGCCGTACGGCAGTCGCAGGCCACGCCCGATGGACTGTTCGATCAAGGTGCGGGCATTAGCCGCGCGCAGCGGAACGATGGTGTAGAGGTTGGTTACGTCCCAGCCTTCCTTCAGCATGTTGACGTGAATCACGATCTCGGTCGGCTCGTCCACGCTCTCCACGGCTAGCAGGCGCGTGATCATCTCTTCTTCCTCCGCGCCGGTACGGCTGGAATCGACCTGAATCACCTTGCCCTGGTAGCGCCCCTCGTAGAAGGCTTCCGATTCCAGAAGGGCCAAGAGCTGCCCCGCGTGCGTGGTATCGCGGGCGATGACGAGCATGAAGGGCTTAACCGGCTTGACGCCGTTCTCGCGGGCGTAGGTGAGCAGCTCGACCTTGGTCGTCTCGTGCAGGCGCACACCGTCTTCCAGTTTCGTCTTCTCGATCTCCTCGGGCGTGTGCGCCTTGGCGTTGAAGTTGCGCTGGGTGACCACGGCAGGCTCCTTGACGAAGCCATCCTCCATCGCCCGCGCCAGCGGGTAGTCCATCACCACGTTCTTGAACGGCACCGGCCCACGGCTGGACTCGACGAACGGCGTCGCCGTCACTTCCAGACCAAATAGCGGCTTGAGCTCGTTGATAGAACGCACCCCGGCGCTGGCCCGGTAACGGTGCGATTCGTCCATCAGCAGCACGAGGTCAGTCAGGTTCGCCAGATGGTTGAAGTAACTGTCGCCCAGCACTTCCCTCATCCGCTTGATGCGCGGCTCCTTGCCGCCGCGCACCTCGGAGTTGATCTTGGAGATGTTGAAGATGTTGATGCGCACGTCGTGAGCAAACCCCATCGACTGTTCATCCACCGCCGCGCCGGTCTGGTCGTAGTTGTCGCCGGTGATGATCAGCGGCGGCTGTTGCGCGAACTCGGCGATCCCCTTGAACACGTACTTCGGCGTGTTGCGCGTGAAGTCCGTGATGAGCTTGTTGTAGATCGTCAGGTTAGGCGCCAGCACGAAGAAGTTGTTGATGCCGTGCGCTAGATGCAGGTAAGCAATGAAGGCCCCCATCAGGCGGGTCTTGCCCACGCCCGTGGCCAGCGCGAAGCACAGCGATGGAAATTCGCGCTCGAACTCCTCCAGCGTGCTGAACTCGGCCCTCAGCGTGGAGAGAATGGCCGAGACATCGCGCTCGCGACCCAAGAGTTCGGGCGCGGCATCGAGCGCGCGAACCAGCTTGGTGAGAGATTCCGCCTGGGGCGGACGAAGAGACAAACGACCGGTGACGGCGTGCAGGACGCGGGCGTTCATTATTCGTTCTCCCCAAACAGGCCACCCTGTCCCGCATTGGCGAGGGCCGCTTTCTTGCTCTTGGTGTTCTTGACACCGCCAAGGGCCGAAGGCTCCTCAATCTCCGCCATCGGCAGGTTGGTCACATTCAGGCTGTAGTCGTCACGGCCCCAATGGCAGCGGGCCAGCACCATCTTCGGAATCTTCTTCAACGTCAGATTCGGCCAGCGCTCCGTCGCTTTGGCCGCCGTGACTCCGTGGAAGGCGGCGCAGCACACCAGCAGGCTCCGCTCCGGGCTGACTTCATCGGACAGCGCCTGCAACTGTTCCGCGGATAGGTTCTGCGTGGTGACATAGATGAAATCGCGCTCGCTGGAGTGCCCGTGCTGCCACCAGTGTGTTTCCGATGGCGCGTAGTTGAAGCCTTCCAGTTTGGCCAACGCCTCGGCCAGTTGCGCAGCGTTGTATTCGGGATTGATGACCGCGTTGCCCCAGCGGTCGTTGACGATCAGGCTGGGGGCAAGGCGGTAGTAACGGAAGCCGCCGCCGCCCTGCCAAGCAGTGCTTTCCGTGACACCGCCCTTGTCTTCGCCATCAATCACCTTCTTGAGACGCGGGATGATGTGGGTGTGGCAGTGCTCGCCCAGCTCCACCATGATCCAGCGGCGACCCATTTTGTGCGCGACGGCGCCGGTCGTGCCAGAGCCAGCAAAAGAATCGAGAACTAGGTCGTCAGGGTTGGTGGCTATGTGAAGAATGCGCTGTATCAAGCGTTCTGGCTTGGGCGTAGCAAACGCATTGTCCTTGCCAAATAGAACATGCATCTCCTTCTTCGCCTCATCGTTATGACCAACTTCGTCATGAGGCCACCACGTCCAGGGAACCATGCCCTCGACCTCATCAAGAAACCGAATTATGTTGGGCTGCCCATTGCCATCTTTACCGAAGTAAATTCTTCCTTCGGCCAACAGCCTGCGGAATTCAGGCTCAATTGTTGACCAGCATCGCCCTTCCGGTGGCACATGTACTGCCCCACCTGGAGCGACTATCTCGTACATCTGATTCGCCCGATAGCCTTGCGCAGTCATGGGAATCGCGCGCCAGCGCCCCCGGGGATGATTGTTTGGATTCTTGTAAATCTTGGCCTGTGCTTCGGTTATTGGAACCCGATTGCGAACCTGCTTGAAGCGATCAGCATTCTTCGCATAGACCATCACATAGTCGTGAGCATCGCCTATCGCTTCACGGTTCTCACGGGAGTACCGCTTCTGCCATACGTTTGACGCAATGAACGCAGTCCTCCCGAATATCTCATCGCACAAGACCTTCAGGTAGTGGGCCTCGTTGTCATCAATAGTTATCCACAGCGAACCATCCTCCGACAGTAGCCGCCGTATGATTTCCAGCCGGTCCCGCATCAGCCCCAGCCAGATGGAATGCTCAAGTCCGTCGTCGTAGTGCGTGAACGCGCTACCCGTGTTGTATGGCGGATCGATGAAAACGCACTTCACCTTGCCGGAGAACTCTTGCTCCAATGCTTTCAGTGCAAGAAGGTTGTCACCGAATAGCAGCCGGTTGTCGAAGATGTCGTTGTCCGTCACGCGATGCTTGGCGTGATACGACTTCTCTGGATCTTCGAGCAGGATGCGCGGCTCCAGCTTGGGCCGCTTCTCCTTGCCGATCCAGGTAAGCTCTAGTTTTTGTTTGCTCATGACATCGCTCTCATAATTGTGGCGCGCGGCTCGACAGGTAGTCGACCAGGCGCTTTCGCGGATACGCATCCGCTGCATTCTGGATATTGCGTAGTGGCGCTATGGCCGGATCGGCACCCAGCGCAAAGTGTGTTTCCATCAGGTCGGCCAGGAAGGCCACGACGTTGCCCTGGTTGCGGAAGTAAGCCAGCGGCCCCTCAAGAACGAGTCGTTGCTGGCCGAGGTCGAAAACCTGCTGCCGAAGCTGATCGAACGGCTGGCTGATCAGTGCGGGAGTCAGCGCCGTGTCGATGACGTCTGCCGCGCCGATGCGGTTGCGCAGGCGCTTCATCATGATCGCCGTGATTACGTGCACGCCATGACGGTAGATCAGGCGTTCCTGGCTGCGCGCTGGGGCCTTCTGTTCGTAGTCCACCACGAGGGCGCGAAGCGCGCGGTGGCACAGGACCGCATTGACCAGCGTCACGCCCGGTAGCGCGACAGTGAACAGCGACTGGTACTCGGCGGAATCGGGGTTGGCGAGCCGCACCGGTTCGCTCTTGAGCCACACGACGTAGCGTGGGTCGTTTTGTTGCGAGGCCAGTGCCCGCAGAGCCTCATCGAGCGTGATGGCCTTGGGGCCGGTCGCGAGGGCCTCGGGGCGATAGTGGTAATCGAAGCCGAGGTGGGCGATCTCCTGCCGCAGCCTCTCTTGGTTCTCGTCCAGCGAGGCGAAGTTCGCGGTCTGTACCGGGTTCTGGTGGTTACGAGCCTTGGTCACGCTCTTTCTAAACTGGCCGTCCGCCGATGCCTTGATCAAAGTAAGCATCACCTTGGCGTCATCGATGCTCTCGCCCGGATGCTGGCGCACGAATTCGGCAGCCGACGCCACCGTTTGCGCGCCGTTGATGATGGACAGACCGCGCACCTTGAACTTCTTGACGCCATTCTTGTTGGCCTTCGGCTCGATCAGATCGCAGACGGCCGTGACGCCATTGTTCAAGTAGAAGAAGTCCGCCGGGGAGTCATGCAAGGTCGTCTTGATGGCCTTGTTGACATCGGACTTGCTGCTGCCGAGGAAGTAGCGGATGTTGCGCTCGTACAGGGCCTTGCCGTGCGTCTGATGCAGTGCCACCAAGTCCGCCAGCCGCGTGACACCGTAGTACGTGGCACGCGGGCTTTCGACTTTCGCGTGCTTCTGCAGCGCGACATCCGTGTTCACGGGTTGGTAGGCCTGTTCCGCCAGCAGGTCGCGGGCAATTTCGGTCGCCGTGTAGTACTCCACCCGCTTGACCAGCCGCTCTTCGTCTAGGTCTTCGTCGTCGAGCAGCGCCTGCAAGGCGTCGCGGGCCGTTTGCGATATACCATCGCCCGTGTAGGGCACGACTAGTTTGATGTGGCTGCACGCATCGAGTGCGCCCTCGATGTCGGCCTTCCGATTCTGGACATTCCCGTTGAACGCCGCGAAGTCCTGTTTGAGCAACAGGCGAATACCCTCACAGAACGGCAGTGCATCCTCCTGCTTGAACTGCTCGGATTCCTTCAGCTTGGTTTGCAGCAGGTACAGCGTCTCTGACGACGCGTGATAGTGGATCGCATCGATGCCTTTGTCGTTGAAATCGTCAACGACCGACGCGGCCGCCGCCTGCGGCGTAATGTCGAGCAGCTTGTGGAGGACGAAGGCGCTGAAGGCGCGCGAAAGCTGCTTCGCCGCCTGATCGGTGGGATTGGCGTTGCCGAGCAACGGCGGCAGGAACGGCACGAAGCGGGCGGCGAGCGCCTGCTTCAGGATGGCCAAGTACTGAGGTTCGAGAGCTGGCATGTCAATGGTACTTCCCGGATCGGTTTACGAATGCGGGCTTCGTACCTTCAAGTACGGTCACGACGGCGCCGTTGAGCCCCGTGTTTTCGATCGCCCCCGAGTCATAGTCGATGGTGGAGTCCGATGCTCGATCGAACCTCGCATGGATGATCTGCTCTGCATCGCACACGACCGCCAAATTGGGGTTATGTGTGACCATGATGATCTGCCGCTGCTTCTTGGCTTCCGACAGAACCGGCACGAGCAGGCGGAACACCGTCTCGTTATCAAGGTTCTCTTCCGGCTGGTCCAGGATGATGGGCGTCTTTCCCTTGTCCACCAGCAGGTAGAAAATCAACAATAGTGCACCACGCTGCCCGGGAGAGAGTTGCTCGATCTGCGTGTCTTGGAACAGCAAGGAGTACCGCGGCTCAAGAAAGTTCAGCCCGAAAATCAGGTCATACACTGCCGCTGCGGACTGTCCCTTCTTCACCAAGTTGAAGATCCCAGCAGGCGACCCGGAAGCTCTAGCGGCTTCCACGATCTTTCCCTGCAAGGCGCCAACGAAGGCCAACGCCCCGTCTCTGGTGTTCAAGTCATGACGGTCGAACAGCTTTCGGATTGTCGAAGGAGCCTCGTCCTGCCCACGAAATTCACCCCAGGTCTGCTTTATCAGCGCGAACAACTGATCCGAGATGGCATCCGCTGACGCCGCAAGAGTCGCCTGGAACTGCAACCTGTAGTCTTCCCGTATCAGGCCGTTCTTCTGGATCAAGTCCTGGACAGGTTTGAACAGTTCCGCACGCGCTGTTCGCTGGGCATCGAGGGTGTCGAATATTTCACCCGACAACTGCAATCGCTTTGCTTCCAACTCCTTGAGCTGGTCAGGCAGCGCTTCGATCTGCTTAATACGGGTCTCTAGGCCAACCTTCGACTCCGGCTCAGTGGGTGAGCCGATCAGTTCATCCCGCTTCCTGTTCCATTCGGCAAGCTGACGCTGGTAAGACTCGAACTGTTGCTGAGGCGCGTTCAGCTTCGAGGTGAACCCTTGCTGCGTCTCCGCGTAGGTCTTCAGGTTCTCAGCCAGCTGCTCGGACTCGGCCTTCAACTCCCCCTGCTTCGTCGCGAGTTCAGCTGATCTCTTGTCGAGAGCACTTGTCTTGATATCGATGGCTGCAAGATCGGACCAGGCGAACCCAAGCAGCTTGAGGTCATCGGACACTGTACTCTGTGCTTGATCAAAGGTCCGCTGGAGCAATCTCAACTGCTCACGAATGTTGGTTACCGCCTTCTGCCGCTTGGCTAGTTCGGTTGTCTCCCCGGCGATCTCTAGCGTGCGCTTTTTCGCAGCTTCTATCTGCTGACTCGCCGCTGCCAAGCCCTCCGCAGCCTGCTTTTGCTCGGGGCCCAACGCCTCTGTGGGCGCGGCAACCTCCGCTGGCTTTAGCTTGTCGTGTTCTTCAATCTGCTTGCCCTTCAGCAGAAGCAAATCGGTGAGCTTCTTCAGCTCTATGGGCTGAAGCTGCTCCTCGATACGCACGATTGATGCGTTGGCCGAAGCCAGTTCCTTGCGATACTCGCCCAAGCGGTTCCTGAGCGACTGCTCCTGCTGCTCCGTCAGTTGATCGAAGTCGAGTGCGCCCAACCGCATGTCTTCACTCGTGTGAGAGAAGATCACCGACCGCAGTTCCTTCTCGAAAGCATCCGACTTGCCCGACACATGCTCGTTGCAAAGTTCCTCGAAGTAGTGCTGTGGAATGTAGCGAACAAGCTCTGCCTTCTCTTCGGATGGAAGCTCATTGAGAGGTCGGGCTTCGGTACTCTCGTCGCACCAGGTCAGCGTCCCGGTGAAGTGTCGTGCGGGTTCGCCGGTCTTCCCTAGGAAGCGGTCCCGCCGGAGAAAGCTGAAGTGCTTGGACTGTCTGGAATTACCAAGCGTCGCGATAACATCGGCCAACGCGCTTTTCCCGCTTCCCTTATTCCCGATGATGGCAACAAGGTCGGGGTTCAAGGGGATGTCGCAGCCGTGGAGCCATTGCCCTACGCCGGCCTTGTCGCCTGTCTTGGTGATTTCAATGGATTCGATGTAGTAGGTCTTGTTGGACTCGACTTCCAGCACCTTAGGTGGTTTGTCACCAATGTAGGAGCGTTTCGCCGGCTCAAGAATGGCTTGTTTGAGGCCACGGAACGTTGGGTCGGCCTTGATCCACGTCTTCTTGCCAGAGGGGAAGTCGCCATAACCCCGCTTATCGTCGTTGCCTGCGACTCCAACAAAACAATGTGCATCACTTCCAGCAACCACCAGCCTAGGGATTCCTTTCAATCCATGCTTGAAGTTGTCGATCCATGCATGGTTTGCCGGAGTCTTCTCGCATAAGAAGGCCGTTCTCAGTTCCAGATTCCGCGACTCGAAGATAGGTGAGGATTCGAATAGCCCGAGGAAGTACGAGTAATGTTGTTCCCACTTCACCTCGGTGAGTCCGTCGCTCGTATCGTAAGGCATGAACCCAATTGCCAGTCCATCCGGGACACTTGAGATGGCTTGCTTGTAGCTCTCGGTCTTTACTTCCGCCAACTTGTAGCCGGCCAACAGTGCATCTGCGTAGTCACTATCGACTACATCCTTCTTGTGCCCCTTCTTTGCCAACATATCGGCGGCAGTTGCGCGCGCCAGATCGACAAGGGCTTCTTTGGAAATAGACCGATCCAGGCGCTCAATTTTGAGGTTTGCTAGGAAATCCTTTAGATGCTGATCGGAGATTTCGTCTGAGAAAATGACATGGGCGTTGAGCCGTCTTTCAGTGGGTGCGGAAAGTCGCAACTCAATTCCGGGAAAGACCTTCTTTGTTAGCTTCGGCGCGTTCGCCTCAGAGAGACGCTGTTTCAGTGCAAACCAGCCATCGAAGGTCCAGTAGTCCATGATGGCGAACACAGCGGGTTCAGCCTTGTTCAAGGCTTCGATCATTTCATCGACGAGCCCCGTGGTTTGGGCAGATGACAGATCGCCGTCAAACTTCTGTCCTTGCCAGTGGAATGAGGCAGGCGTGTGGACATGCAGGTCCCATTGCCGCCAAAGTGCTCCTCTCGCAAGTTCTCTCTTCGTCGTCATGTCAACTCCCACTCGACAGTGAACAGCGTGCGCTCCTCGACCTGCTGGTGGAGTTGCACTTCAAGCTGGCTGATCAGGTCATTGCGCTGCGCTTCGACTTCGTCCTGCCGGGCAAACAGCTCGCGGCGCAGCTTGCTGCGCTTGCCTTCCAGTTCGCGCTGCTTCTTCTGCCATGACAGCTTCTCTTCCAGCGTCGGCGAGGTCGCGGCAGTTCGGCGCACCTCCTTGATCTCGCGGTCGATCTCCTTGATCTCTTGCTCCAGCCCCAGCTTCAGGTCGTCCGCCCAGGCATCCAGCTTCTGGACTTCCTGCTCGAAGTAGCCGAGGTTGCGCTCGTTGACGTCGTGCAGGAGTACGGTCTTGCGAGCCTCCACGTCGGCCAGCAAGGTGGTATCAGGGGCGCTGAACAGACTCGCCGCCTGCATGGTCGCGGGCAGGCGCAGCAGTTTCTCCGGGTCTTCTTCCACGAGCACAACGCCGTCGGTCGTGCCCGCGGCAACCAGCAGGTGTTGCTCCAGGTTGCCTAGTGTCTCGACCGAGACCAGCTTCACCGCGAGCCATCCGGCCTTGCCACGATAGGCTTCAAGCGTGCTGATCTTTGAACCGTAAGCGTTGTAGTCGAAGACGAGTCTCGCACCTTCGAGCGTTCGGCTCTTGGCTTGTTCCGCGAGCAAAACCGCAAGAGGATGACCAATGCGGAACAAATGTGCTTCACCCGAACGGCGTGGCAGCTCGTAGCGCCCTAAACTTACTCCTGCAATCGCAAGGTTATCGGGGCGCCGATGCAAGTTGAACCCTACATCGTCGAAGCTAGCCAGCCCTCCCAGTTCAGCACGAGCCATATCCATCAGCATCCGCTCGTAGCGACTACGGGCGTCCTTGCTGCCCTCGGCGCTAATGCGCAACTTTTCCTGCACCTGCTCGTCGAAGTTCTCCAGCAACGCCTGCCGCGTCTTGACCATGGCCTCGTTGATTTCGCCGGAAAGGTCGAGCTGCAGCTGCTCGAAACTGGCCTTGATCTCGTTTGTATCCCGGCAGTTTTGGTAGATGTCGGCAATGCGCCGCTCAAAATCCACACCAGATCCGATAGCGCCCAGCACCTCATCGCTTGCACCGAACACTCCATCGAACAGCTGGAACTTCTGCTCCAGTAGCTCATACACCCGGCGGTCGGCCTCGTTGCTGCGATCGACGAAATTGACCACCACCACGTCGAACTTCTGCCCGTATCGGTGGCATCGGCCGATACGCTGTTCAATGCGCTGCGGGTTCCAAGGCAGGTCATAGTTGATAACCAGCGAGCAGAACTGAAGGTTGATGCCTTCTGCGCCCGCTTCGGTGGCGATCATGATCGTGCCGCGTTCCTTGAAGTGCTCGACCAGGGCAGCGCGGGTGTCAGCGGTCTTGGATCCAGTAATGCGGTCGGTGCCTTCGTGGCGCTTCAGCCAGTCCTTGTAGATCGTCTGCGCCCGCGCATCGCTGTTGGTTCCGTTGAACTGGACGATGCCATCGCCGTAAGGCGTTTCAGCCAGCAACCCAAGCAGGTATTCCTGGGTGCGTTTGGATTCGGTAAAGATGATGGCTTTCTTGGCCGCACCCAACCGATCCAGCTCGGCGAAAGCCCGGCCTAGTGCGGTGAGAAGCGCCACGCCCTTGGAATTCTCGCGGATGTTGGTTGCCAGATCCTTGAAGCCGCGAAGCTCATCAATCTCCGAAGAAAGTGCGTCCCTCTCTTCTGGTGACAAGGACTCAGGCCTTTCGGATTCGCCGGCCGTATCCTCATCGCCACCTTCATCGGCCAGCTCGTCGAGTGCCTCGTAGTCCTCATCCAGTTCTTCGGCCAGGCCGACGACGGGAGCCTGGTCCAGCACGCCCTGCAAGCGATTGCTCATCGTTGCCAGCGCGCCCGCGATGGCATGGCTACTGGACGCCAGCAGTTTCCACAGGACCAATGAGATCAACTGACGCTGGCCTTGTGGCAACGCGTGGAGATTGGGCCTACGTAGATACTCGGCTACGAGCTGTCTCAGCTCCTGCTCTTCGGCCGATGGAGTGAATTCCTGCACGATGGCCTTGCGCGCCGTGTAGGAGACGTAGGCCTGCACCTGCTTACGGAGGGTGCGCTTGCAGACGGCGGTAAGGCGCTCGCGCAACGCTCCAAAGCTCTGCCCCTTGCCAGCCCCCGTGAACTGGGTGCGGAAGCTGTCCAGGTCGCCGAAGACACGGTCGTCGATGATGCTGATGAGGCCGTAGAGCTCCAGGAGCGAGTTCTGGAGAGGGGTGGCGGTCAGCAGCACCTTCGAGTGGACGTGGTCGAATGCGTCCTTCAAGGTCGCGGCGATGACGTTCCCTTTCTTGTAGACGTTTCGCAGGCGGTGCGCTTCATCCAGCACAACCAAGTCCCACGCGATTTCTTTGAGATCTTTGGACTTAGATTTGGCGAACTGGTAGGAGCAGATCACCGGCCCGGCAGCCGTCTGGAAGGGGTTCCGCCCCTCCTGCTTGCGGATGGCGTTGTAACTCTTGGCCTCCAGGATCAGGCTCTGCAGACCGAACTTGTCCTGCAATTCCTGGTGCCACTGCTTGCGCAGATTGGCCGGCACGACGATCAGGATCCTGCGCCGCCGTTCCGCCCAGCGTTGTGAGATGACCAGGCCAGCCTCGATGGTCTTGCCTAGACCGACCTCGTCCGCGAGAAGCACACCCCGCGACAGAGGATTGCGACAGGCGAACAGTGCGGCGTCCACCTGATGCGGGTTGAGATCGACCTGCGAATCCACCAGCGTGGGCGCCAATGACTCCACCGAATCGCCAGCCGTCCTGCGGGTTAACAGCCAAGCGACATATTGGCTTTGGTAGGGGGTCAGCGGCGTCTGTTGGGGCATAGTAGCGTTGCGGGCTCAGTCGTTAAGGTTCTTGAACGGGGATTTTAGGGCAAAGTCCCTGCCCCCATCCTGGTGGACCTAGCGACGGTAGCAAAAGCCGCCACAGCCCCTGAGACAGCTCTAGCCCGTGGAACGCAATTATGTTCCACGAGCCCCCCCCGACTTACCCTTCGCGCGTCGCCTGCCCGGGCCTCGGCTCGAAGCCCGGCGGGTACTTGCTGCGCTTCCCACCTAGCAAGCGCTGCACCAAGCCAATGCCGTCTCCGTTCTTACGGGGCGCGCCACGGCGATCGGCGTCGCCCGGCATCAGGCTTCGCCAGAAGTTCTTGACCTTGGCCTCGTCCGCCTTCAACTCGGAGTCCTGTTTGCTCATGTACCAGAGCGCGATGCGGAGACCGACCAGTTTTTCCGCATCGCCGACATGCGCGAGACCCAAGCCGTTGTAACGGTACCGGTCTTTCCTAGCGTAGCAATTGAAATAGCTGCCCCTATCCGCCCCAACTCGCGTGATCCAAGCTTCGCCCATGAGCTGAGTCAGGTAATAGGCATTGCGGTGCATGTGCCCGTCCAGGATCACCATCAGGTGGTGGTGCACCCCACGGCTGATGCCGTTCTCGCGCTTGATGATGAACCCAAGGTGGCCCGGCACGATGCGTCCCGAGCGCAACGCACGCAGATAGTTGGACATGGCCCTGCCAGCCGCCTTGCCGTAGCCCCAATCCTTGGCATCGGGGCGGAAGTACAGGTCGATGCGCAGGATCAACAGTCGCGAGTGACGTTCGAACAGCGCGGCCATGAAATCACGCCCGCTCCGGAAGTTACCCTCCGCCTTGCGCTCGTGGTCATGGAGAAGATTCTGAAACGCCTGGGAGCGGCATACACGGCGGACGAAATTCACCAGCTGATGCAGCTTTTCCACCGCTTCCGAGTCTGCCTCGCCCTCTACCAAGGCCCGCGAAGGGTTCCACCAACGGCAGATCGGCTGCCACCAGCGCATCACTGCCCGCAGCATCACCGCGACGACCGGATGGAACTTGTGATGGGCGTACGCCTGCTGCCAGTTGCGCCCCTCCTCCTCTTGTGACGAAAAGTACTTGCAGGCAGAAAGAATCTGCCTGCCCAGCTTGTTCATCTTGTACCCAAGCCGATTGGCCCAACGGACATACACAGATTCGACCGGCGGCTCATCTCCCGCCATGATGCGGGCATACAGCCTCTTCAGCTGCGGCATGAAACCGAGCAAGTGCTGGTCATCGGTGTTGTAGCCGAACACCTGCCCCCTAGCCGTCTGCTGGCACAGGAGGCTTTCCGCTGCGAACTCATGCCGGTATTCACGCCGGACGATCTCGACTACGGTTTGCCCCAGGTAGCTGTTGTACTCATCGCTACCGTGATCAAGGTTGTCGGACGGTTGCAGCTTGAGCATTGGATTGATGGTGGTATTGGTGTTCATTGCATTACATACA
This sequence comes from Lysobacter sp. SCRH-1R, assembly GCF_057747855.1. Taxonomy (NCBI): domain Bacteria; kingdom Pseudomonadati; phylum Pseudomonadota; class Gammaproteobacteria; order Lysobacterales; family Lysobacteraceae; genus Lysobacter; species Lysobacter sp. SCRH-1R. Next base: position 1,563,191 of record NZ_CM173227.1, on the reverse strand, counting down.
AAGCCGGAATTCAGGGCCGAGGGTTTGGCCTGGAAAGCCCTATATTAGAAATCTCGATTGCCTGCTAAGCTCGGGTGCTGACCCAACGTTGCCACGTGTCGAGATAGCGCAGCCTTAGAAGGCAATGCCGCGTTCGGCCACCCAACGAAAGACATCGCCCGAGCGCCAGCCAACAGCTCGCTCGCCCAACTTCCTCGGCGGTGGGAACTTGCCCTTATTGATGTAGAGATAGATCGTCGAGCGACCCAAGCCGGTGACTTCTTTGACCTGCTTCAGACGCAAGATGGTGTCCGTTGACTGGGCGCGCATCGCGGCCCTCCGTGTGACGCCACCAATCGTGGCGGTGCGCACTCTGCCAGCTAGGCTAGGCGCCCGCATTCTTTCCCCGGAAAGTTGGGAACTTTCCGGTTTTGGGCCCGCGCAGTGAAACGGCGCCCCAATGGTTAGACCGTCTAGACAAGCGGCAACAGTTGCCCGTCAGCTCCACAGCTCGGACTGCCGCCAGATTCTTCGGCAAAGGACATCTACGGGGTAACTCGACACAGTCCAGTAGCGTCCACACAACTGGGAACGCGTTCCGGAAGGACAGCGCCGACCACGGAACAGTTCGCAACTTTCCCCGGAAAGTTGGCGACAGTGCATCTCCAGGCGATATAAGTCGGCCTTTCACTACCACGGGAGCCGAAATGCCACCGAACGACACTTACGACGCTGATGCCTTGGCTGCGCTGGTGGAGGGCCTGGACAGCCTCGGCCTGGAAAGCACCGCCTTGTTGCGTGCCGCGAAACCGGCCATCCGCCGCGCCATCGAGCGCGGCGCAACCAGCGCAGCCATTCGCCAGGAAATCAATCGCTCCTCTGGCATCAAATTGTCACCTGGGCAATTTAGTCGCCTGCTGGAAGCGCCTGACGACGACGATTACGGAGCCACGACTCAAGGCGTATTCGCGCAAGCGTTGGCCGCACGCAACACGAAATCGAGATCGATTAGCGGCCCTCCTTCCGCTCGTCGTCATCCGTCCGACACCATGCCCATCCGGTAGGAGCCCCAATGTATCTCCGGCAATGCCCCTTCTGTCCGATCGACGCACTACCTGATCTGCTCTACAACGCGGCCTACGAAGTCCGTACCTTTGAGGATGGCGTTCCCGCCGAAGCCCTGTTGACCGATGCCATCGCAGCGTGCGTGGCAGCCGTACAGCGCTGCCATGATGTGCGGGGGCTCGACACCCGCACTATGCCCACGACGGTGAACACGGCTGCTCTCGTGCCTAGCGGTGTTGGCAAGGGGACCTCGTTTACTTTCTTCTTCCAGTCCATCAACGCCCATGCTACGGAGAAGGGTCTCCAAGCTATCGAAGCCAAAGACATGCAAGGGCAGGAAAGGACGAAGAACAAGGTGCAGGAACCGGATGGGTTGATTCTGCAGGAAGTAAGCTACCGCGCCTTGATGGAGTACCTGCACGGCACTAACCGCAATACGACCATTCAGCACGAAGACGGATGGAGCTTTCTGGATAGCGACTTGCTCAGGAAGTACATCGATAAGTTGACGCAGCTCTGGAGCGGCAATCCGCCGCTTAAGCATAAGGTCTACAGGACGGACCTGATTGCCGTTGGTGGCAGGTGTTCCATTGGGTTTCGGATACAGCCCAAGCTGTTTTATCCGTTCCTCAAGAAAACGGATAACGCCAGCTTCCACCAAGGCCTTTGGCCCCGGGCAATTGCGGCCTGTTACGACCCCGAGCGCTTTCAGACCCCCATGACCTTCATGCGCGCGCCCTGCTCCAGTGGAGGACTGGCGACCCTGACAGCTCGACTGGAGGAGCTGTTGGTCGAAGCGGATGATCGCCAGGCAGCGGGTGTGACCGAGCGGAAGATCGTCGTGCTCAGCAAGGAGGCGGCTGAGTTCATGCATGAACTCAAGTTCCGCATGAAGCAGTGGCGCCACACCGAGTATGCCGACATCGACGAAGCGGCGGCACGTGCGTGGGAAAACACGCTGCGCCTGGCTGCGATCTTCCACGTCATCTGCGTTGGCAAAGGCGAAATCCGCTTGGAGATGGTCGAACGCGCTTGGGCAGTCATAGCGTGGTCACTCAACCAGCATCGTCTGATCTTCGTCGAGGCCAATCGGCCACCGCCGAAGCCTATCCGGATGAAGCCCATGACGCCGCCAAAACTGCCGCTTCACCAGGAAAAGCTGAACGCCGACATGCAGTTCATGCTCGATGCCATCGCCGTTCGTGCCCCCGTCCACCCGAACGGCAAGACCCGCCTGGCCGAAGTCTCGTTGCTCTGCGGCTTTCACGAAGCACGCTTCCTGAAGGCCCTCGGGTGGCTGGTCGCGGGCCGCTACGTTGAGGTGGAGGGGACTGATGGGAATGCGAATGTCCGCCTGATGTCACACCATCCCGTGGGAATCTTTCCAGGATGCAGCCCGTCTTTGCCGACTGGCTACCTGTAACAAAAAAAAATGCACCCAGACAGGAAGGAGGAGCCGCAGCTCCTCCTTCGAAGTTCAGAGTGCAATCGCCCGTCGCCGTTGACCTAAGCGTCCTACCGGCCGGATCAAGACGCGGGCCGTCTATACCCAGCCACGCGCGGCCATAGTCAGAGTCTGATGCCCACCGACGATGATGTGGTCTAGCAACCGTACGTCGACCAGGGCCAATGCTTGCTTTAGCCGGGCGGTCAACACCTTGTCCGCTGCCGACGGCTCGACGGAACCGGACGGGTGATTATGCGCAACCACCACTGCCGACGCGTGTGTTGCAACGCCTGCTTCACCAGTTCGCGCGGATGGACCTCTGCGCCGTCGATAGTGCCGTAGAACAGCTCAGCGTACTCAATCAGCTGGTGCCGGCTGTCGAGCAATGCGGCCGCAAATACCTCGCGGTCGTAACCTGCCAACCTGTCGCGAAAGAACCCGCACGAGGTTGCCGGATCCATAAACGACATCCCACGCTGCATGCGCTTGTCGACTACTTCTCGCGCGGCTTCGAGGATTTGGTCGGCGCTGGCCTGAACATAACGACGGCGCCTGCTGCGTACGTATAACGATCGATCGGAACAAGATTCCGTCGGCATCAATGCTTTCCCCGTTGGGCTCGCCCGGGATGAAAAAAGATGGGCGCGTCGGCGCCCCATCCTCCCATTACCGGGCAGCGTTTCGTCACCATGTTAGGCGCGCGCCAAGTTATTGGCGGCACCCAGTCCGAGTTGCTGCTTGTCCAGCACCCCGTCCTCGACCTATTCCGGCGCGCTGGCGGGTAGCTCCACCGATTGCTTATCCGGGTCTGATCGGACGACAACTTCCAACTTGGGGCGATCCAGGAACTTTGCCGCGCCGTACAGCGCGAACCCATAAACCACGACCCCACCAATCACTCGAAACATCATTTCTCACCTCGTTGTTGTTGATCTCCCGCCCACGCAGGCGACCTTTTCCTGCAGCCGACGATGCAGACTTACAGTCTGTGCTTCCGCCTTCGTTCCTGCCTCGACTCCCGTTGCCCCCGCATCTGGATAGAACTCTTCGACCACAGCTGGCACGTCCTCCTCCAGTTCTTCGAAGGCGCCGTTAGCGAACCCCCGACGCGCCGCTTCGTCCAATGCGGCTTGGTCGAAGCCACAATCGCGCTGCTGCTTGTCCCGCTCTTGCGCCTGGACAATGGCCTGATCCAGCGTCATCCCCGTCCGCACGACCAGATCGACGTAGTAGATCGCCGCGCGGTAGCTCATCGTTGTGGACTTGCCGCGCAACTTGAGTTCCAACGGCATACAGGCCAGTCGTCGGCCGGAGGCGGCGCTGAAGTACTGCAGCCTGGCCGCCAGCGTGCGGATGGTGTTGAACGAGGTGGTTCGCAGCACGAAGCTGCCAAGCGCGTCGTCTTCGCCATCGCCGACCAGCACGTTGAAACGGGCGTAGGCCTTGCATTCGCCATCGGCGAACTTGCACGCATCCGGTCCGACGCATGGCAGGACCTCGATGCCATCGTTGCCGGCACGGCGGCAGGTATCGCCGTTGCCCACGCACACCGGCCGGCCGGTACTGCGATCGAACAGCGAGTAATCAGCTCGCAGATTCAAAGCCGGGTCGTTGAACAGCATCCGCACCGGGATCGTGCGCAGTTTCCCGCCAGCCTCCCGCTTCAATGCCTCGTCCAGCGGATGCAGCACCCAGCCGTCGCGGTTCTGCACTTGGCTGGTCAAGGTGAACTGGTCATCCTTCTCCGGCAGGCGCTTGCCGTTGCGCTCCACCACGCGACCAATAGAAATCCGCCCGACCACGGGCGGCGTAATCGCTAAGCCTTTCAGCATGTCGAACTCCTGTTGGGTGGAATGGATCAATCGACGATCACGAACCGTCGCGAACCTGGCTTGGGAACGGTGTAAGCGGCGACGAGGTCCGGGTGATCGGCGACCAGCCGCTGCGTATCCAGGCGGGTGCCATCTTTCGACCGTTTGAAGGTCACCTCCCCGCTCGCGAATACGGCTCGCGACGCGTCACCCATCGCCTGTTGCAGCGTCTGCTTGAGAACTTCAGCCTGTTTGTCCTTGGCCTCCAGCTCAACCCGGAGCGCCACCAGTTCGGCAAGGACGCCGGAGAGACTTCGGTCCTCGCTGAAGTCGAGCGTGGCGCCGCCGCTGCCCGGATACAGCTGACGCAGGGCCTTGTCTGCCGACGCGCTTCCATCCGCTGGAGGCTGGACGTCGCTTTCCACGTATTCCCAGAAACGGGCTTCCAGCACGATCAGACGGGCGATCACGTCTTCGTCCCGCTCGATGCGGTGGATCTCCAGATCTTGCCCGCACAACAGCACGGCCACGTCCGCCGCCTGCTTGCCCGTCACGGCCAACTGGTGCTGCACCTGAAGCTGTACGTATTCGGGTACGCCGTCCCGCCACAGCCGCGAGCCATATTCCCCGGCGGTCTTGCACTCCAGGATTTGCACATCGGGACTTCCCAGCACTTCCCGATCGATATTGGCCAACATGAAGGGGAAGGTCGGGTGCTGCAGGACGGCATTGACCTTCCGCACCTTGCGGTCCGTCCGCTGCATATAGGCCACCGCAACGTAAGGCTCCAGCAGCGTCCCCCAATAGGTCGGCGAGTCCATGCGGGCGCTCTCCTCGCTGGCGGTCACGCGCCCGGTTTTTTCTGCCCACAGCTCAAGCGGGCTCTTGTAGGGATTTAGACCCACCGCCGCTGCGGCGTCCGAGCTGCCGACGCCGCCCTTACGCACATCCAGCCATTGACTGCGTTCCAGCTTTCGGGTGTCCACCAAGCGCAATGCCGTTTGTCTTCTCATCCCTTCTCCAGAAAATGAAAGGGCCACCCTTCGATGGGGCGGCCCTTGCACGATTTGAATTGTTTGTTAGTGCTGCCGGCAAACCGGCTTCCCGCTCTTCAACGCGTTTCAGTCGTTCCAGAACACATGGAGACCTCCGCCCTCGGCGTCGATGAACGACACGTCGCCCTTTGATGCCGCCGTACTCCAAAGGCATCGAAGTCGAAATCCGGCCCTACCCGCGCCAGTTCGCCGACCAAAGTGAGATAGCGCCGCGCCCAGGCGCCGGCATCGGGATAGGTGCCTTGGTAGGTATCAGCGAACAGGTCCGTCGCCTGTAGAACGCTTTCAAAGCGACGGCTTGGCCACAGTTTCTCGAAGGGATCACCGTAGTCGTCCACGGCATCCAGATAGGCCAGCAGTTCGTCCAGGTTCGGATGAGGCCCGAAGTCCGGCAACCCGTCATAGGCCAGCACGCTCCACTCAGGGCTATCGGCGGCCTCAGGCCCCAGGCAAATGTCAGACGACGGCCGGCAGTATCGCGGCGATTCTTCGGCGGATGTCGTCAGCATCGTTAACCTCATCCACTGGCATGTTCGACGACCCGACACGACACCCGCCCGGCTGGCCACAAGGATTCGGGGCATCGGCGTTCTCCAAACAGTAAAAAGGGCCGCATTAGGCGGCCCTTTGATGTGCATTACTTTCGCTGTTTGACGAACTATCCGGCCGACGAGGCACCTGAATCTAGAGCACCACCAGCTTCCTCCTTGGAACCAGCTTCTTGGCTATCGACCTCGCTTTGCACACCATACTTCGCAATCATCTCTTGCATCTCAACGATCCGCTCTGGCGTCCAGACACGGCAGCCTTCGACAATATACTCAGAAGGAGCGGCATTCCCGGAGTTGGCTACAGCCGTTGCAAGGCACTCACGGGAGTTGCGAACTTCAGCGACCACCTGATCGATATCCGAACCTGGATAGACCCCGGCCGCAACTAGCTCTTTCGCCTCGGACAGATAAGCAGCCTCCAAACGATCACGCTCCTGGGCGTCAACGCCCGCTTCGTAGATGGTTTTCTTCAGCAGCTTGCCTGACTGGTCATACTCTTCGTACGGACCATTGAGCTTTCCGGCTATGTAGTTAGCTCTTTTGATGACGGTTTTCCCATCGGGGGCATACCTAATCTCCTCGCCGACCATCACGCCATTCTCGGTCGTTCCCTTCAGGATCACATTGCCCGTCTCAGCGTCGTATGCCTCAATCGCACCTGCCGCCTTGCCATCCACCCAAGTGGCACGCCCTGCAGGCTTGCCGCTCTGCGCGTAGTAGATCGTGGACTCTCCCGAGAGCCTTCCATTGGAATCGAGTGCAGCCTCAGCGAGCAACTTGCCACCTTGCTCAGGACTGAAAAGCCGGATGTCGCCAGCGGGGACATTGTTAGCGTAATGGAACTCAAAGACCCTTGTCCTTGCGCTTCCGGCCACACTGCAGACTGCCGTGCCATCCAGGTAACCATCCTCCACGTCGACATCGCACAACGCCGGAGAGTTTCCGCCCATGATCTGGCCTAATGCGGCTCCCAGCATCAGACCGGAATGAGAGCGATCATGTGTCGCATCTCCGACAAACTTCAACAGCTCACCGATATCCGGCGTCCGGATGCGCGAAATGGGTACGTTAGTCACCGTACCGCTAAACGGCTCATCGGAAGATCCGTCGTAGATTCGGCTGTTTGATATCTCGGCATTCCGAAAATCAAGAGTTTGGCCGCTGCAGCCAGTGAGAACCATTGCAGCCAACGTCAAAGCGGCGGGTCCAACTTTCATGCGAACTCCTTTGTGTGATCAGTTTGTTGCTACATGGCCTAAGCGACGTTGGCCGCGTCTCGCTCTTGTAGGTCAGTTCGTTCTCCGTCCCCGACGTTCGGGCCCAGAAATTTCGCAATGCCCCTTGTCGGGTACATAAACCCGTTCCGGCTCGTCGATCTGACGGAAGTCCCCGGCTCCTGTTCGGAAGACCGGCTTGACGGAGCCACACCTCTATCTGAAAGATAGAGTCTGCCACGCAGCTAGGGGTTTCGTCATGATTTGGCCCATCCTCGCCTCTCCGTTCTTCGGTGCCCGAATCCTCAGCCCGCGCCCTGTTCGCCGCTCGCCTGGTTCAGGCGCGGCAACTGCGTGGCCTCAGCCAGCGTGCGCTGGGGGATCGCATGGGCCTGGGTAAGGACAAGGGGTCTTCCCGCATCAACCGCTACGAGCACCAGGTCACGGCCATCGGCTTCGATAACCTGGACAAGCTCGCAGAGGTGCTGGACGTACCAATTGCATACCTGCTGGCGGACAACGCCGCCATGGCCGACGCCATTCTTGAGCTCTCCAAGGCCAGCCAACGCCAGCAGGCCAACCTTGCCTTGGCTGTCAGAGGGCTCACTGCGACGCCGGCACTGACCAAAGCCTTGGTCAAGGTGCTGCAGCTTCCGAAGCAGGAGCAGGAACGCATCACCCAAGCCCTGCTGGGACTGTTGCCGGAACCCAAAGGCAACGGCGAGGACACCTGAAGCATCCGTTACCCCGGATGCCTCAAGGTCCGCGTGGCTGGCACGTGCCGGCTAGGCGACCAGCTTCATCACTTCGTCCCACGCTCGCTGTTTGATCTGGGCTCCCTGCCCGAACCACGCAGCATCCCGGCGGTGGTCGTCGCTGCGCGCACGGCGATGGTGGTCGACGTACTCGGTCACGCTGTTGAGTAGGCCCCAAGCCGTGCCGCGACTGGAAGCCATCAGTGCGCCACGGCCACCTCCCTCGTACAGCGAACGGACATTGGTCAGCGCCTGCTCGTTGACGACCGTGCCTTTTTTGTCTTGTACCTGGTAGGTCAACACGCGGCGAAGCAGCCCTTCCACCGAATCCGGATCGACCGGGCGCTCCACCAACGCCTTCATGCGCGCCACGAAGCCATCCCACGAAGACACGGTGACGCCCAACTGGCGCTTCACGACATCCGGATCGAACTGGCTGCGGTGCGGCACCTTGATGGCACCGTTGGCGTTGCCCAGCGCGATCGACAGCGTGTTGTTGCAGACCACGCGAACAGAGGTGAACTGCGCCGTGGTCGCCAGTGTGCCGTCGCAGGCGGTCGCCAGCAGCAGGTAGCCGTCCACCTTGTCCCGCCCCTTCAGGTTCGTGCTCTGGCCGGTACGGGCCAGCGCCCAGAACTTGCGGCCTTCGCGCAGCACGCCTGCCGTTTCCAGCTCGAAGCCGTTGCAGGCCGTCAGGTCACGGTAGAACTCCAGGATCTCGCCGGGCTGCACGACCTGGAAGCGCTTGGACACCACCGACAGGGGGGCATTGGTGTCAGAGCGGTACAGCACCTTCTGTTCCGGGAAAGCATTGATGACCCCGATGTTGTTGCAGCCGGTGATGTAGCGGACCTCCGATTCCTCGATCTGCCAATCCATGCCCGCCTGCTTCTTCCAGACCTCGATGGGCTGCTGCGATGCCAGCTTGTTGCCCAAGCCATGCCACGGCTGCTCGCCGGTATAGGCCATCGTTTCGACCAGATGCATTTCGTTTCCTCATTGTTGGCGGCATAAACGCACAAGGCCCGGACGCGATGCCGGGCCTTGTGTGGGATGCCAGTAATGGATTGGATCAGGGGGCCTTTGGGCCACCGCAGGTGGTGCATTTGACGATGCCCACTAGAACGGCGGCGGTCACGACCAGGACGCAATAGATCGCGTCGAACTTGCCTCTGCTCACATCAGTACACCCTTGGCAGGCGCTTCATTGCGGAGCGCCCTGACGCGAAGGCGGTCTCCACCGGCTTCAGTGGGGTGTTATGGGTTTGAAATCTCGTTCAATACGTTGGCTCCGAATGAGCCAAAGTTTGACCAGGAGCCTCCCAAAGTGCGTGCCCCCTTGAACGGCTAGAGTTTTCCGACCAACACAGTCAGCGTCCCTTAGACGTATGCCCACTCGATAATCTCGGCGGCAAGAGAGCAACGCTCATCGGGGGACAACTTTGCGTTGATCTAGATGTCGGCCCGCTCGCCTAGTGATCCCAAAACCCAAGCACCCTTACAAAGGCCCATTCTCACGCGCAGCCGCCACTCGTCGGATCGCTACAGGCTCTTGGCCACGAAGTGGATCCGATTCAGTGTTTCGATATCCTGCTTCCGCAGACAGACATTGAACGCCGCGCGCACTGCATCCAAGTCGATGTCGATCGGATCCGCCGCGTGGTGCTGGTTCAGATCGACCACGCAGAAGATCGCCGATCCGGAGTGCCAATCATCGTCGGCCGGCATCTTCGATCCCTCAGTGGCGCCCACCAGAGCCCCTGCTAGGCCAGCACCCGCTCGTCTGCCGCCTTTGCTCCAGAGGTTCGCGTAGAGGGTAAGCGCATCGCCGGCGCTGGAGTTGTCCAGCACCACCGTGCCAGACCTCGCCAATCCGGTACTCGCCACGCCTAGGCCGAAACTTTGCCCTGCCAGTCATGCGATCTCGCGTCGACGATCTGTCTCCTCGCATTGGGGACCCTTGCTGGGAGAACCAGGTAACGGCGTCACTGACGCAGGCACGGACTAGTGCTTGACCGTCACGCTCCGCCTGATCGAACACCCTTCCGATCAAGTCGCGGTCCGGACCGTTCCAGATCTCAAGCAGTTCACTCGGAAGCTCTTGTTCAGGCTGATCGCCGGGCTCTGCCGGGTACAGTGCATACATCTCATCCATCGCAAGCACATGCTTGTCCCAGAAACCCAACGCGCGGGACGCACCCAACTTATCCATGGTTTGCGCCCAAGACTTGAAGTACGGAGAAGGGTTGAACGACAGTCTGATCGCTCATCGGGCATCTGACACCGCAGAACTCTTGCAGCATGGTAACCAGATACATGCTAAGGAGCTGGTAGCCCGGTGCTGCCACCAGCTTTGGGGCGACGGCAAGAAAGGAGGTCGTGATTTCGGCGAAGCTCATAGGGAGCCAATGGCCCACGTCTTTGTGGTCTTTGGGAAGTCGCCCCTCCACCGTCAGATAGATCAGGACCGTGTTCTGGGTTCGCATTGCCTTGCGGTAATCGCATAGTTGGCGATGCCCTTCGTCTGCATCCACCTTGGCCTCGACCAACATGTGCCATGGTCGATGTGAGCGGGTTCGCCCTTGTGCATAGATATCCACCCGCCTTCCCTGGGCCAAACGGTACTCCGCCTCTACCTGCAGAAAGCTGCGCAAGTCCATTTGGGCAAAGAGCGCTTGGTTGATTTCCTCCGCCTTTCCGCAAGCCAGTTCCAGGAACGCTTCAATCAGCGCAGCTCCGAACCCGTGCGGCTTGTTAGGATCGAGCAGCCACGCCAGCGTGCGAGTATGGGCTACCTCCTCTCGATGGAATCCACTGACGTCAAAGAGGGAAATCACGGCACCCAGCGGCGATTGCGGGAAGGTCGAGAAATGGCCTGACAGGGCTCTACTCGCCCGCCCGCGCACCTCTTGCGTGGCCCGCTCAAGCTTGGAGCCAAGGGCTGCTAGGTCTTCGAAATCGTCCCGGCGATGGCCCGAGGACGGATTCTCCTGAGCGGCCAACAACTCGCTCATTCGCATCAGGTCGGTCCGAAAATCTGGTCGCAGCATGACAGGCCTTCGTGATCCCGGCAGGGACTCCCACGCCGGACTTAGACACATTGAAGCGCAGCGGCCAGCGCCGACGCTCTTACATAGATCGAACCCCATGTGCCCTAGGCGAATCCGTGACCAACGCATCCCTCTTCATGGTGCGGACTGAGCGTACCGATCGCGATCTTGAAGCATCCGGCGCGCCAGCTTGTTGCCGAGGCGATGCCAAGGCTCTTGGCCAGAGTAGGCCATTCTTTCTACCAAAGTGCATTGTCGTTTCCTAGTAAGTCGGCGACAAAAATGCACGAGGCCCGGACGCGCCGGGCCCTGTGAGAGGTGCCAAAGGGGAAAGGAGCTTAAGGAAGTCACCGCAGTTGCCGCAGGAGGCAGCCGCCGTGCAATTGACGATGCCGGCCATGACGGCCGTAGCTGCAACCATGATGCAGTAGATCAACTCGACCTTGTTTTTTATCAGTACAAAGATCCTCCGTGGGCACTACGCAGCGGAGTGCATGATGCGAAGTCGGACATGGCCAACTTCACCGGAGTAGTAAGTGTTTGAAACTTCGTTGATTGTCCGGCAACTGGAATGACGCGCTTTGTTATGCCATTAGCGATCTTGTTCTGATGCGCGCACACAACGCCGAAGCCATTTCGCAACGGCATCGGGCCATGCGTGTACGACCCCCCGCGCTAGTCTTTACGGGGAAGATCACCGTCCATGTATGGAACGCGTCTGGTCAGAGCTGGGTGCCGCGGTTGAGGATGGCGTCCATGGCCTGTTGATACGAGGCTTGCCCCGCAGGAGTCGCCACGATGAGCGAGCCCTCGGTGATCTTGCCCACGGCGCTGCCATAGGTGGCCGTGATGTCGTCGGGGAGCATCCACTCGGCTTCAATGGTTTCGAAGGTCGCGCCCATGCGGTTTTGCTGCTTAGGTGTGAGCAGCGCGGCCGGCTGGCCGAACTTTTCCTTGAGCAATTGGAAGTCGCGCTCCTGGGTGGAAATGCCGCCGGTGGTCAGCCAGAGCCGTTGCAACCGGCCATCCACAACACGCCCAGCGACGTAATTGCCTAGCGTAGGTTGTTTGGACAGCGGGAACTCGATTGAGATCGTCTCGTTGTTGAGCGGTTCGGTGGAGCCCACTTTGCTCATCGGCCGCTTGTAGCAATTGCCCTCTTTCGGCCACATGCCGGAGTAGTAGTTCTCCATGGTCTTGGGCTCTTTGCGGGAGAAACGCAGCTTTTCGCGCGTCTTCCACTCGCATTCGGGCATCGCCAGCGGTTGGTTGAAAGCGATCCCGAACAACGACAGCGGTTCTTGCGCCTTCGCGCCCACGGCGGCAGCCAAAACGGCCACACCAACAATCCATCGAAACATGCGAAGCCCCTTGTTGTGTCGTCCCCAACTCGCAGCTTACCGGGACGTAGGCGCCGCGGCCCCGGTCGAAGGACTGGGTCGGTTGCGACACCTTATCCATGCCTAGCGCCGCCGACCCAGCCCCGGGCTGCCCCCTTGCACCACGGGGCTTCCGCCGCGCAGGCGCTTTCCGTCGTCCCGGCCGAGCGCCCTCTCTAGTCGCTCCAAGGCGGTACGCGGCGCTGGCCGCGCGGGGTCCACCGGTGGCAACTTGGCGATCTGGGCCCGGGTGAGCGGCCTGCCCGGCACCCGCTGGCTCTTGGCCAGCTTCTTCGCCACGGACGTATTGCGCTTCGGCTTTGGCGATTCCTTGGGCGGATCGATCGCATCGAGCCGACCGACGAGCGCTTTCGCGCTGGCCTGCGGCCCCATGCGCTTCATCAACTTGGTAGCTGCAGTCTCGGCTTTCTTGCGAGTCCATCGAAGCCGTTCCATGGCTTCGCGGACAATGCGCTCATAGAGCTCTGCCCGCGTGGGCGCGTCCTGAACCTGAGGGCGGGCATCCTTGGTCATGGTCAGTATCTTGACATTGGGGCAGCTGCGGCGGGATAACTTCCCGCACCGGTTCGGCTCAAGCCCCGGTGTTGTGCCTGCATAGCCGCATCGGCTCCAGGTGCCCGCGCGTCCTGTCTCCAGGCAACGGGAAATTCCCCTTGTCTCTTGGAGCTGCTATGGCCGCCCTCACCCGTTTGCGTTCCCAAGCCTTTCACGCTCAGCATGGGCGTTGCTACTACTGCGACCTCCCGATGTGGCAGGCTGCCCCTGACGAAATGAAAGCCTTCGGCCTGAGCCCGCGTATGGCCGCCCCACTGCACTGCACCGCGGAGCACCTAGTGGCGCGGCAGGACGGTGGCAAGAACGTGGAAGGCAACATCGCCGCCGCGTGCTGGTTGTGCAACACACGGCGCCACAAGCGCAAGTCTCCGCCCCCACCGGACGTTTACCGCGCCTTCGTGCAGAAGCGTTTGGCCAAGGGGAAGTGGCACTCACCGATAGTGCGTCAGAGTTTGAAGAGCTGAAGGCCCCGCTCCGCTGCCGTGACGTTCCGGCGATACTGCTCGGCCTTTTGCTGGGTATGCCAACACCCTGCGGGCGGCGCCGCTACGACTGCAGCGACGCGGATCGGTTTGCGCGGGAAAGAATCGGCGATTCATTGTCCGAGGCTGTTTCCATCTCAAGCAACATCAGTGGCGGTGAACGTGGCAACGGCAAACGGGCCAGTTCGTACTAGCATGGGACAGTCGGGCGCGGTGGCATGACATGCCCGCGTCGGCTTTGTCAGGGGGAATGCGGTGCAAGGAATGGCAAAAGAATGGACTCCCTCGTGGTTGGGGCAACATCTGACTGGATCACCGGATTGGCGCTTGCGCCTAGACGGCTTGGAACTTGCCTTGAAGGTGGCGGGACACACGCACCGGGTAAGCGTCGAGGAAGAATCCACATATCGCGTCCAATCCGGCGCGCTCTGGACGGACATCACCTTCCACCCAGGACAAGACCGGGAGATGAAGGTCGATGGGCTGCCCAACGCCCAAGGGACGACCCTCGCTCAGGCGCTGAATGTCGCCCTGCTTGAAAAGCGCGTTCGGGAAGACTTGTCGCTTCTTCAGACAGAGCACCAAACGATCGACCGATGGCTGGAATACAAGAACAGCCAAGAACAGGCCTGCGATCTAGAGCGTCGATGGTTCACTCATGAGCAGCAGGCGGCCGTCATGGCGGCTCGCCCATCCGTGGATGCTAGAGCCATCCGCACTCGTTTAAAGAAACCCGGTGTTGCGGAGCGCTTGGGCCCGAAGGCCAGCGCGATCGAGCGCTCGTTGGCGGCCTGGGAAACCGACCACCGTCCTGCCTGGGCCACGCTCAATGCTCTCCACTCCGAGCGGGAACTCAAGGACTGTAAACATCTGCTGGACCGGGTGGAAAGCAAGCCCCTGACCGAGGAGCAGGCCCGGGCCGTTGTGTGTTTCGACAACAGGGTGCAGGTCGTGGCCTCGGCCGGCTCCGGCAAGACCTCCACCATGGTGGCGAAGGCGGCCTATGCCATTCACCGCGGGTTCGTTGCACCCGAGCGGATCGTGCTGCTGGCCTTCAATAAGCAGGCGGCCGATGAGCTCAAGGAGCGCGCGGCCAAGGCATTCGAGCGCTTGGGCATGGAAAACGTGAGCGTGGAAGCTTCCACCTTCCACGCCTTAGGCCTGCGCATCATTGGTAAGGCCACGAAGGAAAAGCCCGACGTTCCCGACTGGGCCATCGATCCGGCCGGCGGGGTGCGGAAGCTCACCGAGATCGTCGATCACTTGAAGGACCACTCCACACTGTTCCGAAACCAATGGGACCTGTTCCGGTTCGTTTTTGGGCGGGACCTACCGGCCTTTGGCAGTCCTGGACAAGCCGATTCGTGGGACATCCAGGGCAACGGTGCGCTCGTAACGAACCGGGGCGAGCGGGTGAAAAGCCTGGAAGAGGTCATGATCGCCAACTACCTCTTCTTGAATGGGGTCGATTACCGCTACGAGGACCACTACAAGCATCGCACCGCCGATGAAGAACACCGCCAGTACAAGCCAGATTTCTATTACCCCAGCCTGGACCTCTACCACGAGCACTTCGCGCTCGACGCTCAGGGCACGCCCCCGCCCCACTTCGAGGACTACATGGAGGGGGTTCTCTGGAAGAGACGCTTGCACACCGAAAAGGGCACGGCGCTGTTTGAGACCACTTCCCATGGTCTCCGCAACGGCGACGACTTCCAACGGTTGGAGGACGAACTGACTGCCCGCGGGGTCGAACTGGACCCCAACCCGGACCGGGAGATTCCCCAAGGTGGGCAAAAGCCCATGGATGCGGTCGAACTGATCGGGCTGGTTCGCACGTTCATGAGCCACGCCAAAAGCAACGGCTTGACTGTTCCCGCACTGCGGAAGCGATTGGACGACATGCCTGAGGATTCCTTCAAGCATCGCCACCGGATGTTCCTGGACATCGCCGCCCCCATCCTGGAAGCCTGGGACACGGCCTTGGCGGCCGAGGGGGGGATCGACTTCGAGGACATGCTCAATCTGGCCGCCGAGCATTTGGAGAGCGGCCGTTACGAAGCACCCTATGAACTGGTGATGGCCGACGAGTTCCAAGACGCCTCCAGAGCCCGCGCCCGGTTGTGTCGCGCCTTAGTCCAGAAACCAGGTCGATTCCTGTTCGCCGTTGGCGACGACTGGCAGTCCATCAATCGTTTCGCCGGCGCCGACGTGTCGGTAATGACGGGCTTTCGACAGTGGTTCGGTCACGGCCAAGTACTTAAGCTCGAACAGACGTTCCGGTGCCCGCAAGCCTTGTGCGACGTGTCCAGCGCGTTTGTTTCCAAGAATCCTACCCAGATTCCAAAGCACGTTCGCTCGGTCACCCCGGCCCAAGGCCAAGTACTCCAGGCTTTCCATGTAGACAGCAAGGACAAGTTGGCCGACGCGATCGACCAGTTTGTGATGAACCTGGCAGAGAGGGTGCGCGATGGAACCATTCCCCCAGGCCGCAACGGAAAAGTCTCGATCTACGTACTCGGGCGCTACAACGCCGATCGTCAGTACGTGCCGGCCAACCAGCGCCGTTTCGACCGCTGGGTGCACGTGTCCTTCCTGACCATTCACCGCTCCAAGGGCAGCGAAGCGGACTACGTAATCCTACCGGAGATGCTCAGCACCCTCCGGGGACGGAGCTTTCCTAACACCCGCACCGACGATCCCGTGCTGGCGTTGGCCATGCCGGATGGGGACAACTTCCCACTGGGCGAGGAGCGTCGTCTGTTCTATGTGGCCCTGACGCGCGCGCGGCGCAGCGTGGCGATGTTCACCGCCCGAGGTCAGTGTTCCACGTTCCTTCGAGAGCTCGAAGAGGACGGAGCCGTGGTGATCACCGACACCGATGGCAAGTCTATTCAAGAAGAGAGCTGCCCCGCCTGCAAACAAGGCGTGCTGCTGCTACGCACCGGCCCATATGGGGAGTTTCGCTCTTGCTCGAACTTCCCAATCTGCGCCTACAAGCCGAAGAGGCGCCACCCAGCACCGTCGTCCCTTTCGCCCAAAATGGGTTCTTTCTCCCAACCGGGTTCGCGTCGGACAGGTGGCGTTTTCCTGCGAGGCGGTCGAGCAGAGAAATCCTAAGCGGTGACATCTATCCCTTTGACCAGCCGTGCCGCAAGCCGCCTGTCCTTCATCTGCGTCAGCCACCAGTCCAGTGCCCGGCCTTGGTGATCGCCACGCCACGCCACATACAGCAGGTTGGGCTCGCGCGGATCCAGCATCGTCTTTGCGACAAGATCGCCGCGCTTGAGCAGACTCGCCACACGGTCGCGCGGTAGCCAGCCCACGCCCAGCCCTTCGCGTTGCGCCTGAATCTTGGCCGACATGCTGGGCACCGCCAGCGAGGCTTGTCCGCCCAACACGCCGTAGCCACGCACGTCCACTCTCCTCGACGTGTCCGCCACCACGACCGCGCGGTGGCGTAGCACCTGCGCAGGCTCTACGGGCTCTCGGGCTTTGGCCAGCGGATGATGCGGCGACACCGCGAACACCCACTCCATCACGCCGAGTTCGAACCAGCGCAGGCCGGGAATGACGGGCGGCTCGTTCGTCGCCCCCACCACCCGGTCGGCGCGCCCATCGCGCAATGCGTCCCAAGTGCCGGTCAGCACTTCGTGGGTAATGCGCAGCGTCACGCCGGACTTCAACGCATCGAACGCGCGGATGACGGGGAGCAGTGTTTCGAACTCGAGGATCTCGTCGGTGACGATCCAGAGCCGATCTTCCCAGCCGCCGGCCACCTGCTTGACCCGCTGCGTCAATCGCGACACGTCCAGCATCAGGCGGGCGGCTTCCTGCGCCAGCAGATGGCCCGCAGGCGTGAGCTGCAGACGGTAACGGCGGCGATCGAACAACAGGGCGTCGAAGCGCGCTTCGAGCTGCCGCGCCGCATGCGAAACGGTGGAAGGTGCCTTGCCGAGCCGCGCCGCGGCTCGCGACAGGCTCCCGCTCTCGCGAATGGCTTCCAGGAGGGCCAATTCGTCGGCTGACAACATGTTCGAACCCTTCGAACGAGTCCGTCGGAATTGTGGCACGGAAAGCCGCAAGCGCCGCGCCAGCATGACGTCACAGCAATGGGCTGGCACCGAAGGACTTCACATGAACCGCTTCATCAACAAGACCATCCTCGTCACCGGCGGCAGCAGCGGCATCGGCCTGGCCGCCGCCCGCGCGTTCGCCGCGGAAGGCGCGCGCGTGATCATCACCGGCCGCGATGCCGCCGCACTCGAACAGGCCCGGGCCTCGCTGGGCGATCACGCGATCGCGCTGGCGAACGACGCCGGAAGCACGGCCGAAGCCAGGGCATTGGCCGCGACGCTGGCCGCCGCCGACGTCCACCTGGATGCCGTGTTCGTCAACGCCGGAGCCGCGAAGTTCGCCGCATTCCCGGACGTGGACGAGGCGCTTTGGGACCAGATCTTCAATACCAACATCAAGGGCCCGTACTTCCAGGTCCAGGCGCTGTTGCCGCTGCTGAATCCGGGCGCATCGATCGTCATCAACGGCTCTATCAACGCACGCATCGGAATGCCCAACACGACCGTGTATGCCGCGAGCAAGGCCGCGGTGATCTCGCTGGCAAAGACGCTGTCGGCCGAACTGCTGCCGCGTGGCGTGCGCGTGAACGTGCTCAGCCCGGGGCCGGTGGCCACGCCGATCTACGGCAAGCTTGGCCTGGATGCTGAAGCGCTCGAAGCGACTGCTGCCCAGATCCAGAACCAGATCCCGCTGGGTCGTTTCGGCACGCCGGAAGAAATCGCAGCGACGGTGTTGCATCTGTCGTCACCTGAATCGGCCTACATCGTCGGCACAGAGATCATCGCGGACGGCGGAATGAGTCAACTCTGAGTGGCCGACCGCAGCGCACCATTGCGTTCAATCAAGACAGTCTTTTGCTCCAGGCGGGCCGCACTGCGGCCCGCGAGCAGCACACAGGAAAACGACATGAATCGCCCGATCTCGACCACACGAACCTTCATAGCGGCGATGCTGATCGCCGCCTTGCCCGCACTTGAATCCGCCGCCGAGGTGCGCCCCTTCCCGGCGAGCTTTCGCGAAAGCCAGATGACGGTGAGCGACGGCACGCAGCATGTGCGCGTCGGCGGCAAAGGCACGGCCGTTGTGCTGCTGCATGGTTTCGGTGATACCGGCGACATGTGGGAGCCGCTGGCGGCCAGGCTCGTGCAGGATCACACGGTGATCGTGCCCGACCTTCGCGGCATGGGACTGTCGTCGCATCCGGAGGGCGGATACGAGAAGGCCGCCCAGGCGCGGGATCTCGCGGGCATCCTCGACAAGTTGAAGGTCAAGAAGGTGCAACTGGTGACGCACGACATCGGCAACATGGTGGGTTACGCACTCTCCACGCATTACCCGGAACGCGTCACCTCATGGGTCGTCATGGATGCGCCATTGCCCGGCATGGGCACCTGGGAGGCCCAACTGGTCAATCCACGGGTCTGGCACTTCAACTTTCGCGGGCCCGATGTTGAACGCCTGGTCGCGGGGCGCGAACGCATCCTGCTCGATCGCTTCTGCAACGACCTCGGCGGCGATCCCAGCCGCATCGACGAGCAGACGCGCCAGCATTACGCCGAACTCTATGCACGGCCGGGCGCCATCCACAACGCTTTCGGCGGTCAGTTCGAGGCGTTCTCGCGCGACGCCGAAGAGAACAAGGCCACGTTCGCGGAAACGGGGAAGATCACCATTCCTGTGCTGGCGATCGGTGGCGACAAGTCATACGGCGCATCGATGAAGACCGAGCTGGAGTACGTCGCATCGAACGTGGAAGGCGGCGTCATCGAGAACTCGGGGCACTGG
Organism: Lysobacter sp. SCRH-1R; assembly: GCF_057747855.1. NCBI lineage: Bacteria > Pseudomonadati > Pseudomonadota > Gammaproteobacteria > Lysobacterales > Lysobacteraceae > Lysobacter > Lysobacter sp. SCRH-1R. The sequence goes on along the minus strand of NZ_CM173227.1, from coordinate 1,543,965 downwards.
ATCATGGAGGAACAACCCGACCAGGCGATCGACCTGATCATGCCGTTCCTCGCAAGAACATCGAGGGATGCACGATGACCACGACCGCTTCCACCATATTGCTTCTGCTCGGCGCGGCGGCGTCGAACTGCTTCGCCGGACCATCTGAGGAACGTCGTCTGACACCGACGGAAATTGCTGGCTTGGCCAAGAACAGCGGAGGCGCGGGAACGTCTGGACTCCCCGCAGTCACCACGACTGTCTTGTACGGCGACCCAGCGCAGCGTGGCTTGTACACTATCCACCTGGAGGTTGCGCCAAACACAACGATCAGGGCGCATACACACAAAGATACCCGGACCGCCTCGGTGGTGTCTGGTATGTGGCACTTCGGGTATGGGGAACAGAATCTGCCGGAGCTGTTGCGGCTATTGCCTGCTGGAAGCTTTTACACCGAGCCTGCTGGGCAACCGCACTTCGCCCGGACAGGGCCAGAGGGCGCTCAGGTCATGATCACGGGTTACGGCCCGACCGATACTCTGTACGTCGAGCACGCCTCAAGCGGAGATTGACCCCGTAACTCCGCGGACGCTTCGAGCCCAACGCCCGCGCCTGCCGGGGGAAGGTCGCCATCGGTCAGAATCGACTTTGACATCTATCCGAGGCCGGCCAGCGTTGCGAAGCCTTCCATGAAGAGCTGCAACGAGAAGTCTCCCGAGGTGTGATGCCCCACGCATGCCGCGTGGAAGCGCGTCAGATCGTCCGGAGCTTCCGCCCAACCGTCAACCGATCATCCATTGCGCGTCCATGCGCAGGATTCCCATGAGTGTGTATCGGCGCCGCGAACCATGCTCACGGGGATTGAAATTATCGGGCATCGGACTCTGATGGACGTCCGCTCCGGGGCCGAAGGCGGACATTAGCACCGGCTCCGCGGCGCCGCGCGGCCTCGTCCGCTATCGGCCCTAAGCGGACACCGCTCAGGCAAGACGAAGATGTCACCGTTGATCGCCCCGCGACGTGCGAGCCTTTGTGCGCGGGCACGTGCAGCGCCGCAGTCAAACCGCCGCGCGACCGGAAGAAAAGGAAGGCCCGCAATTCGGGGCCTTCCTCGCAGCGGCTTACGTGTCCATGTAACCAACACGTGCGCCGTCGTTGCGATGGCTCTGGTGCATGCCGCCGCCCCAGAAGTGGCGTTCGAAGCGATCATCCGATCCGGTCCCGTCAGCCGGGCCAGTCAAAGCGCCGCCGCCGAAGCTGCTCATCGCCTCCACCAGCGACTGCAGCTCGCGGCTTGGAACTATCGGATCGTTCGCGGAAGTCGGCTCGGCTCCAAGACCGCGGAGCACGTCCATCGCGTCCTTCCAGTCCGTGTTCGACGGCGTCCAACAGGCTGGCGGAGTATCCAGCGACTCGGCCGCGATGGTGGAGGTGCTCGCCAACGGCGTTTCGCTCGCGAGTTGCGTCATCGGAGCCGTCATCGAGGACAGCGGCGCCAGCAGCGAGCCGAACTGCGAGGCGGGAATGGCGTTGCCTCCGGCGGGCTGCACGTAGGCGATTGCGTAGTCGCCACCCAGGAAGTGCTTTGCCACTCGCACCTGGCTGGCCGCATTACCGTCCACGCGCACGATCAGATCGTCGACGTCGCGGTGGAAGGTGATGCGGCTGCGCGCCACGCTGTACGCACTGCTGTTGAAGTGCAGCCAGTCCGTGCCACCCCCGGTGTTGTCGATCGTGTCGGCACCGCCACCGTAGATGTACTTGTCGTTCCCGGCGCCGCCGAACATCTGGTCGTTGCCGTCCTCGCCCACCAGCTGGTCCGCGCCGGCGCCGCCGACGAGGATGTCGTTGCCAGAGCCATTGTGCGAGCCATTTCCGCCCGACAGGTAATCGTCGCCATCGCCGCCGTCGAGCTTGTCGTCGCCGTTGAAGCCGAACACCGTGTCGTTGCCGCCGAGGCCCCTCACCAGGTCGCGGTCGTTCGTGCCCAGCAATTGCTCGCCGGCCGCGGTGCCGGTGACGATCGACGGGTAGTCGTCGTCATCGCCGCCGCCCGGATCCCCGCCGCCACCCACCAGCGCATTGATGGCCGCGGTATCCAGCATCGCGCCGCTGGCCGGCTGCACGAAGTCGATCGCGTTGTCGCCGCCGAGGAAGTGGTTCGTGACCGTTACGGTCTGGCTGGCGTTGCCGCCGACGGTAATGACCAGATCATCGCCGGTCCGCGCGAACGACAGTTGCGCGGCGGTGGTGCCGTTGTTGAAGAACACGCCATCGATGCCGCCACCGGTGTTGTCGATGATGTCTTGGCCACCGCCGTAGACGTAGTCGTCATCCCCCGCTCCGCCCAGCAACGTGTCGTTGCCGTCTTCACCCGCGAGGGTGTCGTTGCCGATGCCGCCTTCCAGGCGATCGTCACCCGAGCCCGAACCGCTTCCATTGCCGCCGGACAGGTAATCGTCGCCGTCGCCGCCTTGCAGCGTGTCGTTGCCGCCCAAGCCGAACAGCTGGTCGGCGCCGGCCAAGCCCTTGATCAGATCCTTGCCGCTGCCGCCGACGAGTTGTTCGCCGGCCGCCGTGCCCTCGATCACCTGGTCGAACCCGGTGCCACCACCGGCGACGAGCTGGTTGATCTGCGCCGTGTTGAGATAGAAGCCGCCGTCGGGCTGCACGTAGTCGATCGCGGCATCGCCGCCCAGGAAGTGGTTCACCAAGCGCACCGCCGGCGTGGCCGCGTTGTCGACGCTGATCAGCAAGTCGTTGCCATCGCGGGCGAACGAGAGGTTTTCGGCCGTGATGCCATCAGTGAAGAACACGCCATCGAAGCCACCGCCGGTGTTGTCAACGACGTCCGTACCGGAGGTGGCGTTGACCACATACTTGTCGTCGCCGGCACCGCCGATCAACGTGTCGTTTCCGCCCGCCGCGACGATGGTATCCGAGCCGCCGAAACCATGGATCACGTTGGCGCCGTCGTTGCCCGCGATGTAGTTGTCGAGCGCGTTGCCGCTGCCGTCGATTGCACTACCGCCCATCAGGAACAGGTTCTCGATGTTGTCCGAAAGCGTATAGCTGGCCGTGGTCTGCACCTGGTCGGTGCCGGCGCCCGACGCCTCCACCACCACGTCGCCGGCATCATCGGTGACGTAGACGTCGTTTCCAGTGCCGCCTTCCAGATGATCGATACCCTCATCGCCATCGAGGTAGTCGGCGCCATTGCCGCCCATCAGCACGTCGCTGCCCGTGCCGCCGAACAGCGAATCATCGCCGTCGAGACCGTGCAGGATGTCGTTGCCGTCCCAGCCCCCGAGGGTGTTCGCGCCCGAGTTGCCAGTGATGGTGTTGTCCAGCTCGTTGCCGTTGCCGGTCTTGATGCCCGCCACGAGGATCAGGTTCTCGACGTTGTCGGACAGCACCAGATTGGTCTCGTAGCGCCGTTCGACCGTATCCGTGCCCTCGCCTTCGTTCTCGTAGATCCAGTCCCGGTTGCTTTCGTTGATGAAATAGTCGTTGCCGGCACCGCCGTGCATGTCGTCGCCGCCGAGGCCGCCATCGATCCGGTTGTTGCCGGAATTTCCGACCAGCACGTTATCGCCCTCGTTGCCGGTACCGTCGATGTTCGCGGTGCCGGTGAGAACCAGGTTCTCGAGCGTTGTACCCAAGGTGTAGCCGATGCTGGATTCGACGGTGTCGGTACCCTGGCCGGCCAGTTCGACGACGACATCGCCGACATCGTCCACCACGTAGGTGTCGTCGCCATCGCCGCCGGCGAGCACGTCCGCGCCCGCCCCGCCATCCAGACGGTTGTGTAGCGAGTTGCCGACGATTTCGTTGTCCCCCTGATCGCCCGTACCGGCAGTGGCGCTACTGCCCTCGACGAGAATCAGCTTCTCGACGTGGCCGGACAGCGCGAAGTCGCTCGTGCTCTCCACCACGTCGTAGCCCTGGCCGGCCTGCTCGGTCGCGGTGTCGGCGCTGTTATCCACGTAATAGCGATCGTCGCCGCTGCCGCCCTGCATCTGGTCGATGCCGTCGCCGCCATCGAGCTCGTCGTTACCCGCGCCGCCGAGCAGCGTGTCGTCACCGCCATTGCCGCGCAACACGTCGTCGCCGTCCAGACCATCGAGCTGGTTGGCGGACTGGTTGCCCACCAGCTCGTTGCCCAGCGCGTTGCCGGTGGCGGCGATATCGCCGCCCCCCGTCAGCTCCATGCGCTCGACGTGATCCGACAGGGTGAACGTGACGCTGCTGCGCACGGTGTCCTCGCCCTCATCCTGTCCTTCGGCGACCGAGTCTCCGACATCGTCCACAAGATAGACATCGTCGCCGAAGCCACCGCTCATCGCATCGGCGCCGGTTCCGCCATCCAGGTGGTCGTTGCCGATGCCGCCATCGAGCGTGTCGTTGCCGGCGCCACCGAGCAGGGTGTCGGCGCCTGCCAAGCCGTTGATGCGGTTGTCGAGACTGTTGCCATGCACGGTGTCGTCGAGTGCAGTGCCCCTCAGCACCTGCATGTTCACGTCGTAATCGCCCAGGCGCAGACTCAGGCCATCATCGAAGGTGAGCTCCAACGGTTTCAGGGTCAAGCCCGTGGCGCCGTCGAAGTAGTCGGCGAAGCGCAATCCGTCCGCAGCGCTGTCGATGAAACGGACCACGAGGTCCGTGCCTTCACGTCGCAGGTAGACCTGCTCGAACGTGAAGCCGCTCAGTGCCAGCGTGTTCGTGCCAGCGATGTCCCACACCGTGTCGAACCCGTCTCCGCGAGCAAACTGATAGCGGTCGTTGCCCACGCCGCCGCGCAGGGTGTCATTGCCGGCCCCGCCGCGTACCTGATCGTCACCGTCGCCGCCGTCGAGCCAGTCGTTGGCATCCCCACCATCCAATGCATCGTTGCCAGCCTCGCCGAACAGCTGGTCCACGCCCGCGCCGCCACCCAGACTGTCGGCGCCGTTGCCGCCGGAGAGATAGTCGTCGCCGAAATCGCCAAACAGGACGTCGGTACCCTCGCCTCCCGACAACGTATCGTTACCGTCGTCGCCATGGAGGGTGTCGTTGCCGCCGTTGCCATCGATACGATCGTTCCCGCCACCGCCGGCAATGGCATCGTCGCTGGCGTAACCCGTCAACACCTGGCCCGCGTCGGTTGCAGCCAGCGCGCGGGTCTTCACCTCGGTCGGATCCCAGACGGTGCCGTCGTCGAAGCGGATCTGAGCGAGGGCGTAACCGCTGCCGGCATCGTCATGGAAGAAGCTTTCGACGCGCACTGAATCCCCGGCGCCCGTGATGCGCAGCACGAGGTCGCTGCCTGAGCGCTCGGCGACCACCTGCGAGGCGAGGATGCCGGCACCAAACACCAGCGTATCGGTCGGCGACTGCGCACCGGCATTGTTGATAGTGTCCTGACCGTCCCCCAGTTCGAACCGGTACGTATCGGTGCCTTGGCCGCCGATCAGGCGATCGTTGCCCAGCCCCCCGCGCAGGACGTCATCGCCGCCCTCGCCGTGGAGCAGGTCGTCGCCGGCGTCGCCCTGCAGCACGTCGTGGCCGTCACGGCCATAGACCGTATCGTCGCCACCACCGGCCGAGAGGACATCGTTGCTTGCGTAGCCGCGGATCTCCTGGTCGGCATCGCTCGGCGCCAGCACGAGGGCCTTCACATGGGCGATGCTCCAGACCGTGCCGTCGGCGAACCGGATTTCCTTGATGGTCCGGTTCGTGCTGGCGTCGCTGGCGAAGTAGCTGCGTACGCGAACCGAATCGGCGGTGCCGGTGACCCGTAGGATCAGATCATCGCCCTGACGCTCGACCGCGATTTGCGAGCTCGCGATTCCGGTGCCGAATTCGATGACGTCGGTGGCGGCATCCGTGTACGTGTTGCCGAAATTTTCGATGGTGTCGGCACCACTGCCGACGTCGAAACGGTAGACGTCGGTGCCGGCTCCGCCGACCAGGTAGTCGTCGCCACTGCCGCCAATGAGGATGTCATTGCCATCGTGGCCGTACAGCGAATCGTTGCCGCTGTCGCCCTGCACCGCATCATCGCCGCCCATGGCATGGATGTCATCGTCACCACCACCACCTGCAAGGGTGTCGCCACTGGCATAACCGGCGATCCGCTGGTCGGCGTCGGTCGGTGCTAGCACCAGCGTCTTCACCTGCGTCGGCGTCCATACCGTGCCATCGGCGAAGCGGATCTCGGCAATCACCTGCGCGCTGTCGGCATCGTTGCTGAAGTAGTACTGCACGCGCACTTCGTCGCTGCTTCCTGCGATGCGCAGGATCAGGTCGTCGTTTAGTCGCTCGGCCACGACCTGCGAAGGCAGGACGCCGGTACCGAACTCGACGACATCCGTCGACGCTGTGGCCCACGCGTTTCCGGAGTTGTCGATAACGTCGCGTCCGTCGCCTGCGTCGAAGCGGTAGATGTCCATGCCCGCGCCGCCGGCCAGGAGATCGTTGCCCACGCCACCGACGAGGATGTCATCGCCGGCTCCACCGTTGAGGTCGTCGTCGCCCGCCTGGCCTTGCAACAGGTCGTTGCCGCCGTAGCCGTAGACCTCGTCGTTGCCGCCCGCCGCTGCAAAGGTCTCCGCTGCCGCCGTGCCGTACAGGCCGTCATCGCCCTCACCCGCCGTCTGCTGGATCTCCGACAGGATGCGATCCAGCGTCCACACCTCGCCGTTGTCGAATCGGAACGATTCGATCACGCCCTCGCGCAGCGCGCCTTGGACGCCTTCGAACACGTTGCTGATACGTACGCTGCCAACCGTGCCGCCGACGTCAATGTGGACGATGATGCCCGACACATCGCGGGTGAGCGTCAGGTGCTCCGGCAGGATGCCGCCAGTGAACAGCAAGCGGTCGTTGCCGTGGGTGTCGAAGATGATGTCGTGACCGTCGCCCAGACGATACAGGTAGGCATCATCGCCTCCTTGTCCGTACAACGTGTCGTCACCCAACTGGCCGATGACGAACTCGCCTGCATTGGTGGCGAACACCGACTCGTTGGCATCCGTACCGCGCACGGCACGCTGGCTGAGAAGGTCGCCGATGGGCGGGTACTGCGACACCACGCTGACCAGCGCCTGCTCGAGCAACGAACGGTAGGTGGGCGAATACGCCCCCAGCGCAGATGCCGTGGACGATAGCCGGATGATCCCTTCGGCGTCGCTGGCCAAGTGCATGTCGATTAGCGTCTGCTTCAGCACATCCCAATCGATCATGACGCGGTGATAGCCGGACGCGAAGCCGCCAAGGAAAATGCCGCTATCGGCGTAATCCAGCTGGGCCGACAACTGCGCCTCGACGTACTGGGCGAACTCCGCGAACTCTGCCGTCAGCAGGTTGCCCGCTTCGGGCCTGGGAATCGGGTCGTCAGGCGTGTATGTGTTGCGGTACGGGCGGCCGACCAGCGCCTCGACCACGGCCAACTGCCGGGCGTCGACATAGGAGCCGCGGCTGCCGGGGTCTACCTGGGCCACCCCGACCCACTCGTAGATGATCGCGGCCAGCATTCCGCCGCGCTCGGCATCCGTTGCGCTCGCGTAGGCCTCCACCATCTGCCGCAGGGTCGCGTTGCCCGCCATCGCCTGACGCAGATCCATCACGTTGCCGAAAGCCTTGGCATCCGGCAGGTCGATCAGGTCCAGTTCCGCCTCGACCGTAGTGGGCACCTGGTTGATGCGGTCCGAATTGTCGACGGTGAACCACACGTCGGCCGCCGCAGCCGCGGAGCCATCGGTGCGGATCGCACTGCCGGTCTGCCGGTGCGCCTGGCCGTTGGCGTCCACATGGGTCGAGTTCTGCCATGCCGTGCGGATGCCGGCCAGGCCCGCCTGCGCCAGGGTCAACAGCTCGCCCGACTCGGTGACGCCGTTGCCGTTGGCGTCGCGCCAGATGCGCAGCTGCGCGAACGCACTGTCGTTGGCGTCCACGATGCCGTCCCGGTTTCCGTCGAGGTCGGCCAGCGCTTCAAAGCCATTGGCGGCCAACGCGCCAGAGGCAAGCCGCGTGCTGCTTCCGAACAGCTCGCGGCCGTCATCAATGCGTCCGTTACCGTTGAGATCGCGCACCAGCAGACCGTCGTCCGCGCCGACCCAGCCGGTGGCTTCGGCCATGCCGTTGACGTTGTGGTCGAAATGGCGATTACCGCTGAGCGCTCGGGTCTCCACGCCGTCGCCATCCAGGTCGATGATCAGCGGAGAGGCACGGCTCTCCGGCTTCTCCATGTCCGGCTCGTCCTCGTCGTCCGGTTCGGTCTGCAGGAAGATGCCCAGGTCGCCATTCTTGAAATCGTTGATGGTCAGACCGCCATCGATGACCAGCGTGGTGTCGTTGAGCACGTAGAGCGTACTGCCGTTGCGGTACTCGTTCTCCGGGTCGGACTCCTTGCGGGTGCCGCCGGTGAGGCGTCGGTCGTCGAGGAACACCGAACCGCTGCCATCGGTGTCGCGGATGGTGTCGCTGGAGTCGGCGTTGTACGAGTCGAAACCGGCGCCACCCTCCATCTGATCGGCACCTTCGCCGCCGTCCAGCAGGTTCACGCCCGCACCGCCATACAACTGGTCGGCGCCATCGTCGCCGTAGAGCTTGTCGTAGCCGGTGTCACTGCCGCCCTCGGCGTCGCCATGCAGCACGTCGTTGCCCGCGCCGCCTCGCACTTCGTCCTTGCCGCCGCCGCCTTCGAGGATGTCGTTGCCCTCGCCGCCCCGCAGCTTGTCGTCGTCCGCGCCGCCCTTGAGCGTGTCGTTGCCGTCGCCGCCTTCCAGCTCGTCGTTGCCGGCGTCGCCCAGGAGTTCGTCGTTTTCGGCATCGCCGAACAGCTTGTCGTCCTTGTCGCCGCCGACCAGCTTGTCTTCGCCATCGCCGCCGTGCAGTTCGTCCTTGCCGTCGCCGCCATCGAGCTGGTCGGCTCCGTCCTCGCCGTACAGGTAGTTGTCGCCGCTGCCGCCGGCGATGCTGTCGTCGTAATCGGTGCCCTTGATGGTTTCGGCGCCCTTGACCTTCAGCGCGAATCCACCCGTGCCGGCGATCTCGATTGCGCCATCGCCGGCATCGGTGACGTTGGCGCCCTCGGTCATCTCGCCGAGATCGACCGTGTCGCCCTCTTCGCCGCCGTCGGCGCCCATGTCGATCTCTTCGAGACCTGCCAGCTTGCTACCGTCCAAGCTCTTGATGGTCAGCGTATCGTCGTCGCCTCCGAGCTTGATCTTCTCGATGTCGTACAAATAGTCCGTGCTCACCCAGCCGGCGACTTCGGCGCGATACTTGAACTCGGAGCTAGCAGGAAGCGCAGTATTGAGCGTGAGCGTGAGTTGGGTGGTGAAGGATGAATAATCGACCGTGTCGGTGCCCTCGCCGCCATCGATGAGGTCGCCGCCACCGGCACCGCCCAAAATGCGGTCATCGCCGCGTCCGGCGTGGATGACGTCCGGGGCCAAGCGCCCCTCCAGAGTGTCTGCCTCGTAAGTACCGACCTTGTAGCCCTCACCTCCAAGCGAGAGCAGGTTGGTGAATACCAGCTCATCGCCGGGGCTGAAAACCGAACCCTGCTCCAGTCCGTAGTAGTTCCAGAAGAACTGGTTCGTCGCCGAGACCAGGTTGCTCTGGTCCTGATCCGGAACCACAGGGCCAAACACGTTTTTCAGCGCCTCGCCGAAGTTCGGGATGCCTGCCCACCACAGTGCTGAACTAGATGCCTGGATGGATGCGATCAGGTCGTAGGTGCCTTCGTTGTGCTTGAGGGTCTTCGTGCCCTCGCCTTCGATCGTTCCGACGACCTGCTCATGGTTGAGAAGAAGGTCAGTGTAGAACTTGTCGTAGCCCAGATAGGGGAACAGCAGTGTGCCCGCCCATGGCGCATAGTCGGCACCCGGAGAACCCGGCATGTTGACGAACACGGTACTCGCGGCCGCACCCGCGTCGATCGCACCCAAGCCCTCGATACCCGGGAGCAGGCCGCCATGCCCAAGAATGTCGGCCACGAGCCGAAACGCGATTTCGTTCGATGCCTTCTGGTTGAGGATCTCCGCGGTAGCCGGGTCGCCACCACGAATCTCATACTGAATCTTCGTGTACTGGCGGATGAAGTCAGCGAAGAATCCATCGCCGCTATTGACCTTCGACGCGCCGTCGATCCACGTCCAGACGATCGGGTCCACATCAGGACCCGGTACACGAATGGTCGCCTCGTAGGGCACCCCGAACTCGTCGTCTCGGGTGACGGTCTGCGTGCTGCTGATGAAGCTCAGGATCAGCTCGTACAGCGGAGTGCCAAGGCCTTCCGCCGCAGGATTACCGCTTGCCTGCTGCTGCTGTGCCTGAAACAGTTGGTTCAGTTGCGCAAGCTGCTGCGCGGTCAGCGTCACACCACCATCGCCACGCACGTAGTTCGTTTGAATCGTCATGATCAGCAATCTCCTTGTGTACGACCTGATTCGATGGGTGAAACGACTTCGACAAAGTTCACTGGGTGTCCGGCGACGCCCACGCGTAGTCATGCACCGTCCAGCGTGCGATGCCGGCACGAATGGCGCGATCCAGCTCGGCCGCCTGCCCGATCGGGACGGCCTGCTGCTTCGCCACTGGCGCGCGATAGAAGCGGTAGCGCAGCACCACGCCATCGCGTAGCGCATGGTTCACCGCGCACTCCTCCTGTAGCACGCGACCCACGCCGCACACGACGATAAGCGGCTTGCCGTCGGGCAATCCGTAGTGTTCGCGGCTGACCACGAAGACCGCCGCATCTCCACTCGCGTCGCGCTTTCCGCAACTGACGATGCCTTTACCGATAGGCGCACAACCCGCCTCTTTCCCGACGTAGGCGAGCAATGCCTCGTCGGAGCGTTGCAAGTACGAGGCGTTGGACGGATCGGCGCTCAGCGTGAGCGAAACCAGCGGCATTCCCGTCCACTCATCGTCGAGGAGGCTTTCCTGCCACGCCCACAGATCGAGCAGCTGCGCGGATGCCGGATGACCGCGGCACCCTTCTGGTGCCTCCGGCATCGGCGGCAATGGCGGTTGCGGGGCGCCACGATGCAGCGGGCTGCGCACCAGGGGTTGCGATGTGTGCGGCACCCCGATGACGAAATCGCCGAGAGACGCGTACACACGACCGTCTCCGCCGTCCGGGCAACGAGCAGGGTCCACGCTCACACGGGAGCGCGCCAGGGCCTGGGCGTGCTCCTGCTCGATGCGCCTGGAGGGATTGCGATCGTCTGGCGTGCATCCGACGACGATTGGCGCGGAGAACGCCAGTGCCACCAGCAGCCATCGATCGCTCCGCAAGCCGAACCACTTTCCGAACATCATCGTGCTCCCGTAGTACGTCGGTTATCTCTCGCGCAAGGCCTCGCTTCCGTGCTGCCGCAAGGGGCTGAGGAGGTAATCGATCACCCGTCGCTTGCCGGTCTTGATTTCAACGCTCAACGTCATGCCGGGCGTCAGCCCCACCTTCACGCCGCCGACGTTCAGCGTCGCCGTGGAAAGGGTCACCCGCGCCGGAAACACCAACCCCAGCTGCTCATCCTGCGCAGCATCGTGCGAAACGCTTGCCACGATGCCGGTGAGATAGCCGTAGCGGGTGTAAGGGAAACTCTCCACCTTCACTGTCACCGGCTGCCCGGGACGCACGAATCCGATGTCCTTGTTGAGCACCGTGGCTTCGATCTCCAACGTCTCCTCGTTCGGCACGACGACGAGCAAGGGCTGCGCCGGCGTCACCACGCCGCCCACCGTATGCACCGCGAGCTGCTGCACGGTGCCATTGACCGGTGCGCGCAGCGTCATCAGCTTGTCGCGCTGCCCGGTCCTGGCGACTTCAGGGGTCAACTGCGCTACCAGCGCGGTAGCCTCGCGCAGTTGATCCAGGGACTGCTGGCGCATGTCGGTGATGAGCACGCGCAGTTCTTCCTCTGCCGCGCTGAGCGCGGACCGTATCTCCTGCACGCGGTTGCGCTGCGTGGCGAGATCGCGTTCGCTGGCGATGCGCTCCTGCTCGCGCAGCAGGTACTCGTGGCGGCCGACGTATTTTCCTTCGACCAGCTTGCCGTAATCCTCCGCACGCGCCGTCGAGATGCGCGCCGATTCGGCCAGCGGCGCGATGGTCGCTTCGGTCGTGCGCAGTTCGGCGCGGCGTTGCGCGATGCTTGCCTGCAGGGCGTGGCGCCGGGCTTGGTAGGTATCGAACTGGCTGCGCACCAGGGACTGCTCGGCAGCGAGACGTTCCTGCGGAAGATCGTTCGCCGCGGAAAGCACGGGCTGGCGATTGCTGCCGAGCGATCCCGCCAGTGCATCCAGCCGCAGCACGGCGAGCCGTGCGTTCACCAGTGCCTCGTCCGCCCGTGCGTACTCCGCACCCGTCGCCGTCGCGTCCAGTTCGATGAGGACTTCGCCCCGCTTCACGCTCTGTCCGTCGCGCACCAGGATGCGTCGCACGACGCCCATCTCAGCGGGTTGGACGACCTTGCTGCGCGAATCGACCACGGTCCTGCCAGGCGCCACCGCGACGATGTCGAGTTGGCCCAGGCACGCCCACAACAACGCCACGCAGAAGAACGCGATGATGATGCGCATGGTCCAGCGCGCCGTGGGCGACACCGGCGTTTCGGTGAGCTCCAGGTGCGCCGGCAGGAATGCGCGTTCGTCCGCGCTGCGCTGCGGGGGATCGAGCTGGCCGCGAATGGCCCACGCCGACCGGAAGATCGCAACATAGCGGGCGATGAAATCGTGCAGGCCCTGAAGGACGTGCTTCATGCGATCCCCAATTGCAGGCGGTGGAGATTCGCGTAATGGCCGTCGGGTCGATCGACGAGCTCGGCATGGCTTCCGCTCTCGACGATGCGCCCCTTCTCCACCACCACGATGCGATGGGCGTGGCGCACGGTCGACAGACGGTGCGCAATGATCAGCACGGTGCGTCCCTCGCAGATGGCCCGCATGTTGTTCATGACGGCGTGCTCGGACTCGTAATCGAGGGCGCTGGTGGCCTCATCGAAGATCAGGATGCGAGGATCGGTGATGAGCGCCCGCGCGATGGCGATGCGCTGTCGCTGGCCGCCGGACAGTCCGGCGCCCTGCTCGCCCACCTTCGTGTCGTAACCTTCCGGCAGTTCGGTAATGAAGTCATGCGCACCCGCGAGCTTCGCAGCGTGGATGACACGCTCCAGCGGCATGCCCGGATCGCTGAGCGCGATGTTCTCGCGCACGCTGCGGTTGAACAGGAAGTTCTCCTGCAGCACCACGCCCAGCTGGCGTCGCAGCCATGCGGGGTCGGCCAATGCCAGGTCCTGGCCGTCGATCAGCACGCGTCCGCGTTCCGGCGTGTAGAGGCGCTGCACCAGTTTGGTCAACGTGCTCTTGCCGGATCCGGAGCGGCCGACGATGCCGATTACCTGCCCCGGCTTGATGTCCAGTTCGATGCTGGCGAGCACTTCAGGCGCATCGGGACGGTAGCGGAACGACACGCGTTCGAAGGTGACCTGCCCCTTGATCGGCGGCAACGCCATGCGGCTGCCGGGGATCTCGGAGCGCGTGTTGAGGATGTCACCGAGGCGCTCGACAGAGATGCCGACCTGCTGAAAGTCCTGCCACAGCTGCGCGAGGCGGATGATCGGGGCGGCCACCTGCCCGGCCAGCATGTTGAAGGCGATGAGCTGGCCGACCGAAAGCTTGCCTTCGATCACGAGCTTCGCGCCCCAGAACAGGATCGCCACGCTCGCCAGCTTCTGCACCAGCTGCACGCTCTGCTGGCCGATCGTGGCAATGCGCGTCACGCCGAAACCGGCGTTGACATAGCCGGCCAGCTGGCTGTCCCATGTGCGCGTCACGCGCGGGTCCACCGCCATCGCCTTGACCGTGCCGATGCCGCTGACGGTCTCGACCAGGAAGGACTGGTTGTCGGCGCCACGCGCGAACTTCTCGTTTAGCCGCTTGCGCAGGACGGGTGTAATGGCCGCGGATACCAGTGCGTACGCCGGGAGCGACAGCACGACGATCAACGTCAACCAGCCGCTGTAGTAGAACATTACCGCGAGAAAAACGACGGTAAAGAACAAGTCCAGCACCGAGGTGAGCGCCTGGCCGGTCAAGAAGCTGCGAATGCTCTCCAGCTCGCGCACGCGGGCGATGGTGTCGCCGACGCGGCGCGACTCGAAGTACGCCAGCGGCAGCGCCAGTACGTGGCGGAACAGGCGCGCACCAAGCTCGACGTCGATCTTGCTCGTGGTGTGGGAGAACACGTAGGTGCGCAGACCGGTCAGAACCACTTCGAAGATCGCCATGGACACCAGACCGACGGCGATGACATCCAGCGTTGTGAGGCCGCGATGCACCAGCACCTTGTCCATCACCACCTGGTAGAACAATGGCGTCACCAACGCGAACAGCTGGATGAAGAACGAGACGATGAAGACTTCCAGCAGCAGCTTGCGGTACTTCACCACGGCCGGGATGAACCAGCTGAAATCGAACTTCGCCAATTCGCCCAGCACTGAGGCGCGCGAGGCAACCTGCAACAGGCGTCCTGCATAGCGCGCCTCGAACTCGGCCCGCGGGATCGCCCGTGGCCGCTTCTCGACGAGGTCGTGAATGAGGATCTGGTCGCCGTTGACTTTTGCGACGACGAACGCATCGCCATTCGGCAAGAGCGCGAGTGCCGGCAGGTTCGCCGTTGCGATGCGCATGGCGGGCTGCGCGGTGACTTTCGCCTTCAGTCCGAGCTTCTTCGCAGCGAGCAGAAGCGTCGTTTCGTCGAACGCTTCACCATTGCGACCGAACTCATGCGCCAACTGTGCCGCGTCCGCCGCGATGCCATGAAACTGCGCCAGGAGAACGAGCCCCTGCAGTCCCAAGTCGTGATTTGACTTGCCCTCTCCGTCAACCACGACGGACAGCGCCGCACTCCCCTGTGCCATTCCCCGCATCCTTGCTTCTGGTCAGGACGTCACCCCGAACCGCGAGCATCGTCAGGGCGCCACACGCTGTCAAGTAGGGACCTGCCTGTTCGTGAAAGGGCCGCGATTCGCATTTCCATGACCAGGCGCACACTCCACAGCCCCCGTCTCCTCACGGAACAAGTCCTCTACCCGTGCCACCCTTCCTAGATGAGCGCTTTCGGCCAGAAGCGGACGTGGCTATCCACGTTCGCTCACTCTTCGTACGCGCTCCGCGAGCGTCGACTCATCGAGCGAGGAGGCAATGACAAACGTTGCCGGTACGACGGCCATGCTCCCGACTATGGCGTCCTCCCCGCGTTCCAGCGCCGGGCTTCCACAAATGGGGCAACTCTCGTCGGTGGTGAGTGGGGCTTCCTCAACTGGGTCCGCAAGGTCCGCCAACGCGTGCCAGACAGCACCGGATTCGACATGTCGTGCGACCCGCTGGGCAAAAGCATCGAATGCATCGACACTCCGGTAGTGCTTACGGTCCGGCGTGCACAACACGACGAGTCCATACGCGAAGTCGCCGAAGCTCGGGCAATCGAACGCGTGGCCGCACGCAGCACATTTCGTCTCGAACAGCGGAACTTCCGCCATTTCACGTTCTCCTGCCGCACGACCGCGATGTCCGCTAAGGGTCGAAAGCGGACATTAGCAGCCGCCGTCGCGTCCGTCCTGCCTGGATGTCCGCTATCGGCCAGAAGCGGATTCTGCTGTCATTCTGAAAGCTCATGCGACGCGGCCTCCTTCCTCTCGACCACTTGAAATTTTGCCCGGCATGCGGCCTGATCCGCGGGAACACACGGCAGGGACGGGGCATGGGAATGGATCGAGGTTGTGTCGTCGGAATCGCGCTGCTGCTGGCAATAAGCATCAACGCGTATGGGGAGGAGCCTCCATCGCGACAACCGCTTGGAAAGATCGTGTATGTGGAATCGCAGGACGAGTTCGCGGAGATCAACACGCAGGCCACGAAGGGCATGCTGCAACTGTTAAGGTCCTCGGATGAAGGCGTTCGCGACAAGGCCCTGCAACAGGCCATCGCGCGTCCCAACCACTATGCCCCCCCGGTTCTCTTCGAGATCTCCAAGGCTCTCTACGCGGACGACCAGCCGGAAGAAGCTACCTACTGGTATGTCCTTGCACGGGTTCGCGCGGTTAACGACAGTTCCATCCTGCTGGATGAAACGGCAAAGACTGGTCTGCTGGAGCTGGTGCAGGCATTCAACAAGGGCTTCTCAGCCTATGCGCCCCAGCATATGGACGTCGTGTGGACACAGATGAATCGCGCCGTGAATTGGGACCGCGCCAACCCGCCCGCCTACGATCGACGCTGGATGGCCCTGCACGGGATGCAGGCGATCCGGAGCGGTCTGGCCGCCAAGGAAGGCCGGTCGCGTGAGCGGGGGGACATCACGATCCCGCAGCAGCAATGGGCCGTATCGGATGAGGAAAACCGGGTAGACATGCTGCAAAAGATGAAGGCGCACATGCCTCGGTGAGCCAGCTGTGAGTTGATCACGTCCGCTTCGGCCGAAAGCGGGCATTAGCACGGCCGAAATCAGCGGGCTCCCATCATCACCAGTCGGGCGAGACGCCCGCTACCGAGCAAGCTTCGCGATACGTTTCAACGGCTTTCGGGTGCATCTTCCGCAGCTTGAATGGTTTCTCCACCACCGGAGAGGGCCCGATGTTTCCCCACTCTCCAATGCCAACGGTCAGCTTCGTCCCCTTGCTGCAATCAACATCCTCCACGCCGAACAGGCCAGTCCCCAGAACATTCGACAGAACGACGCGAACCGTGTGCTCGTCGATCCTGGCAGGTGTCGGACTGCCGTCTGGCAGCGTGCCGAACAGGATGTGGGAAATGATTGGGCTTTCGTCGAGCGGGATCCCGCCGAACTTCCCGTAGATCGGCTTTTCAATCGTGGCTGCCGTGCCGATCATCGGCAGACAAGCCGCCAGCAGGATCACAAATCGTTTTACCCGCATTCGCCTTCCCCTCATGTCGGCTTTGGGTCGGAAGCGGACATTACCAGCCATCGGCGCCTTCGTCCCGCCCGAACGTCCGCTTTCGGCCAAAAGCGGACATTGTCCCAAGCCGATCCGAGTCGTAGGTAACGTGACGGCGAACCATAGCGCGATAGCGATGGATCACTTCGGACCCAGAATCCGTGATGGCACGACGGGCGCGAGTTTTGCGAGCTTGCCCGGGTGACGTAGGGAGTGAATCGCGGTGATCTTCACCCCATCGGTATCAATCCACATTGCGCCCGTGACTACCCCCTGCTCGAGCCAGAGCACGGCCGGCAGGCCGTTGAGCGTGCCGACCTCGTATCGGGTAGCCGGCGGCAAGTGGCGCGCGATCTGGAGGTACAGGCGCGCCAAGCGATCGGCGCCGCGCAAGGGATGCAGCGAGGCGCGGACGATACCTCCGCCATCGCTGATGTGGACGGCGTCCTCAGCAAACAGTGCTCGCAAGGTTTCGAGTGATGGTCGCGCCATCGCGTCGATAAAGCGATTCAGCAGGCGGCTGTGTACCGCGGCGTCGACTTCGAAGCGCGGTCGGCCATCGCGTAGCCGAACCTTGGCGCGGTGGGCGCGTTGCCGGCAAGCATCGTCGGCAATGCCTAGAATCTTTGCGGCCTCACCATGGCTGTATTCGAAAACGTCATGCAGCAAAAAGGCCGCACGTTCATCGGGGCTCAGCCGCTCCAGCAGCAAAAGAAAAGTAAGGCTCAGGCTCTCGTCACGTTCGTGGACAAGTTCGGGCTGGTCGGACTCCGGCGCCAAGGGCTCCGGCAGCCATGGCCCCACGTAATGCTCCCTCTCCGCCTTCGCCCGCCTCAAGCGATCTAGCGATAGGCGGCTTGTCACAGTGATAAGCCATCCTTCGGGGTCTTCAAGCTCCTCCAGGTTATGGGCCTGAAGGCGGAGCCATGCATCGTGCAGAACGTCCTCGGCATCCCCAAGCGTCCCTAGCATCCGGTACGCAATGCCGAGCAGCCGAGCACGATGTCGTTGAAAGACGAGGGTGGACTGGTCCATGTAGTTCTCCTGCTCCTACGCAGGACGTAGCTGCGCTGCAAAGTGTGACCACCCCCCGCCTTGCGCGCCAAGCCCCATCTGAGGCGCGCCACTGGATCTTGGCGGAAAGCACGCTTAGGCACCTCCGATTCACATAGTTCGTTAAGGACAACCGACACCCGACGTCTGCTCGTGCGGCCCCTGAGCTGCCAGCCTGTCACGAATTGCGGGGCTTGGGCGTCCACAGGATTGATGAGCTGGCAACGGGCCAGCTCAGCAACCTCTTCAACAAGGACTTCCACACGATGAAACGCGCTAACTGGTTTACGGTTTCCCCCGAGGGTGCCAAGGCAATTGGGGCCCTGCACCACTTCGTCACGACGGGCACGGCCCTGCCGGCCAAACTGATCCACTTGGTGTTTTTGCGGGTCTCCCAGCTGAATGGGTGTGCCCACTGCATCGACATACATACACGTGATGTGATCAAGGAAGGGATGTCGGTGGAAACTGTCGTCCTTGTTCCGGTCTGGCACGAAGCTGCGTACCTGTTCTCGGAGCAGGAGCGGGCAGCCTTGGCGTGGGCCGAAGAAGTCACGCGCGTAAGCGAGACGCACGCCTCAGACGCGGCGTACGCTGCGGCCGCAGCGGCGTTCTCCGAGAAGGACTTAGTGGACCTGACGCTGACTATTGCGGCGATGAATGCGATCAACCGCTTGGGGATCAGCTTCCGATTGAAGCCTCGCGCGAAGGCAGACGCATAGCGCGATCTCTGGGGCGTCTGGCCGGATCCTGGCATTGGTCTTTCCGGTGCTGCGCCCATGATGTCCGCTATCGGCCAGAAGCGGACATCCAGCCTGTTCGCGCAAGTCATCAGGGAGGTCCGCTACGGGCCTCCCCGGGTTTACTACGAGCCTTGCTACGTGCGCTTTAGCGCCGGTGGCGCCCATGCACCTTCCATCACAGCGGCGCGTGGCGAATACAGGCGCAGCGTCGGCTGGATCGGGCCGGATGCCGGCGACGGCAACCAGTTGGACTCCTTGTCCGCGCCCGGCGATTGAGGCTGGATGTAAATGTCTAGCGATCCGTCGGCGTTGAACGTGAGCTTGTCGCGGCCCCCGATGGCGAAACGATCGATCGGGTTCGGCACCTGGAAGCCCTGCGCGTCGTACATGGTCAGCGACCAGAAGGCATCGGCCGGCGGCAACTGGCCCTTGTCAAAGTGCAGAACGTACTTGTTCGCGCCGTCCAGAGGATTGCCATCGCTGTCGACAAACGCCGACGGATAGATCGCATCCTCGGGCAGGTTGGCGCCCAAGCCCGCCAGCGCTACGGTGGCGCGTCGCAGATAGGAAGTGCCGTAGGCGCCCATGCCCTCGGTCGTCAGATTCCAGCCGTTGACGTGGGTGGCGCCGCCCCCGCGCTTGATGTTGGCTGTGATGTCGGCCAGCGCCGCCTTGGCGCCCTCGTTGATGAGTGCGGTGGTCTTATCGTTGAGCTTGCCGGCGTCCCAGTCGTGCCCGGGCGACAGCCCCATCGCGCGCATGCGGAAGAGGATCGGGTAGTCGTTGGCGTGCGGCGGATACTTCTTCAGCAGTTGCGCGAAGCGGTTGAAGAAATCGACGCCGCTCATCTGGTCCAGCGTCACCAGTGGCGGTGTCTTGTCGTCCACGCTGGAATCGACCGGCGACGTCGACGGCGGCACGTAGTCCTTGCCCCAACTCGCCAGCGGGGTCAACTTCAGGCCGTCCTGGACCTTGTGCACGTTCTCGTAGTCGGAAGGCCCGTTCGTCTGCGTGCGTCCCATCATCCAGATCGTCGACGTCGGCGCATGAATTCTCTCGACACCCTCCGGCAGCGTGCCGGTCCAGCCGGGCGGAACATAAGCGAAGTGTCCGGCTTTCGTGCCCGTGGTGCGCGCGCCCAAGGACGAGAACACGTCGGACCACATGTCCAGCGTCGGCACCAGGTAATAGCGGCCGTTGGTGTCCGGAACCGTGAGGATGACCGGCCCCTGGCTCAGATCGAGCCAGGCAAACGAGTACAGCGTGTCGAAGTTGAACCGCACCACGTCCTTGGCGTCGGCCTTCGGGTAGCTGCGGAAGTGCGCGAACTGGTTGATCGGCGCTCGCATCGACACCGCGGTCGCGTTTGGCACGTTGGTCGCCTGCCGCTGCGTGACGTCCATCAGCACCAGCGGGTAGGCGTAGGTGTAGACATCTTTGACTAGCGCGGCGGCTTTTTCGGGCGTCAACGTATCGAGAGCGGGTGCGGGCGCCGTGCTGGTCGATGCGGTCTGGGACGGTTCGGAGCTGCTTTCTGTGGCGGATGCCTGTTCGCGCGAGCAGGCGGCGATGGCCAGCGATAAGAGCGCGACGGAGATCGGACTGGTGACGGTCGAGCGCATGGCTTCCTCCCTGGATGGCCTCCAATGGTCATCGGGGGAAAGGTGAAGGCGCAGTGAGGACAGACGTCACCGACGACCGCTATGGGTCGAAAGCGGACATTAGCAGCCCGGCTGCCGGCCGTCCCAGCCGAATGTCCGCTATCGGCCAGAAGCGGACGTTAGCACCGCCGAGCCCGCTTCGATCGTCCGAACGTCCTCTGTGTCGCTTTGAATGCCGGATACGGGCACTTGGTCGGCCGGACGCTGTCCGCTATAGGACGGAAGAGGACACCTTAATGAAACCGCGGCTGCACAGCGAAGCGACGCGGGGCCAGGTGGTTAGGGATTCGCGGTAGGCTGCCACGACGACTAAGCCGCGCGATATAGTCATTGATACGCGTGGCCCTTAGATCCGCTAACTAATACCGGCCAACGTCACGCGCTGCCGAGTCTAGCTGAGTCCAACAACGTCCAGTATCAGCCGGCACTGTTTGGGGGCATAGTTGGGGGCATCCCGCGTACGCGATTAGCGCATACGGCACAGAACAAGCGACATCTGCTAGTGGTTCGAGTCCCACTTCCGCACCATAGAAAAAAGGTCAGGCCTCGCGGTCTGGCCTTTTTTGTTTTGTCCGGCCACTTGCCATCCTGGCACCGCCGAAGTGCCGCTCGCCGCAGGCACGCGCCACGGGCGTGAACCAACCCGCGACTTCTTCCGATTGCGATCGAGTACCTCGCATGGCTTAAAGGACATTCGCTTTCACTTCAGGGACAAGAAGTATGAAATCGGATGTAGCCTTCTCCTTCGCGTTGGGCGAAGGGCCGGCGCTGGATGTGGTCCGTTTCGAGCTGACGGAAGGTGTTTCGCAATCGTTCCGGCTGGAGCTGGATCTTTCCAGCATCGATGACGCGATCGATACGGCGGAATTGCTGGATCGCGAAGCGATGTTCACCGTCGAGCGCGACGGTGAGCCGGTGCGCACGGTGCACGGCATCTGCACCGCGTTCGAGCAGTGCGAGACCGGCTTCCGGCTGACCCGCTACAGGGCGGTCGTCGAATCACCGCTCGCGCGCCTGGCACTGCGCCACAACAGCCGCATCTTCCAGCAGGTCAATGCGCCGGAGATCCTGGAAACAATCCTGAAAGAGCATCGCTTTCAAGGGACGAAAACGACGTATCTCGGTCATCACGAACCTCGCGAGTACGCCACCCAGTACAGGGAACACGACGACCGCTTCGTTCATCGTCTCGCGACGGAAGAAGGCATCGTCTACTGGCACGACGCGGCAAACCAAAGCCGTCTCGTCCTGACCGATCGCATCGACACCGCGCCGACGCTCGACGGCGAGGTGCTGTACCAGCCCGCCCCGGGCGGCGATGCGCCCCAGCCGCACCTGTGGCACTTCGCGCACCGCCGCCAACTTGCGCCCACTCGCGTGACGCAGCGGGACGCGACATTTCACAACCCTCGGTATGACCTGCAGCACGAAGCGAGGCCCTGGAGCCACGACAAGGCCATCGGGGACTATGAGCACTACGACTATCCGGGCCGGTACAAGGCCGACGCCGCGGGCAAACCCTTTACGCGGACGAAGCTTTCCGGACTTCGTAACCTCGCCGAGCACGCCACCATCGAAGGCGACGACGCGCGGCTGTGGCCCGGTCTGGCGTTCGACCTGACCGGGCATCCTACCGAGGCCCTCAACGCTCTCTGGCGCGTGATCGCGATGCGTCACCGCGGCGAACAGGCCACGTTGCAGGAAGCCGACTCCGCCGACACCGCGCACGGCACCCGTTACAGCTTCGAAGCGACCGTGGTGCCCGCGCACTACGACTGGAAGCCCGAACCCGCGCCGCGGCCGTTCGTTGACGGCCCGCAGATCGCGCGCGTCGTCGGCCCACCCGGGGAAGAAATATTTCCTGACGAACATGCCCGCGTGAGAGTGCATCTTCCGTGGGACCGCGAGGGCACTGTGACGGGTCCGACACCTGTTGGGTTCGCGTTGCCCAGGGCTGGGCTGGACCGATGTACGGCTTCACGGCGATTCCGCGAATCGGCATGGAAGTGATCGTCAGCTACATGGAGGGCGACCCCGATCAACCGGTGGTCACGGGAACGGCCTACAACGCCGGGAACCGACCGCCGTATCGATTACCGCTGCATAAGACGCGAACGACGTTCAAAACCCAGACCCACAAGGGCAAGGGCTATAACGAACTGCGTTTCGAGGACGAAGCCGGCCAGGAAGAAATCTTCGTCCACGCGCAGAAGGACCAGAACATCGTCGTGGAGAACGACGAGACCACGCGCGTCGGCCACGATCGCAGCGAAGACGTTGGCAACGACGAGACCATCCAGATTGGCCACGACCGCAAGGAAACCGTCGGCAACGATGAAACCCTGAGCATCGGCCAGGACCGCCGCGAAACGCTGGGCCGCGATCACACGCTGGAGATCGGCCGAACGCGGCAGCTCACCATTGGCAAGGACCTGATCGAGGACGTCGGCAACGTCCGCATCGAGAAGACCGCCTCCGACCGCAAGGCCGAAACCGGCGGCCATTACGCGCACAAGATCGAAGGCCGCCACGACATCGAAGCCGGCGAGCGAATCACCCATCGCACGCGCGTGGTCGAACTGAAGGCGAGCGAGAGCCTGAGGATCTGCGGCCCCGGCGGCACGATCACCCTGGATGGCAGCGGCGTGACCATCGAGGGCCTCGAAATTTTCCTGAAAGGGCCGGTTCAACGGAACCCTGACGGCGCCGGCAACGATTCTTCGATCAGCGGGAACCCGGTTGAAGGCGTCCTCGGCCCGCTGGCCTATCTGACGCGCTACACGCACTGATGCCCGCCCTGGAAACGGAGATCCCATGAACACACCCGCGCAGAAGTCCGTCAAACCCGTCGCGCCCACATCGCGTATCGGCTACGTGTTCAAGGACAAGAGCGAAAAGGATTTCACCGATCCACTGAAAGCCTACGAAGGCCTGGCGCTCTCGCAGTGCGGAAACTATCCGCTTGGCGCCAACGGCGGCTTTCACGGCGGCATTCATTTCAGCGCAAACACGAAGGGGACGTTCTCGCAGGAAAAAGGCGTGCGTTGCATCGCCGACGGCGAAGTCGTGGCGTATCGCATCGACCGCCGCTATCCCGACGCCACGCCCGCCGATTCGACCGAGAAGCGGCCGAAAGATGGCAGTGCGCTACGGCCCTATTCCACCGGCTTCGTGCTGGTGCGCCATCGCCTGCAACCGCCGGTGCCGACGCTTCCGGCACCGCCGAAGGAATCGGCCATCACCTCCTTCGGCACGGATCTATGCGATCAGGCCGGGCGCCCGCAGGCGTGGCTACCGCAAGGCGCGACGCTGCGCCTCACCGGCAAGGTCAACCACAACCGCACCTGGGCGCAGGTGGATGGCATCAGAAGCTCTTTCCTCACGATACCTCCGACTTCGTCAAGACGCCGGATTTACTACTGGAAACCCCATACGCAACGCGCTCGGCGGTCTACTTCTGGGAGGGAAATTCTCTGCACCTTAAGGCCGATAACGGATCTTCAGAGCAGTCGTCAACTCAATAGCCGCGGTGGTCAATTTGAGGACAGACAGCTACGTCGCTCGGGCCAGGCATTTTGATCTGATATGGAAGGATGGGATGTTTAAATGAGGCTCTTGTGCGTGATGGTTCTTCTGCTCATGCCACTGATGGCGTACGCTCGCCCATGCCTGGAAGTGCGCCCTGATATCGAAAATGAGTACAAAATTGAGGTTCAAGATCGGTTTCCAGACTGGTCAAGGTCGGACTGCGAAGCGTCTGCAGATAACGCGGATATGGTGCTCGTCGCAGTTCCACTAACGAATCAGAATCATGAATTACTCGACCTTGAGATTGGAGCTTATGACAAGAGACGTAGTAAACGCATTGCTCGCCGTTTGGAACGAGGCGCGCTGGAAAGCGATGCCGTCTATGTAGACGGCCTTTCGCTGGACCGTGCCCGCTATACACTCAAGAAAGGACGTCGGGCTTTCGGAGTCCGTGTCCGATGGAGAGGATCTTCCAGCGCGAACCCTTTTTCCTACGAAACACTCAGCCTATTTGTGTTGACTGGTGGGACTCTTGCTCGTCCGCTGTCCGGCATGGTGGCCACATCACATGGCGGTGAATGGGACATGCAATGCGACGGTGAGTTCAGCACAGTCATGAGGTCCATTGCAGTCGTACCGAAGAAGGGGGATTGGGCCGAACTCGTGATTCGTGAGTTGAAAGTCGATGAGAAGTTCGAAGACAAGAGAGCAGGATGCGTCGCTGTTCGTTCTGAGCGAAAGTTCAAGAAGTATCGAGCGCGGTACGATGGAGGTGTGTACGCCTTGCCGACGGAGCTATCTCAGTAGAGCCCGGCTTCGTGCTGGTGCGCCATCGCCTGCAACCGCCGGTGCCGACGCTCCCGGCACCGCCGTAGGCTACTGGCCGAGTAACGTCAGACTGCACTCAGCCGCACTGGCGAATTACGGCGTGAACAGAAGAATGCCTGACGTCTGGAGCTCCCGGTGAGTCGAATCGCATCCGGTATATTGCTTCTGGCACGCATCGTTGGATGCAACGCACGAGATGACCGCTCTTCAGCTCACCGTGCAACACCGCCCCCCCCCTCGTGCGAACCTAAACAACGCGATCATTGGGCTGTACCTAACTCCAAGCGAGCTATGCACTTCGCCAGAATCCGGGAAACCGTGTTCAAAGTCGTTCGATGACTGCATGCGGATTGCCAAGGACGGCGAACGATTCATGGTTCAACTACATAGCGTGCAGGCAGATCAGCATACTGCACCTTCAGCGTTCATATGATCAGTCGCGACGGCTCACTGGCGTTTGAAAGCGAGCATGGGAATGTGATGGTCATGAAGGAAGATGGCGACATCAGGGTCATTTCGGACAGTGATCCAGCTGCGCTCGGCCTGGGGTTCTGCGGCGCTCATGCAGACATCGATGGGCTCACATTCCCCATCAACTCCAAGTTGGACGCTGACAGCTCGGACCGCTGCCCCTTCTGACGTGCCGGCACTACACGCACGACGACGCGACTTCCCTTCGCCCGCCATGCGGCGCCGATAATCGGCCGCAATCTCACCCCACGAGACGCACGCCTCCGATCATCGTCCACCGCCCCACCGGAACCGTGCACCATGCCGCACGAAACCTTCAGCGCCTACGACGATGACGGCAACAGGTACACGATCCACGTGCGTCGAACGTTGATCGAGGCGCGCGGTTCGGGTGAGCGGCGGGTCGTGGAAGGGATGCGTTCGTATCACCTGAGCGATGGCGCTGCCGTCGATCGCATCGATGCGGAGTCGTTCGCCATCGTTGCCAGCGGGATCGCCTTGCGCACCAGGTCGGTGGGCGGTTGATCCGATTCAGGGCGAACGGCGCGTCACCGTGAGACCTGGCGCAACTACAACCCCGCGTTCGCCACACGCCGGTACCGCACCTCCACCGCCTTCGCCGACTCGCCCTGCGGGGAGATGTTGGTCATCGTGATGATGAGCTGGTCCGGATCGGGCTGTTCGATTTCGGTGCGCCAGTCCCAGCGCGGGCCGCCTTTTCCGTCGCCGTAGCTGCCCAGCACGTTGAAGTGATCCGACGTGGCCGGGCCGGCGGAGAACATGATGCTGGTGCCGGTGCCGAAGCTTTCGACCCAGGCCGATTCGTAGGCGTTTTCGTCCAGGTGCAGGCCGTAGATGGCAACGCCTTCGATGGGATCGTCGCGATAACGCGTGCGGTATTCGTGGATCAGGAAGCGGCCGTCGAGGATGCCGCGGACGGTGCCGCGCTGCGGCGCTTCACAGGCGAGATGGTCGGGCTGGAACCAGAGCCGGAAAGTGCCTTCCCATTCGCCGATCATCTGCGCGAGTCGCCGATGCCCACCCTGCGCGATGGAAGCCTCGAACTGTTTCTTGCCCATGACGCCCTCCGGCGCGAGGTCAGGGCAGCAGCGTACCGAACACCACGCGCGAGCGCTCATCGTAGATGCGCAGCCACAGTGCCTGCCGGCTTTTTTCCGCGCACCGCTTTGCCTTCGGCAACACCGCGGCAAGCGCGGCTTCGGCGCTGGCGTAATCGGCGCAGGCTTCGGCGATCTGCTGGTGCAGAACGCCGCCGTCGTGGCGCGATAGTTCGACGCGGTACATCGGGGGCTTCCTCCCGGCTGGGGGAACGTCCGGATTGGACGGGCGGGGACAGGATTCATAGGCTGCCAAGCTTTCCCGGGCGCCGCAGTCAGCGGGGTCTGCGGCGCTTTGTAGGACTATCCCTACACTGACTCAGCCGGCTCAGCTGAACGCAACTTCCATTCCCCCTGCCAATACATCCGCATGTGCCTGATTGCCCTTTCGTGGAATACGCATCCCCGCTACCGGCTGGCGCTGATCGCCAACCGCGACGAAGCCCATGACCGGCCGGCCTCGCCCGCCGCCACGGACCCGGTCGACCCGGCGCTGTACGGCGGGCGCGACCTGCTTGCCGGCGGCAGCTGGCTGATGGTGTCCACGAGCGGGCGGCTGGCGGCCGTCACCAACGTCCGCGCCGGCGCGGCCGAAGGGCCGATGCCGCGCTCCCGCGGCGCGCTGGTGCGCGAGTTCGTGTCCGGGAACGGCCATGTCGGCGCCCTCGCCGGCCTCGCCCCGCAGGCCGCCGGCTTCGGCCGCTTCAACCTGCTCGCCTTCGACGGGACGCGGCTGGCGTTCGCGAGCAACCATCCGGGCTTCCGGACCTACGACGTGGCGCCCGGCCTTCATGCCATGTCGAACGGCGATTTCGATGCCCCCTGGCCCAAGAGCGGGCACGCGAGCCGGGCACTGGAGCGCTGGCTGGCGAGTCCCGCCGCGCTCGAAGGCCAGACCGGCGACGACGCCCTCGCCCCGCTGTTCGACGCCCTCGCCGACACCACGCCCGCGCCGGACGCGACGCTGCCCGACACCGGTGTCGGGCTGGACCTGGAACGCCTGCTGTCGCCGCCCTTCGTGCGCGGCGAGCGCTACGGCACGCGCTGCAGCTCCATCGTCCTGGTCGAGGACGCGCGGCTGACCTTCGTCGAACAAAGCTTCGGTCCGAACGGCCTGCGCCTGGGCCGGACGCGGACGAGCTTCGCCATCGGCTGAACGCGCACAAGTCCGCACCGGCGGCACGCAGCGATGCACGTCGCGCGCTACCCGGTGCCGGCGCGCGGGCCTACCATGGCGTCATCGCCCGCGCGCGCCATGGGTTCGCACGCACCCCCGTGGACACCCTCCTCCACCTCATCGCCGTCTACGGCCTGCTCGTCGTCTTCGTCAGCGTATTGCTGGACCAGGGCGGCATCCCCGTGCCGGCGTACCCGCCGATCATCCTCACGGCCGCGCTGGCGACCGACCAGGGCAAGAGCCTGTGGCCGATCGTCGCCGTCGCGGCGCTCGCCGCGATCATCGCCGACTGGCTCTGGTACGTCGGCGGACGGCGGCTCGGCGCGAAACTGCTGCGGCTGATGTGCCGGCTTTCGCTGTCGCCGGATTCGTGCGTGCTGATGACCCGCGGCATCTACGGCCGATGGGGCCCGCCGTCGCTCATCGTCGCCAAGTTCATCCCGGGATTCGCCGCCGTCGCGACGACGCTCGCCGGCGAAACCGGCACGCGGCCGGGCCGTTTCCTGCTGTTCGACGGGATCGGCGCCGTGCTCTGGGCCGGTGTCGCGGTGGCGCTGGGCGCGATCTTCCATGAAGCGGTGAACGGGGTGCTCGACGGGCTCGAAACGCTCGGCCGCATGACCATCCCCGTGGTGCTGGCGCTGATCGCCGCCTTCGTGCTGTGGAAGCTGTGGCGCCGGCGCATGTTCCAGCGCCAGCTGCGCATGGCGCGGATCACGCCGGGCGAGCTGCGCCAGCTCATGGACGGCGAATCGCCGCCGCTGATCCTCGACGTGCGCCCCGCGCCGCAGCGCGCGCTCACCGGCTGGATACCGGGCTCGGTGTTCGTGCAGACCGTCCCGGAAGCCGTGCTGATGCCGCGCGAGGAAGTGATCGTCTACTGCGACTGCCCGAACGAAGCGTCCGCAGCAGTGCTGGCGCGCGCGCTCAACAAGCGCGGCTTCAAGCGCGTGCGTCCGCTCGCCGGCGGATTCGATGCGTGGAAGAACGACGGGCACCTCGTGTCGTTCGAATGACGCCTGTCACGCCGACCACGGCCACCAGCCGCGCCCCGTGCTCGCGTAGCGGTCGGCCGCCCGCTCGAAGCGGTTGCGCACGCTGATCCCGCCGGACAGCAGGTACAGCGGCAGGAACAGCGGCCCGAGCGCGAGGTACTGGTAGACGTGCGCGCGTTCGTGGTCGGCCAGCACGATCGGCGCCTCCTCGGCGTGGCCGGCGCGATGCGCGTAGGTGACGCACGCCGAATCCAGATCCTCGCCCGTGTGCAGGATCACGTTGCCGAACGTGATCGCGCCGCCCGGCCCCCACGGCCAGCGATGGAACACCAGCGCCATCTCGCGCTGCCGCCAGTGCGCGTGCGCGCCGAACACCAGCCCGACCGCGCCGAGCAGCAGGCCAAGCAAGGTGTTCGGCAGCGTCCAGACCGCGCCGAGCGCGATCGCCATTCGTCGGACCATCGGGCTTGGCGGCATCGGCATGCGCGAAGCCTAGCGCATCGCGATGCGCGACTTCGCCGCGTCAATCGCCCTCGGGGATCAGCAGCCACAGGATCAGGTACACCAGGATCCCGGGGAACGCGGCCGAGGCGATCGACCCCAGCACGTACAGCACGCGCAGCAGGGTGGAATTCCAGCCGAAGCGCCGGGCGATGCCGCCCAGGACGCCGGCGACCATGCGGTCGTGGCGGGAACGGGAAAGCGTGCGGGTGGCGTTCATGGCGCGTGCTCGGACCAAGGCGTGGACTGCCGACGCGCGCGAGTCTAGCGCCGGCGGTCAGGGCGTCGTGTGACGGAGCGTCGACAACCGGGCGCCGAGCCACTGCGCCGACGGCACGACCGGCTGCCCGGGGCACCGCACCGAATACGCCTTGCCGCTCATGCTGCTGCTCGTGGCCGCGCGCTCGATGAACTGCTCGGCGCTGGCGACCAGGTCGCGCCGACGCAGGTAGTCGTACTTGCGCCGCAGGTGTTCCTGCGCCTTCGCGGGCGGATACCACGTGCCGTTGCGCTGGAACTCGCAGCCCGACTTTCCGAGCGCATCGATCAGTTGCTCGATCTCGCGCTGCGCCTGCGGCGGCGGTTCGGCGAAGGCCGCCGGTGCCGCAACCAGGCCGACGCACGCGCCGACCACGACTGACCGGATGGCACGCCGCACGCTCATGCGCCTACTTCACCGCCGCCAGCCACGGCCGCACGACGCCAGCCCAGATCGCGTAACCGCTGGCGTTCATGTGCAGGCGATCGGCCACGAACAACTCCTCGCGCGGCTGGCCCTGCGCATCGAGCATGGGCAGGAATACGTCGAGGTAATCCACGCCCGGAGCCTGCTCGGCGTACTCGCGCACGAGCGCGTTGGCTTCGCGCATCTGCGGCAGCAGTGCGACGCGCGATGGGCTGGGCTTGATCGACACGAAACCGATCGGCGTTTCCGGCATCGTCTCGCGCACCTTCTCGACGAACGCGACGAAGTCGTCGCGCACCTGCTGCGGCGTGCGGCCTTCGAACAGATCGTTGTCGCCGGCGTAGAACACGATCGCGCCGGGCTGGTACGGCACGACGATGCGATCGGCGTAGTAGGTCGAATCGCGCACGCGCGAGCCGCCGAAACCGCGGTTGATCGTCGCCATCCCGGGGAAGTCCCCGGCCATCGAATCCCACAACCGGATCGACGAGGAGCCCACGAACAGCACCGCGCCGGGCATGCGCCGCACCACGCTGTCGGCCTGCTCGAACGCGACGATGTCGGGCTCCCACTTCGCGGAATCGCTGACGACGGCGGCCGGCGCATCCGGTGCGGCGGGATGGGAGGCGCAGGCGCCGAGCAGCGCCAGGCAGGCGATGAGGAGGATTCGGGTCACGGTCGCTTCCTTCTGGATCGCGCCGAGTGTGCCATGCGGTGCGTGGATGTCGCGAGGTCGCGTGCGCGGATGGGATGTTCGTCACGCCGAACGCTCGAACCGTCATTCCGGCGAACCCGGGGTGGCAACCGGATACCGCGAACCCGGTCCTTCGCGCTCAGGACGGACGAGCGCTAGCGGGCCCGCTGCGCCAGCCAATCGTGGATCGCCTGCGGCACCTCGCGCTGCGCGCGGCTGGACACGTAGATGCCGATGTGCCCGCCACGGAACGACAGTTCGCTGTAGTCGTCGCTCCCGGTGAGCCCCGCGAGCGCCTTCGACGACGCAGGCGGCACGAGGTGGTCCTGTTCGGCGTAGATGTTCAGGATCGGCATGTCGATGCTGCGCAGGTCCACCGCGCGGTCGCCGATCTCGATGCCGCCCTCGATGAAGCCGTTGCCCTGGTAGAACTGCTTCACGAACTGGCGGAACGCCTCGCCGGCCTGGTCGGGCGAATCGAAGATCCATTTCTCCATGCGCAGGAAATCCTCCAGCGCTTTCGGATCGTCCAGCACGTCCACCATGCCCACGTATTTCTGCACGAACAGCCGCCACGGCTTGAGCGTCAGGTAGCACCAGTTCATGACGTCCGCCGGCACGTTGCCGAGCGTATCGACGAACAGGTCCACGTCGAGTCCGCGCGTCCAGTTGCCGAGCATGTTGTCGCTGGTGTGGAAATCCACCGGCGTCACCATCGTGACGAGGTTCCGCACCTTGCGCGGGTTCAGCGCCGCGAAGCACAGCGAGAACGCGCCGCCCTGGCAGATGCCGAGCACGTTGACCGCATCCATTCGGTATTCGCGACGAAGATGGTCCACCGCGCCGCCGATGTAACGCTGGATGTAGTCCTCCAGTTCGAGGTAACGGTCGGAACGGTCGGGATAGCCCCAGTCGAGCACGTACACGTCCTCGCCGCGTTCCAGCAGGCCGCGCACGATCGACTTGTCGTCCTGCAGGTCGACCATGTAGGGGCGATTGACCAGTGCGTAGACGATCAGCAGCGGCACGCGCGCGGTCGGCGCGCGTCCGTGGGGCAGCGTGTTGCCGCGGAAGCGGTACAGCACGACCTTGCCGTCGCGCCAGACTTCCTCGCGCGCGGTCGCGCCGTAGTCGACGTCGTGCACCTGGTGCAGCGTGTCGAGCCCGGCGCGCAACTTGGCCTGCAGGCGCAGCGATTCCTGCGCGAGCGAATCGGGCGTGAAGCCCAGCGGTCCGAAGGCGTCCATCAGCGCGCCCTCCCCGGCTTGCGGGGCGATGCCGGTTTCGCGGGTTTCGCCGTCGATTTCGTTGCGGCTTTCTTCGTCGCGGCCTTCTTCGTTCCCGCTGGCGGCGACGCTTCCCGCACGTGCGTTTCGCGCGACTCCGGCCGCGACAACCCATCCAGCGCATCGCGAAGCCGCCGCAGTTCGCGTTCGAGCGCCACGATCTTGCGATGCGCCGCATCCACTTCCGTGCGCGTCGGCATGCCGAACTGCGTGCTGATCTGTTCCACTTCCTTCTGCATGCGCCCGCGCAGCGTCATCTGCGCGTTGACCAGCGCGGCGTAGGCATCGCGGAAGCGCGGCGACAGCGCGATCTCGGCGTAGCTTTCCTCCGCCGCATCGATCCACAGGTCGAACAGCGCGCGCACCGAATCGAGTTGCTTGCCGGGCGCGCTGCGTTCCTCCAGCTTGCGTTCGAAGCGCGCGAACGCGTCCTGCCCGGCTTCGGCCAGCAACGCCTGGTAGGCCTGGCTCTGCTCCTGCAGGTCGAGTTGCGCCTGCGCGAGCTGCTGCCAGCGTTCCTGGTGTTCGCGCGCGAAACCGAACGCGGGCAGGTCCAGCCACGAGCGTCCTTCGCGCTGCATCGATTGCAGCCAAGGCGCGAAGGTTTCGAACCATTTCGACGGATCGGTCTGCGCGCTGCCGGGCATGTTCGCGAACACCTGCGCGAACGGATTCGCGCCCTCGCCGCCCAGCGCCTGCTTCCACGCCGATGCGATGTCGCCGGCGCTGGCGGGCCGCCCGGCGAACTGCGCCGCCAGCTGCTGCATCTGCCCGAACCAGCCCTGCGCCTGCGCATTGAAGCGCGACACCGCCTCATCGCCCTGCGGCATGCCGCTGCGCGCGAGCTGCGACCACCAGTCCACCGCTTCGTTCCAGCCCGGCATGGCCGGAGCCGCCGGCTGCGTCGCGCGCAGCGCATCACCCCAGGCGTTCCAGTACCGCCGGTTCCACGCTTCGAAGTCGTCCACGCCCTGCATCGCCATCGCCACCGTCGGGGAAGGCGGTCATGGTACCAACGCGGTGTTTCGCCGCCGCGACGAGGCGGCGGCCGGATTCAGGGCTTGGGGATGCGCAGCGTCTTGCTGATCATCAGCGAGCCGGAAAGCGCGAACATCAGCACCAGCGGATGGAACTGCCACGGCCCCAGCTGCACCATGCCCAGCCACAGGTTCGCGCCGATGGCGCCCTGCGAGGCGGCGATCGCCAGCACGATCACCAGCACCAGGCTCGTCGGGATCGGCGTGCCTTCGAAATACTTCACCTTGTCGTCGCCGCCCGAGAGCGCTTCGGCGGTGACGTTGTAGCGCGCCAGTCGGCTCACGCCACAGCCGACGAAGTAGCTCAGCACGATCCAGTCCCATCCGCCCTGCAGGCCGCAGGCGTAGGCCAGCGCGGCGGGCGCCACGCCGAAGGAGATGACGTCGGCCAGCGAATCCAGTTCGCGTCCCAGCGTGGAGGCCGACTTGCGCCAGCGGGCGACGCGGCCGTCGAGCGCGTCGAAGACGAAGGCCAGCGGGATCAGCGCCATGCCGATGAGCAGATCGCGCACCACGCCGTCCTGCAGGAAGCGCATCGCCGCGAAGATCGCGCCGGTGCCGCAGAAGGCGTTGGCCAGCGTGAACCAGTCGGCGAGGTGGAACTCGCGCAGCATCGAGAAATGGCGACGCGTCATGCGGCGCTCCGTGTCCGGGAAGACCGCCAGCGTGCCAAAAGGGGTGTGAAGCCAGCAAGAGGTGGCTCTGGAACGCCTCCAGCTTTCGCTGGAATGACGGAGGGAGAGCTGGCTGTGAGCGCGCGGACGGCGTGACATCCTGGATCCCGCCCTTCGTCGGTATGACCAGGTATTTTTTTCTCCAAACGCTGCGCGCGTGGACCGTACCGCGCCGCCATCCCCAGCCTTTGTAGCCCGGGCAAGCGAAGCGCACCCGGGGCAGCGCGATGGAGCGTGCAGTGCGTCTTACCTCGGCATCCGCAGATCCGAAGCCCGCAACGCCTTCCCCGCCCCACGCGGCGTCGTTTCGATCACCGCATCCGCCGGCAGCGGCGCCGCGCCGTCCAGGTGCGCGCTCACCCGGTCCAGCGCCTCGTACACGTACGGCAGCAGCGGCAGGTAGCGCGCACCGTACCCGGGCAATCCCAGGAACGCATCGAAATGCTGCGCGTTGCGCACCTGCCAGTAACGCACGTCGCGACCCGCCGCCTGCGCGGCACGTACGTACGGCGCGCTGCTGAAGGCCGGCGGGATCAGGCCATCGTCCGTGCCGTGGATCACCACCACCGGCAATCCCGCGCGCGGGAGTCCGGCGCGCGTCTTCGCCACGCCCTGCTTCACGCGCGTCGCATCGGCCTCCCCGCCGGTCCACAACGCGCGCAGGCAATGCAGCGTGGTGAGTGGCGCGGTGGGGTTCTCCTCGACGATGTGGACGCCGGCACCCGGCGGGATGCCGCTCGCATCCGACCACCACGCCGCGCGCTCGGCGGCAGTGGCGGCACGCGGCGCGAAGTCCGGACCCAGCGCGGAATACCGGTTTCCGCACGGCATCTCGCCGACACCGTAGCGCCCGTACGCCGAGGCATACGCCACCGCGACCGCGCGCCACAGATCGAAGCCGACCGACAGCGCACCGGCGCGCAGCGACGCGTCGGTCCAGCCGGACGCCTTCATCGCCTCGTACGCGTAGCGCGCCTGCGCCGCTGTATCGGCGCCCCCGATCACGCCCGTGGCCTGCAGCGCGGCGCAGCGCTGCGTCCACGCCGGCACCGACTGCGCCGCGAGCGGCGGCTGCGGCAGGCCCTGCAGGTGCAGCAGCGCGCATGGCATGAGCAGCGCCGCTTCGGTCGTGTAGTCGTACAGCGGACGCGCACCTTCGACGAACACGTTCGGCTCGCCCGCGACGACGGCGTCGAGCCAGTCGCCCTCCAGTTCCGCCGCGCGCAGCACCGCGCCACCGCCGTTGGAAATGCCGGCGGCGATCACCCGCGTGTTGTCGAAGGTGAAAGGCGCGGCGTCCGGGAACGCCGCGTCCAGCGATCGCAGCGCGAACCGCGCCGCCTGCTTCACGTGCAGGCCCCAGTCCGCTTCGGGGTTGTCCTTCGAATGCGCGTGTTTGAACGCCACGCCCGGGGCGGCGGTCGTCGCCGGATCGAAGGCCAGGCCATCGCCGCGCGCACCGATCGTGCCGTCCGCGCGCACGCCCTGACCCGCGTCGAGGTCGACGTAATCCGTTCCCGCGCCCTTGTCCGTGTAGGCGACGGCGCATCCGTTCGGCAGCCCCCACGCGCCGGCGACGGCGATCGACCCGTAGATGCCGCGCGAGCCCGACGCCGCCGTCACGACCACGCAACGACGCGCCACGTCGAACGTATCGGGCACCTGCACCAGCACGCGATGCGGCTCGCGCGCGCCGGGCACGGTGGCGAAGGCGCTGAATTCACGACCGGGCACCGACTCCACGCGTCCGTACACGTCGCCGTAACCACCACCCGGCGCGAGATCGGCGATGCCGCGCCAGTTGCTCCACAGCGCACGGCGGCGCAGTTCGGCGGGCGTGGGACGTTCCGCATCGGCGAAGGCCGGCGGCGTCATCGCGCGCAAGCCGGCCAGGCCGAGGCCGCCGGTGAGCAGGTCGTCGTCGCCGCGATGTTCGGTCGTGCGCGCTTGCAGGAACACCGGCGCGGCCTCCGTCGCGGTGCGTGGATTCCGGGTGGCGCAGGCGGCCAGCGCGAGCGCGGCGCCTGACACGGTGAGGACGATCGCGATGCGGACAGGCGTCAGGTTCATGCGCCGAGCCTAGCAATCCCGTCCGCGGCGCCCATCGTACTTTCGTACCAGCGCGCCGCCGGAGGCCGTGGCCGCTTGCTAGGCTTGCGCGATGCCGACCCTGCTGATCGCCGACGACCACCCGCTGTTCCGCGCCGCGCTGCGCCAGGCCGCGATGGAAGCCGTGGCCGGCGCCGACATCCGGGAAGCCGGCAGCCTCGATGCGGTGCTCGCCGCGCTCGATGCCGACGGCGGGATCGACTTGGTCCTGCTCGACCTGCACATGCCCGGCAACCACGGGCTGGCGGGACTCGCCGCGATCCGCGCGCAGTACCCCGGCGTGGCCGTGGTGGTGGTGTCGGCGAACGACGATCCCCGCGTGGTGCGCCGCGCGCTCGATCACGGCGCGGCGGGCTATCTCCCCAAGAGCGCGGGGCTGGACGAACTGCGCGATGCGATCCGCGCGGTGCTCGCCTGCGAGCAGTGGCTGCCCGCTTCGCTGCGTGCCGCCGTGGCGCGCACGCAGAGCGACAGCGGCGACGCCGACCTCGCCGCGCGCCTGGCGAGCCTGTCGCCGCAGCAGTTCCGTGTGCTGACGCTGGTGGCGCAGGGGCTGCTCAACAAGCAGATCGCCGATCGCCTGGACGTGCAGGAGCGCACGGTGAAGGCGCATTTGTCGGCGATCTTCGAGCGCCTGGGCGTGCGCAACCGCACGCAGGCCAGCGTGGTCCTGCGCGAGCTCGAACTGGCCGATCCGGCGCGCCAGCTCGCGTAGCCCGCGATCCTTCCGATGCGGCCGGCGCTCACTCGCCGGCGTTGCGGGCGGCGCGGTTGCCGCCGCTGGCTTCGCCGCCCTTGCGGCCGATCGCGGACATGTGTTCGCGATCGCGGCTCACCGCTTCGCCGCCCTTGCGTCCGGCGATGCGCGCTTCGGCGGAGCTGAACTCGTGGGCGCGTCCGCTCTCGTGCGCGGCCTTGCCGCCCTTGCTGGCGATCTCGCGCTGCCTGCCGGCATCCATGGACGCGAAACCGCGTTCGCTCTTGCCGCGTCGACTCTCCTGTGGGTGCTCGTTGGCCATCGTTGCGTCCTCGTGTGGGGTGGGCGCAGCCCGCGAGGCGCGGCCTGCGACTGAGGAAGGCGCAATTTCCATGCCATTGCGCGCGCCTATGCGACGGCAACGCCGGGGCGGCGTCGGATGAAATTGCTTCCGGCATCAATGAAGCTGCGTGCACGCACGGTGGCTCGCCCCGCCCCGCCCGCGCAGCCGATCCGTCGTGTGACGAAGGCGCTGCCATCCTTTCCGCCC
This sequence comes from Lysobacter sp. SCRH-1R, assembly GCF_057747855.1. NCBI lineage: Bacteria > Pseudomonadati > Pseudomonadota > Gammaproteobacteria > Lysobacterales > Lysobacteraceae > Lysobacter > Lysobacter sp. SCRH-1R. The sequence goes on along the minus strand of NZ_CM173227.1, from coordinate 1,507,230 downwards.
ACGCGGAAGCGGACTCAGCCGCACCATGGCTTCAGGAGACCGCGAATTCCCGCGCGGCCAGCGCCCGGTCGAGCATCGACTTCAGCGCCAGCGGCTTCACCGGCTTGGCGAGCAACGACAGCCCCGCTTCGTGCACGGCGCGGCGCACGTTCTCGCCGCGATCGGCGCTGAGGATCAAGGTCGGGCGCGCACCGAACCCTGCGGCCAGGCGATCGGCCAGGCGCACGCCGGTATCGCCATCATCGAGGTGATAGTCGAACAGCCACAGCGCGGCGGGCGCCTGCCGCAGCGCGGCCTCGGCCCCGACGTCATCCAGCGCGGTGACGACCTCGTATCCCCACCGCTGCAGCACGCCGGCGAGCGCGTCCATCGCCAGCGGATCGTTGTCGACCAGCAGCACGCGCAGCGATCGGCCGTCGTGCGCGAACGCGTGCGTCGTCGCCGCCGGCCGTGGCACTTGTGCCACGCGCACCGAGAACACCGTGCCGATGCCGAGCCCGCTTCGCAGCGCCAGCGGCGCATCGAGCAGCTGCGCGATGCGCTCGGCGATCGACAGGCCCAGGCCCAGCCCCTGCCCCGGCGCGTCCTCGCCACGGCGGAATTCCTCGAAGATCGCCGCCTGTTGCGCGGGCGCGATGCCCGGCCCGGTGTCGTGCACTTCGATGCGCAGTCCGTCGCCATCGCGACGCACGCCGAGCAGCACGCTTCCCTGCGCCGTGTAACGCACGGCGTTGGCGAGGAAGTTCTGCAGCACGCGGCGCAGCAGTTGCGGATCGCTGTGCGTCCACGCGCGCGTGCCGACGAAACGGAACCGCAACCCGCGCGCGGTTGCGATCGCGCGGAACTCCGAGGCGAGCGGCTCGAGCACGTCGCCCAGCGGGAAGGCACGCGGCTGCGGCACCAGCCCGCCCGCTTCGAGCCGCGACATGTCGAGCAGGCCCGTCAGCAGGTCGCTGGTCGAATCCAGCGCACCGCCGATCTGCGCCACCGTCTCGCGCTGCCGCGCATCCAGCGGTTGCCGTGCGAGCGAATCGGCGAACAGCTGCGCCGCATGCAGCGGCTGCATCAGGTCGTGGCCGATGGCGGCGAGGAAGCGGCTCTTGGCCTCGTTCGCGCGTTCGGCCTCGCGCTTGGCGACTTCCAGGTCCGCAGTGCGCCCGGCGACGCGCAGCTCCAGCGTTTCGTTCGCCATGATCAGCCCGGCTTCGGCACGGCGGAACGCGGTCACGTCGGTGAAGGTGGCGACGAAGCCGCCGCCGGGCATGGGGTTGCCGCGGATCTCGACGATGCTTCCGTCGGGCAGCACGCGCTCGGACAGATGCGGCGTGCCGGCGCGCATGAACGCCAGGCGCCGTTCCAGCGCACGTTCCAAGTCGCGCTCGCTCCAGCCGCGCGTGGGCAGGCGTTGCAGGGCCCAGCGCGAGAGTTCGGCGATCGGGCGGCCCACCGTCAGCAGTTCCGGCGGGAAACCGAACAGCTCGGCGTAGCGGCGATTCCACGCGACCAGGCGCAGCTGCGCGTCGACCACGCTGATGCCCTGGCTCATGTTGTGCAGCGCCGCTTCCAGCACGCGCTGGTTGAAGCGCAGGTCGGCGGAGGCTTCGCCGACGATCGCGGCGACGGTGTCGAGGTCGTGGCTGCTCGCGCGTCGCGCCGCGTCCAGCAGCACGCGCGCCGACGCCGAGCCGAGCACGGCGGCGAGCTCGCGTTCGATGCGCGCCTCCACCGACGGCGGCACCGCGCCTTCGGCCTGGACGCCGTGCAGCAGCTGCGTCACGCGCTCGCGCGGAAGGAAGCGCAGGCCGGCGTCGCGCAGCGTGCGCAGGTCGAGGCCGCGCTGCGCACGGCGCGGCGCTTCGCGTCGCCACAATGCGGCGATGACCGTCGCGAGCGTGCCGACGAACAGGCTCGCGCCGACCGCCCGGCCCAGGCGGCTCCAGCCGGTCAGGCCGAACAGGCCGTCGGGCGCGAGCCAGCGCTGGTCGAACGGACCGGCGACGACCCACGACGGCGCCGCGCCGCGCGCTTCGACCATCATCGGCAGCAACAGCACCCACGCCCACGCCACGAACCCCGCGACGATGCCGGCCACCGCCGCGCGCGGGGGCGTCTGCGGACGCCACACGGCGAAAAACAGCGCGGGCGCCAGCGTCGCCAATGCCGAGAACGACACCGCGCCGACGTCGGCCAGCGCATCGCTGCCGGCGAGCAGGCGGCTGTACGCCCACGCCAGCAGCATGATCGCGACGATGCCGCTGCGGCGCAGCGCGAGCACGCTGCCGCGCAGGTCGCTGCCGTCGTTGCGCGACCACGCGCCGCGCAGCAGGCCTGGCGCGAACCAGTGGTTGCCGATCATCAGGCTCAAGGTGAGCGTGCTGACCACGACCATGCCGGTGGCCGCGCTCAGGCCGCCAAGGAAGGCGAACAGCGCCAGCCCTTCCTGCCCCTGCGACAGCGGCAGCGCGAGCACGTACAGGTCCGACGGCACGCCCGTGCCCGCCAGCAGCGACTGCCCCGCCGTCGCCAGCGGCAGCACCGGCAGCGCGATCAGCACCAGGTACAGCGGGAACTGCCAGCGTGCGGTGCGCACGTCGCGCTCGTCGCGGCATTCGACCACGCCGACGTGGAACTGGTGCGGCAACACGAACATCGCCAGCGCGCCCAGCAGCACCAGCGGCGCGAAGCCGTCGGCGCCACGCGCCGGCGGCGGTGGTGCGGTGGTTTGCGGGAGATCGCCGAGTCCGAACCACACGAACGCGCCCAGTGCGAGCATCGCGGCCAGCTTGAACACCGACTCGAACGCCATCGCCAGCACGAGGCCGCGGTTGTGCTCGGCAGCGCTCGCGCGGCGCGTGCCGAACAGCATCGCGAACAGCGCCATCGCCAAGGCGACGTAAAGCGCGCTGTCCTGCCAGGCCGGCGCGGCGGTGCCTTCGGCGGTGCGCGTGGTGAGCATCGCGAAGCTCATCGCGACCGCTTTCAGCTGCAGCGCGATGTAGGGAATGAGCCCGAGCGCGGCGATCAGCGTCACCGTCGCCGCGAGCCACGCATCCTTGCCCAGGCGCGTGGCGATGAGGTCGGCGAGCGAGGTCGCATTGGTCTCGCGCGAGAGCCGCACGAGTTTCACCATGAAAGCGATCGCCAGGCCGTACAGCAGGATCGCGCCGAGGAACGTCGGCGGCAGCGGCCAGCCGTACCGCGCGGCCTGCGTGACGGTGCCGTAGAACGTCCACGACGTGCAGTGCACCGCGAGCGAAAGCGCGTAGACGTGGCGCCATTGCCGTGCGAGCACCGTCGGCCGCCGCTCGGCGTACAGCGCCGTGCCGAACATCAACGCGAGCCACGCGAGGCTGGCGACGGCGACGGTGGTGAAGCTCAGCATGGGCATGCGGCGGGGCTCATGGGCGGAGGATAGCTGGACGGACGGCCCTTACGACGCCACCCGCATGGAGCGTGACAGCCCGGGTCCCGCCTTCGCCGGGATGACGGTGAGGCTTGGCCCGCGATGACGGTGAGGGTTGGCCCTTGTAGCCCGGGTAAGCGAAGCGCACCCGGGGCTTGCCTCGAAGCGAAGATCAAAATGGGTTCCAGCTTCCGCTGGAATGACGGTGACAAACGAGATGCCGCGACTGCCTCGATCCCACCTTTGCCGGGATGACGATGAGGGTTGGCCCTTGTAGCCCGGGTAAGCGAAGCGCACCCGGGGTTTGCCTCGAAGCGAAGATCAAAATGGGTTCCAGCTTTCGCCGGAATGACGGTGACAAGCGAGATGCCGCGACTGCCTCGATCCCCACCTTTGCCGGGATGACGATGAGGGTTGGCTCTTGTAGCCCGGGTAAGCGAAGCGCACCCGGGGCGTGCCTCGACGCGAGCATCAAGCGTGCCCCCCGGGATCACGCGTGAGCGCCAAGCCTCAGAAGTCGTACCGCACCGCCAGACTGTACTGCCGCGGCGCTCCATAGAACCCCGTCAGCACACCCAGCGCCGCATTGAGGTTGTAACCCGTCGTGCGGTACTCCTTGTCGGCCAGGTTCGTGCCCTGCAGCGAGAACGACCAGTGCTCGTCCAGGCGCCAGATCACGCCCGCGTTCACCAGCCCGTAGCCGTCCTGCGTGATCGGCAGCGCGCCGGTGCGGACGATTTCCGTCGTCGCCACCACCTCGCTCTGGTAGCTGTAGCCCACGCGCGCCGAGAGATCGCCGCCGCCCGACAGCGGCGTGCGCCACTCCACGTTCAACGCACCCGAGAACTCCGGCGCATTGGTGAATTCCTGCTCGTCGGCGATGTTGACGCCGGCATACATGAACTCGTCGTACTTCGCGTCCAGCCACGCCAGGTTGCCGCTGATCAGCCAGTGCCTCGTCGGCAGCCACTGGTACTCGACTTCAACGCCTTCCACCGTGCCGGAACCGGCGTTGGTGAAGTCGCCGAAGAACGCATCGTCCACGCCGTCGCCGTTGCTGTCGTAGGCGGTGAACACCGACAGCTGGATGTCCTCGTACTTGTTGTGGAACGCCGCCAGGTTCAGGAACAGCGTGTGCTCGAGGAACGCCATCTTGGTGCCGATTTCATAGCTGTCCACCGATTCGTCGTCGAACGGCTCGGCCGAGCGTGGCACGGCGGTGGCCTGCGCGCGGATGTTGTAGCCGCCCGACTTGAAGCCGCGCGACGCCAGGCCATACACCATGATGTCCGGCGTGACCTGATAGTCCAGCGAGACCTTCGGCGAGGTGTTCTGGAAGTCGATGCGCTTGTCGAAGTTGGCCGCGATCGGCGTCGGGTTGCTCGCCGTGCATGCGGGCGCCAGCGTGGTGAACGTCGCGTCCGTGTAGCAGCGGTTGAGCACGACCGCGTGCTTGCGCTCGTCGGTGTAGCGGGCGCCGACGTCGAGCTTCAGCTTCTCGGTCAAGTCGAACGTCCAGTCCGCGTACAGCGCCCACTGGTCGGTGTAGACCGTGCCCTGCGTGTCGCCGAACGACACGTCGAAGAAGTTGTTGAGCACCTGGCCGCCGGCCCAGCCGTCGAAGAAGTACAGGCCGACCACGCCCCGACTGCGACCGCCGGCGTCGTAGTTCACCTGCAATTCGTTGGTGACCTGTTCGTCGCTGTAGAACGCCTTCACGTCGGCGATCCTGTTGGGCAACGTGTCGAAGTCGATGTTGGTCTCGGTGTCGGACTCGCGCTTGGCGAGGATGTACTTCACCGCCCAGTCGTCGTTGACGCGCCAGTTGACGGTCGCCGAGGCGCCCTTCATCTCGGTGTCGTTGACGTTGGGCATGCCGCTGCGGATGTCGTAGCGGTCGTCCAGCGGCGCGAAACCCGGCGCGAAGCGGTTCGGCGCGAGCATCTTCGCGCCGCGCACGCCGGACTGGTCGTCCATCCAGTCGAAGGCGAACTGGATGTCGAGGTTGTCGCTGACGTACGCGCCGAGCTGGCCGCGCGCGGCGAGGATCTCCTTGTCGCTGACCGGCTGGCCGTTCGTGAGGTTCTCGCCGAATCCGTCGCGATTCAGGCTCGCCATCGCCAGTCGCCCGCGCAGCGCGCCGTCGCCCACCGAACCGCTGGCGGCGGCGCGCACGTCGAGTTGGTTGTAGTTGCCGACGGTGACCGACGCCTGGCCATCGGGTTCGACGCCCAGGCCGCGCGAGATGTACTTGATCGCGCCACCGATCGTGTTCTTGCCGTACAGCGTGCCCTGCGGGCCGCGCAGCACTTCCACGCGCTCCACGTCGAACACGTCCAGCAGCGCGCCCTGCGGACGCGCGATGTAGACATCGTCCATGTAGATGCCCACGCCCGGGTCCACGCCCCACAGCGGATCGGACTGGCCGACGCCGCGGATGTAGGCGGTGACCGTGCTGGACGACCCGCGCGCGGCGTAGATGGTCAGGTTCGGCACCTGTGCGTCGAGGTCGCCGAGGTCTTCAACGTTCAACTGATCGAGCGCGTCGGCGGTGAACGCCGTCACCGCGACCGGCACTTCCTGCAGCGTTTCCTCGCGCTTGCGCGCGGTGACGGTGACGCCGCCGAGCGTGGTGGTTTCCTCGCCCGGTGCCGTGGCGCCGGCGTCCTGCGCGTGCGCCAGCGGCGCGACGAGCGCCAGCGCAATCGCGAGACTCAGGCCGTTACGGGTGCTGCGATGGTTCATCTGAACGCTCCTTCCCCAACGTTGTGCGCATGCCGGCACGCGGCCGGCGCGGAATGGACAACGGGCCCTCCCCCGTCCTGCCGCAAGACTAGGGCGCAAGGTCCAAGAATCGCTCCTGTACCTTCGGACAATGCCGGGCCATCCCCGCGCCAATGAGACTGCATCGGTCGTCCTGCGGAGCGGGACGATGGCGGCCACCCTGCTTCGTCGTTGGCGCGAACGCGGCACAGGCGACGGCCCCTTCATCCGATCCCGTCTTCGAGGACGTTCATGGCATTCCTGATCGTGCTGGCCGCGTTGTGCTTCCTGATGTTCGTGGCCTACCGCGGCTACAGCGTGATCCTGTTCGCACCGGTGGCAGCGCTGGGCGCGGTGCTGTTGACCGATCCGACGCTGGTCGCGCCGATGTTCACCGGCCTGTTCATGGACAAGATGGTCGGCTTTTTGAAGCTGTACTTCCCCGTGTTCCTGCTCGGCGCGATCTTCGGGAAGCTGATCGAGCTGTCGGGGTTCTCCAAGTCGATAGTGACCGCCACCATCGGCCTGTTCGGCGCGCAACGCGCGATGCTGTCGATCGTCGTCGTCTGCGCGCTGCTGACCTACGGCGGCGTGTCGCTGTTCGTGGTGGTGTTCGCGGTGTATCCGTTCGCGGCGGAACTCTTCCGCCAGAGCGACATCCCCAAGCGGCTGATCCCCGGCACCATCGCGCTGGGCGCCTTCACCTTCACCATGGACGCGCTGCCGGGCACGCCGCAGATCCAGAACATCATCCCGACCACGTTCTTCGGCACGAACACCTGGGCCGCGCCGGTGCTGGGCACGATCGGCGGCGTGTTCATCCTGATCGTCGGCCTCGCGTACCTCGACTGGCGCCGCCGCGTCGCGCGTTCGCGCGGTGAGGGATATGGCACCGCGCTGGTCAACGAACCGGCGGCGTTCGCCGGGCAGACGCTCGCGCATCCGCTCATCGCCATCGCGCCGCTCGTGCTGGTGGGCGTGGCGAACAAGCTGCTGACGACGGCGATCCCGCGTTTCTACGGCGAAAGCCACAGCTTCGATCCAGCGGTGATCGGCAACGCCACGCCGGTGGTGCAGGAAATCACCAAGGTCGCCGCGATCTGGGCCGTGCAGGGCGCGCTGCTGCTGGGCATCGCCATGGTGCTGGTGTTCGCGTGGAAACCGGTGATGGCGGGCTTTGCCGAAGGCACGAAGTCCGCCGTCGGCGGCGCGTTGCTGGCGGCGATGAACACCGCATCGGAATACGGTTTCGGCGCGGTGATCGCGGCGCTGCCGGGCTTTCTGGTCGTCGCCAACGCGCTGGGCGCCATTCCGAACCCGCTGATCAATCAGGCGGTGACCGTGACGGCGCTGGCGGGCATCACCGGTTCCGCGTCGGGCGGCATGAGCATCGCATTGGCCGCGATGGCCGAAACCTTCATCGCCAACGCGAACGCCGCCGGCATTCCGATGGACGTGTTGCACCGCGTCGCCGCGATGGCCTCCGGCGGCATGGACACCCTGCCCCACAACGGCGCCGTCATCACGCTGCTGGCGGTGACCGGCCTGACGCATCGCCAGGCGTACAAGGACATCTTCGCGATCACCGCGATCAAGACGATCGCGGTGTTCGTGGTGATCGGCGTGTTCTATGCGACGGGTTGGGTGTGATGGCCACAGCGCCGATGTCGTTGCAGCCCGGGTAAGCGAAGCGCACCCGGGGAGCTGTCACGCCCATGAGCCCGCTTCAGCCGAACCAAGCGGCAGCGCTGAACTCTCGCCCTCCCCGCACAACGCTACGGTCCCCGCTTTTGTAGCCCGGGTAAGCGAAGCGCACCCGGGGACCTGTCACGCTCATGAGCCCGCTAGCGCACCCGGGACCTGTCACGCCCAACCCGGGTGCGCTTCGCTTACCCGGGCTACAACGGCCGACGTCATCAACCCGGCTCGGGCTCGGGCTCGGGACCGTGCTGGATGACGAGGGACAACGCGTCGTCCACGTAGGACGCGGTTCGCTCGAAGAGTTCGGACAGCGCATCCAGCGAGAGGACGACATACTCGGTCGGCTCCCTGCGGGCTTCGGTGAGTTGGGCCAGCAGGCGCAATTGATCGCGCGTCTGGACCAGCGAGTCGTGGGCGGAACGGGGCAGCAGATAGCCGCGAAACGCGGCGGGGATGGAACGCGTGTCCTTGCTCATGCGGGGGTCTCCAGCAAACCAGCCGGGCTTGCGCCGGGGATTCGGCGCAAGGGTGTCGGGAGGTTAGAAGCCGCACTAGGACGGTGAGCGTATTTCCTCTTTCGAGGTCTTGTATTAGCCGCCCTCCCGACGCGGAACTGCACGCGTCGGACTTATGCCCGAAGTTCGAGCATAAGAAACCCGCCGATGTTGCTGGCGGGTTTCCGCCTAGTGCGGAGCTTCTACACTCCTTGAGAGCGAGTGTGCTGACGACGGTGAGGGGCGAGCAATCAGCCTTTTTCGCAGCAACCCCACTTGCCGCGCCTCCTTATCCTTCCGCATCTCGAAATCCGCTCAACCATGATTCGTAGGCGTCATGTCCCGGCATGAGCCCCGAGTCGCGAGCGTCCGTGAAGTCGGCAGAACTTACTCGGGGGCTCTTCACTCCGAGATCCTTCAGTTTCTCCGCGACTGCCCTCGCGTTCCGTTCCATCGCGGCAGCCAGCTCCGCGGCGAAGAATGCCAGATCATTGGTGTAGTGCATCATCCCGCTCATCGCGTCTGCGTACATTGAATTGACGTTTCCATCTTCACGCTCCAATCCGAAATAGGCTTGGCAATACTCAGCCGCGTCAAGGTTCGATTGGTGGAATACATCGATAAGCTCAGTACGCAAGCCGATCACGTGAGCTAGCTCGCCAGCAACTTGTTCAACCATGGCGACAAGAGCCAGGGACTTTCCCGGGATCAACTTCGCGTTAAACACAAGATTCTTCAACGCATCAAGCGGCAAAGTTGGCGGCGTAACCTTGACCAATTCCGCATGAAACGTCTTCGGTCTAGCCACGCCCGATAGAATTTCCTTGTTGTGCTCAATTGCCACCTTCTGATCACTGAAGTAGCGGTCAGTGAGAGGTTTCACATACTGCGACTTATGTGAGAGCGCTTCGTTAGCAACCACACCTGCCAGGACAATAATTGCATTGGACTGCCGTAGGCCATCTAACAGCTCGGCCTTCATTGCAGCCCGCTGCGCAACATACTGCGCACCCCATACACCAAATCCAGCACCAGCGAGCGACGACAGGAATGCGCTCACAAACTGAGTATTCAGAACAGGCATCACACTCGACCAACCTATGCCGCCAAACAACCCCAGTCCTATCGCCATTACGGCTGCACCGAGAAAGAACAGAAACACCCCAAGCACCAACCGGCTACGCAGTGCGGTCTGCATCTTCTCTCGAATCATGTCTCTCCTCCCTCTTCATCGATCGATCTAGGCGACTATCGGCTGCCCAAGCGTAAGAAAGGCCCGCGACAGCGGGCCTTTCCGATCTTTTGACTAACGTAAGAAACAATCACACTGCTAACGTTTCTTGTCCTTAGGCGGATTTGGATCATTCCCGTAAGAGTTGCTGCCACGAATGGTGCCGTCCCTTCTATGTGCTACTACCTCAACTCTCTCCCGTCGTCCCTGTATGCGCGCCTGCACCATTGCATCGGCCTTGCGCTCATGTACCGAGCTAGCCCGCTCGCTCCCCTCTTTCTTGACCGCCCAGCCATCCTTGTGCGGGATTACGTGAATATCCCTCTTACCCACGCCATGACTCCTTCCGGCCACAGAACTAGTTGCCATATGAGAAGTCGCGCCCTGTGAACTCTTGCGGACGCTCAGATCCCAGTCCGAACCCTGTTGACGGCTTAATCTCCCCGAGACTTGCTTGGCGGCGCTCGGCTTAGATTCGACGGCAGCCACTTTGGACCCCGTGAGGTGATGCGTCGCCCAAAAGACGTAGTTGTTTGCGATGATCTTCTTGTGAGCTAAGCCGGGAGTGGTTGCCGGAACAGGTTTACCTAAGATCAAGTACACAATGTCGCGGGCATGATCGGAGGGCGCACTGCTATCTACTAGGCGTAGCAGGTCCTTCTTCGGCAAATCGGGGCGCCGCGCGACAATGGAAATTACGTTGATGTCATGCGGGCTTAAAGAGAAACTCGAAAGCTCCCCGCCGTTCAGCTGGACCTTTTGCGAGGCAGGTCCGAAGGTGACTTTCCGCTCAGCGGCCATCTCTAGACTCTCCCTAGGCCGTGTACACCGACCATGAGTGGGTAAGTAGCGCCCCCCTGATCCGACCGACCATCAATAGTCCACTCTTCTGCTCGGTCAATTCGGACATCAATCACGACAGCATCCTCCGAGACCCCTAAGTCGATTGGAACATAGGCCCCCTTGAAGTCCTTCCAGGAGGCCACCGTGCGATTCACGGGAACGCCGTGGGGCCTAGATCTCTCCACCATTCCCAGATTCGATAGCGTGAGTACCGAACAACCTGGGTCGTCGGCTAGGACGCTCGCATATCTGGAGGGCCATCGCCCATTGATCTGCGGGCCGTCAGAAAGCAGTGCCACCACCAGATTGGGGCCCACCGCGCGAACCATTTCGGCAACCGGATCCTGTCGCGCCAGGTCTTCACATATCAGAGCACAGAGCGTGATATCAGGGCTCACTGAGACAAAATGTAGCTGCCGGGGCTCGATCTCAATGTTCTCCCACCAAAGCTTCTTGACATCAAGTTTATCCCCAAAGCTGTAGACGCGAATCTGTCCTGCCTCAATCTGCCATCGATGATGTTTCGCTTGAGTGATCTCAGAAAGCGCGAGCGGAAGCCTCATCTTTACGAGATTTCGATTGCGCTTCCCCCTCGTTCCGAGAGCATGAACACCGGAAAGGACCCCAACTCCTTCACTGGCACAATGGGCTGACACCTGAGCCCACTCTTGTTCGCTCAGGGCACACTCGGGAAACACGACTAGATCAACTTGATGTCCTAGGGTGGCTGCTTCACCTAGCTTCAGTTTGAGCCATTCCAACACCATAACTGACGGCGTCGGTGGCTCGTAATCGAAGTATCCGAACCTATCGTTATTCTTGATCGACGACGCACAGTACGCGCCTGGCCCGACTCGGAGTGGCCAAGGAGCCAAAAGGATCTTGAGCTTTCCGGTACGCGGCCGAGCGTTGATCGGAGATTGGGTCCAATTGGCTACCACTTCGCTAACGCTACACAACGCGAGATGGTGCGATAACGATCGAATGTTCAAACCGGGGTTCGGCGTGTGCAACTTAGGTAGAACCCGAACAGTATCAGGGGGTAGATGCCTGCATAGATTGCCTTTTGTGCTGAGCGCCAACTCTGCTTCGACCTCGAATGAGTCGGGCGAGCGCTCTTCTAGTATGCCGACACCCGCACATGCCTCATCAGAGCAGGCAAGAAGAAATAGGACGCTACGAACAAACTCTTCGTCCTCCTTTAGCCTCTCTAAGTCGCCCCCAGCCGAGTCGCAAATATTTCTCCAAGCTCGGCGGATGGACGACGGGACAGTCTTGCGAGATGTAGTCAAACCTTTTCGCCAGCGACGTCCATCAACTGAAGCTTGCTCGGCGACGTCGCGCAAAAGATCTGGTGCAGTGATGTAGTGCGTGTACGTTCCGGAAACCTTCGCAAACAAGCAAGTGAAGCCGAACACGTCCGGCGGCCAATGCAGTACGTCGCCTTCAACGGCGCAGAATTCCGCATGCAAGCTGCTTAGACCACCCATCTTCCCTCCTGTCCACGCGGACGGACCTTCAGCCCGCGCAAGTCCACTTCCGTTACACGCTGCTGCCGCCGGCTCGCCATGATCAAGCGGGTCGGCCAAGCGCGAGACCGTTAGGCGCGCCATCGCCGGATAGCCAGCAGAATGGTGCCTCACCACTCACCCCACCCACAACAACACCCCTACCGCCACCGCATTGTTCAGCACATGCAGCGCCACGGCCGGCGCCAGCGAGCCGGTCCGCTTCACCAGCCAGCCACCGAACAACCCCATGGCGAAGTAGTAGAGAAAGCGCGGCGGATCATCGTGCATGGCGGCAAAGCCGAGCGCCTGCAACGTGTTCGCCCAGCCGAAGCTGATGTGGCGCGACAGGCCGCCCAGCAGCAGGCCACGGAACACGAGCTCTTCGAACACGGGGCCGATCAGCGCCAGGATCAGCAGCGACAGCATCGGGCCGCCGAGCTGCGCGCCGCCTTCCGCCATCGCGGCCACCATGCGTGTCTGGTGGGTTTCAAGGTTCACGCCCAGCGCGCCGTTGATGAGGGCCAGCGCCCAGCCCAACGCGATCAGCGCGCCCCACATCAGCAGCACGATCCACCACGTGCGCAGCACGGCGCGGTCGCCAATGAACTGGCGTCGGGTCATGCCGGCCAGCGCCGGCGCGATGAAGACCAGCGCGGTGATTTCGGCGATGAGGAAGGCCTGGAACATCGTCGCCGACGCCTCCGCATTGCCGCTGAACATGTCGGCCATCGCCTCCGGCCACACCAGCAGCATCACCAGCATCGGGACGATGAGCGCGACGGCTCCGGCGTACCACGCGCGCCACAGGCCAATGGCCGGGAACAACGGTTCGCTCACCCGGCCCTTGAGGCGCCGTGCCAGCCCGCGGTAGTGCGCGGGCACCAGCACCACGCCGGGCGCCAGCAGCAGGACGAACAGGTAGGCGACGAATATCGCCACGCCCGGCAGCATGGTCGGGCTGACCAGCGTGAGCGGCGCGGCCATCGCCAGCGTGGCGAAGCGCGAAAGGTGCATGGCGAAGTTCGGGCGATCGGTCAGGTCCACCAGCTTCGCCGCGCCGGCGTAGTCGCGGGCGCCCATGGCGGCCTCGAACTTGAGCGACCGGGTCGCTTCGCACTTGATGCAGACGTCCTTGAGCACGCGCTGCGCCGATGCGAAATCGCCGGCTCGCATGTAGGCGCGCGCGGCCGCTTCACGGTCGACGAACTCCATCAGGTTCGGCTGGCGGCGCAGTTGCGCCACGCCCGCCTTCGGGTCGGGCAATGCGAGGGCGGCCTTGACGCGCGCGGCCACATCCATCGGATTTTCCGACGGCGCGGCCTTTGCCAGCAGGTCGGCCGCCTCGTCCAACTTCTTCTGGCTCGCCAGATACTGTGCCGCGGCGCCGGTACGGGAGGCATCGCCCAGGCGTACCGCCAACAGGGCCAGTTCGCCGGCGCGTTCCGGGTTGCCGCTGAACTCGTGGCCCATCGACGTCTGGCTCAGCAGCTCGCGCCGGGACGACGACGGCCAGTGGTCGGCGGTCTTCAGGATGGCTTCGCCGCGCTTGGCGGCTTCTTCGCCGAAGAGCGTTTCCATCTCGAACAACGCCACCTGCGGCGCGTTTGGCCAGCGCTCGCGCAGTTGTTGGGTGCAGGACGCATGGGCATCTTCCGCTGCGGGAATCCAGCGGCCGACATCCGGATCGCCATAGAACCGAAGGAAGCGGCATCGCGAAACGGCGAGCTCGATGTCGCCGGGCGCCTGCTTGATGGCGGCATCCAACGTGGCGAGCGCGTCGTCGTAGGCGCGCTGGGTGGCCTCCTCGACCTTCCCGATGGCCATTCCCGCTTGCGCACCCGCAAGGTCGGGCGATGGCTCCGCCGCCTGCGCCAGTCCGATGAAAAGTGCAGCCGCCGCACACAGCGCCCGCCATGCCACGCGAGTATCCATACCCCATCCCCCAATGTCCCCGCCCCGAGTTTGCGACAGGGCGCCCGGGAAATGAAGGGCCGGTGGAGGGCTTTCGGGTGCCGCGTGGACGGGATGCGCCGGCGGTTGGGGCGGGCTTCGCTCGCCGTGGTGGGCGGGCGGTCCCGGGTGCGCTTCGCTTACCCGGGCTACAACAGCGGGGTTGCGGGCGTTTGGTCCGTGCGACCTGCGGAAAGTGCTTCTCGTGGCGCAAAAAGCGCTGCGCGTGACGCGTGGAGTGCCAGCGCCGGCACTGTGGCCGGCAACGTCGGCACTTGAAGTGCCTGCGATGGCGCTTTCTTGGTTCGGAAACAATCAAGAAAGGGGCACGCGTGGCGCTTTTTTCGCCAGCCTCGGCACTTGAAGCGGGGCGCGCGGCACTTTGCGTGCCATCGATGACGCCTTCTTCGCCTCGGGGCAATCAAAAAAGCGTCGCGCATGACGCCTGGTTCGTCAGCGTCGGCACTTCCGGCACCTCGCGTGGCGCTTCTTTCGTCACGCGTTGCGCGGAAAGCGCCGTCGATGCCACATCCTGTGCCGACGCCGCCGCGCGACGTGCCCTACCCGGCGTTACCTGCGCGTGCTCGACGGTTGCATCGAACTTACGTCGGCATGTCCCCGATCCGCAGCGACACCGTCACCAGGCTCGCATCCTCCGGATTGGTGACGACGGAGAACCCCAGCGCGCGGCACATCTCGATCATCGTGCGGTTCTCCTGCAGCACTTCGCCTTCGATCGAACGCAGGCCCAGCCAGCGCGCGTACTCGATCATGATCTGCATCAACCGCCAGCCCAGGCCGTGCCCCTTGAGGTCGGAGCGCACCAGGATGCCGTATTCGCCCTTGTCGTAGTTCGCGTCCGCCAGCAGGCGCACGGCGCCGAGCATGTCGCCCGTGGGCGGGTCGATGGCGACCAGGGCGATGGAGCGCGCGTAATCCAGCTGCGTCAGCTGCGCGATGAACTCGTGGCTGAAATGCTTCACCGTCTGGAAGAAGCGCATGCGCAGGTCTTCATCGGACACGCGGCCGAAGAACTCGCGGAACATCGCGTCGTCTTCCGGCCGCACGGGTCGCACGAACGCGTTCGCGCCGTCCGACAGCACGATCTGGCGCTCCCACTCCTTCGGATACGGACGAATCGCCAGTCGCGGATGCCCACGCCCCTTGTGCAGCCGGCGCGAGCGCGAGACGCCGATGCGTGCGTCCACGGCGATCAGGCCCTCCTTGTCGGCCAGCAGCGGGTTGATGTCGACCTCGCGGATGTCCGGCACATCGACCACCAGCTGCGCCAGCTTCACCAGCGCCAGCGCGACGGCACGCTCATCGGCCGCCGGGACGTCGCGATAGGCCTTGAGGATGCGCGACACGCGCGTGCGGCCGATCATCTCGTGGGCCAGCCGCAGGTCGAGCGGCGGCAGCGCCAGCACCTTGTCGTCGATCACTTCCACCGCCGTGCCGCCACGGCCGAACACGATGACGGGCCCGAAGGTTTCATCGTCCGCGACGCCGGCAATCAACTCGCGCGCCTTGGGCCGCACGATCATCGGATGCACCGTCACGCCTTCGACGCGCGCGTCCGGCCGCAGGTCGCGCGCGCGTTGCAGGATCGACGCGGTCGCATCGCGCACCGCCTGTTCGCTGAACAGGTTCAGGCGCACGCCGTCGACATCGGATTTGTGTTCGATGTCGGGCGACAGCACCTTCACCGCGACCTGCAATCCGTCCGCGAGCCACGGCGCCGCCGCGCGCGCGGCCTCGTCCGCATCGACCGCACGCGCCACCGGCGTGATCGGAATGCCATAGGCGCCGAGCACGCGCGTGACCTCGACGGGATCGAGCCAGCGCCGGCCCGATCGGATCGCCGCATCGACGACGCCGCGCGCGGTGTCGGTATCGACCACGAAATCGTCCGGCAGGCTCGGCGGCGTTTCCATCAGCGTCATCTGCGCTTCGCGATGCCGCACCAGGTACATGAAGCCGCGCACGGCGTCGGCCTCGGTCGGATAGTTGGGAATGCGCGCCGCGTTGAGTCGATCCACCGCCGCATCGTCCGCGCCCAGCCACACGGCGAACACGGGCTTCTTCCGCGTGTGCCACGGCAACGATTCGCGCGCCTTGGCCAGCGCATCGGCGCGGCTGTGCGCGTCCATCAACGCGGTGGGCGTGTTGAGCACGAGCAGCGCGTCGTTGCCGTCGTCCATCGCGAGCGCACGGAACGCCTCCGTGTACGAGGCATGATCGACGTCGCCGTAGAAATCCACCGGGTTCGTGCCCGGCCACGCGGTCGGAGCGATCGGCCGGATGCGCTCGCGCGCGGCGTCGGAGATCGAGGCCAGCGTGCCGCCCATGTCGAGCAGGCGATCGGCGGCGAGCGTGCCGGTGCCGCGGCCGTTGGCGAAGATCGCCAGACGCCGGCCGGGCAGCGTTTCCACGCGACTGAGCGCTTCGGCGGCCGAAAACAGTTCGTTGAGCGCGCGCACGCGCAGCATGCCCGCGCGATGGAACGCCGCCGCGTACACCGCATCCGGCGAGGCGAGCGCCGCCGCGTGCGTCTGCGGCACGACGCCGCGCGGCGCGTGCCGGCCCGACTTCACCACGACCACCGGCTTCAGGCGCGCGGCGGCACGCGCGGCCGACACGAACTTGCGCGCATCGCGGATCGATTCGACGTACAGCAGGATCGCGCGCGAATGGCGGTCGCGCGCGAAGTAATCGAGCAGGTCGGCGAAATCGACGTCGAGGGCGTCGCCGAGCGCGGCCACGGCGGAAAAGCCGATGTCGCGTCCCGCGCCCCACTCCACCAGCGCGGCGGCGATGGCGGCCGACTGCGAGACCAGCGCGATGTCGCCCGGCAGCGGCGTGTGCGCGGCGAAGCTCGCATTGACCCGCGCGTGCGGCGCGATCACGCCCAGGCTGTTGGGCCCGGCCAGGCGCATGCCATGGGTGCGCGCGATGTCCTGCAGTTCCGCGGCGAGGGAACCTTCGCCCTGCTCCAGGCCGGTGCTCAGCACGACCGCGGCGGACGTGCCGCGTTCGGCGGCGGCCTTCGCGTAGCGCGGCACCATCGCGGCGGGCGTGGCGATCAGGACCAGCTCGGGCACGAACGCCAGGTCGGCCAGGCGCGCCACGGCGGCGACGCCTTCGATCTCGCGATGACGGGGATTCACCAGGCCGATGGGCCCGCCGAACCCGCCGGACTGCAGGTTGCGCAGCACCGCGCGCCCGATCGAGCGCTCACGCGGACTGCCGCCGACCACGGCGACGGATGCGGGCGAGAACAGCGATGGAAGGGACCAGGTGCTCATCGGGCGCGCTGCCAGTCGGACATCATGCGCCACCACGATGCCCGCGGCCATGTGCAAGTTTCAAGCTGACAGCGCATCGGCGGGCTCCGTATATGGAACGCCAGTCCCACCGTAACGGAGCCCCCATGCAACACGACGTCACGATCCGCTTCGAAGGCCTTCCCGTTTCCGAAGCGCTGCGCGAGGACATCCTGCGGCACGCGCACAAGCTGTGGCAGATCGCCCCGCGGCTGCAATCCTGCGATGTCGCGATCCGCCACGCCGAACACCGCCACCAGCACGGCAACCGCTACATCGTGCACGTGCACGCGGTGATGCGCGGCGCCACGTTCGAGGCGGGCCGCACGCCGGCGAAGGATCATTCGCACGAGGACGCCTACGTCGCCGTGCGCGATGCGTTCGATGCGATGCAGCGGCAGGTGTCCGACCACGTGCGCAGCGTGCGCGACGAGGCGAAGCGCGCGGCGGCACCGAGAAGCGAGGATGCGGCCTGATCGTTGAGCCCCTGTGAACGCTTTTGTAGCCCGGGTAAGCGAAGCGCACCCGGGTTGGGCGTGACGGCGCCCCGGGTGCGCTTCGCTTACCCGGGCTACAAGGGCATGCGCCTTCCGACACGTGACCGCACCGCCCGCGCTTGTTAGCATTTTGACTAACAAGCACCCGCGACCGCCCTCCGCCCGTGTCCGCACCGCCCCGCAAGATCCTGCACGTCGACATGGACGCCTTCTACGCGTCCGTGGAGCAGCGCGACGACCCCACGCTGCGCGGGCGGCCCGTCGTGGTCGCCTGGCGCGGCGCGCGGTCGGTGGTGTGCGCGGCGAGCTACGAGGCGCGCAAGTTCGGCGTTCGCTCGGCGATGCCCGCGATCCGCGCCGAGCGCCTGTGCCCGCAGGCGGTGTTCGTGCCGCCGGATTTCACCCGCTACAAGGCGGTGTCGCGGCAGGTGCGCGAGATCTTCTCGCGCCACACCGACCTCATCGAACCGCTCTCGCTGGACGAGGCCTACCTCGACGTCAGCGAAACCAAGACCGGCCTGCCGACCGCCACCGCCACCGCGCAGGCCATCCGCGAGGCCATCCGCGAGGAAACGCAGCTCACCGCCTCCGCCGGCGTGGCGCCGAACAAATTCCTGGCGAAGATCGCCTCCGACTGGCGCAAGCCCGACGGCCTGTTCGTGGTGCGCCCGCACCAGGTCGAGGCCTTCCTCGCGCCGCTGCCGGTCGGGCGCCTGCCCGGCGTGGGCAAGGTGATGGAGCGCAGGCTGGAGGAACTCGGCATCGCGACCGTCGCGCATCTGCGCGAGCTCGGCGCGGCGGAACTGGAACTGCGCTTCGGCCGATGGGGCCGACGCCTGCATGAGCTCTCGCTCGGCATCGACCACAACCCGGTCGAACCCGAGCGCCCGACGTTGCAGATCTCCTCCGAGGACACCTTCGAGCGCGACATTCCGCTGGACGAGCTGGAGCCGCACATCCGTCGCCTCGCCGGGAAGACCTGGGAAGGCTACGGCCGCGAACTGGCACGCGATCCCGAGCGCGTGGCGCGCACGGTCGTGCTGAAGCTGAAGACCGCCGACTTCCGCATCCTCACGCGCAGCCTCACGCCGATGGAGCGGCCGACGAGCCTGGAGCAGCTCGCGCGCATCGCGTGCGACCTGCGCGGGCGCGTACCGCTGCCGGCGGACACGCGTTACCGGCTGGTGGGCGTGGGATTGTCGGGCTTCATCGATCGCGACGAGGTGCCGGTGGCGCAGAGCGATCTGTTCGAGGCCGACGCCACGATCTGATCGACGCTCTGGTAGGCCGGGTAAGCGAAGCGCACCCGGGGCCCCTCGCCGCGACCGTCGCGCACGACCCGGGTGCGGCCTTCGGCCTTACCCGGGCTACAAAAGCTTCATCGACGCGCGTTCGGGCCCTGCTTCCGCAGCGCTTCGGCAGAGGCCTCCAGCGTCGCGAGTTTCCGAGGCCGACGCCACGATCTGATCGACGCTCCTGTAGCCCGGGTAAGCGAAGCGCATCCGGGGAACCTCGCCGCGACCGTCGCGCACGACCCGGGTGCGGCCTTCGGCCTTACCCGGGCTACAAAAGCTTCATCGACGCGCGTTCGGACCCTGCTTCCGCAGCGCTTCGGCAGAGGCCTCCAGCGTCGCGAGTTTCCCGAGGCCGACGCCACGATCTGATCGACGCTCCTGTAGCCCGGGTAAGCGAAGCGCACCCGGGGAACCTCGCCGCGACCGTCACGCACGACCCGGGTGCGGCCTTCGGCCTTACCCGGGCTACAAAAGCTTCATCGACGCGCGTTCCGGCCCTGCTTCCGCAGCGTTTCGGCAGAGGCCTCCAGCGTCGCGAGTTTCCCCGAGGCCGACGCCGCGATCTGATCGACGCTCCTGTAGCCCGGGTAAGCGAAGCGCACCCGGGGAACCTCGCCGCGGCCGTCACGCACGACCCGGGTGCGGCCTTCGGCCTTACCCGGGCTACAAAAGCTTCATCGACGCGCGTTCCGGCCCTGCTTCCGCAGCGCTTCGGCAGAGGCCTCCAGCGTCGCGAGTTCCCCGAGGCCGACGCCGCGATCTGATCGACGCTCCTGTAGCCCGGGTAAGCGAAGCGCACCCGGGGAACCTCGCCGCGACCGTCACGCACGACCCGGGTGCGGCCTTCGGCCTTACCCGGGCTACAAAAGCTTCATCGACGCGCGTTCGGACCCTGCTTCCGCAGCGCTTCGGCAGAGGCCTCCAGCGTCGCGAGTTCCCCGAGGCCGACGCCGCGATCTGATCGACGCTCCTGTAGCCCGGGTAAGCGAAGCGCACCCGGGGAACCTCGCCGCGACCGTCACGCACGACCCGGGTGCGGCCTTCGGCCTTACCCGGGCTACAAAAGCTTCATCGACGCGCGTTCGGACCCTGCTTCCGCAGCGCTTCGGCAGAGGCCTCCAGCGTCGCGAGTTTCCCCGCGTCCAAGCCGCCGCGACGCGCGAAATCCGCGATGTCCACGAACGCGCCCTGCTCGCGCCGGCTGTGCAGCGCACGTTCGGCGACCTCCGCATCGATCCCCGGCAACGTACGCAATTGTTCGACCTCCGCCGTGTTGAGGTTCACCGCGACCTCCTGCGACGCCATGCCCGGCAGCTTCACCGGCGTGCGGCCGGGCAGCCACAGGTCCGGACCCAGCATCGAACGCAAGCGCTTCGGATCCTTCGCCACCGCCGCCTGCAACTGTGCCATCCGCGCGCGAGCCTGCTTCAAGCCGGCGACGAATCCGCCCATGTCGCCGATTCGTCCGCGCTCGGCCATCGCTTCGGTGTCGCGCGGAAGCGTCGCGTCGGCGGTGGCGCCATAGGTCGTGTCGAGCACGAGGCCGCGCACGCGCGCGCAGTCGGCCGGCACGTCGGTGCAGTGGTGGTCCACCAGGTCGAGGAACATCGGCGTCTCGGGCGCCATCGTCCAGCCGCGCGCGCTCGCCGCGGCCATCGTGCGGAACAACTGCGAATAGCGGGCCACGATGGCATCGCGCGTGCCCTCGCCCGGCACCAGCCAGCGGTGGAACAGCGTCGCGATGACGCCTTCGGACGCGAGCATCTGCTGCCCGTTCTTCAGCCGCGCCATGTCGAAGGCGGTGCTTTCGTTCGCGCGCGACCAGGCTTCGGCATCGCTGCCGGGCGGCACGAGTTGCCGGTGCACGAACAGGTTGCGACGCACGCCGTCGATGCGGCCGGCGCGATCGAGATTGCTCAGCCACAGCGGAATGAACGGCCTGGCATCCAGGCCGAGCGTGCGTTCCTCCAGCCGCGGATTGCGCGAATGACGCCGCACCAGGCTCTGGAAATGCGTGGCGAAACCCTCGTCGAACGCGGTCGGATAATCGGTCACGCTCATGCTGCTGTGCGGCGTGCGCGACCAGCCGGACGGCAGGCCGGGCATGAGCCGGCGCAGGAACACGTGCCCCATCTCGTGCGTGAAGATCTCCTCGAAGTCGCCGTCGTCGATGCTGTCGGCATCGACGACCAGGTCGACGAACAGTTCGTCCACGAAGCGTCGCTTGCCGCTCTCCTCCAGCCAGAAGCCGCGTCGCGCGAAGCCGCCGTCCTCGCCCGACAGATAGAGCCACGTCGGCACCGTGGCGCGCGCGCCGGCGATGCGCTGCGCGCTTTCGTCCAGCGCGAGCACGGTGGCGAGGAAGCCCTCATGCGCCTCGCGCTGGATGCGGTCGAACAATCCGCCCGACGCGACACGTGTGACGACCGGCGCGGGCCGCCCCGCCGGATCGGCCTGAGTCTGCGGCTGGCCGTCGGCGAGGACCGGCGCGAGCACGCCGAGCTCGGCCGCCGTCGCCGGCGCCGTCGCGAGCGCGAGGACGAGCACGCCCGCCCAGCGGAATGATGTCGACATCGTGGCCGTCCTCCTCGGTTTGCGCAGGCCCGTCCGCAGCATCGCGCGAATGCGGGCACGGCACGCCTGCCATGCGGACCGCCCACTGCAGACACTTGCGAGCGATGCCGCTTCCGGGTTGGAAGTGCCCGCGTCCCGTCACGTTCGAACGGGAACGGACGCCGCGTCCGGCCTCAGCGCGACGCGATGCAGCGGTCGAAGAGATCCAGTTTCCGCTCGTATTCGGGCGTGCGCACCTGCATCAGGCCGAGCACGGAGTGGAACAGGTTGTCCTGGCTCGCCGGCGCATGGCTTTCGCGCTTCATGCAGTCGAGATCGAGGTCGCGATCGGCGGCGAAGCCGGGCGAGAACCACATCACCATCGGCACATGGGTCTGCGTGTCGGGCGCGATCGCATACGGCACGCCGTGCAGGTACAGGCCGTTCTCGCCGAGCGATTCGCCGTGATCGGAAACATAGATCAGCGCGGTGTCGCGCGAGGACTGCGCGGCGAGGAAGCGGATCGTCCGCGCGAGGAAATCGTCGGTGTACAGCACCGAGTTGTCGTAGGCGTTGACGATCTGATCGCGCGTGCAGTCGCCCAGGTCCGCGGTCTCGCAGGTCGGCGTGAAGCGGCGCAGGCGCGCCGGATAGCGTTTCGCATAACTCGGGCCGTGACTGCCAAGCTGGTGCAGCACCACCACCGTGTCGCCCGGGCGCCGCGCGATTTCACCGGCGAGGCCGTGCAGCATCACCTCGTCCAGGCAGCCTTCCGCCGTGCACGCCTGCGGATCGCGCGCGTGTTCGAAGGATTCGAACGGCAGCCCTTCGCACACGCCCTTGCAACCGGTCTGGTTGTCGCGCCACAGGGTGGCGATGCCGGCGTGATCGAGCACGTGCAGCAGCGACTGCGTGTGCGCGATGCGGTCCTCGTCGTAATGCGCGCGGCCGAACGGCGAGAACATGCACGGCACCGATACTTCCGTCGCCGATCCGCAGGACGTCACATCCGTGAAGTTGATCGGACCGATGTCGCGCAGCTGCGGCGTCGTCTGTCGCGCATAACCGTTCAGGCCCCAGTTCCGTGCCCGCACGGTTTCGCCCACGACGATCACCAGCAGGCGCGGCTTCGAAGCCGGAGCGCGCCCGACCACGTGCGCGCCGAGTCCGATGGGCGCCTTCGGCGCATGGCGTGCGCCGTCGTGTTCGAGCACGCGGGCCAGCGACACGAGGTAGTTGCCCGGCGTGATCAGGTGCCGCACTTCCTTGTGATTGCGCATCAGCGCGGACAGATCCTGGAACGACGCCATCATCGCCCCGCCCGCCACCAGCAGCGACAGCGCGATGCAGGCCAGCCGCACCAGCAACGCGCGCCCGATCGGACGCACGCGCAGCCGCACGCGCCACACCAGCACCGTCGGCAGCACGCCGAGCCACAACAAACTGGGCAGCATGCCGAACGAGAGCAGCTCGCCGGATTCCTTGCCGTCGGTGTGCAGGATGTTGCGCAGCATGTCGGGATCGAGATAGACCGTGTAACGGCTCATGAAATGCGCGGCCATCGCGGTCAACGGCAGCAGCACGGTGAGCACCGGGCGCACGGTCCAGCGGTTGAGCAGCAGGTTCAGCAGCAGCGTGTTGAGCGCGCCGATCATCAGCACCAGGCTGACGCCGGTCTTCCAGCCCGATGGGCCGTGGAGCGCTCCGGTCTTCGCGACGGCGTGGAAGAACGCGCCGTTGCAGAACACGGTGAAGAACACCGCGACGCGGAACGCGAGGCGTTCGACGGTCATCTCCGGGCGGATCGCCGCGAACTCGCGAAGACGGCGCAGCGCGTCCTCGAATGGACGGCGCGACGCGATGGAACTCATGCCTTCGTCTCCGGCCCGAAACCGGCGGCGAGCCAGCGCGAGCGCACCAGCGCCGGTCGGAACACGCGCCACGTGATCAGCGCGACGGCCCAGCAGATCGCCGCCGCGCTGAGGTCGTGCGAAGCGAAATGCGCACCGCGCAGTTGCTGCGCGATGCCGAACGCGAGCCCGAGACCGATGCCCGCCGCCAGTCCCGCCCAGCGCCACCGGGGCTGCACCGCGCCGAGGAAGAAATACAGCGCCATCCACGCGTAGCCGCCGCCGGCGTGTCCCGCAGGAAAGCACGCGCCGCGTTCGAGCCCCAGCGGGCGCACCTGCCATAGGCCGACGAAGGGCCGATCGCCGCCGTAGCGCACGAGGTCCCACGGGCAGTCCATGTTCGACCACGACTTCACCCACGCCACGCACAGCACCGACAGCACGACGGCAATAAGCAGATAGGCCAGCGGCGCGCGCAGTGACGCCAGGTCATCGCGATGCCGCGCCACGAGCCATGTCGCCAGCGCCGCGAGCCACAGCGCGATGCCGAAGCCACGGCCCCAGGTGTGCATCACGTGCTGCGTCAGGAAGGCGTCGCGAAGTGCCCAGCGTCCACCCTGCATGGCGTAGAGGCGATCGGCGATCCACTGGTCGCCATCGAGCCATCGCATCACCAGCAGCAGCGCGGCGAAGGCGAGCAGCGGAGCGACGATGTGCGTCAGCGCGAAGCGCAGGCCGTCGCCGCGCGGCAGGACGTCCATCGGAATCTTCTGGAGGCGGGAAGGTGCGTGCATCGGGGCGAACGACCACGGGATGAAGGCACTGCGCATGGGCGGGACACGGCGGGACGACGGAAGACCGGCGTGGACGATCCGCCCGGGCATGTCGGAATGCGGTCGGAT
The DNA here is from genome assembly GCF_057747855.1 of Lysobacter sp. SCRH-1R. NCBI lineage: Bacteria > Pseudomonadati > Pseudomonadota > Gammaproteobacteria > Lysobacterales > Lysobacteraceae > Lysobacter > Lysobacter sp. SCRH-1R. The sequence continues at coordinate 1,482,914 of NZ_CM173227.1, read as the reverse complement.
CCGGGGCTTTCGCGCGATCGCGTTCACCGGGCATTCCACCGAGGCGGCATCGCGTGGAATTCCGACGCCATTCCCACGCCGGGGGGCGCAGAATGGGCCGTGGCGCCGCCGCGCCGGCATTGGAGACGAACCGCGATGCGCGTGCTGGTCGTGGAAGACAATCGCAACCTGGTCGCCAACCTGTTCGAGTATTTCGATGCGCGCGGCTACACGCTCGACGCGGCGCCCGACGGACCCACCGGCCTGCACCTGGCGGTGACGGTGGACTTCGACGCGATCGTGCTCGACTGGATGCTGCCGCGCATGGACGGCCGCGAGGTCCTCAGCCGGATGCGCGAGGCGGGCCGCGACACGCCGGTGATCATGCTCACCGCGCGCGACGAACTGCCCGACAAGATCGCCGGCTTCCGCGCCGGCGCCGACGACTACGTCACCAAGCCCTTCCACCTTCCCGAACTCGAAGTGCGGCTGGAAGCGCTGGTGTCCCGCGCACGTGGACGTGGACGCAACAAGGTGCTGCAGGTGGGCGATCTCAAGCTCGACATGGGCACGCTGGAAGCCACGCGCGGCGGCCGTTCTCTGCACCTGTACCCCGCCTGCCGCAAGCTGCTGGAAGTGCTGATGCAGGCCAGCCCCGCGGCGGTCACCCGCGAACGCCTGGAACATGCGCTGTGGGGCGACGATCCGCCCGACGGCGACATGCTCCGCTCGCACATCTACGAACTGCGCCGCAGCGTCGATGGCCCCTTCCCGGTGAAGCTGATCCAGACGCTGCCGCGCGTGGGCTATCGCATCATCGCCGGCGAAGCCGCGGCGGGCGCCGGCGGGGCGATCGAGTGAGCGGTGCGCGTACCGGACTCCGCCGGCGCATCCTGCTGGGCCTGCTCGGCTACGTGATCGTGCTGAGCGTGGCGGTGGTGGTGCACGGCTTCGTCGTGAACGAGCATGCCGAAAGCCTCGTCTGGCAGACGCTGCTCGATTCGGAGATGGACCATCTGCTGGAGCTGCGCGAGCGCGACCCCGACTATCCGTGGACCAACACGCGCAGCCTCGCCTTCTACGACGGGCGCGATCCGGCCGGCATGCCGGCGCCGTTGCGCGGCGTCGCGCCCGGCGTGTACGACGAGATCATGATCGACGGCGTCGAACGCGTCGCGCTGGTGCGCGAGGTCGATGGGCGTCCGCTCGCGCTCGCGCTGGACATCACCGACCTGGAGGAACGCGAGTTCGACATGGGCCTGACCATGCTGGGCTCGACGGTGACGCTGGTCGTGCTGCTGTGCATCGCGATCGGATGGAGCGTGAACCGCCTGCTCAAACCGTTGCGCGACATGGCGCAGTCGATCGGACGATTGCGTCCGGACCAGGCGGGGCAACGCATCGACACGCCCGATTCGGCCAGCGCCGAGCTGGTGGTGATCGCCGACGCGCTCAACGACTACCTGCAACGCAACGACCGCTTCGTCGAACGCGAGCGCGTCTTCATCGACAGCGCCAGCCACGAGCTGCGCACGCCGGTGGCGGTGATCGCCGGCGCGAGCGAGATCGCGTTGCAGCAGCCCGGTCTGCCCGAACCCGCACGCGGCCAGCTGCTGCGCATCCAGCGCACGACGCGCGAAGTGGAGCAACTGGTCTCGCTGCTGCTGGTGCTGGCGAAGGATCCGGCGCGGCTGGCGCGCTCCAGCGACCACGTCGCGCTGGACCAGCTGATCCCGGAAATCGTGGAAGACCACCGCCATCTCACCCGCGACAAGGACCTGCACCTGGACATCCAGGCGCTGCCGCCGTGCGAGATCATCGCGCCGCTGCCGATCGTGCAGGTCGCCATCGGCAACCTGCTGCGCAACGCGATCGAGCACAGCGATCGCGGGCGCATCACGATCCGGCTCGAACGGCCCGCGACGGTGGTGATCGACGATCCCGGGCACGGCATGACGCCGGAGGAAATCGCGGAGATCTACGCGCGCGTGGCGCGTGGCGGCGGTCGCGATGGCGGCGGCATCGGACTCGATCTGATCTCGCGATTGTGCGAGCACCTCGGCTGGCGGCTGGATTTCGCGTCCGACGAAGGCCGGGGCACGACCACGACGCTGCGCATGGCACCGTGAGTCGCGCGCCCGATGCGCACTCGCTTCAGGGCACGCGCGCTTGAGGCGTCCGGTCGTGCTGCGTAGGCTCGGCGTTCGGTTATCGGAGGACACGCATGCATCCGGGCTGGAAGATCGGTGGGCTTCTCGCGCTCGCCGTGTTCGCGATGGGCTCGCTCGTGGGCGGCGCGCCGTATCTGGAAGGCGAGCTTCCCGGCGGGCTGCCGTTCGGCAATGCGTTGGCGGCGCTCGGGTTGTGCGCGATCGCGGGCGGTGGCGTGGCGATCTCGCGTCCAGGTGTCGTGCGCCGCGTCGCGCTCGCCGGACTGTTCGCGGCGGCGGCGTGGTTGCCGGTGTCGATCGCGATGGCAGGGAATCTCGCGCTGGTGTTCTCCGGTGCGCGCGGGGATGCGTGGATAGCGTGGAGCGCGGTGGTCGCGGCGTTCTCCTTCGGGTCGCTGGCATTGGCGGTGATGCAGCGCCTGGTTTCGGGCGTGTGGCCGTTCCTCACCCGGGCGACGTCGCGGGAGCGCTGAATCGCGTTCGATCGGCTGTCACAACTTCGTCTGCGGGTCCGTCCTTGTTGATGAAGCGGCTCTCCTGGCCGCAATGATGAGAGACGACATGAACGCTGCCCTCCCCCTCGACTACACCGCCCTCGCCCCGAGCGCCTTCCAGAACCTGCTCCAGCTCAGCACCGGCCTGCACAAGGGCCCGCTGGGGCCGAAGCTGGTGGAATGGGTGTCGCTGCGCGTTTCGCAGATCAACGGCTGCGTGTTCTGTCTGGACATGCACGCCAGCCTCCTGCGCAAGTACGGCGAGAGCCAGCGCAAGCTCGACACCCTGCCCGGCTGGCGCGAAAGCCCGCTGTTCGACGCACGCGAACGCGCCGCGCTGGCGTGGGCGGAGACGCTCAACGCGCTCGGCGCCACGCCGGTGCCGGTCGATGCGCTGGAGCGCGCCCGCGAGCATTTCGACGAGCGCGAGATGGCTGAGCTGACGTTCGCGGTCGCGGCGATCCGTGCGTGGAATGTGTTGAACGTGGGGCTTCGGAAGGAGTTGCCGGATGCTTGAGGCTTTGCGGTTTGTTTGACTCCCGCCCCTGCTTGCAGGGGTGAGGAGGGACGCTTGCGCGCCACTGGCACGCGTCGCGACGAACGCCATCGGGCTTTGCCCGATGGCCGCGGGGTTGGAAGGGAAGTTGCCAAGCCGCATCGGGGCGAGCGCGGTCGGACGAATGTCCTGCTGCGCTGCTTGTTCGGGCAGGCAGGATTCATGGCTGCATCGTTCGCCATCGCTGCGTGCGCTGGAAAATCCAGCACGCCTCCGTGCGCATCACAAGCGCGAGCTGATCATTGAAGCCGGCCGTCGGACGCGTGACTCCGTTGCCCCTCGCCCCAACCCTTCTCCCGTTGGGAGAGGGACTTAAGCGCGCGCACCCACGTCGCCGCTTCGGCGATCTGCTGCGCCGTCGTCGTTGCGTCGTCCGGTTTTGCATTTGTAGCCCGGGTAAGCGAAGCGCACCCGGGATGCTGGCACGCCCGATCCCCGGGTGCGCTTCGCTTACCCGGGCTACAGAAGCTGCAGACGCAAGCCGATCGTCGAAACCAGCCTGCCAACGCCACTACTTCGCCGACCCTCACTCCCCCCCCTCTCCCGAAGGGAGAGGGGCCCGAGCCGCAGCCGCCGCAGGCCACTCACGCCACCAAGCCCCTCAACTTGTCCGGATTCAACACCGAAAGCACCTGCGTGATGCGGCCGTTCTCATCCACGCCGATCGTGCTGATCGAATGCAGCCGTCCCTCGTGGAAACGCAGCAGCGCCGGTTCGCCGTTGACGTGGCCCAAGCGGAGGTCGGCCTCCCCCTCCGTGCGGCGCGCGACGGTCCAGTAGAGATCGGCGATGCGCGCCGCACCTTCCAGCGGGCGGATCACCGCGGTGACCTTGCCGCCGCCATCGGACACCAGGCGCGCGTCCGCATGCAGCAGCGCCATGATCGATTCGCGATCGCCCCGCTGCATCGCATGCATGAAGCGCTCGAGCAGGCGGCGATGCGTATCCGGCGCGACGGCGAAACGCGGGCGTCCGGCCTGCACGCGCGTGCGCGCGCGACTGACCATCTGGCGGCAGTTCGCCTCGGTGTGGCCGAGCAGCCCGGCGATCTGCGCGTAGTCGTAGTCGAAGACTTCCTTCAGCAGGAACGCGGCGCGCTCCTCGGGCCCGAGCTTTTCGAGCAGCGCGAGGAACGCCAGCGACACCTGCCCCGCGACGTCGGCCTGCTGCTCCGGGCCGGGCGAATCGTCGGCGTTGAGTGGCTCGGGCAGCCACGGGCCGGGATAGACCTCGCGCTCGGTACGCGCCAGGCGCAGCCGGTCGATGCCCAGCCTCGTCGTCGCCGTCACCAGCCAGCCCTCGGGGTCGCGGATGGCCGAACGGTCGGCCTGGTGCCAGCGCAGCCACGCGTCCTGCACGATTTCCTCGGCGTCGCCGCGGCTCCCCAGCATGCGGTAGGCCAGCGCCATCAGGCGCGGGCGGTGGGTTTCGAAAGCGGTGTCGGGCGTCTCGGACATGGGGTGGCCGGATGAAGGTGCGATGTCTACAGGACGGCCACGAGACCGGGCCTGTGACATGCCCCACGTCATTCGTGGGGCATGCCGTTCATTCGACCTCGACCTTCGCCTTGTCGGGCAGCTTCAAATCGAAGCAGTACCGTCCGGCCGGATGCGGCCAGTCGGCGCGACCGTAGCGACCTTGTTCGACGGCCGCCGTATCGGTCTCGAACACCGCGCAGAGCCGATACGTGCGCCTGCCTTGCGCGAGGTACCCGTAGGGCTTGCCCGTGAACGGGTCCTGCGCGGACAGGCGCACGCCCGGCCGTGCGAGCGCGCCCATGTCCGCCGGCAGCGAACCGGTACGTTCGGCCCAGCTTTCGATCTCGTCCTTCAGCCGATCCAGGTCGCGCACGCGACGTTCGTCCTGACGCACCATCCGCTGCTGGCCCGGCGTCCCCATCGACACCACCGCCGCCACCACGCTCGCGGCAACCACCACGCCGGTGGCGATCAGCAGCCAGCGGCCGGTCGCGCCGCTCATGCGTCCACCTCTTCGCGTCGCAGATCGTGCAGGTACCAGGCGAATGCGCTGCCGGCGATCAGCGCGACCACGACGACCTTCAACAGAAAGCGCGTGGTCAGCTCGCCGCCCAAGACGTTGAACACCAGCGTCGTCATGTCGCCGATCAGGACGGCCGCCGCCACGAACAGCGTCAGGTACGTCAGCCAGCGGCGCACGGGCGAGAGTCGCTTGATCGGGTGGCGCGCCACGTCCTTCGCCACGTAGTTCGACACGAACGCGAAGACCGGGAAGGCGATGATGAGCGCCGCCGTCGACCAGCGGATCGAGCGGGCAATGCGATACGCCGCGTATTCTTCGGCCGGATCGGGCCATGCACGCTCGATCAGGTCGAACAGCAGGCTGCCCAGGTGCCAGGCGGCGAAGTACAACGATGCGAACAGCACGAGATAAAGAAAAGCCTCGCGCGCCGACACGGATGCGCGCGGGCGGGGCACGGGAACCACGAAGGGCGTGTCGGCGTATGCGTCGATGACGCCGCGCGTCTGGTCGTCGCGCCAGCCTGCACTGGCGAGCGCGGCGGTGATGGACGCCTTGGACTCTCCGCGTACCAATGCCTCGTATACGAAGCGCTCCAGTTCCTGCGATCCCGACGCCATGCGGTTCCCCTTCCGGTTGGATGACGCAAGGGTAGCAAGGCGGTGACGTGCGGGCGCATGCGTTCCCGATCACCGCTCGTGTAGCGCGGGTAAGCGAAGCGCACCCGGGGACTGTCACGCCCATGCCGGGTGCGCTTCGCGTATCCCGGCTGCAAGCGCAAAAGCGATTCGGGACCGGTCGTCCGAAAGAACGCCGGCAAAGAAAAAGCGGGCCGAAGCCCGCTTTTTCGTACGTCCGGCGAAATCGCCGAAGGATCGAACGTCCGGCTTACTCGGCCGGCACGCCCTCGCCTTCCTCGACGGCCTTCATCGACAGGCGGATGCGGCCCTGCTTGTCGACTTCCAGCACCTTCACCTTGACCGTGTCGCCTTCCTTCAGCTTGTCGGAGACCTTCTCCACGCGCTCGCTCGAGATCTGCGAGACGTGCACCAAGCCGTCCTTGCCCGGCAGGATCGTCACGAACGCACCGAAGTCCATGATCTTGGCGACCTTGCCTTCGTAGATGCGGCCCGGCTCGACGTCGGAGGTGATCTGCTCGATGCGCGCCTTGGCGGCCTGCGCAGCGGCGGCGTTCACCGACGCGATGACGATGGTGCCGTCGTCCTGGATGTCGATCTGCGTGCCGGTTTCCTTGGTGATCGCCTGGATGGTCGAACCGCCCTTGCCGATCACTTCGCGGATCTTGTCCGGGTGGATCTTCATCGTCAGCAGGCGCGGCGCGTACTCGCTCAGCTCGCTGCGCGGCGCGGTGATGGCCTTGGCCATCTCGCCGAGGATGTGCAGGCGGCCTTCCTTCGCCTGGGCGAGGGCGACCTTCATGATCTCCTCGGTGATGCCCTGGATCTTGATGTCCATCTGCAGGGCGCTGATGCCTTCCTGCGAACCGGCCACCTTGAAGTCCATGTCGCCCAGGTGGTCTTCGTCACCCAGGATGTCCGACAGCACGACGAAGCGATCGTCTTCCTTCACCAGGCCCATCGCGATACCCGCGACCGGCGACTTCACCGGCACGCCGGCGTCCATCAGCGCGAGCGAGGAACCGCACACCGAGGCCATCGACGAGGAACCGTTCGACTCGGTGATTTCCGACACGACGCGGATCGTGTACGGGAACTCTTCCAGCGTCGGCATCGTGGCGAGCACGCCGCGCTTGGCGAGGCGGCCGTGGCCGATCTCGCGACGCTTCGGCGCGCCGAAGCGGCCGGTCTCGCCCACCGAGTACGGCGGGAAGTTGTAATGGAACAGGAAGTTTTCCTTGTACTCGCCCGAGACGGCATCGATGATCTGGCCGTCGCGCGCGGTGCCCAGCGTGGTGACCACGATGGCCTGCGTCTCGCCGCGGGTGAACAGCGCCGAGCCGTGGGTACGCGGCAGCACGCCGGTCTTGCACTCGATCGGACGCACGGTGGTCAGGTCGCGACCGTCGATGCGGACCTTGGTGTCGAGCACCGCGTCGCGCATGGTGCGGTATTCGAGATCGCCGAACTCCTTGGCGTACTCACCAGCCGTCCAGCCCGAAGCTTCGGCGCGGCCGGAGAGCTGTTCCCACGTGTCCTTGCGGATGGCGGAGATCGCGTCGCGGCGCTCGGCCTTGTTGCGGATCTGGTAGGCCTGCTTCAGCGAAGCGCCGGCCGATTCGACGATGGCGGCGATCAGCGCGTCGTTCTTCGCCGGGGCGACCCAGGTCGACGGCTTGGTGCCGGCTTCCACGGTCAGCTCGTTGATGGCGTTGATGACCTTCTGCATCTCGCGATGACCGAACATCACCGCGCCGAGCATCACGTCTTCCGACAGCATCTTCGCTTCGGATTCGACCATCAGCACGGCATTGGACGTACCGGCGACGACCAGTTCCAGGTCGGAGTCGGCCAGCTGCGTGGCGGTCGGGTTGAGGATGTACTGGCCGTTCTTGTAGCCGACCTTGGCGGCGCCGATCGGGCCCTGGAACGGCGTGCCGGCCAGCGCCAGCGCGGCCGAGGCGCCGATCATCGCCGGGATGTCGCCGTCGATTTCCGGATTCAGCGACATCACCGTCGCGATGATCTGGACTTCGTTCTTGTATTCCTCGGGGAACAGCGGGCGGATCGGGCGGTCGATCAGGCGCGAGATCAGCGTTTCCTTCTCGGTCGGACGGCCTTCACGCTTGAAGAAGCCACCCGGGATGCGGCCACCGGCGTAGAACTTCTCCTGGTAGTCCACCGTCAGCGGGAAGAAGTCCTGCCCTTCGCGCGCGCTCTTGGCGGCGACGGCAGACACCAGCACGACGGTGTCGTCCATCTTGACGATGACGGCGCCGCTGGCCTGGCGAGCGATTTCGCCGGTCTCCAGCGTCACCTGGTGATCGCCGTACTGGAAGGTCTTGGTGATTTTTGCCACGTTGGGTTCCTATCGTTTCTGATGCGTTCCGGTCGAGGCCCCTGCCCCGCTCCGGGCGACCGCGTTGGCGGCCAGAATTCGGATGATCGAACCGGATGGTTCGAAGTCTTGCGTGGAAGCGCCGTGCGCCTCCGTGTTGCCGTACCTCAAAAACGAACCGCGGCGCATCGCTGCGCCGCGGCTGGTATTGCGTTTAGCGGCGCAGACCGAGTTTCTCGATCAGGGCCTTGTAGCGCTCGTTGTCCTTGCGCTTCAGGTAGTCGAGCAGGCTGCGGCGACGGTTGACCATCTGCAGCAGGCCACGACGGCTGTGGTGGTCCTGCTTGTGGATCTTGAAGTGGCCGGTGAGCTGCTCGATGCGAGCGGTGAGCAGGGCGACCTGGACTTCCGGCGAACCGGTGTCGTTGGCGCCGCGCTTGTTGTCTTCGATGATCTTGCTGGTGTCGATGGACATGATGTGCCTTGTAGATGCGAGGCCTGCAGAAAGCGAATCGACCGGAATGACCCGCGCCGACGCACCGCCTGGCCCGCCGTTTGCTGATGGGATGTTGCGAAAGGGAACTGCTTAGGTGCTTGAAAAGCGGCGAAATTGTAACAGCAGGCCCACGCGAATGCGACCGCCGCGATGCGTGAAGGCCACGGTCGGCCGATTCACGGAGCCGGGCGCGCGGCCGGATCCGCGGCCTGTTCAGGCGGCCCGCCCTGTGCGGCCCAGCGGAACAGGCGTTGCGGCGCGAGCCGCGCGCCGGTGCGCTGGCCGATTCCCAGACACCGGCCGTCCGGACCGGAGACGGCGACGAGCCCATCCGTCCTCGGCTCGCAATCCACGCTCTGGCCCTGCCCGATCCGCCGCGCCGCCGCCGCGTCGAGTTCCACGCAGGGGAACTGCGCCAGCCCCGCCTCGATCGGCAGAAGGCAGGCTTCGAGCGCGCCCTCGCCCCCGGCTTCGCGCAGGGCGCGCAGGTCGTCGAGGGTGAACATGCGCGGTTCGCGGAACGGATCGACCCACAGCCGGCGCAGCGTCGCGACGTGGGCGCCGCAACCGAGCGCCTCGCCGAGATCGCGGACCAGGCTGCGCACGTAGGTGCCCGATCCGCATTCCACGTGCAGCCGCAGGCGCGGGCCGTCGCGTTCGATCAGTTCGAAGCGGTGGACCACGACGTCGCGCTCCGGCGCTTCGATGGCCTCGCCTCGGCGCGCCTTGGCATAGAGCGGTTCGCCGCCCTGCTTCAGCGCCGAGTAGATCGGGGCGCGCTGGCGGATCGGGCCGCGCAGCGGTGCCAGGGCGGCCTCGATCGACGCGTCGTCCAGCGTCGGGACCGGTCGTTCGAGCAGCGGCGCGCCGTCGGCGTCGTCGCTGTCGGTGGTGAGCCCGAGCACAGCAGTGGTTTCGTAGGCCTTTGCCGAGCCCAGCAGCAGCCCGGCGATCTTGGTCGCCTCGCCGAAGCACAGCGGCAGCAGGCCGGTCGCCAGCGGATCGAGGCTGCCGGTGTGGCCGCCCTTCTCCGCGCGAAACAGGTGGCGCGCCTGCTGCAGGGCCTGGTTGGAGCTGAGGCCCTGCGGCTTGTCCAGCAGCAGGATGCCGTCGAGCGGGCGGAAGCGCGTCTTGGCTTTCGTCATGGATCGTCCGCAGAGGGTCCGCAGGTCGCAATCGGGGCGCGATCCATGCCCGCCGTGCGGCAGGACACGGGACCGCGCGCTTCCGTGCGAATCCTGCGGGGATCCCCGGGTCAGGGCAACGGGTGTGTGAATCGGATGGAAGACGGGCTGACGGACGGCAGTGAGTCCGCCGGTGCGCGATGACGCGGACGGCGGCTAGTCTTTGGCGGGATCCGCGTCGTCCTGCCCGGCGGCCGGGTTGTCGCGCAGCAGGTTGCCGATGCGTTCGCCACGGTCGACCGAATCGTCGTAGTGGAAATGCAGTTCCGGCACGTGACGCATCTTCACCGCGCGGCCGAGCTGGAAACGCAGTTCGCGGGAGAGTTCCTTGAGGGCCTTCACGGCCTCCTTCGAACGCTCCGGCTGCAGCGCGGTGACGAACACCTTGGCGTGCGCGAGATCGCGCGAGACTTCCACGTCGGAGACGCTGACCGACGGCAGGCCGTGCTCGCGAACGGCTTCGTGCACCAGCGTGCCCAACTCGCGGCGGAGCTGGGCGGAGACGCGGTCGGTGCGGTGGAACGATTTGCTTGGCACGTGTTGGTGATTCGCGATTGGTGATTCGTGATTCGAAAGACCGCCAGGCCGTGATCGGGATCCGCTGCTCGCTTTTGACGAATCACGAATCCCGCATCACGAAACCCGGCTTCAGAGCGTCCGCTGCACCTCGATGCGCTCGAAGCACTCGATCTGGTCGCCCGGCTTGACGTCGTTGTACGCCTTCACGCCGATGCCGCACTCGGTACCGCTGCGGACTTCGTCCACGTTGTCCTTGAAGCGGCGCAGCGATTCCAGTTCGCCCTCGAAGATGACCGCGTTGTCGCGCAGCACGCGGATCGGCTTGTTCCGCTTGACCACGCCCTCCACCACCATGCAGCCGGCGACGGCACCGAACTTCGAGCTGCGGAAGACGTCGCGGACCTCGGCGGTGCCGATGATCTCTTCGCGGATCTCCACGCCCAGGATGCCCGAGGCCACCTGCTTCACCTGGTCGATCACGTCATAGATGATCGAGAAGTAGCGCAGGTCCAGGCCGTTGGCTTCGATCACCTTGCGGGCCGAAGCGTCGGCGCGCACGTTGAAGCCGATGATCGTGGCCTTCGCGGTGAGCGCGGCGTTGGCGTCCGACTCGGTGATGCCGCCCACGCCGGAGCTGATCACGTTGATGCGGATCTGCTCGTTGGACAGCGCGGTGAGCGACTGGCGCAGCGCTTCCACCGAACCCTGCACGTCGGCCTTGACGACGAGGTTGAGGCTCAGCTGGCCCTCGCCCTTGCCCATCTGGGCCATGATGTCTTCCATGCGGTTGCCGGCGGCGGCGACCAGGCGCGATTCGCGGCGCTTGGCATCGCGCTGCTGCGCGACGTCCTTCGCCAGACGCTCGTCGTCGACGACCACGAAGTCGTCGCCCGCGTCGGGCACGCCCGACAGGCCCAGCACCTGCACCGGGATCGACGGGCCGGCCTTCTCGACCTGCTTGCCGTTCTCGTCGAACAGGGCGCGCACGCGGCCGTACTGCACGCCGCACACGAGGTAGTCGCCCTTCTTGAGTTCGCCCTGCTGCACCAGCACGGTGGCGACCGGACCGCGGCCCTTGTCGAGCGCGGATTCGATCACCGTACCCGTCGCGCGGCCGGTCGGGACGGCGCGCAGTTCGAGCACTTCGGCCTGCAGCGAGATCGAGTCGAGCAGGTCGTCGACGCCCAGGCCGGTCTTGGCCGACAGCTCGACCATCTGCGTGTCGCCGCCGAAATCCTCGGCGACCACGTCCTCGGCCAGCAGGTCGTTCTTCACGCGGCCCGGATCGGCATCGGACTTGTCGATCTTGTTGATCGCCACGATCAGCGGGACGCCGGCAGCCTTCGCGTGCTGGATGGCCTCGCGCGTCTGCGGCATCACGCCGTCGTCGGCGGCCACGACCAGCACGACGATGTCGGTGAGCTTGGCGCCGCGCGCGCGCATCGAGGTGAACGCCGCGTGGCCCGGGGTGTCGAGGAAGCTGATGACGCCCTTGTCGGTTTCCACGTGGTACGCGCCGATGTGCTGGGTGATACCGCCGGCTTCGCCGGAGGCCACCTTCGTGCGGCGGATGTAGTCCAGCAGCGAGGTCTTGCCGTGGTCGACGTGGCCCATGATGGTGACCACCGGCGGACGCGGGGTCTTCTCGCCCTGCGTCTCCTCGACGTGGGCCAGCAGTGCGTCTTCGGCGGTCGCGGCATCGGCCTTCACCACCACGTGGCCGAGTTCCTCGGTCACCAGCGCGGCGGTGTCGTAGTCGATCGACTGGTTGATGGTCGCCATGACGCCCATCTTGAACAGCGCCTTCACCACGTCGCCGCCCTTGAGCGCCATCTTCTGCGCCAGGTCGGCGACGGTGATGGTCTCGCCGATCGCCACTTCACGGACGATGGGCGCGGTCGGGCGCATGAAGCCGCTGCCCGAACGGGCCTGCTCGGCGTGACGGCGGGTCGGCTTGGCCTTGCCGCGCGAGCTGGCGCCGCGACGGGCGCGCTCGGAGGCGCTCAGGTGCATCTGGCCGGCGAAACGGTTGGTGCGGTCGTCGTCCTCGACGGTCGCGACCATCGCGTGCGAACCGCGCGTCTTGTGCGCCGGGGCGCCGCGGGCGGGTTCCGGTGCGCGCGCCGGAGCGGCAGGCTTGGGATGACCGTGGCCGTGACCGTGACCATGGCCGCCGGCAGGCTTGCGTGCCGGCTCCTCTTCCTCGACGGCGCTGGCATCGGCCAGGCGCGCGCGCTCTTCTTCCTCGGCCTTCTGGCGCGCGGCTTCCTCGGCCTCGCGCCGGGCGGCGTCGAGCTCGTCGGCGCGGCGCTTGTCGTCAGCGGCCAGGCGCTGCTGCTCGGCGAGGTTGCGCTGCTTGGATTCCTCCAGCTTGCGCAGGATCTCGGCGCGCTCGTCGTCCTCCGACATCGGCTGCGACTCGGTCGGCTTCACCAGCGTGACCTTCTTGCGCACCACGACATCGACGGTCGTCTTGTTCTTGCCGCCGCCGACGGTGATTTCCTGCTTCCGGCTGCGGTTGAGCGTGATCTTCTTCGCCGCATCGCCCGGCTCGGCCTTGTCGGCCTTGCCGTGGGCGCGCTTGAGGAAGCCGAGCAGCTTGACTTTCTCGATGCTGGTGACGACCTGGTCGGGGCCGCTGAAGGTCATGCCGGCCTCGGCCAGCTGCTCCAGCAACTTCTCGACCGGCGTGTTCACCAGTTCGGCCAGCTTGCGGATGGTGGTTTGCTGCGACATTCGGATTCGGTGTCCTCGTGGCGCGGGACGGGTCCCGCGCGTGTTGGCGTCATTCTAGCCCGGGGGTGCCGGACGGGCCGACGCGGTATTCATTCGAACCAGTGCTTGCGCGCTTCCATGATCAGCGCGGCGGCACGGGCCTCGTCGATGCCTTCGATATCGGTCAGCTCGTCGGTGGCCATGTCGGCCAGGTCGTCGCGCGTGACCACCCCGCGGGCGGCCAGCGCGTAGGCCGTGGCCTCGTCCATGCCGTCCAGTTCAAGCAGGTCGGCGGCCGGCTGGTGCTCGTCGAGCTGCTCCTCGGCCGCCAGCGCCTCGTTCAGCAGGGCGTCGCGGGCGCGCGAGCGCAGTTCCTCGACGATGTCCTCGTCGAAGCCCTCGACCGCCAGCAGCTCGCCGACCGGCACGTAGGCGATTTCCTCGACCGTGCTGAAGCCTTCCGAGACCAGGATGCCGGCGATTTCCTCGTCGACTTCCAGCTTGTCCTGGAACAGCTGGCGGGCGGACGCCTGCTCGGCCTCCGACTTCGCCGTGACCTGGTCCTGGGTCATCACGTTCAGCTGCCAACCCGACAGGCGGCTGGCCAGGCGCACGTTCTGGCCACCCTTGCCGATCGCCTGGGCCAGGCGGTCTTCGGCGACGGCCAGGTCCATCGAATGCTTTTCTTCATCGACGATGATCGACTGCACTTCGGCCGGCGCCATCGCGTTGATGACGAACTGCGCCGGGTTGTCGGACCACAGCACGATGTCCACGCGCTCGCCGTTGAGTTCGTTGCTCACGGCCTGCACGCGCGAACCGCGCATGCCGATGCAGGCGCCGATGGGGTCGGTGCGGTTGTCGTGCGCGACCACGGCAATCTTGGCGCGGTCGCCCGGATCGCGGGCGCAGGCCTTGATCGACACCAGGCCCTGGCCGACTTCCGGCACCTCGAGCTTGAACAGCTCCATCATGAATTCCGGCGCCGCGCGGCTGATGAACAGCTGCGGGCCGCGGGGCTCGCTGCGCACGTCGAACAGGTAACCGCGCACGCGGTCGCCGGTACGCAGCACGTCGCGCGGGATGCCCTTGTCCTTCGGGATGATCGCTTCGGCGTTGCCGCCCAGGTCGACGTAGATGTTGCCGCGCTCCACGCGCTTGACCACGCCGGTGACCAGCTCGCCCACGCGATCCTTCCACGCGTCCACGACCTGCTGGCGCTCGGCCTCGCGCACGCGCTGGACGATCACCTGCTTGGCGGCCTGGGCGGCGATGCGGCCGAATTCGGGGTTCTCGATCTGCTCTTCGATGTAGTCGCCGACTTCCACGCCCTCGACCTCGTCGATGGCGTCCATCAGGCGGATCTGGCGATCGGGCGATTCCATGACGACGTCGTCGGCCACGACTTCCATGCGGCGGAAGGTCTCGTAGCTGCCGTCCTTCTGGTCGATGGTGACGCGAACCAGCACGTCCTGGTCGTGGTAACGCTTCTTCGCGGCCGAGGCCAACGCGGCCTCGATGGCCTCGAAGATGACTTCGCGCGGCACGCCCTTCTCGTTGGCGACTGCGTCCACGACCAGCAACAATTCCTTGCTCATCTCTCTGACTCCGCACGGTCGGCGACTGTCGCCGCCGGCATTGGGTGGTGAATTCGGTGGTTACTTCTTCGCCTTCGAAGCGCCGCCCTTGGGGGCGCCCTTCGACGGCTTGTCCTTGCCCGGCTTGACCGGAGCCAGACCCAGCGCGGCCCAGTCCGGGACCAGGCGCGCCTTGTCGATGTTGCCGAACGCGACGACGAACTCGCTGCCGTCCACGTCGAAGGCGACGTCGTCGCCCTGCACGCGCACGATGCGGCCCTGCAGGCGACGGCGGCCGTCCTGCGGCAGCTTCAGCGCGACCTTGGCGGTCTCGCCCTGGAAGCGCTCGTAATGCGCCAGGGTGAACAGCGGACGGTCGATGCCCGGGGAGGAGACTTCCAGCGTGTACTGGCCGCTGATCGGGTCCTCGACGTCGAGCTGCGCCGACACCTCGCGGCTCACGGCCTCGCAGTCCTCGATGGTCACCGAACGCGGCTGGCCGTCCTCGCCCGCGGCCTCCTCGGCCGGGACGTCGATGTACAGGCGCAGCACGGCGCTGCCCGGGGCCGGCAGGTACTCCGCGCCCAGCAGCTCCACGCCCAGCGACGCGACGGCCGGGGCGAGCAGGTTCGCGATTTCGACAGCTTTATCGGCCACGCGTCTCAACTCCCATGAAACCGGCACCGTGTTGCCGCTCCGGTGCCTCGATGCAATGCAATACCCAGCAAAACGCCACTGCGTACACGTTCTTCCGAAGCACGCATTCCAAAGCAGTTACTTCCGGATCGCGAGCCCACAAGCGCGAAAACGACAAAGGGCCCTTGCGGGCCCCTTGTCCGTACAGCTGGATGTCGGTGTGGTCGCGTGAGCAGTGCGCGACCACCAAGCCCGAGCCTTTGGCTGGAAGAGTCCGGTTCCGGACTCTCCACGGCGCCTGTCGTGAAGACTGCGCCTGCCGAAGCTGGTAGCGGGGGCAGGCTCCGTACTCTATCTGAGTGAACCGGTCCTAATCCCGCTAGGCCGCGCATGATAGCGGACCGCTCGGGAATGGTGCAAACCCTGTCCATTCAGGGAGCACTGCGGCGCCTCCCCGCCGCGCGCGTCGATCTCCGCCAAGTCCAGCAAACACAGCCGATCGCCGCGACGGTCAACTGTGTGGATGGGGGAAGCACCGGAAGGATCCAGGTGAAGGCGGCGCTGCTCGTTGCGCTGCTCGCGCTCACGTCGATCGCCGGCGCAGCCAGGGCGGCGGACGACCAGCCGTCGCTGGCGATGTCGGTTCGCAGTGAGTCGGGCGAGTCGATGGATGACTTTGCGGCTCGCATCGGCCCTGCCGTCGTCGAGGAGGCGATGCGCCGATCCGCCGAACTGTGCGGCGAGATCCGCCGGGATGGTGAGGCGTTCGCGCTTGACCTTTACACCATCCAAGGCCTGCGGGAGTGCAGCTACCGGCGCTTCGCCGCGCACGACTACACCGGGCTGACGTACCACACGCACATCTTCATCGGCGAAACCGACTGGCACCGCCTGAAGGCCAAGCTTATGAACCCGAGGTTCAGCGAGGACGACTACGCGCACCCGGGGTACTTGGCCACAGGCCGCAAGGTCCTGTTCCAGAACGGCCGGGGCACGGAACGGAGGGTGCGGCCGGACCTTGACGGCGCGGCCCAGCCCAGCGATCGGGCCATCGCGAACCCGCCGTAGGCCCGCGCTATATTCGGGGGAGCCGACCCTAGAGGCTCCCCCATGTGCTATTCCGCCCAGGTCTGGGCCAACTACCGGAAGTTCTGCCGCGAATTCGGCGCGACCCTCTCGGTCGAGGAGTTCGCCATCCTCTACTTCCACGACAAGGGGAAGGCGCGGCCGAAGACCCCGAAGGCAATGGACGACGCGTTCGCCGCCGGCGATACGCCGGAGGAGCACGAGATCTGGCGGAACATCGTCCATTGGAACCGCGAGGCGGCAGCCAAAGCCGAGCAGGAGCTGTTCACCCAGACCACGCGCCTCAACACCGCCCAGCGCGCCCTGCAGTCGAAGGTGACGAAGAAGGCGCAGGAAGACGTGCGCATCGCCACCAACAAGATCGAGGCGGCGAAGCAGAAGCTGGCGGATCTGCGGCGCACCGATCCCCTGCCCCGGGACTCGCGCGTGTTCCCGGGCGTCTACGCGCCGGTGATGATCTGGGAGGACGGCCGGCGCGTCATCAAGCCGATGCGCTACTTCTGCCGGCTGCCGGGCTGGACCGAGGCGATCGAGCGCAAGTTCCCCGGCACGTACAACGCCAGGCGCGACAAGCTCGAATCGTCGTGGAAGGGCCTGTTCGGCATCCAGCACGGGATCATGGTCGCCGACGTCTTCTACGAGAACGTCGAAGGGCCGAACGGCGAGAACCAGGTGCTGGCGTTCACGCCGCGGGATCGCGAGCCAATGCTATTCCGCCCAGGTCTGGGCCAACTACCGGAAGTTCTGCCGCGAATTCGGCGCGACCCTCTCGGTCGAGGAGTTCGCCATCCTCTACTTCCACGACAAGGGGAAGGCGCGGCCGAAGACCCCGAAGGCAATGGACGACGCGTTCGCCGCCGGCGATACGCCGGAGGAGCACGAGATCTGGCGGAACATCGTCCATTGGAACCGCGAGGCGGCAGCCAAAGCCGAGCAGGAGCTGTTCACCCAGACCACGCGCCTCAACACCGCCCAGCGCGCCCTGCAGTCGAAGGTGACGAAGAAGGCGCAGGAAGACGTGCGCATCGCCACCAACAAGATCGAGGCGGCGAAGCAGAAGCTGGCGGATCTGCGGCGCACCGATCCCCTGCCCCGGGACTCGCGCGTGTTCCCGGGCGTCTACGCGCCGGTGATGATCTGGGAGGACGGCCGGCGCGTCATCAAGCCGATGCGCTACTTCTGCCGGCTGCCGGGCTGGACCGAGGCGATCGAGCGCAAGTTCCCCGGCACGTACAACGCCAGGCGCGACAAGCTCGAATCGTCGTGGAAGGGCCTGTTCGGCATCCAGCACGGGATCATGGTCGCCGACGTCTTCTACGAGAACGTCGAAGGGCCGAACGGCGAGAACCAGGTGCTGGCGTTCACGCCGCGGGATCGCGAGCCAATGCTATTCCGCCCAGGTCTGGGCCAACTACCGGAAGTTCTGCCGCGAATTCGGCGCGACCCTCTCGGTCGAGGAGTTCGCCATCCTCTACTTCCACGACAAGGGGAAGGCGCGGCCGAAGACCCCGAAGGCAATGGACGACGCGTTCGCCGCCGGCGATACGCCGGAGGAGCACGAGATCTGGCGGAACATCGTCCATTGGAACCGCGAGGCGGCAGCCAAAGCCGAGCAGGAGCTGTTCACCCAGACCACGCGCCTCAACACCGCCCAGCGCGCCCTGCAGTCGAAGGTGACGAAGAAGGCGCAGGAAGACGTGCGCATCGCCACCAACAAGATCGAGGCGGCGAAGCAGAAGCTGGCGGATCTGCGGCGCACCGATCCCCTGCCCCGGGACTCGCGCGTGTTCCCGGGCGTCTACGCGCCGGTGATGATCTGGGAGGACGGCCGGCGCGTCATCAAGCCGATGCGCTACTTCTGCCGGCTGCCGGGCTGGACCGAGGCGATCGAGCGCAAGTTCCCCGGCACGTACAACGCCAGGCGCGACAAGCTCGAATCGTCGTGGAAGGGCCTGTTCGGCATCCAGCACGGGATCATGGTCGCCGACGTCTTCTACGAGAACGTCGAAGGGCCGAACGGCGAGAACCAGGTGCTGGCGTTCACGCCGCGGGATCGCGAGCCAATGCTGATCGCCTGCCTGTGGAACCGCTCACCGGGCTACAAGGGCGCACCGGACCTCTACTCCTTCGCGGCTATCACCGACGAACCCGAACCTGAAGTCGCCGAAGCTGGCCACGACCGCACGATCATCAACATCAAGCCCGAGCACGTCGACGCGTGGCTTCAGCCCGACGCGGGCAACCTCGCCGCGCTGTACGCGATTTTCGACGACAAGCGCCATCCCTACTACGAGCACATGCTGGCGGCGTGACGGAAAATATGCGCGCCGGCAAGAAAACTCTCTACGTTAATGGCATTGCCGTTGGCGAGTACGAAGGGTCAGAAGATCCTGCGGAGGACATGCAGCTCGCGCGGGAAGCTCTTCTGGCGAAGGGCCTCTGGAAGGAAGACGCCCCCATGGGGCTCGCGATTCGTCAACAAGCGAGCTACTTCGCGCGAACCGCCGCGCACATCTTCAACACGAAGATCAACGTGCCTCCGCCACATGAGCCGTTTGCCTTCACGCCGTTTGTGGTTAACAGTGTTTTCGCAATTGAGCTCTACCTGAAAGCACTGGCTCACTTGCATGGCGAGCAACCAAAGCGTACGCATGAGCTTGTCCGCCTCTTCGACAGGCTCCCAGCGACCGCCAAAACCGCGATCTTTGATTGTGTAGATATGTGTGCTGCGCGGCGCTCGCTCGGCGAACTGCCTGATGTCCGTGCATATCTCAAGGATCTCAACCGCGCATTCGATCTGTGGCGATACTCGTTCGAGTACGAGAGCACGGGGTTTGTAGCGATTCAGCCCACAATCTTCCTCCAGGATCTCCTTCACGAAGCCTGCAAGATCGATCCACCTGCTAGCGTCTAGTGCTGCCTTTCGTGCTCCGGCACGTAGCCGAGTTCGATGAGGATGTCCGTGATGCGAATGCTCACGTCCTCGATGCAGTCGTCGTTCGCGGCCTCGCGCACGTCATCGGCGAAGTCGGCGAAGCGCGGGAAGAAGTCCGCCGGATCCGGGAATCGTTCTTTGAGGTCGTCGGCGGTCAGACGGAGCTGGTGGAGGCGCGGCTCCATCGCGGCCCAGGGGAGCTTTTCGGTCATGGCGGTCGTCCGGCTGGTCAGGCTGGCAGCCTGCCGGCGGAGCATCTCACAGCGTGCGACGGGAGAACCCGCGCCCGGGACCCGTTCACCTTGGCCACTGACGCTTCGCTTCCATTTCCGCGACTTCCCGGTCGATACGCTCAGTGTGCCGCCGAGCCCACTCCTCGACTCCGGCCTTGCCCGTCTCGAAGCTCCGACAATCGCGGTAACGCCGCCGGGGATCGGCGCCGGGCAGGTGCTGGTTCAGCGCCGCGTGCCACTCGCCGCTGACCTTCTGGACCAGCCGCGCGACTTCCGTCCCGCGCAGCTTCAGGACGGTGAGCTTGTCACTCGAGGCGAAAAGTCGGCACCACTCGAACATGCCGGGCATCGTACGCCCGGCAATCTCACGAGCTGCGAAGGACGCGCTCGGCCTAGTACCCCGTCACGTCGATGACCAGGTACTTCCAGTCCGAATAGGTGAGGTTGCCGCTCCACGAGGGCTGATTGCTGTAGCGCACGTCCACCGTCTTCCGGTTGCTGATTTGCGCTCCGTTCGAGAGCGTCTGCACCGCGGTGTTGAAGTGGAAAACGGACCATACGCCGGCGGGCACCGGGGCCGTGATCTGCATGTACTGCTGAACGAGGGCGATCGCATATTTGCGGCCACCAGGGAGCGTGTTCAGCGTCACCGTGCCGGGACCGGATCCGGTCATGAACCCGGACACGCGCATCGGCTTGTCGTCGCTCTTGAACACGAGCCGGCCGTCTGGTCGATAGATCGCCATGCCGGTGAAATGCACAGGGGACGCGTTCGCCACCTCGCCGAAGGCGAACCACTCGATCGTGATCGCGCCCGGCGTGGTGTCGTACTCAGCGACGACCGTGTATCGCCAGTTCCCGCCAACGAGCGTCGTGTCGAAGATGGCCAGCGGCACGGAGGCAACGATCGCGAGCACCGGAGGGTAACCGAGCGAATTCGGGACGAGGATGTCGGCCGATGGCCCCTGAGTCCAGGTCATGCCCGTCAGGCTTCCAGTGCGTGCAGCGCCGAGCGTCACGGAACCCTTTGCGACCAGCGAAAAGTTCACTAGGTCGTTGGTGATCTGGATGTTGCCCGTCGGCGTGCGCGCGAGGAATCCTGCCGGCATCTCAGTAGATCCCGTAGACGATGACGCAGCTGTCGCCAGCGGTGTAGTTCAGTACGTTCCCGGAGAAGCTGACACGCGTTGGCACGCGCGGCGTGCCGTCAGCATTCCAGCGACCCTCGCCCAGTACCGCGGCGAACGGCGTCCCCTCCGAGAAATAGGCGTTGGTGATGCTACCTGCGCCGTGCCCATCGCCTAGCGTCCGCGTGCCCACGGTCTGGCTCATGCGCGTGGTGAAGTCAGCAATGATCGCCCCGCTTCCATTCGGGTCGTATATCCGCATGCCCGTCGGCATCACCAGTCCCCAATGCGAACAAGCAGAGTGCCTGTGTCACTAAACACCTGCAGGAGGCTGTCGTTCAGCGTGATGTAACCACTTCCACTCGGGCCGGTCAGAGTGAGCGTGCCGTTCTTGTCGAACTTCCAACGCGGCTGCCCGCCGGCGCCCAGCGCCGTCGACTGGATGACGTTGCCGATCATCGCGTTCGTGATCCAGCCGTTGCCGATGAAGGCCTGGTTGATGAACGTCTGCCCGCCCTGGATGACGAACGGCGACGTGACCTGTCCGTTGGCGAGGTTGATCAGCGCAAAGCGATCGGCCTGGAACAGGATCTGCGACTGGTAGCTGCCGTCGGCTTGCTGCTCGACGCCGAGGCCCATGCCGGCCTGGTAGATGTTGCCGTTCGCGTCCACCTGCGCGCGCACCGTGTACGTCGCGCTGATCCGCCCATCGAGATCGACGACGGCCGAGGAAACCTGCTGAACCGAAGCGGTCGCCGCATTCGAGGCGTCCACCGCGTCCTGCACGCTGGCCTGCACGGTGTCGATGCGCTGCGCGGTCGCCATGTCGCCTTCCTGCGCCGCGTACAGCTGCGACCACACGCCTGCGTAGGAAAGGGAATCGCCGGCGAACGCGTCGGCGGAGCCAGCCATGTCGGGGCTCATCTGCTGGATCGGCTCGAGCACGTCCTGCGCGAGCTCGGTCTGGCTGATCTGCCCTGCGAGGTAGTCGAGGATCGGCGTGGCGTCGCTGCTGCTCTGGCCGTTGACGCCGTCCTCGACCGGGTAGAACGGGCCAACGTTGCCCGACTTGTCGATCAACCTGCCCCAGAAGAAGAACGACGCGCCGGCGGCGAGGCCGAGCATCTGGTGCGCGTTCTGCGGGTAGGCGAAATCGCCGAGCTTGATGGCGTTCTCCAGCAGCGGACTCGGCCCGTACCAGATCTCGGTGCGCTCGGTGTCGGTCGCGCCCGCCGGGAACGTCCACTTCAACCCGATGCCGAACACCAGCGGCACGGTTTCGAGCGAGACCAGCGACGGCGGCGGCGTGGTCTTGCCGGCGATGTCGGTCGGGCCGCCGAGGGCGGGGATCGACAGCGAGCCCAGCGCGCTGACGGCGCGCACGCGGGCCTGGTACGTGCCTGCGTAGATCCCGCGCACGTCGAGGCTGGCGGCGGACACACGGCCTGCGCGCACCCAGTCGAGGTCGTCGCGGCGCCATTCCACGTCGTACGCCACGGCCTTCGGCGCGGCCTTCCAGGCGATCGTCAGCACGTGCGTCGCGATGCCCTGGTCGATCACCGAATGGCTGGACATCGTCACGTCCGTCGGCGGCGCCTGGATGCTCGGAGGGATCACCGTCACCGGCGGCAGCTCAATGCGCACGCCATCGTCGATCGCGGCGAACTTCTGCGGCACGTGCTTGAGGGCAGTCAGCTCGTAGGTGACGTCGTCGACCTCGGTGACGGACACCACGCGGAAAGTCTGGAGCGCGAGCTCGGCGCTCTCCACCGCCCACACAGCTTCAGCCTGCAGCGGCGTCGACCAGTCCACCGTCACCGTCACGTTGTTTCCAGCGATCGACTGGATCGTGCGCGCCTCGCTGCGACCGGTCGGGAGCATCACGCGGAGGGTCTGCCCCGCCGCGATGGCCTCCGGAACACGGTCAAGCGTCACGGTGCGGCCGTTGGCCGACCGAATGCGTCCGCCGATCCGGCGCCCGGCACGAGCCGGGTCGGCGATCTGGATCAGGTCATACGGCTGCGCTTTCACGGAATCGAGGCCGACGCGGAACGTGACGGTCTCCGTCTCCAGGTTCTCCGACAGCAGGGCGTGCAGGCCGACGCGCTGCGCCTGCGCGCGGCTCGTGCAGCCGAATGCCGTGATTTCCAGCGGCTGAAGCCCATAGCGCGCAATGCCGGGCCGATACTCGACCGGTTCCACCTTCGCTCGACCGAAGTCGGCGGGATCGTTCCAGCTCACCAGTGCATAGGTGTGCCGCGCTCGGCGCGCGGCCCCCTGGTACGTGAACCGTCCATCGATCACGTTCGCCGCGGCGTAGGTGTAGACGAAGTCGCCGGGCATATCGGCGGCGGCCATGATCTGGCCGAGCGCGTAGAAGCTGATGCCGCGGAACGTGGCCGCCATGTCCTGCAACACGCGGTACGCGTCGGCGCGCGTCTGCAACTGCCCGTTGAACGTGAATCGCGGTTCCTGCCCGCCCATGCCGTCGCTGACCATCTGGTCGCAGTACTGGGCGATCTGGTAAAGCCGCCACTTGTCGACGCGCGCAGGATCGATCAGGTTGCCGAGCCCGAAGCGATCGTTCGTGCACAGGTCGTAATAGACCCAAGCGGGGTTGTTGCTCCACGCGACTTTGAACGTGCCGTCCCAGACGCCCGAGTAGGTGCGCAGCTCGGGGTCGTAGTTCGAAGGGACGCGGATGCGGCGCCAACGGCCGTAGTAGGCGCGCGTCGGCACGGACTGGAACTGGCTTGCATCAAGCTCGAGACCGGCGAGCGCGCTGTTCGGATAGCGCAGTTTCGCGTCGATGATCTCGGTGATTGCCTGGACGGACATCGTGTCCGACACGGTCGCGTTGTCCTGATTCGGCGTGAGTCGTCGAATGCGCGCCTGCCAGCTATTTCCCTCCGGCAAGTCGATTCGGTGGCTGCGCTCGTACCCGTTGGTGGTCTTACCGGTCATCGCGGTCGTCAGCACCGTCGAGTACGCGCCGCCATCGGTGGACAGGTCGATCGCGTACTGGATGCTGTACCCGACGCGGTCCCCGTCATCTTCGAACTTCATCAGCTGCGGCACCGACAGGCGAATGCGCACCGCTGACAGTTCGTCATTGGTGACGTTGCGCACCACCGGATTGTCGTCGCGCAGTTCCACGCCGACCGGGATTTCATTCTCGACGCTCGGAAAGCCGGGGATGTACGTTTGGTCCTGACTGCCAGGTCTGAAGGTGAACGTCACGTTGTCGAAATTGATCGAGCCGTCCTGCCCCTGGATCGGCGTCCCGTCCAGAAACACGCCCTTGAGGCCTTCGAAGCCCGGCGCGACGAAGCCTTCCACCTCGCCTTCGCAGATCAGATCGAGAACCTTCGCGTACGCGATGCTGCGCAGGCTGTCCGGACTCTCGACGGGCGTCCGCGCCTTGCCGCCGCCGCCCTTCTTGGCTCCCTGCCACGCGACCGGCGCGTTCACTGCTGGTCCTCGGCGTAGATGCCGGCAGAGATGACAGCCGAGCCGCACCAGCATTCGCCGTACGCGAGCGGCACGGGATTGCCCTGTGCCTGCGTGTTGACCGCTCCATTGAAGCTGTAGCTCGGCCGATTCTCGGGACTGTCCTGCGTTCCCAAACCCTTCGGCTGCGGCGCGAGCAGCTGCGTGATGCCGCCGACGATCATGCTGTAGCCCAGGGAAGAGAGCGCAAGACCAAAGCCGGTCGGCGCCAGGAAGGCGCCGGCGATCACCAGCACCGCGCCGGCGATGATGTTGAACACCCCTCCGTTCTTGCTGCCGAACAGAACCGGAGCGATGCGGATCGGGGCGTCGCCCGGCGGATCGAGCAGTTGGTCCTCGCGGAGGTTCTCGCGCCCGTGGAACACCGCGAAGCCAAGTCCCCGGTCCTTCGATTCCATGAGGAAGCGCTTGAAGCCAGGGAGCTGCATGCTCAGCGCGTGCACGGCCTCGGCCGCGTTCGCGACGGCCAGCCGGTACTCGCGCCCGAAGCGAGCACCGAGCGTGCCGTACAGGCGGATGGTTCGCAGTTGGTCAGCCATGGCGCCGACGCATCTCCTGATGTCGAACGATGAAGCGCGTGCATTCGCGCCAGTAGCCGCCGTACACCGTCCGTTCGGACAGGCGGCCGTAGAGGTGGTGGAGCATCCCGTTCGCCACGGGGGCAAGGTGCGGCGCTTCGGAAAGGCCTTCGTCGCCGAGCAACACGCCGGCGTGGTTGGCCACTGGCGCGCGCACCTGCATGATCACCAGGTCCCCGCGGCGCGGCGCGTCGGTGATCGGTTCGAACCCTTCGGCGCGCAGGCGATCGAGGCTGTAGAGGTCCTGGCCTTTGTGCCACCAGTCGTCCTCACGCTCGTACTGCGACAGCTCCACGCCTAGCTCGCGCGCGTAGAAGTCGCGCACCAGCGTGTAGCAGTCGAGCACTCCGTGCGCGAACTGGCGACCGAGTAACGGCGCGCGGTAGCCGCACGGTTCGATCGTCTGGATGTCGCCGCACTCGGCGCGCCCGTCGATCTGGCCGACACTGATGATGTGCCAGGTGAGCCCGCTCGCCTCGCACTGGAGGCGATCGGCGTCGGACGGGACGGCGGAGGCATCTGGGTGGCTGTGCACCAGCGCCAGCACCTCGCCGCGATCTTCCGCGTAGGCATAGTCCCACTTCGACATGACGAAGTGCTCCGACGGCGTCGCGGCGGCGTTCCGGCAGACGACGTACTCCGGCACGCCGTCGATGCGGACCACCAGGCCGCAGCACTCGCGCGGGTACTCGGCGGCCGCGTGCGCCTGCACGGCTACGAGAACGGCGCCCGCGAGGCTCATGTACGCACCAGCCCGGCGGCAGGGAATCCACCGTAGGGCAACGGGTTGTTTTCCCCGAACCGCAGCTTGCAGCTGGAGAGGCGCCCGCCGCACACGTCGAGCCCGGGGTCAGCTACGGGCTGATCGTTGATGTCGAAGTACAGCGAGCCGGTGTAGCCGCAGTACGGGCCGCGGTAGCCGCCGCGCATGATCCAGGGGCAGGTGCCGGCGATGATCTGCCGGCCGGGAAGTTGCACGCCGCCGAAATCGGTCGCCGACGACAGTTCGAACTCGATCGCATTCTTGTCCTCGGATGCCTTGCGCTCGATGAACCAGATCTCGTCCGGGAAGTGCTCGTCCGGATCCGCGCTCGGGTTGCCGCCCGGGAAGTTCGCCGCGTCGAGGTACTTCACCAGCGTGCGCCGCACAATCACCTTCGCGCCGACCATGTCCTCGAACATCAGGCACAGCGCGCCGATCACCCCATCGACGTTGGCCACGCGCAGGCGCGGCGTCGGCGGCTGCTCACCCGTGCGCGCGAAGCCTTCTGCCTGAACCGGGAACGGGTCGTACTGCTGGCCCTGCCACCAGATCGACCCCTGCTGCAGGTGCCCGTGGAAGAACAGCTGATCGGCACCGATGTCGCGCGCGTCCACTTCGAACAGCCGGACCTGCGCACCAGGCTCAAGCTTCTGGATGTCAGCCGTGATCGGCACTCTCGCCTCCGGTCAGCGGCGGCGTCGGCCACTCGCAGTTGGGGAACATCGGATCAGAGGGCAAGTCGCGCAGGGCTTGGCGGTATTCGCCCCATGCGGCACGCACCTCTGTTGCGATCGGGGTATCCGGAAGCTGGGTCCAGTCGCTGGCTCGCAGAAGCGCGGCGCGCTGCGTTCGGGCCTGAATTTCGGCGATGTTGTCCAGAAGCGCGGATGGCACTTCATCCGCCAGTTGCTCACCAGGCTGTAGATCGTCTGGAGACCTGATGGCGCGGTAGCTGTAGCCGGTGATGGCGAACATGGTCAGCGCTCGAAGTTGTACCCAAGAACATCGATAAAGACGCCGCCAGAGGTCGGCGCTGTCAGCAGGCGGTAGTTGATCGCTTGGCTCGCATTCACCGGATGCGCAGGCACAAACGCATCATTGGTTGGATTCGCGTAGCCGAAGTACTGGTTGCCAGCTCCGGCGCCAAGCGGAAGCGCTGCCGTTGAGTTGCTGGTAACGCAGGTCTTGTCGCTGACGTTCGACAGAAGGAAATCGACGTGGGTTCCGGTGACCGGAACCAAGGCCGCGCAGCTGATCGTGGTTGCGGACGTGGCGGATCCGTTGGAAAGAACGTTCTTTGAAGAGTTGTCGATACCGAGATAGCTGACCTTTCCACCACTCGGGCCGTGCACAAACTGCAGCATGTTGCCGGCGCCGTTGGTGCGAACGCTTCCTAGATACCGTCGCGACGTGTCGCCAGATTTCGCGCGTGCCGTGCCGCTGTATGGTGCCGCTGGCGCGGTGGTGGAAAGCTCGCAGTCACCGAAGCCGCCAGCACCCTGAAAGAGATAGAGGTGATACCAGGTGTTCGGATTCAGCACCTGGCCGTTCTTCGTGATAGCGGATGGCACCGCAACCACGCCTTCGACTGACGGGATGTAGGCGTACCCGGATTCGAGGCGGTAGGAGTTGCCGCTCAGCCACACCAGCTGCAGGCCGCTGATCACGCCGGGCGAGCCGGGCACGAGGCCCGCCATGTCCGCAAGCAGCGCGGTCACGTTGGCATAGAGCTCGTCGAAGTTGGCCTCCGCTTTCACCCATGCGGCGCGAGTGGTGTCGCCGTCGGTGCCGTTCGGGGGCGTGCCCAGATTGATGTGCTGCTGTGCCATGTCGGTCCTATGGGGAGAAGGTCTGCTGGAACGTCGCGGTGACCGTGAACCAGCCGCCGCCCTCGTCCTTCGGCTGCCACGAGTCGCACTGCCACAGTGCGATCGGGCCGAGAAGCGGCTTCCACTGGAAGGAGCGGCCGACGTGCGCGGCGAGGAAGTCCACCAGCGCCTGCATGTCGTCCTCGTGGCCGGCAAACGTGAGCGGCCATTCCTGCGACGTGTGGTTGATGCCGTCGGGAACGGCCTGCGAATAGCCATCGCCGAACTGGGCGCGATTGACGCGCGCGGTCACGCGCCCGCGCGTGTCGTCGATCGGCCGCCACGTGAACATGTCGGCCATCAGTTGCGCCTCCCGCTGTAGAGCAGGCCGCCCGGCTGCATCTGGCGAATCAGCACGTCGTTCACCGCGCCTTCGATCATCTTGCCGAGCTCGCGACCGGTGCTGTCACCGGATCCGCGGACCTGGCTCGACGCCTGTCCGCCGCTGTCAACGTGGACGTCGATATAGGTGATCGGCGCCGCGCCGGCTCCGCCAACGGAACGGACACCGAGCTGGCCACCTGCGGTGCGCGTGAGCGGCATGATCGCTTCCGGGCCAGCCTCGCCGAACACGCCGGCACCCTTCGCGAACGCGAACAGCTTGGGTGTGTCGTGCACCTGGTTCGAGTACTGGCTCAGGCTTGGCGTTTGGTAAACGCCACCCTTCGCATTCGTGGTCAGCCAGCCAGTGTTGTTGCCGAAGCTGGACGCGAACCCTGTGGACGGGGCGCTGCCACCGCCGAATGCCCCAGCGAACATGCTGATGAACTGCATCGTGGCCTTCTGGGCGAAGAACTTCGCGAGATCGGCACCGATGCTTGAGAGCAGATCCTTCACGGAGAACTTGCCGGTCTGCGCGAACTTGACGATCGCATCCTCCATGTGGGTGAAAGCGCCGGTGAATAGTTGGCTCGTGAGGCCCGCCACGTCGGCCGCGCGAGCCTGCAGGTCGTCGAACGCGCGCCGGGCACCGTTGCGCCAGTCGCCCATCACGCGCACGCGGTCTTCCTGGAACTGCTCCTCGAGGCGTAACTGCTCGTCGCGATGGCGCGCGGCGTTGGCGGCCATCTCGTCCCAGGTCGCCTTGTCCTCGGCCACCGCGCGATCGCCCAGGCGCTTCAGTTCGTCCTCGTACTCGCGATCGATGTCGAGGCGGCGACGCATCTGCTCCACGGCGTCGGCACCGCGACTGAAGCCGAGCAGGTCGATCTCGTTGCCGCGCGCGCGGTTCTGTGCCTGCTGCTGGAGGATGGCGTTCTGGCGCGCCAGCGCTTCCTTCGCCTTCGCCTCGGCCAGCGCCTTTTCGGCCGCCTCGCCGCTGGCCTTCGCCTCCGCCATGAGGGCATCGACGGTCGCTCGCTTCGACGCGCTGGCCTTGGTTCCCAACTTGTCCAGATCGGTGCGCACCTGGACGAGCAGGCGCTCGGTCGCGGTGAGCTTGTCCTCGGACTGCGCCTGCTCCTCGTTCAGCGCGATCTGCTGGCGCAGCCGACTAATGATCTGGTCGGTCGGGTCGGTCGTGCGCGTGGTGCGATTGCGCTTGGCCTCGGCCTCGGCGAAGCGCGCGCGGGACGCGGCCAGTTCTCGATCGACCTCGGCCTCTTCCTTTCCGAGCGTCTTGCCCGCCGCGATGATCTTCGCCTCTTCGGCGAGCTGACGCTGACGAGCCGTCAGGTTCTGCTCGGTAATCCGCTCCCATTCCTGCTGGGTCTTCTTGCGCTCTTCGAGCGACTTCCGAGCCGCCGCGCTATCGACGGTGGCATCGCGCTGTGTGGGTCCGACCTGAGTCGGAGCGAGCATCGCCTGGCCGGCGAACGCGCCCGCCATGCCCTGTCCGCCCAGGCCTGAAGCCGAGAACAATCGCTTGAAGACGTCGACACTGTCCTGTGCGAGCTGGTCTGCATCCTTCAGGTTCTGAGTCGTGTCGTCCCAGAACTCAGCCGCTGCACGGCCCGCGGCCTTCCATGCCTTCTCCAGAACCCACACGTGTTCGGCGACCTGCGGAATGCGCTGGTCGATTACATCCGACTGGATCCGGATCGCCTCGGTGACGGCGTCCTGCTCTCGCTTCTGCTCACGAAGGGCGACGACGGAATCGAGCTGCGTCTGCGTGAGGAAGTGCTGGGTTTCGTTGAGCTTCAGCAGCGCTTCGACGGGATCCTTGCTGAGCGCAACGAAGTCCGCGATCGTCTCATCGACGGCCCGACCGGTGGCCACGCGCATCTGCTCCGCGGCCTTGGCGACCATTTCGACCTGCTCGCCCGTGAAGCGTCCGGTCGCCGTTACCGCCGCGAGCGTGCTCGCCGCGCTTCGACGCGTCACACCGCCGACGTCGTCGAGCTGCTTCGCGAGGCTGTCGAGTTCGTCCTCCGTGAGGCCGGCGTAACGTCCGGTGGCGATCAGGGCCTGGGCGTAGGCCTCAATCTCCTGGCGGCCCTGATACCACGCCAACGTGAGGCCGCCCACGGCCGCCGCCAGCACGGTCGTCGGATTGATCATCGCCGCGATCTGGCTGCCCAGCGCCGCAGCGGCAGGTCGGATACCGCCGAACATGTCGCGCAGCTGGCCGCCCTGCTGCAGGATCACCGTGAGCGGGTTCGCGCCGCCCTGCAGCTGCGTGACGATGTCGGTGATCTGCGCCGGCACGCCGCGAAGCGCGTTCGTCTGCTGCGCGGCCGTGAGCCCGTACTTGCTCAGTTCCTTGTTCGACGCCTGCGTCGCCGCCTGGTTCGCCTTCAGGCGGCGGGTGATGTCGTCGAGCAACGGGCCACTCGTGCGCAGCGCGGCGTTGTAGGCGATCTGCGCTTCGCGGTTCAGGCCGATCGTGTCGGCCTGCCGGATCAGCGAGTCGACGCGCCGTTTCTCCGCCGCGTTCAGCGCCGCATAGTCCTTCTGCGCCGCCTGCGACATCGACGTCGTACGCGCCTGCGCACGCTGGATCGCCACATCGAACTGCGACGTATCGACGACGATGTCGAGTCGGGCGGTGCCGACGCTGTCCTGTGCCATGCCTACGTCTCGTGGATGCGCGAAAGCGCCTCGGCCTCAATCACGCCGATGCGCCACATGAAGTCGTCGAAGTCGTCGCCGGAGATGCCGAGCTGGTCCAGCTCGCGGTAGACGACGGTGTAATCCAGTCCTACGGGTCCGCCGGCGCCGGTGCGCCACTGGGTGGAGATCCGCCGGAACAGCTGGATGGGTGCCCAGTTCTCGGGCCAAACGTCCACTTCCGGCTCCGGGTAGTGCTTCGGCTTCAACCCGGTGCCGGCGAGGTCCGCTTCACTCGGGCGCTTCCAGTAAAGCGCCCGAGTAGCGGCGATCAGTTTTTTTCCGCTTCCTTCCGGCGCGCGCGATGGAAGCCCGTGAGCAGGATGTCCACGATGCCCGGGTATTCGTCCTCGAACTCGCGCACGCCCTCCTCGGTGAGTTCGAAGTCCGTGTCCCAGGACTCCACGAGGAACGGGATCAGCGCGCCGAGCGACGCGCCGCCCTCGAGCAGCGCCGTGATCTCGGATTGCTTCCGGTTGTGGTACGTGACGTTGAGCTTGTCGGTCGAACCCTGACCGATGATGGTCAGGGTCGCCGGGATGGTCTTGGGGGCGCCGCCCTTCTTCAGGCTCATCAGGCACCTTCGACGAGCGTGGAGGAGTTGAGGGCGGTGAACGTCGCGGTATTGCCCATCGGGTTCGCCGCGGTCAGCGTCGGATCGCCGTCGAAGGACAGGTAGCCGTACCAGTACATCGTGTCGCCACCTTCCGGCAGGCGGCAGCGCAGCACAATCGGCTCCTTCTTCGCGTCCGCCGCCTTCGCAGCGGCATACCAGGGCAGCGACGGGTCGAAGAACAGCGGGATCGTCAGCACCTTCGCCGTCTTGATCGTCGGCACGTTGATCTGGCGGCCACTGCGATCCTCGAGGAAGCGACCGGTCCAGTACTGCTGCTCGCCGCCACTGGTGGACACGTCGCCCTGCTGGCTGAAGTCCACGAAGCCGGACGCGACGGCAAGCTTCAGAGCGGCTTCGCCGACCGGGTACAGGTCGGTGTCGGTGGAATCGATGCCCCGCAGCTGCACCGTGTCGGTCGCACCGACCGTGACAGTGCCGGACTGCGACACGCAGTTGTTCAGACCCGGCCAGGCCGAGGTCATCACCAGCACGTCGCCCTCGTCGATCGTGCCGGTGGGCACGGTGGCGACCGCGGGATTCGCGTTGGAGACCGCCGAAGCGCTGACCGCCGCGGCGAGCAAGGTGGAAATGCCGAACACGGCACCGTCAGGAAACTTCAGGCTCATGGGATGTTCCTCGGGTTGCAGATACAAAAAACCCGGCGCGTGGCCGGGGCGGAGAAATTGCGACGCGGAATCGCGTCAGGGGTCGGGATACCAGATCCCGAAATCCTGTCGGGTGCCGTAGATCTTCATCTCCGGCTCGTACAGGGCCGTTGGCGCGCCGAACGGCTCGGCGATCAGCGGGCTTTCGCACAGCGCCTTCTCGGCGGCGCGCGCGATGGTGTTCGTGTCCAGTCGCCGCTCGCTCCAGACGTGCAGTTGGATGCGCGCATGGCGATGGCCGGGCATCTCGCGATTGCTGAACCAGAGCGCTCGCCCGCCGACCTGCTGCCAGAACATCAACGGATATTCCGGCACGTCTGGCGGAACATCGGGCGTGAATCGCCCACCGACCAGCGGACTCCACAGCGCGAGGAGATCTGACTCGAGGCTCACACGAATTCCTCATCGGCCGGCGTGTACGCGTCCACCAACAATTCGGCGAAGCGCTCGCGGCCGCGCTCGATCATCACGACCTGCACGTGCTCATGCATCGCTTCGAACGCTGGGCGCAGATACGGCTCCGCCGGGATCCACTTCGGCTGCTTCAATGGAGCGCCGGTGTACCACTCGCCGTCCTTGCCTCGGTAGCGTGCATTCGTCTGCCAGTGCCCGAATTCCGGCCAATGGCCGTGCGGCGCCTTCTTGCTGTTCCAGGTGACGGAGTACACGACCACCTTCTCCGTCGATTCCTTGTCACGGTAGGCGAGGTAGATCGCGCTGCGCAGCAGGCCGGGCGTGATGCTGCCGCCATCGGCGGTGCCCACCGGCGCGCGCGCCTTCGCCTCGTCGCGGAGCACCTTGCCGCCGTCGACGGCCATCGAGCGCGCGAGCTGCTGGCGCATCGGCCCCTTCAGCAACGCGAACATTTCGTTCCACGCGCTGAAGTTGGTTTTCGCCGAGATCGTCATCCGAGGCTTCCGCCCTGCTCGCACAGCAGGTACGCCTTCTCGCGATGCTTCAGGTCGCGCACGAGCCCTGTGATCTCGAAGGCCAGATCCTCGTGCACCGCGCGCATGCCGGCGTCGATCCCCAACGCCTTCGCGGTTTCGTATCGCACGAGGAAGCTGTACCGCGCGATCGAAGTAGGCACTCCACCTTGCAGGCTTGAGCGGATCGCGCCCAAGCCGGTCTCGTTCGCGATTCCGGCCCAGATGTCGTCCACCTTCTCCCACGTGTCGATCGGCTGGCCGGCGGCGTCATGGCCAGGCACCCGCTTCTCAATGCGGACCAACCGATTGAGCTCGCCGGCGCGCAGGCTCACGGCATCATCACCCGACGGTACGGCCGCAGCAGCGTGCGCGCGCCGAGCGGGATTTCCGCCACTGTCACGCCGACGACCACGTCCTCCCGGTTCGCGAACAGATGCCCGAACGTGAGCAGGATCGCGGAAACGATGCTGTCGTTCACCACGATGCCGTGCAGCGCCTTCGCGACTGCAGCCTTCGCCTCCTCGAACTGCACCGCCGCCAGTTCAAGCGCGGCGACTTGCTCGGCCTCGTCGACCAGCGCTGCGGCCGCTGCGACTGCCGCGTCGTAGGCGGCCTTTGCGTCGCCCATGTCGGCGGCATACGTCCCGCGCGCGGCATCCAGCGCTTCCTGCGACTCGTACACGCGCCGGTTGAGGTAGGCCTGGGCAGCGTCCTCGGCGCCCTTCAGAGCAGGCTGGATCTGCGCCTCGGGGAAACCCGCGCCCTCGCGAACGTGGGCGCGCGCCTGGTCGAGCGTGACGAGCGGCATCGTTCAGTCCTTCTTGCCTTCGGCCAGCGCCGCGCGGAGCTTGTCCATACCCCAGCGCTTGTCGAACTTGATGCCGGCGGCGTCGAGCTGCGCCTGCAGTGCGGCCTTTTCGTCGCCCTGGTCGTCGCCGTCGCCGTCGTCGTGCTCTTCGTCCGACTCGTCCTCGATGGCGCCCAGGCTCTCGGCACCGGCGACCAACTCCGGCGGGCATTCGTCACCGGCGGCGAATTCGGTCGGGTAGATGTCGCCGTCCCGCACGCCGCGGAACGTCTTGATGAACTTCCTCATGGATCCTCCAGGGAGAAGGCGGCCGTAGCCGCCTCCTCGTTCGGGCCATCCTCAGCGGACAGCGATCAGGCGGCGATCTTCAGTGCGCGCATCGGCTCGGGGTTGTGCACGCCGCCGCCCACGCGCTTCGTCGTGTAGAACTGGACGAAGGGCTTGTTGGTGAACGGGTCGCGTAGGACGCGCACGCCCACGCGGTCGTAGACCGTATAAGTCTGCTTGAAGTCGCCGAACAGCGCGGCGATCGCGTTGGCGGCGACGTCCGGCATCGCGGCGACTTCGCGGATCGGGTATCCCGCCAGGGTCGCCGGCTGACCAGCCACGAACGACGGCTGCCATAGGTAATTTCCGTCACCGTCCTTCAGCTTCCGCACCACGCGCTGCGTATTGCGGTTCATCGCGAACTTCGCATTCGCGGTGAAGGCGGAAGGCAGGTCGTAGATCAGGTCGATCAGGCCGTCGGAGGTGATGGTCGCCGCGTCGCCGCTGTTCACGGCCTCGATCGCGCCGAAGGGGTGCTTCGCCGCGTTGGCTCCACCGGTGACGTAGGTCAGGATGCCGAACGGCTTGTTCGCGCCGTCGCCGCTGAAGAACGCGGTGCCCTCCTGCTTCGCGAACTCCAGCTCGACCTCGCCGGCCAGCCACGCCTCCAGATCGATCTCGGCGTCATCGAGGATCTGCTGGGTCGCTGCCGGGTTGGCGTAGATCTCGCCCCAACCGAAACCGAGCGATGCGAACTGGCTGGTGTTCGTGGCCGGGCGCGCGGTGGTCTCACCGACCCAGCCCGACGACGTCCCGCCCATGTTGAACAGCTTCGTCAGGCCAGCGCCCGAGACCCGCTGCACCGTCGCCAGTTCACGCATGTCCGACAGGATGGTCAGCCTGTTCGTGATGGTGCGGTCCCACTCGACCGGCGCGAGATAGCCACCTTCCGCGTCCGCGCCCTTGTTCAGCGACGCGCTGACTGCGCCCTTACTGAAATGTGCGCGGAACGCGTCGGAGTATTCGGCATCGACCAGCTTCGACCCGCCCGGGCCGCCGCCCATCTGCGCCGCCGCCAGCTTGGTGTTCGCCTCGTCGACGGCCCGCTGCAGGCGGTCGATATCGGCGTTGATGTTGTCGACCTTCAGCGCCTGCAGCGCGTCGGCGTTGCCCTTCTTGATCTCTTCGAGCTGGGCGGTGTGCTCGGCCTTGAAGTCGGCGAAGGCCTTGTTGAGGGTTTCGATCAGGGCCTTGACGCCCGGATCGGTGGCGCCTTCGGCACGCACAGCCTGGATGCCGCGCGCGATCGGCGAATGCTTGAGCAAGGTCATGGTTCAGCCTCGGATGTTGGTGATGAGGTTTTGCAGCAGAGCTGCGGTGTCGTCGCCAGCGCGCGGCATGGCGGGTTCGGCAGCGCTCGGCTTGCCGGTGAAAAGGGATTTCAGGGTGTCGCGCCGCTGGGATCGGGAATATCCGGATCGAGCCAGCGACGCCTCGACCAGCGCGAGCGCCTTGCGGTCACCCTTCGCGCTCGCCTCTTCGGTAACGGAATCCCTTTCGAGCACGCTGTCCGCGAAACCGTCTTCGATCGCGCGCGACGTGCCGATCCACGTTTCCGCATCCATGAGCTTCACGATCTCCGCAACCTTGATGCCCGTGCGGTTCGCGTACAGGTTCGCCATCTCGGCGTCGAACGGCGCCAGGAATTCGGCCGTCTCGATGAAGTCGTGGCGATTTCCGATAGCCACGCCCCACGCGTTGTGGATCATCAGGAACGATCCTTCGCCCATGCGGATCTCGTCGCCCGCCATCGCGATGATGGAACCAGCAGACGCGGCGAGACCGAGGATGTTGATGTTCACCTGGGCCCGGTGCTGCCGCAGCGCGTTGTAGATCGCCACGCCTTCGAAGAAGTCGCCGCCGGGCGAATTGATGTTCACCGTGACGTCGCGCTGGCCGATGCTGCGCAGCGCCGCGGCGATGCGCTTGACGGTGATCCCCTCGCCGTCCCACGTCGCCCCGATGGGGCCGTAGATGGAGATGGTCGCCTCGTCCTCGCTGGCCGCGCGCACCTCCGGCTTCCAGCGCTCCACGGCGTCCTGCCGCATGTCGAAGTTCAGTCCTTCGAAATGGGCGTCGGCCCGGATCTCAGGCAGCTTTCGCAGGCTCATTGCTCGGTCCCTTCTGGGTCATCGGATTGCGCAGCAGGTCGGTGCCCGGCTGTTCGGATTCGGGGTAATCCAGCAGCTCGCGCACTTCGTTCTGGGTGTGCCACGGCGCGTGGCCGCCGGCGCCGAGCGCCTTGGCAAAGAACTCAGCCTGGTCCTTCAGCGTGCCGCGCATCAGTGCGCGCACGTTGAACTTCGGCTGGTAGCGCTCGAGGTCGCGTTCGGACAGCAGGGTTCGTGCCGCTGCCTGCTCCCAGTTCGTGAAGTGCTCGAGCATCGTGTACTGCAGGAAGAAGATGCCGAGCTGCTCGATTCCGGTGCCCCAGCTGGTGTCGTCGAGGAACAGCAGCGGTCGCGGCACGCCAAACAGGCGCGCGATCTCCTCGACCTGCGCGTTGCGGTTTTCGACGTGCTGCGCTTCTTGCGCCGTGATGCCGAACTTGTTGGCTTTGGCGCCTTCCTCGAGGATCATCCAGCGCTGCGCACTGCGCGCGCCGGCGAATTCCGTGTCCAGCGAGTCGCGCATGCGACCGTAGGCCGTCTCGCTGAGCGAGTCCGGCGTCTCGATCGCGCCGCCCGCCATATTGCCGGTCTCGAAGATCCGGCTGGCCGCGCGCTCGGCATCCAGTGCCAGACGAATCGCGCGGTCCGCGAGCTTCATGCGCGACAGGCTCGTGACGCCGTCGGTGGACAGGTCGCGCAGGTGGAATACCTCCTCCTGCTTCAGCTCAACCACGCCGCGCTTCTTCGAGCTGTAGCGGTAAACCATGCGCCAGTCGTCGGCTAGCTCGGCCTGCATGGCCGTGCTTTCCAGCGGAATCAGGTGGATAGGTCGGCCGGCAGACCACACCACGCGCGCGTACGCGTCGCCGTGCCGCTGCTTCGACAACTCCATCTGGCGCTTGAACTCGAGCGGCGTCTGCCACGAATTCGGCTTCACCTTCAGCAACCGGTGGACCGGGTGCTCACTGGCGATCCGCTTTTCCGGACCGGACTCGATCAGGTTCAGCGGCAGCATGCCGACCGTGCCGCAGATCAGCGAAATGCAGCGCAGCACCGCCATGTTTCGGAGTTGGAACCCAGCCCCCTCGCCAGCTTGGCCACAGCGGATGAACTCCAGCAGCCGCGGATCGTCGAGGCCGGTGAAGGTCTGGCTTCCGGTGCTGGCCTGCGGGCGCGCACGCGCAACTTCCCCGCTCCAGAAGCCTTCCAGCGCCTGGATGTCGTCTGCGTTCATGCGTGCCATGGATTCCTCAGATGAAGCGAATGCCGCGCGTCTCGTACACCGACGCGCCCTTCGCCGTGGGATTCAGACCCATCAGCGACACCGCGTTGAATGTGGCCATGAGCGGGTCGATCTTGGCCGTGCCGCTGTTTTCCT
Organism: Lysobacter sp. SCRH-1R; assembly: GCF_057747855.1. Taxonomy (NCBI): domain Bacteria; kingdom Pseudomonadati; phylum Pseudomonadota; class Gammaproteobacteria; order Lysobacterales; family Lysobacteraceae; genus Lysobacter; species Lysobacter sp. SCRH-1R. The sequence goes on along the minus strand of NZ_CM173227.1, from coordinate 1,445,631 downwards.
TCGTGATCGTGGTCGCGCTGCCTTTCACCTCTGCCCTCGCGTTAGCCACGCACCACGCCATCAGCTGCTGCTCGCCATGGACGAGCTCGCCGCCGGCGATCGCGCGCTCAGTCGATTTGATGGCGCCGTTGAGCTTGTAGCCCTGCGGGACAGCAATGATCTGGCCGCCCGACCCGGCGGTGATGCCGCGTTCCTCGGTGGTCAGCTCGTCGACGATGTCGTTGATGCCCACCGGATCGACGCCGATCGCGAGCTTCTCCGGGAGCAACCCAGCAGCTTTCACGCGGCACACGATGTCGGCGACCTGCACGACGTCCTCGCCTGGCAGATCGACGATTGTGAGATCGCCCTGCCGCTCGAGTTCGAGCAACTTCTCGGCGATGTCCTGCCGCCGCTTCAGCACGATGCGATGCGCCCAGGCGTGCGCCCAAAGCAGCCAGCGGCGCGTACCGCGTTCGCGACCGATAACGGCGAGCCCCAGCAGATCGTCCAAGCCGCCGCCGTCGATCCCGACGGTGACGACCTCGCTGCGATCGATCAGCGAGTCGAGAGTGATGGTCGAATCGCCGCGCTGCACCCAGAACTCGGCGCCGGCCCACGTACCGCCGACGTTCTCGCTCGGCGGCACGTTGAGGCGCTTGGCCAAGAACACGCGCAGCGACTGGCCGCCAGCGGACTTCGCCTCCTCGAACTTCCGCAGCAGATCATCGGGGTCGACCGAGGCGCCGTAGTTCGGGTTCACGAGGTGGAACGTCGCCGGGTCCAGAAAGGCCTTGGACTTCAGCAGGTCTTCCGGCCACTCGTACAACAGCGGCAGAAAGTACGGAGCGTGTACCTCGCCGTCGCGCACCTTCCGCGCGAATTCCAGCTTCGCCTTGTAGATGCCGACCGGCTCGTCGTCGGACTCGGTGGTGATCGAGATGACGACGCCTTCGGGTCGCGAAGCCTGGCCGCCAGTCGCCTCGAGCATCATGTCCTCGGCGCCCTTCCGCTGCGCCAGCAGCCACAGCTCTTCGAAGATCACGAACGCCCAGATCTTGCCGGCGATCGTGTCCGTGTCCGCGGCGTACACCCGGCAGCTCATGCCGGTGACCCGGTGCGTGACCGTGCGGATGTTGGGCTGGACGTGGAACAGATCCGCCATCTCCGGGTCCGCGGCGATCGCGTCCCGGATCGGCTTGAAGACGTTGTCCGCCGTTTCCTTCGTGGGCGCGATGACCGCGCCTTCATTAGACTGGCGCCAGTTCAGCACCATCAGCGACAGCATCAGCCCTGCCGCGATGCCCGACTTCCAGTTCTTCTTCGGGATCTTCAGCAGCACCTCACGGATGAGGCGCTCGCCGGTCTCCACGTCATAGGCCCCGTGGACAGCCGCGGCAATTTCAGTGATCCAAGGCCGGCAGACCTGCCCGTAGGTCGGAGCGACAGCACGGCCGTAGTCGTCCAGTTCACCATCGGGGTTCGGAATGCCGACGGCGCGCAGGCTGTTGAACACGGCCAGACCGAGCTCGGCCTGCTCCGGAAAGATCGGAGCACAAGGCATCAGCGAACGCCCTTCGCGGATCCGCTCGCGCCAATCAGGGCAGGCTGTTGTCCAGGTCGGCATTACTTCACCGCCACCAGCCGTGGGCGACGCGGCGGCGGCATCGGCGCCAGCGATCGTCCGCCGATCACCTCGCGCGCCTTCGCGTTCGCCTGCTCCTTCTTCCCGAGCGGCGCACCCTTGCCGGTCTTCTTCAGCGCGAGGGCGGCGGCCATCCGGTCCTTGAAGTCGGCGCGCGGGTCTTGCATCACGGCCTTCAGGAACTCGTCCGGATCGTCCGTCTGGTACGCCTTCGCCTTCGTCTTGCGCGGCTTGGCCGGCTTGCGCCCGGCCCCATCACGGCGGCCTCCGCTTCGCCCTTTCACGCCGGCCATTTGATTTCCTCGTACCCGAAAAATAATCGCGAATGGGGGGACAGCCGGTTTACTGGAACCGACCGGGCTGGACTTTCGATCCCCCCCTGCCCTCAGCGCGGTCGCTGTCCGAGGTCGGTTCTGGTCTTGGCCTCGTGGCACCCATCGGCGCCGATGCACAGCACCTGGCAGTTCTCGTCCGTGTCCGAGCCGCCGTTGGCCAGTGCCACGACGTGATCGAGCTCGAACCCATGTGGATACGCCACCAGCCGGCCGCACCCAGCGCAGTGCGGGTTCCTCGACCAGATGCGCAGCCTGCGGTTCTGCAGCGTGCGACCGGTGATGCGACGCTCACTGGCGGTCGGCACGGCCTGCACCCTGCTACCCAGCGACGCCACCTTGGGACGCAGCGCCTTCAGCCTGCTCACTTCCCGCTCCGGTGCTTGTCCAGGCAGTCGGCCGTCTCGGCCCGCTTGGTCTCGCTGTCCTCGTACGCACCCACTGCGCCCGTGTAGGCCTCGGCCCAGCGGCGGTAGTCGTCGCTATCGGGCGGCGGCGGCGGGCGCAGGGCAATCGCTCGTTCGCTGCAGCCTGCAGGCGGCACGAACCGCTCGGTCGTAGGCTTCCTGAGCGACGCGCAGGACGTCAGGGTCAGCACCAGCAGCAGGGCGAGGATCGGCCTCGATGCGTTCACGGATCTTCTCCTGTGCGGCGCGGGTGCGCTCGCGGGTTTCGGCGCCCTGCACTTCCACCTTCTCGGCGGTGTCCCTGCTGATCGCCGTGCTGGCCTTGGTCGCCTTGGCATCCGCCTTCAGCTCGCGCACTTGGGCGCGCGGCTCGCTTCCGCCCTTCCAGTACGACAGGCCGAGGACGGCCAGCGCGACCAGGAGGACCGCAAGCAGGATGGTCGTGCGGATGCTCACCGGTCGGCCTCGGGCTTCGTGACGAACGTGTCGCCCACGTTGCCGGCCAAGTACAGGCCCAGCAGCCACTTCGTGTAGTCGATGAACTGCTCAGGGGTGATCAGGCCCAGCGCGAACGCCGTGGTGGCCATTAGCACCAGCGCGCAGGTCAGGAGGAACTTCCGGCTGGCGTAGCGGGTATCCATCACAGTGCTCCCATGCACAGCGTGTATTCCGCCTGCCGGCGATTGGCCAGCCCGCGGACGAATCGGTATTCCCATGAGCCATCAGGCAGGCGGCGGCCGGTCTTCACGTAGCTCCACACCGGACGGCCCGCGTCCGACCGGTATAGGCGCTGGCATCCCAGCTCCCACTCGCCGGCGTTCCACGCGCGCATCGCCGAACTGCCGCACGTCGCCGAGACGCCGAAGTTCCAGGCATGCGACGTCGCGGCGTCGAACACGGTCTGCGACGGGTTGCGGGAGAAACAGCGCAGCAGGTTCGTCTGCACCGCGACGATCGCGCGCCGTTCCTCCGCTTCGCACTTCTCGGCAGACCAGGTCTCGCCGACGATGATCGGCGTGCGCGTCACGTGCTTGGTCAGCCCGCGGCACACCGTCGGCAGGCCCTGCGCGAGCTTGTCCGCGTACACGGTGAGCTGCGTTCCATCCTCCCAGCGGCCGAGGAACGCGTAGACCACCGCCGAGCACAGCACCAGGCCCGCACCAATGCCGGTGCCGACCTTGGCGCCGTTCGCGTTCATCCGGCGCGTGCCTCGCGCAGCTTGCGGATGAAGCGCCAGACCTTCTCGCCAATGAGGATCAGCGAGTAGACGGCGGCCAAGAACGCCGCGATTGTCGGCCAGTTGAAGCCGGCCAGATACGAAGCAACGAAGCCGACAGCGGCCGTTCCGTTCGCGGTGTCGATCACGCTTCCCCGCACAGGCCTTCCCCTTGGTTGAATCGAGTGAATCCGGCCAGCGCCGCGCACGCCGACTCCCCCGAATCGACGGGCAGCGCTGACCGGAAGAGGTGCCCGGCGTACCCTTGCGGGCAGCAACGACGGCGACGAGGACCGCGGCCGGGCAAAGAGGGTTGTCGCTACTCGGTGGCGTCCGGAGTGAACTGCATCAGCTTCACGGCAACCGGCCCGAGGTTGAGGGTCCATTCCGCGTGCCACATGCCCGGACTCGGGCCGAGCTTCCAACGGCCGAACCCGACGCCGAAGCCCCACAGGTGACGCCATCCGCGCCACACGTACTGCCCGACTTCGATCGACAGGTAGCGCCAAGGCATGCCGGACATCGGATCCTCCAAAGCAAAAGCCCCCGGCTCTCGCCGAGGGCTTCTATTGCATCGTGCCTGAAACGATACCCTTTCGAGTCAGACTGTCAACGGGATTCCCGGATGTACCATCCGACAAAAGGAGGCACCCATGAAGATCACCCCGGCACTCGCTGACCAGATCTTCTTCTGGTCGAACGTGGTTCTCGTTGTCGGTGCAGCCATGGCGTTGCTGGGGACCTTGGGCAACGTGTGGAGCGGCGGCCTTCGTGACAAGTTTGCGGACGAACGCATCGCGCTCAACGAACGGCGAACCGCGGAGGCAAACGCCGAGGCCGCTACAGCAAAGCTCGAACAGGAGCGGTTGAAGTCGGAGATGGCTTGGCGGCGCGTGTCGGTCACGCAGGCCCACATCCTGGTCGAACGGCTCAAGGGCAGCGGCCTGGAGCCATGGGTCACCTACGTCGGAAGCGACCCCGAGAGTCAGCTATACCGCACCGAGATCAATGAAGTGATGCGCGCCGCCGGCCTTACAACTAAGTTCTTCAGCGGCTACGAGATGGCTGTCGGCTTGGGTGTCAAGGGCGGGACCGTCGAGCAGCGGGAGCTAGTGATCAGTGCCTTCGCGGCAGCCGGTATCGAGGTCTGGGACAAGGCCAACGATAAGCCACTCATGCCCGGTGAGTTGGAGATCATCGTCGGAACCAAGCCACCGCCGAACTTCCAACGCTGACGGTCAGGCGGCTCGAGCGAGCCCGAGCAACACACCACGAACCTCGGCCAGTCCGAGTTCGTGCTCCGAGAAGTACTTCGCGCGCGAGATGCAAGGCATGGCGTGGCCGAGTAATAGTTCGTTCGCGGTGTCGAACCTCTCGACGCCGCGGCGCCCTCGCCCACAGTAGTACGCCCGCAATACCACTGCGCGCGGCAAGTTGTACCGCGCGATGTCGCAGACGATGTCCTCGATCTGCTGCGGCATCGGCGGAATCTCGAGCGGCTTGAAGCCGGTGACGCGCGGCGGCATTTCGCCCTTGTGCTCGATGAGAATCTGCAGCATGTCTTTCGACCGATGCCCCAGGTACTCGCAATCACGGTGCAGCGCGAACTCCCGCCCCCATTCCTCAAGGCGGTCCCGCACGTAGACGCCGAATGTGTCGACCTGTTGGGCCATGCTTCCCCCTATGCCGCCTTCTTCTTGAACTGCTTCGTCAACTGGTCGTTGATGTGGAACACGTCGTCGCGCAGGTCCGCCAGCGTGACGTTTCGGTCGTAGGTCCCGATCTCGGTCAGGTGGCTCGCGCGGACGTCGTTGCTGGCCCACACGACCCTCCTCCCCGTGGTGAGGTAAAGCGTTCGGCGCCTGGCAGGCGGCATCTTCGTGAGCATCACCCACGCCTCTTCGATCTGGATCTCCAGCGGCTCGCTCACGCTGCCTTCCTTGCGACCTGCTCGGTCAACTCCGACCACAGCGCGATGAGCAGCGCGTCCGCGCGGCCGACGTCCTTCTTTCGCCGCAGCTGGTCGGCGATTTCGGGATAGCGCTGCAGCACCATCGTGCGTGCGGCGTCCTTGTCGCAGCCGGTGAGGCGCAGGTACTTCTTCCACGTCTGCGGCGGCACCTCGATGAACGGAATTCCCAGCGCGCCGACCACGCCGCGTGCGGTGCCGTCGGCCTGGCCGAAGCGGAAGCCGCTGGTGACGCCCTGCTTTGGCAGCGCGTTCACCTGCTCGAACACCGCGATCACATACGCGCCGGGGTGCTGGGCGATCAGCTCGCGCAACTGCTTCCCGAGCGAGAACGGATCGACCTGCTCACCGCCGGCCTTGCGCGTCATGGTGGGCATGTCGATGAAGCCGGCGGGCCTGCCGTCGGCGAGCGCGGCGACGGCGCCGGTCTGGCCGGGGTCGATGCCAAGGGTCAGGCGAAGGGTCATGCTGCGTTCCTCAGTCGAAGTTGCGCGTCCTGCCATTGCTGCCAGGCCTCGGTGCCGATGCCGGGGAAGCCGACGAGCACGTCGGCGGTCCAGATCCGGAACTCGCGCGCGTGGTGTTTGAAGCTGGGGCCGTACACGGCGCGCATCTGGTCGCGCGACCGTCCCGGGAGTTGGTCGCCGTCGTGGTGCCAGGCACCCATCGCGACGACGGAGTCGTGCCCGAGTTGGCGCTGGCCATGCAGGTCGCCGAGATTTCGGTGGTGGATCTGCGTGCCGCCGCACTGGCCAGCCCACGCGGGCTGCAGGCCCATGCGGATGCGGAAGCGGCAAACGACACAGCCAAGCGAGCGCGCCGCGTCGTGGTACGCCTGTTGGGTCCGGGTCGGGTTGCCGATCGCCCTTCTCATGCTCATGATCCCCTCAACTCAGCGGGGGGAAGGACATGGATTGCAGCGTCGTTGGATGGTGCGCACTGCCGTTGGATGCGCAGGCTGCTTGGATTCAGGCCATCTTCTCCATTATCGGCATCGGCGTCGCCATCGCCATACCAGCCGCCCAGCACTATCTGGATCGGAGAGATCGCATTGAGCAATCGGAACTCGTATCGCGAAGCATGGCGATGGCACTGTTCGCCGACTTCCAGGTTATCTCGGCACGCCTCAACAAGGTCTGGAGCCATGAGCATCAAGATTCCTTTGAAGGCATCGACTCCCCGCCCTTGGGCGCGTTCACTCAAACGGCTCTCGAGCTTCCCCCGCACCTTTTGGCCATGTCCGATCGATTGCATGAGCTCGGACCAGCAAGCGCTTTTGCGCAGAAGTGCGTTTACTGCATAACCCGAGCGCGTGAGTTCGTTACCACCCTCGAGAATGGGCAGCGCGTAATCTTCGACAAGGAGAGTTTCTATTCGCGCATGTGGGACGCCCACGGAGCGTGCGCGACTGTGCTCAACACGATCGATGGCATGTTTGACCATTAGCGTTCGCCTTCGATCATCAGCGCCATTTCCTCCACCGCGTGCGCCGGCATGCCGGGCCACAGATTGGCCGCGATCCAGTCCGTCACGCCCTTGAACAGTTCCTCCGCGCGCTCCTGGCTCATGTCGTCGAAGGCCATGGATTCGGGAACCTTCACCGGGCGCTCGCCGAGCGGGATCTCCATGCCGCCGAACCGGAGCGTGCCCATGTCCACCGTCATCTCCTCGCAGCACACGCCGGCCTCGCGCTGCACGCGCTTGATGGCGCCGTGCGCATCGAGGTGATCGAAGCCGGGCGCGTGGTCGACGAGCAGCTGGCCGATGGCGTGCATCAGCCGGTGGAACTTCACGTTGCGCGGCTTCTTCAGCTCGGCTCGCACTTCGTCGCCGGCGTGATAGCCACGCTCCTTGCACTGGCGGCGATCGAACGGATGCGACGCGACCAGCGCCAGCCGCTCTTCACCGGTGTCGAGGACGGCCACGCGCATCCACGTGAAGTGCAGCGGCCGGCGCGCGTGGCGAGCGGCGCGCTTGTTCACAGCCTTCGGCTTGGCGCTCACTCGTCACCCGCCGCCGCGGCGCGGCCCCTGCCCTGACCAAACTTCGACCGGCGCGCGCGTGGCGCTTCCGCCAGCTCGTATACGGGCTTACCGCCCTCCCACTCGCCGAAGCGGTAGCACGGCAGTTCGTGCTTCACGTACGCAGTACCCGTCGCGCCGCTGCGCTGCTTACCGATGATCACCTCCAGGCAGCCAGGCGCGTTGCTCGCATCGTTGTAGTAGTCGTCGCGGTACAGGAACAGGATCAGGTCGGCGTCCTGCTCGATCGCGCCGGACTCGCGCAGGTCGGCCATCGTCGGGCGCTTGTTCGTGCGCGTCTCCAACGATCGATTCAGCTGGGACAGCGCGACGACCGGGCACTTCAACTCTTTCGCCATCAACTTCAGGCCGCGCGAGATCTCGGCGATCTCGTCGTTTCGCTTCTCTCCCTTCCCCGAGCCTTGCAGCAGCTGCAGGTAATCGACGACGACGCAGCGCAAGCCGCGACCGCCGTTCTTCTGGTACTCCCTGTGCATGCGCCGCGCGCGGTGTCGCACTTGATGGATCGTCAGGTCCGAGCTGTCATCGACGGCGATAGGCAGCGCGCGGATTTCCGCAAATGCAGCCGTGACCTTCTCCCACTCGTGGTCCTCGATGCCGCCCTCCTGCATCAGGCGGTCCAGCGGAATGCCAGTGCGCGAAGAGACGCGGCGCATGATCAACTGCTGCCGCGCCATCTCGGGCGAGTACACCGCCACCGGGCCTTCGTTCTCCGCTACGTAGAACGCGATCTCTTGGCCGCCAACGCTCTTACCCATGCCCGGGCGGCCCGCGAGGATGATCAAGTCCGTGTCGGCCATGCCGCGCACGAACCTGCGCAGCGCGCCCCATGGCAGGGGGATACCCGGCGACCTCGTGCCGTTGTAGCAACCCAGCAGATCCTCGTACGCGTCCTTCAGCCCGGCGCGCATCAGCACCAGACCGCCGCGATCACGGTCGGCGGTGCTGGCCAGCTGGGTGATGTTCTTCTGAGCCTCGGTGAGGATCTCTCCCGTGTCGCGCCCGTTCGGCTGGAAACCGTCGTTGACGATCGTGGTGCCCACGTCGATTAGCTGCCGCAGGATCGCCTTGTCGCGGACGATCTCGGCGTACGCGGTGATGTTCGCCGCCGACGGCGTGTTGGTGGCCAGCTCGATCAGGTAGGCGCCGCCGGCGACTTCCTCGCTCAGGCCCTGCGATTCGAACCATTCGCCGAGGGTGACCGCGTCGAACGGCCGGTTCTTCTCGGCCAGCTCTCGAATGGCGCGAAAGATCAGCGCATGGTCGCGGCGGTAGAAGTCGCTGTCGCTGAGCTGGTCGGCAATCTGCTCCCACGCATTCGGCGCCAGCATCAGGCCGCCGAGGACAGCCTGCTCCGCTTCGATTGACTGCGGAGGCAGCCGCAGCTGTTCCACGCGCGAATCGGTCGCCGGCACGTGTGCGCGATCGCGCGGCGCGTACAGTGCGCCCAGTCGCTCGACTTCGGCCTGCGCATCCATCACGCGGCTTCCTCATCGGCCGCGGCGCGGTCGTAGATCTTGAGCATCGTCTTGCGCCGGGTCAGCAGTTCGAAGTCCGGCGTCCAGTTCTCGTGCCCCTTACCGCCGCCTTGGCGGCCGGAGTAGAAGTCGTCCTCGAGCACAGCAAGGAAGTAGTCCGCCCAGAACTCAGGCGTCACCGTCGGACCGCCGTAGCTCTCCAGGCAGATCTCGCGCGCGACGCTCAGGCAGCGCTCGACTTCCTTCTGGCGCACATCCTTCCCGACGCTCAGGCGAACAGTCGGCATGCGACCGCCGTTCGGCTTGACGAGCTTCGACGCGTTGAACGCCTCGATGGCTTCCTTCGTGACCTGGGCGAGGCGCTGGGCGCGCGTAGCGCCAAGGTCCGCCGGTTTCGGTGGCGATGCGGCGCCGCCATGCAGGTCGAGTTGATCAGCGCCGGGGGTCTTCGGCGCAGCCGAGGACGAAGGAGACGAAGTCTCCTGCTTTTGCTTTTCTTCCTGCTCTTGTTCCTGTTCCTGTTCCTGCTCCTGATTAGGCATACCCTTCGGGAAGGCTTCCCGGAAGGCTTTCTGAAAGGCTTCCGTCATGCCTTCCGCAAAGGCTTGAGCGCGTTGCAGAACAAGGGTTTTCAGCTTGCACTCGGGCAGCAGATCGATGGCCGCACCCCACGCTTTCACCACGTTCGGGGACTCGGGCGGGTTGTATTTCAGGAAGCGAGGCAGGGCCACCAGGCAGGCCCTTTCGTCATGCTCTGCCATGCCCTTCCGGGAGGCTTCCTCGAAGGCTTCCCGGAAGGCTTCCGGCGTCCAACCAATCTCCGCCGCCAACCCGGGCAGCGTCGCGCGCATCGCGCCGAGCGCCGTCATGTTCGGATGCGTGAGAAGCATGAAGAACATCAGCTTTCCGGCGTCGGACAGAGCGCGGAACTTCTGGTCGTTCCAGATGCGAGGGTCGATCTTTCGATAGCGCGCCACGTCACGCCACCTTGTCGAGCGGAAGCTCGGGTTCTGCCTCGGGATGCCGGCGCAGCCACGCGGCGCGATCCTGCGCGGCCTGCTGCGAGGCGAACACGGCTTCCTCTTCGTCGTTCAGCGGGCCGCGCGCGAGAGCCTCGCGCTGGCGCTGCACCACGGCCTCCCTGTGTGCGCGGCTCGACATGCTCACGCCCTCCGCAGTTCGGTGACGTTGGTCGGCTCGGCCTGCGCATCGAGCACGACGCTGGTCAGCCGGCCGTGCAACTGCAGGCCAGCGGTGAGCAGTTCGCCCAGCTGTTGCAGCGCCGGGCCGATGTGCGGCAGGTCGGCGCGATCGACACGACCGTCGGCGAAGATTGGCGCCAGCGCGGCCGCCGACTCCCCCACTTCACGAAGCAGCGTTGCCAGGTCGGCGGTCTGCTCGGCGGGGGAATCGGCGGCGCGGGGATCACGCACCGGCACATGGCCGCGGCGCGCGGCGAGATCCTGTTCGCAGCGATCCCGGTATGCGTCGGGAAGGCAGGCCACCCACGCATCCTCGAGGTCGGCCGGGAATGTTTTGACGTCGCCCTTAATCAGACGGTTGATGCGCTGCCAGTTGTGCTTCTCGGCAGCCTCCATGCTCTCCCCGGTGTCGCCGAGTTCGCGGATGTCGATCGCGCGCGATGCATACGGCGTATCGGCTAGATAGCGCTTTGCTACCTCACGGGAGAAAGGAAGGACGGACAGCGCCTTTTCGTCGATGGCTTGGCGCGTGTGGCGAAGCACCGTTGCCGAACGGGTCTCACCAGGGGGAAGAAGGTTATTCATGGCCTTGGCCGGTCTCATGCGGTGAGATGGCGTCATGGAGACGCCGATTAGAAATCGTGGGATTCGCTGTAGACGTCCATCAGGCGGCCCGCTGCGTGGCGTCGTCGTCATTTGCCGGCGGCGGGACCTTCTTCGGCGGTTCAGTGCGTGCTGCATGCAATGCGTGGAGAAGCACCGCCGAATCACCCGTTGGGGATTTGGTTCGCCCCTGCTTGATATCGCTGACCCCTTGCGGGGATAGCCCGATGGCGCCCCCGATGGCGGTCAACGACCACCCCCAGGATTCGAGCTCCTTGATTCTTCCGGCCCAGGTCGTCTTCATGCCCGCCAATCTATGGCATCCCATAGGGCCGCGTCAACGGCATGCCATAACGGAATTCCGTAAGACTCCGCCAATGACTGTTGGGCAGCGAATACTCAGAGCGCGCGAAGCCAAGGGCTGGTCCAGGCCCCAGTTGGCAAAAGAGTCTGGCGTGCCCTACCCGACCCTTGCCGGCCTCGAGAATGGGGACCAGCAAAGCTCGTCGTGGATCCCTGCGATCGCTGCCGCCACCGGGGTCAACGCGCTTTGGCTCGCCAGTGGAAAGGGCCCAATGACGGGCGGAGCACCGTCACGACAGGCCCAGTCTCATTCCGGGCGATTCGACCCCGATATGGTCTCTGACACGATTACCGCCCTTCTCCGGGTGATGCGACGTCGCAATAAGCACGCCAGTATCGACCTAGAGGATCCGATCGATGCCGAAATGTTCTGCCAAGCCTACGAAGCAATGCTCGAGGTGGATGAGCAGGCAGATCGCATCGAGGCCGGGGCGGTGATTGCTGACCTAGTTGCAATCCGGGAGGAAAAGCGAAGTGCGAGGGGACAGGGGGGAACGGATCAGCAAGCTGGTGGCCCTGATCGAATCCAAGCTCGAAAAGCAGGCGCCAGCACCTAAGCCTCAGCTACGCATAGTCCAGCATGAGCCGGCTCGACGGAACGTCATGCTGGATGTGGTGACCAGAGAGTCACACGTAAGGATGATCGGGCACATTCGTCGGCGTTGGGGCGAACCCATCCAAGTGATCATCGATCAGGCGTGCTTTGGCATTGGATCCATCGATCAGCTCGGTGACGAGCAACTGTTGCAGTTGCACAGGGATATGGAGCGCGCGTCAGAGTGCTTGCGCGAGGGAATCACATTTGAAGACGCAGGCCTTGTGCACTCACAGTTTGCCTAGGAGCAGATCATGAGAAGGGAAATCGTGGCTGCGGCGCTCGCGTTGTCGGCGACCGCCCCGACATTGGCCATCGCCCAGCAGTCGACTTGCTACTGCGATGCGCAATGCGATGCGATGTGGACGGAGGCCGCGTCTGCTGTTCAACGCCTCAGCGGCATGCGAATCAGGCTCGCCACAGACTCGATCCTGGAGACGTACCCACCACGCATAGGCATAGTTGCGACCGCCTACAAAAGGGCGCTGGGCGAAGGCAAGTATGAAATAGCACCATCGTTCCAGCCCAATCCATCAACGGATTCCCTAGTCAAACTTGCGCGAGACGGTGAGGGTCTGTTCCATGCGTCACTAGCAACAGCCGGACGCCGCGTCACGTGCGAGGTTGCGCAGTCTTCGATCGATCAACAGCATCAACCTGACGGCACCACGTCAGCTGGCGCCGGCGCAACGAAGCCGGCATCTACCTACTTCCTATGCCCGGATGGTGCTCGCTACTACTTGGCTGACGAACAGGGCCCAGGCTGCTACCCAGGGCCGCCGCGCGACTGATCGCTCGCCGGACCGATCAGGGGTTCTAGACGCCCGATGGGCGGATCTATGGAATCCCATTGACAACCGGAATTATGGGATGCCATAGTTCGCCCGTCGCCCTTCGGGGCAGTCCCAAACGGACGGACGGGCATGAACCAGATCAACTTCGAGCCGACGACCGCCGAGCAGTACCGCGCGGTCCGGTACGGCATCCACCGCAACGCGCGCGGGAAGGACATCGCTGAGGCGAACCGCCTGGCCGACGCCGACCTTGCGCAGTGGCGTGCGGAGCGCGAAGCAGCGGTAGCAGCCGACGCGCTGTTCGCTGCACACCCGGCCTTCGCCCTCGGCGAAGTGGCCGAGCGACTCCTTGAGGAGATGCGGGAAGCCGACGACCGCGTAGCGAGCCTCGTGCTTGCCGCGGCTGCCGCTGGGCTGCACGACTGCGCGGCCGAACTTCGCCGTGCGAGTTCCGGCTTGATCGCCGCCTGCTGCTCGCTGCACACCTGCCGCACCGACACCGACTTCGCCCGCCTCCGCGGCGCACGTGTCGAAAGGAAGGTCGCGTGAGCGCCGTCGTCGCCCTCCCCCTCCAGCAGCCCACAGCCGACCAGCTGCTCGCCGAAGCGCGCCGCGCGTACCGCAACAGGGCGTCGGCGAAGCGGAAGCTCGCCCACCTGCGCACCTACCGCAGCCAGAACGCAGGCATGCGGTACGAGGCGGACCAAGCCCTGCGCACTCTCCGCAAATCCGAAGAGACGCTCGATCGCGTCCTGGGCGGTGGCGCATGAACACGGCTGAGCAAACCGCAGGCGCGCTGCTGCTGACGCCTTCGCTGGAATTGACCCTCGTCCAGCGACTCGCCGGCGTGATGCCGTGGGTGTCGCCGGAATCGCGGGCCGACCTCGAACGTGTGCAGGAGGGGGTGCGCACGCTCGTCGTTGCGAACCGCCATCTCGCAATCGAACTCGCGAATGCCCGCGACGAAATCGAGCGCTTGCGCTCGAAGGCGGCCGCGTGAACACGAACCCGATTTTCTCCCGCCTCGCCGCCGACATGGCGCGCATGGGCCTCGCCGACGACGAACAGCGCGCCGGCGAAACCCTTCCCTCCCACCAGACCCAGGCCAAGCCTGCGGCGCGCGAGGCGGATCCCATCCAGTACCTGTACGGCCACGCTGGCCAGGAGCTCTGACCATGTCGAATGTCGTCTATCTCCACCGCACGACGCCGGGCCGCGCAGCCGGCACCGGCATCGCCGTCGCAATGATGGCGTCTCGCTACGGCGTGAAGCCGGAAGCGGCACGCGCCATGGGCCAGCAAGCGAAGGAAATGGTCGAGCGGGGCCATAGCGGCGCGAACGTGCGCGCCTCTTTCCTGTCGCGTCTGCGCCGGACAGCCGAGCCGGTGTTCGCATGAACGCGAACATGCCGTCCGGCCCGATCGACCTCGCGCTGTTCGCGAACGAACCGGCGTTCCCGCACTCGACGGTGACGGAGTCTTACCACCACGCGTTCGCGCACCACCGCGGGCTCACGCGCGGCGACCAGGTCTTCATCCGCGTCCTCGCCGGCTACATCGCCGCAGGTTCGAACGGCATGCCGTCGCCGGCGGAGCTCGTCGCGCGCGCCGACGAAACCACGGACCTTGCCATCCGCGCAATGGCCGCCCGCCATTCGAGGACTGCCGGATGAACGCGATCGACGTGGTCTTCGGTGTCGTGATCGTCGTGCTGCTCGTGATCGAAGGCGCGCATGCGTGCGCCTGGGCAGAGCGCGCTGACGGGAGGGCCGACCAGTGAAGCGGCGCACCCATCGCGCGATCGTCGACGCGCTCCTCGAATCGATGGACGTCTGCGATGCGACGCGCTCGCACGAAGCGACGCCGCACCAGCGCGTGCGCGCACGGCTCGCCGAACGCCGCGCCTGGCGCTACCTCCTCGCTGCATTCGTCGTCCTGTTCCTACTCATCGGCGTGGCCGTTCGCGCGACCGTGCCCTCCCCCCAGCCGGCCGTCGCCGGCGTTCCCCTCCCGTAAGGAAACCGACATGCCTTTCGAGTTCGACGGCAAGGCCGAAATCAAGCACCTCAACATCCGCAAGGGTTCCAGCGACGACTCTCAGGTCAGCATCGACATCAAGCTGGCGTTCGAAGGCCTGCCGCTGGGCACCGCCGCCGCCGCGCTGGGCGTCGAAGATCCGGAGACGCTGAAGCGCGCGCTCTTCCGCAGCACCGCCGAGGACGCCGAAGAGACCGCGCGCTTCCTCGGCCTGCGCAGCCTGACGTCGAACGCCAGCTGGGAGGACAAGCACGCCGTCACCCTCGGCGGGTTCCGCCGCCTGCGCGCGCACAAGGTCGGGAAGATCGAACTGGTGCCGCGCAACGCCGGCCGCTTCGACGGCTCGATGCAGATCACGATCCAGCAGCCGCCGTCCGGCTTCGTCGAGAACCTGGCCGAGCAGCTCAACAGCGTGCTCAAGGTGAAGCTCGAGCACGACGCGGAACTGCCGCTGGAAGGCGGCGATGCGAAGCCGAAGGTCAAGCCGACGCAGACCTCGATGAAGCTCAATCGCCACGACCGGAAGGTCGGCCGCAAGGACGTGGGCAAGGCGCTGCGCGGCAACTCGCGCGCGCGTGGCGGCGGCCGGAAGTCGAAGGCTGCCTAACCGAATACCTGCGCCGGCCAGGCCCCCTAAAGCCGGCAACCGTGACACCCCAGCGAGGAGAAGCCGCTGCCAACGCCGGTGAATCGGCACGAGCAGCCCCGGAGGCAACCGGGACTCATCCCCCATCCCGAGAGAACGCCGTGCGCACCATCCCCATGCAGGACGTGCAGTCCTCCCAGATCCACAGCATCGGCCACGACGCCGAGAGCAACACCCTCGCGATCCGGTTCAAGAGCTGGAAGGGCCAGCCGACGAGCCTCTACCACTACCAGAACGTCAGCGCCGCCGAGTTCGAAGCGCTGCGCGACGCCGAGTCGATCGGTCGCCACTTCGGCGAGCACATCAAGCCGCACGCCGACCGCTACCCGTACACGCGGATCGAAGGCGCGCCGGCGCTGCCGGCTGCGGCCTGATTCCCACAACCACCGCACGCCGGCGTAGCCGGCAGGAGTTTCAATCCAGATGTCCGTTCCCGCCCAGCAGACCGCGCTTGTCGCGCAGCCGCGCCAACAGTTCGACCTCAGCCCGCAGACGTTCGAGCAGGCGCTGACGTTCTGCGACTACCTCGCCAACAGCGACCTCGTCCCGAAGGATTTCAAGGGCAAACCGGAGAACTGCCTGATCGCGATCCAGTGGGGCGCCGAGCTCGGCCTGAAGCCGCTGCAGGCCTTGCAGAACCTCGCGATCATCAATGGCCGTCCCGCCTTGTGGGGCGACGCGGTCCTCGCGATCGTGCGCGCGTCGCCGCTCTGCGAATACGTCACCGAATCGGACGACGGGCATACGGCCACGTGCAAGGTGAAGCGCCGCGGCGAATCCGAAGAGATCCGCAAGTTCAGCATGGACGATGCGAAGACCGCGGGGCTGCTGGGCAAGGCCGGCCCCTGGACGCAGTACCCCAAGCGCATGCGGCAGATGCGAGCGCGCGCTTTCGCACTGCGCGACGTCTTCACCGACGTGCTGCGCGGCATGGCAATCGCCGAAGAGATCATGGACATCCAGCCGGCTTCCTCAGACGAGCCGAAGCGCGTTGTCGCCACCGTGGTGCAGCCTGACGAACTGCCGCTGTATTCCGATACCGACTTCTCCGAAAACCTGCCGAAGTGGTGGACGCTCATCGCGAGCGGCCGGAAGTCGGCCGACGACCTCATCGCGATGCTTCAGACGAAGGCGCGGTTCACGGCCGAGCAGCTGAACCAGATCCGAAACCCGCCGCGCGATGAAGAAGAGAGCGGTGACGAAGGCGAGGATCAGGGAGACCAGGCATGAAGGTCGTGAACCTGATCCAAGGCACGCCGGAATGGCACGCGCACCGCGCGCAGCACTTCAACGCGAGCGAAGCGCCGGCAATGCTCGGCTGCAGCAACTACAAGACCCGCGCGCAGCTCGTGCGCGAGGTCGCCACCGGCATCGGCGAGGACATCGACGACGCCACCCAGGCGCGATTCGACGCCGGCCATCGCTACGAGGCGCTGGCGCGTCCGCTGGCCGAGAAGCTCGTCGGCGAGGAGCTGTTCCCGTGCGTCGGCGTCGCCGACAGCAGTCCGCATTCCGCCAGCTTCGACGGTCTGACACTCATGGGCGACACGGCGTTCGAGCACAAGTCGCTGAACGACGAACTGCGCACGGCCTTCGGTCAGATCGAAGGCGCAAAGGTGCTTGGCGAAAGCGAGGCCGAGGCAGTCCGCATGTTCCTGCCGAAGGCGTACCGCGTGCAGATGGAACAGCAGTGCATGGTGTCCGGCGCGGAGCGCGTGCTGTTCATGGCCTCGAAGTGGAACGGCGATCATCTCGTCGAGGCACAGCATTGCTGGTACTACCATGACGCCGCGCTGCGCGCCGAGATCCTCGCCGGCTGGGAGCAGTTCGCTGCCGACGTCGCCGCGTACCAGCCCGAACCGGCGGCGGCGCCCGCGCCGGCAGGCCGTGCGCCCGACTCGCTCCCGGCGCTGCGCGTCGAGGTCAGGGGCATGGTCACCGCGTCGAACCTCGCCGAGTTCAAGGCGCAGGCGCTGGCGGTGCTGGGCGGCATCAACCGCGACCTGCAGACCGACGAGGACTTCGCCAACGCCGAGCAGACGGTGAAGTGGTGCAAGGGCGTGGAAGAGCGCCTGGCCGCCACGAAGGATGCTGTGCTCAGCCAGACCGCCGACATCGAAGCGGTGTTCCGCACGATGGACGAGGTATCGGGGGAGACGCGTCGGATCCGCCTGGAGCTGGACAAGCTGGTCGCGCGCGAGAAGGAAGCACGCCGCGCCGACATCGTGCAGGCCGGCGTCGCCGCCGTGCGCGAGCACTACGCCGCGGTAAACGCGATGCTCGGACAGCACGCGCTGGCGGTGCCGGCGTCGCTGGCGGCCGACATGGGCGTAGCCATCAAGGGCAAGAAGTCGCTCACCAGCATGCGCGACGCCGTCGACGCGGCCGCCGCCGCCGCGAAGATCGCCGCCAGCCAGCAGGCCGATCGCGTGCGCGCGAACGTCGCCATCCTCGCCGAGCAGCCGGAAGACGTGCAGATGCTGTTCGCCGATCGCGTGCAGCTGTGCGCGACGAAGGCGCCGGATGACCTGCGCAACCTGATCGCGGCGCGCGTCGGCGAGCACCAGCAGCGCGAGCGGGATCGCCTGGAGCGTGAGCGGCAGGCGGCCGAGCAGCGCGAGCACGAAGCGCAGCAGCACGCGGAACGCACCCGGCAGGTCTTCCGCGATGCTCCCACGGTGGTCATGAAGTCCGACCTGCCGCCGCCGGCGCGCGCGGGCAAGCGCATCAAGCTGGGCGACATCAACGGATGGATCGCGCCGCTGTCCATCACCGCCGACGGCCTTGCCGCGCTGGGCTTCAAGCCGGTGGGCACCGAGCGCGCCGCGAAGCTCTACGACGCGGCCGACCTGACGCGGATCTGCCAGGCGATGGTGCAGACCATCGAGCAGGCGCCCGCGCGCGCCGCTGAGAAGGAGGCCGCCTAATGCCGCACCCGGGCCAGACCATGCGACCGCTCGTGAAGCTCGGCCGCACGCCGGACGACTGCTGGATCTGGCTCGGGCCCGTCAGCAGCAGCGGGCACGGGAACAAGACGTTCGCCGGCAAGAGCGTGCCGGCGCACCGCTGGATGTGGGAGCAGCTGTTCGGCCCGATCCCCGACGGCCTGGTCGTGTACTCCACGTGCACGAGCAAGCTCTGCATCAACCCCCATCACCTTGCGTGCGGGACGATGGCCGACGCCACGCGCGCGAGCGTGCAGACGAAGCTCCTGCCGGGCGACGTGCTGGAGATCAAGGCCTGCACCGACCAGTGCGCGCCGATGGCGCGGTTCTACGCCGCGAAGTTCGATGTCTCCGAGCAGCTGGTGCGCGACATCTGGCGCGGCGATGCCTGGTCGCGCGCAAAGAAATTCCGTGGCCCGAGGCGGCCTCGCAACCAACACACGAGGAAGATCGCATGAACTTGCAGACCGACGCGCACGCCCACCTCGACGCCGCATTCAAGGCGGGCTGCCGCATCCAGGCGTGGCACCTCAACGATGGCGCCGCGAATTCGAACGATGGCCGGTGGGACACGCTCGCGCCGCCGGAAGGTCACGGACCTGAGTTCGGCTGCCATTCGCACCTGTACCAGATCCACCCCGACGACATGGCGAAGGCGCTCGCGGTGTGGGACTTCCGCATGCCGACCGGGCACATGCCGCCGAACTATCGCTTCTTCGTGGAGCGTCTCGTCAGCAACACCGATCCGGCAGGACTGGTGCGCGAGAACGAACTGCTGCGCGACGAGGTGAAGCGGCTTGCTGCGCTGGTGGCGGAACTGGAAGGCGGTCGCAATGGCTGACGGCTCGCGCGCCTTCAACTTCCCGCGTCCGCAGTCCTCGCGACTGCGTCCCGGCGAAATTGTCATCGACCTTTTTGCCGGCGGTGGCGGTGCCAGCGAGGCGCTGAAGCAAGCCATCGGCATCGATCCGGCGCTGGCCTACAACCACGACGAGTGGGCGATCGGCATGCACGCGGCGAACCACCCGCTGACGATCCACCATCGCGAAGACATCTGGCACGCGGATCCGCGCGTCGACGTCGCCGGCCGGAAGGTCGGCTGGTTCCACGCGTCGCCGGACTGCACGCATTTCAGCCAGGCGAAGGGCGGCCAGCCGCGCAACCGGAAGATCCGCGCGCTCACGTGGGTGGTGCTGAAGTGGTGTGGCCAGCTCGGGCGCATCGGCTTGGCGCCGCGCATCGTCTCGCTGGAAAACGTCTGGCAGATCCTGACGTGGGGGCCGCTGGTCGCGAAGCGCGACAAGGCGACCGGTCGCGTGCTGAAGATGGACGGCACCGTGGCGGCGCTCGGCGAGCGCGTGCCGGTGGAGAACCAGCAGCTGGTGCCGGACAAGCGGCGCGCCGGCCGCACGTGGCGCCAGTTCGTCACCGCGCTGCGTGCGCTGGGTTACGTGGTCGAATGGCGCAAGCTGGTCGCCAGCGACTACGGCGCCGGCACGAGCCGCGAGCGCCTGTTCCTGATCGCGCGCCGCGACGGCGAGCCCATCATGTGGCCCGAGCCTACCCACGGCCGCAGGAATAGTTCTGGGAATATTTTGCAGTCCGATTTGTTGCCGCTGGTCACGGCCGCGGACTGCATCGACTTCTCCGACCTCGGGCGATCGATCTTCGACCGCCCGCGCCCGCTCGCCGACGCGACGCTGCGCCGCATCGCGAAGGGTCTGGTGAAGCACGTGCTGCAGGCGGATGAGCCGTTCTTCCTGACCCAGTTCGCGAACGCCGGCAACGGCGGGCGCACCTGGTCGGCTGGCGAGCCGCTGCGCACTCAGTGCGCGCAGGTGAAGGGCGGGCACTTCGCGATGGTCGCGCCGATCCTCGCTGGTGTCGGCGGGCGCGCTGGGCAGTCTGAGCCGCGCCCCGCAAACCAGCCGCACTACACGTTCACGGCGAAGGCGGACTGCGCGGTGGTCAGCGCGTTCCTCGAGCAGGCCTGCAGCGGCTACTACGACGGCGCCGGGCAGGATCTTCGCAGGCCGGCGCCGACGATCTGCGCGAAGGGAAGCATCCAGCGCGTCGTCACGGCGCACATGGCCACGCTCCGCAACAACATGACCGGAGCCGACGCACGGGAGCCGCTGACGACGATCGCCGCCGGTGGCGAGCACCATGCGCTGGTGACCTGCGAGCTGACGCCCGAGCAGGAGGCCGGCGCCGCACGTGTCGCCGCCTTCCTCGTGAACTACTACGGCAACGGAACCGCGCTCGACGTGCGCGATCCGCTCGACACCGTCACCACGCGCGACCGCATGGCGCTGGTCACGGTCCACATCCACGGCACGCCGTACGTGATCGTCGATATCCGCCTGCGCATGCTGAAGCCGGCGGAGCTGTTCCGCGCGCAGGGGTTTCCGGCCGGGTACGTAATCGACCGCACCGCCGACGGCCGCCCGATCAGCACCAGCGCCGCCGTGCGCATGGTCGGCAACAGCGTTAGCCCGCCGCCGCTGCGCGCGCTCGCCGAAGCGAACCTCGATCCGGTCGCCGAACTGAGGATGGTCGCCTGATGGACAACCGCGACTACTTGGACTTCCTGCGCGCGAAGGTGGCCGTCGCTGGCTCGGCCGGTTTCGAGGTCGACGACGCGGAGGTGAACCCGATCCTGAAGCCGCACCAGCGCGCGATCGTGCGCTGGGCGATCGCTGGCGGGCGCCGGGCGATCTTCGCCGCGTTCGGTCTCGGCAAGAGCGTGATCCAGCTGGAGATCGTCCGCATCGTCATGGCTAGGACCGGCGGCCTCGGGCTGATCGTGATCCCGCTGGGCGTGCGGCAGGAGTTCGTCCGCGATGCCGCGATGCTGGGCATCGCCGTGCGCTTCATCCGCACGACGGCCGAGGCGACGGACCCGGCGGTGCTGTACCTCACGAACTACGAGAGCGTGCGCGAGGGAAAGATCGACCCGCTCGTGTTCACCGTGGCCAGCCTCGATGAGGCGGCGGTGCTGCGCGGCTTCGGCGGCACCAAGACGTTCCGCGAGTTCATGCGCCTGTTCGCCGGCGACGACCGCGGCGCCGGTGTGAAGACCGACGGCGTCCGGTACCGGTTCGTGGCCACGGCGGTGCCGAGCCCGAACGATCACATCGAGCTGCTAGCGTATTCGGCGTACCTCGACGTGATGGAAGTTGGCCAGGCCAAGACCCGGTTCTTCAAGCGCAACAGCGAGAAGGCGGACCAACTGACGCTGCACCCGCACAAAGAGCAGGAATTCTGGCTGTGGGTCGCGACGTGGGCGCTGTTCGTGCAGCGGCCGTCCGACATCGACCCGGACTTCAGCGATGAGGGCTACGAGCTGCCGCCGCTGGACGTGCGCTGGCACGAGATCGCGGGCGACCACCGGAACGCCGGCGAAGAGCGCGACGGCCAGGGCCGGCTCTTCCAGGTCGCCGCCATCGGCGTGCAGGACGCCGCGCGCGTGAAGCGCGAAAGCCTGCCCGCGCGCATCGCGAAACTGATGGAGATCCGCGCCGAGGCCCCGGACGCGCACCGGATCATCTGGCACGACCTGGAGGCGGAGCGGCACGCGATCGAGGATGCCGTCGCCGGCGTCGTCACGGTGTACGGCTCGCAAGACATCGACGAGCGCGAGGCCGCGGTGATCGCCTTCTCCAACGGCGAGACGCAGGAGCTGGCCGGCAAGCCGGTGATGCTCGGCTCGGGCTGCAATTTCCAGCGGCATTGTAGCTGGGCGATCTACCTCGGCATCGGGTTCAAGTTCTCCGATTGGATCCAGTCGGTTCACCGCCTGCACCGCTTCCTGCAGACGCGGACGGTGCGCATCGATCTGATCTACACCGAGGCCGAGCGCGACGTGCGCCGCAGCCTCGAACGCAAATGGCAGCAGCACATCGAGATGGTGGAGAAGATGACCCAGATCATCCGCGAGTACGGTCTCGCGCACGCGGCGGCGGCGAAGATGCTGGCGCGATCACTCGGCGTCGAGCGCGTCGAGGCCTCGGGCGACGGCTACACGGTGGTGAACAACGACTGCGTGCTGGAAGCGCGCGCGATGGCCGACAACAGCGTCGACCTGATCGTCACCAGCATCCCGTTCGCCAACCAGTACGAGTACACGCCCAGCTACAACGACTTCGGGCACACCGACGACAACGCGCACTTCTGGGAGCAGATGGATTTCCTGACGCCGGAACTGCTGCGCGTGCTGCGCCCGGGCCGCGTAGCCGCGATCCATGTGAAGGACCGGATCACCCCCGGCGGCATCAACGGCTTGGGCTTCCAGACGGTCACGCCGGTGAGCGACGAGTGCGTGGCGCACTTCCGCCGGCACGGCTTCGCGCTGCTGGCGCGCAAGACCATCGTTACGGACGTGGTGCGCGAGAACAACCAGACCTACCGGCTCGGCTGGTCGGAGCAGTGCAAGGATGGCTCGCGCATGGGCGCCGGCTTGCCGGAATACCTGCTGGTGTTCCGCAAGCCGCCGAGCGATCCGACCAACGGCTACGCCGACGTGCCTGTGGTGAAGGACAAGGCGGCGTTCACGCGCCCGCGCTGGCAGTTCGACGCGCACGGCTTCATGCGCAGCAGCGGCGATCGCCCGCTCCGGCCGGAAGAGCTCGAAGGACTCGACCAGGCCGCCATCTTCAAGCTGTTCCGGAAGCACTCCCTGGAGCAGGTCTACGACTTCCGCCACGACGTGCGCATTGCCGAGCACGTTGACCGGTCTGGCTGGCTCCCGTCGACCTTCATGCTGCTGCAGCCGCAGTCCTGGCACCCGGACGTCTGGACCGACATCACGCGCATGCGCACGCTGAATTCGACGCAGGCGGCCAAGGGGCGCGAGCAGCACCTGTGCCCGCTGCAGTTCGACATCGTCGATCGCTGCATCGAGCAGTACACGATGCCCGGCGAAGAGGTGTTCGATCCGTTCGGCGGCATCGGCACGGTGCCAACGCGCGCGCTCCGCATGAAGCGCCGCGGCCGAGCCGTGGAGCTCAACCCCAGCTACTTCCTGGACATGGCCGCCTATTGCGCTTCCGAGGCGCAGGGTCGCGCCCTCCCGGGCCTTTTCGACATGCTCGAGGCGGAATCCTCGGCGCCCGAACTGGGGCAAGCCGCGTGACCGAGCCCATCCCCGCCCCATACCTGCGCCTGATCGACGCGCTCGCAGAAAAAGCCGTCTCGGATTATCTGACCGAGGAAGCCGCGCGCCGTCAGGCTTCCAACGATGAGTGCACGAATCCCGCCCCGTTGCCGCAGCTGGACCAGGCTGCATAACCTCCGCCGCAATGCGAATCGCCGCCTACGCCCGCTACAGCTCCGACGCCCAGCGAGAAGCCAGTCTCGAGGACCAGCTGCGCAACTGCCGCGCCTATGCGGCGCGCCACGGCTGGCCGGAGCCAACCATCTACACAGACGCCGCGGTGAGCGGCGCGCGCACGGATCGTCCTGGCTATCGCCTGCTGCTGGCGGAGGCCGACCGGTTCGACGTGATCCTGGTCGATGACCTGTCTCGGCTATCGCGCGACAGCGTCGAGTCAGCGAAGGCCGTGAAGCGCCTGACGTTCGCCGGCGTGCGCCTCGTGGGCGTGAGCGACGGCGTCGACACCGGCCGCAAGGGGCATAAGCTTGAGGTCGGCATGCGCGGCATGATCGGCGAGCTCTACCTTGACGAGCTGGCGGACAAGACGCACCGGGGGCTCACCGGCCGCGCCCTACAAGGCGCCAGCGCCGGTGGGCTGCCGTACGGCTATCGAGTCGCCGGCGTCGGCCAGCGGGTGATTGATGAAGCACAGGCCGCCGTCGTGCGCCGCATCTTCGCCGACTACCTCGCCGGGCACGCGCCGCGCGCGATCGCCGCGGCCTTGAACCGGGATGCCGTCCCGGCGGCGCGCGGCTCGTCATGGGCGATGACGGCTATCCACGGCGACATCCGCCGCGGCATCGGCATCCTCGCGAATCCCATCTACGTCGGCCGCCAGATCTGGAACCGCAGCCGGTGGGTGAAGCACCCGGAGACGGGCCGCCGTGTTCGCCAGGAACGCCCGGAGAGCGAGTGGATCACCACGGAGCACCCGGACCTCGCCATTGTCGATGTGGAAACGTGGGAGCGCGTTCAGGCGCGCCTGCGGCGCAACCACAGGGCGAAAGGCACCGGCGGCGCCGGACGGCCTGCGCGGCACCTGCTGAGCGGCATCCTGCGTTGCGGGGAGTGCGGTGGCCCGATGGTCGTTGTGGACCGGTACGCCTACGCCTGCTCCATCGCCAAGGACCGCGGCACGTGCGCCAGCTCGATTCGGGTGGACCGGCGCCGCGCGGAGGACCAGATCCTCGCCGGGGTGCGCGATCGGCTCCTGCGGGAAGACCACTTCGAGGCCTTCCAGCGCGCCGCAGCGGCGAGGCTGAAGCGGACAGCGCCCGACATGGCCGCGGCGAAGCGGAAGCTCGCGGACGCCGAGCGCGTGCGCGACAACGTGATGCAGGCAATCCGCGCCGGGATCATTACGCCCAGCACCAAGGCCGAGCTGACCTCGGCTGAGGCCGCCATCGAGGCGGCGAAGATGAACATCGGGGCGCTACAGGACTTCCAGCCCGCGACCTTCCTGCCGCGCGCGCGAGATGTCTGGCGCAAGCTGGCGGCGAACCTGGCTGAAGAGGCCCGTGAACTGCCGGCGGCCCGCGAGGCGCTGCTGGCCATCATTGGAGACCGTATGCGCGTCATAAACAAAAACGGCGACCCCTTTGCAGAGATCGCCGCTTCGTCTGATGCTCAGATAAACGTGGTAGCGGGGGCAGGATTTGAACCTGCGACCTTCGGGTTATGAGCCCGACGAGCTGCCAGACTGCTCCACCCCGCATCAGGCCGACCATGATAACGGCCGACTAAAACATGCGCAACCCCGATTCATGAATCAAATCGGGTTGCGCGAAATAACTCAGCCCGCGAACGCCCTCTGGCACCACGCCATGATCGGATTCCACGCGAGGCCCAGCGCGAGCAGCGCCAGTGCATTCACGCCGAACGCGATGCGCAGCGGACGGTTGTCGGTGGCTTCGACCGCCTGCCCTTCCGGCTCGTCGAAATACATCGCCTTGATCACGCGCAGGTAGTAGAACGCGCCGACCACCGCGAACACGACGCCTACGATCGTCAGCCACAGCATGTCGCCCTGCAGCGCCGCGCGCAGCACGGCCAGCTTCGACCAGAAGCCCAGGAACGGCGGCACGCCGGCCAGCGAGGCCATCACGCACAGCACCAGGCCGGCCATCCACGGGTTGCGCGCGTTGAGGCCCTTGTAGTCGTCGATGCGATCGGCTTCGAAACCACGACGCGACAGCACCACGATCGCGCCGAACGCCGCGGCCGACATGATCGCGTAGCTGATCGCGTAGAACAGCGCCGCGGCGAAGCCTTCGCGCCCGCCACCGGCCAGGCCGACGAACAGGAAGCCGACGTGCGAGATCGTTGAATACGCCAGCAGTCGCTTGAGGTTGGTCTGCACCATCGCGCTGAGATTGCCGATGGCCAGCGACAGGACCGCGAGGACGGCCAGCATCAGGCGCCACTGCTCTTCGAACGCGGGCGCACCGATCTCCAGCAGGCGGTACGTCATGCCGAACGCCGCCAGCTTCGGTGCGGAACCGATGAACAGCGTGATCGGCGTCGGCGCACCGTGGTACACGTCCGGCAGCCACATGTGGAACGGCGCGGCGCCGAACTTGAACGCGATGCCGGCGACGATGAACACCACGCCGGTGATCAGCATCAGCGTGTTGCCTTCGGCGATGCGCTGCTGCGTGGCGACCGCGATCTCATCGAGCTGCAGCGAGCCGGTGGCGCCGTAGATCAGCGACAGGCCGTACAGCAGCAGGCCCGAGGCCAGCGCGCCGAGCACGAAGTACTTGATCGCCGCTTCCGAGGCGAGCGGGCTGTCGCGATCCACCGCGACCAGCGCGTAGGAGCACAGCGCCAGCATTTCCAGGCCGAGGTAGACCATCACCAGGCTGCCCGACGACACCAGCAGCATCATGCCGGCGGTGGCGAACAGCATCAGCACCGAGACCTCGCCCTTGTACAGTTCGCGGGCGCGCAGGTACGGCCAGGTGTAGATCATCGCCAGGATGCCGACGACGCCGATCGTCACCTTCATCACGTCGGCCGCGGTGTCGCGAACGAACATGCCGCCGAGCACGGTGCCGTGGCCGCCCACGCCGGTGGCGACCAGGAGGGTCGCGACCGCGAGCACGGCGATGCCGAACAGATGGCTGACGACGCGACGGCGTTCGTCGATGAACAGGTCGAGCATCAGCAGCGCGAACGCGCCGAGGATCACCACCAGCTCCGGCAGGAGCGGCAGCAGGTCGGCGGCGGAGCGGACAGGCATGTTCATTGCGCTACAACCTCAGAGCTTCGACGCGGCGATCTGCGTCGCCAGGTTCGCGATGGAGGGTTCCATCAGGTCCGTCAGGGGCTTGGGCCACAGGCCCAGGATCAGCACGCCGGCGGCGAACACGCCCAGCACGATGGCTTCGCGCGGGTTGATGTCCTCCAGCTCGGCGACGTGCGCGTTGCCCACTTCGCCCCACATGGTGCGCTTCACCAGCCACAGCGTGTACGCCGCGCCGATGATCAGCGTGGTGGCCGCGACGAAGCCGATCAGCGGGTGCTGCTGGAAGCTGGCCAGGATCACCATGAACTCGCCGACGAAGCCCGACGTGCCCGGCAGGCCGGAGTTGGCCATCGCGAACAGCACGACGAACGCGGCGAACCACGGCATCACGTTCGCGACGCCGCCGTAATCCTTGATCATGCGGGTGTGCATGCGGTCGTACAGCACGCCGACGCAGGAGAACATCGCGCCCGACACGAAACCGTGGCTGATCATCTGCACCATCGCCCCCTGCAGGCCCAGACGCGCACCGTCGGTGTTGCCGGCCTCGCGCACCAGCGCGAAGGCGATGAACGTACCGAGCGTGACGAAGCCCATGTGCGACACGGACGAGTACGCGATCAGCTTCTTCATGTCGTCCTGCGCGAGCGCGACCAGGCCGACGTAGACCACCGCGATCAGGCTCAGCGCGATCACCAGCCACGCCCACTCCGCGCCGGCGTCTGGCACGATCGGCAGCACGAAGCGGATGAAGCCGTAGCCACCGATCTTCAGCATGATCGCGGCCAGGATCACCGAACCGGCGGTCGGCGCTTCCACATGCGCGTCCGGCAACCAGGTGTGCACCGGGAACATCGGCACCTTCACCGCGAAGGCGATGAGGAACCCGAAGAACAACCACATCTGCTCGGTCGCCGTCAGCGGCAGCGCGTACATGTCCGCGAGCTGCCAGCTGCCGCCCTTCAGGTACAGGTAGATCAGGCCCAGCAGCATGAACAGCGAGCCGAGGAACGTGTACAGGAAGAACTTGATCGACGCGTACACGCGGCGCGGACCGCCCCACACGCCGATGATGATGAACATCGGGATGAGCATGCCCTCGAAGAACACGTAGAACAGCATCGCGTCCAGCGCGGCGAACACGCCGACCATCAGGCCTTCGAGGATCAGGAACGCGGCGTAGTACTGCGCCACGCGCTTGTCGATCGAGGTCCACGCGCCAATCATCGCCAGCAGCGTGGTCAGCGTGGTCAGGGCGATCAGCGCGACGGAGATGCCGTCGACGCCCAGGTGGTAACGGATGTCGTACGCCGGGATCCAGTTGCGGTTCTCGACGAACTGCATTGCCGCGGTCGCCATGTCGAAACCGGTGAGCAGCGGGATGCTCGCCAGCAGCGTGATGAAGGCGATGCCGGTGGCGAACCAGCGCGCCGCACCGGCGCGCTGGTTGCCGAAGGCCATGGTGGCCAGGCCGCCGAAGATCGGCAGCCAGATCAGCAGGCTGAGCAGGAAGGAAGTGCTCTGCAAGGGCTCGGGGTTCACGTCGGGTCCTTGTCCTAGTTAGTGCCAGTAGCGGATCAGCACGGCCAGCAACGCAATCAGGCCAATGATCATCGCGAACGCATAGTGGTAGAGATAACCCGACTGGATACGGCGGGTCAGGTTGGCGACGAGGTCGACGACGCGGGCGCTGCCGTTGACCACCGCACCGTCGATGACGTGCGAATCGATGGCGCGCGATGCCTTGCCGAGTCCCAGGCCGCCGCCGGCGAAGCCGCCGATCCAGAGCTTGTCGAAGCCGTACTTCTCCTCGAGCACGCGCACCGGCCAGGCGAACATGCGGCGCGCCTTGGCGGGCAGCTCCGGCTTCCACCAGTACATGATGGTCGCGAGCACGAAGCCGGCCAGGGTCAGCCAGAACACCGGCGCGGTGAAGCCGTGGATCGCGTACTTGACCGGACCGTGCCACACCTCTTCGCCGACGAGCGCGACGGTGTCGCGGGCCGCGGCCAGGTCGATGGCACCGAGGAAGAACGGCAGGCGTTCGGCATGGCCCATCACGTCGGTGCCGAACAGCATCGGACCGGCGGTGAAGAAGCCGATCAGCACCGACGGGATCGCCAGCAGGATCAGCGGCACCGTCACCACCCACGGCGACTCGTGCGGCGTGTGCGCGTGGTGGTCGTCGTGGCCGTGGCTGTCGCCGTGCGCGTTGTGCGCGTTGTGCGTGGCGTGGCCGTCGTGACCATGCTCCTCGGCGAGCTGCGCCTCGTGCTCGGTCGAATCCGCTTCCGGCGCGACGTAGTGGTCGGGCACCGGATCGTGGAAGCGTTCCTTGCCGTGGAAGGTCAGGTACAGCAGGCGGAAGCTGTAGAACGAGGTTACGAACGCGCCCAGCAGCACCGCCCACCAGGCGTACGTCGCCACCCAGCCGCCCGCTTCGTGGGCGTGGTGCGCGGCAGCCTCGATGATCGTGTCCTTCGAGTAGAAGCCGCTGAAGAACGGCGTGCCGATCAGCGCCAGCGTGCCGATGAGCATCGTCCAGTACGTGATGGGCATGTACTTCTTCAGCCCGCCCATGCGACGCATGTCCTGCTCGTGGTGCATGCCGATGATGACCGAGCCGGCGCCCAGGAACAGCAGCGCCTTGAAGAACGCGTGCGTCATCAGGTGGTACACGCCGGCGCTGTACGCCGACACGCCCAGCGCGACGGTCATGTAGCCCAGCTGCGACAGCGTCGAGTACGCGACCACGCGCTTGATGTCGTTCTGCACGATGCCGATCAGGCCGGTCCAGAACGCGGTCGTGGCACCGATGAACAGCACGAAGGTCAGCGCCGTCTCGGACAGCTCGAACAGCGGCGACATGCGCGCCACCATGAAGATGCCGGCGGTCACCATCGTCGCGGCGTGGATCAGCGCGGAGATCGGCGTCGGGCCTTCCATCGAGTCCGGCAGCCACACGTGCAGCGGCACCTGCGCCGACTTGCCCATCGCGCCGATGAACAGGCAGATGCAGATGAAGGTCATCAGCGACCAGCCGCCGATCGACGACATCCAGCCGCCGGCCTGCGCCAGCGCCGGCCACGCGTTCTGCAGCTGTGCCGCGGCAAGCGCCGGCTCGCCGGCACGCGCGAACACGGTGCCGTAGTCGAGCGAGTTAAAGGTGTACAGCACGCCCGCGATGCCGAGCAGGAAACCGAAGTCGCCCACGCGGTTGACCAGGAACGCCTTGAGGTTCGCGAACACCGCGGTCGGCCGCTTGAACCAGAAGCCGATCAGCAGGTACGACACCAGGCCCACCGCTTCCCAGCCGAAGAACAGCTGGAGGAAGTTGTTGCTCATCACGAGCATCAACATCGAGAAGGTGAACAGCGAGATGTAGCTGAAGAAGCGCTGGTAGCCGTCGTCCTCGGCCATGTAGCCGATGGTGTAGATGTGCACCAGCAGCGAGACGAAGGTGACGACCACCATCATCATCGCGGTCAGCTTGTCGACCATGAAGCCGACGTGCGCTTCGATGCCGCCGACCTGGAACCAGGTGTAGACGTTCTCGTTGAACGGCGAGGCGCCCTGCAGCAGCTGCCACAGCGTGTACATCGACAGCGCGCAGCTGACCGCGACGCCGAGGATGGTGACCCAGTGCGCGCCGGCGCGTCCCACCTGGCGGCGGAACAGGCCGGCGACGATCGCGCCGATCAGCGGCGCGAGGACGACCGCCAGCAGGACGGATTTGGAGATGGCGTGTTCCATTGCGTGCTCCACCTCAGCCCTTCATGGTGTCGATTTCGGCCACGTTGATCGTGCGCCGGTTGCGGAACAGGGTGACCAGGATGGCCAGGCCGATGGCCGCTTCGGCCGCGGCCACGGTCAGGATGAAGAACACGAACACCTGGCCGGCCGGATCGCCCAGCTGGCGCGAGAACGCGACGAAGTTGATGTTCACCGCCAGCAGCATCAGCTCCAGCGACATCAGCAACATGATCACGTTCTTGCGGTTGAGGAAGATGCCGGCGACGCTGATGCAGAACAGCACCGCGCCCAGCGCGAGGTAGTGGCCGAGCGCCAGCCCGGCGCCGAAGAATTCGCTCACGGCTTGCCCTCCCCTGCCGGGGTTTCCGCCGGCGCGGCCGGCTTGACGGCGTCCATCTTCACGATGCGCACGCGGTCGGCCGCACGCACGCGCGCCTGGACCGACGGATTCTGGTGACGCGCGCCGACGCGGCGACGCAGGGTCAGCATCACCGCCGCGATGACCGCGACCGTCAGGATGACCGCGGCGACCTCGAACGGCAGCAGGAAGTCGGTGAACAGCGCGCGCGCGATCCACTGCGTGTTGCCGGCCGCCGACGGGTCGGCCGGGAACCCGGTGGCGACGTTCGCCTTGACGCCGATCAGCGTCAGCATTTCCACCAGCATGATCACGGCGACGACCAGGCCGAGCGGCAGGTAGCGCACGTACCCTTCGCGCAACGGCGCGACGTCGATGTCGAGCATCATCACCACGAACAGCAGCAGCACCATCACCGCGCCGACGTAGACCAGGATGAGCGCGACGCCGAGGAACTCGGCGCCGGCGATGATCCAGGTGCAGGCGACGGAGAAGAACGTCAGCACCAGCAGCAGGACCGCATGCACCGGGTTCTTGACGCTGATGACGCCGACCGCGGCCATCGTGGCGACGGCGGCGAAGACGAAGAAGGCAATCTGGGCGAGATCCATGTTCGTCAGGCCTCAGCGGTAAGGTGCGTCGGCCGCGCGACGCTCGGCGATCTCCGCCTCGAGGCGGTCGCCGATGGCCAGCAGCTGCGGCTTGGTCACGATGTTCTGGCCACGCCGGTCGAAGTGGTATTCGTGCACGTGCGTCTCCACGATCGAATCGACCGGGCACGACTCCTCGCAGAAGCCGCAGAAGATGCACTTGAACAGGTCGATGTCGTAACGCGTGGTGCGGCGGGTGCCGTCCTCGCGCTTGGTCGAATCGATGGTGATCGCCAGCGCAGGGCACACGGCCTCGCACAGCTTGCATGCGATGCAGCGCTCTTCCCCGTTGGGATAGCGACGCAGTGCGTGCACGCCGCGGAAACGCGGCGACTGCGGCGTCTTTTCCATCGGGTACATCAGCGTGTACTTCGGCTTGAACAGGTACTTCGCCGTGAGGGCGAGTCCCTGCGAAAGCTCGATGAGCAGCAGGCTCTTGAAGTAGGAAACGATGCGGTTCATGCCTGCCCCTTACACCCCGGGCTCGAAGATTTTGAAGTACGCCATCACGGCCACCACGCAGATCCAGGCGATGGTCAGCGGGATGAAGACCTTCCAGCCCAGGCGCATGATCTGGTCGTAGCGATAGCGCGGGAACGACGCGCGGAACCAGATGAAGCAGCTGGCGAAGAAGAACACCTTCGCGAGCAACCACCACCAGCCGTCGGCCGACAGCAGCGGGATGCCCCAGCCGTGGAACGGGCTCAGCCAGCCGCCGAGGAAGAAGATCGAGGTCAGGAAGCTGATCAGGATCATGTTCGCGTATTCGGCGAGGAAGAACAGCGCGAACGCCGAACCCGAATACTCGACCATGTGGCCGGCCACGATTTCCGACTCGCCTTCCACCACGTCGAACGGCGCGCGGTTGGTTTCGGCGACGCCCGAGATGAAGTACACGACGAACAGCGGCAGCATCGGCACCCAGAACCACTCCAGGAAGCCGCCGTTGCCGGACTGCGCCATCACGATTTCCGTGAGGTTGAGGCTGCCGGCGCCGACCATCACGCCGACCATCGCGAAGCCCATGGCGATTTCGTACGAAACCACCTGCGCCGCGGCACGCATCGCGCCAAGGAACGCGTACTTCGAGTTCGACGCCCAGCCGGCCAGGATGATGCCGTACACGCCCAGGGAGGTCATCGCGAGCAGGTACAGCAGGCCCGCGTTGGCGTTCGACAGAACGACCTGGTAATCGAACGGCACCACGGCCCACGCGGCGAAGGCTGGCGCGAGAGCCAGCAGCGGCGCGAGCTTGAACAGGAAGTTCTCCGCCCGCGTGGGCTGGATGACTTCCTTGAACAGCAGTTTGAAGACGTCGGCGAACGCCTGGAGGATGCCCATGCCGACGTACATCGGCCCGTGGCGGACGTGCATCCAGCCGATGAGCTTGCGCTCCCAGACCACGTAGAACGCCACGGTGATGATCACCGGCATGGCGATCAGGAGGATCTTCAGCACGATCCAGAGGATGGCGCCGATGTTGCCGAACGACAGCAACCAGTCGCGGAACGGATCAAACATCGCTTATGCCCTCCCCGCCTGCACGCGGCCCGACATCGGCGCGGTGGCGCCGTGGCCGGATTCCACCCACACGGTACCCGGCGCGACCTTGTCGCTGACCGACACCGGCAGCGTGGCGGTGCCCGCGGCGGTGTTGAACTTGCCCACCACGCCGTCGGCGAAGCCGAGCGCGGAGGCATCCTTCGGATTCATCACGGCCGCAGGCGCAACGTTGAGCGGATGCGACTGCAGCGCGGGAGCGCGGCGCACGACCGCATCGCTGCGGTAGATCGCCATGCTCGCGGCTACTTCCAGGCCTTCGCCCGACACGGTCGGTGCCTTGCCGGCGACGACGTTGACTTCGCGCATCTGCATGCCCGCACGCAGGCCGGCCAGATCGACGAAATCGAATCCCTTCGCCTGCAGTTCGCCGCCGAGCGCGCGCAGCACGCGCCAGCCGGCACGCGCCTGGCCCGGCAGCTTGCCGCCGGCGACGGTCGCCTGCTGGCGGCCGTCGAGGTTGGTCAGCGTCGCGTCGATTTCCGGCAGCAGGCCGATCGGCAGGATCACGTCGGCGACCGCGCGCGTCGAACGGCACGCGAAGGTGCTGAACGCCACGACCTGCGCGGCGTTGAGCGCCTTCAGCGCGGTCGCGGTGTCGGCGAAGTCCATGCCCGGCTCGATGCCGTACAGCACGTACGCCGAACGCGCATCGGCGAGCATCGACTGCGCGTCGCGCGAGGTCGGCAGCACGCCGTAGTCGGACAGGCCGACGGCGTTCGCGCCCTGCGGGATGCGGTTGAGCGATGCGCCGGTGGCTGCGGCGAAATCGGCGGCGGCCTTGCGGATCTGCGCGGCGTACGGGCCGTTCTCGGCCAGCGCACCGACGATCACGACGGCGCGCGTCGCGTTCTTCGCGATGTCGACCAGACCGTCGTCGCCCAGCGTCGC
This sequence comes from Lysobacter sp. SCRH-1R, assembly GCF_057747855.1. Lineage (NCBI taxonomy): Bacteria > Pseudomonadati > Pseudomonadota > Gammaproteobacteria > Lysobacterales > Lysobacteraceae > Lysobacter > Lysobacter sp. SCRH-1R. The sequence goes on along the minus strand of NZ_CM173227.1, from coordinate 1,411,765 downwards.
GGCGATCTGCGACGGCGCCACGATCGCCTTCTGCGCGACGTCGTAGGTGAAGTCGAAATCGACCGGATTGACCACGTACACCTTCGCGCCGCGGGTCCAGGCCTTGCGCACGCGCTGGTTCACCAGCGGGAGTTCGTGGCGCAGGTTGGAGCCCACGATGACGATGACGTCGGCGTGGTTGATGTCGGCCACCGGTGCGGCGAACGTCGTCGCGTGCGCGGCGTCGCTCAGGTCGCGCTGACCGATGCGGTGGTCGAGGTTGCCCGTGCCCAGCGCTTCGGCGAGCCGGGCCAGCAGCGCGCCCTCCTCGTTCGAGGTCGCGGGACCGGCGAGGATGCCGAGCTGGTCGGCGCCGTTGTCGCGCAGGATCTTCGCGGCCTTCGCCAGCGCTTCTTCCCACGAGGCTTCACGCCACTCGCCGTTCTCTTTCACCATCGGCACCGTCGCGCGATCTTCCGCGTACAGGCCCTGGTGCGAGTAGCGGTCGCGGTCCGACAGCCAGCATTCGTTGACCGCTTCGTTGTCGCGCGGCACGGTGCGCAGCACTTCGCCGCGACGCACGTGCAGGAACAGGTTGCTGCCCAGCGCGTCGTGGTAGCCCAGCGATTCGCGCGCGATCAGTTCCCACGGACGCGCCTTGAACTGGAACACCTTGTTGGTCAGCGCGCCGACCGGGCACACGTCGATGACGTTGCCGGAGAGTTCCGTCGTCAACGGCTTGCCGTCGTAGGTGCCGATCTGCAGGTTCTCGCCACGGTACATGCCGCCGAGCTCGTACGTGCCGGCGATTTCCGCGGTGAAGCGCACGCAGCGCGTGCACTGGATGCAGCGGGTCATCTCGGTGGCGACCAGCGGACCGATGTCCTCGTCCGGCACCACGCGCTTGCGCTCGGCGAAGCGGCTCACCGAGCGGCCGTAACCCAGCGACAGGTCCTGCAGTTCGCACTCGCCGCCCTGATCGCAGATCGGGCAGTCGAGCGGATGGTTGATCAGCAGGAACTCCATCACGTTGCGCTGCGACTTGAGCGCCTTGTCGCTACGCGTGGAGACCTTCATTCCATCCATGACCGGCGTGGCGCAGGCCGGCGCCGGCTTGGGCATCTTTTCCACCTCGACCAGGCACATGCGGCAGTTCGCCGCGACGGCCAGCTTGTCGTGGTAGCAGAAACGCGGGATCGGAATGCCGGCCTTGTCGGCGGCCTGGATGATCATGGAACCCTTCGGCGCGGCCATCTCGACGCCGTCGATGAAGACGGTGACGTGGTCGGGCGGCAGGTTCGGATTTACGGGCTGTGCGCTCATGCGGCGACCTTCTCCACCACCGTGCCGGCGCGCTGGTCGTCGACCAGGAAACGCTTGTTCACGATCGCGTACTCGAATTCATCCCAGTAGTGACGCAGGAAGCCCTGCACCGGCCACGCGGCGGCTTCGCCGAACGCGCAGATGGTGTGGCCTTCGATCTGGCCGGCGGCGGCGCGCAGCATCTGCAGGTCTTCCAGCGTCGCCTGCTTGTCGACGATGCGGGTCAGCATGCGGTACATCCAGCCGGTGCCTTCGCGGCACGGCGTGCACTGGCCGCAGCTTTCCTTGAAGTAGAAACGCGCGATGCGCTGGCAGGCGCGCACCATGCAGGTGTCCTCGTCCATCACGATGACCGCGCCCGAACCCAGGCCCGAACCGGCCTTCTGGATGGCGTCGTAGTCCATCGTGAGCGACATCATCGTCTCGCCCGGGAGCACCGGCATCGACGAACCACCCGGAATCACGGCCTTGATCTTCTTGCCGTTGCGCATGCCGCCGGCGAGCTGGAGCAGCTCGGAGAACGGCGTGCCCAGGCGGATCTCGTAGTTGCCCGGCTTCGCGACGTGACCGGAGACCGAGAAGATCTTCGGACCGCCGTTGTTCGGCTTGCCCAGGTTGAGGAACCACTCCGCGCCGTTGCGGATGATCGCCGGCACCGACGCGTAGGTCTCGGTGTTGTTGATCGTCGTCGGCTTGCCGAACAGGCCGAAGTTCGCCGGGAACGGCGGCTTGTAGCGCGGTTGGCCCTTCTTGCCTTCCAGCGATTCCATCAGCGCGGTTTCTTCGCCGCAGATGTACGCGCCGGCGCCGAGCGCACCGTAGATGTCGATGTCCACGCCGCTGCCGAGCACGTTCTTGCCCAGCCAGCCGTGTTCGTACGCTTCCTTCAGCGCCTGCTCGAAGTGCTCGAACGGCTCGTGGTGGAACTCGCCGCGCAGGTAGTTGTAGGCCACCGTCGAACCGGTGGCATAGCAAGCGATCGCCATGCCTTCGACGACCGAATGCGGGTTGTAGCGCAGGATGTCGCGATCCTTCGCCGTGCCGGGCTCGGATTCGTCCGAGTTGCACAGGATGTACTTCTGCGTGCCGCTGCCCTTGGGCATGAAGGACCACTTCAGGCCGGTCGGGAAGCCCGCGCCGCCGCGACCGCGCAGGCCCGAGGCCTTCACCAGGTCGACGATGGCGGCCGGATCCATCTTCTCGGTCAGGATCTTGCGCAGCGCGGCGTAACCGCCGGTCTTGAGGTAGTTCTCGTACGACCACGGCGTGTCGTAGTGCAGCGTCGTGTAAACGACGCTGTGCTCCTGCGGAGCCGGGCCGACCGGACCGTAGCCCTGGGAATAATCGTGATGATCGTGCGCCATCTCAGCCGGGCCTCACTTCAGTCCGTCGAGCAGCTCGTCCACCTTCGCGGCGTCGAGCTTCTCGTGGTAATGACCGTTGACGACCACCACCGGCGCGCCGCAGCACGCGGCCAGGCACTCTTCCTCGCGCTTGAGGTAGACGCGGCCATCGGACGTGGATTCGCCCAGCTTGCAGCCGAGCTTCTTCTCGGCGTGGCGCACGAGGTCCTCGGCGCCGTTGAGCCAGCAGCTGATGTTGGTGCAGAAGGCGACGTTGTGGCGGCCGACCTGCTCGGTCTCGAACATCGAGTAGAAGCTGGCGACTTCGTAGGCCCACACCGGCGGCAGGCCGAGATACTTCGCCACCGCCGCGATCAGCTCGTCGCTGAGCCAGCCGCCGTTCTGTTCCTGCGCGGCATGCAGGCCCTGCAGCACGGCCGAGCGCTTGCGGTCCGGCGGGAACTTGGCCAGCCAGTGGTCGATGTGCGCGCGCGTCTTGTCAGACAACGCGACCATCGGGTCCACGTGCTGACAGGCTTCGAAATTTCCGGTCGCCTTCATTAGTCCAGATTCCTCAACGGGCCGCCGCGATCAGCGGTCGACTTCGCCGAACACGAGATCGTAGGTGCCGATCATCGCCACGACGTCGGCCAGCATGTGGCCACGAACGATGGCGTCCATCGACGACAGGTGCGCGAAGCCCGGCGCGCGCAGCTTCACGCGGAAGGGCTTGTTGGCGCCGTCGGAGACCAGGTAGCAGCCGAACTCGCCCTTGGGCGCTTCGACCGCGGCGTAGGTCTCGCCGGCCGGCACGCAGTAGCCTTCCGAGAACAGCTTGAAGTGGTGGATCAGGGCTTCCATGTCGTCCTTCATGGCCTCGCGCTTGGGCGGCGCGACCTTGAAGTTGTCGACCATGACCGGACCCGGATTGGCCTTCAGCCACTTCACGCACTGCTTGATGATGCGGTTGGACTGGCGCATCTCCTCGACGCGTACGAGATACCGGTCGTAGCAGTCGCCGTTGACGCCGACCGGGATGTCGAAGTCCATCTGCGCGTACTTGGCGTACGGCTGCTTCTTGCGAAGGTCCCAGGCGATGCCGGAACCGCGGATCATCGCGCCGGTCATGCCCCACGCCAGCGCCTGCTCGGGCGACACGACGCCGATGCCGACGGTGCGCTGCTTCCAGATGCGGTTGTCGGTGAGCAGCGTTTCGTATTCGTCGACGCGCTTGGGGAAGTCGTCGGTGAACGCTTCCAGGTAATCCAGCAGCGAGCCTTCGCGCCACTCGTTGAAGCGCTTGAGCTTGGCGCCCTTGCGCCACGGCGATTCCTTGTACTTCGGCATGAAGTCAGGAAGATCGCGGTGCACGCCGCCCGGGCGGTAGTACGTCGCGTGCATGCGCGCGCCGGAGACCGCCTCGTAGCAGTCCATCAGCTCTTCGCGCTCGCGGAACGCGTACAGGAACACCGCCATCGCGCCCAGGTCGAGCGCGTTCGATCCGATCCACATCAGGTGGTTCAGGATGCGGGTGATCTCGTCGAACATCGTGCGGATGTACTGCGCGCGCTCGGGCGCCTCGACGCCAAGCAGCGTCTCGATCGCACGCACGTAGGCGTGCTCGTTGCACATCATCGACACGTAGTCCAGTCGATCCATGTAGCCGATCGACTGGTTGAACGGCTTGGACTCGGCGAGCTTCTCCGTCGCACGATGCAGCAGGCCGACGTGCGGGTCGGCGCGATGCACGACTTCGCCGTCCATCTCCAGGATCAGGCGCAGCACGCCGTGCGCGGCCGGATGCTGCGGGCCGAAGTTCAGCGTGTAGTTGCGGATCTCGGCACCGCTGCCGAGGCCGGAGGTGTTGCTCACGGTTCCGTTGGAAAGCTGGGCGCTCACTTCTTCACCTCGGCGCGCTGGGCGGCCTCGCCCTGCGCGGTCTCATAGCGCGCGTCGTCGCGGATCACGCGCGGCACCAGCACGCGCGGCTCGATCGTCACCGGCTCGTACACCACGCGCTTGCGCTCGTTGTCGTAGCGCACTTCGACGTTGCCGATCAGCGGGAAGTCCTTGCGGAACGGATGGCCGACGAAACCGTAGTCGGTCAGGATGCGGCGCAGGTCCGGATGGCCTTCGAACACGATGCCGTACAGGTCGAACGCCTCGCGTTCGAACCAGTTCACGCCCGGCCACACGGAGGTGAGCGAATCCACCACCGGCAGGTCATCGTTGTCGGCGAACGTGCGCAGGCGCACGCGCAGGTTGTGCTGGCACGAAAGCAGGTGCGCAACCGCGGCGAAGCGGCGCTCCGGTGCGGCGGCGGCGCCGTTGGGTTGCTCGCCCCAGGCGAAACGGCCGGCGCTCTTGCCTTCCACGCCGCGCGAGAAGCCTTCGGAGGACACATCGGTGTCCCACTCGTCGCTGCCGTAGCTGAGGTAGTCGACGCCGCTGACGTCCACGCACTGTTCGAAACCGAACTCGTCGCGCAGCGCCAGCGCGGTGGCGAGCCACTGCGACGAAGCGACGTCGAGCGTGACTTCGGCGCGGCCCGGCGCGACGACGACCATCGCGTCCGCGAAACGCGTGGTCAGGCGCCCGGAAAGCGCCTGGGCATCCATGAAATCGTAGGGGGCGGCCATGTCAGCGCACGCCCTGGATGTTTTCGCCGAAGTTCGTGCCGCGGCGGATCTTCTTCTGCAACTGCAGGATGCCGTACACCAGCGCTTCGGCCGTCGGCGGGCAGCCCGGGACGTAGACGTCCACCGGCACGATGCGGTCGCAGCCGCGCACCACCGAATACGAGTAGTGGTAGTAGCCGCCGCCGTTGGCGCAGCTGCCCATCGAAATGACCCACTTGGGATCCGGCATCTGGTCGTAGACCTTGCGCAGCGCCGGGGCCATCTTGTTGACCAGCGTGCCGGCCACGATCATCACGTCGGACTGGCGCGGCGACGGGCGGAACACCACGCCGTAGCGGTCCAGGTCCAGGCGCGCGGCGCCGGCGTGCATCATCTCGACCGCGCAGCAGGCCAGGCCGAACGTCATCGGCCACATCGAGCCGGTGCGCGCCCAGTTCCACAGCGCGTCCATGCTCGTGGTGACGAAGCCGTTCTGCAGCAGCGGGTTGTCGCCCTCGGGGCGCAGGATGTCGTCCAGCTGCCCTTCGGGCAGCGGGTTGTGCATGAGGTCAGAGACGCTCTGGATCACTCCCATTCGAGTGCTCCCTTCTTCCAGACGTAGACGAAGCCGAGCAGCAGCATGCCGGCGAAGATGCCCATTTCGATCAGGCCGACCACACCGAGTTCGCGGAACACGGTGGCCCAGGGCACGATGAAGATGATTTCCAGATCGAAGATGATGAACTGGATCGCGATGAGGTAGTAGCGCACATCGAACTGCATGCGCGCGTCCTCGAACGCCTCGAAGCCGCACTCGTAGGGCGAGAGCTTCTCGATGGACGGACGCTGGGGGCCGAGCACCTTGCCCACCACCAGCAGGGCGACGCCGATACCTCCGGCGACGATCAGGAACAGCAGGGTCGGCAGGTATTCGGCCAGCACTCGTTGTTCTCTCGCTTCGTTTAGCTCGATCGCGTTGCCGCGACCTGGCTCGGCGGCAGCCGCCTGGGTGATCCCCGCGCGAGACTCGGCCCGCCGTGCGTGCCGCACCTGCGTCGGTGGTGCTAACGCTGCAATCGCTTGCAGCAGTGTCGTTCGGTGTGGTGCCCAAGGGGGGACTCGAACCCCCACGACTTGCGTCGCTACCACCTCAAGGTAGTGCGTCTACCAATTCCGCCACCTGGGCAATCAAACCCACGCCATCGCTGGCATGTTTGTCTTCCTGACGCGATCGGTGCCGTGTGGGCGTTGATCGCTCCGGTCATCGCGGACCGTACCCGGCAATCCGTGCCGGGCCGATGAAATGCAAGTTTACCGCGTTAAGTCAGCCGCCCGCAGGGGGTTGCGGCTTTGCCGGTTCCGGCGACTGCTGGGCCGGCGCCTGCTGCACGGGCGCCGGAGCAGCCGGGACCGCTTCCTGCGCGGGCGCCTGCGGCACCGTCGTCGCCGGAGCGGGCGCCGTGGTCGGCGCGGCCGGGACCGCGGCGTTGCCGGTCGCTGGCGCCGGTGCGCTCGGCACCACCGGAACGTCGGCCATCACGCCGCTGGGGGCGGCGCCGGTGTCGCCGGTGGCCTTGCGGGTGGCGTTCCAGGCCATGAAGAGGCTGATCGCGAAGAACGCGATGGCGAGCCACTTCGTCGCCTTCGACAGGAAATTCGCCGAACCGCGCGCGCCGAACACGGTGGCGGAGGCGCCGCCGCCGAAACCGGAACCGGCCTGGGCGCCCGCGCCGCGCTGCATCAGGATCAGCGCAACCATCGCGATCGCGATCAGCACATAGATGACGTTGAGCAGCAACAGCATCGTGGGGTTCTACGAATGGGTTCGAATGGTTCGACGCGCCGGATGGAGCGTCAGGGTGCCGCCGCGACCGCGATGGCGTGGAAGTCTTCGGCCACCAGCGAGGCGCCTCCGACCAGGCCGCCATCGACGTCCGGCTGCGCGAACAGCGCGGCGGCATTGTCGGCCTTCACGCTTCCGCCGTACAGGATCGGTAGCGAGCCAGCGATTCTAGCATCGCGCGCGGCGATTTCGCTACGGATGAATGCATGGACCTCCTGGGCCTGCTCCGGCGTCGCGGTGCGGCCGGTGCCGATGGCCCAGACGGGCTCGTAGGCGACGATCGCGCCATCGAACACGTCCTTGCCGCCCAGCTCGAACAGCGGGGCCAGCTGCTTCTCGATGCGCCACTGCGTCTGGTCGTCCTCGCGCTCGGACAGGCTCTCGCCCACGCACAGGATCGGAGTCAGGCCGGCGGCCTTGCAGGCGAGGAACTTGCGCGCGACCAGCTCGCTGGTCTCGCCGTGGTACTGGCGACGCTCGGAATGACCGACCAGGCCGTAGCCCGCGCCGACGTCCCGGAGCATCGTCGCGGAGACCTCGCCGGTGAACGCGCCCTTCTGGTTCGCGCTGACGTCCTGGGCACCGAAGGTGAGACCCTTCTCGCCGTAGCGCACGACCAGCCCGGCCAGGTACGGCAGCGGCGGCAGGATCAGGCGCTCCACGCCCTGCGGCGCGGCTTTCGCGACGATCGCGTCGAGCAGCTCTAGGGCGAACTGGCGATCGCCGTGCAGCTTCCAGTTTCCGGCAACGATTCTGCGGCGCATGGCCACTCCTTCTGCGTCCTTCGGGATCGCGACGGCGAGGGCCGGCCGCGAGCGGCGGCAAGTTTACTCCACGTGGGCGAGAATCGATCCCATGGACACGCGACCGCGCGCGGATGCGCCATTGCTGCAAGGTTTTCCGGCGATCGCCACGCGCCAGGCGCGCGTGCTGGTGCTGGGCAGCATGCCGGGCGTCGCTTCGCTGCAGGCGGGGCGCTACTACGCGCATCCGCGCAATGCGTTCTGGCCGATCATGGGCGCGCTGGTCGGCGCCCATCCCGCCCTGCCCTACGCGCGCCGCGTCGCGCAGCTGAAGGCCGCCCGCATCGCGCTGTGGGACGTGTTCGACCGTTGCGAACGCGAGGGCAGCCTGGACTCGGCGATCGTCGACGCGACCGCGCAGGCCAACGATTTCGCCACGTTCTTCGGGCGGCACCCGGATCTGTCGACGGTGCTGTTCAATGGCGCGAAGGCGGAAGCCGCATACCGGCGTTCCGCGCCGCCGCTGGAGGCGTTCGGACTGCGCGGCGTGCGGTTGCCATCGACCAGTCCGGCGAACGCGGCGGTCGCGTTCGCGAAAAAAATGGCCGCCTGGCGCGAAGCGCTGCAGGCGGCCGGTATTGCGGTATCGGAACCGCAGCGCTGATTACTTCAGCTTGATCTCGCGCAGCCGTTCTTCGAGGTAACCGTGCGCGGTGATCGCTTCCGGATAGCGGCTCGGGTTCTCCGCGCTCACGCACGAAGGCAGCACGTCGATCAGGAAATCCGGGTTCGGATGCAGGAAGAACGGCGTGGAGTAGCGCGGCTGGCGCGCCTTCTCGCCCTTCGGGTTCACCACGCGGTGCGTCGTGGACGGATATACGTGGTTGGTCAGGCGCTGCAGCATGTCGCCGATATTGACCACGATGGTGTCGGCGTCGGCGGTGAACGGCACCCACTCGCCCTTGCGCGACAGCACTTCCAGGCCCTCGGCGCTGGCGCCGACCAGCAGCGTGATCAGGTTGATGTCCTCGTGCGCGCCGGCGCGCACGTTGGGGATGTCGTCGGTGGTGATCGGCGGATAGTGGATCGGGCGCAGGATCGAGTTGCCCGAGTTGGTCTTGTCGGCGAAATACGTCTCCGGCAGGCCGATGTGCAGCGCCAGCGCGCTCAGCACGCGCGAACCGAGCCGGTCCAGCGACTCGTACAGGCCGTAGCCCACCTCGCGGAACTCCGGGATTTCCTCCGGCCACAGGTTCGGCGGCATCACGTCCGCGTACTTCGAATCGCGCGGGATCTCGCGGCCGATGTGCCAGAACTCCTTCAGGTCGAAATGCTTGGAGTCCTTCGCGGTTTCCACGCCGAACGGCGTGTAGCCGCGCGCGCCGCCGCTGCCGGGCACGTTGTACTTGCGCTTGACCTCGTCCGGCAGCGCGAAGAAGCGCTTGAACACGTCGTAGGCGGTGTCGATCTGCGCGTCGGAAATGCCGTGGCCGCGGATGCCGCAGAAGCCCCACTCACGGTACGCCGCGCCGAGTTCGGCCACGAAGGCCTCGCGATCGCCCGGGCTGGCGGGTTCGCTGAAGCGGCGGATGTCGAGGGTCGGGATGCGGTTCACGTCGGGGGTCCTGTGCGGCGGGTCGGTTGAGGGCCGCACATGATAGCGCTCGCTGGCGCGGCGCCGGCTGGCGCCGCGCGGGCTTCGCGGCCGTTCAGCCTGGATGGCTTTCCGCAGGGGCCGACGCACGGGCATTCCCGGATAATGGCGCGCCTTTTTCTAACGCCCCGCTCGACGAATGGAAGCCGTCACCGCTCCACCCCTGCGCCAGCGCGCGCTCGCCTGGCTGACCGGCCTGGTCCTCGGCAACGCCCTGCTCGCGTGCCTGATCACGCTCAGCAACATTCCGCTCACCGAAGCCGGAAGCCGCTGGCATTCGGCGCTGTTCCTGCTGCTCGCCCTGCCCGGCCATTTCATCTTCTTCGGCGCCATCGTCGCGCTGCCGGCGTACCTGCTCGGTCGTATCGTCCGCGATCCGCGCTGGATGATCGCGCTCGCCGTGCTGATGCAGACGCTATGGCTGTGCCTGCTGCTCGCCGACGCGAAGGTATTCGCGCTCTACCGTTTCCACCTCAACGCGATGGTGGTGAACATGATCTTCGGCGGGGCGCTGCAGGATCAGGTCACCTTCTCGGCGAAGATGTGGGCGCTGATCGCGCTTGGCGCCGGCGTGCTGTTCGCGCTGCAGATCGCGGCGGCACGGCTGTGGTGGCAGGCGCTGCGGCGTCGTCCCGGGCTGCTGCGCATCCGCGCGACCTGGTGGGTCGCCATCGGCCTGTTCCTGGTCAGCCAGGGCATGGTCGCGTACTCGGACGCACGCGGCGATCGCGCGGTGATGTCGCAGCTGACCTACATCCCGTGGGCGCAGCCGATCACGCTGAAGAACGCGCTGCACCGCTTCGGCGTGCAGACGGCGCAGGCCACCGCACTGCCGGACGCGGGCGATCGGCTGGGCTATCCGCGACGCGCGCCGCAATGCGCGGCATCGCCGTCGCTGAACGTGTTGGTGATCCTGGTCGAATCGCTGCGCCACGACATGCTCGATCCCGCCGTGATGCCGAACACCTGGCGTTACGCGCAGGATGCGCAGTGGTTCCAGAACCATTACAGCAGCGGCAACGCCACGCGCTTCGGCCTGTTCGGCCTGATGTACGGACTGCCCGGCGGCTACTGGCAGGCGATGCTGGCGCAACAGCGCGGACCGGTGATGATCGACCGCATGCTCGCCGATCGTTACGCGATGCACATCTACGGCAGCGCGCCGCTGTACAGCCCGGAGTTCGATCGCACCGTGTTCGCGAAGGTGCGCGAGCGCATCGTCAACGGGCCGTCGAAGATGAAGAGCGCGCAACGCGACCGCTACGTGGTGTCGCGCATGCAGGCCGACATCCGCAACCATCCGGCGAACCAGCCGTTCTTCGGCTTCGTGTTCCTGGATTCGCCGCATGCCCCCTACCACCTGCCGCCCGGCTACGTGTCGCCGTTCCAGCCGATGGCGAAGGACGTGAACTTCCTCAAGCTCGGCCCGGACCACGATCCCACGCCCGAATTCAACCGCTATCGCGCGGCCGTGCACAGCAGCGACGCGCTCATCGGCGAACTGCTGCGCACGCTCGGGGAAAGCCCGCTGGCGTCGAACACCGTCGTGCTCATCACCGGCGACCATGGCGAGGAATTCAACGACCTGCGCCGGAACTACTGGGGCCACAACGGCAACTTCTCGGATTACCAGTTACGCACGCCGTTCGTGCTGCACTGGCCCGGTCGTACCGCGCGGCGCGTGGACGCGGCGACGTCGCACGAGGACTTCGTGCCGACCGTGATGCGCCATGCACTGGGTTGCACTGGCGACAGCGCGGATTACTCGACCGGCCTCGACCTGTTCGGCGAGCTTCCGCGCAAACGGCCGCTGCTGGTGGAAAGCTGGTCGCAGCGCGGCATCCGCGACGGCGCGCTGATCTACCTGTTCGACAACTTCGGTTCGGCGACGGTGGTGGATCGCAACTACAGGCCGGTGGAGGACGCGGAGGTCTCGGCCGATGCCGTGCGTGAATCCTGGGAGATGTTGACGCGGTTCCAGAAGCGGTGATGGGGCTTTCGGCGTAACTTCAGCTCCCTTCCCTGCGAGGGTTGGGGAGGGAGAAGTGCACAGCGCCGCGCCGCCAACGAAGCAGCTATGGGGTCCCGACGCAAAGGCGAGCACCGGCCGCATCGTCACATCGCACACGCCGCCCCTCGACCCAACCCCTCTCCTTCCGGGAGAGGGGCTCATGCGACTCAAGCCGCAGCAGTAACCGCCGCCGCCAGCTTGTCGAGCGTGTCCTGCATCAGCGTCGCGTCGTCCGCTTCCACGGTGACGCGCACGACCGGCTCGGTGCCCGACGGGCGCAGGAACGCCCGGCCGCGACCGGCTACGGCCTGCTCGGCCTCGCGCAGCGCGGCCTTCACGGCTTCGGCCTCGGTCGGCCTGGAGCCCGCCGCGAAACGCACGTTCACCGTCTTCTGCGGCACCTTGCGGAAGCCGTCGAGCGCCTCGCGCAGCGAGATGCCGCGGCGCTTGAGCACTTCCAGCACCTGCAACGCGCTCACGATGCCGTCGCCGGTGTTGGCGCGATCCAGGCACAGGATGTGGCCGGAGGCCTCGCCGCCCAGCACGCCGCCATTGGCGACCAGTTGCTGGTGCACGTAGCGATCGCCGACCTTCGCGCGAATGAAGCCGATGCCGCGTTCGGCGAAGGCGCGCTCCAGCGCGTAGTTGGTCATCAGCGTGCCGACGACCGGCCCGCGCAGACGACCGGACTGCTGCCAGTCGGTGGCCATCACGTACAGCAGGTCGTCGCCGTCGCAGACCGCGCCGTTGCCGTCGACGAACAGCACGCGATCGCCGTCGCCGTCGAAGGCGATGCCGAGGTCGGCACCGGAGGCGCGCACGTGCTGGACCAGCGTGTCGGGATGGGTCGAGCCCACGCCGTCGTTGATGTTGATGCCGTTGGGATCGATGCCGATGGCGTCCACGCGCGCACCGAGTTCGCGCAGCACCAGCGGGCCGAGCTGGTAGGTCGCGCCGTTGGCGCAATCCATCGCGATGCGCAGGCCGCCCAGGTCGAAGCCGGCCGGCACCGAGGCCTTGCAGTGTTCGATGTAGCGGCCCAGCGCATCGCGCGTGCGCACGGCCTTGCCGAGCTGCTCGGACGGCACGGTGCGGAAGGGATGGTCCAGCGCCGCTTCGATGGCCAGTTCGGTCGCGTCGTCGAGCTTCTCGCCTTCGGCGGAGAAGAACTTGATGCCGTTGTCGTGATGCGGGTTGTGCGAGGCGGAAATCACGATGCCGCCGTCGGCGCGCATCGAATGCGTCAGGTGCGCGACGGCGGGCGTCGGCATCGGACCCATCAGCTGCACGTCGACGCCCGCGGCGACCAGGCCGGCTTCCAGCGCGGCCTCGAACATGTAGTTCGAGATGCGCGTGTCCTTGCCGATGATCACCACCGGGTTGCGCCACTCGCGGCGCGCCAGCGCGTGGCCGTAGGCGTTGCCCAGGCGCAACACGAAGTCGGCCGAGATCGGCCCTTCGCCCACGCGTCCTCGAATGCCGTCGGTGCCGAAATACCGGCGGCTCACGCAGCCACCTCGTCGGCCGGCGGCTGCGGCTGGTTCATCATCAGCGCGAACAGCGTCGCCAGGCGGTCGCGCAGTTCGCGGCGATCGCAGATCTGGTCGAGCGCGCCGTGTTCGAGCAGGAATTCCGAACGCTGGAAGCCTTCCGGCAGCGTCTCGCGCACGGTCTGCTCGATCACGCGCGGGCCGGCGAAGCCGATCAGCGCTTCGGGCTCGGCGAGGTTGAGATCGCCCAGCATCGCGAACGACGCCGACACGCCGCCGGTGGTCGGATGCGTCATGACCGAAATGAACGGGAGGCCGCGGGCGCGCATGCGACCGAGCGCGGCGGAGGTCTTGGCCATCTGCATCAGCGAGAACAGGCTTTCCTGCATGCGCGCGCCGCCGGTGGCGGTGAAGCAGACCATCGGGCAGCCCAGCTCCACCGCGCGTTCGGCGGCGCGGGTGAAGCGCTCGCCGACGACCGAACCCATCGAACCGCCCATGAAGGCGAAATCGAACGCGGCGGCCACCAGCGGGCGCTGCTTGAGCGTGCCTTCCATCGCGACCAGCGCGTCGCGCTCGCCGGTGGACTTCTGCGCGGCTTTGATGCGGTCGGCGTAGCGCTTCTGGTCCTTGAACTTGAGCACGTCGGTCGGGCCGAGCTCGCCGGCGATCTCGCGCGTGCTGCCCTCATCCAGCAGCGCGGCCAGGCGGACGCGGGCGCGGATGGGCATGTGGAAGCTGCACTTCGGGCAGACCTCGAGGTTTTCCTCGAGCTCGGGGCGGTACAGCACCGCGCCGCAGCGGTCGCACTTTTCCCACAGGCCTTCGGGCACGCTGCGACGCTTGGCGGCGCCGGTTTCGGTGCGGATGCCCGAGGGCATGAGTTTCTTGAGCCAGGACATGCGTTGAGAGTATTCCCGTTCAGGCGTGAAGAATGCCGGAGCGGGCCCCGGCGGAAGCGGGGCAGTGTAGCGCAGCGGACGGCGGCGCCCGCGCGTCCCTCAGGCCGGATCGGCGGGGGCCGGAAGCCCGTCGAGCGCCGCACGCAAGGGGGCCAGGAACGTGCGGGCCTGTATGGCCGGGTCGCTCGCGTCGGCCAATGCGGCGACCAGTGCGCTGCCGACGACGACGCCTTCGGCCTCGCGAGCCATCGCGGCTGCACTGGCCGCGTCCTTGATGCCGAACCCGGCCACCACGGGCACGCGGCTTCGCTGCCGGATGGCATGCAGCCGTTCGCCGGCCGCGCCGGTATCCAGGCGGTCCGCACCCGTCACGCCGGCGAAGCTCACGTAGTAGAGATAGCCCTGCGCGTCGTCGCACAGGCGCTGCAGGCGTTCGTCGGTGGTGGTAGGCGATGCAAGCAGGATCAATGCGAGATCGTGCCTGGCGAACGCGCGGCGGAACTCGTCGGATTCCTCGGGCGGCAGATCGACCAGCAGCACGCCGTCGACGCCGGCGTCCGTCGCCTCGCGGGCGAACGCCTCCGCTCCGCGGATCTCGACCGGGTTGAGATAGCCCATCAACACCACCGGCGTGTCGGCATCGCGCTCACGGAAACGCCGCACGCTGTCGAATACGAACGACAGCCCCGCCCCGCGCGACAGCGCGCGTTCGGAGCTGCGCTGGATCGTGGGGCCGTCGGCCATCGGGTCGGAGAACGGCACGCCCAGTTCGATCACGTCCGCGCCTGCTGCGACCAGCGCGTGCATCACCGGCACCGTCGCCTCCAGCGAGGGATCGCCCGCGGTGACGAACGGGATCAGCGCCTTGCGGCGATCGGAGCGCAGCTGTGTGAAGCGTCGGTCGATTCGATTCATGGCGATGCCGGGGTCGGTGCGCGGCCTCTCAAGGGGAAGGCCCGGAAAGCGTGGGATGGGAGGGAGGGAGTCCCGCCGCGTTCCTGACCTTCCCCTTGAGAGGTCGCATGAAGTGCGTGGATGCCGTTGCCGCGAGTCCGCGCAGGCTCGCGGCGACAGCGCTACAACGAAATCCCCTCGCGCGCGGCGATGGTGTGGACATCCTTGTCGCCGCGCCCGGAGAGGTTGCACAGCACCATCGCATCCGGCGGCAGCTCGCGGGCGAGCTTGATCGCCTGCGCGATCGCGTGGCTCGACTCCAGCGCCGGCAGGATGCCTTCCGTGCGCGACAACTGGTGGAAGGCCGACAGCGCCTCGGCATCGGTCACGCCGACGTAATCGGCACGGCCGGCGTCCTTGAGGAACGCGTGCTCCGGCCCGACTCCGGGATAGTCCAGGCCGGCCGATACCGAATGCGTCTCGATGATCTGCCCGTCGTCGTCGCACAACACGTAGGTGCGGTTGCCGTGCAGCACGCCAGGACGCCCCGCAGCGAGCGACGCGGCGTGATGCCCGGTGGCGATGCCCTCGCCCGCCGCTTCGGCGCCGACGAGCCGTACGTCGGCATCGTTGAGGAAGGCGTGGAAGATGCCGATGGCGTTGCTGCCGCCGCCGACGCAGGCGGTCACCGCATCCGGAAGGCGACCGTATTCGGCGAGCATCTGCGCGCGCGCCTCTCGGCCGACGACGGCGTTGAAGTCGCGCACCATGCGCGGATAGGGATCGGGCCCCGCCACCGTGCCGATGATGTAGAACGTGTCGCGCACGTGGGTGACCCAGTCGCGCATCGCTTCGTTGAGCGCGTCCTTCAGCGTCGCCGAACCGCTGGTCACCGGCACGACCGTCGCGCCGAGCAGCTTCATCCGGTAAACGTTGATCTTCTGGCGCTCGATGTCGGTCGCGCCCATGTAGACGACGCATTCCAGTCCGAGGCGCGCGGCGACCGTCGCGCTGGCGACGCCGTGCTGGCCGGCGCCGGTCTCGGCGATGATCCGGGTCTTGCCCATGCGGCTGGCGAGCAGCGCCTGGCCGATGGTGTTGTTGATCTTGTGCGCGCCGGTGTGGTTCAGGTCCTCGCGCTTGAGCAGGATGCGTGCGCCGCCGACCTCGCGGCTGAGCCGCTCTGCGAAGTAGATCGGACTCGGGCGCCCGACATAGTGCGCCAGGTCCGCGTCGAAGGCCGCATTGAACGACGGATCGACACGCGCGGCGTCGTAGGCGGCGGCCAGCTCCTCCAGTGGACCGATCAGGGTCTCGGCGACGAAACGTCCGCCGAAGCGGCCGAAGTGGCCGGCGGCATCGGGGAAGGCGTGGAAGTCGGAGCGGGACATGGCGTGACTTTAGCGAACGACACGCGTCCGGAACATGCATAAAATCGGATCGTTCTGTCAGAAAACCTCACATGTCCGCATGAGCCGAGACCTACCCCCGCTCAACGCCCTGCGTGCCTTCGAGGCCGTGGCTCGGCTGGAAAGCGTGAGCCGCGCCGCGGACGAGCTGCACGTCACCCACGGCGCCGTGAGCCGGCACCTGAAATCGCTGGAGGAAGCGCTGGGCGCCGCGCTGTTCATCCGCGAAGGCCGGGGGCTGGCGCTCACGCCGGCCGGCCGGCGGCTGCACGAGGCCGCGGACGGGGCGTTCGCCCTGCTGCGCCAAAGCTGGAGCGATCTGCGGCGGCGCCCGCTAGTGGCGCCGCTGGTGCTCGGCTGTCCGGGCAGCGTGCTGGCGCGGTGGATGATTCCGCGACTCGATCGTCTCGCCCGCGAGCGCCCCGACCTCACGCTCCACCTTGCCGCCAGCGACAACCCGCCCGACGCGCAACTGACCGGGCTCGACGCCGCGCTGCTCATCGCCCCGCCCCCGTGGCCCACCGACTGGCAGGTGCACGAGTTGGCGCCGGAGCGCATCGGGCCGGTGGTGAGCCCGCGTTTCGCGGGGTTCGCACACCTGCGCGATGCAGCACCGCACGCGCTCGCGCGGGAAGCGCTGCTGCACACGCAGTCGCGTCCGCAGGCGTGGTCCGACTGGGCGGTCCGCAACGGGCTCGACGCAGGCGCATTGCGCATGGGCACCGGCTTTCCGCATCTGTATTACCTGCTGGAAGCGGCGAACGCGGGGCTCGGCGTGGCGATCGCGCCGGAACCCCTGGTCGCGGAGGATCTCGCCGCAGGAAGGCTCGTCGCACCGTGGGGGTTCGTCGAAACCGATGCGCGTTGGGTGCTGGTGACGCGCAGGCGCGCGAGCGACCCGCGTGTGGCGGCGCTGGTGGAATGGCTGGGTGGGGAGCTCGAAGGGTGAGCTGCGTTCGCAAGAATGACGTTCGATCTACGACGCGCGCGTTCTAAAGCGCCGCATCCGCCCGACGCACTTCCTCGACGAAGCGCCGCATCTTCGCGGTGTCCTTCTCGCCCGGCGCCGATTCGATGCCGCTGGAAACATCCACGCCCCACGGCCGCACGGTACGCACGGCGTCGAAGACGTTGTCCGGATGCAATCCGCCGGCCAGAAGGAACGCGCGCCCGGAACCGTGCGGAATCCGCGACCAGTCGAAGCGCTCGCCGGTGCCGCCCGGGGCGCCGGGAGCGTGGCTGTCGAGCAGCAGCGCGCGCGCGGCGGGATGGCGCGACAGCGCATCCGCCTCGCCTTCGCCACCCATCGCGACCGCCTTCCAGTACGGCAGGCCGAACGCGTCGCAGAACGCTTCATCCTCGCGCCCGTGGAACTGCAGCAGCGTCGGGCCGACCGCTTCGATCACGCGCGCCACTTCTTCGGCCGTGTTGTCCATGAACAACGCGACCACGTCGAGCGAGGCCGGAACATCGGCGCGCAATGCCGCCGCACGCGCGATGTCCAAGCGCCGCGAGCTGCGCTGCGCGAACACCAAGCCGATCGCATCCACGCCGAGGCCGCTCGCGATGGCGACGTCCTCCGGGCGCGTCATGCCGCAGAACTTGATGCGCGTGTGCGCCGCGGCGCTCACAACGTGATCTCCGCCGGCAGGTTCCACTGCGCCGGATAGCGCGGCCCCAGGAACACCAGCCCGGTCGGCGGCGCGGTCGGTCCGGCGACGGTCCGGTCGCGCGTTTCCAGCAGCTCGGCGATCCAGCGCTCGGGTTTCTCGCCGCTGCCCACCATCAGCAGGCTGCCGACGATGTTGCGCACCATGTGGTGCAGGAAGGCGTTCGCCTGCACTTCCACCTCGACGACGTCGCCCGTGCGCGTCACGCGGATCTCCTGCAGCTCGCGCCACGCGTGCGGCGACTGGCAGTGCACGGTGCGGAAGGAGGAGAAGTCGTTCTCGCCAAGCAGCGCCTGCGCGGCGCGGTGCATGGCGTCGGCGTCGAGCGGGCGGCGCTCCCAGCTGAGGTATTGCCGGCCGAGTGCGGCGCGCACCGGGCGGTTGAGGATGCGGTAGCGATAGCGCCGCGCACGCGCGGAAAAACGCGCATGGAAGTCGTGCGCCACCGGCCGGCACCAGCGCACCGCGATCTGCGGCGGGAGGCGACTGGTGACGCCGAGCATCCAGCTGCGTGGATCGCGCGCGGCGTGGCTGTCGAAATGCACGACCTGGCACTCGGCGTGCACGCCGGCGTCGGTGCGGCCGGCGCAGATCGTCTCCACCGGATGGCCGGCGACGAAGGAGATCGCGAATTCCAGCGCGGCCTGCAGGGTTTCCTCGCCTTCGCGCTCGGGTTCGCCGTGCTTGCTCAGCCGTTGCCAGCCGCAGAAGCCGCTGCCGTCGTATTCGATGCCGAGGGCGAAGCGTTGCGTCGGGGCGGTCTCGGGGAGCGTGGATTCGTCTGGGCTGTTCACGGGAAGCGGCATGCGTTCCGGAGCGATCCGGAACCGGATTATCGATGTGGCATCGTGCTTCGCGACGGTGGGCGAAGCAAATCGCGCCGCCAGGAATGGTGGCGCTGTGCGGTGGCGGCGATGGGGGGCGCGATCGCCTCGTTGCCCCTCACCCCAACCCTCCCAGCTCTGCACTCCCTTCGGTCGCCGTCGGGAGTGGGGTTCAGAACTTCGGATGTTCGGCGATCACTCCAGATCCTGCAGCATCCGCGACGCGACCTGGCGGGCGGCGAGGTCGCCGTTGATGACGACTTCGCTCAGCAACTGGCGCGCGCTTTCGCGATCACCCAGGTCGATGTAGGCGCGGGCGAGTTCCAGGCGTTCCTGCCCCGGTTGCGTGGCGAGCGTTGGCTCGACGTGCGCGCGGCGGCCGTTGCCGTTCGCGGCGATGTGCCAGGCCGGGGCGATCGGTGCGGCGGGTGCGCTCGGCGCGGCCGGTCGCGCGGGCGCCTGCGGTTCGGGCGTCAGCTCGAACGCGGGCTCTTCGAACGGGCGCGCGTCCGCGGCACGCTCTTCCGGCGCGGGCGGCTCGACGATGGTTTCGTGCGCCTCGCGCGCGTCGATATCCGGACCGGGCGCGAAGGCATCGGCAATCGACGGCGCCGTGGACGCGGAGTCCGGCGGCGCACGGAACACCGGCTTGCCCGGGCGCCTGCCCCACCACCAGCCGCCGAGCAGCGCCAGCAACAGCGCACCGCCGCCGATGATCCACGGCAGCGGCGAGCCGGACTGCGCGGCGGCCTGTTCGTTGGTCTTGGCCACGCGCTGCTGCGCGGCGGCCAGCTCGCTGTCCTTCATCGCGATGAGCTGTTGCTGCTGCTTCTGCAGCTGTTCGAGCTCGGCGACGCGGCTCTTGAGTTCCTGGACCTCGGCGTCGCGCGCCGCGATCGTTTCCTGGCTCTGTTGCAGTTCCTGTCGCAGCATCTGGCCCTCGCCGCCGGCCTGGATGCCGGACTGGGTACCCGCCTGGGCGGCACGCGCGGCCTCCGGCGGGACGATTTCCAGGCGGGCGTCGGCCGTCGCCGCGCCGCCCGCCGTTGCGTTGTCGCCGCCTGAAGGCGCGCCCGCCGCGGTCGCGCCGCCTTCCAGCGCCGGCTGTGGCACCGCGCGGCGCGCATCGCGCCACTGCTGGACGTGCTGGGCGACCAGACGTCGGGCCTCGCCGGCATCGACGCTCGCCAGCTCGTCGCCAGGCGGCAGTTCGAGCACCGCGCCGGCTTTCAGCAGGTTGATGTTGCCGTCGATGAAGGCGTCGGGATTCGCGCGCAGCAGCGCGATCATCGCCTGGTCGAGACTCGCCTGCCCCTCCATGCGGCTGGCGATTTCCGACAGCGTGTCGCCGCGGCGCACGGCGTAGTCGCCGGACAGCGCGCGCGAGGCCTCGGGCACCGGCGCACGCGGCGGCGTCGCCACCGCGACCTGCGGCTGCGGTTCGGGCTGCGGCGCGGCGGGGATCTCGCTGTCGGCCGCGGCGTTTTCCTCACGGGCCAGCGCCTGCGCGACGGCTTCCTCGGGCGCGGTCGCCGGCGGTGCTTCGGCCGTGGTGGCGGGCGCGGCGGCTTCCGGCTCGCGCTCGATGAGGTTGGGTTCGGAGACGACCGTCTCCTCGATCGCCGGCTGCATCGGCGCCGACACCGTGCGGGGCGCATCGACCAGCGCTGCGTATTCGCGCACCAGCCGGCCCTGGCCCCAGTCGACCGAGACCAGGAAGGTCAGCAGCGGCTCGTTGACCGGCTGCGCGCTGGTGACGCGGATGACCGGACGGCCGGCCGCATCGAGCGCGGAGGTGAACTGCAGTTCGGCGACCACGCCCATTGGAGGCTTCAGGCCGACGCGGGCGAACACCAGCGGCGAGGCGAGCTCGGCCTGCAGGTGTTCCAGTTCGGACGGATCGCTGGAAATGATCGGGATCTCGGCCAGGAACGGCTGTCCGAGCCGCGATTTGACCTCGATCTGCCCCAGCCCCAGCGCCGAGGCGGCGCCGCTGGCGAGGGCCAATGCCAGCCCGAGCGCCGTGCGCACGTAGCGCCGGGCGGAACTTTGTCTGGCAACTGGCTGTTTTGCTTCGGGTTGTTTCACTTCGGATCCCTGCCCTTCCCCGGGCGCGACTCTAAGCCCTCGCCGGGGGAAGGGGCAATGAAAACCGGTGGATTCCGGGACCCGGTCCCGTGGAAAAGGCCTTCCGGGTGAAGCGGTGCCCGGCTCTTCGCCAGGCGCCGCTCCCTGTGCCGAACGCCGTCAGCCGCGTTCGGCCAGCACCAGCTCGGCCAGCTGCACCGCGTTCAATGCGGCGCCCTTGCGGATGTTGTCGGAGACGATCCACAGGTTCACCGCGCGCGGGTGCGAGAAGTCGTCGCGGATGCGGCCGACGTACACCGGATCGTTGCCCGACGCATGCGTCACCGGCGTCGGGTAGCCGCCCGCCTTCGGCTCGTCGACGATTTCCACGCCCGGCGCGGTTTCCAGCAGCTTGCGCACATCGCTTGCGGAGATCTTCTCGCGCGTCTCGATGTTCACCGCCTCGGAGTGGCCGTAGAACACCGGCACGCGCACCGCGGTGGGGTTCACCTGGATGCTGTCGTCGCCGAGGATCTTCCGGGTCTCCCAGACCAGCTTCATTTCTTCCTTGGTGTAGCCGTTGTCCTGGAACTCGTCGATGTGCGGGATCAGGTTGAACGCGATCTGCACCGGGAAACGCTCCGGGTTCGGCTCCTGGAAGCCGAGCAGCGCGGCGGTCTGCCGGCCGAGCTCCTCCAGCGCCGAGCGGCCCGCGCCCGACACCGACTGGTAGGTCGCCACGTTGATGCGCTCGATGCCGACCTTGCGGTGGATCGGCGCCAGCGCGACCAGCATCTGCATGGTCGAGCAGTTCGGGTTGGCGATGATGCCGCGCGGGCGGTTCTTCGCCGCCTCCGGGTTCACTTCCGACACGACCAGCGGCACGTCGTCGTCGTAACGGAACGCCGAGGAGTTGTCGATCACCACCGCGCCGGCCGCGGCGAACTTCGGCGCGTATTCCTTCGACACGCTGCCGCCTGCGGAGAACAGCGCGATGTCGATGCCGCTCGGATCGAACGTCGCCAGGTCCTCCACCGTGATTTTTTTCGCGCCGAACTCGATTTTCTCGCCGGCCGAACGCTCGCTGGCCAGCAGGTGCAAGTTGCCAATGGGGAATTTCCGTTCGACGAGGATGCGCAGCATCGTCTCGCCCACGGCGCCGGTCGCACCGACGATGGCCACGTTGCAGGAGTTCTTGGCGTTCATTGGTTCCTTCTTTCGGGTTGGAGGGGTACAGCGTTGATGCCCGGCCGGAACCATTCCGGCGGGTGTTGCGAAGCGTGGATGCGGCTCAGCCCGTGGGCGCCGCGTCGCCGGGATTGCGGCGGCGCAGGTCGTCGAGCGTCCCGGGAGATGCCCACAGTACCGCATCCTGGTAGTGACGGATCATCGCCAGCACGCGTTCGCGCGGGCCCTGCCGCCATTCCGGCGAGCCGTAGAAGGCGTCCTGCCGCGCGTTCAGATCGTCGAGGTCGTCGTAGGCACGGATCAGGAAGTACGCGTCGCCGGCATGCGGCGATGGACCGAATGCCACGACCTCGTGCTGCCAGCGGCGCAGCATCGGCACGGCCTCGTCGACGAAGGCGCGATGGAATGCGTCGCGTGCGCCGGGCGCGAGCTGGTAGGTGCGGATCTGGATGAGGCGCGGGGGACGCGACATGGCGGCGGTTCCGGCGTGACTATTTGCGGCTGTTCGAAAGGCGCGTGGCGGATGATCGCGCAACGCGGCGGCGGACGCTGATGCGTTCGCGTTATTTCGATATGCCGGGTTTTCGGCCTTGCGCCGAGGTCGCGACCGGTTTCGCTCCGGCTTCGTTGCCCCTCACCCCAACCCCTCTCCCGTTGGGAGAGGGGCTCGATTCGGTTGCGTTCACCGGCGTCGGCGGGTCGCCCGCACGCGGGCCGAAACCCAGCGCGGCGATGAGGTTGTCCACGGCCAGCGACACCATCGCGCGGCGCGTGGCGAGGCTGCCGCTGGCGATGTGCGGGGTGAGCACCACGTTGCGCAGCGCGAGCAGGCGCGGGTTGATTGCCGGCTCGCCTTCGTAGACGTCGAGCCCCGCCGCGGCGAGGCGGCCGCTTTCCAGAGCGTCGGCCAGAGCATCCTCATCGACGATGCCGCCACGCGCGATGTTGGTCAGCGTCGCAGTCGGCTTCATCTTGGCGATGGCGGCCGCGTCGACGATGTGGTGCGCCGCGTGCGAATACGGCAGCACGAGCACGAGGTGATCGGACTGCGCCAGCAGCGTGTCGAAATCGACGTACGCGGCGCGGCACGCGCCTTCGATGTCGGCGCCGAGCCGCGAGCGGTTGTGGTAAAGCACGCGCATGCGGAAGCCCGCCGCGCGGCACGCGATCGCCTGTCCGATGCGGCCCATCCCGAGGATGCCCAGCGTCGTGCCGTGCACGTCGCCGCCGAGCATCGTCTCGAAGCTCCACTGTTTCCATTGGCCGTCGCGCAACCAGCGCTCGGCCTCGGTGATGCGGCGCGCGGTGGCCATCAACAGTGCGAAGCCGAAGTCCGCGGTGGTTTCGGTCAGCACGTCCGGCGTGTTGGTCACGACGATGCCGGCCTGCGTGAGGGCGACAACGTCGAGGTTGTTGTAGCCGACGCCGACGTTCGCGATCGCGCGAAGACGCGGCGCATTCGCGATTTCCGCCGCGCCGATGCGATCGTTGAGCGTGACCAGCGCGCCATCGCAGGAAGCGAGCGTCGCGGCAATTTCGTCCTGCGAATGCTTGCCGACTGCGGCGGTCTCGATCACGTCGAAGTGTTCGCGCAGCCGCCCGACGATGTCGCCGAACAGCGGTTGCGAGACCCAGACGCGGGGACGCACGTCAGCCATCGCGTTGCGCGGGAATCCGCGGCGTCACCTCGCCCACGTCGCCGCACTGCGCGCGATGGCGCAGCGCCTGGTCCATCAGCACCAGCGCGACCATCGCCTCGCAGATCGGCGTCGCGCGGATGCCGACGCAGGGATCGTGGCGGCCGGTGGTGACCACTTCGGCGACGTTGCCGTGCGTGTCGAGGCTGTCGATCGGCAGGCGCAGGCTGGAGGTCGGCTTGAACGCGACCGAGCAGCGCAGCGGCTGGCCGGTGCTGATGCCGCCGAGGATGCCGCCGGCGTGGTTGCTGGCGAAACCCTGCGGCGTCATCTGGTCGCGGTGCGCGCTGCCCCTCTGCGCGACGACGCCGAAGCCGTCGCCGATCTCCACGCCCTTCACCGCGTTGATGCTCATCAGCGCGGCGGCGAGTTCGCCGTCGAGCTTGCCGTAGATCGGCTCGCCCCAGCCGGGCGGCACGTTCGTCGCAACGACGTCCACGCGCGCGCCGACCGAATCGCCGGACTTGCGCAGCGCGTCCATGTACAGCTCCAGCTCCGTCACCTGGCGCGTGTCGGGCCAGAAGAACGGGTTGTTCTCCACGGCCGACAGATCGAAGCCGTGCGGCACGATCTCGCCGATCTGCGACAGCCAGCCCTGCACCTGCACGCCATGACGGTCGGCGAGCCACTTCTTGGCGATGACGCCGGCGGCCACGCGCATCGTCGTCTCGCGCGCGGACGAACGCCCGCCGCCGCGCGGATCGCGGATGCCGTATTTCTGCCAGTAGGTGTAGTCCGCGTGACCGGGGCGGAACTGCTCGGCGATCTTCGCGTAGTCCTTGCTGCGTTGATCCGTGTTGCGGATCAGCAGCGCGATCGGCGTGCCGGTGGTGAGACCTTCGTACACGCCGCTGAGGATCTCCACCTCGTCGGCCTCGTGGCGCTGCGAGGTATGGCGCGTGCGGCCGGTGGCGCGGCGTTCGAGATCGTGGCGGAAGTCCTCCGGCGCGATGGCGATGCCCGGAGGGCAACCGTCGACGACACAGCCGATGGCCGGGCCATGGCTTTCGCCGAAGGTGGTGACGGTGAGGAGTTTGCCGAAGCTGTTGCTGGACACGTGGAAGCCCGCGGGGTGCAGGTATTCACTTTAGCAACGTGGATTGGTTGCTGCTGGAACCAGCCGGTTTCGTGGCGGCCTTCGTCTCCCGTCATTCCAGCGAAAGCTGGAATGACGGTGAGGCGGCGGGTGTCGGCGTGACGGCCCTTCACGCGTCCCGGGTGCGCTTCGCTTACCCGGGCTACAAGTACGGGACGGTCAGCGCGCGTCCGCCAGCGCCTTGATCTTCGCGTGGTGCTCGACCAGGTCGGCGCGTTCGACCACGAAGATGCCCATCTGGCCGACCTTGAACTCCACCCATGCCATCGGCAGCTCGGGCAGCAGGCGCACCAGCGCGGTCTCGGCCTCGCCGACCTCGCAGATCAGCAGGCCGTTTTCGGTCAGGTGGTCCGGTGCGTCGCGCAGGATCTTCAGCGCGAGGTCCAGGCCATCAAAGCCGGCACGCAGGCCCAATTCGGGCTCGTGCGAATACTCCTTCGGCAGCGCGTCGGTCTCGTCGTTGGTGACGTACGGCGGGTTGGTGACGATCAGGTCGTACACCTGGCCCTGCAGCTGGTTGAACAGGTCCGACTTGCGCAGCGTGACGTTGTCGGCGTGCAGGCGTTCCTTGTTTTCTTGCGCGAGCGAGAGCGCGTCGTCGTTGATGTCCACGCCGTCCACCTGCCAGTGCGGGTGGTAGTGCGCGGTGGCGATCGCGATGCAGCCCGAGCCGGTGCACAGATCGAGCACGCGCTCGATTTCGCGCCCGCCCAGCCACGGCTCGTAGCCGTGCGGGATCAGTTCGGCGATCGGCGAACGCGGCACCAGCGCGCGGCGGTCGCTCTTGAAGCTGAGCCCCGCGAACCACGCCTCACCCGTCAGGTACGCCGCCGGGACGCGCTCGTCGATGCGGCGCTGGAAGAGCGCCAGCACCTTCGCCTGCTCCGCCGCGGTCACGCGCGAAGCGCCGTAGATCGGGCTCAGGTCGTGCGGCAGGTGCAGCGCGTGCAGGACCAGCTGCGTCGCTTCGTCCAGCGCGTTGTCGTAGCTGTGGCCGAAGGTCAGGCCGGCTTCGTTGAAGCGGCTGCCGCCATAGCGGATCAGGTCGATGATCGAGACCTGCTCGAACGTGACGGGGGTCGGGGTCGCGGAGCCGTTCATGACGGGGCCTTTCGAAGGGGGCGACGATTATACGGGCCCCGGCCCGGTATCATGCCCGCGCCCCAGCTCCCGGGCGCGATTCGAAGCCGCCATGTTCAACCGCACCACGGTCTACGTCCTCATCGCCGCCCTCGCCGCCGCCCTCGGCCTGTGGGCCGCGCAGCACTACTTCGCGCCGTCCGCGGGCTCCTCGCTGCCGCAGACCCGCGCCGTGCGCCTGTTCGAACCGGCCCGCACGCTGCCGGCCTTCACGCTGCGCCAGTCCGACGGCACGCCGCTGGTGCCGGGCGAACTGAAGGGCCACTGGACGCTGGTGTTCCTCGGCTTCACGCACTGCCCCGACGTCTGCCCGACCACGCTGGCCGAAATGGCCAAGGCGCAGAAGCAGTGGGCCGCGCTGCCGGAAACCACGCGCCCGCGCGTGCTGTTCGTGTCGGTCGATCCCGAGCGCGACACGCCCGACCGCATCGGCGAGTACGCACACGCCTTCCACCGCGACACGATCGCCGCCACCGCCGACATCCCGGCGCTGGAGCAGTTCGCCAAGTCGCTGAGCATGGTCTTCGCGAAGGTGCCGGCGCCGGAGGGCGTGCGCGCCGACCAGTACAGCGTCGACCACAGTGCGTCGATGGCGGTGCTCGATCCGCAGGGCCGCATGGCCGGCATCGTGCAGCCGCCGTTCGACCCGGCCGCGATCGCCGCCGACATGACGGCACTGACGCAGGCGAGCTTCGCTGCCGCGTCTCCCAAGCGCGAGTGACCGCCGCGACGGGCGGATGAACCGCCCGCTCCGCGCCTTCCGCACGTGCCCTGCACGACCCCATCACGCCTGCACGCCATCGTAAGCACTCCATGAGCCTCGTCACCGCCCTCACCTACGTCCTTCCGCATCGGCTGCTGTCGTCGATGGCGCGCGCGCTCGCGTATTCGGACAACCCGCGCCTGAAGCAGTGGCTGATCGACACGGTGACGCGCCGGTTCGGCGTCGACCTCGCCGAGGCCGCGCAGCCGGATCCGACGAAATACCCCACGTTCAATGCGTTCTTCACGCGTGCGCTGAAGCCCGGCGCGCGCGTGCCCGACCCCGATCCGCGTTCGCTGCTGATGCCCGCCGACGGCCACGTGAGCCAGTGCGGCCCGATCGAGAACGGTCGCATCTTCCAGGCCAAGGGCCAGTCGTTCACGGCCGCCGAGCTGCTCGGCGACGAGGCTGACGCCACGCCCTTCAACGACGGACTGTTCGCGACGGTGTACCTGTCGCCGCGTGACTACCACCGCGTGCACATGCCGTGGACCGGCCGACTGCGCGAAACCGTGCACGTGCCGGGCCGTCTGTTCAGCGTCGGCACCGCGGCGGTGGCGAACGTGCCGCGCCTGTTCGCGCGGAACGAGCGCCTGGTGTGCCATTTCGACACCGACTTCGGGCCGATGGCGATGGTGATGGTCGGCGCGCTGCTGGTGTCGGGCGTCGAGACCGTGTGGAGCGGCGAGGAAATCCCCGCCTACGGCGACCGCATCAACCGGAAGGACTGGCGCGCGGAGAACATCACGCTGGACCGTTTCGCCGAGATGGCGCGGTTCAACTACGGCTCGACGGTGATCGTGTTGCTGCCGCGCGGCGTGGCGACGCTCGATCCGTCGCTGGGCGCGGAATCGCCGGTGCGTCTGGGGCAGAAGCTCGCGACGCGCACGGCCTGATGCTCTTGTAGCCCGGGTAAGCGAAGCGCACCCGGATTTCAGCGACGGTGACGGGTCCCGGGTGCGCGTTGCTTACCCGGGTACAAAAGCGCTACTCGGTTCTGGGAACAGACCGCCCCAACCCCCACTGCGCCAGCCAGTAACTCGCGAGCACCGCGAACGACGCGGCGGCGAACGGCGCGACGAAGCGGTCCCACGCCAGCAGCGCATCGGACAGCACGAAGCACGCCCCGCCCCACGCGCCGCACACCGCCGCGCCGTCGCGTCGGCGCCACCACACCGCCAGCGCCTGCGCCGCCATCGCCGCGAGCACGACGACGTACACGATCACCGGCGCGCGCAACGCACCGGGCAATCCGGACCAGAGCTGCGACAGCACGCCGCCGGCGACGACCGCATACAGCACGAACGGCCAGCCCACGACGAACAGGCGTTCGCGCTGCCGCAGCGCCAGCAGGTAGGCGACGTGCGCCAGCAGGAAACTCGCCAGCCCCGCGACGAACGCATCGACGGGCAGCATCAGGAACACGTCGCCCGCCGTGGACAGCGCGAGCCCCGCGAGCAGCCACGCGCGATAACGCGGCAGCGACGACGGCATGCGCCACACCATCGCGGCGATCAGCAGCGTCGTCAGCGGCTTGAAGATCCAGTGCAGCCACGGCATCGCCGGCCAGTACGCACCGGCGATGGCGAGCACCGCGCTGGCGGCCACGACGCCCGCCACGAGCGCGGGCGCGCGCGTCACAGCGCCAGCCGGCGTTGCCATTGCAGCGGCACGTGGATGCGTTTGCTCCAGTCGCCGTCCCAGTTCACCGTGAGGCCGGTGGCGCGCAGGGCCTCGGCGATGCGGCCCGCCACGGCGAGCGCGGGCGCCTCGCCGTCGCCGGTCGCCCCGAAGTTCAGCCAGAGCCCGCCGCCTTCGACGGCGCGCTCGGTGTCCTGCATGTGGAAGAACGCGTAACCGAGCACGTCGCCGCCGCGTTCGCGCGTGGCGTCGATCTCGTCGCCGATCTCCGCCACGCCGCAGGTGCCGCAGCACGTGAAGTTCTGCCGGCACACCACGCCTTGCGATTCCAGCGCGGCGAAGGCTTCCTCGAGGCGATCGTGGTCGGTGACGTCCGGCCAGTCGGCCGAGTCGAGGCGGTACGCCGCGATTTCCTCGTCGAGGATGCGCAGCGCGTTCGCGCGCAGCACGTCTTCGCCGTGCGGCTGGAGTTCCAGCACTTCCAGCGCGTTGTCGACGATGGAATCGCGATCGACGTAGCCGCCGCGCAGATCGCGGGCGATGTAGTCGCGCAGTTCGTCCAGTTGCGCCTGCAGCGCCGGCCCGGCCGGCGTCTCATTCTTGCGGAACAGACCGACGAGCTTCTGCCACACCATGCCCCACCCCCTGCTTCCCTGTGGTGGGCGCCAGCATGGAGGGTCCGGCGGCGCGACTCAACCGTCGCAGGCGTCGAGCTTGAGCTTCTGCCCCGGGCGGATCGCGAAACGCGGCGCCTTGAGCTTGTTCGACCTGGCCAGGTCGCCGGTGTCGCACTCGAACTTCTGCGCGATGCCGGTGAGCGTCTCGCCGCGCTTGACGGTGTAGGTCGTCGGCTTGGAGCGCTTCGCGCGCACCGGAGCGCGGGGCGCCGCCGCGCCGGCGCTGCCCACGCCCGGACTTTCGGCTTCGTACACCGCGTCTTCCGGCTGCACCGGCGTCACCGGGCCGGTGCGCACGATGGCGCGTGAGGCATCGCTCATCACCAGCGTGTGCGCGAGTTCGGCGCGCTGGCCCTGCGTGCAGTGGCGGCCGTACAGTCCGACGATCTTCGTCGTCGCCGCGAGCGTGGTGCCGGCCGGCAGGTACTGGTCGGCCTGGTAACGCGGGTTGAGGTTGCGCAGCGCGCGCATGAAGCCCTCGCGCGTGCCGCCGTTGCCCAGGCAGATGGTGAGTTCGTAGATCGAGCTCGGCCGGGACAGGCGCAGCGGCGCCGGTCGCGCCTCGACGCGCGGGATCGTCAGGCCGTATTCCTTCGGATGCAGGAACAGCCACGCCGCGGCGATCACCATCGGCACGTAGTCGCGGGTTTCGGCCGGGAACTGGTTGTAGACCGATTCATCCCAGAAGTTGCGCCCGCCGGTGCTGTTGTACACGCGCTGGGCGCGGCCCTCGCCGCCGTTGTACGCGGCAAGCGACAGTTCGATGTTGCGGTTGAGCGTCGCCAGGCGTTCGTTGAAATACTCCGCCGCCGCGACCGCGGAAGCGCGCGCGTCGTAGCGCGTGTCGAAACCGGTGCCGTCGTCGCCCAGGCCGAAACGGCGACCGGTGGCATACATGAACTGCATCGGCCCGGCCGCGCCGGCGCGCGAGGTCGAATGCACGCGGCCGTTGGATTCCTTCGCCATCACGCCGAACAGCAGCGCTTCGGGCAGGCCGGCGCGCTGGAACTGCGGCCACATCGTCTGGCGCAGGTACTGGTAGTTCTCGAAGCTGTCCATCAGCGACGGACGCATGTCGGTGAGCCAGCGGCGGATGCCCGCCTGCACCGCCGGGTTGTACTGCACCATCTTCACGAACTGCTGGCCGTCGGCGCTGAGCAGCGCGGCGGCGCGCGCCGCTTCGGGCACGTCGGCGGTGATGCTGCCGGCGGCGTCCTCGTCGTTGTCCTCGGGCACTTCGTCGCCGGAGGCCAGGTCGGCGTTCTGCTTCAGCAGGCGCTTGTAGGCGGCGAGCATGGTCGTGGGCGAACAGCCCTTCTGCTTCACGCAGTCGGCCATCACGTCTTCCATGTCCTCCAGCGCGCCGTCGACCTCGGTGCGGCCGGCGGGGTCGGCGTTGCCGATCTTCACCAGCCCGGCGCGATAGCGCGCCTCGGCGGCCTGCATGCGCTGGTTGAGCGCGTCCACGGCGGCCTGGTCGCGTTTGGACAGCGCGTGCGCGGAGGGCATCACGGCGACGAGGCCCAGCGCGAGCAGCGCTGCGGCGGAAGTACGGGCAATCACATGCATGGACAGCGCGGGCGTGGGGCGGGAGGCACCGCAGCGTAGCCGCCCGCGAGCGAACACGACAAGGTGGAAACGTCCGAAAAGGTGCTGATCTGCGCCGCAGGTCCGGATGAACGGCCGCTTCCGGCGCGAACCCGCAGGATTCGCAAGATGAACACGGGCGACCGCCGGCATGCCTAGAATCGCGGCAACTCCATCGCCGCATTCCCGGAAAGACTCCTCCATGGACCCCATCCTGCTTGGCAAGGCCGTCACCACGCCGCAATCGCTGCCCGACTCGCAGGGCCACGTGTTCCTGCAGCCGAAGTTCGGCAACCGCCACGGCCTCGTCGCGGGCGCCACCGGCACCGGCAAGACGGTGACGCTGATGACCCTGGCGGAAGGGTTCTCGCGGCTGGGCGTGCCGGTGTTCCTCGCCGACGTGAAGGGCGACGTTGCAGGCCTCGCGGTCGCCGGCGCCGCGAACGAGAAGCTGCAGTCGCGCGTGGCCGAGATCGGCCTGGCGAACTACGCGCACGAAGCCAATCCGGTGGTGTTCTGGGACCTGTTCGGCAAGCTCGGCCATCCGGTGCGCACCACCGTGAGCGAGATGGGACCGACCCTGCTTTCGCGCGTGTTCGAACTCAACGACACGCAGTCCGGCGTGCTCGACATCGTCTTCAAGCTGGCCGACGACCGCGGCCTGCTGCTGCTCGACCTGGACGACCTGCGCGCGCTGCTCGGCCTGGTCGCGGCGGAGCGCAAGGACATCTCCACCAGCTACGGCCTGGTCAGCGCGCAGTCGATCGGCGCGATCCAGCGCGCCCTGCTGCGACTGGAGCAGGAAGGCGGCGAGCTGTTCTTCGGCGAGCCCGCGCTCGAACTGGCCGACCTGATGCGCACCACGCCGGACGGCCGCGGCGTCGTGAACGTGCTCGCCTCCGAGCAGCTGGTCCTCAAGCCGCGCCTGTACTCCAGTTTCCTGCTGTGGCTGCTGTCGGAACTGTTCGAGACGCTGCCGGAAGTCGGCGATCTGGACAAACCCAAGCTCGTGTTCGTGTTCGACGAGGCGCACCTGCTGTTCGACGACGCGCCGCCGGCCCTGCAGCAGCGCGTGGAGCAGGTCGTGCGGCTGATCCGCTCCAAGGGCGTGGGCGTGTATTTCTGCTCGCAGTTCCCCGACGACGTCCCCGACGACATCCTCGGCCAGCTCGGCAACCGCGTGCAGCACGCGCTGCGTGCGTTCACGCCGCGCGACCAGAAGGCGGTGAAGACCGCCGCGGAGACCTTCGTGCCCAATCCGGCGCTGGATGTGGCGAAGGCGATCTCGCAGCTCGGCACCGGCGAGGCGCTGGTGTCCACGCTGCAGGACAAGGGCGTGCCGATGCCGGTGGAGAAGACGCTGGTCGCGCCGCCGCGCTGCCGGATGGGCGCGATCACCGAAACCGAACGCGCGCAGGTGCGCAATGGCAGTCCGGTCGGGCACAAGTACGACGAGCGCGTGGATCGCGAGTCGGCCGCCGAAATGCTCGCCGCGCGCGCCGAAGCCGCCACGCTGCAGAGCAAGGCGCCGCCGGCGCGTTCGCGCGCGCAGGACGAGGCGGAGGACAGCGGCTTCGGCCAGGCGGTGAAGGACGCGGTGTTCGGCACGAAGCGGCGCCAGGGCATGGTCGAGACGATGGCCAAGCAGACCGCGCGCACGGTCGGCAGCCGCATCGGGCAGCAGATCGTGCGCGGACTGCTCGGCAGCATCTTCGGCGGTTCGCGGCGCTGACCGGTTCGATTTCCCTTCCCCCAGACGCAAGGAACACACGATGTCGAAGTCCGCAGTGAACGCACGCGCCGCCCTGCTCGCCGCGCTGGTCGTGGCCGCGTTGTCGGCGTGCAAGCCGCAGGCGCCGGCCGAAACCGCCGCGCCGCCCGCGCAGCCCGAAGCGGCAGCCGCACCGGCGTTGCCCGCCGCCGATGCACGTCCGTCGGCGCAACGCGCGCCGTTCGACGCGAAGGCCTTCGCCGGCATGTTCACCGGCACCCTGCCCTGCGCGGATTGCCCGGGCATCGACACGCGGCTCGTGCTCGCGGCCGACGGCACGTACACGATCACCGAGTCCTACCAGGAGCGCTCGGCGCCGGAGATCAAGGGCGACGGGACGTGGACGGTCGAGGAGAACAACCAGCGCCTGCGGCTGGATCCGAACAGCAAGTCGGACAACGACCGGTTGTTCGCCATCCTGTCGCAGGACGGGATCCGCCAGTTGGACACGGAAGGCAAGCCGATCGACAGCGCGCTGCCGTACACCCTCAGGCGTTCCCGATAAGGCGCGGTTGTAGCCCGGGTAGCAGCGAAGCGCACCCGGGGGCCGCACGGTCGCTGCAACCCGGGTGCGCTTCGCTTACCCGGGCTTCAAGAGCATCAGGAAACACCACGCATGGGCCGCTGGCGTCCACCTCCCGAAAAAAGCACCGCGCTCATCACCCGCGAGGGACACGACCGCCTCAAGGCCGAGCTCGACGAGCTCTGGCGCGTGAAGCGTCCCGAAGTGGTGAAGGCGCTCGCCGCCGCCGCGGCCGAAGGCGATCGCTCGGAGAACGCCGAGTACACCTACCGCAAGAAGCAACTCGCTGAGATCGACCGTCGCGTGCGCTACCTGTCCAAGCGCGTGCCGGCGCTGCGCGTGGTCGATACCGTGCCGAGCGATCCGGATGCGGTGTTCTTCGGCGCGCGCGTGGAGATCGAGAACGTCGCCAGCGGCGAAACGCAGCGCTACCGCATCGTCGGCCCCGACGAGACCGACGCGAAGGCCGGCTGGATCAGCATCGACTCGCCGCTCGCGCGCGCCATGCTGAAGAAGCGGCTGGACGACGAGTTCGAGGCGATGCTGCCCGGCGGCGCGGCACGTTTCGTGATCGTCGAGGTGGCCTACGACGATGCCGCCGGTTGACGCGATCGTCCTGCGCGACGCGACCGCCGACGATGCCGCGGCGATCAGCGCGCTCGTGATCGCATCGACGCGACGCTGGATCGCGCCCGACTGCACGGACGACGGCATCGCGATGCTGGTCGACTCGATGGTCCCGGCACGCATCGAGGAGCGCCTGCGCGAAGGGCATCGCCACGTGGTCGCGGAGCAGGTCGCCCCGCACCACGGCACCCGCATCGTCGGCGTCGCGGTGCTGCGGCTTCCCTCGCACCTGTACCACCTGTTCGTGGCCGACGACATGCAACGGCGCGGTATCGCGCGGCGCCTGTGGCAGGCCGTGCGATACGACGCGGCGCCCGATGCGCCGGTGACGGTGAACGCCTCGTTGCACGCGGTCGAGGCCTACCGGCGGCTCGGCTTCGAAGCCGCGGGACCTGCGCGGTTCGAGCGCGGGCTGCGCTTCGTGCCGATGACCCGCGCACCGCGCTGACGCGCTTCGCACGCGCCTGCGGTAGCGTGTGCGCATGGACTCCGACGACCTCCAGGGCCTGCTCACGGCCATCGCCATCGGGCTGCTCATCGGCGTGGTGCGCGAACGCCAGCATCACGACGGCGGCCCGGTCGCGGCCGGCATCCGCACGCATGCGATGGTCGCGACGGCCGCGGCGGTCGCGGCGGGGCTCGGGCCGGCGGTGCTGGTCGCGGTGGTGATCGCGGTCGGCGTCCTCGCGGTCGCCGCCTACCTGCGAACGCGCACGGACGACCCGGGCCTCACCGGCGAGATGGCGTTGCTGGTCACCGCGACGCTGGCGGCGCTCGCGCGCACGAACGCCGCCGTGGCCGCCGCGCTCGGCGTGATCTGCGCGGCGCTGCTGTTCGCCAAGCACCCGCTGCGACGGTTCGCGCGCGACGTCGTCAGCGCGCGCGAGGTGCAGGATGCGCTGCTGCTCGCCACCTCGGCGCTGGTGGTCCTGCCGCTGCTGCCGGATTCGGCGATCGATCCCTGGGGCGTGCTGGTGCCGTCGAAACTGTGGCGCCTGGTGGTGCTGGTGATGGCCGTGGGCATGCTCGGCCATGTCGCGCTGCGCGCGGTCGGCGCGCGCTGGGGGCTGCCGGTCGCGGGGTTCTTTTCCGGATTCGCATCGTCCACCGCCGCCGTGGCGGGCTTCGGCCAGCGCACGCGCGATGCAAGCGAACTCACGGCCGGCGCGGCGTCCGCGGCACTGCTGGCGAATCTCGCCTCGTTGTTGCTGATGATCGGCATCATCGCGACCGCGGCGCCCGCGCTGTTGCGCGCGTGCGCGTGGCCGCTCGCGTCCGCGGCGGGCGTGCTGGCGTTGATGGCGGCGATCGGCCTGCGTCGCCAGGGCCAGGCACCGACCCTGCCCGACGAACCGGAAGCGCGCGCGTTCAAGCTGAGCCACGCCTTGCTGCTGGCGCTGGTGATCGCGCTCGTGCTGGTCGTTTCGGCGTGGCTGCGCAGCGTGTTCGGCGACCTGGGCGCGCTGGCGACGGCAGTGCTGGTCGCGGTGGTGGAACTGCATGCGGCGGCGGCGAGCATCGCGCAGCTTTCCGCGGCGGGCGGGATGACGATGGCGCACGCGCAATGGGGCGTGGCGGCGCTGCTCGCATCGAGCGCCATCGCGAAGACGGCGCTGGCGTTCGCGAGCGGGAACCGCCGCTACGGGGCGCTGGTGGGCGCCGGGTTGATCGGGATGGCGGTGGTGTGCGTGGTGGTGACGGGAAGCGTGGCGGAGTGATGGAAGGCGGTCTCGGGACGACGGCGACCGCCAGACGCCTCAATCCTCGAACGCGACCTCACCGAACAGGTCGTGCTCGTCGCTGCCCATGATTTCAACGTCGACGAATTCGCCGGGTTTCACGCCGGCCATGAACCCGTTCTGGATCTGCACCAGGCCGTCGATTTCCGGCGCGTCGTACATCGTGCGCGCGATCGCCAGTTCGCCGTCGAGCGCGTCGACCAGGCAGCGCTGCGTCGTGCCGACCTTCGCTTCCAGCTTCGCGGCGGAGATCTCCGCCTGCTTCTCCATGAAGCGCGCGAGGCGCTCCTGCTTCACGTCCTCGGGAATCGCTTCGGGCAGCGCGTTGGCCGTGGCGCCTTCCACCGGCGAATAGGCGAACGCGCCGACGCGGTCGAGCTGCGCTTCGTCGAGGAAATCCAGCAGTTCCTCGAATTCGGCTTCGGTCTCGCCGGGGAAACCGACGATGAAGGTCGAACGGATCGCGATGTCCGGAGCGACCGAACGCCAGCGCTGGATGCGTTCGAGCGTCTTTTCCACCGCGCCCGGACGCTTCATCAGCTTCAGCACGCGCGGGCTGGCGTGCTGGAACGGGATGTCGAGGTAGGGCAGCAGCTTGCCGTCCGCCATCAGCGCAATGATGTCGTCCACGTGCGGATACGGATACACGTAGTGCAGGCGCGTCCAGATGCCGAGTTCGGCCAGCCCTTCGCACAGCGCCTTCATGCGCGTCTGGTACGACTTGCCGCGCCATTCGCGCTCGGCGTACTTCACGTCGACGCCGTAGGCGGAGGTGTCCTGCGAGATGACCAGCAGTTCCTTCACGCCGCCCATCGCGAGCTTTTCGGCTTCGCGCAGCACCTGGTCGACCGGACGACTGACGAGGTCGCCGCGCATCGACGGGATGATGCAGAAGCTGCAACGGTGATTGCAGCCTTCGGAAATCTTGAGGTACGCGTAGTGCTTCGGCGTCAGCTTGATGCCCGTGTCGGGCACCAGGTCCAGGAACGGATCGTGCTTCGGCGGCAACGCCGCGTGCACGGCGGTCATGACGCTGCCGTAATCCTGCGGGCCGCTGATCGACAGCACGTCCGGATGCGCCTGGCGGATCTGCTCGGGCTTCTTGCCCAGGCAGCCGGTGACGATGACCTTGCCGTTCTCGGCGATCGCTTCGCCGATGGCGTCCAGCGATTCGGCCACCGCCGAGTCGATGAAGCCGCAGGTGTTGACCACGACGACGTCGGCGTCGTCGTAGGTCTGCACGATGTCGTATCCCTCCACGCGCAACTGGGTGAGGATGCGTTCGGAATCGACCAGCGCCTTCGGGCAACCGAGGCTGACGAAACCGACTTTGGGATTGGCAAGGGACATGGAGTAAACCGGGATTCGGGATTGGAGATTCGGGATTGGCAGAGCAACACCGGTAGCGCATGCGCACTCGCGGCCGCGGGCCGGCGCGGTGCGCGAATCCCGAATCCCCAATCTCGAATCCCGGGAATTATAGCCCCGGAGCTAGAATCGTCCGGGTCCCTTCCCCCGCCGAAACTGAACAGCCCATGGCCCACTGGACCGAACTGGACACCCCCCATGGCCCCGTCCGCGCCTGGCGCGCCGAGCCGGCCGGGCCGTCGCACGGCGCGGTGATCGTGCTGCAGGAGATCTTCGGCGCCAACGCCCACGTCCGCGCCGTGACCGAGCGCTTTGCCGCCGCGGGCTTCATCGCGCTCGCGCCGGCGCTTTACGACCCCGTGGCGCCCGGCATCGAGCTGGACTACGACGAGGCCGGCACCCAGCGTGGCGTGGCGCTGCGCAACGAGCTGGGCTTCGATCGCGCGGTGGACATCGTCGCCGTCGCAGCCGAGACGCTGCACGCCGAAGGCCTGCGCGCGGGCGCGGTGGGGTTCTGCTGGGGCGGCAGCGTGGCGTTCCTTGCGAACACGCGGCTCGGCCTGCCCGC
The DNA here is from genome assembly GCF_057747855.1 of Lysobacter sp. SCRH-1R. NCBI lineage: Bacteria > Pseudomonadati > Pseudomonadota > Gammaproteobacteria > Lysobacterales > Lysobacteraceae > Lysobacter > Lysobacter sp. SCRH-1R. Next base: position 1,374,610 of record NZ_CM173227.1, on the reverse strand, counting down.
GGTGTCGTACTACGGCGCGCGCACCCTGCCCTTCCTCGACGAGCCGTTGCGCGCGCCGATGATGTTCCACTTCGGCGAAACCGATTCGAGCATTCCGCCCGAAGCGATCGAGCAGCATCGCCGGAAGCAGCCGCACGCGACGATCCACCTCTACGCCGGCGCCGGCCACGCGTTCAATCGCGACATCGACAACCACGCCTATGCGCCGGCCGCCGCCGAGACGGCGTGGCGCCGCACCCTCGATTTCCTGCAGGAGAACCTGCGATGAACCGCGCCGGGAATCACGGCGGCTGGCAGTTGCACGCGCAGCTCGCACAGGACACGCATCCGGTCGCGCATCTGCGCCTGAGCGAGCTGCGGCTGATGGACGATGCGAACCATCCGTGGCTGATCCTCGTGCCGCGCGTCGCCGATGCGGTGGAGCTGGTCGATCTGGACGCCACGCAGCAGGCCGCGCTGCTGGCCGAGATCAACCTCGCCAGCCACGCGCTGCGCGCGGCGTTCAAGCCCCACAAGCTCAACGTCGCCGCGCTGGGCAACGTGGTGTCGCAGCTGCACGTGCATGTGATCGCGCGGTTCGCCGACGACATCGCCTGGCCGCGTCCGGTATGGGGCACGGCGAGCGCGAAGCCCTACACGCCCGAAGCCCTGGTCGCGCGCATCCAGCAGTTGCAGGACGCGCTGAAACAGTGAGTCCGCGCGCGGCCTGCGACATCGAAGCGCTGGCCGACGATGCGTGGCTGCTGCGCTTCGGCGATCGGATCGATCCGGCGCTCAACGCCGCCGTGCACGCGATGGCGGCGCGACTGCGGGCGCGGCAGCCCGGGTGGTTGCGGGATCTGGTGCCGGCGTATGCGAGCCTGGGGGTGTTTTTCGATCCGGCGGAAGATGCGGCGCGGGTGCATGGTGAGTTGCTGGCGCTGGTCGATGGAGCATCGCCAGCGGTGAGCGGGCAACGTGCATCGGACGGCGATTGTTCGCCCCTTCCCCTGCTTGCAGGGGAGGGAGTGCCGAGACTCGTTGAGATCCCGGTGCTCTACGGCGGCGAACACGGGTCCGACCTCGAATCCTCCGCAAGCGAACTCGGCCTTTCCCCGGCCGAACTGATCGCCCGCCACACCGCCGGCGATTACACCGTCGCGATGATCGGTTTCGCTCCCGGCTTCCCGTACCTCTCCGGCCTCGATCCCGCGCTCGCGCTGCCGCGCCTGGCGACGCCGCGCGCACGCGTGGCCGCGGGCAGCGTCGCGATCGGTGGCGCGCAGACCGGCATCTATCCGCGCGAAAGCCCCGGCGGCTGGCGCGTGCTCGGGCGCACGCCGTGGGTGCTGTTCGATCCGGACCGCCAAGCGCCAACGCGCCTGCTGCCGGGCGACCGCGTGCGTTTCCGCGCGATCGACGCCGACGAGTTCGCGCGTCTGGGACGCGGGCAGGACACCGCATCGTGACGCGCACCTTGCACGTCCTCGCGCCGGGACTGCTGACCACGGTGCAGGATCGCGGCCGTGGCGGCTGGCGCCATCTCGGCGTCGCGCTCGCGGGTGCGCTCGACAGCGACGCCGCATCGCTGGCCAACCGGCTCGTCGGCAACGCGGCCGACGCCGCCGTGCTCGAACTGACCCTGCGCGGGCCGACGCTGCGCTTCGATGCGCCTGCACGCGTCGCACTGGCCGGCGCGGCGACGGCCATGCGGTTCGACGGCGAATGCGTGCCCTGCGGGCGTCCGGTCGACCTTCCGGCGGGCACGCTCGAACTCGGCGCATTGCGCGGCGGCGCGCGCGCGTGGCTGGCGATCGACGGTGGCATCGATGTCGCCCCGGTGCTCGGCAGCCGCAGCACCGACCTGCGCGGCGGCTTCGGCGGGTGGGAAGGACGCGCGCTGCGTGCAGGCGATGCGCTTCCGCTCGGCGCGACGCACGCGCGCCCGATCCATGCGCCGCGCGCGCCGGCGTGGTGGATCGATCCGACCGACGACGCCCAGCTGCCGATCCGCTACTGCCCGTCCGTGCATCCCGCCGCGACCGCCCTCGCCCGCCGCGCGTGGAGCGTCAGCGCCAGCAGCAATCGCCAGGGACTGCGGTTGCAGGGCGATGCGCTGGCGTCGACCGGCGGCGACGGCGTCTCCGAACCGGTCGCGCCCGGCACGATCCAGTTGCCTGCCGACGGCGGCCCCATCGTGCTGCTGCGCGACGCGCAGACCGTCGGCGGCTACGCGAAGCTCGGGCACGTGATCGCCGCCGATCTGCCGCGCCTGGCGCAGTGCGTTCCGGGACAGCCGCTGCATTTCGCGCCCGTGGACGCCGCCACCGCCCATCGGCTGGCTTGCGCGGCACGTGCGCGCATCGCCAGAATCGGCGTGATGATCGACGCGCGCCTCGCCGCGGTCTGAACCTTCCACTCTTCCTGGCGGACTCGAATGAAATCCAACATCGTCGGCGCGCTGGTGCTGGTCGTGATCGGCACCCTGTTCCTGCTGAACAACCTCGGCTTCACCGACATGAGCCTCGGCCGGCTGCTGATGACCTGGTGGCCGGCGATCCTGATCGTGGTCGGCCTGGGCATGCTGTTCAAGCGCGGCTGAGGCCGCGCGATCCCAAGCACGTGGGCACGCGCATCGACTTCAATTGCGACTTGGGCGAAGGCTGCGGCGACGATGCGGCCATCCTTCCGCACGTGACCTCCGCGAGCATCGCCTGCGGCGGCCACGCGGGCGATGACGCATCGATGCGCGAAACGCTGCGCCTGTGCCGCGCGCATGGCGTTGCGGCGGGCGCGCATCCTTCGTACGAGGATCGCGAACACTTCGGCCGGCGCGCGCTCGACGTGCCGCCCGGCGACGTGGCCCGCATGGTGCGCGGGCAGGTGCGACGCCTGCGCGCCATCGCGCAAGAGGAAGGCGTGCCGCTCGCGCACGTCAAACCGCATGGCGCGCTGTACAACGTCGCGGCGGACGATCGCGCCGTCGCCGACGCGATCGCCGCGGCCGTCGCGGACATCGATCCGACGCTGGTGCTCTACGCCTTGTCGGGCTCGGCGCTGGCGGAGGCCGGCATCGCACAGGGGTTGCGCGTCGCGCATGAAGTCTTCGCCGAACGCGGCTACGACGCGCGCGGGCGGCTGCGTCCGCGCGGCACGCCCGGCGCGGTGATCGATGCGCTGGACGACTCCATCGCGCAGGTGCGACGCCTTGCACTGCACGGCGAAGTGCTGGCCGACGATGGCCGCGTCGTGCGCCTGCGCGCCGACACGCTGTGCCTGCACGGCGATCGCGCGGACGCGGTGCAGTTCGCACGCGCCGTGCGCGAGGCGCTGGAAGCCGACGGCATCGCGGTGCGCGCGTTCGGAGCCACCGCATGAACGAAGCGATCAACTACTGGCCGCTGATCGGCGTCGCATGGGTGGTGGTCGGCTTCGTGCTGCGCGCCAATCCGGTGATCGTGGTGGTCAGCGCAGGGCTGGTGAGCGGTCTGCTGGCCGGCAAGTCGATGGGCGAACTGCTGGCGCTGCTCGGCGAAAGCTTCGTCTCCAACCGCGCGCTGCTGATGTTCGCGATGACGCTGCCGACCATTGGCCTGCTCGAACGCGCCGGCCTGCGCGAGCACGCGCTGCGCTGGATCGAAGGCTGGCGCCGGCTCACGCTGTCGCGGCTGCTTGCGGGCTACCTCGCCGCGCGGCAGGGCCTGAGCATGCTCGGCCTGATCGACATCGCCGGCCACGCGCAGACCGTGCGACCGCTGCTCGCGCCGATGGCGGAATCCGCTGCGTCCAAGCCGAACGGCGCGATCTCGCGCGACGACACGCAGAAGGTGCACGCGCTCGCCGCGGCCACCGACAACGTCGGACGTTTCTTCGGCGAGGACGTGTTCCTGGCCTTCGGCGCGGTGCTGCTGATCCAGGGCTTCTATGCCGAACACGGGATACACCTGGAGCCGTTGCAGATCGCGTTGTGGGCGCTGCCCACCGCCATCGCCGCGTTCGTGATACACGCCGTGCGCATCGTGTTCTTCCAGCGCGGCCTCGATCGCCGCACCGCCGCGCACCGCGCCGCACAAGCCAGCGGGAGCGCGCACGCCGATGCTGTCGATTGAACACTTTTACCTGCTGCTCGCGCTGTTCCTGCTGTACGCGGGACTGCGCAACCTGCGCGAGCGCCGTTTCGCGCACGCGGCGTTCTGGACGCTGCTGGCGGTGCTGTTCGCAGCCGGAAAACCGGTGCTCGATGCATCGAAGGGCGGCGACCGCTTGCCCGCGCAGGTGGCCGGCGCGGCCGTGATCGCGCTCGCACTGCTCGCCACGCGCATGCGCCGCGAACCGATCGACGAAGCACCGCACGCGCAGCGGCTCGCCTCGGCGCAGCGGCTGCGCCACAAGCTGTTCGTGCCGGCGCTGATCATTCCGGTCGTCACGGTGTTGATCGTGCTGTTCGGGCCGGAACTCGCGTTCGGCGCCACGCCGGTGTTCGGCGAAGGCAGCATCACGCTGATCGGGCTGGCACTGGCGTGCGTCGTCGCGACGTTCGCGGCGATGCTGGTCACGCGCGAGCGCCCCATCGCCGCGCTCGGCGAAGGCCGCCGGTTGCTCGACACGATGGGCTGGGCGGCGCTGCTGCCGATCGTGCTGGCGACGCTGGGCGGCGTGTTCGCGGCGAGCGGCGTCGGGGACGCGGTGGCGTCGATCGTGTCGATGCTGATCCCCGCCGACAGCCGCCTCGCCTGCGTGCTGGCCTACGGGCTCGGGATGGTGTTGTTCACGGTGATCATGGGCAACGCGTTCGCGGCGTTCCCGGTGATGACGGCCGGCATCGGCCTGCCTCTGCTCATCCAGCAGCACGGCGCCGCACCGGCGATCCTGGGCTCCATCGGCATGCTCACCGGCTACTGCGGCACGCTGATGACGCCGATGGCGGCGAACTTCAACCTCGTTCCGGCCGCGCTGCTGGAACTGGACGATCCGAACGCGGTGATCCGCGCGCAGTTGCCGACGGCCATCCCGCTGCTGCTGGTCAACCTCGCCCTGATGTACTGGCTTGCCTTCCGATGAGCGCGAATCCCCTCCCGCACGTGCTGCTGACCGGCTTCGCGCCGTTTGGCGGCGAGGCGACCAACCCGAGTTGGGACGCCGTGCAGGCGCTGGAAGGCGAGATCGTCGCCGGTCATCGCATCGTCGCGCGCTGCCTGCCGGTGGAGTTCGAGGCATCGCTGCACGCGCTCGCGCAGGCGCTGGACGAGCTCGCACCGACGCTGGTGATCTGCGTCGGACAGGCCGGCGGACGCGCGCAGATCTCGCTGGAGCGCGTGGCGATCAACGTGATCGACGCGCGCATTCCCGACAACGCGGGCGCGCAACCGATCGACGAGCCGGTCGCTGCGGATGGACCGGCGGCGTATTTCACCGGATTGCCGGTCAAGGCGATGCTGGCGGCGCTGCGCAATGCGGGGTTTCCCGCGGAGATTTCCCAGACCGCCGGCACGTATGTGTGCAACCACGTGTTCTACGGCCTGATGCACGCGCTGCGCGAGCGGCCCGGCGTGCGCGGCGGCTTCGTGCACATCCCCTACTCGCCCGCGCAGGCGGCACTGCATGCCGGTGCGCCGAGCCTGCCGGCGACGGTCGTCGCGCAGGCGTTGCGGCTTGCGGTGGGGATCGCGCTCACGATCGAGCGCGACGTGCGGATGGGCGGTGGCGCCACGCATTGAGCAGCAGTGCGTGAGGAGGAGCGAGGAGTGGGCGTCGTTCGTGCCCACCCACGCCCCGTCTCTCGCTCCTGACGCGTCACTTCTTCCGTGCGATGTACTTCTGCAGATGCGTCACGCGTTCCTGCGAAGCCGGATGGTCGTCGAGGAAGGACGTCTTCGCCTTGCCGTCCTGCGCGGCGAGCTTCTGCATCCCGCGCACCGAGGCATTCGGGTCCATCTTGTGGCGGCGCAGGAAATCCGCGCCGTATTCGTCCGCCTGCGTTTCGTTCGCGCGGCTGAACTTCGCGTTGACCGCCGCCTCGCCGATCGCGCCGATGTCGGACGCCGCCAGCTTGCCGACCGCGCCGCCCATCGCGGCCACGCCCTTGCGCGCGGCACTGGACAGGTACGCGGCGCGGTAGTGTTCCTTGCTGTGGCCGTGCTTGACGTGGCCGATCTCATGGCCGATGACCGACATCAACTCCGCGTCGTCGGGCATCAGGTCCATCAGGCCGGCGAACACGCGCACCGAACCGTCGGGTACGGCGAACGCGTTGACGTCCTTCACCAGGTACACCTTGAAGTTGAGCCGCAGGCCGTCCTCGCCTTCCATGCCCTGCGAGAGCCTGGCCAGGCGCTTCGCATAGGCGTTGCCGGCGGGCGCGACCGGGTTTTCCTTGTCCATCTGCGCGACCGATTTCGCGCCCAGTTCGACGACCTGCGCGTCGGTCAGCGTGAGACCGGTGATCGCGGTGGTGCCGGCGTCCTTCAGGCCCTGGCTGCCGAGCAGGTCGGCGAGCTTTCCGGCGCTGGCGCTCCCGGCCATGCACAGCAGGCCGGCCATCGTCAGGGCGAGTCGTGTCGTGTTGCGTGTCATGCGGCGTCTCCATCGCGCGGGGATCGCGCGTCGGGCGGATTTTCGATCGTGCGCGCGGCCCGCCCCATCGGAGGAATCCGAATGGCGCAGGAAAAAGGCCCGCAGTGCGGGCCTTCGGATTTCCCGTTACCTCGACGGCAACGACGTCAGTCCGCTTCGACCACGCGCGTATCGGCGACGAGGTCGTGAATGCAGCGACGGTCCGAACGGAAGATGAAGAGCACGTTTACGATGCTCAACACGCCGCCCACCAGCGGCACCAGGCCGATGCCGTTGGAGAACAGGTAGCGGCGTCCCATCAACACGCCCAGGCCGGGCTGCTGCCCGTCCATGTCGACGATGCGGATGCCGACCACTTTCTTGCCCCAGGTCTGCGCGCTGGCGTTGAGCGGCACGAACTGGATGGCGAAGAACAGGACCAGGCCGAACAGGCCCCAGCCCAGCTGCGTCATCAGCCCGGCGCCCTGCGCGAGCGCGGTGAAATACCCGCCGTAGATCATGATCGGGATGAACACCGCGAGGGCGATGAGGCCGTCCACGATGGCCGCCGCGAGACGCTTGCCGCGGCTGGCGGGCACGAGCCCGTCGGGCGGCAACACGTCGGCGACCTGCGCCTGCGGGCGCTGGTAAGGATTGTGCTGTTCCACTGCGATTTCCCCTTCGAGTGAATGTGCGTTGCGTTGGCCGGCTTCCCCTGGCGCACCGCCGCCGGCCGGGGGCGGTCAGGTGCGCGGCAGCGTGACGCCGGTCTGGCCCTGGTACTTGCCGCCGCGATCCTTGTAGGAGGTGTCGCAGACTTCGTCGGACTGGAAGAACAGCATCTGCGCCACGCCCTCGTTCGCGTAGATGCGCGCCGGCAGGGGCGTGGTGTTGCTGAATTCGAGCGTGACGTGGCCTTCCCATTCCGGCTCCAGCGGCGTCACGTTGACGATGATGCCGCAGCGCGCGTAGGTGCTCTTCCCCAGGCAGACGACGAGCACGTCGCGCGGGATGCGGAAGTACTCGACCGTGCGCGCCAGCGCGAAGGAATTCGGCGGAATGATGCAGACGTCGCTTTCGATGTCGACGAAGCTGCCGTTGTCGAAGTGCTTCGGGTCGACGATCGTGGAGTTGATGTTGGTGAACACCTTGAACTCGCGCGAGCAGCGCACGTCGTACCCGTAGCTGGAAGTGCCGTAGCTGACGATGCGGTGGCCGTCCGCCGCGGTCTTGACCTGACCGGGCTCGAACGGCTCGATCATGCCGTTGGGCTGCTCGGACATGCGGCGGATCCAGCGGTCGGACTTGATGCTCATGCGGTTGGGGCGGCTCGGGCGTGGGAACGGGGATTGTGCCGGAAAAGCAGGAACGAGTGACGAGGCATGGGAAACGCGAGCAAAAGCCGGGCTTTCCACTCGTTTCCGTTCCTCTCCCTTGCTTCCGGTCCCTTACACCAGCGAGGCCGAAAGCGGCGTCGCCACCCGCGGCCGGCGGGCCAGTTCGACCGCCATGCGCAGCGCCGTGGCGCGATACGCCGCGGCGGCGGCGCTCGCCGGCGCGGCGACGACCACCGGCGAGCCGGCATCGCCCTGCTCGCGGATCGCGATCTCCAGCGGCAGGCTGCCCAGCAGCGGGACGCCGTACTGCTCGGCCATGCGACGGCCGCCGCCCTCGCCGAAGACGTGCTCGGCGTGGCCGCAGTTCGAGCACACGTGCACCGCCATGTTCTCCACCAGGCCCAGCACCGGCACGTGGACCTTCTCGAACATCTTCAGTGCCTTGCGCGCATCCAGCGTCGCCACGTCCTGCGGCGTGGTCACGATCACCGCGCCCGCGACCGGGATCTTCTGCGCCAGGGTCAGCTGGATGTCGCCCGTGCCCGGCGGCAGGTCGACGATGAGGTAATCCAGGTCCCCGCTGAGCGAATGGCCCCAGCGGGTCTCGCCCAGCAGCTGGGTGAGCGCGGAGGTCGCCATCGGGCCGCGCCAGATCATCGGCGTGTCCTGGTCCACCAGCAGGCCGATGGACATCGCTTCCACGCCGTGCGCCTGCATCGGTTCGATGGTCTTGCCATCCGGGCTGTCGGGGCGGCCATCGAGGCCGAGCATCGTCGGGATGCTGGGGCCGTAGATGTCCGCATCGAGCACGCCCACGCGCGCGCCCTCGCCCGCCAGCGCGAGCGCCAGGTTCACCGCCGTGGTCGACTTGCCCACGCCGCCCTTGCCCGATCCCACCGCGATGAGGTTGCGCACGTTCGGCAGCGGCGACAGATTCGGCTGCACCGCATGCGAGGCGACGCGCGGATGCAGGTCGAGCCGCGTCAACGCCAGTCCTTCGTCGGCGAGCAGCCGCTGCACGTCCGCTTCGAGCCGCGGACGCAACGACGCGCACGGGAACCCAGGGACGATTTCTACCACCGCGCGGCCGTCCGCCACGGCGACGCGAATGCGCGCGTTCGCATCATTGAGCGAGAGGTCCGCATCGAAAACGCGGAGCGCGCCGATGCGCTGCTCCAGAAGCTGATTGATCACGTCGCAACCTTCTGTTTTGCCAGTTATGGCGACAAGGAAAACGCGGCTAATTTCACGTTAAGCACATGTTACGGTCCGATGACCGGGCCATGACGAGGGATACGAGTCCGGAATGAACGGAAGCACGTGCCTGCTCTCTCCTTGACGTCCATTTAGGGGTTCAACCAGATGCCAGTATCCAACAATCGGCTGCGCCGCAGCCGACTGAGCACCGCTTTGCTCGTCGCATCGCTCATGCCCGTCGCCGGCGTGGCGATGGCCCAGGAAGCCGGATCCGCCACCGACCTCGACAAGGTCACGGTCACCGGTTCGCTGATTCCGCAGACGCAGATCGAGAACTTCACGCCGGTCACCGTGATCTCGGCCGAAGACATCCAGATGCGCGGCTTCACCAGCGTGTCGGACGTGCTGCAGCAGTCCACGTTCCAGACCGGCGGCCTGCAGGGCGGCCAGACCTCGGCCTCGTTCACGCAGGGCGCCGAAGCGTCGGGCATGTTCGGCCTCGATCCGGGCTACACCAAGTACCTGATCAACGGACGCCCGATGGCCAATTATCCGGCCCTGTACAACGGTTCGGACACCTTCAACAACATCAGCGGCATCCCGGTCGACCTGGTCGAGCGCATCGAGATCCTGCCGGGCGGCCAGTCGTCGCTGTACGGCTCCGACGCGATCGCCGGCGTGGTGAACGTGATCCTGAAGAAGAACGTCGACGGCCTGTCGGTGAACCTGCGCGGTGGCGCGTACAGCGACGGCGGCGGCGACAGCTTCCGCGTCAGCGTGTCCGACGGCTTCACCAGCGCCGACGGCCGCCTGAACCTGATCGGCGGCCTGCAGTACGAGACCCGCGATCCGATCTGGGGCTACCAGCGCGACCTCACCAAGCAGTACAACCCCAACGGCTATTCCGCCGCTGCGGCCAGCCGCGACTACGTGGTGATCAACGGCTCGGCCGGCAACTCGTACCTGTTCCTGGATCCGGCCAACTGCGCGAACGTGACCGGCCAGTTCGGCGGCACCGAGGGCCTGCAGTCGCGTCCGAACCTCGGCCAGTACTGCGGTTCGTTCAGCACGCCGGGCTACCGCACGCTGCTCAACGGCAAGGAAGCCACGCAGATCTACGGGCATGGCACGTACGACCTGACCGACAACGTCCAGCTCTACGCCGACGTGCTGACCAACCACGAGGACGTGGAGTACGCCACCGGTTCGGGCTACACCTGGTGGGGCACCAGCGCGAAGTACGGCTACTACTACGATCCGGACCAGGATGCGTTCCTGAACCTGCAGCGCGCGTTCTCGCCCGAGGACATCGGCGGCCAGGGCTTCAAGGACATCATGAACACCGACCGCAACCGTTCCTACCAGGTCACCCTGGGCGCGAGCGGCATGTTCGGCAGCAACTGGGACTGGGACGTCGGCTTCACCCGCACCGAGTACAAGCTGACCGAGCACCAGTGGGTCCGCTTCGCCGACGCGATCGACAACTACTTCCTCGACCACGTGCTGGGCCCGCAGCTGGGCACGGAAAGCGGCTATCCGATCTTCCGTCCGAACTACGCGGCGTTCTACACGCCGATGTCGCCGTCCGACTTCGCCAGCTTCACCGGCTTCGTCGACACGCGCAGCAAGACCACCGACAACACCCTGCGTGCGCAGCTGACCAACTCGGCGCTGTTCTCGCTGCCGGGCGGCGATGCCGGCCTGGCGGTGGTGGTCGAGGGCGGCACGCAGAGCTGGGACTACACGCCCGACGCGCGCCTGATGCAGGATCCGGAGACGCTGGAATCGGAGATCTGGGGCCTGACCTCGGTGAACGGTTCGGGCGATCGCGACCGCTACGCCGTGACCGGCGAACTGCGCCTGCCGCTGTGGGAGCCGCTGACGGTGACGGTGTCCGGCCGCTACGACGCGTTCAAGGTTGCCGGCCAGACCATCGACAAGCCCACCTACAGCATCGGCGTGGAATACCGTCCGGTCGAAAGCTTCCTGCTGCGCGGCAAGTACGGCACGGCGTTCCGCGCGCCGACGCTGTCGGACGTGTTCCAGGGCCTGAGCGGCTACTACAGCTCCGACACCGATTACTACCGCTGCTCGCTGGAAGGCTACACGCCGGGCAACACCCAGGACTGCGCGTACGACAGCACGCAGTACTTCGGCCAGCAGTCGGGCAACCCGGACCTGCAGCCGATCGAGGCCGACGTGTGGAACGCCGGTTTCGTGTGGGCGCCGATCAACAACCTCTCGTTCTCGATGGATTACTTCCACTGGGACATCCGCGACGAGGTCGACCAGCTCAGCAGCGACCAGCTGCTGCTGGCCGAGTACTTCTGCCGCACCGGCCAGGCCAACACCGCCTCGGCCAGCTGCGACAACGCCCTCGCCTGGGTGACCCGCGGCGCCAACAACGAGATCCAGCAGATCTACACGCCGAAGATCAACGTCTCGCAGCAGAAGCTGGAAGCGGTCACCGCCAGCCTCAACTACGTGCTGGACATCGGCAAGTGGGGCTCGCTGGCCTTCGCCGGCAACTACACCAACAACCTCAAGCACACGGTCACGCCGCTGCCGGGTGAGGACGAGATCGACCTGCTGCGCGATCCGTACTACATGTGGGTGTACGACGCCTATGCGAAGACCCGCGCCGACGCGTCGGTGGGCTGGAACATCGGCAAGCTGACCACCACCGTGTACGCCAATCGCATCGGCAAGACGCCGAACTACGTGGCCTACGCGACCGGCTCGTGGGATGACGAGATCAACGGTGCGCGCGCCGGCTGGTTCGCGCCGTACTCGACCTACAACCTGACGTTCAACTACGACGCGACCGACAACATCCGCCTGTCGCTCCTGATCAACAACGTCCTCGACAAGACGCCGGAAGACCAGGCGTCGAACTTCCCGGGCACGGAGGACACGCCGTACAACAACTACCTGTACAGCGCGTACGGCCGCTCCATGTACGTGGAGATGCGCTACAACTTCGGCAAGTAAACGTTTCGCTTCGCGAAGTCCCGGACCCCGCCGCGAGGCGGGGTCTTTTTTTGCGTGCGGCAGGCGTCCGGGACGGGGTTCCGTACGCCATCGGATGCGGTATAACTGGGCGGAATTCGATCCCTGGGAGGGGACACATGCGCACCAAGTTGCTCACCCTGTTGTTGCTGGCCCTGCCGCTGGGCGCCTTCGCCCAGACCTCGCCCGTGGGCCAGTGGACCACCATCGACGACAAGACGCAGAAGCCCAAGTCGGTGGTCGAGATCTACGAAGCGAAGGACGGCAGCCTCGCCGGCCGCGTGACGGAGATCCTCCAGTCCGATCGCGGCCCGAACCCGGTCTGCGACAAGTGCTCCGGCGAGCGCAAGAACAAGCCGGTCAAGGGCATGGTGATCCTGTGGGGCATCAAGCAGAAGGGCGAGACCTGGGAAGGCGGGCAGATCCTCGATCCGGCCAGCGGCAAGGTCTATTCGGTCAAGGTCACCCCGGTGGACAACGGCAACAAGCTGGAAGTGCGCGGGTTCATGGGCTTCTCGCTGCTGGGCCGCACGCAGACCTGGAACCGCCGCTGACGGCGGTCCCGGCTTCGACGAACGCCCCGGCATGCCGGGGCGTTCTGCTTTTGTGGGCTGGGCTGGATCGACGACCGCATCCGGGAAGCCACCGTCACGTTTCCCCGGGGGCGCTTCGCTTACCCGGGCTACAAAGGCCCGTGCGTCGTCGGGGGCGTGCGACGCGCATGCGATAATCCCCGGCTCTCTTCGCATTCCGGTCCCCCATGTCCCGCGAGTTCGTCGTTTCCTGCGCCCTGCCCTATGCCAACGGGCACCTGCACCTGGGCCACCTGGTCGGCTACACCCAGGCCGACATCTGGTGCCGCGCCCAGCGCATGGCCGGCCACAAGGCCTGGTACGTGTGCGCCGACGACACCCACGGCACGCCGATCATGCTCGCCGCCGAGAAGGCCGGGCAGTCGCCGGAAGCCTTCATCGCCGGCATCCAGGCCAGCCACGAGCGCGACTTCGCCGATTTCGGCGTCGCCTTCGATCATTACGACTCGACCAATTCCGAACGCAACCGCGTCCTGACCGAGGCGATCTACGCCAAGCTCGACAACAACGGCCACATCGCGCGCCGCTCGGTCGCGCAGCTGTACGACCCGGTCAAGGGCATGTTCCTGCCCGACCGCTACGTGAAGGGCATCTGCCCCAACTGCGGCACGCCCGACCAGTACGGGGACAACTGCGAGAACTGCGGCGCGACCTACTCGCCGACCGAACTGAAGGAACCGCGCTCGGTCATCAGCGGCGCCACGCCGGAGCTGCGCGAGTCCGAACACTTCTTCTTCGAGGTCGGCCAGTTCGCCGGCTTCCTGCGCGAATGGCTCGCCGGCGACGTCGCGCTTCCCGGCGTGAAGGCGAAGCTCCAGGAATGGCTGGACGCCGAGGGCGGCCTGCGCGCGTGGGACATCTCGCGCGACGCGCCGTACTTCGGTTTCCAGATCCCCGGCCATCCGGGCAAGTACCTGTACGTCTGGCTGGACGCGCCGATCGGCTACCTGTCCAGCTTCCAGGCGCTGTGCGAGCGCGAAGGCCTGGACTTCTGGTCCTACCTGCGCCGCGACAGCCCGGCCGAACTGCACCACTTCATCGGCAAGGACATCGTCAACTTCCACGGCCTGTTCTGGCCGGCGGTGCTGCACGGCGCGGGCTTCCGCGCGCCGACGCGGCTGCACGTCAACGGCTATCTCACCGTCGACGGCGCCAAGATGTCCAAGTCGCGCGGCACCTTCGTCATGGCGCGCACCTATCTCGACGCCGGCCTCGATCCCGAAGCGCTGCGTTACTACTACGCGACCAAGACCACCGGCGGCGTCGATGATCTCGACCTCAACCTGTCGGACTTCGTCGCGCGCGTGAACGCGGACCTGGTCGGCAAGTTCGTGAACCTCGCCAGCCGCTGCGCCGGGTTCATCGAGAAGCGTTTCGACGGTCGCCTCGCCGATGCCCTGCCCGACGCGGCGCAGTACGCGCGCTTCGTCGAACAGCTGGCGCCGATCGCGCAGGCGTACGAGCGCAACGAAGCGGCCACCGCGCTGCGCCTGACGATGGCCTTGGCGGACGAGGCCAACAAGTACATCGACGAACACAAGCCGTGGGTACTCGCCAAGCAGGACGGCATGGAGGCGCAGCTGCAGGCCGTGTGCACGCAGGGCCTGAACCTGTTCCGCGTGCTCAACGCCGCGCTCAAGCCGGTGCTGCCGCGCGTCGCCGCGCAGGCGGAGGCTTTCCTCGCCGCGCCCGTGACGCACTGGCGCGACACCGAAGCGCCGCTGCTCGCGCGCACCATCAACGCCTACACCCCGCTGTTCACCCGCATCGACCCGAAACAGATCCAGACCATGATCGACGCTTCCAAGGATTCGCTGGCCCCGAAGGCCGACGCCAGGACTGAAACCACCGCCAAGGCCGAACCCAAGGCCGCCGCCGCACCGGCGCCTGCCGCGGGCGATGCCGCACCGACCATCGGCATCGACGACTTCGCCAAGCTCGACCTGCGCGTGGGCAAGGTGGTCGCGTGCGAATTCGTGGAAGGCTCCGACAAGCTGCTGCGTTTCGAACTCGACGCCGGCGAGCTGGGCACGCGCCAGATCTTCTCCGGCATCCGCGGTTCCTACGGCGAACCGGAAAAGCTCGTCGGCCGCAGCGTCGTGTTCATCGCCAACCTCGCGCCGCGCAAGATGCGCTTCGGCACCAGCGAGGGAATGATCCTGTCGGCCGGTTTCGACGGCGGCTCGCTGCACCTGCTCGATGCGGATGCAGGCGTGCAGCCGGGGGCGCCGGTGCGCTGAACGACCAGGAACGAGTGATCAGGAGTGAGAAGCGAGTGACGCCGGCACTCCTACTCGTTTCTCGTTCCTCTCCCCTCGTTTTTCCCGCTCATGGACCTGACCGAACGCCTCGACCGCCTGCTCCCGCAAACCCAATGCGGGCAGTGCGGCTACGCGGGCTGCCGTCCTTATGCGGAGGCGATGGCGCGCGGCGAGGCGGAGGTCGACCGCTGTCCGCCCGGCGGCGACGAGGGCGCGCGTGCGCTCGCGAAGCTGCTGGACGTGCCGGCGAAACCGTTCGACCGGACGCGCGGCGAACACAAGCCGCCACAGGTGGCGCTGATCGTCGAAGCGGACTGCATCGGCTGCACCAAATGCATCCAGGCGTGCCCCGTGGACGCGATCGTCGGCGGTTCCAGGCACATGCACACCGTCATCGACCCGCTGTGCACCGGCTGCGAGCTGTGCGTGCCGGCGTGCCCGGTGGATTGCATCGTGATGGTGGCGGCGTAGGCGTTCGCCCCCGAAAAGTCATCCCGGCGAAGACCGGGAGACGCTGGGTGAACCGGGATGAGCTGGGTGAAGTGAACGCCCCGGAAGCGCAGGAGAAACAGCGTTACCTCGCCGACGCGTTCGCAGGCGCGCCTTGCGTCGCCCCACCCGCAGGCGCTGCTTCCGGCACGCACACCGAGCACACGCGCTCCACCGCATAGCCCTTCGCGCGCAACTTCTCGACCACGCCATCCTCGCCGAGCAGGTGCAGCGCGCCGACGACCACCAGCGTGTCGCCCTTCTTCTGTCCGTCGAGCATCTGCTGGATCTGCGGCACCCACGCGTCGTTGCGCTCGACGTTGACCATGCGGTACGTCTCGGGCGTTTTCTCGCGCATTTCCTCGCGCGTGAGCGTGTCCAGCCGCGCGAGGTCGCCGTCGCGCCACGCGTTGTGCAGGTCGCTGAGCATGCCGGGCATTTCCATGGGCTTGTCGAGGAATTCCTTCAGCGACTTCACCTGCTCGTCCATCGGCGTGGAATCGAGCACGCTCAGCTGCAGGTCGATCGACTCCAGTCCGCCGGTCGCCTTTCCGCTCGCGCGCGCCTGCTGCATCAGCACCTGGTCCAGGCCCTTTTCCTGCTGGAAGCCCATCTGCTGCGAGATGCCCAGCATCAACGAGAGGTTCACGAACCACGGCTCGTACGCGTCGAACTGCGCGATGGATTCGTCGTAACGGGCAAGGATGCGGTTGAACTTCTCGCGCATGGTCGGCGGCAGCACCTGGCTGAGCGTGCGTCCATCCGCATAGCCGGCGGCGGCGAGGAATTTCTGCCCCGTCGCCGGATCCAGCAACTGCTCCGGCGGCACTTCGAAAACGACCTTGTCGGCGCTTGCGAACGCCTGGTCGATGTCGGACGAGAGCGGGTAATCGTCGGCCTTGAGCAGGTGGAACGAGCCGAGCAGGTACACCGCGTTGTCGCGATCGGACACCTTCCACAGCAGCGGCACCGGCGGCGCCTTGGCCGTCGCGGTGGCGACGCCTGCGCCTGGTGCGACCGGAGCCGGCTGCGACGGCGAGCGCGCCTGCTCGACGGCGAGGGCCATCGACATCAGGCCCGCGGCAGCGAGGAGCGAAAGGCAGAGCAGCTTCAGGCGGCGCATCGGGTGGTGGTCCGGATCAGGGAGCGGAGTGGGCGTAGGTCTTCTCGCCGGCCTGGATCGCCACGTCCAGCCGGTTCTCCGGCGGCGGCAGCGGGCAGGTCGCGAACGGGGTGAACGCGCACGGCGGATTGTGCGCCTGGTTGAAATCGAGCACGACGGTGCCGCCCACGCCCGGCTTGGCGACGTCGAGGAAGCGTCCGGCCGGATAGCTGCCGTGTCCGCTGGTGCGATCGGCGAAGACCAGGAACAGCGTGTCGCCGCCCTCGTCGAGCGCTTCGATGCGGAAGGTCTTGCCGCCGTGCTGGAACTCGATCGCGCCCGGATTCGGCACCGCGTCGGTGGTGCCGATGATGTTGGCGATCTCCAGCGTCTTGCCCGCCGGATGCGGCACGAAGCGGCCTTCCACGCGCCAGTCGGCGCTGGTCGGCCAGTACTCGATGCCGCGGAAGCCGGTGCGCGTGGGCGCGTCGGCGTGCTTCACGCGCAGCAGGTAGCGATCGCCGCGCTTGATCACCGTCGCCACGCCCTTGCCTTCATCGAACGCGATGACACTGGGCCCGGCCGGCGCGTCGTCGGCGCGCAGGATCGTCTCGCCGGTGAACGGCTGGCCATCGAGCGTCATCGCCACGCCCTTCTCCGCGACGAAGCGGATGCCGCCCTTGCCCTGGTCGATCATGCCCAGGTGCGCCGGACCGACCGCCAGCTTGATCCCGTTGCCGGCGGAAGCGCCGACGTAATGCGCGCCCGGATCGATCCAGTGCAGCCCGACCAGGCTGGTCCAGCCGTCGGGCCGGGTCAGCTCGGCGATGCGCGCCTGGCGCACCACGTCCAGCTCGCGCTGGAAGGCCACCTGCGCCGCCTTCGCCTGTTCGGCGCTCGCGGCATCGTCCCGGCCTGGCCCGCAGGCGGTGATCGCACCCAGCATCATGAGGATCAGTGCCCCCTTCGCGCCTGAAGCCATTCAACGTCCTCGCAGGAACCAGCGGTCGATGTCGGGCAGCGTGAACCGCGCCCAGGTGGGACGGCCATGATTGCACTGGCCGGAGCGCTCGGTGATTTCCATCTCGCGCAACAGGGCATTCATCTCGGGCAGAGTGAGACGCCGGTTCGCGCGCACCGCGCCGTGGCAGGCCATCGTCGCGAGCAGTTCGTCGCGCGCGGCGGCGACGCGGCGGGATTCGCCATGTTCGCGGAGGTCGGCCAGCACGTCGCGCAGCAGCGCCTCGACGTCGCCGTGCGCGAGCAGCGCCGGCACCGCGCGCAAGGTCAGCGACTGCGGGCCGCTGCGGGTCACTTCGAAGCCGAGTTCGGCCAGCGTCCGCGCCTCGCGTTCGGCGACTTCGGCCTCGCGCTCGGATACCGCCAGCGTCGCCGGGACGAGCAGCGGCTGCGTGCGCAGGCCTTCCCCGTCGTGCGCGGTCTTGAGCTTCTCGTAGCCGATGCGCTCGTGCGCGGCGTGCATGTCGACGACGATCAGGCCTTCCGCGCTCTCGGCGAGGATGTAGATGCCATGCAATTGCGCGATCGCATAACCGAGCGGCGGCAGCGTGGCGTCCTCACCGTGCGGCAACGTCGCCGGTTGCGACACCTGCACGAACGACGGCGCCACCGCGGTCACGGCCCCGCCGCCGTACAGCGCCGCGTAACCGGCGCGGGTGTCCGCCACCTGCATCGGCAGCGGCGACTGCGTGGCGCGATCGAGATACCCGTAGGCCGGCGCCGCGCTGGCATGACCGCCGAATGCGGGCGCCGCCATCGCGTCGTTCGCCGGCATGCCGGCGACGCCCGCGACCGTGCCGGCGCGCGTTTCGGCCAGCGCGTCCTGCAGGGTGCGGTAGACGAAATCGTGGATCAGCCGCGCGTCGCGGAACCGCACTTCGTGCTTGGCCGGATGCACGTTGACGTCGACGCGGCGCGGGTCGAGTTCGAGGAACAGCACGTACGCCGGCTGGCGGCCGTGGAAGAGCACGTCGGCATACGCCTGCTTGATCGCGTGCGCGATGCTGCGATCGCGCACCGCGCGGCCGTTGACGTAGAGGTATTGCTGGTCGGCGCTGGCGCGGTTGTAGGCGGGCTGGGCGATCCACCCGTGCAGGCGCAGGCCGGCGCCGGCGTGTTCGACGCGCAGCGCGTTGCGGGCGAATTCCTCGCCGAGCGCTTCGTGCAGGCGCACTTCGGACAACAGGGCCTGCCCCGGACCTGATCCGGGGTCGCCCTCGCCTTTCCAGCGACGCGACGGCTTGCCGTTGTGCGAGACGCGCAGTTCGACGTCCGGACGCGCGAGCGCCAGCTGCCGCAGCCATTCCTCGATGTGGCCGAGCTCGGTGCGCTCGGCCTTCAGGAACTTGCGCCGCGCCGGCACGTTGAAGAACAGGTCGCGCACCTCGACCGTCGTCCCCGGCGGGTGCGGCTTCGGCATGACCTCGCCGGGACGGCCGCCGTCGATTTCCAGCGTCGCCGCGCGATCGCTGCCCACGCGGCGCGAGGTGAGCGCGAAGCGGCTGACCGAGGCGATCGACGGCAGCGCCTCGCCGCGGAAGCCGAGCGTCGCCACGCCTTCCAGGTCGTCGAGCGAGGCGATCTTGCTGGTCGCGTGGCGCGAGACCGCCAATGGCAGTTCGCCGGGCTCGATGCCCTTGCCGTCGTCGCGGATGCGGATCAGGCGGACGCCGCCTTCTTCCAGGTCGATGTCGATGCGGCGCGCGCCGGCGTCGAGCGCGTTCTCGACGAGCTCCTTGACCACCGAAGCGGGACGCTCGATGACCTCGCCGGCGGCGATCTGGTTGATGAGGGTGTCGGGGAGCTGGCGGATCGTCACGGCTGGGCGAAGCGGTCCGGAATCGCGGAAGAATCGCCACGCATGATAGCCGACGGCGCCGCCCCGCTCGCCGTGCCGGAAGGAAAAAACCTGCGGAACGCTGGGCCCGCCTTCGATACGGATCAACGTCGATGGGGCGGATACGGCGAGGCGTGTCCGCGCTTTCAGGTCCGATTGGATCCGCGGCTCAGAGGCTGCCGCCGCTCGCTTCGCCACCCGATGCGTACTGCGCGTCGGCGCGCGCCGCGTAGAGCGTGCCCGGCGGCGGTTGGCGGGTGAAATAGGTGTTGACGCCATCCAGCACCGCACGCGCGAGCTTGCGCTGGTGGCCGGGATCGTTGAGCCGCTTTTCTTCTTCGGGATTCGAGATGAAGGCGGTTTCGACCAGCATCGCCGGCATGTCGGACGTGCGCAGCACGGCGAAGTTGGCGCGCTCGATGTTCGGCTTGTGGTTGTTGCCCACACGCTTGAGGCCGTCGAGCACATGGCCGGCGGCGTCCTCGGAGGCCTTCATGTGGCCGCTCTGGGTAAGGTCGAGCAGCACCGAGGCCAGCGTGTTGCTGGTCTGCTCCAGGCGCACGCCGCCGATGAGATCGGACGCGTTTTCCTTGTCGGCCAGCCAGCGGGCGCGCTGCGAGGACGCGCCCTTGAGCGACAACACGTACACCGACGAGCCGCGCGCGGCGCGGTTTTCCGCGGCGTCGGCATGGATGGAGATGAACATGTCCGCCTTGGCCGCGCGCGCCAGCTGCGCGCGACGCGGCAGCGGGATGAACACGTCGGTGTCGCGCGTGAGGTAGGCCTTCAGGCCCGGGGTGGCGTTGACCTGCCGCGCCAGTTCGCGGGCGATCGCCAGCGTCGCGTCCTTCTCGCGCTTGCCCGACGGGCCGATCGCGCCCGGGTCCTGCCCGCCGTGGCCGGCGTCGATGGCGATGACCAGCGGACGCATGCCGCGACCGCGCATCACGTCCTTCATCGTCTTGACCGGCGCCTGCTTCGCGGGCGCTTCGGCTTCGGCTGCCGTCGCGTTACCCGACGCGGCCAGCGCCGAACCGGGCATGGGCGTCGGTACGCCGGTGGCGATGCGGGTCGGAACGCCGGTGGCGATGGTGGTCGCGACGGGCGGCTTCGCCGGCGCGATCGTGTTCTGCGAAGCCGTCGCCGGCAGCTGCGTGGCTGCGGACGCGATCGGCGTGACGCTCGGCATCGCCGACGGCGGAACGGTCGCGACGGACGCCGGCGCGGCGGACGGCGTCGGCGCGGCGGTGCTCTCGTTGCGCGCGACGATTTCGGTGATCAGGCGCGTCGTCGCCGCCGACGAGGCGGCCGGGTCGAACTTCGGTGCCAGGGATTCGGCCGGCGGTGCGGCAGCGGTTGCGACCGCCGGCGCGACGGCAGCGGGCTGCGCGGGCGCGGAGGCGACGGCCGCGGCGGACGGAGCGCCATCGCCCGGCCATTCCAGCACCAGGCGCGGACCGTCGCCGGCCTGTTCGATGCGCGGCTTGAGCACGGCGACCGGCTGGGCCAGATCGAACACGATGCGGGCCGTCCCGGGCGTCGGTTCGCCGGTGCGGACCGACTTCACCACGCCGACAGCGGACGGCAGACGCAGGCCGCGGGCCAGCGCGGAGGACGGAAGGTCGATGACGAGGCGATCCGGCCCCTTGAGGCTGATGACCTTGAATTCGGCGGCACGGTCCAGGGCGATTTCGGCGCGGGTGCCGGTGGCGCCGTCGCGCAGTTCCAAGCCCTTGATTTCACTGGCGTGGGCGAGATTCCAGGCCAGCGCCGCGAGCAGCGCGAGGCCGAGCAGGCATTTCTGGACGGTGGCGGCCTTGACACGCATGGCCGGTAGTCAAGCACCGCGATATTAAATTTGCAAGCACTTTTCCCTTACGAATCCGGCACCTGGCGACTTTTCCTGCAAATCCGTTCAGGAGTCGTCCGCAACTTCGTGCCCCGAAGACACCCGCCCGGCCCAGGCGTCGCCGATCGGCGAGCCCGGGTGCAGGCGGGCGATCCGCCCCGGTCCACGCATGGACAGCTCGACGGTCAGGTCCGGCGCCGGCAGCGCACCGACGCCCCGCTCCGGCCATTCGACCAGCCACAGCCGCACTTCCGCGCCGTCGAGACCGAGGAATTCCAGCTCGCCAGGATCGGCGATGCGATAGAGATCCAGATGCCACGCCTCGCCGCCATCGGCCAAGGGATAACGTTCGACCAGCGTGTACGTCGGACTGCGGATCGCGCCCTGCACGCCAAGCGCGCGCAACAACGCACGCGCGATCGTCGACTTGCCCGCGCCCAGGTCGCCGTGCAGATGCACCACCGCCTGCGCGGGACGCGTCAACGCCAGGCGCGCGCCCAACGCGTCGGTGGCATCGGCATCGGGCAACCACAGTTCGGTCATCGCATCGGCTCCGGGACGTACGGTTCTGGATTGGCGAAATGCCGCAACCACGGCATGAGATCGCTGGGAAGCAGGCCGCGTTCGCCGCCGTCGTGCGCGGCGGCGTCGCCCGCCGCCGAATGCAGCAGCGCGCCGCACGCGGCGGCATCGAAGGCGTTCAGCCCCTGCGCGCGCAGTGCGGCGATCACGCCGCTGAGCACGTCGCCCATGCCGCCGACCGCCATGCCGGGATTGCCTGCGCCGATCACGCGCGGCGTTTCGTGCGCGGCGGCGACTATCGTGCCCGCACCCTTGAGCACGACCACGCACGCATAGCGATCGCACAACGCACGTGCGGCGGCGAAGCGATCGCGCTGGATGTCGGCGGTGTTCGCATCGAGCAGGCGCGCTGCTTCGCCCGGATGGGGCGTGATCACCGCATCGGCCGGCAACGCGAACGGGCGCGTCGCCAGCAGGTTCAACGCATCGGCATCGAGCAGCAGCGGCTTTCCGCTGGCGATCGCGCGCTCGTACAGCGGCAGGCTCCATGGGCCCTGCCCGAGCCCGGGGCCGAGCGCGACCGCATCCGCGCGATCGAGCGCGGCATGCAGCGCATCGGCATCGCCGACGTCGTGCGCCATCGCTTCGGGCAATCGCGCGAGCAGCGGCGCGACGTGACGTTCGCGCGTGGCGGCTTCCACCAGTCCCGCACCGCTGCGCAGTGCCGCTTCCGCGCAGAGCATGATCGCGCCGCCGCTGCCGTGATCCCCGCCAATGCACAGCACGCGGCCGTTGCGGCCCTTGTGGCTGTCGCGCGGACGCGGCGCGAGCCAGCGCGGCAGATCGGCTGCGGCGAGGCGTTCGGCGATGGCGGCGACGCCGTCGAAATCGGCGGGTTCGAGATCGAGCGATGCGAGCGCCAGCGTGCCGGCATGATCGAGCGCGACACCGGTGCGCAACCCGGCTTTGGGCGCGATGAATTCGATCGTGCGCGCGGCGATCACCGCCTCGCCCGGCGCGCCGCCGCGATCGGCATCGATGCCGCTGGGAACGTCGAGCGCGTACACCGGCGCACGGCTCGCGTTCATCGCGGCGATCAGCGCCCGCGTCGCCGCATCCGGCGCGCGTGCGAAGCCGATGCCGAACAGCGCGTCGATGACGACGTCGCACGGCGGCAAGGCGTGTTCGAACATTTCGTTCGCGCCGCCGCATTGCGCGTATTCATCGGCGGCACGACGGGCGAGTTCGCTTCGCGGAGCGTGTTCAGGCAGACGGACGACGCGCACGTCGCGTCCGGACTCGCGCGCGTGGCGTGCGAGCACGTAGCCGTCTCCCCCGTTGTTGCCGGGGCCGCACACGACGACGATCCGCATCGCCTGCGGCCAGCGCATGAGGAGATCGCGCCATGCGGCCTGGCCGGCGCGGCGCATCAGTTCGAACCCGTCGCCCAGGCGCTGCGTCGCGCGCGCCTCCAGCCGGCGCAGCGCGGCGGCGTCGAACAGCGCGTGGGAGGGATGGGCGGCGTGGGCCATCGCGCGATTCTATACTTGGCATGCCGTGAATCCCGCCGCTTCGCCCCCGTCCCTGCCCGCCCCCGCGCCCGATTACGGCGCGCTGGCTGCGCGCGTGCGCGAACTGGCTCGCGAGTTCGGCTTCCAGCGCTGCGGCATCGCCGGCGTCGAACTCGGCGAGGACGAAGCGCACCTGCGCGACTGGCTCGCGCAGGGGCTGTACGGTTCGATGGACTGGATGGCGCGCCATGGCGAACTGCGCGCGCGTCCGCACGAACTGCATCCGGGTACGGTGCGCGTGATCTCGGTCGGCCTCGATTACGGGCGCGACACCGATGAAGCCTGGGCCACGCTCGACAACGCCGAACGCGCGTACGTCGCGCGTTACGCGCTGGGCCGCGATTACCACAAGCTCATGCGCCAGCGCCTGCAACGCCTCGCCGACCGTATCGCCGAGGTCGTCGGTCCGTTCGGCCATCGCGTGTTCGTCGATTCGGCACCGGTGCTGGAGCGCGCGCTCGCGCGCAACGCGGGACTTGGCTGGATCGGCAAGCACACCTGCCTGATCGACAAGGACGGCGGTTCTTTCTTCTTCCTCGGCGAGATCTACGTCGACCTGCCGCTGCCGATCGACGCGCCCGCGAGCGCGCACTGCGGCACGTGCCGGCGCTGCATCGACATATGCCCGACGCAGGCGATCGTCGCGCCGTACCGGCTGGATGCGCGGCGCTGCATCGCGTATCTCACGATCGAGCACGAAGGCGCGATTCCCGAAGACCTGCGCGCGCCGATCGGCAACCGCATCTTCGGTTGCGACGACTGCCAGCTGGCGTGCCCCTGGAACAAGTTCGCCCAACGCACGGACGAGCCGGATTTCCGCGTACGCAACGACCTGGACAAGGCGACGCTGGTGGATCTGTTCGCGTGGAGCGAGGAGGAGTTCCTGCAACGCACGGAGGGTTCGGCGATCCGTCGCAGCGGGCATGAACGGTGGTTGCGGAATATCGCCGTCGCGCTGGGGAATGCACCCTCGACGCCGGAGGTGATCGGCGCGCTGCGTGGGCGATGGGCGTCCGCGAGCCCGATGGTGCGCGAGCACATCGAGTGGGCGCTGCGGCGGCATGGGGTGGGTCCGGCGAGCTGACGCCGCGCTTGTGTAGCCCGGGTAAGCGAAGCGCACCCGGGGACTTTGGCGCACGATCCGGGTGCGCTGCGCTTACCCGGGCTACAGGAACCTTGCTACGAATGCGTCCGCTATCGGCCGCGCAGCTGTTCCAGCAACGCGCGCGTCACCGGATCGTCCGCCTGCGCCTGACCTTCCAGCGCCGGCAGCAGCCGGTTCGCGACCTGCTTGCCCAGCTCCACGCCGAACTGGTCGAAGGCGTTGATGCCCCACACCAGCGACTGCAGGTACACGCTGTGTTCGTACAGCGCGAGCAGCGCGCCGAAGCTGTGCGGCGTCAGTGCGTCGAGCAGGATCGTCGTCGTCGGGCGACCGCCGGCGTACGCGCGGTGCGGGTCGTCGCTCGCCTGGCCGTTCGCGAACGCTTCGGTCTGCGCGAGCAGGTTGGCCTGCAGCGCGCGATGGTTCTGCGGATACGGCGCATCGGCGCGGATCACACCGATGAAGTCCGCAGGCACGATCGACGTGCCCTGGTGCAGCGCCTGGAAGAAGCTGTGCTGCGTGTCGGTGCCGGCGCCGCCCCACCATACCGGCACGGTTTCCACGCCGACCGGCGTGCCGTCGGTGCGCGTGGACTTGCCGAGGCTTTCCATCACCAACTGCTGCAGGTAGTTCGACAGCAGCTTCAGGCGTTCGTCGTACGGCAGCACGGCCTGCGTCGAATAGCCCAGGCCGTTGCGGTTCCACACGCCGGTCAGCGCGTGCCAGAACGCAAGGTTCGATTCGGCCGGCGTGCGCAGGACGTGCGCGTCCATTTCGGCGGCGCCCGCGAGCATCTGCTCGAAGGCGTCCATGCCGATCGCCAGCGCGATCGGTAAACCCACCGCCGACCACAGCGAATAACGGCCGCCGACCCAGTCCCACATCGGCAGGATGCGTTCGGCGGGAATCGAGAACGTCTGCGCCGCACGCTCGACGTTCGCCGACACGGCGTACAGCCGCTCCGTGCCGCCGAGCCAGTCGCGCAGGATCGCGCCGTTGAGCAGCGTTTCCTGCGTGCCGAAGGTCTTGGAAATCAGCACCGCGGCGGTGCGCGCGGGATCGAGCCCGGCCAGCACGCGCTGCGCCGCATGGCCGTCGACGTTGCTGAGGAAATGCACGCGCAGGCGGCCGGGCTTCGCGCCGCCCAATGCATCCACGGCCAGGCGCGGACCGAGATCGGAGCCGCCGATGCCGACGCTGACAACGTCGGTGATGCCGCTGCTGGAAAGCGATTCGACCAGCGCGCGCATCCGCGTGCGCGCTTCGAGCGCCTGCGCGTGGGCCGCCTTTGCGACGGGCGCGTCCGACAGGTCGCTGCGCAGCGACGTGTGCAGCACGCTGCGGCCTTCGGTGAGGTTGATCTTCTCGCCGTCGAACAGCGCCTTCAGTCGCGCGGGGGCATCGACCGACTGCGCGAGTGCGAACAACGCGGCGAACGCGTCGCGGTCGTAATGCTGGCGGGCGAAGTTGGCGTAGATCGGGCCGACGCGCAGCGCGAACTCCTGCGCGCGCGCCGGATCGCCGGCGATCAGCTTCGCAAGCGGGGTCTGGACGACGCGCCCGGCCTGGGCGCGGAGCTGGCTCAGACGGGCGGCGGCATCCATGGGCGGGGTCAGGCCGCCTGGGCCGGCATCGAACGGTTCGTGTGCGTCAGCGCGTTGTCGCGGTCGACGTACACCAGCGTCGGCTTGTACTTGGCCGCTTCGGCCTCGTCGCACACGCCGTAGGCGCAGATGATCACGAGGTCCCCGGGCTGCGCGCAGTGCGCGGCGGCGCCGTTCACCGAGATCACGCCGCTGCCCTCTTCGCCGCGGATGGCGTAGGTGACGAAGCGCTGGCCGTTGTTCACGTTGTAGATGTGGATCTGCTCGTATTCGCGGATGCCGGAGATGTCGAGCAGGCGGCCGTCGATCGCGCACGAGCCTTCGTAATGCAGCTCGGCGTGGGTCACCGTGGCGCGGTGGATCTTGGCCTTGAGGATGTTCAGTTGCATGGGGTTCGGCTCCGGCCGCAGCGCTCGGGCGCCGGGCGTGCAAGGGATTTGGGCAAGTCTAGCAGCGCATGGCGCGGTGCAACATCATCCGGCCTTCGCGATTGGCGCCGGCGCTGGAACGCTCCGGATCACCGCGGCGCGCCCGTTCAGACCGTGAACTCGAGGTTGTCGATCAGGCGGGTCCGGCCGAGCCGGGCCGCGATCAGCGCGACCATGGAACCGGTTTCACCGGCCGCCGGTTCGGTCAGGTCGGGCCGGCGAACGACGGCGTAATCCGGGACGAACCCGGCGGCGGCCAGGCGCTCGTCCGCTTGGCTCTCGACCGCCTCGCGGGGCTGGCCATCGCGCAGCGCCTGCGCCATCGCCGCCAGGCAGCGGCTGATCTCCGCCGCCTGCGCGCGTTCCCCGGCGGACAGGTACTGGTTGCGCGAACTCATCGCCAGCCCGTTCGCCTCGCGCACGATGTCGGCGCCGACCACCTCGATCGGAAACGCCAGGTCGCGCACCATGTAACGCACGACGGCGAGCTGCTGGTAGTCCTTGCGACCGAACACCGCGACGTCCGGCTGCACCTGGTTGAACAGCCGCGAAACCACGGTGGCCACGCCATCGAAATGGCCCGGCCGGTGCGCGCCTTCCAGCGTGCTGGTGACGCCGGGCACCTGCACGCGCACGGTCGCTTCCACGCCGTACGGGTACATGGTTTCCACCGACGGCAGCCACATCGCATCGCAACCGGCCGCGTCCAGTCCGTCCGCATCGGCCTGCGGCGTGCGCGGATAGCGCGCGAAATCCTCGTTCGGCCCGAACTGCGTCGGATTGACGAACACGCTGGCGACCACGCGGTCGGCGAGTTCGCGCGCGCGCTTCACCAGCGAGAAATGCCCGGCGTGCAGGTTGCCCATCGTGGGAACGAAGGCGATGCGCAGGCCATCGCGCTTCCAGCCGCGCACGCGTTCGCGCAGCGGGTCGAGGTCGGTGAAGGTTTCGATCATGTCGGAGTGTTCTGGACGCGGATTACACGGAAGGAGCACGGATCACACGGGCAAGGCGAAGCGACACGCGGAACGGGACGATGAATCGCTGTGCGACCGCCCCGCCTTCATCCGCTTCTATCGGCTTGTCCGCCCAATCCTGCGGTCAGGCGTACGAATGCCCGGGATCCGGGAACGAGCCGTCCCGCACCGCCTGCGCATACGCGGCGAAGGCGCCTGCGATCGAACCGCCTTCGGCAAGGAAATCCTTCACGAAGCGCGGACGGCGATGGCCGGAGTTCACGCCGAGCAGGTCGTGCAGCACCAGCACCTGGCCATCGCACTGCGGACCGGCGCCGATGCCGATGGTGGGAATGTCCAGATCACCGGTGATCGCCGCGGCGACCGGCGTCGGCACGCATTCGAGCACCAGCAGCGTCGCGCCCGCCTCCTGCACGGCGCGCGCGTCTTCGCGCAGGCGCCTGGCGGCAGCCTCGTCGCGCCCCTGCACCTTGTAGCCGCCCAGGCGCAGCACCGACTGTGGCGTCAGGCCGAGATGCGCGCAGACGGGAATCTCGCGATCGACCAGGAAGCGGATCACGTCCAGCTTGTGCGCGGCGCCTTCCAGCTTGACCATCGTCGCACCCGCCTGGAGCAGCCGGATGGATGCCTCCAGCGCGCGTTCCGGCGTGGCGTCCGCGCCGAACGGCAGGTCGGCGATCAGCAGCGCCTTGCCGAGTCCGCGAGCGACGCAGGCGGTGTGATAGGCGACATCGGCCACCGTCACCGGCAGCGTGCTGTCGTGGCCCTGCACCACCATGCCCAGCGAGTCGCCGATCAGCACCAGGTCGATACCGGCGTCATCCATCGTGCGGGCGAACCCGGCGTCGTAGCAGGTCAGCATGACCAGCTTGCGGCCGTCGCGCTTGGCCTGCGCGAGCGCGGGCACGGTCCAGGGCTTTTCGTTCGGCGTTCCGCTGTACATGGGGATGTGCGCTGGCGCGAACGCTCAGGCGGAGTCGAGGGGGTCCGCATACGTTACCCCCTCGACCTGCGCCGGTGCCATCCTCGACAGCGCCTGTGCGGCGGTGCCGACGCCGGGGATGCACGCGTCCGGCGCGATTTCGGCCAGCGGCACCAGCACGAAGGCGCGCTCGTGCAGGCGCGGGTGCGGGACGTGCAGGCCGGGTTCGTCGATGCGCGTCTCGCCGTAGAGCAGCAGGTCGAGGTCGAGCGTGCGCGGGCCCCAGCGATCGCTGCCATCGGCCAGGCGCTGGCGGCCGGCATGGCGCTCGATCTCCAGCAGGTCCTCCAGCAACCGGCGCGGCGCGCGGCGGGTGTGCAGCATCGCGACGGCGTTGATGAAGTCCGGCTGTTCGGTCACGCCCCAGGCGGGCGTGCGATACAGCTTCGAGGCACGCACGAGGCGAGTGTCAGGCAGCGCGTCGAGCGCCCGCAGCGCCGCTCTCAGCGTGGCGACGCTGTCGCCGAGGTTGCTGCCCAGGCCGATGAAGGCCGGGCACGGGTGCGCTTCGTTCATTCGCCCGGGTTATTCGCCGTTCGCGGTCTTGCGGCGACGGCGACGGCGCTTGCGCGGCGCGTCGCCTTCCTCGGTCGACTCGGATTCGCGATGCGCGTCGAGCTGCGCGGCCAGCGCGTCGCCCGGATTGGTCTGCGCCTCGCGCCAGAACGCGACGTCCTCGGCGTGCTCGTCGGATGCGGCCAGCCGCAGGTTGAGGAAGTCGAACGCCGCGCGGAACCGCGGATGCGCGAGCGTGCGGAACACGCGCTTGCGCTGGCGCTGCGAGAACCGCGACTGCAGCAGCCAGATTTCCTGCATCGGCAGCGAGAAACGACGCGGCAGCGCGATGGTTTCCAACTGGTGCACGGTGACGCGGTCGGCCGCGCGACGCTGCGCCTCGGCGGCGTGCACGCCCTGCGCCTGCAGCGAGATCAGGGCGCGGCAGTACGCCGGCCACAGCAGCAGCGCGAACAGGAACGCCGGCGACACCGGCTCGTCGTTCGCCACGCGCGCATCGGTGCCCCGCAGGCCGGCCAGCAGCATGCGACGCAGCGCGCCGCTGCGGTTGGACTTCAACGCGGCGGCGGTTTCCGGCAACAGCGCCGGCAGCAGGCCGTGGCGCTCCAGCCCCAGGAAACTCTTCACCGCATGGCCGGAGAGGAACAGCTTCAGGCATTCCTCGAACAACCGTGCCGGCGCCGCCTCGCGCAGCAGCGGCGCCAGTTGCGGGATGGGCCTGGCGGTCGCGTCCTCGATCTCGAAATCCAGCTTCGCCGCCAGCCGCACCGCGCGCAGCATGCGCACTGGGTCTTCGCGGTAGCGCGTCTCCGGATCGCCGATCAGGCGCATCAGCCGGTTGCGCACGTCGTCGAAACCGCCGGTGTAGTCGCGCACCGAGAAGTCCTCGATCGCGTAATACAGCGCGTTGGCGGTGAAGTCGCGGCGGATCGCGTCCTCCTCGATCGTGCCGTACACGTTGTCGCGCAGCACGCGCCCGCCTTCGTGCAGCTCGCGGTCGCCGCTGCCGTCGTCGCTGTTGGCGCGGAACGTCGCCACTTCGATGATCTCGCGGCCGTAGACCACGTGCGCCAGGCGGAAGCGGCGGCCGATCAGGCGGCAGTTGCGGAACAGGCCCTTGACCTCTTCCGGCGTGGCGTTGGTGGCGACGTCGAAGTCCTTCGGGTGGCCGCCGATGAGCAGGTCGCGCACGGCGCCGCCGACCAGGTAGGCGTCGAAACCGCCTTCCCGCAGCCGGTAGAGCACGCGCAGGGCGTTGGGGCTGATGTCGCGGCGCGAGACGTTGTGCTGGTCGCGCGGGATGATCTGCAATTGGGGTCGGATGTCGGGTTGCATCAGGCGGGCGCGCCGCGGGTCCTTGGAAAGTAGGCCGTTGCCGCCGGCAACAGCGCCGCATATACTAGCAAGCCGCGTTGTGTTGAGAGCCTGCGCGGGGTTCACCGCTCCAAAGCTCCCATCGTCTAGAGGCCTAGGACACCGCCCTCTCAAGGCAGTAACACGGGTTCGAATCCCGTTGGGAGTACCAATTCCGAAGCCCGCGCAGCGATGCGCGGGCTTTTTCTTTGCCTCACCGGGCCCATCCGCCAAGGACGGGTTGGGGCCCGCGCCGGCGAATCGCTAAACTAGCGCGATGCGGCGCGCCCGTTCGCGCGCCATCTTCACGGAACCATCGTCATGCCCTTCGTCGTCACCGAGAACTGCATCAAGTGCAAGTACACCGACTGCGTGGAGGTGTGCCCGGTCGACTGTTTCCACGAGGGCCCGAACTTCCTGGTTATCGATCCGGACGAGTGCATCGACTGCACCCTGTGCGAGCCGGAATGCCCGATCAACGCGATCTACCCCGAGGACGACGTGCCCGCCGGCCAGGAGGTCTACGTCGCGCTCAATGCCGAGCTGTCGAAGGCCTGGCCGGTGATCACCACGCGCAAGGACCCGTTGCCGGACGCCAAGGAGTGGGAAGGCAAGCCGGGGAAGCTGGATCTGCTGGAGCGCTGAGGCGCCGTGCTCTTGTAGCCCGGTAAGCGAAGCGCACCCGGGGATAGCGCGGCAGCCATCGTTCGACCCGGGTGCGCTTCGCTTACCCGGGCTACAAAGGCAGCAACGTCGCAAACGAAAACGGGCGCCATCCGGCGCCCGTTTCGCGTTTCATGGCTGACGCGCCGCTTACTGCACGCCGAGCGCCGTGCGCAGCGTGTCGATGAGCTTCTTCGGCGCCGCGCCCGTGGCCGGCAGGCCGCGCGGATCGACGGCGGTCACGTACGCACCGGTGTCGGCGCCGGCGACGCGCACGAGGAAATTGGCCCCCTCGTAGCTGACGTCGTACACGCCCAGCGCTTCCGCCCGGCTGGTGATGGTCACGCCCTGCACCGCGGCCAGCGCTTCGCCGACCTTGGCGAAGGCGTCCTCGCGGTTGGTCGCCATGCCGAAGCCGCCCGAGGCCTGGCCGGACTCCACCGCCTGGCGGGCGGCGGCCGAAGGCACGTTCACGGCGGTGTCGGTGCGCGGCAGGTCCAGGTCCGGCGGGACTTCGAGCGGGCGCGTTTCCGGGCTCTGCGCGTAGAGGTCGCTGCCCTTGCGGAACCAGCTGCAGCCGGAGCCGAGCGCGACGCCCGCCAGCAACAGGCCGGCCACGGCGGCGCGGGACATCGAAACGTTAGGACGCATGTAGGTCTCCTGCAGGGTTCAGGCCACGAGCGATTCGCGGCATTCCAGTTCGAGTTCGGCCACCAGCGCGGCGATGGCCGCGGCGGTGCCGGCATGTGCGGCCGAGAGCGGCAGCAGCGGCAGGCGCAGCCCATGGCCGATGCCCTGTCGCGCCAGCAGCGCCTTGACGGGGATCGGGTTGGGCTCGACGCCTAGGAAGTCGTAGGTCGTCTGCAGGCGCGCATCCAGTGCGAGCGCGGCATCGCGCTGGCCGGCACGCGCCAGGTCGGCGAGCCTGCGGAACGCATGCGGCACCACGTTCGAAGCCACCGAGATGACGCCGTCGGCGCCGGCGAACATCGCGCGGCACGCGGTCGGATCGTCGCCGCTGAGGACCGCGAAATCCTCGCTGCGCAGCGCCAGCAGCGCGGCCATGCGCTCGGGTTCGCTGCGCGCTTCCTTGATGCCGACGATGCGCGGATGCGCGACGAGTTCGGCCACGGTTTCCGGCAGCAGGTCGCCGCCGGTGCGGCCGGGCACGTTGTACAGGACGACCGGCAGCGCGCCGTCGTCGGCGATGGCGCGGTAGTGCGCGACCAGGCCGGCCTGGGTCGGGCGCACGTAAGGCGGCGTCACCACCAGCGCGGCATCGGCGCCGAGCGCGGCGACGCGACGGGTGAGTTCGATCGTCTTGGCGGTGTTCGAAAGGCCGGTGCCGGCCAGGACCGGAATGCGTCCGCCCACGCGCTCCACCGCGGTGCGCAGCAGCGTGTCGTATTCGGCGTCGTACAACGCCACCGCCTCGCCGGTCGAGCCGGCCACGACGATGGCCTGGGTGCCGGCCGCGAGCTGCGCGTCGAGCAGCCGGTTCCATGCGTCGAGATCGATTTCGCCGGCCGCGGTGAAAGGCGTGGCCAGCGCGGTGATGCTGCCGGAAAGTCGCAAGGTCGAAGGTCCGAGGCCGCGTTTGCTGGGAAGTCCGCGCCGGTGCGCGCGGGGGTTGGTCGAAGCGTCGGAGCGGGCGTTCGAACGATGTCGAACGCGCGCACAGCGCCTTGAGATGTTACTTGCGGCCCGAAAGCGCGGGCAAGTATGCTCCCCGCCAAGCACGGGCCCCTCACGGGCCACCATTCAGTATCCGAGCCCAGGCTCACCAGGACAGGCGCCGCCTTGACCGATTCCGCATCCCGGCCGTCGCCGAACGAAAACCACCTCCTGATCAACGCCTACACGACGCATCCGGAGTCGCCGCTGCTTTCGGTGACGCGCCGCATCGCCGATTCGGGCTGCAATCTGGTGGACGCGCGCCTGGCCACCGTCGGCCGCGACGTGTCGGTGACCACGCTCGCCGTGGGTTCGTGGGACGCGGTCGCCAAGCTGGAAGCCATGCTCACGCGCCTGGAGCGCGAGGAAGGCCTGAAGCTGGTGTGGTACCGCACCGGCGCCAAGCAGGTGCAGTCGAACCTGCTGCCGTACGTGGTGGAAGTGGTCGCCGCCGACAAGCCGGGCATCCTGTTCCAGCTGGCCGATTTCTTCGACCGCCAGGGCATCACCATCGAAAGCCTGCATTCCTCGCGTTACCGCGCGATGCAGACCGGCGCGGAGATGTTCTCCGCGCAGATCACCATCGGCGTGCCCTCGAGCATGCACATCGCCGCGCTGCGCGACGATTTCCTCGAATTCTGCGACCACCTCAACCTCGACGCGATCATGGACCCGATGAAGTTCTGATCGCCCCGCGATACGAACTGCACACGACGATGCTCGATACCGGCGACGCAATCCCGAAGAACGTTTCCACCCTGCCCCTGGCGCTGTCCAGCGGCGAAACCGCGCAACTGAAGGATTTCGCGGGCGGCTGGCTGGTGCTGTACTTCTACCCGAAGGACAGCACGCCCGGCTGCACCACCGAAGGCATCGACTTCAACGCGCTGCTGCCGAAGTTCAGGAAGCTGGGCGCCACCGTGCTGGGCGTGTCGCGCGACTCGATCAAGTCGCACCAGAACTTCTGCGCCAAGCAGGGTTTCAAGTTCGACCTCGTCAGCGACGGCGACGAAGCGCTGTGCAACGCCTTCGGCGTGATCAAGCCGAAGAAGCTGTACGGCCGCGAGTACGTCGGCGTCGAGCGCAGCACCTTCCTGATCGATCCCAAGGGCGTCATCGCCCAGTCATGGCGCCCGGTGAAAGTGCCCGGCCATGCGCAGGCCGTGCTCGATTCGCTCAAGGAACACGCAACGCAGTGACCCCCGCCGCCCGCCCGCAACGCCGCCGTCCCGCACCGCGGGCCACGGCGGCGTCGCCGTGCGCGCGCGGTGGCGCAGTCAGGTTTCCCGTCCCGCGAAGCAGTACACCACACGGCAACACCCCGTTCTCCAGGCAGTCCCACCCGCATCGGAGCAGTCGATGACCAGAAGCAAGCGGATCTACGTGCTAGACACCAACGTCCTCATGCACGACCCGACCGCGCTGTTCAAATTCGAGGAACACGATGTCTACCTGCCCATGCAGGTCATCGAGGAACTCGACAACGCCAAGAAAGGCACCTCCGAAGCCAGTCGCAACGCGCGCCAGGTCAGCCGCTTCCTCAACGAGCTGATCGAGGCCGCCGGCACCGACAAGATCGCCGAAGGCATCCCGCTCAACCGCCCGCAGGGCCTGCAGCTGCGCGGCGCGCAGAGCATCGGCCGGCTGCGGTTCCAGACGCGCGACTTCGATTCGGGCAAGCGCTTCGGCGCGGTGATCCCGGACAACCACATCCTGGGTTCCATCCTGGCGCTGAAGGAAGCCGAACCCGGCGTGCCGGTGGTGTTCATTTCCAAGGACGTGAACCTGCGCATCAAGGCGTCCATCGCCGGCATCGTGTCGGAGGATTACGAGAACGACCGCGCGCTCGACGACTTCAGCCTGCTCTACACCGGCGCCACCGCGCTGCCGGAGGATTTCTGGCAGCGTTACGGCAAGGACCTCAAGTCGTGGACCGAGAAGGGCCGCACGTTCTACGAGATCCGCCGCAAGGACGAGGACGACTTCCACCCCAACCAGTTCCTCTTCCTGCCCGGCGACGAGGAATCCGAACTCAAGGTCGCGCGCGTCGACGACGAGAAGGCGGTGCTGCAGATCGTCGACGACTACCGCCATCACCAGCACGCCGTGTGGGGCATCGCCGCGCGCAACCGCGAACAGAATTTCGCGCTCAACGCGCTGATGGACCCGGAGATCGACTTCGTCACCCTGCTCGGCACCGCCGGCACCGGCAAGACCCTGCTCGCGCTGGCCGCGGGCCTGGCGCAGACGATGGACCAGCAGCGTTACCGCGAGATCATCATGACCCGCGCGACGGTGAGCGTCGGCGAGGACATCGGCTTCCTGCCCGGCACGGAAGAGGAAAAGATGACGCCGTGGATGGGCGCGCTGACCGACAACCTGGAAGTGCTCACGCACAATCAGGACGGCGGCAGCTGGGGCCGCGCGGCGACCAACGACCTGCTCGCCAGCCGCATCAAGATCCGCTCGCTGAACTTCATGCGTGGCCGCACGTTCCTGAGCCGCTGGCTGATCCTGGACGAAGCACAGAACCTCACGCCCAAGCAGATGAAGACGCTGATCACGCGCGCCGGCCCGGGCACGAAGATCGTGTGCCTGGGCAACGTCGAGCAGATCGACACGCCCTACCTGACCGAAACCACGTCGGGCCTGACCTACGCGGTGGACCGCTTCAAGAACTGGGAGCACAGCGCGCACGTGACGCTGCGCCGCGGCGAGCGGTCGCGGTTGGCGGATTATGCGTCGGAGGTTCTGTAGGGCTTTGGGTGTTTGCAGGAAACCGTGCCGCTCCTGTAACCCGGGTAAGCGAAGCGCACCTGGGGCCTGTCGCGCTTGAACCACGCGCATCGTGTGCCATTTCACCCCTCTCCAACCCTCCCCTGCATTCGCCGGGGAGGGAGTTCCAGCTCCTCTCCCTCCGGGAGAGGGTTGGGGTGGGAGGGTCGGGACGTGCGGCAACGCCCGCGCTCGCGATGTGCGCTTTCGAAGCGCTTCTGTAGCCCGGGTAAGCGGAGCGCACCCGGGGCCTGTCACGCTCGAACCAGGCGCACCGTTTGCCACTTCACCCCTCCCCAACCCTCCCCTGCATTCGCCGGGGAGGGAGTTCTGAGCCCCTCGACCTCCGGGAGTGAGGGGCGGTGCTTTTAGCCCCTCTCCCTGCGGGAGAGGGATTGGGTGAGGGGCGGGGCGTGCGGTAACGCCGGCGCTCGCGATGTGTGCTTTCGAAGTCACGACGAAGCCCAACAGCAAATGGGTTCCAGCTTTCGCTGGAATGACGGTGAGCTTGGGAACCGTCAATGGAGTGCCCAAACGTCACGAGCCTGGATCCCGGCCTTCGCCGGGATGACGGTGCATTTTTTTGGGAAACGACCTTGGCGTTGGGAACGCCGGCGCTTCGACCACAACGACAACGACAATGCCCCACGGGGCGACGCCGACCCCCACAGCGCACTGAAAAACACCCCCAGCACCCCGCGCCCATCAACGCCGCCGCAACACGGCACAATGACGCAATCCTCCAACCGCAATCCTCCAACGGGACACGCGCACCCATGATCACCCGCCTCCCCACCTGGGTCTGGCTCGGCGCCGCCACGCTCGCGATGGTCGCGGGGATGGTGAATGTGGTGGGTTACCTCGGTTTCGAACACCAGGCGGTGACGCACCTCACCGGCACGACCACGCTGCTCGGCGCGGCGATCGCGCATGGCGATGCGCGCGCGAGCGGCCACCTGGTGCTCGTGGTGATGTCGTTCGTCGGCGGCGCGGTGCTCAGCGGGTTCATCATCCAGGACAGCACGTTGCGCCTGGGCCGGCGCTACGGCGTGGCGCTCTCCATCGAAGCGGCGCTGCTGGTCGCGGCGGTGCCGCTGTTCGAACGCCAGCAGATCGCCGGCGCCGCGCTCGCCGCGATGGCCTGCGGACTGCAGAACGCGATGACCGCGACCTACAGCGGCACGCTCGTGCGCACCTCGCACCTCACCGGCATGTTCACCGACCTGGGCGTGTTCCTCGGCCATCGCCTGCGCGGCGTGCCGGCCGAACCGCGCCGGCTCTGGCTGTGCCTGGCGATCGTCGGCGGCTTCCTGCTCGGCGGCGTGGTCGGCGCGTCGCTGTTCCCGCACCTGGCCTACCGCACGCTGTACGTGCCGGCCGCGATCACCGGCGTCACCGGCGTCGCCTACGTCGCCTATCGCCTGCACCGCGGTCCGGCAGGCACACTGTCGCCATGAACGACGCGACTCTCCCGTCCTGCGCCCTCACCATCGCCGGTTCGGATTCCGGCGGCGGCGCCGGCATCCAGGCCGACCTGAAAACCTTCGCCGCGCATCGCGTGCACGGCCTCAGCGCGCTCGCCGCGCTCACCGCGCAGCACACCCGCGCCGTCACCGCGGTGCACGTGCCGGACGTCGCCTTCCTGCGCGCGCAGATCGACGCCTGCTTCGACGATTTCGACATCGGTGCGGTGAAGCTCGGCATGCTCGCCAACGCCGAGGTGATCCACGCCGTCGCCGACGCGCTCTCGCACCATCGTCCCGCGCACGTCGTGCTCGATCCGGTGATGGTGTCCACCTCCGGCGCGCGCCTGCTCGAATCCAGCGCGCTGGACGCGTTGCGCACGCGCCTGCTGCCGATGGCGACGCTGGTCACGCCGAACCTGCCCGAAGCCGAACTGCTGATCGGCGAACGCATCGAGGACCTCGATGCGATGCACGGCGCGATCGACGCCCTGCGAGCCCTCGGCGTGCGCGCGGTGCTGCTCAAGGGCGGCCATCTTCCGGTGGAAGCCTCGCGCGAGGACGTGGTGGACCTGTTCGCCGACGGCGACGTCGTGCATCCGATGTCGCACACGCGATTGCAGATCGACGCGCACGGCACCGGCTGCACGCTCGCGTCCGCGGTCGCGGCGAACCTGTGCCTCGGACGCGACCTGCGCGAGGCCAGCACCGCCGCCACCGACTACGTGCACGCCGCGCTGCGCCGTGGTTATCGACCCGGTCGCGGCGACGTGCTCGTGCTCGACCACTTCGGAGCCGCACCGCATGGATGACGCCTCGCCGCCGCAGGACTTCCGCGCGCTCGAATCCGAGGCGACGGCCGACGACGGCCATCGCTTCAAACCGATCGCGCGCATCCCGCAAGCGCCGCGCGCCAGCCTGCTCTGGCTGCCGGCCATGGGCATCGGCGCGAAGCATTACGTGCCCTTCGCCGAAGCGCTGGCACGACGCGGCATCGCGGTGTTCGTGCACGAATGGCGCGGCGGCGGCTCCAGCAGCGTGCGTGCGGACCGCCAGACCGACTGGGGTTATCGCGAACTGCTCACGCTCGACCTCCCCGCCAGCGAAGCGCTGGTCGCCGCGCACGCCCCCGACGTGCCGCGCATCCTCGGCGGCCACAGCCTGGGCGGGCAACTGGCGTGCTGCCGGCTCGGCCTTTCGCCGGAAAGCGCGCAACGCCTGTGGCTGGTCGGCAGCGGCGCGCCGTACTGGCGCGCGTTCCCGATGAAGACCGCGTGGTGGCTGCCGTTCGTGTACCGGTTCCTCGCGTGGCTCGCCGATTTCCACGGCGCCCTGCCCGGCCGCCGCATCGGTTTCGGCGGACAGGAAGCGCGCGGCGTGATCCGCGACTGGAGCCTCACCGGCCTGTCCGGCCGCTATGCCGCGCGCGGCGTGGACGTCGACCTGGAATCGGCGATGGCCGCCCTCACCCTCGACGCGCACGCGGTGGTGCTCGCGCGCGACTGGCTCGGGCCGGAATCCTCGCTGCGTTTCCTGCTGTCGAAACTGCGCCGCGCGACGACGCGCATCGACGTGCTCGACGCCGCCGCGCTGGGCGCGCGCGCCGATCACTACGCCTGGATGAAGCAGCCCGACGCGGTGGTCGACGCGCTGCTGCGCTGACCGCCCGATCCGCGCGGCGACCGTTCCCGCCGCCCGCCTGCGTTACCCGCAATGAGGCCGCTCCCTCGCCGAGGGGAGTGGGCCGGAACCCGGCCGCGCGCCGGGCATACACGCGGTTCCGCCGCAAGGCGGCGCAACGGGGGGCGAGATCGCATGGGCGGATGGGTTTCCAGGGCACCGGCTGCATGGATCGCGGTGAAGCTCGTGCTGATCGGCACCTATCTGCTGGGCACCAACCGCCTGCTCGCCGAGCGCGTGGCCCACATCGGGCTGCAACCCGGCCTGGCGGTGTTCGCCGCGGTCTGGCTGTTGTGCATCGTCACCATGCTGGTACTCGCGTTCCACGCGCGCACGCCCGCGCGCGTCGTGTGGAGCGCGGTCTTCTTCCTCGGCAGCAGTTTCACCCTCGCCCACGCGCTGATCGTGTCGCGCCACCTGGGCCTGATCGAGTTCGAACAGCTCCTCGGCCTGGTCGGTTTCGCCGGGAACCTGAAGGGTTTCCACGACGCGCAGATTTTGCAGGCGGTCGCGTGGTCCGCGCTCGGGGTCATCGCGATCAACCTGCCGCCGTGGCTCGCGCCGCCGGATTCGCCATCGCTGCTGCGCTGGCCGCAACGCAATCCGGGGCTGCTGCAACTGCTGCCGGTGGTGGCGATCGGCGTGCTTCTCTACCTGCGCGGCGGCGAAGGCTCCAACGGGTTTCCGGGGCAATACAACACCGCCGCGTTCGCCGGCGTGCTCGGCGCGGAAAAACTGCTCGCGCCGCCCGCGCCCGAACGCGAGGACATCGCGCTGGCGCACCTGGGCCAGCGGCCGTTCCGCCACATCGTGCTGGTGATGGACGAAAGCGTGCGCGGCGATTACGTCGACCTCAACGTCGAGGACGGCGTGGAAACCGGCCTGCGTCCGCTCGGAAGCGCGTTGGCGAACTTCGGCGTCGCGGCGTCCACGGCGAACTGCTCGTCCACCTCGAACGCGAGCGTGCGCTACGGCGTCACGCGCGAGCGGTACCTGAAGGACCTGCAGGTCAATCC
The DNA here is from genome assembly GCF_057747855.1 of Lysobacter sp. SCRH-1R. Lineage (NCBI taxonomy): Bacteria > Pseudomonadati > Pseudomonadota > Gammaproteobacteria > Lysobacterales > Lysobacteraceae > Lysobacter > Lysobacter sp. SCRH-1R. Next base: position 1,335,056 of record NZ_CM173227.1, on the reverse strand, counting down.
GTCCTTCTGGCGCTACGCCGCGCGTGCGGGCTACCGCACGATCTACATCGACGCGCAGCGCCACGACGGCAAGCTGCAGAACTTCATGGACCGGCGCGAGGTCGGCGAGATCGACGAGTTCGTGCAGGTCGGCACGGCCTTCGCGCCGGACGCGAAGGACATCGAGGCCGGGCGCCTGCTCAACCGCGTGCTGCTGCGCGACCGCCCCAGCTTCACCTACGTCAACAAGATGGGCTGCCACTTCCCGTACGAAGGCAAGTATCCGGCCGCGAACACGCTGTATTCGCCGACGATGTCGCGCGCGTTCGTGTCGAAGGAGGCTGACGACGGTTCCGGCTATCGACAGGCCGAGAACGCCGAACAGCGCTGGCGCCAGGTCAACAGCTACCGCAACTGCCTGGCCTGGAACACGCGCGGCTTCTTCCGCGAAGCGCTCGCGAACGTGGACCTCGCCGACACGCTGATCCTCTACACCGCCGACCACGGCCAGAATTTCCACGAGGACGGCAGCCCCGGCGAGCAGACGCATTGCACGATCGGCCCCGCCTCGCCGAGCGAAGGCCGCGTGCCGCTGGCGGCGATCACGCGCAACGCCGAGCTCTCGCCGCTGCTGCGCGACGCCGCGCGCCGCAACCACGACCGCGCCAGCGCGTTCAACGTCTATCCCACGCTGCTAGCGTCGATGGGTTATGCCCCACCTTCCGCCGAAAGCCGCTTCGAAGCGGGCCTGTTCGACGCGCTGCCGGACCACGGCAACCGCTTCCTCTCCACCTACTTCGTGCGCTTCGGCCGCGAACCGGTGTGGAATTCGATCGGCCAGGGCGGGCAACTCCGCGACGGATTGCAGCAGGCGCTGGCGGACGACCGCCGGCGCGCGAAGCTGGATGCGAGCACGGCGAGCGGTGCGCCGTAACGCGCGGCCTCGCTTCCGCTCCTTATCCGAGGCCTCCGCTTTTCAGACGACGTCCCCGCGCAGGCCGGGACCCAACGCTCCGGGCCATCGCGTTTTCCGGAGAGCGTGATCCGCCCGACAGCGGGATTCCCGCCTTCGCGGGAATGACGGCGTCTTCGACGATGCCCGCACCGCGGAGCGACGCAGGCCGTTCACACCACATCCACCGCCCGGGACCCGCCAATCCGCGCACGCCGTCCACGCGACGACGCGGGCTCGTGCCGCGCGACCGTCCGATACCCTTCCGGATTCATCGCCTGCCAGCGCCACGCATCGCGGCACATCGCATCCACGTCGAACTGCGCGCGCCATCCGAACAACGCGTGCGCGAGCGACGGATCGGCGTAGACGGACGCGGCATCGCCCGAGCGACGCCCGACGATCTCGTAGGCGATGCGCCGTCCGCTCGCGCGTTCGAACGCATGCACCAGTTCCAGCACGCTCACGCCGCGTCCGGTGCCGAGGTTGACGGTCACGCTGGCATCGGCTCGCACCATGTACTCCAGCGCGTCCACGTGCGCACGCGCCAGGTCCACCACGTGGATGTAGTCGCGCACGCCGGTCCCGTCCACGGTCGGATAATCGCCGCCGAACACGCGCAGCTTCTCGCGCGCGCCCACCGCGACCTGGCAGATGTAGGGCATCAGGTTGGTCGGCTCGCCGCAGGGGTCCTCGCCGATCAGGCCCGACGCATGCGCGCCGACCGGATTGAAATAGCGCAGGTTCGCGGCGCGGAATTCGGGATCGGCCGTGCACAGATCGCCGATCAGCTGCTCGGCCACCAACTTCGTGCGGCCGTACGGATTCATCACCGACAGCCCCGCGTCCTCGCGCACCGGCACGCGCTCCGGCTCGCCGTAGACCGTCGCGGACGAACTGAACACCAGCCGTCGCACGCCCGCCCCGCGCATCGCCTGCAGCAGGACGATGGTGCCGCTGATGTTGTTGTCGAAGTAGTCCAGCGGCCGGCGGCAGGAATCGCCCACCGCCTTGAGCGCCGCGAAGTGCAGCACGGCGTCGAAGCGGTACGTCGCGAACAGCGCCGTCATCGCCGCGCGGTCGCGCAGGTCCACGCGGTGCACGGGAATCGGCACGCCGGCGAGCCGGCGCAGTCGCGGGATCACGCGCGGCGACGAGTTCACGCCGCTGTCGGCGATCACCACGGAATGGCCGCGCTCGATCAGGCCCAGGCAGGTGTGGCTGCCGATGTAACCGGCGCCTCCGCAGACGAGGATTCGCATGAGGATCCCGATGTGTCGGGCGACTTCCGGACAAGTCGGCCCTTGCAAGTCGAAGCAGGGCCGCCGCGACACGCGGCCGCCCTGCACGCTCCGCCGCGAACGACGGCTCCCCGGACACCGGTCGTCCGGCGTCCTGACCCTTCCAACGCAAAGCGCCGCCCGCTCCGGCAAGGATCCGGCAAGCGTGTTCGCCGCACGCGCAGGTGGCCGGAAATCCGCCCCCGCGCCGTTCGCTCATGTCGAATGCAAGGGGGTTTTGCGTATGCGCACGTTAAGTACCCGCACGATCGGCACCTTCGTCGCCGTCCTCGCCACGATGCTCTTCCTTTCCGCCTGCGCGTCTTCGGGCGGCAGCGCCAACGCACCGCCGCCGGCGGAATCGGAAAACCTGGTCGACGCCTACCAGATCGGCATCGACGACATCGTGCAGGTGTCGGTGTGGCGCAATCCGGAGCTGGGCATCACCGTTCCGGTGCGTCCGGACGGCAGGATTTCCGTCCCGCTGGTCGGCGACGTCGCCGCGGGCGGGCGCACGCCGAACGCGGTGGCGAAGGAAATCCAGGAACGCCTCGCCGTGTTCGTGCGCGATCCGCAGGTCGCGGTGATCCTCACCGACCTTCGCAGCCACGAATACCTCTCGCGCGTGCGCGTCACCGGCGCGGTGCGCCAGCCCATCTCCATTCCCTTCCGCCAGGGCATGACCGTGCTCGACGCCGTGCTCGCCGCCGGCGGCGTCACCGAGTTCGCCGCGCCCGCGAAGTCCGACCTGTATCGCAAGACCGGCGACAGCACGCGCAGCTATGCGGTTCGGCTGGACCACATCCTGGAAGACGGCGACCTGACGACCAACTTCAAGGTCGCGCCGGGCGATGTCATCACCGTTCCGGAACGCACGCTGTGAACGGCATGTCGACGGAACTCACGGTCCCGGAGACCCGTCCCTCCGCGATCGCGGCGATGGTGCCGGTGGCGTTCGAGGAATGGCGCCGCCGCCCGGTGCTGCTGGCGACGGTGTTCACGCTGATCGCACTGGGCGCGCTCGTCTTCGGGATGCTGCTGCCGAAGAAATACAACTCGCAGACGACGATCCTGGTCGAGGAAAGCAACATCATCAAGCCGCTGATGGAAGGCCGCGCCGTGCCGACCAGCGTGGTGAGCCGCGCGGCGATCACGCGCGAGGTCGCCTTCAGCCGCAGGACGATGGACGAGATCCTCAAGACCGGCGGCTGGATGAAATCCAATCCGACGCCGGTGCAGCAGGACCAGCTGATCGAGGTGATCACCGGTCGCACGATCATCTCCAACCCGCGCGACAACCTGATCCGCGTGTCGTACACGGACACCGACCCGGCGCGCGCGCACGCCGTCACCAAGCGCTTCGCCGAACTGATCATCGAGCAGAGCCTGGCGACCAAGGAACGCGAGAGCCGCGACGCGTACGACTTCATCGACTCGCAGGTACGCGCCTACCACAAGAAGCTCACCGACGCCGAATCCAAGCTGGAGGCGTATCGCAAGTCCAATCCGGACGCGCGCCCGGGCATCGACGGCGACGTGAACTCGCGCATCGCCGAGTTGCGCCGCATGGTCGACACCTCGCGCATGGAGCTGATGGACCTGGAATCGCAGGGCAACGCGCTGCAGGGCCAGCTCAACGGCGAGAACGAGGTGAACGTGGTGCAGACGCGCTCGGGCCAGCTGCTCGCGCGCATGGCCGAGCTGGAATCCGAGCACGACCGCCTGCTGATGAACTACACCGAGCAGCATCCGGACGTGGTCCGCGTGGCGCACCAGATCCGCGACCTGGAAGAGGAAGTGCGCCGCGAGGACGCGCGCCAGGCCGCGCGCAAGAGCGCACCGCCCTCGCCCGGCGCGGCGAACGACACCAGCACCGGCGGCACCGCGCTGGGCGGCGTGGCTTCGTTCAATCCGCTGTACGGCGAACTCAAGAGCAAGCTCGCCGAGAACCGCCGCCAGGCCGCCGCGGTGACCTCGCGCATCAACACCAGCCAGGCGCTGCTCGACCAGGAACTGGCCCGCAGCCGCCACATCGCCGCATCGGAAAGCACGATGGCCGAGCTGTCGCGCGATTACGAAGTCAACCGCGATCTCTACCAGGACCTGCTCAAGCGCCGCGAGAACGCGCGCGTGTCGATGAGCCTGGATTCCGAGCAGCGCGGCCTGAGTTTCCGCATCCAGGAACCGGCGACGTATCCGCTGCGCGGCGTCGGCCTGCGCCTGGTGCACGTGGCGGGCGCCGGCCTCGGCGCCGCCGCGCTGGCGCCGCTGGTGCTGCTGTTCGGCTTCGTGCGGCTCGATCCGCGCGTGCGTTCGCCCTACCAGGTCGAAACCGCATCGGCGTTGCCGGTGCTCGGCACGGTGCCGCGTTACCGCACCGTGACCTCGCGCCGCATGGCGATGCGCCGCTTCGTGATCGCCGCGATGATTTTCCTGGTGGTGCCGCTCGTTTACGGCCTGACCCTCATCCTGAAGATGGTGACCCTCCAATGAGCGCCGCTCCTTCCGAAGCCGTACTGGACACCACGGACGACCGCGCCACCGGAAGCGCCGCGACCGATCGCGAGGACGCGCCCGAACGCGACCTGCGTCCGACCATCCCGCGCAGCGCCGGCGTTGCCGCGCTCACGCCCTCGCAGCTGGAGGACCGCGCGATCATCCATCGCGGCGGCGTGTCGAGGCCGGAGGTCGATGCGTTCCGCGAACTGCGCACGCGCCTGCTCTCCGCGGTCGAAGGCAGCTTCGTCGCGCTGGTGGCGCCGGTGAGCAGCGGCAGCGGCGGCAGTTTCGTCGCGCGCAACCTCGCCACGGCGATGGCCTTCGACGAAACCAGGAGCGCGCTGCTGGTCGACTGCGACCTGCGCCATCCCTCGCAGCAACGCACGATGAAGATCGACGCCGACAACGGCGGGCTCGTGGAATACCTCGAGAACGCCGATGCGGATCTGTCCGACGTGATCTACGAAACCGGCGTCACCGGGCTTCGCCTGATTCCCGCAGGAACCACGCGCGAGATCGGCGCGGAGTACTTCTCGTCCGTGCGCATGCGGCTTCTGCTGGATTCGATCCGCAGCCGGCACCCGAACTGCTACGTGTTCCTCGACGGGCCGCCGGTGCGCGGCACGCCGGACGCACGCATCCTGGCCGACATCGCCGACGTGGTGATCCTCGTCGCCGGATACGGGCGCGATACGGCGTCGACGATCGCGCAGGCCGCGGCGAACTTCGATCCGGCCAAGTTCGCCGGCGTGGTGTTCAACGAAGGCGTTTGAACGACGCAAGCTTCGGCACCCGCGGCTTCAGGACCGTCCGGCCACAAGACATCAGGGAGATCGAATGGCCAGCGCAAGAATCCAACCGGTCGCAGGGCCATCCCCGCGATCCGCGCTCTGCATCGGCCTGCTGGCCGCGCTTCCCGCGATGCTGCCGCACGCCGCGCGCGCGGCGCAGATCAATTACTCCATCGGCGGGCGCGTCGAGCACAGCGACAACATCGCGCTGACGCAGACCAATCCGCAGGAGGAAAGCACGCTCGCCACCGACGTCGCCTTCGACCTGACCCAGACCGGCCGCAACACCACGCTGGCCGCGAGCGGCGGCGTGGAATACCTGTACTACACCGGCGACCTGTTCGACGACGACGTGCGCGCCTCGCTGGTGGGCACGTTCAACTGGAACACCTGGCAGGACCGGATGAAGGTCATCATCGAGGACTACGCGAACTACGAGCCGATCGACGTGCTCGCCGCCGATGCGCCCAACAACCAGCAGCAGGTGAACGTGTTCGTCGCCGGCACGCAGTTCAACCTGCGCCCGGGCGATGCCACCCGCGTGCGCGTGGATCTTCGCTACAACAACTACTGGGCCGAGGAAAGCGACGATTTCAACGGCGATCGGTACAACGCCGCCTTCACCCTGTGGCAGGAACCCGGCCCGACCACGCGCATCGCCTTCACCGTGGAAGGCAGCGAAGTGCAGTACGACCAGGTGAGCCTGGACACGCTCGGCGCCGATTACCGCCGCCTCGACAGCTACGTCACCTGGAACCGAAACCTCGCCAACATCGACCTGGAAGTGCGCGCGGGTTACTCGTGGGTCGAACTCACCGACTACAACACCAAGGACGACGCGCCGCTGTTCCGCACCGTGCTGACCTGGCGGGCGACCTCACGCAGCACGCTCGACATGGGCGTGTACTACCAGTTCTCCGACGCCGCGCAGGAACTGATGACCAACGCCGTCGATCCGACCGCCGGCCCAACGGCGCCCGGCGGCGCGCCGACGCCCGATCCGACCGACGTCACCATCGGCCCGGACCTGTACCGCCAGCGTCGCGTCGACGTGGGCTACCGCTACAACGGCGAACGCCTCGACGCCAGCATCCGGCCGTACTACGAAGACAACGACTACATCGACCCCACCGCCGAAAGCGAAGGCAGCTACGGCATCGGCGTCGGGCTGAGCTGGGCGATCACGCCGTCGCTGTACCTCAACGGTTCGGTGTCGGCGGGCTTCCGCAGTTTCGACAGCTTCGACCGCGACGACGACGACTTCTCCGTTTACATCGGCATGACGAAGATCCTCACCCGCCACTGGAGCCTGGGCTTCGACCTGCGCCACCAGGAACGCGACAGCAACGCCAACGAAGCGAGCTATGACGAGAATGCCGCCATCTTCAGCGTTCGCTATACCCGCTGAGCCGCGCGCCGTCGCGCGCGTCGCCGACGAGCGCATCGCGCTGCTGCTGGTGACCGACACGCCGGTGCTCGCGCCCGGCGGCAGCGAACGGTTCCTGCAGAACCTCGCCACGCGCCTGCCCGCGGATGCGTACCGCATCACGCTGGTGCAACTGCACGAACAGTCGATGCCGGGCAACCACGGCCGCCAGCTGTTGAAGCAACCGCACCTGCGCATGCTCTCGCTACCGGTGCATGCGGTGTACGACCGCACCGGCCTGCGCGCGTGGCGCGAACTGTCGGCGATGCTGCGCCGCGAGCGTTTCGACGTCGTGCAGTCGCAGCACGAGAAGGCCGACGTGCTCAACGCGCTGCTTCCGCGCCGGCCCGGGACGGTGCACATCTCCAACCGGCGCGACATGGGCTTCAAGAAGAGCCCGAAGCTGCAGCACGCGTTCCGCTGGCTCAATCCGCGCTTCGATACGGTGGTGGCGCCGGCGCGGCAGATCCTGTCCGGGCTCGCGCAATGCGAGAAGCTCGACGCGCTGCGCATGACGTGGATCCCCAACGGCGTGGACACGCGCCACTACGCGCCGGCGCCGTTGCAGCGCCGGCTCGACACGCGCGCGGTACTCGGGCTGGATGCGGACGCCATCGTGTTCGGCTGCGTCGCGCGCATGCAGCCGGTGAAGCGCCATGTCGACCTGCTCGACGCCTTCGCCAGCGTGCGACGCAACGTGCCGCAGGCGCGGCTGCTGCTGGTCGGCGACGGCCCGGACCTGCCGATGATCCGCGCCCGCATTGCCGGGCAGGGCCTGGACGAGGACGTCCACCTGCTGAGCTTCCGCGACGACGTCGCCGATCTGCTGCCGGCGATGGACGCGCTGGTGCTGTGCTCCTCGAGCGAGGGCATGTCCAACGCGATCCTCGAGGCGATGGCATGCGGCCTGCCGGTCGTCGCGACCGCGGTCGGCGGAAACCTGCACCTGGTGCAGCACGAACAGACCGGGTTGCTGGTGCCGCCGCTGGATCCGATCTCGCTGGCCGCGGCGCTGCAATGGCTGGCGCAATCGCCGCATGCGCGCCGGCGCATGGGGCTGGCCGCGCGCACGCGCATCGAGCGCGAGTTCTCGCTCGACGCGATGGTGCTCGCGTTCGACCGCCTGTATCGCCGCCTGCTTGGACGCGATTGAGGCCGCGAGGACGCCATGAACGAATCGCGCCCCTTCGTCTTGCAGGTCCGCTCGAGCGCCGGCTTGTATGGCGCCGATCGCGTGGTGCTCGCGCTGAATCGCGCGCTCGATCGCGGCGGCGCACGCAGCCGTCTTCTGAGCATCAACAACTACCGCATGCACGAACAGGCGCTGCACGACGTCGCCTCCGCGACCGGCCAGGACACGGTCCTGCTGCCCTGCCGTGGCCGCGTCGATGCGGCCACCATCGGCGCGATCGCCGCGCAGATCGGCGCCACGCGCGACCGCGCCGGCACGCCACCGGTCGTGCACGTGCACGACTACAAGAGCGCCTTCTACGCCTGGCTCGCCACGCGCCGCGAACATCACCTCGGAAAGCCCGCGCCGCTGGTCGCCACGCTGCACGGCTGGGTCGAATCCTCCGCGTCGCTGCGCCTGTACACGCGGCTGGAACTCGCGCTGCTACGCCGCTTCGATGCGCTGGTGGTCGTGGCCGGCGAACAGGTCGACCGCCTCGCGCGTGCCGGCGTTCCGCGCGCGCGCATCCGTCACATCGACAACGGCATCGATTGCCCGGTGCGCGATGAAGCCGGCGCCGCGATGCTGCGCGCGCAACTGGGCCTTTCGCCGGACTCGCGCGTGTTCTCCGCCGTCGCGCGGCTGTCGAGCGAGAAGAACATCGCGATGCTGCTGCGCGCCTTCGTGCCGGTCGCCGCGCGCCATGCGGACGCCGTGCTGCTGGTCGTCGGCGACGGCCCGCTGCGCGAGGAACTCGAAACGCTGGCAACGCAGCTCGGCATCACGCAGCGCGTCCGTTTCCTCGGCATGCGCCACGACATGCCGGCCGTCCACACGCTCACCGATCACCTCGTGTTGCCCTCGCTCACCGAAGGCATGCCGCTGGTGGTGCTGGAAGCGATGGCCTGCGAAGTTCCGGTGATCGCCAGCGCCGTCGGCGACATCCCGCGCCTGCTCGCACGCAGCGCGCATGGGCGCACCGTTCCGCCGGGCGATGTGGTCGCCCTCGAGATGGCGCTGGACGACGCGATGAGCGCACCCCGTGTCCGCGACACCGTGGCGCGCGATCACGTGCGCGAACGCCACAGCGCGCAGGCGATGGCGGCCGGGTACCTGGCGCTGTACCGCGGACTGCTGGAGAAACGCCATGCGCGGCGCGCATCCTGACGCTGGTGGATCGCGATTCCCGCTCGCGGCGCGTGCGTTGCGCGGCGCGATGCCGGCCGGCACGCGCACGCGCCTGCCCGTGCTTCCGGGCGCACCGAGTGCCGCGCGGGCGAGCGCCCGGCCGGCGACCGCACGCGCGCCGCGCAACTGGGCGCTGTTCGTGTTCCTGATCCTGCTGCCGCTGCAGAACATCACCGCCGGCTATCTGCCGAACATCGGCGGTGGGTTGAACTTCCTCAACCTCATGTTCCTGGTCTCGCTGTTCACCGCGATGGCGCAGGGCGGGAAGCTCGCGCCGAACGAGCCGGTGAACACGTGGACGGCGATCTACGCGATCTACATGACGCTGTCGATGCTCATCGGTTTCCATTTCGTCAACGAGCCGACCAACCACTTCAACCAGCTCAAGGACCACATGGTCGGGCTGTTCGTGGTGTACGTGGTGCAGATGAGCGTGCGCGACTGGAACGGCGTGCGCATGGTGGTCCTGGCCACGCTGCTGCCGCTGCCGTACATCGCCAAGGTGGTGTGGAACCAGCACCGCAGCGTCGCCAGCACGCACTACACCGACGACCTGCGCATCAGCGGCACCTTCGCGCTGCTGGGCGCCAACGAGTTCGCCGCGTTCTGCGTGACCGTGGCGGTGGTGCTGTTCGCGCTGCTGCTCGCGTGCCGGCTGTCGCGCAAGTGGAAGCTGCTGCTGCTCGGCGGCATCGGCTGCATGATCGTCGGCGTGCTGTACGCCTACTCGCGCACGGCCTACATCAGCCTGATCATGGGCATGGTGGTGGTGATCCTGGTCTGGCGCGGGCGGATGAAGCTGATCCTGCCGCTGTGCCTGGCGGTCGTGGTGCTGCCGGCGGTGCTTCCCAAGTCGGTGGTCGAACGTTTCGACAGCACCACGGTGGAGGAAGGCAAGCGCGACGAAAGCACCGAGCTGCGCATCGAGTACTGGAAGATCGCGTGGTCGAACTTCGTACGCAATCCGGTGGTCGGCACCGGCTACCACACCTTCCACCATCGCGAGATCAATCCCTACGGCCGCGACACCCACAACCTCTACATCCGCATGCTCAGCGAAGGCGGCGTGCTCGGCGCGATCTCGCTGCTGGGCATCCTGCTGGCGGTGCTGAGGACCTCGTTGCGCGAGGTCGCTCAGGCGCGCACCGGCACCTGGCGCTACGCGCTGGCCCTGGGAATGATGGGCGCCTGGGTGTCGATGATCATCAGCAACCTGTTCGGCGACCGTTTCACGTATTACCCGGTGATCGCCTACTTCTGGGCCTATGTGGCCCTGGTCGTGAAGGCGCGCCACCTGCCGCCGGAGGATTCCACGCGATGACCGTCCTGCTTCGCACCTGGGTGCGTTACTGCCTCGCATTGTGCAGCCATTACAGCGGGCTCGATGGCCTGTACCGCAAGCTCAGCGGCGCGGGGCTGGTGATCCTGATGCTGCATCGCCTGCGCGACGACCACGACCCCTACCCCTTGAGCGTCTCGCGCACGCAACTGCGGCAGATGCTCGCGTGGCTGCGCGCGCGCGGCGCGCTGGTCGGGCTGGACGACGGCCTGCGCGAACTCTCGCCCGAGCGCGCGCAGAAGACCCGCTATGCGCTCACCTTCGACGACGGCTATCGCGACAACCTCGGCCTGATCGACGCGAACCTCGGCGGACCGGTCCCGGCGGTCGTCTACGTCGCCACCGGCCACATCGGCGGCGAACCGATCTGGGCGTACCGCCTCGTGCACGCGGTGGAATCGCGCAGTCGCGACCAGATCGACCTCGGCGGCCTGGGGCTCGGACACTTCGACCTGTCGCTCTCCGACGATCGCCATCGTCTCTACACGCTGCTGCCACCGCGCCTGAAAACGCTGGAACCTGCCGAACTGGAAGCGTGGGTCGACCACGTCTGCGAGCAGGCGCGTCCGCGCCCGCTGCCGCACGAGGATCGCGAGATGCTCGACTGGAACGACGTGCGTCGCCTGGCCGACGGCGGCATCGAGATCGGCGGCCACACGTGCAGCCACGCGATTCTCAGCCGCCTCGACGACGCCGCCGCCGGCGAGGAAATCGGCCTGTCGCGCGCGAGCATTGCCGCCGAACTCGGGCACGCGCCGCGCCATTTCGCCTATCCCAATGGCGGCCGTACCGATTTCGGCGAACGCGACGTGCGCCTGGTGCGCGACGCGGGTTTCGCCACCGCGACCACGTCGATCGAAGGCGTGAACCGTCCCGGCGCCGATCCCTACCGCCTGCTGCGCTTCAACGTGCACGAAGCGCGTTTCCGCGCGCCGTCCGGGCGCCTGTCGAAGGCGCTGTTCTTCAGCGAGACCAGCGGCATGCTCGGCTGGCTGCGCGGACTGCGCGCCGCCGCATGAGACCCGTGGCGAGGGCATCGACATGAGCGCGCTTCCCATCCTGATGTACCACGGCCTGCACCGCGAGGCGTCCTCGCGCGGGCGTTTCGATCCGGTGTACAGCGTGCATCCGGAGATGTTCGCGCGGCAGCTCGACTGGCTGGTGCAGCAGGGCCATCGCGCGCCGTTGCTGGAAGACGCGCTGTCGGGTTCCGGCGATGCACGCGACGTGATCATCACCTTCGACGACGGCGACGTGTCCAACGTCGAGATCGCGCTGCCGCTGCTGCTCGAACGCGGGCTGCGCGCGGAGTTCTTCGTCACCACCGACTTCATCGGCCAGTGCGGCATGCTCGCGCCGGACGACATCCGCCGCCTCGCGGCCCACGGCATGGGCATCGGCTCGCACGGACGCACGCATGCGTTCCTGTCGGACCTGGACACGACCGACCTGATGGCCGAACTCGACGACAGCCGCTGCCGGTTGCAGGCGATCTGCGGCCGGCCGATCGATTCGCTCGCGCTGCCCGGCGGTCGTGGCGGCGAGCGCGAACTGAACGCGGCGCAGCGGCTCGGCTACCGGCATCTGCTCGGCTCCGTGCCGGGGCCGAACCGGCGTCGTCGTGGCGATGCGTGGCTGCAGCGGTTGCCGGTCACGCGCACGCTCTCGCTGGACGATTTCGCCGCGCTGGTGCACTGGCGCGGATTGCCGGCACGCTGGATGCAGGCACGTCACGCCGCGCTCGCGCTGCCCAAGCGCGTGCTCGGCAACGACGGCTACCAGCGTTTGCGCGAGCGCCTGCTGTGAACGCCGCGCTGCTGTTCTGGTCGTGCATCGCGCTGGTCGCCTGGGCGTACGCGGGCTATCCGCTGTTCACGGCGTTGCTTGCGCGACGCTATGGCGACGCGCCGCTGCACGATCCGCGCGGCGGCGACGATGACGAATGCGAACCGATGACCGTCGTCATCGCCGCCTTCGACGAGGAAGCGCGCATCGCCGCGCGCATCCGCGACATCCTCGACCAGGACTACCCCGCCGACAGGCTGCAGGTACTGGCGATCAGCGACGGCAGCCGCGACGGCACCGCGCGCGCCGCCGCATCGCTCGGCGACGATCGCGTGCGCGTGCTCGATCTGCCGCACAACGTCGGCAAGGCGGCGGCGCTCACCCTGGGCATGCGCCAGGTCGACACGCCGCTGGTCGCCTTCACCGATGCACGGCAACGCTTCGCACCGGGCGCGCTGCGCGCGTTGGCGGCGCCGTTCGCCGATCCGTCCATCGGCGCGGTGAGCGGCGAGCTGGTGATCGCCGCCGCCGATCACGGCACCGGCGAAGGCGTCGGACTGTACTGGCGCATGGAAAAACGCCTGCGTTCGGACGAAGCGAAGCTGGGGTGGCTGCATGGCGTCAGCGGCTCAATCCACGCGATGCGCCGCACGTTGTTCGTGCCGATTCCCGCGAACACCGTGCTCGACGACATGTGGATGCCGCTGCAGGTGCTGCGCTCGGGCCATCGCGTGTGGATGGCGCGCGAGGCGCTCGCGCTCGACCGCGCCAGCCACAGCGTGGACGAGGAATTCCAGCGCAAGCTGCGCACGCTCGCGGGCAACTGGCAGCTGATCGCGCGCCTGCCGTGGCTGCTGGACCCGTTCGCGAACCCGGCGTTCTTCGCGTGGTTCTCGCACAAGTTCCTGCGCCTGCTGGTGCCGTGGGCGTTGCTGGTCGCGCTGGCGGCGTCCGCGTTCGCGGAAGGCGCCCTGTATCGCATCGCCTTCGGCCTCCAGTTGCTCGCCTACGCGGGCGCGCTGGGTGGACTGGTGTTGCCGCGCGTGGCCGCGCGATTGCCGTTGCTGCCGGCGGCGAGCAGTTTCGTGATGCTCAACTTCGCCGCGCTGTTGTCGCTTCCCGCGTCGCTGGCGATGGACCCGGCGCGGCTGTGGAAGAAACACTGAGGACGCACGATGGCCCGCATCCTTGCCGTGACCAGCCGCCTTCCCTTCCCGCCGCGCGAAGGTCACCAGCTGCGCGCGTGGCACGTGCTGCGCGCGCTCGCATCGAAGCACGAGGTGACGCTGCTGAGCTTCCAGCGCAAGGACGATCTCCCCGACGAAGCCGCGACGCTGCACGCGGCGATGGTGCGCGTGGAAACCTTCCGCATCCCCGGCGAACGCTCGCGTGGCGCGCTCGCGCGCGCGGTGCTGCGCGGCACGCTCACGCCGACGCCTTTCCTCGTCGCCAAGTACGACTCGCCCGCGCTGCGCGCGCGGCTGAGCGCTCTCGCGCGCGATGCCGATCTGGTGCACTTCGACATGCTGCCGCTGATCGCGCACGCGGACTGCGTGCCCGACGGCGTGCCGATCGCGCTGAACGCGCACAACGTCGAGCATCGCCTGCTCGCCGCGCGCGCCGGGATCGAAACACGACCGTGGGCGCGGCGCTTCCTTTCCGGCCAGGTCGACAGGTTGCGGGCGTTCGAGCGTCGCGCCTGCGAGCGGGCCGACGCGGTGCTGGCGTGCTCGCAGGTGGATGCGCAGGGGCTGCGCGAACTCGTGCCGGACTGCAACGTGCACGTCGTCGCCAATGGCGTCGATCTGGAAACGAACCGCCCCGCCGCGCACGCGCCGGATGCGGAACGGCTGGTGTTCGTCGGCCAGATGGGCTGGTTTCCGAATCGCGATGGCGTGGATTGGTTCCTGCGCGAGGTGTTCCCGCGCATCCTCGCGCGCCGCCCGACGGCGCGCTTCGAACTGGTCGGCAAGGCCGAAGGCTTCGATGTTCCCGCCAACGTGCGCGCGAACGTCGACCTCGCCGGTTTCGTCGACGACCTGCGTCCGCACGTGCACGACGCGTCGGTCTACGTCGTCCCGTTGCGCGCGGGCAGCGGCACGCGGCTGAAGGTGCTCGAGGCGATGGCGCTGGGCAAGGCGATCGTCACCACTACCGTCGGCAGCGAAGGCATCGCCCTTCGCCATGGCCGCAGCGCGTTGTATGCGGACGATGCGGAGGCCTTCGCCGAATCCGTGTTGTCGCTGCTCCAGTCCCCGGAGCGCACGACCGCACTCGGCATCCAGGCGCGTCGACTGGCGGAAGACGAGTACGGCTGGGATGCGATCGGCACGCGGCTGCTGCGTGCGTACGAGCCGTTGCTGGGCGGGAACCTGCGGCCGGTGCGCGCGGCTGCGGCGACGCTGGGGGCGGTGGAGGCCTAGCGCAACCCTGCGTTCGCCATTTCTCCTGGCCGTTGTAGCCCGGGTAAGCGAAGCGCACCCGGGGCGCGGCCACTTCTCCAACCCGGGTGCGCTTCGCTTGCCCGGGCTCCAGAAGCCACCACGACTATCGGGCCGACGAACCAGGCCCACGCCCCCGCGCCCGCCATCGATAACTCACCACCCCCATCACCTCATACAGCGCCACCTGCGTCTTCTGCATCGCCGACAGCTGCGGCAGGAAGTACCCGACGCTTCCCATCGGCACATACGCCGAATCGCTCGCCACCATGCACGGCACGAAGCCCGCCGCGCGGAACGCCACCGCCGCGCGCGGCAGGTGCGTGGCCGAACTCACCACGCGCACGCGCGCCGGCAACGTGCCGCGCAACGCCATCGCGCTTTCCCAGGTGGTGGTCGATTGCGCTTCCTCGCGCAGCCACTGCGCCGGCACGCCCCAGTCCTGCGCGAGCCGCGCGAGCACCGCCGCCTCGCTGATCGCGAACGGCCCGCCGCCGGCGATGGTCATCGTCACCGGCGCGCCACGGCGCCACAGTTCGACGCCGCCCCGCAGCCGACGCCAGCTCGACGGCGTCAGCGCGATGTAATCGTCGTGCGCGCGTGGTTCGTCCTGCAGGCCACCGGCGAGCACCACGATCGGCGCCTGCGCATCCCGCGCATCGCAGCGCGCCTCGCGGGGAACGCCGCCTTCGACCATGCGGATCAGCGTATTCGCGCCCAGCGGCGTGCACAGCAGCACGATCGCGATGCCCGCGATCGCCAGCACCACGCGCCACCACGCGCGGGCCCGCGCCCACGTCAGCCACGTGGCCGCCATCCACAGCAGGGCCCAGGTCATCGGCGAGAGCAGGAGGGAGTGCATGGCCGGCGCAGTCTTGCATGAACGGGCCATGGGCGCGAGGCGGCCGAACATGCGCGCGCAACGCGTTCTCCACGGTAACGGGCCCTGCCCGATCCCTCCCCCGCGCCGGAATCCGACATGGCCATCCTGCGGCTTCGTCCCCTCGCCTTCGCCCTGCTGCCCGCGTGCGCGCTAGCCGCGATGGCGATGCCCGTGCCCGCGTTCGCCGACACGTACTACGTCCGCACCGACGGCGGCGACGACGAACAGTGCAACGGTCGGGCCGACGCGCCGTATCCCGGCAGCGGCAGCGGCGTGGACTGCGCATGGCGTCATCCGAACTACGCGTTGCCGACCAGCGATCGCCCGCGCATCGACGGCGGCGACACGCTGATCATCGGCCCGGGCGAATACATGATCGGCTGGGAATCGCCAGGCCTTTCGACGAAAAGCACGCGCTGCGATTCGAGCGCGCCCTACGACTGCTATCCGGCCGCGCCGCCGAGCGGCACGCCGCAGGCGCGCACGCGCATCCTCGGCGCGGGTTTCGACAGCGGCTGCAAGGCGCCACCGAAACTGTGGGGCACCAACCGCGTGGACCTCGTCCTCAACCTGCAGGACGCCGACAACGTCGAAGTCGGATGCCTCGAGATCACCGACAAGAGCGATTGCGTCGAATTCCACGCGAACGACGCCGTGCGTTGCGAGCGCGACTCGCCGCCGTTCGGGCAATGGGCGTCGATCGGCATCGGCGCCAAGCGTTCGAAGAACGTGTGGCTGCACGATCTGGACATCCACGGCCTGTCGGGCCGCGGCATCATGGCCGGCGGCCTGCGCGACTGGACGATCGAACGCGTGCGCATCCACGCCAACGGCTGGGCCGGCTGGGACGGCGACGTGGGCGAAGGCGAGAGTTCCAACGAAGGCGACATCGTGTTCCGCAACGTGGAAATCGCCTGGAACGGCTGCGCCGAGCGCTGGCAGACCGGCGAACCGTTCGCGTGCTGGGCGCAGGAGGAAGGCGGCTACGGCGACGGCCTCGGCACCGGCCGGACCAACGGCCACTGGCTGGTGGAAGATTCGCGCATCCACCACAACACCTCCGACGGACTCGATCTGCTGTACACCGACGAATCGAAGACCGCCACCGTCGTCGTGCGCCGCGTGTACGCCGCGGCGAACGCGGGCAACCAGGTGAAGACCGCGGGGAACGCGCTGGTCGAGAACTCGGTGATCGTCGGCCAGTGCGCGTACTTCCACGGGAAATACGACATGAGCGACGGCGACATGTGCCGCGCGTACGGCAATGCGTTGTCGGTCGGCGTCGGTCCGAAACAAACCGCGACCGTGCGCCACAACACCATCACCGGCGAAGGCGACTGTCTGATCCTCACCGCCGGGGGCAACGCGAGCTCGCGCGCGGAAATCCAGAACAATGCGCTGATCGGCCAGAAGGACGTCACCGCCAGCGACGGCGACATGCGCAGCTGCGCGCATTACGCCGACAAGAGCACGGCGGTGGTGAGCTTCGAAGGCAACGCGTTCTGGAACGTCAAGGACGACATGTGCCCGGCCGGCAACGTGTGCGGGCGCGAGCCTAAGCTGGCGAGCATCGAGCTTTCGACGTTCGATCCGATGCCGCTCGCGGGCAGCCCGCTGATCGACCGCGCGACGCAGCAGACCAGCGTGACCTCGGATTTCCTGCGCCAGTCGCGGCCGAAGGGCTCGGCGGCGGACATCGGGGCGGTGGAGTTCCAGGACGGCCAGGCGGGCGCGCCGACGGTGGGCGCGCCGGCCGCGGGTGCGCCTGCCGCGCGGGAACCTGGCTCGCGTGCGGAAGATGCTGCGATCGACGACACGACCGGCGCAGCGGCGCCGAAGCAGTCGTCGACGTGGATGATCGGCACGCTGGCGGCGGCTTCGTTGTTGACCGCCGGCGTGGCGGCGGCGCTGCGGAAGATGCGGGGGCGGAAGACGGCGTGACGAGGGCATGCCTGCGCCGATGACCTGCACGCTCATCGGAGTGGCGCTCCTGTAGCCCGGGTAAGCACAGCGCACCCGGGGAGCGCGGGGCGCCTCCGACCCGGGTGCGCTTCGCTTACCCGGGCTACAACAGCAACAACAACGGCATAACCCCACACCAACAACAACAGCTCCTGTAGCCCGGGTAAGCGCAGCGCACCCGGGGAGCGCGGGGCGCCTCCGACCCGGGTGCGCTTCGCTTACCCGGGCTACAACAGCAGCAACAACGGCATAACGCCGACACCAACAACAAACAGCAACAGCAACGACAACTCCAAGCCGCTACCCCGCCACCCCCTCCCCCACCCGCCGCTGCACCGCGCGCAGCTTCGGATGCAGCATCCCGCGCAGCCGGGCGTCCAGTGTCAGCAGCACCAGCAGATACGGCCCGCCGATCAGCATTCCGCCGACCAGCATCCGCTGCCAGCCGGGGCGCAGCGACAGCTGCAGCGTGAGCCATTCACCGGCGAGCGCCGCCAACGCCGCGACCGCCACCGTTCCCAACGTGCGTCGATCCGGGAACTGGCGCAGCGCGGGATCCACGAGCAGGCATGCCGCCACGCTCGACACCGTCGAACTCACCAGGGTCGCGTACGCCGCGCCCATCACGCCGTACGCGGGAATCCACAGCAGGTTGAGCAGCGAGTTCACCGCCACCGCCAGGCCCATCAACGCCAGCACCGTCTTCGTGCGCCGTTCCAGCACCAGGCCGAAGCCGCACACCAGCACCACCGGCAGCACCGCGTTCATCGCGCCCATCCACTCGAAAACCGGGCCCGATCGCGACTTGTCCGCGCCGCTCAGCGCGATGATGAGGTCCGTGCCCAGGCACCACAGCAATATCGCGACGCCGATCGCGGCATAGGTCATCGGCACGAGCATCGTTCGCTTGAGCGTGCGCACGGCCGCCGCGCCGTCGGTGGTGAACACGCGGTTGGCCGCCGGCGTGAACGACTCGAACAGGGTGAGGTTCATGAACATGTGCACCTGCATCGCCAGCGCCGCGCCGACGCTGTAGATGCCCACCACCGCGAAATCGCCGGACAGGCTCTTGAGCATGATGCGATCGATCGACACCAGCGCGACGGCGAGGATCTCCGTCGCCACCAGCGGCATGCCGTACGCGAACGACTGGCGAAGTTCCGCCGGATCCATCGAGCGTCGCGCGAAATGCAGGTGCCGCCGCGCCCACGCGAGGTAGAACACCATGCCGATCACCACCGCCAGCAGCTTTCCGCCGTACGCCGCCGCGGCGGTGTGCTGCACGGCGAGCACCGCGCCGAGCATCAGCGCCAGCTGCAGCCACCGCCACGCCACGCGCGTGAGCATCACCGTGCGCGACTGCTCGGTCACGCGCAGCACGGTTTCCACCAGGCTGGAATAGACCAGCATCGGCGTCATCACCAGCGCCATCCAGAACACCGGCGAATGCCCCTCGCCGGTGACGTAGCCGTGCACGATCACGATCGCGCCGACCAACGCCCACAACGCCAGCGAACCGATCATCGGCAGGTAGAACAGGTTGGTGGCGAACGAACGCATGCGCGCGTCGTCGCCGCCGTGCGGATAGAAGCGCTGGATCGAATGCTGCGCGCCGAGCTTGGCGACGGCCACCGCCATCAGCACCCAGGTTTCGTAGTAGCCCAGGATGCCGTACTGCGTGTTGTCGAGCAGCCGCGTGAGCAGCGGGAAGGACACCAGCCCCGCCATCATCACCAACAGGTTGGCGGTGGAATAGCGCAGGTAATGCCGGGCCAGGCCGGGCGTGGACGCGGTCATCGGGTCAGGGCGTCCCCGCGTCGCCGAACTGTTCGCGCATCCAGGCCGCGATGCGCGCGAGCAGCACGCGGCGATGCTTGCGCAGGTAGAAGGTGTGGTCGTACTCGCGCCAGAATTCCAGGCTCACCTGTTTCTCCTGCGCGGCGCGACCGAGACTCGCGGGCAACTGCGCGCGATGGTTGAAGTAGTGATAGGCGCCGCCGGTGAAGACGAACAGCAGCCGCGTATCCCGCGCGACCATGTCGGCGAGCATGCGCTGCGCCTGCGCGCGCGCGGGCCAGTCGCGGAAATCCGACAGCGAAGGGCGTGGATTGCGGCGCGACATGAGGAAGCGCAGCACCTTGCCGAAATCCAGCAGCCGCGGCAGTGCATGCCGCACCCAGAAGCCGGGCGTGGGATACGCGACGCCATCGAGCAGGATCGCGCCGGCCACGCGCGGATCGACCGCGCCCACGTGGAACGCATCGTCAGCACCCGAGCACAGGCCGCACAGCACGAAGCGTTCGGCGCCCGCCTCCTGTGCGAGCAGGCGCATCGCCGCGTCGGTTTCGCGGTGGCGACGTTCGCCGGACGCCTTGCCCGGCAGCTCGCTGTCGCCCAGCCCCGACTGATCGAAGCGCAGAACCGCGAAGCCCTGCGCCGCGAGCATGCGCGCGATGTCGACGTGTGCGCGGAACGGGCCGGTGTGGCGCGTGAGGCCGGCGTTGAGCAGCAACACGCCGATCTTCGATGCGACGCCATCCGGGCGCGTGATCACGCCGACGAGGCCATCGCCGAAGCGATGCGCCGTTTCGATGAAGGCGTCCTGCGCGGGTCCAGGCGTGCGTTCGCGCGTGGGCGCGGGCGCGGATTCCAGGCGCGCTTCGGGCACGCGCGCGTCGAGTCGTTTCTCGTTGAATTGCAGGTTCACCACGGCACCTGTCCGGTCATGCGCTGCGCGAGCTGGGCCACGGCGCGGCGCGGGAACACCTGGCCGCCGAAGCGCGACGGCACGCTCCATTCCGGGCGCTCGCCTTCGTCGAGCAGCACCGCCTCCACCGCCACGCCACCGGCGCGCTGCTCGCGCGCGAAGCGGTCCAGTTCCTCGTCCATCTCCCACACCGCCATGCGCACGCGGCTTCCGCGCGGCAGGCGCAGCTGCGCGGCGTCGAGCGCCGCGAGCGCATCCAGCAACGCATCGCTCACGCCGAAGCCGAGCAGCTCGCCATCGTCGGATTCGTGCACCACGCCGACGTAACGGCCGCTTTCGTGCACCTGCTGGCGATGCTGTTCCCTCCACGACGCGACGAGCCTGTCGCCGTCGAGCTGCGGATCCCACAGCACGACATCGACCGGATCGACGCGCCGCTCCAGCGCGGCCAGCAGCGGAAGCGCCGCACTGCGCAGCGCGAGGAACTGCACCTGCGACACTTCGCCGCGACGCATCGCCTCCACGCTCGCGCGATCGAGATCATCGAGCATGCCCGACAGGCTCAGCTCGGCGTCCTGCCCGGCGGAATCACCGGTGCCGTACCAGTCGAACGTGAGCGCCGGAATGCCGTACTGCCCCACCGTCTGCGCGAGCGACCACAGCGCACGATGGCTGCGGATGCCGTCCTGCAGCAGCGGCGCGCACAGCAGCAGCGCGTGCTTCGACGCAGGCTCCGCGTCGTCGCGCGCGTGCAGCAGGCCGAACAGGCTGCGGCCCGGCGCACCGAAGAAGAACGGCGCGCTCATTCCACCGCTCCCGGCGTGCGCAGCAGGCGCTTCATGCTGCGCGCCATGCGCGCGCCGACGCCGCCGCGTTCCTCCGGGACGATGTGCGACGGCAGGTCCGCGGCGATCTGCACGAGATTCGTCGCGGCCAGGCGCATCAGCTGGATGCGCACGCCGGTGTCCTTCGCGACGCGGCTGGACATCTGCACCGCGAGCATCGAGTTGCCGCCCAGGTCGAAGAAGTTGTCCTGCGGCCCGACGTCCACGCCGAGCAGTTCCTTCCACACTCCGCGCAGGTACGTCGCGCGCGGATCGTCGTCGGCGACCGTGTCGTCGTATCGCTTCGCACGCGCTTGGGCCGGAGTGGTCTCCGCGCCATCGACGGACGCAGCCCCGCCCTGCGCGCGCAGGATCGCCGCGCTGAGCTTCGCCACCAGCGACGGCGATTCGATCATGCCGCGGTGATCGCCGGGCACCGGTACGACCTCCACCGCACCGCACATCGCTTCCCAGCCGAGCTTCGGCTTCGCGCTCAGTTCCGGCGGCTGGTTCTCGGCGCGGAACAGCACGATCGCCCCCGCGTACGGCTTCACGATGTACTGCACGTACGCGCGCATGTGGGTGGCTTCCAGTTCGGCATAGCGCACGCTGTGCGGCAGCGCCTCGCCCGCATCGCGCGCTTGTTGCGCCTGCTGGCGCAGCTTCGACGCCTGCAGACGGCCGTTGACGACACCGCCGATAGTCGCGATGCGCTCGCCCAGCGTCTGCCCCTGCATGCGACGATGCAGCCGCTGCACGCGTCCGGTGAATCCACGCTGCGCCTGCGCGCGATAGCGGATGCCGAATTCCGCCGACGTGTCGATCAGCCCCAGCATGCCGACGGTTTCGCCCGCCGCCATCAGTTGCTGCGCCATCTCGAAGGCGATGATGCCGCCCATCGAACCGCCCGCCAGGTGGTACGGACCGTGCGGCTGCACGCTGCGGATCTCGCGCACGTAGCGTTCGGCCATCGCCTCCACGCGTTCCAGCGGCGCCGTGCGGCCGTCGAGCCCCAGCGCCTGAAGACCGTAGACGGGAATGCCCGCGGGCATCGCGTCGGCGAGCGGACGGTAGTTCAGCACGTTGCCGCCGACCGCATGCACGAGGAACAGCGGCGCCGCGTCGCCCTGCGGACGGATCGGCACCAGCGGCGCCCACGGGTCCGGGCGCGCGCCGTCGGCCTGCACGTCGGCATCGTTCTTCGCGCGGTGGTACTCGCGCGCGAGCGCACGCACGGTGCGCGCGGAGAGCAGCGTCGCCAGCGGCAGGTTCACGCCGGTCTGGCGGTTGAAACGGTGGAACATCTGCACCGCCTGCAGCGAATGCCCGCCCAGCGCGAAGAAATCGTCGTCCGCGCCGATGTCCGGCTTGCGCAGCAGGTCGCGCCAGATCTCGAGCAGTTGTTCGCCCAGTGCGTCGAGCGGCTCGTACAATTCGGCGTCGATGGTCGCCGGGGTTTCCGCGGCGAGCGGGTCGGCCTCGATGCTGCGTCCGAAGCACAGCGGCTGGCCGTCGTCGAACCGGGTGATCTGCTCCAGCGTCAGCGACGGATCGCGCCCCAGCGCCTTCAGCACGGCGACGTAGCGATCGCGCAGCAGCGCCGCGGTTTCGTCGAGGAAGATGTCCGCGTTGTAGATGAAGCCGCCCGACAGGCCCGTGTCCTGTTCGACGAACCACAGGCCGAGGTCCTGCGTCGATGCCGTCTGGAACACCGGATAGCGCTCGTGCGTGAGCGGACCCCATTCGCACATGCGCTGGCGGATGTCCTGGAACGAGAACAGCGCGTGGTACAGCACGGCGCCGCCTTCGCGACTGCGCACGCTCAACTCGCGCACCAGGTCCTCCAGGCGGACGTCCGGATGCGCGAAGCTGTCGAGCACCACGTCCTTCACCTGCTTCACCGCCTGCGCGAAGGTCATCGACGGATCGATCTCCATGCGCAGCGGCAACAGGCTGGTGAAGTACCCCATCAGGTTCTCCACCTCGGCCGTGTTGCGCCCGCGCACCGGCGTGCCGACGATCAGCTCCCGCAGGTTCGAGGTACGGCTGATCAGCGCGAAATATGCGGTGAGCAGCACCATGTACAGCGTGGCGTCGACCTTGCGCGCGGTGTCGTGCAGCGCCGCGGTCACGTCGTTGCCGACGGTGATGCGATGCGTGACGCCGCGCCCCGACATGCCCGGGCGACGCGGCATGTCGGTGGGCAGCGCTTCGATCGCGTGGCCGGCGCCGCCGAGGCGCTCGCGCCAGAACGCCAGCTGCTTCGCGTACTCCGGCCCCTGCAGCCACTCGCGATGCCACGCCGAGAAATCGGCGTAGGTCACCGGCAGTTCCGGCAGCTTCGGCTCGCGCTGCTCCAGCTGCGCGGCGTAAAGTTCGGCCATGTCGGTGTACATCAGGTCGAACGACCAGCCGTCCCAGATCAGGTGGTGCGTCATGAAGAACCACACGTGCTCTTCCGGCCCAAGGCGGAACAGGCGCGAGCGGATCAGCGGCGCACGGTCCAGTTCGAACGGCGTCTGGATCAGTGCATCCATCAGCCGCGACACTTCCGCTTCGCGTTCGTCCTTCGGCAGATGGCTCACGTCGACGACGTCGGTGATATCGACGTCGACCGCGTCGTGCACGATCTGCATCGGCTCGCCATCGACCAGGCCGATCGTCGTGCGCAGCACGCTCTGGCGCTGGATCATCGCGTTGAGCGCGGCCTGGAACGCATCCAGCTGCAACGGCCCGCGCAGGCGATGCGCGCTCGGCGTGTTGTAGGTGATCTGGCCGGGATTGAACTGTTCGAGCAGGTACAGGCGCTCCTGCATCACCGACATCGGACCGCGCGTGCGATCTTCCAGTGGCTTGATCGGCTCGCGTTTCGGCGCGGCTTCGCCGTCGATGCCCTGCACCATGCGCGCAAGCTTGGCGACGGTCGGCCCGTCGAACAGCGCACGCAGCGACAGCGCGATGCCCAGCTCCTTGTTGATGCGCGAAGTCAGCTGCGCGGCGAGCAGCGAGTGCCCGCCGAGCGAGAAGAAATCATCGTCCACGCCGACTTCCGCGACGCCGAGCACCTTCGCCATGGCGTCGGCGATCGTGCGCTCCAGCGCGTTGCGCGGCGCCACGCGTTCGCCGGCGAGCTTCGCGGTGAGGTCCGGCGCCGGCAGCGACTTGCGGTCGATCTTGCCGTTGGGCAGCAGCGGGATCGCGTCGAGGAACAGGATGTGCTGCGGGATCATGTAATCGGGCAGCGAGCCTTTGAGGTACGACGCGAGCGCGGCTTCGTCCAGCGACGACGCACCTTCGCCCACCACGTACGCCACCAGCCGCACGTCGCCCGGGCGATCCTCACGCGCGACCACCACCGCACGCGCGACCTGCGCATGCGCCGCCAGCAGCGCTTCGATCTCGCCCAGTTCGATGCGGTAGCCGCGCACCTTCACCTGGAAATCCAGGCGTCCCTGGTGTTCGAGCACGCCATCCGGGCGCCAGCGCCCGCGATCGCCCGTGCGATACAGCAGCGCGCCGCTCGAGCCCGCGAAAGGATCGGGCACGAAACGTTCGGACGTGAGTTCGGGTCGGTTGAGATACCCCAGCGTCACACCATCGCCGCCGATCCAGATCTCGCCCGGCACGCCGAGCGGGCACAGCTCGCCGCGCGGATCGAGGATCCACACCTGCGTGTTGTCGATCGGCCGCCCGATATGGATGTCGGACGCATCCAGCACGCGCGAGCACGTCGACCACACCGTCGTTTCGGTTGGGCCGTACACGTTCCACAGCGAACCGCATCGCTTGAGCAGCTGTGTCGCCAGATCCGGCGGCAGCGCTTCGCCGCCGCAGAGGATCTTGAAGTCCGCATCGCCCTGCCACTCCGCATCGAGCAGCAAACGCCACGACGCCGGCGTCGCCTGCATTACGGTCGCGCCGCTGCTGGCGATGAGCGCCTTCAGCGCGACGCCATCGGCGGCGGTCACGCGATCGGCGAGCACGACGCGCGCGCCGACCGACAGCGGCAGCAGCAGTTCAAGCACGGCGATGTCGAACGAAAGCGTGGTCACCGCGACGAGGCGATCGTCCGCGTCCAGGCCCGGTTCCTTCGCCATGCTCGACAGGAAATTGCTGACCGCGCGATGCGGCACCTGCACGCCCTTCGGGCGGCCGGTCGAACCGGAGGTGTAGATGACGTAGGCGATCGATTCCGGCTCCGCTGCGCCTTCGTCGCGACCGATGCGCGAATGCGGCAGCGCGGCGAGTTCATCGTCCAGCGTGTCGAGCGACAACACCGGACGGCCGCGCAGGTCGAAGTTGCCTGCGTGTTTGCTTGTCGTCAGCAGCGCGGCCAGGCCCGCGTCGCCGGCCATGTAGCCCAGGCGTTCGGCGGGGAAATTCGGGTCCAGCGGAACGTAACCCGCGCCCGCCTTCAGCACGCCGAGCAGGCCGGCGAGCATGTCCACGCCGCGATCGAGCACCAGCCCCACCAGCGAACCGCGATGCACGCCGCGCTTTCGTAGCAAGTGCGCGATGCGGTTGGCGCGAGCTTCCAGTTCGTCGTAGCGCACGTGCGCGTCGTCGAACTCGACGGCGATGCGATCGGGCGTGCGGT
This sequence comes from Lysobacter sp. SCRH-1R, assembly GCF_057747855.1. Classification (NCBI taxonomy): domain Bacteria; kingdom Pseudomonadati; phylum Pseudomonadota; class Gammaproteobacteria; order Lysobacterales; family Lysobacteraceae; genus Lysobacter; species Lysobacter sp. SCRH-1R. The sequence continues at coordinate 1,309,232 of NZ_CM173227.1, read as the reverse complement.
CGCACTGGCGTTCGAACGCCTCGTGCATGCGACATTCGCGGTCGAACGCCACCGGCGCGGGCTGCAACGCCTGGAGTTCCGCGCGCGCGCTTTCGGACACCACCGACAGCCGCCCGAACGGAAGGTCCGGCCGCGCGACGGCTTCGCGCAACAGCGTCTCGTACGCGGCGAGCCAGCGGCGGATCGTCGCGTTGTCGAACAGGTCGGTGTTGTACTGGCATTCCAGCCGCATGCCGCCCTGCACCTGCACCGCGTTGACGAACAGTTCGAAGTTCTCGTAACTGCGCGGATTGGTGATCAGGCGCATGCCCAGGCCGTGGAAGCCGGTGCTTTCCTGGTCCATCGCCTGGTCGATGTTGAACATCACGCTGCACAGCGGCAGGCGCGCGGGATCGCGCTGCAACGGCAGCTTCTTCAGCAGCGTGCCGAAGGTGTAGCGCTGGTGTTCGATCGCGTCGAGCAGCGTCGACTGCGCGCCGCCCAATGCCTGTTCGAAGGGCTGCGCGTGGTCCAGCTCGAACCGCAGCGGCAGCAGGTTCACGCAATGGCCCACGAGATGGTCGTGGCCATCGACCGACTGGCCGGCGGCCGGAATGCCGATCACCACGTCGTTCTGCGCGGTCAGGCGCGACAACAAGCCGGCGAAACCGGCGAGCAGGGTCGCGAACAGGCTCGCGCCCTGGCGCGCGCCGAGGCGGCGCACGGCGGCGACGAGATCGTTGTCGAGCAGATGATCCTCGCGGATCGACGGGAACGTGCGACGCGACGGACGCGTGCGATCGGTCGGAAGGTCGAGCACCGGTCCGCCGTCGGCGAAGCGTCCGAGCCAGTACGCCTCGTCGGCCCGGTACGTCGCGCCGTGCGGATGTTCGGCTTCGGCCAGCGCGTAATCGGCGAACGATTCGGCCGGCGGCAGCGTCTGCGACGCATGACCCCGCGCCTGCGAGTACAGCGCGCCGAGCTCGCGCACGATCACCCACCACGACCAGCCGTCGCACACGATGTGGTGCGCGGTGAGCACGAGGTGATGGTGATCGTCGGACAGGCGCAGCAGCTGCGCGCGGAACAGCACGCCATGGTCGAGATCGAACGGCGTTTCCACCGCCTCGCGCGCGTGCGCGGCGATGCGCGCGTCGCGCGCGGCGTCTTCCAGCGCGGAGAGGTCGGTCAGCGACAGTTCGATGGCGCGTTCGTCGGCCACGCACAGCGTCTTGCCGTCGGGGCCGAAGTTCGCGCGCAGGATGTCGTGGCGCGCGACCAGGCCGCGCAGCGCCTCGTGCAGCGCGTCGGCGTCGAGCGGGCCGCGGAAATCCAGCGAGATCGACTCGTTGTACGCCAGCGACGCATCGCGACCGAGCTGGTCGGCGAGCCACACTTCGCGCTGCGGTTCGGTCGTCGGCGCGACGCGCGCCAGCGGGCCGTCGGCGAACGGGTCGTAATCGACGGCGGTATCGGCGCCGCCGGCCTTGTCCCGGCTCCTGTCGAACATGGCTGCATTCATGCGCTCACCTTCATGTACCGGCCGGGCTGCTCCGGATTGGGCACGAACCACGCCGGCGTGCCGTCCGGTTCGCGGCCCAGGCGCGCGCCGGGCACAACGGGCCTGCTGGCGTCCATCACCGTCTTCGGCGTCGCCGCGCGTCGCGGCAGCAGTTCCATGTCCTGCAGTTCGGCGACCGCTTCCTTGAACGCCGTAGCGATGCGCGCGATGTCCTCATCGCTGTGCGCGGTGGTGATGAAACACGGGAAGTTGTCGAGGATGTGGATGCCGCGCATGCGCATCGACGCGAACAGCAGGTCCTGCAGCGGGTGCGCCTCGTGCCAGTGCGTCTTCCACGCCGAGGCGTACTGCTTCACCGACACCGGCGCGCCAACGTCTGCGCAGAACGCGTTGATGTCCGCGGCGAGCGCTTCGGTCTTCGCGTTCAGGCGCTTCTGCAGTTCGCCGCCGTCGGCCTTGAAGTGTTCGAGCACCGCCTTCGCCGCGACCAGCGCCAACGGATGGCGCACGAACGTGCCGGCGAAGTACGTCACGCCCACCGTCGGCACCGAATCGTCGCCGTACTGCCAGTGGCCGCCGTCCAGCGCATCCATGTACTCGCGCTTGCCGGCGATCACGCCGATGGGGAAGCCGCCGCCGACGACCTTGCCGTAGGTCGCGATGTCGGCCTTGATGCCGAAGATCGCCTGCACGCCGCCGGGATTCGAACGGAAGCCGGTGACCACTTCGTCGAAGATCAGCAGCGCGCCGTTGTCCTGCGTGAGCTGGCGCAGTTCCTTGAGGAAATCGACCGGACGGAAGTCCAGGCGGCGGCTCTGCACGGGTTCGACCAGCACCGCGGCGATCTCGTGGATGCGCGACTTGATGATCTCCATCGCCTCGGGCGTGCCGTAATCGAGCACGAGCACGTTCTCGGCGGTGTTGCGCAGGATGCCCGGCGCCGCCGGCACGGCGCGCAGCGACTTGGTGCCGCGCACGATCACTTCATCGACGATGCCGTGGTACGACCCGGTGAACAGCACCACCGTGCTGCGCGCGGTGATCGTGCGCGCGATGCGCAGCGCGCCGAGCACGGCTTCGGAACCGGTGTTGCACAGTGCGGCGCGATCGTGCCCGGTGAGTTCGCACACCAGCTGCGCGACTTCGCCGGCGACCGGGTGCTGCGGGCCGATCTCGTACCCCTTGTCGAGCTGTTCGCGCACGGCATCGAGCACGAAGTCCGGCTGCCAGCCGAACAGGCTCATGCCGAAGCCGTTGAGCGCGTCGACGTATTCGTTGCCGTCGATGTCGATGACGCGGGAACCTTTGGAACGTTCGACGACGATCTGGTAGACGATCTCCTTCGTCAGCGGACGGAAGCCGTTGACGACGCGTGGATCGGCGAGCTGCGAACGGTTGGCCTGCGTGTATTCCTTCGACTTGCGCGTGCGCGCGACGTAGCGGTCCATGAATGCATCGAGCTTGGCCTTCTGCTGCGGCGACAGGTCGGTATCGACGTGGTTCTCGATGCGCGCGATCGCGCCGAAGGCCTTCTTCACGTCGTACTTCTGCTGCACGGCGCCGGTGTCTTCCTCGCCTTCGACGGCCGGCTTCTGCACCGGCGCGGCTGCGGTGGGCGCGGCGACGGCGGGTGCGGCGGCGACGGGCGCAGGTACGGCGATCGGAGCAGTGGCCACGGGAGCGACTGCGCCGCCCGACAGCAACGCCAGCTGCTGCGCCATCAGCTGCATCTGCTGGGCGATCACCTGGCGGGTGAAGTCGTTGCCGCCTTCCAGCGCGGGCAGCGCGACGGGCGCGACCGCAACCGGCGAAAGGGCCATCGGCGCGGCAGTCGCCGCCTGCACGGGCGCCGGCGCGGGGTCGGCGGGCAGCGTCGCGTCGAGCATGCCGGCCAGGCGATCCAGGCTGCTGCAATCGCCCATCAGCTGGCGGAAGTTCACCGGTACCTCGAAGGTCTTCTGCAACTGCACCGCGACCTGCGTCAGCATCAGGCTGTCCAGGCCCAGTTCGATGAAGTTGGTGTCCGCGTCGGCGTCGCTCATGTCGAAGCCGGCGATGTTCTCGAACAGGCCGCGCAATTGCCCGACCAGGCGTTCGCGACGGCCGGGAGCGGGCACGGCGGGGACGGCGGCGGCGGCGGGCAGGGACTGCGGCATGACGGTCTCCAGTACGGTGTTGGTTCGTGCGGCGGTGGCGACCGCCGGGTGCGGGACGACGTTGCCCGGGCTCGCGGCAACCGCCTCCACCCAATAACGTTGTCTCTCGAACGGATAGGTCGGCAGGCGCAGGCGATGGCGGATCGCGCGCGTGTCGAACGCGGCCGGATCGATCGCCGCGCCCTGGCTCCAGAGCCGGCCGGCTGCGTCGACGAGGTCGCGGCGCTCGCTCGCGGGGTTGTCCGACAGGCTGGCGACGGTGGCGATGCGCTGCTTCTGCACGGCCGGCTGCTGGCGCGCGAGCGCGTTCAGCGTGCCGCGCGGGCCCACTTCCAGCAGCACGCGCGAGGGATCCTCCACCAGCGCCTGCAACGCGCCGGAGAAACGCACCGCCTCGCGCAGGTGGCGCGCCCAGTAGCCGGGCGACGTCGCTTCGTCGTCGCGCAGCGGCGCGCCGGTGACGGTGGACACGATGGGCCGCGTCGGCGGATTGAGGCGCACCGCCGCGACGGCCTCGCGGAACGGCGCGACCACCGGCTCCATCATCGCCGAGTGGAACGCGTGCGACGTCCGCAGCGCGCGACAGGCGATCCCCTCGCCTTCCAGTTGCGCCTGGAACGCGGCGACCGCGTCCGACGGCCCGGCGACCACGCAGGCCAGCGGCGAGTTCTCCGCCGCGAGCGAGAGCGCCTGCGGCAGGCGTTCGCGCACGGCGTCGGCCGGGAGGCGGATCGACAGCATCGAACCGGCCGGCTGCGCCTGCATCAACGCACCCCGGCGCGCGATGAGGTGCAGCGCATCGCGTAGTTCGAACACGCCGGCCAGGGTCGCGGCGACGAACTCGCCGATGCTGTGGCCGATCATGGCGACGGGCTCGATGCCGCGCGCCATCCACAGCTTCGCCAGCGCGTATTCGATGGCGAACGTCGCCGGCTGCATGATCGAGGTCGGCAGCAATGCTTCGGAGTCTTCCGCGAACAGGCGCTCGCGGAGATCGAAGCCGAGGTCGGCGCGCAGCAGCTTCGCGCATTCGTCCAGCGCGTCGCGGAACACGGGCTCGGCTTCGTACAGGCTGCGCCCCATGCCGGGGTACGTCGCGCCCTGCCCCGGGAACATGAAGACGACGCCGGCCGCGCGGGCCGGCCGGCTGCGCGCGGCGTCGGCCTGCGTGTCGGGCGCGCGCAGGGTTTCGATCGCGGACGGCACGTCGTCGGCCGCGATGGCGATGCGATGCGCGAATGCCTTGCGCCCGACCGCGAGCGTCCACGCCACGTCGGCGAGGTTCGCATCGCGATGCGCGTCGAGGTGATCGGCCAGCCGGTTCACGGCCGCGCCCAGCGCCGCCGGCGTGCGCGCGGACAGCACCAGCAGCTGCGGGCCTTCGGCTTCGCCGGACTCGGGCAGCGGCGGCGCTTCCTCCAGCACGGCGTGCGCGTTGGTTCCGCCGAGGCCGAACGAACTCACGCCCGCGCGGCGCGGTGCGTCGCCGTCGCGTTCCCATGCGCTCATGCGCGCGTTGACGACGAACGGCGTGCTGGCGAAATCGATGGTCGGGTTCGGCGACTCGAAATGGATGCTCGCCGGGATGCGCTTCTCGTGCAGCGAGAGGGCGGTCTTGATCACGCCCGCCGCACCGGCCGCGGTCACCATGTGGCCGACGTTGCTCTTGAGCGAACCGATGCGGCAGAAGCCGCTGTCCTGCGTACCGCGACGGAACGCGCGGGTGAGGCCCTCGATCTCGATCGGATCGCCCAGCGGCGTCGCCGTGCCATGCGCTTCGACGTAGCTGATGCTGCGCGGATCGACGCCGGCCTTGTCGTGCGCGAGCGCGACCACCGCGGCCTGGCCTTCGCTGCTCGGCGCGGTGAAGCTGGCGCGGTTGGCGCCGTCGTTGTTGAGCGCGCTGCCACGGATCACGGCGTACACGGGATTGCCGTCGGCGATCGCATCCGACAATCGCTTCAGCAGCACCACCGCTGCGCCATCGCCGAACACCGTGCCCTTCGCGTTCGCGTCGAATGTGCGCGTGTGGCCGTCGGGCGAGAGCATCGAACCTTCCTGGTACAGGTAACCGCTGCGCGGCGGGCACGTCACCGCGATGCCACCCGCGAGCGCCATGTCGCACAGGCCGGCCTGCAGGCTTTCCACCGCCTGCGCGATCGCGACCAGCGACGTCGAGCACGCCGAGTGCACCGCCACCGCCGGGCCGGTGAGGTTGAGCTTGTGCGCCACGCGCGTGGCGATGTAGTCCTTCTCGTTGCCGAGCATCACCTGCAACGCGCCGACGCGGCTCACCAGGTCCGGATGCGCGGACACGTGGCGCTGGAAGTAGGTGGCGTTGTTCATTCCCGCGAAGACGCCGGTGACGCCGGCGGCGTCCGGCGCATGGCCGCCGCGTTCCAGGCATTCCCAGCACAGCTCCAGGAAGATGCGCTGCTGCGGATCCATCAGCTCCGCCTCGCGCGGGCCGATGCCGAAGAACGCCGCGTCGAACAGCTCGACGTTGTCGATCACGCCGCGCGCGGCGACGTAGGCCGGATCGTTGCGTTCGCTCGCATTGACGGCCGGATCGAGCTCGTCGATGCGGAACTTGGTGATCGAATCGCGGCCTTCGCAGAGGTTGTTCCAGAAGCCTTCGACGTCGTCCGCGCCGGGGAAACGCCCGGCCATCGCGACGATGGCGATGGGCTCGCGCGCATCCACCGTGCGGCGGGTCGGCGCATGCGTGGCCTGCCCGCCTTCCAGCACGATCGCGAGCCGCGCCGGCGTCGGGTGCTGGAAGATCGTCGGCGCCGCCACGCGCGGACCGCTGCCGTCGGCCTGCCAGCCTTCCACGCGGATCTGCTCGGCCAGGCGCACGGCGAGCAGCGAGCTGCCGCCGAGTTCGAAGAAGTTGTCGTCGCGGCCCACGCCCTCGACGTCGAGCAGCGCGCCGAACGCATCGCACAATCGGCGCTCGAGCGATGTCGCCGGCTCGGCGAAATCGACGGTGAGTTCCGGACGGCGGCGATCCGGCGCGGGCAAGGCCCGTCGGTCGATCTTGCCATTGACCGTGCGCGGCAGTTCGTCCAGCCGCACGTAACGCGTCGGCACCATGTACGGCGGCAGCGCGGCGGCCAAATGCGCGCGCAGCTGCGGCGCGTGGGCTTCGATGCCGGATTCGACGTAGTACGCGACCAGGCGCTTTTCGCCGGGGAAATCCGCGCGCGCGACGACGATGGACGAAGCGACGGACGGATGCCGCGCGAGCACGGCTTCGACCTCGGTCAGCTCGATGCGGTGCCCGCGGATCTTCACCTGCGCATCGGTGCGGCCGACGAACTCGATCAGCCCATCCTCGCGCAGGCGCACCTGGTCGCCCGTGCGATACAGCACGTCGCCTTCGATGAAGGGATTGGGCACGAAGCGCTCCGCATTGAGCTCCGGCCGCGCGAGATAGCCGCGCGCGACGCCGACGCCGCCCACGCACAACTCGCCGATCACGCCCGTCGGCAGCAGCTGCAGGCGACGGTTGAACACGTACGCGCTGGTGTCCTGCAGCGGACGGCCGATCGGGATCGTCGCCGCATCGGCCGGCAGGTCGCGCGGAATCGGATGCGAGGTGCACATGATCGTGCACTCGGTCGGGCCGTAGCCGTTGTGCAGGCGCAGCGCCGGCGCGGCGGCCTGCATGCGGCGGATGTGATCGACCGACAGCGCTTCGCCGCCGACGATCAGATCGCGCATCCCGGCCAGGATCGTCGCGTCCTCGTCGACCACGGCGTTGAACAGCGCGACGGCCATGATCCCTGCGTTGACGTCGTGCCGCGCGATGGTTTCGCGCAGGCGCGCCGTGGTCGGCGCCACTTCATCGTGCACCACGATCGTGCCGCCGTTGAACAGCGCGCCCCAGATCTCGAGCCCGGAAATGTCGAAGCCCAGCGGCGCCTGGTGCAGCAGGCGGGTGCCGGTGTCGAGGGCGACGTAATCGACGCCGTGCAGTCGGCGGACCAGCGAGCGGTGGCGGATCTCCACGCCCTTCGGCACGCCGGTGGAGCCGGAGGTGAAGAGCACGTACGCGAGCGAATCGCCGTCGATGGCGGGTTCGCCGTCGAACGGGGCATCGTCGCCGTGCACGTTCACGCGCGCGGCATCGCGCGGCATCGCGGCGGCTTCGATCGCGGGATCGACGACCAGCACGCGCACGCGCGCGTTGTCGATCATGAAGGCGACGCGGTCGGCTGGCAGCGCAAGGTCCAGCGGCAGGTACGCGGCGCCTGCCTTGATCACGCCGAGCAGTGCGACCACGGCGTCGAGGGAGCGTGGCAGTGCGACGCCGACGATGTCCCCGGCGACGACGCCCGCCTCGCGCAGGCGCGTGGCGAGCGAGGCGGCGCGGCGGTCGAGTTCGGCGTAGGTGATGGCGGCATCGCGATGGACGACGGCGGTGTTCTGCGGCCACGCCGCGAGTGCCTGCGCGAAGCAGGCGTGCACGGTTTCGTGCTGCGTGCGGGCGGGCGGCGCGAGGGCCCAGTCGTCGATCTGGTGCGAGCGGTCGGCGGCATCCGGAGTGCCGATCCTCGAAAGCGGCGAGGCGGGGTCGGATGCGAGCGTCGCGAGCGCGCGGACGGTCGCATCGCCGAGCAGCACGATGGCTTCGCGCGACAGCGGGTCGCGGAACGTGACGTGCAGCTGCGCTCCCTCGATGCGCCAGGACGAGGCGGCGAACGCGGGCGCGTCGTCGGCCTCCGGCACGCACCACGCGCACGGCTGCGGGGCGTCGATCGCATCGGCCGTGTCGATCGCGGTCGCAAGGCGACCCGCATCGATGCCATCGATGGCGATGCGCAGCTGCCGCCACGCGTTGCCGCGCTTCACCGTCGCCACGATTTCACCCGCGCCCGACAGCCATGCATCCACCGAGGCGAGCGCGGCGACGAGCATCGTGCGCGCATCGCGCGATGCGCCGGCCACGTCGTCCGGAAGCGTGAGGACGAGCGGCTGCGTGGCGCCATCGGTTGCGCCGGCGTGCTGCGGAAGCACGTCGAGCAGCGGCGAATCGATGGCCGGCGTCGCGCCGCGAATGTCCTGTGCCGCTTCAGCCCGGGTACCCATGCACCTGCTCCTCTCCAATGCGCACGGCGCGCGGCGCCGTCGGCAACGATCACGTGCAAACCGGCGGCGATCGGCCGCCGGTTGCGTCAACGCCGGTTGCCGCGCCGGCTCCGCCGCGTCATTGCGCGCGGATGCGTCGTGCGGCGAATTGCAGGCACGTCCGCAGGCAGGTCGTCGCGACGCGACGTGGCAACGGACCGGTTGCCGCGTGCCGGACGTCCGGCGCCGCGACGCGGGCCGCCCTGGCCTCGCGCGATCGGTTGCTGCCGGAATTCCACGACATCGCCTGCCCCTCGTGCGGCACGACCGGTGACGAACCCGCACCGGCCATTCCCTGCCCCTCTCGTCGATCCAAACGGCGCGCGCGCGCGCGAGCGGCCACGTTCGTGCGCCGATGCACGGCGCCGGCAGGCGCGCTAGGATGGCGCCGACAAGGGGGCCCCATGAGCCAGGACTTCGCGCTTCTGTACATGCAGCTTGGTCTGCATCCGGACTGCAGCCTCGAAGACCTCAAGCGCGCGTATCGCGTCCGCGTGGCCGAACTGCATCCGGACCGGCATCTCGACCGCACCGCATCGGACGAGGCGCACGACGCACTCACCGAACTCACCGCGCTGTATTCGGGCGCGATCCGTTTCCATCGCCTGCATGGGCGGTTGCCGGGTTCGACGCCGCGCGGCGCGGCGGCTCCGCGCCCTGCGTCCGGCATTGCGTCGGAAAGCAATGGCCCTTCGTCGCCATCACGCACGATGACCACCACCGGACGCAATGCGCCGCCCAGCGCGACGCCGCGCATCGCGGTGCTCAGCGTGCTCGTGCTGGTGGTGGTGATGGTGGTGCTGCACTGGTCGGAAAGCACGCAGCTCGCGCCGCAGGCCGAGGCGAACGGCGCGGTGGCGGAGGTCGCCGATCCGAATGCGCCGCGCCTGGAACTGGGCATGGAGGAAGCGGCCGTCGTCGCGATCCAGGGTCCGCCGGAACGCGTGCAGGACGGCGTGTGGAATTACGGCTCGTCGTGGGTGCGCTTCGAGGACGGCCATCTGGCCGACTGGGCCAGCGTGCCGCCGAACCGGCTGCTGGTGCCCACGCCGCGACCGGTTCGCCAGGAAGAAAGCGGCGACGCGGACGTGTTCGGGCCGTAACGATCGCAGCTCACCCAACGCGAGCCAGCGTTTGTAGCCGGGTAAGCGAAGCGCACCCGGGATTTGCGGCGCCTGGCCCGGGTGCGCTTCGCTTGCCCGGGCTACAGAAACACGGGAACCCCTAGCGCGAACCGCGCTGGAACAGCACCACCTCGACCGTCTGCAACAGGATGATCAGGTCGAACACCAGGCCGTGGTTCTTGACGTAGAACAGGTCGAACTTCAGCTTCTCCTCCGCATCGCGCACCGAGGCGCCATACGGATAGCGCAGCTGCGCCCAGCCGGTCAGACCCGGCTTCACGCAATGGCGCACGGCGTAGTAGCGGATCTCGCGGCTGAGCATGTCGACGAACTGCGGGCGTTCCGGACGCGGGCCGACGATGCTCATCTCGCCGCGCAGGATGTTGAACAGCTGCGGCAGTTCGTCCAGCCGCGTCAGGCGGATGAACTTGCCCACGCGCGTGGTGCGATCGTCGCCGCGTTGCGCCCAGCGCGCCACGCCATCGCCTTCGGCATCCACGCGCATGCTGCGGAACTTGATCAGCTCGAACGGCCGGCCGCCTTCGCCGATGCGCGTCTGCTGGTAGAGGATCGGGCCGCTGGATTCCAGGCGGACCAGCGCCGCCACCAGCACCATGAAGGGCCACGCGATCAGCAGCAGCGCGGACGCGGCGAGCACGTCGAACAGCCGCTTGTTCATGCAGCGCGACGTCGAATGATCGAAACCGCCGGAGAACACCAGCCACGACGGATCGCACAGGTTCGTCGTGACCAGTCCCGCCTCGCGCTCGAAGAAGGTCGAAAGGTCGGTCATCGCCACGCCGCGCTGCACGCAGGTGAGCATTTCCTCCATCGGCAGGCCGCCGCGACGCTCGTCGGGGGCGACCACGACCTCGCTGATCTGCAACCGGTGCACGACATCGGAAAGCCCGTCCGGCGCGGCGATGCGCATCGATTCGGGCACGCAGGCGTCCTGGCCGGCGATGGGCACGAAGCCGATCAGCGTGAACGCGCGGCGGTCGCTGCCGCGACGCATGCGCGTGTTGATCAGGTCCGCGTTGTGGCCCGCGCCCAGCACCAGCACGCGGCGCTTGAACAGGTCGCCGCGGAACACGTGCATTACGCAATAGCGCAACAGCGCGATGCCGAGCAGGCCCAGGATCATCGCGATGACGATGACGCCGCGGCCGATGTACGCCATGGGCACCAGGTAGTACAGCACCATCAGCCCGATGCCGCCGATCGAGAACGATACCAGCAGGCGCAGCGCGAACTCGAAACGGTTCAGCCGCACGTGCACCTGGTAAAGCCCCAGCGCCGCCATCGCGGTGGTGACGAACATCGCCACCAGCAACGCGCGCAGGCTGAGGTTCTCGGAAAAGATCTCATGGCCTTCGGGATCGTTCATGAAGCGCAGCCACGCCGCGCCCATCACCGCCGCGATCACCAGCAGCACCTCGAGCAGCCAAAGCAGCAGCAACGCCCGGTTCTTCAGACTCGCCTTGCCGAACATCATGACCGCACTCCAGCGATGCGCGCCCAGGGGCGCGCAATGTTGTCTCCGACCTGGGGATGCGCAGGAGCCACGGGAAACGGCGTATCCAGCCGCCACGCTTCCCGTCCCTTACGCCCTGCTCCGCTTCCCGCTTCCCCTCCACTGCACCGTTACAACGACCTTGCGCCAGCGCTCCGGCCAGTCGCATCGGATATCGGCTGCAGATGCAGGCATTCGACCGCGGCCTCGCGCGGCGCCGCTACGGCCGCGGTCCATCGCTCGCCCACATCGAGCATGGCCAGGCGCACGCTGCACGCCGCAGGAGATTCCCGCGCGCTCCCGGCCAGGATGAACTCCGCGCCGGCGGCGGCGCGGAAACTGCACATCTCGCGCGCAAGGCCGATGCCTTCGGCCTTGAGCAGCGCTTCCTTGCGCACCCACAACGCCAGCAACGCACGGCTGCGCGCGGGTTCGGCGAAGTTCGACAGCGATTGCCATTCCGACGCGTGGCACACGCTCTCCGCGATGCCCGGCAGCTCCGTGGCGCGGAATGCCGCTTCGACGTCGATGCCCACCGGCCCCATCGCGCACAGCGCGAACGCGGCCACGCCGTCGGCGTGACTGAGGCTGGTGCGCACGGGTTTTCCGTCCCGCGCGATGCCGGGCAGGTGCGGCGCGCCTTCGGCATCGCGCGCGATGTTCACCACTCCGGGCGCGAGGTCCAGGGACCGCGCGACGAACAGGCGGTGCAGCGCGTAGGTCATCGCCAGCGCCTCGCGGTCGTCCGCGAAGCGGCGTTGCGCCACGCGCTGGCGTTCGGCGGCATCGAGCAGCGCCCAGGCCTCGTCGCGCCAGGGTCGCCAGGCGCGCAACTCGACGATGGCGGTCGCACAGGCGCCGGGCGCCATCGGCCCGCACGCGAACGCGTCGCGCAACGAGCACGCCGATGCTGCCTGTCGCCATGCGACCGCCACCCTCGCCCCCTGTCCGGTCCGGCCGGTTCTGGATTCAACGAACACCAACGCAGGCATCGATCGAAGGCGGACACGTCCTGTCCCGGGCCGTCGCTGCGTTTGGTGCATCAAGGCGACCGCGCCGGACCGGGCGGCGTCACGTCAAACCAAGAGCACAACGAATGGACAAGACCGAGATTGGGGAACGGCTGGTCCAGCGGGCCATGCGCGATGCGCAACTGCGCGACGCCGGCCCGCGAGACACCCTCCTGGCCGCCGATGCGGCGGTGCACGGCGCGCCGGCATCGGCGGCATTGCCGACGCTGGAAACGACGCGGCTGGGCGTGATCGGGCTGGGCTACGTCGGCCTGCCGCTCGCGGTGGCGTTCGGCCGGCGCTACGACACCGTCGGCTTCGACATCAACGCACAGCGCGTGGTCGAACTGCGCGAAGGACGCGACAGCACGCTGGAAGTCGACGCGGCCGAACTCGCGCAGGCGCAGCGCCTGCGCTGCAGCAGCGACCTTGGGATGCTGCAGCGCTGCAACGTCTACATCGTCACCGTGCCGACGCCGATCGACGCCGCCAAGCGCCCGGACCTGGGCCCGCTCATGCGCGCGAGCGAGGCGCTGGGCCAGGTGCTCAAGCGCGGCGACGTGGTCGTGTACGAGTCCACCGTGTACCCGGGCTGCACCGAGGAAGTGTGCGTGCCGATCCTCGAACGCGCGTCGGGCCTGGTGTTCAATCGCGATTTCTTCGCCGGCTACAGCCCGGAGCGCATCAATCCGGGCGACCGGGAACATCGGCTCACGCGCATCCTGAAGATCACCTCCGGCTCCACGCCGGCGGCGGCGGAGTTCGTCGATGCGCTGTACGGTTCGATCATCGAGGCGGGCACGCACAAGGCCAGTTCGATCAAGGTCGCCGAAGCGGCGAAGGTGATCGAGAACACGCAGCGCGATCTCAACATCGCGCTCGTCAACGACCTGGCGATCCTGTTCAACAAGCTCGGCATCGACACGCTGGAAGTGCTGCAGGCCGCCGGTACCAAGTGGAATTTCCTGCCGTTCCGCCCGGGGCTGGTGGGCGGCCACTGCATCGGCGTGGACCCGTACTACCTGACCCACAAGGCGCAGGAAATCGGCCACCACCCCGACGTGATCCTCGCCGGCCGCCGCACCAACGACGGCATGGGTGCGTACATCGCCAGCGAAGTCGTGCGACTGATGGTGCGCAAGGGGATCAACCCGGTGCAGGCGCGCATCCTCGTGCTGGGGCTGGCGTTCAAGGAGAACTGTCCGGACCTTCGCAACACGCGCGTGGTCGACATCGTGCGGGCGCTGCGCGGCTACAACGCGCAGGTCGACGTGCACGACCCGTGGGTGGACGCAGGCGACGCGGCGCACGAGTACGGCCTGGACACCGTCGCCTCGCCGGATGAAGGCGGGTACGACGCGGTGATCGTCGCTGTGGCGCATCGGCAGTTCGCGCAGCTGGGCGCGCGGGGCGTGCGCGCCTACGGCAAGCCGGTGTCGGTGGTCTACGACGTCAAGTACGTGCTGCCGCGCGATGCGGTGGACGGTCGGCTGTGACGATGAAGGTGCTCGTCACCGGCACGGCCGGTTTCATCGGGTCGCACGTCGCGCAGGTCCTGCTCGCGCGCGGCGACGAGGTGATCGGCTTCGACAATCTCAACGATTACTACGATGTGGGGCTCAAGGGCGCGCGGCTGGCACGGTTCGCGGAGCATCCGGCGTACACGCATGTGCACGGGGACCTGGCCGATCGCGATGCGGTGGAGGCGCTGTTCGAACGGCATCGCCCCGCGCGCGTGGTGCACCTGGCCGCGCAGGCGGGCGTGCGCTATGCGGCGGAGAACCCGCACGTGTACGTGGCGAGCAACGTCACCGGCTTCCTGCACGTGCTCGAAGGCGCGCGGCGGCACGGTGTCAAACATGTGGTGTATGCCTCGACCAGTTCGGTGTACGGCGCCAACACCGCGATGCCGTTCTCCGAGCACCAGCACACCGAACATCCGCTCACGCTCTACGCCGCCACCAAGAAGGCGAACGAGGCGATGGCGCACAGCTATGCGCACCTGTACGGCGTGCCGTGCACGGGGCTGCGGTTCTTCACGGTGTACGGGCCATGGGGCCGGCCGGACATGGCGCTGTTCCTGTTCACGCGCGCGATCCTCGCGGGCGAGCCGATCCCGGTGTTCAACCACGGCCGCCACAAGCGCAGCTTCACCTACATCGACGACATCGTCGCGGGCGTGGTGCGCGCGCTCGATCGCGTGCCTCGCGTCGATGACGACTGGGATGGCGCATCGCCGGATCCGGCGAGCAGCGGCGTCGCGCCGTATCGGCTGTACAACATCGGCAGCGGCGAAAGCGTCGAACTGCTGCGCTACATCGAAGTGCTGGAGCGGTGCCTGGGTCGCAAGGCGAGCCTGCGCATGCTCCCTCTCCAACCCGGCGACGTGCCGGCCACCGAAGCGGACTGCACCGATCTCGCACGCGACATGGGGTATGCGCCGGGCGTGACGGTGGAGGAAGGCGTGGCGCGGTTCGTTGCGTGGTATCGCGGGTATTACGGCGATGGCGCTGCGCGCGAGCGCGAGTCGGCGGGTGTGGGGACTGTGGCGGTTTGAGGGTTGTGTGTTTTCGTTTTCCGATCGCGACATCGAGCAAGCGTTGTCTCGGGCAAAAAGCGAAAATGGGTTCCAGCTTTCGCTGGAATGACGGGGATGCGGTTTTCGTCGTGGGAGTGCCCCGTGAGTTGCGGGCCTGGATCCCGGCCTGCGCCGGGACGACGGGTTGGAGGCGATTCCCGATTCCCGATTCCCGATTCCCGCGAAAAGAACACAAACAAAAAGGCCGATGCTTTCGCATCGGCCTTTTTGTCTTGTATGGCGCGCCCGGAGAGATTCGAACTCCCGACCACCAAGTTCGTAGCCTGGTGCTCTATCCAGCTGAGCTACGGGCGCTGAGTTGAAAAATTATGAAGGATCGTTGCCGATTCGTCAAACATTTTTCGAACACTTTGATCGAAGCCGTTGAAGGCGCTTCAACCATGCACGAACCGCGCGGATTCGTGCGACCGTCTGGATCTCATGCACATCGCCGGTGGCGTCATGCACGACCAGCATGCGTTGCATCCTGGGGCCGATCCGGCCGGCCGATGGAACTGGCGGAGACTGAGGGATTCGAACCCTCGATGGAGCTTTTGACCCCATACTCCCTTAGCAGGGGAGCCCCTTCGGCCTCTCGGGCAAGTCTCCGCGGAACATCAAAACGGTGCGGGCGCAAAGGATAGCGGCTCGCTCCGATTACGGCAAACGGTTTTCTCAGCCCGCGCCGTGCTTGCCGGACTCGCTGTCCGCCGGCTCTTCGCCGCGCTGGATGCGCTGGTAGATCTCTTCACGGTGGACCGCAACATCTTTCGGCGCGGTAATACCAATGCGCACCTGGTTTCCCTTGACGCCGAGCACGGTGACGGTCACCGAGTCGCCGATCATCAAGGTCTCACCGACGCGACGCGTCAGGATCAGCATCTAACATCTCCTATGGCCGCCCTTCGGGGTCGGCATGCGGGAGCTCCCGGAGCTCCCCGATTTCGAAACACAAACGTGGATCATCTTAGCGGCGGGCCAAACGCCCCCGCAACCGCAAGTGGTCAACGTTCACCATTCAATTCAGCCAAGCTTGGCCTCGACCCAGGCCGGCACCTCCGCGAGCACCTGGACCAGCGCCGGGCCATCCTCGCCACCGCCCTGGGCCATGTCCGGACGCCCGCCGCCCTTGCCGTTGATCCGACTGGCCACGTGCGCGAGGAGTTCCCCCGCCTTGACCTTGCCTGCCGCGCTTCCGTTCACGCCGGCTACCAGGGCAGCCTTGCCCTCGCTCGCCCCGGCCAGGACGATCACCGCATCGCCCATCTGCTGCTTGAGGCGGTCGACCGCCTCGCGCAGCGCCTTGGCGTCGAACCCCTCCAGCCGCGTCGCCACGACCTTGACGCCCGCCACCTGCGCGGCCGAGGCCGCCAGGTCGGAGGTCGCGCCGGACGCGGCCTTGGCCTTCAGAGACTCAAGCTCGCGCTCCAGCTTCTTCTGGCGATCGAGCAGGCTGCGCAGCTTGTCGGAGACGTCGGCCGCGTTGCCGCCCAGCAGACGCGCGGCCTCGTCGAGGCGGCGTTCCTCCTCGGCCACGAAGTCCAGTGCGCCCTGCCCGGTCAGCGCCTCGATGCGGCGCACGCCTGCGGACACGCCGCCTTCGGAGACGATCTTGAACAGACCGATGTCGCCGGTGCGCGAAACGTGCGTGCCGCCGCACAGCTCGGTCGAGGTGCCGCCCATGCGCAGCACGCGCACGCGGTCGCCGTACTTCTCGCCGAACAGCGCCATCGCGCCGAAATCCAGCGCTTCCTGCATGCCCATGTGGTGCACTTCGGCGGCGTGGTTGCCGCGGATCTCGGCGTTGACGCGACGCTCGATTTCGGCGAGCTCGCCCGCGCCCACCGGCGCGAAATGCGAGAAGTCGAAGCGCAGGCGGTCGGGCGCGACCAGCGAGCCCTTCTGCACGACGTGGTCGCCCAGCACGCTGCGCAGCGCGGAGTGCAACAGGTGCGTGGCCGAATGGTTGAGCACGGTCGCGGCACGGCGCACGGCGTCGACGCTCGCACGCACGCGATCGCCGCGCCGCAACGAACCGCTTGCAAGCATGCCGACGTGGCCGTGGAACTGGCCGGCGAACTTCACCGTGTCGCGCACTTCGAAGCGTGCGGCACCGGCTTCCAGATCGCCGGTGTCGCCGACCTGGCCGCCGCTTTCGGCGTAGAACGGCGTGCGATCGAGGATCACCGCCGCTTCCTCGCCCGCCTCGATGCGGTCCACCGCGCGGCCGTTTTTCAGCAACGCGACGACTTCCAGGCCTTCGTCGGCGAGTCGTTCGTAACCCAGGAACTGCGTCGGCGCGAGCTGCGCGGCGAGTTCGGCCGGCATCGTCGCGGTGTTGCCGAACTTGCCGGCGGCACGCGCGGTCTCGCGCTGCTGTTCCATCGCGGCTTCGAAGCCTTCCATGTCCACCGACAGGCCGCGCTCGCGCGCGATGTCGGCGGTCAGGTCGACCGGGAAGCCGTAGGTGTCGTACAGGCGGAACGCGTCGACGCCCGGAATGGTGGTGTTCGAGCGTGCGGCGACTTCATCGAAGATGCGCATGCCGGCGTCGAGCGTTTCGGCGAAACGTTCTTCCTCGGCCAGCAGCGCGCGTTCGACGAACTCGCGCTTGGCGGTCAGCTCCGGATACGCATCGCCCATCACCTCGACCAGCGGCGCGACCATGCGGTGGAAGAACGGGCCCTTCTGGCCGAGCATCCAGCCATGGCGCAGCGCGCGACGGATGATGCGGCGCAGGACGTAGCCGCGGCCTTCGTTGCTCGGCAGCACGCCATCGACGATGAGGAAGGCGCAGGCGCGGATGTGGTCGGCGATGACGCGCAGCGACTTGTTGTCGAGGTCCGGCGTGGAGGTGAACTCCGCGGCCTTGGCGATCAGGTGACGGAACAGGTCGATCTCGTAGTTGCCGTGCACGCCCTGCAGCACGGCCGCCAGGCGCTCCAGGCCCATGCCGGTGTCGACGCATGGCGCCGGCAGCGGCAGCAGCGTGCCGTCGGGCTGGCGGTCGAACTGCATGAACACCAGGTTCCAGATCTCGATGTAGCGGTCGCCGTCCTCGTCGGGCGAACCCGGCGGGCCACCGGCGATGTGCGCGCCGTGATCGTAGAAAATTTCTGTGCACGGGCCGCACGGACCGGTGTCGGCCATCTGCCAGAAATTGTCGGAGGCGAACGGCGCACCCTTGTTGTCGCCAATGCGCACGATGCGCTCGGCCGGCACGCCGATCTTCCTGTTCCAGATCTCGTAGGCTTCGTCGTCGGTGTGGTAGACCGTGACGGTGAGGCGCTCGGCCGGCAGCCCCCAGACCTTGGTCAGCAGTTCCCAGGCCCAGGCGATGGCGTCTTCCTTGAAGTAGTCGCCGAAGGACCAGTTGCCCAGCATTTCGAAGAACGTGTGGTGGCGCGCGGTGTAGCCGACCTGGTCGAGGTCGTTGTGCTTGCCGCCGGCGCGCAGGCAGCGCTGCACATCGGCCGCGCGCACGTAGCCGGGCTTCTCGCTGCCGAGGAAGACGTTCTTGAACTGGACCATGCCCGAGTTGGTGAACAGCAACGTCGGGTCGTTGGCCGGCACCAGCGGTGCCGACGGCACGATGGTGTGGGCCTTTCCGCGGAAGAATTCGAGGAAATCGCTGCGGATTTCGGTAGTGGTTTTCATGCCTGCGCGCGAAGTCGGTGACAGGGCCGGACTGCCCGACCGGCCCATGCCCTCCTAGTGGGGGCGTCGACAGGAGCAGGCAACCCGAACCCGAAAGCCGGCTAGCGTAGCAGGACGGGCGCCCACGCGCTTGGCCCGTGGCGCATGCCTTTCCGGACTTTCGCGGACATTCCCGCGTTCATGCTGGCGGGGCTGCCGCTTCGGGAAAGCGACGCCGGCCTGCTTGTGATCCGCCGCGACGGATTGTCGGAACGGCTGGACGCGGCCCGCATGGTCGAGCCCCGTGCTGGACTCAGTCGCCCAGATCCAGCCGGGTCGCCGCTCGCACGCTGTCGCCATCGAAACCGCGGCGTATCAGGAAATCGGCCGCCTTGCGCCGCTGCGCCAGCTCGTCCAGCGACTTGCCGAAGCGGCGGCGGACCAGATCGCGGGCGTTCTCCGTCCAATCGCCGTCGAACGTGCCCATGGCATGGGCAATGGCCTCGCCGTCCAATCCATGCGTGGACAGTTCCGCCCGGATGCGCAATGGGCCGTAGCCGCTGACTGCGCGACTGCGGACGAGGCTTTCGGCGAACCGCGCATCGTTCTGCCAGCCCTCGCCTGCCAGGCGATCCACCGCAGCCTGTACCTCGCCGGGATCCAGGCCGCGCGAGGTCAGCTTGCGGTTCAACTCCTTGCGGGAGTGCTCGCGACGCGCGAGCAACCCCAGCGCGCGTTGCACCGGGGTCTGCTCGCGAACCCGGCGGCGGCGGCCGGAAGCCTCTCCGCTGCCGCCATCGCGGGGATCGTCATGCATGGCGAGAGCCCGACTTCATGCGATGCGACTCCGACGATCAGTCGTCCTGACCGTCGTCGTCCTCGCCGCGGCCGGCTTCGGCCGGGACGAACTTTTCGCGCAGCGCCGCTTCCAGGCGCTCGGCGACCTGCGGGTTTTCCTTCAGGTACTGGCGGGCGTTCTCCTTGCCCTGACCGATGCGCTCGTCGTACGCGCTGTACCAGGCGCCGGACTTCTCGACCAGCTTGGCCTCCACGCCCATGTCGATCAGTTCGCCCTCTCGCGAGATGCCTTCGCCGTAGAGGATTTCGGTGACGACCTGCTTGAACGGCGGCGCCAACTTGTTCTTCACGACCTTGATGCGGGTCTGGTTGCCGATGATCTCGTCGCCCTTCTTGATCGAACCGATGCGACGGATGTCCAGGCGCACCGAGGCGTAGAACTTCAGTGCGTTGCCGCCGGTCGTGGTTTCCGGGCTCTGGCCCGGCATCATCACGCCGATCTTCATGCGCAGCTGGTTGATGAAGATCACCAGGCAGTTGGAGCGCTTGATGTTGCCGGTGAGCTTGCGCAGCGCCTGGCTCATCAGGCGGGCCTGCAGGCCCGGCAGCTGGTCGCCCATCTCGCCTTCGATTTCGGCCTTCGGCGTCAGCGCGGCGACCGAGTCGACCACGACCATGTCGATCGCGCCCGAACGCACCAGCATGTCGGCGATTTCCAGCGCCTGCTCGCCCGTGTCCGGCTGGCTGACCAGCAGGTCGTCGACGTTGACGCCGAGCTTGGCGGCATAGATGGGATCGAGCGCGTGTTCGGCGTCGATGAAGGCGCAGGTGCCGCCGGCCTTCTGGCACTGGGCGATGGCCTGCAGCGTGAGGGTGGTCTTGCCCGAGGACTCCGGACCGTAGATCTCGACGACGCGGCCCTTCGGCAGGCCGCCGATGCCCAGCGCGATGTCGAGCATCAGCGAGCCGGTGCCGATGACTTCCGTCGCTTCGATCGTGCGATCGCCCATGCGCATCACCGAGCCCTTGCCGAACTGCTTTTCGATCTGGCCCAGTGCGGCCGAAAGGGCGCGCTTCTTGTTGTCGTCCATCGTGGAGTTTTCCTTCAGTGTCAGTGGCGGAAGTCGTTGCGTGGAAGCAATCTAGCGGTGGCGTATCGCACGGGCTGAGACGCGCCGGCGGTCGTGTCCAGATTGCGTGGGCGATCCCCGGCCGACCATGAGGGGTGTCCGGGACAGGGTGTGGGAAAACCCCGCACCCTGCCCCGGAACGCCACTGACGCTGGCCCGGAAAAACGCCCGGAAGTTCATCGGTTGGGCCTCACCAGCCCGCAGTACAGGCCTTCGATCGCGAAGTCCTGGCCCGGCTCGACCTCGATGGGTGCGTAGTCGGGATTGCGAGGCAGCAGGCGGATGCGGTCCTTGCCGATCTTGAGGAGCTTGACGGTGATCTCGTCGTCGATGCGCGCAACCACGATCTGGCCCGAGCGCGCGTCGTTCGTGCGATGCACGCCGATGAGGTCGCCGCTGAAGATGCCTTCGTCGCGCATGGAATCGCCCTTCACCTTGAGCAGGTAGTCGGGCGTGGGCGAGAAGAACACGCGGTCGAGCAGGACGAAGTCGTCCGAGCCGATGTCGGCGCCGATCGGACGGCCGGCGGCCACCTGCCCCAGCACCGGAAGGCGCAACGCGTCGTTGGCGGCGTCGCCCGCCTCCACATGCCGGACCGGCAGCGCTTCGGACACCGGTTCGACCGCCGCGCACATGCGAATGGCCCGCGCCCGGCCGGGCATGCGCTGGATCGCGCCCGCCTGTTCCAGCGCCTCCAGGTGGTACTGGGCCGCCCGGACGCTGCTGAAGCCCATGGCGCGGGCGATCTCGGTCTGCGACGGCGGAACGCCCTCGGCCTCGATGCGCTCGGCGATGAGGGCGAGGATGGTGCGCTGGGTGTCGGTGATGTCCATTAGTAGCAATACTACTAACGGCGAGTGGAGAGTCAAGAGGAGCGGGAAACGGGTCCCCGCCCTGCGCTCCTTCCCGGCCTACGCCATCAGTTCGGCGAGCCCGTGCAGCGCCGCGGCGACCGTCTGCCGGCGCACCGCGTCGCGGTCGCCGTCGAAATGGAAGGTCACCGCGGTCGGGTAGCCGCCGCGCCGCTTCCAGGCGATCCATACCGTGCCGACCGGCTTGTCCTCGGTGCCGCCGCCGGGCCCGGCGATGCCGGTGACCGCCACCGCCAGGGTCGCACCCGAGTGCACGAGTGCGCCGGACACCATCTCGATCACCGTCTCGCGGCTGACCGCGCCGTGCGTTTCCAGCGTCTGCGGGCGCACGCCCAGCAGCGCCTGCTTGGCTTCGTAGCTGTAAGCGGCCATGCCGCATTCGAACCAGCCGGACGAGCCGGGAATGTCGGTCAACATCTTGGCGATCCAGCCACCGGTGCAGCTTTCGGCGGTGACCAGGGTCTGGCGATGGGCGCGGGCGGCTTCGGCGACCTGTTGCGCCAGGCGCAGCAGGGAGGCATCGGTGACGTCGTTCTTCATGGGGCGATGATAGCCCGTCGCCCGTTTCCCTCGCGCCCGCTCCGCGGCCCGCTACCCCGCATGACCGGCGACTCGACAGCGAAGGCTTCGGCGAAATCGTCGTCGGCTGCTAGCCTAATGCCCCTTTCGCCGGCCCGCCGGCGCCGTCCCACGCAGCAGCAGATCCGCGATCCATGAGCCAAGCCGAACGGCCGCAGGAACACACGCCCCTGATGAAGCAGTTCTTCGCCGCCAAGGCGGAGCACCCGGACGTGCTGCTGTTCTTCCGCATGGGCGATTTCTACGAGCTGTTCTACGACGACGCGCGCAAGGCCGCGCGGCTGCTCGACATCACCCTGACCCAGCGCGGACAGTCCGCCGGGCAACCGATTCCGATGGCAGGGGTGCCGCACCATTCGGCCGAAGGCTACCTGGCGCGGCTGGTGGCGCTGGGCGAGTCGGTGGCGATCTGCGAGCAGATCGGCGACCCCGCGCTCGCCAAGGGCATCGTCGAACGCAAGGTGGTGCGCATCGTCACGCCGGGCACGGTGACCGACGAGGCGCTGCTCAACGAGCGCCGCGACACGCTGCTGCTCGCCATCGCGCGCGGCAAGACGGGGTACGGGCTTGCATGGGCGGACCTCGCCGGCGGACGTTTCCTCGTCAACGAAGTGGCGAACGAGGACGCGCTGGAAGCCGAGATCGCGCGCCTGGAACCGGCCGAAACGCTGGTCGCCGACGAGGACGGCTGGCAGCCGTGGATCGCCGAACGCACCGGCGTGCGCCGTCGCGCGCCGTGGCTGTTCGACGCCGACAGCGGCCGTCGCCAGCTGCTGCGTTTCTTCAACCTGCACGACCTCTCCGGTTTCGGCCTCGAAGACAAGCCGCTTTCGATCGCCGCCGCCGCCGCGCTGCTCGGCTACGTCGAGGAAACGCAGAAGCAGCGGCTGCCGCACCTGACCTCGATCGCAGTGGAATCCGGCGACGGTGCGATCGCGATGAACGCCGCGACGCGTCGTCATCTCGAACTCGACACCCGCGTCGATGGAGATACGCGCAACACCCTGCTCGGCATCCTCGATTCGACCATCACGCCGATGGGCGGCCGGTTGCTGCGCCGCTGGCTGCATCGTCCGCTGCGCGATCGCAGCGTGCTGCGCCATCGCCAGCAGGCCGTCGCCACGCTCATCGAATCGCGCTGCGGCGACACGCTGCGCGAAGGCTTTCGCGCGCTCGGCGACCTGGAACGCATTCTTTCGCGCATCGCACTGCGCAGTGCGCGTCCGCGCGATCTTTCCACGCTGCGCGATGGCCTGGGCATGCTGCCCGACGTGCGCGCGACGCTCGCGCCGCTGGATTCGCCGTGCCTGGCCGAACTCGCGGCGGAGCTCGGCGAGCACGACGACCACGCGCACCTGCTCAAGTCGGCGATCGTGCCGCAGCCGCCGGTGCTGGCGCGCGACGGCGGCATCTTCGCCGAAGGCTACGACGCCGAACTCGACGAACTGCGCACGCTCTCGACCAACGCCGACCAGTTCCTGATCGACCTGGAAGCGCGCGAGAAGGCCGCCACCGGCATCGCGACGCTGAAGGTCGGCTACAACCGCGTGCACGGCTACTACATCGAGATCAGCAAGGGCCAGTCCGACAAGGCACCGACGCACTACACGCGCCGGCAGACGCTGACCGGCGCCGAGCGCTACATCACCGAGGAACTCAAGCAGTTCGAGGACAAGGTGCTGTCCGCGCGCGAACGTGCGCTGGCCCGCGAGCGCCTGCTGTACGAACAGCTGCTCGATGCCCTGAACGAACGCCTGCAGCCGCTCAAGCGCTGCGCCGCCGCGCTGGCGGAACTCGACGTGCTCGCGTGTTTCGCCGAACGCGCGCAGTCGCTGGACTGGTCGCAGCCGCAGCTCGTCGACGAACCCGGCATCCGCATCGAACGCGGTCGCCATCCGGTGGTGGAGGCCGTGCGTAGCGATCCGTTCGAGCCCAACGACCTGGTGTTCGACGAAGACCGCCGCATGCTGGTGATCACCGGCCCGAACATGGGCGGTAAATCGACCTACATGCGCCAGAACGCGCTGATCGTGCTGCTCGCGCACATCGGCAGTTTCGTGCCGGCCTCGCGCGCGGTGATCGGGCCGATCGACCGCATCCTCACGCGCATCGGCGCGGGCGACGACCTCGCGCGCGGGCAGTCGACCTTCATGGTCGAGATGAGCGAAACCAGCTACATCCTGCATCACGCGACGCACCAGTCGCTGGTGCTGATGGACGAGATCGGACGCGGCACGTCGACCTACGATGGCCTCGCGCTCGCCGAAGCCTGCGCGCGGCACCTGGCGCATCACAATCGCGCGTACACGCTGTTCGCGACGCATTACTTCGAGCTCACGCGTCTGGCCGAACCGGGCAGCGGCATCGCGAACGTGCATCTGGATGCGGTCGAACATGGCGACCAGCTGGTCTTCATGCACGCCGTCAAGGACGGCCCGGCCGACCGCAGTTTCGGCCTGCAGGTGGCGGCGCTCGCCGGCCTGCCGAAGGCCGTGGTGCAGCAGGCGCGTGGTCGTCTTGCGGAACTGGAGCAGCAGAGCCGCGACGCGCCTTCCCCGTCGCTGGCGCCGGCGGCGCTGGATGCGCCGCAGCAGTTCGGATTGTTCGCGCCGTCCTCGGCGGCGCTCGAGGCGCTGGCGTCGATCGATCCGGACGACCTGACGCCGAAGCAGGCGCTCGAAGCGCTGTATCGCCTGAAAGCGCTGTCCTGATCTGCTCCTGTAGCCCGGGCCAGCAAAGCGCACCCGGGGAACAGATCGCGGCTCGTCCCGGGTGACCCGGGCTACGACAGCCACGGCGGCAGCTTGGCATCACGCGATTGAAATGGATCGGGGCTCATGATCGCCCCGCGTCGGAGCGTGCTCATGCATGCCCCACCGAAGCCGTTTCGCCGTGCAACGCGGCGACCGGGCGCAGGGAGCGCGCAACGTACCGCGCGTGTCGAGCCTGATAGCCAGCTCCTATCGAAGCGTTCGCAACAAACGATTTTCCCCGATCGCCCGCGCTTCCTACTCTCTCACTCCACACGACAGGAACGGAGTCAGCCATGAGCCAGCCCCCCGACAAGCCCGCCAAGACGCCGCTGACCACGGCCTTCGGCGCCCCGGTCATCGACAACGACAACAGCCTGACCGCGGGTCCGCGCGGGCCACTGCTGATGCAGGACGTATGGCTGATCGAGAAACTCGCCAACCTCAACCGCGAAGTCATTCCCGAGCGCCGCATGCACGCGAAGGGTTCCGGCGCGTTCGGCACGTTCACGGTCACCAACGACATCACCCGATACACCCGCGCGAAGATCTTCGAGAAGGTCGGCAAGAAGACCGAGATGTTCGCCCGCTTCACCACCGTCGCCGGCGAACGCGGCGCGGCCGACGCCGAGCGCGACATCCGCGGTTTCGCGCTGAAGTTCTATACCGAGGAAGGCAACTGGGACCTGGTCGGCAACAACACGCCGGTGTTCTTCGTGCGCGATCCGCGCAAGTTCCCGGACCTCAACAAGGCGGTGAAGCGCGATCCGCAGACCAACCTGCGCAGCGCGCGCAACAACTGGGATTTCTGGACCAGCCTGCCGGAGGCGCTGCACCAGGTCACCATCGTGATGAGCGATCGCGGCATCCCGGCGAGCTATCGCCACATGCACGGTTTCGGCTCGCACACCTACAGCTTCTACAACAACGATGGCGAGCGGTTCTGGGTGAAGTTCCACATCCGCACGCAGCAGGGCATCAGGAATCTTACCGACGAGGAAGCGCAGGAGCTGATCGGCCGCGATCGCGAAAGCCACCAGCGCGACCTGTTCGATGCGATCGAGCGCGGTGAATTCCCGAAGTGGACGATGTACATCCAGGTGATGCCGGAAACCGACGCGGAAAAGGTGCCGTACCACCCGTTCGACCTCACCAAGGTGTGGCCGCACAAGGATTACCCGCTGATCGAAGTGGGCGTGATGGAGCTCAACCGAAATCCGCAGAACTTCTACGCCGACGTCGAGCAGAGCGCGTTCGCGCCGAACAACCTGGTGCCGGGCATCAGCGTGTCGCCGGACAAGATGCTTCAGGCGCGGCTGTTCGCGTATTCGGATGCGCAACGGTATCGCCTGGGCGTGAACCATCACCAGATCCCGGTGAACGCGGCGCGCTGCCCGGTGCACAGCAACCATCGCGACGGCGCGATGCGCGTGGACGGCAATTACGGCGCGAACCTGCACTACACGCCCAACAGTTACGGCCAGTGGGAGGCGCAGCCGGAGTACCGCGAGCCGGCGCTGAAGATCAACGGCAACGCGGATTTCTGGAACTTCCGCGAGGACGACGCCGATTACTTCAAGCAGCCCGGCGACCTGTTCCGCCTGATGACGCCGGCGCAGCAGCAGGTGCTGTTCGACAACACCGCACGCGCCATGGGCGATGCGCCGGACTTCATCAAGCAGCGCCACATCGACAACTGCAGCAAGGCCGATCCGGCATACGGCGCGGGCGTGGCGAAGGCGCTGAGGATGGAAGCGGCCAACCCCGCGCATACCGAAAGCGGCACGGTGAATCATCCGGTCGAGGCGGGTTGATCGGCGGTCGCGTCCGACGCGTTCGCGGCAGGCATTCGCCCCTCTCCCGCACAACGGGAGCGGGGCGACATCATCTGGCGGATGTTGGACGAGACATCGTCTCTTCACGCCATCACGACAACTGAACGTGGCGGCGTTAGCATCGAGCCCCCACTTCGAGGCCACCGCCATGAGCGCTCCCATGACCCGCGACCTGCTCGATCAATTGCAGGGGCAACCGCTCGCCGACATCGGCAACCAGCTCGGTCTTTCGCCCACGCAGGCGCAGGGCGCGGTGTCGGCGGCGCTGCCGCTGCTGCTCGGCGCGCTCGGCCGGAACGCGAGCCAGCCGCAGGGCGCCGAAGCGCTGTTCGGTGCGTTGCAGCGCGATCATGCCGGCCTCGACATCGGCAGCGTGCTCGGCTCGGTCCTTGGCGGCGGCGGCCAGGGAGGTTCGATCCTCGACCACGTGCTCGGCGGACGCCAGCAGAACGCGGCGCAGGGCCTTGGCGCGGCAACGGGCCTGGGCCAGGGCCAGGCGAGTTCGCTGCTGCAGATGCTCGCACCGCTGGTGATGGCCTACCTCGCCAAGCGCATGTTCGCCGGCAATGGCGGCGGCGGACTCGCGGGCTCGCCGCAGCAGTTGGGCGAGGTGCTGGGACAGGAACGCCAGACCATCGCGCAACAGGGCGGCATCGGCGGCTCACTGATGGGCGCCGTGCTCGATCGCGACGGCGACGGCGATACCGATTTCTCCGACCTGATCGGACTGGCCGGATCCTTCCTGGGCGGCGGGCGGCGCTGAGGCGTCGCGCCCTGCCCTCGCACCGGTCGCGCTGCCACGCGGGAGCGCGACCTCGACTACATCGCGTCGATATCGCCCAGCGCGCGGATGAGTCTCCGCGCCCGTTTGTCGGGCCTGGTTTCCGGCGGGCGATATCCCGTGCGTTCGGCGACGCGCAGCGCGCGTGCCTGTTCGCGCGCCGCACGCGACGCATCGCTTTCCTGATACAGCGCCTGCGCGACGCTCGCCGGCCCGCGCGTGTCGCTCAGGCCGCGCACTTCGATCTCGAAGGTTTCCTGGCCGCGCACGATGCGCAGCGCATCGTGCACCCGCACCGCGCGCGAAGGCTTCGCGCGCTGGCCGCCGATGTCGATCTTGCCGGTTTCGATCGCCTGCTTGGCCAGCGATCGCGTCTTGAAGAATCGCGCCGCCCACAACCACAGGTCCAGGCGCACGGAGGGCGTGGAAGAATCGGGTACGTCGCTCACTGCTCGGTCCGGTGATGCCTGCTCGGCTTCGTTGGCTTGGGGCGATTATCGCAGGGTCGGTGTCGTCGTCGCGCGTGCGGTCGGACATGGCGCGGCGTTCGCGCGAACGGTGCTACCGTGCCGCCTCTTCACGTCGCTGGATGGCCCGCATCGCATGGCGCCCACGTCGCACAACCTCACCGAAGGTCCCATCGGCCGCAACCTGTTCGCCTTCGCGCTGCCGATCCTCGCCGGCAACGTCGCCCAGTCGCTCAACGGCTCGGTCAACGCGGTCTGGGTCGGCCGCTTCCTCGGCGAGGAAGCGCTCACCGCGACGGCGAACGCCAACAACATCATGTTCTTCCTGATCGGCTCGGTGTTCGGCATCGGCATGGCGGCGACGATCCTGATCGCGCAGGCGATGGGCGCGCGCGACCTCACCCAGGCGCGGCGCGTGATGGGCACCAGTGCGACGTTCTTCATCGGCCTG
Source organism: Lysobacter sp. SCRH-1R (assembly GCF_057747855.1). Lineage (NCBI taxonomy): Bacteria > Pseudomonadati > Pseudomonadota > Gammaproteobacteria > Lysobacterales > Lysobacteraceae > Lysobacter > Lysobacter sp. SCRH-1R. The sequence continues at coordinate 1,280,918 of NZ_CM173227.1, read as the reverse complement.
TCGGTGGTGATCGCCTCGCTCGGGCAATGGTTGTCGCGGCATCTGCTTGCCGCGATGGGCACGCCGGCCACCTCGCTGCACCTGGCCGAGGATTACCTGCGTGTGATCTTCCTCGCGATGCCGGCGCTGTACGCGTTCGCGTTCCTGTCGGCCGCGCTGCGCGGCGCGGGAGATGCGCGCACGCCGTTCCGTTTCCTGCTGATCGCGGTGCTGCTGGACATCGTGCTCAATCCGCTGTTGATCTTCGGTATCGGGCCCTTCCCGGAACTCGGCATTGCCGGCTCCGCGTGGGCGACGCTCATCGGGCAGACCACGACGCTGGTCGCGCTGCTCTTCTACCTTCGCCACAAGCGGCATGTCCTGTGGCTCGGCCGCCAGGACGCCCGCATGTTCCGCATCGACCGCACCATCCTGCGCTCGCTCATCGTCAAGGGCGTGCCGATGGGGCTGCAGATGGTGCTGATCTCGCTGGCGATGATCGCGATGATGTCGATGGTCAACCACCACGGCACCGACACCACCGCGGCCTACGGCGCCGCGCTGCAACTGTGGACCTACGTGCAGATGCCGGCGATGGCGGTGGGCGCGGCGTGCTCCTCGATGGCCGCGCAGAACGTCGGCGCGCACCGGTGGGATCGCGTGTCGGCCACCGCGCGTGCCGGCGTGCTGATGAACTTCCTCATGACCGGCGCGCTGATCGTGCCGCTGATCGTGTTCGACCGCTGGACGCTGTCGCTGTTCCTGCCGCCGGACAGCACGGCGCTGGAGGTCGCGCGCCATCTCAACCACATCGCGGTGTGGTCGTTCCTGTTCTTCGGCGTGACCTTCGTCGTGTCCGGCGTGGTGCGTTCCACTGGCGCGGTGGTGCCGCCGCTGCTGATCCTCGCCGCCGCGTTGTGGGGCATCCGCGTGCCGTTCGCGAATTTCATGCAGCCGCGCATCGGCGTGGATGCGATCTGGTGGAGTTTCCCGATCAGCGCGTTATGTTCGATGCTGATGGCGCTGGCGTATTACCGCTACGGCCGTTGGCGCAAGGCGCGGATGCTGGTGCCGGATCGGCACGAGGTCGCGGTGCCGGCGGAAGTGCCGGCGACGCCGCCCTCGCCGGTGGCCGATCCGAGTGCGGACCCGGACGACGAACTGGACACGCTGGAACGGGGCGTTGAACGCCGGCCCGTTCAACCCCGGCGCGGCGAACGTCAGATCGACACGCCCACTTCCGCGAGCCGCTGGCGCAGACGCGTGAGATGACTGCCCGGCCAGTAGATCTGGCCGCAATCGCGACAACGGCTGAGCGAGCCGCCGTATCCGGCCAGCACGCGCGGCGGGACGGCGCTGGATGCGAGGCCGTGCTTCGGAGGCTTCGGTTTCCCAGGGTCGCGGATCTCCGGCGGCGAACCGGGGTCGCGTTCGGGCGGTGCATGGCCGGGGTCGCGACGCTCGGGCTCGCCCGGACCGGGATCGCGCCGCTCGCGTTCGCCGGGGGACGGGTCGCGCTCTTCGGGAGGTTGGCGATCGGGATCGTGTTCGTCGGGCGCGTCGACCAGCAATTCCACCTTGCCGTTGCAGCGCGCGCAGCGCGTGAACGGCTTGACGCGCGCGTCGAGCTGGAACCGGTCGAGCACCTCGCGCAGTTGCCGGCGCGGATCGGTCGCGTGCAGGAATGCACCGTGCGTGACGGCCGCACGCTTCAGCAGCCCGGTGTCGCGGGTGAGCAGGATGCGGTGCTGCGCGCGGGAAATCCGCAGCAGTTCGTCGTCGTGGTAATCGTTGCGGTACAGCGTGTCGAACCCGAGCAGGCGCAGGTACGAGGCGAGCCTTCCCAGGTGCACGTCGAGCACGAAGCGCGGCTCGCGCAGCGGCGTTGGACGCAGGCGGTTGGATTCGCCGAGCTCGAAGCGTTCGAACATCGGATAGACCGCGACCCGTTCGCCGCCGGTGAGCTTGTGCGAGAACGGCACGGGTTCGCCGTCGACCAGGATCAGGTCCACTTCGGTGTGCGGCACGCCGAGCGATTCGATGCGGTCCTTCACCGACGGCGTGCCGTCGAAGGCATGGGTGAAACTGCGCTTGCGGCGTTCGGGCGCGAGGAATTCGCCGAGTTCCTCGTAGAAGCGGAACTCGCATGTGGATTGCGGAGTCGCTGGAAGCAGGCTGGCCACGGCGGGCCTCCGTCGCACGATCACGCGATCGCAGCGGCCACGCTACGCCGCTGCGCGTGGGCATCGCGGGAAGAAGGGAACGCGCGCGGGTATTCGTGGACCGGAAACGATGACGGCCGCCCGGAGGCGGCCGTCGGAACGCGCGGGCGAATGGCCCGCCGCGCGAGGATTACTCGGCGTTCTTGGCGTAGGCGGACAGGTCTTCCTTGATGCGCGCCTTCTTGCCCTGCAGACCGCGCAGGTAGTACAGCTTGCCCGCGCGCACCTTGCCGCGACGCTTCACGTCGACCGAGGCGATGGTGGCGCTGTGGGTCTGGAACACGCGCTCGACGCCATAGCCGTGCGAGATCTTGCGCACGGTGAAGGACGAGTTCAGGCCGGCGTTCTTGATCGCGATGACCACGCCTTCGTAGGCCTGGACGCGCTCGCGGTTGCCTTCCTTGACCTTCACGTTGACGACGACGGTGTCGCCCTGGCTGAAGTCGGGAAGCTGGCGCTGGATCTGCTCGGCTTCGAAATTCTGGACGAGCGTGTGGATGGAGGGCTTGTTCATGGCTTTGGCCTGTTGGAGTCGTTGTAGCGCGAGTGCACGTGGACCCGCGTCTGGCATGGGTGGAACGAATGGAAGCCGCGGATTATAGCGGCATTTTTCCTTGCGTGGCTAGCGGTTACGGCGCTTCGGGGGCGTCCGCGGCCGGCTCGGAGACCGTCCCGGCGGCCTCCCGGGCGACCAGCGCGGCCCGGTAGGCGTCCAGGAGCTTGCGGTCGGCCTTCGACAGGGCCGCCTCGTCCAGCAGGTCCGGGCGACGCTGCCAGGTCCGGCCGAGCGACTGCATCCGCCGCCATTTGGCGATTTCCGCATGGTTGCCGGACATCAGCACCTCGGGGACGGTGCCCAGTTCGTGCTCGACCGGCCGGGTGTAGTGCGGGCAGTCCAGCAGGCCGCCCTCGAAGCTGTCCTGCACGGCGGACTCGGCGTCGCCCAGCACGCCTTCGCGCAGCCGCGCCACGGCGTCCACGATCACCGCGGCGGCCAGCTCGCCGCCGGACAGGACGTAGTCGCCGATGGAGATTTCCTCGTCGACCTCGGCCTGGATCAGCCGCTCATCGATGCCCTCGTACCGGCCGCACAGCAGGATCAGGCGCTCGCGACCGGCCAGCTCGCGCACCTTGGCCTGGGTGAGCGGCGCGCCCTGCGGGCTCATGTAGACGACCTTCGCCGGCGTCGGATCGGCTTCGCGCGCGGCCCGAAGGCTCGCCCGCAGCGGATCGACCAGCATCACCATGCCCGGGCCGCCGCCGAACGGACGGTCGTCGACCCGGCGGTAATTGCCTTCGGCGTAATCGCGCGGATTGAAGCCGTGCACCGACAGCAGCCCGCGCTCGACCGCCCGGCCGACCACGCCGAACGCCGCGCATTGCGCGACGAAATCGGGGAAGAGGCTGATGATGTCGATGCGCATGGGGCTGGAAACGAGAGACGAAGAACGAGAAACGAGAAACGAGCCGCAGCGTAGTTGCCCGCTCCTCTCCACGCTTCACTAGAAGTCAGGGTCCCAATCCACCGTCACCACCCCCGCCTCGAAATCCACGGACGTGACGTACTGCGGCTGGACGAAGGGAATCATGCGTTCGCGCTCGTCGTCGCGCGCGACCAGCACGTCGTTTGCGCCGGTGGCGAACAGGTGCGAGACGGTGCCGAGCGGAACGCCTTCGGTGGTTACCACGCGCAGGCCTTCCAGATCGACCCAGTAGTACTCGCCTTCGCTCGGCGGCGGGAGCGCCGAACGCGGCACGTATATCTCGGTGCCGCGCATCGCCTCGATGGCGTCGCGGTCGGTGATGTCCGGGAACGTGGCGACGGTGTACTTGCCGCTCTGCCTGCCGCGCACGCCGCGCAGTTCGCGTTCGCTGCCCTGCGGGTCGCGCAGGATCCACGGCTGGTAACGGAAGATCGCATCGCGCGGTTCCGTCCAGCTTTCCAGTTTCGCTTCGCCCCTGATGCCAAAAGCGCCGGAAATCCTGCCAAGCAGGACCCGACGCTCTTGGGATCCGGTGCGCTCCGAGGAGGCGCCCGTCATGATCGGTCTGGCCGCGCGCGGGGGCGCGGCCCGCGGATCAGGCGGCGGTCGCGGCCTTGGCCGCTTCCTTGTACAGCACGGCGACCTTGTCGGTCAGCTGCGCGCCGTTCTTGATCCAGTGCTGCACGCGCTCGACGTTCAGCTCAACGCGCTTCTCGGCGCCCTGGGCGACCGGGTTGTAGAAGCCCACGCGCTCGATGTTGCGGCCGTCACGGGCGTTGCGGCTGTCGGTGACGATGACGTGGTAGAAGGGACGCTTCTTGGCGCCGCCGCGAGCGAGACGAATCTTGACCATGGTTCGGTAGTTCCTGTGTTGCCCAGCTGCCGGAATGGCAGGGTAAGTCGGCAAGTATAAAGGGTTGATTGCGCTCGGGAAACCCCGCCGCCGAGCCCGTTCAGGGCCGCGGACCAGCGATACGCCCGGGACCTGGCGACAACGACGCCTTTCCAGCCCCCTTAGTTAGGGGGCGATTCGCGCCGAAGGCGCGAATGGGGTATGGAAGCGCGCCGCGGGGCCCGAGGTTTGCGCAGCAAACCTTGGGGGATTTTCCGGCAAAGCCGGAAAATCAGCGGAACGGCATTCCGCCGCGCGCGCCCATCATCCCCTTCATGCCGCGCATCAGGCCTTTCATGCCGCCGCCGGCCAGCTTGGACATCATCTTTTCCATCTGCTGGTACTGCTTCATCAGCTTGTTGACGTCGGCAGGGGTCAGGCCGGCGCCCTTGGCGATGCGGGCGCGGCGCGAGCCGTTCAGCAGGCTCGGGTTGCGGCGCTCCTTCTTCGTCATGGAATTGATGATCGCCACCATGCGCGGCACTTCCTTGCCGGTGACCTGGTTCTTCACGTGGTCGGGGATCTGGCCCATGCCCGGCAGCTTGTCCATCAGGCCGTGGATGCCGCCCATGTTCTGCATCTGCTCGAGCTGGTCCTTCATGTCGTTCAGGTCGAACTTCTTGCCCTTGGCGACCTTCTCGGCGAGCTTCTGCGCCTTGTCCTTGTCGACCTGCTGCTCGACCTGCTCGACCAGCGACAGCACGTCGCCCATGTCGAGGATGCGGCTGGCGATGCGGTCGGGGTGGAACACGTCCAGGCCGTCGGGCTTCTCGCCCACGCCGATGAACTTGATCGGGCGCTGGGTGATGTAGCGAACGCTCAGCGCCGCGCCGCCGCGCGCGTCGCCGTCGGTCTTGGTGAGCACCACGCCGGTGAGCGGCAGCGCTTCGCCGAAATGCTTCGCGGTGACGGCCGCGTCCTGGCCGGTCATCGAGTCGACGACGAACAGTGTTTCGACCGGCTTGACCGCGGCGTGCAGCGCCTTGATCTCGGCCATCATCGCTTCGTCGATGCTGGTGCGGCCGGCGGTGTCGACCAGCAGCACGTCGACGAAGGACTTCTTCGCGTCGTCGATGGCGGCCTTAACGATCGCTTCGGGCTTCTGGTCCGCGCTCGAGGGGAAGAACAGCACGTCGACCTGCTGCGCGAGCGTCTTGAGCTGCTCGATCGCCGCCGGGCGATACACGTCGGCGGACACCACCATCACCTTCTTCTTGCGCTTTTCCTTCAGGTGCTTGGCGAGCTTGCCGACGGTGGTCGTCTTGCCCGCGCCCTGCAGGCCGGCCATCAGGATGACCGCCGGCGCGGGCACGTTGAGGTTCAGGTCGGCGGCCTGCGAGCCCATGACGGCCGTCATTTCGTCGCGCACGACCTTGATCAGCGCCTGGCCGGGCGTGAGCGACTTCAGCACTTCCTGGCCGACCGCACGCACCTTGATGCGCTCGATCAGCGCCTGCACCACCGGCAGCGCGACGTCGGCCTCCAGCAGGGCGATGCGCACCTCGCGCAGCGACTCGCGGATGTTCTCCTCGGTCAGGCGGCCGCGGCCGCGCAGGCGCTCGATGGTGCCGGAAAGGCGCTGGGTCAGGGATTCGAACATGCGGACGCGACCTGGTCGGAAGCAGAAAACTGGGCCGCGAAGTATAGCCCTTCGCGCACTGCGACCCGGTGCGCATCCGGCCCATGCGGTTCGTCTCGCCGCTGTGCGACACTGCCGCGATGACAATCGTTCTCATCGCCATCGTCCTGTATCTGGTCGCGACCGCCCTGCTCGTCGGCGGCGTGCGGCAGGAACCGCCCCGTCCATCGCGCCTGTGGCTGGTTCCGGCGGTGGGTGGCGTGGCGCTGCACGGGCTCGCGCACCTGCTCGCCTGGCATGCCAGCGGCGGCGCGGACATGCATTTCTACGCGGCGCTGTCGCTGGTCGGGCTCGGCATGGCGGCGCTCACCGCGCTGGTCGGCGCGGGCGGGCGGATGGCGGCGCTGGGGGTGATCGTGTTCCCGATCGCCGCGCTGGCGCTGTTCGGCTACCACCACCACGGCCACGTGCTGGGCGAACGGCTCGACTGGCGCCTGCAACTGCACGCGTGGCTGGCGTTGCTGGCGTACGCGACGCTGGCGATCGCCGCCCTGCTGGCGGTGATGCTGTGGGCGCAGGAACGCGCCCTGCGCCGGCGCGAATTCCACCGCTGGCTGCGCGCCCTGCCGCCGCTGGTGGAACTGGAGAGCCTGCTGTTCCGGACCATTGCCGTCGGTTTCGCCCTGCTCACGGCGACCCTGCTGACCGGCCTGCTGTTCGTGGAAAACCTGTTCGCCCAGCACCTGGTGCACAAGACGGTACTGAGCGTGCTGTCGTGGCTGCTGTTCGGCGGGCTGCTGCTCGGCCGCTGGCGTTACGGCTGGCGCGGCGCGGTGGCCGTCCGCTGGACCTTGGCCGCCATGGCGCTGCTGATCCTCGCCTTCTTCGGCAGCAAGTTCGTCCTGGAATTGATCCTGCGCCAACCTACCTGAGCCCCATTCAGGTTGTTGCTCGTGCGACGACAACCCGTTTCGTTTGCTGAAACAATATTTGCATTGACAAATATTGCCCAGGCGAAGAACATGCGCAGCCATGTCGCGCTCCCGTCCTCCGTCCGCCTGCAGCGGCTCCACGCTCGGACTGCTCTTCCGGCAGGTCCGCGATGCGATGTGGGCGCGCATGGAGCACGAGCTGGGCGTCGCCGGCCATGAACTCACCTTCAGCCAGTACATCGCGCTGAAGAAGCTCTCCGACGGCCCGCACGGCGTCACCGACCTTGCGCGCGCCGCCGAGCTCAACCCGGGCGCGATGACCCGCCTGCTCGACAAGCTCGAAGCGCGCGGCCTGATCGCGCGCGAAGCCGACCCGGCCGATCGCCGCGCGGTGAACATCCAGCTCACCGAGGCCGGACGCGCGATGTGGCTGGACGTGAACCAGTGCGGCCAGCGCGTGCGCGAGCGTGCGATGCACGGCATGAGCGACGCCGAACGCGAGCAGCTCATGCGGATGCTCGAGCAGGTCCGCGACAACCTTTCCCTTTCCGACACCTGACCATGGCCCTTTCCCATCCTCGCCCGCTCCGCGGGCTGAAGCCCGTGCTTTCGACGGGTACGTCTCCGAAAGCCGCCGCCACGCTCGCGATCGCCCTGGCGAGCGCGCTGGTCCTGGCCGGCTGCGCCAGTTCGCGCGGCCTCGCGCCGGAAGGCCGCCCGCTCGACGCGGACAGCCTGCAGGCGCAGCGCTCGCTGTCCGGCGTCGCGGTGTCCGATGCGGCCTTCCCGACGCAGGACTGGTGGACCACGCTCGGCGATGCGCAGCTGGACTCGCTGATCGTCGAAGCGCTGCAGGGCACGCCGAGCCTCGCCGCCGCCGACGCGCGCCTGCGCCAGGCCGTCGCGCAGGCCGGACTCGCCGATGCGCAACGCAAGCCGACGCTCGGCGCGAGCGCGCAGTACTCCGGCCTCCAACTGCCCGAAACGGTCGCGCCCGAGCCGCTTGGCGGTTCCTACCAGGGCGTCGGCCTGCTGAGCCTCAACTTCAAGTACACCTTCGACCTGTGGGGCGGCGAACGCGCGAAGTGGCAGGCCGCGCTCGGCCAGGCGCGCGCGGCGGAAGTCGATGCGCAGGCCGCGCGCCTGACGCTCTCCTCCGGCATCGCCCGCACGTATGTCGCGCTGGCGCAGGCGTTCGATGCGAACGACGTCGCCAGGGCCGATTTCGACCGCGCCAGCGGCCTGCTCGAACTCGGTCGCCAGCGCGTCGCCGCGGGCCTGGACAACCAGTTGCAGATCCGCAACGCCGAAAGCGCCGTCGCCAGCGCGCAGCAGCAGATCCAGGCCAGCAAGCATGAGATCGAAGTGACGCGCAACGCGCTCGCCGCGCTGCTGGGCAAGGGCCCGGATCGCGGTCGCGACATCGCGCGTCCGATGATCCTGCACGCCGCCACGCCGACGCTGCCGTCGGTGCTGCCGAGCGAACTGCTGGGCCACCGCCCCGACGTGGTCGCCGCGCGCTGGCGCGTGGAAGCCGCGCAGCACGGCATCAAGGCGAGCAAGGCCGCGTTCTATCCGACCATCAACCTGAGCGCGATGGCCGGCGTCGCCGCCGGCAACCTCGGCGACCTGTTCGGCAGCGACGCGCTGCTGCTGCAGGGCGGCCCGGCGATCAGCCTGCCGATCTTCGACGGCGGCCGGCTGCGCAACAACCTCGCCAGCAGCGATGCGACCTACGACCTCGCGGTCGCCAACTACAACCAGTCGCTGGTCGGCGCGCTGCGCGAAGTCGCCGACGCCGTGCATTCGGCGCGTTCGCTCGACGCGCAGATCGCCTCCGCCACGCGGGCGCGCGATGCCGCGCGCAGCGCGTGGGACATCGCGACGCAGCGCTACAGGGCCGGCCTGGGCACGCAGCTCGACGTGCTCGCCGCGCAGCGTCCGCTGCTCGACAGCGATCGCCAGCTGACGGTGTTGCGCGCGCAGCGGCTCGCCGCGTCCATCGACCTCGACCGCGCGCTCGGCGGCGGCCTGGTCCTGACGGCTCCCACCTCCGACTCCACTTCCGACATCGCCAAGGCCCCCACGCCATGACCACCGAACACAATCCCAATGCGAAGGCGGCTGCGCCGCAGTCCAATGGCAAGCGCAAGAAGGCGCTGACGATCCTCGCCGCCGTGGTCGCCCTGGCGGGCATCGGCTGGGCGGCGTGGTACCTGCTCGTCGCGCGTTTCCACGAAGACACCGACGACGCCTACGTGCAGGGCAACGTCGTCAGCATCGTCCCGCAGACGCAGGGCACTGTGGTGAGCATCGACGCCGACGACGGCATGAAGGTCGAAGCCGGCCAGCCGCTGGTGCACCTGGATCCGAACGACGCGCAGGTCGCCTACGACCAGGCCGTGGCGAACCTCGCCAACACCGTGCGCCAGGTGCGCGGCCTGTACAGCGCGGTCGATGCGGGCGCGGCCGATCTCGCCGCTCGCGAAGCGCAGGTCGCGCGTGCGCGCGCCGACCTGAAGCGTCGCGAAGGCCTCGTCGGCAACGGCGCGGTGTCGGCGGAAGAACTCGCGCATGCACGCAACGAACTCGCCGTCCTCGAAGCCGGCCTGCGTGCCTCCAGCGGCAACCTCTCGCGCAACCGTGCGCTGGTCGATGCCACCGAAGTCGGCACGCAGCCGCAGGTCGCCGCCGCCGCGTCGCAGCTGCGCCAGGCGTACCTCAACCTGCAGCGCACCGCGATCGTCGCGCCCGTGTCGGGCTACATCGCCAAGCGCGAAGTGCAGCTTGGCCAGCGCGTGCAGCCGGGCGTGAACCTGATGACCATCGTTCCGCTGGAACAGCTGTGGGTCGAGGCGAACTTCAAGGAAACGCAGCTGGCGAAGATGCGCATCGGCCAGCCGGTGAAGGTGCACGCCGACCTGTACGGCAGCGACGTCGAATACGACGGCAAGGTCGTCTCGCTCGGCATGGGCACGGGCAGCGCGTTCTCCCTGCTGCCGGCCCAGAACGCCAGCGGCAACTGGATCAAGATCGTGCAGCGCGTGCCGGTGCGCATCGAAGTCGAGCCGAAGCAGCTTGCCGATCATCCGCTGCGCCTGGGCCTGAGCATGAACGTGGACGTCACCGTGCGCGACCAGGCCGGCCCCGTGCTCGTGCCGGCGCGCAGGAACGACAAGCCGCTGTTCACCACCGCCGCGTACGAAAAGCAGCTCAACGATGCGAACGCGCTGATCGACAAGGTGATCCGCGAGAACCTGCCGGGCACGCGCCACGGTTGATCGGCGCGCATCGATGCGCGCAACGCTCCACGTCTTCTTTGCCGTCATCCCCGCGAAAGCGGGGGCCTGCCGACCGATCCCTCCCCCGAACGTCGCAGGATTCCCGCCTTCGCGGGAATGACGGCCCTTCTTCCCACGACGCGTCGCGAGCCGCTCGCGTCGCACACCTCCAGACGACGCCATGTCCACCATCGCGCAACAGGAAGAGGAAATGGGTTTGCCGGTCACGCCGGAACCGCCCAAGACCGCCTTCCGTCCGCCCAACATCGCGTTGACGACCGTCGGCCTCGCGCTGGCGTCGTTCATGCAGGTGCTCGACACCACCATCGCCAACGTCTCGCTGCCGACCATTTCCGGCAACCTCGGTGCGAGCGCGAACCAGGCGACGTGGGTCATCACGTCCTTCGCCGTGAGCAACGCGATCGCGCTGCCGCTCACCGGCTTCCTCACGCGCCGCTTCGGCGAGCGCAAGCTGTTCACCTGGGCGACGCTCGCATTCGTCATTGCCTCGCTGCTGTGCGGCCTGGCGAACTCGATGGGCCTGCTGGTCGCCGCGCGTGCGCTGCAGGGCTTCGTCGCCGGCCCGATGTACCCGGTCACGCAGGCGCTGCTGATCTCGATCTATCCACCGCACAAACGCGGACAGGCGATCGCGCTGCTGGCGATGGTGACGGTCGTGGCGCCGATCGCGGGCCCGATTCTCGGCGGCTGGATCACCGACAACTACAGCTGGGAATGGATCTTCTTCATCAACGTGCCGATCGGCATCTTCTCCAGCATCGTCGTCGGGCGGCAGCTCAAGGGTCGCCCGGAGAAGCTGGAAAAGCCGAAGATGGACTACATCGGCCTGGCGACGCTGGTGCTGGGCGTGGGCGCGCTGCAGATCATGCTCGACCTGGGCAACGACGAGGACTGGTTCAACTCGACCAAGATCGTGTGGCTGACGGTGATCGCGGTGATCGCGCTGGCGGTGTTCGTGATCTGGGAACTCACCGAGAAGGACCCCATCGTCAACCTGCGCCTGTTCCGCCATCGCAATTTCGCCAGCGGCACGGCGGCGATGGTGATGGCGTACTCAGCGTTCTTCAGCGTCGGCCTGCTGGTGCCGCTGTGGCTGCAGCGCAACCTGGGCTACACGCCGATCTGGGCCGGTTTCGCCAGCGCGCCCATCGGCATCCTGCCGGTGCTGCTGACGCCGCTGGTGGGCAAGTACGCGTCGAAGTTCGACCTGCGCATGCTGGCGACATTCGCCTTCATCGTGATGGCGGCCACCAGCTTCTACCGCTCCGGCTTCAACCTCGACGTGGACTTCGCACGCGTGGCCGAAGTGCAGTTGTGGCAGGGCTTGGGCGTGGCGCTGTTCTTCATGCCGGTGCTGACGATATTGCTGTCGGACCTGGAGCCGCATGAGATCGCGGCGGGTTCGGGCCTGGCGACGTTCGTGCGAACGCTCGGCGGCAGCTTCGCGGCGTCGCTGACGACGTGGGCCTGGAACCAGCGCAGCACGATCCATCATGCGCGGCTGACCGAGAACATCGGCGCCTACGATCCGGCGATGCAGCAGACCGTGACCTCGCTGGGCCAGGGCGACCTGCAGCGCGGCGCGGTGGTGATGAACCAGATGATCTCGCAGCAGGCGGTGCAGATCGGCTTCAACGAGATCTTCCACCTGCTGGGCATCCTGTTCCTGGTGGTGATCGTGTTCGTCTGGTTCGCCAGGCCGCCGTTCTCGGCGAAGGTGGGCGGCGCGGCGGCGGGTGGGCATTGAGGCTCATGCCTTTTCAGCGCTTGTAGCCTTTGTAGCCCGGGTAAGCGAAGCGCACCCGGGTTGGGCGTGACAGTCCCCGGGTGCGCTTCGCTGACCCGGGCTGCAAGGGCGGCACCGCCAGCGCGAGATGACCGTCCTTCCCAGGACGCCCGCAGGAAGCGCACCAAGATCCCATTCCACATAGGCCGCCCACGGCGATCCACGCCGTTGTAAGGGTCATCGGACATCCTCCCACCCCGATGCCCCACTACGTCCTCACCCTCTCCTGCCCCGATCGCCCGGGCATCGTCAATGCCGTCACCGGGCATCTGCTGCGGTTCGAGGGCAACATCCTCGAAGCGCAGCAGTACAACGACCGCGAAACCGACCGCTTCTTCATGCGCACCGTGTTCGCGCTCGCGCCGCAAGCGCACGCGCAGGTGCGCGAGGGCTTCGATGCGCTCGCGCAGGCGTTCCGCATGGAATGGTCGCTGCGCGATCGCAGCGAACCGCGTCGTGTGATGCTGCTCGCTTCAAAGTTCGACCACTGCCTCGCCGACGTCCTGTACCGCTGGCGTATCGGCGAATTGCCGATGGCGATCACCGCCGTCGTCGCCAACCATCCGCGCGAGACCTACCGACATCTGGATTTCGACGGCATTCCCTTCCACCACCTTCCGGTGGAAAAAGGTCGCAAGCACGAACAGGAAGCCGCGCTGGCCGCATTGATCCACGACACCGGCACCGAACTCGTCGTGCTCGCGCGCTACATGCAGGTGCTGTCGGCGGAACTGGCGCGCACGCTCGCCGGACGCTGCATCAACATCCACCACTCGTTCCTGCCCGGCTTCAAGGGCGCGCGGCCGTACCACCAGGCGCATGCGCGCGGGGTCAAGCTGATCGGCGCGACGGCGCATTTCGTCACCGCCGACCTCGACGAAGGCCCGATCATCGAACAGGACACGCAACGCGTCAGCCACCACGACACGCCCGACGACCTCGTCCGCATCGGCCGCGACATCGAACGTCGCGTGCTCGCGCAGGCGCTGCGCTACTGGCTCGACGACCGCATCCTGCTCAACGGCCATCGCACGGTGGTATTCGCCGTGTGAATGAACGCGCTTTCGCCGCACGCACACATGCGTTGGGTAAGGTGCGGCCATGGGCGCCGCACGCTGGATCATCGCGATTTGGCTGGGAACCGTCATCGTTTCGACGGTGCTCGTGGGCTGGATCGTGCTGTGGCACCGCCTCCTCCTGCAGCGCGAAGCGTTGCGCCTGCAGGCCGCGTTCGACGCCCTCTGCTTTCCCACGCCGGCCGGGCCGGTGATGGGCGAAGCGCTCACCGTGGTGAAGATCGCCTACCAGCTCGACGAACCCGATCCGTCGCTCGGCGCGCGCGCAGGCCCGGCGCATTGGGATTCGCTGTGGTACGCGGCGGGACCGGGGCCGAGCTATTTCCTCGCGATCTGCACGCTCGACGCACATGCGTCGGAGCTGGCGCCGCGCTGGATCGTGCGACGCTTGGACGAGGCGCGAATGCGCGCCGCGCTGACCGACGACGCGCGCGCGCAGATGCTGGCGTTCGGGGAGGCGATCGAGGCCTGAGCCTCACGCCTGTTCGAGCGCGTCCGCCAGCCGCTCCACCGCGATCACTTCCATTTCGCCGACGCGCCCGCCCTTGGGCGCATTCGACTTCGGCACGATCGCGCGCTTGAAGCCGTGCGTGGCGGCTTCCTTCAGGCGCTCCTCGCCGTTGGGAACCGGGCGGATCTCGCCCGACAGACCGACCTCACCGAACGCGACGGTCTGCTCGGCCAGCGGCCGATCGCGCAGCGACGACAGCACGGCGAGCAGCACCGGCAGGTCCGCGGCGGTTTCCTGCACGCGGATGCCGCCTACCACATTCACGAACACGTCCTGGTCGCCCACGCCGATGCCGCCGTGGCGATGCAGCACCGCAAGCAGCATCGCCAGACGGTTGCCTTCCATGCCGACCGCGACGCGACGCGGGTTCGACAGTGGCGAGGCATCGACCAGCGCCTGCACTTCCACCAGCAGCGGGCGCGTGCCTTCGCGCGTGACCATCACGCAGCTGCCCGGCTGCGGACGCTGGCTGCCGGAGAGGAAGATCGCCGAGGGATTGGGCACTTCGCGCAGGCCCTTCTCGCCCATCGCGAACACGCCCAGTTCGTTGACCGCGCCGAAGCGGTTCTTGAACGCGCGCAACACGCGGAAACGGCTGCCGCTCTCGCCCTCGAAATACAGCACCGCGTCGACCATGTGCTCGAGCACGCGCGGGCCGGCGATGCCGCCCTCCTTGGTGACGTGACCGACGAGGAACACGGCGGTGCCGGTTTCCTTCGCGTAACGCACCAGGCGCGCCGCACTTTCGCGCACCTGGCTCACCGAACCCGGGGCGGCGCTGAGTTCTTCGGTCCACAGCGTCTGCACGGAGTCGGCGACGATGAGGCCCGGACGCATCTTCGCGGCATGTTCGAGCACGCGTTCGACGCCGGTCTCGGCCAGCGCATGCACGCCATCGACCGGCACGCCCAGGCGCGCGGCGCGACCGGCCACCTGCGCGAGCGATTCCTCGCCGGTGACGTACAGGCCGGGCAGCGTGCCTGCCATCTTGCTGATCGCCTGCAGCAGCAGCGTGGACTTGCCGATGCCCGGATCGCCGCCCACCAGCACCACCGAGCCGTGCACCAGGCCGCCGCCGAGCACGCGGTCGAACTCGCCGATGCCGGTGCTGACGCGGTCTTCCTCGGTGTGGCGCACGTCGCGCAGCGCGGTGACGGTGGGCGCGTCGGCCTTGCCGGCCCAACTGCCGCGACGGCTCGCGGCGACGCTGGCGCCTGCCTTCGCGGCGGGTTCGACGACGAATTCGCCCAGCGTGTTCCAGCCCCCGCATTCGCCGCACTGGCCCTGCCACTTGCTGTGGTCGGCGCCGCATTCGGAACATACGTAGGCGGTGCGGGCTTTGGAGGCGGATTTCGCGGGTTTCGACATGGGGGAATGCGGCGACGAGACTGCCGGCACTCTACCCGGCCCACGTCGCGGAAGGCGAGACGCGGGCGATTGAACGCTACGCGGCGTAGCGGATGTGGCGCTCGGGGTAATGCGCCGTCAGTTCGTGCTGTGGAAGGCCCAGCAGGCCACCCACGTCGCCGTGCGGCACGATGCTGTAGCCGCGCGCGTCGATGTCCTTGACGATGCCCATCCAGTCGAGCTTCGGCACCACGTGGTCGCTGTCCACCGACCAGCCGAATCGCACGTCGCCCAGCGCCGCCATCTCGTCGCCGGGTAGCCGCGTGCCGCACGGCGCCACCACGAAACCTTCGTTCTGTCCCACCACGAAGACGTCCACCTGCATGTTCGACACCTGCTCCTGCCCCTGTCGAAAAAAACTGGCGGCATGGTGGCGATGGCGCCGCTAAAAAACGGTGAACATCAGATTGCCGGGAGATGAATCGTTCAGGCGTCGGGTGTGATGGAGGAGTTCAGGCGCGGTGTGCTTTTCCGGATGTGGATCTCGGAACTCTCGGAATACGAACGCGCATCCATCAAAAGAGAACGGGTGGCTCATGAGCCACCCGTTGCTAGGCGTTACGGAAACCAGTTCGCGCCATACCTGTGACCCCGCGGTTTACTGCGATGGTCGAATCTCTGGTTTTCATCCAAAGGGGGTGAAGGTGCTTGTTTGCAAGGTCAGAAACCTTGCGGATACCACTGGTTAATACGCTGACTGTTTTCTTCATGAAGCCTCCTGTAATTGTGTGTCCGATGATTTCGCCAGCGATGAACTGCAAGGCGAAGATTGCAATGCCTGTTCCAGGGAGCAGGCTTTCGAACGTAAGGCACAGGCAGAAGCGAACAGCTACCGCTCCGCATCCAAAGGACCTGGTTGCTGGATACGCCCTGGCACATCCAACATGGCCGCGATATTAGCGAACAAGCGAACCAAATGTCAAGATAACTCATTGAATTTAAATAATTTATTATGAGTTCGCGCAGGTTCGCTGGCATGCACTGATTTGATATCCAGCGCAAAAAAAAGCCCCGCCGAAGCGGGGCTCTAAAAAATCTGGTGCCGGAAACAGGAGTCGAACCTGCGACCTACGCATTACGAATGCGCCGCTCTACCAACTGAGCTATTCCGGCGGATCTTGCCGCGAAGCGCCTGCCTGGCCGATGGGCCGGAGGGAGCTCCGCGAAGACGGGAATTCTAGGGCGGGGGCGCTTTTCGGTCAACGTACCCGGTCCATGCGCCCGGGCGACATGCCCCGCCAGCACACCCTCAGTCCACCAGCTGCAGCCGCAGTTCCTTCGGCAGGGCGAAGACCATGTTCTCCGGCTCGCCGTCGAGGTCGGACACGTGCGCGGCGCCCAACTCGCGCAGGCGGTCGATCACACCGCGCACCAGCACCTCCGGTGCGGATGCGCCCGCGGTGACGCCGATGCGCTGGCGGCCGGCCACCCACTTCGGGTCGATCTCGATCGCGCCGTCGATGAGGTAAGCCTCCACGCCTTCGCGCTCGGCCAGCTCGCGCAGGCGGTTGGAGTTGGAGCTGTTGACCGAGCCGACCACCAGCACCAGGTCGCAGCGCGCGGCCAGTTCGCGCACGGCGTCCTGGCGGTTCTGCGTGGCGTAGCAGATGTCGTCGTTCTTCGGGCCCTGGATCGCCGGGAACTTCGCGCGCAGGGCCTCGATGACGCCGCGGGTGTCGTCCACCGACAGCGTCGTCTGCGTGGTGTAGGCGACGTTTTCCGGCTGGTCGATGTGCAGCGCGGCGACGTCCTCGCTGTCCTCGACCAGGTAGATGCGCCCGGCGCCCGCCTCGCGGCGCCACTGGCCCATCGTGCCCTCCACTTCCGGATGGCCCTCGTGCCCGATCAGCACCACGTCGCGACCGGCGCGGCAGTGGCGCGCGACTTCCAGGTGCACCTTGGTCACCAGCGGACAGGTCGCGTCGAACACCTTCAGCCCGCGACGCTCGGCTTCCATCCGCACCGCACGGGCGACGCCGTGCGCGCTGAAGATCACCGTCGCGTTGTCGGGCACCTCGTCGAGCTCCTCGACGAAGATCGCGCCGCGATGCTTCAGGTCGTCCACCACGAAGCGGTTGTGCACCACTTCGTGGCGCACGTAGATCGGCGCACCGAGGGTCTCGATGGCGCGCTTGACGATCTCGATGGCGCGGTCGACACCGGCGCAGAAACCACGGGGATTGGCGAGGAGGACTTCCATGAGACTTATTCTACCGGCGCCTGCTGGAAGCCGACGCCGGCTTGCTGAACAGCCCGAACAGGGCGATGCCGACGGCGCCGGCGACGATCGCCGCATCCGCCACGTTGAAGGCCGGCCAGTAGTAATCGCGCCAGTACCACTGGATGAAATCGACCACGTGGCCGTGCATCAGGCGGTCGATCACGTTGCCCAGCGCACCGCCGATCACCAGCGCGTACGGCAGCGCGCTCCTCCAGTCGCGCCGCGGCGTGCGGCTCAGCCACCAGCCCAGCAGGCCGCTGATCGCCACCGCCAGCACGACGAAGAAGTACTTCTGCCAGCCGCTGGCATCGCTGAGGAAGCTGAACGCCGCGCCGGTGTTGTAGGTGCGGTACCAGTTCCAGAAGCCGTCGATGACCGGGATCGCGGTGTACTCGGGCAGCGAGCCGAGCACCCACATCTTGGTGGCCTGGTCGAGGACGATCACCGCCACCGAGACGAGCAGCCACGGCAGCGCGTTGGGGCGGACCGGCGCCATCAGAACCACTCCCTGTGTTCGCCGTCGCCGGCAAGGTTGATCACGCAGCGGCCGCACAGCTGCGGATGCGTCTCATCGCTGCCGATGTCGGCCCGATACTGCCAGCAGCGCACGCACTTGGATTTGGTCGTCGGCGCGGCGAGCACGGCGATGTCCTTGATGGCGTCGTCGGCCACCACTTCCACGTCGCCGCTGATGAACAGGAAGCGCAGTTCATCGGCGAACGGCGCCAGCCAGTTCTGGTCGGCGACGCCGGCGCGAAGCGAGATCTCGGCCTCCAGCGCCGCGCCGATCTCGCCGGCCGCGCGCATCGGCTCCAGCGTCCTGCTGACTTCCTCGCGCAGCACGAGCAGGCGGTCGAAATCCTCCGCCGACAGCGCCGCGTCTTCCGGCAGCAGCGCCAGGCCGTCGTACCAGGTGACGAACAGGACGTTGTCCTCGCGCGGGCCGTGCTCGGTGACGGCCGGCAGGTGGCGCCACATCTCGTCGGCGGTGAACGCCAGGATCGGGGCGATCCAGCGCACGAACGCCTCGGCGATGCGGTACATCGCGCTCTGCGCCGAACGGCGGCCGCGCGAGTCCTCCGGCATCGTGTAGAGGCGGTCCTTCGTGACGTCGAGGTACAGCGATCCCAGGTCGACCGAGCAGAAGTTCGACAGCGCCTGCACGATCTCGGCGAAGTCGTAGCGCTCGTACGCGCTGGCGATGCGGTCCTGCAGTTCGGCGGCGCGATGCACGATCCAGCGGTCGAGCGCGACCATGTCCTCCAACGGACGCAGGTGCGTCGCCGGCTCGAAACCGTTGAGGTTCGCCAGCAGGAAGCGCGCCGTGTTGCGGATGCGGCGATAGACGTCCGAGGTGCGCTTGAGGATGTTGTCCGACACCGACATCTCGTTGCGGTAGTCGGTGGAGGCGATCCACAGGCGCAGCACGTCGGCGCCCATCGCG
The DNA here is from genome assembly GCF_057747855.1 of Lysobacter sp. SCRH-1R. Lineage (NCBI taxonomy): Bacteria > Pseudomonadati > Pseudomonadota > Gammaproteobacteria > Lysobacterales > Lysobacteraceae > Lysobacter > Lysobacter sp. SCRH-1R. Next base: position 1,262,083 of record NZ_CM173227.1, on the reverse strand, counting down.
TTGATGACCTTCTGCGGCTCGACGGTGTTGCCGAGCGACTTGGACATCTTCTTGCCCTGCTCGTCCACGGTGAAACCGTGCGTCAGCACCTGGCGGTACGGCGCGACGCCGTCCATCGCCACGCCGGTGAGCAGCGAGGAATGGAACCAGCCGCGATGCTGGTCGGAGCCTTCCAGGTAGAGATCCGCCGGCTTGTAGAGGCCGTCCTGCGGACGCTGTGCGAGCACGCACTCGTGGCTCACGCCGGAGTCGAACCAGACGTCGAGGATGTCGGTGACCTTCTCGTACTGCGAGGCTTCATCGCCCAGCAGTTCCTCGGCGGTCATCGCATACCACGCATCGGCGCCGGTCTGCTCGACCTTCTCGGCGACCTTGCGCATCAGCTCGGGCGAACGCGGGTGGATCTCGCCGGTCTCGCGATGGAAGAACAGCGCGATCGGCACGCCCCAGTAGCGCTGGCGGGAGATCGTCCAGTCCGGGCGGCCTTCGATCATGTTGTAGATGCGCGCCTCGCCCCACTCGGGCACCCACGCGACCTTGCCGATCTCGGTGAGCGCATCGCGGCGCAGGTTGGCCTGCTCCATCGAGATGAACCACTGCGGCGTGGTGCGGAAGATCACCGGCGTCTTGTGACGCCAGCAATGCGGGTAGCTGTGCGTGAGCTTGTGCGCGGCCAGCAGGTGGCCGCTGGCGCGGACGACGTCGACGAGGATGTCGTTCGCCTTCCACAGGTGCAGGCGGGCGAGCACGACGCCGTCGGCCGGCGGCGTGGTCGGCAGGTACACGCCCTTCGCATCGACCGGGTTGATCTGCGCGGCGGTGTACTTGTCGGTCAGGCCGTACTTCAGGCCGATCGTGTAGTCGTCCGGGCCGTGGCCCGGCGCGGTATGGACCATGCCGGTGCCGTCTTCGGCGGAGACGTGGTCGCCGACCAGCACCGGGATGTCGCGCTCGGCGTAGAAGGGATGCGCCATCAGCGCATTCTCGAGATCGCGCCCCAGCGCGCGGCCGAGGATCGTCACCTCGTCCACGCCGTAACGCGACAGCGCCTTGCCGGCGAGCGCCTCGGCCAGCACGAGCAGACGCCGGCCGCCATCGGGCGTGTTCGGCCCTTCGACCAGCACGTAGTCGAGTTCCGGGCCAACGCTGATCGCCAGGCTCGCCGGCAGCGTCCACGGCGTGGTGGTCCAGATCGGCATCGCGACGCGCACGCCGTCGTCCGCGCTGGCACCGAACAGGCGTGCCACGGCCTGCGGATCGCGCGCGTCGTAGGCGACGTCGATCGCCCAGGACTGCTTGTCGGCGTATTCGATCTCGGCTTCGGCCAGCGCCGAGCCGCAATCGAAGCACCAGTGCACCGGCTTCGCGCCGCGCACCAGATGGCCGCGCTCGACGATCTTCGCCAGCGACCGCATGATGTCCGCCTCGTAGCGGAAATCCATGGTGCGATACGGCTGTTCCCAGTCGCCGACCACACCCAGCCGCTTGAAGTCGCGGCGCTGCAGGTCGATCTGCTCGGCGGCGTATTCGCGGCACTTTTGCCGGAACGCGGCGGCGTCGAGCTTCTCGCCGACCTTGCCGAACTTCTTCTCGACCTGGTGCTCGATCGGCAGGCCATGGCAGTCCCAGCCCGGCACGTACGGCGCGTCATAGCCGGCCATCAGCTTGGACTTCACCACCAGGTCCTTGAGGACCTTGTTGACCGCGTGGCCGATGTGGATCGCGCCGTTGGCGTACGGCGGGCCGTCGTGCAGCACGAAGCTGCGCTCGCGCTTGCCGACCTTCTCGCGGATTCGCGCGTACAGGCCTTCGCTTTCCCAGCGCGCGAGCGTTTCCGGTTCGCGCTTGGGCAGGTCGCCGCGCATCGGGAATTCCGTCGCGGGCAGGTGCAGGGTGGCTTTGTACTGGTTCGGGTCTTGGGCGGTCACAAGCGGCGCTCAGGCGAAGGCGTGGTGTTGTTCTTTGGAGAGGATCTCGCGCGCCTGCTCGGCGTCGCGATGCATCTGCGCGGTCAGTGCCGGCAGATCGGAAAACCTGAGTTCATCGCGCAGCTTCGCGACGAACTCGACTTCGATGCGGCGCCCGTACAGATCGCCATCGAAATCGAAAAGATGCGCTTCCAGCAGCGGCTCGACGCCGTCCACCGTGGGCCGGGTGCCCAGGCTCGACACCGACGCGCGCGGCGTGTCGCCCACGCCGTGCACCCACGTGGCGTAGATGCCCGACAGCGCCGGCGTCCGGCCACCAAAACGCAGGTTCGCGGTGGGAAAGCCGAGCGTGCGACCCAGTTGCTTGCCGGGCACGACGTGGCCGGCGATCGAATACGGGCGGCCGAGGAAACGTTCGGCGGTCGCGAAATCGCCTGCACGCAGCGCCTGGCGGATGCGCGTGGCGGACACGCGCTCGCCATCGAGCATCACCGGTTCGATTTCGCCTGCGACGAAACCGTGCTCCAGCCCCATCGCCTGCAGCACGTCGATGTCGCCGCTCCGTGCCTTGCCGAAGCGGAACTCCGGACCGACCCAGACTTCATGCGCGGACAGGCGATGCACCAGCACCTGGCGCACGAACTCCTGCGCCGTGAGCGAACTCAGGCGACGGTCGAAACGCAGCAGGCCGAGCTGGTCGACGCCCATCGCGAACAGGCGCCCGGCCTTCGTGCGCGGGAGCATCAGGCGTGGCGGCGGATCGTCGGGCGCGAAGAACTCGCGCGGCAGCGGCTCGAAACTCAGCACCACGCAGGGCACGTCGAGCGCGCGCGCGCGGGCGAGCGCGTGGCGCACCAGCGCCTGGTGGCCCAGGTGCAGGCCGTCGAATGCGCCGATGCAGACCACACTGCCGTGCGGGCACCGGGGCCCGCCTTCGACGTCACGAAACAGCCTGCTCATCGGTCCGAAGTATAGCCGGCAAGGCCCGTCTCCAAGGCTGGGCGTACGGTCCACGGCCGGCTCAGTGCTCGCGCAGATCGCGCGGACGGAAGCCCAGCGCCAGCAGCGCCAGCAGGTAGACCAGTCCACCGCCGCCGACGAGCACCGCGAGGTAACCCACGCGCGCCCACTGCCCGATCTGCGTGAACGCCGGCGCCCACTGCAGCCCCGCCCACAGCGCGGCCGACATCGCCGCGCACGCGACGAGCAGGCGCATCAGGTAACGCAGCCAGCCGGGCTGGCGTTCGTACACGCCGGCCTTGCGCAGCCAGTGCCACAGCAGCGCGAGGTTGAGGTAGCTCGCCGCGGCGCTCGCGAAACCCAGCGCCAGGTGCAGGCCGGGCGTGCGTTCCAGCGCGGCGAACACGCCCTGCGCGCGCACCTCGGGCGTGGTCCACAGCAGGTACAGCACCCACAGGAACACCACGTTGAGCACCATGTTCGCGATCAGCGAGGCGATGCCCGCGCGCACCGGCGTGCGCGTGTCCTGGCGCGCATAGAACGCCGGCAGCACGATCTTCACCAGCGCGAAGGCCGGCAGGCCGAAGCTCAGGCCGAACACCGACATCGCCGCCATGCGCGTGTCGAACGCGGTGAACTTGCCGCCCTGGAACAGCGTCGCCACCAGCGGTTCGGCCAGGAACATCAGGCCGAGCATCGCCGGCATCGCAATCAGCAACGTGGTGCGCAGGCCCCAGTCGAGCGCTTTCGAAAACCCTTCGGTATCGGTCTTGACGTGGTGCCGCGACAGCGCCGGCAGGATCACCGTGCCCAGCGCCACGCCGAACACGCCCAGCGGCAGCTCGAGGAAACGGTCGGCCTGCGAGAGCCACGTCTGCGAACCGACGAACAGCAGCGAGGCGATCACCGTGTCGAGCAGCAGGTTGATCTGCGCCACCGACGAGCCGAACAGTGTCGGCACCATCAGGCGCATCACCTTGCGCACGTCGGGATGGCTCCAGCCCCACTTCGGCCGCGTGAGCAGATCGAGCTTGCGCATCGCCGGCAACTGGAACACCAGCTGCGCGATGCCGCCCGCCAGCACGGCCCAGCCCAGCGCGAGGATCGGCACTTCAAGGTGCGGCGCGAGCCACAGCGCGCCGGCGATCATGAAAAGGTTGAGGATCACCGGCGTGAAGGCCGGCAGCCCGAAGCGGTGGAAGCTGTTCAGCGCGCCGCCCGCCAGCGCGGTCAGCGAGACGAACAGGATGAAGGGAAAGGTCAGCCGCAGCAGGTCGACGGTCAGGCCGAACTTGTGGGTGTCGTCGAGCGAGCCCGGGGTGAACACCGCCGCGATCTGCGGGGTGAAGATCAGCCCCAGCGCGGTCAGCACCATCAGGATCCCGCCGAGCGTGCCGGACACCCGGGCGACCAGTTCCTTCAGGTCCTGGTGCGGGCGGGTTTCCTTGATTTCCGTGAATACCGGCACGAACGCCGTCGAAAACGAACCTTCCGCGAACAGGCGCCGCATGAAATTCGGGATGCGGAACGCCACCCAGAACGCGTCGGTACCGGCATTGGCGCCGAAGACCTGGTTGATGGCGATGTCGCGGACCAGCCCCAGCACGCGCGAGACCATGGTCATGCTGCTGAACGAGAGCAGCCCTTTCAGCATCTTCGGCGCGCTCAAGCCCGCCCTCCCGGAGTCCGGCGGCCGCCGGCGTTGTTGTTGACGCAACCCACTGAATCCTCCATACTTTCTGGTCTAATTGTCCCCAGACCCTCTTCACTTACAGTTTCCAGGAATTCGCCGTGGCCAACATCAAGTCCGCCAAGAAGCGCGCCAAGCAGACCGTGGTCCGCAATGCCCGCAACGCCAGCCAGCGTTCGATGCTGCGTACCGCCGTCAAGAAGGTGCTCAAGGCCCTGGGCGAGAACGACGCCGCCGGCGCCGAGTCCGCCTTCGCCGTCGCGCAGCCGATCCTCGATCGCTTCAGCTCGCGCGGCCTGATCCACAAGAACAAGGCTGCCCGCCACAAGGCTCGCCTGAACGCCCGCATCAAGGCCCTCAAGGCCGCCTGATACGGCGTAACGGGGACGGGAGTCCACGGCGCGGCGCCGCATGGCGCCTTCGCCCAAGGCACTCCAGGCAGCAAACAAAAACCCGGCCGATGCCGGGTTTTTTGTTGCCTGCGCGAAGGCGTCACGGTGCGGCATGGCCCTCGCCTGCGCGTTCGGCTTCCAGCGCCGCTTCGCGCTGGCGGTCGAAGAACGTCATGACGTCGAGCATGATCGGCCAGGTACCTTCGCGGCCGATCGCGGACACCAGGTACCAGCGGTCCTTCCAGCCCAGTTCGTCGAGGATCGCCTTCACCGCCGCCTGCTGCTCTTCCTCCAGCAACAGGTCGGCCTTGTTGAGCACGAGCCAGCGCGGCTTGTTCAACAATTCCGGGTCGTGCTTCTCCAGTTCGCGCTCGATCGCGCGCACCTGGTCGGCCGGGCTCACGCCCTCCTCCGCGCCTTCGTCGTACACGCCGCCCGCGGGCGCGATGTCGACCAGGTGCAGCAGCAGGCGCGTGCGTTGGAGATGCTTGAGGAACTGCGTGCCCAAGCCCGCGCCTTCCGCCGCGCCTTCGATCAGGCCGGGAATGTCGGCGATGACGAAGCTGCGATGCGGCTCGACGCTGACCACGCCGAGGTTGGGATAGAGCGTGGTGAACGGATAGTCCGCGACCTTCGGCGTCGCCGCCGACACGGCGCGGATCAGCGTGCTCTTGCCGGCATTCGGGAAGCCGAGCAGGCCGACGTCGGCGAGCAGCTTGAGTTCGAGCTTGAGCACGCGCTCCTCGCCCGGCAGGCCCGGCAGCGCCTTGCGCGGCGCACGGTTCACCGAGCTCTTGAAATGCATGTTGCCCAGCCCGCCCTTGCCGCCCTTCGCGACCAGCAGGCGTTCGCCGTGGCGCGTGAGGTCGCCGATGACTTCGTCGGTCTCGACGTTGGTCACGACGGTGCCGACCGGCACGGTGATGACCAGGTCGTCGCCGGCCTTGCCGTACATCTGGCGGCCCATGCCGTTCTCGCCGCGCTTGGCGCGGAACTGGCGCTGGTGACGGAAGTCGACGAGCGTGTTGAGGTTTTCATCGGCCAGCAGCCACACGCTGCCGCCATCGCCGCCGTCGCCGCCATCGGGGCCGCCAAGCGGGATGAATTTCTCGCGGCGGAAACCAACGCAGCCGTTGCCGCCGTTGCCTGCGCTGACCTGGATTTCGGCTTCGTCGACGAGTTTCATGGGGGTGCCGGGAATCGGGAATGGAGAATCGGGAATCGTCTGATGCAAAGCATCGTGGCTGCTCGGGAGCAGGGAGGCAACGAATCGCAGGAATTTCGCTTCTGCGATTCCCGATTCTCCATTCCCGGCAGACCGAAACGAAAAGCCCCGCCGAAGCGGGGCCCTTCGCGGACAGCGTTCGGCGATTACTCGACGACGCTGACGGTGCGACGCTTCTTCGGACCCTTGGTCGAGAACTCGACCTTGCCGTCGACCAGCGCGAACAGCGTGTGGTCGCGACCCAGGCCGACGCCGGCGCCCGGATGGAACTGGGTGCCGCGCTGGCGAACGATGATGTTGCCGGCCTCGATGGCCTGGCCGCCGTAGATCTTCACGCCCAGGTACTTCGGGTTGGAGTCGCGGCCGTTACGGGTGGAACCTACGCCCTTTTTGTGTGCCATGGCTGCTTCTCCTTACTTAGCCGGCAATGCCGGTGATTTCGATTTCGGTGTAATGCTGACGGTGGCCCATCTGCTTGCGGTGATGCTTGCGGCGACGGAACTTCACGATGCGCACCTTGTCGGCGCGGCCGTGGCCGACGACCTTGGCGGAGACCGACGCGCCCTTCAGGGCATCGCCAACCTTCACGCCATCGCTGCCGCCCAGCATCAGGACGTTGTCCAGCTTGATCTCGCTGCCGACTTCGGCATCGAGCAGCTCGACGCGCAGGGTTTCGCCCTGCATCACGCGGTATTGCTTACCGCCGGTGACTACAACTGCGTACATGACCAGATTCCTCTGTAGTTATTTTGGTCGCTGCCGCACCCGAGGCGGGCGGACAGAAGCGGAATTGTAGGGCTTTCAGGGAGTTGGAGCAAGTCCGACGGTCGCTTCGCCGGGGAGCGACGCGGCTTCCGGCGATCCCCATGATCGCGCGGAACCGTCGGCGATTCCGGGGCCGGGGCTTCAAACCGAGACCCCCGCCACACTCTGTCCCGCGTTCAGCAACGTATTGATTTTGTTAGCACTTACGAACCTCTTGCGGCGTTTCGACAGTTCCCTTACGGTCGGCCGACGTGGACGGCTACAGGGCTCCGTCCACGTCCAGCCAACTCGATCGGCCGGCGCCGGATGCGCGGGCCTGGGAGCAGTCGCTGTGCCTTCGCACGCCCTGATGTCATCGGAAGACATGATCCCGTCCGCCTGCCCGGGCGATGGCGCTCCGTCGGGCGACGCGCCCGATGCCGCACCGCCCTCCTCCGCCTGCCGCGTGGCTGGCACTTCCCGCATTCCTCCCCATCCGCGTGCACGCGCACGACGCCCGGAAGGCGTTCGTACGCGCGCACCCACCCAAGTCGCGCGCCGGATCGACCGTCGCGGACTCGCACCCGGCGCCGCGCAGGGGGAGGCGCCGGGCGTTCCTGCAGCAGCCAACAAAGGACGTTGACATGACCCGCAAAGCACGCACCCTGAAGTGGACCGCCCTCGCCGTCGCCACCGCGCTCATCGCCGCGCCGGCGGCCTACTCGGGCGGGAAGCTGCCCGTCGCCAACAAGGTGAAGGTCTCGACGCTTTCGCCGCAGGCGGCGAAGGCCGCGAAGCAGCAGCCGCAGCAGTTCGACCGTTTCATCGTCACCTATCGCGAAGGGACCCGCCGGCTGGGCATCGCCGCGACGAACCAGCGCTTCGCCACCGCAGCGAAGAACCTCAACCTCGGCATCGCGCCGATGCGCACGCTCGCCACCGGCAGCTCGCTGATCCGCACCGACCGCAAGCTCGACAGCGCCGCCAGCAAGGCGCTGGCGATCGAACTGATGAAGGATCCGAACGTGCTCGCGGTCGAGCCCGACCGCCTGCGCAAGCCGATGATGGTGCCGAACGATCCGCTGTACGCGCAGCAGTGGCACTACAAGGACGGCCCGGGCGGCATCAACGCCGAACCCGCGTGGGACCTGGCGACCGGCGACGGCATCGTGGTCGCGGTGCTCGATACCGGCATCACGCCGCATTCGGAACTCAACGCGCAGACGGTGGCGGGTTACGACTTCATCATCGACACCGAAGTCAGCGTCGACGGCGACGGCCGCGACGCGGACCCGAACGATCCGGGCGACTGGCACGACGGCGAATGCAACATCTTCGGCATCCCCGAGGACAGCAGCTGGCACGGCACGCACGTGGCCGGCACGGTCGCGGCGGCGACGAACAACAACGCAGGCGTGGCCGGCGTGGCGTTCGGCGCGAAGGTGCAGCCGGTGCGCGTGCTGGGCAAGTGCGGCGGCTACGAGTCCGACATCATCGACGCGGTGACCTGGGCGTCCGGCGGCACCGTCGCGGGCGTGCCGGACAACGCGACGCCGGCGGAAGTGATCAACCTCAGCCTCGGCGGCGGCGGCGCGTGCTCGGTCGCCGAACAGGCGGCCTACACCGCGGCGAAGGCGCGGGGCACGACGGTCGTCGTATCCGCCGGCAATTCGTCGGCCGATGCGGCGGGCTATTCCCCCGCGAGCTGCAACGACGTCATCACCGTCGCGTCGGTCGGCCCGACCGGCGAGCTGTCCGACTTCTCCAACTACGGCACCGTCGTCGACGTGGCCGCGCCGGGCGGTTCGGGCTACACGCCGGCGGAGGACAACATCCTGTCCACGCTGAACCTCGGCGCGCAGGGCCAGGGTGCCGAAGGTTACGCGTGGTACGCGGGCACCTCGATGTCGGCGCCGCATGTGGCCGGCGTGGTCGCGCTGATGCAGTCGGCCGCGGCGACGCCGAAGACGCCGGACGAGATCAAGAAGATCCTCGAGAACACGGCCTACGCGTCGGGCGGTTTCGCCACCGGTTGCGGCTACAACAAGTGGTGCGGTGCCGGCATCATCGACGCGCGCTACGCCGTGGCCGTCGCGAACGGCGACGAACCGCTGCCGCCGGACGTCCCGCCGCCGCCGCCGCCGCCGCCGGCCATCGAGCTGGAGAACGGCGTGACCGTCACCGGCATCGAAGTGCTGGCCGGCGACACCGTGCGCTATGAGCTGCTGGTGCCCAACGGCGCGTCGAACCTGCTGTTCGCGATGTACGGCGGCACCGGCGATGCCGATATGTACGTGCGCCGCGGCGCCGAGCCGACCACGACCGCGTACGACTGCCGTCCGTTCGCCGGCGGCAACAACGAGAACTGCTTCTTCCCGGCCCCGCAGGGCGGCACCTGGTACGTGACGGTCCGCGGCTACAGCAACGCCGCCGGCGTGTCGCTGTATCCGAGCTTCGTCGATGCGAACTGGCCGCGTTCGGTGGAAGCCGACGCCATCCAGCTCGCCAACCACCGCACCCAGGTGAAGCTGAACTGGACGCACGGCAAGCGGAACATCGACATCTACCGCAATGGCGCGATCCTCAAGACCGTGAGGAACAACGGCACGGCGACGGATACGTTCCGCGTCATCGGCAGCGGCACGATGAGCTACAAGCTGTGCAACAACGGCACGCAGGAGTGCGCGGATCCGGTCGAGATCGAGTACGCCTCGCACCGGTAAGCGGTCTGGAAGTACAGCAAGACGGGAAGGGCCCGGTCCGCCGGGCCCTTCCTCCCGATGCCCCGCGATGGAGTGCCCATGGTCCGTTCCCGTTCGATCCTCCCGATGATGCTGATGGCGGCCGTCGCCGCGACGACAGCCTGCAACCGCGACACCCCCGCTTCCCAGACGCCGCCGCCGGTCGCAGCCGCGCCGGTCGCGCAGTTCGACGCGACCCTGAACCTGGTCAACAACAACGGCGCCGTGCGCTACGACGGCACGGTCGGCAGCGACGACGCGCGGCAGTCGATCGAGGCCACGCTCGCACGCGCCTATGGCCGCGTGTCCGGCGAGCTCAAGGTCGATCGCGGCGCCCGCCCCGCTCCGTGGCAGGACGCGCTGCCGAAGTTCCTGGAATCGTTCATCCAGCCCGGCGCGGCGGTGTCGTTCGAAGGCCGCCGCATCGAACTGCACGGCCACGCCACCGAGACCGACCGCAACGCGCTGCTCGCCCGCGCCGAACTGCTCTACCCCGGTTACGCCTACACCGGCCTGTTCCAGGGCGTGGGCGACGGCGCGCCCACGGACGCTGCGAGCGCGGTGCTGGCGCAGGTGAAGCCCGGCACTTCCGGTGCATCGCTGGTGAAGGCGCTGAACGAGGCCGTGACGCAGACGCCAATCCGCTTCGAGCCCGGCAGCGCGCGCGTCGCGCCCGACAGCCTGGCGCTGCTGAGCAAGGCCGCGCAGGTGATCCAGGCCTCCGGCGAGGGCACGCGGCTGCAGATCGCCGGGCCTGCGGCCGACGATCCGTCGCTGGCGCAGCAGCGCGCGGAAGCCATCAAGGTCCAGCTGATCGTCAACGGCGTGAGCCCGGCGGCGCTGGAAACCACCGCGCAGGCGGGCAGCGGCGAGGCGGCGTCGTTCCAGCTGCTCTGACGCTGTTGTAGCCGGATACGCGGAGCGCACCCGGGACGAGGCATGCGCGAACCGGGCGTTGCCGCACGCCACTTCGCCCCTCCCCCGGGCCATCGGGACATGGCCCGCTGGCATTCGCACGGGAGGGAGCTGTCGCCCGCACCGCGTGCGCGCACATCGTTCAGCCACCCCGCGTGGAACACCCCTGAACCCTGCTCCACGCCCCGCCGCGCGTGCCTTTGGTTCCGGCGATTTGCCCCCATCTACGCCTGTCGATACGCTCCCCTGTTCGCCCCGCGCTCCGCGGCGGCGACCCTCCCCATACAGGCAACCGATGGCGCTGGATTACATCCGCATCCGCGGCGCGCGGACGCACAACCTCAAGAACATCGACCTCGACCTCCCCCGCGACAAGCTCATCGTGATCACGGGGCTGTCGGGATCGGGCAAGTCCTCGCTCGCGTTCGACACGATCTACGCCGAAGGCCAGCGTCGCTACGTCGAGTCGCTGTCGGCCTACGCGCGCCAGTTCCTCTCGGTGATGGAGAAGCCGGACGTCGACCACATCGAGGGCCTGTCGCCGGCGATCTCGATCGAACAGAAGTCGACCTCGCACAACCCGCGATCCACCGTCGGCACGATCACCGAGATCTACGACTACCTGCGACTGCTCTACGCACGCGTGGGCACGCCGCGCTGTCCGGACCACGGCTATCCGCTGGAAGCGCAGACGGTCAGCCAGATGGTCGACCAGGTCGTCGCGCTCGGCGCCACCGAGGCCGGCCGCGAGCAGCGCTACATGCTGCTGGCGCCGGTGATCCGCGAACGCAAGGGCGAGCATGCGCAGGTGTTCGAACAGCTGCGCGCGCAGGGCTTCGTGCGCGTGCGCGTGGACGGCGTGCTGCACGAGATCGACGCCGTGCCGCCGCTCGCGCTGCGCGTGAAGCACACCATCGAAGCGGTCGTGGACCGCTTCAAGCCGCGCGAGGACATCAAGCAGCGCCTGGCCGAATCCTTCGAGACCGCGCTGAAGCTCGGCGACGGCATGGCGCAGGTGATGTCGCTCGACGACAGCGAAGCCGCGCCGCTGCTGTTCTCGTCCAAGTACAGCTGCCCGGTGTGCGACTACTCGCTGCCGGAACTGGAGCCGCGCCTTTTCTCGTTCAACTCGCCGGTGGGCGCGTGCCCGACGTGCGACGGCCTGGGGGTGGCGCAGTTCTTCGATCCGAACCGCGTGGTGGTGCATCCGGAACTCTCGCTCTCGGCCGGCGCGGTGCGCGGCTGGGATCGCCGCAATGCCTACTACTTCCAGCTGATCCAGTCGCTGGCGCGACACTACAGGTTCGACGTCGATGCGCCGTGGCAGTCGCTGCCGAAGAAGGCGCGCGACGCGGTGCTGTTCGGCAGCGGCGACGAGACCATCACCTTCACCTACCTCACCGAAAGCGGCGGGCGCAGCCAGCGCAAGCATCGTTTCGAAGGCATCGTGCCGAACCTGGAGCGCCGCTATCGCGAAACCGAATCGGCGGCGGTGCGCGAGGAACTGGCCAAGTACATCAGCGAGCGCGCCTGCACCGATTGCGGCGGCGCGCGCCTGAACCGCGCCGCGCGCAACGTGTTCGTGGCCGAGCGTCCGCTGCCGGACATCGTCGTGATGCCGGTGGACGAAGCGCTGGCGCATTTCAAGGCGCTCAACCTGCCGGGCTGGCGCGGCGAGATCGCGATCAAGATCGTCAAGGAAATCTCCGACCGCCTGCGTTTCCTCGTGGACGTCGGCCTGGATTACCTCACGCTCGAACGCAAGGCCGATTCGCTTTCGGGCGGCGAGGCGCAGCGTATCCGTCTCGCCTCGCAGATCGGCGCCGGCCTGGTCGGCGTGATGTACGTGCTCGACGAGCCGTCGATCGGCCTGCACCAGCGCGACAACGAGCGCCTGCTGGGCACGCTCACGCGCCTGCGCGACCTGGGCAACACGGTGATCGTGGTCGAACACGACGAGGACGCGATCCGCCTGGCCGACCACGTCGTCGACATCGGTCCCGGCGCGGGCGTGCACGGCGGCGAAGTGATCGCGCACGGCACGCTGCAGGACATCCTCAAGGCGCCGCGTTCGCTCACCGGCCAGTACCTGTCGGGCAAGCGTGGCATCGAGATCCCGGCCCGGCGCCACAAGCCCGACGCGAAGACCACCTTCCACCTGCGCGGCGCCAGCGGCAACAACCTCAAGGACGTCGACCTGGCGATCCCGTCGGGGCTGTTCACGGCGATCACCGGCGTATCCGGCTCGGGCAAATCGACGCTGATCAACGACACGCTGTTCGCGATCACCGCCAACGAGCTCAATGGCGCCTCGCATACGGCGGCGCCGTATCGCGAGTACGAGAACATCGAGCTGTGGGACAAGGTCGTCGATATCGACCAGTCGCCGATCGGTCGCACGCCGCGTTCTAATCCGGCCACGTACACCGGCCTGTTCACGCCGCTGCGCGAGCTGTACGCGCAGGTGCCCGAGGCGCGTGCGCGCGGCTATTCGCCGGGCCGCTTCAGCTTCAACGTGCGCGGCGGTCGCTGCGAGGCGTGCCAGGGCGATGGCCTGATCAAGGTCGAGATGCACTTCCTGCCGGACGTGTACGTGCCGTGCGACGTCTGCGGCGGCAAGCGCTACAACCGCGAAACGCTGGAGATCCTCTACAAGGGTTACAACATCAACGACGTGCTGGAGATGACCGTCGAGGATGCGCTGAACCTGTTCGAGGCCATCCCGGCGATCTCGCGCAAGCTCGAAACGCTGATGGACGTGGGCCTGAGCTACATCAAGCTGGGCCAGAGCGCGACCACGCTGTCCGGCGGCGAGGCGCAGCGCGTGAAGCTGTCGAAGGAACTCTCGCGCCGCGACACCGGCCGCACGCTGTACATCCTCGACGAACCCACGACCGGCCTGCACTTCCACGACATCGAACACCTGCTCACGGTGCTGCATCGCCTGCGCGACGACGGCAACACGGTGGTGGTGATCGAGCACAACCTCGACGTCATCAAGACGGCCGACTGGGTGATCGACCTGGGGCCGGAAGGCGGACATCGCGGCGGCACCATCCTGGCCTGCGGCACGCCGGAGGAAATCGCCTCGCTGCCGCACTCGCACACCGGACGCTTCCTCGCACCGCTGCTGGGCACGAAGCCCGAGGCGCCGGCGCGCAAGGCGAAGCCGGCTGCGGCGAAGGCCGGTGGCAAGGCGGTTGCGAAGACGACCGCATCGAAGCGCGTGCAGGCGAAGACGACGAAGGCCGCGAAGACGGTCGCCGCCAAGAAGAACAACACGAAGAAGAAATCCGCCGCATGAGCGACACCGCGACACCGAAGCCCCGCAAGACGCCGGCGCGCAAGCGCAAGCCGGCGGCGAAGAAGACCCGCGAAAGCGCGGTGCCCGCCGCCGCCCCGAAGCCGCAAGCCCCCGAAGGGCCTGCGGCGGAAGCGCACGACGCGCCCGTTGCACTCATCCGCGTCCCGCTCTCCGTGCGCTGGCGCGACCTCGACGCGTTCAACCACGTCAACAATTCGAAGTACCTGAGCTATCTCGAGGAAGCGCGCCTGCGCTGGATGCTTGGCGTGCCGGGACAGGGACTGGACGACCACGTCGCGCCCGTCGTCGCCGCCGCGAACCTCAACTATCGCCGCCCGATCGAATGGCCGGCGGAAGTGGACATCGAGCTGTTCGTCGAACGCCTGGGGAACACCAGCGTGAGCATCGGCCATCGCATCGTCGATGCGCACGACGAGTCGGTGCTCTATTGCGACGGCAACGTCGTGATGGTGTGGATCGATCGCGGCACCGGACGTGCGGCGGAATTGCCGGTGGCGGTCCGCGAGGCGTGCTCGTAAGGCGCGGCTGCGCATCGCCCCAGGACAAAAACGGCGCCAAGGCGCCGTTTGTGTTTCCGCCCCTGTTTTCGAAGAAGCGATCAGGCGCCCTATTCGCCCGCCTTCTTCACCACGAACTCGCCCGACGCCTTCCCGCCGTCCTTCGTGGCGAACTCGATGGCCACCTTGCTGCCCGGCTTCAGCGCCGCGCCCGGCTCCATCAGCATCAGGTGCAGGCCGCCCGGCTTGAACACCGCCGCCTCGCCCGGCGCGATGCGCACTTCCGGCACCGCGCGCATGCGGCTGACGCCCTCGACCACGCGCGTCTCGTGCATCTCGACCTCGCCGAACGCCGGGCTGCTTGCGCCGACGATCGTCAGCGGCTTCGCGCACGGATTCTCGATGCGGGCGAAGCCGGCCATCATCGGCATCGCGGCCGGTGGCATGCGCACCCAGCCTTCGACCACCTTGAGGCTGCAATCTGCAGCGGAAGCGGCGGACGATGCCGCCAGCGTGAGGGCCAGCAGGCCGAGTCGGATCGAGGTCGCGTTCATGGGCCTATGATACCCGCGGTCGTCCGCGCGGCTCCGTCGCTGGGCCGCGCCGTTCACGCATCGTCCGCCCGCCACTTCCGGGAACACCGCCCATGAGCCTAGTCGAATCCCATTCCGCCGACGGCATCGTCGAACTCCGGCTGGCGCGCGCGCCGGTCAACGCGCTCAATCCGCAGTTGTGCGACGACTTGGCCGCCGCGCTCGCGCAGGCGGTCGATGGCGGCGCGCAGGGCGTCGTGCTGGCGGGTGGCGCGAAGGTGTTCTCGGCGGGCCTCGACGTGCCGCACCTGCTGTCGCTCGGCGATGACCGCGATGCGCTGATGTCGGCGTGGGAAAGCTTCTTCCATGCCGCGCGCGCCATCGCCGAATGCCCCGTGCCGGTCGTCGCCGCGATCGGCGGCCACGCGCCCGCGGGCGGCTGCGTGCTGGCGCTGTGCTGCGACTACCGCGTGATGGCGCGCAGCGAGGATCCCGCGAAGCCCTTCCGCATCGGCCTCAACGAAACGCAGGTCGGACTGGTGGTGCCGGTCGGCATCCTGCGACTGATGCAGCGCGTCGTCGGCACGTATCGCGCCGAGCGCCTCGTCGTCGCCGGCGACATGGTCGAGGCCGAACGCGCCGAACGCATCGGGCTGGTGGACGAGCTCGTGCCCGCCGACCAGGTCGCGGCGCGTGCGCGCGAATGGCTCGCGCAGTTGCTGAAATTGCCGCAGCCGGTGATGCGCCAGACCCGCGCGATCGCCCGCGCGGACCTGGTCGCCGCGATGCAGCCGGAGCAGATCCAACTGCCGAAATTCATCGCCGCGTGGAGCGATCCGGCGACGCAGGGCGCGTTGAAGGCGCTCGTTGCGAAGCTCGGGAAGTAAGAGCCGCGCTTGTGTAACCCCGGTAAGCGCAGTGCACCCGGGACCTGTCACGCCGCCCCGGGTGCGCTTCGCTTACCCGGGCTACAAATGCGGCGAACTCACAGCACCCAGATTTCCACCCGCTCGTTGCGATAACGCGCCGACGGCGTGCCGGAGGCCGCAAGCGGCACCTGCGCGCCGACGCCGCGCGCATGCAGCACCGGCACGCCGCGCGCCATCAGCTCGTGCGCGACGAGGTCGGCGCGATCGTTGCTCATCATCGTCGCCGCCACCGAACTTCCGGCCACGTCGGCGAAGCCCACCACCAGCAGGCGGCGACCACGGTTCACCGGCAACTGCATGAAGGCGACGATGCGCTCGACGTCGCGCACCGCGCGGCTGTCGTACACGCTCGCCGCGACGCCGCTCTCGTTGATGCCGGTGAGATTGAAGCGCAGGCTCAGCGGCAGGCGCGTGGCGCTGGCGACGAGGTCGCGATAATCCTTCGGCCCGAACAGCGTCGGCGGTGCGTAGCCGGGGCGCAGCGTCACGGCGAAATGGCCGGCACGCGTCACCGCGTCCTGTCCGCGCTGGCCCATCGCGTACAGCGCGAAGCTGCGGCTGAGCGCGCCCATCATCTGGCTGCCATAAAGATGGAAGCGGCGCGTGAGCGGGTAATCCTCGCTCTGCACCGCCAGCCGCGTCGGCGCGACCGCACGACCGCCATCGGACAATGCGAGCGGACGCACGCCCGCGCCCCACGGCTGGCGCAGCGTGACGAAGCCGATGCCGCCGGGATCCTTCGCGATCGCGCGCACCAGCGATTCGCCATCGCCATGCAGTTGCGCGGCGGGCGCGTAGGCCGCTCCCCGCATCACACGTTCGTCGATGAGATCGCGCGCGGAATTGGCGCTTGCGACCATGTGCAGGCGCACCGCGCCGCGACCGCCGAACTCGCGCCAGTCGCGCACCTGTCCCGACAGCACGCGGCGCAGCTGCGCGAAGCTCAGGCGGGCGAGCGGGTTCTCGCGATTCACGACCACCGCCGCGCCGTCGAGCGCCAGTACGAATTCCTGGTCGTGCGAAGCCAGGTCGCCCAGCTGCCAGCCCGCGTCGAGTTCTGCGGCGTCGGGCCGGCGCGTCATCATCGCGACGTGCGCGTTGCCGTCGACCAGGTCCTGGAAGCCCTGCGCCGAACTGTTCGCCTGGATTTCCACGATCAGCGGCATGCCGTCGCGCTGCGCGTGGATCTCCGTCAGCGTGGGGCTCGGCTGCTGGCGACGGATGTCCTGGTAGCCGATATCGCGCAGCCACGACTCCGCCACGGCCGGCACCAGCCGCGCGGCGATGCTCTGCGATCCGTGGATGCGGACGCGTTCGGCATCCACCTGGGCGTGCGCGTGCGCGCTCGCGACGAACAACACAACTGCAACAAACCAACTAGCGACGCGTGACATCGCGCACGCCCCCTGTGCGAAATCGCGCAAGGATCGGGGACGTAAATGACGCGCAGGTTACCGCCCGCGCTTCATGGCGGCCGGAGCGTCGAACCGGCCGGATCGGAACATCAGGACCCGCGCGCGACCGGTCGCGACGGATCGTCGATCCAACCGCTCCACGAACCGGTGAACAGTCGCGCACCCTCCAGGCCCGCATGCTCCAGCGCGAGCAGCAGGTGGCACGCGGTCACGCCGGAGCCGCACATCGCCACGACGTCGCGCGGGTCGCGCCCCTTGAGGACGTCGGCGAACTCGCGTGCGAGTTCCTGCGCGGGACGGAAACGGCCGTCGCGCATCGTCATCGCATAAGGACGGTTGATCGCGCCGGGCACGTGGCCGGCGACGCGGTCGATCGGCTCGACGTCGCCCCGGAAACGTTCGGCGGCGCGCGCATCGACCAGCACGCCGCCGGCATCGAGATGCGCCTGCACCTGCGCGGCATCGAGCAGTCGATTTTCGTCGAACGTCGCCGGATACGGCGGCGCGGGTTTCGCGACCGGCCGGTTCGCATCGACCGGCAGGCCGAGCGTCTGCCAGCGCTGCAGGCCACCGTCGAGCACGGCGACACGCCGGTGCCCCAGCGCGCGCAGCAGGAACCACATGCGCGCGGCGGCGAGCGCGCCGTCGGCGGCGTCGTACACCACGACCTGCGTTTGCGGAGTCACGCCCCAGCGGCCGAGCGCGGCGGCGAAGTCCTGCAGTTCCGGCCATGGATGACGTCCCGCATGCGCCTTGCGGTGATCCGACAGCTCGCGATCGAGGTGCGCATAGAACGCGCCCGGAACATGCGCGGCGTCGTAAGCGGCTTCGCCCGCTTCGGGTTCGGCCAGGCTGTGCCGCGTGTCGAAGATCGCCAGGTCTTCGCGGCCGAGCGCGGCGGCCAGGTCCTCGGCGGACACCAGCGTGGTCCACGTTGCATTCGGATCGCTCATCGGATCGCCTCCAGGCGTTGGCGCAGGTTGTAGAGCATCGAGGCGGTCGCGCCCCAGATGCGCTGCGCGGGATAGCGGTACTCGAAGACCTGGCGCGGTCGGCCGCGGAAATCGAGCGTGTGCGTGGCGAGATTGGCCGGATCGAGCAGGAAGGCCAGCGGCACCTCGAACACGTCGGCGACTTCGTTCGGATCGGGTCGCGCGACGTAGTCGTTCGCGAGCACCGCGACGACCGGCTGCACGCGGTAGCCGGTGATCGTCGCAAGCGGGTCGAGATAGCCCAGCGGCTGGATCTGCCCCGCGCCGACGCCGATCTCCTCGTGCGTTTCGCGCAGTGCGGCGGCGACGGCGTCGGCGTCGTCGGGTTCGACGCGACCGCCGGGGAAGCTCACCTGCCCCGCATGCTGGCGCAGCGCGTCGGTGCGGCGCGTGAGCAGCACCTGCGTGCCGGCGTCGCGCGGAACCAGGCCGACCAGCACGGCGGCTTCGATGCTGACCGCATCGTCGGGCACCAGGTCGTGCAGTTCGGCGAGGTTCCAGCCGGGACCGGGCGGCGGTTCGGCCAGCGGATGCAGCGCGGACGCGAGGCCGGGCCAGTCGGGAAGCACGATGGGCATGGCGGCCGTCCGGTTCACCGGCGGCGCGACTCGCGTTCGGGCAGGACGGTTTCCATCAGGCGCAGGCGTTCGTCGTCGTTCATCTGCGACCAGCGTGCGATTTCCGCGGTCGTGCGATGGCAACCGGTGCAGAGGCCGTCGTCGTCGAGCGAGCAGATGCCGATGCAGGGACTCAGCACGGCGCGGAAGAAGGTGTTCATGGATCGATCAACGTAAGGCGGGAGTGCGTGGGATTCAACCTGTCTCGGTGCGGCGCTTCGCAAGCGCTTCCCGTCATCGCGGCGAAGGCCGGGATCCTGGCCGATGCCGTTTCAGCGGTGATGTTGGACGTACGCGATCGCGATCACTCGGACGTACAAGCCAAGTCTCTGGTGATCGGGTCGCAAAACACATCGAGCCGGCAGTGCCGGCTCGATGGGTGATACACGTCTTCAGGCGTTACGGCCCCGGATCCCCGCCTTCGCGGGGATGACGGTCCGGCAAAGCCGCTCGCGCCATGCGCGAGCGGGCCGGAACGTCACTTCACGCTGACCAGCTTGACTTCGAACTGCACGGCGACGTTCGGCGGGAACGGCGTGCGCGGGTCGGCGCCATAGGCCTTGTCGGCCGGCAGGGTGATTTCCCACTTCGAACCGGCCGGCATCTGCAGCAGCGCTTCGCGCATGGCGGCCATCTCGATGTCGCTGACCTTGATCGACGGGATCTGCTGCGCCGGACGCGCCTGCTGCGGACGCTCGCCCCACGCGTAGGGACCGGCGACTTCCAGCTGCACGGTGCTGGCCTGGGTCGGCTTGGCGCCGGTGCCCTTCTCGATCTCGCGGTACTGCACGCCGCTCGGCAGCGACTTCACGCCGGCCTTGGAACGGTTGGCGGCGATGAACTGGTCGCTCTTCGTCTTGTTCTCGGAAGCGGCCTTGTCCCACGCGGCCTTCGCCTTGGCCTGCTGGCGCTGCTGCATGTTCTGCACGGCGGTGCGCAGCTGGTCGACCGGCACCGACGGCTGCTTCTTGCCGTAACCGTCCTGCAGGCCCTTGATGATGGTGTTGACGTCGACCTGCTCGCCGCTTTCGATGGCGTTGCGGCCCAGGTCGTAACCGAGCGCGTAGCTCAGCTTGCCCTGCTCGGTCGAAGTGTTCTGCGCGGCGGCAGTGCCGGTCAGGGCCAGGGCCGCGACGGCGGCAGCGATCAAACGCAACTTCATTCGAATGGATCTCCGTAATGGATCGGGGCGGGACTACCGCTCCTTAGTGATAAGGCCCGCACCGGTCGAATGGACCCGGATGGACGCGCTAGGATACCGGCGCCCGTGCTTAATCGCCACTGACGCCGACCGGCTCAGACACCGCCTCCCGGCCGAAGTTCCGCGCCTGCCGGGACGACAAATTCCACCCTTTTTCCCGTCTCCTGGACCGCCCCTTTCATGTCCGAAACGCCCGTCATCACCGCCGACCGCGGCGCCGTCCGCGTCATCACCGTCAACCGCCCCGACAAGCTGAACGCGCTCAACGCCGCGACCCTGGACGCCCTGCTGGCGGCGTTCGAGGCGGCTGCGGCCGATCCGGCGGTCCGCTGCGTGGTCCTGACCGGCGCCGGCCCGAAGGCCTTCGTGGCCGGCGCGGACATCGCCGAGATGAACGGGCTGACGCCGGTCCAGGGTCGCGACTTTTCGTTGCGAGGCCAGAAGCTGATGCGGCGGGTCGAGAAAATGCCCAAGCCGGTCGTCGGAATGATCAACGGCTTCGCGCTCGGCGGCGGGCTGGAGCTGGCGATGGGCTGCCACCTGCGCATCGCGGCCGACACCGCCAAGGTCGGCCAGCCGGAGATCAACCTCGGCCTGATCCCCGGCTTCGGCGGCACCCAGCGCCTGCTGCGGCTGGCCGGCCGTGCGGCGACGCTGGAGCTGTGCCTGGTCGGCGCACCCATCGACGCCGGCCGCGCGCGCGAACTGGGCATCGTCAACCGCGTGGTCCCCGCAGCGGAGCTGGAAGCCGAAACGATGAAGCTGGCCGACCAGCTCGCGAACTCCGCGCCGCTCGCGCTGCGCGGCGTGCTCGACTGCGTCAACGTCGGCGGCGAATGCGGTATCGAGGAAGGGCTGGAATACGAGACCGCGCAGTTCGGCCTGATGTTCGCCACGCAGGACATGCGCGAAGGCACGAGCGCGTTCCTCGAACGCCGCAAGCCGGCCTTCAGCGGTCAGTGATGCACGGCGCGCCCGACGCCTGCGTGTGCGGTTGCGCCGATCCGCGCGGCGACGCGGCACACGCGATCAACGCCGCGCTGGCCGTCGGCGACGTGGACGCCGCGATCGGGCTGGGCCTGCTCGAACGCGCCATCGAATGCGCCTCGTGCGATGAAGCATGCCGCGCGCGACTGTCGGACGCGCGACGCGAACGGGAAACCGCGCTCGCCGCGCGCGAACGCTACCGCGCGCGCAATGCCCGCCTCGAACGCCGCGCGCGCGAACGCGCGGAAACGCGCATGCCGCCTCCGCCGAGCGACGTCGCCGCGCCTCCGCCTTCCGCCCTGCCCTCCGCCGCCGCCGCCGCGCTCGCACGCGCGCGCGAAAAGGCCGCGCAACGCCACAAGCCATGACGCCCGCCGCAACGAAGAAGAAGGCCGCGAGCAAGCGCGCGCGGCGCGTGAGCCGCCTGTCCGCGGTGGAAATCGAGACGATGTTCGCGCGCTTGAAGGCGCTCAATCCCAAGCCTTCGACCGAACTGGAATTCTCCACGCCCTACGAGTTGCTGGTGGCGGTGACGCTGTCGGCGCAGGCCACCGACGTGGGCGTCAACAAGGCCACGCGCAAGCTGTTCCCGGTGGCGAACACGCCGCAGGCGATCGCGAAGCTCGGCGTCGAAGGCCTCAAGCCGTACATCTCCACCATCGGCCTGTACAACACCAAGGCGGCCAATGTCGTCGCGATGGCGCAGCAGTTGATCGAACAGCACGGCGGCGAGGTGCCGCGCGATCGCCAGGCGCTGGAAGCGTTGCCGGGCGTCGGGCGCAAGACCGCGAACGTGGTCCTCAACACCGCGTTCGGCGAACCGACGATGGCGGTGGACACGCACATCTTCCGTGTCGCCAACCGCACGGGCCTGGCGCCGGGGAAGACGGTGCGCGCGGTCGAGGACGGCCTGCTCGAGGTCGTCCCGCCCGGATACCTGCACGATGCGCACCACTGGCTGATCCTGCACGGCCGCTACGTGTGCAAGGCGCGTCGGCCGGACTGCCCGCACTGCGTCATCCGCGACATCTGCCGCTTCCCCGACAAGACGCGGGGCGAGCCGGACGCGATCGCGACCTGAGCGTTCGCCAGCCGTCGCGACCGGCCCTTGTAGCCCGGGTAAGCCAAGCGCACCCGGGGTGAGAGGTCGTCGGGTTCCCCGGGTGCGCTTCGCTTACCCGGGCTACAAAGGCGGATGCGAACACCGTCATCGCCCGGTCATCGCAGCGAAATAAGTCAGCGCTGTCACATTTACGCAACTTTCACACCCTAGCCTGCGCAGCGTTCCTTCACCAACGCCTCCAAGGGCTACGTCCATGAAACTGTCCCGCAGCACCCTGTCCGTCGCGCTGCTCGCCGCCCTCGTCGCGCCGGCCGCGCACGCCGAAATCACCCTCGACGTGATCGGCGGTTCGGAAGTCTCCTTCGAAGGCCTGGTCCAGGCCGACTTCTACAAGTTCGACACCGACACCATCGACTACGGCGCGGACTCCTCGTCCGACCTCGACGGCGACGACTACCTGAACGAACTGCGCCGCGCCGAACTGGTGCTCAAGGGCAAGGGCCCGGGCAACGTCGAGTGGGTGCTGGGCTACGACGCCAAGGACGACAAGTTCCTCGACGTGAACGCCAAGTACAAGTTCGGCAACAACTCCAACCACTTCATCCAGCTCGGCCAGTTCAAGCAGCCGGGCGCGACGATGGAAGAGCTGTCGTCGACCAAGAACAACGACTTCATTTCCAAGTCGTCGATCACCAACTCGATCGGTACCGCGCGCCGCCTGGGCATGCAGTACAACGTCGGCGATTCGAACTGGGGCCTGACCGGCAGCTACTTCACCCGCGAACTGACCCGCAACCGCGAGCACGGAAACGGCTACAGCGTGCGCGGCTACTGGGCGCCGATCAACGAGCAGGGCAACATCTTCCACATCGGCGCGTCCTACACCGACAAGGACACCGATGGCGATGCGATCCGCCTGCGCGCGCGCCCGATGGCCGACATGGTCTCCACCCGCTTCGTCGACACGCGCACCCTCGAAGATGCCGACCGCAACAGCGTGATCGGCGCCGAGGCCCTGTGGGTGACCGGCCCGGTCAAGCTGCAGGCCGAGTACATGACCACCGACGTCAAGCGCTACGGCACCTCCGACGATTTCAGCGGCGACGGCTTCTACGTCTCGGGCCTGTGGAACATCACCGGCGAGACCTGGGGCTACAAGGGCGGCGTGCCGACCACCGGCCTGCCGGACAACCCCGGCGTCGGCATGTGGCAGCTGGGCCTGCGCTACGACACGATCGACCTGACCGACGGCGACGTCGTCGGCGGCGAGATGGACAGCTGGACCGCCGGCGTCAACTGGTACTGGCGTTCCAACTTCAAGTTCATGCTGAACTACGTCGCGGTGAAGCAGGAGAAGGGCGAGCTGAAGGACGACCCGAACATCCTCGAAGCCCGCATGCAGTTCTTCTGGTAATCGCAACGCGACACCGCTTCTGTTTCCTCCCCCTCCGGGCGCGACGCGAGTCGCGCCCTTTTTTTGCCCGACGCGGACGCAACGCTAGGCGGCGGCGCCCTCTTCCGTCGCACGCGAAGGAGCGCGCGAGAGGAACAGCGAACGCAGCCAGGCCGTCATCGGCAATTCCAGCAGGCGGTACAGCACGACCGCCACCGTGCAGCACAGCGCGACCTTCAGCAGCGCGACGGCGTACGTCTCGTGCACGCCGATGGCGCGGAGCACGCGGTTCGCGACGTTCAGCACGTAGGGATGGAACAGGTACAGCGAATAGCTCGCATCGCCGACGAGCACCGCCAGCCGCGGCAGGCGCCGGTTCGACAGCGCGCGCACCAGCAGCAGGAACGCCAATGCCGCCGGCAGTCCCCAGGCGACGAGCCTTCCGAGGTCCTTCGCGTCATCGGCCAGCACCGGCATGCATGCGATCAGCGCGATCCCCACCACGCCCATGACCGTTCGCGCGATCCTCCCCGGGCCCTGCGGTCGCGATTGCCGGAGCAGCGCGTGGATCCGGTAGCAGGCCATGCCGAACGCGAACTCCACCAGGATCGGCGCGGTATAGAACTCGAACACCACCGACGTGGAATCCACCGCCCACCCGATCAGCGCCAGCGCCACCAGCAGCGCCGAACAGATCGCCGCCCGATACGCATGGCTGATCGCCATGGACAGGGCGAACAGCAGGTAGAAGAACATCTCGTAGTTCAGCGTCCAGCCCAGGAACATGATGGGAAAGACGTTGTCGCCGTTCCGGTACGGGATGAAGAACAGCGACTTCAGCAGCTGCAGCAGGTCCGGTCGCGTCTCGCGCAGGAAGCCGGGCAGGAACACCGCCACGCAGAACAGGCCGATCGTCCCCGCCCAGTAGAGCGGCACCACGCGGATCACGCGCTTGGCGAAGAAGTGCCGGCCGGAGTTCTCCGTGACGAAGCACATGATGAAGCCGCTGATCACGAAGAACAGGTCGACGCCCCATGCCCCATTGCCGAACAGGCTGATGTGGTGCGTCACCACCGCGACCGCGGCCAGCGCGCGGAGCACCTGCACGCTGTCGAGCTTCTCGACGGGACAGAACGGCGCTGCGGGCACGGTTCGGCTCCTTCATGGGGCGATCCGTCGCCAGTCGGAAAGCAAACGCAACAGCCGGGCTCAGGCGGCCATACACGCCTTGCGCCGTGAGGGCCGCGTGACGATCGCGTGCCACGCCGGCGGAAGCCACGTCATGGCACTGACACATGAACGACGCGGCGCTGTCATCCAACGGTTATCAAATGCGCCACGCACGGGCACGGCCCGTCGTCACTCCAGGAGAGCATCGTGTTCAAGTCCATCCAGTTCCGCATCGCCGCGCTCGCGGTCGCCGGCACCTTCGCGATCAACGCGCAGGCGGCCGACGTCACCGGCGCCGGCGCGTCGTTCGTCTACCCCGTGATGTCGAAGTGGTCGGCCGACTACGCCAAGGCCAACGGCAAGAAGGTCAACTACCAGTCGATCGGTTCCGGCGGCGGCATCGCGCAGATCAAGGCCGCGACGGTCGACTTCGGTTCCTCCGACGCGCCGCTGAAGCCGGAAGAACTCGCGCAGCACGGCCTTGCGCAGTTCCCGTCGGTGATCGGCGGCGTGGTGCCGGTCATCAACGTCCCGGGCGTCGCCTCCGGCGCGCTTAAGCTGGACGGCGAAACGCTGGCCAACATCTTCCTGGGCAAGATCAAGATGTGGAACGACCCGGCGATCGTCGCGCTGAACGGCGGCGTGCAGCTGCCGGAGCGCAAGATCACCGTCGTGCACCGCTCCGACGGTTCGGGCACCACGTTCAACTTCGTCAATTACCTCTCGAAGGTGTCGCCGGACTGGAAGAGCACGGTCGGCGAAGGCACGGCCGTGAAGTGGCCGGTCGGCATCGGCGGCAAGGGCAACGAGGGCGTGGCCGCGTACGTGAAGCAGATCGTCGGCGGCATCGGCTACGTCGAGCTGTCGTACGCGCTGCAGAACAAGATGGCCTACTCGCGCCTGAAGAACGCCGCCGGCAACTACGTGCTGCCGTCGGACGAGACCTTCTCGGCCGCCGCCGCCAGCGCCGAATGGGGCAACGCGAAGGACTTCTACCTGGTGATGACCAACGCCCCGGGCGCGAACTCCTGGCCGATCACCGCGACCAACTTCATCCTGATGTACAAGCAGCCCAAGAACGCCGACGGCGCGAAGAACGCCAAGGAATTCTTCCGCTGGGCCTACGCCAACGGCGACCAGCAGGCCAAGGCGCTGGACTACGTCCCGCTGCCGGACACGCTGGTGCAGCAGATCGAGACCTACTGGTCGACGAACATGAACTACTGATCCGCCCGCGGATTCAGGTGCCACGAAAGGCGGGCCGCGAGGCCCGTCTTTCGCTTTTGGGGAGGGGCGCCGCGCATTTGCAGCCCGGGTAAGCGGAGCGCACCCGGGGTGCCGCAAGCTCCGGAGAAGTCGCATCCCCCCGGGGTGCGCTTCGCTTCCCCGGGCTACAACAGCTTAGCCGCACCACAACAGCCTCGACAGCTCCCGCCCGCCCACGCCCCATTGCAGAAATGTGACGACTGGATGTCATAGCGCTGTAACAAAAAGATCATCAAATGGCGCAGCCCGGCACGCAGCCGGATCCACCACACCTGGAGTTGCGCATGAACCCGTCGTCGGCCCGCATTGCCGCCCTCGCCTTCGCCATCGCCCTGACCGTCGCCGCGTGCAAGCCGGCCGGCGAGAACAACGCACCGGCCAGCGCCGCCGACGCGGGCGCGGGCGCCGCCACGCAGGCCGGCGACAAGGTCGCCGCGCAGATCACCGGCGCCGGCGCGACCTTCATCTACCCGCTGATCTCGAAGTGGTCGGACGACTACAACAAGGCCACCGGCGCGAAGGTCAACTACCAGTCCATCGGTTCCGGCGGCGGCATCGCGCAGATCAAGGCCGGCACGGTGGACTTCGGTTCGTCCGACAAGCCGCTGCCGTCCGACGAGCTCGCCACCGCGGGCCTCGGCCAGTTCCCGTCGGCGATCGGCGGCGTCGTGCCGGTGGTGAACATCGAAGGCATCGAGCCCGGCAAGCTGCGCCTCACCGGCCCGCTGCTGGCCGACATCTTCAGTGGCAAGGTCGCGACCTGGAACGATCCGGCGATCGCCGCGGTGAACCCGGGCCTGGCGCTGCCGTCGACCAAGATCAACATCGTCCACCGCTCCGACGGTTCGGGCACCACGTTCAACTTCACCAACTACCTCTCCAAGGTCTCGCCGGAGTGGAAGTCGAAGGTCGGCGAAGGCACCTCGGTGCAGTGGCCGGGCGGCGTGGGCGGCAAGGGCAACGAAGGCGTCGCCTCCTACGTGAAGCAGATCAAGGGCTCGATCGGCTACGTCGAACTCGCCTACGCGCTGCAGAACAAGATGGCCTTCGCCTCGCTGCAGAACGCCGCGGGCAACTGGGTGCAGCCGAGCGCCGAAACCTTCCAGGCCGCCGCCGCGGGTGCCGACTGGGCGAGCGCCAAGGACTTCAACCTGGTGATCACCAACGCGCCGGGCGACCAGGCGTGGCCGATCACCGCGACCAATTTCATCCTGATGTACAAGACGCCGAAGGACGCCAAGCGTGCGGCCGACACGCGCGAGTTCTTCAAGTGGGCCTTCGAGAACGGCCAGTCGCAGGCGCAGGCGCTGGACTACGTCCCGCTGCCGCCGGCGCTGGTGCAGCAGGTCGAGGCTTACTGGGCGGCTGAGTTCAAGTGACGATTTGCGCCTGCGCGCTTCGCGCGCAGGCCTTTGCCAAATCGTCATCCCCCCGAACGCGGGGCTCCACCGTTCCGGCACTTCAAGCTCCACCCACGCGCAAGCGAAGCAACGATCACCCGCGTCACCGTCATCCCGCGAAGCGGCGAACCCATGAACGCAGCACCGGCCCGCACTCCCTCTCTCCCGGCGAGTCGGCGAAACGTCCATGGATTCCCGCCTTCGCGGGAATGACGAGCCACACCGGACCCGCTCCGGTTCACGAATCCCCAACGCGGCACCACCACGCGGCCACGACCTCCGGATGAACGCCACCACCCTCCCCGCCGTCGAAGTCCCCGCATCGCGCGACCACAAGGACGCGCGCAACGACCGGCTGTTCCGCTACGTCCTCACCGGCACCGTGGTCTTCGTGCTCGTCGCGCTCGCCAGCGCGGCGCTGTCGATGCTGTGGGGCGGGCGCCACGTCCTCGAGAGCGAGGGCCTGAGCTTCTTCTTCAGCGCGCAATGGAACCCCGTCGAGGACCAGTACGGCGCGCTCGTTCCGATCTATGGCACCGTCGTCACCGCGCTCATCGCGATGCTGATCGCGGTACCGGTGAGCTTCGGCATCGCCTTCTTCCTCACCGAAGTCGCGCCGCGCTGGGCGCGCGGCCCGATCGGCACGGCGATCGAACTGCTCGCCGGCATTCCCTCGATCATCTACGGCATGTGGGGCCTGTTCGTGCTCGTGCCGGTGATGACCGAATACGTCACGCCGTGGCTCAACGACCACGCCGGCACGCTGCCGGTGATCGGCGCCCTGTTCCAGGGCCCGCCGCTGGGCATCGGCATGCTCACCGCCGGCATCGTGCTGGCGATCATGGTGATCCCGTTCATCTCGTCGGTGATGCGCGAGGTCTTCCTCACCGTGCCCACGCGCCTGAAGGAATCGGCCTACGCGCTGGGTTCGACCAAGTGGGAAGTGAGCTGGGACATCGTCCTGCCGTACACGCGCTCGGCGGTGATCGGCGGCATCTTCCTGGGCCTGGGCCGCGCGCTGGGCGAGACGATGGCGGTCGCCTTTGTCATCGGCAACAGCGTGAACTTCTCCGCGTCGCTGCTCGAACCCGGCACGACCATCGCCGCGCTGATCGCCAACGACTTCGGCGAGGCGACCGAAACCTACCGTTCCGCGCTGCTGCTGCTGGGCTTCGTGCTGTTCATCGTCACCTTCGTGGTGCTCGCGATCGCGCGCTTCATGCTGCTCAAGCTCGCGCGCAAGGAGGGCAACTGATGAGCGCCCCCACCGTGTCCGTGAAGACCGAACGCGAATTCAAGGTCGCCGACGCGCTGTACCGCCGCCGTCGCATCATCAACGTCGTATCCCTCGTGCTGGCCTGCGCGGCGGCGCTGTTCGGCCTGTTCTTCCTGGGCTGGATCCTGTGGACGCTGATCGCCAAGGGCATCGGCGGCATCAATTGGGCGCTGTTCACGCAGAACACGCCGCCGCCGATGCAGGAAGGCGGCCTGATGAACGCCTTCTTCGGCAGCGCCGTGATGTGCGTCATTGCCATCCTGATCGGCACGCCGCTGGGCATCGCCGCCGGCACGTGGCTCGCCGAATACGGCCACGCACGCAGGTTCGGCACGGTGGTGCGTTTCGTCAACGACATCCTGCTGTCGGCGCCGTCGATCGTGCTGGGCCTGTTCGTCTACACGCTCGTGGTGATGCAGACCGGCGGCAACTTCTCCGCGCTCGCCGGCGCGATCTCGCTGGCCTTCATCGTGCTGCCCGTGGTGGTGCGCACCACCGACGAGATGCTGCGCCTGGTGCCGGCGCAGATGCGCGAAGCCGCGCTGTCGCTCGGCGTGCCGCAGTGGAAGGTGATCGTGCAGGTGCTCTACCGCAGCGCGTCGGCGGGCATCGTCACCGGCGTGCTGCTCGCGCTGGCCCGCATCTCAGGCGAAACCGCGCCGCTGCTGTTCACCGCGTTCGGCAACCAGTACTGGTCCACCAACGTGCTGCAGCCGATGGCTTCGGTGCCGGTGGTGATGAACCAGTTCGCCGGCAGCCCGTACGAGTCGTGGCAGGTGCTGGCCTGGGCCGGCGCACTGGTGCTGACCGTCTTCGTCCTCCTCATCAGTCTCGTCGCGCGCGCCATCGTGCTGCGCAACCGGATCAGCCATGACTGACCTTTCGAACCTCTCGGGCCTTTCGCCCCGGACCACCGCCATGAACGACGCCCGCATCGCCCTCGCCACGCCGGAGCGCAACACCGTCGCCGCTGCCGCGTCGCCGGTGAAGCTCGCCGCACGCGGTCTGAACTTCTACTACGACAAGTTCCACGCGTTGAAGGACATCAACCTGGAGGTCCCCGAGAAGCGCGTGACCGCGCTGATCGGCCCCTCCGGCTGCGGCAAGTCCACGCTGCTGCGCATCTTCAACCGCATCTATGCGCTGTATCCGAAGCTGGAAGCGCGCGGCGAGGTGCTGCTGGACGGCGAGAACATCCTCGATGCGCGCTATCCGATGAACCGCCTGCGCAGCAAGGTCGGCATGGTGTTCCAGAAGCCGGTGCCGTTCCCGATGACGATCTACGAGAACGTCGCTTACGGCATCCGCCACCACGAGAAGCTGTCGAAGTCCGAGATGGACGCGCGCGTCGAGCACGCGCTGCGCCAGGGCGCGCTGTGGGACGAGGTGAAGGACAAGCTCAACGCGAGCGCGCTCGGCCTGTCCGGCGGCCAGCAGCAGCGTCTGTGCATCGCGCGCGCCGTCGCGCTGCGCCCCGACGTGCTGCTGCTCGACGAACCGACCTCGGCGCTCGATCCGATCTCCACCAGCCGCATCGAGCAGCTGGTCGAGGAGCTGAAGAAGGACTACACGATCGTCATCGTGACCCACAACATGCAGCAGGCCGCGCGCGTGTCGGACTTCACCGCCTTCATGTACCTGGGCGATCTGATCGAACACGGCACGACGGACACGATCTTCTCGAATCCGACGAAGCAGCAGACCGAGGATTACATCACCGGCAGGTTCGGATAAGCCGGGAACGGGGAATGGGGAATCGAGAGTCGGAAGAGCTCGTCTCCTCACTCCCTCCCGCCCTGCCGCTTCTGCGATTCCCCATTCCCCATTCCCCATTCCCGGTTCCCAAGACAGATGACCATGCACGACCACATCGTCAAGAGCTACGACGACGAGCAGCGCCGGCTGCTCAACGAGACCCTGCGCATGGGCGAGATGGCCGCCTCGCAGCTGGAGGCCGCGCTCGACGTGGTCCAGCGCCGCGACGACAAGGCCGCCGAACGCATCATCGCCAACGATGAAGCCATCGACGCGCTGGAGCAGGAAGTCAGCCACGACGTGATGAAGCTCGCGCTGCGCGGACCGATGGCGCGCGACCTGCGCGAGATCCTCGCGGCGATCCGCATCGCCTCCGACATCGAACGCGTCGGCGACTACGCGGCCAACGTCGCCAAGCGCTCGCTCGCGCTGAACCTGTCGCCGCCGCTGCCGCACGTGAGCGGGCTGCATGCGATCGGCACGCTGGCCGTGCAGCAGGTGCGCGACGTGCTGGTGGCGTATCGCGACAACAACGTCGAACTCGCCCAGCGCGTGCGCGCGCGCGACGCCGACCTGGACGTCGCCTACACCGCGCTGTTCCGCGAACTGCTCACCTACATGATGGAAGACGCGCGCGCCATCACGCCGTGCACGCATCTTCTGTTCATGGCGAAGAACATCGAGCGCATCGGCGACCACGCCACCAACATCGCCGAGAACGTGTGGTTCCTCGTGCGCGGCGAGGAAGCCCTCCCGCCGCGCGAGAAGCGCGACGGCAGCAGCACGACGGCGGCGCCGTAACGCTTCTGTAGCCCGGGTAAGCGAAGCGCACCCGGGGCGAACGAAGCAGCAAGCGTCAACGACGCGGCAAGTTCACAAACACCGTCATCCCCGCGCAGGCGGGGATCCAATCCTGCGAACTTCATGCGCTCCAGATGAGGTGACGCGTTCACGGTCGGATTCCCGCCTGCGCGGGGATGACAGGCTGCGCTTGGGCCAAACCGCCCCGGGTGCGCTTCGCTTACCCGGGCGACAAACGCCCGGCATTCATTTCACCGCGTATCCCGCCCGCCTCGGCGCATTCACCGCCGCGGCCCACGACTCATGGCCTATGACGCGACGCGCCGGATTGCGCAAAGTCGCGCTGCGCGGATGCGTTCGCGCGGAAACCGCTTCCATCACGTGCTGCACTGCGTCACGTGAAGCGGATTTCACCGGTCGCTATCCTTTGCCCTGTCATCGTTCCCAGGCCTGAAACCGGGCCATCCTCCGCGGGGTCCCCCGCATCGCGCACAGGAGTTCACTCATGTCCAGCAAGACCAGCAAGACCGTCGTCCTCGTCGCCGGCGCCGCCCTGGCCGGTGGGATCGCCCTTTCCGGCTCGGCGTTCGCCATGACCGACCTGGCCTCGGGCTACATGCTCAGCGCCGGCGAAGGCAAGAAGGCCGGCGAAGGCAAGTGCGGCATGGAAAAGATGGACGCCGACAAGGACGGCAAGGTGTCGCAGGCCGAATTCGGCGCAGCGCACAACGGCGACACCAGCAAGTTCGCCACGCACGACGCGAACCAGGACGGCTTCCTCTCCGCCGACGAACTGAAGGCGAAGAAGGGCGACAAGATGGAAGGCAAGTGCGGCGAGGGCAAGTGCGGCGGCATGCATTGAATGCGAGTCCCTCGCAAAAGCCCGCACATCCATGTGCGGGCTCTTCAATAGTGCGTCGCTCATGGACAGGCAATGAGCAGCCTGGCTGACACTTCGGTCGGACTCGGACTGCGGCGGGCCCTGCTGGGCCCGCTGCGGGACGCCGCCGCGGGCGACTTCGATTTCCTCGAATGCGCCCCGGAAAACTGGATCAGCGTCGGCGGCAAGCTCGGCGAAGCGCTCGACGAACTCGCCGCGCGCCATGCGATCACCTGCCACGGCCTCTCGCTTTCGTTGGGAGGTTTCGCGCCGCTGGATGAAACCTTCCTCGCGCGGGTGCGCCGGTTCCTCGACCGCCACCGCGTCGCGCTGTACAGCGAACACCTGAGCTACTGCGCCGACGACGGCCAGCTCTACGACCTGCTGCCGCTGCCCTTCACCGACGAAGCGGTGCACCACGTCGCCGCGCGCATCCGCCAGACGCAGGACATCGTCGGCCGCCGCATCGCGGTGGAGAACGTCTCCTACTACGCGACGATGCCGGTGGATCGCGATCAAACCGCGCTCGACGAGGCGGCCTTCATCAACGCGGTGCTGGACGAGGCCGACTGCGACCTGCTGCTCGACGTCAACAACGTCTACGTCAACGCGATCAACCATCGCTACGACCCGCACGACTTCCTCGCCGCGATGCCGGCGCAACGCATCGCCTGTTTCCATGTCGCCGGCCATTACGACGAAGCCGACGACCTGAAGGTCGACACCCACGGCGCGCCGGTGAAGGACGCCGTGTGGTCGCTGCTCGGCGAGGCGTATCGGCGTTTCGGCGCGCGCCCGACGCTGCTGGAGCGCGATTTCAACATCCCGCCCTACGCCGAACTGCTCGGCGAACTCGACATCGTGCGTCGCCTCATGCGCGAACACGCGCCCGCATCGATCACGCATGCGCACGCCTGACGCACCGCCGCGCCTGCGCGTGCAGCAACTCGCGCTGACGCGCCACCTGCGCGATCCGCAGGCCGCGCCCGCGCCGGACGGGGTGGAAGACCGGCGCCTGTCGATCTATCGCGACCTGGTCTACAACAACGTCGAAAGCCTGCTGGCCGGCAATTTCCCGGTGCTGAAGCAGGTGCTCGGCGATGCGGACTGGCGCGCGCTGGTGCGCGGTTTCTTCCGCGTGCATCGCGCGCAGACGCCGCTGTTTCCCGAGCTCGGCCGCGAATTCCTGCGCTTCCTCGACGCGCGCGAAGACCTCGCGCCCACGCTGCCTCCGTTCGCCGGCGAACTGGCGCATTACGAATGGGTCGAACTCGCGCTGCAGATCAGCGACGCCGAACTGCCTTCGTCCGACGCGCGCGGCGACCTGCTCGACGGCGTGCCGGTGCTGTCGCCGCTGGCCTGGCCGCTGGCGTACGCATGGCCGGTGCATCGCATCGGGCCGGATCATCGCCCCGCCATGCCGCCGCCGGAACCAACGCTGCTGCTGGTGCGCCGCGTCGCCGATGGCGAAGTGCGGTTCTCGCAGCTGAGCCCGCTGGCGTTCCGGTTGTTGCAGCGGCTGGACGAGTCGCCCGACCTGACCGGCCGCGCGCAGCTGGAGGCCTTGGCGTCGGAAGCCGGACACGCGGATGCCGCCGCGTTCGTCGAACAGGGCCGCGCGTTGTTCGAGCAGATGCGCGGCGCCGGCGTGGTGCTGGGGACGCGCACCGCTGCATAGCGCACGCAGCGGCTTCCAGGCAGACCGCGGACGAGCCCGCCAACGCGCAGGCCGCACTGGCCCCGTCTGCTACCCTTTCCCGCATGCAGAACGCCGACGCACCCGCCCCGCCCACCCGCCTTTGCAACCGGTTCCGGGGCTTCCTGCCCGTGGTGGTGGACGTGGAAACCGGCGGCTTCGACTGGAACCGCCACGCCCTGCTCGAAATCGCCGTGGCGCCGATCGACATGGACGAGAACGGCCTGCTCGTCGTCGGCGAGATCACCAGCAGCCACGTCGTGCCGGCCGAAGGACTGGACATCGATCCCAAGTCGCTGGAAGTGACCGGCATCGTCATCGACCACCCGTTCCGCGATGCGAAACCCGAGCGCGTGGCGCTGGAAACCGTGTTCGCCCCGGTGCGCGCGGCGCTGAAGAAGCACGGCTGCCAGCGCGCGATCCTGGTCGGACACAACGCGCACTTCGACCTGAATTTCCTCAACGCGGCCGTCGCGCGCAGCGGGCACAAGCGCAATCCGTTCCATCCCTTCAGCGTGTTCGACACGGTCAGCCTGGCGGGCGTCGCCTACGGGCAGACCGTGCTGGCGCGCGCCGTGCAGGCCGCCGGCCTGCAGTGGAACAGCGAGGAACAGCACTCGGCCGTGTACGACACCGAGCGCACGGCGCAGCTGTTCTGCCGCATCGTCAACGCGTGGCCGTCGCCGGTGCCGCCGGTGGTGGCGCCATGAGCGCGACGCCGATGCAGCGCATGCTCGCCGGCGAGCTGTATCGCGCCGACGACGCGGAAATCCAGGCTGCCCAAGCCGCGACCCGCGAATGGCTGGTGCGCTACAACGCGGCGCTGGGGATGACGCCGGCGCAGCGCCATTCGCTGTTGGCCGAACGCCTGGGCGCGGCCGGCGAAGGCAGCGAGATCCGCCCGCCGTTCCATTGCGACTACGGCTTCAACGTGCATCTCGGTCGCGGCGTGTTCCTCAACTTCGACTGCGTGATCCTGGACGTGGTCCGCGTGGAGATCGGCGACGGCACGCAGATCGGCCCGGCGGTGCAGATCTACACCGCCGACCACCCGCGCGATCCGGCGGTGCGCCGCGAAGGCTGGGAGTTCGGCAAGCCGGTGGTCATCGGCCGCAACGTGTGGATCGGCGGCGGGGCGATCCTGCTGCCGGGCGTGACCGTGGGCGACGATGCGCTGATCGGTGCCGGAAGCGTGGTCACGCGCGACGTCCCGGCCGGCGCGACCGTGGCTGGCAATCCCGCGCGCATGGTGTCCAAGGGCCCGTAGCCAGCCCGCGCAGTGTTTCGCAGCGCGCAACGCGTTGTCGCCCCGGCGGGGCGTTCCACCTGCGTGCTCGCGCACCGAGAATGCTCCGCCGATGCCGCGTGGCACCGGATGCGAGAGAGCGCCGTGATGGCTTAAAACCGTTTTAAAGAACCGCTGCTGGAATGCTCCGTCGCAGGCGGCGCATCGCGGCGACACGAACCTCGATGCGATCCTTTCGCACCCCACCGTCGGCCCCGCGCGTGTCCACGACCGCGCCGGCCGTCGCCCAGACTGGATGTCCCCCATGAACCGTTCCGGATGGCTGTTTCCGGCCGTCTTGCTGTACGCCATCGCCGGCGCCGCGCAGGCCGACGGCCGCGCCGACTGCACCCACGGCCCCACGCGCCTGCCGCCGATCGTCAATCTGCGCGTCGACAACGACCTGCTCGGCGGCCAGGACCAGGGCTACAGCAACGGCGTGCAGCTCACGCTGGTGTCGCCGAACCTGCGCGACTACACCGACGATCCCTGCATCCCGCGCCTGGCGCGCTGGGTGAACCGCCATCTCGAAGCGCTGCAGCCGGCGACGTTCGAGCAGCAGAACATGATCGCCACCTTCGCGCAGGGCATCTACACGCCCACCGATTTCAGCCGTAGCGACCTGATCGAGGACGACCGCCCCTACGCCGCCGCGCTGCTCGTCGGCCTTGGCTACAACGCGCGCGAAGGCGACCGCCTGCGCACGACGCAGTTGCAGTTCGGCGTGGTCGGGCCGGCCGCGCTCGGCAAGGAAGCGCAGGACGCCGTGCACCAGATCACCGGCAGCGAGAAGTTCCGCGGCTGGGACAACCAGCTGGAGAACGAGCCGGTCTTCCGCATCGTCCACGAGCGCATGCGGCGGTTCTCGTCGAACGACGGCATGCCGGGCTGGGGCTGGGACACGATCGCGCACTACGGCGGCAGCTTCGGCAACCTGGCGACGTACGCCAACGCCGGCGCCGAATTCCGTTTCGGCCGCAACCTGCCCGACGACTTCGGCAGCACCCCGCTGCGCCCCGCCGGCGAGAACACCGCCCCCACGCGCGAACCGCAGAGCCAGTACACGCCGGGTGCGCACCTGTTCCTGACCATGGATGCGCGCTGGGTGCTGTGGGACATCACCCTGGACGGCAACACCTTCCGCGACAGCCACAGCGTCGACAAGCGCCACGCCGTGGCCAACGTCGGCTACGGCGTGGCGGTGATGTTCAACCGCTGGAAGTTCGCGCTGGCGCGCTACCACGGCACGCGCGAGTTCGACGGGCAGAAGGAAACGCCGGTGTTCGGGAGCTTCACGATCAGCCGGGCGTTCTGAGACCCGCGTCAGGCCACGGTGGCCGTCCTCGCCCGGGCTTCCGATTGCCGGCGCAGGTCGAGCAGGAACGCGTGCAGCATCTCCGTCGACAGCCCGTGCAGCGTCAGGCGGAAGCCGGCGCGCAGCGTCGACATCGGCACCAGTGGGTGGCGGTTGTTGAGCAGGATCAGGTGCGCGTGCGCGTCCAGGATCGTCGCGGCGTACAGGCCGATCGTCTCGTCCAGCTGCAGCGAATGCGTGGCGCGCCAGAAGTCGCTGTCGGTGAGCAGCAGTTGGTAGATCGGCGTGAACAGCTCGATCGAACTCTGCAGGTCGAGGAAATTGCGGCGCCGCCGCGGCATGTCCTCCAGCCGCAGCGACGGCTGTTCGATCATCGACAGGTCCGCGTGCTCGACGCGTTGCAGCCGCTGCCCCGATTCGCGCAGCGCCTGGTTGAGGCGGATCACGAAATTGAACAGGTTCAGGTCGTGGATGAGGAACATTTCCTCGCGCACGTCCTCGATCCTGGCCGGCTTCAGCGGATTCGTCGGCACCTCGACCGGCGCATTGGCGGCGATGAACTGCAACACCTGCGACCCCAGGTGGAAGTGGCGCAGGATCAGCCAGTTCGCTTCGGGACGGATGAAGTTCTCCATGCCCCATGCCAGCAGGCGGTGCAGCGCGCGCGAGAAGGCGAGCCTGCGCGGCAGCACGACCTTGAGCACCTGGAACAGCACGATCAGCGTGCGCGCGAACGGCCGCATGAACGGCAGGATGAACTGGCGCGATCGCGAACTCGAATCGGCGAGCCACGCGCGCTTGACGTCCTCGTCCAGCGGCGTGCTCAGGTCCAGGTACATCGCCAGCCACGGGCTGGGATCGCCCGTGTCATGGCCTTTCGACAGGAAATGGGGATCGCGCTTCATGGCTTCACCACGTGGTCGAACTGCATCAGGTAGAGCTCCGCCGTCCGCCGCGCCGTGTCGACGATGGACCGCGCGCCGGTGCCGTCGCGATCGTGCTGCAGGACGATCTCCACCGCGCGCAGCCAGCGCAGCAGGTGATGCTCGTCGTTGGCGCCGTGGTACTCCAGGAAGCGGAACGCATCGGCCGGCAGCTCGAGGCTCGCCTTCATCAACGGGAGTAGCGCCGGAATGATGCGCTGCCCGGTGCCCTCGATGATGTAGATCGCACCGAGCAGGCCCAGTGGATTGGGCGTGGCGGCCAGCGCATGCAGGTAGGCGTTGAGCGCCTCGCCGCCGGGATTGCGGCGCAGGCGATCGATGTCGGCGATCTCGCCGCCAGCCTTGCGGTAATCCTCGAACAGGATGAGGAAATCGCCCTGTTCGTCGCCCGCGTGCGTTTCGATGAGCGCAGCCAGTTCGCCGTACGGCGCCTGCACCGACGCGGCACCTTCGCGCATCCAGCGACTGCCTTCGCGCACCTGCGGGATCCAGTGCTGCATCCATTGCAGGTAATCGTCGCGGTCGAAGCGGCGATCGCGCAGCTTGCGGATGACCGGCGTCCGCCACGCGCGCGAACGGTAGTCGTGCCAGATCGATGCGAGTTCGCCCAGCAGGTGCTGCAATCCGGGCGCGGCGTGGGCCGGATCGTGCGGCGGCGCGATCGCCTCTTCGTCCGGTTCCGGCGCGGCAACGCGGGCCGGAACGGGCGCGGCTCGAACCGGCGCATCGGCCGCCTCGACCTCGATCAGCGCGAACGACACGGTGAACCGGCCCGATTCGGGGACGAAGCACAGGATGCGTTCGCCCGGCTTCGGCGCGTGCGTGCGCAGGAACTCGTCGAGCATGATGAAGATCGACGCCGCGCCGGTGTTGCCGCGAACGGTGAGGTTGCTGTACCAGCGCTCGCGCGGGATCGCCAGGCCGGCCTTGTGCATCAGCTCGTCGACCACCGGCGCGAAACGTTCCGACGAGTAGTGGCAGAGGAAATGGTCGATCCGCGGCACGTCGATCCAGCCGGCGTGCGCCAGCTCCGCGTACTCGTGGACGCCGATGTCGAACAGGTGCGGCAGCAGGCGGATGTCCTGCCGCAGGAACAACGCGCCGCTCTCCTCGGCCTCGCGCCAGGAGGCGAAGTCCAGGTGCGAGCGATCGCGGTCGGGCGTCAGTCCCAGCTGCATGCAGACCGGGTAATCGCCGGAGAACGAACGCTGGTGGATGAAGCGCAGCCGCAGGCGCACGCCGGTGCTTTCGCCGGGCGTACTGGTGAGCAACAGTGCGCCGGCGCCGTCGGACAGCATCCAGCGCAGGAAATGCGCGTCGAAGTCGGCATCGTAGTCGCGGGCGGCATAGCGCGAGCGCTTGAACAGGCGCGACGGCATTTCCGCCGCGGCGACCAGCGCATTGCGATGCGAGCCCAGCTCCAGCGCGGCTGCGGCGCTCTCCCACGCGCCCACGCCCGATGCGCAGATGCCGTGGCTTGAGAAGGTCTGCATCGGCGGTGCGCCGAGTTCGCCCTGCACCATCGACGCGAAGCCCGGCATCAGCGCATCGCCGCCCGACGTGCCGCAGGCCAGCAGGCCGACGTCGTCCAGCCGCAGGCCGCCATCGTGCAGGCAAGCGCGGATCGCAGCCGCGGCCATGCCTGCGCAGGAGTGCACGGTGCGTCCTTCGGTATCGACCGCGTAGTGGCGCGAGCGGATGCCGTTCTCGGACAGGATGCGCCGCTTGATGCGGCCGGAAATCCGGTTCAATGGCGCGATGTAGGCGTCCATTGCCTCGTTGTCGATGGCCGGGCCCGGCAGGAATCGGCCGCTGCCCGGTATCCAAACGCGCTCGAACTGGGTAGGCATCAAGTCTCCGGAAGGATGGCGCCCGCCGGCGAACGTATCGACTGCGTGCGGAAGCGGGCAATGCAGGCGCCGAGCACGAACACGCGCCCGACGTAGAGGAAGAAGCCGCGCTCGACCAGGCGCTCGTCCACGCGCGGGCGATAATGCGCGTGCAGTGCCGGCAGCTCCGACCAGTGCGCGCGGGCATGTTCGTGGTGCGCGGTATGCAGGCCGATGTTGAACAGCAGCGGGTTGATGGCGCCTTCGAAGTTGCGCGCGTAACCGTAGCGGGCGCGATCGTCCGCATGCGCGTGCTGCAGGTAGTTCGCGCCCAGCAGCCAGTGCAGTCCGACCAGCTGCGGCACGATCACCAGCACCAGCGCCTTGCCCGCATCGATCCACAGCAGCAACGCCCACGACGACAGCCACAGCACGTACTGCAGCACGTACCAGCGGAACACGCGCGGTGCGCGCTTGTGGATGCCTTCGAGCCAGCGCGACACCAGCGGATAGACCGCGAACGCGGCTTGGAACGGATGCAGCATCCAGCCGGCCAGGTGGTTGTGGTCGCCGAACCGCCACGTTCGGCTCACGTCGCCCGGGCCGTGCCGGTGGCGATGATGGTTGCGGTTGTGCGCGGGATGGAAGACGAACGTCGGATGCCCCTGCAGCAGCGTGATCGCCAGGTCCGTGGCGCGATTCGCCAGGCGGCTTCGCCACAACGGCAGGTGCGCGTGGTTGTGATGGATCACGCTGATGGCGACCGCGAGGAACAGGCTCGCCGCGAGCAGCCATGCGTCGAAGCCATGGAGCCACTGCCATCCCATGAGCATGGGCTGCATCGAGAGATAGGCCAGGCTCTGGATGTCGCGCCAGTGGCGCAATGCGCCGAGGGAGGCGGGTCGACGTGTGGGCGGCGTCATGCGCGATCCCCGTCGCGGTCCTGCGGGCGCTCCGCCGCGGATGGAATCGCCGATCCGAACACGCGATCGAACACCCCCAGCAGGAACCCGAAATTCCCCCGGCTTTGCGCATGGTGCAGTTGGTGGCGACGACTCGCGCCGAGCCAGCCGCGCGCCGGCTCGTTTGCGCTGAACTCGTAGTTCGCGTGCCCCAGGTTGTTGAGCACGATGCTGATCACCGGAAGCGTGGCCAGCGCGGCGAAACTGACGTCGTGCAGCAGCATCGGGATGAGCGGCACGCTCCCCAGCATCAATGCTTCCACCGGGTGGAACGCGTAGGTGGAAAACGGCGTGGCGACGGTGGAACGGTGGTGCGCGGCATGGAAACGCCGCAACCGTCGCGTGTGCAGCAGGCGATGGTTGACGTAGAAGTGCAGCTCGTTCCAGAGGAAGAGCGCGACGATCTCGATGGCGATGCGCCAACCCGGAGGATCGACCGCAAGCCCCGCCCAGCCCAGCCGCAGCAGTCCCCACGGCACGACCAGCCCGAGTCCGAACACCAGGATCGAACGCGACGAAGCGGCGACTTCGCGGCGCAGCTGGCCCGGCGCTAGGCGGCGCGTATCGATCGTGCGTCCGAATCCCAGCGCGGGGCACAGCCGGCGCACGAGCCACCATGTCGTTGCACCGGTCACGAAATACAGCGCCGCGAAATACGCGACGCCCACGGCCATGACCTGCCACGCATCCAGCGCGACGAACCAGTGTTCCATTGCTCCCCCGGGCACGGCGATGGCGAACGGTAGCATCGCCGGGGGCGGGTCGTCCTACGAAAGATTCGGGAGGTCGCCGGCCCGGCAACGCGCCCCGATCAGGGGCTGGCCAGCTTCAACCCCACCAGCCCCGCCACGATCAGGCCCACGCTCACCAGGCGCAGCGGGTTGGTCGGCTCGTTGAACAGCACGATCCCCAGGATCACCGTGCCGACCGCACCGACGCCGACCCAGATCGCATACGCCGTGCCCACCGGCAGCGATTTCATCGCGATGCCGAGCAGTCCCAGGCTGATCGCCATCGCCGCGACGGTGCCGACCGTGGGCCACGGCTTAGTGAAGCCGTCGGTGTACTTGAGGCCGATCGCCCAGCCCACTTCGAACAGGCCGGCGAGAACGAGGATGATCCAGGACATGACAGTCTCCAATCGGATGGGGCCGTCCCCGGGCGGATGGAGCGGCGGGGTCGTCCCCGCTTCCTGAAGAAACCGGATTGTTTCACACGATGCGAGGCGCCGGCTTAACGCCGCGTGCCCTTACAGGCGCGCTTCCGGCGGGTTCGCATCCACGCAGATGATGTTGCGGCCCTGGTTCTTCGCGCGGTACATCGCCGCGTCGGCGCGTTCGAGCAGCCGCGCGGGCGTGTCGTCGAACCGGCATGCGGCGACGCCGACGCTGAAGGTCACGCGCAATCCGGCAACGCCCGCCCACGTCGCGTGCCGTTCGAAGGTTTCCTGCAGGCGCTCCAGGATCGTGATCGCCTCGTCCAGCGTGGTGTCGGGCAGCAGCAGCGCGAACTCCTCGCCGCCCAGGCGCGCGAGCAGGTCGGCGGCGCGGCTGCCGCCGGCGAGCCGGATCGCCGCCTCGCGCAGCACCGCATCACCCACCGCGTGCGAGTGCGTGTCGTTGATGCGCTTGAAATGGTCCAGGTCGATGAGCGCCAGGCACAGCGGATGCCCCGCGCGTTGCGCCACGGCCATGTCGCGCGTGAGCACCTCGTCGAAGCGACGACGATTCGGCAGGCCGGTGAGCGCGTCCTCGCGCGCCTG
Organism: Lysobacter sp. SCRH-1R; assembly: GCF_057747855.1. NCBI lineage: Bacteria > Pseudomonadati > Pseudomonadota > Gammaproteobacteria > Lysobacterales > Lysobacteraceae > Lysobacter > Lysobacter sp. SCRH-1R. The sequence goes on along the minus strand of NZ_CM173227.1, from coordinate 1,220,195 downwards.
GCGTTCGTACGCCACGGCCTGGCGGCGCACGCGTTCGAGCAGCTGCGCACGTTCGCGATCCACGGCGAGCAGGCGTTCGGCCTGCGCCTGCAGGTCGCGCGTGCGCTCGTTGACCAGCCGGGCCAGTCGCAGGTTCTTGGTGCGATAGCGATGCAGCAGGTAGCGGTACAGCGCGAACAGGCCCGCGAGCAGCAGCAGCGCGGCGACCACGCGCGCGTCGGTGCGCTGCCACCACAGCGGCTTGATCGTGAACGCCCAGCTCGCCACATCCTGCGTCCACGCGCCGCCCGGATGCGCCGCGGCGACCTGCAGCACGTAATCGCCGGGCGGCAGGCCCATGTATTCGACGGTGCGCTGGCGACCGCGTTCGACCCAGTCCGCGTCGAGCCCGATGAGCCGCGTGCGATAGCGGATGCGATCGGACATCACGTAGCTCAGCCCGACGTACGACACGCCGATGCGCTTGCCGCCGGGCAGCGCGGCGCGTGCGTTGAACGGCACGACGCGGCCGTCGAGTTCGACGCGTTCGATCACCGTCGGCGGCGCGCGGCGGTCGAGGTAGCGCTGCAATCTCGCCGGATCCACCGCCGCGACACCGGCCGCGGTGGCGATCCACACGCTGCCGTCGCGGCGCAGGATCGCCGACGGCGAGGAGCTGCCGTTGCCCTGCGCGCTGGGCAGGCCGTCGGCCTCGGTGTAGTGCTCGACCGGCACCGGCGTGCTCTGGCCGTCGGCCGCGGCGTCGAGCGCGTCCATGCGGATGCGCAGCACGCCGCGATTGCTGGTCACCCACGCATTGCCGAGGCGATCGGGAACCAGTTGGAACACCGCATCCACGGGCAGGCCCTGCTCCAGGCCGACGCGCGTGAGCTTGCCCGCGCGATGGCGATACAGGCCGCGATCGGTGGAAATCCACACGTCGCGACCGACGCCCTGGAAACCGAACACCGAACGCGCGCCGCCCATCGCGTCGACGTCGATGCGTTCGACGCGATCGCCGCGCAACACGTGCGCACCTTCGACCGAGCCGATCCACAGCGCGCCGTCGATGCTCGCCAGCGCGGTGATCAGGCCCTGCGGCAGGCCGGGAATCGACGGCACGCGCGCGCCCTCGCCGCCCAACACGACGAGGCCGCGGCGCGTGCCGGCCCAGACGGTGCCGGCGTCGTCGACGGCGATCGCGCGCACGTGCCCGCTCGGCACGCCTTCGTCCTGCGCGTAGCGTTGCCGCAGGCGGCCCTCGTGCAGGCGGAACACGCCGTCGGCATACGTGCCGACCCACACGTCGCCGTCCGGCCCCTGCGCGATGCTCAACACCGACAGCGCATCCGGGCTGCGGCCACGCACCTCGATGTGTTCGATACCTCCGTCGTTGCCGAGCCGGTCGAGCCCGCCACCGCCGCCGATCCACAGGTTCCCGTCGCGGTCCTCGAGGACCGCGCGGACGTACTCGCCGGACAGCCCGTCGCGCCGGGTGATCGCACTGAAGAGGGTTTCGCGCAGGCGGAACAGGCCGCCGTTCGCGCCGACCCAGATGCTGCCCTCGGCGTCCTCGAGCAGGCTGGCGATGCGCCCGTTCGGCAGGATTTCGCCGGCCGGCAGGCGTTCGACGCCGTGCGATCCGATGCGCAGCAGGCCGTGGTTCTCGGTGCCCAGCCACAGGTCGCCGTTGCGGTCGCGCAGCATCGCGGTGAAGTGGCCCATGCCCGGCAGACGGCGCACCAGCGTCGCTTCGCCGCCCTGCACGCGATGGATGCCCTCGCCCGCCACCACCCATCGCGAACCGCCGGCGCCGCGATACGGCCAGGCCAGCCCGCGCGGCAGGTTCCAGCGCGGCGGCGCGCGTTCCCAGCGGCCGTCGGGCTGGCGGATCACCAGCCCGTCCATGGTGCCGACCCAGATGCGGTCCTCGGGGTCGATGACCATGCGCGGGTAGCTCGCCGGCAACGGGATGCCCGCCGGCGGCGGGAAGTAGGCGAAGCGCTCGTCGGGATCGAGCCGCCCCATGCCATGGTTCTCGAACAGCAGCCACAGGCGGCCGTGGCTGTCCATCGCCATGTCGTGGATCAGCGCCTGCGGCCAGTCCTTCGTGCGTTCCAGGAAACGCCATTGGCCATCGGGCTGCTGGCGCCCGAGGTTGCCGCGCGAATCGCTCAGCCACAGCCGGCCCTCCGGATCGACGTAGAGCGAACCCACGCCGTTGTCGCGCAGCGCGGGCGTGGTGCCGCGGTTGATCACGGTGAAGTCGATGCCGTTGTAGCGGACCGCGCCTTCCCAGGTGGCGAACCACAGGTGGCCTTCCGGCGTCTGCGCGATGTCGCGCAGCGAGTTGTGCGGCAGGCCGTTGCGCGTGGTCCAGGCGTCGACGACGTAATCGCGCAGCGGTGGCGGTCCCACGACCGGATGGGCGTTCGCAATGCCGCACGCCGCCACCCACGACGCGCACACGACGAGCCATCGCCGCCAACCGCGGCGTTCTCCCCGTGTCTGCGTAGCCCCCATCGCGATCCCGGTTCCGTCGTCCCGCAGGCGTTATCGGCCCTTTGCCCCCACGCTCAACCCCGCTGGCGTACCGCTTCGAACAGCGTCACGCCGGCGGCCACCGACACGTTGAGGCTTTCGACGCTGTCGCCGCCCGGCATCGGGATGCGCACCAGCTGGTCGCAGTTCTCGCGCGTGAGCCGGCGCAGGCCATCGGCCTCGCCGCCGAGCACGAGGCCGACGTTGCCCTTGAGGTCCAGCGCGTACAGCGAGCCTTCCGCCTCGCCGGCCAGGCCGTACAGCCACACGCCCATCTTCTGCAGATCGCGCATCGTGCGCGCCAGATTGGTCACCGGAATGACGGCGACGCTGTCGGCCGCGCCCGCGGAGGTCTTGCGCACCGTGGCATTCACCTGCACCGACTTGTCCTTCGGGATGATCACCGCCGTCGCACCCGCCGCCGCCGCGCTGCGCAGGCACGCGCCGAGGTTGTGCGGGTCCTGCACGCCGTCGAGGATCAGCAGCAACGCACGGCCTTCCGCGCTTTCGACGAGCGCTTCGAGTTCGTTCTCGTTCCACGTCTTCGCCGCGGCATAGCGCGCGACCACGCCCTGGTGGCGCAGGTTGCCGACCACGCCGTCCAGCGCCTGCGTGGCGACGCGGCGCACGTCGATGTCGAGCCGGCGCGCGTTGCTCTCGATCTCGGTGATGCGCGGGTTCTTCGCGCCGGCCTCGATCAGCACCTCGCGCACGTGTTCGGCGTCGTGTTCGAGCGCCGCCGACACAGCGTTGATGCCGGCGATCCATTGTTTCTGGCTCATGGGAATTCCGGGATTGCGGGGCGCCGGGCGGGCGCCAGAAGGTCCGTATCGTCGGGCCGGCCGGGGGCGGCGGTCCAGTGTTTTGTGCGGGAGGTCGCGGATTGGGGGCCTGGGTGGCGCACCAACCCGGTATTCCTGAACGGATCGGCCCGATCAGGCAAGGCGTGCCGAGGCGCGCCGCTTACCGCATTTGTAGCCCGGGCAAGCGAAGCGCACCCGGGGAAGCGCACGTCCACAGCAAGCGCAATCGCGCGGCACTTCACCCCTCCCCTGCATTCGCAGGGAGGGAGCAATTCCGTGGGCTAACCGCGCCTCAATACTTCTGCTTCACCCGGCGCGCCGGCTGCCCGCGCGGCGGCAGCGATTTCGCGCCGCGCTCTTCCACCAGCTTGAAGTCGATCTTCCGGTCTTCGACGCTCGCCTTCATCACCACGATGCGCACGCGGTCGCCCAGGCGGAACTCGCGTCCCGACCGCTCGCCCGACAGCGTCTTGCGGATCGGATCGAACTGGTAGTAGTCGTGCGGCAGCTGGGTGACGTGGACCATGCCGGTCACCTTCGACTCCACCAGTTCGACGAACAGGCCGAAGCTGGTCACGCCGCTGATCACGCCATCGAACTCGCCGCCGACGTGCTGTTCCATCCACGCGGCGCGGTAACGCTCGTCGACCTCGCGCTCGGCCTCGTCGGCACGACGCTCGCGCTCGGAACACTGCAAGGTGAGCGCGGCCATTTCGCTGGGCGAATAGCGGTACTTCTCCGGCCTGCCACCGGTGAGCGCGTATTTGATCGCGCGATGCACCAGCAGATCGGGATAACGACGGATCGGCGAGGTGAAGTGCGTGTACGCCTCCAGCGCCAGGCCGAAATGGCCGACGTTCTCCGGCGAATACACCGCCAGCGACTGGCTGCGCAGCAGCACCGATTCGATCAGCGCGGCATCGGGACGCTCGCGGATCTTCTTCAGCAGCGCGGTGAAATCGCGCGGTTCGACGCGGCCCCATGCCGGCATGCGCAGCTTGAACTCCTTGAGGAACTCCAGCAGGTCGGCGTACTTCTGCTCCGGCGGGCGCTCGTGGATGCGGAACGGCGACGGCACGTGCCTGGCCATCAGGTACTTCGCCGCCTCCACGTTCGCGGCGATCATGCATTCCTCGATCAGCTTGTGCGCGTCGTTGCGCTGGAGCATGCCGGCCTGCACGACTTCGCCCTTCGGGCCGAGCACGAAACGCACTTCGCTGGATTCGAATTCGATCGCGCCGCGACGCTCGCGCGCCTTGGCGAGGATCTGGTACAGCTGGTGCAGCCGCTCCACGTTCGGCATCAGCGACCCGATGCGTTCGATCGCATCGCGCTTGTCTTCCTCGCGCACGTCCTCGCCCACCGCGTTCCACACCTGCGTGTAGGTGAGGCGCGCGTGCGAGTTCATCACCGCTTCGTAGAACTTCGACTTCGTGACCTCGCCTTCGCGATCGATCTGCATGTCGCAGACGAAGCACAGGCGGTCGACCTTCGGATTCAGCGAGCAGATGCCGTTGGACAGCGTCTCCGGCAGCATCGGCACGACGAAGCCTGGGAAATACACCGACGTGGCGCGCTTCTGCGCCTCATCGTCCAGCGGCGTTCCGGGGCGCACGTAATGCGAGACGTCGGCGATGGCGACGACCAGGCGGAAGCCGTTGCGGTTGGATTCGCAATACACCGCGTCGTCGAAGTCCTTCGCGTCCTCGCCGTCGATGGTCACCAGCGGCAGTTCGCGCAGGTCCACGCGCTGCGCGGCGATCTCCTCCGGCACGGTGAGCGGCACGTCGCTGGCTTCGTCGAGCACCGCCTGCGGGAATTCGTGCGGGATCTCATGCCCGTGGATCGCGGCCTGCACCGCCAGCGATGCGGTGAGGCGATCGCCGAGCACCGCGAGCACGCGGCCGATCGGCGTGCGCTGCGGGCCGTGTTCGTCGGGCGCCTCGATCAGCTCGACCACGACCAGCTGGCCGTTCTGCGCGCCCAGGCGCTCGTCCGGCGGCACCTGCACGTTGCGCTGGATGCGGCGGTCGTCGGGCACCACGTAGCTGATGCCGGCTTCCAGGCAGAAGCGGCCGATCAGGCGATTGAGACGTCGTTCGAGCACGCGCAGGACCGCGCCCTCGCGGCGGCCGCGACGATCCACGCCGGTGACGCGCGCGAGCACGCGATCGCCGTGCATCGCCTTGCGCATTTCCATCGGCGGCAGGAACAGGTCGTCGCCGCCGCCGGATTCGGGACGGAGGAAACCGAAGCCGTCGGGATTGGCGATCACCACGCCGGGAATCAGGTCGAGCTGCTGTGCCGGCAGGAACTCGCCCATGCGGTTACGCAGCAGCTGGCCGTCGCGCACCATCGCGCCCAGGCGCTTGCCCAGCGCGTCGAAGCGGCTTTCCTCGGTGAGGTCCAGGCGCTGCGCCAGATCGTCGGCGGACAGCGGACCATCGGCCTGCACGAGCAGCTGCAGGATCATCTCGCGGCTGGCGATGGGCTGCTCGTAACGGGCGGCTTCGCGCGCGGCGTAGGGATCGTGGAAGGCCGGGGCGGCACCGCCGCGCGCGCGGCGCACGGGGGGCGGCGATTCGGGCATCCACGCGGGAAGCTTGCGACCGCCGCCTGCGGACCTGGCGGATTTCGCGGGTTTTCCGCTGTGCGAAGGGGCCTTGCGGGAGGCGTTCTTGCCGGACTTGGCAGCGGACTTGGCGCCAGGCCTGGCGCCGGACTTGGACGAGCCGGAGGCTTTACGTTTCATGCCACGCATGGTCGCACATCCGCATGAATACGGCGTCTTGGCGGCGCGACGGGCGCGGGAGCCGGCGACGAAGGGTGCGATGCCTTCGACGCGGATCAGAGCGGATCAGGGGCACGCATGAAAGCGATGTGCATACATCACCGCCGCGCCAGGATCGCCTCCAGTTCACGCCGGACGAACGCATCCGGCTCGCCGCTGGCCCGGCAGATCCACGTCTCGTGCGTGAGCTGGCGTTCGATCGAGAAGCCCGAACTGCGCAGCATCGCCAGCACGCAGGCATCGTTGGGCGCCCACCAGTTGGTCGGATCGCCGGCGAGGCGATGCTCGATGAAGGCCATGCGCGGCCAGCCGCGCGCACGCAGGCGGTCGCGATCGTCCAGGCCCACGTCGGGCGGCGTCACGACGTGCTCCGTCTCCGGCATCGTCATCGTCTGCAACACCATCCGGTCGCGCGCCTTGCGCCGCACCAGGTCCAGCGCGAGCAGCGGATGGCGCAGGTGGTACAGCACGCCCATCAGCCACACCCAGTCGAACCGGCCCGGCAGATCGGCCACCTCGTAGACCTGCATGCGCCGGAACTCGATGCGGTCGTGCAGGCCGTACTGCGCCGCCGCCCAGCGGGCCTGGTCGAGGTAGTGCGGGTCGATGTCGATCGCCGTCACGCGCGCGCCCCGCCGGGCCAGTTCGAAACTGTAGAAACCCGCGTTGCAGCCGATGTCGAGCACGGTCGCGCCGTCGAGATCATCGGGAATGTGCGGCGCGATCTGCCGCCACTTGAACGCCGGGAAATCGCCGTACTCGTGCTGCGGCGCGGTTTGCACGCCGCCGGGGAGATGCAGGTTGTGGAACCACGGACCGAGCTCGCGGATCGTCGCCTCGACGCCGCCCGTCGCGCGCGCATCCATGTTCACTCCCGCTGCACGAACTTGAAGAACCGGCTCACCTCGCCGTCGGCGGTCTGGTCCTGGTAGAGGAACGCGAGCTTCTCCTCGTCGAACTTCTCGAAGAAGTCCTCCCACTCGATCGCCTCCAGGTCCTCGTCGTCGCGGAACATGATGCGGAGCAATCCCGCTTCCTCGCCGCGATCGGCGGTACCGCGCACGGTCGCGGGGCGGCCATCGCGTTCTTCGGTCCAGCGGCGGATCTCGTCGTGGTTGGTGGTCCGATGGGACGAATGCGTGCTCATGCGATGTCCTCCTTCCTTCCGGCATGTGCGTGCACGACGTGCGCGTCGTTGGACACGCGCGTCGATGCGGCGTTGGCGCGCCGTGAGGCGGCCCGTTCGAAATACGAATGCAATGCCTGCGCGCGATGCGCCGGCGTGTGCTCGGCGAGAAAGCGCTCGCGCGCGGCGCGGCCGATGCGTCGCCGCATCGGCTCGGGAACGCGTTGCAGCCAGTGCACGACCTGCGCGCCCGAATGCGCGACCAGGATTTCCTTTTCCGGCTCGAACAGCGCGTCGAGCCCGGTCCAGTGATCGGACACGATCGGCGTTCCGCAGGCGGCGGCTTCGAACAGCCGCACGCTCGGCGAGAACCCCATCGCCACCATGTCCGCGCGCGTGACGTTCAGCGTGAAGCGTTGGCGGTTGTAGAACGCACGATGCGCCGAAGGCGGCAGGTGTTCGATGCGTTCGACGTTTCCCGGCCACTCGATCGCGTCCGGATACTGCGGCCCGGCGACGACGAACCGGCCGTCCGGCCATTCGCGCGCGGGCCGCATCAGCAGGCGTTCGAGCACGGGCTGGCGGTCGTCGCTGTAGGTGCCCATGTAACCGAGGTCATGGTCGGCTTCGCGTTCTTCGGGGAAATAGCGCTTCGGATCGGCCGAGCAGTACAGCGGCGCGGCGATGGGCGCACCGTAGCGCTGTTCCAGCGTTTCCAGCGCGGCGCCGCCGCTGAACGAGAGATAGAGGTCGTAGCCGCGAATCGTGTCCGCATCGACGTATCCACACCGCTCCTGCGCGAGCGCCGCCAGCGTCACCGGCGTGTCGATGTCGTAAAAGGCCACGATGCCGCGCGCGGTGCGCTGCGCCCATCGTCCGACCTCGATGCCCTGCGGCACGTACGAGCCGACGATCACCAGATCGGCGTGCGCGACCTCGTCCGCGTGCCGGTCCTGCAACTCGTCGAGCCCCGAATACAGCGCGAGCCGTCCCGGCCACTCGCCCGCCTCGTCCTGGTTCTGTGCGTACCACGGCACGTCGCGCTCGAGGAACCGCACGCGATCGCCACGCGCTTCCAGCGCGCCGAGCAACGCGCGATACGTGGTCGCGTGTCCGTTTCCCCACGCCGAACGCAGGCTCAGGCCGATCACCACGATGTCGAGCGGCGCGCGCATCATGCCGCCGCGCGCAGGCGCGCCTCCAGCAACGATTCCAGCTGCACCACGCGATGCGCGTAGGTGTGCTCGCGCAACATCCGCGCACGCGCGCGTTCGCCGATCTGGCGCGCGAGCACGGGGCCGATCGCGCGAAGGTGCTGGTTCACCTGCTCGGCGCTGTCGGCGATCAGCACCTCGCGGCCGGGTTCGAGGAACATGTCGATGCCGTCCCACGCGTCCGTCATCAGGCATGCGCCCGCGCCGGCCGCCTCGAACACCCGCGTCGGCGGCGAGAAACCGAAGCGCGCCATGCTGTCGCGATTGATGTTGAGGACCATGCGCGCGCTTGAATTGAACGCGTTGTGCTCGCGCGTGGACACGTGGCCGAGCCGGGTGACGTTGCTCGGCAGTTCGACGTCGTCCCAGCCGCTGCCGCCGAGCAGGTAATCGAACTCCGGCGCCTGCCGCGCGGCATCGAAGAAAAAGCGTTGCACGCGCGCCTCGCGGTCCGGCAGCCGGTTGCCGAGGAAGGCGAGGTCCACGGCAAAGCGGTGGTCGCGCTCGACCGGATGGTGCGTGTCGGGATCCAGCGCGTTGTAGATCGGCACGCATTCGCGCGCGCCCAGGCTGCGATACGCATCGACCACGCGATCGCCGCCGCCGTAGGTGAGCACCAGATCGTACCTGGGCACCTGCGCCCGCAGCGGATCGGCGGGATCGCCGAGCATGCGCTCCAGCGTCGCCGGCGCATCGACGTCCCAGAACGCCACCCACGTCGATGGGGAACGCAACGCCAGCACTTCGCGTTCGAGGAACTCGTCGAACACACCCACGCCGCTCGCCTTCACGACGAGATCGGCGCCGCGCGCGCGTTCGAGCGCGCGTGCCGCGTCGTCCTCGCCATTGGCCGGATAGACCACGACCTGCGCCCACCCGGGATCGTCGATATCGCGATGCTGCTGCCGCTCGAACGCGTCCGGCTCGAAGAACGTCACGCGGTGCCCGCGCTGGTGCAACGCTCGCACGATGCCGCGGTAGTACGTGGCCGCGCCGTTCCAGTACGAGGACACGAGGCTGGAACCGAACAAGGCGATGCGAAGGGGGCTAGGCATGGGAGAGGCTCCGGACGTTGGGCGTGGCGCGGTCCTTCGCGGCGGAATCCATCGAGGACACGATCGAAAGCAGCTCGTCGACGCGATGCGCGCAGGTGTGGCGCGCGAGCACGGTGGCGAGGCCGTGCGCGGCAATTCCGGATGCGTAGTCGGCATCGTTCACGATCGCGCGCAGCTGCTCGCGCATCTGCGCGCCGTCGCGCGCGACGAGGAAATCGCGGCCCGGCGAGAACAGATGCTCCGCGTCGTCCCACGGCGCGCTCACCAGCGTGATTCCGCAGGCCAGCGCCTCGAACACGCGGATCGTCGGAATACCGGGCAGCAGGCGCACGTAAGGCCGGCGCGGCACGTGGACGGTCGCCCTGAAGCGCGCGAACACCTCCGGCGCGCGCCAGTTCGGCAGCCATCCGCGGTAGTCGATGCCGGCTTCCTTCAGCATCGCCAGCGCATCGGCCGGATAGCGCACGCCGTGCAGCCGCGCACGCAGGCCGAGGTCGCGCACGGGCTCGACCAGGAATTCGCGCAGTTCGGCGGCACGTTCGCCGTCGCCCCAGTTGCCGATCCACACCAGATCGCCGTCGCGGTCCTCCGGTCGTGGCAGCGGATGGAAGACGCGCGTGTCGGCGGCTTCGTGCCAGACCCAGGCACGCGCGCACCAGCCGTGTTCGAGATAACGCTGGCGTACCGCCTCGCCGAACGCGAGGACGCCATCGTACCCGCGCAGGTCGTAACGCGCCATGTCATCGGGCGCGCTGACGCTGCGATGGTGCGTGTCGTGGAACAGCACGCGGCACGACGCCGGCGCGTGTTCGCCGACCGACGCCACCAGCGCGGGCTCGTTCCATTCGTGCACGATCGCGACGTCGGCGCCGTCCAGCGCCTCGTCTAAGTCGAAGCCCTCGCGCCGATAGCGATGGCTGCGCAGGTCCGGGTAGCGCGCCTGCCATTCCTCGATCGCGGATGCGCCATGATCGGCGACGAGCTGGCGGACGCTCCACGCGTCGTGCGGCTCGTACACCGCCACCTCATGACCGCGCGATTGCAGTTCCGCGACGATGCCGCGCAGGAAATGCGCGTTGCCGTGGTTCCAGTCGGACACCAGCGAGTGATAGAACAGGACGAACTTCACGGATGGACTCCTGCGTTGGCGGCCTCGGGCATGACGAGACGCGTGTCGGTGCGATGTCGTGCGATCAGCTCGACGTACGCGGCGCGATAGCGCATCGTCATCGCTTCCGGCGTGTAGCGCGCGGCGTGCAGGCGTGCACGCGTGGCGAAGTCCTGCCGCAGCGCGTCGTCGCGGATCAGCTTGAGCAACGACGTTTCGAGAAGACCGGCCTCGTCGGGCGGCACGAACAGCGCGGCATCGCCCCACACTTCGCGCAGACTCGGGATGTCGCCGAGCACCAGCGCGCAGCCGGCCTGCGCGGCTTCGAGGACGGAAAGACCGAACGGTTCGTACCGCGCGGGCAATGCATAGATGGATGCGTGCGCCATCTGCTTCCGCACTTCGTCGCTGTCGAGCTTGCCAAGCGCATGCACGCCGTCGAACGCCGCGTCGCTCCCGTCGCCGGGATGCCGTGCATCGCCGGCGATATGCACCGGCCATGGCAATCCCGACGCAACAGCGGCAAGCGAGCTGAGGTTCTTCGCCTCATCCCACAGCCGGCCCGCCGCGAACACGAACGGCTCCTTCGCGGTTTCGCCGGCGATCGCGCCGCGACCGTTATGGACGACCAGCGTCGACGCCAACGCACCATGCTCGCGCATCAGCGCCGTCAGCATCGCGCGCGAAGGCGTGACGACGCGATCCGCCGCGTGCAGCGTCGCGGCCACGGTGCGGCGGTAGCGGTTCCATCCCGATGGCGCCGCTTCGCCGTGCACGGCCCGCCACCACGAACACACGCACGAATGCGCGGTGAGCACAACCGGCGCCGTCCAGCGAAGCTGGGCATGCGACAGGTCGTTCAGATGCACCACGTCGGGGCGAAACCCGCGCGCCAGCGCATGCAGCCACTCACCCGCTTCGCGCAGGTCGCGCCATGGGTCCGGCATCCACACCAACCTGTACGGCCGCGCGTCCAGCGTGAGTCCGGGGATCGCCTCCGCCTGCGCACGCTGCGCCTGGTCGGGCTCGCGTCCCATCGCCGCGAGCAGCACGCGGTCGCCGCATGCGGACAGTTGAGCGCACAACTCCATCGCGAACGGCCACACGCCGCCGAGCGTGTCGGCCGTCATCAGCACGCGCAGGCGTTCAGCGGCCATAGATCGCATCCACCGTTCGCGCCACGTCGAGCAGCGCCTGCGCCTGCGGATCGAAGCCGGTGCCTTCGCGCAGGCGCCGCGCCCATTCCACCAGTGCGCGTCCGCCCCATGCGTCCGGCGGCGACGCGATGCGCGTGGCGCGCGTTCCATCGAACACGTCCACGGCGAAATCGTAGAATGAGCCGTCCACGTTACGGATCGCCGCGCCGCCGCGCGTTCCGTGGAATGCGGCCTCGATCACCGCGTCGCGCCCGGCGTGGAGCCGCCACGAACACGCGATGCGCACGCCAGTGCCATTGTCGAGTCGCCATTGCGCGCACGCGTGATCCTCGATCTCGGTCACAGGGCGCGACAGCACGTGCCCCCCCGCATGCAGCGTCGCGTTCAGGTCCGCATGCCCCGTCGCACCGCACATCCACTGCGCCAGATCGACCAGATGGATGCCCAGGTCCATCACGCAACCGCCGCCGGATTGGGCGAGATCGTAGAACCACGGTTTGTCCGGCCCGTAGGCGTTATGGAAGACCAGGTCGATCGCGAAGATTTCGCCGAACGCGCCGCTGCCGATGCGTTCGCGCAGTTCCGCGACGCCGTTCAGATGGCGGTAGCTGAAATCGACGTCGAGCAGGCGGTCCGCGCGACGCGCGGCGTCGATCACCTGTCGCGCCTCGAGCGCGGTGCGCGTGAGCGGCTTCTGGCAGAACACCGCCAGGCCGCGATCGAGTGCCGCCACCGCCTGCACCGCGTGCGCCGCGCTGGGCGTCGCGATGACCACGCCATCCAGTTCGTCCATCGCGAGCAGCTCGGCGATGTCGCCACAGCGGCGCGCCTGTGGCGCATGCACCACGGCACGATCGAGGCACTCCGGATTGCTGTCGGCGATCGCGGTTACCTGCGCGATTCCGCTGTCGGCCAGCACCTGCATGCGCTGTCCGCCGATCCAGCCCAGGCCAAGGAAGCCCAGCCGCGGCGCGTCGGTCGAAGGTCGCAGTCGCGCGTTCATGCGAGCACCATCGCCTTGAGGAAACCATCCGGACGGGTGGAGAGCGTGTGGAACGCATCGCCGATGCGGTCGAGCGGAAACCGGTGCGTGAGCAGCGGGAACGGATCGATCGCGCCGCGCTCCACCGCGTCCATCGCCTCGCGCAATCCACGCAACGCCACGACGGGATCGCGTTCGTGCGCGTTGATCACGTCGAGTCCGCGCCAGTTCCACTGCTGCATGTCGACCTGGCGGGGGCCGTCCTGGTGATAGCCGGCGATGATCAGCCGCCCACCTTCGGCGCTGATGCCGCTGGCGATGTCGAGCGTCGTCTGCTCGCCCGCTGCTTCGATCACGCGCGCGCAGCCGCCAACGCTGAGTTCCTTCACCGCACCGATCCCGGCATGCACGTCTTCCGTGGACAGTACCTCGTCGGCACCGCACGCGCGTGCGACATCGAGTGCGAAAGGACGTCGCGACAGCGCGATCACGCGCGCGCCGGCGCGGTGCGCCAGCTGGATCATCAAGGCGCCAATGAAGCCGACGCCGACGATGGCGACGACATGTCCCACACGGATGTCGCTGCGCCGCCAGATGTTCATCGCACAGGCCAGCGGCTCGCCCGGCAGCGGGCGCGTTGCCGCGTTCGAAGGCAGGCGCGCGAGCGAATCGACGCCGGCCACGTCGTACTCCGCATATGCCCTGCCCGACAGCAGGGCGACGCGGTCGCCGACGTGCCAGCCATCGACGCCATCGCCGACCTCGTCGATCTCGCCCCAGCCTTCATGCCCCGGCGCACCGGGTTCGAACGGATAGCGGAACCACGGCCGTCCGGCCCACACCGGCAGGTTCGACGCGCACACGCCGCAGCCATGCAATCGCACGCGCACTTCGCCGCTCGTTGGCTGCGGTCGCGACGTGCGCTCCACGTGGATGCGTCCGTCGCCGTCGAACACCGCCGAGCGCATCGTGTTCATGCGGCGTGCGTCCGTGTGTTCGCCGTCGTCGCGGGGGCGCGGGTGGGAACGCCCGATTCGATCATCCAATCATGCAGCCGCGCGATGCCTTCGCGCGCGTCGACCACCGGCGCCCAGCCGGTGGCGAGCCGGAACGCGTGCGTGTCGGACACGTAGTAACGCTGGTCGCCGACGCGCCAGGGGCCGTATTCCGTGCGCGGCGCGCGGCCGACCAGCGCGGCGATGACCGCGAGTACCTCGCGCAGGCTCAACGCATTGGCCGGTCCACCGCCCATGTTGAACGCGCGGCCGGCGAGCTCGCGCATCTGCGCCTGGCAGCGCACGAACGCGTCCACCAGATCCTGCACGAACAGGATGTCGCGCACCTGCCGGCCGTCGCCATAGATCGTGATCGCCTCGCGGCGCAGCGCGCGGCGCAGGAAATGCGCGACCCAGCCCTGGTCCTCGTTGCCGCACTGGTGCGGACCGTAGATGCAGCTCATGCGGAACAGCGCCGCGGGAAGACCGAAACTGCGCGCGTAATCGAGCACGTACTGGTCCGCCCCGCCCTTCGAACAGCCGTAGGGGCTGTGGAAATCCAGCGGCCGGGACTCGCCCACGCCGCGCTCACGAAGCGTCGCATCGCGCGGCTGGTAGCGCTCGCCCGCGATGTCCAGCGCGATGTCGTCCAGCGCGCCGTACACCTTGTTGGTGGAGGTGAACACGAGCGTCGGCGGCGCATCGAGCCCGCGCATCGCCTCGAGCACGTTGAGCGTGCCGCCGAGGTTGGTCTCGAAGTCGTCGCGCGGATCGAGCAGGCTCGACGTCACCGCGACCTGCGCGGCGAAATGGAAGATCTGCGATGCATCCGACACGGCTGCCCGCACGCGTGCGGTGTCGCGCACGTCGGCGACGTCGATGCGCGCCCGCTCGCCGAAGCGCTGGTGCAGCCAGCGCGCGTTCGCCTCCACGCCGGGACGCGACAGGTTGTCGTAGAGCACGACACGATGGCCTTCTTCCAGCAACCGCGTCGCCAGGTTGGTGCCGATGAAACCGGCGCCACCGGTGATCAGCACCGGACCCTCGCGCCGCGGATGCCGCGCGTTCGCACGCGCGCTCATCGCTGCAATCCCCGCCGGGAGAGCTCCGCCGTGGCGGCGTCGACGCGATCGATCGCCTGCTGCCCCTGCATCCAATCGACCAGTTCCGCCAATCCCCGCTCCAGCGTCATGCGCGGCGCGTAGCCGAGCAGCTCGCGCGCCAGCGTGATGTCGGCGAAGCAGTGGCGGATGTCGCCGACGCGGTATTGCCCGGTGATTTCCGGCTCAATACCCTCGACGTCCAGCGCCCGCGCCATCGCGTGCGCGACCTCTGCGATGGACAGGGACACGCCGCTGCCGACGTTGATCGCACGGCCCGTGGCGGCGTCGGATTCCAGCGCCAGCCGGCACGCGCGCGCGACGTCGCTCACGTGCACGAAATCGCGACGCTGCCGGCCATCCTCGAAGATGCGCGGCGGTTTGCCGTTCATGTAGCGCGCGGCGAAGATCGCGAGCACGCCGGTGTACGGATTCGACAACGCCTGCCGCGTGCCGTAGATGTTGAAGAAACGCAGCGCCGTGGTCGGGATGCCATAGGCCTGTCCGACCATCAGGCACAAGCGCTCCTGGTCGAGCTTGGACAACGCATACACCGATGTCGGCATCGGCGGCGTGCCTTCGTGCGTGGGCACGGGCGTGAGCGGCTCGCCGTCGAGATGCAGCTCCCAGCTGCCGCCGTGGCGCAGGGCGTGCGGATCGCGTTCGGGTGGCGCGACGGCGCGGCCTGACGCGTCCGTGTACAGGCCTTCGCCGTACACGCTCATGCTCGACGCGACGACGAGCCGCTTCACCGGTGCGCGCGAGAGTGCTTCGAGCAATACCGCCGTGCCGCGGTTGTTCACATCGGTGTAGTGCTCGATCTCGTACATGCTCTGCCCGACGCCGACCGCCGCCGCGAGGTGGAACACGCGGTCGACGCCGTCGAGCGCCTCACGCACCGCATGCGCGTCGCGCACGTCGCCCTGCATGCGTTCGACTTCGCCGGACAGGTACTGCGGCCACTGCGCGGACTCACCGTGCACCTGCGCCGCGAGTGCATCGAGTACGCGCACCTGGTAGCCTTGCGCCAGCAGTTCGTCGGCCAGGTGCGAGCCCACGAAACCCGCGCCGCCGGTGATGAGCACGCGTCCACGTGCGGCGGAACCGCCGTTGCCACGGGTCTCATGCGCAGTCACGATCCACCTCCATCGCGCGCGCGTTGCGCGAGGCCTCCTGCGCTGCGAACCAGGCGATGGTGCGACGCAGGCCCTCATCGAGTGGAATGCGCGGTTCCCAGCCCAGTTGCGTGCGCGCGAGCGAGATGTCGGGGCAACGCCGTGTCGGATCGTCCGTGGGCATCGGCTTGCGCACCAGCCGCGAATGCGAGCCGGTGAGCGCGAGGATGCGCTCGGCCAGCTCCAGCACCGTGACTTCGACCGGATTTCCCAGATTCACCGGACCGGTGAAGCCGGGCGGCGTTTCCATCAACCGCATGATGCCCTGCACGAGGTCGTCGACGTAGCAGAACGAACGCGTCTGCCGGCCTTCGCCATAGATCGTCATGGGCTCGCCACGCAGCGCCTGCACGATCAGGTTCGACACCACGCGCCCGTCATCCTCGCGCATGAACGGGCCGTAGGTGTTGAAGATGCGCGCGACCTTGATCTGCACGCCATGCTCGCGGCGGTAATCGAAGAACAGCGTTTCGGCGCAACGCTTTCCTTCGTCGTAGCACGCTCGCGGGCCGGTGGTGCTCACCGCGCCGCGATAGGCTTCCTTCTGCGGATGCGTCTCCGGCTCGCCGTAGACCTCGCTGGTGGACGCCTGGAAGATGCGCGCGCGATTGCGGTGCGCGAGTTGCAGCAGGTTGAGCGCGCCCTCCAGGCAGGTCTTCAACGTGTGCACCGGCTGCGCCTGGTAATGGATGGGCGAGGCGCAGCATGCGAGGTTGAACACGATGTCCGCGATCGGATCGAAGGGCGCACCGTCGAACGACTCGGTCACGTCATGGCGCACGAAGCGCAGGCGGTGGCCGTTCGCGGTGTCGTCCATCAGCCCGCTCAGGTTGGTCAAACGCCCCGTCACGAGGCTGTCGAGCGCGACCACCTCGTACCCCTCTTCGACGAGGCGCCTGCACAGGTGCGCCCCGAGGAACCCCGCGCCGCCAGCGACCAGTGCGCGGCGACGCCCCTTGTGTTTCGACCGTTCAACGCCGTCCATATCCGTTCCCTATGTGCTTCGGGAATGCGCGCGCGTGGTTCGCATGCGTCGTCCCGGTGATCTGGGGGAGCCGAACGGAACCGCCGCAGGATCGACCTGCGTACGTCGTTCGGGCTGGTTGATCCGCCGGCGCGGACGGGACTCACACGTCCTGACGCCGGCGGGTAACGGGCGGCTGTAGCGTTCTTGTCGTCGCCGGGCGCCCGCCCGGCTGAAGCTCAACACCAGCCTCGTCCATACGAGGCGACGGTTCTTCGTCCGATTCGATGCGTTGTTGTTGCTTCTTCAACGGATCGACGCCAACCAGGAACCGTCTTGCGACACAAACCATCTTGGGGTTGGAGAAAAAGGGATTCGATGCCGTGTGATCTCGCCGGTCCACCTCCATGACCTGAGTGGATGGACGACCGTACGTTGTCACGTCATCGGTTCCGCTTCGTGACTCCACGCTTCGTAACGCAGGGGTCGCCCCTTCAGGTTGGAAGCGAGTGTCCCATGCCTGGTTTTAAACCGGCGAGAAGAAACAGATGGGCTCGACCGACGCGGCTTTCACACTCTGGCGTCCGCTTCGTTGATCCGAAGGATGCGGACATTGTCTTCGTCGAGTTCGATCTCGCTGAGGGAGCCGGTCGAGATCTCGATGCGCTGGAACAGGTCGAGCGCGATGCCCGCGTAATGCGCGATCGCCGCGCGGATGAGGTCGCCGTGACTCACCACGACGACACGTTCGTGGGCGTGTCGCGCGCGCACCAGCGACAGTCCCGCGATCATGCGTGCCTGCGCCTGCAGCATGCTTTCTCCACCCGGCACGTCGGCGCAGCTGCGGAACGCGTTGAAGCGGCGAAACCGCACGTCGCGCGCGAGTTCATCGAAGTCGAGCCCGCTCCAACGGCCGAACTCGATTTCCAGAAACTCTTCACGAGGCTCGACATCGCAACGCACTACCGTCGCAATCGCTTCGGCGGTTTCCATCGCCCTGCGCAGCGGGCTGCTGTACACCCTGGCGACCGGGAGGCGCGCCAGGCCCGCGGCCAGCCACTGCGCCTGCTTCCGCCCTTCCGGGTCGAGTCCGATGCCGGCATCGCGCCCGGACAGGCGCTTGCCGTTGGCTTCGGTGTTGGCGTGCCGGACGAGCAGCAGGCGGGTCATGGCGGCATGAGCGGACGCGACCGTTGAAGCTTCGACACTTCGCATGGACGGGCCCGTGAAGATCGGCGTACTCACCTTTCATCGCTGCATCAATTACGGCAGCTACTGGCAGGCGCGATGCCTGGTGGAAGGCCTGGGCGCGCTCGGACACCACGCCGAACTGCTGGATCATGCGAGCGCACGAGTCGATCGCGCTGAATGGCGATGCGCGCTGCGTCCGGTACCCGGGCAGACGGGCGATCGCGCGGCATATCGGCGGAAGATGCTGCGGTTCTTCGAGGCGTTCGCGACGCTGCCGCTGTCGCCGCGCTTTCCGCTCGACGCGCCGCGGTTCATGGACGAGTACGAAGCGATCGTCGTCGGCAGCGACGAAGTGTGGAACCTCTCGCACCCATGGTACGGCGGCGTTCCGCTGTTCTATGGGCAGGGACTGCGGACGCAGCGGGCGCTCGCGTATGCGGCGAGTTTCGGCCATCACGACACATCCAGCGGGCTCGATCCGGCATGGGCGCGACGCCTGCGCGATTTCGAGGCGATTGCCGTGCGCGACGAAGCGTCGCGCGCGCTCGTGGCCGCCGCGATCGGCGCGGATGTCGACGTCGTGCTAGATCCCTGCCTGGCATTCCCGCCGGGATTCGATGCTTACGAAAGCGGTACGGAAGAGCACGCTTACGTCGCGCTGTACGGCCACGGATTCTCGTCCGGTTTCGCGAACGCGGTTCGCGGTTGGGCGCATCGACGCGGCCTGCCGATCGTCAGCATCGGTTATCGCAACGATTGGGCGGATCGCCAGTGGATCGAGGCGGGTCCCCTCGAGTTCGCTCCGTTCATCGCGAACGCCGACGCCGTCGTCACCAACTTCTTCCACGGCTGCGTGTTCGCGCTGCGCCATCGGCGGCCGTTCGTCTGCGAGGCGTCGTGGTACCGCGGAACCAAACTTCGCTGCCTGATGCAGCAGGTCGGCGGCGAGCGGCATCTTCTTGCGCCCGCCATGACGCCGGATGACATCGCGGGCGTGCTCGACGTGCCGATATCCGCATGTGTCGATGCGCGTATCGAACGGTTGCGGTTGGCGTCCCGGGAGTTCCTGCGCGAGGCGGTGCGGGCGCAGGCGGCCGTGTCGTGAACGCGCCAACGCCCCAGGCCATGGTTCGCGCGGGCCGCTGCATCGGATGCGGCGGATGCGTGGCGCAGTCCGAAGCGGGCGCGGCCGTGATGCGATTCGATGCGTATGGACAGCTGAAGCCCAGTGGCTCACGGGCGTGGAATCGCAACGCTGGTTCCATCGTCGGGAAAACCTGTCCGTTCTCGTCGGATGCAGCGGACGAGGACGAGCTCGCGTCGGCGCTGTTTCCCGATGCTCCGGCGCACGATCCGGCGACCGGCCGCCATGTCACCGCCTACGTCGGCCATGTGATCGAAGGCGACTACCGGCAACAAGGAAGTTCCGGCGGGCTGGCCAGCTGGATGGCGTCGGAGCTGTTGCGCAGCGGGCGCGTGGACGCCGTCGCGCATGTGCACGCCTGCGAGGATCCGGGGGCGAGCGGGCGCCTGTTCGAATACCGCCTTTCGCGCACCGAAGCCGAAGTGCGCGCCGGTGCGGGTTCGCGCTATTACCCGGTGGAGATGTCCGGGGTGTTGCGCACGATGCTCGACCAACCGGGGCGCTATGCGATCGTCGGGATTCCTTGCTTCGTCAAGGCCGTGCAGCTGATGCGGCGGTGTCATCCGCGCCTGCGCGAACGCATCGTCTGCACCATCGGCCTGTTCTGCGGGCATATGAAGAGCGCGCGCTTCGCCGAGAGCCTTGCATGGCAGATGGGCGTCGACGCGCGCGAGGTGCAGCGCATCGATTTCCGCAAGAAGCATCCCGACCGCCCCGCGAACTGGTATCACGCCGCGATCGCATTGAAGAACGGAGAGGCGCGCGGTCACGACTGGTGGCCGCTGGTGGATGGCGACTGGGGCGGGGGATTCTTCATGGATTCGGCGTGCAATTCCTGCGACGACGTGATGGCGGAAACCGCCGATGTGTCTTTCGGCGACGCGTGGGTCGAGCCGTATGCATCGAGCTGGCAGGGCCATAACGTCGTGGTCGTGCGTACGCCGGACCTCGATGCCCTGTTGCGCGAAGCCAGCGAGGCCGGGCGCATCGAACTCACGCCGGTGGATGCGGCTTTCGTGGCCGCGACGCAGGCGGCGGGTCTGCGGCAACGTCGCGAAGGACTGGCCTTCCGGCTCGCACGTTGTAGCGATCCACCGCGCAAGCGGGTGCAGCCCGACGCGCTCGCGCCGACGCCGCAACGACGGCGGATCTACGCGCTGCGCGCATCGATCTCGCGCTGGAGCCATCGCATGTTCCGCATCGCCCGTGCGCTTCGCATCCGCACGATCTACCTGCTGTGGGCGCGCGCCGCACTCACCATCTACCACGCCTTCGCATACCGGCGCGGGCGCCTTGGTGCGCTGGTCAACCGGCTCGGGCTTGGATGAACTTCGGCAGGCGCGCGGCGACGCGATCGACCACGTCGTCCCATGCGCCGGGTTTCGCCTGGCGGAACAGGCGCATCGTCGGATACCACGGACTGTCCTCGCGTTCGCGCATCCAGCGCCAGTCGGGATCGTGCGAGAGCAGCGTCCACACCGGAACGCCAAGCGCGCCGGCCATGTGCGCGGGCATCGAATCGATGGTGACCAGCAGGTCCATCGCACGCACCGCGCGTGCGTAGGAAGCGAGGTCGAGTTCTCCCGGGAACGTGCCCGACTCGCCATCCCATCCCGCGTCGATCGCGTCGGGCTGCAGGATGAACCAGTCGATGCCGCGCAGTTCGAGCAGCCGTCGTACACGGGCGAACCCGATCGAACGCCGCGTGTCCCACGCGCCGGAGCGCCACACGAGCCCGACTGCCGGTCGTTTCGGATCGACGCGCAACGGCAGCGGCTCGGCGTGAAGGTATGGCGCTCCAGCTGGAATCGTTTCGATCGTCGTGCGGAACACGTGCGCGAGTTCCATGATCTCGGCGTCGACGTCGTACCGCACATCAGGCACGCCATCGTGCAACGGGAGAACATGATCGATGCCGTCCGTGCGCGCGAGCAGCGGAACGAGTCCTGGCTGCGCCCACACGATCACCTCGCGCGCACGCGTGCGTAGCAGCGGCATGTAGCGGACGAACTGGATCGTGTCGCCGAGGCCGTGATAGCAGCGCACCAGCACGCGCCGATCGTCGACGGGCTCGCCCTTCCACACGTACTGTTCGTGTCGCGGCCAATGCCAGCACGATGCACGACGACGCTGCGGCAACTGCGCGTCCGTGACGCGCCACGCTTCTTCCCAGCGCCCATCGCGCATGTGGTCGAGCCATGTTTCCAGTGGCGTGGCGGCGGGCGCGCCGGCGTTCATGTCATCGGCTCAGGAATAACGACGCATCATCTCGACGCAGAAGTCGGCGAACTCTCGAGGTTCCTGCGGCGGACTGGTGTGGTGCGGGCGCAGACCCTTCGACTCGGGCGTGAAGCAGAACGTCACGGTGAGATCGAAATCCTCCAGCGACAGCATCATGCGATCGAACCAGCGCTGTGCATCCGGGCGCAGGTGGTCGGCCCAGCTCAGGCCTGTCCGAAGGCGCCTCACGCCCAGCCGTTTCAGCCACTCCACGGCGGCGTCCAGCCGGTGATCCTCGAAGTGGAACCACTGGCAGATGCCCAGTTCCGGCGTGTACTGCGCGAACTGTTCCAGCGCGCGCTTGGGCGTGCCGTCCTCCAGCAGCAGGCCCATGTGGAAATGCCGGTAGTACGACGAACCTTCGGCTTCGCGATGGCGGGTGGTCGCTTCCCATGCGCGCGGCAGGTCGTAGAGGCTGTACCAGTGGATGCGATCCACGCGTCCGCACAGCAGCTCGGCCGTGCGACGCAGGCCGAACTCCTGCACTTCCTCGGCGCCGAAGCTGGACACGCCCACTTCCGTCACCCACACCGGAAGCTGGGTGACGGCCTCGATCTCGGCGACCTTCCCGCGCCAGTCGTGGATCGGCCACAGGTTCCAGTCGAGCGGAAAGCCGTGCACGGCGACGGCATCGAGGTCGGCGACGGCATCGAATTCCTGCAGCCGCAACATGAAACCCGGATCGATCGGCGAAATGCCGCCCAGCACGCGCAGCACCTGCGGACGTTCGGCCTTCACCGCCAGCGCGGCGGTCTTCACCATCTGCGCGTACAGGCGCCACTCGGGGTCGAGTTCGAGGTCCCAGTGCGATTTGTTGTTCGGCTCGTTCCAGAAGGTGACCGCTTCGATCATCGCCGCACGTCCGCAGTTCGTCAGAGCGCTTCCACCAGTTCCTGGTAGTAGTCCAGGCCCAGGTGGGTGATGAGGTCCTCGCCCATCAGGTGGCGAAGCGTGTTCTGCAGCTTGATCAGCTGGCGGAAGATGTCGTGTTCCGGCCGCAAGCCGGGCGCCGCCTGCGGCGACTTGAAATAGAACGACAGCCATTCCTGGATGCCCGACATCCCCGCGCGTTTGGCCAGATCGATGAACAGCGCAAGGTCCAGCACGATCGGCGCGGCGAGGATCGAATCGCGGCACAGGAAGTTGATCTTGATCTGCATCGGATAGCCGAGCCATCCGAAGATGTCGATGTTGTCCCAGCTTTCCTTGTTGTCGCCGTGCGGCGGGTAATAGTTGATGCGCACCTTGTGGTACAGGTCGCCGTAGAGCTCCGGGCTCAGTTCCGGACGCAGGATGGCCTCGAGCACACCGAGTTTCGAAACTTCCTTGGTACGGAAGTTGTCGGGATGATCGAGCACCAGCCCGTCGCGGTTGCCCAGGATGTTCGACGAGAACCAGCCGCGGATGCCGAGCGCGCGCGCCTGCAAACCTGGCGCGAGGATGGTCTTCATCAGCGTCTGCCCGGTCTTGAAATCCTTGCCGCCGATGGGCGTGCCGGTCTTCAGCGCGAGTTCGACCATCGCCGGGATGTCGCACGTCAGGTTCGGTGCGCCGTTGACGAAGGGAATGCCCTGAGAGATCGCGGCGTAGGCGTAGATCATCGACGGCGCGATCGCCGGATGGTTGTCGCGCAGGGCCTGCTCGAATGCGTCGAGCGTGGCGTGCACGTCGTGGCGTTCGAGGTATTTCTCGGTCGATCCGCACCACACCATCGCCATGCGCGAGCAATCGTGTTCGCGGCGGAAACGCCGCAGGTCGTCGGCGACGGCTTCGACGCGTTCCATCGCATGCGTCTCGCGCTTGACGTGACGACCTCCAAGGTTCGGCACGAACGCGGGATCGAACACCGCCGGCATGGGCCGGATCGCGTCGAGTTCGTCCTTCACCGAATCGAGCAGCGCCGCGTCGAGCACGCGTGCGTTGCGCGCGGACTCGTAGACGCTGTCGTCGTAGACGTCCCAGCCGCCGAACACGATGTCGTCCAGCGGCGCGAGCGGCACGAAGTCGCGCACGCGCGGGCAGCGGTTCTCGGTGCGTTTGCCGAGGCGGATGTTGCCCATCTGCGTGAGCGATCCGATGGGCTGCGCGCCGTGCTTGCGGATCGCCTCCACGCCGGCGATGAAGGTCGTGGCCACCGCGCCCAGTCCCGGCATCACGATGCCGAGGCGGCCTTCGGGCGTATCGATTCCAGTACGCATGAGGGTGCCGTTCGATGGGACGGAACCAGCTTGCGGACGCAGGGGTATGTGGCTGTGAAGTGGATGTTCGGGGACGTTCACGCGTGTGCGCGGTATGGCGCACGCTTGGGCGTTGCTGATGAAGAAGAGGAAGAAGCTGCGGGACGGGATGGTGAAGCGAAGGGATGAAGATGAAGAAGAAGAAGCGGACTTGGGGCCGTCCGTGTTCTTGCTTTCACTCCTGCTTGTCATTCCCGCGTTCGCCGGGCGATTCACGCTGCCCGCGCCGAAGCTGTTGTAGTCCGGGTAAGCGAAGCGCACCCGGGGTGTCACGTCTCCGGTGACGCTGTCCCGGGTGCGGCCTGCGGCCTTACCCGGGCTACACAGGCAGAGGTGCTGCACTTCAGCCCTCCCCAGCATTCGCGGGGAGGGAGTGCCTGCCCTCGGCATCGCAAGGACCACCGCAGGCTCACCGCAAGCCGATTCGCCAGCCGCAGAAAACAAAAAACCCGCGCAATGCGCGGGTTCTTGTGCCGGGCCCGAAGGCCATTCAGCGTGAATCATCTGGTGCCCAGGAGAGGACTCGAACCTCCACGGTTTTACCCGCTAGTACCTGAAACTAGTGCGTCTACCAATTCCGCCACCTGGGCATCGCTACGGTGTTTCGCCGTGCGAGGCCGCGTATGTTGCGGTGCGACGGGCGGCTTGTCAACGCCCCGTCACGAAAATTTTCCCCTTCGATGCAGCCTGGGACGGCGGCCGACCGCCAGAGCCCCCCCGCGCCCCGCCCGGTCCGGCATTGTCGGCTTGAAAGCCCGACCCGCTCGGGGCTATGGTCGCCGGACATTTTCGTCTGCGGGCGGCGCATCCGGTGCGGCGCCCGCGTTGCTTTGGAGAGCCGCAATGTCCGAACCCAAGCCCCCGCTGCTGATGTCGCGCCTGGATGTGGAGCGCATCGAGTCGCTGCTGGAAACCCCGGCCGCCCAGAACGTGGACACGTCCGCGCTGGAGGCCGAACTGGAGCGCGCGACCATCGTCGAGCCCGCGCAGATGCCGCCGGACGTCATCACCATGAATTCCACCGCCCGTTTCCTCGACGAAACCAGCGGCGAGGAGCGCGAACTGACGCTGGTCTTCCCGCGCGACGCCGACGGCAGCGCGGAGAAGGTGTCGATCCTCGCGCCGGTCGGCAGCGCCCTGCTCGGCCTGCACGTGGGCGATTCCATCGAATGGCCGCTGCCCGGCGGTCGCACGATCCGTCTGCGCGTGCTGTCGATCCGCTACCAGCCCGAAGCCGCCGGCGAACTGCATCGCTGAACCGTGCCGGCGCGCCGGCCGCTTCCCGCGCGCGCCGCTTAGAATCACCGCATCCCCGACTCACCTGGCCCGTACCGCTACATGAACGATACCGTCCGTCCGGCATTCCACGGCTTCGAACAGATCCCGCTGCGCGAGTACGCCGAGCGCGCCTACCTCGATTACTCGATGTACGTGGTGCTCGACCGCGCCCTGCCGTTCCTCGGCGACGGGCTCAAGCCGGTGCAGCGCCGCATCATCTATTCGATGAGCGAGCTGGGACTGAACGCGGCGTCCAAGCCGAAGAAGTCCGCGCGCACCGTAGGCGACGTGATCGGCAAGTACCACCCGCACGGCGACAGCGCCTGCTACGAGGCGATGGTGCTGATGGCCCAGCCGTTCTCGTACCGCTATCCGCTGATCGAAGGCCAGGGCAATTTCGGTTCCAGCGACGATCCGAAGTCTTTTGCCGCGATGCGCTACACCGAAGCCAAGCTGACGCCGATCGCCGAGGTGCTGCTGGGCGAGCTCGGCCAGGGCACGGTCGACTGGACGCCCAACTTCGACGGCACGCTGGAAGAGCCCTCGTGGATGCCGGCGCGACTGCCGCACCTGCTGCTCAACGGCACCACCGGCATCGCGGTCGGCATGGCGACCGACGTGCCGCCGCACAACCTCAATGAAGTCGTCAGTGCGTGCGTGCGCCTGCTCGACGACCCCGACGCCACCACGCGCGACCTGTGCGAACACGTGCGCGGCCCGGATTACCCGACCACGGCGGAGATCATCACGCCGGCGGCGGACCTCATCCAGATGTACGAAACGGGCCTGGGCAGCGTGCGTGCCCGCGCCGTCTACGAGAAGGACGGCCCGAACCTCGTCATCACCGCCCTACCGTACCAGACTTCGCCGGGCAAGGTGATCGAGCAGATCGCCACGCAGATGCGCGCGAAGAAACTGCCGTGGCTGGAGGACATCCGCGACGAATCCGACCACGCGAACCCGACCCGCATCGTGCTCGTGCCGCGCAGCAACCGCGTGGACGCCGAGCAGCTGATGGGCCACCTGTTCGCGACGACGGACCTCGAGAAGAGCTATCGCGTCAACTTCAACATCATCGGTCGCGACGGCCGGCCGCAGGTCAAGGGCCTGAAGGCGCTGCTGACCGAATGGCTGGCGTTCCGCACCGAAACGGTGACGCGCCGCCTCAAGCATCGCCTGGACAAGGTCGAGCGCCGCCTGCACCTGCTGGAAGGCCTGCTGGTCGCGTTCCTCAACCTCGATGAGGTGATCCGCATCATCCGCACCGAGGACGAGCCCAAGCCCGTCCTGATGAAGCGCTTCAAGCTCAGCGAGGAGCAGACCGACTACATCCTCGAAACCCGGCTGCGCCAGCTGGCGCGCCTGGAAGAGATGAAGATCCGCGGCGAGGAAGACGAGCTCAAGGCCGAGCGCGAACGCATCGTCGCCACGCTGGAAAGCCGCGCCAAGCTGAAGAAGCTGGTGAAGGACGAACTGCTGGCCGATGCGAAGAAGTTCGGCGATGCGCGCCGCTCCCCGCTGGTCGCGCGCGGTGCCGCGCAGGCGCTGAGCGAGACCGAGCTGGTCGCCAGCGAGCCGATGACCGTCGTGCTCAGCGAGAAGGGCTGGGTGCGCGCGGCGAAGGGCCACGACATCGACGCCGGCGCGCTCAACTACCGCGAAGGCGACGAGCTGCTGGGCGCGGTGAAGAGCCGCAGCACGCAGCAGGTCGCGTTCCTGGATTCGACCGGCCGTGCGTACTCGACCGTCGTGCATTCGCTGCCGTCCGCGCGCGGCAACGGCGAACCGCTGACGGGCCGCTTCTCGCCAGCACCGGGCGCGTCGTTCCAGGCGCTCGCCAGCGGCGACAACGACACGCGTTTCGTGCTCGCGTCAAGCCATGGCTACGGTTTCGTCACCCGCTTCGAGAACCTCACCGGCCGCAACAAGGCCGGCAAGGCGATGCTCTCGCTCACGCCGGGCGCGAAGGTGGTGCAGCCGGCGCCGGTGAACAGCGTCGAACAGGACCGCATCGCGGTGGTGACCAACGTCGGCCACCTGCTGGCGTTCCCGGTCGGCGAGCTGCCGGAACTCGACAAGGGCAAGGGCAACAAGCTCATCGACATCCCGAAGGCGAAGCTCGGCACCGAGCGCGTGGTCGCCGTCGCGGTCGTGTCGCCGGGCGGCACGCTGGTGGTGAAATCCGGTGCGCGCACGATGTCGATCACGTTCAAGGACCTGGACACCTACCTCGGCGCACGCGCGACGCGCGGCGGGTTGCTGCCGCGCGGGTGGCAGAAGGTCGAAGGCCTGGCGGTCGAGTAAGGCGCAGCGAGCGCCTCGCGCTCGCTGCGACGTACCCACCCCATCCCGTCATCCCGGCGAAGGCCCGGCCAGGCCGGCAACCATTACGAACGCGACGACACCGACGCTGGTACCGTGACAGCCTGGATTCCGGCCTTCGCCGGATGACGGGACGGTGCGAAGCGTTGTCGCTGCTCCAGCACAAGGACGAATCATGCACCCCGACTTCTGGCATCAACGCTGGGCCGACAACCAGATCGGCTTCCACCAGGACGCGCCGACACCGCTGATGCTCAAGCATTGGCCGTCGCTCGGCATCGTGCCGGGCACGCGCGTGTTCGTGCCGCTGGCGGGCAAGTCGCTCGACATGGCGTGGTTCGCCGCGCAGGGCTATCGCGTGCTGGGCGTGGAGCTGTCGCGCATCGCCATCGAGGCGTTCTTCGCCGGGCACGGCGTCACGCCCGAGGTGAGCGAATCGAAGTACGGCACGCACTACCGCGCCGGCGACATCGAGCTGATCTGCGGCGATGCGTTCGGCCTGGACGAAGCGGCGCTGGCCGATTGCGGGGCGGTGTTCGACCGCGCGGCGCTGATCGCGCTTCCCGCCGACCTTCGCCGCCGCTACGTGCACGAGCTCTACGCCCGCCTGCCCTCGCACAGCCGTGGCCTGCTGATCACGCTGGAATACCCGCAGCATGAGAAGGCCGGCCCGCCTTTCAGCGTGGTCGAGGACGAAGTGCGCGTGCTCTACGGGCGCGACTGGAACGTCGAAACGCTGGAACGCCGCGACATCCTCGAATCGCAGCCGAGGTTCGTCGAGGAAGGCGTGACCGCGCTGCATACCTCGGTGTATCGGCTGGACCGGAAGCGCTGACCTTCAAGCGAGGAACGGGAAAGAGTCGGGAACGAGAAACGAGCTTCTGTAGCCCGGGTAAGCGAAGCGCACCGCCCCCCCCGGGTAATTCAGTCATGTCGACGATGACCGCGCCGCAGCGCGTTACATCGTTCAAGCAGCCGTTCTTTGGATCTGCGCGATCCCCGGGTGCGCTCCGCTTACCCGGGCTACAGGAGCGTCGTCACTCCGCGGACGCGGACTTCTGCGCCAGCCGCGCCGTGAGGTAGTTCTGGATGCCCAGGCGGCGGATCAGCCCAAGCTGCTGCTCCAGCCAGTGCGCATGATCTTCCTCGGTGTCCTGCAGCTGCACGCGCAGGATTTCGCGGCTGACGAAATCGCCCTGCTGCTCGCACAGCGCCATGCCCTGCGCGAGCGCGGCGCGCACGCGATACTCGACGTCGAGGTCGCGCTGCAGCATTTCCTCCACCGTATGACCGGCGACGAACGGTTCCGGACGCATGTCCGGATCGCCTTCCAGGAACAGGATGCGCCGCAGCAACGCGTCGGCGTGCTCGGTTTCTTCCTGCATCTCGTGGTCGATGCGCTCGTACAGCGACTGCAGGCCCATGTCCTCGTAACGACGGGAATGGATGAAGTACTGGTCGCGCGCGGCCAGTTCGCCGCGCAGCAGCATCTTCAGGTAATCGACGACTTCGGGATGGCCTTTCATGGGGGGACTCTCCTTGCCAGGCGCATAGGGTGCCCGATCGAAAAGCACCGCGTCCGAATCGGAATCACTCGCAGTCGCATGCGCGCGGGCCGCGCATCAGGCCTTCACGGCCGCCATCAGCGCCTGGGCGATGGTATCCGGCGCCGCGCGCAGCACGCTCGGGTTCACCTGCATGGCGAACTCGCCCGTGTCCGGATCCGGACGTGGCAGCCACACGCCGCGCTGGCGCGTGCGCGTCCGGAATGCCGTCGCATCCACGCCCGTGACCGACAGGAAGAACCGGCTCGTGCCCATCGGTACCCTGCGGACCTTGAAGCGCCGCTCCGGTTTGAGCAGCGCGAGCACCCGGTCCGTCGCCTCCCACGCACGCGCATAGTCCGCCTCGTAGGAATCGACGAACTGCGTCGCCACCGCCGCCACCGGCCACGCCTGCGGCAACGAACCGCCGAACATCCGCCGCATGTGGTACAGCCCCTCGATGAACGACGAATCGCCCGCAAGGATGGCGCCCGACGCCGCATTGAAGTGCTTCCACAGCGACACGAACACCGTGTCGAACAGCGCGGCGTACTCCTGCACGCCGCGCCCGGAGTGGTACGGCAGGTTGAACAGGCGCGCGCCGTCCAGGTGCAGGCGGATGCCCTGCTCGCGCGCGTACCGGGACACGCGCTGGAGTTCGTCGAAATCGACCATCGCGTGATCGCAGCGACGCACCGGCGATTCGATCGACAGCACGCCGACCCTCATCGGCACGCGCCCGCTCGCCGAGAGCCCGACCCAGCGCTTCACCTCATCCAGCGCGAGCGTGCTTTGCCCTTGTGCGAGCGGGATCAGGTTGAGGCCGCTCAGCACGTCGCCGGCATCGCCGCTGTCGGCGTAGAAATGGCTCTCGGCCTGCACCAGCACGCGGCGGTTCTCGCCGGCGAGCTTGCGCAACGCGATGTGGTTGGCGAGCGTGCCGGTCGGCACGAACATCGCCGCCTGCTTGCCGAGCTTCTTCGCGAAGGCGGTTTCCAGTTCCTCCACGACACCGCCGTTGGAGTAGTTGTCCGCGGGCAGGTCGCGCTTCGATGCCGCCTCGTCCAGCAACGTCGCGTATTCGCGCGGCGACAGGCCGAGTCCGTCGTGGACGAAGTTCACCTCGCGGAACAACGCCGGGTCCGCAGCGAGGCCACCGCCGGTGGCCTGCGCGGCCGACGCGGGCGATGCAACGGCCAGGCCGCCCGCGACCAGACCACCCGTGGCTAGGAACCGGCGACGATCCATCGGCGCACCTCATCGGTTGGAGAGCGCCCAAGGTATCCGTTGCCGCGCGCGCGTGCACGGCGTCGCGTCACGCGTTCGCCGCCTCGTGGACGTCCGCCACCGCCCGCCCGGACGGGTCGGCCATCTTCGCGAAGGCCGCATCCCACGCGATCGCCACTGGCGACGAGCACGCGATCGACTTCCCGCCCGGCACCGTCTGCGCGCAGGCCACGCCCGGGAAGAACTGCTCGAAGATGTGGCGGTAGAGGTACGCCTCCTTCGTCTGCGGCGGGTTCACCGGGAAGCGGCTGGCCGCCGCCGCGAACACGCGGTCGCTCACCTGCGCTTCCGCATGCGCCTTCAGCCCGTCGATCCAACCGTAGCCGACGCCATCGCTGAACTGCTCCTTCTGCCGCCACAGGATCGAATCCGGCAGGTACCCCTCGAACGCCTCGCGCAGGATCGCCTTCTCGATCGAGCGGCCGTTCGGCCCCTTGCGCACCATCTTGTGCACCGCGTCCATGCGCATGGCGACGTCGAGGAATTCGACGTCGAGGAACGGCACGCGCGGCTCCACGCCCCACGCCATCATCGACTTGTTCGCACGCAGGCAGTCGTAGTTGTGCAGCGCGTCGAGCTTGCGCACGGTTTCCTCGTGGAATTCGCGCGCGTCCGGCGCCTTGTGGAAGTACAGGTAACCGCCGAACACCTCGTCGCTGCCCTCGCCCGAGAGCACCATCTTCACGCCCATCGCCTTGATGCGTCGCGCGAGCAGGAACATCGGCGTGGACGCACGGATCGTCGTGACGTCGAAGGTTTCGATGTGGCGGATCACCTCCGGCAACGCATCGAGGCCTTCCTCGAAGGTGTAGGTGAAGCCGTGATGCACGGTGCCCAGCGCCTTCGCCGCGATTTCGGCGGCGGCCAGGTCGGGCGAACCCTCCAGTCCGATCGCGAAGGAATGCAGGCGTGGCCACCACGCTTCGGTGGTGTCGTCGTCCTCCACGCGCTTGCGGGCGAAGCGCGCGGCCACCGCCGCGACAAGCGAGGAATCCAGGCCGCCGGAGAGCAGCACGCCATACGGCACGTCGCTCATCAGCTGGCGATGCACGGCGCGTTCGAAGGCTTCACGCAGCTCCTGTTTCGACACCTCCACGCCTTCGGTCGCCGCGTGGTCGCGCCAGGGGCGCTGGTAATAGCGCACGGGTTCGCCGCGTTCGCTGTCGTAGTAATGCCCGGGCGGGAACTGCGCGACGTCGACGCAGGTGTCGGCCAGCGCCTTCATCTCGGAGGCGACGCACAGGCGGCCGTCGCGATCGTGGCCCCAGTACAGCGGGCACACGCCGATGGGATCGCGTGCGATGAGGAACCGTCCGCGTGTGCGGTCCCACAGCGCGAAGGCGAAGATGCCGTTCAATTCGCCGAGCCACTCGCCCACGTCCTCGCGCTGGCGGTACAGGGCGTTGATGACCTCGCAGTCCGAACCGGTCTGGAACGCGTACGGCTGCGCCAGCGCCTGCTCCAGTTCGCGGTGATTGTAGATCTCGCCGTTGACCGCCAGCGCGAGTTCGCCGTCGGCCGAGCGCAG
The DNA here is from genome assembly GCF_057747855.1 of Lysobacter sp. SCRH-1R. Lineage (NCBI taxonomy): Bacteria > Pseudomonadati > Pseudomonadota > Gammaproteobacteria > Lysobacterales > Lysobacteraceae > Lysobacter > Lysobacter sp. SCRH-1R. The sequence continues at coordinate 1,188,394 of NZ_CM173227.1, read as the reverse complement.
CGGCTGCGAACCACCGGCGGGATCGACGATGGCCAGCCGCTCGTGCACCAGGATCGCGCCGTCGTCGAGGTGGACGCCGCTCCAGTCGGGGCCGCGATGGCGCTGGCGTTGCGAGAGTTCCAGCGCACGGCGGCGCAGGGCCTGCACGTCGTCGCCGGGTTGGAGGCCGAAGATGCCGAGGATGGAACACATGACGATGACTCCTGGGGTCGGGGGTGGGTTTTCGGGAGGACAAAAACAAAAAACCCGCGCTTTGCGGCGCGGGCTTCGTGGGTGCTCAGTGCGGTTACAACGCGCTAATCACCGGCCCGCGGGAGGCTGGCGTTATTGCGGTTGTTGTTGTTCAGGCCCTGCGCGGGCGCGCCGCCGCGCAGGGCGGCAGTGGCGGCGTAGGCGGTGGCCTGGACGAAGGTCATGGGTCGATCGTGCAAGAGGTCGGGCCCGCTTGCAAGGGGACATCCGCCCGCCGGTGCCGCCGTTCATCGGATAAGCTCGGCGCGGGGACACCACAGGCGACAGGCCCATGACGAAGTGGATCAGGCGCGTGCTCGTCGCGCTGGTACTGGTACTGCTGGCGGCGGTGCTCGCCGGCTGGTGGCTGATGCGCGGCAGCCTGCCGCGGCTCGACGGCGAACTCGCCCTGCCCGGCCTGTCGGCCCCGGTGACGATCCAGCGCGATGCGAACGGCGTGGTCACGGTCGATGCGGCCAACGAGAACGACGCCATGCGCGCGCTCGGCTACGTGCACGCGCAGGAACGCTATTTCGAGATGGACCTGCTGCGACGCACGGCCGCGGGCGAACTGGCCGCGCTGTTCGGGCCCGTCGCCATCGGCACGGACAAGCGGCACCGCGTGCACCGCATGCGCGCGCGCGTGATGCAGCACATGGACGCGATCCTGGGCGACAAGCGCGGGATGGCGCAGGCGTACGTCGATGGCGTCAACGCCGGACGCGCCGCGCTGAAGGTGCGGCCGTGGCCCTACCTGCTTCTGCGCACGCAGCCCGAGCCTTGGACGCTGGCCGACTCGGCGCTGACCGGCTACGCGATGTATTTCGACCTGCAGGACGCGCAGAACGAGCGCGAACTGGCGATGTGGCGCCTGCGTCCGCATCTGCCGCCGGCGCTGTTCGCGCTGCTCGCGCACGACGGCACGAGCTGGGACGCGCCACTCGCCGGCCGCCCGCGCGGCGACGCGATGCTGCCCGACGCCTCGACCGTCGACCTGCGCACGCTGCCGATGCGGGAAGGGTCGCGCCCGGCCGACGTACCCGAACGTTCCGATGTCGGCAGCAACAACTTCGCCGTGTCCGGCCAGCTCACCGCCGACGGCCGCGCGATCGTCGCCGACGACATGCACCTGGGCCTGCGCGCACCGAACATCTGGTTCCGCGCGCGATTGCGTTACCCCGATCCGCGCGCCGACGGCGGTCGCGTCGATGCGAACGGCTTCACCCTGCCCGGCCTGCCGGCGCTGGTGGTCGGCAGCAACGGGCACGTCGCGTGGGGTTTCACCAACAGCTACGGCGACTGGCTCGACTGGAAGCGCGTGGCCGATTGCGGCGAGAAGACCTGCGCGGGCGCGACGCGCAACATCGAGATCATTCGCGTGGCGGGAAGCGACGACGTCGAGTTCCCGGTGGACGAAACCGCGTGGGGCCCGATCCTGCACCGCGAACGCGACGGCAGCGGCCTCGCGCTGCGCTGGATCGCCCACCGGCCCGGCTCGATGAACCTCGGCCTTTCCGAATTCCTGCACGCGCGCTCGCTCGACGACGCGCTCGCGATGGCCGATCGCACGGCGATTCCCGCGCAGAACCTCGCCATCGGCGACTCGCAGGGGCGCATCACCTGGCGCCTGCTCGGCCCGATTCCGCAGCGTGGGGCCGGTTGCGATGCGACGCAGGTCGTCGAACCCGACGCCTGCGCGCCGTGGCCGATCACCACCGCGCACGGCACCGCGCTGCCGATCGGCACGGTGCAGCGCCTGTGGACGGCGAATTCGCGCGTGGTCGATGGAACGCTGCTGTCGCGCGTGGGCGATGGCGGTTACGCCAACGGCGCGCGCGCGAAGCAGATCCGCGACGGCCTGTTCGCGAAGGATCGTTTCGCCGAACGCGACCTGCTCGCGATCCAGCTCGACGATCGCGCCCTGTTCCTGCAGCGGTGGTGGACGTTGCTGCGCGAACGCGATGGCGTTGCGAACACGCCCGCGCTACACGAACTCGCGGTCGTCGCATCCACGTGGCAGGGTCGCGCGAGTGCGGACTCGACGAGTTACCGCATCGTGCGCGCGTGGCGTCTCGCGGTGCACGACCGCCTGCTCGACGGCCTGACCGCGCCCGCGCATGCCGCGCTGGGTGAGGCGTTCGAAATGCCGAACCTTTCGCATTTCGAAGGCGTTGCGTGGCCGCTGGTCACGCAGCGTCCGGCGAACCTGCTGCCGCGCCGGTTCGCGTCGTGGGACGCGTTGTTCGAGGACGCCGCACGCGAAGTGCGCAACGAACTGGCGAAGAGCGGCCCGATCGCGCAGCGCACCTGGGGCGAGCGCAACACCGCGCGCATCTGCCATCCGCTGTCGCGTGCGTTGCCCGGTTTCCTCAAGCCGCAGCTGTGCATGCCCGCCGACGAACTGCCCGGCGACAGCGCCATGCCGCGCGTGCAGGGACCGGAGTTCGGCGCCTCCGAGCGCATGGTCGTCGCGCCGGGCCACGAGGCCGACGGAATCATCCACATGCCGGGCGGACAGAGCGGGCATCCGATGTCGCCGTTCTGGGGCGCGGGGCACGAGGATTGGGTGCAGGGACGGCCGACGCCGTTCCTGCCGGGCGAGACGCGTTACACGATGAAGCTGGTGCCGGGGAACGGCTGACGTTCCCGCACCGTGCTTTTGTAGCCCGGGTAAGCGAAGCGCACCGCGCCCCCGGGCAATACGGTCGTGTCAACGATGACCGCGCCGCAGCGCGTTATCTCGTTCGAGCAGTTTTCTGTCGCCCGGGTAAGCGAAGCGCACCCGGGTTCAGACGTGACAGCCCCCCTCGCGTGCGTTTCGCTTGCCCGGGCTACCCCCGCTATCGCGATACTCAGTCGAGCAGCATCCGCTCGATCAACTCCCGATACAGTTCCGGCAACCGCTGCAGATCGGAGACGGACACGTTTTCGTCCACCTTGTGGATGCTCGCGTTCACCGGTCCGATCTCGATGCACTGTGCGCCAAGCGGCGCGATGAAACGCGCATCCGACGTACCGCCGCCGGTGCTCTCCTCCGGCGCGCCGCCGCAATAACGGCCGAGCACCGAACGCGCCGCCGCGCGCAGCGGGCCTTCCGGCGTATAGAACGGTTCGCCGCCGCGATGCCAGCGGATCGTGTAGTCCAGGCCGTGACGACGCAGCACGTCCTCGCACTCGCGTTCGAGCTGCTCGGCGCGCCAGTTCGGATTGAAGCGCAGGTTGAACAGCGCCTGCAGTTCGCCCGGAATCACGTTGTTCGCGCCGGTGCCCGAGTGGATGTTGCTGATCTGCAGGCTCGTCGGTGGAAAGGTTTCGAAGCCGTCGTCCCAACGCCGCGCGGCGAGCTCGCTCAGCGCCGGCATCGCGAGATGGATCGGGTTGCGCGCCTTTTCCGGATACGCCACGTGGCCCTGCACGCCGATCACGTTGAGCGTCGCCGACAGTGTGCCGCGACGTCCCACGCGCAGCAGGTCGCCCAGCGTCGCCTTCGACGACGGCTCCCCGGTAATGCACCAGTCGATGCGCTCGCCGCGCTTGCGGAAGACCTCGGCGACCTGGCGCACGCCGTCGACCGCATCGCCTTCCTCGTCGGACGTGACCAGCAGCGCGACGCGGCCCGGATGGTCCGGATGCGCGGCGACGAAACGCTCCAGCGCGACGACGAACGCCGCCACGCTGCCCTTCATGTCGGCCGCGCCGCGCCCGTAGAGCACGCCGTTGCGGATCTCCGGCACAAACGGATCGCTGCTCCACGCCTCGCGCGGCCCCGGCGGCACGACGTCGGTGTGACCCAGCAGCACCAGCGTCGGGCCTTCGCTGCCGTGCACTGCCCAGAGGTTGTCGACGTCGCCGAAGCGCAGCGATTCGCAGCGGAAACCCGCGGCCGCCAGGCGACGCGAGATCGACGCCTGGCAGCCGGCGTCGTCGGGCGTGACCGATGGACGCGCGATCAGGTCCAGCGCCAGCGCCAGCACCTCGTCGGCAGCGGATGCATCAGCCAAGGGTGCCCACTCCGAAGCGCTTCTTGAAGCCGTTGTCGCTGAAGCCCTGCGCGATCGCACCGTCCCCGGTGATCACCACCGGGCGGCGGATCAGCTGCGGATACTCCTTCAGCAGCAGCTTCCATTCCGCGTCAGAGCCCGGCGTCTTGCGGTTGTCTGGCAGGGTGCGCCACGTCGTGGACGACTTGTTGATCATCGCGTCCCAGCCGCCGAGCCGGTCCTTCCACTCCACCAGCGTGTCCGGCGCCTGGCGCTGTTCGCGGTAATCGACGAAGGAATGCGCGACGCCGAAGCGATCCAGCCACTTGCGGGCCTTCTTGCAGGTGTCGCAATTGTTGAGTCCGTAGAGCGTTGTCATGGGAGTAAGACTCGAGAGTGAGAAGTGAGCGCAGGGTGCAGTGTGATATCGGAAGGCGGAGCGAACTCACTCCTCACTTCCTCAACCCCACTCCCGCATCACTCCGCCAACCCGCGCAACAGATCATTGATGCTCGTCTTGCTGCGCGTCTTCGCATCCACCTGCTTCACGATCACCGCGCAATACAGCGAATGCGAGCCGTCCTTCGCCGGCAGCTGGCCGGAGACGACGACGCTGTACGGCGGCACGAAACCGTAGGAGATCTCGCCCGTCGCGCGGTTGTAGATGCGCGTGCTCTGGCCGAGGAACACGCCCATGCCGATCACGCTGTGGTGGCCCACGACCACGCCTTCGACGACTTCCGAACGCGCGCCGATGAAGCAGTGGTCCTCGATGATCGTCGGGCTCGCCTGCAGCGGCTCCAGCACGCCGCCGATGCCCGCGCCGCCGGAAAGATGGCAATGCTTGCCGACCTGCGCGCACGAACCGACCGTCGCCCACGTGTCGACCATCGTGCCCTCGCCCACGTGCGCGCCGATGTTGACGAAGCTCGGCATCAGCACGACGTCCTTGCCGATGTGCGCGCCGCGACGCGCGACGGCGCCCGGCACGACGCGCGCGCCCAGCTTGCGGAAGTCCGACTCGCCATAGCCGGCGAAACGCGCCGGCACCTTGTCCCAGTACGGCGCGGGATACCCGTCGACGACCTGCATGTCGTTCACGCGGAAGTACAGCAACACCGCCTTCTTCAGCCATTCGTTGACCGTCCAGCCGCCCTTGCCGTCCGGCTCGGCGACGCGGAATTCGCCGGTCTCCAGGCCGGAAATCACGCGTTCCACCGTCGGGCGCGTGGAGCCTTCGATCTCGTCCAGCGTCAGCATCGCGCGGCGCTCGAAGGCGCTGTCGATCATGAACTTCAGCTCGTCCACGCCCGGCCCGGCGGGCACGGCCTTCTTGCGCGCGGTCTTGCGGACGGTTTTCTTCTGCAGGGCCATTCAACAGTCTCCTTCGAGGCAGGCGAGCAAGGCTTCGCGCAGCGCCTGCCGCCTTGTTTCATCGAGCGCGCCGTCGCGCCCGTCGTGATGGGGATGGGTGATCTGGAACACGTCCTCGGCGCGTTCGCCGAAGGTCGCGATGCGCGCATCGTGCACGCGCAGACCCTGGCTGCGGATCGCGTGCGTCACGTCCGCAAGCAGGCCGGGGCGGTCGGTGCACACCAGGCTGAGCATCGTGCGCGTGCCGGCGTCGCTTTCCAGCGTGTCGAAACCGATCTGCGGCGCGATGCGGAAATGCCTGAGATGACGCGGCTGCGCGCGACGCGCCGGCCGGATGCGATCCAGGTCGCCGGCGAGCGCGGCGCCCAGGCGCTGTTCGACCTCTTCGCTCGTCGGCGGGCAACGCGGATCGATCGGCACGACTTCGAAGCTGTCGAACACCATGCCGTTCGGGCCGTCGAGCACCCGCGCCTGCTGAATTGCCAGGCCCAGGCGGTCGAGCGTGGCGACGATCGCGGCGAACAGGCCGTCGCGATCGGGCGAATGGATGAAGACTTCCAGCGCACCGGCATGCTCGCCTAGCGCACGAGCGCGAACGCGCGTCTGCCCCGGTTCGACGCCGCGCAGCGAAGCGGCCTGCCACGCGATCTGGTCGGGACGTCCGCGCTCGAAACCGATCTGCGGCATGCGCGCGTACAGCGCATCGACCTGTTCGTCGCCGATGCCCATCGTGGCGAGCATCGCGCGCGCGGCGTCGCGCGTTTCGTTCGCGCGTTCGTCGCCGGCGACGGGATGTTCGAGCCCGCGTCGCAACGCCAGGCGCGTGGCGGTGTAGAGATCGGCTAGCAGCCGGTCCTTCCACGCGTTCCACAACTTGGGCGACGTGCCGGCGATGTCGGCGCAGGTCAGCAGGTAGAGATGATCGAGGCGTTCGCGATCGGCGACCTTGCCGGCGAAACGGTGGATGACTTCGGGATCGGCGATGTCCTGCTTCTGCGCGGTCACCGACATCAGCAGGTGCTGGCGGACGAGCCATTCCACCAGCGCACCGTCGGCCTGCGACAGGCCCATGGTGCTGCAGAAGATGCGTGCATCCTCGGCGCCGAGTTCGGAGTGATCGCCGCCGCGTCCCTTGCCGATGTCGTGGAAAAGCCCGGCGAGCAGCAGCAGTTCCGGCTTGCGCAGGCGCGGCCAGACCTCGTGCGCGATGCTGAAGCGCTCGTCCGCGATACCCGATGCGAAGCGCGCGAGATTGCGCAGGACCGCAAGCGTGTGCTGATCGACCGTGAATACGTGGAACAGGTCGAACTGCATGCGGCCGGAGACTTTCGCGAACGCCGGGATCCAGCGTCCGAGCACGCCCAGGCGCGCCATGCGTTCGAGCGCGTGCACCGGATGCGGGCCGCGCAGCAGCGCCATGAAACGCTCGCGCAAGGCCGGTTCGGCCTGCTGGAACGCCGGCACGCGCGACAGCGATTCGGCCAGCGCGCGCGCCGTGCGCGAATGCAGTCCGCGGACGGCATCGTGCGAAGCCCACACCGCGAACAGCGCGAAGACGTCGTAGGCGTCGCGCGGCCAGTGCGGATCGCGTGCGCACAGGTAATCGCGGCGCAGCTCGAACGCGTGGTCGATCGCGACCGGCGTGCTTTCGCCTTCGATCTGTTCCTCGAAACGCTGCAGCAGCCGCTCGCCGATGCGCAGCACCAGCGCGGCGCTGCGATAGAACCCCTGCATCATCTGCTCGACGGCGAGGTTGTCGGCGTTGTCGACGTGGCCCAGGCGTTCGGCCAGCACTTTCTGGTAATCGAAACGCAGCCGTTCCTCGCGCTTGCCGGCGACCAGGTGCAGGCCGAAGCGCAGGCGCGACAGCGCGCGGCGTTCGCGTTCGAGCGTGGCGAGTTCGTCCGCGCCGAACTGGCCGATGGCGACCAGCGACTCCAGATCGCCCGTGCCGACGATGCGCAGCGCCATCCAGCGCAGCGTCTGCACGTCGCGCAGTCCGCCGGGGCCTTCCTTCAGGTTGGGCTCGAGGTTGTCGGCGGTGTCTTCGTAGCGCGCGTGGCGCAGGCGCAGTTCCTCGCGCTTGGCGGCGAAGAACTCGCGTGCCGGCCACACCAGGCTGGGCGCGATCGCCGCCTGCAACGCGTGCAGGTGTTCGACCTGCGCGACCAGCGGACGCGCTTCCAGCATCGCGGTGAGCACGGTGATGTCGGCCGCCGCTTCCGTGCACTGCACCGGCGAGCGCACCGCATGGCCGACCGGCACGCCGCCGTCCCACAGCAGCGCGACGAAACGCGACAGCGCTTCGGCGTGCGCGGCCTGCGCGTCGGGTTCGGCGAGCACGAGCAGGTCGACGTCGGATTGCGGGAACAGTTCGGCGCGGCCGTAGCCGCCGACGGCGAACAACGCCAGCGGGGCGTCGGCAGGAAGGCACGCCTTCCACGCGGCGCGCACCTGCGCATCCATCGCGCCTGCACGCGCGGCGAGCAGGCGGTCGATGTCGGCGTTGGGGTCGCCGTCGAAGGCCTTGGCGAGGCCGGCGTCCACCGTGGCGAGGGCCGCGCGGATCGCCGCGGCCGGGTCGGCACTGCCCTGCGCCGCCGAAGGCTCATCGACGGCGGCGGAGCGGTCGCTCATAGGTCGTTGTCGTCACCCGGCACGCGGGTGAGGATCTCCACGCCGTTCTCGGTCACCGCGACGGTGTGCTCCCACTGCGCGGACAACTTGCGGTCCTTGGTGACCACGGTCCAGCCGTCGGGCAGCAGCTTGGTGTAGCGCGTGCCCTCGTTGATCATCGGCTCGATGGTGAAAGTCATGCCCGGCTTGAGCACGAGCCCTTCGCCGTTGCGGCCGTAATGCAGGACCTGCGGATCCTCGTGGTAGATCCGCCCGATGCCATGGCCGCAGTATTCGCGCACCACGCTGAAGCGCTCGGCTTCGGCGTACTGCTGGATCGCCGCGCCGATGTCGCCCAGGGTCGCGCCCGGCTTCACCGTGCGGATGCCTCGGAACATCGCCTCGCGGGTCACGTCGACCAGGCGCTTCGCCATGACCGACGGCGTGCCGACGACGTACATGCGGCTGGTGTCGCCGTGCCAGCCGTCCTTGATGACGGTGACGTCGATGTTGACGATGTCGCCGTCCTTCAGGACCTTGGCCTCGCTCGGGATGCCGTGGCAGATGACATTGTTGACCGAGGTGCAGACGGTCTTGGGGAATCCCTTGTAGCCGACGTTGGCCGGGATCGCCTTCTGCACGTTGACGATGTGATCGTGGCAGATGCGGTCCAGTTCCTCGGTGGTCACGCCCGCCTTGACGTGCGGGGCGACGACCTGGAGCACCTCGGCGGCCAGGCGGCCGGCGACGCGCATCTTCTCGATCTCTTCGGGGGTCTTGATGGTGATGGGCATGGCGGCATTATGGCCCATCCGCGGTCCGTTCAGGCTTTCCCGACGCCCGAAGTTGCCCGTAACGCACTGTTACGGCTACAATCCCGCGGCTCAGCGACCGGCTCCGTCCGATCCTGACCGCCCACGCCAGGGCGAGAGCGCACCGGCCCCGTCCGGAACGCAGGCGAATACACACCCGCAGCCACACGTCGTGCCGGGGTGCCGGACGTCCACCAGGACGCCTGGTTCGGCCACGAACGCTGCGGGGAGGCCCAACCCCGGAACCCCTGCCCCCGGCCCCTGCCGGCGGTACCGCCCTTCACACCGTGCTTTGTTCACGCGGGCGGCCGGTTCCACTGCCTGGAGTCAAAGCAATGCCCCAGATCACCATGCGCCAGATGCTCGAAGCCGGCGTCCACTTCGGCCACCAGACCCGCTACTGGAACCCGAAGATGGGTCCGTACATCTTCGGCGCGCGCGGCAAGATCCACATCATCAACCTCGAGAAGACCGTTCCGCTGTTCAACGACGCGATGAACTTCATCTCGGGCGTCGCCCAGAAGCGCGGCATGATCCTGTTCATCGGCACCAAGCGCAGCGCGCGCGAGGCGATCAAGGAAGAGGCCGAGCGTTGCGGCATGCCGTACATGACCCAGCGCTGGCTGGGCGGCACGCTGACCAACTTCCGCACGGTGAAGCAGTCGGTGCAGCGCCTGAAGGAGCTGGAAGCGGCCGAGACCGACGGCACCTTCCAGAAGCTGGTCAAGCACGAAGTGCTGGGCCTGCGCCGCGAGCGCGAGAAGCTGGAAGCCTCGCTGGGCGGCATCAAGGACATGAACCGCCTGCCCGACGCGCTGTTCGTGATCGACATCGGCCACGAAGACATCGCGATCAAGGAAGCCAAGAAGCTCGGCATCCCGGTCATCGCCGTCGTCGACACCAACTACGACCCGGCCCTGGTCGACTACGCCATCCCGGGCAACGACGACGCCATCCGCGCCGTGCAGCTGTACGCCCGTGCCGCCGCCGACGCCGTGCTGGAAGGCAAGGCCGCCGCTCCGTCGGCCGCGTCGGTTCGCGAGGAAGACTTCGCCGAAGCCGCCGAGGGCGAGGAAGGCAAGGCTCCGCGCCGCGCCCCGGCCAAGAAGGCCGCCGGCAAGAAGGCCGAAGCGGCCGAGTAAGGACCGCGTCATGTGGCCGCGCCAAGCTGCGCGGCCACGTCCGAAGTTTCTGCGTCGCGCGGGCCAGGTCCCGCCGCGATGTCCGGAATCGCAAAAGGCGGGTCGCGACCCGCCCTACACCATAGAGGTACCCCCATGGCAGAAATCACCGCTTCCCTGGTCAAGGAACTGCGCGAGCGCACCGGCGCCGGCATGATGGAGTGCAAGAAGGCGCTCACCGAGAACAACGGCGACATCGACGCCGCGGCCGAGTGGCTGCGCAAGTCGGGCCTGGCCAAGGCCGACAAGAAGGCCGACCGCGTCGCCGCCGAAGGCCGCATCGCCGTCGCCCAGAACGGCGGCAAGGCCGTGCTGGTCGAGATCAACTCCGAGACCGACTTCGTCGCCAAGGACGAGAACTTCCTCGCCTTCGCCAACGCCGTCGCCAACGCCGCGCTGAGCTCCGGCGCGACCGACGTCGAAGGCGTCAAGGCCGCCAAGCTCGCTTCGGGCGAGACGGTCGAGGAAGCCCGCGCCGCCGCGATCGCCAAGCTCGGCGAGAACATCCAGGTGCGTCGCCTCGCTCTGGTCGACGGCAACAACAACGTCGCGGCCTACGTGCACGGCGGCAAGATCGGCGTGCTGGTCGAGGTCAAGGGTGGCGACGCCGACCTGGCCCGCGGCCTGGCGATGCACGTCGCCGCGATGAACCCGCCGCACATCAAGGCGTCGGACGTCCCGGCCGACTTCGTCGCGAAGGAAAAGGAAATCGAGCTGGCCAAGATGTCCGACAAGGACAAGGCCAAGCCGGCCGACATCCTCGAGAAGATCATCAGCGGCAAGATCGCCAAGATCGTCAACGAGGTCACGCTGTACGGCCAGCCGTACGTGCTGGACACCAACCAGACCGTCGAGCAGGTCCTGAAGGCCGCCGGCGCCGAAGTGGTCGGCATGCAGCGCCTGGCCGTCGGCGAAGGCATCGAGAAGGTGGTGGAAGACTACGCCGCCGAAGTCATGAAGCAGGCCGGCCTGGCGTAAGCCTCCGGTCCCTTCGGACAGAGAAAAGGCCGCGAGCGATCGCGGCCTTTTCCTTTTCTGCGGCGCGAGGGGAGAGAGGAGCGCGCCGCGGGGGAAGGTCTGGAGAAGCCGTCCGGGGCTTCTCCAGAAGGGATCTCCGCGGCAGGGTCCGCTTCGATCCGCAGGCGAGTCCCGTGGTTCCCGCCAGGTACGCACCCTCCTGGTACGCATGAAACGTGGCTGCCCGGATGGACCGCCGAAAAAGTGCGCCATCCATGGCGCGGAGACATCCGTATCCGTCGTCCTGATCCCGTTACGACCTCCATAACGGGGGCGGGGCGCCTCCCCCCTACCCCCGGCGGACATATTTTTTCCGGGCTCGTCATGGGCGGGCTTCCCAAGCCCTTCTCCCATCGGCGACCGGAGGGAGTGCGGAGGGGTTGGGGCAGCGGAGGGTCAGCGCGCGAGAAAGCCGAAGCGCCCAGCTGTTGCAGTCCGGGTAAGCGAAGCGCACCCGGGGACGCGGCCGTCTCTCCGAGCCGGGTGCGCTTCGCTTACCCGGGCTACAAGAGCTACAAGCGCTTGGCCCCCGCCGGCGGGGAATGACGAATCGAACGGCGAGCGACGTACGTCCCCGCCTCAGAACCGGTACGTCGCACTCACCAGGTAATAGCGCCCGCGCGGGTCGTCGTAGGCGATGTCGTAGCCGCCCTTCAACGGGTCGTAGTTGCGCGGTTCGCGGTCGGTGACGTTGTCGATGTTCAGCGACAGGCGCCAGTGTTCGAAACCGACGTACGCCAGGTACACATCCGCCGTCGTCGAAGCCGGGGTACGGCATTTCCCCGCCTCCGCGTTCGGGGCCGGACAGGGGCGGCCGGGCGATGCGATCTCCACCGGGCCGAGCTGGTGCACGTTGAGCGTGGAGATCCAGTCGCCGTACAGCCATTCGATCCCCGCCAGCACCGAGCGTTTCGGCGAACCGTGGCCGGCGTAATCGAGCACCGGCGCATCCGGACTCGCCTGCCGCTCCAGCGACGACAGATAGCTCGCGGCGAGGCGGAAGGTGAAACGTCCGGCGTCGGCAGTGTCGAGGCGGTACTCGGACTGCAGTTCCCAGCCTTCGGCCTGCGTGCGACCGACGTTGGTGAAGTAGTCGTTGATCGCGATCAGCCCACCCTGGGCGTCGCGTTGCCAGGACAGCGGGAATGACTCCGGATCGGACAACGCATCGGTGGTGACGATCTCGTTGCGGCGGCGGATGCGGAAGCGGTCGAGGCTGACGTCGAACGACGCCGTCGGCGCCCACACCAGTCCCAGCGTCTGGCTGCGCGAGGTTTCCGGCTGCACGTCGGGATTCTCGATCGCGCCATGCGTGACGAGGCAGTAATCCACGCCCATGAAACTGACCGGCACGGCGCAGGGCGCCAGCGCAGGCGTGGCTTCGACCACCTCGAACGTGCCGCCGCCGATGCTCGGGCGGCGCAGTTCGAACAGCGACGGAGCGCGATAACCGGTCGCCGAGGTCGCACGCACCGTCAACGTATCCAGCGGCATCCACTTCAGGCCGAACATCGGCGAGGTTTCGCTGCCATATCCCTGCCGATGATCGATGCGCCACGCGGCATCGGCATGCAGCCAGGTCGTGATGGGCAGGCTCATCTCGGCATAGAACGCCGAGCTGGTCCGATGATCGTCGAGCCGGCTCTTCTGCGCGCCCAGTGCCACGTCGCCGTCGAGCATGCGCTGGTCCGGCGCGTTGCGCAGCGCATCGCGCGACCACTCCACGCCCAGCGCGACCTGCGCCTGCCCGCCCGGCAGCGTGAACCACGCGCCGTTGGTGGCGAAGGTGACCTGGTCGAAACGCGCGTCGCCCTCCACTTCTATCCGGGGCGACATAACGCTGATCACCTCGGGCGGATTGTCCGGCGAGTTGAAGCGATAGCTGAAATCCGCCAGCGCCTGCGACAACGCCGCGGTGCTGATGAGGCCGTCGATCTGGTTGTCGACGCGGTTGCGATGATGCGACGCGCCCGCGCGCCATTCCCAGTCGCCCCACAGGCCGGACAGGCCGAGGTCGAGGTCGGCGCTTTGCGAACTGCTGCGGCTGCGGATCGGCCCGACGTCGAAGAACGCGTAGTCCAGCTGCACCGGCGTCTCGGGCGGAAACGGATTGTCCGGATGCACCGCCGGCAACCGGATCGATCCGTACAGCGGCGCGCCCTGCAGCCGCTGCTGCACCTGGCCCAGGCGCAACGAGCCATCGAACTCCAGCGTGCCGCCCAACGGCTGGCGCAGGCGCGCGTAGACCGCGCCGCTTTCCATTTCCGGTTGCAGCGTGAGGTACTGCGGCACGTCGAGGAAGCACCCGCCTTCGGCATCGCGCACCGCATCCGGGCAGGCCGGCTGCACGATCGTCAGGTCGATCAGGCTGAAGTACCCCAGCGGGATGCGGCGATCGGTTAGCCCCATGCGGCTCTGGTCCGCGGTGCGCCAGCCGCGCGCGTCGCCCTGCAGCGCGTCGCGATGGAAATAGTCGGCGCCGAGGAAGAAATTGCCGTCGTTCCTGGTCGCCTGGCCGTAGCTGAGCGACAGCCGGCGCTGCTCCGCATCGCCCTGCTCCGACAGCCCGTAGCGCGCGGTCACCTCGCCGCCCTGCTGTTCCTTGCGCAGGATGATGTTGATGACGCCGGCCATCGCATCGGCGCCGTAGATGGCCGACGCACCGCCGCGCATCACTTCGATGCGGTCGACCATCGTCAGCGGAATGCCGTTGAGATCGGTGAGTCCGCCCAGGTCCGCCGACGCGAGGCCGTAGTTCGCCACGCGCCGGCCGTCGATCAGGATCAGCGTCGCGCGCGGACCCAGTCCGTACAGGCTGGTCGTCGCCGCGGCGGCGAACGGCTGCTGCGAGTTGAAGCCGCCATCGGTCGCCACGTCCACCGGGTGGTGGCTGATCATGCCGGGCTGGTAGCTCAGCAGTTCGAACACCGTCTGGTAGCCGCTGGCCTCGATCTGCGCGCGGCTGATGCGCGTGAGCGGCGCCGGCGTCACCACGTCGATGGACGCGCGCGGGATGTGCGTGCCGGTGACTTCCACCGTCGCCAGTTCGACCGGCTCGCGCGAAACCACGGGCGTGGGCGGCGCGATGTCGGGCGTGGGCGCGCGTTCGATCAGGAACGTGTTGGGCGTGACCTGCACCGCCTGCAGGCCGCTGTCGCGCAGCAGTATTTCGAGCGCGCGCGCGGGCGGCAGGTCCGCCTGCATGCCGGACGAACGCCGCTGTGCGACGAGACCCGGCGCATACATCAGCTGCACGCGGCCCTGCGTGGCGAGCGTCTGCAATGCGTGGTCGAGCGTGCCCGCCGGGATGACGAAGCGCACGGCCGATGAAGCGGATTCGGCGGCGAGCGCCGGTGCGGCGGCGCAGGCGAGCGAAAGCGCACCGGCAATGGCGAGGGCGAGTCGGAACTTCCTGGCCATTGTTGCTTGCGCGAGTCAACGTGAAAGTTGCTCACACGATACGAGAGCGCGGCTCCGCCACGCAACGTTTGCTTAACGATCCGGCGCCATACCTTGCCGGATCTGTGGTTTCGCGCGGGAAAGATGCGACGCGCGGCCGACCGCTCAGCGATCGCGCCGATGCAGCACGATCTCGTCCGCGCCGCGACGTTCCGCGCGCAGCGACCAGCCTCGTTCGAGCACCGCGACCAGCGCGTCCTGGTCGCCGGCGTGGAACACGCCGCTGACCACCAGACCGCCCAGAGCGGGATCGGCCAGGCGCACCTGCTGCTTCGAATAGCGGTTCATTTCGATCAGCAACTCGTCGAGACGACGCTCCCTGAACACCAGGTCGCCCTGCGGCCAGGCGCGCGCGCCCGTCACGTCGAGCGGCGCCTTCGGGCCGATGCGGCCGTTGGCGTCCACGCGCACCTGCTCGCCCGGCGAGAGCGTGGCGACGTTGCGATCGCCCTTCGCGCTCACGTCGACGCGGCCTTCGAGCAGGCCCACGTCCACCGCGCCGTCGCGGTGCGCGACCTGGAACGTCGTGCCGATGTCGCGCACGGTGCTCGGCCCGGCCTTCACCCGGAACGGCCGCTGCTCGTCGTGCCCGACGACGAACTGCGCGCGGCCCTTCGCCAGTTCGACGAGACGTTCGCGCGAATCGAACATCGCGGTGAGCTGCGTGCCGGTATCGAGCAGCACGACGGTGCCGTCGGCCAGCGTGACTTCGCTCTGCTCGCCCATCGCGGTGGCGTAATGCTGCGGAACCACGGTGGATTCAGGCTCGTAGCGCCACCAGATCGCGGCCACGGCGACGACCAGCATCGCGGCGGCGGCGGCCGGGATCCACGCGCGCCGTGCGGTGATCGCCGGCGCGCGGCGCACCGCACGGGCGGCGGCGCGGACCATCTCGTCCGACTGCAGCTGCGCCGACAGCGCCTGCACGCGTTCGACCTCCAGCCAGGCCTCGATGTGCCGCGGCGATTGCGCCAGCCAGTCCTCGAAGGCCGCGCGGTCGGCCGGCGTGCAGTCGGGCGCCATCAGGCGCGCCATCCATGCTTCGGCCTGGCCGTCGGCGGGTTGCGACGTCCGTGTGTTCATGTGCGTTCCTCGCGATCGGCGCCCTCGTCGCGGAGCTTCGAACGAAGCAGCGACAGCGCCTTTCCGATGTGCTTTTCGACGGCCTTCACCGAGATTCCGCAGTGCTGCGCGATCTGGCTGTAACTCAGGCCCTCGATGCGGTTGAGCAGGTACACCTGGCGGCAGCGGTCGGGCAGCTGCAGGATCGTCGCGCGCACCAGCGCCAGCTCCTGTTCGTGCCCGATGCGCGTCTCGTGGCTGGGCTCCAGCGACGGCAGGCCGACGAAATCCTGGTCGAGGCTGACGTGCGCGAACACCTGCCGCGTCGAATCGCGCCGGCCGCGATCGTGGATCACGTTGATGGCGATGCGGTACATCAGCGGGCGCAGCTGTTCGACCGGCTGCTCGCGGTAGCGCATCAGGCGCACGAGCGCTTCCTGCGCCACGTCCTGCGCGTCGTCCTCGCCGATGCGTCGACTGAGCCAGGCGACGAGCATCGGCCGGTGCTCGCGCAGGAACCGGTCGAAGCCGTCCGCGCCCTCGCCCACGGCGGGCGGCACGTCCTCGTCCGGCGGGCTGGCGTGGGTCGTCGCGCCCGAGGGGGTCATGCCGATCGCCTCGCCCGTGGGCAGGGCCAGCCCGAAGGCCGAAAACGATTCGAACGCATGGTAGGGACCGGGGGCTCCTGCGGGGGCGGCATCGAGCTCGACGCGGTCCGGATCGCCCCACTCCAGGCCGGTTTCGTCCTCCGAAACCGAGCCGCAAACACCGGACTGCGCTTGCTGCAATGCGAATTTGTAGCACGCGCGCACGGTCCATGCGGAGCCCTCGCCGGCCAACGGGCCGACGGCATCCGTCGCGAGCGCGTGGTACGAGCGTCCGTCCATGCCTCATCAACGCAGGCGGCCGGCTTTACCCCACCCGGCGCGGCCGGCGTCCGTTCAGGACTGCAACGCGGTTCGCAGCGGCTCCAGCCAGGACGCGTACCGGCGCCACTTGGGCTCGGCGCGGGCGCGCACGCCTTCACGGACCTGAACCGCGCTGGCCGTCGCGACCCCGCGATCCCGCCCGCGCGTGTCCAGCATCGCCGGCGTGAACTCCAGCCCGCAGAACGCCGCGACCCGGCGCATTCCGACATCCGGCTGCGCGGTGAGCCCGGCGTAGTCCACGTCGAGCACGCGGCCCGGGAACCGCGCGTGCCAGTGCGCCATCAGCCGCCGGTACTGCGCGTGGTAATCGCCCAGTTCGTGCTGCCCGTATGAATGCGGATTCGCGTCGGAGAACAGCTCGCGCAGGTTGGAGAAGCACGTCTCCATCGGGTCGCGCCGCATGTGCAGGATCTTCGCGTGCGGCAGCGCGCGGCAGATGTGTCCAACGTGGAAGAAATTGGTGGGCAGCTTGTCGGTGAAGGCGGTTGCGCCCTCCAGCCGCCACGCGACTCCGTCGAGATAACCGCGCCCGACCTGCGCGAAATCGACCGCTCCCGCGCGCTCGACGACGGTCGTGTCGATCACGCCGCGACAGTGGCGATCGGTCGCCTCGCGCATGCGCGAGGTGAAGTCGTACAGCTCGCCCAGCGCGGCGACGCCGGGATGTCCGGCGAGCAGTTGCTCCAGCAGCGTGGTGCCGGAGCGATGCATGCCGACGATGAAGATCGGCGTGGGGCCTTCGGCATCGCGTTCCGCGGCGGCGGGCGTCGGCGCTGCGATCAGCGCGTCGACCACCGCACGCGTTTCGGACGCCGCGTAACGCAGCGTCGACCGCTTCGCACGGCAGCCCAGCTCCAGCGCCTGCCACGCGGCCGGCACGTCGCCGAGGTCGTCGAATTCCTTGTGCAGCGCGAAGGCGAGCAGCGCGACATCTTCCGCGCGGCGGCCCGGTCGCGAAAGCTGCGTGCGGATCGCATCGACGTGGTTGGACTCCGGCGTCTGCCTGCGCAGGCGCGACAGCGACCACCATGCCGAGGCCAGTTCCGGCGCGCGCCGCACGCAGCGCATGAGGTCCGCTTCGGCCTCGTCGAACCGTCCGAGATACGTGAGCACCTGGCCGCGCGAGGCCAGCGTCGGCGGGTAATCGGGATCGCCTCGATACGCCTCGTCGAGCAGCGCCAGCGCTTCTTCCTGGCGATTGAGGTAGCTCAGCTGCGCGGCGAAGGTCAGCAGCAGCGGGATGCTCACTTCACGCAACGGCGGAAGACGCTGCATGCATTCGCGAAGCGCGCCGGCTTCGTTGAACGTGCGCAGCCGGCGCACGAGTTCCTGCACGACGGCGTCGCCGCGCGGGCGCAGCGCATGCGCGCGGAGCGCGGCCTCGCGCGCGGCGCGGTATCGGCCATCCAGCGATTCGACATAGGACAACTGCAACGGCGCCCGCGCATCGTCCGGCGCGAGCGTTTCGGCGGCCTGCAACGCCTGCCGGGCGTGGGCGAAATCGCGCGTGGCGGCGAGGCCTTCGGCGCGTTCCAGCAACGAATCTATGTTCTGGTCCATTTCATCCGGAAGGCCGCGACCGCCCCGTGCTTCCGCACGGGACGGCCACGGCGTGCTGCGGTTGTCACCAGTCGTACTGCACCATGAAACGCACCGCGCGCGGCGCCTGGTACACGGTCGGCGTCAGGTAGGTGATGCCGAACAGCGGATTGCCCGTGCTGTCCTCGCCGAACTCGTCCACCGCCAGCGCCTTCTGCCGGTTGAACACGTTGAACACGTCCATCTTGAACGCCAGGCGGCCCTCG
The DNA here is from genome assembly GCF_057747855.1 of Lysobacter sp. SCRH-1R. NCBI lineage: Bacteria > Pseudomonadati > Pseudomonadota > Gammaproteobacteria > Lysobacterales > Lysobacteraceae > Lysobacter > Lysobacter sp. SCRH-1R. The sequence continues at coordinate 1,169,928 of NZ_CM173227.1, read as the reverse complement.
GCGAACGACGGCCGGTAGGCCACGTTCAGGTCGACGTTCCAGATGTCCGGCGTGCGGCCGGCCGAGCCGCGGCGCACGATCGTCGTGCCGTTGCTGCCCGTCTCCGGATCCACCGGGCCGGTATCGCAAGAGAAGTAGCTCGCGCCATAGCCGGTGGGATCATCGGCGTACACGCCGAAGCAGTTGATCGGGCGACCGCTCTGGAACAGGAAGTTCGCACCCATCGACCACTGGTCGCTGAACTCGTAGTTGCCGAACAGCTTCAGCGTGTGGCGGCGGTCGTTCGGCAGGTAGCCGTCGGCGCCGACCATCAGCTCGGGGTAGTCGAAGTCCTGGGTGACGCCGGTGTCATCCTGGCCGATGTCGGACTTCACGCCGCCTTCCGCGTTGCCCTTGTTCTTCGACCAGGTGTAGGAACCCTGCAGGAAGAACTTGTCGGTCAGCTGGCCCTCGGCGAACAGTTCCACCGCCGTGTAGGTGCGCTTGGCCTTCGGGCCGAGCTTGTCGGCGGGGATCACCACGTGCTCCAGCGTGCCGTCGGCGTCGATGTCGATCTGCACGTCCAGGTCGCTGCCCGGGTTGTAGATGTGGCAGTAGGTGAACGCCGGGTTGTAGGAGTCGATCGCGTAGCCGTTGTCGGACGCCCACTCCTCGAACACGCGGTAATCGCAGTGGTCGTCGATGCCGCGCTTGAGCTCGCGGTAGATCGCGCGCACGCCGCCGGAGAAGTTGTCGGTCAGCGCCTTCTGGAAACCCAGGATGTATTCGTCCTGGTACTGCGGGTCCAGGTTGTTGGACGCGATCGTGCGCGGGTCCTTCGCGGTGCCGAACTCGTTGTTGAGGTACGACAGTTCGTCGCGCGCGTCGCCCGTGGCGGTCGGGTTGATCGGTGCGCCGGTCACCGGATCGACGCCGTCGTAGTGCAGGTATTCCTGGCTGTACAGCGACGGGCTGGAGCCGCGCACCGCCACGTTGGCGGCGATCGGCAGCGCGTAGCGGCCGGCGTTACCGAAGATCTTCAGCGACGAATCGCCGTTGACGTCCCACGAGAAACCCAGGCGCGGGCCGAACTGGTCGTCCTGCTTGACGTAGGTCTGGCCCTCGCCGTTCTTGTTCTCGAAGCTGTCCCAGCGCAGGCCGACGTAGGCGATGAAGTTGTCGGTGATGCTCCAGCTGTCCTCGATGTAGAACGCCTCGGATTCGACCTCGACGTCCGCACCGGTCTGGAACACGCGGCGACGCACCATGTCCTCGCCGCGACGGGTGACGTAGCGCCACGCGACGCCGCCCTCGCTCGCCTCGCCGTCGCGCGACTTGAACGTGTCGGTGTCGTAGCCGAAGCGCAGCAGGTGCGAGCCCAACTGCCATTCGGCGTCGATGCGGAACTGCTCGCGCTTGTCGCGCGCGTCGGCCAGGCCGAGGTTGCGCGCGGTGTCGGACGAACCGGTGAGGAAGGCGCACGAACTCGTGTACGCCGGGATCAGGCCGGCGACCGCGTCCGGACGGCCGTCGGTCACCACCGGGCAGCCTGCGGCGCCGATGATGCCGGTGGCGTTGTCCGGGCTCACCTGGCCGTCGTACACCAGGCGCTGGCCGTCGGCGTTCACCGCGTAGTTGTTGCGCTTGTATTCGCCCATGCCGTACAGCGCGCTGAGCGTGAAGGTATCGGTGAGATAGCCGGTGTACTTCAGGACGTAGTTGTCGCCGCCGGTCTCGTCGTGGACGGTGCCCAGGAAGTTCTGGCGCTCGCTCACGCCCTGCGGGTTGGCGTAGACGTCGCGCTCGGATTCCTCCTTGTCGGAGAACGCGGTGAATTCGAGCAGGTTGAAGTCGTTGATGTTCCAGTCCAGCTTGACCAGCCAGTTCGGGTTCTTGGAGGTCGTGCTGTCGTTGGCGACGCTGAGGTTGTTGCCGAAGCTGCGCTGGCCGCTCTCGCGGCCGTACTGCACCAGCGCGTAGCCGAACAGCGTGTCCTTCACCAGTGCGCCGCTGGCCCACGCGGAGACGATGGTCTCGGTCGGGTCGCGGTCGCGCGAGTTGTCGGAGATCAGCTGGCCGTCGGGCGAATAGATGTCGCGCCCGGTCGCACGCAGGCTGCTGGCGGTGTAGAAGATGTTGCCGCCGGCGTGGAACTCGTTGGTGCCGCGCTTGGTGATCAGGTTGACCACGCCGCCCAGTGCGCGGCCGAACTCGGCGCCGTAGCCGCCGGTCTTGATCTGCTGCTCGCCGATCGCCTCGAAGGGGATCGTGGCGAAGTTCAGGCCCTTGAACGAGTTGGTGATGTTGAAGCCGTTGACGAAGTAGGCGTTCTCGGCCACCGACGCGCCGCCGAACGACGCCAGGTTGCCGAAGGCCGCATCGCCCTTCACCGTGCCCGGCGCCAGCAGCGCGACGCTGGTGACGTCGCGCGGCACCGGGATCTTGGCGATCTGCTCGGCCGTCAGGATCGTGGTGGACTCCACCGAGGACACGTCGATCGGGTTCACCATCGCCGCGGCGGTGACCTGCACCGCGTCCAGCGTGGTCGCCCCCGCGGAGGCCGCCGCGAAGTTCACCGAGGTGCCGGTGCCGACGTTGACGGTGACGTTCTCGCGTACCGAGGTCGTGCCGTCGGCACGCTGCAGGGTGACGCGGTAGCTGCCGGTCGGCAGTGCGGAAGCGCGATACGAGCCGTCGTTGCCGACGCGGATCTCGCGTTTGAAGCCGGTCGAAGGACTCTCGACCACCACGGTGTCGCCGGCCGCTGCCTGGCCGAACACGGCACCGGCCGTGTTCGACTGGGCGTGAACATTCGTCGCAAAACAAAGGCCAAGCGCTACCGTCAGCGCGCTGCGTCGCAGCGCACGATTCATCGTTGTTCTTGCCACGTTTTGGATCCCCTAATGGAGTTGGGTGCCTTCCCCCCGAAGGCGAGCCGAATATGACTTTCGGCATCCCGCCCGTTCAATCCACGCGACGTGAAATTGTCTTAATCGAGCCATAACCGGCGGATCTGGAAAGATCTGAAGGCAAAGTCAGCAAAGTTCACAATGGCCATCCGGTCAAAAACGCACTTGCCCGTACGTTGCGATTGCATTACCGCCTCTCGATCGGGTCCGGGCGCGTCCCGTCGCCGCGCCTGCGGGCCTCACCCCCGATCCCGTACAATTCCGCCGTTTGCCCACTCTCTTCCGAGGCCCCCATGTCCCAGCTCGCCTATCGCCGTGTCCTGCTCAAACTTTCCGGCGAGGCGCTCATGGGGGACGAGGATTACGGGATCGACCCGAAGATGATCGGCCGCCTCGCCCGCGAGGTGATCGAGGCGCAGCAGGCCGGGGCCGAGGTCGCCCTGGTGATCGGCGGCGGCAACATCTTCCGCGGCGCCGGCCTGGCCGCCGGCGGCATGGACCGGGTGACCGGCGACCAGATGGGCATGCTCGCCACGGTCATCAACGCGCTCGCCATGCAGGACGCGCTGGAGAAGCTCGGCGCCAAGTGCCGGGTGATGAGCGCGATCAAGATCAACGACGTGTGCGAGGACTACATCCGCCGCCGCGCCATCCGACACCTGGAAAAGGGCCGCATCGCGATCTTCGCCGCCGGCACGGGCAACCCGTTCTTCACCACCGATTCGGGCGCGGCGCTGCGTGCGATCGAGATCGGCGCGGACCTGCTGCTGAAGGCGACCAAGGTCGACGGCGTGTACGACAAGGATCCGAAGAAGCACGCCGACGCGGTGCGTTTCGAAAAGCTCAGCTACGACGAGGTCATCGCCCGCGACCTGCAGGTGATGGACACCGCCGCCTTCGCCCTCTGCCGCGACAGCGACCTGCCGCTGCGCATCTTCGACATGGGCCAGCCGGGCCAGCTGCTGAAGATCCTGCGCGGCGAGCACATCGGAACGCTGGTGCAAGGACGTAACGGCTGAGGAACGAGGGAAAAGGAACGAAAGAACGGGGGGTCAGGCCCGCTCCAGGCCGGCGTGTCCCACTGTTTTCCCGTTCCTCGCCACTCGTTCCTCGCTTTGCGTAATAGCGTCCGCCACAACGCCCATGCCACCATCCGCCGCATGGGCCACGGACATCACCACCACCACGCCAGCAGCACGCGCGCCTTCGCCGCGGTCACGCTGATCAATCTCGCCTACACCGCGCTCGAAGCGGGCTACGGCTTCGCGACCAATTCGCTGGCGCTGCTGTCCGATGCGCTGCACAACCTCGGCGACGTGCTCGGCCTTGGCCTGGCCTGGGGCGCGGCGGTGCTCGCCCGGCGCGCGCCGACCGATCGCCACACCTACGGCTGGCGCCGCGCGACGCTGCTTTCGCCGCTCGCCAACGCGCTGCTGCTGGTGGGCTTCTCCGGCGCGCTGATGTGGGAAGCGGTGCGCCGTTTCGATGCGCCGCCGGAAATCCCCGCGCTGCCGGTGATGGTCGTCGCGGCCGTCGGCATCGTCGTGAACCTCGGCGCGGCCTGGCTGGTGCGCGAGGGCCATGAGCACGACCTCAACCGGCGCGGCGCGTTCCTGCACCTGATCGCCGACGCCGCCGTCTCGCTGGCCGCGGTGCTCGCCGGCATGGGCATGTGGTGGCTGGGGTGGGAATGGCTGGATCCGGCGATCGCGCTGCTGATCAGCGTGGTGGTCGCGGTCGGCGCCTTCGGCCTGCTGCGCGATGCGTTCAATGCCGCCATGGACGCCGTGCCGCCGAGCATCCGCCAGGCCGACGTGCAGGCTTTCCTCGCGTCCCAGCCCGGCGTGCAGGCGGTGCATCACCTGCATATCTGGTCGCTGGGCGCGGGCGAGATCGCCATGACCGCGCACCTCGTGCGTCCGACCACGGCGTCCGACGGCGGCGACCACGACGCCTTCATCGACCGGCTGAACCGCGAGCTCGACCAGCGTTTCGGCATCAACCATCCGACCCTGCAGGTCGAACTGGGCCGCGCCTGCGAACACGATCGCCACGATCGCGCGCCGCACGGCGGCCACGACCACGATCATGACCACGACGGCCACCGTCACGCCCACTAGGCGGGTCTGAACGCTACGCTCCCGGCGCCCGGCCCCCGCCCCGGGCGGGGACGCGCGCCCTGCCTATATAATCCCGCGATTACCGCAACAGGACCGGAGCCGGCGATGCTCAACGACATCAAGAAAGACGCACAGACCCGCATGGCCAAGAGCGTCGAAGCGTTTCGCCACGATCTGATCAAGATCCGCACCGGGCGCGCTTCCACCGCGCTGGTCGACCACCTCAAGGTGAACTACTACGGTTCCGACATGCCGCTCTCGCAGGTCGCCACGGTCGCCGTCTCCGACGCGCGCTCCCTGACGATCACCCCGTGGGAGAAGCAGATGGTCGGCGCGGTCGAGAAGGCGATCCTCGCCTCCGACCTCGGCCTCACCCCGAACACCGCCGGCACCGTGATCCGCCTCAATCTCCCGGCGCTGACCGAGGAGCGCCGCAAGGAGCTGTCCAAGCTCGTGCACTCGGAAAGCGAGAACGCCAAGGTGGCGATCCGCAACATCCGTCGCGACGCCAACCACCAGGTCAAGGAACTGCTGAAGGACAAGCAGGTGACCGAGGACGACGTGGCGCGCGCCGAAACCGAGATCCAGAAGATCACCGACGCGGCGATCAAGGACGTCGACGAAGTGGTCAAGGCCAAAGAGCAGGAACTCATGGCCGTCTGACGGGTCAGACCCCGTCGCGCCATGTCATCCGAACCCGCCACCGCAGACGCACGCGTCCCGCGCCACCTCGCCGTCATCATGGACGGCAATGGCCGCTGGGCGGAGCGTCGTCGTCGCCCGCGCGCGATCGGCCACCGCGCCGGCGCGCGCGCGGTCAACGTGTGCATCGACTTCTGCCTCGAACGCGGCATCGAGGCGCTCACCCTGTTCGCGTTTTCCAGCGAGAACTGGGGCCGCCCCGAGGATGAGGTCGGCGCGTTGATGAAGCTGTTCCTCGGCGCGCTGGAGCGCGAGGTCGACGAACTCGACCGTCGCGGCGTGCGCGTGCGCTTCATCGGCGAACGCGAACGCTTCAGCGAAGCGATCCGCAACCAGATGGGCGCCGCCGAGGACCGCACGCGCGCCAACACTCGCCTGCACCTGACCATCGCCGCCAGCTACGGCGGTCGCTGGGACATCGCACAGGCCGCGCGCTCGCTCGCGCGCGACGTCGCCGCCGGCCACCTGGATCCGGACGAGATCGACGAACGCGCGCTCGCCTCGCGCATGTCGCTGGCCGAACTCCCGCCGCCGGATCTGTTCATCCGCACCGGCGGCGAGACGCGCGTCAGCAACTTCCTGCTCTGGCAGCTGGCATACACCGAGCTGTGGTTCACGGACCTGTTGTGGCCCGAATTGGATGCGGCCACACTGCAACGCGCCCTGGACGACTATTCCGGCCGCCAGCGCCGCTTCGGCCTCACTGGCGCGCAGGTCGCGCCGGCCCCGACCAACGAGATTTCCGAATGACCCGAACCCGCCTGCTCGCCGCACTGGTGATGGCGCCGGTCGCGATCGCCGCGATCCTGCTGCTGCCCACCCCCTGGATGGTCGCGGTGGCGGCGGTGCTGTTCCTGGCCGGACTGTGGGAGTGGTTCGACCTGGCCGAGATCGACGACACCCTCGCCCGCACCGTGCTGCTGGTGGCCAACCTGGCGGTGATGGTCGCCATCGTGTGGGCGTCGCGTTCGAGCACCGGCTACAGCATGGTGCTGTTCCAGCTCGCCTGCGTGATCGGCGTGGTGTGGTGGCTCCTCGCGCTCGCGTGGTTGGGGCGGTACGGGTTCGCCAGCGACCACGACACCTACGCGCGTGTCTTCAAGCTCGCCGCCGGCGCGCTGAGCGTGATTCCCGCGTGGTGCGCGCTGGCCTGGATCCACGCCAGCGAACCCGCCGGCCACCGCTGGCTGCTCACCGCGCTGGCGATCGTCTGGGCCGCCGACAGCGGCGCCTACTTCGCCGGCCGCAAGCTCGGCGGCAAGCTGTTCGGCGACCGCAAACTCGCGCCGCGCATCAGCCCGAACAAGACACTGGAAGGACTGCTCGGCGGCGTGGTCGCCGGCATCGCGGTGGGCATCGCGTTCGCGCTGATCGCCGGCGCTTCGCCGAACCAGCTGCCAGCGGTCGCGCTGGTGGCGCTGGTGGCGGTGCTGTTCTCGGTGATCGGCGACCTGTTCGAGAGCCTGCTCAAGCGGCACGCCGGCGTGAAGGACTCGGGCAACCTGATCCCCGGCCACGGCGGCATCCTGGACCGCATCGACGGCGTGCTCGCGGCGTTGCCGGTGTTCGCCGTGGGCAAGGCCATGTTCGGTTTCTGATGATCGGCCTGCGATGAAACGTGCCCTGCACATGAGCGTGAACTGACATGCGTCGCGTCGCCGTCCTCGGAGCCACCGGCTCGATCGGCACGTCCGCGCTGGACGTGATCGCGCGCCATCCGCAGCGCCTGCGCGCCACGGTGCTGGCCGCCGGCAGCAATGCAGGCGCGCTGGTCGAACTGTGCCGCCGCCATCGTCCCGAGCACGCCGTGATCGCCGACGAGGCCTGCTTCGCCGCGCTGCGCGACGGCCTGCGCGATGCGGAACTGCCGACGCAGCCGCATTGCGGCGACGACGTGCTGCAGCAGCTCGTCGCCGGGGATGCCTGCGACATCGTGGTCGCGGCCATCGTCGGCGCGGCCGGGCTGCCGTCCACGCTCGCGGCCGCGCGCGCGGGCAAGCGCATCCTGCTGGCGAACAAGGAATCCCTCGTGCTCGCCGGCGAACTGCTGATGCAGGCCGCGCACGCCGGCGGCGCGACCATCGTGCCGGTGGACAGCGAGCACAACGCGATCTTCCAGTGCCTGCCCGACGCGCACGCGCACGCGGGCCTGCGACGCATCCTGCTCACCGCTTCGGGCGGGCCGTTCCGCGGTCGCCGTCGCGAGACGCTGGGCGATGTGACGCCCGAGCAGGCCGTCGCCCATCCGAAGTGGTCGATGGGGCCGAAGATCTCGGTCGATTCGGCCACGCTGATGAACAAGGGCCTGGAGGTCATCGAGGCGCACCACCTGTTCGGCGTCGACGGCGGCCGCATCCAGGTGCTGGTGCATCCGCAGAGTCTGGTGCATTCGCTGGTGGAATTCGTCGACGGTTCCACCCTCGCCCAGCTCGGCCTGCCGGACATGCGCACGGCGATCGCCGTGGGCTTCGGCTGGCCCGAACGCATCGAGTCCGGCGTGTCCGGGCTGGACATGCTGGCGCACGGCCGGCTCGATTTCGAACCGCCGGACCTGGACGCCTTCCCCTGCCTTCGCCTCGCGTTCGAGGCGTTGTCGGCGGGCGGCACCGCGCCGGCCGTCCTGAACGCCGCCAACGAAGTCGCGGTTTCAGCGTTTCTTCAGCGCCGCATCGGTTTCCTAGCGATACCCGCGCTGGTCGAGGACACCCTCGCCGCGCTTCCTTCCACCCCGGCGACGTCGCTGGCGGCCCTGCGCGATGCCGATGCCCAGGCACGACGCCACGCCGCGCAGGCCGTCGCCGCCCGTGCATGATCACCGCCCGCCTGAGCCCGCATCGTCATGAGTGAGTTCCTCGGCTCCATCTGGTGGTTGATCGTCGCCCTCGGCGTGCTGGTCACGTTCCACGAATTCGGCCATTACTGGGTGGCGCGCCGCTGCGGGGTCAAGGTGCTGCGCTTCTCGGTCGGCTTCGGCAAGCCGCTGTGGATGCGCCGCGGCAAGGACGGAACCGAGTACGTGATCGCCGCGATCCCGCTCGGCGGCTACGTCAAGATGCTCGACGAGCGCGAGTCCACCGTGCCGGCCGCGCTGCTTGCGCAGGCGTTCAACCGGCAATCGGTGTGGAAGCGCATCGCGATCGTCATCGCCGGCCCGATCGCGAACCTGATCCTGTGCGTGGCGCTGTTCTGGGCGATGTTCGTGGTCGGCCGCGCCGACTACGCGCCGGTCGTCGGCCACGCCACGGGCATCGCCGCCTCCGCCGGCCTGCGCCAGGGCGACACGATCCTCGCCGTGGGCGAACGCGACACGCCGACCTGGAGCGAGGCGGTGCTGGCGCTGATCCCCGCCGCGCTCGACCACGCCGACACGAAGGTCCGCGTGCGTACCGCCGCCGGCGACGAGGCCACGCGCCAGTTGCCCCTGTCCGACCTGCCCGCCACGTTCGACGAGCGGCGCGCGGTGGAGGTCATCGGCCTGACGCCGCGCCACATGCTGGTGCCGGCGCTCGTGGGACGCGTCGTGCCGCAGACGCCCGCCTGGGGCGTGCTCGCCGAAGGCGACCGCATCACCGCCATCGACGGCCAGCCGATCGCCGCGTGGGACGACATCGGCCCGCGCGTGCAGACGCTCGGCGCGCGCAACGGCCCGGCGATGATCGAGGTGGAGCGCAAGGGCGACCGCCTCGCGCTGGAGATCACCCCGCAGCGCATGAAGCAGCCGGAGACCGGGCAGGAATACTGGGGCCTCGGCGTGGGCGCGGCGCGCCCGCCGGAACCGGCCAAGGACGCGGTGCTGCGCTACGGCCCCGTCGCCGCGGTCCCGGCCGCGTTCCGCGAAAGTGTCCACCAGGCGCACGAATTGTTCGCAATGATCGGCCGCGCCTTCACCGGCCGCGTGTCGGTGCAGAACACCGTCGCCGGCCCGATCACCATCGCGCGCGCAGCGAACATGTCGGCCCAGCACGGCGCGGCGTGGTTCCTGCAGATGCTCGCGATGCTCTCGCTCAGCCTGGGCATCCTGAACCTGCTGCCGATCCCGATCTTGGACGGCGGTCACCTGCTGTATTACCTTATCGAGCTGGTCAAAGGCAGCCCGGTCAGCGAACGAGCGATGGCCGCCGGGCAGTACGTGGGCCTGGCGCTGATCGCCGGCCTGATGGGCCTGGCGTTCTACAACGACATCATGAACAACCTGGTGCGCTGATGCCGGACACCTGCTTGCGCAGACTCGCTTCCGCCTCGACCCGACGCCCGGACCCGGGCCTCCACGACCCCCAACCGGACGTATCAATGACGCCAACGCCGACCCGCCGCCTGCTCGCCCTCGCCCTGATCGCGGCGATGGGCACGACCGCCCTGCCCGCGCTGGCGCAGTCGGCCGATCCGTTCGCGCTCGCAGGCTCGCCGCAGACCACGGCGATCGGTTCCTTCACCGTTCGCGACATCCGCGTGGACGGCCTGCAGCGCATCGCCGCCGGTACGGTGTTCACCTACCTGCCGATCGAGCGCGGCGACACCATCGACGCCTCGCGCGTCGGCGATGCGATCCGCGCGTTGTACCGGACGGGCTTCTTCGAGGACGTGAACATCGGCCGCCAGGACGACATCCTCGTCGTCACCGTCACCGAGCGTCCGGCGATCAACAAGCTCACCCTGACCGGCAACAAGGACATCAAGACCGAGGACCTGCTCAAGGGCCTCAAGGAAGCCGGCCTGTCCGAAGGCGACACCTTCGACCGCCTCGCGCTCGACCGCGTGACGCAGGAACTGACGCGCCAGTACAACAACCGCGGCAAGTACAACGTCGAGATCAATCCGACGGTCTCGCGACTGGACCGCAACCGCGTCGACATCACCATCGCGGTGAAGGAAGGCAAGGCGGCCAAGATCCGCCACGTCAACCTGATCGGCAACGAGAAGTTCGGCGACGAGGACATCCTCGACACCTGGGAGTCGAAGGAGCACAACTGGCTGAGCTGGTACCGCCGCGACGACCAGTACTCGCGCGAGAAGCTCTCCGGCGACCTGGAAAAGCTCAACTCCTGGTACCTGGACCGCGGCTACGTCGACTTCAGCGTGGACTCCACGCAGGTCGCGATCAGCCCGGACCGCCAGGACATGTTCATCACCGCCGGCGTGACCGAAGGCGAGCAGTACAAGATCGCCAGCGTGCAGGTCACCGGCGACACGGTCCTGCCGAAGGAGCAGATCGAGCGCCTGGTGCTGGTGAAGCCCGACCAGATCTTCTCGCGCCGCCTGCTGGAGATCAGCTCCGACGCGATCATCAACACGCTCAGCAACGTCGGTTACGCGTTCGCGCAGGTCAATCCGATCCCGGACGTCAACCGCGAGGACAAGACCGTCGGCATCAACATGCAGGTCGTGCCGGGCCCGCGCGTCAACGTGCGCCGCATCACCTACAAGGGCAACAGCCGCACCAGCGACGAAGTGATCCGTCGCGAGATGCGCCAGTTCGAAGGTTCGTGGTACTCGCAGGCCGCGATCGACCGCTCGAAGATCCGCCTGCAGCAGCTGGGCTACTTCGAGACCGTCGACGTCGAGACCGTGCCGGTGCCGGGCACCAACGACCAGGTCGACGTGGTCTACAACCTCAAGGAAACCACCTCGGGCAGCTTCGTGTTCGGCCTGGGCTTCTCGCAGCTGTCGGGCCTCACCGCGCAGATCCAGCTGTCGCAGTCCAACTTCCTGGGCAGCGGCAACCAGGTGTCGGTGCAGGCGCAGCGCAACGACTACATGCAGCGCTACGACTTCTCGTTCCGCAATCCATACTTCACGGACAACGGGCTGTCGCTGGGCTACAACCTGTGGTGGCGCGAACTCGACTACTCCGACTTCAACACCGCGCAGTACTCGACCAACAGCGGCGCCGCGCAGGCGGTGTTCGGCCTGCCGATCACCGAGACCGACACGGTCACCGCGATGCTCGGCATCGACACCAACGAGATCCTGGTCTTCCCGGGATCCACGCCGCAGAGCATCGTCGACTACATCCTCGCGATGGACCAGCAGACCTTCCACGCCTGGCGCGCGGAAGTGGGCTGGGGCCGCAACTCGCTGGACAGCTACCTGACCCCGACGCGCGGCATGCAGCAGCGCGTGTGGCTGGAAACCACGCTGCCCGGCTCGACCGCCGAGTACTACAAGCTCAACTACAACATCTCCAAGTTCTGGCCGCTGTCGCGCCACTTCGTGCTCAACACGCGCGCCGAACTCGGCTACGGCGACAGCTACGGCAACGACAAGACCCGCAATCTCTGCAGGACGCCGGGCAACTACAGCTGCGTGGAAGGCGACGACGACTTCATCCGGACGATCACCGCGACGGGCCTGCCGTTCTTCGAGAACTTCTACGCCGGTGGCGTGCGCTCGGTGCGCGGCTTCACCGACAACACGCTGGGTCCGCGCGACTCGCCGGCCGGCAACCCGAACTACCAGCAGCCGATCGGCGGCGCGTTCAAGACCGTGGGCTCGCTGGAAATGTACTTCCCGACCCTGCTCGACACGCCGGCCGCGCGCGTCTCCGCGTTCTTCGACGTCGGCAACGTCTACAAGGACTACGACGCCTTCGACGCCGGGGAGCTGCGCATGTCGACGGGTATCGCGCTGATGTGGCGTTCGCCGATGGGCCCGATCTCGATCAGCTACGCGTTCCCGATCAAGAAGCAGGAGACCGAGTACGCCCCGAACGGCGCGTTGCTGCGAGAAGGCGACGAGCTGGAGCGCCTGCAGTTCACCTTCGGCGGTACGTTCTGACGGCGCCGCCGATGGCGTCCGTCGCGTACACGGCCGACGAACTGGCGCAGCGCTTCGGCCTGCGCCTCCACGGCGATGGCGCGCGCCGCGTGGACGGTGTCGGCACGCTCGCGCGCGCCGGCGCCTCGCAGCTGGCGTTCCTCGCCAATCCGAAGTACCGCGGCCAGCTGGCGCAGAGCCAGGCCGGCGTCGTGGTCATGCGCGAGGACGACGCGGCCGGCCTTGATCGCACCGCGCTGATCGCGCGCGATCCCTACGCCGCGTTCGCGAAGATCTCCGCCCTGTTCGAAACGCGCCCGGTGCGCGACGCCGGCGTGCATCCGTCGGCCGTCATCGATGCCTCCGCGAGCGTCGATCCGTCCGCGCACGTGGGCCCCTTCGCCAGCATCGGCGCGCGCAGCCGCGTGGAAGCCGGCGCGATCGTCGGGCCCGGCAGCGTGATCGGCGAGGACTGCGTCGTCGGTGCCGGCAGCGAACTCATCGCGCGCGTCACGCTCGTCGCACGCGTGCGGCTGGGGAAGCGCGTGGTGATCCATCCCGGCGCGGTGCTCGGCGCCGCGGGCTTCGGCCTGGCGATGGAAGCCGGACGCTGGCTCAACGTGCCGCAACTGGGCGGCGTGGTGATCGGCGACGACTGCGAGATCGGCGCCAACACCTGCATCGACCGCGGCGCGATCGAGGACACCGTGCTCGAAGAGGACGTCCGCCTCGACAACCAGATCCAGATCGGCCACAACGTCTTCATCGGCGCGCACACGGCCATCGCCGGCTGCGCGGCCGTGGCCGGCAGCGCGCGCATCGGCCGCTACTGCCTCATCGGCGGCAGCGCCGGCGTGGTCGGCCACCTGGAAATCTGCGACAAGGTCGTCGTCACGGCGATGAGCCTGGTCACCAGTTCGATCCGCGAGCCGGGCGAATACTCCTCCGGCACGCCGCTGATGGACAACCGCAGCTGGCGCAAGAACGCCGCGCGCTTCAAGCAGCTCGACGCCCTCGCCCGCCGCGTCGGACGCGGCGGAACCGACTGACCGTACCCGGCAGTCCGGGCGTCGGCGCACCAGTCGCGGTACGATTCGGTCTTCACGAAGGCCGGCCGACGCCGGCACCGGACACGCCGCGCACGAGGCGCGGCCCTTACGCGCGGGATGCGCTTGCCAGGATTTTCCATGAGCCACAACGTGCAACTCCCGCTCGACGTCACCGAGATCCAGAAGCTGCTGCCGCACCGCTATCCGTTCCTGCTGGTGGATCGCGTGGTCGAGTTCGAGCCGCACAAGCGCGTGCTGGCGTACAAGAACGTCACCTGCAACGAGCCCTTCTTCCAGGGCCATTTCCCCGGCCACCCGGTGATGCCGGGCGTGCTGGTGGTCGAGGCGCTCGCGCAGGCCGGCGGCGTGCTCACGCAGCTGTCGAACAACGCCACCGCCGATGGCCGGCTGTTCTACCTGGTGAAGATCGACAACGCGAAGTTCTCCAAGATGGTCGTGCCGGGCGATCGCCTCGACCTGGAAGTGTCGATCAAGCGCGTGATCCGCAACGTCGCCATCTACACCGGCGTCGCGAGCGTCAACGGCGAGCAGGTCGCCTGCGCGGAAGTCGTCTGCGCCGAAGCGAAGGGCTGAGGCCATGACCGCGCCGCGCATCCATCCCAGCGCCGTCGTCGAAGCCGGTGCCCGCCTGGGCGACGGCGTGGAAGTCGGCGCGTTCTGCTACATCGGCGCGGAGGTCGAGGTCGGCAACGGCACCACCTTCGGCCCGCACTGCAGCGTGCACGGCCCGACCCGCATCGGCCGCGAGAACCGCTTCATCGGCCACTGCGCGATCGGCGGCGAGCCGCAGGACAAGAAATTCCGCGGCGAACGCGTGGAGCTGGACATCGGCGACCGCAACCTGTTCCGCGAATTTACCACGATCAACCGCGGCACCGGAACCGGCGGCGGCGTCACGCGCATTGGCCACGACAACTGGTTCCTCGCCTACACGCACGTCGCGCACGACTGCATGGTCGGCAGCCACTGCGTGTTCTCGAACAACGCCACGCTCGCCGGCCACGTCACCATCGGCGACCACGTGATCCTGTCCGGCTTCGCCGGGGTGCACCAGTTCTGCCGCATCGGCGCGCATGCGTTCGTCGGCATGGGCGCGCTGGTGAACGGCGACGTGCCGCCGTTCCTGATGGTCGCGCAGGACGGCTACGGCCGGCCGCGCGGCATCAACAGCGAAGGCCTGAAGCGTCGCGGTTTCGACGCCGACCGCATCAGCGCGATCAAGCGCGCGTACCGCGCCGTGTACATGTCCGGCGGTTCGCTGGACGACGCGCGGGCGAAGCTGGCGGAACTGGCGCAGGGCAGCGAGGACGCGCGGACGTTCCTGGCGTTCATCGAGGGCAGCGAGCGTCCGCTGTTGCGCTGATCGGTTTCGTAGCCCGGATAAGCGAAGCGCATCCGGGTTGGAGGAGTGATCGTGTCCCGGGTGCGCTCCGCTTACCCGGGCTGCAGGGGCTGACTTCGTTCGGGACGCCGCTTCAGGCCAATCGCGCCCACAGCCGCTATCATCCCGACGTGATCGCGGCGCCGCCGCGCACCATCGTCCGAACGCCTTGAACCGCTCCGAATCTCCCGCTCCCGTCGACCGCCCCGTCCGCATCGCCCTGTGCGCGGGCGAAGCGTCGGGCGATCTGCTCGGCGCGGGCCTGATCGCCGAACTGCGCGAGCGCTTCCCCGACGCCGAATTCGCGGGGATCGGCGGCGACCAGATGCGCGCGGCCGGATTCGACAGCTGGTTCGACGCCTCCGAACTGGCGGTGATGGGCCTGGCCGAAGTGCTGCGCCACCTGCCGCGCCTGCTGCGCCTGCGCCGCGAGTTCCGCGAACGCCTGCTGGCGTGGAAACCGGATGTGTTCATCGGCATCGACGCCCCCGACTTCAACCTCGGCGTCGAACGCTGGCTGCGCGAACGCGGCCTGCGCACCGTGCATTACGTGAGTCCGTCGGTGTGGGCGTGGCGCGAGAAGCGTGCCGGGAAGATCGGCCGCTCCGCCGACCGCGTGCTGTGCCTGTTCCCGATGGAACCGGCGATCTACGCACGCCACGGCGTGGACGCGCGTTTCGTCGGCCATCCGCTCGCCGACGAGATGCCGCTGGAACCCGACCGCGACACCGCCCGCCATCGGCTCGGCCTCGATGCGGCACGCCCCCTGCTCGCGCTCCTGCCGGGTTCGCGGGTGGGCGAGATCGAGCGGCTCGGCCCCGATTTCCTTTCCGCCGCCTCGCAATTGCTCGCGCAGGATCCGGCGCTGCAGGTCGTGGTGCCGATGGCGAACGAGCATGCGCGCGCGGCCTTCCAGCGCGTGCTGGCGGCGCATCCGGACAGCCTCTCGCTGAGCGCATCGCTGCAGGTGCTGGACGGCCAGGCACGCACGTTGATGATCGCCAGCGACGCGATCCTGCTCGCCTCCGGCACGGCCACGCTGGAAGCCATGCTCGCCAAGCGGCCGATGGTCGTCGCCTACAAGGTCGCGCCGCTGACCTATTCGCTGGTGAAGGGGCTCGGCCTGTTGAAGGTCGACCACTACTCGCTGCCGAACGTGCTCGCGGGCGAGCCGCTCGTGCCCGAGCTGATGCAGCACGACTGCACGCCGGACAAGCTCGTCGCCGCGATCGCGCCGTTCCTGCGCGATCCCGCCGCCGGCGCCGCGCTCGAACCGCGTTTCCGCGAACTGCACGAACAACTGCGGCAGGACGCGTCCGCGCGCGCCGCCGATGCGGTCGCCGAACTGATCGGAGCGCGCCATGTCGCATGACGACGTCTCGCAGCCGGGTCCGCAGATGGCACTGGGACTCGCCGCACGCGACGGCGCGACGCTGCGCGTGGCGGGCGTGGACGAAGCCGGACGCGGCCCGCTCGCGGGGCCGGTGGTCGTGGCGGCGGTGGTCTTCGCGCCGGGACGCACGCCGATCAACGGGCTGGACGATTCCAAGCAACTCACCGCGCAGCGTCGCGAAGTGCTGTACGAGCGCATCATCGAGCGCGCGCTCGCCTGGCACATCGAGTTCGTCACGCATGAGGAAATCGACCGCCTCAACATCTACCACGCGACGATGGCCGGCATGAGCCGCTCCATCGCGTGCCTGCACCATCGCGTCGACGTCGTGCGCATCGACGGCAACGCGCTGCCGCGCGGCCTGCCGTGCGCCGCCGAGGCGTGGGTGAACGGCGACGCGCGCGATCGTTCGATCATGGCCGCGTCGATCCTCGCCAAGGTCGCGCGCGACCGCTACATGCAGTCGCTGCACGCGCGCTTCCCGCTGTACGGCTTCGACCAGCACAAGGGCTACAGCACGCCCGTGCACCTGTCGGCGCTGCGCGAGCACGGCCCCTGCCCGGAACACCGGCGCAGCTTCGCGCCGGTGCAGGCGGCCTGCCGCGGCGAGGCCGCGCCGCCGACCGTCGACGAACTGCCGCTGGCCGCGCTTACCTGACGCGCGGTTACTTGATGATCACGGCCGGATCGACGGTCTTGCCGTTGGCCTGGATGCCGTACTTGATCTCGTCGCCCGGATTGCCGGTGATCTCGCTGGAGAGCTTGTAGCGGGTGGTCGCCTTCGCCGACCTCAGGTTGGCGATCTTCCTTCCCGTTCTCCTCTCGCTGAAGACGAGATTGAACATCGTCGTCCGGTCCGGTGGATCGCGCCACACCACGATCGTGCCGCTGTCGATGAAGCACTTGTTCGGCTCGGCCGAAGGCGTGCCGTCGGCCGCGTATTTCACGTCGACGTAGACCGTCGGGCCGCCCTTGCCCTCTTTCTGGTCCGGACACAGCACGCCGTCGTCCGCGGGCAGCGCGGCGGGGCTGACGGACGCCTGCATGGCCGAGCTGGTGCTGCACCCTGCCGCGAACGTGAGCGCAGCGACGGCGGCGACCGCCAGCGCTGACGGGATCGTTTTCATTGTTCTTCTCCTTGGGGATGGCGCCCTGGGGGAACGGGCGGGGATCGACGGACGGCTACCGCGCCGCGCCGGGTTCGCGTTCGGATGACGGCTCCACCGTCGCGGTCAGCGATCGCAGCAGCGGCAACGCCTCGATGCGCTGCTGCGGAATGCCGTGCTTCCGTGCGAAATCGATGTGCCGGCGTGCGGCGGCCGGATCGCCCAGGCGCGCCATCGTCTGCGCGCCGAGCAGCGCGACCTCGCCGCGTTCGGTTCCCAGCGATTCGGCCTTGCCCAGCAGCGCGCGCGCCTCGCCCGCGCGATCGAGATTGGCCGCGTACCACGCCACCAGCGCCAGGCTCTGTGCGTCGTCGGACTTGAGTTCGAGATAGCGCCGGCCCAGCGTCGCGGCCTGCTCGTACTGCGCGCGCGTCTGCGCGGCCGTGCTGCCGCTGGCGGTCAGCGCATCGCCCAGATTGCCCCAGGTGCGGAAGTCGCCGGGATCGATCTCGCTCGCGTGGCGGAACAGCGCGGCGGCCTGCTCGTAGGCGCCCTGTTCGAACTTCAGCGAACCCAGGTTGTTCAGCGCCTCGTAGCTCGGTTTGATTTCCAGCGAACGTTCGTACGCCCGGCTCGCCTGCTGCGCCTCGCCGCTGATCGCGTACAGGCCGCCCAGGCTCGACCACAGGTCCGGGTTGTCGGGCGCGTATTCCAGCGCTTCGCGATAGGACGCGATCGCGCCGGCCAGGTCGCCGTTGACCATCAGGTGGTAGCCGCGCTTCTGCGCGACCCTCGGATCGCGCGGCGCCCATTGGCGCGCGCGTTCGAAGTACGCCATCGCCTGCTTGCCGTAGCCCTGCGTGCTCGCGACCGCGGCCAGGCCCAGGTACGCGTGCACGCGCAGCGCCGGATCGGACACCGCGCGCTCGTAGTAGCCGATGGCTTCCTTTGCGTTGCCCTGCGTGCGGTAGAGGTCGCCCATCGCCAGGCTGACCTCGCGCAGCGAGGGGTCCATCTTCGACGCCTGCTCGCACGCGGACTGCGCGCGCGCGAACGCGGCGCTGTCGCGCGCATCCTCGAACCGGGTGATTTCCGCCTGGCAGATGCCCGCCTGCGCGCGCGCGAAGCCCGGGTCGATCGCCAGCGCGCCGCGGTAGAAGTTGATCGCGCTGTCGGCGCCGCGCGCATCGCCGCCGGCCTGCTCGCGCATGCGCTGCTCGCCCTTGAGGTAGGCGTCGTAGGCGGCGACGTTGCGGGTCGGCGTCAAACGCCGTGCCAACGACTGGCGCGCGGCCTCGATCTCGCCCGCCGGCAGCACGCCGACCAGCGCCTGCACCACTTCGTTCGCGATGTCGCTCTGCAGTGCGAACACGTCGCCGGTTTCCCGATCGTAACTATGGGCCCACAACGTGAAACCCGTGCGCGCATCGGACAAACGCGCGCTGATCCGCACGCGGGAGCCCTCGCGGCGCACGCTGGCGCCCAGCACCGTCGCCACGCCGAGCTGCGCGCCGAGTCGCTTCACGTCGACCTCGCCCCGGCCGCCCGGACTCGGCGCGGCCACCACCTTCAGCCCCGGCACGCCGGCCAGGGCGTCGATCATCTCCACGCCAAGGCCCTCGGCGAAGTAGTCCCCGCCCTGCCGCTCGCCCAGGCTGGCGAACGGCAGCACCGCGACCGAAGCGGCGGAGGGCGCCAGCACGCCCGTATCGCGCTGGCCGAACCAGTAGCCGGCGGCGGCGATCGCGAGCAACGCGGCGACAGCCAGCCACCAGCGTCGCTGGTCGGAGGTCTTGCGGCGGGTGGTGAAGTCGGCGCCGGCGGTCGGAACGGGCGCGGCGAACGGCGCGATCACTTCGTTGGCGGCGACGGCCGCCGCCTCGGGCATCGCATGACGGAGCACGGCGACCTCCTCGTGCTCCTCCGGCTCGGCCGCTGGAACGGGCGCGACGGACTCGTGCAGGTCGCCGATGAACCGGTAGCCCAGCGCGTGCTGGGTCTGGATGTAGCGCGGGTGCTGGGAGTCATCGCCCAGGGCGTGGCGCAGCTGCGCGATCACCCGCGTCAGCACCCCCGGCGTGACGTGGCGATGGCCCCAGACCTGATCGAGCAGGTCGTCGCGGCCGACCAGTTCGCCGGCGTGGCGCAACAGGATCAGCAGGACCGAGAACGCCTTGGGTTCGACCGTCTGCGGCGCGCCGGCGCGGGACAGGGTGTGCGCGGCCGCATCGACGAGGATGTCGCCGAATCGATACCGTTCGCCGTTCGGCCCGCCGTGGCCTGCGTTCCCGTGGGGGGTCATCGGGAAAACCTCATGGTTCCCTCATCATCCGGAGCGGACGATGCGCAAAGGCGTGCACGGCCATCATGACTCATGGGAGGCGGGGGTGGAACCTGACCCCGCACCGGAAAAAACGGTGCCACCCTCCCCCGGAGTCCCGCCATGAACGCCCTGTTCTCCACCGCCAACCCGCTCCCGAAGATCCTGCTGACGCCGTTCGACGGCCCGACCCGCCGCCGCTCGATCAACGGTTTCCAGCTCAGCCCGGCCGAAGTGGATCGCTTCAACACCCTGCTGGCCCGCGTCGGTGGCCACGCGCTGGAGACCGACCAGCTCGCCTCCGCCGGTCGCGAACTGTCCCGCCCCGGCCGGACCGACGCGGCCCCGCCGTGCATCCGCCAGCGCCTGCGCTGGATCGCCGCGGTCGAGCAGCTCCTGGCTGATCGCCGCTGGCAGCCGGCGAACGATGCGGTCGATACCGCCGCCGCCATCGTCGGCTACGCGCGCAGCCGCGACGACCTGATCCCCGACTGGCTGCCGCAGGTCGGCCGGCTGGACGACGCGATCGTGGTCGAGACGGCCTGGCCGAAGCTGGCCGCGGAAGTGGACGACTACCTCGACTACGTCCGCGTGCGCAGCCACCAGGCGCACCGGCGCGACCGCACCCCGTCGGCGTTCGCCTTCTCGCGCGCCGACTGGGAAGAGGTCCGCTATGAGGAAGCCGTGCTCGCCCAGTACGAGAAGCGCATCCGCGAAACCAGCTTCCTGCCGGTCGCGGCGCCGATCTTCCGGGTGCATTGAGTGAAGCAGGTCGCCTGCGACGCACCGCCGCGTGACCCGCTGAACGCCCGGCCATGGATGGGTGAAGCGGGTCGCTTACGCGGCACTGCCGCGTGACCCGCTGAACGCCCGGCCATGGATGGCCGGGCGGGGCTTTCCGAAGCCCACATCGTCGCGCCATGGATGGCAACCACTTGCGCACCGCATCAGACGGATTCACCCGGATAAACACGCACATCAAGCGAAAACCACCGTTCCCCGCACCGCACCATCAGGCGCATCATTGCCCTGCATCCCGCCTTCCCTGCGGCGGGACGGCCCGCGCGACGTCGCCGGCCGCGGCGCGGGTCCGGCCCTGGCCGGCGAGCGAGGTGTGCCATGCGCATGTTCCATCCCACTCCCACCGCGCAGCCGCTGCCCTTCGACCACATGTACAGCGGCATGGGCGCGCGCGAGAACGCCGGCGCGATTCCGCTTTCCGACGCCGCCGTCGTCCAGTTCGACCAGCTCCTGCACGAGATCCACGCCGACGCCCCGCGCGTGAACGCCGACCGTCTCCAGCAGCTCGCCGCCTGGCTGCTGAAGCTTCCGACCGAACAGGCGCGCGAGGTGATCGAAAGTCGCCTCCAGAGCGTGCAGGAACTGCGCGCCCTGCTCGAGGACGAGGACTGGGACGCCGACGAAGCCGCGCATGCGCGCATCGGCAAGCTGCTGGCGTACATCGACCGCGAGGACGACCTGATCGCCGACCGCATCCCGGTGCTGGGCCAACTCGACGACGTGCTGCTGATCGAACTGGCCTGGCCGGCCTTCGCCGAGGAAGCCGAGGACTACCGCGACTTCACCGCCTACCGCTACGCCCACCACCCCGCCGGCCGCGCCGACGAACGCCGCGCCGCCTGGGTCCGCGAACGCCTGGACGAGGTCGCGCTGTGGCAGCACGCGATGTGGGTGCGCGAGCAGCATTACGCGCCGTGGAATCTGCCGCGGGGGTTGTTCAGGGTTTCATGAACCCGGACCGGGGACCGGGAACCCGGGACTGGTGGAAAGGCGAAAAGCGCGGCGCTCCTGATTCTTCCCGCTCCCCGTCCCGGGTCCCCGGTCCCGCGCAAATGCAAGTCTGCGCAGCACGCGCCGGTGCTGATAACCTGCCGTCAGCATGTCCGCAGTCCCCTTCGTCCACCTCCATCTCCACAGCGAATACTCGCTCGCCGACTCGACGATCCGGATCGGCGAGCTGGTGAAGCGCTGCGTCGCGCTTTCGCAGCCCGCGGTCGCGCTGACCGATCTCGACAACCTCTTCGCCGCGGTCAAGTTCTACAAGGCCGCCGAAGGCGCCGGCATCAAGCCGATCATCGGCGCCGATGTCGGCCTCGCCGACGGCAACGAAGCCGCCTCGCGCATGACGCTGCTGTGCCGCGATCGCGCCGGCTACCTCACGCTCTCGCGCCTGCTCACGCGCGCGTGGATGGAGGGCCATCGCACCGACGGCGTGGCGCTGCGCCCGGAATGGCTGCGCGAGGACAACGGCGGCCTGTTCGCGCTGGCCGGACGGCAGAGCCTTGCCGGACGCCTCGCGATCGGCAACCGCCACGAGCTCGCCGAAGCCTGGCTGATGGACTGGCGCGGCGTGTTCGGCGAACGACTGCACCTGGAACTCACCCGCACCGGCCGCGATGGCGAGGACGCGTTCAACGCGTTCGCGCTGCACGCCGCCGTCGCGCGCTCGATGCCGGTCGTCGCCAGCAACGATGTGCGCTTCATCGACGCCGAAGGCTTCGACGCGCACGAAGCGCGCGTGTGCATCGCGTCGGGCCGCGTGCTCGACGATCCCAAGCGGCCGAAGGACTACAGCGCCGAGCAGTTCCTGAAGTCCTCGCAGGACATGCAGGCGCTCTTCCACGACGTGCCCGACGCGATCGACAACGCGTTCTCGCTGGCGATGCGCTGCAACGTCGAGATGAAGCTCGGCGAATACGCGCTGCCCGCGTTCCCGGTGCCGAGCGAGCACACCATCGAGAGCTGGCTGCGTGGCAGCGCGCGCGACGGCCTCGCCCGGCGCCTGGAGAAGAACCCGCTCGCGCCCGGCAAGTCGCGCGAGGATTACGACGCGCGCCTGGAAATCGAGCTGGACGTCATCATCAAGATGGGGTTCCCCGGCTACTTCCTGATCGTGGCGGACTTCATCAACTGGGCGAAGGACCACGACATCCCGGTCGGTCCGGGCCGTGGTTCGGGTGCGGGCTCGCTGGTCGCGTGGGCGCTGGGCATCACCGACCTGGACCCGCTGCCGTACGACCTGCTGTTCGAGCGGTTCCTCAACCCCGAACGCGTGTCGATGCCCGACTTCGACATCGACTTCTGCATGGACCGGCGCGATGAAGTCATCGACTACGTCGCGCGCAAGTACGGGCGCGATCGCGTCTCGCAGATCATCACCTACGGCACCATGGCCGCGAAGGCGGTGGTGCGCGACTCCGGCCGCGTGCTCGGCCACCCGTACGGCTTCGTCGACGGCATCGCCAAGCTGATCCCGAACACGCTCGGCATTTCGCTCGACGACGCGCTGGGCGAATCGGATGCGGCGAAGTCCGACAACACGCTCGCTTCGGCCGACCTGATCCAGCGCTACCACGCCGAAGAAGACGTGCGCGACCTGTTGGACCTGGCACGCAGCCTGGAAGACCTCACGCGCAACGCCGGCAAGCACGCCGGCGGCGTGGTGATCGCGCCGAGCCCGTTGTCCGACTTCTGCCCGCTGTTCGCCGAACACGACGGCGAGGGCCGCGGTCGCAACCCGGTGACGCAGTTCGACAAGGACGACGTCGAAGCGGTCGGCCTGGTGAAGTTCGACTTCCTCGGCCTGCGCACGCTGACGATCATCGACTGGGCGGTGAAGGCGATCAACAAGCGCCTGGCCGATGCCGCGGCGAAGGGCATCGACGCCGGCCCGGCGATGAACCACACGTTCAAGAACGTCGCCACGCCGCAGTTCGACATCACCGCGCTGCCGCTCGACGACAAGCTGAGCTACGAGCTGTTCGCGCGCGGCGACACGGTGGCGGTGTTCCAGTTCGAATCGCGCGGCATGCGCGAACTGCTCAAGCGCGCCAGGCCCGACACGTTCGAGGACATCATCGCGCTCGCCGCGCTCTTCCGCCCCGGCCCGCTGGGCTCGGGGATGGATCGCGAATGGGTCGATCGCAAGCACGGGCATACCGAGGTCACCTACCCGCATCCGTTGCTGGAACCGGTGCTGTCGCCGACCTACGGCGTCATCGTGTACCAGGAACAGGTGATGCAGATCGCGCAGGTGCTGGCGGGCTACACGCTCGGCGGCGCCGACATGCTGCGTCGCGCGATGGGCAAGAAGAAGCCCGAGGAAATGGCGAAGGAGCGCGCCAAGTTCGAGGCCGGCTGCAAGGAGCGCGGCATCGATCCGAAGACCTCCTCGCCGATCTTCGACCTGATGGAGAAGTTCGCCGAGTACGGCTTCAACAAGTCGCACTCGGCGGCGTACGCGCTGGTCGCCTACCAGACCGCATGGTTGAAGGTGCACTACCCGGCCGAATTCATGGCCGCGGTGCTGTCGTCCGACATGGACAACACCGAGAAGGTCACCAGCTTCCTCGACGAATGCCGCGTGATGGGCCTGAACGTGCTGCCGCCGGACGTGGACGCGTCGGCGTACATGTTCGAGGCGAAGGACGCCGCCACGATCCGCTACGGCCTGGGCGCGGTGAAGGGCGTCGGCCGCGGCGCGTGCGAGGCGATCGTCGAGGCGCGCCGCGCCGGCGAATTCGCCGACCTGCTGGATTTCTGCAAGCGCGTGGACAGCGGCAAGCTCAATCGTCGTGCGCTGGAAGCGCTGACGCAGGCGGGCGCGCTCGACAAGCTCGGCAAGAACCGCGCGAGCATCATGCTGCAGCTGCCGGAAGTGCTGAAGGCGACCGACCAACTCGCGAAGGAACGCGAAGCCGGACAGGTGTCGCTGTTCGGCGGTTTCGAAACCGCCGCGCCCGCGCTGCACCTGGACCTGCCCGAAACCGACGAGTGGCCGCTGACGCAGATCCTGCACGGCGAGCGCGAAACGCTCGGCCATTATCTCAGCGGCCATCCGTTCGACCCGTATCGCGAGGAAGTGCGCGGGCTGATCGGCAACGACCTGAGCGCACTGGAGAAGATCTGGGAAAACCGCCCCGAACAACGCGGCGGCTGGCGCCAGGAAGTCGAGACGATCGTCGCCGGACTCGTCGTCGGCCTGCGCAAGAAGGGCGACAGCCAGATGTTCGTGCAGATCGAGGACGGTCGCGGTCGTCTGGAATGCGCGTTCTTCAATGAAAGTTACAGCGAGTACGCTCAGCTGCTGGTGCGCGATCGCCTGCTGGTGATCCAGGGCGGCCTGCGCGAGGACAGCTTCAGTGGCGGCTTCGCACTGCGCGCGTCGCGTTGCTGGAGTTTCGAGCAGATCTGCGAGAAGCACGCGCAGCGGCTGATGCTGCGCCTGGACCTGCGCGAACCGGGCACGATGCAGCGCGTGGACGCGCTGTTGTCGTCGTTCCGCCCGGGCTCGACGCCGATCCGGATGGATTTGCTGGTGCGCCGCGGCGCCGCCGGTTCGCTCGACCTCAACGGCACGCAGTCGATCCGCGCCGACGCGGAGTTACCCTCGCGCCTGCGCGCGACGCCGGGGGTGCGGGCGGTGAAGCTGGCGCTTTCCAAGCCTTGGGCGAATTGATCGCTAGCGGGAACGCGTGGTTTTGCCAGGACGCTTGAGCACCCGATATTGAGCCCCTCTCCCTCGGGAGAGGGGTTGGGGTCGGGACATGCGATGCAACGATGTGGCCGCGTGCGCTCGATGAAGCTTCGCAGCTCGTGTACGTGGCCTTCGCCGGACGTCGCAACCGCTCAGCGCAGAACCTCGACCGTCCAATCGCGCACCCCACCCCGCACTTCCAGCGTGACCGTCTTCGCCGACGCGTCGTGCTTCCACCCCGCGATCGCCCTCCCATCCACGCGCACGGCAGACGGCCGCTGCGGCACGCCGAACATCGTCACGCGCGTCGCACTCCACCAGGGCGTGAATCCGTCATGCGCGACCTGCGCGCTCACCGACGCGACCGCCGCCTCGGCCGAGCACGCATAGGTCACGCGAAGGAACTTCCCGTCGCGATACCCGAACGTCTCGCCATCGTCCTGGTACAACGCGCCCCGGCACTCCTCCGAACCCGCCTCCGGCAGATACACCTGCAATTCCAGCGGCCCCGCCGGCACCTCGCCCGTATGCTGCACCAGCGCCTGCATGGGCACGATCGCGCCGGCACGCGCATACAGTGGCGTGCGCGAGGGACGCGGATCGATCTTCACCGGCTCCTTCGAGGCGACGAATCGCTGCGAGGTCCCGAACGCATACCACGCACCCGGCGGCAACGACACCGCATGCGCATCCAGCCGTTCGTCCACCACCGGCGCGACGAACAGATCGCCGCCGAACAGGAAATCGCGATCGTTGCTGTAGAACGCCTCCGCCTGCGGATAACGCAGGAACACCGGCCGCATGATCGGCATGCCGGTGCGCGCGTTCTCCTCGGCCGCGGTGTAGAGATACGGCATCAGGCGGTAACGAAGCTCGATCGCCTCGCGCCGCAGCACTTCGTGTTGCGGGCCGTCGACCCATGCTTCGTGCGGGCGCGTGTCGGTGGCGGCGTGATTCCGGAACACCGGGTTGAACGCGCCCAGCTGGAACCATCGCGTCAGCAGGTCCGGCGGCGGCGAGCCGATGAAGCCGCCGACGTCGTCGCCAGCCAGCGCCATGCCCGACAACCCCAGGCTCAGCAGGTTCGGCGTGCTCTGCGCGAGGTGGTGCCAGCTCGCGGTGTTGTCGCCGGTCCACGTCGCCGCGTAACGCTGCGCGCCCGCATAGGCCGCGCGCGTGAGCACGAACGGCCGCCGCGCCGGCTGCAGTTCCAGCAACCCTTCGTAGGTGGCGCGCGCATTCAACATGCCGTAGACGTTGTGGATCTCGCGATGCTCGCGCGTCGTGCCGTCGTCCATGCGATGCGGCGTATCCAGCGGCATCGTGCCGCCGGGACCGTCGAACACCGCCGGCTCGTTCATGTCGTTCCAGTAGCCGGCGGCACCCATCGCGGCAAAATCGCGATACAGCCCGCCCCACCAGCCGCGCACGCGCGACAGCGTGAAGTCCGGGAACACCGCGTCGCCCGGCCACACTTCGCCGACGTACAGCGAGCCGTCGGGATTGCGGATGAACGCGTCCGCGCGCAGCCCCGAATCGAACGCCGCGTAGCCGTTGCCCGGATCGTGCTTGATGTGCAGGTCGGTGATGAGCACCGTGCGCAGCCCTTCGCCACGCAGGTCGGCGATCATCCGCTCGAACCCGGGGAACTGCGCGCGATCGACGGTGAACGGCGCGTAGCCTTTCTGGTAGTCGATATCGAGGTAGATCGCGTCCGCCGGAATGTGATGTTCGCGCAACTGCTTCGCGATTTCGCGCACCTTCGCTTCCGGGTTGTAGCTGTAGCGCGACTGCTGGAACCCCAGCGACCACAACGGCGGCAACGGCGTGCGGCCGGTCAGCGCGGTGTAGCGTTCGATCACCTGCGCCGGCTGCGGGCCGGCGATGAAGTAGTAATCGAGCGCACCGCCTTCCGCGCCGAAGGACAGCACGCCGTCGGATTCCGTGCCGAAATCGAAGCTGCTGCGATGCGTGTTGTCGAAGAACACGCCATACGCGATGCCGCCGCGCAGGCCGATGAAGAACGGGATCGATTTGTACAGCGGATCGGTATGGCCCTGCCACGAATACGCATCGCGATTCCACATCGCGAACGCGCGGCCGCGACGGTCGAGCGGCCCGGCCTTGTCGCCCAGGCCGTAGTAATGCTCGTCCTCCGGCATCGATTTCCACACGCGCACGCGCGTGCCGTGTTCGCCGGGCAGCCAGGCCAGCGGCAGCGACGCTTCGTCGGCGAGGAGAGTGCGGCCGTTGCCATCGACGAAATCCACCCGCAGCGGCGAACGGTGCACGATCGCGGCGACGCCATCGCCGACGACGCGGACGGCGGCGCGGGTTTCGTCGATCCGCACGCGCACGGGCTCGGCCCCCTGCACGACGGCCCAGGAGGGATCGGCGTCGAACCTGCCGTCCGGGGCGAGGCGGACGCGGAACACGCCGTCGGCATGGACCCTCACCTCCAGCCGCGCGGTGCCGCTGTGGACGACGACGCCGTCGGGGCGGCGCTCGACCCTGTCGGCATCGCCCAGGTGGCGCCAGCCGGCGGCGGCGGCCGGCCCGGCGACCGCGAATAGCAGTGCGGCGACGAGCGCCCAATGCGTGGCCTTCATCCCCTCTCCCCTCCGATGCCCAGCCCGGATTCAAGCACGCGGGTGGCGGGGCCGGTCCATGAAGTCGTTTTCAGTGGGCAGCGGTCGGCTTCTCCCGGAACTCCATACCAGCAACACACCTCTCGGTACGGTCACCCGGCCTCGGCTAGACTGTCCCACTTTCCGGCCACCGGCCCGAGCATGAATCCGAACTACCTCGACTTCGAGCAGCCCATCGCCGACCTGGAAGCCAAGATCCAGGAACTGCGCCACGCCAGCAACGGCCCGGCCGTGGACGTGGATGCCGAAGTGCACGCGCTGCAGGACAAGCTGCGCATCCGCACCGCGCAGATCTTTCGCGACCTGTCCCCGTGGCAGGTCTCGCAGTTGGCCCGCCACCCGGCGCGCCCGTACACCAACGACTACATCCGCGTGATGTGCGACGAGTTCCAGGAACTCGCCGGCGATCGCGCCTATTCCGACGACGCCGCCATCGTCGGCGGCCTGGGCCGTATCAACGGCCGCAGCGTGGTGATCATCGGCCACCAGAAGGGCCGCGACACCAAGAGCAAGATCAAGCGCAATTTCGGCATGCCGCGCCCCGAGGGCTACCGCAAGGCGCTGCGCCTGATGAAGCTGGCCGAACGTTTCCGCCTGCCGCTGCTGACCTTCATCGACACGCCCGGCGCGTACCCGGGCGTGGGCGCGGAGGAGCGCGGCCAGTCCGAGGCCATCGCCCGCAACCTGCTGGAGATGAGCGAGCTGAAGGTGCCGGTCATCTGCACCGTGATCGGCGAAGGCGGCTCCGGCGGCGCGCTCGCGATCGGCGTGGGCGATCGCACGCTGATGCTGGAATACAGCACGTATTCGGTGATCTCGCCGGAAGGCTGCGCGTCGATCCTGTGGAAGGACGCGGCCAAGGCGAAGGATGCGGCCGAACAGCTCGGCCTCACCGCCAAGCGCCTGCTCGGCCTGGGCCTGATCGACAAGATCGTGCGCGAGCCCATCGGCGGTGCGCATCGCAACCCGAAGCAGATGGCCACGCGCCTGAAGGCCGTGCTGCTCAACGAACTCGACGCGCTGGCGACGCTGCCGGTCGACGAACTGCTGGAACGCCGCTATCAGCGGCTGCGCAGTTACGGGGCGTACGAGGCGGCGTAAGGCTGGCTGTTGTTTGTAGCCCGGGTAAGCGCAGCGCACCCGGGTTGGACGTGACCGTCCCCGGGTGCGCTTCGCATACCCGGGCTACGAAAGCAGCTTTCGGTTCAAGCCGCCGGCGCGCGCTTCACCAGGCCCGCAAATACTGCTCCGGCCCATGCAGCTCGCCGGACAGCTCCTTCGCCGCACGCCGCGGGAAATACGGATCGCGCAAAAGCTCGCGTGCGATGAGCACGACGTCCGAGTCACCTTCCTCGATGATCGCTTCGGCGTGATCCGACTTCGTGATCAACCCGACCGCCCCCGTCGCGATGCCCGCCTCACGCCGGATGCGCGACGCGAACGGCACCTGGTAGCCCGGATGCAGCGGAATCTTCCCGCCCAGCGCGACGCCGCCGGTGGACACGTCGATCAGGTCGATGCCGCGCTGCTTCACGAGGCGCGCCAGTTCGACGCTTTCCTCGATATCCCAGCCGCCCTCGATCCAGTCAGTCGCCGACACGCGCAGCCACAGCGGCAGGCGCTCCGGCCACACCTTGCGCACGGCGTCGATCACTTCCAGCAGCAGGCGCGTGCGGTTCTCGAACGAACCGCCGTACTCGTCGGTGCGATGGTTCGACAACGGCGACAGGAACTGGTGCAACAGATAGCCGTGCGCCGCATGGATCTCGGCGATCTGGAATCCCGCTGCCTGCGCGCGCCACGCCGCACAGGCGAAATCGTCGACGACGTTGCGCAGCTCGCTGGTTTCCAGCGCGCGCGGATGCGGTGAGGTTTCGCTGAAGGCCATCGCGCTCGGCGCGACCGGCGTCCAGCCGCCGTCGTCCGGCGTCACCCCGATGCCGCCCAGCCACGGCGGCGCGACGCTTGCCTTGCGCCCGGCGTGCGCCAGCTGGATGCCCGGCACCGTGCCCTGGCACGCGACGAAGCGCGCGATGCGCGACCAGGCCTCGGCCTGGCGGTCGTTCCACAGGCCGGTGTCGGCCGGGGAAATGCGCCCTTCGGCCGAGACCGCGCTGGCCTCGGCGATGATCGCGCCCGCGCCGCCCACCGCGCGGCTGCCCAGGTGCACCAGGTGCCAGTCGTTGGGCACGCCGTCCACCGCGGAGTACTGGCACATCGGCGCCACCACCAGGCGATTGCGCAGGGTGAGCGAGCGCTGCTCGAACGGGGTGAAAAGCCGGGACACGGGCAACTCCTGTGAAGACCGATGCGGGGGATGGAGGAATGGTGCGTCCGCGACGCGGGCGATGCAGCCCCCATCGATGGGTTGCTGCATTCCACGACCGTGGCACCATCGCGCGATGCCCGCCCCGCTCGCCACCGCCCTGCACGACCGCCCGGCGGCGCCCGTCTGCGTGGGTTACAGCGGCGGCCTCGATTCCACGGTGCTGCTGCATCTGCTGGCGGGCACCGGGGCGGTGGACCGGCTGCGCGCGATCCACGTCCACCACGGCCTGCACGCCGACGCCGACCGCTGGACCGCTCATTGCGCGCGCACCTGCGAAGCGCTTGGCGTTCGGCTCACGGTCATCCGCGTGAACGTCGCGATGCGCGGCGACGGCCCGGAAGCCGCCGCGCGCGCGGCGCGCCACGACGCGTTCGCACGCGCGCTCGCGCCGGGCGAAGTGCTGGTGCTGGCGCACCATCACGACGACCAGGCCGAAACCTTCCTGCTGCGCGCCCTTCGCGCGTCCGGGCCGGACGGGCTCGCGGCGATGCGACGCTGGCGTGCGTTCGGGCCCGGGCATCTGTGGCGACCACTGCTCGAGGTCGACCGCGACGCGCTGCTCGCGTACGCACGGGCGCATGCGCTCTCGTGGATCGACGATCCCAGCAACGCCGACACCGCGTTCGATCGCAATTTCCTGCGTCAACGGGTGATGCCCCTGCTGCGCGAACGCTGGCCGCACGCCTCCGATGCGCTGGCGCGTTCGGCGATGCTGTGCGGGCAGGCCGACGCGCTGCTCGACGACGGCGATGCGCAGGCGTTCGCCGACGCAGCCACCGCCGATCCGCACTGCCTCTCGCGCACGCGCCTGCTCGCGCTGCCACCGGCGCGGCGTGCGCGCGTGCTGCGTCGGTGGATCGACACGCTCGCCCTGCCTCCGTTGCCGGGCAACGGTATCGAACGCGTCGAACGCGAGATCCTCGCCGCACGCGACGATGCCGATCCCGTCTTCCACTGGCATGGCGCCGTGCTGCGCGCGTGGCGCGACCTGCTGCATGCCGACGTGGCACGTCCGCCGCTGCCGGAGGAGTGGCAGATCGAATGGGACGGACGCGCGCCGCTCGCGCTTCCCGGCGGCGACGTGCTGATGCTGGAAGGGGCGACCGGATTCGACACCCCGCTGCGGGTGCACACCCGCCAGGGCGGCGAACGGCTGGTGCGCCCCGGCCGCACGCATTCGCACGCGCTCAAGCACGTGCTGCAGGAACTCGGCGTGCCGCCGTGGGAGCGGGAGCGCCTGCCGCTGCTGGGCGATCCGGACGGCGAACTGCTCGCCGCCGGCGACCTCGTCCATTCGGCCCGTTTCGACATCTGGCTGCGCGAACGCGGCGCGCGGCTCACCTGGCGCCGCCAAGACGCGACGCACGCCGCAACCGCCGTGGCCGGCAATTGACCCCCGCCGGGGCGGGTCGCACACTTCCCGCATGGCACGCACACCCGCCCAAGACGACACGCCGTCCACCTCGCCCGTCAGCGATTTCGAGCAGTCCCTGGACGCGCTCGAGCAGCTGGTCGAGAAGATGGAACACGGCGAGATGAGCCTGGAAGACTCGCTGGCCGCGTACGAACGCGGCGTCGGCCTGTACCGCCGCTGCCAGAGCGCGCTGGAGGAAGCCGAACTGCGCGTGCGCCTGCTCAGCGATCCGCAGAATCCGGCGTCCGGAGAACCGTTCTCCGCGCCGCCGCCGCAGGATGCCGGCTCGTCGAACCGCGGCGATGTCTGACCTCGCGCGCTGGCGCGAACGCGCCGACGCCGCGCTGCAACGCGCCCTCCCCGACCCGCATTCGCCGCCGCAGCGCCTGCACGCGGCGATGCGGCATGCGGTGCTGCTCGGCGGCAAGCGCATGCGCCCGCTGCTGGTGTACGCGGCCGGTTCCGCACTCGGCGCGGACGCCGACGTGCTGGACGCGCCGGCGGTGGCGGTCGAGCTGATCCACGCCTATTCGCTGGTGCACGACGACCTGCCCGCGATGGACGACGACGCGCTGCGTCGCGGCCAGCCGACGGTGCACATCGCCTTCGACGAAGCCACGGCGGTGCTCGCCGGCGATGCGCTGCAATCGCTGGCCTTCGAAGTGCTCGCCGATGCGGACGTCGCCGCGACCACGCGCGTGGAACTGCTGCGCACGCTGGCGACGGCGTCCGGCGCTGCCGGCATGTGCGGCGGCCAGGCGCTGGATCTTGCCGCGACGGGGAACGGCGGTTCGCTGTCGGTGCAGGCGCTGGAGCGCCTGCATTCGCTCAAGACCGGTGCACTGATCCGCGCGGCGGTGCGCATGGGCGCGCTGTGCGGCGGCGCTCGCGCCGATGAACTCGATGCCCTCGACCGCTATGCGGCGGCGCTCGGCCTGGCCTTCCAGGTGCGCGACGACATCCTCGACATCGAAGGCGACAGCGCCACCCTTGGCAAGACCGCCGGCAAGGACGTCGCGCAGGACAAGGCGACGTTCCCGGCGCTGATCGGCCTGGACGCGTCGCGTGCGCGGCTGGAAGAGCTGCGTCGCGGGATGGATGAAGCGCTGTCTTCGTTCGGGGAACGCACGAATGCGCTGGCGGCGCTGGGGCGGATGGCGATCGAACGGGATCGTTGAGGTCTGCTGCGCTTGCGTTGCGGCGGCAGCGATGGCGTCCGCGTTGGTGCTGCTGACGGCGTCGCCGTTGCTGTTGTAGCCCGGGTAAGCGAAGCGCACCCGGGGCGCGATCCCTTCTCCAAACCCGGGTGCGCTTCGCTTACCCGGGCTACAAGAGCGGCATCGCCTTCCGGAGAAGATCGTCATCCCGACGACGGGGATCCAGGCCACGTAACGCACGGGCACTTCCGCATCGGTGAACCACGTTCACCGCCATCCCGTCGAAGGCCGGGATGACGGGCAACAGCAACAGCAAAATGGGTTCCGGCTTTCGCTGGAATGACGGTGAGCCGGGGAACCGTCAATGGAGTGCCCGTGTGTTACCCAAGACAAAACGCCCGCTCACAAAGAGCGGGCGTCCTGCATCGCGAAGACCTCAAGGCGGGCGCTACTTCACCAGCCGCAGCGCGAACGGATACCGGTACGTCACCCCATCGTTCGCCTTGATCGCGGCGATGATCGTGAACACCAGCCACGCGATGCCGATGACGAACCACGCCGGGATCGCGATCAGCAATCCGATGCCCAGTGTCACGAACACCAGCACCCACAGCGCGAAGAACACGATCGCCACGGTGATGTTGAAGTTCAGCGCTTCCTTCGCCTGATCGTCGACGAAGGGCATCGTGTCCTTCTTGACCAGCCAGATGATCAGCGGGCCGAGGAACGTGCCCCAGCCGCCGACGCCGGAGGTCAGGACCGCGCCGGCGATCGCCGACAGGTGCGCGAACATGGCCCACTGGCGCTGGTCGGCGGCCACGCCGCTCGGATGGCCCGGCGGCGGCGGGGGTGCGGAGGACTGGCTCGGGTCGATCGGGTTCTCGCTCATGGCCTGGCTCCCAGGGGTTTCCTGAATGGACCAGGCCACTTTCCGCCGAGCCGTCGAGCAGGTCAAGCAAACCTGCGCGACAGCACCAAACCGATCAATCGTCCGATTCGGACTCGCCCGCCACGGTCATGCGGCCGATCAGGATCGAGCCGGTACGCACGTGCGAACGCGGGTCCACGTCGGTGCCGACCGCCTCGATCGCCGCGAACATCGACCGGAGGTTGCCGGCGACGGTGATGCCGTCGACCGGGTACTGGATCTGGCCGCCCTCGATCCAGAACCCCGCCGCGCCGCGCGAATAATCGCCGGTGACGTTGTTGACGCCCTGCCCCATCAGCTCGGTGACCAGCAGGCCGCGACCCATGCCGCGCAGCATCGACTCGAAGTCGCCGGCGTTCGCGGCGACCTGCAGGTTGTGCACGCCGCCGGCGTTGGCGGTGGTCTGCAGTCCGAGCTTTCGCGCGGAATAGCTGCCGAGGATGTACCGCTGCAGCACGCCGTCCTTCACCAGCGGCGATTCGCGCGTGGCCACGCCTTCGGCATCGAACGACGCGGAACGGAAGCCGCGCGGCAGGAACGGCAGTTCCTCGATGCCGAACCAGTCCGGGAACAGCGTCTGCCCGGCGCTGTCGACGAGGAAGCTCGCGCGGCGGTACAGCGCGCCGCCGGACACCGCGCCGAGCAGATGGCCGATCAGCGAACGCGCCATCTCGGCCGAATACAGCACCGGGTAGTCTCCGGTCGGAATCTGCCGCGGCGCCAGGCGCGAAGCCGCACGCGCGGCGGCCTTGCGGCCGATGCTCGCGGCCGGCTCCAGGTCGTCGGCCGACAGGCCGATGCTGTACCAGCCGTCGCGCTGCATCGCGTCGCCACGGCCGGCGATCAGCGCGCAGCCCAGGCTGTGCTGGGTGCTGCGCTCGCGGCCGATGAAACCGTGCGAATTGGCGTAGACGCTGATGCTTTCGCCGGTGCCGAGCGAGGCGCCGTCGGAGTTGCCGATGCGCGAATCCGAATCGCGGCCCGCCTGTTCGCAGGCCAGCGCGAGGTCCAGCGCACGGTCGGCGTCGATCGGCCACGGATGCCAGGAGTCGAATTCGCGCAGGTCCGTCGCCATCAGTGCGGCCTCGGCGAGACCGGCGGCGGCATCGTCCTCGGTGTGGCGGGCGATCGCGCAGGCCTGCTCGACCGTGGCGTCGAGGCTTTCCTCGCGCAGGTCGGCGGTGCTCGCGCTGCCCTTGCGCTGGCCGAAATAGACGGTGACGGAGATGCCGCGGTCGCGGGTGGACTCGACGGTCTCCACCTCGCCCATGCGGACGTTGACGTTGAGGCCCGACTCCTCCGAGCACGACACCTCGGCCTGCGTGGCGCCGCGCGCGCGGGCGCGCTCGAGCAGGCGTTGCGAGAGGTCCGCCAGCGCGTCCAGGCGCGCGTGGCTGTCGCCAAGGGAGGCGGCGTAGGCGGGGAGGTTCGGGGCGGCGATCTGGCTCACTGTCGTTCCTTGGGAATGCTTTCTTGACGCGGATCCATACGGATGAATGCGGATAATGCGGGAGCGGGATGGCGGTTCAAACGTGCTTTATGCGCGGGCATCCGCGAAAATCCGCGTCCGATCTTTTGTTTGCGGCAGGTGCGCCATGCGCGGTAGAGACGAGGAAACCGGCGAGTTCTTCAGCCCCAGCCGGAGCCAGAACCGGCGCGACGCGCTGGAAGTGCTGGCGCTGGGCGAAAAGCTGGTCGCGTTGACCGAGGCGCAGCTGGCGAAACTGCCGGTGCCCGAATCGCTGCTGCCGCACATCCGCGAATGCAGGCGCATCACCTCGCACATCGCGCACAAGCGCCAGCTGGCGTACCTGGCCAAGCAGATGCGCCGCGAGGACGACGAGGTGCTCGAAGCGATCCGCGACGCGCTGGACGAAAGCGGCGAAGCGGCGCGGCGCGAAGTCGCGGCGATGCATCGCGTGGAAGCCTGGCGCGAGCGCCTGCTCGCCGATGGCGACGCGGCGCTGGCGCAGCTGCTCGACGAACATCCCACCGCCGATCGCCAGCACCTGCGCGCACTGGTGCGCAGCGCGCTGGACGAACGCCGGAAGAACAAGCCGCCGCGCGCGTTCCGAGAGCTGTACCGGGCGCTGCGCGAACTGATCGTGGGCGGCGCGTCGGGGGACGACGACCTCGAGGGTGCGGACGAGACGTTCGACGACGCGCGCTGAGGCCTGCCCTTGCAGCCCGGATAAGCGCAGCGCATCCGGGGAACGCATTGCTCGAACGATGCACGGCGAGCCGCGGAAAGCACCCGGGTGCGCCGCGCTTACCCGGGCCACAAACGCTCGGATATTCGACGCTCCCGGTGTCCGCAGGCTCACGCCTGCGTCCCGCCCACCGTCAACTGGTCGATCAGCAGCGACGGCTGGCCCACGCCGACCGGCACGCTCTGGCCGTCCTTGCCGCACACGCCGACGCCTTCGTCCAGCGCGAGGTCGTGGCCGATCATCTTCACGCGCTGCATGGTTTCCGGGCCGTTGCCGATCAGCGTGGCGCCCTTCACCGGCGCGGTGATCCTGCCGTCCTCGATCAGGTAGGCCTCGGTCGCCGAGAACACGTACTTGCCGTTGGTGATGTCGACCTGGCCGCCGCCGAAATTCACCGCGTACAGGCCCTTCTTCACCGAGCGGATCATCTCTTCCGGATCGTGCGTGCCCGCCAGCATGTAGGTGTTGGTCATGCGCGGCATCGGCAGGTGCGCGAAGGACTCGCGACGGCCGTTGCCGGTCGGCGCCATGCCCATCAGGCGCGCGTTGAGCGTGTCCTGCATGTAACCCACCAGTACGCCGTCCTCGATCAGCGTCGTGCAGTTGCTCGGCGTGCCTTCGTCGTCGACGTTGAGCGAACCGCGACGTCCCGGCAGCGTGCCGTCGTCGACGATGGTCACACCCGGCGATGCCACGCGCTGGCCGAGGCGGCCGGCGTAGGTCGAGGTGCCCTTTCGATTGAAGTCGCCTTCCAGGCCGTGGCCGACGGCTTCGTGCAGCAGCACGCCGGTCCAGCCGTTGCCGAGCACCACCGGCATCACGCCGGCCGGCGCATCGATCGCCTCCAGGTTCACCAGGGCCTGGCGCAGCGCTTCGCGCGCGAGCGTTTCCGGCTTGTCGCCGTCGAGCAGTTCGGAATAGCTGTAACGCCCGCCACCGCCGGCGTAGCCGCTTTCGCGACGGCCGTTGTGTTCGACGATCACCTGCACGTTCAGGCGCACCAGCGGGCGCACGTCGGCGGCGAGCACGCCGTCGCTGCGCGCGACCAGGATCGTGTCGACGCCGCCGGAGAGCGACACCATCACCTGCTTCACGCGCGGATCGGCGGCGCGCAGCATGCGGTCGACGCGACGCAGCGCTTCGACCTTGGCTTCGTTCGCGTAGCCGTCGATGGGATCTTCCGGCACGTACAGCTCGCGACCGCCGCCGCGCACCAGCGAATGCGGCGCCTGCACCGAACCGTCGCGCGCGATGGCGCGCGCGGATTTCGCCGCGGTCAGCAGCGCCTGCGTGTTGATTTCGTCCGAATACGCGAAGCCGGTCTTCTCGCCGCTGATCGCTCGCACACCGACGCCCTGCTCGATCGAATGCGCGCCGTCCTTGACGATGCCGTCCTCGACCGTCCAGCTCTCGCGGCGCGCGTGCTGGAAATACAGATCGCCGAAATCCACGCCCGGGCCGAGCAGCGTGCCGAGGGTGCGTTCGAGGCCGCCCGCATCGAGGCCGGCGGGCAACAACAGGCGGTTTTCGGCGATCTGGATGGGAAGGGTCATGCGGGCTCTCTGGAGTGGAACGCCGGCCGGCAGCGGGCATGCGGCCGGCAATGGCACTGCGTGTCCAGCCGGGGAAATCCCCGGCGGCGATGGGGGGTGATCAGGAAGGAGATGGTGGCACAACGGGCGAACGCAACGGCTTGCGCGGCACGGCCGGGGCGGGATTCAGGCGCGTTCCGGCGGCGGGCCTCATGTTTCCGGCGGCGGTTCCTCGGCCTTCGCCTGGCCGGATTGCCCGCTCACCACCTCGACCTTCGGCTCCTTCCACGGCCCGGTCACGCGGTACGTGCGCGAGGCCATCTCGCCGATCGGCTTCTGCAGCACCGCATTCGCCGCCGCGCCGATCGCCGCGCCCACCGGGCCAGCCGCCAGCGCGCCGGCGACGGTGAGCAGGTTCGCGGCCTTCGGGCGCACCTCGATGGTCTGGTCGAACGTCTGCGCGCGCAGGTTCGCGGTGCCGCGGATGCCGATGGACGCGGCCGGCCCGTCGATGGAGAGGTTGTCGCTGCGCGCCATGCCGCCGGCGAAGTTCACCTTGCCGCCGGCGCGGTTGAAGGCGAAGCCCTTGTTGAAGAAGTCGCGGAAATCCAGCATCAGCCGGCGCGGCAGCTGGGCGAGGCTGAGCAGGCCGAGCACGCGTCCGGCGCCGGGTTCGACTTCGAGCAGGCGACCGTCGCGGATGTCGGCCTCCAGGCTGCCGTCGAGCGAGGCGACGTTGAACGCCGCCGGACTTCCCGCCCAGCCGGCGGCGAAATGCATCGTGCCGGTGCCGCCGCCGAGCTGCTGGCCCATGCCGAACCCGGCGAGCAGGCTGCCCAGGTCCTGGCTGTCGATCTTCACGTCCAGCTGCGTGCGCGCGGACGCACCGCGGCCGTGCCAGTCGCCGCTCGCGTCGATGCGCTGCTTCTGCGCGCGCATCTGCACCTGTTCGATGCGCATGCCGGTCGCGGTCGGTCGGGTACGCAGCTTCGCTTCGCCCAGGCGCGCGTCGGACACGTGCAGGTCGGCGATGTCGATGGTCAGCGGCGGGATCTTCGCCGGGTTGAACGCATCGTCCGCGGGCGCCGCGACCGGCGGCGCCGGCGACGCGGCACCCGGCGTGGCCCGCTTCGGCGCGCGCCAGTACATGCGGTCGAAACGCCCGGCGATGGTCGCGCCCTCGCCCGCGGGAACCAGCACCGCGCCCTGCAACGCGGCGCCTTCGGCCTGCACGGCGGTGGCGCCGTTCGCGGCCGGCACGACGACCAGATGCGTGTCGGGAAACACGCCGCCGAGCAGGTTCAACTTCTGCGCGGTGACGTCGATGCGTTGCAGCGAGAGGCCGTCGCCGCCACTGCCGCCGCCTTCCAGCAGCGCGATCCAGTCGATCGCGTCCAGCTGCGCCGCGCGCCCCGTCGCGACCAGCCCGTGCGCGGGCGGCACGTCGTCGACGCGGTTGGTGCCGAGCGCGAGTCGCACGCCGGTCTGGCTCTTGCCGGCCGCGTCGGTCGCCGTGCGCGCGCGCACCGCGATCACGTTGCCGAGGTTCACGCGGATGTCGCCGCCGCCCATCGGCAACGGGGTTTCGACCGACGTCGCGAGCGATTCGCCGGCCGGCTTTTCCAGCGGCTCGGGCAGCGTGAGCGCGGTGCCGACCAGGTTGGACTGAAGTTGCAGAAGCGTCGGCGCGGTCCGGCCCGGCGCGGCTTTCGGGATCGCGATGCCGACCGTCCACGCCGAACGTCCGTCGACATGCGGCTTCAGCCATGCCATTTCCGGCGCGCGGTCGAGCAGTTCCTTCGCCGACATCTGCGCATCGAGCCCGGCTTCGAACACGTTGCCCTTGTCGCGCACGAACTCGTTGCCCGCGCGCAGCGACAGCGCGCCGGGCTGGCCTTCGTGCAGCACCTTCAGGCCATCGGCGCGGAAGCCGCCGCGTGCGTATTCGGCCTTGCCGCTGACCTGTTCGAACGCGAGTTTCCAGCGCGGATCGGCGAGTTTCGCCCGTTCGAGCTGCACGGTGCCGGCGATCTTCGTGACCTGGTTCGGCCGCAGCGGCATCTCCATGTCGAAGCCGACCTTGGCCGGCCCGCTGGCGACGACGTTCTTCAACGTGTCGGCATGTTCCTTCTGCAACGGGCTGTGTCGCAGCAGGTTCAGCAGCTGCGCCGCATCGGCATTGCCCTGCGCCTGCACGGTCAGCGCGCCGCCCTTGTAGTGGTCGATGCCCGCGCGGATCTGCGGGATCGCGACGCCCGCAAGACGCCCCTGCCCCTGCACGGTGAAGCCGTCGGCGACGAAGGCGACATCGGCGTTCAAGCCTTCCACTGCCGGCCAGTCGGGCTGGAACTTGATGATGGCGTCGTCGAGTTTCGCGCTCGCTTCGAAAAGACCGTTGCGGTCGCGGAAGGGCCAGTCGTCCAGATCGCCCGACACCACCGCGCGGCCGTCGTGCAGGCGCCCGCCAAGCAGCGCGTTGTCGAGCCATGCCACGACTTTCGGCGCCATCACGTGGCGGATCCAGAAGCCCTTCGCGACCGGCACCTGCGCTTCGTCGATGTCGGCGGCCAGGTCGATGCGCGGACGCGAGCCGTCGCCCTGCCACCACAGCCCGCCGCGCGCGTGCACGCCGAAGCCCTGGCCCTTCACCGCCAGCGAGGACGTGCCGATGCGCCAGCCCTCTCCTTCGCGCCAGCCGCCGACCGAACCCTGCAGCGTCACCGCATGCGACACGCCGAAACCGCGCGGCCAGTCGAAGCGCATCGGCGAGGCGGGATCGAACTGGAGCGCGAAGCCGTCCGCATCGCCGAGGAATTGCCCGGCCAGTCCGCTCAGGCCGGGCGAATTGCCGACCGCATCGAAACCGAACGCATCGATGCGTGCCTGCGCGCGCAGCGCACCGCCGCGCACGCCGGTGACTTCGACCTCCCGCAGCGATGCGCGCGGACGGGTGTTGTGCAGCCACACGCGCAGGCCCGGCGCGAGACGGTCGCTGAGCGAGGCGGCGGTGAGCAGCGGGCCGGCGTCGATGCGGTCGGCCAGCAGCGCGTAGCGCGTGCCGCCGGCAACGACGAGGCCGTCGAGCTTCTGCGCGTCCTTGCCGGTTTCGATGCGCAGGGTCTTCGCGTCCACGCGCCAGCCGCCGTCGATCGTGCGCCAGCGCGCGAGCGCCGCCACGCGCGCGAACTGCACGCGCGGGACCGCGCCGCCGGCGAGCGGCGCGCCGCGCAGGCCGACGCGATCGAGCGCGACGTCGGCGATCACCTGCGTGATGCGGTGGTCGCGCAGGTCGGCCCAGGCTTCGGCGCGGCCTTCGCCGGATTCGCTGCCGACGCCGGCGATCTGCAGCAGCGGCGCCCACGCGGCCAGATCCGCGCGGCGTGCGCCGATATAGGCGCGGCCGTCGCCCTTCACGCGATCGAAGTCGAGCACCGTGTCCAGCGGCGAGGACGCGGCGCCGGGCACGTTCACGCTCGGCCACGCACGCACGCCGGCGCGCACGCGCGGGCCGTCCACGCGCAGGCGCAGGTTGATGCGCGGCACGTGCGCGTCGATGCCCAGGCTCGGCGCGATCACGGTGATCTTGCCGTCGATGACCTGCAGTTCGCCCAGCCCTTCCAGCGCGGCGAACGGATCGGCCTGCTGCGGCTGCGCCTGTCCGGGCAGGCCGCGCACCTGCCAGCGACCGTCGCCGGCGC
This sequence comes from Lysobacter sp. SCRH-1R, assembly GCF_057747855.1. NCBI lineage: Bacteria > Pseudomonadati > Pseudomonadota > Gammaproteobacteria > Lysobacterales > Lysobacteraceae > Lysobacter > Lysobacter sp. SCRH-1R. The sequence goes on along the minus strand of NZ_CM173227.1, from coordinate 1,128,782 downwards.
GTTCGAGGGTCAGGTCGAGCCCGCGCAGGCGCAGTTCGGAAAACGCATGCCCCGGCAGCAGGCCGGCGTAGACGGACACGAGCATTTCCGTGTCGCCGATCGTGAAGGCCCGATCCCCGGCGCCCACGCGCAGGTTGTCCAGGCGCAACAGCGGGCCGCGCCGGGTCCAGGCGGTTTCCACGCGATCGAACGCGACCGGTCGCCCGGCGCGCTCGCTCAGCCAGGCGGCGACGCGCTGCGGATTGCTCTCGGCCAGCGGCAACACCTGGCTGGCCACGGCCAGCACCAGCGCGATGAGCACCAGCGACAGCGCGACCAGATAGCCCAGTCCACGACGGGCCATGCGCATGCGGCGACGCAGCGGGGTGGGCATGGGATCAGCGGCTTTCCAGATGGCGCGGGATGCGGGTGCGAGGGCGGGAACCGGGGAACGCCCCGGCCGCGCGATCCGGCGATGCGGACGCGCACGGGCGGCGGGACATCGCACGGCGGGACGGATGGCGCCCGCCATTGTCCGACCGGCCGCGCCAACGCAGCGTTACTGGACCGTCCTCTCCCGCCTCGCCGTTCCCGTTCCGCTCAGAGCAGCACGACATCGAACTGCTCCTGCGCGTACTGGTCGTCCGCCTGGAAGCGGATCGACTTGCCCAGGAATTCCTCCAGCTCGGCCACCGCCGCCGACTCCTCGTCGGTGATGCGCGCGACCACCTTGGACGACGCGATCACCATCAGCCGCTGCGCGTCGAACTGGCGCACCTGGCGGACGATGTCGCGGAAGATCTCGTACGTCACCGTTTCCGGCGTCTTCAGCGTGCCGCGACCGCCGCATTCGTGGCATGGCTCGCACAGCTGGCGCTCCAGGCTCTCGGTGGTGCGCTTGCGCGTCATCTCCACCAGGCCCAGCGGCGAGAAGTCGTACACCGTGGTCTTGGCGTGGTCGCGCGCGAGCGACTTCTCCAGCTGACGCAGCACCTGCCGCTTGTGCTCGGCGTCGGTCATGTCGATGAAGTCGATGATGATGATGCCGCCGAGGTTGCGCAGGCGCAGCTGGCGCGCGACCGACTGCGCGGCTTCGAGGTTGGTGCGGTACACCGTCTCCTCGAGGTTGCGCTGGCCGAGGAACGAACCGGTGTTGATGTCCACCGTCGTCATCGCCTCGGTCTGGTCGATGACCAGGTAGCCGCCGGATTTCAGCGGCACTTCTTTGTCGAGGGCACGCTGGATTTCGTCCTCGACACCGTACAGGTCGAAGATCGGCCGCGCGCCGGTGTAGTGCTCGATCTTCTCGTCCAGCCCCGGCATGTACTGCGCGGCGAACACGCGCAGGCGCTCGCAGGTCTCGCGCGAATCCACGCGCACCTTCTCCACGTCCTTGCGCATCAGGTCGCGCACCGCGCGCAGCGGGAGGTTGAGATCCTCGTACACGCGCTCGCCGACTTTCGCGCTGCGGGCGCGTTCTTCGATCAGCCCCCACACGCGGCCCAGGTACGCGACGTCCTCGGCGAGCTGCTCCTCCGGCTGGCCCTCGGCGTTGGTGCGCACGATGTAGCCGTGGGTTTCCCCCGAGGGCGAGAGCGAGGTGATGTGGTTCTTCAGGCGCGCGCGCTCGGCTTCGTCCTCGATGCGCGCCGACACGCCGACCACGCGCGTGCGCGGCAGAAGCACAAGGTACCGCGAGGGAATGCTCAGCTGCGTGGTGAGCCGCGCGCCCTTGCTGCCGATGGGGTCCTTCACCACCTGCACGACGATTTCCTGGCCTTCGCGCAGCAGTTCGGCGATGGGCCGCGTCGGCGCGGGCGGCAGCGGGGCTTCCTCGCCGGCGTTCTCGCCTTCGGCGACGGGCACGGGCTTGACGATGTCGGCCGCGTGCAGGAACGCCGCGCGTTCCAGCCCGATGTCGACGAACGCCGCCTGCATGCCGGGCATGACGCGCTGCACCTTGCCCTTGTAGATGTTGCCCACCACGCCGCGACGCCAGCCGCGTTCGATGTGCAGCTCCTGCAGCATGCCGTTCTCGACGACGGCGACGCGCGTCTCGCGCGGGGTGACGTTGACGAGGATCTCTTCGCTCACTCGATGACCCCGAATTCGCGCAGCAGCGTGGCCGTCTCGTACAGCGGCAGGCCCATCACACCCGAATAGCTGCCCGACAGCCGCACGGTGAAGGCTTCGGCCAGGCCCTGGATCGCATACGCGCCGGCACGCCCGTGCGGCTCGCCGCTGGCGACGTAGGCGTCGATCCGTGCCGGCGTGAGTTCGGCGAAGGTGACCTCCGAACGCGACACGGCGTGCAGTTCGCGCGAGGCCGAGACCACGTACACGGCCGAGACGACCTCGTGCGTGCGGCCGGACAACCGGCGCAGCATCGATGCGGCATCGGCGTCGTCGACGGGTTTTCCGAAGACCTCGCCGTCGAGCACGACCTCGGTGTCGGAGCCGAGCACGACGGCCGACGGGTTGGACATCACCCGCAGCAGGCCGGCGCCTGCCTTTTCGCGCGCGACGCGGCGCACGTAGTCCTCGGCGGGCTCGCCGGGCTGCGGATGTTCGGGGATGTCGATGTCGAGCAGGCCGAATTCGGCACCCGGCCGGCCGGACAGGAGCCGGCCCAGCAGTTCACGACGACGAGGGGATTTGGAGGCGAGATACAGCATCGGCGAAGCATAACCCGCGCTGACTGGGGCACAGGGTGGGGCATCATCTGCAACCCCGACGAAGCTCACGAATCGTTCACCGGATCGTCCAGACCCTAGGGTCCGTCACGCAGACGGCCCTTCCAACCCAAGGAGTTGTCATGCCCCAGCTGTCCCGCCTCTCCCTGCGTCCGCTCGTCCTTGCCGCCGTCCTCGCCCTCGGAGCCGTCCCCGCCGTGAGCCCCGCCCAGACCACGCCCTACGTCGCCACCGAAGGCACGCTGCTCAACGTGTCCGCCCAGGCCGAGGCCCGCCGCGCGCCCGACATCGCCACGCTGTCCACCGGCGTGGTCACGCAGGCCGCCGACGCCAACGCCGCCATGCGCGCCAACGCCGAGCAGATGGCGAAGGTCATCGCGGCGATCAAGGCCGCCGGCATCGCCGAGCGCGACGTGCAGACCAGCGGCGTCAACCTCAACCCGCAGTACAAGTACGGCGAGAACCAGCCGCCGACGATCACCGGCTACCAGGCGATCAACAACGTCAACATCACCGTGCGCGACATCGCCAAGCTCGGGAAGATCATGGATGCGCTGGTCGCCACCGGCGCCAACCAGATCAACGGCCCGACCTTCGACCTGGACGACGCCAAGAAGGAAGCCGCCTACGACGAAGCCCGCCGTGCGGCGGTCGAAAAGGCCCAGGCCCGCGCCGAAATGTACGCCAAGACGCTGGGCAGGAAGGTGCGCCGCATCGTCAGCATCAGCGAGGGCGGCAGCTTCGCCCCGCCGCGTCCGATGCCGATGATGGCGATGAAGGCGATGGATCGCGCCGAGTCCACGCCGATCTCACCCGGCGAAAACGTCCTTTCGGTCAATCTCGACGTCGTGTTCGAACTCGGAAACTGACGATGTCCCCGCTGCGAAGAAACGCGTCCGGAAAAAACGCTCCGCCCGCTGCCGATCCGAAATCCGGCCGCAATCCCGGCTACGCCGAGACCGAGCCGCGCGATCGCGACGACGCGCATTACCCGAAGCGTCGCGAGAAGCCGAACCCGGATGAGGGCGGCGGCAACGACGACCTGAGCGAGCGACCGACGCCGGACTGAGCGGCACACATCGCGCCTCACGAATGGACCCGCCTCGGCGGGTCCATTTTTTTTGCGTCGATACACACGCGGAACCCCGACGGACGCCTCCGCGCGTTCGACGCCATGGCACACCCCAGGAGGTTCCGCCATGGCACACGCGATCCACCTTCCTTCCGCTGCCCATGAGTCCATCGACGGCGGACGCATCGCCGCGAACACCGGCACGCTGCTGATCAACGGCGCGTTGCTGCTCGCGCTGCTGGTGCCGCTCTCGCAGCGCGCGCCCGACGCGCCCGCCACACCGCACGAAGCGATCACGATCATCCAGTTGCCGAAGATCCGTCCGGTCGATCCGCCACCGCCGGAACGCGTCGAGATCACGCGCAGGCCACCGACGCCGGTGACGCGCCCCTCGCCGCAGACGCGGCCCGTCGTCGCGCAACTCGAACAACCGGTGGTCGATGCGCAGCCGGGCGACATGGCGATCGAGGCGCCCGCGAACGTTGTCGATGAAGGACCCGCCACGATCGAACCTGCGACGACTTCGCCCATCGCGCAACTGCAGGCATTGCGCGCACCGCCGCCGCCCTATCCCGCCGAAGCGATGCGCGCTGGCCTGAGCGGCACGGTCGAGCTGGAAATCCTCGTCGGCACCGACGGCCGTGCACTCGATGTGCGCATCGTGCGCAGCAGCGGCCATCGCATGCTCGACCAGGCGGCACGTCGCACCGTGTTGTCGAAGTGGACCTTCGTGCCGGCGATGCGGGACGGACGTGCGGTGGAGGCACTGGGGCGGCTGCCGGTGGTGTTCACGCTGTAGAAACTGCATCGGAAAGGCCGCAGAACCGCTGTCAGAAAATCCTTACTCATGAATCTTTCTCGCTGATCTTTTCTTATTTCGCAGCATTCCGACGACTTTCAGACTGCGCGACCGGACGTCGGCACGACGTCCATCGCGCACGCCTGGCTTCCCGTGTTGGGGCGTGCACCTCTCGTCCTAACTCACCAGGAAGTGTCAATGAAGCTTCATCCCCTGAGGCAGCGGCCTCTCGCTCTCGCGTTGCATCTGGCCATCGCTGTCGGCGCACCTTCCGTCGCTTATGCGGAACAACTGATCGTTATTGGCGACCCGGCCGCCAATGCCGACGGCAAGACGTTCGATACCGGGATCGAGGCCGAGGACGCTGGCGTCGCGGTGCTCGCATTGTCCGGCGGCAAGATCACCGGCAGCGATGTCGTCGCGCGCTCCGGTGGCGAGAACACCGCTACCGTCGTGGTGGCAGATGATGGAAGCACCATCGAACTGAGCGACTCCCAAATCGTCGCGAGCGGCCCATCCAGCTTTGGTGCGATCGCTGCAGATGGCGGATCGCTGAAGCTTCGCGACACCAGGGTCACGACCACCAACACCGGTACGGCGTCCATTGTGGCGCTGGGCGGCAGCGTGCTGGTCGAAGGCGGCACGGTACGCAGCTCGCAGGGAACCGCTCTTGTGGCGTCGGGAGCCGGCAGCCTGATCACGACCCAGGACACGACAATCGTGGGCAGCGGCAACGGACAGGCGGTCGTGTCGAGCGTCGACTCAGGCCGCGTCACGATCAACGGGGGCTCCATCGAGTCGAACGGCAGCAACTACGCCGCGGTCCTGCACGCCACAGGCGAAGGCAGCCGCATCGATGCGAACGGCGTCGCCATCGAGGCGTTCGGGAGCGGTACGCTCGAGGCGCCCAACGCCGTCGCCGTCGCCGTCGCCCAGTCCGGTGGACAGGTGGCGCTCGAGGGCGCCAACGCGCACACCTATGGCAGCTACGCGAATGGCCTGTGGTCTGAAGGCGGCGGCAGCCGGATCACGGCGTCCGGAACCACGATCGCGACCGAGGGCGCAAGCGCGGTCGGCGTCCTTGCGCGTGACGAAGGCACCGTCGTACTCGATGACGCGACCCTTTCCACCAGTAACGCCGATGCGGACGGTCTCCGGGCGTTCGAGGGCGGTAGCATCGAGGCTGGCGGAACCACCGTTTCGACCTCGGGAGAAACCGCGTACGGCGTGTATGCCACGCAATCCGGCAAGGTCGACTTCCAGGATGGGAGCATTGCCACCACCGGCGACCATTCCGACGGCGTCCACTCGACGGACTCGGCGCAGGTGACCTTGACCGGGACGAAGATCACGACTTCGGGCGTACTCGCAGACGCCGTGCAGGTCGGCGGGAAGGCGGTCGTGAACGGCACGGACCTGACGCTCGAGACGAGCAAGGACGACGCCTATGGCGTGTACGTTTACGACGCGGGCTCGGCAACCCTCGACAACACCAACATCGCGACGCAGGGTGAGCTCGCATACGGCATCGGTGCTGTCGACCCTGACAGCCGCGTCGCGATCACCGGCGGCAGCATCACTACCGCAGGAAAGACAGCCAACGGCCTGGACGCCTACCTCGGCGCCACGGTGACGGCGAAGGATGTCACCGTCACCACGCATGGCGAGCAATCGATGGCGGTCTCGGCCTTTGGTGCTGGAAGCCGCATCGACGTCGACGGCGCCACCATCGTCACCGATGGCCCGCTGGCAGACGGTGCGACCGCGAACACCGGCGGCGAAGTGCGCATCCGCAACAGCAGTGTGACCACCAACGGCGAAGCGGCGGATGGTCTCAGCGCAGTTCGTCAGAACAGCCTGGTGGAAGGCGATAACGTGAACGTGAAGGTGTCGGGCGCCGATGCGGCCGGCGCCACCGCCGTGTCGGGAGGCACCGTCCGCGTAAGCAATGGTTCGCGCATCGAGAGCACCGGCAGCACGCCCTACAGCCACGCTGCCATGGCCATCACCACCGCGGCCAACGCACCCGGCGCCACGTTCGAAGCAACCGATTCCACGCTCGTCAGTGCCCATGGCGCCGGTGTCGCGATCAACGGCGGCGCCACCGCGCGGCTGACGAACACGACCGTCGAGGCGGGTCGCAACGCCCTCGGCTACGAAGCTCCGCCGGCACCGCTCGATGCCCCCGCCACCATCACCGTCGATGGCGGCCGCCTGCATTCGGCCGAAGCCACGATCGGCGTGGTGTCGGGCAAGGGCTCGGTGACGCTCTCCAACGGCGTGAAGATCACCAGCGACAACGGCGTGCTCGCGCAGGTCAACCCGGATGCGGCCCTCACCCTGAACATGGACAACGTACGGACGGCAGGCGATCTGATCGCCGGTCCGTCCGCAACGCTGGACTTCAATCTGTCGAACGGCTCGGCGCTCACGGGCACGGCGACGAACGCGGGCCACGCCACCATCGATTCGACGAGCCTGTGGACGCTGACCGGCAACTCGGTGGTCGCTTCCATGCGCAATGGCGGCACCATCGGGTTCGCCGCACCGGCAGGCGCCGGCTTCAAGACGCTGGAAGTCACCGGCGATTACGTGGGCGACGGCGGTCGCCTGGTGCTGAACACCGTCCTCGGCGGAGACGCGTCCGCCACCGACAAGCTCATCGTCCACGGCGATACCGAAGGGGCCACTGCCGTCACCGTCAATAACGTGGGCGGCGCCGGCGCGCAGACGTCGAATGGCATCCAGGTCGTGCAGGTCGATGGTGCATCGAACGGCACCTTTGCGCTCGCGAAGCGTGCGACCGCCGGCGCGTACGAGTACCTGCTCTACAAGGGCGGTGTCGCGACGCCGACCGACGGCGACTGGTACCTGCGCTCCGAGGTGCAGGTCGTTCCGACTCCGGTGGTCCCGACGCCGGTAACGCCCGATCCGACCGATACCAACGATCCGGCTCCCGGTCCCGCGCCGGTCGCCCCCGTCGTCCCGACCGCCCCGCTCTACCGCCCCGAATCCGCCGCCTACCTCGCCAACCAGGCCGCGGCCGTGGGCATGTTCGAGCACTCCATGCACGATCGCATGGGCGAGCCGAACCTCGGCGCGCCTGGCGACGACGGGCGCACGTCGGCGGCGTGGGTGCGCGTGGTGCGCAACCAGATGGACGGCGTCACGGGCGAAGGCCAGCTCGATGCCGGCACCGATACCTCGGTGCTGCAGATCGGCGGCGAGATCGCACGCGGGACCGGTGACCGCCGCTTCCATGTCGGCCTGATGGGCGGCACCGGTCGCGCGAACACCGACGTGACGTCGAACCCGCTGCCCTGGCGCGCCAAGGGCAAGGTCGTCGGCTACAACCTGGGCCTGTACGGCACGTGGTTCGCGAACGCGAATACGACCACCGGCTTGTACCTCGACGGCTGGCTGCAGTACGGCCGCTACGACAACAAGGTGCAGGGCGATTACCTCGCGTCGGAGCGTTACGACTCGTCGACCTGGGCGGGCTCGATCGAAGCCGGTTACGCGTTCGCGCTGAACGACGGCGGCAGCACGCGCTTCTTCGTGGAGCCGCAGGCGCAGGCGATCTTCACCGACTACACCATGTCGCAGCACCGCGAGGAGAACGGCACGCTGATCGACGACGTGGATGCCGGTGGCCTGACCACGCGTTTGGGCGTGCGGTTCTACGGGCATGCGGCCAGTGCGCAGCGCAACCTCGTGCAGCCGTTCGTCACGTTGAACTGGTGGCACGACGACGACCGCAACCGCATGGCGTTCAACACCACCACGCTCGAACTGCAACTGCCGCGCGACCGCTACGAAGCCAAGCTCGGCCTGCAGACGCAGCTCGGCAGCGGCTGGACGGGTTGGGGCAACCTCGGCCTCGCGTACGGCGCAGGCGACTACCACGATGTCACCGGCCAGCTTGGGCTGAACTATCGCTGGTAAGCCGTCGCGTCATCGCGGCATCGAAGCCACCCCGAGCGATCGGGGTGGCTTTTTTTGTCGGGCTTCAACGCATCACGCATGCGCTCCCATCGCGAACGTCCGCTTCACTCCGCCATGCAGGCGAAGCCGGAGGCCCGGCGGGATTCGCTTCAGGACCGAAGCGGCATCACGCCCGGTGATACGGATGATTGGCCAGCAACGCCGCCGCGCGATACAGCTGCTCCGCGGCGACCAGCCGCACCAGCATGTGCGGAAGCGTGAGCGGGCCGAGCGACCAGGACTCGTCGCCGCGCGCGATCACGTCCGGTGCGTGGCCTTCGGGTCCGCCGATGAGGAACGCCAGGTCGCGCCCCTGCGCGCGCCAGTGTTCGAGGCGCTGCGCCAGCTGTTCGGACGACCACGGCTTGCCGCGTCCGTCGAGCGTCACCACCAGCGCGTTCTTCGGCAGCGCGGCGATCACGCGCGCGCCTTCGTCCTGCATGGCGCGTGCGGCATCGCGACCCTTTCCGCGCAGGCCGGGTTCGACCTCGACCAGTTCCAGCGGCAGCCAGTGCGACAGGCGCTTCTGGTACTCGCCGAAACCTTCGGCGACCCAGCGCGGCGCGCGTTCGCCCACGGCGATGAGCTTGGCTTTCATCGTTTCGCTTCCATCGGTGAGATGGTAACCGCGCACGGTCACGATCCGGCGCGCTGACGCGCAGGTGTCATCGAACGGCCATGCCGCGCTCCCAGCATTCGGGCTTCCCCCAGCCCCGCAGGAGACGCAGATGGACGCATTCGGTTCCTCCCGCCGCCAGGTCCTCAAAGGCAGTGCCGCCGCGATGGCGGTCGGCGCCATCGGCAGCCTTGGCGCGCTCTACACGCGCCAGGCGCTCGCCGGTGGCGATCCGAACCGCCTGGCCCCGATCCCCAGCCGCTACGGCCCGCTCGCGCCGGTCGCCGATCGCAGCACGGGCCTGCCGCTGCTGCAGTTGCCGCGCGGCTTCAGCTATCGCTCCTTCGGCTGGTCGGGCGACGTGATGAGCGACGGCCAGCCCTGCCCCGACCGCCACGACGGCATGGCCGTGGTCGCCGTGCGCAAGCCCGGCCGCGGCAGGTTCGATCGTCATCCGGGCCGTGGCCACGGGCACGAGCTCGTGCTCATCCGCAATCACGAGCGCGGCGGCGCCACGCCGATCAACGCGCCGGGCATGTACGACACCGGCGACATCGGCGGCGGCCAGCGCGCGGGCGGCGGCACCACCACGCTGATCCATCGCAACGGCGACTGGCACAGCATCGAGGCCAGCCTCGGCGGCACGCTGGTCAACTGCGCCGGCGGCCCGACGCCGTGGGGCACGTGGCTGAGCTGCGAGGAGATCAAGACCGACGACGCGTCCAGCACCGGCCGCAAGCACGGTCACGTGTTCGAAGTGCATGCCGACGCGGAACGCACCAGCGGGCGTCCGCTGGTCGGACTGGGACGCTTCAGCCATGAGGCGGTCGCGGTCGATCCGCGCACCGGCATCGTCTACCTGACCGAGGACGACCGGAACAAGGCCGGCCTGTACCGCTTCATCCCGAACGATCGCGCCGGCCGCTACGGCTCGCTCGAACACGGCGGTCGCCTGCAGGCCGCGCGCGTGCGCGGCAGGCGCAACGCGGACCTCACGGTGGCGAAGATCGGCGACGAATACGCGCTGGAATGGATCGACATCGCCGATCCCGACCTCGACACCATCGCGGCTCCGGCGGGCTTTCCCGACATCTCCGCGGGCGAAACGCTCAGCGGCCCGTTCGCCCAGGCGTGGGCCGATGGCGCGCTGCGCATGAGCCGCGGCGAAGGCATCTGGCACAGCTACGGGAAGATGTTCATCGTCGACACCAGCACCGGCGTGGACGATCAGGGCCGCCGTGGCCGCGGCAACGGCGCGGTGTGGGTGCTCGACCTGCTCACGCAGCGCATCCGCGCGTTGTTCGTCAGCGGCAACCAGTTGGCCGCGCACAATCCCGACAACATCACCGTGAGCGCGCGCGGCGGCGTGCTGCTGTGCGAGGACGGCGGCGAGAGCCCGGACGAATACGGCCCGGGCGCGCGCCTGATCGGGCTGACGCGACGCGGCGAGTCGTTCTACTTCTGCAAGAACAACATCGAGCTGACGTCCACGCAGATCGCCAACGCGGACAAGACGATCGCCGAAGGCGACTACCGCGAAAGCGAGTTCTGCGGCGCGTGCTGGGATCCGTGGAGCCGGACGCTGTTCGTGAACATCCAGACGCCGGGAATCACGTTCGCGATCACGGGGCCGTGGGAGCGTGGGCATCTGTGAGGCGGTTGGAGCGGCCTGCAGGGGCGGGCCGCTCTTCTCCATGCCGGTGACGCGCGCCGCTTTGGCGTTGCGGTCTTCGCCTGCGTGCTGCTTCGAGAAGTGAAGTTGCGCGGGCTGATGGGAGCGCGTGGCGCTACGGGCACTCCGCTCCCGATAAAACAGCCACCATCATTCCAGCGAAAACTGCAAGACAGGTTGTTGTGGTCGTTGCCCTTGTAGCCCGGGTAAGCGAAGCGCACCCGGGAGCGCGGTCGCCTCCCTCCCCGGGTGCGCTTCGCTTACCCGGGCTACAAGAGAGCATCGTCGTCCGAGAACATCGTCGCCGCGACGACACCGTCATCGACGGTGAAATTGGTCACCGATGAGGGAGTGCCCGCGCGTTACTCAAACATCCACCAGAACGCAGACGGCGCCCGAAGGCGCCGTCCAGAATCCGCATCGTTTCAACCGCGACCAAACGCGGCCGACGTAAGAGAGGCAGCGAACTAGAACCGCTCTTCCGCGTCCGTTTCGACCTCATCGTCCTCATCCGCTTCCGGCGGCTGGTCGCCCACCGTCCACAGGCGCTCCAGGGCGTAGAACTCGCGCACGCGCGGCAGCATGACGTGGACGACCACGTCGCCCAGGTCGACCAGCACCCATTCGGCCTCGCGCTCGCCTTCCACGCCCAGCGGCTGGACGTCGAGGTTCTTGGCGAACTTGACGACTTCGTCGGCGATCGACTTCACGTGACGGGTCGAGGTGCCCGAAGCGATGACCATGTAGTCGGTGACGCTGCTCTTGCCGCGTACGTCGATTTCGGTGACGTCGCGCGCCTTGAGTTCCTCCACGGCCGCATGCACGGTTTTCAGCAGGACATCCACCGGCGGCGGCGGGTTGGGCAGGCGGGTCTTGATGACTTGCGCTTCGGTACTCAAGGGGCGGGGACTCTCTGGGGGATTGCGGTGCCCGGGGATTATAACGAAGCCGGCGTGACGCCCCGGACGCCGTACAGGCCGTGGCGGCGGATGTATTCGGCGACGGCCGGTGCGACGCCGTCCTCCCACGATTCTCCGGCGGCGATGCGCCGGCGCAGCTCCGTGGAAGACTCCGGGCGTTCACGCTGCAGCGGGAAAATCGCCAGCCCGCCCGCCGCGCTGCTGTTCAGGTCGGCCGGAGCGCGACGTCGTGGCCCGATCTCCGCCTCCACCTCCGGGGCCAGCGCCGCCACCGCGACCGGCTCCAGGTGCGATCCCGGACGCGCCACCGCCAGTACGTGCGCCAGCTGGAACAGCTCGCGCCACCGGTGCCAGGTGTGCAGTTGCAGCAGCGAATCGCCGCCGATCATCCACACCAGCGGCACGTCGCGGCCGGCTTCGGCGCGCAGTTCGCGCAACGTGTCGACGGTATAGGACGGGCCTGCGCGATGCAGTTCGCGGCGATCGACCTTGAGCCCGGGCTCGCCCGCGATGGCAAGGTCGAGCATGCGCGCACGCGTGTCGGCGTCGGCATGCGTGGCGTCCTTGTGCGGCGGATCGGCGGCCGGCACGAAGAACACCTGCGCCTGCAGCGCATCGCGCACTTCGCGCGCAACCGACAGATGTCCCGCGTGCACCGGGTCGAAGGTGCCGCCGTAATGGATGCGCAGTGCCATGCGCCGCCCGCGCGTCAGCCGGCGAGCAGCCGCGTCGCGCGCGGTTCGGCGACGGCGAGCAGCAGGCGTTCCAGCGCCAGCCACGCGTCCGCCGGTTCTTCGCCGTAGCGCACGCGCCCCTTGGCGATGCGGTCCACGCGCCCGGCTTCGGCGACGAACGCGTCCCAGCGCGGCGACGCATGGCGCGCCAGCGCGCGCTTGTACATCGGCTGCTTGGAATCCCAGATCCGCTGCGCCTTGAACTCGGCCGAAAGATTGCCGCCGCGCGCCTGCACGCGCGCCAGCGAGGCGGCGCGCTGCAGTTCCATCACGATCATGCCGAGCAGGCCCGGCACGGCTTCGCCTTCGGCGCGCAATCCGGCGAGCATGCGCGAGACCTGGGCGCCCTGCCCGTTCATCGCCGCATCGACCAGGCGGAACACGTCGAACCGCGCCGCATCGGCGACGAGTTCGGCCATGCGGTCGCGATCGAGCGATTGCCCATCGGACAGCAAGGCGAGCTTGTCGATTTCCTGCGCGGCGGCGAGCAGGTTGCCTTCCACGCGCTCGGCCAGGCTCTGCACGGCATCGAAGTCCGCACGCAGTCCGCGCGCGCGCAGGCGACGCTCGATCCAGTCGGGCAGTTCATGCGGCTTGATCTGCCACGCGATGGCGATCTGGCCGATCCGGCCGATCGCCTCGCTCCACTTGCCGCCGTGCTGCTTGCTCCACTCGCCGGCGGTGATGAGCAGGGTCACGTCGGACGGCGGGTCGGCGCAGAAATCGGCGATCACCTCGGCGCCTTCCTTGCCCGGCTTGCCGCTGGGCAGGCGCAGCTCGACCAGGCGCCGGCTGGCGAACAGGCTCGGGGCGCGGAAGCTGGCGGACATCGCGTTCCAGTCCGGTTCGCGCTGGTTGCCTTCGGCCTCGAACACTTCGCGTTCGGCGATGCCGGCACGACGCGCCGCGGCGCGCACGGCGTCGGCCGCTTCGAGCACGCGCAGCGGTTCGGGGCCGGCGATCAGGTAGGCCGGATGCAACGATGCGGGCTCGGGCCGATCCAGGCCGAGCTGGGCGACGAGTTGCTCCGGACGCAGTTCCATCAGGGCGTGGTGGTGTCCGAGGTCGGCGGCGGCGTCAGCTCGGCCGGCGTTGCGGTCGGGTCGTCGGGCGCTGCTTCCGCTCCCGGCGCGACAGCCTGATCGGCCTGGGTGGCGGCCTGCTCGGTGGCGCGACGCGCGACCGCGTCGAGGCGGCGCAGCACCGAGGCGACCATCTCGCGGCGCATCTCGCCCTGCAGGATCTCGCGCTCGCCTTCGGTGCCGATGGCCTGCACCGGGTTGGACACGTAATCGCGTGCCAGTTCGATGGTCTGGCGCGGCACGATCGCGCTCCCATCGGGTCGACGCAGTTCGAAGGTGACCGCGTAGCGCAGCGAGTACTCCTGCGCGCGGCCGAGTTCGTCGAGGCTGATCGGGCGGTCGCCCCAGCGCTCGGCGATCAGGTCGAGCACGGTGGCATCGGTCGTTTCCTCGGTGGCCGGCACGGCGCCGGCGCGGGTCAGCGCCTGCGCGAGCGACTCGGCGAGCGGGCTGTAGCGATCGACGGACACGACGCGGACCGGGCCGAGGTCCGGCGGCAGAACGAGCGCGCTGCGCAGATGGAAGCCGCAGGCCGTCAGGGTCAGCGCGAGGGCGACGGGGATGGCGCGCTTGAGCAGGGTGCGAAGGGTCATGCGGGAAGTCTGGAGGACGCCGCCAGCGCGGGCAAGCCGCGGAGGGGCGGTTTCATTCATTCACATGGGCACGACAGACACATGGGTCGGACAGAGCGCACGCGACCCGGCCGATGCGCTGAGCGCATCCCGCGTGGACAGCAACGGCCGCCCTTGTAGCCCGGGTAAGCGAAGCGCACCCGGGTGAGCGTGACAGCCCCCGGGTGCGCTTCGCTTACCCGGGCTACAAAAGCAGCGGTGCACGTGCGGTACGGGCCTGGATCCCGGCCTTCGCCGGGATGACGGTGAGGGGATGACGGTGAGGGGATGACGGTGAGGGGATGACGGTGAGGGGGAGACGGTGAGGGGGAGACGGCGCCTCGCCGCACGCGGTCAGCCCGCGACGACGTTGACGATCTTCCCAGGCACCACGATCACCTTCCGTACCGACAGCCCTTCCATGAACTTGGCGACGTTCGGCTCGGCGAGCGCCAGGCGTTCGATTTCCGCCTTGTCCAGGTTCACCGGCACCTCGATCGTGCCGCGCAGCTTGCCGTTGACCTGCACCGCCAGCGTCACCGCGTCGCGCGTGAGCGCGGCGGGATCGGCAACCGGGAACGGCACGTCCTCCAGCAGCGTTTCCGCGTGACCCAGCGCCTGCCACAACGCGTGGCAGACGTGCGGCGTCACCGGGTTGAGCAGCAGCACCATCGCCTGCAGCGCTTCGTGGCGCACGGCGCGGCCGGCGTCACTCATGTCGTCGAACTTCGACACGTGGTTGAGCAGTTCCATCAGCGCGGCGATTGCGGTGTTGAAGCTGTGGCGACGGCCGTAGTCGTCGCCGACCTTCTGGATCGTCTCGTGCAGCTGGCGGCGCAGCGTCTTCTGCGCGGCATCGAGTTGCGCGCCGCCGGCGAGCAGCGTCGGGACATCGGGATGGTCCGGCTGCGACACGTGCGTGACCACTTCGCGCCAGAAGCGGCGCAGGAAGCGCGCCATGCCTTCGACACCGGCTTCGTTCCACTCCAGCGACTGTTCCGGCGGCGCGGCGAACATCGAGAACAGGCGCACCGTGTCGGCGCCGTACTTGCCGACCATCAGCTGCGGATCGACGCCGTTGTTCTTCGACTTCGACATCTTTTCCGTGCCGCCGATGACGACGGGCTTGCCGTCGGCCTTCAGCGTCGCGCCGGTGATGCGGCCGCGTTCGTCGCGGATCACTTCCACGTCGGCGGGGTTGATCCAGTCCTTCGAGCCGTCTTCGTGATCGCGATAGAAGGTTTCGGCGATGACCATGCCCTGCGTCAGCAGGTTCGTCGCCGGCTCATCGCTGTTCACCAGGCCCTGGTCGCGCATGAGCTTGTGGTAGAAGCGGAAATACAGCAGGTGCAGGATCGCGTGCTCGATGCCGCCGATGTACTGGTCCACCGGGGTCCAGTACTTCGCGCGTTCATCGACCTGCTGCTGTGCGCCCGGCGAGGTGTAGCGCGCGTAGTACCAGCTGGACTCCATGAAGGTGTCGAAGGTGTCGGTTTCGCGCTCGGCCGCGCCGCCGCACTGCGGGCAGGTGGTCTTGCGCCATTCGGGGTCCGACTTGATCGGCGAGGTGACGCCGGAGAATGCGACGTCTTCCGGCAGCACGACCGGCAGCTGGTCTTCCGGCACGGGGACGTCGCCGCACTTGGTGCACAGGATGACGGGAATCGGGCAGCCCCAGTAACGCTGGCGGCTCACGCCCCAGTCGCGCAGGCGGTAGTTCACGCGACGCTGGCCGCGACCGTCGGCTTCGAAACGCGTGGCGAACGCGTCCAGCGCCTGCTGGAAATCCATGCCGTCGAATTCGCCCGAATTCACCAGCCAGCCGCGTTCGGTGTACGCGCCCTCTTCCTGGATGCGACGTTCGAATTCCTTCACGACCTGCACCGCGGCCGTCGTGCCATACACGTCCGCCGAGGCGCCTTCGCCGAGCGCGCTGCTCATCGCGTCCTCGTGCTTGGCGAGGTCGCCGGCGATCTCGTTCACCGCGTCGCGCACTTCCGGCGGCACGATCACCATGCGCACCGGCAGCGAATACTTGCGCGCGAATTCCCAGTCGCGTTCGTCATGGCCCGGCACCGCCATCACCGCGCCGGTGCCGTAGTTCATCAGCACGAAGTTGGCGACGTAGACCGGCATCTTCTCGCCGGTGATCGGGTGGATCGCGCTCAGGCCGGTGTAGCGGCCGCGCTTTTCCTGCGTTTCCAGTTCGGCTTCGGTAACGCCGCCCTTCTTCAGGTCGTCGAGGAACGCGGCGAGTTCGGCATCCTTTTCAGCCGCCAGGCGCGCGAGCGGATGCTCGCCGGCGATGGACACGAACGTCACGCCCATCAGCGTGTCCGGGCGCGTGGTGAACACGTGCAGCGGATCAAACGCGTTGCCGTCGCCATCCACGACATCGAAGCGGATTTTCAGGCCTTCGCTGCGGCCGATCCAGTTGCGCTGCATCGTCTTGACCGCATCCGGCCAGCCGGGCAGCGCGTCCAGGCCGTCGAGCAGTTCCTGCGCGTAGTCGGTGATCTTGAGGAACCACTGCGGGATCTCGCGCTTTTCCACCAGCGCGCCGGTGCGCCAGCCGCGGCCGTCGATCACCTGCTCGTTGGCGAGCACGGTCTGGTCGACCGGATCCCAGTTCACGACCGAATTCTTGCGGTACGCCAGGCCCTGCTTCATCAGGCGCACGAACATGCGCTGCTCGTGCACGTAGTACGACGGCTGGCAGGTGGCGAACTCGCGCGACCAGTCGATCGCGTAGCCCATCTGCTGCAGCTGCGCCTTCATGTGCGCAATGTTCGCGTAGGTCCATTTGGCCGGCGCGGTCCTGTTCTTGATCGCGGCGTTCTCGGCCGGCAGGCCGAAGGCGTCCCAGCCCATCGGCTGCAGGACGTTGTGGCCCGTCATGCGCTTGTAGCGGCTGATGACGTCGCCGATGGTGTAGTTGCGCACGTGGCCCATGTGCAGCGCGCCCGACGGATACGGCAGCATCGAGAGGCAGTAGTACTTGGGCTTGTCCGAGGCCTCGTTCACCTCGAAGGCGCGCGTGCCCTCCCAGAAGCGTTGCGCATCGCCCTCGATGGCCTGCGGGTCGTAGGGGCGGGTTTCGTTTGCGGCTTCGGCGGACACGGCGTTCGGAAGGCGGGGGAAAGAACCGCCAAGCCTACCGCAGCGCAGCAACGCCCGCCACGCGAGGCCCGCGCGGCCTGCGATCCGCGCCGGAAGCTGCGCCGCAGGTCTCCTTCGCGCCCGCGCCCGTGTGCTTCAATCGACGATTCCAGGGGATCGAAACCACACGGGGAGTCGTACGTGCTCAAGCCGCTCAGCCTTGCCTTGCTTGCCGCCATCGCCAGCATTCCAACCCAAGCAGAGGCCCAGACCGCCGCGCCCGTGAAGGACGCCGCGCAGGCGCTCCAGTGCGGCCAGGTCTTCGACGCCCGTTCCGGCAAACTCACCGGGCCGCAGACGCTGCTGGTGCGCAACGGCAAGATCGAACAGGTGATCGGCGGCGCCAGTGCGGACGTCGCCGGCGCCACGCGCGTGGACCTGAGCGGCCACACCTGCATGCCCGGCTGGACCGACCTGCACGTGCACCTGGGCAGCCAGTCGAGCCCACAAAGCTATTCCGAAGGTTTCCGCCTCGACGATGTCGATTACGCCTTCCGTTCGGTCGATTACGCGAAGAAGACGCTGATGGCCGGCTTCACCAGCGTGCGCGACCTCGGCGGCGAAGTCAGCCCGCACCTGCGCGATGCGATCAACCAGGGCCTCGTCTCCGGTCCGCGCATCTGGGCGGCCGGCAAGTCCATCGCCACCACCGGCGGCCACGCCGATCCGACCAATGGCTACAACGACGCGCTCTCGCACCTGATCGGCCCACCCGGCCCGACCGAAGGCGTCATCAACTCCATCGACGACGCGCGCCAGGCCGTGCGCCAGCGCTACAAGGAAGGCAGCGACGTCATCAAGATCACCGCCACCGGCGGCGTGCTGTCATACGCGAAATCCGGCGACGCGCCGCAGTTCACGGTGGAAGAAGTCAAGGCGATCGTCGACACCGCGAAGGACTACGGCTACCGCGTCGCCGCGCACGCGCACGGCGAAGAAGGCATGAAGCGCGCGGTGCTCGGCGGCGTGACGTCGATCGAGCACGGCACCTACATGAGCGACGACGTGATGAAGCTCATGAAGCAGCACGGCACCTGGTACGTGCCGACGATCTATGCCGGCCGCTTCGTCGCCGACAAGGCGAAGATCGACGGCTACTTCCCCGATGTCGTGCGCCCGAAGGCGCAGCGCATCGGCGCGCTGATCCAGGAAACCGCCGGCAAGGCCTACAGGAACGGCGTGAAGATCGCCTTCGGCACCGACATGGGCGTGGGCCCGCACGGCGACAACGCGCGCGAGTTCATCTACATGGTCGAGGCGGGAATCCCCGCTCCGGTGGCCTTCCAGGCCGCGACGATCCGTGCCGCCGAGGTGCTCGGCGCCGACGACCAGGGCGTGATCGAAGCGGGCAAGCGCGCCGACATCGTCGCGGTGCCGGGCAATCCGCTGGAGGACATCCAGCAGGTGATGAAGGTCGATTTCGTGATGAAGGACGGCACGGTGTACCGCGCACCGGAGGCCTGATGCGTCATGCCCTTGTAGCCCGGGCAAGCGAGGCGCACCCGGGAGCCGCCGGCAAGGGCCTCCCGGGTGCGGCTACGCCTTACCCGGGCTACAAAGGCGCCGTGCGGATCGCGATCACGCGATGCGGATGATTCCGCCGCAACGCGAAGCGACCACCACGCACGCCAGCCATGCCAGCAGCACCACGCGCTGCGCGATCGGCCCGGCGATTACCGGGAAGACGTTCAACAACACCGCGATCGCGCCTGCGACGACGAACGCGATCGCCCCATTCCGCCATGCCCGGTCCCGCAGCAGGCCGAGCCCCAGCATCAGCGCACCGGCTGCGAACGCCAGCCACCACAGCAGCCACATCGTGGCGTGACGCTGGCTGATCGGGCCATCCAGGTCCGACGGATCCAGCCGCCACACGCCCTGCGCCGCGAACGCCAGCGCCGAGAGCGCCAGCATCCAGCAGCCGATGCCCGCCCACCGCTCGGCCCCCACCGGCAACCGCCCGCGCACGCGCACGAACACCCACGCCGCCAGCAGCCCCGGCACCACGAAGCCCAGCACGTTGAATGGCGCCGCACCGGGAACGCCGGCCGCTCCCAGCAATCCGAGCGGATGCAGCGCGTGCGAGAACTCCAGCAGCGCCGCGCCGAAACCCAGCGCCGCGAGCACGCAGCATGCGGCGGCCAGCCAGCCGGCATGGCGATCGAACGCGGCGAGGCGCGACGGGAACGGACGGTTCATGCCGGCATGCTAGCGTGACGACCCGCTCCGCGCCCGCTTGGCAGGCGCGCGCGCCGCCCCCATCTCCCCAGCATCGCCGAACAAGCCCCGCGAGCCATCCGAATGACGATTTCCGACGCCACCGCCAACGCCCACGTCTTCGACGCCACGGCCGACAACTTCGAGACCGAAGTCCTGCAGAAATCGCTGCAGACGCCGGTGCTGGTGGACTTCTGGGCCGAATGGTGCGGGCCGTGCAAGACGCTGGGCCCGATCCTGGAGAAGCTCGCCGCCGACTACCACGGCGCGTTCCGCCTGGCGAAGGTCGACGTGGACAAGGAGCCGCAGCTGGCCGGCGCCTTCCAGGTCCGCTCGATCCCGACCGTGTTCCTGGTGAAGGACGGGCAGCTGGTGGACGGTTTCCCCGGTGCGCTGCCCGAGGGCCAGCTGCGTGAATTCCTGACGCATCACGGCATCCAGCCGGCCGAAGCCATCGAAGAGGTGCCGGAAGCCGCTACCGCGCCGCTCGATCCGCACGCCGAGGTCGTGCGCCTGCGCCACGAATCCGAAGCCGCGCCGGACAACGCCGAACTGCGCCTGGACCTCGCCCTCGCCCTGCTGCGCATCGGCGCGGCGCAGGAAGCCGAGCAACTGCTCGACGCGCTTCCGGCGAACCTCGCCACCGACGACCGCTCGGTCCGCGCCCGCTCGCGGCTGGGCTTCGCGGCGCTGCTGAAGGATGCGCCGCCGGCGGAGGTGCTCGAGGCGGCCATCGCCAGCAACCCGGACGACCTGCGCGCCCGTCACCTGCTCGGCGCGCTGAAGCTGGTGGATGGCGACGCCGAAGCGGGGCTGGAGCAGTTCCTGGAGATGCTTCGCCGCGACAAGACCTACGAGGACGGCCTGCCGCGCAAGACGCTGATCGACGCCTTCCGCGTGGTCGAGGACGAGGACCTGGTGGGGCGGTATCGGCGGAAGATGTCGTCGTTGTTGTTCTGATTTTCGGGATTCGGCATTGATGCTCTTGTAGCCCGGGCAAGCGAAGCGCACCCGGGGACGTCGCGCCGCTCCTCCGGGTGCGCTTCGCTTACCCGGGCCACCAGGGCTCGCCACCACGTCGTATCCGGCGTCTACGTCGCTCTCTCCCCCCCCAACCCTCCCCTGCATTCGCAGGAGAGGGAGCGCCGGCCTGGATCAATACGCATCCGTATGGCAGGCTGTGCATCCCTCACGCACGCCCCACCGCATGAAAGCCAGCGTCCTGCGCCGCGGCCTGAACCTCTGGCCGCCGTTCCTCTTCAGCGGCATCCACGTCACCACGATTTCCGACGACTACCGCCACGCGCACGTCGAACTGCGCATGCGGCCCTGGAACCGCAACTACGTCGGCACGCACTTCGGCGGCAGCCTGTTCGCGATGACCGATCCGTTCTGGATGCTCCTGGCGATGCAGTCGCTGGGTCGCGAGTACTGGGTGTGGGACAAGGCCGGCGCGATCGAGTTCGTCAAGCCCGGCCGCGGCACGGTGCACGCCGACTTCCGCCTGGGCGGGGACGTCCTCGACGAACTTCGCGCCGCGACCGCCAACGGCGGGAAGGCGCTGCGCTGGTTCGACACCGATGTCACCGACGCGCAGGGCGAGGTCGTCGCGCGCGTGCGCAAGCAGCTGTACGTGCGTCGAAAGCCGGCGCATCGCGACAACGGCAACGGCGATTGAGCGTGGCCGATGGCCGTGAACACGGCCCAAAACAAGCCAATTCCGGCAAAAACTGACACAACGCGTCATCACGCTGAACCAACGATTGTGCGCACATCGTTGTTGTGATGGGCACGTCGTGAGCTTTCCCCTCTCACGGCGTATGCTCCTGCTTCGCGACAGGGGGCCGCGATGTCCGGTTCTGCAAGCAACAACGACAACGCATCGCCATTGCCGGAGATCGCCGGTTATCGCCTGCACAAGGTGATCAACCACGGCGGCATGTCGACCGTGTACCTGGGTCACCAGCTTGCGCTCGCGCGCGAGGTGGCGATCAAGGTCATGCTGCCTGTCGCACTCGCGGACGAAGTCAGCCGTCGCCGCTTCGAGAACGAAGTGCGCACGATCGCGCGCCTGGAACACCCCAACATCGTCGGCATCTTCGAAGTCGGCCGCACCTTCGACGGCCTGCCCTACTACGCGATGCCGTACCTGCCGCGCGGCCACCTCGGCCAGCGCGACCTGAGCCGCGACGAGCCGCGCGCGATCGAGATCGCGCTGACGCTGCTGTCGGCGCTGGAATACGCCCACGCGCGCGGCGTCGTGCATCGCGACGTGAAGGCCGAGAACGTGCTGTTCGACGAAAGCGAACGCGTGCTGCTGGCCGACTTCGGCATCGCGCTGCGCCGCGGCTTCGGTCCGCGCGTGACCACGGCCGGACTGGCGGTGGGCAGCACCGCGTACATGGCACCCGAACAGGCGCGCGGCGAGGACGTCGACGGCCGCGCCGATCTTTACAGCATGGGCGTGCTGCTGTGGGAAATGCTCACCGGGCGCCTGCCGTTCGAAGCCGC
Source organism: Lysobacter sp. SCRH-1R (assembly GCF_057747855.1). Taxonomy (NCBI): domain Bacteria; kingdom Pseudomonadati; phylum Pseudomonadota; class Gammaproteobacteria; order Lysobacterales; family Lysobacteraceae; genus Lysobacter; species Lysobacter sp. SCRH-1R. The sequence goes on along the minus strand of NZ_CM173227.1, from coordinate 1,106,733 downwards.
CGACGCGCTGTCGATGGCGGTGATGCACGCGCAGGATCCGATCCCGAAGCTGCCGCACCCTCTGCGCCACTGGCAGCGCTTCATGAATCGCGCGTTGTCGAAGCAGGCGGCCCACCGCTTCCAGGACGCCGCGCAGATGGCCGACGCGATCCGCGCGGTGCAGCAGCGCAAGCCGTGGACGCCCGCGCTGGAAGCCGTGCGGCGCCTGCGCCCCGCACAGCGCTGGGCGATGCCGGTGTGGGCGAGCGTCGGCGTGACCGCGGTGACGCTGGTGGTGCTCGCCTTCAGTTTCAATCGCGACGATGACGGCACGCCCGCGCCCGTGCCGGCCGTGCCGATGGCGACCGCGCCGGAAGCGACGCCGTCGGTCGATCCGACCGCCGCGATGTTGCAGCCGCTGCCCGAGGCGCCGCTGCAGCACGCGCTGGAAGACGCGCGCCAGCAGATCGCACGTGGCCGCCTGACCGAACCGCAGGACGCCAACGCCTTCGACAGCGTGCTGCTCGCCTGGCACACCGACAGCACGCATCCGGACGTCGCCAAGGCCATCGACCAGCTCACCGGCGCGTTCTCCGAGCACATCGTGCGCGCGGTGAAGGACGGCAAGGACGAACGCGCACGCGACCTGCATTCGCGCGCGATCGCGCTCGGCCAGCAGACCGGCACCGCGAATTCGCCCGCGCAGCAGAAACTGCGCGAGGCCACCGGCGACGCGGTGGAAGCGCGCCTGCAGCTGGCCGTGAAGCGCCGCGACGGCGCCGACGTGCAGCGCCTTACCGCGCTGGCCGATCAGCTGGACCTGCCGCGCAACAAGTTCGACGCCCGCCTTCTCGCGCAGGCCAAGGCGATGCCGAAGGGCCTCGCGCGCGGCGCGACGCTCGACACCACTTCGCAGAGCAGCGCGAAGGTCAGCGTCGCGCTGACGCCACGCCCGGTGAGCCGTCGCGAGTACGCGCGCTTCGCCGCCGCCAATGGCCGCGAGCCGGCGCTGTGCCGCGAACGCGCCTCGCTGCTGCGCGTGCTCGATCCGCGCGACTGGCAGCAGCCCGGCTTCAAGCAGGCCGACAACGACCCGGTGGTGTGCATCTCGCTGGAGGATGCGCAGGCGTACGCGCGGTGGTACAGCGCGCAGACCGGCCGCCGCTATCGCCTGCCCAGCGCCGAGGAAATCGGCCAGTCGCCTGTCGAGATCGACGGTCGCACGGTGTCGCTGTGGCTGCGCGACTGCGGCCAGAACTGCCAGCAGCGGCAGGTCGCCGGCAGCTCGTGGCGCAACCGCGAGGACCAGCGCACGCTGGCCGCTTCGCGCGGCTACGACGACGTGGGCTTCCGCCTCGTCCGCGAGCGCTGAGGTCCATCGCGCTTCCACGGCGCATGGCCCGCGATTGCGCGCCCGTTCGGTTCTACAATCCGCGCCATGCCCAATGCCCCCGAATCGCCCGCCGCCGTGCCACGGTCCGCGGCGCCCAAGCCGAGCCTGCAGAAGCTCTTCCTCACCGGCCTCCTGACCCTGTTGCCGATCTGGCTGACGTGGGTCGTGGTCAAGTTCGTGTTCGTGCTGCTGTCCGACATCAGCGCGCCGCTGATCGGCCCGGTGCTGCAGAACCTGGCGGACAGCTATCGCCAGTTGGGCTGGCTCGACGAACCATGGGTGCGCACCGTGCTGGCGTTGCTGGCGACGGTCGCCGTGATCCTGTTCTCCGGCATGATGGCGCGCCGCGTGATCGGCCAGCGCCTGCTGCGCTGGTTCGAGGCGTTGATCCAGCGCATTCCGCTGGCGAGCATCGTGTATTCCAGCGCGCGGCAGCTCCTCGACATCCTGCAGACCAAGCCCGACGGCACGCAGCGCGTGGTGCTGGTGGATTTTCCGCACAGGGAGATGAAGTCCATCGGCTTCGTCACGCGCGTGATCCGCGAACACGGCACCGGCCGCGAACTCGCTGCCGTGTACGTGCCGACCACGCCGAATCCGACGTCGGGCTACCTGGAAATCGTGCCGGTGGAGAAGATCACGCCGACCGACTGGAGCGTCGACCAGGCGATGAGCTTCATCATTTCTGGCGGCGCGGTGTCGCCGGAGAGCATTCCGTTCTCGCCGCCGGTCGGAGACGACCGTCCGTGATCCGCCATTCCTGATCCGCACCACCGCGTCCGCGCCGAAGGGGAGAAGCGCACCGTGAACGAAGCCGCGTCGCCGTCCATCGCCTCCATGCCCGCTCGCACCATCGACGACCGCGCGCTGCGGTTGTTCATCGTGCTCAGCGCGTTCTTCTGCGTGAACGCGGTACTGGCGGAGTTCATCGGCGTGAAGATCTTCGCGCTTGAGGAAACCCTCGGCATCGCGCCGCTGCACTGGAACCTGTTCGGCCAGACCGGTTCGCTGAGCTTCACCGCGGGTACGCTGCTGTGGCCGGTGGTGTTCCTGATGACCGACGTCATCAACGAATTCTTCGGCCGGCGCGGCGTGCGGATGATCTCGTGGCTCGCCGCCGTGCTGATCGTGTACGGCTTCCTGTTCGCCTTCGCGGCCATCGCGATCGCACCGGCGGACTGGTGGGTGAAGGCCGCGCAGGCGCAGGGCGTGGCCGATTACCAGGCGGCGTTCGCGGCGGTGTTCGGCCAGGGCATGTGGACGATCGCCGGCTCGCTGGTCGCCTTCATCATCGGGCAGCTGATCGACGTCGCGGTGTTCCACCGCATCCGCAGCGTCACCGGCGAGAAGCACGTGTGGCTGCGCGCGACCGGTTCGACCGCCGTTTCGCAGCTGGTGGACAGCTTCGTCGTGCTCTACATCGCCTTCGTGCTGGGACCGCAGAAGTGGCCGACCTCGCTGTTCCTCGCGGTGAGCACGGTGAACTACGCGTACAAGATGCTCGCGGCGATCGCGTTGATCCCGCTGATCTACCTGGTGCGCGCGGGCATCACGCATTACCTCGGGGAAGCGCGTGCGCGGGAGCTGCGCGAACAGGCCGCGGCCTGAGGGTCACGGCGTCGCGCACAGGCCCAGCATGCCGCGCACGCGTTCGCGATAGCGCGTGCCGGTGCCCACGCGCAGGCCGCCGTGCAGGCGCAGCAGGTAGCGGCCGCCGCCGAGCACCTCGACGTCTCGGATCGCCTGCAGGCGCACCAACCGCGAGCGGTGCACGCGCACGAAACTGCGCGGGTCCAGGCGCGTTTCCAGCGCGGTGAGCGTTTCGCGCAGGCGATAACGCTGCGGACCGACGCACAGTTCGACGTAGTTCGATTGCGCCAGCACGCAGTCGATCTCGTCCACGTTCAGCATCTGCAGGCGCGCGCCCACCGGCACCGCGATGCGTTCGACGCATTGCGCGGGCCGCTCCGTCGGCGTTCCCGCGAACGCCTGCACGCGCGAGCCGTCGATCCCGCTCGGCAACGCATCGCCCAGCGCGCGCCGCACCCGTGCCAGCGCCGCGCGCAGGCGTTCGGCAGAGAAAGGTTTGAGCAGGTAATCCGCGGCGTCCGCGTCGAAGGCGCGCAGCGCGTGTTCGGCGTGCGCGGTGACGAACACCACGCGGGGCCGCACGTCCGCCGGCAGCGCCTCGATCACGCCGAATCCGTGCAGGGCCGGCATGCGCACGTCGAGGAATGCGACATCCGGTCGCAGCCGGCGGATCGACGCGACCGCCGCGTCGCCATCGGCGCATTCGGCGACGACGTCCACGTCGGTCATCTGGCCGAGCAGCCGGCACAGCCGCGCGCGCGACATCGCTTCGTCGTCGGCCACGATGGCGCGCAGGCGTGCGGTCATGGCGCGACACCCGCCGTGCGATAGGGAAGATCCAGCCGAACCAGCGTTCCGCCGGCGACCAGCGCGACGATCTCCAGCAGATGGTCGGCGCCGTACAGGCAGGCCAGCCGCGCACGCGTGTTGCGCAGACCGATGCCCGCGCCGTGCGGCGTCGGATGCGCACCGCCGTCGTCGCGGACTTCGAGGATCAGGCGATCGGCGTTGCGCTCGGCGCGCACCGACAGCGCGCCCGGCGTGGTGCGCGTGGCGATCGCGTGCCGGATCGCGTTCTCGACCAGCGGCTGCAGCACCAGGTGCGGCACGCGTGCATCGAGCGAGGCCGAATCGATGCCCCATTCGATCCGCAGCCGTTCGCCCAGGCGAAGTTTCTCGATGCCGAGGTAGTGATCGAGCGCGACCAGCTCCTCGCGCAGTGCGACTTCCTGTTGCTGCGACGCGCCCAGGCTGTGGCGCAGCAACGCGCCGAGGTCGACCAGCATCCGGTCGGCGACTTCGGCGTCGCGGTGGATCATCTCGGCGATCGAATTGAGCGCGTTGAACAGGAAATGGGGGTTGAGCTGCGCCGACAGCGCTTCCAGCCGCGCCTGCGCGAGGCGCGATTCCAGCTCGATCGCCTGCCGTTCGCGATGCCGCGCGCGCTCGGCGTACACCAGCGCGTGCGCGATGCCGACGATCATCCACGACATCAACAGGTTGTTGAGCGCGCTGGTCGCCAGCACCGCGCCGAACGACGGCAGCGTCGCGTACCAGCCGATGAAGCCGTTCAGCGCGACCACCGCCAGCGCACGCGCGACGATCACCAGCGCGACCGCCAGCGCATGCACGAACAGCGCCTTCGCGATGCGTCCGCGCGCGCCCGGCCATTCGATCGGCCAGCGCCGGACGCACCAGAACAGGCCGAACGTGATCGGAATCCACAACCACGCGCTCGCCAGTTCGAGCCGCAGGACCTGCGCCACATCGAGCGCCTGCCCCGTCGCCTCGCGCATGTTCAGCACCTGGCCGGACCACACCAGGGCGTTCAAAGTCCACCAGGCCGTCACCAGCAACACGAGCAGGGGCGATCGGATGCGCATGGACAGCGAAGCTAGACCCGCGCGGGGGCGCTTGCAATCGCAGGCGGCGCGTTCGTCCCGCGATCCGGCGGATTCGTCCCGCATGTGCGCATCGCATCGCGCGGACGCGGCACAGTCGCCCCGCCATCCCCGACGAAGGAGTCCGTCATGCCGCAACGCACACCGCATTCGCGCACGTCCGCCCTGGTCTTCGCCCTGCTCGCCTGCATCGCCCTCCCCGTTCACGCGGGCGACGGCGGGGATCGCTGCCCGCCCGTTCGCAAGTACGCCGAAGGGACGATTTCCACCGATCGCTGGGAATGGCGGCTGAGCTTCGCCCCGAACCGGCTGCGCGCATACTGGTCCACGACCGCCGGCTGGTGGCCGGGCACCCGCGAGCAGGCGACGATCCTCACCGCGCGATGGTCGCCATGGGGCTGGGGCGAACCGGAAGTCGCCCCGTTCTCCGGCATCCACAGCGACATGGACCCGCACGTCTCGCCGGACGGACGCACGATCGTGTTCTCCTCCGAACGCCCGTCGCCCGACAACAGCGGCGGCCGGATGGACCTGTGGAAGGTCGAACGCACGCGTCGCGGCTGGAGCGAGCCGATGTACCTGGGCGCGGCGGTGAACAGCGCGGGCGATGAGCTGTACGCCAGCACCGATCGTCACGGCAACCTGTACTTCGGCAGCGACCGCAGCGGCGAATGGAACATCTATCGCGCGCGCCGCCTCGCCAACGGCCTCCATGCGCCGGCGGAGCCGCTCGGCGACGGCGTCAACAGCGCCGAGCGCTGGGAGTTCAATCCGGAGATCTCGCCCGACGGACGCACGCTGGTGTTCACGCGTCTGGATTTCCCCGGCGACCCGCTGCCGGACCTGGGCTACGGTTTCGGCGATCTGCACGTCAGCCGCCTGCGCGACGGAACGTTCACGCCGGCGCGGAACCTCGGCCCCTGCGTGAACACCGAATGGGACGAGTTCCATCCGACCGTGCTGTGGGACCGGGGCCTGCTGTTCTATGCCCGCGACATCGGCCAGCCGAGCGATTTCTACGTCACGCCACTGCGCCTGCCAAAGCTGGACGACTGACGCCCCGCGCATGACCTTCGGCCCATGCCGCCCCCGGGTGGGCGGGCGACCCTTCGGGGTCGCCCGTCAACCCGGATTTTTCCCATGCCGCACCCTGCGCGTCCGATCCTCCACCTTCCGCTCGCCATTGCCCTGGTCCTCGGCGCCGCCACCGCCCTGCCCTCCGCTGCGTTCGCGCAGGCGCCCGTCGCCGCTGATGCAGTCCAGGATGCGAAAGCCGCGCGCCTGAACCGGATGTACGAGCAGTACTGGGAAGAGCTGCTCAAGCTCAATCCGCTGCAGGCGACGTTCCAGGGCGACAACCGCTACAACGACCAGCTGCCGAACACGCTTTCGGCGCAGTACCGCCAGCGGATGCACGAGTTCAACACGCGCTGGCTCAAGCAGGTGAAGGACGTCGGCAGCGACGGCCTGAGCGGGCAGGATCTGCTGAGCTACGAGATCTTCGTGCGCGATCGCGAAGATTCGCTGGAAGCGGAGAAATTCCCGACCTGGCAGCAGCCGATCAACCAGTTCTACAACTTCGCCTCGACGTTCGTGCAGCTGGGCTCGGGCACCGGCGCACAGCCGTTCAAGACCGTCGCCGATTACGACAACTGGCTCAAGCGCGCCGCGCAGGCGCCGGCGATCTTCGACCAGGCCATCGCCAATTCGCGCGAAGGCATGGACAACGGCGTCGTGCAGCCGCGCGCGCTGATGGTGAAGGTGATCCCGCAGCTGGACGCGCTGATCAAGGACAAGGCCGAGGACACGCTGTTCTGGGGGCCGATCAAGAACTTCCCGGCCGGCTTCAGCGATGCGGACAAGCAACGCCTCACCACGCGGTACCGGCAGGTGATCGAAACGCAGTTGATGCCGTCGTATCGCGAACTCCGCGATTTCGTCGCCAACGAATACCTGCCGAAGACGCGCACGACGTCGGGCCTGGACGCGCTGCCGAACGGCGCGGCGTGGTATGCGTTCAACGCGCGCAATTCGACGACCACCGACCTGACGCCGGCGCAGATCCACCAGATCGGACTGGACGAGGTGAAGCGCATCCACGGCCAGATCGAGGGCGTGATGAAGCAGGTCGGTTTCAAGGGCTCGATGCAGGACTTCTTCAAGTTCATGCAGACCGACCCGCGTTTCTCCTTCGCCGACGAGCCCGCGCTGCTGGCGCACTACCGTGGGCTGGAAGAGAAGATCAACCGCAGGATCCCCGAGCAGTTCTCGCTGATCCCGAAGGCGGCGTTCGAGATCCGTCCGGTGGAACCGTTCCGCGCGCAGTCCGCCGCGGGCGGTTCGTACATGCGTCCGAGCCAGGACGGTTCGCGCCCGGGCATCTTCTACGTCAACACCTACGACCTGCCGACGCGCAAGACGTGGGACGCCGAAGACCTGTACCTGCATGAAGCGATTCCGGGCCATCACTTCCAGCTCGCGCTGCAGCAGGAGCTGACGGGCCTGCCGAAGTTCCGCCGCTTCGGCAGCGAGATCGCCTTCAGCGAAGGCTGGGGCCTGTACGCCGAATCGCTCGGCAAGGACCTGGGCGTGTATACCGATCCGTACAACTACTTCGGTTACCTGCAGAACGAGCTGTGGCGCGCGATCCGCCTGGTCGTCGACACCGGCCTGCACAGCAAGGGCTGGACGCGCGAACAGGTCATCAAGTACATGCTCGACAACTCGGCCGAGAGCGAAACGCAGTCCACCGCCGAAGCCGAGCGCTACATGGCGATTCCGGGCCAGGCGCTGGCATACAAGATGGGCGAGCTGAAGATCAAGCAGGTGCGCGCGAAGGCCGAGAAGGCATTGGGCCCGAAGTTCGACGTGCGCGAATTCCATGCCGAAGTGCTGAAGGACGGGTCGGTGCCGCTGGAGATCCTGGAGCGCAAGATCGATCGTTGGATCGGGGAGAAGCAAGGCTGAGGTTCGTCCACTTCGTCGCGCTTTTGTAGCCCGGACAAGGCCGAAGGCCGCATCCGGGGCGCTTCCCCGGTGCGCTTCGCTTACCCGGGCTACAGGGGCCTGAAGGCAATGCGATCTTTGCTCCCATCGCCCGCCCGCCGTACGCTCCGCCACGTGCCCGCTCCATCGGCCAGACGCACACCATCCACCAGGAGAACCGCATGAAGCTCCGCCCGCTGTTGCTCGCCCTCGCCGTCTCCGCCGCGGTCGCCGGCTGCTCCAAGCCCGCCACCGACACCGCCGCGACCGACAAGCCCGCCGCCACGCAGACCGCGCAGGCCAGGGCCGACCAGCTGAACAAGCTCTACGCCGATTTCTGGGAGGCGTACCTGAAGCACAACCCGGTGCTGGCGACCTACACCGGCGACACGCGCTACAACGCCGAACTGCCCGACTTCGGTTCGCAGCAGTATCGCGACGAGTCGAAGAAGTTCCTGCAGGACTGGCTGGCGAAGGCCGAGGCCATCGGCTCCGAAGGCCTGGCCGGGCAGGACCTGCTGAACTACGAGATCTTCACCAAGGACGCGAAGGACCAGATCGAATCCTTCCAGTTCCCGGGCTGGATGGTGCCGGTGAACCAGATGGACAGCACCGCGAGCCTCGCCGTGCAGTTCGGTTCGGGCAGCGGCGCGCAGCCGTTCAAGACCGTGCAGGACTACGACAACTGGCTCAAGCGCGGCGCGCGCATCCCGGTGCTGTTCGACACCGAGATCGCCAACATGAAGCAGGGCATCGCCGCTGGCGTCGTGCAGCCGCGCGTGCTGATGGAGAAGGTCGTCCCGCAGCTGGACGCGCTGATCAAGGACAAGCCCGAGGACACGCTGTTCTGGGGCCCGATCACCAACATGCCCAAGGAGTTCAGCGACGCCGACAAAAAGCGTCTGACGGACGCCTACCGCACGATGATCGCCGACCAGCTGATGCCCGCGTACAGGAAGCTGCGCGCCTTCATCAACGACGAATACCTGGCCAAGACGCGCGACACCTTCGGCCTGGACAAGCTGCCCAACGGCCAGGCGTGGTACGCCTTCAACGCCAAGCAGAGCACCACCACCGACCTCACGCCGGCGCAGATCCACCAGATCGGCCTGGACGAAGTCGCGCGCATCCATGGCGAGATGCAGAAGGTGATGACGGACGTGGGCTTCAAGGGCTCGCTGCAGGACTTCTTCAAGTACGTGCAGACCGACAAGAAGTTCGAGTTCAAGAGCCAGGAAGAACTGCTCAAGTACTACCGCGGCCTGGAAGCGAAGATCAACGAGAAGATCCCGACGCAGTTCTCGCTGATTCCGAAGTCGCCGTTCGAAATCCGTCCGGTGGAACCGTTCCGCGAGAAGTCCGCGGCCGGCGGCCAGTACTACCCGCCGAGCGAGGACGGCACGCGCCCGGGCATCTTCTACGTGAACACCTACGACCTGCCCTCGCGCAAGATCTGGGACGCGGAAGACCTGTACCTGCATGAAGCCATTCCGGGCCATCACTTCCAGATCGCCACGCAGATCGAGCTGAAGGACCTGCCGGCATTCCGTCGCTGGAGCATCCAGAGCGCGTTCGCCGAAGGCTGGGGCCTGTACGCCGAATCGCTCGGCAAGGACCTGGGCGTGTACACCGATCCGTACTCGTACTTCGGCTACCTGCAGAACGAGCTGTGGCGCGCGATCCGCCTGGTCACCGACACCGGCCTGCACAGCAAGGGCTGGACGCGCGATCAGGTCATTTCGTACATGAAGGAAAACTCGGCCGTCAGCGACACCACGGCCGTGGCCGAAGCCGAGCGTTACATCGCGTGGCCCGGCCAGGCGCTGGCGTACAAGATCGGCGAGTTGAAGATCAAGGAACTGCGCGCGAAGGCTGAGAAGGAACTGGGCGGCAAGTTCGACGTGCGCGAGTTCCACGCCGAAGTGCTGAAGGACGGCGCCGTACCGCTGGCGGTGCTGGAGCAGAAGATCGATCGCTGGATCGCGTCGAAGAAGGGCTGAGTTCGAATCCTCGACGCAGCATCGAAAGGCCGGGTCCTTGCGGACCCGGCCTTTCCTTTTGCCGAGCTTCATTTCGTGTGCGCGACGGCGTTGACCTCACGACTGGGCTTCCCGCGCGTGGCGTTGCTCGCGACGGCGCATCACGCCCACGTCGTCGTTGGTCGATGTCGGCAGTAGACCCGTTGTGCAACGCTTGCGATGCGCGTTCGCGGTGCGGCGCAGGCCGTCGACCGGGGACGTTTCTTGTCGGAGTCGTTCGGTGAAGCTCGCACGGGTTTTGTCCCTTCTCTACATGCTTGCCATCGGATGCGAGGCATTCGAACAGAGCGTGCGCAAGGAGAGCATCGAAGCTGCGGAATGCGTCCGGCACGGAGGTGCAGCGGAACGAGCGGGGCCGATCCGCACGGCCCCCGCGCGCAGGGTCTGAGCTGAACGCGCCCGGGGACGACGACCCCCTTCCGGGTTGTCTCGGAAGCCGCGCGCCCTATATTCGGAAGGTCTCTGCGCCTGGGCGGCTGCCCGCATCGGGTGCCCCGCCGGATCGCCGATCCGGCCCCGCACTTCCGAAGCCGCCATGTCCGCCGTCCTGCGCATCGCCACCGCCGCCGCCCTGATGCTCTCCGCCCCCGCGGTGGTGCAGGCGGACCGACCTGCCCGGTCGCGCGCCGTCGCCGTATCGACGCCTTCGCACGCGTCCTCCGTGCCTGATGCCGGAGGACGCTGGCTGGCGCGCCTCGCTCCCGCGGCAAACCCACAGGTGCTCGGCATGGCCGTCGCGGCGATGGAGTGCGCGCAGGCCAGCGGTGTCGGTACGGATGCGAAGCGCCTGGCCGTCATCGATTACAGCCGGCCGTCGCTGATGCCACGGCTGTGGGTGTTCGATCTTGCCGCGGGCCGGCTGCTGTACGAGGAAGTCGTCGCGCATGGGCAGGGTTCCGGCGAGAACATGGCGACGCGGTTCTCCAATCGCGATGGCAGCCATCAGTCGAGCCTGGGCCTGTTCGTCACGGCCGATACCTACGTCGGCAGGAACGGCTACTCGCTGCGCATGCGTGGGCTGGAGCCCGGCGTGAACGATGCCGCCGAAGCGCGCGCGATCGTCATGCACGGCGCGCCTTACGTCGATCCGTCGCAGGGCCAGCGCATGGGTCGTCTGGGACGAAGCTGGGGATGCCCGGCGGTACGAAGCGCGGTCGCGCGGCCGATGATCGACCTGCTCAAGGACGGCCAGTTCGTTTTCTCGTACTACCCCGACCAGGCGTGGCTGTCGCGTTCGGCGCTGCTCAAGTGCCCGGCGGCTCGCAAGGCACTCGCACACGACCCCGCTGCGGGAACGTCCGCTTCTGGGTGATCGACCGGCTGCCGTTGGCGCCGGTTGGTTGATGGCGCGTTCCGATCAAACGAACGCGCCCGACTGCGCAGACGAGCGGGCCGACCGGCCTGCGTCGGCTCAACTCGCCGAACGCAGGCTCTGGCGGTTGGCGAGCCACGCCGGATCCTTCTGGCTGTGAAGCGTCGCGCTCCACTGGCGGCTCGCCTGATCCCACAACTGCACCAGCGCCTGGTCGAGGCGCGCGCCCGAACGCGCCGCCGCTTCGCAATGCACGCACGCATCACGCGGTGCGCCATTGCGCAGTGCGGCCTGCGCCAGCAGCCCGCGCGAACGGGCGTCGTTGCCCGCGAGTTCTTCAAGGCGACGATACAACGCAGGATCGACCGCAGCCGACGACTGGCCCAGCCGCGCCTGCATCACGCAGCGCAGCGCCGCCAGCGAGAACGCGGGGTGCTGCAGCAGTCCGGACGCCATCGACTCGGCACGCGCGTATTCGTCGCCGGCCTGCGCCGTCGGCAGGGATGCGGCACGTTCGAGCAGCAACTCGGCGGCTTCGATCCGCAACTGCGGGGCATCGCCGCGTTCGACCAGCGGCAGGAGGCCGGCGATCGCATCGCCCAGCGCGGCAGGACGCGACACCGCGTTGGACTGCGCGGCACGACGCCGCAGCATCCGCGAGCGCGCCATCGCGACGTGCGTGTTGCCGGGCAACAGGTCGTCCAGGCGTTTCAGGATCGCCTCGCCTTCATCGAAGCGCGAGCGCGCGGCGTCGCCGCGCAGGTGCGCGGTTTCCAGCGCCAGCAGTTCCAGCCAGCTGAGCAGCAGTTCCGGTGCCGCATCGGGACCGGTCAGCACGTCGCGATAGGTTTCGCGGAACGTGCGCAGGTGCAGCGTGCGCGTCGCGCCTTCGGCGAGTTCGGCGTGCGCGAGTTCGTTCTCGACCTTCGCCGCGTACCACGCCGGTCGGTCCTGCTCGCTGGCGGCATCCACGCCGGCGGCGAGCACGGCGTCGGCATCCAGGCGCACCTTCGATGCCTGCGTGTTCGACAACAAGCGCGCCTGCGCCTGCAATGCCTGTTGCAGCTTCCACGCCGCCATCGAAGCAGGATCGCGAGCGACGCGGGCGGCATCGCGCAGCACGTGCACGGCTTCGGCCATGCGCTTTGCGCGCGACGCGGTGTCTTCGTCGGTTGCGGCAAGGGCACGTTCGAACAGTGCATCGCCCAGCGTCGTGCCGCGCAGCGGATCGGCCTGCCCGCCTTCCATGGCCGCACGGCGCAGCGCGGCGATGGCGAGATCCAGCGTGGCGCGTTGTGCCGCGCCGCGTTCGCCCGCCGCCTGCAGCAGGCGGCAGCTACCCGCGCGGTACCAGATGTCTTCCTGCGAGGGATCGCGTTCGAGCAGGCGTTCCATGGCCTCGGCCGCGTTGGCGTAGGCTTTCGGACCACCGTCCGCGCGCGCGATCTGCCACCAGCACAGCGCCGCCAGCACCCAGACCTCGACCGGCGGGCGCGCGGAGTGCATCGCCTCGTCCAGGTGCGTCAGCGCTTCGGCGTACGCACCGGCTTCGACGAGCTTGCGGGCGTGTGCGATCGCGTCATGCCTGCTCGCGACCGGGGGCTGTTCCCGGCGCGGTTCGGTCGTCGCGACCGGTACCGGTTCGCTGGCAGGCGCGGCGGTGCGCGTTTCGACGGAAGGCGCGCTCGCCATGTTCGGGGAGAGCCCCATTTCGGCGGGATGCAGCATCGCCACACCGGTCGGCTGCATGACCACCGGCGGCGACGATGCATTGGTGACCGTCGCTTCGCGGTGGGTGCCGGCGATCGCGCCCAGTGCGGCGATGGCGGCTTCGGCCGGAAGCAGCGGCGCGCCGGCGTTCGGCAGGATTTCGGCGTGAGGCGGGGGCGACTCGGCGTTGGACGACCCTTCGGTCACCACGTGTCGCGGCATCGGCAACACGGACGTTCCCGTGGCGCCACGATCGTCGTGGGGCGTCGCTGCGATCGGCACCACGGGTTCGACCGGGAACACCGGCGCCATCGCAGCGCCTTCGCTCGTGACCTGCGCTTCCGCAAGTGTTTCCGCCTCTCCGGAGGCATTCACGGGCACGCCATCGCCGTGGAACTGCGGCGCCATCGCCAGCGACGCCGGATCGGCCCCGTGCGGCAGGAACGCTGCAGGACTCAATCCGATGTCACGGCCCGCTCCGAAGCCGGATTCGAATTCGGACTCGGGAACGAACAACAGCCCATCCCCGACCTCATCGCCGAGCTGGTAACGATGCGCGAAACCGCCGTCCATCGTCACCGGCGCCTCCCACGGCGCGCGATGCAGGGCGTGCGTGGGCGCGTAGATCTCGTACGCGGAGAACATGCGAACCTGCGGCTTCTCGCTGGCGCGCAGGCGCTGGGGCGATGCCGGCGGCAGCGGCCCGACCGGTTCGGCTCGATGCGTGTTCATCTTGATGACCCTCTGCGGTCGGCGCTTGCGCCGGCCCACGGTGAATAACAGCAGCAGCACTGCGGCGATGCCGGCCAGCCACCATGCGGCGCGCGCGTCGATCTCCTCCTTGGTGGGACGCCCGGATCCGATCGCGCCCGCGCCGAAGACCGACGCCGCGACCGGCCGGGGCAACGCCCGTTGCCCGGCGGATGGCACCTGGACTTCCTGGACTTCGGCGACCGGTGGCCGCTCGGCTCTGCCCGACGCGAAGGATCCCGCTTCGGCTCCCATCGCTTCGTCCCGCCCGGCGACGGCCGCCGACGAGCGGTCCATCTCATCGCCAGCGACGCCAGCGACGCCCGCAGTGTCCACGGCATCCGCGGCACCCGGCGGCGCCGCCGACGCGCCTGCGCCCACGGCGGTATTCGCGGACCGCGCATCCGGTGCGCCAACAGGGACGCCCCGCTTCGACGCGACGCCATCGCCGACGCCGCCGCGTCCACGCGCAGCACCGGACGAGCGCAAACCGTCGGTGTGATCGACCTGCGTTGAGGCAACCGACGTCGGGGCGGCAACGCCCGGCGCATGCGGCACCCGGGACTTCGCAACCAGCTGCGGCGCTGCATCGGCCGGCGACACGCCCGGCAGCGGCATCGGCCAGCGCGCGCACGCGGCGAGCAGCACGACCGCCACGGCCGACAACCGCCAGCGGAGGATGCGTCCGCGCGCGGCACCGGTCGCGCGCCTGCTCTCCCGGTTCATGATGCCCGCCCGTCCCGACGCCGCGCGCGAGATCAGAGCTCGATCAGCCGGTCGAAGGCGACTCCACCTTCCTGCGGCGTCGCGATCACGTTCTGGTACACGCGGCCGGGGAAGATGTTGTTGGCATTGCCGACCTGGTTGTTGCGCGAGTACAGGTACGGCAGGTGCGACCAGACGCGATAGCCCAGGTCCTTCACGCGACGCACTTCCTCTTCCGCGACGTCCTGTTCGCCCATGCGGAAGTACAGGTTCGGACGCAGGCGACGGATGGTGCCGGCGGCGCCCTCCAGCACCGGCATCGTTTCGCCGGGGTAGTTGATCTTGACCAGGTGCAGCGCTTCCAGGTCGAGGTCGTCGAGCGTGCGCACCGGCACGCGCTCCTTGCGCTCGGTCGCGCTTTCCAGACCCGGCAGCACCGACCCGAGTTCGACCATGCCGCTGCTGCGGCCCAGCCACATCGGATGCGTGTGCACGTTCTGCAGGCCGTTGAGGGCCACGTTGGCGCACAGCTGCTGCATCACCATGCGGCGCGGTTCGATCACGTGCACCTTGCCGCGATCGCCCACGGCGCGCGCGAACCATAGCGCGTGCGCGCCGTATTCGCTGCCGAATTCGAGCACGTGCTGGTCGTCGGCGACGATTTCGCTGAGCTGGTCGAGTTCCTGTTCGATCCACTCCCCGTACTGCGCGAGCGAGCGCGAGGCAGGGCAGCGACCGGGCACGGAATTCATGACGCCGTAGCGGGTCTTCCACAACTGTGGGACCACCTCGGCCGGATTGTGCAGGTTGTTCATGATGATGCGCCTCGATTGAAAGCCACTGGAAGACAGAGCCCACAAGCCCTGCGTCATGTGTGGAATCTTGGCGGCCGGTCTCGTCCCGCAGAATGAGAACCGTCTGAAAAAACCTCACTCGCCCGATGGCGGGGCGGCTTCTCTTCAGGCTAGGCTGGATCGGACCCTGAGAATGGATTCCGCAATGACCCGCCTCCTGTTGACGCTGTCGCTGTCGTTGCTGTGCGGCATCGCCGATGCCGCGGTCCCCGTCTGGGGAGCCCGCCAATCCAGTCCGGCGAATACGCCGCCGTCGCAGCTCAAGCCCGGGGAGTGGATCTGGGGCGGGGACAACCGCGCGGGACCTCTGGCGGTGATCGTGAGCCTGACCGAGCAACGCGCCGTAGTCTATCGCAACGGTCTGCCCATCGGCGTCACGACCGTCAGCACGGGGCGCAAGGGCTACGAGACGCCGACCGGCGTCTTCACGATCCTGCAGAAGGACAAGGACCACCGCTCCAACAAGTACAACGCCGCGCCCATGCCCTACATGCAGCGGCTCACCTGGGATGGCGTGGCGCTTCACGCGGGCGGCCTGCCCGGATATCCCGAGTCTCACGGCTGCGTGCACCTTCCGTCGGAATTCGCGCGCCTGCTGTTCGATTCGTCGAACATGGGCATGGTCGTGGTGGTCTCGCAGGAAGGCAGATCGCCGGAGGACATGACGCATCCGGGCGCGCTGATCCCGATCGATCCCCACACTGGCGCCGAAGCCGCGATCCCACCGCTGGAGGCCGGGCAGAAGTACCGCTGGCGGCCGGAACTTTCGACCGAAGGGCCGGTGTCGATCCTGCTCAGCGCGGCGGACGGGGAGATCATCGTGTTCCGCAACGGCATCGAGATCGGCCGCTCGCGCGTGCTGGTGCGCAATCCCGGCCAGCCGCTGGGCACGCGCGCCTACATCGTCAAGGACGGTTTCATCGACGGCGACAATCCGCTGCTGCCCGGCACGCGGATGCCTAACTGGAGCACCATCGGCATTCCCGGCAGCGGGCCGGACGCCGGTCGCCTGCTCGGGCCGGAGACGATCGACCGCGTGGTGATCCCGCACGATTTCGTCGCCGCCGTGCTGCCGCTGCTGACGCCGGGCGTCGTCATGCTGGTCACCGACGCGCGCGTGCGCCCGGAGACGACCGGCGGCGCGCCCGTGCAGGTGCTCGATTCCGATCCTCCGCAGACCTGATTCCGGGAACCGCCATGAACGATCCGTTCGTCCAGATGCTCGACGGCTACCGCGACGCGGTGTTCGCGCGGGATGTCGATGCGTTCGCCGCGTTGTACGACCAGGATGTCCACGTGTTCGACATGTGGGGCGAGTGGTCGCTGCGGGGCATCGCGGCATGGCGACGCATGGCGGAAGGCTGGTTCGGATCGCTGGGCGACGAACGCGTGCGGGTGACGTTCGACGACGTCGAATCCATCGTCGGCGACGCGATGACCTGTGGGCATGCGACGGTGACCTACAGCGCACAGTCGGCCGATGGCGCGATCCTGCGCTCGCTGTCGAACCGGATGACCGTCGTCCTGCAACAGCACGGCGATGGATGGAAGGTCGTGCACGAGCACACCTCGGCGCCGATCGAACACGCCACGCTGAAGGCCGTGCTGAACTGGCCCGCCTGAAAAGACGAAAGCCCCGGCTGGGCCGGGGCTTCGTTCTGGAGCTGATGTCGACGCAGGTGCCGAACCGTGCGATGTCGAACGTCAGCCGTTGGCGACGCCGCTGCGCGAACCGCGACCCTGACCGCCGCCGCGATGCTGCTTCGGACCGGCATGCGCGTGGCGCTGCGCCGGCTTGCCGTGCGGACGGTTCGTGGGACGGCGGGCCGGTGCCTTCTGGCGCGGATTCGGCAGCGGCGCGTTGAGCTGGATCGGACGGCTCGGCGCGAAGCCTTCCACTTCCACCATCTCCACGTCGGCCTTCAACATGCGCTGCACCTGGCGCAACAGGCCGCCCTCTTCCGGCGCGACCAGCGACAGTGCTTCGCCGCTGGCGCCGTTACGGCCCGTGCGGCCGATGCGGTGCACGTAGTCCTCGGCGACCATCGGCAGCTCGAAGTTGATCACCAGCGGCAGGTTCGGAATGTCGAGGCCGCGAGCGGCGACGTCGGTGGCGACCAGCACGCGGGCCTTGCCGGCCTTGAACGCGTTGAGCGCCTTCTGCCGCTGCGCCTGGCTCTTGTTGCCGTGGATGGCGACCGCGGCGAGGCCGGCTTCTTCCAGTTGTTCGGCCAGGCGGTTGCAGCCGTGCTTGGTGCGGCCGAACACGATCGCCTGGTCCGTATGGCGCGAGCTCAGCACGCTCACCAGCAGATCGCGCTTGCGACCGGCATCGACCACGTGCACGCGATGGCTGATGGTCTGCGCGATGGTGTTCTGCGCGGCCACCTGCACCTGCTTCGGCTCGCGCATGAATTCCACCGCCAGCGCCTTGAGCTGCGCTTCGAAGGTGGCCGAGAACATCATCGTCTGGCGATCGCGCGGCAACTTGCCGAGGATGCGCTTCATCGCCGGCAGGAAGCCCATGTCGAGCATGCGGTCGGCTTCGTCGAGCACCAGCAGCTCGACGGCGTCGAGCTTCGCGGTGCCGCGATCGAGATGGTCGATCAGGCGGCCCGGCGTGGCGACAAGCACGTCGATGCCACGGCGGAACATCTCGACCTGCGGGCCCATGCCGGCGCCGCCGAAGATGACGCTGACGTTCATGCGCAGGTGCTTCGCGTACGAACGCAGGTTGTCGCCGACCTGCACGGCCAGTTCGCGCGTGGGCACGAGCACCAGCGCGCGCGGGCGGCGGTAACCGTTCGGCGCGGTCTGCTTCGAAAGGCGGTGCAGCAGCGGCAGGCCGAACGCGGCGGTCTTGCCGGTGCCGGTCTGGGCGCCGCCCAGCAGGTCGTGGCCGGCCAGCGCCAGCGGGATGGCCTGCGCCTGGATCGGGGTCGGGGTGGTGTAGTTCTGCTCCGCCAGGGCGCGCAGCAGCGCGGGCGAAAGCCCGAGAGTTTCGAACGTCATGCGGGTGTTGCTCCTTGTCGCGCGCCATCGCGTCGCACCGCCACGAAAAGGCGGCGACGAAGTCATGTCGCGTGATGGCCCCGGCGTTCCCTCGAACCGCGCCGGCGGCGATCTGATTGGACGGCGACCGGACGATCCGGGCCGTGTCTGCGCTACGAAAGACGTGCGGGATAGAAGCCGTTGGCTCGGACCGGACTGCGGTCCACGGCGGGCATACCTGGGAAACGTACCCTTGCGGGGAGGCAGCCGTGCGCTGAACGGGGCGGACTCTACGCGAAACCGTCCGTTCTTGCCAGCCGTGTAGGCTTTGTCGGCCGGTGCGGTTCATGCGATTGGGGACGGAAATGGCGGATGCGGGATCGAACGATCTGGTCAAGGTGGTCGCGCTGCTCGGCGCGGCGGTGGTGGCGGTGCCGGTGTTCAGGCGCTTGGGCCTGGGATCGGTGCTGGGCTATCTGGCCGCCGGCCTGGCGATCGGGCCGTTCGGGCTGGGCTGGTTCTCCGACCCGCAGGCGATCCTGCATGTGGCCGAACTGGGCGTGGTGATGTTCCTGTTCGTGATCGGCCTGGAAATGCGCCCCTCGCACCTGTGGAGCCTGCGCCGGCAGATCTTCGGCCTGGGCACGCTGCAGATCGCCGCCTGCACCGCGGCGCTGACCGGCGTCGGCCTGCTGTTCGCCTACGAGCCGATCGTCGCATTCATCGGTGCGATGGGTTTCGTGCTGACCTCCACCGCGATCGTCATGCAGCTGCTGTCCGAACGCGGGGACATCGCCCTGCCCCACGGCCAGAAGATCGTCTCGGTGCTGCTGTTCGAGGACCTGCTGATCGTGCCGCTGCTGGTGCTGGTGGCGCTGCTCGCGCCGGGCGAGGCGAGCAGCACCGCGTCACGCTGGGCGTCGATCGGCATCGCCGCCGGCGTGCTGGTCGCGCTGGTCGCCGCGGGCATCTGGTTGCTCAATCCCCTCTTCCGCCTGCTCGCCGCCGCGCGGGCGCGCGAGGTGATGACCGCCGCCGCGTTGCTGGTCGTGCTCGGATCGGCACTGCTGATGCAGCTGGGCGGATTGTCGATGGCGATGGGCGCGTTCCTCGCGGGTGTGCTGCTGTCCGAATCGACGTTCCGACATCAACTCGAAGCCGACGTCGAACCGTTCCGCGGCCTGCTGCTCGGCCTGTTCTTCCTCGGCGTGGGCATGGCATTGGACCTGTCGGTGGTGGCCGCGAACTGGCTGCCGATCCTCGGTGCGGTGCTGGCGATGATGCTGGTCAAGGCGCTGTGCATCTACGCCGTCGCGCGCCTGACCGAGTCCAGCCACCGCGAAGCGCTCGACCGCGCCACCCTGATGGCGCAGGGCGGCGAATTCGCCTTCGTGCTGTATTCCACGGCCGCCGCGAGCGGCGTGATCGCCGCCGCGCAGAACGCCAACCTCACCGCGATCGTCGTGCTGTCGATGGCGCTGACGCCGCTGGTGGTGTTGTCGGTGCGTCCGTGGCTCAAGCGCGCGATGGAAAAAACCGACGACCTCGACGTCGCCGAAGGCCTGTCCGGCAACGTGCTGATGATCGGCTTCGGCCGCTTCGGCCAGGTCGTGAGCCAGTCGCTGCTCGCGCGCGGCGTGGACGTGACGATCATCGACAACGACGTGGAAATGATCCGCAGCGCCGGCACGTTCGGCTTCAAGATCTACTACGGCGACGGCACGCGGCTGGACGTGCTGCGCGCGTCCGGCGCGCACGATGCGCAGGTGATCGCCGTGTGCATCGACAACAAGCACGCCGCCAACCGCATCGTCGAACTGGCGAAGTCCGAGTTCGCGCAGGCGAAGCTGCTGGTGCGTTCGTTCGATCGCGAGCATTCGCTGGAGCTGATCAACGCCGGCGTCGACGTGCAGGTGCGCGAGACCTTCGAATCGGCGATGAAGTTCGGCCACCACGCGCTGTGCCAGCTCGGCGTGCCGAAGGACGAGGCGCTGGAGATCGTCGAGGACGTCCGCCGTCGCGATGCCGAACGCGTGCAGCTGGAGTTGTCCGAAGGCCTGACGGCGGGGACGCGGCTGCTCATCGGCAACCTCGCGCCGGGCCCGACGCCGACGCCGTTCACGCGACCGCGCCATGCGGCTACGCCGTTGTCGGCGGAAACGGCCGAAGCGACGCAGGGCGGGAACGAGTGAGGAGGAGTGAGAAACGAGCAGGAGCCAGGCGGCCTTTACTACCCTCTCGCTCCTCTCCGCTCGTTTCCCGCGTCTAGGCATCCAGCACAAGCCCAGGCCGCGCCAGCACCGCCTGCACGCCGAAGCTTTCGCCGATCTCGCCGGCCAGCGCCTCGCGTGCGCGATCCTCGCCGTGCACCAGCGCGAGGGGTGGATGCGCGGCGCCATCGCTGCCGCCGATCGCGCCGTACCACGCCATCAGGCCGCGCTGGTCGGTATGCGCCGACAGGCCGCCCACGGTGTGGCGCTGCGCGTTCACGCGCACGTCGTGGCCGTGGATGCGCACCCACTTCGCACCGTCGACCAGGCGCCGCCCGAGCGTGCCTTCGGCCTGGTAGCCGACGAACACCACGTGCGTCTGCTTCCGGTCCAGCCGATGACGGAAGTGGTGCAGGATGCGCCCCGCATTCGCCATGCCCGAGCCGGCGATCACTATCGCGCCGCGTTCGATGCGGTTGATCGCCATCGATTCCTCGCGCGTCTGCGTGAAATGCAGGTTCGGCAGGCGGAACGGATTGGGCTTGTCGCGCCAGACCCGTTGCGCGTCCTCGTCGAACAGGTCGGCGTGGCGGTCGTAGATCGACACCACTTTCGCCGCCATCGGGCTGTCGAGGAAGATGCGCCAGCGCGACAGGTGCCATTCGTCCCAATGCCGCGCGAACCAGTACAGCAGTTCCTGGCTGCGGCCCACCGCGAAGGCGGGAATCAGCACGTTGCCGCCGCCGCGCCATGCGGCATCGAGAATCTCGCCGAGTTCGCGGATCGTCTCGGCGCGATCGCGATGCAGGCGATCGCCATACGTCGATTCCATCATCACAAGGTCGGCGCGGTCGATGCTGGCCGGATCGCGCAGGATCGGCGTCCCCTTCGGCCCGAGGTCGCCGGAGAACACCAGCTTTCGGTCATCGGCCCACAGCTCCACGCTGGACGAACCCAGGATGTGGCCCGCTTCGCGGAACGCGATCTCCACGCCCGGCAGGATCGCCGTGCGTGTGTCGTAGGGCAGCGGACGCACGAGGTCGAGCGCCGCCGTCACGTCCTCGCGCGTGAACAGCGGCTGCGCCTCCGGCTCGCCCGCGCGGCGGTAGCGGTTGTGGCGTTCGGCATCGCTTTCCGAGATCGACGCGGCATCCATCAGCATCACCGGCATCAGGTCGGCGGTGGCCTGCTGCGCGTAGATCGGCGAACGGAATCCGCGTCGGACCAGCAGCGGCACGCGGCCGATGTGGTCGATGTGCGCGTGGCTGACGACGAGCGCGTCGAGCGATGCGGGCTCGAACGGGAACGGATCGGTGTTGCGGCGTTCGGCTTCCGGACTGCCCTGGATCATCCCGCAATCGAGCAGCACGCGACGACCCGCCGCCTCGACTTCATGCAGGGAACCGGTGACTTCGCCGGCCGCACCGTGGAAATGGACGCGCATGGGATTCCTCCTCGTGCGCGCACGCTAGCAGGAAGCCGGGGACGTGGGGAGTGGAGGCGGCGCAGAAACGAGTGGAGAGGAGCGAGAAACGCGTCGATGAGGCAATACTCGTTTCTCGTTCCTGTCTCTTCCCGTTCCTGCCTTCCAGCTCCGCTTACCGCGGCGGAACGACCCGTTCCTCGCGCACCACCGTGCCATCCGGGCGCACGTCGCGATAGACGACGCTTTCGCCCGCGCGGCCGTAATCGCGCGGCGTGTCGCGCCATGCGGCGAGCAGGTCGACGTTCTGCTTCTCGATGACTTCCAGGCTGCGCGCGATGCGTCGCAGCAGGCCCTTGATGCCGAACACCGCGAACGGCACCAGGATCCACAGGATCGACAGGATCAGGCCGAAGGCGAAGATGCAGAACCACAGGAACGTATTGGCGCCATAGGCGGCATTGGCGACGGTGCTGTCCATCGTGCGCTCCGAGTTGGATGACGACGGAAGTCTTGGCGAGCCGGCGTGATTCCGATGTGGAGTTTCGCGTGATACGCGCGTGACGGCGCGTCATCCGCCCAGGTTGGTGAAACTTGCGTTGCCCAGGCCGGTGCCGATCGTGAGCACGCCCCACCGCTCCGCGTTGCGCATGCGCGGGCGTTCGCTCAAACCCTGCACGACCGCATCGTTGTGCATCGCCACCGTGATCGCGCGCCCCGCAACGCGATCGAGCCGCCTGGCCAGTTCGTCCGGCAGGTGGAATGGCGCCTCCCAGTCGCCCGGCAGGTTCTGCGCGCCCTGCGGGATGCTGCCGTCCGCCTCGATCAGCCCCGGACACGCGATGCCGACGAACGGCGCCAGCCGCAGCCCGAGCGTGCGCGAGAACGCCGACAATCCGTTGAGCATCGCCGACAGGCGCGCGATCGCTTCGCCGCGTTCGGGGTCGTCCTCGGCGTGGCGCCACTGCATGCTTTCGATCACGCGCGCCTTCGCGCCGTCGTCGGACGCATCCCGGCGCGGCTCGACGATGCCGCAGCGGATGTTGGTGCCGCCGACATCCACCGCGAGGAACGCATCGAAACGGCGGAAACGCGCCGGCAGCAGCTGCGTCCAGCCGATCAGGCCGGCTTCGTCGGGATCGTGGCTGATCACGTGCAGCTCCACGCCGCTGCGCGCGCTCCGCAGCATGCGCTGCGCGCGACGGATCGCGAGCTGGCCGAACTGGCTTTTGGGCAGGCCGCCGCCGAGCACGATGCGCTTCACGTCCTGCCACGACGGCTGCGCTCGGAAGCACTGCACGACGTGCACGAGCCTGCGCGAGAACTCCTCCACTGCAAGGTGCGTCACGTGCGAGGCGTCTGCGTCGCCTCCCACCAGCACCAGGTCGATGTCCTTCTTCGACAGCTCGTCGCTGCGCGCGCGGCCGAACGGATCCTTGCCGGTCGCGTGCACCTTGCGCACGGTGTCGAGCACCTGCCGGAACGCGGTCTGGCTCGCGCGATCGCCGAGGAACCCCTCGCCGTCGGGATCGGGAATCGCGAGGTTGTAGCTGTCGATCGTCAGGCCCGTGATGCGCGAAACGCCGTGCGGACCGCTCGTGTTCGAGCGGCGGGATGCGGGGCGTTTGCGAGCGGATTTGTCGGCCATGCGCCATTTTCCGGCGCGCGACGGTTACGCCACGTCAAAGCAGGCGCTTTCGTAGCCCGGGTAAGCACAGCGCACCCGGGGTGACTTGACGGAAGCGTTCCCCGGGTGCGGCTTCGCCTTGCCCGGGCTACCAAGGCGGATTTCAGCCGACTGCCGCCAACGCCTGCCTGACTTCTTCCGCATTCGAAGGCCGCACGACGCGCGCGACCTCCTCGCCGTCGCGCAGCACGACCAGCGTCGGCCAGAGTTTGATGCGATAGGAGCGACCGAGCGGACGACCGGGGCCGTCCTCGACCTTCACATGGCGCACGTCGTCGCGCGGCGCCAGCACCGCTTCGATCGCCGGCTGCGCGCCGGTGCAGAAGCCGCACCAGTTCGTGCCGAATTCCAGCACCGAGATGCCCGCCCACGCGTCCACGTCGGCGCGGGCGGGTTCATCGGCAGTGTAGGTACGCGCGTAAGCCATCGGCGCAAAGCAGACGCGATGCGGCGTTACTTCGCCGTGACGCCCGATGGCTCCGCCGCGAGCGGACGCACGTACTGCACGAGGCTCACCAGCAGCTTGCCGGGCTCTTCCCACGGCACCATGTGCGAGGCGTGTTCGAACCACACGCCCTGCTTGTACGGCGCCTTCACCTGCCTGAGCCACGCGTCGGTCGGCTCGGACGGCGTGGTGTAGTCGTGGCGGCCCATGAACATCAGCACCGGGATCGGGAATTCGCGCACGCCCGACATGTCCACCTCGAGGAACTCCGGCAGGATGCGCCCCAGCGTGAACACGTTGCCGCCGTCCACGGCGCAGCGTTCGGCGTCGGTGTATTCGGGCGACAGCAGCGGCGCGCGGTAGAAGTACGTGGATTCGTCGCGATACGCGGTGAGTCCACCGTAATGCTGCGCCCACTTGCGCGCGGCGATGATGCGTTCGCGCGTGATCGGCGTGTTGCCGGGATACGGCGCGATCGCTTCCATCTCGCGCACCGCCTCGGCGTTGCCCTTCGCCTTCGCCGTCGCCATCGCGAAATCGAAGCTGATGCGCTCGTTCTCGCGCACGTTGATGACCTGACCGATGCCGATGTACGCGTGGAAGAGATCCGGCCGCTTGAGCGCCGCCTGCATCGCGATGATCGTGCCCCAGCTGTGGCCCATCAGGATCAGCTTGCGCTTGCCGTAGCGCGTGCGGACGTCTTCGGCCATCGCGATGACGTCGTCGACGAAGTTGGGAATGTGGATGGTGTCGGCGACCTTCGCTGCATCGTTGGCGACGAAGGTCCTGCCGGCGCCGCGCTGGTCGTACGTCACCATCGTGAAGTACTCCTCCAGAGGACGCTGGAACTGCCACAGCGTCGGCGTCAGCGGCGAGGCCGGCCCGCCGTGCACGAACAGGACGACCGGATTGGCGCGATCCTGGCCGCGCACGTTCACCCACTGGTCGATGCCGTTGAGGTGGACCTTGTAGGACTCCTGCACGCCGTTCGGTGTCTCGATGCGGCCCAGGTCCGCGATGATCTTCCGTGCCGGCTCGTAGGCGGCGGTGTCCTTGCAGGTCTGTGCGTTCGCGGCGAAGGCGCTCACGGCCAGCAGCAGTGTCATGAGAAATTTGTTCATGCGGTCCCCTTTTTGATCGGCGGAGCCTGGCGATCGCTCCGACCTTGCGCAAGGGATACGCCCAGCGCCCGGGCGGTTGCAGCGCGGGCCCGTGCGCCGCGAGGCCGCGCCGCGCGGCCCCCGCGCCCGACTTTGCCGTTCCGGGCCAACCGGTCCCGAACGGGAGTTGCTGCCGGCCCCGTCAACGTGACCTTCGACACCCTCGGGTTGGGACAATCGGGTCTAATGTCGCCCGATGCCCCGTCCGGGGTTGTCCCAACTCCCATACGCCTTCCGGCTGGAGCCCTTACGTGAGCCTCAAGAAACCCCAAGTCCTCGTCCTGTCCCTGGCCGTCGCCGCCGCGCTGACCGCGTGCGGCAAGAAGGAAGACGCCGCGCCGGCCGCCGACGCCGCCAAGCCGGCCGAAACCGCGTACAAGCTCGACGAGAGCAAGCTCCCGGGCGTGAACCGCTTCACCGTCGCCGACCTGGACACCTCCAAGAACGCGTGCGACGACTTCGGCGGCTACGTCAACGGCAAGTGGCTGGCGGCCAACGCGATCCCGGGCGACCGCACCTCGTGGGGCGCGTTCGAGATGCTCGATGAGCGCTCCACCGCCATCCAGCGCCAGCTCGCCGAGCAGGCCGCCGCCGACACCGGCGCCAAGGGCGTGGAGAAGATCGTCGGCGACTTCTGGGCCACCGGCATGGACGCGGCGAAGATCAACGAACAGGGCATCAAGCCGATCCAGGGCAAGCTCGACGCGATCGCCGCGCTCGACACCCCGGAGAAGATCGCCGACTACATCCGCACCAGCGCCGCCAAGGGCGAGAACTACCTGTTCGGCTTCGGCGCCGAAGCGGACTTCAAGGACTCCAGGAACAACATCGCCTACGCCTCGCAGGGCGGCCTGGGCCTGCCGGACAAGGAGTACTACACGAAGGCCGACAACAAGGAGAAGCTCGATGCCTACCAGGCGCACGTCGCCAAGGTGCTCGAACTGTCGGGCGTGCCGGCCACCGATGCCGCCAGGCAGGCGCAGGACGTGATCGCGTTCGAAACCCGCCTGGCGAAGGTGTCCAAGTCGAGCGAGGAACTCTCGCGCGACGTCTCGCTGTACTACCACCCGGTCAGCCCGGCCGACGCCGACAAGCTCGCGCCGAACTTCCCGTGGACGAAGTTCTTCGAATCGCAGGGCGTCGCGGTGCCGGCGATGTTCTCGCTGTCGATCCCCGAATTCCACGCCGAAGTCAGCAAGATGCTGGCCGAAGTGCCGGCCCGGCAGTGGCAGAGCTACCTGCGCTTCCACACCGTGGACAGCGCCTCGCCGTTCCTGTCGGACGCCTTCGTGCAGGAGAACTTCAATTTCTACAACAAGACCCTGCGCGGCCAGTCCGAGCTGAAGGAGCGCGGCAAGCGCGTGCTCGACACGATCGAGAGCGAAGCCGGCGAAGCGATGGGCCAGATGTACGTGAAGGTCGCCTTCCCGGCCGAATCGAAGGCGCGCATGGAGGAGCTGGTGAAGAACCTCTCCGCCTCACTCAAGACGCGCATCGAGAACC
Organism: Lysobacter sp. SCRH-1R; assembly: GCF_057747855.1. Lineage (NCBI taxonomy): Bacteria > Pseudomonadati > Pseudomonadota > Gammaproteobacteria > Lysobacterales > Lysobacteraceae > Lysobacter > Lysobacter sp. SCRH-1R. Next base: position 1,080,096 of record NZ_CM173227.1, on the reverse strand, counting down.
TCGCCTGGATGTCCGACGACACCAAGAAGAAGGCGATGGAGAAGTGGGCCGCCTTCACGCCGAAGATCGGCTACCCGGACAAGTGGCGCGACTGGACCGGCCTTGAGACCAGCCGCGACAGCTACATCGGCAACGTGCTGGCCGCCAACGAGTTCAACTACAAGTGGAACCTGGGCAAGATCGGCAAGCCGGTCGACCGCACCGAATGGGGCATGCCGCCGCAGATGGTGAACGCCTACTACAACCCGCTGCAGAACGAGATCGTCTTCCCGGCCGCCATCCTGCAGCCGCCGTTCTTCGATCCGAACGCCGACGACGCCACCAACTACGGCGGCATCGGTGCGGTCATCGGCCACGAGATGACGCACGGCTACGACGACCAGGGCAGCCGCTTCGGTGCCTCGGGCAACTTCGAGAACTGGTGGACCGACGCCGACGCGAAGGGCTTCACCGGCCGCACCGACAAGCTGGTGCAGCAGTTCAACGGCTACGAGGCGCAGCCGGGCGCGCACGTCAACGGCAAGCTGACGCTGGGCGAGAACATCGCCGACCTCGGCGGCCTGGCGACCGCCTACGACGCGATGAAGAAGGCGACCGAAGGCAAGGAAGACCCGAAGACCGACGGCCTGACCCGCGACCAGCGCTTCTTCCTCAACTGGGGCACCGTGTGGCGCCGCAACTTCAAGCCGGAAGAACTGCAGGTCCGCCTGAAGACCGACCCGCACGCGCCGGCCAACTTCCGCGCGATCGGTGCGCCGTCGAACATGCCGGCGTTCGCCGCGGCGTTCGAGTGCAAGCCGGGCCAGCCGATGGTGCGCGAAGGCGACAAGCAGGTGGTGATCTGGTAATCCGCTAGCGACACCGCAGGACACGGCCGCTCTCGTCGTCGGCCGCCGAAGGCCCGGGTTTCCCCGGGCCTTCTTTCTTTGGCCCTGGCCCATCGCCGTGAGCGCGGATCCTCACGTGGGCGTTGCTAGACTCCGGCCACCCTGCCCCCCAGGTCCGGAGCCGCCATGAACCGTGCCGTCATGAACCTGCGTCCGCTCGCCTGTGCGCTGATCGCCTGCCTGATCGCCGTGCCCCATGCCGAGGCGCAGAAGAAGCGCGCCCGATCCAAGGCGCCGGCCGCCCCGACCGCGTGCAGCGATTTCTACGCCAGTGCCAACGCCGACTGGCTGCGCGCCAACACGACGCCGCCCGCGTCGGGTTCGACGTCCGCGCTGGAGCAGCTCACCGCGCGCTCGCGCCAGCAGCAGCTCGACCTGCTCGATGCAGCATCCAGGTCGCCGCAGAACAACGTGCAGAAACTGCTTGGCGATTTCTGGGCGAGCGGCCTGGACGAAGCGGCGGTCGAGCGCGATGGCGCGCAGCCGATCGCGCCACTGATCTCGCGCATCGACGCGATAAAGAATGCGAAGGACATCCCGCCGTCGATCGCCGCGTTGCACCAGGTGGGCATCCCGGTGGTGTTCAACTTCGGCGCGGACGTGGACCTGCAGGATTTCGACCGCCATATCGGCTATTTCGCGCAGGGCGGCCTGGGCCTGCCCGATCCGGCGTACTACACGCGCAACGATGCGGATACGCAGGCGCTGATGGGGCGTTATCGCAATTACATCGAGAAGATCCTCGCGCTGACCGGCACGCCGGAAGCGCAGATCAAGACCGATGCGCAGGCGGTGCTCGACCTGGAAACGCGCATTGCGCGTGCGTCAAAACCGCTGGTGGACCTGCGCGATCCGCGCGCGAACTACGCGCCGGTCGAGACGAAGACGCTCGCCAAGCAGTACAAACGCCTGCAGCTGGGCGATTTCCTCAAGGTGCAGGCCGTCGCCGACGATCGCGTTTCGATGGCGAACCCGCAGTTGTTCGCGCAGCTCGACACGCTCATCGGCGGCCTCAAGCCCGCGCAGTGGAAGGCGTACCTGCGCTGGCGCGTGGGCGATGCGATGGCGCCGTATCTGGCGAAGTCCTTCCGCGACGCGGAGTTCGAATTCCGTGGCCGTGTGCTGCGCGGCCTTGCCGCGCCGCCGTCGCGGCCGCAGCAGGTGCTGGATGCGATCACGCTGGCGGCCGGCCCGATGGTCGGCCACGAGTACGCCGCGCGCCATTACTCGCCCGCGACCGACAAACGCGCCGAGGACATCGCCGCGCAGGTGCGCGACGCGCTGGGACAGGCGCTCGATCGCGATACGCGTTTCAGCGCGGCGGCGAAGGCGGAAGCCAAGGCGAAGCTGGAGAAGGTCAAGATCGAGGTCGGCACGCCGAACCGCGATCTCGACTACACCGTGCAGCCGATGGGTCGCGGCAGCTTCGGCAGCAACATGCTGATCGCCTCGACGTGGCGCCATCGCGAGGAAATGAAACGCATCGGCCGCGGCAACGCCGACCGCCGCTGGGACGTGCTGCCGCAGGATCCGTCGCTGGCCTACGACATCACGCAGAACCGCCTGATCGTCACCGCCGCGATGCTGCAGCCGCCGGTGTTCGATACGACGAAGGATGCGGCGTGGCTGTACGGTTCGTACGGCGCGCTGGTCGGGCACGAACTCAGCCACGGCTTCGACAATCGCGGGCGTTACGTCGATGCGAAGCAGGAACTGCGCGACTGGTGGACGCCGACCGAAACAACCGCGTGGGACGGGCTGAGCCGGCGCGTCGCGACGCAGTATTCCGCCTTCGACTATCCGGAACTGAAAGGCGTGAAGGTCAACGGTTCGCAGACGGCGGACGAGAACATCGCCGATCTCGCCGGCGTCGAACTGGCGTGGTCCGCCTTCCGCGCGGCCGAACCGGCTGCCGCGAAGCCGGCGCAGCAATCGTTCTACAAGGGCTGGGCCTCGCTGTGGCCGCAGCGCATGACCGAGGACATCGCACGCCAGCGCGCCGCCACGAGCGTGCATGCGCCGGGGCAATGGCGCACCAATGGACCGCTACGGAACCAGGCGTCGTTCGGCGAAGCGAATGCGTGCAAGGCGGGCAATGCGATGCAGCTCGCGGCGGACCAGCAGATACGGCTGTTTCCGTGAGCCTGCGGATCGCGGGCGGTCGATGTTGACGTTGTAGCGCGCGTAAGCGAATCGCACCCGGGACGCGGTCGCCTCTTCAACCCGGGTGCGCTTCGCTTGCCCGGGCTACAAGAGCGGCATCGTCTTTCCGAGCAAATCCGTCATCCCGGTGAAAGCCAGGATGGCGAGCAACAGCAACACCCCCACTCCAATCAAATCACTTCACCACCCGCATCCGCGGCGGCCCGCCCTTGCGCCGGAACGGCGGCTGCCCGCGCCAGTAACGGATCAGCAACCAGCCGAACAGCATGCCGCCCAGATGCGCGAAATGCGCCACGCCCGGCATCGTGTTGGTGACGCCCAGCAGCAGCTCGATCGCGCCGTAGACGATCACCAGCGTGCGCGCCTTCATCGGGATCGGCGGGATCAGCAGCATCACGCGCTGGTTCGGGAACAGCATGCCGTAGGCGAGCAGCAGGCCGAAGATGCCGCCGGACGCACCGACCGTGGGGTACGCCGCCGAGCCCTGCGACACCGTCCACATGCCCACCGCCAGCTGGCACAGCGCCGCGCCGACGATGCACACCAGGTAGTACGTGAGGTAACGGCGGTCGCCCCAGACGTGTTCCAGCGGCGCGCCGAACATCGCCAGCGCGAGCATGTTGAACAACAGGTGCGCGAAACCGCCATGCATGAAGCCGTAGGTGACCAGCTGCCACGGCATGAAGCCGACGCCGTACAGGTCGGCATCGCTGTTCGGCGGCCAGAGCATGAACTGCGCGAGTGCGACGTCACCGATGATCAGCTGCAGCACGAACACGAGTCCGTTCGCGATCAGCAGGGCCTTGGTGACGGGGGGAAGGTTGGAGAACATCGCGACTCCTTCAAGTGCGCTACATGGTAGCCGCCGCGACGGGCGACTGCGTTCGCGCGCGATACACGCACCGCGCCCTGGACCGTCGGGTGACCGGTCAGCGGCCGGCGCCGCGCCGTGCCGCGCCCCTGGCGGGCGGCTTGCGCGCGGCTCCCGCGGACTTCGGCGTGGAAGCGCGGCGCTTGCGCGCGTCGGGCGGCGACATCGGCATGCCCCACATCTGCTCGTCCAGCGTCGCCGCGGCGCGCTGGCCCTTCACGCGGCCGGCTTCCACATGCACGCCTTCGGCGCGCAGCCGCTGGCTCTGTTCGCGGAAGCCGCGCGAGCCCTCCGGGAAGGCGATGCGGCCATCCGAACGCAACACGCGATGCCACGGCAGGCGCGGGTCGTCGTTCTGGCCGAGCAGGCGCGCGACCAGGCGGGCCCGGCCCGGCAGGCCCGCGCGACGGGCGACCTCTCCGTAGCCTGCGACCTCGCCCGCCGGGATCGCCCGGATCGCGGCGAGAATCCGTCCATGTGCGTCGTCGGCAGCGGGCTTGCTCATCGCGGTAGCATACCGGTCTCCCCCGGAAGGAGCCGCCCGTGCGCAACTTCGACTCTATCCGCCGCCATCTGCAGGCCGCGAAATTCCGCCTGACCGACCACGACGTCGATGTGCTGTGCATCGAACTGTCGCTCGAACACGGCACCCGCCACCAGGCGATCTTCCTGTCCGAACTGGACGACGACGACGGCCGCCCCTACCTGCGCGTGAGCACCGCGGTGTCGCCGATCACCGGCCTGGACGCGAAACGGGCGCTCATCTTCAATTGGCAAAGCCGCGTGGGCTACCTCGCGATCGGCGACCTCGACGGCGTGCCGCACCTGCAGCTGTGCGAGAACCGTCCGTACGACGGGCTCGATCCGGCCGAAATCGACCGCCTCGTGCTGGAGATCGGCGGGCTGGGCGACCGGATGGAACGGATGCTGTCGGCGGGTGGTGATCTGTTCTGATTCGGGATTCGGGATACGAAAAGTCGTGGAAACAAGAAGGCCCGCCGATCGGCGGGCCTTTGCTTTTGCTTGTGATCCTGCGAATCACGAATCCCGAATCACGAATCCCGGCTACTCAAGCCCAGCCGAAGAACCGGAACAGCTCGAAGAACGCGTAGGCGATGCCGCCGGCCGCCGGGATCGTGAGGATCCACGCCCAGATCATCTTCTCCACGACCGTCCACTTGATCGCGTTGAAGCGCTTGGCCGTGCCAACGCCCATGATCGCCGAGGAGATGTTGTGCGTGGTCGAGACGGGGATGCCCAGCGTCGAGGCGGCCATGATCACCGAGGCCGCGCTGGTTTCGGCCGCGAAGCCGTTGATCGGATGCAGCTTCACCAGCTTGTGGCCCAGCGTCTTGATGATGCGCCAGCCGCCCGCGGCGGTACCGGCGGCCATCACGATCGCGCAGGTGAGCTTGATCCACAGGTCGATGTCGTTGTTCTCCAGCGCCGCCGGCGAGGGATGCAGGAACGCCAGCCACGACGGCAGGTTGTCCAGCGTGCCGGCCGACTGCGCGCCGACCAGCGCCAACGCGATGATGCCCATGGTCTTCTGCGCGTCGTTCATGCCGTGCGCGAAGCCCATGCCGGCCGCGGAGGCCAACTGCGCCTTGCCGAAGAACGCGTTGACCCAGCGCGGACGCGCCATGCGCGCCAGCACGCCGCCGCTGCGCGCCATGAAGGAGATGATCGCGAACAGGATGCCCATCACCAGGAAGCCCGCCGCGAAGCCCAGCAGCGGCGAGGACACCATCGGCACGATCACCTTCCACAGCACGCCGGCGCTCTTGTAGAGGGGCTCGGTGGGCTTGGACCAGATCACCGAATGGAAGTTGTTGCTCGCCGCGGCCACGGCCGCGCCGCACAGGCCGCCGATCAGCGCGTGCGAGGACGAGGACGGCAGGCCCTTCCACCACGTGATCAGGTTCCACACGATCGCGCCCAGCAGCGCGCACAGGATCAGCTGCGAGGTGACTTCGACCACGCCGGTGTCGAGCAGGCCCGAGGCGATCGTCTTGGCCACCGCGGTGCCCCACAGGGCGCCAAGCAGGTTGGTGGTCGCCGCGAGCATCACCGCCTGCATCGGCGAGAGCACCTTGGTCGCCACCACCGTGGCGATCGAGTTGGCGGTGTCGTGGAAGCCGTTGATGTACTCGAACGCGAGCGCCGCGAACACCACGACCAGGACCAGGGTCAGCATCGGCCCGGCCCCTTACGAGTTCTTCAACACGATTTCGTAGGCGACCACGCCGGCTTCGCGGCAACGGTCGATGGCCTTCTCCAGGATCTCGAAGAACTCCTTGAGCAGGAACATCTGCAGGTTGTCGAGCTGGCCGGAGTAGATGTCGCGGTACAGCTCGAGCATCAGGCGGTCGGCTTCGTTCTCGATCGCCCGCAGCTGGTCGTTGAGCGCCTTCATCGGCTCCAGCTTCAGGTTGCGCAGCTCGTGCACCATCTTCACCACCACCGCCGACGCCTGCTCGAGCATCGCCGCGCGCGGCGCGAAGTCGATGTGTTCCAGGTGGCGCGTGGCCAGGGAATAGCGGTCGGCGAACTTCTCGACCTGCTTGGGAATCTTGTACAGCGCCGAGGCCAGGGCCTCGATGTCCTCGCGCTCGATCGGCGTGATGAAGCTGTTGACCAGCTCGTGGCTGATCTTGTCGGACGCCTCGCGTTCGCGCTGGCGGGCCAGCTTGAAGGCGTCCAGCGCAGGCTGGCGATCGGCGGCCTTGAGCATGGCGTGCAGGGCCTTGGTGCTGTCGTGGGCGGCGACGGCGGCCTCCTCCAGCAGCGTGTAGAACTGGTTGCCTTGGCCGAAGATCGTTTGCAGGGAGAACATGCGGAGGGGGCCTCGTGTTGCCGGAACGCCCGGCTCGGTGGGTCTGCGGGGCGAATTATGACGGTTTGGCGACGAAGTCGCGCGCCCGGTACGGGTTGATTTCGGTCAGGCTGCTACCATCCTGAGGCCTGATCCCCATTTCACCCTGCCTCCACGCAATGGACGACGACCCGGAAAGGCCGCCCGCCCCCGCCTTCGCATGCCCTCACGGCCCCTGCACCCCAGCCTGCCATCCTGACGGACTGAGCGCATGCTGGAACTATTGATCGTCATTGCCCTGATCTTCCTCAACGCCTTCTTCGCGATGTCGGAGATGGCGCTGATGACCTCGCGCAAGATCAAGCTCAAGCAGATGGCCGAGTCCAGCCGCGGCGCGCAGGTCGCGCTGGAGCTGGCCGAGCACCCCGACAACCTGCTGTCCACCGTGCAGGTGGGCATCACGCTGATCGGCGTGCTGACCGGCCTGTTCGGCGGCGAAGCGATCGGCCTGGCGATCGCCAGCTGGCTGGAAGGCGTGCTGCCCAACGCCCGCGAATACGCGCGCGGCATCGGCATCGGCACCGCCGTGGGCCTGATCACCGCCGCGCAGGTCATCTTCGGCGAGCTGATCCCCAAGCGCCTGGCGCTCACCGCGTCCGAACGCATCGCGTGCACGGTGTCGATCCCTCTGTACTGGCTGTCGCGCATCGCGCGGCCGATCGTCGCCATGCTGGGCATGATCAACCGCTTCTTCCTGCGCCTGCTGGGCGTGAAGGACGACGCCCGCAGCGCCATCAGCGAAGAGGAAATCCGCCTGCTGGTGAGCGAAGGCCACGAGCAGGGCGTGATCGACGCCGACGAGCGCAAGATGATGAACCGCGTGCTCGGCCTGGGCGACCGCACCGCCGACAGCCTGATGACCCCGCGCACGCGCATCACCTGGCTGGATGCGGCGGTGGAGTTCGCCGAGAACCTGGCGACCATGCGCGAGACGCCGTTCTCGCGTTATCCGGTCTACCGCGAGAACGACAGCGAGGTGCTGGGCATCCTGGAGGTGAAGTCGCTCCTCGACCGCCTCGACGAGAAGGCACCGGACCTGTTCAAGGAACTGCGCGAGCCGCTGTTCGTGTCCGAATCCACGCATGCGATGAAGCTGCTGGAGATCTTCCGCGAGGAGCAGCAATCGCTCGCGCTGGTGGTTGACGAATACGGCGACGTCACCGGCATGGTCACCGTCGCCGACCTGATGGATGCCATCGTCGGCCGCGTGCACGCCATCGGCGGCGTGCTCGGCGAGGCCGAGGACGACAGCCATGCGCCGGTGGTGGAGCGCGCGGACGGCTCGTTCCTGCTCGACGGCTCGCTGCCGGTGGAAGACCTGCGCGAACTCATCGGCGGCGGGCGCCTGCCCGACGAGGACGAGCACGACTTCCACACCGCCGCCGGCATGGTCATCGCGCATTTCGGCCGCATTCCCTACGTCGGCGAGCATTTCGACTGGGCGCAGTGGCGCGTGGAAGTCGTGGACCTGGACGGTCCGCGCATCGACAAACTGCTGCTGTACAGGCGGCCCGAGCCGGAGCCGGTGACGGATGACGCCACCTCCGGCTGACCACGACCGCGACAAGCCCCGCGAGGCGGGAACGCGCCTGCTGCTGGACGTGTTCGCGGCGGGCGATCCCGACGAACAGCTGCGCATGGGCGACGTGCTGCACGGCCTGGGCGACCGTTCGTTCGGGATGCTGCTGTTCGTGTCGACCATTCCGGCGTTCATTCCGATTCCCGGCGTCGGCGGTGCGATCAGCGGGCCGCTGGTGATCCTGATCGGACTGCAGTTGCTGATCGGACTGCGCCAGCCGTGGCTGCCGAAGTTCCTCGCCCGGCGCGGGCCGCATCGCCACGCCATGAAGCGCTTCCGCGACCTGCTCGCGCCATGGCTGACCCGGCTGGAGAAGGTCGTGAAGCCACGCCTGCCGGTGCTGCTCGACCATCGCCTGGCGGACTTCTTCACCGGCGCGCTGCTGGTGCTGCTCGGACTGCTGCTTTCGCTGCCGATTCCGTTCACCAACTACCTGTTCGGCGCGTTGCTGCTGCTGTTCGCCTTCGCGCTGCTGGAGCGCGACGGCTGGCTGATGGCCGTCGCCTGGGCAGCGGGCGCGGTGGCGATCACCGTGTTCGGCGTGCTGTCGGGAAGCCTTGCGACGGCGGCTGCGGGTTGGATCGACATGCTGTTCTGAGGCGCGGTGACGCGCTCAGGCCAGAACCAGATCCGCCCACTCGAAGAAGTGCGCATCGCCGTCGAAGCACACCTCGATCATCGTCGGGTGCGTGTCGGCATGGATGCTCATCACCTGGCCGGTCTGGCCGAACTGGTCGCGGCGCGGATTCGTCACCCGTACGTCGCCGCCGATGATCAGATCGGCGTCGCTGAACTCGATCACGGCACTCTCCACCTGATGGACTGCCGGCAGGGTCGCGCGCCGCGGACGGCGCGGTGATGCGCCGGGTCAAATAACGGTCGGGAAAAAGTCGCTTGGCTCCGGCTGTCGGGCGTGGCCTGACAGGCCGTACCGCGACGCGCGCTTGCCGCGCGAACTGAACAGCGCACACGCCTCAAGACGCAACATTCCGCGCCGATAGAAGCATCGCGGGGAACGGAGGTCCCGCGTCCCTTGGCCTCCGGAACTCCCATGTCCACCTCACGTTCGACCAGCGTGCAAACCAAGCTGCTGGGCGCGCTCGCGCTCGGCCTCACCGTCATCCTCTTCTGCGCGCTCGGCGGTCTCGCCTCCGCGTGGCTCAGCCTGTCCACCGAAGTGCCGCCACAGGTGCAGCGCGCCGCCGACGCCGAACGCGTCGGCCGCGAGTTCCGCGCGCAGGTGCAGGAATGGAAGAACGTGCTGATCCGCGGCAACGACCCGGCGATGCTGGAAAAACACCTGAAGGCCTTCAAGGACAACGGCGCGCAGGTGCAGACGCTCGCGACCCAGCTGGCCGACGGCATCGACGATCCGGACGCGGCGAAGATCGCCCGCGAGTTCGTGCAGCAGCACGCGGCGTTGCAGGCGAATTACCTCGACGCGCTGGAGGCGTTCGCCGAATCCGGTTACGACACGCACGTCGGCGACGCCGCGGTGCAGGGCATGGATCGCGAGCCCACGCGCGTCCTGGAGTCGCTGATCGATCGCACCAAGAGGCTCGCCGACGCGGCGGTGTTGAAGACCTCGCAGGACGCCCGTCGCGGGCTGGTCGTCGCCGCCGCGCTCACCGTGCTCGCCGCGCTGGCGCTGGTGATCGCCATCGCCTGGTGGGTGCGCCGCTCGATCGTGCAGCCCATCGTGCAGGTCGCGCTCGCCGCGCAGGCGGTGTCGCGCGGCGAACTGGATTCGCGTCTCTCGGTGACCACGCGCGACGAGATCGGCACCCTCGCCCGCGCGATGCTCGACGTCACCGGCACGCTGACCGCGGTCTCCGCCGCGCAGGCCGACATGGCCGCGCGCCACGACGCCGGCGAAATGGGCTTCCGCATGGATGCGGCGCGTTTCCCTGGCGCCTACGGCCGCATGGTCGAGGACACCAACGCGCTCGTCGGCGCGCAGGTGTCGTTGATCGAACGCATGCTCGGCGTGATGCAGCGCTACGCGGTGGGTGACCTGTCGGTCGACATGGACGAACTACCGGGCGAAAAGGCTTCGATCACGCGCGCGATGGCCGCCTCCAAGCGCAACCTCGGCGCGATCAATGCGGAAATCCGCCGCCTGGTGGCCTGCGCGGCCGAAGGCGATTTCGCCACGCGCGGCGACGAAGCGGCGTTCCAGCACGATTTCCGCGACATGGTAGCGGGCCTCAACCGCCTGATGGCCGGCACCCACGGCAACCTGCAGCAGCTCTCGACGTTGCTGCGCGCGATCGCTGACGGCGACCTCACCGCGCGCATGCAGGGCGAACACCACGGCGTGTTCGCGACGATGCGCGACGACGCGAACGCGACCGTCGAACGGCTGCTGGAAATCGTCGGCGGCATCGTCGAGGTGACGCGCGCGATCAACGGCGCCGCCGCCGAAATTTCCGCCGGCAACAACGACCTGGCGCAGCGCACCGAACAGCAGGCGGCGAGCCTGGAGGAAACCGCCGCGTCGATGGAGGAGCTGACCACCACCGTGCGCCAGAATGCGCAGAGCGCGCGCGAGGCCAGCCAGCAGGCCGGCGAAGCGGCCGACGTGGCGCGCGACGGTGGCCGCGTCGTCGGCGACGTCGTCGCGACGATGGAAGGCATCGAGAAGTCGTCGCGCCGCATCGCCGAAATCATCGGCGTGATCGACGGCATCGCCTTCCAGACGAACATCCTCGCGCTCAATGCGGCCGTGGAAGCGGCGCGCGCGGGAGAACAGGGCCGCGGCTTCGCGGTGGTCGCCGGTGAAGTGCGCGCGCTCGCGCAGCGTTCGGCGAGCGCGGCGAAGGAGATCAAGGGCCTCATCGAGGATTCGGTGAGGCAGGTGACGACCGGTTCGGCGCTGGTGTCGCAGGCCGGCGGCACGATGCAGCGCATCGTCGAGTCGGTGCAGCGCGTGACCGGACTGGTGACCGAAATCGCCGCGGCCTCGCAGGAACAGGCCGCCGGCATCGAGCAGGTCAGCCGCACCGTCGTCCACATGGACGAGGCAACGCAGCAGAACGCCGCGCTGGTGGAGGAAGCTTCGGCGACGGCGAAGTCGATGGTCGACCAGGCGGCGCAGCTGGGCGGCGCGGTGTCGGTGTTCCGCACGCAGGGCACCCACGCATTCGCCGCGGCAGCGTGACACGTCGAAGCGACCGCTTCGGCACGTTCGTGCGACGGGAGCGCGAGGCATCATGATCGCCTCCTTTCCGCACGACGTGCCTGCATGAACACGCCTGCCCCCACCCCGGACTTCGCCGTCGGCCAGCTCTGGCGCTGCACTGGCCGCTCGCTCGTCGAGACGCCGAAGCTGCTGATCAACCGCATCGACGAGCATCCGCTCGGCGGCCACATCTTCCACGCGACCGTCTACGGCGTGCGTGTACGTAATCCGCGCCTGCCGGGCGGAATCATGGACAAACTGATGCACGTGCCGGTCACGCGCGACGTGCTCGAACAGAGCACCACGGCGCTGGAAGGCACGCGACCGATCGACCCGATCTACCAGCAAGGTTACCGGGAATGGAAGCAGGCCTTCGATGCGGGCCGCGCGGGCTCGTTCGGCGTGCCGTTGGCCACGATCCTGGAGATCATCGAGCGCGGCATGAACGGTCAAGGGCGCTGATCCGACGTCCTCTTCACGCCTCGCCGAGGGGACGGAAGCGAAAAGGCCCCGCGGTGCGGGGCCTTTTCCTTAGACGTTGAAACTGCGTATCAGGCGAACGGATCCTGCAGCACCATCGTGGCGTCGCGGTCCGGACCGGTGCTGACGATGGCGATCGGGCAGCCGGCCAGTTCCTCCAGCGCGCGCAGGTAGGCACGTGCGGCGGGCGGCAGCTTGTCCCACTCGGTGATGCCGTGCGTGCTCTCTTCCCAGCCCGGGAATTCCAGGTACACCGGCGTGCACTCTTCCCAGCCCGCCGCATCGAGCGGCGCGTACTCGGTGCGCTTGCCGCGGTATTCGTAGGCGATGCAGATCTTCAGCTTCTCCATGCCGTCGAGCACGTCGAGCTTGGTGATGCACAGGCCGGTGATGCCGTTGACGGCCACCGCGCGACGCAGCGCGACGATGTCCATCCAGCCACAGCGACGCGGACGGCCGGTGGTGGCGCCGTATTCCTGGCCGCGATCGCGCAGGCCCTGGCCGATGTCGTCGTCCAGTTCGGTCGGGAACGGACCGCCGCCGACGCGCGTGGCGTAAGCCTTGGCGATGCCGAGCACGTAGTCGATCGCGTCCGCGCCCACGCCGGTGCCGGCATACGCGCCGCCGACGGTGGTGTTGGAGGAGGTCACGTACGGATAGGTGCCGTGGTCGATGTCGAGCAGCGAGCCCTGCGCGCCTTCGAACAGCACCTTCTGCCCCTGCTTGCGCAGCTCGTGGAGGATGCCGGCGACATCGGACTTCATCGGCTCGACGTATTCGCCGAAGGCCAGCGCTTCGTCCAGCGTCTGCTGGAAGTCGACCGCGTCCACGCCCAGGTACTTGGTCAGCACGAAGTTGTGGTAGTCCATGGTCGCGCGCAGCTTGTCGGCCAGTTGCTGCGGGTAATGCAGGTCGGCCACGCGGATGCCGCGACGCGCGACCTTGTCCTCGTACGCCGGGCCGATGCCGCGGCCGGTGGTGCCGATGGCCTTGCCGCCGGCGGCCTTCTCGCGGGCCTGATCCAGCGCGATGTGGTACGGCATGATCAGCGGCGTGGCCGGGCTGATCTTCAGGCGCGAGCGGACCTCCACGCCGTTGGCTTCCAGCTCGGCGATTTCCTTCTGCAGCGCCGCCGGCGACAGCACGACGCCGTTGCCGATCAGGCACAGCGCGCCTTCGCGCAGGATGCCGGAGGGAATCAGGTGCAGGACGGTCTTCTTGCCGCCGATGACCAGCGTGTGGCCGGCGTTGTGGCCGCCCTGGAAACGCACCACCGCCCCGATGTCCTGCGTGAGCAGATCGACGATCTTGCCCTTGCCTTCATCGCCCCATTGGGCACCGAGAACGACGACTGACTGACCCATTTCGAAGCTCCTGACTCCGTTGCTTTGGATGGCCGCACGGCCGGGCCGCTCGCGGGGACTCCGGATGGGGCCCGCAAACAGCAAGAAAGCCGGCGGGGCGCTGGGCCCCGTCCGGCTTTTGTGCATTATCCGGGTTTTGGGTCGGCGGGACCACCCCGCCGCGATGGCCGGCCTTCACCCTGGCCGGCCCAGGCCGCGATCAACGTCCAATGGCCTCGATCGGCACGCTCCGGGCGTGACTCAACCGCGAACCAGCCACAGCGAGAGCAGTCCGATCCCGACGACCACCCCGCCGACCACGCGCAGCTGCCGGTCCGGCAGGGCGTGGAGCTGCTCGGCGGCGCGCTTCCAGCCGCGCGGCGCGGCGAAGAGGAACAGGCCCTCCAGCACCGCGACCAGGCACAGGGCCGACACCAGTTGTTCCAGCATGCGGGCGGTCAGCGATCCGAACGCAGGTACTGCAGGAACGGGTCGTCCTTGCTCAGCACGATCACGCCGTCGCCATTGGCGAACGACTTGCGGTACGCATCCAGGCTGCGCTGGAACGCGAAGAAGCCCGGATCCTTGTTCGCCGCCTCGGCGAACAGGCGCGTGGCCTCGGCATCGCCTTCGCCACGCAGCTTCTGCGCGTCGCGCTCGGCCTCGGCGACGATCACCGCCTTGTCGCGATCGGCCTTGGCGCGGATCGCCTGCGCCTGCTCCAGGCCTTCGGCGCGCAGCTGGCTGGCGACCTGCAGGCGCTGGCTGCGCATCTGGTTGTAGACCGAGCCGACGACGTTGCTGTCCTGCGGCAGGTCGATACGCTTGATGCGGATGTCGACGATCTTCACGCCCAGCGTCTGCGCGCCCTGGTTGATCGCGTCGAGCTGGCGGCCGATCACCGACGTGCGGTCGCCCGACACCACCTGCTGCAGCGTGCGCGAGTTGATCTCGTTGCGCAGCGAGTCGCGGATGATCGGCGCCAGACGCTCGACCGCGGTGGTCTCGTCGCCGCCGGTGGCTCGGTAGAACGTGCGCATGTCCTGGATGCGGCCCAGCGCGAAGAAGTCGACGCTGACGTTCTGCTTGTCGTAGGTGAGGTAGCGCTCGGGTTCGGCGTCGAGCACCTGCAGGCGGCGGTCGAACACGCGCGCGCTTTCGACCAGCGGCCACTTGAAGTGCAGGCCCGGGCCGATGTCGGTGCGCACCACGCGGCCGAGGTTGAGCACGATCGCGCTGTGCCCTTCCCTCACCACGAACACCGAACCGAGCAGTGCGAACAGGGCCGCGACGACGGCGGCGATCCACAGGGAGAATTTCATCGCGTCACCTCCTCACGGCCGGACGGCCGGGGCGAACGAGCGGGTCGGGGCGTCTCGACGGGTTCCGTGCTGGCCGGAGGCGCGAGCAGGTCCGGCGTGAGCAGCGGCGAATTCGGTGCCGGCGCCGGCGTGCGGCGCTCGCCGATCGGGACGTAAAGGATCTGGCGGGAATCGGCACCGACGATCGTGCGGTTGTCGGACAGCACGTCCTGCACCGTGTCCAGCCACAGGCGCTTGCGCGTGACGTCCGGCGCGGCCTTGTACTGGTCGACCATCAGCGAGAAGCGGGCGGCATCGCCCTGCGCGCGCGCGACCGTCGCGGTCTTGTAACCCTCGGCACCGGCGCGCACGCGCGCGGCCTCGCCTCGCGCTTCCGGCACGATCTGCTTCGCGTAGGCCTGGGCCTGGTTGATCTGCGTGGTCTTGTCGGACGCGGCGCGCTGCACTTCGTCGAACGCGTCCTTCACCTCGTCCGGCGGACGCGCGTTGGGCAGGTTCAGTTCGGTGACCACCAGGCCGGTGCGATAAGCCTGCAGCGAGGACTGCAGCCGCTCGCGCACGGTGGTGGTGAGTTCGGCGCGCGCGTTGAGCACGGTGTCGAGATCGGAACGGCCGACCTGCTCGCGCACGGCGCTCTGCGCGGCTTCCTTCAGCACGCGGTCGGCGTCGCGCGAACCGAACAGGTACATCTGCGGATCGCCGATGCGGTACTGCACGTTGATGTCGACGTTCACGATGTTCGCATCGCGCGTGAACACCGGCACGGTGTCGCTGTAGGCGTTGCTCTGGGTCGCGTTGACCTTGGTCACGCGCTCGATCGGCCAGGGCATCTTGAAATGCGGGCCCGGCTGCAGCACGCGCGAGAACTGGCCGAAGCGCAGGACCACGCCGCGTTCCTGTTCGGTCACCAGCACGAAGCAGTTGAAGGCCAGCCACAGCGCGAAGACGATGCCGACCCAGCGCAGGATGCCGCCGCTGCCGCCACCGCCGCCGAAGATGCCGCGCAGCGGATCGAGCAGCGCGTCGAGGCCGCGCCCGCCGGGCCTGCGGCGGGGGTTTCGTCCGTTCGAACCGCCGGAATTGTCACTGCCAGGGGTGTTCCAGGCCATGCCTGCTCCAAAGGAAGGATCCGCGTCCGCATTCAGCCGCGCGGACGTGCGTCGATTCTAGGTGGGGGTGCGATGTGCCTCAAGCAAGGCGGCCGAAGCGCCCTAACTCGCCCAGGCCGCGTCCTCGTCTTCCTGCTCGGGCAACAGCGGACGCAGCGCCTCGCCGTGCGCCTGCACGAACAGGCGTTGCGCGTCGGCCAGCGGCAGGTCGACGCGGATGCGCCAGCCGTGTTCGTCGTGCTCCTCGCCACGCACCGCGCCCAGGTCGTGCAGGCGCGCGCGCAGCTTCGCCGCCTGCGGCGGCAGGCGCACTTCGCCGACGACGTGGCGCAGCTCCAGCGCTTCGGCGAGCGCCTGACGCAGCAGGTCCAGGCCCGAGCCGTCGCGCGCCGACAGCCATACGCGCACGCGCCCTTCGGCCGGGCGGTCGATGCGCGGCGCGACCGCCTCGCCGTCGTTGCCGAGCCGGTCGATCTTGTTGAACACCAGCACCTGCGGCAGATCGCCCGCGCCGATGTCCTTGAGCACTTCGTCGACCTGCGCGATGCGTTCGTCGCGCAGCGGATCGGCGGCATCGACGACATGCAGCAGCAGGTCGGCCTCGCGCGCCTCAGCCAGGGTCGAACGGAACGCGGCGACCAGTTCGTGCGGAAGATCGCGCACGAAACCGACGGTGTCGGCCAGCACCACGCCGCCGCCGGACAGCTCGATGCGCCGCACCGTCGGGTCCAGCGTCGCGAACAGCTGGTCCGCGGCATAGGCTTCCGCGCCGGTCAGCGCGTTGAACAGGGTTGACTTGCCGGCGTTGGTGTAGCCCACCAGCGCCACGCGCGGCAGTTCGCTGCGCACGCGCGCGCGACGCATCTGGGTGCGCTGGACTTCGACCTTCTCCAGCCGCTTCTGCAGCTGCTCCAGGCGCTTCTGCAGCAGGCGGCGGTCGGTTTCCAGCTGGGTTTCGCCGGGACCGCGCAAGCCGATGGAACCGCCGCGCTGGCGCTCAAGGTGGGTCCAGCCGCGCACCAGTCGCGTGGCCATGTGCTTGAGCTGGGCCAGTTCGACCTGCAGCTTGCCGTCATGGCTGTGGGCGCGCTGGGCGAAGATGTCCAGGATCAGACCGGTGCGGTCGACCACGCGGCGCTGAAGCGCGCGTTCGAGGTTGCGTTCCTGGCCGGGCGACAGCGGATGGTTGACGAGGATGAGGTCGGCGCCGGTCGCATCGGCCGCGGCCTTCACCTCTTCCAGCTTGCCGCTGCCGATGAGCATGGCGGCGTTGGGGCGGTCGATGCGCGCGGTGAGCACCGCGGCGACCGTCGCGCCCGCGGAACGGGCGAGATCGGCGAACTCCTCCAGCAATCCCTCGTCCGGCGGACCGCCGGCATGGGGTTGGATCAGGAGGGCGTGCTCGCCTTTGCGGGATCGTTCGAACAAACCAGGTCGACCTGTACGGGGGCAGGAAGACAAGATGGGCGCCGACCCGCGGCGGCACAAGGGCCGCAGGTCATCGCGCCGCCGGCCGGGTGCGACCCGGCCGGTCGCGGGGCCTTACTCGGCCTCGTCGGCACCCTCGGCGCCGGATTCGGACGACTGGACGTAGCCGCCGCCCGGCCCCACGCGCACGTTGCGCGCCGGCACCACGGTGGAAATCGCGTGCTTGTAGACCATCTGGCTGACGGTGTTGCGCAGGAGGACGACGAACTGGTCGAAGGACTCGATCGTGCCCTGCAGCTTGATGCCGTTGACCAGGTAGACCGACACCGGCACGCGTTCGCGCCTGAGCGCGTTCAGGAAAGGATCCTGCAAAGACTGTCCTTTGGACATGTTGTTCCCCAACTCGTTCTAGTTATCAGTGGTGTTGCAGCCCGGCGTCAGACGGGGGCGCATCGCCGGTCCGTCCCCACAGCGGCGACCGCCCGATGGTAGCGCAAACCCGCCACGGTGCACGCGCACCGGATTCAACGCCCGGCCGGTCCGCCGGGCGGTCGCATGAAGGCCGACAGCACCGCCTCCAGCGCGTCGCGCTGGACCAGTGGGTCGAACCAGAGCGCGTCGAGTTCCCCGCGCAGCCAGGTGAGCTGGCGCTTGGCGAGCTGCCGGGTGGCGTACACGCCGCGATCGCGGAACTCCGCGGCCTCGGTATCGCCCTCCAGGTGCTCCCACGCCTGCCGGTACCCCACCGCGCGCAGGGCCGGCAGGTCGAGCGGCGCCGGATGGTCGCGCAGTTGCGGAATCGACCGCAGCGCACGGACTTCGTCCAGGAAGCCATCCGCCAGCATCAGGTCGAACCGCCGCGCGATGCGCTCGTGCAGCGTCGCGCGATCGGCCGGCGCCAGGACCAGCCTGAGCACCCGCACCGGCAGGCGCGGCGGTGGCGGCTCGCGGCGCCAGTCGCTGATGGTGCGGCCGGAGAGGCGGAACACCTCCAGCGCCCGCTGGATGCGCTGCGCGTCGGTGGCGTGGATGCGCGCGGCGGCCTCCGGGTCGATGCCGGCCAGTTCGGCATGCAGCGCCGTCCAGCCGTGGCGTTGCGCCTCGGCTTCCAGCTGCGCCCGCACGCCGGCGTCGGCCTCGGGCATCGGCGAGAGCCCGCGCAGCAGCGCATGGAAATACAGGCCGGTGCCGCCGGCGAGGATCGGCAGGCGCCCGCGCGTGAGGATGTCGTCCACCGCACGGCGCGCGTCCTGCGCGAACTCCGCCGCCGAGTACGGCTGCCATGGCTCGCGCAGGTCGATCAGGTGGTGCGGCACGCGCGCCTGCTCCGCCAGCGTCGGCTTGGCCGAACCGATGTCGAGCCGCTTGTACACGAGCGCGGAATCGACGCTGACGATCTCGCCGCCGAAGCGTTCGGCCCAGTCGAGCGCGAGCGCGGTCTTGCCCGAGGCGGTCGGGCCCATCAGGGCGATCGCGATGGGGCGCGTGTCGGCGGGCATGTCGGAGGCGGCAACTCGGGGGCGTAGCCTCGCACAGCGGCACCGCGCGCGAAACTCGCCGCTTTCCACACAAGGTGTGGAGAACCACTGGGGCAAGGCTGTTGATAAGACGCCGCAGCCCAGACGTCGCAAGCGTTCCCGGGTGAATGGCGAAATTTTGGCCAGCCCGCCGCGGCTATCCACACCGCCTGTGGACAAGCCTGCGGACAGCGGTGTGAAGAGTCCCCGCATCGCTCGCAGTGACGGGGCTTGCCGCAGGTTTGGACAAAAAATCACCACACATTCTTCTTGACGACGGCGTCCGTTTCGGCATCACCGCCCCATGCTCCGGGAACAGGTTCCCGACGCCACAATCGCAACTATCCACATCGCCTGTGGACAAGCATGCGGACATCGATGTGGAGACGTGGCTGCACCCCTTGCGGTGCAAGCACCGCAAGGGGTTTGGCGAATAACTGACCGCAGGAAACGTTTGACTTGCGCGTCCATTTCGGCATCGCGCCGCATCGCATTCGCGCACGATGCATTTCGATATCCACACCGCTTGTGGACAAGCATGCGGACATCGTTGTGGAGACGATGCCGCAAGCCTTGCAGCGCAAGCGTTTCCGGGATCTGGCTAGAAATTGACCACTCGAATCGCTTGACGGGGAGGGCGATTCGGGCATCGAAACGCGCGGTATCCACACAAGCTGTGGACAAGCATGCGGACAGCGGTGTGCGTATCGCGTCGCAGCCCTTGCGCCACAAGGCGCGCGGCATGTTTGATCAAAAAATCGCCACGCGGCGATGTCGCGATGTCAATCGTCGTCGGGCCACTTCGGCATCGACGGCGCCGGCTTCGCGCGCGGCATCGCCTGCGAGGCGATCGCGTTCCACACCTTCAGCGCGTCGACGGTGGCGGCCACGTCGTGCACGCGCAGCAGCTTCGCGCCGCGTTGCGCGGCGATCAGGTGCGCGGCGACGGAACCGGTCGCGCGGTCGCGCGGCTCGTTGCGTCCGGTGATCTCGCCGATCGTGCGCTTGCGCGAAAGTCCCGCGAGCACCGGAACGCCGAGTTCGGCAAAACGCTCCAGCTGCGCGAGCAAGGCGAGGTTGTGCTGCGTGTTCTTGCCGAAGCCGAAACCCGGATCGACGACGATCTTCCTCTTCGCGATGCCGGCCATTTCCGCGGCGAAGATGCGCTCGGCGAGGAAGCGGTGCACGTCGGCGACGACATCGTCGTAGTGCGGCGCCTCCTGCATCGATCGCGGTTCGCCCTGCATGTGCATCAGCACGACCGGCACGCCGAGCGCGGCGGCCGTGTCGAGCGCGCCTTCGCGGCGCAATGCGTAGACGTCGTTGACCAGGCCCGCGCCGGCCTGCACGGCGGCGCGCATCACTTCGGGTTTCGAGGTGTCGATGCTGATCGGCAGCGAGGTTTCCTTCGCCAGACGTTCGATCACCGGAATCGTGCGACGCAGTTCTTCCTCGACCGGTACGTCGGCCGCCCCGGGCCGCGTGGATTCGCCGCCGATGTCGAGGATGTCCGCGCCCTCCTCGGCCAGCTTCAGGCCGTGCGCCACCGCGGCCTCGAACGTGTCGTGCGCGCCGCCGTCGGAGAACGAGTCCGGCGTGACGTTGACGATGCCCATGACGCGCGGGCGATCCAGCGCGAGGGGACGGCCGTTGCAGTCGAGGATGGGCGTGGTGTCGAACATGGCGGGCTGTCGTCGCGGGGAAGGTGTGATCTTACGGCTCCGCGCGATGCGAGGTCGGCGGCGCCGGTCTCGCGCCTTGTTGTTGTAGCGCGGGTAAGCGCGGCACGCCCGGGTGAATGACCAGGTCCCCGGGTGCGCTGCGCTTACCGGGCTGCAAGAGCCGCATCGTCCCGACCAAGAAAAGAGCCGGCACAAGGCCGGCTCTTCGAACGACTTCGCGATGGCTGCGGATCAGGTCTGCGCCGCAGGGCCGCCGATCGTGCCCGGGCGCTCGCCGTCGTCCTTCGGCGTCTTGCCGGACTTCGACCAGTCGGCCGGCGGGCCCGGACGGCGGCCGGCCATGATGTCGTCGATCTGGTGCGCGTCGATGGTTTCGTACTGCAACAGCGCGTCGGCCATCATGTGCAGCTTGTCGAGGTTGTCCTTGAGGATCTGCGTGGTGCGGCCGTAGGCCTTGTCGAGGATGCCGCGCACCACTTCGTCGATCTTGCGCGCGGTCTCGTTCGACACGTTCTTGTGCTGCGTGACCGAACGGCCCAGGAACACCTCGTCCTCTTCCTCGCCGTAGGCGATCGGACCCAGTTCGTCCGACAGGCCCCACTTGGTGACCATGTTTCGGGCCATCTTGGTGGCGCGCTCGATGTCGTTGGACGCACCGGTGGTGACCTTGTCGGCACCGAAGATCAGCTCCTCGGCGACGCGGCCACCGTACAGCGAGCAGAGCTGCGATTCGATCGCGGTCTTGTTGTAGCTGTACTTGTCGCCTTCCGGCAGGTACATCGTCACGCCCAGCGCGCGACCGCGCGGGATGATGGTGACCTTGTAGACCGGGTCGTGCTCCGGAACGATGCGGCCGACGATGGCGTGGCCCGCCTCGTGGTAGGCGGTGAGCTTCTTCTCGTCCTCGCTCATCGCCATCGAACGACGCTCGGCACCCATCAGGATCTTGTCGCGCGCACGGTCGAAGTGCTCCATGCGCACGTCCTTGGCGTTCTCGCGCGCGGCGAACAGCGCCGCCTCGTTGCACAGGTTCGCCAAGTCCGCGCCGGAGAAGCCCGGCGTGCCGCGCGCGATCGTCATCGGATCGACGTCGTCGTGCAGCGGCAGCTTGCGCATGTGCACGCGCAGGATCTGCTCGCGGCCCTTCACGTCCGGCAGGCCGACCACGACCTGTCGGTCGAAACGACCCGGACGCAGCAGCGCCGGATCGAGCACGTCCGGACGGTTGGTCGCGGCGATGACGATGACGCCCTCGCCGCCTTCGAAGCCGTCCATCTCGACCAGCAGCTGGTTGAGCGTCTGCTCGCGCTCGTCGTGACCACCGCCCAGGCCGGCGCCGCGATGGCGGCCGACGGCGTCGATCTCGTCGATGAAGATGATGCAGGGCGCGTGCTTCTTGGCCTGGTCGAACATGTCGCGCACGCGGCTCGCGCCGACGCCTACGAACATCTCGACGAAATCCGAACCGGAGATGCTGAAGAACGGCACCTTCGCCTCGCCCGCGATGGCGCGCGCAAGCAGCGTCTTGCCGGTGCCCGGCGGGCCGACCATCAGCACGCCGCGCGGAATCTTGCCGCCCAGCTTCTGGAACTTGGAGGGATCGCGCAGGAATTCGACCAGTTCGCCGACTTCCTCCTTCGCCTCGTCGCAGCCGGCGACGTCGGCCAGCGTGACCTTGACCTGGTCCTCGCCCTGCAGCTTGGCGCGCGAACGGCCGAAGCTCATCGCGCCCTTGCTGCCGCCCTGCTGCATCTGGCGCATGAAATAGACCCAGATGCCGATGAACAGCAACCAGGGCAGGACGTTGATGATGATGTAGAGGATCGACGGGCCGCTCTGCGGCGGCTGCTGGTCGATGGCGACCTTGTGGTTGATCAGGTCGTTGATCAGGTCCTTGTCGTCCTTGGGCTTGTAGGTCGTGAACTTCGAGCCGTCGTTGCGCTCACCGGTGATGGTGGCGCCGTCGTCGGCGATCTTCACTTCCTTCACCCGGTCCTGCTGGACCTGGTGGACGAACTGGTCGTACTGGAGCGTTTCGGCAACTCCCGCGCGCGGCCCGAATGCCTGGAAGACCACCATCAGCACGACGGCGACGATCACCCAGAGCAGCAGATTCTTGGCCAAATCGTTCATTCAGTTCCTACCTGGCGCCCTTGGCGCATTGCAGCGGGGGTGGCGCGCACCCGTCCCGGGCGCGTCGCCGTACAACCTTCCGAACCTTACTTCATTACCGCGCGCTTGCCCTGTGCCAGCGCGTAGACCTCGGGCGACCGCTTGCGCGAGGCCTCGGGCTTGCGGATCACGACCCGGTCGTAACGCCGGCGCAGCTCCTTCACGTACTCGTCGAAGCCGACCCCCTGGAACAACTTGATCAGGAAGTTGCCCCCGGTGCGCAGGTGCCGGTCGGCGAAGTCCATCGCCAGCTCCGAGAGGTACATCGCCCGGGGCATGTCGACCGCGTCCACGCCACTCTTATTGGGGGCCATGTCGGACAGGACAAGGTCCACCTGCTGTCCGTTCAGCGCCGCTACCAGGCGGGATAGGACCTCATCTTCCCTGAAATCCCCATGAAGGAATTCGACGCCGGCGAGCGACGGCATGTCGAGGATGTCCAGGGCGATGACCCGGCCCGGACGCGCCGGATCGAGGCGATCGAGCTCCTGCCGGACCCACTGGGACCAGCCGCCCGGGGCGGCGCCCAGGTCCACCACGACCATGCCCGGCTTGAGCAGGCGGTCGCGTTCGACCAGTTCCTCCAGCTTGTAGGCCGCGCGCGAACGCAGGCCCTCGGCCTTGGCCTTCTTCACGAAGGGGTCGGAAAAGTGTTCCTTGAGCCAGCGTTGGCTGGATTTGCTGCGGCTCGCCATCGGCCGGCGTCGAGGTGGGCGTGGGGGTGGTCATGATACCCTGCGCGCCCCCCAGAGGTTTTCCGTACCCCGATGCAGACCGTCCTGACCGCCGCCCAGACCCGCTTCCTGCGCGGCCAGGCCCACGACCTGAAGGCGATGCTGCAGGTGGGCGGCAAGGGCATCACCGACGCGCTGGTGGCGGAGATCGACCTGGCGCTGGAACACCATGAGCTGATCAAGGTGAAGGTCGGCGCCGAGGACCGCGACGCCCGCGACGCGATGATCGGCGAGATCGCCCAGCGCACGGGCGCCGCGCTGGTGCAGCGCATCGGCCACACGGCCGTGCTGTACCGCCCGAGCCGGGACAAGCGCCAGATCGTGCTGCCGCGGGCCTGAGCGCTTCCGGGTTCGGGATTCTTAACGGCCATCTCCCGCGACGCTCGCGGCGCTTCTGCGAATCTCCAGTCCCGCATCCCCGATCCCGCCGCTCATGCAGCTCAACCTCGAACACCCCGACCACGAATTCTTCCTGCGCGCCGCCGACGGCGAATCCGCGCTGGTGAACGAACGTCGCCTGTCCGCGAGTTTCGTGCTCGCGCCGAGCCAACTGGTCGAACACTGGCCGGTGCGCGAGGTGAAGTCGATGACGCCGCAGGATCTCGACGCGGTGCTCGCGCTGGAACCGGAAGTCGTGCTGCTCGGCAGCGGCGCCACGCAGGTGTTCCCGCCGGCGGCGGTGCTCGCGCACTGCCTGCGTGCCGGGGTCGGGCTGGAAACGATGACCAACGCCGCCGCCGCGCGCACGTTCAACGTGCTGGCCGGCGAAGGCCGCCGCGTGGTCGCCGCGTTCGTGCTGCCGGGCTAGTCGCCTTCGCGCGGCAGGAACGGAAGCCGCGCCCACACGCCGTAATGATCCGATGCCCAGCGGCCGTCCGCGTCGGGCGCGGCGAGGATGCGCGTGGATTCCGGTGTCGCGAAGGCGCCCTTTTCGACATGGATGCGGTCGATCCGCGCCGGCGGATTGAAGCGCGGGTTCAGCGTGGCGTGCGCGAGGGTGTCGACCGGCTCGCCCGCATGCGCCGCCGCGTACGCATCGACGAACGCCGCACGTAGCGGCGCCATCTCCGGTGCATCCGCCACGACGTTGAAGTCGCCGGCGATCACCACCGGCGCATCGCCGCGCGTGGCTTCGACGAACGAAAGCAGATCCGCGATCTGCCGCCCACGCGTCACGCCGCTGCGATCCTCGAAATCCAGATGCACGACATACAGGCTCACCTCGCGGGCCTGCACCGTCGCGCGCACCCAGCCGGCGATGCGGTACGCCTCGTGCGGCTGCAACCTGCGGAAGCCGCGCTGAGTCGCCGGTTCGCGCGTGAGAATGGCATTGCCGTAACGGCGCGTGCGGTCGGTCGCATCGACCGACACGAAGAACGCGTGATAGCCCAGCCGCTCCGCCAGCGTTCGCGCCTGATTCGGAAGGCCGTCGTCCTGCAGCACTTCCTGCAGCACGATCGCGTCCGGCGAAAGGCGGCGCAGGTCGGCTTCGATCATTGACTGGCGATGCGGCCAGTCCTCGCGGTCGTGCCAGAGGTTCAACGTGACGATCTCCAGCGCGGGCGTCGCTTCGCGCGGCGCATGCGTGGCGCAACCGGCAAGCATCGCCATCGACACCAGCAGCATCCACCGCCACGCGCGCCGCGCCGGATCCGCGCCACGTCCCGCACGTCCGCATCGCGCGGACGTCGCGCTCATCGCTTCGGCAGGTACGTCAGCGGATCGACCGGCTTGCCGTTGTAGCGCACCTCGAAGTGCAGCATCTCGCGCGGCGCGCCGCTGCGGCCCATTTCCGCGATCTGCTGGCCCGAGCGCACCAGCTGGCCTTCGTTGACCAGGCGGTTGCGGTTATGTCCGTAGGCGGAAAGCCACTGCTCGTTGTGCTTGATGATGATCAGCTCACCGTAGCCGACCAGGCCCGAGCCGGAATACACGACGACGCCGTCCGCCGCCGCGCGCACCGGCGCGCCGCTGGCGCCGGCGATGTCGATGCCCTGCTTGGTCGGTTCGCCCGCGACGTAGCGGCCGATCAGCTCACCGTCCGCTGGCCAGCGCCACTTGATGTCGCTCGCGGCAGGCACGGCGGGTTTCGGCGCGGGGGCGGCGGGCGTCGCGGGTTTGCCCGGACTGCTTGCGGGACGCGTGGACGCCGTGCTGCCGCCCTTCCCCGCCGGGTACAGGCGCAGCTTCTGGCCGGGGTAGATCGTGTACGGCGGATCGATGCCGTTCCATGCCGCGAGGTCCTGCAGCCGGACGTTGTTGCGCGAGGCGATCGCGAACAGCGTGTCGCCGCGGCGGACCGTGGTGCTGGCGCCCGGACGGACCTTCGAAGGTGCCTGCGACGAAGCGCCCGGCTCGCGGTAGACCTTGGTGCTCCAGCAGCCGCCCAGCAGGAGGACGGAGGCCGCGATGGCGGCAGCGGCAGCGAATCGCGCGGCCCTTCGGCCGGCATCCGGTCGCGCCGCATCGAGTCGCGCCCCATCAAATCGCCATGTTCCGGTCATGCGTCCTCTCATCCGACCCGCTCTCATCCAAATTGGGCCTTCCACACCAGCCAGCCGATCGCCGCCACGAGGAGCACCGAGGCGATCCAGCCGATCGGCTCGATGTAGCGTCGCAGCGCCGCCTCGGCGCGCACGCCACCCAGGCGGATGGCCAGCGCGACCAGGTACACGCGCTTGCCGCGGCCGATGAACATGCTGGCCAGGAACGGTACCAACGGCACGCCGACGATGCCCGACGCCCAGGTGAATATCTTCAGCGGAATCGGCGTGAACCCTGCGAGAACCAGCAGCCAGAACGCCTGCCACGGCGAATGGGCGGCGATCTCGCGCAACTGCTGCACCTGCGCGTCGATGCGCTCCATCCAGCCCAGCGCGGCGAGCAGCGGCTTGACCAGTTCGTAGGCGAAGTGGCCCAGCGCGTAGCCCACCACCGCGCCGGCGAGGGAGCCCAGGAGGCTCAGCGTCGCGAACCAGAACCCGCGCTTGGGCTGCGCCAGGCACATGGGCGCCAGCATCACTTCCGGCGGAACCGGAAACACGACCGCTTCGGCAAAGCTCAACCCGGTGAGGAAGGCGGGCGCGCGGCGGTGACGCGCCCAGCCGATGGTGCGCTCGTACAACGGTCCGAAGATCTTCAACGCGGGCCTCTGTCCTTCAGGTTGTGCGGTGTGGGCGCTGCGCGGCGGTCAATCGACCATGCCCGACAGCAGCGGCACGAAGACTACCGGCGCGAGCGTCTGCTGCGTGACATTTCCGTCCGCGTCCTTGTGCAGCTTCAGCAGCGACTGCGATCCGGCGCCGCCGACGGGGGCGATCAGCGTGCCGTTCGGCGCGAGCTGGTCGGTCAGCGCATCGACCAGCGCGGGTGCGGCGGCGGTGACGATGATCGCGTCGAAGGGACCGTTCTCCGGCCAGCCGATGCGGCCGTCGTCGTGCTTGCTGCGAACATTCATGCCGAGCTGGCGGAAGCGCTTGCGCGCGGTGCGCAGCAGTTCGCCGATGCGTTCGACCGTGTGCACTTCCAGGCCGAGTGCCGCCAGCACCGCGGCCTGGTAGCCCGAGCCGGTGCCGATTTCCAGCACTTTCTTCGGTTCGGATTCGAGCAGCGCCTCGGTCATCTTCGCCACCACCCACGGTTGCGAGATGGTCTGGCCGTGGCCGATCGGCAACGCGGTGTCCTCGTAGGCGCGCGTGGCGAGCGCCTCGTCGACGAACAGGTGGCGCGGCACGGTGCGGATCGCGTTGAGCACGCGTTCGTCGCGGA
The DNA here is from genome assembly GCF_057747855.1 of Lysobacter sp. SCRH-1R. Classification (NCBI taxonomy): domain Bacteria; kingdom Pseudomonadati; phylum Pseudomonadota; class Gammaproteobacteria; order Lysobacterales; family Lysobacteraceae; genus Lysobacter; species Lysobacter sp. SCRH-1R. The sequence continues at coordinate 1,052,985 of NZ_CM173227.1, read as the reverse complement.
TGCCGTTGTCGCGCAGGCGATCGACCAGGCGGTCGCGCACGCGCTGCGAGGTCATGCCCGAGCCGATCGCCTCGGGTTGCAGGCGCATGCGCAGGGTCATGCCGCCTGCTCCGGCTTGCGCGACGCGCGATGGCCGAGCGACGTCGCCAGCCCGTCGACCCAGCTGGCGACCTGGTCGAGCGCGTGGTAGCGCGTGAGGTCCACCTGGATCGGCGTGATCGAAATATGCCCGGTGCGCAGCGCGTGGAAATCGGTGCCGGGACCGGCATCCTGTTCGGCGCCGGCGGGACCGATCCACCACCACTGCCGCCCGCGCGGATCCTGCTGCGGGATGCAGGCCTCGGCGCGATGGCGGTTGCCCAGGCGGGTGACCTCGAAGCCGCGCACTTCATCCCACGGGATGTCGGGCACGTTCACGTTGAGGATGGTATCGGCCGGCAGCGGATCCACGCGCAGGCGGGCGATGATCTCCGCCGCCGCGCGCGCCGCGGTCTCGTAGTGCCGGCCGGTGTGATCGACCGTCTGCAGCGACATCGCCACCGCCGGCAGGCCGAGGAAGCGGCCTTCCATCGCCGCGGCGACGGTGCCGGAATAGATCACGTCGTCGCCGAGATTGGCGGTGTTGTTGATGCCGGAAACGACGATGTCCGGTTCGACCTCGAGCATCCCCGTGATGGCCACGTGCACGCAGTCGGTCGGCGTGCCGAACACGCGCCAGGTCGAGTCGTCGAGCTGCTGCACGCGCACCGGCGCGTCCAGGGTGAGCGAATTGCTGGCGCCGGAACGGTCGCGGTCGGGCGCCACCACCAGGACTTCGTGCCCCGCCGCGCGCAGGCCGTCGGCCAGGACGCGGATGCCGGGCGCGTCGACGCCGTCGTCGTTGCTCACCAGTACTCGCATGGACTCCCTTGTGAATGCCTTTGGTGCTTGCCGGAACACGGCGCCGGCGCGGGTCGGGCCCGCGCCGCGCGAAGGCCCATGATAGCCGATGCCGCCCGCGCGCCCGGGGACGGCGTGCACGGCTTGCGAACGTGGCGTTACCCGGTTGCGGAACGGACTCGCGACGCTAGGCTTGTCGCATGTCCGAACGACGCGACGATGACGAAGACGACGCCGAGCTGTTCCGCTCCGCGATCGGACCGGTGCGGCCCATGCGCGACACCGCGGCGCCGCCACCATCCGCGCCGAAGCCGCGCCCGCGCGCGCGCATGGCCGAACGCGACGAGGCGCACGCGCGCGAGCAGTTCCGCCATGCGCTGGAGGACAGCCTGCTGGAAGCCGGCGATGCGCTGAGCTACCGGCGCGACGAAGTGACGCCGCGCCTGCTGCAGAAGCTCAAGCGCGGCGAAATCGCGGTGCAGGAGGAACTCGACCTGCACGGCGCGGACACGCGCGAGGCCGAACAACTGGTGCGCGCCTTCCTGCACGATGCCCGCCAGCACGGCGTGGGCTGCGTGCGGATCGTGCACGGAAAGGGCCTGCACGGCGCCGCCTCGATCGCATCGGGCGGGCAGCCGGTGCTGAAGAACCTGGTGGACCGCATGCTGCGGCATCGCGCGGACGTGCTGGCGTTCCACTCCGCGCCGCCGGCGCAGGGCGGCACCGGTGCGGTGCTGGTGCTGCTCGCGCCCCGTCGCCTGCGCTCCTGAGCGGAGCGCCGACGCAGGGCGTCGGCAGGGTTTACTTGGGCTCTCCGGCGGTCTGCTCGACCTGTTCAGCCGACACGCGCGGCACGTTCACCCAGACCACTTCCAGTCCACGACGACGCGCGACGCGTTCGACGTACGCGATGTATTCCTCGTCGGCGTCCATGATGGTCGGCGAGCGCGGTTCCGGGCTGTAGGTGGACCTGGCCTCCATGCCTGCGCAGGCCGACAGGCCCACGACGGACAGCAACACAATCATGCGAAGCGATGCGTTCATGACGACATCTCCATGACGTTTTCCGCGACGCCATGCGGCGTGGCGGCAGCGCGTTGCGACGCTGCAATTCCGGCTTATACGCCGGCGCCCACAAGGGGCCAGTGCCGGCCGATCCTTTCCGACGAACGGTCGTGAGTCGCCTGCGAGCGTGCTCAGCCGATGCGACAGACCGCACGCACGTCGCCCAGTTCGGCGAGCACGACCGTCGCGTACGCTCCCGGCGGCAGCGCGAACGCGAGTTCGAGGACATCGCTTTCACGCCACGACCACGCAAGGTCGACAGGCTTCAGGCGCAACGCGCGGCGCTCCTGCCGCAAGCCTTCCGACTCCAGTCCCGCGCGCAACGCGAGTGCTTCCCCGTCGGACAGCACCTCGCTTTCCAGCTGCGCCGCCTCGCCTGTCGTGCGCGGTTCGCCGCGTCCCCACAGCGGGCCGGTGGGATGGATGTCGAACGACGCGAGCCGCTGCGCGAGTGCCTCGTCGAACGGCTCCGGCCCGAACACGCTGCGGCTGCCGTCGAGCATCCACACCTCGCCTTCGAGCGGCGAATCCCAGCAACCGCGACGCACGCGCGCGTCGAGCACGCGGTTGAACAGTTCCGAGCGCGCGGCCGACACCAGCAACGTGCGCTGCTCGCGCCGCACGCGGCGGCCGGCGAACATCGCGCGCGCGTTGGCGACGTTGTCGCCGTCGCGGCCGAAGCGCTGTTCGCCGAAATAGTTGGGAACGCCGCGTTCGCAGATCGCCTGCAGGCGCTGTTCGATCGCGCCCCGATCGCCGTTCACGGCGCGCAGCGTCAGCACGAAGCGGTTGCCGGCGAGCGCGCCGCGCGGCAGCTTCTTCGCGTGCCAGGCGTGTTCGACGACGGTGAGGCGCTCCTCGCCTTCGGCGAAATCCAGCGTGGACAGGTCCGGCGCAACCTTCTTCGGCAGGTGCACGCTGAAGCGCTGGCGCGTGACCGCATGGCGGTCCTTCAAACCCGCGTAGCCGATCGCGACCTCGCCCACGCCCGCCCACTGCGCGATGCGCTTCGCGGCGAACGCGGTGTTCATGCCGCGCTTCTCGACGGTGAGCAGCAGGTGCTCGCCGGCGCCGGAGGCTTCGAAGCCCGGCAGTTCCTCGACGACGAAATCCTCCGGCGTGGCGCGCATGTTCGCCGACAGCACGGCGTCGCCATGCGCGCGGGCCAGGGCGGGCTCGTTCACGGCTTCACCAGCAGGCACACCGCCATCGCCGCGATGCCTTCGCCGCGCCCGGTGAAACCGAGCTGCTCGCTGGTCGTCGCCTTGACGCTGATCGCGTCCACGTCCACGCCCAGTTCCTGCGCGATCGCCTCGCGCATCGCCGTCGCATGCGGACCGACTTTTGGACGCTCGCACACCACGGTCACGTCCGCATTGCCGAGTTGCCAGCCGCGTTCGCGTGCGAGCGCATCGCAATGACGCAGGAAGGCGCGGCTGTCGGCGTCCTTCCACTGCGGATCGCTGGGCGGGAAGTGCTTGCCGATGTCGCCCAGCGCGAGCGCGCCGAGGATCGCATCGCACAGTGCGTGGATCACGACGTCGCCGTCGGAATGCGCGAGCACGCCGCGATCGTGCGGCACGCGCACGCCGCCAAGCACGACGTGGTCGCCGTCGCCGAACGCGTGCACGTCGTAGCCCTGGCCGATGCGGATGTCCATGGGGTTGCCTTTCGAACGTTCGCGCGCAGGGCGCGCATGAGAAAAATCGGGCGAAGACGATGCGTCCGCGAAGGACGAACGCGTCAGCCCGCACTGCCTCGCGCGAGAAGATACTCCGCCAGCGCGAGATCCGCCGGCGTGGTCACCTTCAGGTTGTCCTCGCGGCCTTCCACCAGCGCCGGATGCACGCCCATGCGCTCCATCGCCATCGCTTCGTCGGTGACGACGATGCCGGCGGCGCGGGCGCGTTCCAGCGCGGCGGTAAGCGCGCCGCGGCGGAACGCCTGCGGCGTGAACGCGCGCCACAGCGCCGAACGCGGTTCGGTCGCGACGATGTGCGCGTCCGCGTCGGCGCGCTTGAGCGTGTCGCGCACCGGCGCGCCGAGGATCGCGCCGTCGGCGTGCGCGCTGGCGATGTCGATGAGACGGTCGAGATCGGCGCCACGCAGGTTCGGACGCGCGGCATCGTGCACGAGGATCAAGGCATCGTCGCCAACATCGGTCGGCAACGCGTGCAGCGCGGCGAGCACCGAATCGGCGCGTTCGCCGCCGCCGGTGCAACGCAGCAGCGGCTTGCCCTGGCGCGAAGTCCAACCCGGCCAGCGCGGATCGTCGGCCGCCAGCACGACCATCGCGCCGTCGATGCGCGGATGGGAGAGCAGCGCGTCGAGCGCGTGCGCGATCAGCGGCTTGCCGGCCGCTTCGAGGTATTGCTTGGGAACCTCGCCGCCGAATCGTGTGCCGCGGCCGGCGGCGGGCAACACCGCCCAGATGCGCGGTGTCACGGCGCGGGGGCCTGCGCGTCTTCGGCAGGCGGCGTGTCGGTGGCCGGCGCGGTCGAACCTTCCGGCTCGACCACGCGGTAGAACGTCTCGCCGGGCTTGATCATGCCCAGCTCGCTGCGCGCGCGTTCCTCGACGGCCGCTTCGCCGGACTTGAGGTCCTCGACCTCGGCCGCGAGTGCGTCGTTGCGCTGCTGCAGACCCGCGTTTTCGCGCGTCTGCTGCTGCACCTGCCGGTCCAGGCGGGCGACGGAGCGGCTGCCGCCCTCGCCCACCCAGAGACGGTACTGCAGGAACGCCAGCAACCCGGCGAGCAGCACCAGCAGCAGTCGCAACCAGCGCATGCGCGCGTGCCCCGTGCCTTAGCGCTTGAGCGAGACGAAGGCGTCGCGGCCGGCGTACTTCGCGGCCGAACCGAGCGCTTCCTCGATGCGCAGCAGCTGGTTGTACTTGGCGACGCGGTCGCTGCGGCACAGCGAGCCGGTCTTGATCTGCGTGGCGGTCGTGGCCACGGCGATATCGGAAATCGTCGTGTCCTCGGTCTCGCCCGAACGGTGCGAGACGATCGCCGCGTAGCGGTTCGCGTCGGCCATCGCGATGGCTTCCAGGGTCTCGGTCAGCGTGCCGATCTGGTTGACCTTGATGAGGATGGCGTTCGCCACACCCTGGTCGATGCCTTCCTTGAAGATCTTCGGGTTGGTCACGAACAGGTCGTCGCCGACCAGCTGCACCTTCTTGCCGATCTTGTCGGTGAGCTGCTTCCAGCCGGCCCAGTCGTGCTCGGCCATGCCGTCTTCGATGGTGACGATCGGGTACTGCGCGGCCCAGTTGGCGAGGAAGTCGACGAACTGCTCGCTGGTCAGGCGTTTGCCTTCGCCGGTGAGGTTGTACTTGCCGTTGTCGAAGAACTCGCTGGAGGCGACGTCCAGGCCGAGCAGGATGTCCTCGCCCGCCTTATAGCCGGCCTTGCCGATGGCTTCCAGGATGGTTTCCAGCGCTTCCTCGTTCGAACGCAGGTCGGGCGCGAAGCCGCCTTCGTCGCCCACCGCGGTGCTCAGGCCGCGGCCCTTGAGCACGGACTTGAGCGCGTGGAACACCTCGGTGCCGGCGCGCAGCGCCTCGGCGAAGCTGTCCACGCCGACCGGCAGGATCATGAATTCCTGCAGGTCCACGTTGTTATCGGCGTGCGCGCCGCCGTTGATGATGTTCATCATCGGCACCGGCAGCACGGCCTCGCGGTTGCCGGCGAGGTACTTCCACAGCGGCAGCTTTTTCGACGCCGCCACTGCGTGGGCGTTGGCGAGCGACACGCCCAGCAGCGCGTTCGCGCCGAGACGGCCCTTATTCTCGGTGCCGTCCAGGTCGATCATGCGGCGATCCAGGCCCGCCTGGTCGGCGGCGTCGAAGCCTTCCAGCGCTTTCGCTATCGTCGTGTTGACGTTCTCCACGGCCTTGCGCACGCCCTTGCCGAGGTAGCGGGTCTTGTCGCCGTCGCGCAATTCCACGGCCTCCTTGGTGCCGGTCGAGGCGCCCGAGGGAACGGCGGCGCGGCCGAAGCTGCCGTCGACCAGGGTGACCTCGGCTTCGAGGGTCGGATTGCCGCGGCTGTCGAGGATCTCGCGGGCGTGGATCTTGGCAATGGTCGTCATGGGTTTCGTCGTAGGGGCGAAAGCGGTTTGGACACGGATTAAAGCAGAACTGGATGCTCTGCTCCTCCCCTGCTTGCAGCGGAGGTCGGGAGGGGGCGTGAGGCGCACAAGCGCCGAGCTCGCCGCGAAGCGGCTCTCACCCCTCCCCAACCCGCCCCTGCGCGCAGCGGAGGGAGCGGAGCATCAGACGCTCGATTCGAGGAAGCCGTTCTTCTTGGTGATGCGGTCCAGCTCCATCAGCGTCTCCAGCAGCGCGCGCATCTTCGGCAGCGGCCAGGCGTTGGGGCCGTCGGACAACGCTTCGTCCGGCACCGGATGGGTTTCCATGAAGATGCCGTCGATACCGACCGCGATTGCCGCGCGCGCCAGCACCGGCACGAACTCGCGCTGGCCGCCGCTCTTGCCGCCGGCGCCGCCGGGCAGCTGCACCGAATGCGTGGCGTCGAACACCACCGGACAGCCGGTGTCGCGCATCACGCTCAGCGAGCGCATGTCGCTCACCAGGTTGTTGTAGCCGAACGACACGCCGCGCTCGCAGGCCATGATCTGCGTGTTGCCGGTGGCCTTGGCCTTGTCGGTGACGTGCTTCATCTCCCACGGGGAGAGGAACTGGCCCTTCTTGATGTTCACCGGCTTGCCGGCGCGGGCCACGTTCTGGATGAAGTTCGTCTGGCGGCAGAGGAACGCCGGCGTCTGCAGCACGTCGACGACGGCCGCGACCTCGTCCATCGGCGTGTATTCATGCACGTCGGTCAGCACCGGCACGCCGATCTGGCGCTTCACTTCGGCCAGCACCTTCAGGCCTTCCTCCAGGCCCGGGCCGCGGAAACTCGTGCCCGAGGTGCGGTTGGCCTTGTCGAAGCTCGACTTGAAGATGAAGTTGATGCCGAGCTCGGAGGTGATTTCCTTCAGCTTGCCGGCGGTGTCGAGCTGCAGCTGCATCGACTCGATCACGCACGGACCGGCGATCAGGAAGAAGGGTTGGTCGAGGCCGACTTCGAATCCGCAGAGGTTCATTCGCTTCTTCGCTCTTGGCCCTCCCCTTCAAGGGGAGGGTTGGGTGGAGAGGGTGTTGCTTGTCGCGTTTCCGGCGGGGAGGGAAGCACCCCCCTCCCCCGGCCCTCCCCTTGAAGGGGAAGGAGAAAAACATCAGGCCGTCGCTTCCTTCAGCAACCGCCCGCCCGCCTGCGCCTTGCGCTCGCGCGCGGCGCGGATGAAGCCGACGAACAGCGGATGGCCGTCGCGCGGGGTCGACAGGAACTCCGGGTGCGCCTGGCAGGCCAGGAACCACGGGTGCCGGTCGCGCGGCAGTTCGACCATTTCCACCAGCAGGTCGTCCATCGACTTGGCGCTGATGGTCAGGCCGGCGTCTTCCAGCTGCGTGCGGTAGCGGTTGTTGAATTCGTAGCGATGGCGATGACGCTCGGCGACGACGTCCTTGCCGTACATTTCGCGCGACAGCGTGCCCGGCTTCAGGCGCTGCTCCTGCAGGCCCAGGCGCATCGTGCCGCCCAGGTCGCTTTCCTCGCTGCGGCGTTCGATCTCGCCCGAGGACGTGCGCCATTCGGTGATCAGGCCGATCACCGGATGCGGGCTGGCCTTGTCGTTCTCGGTGCTGTTGGCGCCGGACAGGCCCGCGACGTGGCGCGCGTAATCGACCACCGCCGCCTGCATGCCGTAGCAGATGCCGAAGTACGGCAGGCCCGTCTCGCGCGCGAACTTCGCGGTGAGCACCTTGCCTTCGAAGCCGCGATCGCCGAAGCCGCCCGGCACGAGGATGCCGTCCACGTCCTTCAGTGCGTCGACGCCCTGCTGCTCGATGTCCGACGATTCCAGCCACTTCAGCGTCACGCGCGTGCGCTGGCGCAGGCCGCCGTGCTTGAGCGCCTCGGCGACGGACTTGTAGGCGTCCTGGTGGTCGACGTACTTGCCGACGACCGCGATGGTCACGTTGTCGACCGGATGCTCGCTGGCATCGACGACCTCGTCCCACTCCGACAGGTCGGCCGGACCGGCCTCGATGCGCAGGCGGTCGAGCACGATCGCGTCCAGTCCTTCTTCCTGGAAGCGGCGCGGCATCTTGTAGATGTTGTCCAGGTCGACGGCCGAGATGACCGCACGTTCGGGGACGTTGGTGAACAGCGCGATCTTGCGGCGCTCACTGTCGGGCAGCGGCTGCTCGCTGCGGCACAGCAGGATGTCGGGCTGGATACCGATCGAGCGCAGTTCCTTCACCGAGTGCTGCGTCGGCTTGGTCTTCAGCTCGCCGGCGGCGGCGATCCAGGGCACCAGGGTCAGGTGCATGAAGATGGCGCCGTCCGGACCGCGCTCGGAGCGGATCTGGCGGATGGCCTCCAGGAACGGCAGCGACTCGATGTCGCCCACGGTGCCGCCGATCTCGACCAGGCCCACGTCGAAGCCGTCGGTGGCCTCCACGATGCAGCGCTTGATCTCGTCGGTGATGTGCGGGATCACCTGCACGGTGCCGCCGAGGTAATCGCCGCGACGTTCCTTGCGGATCACGTTGTCGTAGATCCGGCCGGTGGTGATGGAGTTCTTGCGGGACAGGCGCGTGCGCAGGTAGCGCTCGTAGTGGCCCAGGTCCAGGTCGGTCTCGGCGCCGTCGTCGGTGACGTACACCTCGCCGTGCTGGAATGGGCTCATGGTGCCCGGGTCGACGTTGATGTAGGGATCTAGCTTCATCATCGTCACGCGCAGGCCGCGCGCTTCGAGGACGGCCGCCAGCGAGGCTGCCGCAATGCCCTTGCCAAGCGAGGACACCACGCCGCCGGTGACGAAAATCAGGGGAGTCATGGTTTTACTGCCGCTGGAAAGCCGTAGTTTACCGGCTCGGCCCGGCCAGGGCGAGCCGGGCGGCGTTCACGATGGCCGGCCGGCGGCACGATGGCGCCGCGAAAAGCGTATCCGTCGTCGCGTCGCGGAGCCGCCAACGAAAACGCCCCGCACGAGGCGGGGCGTTGTTCTTCCTGCAAACGGACGCGAACGGCTCGCGATCTTCTCAGCGATCGTCCTCTTCCTCCGGCTCGCGGGTCGGATCGGGCTTGCGGTCCTTGCCGGACTTGCCGGTGTCGGACTTGGGCGCGTCGGCCTTCTGCCCGGCCTTGCCGCGCGGCTCCTGCGACTGCGCGCTCTTCGCCTTGTCGGCCTGCGGCGGCTGTTGCTGGGCGAAGGCGGGCGTCGCCAGCGCGGCGGCGATCACGGCGGGAAGGACGAGCTTGCGGATGTTCATCGGTACGACCTCCAGGGGGAGAGAAACGGCGCAGCGGGCGGGCCCGCGACGCTGGCGGGCACCCTACCCTCGCGGCGCCGAGCCTGCACTGAACGGGGGCGCCGGACCCGATGTGGGGTGGCCGCCGCGCCAACACAAGGGGCGCCCAGGCGCGTCTCACCCGGCGTGACGGACGCCGGCGATGCTGACCGACCCTGCCGGCATTACACGCCGTGTTGAATTTCCGGCCCGGGCCACCGACCATCCCCGCTCCGCCTTGCACGTCGTCGAAGAAGTCGTCGAAGAATGAGTTCCCGTTACAACGCCGCAGACATCGAAGTCCTTTCCGGCCTTGACCCCGTCAAGCGCCGCCCCGGCATGTACACCGACACCGCGCGCCCGAACCACCTGGCGCAGGAAGTCATCGACAACGCCGTCGACGAGGCGCTGGCCGGCCACGCGCGCACCATCGAGGTGACGCTGCACAGCGACGGCAGCTGCTCGGTGTCCGACGACGGCCGCGGCATGCCGGTGGACATCCACCCGGAGGAGAAGATCCCCGGCGTCGAGCTGATCCTCACCCGCCTGCACGCGGGCGGCAAGTTCAGCAACAAGAACTACACCTTCTCCGGCGGCCTGCACGGCGTCGGCGTGAGCGTGGTCAACGCGCTGTCGAAGCACGTGGAAGTGCGCATCAAGCGCGACGGCAACGAATACCGCATGACGTTCAAGGATGGCGACCGCGCCACGCCCCTGGAAGTCGTCGGCAGCGTCGGCAAGAAGAACACCGGCACGCGCGTGCATTTCTGGCCGGACGCGAAGTACTTCGACACGCCTAGGTTCAACGCGCGCGCGCTGCGCCACCTGCTGCGCGCCAAGGCCGTGCTGTGCCCGGGCCTCACGGTGAAGCTGTTCGACGAAGCGACCGACGAGCGCAACGAGTGGTACTACGAGGACGGCCTGCGCGATTACCTGCGGGGCGAACTCGCCGAACGCGAACTGCTCCCGCCCGAACTCTTCGTCGGCAAGCTGACCAAGGACACCGAGACCGCGGATTGGGCGGTGGCGTGGGTCGTGGAAGGCGAGCTGGTGCAGGAAAGCTACGTCAACCTCATCCCGACCGCGCAGCACGGCACGCACGTCAACGGCCTGCGCACCGGCTTCACCGATGCGCTGCGCGAGTTCTGCGACTTCCGCAACCTGCTGCCGCGCGGGGTGAAGCTCGCGCCGGAAGACGTGTGGGACCGCGTCGCCTTCGTGCTCAGCATCAAGATGACCGACCCGCAGTTCAGCGGGCAGACCAAGGAACGCCTGTCGTCGCGCCAGGCCGCCGCGTTCGTCGAAGGCGCCGCGCACGATGCGTTCTCGCTGTGGCTCAACCAGCACGTCGAACTGGGCGAGAAGATCGCGCAGCTGGCGATCGAGCGCGCCGCAGCGCGTTTGAAGACCGAAAAGCAGGTCGTCCGCAAGAAGATCACGCAGGGCCCCGCGCTGCCGGGCAAGCTGGCCGACTGCTCCAGCCAGGACCTCTCGCGCACCGAGTTGTTCCTGGTCGAAGGCGACTCGGCGGGCGGCAGCGCGCGCCAGGCCCGCGACAAGGATTTCCAGGCCATTCTTCCGTTGCGCGGCAAGATCCTGAACACCTGGGAAGTCGCCTCCGGCAGCGTGCTCGCCTCGCAGGAAGTGCACGACCTCGCCGTCGCGATCGGTTGCGATCCGGGCAAGGACGATTTGTCGGGCCTGCGCTACGGCAAGGTGATCATCCTGGCCGACGCGGACTCCGACGGCCTGCACATCGCCACGCTGCTCAGCGCGTTGTTCCTCAAGCATTTCCCGTCGCTGGTCGCGGCCGGGCACGTGTTCGTCGCGATGCCGCCGCTGTTCCGCGTCGACGTGGGCAAGCACGTGTTCTACGCGCTGGACGAAGAGGAAAAGCGCATCCTGCTGGAGAAGATCGAGCGCGAGAAGGGCGACCGCAAGAAGGGCATGAGCGGCCAGGTCAACGTCACCCGCTTCAAGGGCCTGGGCGAGATGAACCCCTCGCAGCTGCGCGAATCGACGATCCATCCGGACACGCGCCGGCTGGTGCAGCTCACTGTCGACGACGACACGCAGACGCATTCGCTGATGGACATGCTGCTCGCCAAGAAGCGCGCGGGCGATCGCAAGCAGTGGCTCGAAACCAAGGGCGACCTGGCGACGCTGGAAGTCTGATGCGGTAGACGGGGCTGGGGAGCCCCGGGCAACAACGCGCCGAGCACGACGCCGGCGCGAAAACTCATGGACACAAGGGGGAGTCGTGGCTTCGAGACACGCAGGGATTCTGGCCGCGGTACTGGTCGGCTTCGCGCTGGCCGGCTGTGGTGGCGGGGGTGGCAGCGACAGCGGAGACGACGGAGGCTCGTCGACCCCGCCGCCGGCGCCGGGCCCGAGCGGCACGGTGACGATCACGCCCAGGGGGCCGGTCACCGCGACCGCCACCGTCGGGGAAACGGCGACGGCGATCCTGGAAGGCACGTGGAAGGCGAGCGACGGCGCCGCCGGCGCGCCGGTGCACCTGAAGGTGGTCGACCTCGGTGACGCCTTCAACGCGCCCGGCGTGAAACCGGCGCCAACGAACGGCACCTTCCGCTACGAGCTCGCGATCCGGAGCGACCTGATCGCGGGAATGCACGCCGACCGGCTGGAGATCACCGCGTGCGCCGACACAGCCTGCTCGCAGACGTATGGCACGCCGGTCCAGGTCGATTACCGCATCGAGATCACATCGCTCGGCGAGTGGGAAACGTTGATGCGCGATGCCTCGCACACCAGTTACGTGCCCACCCGGATCGATCCGGCGCGATTGAAGCTGGCGTGGGAATGGACGGCGCCGATGGCGCCCTCGGCCGTTGAGAGCTACATCGCTCGTCCGACCACCACGAGCGGCTCGCTGCTGGTCATCAGCGGCAACACCATGAGCGATGGCAGCCAGCGCGGCTCCACGGTCGTCCAGTTCGATGAAGCCGATGGCACCTCGCGCTGGAACCGTCCGATTTCGGACGAACTGCACGGGGTCGCGCCCGGCAGCAACGGGAAACTGGTCTACCTCGCCAAGGTGGGCGGCAACGAGCTGATCACCGCACTCGACGGCAAAACGGGCGCAGTGGCCTTCACCTACGCCGAGACGACGCAGCCGCTCGCGACCACGCTGGCTCCCTCGCGTCGCGACGGCACCATGTACTTCTTCGCGGGCTACAACGGCGACGAACTCCACGCCGCCAACGCCGAAACCGGCGTGCGCGACTGGGCGATGCCGCGCGTGGGCCTGTTGTCGGCCACCCCGACGATCGACGATACGTACGTGTATTACCCGGCCGGGCAGACGATCGAGATGCTGGATCGCAGGACTGGCGCCTACGTCGCCAGCATCTTCGACCCGTCGGCAGACGGAACGCCGCTTCCGGGATCGGGTGCGGTGGTGCTCGGTGGGCGGGGCAATCTGATCGCGCGCTCGTACCGCGACGGTTACGGTGCACGCCTGTCGAGCTTCAGCATCGCCGACCGCAGTTGGGAATGGACCACCACCTCCAACTACAACCAGTTCTTCGCCGTCGCGGACGGCGTGATCTACGCGCTTCGCGGAGGCTATTCGCTGACGCTCGATGCGATCGACGAACGCAACGGACAGGTGCTGTGGTCGTGGAGCCCGCCGGCGGAGTACGCTACCCAGAAGAACACCCTCGGGAACGTCGTGGCGACGCAAGGCATGGTGTTCTTCGGCACACAGGACAACACGGGCGGCACGAGTTGGGTGTGGGCGGTCGACACCGCGCAGCGCAAGGACGTCTGGCGCACGCCCGGCGCCGGCTACATCGTGATCTCAGGCAGCCGCACGGTGTACCTGTGCTCCGGCCCGCCGGGCGGCCTCATGAACCGTGTCCGCGCGTTGCGGATGCGGTGAGCCCAAACGCCCCGCCGCGCAGGCGGCGGGGCGTTCCGGATGGATGCCTGGCTGCGCGGTGACGTCGCGAGATCAGGCGCCAGGGAACCCGGCCGAGCGGCATCTCCCCACGCGACGCAGCATGCGTCGCCCCTTCCAAGTCCGCGGCGTCTGCCTCAGCGCGAAAGCGTCGCCAGCAGCAGGTTGCGGATCACCGCCTGCAATACCGCCGCCTTGCCGGCGTCGTACGCGAAGCTGTCCTCGTCCATGTAGTTGCGCTGGCTGACTTCCAGTTGCACCGCTTCAATGCCGCGCGCCACATCAGCGTAATGGCGCGTGATGTAGCCGCCCTTGAAGCGGCCGTTCACGACATGGTCGAAGTCGATCTGCCCCGCCAGCACGGCTTCAAGTCGCTGCTGCAGAGCGGGCGAACAGCTCGCGCCGCCGGACGTGCCGAGGTTGAGGTCCGGCAGGCGGCCTTCGAACAGGAACGGCAGGTCCCTGCCGCGGATCGAATGGCCTTCCCACAGCACGACGCGACCGTGCAGGGCGCGGATGCGTTCGATCTCGCCGGCCAGCGCCTCGTGGTACGGGCGCCAGTAACGTTCGACGCGCTGCGCCACTTCCGCCTCGTCCGGGGCCTGCCCGTCCAGGTAGACCGGTTCGCCGGTGAACTGCACCGCCGGGCACAGGCCGGTGGTGTTCTGGCCGGGATAGAGCGAGGTGTCGTCGGGCGGGCGGTTCAGGTCGACCACGTAGCGCGAGTGGCGCGGCACGACGATCGACGCGCCCAGTTCGCGCGCGAAGTCGTACAGCACCGAGACGTGCCAGTCGGTGTCGGGCGCGCGACGTGCCGCCGGCACCATGCGCCCGGCCAGTTCCTCGGGAATGTGGCTGCCGTCGTGCGGCAGGCTCACCAGCAGCGGCGCGGTGCCGCGATGCAGGGTGAAGACGTCGGTGTCGTGCGGAACGTTCATCGTAGGGTCTCGGTGCGCGCGCTCAGCGCATCAGCACCACTTCCTCGGCGCTGGTCGGATGGATGGCGACGGTGTCGCGCAGGTGGTCCAGGGTGATGCCGCGCTTGAGCGCGACGGCGAAGCCCTGGAGGATCTCGTCGGCCGCTTCGCCGAGCAGGTGGATGCCGACGACGCGGCGCTCGTCGCCCACGCACACAAGCTTGAACAGGCTGCGCTGCGGAATGTCGGCGAGCGCGGCGAGCATCGGGCGGAATCCCGCGCGATAGACCTGCACCGCATCGCCATGCACTTCGCGCGCCTCGCGTTCGGTCAGCCCGACCTGCCCGATCGGCGGGTGCGAGAACACCACGGTCGGGATGTCGCGCGGATCCAGCAACGCGGTCGCGCCGCCGTACAGGCGGTCCATCAGCCGGCGCGCGGCGGCGATGGCGACGGGCGTAAGCGGCGGATCGGGCGTGATGTCGCCCACCGCGAAGATGCCCTCGACGTTGGTCGCGTGCCGCACGTCCACGGCGACGTGGCCACCGACGTCGGTGGCCACGCCCGCGCGGTCGAGTTGGAGGCGCTCGCTGTTGGGCTTGCGGCCGGTGGCGAACAGCACCGCGTCGAACGGCCCGCTGAGCGATCCGTCGTCGCAGCGCACGCGCTTGCCTTCGTCTTCCAGCGCCGCGACGGAATGACCGAAATGCAAGTGGATGCCGGACTGCCGGTAGTCCTCGCCCAGTTGCAGTGCCAGTTCGTGATCGAAGCCGTTGAGCAGGCGATCACCGCGCACGAACAGCTCGACGCGACTGCCCAGCGCCTGCAGCAGGCCGGCCAGTTCGACCGCGACGTAGCCACCGCCGACGATCGCCACGCGTCCGGGCGCGGCGCGCCACTGGAAGAAATCGTCCGACACCGCGCCCCATTCGGCCCCCGGGATGGCGGGACGATGCGGCCGACCGCCCGTGGCGATCAGGATGCGGGGTGCGCGCAACCGCGTGCCGTTCTCGCATTCGACCGTCTGCGCGTCGATGAAGTGGGCGAAGCTCGGCACGACCATGATGCCGGCCTCGTCGAGCCGACGACGGTAGCTGGCGTGGATGTTGGCGATGTAGCGCTCGCGATGGACGATGAACTCCGGCCAGTCGAGGGTCGCCGGCGGGATGTCGAAGCCGAGCGTCTGCGCCAGCCGGAGCCGGCCGGCGACGTCCGCCGCGAGCCACATCGCCTTCTTCGGCACGCAGCCCACGTTCACGCAGGTGCCGCCCAGCAGGTGCGGTTCCAGCAGCGCGACGCGCGCGCCATGCCCGGCCGCGCGGAACGCACCGGCGAGGCCGCCGGAGCCGCCGCCGATGACGATCAGGTCGAAACCGGTCGCGTCGATGTTCATGTGCGAAGGCTCATGCGTGCGCGCTCACGAAAAGCGCTCGAGCGCGTAAGGCGCCGGATCGATGTCCGGCCGGCGCCCGATGACGAGGTCGGCGACGAGCTGGCCGGTCGCCGCGCTCATGCTCACGCCCATCATGCCGTGACCGGTGGCGACGACGATGCGGTCGTTGCCGGGCACGCGGCCGATGATCGGCACGTCGTCGCAGCTCATTGGCCGCCAGCCGAACCATTGCTCCTGCTTCTGCGCGCCGTAGGGCTCGTGCAGGTATTCGCTCGCGCCGCGCTCCAGCGCGGCCAGGCGGCGCGGATTGAGCGTGTCGTCGTAGCCGCTGAATTCCATGGTGCTGCCCAGCCGGTAGCCACTTTCCCACGCGGTCACGCAGACCTGGCGCTCGCGCAGCACCAGCGGCCGGCGCGGCACGCGCGAGGGCGTGGAGTACGTGATCGAGTAGCCCTTGCCGGGCTGGATCGCGCCTTTCAACGCCGGTGCGCCGATCGCATCGGCGAGCTTCGGCGACCACGCGCCCAGCGCCATCACCATCTCGCGGGCCGCCAGCTCGCCCTGCGAGGTGGACACGCGCACGCCGTCGCCGTCCTCGCGCACGCCGGTGAACGCGCAGTGTTCGACGATGGTGCCGCCGCGCGCCCGCACCACGCGCGCGAGTTCGCCGACGTAGCGGTCGGGTCGCAGCACCGCATCGCCATCGAAGCGGATCGCGCCGGCGACGCCGGGCTTCAGCGCCGGCTCCATCAGTTCGTATGTCGGGCCGTCCACCACGTCCACGCGCACGCCCAGCTCGCGCAGGAATCCGACTTCGTCCTGGAAATGCTCGAACTCGTGCGGATCGCGGAAGACGTAATCCTCGCCGGAATGGGCGAATTCGCAGGCCAGGCCGTAATCGCGCACCCAGTCGGCCAGGCGATCGCGCGAGTCGTTGAGGATGGCGGACTTGGCACGTGCACTGCTGCGCCAGTCGCGGTCGTTGCAGCGGACCGCGAAGCGCAGCAGCCATGACCAGAGCGCGGGATCGAAACGCGGCGCGACGTACAGCGGCGCGTCGGGCGTGAGCATCCAGCGCAGCGCGCGCAGGACGACGCCGGGCGCGGCCAGAGGCGGTGCGTGGCTGGGCGTGATGGTGCCGCAATTGCCGTGCGAACTGCCGCCGCCGACGCGGCCGGCGTCGATCACGCGGACGCTTCGTCCGCTCTCCAGAAGAGCCAGGGCGCTGGCCAGACCGATCACGCCGGCGCCGACGATCACCACATCTTCGCGCTGTTCCATGGGCATGAGTTTAGGGGCTCCGGGCCGTCGCGGTCCGCATGGGCGGAAGATGCCCATACGTGCAAGCCCGCCAGAGCCATTCCACCGGACCGAAGCGGAACCGGGCCAGCCAGGCCCGGCTCGCGACGACCTGCACGAGAAACAGCGCCACCATGCCCAGCAACTGCCAGCGACGCGGCACCTGCCCCCACCGCCCCAGGCCGTAGCCGTAGAACACCCATGTGCCGACCAGCGACTGCAGCAGGTAGTTCGTCAGCGCCATGCGGCCGGCCGGCGCGAGCGCTCCCAGCAGGCGCGCCCCCGTGCGCGTGTGCAGCGCGCGCAGCGTCCACGACAGATAGCCCAGGCTCATGAGCGGCGAGGCGACCAGCATCAGCGACATCGCGAGCAGCGCGCGGCCGGCATTGGCCTCCAGGTCGAACTGGACCGCGACCGACGCGCTCGCCAACGCGAGCGCCACGCCGGCCGGCAACGCGACGAACCGCAGTGCGCGATGCAGACCGGCGTGCGCGGCGGGCTCGGCGATCGCCCCGCTGCGCAGCAGCCATGCGCCCAGCAGGAACACGCCGATGGCGAAGACCTCGAACACGAGCGTCTCGTCCAGGTTGCCGACCAGGAAACGCGCACGCTCCCGCACGGCGTCCGGCCAAGAGCCGGTCGTATACGCGGCGATCTCTCCGGCGCGACGGGATTCCTCCAGCGCACGCCGCGCCGTATCGGTGGCGTTGTCGGTATCCGCGACCGACGCCGGATCGACCCACATCCACAACGCGCCCATCAGGACCATCGCCAGCGCGGGCAGTCCGTACAGCGCCGCGCCCCAGGCCCCCTGCCGTTCGGGCGCGGCATCGCGGAACCACAGCAGCACGAACGCACCCAGCGCGTACGGGACGAGGATGTCGCCCGCCCAGACCAGCAGCGCGTGCGCGAGCCCGATCACCAGCAGCCCCGTCGCCCGGCGCAGGTGCAGCGTCCGGAAGTCGGTGTCGGCGGCCCGCGCGCGTTCGTCCATCAGCGCGAACCCCATGCCGAACAGCAGCGAGAACAGGATCCAGAACTTGCCCTGCACGAACACGTACACCAGCCACGAAAGCGCGTGGTCGAACGGCGCCTGCCCCGGTTCGAGTCCCTGCCCCATGTCGCGCAACGGGCGGCCGAAGTACTCCACGTTCATCAGGCCGATGCCCAGCAGCGCGAGTCCGCGCAACACGTCCAGCGACACCAGACGCTCGCCGGCGGCGACCGGCACGGCCGGTCGCGCGTCTTCGCCGGATCGCATGGTCAGCATCCGTCCTTCCCCTGCATCGGTCTCCCCCGTTTGCCGCTGAACGATTAGAGCATGCGGTGCGTCGGCGATCCTGCGAAAGACGGCAAGCACGCGGTCGGAGAACGCCGCACGCGTGGATCGGAACCGGCCGCGTCCGCCGGTGCGTCACCTTCGTCCGAAAAAGAAAGGCCCGCTTGCGCGGGCCTTCCGGATCGATCGAAGCGCGGATCAGTGGTGGTGACCGCCGTCGCCGTGCACGTGGCCGTGCTCGATTTCTTCCGGCGTGGCTTCACGCACGTCGACGAGCTCGATGGCGAAGTGCAGGTCCTTGCCGGCCATCGGGTGGTTCAGGTCGACGTCGACCACGCTCATGCCGACCTTCTGGATGGTGACGGCGCGCGGACCGAAGTTGGTCGGCAGCACGGCCTGCATGCCCGGCTCCAGGCGGGCGCCCTTGAAGTGCTTCTTCGGCACGCGCTGGGTCAGGCCTTCGCGACGCTCGCCGTAGGCTTCGGCGGCGGGGACGTCCACTTCGAACTTTTCGCCGGCCTCGCGCCCGTCCATCGCTTTTTCCAGGCCCGGGATGATGTTGCCGTGGCCGATCAGGATCGCCAGCGGATCGCGGCCCTCGGAGGTTTCCAGCGGCTCCTGGCCGGCTTCGGAGACGGTGTAATGGAAACGGACGACGCGGTCTTTCTCGATCTTCATAGGACTGGAACTCGGCTGGTGGCCGCGACGGCGGCGGCGCGGATGCGGCGGCAGGCTTGCCGTCGGCGACATGAACGGCCAAAGTACCGGCCGTGACGAAAGCTCGGCATTATCCCGGCAAGCTCATTCCCGCGCCAGCGCGCGGCCTCCTCCTCTTTCTCGCGATCGGCCTCGCGGCGGCGCTCGCCGGCTGCGGCGGCGGTCGCGAAACCGTGCGCCAAACACCGCCCAAGCAGCGCGCCTGGCCGGTGGTCGAGCCGGCCGATCCGGCGGCGGCGAACGCCGTGCTGATGCGGGCGATCAGCCTGGTCGGCACGCCCTATCGCTACGGCGGCAACACCCCCGAGGGCGGCTTCGACTGCAGCGGGCTGGTCAATTACGTCTACCGCGACATGCTGTCGCTGAGCCTGCCCCGGACCTCGCGCGACCTCGCCGCATACCAGGGCCCCAGGATCGTGCCCGAGCGCCTCGCCGCGGGCGACCTGGTGTTCTTCGGCCAGAGCGGAACCGTGACCCACGTGGGCATCTACGTCGGCGAAGGCCGCTTCGTGCATGCCCCCAGCACCGGCGGGACGGTGCGCCTGGACCACCTCGACGGCAGCTACTGGCGCGACCACTACACCGGGGCCAAACGGATCCTGCGGTGAAGGTCGGGTGAACCCGTTGGCACGATTTGTGACAGGCGGCGAGTTCAGATAACGAAAAACTTACGAAATTCGAACGACATTCGCCGCTCAGGCAGGCATCATCCCCCGCGATTCTTTTGCGTGATGACTGCGTGATGTCCCTTCCGACCATTGGCGCCACCGCCGCCCCGACCTGCCGACACCGGACCTCGATCCGGTTCGCGATCGCCGCCGCGCTGGCCCTGATGGCCGCTCCCGCCTTCGCGCAGCAGATGCCGTCGTCCTCGCTGGCCGGCGATTCCGCCGACGCCCCGGCCCCGGTCGCACGCCACACGCTGACGGAGGCGATGAGCCTGTCCGACCGCGCGCTGCTGCTCGCCACCGACATGAACCGCGTGGTCGCGCCAGCCGCCGCTGCCGCCGATCCGGTGGCGCAGCTGCCGGCCGAGGAGCAGAGCAAGATAAAGACCGTCCTGCAGCGCGCGATGGCCCTGCTGGGCACGCCGTATCGCTGGGGCGGCAGCGATCCGAACAAGGGCTTCGACTGCAGCGGCCTGGTCGGTTACGTGTTCCGCAACGCCCTGGGCATCGAACTGCCGCGCGTCTCGCGCGAGATGGCCAAGACCGGCGAACTGGTCTCCGATCGCGCCAAGCTCAGCGCCGGCGACCTGGTGTTCTTCGGCCGCCGTGGCCGCGTCGACCACGTCGGCATCTACGTCGGCGAAGGCCGCTTCGTCCACGCGCCCAGCCGTGGCAAGGACGTGCAGGTGTCCAGCCTGGAGACGGGCTACTGGAGCCAGAAGTTCATGGAAGCGCGCCGCATCGACGGAATCTGATCCGTCGGCAAGCGCGTGAAGGAAAGGCCGCCGTTGGGCGGCCTTTTTTGTTTGGAGGTGGACCTCGTCCTGGATGGACCGGTGCGGGTTCAAGCGCGGCTGAAGGTCAATCCCCGGTGCGCTTCGCTTGCCCGGGCTACGACAGCGGGGCTCAGGCGCCTTCGTTCACCGCGGCGAGGCGTTCGACGGTCTGCTCGATGCCCTTGCTCAGGTCCATCACCTTGAGCGCGTACTCGGCCAGGCGCTTGTCGTCCTCGTTCACCGGCGTCCACGGCGGTACCGGCGTGGGCTTGCCCTCCACCGCGTCCAGCGCGACGAAGACGATGATGCAGTGCGTGCACAGCCGCTCCTGCTCGGGGCCTTCCATCGGATCACGCGCCTTCACGTCGACGGCGAAGTGCATGCTCGTGGTGCCGGTGTGGACCAGCTTGGTGTGCACGGTCACCAGGTCGGAGATGCGGATCGGCGCGACGAAGCGGATGCCGCCAACGGCGACCGTCACGCTGTAGGTGCCGCTCCAGCCGACCGCAGCCGCGTAGCCGGCCTGGTCGATCCACTTCATCACCATGCCGCCGTGGACCTTGCCGCCGTAGTTCACGTCGGTCGGTTCGGCGAGGAACCGCAGGTTGAGTTCGCGCTGACGCCCGCTCATGCCGTCGCTCCTTTCCGATCGTCCATCCGGTTCATCACGCCCAGGTGGCGCACCACCGCCGCGCCCACGCCGTGCACGCCCGTGCGCAGGCGGTCGTCGTTGAGGACGCCGTAGTCGGTCAGCTTGTCGGCCGCCTGCCCCACCGCGACCTGCTGCGGCACGACCAGCAGGCCGAGTTTCGCAAGCGCGTCGCGCAGCACCAGCAGCGAACGCAATCCGCCCAGCGGGCCGGGCGAGGCGGACACGATGCCCGCCACCTTGTCCTGGAACAGCGTCACGCCGGAACGGCCGGACTCGAGCGGTCGCGAGATCCAGTCCAGCGTGTTCTTCACCAGCGCCGGCATCGAGCCGTTGTACTCGGGCGTGCTGATGAGCAGGCCGTCGTGGTTCGCCATCAGCGCCTGCAGTTCGCGCACGGGCGCGGGCATGCCGTCGGCTTCGATGTCGCCGTCGTAGACCGGCAGCGGGTAATCGCGCAGTTCGATCAGCGTGACCTGCGCACCCGCGGCGCGCGCGCCTTCGGCCAGCACGTGGACCAGGCGCCGGTTGTAGGAGCCCTGGCGCAGGCTGCCGGCGAAAGCGAGCAGGCGGGGCGGTGAATCGGTCATCGCGGGCTCCGTGTGGCATCGATACCAAGGCGTTCGATTATGCGCGGCCGGCGCGCGCTTGCGGCGGCAACGCGCGCGCGCGATCCTCGCCGCACCGCCGGCGCCCGCGCGCCGGCTTCGAGGGAGGCAGCGCGATGGGACGCACGATCCTTGGGATGCTGGTCGGCGTGGTGGTCGCGATCGCGGTGATCGCGGCGGTCGAGGCGCTCGGACATCGCGCGTGGCCGCCGCCGACCGGACTGGATCCCACCGATCCGGCCAACGAAGCCGCCTTCGCCGCGTTCGTCGCGGCGATGCCGTTCGGCGCGAAGCTGCTGGTGCTGATCGCGTGGGTGCTGGGCACCTTCGTCGGCGCGCTGGCGGGCGCGAAGCTCGCGCGGCATCAGACCGCCGCCGCGCTGCTGGTCGCGCTGGTGGTGATGTCCGGCGTGGTGGGCATGATCATGAAGGTGCCGCATCCGACCTGGCTCGCGGTGGCCGGCCTGCTGTTGCCGATTCCGGCGGCGCTGCTCGCGGTGCGGCTGGTGTACCGGCGTTCGACATTGCCGCGCGTGTCCTGACGCGCGCCGCCGCGCCCGGCGTGATCGTCCGCGCGACGCGGGCGCTTACACTGTGCGCTTCCCACGCTTCGACTTCGCCATGCGCCTGCCCACCGCGCTTTGTGTCCTGCTGACCGCGTTGTCCTCCCTGCCGCTGCACGCTGCCGAACCGTTGCTGCCGAAGGCGCGCGCGTACGAATCCCCCGACGCCTGGCGCCGTCCCATCGCGCCGTTCGCGCTGGGCGATCGCAGCTGGTACATCGGCACCGAAGGCCTGAGCGCGGTGCTGGTGAAGACCGATGCCGGCGCGGTGCTGATCGACGGCGGCCTGCCGGAGGCGGCCGACATGCTGCTCGCGCACATGCGCGATCTCGGCGTCGCGCCGTCGGACCTCAAGCTGATCCTGCACAGCCACGCGCACATCGATCACGCCGGCCCGATCGCCGCGATCAGGCGCGCGACCGGCGCGCGGGTCGCGACGAACGCCGAATCGGCCGCACTGCTTGAACGTGGCGGTTTCGACGACCTGCATTTCGGCGACGGCATGCTGTTCCCGCCGGTGCATGCCGATCGCATCGTGATGGATGGCGAGGTGGTCGAACTCGGCGGCGTCGCATTCACCGCGCACTTCACGCCCGGCCACACGCCGGGAAGCCTGAGCTGGACCTGGACCGACGCGAAGGCCGGCAAGCCGCTGCGCATCGCCTACGTCGACAGCCTGAGCGCACCGGGCTACAAACTCGTCGGCAATCCGCGCCAGCCGCGCATCGTCGACGATTACCGCCGCGCGTTCGCCGAAGTGCGCACGCTTCCGTGCGACCTGCTGCTGACGCCGCATCCGGATGCGTCGGGCTGGAAGCTCGGCGAATCGACCACGCCGACGACGCTCACCTGCCGCGCCTACGCCGACCGCGCGCAGGCCGCGTTCGACAGGACGCTGAAGGAACAACAGGCCGCCGCCGGCAAGGGCGCACGCTGATGCCGTACACGCCCATCGTCGCCACGCTCGGCTACGTGCTCTCGCCCGACGGCCGCCAAGTGCTGATGGTCCATCGCAACGCGCGGCCCGACGACCACCAGCTCGGCAAATACAACGGGTTGGGCGGCAAGCTCGAAGCCGACGAGGACGTCGTCGCCGGCATGCGGCGCGAGATCCTGGAGGAAGCCGGCATCGAATGCGAGGCGATGCAGTTGCGCGGCACGATCAGCTGGCCGGGCTTCGGCAAGCACGGCGAGGACTGGCTCGGCTTCGTCTTCGTGGTCACGCGTTATCGGGGCACGCCGCATTCGAGCAATCCGGAAGGCACGCTGGAGTGGGTGCCGATCGAAAAGCTCGACGAACTGCCGATGTGGGAAGGCGACCGCAACTTCCTGCCGCTGGTGTTCGACGACGACCCGCGCGCGTTCCACGGCGTGATGCCGTACCACGACGGGCGCATGGTGTCGTGGTCGTACTCGCGGGTGTGATCGCTACTTCGCCATCCGCACGCTGCCGCGCCCGTCCTTCTGCTCGAACATGAAGCGGTAGGTGAGCGTCACCGCCTCGCGGATCTCCGTGTAACCGCCGCAGCTGCCCACGGTGTCGTCCTTCGTCTTCGCATCGGGGAACACGCAGCGCAGCGCGGGATCGTAGCGCCAGCCGGCGACCGCGCCGCGCACCGCCTCGAAGAACGCCGGGTCCGCGGGTTCCGGGCAATTCGGCGGCGCGATGGCCGGCGCGGACGACAGCACGCCGCCGTCGCGATCCACGCCGACGCGCACGCACACCGCCTGCAGCGGCAGGCGCCGCGCGAGCAGCGTTTCGGGATACGCCGGCATCGGGTTCGCGTCGTCCTCGATCGGCATCAGGAAGGATTCGTTGTCCGCCAGCTCCATGCGCGAGGGCTGGGGAATCAGCGCGCTGATCTCGTTCATGCCGACCTGGCCGGAACGCGTGGCCCCGTCGTTCGCGATGGGCGCCTGCGTCGCGCATCCGGCGAGCAGCAGGGTGGACAGGATCCAGCAGCGGTGACGCATGGGCTTCCTCCGTGAAGGCGCGGCCGGGCTATCCGGCCTGATACTCCATGTTTACCGAAAACGGGGTGGTTTCGACAAAGCCGAATCTGGCGTAAAGGTGCTTCGCGTCGCCATCGGCCACCAGCGAGACCACCGCCGAGGGCGGCGCGTTGGCGCGGAGCCAGCCATCGAGCGCGGTCATGATCCGCTTGCCCAGGCCCTGCCCCTGCAGCGCCGGCGTCACCGCGATGTCGACCACGATGAAGAAGCAGCCGTCGTCGCCGATCACGCGGCCCATGCCGACCACCTGCCCGTCGAGCAGCAGACTCACGCCGTACAGCGTGTTCGGCAGCCCGCGTCGCGCCGCTTCGAGCGTGCGCGGCGCCATGCCGGCCTCCGCGCGCAGGCGGCAGTAGTCCGCAGCGCCCGGGAAACGTTCGACCAGTTCGACCAGTTCGACCCGGGCGGCGTCCATCAGGCGGTGTCCCGCGTCGCGTGGACCTCGGCCTTCTCGCCCGCGGCCACGCCGAGGTTGCTGGATGCGGCTTCGTACACGTCGCGGTCGAGCAGGCCCGATTCCTTCGCCACGATCACCGGCACGACCATCTGGCCCGTCACGTTCGTCATCGTGCGCATCATGTCGAGCACGCGGTCGATCGCGACGAGATAACCGATGCCTTCCAGCGGCAATCCCGCGGCGGAGAGCACCAGCGTCACCATCACGATCGCCGTGCCCGGCACGCCCGCCGTGCCGAAACTGCCGAGCACCGAGGCGATCAGGATCGTCGCGTATTGCCCCGGCTCCAGGTGCAGGCCGAAGTACTGCGCGACGAACATCGACGTCAGCGCGGGATAGATCGCGCCGCAGCCGTCCATCTTGATGCTCGCGCCCAGCGGCACGGCGAACGCCGCGTAGTCCTTGTCGACGCCGAGGTTGTGCGTGACCGAGCGGATCGCCGCCGGCATCGCCGCGAAACTCGACGAGGCGACGAACGCCACCTGCATGCCCGGCGCCGCGCCGCGGAAGAACTTCAGCGGATTGAGCCCGTGCAGCGCGATCAGGCTGCCGTAGACGAACACGATGTGGATCGCGCACGCCAGGTACAGCGCGAACACGAACGTGCCCAGCGGCAGGAGCTTCTCGAAGCCATACGCGCCCACCAGCGAGGCGATCAGGCCGAAGGTGCCCAGCGGCGTCATTTCCAGCACGAAGCGCGTGACCTGCACCATCGTGTCGCTGGCTTCGCCGACCAGCTTGCGCAGGCCGGAGACGCGTTCGCCCAGCTTCACCAGCGCGAAACCGACCAGCCCGGCGAACACGATCACCTGCAGGATCTTGCCTTCGCTCAACGCCTTGAACGGATTGGTCGGAATGACGTCGAGCAGCACGTCCTTCGGCGACGGCACCACGCGCACGGTGTAATCGGCGGCCATGGTCAGGCCGCTCACGCCGTGCCCGGGCTGCAGCAGCCAGCCGATGAGCAGGCCGACGCCGACCGCCAGCGCGGCGGTGATCGCGAACCACACGAACGTGCGTCCGCCGAGCGCCGCGACCGATTTCTGCCCGTGCAGGCTGCCGATGGCGTTCATCACCGCGAAGAAGACCAGCGGCACGGCGATCATCTTGATGAGCGTGACGTAGATCGTGCCCAGCGGCCCGAACCAGGTTTCGGCGGAGTGGCCGAAGGCCCAGCCCGCCAGCGCGCCCAATACGAAGCCCGCCAGCACGCGCTGCCAGAACGGGATTCGCAACCAGGCGGTGACCAGCTTCATCCGGACCTCTTTACCCAAACTGTCGGCTTGGCACGATAGCGGACCCCGAAGGGGGTGACGACCCCGCGAATGCAACGCCGGTGTCCCGTGGCTGCAATAACGCGGCCCATAATTGCGGTTCGCCTTTCCACGACGCCCCTCGATGCACCGACTGTCCCAGATCCGCTTGAAGCACGCCGCCCTCGCCTTCGCCACCACCCTGCTCGCCACCGCCTGCGCCACCGGCGGCACGACGACCGATCCGGCAAAGCCCAACGCAGTGGACGTCGACGTCCCGTCCATCCGCCATCCGGCCGACGAGACCCCGCAGTGGTGGTTCCGCGACGGCGCCGCGCAGGCCGCCCGGCGCGGCGCGATGGGCGGACGCGCGAAGAACGTGATCCTGTTCGTCGGCGACGGCATGAGCCTGACGACCGTCGCCGCCGCGCGCATCCTCGACGGCCAGCGCAAGGGCGGCCCGGGCGAGGAGAATCGCCTGAGCTGGGAAAATTTCCCGGCCACGGCGTTGAGCCGGACCTACAACACCGATTCGCAGACGCCCGACTCGGCCGGCACGATGAGTGCGATGGCCACCGGCGTGAAGACGCGCGCGGGCGTTCTCAGCGTCGCCCAGCAGCCGCGGCGCGGCGACTGCGCCGGCGCGCAGGCCGCGCCGATGCTCACGCTGTGGGAGATCGCGGCCAGCCGCGGCTTCGCCACCGGCGTGGTCACCACCACGCGCGTGACCCACGCGACGCCGGGCGCGACGTTCACCCATTCCGCCGAGCGCAACTGGGAAAACGACACCGAACTGAGCGACCAGGCGCGCGCTGCCGGCTGCGTCGACATCGCGCGCCAGCTGGTGGAAACGCCGTTCGGCCACGGTCCCGACGTGTTGATGGGCGGCGGTCGCAAGAACTTCATGGCGGTGTCCGAACGCGATCCCGAGTACGACGACAAGGTCGGCGAACGCCTCGACGGCCGCGACCTCATCGCGCAGTGGAAACAGCGCCATCCCGGCGGCACCTATGTGTGGAACGCGCAGCAGCTGATCGATGCGCCGTCGAGCGGCCCGCTGCTGGGCCTGTTCGAACCCGACCACATGCAGTTCTCCGCCGATCGTCCGCGCGATGGCGCGGGCGAGCCGACGCTGGCCGAGATGACGCGCGCCGCCATCGCCCGCCTGCGGCAGAACGACAAGGGCTTCGTGCTGCTGGTCGAAGGCGGTCGCATCGACCATGCCCACCACTACGGCAACGCCTACCGCGCGCTCACCGACACCATCGCGCTGAGCGAAGCGGTGCAGGCCGCGGTGGATGCGACCTCGGCGCAGGACACGCTGATCCTGGTCACCGCCGACCACTCGCACACGCTGAGCTTCGTCGGCTATCCCACGCGCGGCAATCCGATCCTGGACAAGGTGCGCGGCAGCAGCGGCGAGGACGGCGGCTTCGGCGAGTACGCGCTCGACCAGCTCGGCCTGCCGTACACCACGCTCAGCTACAGCAATGGCCCCGGTTACGTCGGCGGCGGCGCGCAGCAGCCGGAAGGCCCGAAGCGTTTCCTGCACTCGCCCAGCGGTGTGCAGATCCCGAAGCACGGCCGCCCGGACCTCCGCAACGTCGACACCCAGGACCCCGATTACCTGCAGGAAGCACTGGTGCCCACCGGGAGCGAAACGCACGGCGGCGACGATGTCGGCATCTGGGCGCGCGGTCCGGGCAGCGAAGCGGTGCGCGGCAGCGTCGAACAGAACACGATCTTCCACTTCCTCCTGCAGTCGATGCCCGCGTTGCGCGAGGAGCTGTGCAAGGTCGGCGACTGCGACGACCACGGCGTGCCGGTGGGCTTGCCGGAGCCCGGGAAGTTCCGGGGGTGATGTTGTTGTCGTTGTAGTCCGGTGGCGGGCTCGACTCTCAAACCCGGGTGCGCTTGGCTTACCTGGGTTACGAAGAACATCGCCGTCCGAGAACACCGTCGTCCCGACGGGATCGTCATCCCGGCGAAAGCCGGGATCCAGGCCCGCAACGCACGGGCACTCCGCTGGCAGATAAGCCACCGGCGAGGAAGTGACCGCGCCGCAACACCCCTCAGCTATCCCCGTCCCGCTTCCCCTCGCCCGCCTTCGACACGCTCCGCGCAGCGCCCTTCGGCGGTTCCAGTGCCGCGGTATCCCTGTCGAATTCCGAGAGCGGGCTTTCCGCCGGGCACGCCTTGTCGGGGAAGCCGTAATCCGTGCGCAGCTTCAATCCGCAGTCGTTCAGCGCATCCAGATCGGTGTCCGGCGTCTTGCAGCGCTTGTCGAACGCGCGCACGAACGAATCGCGGCGGCTGACGAAATCCTCGCCGCACTTGCGCATCAGGCGCAGCCGGTCGAGGTCGTCCTGCGCCGGGTTCACGCCGTCCAGGCCGTAGAGCTCCAGTTCCTCGGTCGTGAGCAGGCGCAGGCTGCGGTTCGGCACCGCCATCATCAGGTCGGCCACGGCGGTCGCCGCGCCGTTGCGCTCCAGGTACTCGCGCACGCGGTCGTAGACCACGCGCAGTTCGGCGTTGAGCTGCGCGCGCGTGGTCGCCGTGGAACTCATGCGGATGATGCGGTGGATGCCCACCTGCCCCGCGATCATCCGCGTGTCGCCCGCGCCGAGGATGAACACGCAGGCGCTGTGGCAGATCGCGCCTTCGCGCACCCAGATCGTCCAGCGCGATTCGGCGATGAAATCGCCCACCTGGATCGCGTCCTCGACCTGGCCGCCGGCCGAGTCGATGTCGAGCACGCGCTTGTGGATGTCCAGTTCGTCGGCGACGTCGGTGACGCGCTCCACCAGGGTGCCGAATTCGCCGGTGATCTTGCCCTTGTAGCGAAGGCGCGCCACGCCGGCGTCCTCGCACGGCTTCAGCGCGGCCTCCAGGCCCTCGCGGTCGAACTTCGCCAGCACCTCGCCATCGCCCTGCTGCGCGTAATCGAGCTCGCAACTGATCGACGCCGCGCCGGCGGTCAGCTCGAGTGGCCCATCCCAGCGCTTGCGCGGCTCGGCCACGGGTTCAGGGCGCGCCGCCGCACGCGGTCGCAGGATCCGCTGGCGGGTTTCCGGCTCGACCGGCACCACCTTCACCGGCGCGGTGCTGATCGCGCCGCCGTCCTGCGGGCCGACGTTCTCCTCGATCACCATGCCGTGCGTCACCGGTTCGGACGGACGCTGGCAGGCGATGGTGGCGAGGCAGAGCGACAGCAGGGCGACGGCACGGAGGGACATGCGGGAAAAGACTCGAAGCTGGGGCGGCGTGCGCCTGAACGGGCGTACCGCGAAAGACGAAACCACAGCTTACGGCGTGCGTGCTGACTCTGCGCGGACCGCGCGCGGCGCCGGCCCACGATGCCCGACGAAGCGGGCTCATCGCGCGCATTCATCAATGCCGCACGCGATTCTTTCCGGCGTCGCAGATCGGCGAACCGGTTCCGCACCGGCGCGTGCAGCGCGGGAGCGCCGTTCCCGCGACGCTCCCGCATCCTCGTCACGGCGTCACTTCCCGCTCGATGCGGCCTCGCGTTCCGCGATCCACGCCTGCACGCGCTCGCGCAGGAACGCCAGCGGCACCACGCCGTCGCCGAGCACGCGCTCGTGGAACTGCCTGAGGTCGAAGCGATCGCCCAGCGCCGCTTCCGCTTCCCTGCGCAGCGCGACGATCTCCAGCCCGCCCGAATCGTAGGCCGTGAGCTGTCCCGGCATCGCGGCGATGCGATCGACCATGTCCGCGGAGGTTTCCGGCGGGAACCGGCCGCTCTCGGCCATGAACTTCACCGCCTGCTCGCGCGTCCAGCCGAACACGTGGATGCCCGGATCCACCACCATGCCGCGCGCCGGCCACAGGCGACGGGTGATCCGCGCGTAGGGCGTGGTGTAGATGCCGGCTTCCTCGCTCAGCGCCTCGGAATAGCGCGCCCAGCCCTCGGCATAGGCCGAATTGAACGCCAGCGCCGACAGCGGATGGCGCTTGCCCAGGCCGCGCGCCAGCGCGAGTTGCAGGTGATGCCCCGGCCAGGTTTCGTGCACGAGGGTGATTTCCGCCGCGCCGCGACGATCCGCGTCCGGATGATCCAGGTTGATGCGATACACGCCCGGCTTGCGGTCGTCCGGATCGGGCTCGTAATGCGAGCTCACGCCGGTGCCGCGCTGCTCGGGTTTGAGCGGTTCGACGACGGCCGGCTGCACGGGCATCGTCGCGAAATACTTCGCGCTCTTCGTGCGCGCCGATTCGAGCAGGCCGCGCGAGAACCGCAGCTGATCGTCCGCCGAAGCGAAGCGGTTGTCCGGCGCTTCGTCCACGCGCCTGACGATGGCGTCCAGTTCCGTGGTGCCGAACATCTCCCGGCTCAGCGTCTGCACGTAGGCGAGATTGTCGGCAACGGTGCGCTGCCCCAGTTCGTACACGGCGCGCGGCGAACGGTCGATCGTCGTGTACGACCGCAGCATCGCCTGGTAGCACTGCGCTCCATCGGGCAACGCGGACAGGGCGATCGTCTCGCGCGCCGCGCCCTGGTATTCGTTCACCAGGAAATCGCGATAGCGACGCAGCGCGGGCTGGACCTGCTGCGCGACGACCACCTCGAACGCCTTCGCGAACGCCTCGTCCTTCGCCTTTTCGCCCGGCGCGAAATACGGCGACTTGCGCGGCTCCAGATCGACCATGCCGTCGAGCTGCTTCACCACGCGCGCCACCACCGCCTTGGGCGCGGTGTAGCCGCCCTTGATGCCGGCGCGCAGGTTGGCGATCTCGTGATCGACGTACGCCGGCAGCGTGCGCCAGCGCGCCAGCGCCTGCTGGCGTTCGTCGGCGGTGGCGACGGGCTGGCGGTCGGCCAGATCGGTGAACGCGGTGTGCCAGCCGAACATGTGGTTCACGTTCCACTGCTCGGCGCGACAGATGCGCAGCGCGCGGTTGGTTTCGAGGATCTCGCGCAGCTGCGCGTAGGCGAGCTGCGCGCCGCGATCGTCGAGTTCATCGCGATCCACCGCCTGCAACCGCGTCCACAACGCGTCCTCGCGTTCGTCCAGCCGCGCGTGGTCGGCGGCCGAATTGCGCGGCAGGTAGTCGTGGCGCTTGAGCGGGAGGATCTCGTAATACGCCGGCGTGGGATCGTACTGGAGCGACAGCGCGACCATTTCGTCGGCCATCGCCATGACCTCGTCGTTCGCCATTCCTTCCGCCGCGATGGCGGGCATCGCCACCGCCAGCCCCAACACCGCCGCACTGCCCCAACCGCCTGCCATCCGCATGACCTGCCTCCTGCCGTGGTAAGTCACGCGATGGTAGTGGGTGGCGGGCGCGGGCGGATGTGCCGCACGGTCAGGTCTCTTCGACACGACGTTGCGGGCCTGCCCGCTCGCGAGGGGCGCAATCGTGACCCTGTCAGCGCCGTCGCAGGCTTTCGAGCAGCGCCTCGCGCGCGCGGCGCACCATCTGCTCGCGCGACATCGCGGGCTCCGGTTGCGACGTCGCCGCCGGTGCCGGTTGCGATACCGACAACACGCCGCCCGTGCCCGGCACTGGTTCGATCACGAAGATCTCGCCGTCGAAATCGACGATGTACACGTTGTTCGCCGAGTCCGTGCCGAAGGCGACGACGTTGTCGATCACGCCCGCGTCCGGCGCGAAATCCGCGTTGCGCAGCTGGAAGCGCGAGGACGGAATCGTCGTGCCCTGCTGGATCACGCCGGTCTGGATCGACCACAGGTTCGGCTGCACGAAATCGCCGAACAGGTACTCGCCGCGCAGCGATTCCAGCGGCCCGCGATACACCACGCCGCCGGTGACCGAGTCGCCCTCGCGCGGACCGCTGCCGTGCAGGTATTCGGCGATCGGCGCGGTGAGCCCGGTGGTGGAACCGCCGCGGAACGGCTGCGTGCCTTCCATGATCGGCCAGCCGAAATTGACCCCGGCTTCGCCCGAGCGCGCCAGGTCGATCTCCTCCACCGCGCCCTGCCCCACGTCGCCGATGTACAGGTGGCCGGTGAGCGGATCGAAACTGTTGCGGAACGGATTGCGCAATCCGTACGCCCACACTTCCGGCGCATCCGGCGCGGTGAAGGGATTGCCGTCGGGAATCGCGTAATCGCGCGCGGGATCGCTCGGGAAGTCATCGGTCGCCGGGTCGATGCGCAGCATCTTGCCGAGCAGCGACGCGCGGTCCTGTGCGTTGTTGTCGGGATCGCCTTCGCCGCCGCCATCGCCCACGCCGACGTAGAGCATCCCGTCCGGACCGTAGCCGATCCAGCCGCCGTTGTGGTTGCTGCGCGGGTGCGCGATGCGCAGGATCGTGTCGCCGCTGGCGGCGTCGGCCTGGTCGCGATTGTTCGACAGCGTGTCGTAGCGGCGCAGTTCGATCGTGCCATCGAGCACCGTCAGGTAAACGTAGAAGCGTCCGCTGGTGGCGAAGTCCGGCGCCGTCGCGAAGCCGAGCAGGCCGCGCTCGCCATCGGTGGACACCTGCCCGGTCAGGTCGAGGAAGGGCGTCGCCGCGATCGCACCCGTCGCCGGCGTGAGGATGCGGATGCGCCCGGCGCGTTCGACCACGAACACGCGGCCGGTCGCGTCCGGCACGGGGGCGAGGAAGGTCGGGAAGTCCATGCCCGACACCACGCGCCGCACGCGCAGCTGCGCGCCGGTGACGTCGGTGACGGTGACGCTCAACGGAAGCGTGGCCGTCCTGGCGCCGTCGCTCGCGGTGATCGAGACGAGGTAGACGTTGTCGGCATTGGCGTCGGTGGGCGCCTCGAAATCCGGCGGCGAAAGGAACTGCAGCGCGCCGGCCGCGCTGAGGATGAAGCGCGCCTGGTCCGCGCCGCCGCCCAGCGAATACGACACGGGCCTGCCTTCGGGGTCGTTCGCCGTCGCCGTGTAGAAGACGCCCGCGGTGCCTTCCGGCACGGTCGCCGCGGCGGCCGAGGTGAAGGTCGGCGGATCGTCCGTCGGCGCGCCGGGAATCTGTTCGTTGCCGTCGGATCCCCCACCGCCGCCGCAGGCCGCGAGCATCGCGGCCAGGACGCCGGTCACTGCCAGTCGTGCGAGCTCCATGCGTACGCTCCCGGACCTTCGCGACACGCCGGAGCGGCGCGCCTGCGGGCGGCCGACAGCGTGTCAGAGGCCGGCGTGGCGGTCCGTGAAGGGCTGCGGGATTCACGATTCGGTGATCGGCGGGGCGGCTCCGTTCGTCGGTACGGTCGTGGTCGGGGCGGATGTCTTCCGCTTGCGCCCCGGAAACACGCATTCACCCGGTCTGCCCGGCCCGCGATGTCCTCCCCCGCGTCCGCTTCCCGTATCCGGTGTTCACATCACCGGAGTGCAGGGCAATGCGGCGTGTCGCGAAATGGCTGGGGTGGAGCGTGGTAGTGATTGCGGTGCTGGTGGGCGGCGTGTTCGCCACCGCCTGGGCGCTGAGCGAACGCGCGTTGTCGCGCACCTGGGCCGTGCAGGACCCGCCGATCGCCGACGCGATGGGGTCCGCCTCGCTCGAACACGGCCGCCATCTCTACGCGACGCGTGGCTGCGCCGACTGCCACGGTGCCGACGGCGCGGGAAAGCTGCTGATCGATGCGCCGCACGTGGTGCGCATCGTGCCGAGCAACCTCACGCGCAGCGTTCGCGACGAAGCCTGGACCGACGACCGCCTCGCCGCGGCGATCCGCCATGGCGTGCGTCCCGACGGCACGCCGCTGATGATCATGCCCACCGGCGACTACACCGACATGGACGACCACGACATCGCGTCGGTCCTCGCCTACCTGCGCACGCTGCCGGCGGTGGACGCGGATCCGGGGCTCACGCAGGTGCGTCCGCTCGGGCGCGTGCTCTACATGTTCGGGAAATTCCCGCTGGTGCCGGCCGAACGCGTCGACCACACGCCGCGCGAACGCCGCGCGCCACCGGCGATGGTGAGCGTCGCTTACGGAAAGTACGTGGCGCAGGTGTGCACCGGCTGCCACGGCAACGACTTCGCGGGCGGTTTCGTGCTCGAACCCGGCACGCCGCCGTCGGCCAACCTCACCCCGCATGCGAACGGATTGCAGGCGTGGAATGAAGCCGATTTCATGCGCCTGATGCGCACCGGCCAGCGCCCCGATGGTCGCCATCTGCACCGCATGATGCCGTGGAAGTCCTACAGTGCGATGCAGGAGGTGGAGCTGCGCGCAGTGTGGACGTATCTGCAGTCGCTGCCGCCGGCGGAAGGGAAAACCCGCTCGTGAGGCTCACTGCCGGAACGCGCCCCGGGTGCGGCTTCGCCTTACCCGGGCTACAAAGGCGTGTGTTTCAGGTACCCATGCATCAATCGATGCGATACACCCGCGCCTTCGGCAACTCCTCGACCACCTGGAGGAACCAGCGCCCGGCGATGCCCGGCACGACGACGATCTCGGGCGACTCCAGCGTCGCGGGCAGTTTCAGCGCGCCCTTGAGCACCTTCCAGCGCTGCCCGTTTTCCAGTTCGAACACGGTGCCGGGTTCCCATCCGCTCACGGAACCCTTCAGCCGGCTCTCGATGGGCTTGTCGCTGAAGCCGATGAGCGTGGTCTCGTCGCGGCCGTCATCGTCGCCACGCGCGGCGCCGGCGTCGTTCGCCACCGAAGGCACCGACGCATTCGCAACCGCCGAAGCCCCCTGCCGCTCGTGCGCCTCGCGCAGCATGCGATCGAGCTGTTCGATCTGCTCGCGGGTGAGCCCCACCGATCGCAGCTGCTCCGGCGTCAATCGCTCCTCGATGCCGACGTAGGACGACTGCGCGAACGCGCCCGGCGACAGCGTCGCGAAGGCCAGCGCCAGGGCGGACAGGAGCGTGAACTTCATCGGCGGATCCCGGGCTTCGATCGCGCCACGATGCTGCAATTTCGTGACAGACGCGTGACACCGTCCGCGATGCGTCAATCCCCGCGCCGCAGCGAGAAGAACGCGATGTCGCGCCGCAACGTGTAACCGCAACGCAGGTACAACTCCTTCGCGCGCGAGTTCTCGTGCGCGACGTGCAGGAAAGGCGTTCGCCCGCGCGCGAGGTTGTCGTTGCCCAGCATCGCCAGCAGCTGGCGCGCGTAACCGCGGCCGAGGAAATCCGGATGCGTGCACACCGCGCTGATTTCCTGCCAGCCATCCATGCCCATGCGTTCGCCGATGATCGCGGCCAGTCGTCCTTCCTGGTAGATGCCGAAGTACCGTCCCAGCCGCATCGTGTACGGGCGGAAGTAATGCGGGTACACGAGCGCGGTCAGCGCCAGCACGTCCTGCCGGTGCGATTCGTCGAGCTCGACGATCTCCGGCCCATCGACACGTTCCACCGGCTGCGTGCACACCATCTGCGCCAGCATCGCGAGCTTCTTCGCCTCGAAGCCCGGCGGCACCCGCGGCATCCGGTCGAGCACGAGCGTCGTCTCGCCCGGCTCGATCAGCGCCGCCAGCGCATCGGACACGTCCACGCCTTCGCGCGGCACGCCGAGGAACGGCGCGACCTGCGCGGGGTAGCGCGCCACTTCGCCGCGCGCGAGAGCGAGATCGCGATGCCGGCTGCGCAGCGCTTCCCAGATCGGGTTGTCGAGCACGTCGTCGTTCGTCATGCCGTTACACCTTGACCGTCTTCCACGTTCCGCGCGAGAACAGCCACAGCGTGAACAGGCCCACCGAGGTTTCGGACACGAATACCGCCCAGAACACGCCCAGTTCCTGCCAGCCCATCGACACCGCCAGCGCGTACGCCAGCGGGATCTGGATCAGCCAGAAGAACACCACGTTGATCTTGGTCGGCGTCACCGTATCGCCTGCGCCGTTGAACGCCTGCACCGACACCATCCACCAGCCGTAGACGAAGTACGAGTACGACAGGATCTGCAGCCATTCGCCGCCGACGTCGATCACTTTGGCGTCGCTGGTGAACAGCGCGATGAGATCGTGGTGGAAGAAGAAGAACACCACCGAGATCGCCATCGTGAAGGCCATGTTGTACCAGCCGATGCGCCACACCGCCGCTTCCGCGCGTTCGGGCTGCTGCGCGCCGAGGTTCTGGCCAACCAGCGTCGCCGCCGCGTTCGACATGCCCCACGCCGGCATCAGCGTGAACATCATGATGCGGATGGCGATGGTCGCGCCGGCCACCGCCTCGCTGCCCATGCTCGACAGGATGCGCATCAGGAATATCCACGAGGTCATCGACACGATCATCTGGCCGATGCCGCCCAGCGAGGTGCGCACGATGTTCCAAAGCACCGCGCCCTGTACCGCGATCTGCGACCACGCCACGCGGATGTGCTTGCCGCCATGGAACAGCACGTACAGCTGCAGCGCGACGCCGGCGCCGCGGCCGATGTTGGTCGCGATCGCCGCGCCTTCGATGCCCAGCGCCGGCACCGGCCCGAAGCCGAAGATCAGCAGCGGGCACAGCACGATGTTCAATCCGTTCGCCAGCCACAGCACGCGCATCGCGATCGCCGCATCGCCGGCGCCGCGGAAGATCGCGTTGATCACGAACAGCAGCATGATGATCGCGTTTCCGCCGAGCATCCACTGCGTGTAGCGATACCCGTGCTCGATGCTCCACGCATCGGCGCCCATCAGCCGCAGCAGGTCCTTCGCCCACACGATGCCGACCACCGCGAACGGCACCGACACCAGCAACGCGATGAGGATCGCCTGCACCGCGCTGATCGCCGCGTCCTCGCGCCGGTTCTCGCCGATGCGCCGCGCGACGATCGCCGTGACCGACATCGCCAGGCCCATCGCGATGGAATACAGCAAGAAGAGGTAGGTTTCGGTCAGACCGACCGTCGCCACCGCCGAAGGCCCGAGTTTCGCGACGAACCAGATGTCGACGACCGCGAAGGTCGATTCGAGCACCAGCTCCAGCACCATCGGCACCGCGAGCAGGAACACCGCGCGGCGCAGCGGGATCTTCGTGTAGTCGGCGTTGG
The DNA here is from genome assembly GCF_057747855.1 of Lysobacter sp. SCRH-1R. Classification (NCBI taxonomy): domain Bacteria; kingdom Pseudomonadati; phylum Pseudomonadota; class Gammaproteobacteria; order Lysobacterales; family Lysobacteraceae; genus Lysobacter; species Lysobacter sp. SCRH-1R. The sequence continues at coordinate 1,016,240 of NZ_CM173227.1, read as the reverse complement.
TGCCGCGGATCGCGTCGCGGAGTTCGGACCAGAGGGAATGCGTGGCATCGGCCGGCATCGCGGCCGTGGGGGACTGCGGTTCGGTGCTCATCGGGGCGTCCATTCTCGTTTGCGGAGATGTTAAACGACGAACGGGGCCGCTCCCGATCGACATCCGCATGAATCTTCGTGATGCGCACTGCGGCACATCACGCCCGTTTCCGCACGCCGATGGCGAAGGCACGCGCCGGATTGCGGACCAGCAGGGTCGCGATCGCGTCCTCGTCGAATCCGGCGCCGCGTAGTGCCGGCACCAACACGGTGAACAGCGGATCGTAAGGCTTGAACTCGCCGCCGCCCGGCTGGCCCGCGTTGTACCAGCCGGCGTCCTGCGAAATCAGTACGTGTTCGAGCAGCCCGGCCTCGCGCATGCGCCCGAGCATTGCGAGGTATTGGCTTTCCTGACCGGGGCGGAAGCCGTCGAACGATACCCACGCCCCGCGCCTCGCCGCCTGCACGTGGTGCTCCCCCATGACCTCGTTCTGCGCATGCACCCAGATCCAGGCCGACGGAGCGAGCCCGGCGGCGTCCAGCGTTTCAAGCTGGGCGAAGGCGCATCGCGCGTTGCGACCGGGCTCCACCTCGCCCCACGGACCGGTGTGGGCGGCAATCACCAGCCCGGTTTCCAGGTGCGTGCGTGCCGCTGCGCGCAGGACCTTGCGGTCGAGTTCGGTGAGCGGGTCGTTCTCGATGCCGAGTTTGATCAGTCCTGGACGCACGCCGGTGCCGTCGATGCCCTCGCGCCATTCGCGGGTCCAGCGCGAGGCGAGTTGCGCATCGGTTTCGCGCATCGCATAAGGCGGGATGAAACGACCGCCGGCGGCGAGATAGGCGCCGGTGACGGTCAGCATGTGCAATCCGCTCGCTTCGGAAAGACGCCGGATCAAGGCCGCATCGCGACCCAGCGTGGTCGCCGTGCAATCGACCAGCGTGCGACAGCCCGCCTCGCGCAGTGCGCGAAGGTGCGGCAGCAACGTCGCGACGACGGCATTCGCGTCAGGCGGCAAAGGCGTTGCGGCCTGTTCGGCATGGGGGCGCAGGTCGGCGTAGAGGTGTTCGTGCGCGAGCGTCACGCCCATCGCATCGGCGTCGATCGGTCCGCGCACCGTCATGACCGTGGCGTCGCCGCCCGCTGCACCGCGACCGCTGCACGCCGGCAATGCCATCGCGAACGCCGATGCCGCCACGGTGCCGAGGAATTCCCTGCGATGCATGGCGCGGACCTCCGTACCGATGGACGCCCGATGTTAGCGCCCCCACGAACGCGAACGGCCCGGTTTCCCGGGCCGTTCGTCGCATCAGCGCCACAGCTCGCCGACGATCACACCATCGGCAGCTTCAATCCCTGCTCCTTCGCGCACTGCTTCGCGATGTCGTAGCCCGCGTCGGCATGGCGCATGACGCCGGTGCCGGGATCGTTCCACAACACGCGCGCGATGCGCCTGTCGGCTTCCTCGCTGCCATCGCACACGATCACCACGCCGGAATGCTGCGAATAGCCCATGCCGACGCCGCCGCCGTGATGCAGCGACACCCACGTCGCGCCGCCGGCGACGTTGAGCATCGCGTTGAGCAGCGGCCAGTCGGACACGGCATCGGAACCGTCGCGCATCGCTTCGGTTTCGCGGTTCGGCGAGGCGACGCTGCCGCTGTCGAGGTGATCGCGGCCGATGACGACCGGTGCCTTCAGCTCGCCATTGCGCACCATCTCGTTGAACGCCAGGCCCAGCTTGTGGCGCAGGCCCAGGCCGACCCAGCAGATGCGCGCGGGCAGGCCCTGGAAGCTGATGCGCTCCTTCGCCATGTCGAGCCAGCGGTGCAGGTGCGCATCATCCGGAATGAGCTCCTTCACCTTCGCGTCCGTCCTGTAGATGTCCTCCGGATCGCCGCTCAGCGCGACCCAGCGGAACGGGCCGACGCCGCGGCAAAACAGCGGGCGCACGTACGCCGGCACGAAACCCGGGAAATCGAAGGCGTTCTGGCAGCCTTCGTCCTTCGCCATCTGGCGGATGTTGTTGCCGTAGTCGAACACCGGAATGCCCATGTCCTCGAAGGCGAGCATCGCCTCGACGTGCACGCGCATCGACTTCTTCGCCGCGTCGCGCACCCGCGCCGGATCCTCGGTCTGCATGCGCTGCCACTGCTCGACCGTCCAGCCGATCGGCAGGTAGCCGTGCACCGGATCGTGCGCGGAGGTCTGGTCGGTGACCGCATCCGGGCGCACGCCGCGACGCACGAGTTCCGGCAGGATTTCCGCCGCATTGCCGAGCAGCGCGATCGACTTCGCCTCGCCGCTTTCCGTGTACTTCTCGATGCGCGCGAGCGCGTCGTCGAGGTCGGCGGCCTGTTCGTCGACGTAGCGCGTGCGCAGGCGCATGTCGATGCGGCTCTGCTGGCATTCGATGTTGAGCGAGCACGCACCGGCCAGCGACGCGGCCAGCGGCTGCGCGCCGCCCATGCCGCCCAGGCCCGCGGTGAGGATCCACTTGCCGGTGAGGTTCCCGCCGTAATGCTGGCGGCCCATCTCGACGAAGGTTTCGTACGTGCCCTGCACGATGCCCTGCGAACCGATGTAGATCCACGATCCGGCCGTCATCTGGCCGTACATCATCAGGCCCTTTTTATCGAGCTCGTTGAAGTGTTCCCACGTCGCCCAGTGCGGCACGAGGTTCGAGTTGGCGAGCAGCACGCGCGGTGCATCGGGATGCGTCGGGAAGATGCCGACGGGCTTGCCGGACTGCACGAGCAGCGTTTCGTTGTCGTCGAGTTCGCGCAGCGATTCAAGGATCGCGTCGAAGCTTTCCCAGTCGCGCGCGGCACGGCCGATGCCGCCGTACACGACGAGGTCCGTCGGGCTTTCGGCGACTTCGGCGTCGAGGTTGTTCTGGATCATCCGGTACGCGGCCTCGGTGAGCCACGACTTGCAGGATTTCTCGGTGCCACGCGGGGCACGGATGACGCGGGAAGGATCTTTGCGGGTCGACATCGGACAACTCCGTCGGCTGGGCATCGCGATCGCGACGCGCGGAACAGGCTCCGGAATTATCGCGCCGCGCCTTGCGGCCGGAAGCGCCGTCGGGCCTGCGGGGCGGCGATTCGGGGCGAATTCCCGTCTGCCGCGACCGTTTTGTATACGCTGTACACATGAGCCGTCGCCGCACCCCGTCCGAGCACACCGCCGATCGCATCCTGCGCGCCGCGCGCACGCTGTTCGAACGCGAGGGCGCGGCGGGCGTGAGCATGCGGCGGGTGGCGACGGCGGTCGGCGTGACGCCGATGGCGATCTATCGGCATTTTCCCAATCGCGAGGCGCTGCTCAAGCGCATCGGCGACGACAGCTTCGATGCGATCGCCCGGCACTGGCATGCGCGTGCGCGCGGCGGCGACGTGCTCGAACGCCTGCTCGCGGTGCAGCGGATCTATCTGGATTACGCACTCGCGCATCCGCATCTGTTCGACCACGCGTTCTCCACCGCGCGCACGGATGCACGGCGTTTTCCCGAGGATTTCCACGCGCGCCGTTCCCCCACGCTGAACGTGGTCGCCGATGCGGTGGAGGACGCGATGCGCGCGGGCGTGCTGCGCGAGGACGACGTGTGGGACGTGGCGGTGACGCTGTGGGCGCACACGCACGGACTGATCGCGCTGTATCGCGCGGGGCGGTTCAACTTCGACGAGGTTGCGTTTCGCCGGTATTACGAGGCGTCGTTGCAGCGGTTGTTGCGGGGGTTGGTGGGGTGAGTGACGTGTGCGGCGGCGATACAGGGACGCCCGATCGTTGTCGTGACATCCGTCATTCCGGCGAAGGCCGGGATCCAGGCTGACAAGCGGTCCCCAAAGCTGGAACGACGGTGAGGTGATTTGCCCCAGCGGGAGTGCCCGGGGGGTACGGGCCGGATCCCGGCCTTCGCCGGGATGACGGATGACCCACCTTCCGCCCATCCACTCGCACGCGGGAACTCAACGCCGCGGCTCGATCGCCGGCTTCAGCTCGTTCACCGGCGGCGGAGGCGGGATCTCGATCGTTTCCAGCCGCTGTGCCTGCGCTTCCTTGCCCGCGCGCCAGGCTTCGTGCGTGGCGCGGCGGGCCTGGTAATCCTGCAGGATGCGCGCCGAGTCGGCGGGCGTCGCCGCGGCGGCGCGGCGGGCGTCGGTCTGTGCGCGGTCGGCTTCCATCAGGCGGTCCTGGCGGTCGATCTGGCTGCGCAGTGTGTCTACCTGCACGCGGCGGCTCGACGCATCGAGCTGGCGGTTCAAGGTCTGCAACGAGGTGTCGCGCGAGCTGTCCACCCCGCGCGGCAAACGCGGCTGCGAGGACGGCGAGATCGGCGCCATGCGCGGCGGCGGTTGCAGCGTGTTGACCGGCGGCTGCTGCGCCAGCGCCGGCACGACGGCCAGCGCCAGCGCGAGGGCCGGCACGGATCGCCATGCGCGCATCGAACGCTTCATGCGATCAGCGCACCGACGGGTCGAGTCGGCGCAGCGCGTCGGCCAGGTCGGTCTCGCCGGTGCGGTCGATCTGCTCGCGGCTCTAGCTGCGGCCCGGGCCGATGCACAGCGCCTTGCCGGTCTTCGGATCGCGCGGGCGGATGTTGGTGCCGGTGTTCTTGACGCAGCCGACGTTGGAGTTGCGCTCCTTCGCGGGCGGGTCGGATGCGGCCTGCGCGTCGGCCGACACGGCCGCGTCGACCTGCGTGGGGGCCGCCTGCACCTGGGCCTGGGCCTGGGCGTCGACCGCCGTCTGCGCGGTCGCACCGAAGGCGCACATGCCGAGCACGACCGCGAGCGCGGCGATCGCCGGGCTGCGATTGCGGTTGCTGGAGTTCATGACGTCACCTGGCATGGAACGGCGTCATCGCCGTACCTCCACCATACGCCCACCATCCCAAGCGGAAAGTGAGCGGAAACGACCGGATTTAGGCCGTCGTCAGGCTTGTGGGCACGCCACCTGGCGGCCCTCGCGGAAAGCCGCCGCCTCGGCCTCCGTGGCCGGACGCGGGTCGATGCCGTCGTCGAACAGCACGCGCCAGACGCCGTCGGCACCCCGGTGCCAGACCGAATGGAAGGCGCCGATGCGGAAACGCTGCGTCGTCTTCGGGTCCAGGTCCTCGAACAGCGACGGCCCGCTCGACCAGGCCACGTTCGCGACGCCGTCCCCGCCGGCCGCGCCGATCGTGGTCCGGGTCGGATACCACGACAGCCTGAACCGCTTGCCTTCGACGATGCCGGCCCAGCGCCTGGCGATCGCCTCGCGTCCGCGCGTGGGCTGCGCCTGGCTCGCGCCGAACGCGGCGTTGGCGTCGATGTGCGAAGCGAACGCCGCCGCGTCGTGATCGGCGACCGATTGCGCGAAGCTCAGCTCGCGCGCCCAGACCTCGCATTCGGCGGAACTCATGCGCGCCGGCTCGGGCTTCGGCGCGGTCTGCGCGAATGCCGCGGCGGACAGGGCGAGCAACACGGCGGCGGACAGGCGGATCACGGCAGGCTGGCGCATGGCGGGCTCCGGTGCCGGCGGACGTCGCCGGCTTGCGGCCACTGGATTGCGGCCACTATTGGCAAGGCGGCGCGGCGGCGCCAGCGACTAAAGTCATGCCGCAACACACGCTCGCTATCATCGGCCGATGCCTTTCCTTCGTGCCGCGGCCGTCGCCGCCTGTTTCGTCCTGTCCGCCTGCAGCACCCACGCTCCGCGCCCCGCTCAAGCGGCGCCGCGCACCGTGGTGCTGGTTTCCATCGACGCGTTCCGCGCCGATTACCTGTCGAAGGACGCCACGCCGAATCTCGTGCGCCTCGCCGACGAAGGCGTGCGGGCGGAGTGGATGAACCCGTCGTACCCCTCGCTCACCTTCCCGAACCACTACACGCTGGCGACCGGCCTGCGCCCCGACCGGCATGGCGTGATCCACAACCGCATGAGCGATGCGGACATCGGCGATTTCGCGGTGGCCGACCGCAGCGCCGTGGACGACAGCCGCTGGTGGGGCGGCGAACCGATCTGGGTCACCGCCGAGAAACAGGGCGTGCGCAGCGCGAGCTGGGCGTGGCCGGGCAGCAGCGCGCCGATCGGCGGCATCCGTCCGAGCCAGTGGGTCGCCTACAACGACACGGTGTCGCCGGCGCGCCGCATCGACGACGTGCTCGTCTGGCTCGACGCGCCGCCCGCGCAGCGCCCGCGCCTGGTCACGGTGTATTTCGAACAGCTCGACAAGGCCGGCCACGACCACGGCCCCGACTCGCCGCAGGTGCGCCGCACGCTCGGCGAACTCGATGCGGTGATCGGCCGGCTGCGCGACGGGCTGGACGCACGCGGGCTGCTGGACTCGACGGACCTGGTCGTCGTTTCCGACCACGGCATGGCGAAGGTCGGTCCGGGTCGCGCGATCGGCGTGGAGCAGATGATCGCGCCGTCGATCGCGACGGTGGTGTCGGATGGCCAGTCGATCGGCGTGCAACCGCTGCCCGGCCGCGAGCGCGAGGCCGAAGCACGGCTGCTTGGCGCTCACGCGCACTACGATTGCTACAGGCGCGAGGAATTGCCGGCGCGCTGGCATTACGGGACGAACCCGCGCGTACCGCCGATCGTGTGCCAGATGCACGAAGGCTGGGACGCGCTGTATCCGCAGAAACTCGCCAGGCGTTCGCCGGAGGCGACGCGCGGTTCGCACGGCTACGATCCGGCGCTGCCGTCGATGCGTGCGCTGTTCGTCGCACGCGGGCCGTCGTTCGTGCCGGACATGCGGCTGCCGGCGTTCGACAACGTGGACGTGTATCCGCTGCTGGCGCGACTGCTCGATATCGAAGCCGCGCCGAACGACGGCGACGTCGCGCCGCTGCTGCCCGCGTTGCGCGGGCGCTGAGTGCGCGTCCACGCGGCGATGGGCCGCGTGGACGTCGCCAGTGGTTTACTTACCGCGCGGCTTCGCCGGCTTTTCGGCCGAGGCTTCGGCCTTCGGCGGCTTGGCCTTCGCCGCCGGTTTGGCGGGCTTCGCCGCTTCCTTCTCGATGCTCTTCGCGGCCGGTTTCGTCGCGGCCTTCGCGGCCGGCTTCGCGACCTCGGTCGCCTGCGCCGGCGGCGTCGCCAGCATGGCGTTGAGCTTCAGCGACTCCAGCGCCGCATCCACCTGCCTGCGCACCGACGCGGCGACTTCATCGGCATCCTCCAGCGGCTGGCCATCGCGCATGACGGCGAGCCCGTCCTGCGCCACCGCCTGCAGCACGGCGTCCACCATCGCCTCGACGTCGACGTTGCCGCCCAGCAGCGGCAACACGAAGCGCTCGAGCGGGCCCGGTTGCACCGACTGGTGCCATTCGTTGAACAGCGCCATCGGCTGCGCACCGGCCGCGGCCAGCGCACGGAGCGGCGCACGCGCGAACGGGCGCCCGGACAACGCGCCCGCCACCACCGGTTCGCTGCGGAAACGCACGGCATTGCCGATGAGAAGGTTGGTGACCAGGTCGAGCGCGCGGGCGGCGTCTTCCATCGTGAAATCGGCCAGCAGTTCGGCCACCGGCACGGTCGCCGGCCATGCGGCGTTGAGGCGTTCGATCACCGCGCGCGTCACCGGCGAAGACGTGGTGACGGTGGCGCCGCCGATGTAGGTCCAGCGGTCGGCGCCGTTGGCGTCGGCCTCGTCGCGCACGTAGCGGCCGGCGACGTGCAGGCGGACGATGCGTTCGGGATCGAGCTGGTAGCGGATCCGCGCGGCGCGGTCGGCATGCACCAGCAGGGTCTGGCGGAACGTGCGGTTCTGCAGGAAATCCATCAGCTGTTCCAGCACGACCTGGTCGCCGCCGCATTCGGCCAGCAGCGCCGGTGCCGCGGTGGCGCCGTAGTTGCTGGCGAACATCGAGGCGATCGTCGCATCGCCGAGGTATTCCAGCCCCTGCGCGCGCGCACCGGCCACGAAATCGCGGAAATAGCAGGGCGCGTTGCACAGCTCCAGGTACTCGTGGCTGAGGTAGAAGTCCTCGCCGCCCCGGATCAGGTCGATGTGTTCCTTCATGACGGTGGACAGCACGCTGCCCTGCGCCGCCTGCTCGTGCAGGAACTCGATCATCCCGCGCGCGTAGGCCAGCTGTTCCTGCGCGCTGGCGCGATCGCCGCCGCGCAGCAGCATCGCGTCGCGCACGATCTCCTTCGCCTTCCAGCCCGGATACGTGTTGTAGCTGACGTACGCGATGCCGTCAGGCGCGAGGAACTCGTTGCACACGCGCAGGATCGCCGCGCGCACGTCGTCCGGCACCCAGCTGTAGACGCCGTGGCAGACGATGTAGTCGAACTTGCCCAGCGCCGGATCGAGGTCGGCGAGGCTCCCCTGGATCAGGCGGACGTTCGACAGGCCCATCGCTTCGACGATGCGGCGGCCGGCGTCGATCTGCACCGGCGAGAGGTCGATGCCGACCACGTCGGCCTCCGGGTGACGCACCGCGAACGGGATCAGGTTGCCGCCGGCCGCGCAGCCCAGTTCGAGCACGCGCGCGCGCCCGGGCACGGGCGCCTCCAGTCCGAACAGGTGCGCCACCGCGCGCAGGTGCTCCGGCGCGCTGCCGGCGAAGGCGGCGGAGGTGTATGGCACTTCATCGTAGGTTTTACCGATGCGGTCAATCAGAGCTGTCATGGTTATGGCCTGTTCGAAGAGGCCCGCATTCTGGGTAGCGCGACCGGCGCGCCGGAATCAGATGCATCTGAATTTGGGCGGGCCGGATTTGCGGGGCCGGAGCCGTCCACGTGCATGTCCGAATCCGGCCAGTTCGCCCCGCCCGACGGTGCTAGCCTGACCCCATGCCCGCCTCCGACCACATCCACGCCGACGCCCTGCCCGCCTTCCAGGTGTGCGAACAGGCCCGCCGCACGCGCGATCCGCGCTTCGACGGGCTGTTCTTCACCGCCGTGCTCAGCACGCGCATCTACTGCCGTCCGGTCTGCCCGGCGACGACCGCCAAGCGCGTGGTGTATTTCCGCCACGCCGCGGCGGCCGAAGCCGCCGGATATCGCCCGTGCCTGCGCTGCCGGCCGGAGCTTTCGCCCGACGACGGCAGCTGGCGGCGCGGCGACGCGGCCCTGGCGCGCGCGTTGAAGCTGATCGACGACGGCGCGCTGGCCGAACAGCCGCTGGCGGCGCTGGCGCAGCGCGTGGGCGTCGGCGAGCGCCAGCTGCGCCGCCTGTTCGTCGAACGCGTCGGCGTCGCGCCGATGGGCGTGCACGGCACGCGCCGGTTGCTGTTCGCCAAGCAGTTGCTGACCGAAACCGACCTGCCGATCACGCAGGTCGCGCTCGCGTCCGGCTTCGCCAGCCTGCGCCGCTTCAACGACGCATTCCGCACCGCCTACCGGATGGCGCCGCGCGATCTGCGCAAGAGCCGGCGCGAGGCGCGCGACGCCGGCGACGTGCTCACGCTGCGGCTCGGTTACCGGCCGCCGTACGACTTCGCCGCGATGCTGGATTTCCTGCGCGGCCGTGCGCTGCCCGGCGTGGAGGTCGTGGACGATCGCAGCTACGCGCGCGTGATCGGTCCGATCGAACGCCCCGGCTGGCTGCGCGTGAGCGCATGGCCGGGCGGCGAGCACGCCCTGAAACTCGAACTGCACGGGCCGGCATCGTCGCGATTGCTGGAGATCGTCCAGCGCCTGCGCCGCATGTTCGACCTGGACGCCGATCCGCAGGCGATCGCCGAGACGCTGTCGGGCGATGCGCGACTGGCGCCGCTGCTGGCGCAGCGCCCCGGATTGCGCCTGCCCAGCGGCTGGGACGGCTTCGAGATCGCCGTGCGCGCGATCATCGGCCAGCAGGTCAGCGTCGCCGCGGCGCGCACGCTCGCCTCGCGCCTCGCGCAGAAATACGGACAGGCGTTGCCGCAGCCGTTCGCGGAAGGCCTCGCGCACCTGTTCCCGACGCCCGAGGCGCTGGTCGATGCCGAGCTGGAATCCATCGGCCTGATCCGTTCGCGCGCGCAGACCGTGCGCGGCGTGGCGCGGGCGCTGCTCGAAGGCCGCGTGGATTTCCGCGCCGAGCGCACACTGGAGGATTTCGTGTCGCGATGGGTCTCGCTGCCCGGCATCGGGCCGTGGACGGCGCAGTACATCGCGCTGCGTGCGCTGGGGCATCCGGACGCGTTCCCCGTCGAGGACCTGGTGCTGCAGAAGGCCTTGCCCGCAGATGGCACGCGCATGACCGCGAAGGCGCTGGCGGCGCGTGCGGAACAGTGGCGGCCGTGGCGCGGTTATGCGGTGATCCATCTCTGGCGCGATTCGGTGCCTGCGCCCGCGATGCGTGCGGAGAAACCCGCACGGGCGAAGCGCGGCGCCGTGCGCGGCGGCGTCGTGGATGCGACCGCATGATCCGCTACGCGCATATGCCCAGCCCGGTCGGCCCGCTGCTGCTCGCCGCCAGCGACGATGGCCTGCACCTGATCGAATTCCAGAACCCGCGCCATCCGATGTCGCATTGCGACTCGTGGGAGCCGCGCGAATGCGAGGTCATCCGCGAAACGGCCGCGCAGCTGCACGAGTATTTCGAAGGCGGACGGCGCGACTTCGAACTGCCGCTCGCGCCACGCGGGACGGCGTTCCAGTTGGACGTGTGGCGCACGCTCGCGACGATTCCGTACGGCGAGACGATCAGCTACGCGCAACTCGCGCAGCGCGTCGGCAAGCCGTCGGCGATGCGCGCGGTGGGTGCGGCGAACGGCCGCAATCCGTTGCCGCTGGTGCTGCCCTGCCATCGCGTGATCGGCAGCGACGGCAGCCTGACCGGTTTCGGCGGTGGATTGCCGACGAAGGAATTCCTGTTGCGGATGGAAGGCGCGTTGCCGGCGACGGTGGATCTGTTCGGCTGAACGTCGCTGCGAAGTGAGCTCCTGTAGCCCGGGTAAGCGGAGCGCACCCGGGTTGACGCATCCGCGGCCGTCACGCGCCCCCCGGGGCGCTTCGCTTACCCGCGCTGCAAAGGCGTGGATGCCATCGCGTCAGTCGCGCATCAACTCCGCCATCGCCGCGCGATACCGCAGCGCGATCTCACCACGCTGCCGGTGCTGCCCGCCTTCCGCCACGCGCCGCCCGCCCACGTACACGTCGCGCACCAGCGGACGATTCCCGCTGAAGATCCAGCGATCGATCGCATCCTCCGGCGCCAGGCCGAACAGCGCCGGCGCATCCGTGTCCAGCACCACCGCATCGGCGTATTCGTCCGGCGCGAATGCGCCGATCGCATGGCCGCTGGAATGCCGCGCACTGCGCGCGACATCGCGCAGCAGCGTCTCGCCGACGCTCGGCGAATCCGCGCGCACGGCGATGTTGCGATGGCGCGTGGCCAGGCGCTGGCCGTATTCGAGCCAGCGCAACTCCTCCACGGGCGAGACGGAGATGTGCGAATCCGAACCGATGCCCCAGCGTCCGCCCGCATCGAGGTAATCGCGCAGCGGGAACAGGCCGTCGCCGAGGTTGGCTTCCGTCGTCGGGCAGATCGCCACCGTGGCGCCGCTGCGTGCGACGCCCTGCGTTTCCGCGGGCGTGAGGTGGGTCGCGTGCACCAGCGTCCAGCGCGCATCGACGTCCGCGTTCGCCAGCAGCCATTCGACCGGCCGCGCATTGCGCAGCGCCAGGCAATCCTGCACCTCGCCGACCTGCTCGGCGATGTGGATGTGCACCGGCATCGACGGCGGCAACGCGTCGAGCACCGCGCGCATCGCATCCGGCGGAACGGCGCGCAGGCTGTGCAGCGCGCAGCCGACGTGCAGCATCGGACCGGCGTCCTCGCACAGCGTGTCGATCAGGCGCAGGTAGGCGTCGAGGTCGTGGCCGAAGCGGCGCTGGCGTTCGCCCAGAGCGCGGCCGTCGAAACCGCCGGTCATGTAAAGCACGGGCAACAGCGTCAGGCGGATGCCCGCCTCGCGCGCGGCGGCGATCAAGGCGCGCGACATCGCGGCCGGATCGTCGTAGGCGCGGCCGTCCGGCGCGTGGTGCAGGTAGTGGAATTCGCACACCGTGGTGTAGCCGGCTTCCAGCATCTCCGCGTAGAGCTGCGTCGCCACCGCCTGCAGCAGCTCCGGCGTGAAGCGCGCGGCGAAGCGGTACATGGTCTCGCGCCAGGTCCAGAACGAATCGGCGGCGTTCGTCTGCCGCTCCGCCATGCCCGCCATGGCGCGCTGGAACGCATGCGAATGCAGGTTCGCCACGCCCGGCACGACCCAGCTGGAACTGCCGGTCGGTTCGGCGGCCACCCGCGCGCGGATGCGGCCGTGGTCGTCGATGTCGAAGCCGGCGTCGGAACGCCAGCCGTCGGGGGTCCAGAGCATCGCGGCGTCGAGGGTCTTCATGGCCCGCATTGTCGCCCGCAGGGACGGTCGTGGCGATGGCCCCGCGCACGCCGGGCCACGGCTAGAATCGGACCCCATGACCTCCAACGCGCATCCGGCCTGGGATGGACTGATCCTCGGCGCCTCCCTCGCCACCCTCGATGCGCCGGACGGCTATGCCGACATCCTGGAGGGCGCGCTGGCGTGGAAGGACGGCGTGCTCGCCTACGTCGGCCCGCGTTCGGGCCTGCCCGACGCGCCGCAACGGCTGGCACGCGAAGTGATCGAGACCAAGGGCTGGATCACGCCCGGCCTGGTCGACTGCCACACGCACCTGGTCTTCGCCGGCGACCGCGCGCGCGAGTTCGAGCTGCGCCTGCTCGGCGCCAGCTACGAGGAGATCGCGCGTTCCGGCGGCGGCATCCTGTCGACCGTGCGCGCCACGCGCATGGCCGACGAAGGCGAACTGCTGCGCCAGTCGCTGCCGCGCGCGCACGCGCTCATCGCCGATGGCGCGACGACGCTGGAGATCAAGTCCGGCTACGGCCTGGACTTCGACAACGAACGCAAGATGCTGCGCGTGGCGCGCCGGCTGGAGCAGCTCGGCATCGGCGTGCGCGCCACGTACCTCGCCGCCCATGCGCTGCCGCCGGAGTACGCCGGTCGCGCCGACGACTACATCGCCGCGGCGATCGAATGGCTGCCGCGCCTGCACGCCGAAGGCCTGGTCGATGCGGTGGACGCGTTCTGCGAAGGCATCGGTTTCACTCCGGAGCAGACGCGGCGGATGTTCGAAGCCGCGCGCGCGCTCGGATTGCCGGTGAAGCTGCACGCCGACCAGCTCAGCGACCTGGGCGGCGGCGCGCTGGCGGCGGCATTCGACGGCCTTTCGGCCGATCACGTCGAACACACCAGCGAGGACAGCGTGCGCGAGATGGCGCGTCGCGGCACCGTCGCGGTGCTGTTGCCGGGCGCGTTCCATGTGCTGCGCGAAACAACGCTGCCGCCGCTGGAGGCGTTCCGCACGCACGGCGTGCCGATGGCGGTCGCCACCGACTGCAACCCCGGCACCTCGCCGCTGCAATCGCTGCGCCATGCGATGCAGCTGGCGTGCACGCATTTCCGCCTCACGCCGGAAGAAGCGCTGCGCGGCGCGACGATCAACGCCGCGCGCGCATTGGGTCTGCACGATCGCGGCGTGCTGCGCGTGGGCGCGCGCGCCGACTTCGTGTTGTGGAACATCCAGCATCCGGCCGAACTGTGCTACTGGCTCGGCGGTCGCCTCGCCCAGGCGGTGCACGCCGGCGGCCATCGCGTCATCTGATCGAACGAACACCTGCCAAGGGGAGAAAGCATGCGCTTGCGTTACGCCGTTCTGGGCCTGTCGCTGTCGATGGCCGTCACCTCCGCATCCGCCGCGAACGATGCGGCGCGCCGACTCGCGCAGGACGCGATCATCGTCGACACGCACATCGACGCGCCGGGCGAGCTGCTCTCGCACTGGGACGACCTCGGCGTGGCCGCGCCGAAGAAGGAGTTCGACTACCCGCGCGCGCGTGAAGGCGGACTCGACGTGGCCTTCATGTCGATCTACACCTCGCCCGAGGAGGACGCCGCCGGCACGGCATGGCAGACCGCGAACACGCAGCTCGACGCCGTCGAGGCGATGGTCGCGCGGCATCCGGACAAGTTCGCGATCCTGCGCTCGCCGGGCGATGTCGAGAAGCTGCGCAAGGGCGGTCGCGTGCTGCTGACGCCGGGCATGGAGAACGGCGCGCCGATCGGCGACGACCTGTCCAGGCTCGCGGACTTCCACGCGCGCGGCGTGCGTTACGTCACCCTCGCCCACAGCGAGAACAACCGCATCGCCGATTCGTCCTATGCGATGAAGAAGAAGTGGGGCGGGCTGAGTCCGTTCGGCGAGCAGGTCGTCGCCGAGATGAACCGTCTGGGCATCATGGTCGACGTCTCGCATATTTCCGACGACGCCATCCGCGACGTGCTGCGCGTAACCGACGTGCCGGTGATCGCCAGCCATTCCGGCATGCGCCACTTCACCCCGGGCTTCGAGCGCAACATCAGCGACGAACTCGCGCTGGCGGTGGCGAAGGAAGGCGGCGTGGTGCAGCTGGTGTTCGGCACCGGCTTCGTGAGCGCGAAGGCGGCGGCCGACATGCAGGCGTATTTCGCGGCGTCCGCGGCGTTCGACGAGGAAAACGAGAAGCTCGCCGCGGCCGGCAAGCCGGTGAAGTCGAAGGATGCGTTCGAGAAGCAGTGGAAGGATGAGCACCCGGTGCCGGTCGTGCACATCGATGCGGTGCTGGACCAGATCGACCACGCGGTGAAGCTGCTTGGCGCGGACCACGTCGGCATCGGTTCGGATTTCGATGGCGTCAGCGGCAACCTGCCGGTGGAGCTGCGCTCGGTCGCCGACTACCCGAACCTGGTGGAAGGCCTGCAAAAGCGCGGGTATTCGGATGCGGACATCCGCAAGATCCTGGGCGGCAATCTGTTGCGGGTGTGGGGCGAGGTGGAGAAGGCGGCGAAGGGCTGAGGTTCGAGTCCATCTCCTTTCAGTAAGGCGCAATATCCGGGCGACCCGCTTTCGTAAGCCACTGACGCGTGCCCAAGGTCAGCAGAACCCATCCTGCGGCGGAGCGCTCGGCGCGGACACTTCATCCCTCCCCAGCCCTCCCCTGCATTCGCAGGGGAGGGAGCAACAAGCCAAAACAAAAGCCCCGCCGGAGCGGGGCTTTCTGCATTCGGAGGAGCGCCGGGGCGCTTACTCCTTGGTGGCGGCCTTCTTCACCGCGACCTTCTTGGCGGCCGGGGCCTTGGCCACGGTCTTGGTCGCCTTCTTCGCGACCGGCGCGGCGGCGGTGCCGGCGGCCTTGGTCGTGGCCTTGCCGCGGGCGTTGCCGTAGCTGGAGTTGTAGCGCTTGCCCTTGGCGGTCTTGCGGTCGCCCTTGCCCATGTTGTGCTCCTGAAACTGTCCGGATCCGCACCGGAGTGCGGGGGTTACGAGAATCGCGTTCGCGCGAGGTCGCGAAGTCTAGCACGGGCGCCGCACCCTCTCGTCGTCTGGAGACGAGCCTCCCTGGCGAGGGGGCGCCCGGCGGGCCCGGAAACTCGCGCGGCACGTTTCGGGATCGATCGGACGCGCGGCGTCCGATCGACGCGCTAGTGCGCGCAACTGGCGTCGTGCACGTGCCCATGGTTGAGCCGCAGGTTCGCCAGATGGGCCAGCCCGACGAGGGTGCCGCCGAAGGTCATCGCGATCGCATGCGGAATCACGCTGTGGTGCAGCGGCGTGTACAGCACGCCGAACCACAGCACCGCCAGGCCCGGAACCATCAGCGAGAGGGCCTGCACGGCGCGATGCCGGCGATAGCCGCCGATCATGCTGAACAGGCCCAGCCCCGTGGCGAACAGCACGAAACCCTCCTCGAAGCCGTCGCCCAGCCACGCCGCGACGCCCAGCGACGGCAGCACGGCGATCACCAGCGGCAACAGCGCGCAGTGGATCGCGCACAGCAGCGAGCCGGTGGCGCCGATCCGGTCGAGCAGGCTGCGGGGGCGGTTGGAAGACATGCGCGAACGTGACTTCTGGGAGGGGGTGGATCCGACTTCGTTATAATATAACATTGCGCAACTCGAGCCACCTACTTTAACCCGACCGATGTCAAAGCGCCTGCTGAATCGCCTCCCGCTCGCCCTCGCCCTCGCCGCCGCCCTCCCCCTGGGCGCCCAGGCCGACGACCAGGACCATGCCCACCAGCCCAAGGATCTGGCCGGCGTCGAAGTCAAAGCCACCCCGCTGGTCGGCACGGCCGAGGATCTGGTCCGCCCCGTCGAGGTACTGGCCGGCGCCAGGCTCGATGAGGTCAAGGCGAATTCCCTCGGCGAGACCGTCGGAAAACTCCCCGGCGTGCAGTCGTCCTACTTCGGCCCCGGCGTCGGCCGTCCGATCGTGCGCGGCTTCGACGGTGCCCGCGTGCAGGTGCTGAGCGACGGCCTGGGTTCCGGCGACGTGTCCACGGTCAGCGTCGACCACGCGGTCAGCATCGAGCCCTTCCTCGCCGACCAGATCGAAGTGCTCAAGGGCCCCGCCACCCTGCTCTACGGCAGCGGCGCGATCGGCGGCGCGGTGAACGTGGTCGACGGCCGCATTCCCGAAGCCGTCACCGACGAACCGCTGCAGGGCCGCGCCGAACTGCGCGGCAACACCGTCAACGACGAACGCACCGGCATGTTCCGCATGGACGGCACGTCGGCCTCGGGCAACGTCGTGTTCCACATCGACGGCCTGCATCGCGAGACCGGCGACTACGACATCCCCGGCTATCCCGAAAGCCGCCGCCTGATGGAAGAAGAAGGCGAAACGCCCGATCCGTCGGAAAAGGGCACGCTGCCCAACAGCTTCGTGCGCACCGACGCCGGCGCGCTGGGCGTGAGCTGGATCGGCGAACGCGGCTTCATCGGCGTCGGCGCGAGCCTGTTCGACACCCGCTACGGCGTGCCGGCCGGCGCGCACGAACACGAGCACGAGGAAGATCACGAGCACGAAGGCGAAGAGGAAGAAGCGCACGAAGAGGAAGGCCCGGTCACCATCGGCATGACCCAGCATCGCTACGAAGTGCGTGGCGGGCTGGACGACCTGGGCGCGTTCAAGTCCCTGCGCGCAAAGGTCGCGCGCACCGAATACACGCACACCGAATACGAAGGCGAGGAAACCGGCACCGTCTTCGACAACACCAGCACCGAGGCGCGCGTGGAACTCGTGCACAAGCCGCTGTTCGGCTGGGATGGCGCGATCGGCGCGCAATGGGCCCAGCGCGACTTCGAGGCGATCGGCGAGGAAGCCTTCGTGCCGCCGTCCAAGGGCAACGATGCGGGCGTGTTCTGGCTCGGCGAACGCAGCTTCGGCCCGGTGAAGACCGAACTGGGCGCACGCGTGGATCGCAACAAGATCGACGTGAACGAAGCGGAGGCGATCGGTCCGGATCGCGATTTCCACACGACGAGCCTGTCGGCGGCGTTCAAGTGGGACATCAACGAGGCCTTCCACCTCTCCTTCGGCCTGGATCGCGCGCAGCGAGCGCCGACCGCGGAGGAGCTGTATTCCAACGGCCTGCACGTGGCGACCAGCAGCATCGAACTCGGCACGCCGACGATGGACGAGGAAACCGCCAACCGCGCGGAGATCGGCCTGCACTGGCATGGCGGCCCGTTCAAGGCAAGCGCGTCGATCTATCACGTGAAGTACGACGACTTCATCTATCTCGCCGACACCGGCGTGGTGGAGGACGGCAGCCCGGTGCGCCTGTGGACGCAGGACGATGCGCGGTTCAACGGCGCCGAAGCGGAAGTGGACTGGAACTTCGCCGACAACGCGAGCGGCAGCTGGAACCTGCGCGTGTTCGGCGACATGGTGCGCGGCGAGCTCACCGGCAGCGGCACGCGCGAGGTCGCGTTCGCCGTGCCGCATGGCGACCACACGCACGATTACACGGCGCAGCTCGCGCGCGGCGGGAACCTGCCGCGCATCGCGCCGCATCGCGTGGGCGGCGAGGTGCGGTGGGAACTCGGCGACTGGCGCGCCTCGCTCGGTGCCGTGCGTTACGCACGCCAGGACGATGTCGCCGCTTACGAGACGGAAACCCCGGGCTATACGCTGGTCGACGCGCACATCGCATGGCACAGGGACACGCCGGCGGGCAATGCGTGGGAAGTGTTCCTCGACGGCAGCAACCTGCTCGACGAGGAAGCGCGCGTGCACACCTCCTTCCTCAAGGACGTGGCGCCGCTGCCGGGCCGCGGCGTTGGCTTCGGGGTCCGGGCGTTCTTCTGATGACGTGAGCGGGCGTACCACCGCCTCGCGATCGAGCCTGAACAGCGCCGCCTCACCCGCGGCGCTTTTCTTTTGCCGGAATAGGTGTATATACACGCTTATGCCAGAAGCTTCCCCCCCGCCCCCCAGCCTGTGCACCTGCTTCCGCCTGCGCAAACTCTCGCGCCTGGTGACGCAGCGCTACGACCGCGAGCTCGCCGTGGCCGGCATCAATCTCAACCAGTATTCGATCCTGCGCCGCGCCGCGCGCACGCCGCAGACGGTCGGCGCACTGGCGCGCGAGATCGGCATGGACCGCACCACGCTCAGCCGCGATCTCAAGCCGCTGATCGCCGCCGGCTGGATCGATCTGGCCAGCAGCGGCGAGGACGCGCGCGCGAAGCTGGTGCGCGTCAAACCGGCCGGAAAACGTCTGCTGGAACGCGCCCAGCCGCTGTGGCGCAGGGCGCAGGACGAAATCGACGCGCGTCTCGGCGCCACCGCCGTCGCGGCGCTGCACTCCCACCTCGATCGCGCGATGGCGCGGATGGAAGCCGAATGAACACGTCCCACGCCGCGCCGCACGCCATGCGTTACTGGCCGCTGGTGCTCGCCGCCACGGCGATGCTGATGATCACCATGGGCGTGCGGCAATCGATGGGCCTGTTCGTTGCGCCGATCGGCCGCAGCACGGGCCTGACCGTCGCGCAGATCAGTTTCGCGCTGGCGATCGGACAGTTCGTCTGGGGCGCGGTGCAGCCGGTGTTCGGCGCGATCGCCGACCAGCGCGGCCCCGGTCGCGTGCTCGCCGCCGGCGGCGTGCTGCTGGCCGCGGGCATGGTGCTGGCGCCCGCGCTCGCATCGGAATGGGGACTGCTGCTCACCCTGGGCGTGCTCAGCGCGGCCGGCGCGGGCGCGGGCAGTTTTTCCATCCTGATCGGCGCCACCGCCCAGCACATGCCGGCGGAAAAACGCTCGATGGCGGCGGGCGTGATCAACGCCGGCGGATCGTTCGGCCAGTTCCTGTTCGCGCCGCTGGTGCAGGCGGTGATCAGCGCCGCCGGATGGGCCGCGGCGATGTGGACGCTCGCCGTCTCGGCGCTGGCGACCTTGCCGCTCGCATGGCCGCTGCGTCGCCGCGCGGGCGATGCGGTGCACGTCGCGCGCGCGGCGGCGCCCGGCATTTCGTTGCGCGAACAGCTGCGCATCGCCGCGCGCGATCGCAGTTACTGGATGCTGCACCTGGGCTTCTTCACCTGCGGCGTGCACATCGCGTTCCTAGTAACGCACCTGCCGGGCGAGATCGCGTTGTGCGGCCTGCCGGCGAGCGTCTCGGCCGTGTCGCTCGCGCTGATCGGGCTGTTCAACGTCGGCGGCAGCCTCGCGGCGGGCTGGCTCGGCCAGCGCTTCCGCATGAAGACCCTGCTCGCCGCGATGTACGCCAGTCGCGCGTTGCTGATCGCGATCTACCTCGTCTCGCCGCCGACGCCACTGACGTTCTTCCTGTTCTCCGCCGGCCTGGGCCTGACCTGGCTGGCGACGGTCCCGCCGACGGCGGGCCTGGTCGGCAAGCTGTTCGGCGCGCGTTATCTCGGCACGCTGTTCGGGTTGACGTTGTTGTCGCACCAGCTCGGCGGCTTCTTCGGCGCGTGGGTCGGCGGACTGGTGCTGGAGCGCTTCGGCGATTACAGCTGGATGTGGTACGCCGACATGGCACTGGCGCTGATCGCCGCCGCCGCGAACCTGCCCATCCGCGAGGCCGCGCCGATGACGATGCGCGCCCCCGCGCCGCAACCGGAGGCCACGTGAGCATGCATGACGAAGACAGACGCGATGAAGGCGCGATCGACCTGCAGGCGAAGCTCGCCACGTTCGACGAACACTGGCAGCCGCGCACCGTCGCGACCTTCAACGGCCACGACATCATGGTGGTGAAGGTGAAGGGCGAGTTCGTGTGGCACTCGCACGCGGACACCGACGATCTCTTCCTGGTGCTGCACGGCCGCGTGCGCATCGAACTGCGCGACCGCCACGTCGAGCTCGGCCCGGGCGAGCTGTTCGTCGTGCCGCGTGGCGTCGAGCATCGTCCGGTCGCCATCGAGGAAGCGCACCTGATGCTGATCGAACCGACCGGCACGCCGAACACGGGCGATGCAGCCACGGCGGCGCAGCGTCGGGTGATCTAGGGGCGCTTTGCGCTCCCGGCGACTCAGGCCTCGGCGCGCGCGCACGCCGCGCACACGCCATGCACTTCCAGCGTCTGCGCCTGCGGCGTGAAGCCCAGTTCGCGCGCGCGACGGTCCAGCGTTTCCACGATGCGCTCGTCCTCCAGCTCCGTCGCCGACTGGCAGCGGTCGCAGATCAGGAACGGCACCGCATGCTGCGCCGCGCCCGGGTGGTGGCAACCGACGAAGGCGTTGATCGAGGCGAGCTTGTGGATGAAGCCGTGTTCGAGCAGGAAATCCAGCGCGCGATACACCGTCGGCGGCGCCGCGGCGTCGTGCGTGGCCTTCATCTGGTCGAGCAGCTCGTAGGCCTTCACCGGGCGGCCGGCATCGGCGATCAGGCGCAACGCGTGCGCGCGGATCGGGGTCAGGCGCAGGCCGCGGGCCTCGCACGCGCGCTCGACCTCGTGCACGAAGGCGTCGCCGTCGTGGACGTGGTGGGTCGGGTCGGTGCAGGCGTGATGGTGGCTCATGGGCGCGTTCCCGCTCGGGATACCGAGGATTTAGGCCCCTGCCGGCACTTTTGCAAGGGCCGCGTCGATGCGCGCCAGGGCTTCGTCCTGCCCTGCCAGGTAGACGGTGTGCGAGATGTCCGGCGAGACCTGCGTGCCGGTGATCGCCACGCGCATCGGCTGGGCGACCTTGCCCATGCCGATGCCCAGCGCCTCGGCGGTCGCATGCAGCGCGCCGGAGACGGCATCGGCGCTCCACGTGCCCAGCGCGGCCAGACGCTCGCGCGCGTCGGCCAGCGGCGCGCGCGCGGCAGCGGTCAGGTGCTTGGCGACGGCTGCATCGTCGTACTGCGTGAGCGGCTGGAACCACACGGCCGAGCGCTCGGCCATCTCCTTCAGCGTCTGCACGCGGTCGCGCAGCGCGACGACGAGGTCGCCGGCTGCGGGGCCCTTCGCCAGGTCGTAACCGGCGGCGCGCAGGTGCCATTCCAGATGCGTGGCGACGTCGGCCGGCGCGTCGTTCTTCAGGTATTGCTGGTTGAGCCACCCGAGCTTGGCCGGATCCAGGCGCGAGGCCTTGGCGTTCACGTCCTTCAGGTCGAACAGCGAGGTCATCTCCGCGATGGAGAAGATCTCCTGGTCGCCATGCGACCAGCCCAGGCGCACGAGGTAGTTGAGCAGCGCGTGCGGCAGGTAGCCCATCTCGCGGTACTGCATGACGTCGGCCGCGCCGGTGCGCTTGGACAGCTTGGCGCCCTGCTCGTCCAGGATCATCGGCAGGTGCGCGAAATGCGGCTCCGTGGCGCCGAGCGCGCGATAGATGTTGATCTGTCGCGGCGTGTTGTTGACGTGGTCGTCGCCGCGCACCACGTCGGTGATGCGCATGTCGATGTCGTCGACGACCACAGCGAAGTTGTAGGTCGGATAGCCGTCGGAACGGAAGATCACCAGGTCGTCGAGTTCGCTGTTGGCGATCTCGATGCGGCCCTTCACCTTGTCTTCCCACACGACGGTGCCGTCCTGCGGGTTCTTGAAGCGGATGACGCGGTTGGGATCGTCGCGGAAGCCTTCGTTGCGATCGCGATACGCGCCGTTGTAGCGCGGCTTGTCGCCGGCGGCCATCGCCTTCTCGCGCATGGCCTCCAGTTCTTCCTTGGTTTCGTATGCGTAGTACGCGGTGCCGGCCGCGACCATCTGCTCGGCGACCTCGCGGTAACGCTCCAGGCGCCGCGTCTGGTAGATCGGGCCTTCGTCGTAATCCAGGCCGAGCCACGCCATCGCCTCGAGGATGGCGTCGATCGCCGCCTGCGTGCTGCGCTCGCGGTCGGTGTCCTCGATGCGCAGGACGAACTGCCCGCCGTGGCGACGCGCTTCCAGCCAGCAGTACAGCGCGGTGCGGGCGCCGCCGATGTGCAGGTAGCCGGTGGGACTGGGGGCGAAGCGGGTGCGGCTGGTCATGGGGCGTTCGTGCGGCGGAAAGCGGCGATTTTAACCGGAGCCGGCCCGCCGGGGCCGGATGCCGGCGGTCACGGGACGGGCTCCGGCGGCAGGCCCTAGAATCGCGGCATGACGACCTTGTTCATCTCCGACCTCCACCTCGACGCCGAACGTCCGCAGATCACCGAACTGTTCGGCCGTTTCCTCCGCTCCGAAGCCTACGGCGCCGACGCGCTGTACATCCTGGGCGATCTGTTCGAGGCGTGGGTCGGCGACGACGACCCGTCCGAAACCGGCGCCTTCGTCGCGCGCGAGCTGCACGAACTGCAGGCCTCCGGCGTGCCGGTGCATTTCATCCGCGGCAACCGTGATTTCCTGCTTGGCGAGGACTTCGCGCAACGCGCCGGCATGCGAATCCTGCCGGACCCGTCGGTGGTGATGCTCTACGGCGAGCCGACGCTGATCATGCACGGCGACACGCTGTGCACCGACGATCTCGCCTACCAGCAGTTCCGCGCGCAGACCCGTAATCCGCAGTGGCAGGCGCAGTTCCTCGCGCAGCCGCTGGCGGCGCGCGTCGCCTTCGCGCAACAGGCCCGCGCCGCGAGCCGCGCGCACCAGAGCGGGCTGAAGCAGCAGGGCACGATGGAAACCATCACCGACGTCTCGCCGGCGACGGTGGAAAGCACGTTCGGCCGTTATGGACTGTCGCGCATCATCCACGGCCACACGCATCGCCCGGCGGTGCATGAGCTGATGATCGAAGGTCGCCCGTGCGAGCGCATCGTGCTCGGCGACTGGTACGACCACGGGTCCGTGCTGCGGGTGAGCCGGAAAGGGTTCGAGTTATGCGGGTTGGCGATGCAGTGACAGGTTTGTCGCCCTGACAGCGTCGTCCCGGTAAAGGGCGGGATGACGTGACGTCTTCGCCGGGATCAGCCCGGCAACCAGCCGCCGCATCAGCCCGCCAGCTTCTCCAACGCTTCCAGTTCCTCAGGCCCGAAGCCCGCCGCACTGCGCGCTTCATGATTGAACGGCCCGTACAACACCGCGCGCGCGTACTCGGCCAGCAATTCGCGGAAGCGCGGCACCGGATCCACGCCCGCGCGTTCGCAATACCAGCGGAACCAGCGCGAACCCGCGGCGACGTGCGCCACTTCCTCGCGCAGGATGACTTCGAGGATCGCGACCGTCGCTTCGTCGCCCATCGCGCGCAGCTTCACGATCATGCCCGGAGTAACGTCCAAGCCGCGCGCTTCCAGCACGCGCGGCACCAGCGCCATGCGCGCCAGGCCGTCGTGCGCGGTTTTCTCGGCCATTTCCCACAGGCCGTTGTGCGCGTCGAAATCGCCGTAGTCGTGGCCGAACTCGCGCAGCCGCGCACGCAGCATCGTGAAGTGCCGCGCCTCGTCGTTCGCGACGCTTACCCAGTCGGCATAGAAATCATGCGGCAGGCCGCGAAAGCGGTACGCCGCGTCCCACGCCAGGTCGATCGCGTTGAACTCGATGTGCGCGATGGCGTGGATGAACGCCGCGCGTCCTTCGTTGCTGCCGAAGCCGCGCCGGGGAAGATCGCGCGGATGCACGAGCAGCGGACGCCCGGGGCGGCCCGGCATGCGGATCGCCTCCGGGTCCGGCGCATCGCCGGGAATCGTGAGTTCTCCGCGCGAGAACGCTTCGGCGGCTGCGAACGTCGCCGCGACCTTCGCGTCCGGCGACGCCGCATCGAGGCAGGCGCGCGCGGCGTCGAACAGCGACGTCATGGCGTCAGTGCGCGGCGGGATCGGCCGGCGAGCAGCCCCAGCCGTCGGCGAATCCGCCGAAGGTTCCGGCCAGATCGGCGAATTCGCGCTCCATCGCGGTGATGGCCGCATGCGACGGCGCCATGATGCGCACCACGCACACCTGCCACACGTCTTCCTCGTCGACCTCGGGTTCGTCCACCGACACGAACGGCTTCTCCGCCGCGGCTGCCGCGAACGCCTCCGCCTGCGATTCGTCGTCGAAAACGTGGAAGAACTCGATCGGCCGTTCCAGCGTGAGGTCGTCGCCGTCGTCGAGCATGCGGCGCAGGACTTCGCCGTTTTCGTCGTCCGGAATCATCGCCCGCTGCAGTTCGCGCACCTCACGCCCTCCGCGTCTTCTTCGCCTCGTCCGAACGCAGCTGCTGGATGCGCTCGAAATAACCCGGCTCGATGCCGGTGACGTATTCGCCGTTGAAGCAGGACGAATCGAAGTGGCTGATGCGCTGTTTCGGGCCGGACACGGCTTCTTCCAGGTCCGACAGGTCCTGGTAGATCAGCCAGTCCACACCGAGCAGCTTCTCGACTTCCTCGTCCGTGCGGCCGTGCGCGACGAGTTCCTCGGCCGACGGCATGTCGATGCCGTACACGTTCGGATAGCGCACGGCGGGCGCGGCGGACGCGAGATACACCTTGCGAGCGCCGGCATCGCGCGCCATCTGCACGATCTGCTTCGACGTCGTGCCGCGCACGATGGAGTCGTCCACCAGCAGCACGACGCGGTTGCGGAATTCCAGCGGAATCGGATTGAGCTTGCGACGCACCGACTTCGCGCGCTCGCCCTGCCCCGGCATGATGAAGGTGCGACCGACGTAGCGGTTCTTGATGAAGCCCTCGCGGTACTTCACGCCGATGACGTTGGCGATTTCCAGTGCGGCGTCGCGCGAGGTGTCGGGAATCGGAATGACGGTGTCGATGTCGTGGTCCGGACGCAGGCGCAGGATCTTCTCGCCGAGCTTCTGGCCCATGCGCATGCGCGCCTTGTGCACCGAGACCTCGTCCATCATCGAGTCCGGGCGCGCGAAGTACACGTATTCGAAGATGCATGGCGTGTGCTGGCGCGGTTCGGCGCACTGGCGCGTGAACAGCTCGCCGCGCGGCGTGACGACGATGCCCTCGCCCGGGCGCACGTCGCGCACGCGCTCGAAGCCGAGCAGGTCGAGCGCGACGGATTCGGACGCGACGGCGTATTCGTCCTGCCCACCGCTGTTGCGCTTGCCCAGCACCAGCGGGCGGATGCCGTTGGGATCGCGGAACGCCACCAGCCCCAGGCCCAGCACCGTCGCGACCACGGCGAAACCGCCGACGCAGCGACGGTGCACGCCTTCGATCGCGCGGAACGCGGCGTCGGGGTTCAGCGCCTTGGTCGCGTCCAGCTCGTGCGCGAACACGTTGAGCAGCACTTCCGAATCGGATTCGGTGTTGACGTTGCGGCGATCCTGTTCGAACACCTCGCGACGCAGCGTGTCGGTGTTGATCAGGTTGCCGTTGTGCGCCAGCGCGATGCCGAACGGCGAGTTCACGTAGAACGGCTGCGCCTCGTCGGAGCCTTCGCTGCCCGCGGTGGGATAGCGGCAGTGCGCGATGCCGACGCGACCTTCCAGCAGCGACATCGAGTTCTCGTCGAACACGTCGCTGACCAGCCCGTTGCCCTTGTGCACGCGCAGCTTGCTGCCGTTCGCCGTGGCGATGCCGGCGGCGTCCTGGCCGCGATGCTGCAGCACCGTCAGACCGTCGTAGAGCTGCGCCGCGACGTCGTTGTGGCCGACGATACCGAGAATGCCGCACATGGTGATGAGTCCTGCTGTGAAGTTGTTTGGTGCGCGGCCGTCAGGCCTCGCTGACCGGCGCCGGCAGGGCCGGCGTGGTCTCCGGCGTCACCGCCGGGGGAAGTCCGCCGGAATCCGCCGGCGCATGACCGTCCAGGTCGACGTGTTCGGCGGCCCATTCGGGCAGCCACGCGCGCATCCACCGCGCACCCGGCACGAACACCGGCACCACCTGCGAGCGCTGCCATTCCGGCTCGCGCGGCATCGCGGTGAGGCCGGCAAGCAGCACCAGCACGCAGGCGACGAACGCCCCGCGCGCGATGCCCAGCACCAGGCCGAGCATGCGGTCGAGCCCGGACAGCCCGACCGACTGCACCAGCTTGCGCACCAGCCAGCCGACCAGGCCGACCACGACCAGCACGCCGATGAAGCACAACGCGTAACCGCCGAAGAGCTCGCCCGGGCCGATGTCGCCGTCGCCCGACAGGATCAGCCCGACGTCGGCGCCGAAATGGAACGCCGCCCAGCCCGCCAGCAACCACGCGATGAGCGAGGCGAGCACGCCGACGAAGCCGCGCATCAGCCCGAACAGCGCCGATACCGCGACCACCGCCAGCAGCACCCAGTCGATCGCGCCCATGCGTCAGCTCACCGCCGAGATGGGGTCAGGGGTGCGGGCGGACAATGCCGCTCACGCCCAGCTTCGCCGCGACCTGCGCCCTGAGCTGGTCGGCTTCGCCGCGGCTGGCCACCGGCCCGACGCGAACGCGGTTCAGCACGCCCTTGTCGGTGCGGACCTGCTCGACGAACGCGCTGAACCCCGACGCACGCGCGCGATCGCGCAGCTTGTCCGCATCCGCGGCGCTGCCGAAGGCGCCCAGCTGGACGGCAAAGCCCACACCGGACGCGGCCGGCGCGCTCGGGCGCGCGGGAGCCGGCTTCCCGGCGGGCTTTTCGACCTTCGCGATGGGCTTCTCAACGGGTTTGCTGGCCGCGGGCCTGGCGGGTTCCGCCGGCAGCGGCGCGGGGGCCGACGTCGACGGGCGCGGAGCGGCCGCCGAAGCCTCCGACAGCGGGACCGGCGCGGACACCGGCGCCGTCCGGGCGGGAGCGGGCTGCGACGCGCTGGCGACGGGCTCGGCGGCCTCGGCGTCCAGCACGACGACCTTCGCGCCGACATCGCTGCGTACGCGACCGGACTGCAGGCGCGCGCCCTCGGCCTGCGCCTGGGTGGCGAACGGCCCGATGCGCACCCGGTGCAGCGTGCGACCGTTGCCGGGGACGGGTTCCTGGTAGGCGGGCAGCTGCGCGCCCAGCAGCGCCTTGATCACGCGGTCGGCGTCGGCCGCCGAGGCGTAGCTGCCGAAGCTCACGGCGTAGTTGCCGCCGCCGGTGGCGGCCGGCATCGCATCCTGGGTCGGCGCGGGCGCGGTCGCGGTGGTGTCGACGGTCGGGAGCGTGTCGCCGGCGTCTTCACCGGCATCGGCGTTCATGCCGACGGCACCGCCGGCCGGCGCCTGGCCGGGGCTCACCAGCGGCAGTTCGCGGGTCTCGAAGTCGCCGCCGGGCGCCTTGGGCAGTTCGAGCGGGACATTGGACGCCCCGCTTTCGGGCGCCGGCCCCTTGATCAGCATCGGCAGGAAGATCACCGCCAGTGCGATCAACACGACCGCACCGATGACGCGCTGTTTCAGGGCAGGTTCCATCGGTTCTCGTTTACCGCAGGCGGATTGCCGCGCGAATTATACCCTCGCGACCCGCCGGGACCGGCGCGGCGGCGGTCACGTTCAGTCGCGGGCGAGCGACGCCAGCGCGGTCGCGGCGGTGTGGAAGGAGCCGAACACCAGCACGCGATCACCCGCCTCCGCCCCGGCTCGCGCCGCGTCGAGCGCCTGCGCGACGTCCGCGTGCCTCGCGCCGTTCGCCGCGGCGGTACCGGCCAGGCGCGCGGCGAGCGCATCGACGTCGGCGCCGCGCGGCCCCGCATCGGCGAGCCCGGCCAGGTGCCACTCGTCGACGCAGGGCGCCAGCGCCTCCACCACGCCGGTGGCGTCCTTGTCGGACAGCGCGGCGTACACGGCGATCATGCGACCCCGCGCGGGCGCGGCGCGGAGCCAGTCGGCGAGCGCGCGCGCGGCCTGCGGGTTGTGGCCGACGTCGACGAGGATCTCCACGCCATCGCGTTCGAACCGCTGCAGCCGCCCGCCGATGTGCGCGTTGGCGATGCCGTCGCCGTAGGCCTCGCGCGGCAGCGGCTTCGGCCGATTCTTCAGCGCGCGCAGCGCCGCGATGGCGACCGTCGCGTTGCGCAATTGCACCGGCGCGGCGAGCCGCGGCATGGGCAGTTCGAGCCGCTTGCCGATCTCGCGCCACTGCCAGCGCCCGGGCTGCGCGTTGCCGTCGGCATCCAGCATGGACGGCAACGGTTTGAAGAAGAAATCGTTGGCGATGCGCCACGTCGGCGCGCCGATGCGATACGCATGGCCCAGCACGCTCGACGGCGGATCATCGTCGCCCAGCACCAGCGGCTTCCATGCGCGTGCGATGCCGACCTTTTCCGCGCCGATGGCTTCGCGCTCGTCGCCCAGGTAATCCTGGTGATCCAGGTCCACCGTGGTGATCACCGCGACGTCCGCGTCGATCAGGTTGGTCGCGTCCAGCCGTCCGCCGAGGCCAACTTCGAGGATCGCCAGATCGAGCTTCGCGCGTTCGAACAGCCACAACGCGGCGAGCGTTCCGTATTCGAAGTAGGTCAGTTGTGTGTCGCCGCGCGCGGCCTCGATCGCTGCGAAGGCTTCGATCAGCGCGTCGTCGGATGCGTCGGCGCCGTCGATGCGCACGCGTTCGTTGTACGCGAGCAGGTGCGGCGACGTGTACGCACCAACCTTCCACCCCGCCGCGCGCGCGATCGACTCGATGAAGGCGACGGTCGAGCCCTTGCCGTTCGTCCCGCCGACGGTGATCACCGCCCTGCCCGGTTTGCCGAGCTTCAGCGCCTGCGCGACGACGCGGATGCGGTCGAGCCCCATGTCGATGGACCTGGGGTGGATGCGTTCGATGTACTGGAGCCAGTCGGCGAGCGTGCGGGTGGTCATCCGCGCATTATCGCCGGGGACCCGCCGTTGTAGCTTCTGTAGCCCGGGTAAGGTCGAAGGCCGCACCCGGGTTGCGCACGTCCGGCGAGCCCCGCCCCCGGGTGCGCTTCGCTTACCCGGGCTACAACGGCCGCGCTACCGCCGCCCTTCTCACAACGCCCGATGCACCGCCTCGCCAAAGAACGCCGTGTGATGGCTGCAGTCGTTCAGCCGCACCACTTCCAGATGATCAACGTCGGGGCCTTCGAGCAGGTTGATCGTCGTCGGGGCCTGGCGGAAGGTCCACAGGCGCGAGAGCGGAATGCCGAGCACGTGGCACAGCAGTACGCGGTTCACCGCGTCGTGCGCGACGACCAGCAACGTGTCGCTCGCGCCGAGGCCTTCGGTCGCGCGCGCGAACGCGGGCCACGCACGTTCGAAGACGTGCTGCAGCGATTCGCCTTCCGGCATCAGCACCTCGTGCGGCGTGTCGCGCCAGGCTTGCAGGCGGTCGGGATCGCGCTCGCGGATCTCGGTGGCAAGCAGGCCTTCCCACGTGCCGTGCGCGATTTCCATCAGGCCCGGATCGAGCGTCAGCGGCAGGTCGCGATCGCCGAGCGCGAATTCCGCCGTCTGCCGCGCGCGACCCAGCGGCGAGGCGACCGCGCGCGTGATCGGCACTTCACGCAGGCGTTCGCCCAGCGCGCGCGCCTGCGCGATGCCGACGTCGGACAGCGGAATGTCTTCCTGGCCCTGGTAACGGCCTTCGGCGTTCCAGGGCGTTTCGCCGTGGCGTGCAAGCAGGATGCGCATGATCGGGTCCGTGTGGGGCGGCCGACGGAGGCGTCGCGCCGAATGGGCCAGCCTAGCAAAAGCGGCGCCTCGCACAACGGTTGCACTGGCAACCGCCGCGCCGCTGCGGGACCATGCGCGCTTCACCACAGGAGGCACGGCGATGGCACAGGTCAAGGGAGAGTTCGACGTGAAGCGCACGCCGGAAGGCGGTTTCGATCTGGGCGGCGGCGCGGTCGCGGGGCATTTCCGCTTCGACAAGCAGTTCCATGGCGCGCTGGACGCGACCGGCATCGTGCACATGCTCGCGGTCGGCACGCAGGTCGACGGCTCGGCGGCCTACGTCGCGGTCGAACGCATCGACGGCACGCTCGACGGACTGCGCGGCGCCTTCCTCACCCAGCACAACGGCACGCTGGATCGCGGCGCGCCGACGCTGTCGCTGACGGTGGTGCCGGATTCGGCGACGGGCGAACTGGAAGGCCTGCGCGGACGGATGCAGATCGACATCGTCGAGGGCAAGCACTTCTATACGTTCGATTACGAGATCGCGGAAGGTTGAGTCCGCCACGCCTTTGTAGCCCGGGTAAGCCAAGCGCACCCGGGTGAGCGTGACAGACCCCGGGTGCGCCTGGCGTGCCCGGGCTGCAAGAGCTTCGATCGCCAGCGGGTTTCCGCGCCGCTACTTCCCCGCCTTCTCCGGCACGCCCATCTCTTCCAGCAGCTGCGGCGCCGGGAAGACCTCCTGCATGATCCAGCGCATATAGCGCTGGTCGACCGCGATCATGCGGGTCATCGCCGGATCGAACACCCAGTTGCTGCTCACCGATTCCCAGTTGCCGTCGAACGCGAGGCCCACGAGCCTGCCGCGCGCATCGAGCACGGGCGATCCCGAATTGCCGCCCGTGATGTCGAGGTCCGACAGGAAATTCACCGGCACCGTCTTGAGCTTGCGATCGGCGAGGCCGCCGTAATTCTTCGCGGCGATCGCATCCAGTAGCGGTTGCGGCGCATTGAACGGCGCCTCGCCGGTGGCCTTCGCCGCCACTTCCTCCAGGCGCGTGAACGGCACCTGCTTCGTGCCGTCGGTCTTCGTGTAGCCCATGACGTTGCCGAAGGTGATGCGCAGCGACGAGTTCGCGTCGGGATACACGAACTGGCCCTTGCTCTTCTTGTAGTCGGCCACCGCCTGCAGGTACACCGGACGCGCGACGAGCGCATCGCCCGCGCGCGCCTTGCCTTCCTGTTCCAGCCGCAGCACGGTCGGCATGATCGCCACGGCGAACTGCACCGCCGGATCCCTGCTCTTCTCGAACGCGGCCTTGTCGGCCCCCATCAGCGACACGCGCTGTTCGGTGCTGCCGAGCCTGGTCTTGGCGAGCTTGTCGAGTGCGGCCTGGATCGCCTTCTCGTCGCGTCCGCCGAGCCACTTGTCGAGCGCTGGCACCCGCTGCGAATCGGAAAGCTTGAGGTATTCGCGCAGCCAGTACGCCTGCAGTTCGCGATCCATCGCCGGCACGTAGCGACGTTCCATCTGGCGCATCGCACCTTCGATCGTCGGGCGATCGCGTTCCTGGTAGCCCTGCTCGCGCTGCGCGTCGGGCTTGGCGCGTTCCAGCGCGAAGCGGTACAGCTGCGTCGCCGCGCCGAGCGTGCCGGTGCTGCGCAGTTGGCCGAACACGAGGTCGCGTTCGCGATGCGTGCGCGCGGCTTCGTCCAGCGCGACGAGCTTGGCGTGCGCGGCGAGCGCCGCCTCGCCCTCCGCACCTTCCGAGCGCAGCCAGTCGAGCACCGCCGCTTCCTCGGCCTGCTTCTTCTCCGCCGCGCCGATGCGTTCGAAGCCCGCCAGCTGGCCGTCGTAATTCTTCATCGTGTTCTGCCAGCCGCGAATCGTGCTGGCGTAACGCACCGCGATGTCGGGATTCCGGCTGCCTTCGCGCTGCACGAGCGCGACCAGCTTCTTGTAATGCTCGCCGATGGTCGGATACGTCCAGTTCGCGGTCTCGTCGAATTCCTCGGCGAGCGCGTAGCGCGCGGTGCGGCCGGGATAGCCCGCGACCATCACGAAGTCGCGTTCGCGCAGCGGTTTGTCGGCGAGTTGCAGGTGATGCTTCGGCTGGTACGGCACGTTGTCCGTGGAGTACGCCGCGGGCCTTCCATCCTTGCCGACATACGCGCGATAGAACGCGAAATCGCCGGTGTGGCGCGGCCACATCCAGTTGTCCACTTCGCCGCCGTAGTTGCCGACGCTGCCCGGAGGCGCGTAGACCAGACGCACGTCCTTGATCTCGAGGTTGCGGAACAGGCGGTATTCGTTGCCACCGGAGAAGCTGTACAGGCGGCAGCGAAAACCCGCTTCGCGTTCGCACGAGGCGACGAGCTGCTTCTCGACCGTCTCCAGCGCGTTCGTGCGCCCGAGCGCATCGGGCGCCGCGGCGATCGCGTCCTTCACCTGCTTCGTCACGTCCTGGATCGTGTCGAGCGCGTAGATGCGCGCGTTCGGACCGGCGGAGACTTCCTGCGCCTGCGTGGCGGCGTTGAAGCCGTCCTGCATCAGGTTCTTCTCGGGCGTGGAATTGAGCTGGATCGCGCCGTACGCGCAGTGGTGGTTGGTGACCACCAAGCCCTGCGGCGAGACGAAGCTCGCCGTGCATCCGCCGAGCGAGACCACCGCGGCCATCGGATCGCCGGTGAGGTTGGCCAGCTGCGAGGGGTTGAGCTTCAGGCCCGCCTTCTTCAGCGGCCCCGCGATCTCCGGCAACTGCTGCGGCACCCACATGCCCTCGCCGGCATGGGCCATGCCCGCGGCCACGACCAACGCACAGGACACCGCCGTCGCCAACCCCATATGACGCATGCGCAACTCCTCGCTCAAGGTGAGCGGCCGAGTCTAGCCTGCGTTCGCGCGGCGCCGCCATGCTGCGGCGCACAGCGCCGGATCGTGCAAGGCGTGCGCCCGTTCATGGTGCAACGGGCGCCGCGGAACGCCGGCGGATCACTCCGCCGGCAGGTTCATCTCCTCCAGCAGATGCGGCGCCGGATACACCTTCGCCAGCAGCCAGCGCAGGTAGCGCGCATCGACGTGGATCGCGCGCTTGAAGCGCGGGTCGTACATCCAGCTCGCGCTGACCGCTTCCCAGTTGCTGTCGAAGTTCAGACCGATGAGCTTGCCTTCCGCATCGAGCACGGGCGAGCCGGAATTGCCGCCGGTGGTGTCCAGGTTGGTGAGCAGGTTGACCGTCTGCGTGCCCAGGCTCGGCTCGGCGGTGCTGCCGAAATCGCCTCTCGAGATCGCATCGAGCAGCGGCCTCGGCGCGTCGAACGGATCCTCGCCGGTGTGCTTCTCGACGATGCCCTGCACGGTGGTGAGCGGCAGGTAATGCACGCCGTCGCGCGGATCCATCGCGCTGATGCGGCCGTAGCTCACGCGCAGGGTGGAATTCGCATCCGGGTACACCGCGCGGCCCTGCGACTTGCGGTAGGCGATCAGCGCGCGCATGTACGCCGGACGCAGGCGCAGCAGCTCGCCGGCGCTGGTCTTGGCTTCGTCGTCCAGCCGCAGCAGCGCGGGCAGCAGCGTGGCGGCGGCTTGCAGCAGCGTGTCCTTCGATGCGGCGAGCGTCGCGCGATCGGCCTGCATGGCGGCCAGACGCTGGGCTTCATCGCCCAGCTGCGTACCGGCGTACATCGCATCGAGCTTCTGCTTCAGCTGCGCCGCCGTGGTGCCGAACACCGCGTCGAATTCGGGCACGTGCTGTGCGGGCGGCAATGCCTGGTACTGCGTGAGCAGCTCGGTGAGCAGCGCCTTTTCGACCTGCGGCGCATAGCGGCGCTGCGCCTGCTTCAGCTGGCCGGTGATGAGCACTTCGTCGCGCTGCTGGTAACCGCTCTCGCGCTGCGCATCGGGCTTGGTGCGTTCGTTCGCGAGACGCTGGGCGGTGAGCGCCGCGCGCAGCAGCTGTGTCTGCGACTGGATCAGGCCGACCAGCTGGTCGCGTTCGCGCGTGGCCACGGTTTTGTCGAGCACCGCCTGCGCGGCGGCGATGTCGGCGCGCGTCGCGGCGGCACCGGGCTGCCTGGCGAGCCAGGCGAACATCGCCGCCTCGTCCTCGCGGCGCACGCGCGTGGCGTCGCTGCGACGCAGGCCGTCGAGTTCGCCCTGCGCGCGCTTGAGCGTGTTCTTGAAGCCGCGCACCTGCGAGGCGTAGGCCACGCGCGCGGCTTCGTCCTTCGCCGCGGTGCCTTCGACCACGTCGATCATGGTCTGGTACAGCGCGACGCGCGAGGGCAGCTGCCAATCGATCTGGTTGGCGAATTCCGACGCCATGCGATGGCGGAACGTCACGCCCGGATACCCGGCGAGCATTGCGAAGTCGCCTTCCTTCACGTTTCGCGTGGACACCTGCAGGTGCGCCGGCGGCACGTAGGGCACGTTGTCGGGCGCGTAGTCGGCGGGCTTGCCGTCGCGGCCGACGTACGCGCGCAGCAGGGTGAAATCGCCGGCGTGGCGCGGCCACATGAAATTGTCGATCTCGCCGCCGTAATTGCCGATGGCGTTCGGCGGCGCGTAGACCAGGCGCACGTCGCGCAGTTCGAGCTGGCGCACCAGGTAGAAATCGGTGCCGTAGTACATGTTGGCGACGCTGCAACGCGTGCCGGGCTCGCGTTCGCACTCGGCGACGGCGGCCTTGCTCGCCGCGTCCACCGCATCGAAATAGGCGCGGCCCTGCTTGCCGCGCGCGCCTTCGAGGATGCGGTCGGTGATGCGGTCGAAGCCGGTGGTCACCAGCACGCGGTAATCGGGATTGGCCGGAAGTTCGGCGGCGCGGTCGGCGGCGATGTAGCCGTCCTGGATCAGGTCGCGCCCGGGCCTGGAGTTGTACTGGATCACGCCGAACGCGACGTGGTGGTTGGTCAGCACCAGGCCATCCTTCGAGACGAACGCGCCGCTGGCGCCGCCGACCTTCACCACCGCGTTCATCGGCGGCTTCGCCAGTTCGGCCAGGTCGCGGGCGTCGCCCTTGAAACCGGCCGCCTTGAGCTGCGCGGCGATGTCCGGCAGCTGGGAGGGCATCCACATGCCTTCGTCGGCGCGGGCGCCGGCGGGTGCCAGCCCAAGGGCCAGCGGGATCGAAACGGACAGGCTCAACAGACGGCGGCGCATGGTATGGACGGGGTCTTCGCGGCTCGGGGAAGCGGGCGACGATAGGCGAAGGCGCCCGCCTGCGGCAAACGGCGCGCCCGGTCAAGGCCGGGCCGGCGCGTATAATTCGCCCTTCTTTACCGCCACTCCGCGGACGAATCCCACATGACGCAAACGATGAAGGCGCTGGTCAAGCGCGAAGCCGGCAAGGGCATCTGGATGGAAGAGGTGCCGATCCCCTCGCCCGGCCCGAACGAGGTGCTGATCAAGCTGGAGAAGACCGCGATCTGCGGCACCGACCTGCACATCTACCTGTGGGACGAATGGAGCCAGCGCACGATCAAGCCGGGCCTGGTGATCGGCCATGAGTTCGTCGGCCGCGTGGTCGAGCTCGGCCCGGGCGTGACCGGCTACACCGTCGGCCAGCGCGTCTCGGCCGAAGGCCACATCGTCTGCGGCCACTGCCGCAACTGCCGCGCTGGCCGCCAGCACCTGTGCCCGAACACCACCGGCATCGGCGTGAACCGCAACGGCGCGTTCGCCGAATACATCGTGATGCCGGCCAGCAACCTGTGGCCGATCCCGGACCAGATCCCGTCCGAACTCGCCGCGTTCTTCGATCCCTACGGCAACGCCGCGCATTGCGCGCTGGAATTCGACGTCGTCGGCGAGGACGTGCTGATCACCGGCGCTGGCCCCATCGGCATCATCGCCGCCGGCATCTGCAAGCACATCGGTGCGCGCAACGTGGTGGTCACCGACGTCAACGACTTCCGCCTGAAGCTCGCCGCCGACATGGGCGCCACGCGCGTCGTCAACGTCGCCAATACGTCGCTGAAGGACGTGATGGCCGACCTGCACATGGAAGGCTTCGACGTCGGCCTGGAGATGAGCGGCAATCCGCGCGCGTTCAACGACATGCTCGATTGCATGTACCACGGCGGCAAGATCGCGATGCTCGGCATACAGCCCCGGGGCGCGGGCGCCGACTGGGACAAGATCATCTTCAAGGGCCTCACCATCCACGGCATCTACGGCCGGAAGATGTACGAGACCTGGTACAAGATGACGCAGCTGGTGCTCAGCGGCTTCCCGCTCGGCAAGGTGCTCACGCACCAGCTTCCCGTCGAGGATTTCCAGAAGGGCTTCGACCTGATGGAAGCGGGCAAGGCCGGCAAGGTCGTGCTGAGCTGGAACTGACCGGAGCGCACATGAGCCTGACCGAACGCTACGAGCGCACGCTCGAGGAAATCCGCGACGCCGGCCTGTTCAAGTCCGAGCGCATCATCACATCAAAGCAGTCGGCGGAGATCACGCTCGCCGACGGCCGCACGGTGCTGAACTTCTGCGCCAACAACTACCTGGGCCTGGCCGATCATCCGGACGTCATCGCCGCCGCGAAGGACGCGCTGGACACGCACGGCTTCGGCATGGCGTCGGTGCGCTTCATCTGCGGCACGCAGGACCTGCACAAGCAACTGGAGAAGACGATCGCCGACTTCTTCGGCACGGAGGACACCATCCTCTACGCCGCCTGCTTCGACGCCAATGGCGGCCTCTTCGAGCCGCTGCTGGACGAGAAGGACGCGATCATCTCCGACGCGCTCAACCACGCTTCGATCATCGACGGCGTGCGCCTGTGCAAGGCCAAGCGCTACCGCTACGCCAACTGCGACATGGCCGATCTGGAAAAGCAGCTCCAGCAGGCCAAGGCCGACGGCGCGCGCACGATCATGATCACCACCGATGGCGTGTTCTCGATGGACGGCTTCATCGCGCCGCTCGACGAAATCACGCGTCTGGCGAAGCAGTACGGCGCGCTGGTGCACATCGACGAATGCCACGCGACCGGTTTCCTCGGCGCGAACGGCCGCGGCTCGGCCGAGGTGAAGGGCGTGATGGAGAAGATCGACATCTTCACCGGCACGCTCGGCAAGGCGATGGGCGGCGCGCTCGGCGGTTTCACGACGGCAAAGCGCGAAGTGATCGAACTGCTGCGCCAGCGTTCGCGTCCGTACCTGTTCTCGAACTCGCTGCCGCCGCACGTCGTGGCGGCAGGCATCAAGGCGTTCGAGATGCTCTCGTCCGCGGGCGAGCTGCGCGAGCGGCTGGCGGAGAACACCGCGTACTTCCGCGAGCAGATGACGAAGGCCGGTTTCGACATCAAGCCGGGCGTGCATCCGATCGCGCCGGTGATGCTGTACGACGCGCCGCTGGCGCAGAAGTTCGCCGCGCGCCTGCTCGAAGAAGGCATCTACGCGATCGGGTTCTTCTTCCCGGTCGTGCCGCAGGGACAGGCGCGCATCCGCACGCAGATGTCGGCGGCGCACACGCGCGAACATCTGGATCGTGCGATCGCGGCCTTCGTGAAGATCGGTCGCGAACTGGGCGTGCTGAAGGGTTGAGCCTTCGCGCACGTCGCGGGAAACGAAAAAGGCCGGTCCATGACCGGCCTTTTTCTTTGTGCCTGCGAGCCGGTTGGCGCGCGGTGCTTACTTGCCCTTCGCTTCCGCCGCGACTTCCTTGCCCGCCGGAGCGGCACCGGCCGCCGCAGCGCCGCCGCCGTTGCCCTTCGCCACGCGGAAGCCGCGCGACTTCATCCAGGCATCGAATTCGTCGGCCGTCATCTTCTTGCCGTTCTGGTGCATGTTGAAGCGGTACGGCGTGTTGTCGAACTGGGTCTTCGGCTTGTACGTGTTCGGATCGAGGTTGGCGGTCTCTTCCTTGGCCGGCTCGGCCTTGGGCGCTTCCGCCTTGGCCTTCGCGGCCGGCTTCTTCTTGCCTGCGAACGCGACCGTGTGCGCCGCATCGAAACGCACCAGCGAATGCTCCGAACCCTGCGCGCGCACGCCGTCCACCTTCAGCTGCGAACCGCTGTGCGCCGACGCCGCGGCGCTCACCAGGAGCAGCGAAACCGCTACCATTGCCTTGTTCATTTCCGGTTTTCCCCACGACGAAGTTCGCGGAAGTTTAGGCCCGATACAGGGGGGCAACGCAAGCAGAATCGTCGGAAAAACAGTGATTTCCCCCACATTCCTGCATTGCCGCGACAAGCGGCGTCACCGCGGCTGCACATGCACGTTGCTGAATAGCGCTTCGGCCTCGGTGGCGTCGAGCTCGCGCCACTGCCCTTTTTGCAATTCCCCGAGCGCGAGCGGACCGATCGCCACACGCACGAGCCGGAGCACGGCGATGTCGACGGCGGCGAGCAATCGGCGGATCTGCCGGTTGCGGCCTTCGTCGAGGACGATCTCCAGCCATGCGTTGCGCTCGCCGCTGCGCAGCAGTCTCGCGGAGGCGGCACGCAAACGTCCGCCATCGGCCTCCACGCCTTCGACAAGCGACGCGAGCACGTGCGCGCCGGGCACGGTGTCGATCTGCACGTGGTAGGTCTTCAGTGGACCGGTGTCGGGATCGGTGATGCGCGCGGCCCACGCGGGATCGTTGCTGAACAGCAGCAGCCCTTCGCTGGCCTTGTCGAGCCGTCCCACGGGCGCGAGCCACGGCAGGCCTGCGCCGTCGAAACAGCGGTACACCGTGTCGCGTCCGCGTTCGTCCTGCGTCGTCGTCACCAGCCCACGTGGCTTGTTGAGCATCAGGTACACGCGCGGCGCGACGTTGATCGCGCGGCCGTCGACGACGATGCGCTGGCCGCCATCGCGCAGGATCGGGAACTCGGGATCGCGAACCACGCGGCCGTCCACTTCGACGCGTCCAGCGTGGATCCAGCGCGCCGCTTCGCTGCGCGAGCACAGGCCCTGCTTCGACAGCACGCGTGCGAGCCCGTGGCGCGGCGCGGTCGACGCGTGCCCGCGCCCGTGCTGCGATCCGCCTCTCGCCGGCGCGCGGGGCGCGCGCGGCGTCACTTGTTCTCGGGTTCGGTCTTCGGCGCTTCGGTTGCGGCCGGCGGCGTGACGACCGTCTTGCCCTTCACCACGCGCACGCCTTTGGCCTTCATCCATGCATCGAATTCCTCGGCGGTCATGCGCTTGCCGTTCTGGTTCATGTTGAAGCGCCACGGCGTGTTGTCGAACTGCGTCTTCGGCTTGTACGCGGCCGGGTCGTTCGGATCGGCCGGCGTCACCGAGCCAGCCGCCGGCAGCGCCTTGGCGACCTGGCAGCCTTCCACGCGCAGCCGGAACAGCACTTGGTCGACCGCGAGGGATTCATCGAACGCCTGCGACAGCACGCCGGTGGGCGCGCCGAGCTGGTGGCTGGGCGCGACCAGTTCCGGGGCGATCGGCGCGACGAGGGTCGGACGGATCGGCAGCGCCTTCGGCGGCGTCATCGAACCGCATTGCGCGCCCTGCGCCTGGGCGACGCCGGCAAGCAGCAGGCAGGACAGGGCGATCAGCGCGCGCATGGCCGTTCTCCTTCAATCGGGCGTGCGCAGTGTACGCCGCCGGACGTGCGAGCGGCCGTGAATGCGTGGCGCATCGGCCGGCTGGATCGTCGCCCGCGAAAACGACGAAGCCCGACGCGAGGCCGGGCTTCGAAGGGATCGCGCGGAACGGACCGCGCGGATCGCACGTCCGTCAGTTCTGGACGTTCAACTCGGTGCGGCGATTGGTTTCGCTCTTGCACGCCGGGAACGACTGGCCCTTGTCTTCCAGCGGACGGCTCTCGCCGTAGCCGTTCGGTCCGGCCAGACGCGAGGCATCGACGCCCTGCGCGGTCAGGTACTCGTACACGGCGCGTGCGCGACGCTCGGACAGCTTCTGGTTGTAGCCGTCCTTGCCGCACTGGTCGGTGTGGCCGGCGACTTCGACGCGCAGTTCCGGGTGACGCTTCAGGATCTCGGCGGCTTCGGCCAGGATCGAAACCGCGTCCGGACGCAGCGTCGCCTTGTCGAAGTTGAAGTTCACGCCGCGCAGGTCGATCGACACGTTCACCGCGCAACCGTCCGGACCGATGGTCTGGCCGGCGACCGAGCTCGGGCACTTGTCCTCGCAGTTGTTGACGCCGTCGCCGTCGTCGTCGCGATCTTCGCAACCGGGGGTGACGACCGGCGGGGGCACGGCAGTTGCGGCCGGCGCCCCCAGCGGGATCACGACGCCGACCGAAGCCAGCACGTCGCCGAACCAGTCTTCCTTGTCGCCCACGTGGACGCTGCCGTCGTCGAAGTCGGCGCGGTAGGCGATTTCGGTGCGGATCGCGGCGCGCTTGCCCGCCAGGGCGCTCTGCAGGCCGACGCCGACCTTCGCGGCCAGGTTGCCTTCCTCACGATCCAGCAGCGGAGCCGGCACGCCGGCGCCGAGGAACTCTTCTTCCGAACGCTGGTAGCCCAGGCCCATCAGCAGGTACGGCGCCCAGTCGCGGCCTTCGGCGTTGAAGTAGCGGCGCGCGTCGAGCGAGACGCCGTACTGCGACCAGTTCATGTCCTGGTTGCCGTCGAAATTCGGGTTCTGGTAGTTCAGTTCGCCGTCGAGCGACCAGTTCTCGTTGAGGAACTTGCCGACGCCCAGCGTGCCGAACGGCGCATTGCGCGTGCCGCGGTCGTTGTCCTGGATGTTCATGCCGGCCGAACCGGTCAGGTACCAGCGGTCGTCGGAAACTTGTGCGTTGGCCACCTGGGCGAACGTCAGGCCGGCCAGGATGGCCGAGCCGAGCAGATGCATCTTCTTCAAGGTTCACTCCTTGCAGCAGTTGGAAAGCAACGGGTTCTCATGAAGGCCGCCGCTCGCGGTGTCGCCGCGGTACGCATTCACGAAGCGCAGGAATGATAAGAAGTCGTTAGCTGCACGTATCCGAGAAAGGTTCTCGCTGGAGTTCTTCGAAGGCGTACGAAAAACGCGCTCAAAAAAAAGCCCGGCACGAGGCCGGGCTTCGAAGTACCGCGGAACTACCCGCGTACCTGGCTGTGTCCTCAGTTCTGGACGTTCAGCTCGGTACGGCGGTTGAGCTCGCTCTTGCACTCGGGCATCTTCTGGCCCTTGTCTTCCAGCGGACGGCTCTCGCCGTAGCCGATCGGACCCTGCAGGCGCGAGGCATCCACGCCGTTGGTGGTCAGGTAGTCGTACACGGCCGTGGCGCGACGCTCCGACAGCTTCTGGTTGTACGCATCGCTGCCGCACTGGTCGGTGTGACCGGCGACTTCGACGCGCAGTTCCGGATAGCGCTTCAGGATCTCGGTCGCTTCCGACAGGATCGAAACCGCGTCGGGACGCAGCGTCGACTTGTCGAAGTCGAAGTTCACGCCCTTCAGGTCGATCGAGACCGGCACCGGGCAGCCGTCCGGACCGATGGTCTGGCCGGCCTGCGAATCCGGGCACTTGTCGTCGCAGTTGTTGACGCCGTCGCCGTCGTCGTCGAGGTCGGCGCAGCTCGGCGCGGCCGGAGCCGGCGGGGCGGCAACGGCCGGGGCGCCCAGCGGGATCACGACGCCGACCGAAGCCAGCACGTCGCCGAACCAGTCTTCGCTTGGGGCCGAGACGCTGCCGTCGTCGAAGTCGGCGCGGTAGGCCAGCTCGGTGCGGATGGCGACGCGCTTGTTGGCCAGCGCGCTCTGCACGCCGACGCCGATCTTGGCGGCCAGGTTGCCTTCCTCACGCTCGCCCGGCGAGTTGGTGCTCGGGAACGCATCGAACTCTTCTTCCGAGCGCTGGTAGCCCAGGCCCATCAGCAGGTACGGCGCCCAGTCGCGGCCTTCGGCCGTGAAGTGACGACGCAGGTCGAGCGAGACGCCGTACTGGCTCCAGTTCAGGTCCTGGTTCGCGTCGTTGTTCGGGTTCTGGTAGTTCAGCTCACCATCGAGCGACCAGTTCTGGTTCAGGAAACGGCCGACGCCCAGGCCCGCGAACGGGGCATTGCGGGTGCCGCGATCGTTGTCCTGGATGTTCATGCCGGCCGAGCCGGTCAGGTACCAACGGTCATCGAATTCCTGCGCACCGGCGACCTGGGCGAACGCCAGACCAGCCAGCAGCGCAGTGCTCAACAAACGGATCTTCATCTGTCACTCCTTGGATCAGTAAGGAAGCGGTTGGGGGAAAACACGTCATTACTGCAGGCGGCGCACACCCGGCAGGACCTGAACGGGGACCAGCGAGGGTCAGCACCGCGGGTCACTGACGCGGGAATGATACACCCGTCAAGACGATTGTTAATACTAGTTAACGTTCTTTGCAAAGAATGTCCGGTAAATAAACGAAGCCCGGCGATCGCCGGGCTTCGTCTTGGTACCGCGGGCGTCTCCCGCGTACCGGCCGGTCCTTAGTTCTGGACGTTCAGCTCGGTACGGCGGTTGATCTCGCTCTTGCACTCCGGGAACTTCTGACCCTTGTCCTCCAGCGGACGGCTCTCGCCGTAGCCGATCGGACCCTGCAGGCGCGAGGCATCCACGCCGTTGGTGGTCAGGTAGTCGTACACGGCCGTTGCGCGACGCTCGGACAGCTTCTGGTTGTACTCGTCGCTGCCGCACTGGTCGGTGTGACCGGCGACTTCGACGCGCAGCTCCGGATAGCGCTTCAGGATCTCGGTCGCTTCCGACAGGATCGAAACCGCGTCGGGACGCAGCGTCGCCTTGTCGAAGTCGAAGTTCACGCCCTTCAGGTCGATCGACACCGGGACCGGGCAGCCGTCCGGACCGATGGTCTGGCCGGCCTGCGAATCCGGGCACTTGTCGTCGCAGTTGTTGACACCGTCGCCGTCGTCGTCGAGGTCGGCGCAGCTCGGCGCGGCCGGAGCCGGCGGCGGCGGGACGACCGGGGCGCCCAGCGGGATCACGACGCCGACCGAGGCCAGCAGGTCGCCGTACCAGCTCTCGTCGCGCAGCGCTTCGGCGCCCACGTCCGGCGCACCGTCGTCGAAGTCGGCGCGGTAGGCCAGTTCGGTGCGGATCGCCGCGCGCTTGCCGGCCAGCGCGCTCTGGATGCCAACGCCGACCTTCGCGGCGACGTTGCCTTCCTTGCGCTCGCCGGGCGAGTTCGGATCGGGGAACCGGTCGAACTCCTCTTCCGATTCCTGGTAACCCAGGCCCATCAGGATGTACGGCGCCCAGTTGCGGCCTTCCGCATTGAAGAAGCGGCGCGCATCGAACGAGATGCCGTACTGCGACCAGTTGAGGTCCTGATTGTCGTCGAAGTTGGGGTTCTGGTAATTCAGCTCGCCGTCGAGCGACCAGTTGTCGTTGAGGAACTTGCCCACGCCGAGCGCGCCGAACGGCGCGTTGCGTGTGCCGCGATCGTTGTCCTGGATGTTCATGCCGGCCGAACCGGTGAGGTACCAGCGGTCATCGGCGACCTGGGCATTGGCGACCTGGGCCAGGCTCAGACCACCCAGCAGGGCGGCGCAGAGGAGTTTCTTATTCATGTATCCAGCTCCTTGATCTGAGAAACGGGAACAGCGCCTGCGTGGTCCTCCCGTTCCATGGAGGACGGCCGCCCTAACGACGCCATCGACGCGGAGGTTAAGTTTGCCTATGTGAAAGCGGTGTTAACGGTGAACTAACAAACGCAGGAGTTCCCGCCTGCGTTTTCATTGCTACGCGGGGGTTCATTTCCTGAACAACGACATGAACTGAGTGATGGGCACCGCATCGAATCCGCCCGGCGAGGAAGCGAGCGTCGTCAACGTGCGTGCCTGCATTTCAGGGAGTTTCGAAGCGACCGCGTGTTCGAACTTGCGCATCAGCACGGGCATGCCTTCCGCG
Source organism: Lysobacter sp. SCRH-1R (assembly GCF_057747855.1). Lineage (NCBI taxonomy): Bacteria > Pseudomonadati > Pseudomonadota > Gammaproteobacteria > Lysobacterales > Lysobacteraceae > Lysobacter > Lysobacter sp. SCRH-1R. The sequence goes on along the minus strand of NZ_CM173227.1, from coordinate 972,736 downwards.
CGCCGGCGTCGATGGCCGATCGGAAAGTCGATCGAAACCTTCGGCGTCGACGCACCGTCCTTGAAGAACACCTGGACCGAATTGCCGATATACCGTTTGTCGGGATCGAAGTACTCCTGGGTGAAACGGGGGTTTTCCACCACCGTCGTCCGCGCGCGCAGCGCATCGATCCGGGGATCGATCGCCACGGCGTCGGTGTAGTCCTGCGCGGTCAAACGGCCGAAGAGCATCGGGACGGCCACCATGTACTGGATACAGTGGTCGCGGTCGGCGTAGTTGGCCAGCGGGCCGGTCTTGTCGATGATGCGCAGCGCCGCCTGCTGGGTCTCGATGACGATCCGTTCGACCGATTCCACGCCGTCGTGCTCCAGCTTCGGAGCGACCAGCCGATGCAGCTGCATCGCGCATTCCACCGCGGTCTGCGCATGGAACTCGGCGGGGAAGCTGATCTTGAACAGCACGTTTTCCATCACGTAGCTGCCGAAGTCGCGTTCGAACTCGAACGGCTTGCCATCGAAAGCGACGTCGTAGAAACCCCACGTGGGCGCGGTGAGTGCGCTCGGATAACCCACCACGCCCTTGATCGCGTTGAGCGCATGGATCACCGCGCGCCGGCACGCATCGCCCGCGGCCCAGCTCTTGCGCGGTCCGGTGTTGGGCGCGTGCCGGTACGTGCGCAGTGCGCCGTTGTCGATCCAGCTGTGCGAGATCGCGGTGACGACCTGTTCGCGGCTGCCGCCGAACATCGCCGTCGCGACGGCGGTCGATGCGAGGCGCACCAGGATCACGTGATCGAGACCGACGCGATTGAACGCGTTCTTCAGCGCATAGCAGCCCTGGATCTCGTGCGCCTTGATCGCCCAGCCGAGCACCTCGCGCAGCGTCATCGGCGCCCTGCCCTGCGCGATCGCCTGCTGTCCGAGGTAATCGGCGATCGCGAGGATCGTGCCGAGGTTGTCCGACGGATGACCCCATTCGGCAGCGAGCCAGGTGTCGTTGAAATCGAGCCAGCGGATCTGCGTGCCGATGTTGTAGGCCGCCTGCGCGGGATCGAGTTCGTACGCGGTGTACGGCACGCGTGCGCCGCCGGACATCTCCGCGCCGGGCACGAGCGGGCCCAGGTGCTTGCGGCATTCCTCGTGGTCCATCGCCAGCGCGGCGCAGGCGAGCGAGTCGAGCAGCATGAAGCGCGCGGTCTCGAAGGCTTCGCGCGAACCGACGCCGGGATCGAGGACGTAATCGGCGACCCGCGTCATCGGCGCGTCCGGCGGCGGACGGACGGCGGAGCGGACCTGGGCGTGGCTCATGCGCGCGGTTCCATGCGTGAAGACCGCCATGTTGGTGCACCCTTCGCACGCCGGCCGTGAAAAGCCCGGGGCGAAGCGCGACGGGCGGAACGCACCGGACCGGCGCCCGTGCTTGGAAAATTGCCCTGTCAGGCTCAAGTTTCATGGAATGGACGTTCCCATCCGACTCCCCAGCCTGTTCCTCTCCCACGGCTCGCCGATGCTGGCCGTGCAGGATTCCCCGGCCGGTCGCTTCCTCGACACCCTGGGCCGCGAGTTGCCATGGCCGAAGGCGATCGTCGTTGCGTCGGCGCATTTCGCCAGCGAAACGCCGCTCGTCGGCGGCGCCGCGCAACCGCGGACCGTGCACGACTTCGGCGGCTTCCCGCCGGCGCTGTACGAACTGCGCTATCCGGCGCCGGGTTCGCCGGACCTCGCGGAGGCGATCGCGAAGCGCCTGGCGGAGGCGGGACTGCCCGCGCGCGTGCGCGAGGACCACGGGCTCGACCACGGCGTGTGGGTCCCCTTGCGGCGCATGTATCCGCAGCCCGACATCCCGGTGGTGCCGCTGTCGGTGATGCCGCACGGCGATGCGGCACAGCACGTGGCGATCGGCCGCGCGCTCGCGCCGCTGCGCGACGAAGGCGTGCTGGTGATCGGCTCGGGCGGTTTCGTGCACAACCTGGGCGAACTGGACTGGCGCCACGCCGACGCGCCGATCGCGCCGTGGGCCGACGAGTTCGCACAGTGGATGCGTGCGAAGCTGGAGGCGAACGACGTCGACGCGTTGATCGACTGGCACGCGCGCGCGCCGCATGCGCGACGCGCGCATCCGACCGTGGAGCACCTGATGCCGCTATTCGTGGCGCTGGGCGCCGGTGGTGCGATGGCGAACGTGCGGACCTTGCATCGCTCGTACGAGTTCGGGTCGCTCGCGTTGGATGCGTTCGCGTTCGACTGAACTGCCCGGCCCGGGCTCTTGTAGCTCTTGTAGCTCTTGTAGCCCGGGTAAGCGAAGCGCACCCGGGATTGAGGCGCGGCAGCTTCCCCGGATGCGCTTCGCTTACCCGGGCTACAGAAGCTTTGAACCACAGGCGCATCACTGCACCGTGCGTTTGCCGTTGGCCCTTCGTTCCCCCTCGACCCCTCTTCCGATGGATAGGGACTTCAGAACTCAAGTACGCGAATCCATTTCCCAAGGCGGGTCCGCAAACTTCTCCGCCAGGAAATCCACGAACGCCCGCACGCGTGGCGGCACCAGGCGCCGCTGCGGCATCACCGCGTAGATGCCGCTTTCGGCGATCGGGTAATCCTGCAGCACCTGCACCAGGCGGCCTTCGCGGAGGTCGCGGCTGGCGTGCCAGTTCGAATGGATGGCGATGCCCATTCCCGCGACCGCACCATCGCGCACGAGTTCGCCGTAATTCGTCTCCATGCGACCGCGCACGCGCACCACGATCTCTCCGCCAGAGCCATCGCCGAAACGCCATACGTCCTGCCGCCCCTGGCTGCCGACCAGCAGCACGCATTCGTGTTCGACCAGATCCTGCGGCGTGCGCGGCGTGCCGTGGCGACGCAGGTAGTCAGGCGAGGCGCACACCACGCGCCGGTTCACCGCGAGCTTGCGCGCGACCAGCGAGGAGTCGTCGAGCGCGCCGATGCGGATCGCCAGGTCGACGCCGGCGCTGACCAGATCGACCATCTGGTCGGTGAGGTTGATGCTGAGCTTCACGCGCGGATGCAGCGCGAGGAACTCGGGCAGCAGCGGCGACAGGTACTGGCGCCCGAACGACGCCGACGCGGTGACGCGCAACGTGCCGCTGATTTCCGCGGCGGCCTGCCGCAGACCGCCGGTGAGCGCCTCCAGGTCTTCCACCAGCGGCCGCCCCTGCTCCGCAAGCGCGGCGCCTTCGGGCGTGGCGTGCAGGCGGCGCGTGGTGCGGTGGAGCAGGCGCACGCCGAGGTCGCGCTCCAGCCGCTTGAGGCGCTGGCTCGCCACCGCGACCGACAGATCGAGGCTGCGCGCGGCTGCGCTGATCGAGCCGAGGTCGAGCACGCGGAGGAACAGGGTGAGGTCGCCTATGCGGTCCATTGGTCTGGCTCGTGATTCGGGATTCGGGATTCGGGATTCGGGATTCGGGATTATCAACGTTTCATTGAAACTCCTTAGCGATCCTGCCGGTTTCCCGACAAGATGCAAGGGCCTAGCCTGCGCGCTTCCCTTCGAAAGCACGCCCCATGGCCACTCCCCTTTCCGCTTCTCCCGCTGCCGGCACCGCGCCCGGCCGCATGCCGCTGGCGCTGTACGCGCTGACCGCCGGCTCCTTCGGCATCGGCTGCGCCGAGTTCGTGATCATGGGCCTGCTGCTGCAGGTCGCCGCGGACCTCCATGTCTCGATCGCCGCCGCCGGCATGCTCGTGTCCGGCTACGCGCTGGGCGTGTTCGCCGGCGCGCCGATCCTCACGCTGCTCACGCGCCGCATGCCGCGCAAGGCGGTGCTGCTCGCGCTGATGGGCATCTACACCGTCGGCAATCTCGCCTGCGCGCTCGCGCCGGACTACACGACGCTGATGATCGCCCGCGTCGTCACCTCGCTCACGCACGGCACGTTCTTCGGCGTCGGCGCGGTGGTCGCCACCGGCCTGGTGCCGGCCGAACGCAAGGCGTCCGCCATCTCGATCATGTTCTCCGGACTGACGCTCGCGACGCTGCTGGGCATGCCGGTTGGCGCGTGGCTCGGCCTGCATTTCGGCTGGCGTTCGACGTTCTGGGCGATGGGCCTGGTCGGCGTCGTGTCGCTGGCGGTGATCGCGCTGCTGGTGCCGCGCAGCCGCGACACCACCGAACCGGCGCCGCTGCGCGAGGAACTGGCGACCATCGCGCGTCCGCAGGTGCTGCTTGGCCTGCTGATGACCATGCTCGGCTTCGCCGGCGTCTTCGTCGTGATCACGTACGTGCAGCCGCTGCTGACGACGCTCACCGGTTTCTCCGACGCTGCGGTGTCGCCGATCCTGCTGGTGTTCGGCGGCGGCATGGTCGTGGGCAACCTGCTCGGCGGCCGACTCGCCGACCACCGGGCGACGCCCGCGCTGCTCGGCACGCTGTTCGCGCTGGCCGTCGTGCTGGCGGTGATGAGCTTCGTGCTGCACAGCCCGGTGCTGATGGTCGCCTTCGTCGGCCTGCTCGGCATCGCCGCGTTCGCCACCGTCTCACCGCTGCAACTGCGCGTGCTGGGTTTCGCCGAGGGTGCCGGGCAGAACCTCGCGTCGAGCTTCAACATCGCCGCGTTCAATCTCGGCAATGCGACCGGCGCGTGGCTCGGCGGCATGGTGATCGAACGTGACCCGGGACTTGCCGCGATCACCTGGGTCGCCGCGCTGGTCACCGCCGCCGGCCTGCTCGTCGCACTGTGGAGCGTGCAGATCGAGCGTCGCGCCGCGCGCACCGAGGCCCTGCCGCGCGACTGCGCCGCCGAAGCGGCCTGACGCACCGGGTTCACTGAAACGCATCAACGGCGGTGGCACGCTCGAACGCCGCCGCTTCCTCCCCTCACCCCCACCCTCTTCCGCGCGCGGAAGAGGCTTCCAGAGGATTCCACGATGGACTTTCGTTATCTCGGCAATTCCGGCTTCCGCGTTCCCGCACTGAGCTTCGGCACCGGCACGTTCGGCGGCAAAGGGCAGTTGTTCGGTTCGTGGGGCAATACCGATGTCGCCGAAGCGTCGCGACTGATCGACATCTGCCTCGACGCCGGCCTCAACCTGTTCGACAGCGCCGACGTGTATTCCGGCGGCATGGCCGAAAGCATCCTCGGCGAGGCCATCAAGGGCCGCCGCGACAAGGTGCTGATCTCGACCAAGGCGACGTTCCGCTTCGACGAGAACGATCCCAACGCCGTCGGTTCGTCGCGCTTCCATCTGCTGCGCACGATCGACGCGCAGCTCAAGCGCCTTGGCACCGACTACATCGACCTGTTCCAGCTGCACGGCTTCGATGCGAAGACGCCGGTGGAGGAAACGCTGCGCACGCTCGACGATCTCGTGCGCGCGGGCAAGATCCGTTACCTCGGTGTGTCGAACTTCTCCGGCTGGCACCTGATGAAGTCGCTCGCCACCGCCGATCGCTACGGCTGGACGCGCTATGTCGCCAACCAGGCGTACTACTCGCTGATCGGCCGCGATTACGAATGGGAGCAGATGCCGCTCGGCCTCGACCAGGGCGTGGGCGGCGTGATCTGGAGCCCGCTTGGCTGGGGGCGCCTCACCGGCAAGATCCGTCGCAACCAGCCGCGTCCGGAAGTGAGCCGCCTGCCGGGCAGTTCGGATTTCGGCCCGCCGGTCGACGAGGAACTGCTGTATCGCGTGGTCGATGCGCTGGATGAAATCGCCGCCGAAACCGGCAAGACGGTGCCGCAGATCGCGCTCAACTGGCTGCTGCAGCGCCCGACCGTTTCGACCATCGTCATCGGCGCGCGCAACGAGGAACAGCTGAAGCAGAACCTCGGCGCGGTCGGCTGGAACCTCACGCCGGAGCAGGTCGCGAAGCTCGATGCCGCGAGCGCCGTGACGCCGGCGTACCCGTACTGGCATCAGCGCACGTTCGAACGTAATCCGTCGCCGGTGTGACTTACCGTTCCCTCCCCTGCTTGCAGGGGAGGAGACCACTACTCTCGAGGTCCCCATGAAAGCCGTCGCCCTCACGCGTTACCTTCCCATCGACGATCCGCAATCGCTCGTCGACGTCGAACTGCCCGATCCCGCGGCGCCGACCGGCTTCGATCTGCTCGTGCGCGTCGAAGCGGTATCGGTCAATCCCGTCGACACGAAAGTGCGTTCGCCCAAGCCGCAGGTCGAAGCGCAGCCGAAAGTGCTCGGCTACGACGCGGCCGGCATCGTCGAAGCCGTCGGCGACAAGGCGAGCGGATTCAAGCCCGGCGATCGCGTGTACTACGCCGGCGACATCACGCGCCCCGGCAGCAACGCCCAGCTGCAGCTCGTCGATGCACGCCTCGTCGCGCACGCGCCGAAGACGCTCGACGCCGCGCAGGCCGCCGCGTTGCCGCTCACGGCGCTCACCGCGTGGGAACTGCTGTTCCAGCGCATGCCGTACGACAGCGAAAACGGCGGCAAAGGCAAGTCGCTGCTGATCATCGCCGGCGCAGGCGGCGTGGGGTCGATCGCGATCCAGCTCGCACGACGCGCCGGCTTCACCGTGATCGCCACCGCATCGCGGGAGGACACCATCGCGTGGTGTCGCGAACTCGGTGCGCATCACGTCATCGATCATCGCCAACCGCTGCATCCGCAGCTGAAGGCGTTGGGTTTCGAAACCGTCGATGCCGCGCTGAACCTCTACGACACCAATCGTTACTGGGAAGAACTCGGCGAGATCCTCGCGCCGCAGGGCCACGTCGGCCTGATCGTCGAACCGAAGGATCCGGTGCGACTGGGCGACCCATACAAGTTCAAGTGCATCGGCATCCACTGGGAAATGATGTTCGGACGTCCCCGCTTCCAGACGCCCGACATGGACGAACAGGGCCGCATCCTTGCGCGCGTCGCATCGTTGATCGATTCGGGCGAGCTGCGCGGCACACATCGGGAAACGCTGTCGCCGATCAATGCGGCGAACCTGCGCGAGGCGCATCGTCGCCTGGAGTCGGGGACGACGATCGGGAAGCTGGTGGTGTCGGGTTGGTAGTGGTCTGACCACCTTCGCGGGGATGATGATCAAGAGCGCAACAGCGATTGCTCATGTAGTCCGGGCAAGCGAAGCGCACCCGGGGACGCGACCACCTTCCAACCCGGGTGCGCTTCGCTTACCCGGGCAACAAAAGCGCAGGGCGTTGTTGTCCAGCTTTCGCTGGAATGACGGTTAACTACACGAACCGCGCCAACACCTCACGCACACCCGCGAGATAACTCCCGCCAAACAGGTTCAGATGATTGAGCAGATGGTAGAGGTTGTAGATCGGCGCACGTTCGCGCCAATCGCTCGCCACCGTCGCGTGCGCTGCATACGCACGCCAAAACGCATCGGGTGGCGAACCAAAGAGCGTGAGCATCGCCAGCTCCGACTCTACCCAGCCATAGTGCACGGCACCCGCATCGATCAACGCAGGCGCGCCGTCCGCGCAGCAATGCAGGTTGCCCATCCACAGATCGCCGTGCAGCAGCGACGCCGGCTGCGCGGGAATCAGTTCGCGCAGGCGCGAGCACACGCGTTCGACCGCAGCCACGTCGTCTGAAACAAGATGCCCGCCGTCCAGCGCGCGACGCGCCTGCGGCAGCAATCGACGTTCGGAAAAGAACGCGCAGCCATCCTCCGTCCACGCGTTCGACTGCGGGGCTGGCCCGCAATAGCCATCGCGTTTGAAGCCGAAACGCGCGTTGCGCAGCGCGTGCTGTGTGGCGAGTCCTTCACCGGCGCGCGTCCAGAACGTCTCCTTCGGCGTGCCTTCGCCGAGGTCCTCCAGCACGAGCCGCTCCGGCTCGAGCGCGAGCACGCGCGGAACGCGTAAGACACCTGCGCCCGACAACGCCGCCAATCCCGTCGCCTCGGCGGTAAAGAAATCCGCCGGCGCGCCCGGCCAGCGCTTCACGACGACCGCAAGATTGCGGTACGTCGAGTGTTCGACCTGCTGGCGCCCCGCCCTCATCCGCGTTACGTCACGCCGCCTGCGCGTCGTCGCGACGGTCGCGCTTGAGCACCGCCACCGGTTCCGCCCACGCATTGCCGCCGCGACGCTTGCTCGTCGCCAGCACCAGGTCGGACGGCTCGAACACGTTGAGGTTGTGCGTGATCGGCGTGGTCAGGATGTACTGCGCATCGGTCGAGCGCAGGAAGCGGCCGACCTTCTCGATGTTGAACACGTCCAGGTGCGCGAACGGTTCGTCGATGAAGACGAAGCCGCCCGGCTGGTCCTCGTCGCGCAGCAGGCCGACGAGCAGCAGCAGCGACTTCATCACCTGCTGGCCGCCCGACGCTTCGCCATCGTCCAGCCCGATCCAGCCCTTGCGGTCGAAGTCGAACTTCACCGTCAATCCGGCCTGCGCCAGCGCGACGTCCTCGTTCACCAGCTCGGGCATTTCGACGTCGACGCCGATGCCGGCGAGTTCGCCCAGCGCCGCGAGGTTCTTCTTGTAACGGCGTACCGTCGCACGCAACACGTTGATGTACGCGCCGCGCGCTTCCTCGGTGATGCGACGCGCGCGATGCAGGTGCGCCTCGCGCTTGCCGATGGTCGACTCCAGCCCGTCGTGGTCGGCGGCGAACTTGTCGCGCAGCGCGATGCAGCCTTCGTCCTCGATGTAGCCGCCGCGCTGCAGGCGCTCGTCGATGCGCTCCAGTTCGCGTCGCACGGCACCCGCGCTTTCGTATTCCTCGCGCGCCTGGCGCAAGGCGTCGGCGCTGCGCCACGCATGCGGCATCAGCGCGCGCTTGCGGCGGAACTCGACGATGCGCTGCACCAGCTGCTGGCGTTCCTGCGCGATCTGCTGCGCGCGCTCGCGCACTTCGTTGTCGAGCGAACGGATCTCGCCCGCGCGCGTGGCGTCGGCGATGCTTTCGGCCTTGTCTTCCGCTTCGAGCCCATCAAGACGGGAACGCGCCTCCGACAGCGCCACCGCCGCCTGCTGCGCGGCTTCGGCCATCGCGGGAAGACGTTCGGCGGCGTCGGCGAATTCCGCTGCACGCGTGACCAGTTCCTGACCGGCGTCGAGGCCGAGCAGTCGCGTCTGCTCCGCATCGACGCGCTTGCCCAGCTCGCTCAGTTCGTCTTCGCGCGCGTGCGCGCGCTGCTGGATGTCGATCTGTTCGGCGCGCAGTTCGTCCAGTCGCGCCTGTCGTGCGCCGCTGCCGAAATGCGGTGCGCCGCCGCCGATGTGGCGACCGCCGCGATGTTCGCGCAGGTAGCCCTTCAGCGTGATCCAGTCCTGCCCCTTCGGCAGGCGACGGCCGTCCTCGATGTCCTCCACGCGCTGGATCTTGTCCAGTTGCTTGGGCAGCCACGACGGTGGCTCGGCGGAGAACTTCACCACTTCCAGCAACGAGCCCTTCGTCGCCTTCTCCACCGGCGTGCGCGTGGACACGACGAAGTGGCGGTACTGCATCTTCTCGCCGAGCTTCCACGCCGCACCTTCGTCGCGCGGATCCTCCAGCACGATGAGATGGCGATACGGCGCCAGCACGGCTTCGACGGCGACCGACCACTTCGGATCGACGATGTCGACCAGTTCGGTCAACACGCGGTGTTCGATGCCCGCGTTGTCGAGCGCGGTGCGGAAATCGCGCTCGAATGGCTCGACGATGCGTCCGCCACCACTGAGCGCCGCGACCTGCGCGGCGATTTCGCCGGTGCGCTGGCGATCGCGTTCGGCTTCCAGCTTCAGTTCGGCCTGACGGCGGCGGCCTTCTTCCACGCGACGGCTGAGTGCTTCCACGTCCACCGCGCCGCGCTGCGCCTGCACGCGCGCGAGTTCGTCGCGACGGCGCACCAGCATCTCGGCATCGCGCGCGTGATCGCGCGCAGCGGTGAATTCGGTTTCGCAGGCGCGCACGTCGGCGCGGGCGCGTTCGATCGCCGCGCGCAGTTCGTCGTGTTGACCGACGGCATTGGCTTCACGCGTGCGGAGGTTGTCGAACACGCGCTCGCGTTCGCGCAGCGCGCGGCGCAGGCCGGTCAGGCGCGGACGTGCGCCTTCCAGCGTGGCGCGCAGGTCGGCCAGTTCGATCTTCGGCGCGATTTCGGCCTGCAGTCGCTGGCGCTGGTTGCGCAGCGCCTGGCCTTCCTCGAACGAACGCACGTCCACGCGCGCCGATTCGAGCTTGAAATGCAGCTCGCCCAGCCCGTGGCGCAGCTGTTCGATTTCCTTCTCGACGTCGAGCTGTTCGCTCTTGGCGCGCTGGTAGTCGTCCAGCACGGCCTTGTCCTCGAACACGTCGAAAACCAGCTGCAGCAGTTCACGCGGCGACAGCTGGCAGAGCTTGTCGGTGGCGCCCTGCTCCAGCGTGAGCACGCGGCAGATCGCGCGCGTGAGGCCGGCGCCGGCCAGTCGCACGCGATAGTCGCGCACGCCGAGCCATTCGCCGCCGGTTTCGATCTGTTCGACCGGCACGTCTCCGGCGAGGATCTGGTAATCGCGCGACCAGTCGCCGCCGCGCTTGCGGATGCGGCATGCGAGCGTGACGGTCTCGTCCTTGATCGGGAAGAACGGACGACCGCCGCGGCGATCCGGACGATTGCTCACCACCGCGCGCAGCCACGCCTGGCCCTTGCCGTTGTGGCGCAGGTAGGTCTTGTAGTCGCGCGCGGTTTCGCGGTCCTCGATGGCGAGCAGCGTGCGCAGCGCGTCGAGCAGCGTCGTCTTGCCCGAGCCGTTCGGGCCGACCACGGTGATGACCGAAGCGTCGAGCGGCAGCTGGAAACGCTGCCAGTAATCCCAGTGCACGACTTCCAGGCTGCGGAACTCAAACATCGGCCTGTGCCTCTTCGGTGGTGTCGCTGCTTTCGTGGAGGTCGTCGTCGAGCGTTGCGTCGTACGCAACGTCGTCGAGGCTGTCGGCGTTGGCCGCCTGCGTCGCGCGCGCCTGTTCGACGACGAACGACAGCGCGCCGTCCATCACGCGGCTGGCGATGCGTTCGTAATCGAAGGCGAGATCCAGCAGCGGACCTTCGGCGATGCGTTCCTTGCGGCGCACGATGAAGCCGTGTCGCTGCAATGCGCCGAGTGAAAGATTGATGCGGAACTTGCCGCCGAGCTTGTCGCCGAAGTCGGCCACCAGCGTGCGTTCGTTGATCGGTTCGACCATGTCCTGCCCGACGGGTACCGGCTTGAGTTCGGCGAACATCTGCTCCTGGTCCTGCTGGCGTTCGCTTTCCTGCCGCGCGATCTGGCGCTGCCGCTTGGGCAGCACCAGCAGCGACCACAGCACGACCAGCAGCGCGAGCGCGTCGCGATCGAGCTGCAGGTTGCTCGCGGCCCACGCGCGCGCACTGCCGAAGACATCGTTCTCCTGCGCGCGCGCCACGCCGACGGCGACGTGAGCGGCGTAGGGATGTTCGAGCAGGCGCAGGCCGACGCCGGCGAGGCGGCGGTCGAGGTCGTCGCGCAGTTCCGCGTCGACCAGGACCTGACGCACCGCGGAGTCGTCGCGCGGCAACCAGCGCTCGGCGAGCAGGCGGGCGATGAGGGTGGCGGTGGGATCGCTCATGGGGTTTCCGTTGTTGCGGCGGATTTCTTTTTCTGCTTTGGTTGTTTCGCCGTTGCCTCGCTTTGCCCGTCATCCCGGCGAAAGCCGGGATCCAGGCTGGCAGCGTCGGAAGCAGGCACGGCGTCGTCGGACGCTACGGGCCTGGGTCCCGGCTTTCGCCGGGATGACGGTTTCCTGGAAGGTTTCGGAGCGGCATGCGTGTCGGCTTCGCTACCTGCATCGCATTCGTCGTCGCCGTGGTTCACCGAGTCGGCCTCGTACGCCGCGTCGTCCTTCCCCGTCAGCCACGCCCGGCTCATGTACGCCACGCCCGCGCGGTTGACCTGCTCGAACTGCGTGCCGACCTTCCAGCGCAGCGGCAGCTGGGCAATCGATGCGCTGACGCCGTTGCGGTTTTCCGCGCCGGGGTCGCCGATCAGGCCGAGCAGCGACAGCCGGTACGCGCTGACCGCGAAGCCGTCCTGCGGTACCCAGTCGGACAGCGCCGTGTCGGCATCGCGTTCGAGCGAGGTCAGCTGCGACAACCATTGCTCCGCGTGCGCGTAGTCGTTCTCGGCCACCGGCGCCTGCGTGTCGTCGGGCGCGTCCTGCGCGGGCGGCAGCGAGGCGTCTTCCTGCGCCTCGCGCTCGCGTTCGACCAGCTCGTATTCGGCGATGTCCAGTGCGATGGGCGCCAGCATGAAAGCCGGCGCGACCACGCGCGCGAGCGCGTCGTCCGCCAGCGCGGCGAGCGCATCGGTGTCCATGCCGCGCAGGAAGCGGTTGACGTCGGTGGACGACAGGCCGCTCGCGCCGATGTGCACACGGTGGCGGTCGAGTTGGTTCAGCGCCCGCTGGAACACCGACGCCTGCCGCAACATGGAGCTCTGCGCGCGACCGATCTGCTGCGCGACGCGATGCGTGGCGGCGTCGAGTTCCTCGTCGGCGGCGATCTCCTTGACGATCGCCGTGCCCTTCTCGACCCACTGCCACACCTGCTGCAGCGTGCCGGCGGCGCGCTGGATGCGGTGCTCCGAGCCGCTGAGCACGGCCTGGTCGAAATCCTCGCGGTATTCGTTGAGGCGCGACAACAGGTGCTGCAGATCGTCGCCGCGCACGCGCCCGACGGCCTGGCCGGCGGCGAGCTGCGCGGTGACGTAGGCCAGCTCGTCGCCCTCGCGGTTGAACTGCAGCAGCAGGCCGATCGACGACAGCGCCTGGCGCCCAACCGGGCTGATGCGGTAGCGCTGCGTGTCGTTATCCCAGCGCAGCAGGTCGTTCTCGCGCAGGCGGCCGAGCACGGTGTCGAACTTCACCGGGTCCAGGTAGGCGAAGTGGTCGCGCAGCTCCTGCGGGCTCCAGTCCGGGGCGGCGCCGCGCTCGCCGATGGCGCGCAGCACCAGCAGGCGCACCATCACGCTCTCCTCGCCACCGTGGAACAGGGTCGAGAAGGCGCGCAGGAGGTCGCGGGCGGACAGGAGCGGATGCAGGTCGGGCAGGTCGGCCGCGACGATGCCGGCGCGGAGGTAGTCCTGCAGGGGTGCGGAAGCGTCGTCCATACAGGACCGGAAACTACGGGTGGGCCATGTTCGGCGAGGGGCGGGCGGGAGACAACCCTTGCGCGCCGGGGCCTTTTGGGCGTGGGCGGTGGGCGCCCCCTGCTTGAACGCCACCGGCTTTCCCGGCATCGTGCCCGCTTCCGTACGCCAGCGTACATATCGACGACATCCGCCGATGACGGTCGCCAGCCCCCTGAGCTTCGCCCCCGCCGCGCCGCACGAGCCCCACCCGCTCTACCCGCACCTGTTCGCGCCGCTGGACCTGGGCTTCTGCACCCTGCCCAACCGCGTGCTGATGGGATCGATGCACACGGGGCTGGAGGACAAGGCGGCCGACTTCCCGAAGCTCGCCGCCTACTTCGCCGAGCGCGCGGCCGGCGGCGTCGGGCTGATCGTCACCGGCGGGTTCTCGCCGAATCTCGCCGGCTGGCTCAAGCCGTTCGGCGGGACGATGCGCTTTCCGTGGGAAGTGCGGCGCCACCGGCAGGTCACCGGCGCGGTGCATGCGCACGGCGGGCGCATCTGCCTGCAGATCCTCCACGCCGGCCGCTACGGCTACAGCCCGCTGCAGGTGGCGCCGAGCCGGCTCAAGGCGCCGATCAACCCGTTCACGCCGCGCGCGCTCTCAGCCGGCGGCGTCGAACGGCAGATCCGCGCCTTCGTGCGCAGCGCGACGATGGCGCGCGAGGCCGGTTACGACGGCGTCGAGGTCATGGGCTCGGAGGGCTACCTGCTCAACCAGTTCACCGCACCGCGCACCAATAAACGTCACGACGCGTGGGGCGGCGATGCCGCCAGGCGCATGCGCTTCGCGGTGGAGATCGTCCGCCGCATCCGCGAGGCCTGCGGGCCGGATTTCATCATCGTCTACCGGCTTTCGATGCTGGACCTGGTCGACGACGGCCTGGCGTGGGACGAGGTCGTGCAGCAGGCGAAGGCGATCGAAGCGGCCGGCGCGACGCTGATCAACACCGGCATCGGCTGGCACGAGGCACGGGTGCCGACCATCGCCACGTCGGTGCCGCGTGCGGCGTTCACCGGGATCACCGCGCGCCTGAAGCCGCACGTCGGCGTGCCGCTGGTGACGACCAACCGCATCAACATGCCCGAGGTGGCCGAGGGCGTGCTCGCCCGCGGCGAGGCCGACATGGTGTCGATGGCGCGACCGCTGCTGGCCGACCCGCAGTGGGTGAACAAGGCGCGCGAGCGGCGCGCGCTCGACATCAATACATGCATCGCCTGCAACCAGGCGTGCCTGGACCACGTGTTCGAGAACAAGACCGCCAGCTGCCTGGTCAATCCGCGCGCCTGCGCCGAGACCGAACTGAATTACGTGCCGACCTCGAACCCGAAGCCCATCGCCGTGGTCGGCGCCGGCCCGGCCGGGCTGGCCGCGGCGACGGTCGCGGCCGAACGCGGGCACCGGGTGACCCTGTTCGAAGCGTCGGGGGAGATCGGCGGGCAGTTCAACCTCGCCAAGCGGATCCCGGGCAAGGAGGAGTTCCACGAAACGCTGCGCTACTTCGGCCGCCGGCTGGAGCAGACCGGCGTGGACGTCCGCCTGGGCACCTACGCCGAGGCCGCGACGCTGGCGGGCTTCGACGCGGTGGTGCTCGCCAGCGGCATCCGCCCGCGCGAGGTGGATTTCCCCGGCGCTGACCACCCGAAGGTCGTCAGTTACCTCGATGTGCTGGGCGGTCGCGTCGTGCCGGGACGGAAGGTGGCGATCGTCGGCGCGGGCGGCATCGGCTTCGACGTGGCGGAGTTCCTGGTCGAGCACGGGCCCAGCGCCGCGCTGGACCCGGCCCGCTGGCGCGCCGAATGGGGCGTCGACCTGGCCTACGACGGGAACCGCGGCGGCCTGGCCGCGCCGAAGCCCGAAGCGCCCGCGCGCGAGGTCTGGCTGCTGCAGCGCAGCCCCGGCCGACCCGGCGCCCGGCTCGGCAGGACGACGGGCTGGATCCACCGCGCCACGCTCAAGGCGAAGAAGGTGCGGATGCTCGGCGGCGTCGAATACCTCGGCGTGGACGACGAGGGCTTCCACGTGCGCGTGGACTGCAGCGAACAGGTGCTGGCGGTCGACCATGTGGTGGTCTGCGCGGGCCAGGAGCCCTTCAAACCGCTGGCGGAGGAGCTCGTGGCGCAGGGCGCCGTGGTGCATGTGATCGGCGGCGCGGATGTCGCGGCGGAGCTCGACGCGAAGCGCGCCATCGCCCAGGGAAGCCGCCTCGCGGCCATCCTGTAGCGAATTGCGCAGCCCTTGCGGGGCAAGGGCTGCAGGGGTGTCGCGCAGTCGATCGGGAGGCCTGGTTTGGGGCGTGCGCCGACCCGACCGGCAACTTCCTGAACAGGCGTTCGGCATTCCGGTGACCGGGGCCCGCAACCCAATCCCGTTTGCATACAACGAGTTGCGATCGGGCCGGCGGATTTCCAGCCGGAACCGGGAGGCCCGGTCAAGCCCCCTTTGTTCACGAGGCATTTATCTTCGCGCCGCTACCGTGCGCCAACTTTTTTCGGCCACCCCCTTGGTGGCGACCCTCACCGCCCGCGCACCCTACCCTTCCGCGCGGCTTTGGTGAATGGGCAAAAGCGCGCCGCAGAGTGCGCTGCCCTCCCCAGTACGCCATGCCGGTTCGCGCGGTGGCCCCTTCCCCTTGGGAAGCGGACTCCAAGCGGCCCGGCGCAACGGAGCAAGGAGTCCGATTAGATGAAACTGGCTTGGATCCTGTGGCTGGCCTCCGTGCTTCCGCCACAAACCGCCGACTCGCTGTGCCTGAGCACCACCGTCTACCTGGAAGCGCGCGACCAGTCGGTCCGCGGCCAGAAGGCGGTCGCCGAGGTCGCCCTGCGTCGCCGCGACAGCGGCCTGTGGGGCAACACCGTCTGCGACGTGGTCACCGCACGCAAGCAGTTCGCCCCGACCCTGGTGTCGCCGGGCACGCGGCTGAGCAACACCGATGCCTGGGCCGAGGCCGTCGGCATCGCCCTCGACGCCGAGCGCAACTGGGCGCTGCCGCCCGGCGAGCGCAAGGAGATCGTCCCCGGCGCCAGCCACTTCGCCGCACACGCGATCGCCAGTCCGTCCTGGCGCACGGCGTACCAGGTGGCGACGATCGGCGACCACACCTTCTATAAGGTGCAGTCGTTGAAGCCGCGGCGTTCGTAGGCGCGCGGCGCCTCCGCCCGGCGGCATGGCCCGTCCGGGCGCATTCATGGCAATGATCTGTTGCATGCCACGGCGTTGAGCCGCGGCCCGCGCGTCGGCCATAGTGTCGGGATTCGCTTTCCTTGAAGGGATCCCCGCAATGAAGCTCTACACCAAGCCCGGCGCGTGCTCGACCGCCGACCACATCGCGCTGCAGTGGACGGGCCAGCCCTTCCAGCTGGAGATCCTCGACAAGGACTCGATGAAGGCGCCGGCGTACCTGGCGATCAATCCCACCGGCGCGGTGCCGGCGATCGTGGACGGCGACTTCGTGCTGACCCAGAACGCCGCGATCATGGGCTACATCGCCGACTCCTTCCCCGAAGCCGGCCTCGCCGGCGACGGCAGCGCGCGCCAGCGCGCCGAGGCGTCCCGCTGGCTGGCCTTCGTCAATTCCGACCTGCACCCGGCGTTCAAGCCGCTGTTCGGGCCGGGCAACTTCATCGGCGACGAGAGCCAGTACGAAGCCGTGAAGCACGCCGCCCGCGCCCGCGTGCGTTCGCTGTTCGAGGTCGCCGACCGCCAGCTCGCCGGCCGCCAGTGGCTCGCCGGCTTCCGCAGCTACGCCGATCCCTACCTCTACATCACCCTGCGCTGGGCGCGGGGCGTGGGCATCGATCTGACGGGCCTGGACCACCTGGCCGCGTTCAAGGCCCGCATGGAGGCCGACCCGGCGGTGCAGAAGGCGTTGCAGATCGAAGGGCTGGCGTAACGCGCGAAGCCACGCCACGAACGCACGAAGGCGGCTCCGGCCGCCTTCGTGTCGTTGGCACCCCGCCGCGCCTCAGGCCTGCGCGAGCGCGCGGAAACGGCGCTCCATCTCCGCGGCGAAATCGGTGTCGCGCGCCTTGCCCAGCGCGGTGCTGAAGTCCGGCAGCAGCGCGATCAGTTCGCCCACGTCGGTGCAGCGTTCGACCTTGAGCTGCAGGAAATAGCCGCGCAGCCCGAGGTGCTCGCGCACGGTGTCGGACATCAGCGTGTAGAGCGCGGAATAGCCGTTCGCGCCAGACGGCCCGGAGACGGGCGCGGGCGCCACGGGAGCCGGTTCGTTTGCCGACGCCGGGCGCGCGGCTTCGCGGATCGTCGCGGCAGCGGCGGCGGCCAGGCTCTGCGGCACGGCGATCAGGCCCATCGCCTGGAGCTGCTGCAGGGCGTCGTCCGGCGCCTTCAGGCCGGCCGCCACGCCACGCAGCTGCGCCCCGTTGCGTTGCCCGTCCACCATCAGCAGGATCGACCGCAACCCGTTCGGCAGCTTCAGCGTGCGGCTCTGGATCTCGTCGCGACCGGCATCGGTCTTGTTCGGCACTTCGTCGTCGCGCATGGTTCCCCCCGGACCATTGGCTGCGAAAGCCGGCCGACTATGCCACGGTTGGACGCGCCGCGCTCGGCACCCGTTCAATGTTCGACGCCGCCGATGCCGGGCGGCCTGCCCTTGCCCTGCGACGTCCGCGTTCCCCGCCACAGACCTTCCCAGGAAAAAGGCCGCGCAATGCGCGGCCCTTTCCATCTCGAACGAAGCGCCGGTCAGCGCTTGTCGATCGCCACGTACTCGCGATCTTCCGGCCCGGTGTAGTTCGCGCTCGGACGGATGATCTTGCCGTCCTCGCGCTGCTCGATCACGTGCGCGCTCCAGCCGGTGGTGCGCGCGATGACGAACAGCGGCGTGAACATCGGCGTCGGAATGCCCATCATGTGATAGGCCGACGCGCTGTACCAGTCGAGGTTCGGGAACATCTTCTTGGTGTCCATCATCAGGTTCTCGATGCGCTCGGACACGTCGAACAGCGTCTTGTTGCCGCCATCGATGCACAGCTTGCGCGAGAGTTCCTTGATGATCGGGTTGCGCGGATCGCCGATGGTGTACACCGGGTGGCCGAAGCCGATGATGATTTCCTTGCGATCCATGCGCGCGCGGATGTCGGCCTCCGCCTCATCGGCCGAACCGTAGCGCGCGATGATGTCCATCGCCACTTCGTTCGCGCCGCCGTGCTTGGGGCCACGCAGCGCGCCAATCGCGCCGGTGATGCACGAATGCAGGTCCGAACCGGTACCGGCGATCACGCGTGCGGTGAACGTCGATGCGTTGAACTCGTGTTCGGCGTAGAGGATCAGCGACTTGTCGAGCGAGTCGGCATGCAGCTGCGAGGGCTCCTCGCCATGCAGCAGGTGCAGGAAATGCGCGGCGACGGAATCGTCGTCGGTTTCCACGTCGATGCGACGGCCATTACGCGTGAAGTGCCACCAGTACAGCAGCATCGAACCGAAGCTGGCGATGAGCTTGTCGGCGATGTCGCGCGCTTCGGACGCCGGATGGCCTTCGCGCTCGGGCAGCACCGTGCCCAGCACGGAGCAGCCGGTGCGCAGCACGTCCATCGGATGCGCGTTGGCGGGAACCAGTTCCAGCGCTTCGGACACGATCGCCGGCAGCCCGCGCAGGCGCTTGAGCTTGGCCTTGTACTGCTTCAGCTGCGACGCGGTCGGCAGCGCGCAGTGCACGAGCAGGTGCGCGACTTCCTCGAAGGTCGACTTCGTCGCCAGGTCGTGGATGTCGTAGCCGCGGTAGTGCAGGTCGTTGCCGCTGCGGCCGACGGTGCACAGCGCGGTGTTGCCCGCGGCGGTGCCGCTGAGCGCGACGGATTTCTTGGCCTTGGGCAGGACCTGGGTGGTCTCGGTCATCGGGTTTCTCCTCGTGCGTGGTCCGACGCGGGGTGACCGGTCGGCCCGGGGTGCGACGTTGTCTGGATCGAAGGGTGAGCGTGAAGGGGCGACAGCGGGATTATTCGATCAAAGCCAGCCTGCGACGGGGGTCGCAGCCGACCGTGGTGGGCCGGATCGCGCCCGCCACGGTCGAAGGGCGACGGACGCGCCGGCGGAGATGGGGACAGGGGGACTCCATGGGAAGGCCCTGTACGCTCCGTCGGCCGACCTTTATTTCCTGCTTGCGAACAGCGCGTCGAGCTTGTTCTCGAAATCGTGGTAACCGATGCGATCGTAAAGCTCATCGCGCGTCTGCATCGTGTCGACGACGGCCTTCTGGTGGCCGTCGCGACGGATCGCGGTGTAGACGTTCTCGGCGGCCTTGTTCATCGCACGGAACGCCGACAGCGGGAACAGCTGGATCGCGACGCCCGCCGAGGCCAGCTCGTCGCGGGTGAACAGCGGCGTCTTGCCGAACTCGGTGATGTTCGCCAGCACCGGCACCTTCACCGCATCGACGAAGCGGCGGTAGGTGTCCAGGTCGTACGCGGCCTCGGCGAAGATGCCGTCGGCGCCGGCTTCGACGCAGGCGATGGCGCGCTCGATCGCCGCGTCCACGCCGTCCACCGCGATGGCGTCGGTGCGAGCGATGAGGAAGAACTCCGGGTCGGTCTTCGCATCGGCGGCGGCCTTGACGCGATCGGCCATCTCGCCCTGCGACACGATTTCCTTGCCGGGACGATGGCCGCAGCGCTTCGCGCCGACCTGGTCCTCGATGTGGCAGGCGGCGGCGCCGGCCTTGATCAGCGACTTCACCGTGCGCTCGATGTTGAACGCGCTGGGGCCGAAGCCGGTGTCGATGTCGACCAGCAGCGGCAATTCGCAGACGTCGGTGATGCGACGAACGTCGATCAGCACGTCTTCCAGCCCGGAAATGCCCAGGTCCGGCAGGCCGAGCGAACCGGCCGCGACGCCGCCGCCGGACAGGTAGATCGCGCGATACCCCGCACGCTGGGCGAGCAGCGCGTGGTTGGCGTTGATGGCGCCGATGACCTGCAGGGGCTTTTCGACGGCAAGGGCGGCGCGGAAACGCGCGCCGGCGGAGGCGGTGGTCATGCGGGGCTCCTGTGTGCGGCGGGCGTCAATCTGGCACCATCGCATTGGTTGATCAATCTTGATCGACCCAATCAATATGTCACCGCCATGCCGCCGACCCAGGACCTGCTTTCCGCCCGCGAAACCTGCCGCCTGCTCGGCATCAGCCCGGCGACGCTGTACGCCTACGTCAGCCGCGGCCTGCTCGAATCCCGCCCCGGGCCCGACCATCGGAGCCGCTTGTACCTGCGGCAGGACGTCGAGCGCCTGGCCCAGCGCCAGCGCGCCGGCCGCGGCGAGGCGCGCGGGGCAGCGCAGAGCCTGGATCGCGGCCTGCCCGTGCTGGAGACGCGGATCTCGCTGATCCATCCCGACGAGGGCCCGTATTACCGCGGGCGGTCGGCGATCGCGCTCGTGCGCGGCGGCGCCACGCTGGAGGACACCGCGCGTCTGCTGTGGGACTGTGGCGATGACGATCCGTTCGACGCACCGCTTCCGGCCGCGTGGCCGGCCACGGTGGCGGCGATCGCCAGCGATGCGTCGCTTCCTCCGCTGGAACGCACGATGGCGGCGTTCCCGCTGCTCGCGCTGGAAGAACGCCACTCCCTCAACGCGGCCACGCGAACGCGCCATCGCGTCGCGGCCACGCTGCTGCGCCAGAACGCGGCGCTGCTGGTCGCCGGAGCGCCGGCTTCGGCACCGGTGCATGCGCTGCTCGCGCATGCATGGATGCCGCGCGATGCGGCGTTCGAGGATCTGGTGCGCGCGGCGCTCGTGCTGTGCGCCGACCACGAGCTCAACGTGTCGGCCTTCGCCGCGCGCGTGGTCGCATCGACCGGCGCGCATCTGCACGCGACGGTCTGCAGCGGCCTGGCTGCGCTGTCGGGACCGCGGCATGGTGGCGCGACCGCGCGTGCGTACGCGCTGATCGGCGAGGCGCTGCAATCGGAATCTCCGCGCGAGGCGATCGCGGCGCGCTGGCAGCGCGGCGACGACCTGCCGGGGTTCCGCCACGCGCTGTATCCGCACGGCGATCCGCGCGCCGCCGAGCTGCTGTCGCGACTGCGCCGTTGCGCGCCCGATGCGGCGAAGATGGACGCGTTGAACGCGCTGGTCATCGCGACCGAGGAAATCAGCGGCCAGCGTCCGAACATCGACTTCATGCTCGCGGCGATCTGCCACGCGCACGCATTGCCGGCGACGCCGGCGCTGGTGATCTTCGCCGCCGGCCGCCTCGCCGGCTGGCTCGCGCACGCGCTGGAACAACAGGCGCAGGGCGGACTGATCCGCCCGCGCGCCCGCTACGCCGGGGTGACGCCCGCGCAGGAATGATGCGAGTCAACGTTCCGCGTCGGGCCCGCGCTCCAGCGCGCGCTTCACTTCCTCCAGCGCACCGGGATCGTCCAGCGTCGACAGATCGCCTGGATCGCGGCTTTCCGCCAACGCCTGCAGCGAACGCCGCAGCAGCTTGCCCGACCGCGTCTTCGGCAACGCGTTCACGACATACACGCGCGCCGGCTTCGCGACGCCACCGAGTTGTTCCACCACGCGCTGCTGCATCCCGATCGCCGCATCGCTCGCCGATTCATCCTGCCGCTTGAGCGTGGCGAACACCACCGGAACCTGCCCTTTCAGTTCGTCGCGAACGCCGATCACCGCCGCTTCGGCGACGCTGGGATGCGTCGAACACGACTCCTCGATCTCGCGCGTGCCCAGGCGATGGCCCGCCACGTTGATGACGTCGTCCGTGCGACCGAGGATGAAGGTGTAGCCATCCTCGTCGCGGATCGCCCAGTCCAGCGAGCTGTAGACGAGCTGTTTGAAATGGCTGAAGTAGCTCGAGAGGAAACGCGCGTCGTCCTTCCACACCGTCGTCAGGCAGCCCGGCGGCAGCGGCGGTTCGATCACCAGCACGCCCTTGGTTCCGGCGGGCACGTCGTCGCCCGTGGCGTCGTCGATCACGCGCAGCTTGTAGCCCGGCGTCGGCAGACCGGGCGAGCCGAACTTCACCGGTTTCAGGTCGAGTCCCGGCATCAGCGACAGCACCGGCCAGCCGGTTTCGGTCTGCCAGTAGTTGTCGACGATGGTCTTGCCGATGCCGTCGGTGATCCATTGCGCGGTCGGTTCGTCCAGCGGTTCGCCGGCGAGGAACAGCCACTGCAGCGCGGACAGTTCGTGCTTCTTCAGGAACGACGCGTCCTGCTTCTTCAGCACGCGGATGCCGGTGGGCGAGGAGAACATCGTACGCACGCCGTACTGCTCGCAGATGCGCCACCAGATGCCGGGATCGGGATTCGTCGGCAATCCTTCGTACAGCACCGATGTGGCGCCGGCGATCAGCGGCCCGTACACGTTGTACGAATGTCCGACCGCCCAGCCGACGTCGGACGTGGAAAACATCACCTGCCCCGCGCGCACGTCGTAGATCGACCACATCGACAGCGCGAGCGCCACCGCGTAGCCGCCGACGTCGCGCTGCACGCCCTTGGGTTTCCCGGTCGTGCCGGAGGTGTAGAGCAGATAGCTCGGCTCGTTCGATTCGAGCCATTCGACGTCGACTTCCGCGCCGTCGAACCGCTCGCGCAGTGGCGCGTAGTGCACGTCGCGGCCGTCGACCATCGCGTGCTGCGGATCGAGGCCGCGCTCGACGATCAGCACCTTCGGCGGCGGCGATTTCGCGGCATCGCATGCGGCATCGACCAGCGGCTTGTACGGAATCACCTTGCCGCCGCGCATGCCGGCGTCGGCGCAGATCAGCAGCTTCGGCGTGGCATCGTCGATGCGCAGCGCGAGGTTGTGCGCGGCGAATCCGCCGAACACCACCGAATGCACCGCGCCGATCCGCGCGCAGGCGAGCATCGCGAACACCGCCTCGGCCATGTTCGGCATGTAGATGACGACGCGATCGCCGCGCCCGACGCCGAGCGAACGGATCGCGGCGGCGAAGGTATTCACTTCGCGATGCAGCTCGCGATAGGTGATCTCGCGGGTGGCATTGGTTTCGGTCGAAATCGCGACGAGCGCGAGCTGGTCGGCGCGTTCGTGCAAATGGCGATCGACCGCGTTGTGGCAGAGATTGGTCTCGCCGCCGGCGAACCACTTGCGGAACGGCGGATTGGAGTAATCCAGGATCTTTTCCGGCGGCTTGTTCCAGTGGATCGCCCTCGCCTGCTCGCCCCAGAACTCCTCGGGCTGTTCGATCGAGCGGCGGTAGAACTCTTCGTAGCGCATGGATGGCCCCTCCGGCGGCGATGCGTTTCAGGCTAGTCCGGGCGGCGTGAGCATTCGTTACGACGATGGTCGAACGGGCGGCGATCGGCACGGGCGCGCGCGTAAGCGGTTGATTCTGGCCGGCGCGGCGCACCGATCCGGCAAGGCGCCTGGCGCGATGCAGCACCGGCGCACGTGGGCAATGCGGAATTTTCGCCCTGCTCCTGCCGGCACCGCGGGCCGCATTGTGTCGGGCGTCGCGGCCCCGGGGATCGGGACCGCGTTTCCCCCGACACCCGGACGTCCGCCAGCGCGGGCGTTCCCGCTCCATGCCATCGCATCGCCCATGAAGTCTTCCCCTTCCCGCTTCTATCTCTGGGTCCTGGCCGCCGTCGTGATCGGCGGCACGCTGGGCCATTTCCTTCCCGACACCGCCGTCAAGCTGAAGCCGCTCGGCGACGCGTTCATCGCGCTGATCAAGATGCTGATCGCGCCGATCATCTTCCTCACCGTGGTGCTGGGCATCGCCGGCGTGTCCGACGTGAAGAAGGTCGGGCGCGTCGGCGTGAAGGCGATCGCCTATTTCGAAGTGGTCTCGACCATCGCGCTGGTCATCGGCCTGATCGTGGTGAACACGATCAAGCCGGGCGCCGGATTCCACGTCGACCCGGCCACGCTGGATGCGGGCGCCGTCGCCAAGTACGTCGATGCGGCGAAGGAACAAAGCACCACCGAATTCCTGCTGCACATCATCCCCAAGACCTTCACCGACGCCTTCACCGGCAGCGGCGACCTGCTGCAGGTGCTGCTGCTGGCGGTGCTGTTCGGCTTCGCGCTGATGCACATGGGCAAATCCGGCGCGCGCGTGGTCGAGCTGTTCGACACGATCTCCAAGGCGTTCTTCGGAATGATGGCGACGATCATGAAGCTCGCGCCGATCGGCGCGGGCGCGGCGATGGCCTTCACCATCGGCAAGTACGGCGTGGATTCGCTCGGCCCGCTGGCACTGCTGATGGGCAGTTTCTACCTCACCTGCGCGCTGTTCGTGCTGGTCGTGCTGGGGCTGATCGCGCGCCTCACCGGTTTCAGCATCCTGCGTTTCATCCGCTACATCCGCGACGAACTGCTGCTGGTGCTGGGCACGTCCTCGTCGGAGTCGGCGCTGGTGCCGCTGATGCAGAAGCTGGAACGCCTGGGCTGTGCGCGTTCGGTCGTGGGCCTGGTGATTCCCAGCGGTTACTCGTTCAACCTCGACGGCACCAACATCTACCTGACGATGGCGGCGATCTTCGTCGCGCAGGCGCTGGGCATCGAACTGACGCTCACGCAGGAAATCACCCTGCTCGCGGTGGCGATGCTGACGTCCAAGGGCGCTTCGGGCGTGACCGGCGCGGGCTTCATCACGCTCGCCGCGACGCTGGCGGTGGTGCCGTCGGTACCGGTCGCGGGGCTCGCACTGATCCTGGGCATCGACCGTTTCATGAGCGAGGCGCGCGCGCTCACCAACATCATCGGCAACGGCGTGGCGACGATCGTCGTCGCGCGCTGGGAGAACGACCTCGACCGCGTCCGCCTCCAGCAGGAGCTGCGGCACCCCGGCTCGTTCCCGCTCGCACCGCAGCAGGCCGTGCGTACCGCTGCCGACTGAGTCCCTCCCACCCCACGGTTCCATCCCCCATGAAACATGCGTTCCTGGCCGCCGCACTCGGCGGCCTGCTGCCCTTTGCCGCCTCCGCCGCCGACTTCGACCAGTGGCCCACGCACCGCGTTTTCGCCGACGGCACCGACGTCGGCCTCACCGGCAGCTTCGCCTACGACCTCAACGATTTCTCCGGCGATCGCGGTTACGGCACGCCCGCCACCACGCTGCACGACGACGACGCGGTGCGCCGTCGCGAGCTTGCCCTGTTCGTGAAGAAGAAGGACGTGTACGACTTCACCGTCGGCATGGATTTCTACAACGACAGCTGGCTGGACGTCGCGCTTCGCGTCGAAACCAGGGCGTTGTTCGGCGCGGACGTCGGCCGCGTGCGCGTGGGCTATTTCAAGACGCCGGTGGGCCTGGAGGCGAACACCGCCGCGCGCGCGACCAGCCTGATGGAAACCGCGTCCGCCACGCAGGCCGTGTACGAAGGGCGCCGCACCGGCGTGGAATGGTCGCTCGCGCGTCCGGACTACGGCGTCAGCGCGGCGTATTTCTTCGGTCAGGATCTGCACGGCGACAACCCGGGCACGACCGCCGCCGGTCGCGCGTACTGGCTGCCGGTGCACGGTGAAGGTCGCACGCTGCACCTGGGCGTGTCGGCGTCGGCGGAGAATCCGCACGGCAGCACCGATGGGCGCGATATCCACCACGGCCCCGATTCGCGCTTCCGTGCGCGTCCCGAGGCGGGCCTCACCGACGTGCGGCTGGTCGATTCGGGCAAGCTCGGCCCGACCGACCGCATCGTCCGCAGCGGCCTGGAAGGCCTGTGGATCGACGGCGCGTGGTCGCTGCAGGGCGAATACCTGCGCGGCACCTCCAACCGCGCCGACGGACTGCGCGATTACACGGCGCAGGGCGGCTATTTGACGGGCAGCTGGGTCGTGACCGGCGAATCGCGCCCGTACTCGAACGGCAACGTCGGCAACGTGAAGCCGGCGCACGGCTACGGCGCGGTGGAACTGCTGGCGCGCTACGGCGACCTCGATCTGGACGACGCGGGCCTGGCCGGCGGCCGGCAGCGCGACCTGACGTTCGGCGCGAACTGGTATCTCACCTCGCACTTCAAGTTCCAGGCGAACTACGTGCATGTGCTCGACGAAAAGCGTTCCGCGTATTCGGCGAGCGATGCGGTGGAGTTGCGGGGACAGGTGCAGTTCTGACGCGAGGCGCGCCGCACCTGCCTACTGCGGATGCGGCGCGGCCTGGTGCGTGCGCGGCAACACGCGCCGCAAAAACAAACGGGGCGACCATTGGCCGCCCCGTTCGCATTCAACGCGGGAACCGCATCAGCCCAGCAGATGCGCCACGCCCGAACGCTCTTCTTCCAGCTCGGCCAGCGTCTTGTCGATCGCCTTCTGGCTGAAATCGTCGATCGGCAGGTCGCGGACCATCGTGTACTCGCCGTTCTGCGTGGTCACGGCGAAGCCGAACATCACGTCCTTCGGAATGCCGTAGCTGCCGTCGGACGGAATGCCCATCGTCACCCACTTGCCGTTGCTGCCCAGCACCCAGTCGCGCACGTGGTCGATGGCGGCGTTGGCGGCCGAGGCGGCCGACGACAGGCCGCGCGCTTCGATGATCGCCGCACCGCGCTTGCCGACCTTCGGGATGAACTCGTTCGCGTTCCAGTCGGCGTCGTTGATCTTGTCCTTCAGCGACTGGCCGTTGACGGTGGCGAAGCGGTAGTCCGGGTACATCGTCGGGCTGTGGTTGCCCCACACGACGAGCTTCTCGATGTCGCCCACCGCGACGCCGGCCTTGTTCGCCAGCTGCGACAGCGCGCGGTTGTGGTCCAGACGCAGCATCGCGGTGAAGTTCTTCGCCGGCAGGTCCGGCGCCGACTTCATGGCGATGTAGGCATTCGTGTTGGCCGGGTTGCCGACGACCAGCACCTTCACGTTGCGCGAGGCGACCTTGTTCAGCGCGGCGCCCTGGGCGGTGAAGATCTTCGCGTTCTCCAGCAGCAGGTCCTTGCGCTCCATGCCCGGGCCGCGCGGACGCGCGCCGACGAGCAGGGCGATGTCGGCGTCCTTGAACGCGACTTCGGCATCATCGGTGCCGACCATGCCGACCAGCAGCGGGAACGCGCAGTCTTCCAGCTCCATCATCACGCCCTTGAGCGCGGCCTGGGCCTTCTCCATCGGCAGCTCGAGCATCTGCAGGATGACGGGCTGGTCCTTGCCGAGCATTTCGCCGGACGCGATACGGAACAGCAGCGAGTAGCCGATCTGGCCGGCAGCACCGGTGACGGCAACGCGGACGGGGGTTTTCATGGGTGACTCCGTGATTCGTGATCGTGATTCGTGATCGGGGATTGGTGATTCGCAAGAGCAGTGAGGACGGTGATGCGTGACCCGCTTTCGCGAATCACGAATCACCCATCACGAATCACTGCAATTCAGCGAAGAATTCCTGGAAACGCTGCAGGCCCGGAGCGAGCTGCGGCGTCGGGCAGGTGTAGCTGATGCGCAGCGCGCGCGGCTCACCGAACGCCGAGCCCGGCACGCAGGCCACGCCCTTGGTTTCCAGCAGCGCGTTGCAGACGTCGACGTCGTTGTTGATCTTGATGCCGCTGGGGCCGTGCGTCTTGCCGAAGGCGACGCTGATGTCGGGGAACACGTAGAACGCGCCCTGCGGACGCGGGCAGACGACGCCCGGGATCGCGTTCATCACGTCCATCACCTGGTCGCGCTTGGCCTGGAACTCTGCGCACTTCTGCGTCGGGACGTCCTGCGGGCCGTTGAGCGCGGCGACGGCCGCGGCATTGACGATTTCCGGCACGTTGGTGATGTGGTTGGAGTTCATCGTCACCAGCGCCTGCGCGACGACTTCCGGACCGGCCATGAAACCCACGCGCCAACCCGGCATGCCGTAGGTCTTGGACAGCGAGTCCAGGAAGATCACGCGGTCCTTCAGCTCCGGGCGCGAATGCACGAAGTTGTGGTATCCGATGCCGTCGAACACCATGCGGTTGTAGATGTCGTCGGTGATGATCCACGTGTCCGGATACTTCGCCACGACGTCGGCCAGCGCGTCGATTTCTTCCTTCGTGTACACCATGCCCGTCGGATTGGACGGGTTGTTGAACAGGAAGACCTTCGGCTTCTTCGCGAGCGCGGCGTCGAGCTGCGCGGGCTTGAGCTTGTAGTCCTGTTCCGGCGGGCACGGCAGCAGGTCGATCTTCGCGCCGACGATTTCGGCGATGTCGAGGTAGCTGGTCCAGTACGGCGTCGGGAACGCGATCGTGTCGCCTTCGTCGAGCAGCGCTTCGGCGAGATTGTAGATGACGTGCTTGGCGCCGATGCCGGTGGCGCAGTTGACGCGGCCGTAGCCGGTCAGGCCAATCTTCGCCATGTGCTCGACGAAGGCGTCCAGCAGCGCGTCGGGACCGCGGTTGCTGCCGTACTGGCCACTGTCTTTCGACAGCGCCTCGCGTGCGGCGGCGTAGACGTGCTCGCCGGGCAGGAAGTTGGGAACACCGATCGAGAAGCTGATGATGTCGCGGCCTTCGGCCTTGAGCCGCTTGGCCTTCTCGGCAACCTGCATGATCGCGCTGGGCTTGGCGCGACCGATGCGCCGGGCAAGCTGGGGCATCGCGGAACCTCGTGGGAGTCGGATGTGGGGTGTGGCTCGCGGCTGGATCAGTCCGCCTGGAACACGCCGCGAACGTCGGCCATCGAGCCTTCGGATGTTAACACGCGGGGGCGGCGTGCCTGCCGGCGGCCGATGCGAAAACGCCCGCCTGGGCAAGCCGGGCGGGCGTTCCTCGGGCTTTACGTGGCGGAGCAGAAACCGTCCTGCCGCCGAACGCCGGGACGGGCCCGAAGCATTCGTCCGAGATCATCGCGATCAGCAGCGCATTGCTCGTCCCGACCCTCACCCCAACCCCTCTCCCGGTGGGAGAGGGGCTCAAGCATCGCGCGATTACGGACGAGCGTTCGCGTCGAGCGTCTTGTTCCACTCCGCGACGCGATCGGCCTTCGCCGCCAGCACGCCCGCGGTGTCGCCCTCGATCTTCACCGACTTGATCGTGTCGCCCTGCTTCACGCTGTCGACGATCTCCTGGCCCTCGATCACCTTGCCGAACACGGTGTGCTTGCCGTCCAGCCAGGGGCACGGGACGTGGGTGATGAAGAACTGGCTGCCGTTGGTGCCCGGGCCGGCGTTCGCCATCGACAGCACGCCGCGCTCATGGCTGAGCCCCGTACGGGTTTCGTCCTCGAAGCGGTAGCCCGGGCCGCCGGTGCCGGTGCCCTGCGGGCAGCCGCCCTGGATCATGAAGTCGTTGATGACGCGGTGGAAGTTCAGCCCGTCGTAGAAGCCCCGCTGGGCCAGATTCACGAAGTTGGCGACGGTCAGGGGCGCCTTGTCGGCGGCCAGTTCCACGCGGATCGGGCCGCGCTCGGTGTCGAAGGTGGCGATGAGGCTCATAACCGTCTCTCCTGGACGTTGGACAGCTGGGGGAAGGATTCCCGCATTCGTGGGCCCACATGGCGGCGGCGCGGAGCCCGCACAAGGGGGAAGCGACGCCGTTCAGATGAACAGGCCGGTGCGGTCACAATCCAGGTATACTGTCAGGCTTCCTTTTCCAAATTGAGCGCCGACCGGCGCCCTCTTCCCATGTCCGCTTCCCAGTCCGTAGAACGCCTGCGCAACATCGCCATCGTCGCCCACGTCGACCATGGCAAGACCACGCTCGTCGACCAGCTGCTCAAGCAGTCCGGCACCCTGAACGAGCGCGCCGTCGTCCCGGACCGCGTGATGGACAGCAACGACATCGAAAAGGAACGTGGCATCACGATCCTGTCGAAGAACACCGCGATCCGCTGGACCAACCCGAAGACGGGCGAAACCTGGCGCATCAACATCGTCGACACCCCGGGACACGCCGACTTCGGCGGCGAGGTCGAGCGCGTGCTGTCGATGGTGGACTCGGTGCTGATCCTGGTCGACGCGATGGACGGCCCGATGCCGCAGACGCGCTTCGTGACGCAGAAGGCGTTCGCGATGGGCTTCAAGCCGATCGTCGTGGTCAACAAGGTCGACCGCCCGGGCGCGCGCCCGAGCTGGGTGCTGGACCAGACCTTCGACCTGTTCGACCGCCTCGGCGCGAACGACGAGCAGCTCGACTTCACCACCGTCTACGCCTCGGGCCTGCAGGGCTACGCCGGCATGACCGAGGACGTGCGCGGCGGCGACATGACCCCGCTGTTCGAGGCGATCTGCGAGCACGTGCCGGCGCCGCCGGTCGATCCGGACGGCCCGTTCCAGATGCGCGTCACGTCGCTGGACTACAACAACTACGTCGGCATCATCGGCGTGGGCCGCATCCAGCGCGGCAAGGTCAAGACGAACCAGCAGGTCACGGTGATCGCGCCGGACGGCAAGACCCGCAACGCCAAGGTGCTGCAGGTGCTGGGCTTCATGGGCCTGGAGCGGGTGGAAGTCGGCGAGGCGCAGGCCGGCGACATCATCGCCTTCTCGGGCATCGAAAGCCTGGGCATTTCCGACACGCTGTGCGATCCGTCCGCGGTCGAACAGCTGCCTGTGCTGACGGTCGATGAGCCGACCATCTCGATGACCTTCCAGGTCAACGACTCGCCGTTCGCCGGCGTGAAGGACCGCAGCGGCGGCAAGTTCCTCACCTCGCGCCAGTTGCGCGACCGCCTCACCCGCGAGACGCAGCACAACGTCGCGCTGAAGGTCGAGGACACGCAGGACGCCGACAAGTTCAAGGTCTCCGGCCGCGGCGAACTGCACCTGTCGATCCTGATCGAGAACATGCGCCGCGAAGGCTACGAGCTGGCCGTGTCGCGCCCGGAAGTGATCATCAAGGAAATCGACGGCGTGATGCAGGAGCCGTACGAGTCGCTGGTCGTCGACATGGAAGAGCAGTTCCAGGGCGGCGTCATGGGTCGCCTGGGCGAGCGCAAGGCGCTGCTGCAGAACATGGAACCCGATGGCAAGGGCCGCGTGCGCCTGGACTACATCATCCCGGCGCGCGGCCTGATCGGCTTCCAGACCGAGTTCCGCACCCTCACCGCCGGCACCGGCCTGTTGTTCCACGTCTTCGACCACTACGGCCCGAAGACCGAGGGCGCGATCGGCCAGCGCATCAACGGCGTGCTGATCTCCAACGGCACCGGCCCGTCGCCGGCGTATGCGCAGGCGGCGATGCAGGAACGCGGTCGTCTGTTCATCGAGCCGGGCGAGGAGATCTACGAAGGCCAGATCGTCGGCATCAACGCCAAGGACAACGACCTCACCGTCAACGCCCTGCGCGGCAAGCAGCTGACCAACTTCCGCGCCGCCGGCAAGGACGACGACGAAGGCCTGATCCCGCCGATCAAGTTCTCGCTGGAACAGGCGCTGGAATTCATCGACGACGACGAACTGGTCGAAGTCACGCCGAAGGCGATCCGCCTGCGCAAGAAGCTGCGTACCGAGAACGACCGCAAGCGCGCCTCGCGTGCGGCGTGAACCAACGGGGCGTCGCCATGTCTGACCAGGCCATGAGCGACGCCCACTACGACCCGGATCCGCAAGCGCATCCGGGCCTGCATCTCATCGCGATTTTCGAAGCCGCCAAGGGCCTGCTGGCCTTCGCGGCGGCCTTCGGGCTGGAACTGCTGGGCCCGGAGCCGCTGCTGCGCTGGCTGCACGAGCTGACGCTGCGATTCCAGATCAGCACCGAACACGGCGCGCTGGCGTGGCTCTCCAGCGCCATCAATCCCGACAGCGTGCATCTCGCCGCGGCGCTCATCTTCGCCTACGGGGTGCTGCGCATGGTCGAAGCCTGGGGCCTGTGGCGGGTGAAGGTCTGGGCCTCGTGGCTGGGCTGCATCAGCGCGGCGATCTACCTGCCCCTCGACGTCTATGCGCTGTTCCGCCATCCGGGTTGGATGTCGGTCGGCGTGCTGGCGCTCAACTTGATCGTCGTCGCAGTGCTGGCACGCGACATCTTCAAGCGCCACCACTAGGCGGCGCGCGCGAACCTGAATGACGTATCCTCCGGTCAGCCACCTGCGACCGGGGAATCGCAATGCGCTCTTTGATCGTCAAGACGTTGCCGCTGGCGACGCTGCTCGCCCTGTTGCCCGCCTGCCAGCGCACCGCGCCGGGCACCGCGCACGCCGCCAGGCCCGCCGCCGCCGCGACGACGGCGCCCGCTTCGGCGCCACGCGGCGGCTTCGCGTTCGCCGAGGTCGGCATCGACGAACTGCAGATCCGCATGGGCCGCGGCGAACTCACCAGCCACGCGCTGACGCAGGCCTATCTCGCCCGCATCGCCGCGCTCGACGACGCCGGGCCGACGCTCAACGCCGTCATCGAGCTCAATCCGGCCGCCCTGAAGGAAGCCGACGCGCTCGATGCCGAGCGCAGGGCCGGCCGCGTGCGCGGGCCGCTGCACGGCATACCGGTCCTGCTGAAGGACAACATCGACGCCACGCCGATGGCGAATTCCGCTGGCTCGCTGGCGCTGGCCTCGCACCATCCACGCACCGACGCGTTCGTGGTCGCACGCCTGCGCGACGCCGGCGCGGTGATCCTGGGCAAGACGAACCTCAGCGAATGGGCGAACTTCCGCTCCACGCGTTCGACCTCCGGCTGGAGTGCGCGCGGCGGGCAGACGCGCAATCCGTACGCGCTCGACCGCTCGCCGTGCGGATCCAGCTCCGGCAGCGGCACGGCGGTGGCCGCGAACCTCGCCGCCGCGGCGATCGGCACCGAAACGGACGGCAGCATCGTCTGCCCGTCCTCGGTCGCGGGGCTGGTGGGCATCAAGCCGACCGTGGGTCTGGTGAGCCGCAGCGGCATCATCCCGATCTCGCACAGCCAGGACACCGCCGGCCCGATGGCACGCAGCGTCGCCGATGCGGCGATCCTGCTGTCGGCGATGGTCGGCCGCGACGACAACGACGCGGCGACGGCCGAAAGCACGGGCCGCGCGATCTTCGACTACCACGCGCGCCTCAACCGCGACGGCCTTCGCGGCGCGCGCATCGGCGTGCTGCGCAAGGCGATGGGCTTCCATCCCGCGGCCGACGCGGCACTGGAACGCAGCCTGGACGCGATGCGCCAGGCCGGCGCGCAAATCGTCGACGTCGAGCTGCCCACCGCCGGTCAGTGGAACGACGCGGAGATGGACGTGCTGCTCTACGAGTTCAAGCACGGCTTGAACGGCTATCTGTCGCGCAGCGGCGCGCCGGTGAACTCGCTGGCGGCGCTGATCGAATACAACCGCCGCAACACGAAGACCGAGATGCCGTTCTTCGCGCAGGAGCTGTTCGAACGCGCGCAGGCGAAGGGCACGCTGGACGAGATGGCCTACATCGACGCGCGCAGCAAGGCGCGGCGTCTCGCGGGTGCGGAAGGGCTCGAGGCGGTGCTGTCGGCGTCGTCGCTCGACGCGATCGTGGCGCCGGCGACCTCGCCGGCGTGGCTGATCGATCCGGTCAACGGCGACCACTTCCTCGGCGAAGGCTACGGCGCCGCCGCGGTCGCCGGCACGCCCAGCATCACCGTGCCGATGGGCGATTACTTCGGGCTGCCGATGGGCATCGTCTTCATGGGCCCGGCGTGGAGCGAACCGCGCCTGATCGAGCTGGCGTACGCGTTCGAGCAGAAGACGAACGCGCGCAAGGCGCCGCAGTTCCTCGCGACGGCTCCGCTGCAAACGACGAAGGGCTGACGCGGCCGCCAAGCAGACGGCCGCCCCGTTCGCGGAGGGCCGTCAAGCAGCGCGATGAGCGCGAGGCTTACGCGGGCGCCGCGATCTGCGCCTGCTTGCGCACGATCAGCATGGCGATTTCCAGCGCCTGCTCGTAGTTCAGGCGCGGATCGACCGTGGACTTGTAGGCGCGTTCCAGATCGCTCTCGGTGAGTTCGCGCGCACCGCCGAGGCATTCGGTGACGTCCTCGCCGGTGAGTTCCAGGTGCACGCCGCCCAGGCGCGTGCAGGCGGCGGCATGCAGTTCGAACGCCTGCTCCAGCTCGCTGCGGATGTTGCGGAAGCGGCGCGTCTTGTAGCCGTTGCTCGTGCTTTCCGTGTTGCCATGCATCGGATCGCAGACCCACAACACGCGGCGTCCGTCGCGGCGCACGGCGTCGAGCAGCGCCGGCAGCTTCTCGGCGATGCCGGTCGCGCCCATGCGGTGGATGAAGGTCAGGCGGCCCGGCTCGTCTTCCGGATTGAGCAGGTCGATCGTGCGCAGCAATTGGTCCGGCGTGACCGACGGGCCGACCTTCAGCGCGATCGGATTGCGGATGCCGCGGAAGTATTCCGCATGCGCGCCGTCGACCTGCGCGGTGCGCATGCCGATCCACGGGTAATGCGTGCTCAGGTTGAACCAGCCCCAGTGGCGCGGCACCTGGCGCGTGAGCGATTCCTCGTACGGCAGCAGCAGCGCTTCGTGCGAGGTGTAGAAGTCGACGCGGTTGAGGTTGTGCACCTCGCTACCCGACAGCGTTTCCATGAAGCGCACCGCATCGCCGATCGCGTTGACCATGCGGCGGTATTCGTCGGCGAGCGGCGAATGGCCGACCCAGCTCAGGTTCCAGTATTCGGGGTGATGCAGGTCGGCGAAACCGCCGTCGATCAGCGCACGAACGAAGTTCATCGTCATCGCCGAACGCGCGTGCGCCTTGATCATGCGGCGCGGATCGGGCGTGCGCGCGTCCTTCGTGAACTCCGGCGCGTTGACCATGTCGCCGCGGTAGCTGGGCAGCGTGACATCGCCGATGGTCTCGGTATCGGCCGAACGCGGCTTTGCGTACTGGCCGGCGAAGCGTCCCACGCGCACCACGGGCTTGCGCAGGCCGTGCACGAGCACCAGGCTCATCTGCAGCAGCACCTTCAGCCGGTTGGAGATGACGTCGGAGGTGCAGCCGGAGAACGTCTCCGCGCAATCGCCGCCCTGCAGCAGAAAGCGCTTGCCTTCCTGCGCTTCGGCGAGCTGCTGCTTGAGGGAGAGGATCTCCCACGAGGTCACCAGCGGCGGCAGAGTACGCAGTTCGGCGAGCGCGCTGTCGAGCGCTGCGGCGTCGGGATACTGCGGCAACTGCATCGCGGTGCGGTTGCGCCAGGACTGGGGCGACCAGTCGGCGGGCAGGTTCACGGCGCGGAGGGTGCGGTCGGACGTGGGCATGACACGATGCTGCGATGCGGCGAACCACTATGGGCGCTCGTCCGGCGCGCTGCAACCGTTACAGCGGCAACCGAGCCGGGCCGCCCTTCTTCGGGTCCGGGATACGGTAAGGAACGCGCTCAGGCGCGACGGAAGGCCGCGTAACCGGCCCACAGCGCGAGGGCGACGAACCAGATCAGGCTCCACCAGGGCATCGACAGCCCGGCGAAGGTCCAGTCGACGTCGCCGCAGTTGCCGGTCGCCGTCATCACCTTGCGCACGACGTCCCACGTCGACATGGTCTCGCGCATGAACGACAGCGGCGCGCCGCACGAGGCCACGCCCGGCGGCTGCATCTGCACCCACACATGGCGGCCGGCCACCGCGATGCCGGCGAGCGCCGCGAGCAACGCGGCGATGCCGTAGGACTTGCGTCCGGCCGGGCGCTTCGGGCCGTGCAGTGCGCCGATCAGGAATACGATCCCCAGCGCGGCGAACGCCACGCGCTGGAAGATGCACAGGTTGCACGGCTCCAGCCCGTCGTGCAGCTGCAGGTAGATCGCATAAGCGAGCAGCCCTGCGCACGCGAGGAAGCCGAGGAAGAACTGGAGGCGGAACGAGCCGCGCAGGAGGGTCGTCATGGCGGGAGAGCTTAACCGGCCTGCGTGTTCGATTGCACGGCGAATGGGCGGCGATCGCACGGCTGGTCGCCGGCGGTGCACGGTTCGGCGCGCGGACGTTTGATTGGCCGGGGCCGTCGTACGTGCGGGTGGCGTTCGACTGCGCGCATATCCCGTCGCGGAATGGGCGGATGCATAGGCGCGATGCAGCGGCGTGGCGAACCCAGGTGCGCTTCGCTTACCCGGGCTACAACGGCGGCGACGCTCCCGCGCACCGACCGCTCGTCCCCTATCGGCGCTCGTGCGCGAGTCGCAAAAGCAAAAAACCCCGGCTCTCGCCGGGGTTCTGCTGGATCTTCCGTCGGCAGCCTGGGCTACCGGCAGCCTTCGGATTACTCCGCGGCGGCTTCCGGACGATCGACGAGTTCGACGTAGGCCATCGGCGCGTTGTCGCCAGCGCGGAAGCCGCACTTGAGGATGCGCACGTAGCCACCCGGACGCGCCTGGTAGCGCGGGCCCAGCGTGGTGAACAGCGTGCCCACGGCTTCCTTGTCGCGCAGGCGCGAGAAGGCGAGGCGGCGGTTGGCGACGCCGTCGACCTTGGCCAGCGTGATGAGCGGCTCGGCGACGCGGCGAAGTTCCTTCGCCTTGGGCAGGGTGGTGCGGATGAGGCCGTGCTTGATCAGCGAGGCCGCCATGTTGGTGAACATGGCATCGCGATGGGCGCTGGTACGGCTGAACTTACGGCCGGCTTTCTGGTGGCGCATGACTGTGATTCCTGTTGAATGTTGAAACGCTGGAGTTCGCTGTCGCCTTCGTGGCGTTGTTACCTGGACTGCGGATGGTCCGAACCGGCGCTCCGTTGCCGGCTATGCCGCAGGGCTTGGGCCCTGTCGGCAGGACGCGGCGCTTTGATCGGATCAAAAGCGCCGCGCTTTGAACTTTGCTGCTGCCATCCCTGGCGAAAGGTGGTGGGCTCCGGAGAGTCCTGCCCGGGCATCCTGCCCGGTCGTTCGCGCCCGCAGCCGATGCCGGTAGGCAGCATCGGCTAAGCGCGGGCGTTCACCCCATCATGCCGTGGGAGGCGATGCCTGCCGGCGGCCAGTTCTCGAGCTTCATGCCGAGCGAAAGACCACGCTGGGCGAGGACTTCCTTGATCTCGGTAAGCGACTTCTTGCCGAGGTTCGGGGTCTTGAGCAGCTCCACTTCGGTCTTCTGGATCAGATCGCCGACGTAGTAGATGCTCTCGGCCTTGAGGCAGTTGGCCGAACGCACGGTCAGTTCGAGGTCGTCGATCGGGCGCAGCAGGATCGGGTCGATGCCGCTGGTGGCCGGCTTCGCCGCACCGCGATCGCGGTGGGTGAAATCGCCGAACACCGACAGCTGGTCGGTCAGGATGTCGGCCGCGGTGCGGACGGCTTCCTCGGCGTCGATCGTGCCGTTGGTCTCGATGTCCAGGACCAGCTTGTCCAGGTCGGTGCGCTGCTCGACGCGGGCCGCTTCCACGGCATACGCGACGCGGCGGACCGGCGAGAAGCTGGCGTCCAGCATCAGGCGACCGATGGCGCGGGTTTCCTCATCCGGACGACGACGCACGGCCGCCGGCTGGTAGCCGAAACCGCGCTCGATCTTCAGACGCATGTTGAGCGCGGTGTCCTTGGTCAGGTGCGCGATCACATGATCCGTGTTGAGGATCTCGACGTTGTGGTCCGTCTTGATGTCGCCAGCGGTGACGATGCCCGGGCCCTGCTTCGCCAGCGACAGCGTCGCCGACTCGCCGGTGTGCATGCGGATCGCCACGTCCTTGAGGTTCAGCAGAACCTCAAGCACGTCTTCCTGCAGGCCTTCGACCGTGGTGTACTCGTGCAGCACGCCATCGATCTCGACTTCCGTGATTGCGAAGCCCGGAATCGACGACAGCAGCACACGGCGCAGCGCATTGCCGAGCGTATGGCCGTAGCCACGCTCCAGCGGTTCGATGACGACCTTGGCACGGTTGCCCGTAAGGCGCTCGATCTGGGGGCCGCGCGGGCGCAGCACCTGGTTTGCGGTAACCGTCATGTGTTGGCGTCTCCTGGGATTACTTCGAGTACAGCTCGACGATCAGCGCTTCGTTGATGTCGGCCGGCAGGTCGGCACGATCCGGAACGGCCTTGAACACGCCAGAGAACTTCTTGCTGTCGACTTCAACCCACGACGGCGAGAGGTCCATCTGCGATGCGACGGTCAGGGATTCCTGCACGCGCAGCTGCTTCTGGGCGCGCTCGGCCAGCGCGATCGCGTCGCCAGCCTTGACCTGGTACGACGGCAGATTGACCGGCTTGCCGTTGACCGTGACGCCGCGGTGCGAAACCAGCTGGCGGGCGGCCGGACGGGTCACCGCGAAGCCCATGCGGTAGACGACGTTGTCCAGGCGGGTCTCGAGGAGCTGCAGCAGGTTTTCACCCGTGTTGCCCTTCTTGGTCGAGGCCTTCTTGTAGTAGTTGCGGAACTGACGCTCCAGCAGACCGTAAATACGCTTGACCTTCTGCTTCTCGCGCAGCTGGGTGGCGTAGTCGGACAGCTTGCCCTTGCGGGCGGTCGGACCGTGCTGGCCGGGCTTCTGCTCGAGCTTGCACTTGGAGTCGAGGGCGCGAGCCGACGACTTCAGGCCAAGGTCAGCGCCTTCGCGACGGGCGAGCTTACAGGTGGGACCAATATAACGAGCCATGTTCTTTCAGCTCCTCAGACGCGACGCTTCTTCGGCGGACGGCACCCGTTGTGCGGGATCGGCGTCACGTCGATGATGTTGATGATCTTGTACCCGACGTTGTTCAGCGAACGAACGGCGGATTCGCGGCCCGGACCCGGGCCCTTGATGCGGACTTCCAGCGACTTGACGCCGTAGTCCAGCGCGGCACGACCGGCCTTTTCGGCGGCGACCTGGGCAGCGAACGGGGTCGACTTGCGCGAGCCGCGGAAACCCGCGCCGCCCGAGGTCGCCCACGACAGCGCATTGCCCTGGCGGTCGGTGATCGTGACGATGGTGTTGTTGAAAGAAGCGTGGACGTGGGCGATGCCGTCGGTGACGACACGCTTGATCTTCTTCTTGGTCTTGGTAGCAGCCGGCTTAGCCATGGTCTAAGTCCTTACTTCTTGATGGCCTTGCGCGGACCCTTGCGGGTACGGGCATTGGTACGGGTGCGCTGGCCACGCAGCGGCAGGCCGCGGCGGTGACGCAGGCCGCGGTAGCAACCCAGGTCCATCAGGCGCTTGATCGCGATGCCGATCTCGCGGCGGAGGTCGCCCTCGACCACGTACTTGCCGACCTCGGCGCGCAGGCGCTCGACTTCCGGCTCGGACAGGTCACGGATTTTGGTGGTCGAGGTGACGCCAGCGGCTTCACAGACCTTCTTCGAACGGGTACGGCCGATGCCGTAGATGCTTTGCAGCCCGACCCAGACATGCTTCTGGGCAGGCAGATTGACGCCCGCAATACGCGCCATAACGCGATCTCCAACTGGTTTGGCGGCCAGGACGGATTAATCCCGGCGGAGTGAACTGGAAATTTTAACAAGGTCTCGGGTTAATAGGAAGCCCTGCCGCATCCCGGGGGACGCGGCAGTGCCCGGCATGGGGAGTGTGCCCATGCTCCGGCGACGAAACCGGACTGGTCGGACAAGGCGTTGAACTGCCCTGCCCGGCCCCGCGCGCTACTCTGGCGCGCGAAAGGTCCGGGATCACCCGCGCGCGAGACCGCCGCGCGAGCCGCCCTTCAAGTTCGCCTTCTTCAGCAGACTCTCGTACTGATGCGACATCAGATGAGCCTGGATCTGGGCGATGAAATCCATGACCACCACGACCACGATCAGCAGCGAGGTGCCACCGAAGTAGAACGAGGTGCCCAGTTCGGTGCGCATGACCTCCGGCAGGAGGCACACCAGCACCAGATAAGCCGCGCCGGCCGCCGTCAGGCGGGTGAGGACGCCGTCGATGTAGTCAGCCGTCGCCTTGCCCGGACGGATGCCCGGAATCAGCGCGCCCGACTTCTTCAGATTGTCGGCGGTTTCCTGCGAGTTGAACACCAGCGCGGTGTAGAAGAACGCAAAACCAGCGATGAGCCCGGCGTACAGGATCATGTGGAGCGGCTCGCCCGGGTTCAGCCACTGGCTGACACGATGCAGGAACGACCCCGAATTGCCCTGGCTGAACCAGTTGGCCGCCGTCGCCGGGAACATCACGATGCTCGAGGCGAAGATGGCCGGGATCACGCCCGACATGTTGAGCTTCAGCGGCAGGAACGACGACTGGTTCATGTACGCGCTACGGCCGCCCTGACGACGGGCGTAGTTCACCGTGATCCGGCGCTGGCCCCGCTCGACGAACACCACGAAGTACGTGAAGCCCAGGACGATCGCCACCACGACGATGGCCACGAGCGCGCTCATGTCGCCGTTGCGGATCTGCTCGAACATGCCGAACACGGCCGCCGGCAGGCCTGCCACGATGCCCGCGAAGATGATCAGCGAGACGCCGTTGCCGATGCCGCGCTCCGTCACCTGTTCGCCCAGCCACATCAGGAACATGGTGCCCGCCGTCAGCGCGATCACCGCGGTCAGGATGAAGCCCGGACCCGGGTTGTAGACCACCGCGATGCCCTGGCTCGCGCCACCGGCCTGAAGCGCGGTGGCGATACCCCAGGCCTGGAACACGGCCAACGGGATCGCACCCATGCGCGACCACTGGTTGATCTTGCGCCGGCCCGACTCGCCTTCCTTCTGGATGGCCTTCAGACTGGGCACGATCTGCACCAGCAGCTGCACGATGATCGACGCCGAGATGTACGGCATCACGTTCAGCGCGAACAGGCTGAAGCGATGGAGGGCGCCACCGGAGAACATGTTGAACATGTCCACGATGGTGCCCTTCTGGGTTTCCATCAGCCGGAGCATGGCTTCCGGATTGACGCCCGGCACCGGGATGTAGCAGCCGATGCGGTAGACGATCAGGGCACCGACCACGAACAGCAGGCGCTGGCGGAGCTCGGTGAACTTGCCGAGTCCGCCGCCGAGGCCGGCTACCGCGTTGCTACCGCTGCGCGCCATCCGTCGATTACTCCTCGACCTTGCCGCCGGCCGCTTCAATCGCGGCCTTCGCGCCGGCCGTAGCGGCCACGCCCTTGAGCACGAACTTCTTGGTCAGCTCGCCCTTCACCACGATCTTGGCCTGCTTCGCGGTGCTCGGCACCAGCTTGGCGGCCTTCAGGGCGGCGAAATCGACGTCACCGGCCGGCAGCTTGTCCAGCTGGTACAGCAGCACTTCGGCCGTGTCCCTGGCGAGCTTCGAACGGAAGCCGATCTTCGGCAGACGGCGCTGCATCGGCATCTGACCGCCTTCGAAGCCGGCCTTGATCTTGCCCTTGCCCGAGCGCGCGAACGAGCCCTTGTGACCGCGACCGGCGGTCTTGCCCAGGCCGGAACCGATACCGCGACCGACGCGGGTGCGCTCGGTACGGGCGCCCTCGGCGGGCTGCAGAGTGTTGAGACGCATGTTGATTACTCCTCGACTCGGACGAGGTAGTGCAGCTGATTGATCAGGCCACGCACCTGCGGGCTGTCCTTCAGTTCACGCACGTCGTTGAGCTTGTTCAGGCCCAGCGCACGCACCGACAGACGGTGACGCGACTGGGTGCCACGCAGACCCTTGACCAGGCGCACCTTGACGGTGCCGCCGGCGACAGCTTCGTTCTTAGCCATTGATCAGGTCCTCCACCTTCTTGCCACGCTTCGCGGCGATCTTGGCCGGCGAATGCATGTCGGTCAGGCCCTTCAGCGTGGCGCGGACCAGGTTGATCGGGTTACGCGAACCGACGGCCTTGGCCAGCACGTTCTTCACGCCGACGGCTTCCAGGACGGCGCGCATCGCGCCACCAGCGATGACGCCGGTACCTTCGGAAGCAGGCTGCATGAACACGCGGGCTGCGCCGTGGCCGGCCTTCACCGAGTGCCACAGGGTGCCGTTGTTCAGGTCGACGTTTGCCATCGACTTGCGAGCGTATTCCATCGACTTCTGGATCGCGACCGGCACTTCGCGCGCCTTGCCATAACCGAAGCCGACCTTGCCGTTGCCGTCGCCCACCACCGTCAGCGCGGTGAAGGTGAACTGGCGACCGCCCTTGACGGTCTTGCTGACGCGGTTGACCGCGATCAGCTTCTCGATCATGCCGTCGTCGATCTCTTCGCGGTTGCGGTCGCGATCACGACCCCGCGGTGCACGGTGTTCTTCTGCCATTTCGATAGCTCGGTAGTTGAGGGATTTGCGGCTTCGCCGCTTATCGTTGTGGTGTGTTGCGGGTGCTTCGCGATCGCGGAAATCCGTGGTCGCGCCCGGCATTCCCCATGCCGGCGGGCGAAAACCTGGCGTGGGGACGAATCCCCACGCCTTCAAGGCATCAGAACTGCAGGCCACCCTCGCGGGCGGCGTCGGCGAGCGCCTTGATGCGACCGTGGTAACGGTAGCCCGAGCGGTCGAAGGCGACCTTCTCGATGCCGGCCGCCTTCGCCTTCTCGGCGATGATGCGACCGACCTTGGCGGCGGCGTCGGCGTTCTTGCCGTTCTTCAGGCCTTCCTTGACGTCGGACTGCA
Organism: Lysobacter sp. SCRH-1R; assembly: GCF_057747855.1. NCBI lineage: Bacteria > Pseudomonadati > Pseudomonadota > Gammaproteobacteria > Lysobacterales > Lysobacteraceae > Lysobacter > Lysobacter sp. SCRH-1R. Next base: position 930,416 of record NZ_CM173227.1, on the reverse strand, counting down.
CGGTCGAGGCCGAAGCCAGGACCTTGGAGCCGTCGGAGGTGAAGACCTGGGCGTACAGGTGCTGGCCGGTGCGCAGCACCGACAGGCGCGGCACGCCGAGTTCGCGGATGTGCGCGCGGGTCGACTTGGCGCGGCGCAGACGGGCGGTGTTCTTGTTCATGTGCGTATCTCCGAAAGCTGAAGACCCGGTTAGGCCTTCTTGGCTTCCTTGCGGATGATGACTTCGCCGGCGTACTTCACGCCCTTGCCCTTGTAGGGCTCCGGCGGACGGACAGCGCGGATCTTGGCGGCGAACTCACCGACCGCCTGCTTGTCTGCGCCGGCGACGACGATTTCGGTCTGCGACGGCGTGGCGATGGTGATGCCGGCCGGAGCCTGCAGCAGCACCGGGTGCGAGAAACCCAGCGCCAGGTTCAGGTCCTTGCCCTGCATCGAGGCACGGTAACCGACGCCCACCAGCTCGAGCTTGCGCTCGAAGCCTTCGGAAACGCCCTTGACCATGTTGGACAGGATGGCGCGCAGCGTGCCGGCCAGCGGGATCAGGGCGGCGTCCTCGGTGGAGAACGTGGCCGTGCCGTTGTCGACATTGACGTTGATACCGGCCGGCTTCGCGACGCTCAGGGTGCCCTTCGGGCCCTTGGCGCTGATCGATTCGGCCTGGATGTTGAGTTCGACACCCTTCGGGAGGGCGACCGGCTTCTTGGCAACTCGGGACATGTCTATTCCTCCCTTAGGCCACGAAGCACAGGACCTCACCGCCGACGCCCTGCTGGCGCGCCTGCGCATCGGTCATGATGCCCTTCGAGGTGGAGATGATGGCGATACCGAGGCCGCCCAGGACCTTCGGCAGATTGGCCTTGCCGCGGTACTGGCGCAGGCCCGAACGGGAGTAGCGCTCGAGGCGCTCGATCACCGGCTTGCCTTCGTAGTACTTCAGCGAGATTTCGAGTTCGGACTTGCCGGCGCCGGCTTCGGTCACGCGCGAACCGAGGATGTAGCCCTCGTCCTGCAGCACCTTGGCGATGGCCACCTTGACCTTCGACGACGGCATCTTCACCGTCTGCTTCCGGACAGCCGCCGCATTCTTGATGCGGACCAGCATGTCGGCGATGGGATCAGTCATGCTCATGAATATGCACCTATGAGTAGCACCGATATCCGCGGGATTGCGAATTCAGTTGTAGTGCCTGCTTGATCGGGAAAGTTCCCGGCAGGCGCCCCGCCCTGTCGGCCGGGGCATGACGCGAGCGAGCCGGCAAGTCTAGCAGACTTGCCGGCGCCCTGTCTTACCAGCTGGCCTTGCGCAGGCCCGGAACGTCACCGTTCATGGTGGCCTTGCGCAGCATGTTGCGGCCGAGGCCGAACTTGCGGTACACGCCACGCGGACGGCCCGACAGCTCGCAGCGGTTGCGCTGGCGGCTCGGCGAGGAGTCGCGCGGCAGCTTCTGCAGCTTGGTGGCCGCTTCCAGCTTGTCCTCGTACGAGGCCGTCTGGCTGGAGATGATCTTCTTCAGCGCTTCGCGCTTGGCGCCGTGCTGCTTGGCCAGCTTCGCCCGCTTGATCTCGCGGTTGACCATGGAGGTCTTAGCCATTGTTCAATCCTCGAGTTAGTTGCGGAACGGGAAGCGGAACGCTTCCAGCAGGGCCTTCGCCTCGGCGTCGGTCTTCGCGGTCGTGGTGATCGCGATGTCCATGCCGCGGATCGCGTCGACGGCGTCGAAGTCGATTTCCGGGAAGATGATCTGTTCCTTGACGCCCATGTTGTAGTTGCCACGGCCATCGAACGAACGACCCGACACGCCGCGGAAGTCACGCACGCGCGGCAGCGAGATGTTGATCAGACGGTCGAGGAACTCGAACATGTGGGCGCGACGCAGCGTCACCTTGCAGCCGATCGGCCAGCCGTCGCGGATCTTGAACGAAGCCACCGACACGCGGGACTTGGTCACGATCGGCTTCTGGCCTGAGATCTTGGTCAGGTCGGCGACCGCGTTCTCCAGGATCTTCTTGTTCGTGGCGGCTTCGCCAACGCCCATGTTGATCGTGATCTTTGACAGGCGCGGCACTTCCATCGGGTTCGTGTAACCGAACTTCTTGGTCAGGGCCGGGACGACTTCGTCCTTGTAGAACTTTTCGAGACGGGTGGTCATTTGAGCATTCCTCAGGCGTCAACCGCCTCACCGCTGGAGCGGAACACACGCAGTTTGCGTCCATCCTCCAGCACCTTGAAACCGACGCGCTCACCCTTGCCAGTGGCCGGGTTGAACAGCATCACGTTGGAAATGTGGATCGGCGCTTCGCGCTCGACCACGCCGCCCGGCTGGCCAGCCTGGGGGTTCGGCTTGGTGTGGCGCTTGACGACGTTGATGTTCGACACGACGACCTTCTCGCCGAGCACGCGCACCACTTCGCCCTTCTTGCCCTTGTCCTTGCCGGTGGTGACGATCACCTGATCGCCCTTGCGGATACGGTTCATATCAATTCCTCCGCTCAGAGCACTTCAGGAGCGAGCGAGACGATCTTCATGAACTTCTCGGTACGCAGCTCGCGGGTCACAGGCCCGAAGATGCGGGTACCGATCGGTTCCTGCTTGTTGTTCAGGAGCACCGCGGCGTTGCCGTCGAAGCGGATCAGCGAACCGTCCGGTCGACGCACGCCCTTGCGGGTGCGCACGACGACGGCGTCGTAGACGTCGCCCTTCTTGACCTTGCCACGCGGGATCGCGTCCTTGACGGTGACCTTGATGATGTCGCCGATGCCGGCGTAACGGCGCTTCGAGCCGCCCAGCACCTTGATGCACATCACTTCCTTGGCACCGGAGTTGTCAGCCACATCGAGGTAGCTCTGCATCTGGATCATGACTCAGCCTCCTCTTATTCGGCCGCGCGGCTGACGATCTCAACCACGCTCCAGTTCTTGGTCTTCGACATCGGCGCAACTTCCTTCACCCGCACGACGTCGCCTTCCTTGCAGGCGTTGTCGGCGTCGTGGGCGTGGAGCTTGGTCGAGCGGCGGATGTACTTGCCGTACAGCGCGTGCTTGACCTGGCGCTCGACGAGCACGGTGACGGTCTTGTCCATCTTGTTGCTGACAACCCGGCCTTCAACCGTGCGGACAGCCTTCTCTGTATTGTTGTCGGTCATGGCGGGTCCTTACTTCTTCTCGCCGAGCAGCGTGTTGACGCGAGCGATCTCGCGGCGCACGCGGCGGACGTCGTGGGTCTTGGCGAGCTGGCCGGTGGCCTTCTGCATGCGCAGGGAGAACGTCTCCTTGTGCAGCTCGGCCAGATGGGCCTTCAGTTCGTCGGCCGACTTCTCTCGCAGTTGCTTGAGGTCCATTAGCGCACCGTCCGGGTAACGAAAGTGGTGGTCACCGAGAGCTTGGCGGCGGCCAGACGGAACGCTTCACGCGCCACGTCCTCTGCCACGCCTTCGATCTCGTAAATCATGCGACCGGGCTGGATCTGGGCGACCCAGTACTCGACGTTGCCCTTACCGGAGCCCATTCGGACTTCGATCGGCTTCTTGGTGATCGGCTTGTCGGGGAACACGCGGATCCACATCTTGCCGCCGCGCTTCACGTAGCGGCTGATGGAACGGCGCGCGGCCTCGATCTGGCGCGCGGTCAGCTGACCGTGCGCCGTCGCCTTCAGGCCGTACTCGCCGAAGCTGACGGCATTGCCGTTCCAGCTCAGGCCTTCATTGCGGCCCTTGTGTACCTTGCGGTACTTGGTTCGCTTGGGTTGCAACATGGCTTAGTCCCTCGCCTCGCGGTTGGCGCGCGCCGGACGGGCCGGACGCTCGCTGCGCTCTGCACGCGGCGCTTCTTCCTGCTTCTCCTGGCCCACCTGCGAGAAGTCGAACACCTCGCCCTTGTAGATCCAGACCTTGATGCCGATGATGCCGTAGGTCGTCTTGGCTTCAGCGAAGCCGTAGTCGATGTCGGCACGCAGCGTGTGCAGCGGCACGCGACCTTCGCGGTACCACTCCGAACGCGCGATCTCGGCGCCGTTCAGGCGGCCGGCGACGTTGACCTTGATGCCCAGGGCGCCCAGGCGCATCGCATTGCCCACGGCGCGCTTCATCGCGCGACGGAACATGATGCGGCGCTCGAGCTGCTGCGCGATCGACTCGGCGACCAGCTGCGCGTCGAGTTCCGGCTTGCGGACCTCGGTGACATTGATGTGCGCCGGAACGCCCATCACGTCGCTGACTTCCTTGCGCAGCTTCTCGATGTCCTCGCCGCGCTTGCCGATCACCACGCCCGGACGGGCGGTGTGGATCGTCACGCGGGCGTTGTTCGCCGGACGCTCGATGAAGATCTTCGAGATGCCGGCCTGCGCCAGCTTCTTGCGCAGCAGATCACGGACCTTCAGGTCCGCCGCCAGGAAGTCGGCGTACTGCTTCTTGTTGGCAAACCACTTGGAGTTCCAATCCTTGGCGATGCCCAGGCGGATGCCGGTGGGATGAACTTTATGACCCATTGTCTGACTCCGCCTTACTTGCCCGCGCCCACAACCACAGTGATGTGGCTGGTGCGCTTGAGGATGCGGGTGCCGCGGCCCTTCGCACGCGCCATGAAGCGCTTCAGTGCGGGACCCTCGTCCACCATGATGGTCTTGACCTTGAGCTCGTCGATGTCGGCGCCCTGGTTGTTCTCGGCGTTGGCAATCGCGGACTCCACCACCTTCTTGATCAGGTGGGCAGCCTTCTTGTCCGAGAACTTCAGCAGGTTGACGGCGCGCTCGGCCGACAGACCACGCACCTGGTCGGCGACCAGGCGGGCCTTCTGCGGGGAGATGCGCGCGGTGCGCAGGATGGCTTTCGCTTCCATGGTCATCTCCTTACTTGCCCGACTTCTTGTCGCCGCCGTGACCCTTGAACGTACGGGTCAGGGCGAACTCGCCAAGCTTGTGGCCAACCATGTTCTCGTTGACCAGCACCGGGATGTGGTTCTTGCCGTTGTGCACGGCGATGGTGAAACCCACCATCTCCGGCAGGATCATCGAACGACGCGACCAGGTCTTGATCGGCTTCTTGTTGTTGCCCGCGGTCTCCACCTTCTTGATCAGGTGGTGGTCGACGAACGGGCCTTTCTTCAGTGAACGTGCCATGGCCGATTAGCTCCTGCGATCGCGCACGATGAACTGCTGGGTGCGCTTGTTCTTGCGGGTCTTGTAACCCTTGGTCGGCACACCCCACGGGGTGACCGGATGCGGGTTACCCTGGCCGGCCTTGGCCTCACCACCGCCGTGCGGGTGGTCGACCGGGTTCATGGCCGCACCGCGGACGGTCGGCTTGATGCCGCGCCAACGCGCTGCACCGGCCTTGCCCAGCTTCTCCAGATTGTGCTCGTCGTTGCCGACTTCGCCGATCGTGGCGCGGCACTCGGCCGGCACCTTGCGCATTTCGCCTGAGCGAAGACGCAGCGTGGCGTAGCCCTGCTCGCGAGCGACCAGGTAGGCGCTGGCGCCGGCCGCGCGGGCCAGCTGGGCGCCCTTGCCCGGCTTCATCTCGACGCAGCACACCGTCGTACCGACCGGAATGTTGGTCAGCGGCAGCGTGTTGCCGACGCGGATCGGGGCGTCACGGCCCGCGATCACCTGGTCGCCATCCTTCAGGCCCTTCGGGGCGATGATGTAACGGCGCTCACCATCGACGTAGCACAGCAGCGCGATGTGCGCGGTGCGGTTCGGGTCGTACTCGATGCGTTCGACGCGGGCGGGGATGCCTTCCTTGTCGCGCTTGAAGTCGATGATGCGGTAGTGCTGCTTGTGACCACCACCGATGTGACGGGTGGTGATGCGGCCGTGGTGGTTACGACCGCCGGTCTTGCCCTGCTTCTCGACGAGCGCCGCGTGCGGGGCGCCCTTGTGCAGGCCCGGGGTCACCACGCGAACCGCGCTGCGGCGGCCGGCGGAGGTGGGCTTGAAAGTCATCAATGCCATGGGTCTTTCCTCAGGCCTTGGCCATCACGTCGATCGACTGGCCTTCGGCCAGCGTCACGTACGCCTTGCGCCAGCTGCCGCGGCTACCGGCGCGAAAACGGAAGGACTTGTTCTTGCCCTTGACGTTCACGACGTTGACCGCTTCAACCTTCACTTCGAACAGCTTTTCCACGGCGACCTTGATGTCGGCCTTGGTAGCGTCCGTCGCGACTTCGAAGACGTACTGGTTGGAAACTTCCTGCAGACGGGCGGTCTTTTCGGACACGCGCGGCGCACGGATGATGTTGTAGAGCTTGGCCTCGTTCATGCCAGCCACTCCTCGATCTTCTTGACCGCGTCGGCGGTGACCACGACCGAGTCGGCGCCGACGAGGGCGACCGGATCCAGGCCCTGGACGTCACGCACTTCGACGTACGGCAGGTTGCGCGCCGAGAGGTACAGGTTCTCGGTGGCATCTTCGGTGACGATCAGCGGACGCTTGCCGACTTCCAGGCCCTTGAGCTTGGAAACCAGACCGGCGGTCTTCGGGGCGTCCAGATCGAACGACTCGACGACCTTGATGCGGCCCTGGCGGTTCAGCTCGGACAGGATCGCGGCGATCGCGGCGCGGTACATCTTGCGGTTGACCTTCTGCGCGAAGCTGCGCGGCTTGGCCGCGAAGGTCACGCCGCCGCCGACGAAGATCGGAGCCGTCAGCGCGCCATGACGCGCACCGCCGCCCTTCTGCTTCTTCGACTTCTTGGTCGTACCGTTGACTTCAGAACGGGTCTTCTGCGCCTTGGTGCCCGCGCGACCGGCGTTGCGATAGGCAACGACCACCTGGTGGACCAAGTCTTCGCTGAATTCGCGGCCGAAGATCGCGTCGGAAACCGACACAGTCTTGCTGCTGTTGGTGATGGCGAGTTCCATCGTCATCTCTCCTTATGCCTTGCTCGAGGGACGCACGATGACGTCGCCACCCGGCGCACCCGGCACGGCACCCTTGATGGCGATCAGGCCGCGCTCGGCGTCGACCTTCACCACTTCAAGGCGCTGCGTGGTCTGGGTTTCCGCGCCCATGTGACCGGCCATCTTCTTGCCCGGGAACACGCGGCCCGGCGTCTGGCGCTGGCCGATGGAGCCCGGCGAACGATGCGACAGCGAGTTACCGTGCGTCGCGTCGCCCATCGTGAAGTTCCAGCGCTTGATCGTGCCCTGGAAGCCCTTGCCCTTCGTGACGCCCTGGACGTCGACCAGCTGGCCGGCGCTGAAGATGTCGGCCTTGATCTCGCCGCCCACTTCAAAGCCACCGATCTGGTCGGCTTCCACGCGCAGCTCCCACAGGCCACGACCGGCTTCGACCTTCGCCTTGGCGAGGTGACCGGCTTCCGGCTTGTTGACGAGCGCGGCGCGGCGCACGCCGACGGTGACCTGCACGGCGCTGTAGCCGTCGGTGTCGTCGGTCTTGATCTGGGTGATTCGGTTCGGGGTCGCTTCGATCAGCGTCACCGGAACCGACTTGCCGTCTTCAGTGAAGAAACGGCTCATGCCGGCCTTGCGACCGACGATGCCCAACGAATACTTCTTCGCGGTCATGGTGGGAGCCTCAGGTCAGCTTGATCTGGACGTCGACGCCAGCCGCGAGTTCGAGCTTCATCAGCGCGTCCACGGTCTTGTCGTTCGGATCGACGATGTCGAGCACGCGCTTGTGCGTGCGGGTCTCGTACTGGTCGCGCGCGTCCTTGTCGGCGTGCGGCGACACGAGAATGGTGTAGCGCTCGATCTTGGTCGGCAGCGGAATCGGGCCCTTGACCTGGGCACCGGTGCGCTTAGCCGTCTCGACGATCTCGCTGGCCGAGCGGTCGATCAGGCGATGATCGTACGCTTTGAGCCGGATTCGGATCTTTTGGTCCGCCATGACGGAATTCCTTGGTTAAAAGAGCGACGGGCCGGCCTCTGGGTGTGCCGTACCCCTGAAAAAATGCAAACACCCCGGAGCTGCACCCTCGCCCCGGAGCTTCCATGCCTCAAAAAACAAGGCAGACCGGTCACCCGGCCCGCCCAGACGGAGTAGAACGCACGAAGAGCCCCGTTTAGCGTTCCTTGGAAGCCCGAAGGCCCGGAACGTACGGAGCGCGCCGTGCGACATGTCCCTGTCTGGCGAACACGAGGCGCTTCCTGCACCTCATTTCGCTGGTTGCGGCGGTTCCCGAGGGATCTGCCGCAGTGGTCGTGCATTCTAACCGGATATCCACAGCCTGCGCAAGCACCGGGTCCGGCAAGACAAAGCCCGGCGCGCGAGGCGCCGGGCTTCGTTCATCACTTCAGGATCTTCGCCACCACGCCGGCGCCGACCGTACGGCCGCCTTCGCGGATCGCGAAGCGCAGGCCTTCGTCCATCGCCACCGGGTTGATCAGCGTGACCGACATCTTGATGTTGTCGCCCGGCATGACCATCTCGACGCCTTCCGGCAGCGTCACCGCGCCGGTGATGTCCGTCGTGCGGAAGTAGAACTGCGGGCGGTAGCCCTTGAAGAACGGCGTGTGACGGCCGCCTTCGTCCTTCGACAGCACGTACACCTCGGCTTCGAACTCGGTGTGCGGGGTGATCGAACCCGGCTTGGCCAGCACCTGGCCGCGCTCGACGTCGTCACGCTTGGTGCCGCGCAGCAGCAGACCGGCGTTGTCGCCCGCCTGGCCCTGGTCCAGCAGCTTGCGGAACATCTCGACGCCCGTGACCGTGGTCTTCTGCGTCGGGCGGATGCCGACGATTTCGATTTCGTCGCCCACCTTGATGATGCCGCGCTCGATACGACCGGTCACCACGGTGCCGCGGCCCGAGATCGAGAACACGTCTTCCACCGGCATCAGGAACGGCTTGTCGACGTCACGCTGCGGCTCCGGAATGAACGTGTCCAGCGCGTCCACCAGCTTCAGGATCGCCGGCACGCCGATTTCCGACTGGTCGCCTTCCAGCGCCAGACGCGCCGAACCCTTGATGATCGGGGTGTCGTCGCCCGGGAACTCGTACTTCGTCAGCAGCTCGCGCACTTCCATCTCGACGAGCTCCAGCAGCTCGGCGTCGTCCACCATGTCGGCCTTGTTCAGGAACACCACGATGTACGGCACGCCCACCTGGCGCGACAGCAGGATGTGCTCGCGCGTCTGCGGCATCGGGCCGTCAGCGGCCGAGCACACCAGGATCGCGCCGTCCATCTGCGCCGCACCCGTGATCATGTTCTTCACGTAGTCGGCGTGGCCCGGGCAGTCCACGTGCGCGTAGTGGCGCGTCGGGCTTTCGTACTCGACGTGCGCCGTCGAGATCGTGATGCCGCGCGCCTTCTCTTCCGGCGCCGCGTCGATCGCGTCGTACGCCTTGAACTCGCCACCGAAACGCTCCGCGCCCACCTTCGTCAGCGCCGCCGTCAGCGTGGTCTTGCCGTGGTCGACGTGACCGATCGTGCCCACGTTCACGTGCGGCTTGGTGCGCTCAAACTTACCCTTGGCCATGGCTATCTCTCTCTAAAAAAAGTTGTTGCTAGTTGATCTGGCATAACAGGGTGCCGGCGGGGGCCGGCACCCGCGGACTCAGCTATCAGCCGCCCTTCTTCATCACCGCGTCGGCGATGTTGGCCGGGGCTTCGGCGTAGTGGTCGAACTCCATCGTGAAGGTCGCGCGGCCCTGCGACATCGAACGCAGCGACGTCGCGTAGCCGAACATTTCGCCCAGCGGCACCATCGCGTTGATGACCTTGCCCGACGGGCTGTCGTCCTGACCGGACAGCAGGCCACGGCGGCGGCTCACATCGCCCATGACGTCGCCGACGTACTCTTCCGGCGTCACGATCTCGACCTTCATCATCGGCTCCAGCAGGACCGGATCGGCCTTGCGGAAGCCCTCCTTGAAGGCCATCGACGAAGCGAGCTTGAACGCCATTTCCGACGAGTCGACGTCGTGGTACGAACCGAAGACGAGCTTGACCTTGACGTTCACCACCGGGAAGCCGGCGAGCGGACCACTGGTGATCGTCTCGCGCAGGCCCTTCTCGACCGCCGGGATGAATTCCTTCGGGATCACGCCGCCGGTGATGTCGTTGATGAACAGGAAATCGTTCTCGACGTCCGGATTGGCGCGATCGGCTTCGGTCATCGGCGACAGCTCGATCACGACGTGACCGTACTGACCCTTACCGCCCGACTGCTTGGCGTGCTTGTAGTCCGACTTCACGTCCGACTTGCGGATCGTTTCGCGGTAGGCCACCTGCGGCTTGCCGACGTTCGCTTCCACGTTGAACTCGCGACGCATGCGGTCGACGATGATGTCCAGGTGCAGCTCGCCCATGCCGGCGATGATGGTCTGGCCGGATTCCTCGTCGGTACGGACGCGGAAGGAGGGATCTTCCTGCGCGAGACGCGACAGGGCCATGCCCATCTTTTCCTGGTCCGACTTCGTCTTCGGCTCGACCGCCATCGAGATGACGGGCTCCGGGAAGGTCATGCGCTCGAGCGTGATGACGTGGTCGGCGGCGCACAGCGTGTCGCCGGTGGTCACGTCCTTCAGGCCCACGGCGGCAGCGATGTCGCCCGCGCGGACTTCCTTGATTTCGTCACGCTGGTTGGCGTGCATCTGCAGGATGCGGCCGATGCGCTCCTTCTTCGACTTGACCGGGTTGAACACCTGGTCGCCGGAGTTGAGCACGCCCGAGTAGACGCGGAAGAACGTCAGCGCGCCGACGAACGGGTCGGTCATGATCTTGAACGCGAGCGCGGAGAACGGCTCGGAATCCGACGCCTTGCGGCTGTCTTCCTTTTCGTTCTCGTCGATGCCCTGCACCGGCGGACGATCGGCCGGCGACGGCAGCAGGTTGATCACGCCGTCGAGCATGGCCTGCACGCCCTTGTTCTTGAACGCCGAGCCGCAGAACACCGGCACGATTTCCACGCGCAGGGTGCGCTCGCGCAGGCCGGCGATGATCTCGGCCTCCGACAGCTCGCCTTCGGACAGGTACTTGTCCATCAGCGCTTCGTTCGCTTCGGCCGCGGCTTCGACCATGAAGCTGCGCGCAGCCTCGGACTTCGCCTGCAGATCGGCCGGAATGTCGCGGTACTCGAACTTCGTGCCCTGCGAGGCGACATCCCAGTGGATGGCCTTCATCTTGAGCAGGTCGATCACGCCCTCGAAGCCGTCTTCAGCGCCGACCGGCACCTGCATCGGCACGGCGTACGCGCCCAGGCGGGACTTCAGCTGTTCGACGACCTTGTCGAAGTTGGCACCGGTGCGGTCCATCTTGTTGACGAACGCCATGCGCGGCACCGAGTACTTGTTGGCCTGGCGCCACACGGTCTCGGACTGCGGCTGCACGCCACCGACGGCGCACAGGACGAACACCGCGCCGTCGAGCACGCGCAGCGAACGCTCCACCTCGATGGTGAAGTCGACGTGGCCTGGGGTGTCGATGATGTTGAAGCGGTGCTGCGGCAGGGACTTGTCCATGCCGGTCCAGAACGCGGTCGTCGCGGCCGACGTGATGGTGATGCCGCGCTCCTGCTCCTGCTCCATCCAGTCCATCGTCGCGGCACCTTCGTGCACTTCGCCGATCTTGTGGCTGACGCCGGTGTAGAACAGGATGCGTTCCGACGTGGTGGTCTTGCCGGCATCGATGTGGGCCATGATGCCGAAGTTGCGGTAACGCTCGATGGGAGTGGTGCGAGCCACGGGACCCTCTCGTAAATTTTGGAATTCCAGATGGCCAGATGCCGGCACTGGGCCGGCGTCCGGTTCGCATGGCGGCTCTCTTGCCGCCGCGGCAGCTCAGCGGGCTGCCGGGGCCGGCGACCCCGATATGGGGCCGCCTCGCTCAGATCACCAGCGGTAGTGAGCGAACGCCTTGTTCGCTTCCGCCATGCGGTGGGTTTCTTCGCGCTTCTTGATGGCGCCGCCACGGTTTTCCGAGGCGTCCAGCAGTTCCGCCGCGAGCTTGCGCGGCATCGTGTTTTCACCGCGCTTGCGGGCCGACTCGATCAGCCAACGCATCGCCAGCGCCATGCGGCGCGAGGCGCGCACTTCGACCGGCACCTGGTAGGTGGCGCCGCCGACGCGACGCGACTTCACTTCGACCGCCGGAGCCACGTTGCCCAGCGCCTTCTCGACGAGTTCGAGGGCGTTGGGGTTCTTCTCGCCGATGACATCCATCGCGCCGTAGACGATCTTCTCGGCGACCGACTTCTTGCCGCTCTGCATGACCATGTTGATGAAACGGGCGATCGTCTCGCTGCCGTGCTTGGGGTCCGGCAGGACCGAACGCTGGGGGGTGGAACCTTTACGCGACATGGTGCGTACCTATTCTGTGATTCTTGTACGAAAGGCCGTTGGAGCGACCGAACGGATCAGGACTTCGGACGCTTGGCGCCGTACTTGGAGCGGGCCTGGCGACGCTTGGCGACGCCGGCGGCGTCGAGCGAACCACGCACGGTGTGGTAACGCACGCCCGGCAGGTCCTTCACACGGCCGCCGCGGATCAGCACCACCGAGTGCTCCTGCAGGTTGTGGCCTTCGCCACCGATGTACGAGATGACCTCGTAACCGTTGGTCAGGCGCACCTTGGCCACCTTGCGCAGCGCCGAGTTCGGCTTCTTCGGGGTGGTGGTGTACACACGGGTGCAAACGCCACGACGCTGCGGGCAGTTCGCCAGCGCCGGCGAGGCGCTCTTGTAGGTGGTCGCCTGCCGCGGCTTGCGGACCAGCTGATTGATCGTCGCCATCTGGAACTCTTTGAGGAAGGCCGTCGGGCCTACGTGGAAAAAACGAACGGCACGCCGGAGGAACCCGGCATACCGAGACGAAAAAGTATAGCCCGCGTTCGACGTTACCGTCAACGCGGACTAAACCGGATGCCCTGCCCGGCCATCATGGATGGCGCACGGCTGGGGCTTCACTGCGATCCCGCCCGTCCTAGGCCGAACACGAGGCGCATTCCTTGCGACCTCATTTCGTGATCTGGGCGAACCACGAAGGTTCGCGAAAACGCCGGGATTGTACCGGCAAACCGGGCGAGTGGAAACCCGCCCGGCGTGGCGCCCCTTACGAGGCGCTGGACTCCTCGCCCTGGACGTCGGCGGTCTCGGTCGCCGGCTCGGCGCTCGCCACCGGGGTGGACAGCGCTTCCAGCTCCGATTCCGTCAGGCCCGTGGCGCCGCGACGGCGCTGGGTGTGGTACGCCAGACCGGTACCGGCCGGGATCAGGCGACCCACGATCACGTTCTCCTTCAGGCCACGCAGGCTGTCGCGGGTACCGCGCACGGCGGCCTCGGTCAGCACGCGGGTGGTTTCCTGGAAGGAAGCCGCCGAGATGAACGACTCGGTCGCCAGCGAGGCCTTGGTGATGCCGAGCAGCACCGGCTCGAACTTCGCCACGATCTCGTTGCGACCCGCCAGGCGCGCGTTCTCCTCGATCACGCGCTGGCGCTCGACCTGCTCGCCATTGAGGAACTTGCTGTCGCCCTGGTCGATGATCTCGACCTTGCGCAGCATCTGGCGAACGATCACCTCGATGTGCTTGTCGTTGATCTTCACGCCCTGCAGGCGGTAGACGTCCTGGATTTCCTTGGTCAGGTACACGGCCAGCGGCTCGACACCCAGCAGGCGCAGGATGTCCTGCGGGCTCGGCTCGCCGTCCACCACGGTCTCGCCCTTCTCGACGTGCTCGCCTTCGAACACGATGATCTGGCGGTACTTCGGGATGAGCTCTTCGTGCTCGTTTCCGTCGGTGTCCTTGATGATCAGGCGCTGCTTGCCCTTGGTGTCCTTGCCGAACGACACGATGCCCGAACGCTCCGCCAGCACCGCCGGATCCTTCGGCTTGCGGGCTTCGAACAGGTCGGCCACGCGCGGCAGACCACCGGTGATGTCGCGCGTCTTCGACGCTTCCTGCGGGATCTTGGCGACCACGTCGCCCACGCCCACCGGCGCGCCGTCCTGCAGGTTCACGATCGAGCGCGGCGGCAGCAGGTACTGCGCCGGCAGATCGGTACCCGGGATGGTCAGGTCCTTGCCGTTCTTGTCGACGATGCGGACGATCGGACGCAGGTCCTTGCCCTGCGAGCCGCGACGCTTCGGATCGGTGATCTCGCGCGAGGCCAGGCCGGTCAGTTCGTCGGTCTTCTCGATGACGGTGACGCCGTCGACGAAGTCGATGAAGCGCACGAAGCCCGCCACTTCCGACACGATCGGGTGGTTATGCGGATCCCAGTTGGCGACCGTCTGGCCGGCCTTGATCTCCGCGCCGTCCTTCACGGTGACGGTGGCGCCGTACGGCAGCTTGTAGCGCTCGCGCTCGCGGCCGTGGCCGTCGAGCACCGACAGTTCGCCCGAACGCGAGACCGCCACCAGGCTGCCGCTGGCGTGCTCGACGTGCTTGAGGTTGTTGAACTTGATCGTACCGGTGGTCTTGACGGTCACGTTGTCGATGGCCGCAGCACGCGACGCCGCACCACCGATGTGGAACGTACGCATCGTCAGCTGCGTACCCGGCTCGCCGATCGACTGCGCGGCGACGACGCCGACCGCTTCGCCGTGGTTGACCAGGTGACCGCGACCCAGGTCGCGACCGTAGCAGTGCGAGCACACGCCGAACGAGCTGGAGCAGGTGATGGTCGAACGCACCTTGATCGACTGGACGCTGGCGTCCTCGAGCTTCTGCACCCAGGCTTCGTCGAGCAGGGTGTTGCGCGTGACGATCGGTTCCTCGTCGTTGCCCGGCAGGAACACGTCCTCGGCCACGACGCGACCGAGCACGCGGTCGCGCAGCGGTTCGACCACGTCGCCGCCTTCGACGATCGGGGTCATGGTGAGACCTTCGAACGTGCCGCAATCGGTCTCGGTGATCACCACGTCCTGCGCCACGTCGACGAGGCGGCGGGTCAGGTAACCCGAGTTCGCCGTCTTCAGCGCGGTATCGGCCAGACCCTTACGGGCACCGTGGGTCGAGATGAAGTACTGGAGGACGTTCAGGCCTTCGCGGAAGTTCGCGGTGATCGGCGTCTCGATGATCGAGCCGTCCGGCTTGGCCATCAGGCCGCGCATGCCGGCCAGCTGACGGATCTGCGCCTGCGAACCACGCGCGCCGGAGTCGGCCATGATGTAGATCGAGTTCATCGACTTCTGGTCGATGGTCTCGCCCTTCGCGTTCTGCACCTTCTCGGTGCCGATCGCGTCCATCATCGCCTTGGCCACGCGCTCGTTCGTGCGCGACCAGATGTCGACGACCTTGTTGTAGCGCTCGCCGGCGGTGACCAGACCCGACTGGTACTGCTCCTGGATTTCCAGGACTTCGGCTTCCGCCTCGTCCAGGATGCCCTTCTTCTCGACCGGGATGAGCATGTCGTCGATGCCGATCGACACGCCGGCACGCGTTGCGTAGCCGAAGCCGGTGTACATCAGCTTGTCGGCGAACACGACCGTGTCCTTCAGGCCGAGCATGCGGTAGCACGAGTTGATCAGGCGGCTGATGTTCTTCTTGGTCAGCTCGACGTTGGCCAGCGCGAACGGCAGGCCTTCCGGCAGGATTTCACGCAGCAGGGCGCGACCCACGGTCGTGTCGACGATCGAGGTCTTCTGCTCGGTGGTGCCGTCCTCGTTCCTCACCGTCTCGGTGATGCGCACCTTGCACTTGGCGTGCAGCTGCACGACCCGGTTGTCGTAGGCGCGCTTGACTTCGGCGACGTTGGCGAACGCCATGCCCTCGCCCGCCTTGTTTTCCAGGGCGCGGGTCATGTAGTACAGGCCGAGCACGACGTCCTGCGACGGCACGATGATCGGCTCGCCGTTCGCCGGCGACAGGATGTTGTTCGACGCCATCATCAGCGCACGCGCTTCCAGCTGGGCTTCCAGCGAGAGCGGCACGTGGACGGCCATCTGGTCACCGTCGAAGTCGGCGTTGAACGCGGTGCAGACCAGCGGATGCAGCTGGATCGCCTTGCCTTCGATCAGCACCGGCTCGAACGCCTGGATGCCCAGGCGGTGCAGCGTCGGCGCGCGGTTCAGCAGGACCGGATGCTCGCGGATCACCTCTTCGAGGATGTCCCACACCTCGGCCTCTTCGCGCTCGACGAGCTTCTTGGCGGCCTTGATCGTCGTGGCGAGGCCACGGCGCTGCAGCTTGGCGAAGATGAAGGGCTTGAACAGCTCCAGCGCCATCTTCTTCGGCAGGCCGCACTCGTGCAGGCGCAGGGTCGGACCGACCACGATGACCGAACGGCCCGAGTAGTCCACGCGCTTGCCGAGCAGGTTCTGGCGGAAGCGGCCCTGCTTGCCCTTGATCATGTCGGCGAGCGACTTGAGCGGGCGCTTGTTGGTGCCGGTGATGGCACGGCCGCGACGGCCGTTGTCCATCAGCGCGTCGACCGACTCCTGCAGCATGCGCTTCTCGTTGCGCACGATGATGTCGGGCGCGTTGAGTTCGAGCAGGCGACGCAGGCGGTTGTTGCGGTTGATGACGCGGCGGTACAGGTCATTGAGGTCGGAGGTCGCGAAGCGGCCACCGTCCAGCGGCACCAGCGGACGCAGGTCCGGCGGCAGCACCGGCAGCACGGTCATGACCATCCACTCCGGACGGTTGCCGGATTCGAGGAAGGCTTCGACCAGCTTGATGCGCTTGGTGAGGCGCTTGAGCTTGGTCTCGCTGTTGGTCGCGGCGATCTCTTCCTTCAGCGTGACCATTTCCGACTGCAGGTCGATCGTGCGCAGCAGCTCATAGACGGCCTCGGCGCCCATCGACGCCTCGAAGTCGTCGCCGTGCTCCTGGCGCGCCTGCAGGAACTGCTCTTCGGTGAGCAGCGTGCCGCGCTCCAGCGCGGTCAGGCCCGGCTCCGTCACCACGTAGGCTTCGAAGTACAGGATGCGTTCGATGTCGCGCAGCGTCATGTCCAGCATCAGGCCGATGCGGGACGGAAGCGACTTCAGGAACCAGATGTGCGCGACCGGCGAGGCCAGGTCGATGTGGCCCATGCGCTCGCGGCGCACCTTGGCCAGCGTCACTTCCGTGCCGCACTTCTCGCACACCACGCCACGGTGCTTCATGCGCTTGTACTTGCCGCACAGGCACTCGTAGTCCTTGATCGGACCGAAGATCGCGGCGCAGAACAGGCCGTCGCGCTCGGGCTTGAAGGTGCGGTAGTTGATGGTTTCCGGCTTCTTCACTTCGCCGTAGGACCAGGAACGGATCAGGTCCGGCGAGGCCAGCGCGATCTTGATGGCGTCGAAGTCGATCGCCGCGCGCTGCTGGTTGAAGAGGTTGAGCAGGTCTTTCATGTTTTTCTCCAATCGGAGGAATTCGTCGATGGGCCGTAAATCGCTGAGTCAATGCAGCGGGAAGCGCGCGTTCCGCGGCGCTTCCCGCAACCCGATCAGTTCTCTTCCAGCTCCATGTTGATCGCGAGCGAGCGGATTTCCTTCACCAGGACGTTGAAGGACTCCGGCATGCCGGCCACCATCTCGTACTCGCCGTCGACGATGTTCTTGTACATCTGGTTGCGGCCCTGCACGTCGTCGGACTTCACCGTCAGCATTTCCTGCAGGGTGTAGGCCGCGCCGTAGGCTTCCAGCGCCCAGACTTCCATTTCGCCGAAACGCTGGCCGCCGAACTGCGCCTTGCCGCCCAGCGGCTGCTGGGTGACGAGCGAGTACGGACCGGTCGAACGCGCGTGCATCTTGTCGTCGACCAGGTGGTTCAGCTTCAGCATGTGCATGTAGCCGACGGTGACCTTGCGCTCGAATGCTTCGCCGGTACGACCGTCGAACAGTTCGGTCTGGCCGCTGGACGGAAGGTCCGCCAGCTCCAGCATGCGCTTGATCTCCGACTCGGCCGCACCGTCGAACACCGGCGTCGCCATCGGCACGCCATCGGTGAGGTTCTTCGCCAGGCGCAGCAGCTCCTCATCGGTGAACTGCGTCAGGTCGACGCGCTCACCCACGACCGAGTTGTCGTGGTTGTAGATCTCGTTGAGGAACTTGCGCAGCTCGCCGATCGCCTGCTGTGCTTCCAGCATGCGCTGGATCTTCTGGCCCAGGCCCTTGGCGGCCCAGCCCAGATGCACTTCGAGGATCTGGCCGATGTTCATACGCGACGGCACGCCCAGCGGGTTCAGGACGATGTCGACGGTCTGGCCGTCGGCCGCGTACGGCATGTCCTGCACCGGCACGATGGTCGACACGACACCCTTGTTGCCGTGACGGCCGGCCATCTTGTCGCCCGGCTGGATGCGGCGCTTCACCGCGAGGAACACCTTCACCATCTTCAGCACGCCCGGAGCGAGGTCGTCGCCCTGGGTGATCTTGCCGCGCTTGTCGGCGAAGCGCTTCTCGAACTCCGCCTTGTGCACTTCGATCTGCTTCTGCGCGCGCTCGATCGCCTCGACGGCGTCATCGTCCTTCATGCGCAGGGTGAACCAGTCCTTCTTCGCCAGGCCATCGAGTACCAGCGAGGTGACGGTATCGCCCTTCTTCAGGCCGCCGCCGCCGTTGGCGGTCTTGCCGACCAGTTGGGACTTCAATCGGTCGTAGATCGCGGCTTCGAGGATCCGGTACTGATCGTCGAAGTCCTTCTTGACGCGACGGATTTCCGATTCCTCGATCTGGCGGGCGCGCTTGTCCTTCTCGATGCCGTCGCGGGTGAAGACCTGCACGTCGATGACGGTGCCGTCCATGCCCGGCGGCACGCGCAGCGAGCTGTCCTTAACGTCGGACGCCTTCTCGCCGAAGATCGCGCGCAGCAGCTTTTCTTCCGGCGTCAGCTGGCTCTCGCCCTTCGGCGTGACCTTGCCGACGAGGATGTCGCCCGCGCGCACCTCGGCGCCGATGTACACCACGCCCGACTCGTCGAGGCGGTTCAGCGCCTGCTCGGAGACGTTCGGGATGTCTGCGGAGATTTCCTCCGGACCCAGCTTGGTGTCGCGCGCGACGCAGGTCAGCTCTTCGATGTGGATCGTGGTGTAGCGATCCTGCTCGACCACACGCTCGGAGAGCAGGATCGAGTCTTCGAAGTTGTAGCCGTTCCACGGCATGAACGCGACCAGCATGTTCTGGCCCAGCGCGAGCTCGCCGATGTCGGTCGACGGACCGTCGGCCAGCACGTCGCCGCGCGCGACCACGTCGCCCACGTTCACCAGCGGACGCTGGTTGATGCAGGTGTTCTGGTTCGAACGCGTGTACTTGATCAGCGTGTAGATGTCGACGCCGGCGTCGGTCTCACCGACGATCTCCGACTCGTTCACCTTCACCACGATGCGGCCGGCGTCGATCTGCTCGATCACGCCACCGCGACGCGCGTTCACCGTCACGCCCGAGTCGCGCGCCACGGCGCGCTCGATGCCGGTGCCGACCAGCGGCTTCTGCGCACGCAGCGTCGGCACGGCCTGGCGCTGCATGTTCGCGCCCATCAGTGCGCGGTTGGCGTCGTCGTGCTCCAGGAACGGAACCAGCGCCGCCGCGACCGACACGGTCTGCATCGGCGAGACGTCCATGAAGTGGATCTCGCTCGGCGGACGCAGCATCGACTCGCCCTGGTAACGGCACGCGACGAACTGGGCGGTGATGTGGCCCTTCTCGTCCTGCGGCGCGTTGGCCTGGGCGATGACGTACTCGTTCTCCTCGATCGCCGACAGGTACTCGACGGCATCGGTCACGCGACCGTCCACGACCTTGCGGTACGGCGTCTCGAGGAAGCCGTACTTGTTGGTGCGCGCGAACACGGCCAGCGAATTGATCAGGCCGATGTTCGGGCCTTCCGGCGTCTCGATGGTGCAGACGCGACCGTAATGGGTCGGGTGCACGTCGCGCACTTCGAAGCCGGCGCGCTCACGGGTCAGGCCGCCCGGACCGAGGGCCGACACGCGACGCTTGTGCGTGACTTCCGACAGCGGGTTGTTCTGGTCCATGAACTGCGACAGCTGCGAGGAGCCGAAGAACTCCTTGATCGCGGCGGCCACCGGCTTGGCGTTGATGAGTTCCTGCGGCGTCAGGCCTTCGGACTCGGCCATCGACAGGCGCTCCTTCACGGCGCGCTCGACGCGGACCAGGCCGACGCGGAACACGTTCTCGGCCATTTCGCCGACCGAACGCACGCGACGGTTGCCCAGGTGATCGATGTCGTCGACGGTGCCGCGACCGTTGCGGATCTCGGTCAGCACGCGGATGACGTCGAGGATGTCCGACGTCTGGCCGCACTCGCCGCGCAGGCGCACGGACTCTTCGTCCTTGCGCTCGGCGAAGTACTTGGCGTCGTACAGCACCGACGCGCCCTCGGTTTCCTTGCGGCCGAGGCGACGGTTGAACTTCATGCGACCCACGGCCGACAGGTCGTAGCGCTCGAAGGTGAAGAACAGGTTGTGGAACAGGTTCTGCGCGGCGTCCTTGGTCGGCGGCTCGCCCGGACGCATCATGCGGTAGATCTCGACCAGCGCTTCCAGCTGCGTCTTGGTCGCGTCGATGCGCAGGGTGTGCGAGAGGTACGCACCGCGATCCAGGTCGTTCACCCACAACGTGCCGACCGACTCGATGCCGGCCTTGCGGAACGCGGCCAGATGGTCTTCGGTGATCTCGTCGTTGGCGATGGCCAGCAGTTCGCCGGACTTCGTGTCGACGACGTCATGCGCCAGGATGCGGCCGACGAGGTATTCGTCCGGCACGGCCAGGGCGGAGATGCCCGACTGCTCCAGCTGCTTGACGTGGCGCGCGGTGATGCGGCGGCCGGCTTCGACGATGACCTTCTCGCCATCGGACAGGTCGAAGTTCAGCGTTTCGCCGCGCAGGCGCTCCGGCACGAGCTCCAGCTGCACGCCTTCGCTCGGATCGACGTGGAACGTGTTGATCTCGAAGAACTCGCGCAGCATTTCTTCGTTGTTGTAACCGAGCGCACGCAGCAGCACGGTCACCGGCAACTTGCGGCGACGGTCGATACGGGTGAACAGCGCGTCCTTCGGGTCGAACTCGAAGTCCAGCCACGAGCCGCGATACGGAATGATGCGGGCGCTGTACAGCAGCTTGCCCGAGCTGTGCGTCTTGCCGCGATCGTGGTCGAAGAACACGCCCGGCGAACGGTGCAGCTGCGAGACGATGACGCGCTCGGTGCCGTTGACGATGAAGGTGCCGTTCTCGGTCATGAGCGGGATCTCGCCCATGTAGACCTCCTGCTCCTTCACGTACTTGATGGCCTTGGTCGACGACTCGCGGTCGTAGATCACCAGGCGCACGGTCACGCGCAGCGGCGCGCCGTAGGAGAGGCCGCGGTTGCGGCACTCGCGCTCGTCGAACGGGGGTTCGCCGAGCTTGTAGCCGACATATTCCAGCGCGGCGTTGCCGCTGTAGCTGACGATCGGGAACACCGACTTCAGCGCGGCATGGAGGCCGCGATCGGCACGCTTGGCCGGATCGGTGTGTTCCTGCAGGAACTCGCGGTAGGAATCGACCTGGATGGCCAGCAGGAAGGGCACTTCAAGGATCGACTTGCGCTTGCCGAAGTCCTTGCGGATGCGCTTCTTTTCGGTGAACGAATAATTCGTCGTGGAAGCCGTGGTCATGATGAGCTGCCGCCTCGGTTTTCTCTGGATCGAAGGTTCGGATCGAGAAGGGAAACGGGTGCCTGCGTGCCATGTCATTCCAACCGGACTGACGTGTTTCGCTTGCGGCGTTTCCGTTGTCTCGAATCGCGACCCCTTCAGGGGAATGAACTGTCAGTTGGAAGCCGCGGGTATTGCCGGCACCCGCACGCCCTCTAGTGCTGCTTCCAACTACCAACTCGGTTGGGTTTTCTTTGTTGCCGGGAACGTGAAAATCCGCGTTTCCCTTGGAACGGCCAAAGGCCGGGGACTTTCGTCCCCAGCCTTCAGGTGGTCGCCGGTACTGCGCTCTCGGTCAAGAGCTGGCGACGCGGGTACTGCTTACTTCAGCTCGACGGTCGCGCCAGCGGCCTCGAGTTCCTTCTTGAACTTCTCGGCGTCTTCCTTCGAAGCGCCTTCCTTGATGATGCCGCCGGCCTCGGTCAGGTCCTTCGCTTCCTTCAGGCCCAGGCCCGTGATGGCGCGAACCGCCTTGATGACGTCGACCTTCTTCGCGCCGGCATCCTTCAGGACGACGGTGAACTCGGTCTGCTCTTCGACGGCCGGGCCGGCAGCGGCCGGGCCAGCGGCCACGGCAACCGGAGCGGCGGCGGAGACGCCGAACTTGTCTTCGATCGCCTTGACCAGGTCCATGACCTGGCTGATGGTCATGCCGGCAACGGCGTCGACGATCTGTTCGTTGGTAAGGGACATGTTGTTAACCTCTGGAAATATTTGAACGTACGAATCGGTTCAGTCGCGTCACACGAGCGGCGGTTACGCCGTCTCGGCTGCGGCCTCGGCAGTTGCTTCGCCACCACCCTGCTTGTCGGCGACCGCCTTGACGGCGCGGCCGAACATGGTGACCGGCTCGGCCAGGACGCGGGCCAGCATGGCCAGGGCCTGTTCGCGGGTCGGCAGGGAAGCGAGGACTTCGACGTGCGCGCCCGGGTAGAGCTTGCCGTCGATGGAAACGACCTTCGCCTGCAGCTTGTCGTTGGTCTTGGCGAATTCCTTGATCAGACGCCCGGCAGCACCGGGGTCTTCCGACGAGAACGCATACAGCAGCGGACCGACGAGCGCGTCTTTCGTGCACTCGAACTCGGTACCTTCGACGGCGCGCGCGGCCAGGGTGTTCTTGACAACCTTCAAGAACACGCCGGTCTCGCGAGCCTTCTTGCGCATCGCGGTCATCTGGCTGACCGTGGTGCCTGCGTACTCGGCAGCGACCAGGGAGTGCGCCTTCGAAGCGACTTCCGCCAATTCGGCGACTACTTCTTGCTTCTGGGACAGATTGAGAGCCATTGCACTCCTCCAAATGAACTCCGCTCGCGGCTCCAGCCGCTTGCGGTCCTGGGCGGCACCGGATCCCTGGCGCCGGGGATGTCGAAGCATCCCGGTGGTGGCCAATCCAGAAAGATTTCCAGAAGGCACCATCTACGCAGGCCGACCCGGACGGGTCCGGATTAAGCAGCCCCGCTTCCACCGACGGCGATTCCCTGCCATGTCGAGCATCCCTGCCCGTCGCCGGTAGGCGCTGACCGCACCTGCGGTCTTTGACGGCTGCCGCGCGGACCGGAGTCGTTGCGACGCCCTCAAAAGTTTCGTCAATCGATTCCGCTGCGCGGCCATCGACGTTTGATTCTTTCAGTGCCCTCGCGGCTGTTGCGGTGAGGGCACTGGTGGAACCCGGCCTTCGCCGGGATGACGCATTGGCAAAGGCGCTCGCGCTATGCGCGAGCGCGCCAATGCGTCACTTCAGGGTCAGCGAGGCCTGGTCCACGGTCACGCCGGGGCCCATGGTCGAGCTGATCGAGATCTTCTGCAGGTACTGACCCTTCGCCGTTGCCGGCTTGGCCTTGATCAGGTCGAGCAGCAGGGCCTGCAGGTTGTCCTTCAGCGAGGCGTCTTCGAACGAGGCCTTGCCGATGGTGCAGTGGATGATGCCGGCCTTGTCGGTGCGGTAACGCACCTGGCCGCCCTTGGCGTTCTTGACCGCCTCGGCCGGGTTCGGCGACACGGTGCCGACCTTCGGGTTCGGCATCAGGCCACGCGGACCGAGCACCTGGCCCAGCTTGCCGACGACGCGCATGGCGTCCGGCGTGGCGATGACGACGTCGTAGTTCAGGTCGCCGGCCATCATCTTCTCGGCCAGGTCGTCCATGCCGACGGCTTCGGCACCCGCGGCCAGAGCCTCATCGGCCTTGGCACCGGACGGGGCGAACACCGCCACGCGGACGCTCTTGCCGGTGCCGGCGGGCAGCACGGTGGAACCGCGGACCTGCTGGTCCGACTTCTTCGCATCCACGCCCAGGCGCACGGCGACGTCGACGGACTCGACGAACTTGGCCTTGGTGGCGGTCTTGATGATCTTGATCGCCTCGTCGATGGCGTACGCCTTACCCGGGACGACTGCGGCCTTGATGGCCTTCTCGCGCTTGCTCATTGCCATGTCTTAACCCTCCACCACCAGGCCCATGCTGCGGGCCGAACCCGCAATCGTCTTCACCGCCGCATCGAGGTCGGCCGCCGTCAGGTCGGGCTCCTTCTGCTTGGCGATGGCTTCCAGCTGGGCGCGGGTGACCTTGCCGACCTTCTCGGTGTTCGGGCGCTTGGAACCGGACGTGATGCCGGCAGCCTTCTTCAGCAGCACCGTGGCCGGGGTCGACTTGGTGATGAAGGTGAACGTACGGTCGGAGTACGCGGTGATGATGACCGGGGTCGGCAGACCCGGCTCGAGCTTGGAGGTCGCGGCGTTGAAGGCCTTGCAGAACTCCATGATGTTCAGGCCGCGCTGGCCCAGCGCCGGACCCACCGGCGGGGACGGGTTGGCCTGGCCGGCCTTGACCTGCAGCTTGATGTAACCGACTACTTTCTTAGCCATTTCTTCTCTCCGGGTGCTAGCGCCTGGACCTCAGGCTCCCCATCGCGCCGGGAAAATCACGTGTCCCGACATCACGTTTGAACCTGGGGTTGCCGCTGACACGGCAACGGCCGCCCTGCGGCGGCCGGTGTTCCGGCCCGCGCCAGAGGCAGCGAGCCGGCAAGTATAGCAGAGATTTAGGCCTTTTCGACCTGGCCGAATTCGAGCTCGACCGGGGTCGAGCGGCCGAAGATCAGCACCGCCACGCGCAGGCGGCTCTTCTCGTAGTTGATTTCCTCGACCACGCCGTTGAAGTCGTTGAACGGGCCGTCGATGACGCGGACCATCTCGCCGGGCTCGAACAGGACCTTCGGCTTGGGCTTCTCGACGCCTTCCTGAACGCGCTGCAGGATGGCATCGGCCTCGCGGTCGGCGATCGGGAGCGGACGATCGGCGGTGCCGCCGATGAAGCCCATGACCTTCGGGGTCTCCTTGACCAGGTGCCAGCTCTCGTTGTCCATGCGCGGGATGCCCGCCTCTTCATGGGTTGCGATCTGGACCAGCACGTAGCCGGGGAAGAACTTGCGTTCGGAACGGCGCTTCTGGCCCGAGCGCATCTCGACCACTTCCTCGGTCGGGACGAGCACTTCGCCGAACTTGTCCTGCATGCCGTCACGGGCGATGCGGTCGCGCAGCGCCTGCGCCACGGACTTCTCGAAGCCCGAATAGGCGTGGACGACGTACCAGCGCTTGTGCACTTCGGTCATTTGCTTACTGCCCCAGAATCAACTTGACCAGGAACTGGATGAGCAGGTCCATGGCGGCCAGGATCAGGCTCAGCACGGCCACCGCGATGATCACCACCCAGGTGGTGCGCATCGCTTCCTGACGGGTCGGCCAGACGACCTTGCGCAGCTCGAAGCGCGACTCGGAGAGGAACTCGCGGGTCTGCAGCCCCTTGGCGCTGGTCAGGAACACGACAGCGGCGAGCACGAGGCCGGCGGCCACGGCGCCCGCGCGGGCGATACCCGCCCACTGGTCGAAGTAGATGTACGTAGCCACGCCAGCGGCCACCAGCAGCACCGCAAGTGCGTACTTGACGATGTCGCCGGCGGAACCGGACCCGGGTTGTTCGACCTTGCTGTTCATCCGATCCATCGCGCGGCAGCCGCGCCGCGTCTGTAGAGGGAAAGACCGACCACGTCTGACCGGGCTTCTGCGGAGGACCCGCATGGGTTGGCACGCCAGGAGGGACTCGAACCCCCAACCTGCGGTTTTGGAGACCGCTGCTCTGCCAATTGAGCTACTGGCGTATGGAACTAGTGTAGGGCTTTCTCAGACGGCAAGGGCGGACCGAAGCCCGCCCTGCTGTCGATTCCGGCGTCGCCTGGCCGCAGGGCGCGTCCAGGTCGTCGGATCCCGCTCTCGCGGAAGCGCCCTGCGCGCCAAGGCGCGCAGGGCCGGTTTGTTACTTCAGGATCTTCGCCACCACGCCGGCGCCGACCGTACGGCCGCCTTCGCGGATCGCGAAGCGCAGGCCTTCGTCCATCGCCACCGGGTTGATCAGCGTGACCGACATCTTGATGTTGTCGCCCGGCATGACCATCTCGACGCCTTCCGGCAGCGTCACCGCGCCGGTGATGTCCGTCGTGCGGAAGTAGAACTGCGGGCGGTAGCCCTTGAAGAACGGCGTGTGACGGCCGCCTTCGTCCTTCGACAGCACGTACACCTCGGCTTCGAACTCGGTGTGCGGGGTGATCGAACCCGGCTTGGCCAGCACCTGGCCGCGCTCCACGTCGTCACGCTTGGTGCCGCGCAGCAGCAGACCGGCGTTGTCGCCCGCCTGGCCCTGGTCCAGCAGCTTGCGGAACATCTCCACGCCCGTGACCGTGGTCTTCTGCGTCGGACGGATGCCGACGATTTCGATTTCGTCGCCCACCTTGATGATGCCGCGCTCGATACGGCCGGTCACCACGGTGCCGCGGCCCGAGATCGAGAACACATCCTCCACCGGCATCAGGAACGGCTTGTCGACGTCACGCTGCGGCTCCGGAATGAACGTGTCCAGCGCGTCCACCAGCTTCAGGATCGCCGGCACACCGATTTCCGACTGGTCGCCTTCCAGCGCCAGGCGCGCCGAACCCTTGATGATCGGGGTGTCGTCACCCGGGAACTCGTACTTCGTCAGCAGCTCGCGCACTTCCATCTCGACGAGCTCCAGCAGCTCGGCGTCGTCCACCATGTCGGCCTTGTTCAGGAACACCACGATGTACGGCACGCCCACCTGGCGCGACAGCAGGATGTGCTCGCGCGTCTGCGGCATCGGGCCGTCAGCGGCCGAGCACACCAGGATCGCGCCGTCCATCTGCGCCGCACCCGTGATCATGTTCTTCACGTAGTCGGCGTGGCCCGGGCAGTCCACGTGCGCGTAGTGGCGCGTCGGGCTTTCGTACTCGACGTGCGCCGTCGAGATCGTGATGCCGCGCGCCTTCTCTTCCGGCGCCGCGTCGATCGCGTCGTACGCCTTGAACTCGCCACCGAAACGCTCCGCGCCCACCTTCGTCAGCGCCGCCGTCAGCGTGGTCTTGCCGTGGTCGACGTGACCGATCGTGCCCACGTTCACGTGCGGCTTGGTGCGCTCAAACTTACCCTTGGCCATGACAGTCGACTCTCGCTTAAGGACGGAATTACGGGTGGTACGGAAAGATGGTGCTCACGACTGGAATCGAACCAGCGACCTCCTCCTTACCAAGGAGGTGCTCTACCGACTGAGCTACGTGAGCAGGTTGTTCCAGCAGTTCGTCTGTCGCGGCATCAATGGAGCGGGAGACGGGAATCGAACCCGCACCATCAGCTTGGAAGGCTGAGGTTCTACCATTGAACTACTCCCGCGCCGGACAAACCTGCTTGGGTACTGCGCCGACAGGTGGTAAGTCCGTCGGGTCTTGCATCCACCAGACCTTGCTTGAAGCCGGGCCGGATTGGAACTGGTGGAGGGAGGTGGATTCGAACCACCGAAGGCGTAAGCCAGCAGATTTACAGTCTGCCCCCGTTGGCCGCTTGGGTATCCCTCCAAAAGAGCCCGCAATTTTGGGGCTGGGATCCGGGGTTGTCAACGCGTTTCACGCATCAATTTTCGCGCGATGCGCCCTGCGGCACTTTCCCGGTCCTTCAGGCCCGCCGACGAACGGCAGGCCAGCGCCTTACACGTTGAAGCGGAAGTGCAGCACGTCGCCTTCCTGGACGCGATATTCCTTGCCTTCCAGGCGCAGGCGCCCGGCATCGCGCGCGCCGGATTCGCCCTTGTACTTGATGAAATCGTCGAACGCGATGGTTTCGGCGCGGATGAAGCCCTTCTCGAAGTCGGTGTGGATCACCGCCGCGGCCTGCGGCGCGGTCGCGCCGGCCTTCACGGTCCAGGCGCGGACTTCCTTCACGCCGGCGGTGAAGTAGGTCTGCAGGCCCAGAAGCTTGTACGCGGCGCGGATCACCCGGTTCAGGCCGGGCTCGTCCAGGCCCAGGTCGGCCAGGAACGCATCGCGGTCGGCATCGTCGAGCTGGCTCAGCTCTTCCTCGATCGCCGCGCAGACCGGCACGACTTCGGCGCCCTCGGTCACCGCGCGGGCGCGCACGGCGTCCAGGTGCGGGTTGTTCTCGAAGCCGTCCTCGAGCACGTTGGCGACGTACATCACCGGCTTGAGCGTGAGCAGGAAAAGATCGCGCAGCACGAGCCTGTCATCGTCCGACAGCCCCAGCGCGCGCGCCGGCTTGCCGTCGTCGAGACCCGCGCGAACGCGACCCAGCACTTCCACGCGGATCTTCGCGTCCTTGTCGCCGGTCTTGGCCGAGCGCTCGGCGCGCTGCAGGGCCTTCTCCACCGACTCCAGGTCGGCGAGCGCGAGCTCGGTGTCGATCGTGTCGATGTCGGAAATCGGATCGATGCGGTTGCTGACGTGGATGACGTCGTCGTTCTCGAAGCAGCGCACGACGTGCGTGATCGCATCGACTTCGCGGATGTGCGCGAGGAACTTGTTGCCCAGGCCTTCGCCGCTCGCGGCACCGGCGACGAGGCCGGCGATGTCGACGAACTCCACCGCGGTCGGAATGACCTTCTGCGGCTTGACGATCTCCGACAGCGCATTGAGGCGCGGATCCGGCACCGGCACGACGCCGACGTTCGGCTCGATCGTGCAGAACGGGAAATTGGCCGCGGCGATGCCGGCCTTGGTCAGGGCGTTGAAGAGGGTCGACTTGCCGACGTTCGGCAGGCCGACGATGCCGCATTTGATGCCCATGGCGGTGTTCCGTGATTCGGGATTCGTGATTGGCGACTCGCTGCGCTCGCTGCGAATCGACAATCACCAATCGCGGATCATCGGCTGGTGTGCAGCCGCTTCATGGCTTCGTTGAAATCGCCGGCGACCGCCAGCGGAAGCACGTCGTCGGCATCGCCGATGGCGCGCAGGATCGACGCTTCATCGTCCACGCCGGGCTTGCCAAGCACCCAGGACGTCACGCGGTCCTTGTGGCCCGGGTGACCGATGCCGATGCGGAGGCGGTGGTACTTGCCGTGGCCGAGCAGCCTGGTGATGTCGCGCAGGCCGTTCTGGCCGCCGTGGCCGCCGTCGAACTTCAGGCGCGCGGTACCGGGAGCGAGATCCAGTTCGTCGTGGACGACCAGCATCTGTTCCGGCTCGATCTTCCAGTAGCGCAGCGCCGCCGTGACCGACTTGCCGGAAAGGTTCATGTACGTGGCCGGCTTGAGCAGCCACACGGGCCGGCCGGCGATATCGACCTTGGCGGTCTCGCCGAACAGCTTGGATTCCAGGCCGAAGCGGACACCCTGGCGCAACGCGAGGGCGTCCACAAACCAGAACCCGGCGTTGTGCCGGGTCCGGAGATGTTCGGCACCGGGATTTCCCAGGCCGACGAGGAGGCGCAAACCGTCCATCGTGAAGTCACGCCGCAACCTGCCCGCCCGCGCGGGCAGGTCGTCGGGACGCGATTACTTCTCGTCCTTCTTGGCGGCCTTGGTGGCCGGCACTTCGGCCGACGGAGCCTCGGCCGACTCTTCGGCTTCGACGCGGCCATGCTTGGCGATCACGACGGCGACGTCGTGTTCCTTGCCCAGCTTCAGTTCCGGCAGCTCGACGCCCTTGGGCAGCTTGATGTCGGACAGGTGGACGATGTCGCCGACCTTCAGCGCCGACAGGTCGATCTCGATGAACTCCGGCAGGTCGCGCGGCAGGCAGCTGACGGTGACTTCGTTGAGCTCGTGCGTGATGACCACGTCGGCCGACTTGCCGGCCGGCGAGCCTTCCTGGCCGATGAAGTGCAGCGGCACCGACGCCTTCAGCGCGGCGTTCAGATCA
Organism: Lysobacter sp. SCRH-1R; assembly: GCF_057747855.1. NCBI lineage: Bacteria > Pseudomonadati > Pseudomonadota > Gammaproteobacteria > Lysobacterales > Lysobacteraceae > Lysobacter > Lysobacter sp. SCRH-1R. The sequence continues at coordinate 900,664 of NZ_CM173227.1, read as the reverse complement.
ACGCGCTGGAAGTCCAGGTGCATGATGATCTGCTTGAACGGATGGCGCTGGATGTCGCGCAGGAGCACGGCTTCGACGGTGCCGTCGATGTCGAGGTTCAGGATCGACGAGTAGAACCACTCGTTCTGCTGGGCCAGCCAGATCTTCTCGTGGTCGAGCTGGATCGCCTTCGGCTCGGACTTGCCGCCGTAGACGATGGCCGGGATGCTGGCGGCGTGGCGAAGGCGGCGGCTCGCACCCTTCCCTTCGACCTTGCGGCCAGTGGCCTTGAGGGTATGTTCGGACATTTTCGTTTACTCACTTACTTCGTTATGCCGCCTCGCGGCGGCGATGTGACTCTTCCGCGACCAGAAGAGCCTTTGGACCGGGACCGGAAACCGCTCCCGGAAAACTTCAATCCACGTACAGCGAACTGACCGACTCGCCGAACGCCACGCGCCGGATCGTCTCGGCCAGCAGCTCGGCGACGCTGAGCTGGCGGATCTTGCCGCAGGCCCGCGCCGCGTCGGAGAGGCGGATGGTGTCGGTGACCACCAGCTCGTCGAGCTGCGACCTGGTCACGTTGTCCATTGCCGCGCCCGACAGCACCGGATGCGTGCAGTACGCGACCACCTTGGTCGCGCCCTGCGCCTTGAGCGCGTTCGCCGCGGCGCACAGCGTGCCGGCGGTATCGACGATGTCGTCGACGAGCACGCAGGTCTTGCCGGCGACGTCACCGATGATGTTCATCACCGTGGCGACGTTGGCGCGCGGACGGCGCTTGTCGATGATCGCCAGATCCGCGTCGTCCAGGCGCTTGGCGATCGCGCGCGCACGCACCACACCGCCGACGTCGGGCGAGACCACCACCATGTTTTCCGTACCGTGCGCGCGCCAGATGTCGGCGAGCAGCAGCGGCGAGGCGTACACGTTGTCGACCGGGATGTCGAAGAAGCCCTGGATCTGGTCGGCGTGGAGGTCGACCGTCAACACGCGATCGGTACCGACCGCGCTGAACATCTTCGCCGCGACCTTCGCCGTGATCGGCACGCGCGAGGAACGCGGGCGGCGATCCTGGCGGGCGTAGCCGAAGTACGGCACCACCGCGGTCACGCTGGCGGCCGAGGCGCGCTTGAGCGCATCCACCAGCACCAGCAGTTCCATGAAGTTCTCCGCCGTGGGGGCGTTCGTCGGCTGGATGACGAACACTTCCTGGCGGCGCACGTTCTCCTCGATTTCCACCTGCACTTCGCCGTCGGAGAAACGGCCGACCAGCGCCTTGCCCAGGCGGATGCCGAGTTCCCTGCACACCGAATCGGCGAGCGGGCGGTTGGCGTTACCGCTGAAAATCAGCAGGTTGCGATCGTTCTGCATGGTCGGGCCGGTCGAGGATCAAGGATTCGGGATTGGGGATTCGACGAACCGAATCCCCAATCCCGAATGCCCGATCCCTCAAGCAAGTGGTTCCGGATGGAGTTGGCAGGGGCGGTAGGATTCGAACCTACGGATGCCGGGATCAAAACCCGGTGCCTTGGGCCACTTGGCGACGCCCCTGCAGTGGAGCCCGTCAGGGCGCCGGTGTTGCCTGTTTCGTCCAGTCCGCCAGTGCACGGTGCAGCGGCGAGGCGTGCGCCCCTTCCGCCACCCAGGCGCGAAGCCCGGTCGGCAATGCGGCCAGCGCCGCCTCGGCGGCTTCGCGCGTGGCGAATTCGACGAAGCACCCGCTGCCGGAACCGGTCAGGCGTGGCGAGCCGATCCGCGACAGCGCAGCAAAGACAGCCTCGACGGCTGGCTCGCGCGCGCGCAATACCGGCTCGAACGCATTCCCGAGCGGCCCACCCGAAACGAAGTCCGATATTGTCGCGGCCGGGGCATCACGCGTCAATTCAGGGGCTTTGAACAAAGTCGCCGTCGGCGCGTGCACGCCGGGGTCGGCCAGGACATACCAGGCTGGTGGCAGTTCGACCGGCGAAAGCCGCTCCCCCACCCCCTCGGCCCACGCGTTCTCACCGCGCACGAAGACGGGAACGTCGGCACCGAGTTTCAGGCCCAGCTCGGCGAGCCGGTCGGTGCCCAGCCCTGTGCCCCAGAGCGCATCCAGCCCGACCAGCACCGATGCGGCGTCCGACGAGCCACCGCCGAAACCGCCCCCTGCCGGAATCCGCTTGTCGATGATGATGTCGGCACCTTGGATGCAGTTCGCAGCCGATTGCAGCAGCTTGGCCGCACGTACCGTCAGGTCGTCGGCCTCCTCGACCCCCGACACGGAGGGCCCATGCCGCCGGATCTGCCCGTCATCGCGAACCCGCAACCGCACGGTGTCGCCCCATTCGAGGATCCGGAACACCGTCTGCAGCAGGTGATAGCCGTCGTCGCGCCGACCGGTGATCCGCAGGAACAGGTTCAGCTTGGCCGGCGCGGGCCAGAGGGTCCACGCCGGAGTCGGTGCAATCCCGGTCATGGCGTCGCGCCGGGCGTCCACTGGTCGACGATCAGGCGGACCTTCGCCTCGCCCTGCGTCGCGGTCAGGCGGGCAGGCAGGACCGGTCCGCTTGCGACATCCGGCTGCCACTGCGTGTAGTCGATGGTCCAGCCAGCCTGGGTCAGGCGCACCGGGCGGTCGCCTTCGCCGTAGACGACGCGCGCCTCGCCGAAGCGCCCGGCGTCCGCGCCCACGCCGCGGACCCAATCGGCCATCGCGCGCACGGGAATGTTCCAGCCGGTGGTCTCGCGCAGCATGGCCTCGACGTCGGCCGCCTCGCGCGGCCCGCCTTCGATGCCTTCGAGCCGGCCGCCGCCGGCATCGCCGCTCAGGCGCCAGCTCTGCCGCGTCACCGGCGCGCCCAGCGACATCGTGTAGCGATCGCCCGTTTGCTGCCAGTCGATGCGCCCGCTCCCGCCCTGCTTGCCGTTCGACACTGCGATGCGCCCGGACAGCGACCAGTCCGTCAGCGCCGCGCGACGTTCGTCCTGCGCCCGCGCGTTCGCGGCATCGACCGGTACCTGCGGCGCGCGCGTCGGCTGCGAGACGCAACCCGCGAGGGTCAGCGCCAGCATCGCCGGCGCGAGGAACGCGTGGATCGCCTTCATGCGCCGGTCTTCTCCAGCGCGCGCTTGAGCGCACGGTTGTCCGGATCGATCTTGCGCGCCTGCTCGAAAACCTTGCGCGCCTCGTCCCTGCGGCCGAGCTCCCACAGGACCTCCGCCAGGTGCGAGGCGATTTCCGCATCCTTCTGCAAGGTCAGCGCGCGGCGCAGCTCGACCAGCGCTTCCTCCTTGCGGCCCAGGCGATAGAGCACCCAGCCGTAGCTGTCGATGATCGCGGCGTTGTCCGGCTCGGCGGTGCGCGCGCGCTCGATCAGCTGCAGCGCTTCCTGGTAGCGCGTGGTGCGATCGGCCAGCGTGTAGCCCAGCGCGTTTAGCGCGGCCACGTTGTCGGGTTCGGCGACCAGGATCTTGCGAAGGTCGGCCTCGGCGCGCGGGATGTCGTCGCGGCGCTCCCAGCTCAGCCCGCGTGCGTAGAGGATTTCCGGATCGTCCGGGAAGGCCGCCAGTCCGCGCGCGTACGCTTCCATTTCGCCCGTGGCGTCGTCGTCCTTGTCGCGCAGGGAAGCTTCCAGCAGGTAGGCATCGCGGCGCGCTTCGTCGTCGGCCGCCGCGTCGGCCTGCAGCTCGCGCAGCGACTTGTAGGCCTCGTCGCCCCGCTTGAGTTCGTGCAGCACGTTCGCCGCGCGCAGCCGCGCAGACCAGCGCTGGTCGCCGCCTGGCACGCCGCGATACCAGGCGAGCGCCTCGTCGTTGTGCTCGAGGAATTCGGCGATCTGCCCCAGCAGCAGGCGACGCTGCGGATCGGGGTCGCTCGAACGCGTACGCAGTTCGTCGTACAGCCGGCCGAGCGCGGTCTTGTCCTCGGCCTGCGCGAGCAGCGCCGCGCGCAACGCGAAGGTCTGGTCGTCCTGCGGGCCCTTGGCGAGCACGTTCTCGGCCGCGTTGTAGTCGCCCAGGCGGTGGTATTCGTCGGCGATCGCGCGACGCAGGTCGGCATCGTCGCCGGCCTGGCCGGTGAGGGAGGCCAGCAGCTCGCGGGCCTCATCGGTCTTGCCGGCCTCGCGCAGCTGGCTTGCGCGCAGCAGGCCGACGCGCGCCTCGCCGGGGAAACGCTCGACGACCTCGGCGACGATGCGCTCGACCAACTCCGGCTGCTCCAGCGCCTGCGCCAGCCCGCCGAATGCCAGCCACGCCTGCAGCTTGTCGGGAATACGCCCGCCGTCGACGAGCTTCTCCAGCAGCCGCGCCGCCTGCTTCGGATCGCGCGCTCCGCCCGACAGCACGCCCAGCACCTGGCGCCAGCCGGCGTCGCCCGGCGATTGCAGCAGCGCGGTCAGGTGCTTGCGGGCTTCGCGCTCGTTGCCGCGGCGGATCGCCAGCACGGCCTCGGCGGCGGTCAGGCTCAGCCCCTCGCCGCCCTGCTGGCGCCACAGGTCCAGCGCCTGCGCGGCGCGCTTGTCGTCCTTGGCGAGCAGCGCGATGCGCGTCGCGCGCTCGGCCAGCGCGACGTCGTCTGCCTGTCGCGCCGCGTCCAGGTACGCCTGCGCGGCGTCGTCCAGACGGCCGGACTGCAGCGCGAATTCGCCCGCGAGCAGCGATTCCAGCGAGGCGCCGGTCGGATCGGCCGGTGCCGGCGGCTCCTTCTCGGCCGCCCACAGGGGCGTGAGGGCGAACGCGGCGATGAGGGCGAACGTGACGGGAGCGAAACAGTGCGTGCGCGAGCCAGCGGGCATTCGAACGGGCCTGAGGGAAGCCGGGACGGGACGGGGCCGGTAGAATGTCGGCCTCCGGGTAGCCAGCAGCTTATCGCAAGCACCTGAACGAGAGTCCGGCGTCAATGAGTTTGTTCGTACTAGGCATCAACCACCAGACCGCGCCGGTCAGCCTGCGCGAGCGCGTGGCGTTCTCGGCCGATACGGTGCCGGCCGCGCTGGATGCCCTGAAGACGCTGCCGCAGGTGCAGGAAGTCGCCCTGCTCTCCACCTGCAACCGGACCGAGCTCTACGCGGTGTCCAACGACGACGGACAGGCGCTGGCCGACTGGCTGGCGACGCATCCGGACGACGTCGGCGATCTGCACGCCTATCTCTACCGCCATCGCGACGCCGATGCCGTGCGCCATCTGTTCCGGGTGGCGACGGGCCTCGACTCGCTCGTGCTCGGCGAACCGCAGATCCTCGGCCAGGTGAAGGACGCGTGGGCCACCGCGCGCCACGCCGGCACGCTCGGCAGCCAGCTCGACCGCCTGTTCCAGCACGCCTTCACCACCGCCAAGCGCGCGCGCACCGACACGCGCATCGGCGCCAATCCGGTGTCGGTGGCCTCGGCGGCCGTGCGTCTGGCGCAGGAGTCGTTCGCCCGGCTCGAAGACTCCACGGTGCTGATGATCGGCGCCGGCGAAACCGTCGAACTCGCCGCGCGCCACCTCGTGCAGGCGCGCGCCAAACGTCTTCTCGTCGCCAACCGCACGCTCGCGCACGCGCAGGAACTCGCCAGCCGCCACGGCGGCTTCGCGCTGCCGCTGAGCGAGATCGACAAGCATCTCGGCGAGGCCGACGTGGTGATTTCCGCCACCGCCAGCCGCGATCCGATCCTGCAGCGCCCGCAGGTCGCCGCCGCGCTTGCCACGCGCAAGCATCGGCCGATGCTGCTGCTCGACCTTGCCGTGCCGCGCGACATCGCACCCGACGTGGCCGAGCTCAAGGACGTGTTCCTCTACACGGTGGACGACCTGGAACGCGCCATCGAGGACAACCGCCGCAGCCGCCGCGAAGCCGCGACGGAAGCCGAAGCGATCGTCGAACTGCAGGTCGCGCGCTTCACCGAAACCATGGCCGCCAGCACGCGCACCGAGCCGCTCAAGCGCCTGCGCGCGCACGGCGAAGCCGCCAAGGCCGACGTGCTGGCGCGCGCGCAGCAGCAGCTCGCCGCCGGGCAGGCGCCGGAGGACGTGCTGAACTTCCTCGCGCACACGCTCACCAACCGCCTGCTGCACGCGCCGACGATCGCGTTGCGCGAAGCCGCACTGACCGGCAATGCGGAACTCGCGCGCGCGGCGGAGAAACTCTTCGCGCAGAGCGAGGAACGAGTGGACAGGAACGAGATACGAGTGGACGAGGGCGGCGAACGGGAAGCCTAGCGACCTTCATGTCGCGGCCTGTACCCGTTTCCCGCTCCTCCACACTCGTTGCTCGCCCCATGACGCCCAGCCTGCGCCGCAAACTCGAAGCACTCGCCGAACGCCGCGACGAACTCGAACGCCTGCTCTCCGACGCCGACGTCATCGGCGACGCGGACCGTTTCCGCCGCTTCTCGCGCGAATTCGCCCAGCTGGAACCGGTCGCGAACGCGCTGAAGGCCGAAGCGCAGGCGAAGGACGACCTCGCCGCCGCGCAGGCGATGCGCGAGGACCCCGAACTGGCGGAACTCGCCGCCGACGAAATCGCCGCCGCACAGGAACGCCTGGAGCGCCTGGACGCCGAACTGCTCGCGCACCTGATCCCCAAGGACCCGCGCGACGAAGGCGACCTGTACCTGGAAGTACGCGCCGGCACCGGCGGCGACGAGGCGGCCATCTTCGCCGGCGACCTGTTCCGCATGTACGCGCGCTACGCCGAGCGGCAGGGCTGGAAGGTCGAGATCGAATCGGCCAGCCCCGGCGAACACGGCGGCTTCAAGGAAGTCATCGCGCGAGTGGAAGGCCGCGGCGCGTATTCCCGGCTGAAGTTCGAATCCGGCACGCACCGCGTGCAGCGCGTGCCGGAAACCGAATCGCAGGGCCGCATCCACACCTCGGCGGCGACGGTGGCCATCATTCCGCTGGAAGCCGAAGGCGATCCCATCGAGATCAACCCCGCCGACCTGAAGGTGGACACGTTCCGCTCCAGCGGCGCGGGCGGCCAGCACGTCAACAAGACCGAGTCGGCGATCCGCATCACCCACGTGCCCAGCGGCATAGTGGTCGAGAGCCAGACCGAACGCAGCCAGCACGCCAACCGCGACAAGGCGATGAAACGCCTGGCCGCGATGCTGGCCGAAGCGCAGGCCGCGAAGGCCGCGGCGGCGCAGGCCTCGATGCGCAAACTGCAGGTCGGCAGCGGCGACCGCAGCCAGCGCATCCGTACCTACAACTTCCCGCAGGGCCGCATCACCGACCACCGCGTCGAAGGCCTCACGCTTTACGACCTGCCCAACGTCATCCAGGGCGACCTGGACGAACTCGTCGCGCGCCTCCAGCACGAGCACCAGGCGGACGAGCTGGCGCGTTTGACGCAGGAAGGCTGACGCTGCGCTTTGAGCCCCCTCCCACCGCGAGAGGGGCGGGCTTGAGTGACAACAACGGAGCCGAAGTGTTCGCGCCCCCGTGCGCTACCGCGCTGCGCGTGTGCCGAAGGGAGCACAGCTACAATCGCAGCACCCGAGCACGGACCCGCCCCATGCCCCTCGCGATCGCACGCGCCACGCTGGACGACCTCGACGACGTCGTACCGCTGTTCGACGCCTACCGCCGCTTCTACGCGCAGCCCTCGGACGAAGCGCGTGGCCGCGCCTTCCTCGAAGCGCGCCTGCGCGCCGGCGAATCGGTCATCCTCATCGCACGCGATGGCGAACGCGCGGTCGGCTTCACCCAGCTCTATCCGATGTTCTCTTCGGTCCGCACCGGGCGGTTGTGGATCCTCAACGACCTCTACGTCGATGCCGATGCACGCCGTATCGGCGCCGGCCGCGCGCTGCTCGACGCCGCGACGGATTTCGCCCGCGCCGACGGTGCCGCCGGCATCACCCTGGAAACCACGCGCGACAACGCCACCGCACGCGCGCTTTATCGCGCCGCCGGATGGGAGGAAGCGGACACGCAGTGGTACGGCCTGTCGTTCGCGAACGGGCGCCAATGAACCACGCCGATCCGCGCATCGAGTTGCGTCGCGCACTGGAGCGCAATCCGGCCGACGGATACGCGTGGATCCTGCTGGCCGAACACGAACTCGATCGCGGCGACGCGGTGGCCGGCGAAACCGCGGCGCGGCGCGCGCTGGCGCTGCGGCCGGGGCATCCGGAAGCGCTAGCGCGCCTGGGCCGCGCGCAGTGGATGCAGGGACACCGAGAGGACGCCGTCGCCAGCCTGCGCGCGGCCGCGAACAATGCGCCGGACCATCCCGGCATCGCGGTGTGGCTCGGCCATGCGCTGGAGGACACCGGTGAAGCCGAAGCCGCGTCCGAAGCATATGCGCGCGCGCACGCACTGGCGCCGCAGGAACCGCAGATCGCCGCCTACCTGCTCGCGTGGCGACGCAAGCTGTGCGACTGGCGCGACCTGGACACGCTCGCGATGCAGGTGCGCGCGGCGGTGAACGACGGCACGGCGTCGGTGGAACCGTTCGCCTTCCTCAGCGAGGACGTGAGCGCCGCCGAACAGCTGCGCTGCGCGCGCCTTCGCGCCGTCGTACTGTCGCGGCAGATCCGCCCGATGCCACCCGCGCCGCCGCGCACGCACGGCCGTCTGCGCGTGGGTTTCCTGTCCAACGGCTTCGGCGCGCATCCGACCGGCCTGCTGACGGCGGCGATGTTCGAGCGATTGCGCGCGCTCGACGAACTCGACCTCCACCTGTTCGCACTGGACGCCGACGATCGCAGCCCGATCCGCACGCGCCTGCACGCAGCGGCGCACGTGCTGCACGACGTATCGCAGCAACCGCACGCGCGCGTCGCGCAGCGCATTCGCGATGCCGGCATCGACGTGCTGTTCGACCTGCGCGGCTGGGGCGGCGGCGGCACGCCGGAAGTGCTGGCGATGCGGCCCGCGCGCGTGCAGGTGAACTGGCTCGCGTATCCCGGCACCTCGGGCGCGCCGTGGATCGACTTCGTGCTGGCCGACGGCTTCGTGCTGCCCGAATCGATGGAAAGCGCCTTCAGCGAACAGGTGGTCCGCCTGCCGCGCTGCTTCCAGCCTTCCGACACGACGCGCGCGATCCCGCCGCCGCCTTCGCGCGCCGAATGCGGGCTGCCCGAGGACGCGATCGTGCTGTGCTGCTTCAACAACAGCTACAAGCTCAACCCGCGCAGCATGGCGCGTGCGTTCACGATATTGCGCGATGCGCCGGGAAGCGTGCTGTGGCTGCTGTCCGGCCCGGGCCACGCCGATGCGCGGCTGCGCGCGGCGGCGCAGGCGAACGGCGTCGATCCACAACGCCTGGTCTTCATGCCCAAGCAGCCGCACGCCGCGTACATGGCGCGCTTGCAGCATGCCGACCTGTTCCTCGACACCGAACCGTACAACGCCCACACCACCGCTTCCGACGCGCTGTGGGCCGGCTGTCCCGTGCTGACGCGCCCCGGCGACACGTTCGCCGCGCGCGTCGCCGGCAGCCTGAACCATCATCTGGGCATGGCCGGGATGAACGTCGATACCGATGAAGCCTTCGTCGCGCGCGGCATCCAACTGGCGCGCGATCCGGCGGCGCTGCGTGCGCTGCGTGCGGAACTCGCACGGCGTCGCAGCGACAGCGGCCTGTTCGACATGACCGGCTTCGCCCGCGATTTCACCGACGCCGTGCAACGCATGGCGCGATCCCCTGTTGCGTAGGAGTACGCTCCCCCCATGACCGCCACCGCCGATCTCATTCCGCTCAACCTGTGCGTGCTGACCGTGTCCGACACGCGCACGCCCGCCGAGGACAGTTCCGGCGATTACCTCGTGCAGTCGCTCACCGACGCCGGCCATCGCCTCACCGAGCGCGCCCTGCTGAAGGACGACCGCTACCAGTTGCGCGCGGTCGTCTCGCGCTGGATCGCCGACGAGAACGTGGACGGGGTGCTGGTCACCGGCGGCACCGGCTTCACCGGCCGCGACTCCACGCCCGAAGCGCTGCTGCCGCTGCTCGACAAGCAGATGGACGGCTTCGGCGAATTGTTCCGCGCGGTGAGCTTCGAGGAGATCGGCACCTCGACGCTGCAGTCGCGCGCCTTCGCCGGACTGGCGAACGGCACGTTCGTGTTCGCATTGCCGGGTTCGACGTCGGCATGCCGCACGGCGTGGGAGAAGATCATCCGCACGCAGCTGGATTCGCGCACGAAGCCCTGCAACCTCGCCACGCTGCGCCCGCGCCTGCGCGAGCGCTGACGCGCGCGTCACCACGGTCTCCGGATCCTTGGTTCGGCGCAGTTCCTTCCCGCGTTGGAGTCAGACATGCCGCTGGACACCACCCTGCGATTGCTCGCCAAGGCCAGCGGCATGAGCGCCGCCGACATCGCCACCGCGATCCCGCGCGCCGGCGCGGCGACGGTGAGCGCGTGGCTGCGCGGCGACAGGCTTCCCGGACGCGAACAGCTCGACGCACTCGCACGCGCCTTCGGCGTGCCGGCCGGCGCGTTGCTCGCGGAACTGGCGAGCACGCTCGACCCCGCGCGCACACAGGGCGAACACGACCTGCTCGCCGCATATCGCGCGCTCGACACGCGCCAGCGGGGCGCCCTGCTCGAAGTCGCGCGCAGCATGGCCGGCACGCGCCGGCGCGGCGCATCGAAGCCGAAGAACGCGGTCGCATCGCGCGCGCGCAACCGGAGCGCATCGTGATGGGCAAGCTCAAGCGCAAGGACTACAAGGCGGCGCTGGAACCGCTGCAGATCGAACTAGTGGAAATGGCGCGCTGGCTCGCCGATACCGGCAAGCGGCTGGTGGTGCTGTTCGAAGGCCGCGACACCGCCGGCAAGGGCGGCGCGATCGACGCGATCGCCGAACACCTCAACCCGCGCCAGTGCCGCATCGTCGCGCTGCCCAAGCCGGCCGATCGCGAACAGACGCAGTGGTATTTCCAGCGTTACGTGCCGCACCTGCCGGCCGCGGGCGAGATCGCGCTGTTCGACCGCAGCTGGTACAACCGCGCCGGCGTGGAGCAGGTCATGGGCTACGCCGACGCCGAACAGGTGCGCACGTTCCTGCGCCAGGCGCCGGTGTTCGAGCAGCTGCTGGTCGACGACGGCGTGCTGCTGTTCAAGTACTGGCTGTGCTGCGACCAGGCCAGGCAGGAAGAACGCTTCGCCGAAAGGCAGGAAGACCCGCTCAAGCGCTGGAAGCTCTCGCCCATCGACGTCGCCTCGCGCGAACGCTACGAGGAGTACACGAAGGCGCGCGAGGCCATGCTCAAGGCCACCCACACGCAGCACGCACCGTGGACGCTGGTGGAGTTCAACGACCAGCGGCGCGGCCGGCTGACCTTGATCCGCGACCTGCTCTCGCGCATTCCCGACAAGCGCGTGCCGGAGCACTGCATCGAATTCCCGCCGCTGGAGCGCAAGTTGAGGAAGGAGCGCTACACGGTGATCGAACCCATCGAGCCGGTCGAGCCGGACGAGGACTGATTCACCAGTTCCAGCGCACGCCCGGCTTCCCGTCCCGCGCATCGAAGCGGTTGCCGGCGAAACTGCGCTGGTAGCCGGGGTTCGCGTACCGCGCCGTGTTGCCGCCGAACTGGCGCGTCCCGCCCGCGTTCAACTGCCACCACGTGCCCGACACGTCGGCCTGGAATACGGCAGGTCGCCATGGCCCGAGGCGAACACCGTTCGCGGCTCGCCCTTGAACTCGTGCCCGTTCGCACGCAGCCAGCCGCGCATGAGACGCGGCGCGCCGCGGGTGTCGGCTCCAGCCGCTGGTCGCGCGCCCAGTGCAGGCCGAGGCGCGCCGCCAGCGATTCGGCGTCGCGGAAGCGCACCTGCGCAGCGATGTCGTCGCCCTCGAAATCGTCCACGCGCGGGCCAGTCTCCGGCAGGTCCGATGAAAGGCGCCGTCACAACGTCGAGCCAGGTCCAGCGCGTTCGTTACGCTTCGTGAAGCGGATGTCTCACACCGCCGAGAAACCCTGCCCCGCCTCGTCCTCGCGCGCCGGCAGGCGCTCCAGATCGTCCACGCGCGCCATCGGCGGGCCTTCGCGCAGCCACGCGGCGAGTTCGTCGATCGCCGCATCGTCGCCGGCGGCGAGCACTTCGACGCGGCCGTCGGCCAGGTTCTTCGCGAAACCGCGCAAGCCGAGCGCCTGCGCGCGGTCGCGCGTGGACGCGCGGAAGAACACGCCCTGCACCTTGCCGCTGACGACGAAGCGCGCGGCGCTCACGACTGCGCCGCCGGCGCTTGCGCGGCCGGTTCCTGCAACGGCTTGGGGCCGCCGGCCCTGGCGATCGCCGATTCGATGTCCTTCGCCGTGACCGGGCCGAGGAACCTGTCGGCGACCTTGCCGTCGGGCGCGATGAGGTACGTCATCGGCAGGCCGCGCGGCGTGGCGAAATCGGCGGGCGGATTGAACGTGTCCACCACCGCGATCGGGTACACCACCGGATGCAGCTTCAGGAACACCTTCATGTCGTCCGGCGTGATGTCCTCGTAGGCGAGGCCGACGACTTCGATGTGTTCGCGCATCGCGTCCAGCGCCGACAGCTCGGGCATCTCCTTCAGGCACGGCTTGCACCACGTGGCCCAGAAGTTCACCACGACCCACTTGCCGCGGCGTGCGGCCAGGTCGAACTGCTTGCCGTCGACGGTGGCGATGGTGAGCTTCGGTATTTCGGCGCCGCCCTCGCTGACCGGATGTTCCGGCGTCTGCGGCAGCGTCAGCGCGCCGGTTTCGTCGGGCGCCTGCGGTTCGGCGAGGTCGGTGTCGGCGGGTTTCTTCTGGCAGCCGGCGGCGAGCGCCGTCATCACGAATGCGACGGCAAGAAGGGAACGCACGGGTGCGCGGGACATGTCAGACCTCGTCGGCGTGGATGGAGGAGGCGCGCCGCTTGAGCAGCTCGCGCAGGGGAAGGCGGAGTTCGTCGAGCGCGGCGATCGCCGAGCGGCCCAGCGAATCGTCCCGGCACGGCAGCACCGCTTCGGTGACGGGGATGCGCAGCTGGCAGGCTTCGTACAGTTCGGCGAGCGACAGCTCGTCCAGGTCGCGCGCGAGCAGCCATTCGCCGGTCTCGGCGCGGCGCACGACGTTGATGGTGTTCAGCTGCGCCAGCATCTGCTGCACCAGCGCGTCGGTGAGCATCGGCTCCATCGCTTCGATCTGGTCGCTGTGCAGGCCGCGCCCGGTCCTGCGCGCCTCGTTGAAACGCGCGAGCAGGCGCAGCAGGCCGTAGATCTCGAAGCCCAGCGGCAGGCGCATGCCGACCGGCTGGTAGCGGAACTCGGATATCGACGACGCCAGCGACGCGCCCAGCAGGATCGCCACCCAGCTCAGGTAGATCCACAGCAGGAAGATCGGCACCACCGCGAGCGCGCCGTAGATCTTCGAATAGGAATTGAAGTTGCCCAGATACAGGCCGATGCCCCACTTCACCATCTCGAACAGCACCGCCGCCAGCGCCGCGCCGGCGAAGGCGTGGCGCCAGTGGATCGTGCGGTGCGGGACAACGCGGTAGATCGCGGCGAAGGCGAGCAGCTCCAGCGTCATCGGCGTGAGCCGGAGCATCGCGGTCTGCAGGGTCCGACCGGCCTGCGTTTCGAACAGCGACATGGCGAAGAACTTCGCCGACATCGCCAGGCTCGCCGCGGCGATCAGCGCACCCAGGGTCAGCACCGTCCAGTACACCAGGAAGCGGCCGATGCGCGGCCGTGCCGACTTCACCCGCCAGATGCGGTTGAACGCCGCCTCCACGCCGTTGAGGGTGATCAGCAGCGACACCACCAGCGCGATCACGCCGGCGGTGGTGAGCTGGCCGACGTTCGCCGAGAACTGCTTGAGGTACGCCTCCACCGACCGCGCCGCGCTGGGCACGAAGTTGGAGAAGATGTAGTCGCTGAGGCGATCGCTCCATTCGCCGAACACCGGGAACGCCGACAGCACGCCGAACACCACCATCGACAGCGGCACCAGCGCGAACACCGTCGTGTACGCCAGCGCGCCGGCGGCCTGGAACAGGTTGTCCTCGAGGAAGCGCCGCGCGAGGAAGCGGAAGAACGTGCCCACCCGGGCGCGGTCGCGCGCGCGTTCGCTCCAGCGGTACAGGGAATCCAGTGGCTCCATGCGGCGGAGGGTAACCGATGGGGGCACGCGGCGGGGTCAGTGCAAAGCCCCTGTCCCACCGCCGAGCCCCTCTCCGATCGTTGAGCCCTTCTCATCGTCGAGCCGCGCTCCCAGCGGGAAAGGGGTTGGGTGAGGACCAACGAAGCAGCGGCTTCGAAGATCCATCAACATCGCAACGCTGCGGTTTCCAGCCTCCGCCGCTATCCTTCCCCTCCAGCTTAGGAGGACGAAATGCCCGAGATCCTGGTGCTCTACTACAGCCGCGGCGGTTCGGTGGCGCGGCTGGCGCGGCAGATCGCGCGCGGCATCGGCGAGGTCGAGGGCGTGTCCGCGCGCATCCGCACGGTGCCGCCGGTGGCGGCGGTGACGCAATCCGCGGCGCCCCCGGTGCCGGAGGACGGCGCGCCCTACGTCGAACCGCGCGACCTGGTCGAATGCGCCGGCCTGGTGCTTGGCAGTCCGACGCGCTTCGGCAACATGGCCGCGCCGGTGAAGTACTGGCTCGATGGCCTGGTCGGCGAATGGACCAGCGGCACGCTGGTCGGCAAGCCGGCGGCGGTGTTCACCTCGACCGCGACCATGCACGGCGGGCAGGAATCCACGCTGCTGACGATGATGGTGCCGCTGCTGCACCACGGCTGCGTGCTGATGGGGATTCCGTACACGGAAAGCGCACTGAGCAGCACGCGCAGCGGCGGCACGCCCTACGGCGCCTCTCACGTGGCCGGCGGTTCCGACGATCCGCAGCCGACCGAGGAGGAGGCACAGCTCGCACGCGCCCTCGGTCGCCGCCTGGCCGCGCTGGTCGCGAAGGTGGCCGTATGAACGCACGTCACATACTGGTCCTCGCGCTGCTGGCGCTGGCGGCGGTGTTCATCGCCTGGTTCGCGCCGCAATCCTCGCCCGTCGCCGAACTGCTGGTGTTCGCCTTCCCGCCGCTCGCGCTCGCCATGGGCGTGCTGCGCCGCATGCGCACCGCCCCGTTCTGGGCCGGCGTGCTGGGGCTGGCGTGGTTCAGCCACGGCGTGATGGTGGCCTGGTCGCGCCCGGCCGAACGGGGCTTCGCCCTGGCCGAGGTCGTGCTGGCGCTGGTCGTCATCTTCTCGGCGAGCCTGCCGGGCCTGCGCGCCCGCTTCGCGAAGACGAAATAGCTTTTGTAGCCCGGGTGAGCGCAGCGCACCCGGGTTGGCCTTCGGATGCATCTCCCGGGTGCGCTGCGCCCACCCGGGCTACAATTGCGCGCATCCCCACCGCGCGCACTTTCGATGGACCAGCTCTGCATCGTCACCACCGGCGGCACGATCGACAAGATCTACTTCGACGACAAGTCGGACTACCAGATCGGCGAGCCGCAGATCGGCGGCATCCTCCGCGAGCTGGGCGTGGCGTTCCAGTTCAACGTGATCCCGATCCTGCGCAAGGATTCGCTGCACATCACCGCCGAGGACCGCGAGCTGATCCGCGCCACCATCGCCGCCCAGCCTGCGCGCCACGTGCTGCTCACGCACGGCACCGACACGATGGTGGAAACGGCCAAGGTGCTGGCGAACCTCAAGGACAAGACCATCGTCCTGACCGGCGCGCTGAGTCCGGCGCGATTCCGCGGCTCGGATGCCGAATTCAACGTCGGCTGCGCGGTGGGCGCCGTGCAGTCGCTGCCGCCGGGCGTGTACATCGCGATGAACGGCCGCATCTGGGACCCGATGCAGGTCCGCAAGAATGTCGCGGCGAACCGCTTCGAGCCGCTCGCCTGAGCCATCGGCGATGCGGGCCGGCACGACACCGGCCCGCAACGCGCCCGATCAGAACGCGATCGACCACTGCCGCAGGCGGCCGGTGTCGCCCCGCGCGCCATCGTAGACGCGCAGACGCCACGTGCCGTCGAGCGGCTTGTTCGACAGGTCGAGTTCCACCGTCTTCACCAGGTTGTCCGCGCTGCCGCCGCTGCGGTTGTGCAGGTTGAACGGCGTGCCGTCGGGAGCGACGAGGTCGACCTTCAGGTCGCCGCGATACGTGTGCGCGATGTCGATCGACACCGACGCATTGGCGGGCGCCCTGCCGCCGCGACCGGACACCACGATCGGGCTCTCGACCGTGCGCAGGTCGAGGATCGGGACTTCCGTGGCGTTCGCGTAGGTCCTGCGCGCGCTCGTCGTCGCGGGCGTGTAGCGGCCCACCAGCGAGGCTCCGCTGTACGCGGCGTACCCGCGCACCAGCACGTAGTACGTGCCGGCCTGCGCGGCCCCGATGCTGCACGTCTCGGCATTGCCGGACCGGATCGAGCGGCACTGGTAGCTCGTCGTGGTCGGCGCGCTGCCGAACTTCACGTACAGGTCGGCGTCGCCCGTACCGCCGCTGGTGGCGAACGTCAGTCCGGTGGCACCCGCAGGCACGGCCAGCGTGAACAGCCGTTCGCCCAGCCTCGCACCCGACAGTCCGGTGACCGCCACGCCGTTGACCAGCGCGACGATCGGCGGCGGCATCACCGCTTCCACCGCCGCGCGCGCGTTGACGATGCCCGCGCCGATCGGCTGCGAGGGCGCCGACGGGAACGGCGTCGCGGTGGATTTCAGCAGCGCCTCGATCTGCGCCGGTGTCTTCGGCATCGGCGAAACCGACTGCATCAGCGCGACCACACCCGCGACGTGGGGCGCGGCCATGGACGTGCCGTGCAGCGCGGCGTACGACTCGGTCGTTGGCGAGGTCAGGCCGGCGTTGAGCGTCGAGAGGATGCCGACACCCGGCGCGGCGACGTCCACCGGCGAGCCGTGGTTGGAAAAGGACGCGCGCGTGCCGGTGGCCGTACTGGCGCCGACCACGATGACGTTGCGGCAGTTCGACGGCGTCGACAGCGATGCATCGATGTTCTCGTTGCCGGCCGCGACCACGACCGTGCTGCCGCGCGCGACAGCGACGTCGAACGCGTTCTGCATCGTGACGCCGCATGCGCTCCGTCCGCCCAGGCTGATGTTGATGACCTCGGCGGACGTCGTGTTGCCCGGCACGCCGGGCACCGCGCCGCCGGACGCCCAGATCACGCCGTCGGCGATGTCCGAGTCGTAGGCGCCGCAGCGTCCGAGCACGCGCACCGGCAGGATCTTGGCGCCGTACGCGACACCCGCCACGCCCTTGCCGTTGTGGGTGACCGCCGCGATCGTGCCGGCGACGTGCGTCCCATGCCACAGCGAGTTGCTCGCCGCGCTTCCGTAATCGCATTCGCCTGCCCTGACCCAGTCCCCCGGATCGCGTGCATCGGAATCGCGGCCGTCGCCATCGTTGCCCATCCACGCATCGCTGACGAAGTCGTACCCCGGCAGCACGTTCGCACCGAGGTCGCTGTGATTCACGATGCCCGAGTCGACCACGGCAACCACGACGCCGGCGCCGCTGGCGACATTCCATGCCTGGTCCGCACGGATGCCGTAGGCGCCGGCATAACCCCACTGCTCGCCATAACGCGTGTCGTTGGGCGTGAGCAGGGCGTGGTTGAGTTTGTCGACTTCGACGTACTCGACATCCGGGTCGGCCGCGAGGCGGCGCATCAGCGATTCGGCTTCGACGCGATCGAGCTTGCGGCTGGCACGGATCACGTCGGCGCCATTCGCCATGCGCCGCAGCGGTTGCAGTTGCGTGGCGCGGCCGGTGGTCGTCGCGGCGGCGCCCAGGGTCGAGCGCAGCACGGCGGCATCGCGCCGCGGCGCGGAGCCGTCGCGGTATCGGACGATGTAACGAT
Source organism: Lysobacter sp. SCRH-1R (assembly GCF_057747855.1). Taxonomy (NCBI): domain Bacteria; kingdom Pseudomonadati; phylum Pseudomonadota; class Gammaproteobacteria; order Lysobacterales; family Lysobacteraceae; genus Lysobacter; species Lysobacter sp. SCRH-1R. The sequence continues at coordinate 882,904 of NZ_CM173227.1, read as the reverse complement.
CGGTGCCGGCGGGGACGTCGGTGCCGGACAGGTGGACCCGCGCGTCCTGTGCGAGGACGGGCGGGATGCCCGTCAAAGCCGCGAGCGCGGCGAACGAAAGCGCCCACAGGCGCCGGGCGCGCCGGGTGGCGTGCGATTGGAGGGACATGTTGGAGGTTCCGTTGAGAGCGGGACGCGCGCATGCGCGCGCACCGATCGTCGACGAGCCTTCGCCACGCCTTCCATGCGAAAGAATCCCGCGCGGCGGCGATGTCCACCGCGGCCCTCCAGGAGCCCCTCCCCCGCGTGGCGGGAGAGGGGTTCCATTCCGCACGAGGGGGAGGAGGTCGTGCGGGTTCCGCGCCTGCCGGAGCCGATCCGCCGGCCCCGGCTTCATCAGGACGTGTTCGTCAGAACGTGATCGACCAGCTGTTGATGTAGCCCGTGTCGGCGTTGGCGTTGTCGTTCACGCGCAGCTTCCACGTGCCGTTGAGCGGCTCGCTGGTCAGGTTCTTCGTGTACGTGCCGACGAGGTTGTCGGCGCTGCCGCCACTGCGGTTGCTGATGTTGTAGAGCGTGCCGTCGGGCGCGACGAGGTCCACCTTCAGGTCGCCCCGGTACGTGTGCACGATGTTGACGCTGACCGACGCGTTGCTCGGCGCGTTGCCCGTGCGGCCCGAAACGGTGATCGGGCTGTCGATGGTGGCGTTGTCGTTGATCGGATAGTCGGTCGCGTTCGTGTAGATCTGCGTGCCGCCACCGGGGGTACCGCCACGGAACGCGGCGATCGTCGCCTTGGTGTTCACCAGCACGCGCTGGTTGTGGCTGGTGGCCGCCGTGCCCATGGCGACACCGCCGTAGGTGACGTCGGGGTTCGACCAGTAGTTCAGGCGCGGGCAGCCGCCGCTGCAGTCGTAGGCCATGATCGTGCGCCAGGCGTTGTTCGGCGCGCGATAACCGTGGCCGTAGGCGTAGGGCGAGGTGCTCGGGTCGGTCGCGGGATCGTGCCGCGCCGATTGCAGGTGGCCGATCTCGTGCGCGAAGGAGTAATAGCCCGTCGCGCAATCCCAGTAAGCGGTCGCGAACGCGGTCGTCGCGCTGGAACCGATGCCCGACGCGAGGCCGCACGCGGAGCCGTCGTTGCCGATCAGCACGGCGACGTCGGCGGCGGTGCTGTCGCGCAGCGAGTGGATGCTGTCCATGTAGCCGTCGGACGTGCCGCGGAAACGCGACAGGTCGGTGCTCATGCCCACTTCGCTGTAGGCCACGCTGGTGTAGCCGGCGAGTTGCAGGTTGATGCCGACGTTGGAGTTGACGTACCCCTGGTTCGATTCGGCCACCGCCAGTTGCGCGAGCGCCTGCATGTCGCCGCCGTACGCGGACACCGCCGCGTTGGTCGCGACGACGAGCACGCGGATGGTCGCGGTCGGGCCCGGATCGATCGCCAGCGCGCCCACCATTCCCGACCGCGCCTGCATGTCGATCTGCGGCAGGTCGCGGAAGGCGGCGGGATGATCCGGCGGCATCGCATGTTCGTTGACTTCGATCACCGCGTGGCTGCCATCGGGCAGCGGGCGGATGCGGTACAGCTGCCCGTTCACGCGCACGTTGCCGGTGACGCCCTGTCCGCGCCGGACGAGGATCACCGAGTTGTTTCCGTCATGTCGCACTTCACGCGCCGTCATCGTGCGGAACTTCGCGGTCTCGCGCACGTGGCCGATCCAGGTGAGGCTGCCGTCGGGATTGGCGGTCGCCTGCTCGAGCACGGCCGTGACGTTCTTCAGGCCGAGATCAAGGCCGATTTCAGCGTTCTGCGCGGCGACCGCATCCGGGTTGGCGCGCAGCGCGCGCAGCGAAGCGGAGGCTGGTTGCGCGGCGAGGCGGCCGGCGGTGGCGGCCGATCCGGCCTGCACCTGCGCGGGACCGAGGAACAGCGGTTGCGCGGCGAAGGCCGCGCCGGAAACGACGAGTGCGCCGGCCGCGACCAGCAGCCGTGCGCGAAGCGAAGCGTTGCGGTTCATGGATGCGTTCTCCTGCGTGGATGGGTGTCCTTTCCCGCGTGATTTCGAGCGGGCGCGGCGGTGCCGATGCGAGTGCGAGCCCGACACTTCGTCACCCCTCACCCCAACCCCGCTCCCGTGGGGAGAGGGACTCGAAACCACGCGGCAACCCCGCTCCCGAGGCCCGGGAGCGGGTGTCGCACATGCCTGGAACAGATCAACCGGTGAAGCGGATCAGAACGTGACCGACCAGCTGTTGATGTACCCGGTGTCGCCGCCCGCGTTGTCGTTCACGCGCAGCCTCCACGTGCCGTTGAGCGGTTCGCTCGACAGGTTGAACGTCACCGTCTTGTTGACGTTGTCCGCGCTGCCGCCGCTGCGGTTGTGCACGTTGTAGAGGCTGCCGTCCGGCGCGACGAGGTCCACCTTCAGGTCGCCCTGGTAGGTGTGCACGATGGCGACGGTCACCGACGCATTCGTCGGCGCGTTGCCGCTGCGGCCGGACACCGTGATCGGGCTGTCGACCGTGGTGTTGTCGCCGATCGCGTAGTCGGTGCCGTTGGTGTAGGTCTGCGTGCCGCCACCGCCGGCGGTGTAGCTGCCGGTGAGGCTCAGCCCGGAGAACGCCGAATAGCCGCGCACCAGCACGTGGTAGGTGCCCGCCTGCGCGGTGGCGATGTTGCACGTCTCGGCGTTGGTGCTGCCTTCGGAGCGGCAGTCGTAGCTGGACGTGCTCGGCGCGCTGCCGAACTTCACGTACAGGTCGGCATCGCCGCTGCCGCCGGTGGTGACGAACTTCAACCCGGTGGCGCCCGCGGGAACGACCAGTGTGTAACGCAGTTCGGTGCCCGCACTGCCCGACAGGCCGGTCACCGGTACGCCGTTGGTGAGCGTGCCGGTCGGCGGCGGCGTGGTGCCGTTGGCGGCGTCGACCACGGCCTTCGCATTGAGGATGCCCGGACCGATCTGCTGCGACGGCGTGGACGGGAACGCGGTGACGTTCGCCTTGATGAGCGATTCCACCTGCGCCGGCGTCTTCGGCGTGGTCGCCACCGACTGCAGCAGCGCGACCACGCCCGCCACGTGCGGCGTCGCCATCGAGGTGCCGTTGTACGAGGCGTAGGTTTCCGAACCCGGCGTGGTCGAACCGCTGTTGAGCGTGGACAGGATGTTCGAACCGGGCGCCGCGATGTCGATCAGCGAGCCGTAGTTGGAGAAGCTCGAACGCGCGCCGGTGCTGGTGGTGGAGGCCACCGCGATGACGTTGTTGCAGTTCGCCGGCGAGGCGTTCGACACGTTGGTGTTGTCGTTGCCGGCGGCGATCACCAGCGTGGTGCCGCGCGAAACGGCGCTGTTGATCGCGCTCTGCGTGGTCGTGCCGCACGCGCCGCTGCCGCCGAGACTGAGGTTGATCACCTCGGCCGGGTTCGCGTTGGCGGGCACCCCGCTGACCGTGCCGCCGGAGGCCCAGATGATCGCGTCGGCGATGTCGGAGTCGTAACCGCCGCAGGTGCCCAGCACGCGCACCGGCACGATCTTCGCGCCGTACGCCACGCCGGCCACGCCCTTGGCGTTGTTGGTGACCGCGGCGATCGTGCCGGCCACGTGCGTGCCATGCCAGCTCGACGGCTGCGCGGCGTGCGAGAAGCCGCACTGGTTCGCGCTGACCCAGTCGCCCGGATCGCTCGGGTCGCTGTCGCGGCCGTTGCCGTCGTTCGACACGCTGGTGTCGATGATGAAGTCGTAACCCGGCAGCACGTTCGCCGACAGATCGCTGTGGCTGGTGATGCCGGTGTCGAGCACGGCGACGACCGAGCCCGCGCCGTTGGTCACGTCCCACGCCTGGTTGGCCTTGATGCCGTAGGTGCCCGAATAGCCCCACTGTTCGGAATAGCGCGTGTCGTTGGGCGTGAGATAGGCGCGGTTGAGCTTGTCGAGCTCGACGTACTCGACGTCCGGATCGGCCGCGATCTGGCGCATCAGCGATTCGGCTTCGACGCGGTCGAGCTTGCGGTCGGTGCGCACGACGTCGGCGCCGGTGGCGGTGCGGCGCACGTGCCGCACGCCAAGCGCCTTGCCGCCGGACACGGCGGCGGCGGTGCTCAACGCGCTCTGCAACGAGGCGGCATTGGCGCGCTGCGCGCTGCCGTCCCTGTACTTGACGATGAAGCGATCGCTGCCTGCCTGGGCGTCCAGCCCCGAGAGGTTGACACGCGCCTGCTGCGCGAGCGCCGGCGCGGCGAGCGCGGACGACAGGGCGATGGCGGTGGCGATCGAAAGCGCATGCGCGCGGAAACGACGGCTACGGCTACGTTCATCCTGGTGCATCGACATCTGGTGGAACCCCCGAAGTTGGAACTGCGTGATGGGAAGCCCGGCCTACCGGCGCGCGAGCGCCGTGCGGCCGGCCTTTGTGCGGCCGCCGCATCGAGGCGATCGGCCGTGCTGCCAGCTGACACCCCCGGTGCCGCATAACCTGCGACAGCCCGGCATCACGCACTCCGGGGTCCCGGCGGTCGCCCGCCCCCTGTTCCCGTGACCCCTGCCTGCGCAGCTGTCGGGACTTCCACCCCGCCCGGCCCGGTACCGGAAGGGGTCACGCGTCCGGCTGGAATCCGGGGCGCGTTTCAACTCAACGCGACATCTACCCCACGCCCCACCGTTCATCGAAGCGACAGTTAGCGCAAAGTCGAGTTCTGTGGATGGCGTCACCGTTCAGCGGCGGGGGCACGGACGATGCGCCCGGTGGACACCACAAACGCGAACGCCCCGCGATGCGGGGCGCTCTTGCGATGCAGCATGAGGATGGCGTGAAGGCGCGGTTCGACCGCTCAGAACATCCCGGTTTCCAGCCGCGCCGCCTCGGACATCATCGTGCGGTTCCACGGCGGGTCGAAGACCAGTTCGACGTCGGCTTCGGCGACGGTCGGGATCATCTCCAGCTTGTCGCGCACGTCGGCGACCAGGATGTCGCCCATGCCGCACGCCGGCGCGGTCAGGGTCATGCGCACCTCGACGCGGCGGCCGGGTTTTTCCGGATGCGGCAGGATGCGCGCCTCGTACACCAGGCCCAGGTCCACGACGTTGATCGGGATCTCCGGGTCGAAGCAGGTGCGCAGCTGGCGCCACACCATCTGCTCGACGGCGTCGTCGTCGGCGCCTTCGGGGAGTTCGAGCGGTTCGGGCGGTTCCTTGCCGATGGCGTCGGCGTCGCGGCCGGCGACGCGGAACAGGTTGCCCTCGACGAAGACGGTGTAGCTGCCGCCCAGGCCCTGGGTGATGTAGCCGACGCTGCCGGCCGGCAAGGTGACCTGTTCGCCCTGGGGGACCATGACGACGGCGCAATCGCGCTCGAATCGGACGGGTTCGCTGCTGCGGGAATACATGCCGGGAAGATTGGGGTGCCGGACCCCGGCACAAGGCCGTGCATTCTACCGGCAGCGCCTTCGCGCGGGCCGTCCGGCGACAACACGCAGCGTGCCGCGTGCGGCGTCCATGGGTGCGCGCGGTGTCTCGCGGCCTTGCCGGCTATGCTGTGCGGCCTGCCGTCGCTAGAGCGTTCGATGACCCCAGCCGCCCTGCCCGCCCGCCGCTCCACGTTCTTCTCGTGGTTGCTGTTGCTGCTGGGCGCCTTCGGTTTCGCCGCGGTCTGGGTGCTCGCGAGCCTCTACACGGGGCGCCAGCTGGGCTGGATGGCGGTGCTCGGCGCACTCGACATCGCCTGGATGCTGCGCCTGGGCGGCTGGCAACGGGGCCCGGGCCGCATGCTCGCAGGCGTCGGCGCGACCGCCGCCATCGTGATCGCCTCGAACTGGTTCATCACCGCGACCCAGCTGGGCGCGATGCTGGGGCTGGATCCATGGGATTCGGCGATGCGGCTGGGCTGGCATCACGCGTGGATCCTGGTGTCGCTGGCGAACCATGCGATGGACGCGGTGTGGATCGGCGTGGGGTTGCTGGTGGCGGCGTGGCTGTCGCGCTGAGGCCGCTTTCGCAGGGCTGCACGCGAGGGGACGAGAACTCCTCCAGGCACTGCCCGAACAACGCCACCGCCTGTTCGATCTCTCCCACCGACAATCCGCAATACCCCAGCAGCAGCCCCGCGCGATCCGGCGGCGCCCGGTAATACGGCGCGATCGGATACAGCCCCAGCCCCAGGCTGCGCGCCCGCGCGATGAACGCCTCCCCCTCTTCCGCGCTGCGATCGACCAGCCACACCACCAGGTGCATGCCGGCGTGCGAATCGTTGATCTGCAGCCGCCCGCGACTGCATCGGCGCAACCCCTCGAGCAGCGCGTCGCGGCGCTCCTTCAGCGTCTTCCACGCGCGGCGCAGGTGGCGTTCGAAGCCGCCATCGACGATGAACCGCGCCAGCGCCGCCTGTTCGATGCCGCACGAACCGAAGTCGTCCTGCCACTTCGCATTGACGAAATCCCCGCGCAGACCGGCGGGCACGACGAGGTAACCCAGCCGCAGCGACGGGAACATCGCCTTGGAGAACGTGCCGACGTAGATCACCCGATCGCCTTCGTCGAGCGAGCGCAACGCGGCGAGCGGACGCGCGTCGTAGCGGAATTCGCCGTCGTAGTCGTCCTCCAGGATCCAGCTGCCGTGCTGTCGCGCGTAATCCAGCAGTTGCAGCCGCCTCGGCAGCGACAGCACCGCGCCGCTCGGGAACTGGTGCGAGGGCGTGACGCAGATCAGCTTGGGCGGCGTGGCCGGAAGTTCGCCGACCTTCATGCCGTTGTCGTCGACCGCCAGCGTGGTCACTTTCGCGCCGTGGATCTGCAGTGCCTCGCGCATCGCCGAATAGTGCGGCTCCTCCAGCAGCGCCTCGTCGCCGGGGTCGAGCAGCACGCGCGCGGTGAGCGCGACGGCCTGCTGCGTTCCGTCGACGATCACCACGTCCTGCGGCTCGGCCTGGATGCCGCGCCGCCGCGCGAGGTAATCGCACACCGCCTCGCGCAACGCGGGCACGCCTTGCGAGGCGGGATAGTTCGGCGAGGTGTACGCCGCCGCATGCGCGAGTTCGCGCGCCCAGGCGCTGGTCAGCGCCGGGTTCGCCAGCGGCACGCCGTACTGGAAGGCGTAACGCACGCCGGGGATCGCGCGACCGGGAATGCGCAGGTGGTCGTGCACGATGCGCGCGCGCCGCGCGAACTGCGATTGCGGCGGCAGCGGCGAATCGACCGCGTGCAGCGGTCGCGCGTTCTGCAGCGGAGGCGTCACGTAGCTGCCCGAACCGACGCGGCCATCGACGAAGCCTTCCGCGCGCAGTTGTTCGTACGCGGCCAGCACAGTGTTGCGCGAAAGCCCGAGCTCGCGGGCGAGCTGGCGCGTGGCCGGCAGCCGCGCGCCCTCGCTGACGCGGCCGGCGAAGACCGCGTTCTTCAGCGCCCGGGTCAGTTGCGCGTGGAGCGGGCCGCGGCCGTCGAGCTGGAGGTGCATGGCCGCTCTCCCTGAAGCGCCAAAAGGCGATTGGCTCCATTCAACCGCCCCCGATTGGCCCTTGCCAGTGCCAATTCGGCGCGGCCTCATAGGGCCATTCGCCCGCCGCCGGAGAGCGCCGATGAAAGCGACCGCCCGCCCCTTCGCCTCGTCCCGCATTCACCCGGGCCGTTCGCGCCCCGCCCTGTGGGCCTGGATCGCGCTCGGCGGCCTGGCCATCGCCAGCGCGGACATGCTGTTCGCGATGGCCTGGTGGGCGCAGTCAGGCACCCCGCCGGCGCGGATCCTGCAGTCGGTGTGGGCGTGGATCGCGGGCCGCGAGGCGGCGTTCGGCGGCGGCGCGATCACCGCGTTCGCCGGCGCGGCGCTGTACTTCGTGCTGATGTCGGCGATCGTTGCGATCTACCACGCCGCCGCGCGCGAGCACCGCGTCCTGCGCGAACGTCCGCTGCTGCCGGGCGCGCTGTATGGCGCGGCGTGGTTCGTGCTCCTGCACGTCGTCCTGGTGCCGGTGTTCTCGGCGGCGCCGCCGAAGCGCTTCCTGCCGGACTGGAACCTCGCGTGCCTGCTTGCGCACGTGGTGCTGATCGGGATTCCTGCGGCGTGGATGGCGCGGCGGTGGTATGGGGGCGTGCGTTGACGCAAGCGCAGCGGTGGCTCCCTCCCCTTCGAACGTAATCAAACGCGATCGGTTGCGCCCGGTTCGCGCTTGACGGCTCCCCGTCCGCTTCGCTTGCCCGGGCTACAAGAGCGCGGCTTCGGGCGCGGACGCGGTCCAAATGGCCCCTGGCCACACCTCCGGATTGGTTCTCCAAACGCCACACCAACGCAACTAGCGTGGGGCCAATGGCGCGTTGCGCCGACTGGACCTTCGACATGCCGTTGCACAGACACGTCATGCCCTGCCCGTTCGCAGCCGACGGCGATGCGCACGCCGCCGATGGCTGGCATTTCATCGCCGGCGGCGGCGCGGGATCGCTGCAGCTTCCACCCGCCTGGCCGTCGCTCTGGCTGCCGATGCGCGGGCGCCTGTCGATGCAGGCGCAGGACGCACGCTGGACGCTGATCGGCGGCCAGGCGCAGCTGTGGCGTGCCGGCGCGCTGTGCATGCAGGCCTCGCGCGACGCACGCTGGTTCGCGTTGACCGCCGCACCGGCGACGTGGAACGACGCGTTCGCGAACATGCATGCGGACGCAACGTGCATCGAGGAAGAACCGCTTCCGTGGCGCGGCGATCCGGGCGACGACGTGCAAGCCGCCATCGAACGACTCGCGCATGACGACGCGGCGCTGGCATCGCTGATCCCCGCATTGATCGGACGCCAGCGCGACGTCGCCGCGTGCCTGCCGCGCTGTCGCGGACGCACGCTCGCGCATCGGCGCCAGGCGCTGCTGCGGTTGCTGCATCTTCGCCACCTGATGCAGTGCCATGTCGAGACCGACGACGACGCGGCCATCGACGTATCGTGGCTCGCCGCGCGCGCTCACTACTCGCCCGGCCACCTCATCCGCCTGCACCGTGCGGTGTTCGGCGAAACGCCGAGCGATTACTTCACGCGGCTGCGCCACGCGCGCGCATGGGAACTCGTGCGCGAGACGGATATGCCGGTGGCGACGATCACGCACCGGCTCGGGTTCGAAAGCCAGAGTGCGTTCTGCCGCGCGTTCAAGCACGCCTTCGGCATGACCGCCACGCAGGCGCGCCGCGGGGAGACCGACGCATGCGCGGCGTGACGCGGCGCGCCGCGGGCTGGGGCCTGCTCGGTGGCGTGGTCGCCGGGACGCTCGACATGCTCTACGCCACGGGCTTCTGGACGCTGCATGGCGTGGCATCGCAACGCATCTTCCAGAGCGTCGCGGCGGGCGCGCTCGGAACCGCTGCGTATGCCGGCGGATGGACCACGGCGATGCTCGGCCTCGCCCTGCATTACCTCATCGCCGCAATGATGGGCCTGGCGTATGCGTGGGCGGCGCGCGACGCCCTGGCGCTGCGCGACCGCCCGTGGCGCCTTGGCGCGCTGTACGGACTGGTGCTGTACGCATTCATGACCTTCGTCGTCGTGCCGCTCTCGGCGTCGCCGCGCAGCGCGACCTTGCCGGTGTCGTGGACCGTGTGCAGCGTGATCGCGCACGTCGCGCTCGTCGGCTGGCCGTGCGCGTGGTTCGCGCGGCGCGGCTGGGACGGCCGATGGTCGCGAAGACCGGTATCGCACGCATTCGTCGATTCCACGACCTGACCGCACTTCCCCCTCGCTCGCGCGCCCGCACGGAGCACGCGGCGCCGCACCGCGCGCATGCGGCCCGCACATGCATGGAGTCATGCCATGAACGTAGTGAAACCCGCCCTGCTCGCCGTGCTGGCCGCGAGCGCGATGATGGTCCTGCCGGCGAGCGCCGGCGAATGCAGGAAGATCCACGCGGACCTCGACGAGGTCCAGTCCACCCAGGGCTGCAATCCCGGCCTGAGCGGCTGCTTCCTCGGCGAAGTCGACGGCAACCACGGCCTGCGCGGCACCACGCACTTCAATTCCGACAGCGCGGTGCAGACGAGCCCGTCGACCTCGCCGAACTTCATCATCTACAGCGGACCGTTCGAATACCGCACCGGCCGCGGCACCATCGTCGCGCGCGAAACCGGAGCGACGACGCGCGGCAGCGAGGGCGTGGTGACGGCGTACCAGCAGATCGTGTCGGGCACCGGCGAATTCGCGGGCGTGACGGGCTATTTCTTCGTCAGCGGGCACAAGAGCGGGGGCACCGTCGACACCTTCGTCAACGGTGAAATCTGCGCGCCGTGAGCGATCGGCCAGCGCCGTTGCCGACGGGCGACGGCGCTGGATTCACGGCCTGCGCTGCGGCAGGACCTGAACGTCGCCGCGCGAAAACAGCGGCACGCAGTGCGTCATTGCGTTCAAAATAGCGCCTTTCGTGGAGCAGGGCCGGGGACGCATGCGCATTGGAATCGACTTCGGCACCAGCTATTCGGCGGCCGGCGCGGTCGTGGACGGCCAGGTGCAGCTGATCCGCTTCGGCGATGCGCGGCAGTTCCGCACGACCGTGTTCTTCCCGCAGCGCCTGCCGGACGTGCATCAGTTCGAACTGACCGACGCACTGCAGGAGCAGGCCCGGCAGTGGGCGGCCACCGCGAAGAGCGGACAGACGCGCGAGATCGCGCGACTGGACGCGCTGCGACGCGACGCGATGAACCAGCCCGCGCACCGGCGCGCCGAGGCGCTGGCGCAGATCCCGACCCTGCGCAGGCGCAGCGACGACGAGCTCTGGCGCGCGGCCGTCGCCGCGGTGCGTCGCGACTGGGCCGCCACTCAGGTGCGCGAGGCGATGGAAGCGAAGGCCGACGTCGGCAACGCGCTGTACGGCGATGAGGCCGTCGATGCGTTCCTGTCGGCCGGGGAAGGCCATCTCGTCGTTTCGCCCAAGTCGATGCTCGGCTACAAGCTGGAAGCGCACGCGCGCGACGTGCTGCTCGGCATCGCCACGCACATCCTGCGTCACATCCGCATCACCGCATCGGAGCAGCTCGGGACCGACGTGCGCGCCGCGGTGCTCGGCCGGCCCGTGCAGTTCCGCAGTTCGATGAAGGAAGCCGGTGGCGTGCAGGCGCTGGAAATCCTGACCGATGCCGCCAATGCCGCCGGCTTCGAGGACGTGAGCTTCCTCGAGGAACCGTCCGCGGCCGCCTACGGTTATCACCGCAGCGTCGATCGTCCGCGCCGCACGATGATCCTCGACATCGGCGGCGGCACGACCGACATGGCGTTGGCCGACGTCGGCGGCGATGCACCGGTGCCGGTGATCCGCGGGTCGTGGGGCCAGCCGGTGGGCGGCACCGACGTGGACCTGGAACTGAGCCTGCGCGGGGTGATGCCGGTCTTCGGCAAGGGGGTCACGCCGACGCCGGTGCATCGCTACTCCGAGGCGTCGCACGTGCAGGACCTGCAGCGCCAGGCGAGTTTCCGCGCCGCGAACTTCGACGACGTCGCATCGCCGTATCGCGAGCGCCTTCATGCGCTGAAGCGATCCGGCCACACCGTGCGTCTGAACCGCGCGGTGGAGCGCGCCAAGATCGAGCTCGGCGAGCAGGCCAGCGTCACGCTGGAACTCGACTACATCGAGGACCACCTGCGTTGCACGATCGACCAGGCGCGCCTGCACGAGGCCGCGCAGCGGCCGTTCCTGTTCCAGCTGCGCGAGCTGATGCACGCGGCGAAGGGCGGTGCCGCGCAGGCGCCCGAGGTGGTGTATCTCACCGGCGGCATGTCGCGTTCGCCGTACGTGCCTGCGCTGGCGGCGGAAGTATTCCCCGATGCGCGGATCGTGCGCGGCGACGCATCGCTCGGCGTGGTGACCGGACTGGCGCACGCAGCGGCGGCATAGTGCCTGCAACGTCCGCCGCTCCTGCAAGGAGAGCGGCGGACATTGGCGTCGTCAGTGTCCGCCGCCGTCGAGCGTCTTCAGCTCGCTCACCAGCGCGCTCGCCATTTCCGCCCCATCGCCGTAGAGCATGCGCGTGTTGTCCTGGTAGAACAGCGCATTCTCGATGCCGGCGAAGCCCGTGCCCTTGCCGCGCTTGATCACGATGGTGTTCTTCGAATTGGCGACGTCGAGGATCGGCATGCCGTAGATCGGCGAGGCCGGATCGGTCTTCGCCACCGGATTCACCACGTCGTTCGCGCCGATCACCAGCGACACGTCGGTGTTGGGGAATTCCGGGTTGATGTCGTCCATGTCGGCGATGAGGTCGTAGGGCACGCCGGCCTCGGCGAGCAGCACGTTCATGTGACCGGGCATGCGTCCGGCGACGGGATGGATGGCGAACTTCACCTTCACCCCGCGCTCCATCAGCTTCTGCGTGAGTTCCCAGATCTTGTGCTGCGCCTGCGCCACGGCCATGCCGTAGCCGGGCACGATCACCACGCGCTCGGCGTAGGCCATCATCGCCGCGACGTCGCCGGCTTCGATGGGCTTCTGGGAGCCGGTGATCGCGTCCTGCGCCTGCCCGCCGCCGCCGAAGTTGGAGAACAGCACGTTGCGGATCGGCCGGTTCATCGCCTTGGCCATCAGCTGCGTGAGCAGCGTGCCCGCCGCACCGACCATGGTGCCGGCGATGATCAGCGCCTCGTTGCCCAGCACGTAGCCCTCGAATGCGACCGCAAGACCGGTGAGCGCGTTATAGAGCGAGATCACCACCGGCATGTCGGCGCCGCCGATGGGCAGCGTCATCAGCACGCCCAGCGCGAGCGCCAGCACGAAGAAGCCGACGATCGCCGGCACGCTGAGCGAATGCACGACGATGCCGCCGAGCACCAGCATCGCGACGAATACCGCGAGGTTGAACAGCTGTTGTCCCGGGAAAACGACGCGCTTGTCGAGGCGGCCGTCGAGCTTGGCCCACGCGACGATCGAACCCGACAGCGAGATAGCGCCGATCGCCGCGCCGATCACCGCCAGCACCAGCGCCGTCGGCGACGGTGCCTGTCCGACGGACGCGAAACGCAGCAGTTCCACCGCGCCGATCGCCGCCGCCGAGCCGCCGCCCATGCCGTTGTAGAGCGCGACCATCTGCGGCATGTCGGTGATGGCGACCTTCCTGCCGGAGATCCACGCGGCTGCGGTACCGATCACCAGCGCGGTCACGATCAGCGGCAGGTTGTGCAGTCCGGGGAGCAGGAACGTCGCGGCGGTGGCGATCACCATGCCCAGGCCCGCCCAGCGGATGCCGCTGCGCGCGGTCACCGGCGAGGCCATGCGTTGCAGGCCCAGCAGGAACAGCGTGGCGGCGACGAAGTAGCTGGCGGAAGCGACCCAGACGAGCACGTTCGCCGTGGCGCTCATGCCTTGCCTCCGGGCTTCCGGCTCGACTTGAACATCTCCAGCATCCGCTCGGTCACCACGTAACCGCCCGCCGCGTTGCCCGCGCCGAGCAGCACGGCGAGGAAGCCGATGGCCTTCTCCAGCGTGGTGTCGGCATGGCCGAGCACCACCATCGCGCCGATCAGCACGATGCCGTGGATGAAGTTGGAACCCGACATCAGCGGCGTGTGCAGGATCACCGGCACGCGCGAGATGATCACGTGGCCGGCGATGGCCGCCAGCATGAAGATGTACAGCGCCACGAACCCGTCGCCCATCATGCATCCCCATCGAGTTGTCGTCGGCATCATAACCGCGGATGAATGCGGCGCCAGTCGTGTCAACCGGCCCGGCGCCGGGGCGTTCCCCTTCCCGCAAGGCCACCCGGGCCGACACGAGGAAGGACCGCGACGCATGACCGCATCGACCATCGCCCCGCGCGCCGGGACCGCTGGCGTCGGCATCGCCCCGGACCCCGTATGCTCCGACGCGTGAACCGCGAAACCGAAGACGACGCGCCGTCCGCTTCCGCGGCGGACGCACACGCACAGGCAGTGTCCGCGCCGGGCGCGGCGCCCGACGCCGCGCCGGAACGGCTGCCGGCGTCGCTGGAGGAATTCCTCGCCGGCATCGGCACGCGCGCGTTCCGTTTCGCCGAGCTCGGCCTGCGCAATCGCGACGACGCGCTAGACGCGGTGCAGGACGCGATGATGAAGATGCTCGTCTACCGCGAGCGCCCGGTGCCGGAATGGACGCCGCTGTTCTGGAGCATCCTGCGCAGCCGCATCGTCGACGTGCAGCGGCGCCGCACCTTCCGCCTGCGCTGGCTGATGCCGACGCCGGAGCGCGAGGACAGCGCGCTGGACTGGGCCGACGACGCGCCCGATCCCTCGCGCGCCCACGAGGGGCGCGAGGCCTACGGCAAGCTCGCCGATGCGCTGGGCACGCTGCCGGCCCGGCAACGCGAGGCGTTCACGCTGCGCGTGCTGGAGGAACTCGACGTCGCCACGACCGCGCGGGCGATGGGATGCAGCGAAGGCGCGGTGAAGACCCATCTGTCGCGCGCACGCGAAGCGCTGCAGCGGCAACTGGAGGATTGGCGATGACACGCGAGCACGACCCCATGACCCCACACGGCGGGACCACCCACGACGACCGCTTCGACCAGGCCATGCGCGAGCTGCACGCGCAGGCCGTCACGCAGGTGTCCTCCGCCACCCGCGCGCGCCTGCGCGTGGCCCGCAACGCCGCTGCCCGGCCGGCCGTGCCGCGTGCGCGGCTCCATGGGGGCAAGGCCGGTTGGGGCGCGGGCAACTGGATGCTCGGCAGCGGCCTCGCCGCGGTGTTCGCGGTGGCGATCGGCCTGCAGCTGCGGCCGTCGCAGGCGCCCGTGCCCACCGCCGCACCGCCGGCCGTTTCGGTCGCGACGACCGAACCCGCGATCGCCTTCGACGCCGATACCGCCGTCGCGGCGCTCGACGAAAACCCCGACCTGTACCTGTGGCTCGCGTCCAACAGCGACGCCGTGCCTGCCCTGGAGCCGTGACATGCGCATCGCCCTGACGTCCCTCGCCTTCGCACTGCTGATCGCCAGCGCGCCGGTGCTGGCCGCCGATCCGCCGGCCGCCCCGGCCAATCCGCTGCCCGCATGGGAGCAGCTGACGCCGGCGCAGCGCGACACCCTGCTCGCGCCGATCCGCGATCGCTGGAACGCCCAACCCGACGAACGCGCGCGCATGCTCGAACGCGCCCAGCGCTGGCAGCAGATGACGCCCGAACAGCGCAAGCGCGCGCGCCATGGCATGCAGCGCTGGGAAAGCATGAGTCCCGAGCAGCGCGAGCAGACCCGCGCGCTGTTCGCGAAGATGCGCACGCTCGACGAACCCCAGCGCAAGGCGCTCAAGGTGAAGTGGCGCGCGATGTCGCCGGAGGAACGCCGCGTGTGGGTGCAGGCCAACCCGGCGCCGGCCGACATGCCGCCGGGGCCGCCGCCGCGGGATTGATCGCGCGTCGCCGAGGCTTCCCGCATCCCGCCCCTCCCGGCTAAAGCCGGGACCCGCATCCGCAGCCGGTCGCACCCCCGCATCCCGGAACCTTCCGCTACGATGCGGAAAAACCGGCACGGGGAGCAACGATGGCGGGCATCACCATTGGCGTGGCGGGTGAGACCGCACGCGGCGAGCGCCGCGTTGCACTGACGCCCGAAACCTGCAGGAAACTCGTCGCCCTCGGCGCGCGCGTACGCGTGCAGCGCGGCGCTGGCCTGCGTTCGGCCTTCACCGACGACGCCTATGCCGAGGCCGGCGCGGAGCTGGTCGACACCGCCGCCGATGCGCTGCGCGAAGCCGACGTCGTGCTCTGCGTGCAACCGCCTTCCTCGCCGACGCTGATGAGCCTGCGCAAGGGCGCGGCGATCGTCGGCCTGCTCGCGCCGCAGGTCGATGCCGCGCGCGGCGAGGCAATCAACGCGCGCAACCTCATCGCCTTCCCGCTCGAACGCCTGCCGCGCACCACGCGTGCGCAGGCGATGGACGTGCTCAGCTCGCAGGCGGGCATGGCCGGCTACAAGGCGGTGCTGATCGCCGCGCAGCTCGCGCCGCGCTTCTTCCCGATGCTGACCACCGCCGCCGGCACGATCCGGCCGTCGAAGGTGCTGATCGTCGGCGCGGGTGTGGCGGGTTTGCAGGCGATCGCCACCGCCAAGCGCCTGGGCGCGCAGGTCGAAGGCTTCGACGTGCGACCGGAAACGCGCGAGCAGATCGAATCGCTGGGCGGACGCTTCCTCGATCTCGGCGTCAGCGCCGCGGGCGAAGGCGGCTATGCGCGCGCGCTCACCGACGAGGAACGCGCCGAGCAGCAGCGCCGTCTCGCCGAACACCTGAAGAACGTGGACGTCGTCGTCTGCACCGCCGCGGTGCCGGGCCGACCCGCGCCGAAGATCGTCACCGCCGCGATGGTCGCGGGCATGCGTCCGGGCAGCGTCATCGTCGACCTCGCCGCGGAAACCGGCGGCAACTGCGAACTCACCCGTCCGGGCGAGACGATCGACATCGGCGGCGTGACCGTCGCCGGACCGCTCGACCTGGCGAGCATGGGCGCGGTGCACGCCAGCGAGATGTACGCGCGCAACGTGCTGAATTTCGTGAACCTGTTCGTGACCGGCGACGCCTCGCGCGAAGGGCGGCTGGCCCTGGACTGGGGCGACGAACTGCTGGCGAAGACGGTGTGGCCGGAGCGGGTGGTTGCGGCTGCGGTGGCTGCGGCTGCGACGTAGGGCGAGGCTGGTTCGGTTGGGGTTGCCGGTCATTCGAGCGAAGTCGGTCGGCTTGGGCCGCCTGCGTGGCAATGACGATCAGACGTGGCAACGCAGCAACGGGGGTCGAGGCGTCGCGATGTTGCGATGGAAGTTGCGCGTGCGCGTGCGCATGCGTCGCGGCTGATGTTGTAGCCCGGGTAAGCGAAGCGCACCCGGGAACGCGGCCGCCTCTCCAACCCGGGTGCGCTTCGCTTGCCCGGGCTACAAAAGAACATCGTCGTCCCGAAACATCGCCGCCCGAAACACCGTCATCCCAGAACATCGTCATCCCGGCGAAGGCCGGGACCAGACCCGCAACGCACGGGCACTCCTGCACCGGCAAA
The DNA here is from genome assembly GCF_057747855.1 of Lysobacter sp. SCRH-1R. NCBI lineage: Bacteria > Pseudomonadati > Pseudomonadota > Gammaproteobacteria > Lysobacterales > Lysobacteraceae > Lysobacter > Lysobacter sp. SCRH-1R. The sequence goes on along the minus strand of NZ_CM173227.1, from coordinate 865,967 downwards.
CCACGTCACCGTCATTCCAGCGAAAGCTGGAGCCATTTTGTTGTTGCTGATGTTGTAGCCCGGTAAGCGAAGCGCACCCGGGAACGCGACCGCCTCTCCAACCCGGGTGCGCTTCGCTTACCCGGGCTACAAAAGAACATCGTCGTCCCGGAACATCGCCGCCCGAAACACCGTCATCCCAGAACATCGTCATCCCGGCGAAGGCCGGGACCAGGCCCGCAACGCACGGGCACTCCTGCACCGGCAAACCACGTCACCGTCATTCCAGCGAAAGCTGGAGCCATTTTGTTGTTGCTGATGTTGTAGCCCGGGTAAGCGAAGCGCACCCGGGAACGCGACCGCCTCTCCAACCCGGGTGCGCTTCGCTTACCCGGGCTACAAAAGAACATCGTCGTCCGGGAACACCATCATCCCAAGCAGTTCACCGATGAAAGAGTGCCCGTGCGAAGTGCCGGCAAGCTACCCCTTCATCGCAACGCCGGTGAAAGACCCCACCGTCAGCACAAATCCACTCAGCGCGTGGCCGACGCCCGATCCAGGTGCCGCTTCACCTGACGCATCGCCTCGTCGAAGGCGGTGCGCTCCGCGCCGATGGTCAGTCGACCGGCGCCGGCGAGCGAAGCGAGTTCCTCCGCCGAGGCGACCAGCACGCGCAGGCCGCGACGGTTCACCAGCAGGTAGCGCGAGGTGAGCGGGCTGAGCCAGGCGACCTTCACCGCCGTGCTCTCGCCTTCGGTACTGGTCAGACGCAGCCAGTCGCCGACTTCCAGCGTGCGCATGCGGTCGGCGAGCAGCGGATCGTGGCGCACCTCGTCGGTGCCGCCGGCCAGCCACAGGCGGCGCTCGGCCTCGCCCGCATCGTCCTCGGGCATCGCCAGCGGCGACACCGGGCGCTGGCGGCGCGGCGTGTCGGGCGTCGCCAGCGCACGCACCAGGCCGGCCATGCCGTGCTGCGCGGCGCTGTCGTCCAGGCCGGAACTGGCCAGGCATTCGATGATCGCCGGCTGCAACGCGAGCAACTGGTCGGCCAGCTCGCGACCGCGGCCTTCCTCGGCCAGGCGATCGGCCATCACCAGCGCATCGCCGAGCGCGATGGCTTCGGCGTGGCGACGCTGGTCGGTGTTCTCGCGCAATAGCATCTGCACCAGATGATGGCGCCACGGCATGGCGAGGAAATCCGCCACCGCCTGCGTCAGCGTCGAGTCGGCCAGGCGCTCTTCCAGCGCCGATTCGGCCTGCGCGCGCGCGGCGCCGAGGCGCTCGCGGCCGTAGGTTGCCTTGGCGGCGCGCTGCTCCTGCAGTTCGAAACGACGGCGCTGCTGCGCGAGGAGGGCGTCGAGCTCGGCGTGCGCCATCTCGAACACCGCCAGGTCCTCGTTGTAATCGGCGACGATGCGTTGCGAGATCTCGGTGGCGCGATCGAGCAGCTCGCGATCCTGCGGGGTTTCGCCGTCGTTGCCTTCGCAGGCTTCGGTGATCGCGTCGAGCAGCCGGCGCGCCGGGTGTTCACGCTTGACGAACACGGCGTTGTCGGTGAGCGCGACCTTGACGTATGGCAGCACGAGGCGCGCGTACAGGCGACGCGCACGATCCTGCAGCGCGTTGTGGTGGAACAGAGAATCGAACAGCATCGCGACCAGGTCGATCGCATCCTCTTCTTCCGGACTGAAGCAGGCCTGGTCCGGGTTGAGGCCCAACCGGCGCGCGCCGTCCTGGAGGTGGTCGCGAATGGTCTCGCCCAGCCGGCCCGACACGGCCAGCGCACGGGCGAACGCATCCGGCGGCTCGGCCTGCAGCAGCGAGGCGACGCTGAGGATCTCGTCCACGCGCATTTCGCGGCGCTGCATGACCGGGCGATCGGACATGCCGGCGGGACCTGCGGCCACGTCGCCGCGGGAGATCGAATCGCGCCACGCATGCAACTGGCTGCGCAGCTGCGCCAGTTCCTGCGCCATCGACGCGATGTCCTGTTGCGACATCGGCGGACTGGACGGACGTGCCGGCGGCGGGCCGTACTCCGGTGCCCCGAACCCGTCCTGGGGTGGATAGGCGCCGTAACCAGGTGCGGGCGGGGCGGGCTCGTTCCGCCGGAAATTCTCCTGCGAACGCGCGATCGGCGCGCCATAGCCCGAACTGCCTAGCAGCGCGTTCACGCGCGCGTAGAGATCGCCGAGCAGGCGGATCAGTTCGTTTTCGTAATGACGGAACAGCCGTCCGCGCAGCGTGTCGGGTACCTGCGCATCCTGAAGGGTCTGCGAGAACGCGGTGACCAGGCGCTCCGGGCCGATCGGGTTCGTCCCCGACGGCACGCGCATCGTGTCGGAGAGCGTCTGCAGGCGCCCCTGCAGCGTGTCCAGCGGGCGCGCGAAGCGCGCCACCAGCGATTCGTTGAGGCGACCGCTGGCCAGTTCGTATTCCAGCTGCTGTTCGTCGAGCAGGCGCAGCGGGACGTCACCGCCGCTGCGGATGCGCAGCGCGCGGAAGTCGTCGAAGGCCTGCGCGATCTGCTGGCGGAACTTCATGACGTGCGTGGCCTGATGCTGGCGCAGCATCCACAACGCCGCCTGTTCCTCATAATGGTTGGTCTTGCCGTCGCCCTTGAGCATGGCGACCTTCAGGGCATCCTCGACCGGGCCATAGAGCGTGCCCGGCAGGCCGCCGAGGACCTCCAGGGACAGACGCTTGATTTCCTCGAGCACGCGCAAGGGATCGGTACGCGTGGCTTGAGCGACGCCGTGCGGGTAGCCGGACACTTCGATGTCCCCTGTTACATCCTGAAGCGGAGCGAAGATTTGAAGCTGAAGTTAGGACCGAACCTGCCGCTTGCCGGCAGTTCCCCGGCACATAGTGGCAAGATACGACACCTCTTGCAGGCCCACATTAGACAATTGTGACTGATGTCGCTAAACACTTCTGATACCCGGCAAATCGATCAGGCCCTGGCGGGTCTGGACGCCCGCCGGTCGGTGCCGCCGAAGCAGCTCGGCGAGCCCGCTCCCGACCCGGACACCCTCCTGCGCATGCTCCAGTCGGCCGTCCGCGTGCCCGACCACGGCAAGCGCGTGCCCTTCCGTTTCCTGAGCTTCCGGGGCGAGGCCCGGCACGCCTTCGGCGAGCGCCTGGCCGCCCGCAGCCGCGAGCGCGACCCGGAGGCCAGCGAGGCGGTGTTCGAGAAGGACCGTACGCGATTCTCGCACGCCCCACTGGTGCTGGCGGTCATCGCCCGGCTTGGGCCGGACGAAAAGATTCCTGAATCCGAGCGGTTCTCCACGGCCTCCTGCGTCTGCTTCGCCCTGCTCCAGGCCGCCCAGGCGCTTGGGTTCGGCGCGATCTGGCTGACCGGCTGGCTGGCCTACGACGCCGAAGTCGCCGGCTGGCTGGGCCTGGCCGAACACGAGCGCGTGGTCGGCTACATCCACATCGGCACGCCGAAGCTGGACGCCCCCGAACGCGAACGCCCCGACCCGCACGAGCTGCTGTCCGAATGGACGCCGGCATGAGCACGCCCGTCGCCACGGCGTCCGCATCGTCGGGCACGCTCTATCTCGTCGACGCGAGCATGTACGTGTTCCGCGCGTGGCATTCGATGCCCAACGAGTTCCACGACACCGAGGGCTGGCCGACCAACGCCGTGCACGGCTTCGCGCGGTTCCTGCTGGAGCTGCTCGACCGCGCGCGCCCGCAGCACATCGCCATCGCCTTCGATGAAGCGCTGGACTCGTGCTTCCGCAACGCGATCTACCCGGCCTACAAGGCCAATCGCGAATCGGCGCCGGAAGAGCTGCGCCGCCAGTTCGTCCACTGCCGCACGCTGTGCGCGGCGCTCGGGCTGGCGGTGCTCTCGCACGGCGAGTACGAGGCCGACGACCTGATCGGCAGCGCCGTGGCGGCCTCGCGCGCGCATGGGTTCCGCTCGGTGATCGTCTCGGCCGACAAGGATCTCTCGCAGCTGCTGGGCGACCACGACGAGCAGTGGGACTTCGCCAAGGGCCAGCGCTGGGGCGCGGCCGGCGTGCCGGAGCGCCACGGCGTGGGCGCGCACCAGATCGCCGACTACCTCGCGCTGACCGGCGACGCGGTGGACAACATCCCGGGCGTGCCGGGCATCGGCGCCAAGACCGCCGCCGCGCTGCTGGCGCACTTCGGCACGCTCGACGCGCTGCTCGATCGGGTGGAGGAAGTGCCGTTCCTGCGTCTTCGCGGTGCCGCGTCCACCGCCGCGAAGCTGCGACAGCACCGCGACCAGGCGTTGCTGTGCCGTCGGCTGACGACGATCGCGCTGGATGCGCCGCTGGGCGAGACCTCGCTGCATTTCGCACGCGGCGCGGCGGACGCGGCGATCCTCGGGGCGCTGTGCGATGGCCTGCGCTTCGGCCCGATGACGCGCCGGCGGCTGTACCAGTCGGCCGGGCTCGACTTCGCTCCGTCACAGGCTCCGTAATAGCATCGGGCGATCACCCTCGACGCGAACCGCATGAACGCGAACCCCGCCGGACACGACGAAAACGAACCCATCGAAACCCTGTACGAAGGCCCGTGGCTGCGCATGCTGCGGCGCGGCCGTTGGGAATACGTGGAACGCACGACCGGCGAAGGCATGGCGGTGATCGTCATCGCCGTGACGCCGCAGGACAAGCTGCTGTTCGTCGAGCAGTTCCGCGTGCCGCTGGGCGCGCCGACGATCGAAATGCCGGCCGGCCTGGTCGGCGACAACCACGACACCGACACGCTGGAAGCCGCCGCGGGGCGCGAGCTGATCGAGGAAACCGGCTGGGCCGCGCAGCGCCTGGAAGTGCTGCTGGTCGGTCCCACTTCGGCCGGCATGAGCAGCGAACGCATCGCCTTCGTGCGCGCGCGCGGGCTTTCCAGGGTCGGCAGCGGCGGCGGTGTCGACAACGAGCAGATCACCGTGCACGAAGTCCCGCGCGCGCAGGCGCCGGCGTGGCTGATGCAGAAGCAGCGCGAGGGCTATGAGCTCGATCTCAAGCTCTGGGCGGGCCTGTGGATGCTCGAGCACAACCCGGACGGCTCGCCGGCGGATTGATCCGCCGCCCCACTGCGCGAGCTTTTGCCTTTGTAGCACGGGTAAGCGAAGCGCACCCGGGACCTGTCACGCCTGACCCCGGGTGCGCTTCGCGTACCCGGGCTACACAAGCGAAACCGCAGCTCAGCCCTGCATGTCCTCCAGTTCCACGCCTCGCGTCTCACGCACGGCACGCAGCACGAACACCAGCGACACCAGCGCGAACGTCGCGTACAGGCCATAGGCGAAGCTCAGTCCGATCTCCGCCAGCGACGGGAAACTCACCGTGATGGCGAAGTTCGCCAGCCATTGCGCGGACGCCGCGACGGCGAGCGCGATCGCGCGGATGCGGTTGGGGAACATCTCGCCGAGCAGCACCCACACCATCGGCCCCCAGCTCAGGCCGAAGAACACGACGTAGGCGTTCGCCGACACCAGCGCCACGATGTTCCAGGGCGCCGGCAGCGACAGCGCCATCCCATTGCCGACCGCCTGCGCGAAGCACAGCGCCATCAGCCCGAGCGTCACCGTCATGCCGATTGAACCGATGATCAGCAGCGGCTTGCGCCCGATGCGGTCCACCAGCGCGATCGCCAGCAGCGTCACCAGCACGTTCACGATCGAGGTGACCACGGTGATGGTGAAGGCGTCCGACTCGCTGAAACCGACCGAATGCCACAGCGTGGCGCTGTAGTAGAAGATCACGTTGATGCCGACCGCCTGCTGGAACACCGACAGTGCGATGCCCACCCACACCACCGGCAGCAGGCCGAAGCGCGGACCGCGCAGGTCGCGCAGGCGCGGGCGCACTTCGCTGGCGAGGCTTCGGCGGATGTCCTGCAGTTTCTGCTCCAGCGCCGGGCCGTCCTCCAGCGCGAGCACCTGCCGCAGCACGCCACGCGCTTCGTCGATGCGCCCCTTGGCGACCAGATGGCGCGGCGACTCGGGAACGCCCAGCACCAGCGTGCCGTAGACCAGCGCCGGCACCGTCGCGACGAGGAACATCCAGCGCCACGCCTCCAGCCCCAGCCATGCCGGCTTCGCGGCACCGCCGGCGACACCGGCGACCCACGCATCGCTGAGCAGCGCCGCGAAGATGCCGAGCACGATCGCCAGCTGCTGCAGCGAACCCAAACGTCCACGCACGTGCGCGGGCGAGACTTCGGCGATGTAGGCCGGCGCGATCACCGACGCCACGCCGATGCCGACGCCGCCGACGAAGCGCCAGGCGATCAGATCCCACAGCCCGATCACCAGCCCCGAGCCGATCGCGCTGGCGGCCAGCAGCACCGCGGCGACCTGCATCGTGCGCACGCGTCCCCAGCGGTCGGCGACGGGACCTGCGTACCACGCGCCCAGCGCCGCGCCGAGCAGCGCGCACGACACCGCGAAGCCGATGCGCGCCGCGTCCAGCGCGAAGCCGCCGCGGATCGCATCGACCGCGCCGTTGATCACCGCCGAATCGAAGCCGAACAAAAAGCCGCCCATCGCGGCGGCCAGGGAAATCAGCACCACGCGCGAAGTGGCGTGCTGCTGCGCATGCACCAAGGTATCCATCGTCTCTCCCGGGCACCCACGGTGGGCACCATGCGCGGCCGATTGTGCGCGGCCGGGCGGACGGCGGAAGGGCTGAATACGTATGCATGCGCCGGAGCCGGTCGATCCGGCTCCGGCGATTGGGAAAAAGTCAGCCCGCGAAACGGTCCGTGGCGCGTACCAGCGCGTCGACGTTCTCCGCTTCGAACGCGGAGTGGCCGGAGGCCGGCGTGATCTCCAGGTCAGCCTTCGGCCACGCCTTTTTCAGATCCCACGCGTTGGCGACCGGGCACACCACGTCGTAGCGGCCGTGCACGATCACGCCCGGGATGTCGGCGATGCGATGCGTGTCGCGCAGCAGCTGGTCGTCGACCTCGAAAAATCCGCCGTTGACGAAGTAGTGGTTTTCGATCCGCGCGAACGCGAGCGCGAACTGCGGGTCTTCGTGGCTCGCCGCGAAGTCCGGATCGATGTGCAGGAAACTCGTCGCGCCTTCCCACACGCTCCATGCCTTCGCCGCCGCCAGGCGAGTGGCTTCGTCGGGCGAGGTCAGGCGGCGATGGAAGGCGCTGATCAGGTCGTGCCGTTCGTCCGCCGGGATGGCCGAGAGGTAGTGCTCCCACGCATCCGGGAACAGGCGCGAGGCGCCTTCCTGGTAGAACCATTCCAGCTCCCAGCGACGCAGCATGAAGATGCCGCGCAGCACCAGTTCGGTGACGCGCTGCGGATGCGTCTGCGCGTAGGCGAGCGCGAGCGTGGAACCCCATGAGCCGCCGAACACCTGCCAGCGGTCGATGCCCAGCTTCCCGCGCAGCCGTTCGATGTCGGCGACGAGGTCCCAGGTGGTGTTGTCGACCAGGTCCGCGTGCGGCGTCGAACGCCCGCTGCCGCGCTGGTCGAACAGCACGATGCGGTAGCGCGATGGATCGTGGAAACGCCGCATCTTCGCGCTGCACCCCGCGCCCGGACCGCCGTGCAGCAGCACGACCGGCTTGCCGTCGGGATTGCCGCACTGCTCGAAGTACAGCGTGTGGCGCCCGTCGACCTGGAGCGTGCCGCTGTCGAAGGGTTCGATCTCGGGATAAAGCGTGCGCATCGCGTGCTCTCGTGGGAGGAGTACGGAAATTCTAGCGCGCGGGCCGATGACAACCTTTTCTCGGGAAACGAATTTTTAAGAACCGTCCGATGTGGGGTCCGGTGCCGCGCGGCTTTACTGCGCACCGCCCGGCGTCCGCCGGGGATCCCCCTGATGAGGAACACCCGTGAAGAAGTCTTTCCTTGCCCTGGCGCTCGCCGCCGTTCCGTTCTTCGCCGCGGCCAGCGAGGCCAACGACATCGGCTACAACTACGTGCAGCTCGACTACGTCTACCAGGACGGCGCGCAGATCGACGGCGTCAACGCCTACCCGAATGGCGGCAACCTGAGCGGCTCGTACGCGTTCACCGACAACGTGTTCGGCACGGCCAGCTGGGGCTGGACCGAGGACTCGGGCTACCACGCCAAGTACAAGGACCCGAACTGGTCGCTGGGCCTGGGCTTCAACACCGCCATCGGCGCGAACGCCGACTGGGTCTCGCAGATCAAGTACATCGACAGCGACGCGCGCGTCCGTCTGGACCGTGATTTCTGGGTGTGCGACGACTGCCGCTTCGACCTGGACTACCAGGGCGGCCAGATCAGCACCGGCGTGCTGGGCCGCGTCTTCGACGGCCTGACCGCCAACGCCTACCTCGGCTACGAGGACTACAACCACAACTACGACGGCAACTTCTTCGCCGAGTTCGGCATGGTCTACGCCTTCAACAAGACCTGGGGCCTGCACGGCGGCCTGCGCCTGGCCGAAGGCGTCGACACCTACTCGCTGGGCGTTCGCGCGAGCTTCTGAGTCGGGGTTGTTTCCCGGCGTTGTACGAAAGGGCCCGCTTTGCGGGCCCTTTTTGCGCGTGAACTTCCTGGTCGCGAGTTCCTGGTCGCAAGCCTTTTGCGTCGCGAACGCTGGTGGTGTGGACGTCGCGTCTGTCGCTGTGGACGTTTCTGTCGCTCTGGATGTTGTAGCCCGGGTAAGCGAAGCGCACCCGGGTGCGCGGTCGCCTCTCCTTCCCGGTGCGCTTCGCTTACCCGGGCTACAACAGCAAACCTTCGTCCGAGAAGATCGTCATTCCGGCGCAACCCGGGACGACTAGCAATGGCCAGCTTTCGCTGGAACGACGGTGAGGTGGGGAATCGATTACGCGCCCACCCGCCCCAACGTCACCCGATCGCGCCGCTCCCAATCCTGCACCGTCTCGACCGCATCGAAGCCCGCGTGTTCGAAGATCGACCGTACCGCGGCACCCTGATCCCAGCCGTGCTCCACCAGCAACCAGCCGCCTGGATTCAGATGCATCGGCGCATGAGCCGCAATGCGACGGATATCGTCGAGCCCGTCCGCGCCCGACGCCAGCGCACTCGCCGGCTCGAAACGCAGATCCCCCAGCTTCAGATGCGCATCGTCATCGGCGATGTAGGGCGGATTGCTCGCGATCAGATCGAAGCGGTCGTCCGTGAGCGGCGCGAACCAGTCGCCTTCGCGGAACTGCACGCGCGACAGGCCCAGCGCGTTCGCATTCGCCTGCGCCACCGCCAGCGCCGCCGCGCTCGCATCCGTCGCCACTACCTGCGCGAGCGGGCGTTCGAAGGCGATCGCCAGCGCGATCGCGCCCGTTCCGGTGCCCAGGTCCGCCACGCGCAGCGACACGCCTTCCAGCAGGCGTTCCAGGGCGAGTTCGACCAGCCGCTCGGTTTCCGGACGCGGAATCAGCGTCGCGGGAGTCACCGCCAGGTCGAACCGCCAGAACCCCCGATGGCCGAGCAGGTACGCGACCGGCTCACCGGCGAGGCGGCGCTCCAGCAGGCGCTCGAATTCGGCCTGGCGCGCGATCGGCGGAACGTCGTCCCGATGCGTGTACAGCCAGGTCGGGCCCACGCCCAGCGCGTGGGTGAGCAGGCGCTCCGCCTCGGCGCGCGCCTCGTCGCCGGGCAAACGGCGCGTGGCAGCGGCGAGGAGTTCGCCGACCGTGGCCGGCGTCGGGCCGTCGCCGGCGTCGAGGGAGCGAAGGTCGTCATGCATCCCGCATTTTCGCCTGCCGCGGCCCGCGCAGGGAGGCCTTGCGCGGCGCTCCACCACCCGCATGTCGAATGGGTGCCGGGCTTCCTATCGGCCCGACATGTCCATAGACATCGCCTATTGAATCAATCTCATCAATCAACTTGATGGATTGGATTGGCCTCCTTACCCTACTCGCACTGGTTTCAACCCTCACCCACCCAGCCAAAGGAACCATCCTGATGTCGCTGATCAACACCGAAGTCCTGCCGTTCAAGGCCACCGCCTACAAGAACGGCGAGTTCATCGAAGTCACCAATGCCGACCTGAAGGGCAAGTGGTCCGTCGTGTTCTTCTACCCGGCCGACTTCACCTTCGTCTGCCCGACCGAGCTGGGCGACCTCGCCGACAACTACGCCGAATTCCAGAAGCTCGGCGTCGAGATCTACGGCGTGTCGACCGACACCCACTTCACGCACAAGGCGTGGCACGACACCTCCGACACGATCAAGAAGATCCAGTACCCGCTGATCGGCGACCCGACCGGCGTGATCACCCGCAACTTCGGCGTGATGATCGAGGAAGCCGGCCTGGCCGATCGCGGCACGTTCGTGATCGATCCGGAAGGCAAGATCCAGATCGTCGAGATCAACGCCGGCGGTATCGGCCGCGATGCGGGCGAGCTGCTGCGCAAGGTCAAGGCCGCCCAGTACGTCGCCGCGCATCCGGGCGAAGTCTGCCCGGCCAAGTGGAAGGAAGGCGAGCAGACCCTGAAGCCGTCGCTGGACCTGGTCGGCAAGATCTGACCCACGCGCCGCGCCCTGTTCCACGGGGCGTGGCCTGGACGGGGCGGCCATTCCGGCCCGCCCCGCTCCACCGCCTCCCGCACGGAGGCCGTTCCGGTCAGTGGCTGACCACCCTTTTCGAATGTCGCGACGCCCGGGTCTCTCTCCCTCCCTCCGCCCGGGCGCTCGCGGCGTTCACCCCCACGAAACGCATCGCATTGGAGTCATCGCATGTTGGACGCCGATCTCAGGACCCAGTTGAAGGCCTACCTCGAAAAGGTCACGCAGCCGATCGAGCTCGTCGCCTCGCTCGATGACGGCGACAAGTCGCGCGAGCTGGAAGGCCTGCTGCAGGACATCGCCTCGCTGTCGGACAAGATCACCTACTCGCGTCGCGACGACGACGCGCGCCGTCCGTCGTTCGCGATCAACCGCGCAGGCACGGACGTGAGCGTGCGCTTCGCCGGCATTCCGATGGGCCACGAGTTCACCTCGCTCGTGCTCGCCCTGCTGCAGGTCGGCGGCCATCCGTCCAAGGCCGCGCCGGAACTGCTGGAACAGGTGCGCGACCTCGAAGGCGAGTACCACTTCGAAACCTATTTCTCGCTCTCGTGCCAGAACTGCCCGGACACCGTGCAGGCGCTGAACCTGATGAGCGTCATCAACCCGAACATCCACCACGTCGCCATCGACGGCGCGCTGTTCCAGGACGAAGTCGAGCAGCGCCAGATCATGTCGGTGCCCACCGTGCTGCTCAACGGCCAGCCGTTCGACCAGGGCCGCATGACCATCGAACAGATCATGGCCAAGCTCGACACCGGCGCATCGACGCGCGATGCCGAGAAGATCAAGGCCAAGGACGCATTCGACGTGCTCGTGATCGGCGGCGGTCCGGCCGGCGCCGCGGCGGCGATCTACGCCGCGCGCAAGGGCATCCGCACCGGCGTGGCGGCCGAGCGTTTCGGCGGCCAGGTGCTGGACACGATGGCGATCGAGAACTTCATCTCGGTCACCTACACCGAAGGCCCGAAGCTCGCCACCGCGCTGGAACAGCACGTGCGCGAGTACGACGTCGACATCATGAACCTGCAGCGCGCGAGCAAGCTGATCCCGGCGAACGAGCCGGGCGGCCTGATCGAAGTGCAGCTGGAAAACGGCGCGTCGCTGAAGTCGCGCAGCGTCGTCCTGTCGACCGGTGCACGCTGGCGCCAGATGAACGTGCCGGGCGAGCAGGAATACAAGAACAAGGGCGTGGCCTACTGCCCGCACTGCGACGGCCCGCTGTTCAAGGGCAAGCGCGTGGCGGTGATCGGCGGCGGCAACTCGGGCGTCGAGGCGGCGATCGACCTGGCGGGCATCGTCTCGCACGTGACGCTGATCGAGTTCGACGCGCAGCTGCGTGCCGACGAAGTGCTGCAGCGCAAGCTGCGTTCGCTGAAGAACGTGGACGTGATCGTCAGCGCACAGACGACCGAAGTGCTCGGCGACGGCCAGAAGGTCACGGGCCTGGTCTACAAGGACCGCATCGAAGGCGACGCGCACCGCATCGACCTGGAAGGCGTGTTCGTGCAAATCGGCCTGCTGCCCAACACCGAATGGCTGAGGGGCGCGGTGGCGCTGTCGCCGCGTGGCGAGATCGAAGTCGATTCGCACGGCCGCACCTCGGTCCCGGGCGTGTTCGCCGCCGGCGATGCCACGACCACGCCGTTCAAGCAGATCGTGATCGCGATGGGCGAAGGCTCGAAGGCGGCGCTGAGCGCGTTCGACCACCTGATCCGCACCAGCGCACCGGCGCAGGCGACGACCGCCGCCGCGGCCTGATGTCCCCGGCCCTTCCCCTGCTTGCGGGGGAAGGGCGCGGAGGCCGATGCTCCACATCCATGCAGCATCACGCGAGGGACACGCCTTGAACCTGCGCGATCTCAAGTACCTGGTGGCCCTGGCCGACCACAAGCATTTCGGCCGCGCCGCGGCGGCGAGCTTCGTGAGCCAGCCCACGCTGTCGACCCAGATCAAGAAACTCGAGGACGAACTCGGCGTCGCGCTGGTCGAGCGCGCGCCGCGTCGCGTGATGCTCACGCCGGTCGGCCGCGAAGTCGCCGAACGCGCACGCAAGGTCATCGCCGATGTCGAGCAGATGGCGGAAATCGCGCGCCGCAGCCAGGACCCGGAAGCCGGAACGGTGCGCTTGGGGTTGTTCCCGACGCTGGGCCCGTACCTGTTGCCGCACGTCGTGCCGAGATTGCGGCAACGTTTCCCGCGCCTGGAACTGCTGCTGATCGAAGAGAAGACCGACCAGATCCTGCAGCGCCTGCGCGATGGCCGCCTGGACGCGGGCCTGCTCGCGCTGCCGATCCACGACGACCAGTTGCACGTGGAAGTCCTGTTCGACGAACCGTTCCTGCTGGCCGTGCCGCAGCAGCATCCGATGGCCGAACAGGATTCGCTGGAACTGGGCGACCTCGACAACCAGCACCTGCTGCTGCTCGAGGAAGGCCACTGCCTGCGCGACCAGGCGCTGGATGTCTGCCACATGGCCGGTGCCGACGAACGCGACGGCTTTCGCGCGACGAGCCTGGAGACGCTGCGGCAGATGGTCGCCGCCGGCGTCGGCATCACGCTGCTGCCGGTGCTCGCCGTGCAGCCGCCGGTGCCGTCCTCGCCCGACATCCACCTGTTGCGTTTCCGCGGGCAGCCGCCGCACCGGCAGATCGCGATGGTGTGGCGGCGCAGCTCGGCGATGGGCGAATTCCTGAAGCAGCTCGCCGCCGAGTTCCGTTCATTGCCCGAGCAGTTGCTGCGCCCGCCGCAACCGGCACCGTCGCAGGACAGCCGGCTGTAGTAGCCCGGCTTTAGTAGCAGCCCGGTTTTTTGTAGCCCGGGTAAGCGAAGCGCACCCGGGAAGTAGCCGGCCGCCTGCCCGGGTGCGCTTCGCTTACCCGGGCTACAACAGCTACAACAGCGTCGACCGCATCGAACGATCAGTAATGCAGCAGCGAATGCAGGCGCACGTCCGCGCCCCAGCGTTCGCGACCGCCCAGCGCATCCAGCTCGATCAGCACGCTCGCACCGACCAGGTTCGCGCCGAGCTTCCCCACCAGTTCGCGCGCCGCGGCCAGCGTGCCGCCGGTGGCGAGCACGTCGTCGACGATCAGCGTGCGTTCGCCCGGACGCAGCGCATCGTTGCGCGCCTGCAGGCGATCGGTGCCGTATTCCAGCGCGTAGTCCACCTCGACCAGCGGCGGCGGCAGCTTGCCCGGCTTGCGCAGCGGGACGAAGCCCGCGTGCAGCTTCTGCGCGAGCGCCGCGCCGAAGATGAAGCCGCGCGATTCGATCCCGCACACCGCCTGCACCTGGCTGCCCTGCCACGGCTCGGCGAGCGCGTCGATGCAGCGCGCGAAACCGCCGGCATCGGCCAGCAACGGGGTCACGTCGCGGAAGGTCACGCCGGGCTTGGGGAAATCGGCGACGGCGCGGATCAGGGAATCGAAATCGAAGGACATGGCGCGGGGCCCATGAAACGGCCGGCCACGATACCCGAACCAGGCGTTCAGGCCGGCAGCCAGCCCTGCGAGGAATCCGCGGCCTCGTCGTCGTCCGACGCTTCGGCCGGCGCATTCAGCGGGAGCGCGGCGACGATGTCCTGCGCCTGCGGCCAGACCACGTCCGGCACGCACACCAGGATGGTCCCGAACAGCGGCAGCTCGCCCATCCCGCCCGTCAGCGCCTCGCCCTGCAGGAACACGGGGATTTCCTCCGCCTCCAGCGCGTGCCGCACCAGGTGGGCGTCGATCAGGTTCGCGGCTTGGTAGACGACTTTCATGGGACGCTCCGGGGGAAGAGGCTCGCGAACAGCATACGCCCGGCCTGAACGCGGATGCCGGCGGGTGCACGGCGGGGAATTGCGCCACCGGCTAAACTTGCCGGTCTACTCCGTCCACGGCTTCACGCATGTCCGCTACGCCCCACCCCGCCCCGTCCGCGCCCGGATCGGCCAACGCTGGATCGGCTCTCCCCGAAACCGCGCCCGTGAAGCAGGACTTCATCCGGCAGATCGTCCGCGAGGACCTGGCCAGCGGCAAGCACCACGCGATCCGCACCCGCTTCCCGCCCGAACCCAACGGCTACCTGCACATCGGCCACGCCAAGGCGATCTGCCTGGACTTCGGCATCGCGGCCGAGTTCGGCGGCGACTGCAACCTGCGCCTGGACGACACCAACCCGGTGAAGGAAGACCCCGAGTACGTCCGCGCGATCCAGGACGACGTGCGCTGGCTCGGCTTCGAATGGCACGACCTGCGCCACGCGTCGGACTACTTCGGCGTGCTGTACCTCGCCGCGGAAAAACTGATCCGCCAGGGCGACGCGTTCGTGTGCGACCTCACGCCGGAACAGGTGCGCGAATACCGCGGCACGCTGACCGAGGCGGGCCGCGAATCGCCGTTCCGCAACCGCAGCGTCGAGGAAAACCTCGATCTGTTCCGCCGCATGCGCGCCGGCGAATTTCCCGACGGCACGCGCACGCTGCGGGCGAAGATCGACATGGCCAGCGGCAACATGAACCTGCGCGATCCCGCGCTGTACCGCATCAAGCACGTCGAACACCAGAACACCGGCCACGAGTGGCCGATCTACCCGATGTACGACTTCGCGCATTCGCTCAGCGACGCGGTGGAAGGCATCACGCATTCGCTGTGCACGCTGGAGTTCGAGGACCACCGCCCGTTGTACGACTGGTGCGTCGACAAGGTCGATCTGGCGAACTCGCCGGAGCTGCTCGAACCCGTGCTGTCGAAGGGCTTCCCGAAGGAAGCGAGCAAGCCGCGCCAGATCGAGTTCTCGCGCCTGAACTTCAACTACCTCGTCATGAGCAAGCGCAAGCTGCTCGCGCTGGTGAACGAAGGCCTCGTGGACGGTTGGGACGACCCGCGCATGCCGACCTTGCAGGGCATACGTCGTCGCGGCTACACGCCGAGCGCGCTGCGCCTGATGGTCGATCGCGTCGGCATCAGCAAGCAGAACTCGCTGCTCGACATCTCGATCCTGGAAGGCGCGCTGCGCGACGACCTCGACGCCGCCGCACAGCGCCGCATGGCAGTGATCGATCCGCTGAAGCTGGTCATCACCAACCTCGATGCGGGCCACGAGGAATCGTTGACGTTCCCGAACCATCCCAAGGACGAGAGCGCGGGCACGCGCACGGTGCCGTTCTCGAACGAGCTGTGGATCGAGCGCGAGGATTTCGAGGAAGTGCCGCCGAAGGGCTTCAAGCGCCTGATCCCGGGCGGCGAAGTGCGCCTGCGCGGCGCCGGCATCTTCCGTTGCGATGAGGTGGTCAAGGACGGCGATACCGTCGTCGAGATCCGCGGCGTGCTCGATCCCGAATCGCGCCCCGGCATGGCCGGTGCCGATCGCAAGATCAAGGGCACGATCCACTGGGTCAGCGCGAAGCACGCGGTGAAGGCGGAAGTGCGCCTGTACGACCGCCTGTTCGTCGTGCCCGATCCGGACAGCGAGGAAGGCGGCAAGACGTACAAGGATCATCTCAATCCCGAATCGCGCCGGGTCGTCACGGGCTATGTCGAACCCGCTGCGGCGAACGCGCATCCGGAGCAGTCGTTCCAGTTCGAGCGCATCGGCTATTTCGTCGCCGACCGCTACGACCATCGCAGCGAGGCGCCGGTGTTCAACCGCAGCGTCACGCTTCGCGACACCTGGACCACGAAGGGTTGAACAACGCGAAGGAGCACGCCATGCGCCGCCTGCTGACCGTACTGCTGGTTTCGTCCCTGCTCGCGCTTGCGGCGTGCGCCGCGCCGTCGCCGGAAGGCGCACGTGCGGCCACGCCGACGGCGGGCGATGTCGCCACGCCTGCATCCGACAACGCGCAGGCTGCCGCGCAAGCGACCCGTGCACGCGCTCCGGAGCCCACGCCGAAAGAGCGTCAGGCCGACTCCGCGCAGACGCCCGTCAAACTTGATTTCAGCTGCAGGACCGATGCGGATTGCGCGGTGAAGAACGTCGGCAACTGCTGCGGCGCCAAGCCGGCGTGCGTCAACGCGAACAGCCCGACCGATCCGGAAGGCGTCAAGGCCGAATGCGCGCGCAAGGGCATGATGGCGATGTGCGGCTTCAAGCCCATCGAGGGCTGCCAGTGCGTGCAGGGGCAGTGCAAGGACAAGATCGCCGAAGTGGAGATGGTGCACTGATGCTCTACGCGCAGGTTCACCTCACCCTGCCCGCCTGGGTCCACGAATCGGTCGATACGCAACGCCTCTACGTCGGCGACGCCGCGAAGGTCGAACTCGCCATCGCGCTCTCGCGCATGAACATCGAAGCCGGCAGCGGCGGACCGTTCGGCGCGGCGGTGTTCGGGCCGGACGAACGCATCATTTCCATCGGCGTGAACCGCGTGATGCCGCACACGTGTTCGCTCGCGCATGCCGAGACGATGGCCTACATGCTCGCGCAGCAGCGCACGCAGCGCCCGCGCCTCAACGAGGATGCGGTGGGCGCGAAGCTCGGGCCGGTCACGCTGGCGACCTCGTCGCAGCCGTGCTGCCAGTGCTACGGCGCGACGATGTGGGCCGGCATCGACCGGCTGCTCATCGGGGCGCGCAGCGAGGACGTCGAATCGCTGACGCAGTTCGACGAAGGCCCGCTGCCCGCGGACTGGATCGGCGAACTCGAACGCCGCGGCATCGAAGTCGTGCGCGACGTGCATCGCGAACTCGCACGCGAGGTGCTGCGTGCGTATGGCGAATCCGGCGGCGAGCGGTACTGACGCCCGCATCGACATGATCCCGGCCGACGCCCTGCTCTGCTACTGCCGCCCCGGCTTCGAGCCCGAACTCGCGGCAGAACTCGGCGAACGCGCGGCGCTCGCCGGCCATCCCGGTTATGCGCGCACCGAGCGCAACAGCGGCTACGTGGAATTCCTCGGTGCGGACGCCGGCGCGCTGACGCGCGCGATGCCGTTCGACTCGCTCATCTTCGCGCGGCAGAAGCTTGCGCGATTCGCCGAACTGCGCGGCCTCGATCCGAAGGACCGCATCACGCCGATCCTGCGTGCGCTCGAAGCGACGCTGGGCAACACGTACACCTTCGGCGAGTTGTGGGTGGAGCATCCCGATTCCGACGAAGCCAAACCGTTGGCGGGCCTTGCGCGCGCCTTCGGCAATGCACTGCGCCCCGTGCTGCGAAAGGGCGGCTGGCTCACGCAGTTCGACGATTCACGCAAGTCGCGCCTGCATGTCGTGTTCCTTTCCGGCGACCACGTGCTGCTCGCCATCGGCGAGGCCGGCGACAGCGCGCCGTGGCCGCTCGGCATTCCGCGCCTGCGCATGCATGCCGACGCGCCGAGCCGTTCCGCGCTCAAGCTCGAGGAAGCGCTGATGGTGCTGATGAGCGGTAAGGAACGCGAACGACTGTTCCGCGAAGGCATGCGTGGCGCCGACCTCGGCGCCGCACCCGGCGGCTGGACGTGGGTGCTGATGCGACAGGGCCTGCACGTCACGTCGGTCGACAACGGTCCGCTGCGTGAACACCTGCTCGAAAGCGGGCGCGTCGACCACCTGCGCGAGGACGGTTTCCACTGGCAGCCGCGCGCGCCACTGGACTGGATGGTGTGCGACATGGTCGAACAGCCGCGCCGCGTCGCCGAACGCATTGCGACCTGGCTGCGCGAGGGCTGGTGCCGGCACACCATCTTCAACCTCAAGCTGCCGATGAAGAAGCGCTGGGACGAAACGCGGCTGTGCCTGGACCTGTTCCAGCAGCGCGCAGAGAAGCCGCTGCTCCTGCGGGCTCGCCAGCTCTACCACGACCGCGAGGAAATCACCGTTTTCGCGACGGTGCGCTGACGCGGCGATCACGTGGGTGAACGCTGGGCGCAACCGCACGCGTGAAATTTACCTGTGGTTGATGCGTGCGGGACTAGCGTCGGCCTCGCCCCCAAACCAGGCGAGACCCACCATGAATTCCGCGCATGTTCTTTCACCGAAACTGCTGGCGGTCGCGGTGCTCGCGACGATCGGCATCGCCGGTCCGGCAGCCGCGCAGCGCACCCAGGCCCAGCCGGCGAAGGCGCAGCAGCAGGCCGAAGCGGCAGCGCAGGCCGCGACCGATGAAGCCGAAACCGCACGCGACGCCGCGCAGAGTGCGCGCGATGCGACCAAGGCGACGACCGGCGGCTACACCCCCACGCACCAGCACGCCGACACCGCGCAGCGCGCCGCCAACCAGGCGGTGGACGCGTCGCACGACGCGCACGATGCGACCTCGGCCGCGCAGTCGGCCGCCGATCCCGCGACGCCGGCCGCCGAAGCGCAGCAGGCGGCAACCACCGCAGGCAACGCCAGCATGCAGGCGCAGGATGCGGCCGACGCCGCCGCGCAGGCCGCGAATCCGCCTCCCGCGACCCCGATGAGGCCCACCACCCCGCAGACGACGACCGGCGCGTCGACGCGGCAGGAAGTGAACGCGACCTCCAGCCCGCCGAACTCGACGCTCGCCAACAAGGTGGATTTCGACGGACTCGACACCAACCGCGACGGCAACCTCAGCCGCGCCGAAGTCCAATCCGAAACGATGCTGTCCGCCGACTTCGCCGCGATCGACGCCAACCGCGACGGTCGCATCTCCAAGTCCGAGCTTGCCGGCGGTAAGTGACCTGTCGAAGCCGCTGGCGATGGCGAACCCCTCCCGCGTCGGGAGGGGTTCGCTTTATTGCCCGGCCGCGTGCCGCCAGAACGCGTGCGTCAGCGGCGGCAGCTTGCCGGCCAGGCCCAGCAGCGGCCCGCGCAGCAGCGTGGCGGCGAGCGAATCGTTCGAGAACAACCGGTTGATGCCATCGAAGGCATAGGCCGACAGCGCGTTCCCGCTGCGCTGCGCGCGCGCCCAGCGCGACAGTCGCGATGCCGGATCGATGCCGCGCGCACGCGCATCGGCGACGGTGCGACGCAGGGTCGCGACATCGCGCAGCCCCAGGTTCACGCCCTGCCCCGCCAGCGGATGCACCGCGTGCGCGGCGTCGCCGATCACCGCGACGCGACCGCTCGCCAACGACTGCGCCAGTTGCAGGCGCAACGGGAACGCGGCGCGCCGCGATACGCGCGTCGATGTGCCGAGCGTGCCGGCGAAGGCATTGTCGAGTTCGCGCAGGAACGCCGTCTCGTCGGCTTCGAGCAGGCGCTGCGCTTCGGCTTCCGGCAGCGTCCACACGATCGAACTGACGTTGTGTGCGTCGAAAGGCAAGAACGCGAGGGGCCCGGTCGGCAGGAAGCGCTGCCAGCACGTCGCCTGATGCGGCCGCTCGCTTTCGACGAACGCGACCAGCCCGCGCTGGCCGTAATCGTGGCGTGGCGCTTCGATGCCGGCGAGCGAACGCAGCTTCGACTCCGCGCCGTCGGCGGCGACCACAAGCTTCGAACGCAGCGACAGGCCGCTTTCGAGCACGACCGTCGCGCCGCTTTCGTCCTGTTCGAATCCGACCACGCTGTCGGGGCAATGCAGCTGCACGCCGGCGCCGGGCAGCGCGTTCCAGAGACGGTCGACCAGCAGGGCGTGCTCGACGATCCAGCCGAGTTCGCGACGCCCGAAGGCATCCGCATCGAACGCGAGCTCGCCGCCGCCGGCGGCATCCCACACGCGCATCGCGCGGTACGGCTGCACGCGCGCGTTCGCGACCTCGCGCCAGACGCCCAGGTTGTCGAGCAGCGCCGCGTTGTCGGGCGCGAATGCATACACGCGCAGGTCGATGCGATCGGCATCGGTGGGCAGCGGCTGCCATGCGGGCGGCTGGCGGGGTTCCACCAGCGCGACCCGCATTCCATCGCGCGCGAACGCAAGCGCGGCAGCCGCGCCGACCACGCCGGCGCCGACGACGATCGCGTCGAGTCCCGATCCGCGACGGCTCATGCGTGCACCTCGCGGCACAGCGCCGGCACGTCGCCGCGGTATCCCATCGCGCCGCCGACGAGGAACGACTGCACCGAGGCAACGCGATCGACCGCGAACAGGCCGAGGCTGCGCAGCGGACGCAGGAGCGTCGCGTCGTTTGCGGTCAGGCGCGCGAGGCCGTCGGAGAACCCGATCGTGCGCTCGCGATCTTCGCGGCGCCGTTCGGCATAGGCCTGCAACAGCGCATCGCTGCCGCAGTCGGCCTGCGCATCGAGCGCGCGCGCGTCCTCGATGAGTTCGGCGAGCGTGAGCGCGTCGCGCAGACCGAGGTTGAAACCCTGCGCGCCGATTGGATGGATCGTCTGCGCGGCGTTGCCGACCAGGACCGCACGCGAGGCGATGGTGCGCTGCGCGACGACGCGGACCGCCGGATGCGAACTGCGCGGGCCGCACGAAAGAAAGCGTCCCGCGCGCCAGCCGAACGCGTCCTGCGCACGCGCGAGGAACCCGGCTTCGTCGAGCGCCGCGACGGCATCCGCGTCTTCGCGCGCGACGGCGTGGATCAGTCCGTGGTGGCGATCGCCGCGCGGCAGAAGGGCGGTCGGGCCGTGGTCGGTGAGGCGCTCGAAGGCGGTGCCGTCCGGCGGGCGCGAGCTGCGCAGGCGCGCGACGAACAGCGTCTGCGCGTAATCGTGCTCGTCCACGCCGATGCCCAGCGCATCGCGCACGAGGCTGCGCGTGCCATCGGCCGCCACCAGCAGGCGCGCGCGCAGGATGCGTTCGCCATCGGCATCGGCCACGCGGATCGCGCGCACGTCGCCGGCGCTTTCGGCCAGGCCGATGAAACGCACGGGGCGATGGCGCAGCAGGCGCGTTGCGTCGGCGAGACGGGCTTCCAGCGCCTCGCCGAAATCGCGCGCGACCACGACCCGACCGAATTCGCTGCGCCCGTAGCGCGAGGCATCCAGCAGGCCGCGACCGAAATCGCCGCGCCGGCTGACATGGATGCGTGCGATCGCGCCGGTGGGCGCGCGCAGCTTCTGCATCACGTCCAGTGCGGTCAGTGCGTTGAGCGTGGCTTCGGCGAAGCTGAGGTTGCGCTCGTCGAAGACCGCCGGCAGCGCGCCGGGCGGCGTCGCCTCGACCAGGCCGACGACGAGGCCCAGGCGCTCCAGCGCGATCGCCAGGCTGGCACCGACCAGGCCACCGCCCACGATGAGGACATCGTGGAGATCGTGGGCCGGACCTTGGGCGAGGGAGTCTCCGGGCGCGCCGGAGGGCGGGTTTGAGGGGGCCGCGACAGGCATTGCGCTATGCTAGCGGTTCCTGAAGGCCGTGACCTTCTCAAGACCCGAACACGATGAACCGTCCCGCTTCCGCCTCGCCTGCCGCCCACGACCGTCCCGCTTCCGGCCTGTTCGCGCCCGGTCCGCTGGTGCTCATCGGCATGATCGTGATCGCCGCGCTCACGCGCCTGTTGCCGCATCCGCCGAATTTCTCGCCGGTCGAAGCGGTGGCGCTGTTCGGCGGCGCCTACTTCGCCTCGCGCGCGCTGGCGATCGCGGTGCCGCTGGTGGCGATGCTGGTGTCGGACCTCGTCCTCGGCCTGACGCTGGGCGGGACCTACTTCGAACACTTCACCAGCCCGGCCTACCTGGCGACGTGGCTGTCGGTGTACGCGTGCATCGCGATCTCGGCGGTGCTGGGCTTCGGCCTGCGCGGTCGCGTCAACGGCGCGCGCGTGCTGGGCTATTCGATCGTCGGCTCGGTGCTGTTCTTCGTGGTCACCAACTTCGCCGTGTGGGCGACGGCCACGCCGATGACCGCGCATCCGGCCTGCCTGGTCGGCCTGGGCCCGTGCTACGTCGCCGCGCTGCCGTTCTTCCAGTGGACGGTGCTGGGCACGCTGTTCTACGCCGCGCTGCTGTTCGGCGGCTTCGCCCTGCTGCGCCGTCGCGTGCCGGCGCTGCGCGCGCAAACGGTCTGAGAAGGACGGGATTCGGGATTCCGGATTCGTAAGAAGCCCGTCTCCGAATCCCCATCCAGACTCACATGGGCAACCGTCTCTCCAGGATCTACACCCGCACCGGCGACGACGGCACGACCGGGCTGGGCGACGGCAGCCGCGTCGCGAAGGACTCGGCCCGCGTCGCCGCGTACGGCACGGTGGACGAAGCCAATTCGTGCATCGGCCTGGTGCTGGCAAGCGACGTCCCCGACGACGTCCGCGCGCTGCTGACCACCGTGCAGCACCAGCTGTTCGACCTGGGCGGCGAGCTGTGCATCCCGGGCCATGCCGCGATCGTCGACGCCGACATCGATCGCCTCGAACAGCAGCTCGACGCCTTCAACGAACCGCTCCCGCCGCTGAAGGATTTCATCCTGCCCGGCGGCGGCGAAGCGGCGGCGCGCTGCCACATCGCGCGCACGGTCGTGCGCCGTGCCGAACGCGAAGCCGTCTCGCTGTCGCGCATCGAAACGGTCCGTCCGGAAGCGGTGCGCTACCTCAACCGCCTGTCCGACCTGCTGTTCGTGCTGGCCCGCGTGCTCGCGCGCGCCAGCGGCCACGGCGAAGTGCTGTGGAATCACGAGCGGCGCAAGGCCTGACGCGCCGCGCGCCATGCGCATCTACACGCATCCTGCCTGCACGCGCCACGATCCCGGCGAGGGTCACGCGGAACGTCCATCGCGACTGGTCGCGGTGACCGAAGCGCTGCGCGAGGCGTTCCCCGACCTGCACTGGGAAGAAGCGCCGCGCGCGAGCCGCGGGCAGCTGCTGCGCGTGCACGACGACGCGCTGCTCGCGCTGGTGCTCGACACGCCCGTCGATGGTCCGATGCCGCTGGATCCCGACACCGTCCTCGCGCCGGGTTCGGCCGAAGCGGCGCTGCGCGCGGCCGGCGCCGGCATCGCGGCGGTGGATGCGGTGATGCACGGCGAGGCACGACGCGTGTTCTGCGCGGTGCGTCCGCCCGGCCATCACGCCACGCCTTCGGCGGCGATGGGGTTCTGCCTGTTCAACAACATCGCCGTCGCCGCGGCACATGCCTGCGACAAACACGGGCTCGCGCGCGTGGCGGTGGTCGACTTCGACGTGCACCACGGCAACGGCACGCAGGCGATCTTCGATACCGACCCGCGCGTGATGTACCTGAGTTCGCACCAGATGCCGCTGTATCCGGACACCGGTTACGCAAACGAGCGCGGCGTGGGCAACATCGCCAACGCGCCGTTGCCGCCGGGCTGCGGCAGCGAGGCGTTCCGCCGCATCTGGCGCGAGCTGCTGCTTCCGACGCTGGACTCCTTCCGGCCGCAGTTGCTCTTCATCTCCGCTGGCTTCGACGCGCACAAGCGCGACCCGCTCGCGCAGATCGAACTGGAAACCGACGACTACGACTGGATCACGCGCGAACTCGTCGCGATCGCGCAAAGGCATGGCGACGGCCGGATCGTGTCGATGCTTGAAGGCGGCTACGACCTGGCCGCGCTGCGCGAGGCGAGCGTCGCGCACGTGGGCGCGATGCTCGCTTGAACCGCCTGGCGGCGATCAGGTCTCCGGCACGAACTCCAGCGCGGCCGAATTGATGCAGTAACGCAGGCCGGTCGGCGGCGGGCCGTCGGGGAAGACGTGGCCCAGGTGCGACTGGCAGCGCGCGCACTTGATCTCCACGCGCCGCATGCCGTGGCTGTCGTCCACGTGCTCGCTGACGGCGTCCCTGGAGACCGGTTCCCAGTAGCTGGGCCAGCCGCTGCCGGAGTCGTACTTCGTTTTCGAGGAAAACAGCGGCGCGCCGCAGGCCACGCAGGTGTACGTGCCGGCTTCCTTGTGGTTCCAGAAGCGGCCGGTGAACGCGCGCTCGGTCGCCGAACAGCGGCATACCGCGAACTGTTCGGGGCTGAGGCGCTCGCGCCATTCGTCGTCGGTCCGGCAGACCGGTGCGTTGTCGGAAGAAGGCTGCTGGGACATGGGCCACTCCTGTCTTGACGCGGAA
This sequence comes from Lysobacter sp. SCRH-1R, assembly GCF_057747855.1. Taxonomy (NCBI): domain Bacteria; kingdom Pseudomonadati; phylum Pseudomonadota; class Gammaproteobacteria; order Lysobacterales; family Lysobacteraceae; genus Lysobacter; species Lysobacter sp. SCRH-1R. The sequence continues at coordinate 841,645 of NZ_CM173227.1, read as the reverse complement.
ATGAACAGTGCCGGGAGCAAGATGGTGCTCGCGTTGCCCCCTTGCAAGGGATGCGGCAAGCTAGCGACCCCGTTTTCCTGAACGCCGACGATCACGGTTCCCGAGTGCGCCGACCCCTCCGACTGCTCCCGTTATCGCTGTGCATCGCGCTGGCCCTGCCGGCCTACGCTGCCGACGGCGACGAGGACGACTGGGGCCTGTGCCCGATCATCGACGTGGTGCCGACGTTCGAGGACGCGCCCGTCCCGACCGGCGACGCCACCACGCGCGCGAACGAGCCCACCGACATCGCCGGCGGCCAGCTCGAACGCGCGGGCACCGCGGAAGACATCGTCGTGCAGGACAACGTGCGCCTGAACCGCGGCGACCAGTTCCTGGGTACCGACAAGCTCAGCTACAACGCCGAAACCGGTCGCTACAGCGCGATCGGCAACGTGCGCTACCAGGACAGCGGCATGCGCATCCTGGCCGAGCGCGCCGAAGGCGACCAGAACGCAGACCGCCATCGCATCGAGGACGTGCAGTACCAGCTCACCCAGCGGCGCGGCAACGGCGGCGCCGAGCGCATCGAACTCGATGGCGCCCGCGGCCGGCTGGTCGGTTCGACCTACTCCACCTGCGCGCCGAACCAGCGCGCGTGGGAACTGCGCGCGAACCGCATCGACATCGACACCGTCGAAGGCATGGGCGTGGCACGCAACGCGACCGTGCGCATCGGCAACGTGCCGGTGCTGTACGTGCCGTGGTTCATGTTCCCGGTCGACGAACGCCGCCGCACCGGCCTGCTGTATCCGCAGCTGTCGATGTCCGGCCGTAACGGCTTCGACTACCGGCAGCCGATCTACCTCAACCTCGCGCCGAACTACGACGCCACGCTCTACCCGCGCATCATGGCCGATCGCGGCGGGCTGCTCGGCGCCGAATTCCGCTGGCTGTACGAGCGCGGCAAGGGCGAGGTCTACGGCAACTGGATGCCGAGCGACAAGCTGCCGGGCGACGAGCCCGACCGCTACCTCAACCCGGACGTCGGCTTTCCGGTTTCGAGCCTGCCTGAGAAGAACCGCGGGCAGTTCGCGCTGTCGGCCTCGCACAACATCAACAGCGCGTGGTACGCCAGCACCAACCTCGGCTGGGTGAGCGACACCCACTACTTCGAGGACTTCAGCAGCAGCCTGTACGGCATCTCGAGCTATTCGATCCGCAGCGATGCGGGCGTGTACGGGCGCGGCCGCTACTGGCAGGCGGCGGTCATGGCCGACCATTACCAGCTCGCCGACTACACCCTGCGCGAGCGAAACCTCGCCTTCGACCGCCTGCCCCGCGCCTACTTCAGCTGGGAGCAGCCGCTCACCTCGTGGGTGCAGGCCGGCGTGGACGCCGAGGGCGTGCGCTTCGAGCACCAGGAATTCCTCGGCGGCGCGCGTCTGGACGTCAAACCGTTCGTGACCTTCCCCCTGGAAGGCGCGAGCTGGTTCGTCCGCCCGAAGCTGGCCTGGCGCTACACGGCCTACCAGCTGGACGGCAGCGCACAGCAGCGCGCCGACGAACGCGTGAGCCGCAGCGGCGGCACCGCGTCTCCCGAGCAGTTCCAGGACAGCCACCTGACCCGCAGCATGCCGATCACCTCGGTCGATGCGGGCATGTACTTCGACCGCAACACCATGTTCCGCGGCACCAGTTATCTGCACACGCTGGAGCCGCGCCTGTATTACCTGAAGGTCCCCTACCGCAACCAGGACGATTTCCCGGTCTTCGACACCGGTTCGATGACCTTCAGCTGGGGCCAGCTGTTCCGCGACAACCGTTACACCGGCGCGGACCGTCAGATGGACGCCAACCAGCTCACCGCCGCCCTGACCACGCGTTTCATCAGCGAGGAGGACGGCCGCGAGCGCCTGGCCGCGAGCATCGGCCAGATCCAGTACTTCGACGACAGCCGTGTGACGCTGCCGAACCAAGCGACGATCGAGTCGGGCAAGTCGGCCTGGGTCGCCGACGCGAGCGTGACCCCGAACGACCGCTGGAACCTCGGCGCCACCTACATCTGGAATCCGAAATACCGCGGCGAAGACTTCGTCAGCGCACGCGTGCGCTACATGTTCGAGCGTGGCGGCATCGTCAACCTGGGCTATCGCTACCGTCGCAATGCGGCGTTCCGCGAGGGCATCGACCCGCCGCAGAACCGCGATCAGCTCGAGCAGGCGGATTTCTCCTTCCTGTATCCGATCAACGAGACCTGGAGCGTCGTCGGGCGCTACTACTACTCGATCCTGGACAGGAAGGAACTGGAGACGATCGCCGGTGTCCAATGGGAAAGCTGCTGCCTGGCCGCGCGCCTGGTGGGCCGCCGATACCTGAGAAACCGCGACGGCGAACTGGACACCCGGATCATGTTCGAATTCGAGCTGAAGGGCCTTGGCTCCGCGGGCCAGAACACGGAGCGGGTCCTGCGCCGTGGTATCCTCGGCTACGACCGCGACGACCTGTATCTCGTGCCGCCCACCTCGACGCAACGCCTGAACAACGGCGGCGGCCAAGTCGAATCCACCCCCGACCCGACCCTATGAAGAAACTACTCGCGTCCGCCCTCGCCGTCGCGGTGCTGTCCGGCACCCTCCTGCCCGGCGCGACCGCCCTGGCCCAGACCGCGGCCTCCGTCCAGCCCATCGATGGCATCGCCGCCATCGTGGACGAGGACGTGATCCTGAAGACCGAGCTGGATCGCGCGGTGAACAACATCCTGGCCCAGTACGCGGGACGCGAGAACCAGCTGCCGCCGCGCGACGTGCTGCAGCGCCAGGTGCTCGAGCGCCTGGTGCTGGTGAAGCTGCAGGTCGCCCGCGCCCAGGGCACCGGCGTGCGCGTGACCGACCAGGAAGTCGAGCAGGCCATCGCCGGCATCGCCCAGCAGAACCGCGTCTCGCCCGAGCAGCTCCGCCAGCAGCTGGCGCGCGAGGGCACCCCGTACACCGATTTCCGCAACTCGATCCGCGACGAACTGCTGATCCAGCGCCTGCGCCAGCGTTTCGCGCAGAGCCGCGTCTCGGTCAGCGAGTCTGAAGTGGATGCCGCCATGGCCGCCCAGGCGAACCAGGGCGCGCAGTTCCACCTCGCGCACATCCTCGTGGCCCTGCCCGAGGGCGCGACCGCCGAGCAGATCGCCACGGCGCAGAAGAAGGTCGAAGGCGTGAAGTCGCTGATCGACAAGGGCGAGATGGACTTCTCCGCCGCCGCGGTGCGCTATTCCGACAGCCCCAACGCGCTGGAAGGCGGCGACCTGGGCTGGCGCAGCGTGGACGAGATCCCGAACGCGTTCGCCTCGCTCATGCGCAACATGTCGCCCGGCCAGGTCACCGAGCCGATCCGCGGCCCGAGCGGCTTCCAGCTGCTCAAGCTGATCGAAGTCCGCGACGCCTCGCAGGCCGGCCCGAGCATGGTCACGCAGTACCAGGCGCGCCACATCCTGATCCGCGTCAGCGATTCGGTGGACGACGCCAAGGCCAAGGCGCAGGCGCAGACCCTGCAGGCCCGCCTGATGGGCGGCGCCGACTTCGCCCTGCTCGCACAGGAGCACTCGCAGGACCAGAGCTCCGCCTCGAAGGGCGGCGAGCTGGGCTGGTTCACCCGCGACGAGTTCGGCCCGGAATTCGGCAACGCCGTCGCGGGCCTCCAGCCGAACCAGGTGTCGCAGCCGATCCGCACCCAGGCCGGTTACCACCTGATCAAGCTGGAAGGCACGCGCGAGGCCGACGTCGGCGAGCGCAACCGCCGCGCCCAGGTCCAGGAAACCATCGGCCGCCGCAAGCTGGAAGACGAGTGGAACCGCTTCCTGCGCGAGATGCGCGGCGAAGCCTTCGTCGACGTGCGCGTCGGCAAGGCCGCCGAAGAGACCGCCACGCCCACCGCGCCGGCCAACGGCGGCTGAGGTGGGCTGAGTGACCCCTGTTCGGCTCGCGCTGGTGCCGGGCGAGCCGGCGGGTGTCGGCCCCGAGCTCTGCGTCCGCCTGGCGCAGCAGCCACGCGATTACTCCCTGACGGCGTTCGCCGACGCACGCACGCTGCTTGCGGCGGCGCAGGCGGTTTCGCTGCCGTTGCGACTGCTCGGTCCGGACGACGCGGCGACCGCTCCCGGCGAGCTGGCGCTGGTCGACATCCCGAACGCCACCGTTCCCGCGTTCGGCCAACCCGATCCGCGCAACGCCGCCGCCGTGATCCGCGCACTGTGCGAAGCGGCGCAGGGCTGCCTCGACGGCCGCTTTGCCGGCGTGGTCACCGGGCCCGTGCACAAGGCGGTGATCAACCAGGGTGGCATCGCCTACACCGGCACGACCGAACTGCTTGCCGACCAAGCCGGCCGCGACGTCGTGATGATGCTCGCCAACGACGTCGTCCGCGTCGCGCTCGTCACCACGCACCTGCCGCTGCGCGAGGTCGCCGATGCGATCACGCCCGTCGCGCTCGACCGCACGCTGCGCATCACGCACGACGCGCTGCGTCGTGATTTCGGCATCGACGATCCGGCGATCGCCGTGCTCGGCCTCAACCCGCATGCGGGCGAAGCCGGCCATCTTGGGTACGAGGAAATCGACGTGATCGAGCCGGTGCTCGCGACGCTGCGCGCGGGCGGCATGCGCCTGGTCGGTCCGCTTCCGGCCGACACCGCGTTCCTGCCGGCCAAGCTGCGCGGCTTCGACGCGGTGGTCGCGATGTACCACGACCAGGGACTGCCGGTGCTGAAATACAGCGGCTTCGAGCGCGCAGTGAACCTCACCCTGGGCCTGCCCTACCCGCGCGTCGCGGTGGATCATGGCACCGCGCTGGAACTCGCCGGGCGCGGCACGGCCGATCCGTCGAGCCTGCTCGCCGCGGCCGACACCTGTGCCCGTATCGCCCGCTTCCGCACCCCGGCATGATGCCCCGATGAGCACGCGCAGCCCCCATTTCACCGAGCCGGCCAAGAAGCATCTGGGCCAGCACTTCCTGCACGAACGCCGGATCATCGACCGGATCGTCCAGGCCGTGGACCCGAAGCCCGGCGACCGGCTGGTCGAGATCGGCCCCGGCCAGGGCGCGATCACCTTCCCGCTCCTCGATCGCCACAAGGAGCTGACGGTGATCGAGTTCGACCGCGACCTGATCTTCCCGCTGACCGAGGCCGCGCGTGCGCACGGCACGCTGGAAGTGATCCATCGCGACGTGCTCACCGTCGATTTCACCGCGCTGGCGCGCAACGCCGGCGACGAAGGCGGGCAGATCCGCCTGGTCGGCAACCTGCCCTACAACCTGTCCTCGCCGATCCTCTTCCACGCACTGGAACACGCCGACGCGATCCGCGACATGCACTTCATGCTGCAGAAGGAAGTCGTCGACCGCATGGCCGCCGGCCCAGGGAGCAAGGTGTACGGGCGCCTGGGCGTGATGCTGCAGGCGTACTGCCACGTGACGCCGCTGTTCGACGTGCCGCCGGGCGCGTTCCGCCCGCCGCCGAAGGTGGACTCGGCCGTGGTGCGGCTGGTGCCGCGCAAGCCGGAGACGATCGGCATCGACGATCCGGCCGTGTTCTCCGCCGTGGTGCGCGACGCCTTCGGCCAGCGCCGCAAGACGCTGCGCAACGCGCTTTCGAACCAGTGCGACGGCGCGGCGATCGAAGCCGCGGGCGTACGCCCGGACGCGCGCGCCGAGCAGATCGACGTCGCCGATTTCGTACGCCTGGCCAATTCGCTCGCACGCCAACGCAACGCGTGACGCCGGGGGCAACGCGTTCTCCACGACGCGTTGACCTATCGTGCACCGCAGCCCCTACACTGTCCGCATGAACCGCAGTACCGACTATTCCTTCGACATCTCCGTGGCGACCCGCTACCTCGACACCCAGTCGGAGCCGGGCCAGGACCGCTACGTCTTCGCCTACACCATCAGCATCCGCAACAGCGGCAGCGCGCCGGCGCGGCTCACGCGCCGCCACTGGCTGATCACCGACGGCAACGGCAAGGTGCAGGAAGTCGAGGGCGAAGGCGTCGTGGGCGAACAGCCCTGGCTGCGTCCCGGCGACGATTTCGAATACACCTCCGGCGCCGTGCTGGAAACCACGCACGGCATGATGGAGGGCACCTACACGATGGTCGGCGACGACGGCACGCAGGTCGAAGCGCCGATCCCGGCTTTCAGCCTGTCCGTGCCCCGCACGCTGCACTGACGGACGCCCCATGAGCATCTGGGCCATCGGCGACCTGCAGGGCTGTTACGACGCGACGCAGCGACTGCTCGAACGCATCGCGTTCGATCCGGCGCGCGACCGCCTGTGGTTCTGCGGCGATCTGGTCAACCGCGGCGGGCAATCGCTGGAAACGCTGCGCCTGGTGCATTCGCTGCGCGAGCACAGCGTCGTCGTGCTGGGCAACCACGACCTGTCGCTGCTGGCGATCGGCGAGCGTCGCGAGGACGAGCAGCGCAAGGTCAATCCCGACCTGCAGCGCATCGTGCTCGCCGAGGATCGCGACGTGCTGCTGGACTGGCTGCGCATGCAGAAGCTGGTGCACGTGGACCGCTCGCTCGGCTGGATGATGGTGCATGCCGCGCTCGCGCCGCAGTGGACCACGCAGATGGCCGAACGCTTCGCGCGCGAGGTCGAGGAACGCCTGCACGGCGACCAGTTCCGCCGGCTGCTGAAGAACATGTACGGCGACAAGCCGGCGTGGCACCCCAAGCTCGCCGGCATCGATCGCCATCGCGCGATCATCAACGTGTTCACGCGCCTGCGTTATTGCACGCCGCGTGGCCGGATCTCGTTCGAGGACAAGGGCGCGCCGGGCACGCAGCCGGTCGGGCTGTATCCCTGGTACGAAGTCCCGGGCCGCGCCGAGCGCGACCTGAAGATCGTCTGCGGCCACTGGTCCACGCTGGGCCTATTCATCGGCCACGGCGTCCACGCGATCGACACCGGCGCGGTGTGGGGCGGCAAGCTGACCGCACTCCAACTCGACACCGACGAACTGCGCATCGTGCAGGTGCCGGGACGCGACGTTCCCGCCCAGCCGCCGCGTCCGCGTCCGCCGTACCACGGCGACGACAAGCGCGCGCAACGCCCACGTCCGAACCATAACGGGCAGCGGCGCCATCATGGACGGCCGAATCCGAATGGTCCGCAGGGACCGCGTAACGACGCGCCCGCGCCGAAGGCGACGACGGAGCAGGATCGCGACTGAGCTGGTGCAGCGAGCGGAAAATTCCGCATGCCTGGGAATCATCGGGATCCTTCACCACGCGACGCATTGAGCCCCTCTCCCTTCGGCGACCGGAGGAAGTGCAGCGCTGAGAGGGGTTGGGGTGAGGGTCGGGACGTGCGGGCACGCTGGCGCTCGCGATACGCTTTTGCCCCCGCAGCGAACGCACACGCAAGATCAAAATGGGTTCCAGCGTTCGCTGGAATGACGGTGTGGTTTGGAACCGTCGACAGAGTGCCCCTGCGCCGTGAGCCTTGATCCAGGCCGTCGCCGGGATGACGTTCTTCGTGGATGCGGACCGAGGGCCCTCGGCGGAACGTCCCTAAACCCGCACGTAATCCACGAACTCGAACGCGAACGCATGCTTCGCATCCGCGTCATGCCGCTCGCGCGAAACCACGCGCCACTGCGACACGTCGAACGCCGGAAAGAACGCTTCGGCCCCTTCGACCCGGGTTTCGACATGCGTGAGAAACAGATGCGTCGCGACGGGCAGCGTCAGCGCATACACCTCACCGCCGCCGATCACGCACAGCTCGTCGGCACCGTCGGCTTCGGCGATACGCAACGCCTCGTCGACCGACGCCACCGCCTGCATCCCCTCAAACGGCACCGTCCCCGAGCGCGTCAGCACCAGGTTCCGCCGTCCCGGCAGCGCGCGCCCCAGCGACTGCGCCGTCTTGCGTCCCATCAGCACCGGCTTGCCGATCGTCAGCGCCTTGAAGCGCTTGAGATCGTCCGGGAGGCGCCACGGCAGATCGTTGTCGCGACCGATCGCGTGGTCGCGGTCGAGCGCCGCGATCAGGCTCAGCTTCATGCGCTCAGACCGCCACCGGCGCCTTGATCGCCGGCAGCGGGTCGTAATGCTCGATGGCGATGTCGTCGAAGGCGAAGCCGAAGATGTCCTTCACCTCCGGATTCAGTCGCAGCTGCGGCAGCGCGCGCGGCGTGCGCGAGAGCTGTTCGCGCGCCTGTTCGAAATGGTTGGAGTACAGGTGCGCGTCGCCCAGCGTATGCACGAAATCGCCCACGCCCAGTCCGCACACCTGCGCCACCATGTGCGTCAGCAGCGCATAGCTGGCGATGTTGAACGGCACGCCGAGGAAGATGTCGCCGCTGCGCTGGTACAACTGGCAGCTGAGCTTTCCGTTGGCGACATAGAACTGGAACATCGTGTGGCACGGCATCAGCGCCATGCGCGGAAGGTCGGCGACGTTCCAGGCGCTGACGACCAGGCGGCGCGAATCCGGATTGCGCCTGATCTCGTCGACCACCCAGCGGATCTGGTCGATCTCGATGCCGTCCGCCCCCGCCCAGCGCCGCCACTGCTTGCCGTACACGGGGCCGAGTTCGCCCTGCGCATCGGCCCATTCGTCCCAGATCGAGACCTTGTTGTCCTTCAGGTAACCGATGTTCGTGTCGCCCTGCAGGAACCACAGCAGTTCGTGCACGATCGAGCGCAGGTGCAGCTTCTTCGTGGTGACCAGCGGGAAACCTTCCGCAAGGTCGAAGCGCATCTGCCATCCGAACACGCTGCGCGTGCCGGTGCCGGTGCGGTCGGACTTGTCGCTGCCGTGTTCCAGCACGTGGCGGAGCAGGTCGAGGTACTGCTTCATCGCGATCTCTCCGGCTTACTTCACGGGCACGAACGGCTGCGGTTCCAGGGTCGGCTGGCGGCGCGACCACACGAACAGCCAGAACAGGCCCAACGCGATCAGCGGCAGGCTCAGCACCTGGCCCATCGTCAGCCAGCCGAACGCGAGATAGCCGATCTGCGCGTCGGGCACGCGGACGAATTCGACGAGGAAGCGGAAGCAGCCGTACAGCAGCGCGAACAGGCCCGACACCGCGTAACGCGGACGCGGCTTGCTGGAGAACCACCACAGCACGAGGAACATCGTCAGCCCTTCCAGCGCCGCCTGGTACAGCTGCGACGGATGGCGTGCGAACCGGTCCAGCGCGCCCGTCGCGAACTGCGCCTGCAACTGCGGCAGCGTCATGCCGGCGAATTCGGCTTCCGCGCGCGGGAAGATCACGCCCCACCCGGCCTGGGTGTACTTGCCCCAGAGTTCGCCGCCGATGTAGTTGCCCAGCCGGCCGAAGCCCAGGCCGGGCGGCACCAGCGGCGCGAGGAAATCGACGGTGTCCATCAGGTGCAGCCGGTGGCGGTGCGACCACCACCACGCCGCGGCGACCACGCCGACGAGGCCGCCATGGAAGCTCATGCCGCCTTCCCAGATGCGGAACAGCATCAGCGGATCGCGCAGCAGGTCGCCGAAGGAATAGAAGAAGACGTAGCCCAGACGGCCGCCCAGCACCACGCCGAGCATCGCGTAGAACAGCAGGTCGCCGTACGCCTGTTCGTTGACGCCCGGCAGGCGTCCGGCGCGCACGCGCATGCGGCCGAGCCACCACGCCGTGCCGAAGCCGAGCAGGTACATGATCCCGTACCAGTGCACCTGCAACGGGCCGAGGTTGAAGGCGATCGGGTCGATCTGGTGCAGGACTGTCATTCGGCGGCTCGGCTGCGGCGGCTCGGGAAGGCGTCGCCGTATTGTGCCGCAGGCAGGCGCGCGGCGGGTCGCCGTGGCGCCGGTCGGCGCGCGTCAGAGCACGTAGGGCAGATCCGGCAACTCGTTGGCGTCGTGCATGCCTTCCCCGCGCGGGAAGTGCTCGACCAGGATCGCCGTGAGCGCGGACACGCCGGCAAGCACGCCGGTTTCCGGCTCACCGGCACGCAGGCGTTCCTCGATCAGCTGGCACACACCGCGCCACTGCTCGTCGCTCACGCGGCCGACGAAGCCGCGATCGGCCACGATCTCGATCCGGTGGTCGGCCAGCAGCAGGTAGAGCAGCACGCCGTTGTTCGCCTGCGTGTCCCACACACGCAACTGGGCGAAAGCCTCGTGGGCGCGATCGCGCGCCTGCACGCCGGACAGCACCGCGCGCGGGTGCAGCGCGGGCTCGACGGCGAAGCAGATCTCGCCGGTGTGATGGCGCTCGCTTTCGGCGATCGCATCGGTGATGCGCTTGAGGCTGTCGCCCGGGAACAGGCGCTTGGCCGACGGCGCGAACAGGTGCTTGAAGAGCCTCATCGTGCGCGCCTCACCAGCTTCCGGAGGCGCCACCGCCTCCGCTCATGCCGCCACCACCGCCCCAGCCGCCTCCGCCGAAGCCGCCCCCCCCACCGCCAAAACCGCCGCCGCCCCAACCTCCCCCGCCCCAGCCGCCGAATCCGCGATCGCGCGCGTAGCGGCCGGCCGGCATCGAGGTCAGGCCGAAAAAGAAGCCGATCAGCGCGCCGATGCCGCCGACGACGATCAGCGACGACAGCAGCCAGGCGATGCCGCCCGCCGCCGCGCCGCCGATCACACCACGCACCAGCGACGGTGCGCGCCCGAAGATCCCGCGCGCGACCTGCGCCACGACGAAGGCGACGAACAGCGCGATCAGCCATCCGCCACCCTTCCTGCGTTCGGGCCGGTGGTCGGCCATCGGCGCCGGCAGCGCTTCGCCGTCGATCAGCTTGACCAGCGCCGCGGTGGCGTCGGTGATGCCACCGGCGTAATCGCCGCTGCGGAATTTCGGCACCAGGTACTCCTGGATCACGCGCGCGGAGGTCGCATCGGGAATCGCGCCTTCCAGTCCGTAGCCGACCTCGATGCGCACGCGCCGGTCGTCCTTGGCGACCACCAGCAGCACGCCGTCGTCCACGCCCTTGCGGCCGATCTTCCATTCCTCGAACGCACGCACCGCGTACTGCGCGATGTCTTCCGGTTGCGTGGTCGGCACCACCAGCACCTGCAACTGGCTGCCCTTGCGCTGCTGCAGCGCGAGCGCCTGCGCCTGGAGCTGCTGCTTCGTCGTCGCATCGAGCGTGCCGGTGGTGTCGATCACCGGCGAATCCAGCGGCGGGACCGGCGCGAGATCCTGTGCCTGCGCGATCGCGCAGAACAGCATCAGCGCAACCGACGCAAGCGCGCGACGCCATGCGGGCAGCACGCGGGCTGCGACGAAACTGCGGCGCATCGGCATCACGATCCGTCCGTCGCGCCGATCAGCCGTTCGACGGTGCCGGCTGCTGCTGCGGCGCCTGCTGCTGCGGCGGCGTCTGCGGCTGGGCCGGCGCGCTGAAATCGACCTGCGGCGCCTGCTGGATCTGCGCTTCGTTCTCGACGGTGAAGTTGGGCCGCGTCTTGTGGCCGAACATCATCGCGGTGAGGTTCACCGGGAAGCGGCGGATGGTGGTGTTGTAGTCCTGCGCCGCGCGGATGAAGCGCTGGCGCGCGACGGTGATCCGGTTCTCGGTGCCTTCCAGCTGCGCCTGCAGTTGCAGGAAGTTCTGGTCGGCCTTGAGCTGCGGGTAGTTCTCGCTGACCACCAGCAGGCGGCTGATCGCACTCTGCAGTTCGCCCTGCGCCTGCTGGAACTGCGCGAGCGAGGCCGGATCGTTGGCGTTGACGTTGATGCTGCCCACGCGCGAACGCGCTTCGGTGACCTGCGTGAGCACCTGCTGCTCGTGGCTGGCATAGCCCTTCACCGTGGCGACCAGGTTGGGGACCAGGTCGGCGCGGCGCTTGTAGTTGTTGAGCACTTCCGACCAGGCGGCGTTCACCGCCTCGTCCTTCTCCTGGATGGTGTTGTAGCCGCAGCCGCTGAGCGTGGCGACCATCATGAGCAGCACGAGCGCTTGCACCAGACGGATCATGGGGAACTCCTGGGGTGACGATTGGCGGGCATTGCAGCACCGGGAAGGTCGAGACGCAATGAGGGTCTTGGACGGCTCGTTACGAAGGCGTTACGACGGAGCAGGGTGCGGGAACGAGCGAAGAGGAACGAGACGAGGAACGGGAAACAAGGAACGCAGGCGCCAAAAACAAACGGCCTTCCGCGGGGAAGGCCGTCGTGGAAACGGACGCGGCTCTGGCCTCGCTCGTTTCTCTTTCCTATCGATTCGTTCCTCGCAACATCATTCCGGCTGCAGTCGCGCCTGCGCGCGACGCTTCGCCCACAGGTTGAGGCATTCCACCAGCGCCGAGAAACCCATCGCGCCATAGATGTAGCCCTTCGGGATGTGCAGTTCGAAACCGTCCGCCACCAGGTACACGCCGACCAGCACGATGAAGGCCAGCGCCAGCATCTTGATCGTCGGGTTGTGGTCGATGAACTGGCCCAGCGGCTTGGAGGCCAGCAGCATCACCGCGACCGCGAGCAGGATCGCCGCGACCATCACCGGCGTGTGGTTGGCCATGCCGACGGCGGCGATCACCGAGTCCAGCGAGAAGACGATGTCGATCACCGCGATCTGCGCGATCACGCCCATGAACGACGCCTTGGGCTTGGTGTGGATGTCCTCTTCCTCGGACTCGCCGATGATGAGGTCCTTGATCTCCATCGTGCCCTTCACCAGCAGGAACGCGCCGCCCAGGATCAGCACCAGGTCGCGCACCGAGATGCCCTGGCCGAACACGGTGAACAGATCGTTGGTCAGCCCAGCCAGCCAGGCCAGCGTGAGCAGCAGCGCGATACGCGTGATGCACGCCACCGCGATGCCGAACTTGCGCGCCTTCTCGCGCTGCGCATACGGCAGCTTGCTGACCGCGATCGAGATGAAGACGAGATTGTCGATGCCCAGCACGATCTCGATCGCGCTCAGCGTCACCAGGGTGATCCACACCTGCGGATCGGTCAGCATTTCCAGAATCACGTTCGATTTCCTGCCAGATTCATTTCAGCGAGTCAGAGCAACCGGGGCAGCACGATCGCGCCCCAGGTCAGCAATACGTTCATCATCACCACGAACACCGCCGCCGACCCCATGTCCTTCGCGCGGCCGGCCAGTTCGTGGAACTCCGGGCCGTAGCGTTCGATGACCGCCTCGACCGCGGAGTTGAGCAGTTCCACGCTCAGCACCAGCAGCATCGAGCCGATCAGCAGCACGCGTTCCACCGGCGTCTGCCCGAGCCACCAGCCGACCGGGGCCAGGACGACGAACAGGTATACCTCCAGCCGGAAGGAGGACTCGTGCAGCCAGGCCGCACGCAGGCCCTGCATGGACCATTGGGTGGCTTTGGCGATACGCGCGGGACCGCGCGGAAGGTGCCCGAATTCGTCGGCCATTCGTGGACTCAGGAGGCCTGCCGTGGGCGACCCGGGCCGCACGCGACGGGAGCGCGGCCGGGATTCCCGGCGGGCGCGCACACGACGAGGAGCGGATCTGCGATCGGCATGGGAGGCGGTCGTGGAAGGAAGAGGTCGCGGACGGGCCGCGGCAGGGGGCCGATTTTGCCACAAAGGCTCCGGCCCGCCGGCGTTCACGGAACGCGCCGTGCGGCGAGCCTTGCGTGTCATGCGCCGGTAGCGGGTTCTTCGCGTCCCGTTAGCGCGGGCGGGCCCATCCTGACCGACCCGCCCGGAGGTCCGCCATGTCCCGCTGCGCGCTGCTGGCCCGCCTGGAGGCGAAGCCGGGCAAGGAAGAGGAAGTCGAGCGGTTCCTGCGCGGCGCCCTGCCGCTGGCCGAAGCCGAACCGGGCACGCGGACATGGTTCGCGCTGCGCTTCGGGCCGACCTCGTTCGGCATCTACGACACCTTCGACACCGAAGCCGGCCGCCAGGCGCACCTGGACGGCCCGATCGCCGCCGCGCTCATGGAACGCGCCGGCGACCTGCTGGCCGCGCCGCCGCAGATCGACCGTGTCGATCTTCTGGCGAGCAAGCTGCCGCACTGATTCCCACCGGTTCCACCCCACCGGCGCACCACGCGCCGCCACGTGCCCATGGAGGCCGACATGAGCGTCCCCGCCACTCCCGAGGGTTACCACAGCGTCACGCCGTACCTGATCGTCGACGACGCCAGCGCCGCGCTGGACTTCTATCGCGAAGCGCTCGCGGCGGAGGAGATCTTCCGCCTGCCGATGGGCGACAAGATCGGCCATGCGGAAATCCGCATCGGCGATTCGATGCTCATGCTGTCGGACGAATGGCCCGACATGGACGCCTTCGGCCCGAAACGCCGGGGCGGCGCGACGGCGACGTTCGTGATCTACGTGCCCGACGTCGACGCGTCCTACGACCGCGCGGTGAAGGCCGGCGCGAAGGTCGACCGCCCCGTCGAGAACCAGGCTTGGGGCGACCGCATGGGCACCGTGGTCGATCCGTTCGGCCACAAGTGGAGCCTGGCGACGCACGTCGAGGACGTGTCGCCGGAGGAACTCAAGCGCCGCATGGACGAATGGATGCAGCAGCAGGCGGGGCTGACGGCCTGAGGGTTCGAGCCCCTCTCCCACCGGGAGAGGGGTTGGGTGAGGGTCGGCGAAGTGTCACGCGACCCTGTCGCGCGGAACCGCTCCCTGCGGAGGCGTCATCCGCCCTGAACGGACAAGCCCCTCACTCCCCCTCGTGAATCGCCGTTCCCCGGCTGCCATCGGGCCTGATCCAGCCGCGGAACATGCTGCCGCTGTTGAACGGCATCGCGATGTTGCCGTCGCGGTCGAGCGCGATCGCGCCACCGTCGCCGCCAGCCGCCGTGACGACTTCGTTGACCACCGCGTTCGCCGCCGTTTCCAGCGAATCGCCGCGATACGCCATGCGCGCGCAGATGTCATGCGCCACCGCATTGCGGATGTAGAACTCGCCCCAGCCCGTGCCGGAGACGCCGCAGCGTTCGTCGGCCCAGCTGCCGGCGCCGATCACCGGCGAATCGCCGACGCGGCCCCACTTCTTGTTGGTCATGCCGCCGGTGCTGGTCGCCACGGCGATGTGCCCCTGCGAATCCAGCGCGACCGCGCCGACGGTGCCGAAATACGTCGGCGCCTCCATCGTGCCGTTGTACGCCTCGCGCTTGCCCTTCGCGGCTTCGTCGCGTTGCGCCTTTTCAAGCTGCTGGCGGCGCTTGTCGGTGTCGAAATAGCTGTTGGGGACGCGCTCGATCTCGGGGTGCTCATCGGCGAACGCTTCCGCGCCGTCGCCGGCGAGCATCACGTGCGGGCTCTTCTCCATCACCGTGCGCGCGAGCCTGATGGGGTTCCTGATCGTCGTGACACCGGCGATCGCGCCGGCGCGGCGCGTGTGGCCTTCCATGATCGAGGCGTCGAGCTCGTGCCCGCCCTTGGCGTTGAAGACCGCGCCCTTGCCGGCGTTGAACTGCGGCGCGTCCTCCAGGACCACCACCGCCGCGGTCACCGCGTCCAGCGCGCTGCCGCCCCGGCTGAGCACGGCGTTGCCGGCGTCGAGCGCGCGGTTGAGGGCTTCGTGGTAGGCCTTGCGCTCTCCCGGCGTGATCGCGTTGCGCGGCACGAAGCCGGCGCCGCCGTGGATGACCAGCGCGGTCTTGCCGGTGGCTGGCGCGTCGGCCGCATGGAGGTTGAAGGACATGGCGAGCAGGACGGCGAACGGGAGCGAAAGACGCATGGACGGACCGGATGGAAACCTGGCCCGAGGATAGCGACTTTTTCTCATGCGACAGAGTCGCAGTCTGGCCAACGTTGCCGGGCCCGTCCGATGGGCGGCGGGGCCCGGGCCGGCCCGGGACATCGCAGTCCTCAAACGGCGGGATCCGCCTGAACGCCAACCCGGGTCCCCGCGCCTGCTGCACGGGGACCGCTGTCGCGTCCGCCTATTGCTGCCGCAGCGCCTCGATCGGGTCCAGCTGCGAAGCCTTCCGCGCCGGGTAATAGCCGAAGAACAGCCCGGTCATGATCGAGAACGTCGCGGCCAGCGCGATCACCTGTCCGTTCAACGCCACCGGCAGGTCGCTGAAGCGGCCGACGACCAGCGCACCGGCGACGCCGATCGCGATGCCCAGCACGCCGCCGCCGAGCGAGAGCAGCATCGCCTCGGCGAGGAACTGCCGGCGGACGTCCGACGGCCCCGCGCCGACCGCCATGCGCAGGCCGATCTCGCGGATGCGCTCGGTCACCGACACCAGCATGATGTTCATGATCCCGATGCCGCCGACGATCAGCGAGATCGTCGCCACCGCGCCCAGCAGCAGCGACATCAGGCGCGTCGTCGCGGTGCGCGTGGCGACGATCTCGGAGATGTTGCGCACGTTGAAGTCGTCTTCCTCGCCCGGCTTGATGCGATGCCGCTGGCGCAGCAGCGCCTCGACTTCGCCCTGCGCGTACGAGAGGTCCTTCGCATCGGCGACGGTCAGCGCGATCTGCATCACCGCGCCCGAGGGCAGGCCCATCGCGCCCATCAGGCGGCGGCGTCCGGTTTCCAGCGGCACCATCACCACGTCGTCCTGGTCCTGGCCGAAACCGCCCTGCCCCTTCGGCTTGAGCGTGCCCACCACGGTGAACGGCACGCGTCCCAGGCGGATCGTCTGGCCCACGCCGGAGTCGTCGCCGAACAGCGTGCGCCGCACCGTCTCGCCGATGATCACCGACTTCGCCGCGCTGGTGTAATCCTGCGCGTCGAAGCCCTGGCCGTTGTCGATGGCCCAGCCGTTGATGTCGAAGAAATCCGCCTGCACGCCCTGCCAGCTGGTGGACGCGTTGTTCTCCGCGTAGACCACCTGCGTGTTGCCGCGCAGGGCGCCGGCGACGTACTGCACTTCGGGGATCTCGTTGCGGATCGCGTCGACGTCGCTTTCGTTGAGCGTGAAGAAACTCGACGCGCTCATGCGCCCGCCGCCGCCCGGACCGCGTCGCGAACCCGGGCTGATGTCCAGCCGCTGCGAGCCCAGTCCGGAGACCATCTTGTCGATCTCCTGCTGCGTGCCCTGGCCGACGGAGACCATCACGATCACCGCCGCGATGCCGATGATCACGCCCAGCGACGTCAGCGCGCTGCGCATCCAGTTGCCGCGCAGGGCGTAGATGGCGGTTCTCAGGATGTCGGAGAAGTTCATGGCGCGCTTCCTTCGGGAACCGGCTCTTCGGCGTGCAACTCCCCATCGCGCATCACATACACCCGGTCCGCATGCGCCGCGACCTCCGCGTCGTGCGTGATCAGCACCACGGTGTGGTCGTCGTCGCGCAGGCGCTTGAACAGCGCGAGGATTTCCTCGCCCGTCCTGCTGTCGAGCGCGCCGGTGGGTTCGTCGGCGAGCAGGATCGGGGGACGGTTGATCAGTGCGCGGGCGATCGCCACGCGCTGCTGCTGGCCGCCGGAAAGTTCGCTGGGCTTGTGGCCGACGCGTTCGCCCAGGCCGACCGACACCAGCGCTTCGCGCGCGCGCTCCAGGCGTTCGTGCGGCGGCACGCGCGCGTAGCCGAGCGGCATCGCCACGTTGTCCAGCGCGCTCATGCGCGGCAGCAGGTTGAACCCCTGGAAAACGAAGCCGATCTTGTCCCGGCGCAGCGCCGCCAGCTCTTCCGCATCGAGCGTGGAGACGTCCACGCCGTCGCATTCGTAGGTGCCGGCGGTGGGCGTGTCGAGGCAGCCGATGAGGTTCATGAGCGTGGATTTGCCCGAGCCCGACGGCCCCATGATCGCGACGAACTCGCCGCGATCGATGCGCAGGTTCACGCCGCGCAACGCCTGCACTTCGGCTTCGGTGTGCGCGGCGTAGGTCTTGCTGAGCGCGCGGGTGAGGATCACCGGCACGTCTGCGCCGTCGCGTACGGCGGCGTTCAAGGGCGCGCTCATTCGCGCGCTACCTTGCTCGTTCGAGGGCGCGCTCATTCGCGCGCGACCTTGCTCGTTCGAGGGCGCGCTCATTCGCGCGCCCTTTCGCCGGTCACGATCGCGTCGCCGGCCTTGAGGCCGCCGCCGGAGATTTCCGTGTCGGTGCCGTCGCTCGCGCCCAGGCGCACCATCACCGCCTGCGGCTGGCCGTCGACGAGCTTGTAGAGCGGCACGCGCTTGGCGTTGACCAGGTTCGACAGCGCGGCATCCCACTGCTTCTTCCGCGCATCGTCGAGCGTCGCGCGGAAGGCGGCGAAGTCTTCCTTGAAGCGGTCGGCCATGCGCTGGCGCACCTGCGCCTGCACGTTGCCGGCGCCGGGTCCGCCGATCATCACAGGCCCGCCCGGGCCACCGCGACCGCCGCCGAACAAGCCGTTGCCGCCCTGCTGCGTCGCCTGCGCCTGGCGCGCGGCCTGGCGCGCGCGCACGGCTTCGACGGCGGTGTCGAACGCCGCCTGCTGGTCGGCGTTCAACTTCATCGAAGCGGCCGTGCGAGAGAGATCGTCGAGCATGCCCGTGCCACCGCGCGGGCCACCCGCCTGCGGCGCGGCGACCGCGTTCTGCCCGGCGTCGGCCGGCTTGAAGCGCAGCGCGGCGTTGGACACCTTCAGCACGTCGTCGCGCTTGCTGACTTCGATTTCCGCGTTGACGGTCAGGCCCGGCAGCAGCGTGCCGTCGCTGTTGTCGACGGTGACGACGACGGGATAGGTCACGACATTGTTCGTGGTGGTCGCCGACAGGCGCACCTGCTCGACCGTGCCGCGGAACTGGCGATCCGGGAACGCATCGACGGTGAACGACACGTTCTGCCCGGTGCGGACCTGGCCGATGTCGGCTTCGTCCACGGCCAGTTCGATCTTCATCTTCGCCAGGTCCTCGGCGATGGTGAACAGCTCCGGCGCCTGCAGGCTCGCGGCCACGGTCTGGCCGGGCTCGATGCTGCGCGTGAGCACCACGCCGTCCACCGGCGAGCGGATCACGGTGCGCTCCAGGTTCACCTGCGTGGTCTGCGTGGATGCGGTCTGCTGGCGGATCGACGCCTGCGCCGCGTTGACCTGCGCGCGCGCCTGGTCGAGCGCGGCCTTGGCGAGATCGACGTCGCTGCGCGCGACCAGCTGGCGCGCGCCGAGGTCGGCCTTGCGCCTGTAATCGAGCTCGGCGTTGAGCAGCGTCGCCTGCGCCTGGTTGAGCGACGCGCGTGCGCTGGCGATCTGCGCGTTGCCCTGCGCGATCTGCGCCTCGTAGGTCTTCGGGTCGATGCGCGCGATGACCTGTCCCTTGCTCACCTGGTCGTTGAAGTCGACCAGCACGTCGGTGACCTGGCCGGAAATCTGGCTGCCGACGGTGACGGTGGAAATCGCGCTGAGCGTGCCGGTGGAGGAGATCGCCACGCGGATGTCGCCGCGCTCCACGGGCACGGTGCGGAACGCGCCCTCGGCCGCTTCCGCGCCGCGCTTGCGATAGAAGTACGCGCCGCCCGCGACCAGGGCGAGCACCACCGCGGCGACGATGCCGTGGCGGATCCAGGGCGTGGGCTTGCGGGCATTGCGGGTCGGGCGGGCTGCGCTCATGGGGCTCTATTCAGGAGGTATGCCGGCGCGAACGCGCCAGCGGCGTGTGCGTTGACAGTGGGCGGAGGGAATCGTTCAGCCGATTCTCCCTCCCCTGCGTGCACGGGTGAGGAGGGACGCTTGCGCACCACTGGCGCGTGTCCCGGCGAACGGGCCAGCCCCGATGGCCGCGGGGTTGCGGAGGCCGCGACAGCGGCGGGATTCCCGCGCGGAGGTTCGGCGCTAGCGCCGCTTACCCCTGCAAGCAGGGGGACGAGCAGACGCCGGGGGAGAGGAACGGACTCATCGCCCGAACCGGATCACCGCCGTCGTCCCCTGCCCCGGCGCACTCGCCAGGCTCACCGGCCAGCCGAAGCGCTCGCCGAGCCGGCGCACGATCGACAGGCCCATGCCCTTGCCGTCGCTGTCGGCCGAATCGGCGCGGAAGAACGGATCGAACGCCTTGGCCAGGATTTCCGGCGACATGCCGATGCCGCTGTCGCGGATCACCACGCGATCGGGCATCAGGCGCACCTCGATCTCGCCCGATTCGGTAAACCGCGCCGCGTTCCCCAGCAGGTTGCCGACCATCACCCGCAGCACGTGCGGCGGCGCGACCAGTCGCGGCGCGCCTTCGTCGTGCAGGCTCACGGTGACCGGGCGGTCGCCGAGCAGCGGGCGGATGCGTTCGACCTCGGCGGTGACGATCTCGCGCACCTCGAATTCCTCGCTCTGCGGCGCCACGTCGGCTTCGCGGGCGAGGATCAGGAACGCCTCGATCACTGCCTCCATGTCGCGCCCGGCCTGCTGGATGCGCGACAGCGAACGCCGCGTGCGCGGGCTGTTCTCGGTGTCGGCGAGCATCAGGTCGGTGGCGACGCGGATCACCGTGAGCGGCGTGCGCAGTTCGTGGCTGGCGTCGCGGGTGAAGTTGCGTTCGCGCTGGACGAAATCGCCGACGCGCTGCGACAGCCCGGTGAGCGCGCGCGAGAGCTTGCGCACTTCGTCGCCCGCTTCCGGCGGCAGGTGCGCGGAGGCGATCGCGCTCGCATCGGGATCGCGCGGGTCCCAGTGCGCGACCTGGTTCGCCAGCCAGCTCACCGGCGAAACCAGGCGCTTGGACGTGCGATACGTCATCCAGATCAGCACGCCGCTGGTGACCAGCGAAAGCAACAGCGACACCAGTCCAGTCAGCAGCACCGACTGGTCGGCGAGCCACGCGGAGAACACGATGTACAGCGTGCCCTGCTCGCGGCGATCGACGTACACCAGCCGCCCGCTGTCGCGCAGGCGCTGCACGCCGTTGCCGGTCACCGCGCGCAGTTCGGCCGGCAACGCCGGCTGCAGGTTGCCGGGAATGACCAGGTAGCTCGTCATCGTCGAACTGCCCGGCAAGCGATGCGAAGGATCTTCCGCGTACGCCTGCCAGAACGCCTGCGCTTCCTGCGCGACCCGCTGTTCCACGACCTTCTGGCGCACGATGATCCCGGTGAGCAGGATGCCCACCGTGATCACGATGCTGCCGATCAACGCCTGCGTGATGAACGCGAGTTTGATCCTGCGCGGTAGTCCGTGCGCCATGAGTCGCGACTATTCAGGCGGCTGGGATATGTCCGCCACGCGATAGCCCGCGCTCTGCACGGTATGCAGCAGCTGCTTGTCGAACGGCTTGTCGATGGTCTTGCGCAGGTTGTAGAGATGGCTGCGCAAGGTATCCGAATCGGGCAGGCCGTTACCCCAGATCTCGCGTTCGATCTCCTGGCGGCTCACCACGCGCGGCGATTCGCGCATGAGGATGGTCAGCAGGCGAAGCCCGATCGGCGAAAGCTGCAGCTCGCTTCCGCCGCGCGTCACGCGCAGGCTGGCGGGATCGAGGACCAGGTCGGCGACCTTCAGCACCTCGCCCCCGACCTGCCGGCGTTCGCGGCGGATCAACGCGCGCAGGCGCGCTTCCAGCTCCTGGATCGCGAAGGGCTTGGTCAGGTAGTCGTCGGCCCCGGCGCCCAGGCCGGTGAGCTTCTCGTCCAGCGTGTCGCGCGCGGTGAGCATGAGCACCGGCGTCGACTTGCGCGCTTCCTCGCGCAGTTTCTTGCACAGCTCCACGCCGTCCATGCGCGGGAGCATCAGGTCCAGCACGATGACGTCGTAATTGTTTTCCGTGGCCAGGCGATAACCGTCGAGGCCGTCGCTGGCATAGTCCACCTCGAAGCCGCGACCTTCGAGATACTCGCCTACCATCTCCGAGATGTTGCGGTTGTCCTCGACAATGAGGACCAGGCCGCCATCCCTTGTTCCGGTACCCTGCATGCAAACCTCCCGACGCTTCAGCTTTGTGAAGGCTGCCGGGGCGCGGGTGGAGGGACCGTGAAGGCCCACCACGAAAACTGAACCAGCCCCAGCGAATCCTGCCCATGCCCCTGGAACGCATCCTCCCCATCGCCCTGCTGCTGGGCTCGAACGTCTTCATGACCTTCGCCTGGTACGGCCACCTGAAGTACAAGTCCGCGCCGCTCATGATGGCGATCCTTGCCAGCTGGGGCATCGCGTTCTTCGAATACTGCCTGATGGTCCCGGCCAACCGGATGGGCAGCGCAGTCTA
Source organism: Lysobacter sp. SCRH-1R (assembly GCF_057747855.1). Lineage (NCBI taxonomy): Bacteria > Pseudomonadati > Pseudomonadota > Gammaproteobacteria > Lysobacterales > Lysobacteraceae > Lysobacter > Lysobacter sp. SCRH-1R. Next base: position 819,641 of record NZ_CM173227.1, on the reverse strand, counting down.
CTCCGCGCCCCAGCTCAAGGGCCTTCAGGAAGTCATCACGCTGCTGGTCTTCGCCGCCTTCTCGGCGTGGTACCTGGACCAGCCGCTGAAGTGGAACCACTGGGCGGGATTCGCGCTGATCGCGGTGGCCGCCTGGTTGATCTTCCTGGAGTGAGGGGTTTGGAGCAGGGGCGGGAAGCGGGCAAAGCGGCGCTTCCCACTTCTCGTTCCTGGTTCCTCGCCCCTCCCCTAGAACCGGATCTTCCCCGTCACGATGTCCTTGAACATCACCCAGTCGCCGAGGAACGAATAGAACGGGTGCTTGAACGTCGCCGGCCGGTTCTTCTCGAAGAAGAAATGCCCGACCCATGCGAAGCCGTAGCCGCACACCAGCGCCGCGAGCAACCACCACGCATTGGCACGCACGATCGCCAGCGCGACCAGCGCCAGCACGCCGCAGCTGCCGATGAAATGCAGCCGTCGGCTGGTGCGGTGGCGGTGTTCGCTCAGGTAGAACGGATAGAACTCGCGGAAGCTGGCGAAGCGCGACATGTCGTCCTCCGATGCCGGGCGCTCAGGCCTTCTCGGCGGCCTTCGCGCGATCCCAGAGGCGATCCTGCGCTTCCAGCGGAAGGCCGGCAAGCGATGTGCCGTCGGCCTGCGCCAGCGCCTCCATCGCACGGAAGCGGCGTTCGAACTTGAGGTTGGCGCGCCGCATCGCCGCGCCCACGTCGACCTGCGCATGCCGCGCGAGGTTGGCGCAGACGAACAGCACGTCGCCGATCTCGTCCTCCAGCCGGTCGCGCGCGGCGGCATCGTCCGGATTGGCGTCGAGCGCGGCGAATTCGGCGCGCACCTCGTCGATTTCCTCGTGCAGCTTGGCGAACACCGGCGTCACGTCCGGCCAGTCGAAGCCCACGCGCGCGGCGCGCTTCTGCAGCTTCACGGCGCGCTGCCATTCGGGCAGGCCGCGCGCGATGCCGGCCAGCGCGGAGGTGTCCGCGTGCCCGCCCGCTTCGCGTTCGCGACGCTTGGTTTCTTCCCACGCGACGGTCTGCGCCTGTGCATCGTCCACCGATGCATCGCCGAACACGTGCGGATGCCGGCGCACCATCTTGTCGCAGATCGCCGCGACGACATCGCCGAACGCGAACGCCCCCTGCTCCGACGCCATCTGTGCATGGAAGACGACCTGCAGCAGCAGATCGCCGAGTTCGTCCTTCAGGTCCGCCAGATCGCCGCGATCGATCGCATCGGCGACTTCGTACGCTTCCTCGATCGTGTACGGCGCGATGGTCGCGAAGTCCTGTTCCAGATCCCACGGGCAACCGCCCTTCGGATCGCGCAGGCGGGCCATGATGTCGAGCAGGCGGTGGATGTCACTGGACTTGCGCATGTTCTCGTTCCAAAGACGATTCCTGATGATCGTCATCCCGGAAGGCCGGAATCCAGGCGGTCACGTTCCCGAAAGAAAGGCACCGCAAGAACCTGCCGCCCGTGCGTGGATCCCGGCCTTCGCCGGGATGACGGCTCTGTAGCTGCGCGCTACGCGCGATCGCCCATCCATTCCCGCCACGGCAATTCCACATCGCCGAGCGCGATGAAATCGCCGTTGAGGATGCGTTCGCGCTGGTTGTAACGGAACGGTCGTCCCTGCGGATCGAACACCGCGCCGCCCGCGCCTTCCAGCACGCACTGGCCCGCGGCGGTGTCCCATTCGCTGGTCGGGCCGAAGCGCGGATACACGTCGAGCGTGCCCTCGGCGAGCTTGCAGAACTTCAGCGACGAACCGAGTCCGACCGGTTCGGTCTCGCCCATGCGATCGATGAACGCCTGCGTGCGGCCGTCGCGATGCGAACGGCTCGCCGCCACGCGCAGCGGCGCCGTCGCCGGCCTGCGCACGTGCAGCGGCAGGTCGCGCGAGCCTTCGCGGCGGAACGCGCCCAGCGCCGCACCGCCGTGCCACAGCTCGCCGGTCACCGGCGCCTGCACGATGCCCCACACGGCAACGCCGTCCTCGATCAGCGCGATGTTCACGGTGAATTCGCCGTTGCGCTTGACGAACTCGCGCGTGCCGTCGAGTGGGTCGACGATCCACAACCGCGTCCATTGGCGACGCATCGCCGTCGGCACTTCGTGCGCGGATTCCTCCGAAAGCACCGGAATATCGGGCGTGATCCGCGCCAGTGCATCGACGATGCAGCGATGCGCGGCAAGGTCGGCGGCGGTGAGCGGCGAATCGTCGTCCTTGTGCTGCACGGCGAATTCGCTGTCGTAGATGCCCAGGATCGCGCTGGCGGCATCGAACGCCACGGCGATCACCGCCTCGCGCATCGCGGCATCGGGAAGTGCGGACGGGTTCGTCATCGGGAGTGCGTCCTCAGCCATTCGCGGGCGATGAACAGTGCGGCGATGCTGCGGCCTTCGGAGAAATCCTCGCGCAGGATCAGCTCGTGCAGCGCGTCGAGCTTCCACGGCACCACTTCCAGTTCCTCCGGCTCGTCGCCGGGCAGGCGCTCGGGATACAGGTCGCGCGCGATCACCAGGTGCGCCTGGTGGCTCATGTAGGTCGGCGCGAGCGTGAGCGCGCGCAGCACCTGCACGTCGCGCGCGCCGTAGCCGGCTTCTTCCTTCAGTTCGCGGTCGGCCGCCTGCTCCGGCGTCTCGCCCGCGTCGATGCGGCCCTTCACCAGCCCGAGTTCGTACCGGTGCACGCCCGCCGCGTACTCGCGCACGAGCAGCACGGTGTCCTGGTCGATCATCGGCACCACCACGACCGCGCCGTGCCCGCGCCCGTGCAGGCGCTCGTAGTGGCGGCGCTCGCCGTTGGCGAACTCCAGGTCCAGGCGCTCGAGCCGGTACGGGCCGGCGTCGTGTTCGGTGATGCGGTGGATGGTGGGCAGGCGACGCGACATGCGGGCTCCAGACATGCGCCATCCGAAACGGCGCGAACGCGGGCGTGGAAGGTCCCGGCCCGGCGCGCGGCTAGAATGGCGGGATGCAGCGAATGGACGACATGATAGCGCGCGGCGACGCGACGGCCGCGTGGCGCGAGCGCGACCTGGCGGTGCTGTGGCACCCGTGCACGCAGATGCGCGAACACCTCGATCCGGCGGGCACCCTGCCCCTGCTGCCGGTCGAACGCGGCGAAGGCGCGTGGCTGATCGGCCGCGACGGCCGCCGCTACCTCGACGCCATCAGCAGCTGGTGGACCAACCTCTTCGGCCACGCCGAGCCGCGCATTGCCGCCGCCATCGCGCGCCAGGCGGGCACGCTGGAGCACGTGATCCTCGCCGGCGTGTCGCACGCGCCGGCGGTCGAACTGGCGGAGAAGCTGCTCGCCATCGCGCCGCGCGAGGCCGGGCGCGAACCGCTGGCGAAGGTGTTCTATGCAGACAACGGTTCGGCCGGTGTCGAAGTCGCACTGAAGATGGCCTTCCACTGGTTCCGCAACCGCGGCATCGAGGGACGCACGAAGTTCATCGCGCTCGACAACGGATACCACGGCGAAACGCTCGGCGCGCTCGCCGTCGGCGACATCCCGCTGTACCGCCGCGTGTACGCGCCGCTGCTCGCGCAGGCGCTGTTCGCGCCCTCGCCCGACGCGTACCTGTGCGACGACGGTGAAACGCCCGCGCAGCGTGCGCAACGCGCCGCCGACGCGCTCGCCGCGCTGCTCGAACGCCACGCGGGCGAAGTCTGCGCGCTGATCCTGGAACCGCGCGTGCAATGCGCCGGCGGCATGCGCATGCACGATCCGCTGTACCTCCGGCGCGCGCGCGAGCTGTGCGACGCGCACGGCGTGTTCCTGGTCTGCGACGAGATCGCCGTCGGTTTCGGCCGCACCGGCACGCTGTTCGCTTCCGAACAATCCGGCGTGCAGCCCGATCTGCTGTGCCTGTCGAAGGGGCTCACCGGCGGCGCGCTGCCGCTCGCGGCAGTGCTGGCGACGCAGTCCATCTACGAGGGATTCCTCGACGATTCGCGCGAGAAGGCCTTCCTGCATTCGCACAGTTACACCGGAAATCCGCTCGCCTGCGCCGCGGCGCTGGCGTCGTTGGCGATCTTCGAGCAGGACGACGTCATCGCGCGCAATCGCGCCACGTCCCAACGCATGGCGCGACTGGCCGAACCGTTCGCCGGACATCCGCACGTGGCCGATGTGCGGCAGGCGGGGATGATCGTCGCGTTCGAGCTGACGCGCGGCGGCGACAAGCGCACGCCGTTCGATGCATCCGCGCGCATCGGGCTTCGCGCGTACCGCGAAGCGCTGCGTCGCGGCGTGCTGCTGCGTCCGCTGGGCGACGTGCTGTACTGGATGCCGCCCTACTGCGTCGACGACGACGCCCTGCAACTGCTCGCCGACACCACGCGTGCGGCGATCGACCACGCCATCGAGGAAGCCGCATGCGCCTGACCCGCGTCCACGTCGACGAACCGCTGGCCGTCGGCCGCGAGATCGCGTTGCCCGACAGCGCCGCCGCGCACCTGGGCCGCGTGCTGCGGCTGGGCGTGGGCGATGCGTGCGTGCTGTTCAACGGCGACGGCCACGATTACGCGGCGCGCATCGTCGCGATGAACAAGCGCGAGCTGCGCGTGGCGATCGATTCGATGGAACCGGTGACGCGCGAGTCGCCGCTGAAACTCGTGCTGCTGCAGGGCGTCGCGCGCGGCGAGAAGATGGACCTGATCCTGCAGAAGGCGACCGAGCTCGGCGCGCACGCGTTCCATCCGCTGTGGTCGCAGCGCAGCGAGGTGAAGCTCGACGAAGCGCGCGCGGAGAAGCGCCTGGCACACTGGCGCAGCGTCGTGTCGTCGGCGTGCGAGCAGAGCGGACGTGCGCTCGTGCCGGAGGTCGCCGCACCGGTGTCGCTGGCGGCGGCATTGACGGCGCTGCCTTCGGGCGGGCTGCGGTTGATCCTCGACCCGGAAGGCGAGCTGTCGTTCGGCACGCTCGAGGTCGATATCGCGCAACCGGTCCATCTCGCCATCGGACCGGAAGGCGGCTGGTCCGACCTCGATCGCACCCAGCTGCGTGCCGCCGGCTTCCGTGGTCTCAGGCTCGGCCCGCGCATCCTGCGCACCGAAACGGCGGGACTGGCTGCGGTGGCGGCGTTGCAGGCGAAGCTCGGCGATTTCGCGTGAGGCCCCGCGGCCTTGGCCCCAATCGTCCGCTCACGCGTAACGCATCATCAGCCACATGAGCAACGCAAACAGGACGAACACCGTCATCGCGATGACGGTTGCATAGCGCGTCAGCAATGAGGTGTCGGGATGTTCAAGCATGGCCTCGAACGCCTGCGCATCCACGCTGAGTGCGGGCTCGTGAGTGGGATCGCGCAGCAACTTGCGGACGTCGTCCGCCTGCTCGTTGATGCAGGCGAACAGGGCCCACTGTTCGCCCATTCTGGGCCGCTCGACCAATGGCGCGAACGTCGGAATGCCTTTTGAAGCGAGCAGGTGGCGAACGCGTTTCAGTTCGTCGCCATCGTGGAAGCGGCAGATGAATTCCATTCAGGCCGGTCGGTAGAGGATCAGATCTTGAAGTACACCTTCCGCGCATCCAGCACCCGCACCACGCCCCACCACACCAGCACGAACGCGATCGCATACGAGAGCGACGCCACGTATGGCCCGGAGCGCGGCGCGATCCATCCGGCGAATGCGTGCTGGTACAGCGGATCGAGCCAGCCGAGCGCGGCCAGCGCGTAGAGCATGAAGGCCGAACCGGCGTACGCGGCGATCGCGTTCACGCCGAAGGCGCGGCCCAGCGGCGGCCAGCCACGCAGGTCGATGAGCGAATGGAAGATCGCGAGGACCCAGCACGCGATGCCGCCAGTCCACAGCACGTAGGACGGCGTCCACAGGTTCTTGTTGAGCGGCTGCCACGACGACCACGCGAGGCCGGCAGCCATCGCGACCGCACCCGCGATCCACAGCGCGCGACGGTTCCCGCGCCTGAGCCATTCGCCCGCGCGCAGGCCGAGCAGCGTCGTGGCGAGCGCGCCCAGCGTGCTGACCAGGCCTTCCGGATCGTGGCCGCGGCCGGTGGCCGCATCGAGCTGGTAAACGTGCGCGCCGAGCAGCGCGTGGTCGATGCGGCTGGCGATGTTCACGAACGGCTCCAGCGAGCCGCCGGTCGCGAGCAGCGCGCCGTAGCCGGCGAGCAGCGCGCCGATGAGGACCCACTGCGTGCGCGCCCGCGTGTGCAGCGCGAGCACGCCCGCGGCGGCGAAGCACAGGCCGATGCGTTGCAGCACGCCCATCACGCGGTAGTGCGGCAGGTCGAACGCCCACAGCGCGCACAGGTGCAGCAGCAGCCCGAGCCCGACGATGCGCGCGGCGCGCACGAGCACGGTCTTTGTCAGCGCGCGCACGTCGTCGCCGCGTTCGACGCGCGGCAGCAGCGCCAGCGCGATCGACACGCCGACGATGAACAGGAACATCGGGAAGATCAGGTCGGTCGGCGTGCAGCCGTGCCACGCCGCGTGTTCGAGCGGCGCGAACACGTGGCCCCAGTCGCCCGGGTTGTTGACCAGCAGCATCGCCGCGACGGTGAGCCCGCGCAGCGCATCGACCGAGGCGTAGCGCGGTGCGGACGGACCGCCAGCGCGGTCGCCGCGGCTCAAGCCGCCTGCGCCAGCGCGAGGCCGATCTGGGTTTCGATCGCGCCGAGGTCCGGCAGGAACGCCGCGTCCTCGTTGAGCAGCACGCGCGCCTGCACGCCGTTGGGGAGCGGGTTGTGGTCGTCGACCACCACCAGTGCATCGCGCGACACGGTGACCAGTCGCGGGAAGCCCTGCGTCAGCAGCGCGAAATATGGTGCGCGCGGATTGCCGCCCAGCGCGCGCAGCACGATCACCTTGCTGCCCAGGCCACCGCGTTCGTTCGCCAGACCCGAGAACCGGCCGAACGCGAGCAGCGGCAGCTGCCAGCCGCGCCAGCGGATGCGGCCCAGCAGCCAGTCCGGTGCGTCGGCGACGGCGTCCGGTTCGGCGTAGGAGAGCACTTCGGCGATGGTCGCGTTGGGCAGCAGCAGCCGTCCGCCCGCGACCTGGATGAGCACGCCGCGGATGTCGTTTTCGGGTGCGCCGCTGGATTGGGCTGCGTGTTCGGTGGCCATGTCCTGTGCTCCTGGGTCGTGCACCTGCTCGCTCAGCGCCAGCGTTCGGCCAGACGCGCCGCCAGTTCGGCCGGCTGGCCCGACTGCGCGCCGCGCGAGACGAGCGCCGACGCGGCGACCGCATCGTAGCAGCCGTCCGCCGCCTGTCCGGCGACCAGCGCGCCCGACCACGACAACTTCATCGCCGCATCGACCTGCGCCGGATCCGCGCCGCTCAGCATCAGCACGGCGGAATCGCTGGCCGGCAACGTGGCGAGCACGTCGTCGCCGCCTTCGACGAAGCGCATGCCCGACTCGCTCACCGCGATGGAAACGTCCGCCGGGAGGATGTAGATCGTGCCGGCCATCGCGATCAGGCCGGGCTCGGCCAGGCGTACCTGCAGGGGCGTGGCGCGCTGCATCTGCGCGACGAGGCGGTCGTAGCGTCCACCGTCCAGACGCTGCTGGACGATCACCGGACGCGGGAATTGTTCCGGCAGGCCGCCGAGCAGCTGGCGCACCGCATCCGGTCCGCCGATGCCGGCGAGCACGAGGATCGCGCCGCCCAGCTGCACCGCCGGCTTGTCCTCGACGAGTTCGAGCGCGGAGATGCGGCGCTCGATGTCGCCGAGGTCGCGCTGGAATTTGTGGTTCGGATCGGCCTCGCGCGCGGCAGGCGCCGAGGCGGGCGCATCGTCGGTGAAGGACCAGTCCGGCGCGGCCGGTGCGGCGGCCTTCGGTGCGTCCACCGCCGGCGCGCCGTCGCGGCTGACGTCGAACATCAGCACCGGTGCGGACGCGGCGGGCGCTGCCGCCGGAATCGACGTGGACAGCTCGACCACGTCCGGCATCGTCGATTCGAACACCGGCGTTGGCGTGTCGGCGACTTCGTAGTCGAAGCTCGATTCGAACGGTTCGATCACCAGTTCCGCGGACGCATCGATGGCGTCGGCCGGGACCAGCGACGTGTCGGCGGCGAAGCTCAGTTCGATGTCGGCCAGCGCCGGCGGCAGTTCGACGGCCTCGGATACATCGAAGCCGGCTTCCGCGGCGACGGGGTCGAACGGGCTGAGCGTGGTTTCGTGCGTGTACTGGACCTGCGTTTCGGCGATTTCCAGCGCCGGCGGGGCGGTGTTCGCCACGGCAACCGGCGCGGGCGTTTCGATCACCGGCCCACGCGCCGCGATCGTGGCGACCGGCGCCGCTTCACTGGTCGGCGCCCGCGATGGCGCGTCGAACGTCGCGACCGGCGCGGCGGCTTCGACCGCACGTGGCGCGGCGACCGGTTCCGGCGGCTCCATGCCTTCGGGTTCGTGGCCCGGCGGCAGGACGTCGCCGTGGCCGTGCAGCTTCGCGGCGAGATGGCGCACCCAGCGCGCCAGGTCCCAGCCCTCGCGCGTGGCGGCCAGCGCGGCTTCTTCGTAGATCACTTCGACCGACGGATCGGCCAGCACCGGATCGAACTTCTCGATCACGTCCTCGGTGACCGGATCCAGCGCGACCACGATCACCTGCGGCGCGGCCTGGCCGAGCGCTTCGGGTTGAAGCGTGGTCGGGTCGGCTTCCAGCACCAGGTGCGCGCCCGCGTCGGCCAGGGCCGAGCGCAGGCGTTCGCAGGCTGCGCCCGGTCGCGCCAGAAGGACCGCGCGACGGGAGGACTCACTCATTCCGTGCAGCCCCCAGCAGCTCGTACACGTTGCGCATCAGTTCCGGCTCCTGGTACGGCTTGCCCAGGTAGCGCTCCACGCCGATCTCGAACGCGCGCTGGCGATGCTTGTCGCCGGTACGCGAGGTGATCATCACGATCGGCACGCTCCGCAGGCGCGGATCGCCCTTCATCGCGGTGGCGAGCTCGTAGCCGTCCATGCGCGGCATTTCGATGTCGAGCAGCATCAGGTCGGGCACGCGCTCGACCATGCGCTCCAGCGCGTCGACGCCGTCCTTCGCGGTGAGCACCTCGAAGTTGTGGCGTTCGAGCACGCGGCCGGTGACCTTGCGCATGGTGACCGAGTCGTCGACCACCATGACCAGCGGAACGCGGCGCGTTTCGGCCGGCGCGACCGGCGCGGCGACGTGTTCGCGCGGCAGCATCGACTGGCGGCGCACCAGCGGCGCGACGTCGAGGATCACCACCACGCGGCCGTCGCCCATGATGGTCGCGCCGAAGATGCCCGGCACCGACGCCACCTGCGGACCGACCGGCTTCACCACGATTTCGCGGTTGCCGACGACCTGGTCGACGCACACCGCCGCGCGCAGGTCACCCGAGCGGATCAGCAGCAGCGGCATCTGCAGCGCGCCTTCGGCCTTGGCGGTGCCATGGCCGACCAGCGTGCCCAGATCGTGCACCGCGTAGTCCTCGCCGCCGTAGCGGTAGGTCGCGTCGACCATGTCCAGGCGGTCGCGGGCGATGCGGCCCACGCCGCGCACCGAGGCGATCGGCACGGCGAAGGTGGTCTCGCCGATGCGCACGAACACCGCCTGCGTGACGGCGAGCGTCTGCGGCAGGCGCAGGGTGAAGGTGACGCCCTTGCCCGGCGTGGACGCGATGTCGAGCGTGCCGCCGAGCTGGCGCACTTCGCTGGCGACCACGTCCATGCCCACGCCGCGACCGGCCAGGCGGCTGACCGATTCGGCGGTGGAGAAGCCCGGTTCCAGGATCAGCGCGTCGATGGCGGCATCGGACAGCGTGGCGCCTTCCGGCACCAGGCCGCGCTCGCGGCCACGGCGCAGGATCGCCTCGCGGTTCAGGCCGGCGCCGTCGTCGGCCACGATCAGCACGACTTCCGAACCTTCGCGGCGCACCGCGATGCGGATCGTGCCTTCGTCCGTCTTGCCGGCCTTCCTGCGCTTGTCCGGCGTTTCCAGGCCGTGCGCGACGGCGTTGCGGAGCATGTGCTCCAGCGGCGCGGTCATGCGCTCGAGCACGTTGCGGTCGAGTTCGCCCTGGGTGCCGTCGAGCTTGAGCGCGACGTGCTTGCCCAGCTCGTTCGAGGCCTGGCGTACGACGCGGCGCAGGCGCGGCAGCAGGCCGTCGAAGGGCACCATGCGCGTGCGCATGAGGCCTTCCTGCAGGTCCGAGCTCACGCGCGACTGTTGCAGCAGCAGCGTTTCGTACTGGCGCGTCAGGTCGTCCAGCGTAGTCTGCAGGCTGACCTGGTCCGCCGCCGATTCGGCGAGCGCGCGCGAGAGCTGCTGCAACGTGGAGAAGCGGTCGAGTTCCAGCGGATCGAACGCCTGCTCGCCGTCGTCGCCCTCGCGCTGGTAGCGCGCGACGATCTGCGCTTCGGTTTCGATTTCCAGGCGACGCAGCTGGTCACGCATACGCGTGTTCGTCGCCGCCATTTCGGCGATGGCGCCACGGAACGCACCGAGCTGCTGTTCCAGGCGGGCGCGGTAGATCGCGACCTCACCGGCGTAGTTGACGAGGCGGTCCAGCAGGTCGGCGCGGATGCGCACCTGTTCCTGTGGAGCGCGCACGCCGATGTCGTCCTCGTCGGTCAGCGGCTGGTCGCTGATTGGTGCGGACAGCGGCTTCAGGTCGACGTGCGGTTCGTGCGTCGCGTCGTCGACAACCTGCGGGGCCGGCTTCGGCGCGGGCGCGGGCGCCGGCTTTGCAGCGGGCTTCGCGACATGGGCGGCAGCCAGGTCGCCCAGCGTCGTCTCGCCGCGCGAACGCGCGTCGAACTCGGCGATGAGCGCTTCGGGCATGGCGATCGCGCGGCGGTCGCCGACCCGGGTGACCATCGCATGCAGGCGGTCGAAACCGCGCTCGAGCAGTGGCACGCCGTCGCGGCCGAGTTCGCAGCGGTTCTCGACCACGGCTTCGAGCAGCGATTCCATCGCGTGGCCGAGTTCGCCCACGGCCATGATGCCGGCCATGCGCGCGCCACCCTTGATGGTGTGCAGGTCGCGCTGCAGGCCGACCAGCGATTCGCGCTCGGTCGGGGCTTCGCGCAGTTGCGCGAGCAGACCGTCGGAATGGTCGAGCAGGTCGCTGGCTTCCTCGACGAAAATGTCGACCAGCTCCGGATCGAGCTCGCTCAGGTCCAGCGCTTCGTCCGGATCGTCGGCCCCGGCCAGCGCGTGCGCGATGAGCGCGGCCACCGCCGGCTCCTGCGCCTCGATGGACGGAGCGGGCGCTTCGTGCGATGCCTGCGAAGGCTCGTGCGCGGGCGCTTCGGCGAACGCGTCCTGCGCGATCTCCTCCACGTCCGGCAATTCGTCGCGCACGTCGCCGATCGACGGCGCATCCACGAAGCCCTGGCCGATGGACGCCGCTTCCAGCGACGCGGCTTCGACCGTCGCCTGCTGTTCGCGGGCGACGCGCTCGGCTTCGGCGTATTCGGCTTCCAGGCGCGCGTACTCGGCTTCCTCGTCGGCGATGCGCGCCGCTTCGAGGCGTTCGGCTTCCAGGCGCTCGGTGGCGAGGCGCTCGGCCTCCAGCAGTTGCGCTTCGATGCGCTGCTGTTCGGCGAGTGCGGCGGCCTGGCGCTCGGCCATCGCCGCTTCGACGGCGGCCTGGTGCGCGGTTTCCGCAGCGAGCCGCTCGGCGTGTTCCGCGGCAAGGCGCTCGGCTTCGGCGCGTTCGGCCGCGACGCGTTCGGCTTCGGCGCGTTCGGCTTCGGCGCGTTCGGCGGCGAGACGCTCCGCTTCGGCGCGTTCGGCGGCTTGTTCGGCGGCGCGGTGCTCGGCCTCGGCACGTTCGGCAGCGAGGCGTTCGGCTTGCGCCTGCTCGGCCGCGATGCGCTCGGCTTCCAGGCGCTCGGCTTCGGCGGCTTCGGCGGCGAGGCGTTCGGCTTCGCGTCGTTCCGCGTCCGCGCGCGCGTCTTCCTCGCGCTTGAGCAGCGCCAGGCGTTCGGCTTCGCGCTGCTGTTCTTCCAGCGCGAAACGCTCCGCTTCCAGGCGTTCGACTTCGATGCGCTCGGCGTTGGCGCGCTCGATCGCCTCGCGTTCGGCCTCGATGCGGCGCGCTTCGGCCAGCTCGGCCTCGATGCGCGCGGCGTGCGCGGGATCGGAGAGGTAGTCCGGGCCGACGTCGGCGGCCAGGTCGGTGAACTCGCTGAGGTCGATCGCGGTGAACGCGGGCTCGGCCGGCTCGTGCTGCATCGGCTGGCGCGCGTCCGGCAGGCTGTCGCGCAGCGCGCGCATGCGCTCGGCGAGGCCGTCGAAGGTCGGGATGCGCGGTGCCGGCGACTTCAGCGTCGCCAGCGTGCGGCGGATCGCGTCGGCGACCTCGCCCATCGCAGCCACGCCCTCGGTGCTGGCGGGCTGGGCGGAGGCCAGCAGGCGCTTGACGTAGACCTCGGTCGGACCGGTGATCTCGGTGATCACCGGCACTTCGGTCATCGCGAAGGCGCCGTTGAGCGTGTGGAACGCGCGCTGCAGGCCGTCGTCGGCCGGGCGCGGCTGCGCCTGGGCGGCGGCCAGCCACTGTTCGATCGTGGCCAGATGGCCGCTGACTTCGGCGTCGAGGATTTCCAGCAGCACCGAATCGACCGAGGCCGGCACGCCGGACTCGGGTTCCAGCACCGGGGCGGCGTCGAGGACGGGCACGTCGTCGAAGCTGATTTCCTCGACGTCCACGCCGTCCAGGCCGTCGAAGCTGACGGCTTCCAGCGTGATCTCCTCGATCGCCGGCTCGGCGACCGGTTCGACCACCGGCTCGACCGCCTGGACAACCACTTCCACCTTCGGCGGCGCGGGCGTGTACAGCGTTTCGTCGCCCTCGGCGAGGCGATCGGCATGGGCTTCCATCGCCGGCAGGTCGGCGGTGATGGCGCCTTCGTTGCGCAGCGCGGCGTGCAACTGCGGCAGCGCCGTGTACGCGTGGCCGACCAGGCCGATCACCGCCGGGCTCGCCGGACGGGTGCCGTCGAGCACGCGATTGAGCAGGTTCTCGATCTTCCAGCTGAACTCGCCCAGCGTCTTCGCGCCGACGAGGCGGCCCGAACCCTTGAGCGTATGGAAAACGCGGCGGATCGGACGCAGGCGCTCGCTGTCTTCCGGCCGCGCGTGCCATTCGGGCAGCAGGTCGCCCAGGTGGCGGATTTCCTCGTCGAGTTCCTCGAGGAACACCTCGCGGATCTCGTCGTCGATGTCGTCGCTGTGTTCGAAGCCGCCGGCGGCGATCTGCTGCGGCGTGCTCGCGACCGGCGCGGGCGCCGGCGCCGGAGCGGCCGGCGCGGAAGCGGCGACCTGCGCGACCGGCACTTCGGCGGCCAGCGTCGGCGATGGCGTCAACGCATTCGCGTCGAAGGCCGGCGCGGCCGGCGTGCCAAGCGTGATCTCGTCGGTCAGTTCGAAGTCCGGAACGCGCGCCAGGTCCTCGCGGCTGATCGGCGAGGACGGCGCCATCGTCGCGGCGATGTCGAACTCCGGCAGCGGCCAGTAGCGCAGCGCTTCCAGGCTCTGGCGGGTGATGTCGAGGATGTGGTTGCGGTTCGGGCGCTGCTCGCGCAGCGCTTCGAGGTAGTACTCAAGACTCGCGAGCGCGTCGGCGAGCGTGTCCAGCTGCTGGCCGTTGGGCACGCGCTTGCGGCCGATCAGCTCGACCTCGGTGTAGCGCTTCACGCCGGTGAGGTAGTCGGCCGGCTGCGGCAGCTCCAGCATGCGCAAGGCGCCGGCGACTTCGTCCAGCACGCGCGGGACTTCGGCCAGTTCGGCGTGGTCCCAGTTGGTTTCCACGAACGCGACGAACGCCTGGCGCGCATCGCCGAAGTTGGCGATGGCTTCGCGCACGAGCACGTCGAGCACCTTGCGCGCCTCGCCAGCGAGCAGGTCGTCCTCGGCGCCGGCGTCGGGCAGGCCCAGGCGCGAGACCTGGTCGTCCAGCGAGGCGTCGACATAAAGCAGTGCACCGGCGACGTCGAGCAGCGCGCCCTCGTCGGCCGGACGCTTGCCCGAGACGATGTCGTGCATCGCGTCGCGCTGCTGCAGCACGACGGTGCGGGCGACGCCCAGTCCCATCATGCCGAGCGTGTCGCTGACGCGGCCGAGCGCTTCCACCTGCGGCTTGAGCTCGGCGACGTCGGTCTGGCCGGTGCGCAGGTGCAGGTCAAGCGCGTCCTTGACGCGCAGCAGGTCTTCCTTGATCGCCGCGGCGACGGTGTCCAGCAGCGCGCGGTTGCGGCCCGACAGCGAGCCGCGGGCGTGTTCGAGTTCGGACTCGCTGGGCAGGTGCGACGCCAGTTCGAAGGTGTGGCGCAGGTCGTCCAGCGCCGGATGGCGGCCGTCGCTGTGGGCGACGTGGTAGAGCAGCTGGCGGGTCGGCTCGGCAGCCGGCTCGGAGCGGTGCGCGCCGAAACCGTCGTCGGCGAGCATCAGTCGCGCTTCGCGCTCGACGCCACCGAAGGCCTGGCGCAGCGCGCGCGTGGCCGGTAGCGCGCCGTCGCGCAGGGCGCCGGCAACGGACGATGCGACCCACAGCATGCGGCGCACGGGTTCGAGCACGACTTCGCCGAGCAGGCCGTCGATGGCGCCGGCGAGCTTCTCGGGCTGGGTCGGGTTGCCGTCTTCCGGCCAGTTCGCCAGCGCATCGCGCAGGGCGGCCAGGTGCGGCGACGTCGCGCCGCGCGTCGGCGCAGCCGCCGGCAGGGCGCTGGGCAGGTTGGCCGGGAGCGGGCGGTCGAGATCCGGCGCGAACAGCACGCTTTCGTTGAGGCCCGCCTCGCCGCGCGTGGCGCGCAGTTCGTTGAGCAGCGGCAGCAACACGATCGGAATGTCGCGATGGCCGCCCTGCAGGCGTTCCAGGTAATCGGGCAGCAGGACGACGCCGCGCATCAGCGCCGCGCAGGCTTCGTCGCGGTCGGCGACCTTGCCCTGCTGCAATGCCAGCGCCAGGCGCTCCATCTCCTCGGCGACCATCGCCGGCGCGTACAGCTCGACCATGCGCAGCGTGCCGTGCACCTGGTGCAGCTGGTCGGCGCAGTGGCGCATGCGGGTGGCGTCGGCGGGATTCTCGGCGTACGCCTCGATCTCCTGCTGGGCCAGGCGCAGGGTCTCGTCCAGCTCGGGCTTGATCCAGCCCAGCGTGGTCGTGTCGATGGCCTCGCGCATCACGGTCATCGTCCACCTCGCATGTGGCCGAGGCGGCCCCGCTTACGGTGGCCGGTGGTCAACATTTTCATGGACCTCGCGTCCCTGCTCAGGCCGGCAGCTTGAAGTCGGCGACCGAGCGGCGCAGGTCGGCGGCCAGTTGCGCCAGGTTTCCAATCGACGCGGCGGTCTGGTTCGCACCCTGCGACGTCTGCGCGGTAATCGACTGGATGGTGTTCATCGTGGCGGTGATGTTCGATGCCGCGCTGGACTGCTGCTGCGCCGCGCTCGAAATGCCCTGAATGAGGTTGGACAGATCGCTCGACACCTTTTCGATCTCGCCCAGCGCGGTACCCGCGTCCTCGGCCAGTCGCGCACCGGCGACCACTTCGGAGGTCGTCTGTTCCATCGAGGACACCGCTTCGTTGGTGTCGGACTGAATCGTCTGCACCAGCGTTTCGATTCGCTTGGTCGCGTTCGATGCGCGTTCTGCGAGTCGCTGCACTTCGTCCGCCACGACCGCGAAGCCGCGGCCCGCTTCACCCGCCGAGGCCGCCTGGATTGCGGCGTTCAGCGCGAGGATGTTCGTCTGTTCCGAGATGTCGTTGATCAGTTCCACGATCGAGCCGATTTCCTGCGACGACTCACCCAGTCGCTTGATTCGCTTCGAGGTTTCCTGGATCTGGTCGCGAATGCTGTCCATGCCCGCGATGGTCTGGCGCACCACGCCCGCGCCCTTGGTCGCGATCTGCACCGAGCGCTGCGCCACGTCCGCCGATTCGGCCGAGTTGCGCGACACCTGGTTGATCGACGCCGCGATTTCGCTGATACGGCTGGAGGCGGAGTTGATTTCCTGCGCCTGGTGTTCGGCGGCCTCGGCCAGGTGCATGGCGGTGGCCTGCGTTTCCTGCGCGCTGGCGGCGACCTGCACCGAGGTGTCGGTAATCGTCTGCACCAGGCTGCGCAGCTGTTCGACGGCGAAGTTGATCGAGTCCGCGATCGCGCCGGTCATGTCCTCGGTCACGGTCGCCTTCACGGTCAGGTCGCCTTCCGCGAGCGAACCCATTTCGTCCAGCAGGCGCATGATCGCCTCCTGGTTGCGGTCGTTGAGTTCCTTCGTCGTCAGGTAGCGCTTCTTCTGCTGGCTGTTCAGCGAGACCACCAGGAAGACGATGGCGAGCAGCGCGACCAGGCCCGAGATGATCGACACCAGGATGTGGCCGATCGGGTTGGTCGAACGCACCGAGCCGAACGAGGTGAAGGCGCGGAACAGCGCCTGGCTGTCGGTCAGCAGCTTGTTGGAGCCACCGGTGATCGACTCGGCGGCGGCCTGCGCGGCGAACAGGTTCTGCGAGGAGGACAGGATCGCGTCCAGGTCCTTCTTCATTTCCAGCCACAGCGTTTCGGCCTGGCCGAGCGCGGCGATCGCGTTGGCGTTGCCCAGCGGGGTCACGCCGAATGCGGCGTCGCCCTTGCGCAGGCCGGTCAGCACGTTGCCGAACACCGCCGCGTCGCGGCCCAGCGCCTCACCGGCGAGCGCGGCGCCACTGCCGCCGGCGCGGATCTGCGTGATGCGCTCGGCCATCTTGCCCGACAGCACCACCTGGCGCAGCGCGATGTAGACCTGCGAGGACGGCGAACCCGACGCCGACATCGCGCGAACCAGTTCGTCCAGGCGCGCCTGCAACTGCGGCACGCGGCTGGCGAAGCTGTCGGCATTGCCGGCCAGCGCCAGCACGGCCTTTTCGGAGGCGACCACCTGCTCGGCGCTCTTGCCGAGCGGACCCCAGGTGTCGGTCACGGTGTTGATCGGCCCGGCCACGCCGGCGGTCTGGCCGAAGTTGGCGTTGAGCTGCTCGACGTCCTTCACGATCTGCGCGCGCGTTTCCTTGAACGCGGAGAACGCGGCGGCGTCGCCGCTCACCGCTTCCTGGCCCTGCACCGCGAGCTTCTGCGAATTCACCTGCAGGTCCGAGGCGGAGGAGCTCGCGCCGCCGAGGCGTGCGGCCTTCCATGTCGCGTAGCCTGTGTTCAGGCCGAAGATGAGCACCGATACGCCCAGCACGACCAGCCAGGTGTTGACGCCAAGATTGCGGCCCTTGCCGGCAGCGCTATCCATAACAGTGCTCATGGTTGAACCTCAACGTTGCTGATGCGATGCGGCATGTCGGATGCCGCCTGGCGGAATTCGGGAGTGCGGGCCAGCCTGTCCAGGCTGAAGATGCCCCACGTGTGCGCGTCGAGGCGATAGCCGCGTTCGACGAAATGCGCGTAACGGCCCTGGGTCAGCGCGACGACGTCTTCGTCGTCGTCCTGCCCGGGCGTGAGTTCGATGCGGTGCTGCTCGTGGAAGCTGCGCTGGCCGTAGAGCTCGTCGATCAGCACGGCCACGTCGCCGCCGGGCTGGCGGACGAGCAGGATGCGCTGGCTTTCGTGCAGGACGGTGCGCTCGCCTTCGAGGAACTGCTTCAGGTCGACGATGGGGAGCAGGTTGCCGCGCACGTTGGCCAGGCCCAGCAGCCAGGGCTGCGCACCCGGCACCTGGGTGACCTGCGGAAGCGGCAGGATTTCCAGCACTTCGCCGAAGCCCGAGGCCAGCCGGCGGGCGCCGATGCGGTAGCCCACGCCGCGCCACAGGCCGGGCGCGTCGAGCTGTTCGGGCAGGCCGACCACGTGCGCCAGGCTGCGGCGCTCGTAATCCACCAGCACGTCGAAGGGCGAATGGAGCATCGGCGGGTCCGGCTCAGGCGCCCAGCAGGGCGTTGATGCGGGCGATCAGTTCGTCCTCGCGCGGCGGCTTGACGATGTAGTCGCGCGCGCCCTGGCGCATGCCCCAGGCCTTGTCGGTGTCCATGCCCTTGGTGCTGACGATCAGCACCGGGATGGCGCTGGTGTCGGCGTCGCGCGACAGCGCGCGCGTGGCCTGGAAGCCGTTCATGCCCGGAAGCACGACGTCCATCATCACCAGGTCCGGCTTCTCGCGCTTGCAGGTCTCGATGCCGTCCTCGGCATTGCCCGAGGCCAGGACCTGGTGTCCGTTGCGCTCCAGGAGCTGGGTCAGGACCGCCGTGTCGGTCGGCGAGTCCTCGATCAGAAGAATACGTGCCATTGGTGCCCTACCCCCCGGTCAGGCGTTTACGTGCGTGCGGATCGCGTCGAGCAGTTCTTCGCGTGTGAATGGTTTGGTGAGGTACTGCTCGGAGCCGACGATGCGTCCGCGCGCCTTGTCGAACAGGCCATCCTTGGAGGACAGCATGATGACCGGCGTGCCCTTGAACAGATGGTTGTTCTTGATCAACGCGCAGGTCTGGTAGCCATCCAGCCGCGGCATCATGATGTCCACGAAGATGATCTGCGGCTGTTGATCGGCGATCTTCGCCAGCGCCTCGAAGCCGTCGGTGGCGGTGACCACCTCGCACCCCTCGCGCTTGAGCAACGTCTCGGCGGTTCGGCGGATCGTCTTCGAGTCATCGATGACCATGACTTTCAGACCGCCGAGGCTGCCGTTGCGGACCTCGTCTAGCATTTTCGAATTCCCCCATGCGAATGCCGCCGTGTGCAGGCACTTCGCCAGTCGCCTTTATTCCAAGCCGCGCGGAAGCTGTCAAGCAGCCGTTCCGGCAGGCAAGCTGAATGCGCCACGGAGCCGGCCCGGCCGGTTCCGCATCCGGATCGTGCTTGAGGTGCCGCGGGGCGGTCAGGCGACGATGGTGGGCACGCCCATTGCATATACCGTAACGAAGTGACAATTCCGAGCACTTCGGGGCCGAGCCGGGACGGCGGTCTCATTAGCCCGGAACCAGCGGAAAGGAACGAGAAACGAGTGATGGGTGGGGTGGCACCCCCTCGTTTCCCGTTCCTCTCTGCGCGTTTCTCGCCTGCTACCATCCCCCGACCCTCCCCCAGCAGCCCGCCATGCCGCTCGACATCGTCGTCGTGATGGACCCGATCGGGTCGATCAAGATCGCCAAGGATTCCACCTTCGCCATGCTGCTGGAGGCGCAACGCCGCGGGCATCGGCTGCATTACGTGCGACCCGGCGGGCTGTCGGTCCGCGACGGCGCGGCGGAGGCGATCGTCGCCCCGCTGCGCGTGCGCGACGACAAGAACGGCTGGTTCGAACTGGGCGAATTCGCGACGCTGCGCTTCGGGCCGGGACAGGTCGTGCTGATGCGCAAGGACCCGCCGGTCGACAGCGAATACATCCACGACACGCAGATCCTCGGCCTGGCGCAGAACGCCGGCGCGCTGATCGTCAACGACCCGCAGGGCCTGCGCGACTACAACGAGAAGCTCGCCGCGCTGCTGTTCCCGCAGTGCTGCCCGCCGACGCTGGTGAGCCGCGATCCGGCCGCGCTGAAAGCCTTCGTCAACGAACACACCGACGCCGTGCTCAAGCCGCTGGACGGCATGGGCGGGCGTTCGATCTTCCGCGCGCGCGCCGGCGAAGCGAACCTCAACGTCATCCTCGAAACGCTCACGCAGGGCGGCCACAGCCTCGCGATGGCGCAGCGTTATCTCCCCGAAATCACCGACGGCGACAAGCGCATCCTGCTGGTCGACGGCGAGCCGGTGGACTACTGCCTGGCGCGCATTCCACAGGGCGACGAATTCCGCGGCAACCTCGCCGCCGGCGGGCGCGGCGAAGGCCGTCCGCTGAGCGAGCGCGACCGCTGGATCGCCGCGCAGGTCGGCCCGGAAATGAAGCGCCGCGGCATGCTGTTCGTCGGCCTGGATGCGATCGGCGATTACCTCACCGAGGTGAACGTCACCAGCCCGACGTGCATCCGCGAACTCGATGCGCAGTTCGGGATCAACATCGCCGGCCTGCTGTTCGACGCGATCGAACGCCGGATCGGCGCGTGAAATCCCGACGCAATTCCGCTCCGGCAGCCACGATCGACGCGTACGCTAGGCACGCATGAACGCAGCAGTCGCCACTCCCTACGAACCGGCCGGCAATGGCCGCGTCAGCGCGACCTTCGTGCTGTCGCTGATCGTGCACGGCATCGTGCTGCTGGGCGTGGGCTGGACGCTGGAAACCGCCGCGCCGGTGATGCCGACGCTGGACGTGATCCTCACCCAGACGACGAGCGCGTTGACGCCGAAACAGGCCGATTTCCTCGCCCAGGCCAACAACCAGGGCGGCGGCGAACACGACAAGAGCACGCGTCCGCGCGATGCGCAGTCCGGCCCGCTGCCCCAGGCGGCCACCGGCATCGCGCCGCGTACGCTGCGCGCGCAGTCGCCCGCGCCGCAGCCGGCGCCGCAGGCGCGCGTGGTCGCCAGCACGCGCGGCGAAACCGCCACGCCGACGCCGCGCAGCACGCCGTCGCCGAGCGAACGTGCACTGCCGCGCGGCGAGGAGAAGATCGAGCGTGACATGCAGATGGCGCGACTGGCGGCCGAAATCCACATGCGTTCGGAACGCTACGCGAAGCGCCCGTCGCGCAAGTTCGTTTCGGCCAGCACGCAGGAGTACGTGTGGGCCGGTTACCTGCGCGACTGGGTCGATCGCGTCGAGCGTGTGGGCAATCTCAACTACCCCGATGAAGCGCGTCGCCGCCGGCTCGCGGGACAGGTGGTGATCAGCGTGGCGATCCGTCGCGACGGTTCGGTCGAGCGCGCCGACATCGTGCGCACCAGCGGCATTCCGTTGCTGGATGCCTCCGCGCTGCGCATCGCGAAACTCGCCGAACCGTATGCGCCGCTGCCGCGCACGGACGAGAACCCGGACATCCTGCACGTCACGCGGACGTGGAACTTCCTGCCGGGCGGGACGCTGGTGGACGACTGAGGCGTTGACTACGCCGCGGTTGTAGCCCGGGCAAGCGAAGCGCATCCGTGGCGCTTGATGGTCTGAGGTCGAGGCGACGTGGCGATCCCGGGTGCGGCCTTCGGCCTTACCCGGGCGACAAAAGCCATCGCCCGCGGCTGCCCTGACGCCCTGCCCCGGCCTTCGCCGGGATGACAGGATGAGTGGAGTGAAAGCGCTAACGCCACACGCGTGGCTTACCGCTTCGACTCGCGCAACGCCTGTTGCTCCTTCAACGTCAACGCGACGTTGTTGCGCAGGTAGGCCGGCTCGATGCGTTCGGCCGCGACCGCATCGCCACGTGCGAAGGCCATCGCCGCGAGCCGCGCGACGTCCGCCGCATGCGGCAATTGCGTTGCGTCGATCGAAACGAAGCGTGACGCCAGCCGTTCCGACAACGCATGCTCCGCCGCAGCAAAGCCGGTTCCCACGCCGATCCAGCCGCCGGCTTCTCCCGGCACGATCACATCGCCGGGCGCGCTGACACGCTCATCGCTGAGTGCGCGGGCGTCGCCGTCGCGCAGTTCGAACGCTGCCGAATACACCTCGCCCATGCGCGCGTCGATCGCGGCGAACACGCGCGACGCGCCGGTAGCGTGCGCATCGGCGCGCATCGCAAGCGCGGCCAGGGTCGAAATCGCCACGACGGGCCGATCCAGCGCAAGCGCGATCCCCTGCGCCAGCGCGATCCCAAGACGCACACCGGTGAACGCACCGGGCCCACGACCGACGGCGATCGCGTCGAGCTGCGCGCGCTTCAGGCCCGCATCCGCGAGCAGTTCTTCCGCCCACGGCAGCGCGAGTTCCGCATGCCGGCGCGGGGCGATCTCGAACCGCTCGCGCACCTCGCCGTCGATGGACAACGCGACGGAAAGGGCTTCGGTGGAGGTCTCAAAGGCGAGCAGGTTCATTGGGTTCCGCCGCGTGGATCAATGTGAGGTGGCCGGTGTCGCGGTGTTCGAAACGGCCCATCCAAACGCCTGGGCTGCCTGGATGATGTCGGGGTACCGCGTGCTTTCGCGAAGCATGCCATTCTCGTCCAGGAAACCTACGCCGCATTGCTTGAATTCCAGCGAGATGAAGAGTGCGGCCTCGCGTTCGCGGGCCACCACCCAGGCTTCGCCCTCGTCGCATTGCACACAAAATGGCGCGACGACCCGGGCTTCCAGTTCCGGGCAATACATCAATATCGCCTCGCGAATCTCCGCCTCGAGCGAGGCCACGATCGCCGCGGCCTCCTCGGGCGAGAGGTCGTCGTCCTGCCTGTCGTTCCCGTGCATCACGCGCCGCCTCCTTCCCGCCCATCGAAGAACGCCGCCACATCCTCCACCCGCCGCGTCTTCGGCAGCGGCGGCAGCGAATTGAGGAACACGCTGCCGTAGGTCTTGCTGGTCAGGCGCGGGTCGCACAGGACGAGCACGCCGCGATCGTTCTCGTTGCGGATCAGGCGGCCGGCGCCCTGCTTCAGCGCGATCACCGCCTGCGGCAGCTGCTCGTCGCGGAACGGGTTGCCGCCGTTGCGGCGGATCGCATCCAGGCGCGCCTCGAACACCGGGTCGTCGGGCGCGGCGAACGGCAGCTTGTCGATCACCACCACGCTGAGCGCATCGCCGGCCACGTCGACGCCTTCGCGGAAACTCGCCGCGCCCAGCAGCACGCCGTTGCCCGATGCACGGAAGCGTTCCAGCAGCACCGGGCGCGGCGCCTCGCCCTGAACGAACAGCGGCCACGGCCCGTCCTTCAGCAACTCGGCGGCTTCGCGCAGCGCGCGATGCGAGGCGAACAGCACGAACGCGCGGCCGTTGGACGCTTCGAGCACGGGCCTGATCTTCTCGATCATGCTCTCGTTGTAGTGACGCACGATCGGCTCGGGCAGGCCGCGCGGCAGGTAGCACAGCGCCTGCGTTTCCCAATCGAACGGACTGGGCACCAGCAGCGTGTGCGGCGGATCCTCGCCCTTGAGGTACAGGCCGAGCTTGATCGCGAAATGTTCGAAACGCCCGCCGACCGCGAGCGTCGCGGACGTGAAGATCCATGCCGCCTGCGAGCGCGCGCGATGCTGCGCCAACGGCCCCGCGACATCGAGCGGCGTGCGGCTCAGGCGGAAACCGCGTGCGGTGAGTTCGTACCAGAGCACGCTGTCGTCGGCGCGCTTGCGTGACGACTCCGCGTCGCTCTCACCCGCGACGCCTTCGTCATCCGGCGTTTCCGCGGCTTCGTCGACGGGCACGTCCTCGCCATCGCGCCAGCGCTTCAAACGTCCTTCGAATTCCACCGCGCGCGCCGCGCACGCATCGAATCCGGGCGACGCGGACGCGAACGGCACGACCGCCGAATGGAACGCGCGCAGCGCGTGTTCCAGCGCGTCGAACGCCTGTTCGACGCCGGCATCCTCCGCGGCGCGACGTCGCGTGCCGCGCACGGGCAGTTCGTCCATCGCGGCACGCAGCGCGCGCACGCCCTGCTCCAGCGCGCGCGCCGGATCCTGCACAGCGGCGAGCGCGGACGGGACCTGCCTGCATTCGGTGAGCGCGTCGCGCGCAAGCTCCACCAGCGGTCGCGCGCTCAGCGCTTCGCCGAAGAACTGCGCGGCGAGTTCGGGCAGCTGGTGCGCCTCGTCGACGACGAAGGTCTGCGCGCCCGGCAGGATTTCGCCGAAACCTTCCTGTTTCAGCGCCAGATCGGCGAGCAGCAGGTGATGGTTCACCACGACCAGGTCCGCGGCCTGCGCGCGCTGGCGCGCCTGCACGACGAAGCAGTCGTTGAAGAACGGGCACTCGCTGCCGAGGCAGTTTTCCGCGGTACTGGTGACCATCGGCAGCAGCGGCGAGTCTTCGGGCAGCGCGTCGAGTTCGGCGAGGTCGCCCATGCGCGTGCGGCCCGACCACGCGACGATGCGCTGGAACTGCGCGGCCATCTCGCGCGAGCTGAACGCGCCCTTGAAAAGATGCGGTTCGCCCTGCGCCTGCCGCATGCGGTAATGGCACAGGTAATTCGCGCGTCCCTTCAGGAGCGCCGTCTTGAGCCCCACGCCGAGCGCGTCGCGCACGCGCGGCAGGTCGCGATGGTAGAGCTGGTCCTGCAGCGCGCGCGTGCCGGTGGAAACGATGGTCTTCTTGCCCGACAGCAGCGCCGGCACGAGGTAGGCGAAGGTCTTGCCCGTTCCGGTCCCGGCTTCGGCGAGCAGCGTGCCGCGGCGATCGACGGCATCGGCGACGGCCGCGGCGAGGTCCTGCTGCGCCGGACGGGACGCGAAGGACGGGATGTTGCGCGCCAGTTCACCGCCTTCGGACAACGCATCGCGGCTCGCCTGCGCGAGGCGGCTCAAGGCGCGCGCATCGGCCGTCGCACCTTCGATGGAGGCGTCGTCGAAGCTCGTTTCGATGGGCGATGGCGGCGCGGCCTGCATGGTCTCGACGGTTCCTGTGAATGGCGCGGCGCGAGCTTCGCGCCTCCGGCCATCCCACGTGGCCGCCCCACTCACGACACCTGCCGATCACGGGAATCCGCGGCGACGCCGCGTGCACCGGGCCATTCTAGCCTGCGCGATGGGAGGAGCCGGTCAGAAGCGCATTCGATACGGATGAATGCGACGAGCGCCGATGCGGCGTCGCGATCCGGTGTGTCGGAACGCCGCTGCCGCTCAATAGCGCGGCGGGGCGGCGACGGTGCACGAGTCGCGCTCGCGGCGCGCGTCGGCGACGGTTTCGCCCGGCACTTCCAGCGGGGCCGATCGCGCCTGGCGCACCTGGGCGATGGTTTCCCAGTGGCGGCGACACAGCGGGCCGACTTTCGAACCGCGCTCGACGCCGAGCTTCGCGAAGCGCTCGGCAGCGGCGAGGTCCTTCACCAGCAACGCGGCCTCGGCGCGTTCCTGCAGCAGCGCGGGATCGTCAGGGTTCAGCTGCAGCGCCTGGTCCAGCGCGGCGACGGCCTGCGGGTACTGGCCGCTCTGTTCGAGCCGCTCGGCGTCCTCGCGCAGGTCTTCGACCTGGGGATCGCGGATCGGCTGCACGTCCAGCTCGGTGCTGGCGGCGCCGCCGGCGGCACGGATCGCGGCGACCGCCGCGACGGCGTCGATGCTCGGGGCCGGCGGCGCCGGCGGAGTGCTGCTGCAGGCCGCCAGGACGGACAGCGCCAGCGCGTGGAGGACGATGCGGGGGATGCGGGGGTTCATCACGGGGTCTCTTGCGGCGGGGCCTCCTCGCGCGGGGCCTCCTCTTCCTTCCGGCCGAAGCCGAACCACTCGCGCCAGCCGCCGCTCTCTTCCTCGACGGGTTCGGGCTGCGGGCACGGCGCGTACTGCGGCGCGAAGCCGGCGACATAGGCGAAACGGCGGGCGCCGGGGCAATCGGCGTCGGTGGAGTTGGAGCCGATCGTCCACTGCCAGTCGATGCCCTTGTTGCCCACTTCCAGCGGCGCGGTGGGCAGGCGCGAGAAGATCGACGACCACACGCGCATCGCACCGGTCGCGCCGTACAGGCCGGTTTCCTTGTTCTGGTCGTTGCCGACCCAGATCACCGCGAGATGGTCGCCCGTCCAGCCGGCGAACCAGCTGTCGCGGCCGTCGTTCGACGTACCGGTCTTGCCGGCCGGCGACAGGCGGCCCAGGCCGTCGCGCACGAGCTGCGTGCCGGTGCCGTTGGACACCGCCTGTTGCAGCGCGATGGTGATCAGCCGCGCGGCGATCGCGTCGCCTTCCTGCGCCGGCGCGGGCTCCTTGTCGTAGCGGTTGAGCGCCTTTCCGTTCGCGTCGAGCACGCCGCGCACGGCGTGCAGCGGCTGGATTTCGCCGCCGGATGCGAGGAACTGGTACAGCTGCGCCATCGCGTACGGGCTCTGGTCCACCGCGCCGAGGATCAGCGCCGGATGCGGCGGAGCTTCGATGCCGGCAAGCGTGCGGATCAGGCTGGCGATGCGTTCGGGCTCGACCTGCATGCCCACGCGTACCGTGGCCTGGTTGTAGGACATCGCCAGCGCATCGACCAGGCGCACCGTGCCGTGGCTGCGGCCATCGGAATTGCCGGGATTCCAGTTCTTGTTCTTGCCCAGCGCGACGGTGACCGGCGAATCGTCGACCCAGCTGGCCAGCGAATACCTGCCCGGCTGCGCCAGCGCGAGCAGGTAGACGAAGGGCTTGAGCAGCGAACCGACCGGACGCTGCGCTTCGATCGCGCGATTGAAACCGTGTTCGGCGACGCTGCGGCTGCCGACGACGGCCACCACGTTGCCGTTGTGCACGTCGGTGACCACCAGGCCGGTCTGCAACGGCGGACGACGCTTGCTGTCCAGGCCCTTGAGCGTGCGCGCGACCGCGCCTTCGGCCATCGCCTGCGCGGAGGGAGACATGCCGCTCATCACGCTCAGGCCCGCACCGGCGAGCGCGTCGGCGGGATAGTCGCGCGCCAGCTGGCGACGGATCAGGTCGACATAGGCCGGGAAACGGTTGGCCGCGATGCTGCCCGGATCGGTGGTCACGCCGAGCGGCGCCTTCAACGCGCGCTGGTACTCGGCGTCGTCGATGAGGTGGGTTTCGTGCATCTCGCCGAGCACGAAATTGCGGCGTTCCAGCGCACGCCCGGGATTGCGGCGCGGGTCGTAGTACGACGGGCCGCGCACGATGCCGATGAGCAGCGCGATCTGTTCGGTGCTCAGGTCCGACAGGTCGCGCCCGAACCAGAACTCCGAACCCGCCGCGACGCCGTGGATCGCCTGCGCGCCGCGCTGGCCGAGGTAGACCTGGTTGAAGTACGCCTCCAGGATCGTGCCCTTGTCGTAGCGCGCTTCGATCAGCAGGGCGTAGAGGATTTCCTTGCCCTTGCGGCTGAGCGTGCGCTCGCGGCCGATGCCGAGCAGGCCGCTGCGCGCGAGCTGCTGGGTCAGCGTGCTCGCGCCCTGCGTGCTGCCGGTGGCGGTCTTGAAGGCGGCGCGAACCATGCCGCTGACGTCGATGCCGTGGTGACTGTTGAAATCGCGGTCTTCCACCGCCTGCAGGCCGGTGACCAGCAATTCGGGCACCTCGCGCAGGCGCACGAGGCGGCGTTCCTCGTTCTTCTGGCCGTAGAGCGTGGCGATGCGCGCCGGGTCCAGGCGCACGGATTTCAGCGCGCGCTTCGCCGACGCATCGCGCACCGAGGCGACCTTGCTGCCGGACAGCACCACTTCGATGCGCCGCGCCGGCACCGGGCCGTCGACGTCCTGGAAGCCGCGGCTGGACACCAGCCATCGCCCGCCCTTGCGCGCGTAGGTGCCCGGGCGCGTCCCGTCGCCTTCGTGGTAGGCCGCCGCATCGAGTTCGGTCTTGAGCGTCGCCGAATCCAGGGTCAGGCCCGGCGCCAGTTCCAGCGGTCGCGCGTAGACACGCGTGGGGATCTGCCACTTCAGCTGGCCGAAGCGCTCGCCGACTTCATGGTTCAGGTAGAGGGTGTACGGGACCAGGAAGCCCAGCCCCAGGCCGATCGCCGCGAGTACCCAGATGACCAGCCGCCGGCGCCATTGCGGGGCGTCGCGCTGCTCGGTGTCGTCGTTGTCGTCTTCGTCGTACTGGATTCGGGCCACGGCATGGGACAATGGCGGGGCTGCGCCCTCGTGCCCGCGAGTCTAGCGCAGCCGGCCGGCGGCCCCGCGAACGGGGTGCGGGACCGCCGTTCGCGTTAGGGAGTTCCTTCAGCATGACGATGATCCGATGGGCCTGAGCTGGACCGAGTTGCGATTCTTCTACGACCGGGGAACCGGTCTTGTCCGCCGGGGGCTCGCCAGCGTGCGCACGCGCGGCGTGCGCGCCTCGTGGGAGCGGGTGCTCAAGCAGTTCCACACCGTGCCGATGGAGCAGCGTCTGGCGCTGTACCTGCCCCAGGCGGAGCCGTTCGCGCCGTTCGCGGTGCCGCATGCGCAGCGGCCGAAGGCGAGCATCGTCATTCCCGTCTACAACCAGTTCGCGCACACGCTGGCGTGCCTGCGGGCGATCGCAGCGCATCCGCCCTCAGCCCCGATCGAAATCATCGTCTCCGACGATGGTTCCTCGGACGAAACCGCGGATGCGCTCGCGCAGGTCGAAGGCGTGCGTTACCACCGCCGTGCGCGCAACGGCGGTTTCATCGCCGCCTGCAACGATGGCGCGATGCAGGCACGCGGCGAGTTCCTGGTTTTCCTCAACAACGACACGATTCCGCAACCGGGCTGGCTCGATACGTTGCTGGCGACGTTCGACAGCGGCCCGGACATCGGACTGGCCGGCGCGCAACTGGTGTATCCCGACGGGAGATTGCAGGAAGCCGGCGGCCTCGTGTTCTCCGACGGCTCCGCGCACAACTACGGCCGTTTCGAAAGCCCCAACGATCCGCGTTATGGGTTCGTGCGCGACGCCGATTACTGCTCCGGCGCGGCGCTGGCCATGCCGCGTGCGCTGTTCGAAAGCGTGGGCGGCTTCGATCGACGCTATGAGCCGGCGTACTTCGAAGATACCGATATGGCCTTCGCGGTCCGCGCGAAGGGATTGCGCGTCGTCTACCAGCCGCACGCCCACGTCGTGCACATGGAAGGCACCACGGCCGGCGTGGACGACACCAAAGGCGTGAAGGCCTACCAGGCGCGAAATCGCCATGTTTTCGCCGAAAAATGGCATGAAGCGCTGCAGCATCAGCCGCCACCGCAAACAACCCCGTACCTCGCAGCCGGTGCCGGCGCTGCGCGGCGGGTGCTCATCGTAGACGGCGCGACGCCGCAACCCGATCGCGATTCGGCTTCGTTGCGGCTGGTGAATCTGATGCGGCTGCTGCGCGAGGAGCAGGCGCAGGTGGCGTTCTTCCCTGGCGACCTGAGCCATGCGCGCGACAACACGCGCAGGCTCCAGTCGCTTGGCGTCGAAGCCTGGTACGCGCCGTTCGCGACGACGCCCGCACAATGGATGCGCACGCACGGCCGGGCCTTCGACACGATCGTGATCTGCCGCCACTACGTCCTGCGCGAATGGCTGCCGCTGGTGCGCCGGTTCGCGCCGCAGGCCAAGCTGGTCTTCGACACGGTCGACCTGCACTACCTGCGCGAACGCCGCGGCGCCGAGCTCGCGGGCGATGTCGCGCGCAAGCGCGCGTCCGAGCGTACCCGCACGCTGGAACTGGAGATGATCGCCCGCAGCGACGCGACGCTGGTCGTGAGCGAGGTCGAACGCACGCTGCTCGCGCAGGACGCACCCGGCGCCCGTGTGGAAATCGTGTCGAACCTGCACCACGTGCGCGGCCGCGGCCTGCCATTCGAGCAACGCCACGACCTGGTCTTCGTCGGTGGTTTCCGCCATCCGCCGAACGTCGACGCGGTGCAGTGGTTCGTAGGTGACGTGTTCCCGATCGTCCGCGCGCAATTGCCCGAAGTGCGATTCCACTGCATAGGCAGCGACACGCCGCCGGAGATCGCGGCATTGGCCGCACGCCCCGGCGTGGTCGTGCACGGGTATGTGCCCGACATCGACCCGTACATGGATGGCGCACGCATCGCCGTGGCGCCGCTGCGTTACGGCGCCGGCGTGAAGGGCAAGGTAAACCTGAGCATGGCGCACGGCCAGCCGGTGGTGGCGACGGCCTGCGCGGTCGAAGGCATGCACCTGCGCGACGGCGAGGACGTGCTGGTCGGCAACGACCCGGAGGCGTTCGCCCAGGCCGTGGTACGGCTCTACACCGATGCGGCGCTGTGGAATCGCCTGTCCCGCAGCGGCCTCGCGAACGTCGAGCGCCACTTCTCGCTGGACGCCGCGCGCGACGTCGTACGTCGCGTATTGCTGGAACGCGACTGACCGCTAGTTCGCCGCCGACGCCGCCCGCAGCCGGTCGGCGAATTCCCCGAGTCCCGTCGCCTGCGGATCCAGTTCGCGGGCGGCGGTCAGGGCGGCCTGGGCGGCGCCGATCTCGCCCGCGCCCAGGCGCTCGTCGCCCACCGCGATCCAGCGCTGCGCAAGACGCCGGCGCGCGTCGCGCAGGGCGGCGCTTTCGCCTTCCAGCACGGCGCGTGCGTCCAGGCATTCGCGCGCGCGACGCAGGCGGTTGCCGCGCAGTTCGTTCTCGAAGCACCGCTGCGCGGCCGGCAACAATCGCGCCATCGCGCCGCGCACGCGCGGATCCTGCGGCGCCAGCGCCTGCGCGGCGCGCAGCTTGTCGTACGCGCTGTCGCCGGGCGGCGTGAGCAGGTCGCCGTTCGCTTCGGCCCGCGAGGCATCGGTGAGCAACTGGTCGATGCGGCGCGCACGCTGCCCGGACGATTCGCGTTGCCCGTAGCGCTGCTGCGTCTGCCGGGCCTGCGTCAGCCGCTGCTGGGCCTGGTCGATGCCCGGCGCCTGCAGCGAGATCGCGCGCGCGTCGCGCAACGCGGCTTCGGCTTCATCGAAACGGAAATCCGCGGCGTAGCGTTCGCTGCGCTGGGCGTAGGTGTTGGCGATCTGGATCAGCCCGCGCTCGGCGGCGGCATCGTCGGGCATCGCGGCGAGCGCGGCGAGGTATTCGTCGAGCGCATCGTCCAGGTGGCCCCGGCGCAGCGCCTGGTCGCCGCGGCTGCGGTGCTGTTCGCCGGCGCGCGCGAGCTGCGCCAGCGCGTCGGGCAGGTCGACGTGGCCCGGATCGGCCGACTGCACGCGGCGGATGCGCGCGGAGGCCTCGGCCAGTTCGCCGCGCGAGAGCGAGGTGCGCGCGAGCTGGAGCAGATCGGCGAGCGTGTCCTCGCGGCCCTCGAGCGCTTCGATGCGCGCCGGCTGCAACGCGAGGACGCGCTGGTAGAGCGGCAATGCAGCGTGCTCGTTGCCGTCGAGCTGGCCCGCCAGGCGTGCAGCCGCGGCCTGCGCCAGCAGCGTGTCGATGCCCGCTTCGGCGGCTTCGCGGGCGCGCAGGCGTTTTTCGAGCGCGTCGACCTGCGCACGCGGCACGGACAGTTCGCGGGCGAGCGCCAGCATCGAATGCGCTTCCTTGTAGCGCCGGGCGTTCATCGCCTTGCCGGCGCGCGCCAGCGCTGCCTGGCCGACCTTCGCCAGGCCTGCGCGCGCTTCGCTGCGGTCCGGATCGCGCGCGAGCGCCGCGGCATACAGCTCGCGGGCGCCACGACCGTCGGGCGAGGTCAGGCGGCCCTGCGCCAGCGCGCGTGCGGCGTCGGCCTGCAACTGCTGGGCGCGCGTTTCCGGCCAGAGCATGTCCGACAGCGGCTGGCGCAGCACGAACAGGCCGGCACCGAGCGCGGCGAGGACGAGCATCGCCACGAGCCACGCCCAAGGACGCGACGGCTGCGCCGGCTCGGCGATGGGGCTGCGACGGCGATGCCGCTTCTTCGGCCCGGCACGGAAGTCGTCGACCTCCCAGCCGACCATTTCCTCGCGCGGCTCGGCGCCCAGCGTCGGCTCGATGCGACCACGCGGCGAGGCCGCATCGTCGCCGAGCGGGCCGTGCCAGGGGTCCGGGTTGGGATCGCGGGGCGTCTTTGAACTCACCACGCAAGGATAACGCCGGGAAAGTGGTGGGTCCGTCGCAACTTTCGGCGTGCGTTCAGCGGCGCGCGTTCAGCGGCGCTGCGCGTGCTCGACGCCCGGCAGCGCGGACAGCTTGCCCAGCAGCGTGGACAGCTGGCCGTAGTCGCCCACGCGCAGGCGCAGGCGCAACCGAACGCGCGCACCGTTGCGCTCGCTTTCGCTTCGGATGCTGACCACGTGCGCGTTGCCCTGCGCGATCAGGTTGGTGACTTCCTTCAGCAGCCACTTGCGGTCCAGCGCCAGCACTTCGACGTCGACCTCGTAGCCGCTGCCCGCGCGGCCCCACTCGACCGGCAGCACGCGCTGCGGCTGCGCGGCCGCCAGGCGCTGGAACGCGGCGCATCCAGGGCGGTGCACGCTCACCCCACGCCCACGCGTGAGATAGCCGACGATCGCCTCGCCCGGCAGCGGCTGGCAGCAGCGCGCGAGCTGCACCAGCAGGTTGCCCACGCCTTCCACGGTGAAGTCGTTGCTCCGTCGAGGCGCGCGGCGCGGGGTCGGCGGCGTGACGGTGGTGGTCGTCGCGGGCGCGGCGGCGACGGCCTGCGCGGCTTCGCGGGCGCGTTCGTGCTCGAGCAGCGCGCGACCCACCTGGTGCGGGCCGATGTCGCCCAGCGCCACCTGCACGTACACCTCCGCATCGCTGGCGAGGTTGAACTTCTCCCGCGCCGGCGCGAGGTCGGCACCGAGCAGGCCGAGGCGGCGCAGTTCCTTGTCGAGCAGCTCCTTGCCGGCCGCTTCGTTGCGCGCGCGGTCGAGCTTGTGGAACCACGCGCGCACCTTGTCGCGCGAACGCCCGCTGGCGAGAAAACCATTCGCCGCGACCAGCCAGTCGCGGCGCGGCTCGCCGGTCTTCGCGGTCATGATCTCCACGCGATCGCCGCTGCGCAGCTTGTGGTCGAGCGGGACGATGCGTCCGTCCACCTTGGCGCCGCGGCAGCGATGGCCCACTTCGGTATGCACGTGGTACGCGAAATCCAGCGGCGTCGCGCCGGTGGGCAGGTCGATCACCTCGCCCTTCGGCGTGAGCACGTAGATGCGGTCCTCCACCAGTTCGGTGTCGAACTCGCCCGCGAGCGACACCTCCTCGCGTCCGCCCTCGCCGCCGGCTTCCAGCAGCCGGCGCATCCACGCGATCTTGCGGTCGAACGCGGCATCGGCGCTGTGGCTGCCGACTTCCTTGTATTTCCAGTGCGCGGCGACGCCGAGCTCGGCCTGGCGGTGCATCTCGTGCGTGCGGATCTGCACTTCCAGCGTCTTGCCTTCCGGGCCGATCACCGCCGTATGCAGCGAGCGGTAATCGTTGCGCTTGGGTCGCGCGATGTAATCGTCGAATTCGCTGGGCACCGGCGTCCACGTCGCGTGCACGACGCCGAGCGCGGCATAGCAGTCGGCGAGGCTGTCGACCATCACGCGCACCGCGCGCAGGTCGTACAACTCGCCGATCGGCACGTTCTTGCGCTGCATCTTCTTCCAGATGCTGTAGATGTGCTTGGGACGGCCGGCGATGTCCGCCGTCAGCCCCTGCGCGGCCATCGCCTCGCGCAGCGTGCGCTTCACCTGCTCGATGTAGCGTTCGCGATCGGTGCGCTTCTCGTCGAGCAGGCGCGCGATCTGCTGGTAGGTCGCCGGTTCCAGGTAACGGAACGCGAGGTCTTCCAGTTCCCACTTCAACTGCCAGATGCCAAGCCGGTTCGCGAGCGGCGCGTGGATGTCGCGCGTGAGCGTCGCCAGTTCGCGGCGCTCGGCTTCGGGCAGACGCTCGGCGTGGCGCATGCGCGCCAGCTGCCGCGCGAGCAGGATCGGCACCACGCGCAGGTCGCGCACGATCGCCAGCAGCAGCCGGCGCAGGCCCTCGTTGCCGGCCTGGCCGTGGCGCTGGGCATGCAGTTCCCACACCTGCCCGGCGGCGCGCTGGCCTTCCAGCAGCGGCGCGATGCCGGGGAAATCGCGTTCGATGCGAGGGCGCAGCGCTTCCTCCCACGCCGGATGCGCGTGGAGGATCGCCGCCGCCGCGGTGTCGCCGTCGGCGCCGAGCAGCGCCAGCGCATCGAGCATGCTGGCCACCAGTTCGGGAGGATCGCCGCCTTCCGCACCGGCGGTCGCCGCCGCCTGCTGCATCGCCCGCTGCAGCGGCGCGGGGATGCCCGCGCTGGCCGGATGCGCCAGCGCCGGATGCGACGAGGGGGACGGTGTTGCCATGGCGCTGAACGGATGTGCCTTGGAGTCGGCGACGCGGGGACGGTCTACACTAGCCCGCATCCGACTGGAGGAACAGCGCATGACCCGCATCGCCCCGCCTGCCCGCCTTCTCGCGCTCGCCGCGCTGCTGCCCTTCGCCTTGGCGGCGATGGCGCAGGAGAAGATCGAACAGCAGATGACCTACGAGCAGTTCAAGGCCTCGGGCCTGGACAAGCTGTCGGCGGCGGAGCTGGCGAACCTCAACGCGTGGTTGTCGGGCAAGCTGGAAGTCGAGACGGCGAAGGCCGCCGACGAGGTCCGCCAGCAATCGGGCGAGGACCGCCGCGGTATCGCCCAGCGCGAATCGCGCGAGCCGGTCGCCGGCGCCATCACCGGCGCGTTCACCGGCTTCGGCAAGGGGCGCCAGTTCACGCTCGACAACGGCCAGGTGTGGCAGCAGATCGACGATGTCTCGCTCAGCGCCAAGCTCGACAACCCCAAGGTGCGCATCACCCCGAGCCTGCTCGGCGGCGCGTGGTACCTGGCGGTCGATGGCTACAACACCCGCGCGAAGGTGCAGCGCGTGAAGTGACGACGGCCTCGGCCGTTCAAGGGATGTCCGTTCGCGATTGAGTCCGACGAGGTGATCCGATGCGCTGGTCGTTGCCGTTCGCCGTTGTGATGTCGCTGTATGCGTTCCTTCCGTCTCCGTCGGCGCATGCCGCGGAGAAGACCTACGTTCCCATCGAACAGCGCCTGAGCGCCGAGCAGATGCGCGCCACGGGCCTGGACACGCTGTCGCAGGAACAGCTGTCGCTGCTCAACAGCCTGCTCAGCGAGGACCGCGCCGAAGTGGCGCGCGCGGTGGAGGCCGAAGTGGTCGCGAAACACACGCAGGACAGCGCCGGCAAACGTGCCGAGCGCGTCGAACGCCAGCCGGTGTCCGGCACGGTGGCCGGCGAACTGCGCAAATGGTCCACCGGCCAGACCGTGCAGCTGGACAACGGCCAGCGCTGGCGCATCGTGCAGGGCGACGTGTATTTCTCGAGGCCGGTGAGCAACCCGAAGGTCACCATCGCGCCGGGCTTCCTGGGCGCGTGGTGGATGCGCATGGAAGACGACACGCCGGCGGTGAAGGTGCAGCGCGTCGACTGACGCGCGCCTGCGTCAACGGCGCAGCTGCGAAAGCCGCTGCGCCAGTTTCTTCGGCGACACGCCGCCGCGCGTGCCCAGTTCCTGCGCGAACAGCGACACCCGCAGTTCCTCCAGGTCCCATCGCAGCGCCTGCCATTCCGGCGCGTCCGCCTCGTCCTTCTCCACCGCTTCGGCCAGCGCGTCGGCGAAGGGCTTGAGTTCGAGCATGCGCGCCTGGTCGCGCATCGGATCGCGCAACGCACGCTCGCCACGCAACGCGAGCGCCTTCAGATAGCGTGGATATTCGCGCAGCGCATCGGCCGGCACGTTGCGCAGGAATCCCGGCGGGGTCAGCATCGACAGGTGCGCGCGCATGTCGTCGAGGTTGCCGCTCGCCCAGCCCATCAGCGGCGATTCGAGCTTGGCACGCGCTTCCGCGACGGCGGCGAGGATCGCCTCCGCCTGCTTCAGCCGCTCCATCGCATCGCCGAACACCTGTCTGCCGATCGCATCGCGACGCGCGGCGAAGGTGTCGGCGTCGCGGATGTCGCCGATCGCGTCCTCGGCGGTGAGCGAAGCGAACGCGCCGTCGACGAGATCCGCGCGCAGCCGGTCGCCTTCCTTCAGGCCGTCCGTGCGCGGCGCCGCCGCTTCGATCGAGGCGTACAGCAGCCCCATCTTCGGCGTCACCGGCAGTTGCTTGCGCGCCTGCCGGAGCTTGTCGGCCAGCGCGATGGCCATCAGCCGCCGCACGCCGCGCGGATGTTCGAGCAGCGCGACGTCGCGCTCGGCGTGCACGCGCAGCGAGACGCTGTCGCCATCGTCGTGCAGCGCCGGATACGCCGGCACGCCGCCGGCACCCGGCACGGACGCCGGAATCGGCGCATCCGGGAACGCCACCAGCCCGCGTTGCGCGAGGCCATCTGCGGCCTTCGCCGCGAACGCCGCCGCCGCACGTTCGCCGAACCGCTGGCGCAGGTCGTCCAGATCGCGCGATTCGGCCAGTACCGATTTGCCGTCGCGGTCGAACAGGCGCAGGTTCATGCGCAGGTGCGGCTCCAGCGCGGATTCGTCGAAGTCCGTCTGTGCGACGGGCACGCCGCCGAGCTTGTGCAGGAAGCGCGCGAGCTCGCCGGTGATGCTGTCCGCCGACGGCTGCGGATGCGCCTCGTGGAACGCACGCGCGAAATCCGGCGCAGGCACGAAGTTGCGGCGAATGGTCTTGGGCAGCGTCTTGATCAGCGCGGCGGCCTTGTCCTGCACGAAGCCCGGCGCAAGCCAGGTCAGGCGCACCGGATCGATCGCGTTGAGCAGGTGCAGCGGCACCGCGAGCGTCATGCCGTCGTCGCTCGCGCCGGGCTCGAAGCGGTACTTCACCGCGAGCCGCACGTTGCCCAGCGCGAGGTACGGCGGGAAGCGCGCGGCATCGCTCTCGTCGCCGATCATCAAATCCGACAGCGACCATTCCAGCGCGACCTTCCCGTGCTGCGGCAGCTTGCCGTACCACGCATCGAGCGCCTGCGTGTTGTGCACGTTCGCGGGGAGGCGATCGAGGTACCACTGCGCCATCCAGTCCTCGTCGACGACCAGGCCGCTGCGGCGCTGCTTGGCTTCCTCCTCGCGCGCTTTCGCCAAAGTCGCCAGATTGCGCTGCAGGAACGCGCTGCGCGTGTTGATCTCGCCCGTCACCAGCGCGTCGCGCGCGAAGATCGCGCGGCTCTCCTCGGGGAACAGCGCGCCGTAATGCACCGGGCGCTTGGGCGCGAGCACCAGTCCGAACAGGCTGATCTGTTCGCTGCCGATCACGCGCCCCTGCGAGCGCGACCAGCGCGGATCGTGCTGCCGGCGCGAAAGCAGGTGCGCCAGTTCGGAGATGGCCCAGTCCGGTTCGATCGCCGCGTTGGTCAGCGCCCACACGCGTTCGGTGTCGAGCAAGGTCGCCGACAACACCCACGGCGGCGGTTTCTTCGCCAGCGGCGAGCCGGGAAACAGCTGGAATTTGCGACCGCGCGGGCCGTCGAAACCCTTGTCGCCGCGCGTGCCGATCTGCGTCGGCAGGCCGGCGAGCAGCGCCTTGTGCAGCGTGGCGTAGGCGGATTGATCGAGCGCGCCGTGTTCGTTGAGCGCGGCGCGCGATTCCTTCCAGCCCAACTCCTCCGCCATCAGTTTCAGCTGGCGATGCAGCTCGCGCCATTCGCGCATGCGCAGGAAGCCGAGGAAGTTCTTCTCGCACCACGCGCGCAGTTTCGACTGCGTGAGGTCCTCGTGCGCGGTGTTGTAGGCATTCCACAACTTCAGGATGCCGACGAACTCCGACTTGTGGTCGGCGAACTGCGCATGCGCGTTGTCCGCCGCGGCGCGCTGGTCGGCCGGGCGTTCGCGCGGATCCTGGATGCCGAGGAACGACGCGATGACGAGCATCTCGCGCAGCACGCCGTGTTCGTTCGCGGCCACGAGCATGCGCGCGAGCTTCACGTCCACCGGCAGGCGCGACATCAGCCTGCCGGTCGGCGTGAGGCGCCGCTGTTCGTCCACCGCGCCGAGTTCGGCCAGCTGCTGCCAGCCGTCGGCGACGGCGCGCGGATCGGGCGGCTCCAGGAACGGGAATTCCTCGATGCGGCCCAACCCCAGCGACAGCATGCGCAGGATCACGCCGGCCAGCGCGGCGCGGCGGATTTCCGGATCCGTGTAGCGCGGGCGCGATTCGAAATCGGCTTCCGAGTACAGGCGATAGCAGGTGCCTTCGCTGATGCGTCCGCAGCGGCCTTTGCGCTGGTCGGCGCTGGCCTGGCTTACCGGCTCGATGTGCAGGCGATCGAGCTTGCCGCGCGGGCTGTAGCGCTTCACGCGCGCCAGGCCCGGATCGACGACGTAGCGGATGCGCGGCACGGTCAGCGAGGTTTCGGCGACGTTGGTCGCCAGCACGATGCGGCGCTTCGGGCCGGGATTGAACACGCGGTCCTGGTCGCGCACGGACAATCGCGCGTACAGCGGCAGCACCTCGGTTTCGCGATACTTGCGACGTTCGAGCGACAGATGCGCGTCGCGGATCTCGCGTTCGCCGGGCAGGAAGATCAGCACGTCGCCGCGCGGGTCCTCGCGCGTGATCTCGTCGCATGCGGCGACGATGCCGTCGTTGGTGGTGCGATCGCCGTCGTCCTCGCCCTCGCCCTCGCCTTCCAGCGGGCGATAACGCACCGACACCGGATAGCTGCGCCCTTCCACGTTCACCACCGGTGCGTCGCCGAAGTGCGCGGCGAAGCGCTCGGTGTCGATCGTCGCCGAGGTGACGATGACCTTCAGGTCCTTGCGTTTCTGCAGCAGTTGCTTGAGGTAGCCGAGCAGGAAGTCGATGTTGAGGCTGCGTTCGTGCGCCTCGTCGATGAGGATGGTGTCGTACTGCGACAGCCAGCGGTCGGACTGGATCTCGGCCAGCAGGATGCCGTCGGTCATGAACTTCACCGCGGTCTGCTCGCCGACGTTCTCGGTGAAGCGCACCTGGTAGCCGACCGCACCGCCGAGCTGCGTCTGCAGTTCCTCCGCCACGCGGCGCGCCACCGCGCGGGCGGCGATGCGGCGCGGCTGCGTGCAGCCGATCATGCCGGCGGCGCCGCGTCCGGCGGCCAGGCACAGTTTGGGCAGCTGGGTGGTCTTGCCCGAGCCGGTTTCGCCGGCGATCACCACCACCGGATGCGCGCGGATCAGTTCGACGATCTCGTCGGCCTTCGCCGCGATCGGCAGGGTGGGATCGACCGGCGCGGTGGGCAGCGCGGCGGTGCGGGCTTCGCGTTGCGCGACCGATGCCGCCAGCGCCTGCGCGAAGGCATCGCGGGCGCGGGCGTCGGCGGGTTTGCCGCTCCAGCGCGACCACAGGCCGTGCAGGCGGCCACGATCGCGACTCAGCGCGCCGTCGATCGCGCGCCGGGCCTGGCGTAACGTATTGCTGACGTTGCCCTGACTAGACTCCGCCGGGTCCATAGACTTCATCGATTGCACTGCCTGGAAGAAACCACCCACATCGCGGACGGCATGGCCTATTGTCGCCGCAATGCCATGATCGAAGGGAGAACCGCAATGGCCAAAGCCAAGAACGACAAGACCGCCAAGCCGCAGAAGTCCGCAAAGTCCCAGTTCACCCCCACCGCCAGCAGCCAGGCCATCGATATCGGCATCAGCGGCGGCGACCGCCAGAAGATCGCCGAGGGACTGTCGCGCTTCCTGTCGGACAGCTTCACGCTGTACCTGAAGACCCACAACTTCCACTGGAACATCACCGGGCCGATGTTCAACAGCCTGCACGTGATGTTCGAAACCCAGTACACCGAGCAGTGGACCGCCCTGGACGAAACCGCCGAACGCATCCGCGCGCTGGGCTTCAACGCGCCGGGTTCGTACGCCGAATTCATCCGCCTGAGCTCGATCCCCGAGGAGCCCGGCCTGACCGAGGCGCCCGACTGGAAGGAGATGGTCCGCCAGCTGGTCGCCGGCAACGAGGCCGTGGCCCGCACCGCGCGCAAGGTCCTCAAGACCGCCGACGATGCCGGCGACGATCCGACGGTCGACCTGATGACCCAGCGCCTGCAGACCCACGAGAAGTACGCGTGGATGCTGCGCTCGCTGCTGGAGTGATGGCGCCGCGCGCCTGAGGTTTCAAGGTTCCGCCCCTCTCCCGTCCGCGGGAGAGGGATCCTGGCGGCAGGACGCAGGACGAGGCGCCTTCCGACCGTTCTTCCCGCAGTTTCCTGACAGCTCTGCCCGCGTCGCCCGGTAAACTGGCGGCATGTCAGACCCCGCACTCGATCTGCTCCGCCGCGTGTTCGGCCACCCCGGCTTCCGCGGCGAACAACGGCAGATCGTCGAACACGTCACCGGCGGTGGCGATGCCCTCGTCCTCATGCCCACCGGCGGCGGCAAGTCGCTGTGCTACCAGCTGCCCGCGTTGCTGCGCGAAGGCTGCGCGCTGGTCGTCTCGCCGCTGATCGCGCTGATGCAGGACCAGGTCGAGGCGCTGCGCCAGCTCGGCGTGCGCGCCGCGTACCTCAACTCCACGCTCGATGCGGAGGAATCCGCGCGGATCGAGCGCGAGCTCCTGTCCGGCGAACTGGACCTGCTCTACGTCGCACCCGAGCGGCTGCTGACCCAGCGCTTCCTTTCGCTGCTGGACCGCGCGCGACTGGCGCTGTTCGCCATCGACGAGGCGCACTGCGTCTCGCAATGGGGCCACGATTTCCGCCCGGAATACCGCCAGCTCACCGTCCTGCACGAGCGCTGGCCGGACATCCCGCGCATCGCGCTGACCGCCACGGCCGACGCGCCGACGCGGCGGGAAATCGCCGAACGCCTGAACCTGGAAGACGCGCGCCAGTTCGTCAGCTCGTTCGACCGTCCGAACCTGCGCTACCGCATCGTGCACAAGGACGGCGGCGGCGTGCGCCAGCTGCTGGATTTCCTCGACGGTCATCGCGGCGAAAGCGGCATCGTCTACGCCTTCTCGCGCAAGCGCGTGGAAACCGTCGCCGAGCAGCTCCAGGCCGCCGGCCTCAACGCCCTGCCCTACCACGCCGGCATGGACGCATCGCTGCGCGCGCAGAACCAGCGGCGTTTCCTGCAGCAGGACGGCATCGTGATGGTGGCGACGATCGCCTTCGGCATGGGCATCGACAAGCCGGACGTGCGATTCGTGGCGCACGTCGACCTGCCCAAATCCATCGAGGGCTACTACCAGGAAACCGGCCGCGCCGGCCGCGACGGCGAGGCAGCCGAAGCCTGGCTGAGCTACGGCCTGGGCGACGTGGTCAACCTGCGGCAACTGATCCAGCAGGGCGAAGCCGGCGAGGAACGCAAGCGCCTGGAACTTCGCAAGCTCGACGCGTTGCTGGGCTACTGCGAATCCACGCAATGCCGGCGGCAGGCGCTGCTGGGCTGGTTCGGCGAAGCGCACGGCGGCGCCTGCGGCAATTGCGACAACTGCCTGGACCCGCCGCGCAGCTGGGACGGCACGCAGGCCGCGCGCAAGGCGCTGTCGTGCGTGTACCGCACCGGGCAGCGCTTCGGCGCCGGGCATGTCATCGACGTGCTTCGCGGCGTGGTGACCGACAAGGTGAAGCAGTGGGGCCATGAACGCCTGAGCACCTGGTCGATCGGCAGCGATCTCGACGAGCGCCAGTGGCGCGGCGTGTTCCGCCAGCTCGTCGCCGGCGGACTGCTCGAAGCCGACGTCGAGCACCACGGCGCGCTGCGCCTCACCACGCTGAGCGGGCCGG
This sequence comes from Lysobacter sp. SCRH-1R, assembly GCF_057747855.1. Lineage (NCBI taxonomy): Bacteria > Pseudomonadati > Pseudomonadota > Gammaproteobacteria > Lysobacterales > Lysobacteraceae > Lysobacter > Lysobacter sp. SCRH-1R. Next base: position 778,629 of record NZ_CM173227.1, on the reverse strand, counting down.
TCCTGCGCGGCGAAGTCGAACTGCGCTTCCGCCATGAACCCGAGAAGCCCGCGCGCGGTCGCCGCACGCGTGGCGGCTCGGCCGGCACGGCAATGGTGGTGGACCTGGATCCGGAATCGCAGGTGCGTTTCGACGCGCTGCGCGAGTGGCGCTCCAGCACCGCGCGCGAACAGAACGTGCCGGCGTATGTGATCTTCCACGACAGCACATTGCGTGCCATCGCGCAGGCCGCGCCGGAAGACCTCGACGAGCTCTCGCGCGTGCCGGGCATCGGGGCGAGCAAGCTCGATCGCTACGGCGAGGCGGTGCTGCAGCAGTTGTTCGATGCCGCCTGAGCGAGCGGCCGGCGGCGATCAGCCCGGGGTCCGGCTGGAGCGCCTGAACACCCACCACTTCGCGCTGGCGAAATTCAGGCACATGCCCACACCCGACCCCACTGCGACCGCCAGCAGCGGCACCCACGCGGCCCTCGGCAGCAGCAGGACGGTCACGGTGTAGGCGGCCAGGTTCGCCGCGCCCCCGGCCGACATCGCCAGCAGATAGCGCCACCACTCCGCCCAGGCCGACCCGCGACGCCCGCCGGCGAAGGTGAAGCGGCGATTGATCCGCCAGGTCGTCCACACCGCCAGCAGGAACGAGCACGCGCGACCGGCGAAATAACCGGCCCCGAGCGCAAGCGCGGCGTACAGAGCCGTGGCGTCAACCACGAACCCGATCGCGCCTGCGACGGCGAAGCGGACGATTTCCCGTTTCATCCGTGCAATTGTAGGCGCGCGCTCCGGGCTCCCTCGCGCGGCCCACACACCCGCCCCGCTAGCCTCAAAACCTCCGCCACGTCAGGGTCGTGGAGGCCGGCATGGGAATGTCCATCGAAGGCGGTTGCCTGTGCGGAGCGGTCCGGTATCGCGCCACGGCGCCGCCGGTGTCGCGAAGCATCTGCCATTGCCGCAGCTGCCGGAAGGCGAGCGGCGCGCCTTCCGTCGCCTGGTCGACCTTCCACGTCAACAGTTTCGTCTTCACCCGCGGCCTGCCGGTGCGTTACCGCTCATCGAAGGAAGTGATGCGCACGTTCTGCGGCATCTGCGGCACGCAACTGAGCTACCGGCACGACGACGACGTGGACAGCATCGACATCACCACCGCGACGCTCGACGCACCCGAACAGTTCCCGCCGACCAAGGAAATCTGGATCGAACACAAACTGCCGTGGGAACGCGCCAACGAAGCGATGCGGCATTACCCGCGCACGAGCGCGGGCTGACACGGGAGCGACAGGATGCCGGAGCTCGGCAGTTTCGAAGGCGGCTGCCTGTGCGGCGCGATCCGCTATCGCGCTACGGCCGAACCGCTGCGGGGCGTGATCTGTCATTGCGAGCTCTGCCGCCGCCACTCCGGCGCGCCGGCGCTGGCGTTCGTGCACTTCCCCGGTACTGCCTTCGAATGGATCGGCGCGGCGCCGGCGTGGTTCCAGTCTTCCGCGCACGCGCAGCGCGCCTTCTGCCCGCGATGCGGGAGCACGCTGGGGATGCGCGAGGACGTACTCGCCGATCGCGTGCAGGTCTGCGTGGGCAGCCTCGACGACCCCTCCCGCGTACGCATCGACGACCACGTGTGGACGCGCTCGCGCGTGCCATGGTTCGACACGACCGACCGGCTGCCGCGTTTCGAACGCAGCAGCGCGGCGGTGGCGAGCCTGGCGGAGGATGGAAATCCGCCCGGAATCAGCGGCAGTTCGTGACGACCGGGCCGGTCCTGGCGACCGGGCAAAGCTCCAGCGGCGTCAGGCTGTCGGCAACGGGCGCGCACGTGCCGCGTCGCTCCAGTCCGTATCGCGCCAGATGCCCCGTGGCCGGATCGGTCCCTGCCGGTTGCAGGAGGAACATCGGCCCGGCATGGGACTGGACGGTCGAGACGACCTTCGACTGGAACTTCGTGCATGCATCGGGCTGGATGAATCCGTTGCCGATCGCCACCGCGGGAACCGATGCAGGCAGGAACGCCGCGGCATGGCCGATGGGTTCGTTGGTGTCGAGCAGCACCAGCGCATCTGCCGGCATCGCCGGGAATTCGACCGAGACCATCGGCGAAGCGAACTTCTGCCGCCACCAGCTCGGACGATTGGTCGCGGCGATCATCACCAGCGAGCACGCCACCAGCGCGACGATCCAGCGCTTCCGCGTGAGCGGAATTTCCGAAAGGAACCCGACGATGAGCAGCGAGAAGAGCAGTTCGAGCGGAAGCGCATAGCGGTAGATGCCGTAACCGCACACCCACAGCGCATACGAGACTGCGCAGAACGCGAGGATCGGAGCGAGCGGGCCTCGCTTTCCGCCGCCCGGATCGATCGCACCGCGCCGGCCGCGCCAGGTCGCCACGGCGATCGCGATGAGCGCGAGCCATCCCAGGAAAAGGCGCGGATCGGCGAGATTCACTTCGGAAAAGTGCTTGCTGTTGCGCAGGAGCCTGAGCGGCGCAAGCAGCGCATCGCCCGCGCCCTGCGGCAGGAAGCGCGTGTCGTTCCATGCCTGCGGCAGCGCGTAGGGCGAATGGAACCAGTGGTTGAAGTACGGGAACAGCGGGTTTTCGTAGAGCGACCACATCGTCCACATCCACGGCCCGGCGAATAGTAGGGTCGCGGCGACGCCGCCGATCCCGAGCGCCACGATCCGCATGGGCAACTGACGCACGGGCCCCGCGAAGCAGGCCGCGGCAATGAAGCCGAGCGCATAGATCGCCGCCGTCAGCTTGAGGCCCACCGCGGCGCCAACGACCAGCCCGATCGGCAGCCACGTGGCGAACACGCCGCGACGGCCGTCCGATGAAACCATCCACCACAGCGAGCCGATCACGGCGGCGGCCACCGGCGCGTCGTTCAACGTGGTTCCAGTGACGCTCCAGAAGCCCGCGCCCGAGATCGCGACGATGCCGGCGGCGAGCGTCCGCTGCCAACTGGTGCGGGCGGGCCACAGCGCATCCAGCAGGCGCAGGCCGAAGAAGAGCGCGATCGCGCTGAACGCCGCCAACCAGATCGACACCAGCCAGCCCGGCGCACCGGCGCGAACGGCCAGCGCCATCGGCAGGTCCAGCGTCGGGTTGTGCCAGGACTGGAGCTGCGCCGGCGCCACGTCGACGAGCATGCGTCCGTCGATCCAGGCGATGGCGTTGTAGAGGTGATAGTTGCGCAGGTCCCAGTTCGCGTCCTGCCCCTGGAAAATCACGGCGAACGCGACAAGCGCGATGCTGACGAGCGCCGCCGTACGGGTGGAAGCGTTCGCGTCTGAAGGGAATGGGCGATCCATTGCGGTCGAATCCGGTGGGCGTTGGCAGTGCTTGTCCCACGGCACGGGAACGCGCGCATTCCGTGGGACGAACGAGGGGGAAGTGCCGGAGCGTTCCGGCGGTCACAGGATATCGCCTTCGGTTGCGGTCCCGTCATGTCGGGCCACTTCGCTTGCGCGTGGCCGGCAGCCTCCGGCGCCGTCAGCGCCTGGCAGCGGCACCGCGATCTACCACCGCCAACAATCGCAGGAATCAATGCGGAATTTTCAGCCCGTTCCCTGCTGGCGGGGAGCCGACATGCTCAGGATCAGCTGAGCGCATTGGACATGCCGCACGAACGATGTGCGGACCTTGTTATCTCCTATTACGCGAGATGTCATTGCAGGAATTTTCTGAGTGAGCGCATCGCGTCCGGTCGCCGTGGAAGGCATCCATTCCTCCCGCCAGATCACCGCCGCAAGGGCCTTTTTCCCGCCACCGCGCGTACGAAACCGGGAGTTGCGGGCCGCTCCTCACGCGCAGCCCTGATGAGAAAACTTCGCGTTGCCGATCTTCACGATGGCGAAAAATGCTTAGGCCCGTCGCAACACACGGGAATCGAGACGGAAAGCCGCCTGGAACGGAATCGATCGGGAAGCTGCGCGCACGGAGAACGAGCGCTGCGCCGATGCTTCACGGTGTCACTGCCGCACGTATCGAATCGCGCCGGGCCGAATGGCGTCCGGCGCGACATGCGCACCTTGCGGAAGGACGCCTGACCGATGCCCACGCCCATCAACCGTGGCGCAGGCTGGATCATCTACGAAGACGACGTTTCCTTCGGCGGACCGTGCCGGCTGATGTCGTTGTTGCCGGCGCATCGCAGCGTGGCGTCCGTGGCGCGGTACGCCGAGCAGGTCTACGTCGATCGCCATGCGACGCTGGAGGAACGTTTCCAGTACCGGCGCAAGCCGCAGGATTCGCGCTATTCGGCCAAGACCGATCCGCGCCACGGCGGCATCTACGTCGGGCACTCGCCGCGGTTCGTCGGCGTGTATGCGCAGAGGATCGTGTCGCATGCGAGCGTGCTCGAGTTCTGGTACCGCATCGCCACCGACCGCGGAACGCCCGGGCCGATCTTCGAGTGCCGGATGCTGCGGCTCCCCGTCTGAACGCACGACATGCGTGACACCGGGGGCAATGGCGCGGCGACTGCTCTTCGTCGGCGAACGCGTCGTCCGGTGCGCGCGCGGTGCGTACGCGGATCAAGAATGCGTCTCGAAAGGTGGCGCCGCGCACGTTCGTTGGACAGGACGTGCCAACGGCTTGATCGAACAGAGAGTCGTCGACGCCATGGACCAGAGCGCGGGCTGGGTGATCTACGAAGACTATGGTGGCCACGATGCGCCGCGCCGGCTGCTGTCGGTGCTGCCGGCGCACAAGAGCTACGCCGCCGTCGCGCGCGTCATGGAGCAGATGTACGCCGAGCGGTTCGCGTTGATGGACGAGCCAATCCCGACCGGCCGGCGCCCTCGCCGCCCGCGTTTCATGGCGCAGAAGGACGCGCTGTACGGGGCGATCTACGTCGGCCACCTGCCGGTGTACATCGGCACCTACGCGCACCGGATGCGGGTGAACGGGGCGACGCTGGAGTTCTGGTACCGCATTTCGACCCGCGGCGACCCGTGCCGGCCCGTCTTCGAGGACCGCCACCAGCTGCTCTCGATCGTCTGGAACACCACGCCCTGATCCGGGGTCTGATCCGGTCCGGCGCCCCGGCCGACGGGCCGCGGACATGAGACATCCCCGGCTTGCCTGTATGCTACGCGGCCCTTCCAAGCAGGAATCCGCATGAACAAGGCACAGCTGGTCGAATCGATCGCCGAGCGCTCGCAGCTCACCAAGTCCCAGGCCGAGGCGGCGCTCAACGCGCTGGTCGAATCCGTGACCGAGACCCTGAAGAACGGCGAAGCGGTCACGCTGGTCGGCTTCGGCACCTTCGAGGCGCGCAACCGCGCCGGCCGCACCGGCCGCAACCCGAAGACGGGCGAGGACATCGTGATCCCGGCGACGATCGTGCCGGCCTTCAAGCCGGGCAAGGCCCTGAAGGACGCGCTGAAGTAAGCGCTTCGACGGTGCGCGTGGCTGCCTGGGCGGTCACGCGCGCCGGGTTTCACCCGACGCGCCGATGCGCGTCGATGCAGGCGCGCCTTGAGGACGTCGGGGCGCGAACCGCGCCACGATGCCCTGAGCCCGCTCGTTGGCGGGCACGCTCGCAGTCATCCCTCGATGCCGACGAGGCCTAGATCCTTCGCGACCTGACCCGCGCACTCCGCGCCGATGGCGGTCGCCGCTTCCACGACTTTCGCGTATTCGTCCGCCTGCCATTCGGGCAGCGGGCGCACCTGCTGAAACTGGCCCGTGCAGGTCGTCCTGCCGGCCTTCTTGCCTTCCGGCGTCTTCATCGACACGTCGATCGCGTACGCCAGGTGGTAGTCGTCCTTGAACATGCCCTCGTACTCCAGCGTCCACACCTTCTGCTGGACCTGCACGCGATAGCCCGCCGCGGCGTCGGCGGCGTGCACGGGCACGCCGATCTCGGCCAGGCGCTGCTGCAACGCGTCCTGCATGACCGGCGCCGGGCCAAGCAAGCCGACGCGCTGGTGGCCGTAGTCGTCGATGGCCTGCTGGGTCAGGTTTCCGGCCTGCTGCGCGATCTCCAGCGCATCCTGCGGATTGCTCGCGCCGCTGCCCATGGCATTGCCTACCAGCATGCCGATGCCGAAGGCCGCCATGCGCTGGCCCTTGGTCTTCACGGCCACGTTCTTGGCGCCCTTGACGGGCTCGAACGTGATGCCGCCGGTGCGCAGCGCATCGATGGATACCGCTTCGGCAGCCGCGGCCTGCGTGCTGCAGACGGCGAGTGCGAGCGAGAGGAGGCAGGCGGTGGTTTTCTTGTTCATTTGCATGGGTCGATCAGGTTGGTTGGAAAGGACACAGCGTTCGGCTGTCGGGATGGATGGATATGTTTGAGGGGCATCAGCGCAGACGCGCCCGCAATCCGCGTCGGGCGATGCAGCACGGGTGGCGGGTTCGTGGGTACGTCGCGGTCGCGCGCTTCGGTTCGCATGCGTCGCTCTTGCGCTGACGTCAGCGTTCGCATCAGTGTCGGGGGCGCGGGCAATCCACACGCCATTGGGACCCAGCTGTGCAAACCACATCCCTGTCGATCGAGCCACGTAGATCCTTCTCCTGCATCGGACGCGCAGGGTATTCCTGGCGCCACACAGCACGAGTGATCGGGTCACCGGCTGTCGGATACTCCTGAGATCGGCCGCAGATCGGGATACTTGAGGTCTTCAAGTGCGGGCGCGCTCTGAGGCCGCTGCGTCGCGTGCGAGCAAGCGATCACATGCAAGCGCATGTCGCCATGAGCAACGCTGCTTGAAACCAACTGAAGAAAGATGCGGCGCGCCGAAGCTTCATCTGATCGCCTCATTATGTGACGCGACGCGCAATTTGTTGACAGCTGTTCGCTCCGGCACTGATGATCAGCGCAGGGAGTCAGGACGCGACGGGGGCTGCATGCGCGCGACTTGTCGTTTTGCCGTGATCGTCTATTTGATCGCATCCAGCAGCGCGTTCGCGCACGGAGGCGGCCTTGATAAGGACGGTTGCCACACCAATCGCAAGACCGGCGACTATCACTGTCATCGCGGTGGCGGTAGTTCATCAAACCATTCGCCCAACATTCCGACGAACAACCTGCAGCCAACTCGCAGGGCGCCGGCGCGAACAAACGCATTTGCCAACTGCCCGGAAGCGCGAGCAGCTGGAGCAGCGCCTGTATACCGGGGCGAGCCTGGCTATGGGCCACATCTGGACCGCGACGGCGACGGCGTTGGCTGCGAACCCTATCGCGGCCGATAGGGCACGAGAAAGTAGTCCAACTGCACTACGACCCTTAGGGGCAAGGGAAGTGCGAAGGTTCATCCTTGACCAGAACGCCCAGAACAACGTCGTCCACGACACCGGCACTGGCTGCGCGTATATGCCAGCGCCCGCAAATCAAATCGATCGCATGGCGTCGCACGCGTGAATGTCTCGCTTGAACCGTTTGACGCTCGACGCACCGGCCTGGGCCGGCTCAAAATTGGACCTCTATAGCGTCTGAGATTCGTCCATGGCCCGATTCCCGGCTGCATGCGCCCTTCTGGTTTTCATGCCGATGGCCGGGCTCGCGGCGGCCAAAGCCGGTACTGCCACGGCTGTCAGTATCGAGATTTCCCAGGGCACATTCGACGGCACCGGATTCGACGCTACGACTCGGAATCCTGACCTTGGCAAGCGCTATCACGCGGCTCTCGCCGAAGCGGTTCGTCGGATATGGCCCGACATGGGGCAAGAAGAATCCACTTCATGTGAGATGCATTTGCGGCAGCTCCCAGGTGGCACAGTGCTAGGTGTCGACTTTGGCCCTGCTTGCGGTTTCAGCAGTCAGCTCAAGGCGGAGATCTACAAGGCCATTCAACGGACCTCGCCGCTGCCCTACCCGGGTTACGAGGCCGTGTTCAATCGTCTATTGACCGTGCGCATCACGGTTGGCAGGGATGCACATTCGACGGAGAGCCACACGTCTCCTGGGCAGAATGGCTATTTCGATCCTGTCATTGTCTATCGGGTTACGCCGGTGTATCCGGACCGCGCCGCAGCCCAAGGCATCGGCGGAACCGTCAGGGTTGAACTGACGGTGGGCGAAGATGGCAAGGTAAAGGCGGTGCAGATCCTGAAATCGTCTCGCCAGGAATCCCTGGACGCCGCGGCGCGCGAAGCCTGTCTGCAGTGGATGTTCCAGCCGGCGATGCTGGACGGAAAGGCCGTTGAGTCGCGCTGGACTGACGAACTCGTGTTCGCACCTTCGTCCTTGTGATCAGTGGCTGATGGTGTCGACGCCGGAGCGCCGACTGGCGGCCCCCGATGACGAATTACGGAGTCAATTACGGACGTGACGGAGTTAACTACGGCCGTGGCAGTTTCTCGCCAGATGAGCTGCTTAACTGCCTGATCGATATGGTGGGCCGTGATGGATTCGAACCATCGACCAGCGGATTAAAAGTCCGATGCTCTACCGACTGAGCTAACGGCCCACTTTGACGTTCGGCGCGGGCGATGCCCGGGCGCGAACCCGGCGTCGCGCCGGGGCGTGCATTCTAACGCAGGGCGCCGTGACGGTGCAGGCGGCGTGCGTCGCACGCGGGGCGAATGCGGTTCAGACGTAGCGCGTGGGATCGGCGACGCCCGCGGCGGCGAAACCCTCGGCGCGCAGGCGGCACGCGTCGCAGTGGCCGCAGGCGCGGCCATCGTCGTCGGCCTGGTAGCACGAGACGGTCTGCGCGAAATCCACGCCCAGGCGCACGCCTTCGCGCACGATGTCGGCCTTGCTCATGAACTGCAGCGGCGCGTGCACGCGGATGCCCGCGCCTTCCACGCCGGCTTTCGTGGCGAGATTGGCGAGTTTCTCGAAGGCTTCGACGAACTCGGGCCGGCAATCGGGATATCCCGAATAGTCCACCGCGTTGACGCCACAGAAGAGGTCGTTCGCGCCCAGCACTTCGGCCCAGCCCAGCGCGACCGACAACATGATCGTGTTCCGAGCGGGCACGTAGGTGACGGGAATCGCATCTTTCGGCGCGTCCTGCCCGACGGCGTGGCCGTCGGCGTCGGTCGGCACGGTGATCGCCTCGTCCGTCAGCGCCGAGCCGCCGATGCTGCGCAGGTCGACATTGACGGTCTTGTGCGCGACGGCACCGAGTGAGTCGGCGACGCGCTGCGCGGCATCGAGTTCGGACGTATGGCGCTGGCCGTAGCGCACGCTCAGCGCATGCACGGCGAAGCCCTGCGCGCGGGCGATGGCGACGACGACGGCGGAATCCATCCCGCCCGAAACCAGGACGACGGCTTTCTTCATGGCGTTTCCTCAAGGACGAGCGGGCTCAGCGGCCGGGCTCGTCGTTCCACAGGATCTTGTGCAGTTGCAGCTGGAAGCGGACCGGCAGGCGATCGGCGACGATCCAGTCGGCCAGGTCGCTCGGCTTGATCTGCGCGAAGCTCGGCGAGAACAGCACGTCGCAGACCTCGGTCAGGCGGTGCTGCGCGACGATGTCCTTCGCCCAGTCGTAATCCTCGCGCGAGCAGACGACGAACTTCACCTGGTCGTGCGGCGTCAGCAGCGGCAGGTTCGACCACAGGTTGCGATGCACCTCCATCGAACCCGGCGTCTTGATGTCGAGCACGCGCGAGACGCGCGGATCGACCTCGGCGATGTCGATCGCGCCGGAGGTTTCCAGCGACACCTCCAGGCCTGCGTCGCACAGCCGTTTCAGCAGACCGATGCAGCGCTTCTGCGACAGCGGCTCGCCGCCGGTCACGCAGACGTGGCGCGCGCCGAGGCGAGCGACCTCGGCCAGGATGTCGTCGATCTGCCACCACTCCCCGCCGTGGAAGGCGTAGGCGGTGTCGCAGTATTGGCAGCGCAGCGGACAGCCAGTCAGGCGGACGAATACGGTGGGCCAGCCGATCGAGCGGGCCTCGCCCTGCAGGGACAGGAAGATTTCGGTGATGCGCAGCCGGTCGGGCGATGCGACGGCCGCATCGAGGGGGACGGCGTTCATCCCGCTATTTTAGCGGATCAGCGCAGGCGTCCGAGCTGGATCGCGTTGAGGCGGTCGCTCGCGGTTCGGGCGGCGTCGGTGCCGGGGTACTTGTTCGACACGTCGGCCAGGGTGCGCTCGGCGGCCTCGACCTGCTTCTGGTTGAACTGCGACAGGCCGATCTTGAGCATCGCGCCCGGGGCCTTGTCGTGGGTCGGGTAGCGGTCCAGCAGCGACTGGAACTGCACCTGGGCCATCTGGTAGTTCTGGGTGACGTAGTAGCTCTCGCCCAGCCAGTACAGCGCGTTGGGCGTGTAGGCGCCTTCGGGGTGGGTCTCGATGAAGCTCTGGAACAGGCGGGCGGACTCGACGTAATCGCCGGTCTTCAGGGCGTTGAAGGCGGCGTCGTAAGCGACGCGCTCGTCGGCGCTCTTCGCCAGGGCGCCCTTGTCGCCGTAGACCGCCGGTGGGCGGTCCTTGGCCGAAGCCGACGGCGCGGCGGGCTTGGTGCCCGCCGGCGCCGGCGTACCTTCGGGAGCGGGCGGAAGGACCGCGCCGCTCTCGAGCCGGTTGATGCGACCGTCCAGGTCCAGGTACTGGGCCTTGGAACTCTGCAGCAGCTGCTGGTTCTGCTGCTGCAGTTCCTCGACCTGCGAACGCAGGGACTGGATCTCGTTGCGCAGCTGGGTGACCTGGTTGAGCAGGTCGACGTTGCCCTGGTTGTTGGCCGCCTGCTGTTCGAGAACAGTCACGCGGTCGGCCAGGCTGGCGCGCTGTGCGGCGGCAGGCGCGGCGACCCCGAGGGCCGCCGCGAATGCCATGGCGAGTACGGTCGTGCGGATCATCGACGCTTACTTCGCGGTGTAGACGATCTCGACGCGGCGGTTCTTGGCCCAGCAGTCCTCGTTCGAGTCCGTGCAGACCGGGCGCTCTTCGCCGTAGGAGGTCACGGTGATCTGGCTGGCCGAACCGCCATTGGCCTGGATGGCCGACGACACGGCGTTGCCGCGGCGCTCGCCGAGGCCCAGGTTGTACTCGCGGCTGCCGCGCTCGTCGGCATGGCCTTCCAGCGTCATGCGCGAGGACGGACGGTCGCGCAGGTACTTGGCGTGGCAGCCGACGATGGCCTGGAACTCCGGACGCAGGGTGTCCTGGTCGAAGTCGAAGTAGACCACGCGCTGACGCAGGCAGGCGTCGGTGTCGAGGTCTTCGGGGCCGTAGACGCCCGAAGTGGCCGGCTGTTCGGTCTGGGCCGGCGGCGGGGTGGTTTCGGCCGGCGGGGTTTCCTTGACCTTCTTGGAGCAGGCCACGGCCGCGGTGCAGAGCACGGCAGCCAGCAGGATACGAGTGGTGTTATTCATGGTTGTTCCTCGTCGAAATCGGGCGTGTGACAGATCGGGGCAAACAGCTCTCAGCAATACACCGCTTTGTTTGTATCAACGCGGCAAACGGAACGGCCCCCAGGCCGGCTCACGCACGTCCCCATCCGCCAGCACCAGGCGCTGGCGCACCCGGCCGTCGGACGAAACTGCGTAGAGCACGCCCCGGCGGCCCTCGCGCGCAGCATAAAGGATCATTGCCCCATTGGGTGCAAAGCTCGGCGACTCATCGAGGGATCCGGGCGAAAGTGTGCTCCATCGCGCACCCCCGAGGCTGCTGTCCATCAGTGCGATGCGGTAGTTGTTGCCGCTGCCCTGGGCCGTGGCGATCTTCTTGCCGTCGAAGGACACGCTGGCGCTGGCGTTGTAGCTGCCCTGGAAGGTCACGCGCGTGGCGCTGCCGCCGCTCGACGGGACCGAGTAGATCTGCGGACGCCCGCCGCGGTCGGAGGTGAAGTAGATCGTGCTGCCGTCCGCGCTCCACGTCGGCTCGGTGTCGATCGCGAAGTGGTTGGTCAGCTGGGTCAGGTTCTTGCTGCCCAGGTCCATCACGTAGATCTCCGGATTACCCGTGCGCGACAGCGTCAGCGCGAGGCGACGACCGTCCGGCGAGAACGACGGCGCGCCATTGATGCCGCGGTACTTGGCGATCAGCTCGCGCGCGCCGGTGGAGATGTTCTGGATGTAGATCGACGAATTGCCGCCTTCGAAGCTGACGTAGGCCAGGCGGTTGCCGTCCGGGCTCCACGACGGCGACAGCAGCGGTTCGGGCGAACGCACCACCGTCTGCGGATTGAAGCCGTCCGAATCGGCGATCATCAGCGCGTACTGCGCACCGCGGCCGGAGCCGGTGGCGGTGACGTAGGCGATGCGGGTGAAGAACGCGCCGCGCACGCCGGTGATTTTCTCGTACACGGCGTCGGCGATCTGGTGCGCGACGTCGCGCATCGCGTTGGCGCGGGCGGTCAGCGCGAAGCCGAGCAGGCGCTGCTGCTTGGCAACGTCGAACAGTTCGTACTCGACGCGGAAGCTGCCGGCGCCGGCATCGAGCACGCGGCCCACGACGATGTAGTCCTGGTTGAGCGCGCGCCACGTCGGGTAGTTGATCTCGCCGCCGCGGGTCGGCTTCTCGACGATGTCGTTGACCGGCAACGGACGGAACTGGCCCGAACGCGCCAGGTCGGCGGTGACCACCTGGGCGACATCGGTCTGCGGGGCCGTCGCGCTGCCTTGGTAGGGCATCGGCACGACGACGATCGGCATGGCCGCGGCGTTGCCGCCGACGATGTCGATCTCCAGCCCTTGCTGGGCCAGGGCGGACAGGGGCAGCAGGAGGGCGAGCAGCGAGGCCAGCCAGGCGAGGGATCGTTTCATCGGCACTCCAGTCATCAATCCAGTCGGTCGTCGGATCGGCGCAGGTCAATCCGTTCAGCTTTGTAATTGTTAACGCCGGGAGGTGAACGCCGCCTCAAGCTGAACCCCGCCGCGCCGCGAACCGTCGCGGCCGGGCCCGCTTGGCGCCGGGCCACCGTCGGCGGCCTCAGCGATCCTGGGCCGTGAAGTTCAGCGTCAGGTTGCGGGCGAACACGGATTCGAAGCCGGCGTACGGCAAGGGCTGGGCCTTCAGGACCGCCGCCTCGATCGAACGCCGGCCCTGCTCGTCGTAAGCGCAGGGCGAGGACACTTCGGCGCTCATCACCTGTCCGCCCGGCAACTGGCGGATCAGCAGCGTGCAGCGCGCGCCGACCGGCACCGTCTCCGGGCGCGTCCACTTGGCGAGGATGGCTTCCTGCAACGCCGCGGCATAGCGGGCCTTGAGGCCGGTGTCCGTGCCGTTGTTGCCCGGCGGCGGGCTGGCGGCATCGCTGCCGCTGCTCGGCTCGGTCTCGGACGACTGGCGCGCGCGCACGTCGGCGATCTGGCGCAGGCGCTGCTCGGCGAGATTGGCCTCACGCGCGGCCTGCTCGCGCTTCTTGCGGATCTCGGCGAGCTTGCGTTCCCGCTCCTGCGCCTGTTGTTCGGCCAGGCGGCGCTGCTGCTCGACTTCCTGCTGGCGCTTCTGTTCGGTCAGGTCGACCTGTTCCTGCTTGCGCTTGAGCTCCTGCGCCTTCTTCTCTTCGGCCGGAGTCGGGGTCGGCGTTTCGACGACCGCTTCCTGGTTCTCGGTGTCGGGCACCGGGATGAAGTCCTGCGCTTCCTGCTGCGGCGGCGCGACGGCGTCCTGCGGCGCGGGTTCGGGCAGCGGCTGCGGCAGCGGCGCGACGTCTTCGGGTTCGGGCGGCGGCGGGATCTCCTCCTCGACCGGCTTCGGGCGATCGCGCAGCGTGCGCTGCATCGCCGGCGACAGCGCGTTGGCGTCGATAAGCTCGGCCGCCACGGGCGATCCAGCCACCGACACCGGCGCCGTGGAACGGGTCCACAGCAGGCCGATGAACATCAGGCCGAACAGCAGCGCGTGCAGCAGCAGCGCCGCGATGACCGCCTGCGTGGTGTCTGCGCGCGATTCCCGCATCAGCGGCGTCCCTGGGCGGCCTTCTGCGCGGCCTGGTCCGGCTGGCTCATCAGGCCGACCTTCTTGACGTTGGCGCCCTGCAGCAGCACCAGCGCGTCCATGACCTTCTGGTAATTGGCCTTGGCGTCGCCGGCGACGAAGACGGCCACGTCGGGATTCTGCGACACGATGCCGCGCACCTTCGCCTCGAGCGTCTGCGCCGACACGGCCTCGTTGCTGCCGGCCTTCACCGTCAGGAAGTAGTTGCCGGCGGCGTCGACGCTGACGATCACCGGATCCTTCTTCTCCTGGATCGACTTGGCGTTGGACTGCGGCAGGTCGATGTCCACGCCCAGGTTCAACAGGGGGGCGGTGACCATGAAGATGATGAGCAGCACGAGCATCACGTCGATGTACGGCACGACGTTGATCTCGGCCTTGAGCTTGCGCTTGCGATGGCGGCGCGCGGTGATTCCGGCCATGGGCTACCTCGGTTGGCCCGGCGCGTCAGCGACCAGGGCAAGAAGATTGAAGCGTCCGCACGCCCAGGTGCGGGTTCCTGCGGGGGCCCGCATCACGCCTCGTCGACCTGCCGTTGCAGGATCGAGGAGAACTCCTCGGAGAACGCGTCGTAACGCACCGCGATGCGCTCGACCTTGGTCGCGAAGCGGTTGTAGGCCCACACCGCCGGGATGGCCGCGAACAGGCCCATCGCGGTGGCGACCAGCGCCTCGGAGATGCCCGGCGCGACCGTGGCGATCGTCGCTTCCTTCATGTTCGCCAGGCCCTGGAACGAAATCATGATGCCCCACACCGTGCCGAACAGGCCGACGTACGGGCTGATCGAACCGACATTGGCGAGGAATTCGAGGTTGTGTTCCAGCCCGTCGATCTCGCGCGAACCGGTGGCGCGCATCGCACGCTGGGCGCCTTCCAGCTGCATGCGGCTGTCGGCGCCGCGACGCTGGCGCAGGCGGCTGAACTCGCGGAAGCCGGCTTCGAAGATCGCCTCCAGGCCGGAGATGTCGCGATTGCGCTCGGTGGCGCCGGCATAGAGCTTGGACAGCTCGGCGCCGGACCAGAAGCGCTCCTCGAAGTGGTCGGCCTCGCGCGCCGCGCGATCGAGCACGCGCTTCTTGCGGAAGATGATCACCCACGAGGCGATCGAACCGAACAGCAGCAGCAGCATCACCAGCTGCACCGGGATGCTCGCGTGCAGCACCAGGGTCAGCAGGTTGAGGCTGTTGTCGCCGGCGGCGCCGGCGGTCACGGCCTGCGCGGCGTTGGCCGCGGCGTTGGCGGCGTCTTCCGGAAGGGCCTCGACCGTCGTGGCCTGCAGCGCGGTCAGCAGTGGCGTCATGCTTGGTTCTCCGTGCCCGTCGAGCGGGACTGTCTGAACGTGTGTCTTTAACGTACGTATGTCGTTGCGGGGTCGATCCGGGACGCTCTCAGCGCGGCCGTTCGAGCGCCTTGAGCTCGTCCAGCAGCGGCGAGGGAATCCCGCGCGGGCGGAAGCCGCCGGCATCGAGCGCCGCCACGCGCACCTGCGCGGTCAGCAGCACCTCATCGCCACGGCGGACGGTCTGCGCGAACACCGCGCTCGCGCGGCGGCATTCGGTCAGTTCGACTTCCACCGCCAGCGCGTCGTCCAGGCGCGCCGGCTTGAGGAAATCGATCTGCATCGCGCGCACCGCGAACACCAGATCGTGCTCGCGCCGCAGCAGTTCCTGGCCGTAGCCGTGGGCGCGCATCCATTCGGTCCGGGCGCGCTCCATGAAAGCCAGGTACTGCGCGTGATAGACCACCCCACCCGCGTCGGTATCTTCCCAATAGACGCGTGTCGGCCAACTGAACGTCACCCCAACCGTCGGATCGATCGCCACGCTCACGCCCCCTCGAACAGTCCGCCCGTACCGGGCTTGGGCTTGAGGCCGATGTGGCGGTACGCCTTCGGCGTGGCCATGCGACCGCGTGCGGTGCGCACCAGAAAGCCCTGCTGGATCAGGTACGGTTCGATCACGTCCTCGATCGTGCCGCGCTCCTCGCTCAGCGCCGCGGCGAGCGATTCCACGCCGACCGGGCCGCCGTCGAAGGCATCGACGATGGTGTGCAGCAGGCGGCGGTCGAGTTCGTCGAAGCCTTCCGGATCGACCTTGAGCATCGCCATCGCCGCGTCCGCGACCTCGCGGGTGATCGACCCGCCCGCGCGCACCTGCGCGTAATCGCGCACGCGACGCAGCAGGCGGTTGGCGATGCGCGGCGTGCCGCGCGAGCGCCTGGCGATTTCCGCCGCGCCTTCCGCCTCGCACGCGATGCCCAGGATCTGCGCCGAGCGCCGCACGATGCGGGTCAGCTCCTCGGCGTTGTAGAACTCCAGCCGCTGCACGATGCCGAAGCGGTCGCGCAGCGGCGCGGTCAGCAGGCCGGCGCGCGTGGTCGCGCCGATCAGGGTGAACGGCGGCAGATCGAGCTTGATCGAGCGCGCGGCCGGGCCCTCGCCGATCATGATGTCGATCTGGTAGTCCTCCATCGCCGGATAGAGCACTTCCTCGATCGCCGGCGAAAGGCGGTGGATCTCGTCCACGAACAGCACGTCGTGCGGCTGCAGGTTGGTCAGCAGCGCGGCCAGGTCGCCGGCCTTCTCGATCACCGGACCCGAGGTCTGGCGCAGGTTCACGCCCAGTTCGTTGGCGATGACGTGGCTCAGCGTGGTCTTGCCCAGGCCCGGCGGCCCGAAGATCAGCACGTGGTCGAGCGCCTCGCCGCGCGCCTTGGCCGCCTCGATGTAGATCTTCATCTGCTCGCGCACCGGCTGCTGGCCGAGGTACTCGTCCAGGCGCTTGGGGCGGATCGAGGCCTCGATGGCCTCGTCCTCGCGCGTGGCGCCGGCGGCGATGATGCGTTGATCGTTCATTGAAGGCCGGGATTCGGGACTCGGAATTGGAGATTCGACGCGAGGATCATCGGGCGATTGTAAGCAACCCGCCGCGGCAGTGCCGGTCGAATCCTTGCATCGCAACGAGCCGGCGATCCCGAATCCCGAATCCCGGATCTCCAATCCCGGTGCTCAGATCTCCACCTGCGCCCCCAGCTCCACCAGCCGGTTGCCCGGAATCCGGAAGAAGCCCGTCGCCGGCGCGGCGTTTCGGTGCATGAAGGCGAACAGGCGGTCGCGCCAGATCGGCATGCCGCGATGGCGGCTGGCGACGACCGTCTCGCGGCTGGCGAAGTAGGTCGTGTCCATCGGGTCGAAATAGGTGCCGCCGGCGTCGCACGAGCGCATCAGCGCAAGCGGCACGTCGGGCACTTCCATGAAGCCGAAGCGGATCAGCACGCGGTAGAAGTCCTCGCCCGCGATCGACTCGATCTTCAGCCGTTTCTCGCGCGGCGCGTACGGGATGTTGAGCGTCTCCACCGTCAGGAACACGTTGCGCTCGTGCAGCACCTTGTTGTGCTTGAGGTTATGCAGCAGCGCGTGCGGCACCACGCCCTTGTCGGCGGTCATGAAGATCGCCGTGCCCGGCACGCGCACCGGCGGCGCCAGCATCAGGCCGGGAATGAAGGTATCCAGGCCGATGCCTTCCTTGCGCACCTCGTCGTGCAGCAGCTCGCGGCCCCGGCGCCAGGTGCGCAGCAGGGTGAACACGACCACGCCCAGCAGCAGCGGGAACCACGCGCCGTCCAGGAACTTCGCGCCGTTGGCGACCACGAAGCCCACGTCGACGATGAAGAACACCAGGCACAGCGGCAGCACCCAGGTGCGCCAGCGCGGCCACAGCGCGCGCGCGACCAGCGCCAGCAGCAGCGTGTCGATCAGCATCGTCGCCGACACGGAGATGCCGTAGGCCGTCGCCAGCGCCGTGGAACTGCGGAAGGCCAGCACCACCACCAGCACCGCCACCATCAGCAGCCAGTTGATGCCGGGGACGTAGATCTGGCCGATGGTCTCGCGCGAGGTGTGCTTGATCTGCATGCGCGGCAGGAAACCCAGTTGCATCGCCTGTCTCGCCACGGAGAACGCGCCGGTGATCACCGCCTGCGACGCGATCACCGCCGCCATCGTCGCCAGCACGATCATCGGATACAGCGCCCATTGCGGCACCGCCTCGAAGAACGGGTTCTTCACCGCCTCCGGATGCGCCAGCACGAACGCACCCTGCCCCAGGTAGTTCAAGGTCAGGCACGGCAGCACGAGGAAATACCACCCATGGCGGATCGGGCGTGCGCCGAAGTGGCCCATGTCGGCGTACAGCGCCTCGCCGCCGGTCACGGCCAGCACCACCACGCCGAGGATCATCACCGACAGGCCGCCGTGCTCCATGAAGAAGCGCATGCCCCACATCGGGTTCAGCGCGGCCACCACGGCCGGCGCCTTGACGATGTTGTAGATGCCGATCGCCGCCAGCGACAAGAACCACAGCAGCATCACCGGACCGAACACGCGGCCGACCTTCTCGGTGCCGAAGCGCTGCGCCAGGAACACCAGCACCAGGATCACCACCGACAGCGGCACGATGAAGCGGTGCAGCCCGGGCGCGGCGACCTCCAGGCCTTCGACCGCGCCCAGCACAGTGATCGCCGGCGTGATCACACTGTCGCCGAAGAACAGCGACGCGCCGAAGATGCCGAGGATGCCGACCACGTACGCCGACCGCGAGCCCTTCGCCAGCGTGCGCTGGGCCAGCGCCATCAGCGCCATGATGCCGCCTTCGCCCTGGTTGTCGGCGCGCATGATGATGGTCACGTACTTCGCGGTGACCACGATCATCAGCGCCCAGAACACCAGCGAAAGCATGCCCAGCACCGTCGCTTCGTCCACGACCATGCCCAGTTGCTGCGCGAAGTGCGGCGAGAACGCTTCCTTCAGCGTGTACAGCGGGCTGGTGCCGATGTCGCCGAAGACGACGCCGACTGCGCCGACGATCAGGCTGGCAAGTCCCTGCTTGCCATGGCCATGGCTGCGCGGATCGGATGCGGAATGGGACATGATGGGGATCGGCAGGAAGATGGCACCGGAGCGCGTGGCCCCGGTGCGTGCGTCAACGAAGCGCGGACTTTAGCGCTTTGCGGATGATGGCGGCAGCGTCGTCGCCGGCTTCGGTCGCCTCGCGCGCCATGCGCGCGGCCTCGGCGGGCTTGTAGCCCAGTTGTTGCAGGGCGATGACCGCTTCGCTCTGCGGATCGGCCGCCGCGCCCGGCGTGCCCAGCGTCGCGCCGACGCCGGCGAGGTCGGCCGCGCGATCGCGCAGTTCCACGACCATGCGCTCGGCGGTCTTCTTGCCGATGCCCGGAATGCGCGTCAGCGCGGTGATGTCGCCGGCCTGCACCAGGCGGGCGAACTCGTCGACCGACACGCCCGACAGCACCGCCAGCGCGATCTTCGCGCCGATGCCGGACACCTTCTGCACGTCGCGGAACAGCCGGCGCTCGCCCTCGCGCAGGAAGCCGTACAGCGACACGCTGTCCTCCTTCTGCGCGTAGTGCGTGAACAGCGAGACTTCGCGGCCGAGGTCCGGCAGGTCGTAGAAGGTGCTCATCGGCGCCTCCAGCTCGTAGCCGACGCCGTTGACGTCGACCACCAGCCAGGGCGGCTGCTTCATGACGAGCATGCCTCTCAGGCGTCCAATCATGCTCCACGTCTCCGCAACAATGCCGTCGAAAGCCCCGTGCGCGCGGCCGTGGCGCTCATGTGGGCATGGGTAAGCGCGATCGCCAGCGCATCGGCGGCGTCGGCCTGCAGTTTCATGCCGGGAAGATTCAGCAGCAGCCGCACCATGTGCTGGACCTGCTCCTTGTCGGCGGCGCCGCGCCCGACCAGCGACTGCTTGATCACGCGCGGCGCGTACTCGTTGACCGGCAGGCGCCGGCGCACGACGGTCGCCAGCGCCGCGCCGCGCGCGTGGCCGAGCTTCAGCGCCGAGGTCGCCGACTTCGCCATGAACACCGTCTCGATGGCGACCTGCTGCGGCTGCCACTGGTCCAGCAGCGCTTCCAGTCCGTCGCACAGCAGACCCAGGCGCGAGGGGAAATCCTCGGCCTCCAGCAGCACCAGCGCCTGCGCGTGCACGAAGGTGCAGCGCCCGTCCGGGGCGACGTCGATGACGCCCACGCCGGTGCGCTGCGAGCCGGGATCGATGCCCAGGATGCGGATCACGGGGTGGTTGGCCTGCGCCGACGCAAGGTCAGGCGTAGGCGCCCTCGTCGAGATCGGCGTTGGAATAGACGTTCTGCACGTCGTCCATGTCTTCCAGCCAGCGCAGCAGCTTCACGACCTGCTGCGCGGTTTCGCCGGCCACGGCGATGTCGTTGTCGGCGCGCATCGTCACTTCGGCGATGTCGGCGGTCAGGCCGGCGGCCTCCATGGCCGACTTCACGCCGGCGAAGGCGTCCGGGGCGGTGATCACGTCGATGGCACCGTCGTCGTAGACGACGACGTCGTCGGCGCCGGCGTCGATGGCGATCTCGGTGATCTTCTCCTCGTTCGCGCCGGCGGCGAAGGACAGCACGCCGAGCTTCCGGAACATGAAGGACACCGAGCCGTCGGTGCCGAGGTTGCCGCCGAACTTGCCGAACGCGTGGCGCACGTCGGCCACGGTGCGGACCTTGTTGTCGGTCAGGCAGTCGACGATCACGGCGACCCCGCCCGGGGCGTAGCCCTCGTAGCGGATCTCCTCGTACTCGACGCCTTCCAGCTCGCCGGTGGCCTTCTTGATGGCGCGCTCGATCACGTCCTTGGACATGTTGACCGCCAGCCCCTTGTCGATGGCGGCCCGCAGGCGCGGGTTGCCCGACGGATCGCCGCCGCCGCTGCGCGCGGCCACGCCGATCTCGCGGATCACCTTGGTGAAGATCTTGCCGCGCTGCGCGTCCACCGCGTTCTTGCGCGCTTCGATGGAGGGACCTCTGCCCATGGAATCGTCCGGCTCAAAACGTGTCGAAGCGCGGAATTTTACCTGATCGGGCCCGACGTGCCGCGCGCCTCGAAGCGGCCCTCGCGGAAGAAGCCGACGGCGAGCCGGACGGCCTCGGGCGAGAACAGCAGGCCGGTGTGGCTGGTCGGGATCACGACGTGGTCGGCGAGCCCGGGCAGGCGGGTTTCGTCGACCGCGACGGTGCCGTCGTTCTCGCCGTCGAAACGGCCGAAATAGCGGCCCAGCCCCAGCGGAGTGCGGCCGGCGACCACGCCGACCTCGGTCCGGCCGCGCCATGGCTGGCAGCCGGTCCGCAGCAGCCGGGCGCTGCGGCCCAGGTATGGCGCGCTCCACGAGTGCCCGGCGAGCCGGTCCGCCGCCGCGCTGCCGCGCAGGGGCGAGCCCAGGCAGACCACGCGGGCGACCGGCAGGCCGGGGTCGCGCTCCAGCGCGGTCAGGGTCACCAGCCCCCCAAGGCTGTGGGCGAGCACGTGCGTCGGCCGCTGCCGCAGGCGTTGTGCCAGGCGCGGGACGGCGGCTTCGGGGCCGCCCGCGATCGTGGGGTAGCCGAAGACCTCGGGCGTGAAACCGCTGGCGCGGAGATGACGGGCGAGCCACTGCATCGACAGCCTCGGCATCCAGAGGCCGTGGATGAGGACGACGTGGCGGATGTGGCTGGGGTCGGTCATGGGGGCATGGTGCCCGATGGGGTGTTGCTTTGGCTTTCCTGTCGCTTGGGCGTCTCCGCGCGCTCGAGGCTCTCCCGCGTTTGAGCCCCTCTCCCTCCGGGAGAGGGGCTGGGGTGAGGGTCGGGACAAGCGATGCAACGATGCAGCTGCCGCCCTTGTAGCCCGGGTAAGCGACGCGCACCCGGGGCAACGTCTCCGATGGTGCTGCTCCCGGTGCGTCCTAGGCCTTAACTGGCCAGAAAGGTTAGGTAGCCAGAAAGGCTGAGGTGCTCCACTTCACCCTCCCCAACCCTCCCCTGCATTCGCAGAGGAGGGAGCTTCAAGCCCTTTTCCCTACGGAAGGCATTCGAGTGGGGAGCGGACAAACGGTGCAACGACGCTGCCGATGCCCGCTTCCGAGCAGCTACCCCAAACGCCGCAGAATGAACTCATGGTCGCGCGTGTTTCCGACCACGAAGTCGTAAGCCCCCACCCGCTCGAACCCATGCCGCGCATAGAACCGCTGCGCGCCGAAGTTCTCGCTCCACACGCCGATCCACAGCGTCCGCGGCCCGTCGCGCAGCAGCCACGCCAGCGCCGCGTCGAACAGGCGCGAACCGCGGCCACCGCCCTGGTGCGCGGCCAGCACGTACAGGCGCTTGAGTTCGCCATCGCCGGGCGCGACATCCGCGTGCGGCAGCGTGCAGGCGCCGGCCGTGGCATAACCGATCGCGACGCCATCGTCCTCCAGCAGCCACGTCGCGTACGCCGGATCGGAAAGCAACGAGGCCCATGCCGGAACGGCGTAGGCCTCGTCGACGAAGTGCGACAGATCCTCCGGCGGATACAGATGGCCGAAGGTTTCGGTGAAGCACGCCGACGACAGCGCCGACAGCGCCTGTGCGTCGGCAACGGTCGCGCGACGAAGCGCCATCGTTACTCGTCGTCCTCTTCCTCGTCCTCTTCCTCGTCCTCGTCGGACTCCTCGTCCCCCTCGTCCTCGGCGTCTTCGTCCTCTTCCTCGTACTCGTCGCCGAAATCCTCACCGTCCCAGCGGAACTGGTCGTCCGGGACGAATGCCAGCGACACGACGCCCGCACCGGCGCGCGTGCGCACCAGCCAGCCGCCGAACACCTGCGCGCGCTCGGTCACCAGGCCCGCGCCCGCGGCCGAACCGGCTTCGCCGAGGGCTTCCCACTCGAGGTCAAACGGAACTTCGCTCATGGTTACTTCCCTTCCTTCTTTTCACGAATCTGGATGTGCACTTCCGCCAGCTGCGCGTCCGGCACCGGCGACGGCGCACCGGTCATCAGGCACTGCGCGGTGGTGGTCTTGGGGAACGCGATCACGTCGCGGATCGACTCGGTGCCGGCCATCAGCGCGGCGATGCGGTCGATGCCGAACGCGATGCCGCCGTGCGGCGGCGCGCCGAATTTCAGCGCGTCAAGCAGGAAGCCGAACTTGCCCTCGGCCTCTTCCGCGCCGATGCCCAGCAGTTCGAACACCGCGCTCTGCATCTGCGGGCGATGGATGCGGATCGAACCGCCGCCGATCTCGTTGCCGTTGAGCACCATGTCGTAGCCGCGCGATACGGCGGTCTTCGCGTTCGCGCGCAGGTCGTCGATCGAATCGACCGCCGGCGCGGTGAACGGGTGATGCAGCGCGACGTAGCGGTTCTCTTCGTCGTCCCACTCGAACATCGGGAAGTCGGTGACCCACAGCGGCGCCCAGCCTCCGGCGACGAGGCCGAGATCCTTGCCGAGCTTCAGGCGCAGCGCGCCCATGAAATCCGACGCCGACTTGTACGTGGCCGCGCCGAAGAAGATCGCGTCGCCGGTGGTCGCGCCGGTGGCCTGCACGATGGCCGAAAGCGTCGCGTCGTCGAGGAACTTCGCGATCGGCGAATTGATGCCCTCGCGACCCTTGGATGCGTCTTCCACCTTCATCCACGCCAGGCCCTTCGCGCCGAACTTGCCGGCGTAGGCGGCGTAGTCGTCGATCTGCTTGCGGCTCAGCGTGGCGGCGCCCGGCACGCGCAGCGCGACGACGCGGCCATCCTCATGGTTCGCCCAGTCGGTGAAGACCTTGAACTCGCACGACTTCACCAGCTCGGCGACGTCGGTGAATTCCAGCGCGATGCGCAGGTCCGGCTTGTCCGAACCGTAGCGGCGCATCGCCTCGGCGTAGGTCATGCGCGGGAACTGCGCCGCGAGTTCGACGTTCATCACCTCGCGGAACACGACGCGGATCATCTCCTCCACCATGTCCTGCACGTCGCGCTCGGACACCCACGCGAATTCCATGTCGAGCTGGGTGAATTCGAGCTGGCGGTCGGCACGCAGCGCTTCGTCGCGGAAGCAGCGGGCGATCTGATAGTAGCGGTCGAAACCGGCCATCATCAGGATCTGCTTGAACAGCTGTGGCGACTGCGGCAGCGCGTAGAACTCGCCCGGATGCATGCGCGCAGGCACCAGGAAGTCGCGCGCGCCTTCCGGCGTGGCCTTGGTCAGGATCGGCGTTTCGATGTCCTGGAAACCGCGCTCGTCGAGGTAACGGCGCAGCGCCTGCACGAGCCTGATGCGCGTGCGCATCATCTTCTGCATCTCGGGGCGGCGCAGGTCGAGGTAGCGGTACTTCAGGCGGATGTCCTCGCCCGCGTTCTCGTGCGCGTGGAACGGCAGCGGCTCGGCCTTGTTCAGCACTTCGATCTGCGTCGCGACGACTTCGACCTGGCCGGTGCGGATCTTCGCGTTCACCGATTCGCGCCTGCGCACGACGCCGGTCACGCGCAGGCAGTCCTCGTAACCGACGTTGGCCGCCGTGGCGATGACCGCCGCATTGGCCTCGCCCGCACCCGGCGCCTTATCCGTGGTCGGCTCGGCCACGATCTGCACGATGCCCTCGTGGTCGCGCAGGTCGATGAAGCAAAGGCCGCCGAGGTTGCGGGCGACGTCGGCCCAGCCGCACAGGGTGACGGTCTGGCCGATCAGGGCCTCATCGATGAGGCCGCAGAAGTGGGTACGCATGGGGGCTCCAGGTTTCGCGATCCGGCCGCGTGGCCGGAGAACTGCGCATTTTAGCGGCAGCGGCGGGCACCGGAGCGAGGCCGACGCGGGCGCGATCGCCTGCGCGAGCCGGGGAACCTCAGGTCGAGGGCTTGGGGGTCGCCGTGTCGGCCTTTTTCTCGGCCGGCTTGCTCTCGGCGGGCTTGGCGTCGGACTTCGGCGTGGAACCGGCGTCGCCGGCCAGGTTGCGCTTCTTGTCCCCGTCCTTCTTGAAGTCGGTTTCGTACCAGCCGCCGCCGGCAAGGCGGAACTGCGGGGCGGTCAGCTGCCGGCGCACCTGCGGCTCGCCGCAGGACGGGCATTCGACGGGGTCGGCGTCGGACATCTTCTGCAGGCGGTCGAAGGAGTGGCCGCAGGCGGCGCATTCGAAGGCGTAGATCGGCATGGCACGACGGACGTTGCGAAGTCAGGCGGGCATTCTGGCGGCGAATGCGGGGTTTTCAAGGGTTTGGGGCCATATGCGCCGGGTTGGACTCTCTGCGAAGGCTGGGGAGGGTCGGGGACGGGTGAAGTGGCGTGCGCTCGCGCTTGATCCGAGCGTGTCCGCCCCCCGGGTGCGCTTCGCTTGCCCGCGCTACAAGGGCGGTTCGCGAAAATTTGGCGGCGCTGCGTCCGGCACGAGGCCCTAGACTGCCCTGCCGCCTTCCAGGAACACGGAATGTCTCCGCTTCGCATCTACCGGATCGACGCCTTCACCACCACCCGCGGCGAAGGCAACCCCGCCGGCGTGGTCACCGACGCGCGCGGCTTGAGCGACGCGCGGATGCAGGCGATCGCCGCGGAACTCGGACATTCGGAAACCGCGTTCGTCCTGCCGCCGCGCAGCGGGAATCACGACGTGCACGTGCGGTTCTTCTCGCCGACGGTCGAAGTGCCGGTGTGCGGGCACGCCACCGTCGGCACGCACTTCGCGCTGGCGCTGGAAGGCGGCGCCCGTGGCATGCGGCGCCAGCTCACGGGCGCTGGCGTGCAGCACGTCGACACGCGCGGGGATGCGGACGGGGTCATCGTGCGCATCCAGCAGAACGCACCGCAGTTCGACGCACCGCTCGGGGACGAGGTGGTGCGCGAGCTCGCCGACGCGCTCGGGCTGACGATCGACGAACTCGATCCGCGCGGGCCGGTGCAGTTCGTCAGCACGGGGCACGGGAAGCTGATGGTGCCGATCCGCAGCCGCGAGCGCCTGCGCGCGTTGCGCCCGGACATGGCGCGGCTGGCCGCGCTCGACGAGCGCAGCGGCAGCCACGGCTACTTCGTCTTCACGCTCGATACCGAAGAAGGCGCCGACGCGCTGACGCATGGCCGCATGTTCGCCCCGGGGATCGGCATCGAGGAAGACCCGGTGACCGGCAACGCGAACGGGCCGATGGGCGCGTGGCTGGTGAAGCATGGTCTGCTCGCGGCTCGCGATGGCGAAGCGCGCTTCCGCGCACGGCAGCGCAATGGCGCGGGGCGCGGCGGGTTCATGGATGTCGCGGTGACGGTGGAACGCGGCGAGCCGGTCGCGGTGGCGATCGAGGGACGCGCCGTGTTGGGAGAGGAGACGATCCGATCGGTCCACCGGGATTCTCTCGCCTGAGGACAACGGAAGCCGTGGTAGCCCGGGTAAGCGCAGCGCACGTGGGGACGCGGCCAGCCCCGGGTGCGCTGCGCTTACCCGGGCTACAAAAGCCGTGGTCCCGGTGAGATCAACCAGCCGATCAGGCGTCGTACAACCCCAGCAGCGCCTCTTCCGCCGCGGCCAGCTCCGCCGCCACCCGATCGCGCTGCTTCGCCAGGGCGGCAGCGTCGGTGCCACCGCCCGCATAGCGATCCGGATCGGCGAGATCCAGGTCCAGCGTGTGCAGCTTCGATTCCAGTTCCGCCACGCGCGCCTCGGCCTGCGCGAGCTTGTGCGCATTGACCTTCGGCCCCTTCGACGCCGTCTTCGGCGCGGGCGCGGCGGCGACCGGCGCCTTCGGCTTTTCCGCGGCGGATTCGCGCGTGCGCAGCCAGACCGCGTACGCGTCCAGGTCGCCGTCGAACGGTTGCGCGACGCCATCGGCCACGCGCCAGAACGTCTCGCACACCAGGCCGATGAGATGGCGGTCGTGCGAGACCAGCACGATCGCGCCGTCGAAATCCGACAGCGCTTCGGCCAGCGCCTCGCGCATGTCGAGATCGAGGTGGTTGGTCGGTTCGTCGAGCAGCAGCACGTTCGGCTTGCGCCACGCGATCAGCGCCAGCGCCAGTCGCGCGCGCTCGCCGCCGGAGAAGCCATCGACCGATTCGAACGCGCGATCGCCCGGGAAATTCCACTTGCCCAGGAAGTCGCGCAGCTGCTGCGTCGGCACGCCCGGCGCGATGTCGCCCAGATGGTCGATCGGACTGGAGCCTTCGCGCAGCGACTCCACCGTGTGCTGCGCGAAGTAACCGATGCGCAGGTCCGGATGCCCCCCGCGCTCGCCCGACAGCAGCGGAATCTCGCCGACCAGCGATTTCACCAGCGTCGACTTGCCCGCGCCGTTCGGGCCGAGCAGCGCGACGCGGTCGCCGGCTTCCAGCACGAAACGGATGTTGTCCAGCACGACGTGTTCGCCGTATCCGCAATCGGCGTCGGAAATGCGCAGCAGCGCGTGCGGCAGCTTCGCCGGCGCGGGGAAGTCGATGTGCAGCGAACGCTCGGCGCGCACCGCTTCGGTGCCGGCGAGCTTGGCCAGGCGCTTCATGCGGCTCTGTGCCTGCTTGGCCTTGCTCGCCTTCGCCTTGAAGCGGTCGATGAAGCTCTGCAGGTGCGCGCGCTCGGCCTGTTCCTTCTCGAACGCGATCTGCTGCTGGCGCAGCTGCTCGGCGCGCTGGCGCTCGAAGGCGGTGTAGTCGCCGGTGTAGAGTTTCGCCTTGCCGTCGTGCAGGTGCAGCGTGTGCGTGGACACGCCGTCGAGGAACTCGCGATCGTGCGAGATCAGCAGCAGCGTGCCCGGATACTTCAGCAGCCACTGCTCCAGCCACAGCACCGCGTCGAGGTCGAGGTGGTTGGTCGGTTCGTCGAGCAGCAGCAGGTCCGACGGCGTCATCAACGCACGCGCCAGGTTCAGGCGCACGCGCCAGCCGCCGGAGAATTCCTTCACCGCGCGCTCGTGCGTGTCTGGCGTGAAGCCCAGGCCGTGCAGCAGCTTGCCGGCGCGCGCGGTGGCGTCGTAGCCGCCGAGCTCTTCCAGCTTGTGGTGGGCCTCGGCCACGGCCTCCCAGTCCTCGCGCGCCATCGCCTCGCGTTCCATGACGATGGCCGCGTGAACCGCGGCGTCGCCGGACAGCACGAAGTCCAGCGCCGGATCGTCCAGCGCCGGCGTTTCCTGCGCGACGCTGGCGATGCGCACGCGCGCGGGGATGTCGATGTCGCCCTGGTCGGCTTCGACCTCGCCCTGCAGCGCGGCGAACAGCGACGACTTGCCGGTGCCGTTGCGGCCGATCACGCCCACGCGCCAGCCGGCGTGCAGGGCCAGATCGACGTTCGAAAGCAGCAGGCGCTCGCCCCGGCGCAGGGCGAAATTGCGGAAGGAAATCACGGCGTGGGTCGCGGAAGCGGGATCGGGTGCGATCCGGGCCGCGTAGTCTAAAGGCTCGGCCGGGCGCCCGGACGCGCGGCGGCCGATGACCCTCGTTTGACGCCGCTTGACGCAATCTGCTGGCTCGGCGACGGCGTGCGGGGTCGCGGGTTGCGTCGACCGGGTCCGCCCCACATCCTGAACGCGATCCCTTTCCGGAGAGCCGATGCACCACACGTCCCTCATCGCGATCCTCGTGGCCGGCTTCGTCCTGGCCTTCGTCTTCGGCGCGCTCGCCCAGAAAATGCGCCTGTCGCCCCTGGTCGGCTACCTGCTGGCCGGTGTCGTCGCCGGCCCGTTCACGCCCGGCTTCGTCGGCGACCAGACGCTCGCCCCGCAATTGGCCGAAATCGGCGTGATCCTGCTGATGTTCGGCGTGGGCCTGCATTTCTCGCTGCGCGACCTGCTGGACGTGAAGGCCATCGCCCTGCCCGGCGCGATCGCGCAGATCGCGCTCGCCACCGCGCTCGGCTGGGGCATGGCGCTGCTGCTGGGCTGGTCGCATGGCGCAGGCCTGGTGTTCGGTCTCTCGCTCTCGGTCGCCAGCACCGTGGTGCTGCTGCGCGCGCTCGAGGAACGCCGCCTGGTCGAAACCGGCCGCGGCCGGATCGCAGTCGGCTGGCTGATCGTCGAGGACCTGGCGATGGTGCTCGCGCTGGTGCTGCTGCCCGCGCTGGCGGGGCTGCTCAAGGGCGGCGACGTGAGCGCGGCCGACGTGTGGGAAGCGCTGTTCAAGACGCTGGTGAAGGTCGGCGGCTTCGTCGCGGTGATGTTGATCGTCGGCCGTCGCGTGATCCCGTGGGTGCTCGAACGCGTCGCCGGCACCGGCTCGCGCGAACTGTTCACGCTATGCGTGCTCGCCATCGCGCTGGGCGTGGCGTTCGGCTCGGCGGGCATGTTCGGCGTGTCCTTCGCACTGGGCGCGTTCTTCGCCGGCATGGTGCTCAACGAATCCGAATTCAGCCACCAGGCCGCGAACGAAACGCTGCCGCTGCGCGACGCGTTCGCGGTGCTGTTCTTCGTGTCGGTGGGCATGCTGTTCGACCCGATGATCCTGCTGGATCGCCCGCTGCAGGTGCTGGCGACGTTCCTGATCATCGTGGTGGGCAAGTCGATCGCCGCGTACGTGATCGTCCGCGCATTCGGCAAGCCCAACAACACGGCGCTGCTGATTTCCACCAGCCTGGCGCAGATCGGCGAGTTCTCCTTCATCCTCGCCGGCCTCGGCCTGCAGCTGGATGTGCTGCCGAAGGAGGGCCAGGACCTGATCCTCGCCGGCGCGCTGCTGTCGATCATCGTCAATCCGCTGCTGTTCGCCTGGCTCGACCGCCGCGAGGCGCGCGAGCAGGCGCAGCGCGCGGCCGAGGTCGAGGAGCACGTTTACCCGCCGATTCCCGCCGACCTGCGCGACCACGTGATCCTGATCGGCTACGGTCGCGTCGGCAGCGAACTGGGCCGCCTGCTCGCCGACCGCGGCGTGGGGCTGGTGGTGATCGACGGCGAGGAAGACCTGGTCGATCGCGCCCGGGCCGCGGGCATTCCGGCGATCCGCGGCAACGCCGCCAACGAGCGCGTGCTGCGCGAAGCCGCGCCGGAACGCGCGCATACGGTGATGCTCGCCATTCCCAATGCGCTGGAGGCCGGCGAGATCATCGCGCGCCTGCGCGAAGCGAATGCCTCGCTCACCATCGTGGCGCGCGCGCACAGCGACGCCGAGGTGAAGCATCTGCTGCAGCACGGCGCCGACGGCGCGGTGATGGCCGAGCGCGAGCTGGCGCACAGCCTCGCCGAGATGGTGATGGCCACGCCGCCGTATCGCGGTTCGCGGCACCTGCCACCGGCCACGGCCTGAGGACGCACGCATGAGCGAAGACACCGCACCGCTGCTGTCGCCCATCGACGCGCGCATCCTCGCGTCGCTGTTCGAAAAGGAAGCGACGACCCCGGACGCCTATCCGCTGACGCTCAACGCGATCGTGCTGGCGTGCAACCAGAAGACCGCGCGCGAACCGGTGATGGAGCTGGAACCCGGCGAAGTCGGCAACGCGCTGCGCCGCCTGGAAACGCGCGGCTGGGTGAAGTCGCAGCACACCGCGCGCGCGGAGCGTTACGCGCATCGCCTCGAAGCGGTGCTCAGCCTGACGCGACCGCAGACGGCGCTGCTCGCGCTGCTCATGCTTCGCGGCCCGCAGACCGCGTACGAGCTGATGTCGCGCAGCGAGCGTCTTGCGCGTTTCGAGAGCGTGGAGGATGTGCAGTACGCACTCGAACGCCTGTCGCAGCGTTCGCCCGCGCTGGTGGTCGCCTTGCCGCGCCAGTCCGGACAGCGCGGAGAGCGCTTCGCGCACCTGCTGTGCGGCGAGCCGGACGTGAGTGTTGGATCGCCTGCCGAAGCGGAAACCGGTACGGCGTCCTCGCCCTTGTCGGAGCGCGTCGCCGAACTGGAGCAGCGCGTGGCGGAGCTTGAGGCGCGGCTGATCGCGCTTGAAGCGGGGCGTGACGAGGGTTGAGGTACGTTCTGCGGATGCGGTTGCTGCTGTTGCCGTTGTAGCCCCGGTAAGCGAAGCGCACCCGGGAACGCAGCGCTTCTCCGACCCCGGGTGCGCTTCGCTTACCCGGGCTACAAAAGAACCACGTCATCCCGGCGACGGCCGGGATCCAGGCGCGTAGCGCCTGGGCAATCTCGCATCGGCAAACCACACCGTCATTCCAGCGAAAGCTGGAACCCATTTTGCCGTTGCCGCCAAAAGCCGTTGTGGCCCGGGTAAGCGAAGCGCACCCGGGAACGCTGGCGCTTCTCCAACCCGGGTGCGCTTCGCTTACCCGGGCTACAAAAGAACCACGTCATCCCGGCGACGGCCGGGATGACGGTGAGCGTGGTTCACCCCACGGCAACCAATCACGCCTTCCGAAACACCAACTGCCCACCCTGCGCTTCCACATGCACCGTATCGCCGCTGGCAAATTCGCCCGCGAGGATCTTCTGCGCCAGCGGATTCTCGAGTTGCTGCTGGATGGCGCGCTTGAGCGGACGCGCACCGTACACCGGATCGAAGCCGACGTTGCCCAGCAACGCGAGCGCGTCGTCCGACAGCACCAGCTTCAAGCCACGTTCGGAAAGTCGCTTCTCCAGCCCGTTGAGCTGGATGCGCGCGATCTGCCGGATCTGCTGCTTGTCCAGCGGATGGAAGACCACGATGTCGTCCAGGCGATTGATGAACTCCGGACGGAAGTGCGCCTGCACCACGCCCATCACCGCCGCCTTCATCTGCATGTACGCCTGCGGCGAATCGTCGCCGGAAAGCTCCTGGATCTGGTGCGAACCCAGGTTCGACGTCATCACGATGACGGTGTTGCGGAAGTCGACCGTGCGACCCTGCCCATCGGTCAGGCGTCCGTCGTCCAGCACTTGCAGCAGGATGTTGAACACGTCCGGATGCGCCTTCTCGACTTCATCCAGCAGGATCACGCTGTACGGACGGCGACGCACCGCTTCGGTGAGGTAACCGCCTTCCTCGTAACCGACATAGCCCGGAGGCGCGCCGACGAGGCGACTCACGGAGTGCTTCTCCATGAACTCGCTCATGTCGATGCGCACCATCGCGTCGGATGAGTCGAACAGGAATTCCGCCAGCGCCTTGCACAGCTCGGTCTTGCCCACGCCCGTCGGGCCGAGGAACAGGAACGAGCCCGAGGGCCGGTTCGGATCGGACAGCCCCGCGCGCGAACGGCGCACGGCGTCGGACACGACCTTGATCGCCTCTTCCTGACCGACCACGCGCGTGTGCAGCTGCTCTTCCATGCGCAGCAGCTTCTCGCGCTCGCCTTCGAGCATCTTGCTGACGGGAATGCCGGTCCAGCGCGCGACGACCTCGGCGATTTCCTCCGCGGTCACCTTGTCCTGCAACAGCGTGAAGCCCTTCGTTTCGGCTTCCTGCGCCGCCTTGAGCTGCTTGTCGAGTTCCGGCAGCGTGCCGTACTGGATCTCGCTCATCTTCGCGAAATCCTGCCGGCGCTGCGCGGCTTCCAGGTCGAGCTTGGCCTGCTCGATCTGCTCCTTGATCTTCGTCGCGCCCTGCAGCGTGGCCTTCTCGGCCTTCCATACCTCTTCCAGATCGTTGAACTCGCGTTCGAGCGTGGCGATCTCGCTTTCCAGGTCCGCGAGACGCTGCTTCGACGCTTCGTCCTTCTCCTTCTTCAACGCCTCGCGCTGGATCTTGAGCTGGATCAGGCGACGTTCCTTGCGATCGAGTTCTTCCGGCTTGGAATCGATCTCCATGCGGATGCGCGATGCGGCTTCGTCCATCAGGTCGATGGCCTTGTCGGGCAGCTGGCGGTCGGTGATGTAGCGGTTCGACAGCGTGGCCGCGGCGACGATCGCCGGATCGGTGATCTCCACGCCATGGTGCACGGCGTACTTTTCCTTCAGGCCGCGCAGGATCGCGATGGTGTCCTCCACGCTCGGCTCGCCGACGAACACCTTCTGAAAGCGGCGCTCCAGCGCGGCGTCCTTCTCGATGTACTGGCGGTACTCGTCCAGCGTCGTCGCGCCGATGCAGTGCAGCTCGCCACGCGCGAGCGCGGGCTTGAGCATGTTGCCGGCGTCCATCGCGCCTTCGGCCTTGCCGGCGCCGACCATCGTGTGCAGTTCGTCGATGAACAGGATGATCTGGCCTTCGTTCTTCGCCAGATCGTTGAGCACGGCCTTCAGGCGCTCCTCGAATTCGCCGCGGAACTTCGCACCGGCGATCAGCGCGCCCATGTCGAGCGACAGCACGCGCTTCCCGCGCAGCCCTTCGGGCACCTCGCCGTTGACGATGCGCTGCGCGAGGCCTTCGACGATCGCGGTCTTGCCCACGCCGGGCTCGCCGATCAGCACCGGGTTGTTCTTGGTTCGACGCTGCAGCACCTGCACGGTGCGGCGGATCTCCTCGTCGCGGCCGATCACCGGATCGAGCTTGCCGCCCTCGGCGCGCGCGGTGAGGTCGATGGTGTATTTCTCCAGCGCCTGGCGCTGGTCCTCGGCGTTTTCCGATTGCACGCTTTCGCCACCGCGCACCTTGGCGATGGCCGCTTCGAGTTTGTCCCTGTTCGCACCGGCGGACTTCAGGGCGCGACCGACTTCGCCGTTGTCGTCCAGCGCGGCGAGCACGAACAGCTCGCTGGCGATGAACGCATCGCCGCGCTGCTGCGCGAGTTTGTCGGTGACGTTGAGCAGCCGCGCCAGGTCGTTGCCGACGCTGATCTGCCCGGCCTGGCCGGTCACTTTCGGCAGTTTTTCCAGCGCTTCGCCGAGTCGTTCGCGCAGCAGCGGCACGTTGACGCCGGCCTGCGCGAGCAGCGGGCGCGTGCTGCCGCCGCTCTGGTCGAGCAGCGCGGCCATCAGGTGAACGGGTTCGATGACACTGTGGTCGCGGCCGAGCGCCAGCGACTGCGCGTCCTGCAATGCCTGCTGGAAGCGCGAGGTGAGTTTGTCCATCCGCATGGAAGGGGTCCTTCTAGACAGGTGGCGGCCACGTCGCGCAGCCGCGAATGTGCACCAGATGCGGGCAATCCTTGCCCGATTCAACGTCCGAACCCGCCAGTGCCGCCCGCTTGCCGCCATTGGGGAGCTCGTCCACTTCATGCTTACATGCCCGTGTTCACAATGCGTGCATGTCCATCGCCTCCCTCACCCTGCCCGCCCCGCCCGCGGTCTCCTCCGAATGGGCGCTGTTCCTCGATGTCGACGGCACGCTGCTGGATTTCGCCGATGTTCCCGGCGACGTGCTGGTCGATCCCGGCCTGATCGACGTCCTCGCCGTGCTGCACGGGCGCCTCGACGGCGCGATGGCGCTGGTCAGCGGGCGCCGGCTGGCGCAGCTGGACGCGCTGTTCGCCCCGCTGAAACTGCCCGCGGTCGGCCTGCACGGCCTCGAACGCCGCGAGGAAGGACACCAGGAGCGCCACCCGCGCCCGCTGATACTGGACGAGGCCGTGGCCTGGGGCCGGGCGCTGGCCGAGCGCTATCCCGGCGCGCGCGTGGAGGACAAGGGCACCACCATCGCGCTGCACTGGCGCGCCGCGCCGGATGCCGAAGACCTGCTGCGGCAGTACGCCGACTCGATCCTGATCGAACTGCCGGACTATCACCTGCAATACGGGAACATGGTGGTGGAGCTGCGCCCGAACGGCGCGCACAAGGGCCATGCGGTGGCGGACCTGCTCGCGCATCCGCCGTTCCACGGCCGCCGCCCGGTGTTCGTCGGCGACGACTTCACCGACGAACACGCCTTCCACGCGGTCGACAGCCACGGCGGATTCGGCGTGCTCGTGGGCTCGCGCCAGCCCAGTGCCGCGCGCTACGGATTGCACGATCCGGCAGCGGTGCGCGCGTGGCTGGAGGAAGGCCTCTCGCTCGCGTGACCGCCGCGCGACTTCTTCGAAACGGACCGGACAAAGGATGACTTCGACCTCGACCGACCGCACCGCCAGCCTCGATCTCGGCCTGATCGGCAACTGCAGCATCGCCGCGCTCGTGGATCGGCACGCACGCATCGTCTGGGGCTGCGTGCCCGCGTTCGATGGCGATCCGACGTTCTGCTCCCTGCTCTCGCCACGCGAGCACGACGGTGGCGACTGGACGATCGAACTGGAAGGCTGCGTGTCCGCCGAGCAGTCGTACATCACCAACACCGCGATGCTGCGCACGGTGCTGCGCGATGCGAACGGCGGCGCGATCGAGATCGTCGATTTCGCCCCGCGCTGGCACCAGAACGACCGCTTCTATCGCCCGGTGATGCTGATGCGCCGCGTGCGACCGTTGTCGGGAACGCCGCGCATCCGCGTGCACCTGAGGCCGCTGGCCGAGTACGGCTCGATGAAGCCGGAAACGACCTGGGGCAGCAATCACATCCGCTACCTCATTCCCGAATTCACGCTGCGCCTCACCAGCGACATTCCCGTGCGGCTGGTGCGCGACTCGCTGCCGTTCGTGCTGGATCGCGACGCGCACTTCGTGCTCGGCCCGGACGAGACGTTGACGCAGTCGGTGTCCGGCTTCGTGCGCATGGCCGAGGAGCACACGCTCAACTACTGGCGCAACTGGGTGCGCAATCTCTACATTCCGCTGGAATGGCAGGACGCGGTGATCCGCAGCGCGATCACGCTCAAGCTGTGCCAGTACGACGAGACCGGCGCGATCGTGGCGGCGATGACGACCTCGATTCCCGAAGCGCCCCACACCGTGCGCAACTGGGATTACCGCTATTGCTGGCTGCGCGATTCGGCCTTCGTCGTGCGTGCGCTGAACCGCCTGGGCGCGACGCGCACGATGGAGGAATACCTCCGCTACCTCGCCAACGTCGCCTCCAACGAGGGCGAGCTGCAACCGCTGTACGGCATCGGCTACGAACGGCAGCTCGCCGAATCGGAAGTCGAATCGCTCGCCGGTTATCGCGGCATGGGGCCGGTGCGTCGCGGCAATCTCGCGTGGTTGCAGAAGCAGCACGACGTGTACGGCAGCGTGGTGCTGGCGTCCACGCAGCTGTTCTTCGACCAGCGCCTGGCGCGCGTGGGCGATGCGTCGGTGTTCGCGCGCCTGGAGCCGGTGGGCGAACTCGCCTACGCGTTGCACGATCGTCCCGATGCGGGGCTCTGGGAATTCCGCGGCCGCGAGGAAGTGCACACGTATTCCAGCGTGATGTGCTGGGCGGCGTGCGATCGCCTCGCGCGCATCGCCGTGCATCTTCGCCTCGCGCCGCAGGTGCAGCTGTGGCGCCAGCGCGCGGACGAGATCCACGCGCGCATCGTCGCGCACGCCTACAACGAGGAGCTCGGACACTTCGTCGAAGCGCTGGACGGCAACCGCCTGGACGCCTCGCTGCTGCTGCTCGCCGACCTGGGCTTCGTCAAGCCGGACGATCCGCGCTTCGTGCGCACGGTGGAGGCGATCGGCAAGGGGCTCAAGCGCGGCGACGCGTTGTTCCGCTACGTGACGCCCGACGATTTCGGCGCACCGGAAACCAGCTTCACCATCTGCACCTTCTGGTACATCGACGCGCTCGCGTCGATCGGCAGGCACGAAGAAGCCCGCGCGTTGTTCGAGCGCATCCTCGCACGGCGCAATCCGCTGGGTCTGCTGTCGGAAGACCTGGAATTCGAAGGCGGCGAGGCCTGGGGCAATTTCCCGCAGACCTATTCGCACGTCGGGCTGATCAACGCCGCCATGCGCCTGTCGCGGCCCTGGCAGGATGCGGCATGAGCCGTCTGGTCGTCGTATCCAATCGTGTGGCAGTACCCGGAGTGAGCAGCGCCGGCGGACTCGCGGTGGCGCTGCAGGCGGCGCTGGAGGAAACCGGCGGCATGTGGTTCGGCTGGAGCGGCCGGATCGACCCGAACGATTCGGGCGAAGTGCACGAGCACGACGCCGGCAACATCCGCTACGTCACCGTCGACCTGTCCAAGCGCGACCACGACGACTACTACAACGGCTTCGCCAACCGCACGTTGTGGCCGCTGCTGCATTTCCGCGTCGATCTGGTGGATTACAGCCGCATCACATACGCGGCGTACCGGCGCGTCAACGCGCTGTTCGCCGAGAAACTCGCGCCGCTGCTGCGCGAGGACGACATCGTGTGGGTACACGACTACCACCTGATCCCGATGGCGAAGCTGCTGCGCGAACTCGGCGTGACGTGCCGGCTAGGCTTCTTCCTGCACGTGCCGATGCCCTCCTCCGACCTGCTCGCCGCGCTTCCGCAGCACGAACGTTTGTTCGAAGGCCTGTCGTCGTACGACCTGATCGGCTTCCAGACCGAGCGCGACCTCGAACGATTCCAGGACTACGTGCGCCTGTTCGGGCGCGGTCGCGTGATCTCGCACGGCGTGCTGGAAACCCGCAAGGGCAAGCGGCTGCGCGCGGGCGCGTTCCCGATCAGCATCGACACCGCGCAGATCGAGGAGCAGGCGCGCGCGGCGGCGGGCAAGGCCGGCGTGAAGCGGCTGGCGACGAGCCTGTCGGGACGTGCGCTGGCAATCGGCGTGGATCGACTGGATTACTCGAAGGGGTTGCCCGAGCGATTCCGTTCGTTCGGACGCTTCCTCAAGCGGCATCCGGAGCATCGAGGAAAGCTGACCTTCCTGCAGATCGCGCCGGTGTCGCGCGGCGAAGTGCTCGAATACCAGAAGCTGCGCAGCGAGCTGGAACAGTTGTCCGGCCACATCAACGGCGCGCACGCCGAGCCCGACTGGACGCCGGTGCGCTACGTCAATCGCAACTATCCGCACCCGACGCTGACCGGCTTCTACCGGCTCTCGCGCGTGGGCCTGGTCACGCCGTTGCGCGACGGCATGAACCTGGTGGCGAAGGAATACGTGGCCGCGCAGGATCCGAAGGACCCGGGCGTGCTGGTGCTGTCCAGCTTCGCCGGCGCCGCGCGCGAGCTCGACGCGGCGCTGCTGGTGAATCCCTACGACATGGACGGCGTTGCGGACGCGCTCGCCGCCGCGATGGAAATGCCGCTGGAGGAACGCCGCGAGCGCTGGGAAACCATGATGGCCGTGCTGCGCGAGAACGACATCACCGCGTGGCGGCGCAAGTACCTGGCGGCGTTGCGGGAGCCGATCTGAAGGCTCCGGCAAACGTATGGCGCCCCGGGTGCGCTTCGCTTACCCGGGCTACAACCGCCGGGCGCTGATGCCTTTGCAGCCCGGGCAAGGCCGAAGGCCGCACCCGGGACACAGAGGCCATCACGTCATCCGCCGGCGATCAGACCCGCGCGGTGGGCTGCAGGATCTCCACCCAGTACCCGTCCGGATCCTTGATGAAGGCGATGTTCTTCATGCGCCCGTCGGTGAGGCGCTTCTGGAAGGCGACGCCGAGCTGTTCGAAACGCGCGCACGCCGCTTCCACGTCGGGCACCGACACGCAGATGTGGCCGAAACCGCGTGGCTCGCCATTGCCGTCGTGATAGCGGAAGTCCGCATCGGATTCGGTGCCGTGGTTGTGCGTGAGTTCCAGCACGCCGCGCTGGCTGAGCAGCCATTCGCCACGCGCGGGTTCCTCGGCCGGGATCTGCGAGGGGTCGTCCACCAGCACCAGGAAGTACAGGCTGAACTTCGCCTCGTCGAAATCGCGACGGCGCACCAGCGTGAAGCCGAGCACGCGCGTGTAGAAATCCAGCGATTTCGCGACGTCCTTGACGCGCAGCATGGTGTGGTTGAACACGAAACCGTGCGTGGCCGCGTCGCGTTGCGCGGTCACGCCGGGGTTGGCGTTGAGTTCGTCTTGCAGGGACATGGGCGTTGGATCGTCTGGGGGAATCGAACTTCTGAAATAGGGGCTACGAACGCGCCGGTCAATGTGCGCCGTCGGCGCTTTCGGGCGACTGGCGTTGCAGCGACAGCAGCCCCAGCAGTACGGCGAGCGCCACGTACGCGCCGGCGAACTGCCACGCGATGACGCGCCGCAGGCCGTCCAGCGTCCACGGCCAGTAGATGCTGCCGCGCGGATCGACCGAGTGGATGAAGCCGAACAGCGTCAGCACCGCGCCGATCAGCAGCACCACGGCGGCACGGCGGAAGCGGTGGTCGATCATCGCCACCAGCGCGGTGGACCAGATCATCGCGGTGATGATGAAGCCGTTGCCGAGCGTCACGATCGTCGCAAGATCCGGCAGGCCGTGGCCATCGATGCCTTCGTACAGCGCGGCGAAACGGTCCGGCGCGATCCACGCCGGATTGCCGAGCTTGATCACCAGCAGGTACGCCACCGACGGCAGGAACGCCAGCGCGACCGCGAGCGCATGGCGGCGCGGGCTGTCGTGGAAGGCCTGCACGGTGATGTCCATGCCGACGTAGACGATGATCGGCGCGAGCACCGCGATCGGCAGCCACTGCACCAGGCCCGAGACGTAGCCGAACACGCCGCCCAGGCCGATGAACAGGCCCGTCAGCAGGGTGTAGCCCATGCGCGCGCCCATGTGCTTGTACGCGGGCTGGCCGATGTACGGCGTGGTCTGCGCGACGCCGCCGCAGAAACCGGCGACCAGCGTGGACACGGCTTCGGCGAGCAGCACGTCGCGCGTGCGGTAGTCGTCGCCGGCGGCGCGCGCGCTTTCGCTCACGTTGATGCCGCCCACCACCATCAGCAGGCCGAACGGCAGCAGCAGCGGCAGGTACGGCACGGTGTACGCCAGGCCATCGATGAACTGCAGCGTCGGCAGCGGCAGCGTGAAACGCAGCGGTGCGGCGTCGGGCAGCTTGAAGCCCGGCGTGCCCAGGCCCGCAAGGCCGAGTCCGTAATACAGCACCGTGCCGACGATGAAGGCGAGCAGCACGCCGGGCATGCGGATCGGCAGCTTGCCCTTCGCGACGAGCACGTACATCAGCAGGCCGAAGGTCACGAAGCCGACCAGCGGCGAGCGCAGGG
Organism: Lysobacter sp. SCRH-1R; assembly: GCF_057747855.1. Lineage (NCBI taxonomy): Bacteria > Pseudomonadati > Pseudomonadota > Gammaproteobacteria > Lysobacterales > Lysobacteraceae > Lysobacter > Lysobacter sp. SCRH-1R. Next base: position 739,213 of record NZ_CM173227.1, on the reverse strand, counting down.
TTTCGATGAGCGGCAGGAAGCCGAGCAACGCGAGGGCCGCGCCGCCGATCGAACCCAGCAGCGCCGCGCGCGGCACCGCGCGCGTGATCGCATCGCCGAAGAACGACAGCACCAGCTTCAGCACGCCCATCACCACCAGCGACGCCATGCCGAGTTGCCAGGTCGCGGTCGCCGCCGCCGCTTCGTCCATGCCCTGCTGCTTGAAGCCGACGAACGCCGGCCCCAGCACCAGCAGCGCCATGCCGATGCTGGTCGGCGCATCCAGGCCGAGCGGCATCGCGGTGACTTCCGTCCGCCCGCTCTCGCGCGCGAGGCGGTGCGCCATCCAGGTGTAGATCAGGTTGCCGACCAGCACGCCGAACGCGGTGCCGGGGAACATGCGGGTGAACACGACCTCCGCCGGGAAACCGAAGATGCCGATCAGTGCGGCGGAGATGAAGCCCAGGATCGACAGGTTGTCGACGACCAGGCCGAAGAAGCCGTTGAGGTCGCCGGGGACGAACCAGCGACGGGAAGGGGATGGCGGCATGGAGGGCTCGCGACGTGGGATGTGCGAATCGTAGCGGCTTTGGTCCGCCGGGCACCGGAAGGATTGGAATGGGCACATGGCGCCGGGCGATGCAGCGGCGCCGACAGGCGCGGGCGCCGCCGGCTAGAACGACACCTCGACCGCCGAACGGGCCCACAGCACCGACTCGTGTCCGGTCATGCGCTTCCACGCCAGCCGGATCGCCTCGATATCCTCGTGCGGCCTGACGCTGTCCGCGTGCAGCACCACGAGCACCTTCGCGCGTTGCCGAACCAGCCGGCCGCCCTGCTGGAAACGCCACTGCCCGTAACCGTCCAGCACCGTCAGGCCGTCGGGGAAGCGCGGCGTCACTTCCGCATCGAGGAATGCGCGCCACCGCGCTTCGTCGATCACACCGGTGCCGTCCTCGTTGCCGACCGCGAAGTAAAGCTCGCTGCGGACCCAGCCGGACGATTGCGCCGGGCGCGAGGCGTCGCCGTGCATCACGGCGGTGGTCGATGCGGTGGTCGCGCAGCCGGTCAATGCGACCGCCGCGAACAGCGCGCCCAGCACGAAGCGAAGATTCGTCATGGCAGGAACCTCGCCGCCTGCTCCGGCGCCGGGATCATGCAGTGTTCGTGGCGACCGAACATCCGATACCGGTTGCGCGCGATTCCGCGATACAGGCGATCGCGAACGTCACGCGGCAACACGCGCAGCAGCGCCGCGAGCCGCCACGCGCCGCCCAGGCCCGACAGCACGCGCACGATCGCGTCCGTGTCGGTCCATGCTGCGTTCTCCTCGATCAGCAGGAACGACGCCGGATCGTCGGCATCCAGGCCGTGCGCAACCAGCAATGCGCGCCCGCTCTCGCCCTGCATCGCGGCGAAGCGGTAGCGCCCGCGGCGATCGTGTCGCAGCAGGAAGCGAACCCAGCCGTTGCACAGCACGCAGACGCCATCGAACACGATGACCGCGCCATCGCGATCAGGTTGGATCGACATCCAGCCACCCCCGGTAATGCACCAGCCGCCCGATCCACGGCAGCGCCGCGAACACGTCGAACCGATAGCGACGATCGCGTTCGTACTCGCGCGCGCCCACCGCGTCGAACCAGCGGCGCGGCAGCGGCACGCCCAGCGCGCGCACCTTCGCCACACGCCACACCACGGCATGACCGGCGCCGAGCGGCTCGACGTCGAGGCGGAACGCGAACGTCACCAGCCCCAGGCGTTCGCACAGCAGCGCGTCGCGTGCCCACAGGCGCGAGCGCATCGCGCGCCCCGCGAAGATGCGCGCCCAGCGTTCGCCTTGCGCGGCGCTGTCGATCTCGACTTCGATCGTGCCCCGGCCTTCGCCGGGCAGTCGCGTCGCCCAGGCGCACATGCGCGAGAGCAGCCCGTGCCCGCGTTCGACCTCGACCTTGCCGCGATAACGATGCCGCCCCACGCGTTCGTGAAGCGCGCGCACGGTCGGCGGCAGATCGTCGAAACGCGCCGGAAGCAGCTGACGGTACAGCGGCGTCGGCGTCGTCGCGTTCATCCGCGCGGCTCGATCCAGACCAGCGAGGCCATGCGCCCACCGCGCTGGTCGCGGCGATGCGAGAAGAAGCGTTGCGGCTCGGAGATCGTGCACAGGCCGCCGCCGTGGATGCGATCGGGCGTCATGCCCGCGGCCTGCAGGCGGCGTCGCGCCAGTTCGTAGAGATCGACGCGCCAGTGACCGGGACGTGTGGCGGCGAAGGCGCTTTCCGCATCCGCATCGCGCGAGACGAAGGCGTCGAACACGTCCTGTCCGATCTCGTACGCCTGCGGTCCGGCGGCGGGACCGAGCCAGGCGTGCACGCGATCGGGCGCGGTGCGCATCGCGACCAGCGTGGTTTCGAGCACGCCGGCGGCCAGGCCGCGCCAGCCCGCGTGCGCGCCGCCGACCTCGCGGCCATCGTCGGCGCAGAACAGCACGGGCAGGCAATCGGCGGTGAGGATCGCCAACACGACGCCGGGTTCGGATGTCACCGACGCATCGGCTTCGACCTCCTCAGCGGCCGGCGCATCGAAACGATGCACGTGCGTGCCGTGCACCTGCCGCAGCCAGCACGGCGTGGAAGGCAGGCGGGCGTGTTCGGCCAGCAACGCGCGGTTGCGCTGCACCGCATCCGCTTCGTCGCCGGCGCGCAGGCCGAGGTTGAAACGATCGAACGGCGGCGCGGAAACGCCCAGCCCGTGCCGCAGCGTGGTGAAGCCGCGCACCTGCGCAGGCGCCGGCCAACGTGCGTCGATCCACGCCGCCGGCATCGCTCAGCGCTCCCGCTCGGCCGCGGCGGCCGTGTCGTCGCGAAGCACGCCGATGAGCGCCTTCAGGTCGGCCGGCACCGGCGCGGTGCAACGTACGGGCTCGCCGGTCACCGGATGCGCGAACTCCAGCGTCTCGGCGTGCAGCGCCTGGCGCTTGAAGCCGCGCAGCGTGGCGACCAGTTCCCCGGTCGCACCGCGCGGCAGTTTCAGCGGACCGCCGTACAGCGGATCGCCGACGATCGGATGCTTGAGGTGCGCCATGTGCACGCGGATCTGGTGGGTGCGGCCGGTTTCCAGGCGGCATTCCAGCAGCGTGTGCGCGCGGAAGCGCTCGCGCAGGCGGTAATGCGTCACCGCGTCGCGGCCGTCCTCGCGCACGGCCATGCGGATGCGGTCGCGCGGGTGGCGGTCGATCGGCGCATTGGCCGTGCCGCCGGACACCAGCGAGCCGACCACGACGGCCAGGTACTGGCGGTGCACCTCGCGCGAGGACAGCTGTTCGATCAGCGCCGTATGCGCCGGCAGCGTGCGCGCGACGACCATGACGCCGGAGGTGTCCTTGTCGAGCCGGTGCACGATGCCCGCGCGCGGCAGCGTGTTGAGCGAGGGGTCGCGGTGCAGCAGCGCGTTGACCAGCGTGCCGGCCGGATTGCCGGCGCCCGGATGGACGACCAGGCCCGCCGGCTTGTCGATGACGATGACGTGCTCGTCCTCGTACAGGACGTCGAGAGCGATGTCCTCGGGTTGCGAATGCGTCTGGATGTCGAGCTGCACGTGCAGCGTGACCGTCTCGCCGCCGCGCACCGGATCGCGCGGGCGGACCTCGCGGCCGTCCAGGCGGGCGTCGCCGGACTTGATCCAGGCAGCCAGGCGCGAGCGCGAGAAGTCGGGGAACAGCTCGGCCAGCACGGCGTCGAAGCGGCGCCCGGCGGCGGCGTCCGGGACGGTCGCCTGCAGGGGGACCTCGGGCGGGTTGGAATCGTCGGTCATCGGACGGGCAGGATTCAGGGCGGGCAGGTGGGGACTGCTATTATCCGGTCTTCGTACCTTCGGCGCCCGTCGAGATCCCATGACCCACCGTTCCGCCCCTTCGCGCCTGCTGGCCCTGCTGCTGATCGTCGTCTTCGCCGGCGTCGGCTGCAGCCGATTCAAAGACAAGGATTCGGACGAGGGCGTGCCGGTCGAGCAGCTCTACGAGAAGGCCCACAAGTCGATGACCAACGGCAACTGGGCCGGCGCCGAGACCACCTTCAAGCGCCTCGTCGCCCAGTATCCGTACGGCCCGTACACCGAGCAGGCGCTGGTCGAGACGGCTTACGCGCAGTACAAGGCCGGCAAGCACGACGACGCGATCAGCAGCATCGACCGCTTCATCCGCACCTACCCGACGCACAAGAACATCGCGTACATGTACTACCTGCGCGGACTGACCAACTCCAGCCGCGACACGGTGTTCCTGCAGAAGGTGTGGACGCTGGACGCCAGCCGCCGCGACCTGGCGACGCCGCTGCAGGCGTTCAACGATTTCTCGATCGTCGCCGACCGCTACCCGAACAGCCGCTACGCCGCCGACGCGCGCGAGCGCATGCGCGGCCTGCGCGACATGTTCGCCCGCCACGAGCTCGACACCGCGCTGTATTACCTGCGCCGCACCGCCTACGTCGCGGCGGCCGAACGCGCGAAGTTCCTGCTGGAAACCTACCCGCAGAGCCAATACCAGAACGATGCCGTCGCCACGCTGGCCGCCGCGTACGAGGGCCTGGGCAACGAGGCGTTGGCCGCCGACGCTCGACGCGTGCTGCAGCTCAATGAGCCGAACCACCCGTTCCTGGCCGGCAAGTGGCCGGACTATCCGAGCAACTGGCGCAAGCTCAACCCGTTCGCGGGCGAGAAGTCGGCGCTGGACAACGAGTAACCGGTTCGGCCGGATGCAAACGAAACGCCGCCCCCCGGGCGGCGCTTCTATTTGTTTCGCGCAACCGTTGCTGCCGAAGTCGGCCGTTGTAGCCCGGGTAAGCGCAGCGCACCCGGGGATCCGTGAACGTGTCGGCAACCCGGGTGCGCTGCGTTTGCCCGGGCTACAAAAGCATGGACGCGCGGGAGGATGCGGGCCCGCGTCCCGGCTGGCGCCGGGATGACGATGAGGGCGGAATGACGCGTGCGTGCAGTCGCCGGCGTCAGTGCCCGTACCCGTTGGTGATCGGATACCGCCGCTCGCGGCCGAACGCTCGACGCGACACCTTCGGGCCCGGCGCGGCCTGGTGGCGCTTCCATTCGCTGATGCGCACCAGCCGCAGCACGCGATCCACCGTCGCCTGGTCGAAGCCCGCACCGATGATGTCCTCGCGCGACTGCTCCTGGTCGACGTAGCGCAGCAGGATCGCGTCGAGCACATCGTAGGGCGGCAGCGAATCCTGGTCCTTCTGGTTCTCGCGCAGCTCGGCCGACGGCGGGCGGTCGATCACCGCCTGCGGAATGACGCGATCGCCCACCGTGTTGCGCCAGCGTGCAAGCGCGAAGACCTCGGTCTTGTAGAGATCCTTCAACGGTGCATAGCCGCCGCACATATCGCCGTAGATCGTGGCGTAGCCGACCGCGTATTCGCTCTTGTTGCCGGTGGTCAGCAGCAGGCCGCCGAACTTGTTGCTCATCGCCATCAGCAGCGCGCCACGCGTGCGCGACTGCAGGTTCTCTTCGGTCGTGTCGACCGGACGGCCGGCGAAGGTGTCGGCCAACGCATCGAGGAAACCCTGGAACGGCTTCTCGATCGGCAAGGTCAGCAAGCGCACGCCCTGCATGCGGCACTGCTCCTCGGCGAGGTCGTTCGACATGCCCGCCGTGTAGCGCGAGGGCATGCGCACGGCGGTGACGTTGTCGGCGCCGAGCGCATCGACGGCGATCGCCAGCACCAGCGAGGAGTCGATGCCGCCCGACAGCCCCAGCCACGCATGCTTGAAGCCGTTCTTGGCGAAGTAGTCGCGCGTGCCGCGCACCACCGCGCGCCACGCGAGCGCGTCGCGGCTTTCGTCGCCGTCCTCCATCCACTGCACCGGCGAGAAACGGCGCGAGTCGGGATCGAAATCCACCACCAGCCACTGGTCGGTGAACGCCGCCGCGGCGGGATGCACGGTGCCGTCGCCATCGGCCACGACCGAGCCGCCATCGAACACCAGCGCGTCCTGCCCGCCGACCGCGTTGACGTAGACCAGGCCGACGCCGGTTTCCTGCACGCGCTGCGCCATCAGCGCGTCGCGGTCGGCATGCTTGTCGCGTTCGAACGGCGAGGCGTTGGGCACCAGCACGATCTCCGCGCCCTTTGCCACGGTGCTGGCGAGCGGCTCGGGGAACCACAGGTCCTCGCAGACGAGCAGGCCGACCTGCACGCCATCCACGTCGAAGATGCAGTCGTCGCGGTCGGGATCGACGTCGAAGTAGCGGCGTTCGTCGAAGACGGCGTAGTTCGGCAGTTCGCGCTTGCGATAGGTATGCGAGACGTGGCCGTCGCGCAGCACGCTCGCGGCGTTGTAGACCACGCTGCCTGCCGCCTGCGGCCAGCCGACGACGGCGACGATGCCGCGCACGCCGGCAGCGATGCGTTCGATCTCCGCCTGGCAATCGGCCAGGAAGGAGGGCCGCAGCAGCAGGTCCTCCGGCGGATAGCCGCTGAGCGCCAGTTCCGGGAAGAGGACGACGTCGGCGCCGTATTCGTCGCGCGCCTGTTCGATCATCGTGGCGATGCGCTCGGCATTGCGCTGGACGGCGCCGACGGGGAAATCGAACTGGGCAAGGGCGATGCGCATGGGCGTACGGCGATGGCGTGGGGTGCGGTAATTCTTGCAGAATCCGGCGCCCGCGCCGCACACGCGCGGCTCACGCGCGGCGGCGCCCTGCCTTCGTCAGAGCCCCCAGACGTCCAGGCCGCGCGGCGCGACGACCGTGTACGACAGCGGCAGTTCGCGCTGCTCGCCCGGGGCGAGGCGCAACGTCCACTCGAGCCGGCCGGTGTCGGGCTCCAGCTTCGCGTCGGCGTAGCGCAGGTCTTCCACGCGCAGGCGGTTGTCGGTGGAGACGGGGATCTGGTCGACCACCACCAGATCGATCGGCTCCGGACGCGTGTTGCGCGCGGTGATCGTGTAGGCGAACTGCTGGCGGCTGCCCGTGCGGGTGGCGCGTTCGGTGGTCTGCTTGCGCGTCACCAGGATGCGTGGATCGCGACCGAGCGAGACGTCCATCGTGTCGCGCGCCTGCCGCACGTCCACCCTGCCCTGCCCGACGTAGGCGCCGTCGTGGAAGATGCTGCTCTGGCCCGGCAGCAGGTCGAGCCGATCCCAGTCGCGCACCCGCGCCTGCAGGAACGCGTCCGCATCGAGCTTGGGGGTAGCGACGTAGCGGTAGCTCGCGGGAAGATCGGTCGAACCGAGCATCACCATGTGGCCCTTGCCATCGGACGGCACGGTGTACGGCAGCGCGACCCTGTACTGGACGTTGAGGCCCGCGGCCTCGGTGGCGACGTAGCCGTCGAGCGTGGATTGCCGCCGGCGCGCGCCGGTCACTTCGACACGATCCGATACCGATGCCTCCGGCGCGGGCGCGTAGCCGGCCATCGCCTGCGCGACCAGTCGCGGTTCGTGCACACCCACCTGCCACGTCCGCAGCTCCGGTGCCTGCGCACCCCGCGCCGGATCGCCGCTGGACAGCGTCAGCCGCACCTGGTTCCAGGCGACGCCGGTGTTCTGGAAGATCCGCGCCTTCTGCACCAGCGTCACCGGTTGATCGATGCGACCGACCTGCAGGTCGTACGACGGCACCCAGCCCGCATCGTCCACCCAGTACGACAGCCGGAACGTCGCGCGCGTCGGCTGCCGCGCATGCAGCGCGAGGGTCAGCGTGCCGGCACGCTGGAAGCCCTGCGCGGCGACCTCGTCGAACATCTGCTGCACGCGTGCCTGCTCCGCCTGCGCGCGCGCCAGCCGCGGCACGTTCGCCGCGCGTTCGACCAGCGCCTGCTGCATCGTCGTGCCCAGCAGCGCGAGCATGCGGGTCACTTCGGCGGCGGCCACCGCGCCGTCCTTGCTGCCGGCGCGGCGGTTTTCCTTGAGCAGCGCGAGCTGCTCGTCGATCACCGCCTGCCGCGCCTCGATCCGCGCGGTGCGCGCCATCGCCGCATCGAGCTGGTCGCGCGCCTTGCGGGATTCGGGCGAGAGCGCGTCGTCATCGCCTTCCAGCGCCGGCGTGAACATCGAGGACAACACCACGACGTCGGCGCGCGTGGCCAGGGCGAGGCTGTCGGGGTCCATGCCGCCGGACACGCCCTGCAGCACCCACTCGCTGTCGCCCGCCGGCACGTCGAGCGTCACCGAGCCGTCGAGCTGCGCGCCGCGGAGGAAGACCGTGGCGCTCTCCAGCGACACGCGCGGCGCGGTGGCGGCTTTCGCGGCGGTCTGCGCGAATGCGGCGGGAGCCGACAGGCATAGCGCCAGGGCGGCTCCGGCGATGCGGAAATTCAGGTTCACTGCGTCGTCCTCCGATGGAAACTCCAGTCGGGACCTGCAAACGTCCCAGCCGGACCATCGGGGTTGAAGCCCGCGCGGCGGGCAAGAAAAAAGGCCGCCCGGAGGCGGCCTTTCTTCGATGCATCGAAGCAGCGCGGATGACGCGTCGCGCTTACTTCGCCAGGCGCTTGGCGATCGCCGCGCCGAGGTCGCCGGGCGACTTCACCGTGGTCACGCCCGCCTTTTCCATCGCGGCGAACTTGCCTTCCGCCGTGCCCGAGCCGCCCGATGCGATCGCGCCCGCGTGGCCCATGCGCTTGCCCTTCGGGGCCGAGGCGCCGGCGATGAAGCCCACGACCGGCTTGGTCACGTGCTTGGCGATGAACTCGGCCGCTTCTTCCTCGGCCGAACCGCCGATCTCGCCGACCATGATGATGCCTTCGGTCTGCGGGTCTTCCTGGAACAGCTTCAGCGCGTCGATGAAGTTGGTGCCGTTGATCGGGTCGCCGCCGATGCCGATGCAGGTCGACTGGCCGAGGCCGACGTCGGTGGTCTGCTTCACGGCTTCGTACGTCAGCGTGCCCGAGCGCGACACGATGCCGATCTTGCCCGGCATGTGGATGTGGCCCGGCATGATGCCGATCTTGCACTCGCCCGGCGTGATCACGCCCGGGCAGTTCGGGCCGACCAGCACGGTGTCCGGGTAGCCCTTCAGCGCGTTCTTCGCACGCAGCATGTCCAGCACCGGGATGCCCTCGGTGATGCACACGATGACCTTGATGCCGGCAGCAGCCGCTTCCATGATCGCGTCGGCCGCAAACGGCGGCGGCACGTAGATGACGGACGCGTCGGCACCGGTGGTCTTCACGGCTTCGGCGACGGTGTTGAAGACCGGCAGGCCGAGGTGCTGCGTGCCGCCCTTGCCCGGCGTGACGCCGCCGACGACCTGGGTGCCGTATTCCAGCATCTGCTGCGCGTGGAAGGTGCCCTGCGAGCCGGTGAAGCCCTGGACGATGACCTTCGTGTTCTTGTTGATCAAAACGGACATGTCATCAGCCCCTTACTTGCCAGCGACGGCCGCAACGGCCTTCTTCGCGCCATCGTTGATGTCATCGGCCGGGGTAATGGCCAGACCCGAGTTCTTCAGCAGTTCCTTGCCGGCTTCGACGTTCGTGCCTTCGAGGCGGACGATCACCGGGACCTTGACGTCGACTTCCTTCACCGCGGCGATGATGCCCTCGGCGATCATGTCGCAGCGGACGATGCCGCCGAAGATGTTCACGAAGATCGCCTTCACCTTGTCGGACGACAGGATCAGCTTGAAGGCCTCGGTCACGCGCTCCTTGGTGGCGCCGCCACCGACGTCCAGGAAGTTCGCCGGCTCGCCGCCGTTGAGCTTGATGACGTCCATCGTCGCCATGGCCAGGCCTGCGCCGTTGACCATGCAGCCGATGTTGCCGTCCATCGTGACGTAGTTGAGGTCGTGCTGGCTGGCCAGCACTTCGGTCTCGTCTTCCTGGCGGATGTCGCGCATCGCGACCAGTTCCGGATGACGGAACGAAGCGTTGTCGTCGGAGTCGACCTTGCCGTCGAGCACGGCGAGGTCGCCGTTGGTGAGGATGGCCAGCGGGTTCAGTTCGACCAGCGCCAGATCCTTCTCGTTGAACAGCTTGTACAGGCCCAGCATGATCTTGGTCAGCTGGTTGACCTGCTTGGCGTTCAGGCCCATCGCGAAGCCGAGGTCGCGGCACTCGTAGGGCTGCAGGCCCTGCACGTAGTTCACGTGCAGCGCGTGGATGGCTTCGGGCTTCTCGGCGGCCACCTGTTCGATGTCCATGCCGCCCTCGGCCGAGGCGATGAAGGTGACCGACTTGGTCGAGCGGTCGACCAGCACCGACAGGTACAGCTCCTTGGCGATGTCGGTGCCTTCGGAGATCAGGACCGCATCGATCGGCAGCTCGACGCCCGCCGTCTGGTAGGTCGCCATCTTCGTGCCGAGCATCGCGGCGGCGTACTGCTTCACCTCGTCGTACGACTTGGCCAGCTTGACGCCGCCGGCCTTGCCGCGGCCGCCCGCGTGGATCTGCGCCTTGACGACCCACAGGTCGCCCGGGATGGCCTTGGCGGCCGCGACGGCTTCGTCCGGAGTGCGCGCGACGCGCCCGGTCGGCACCGCGATGCCGTAGTCGGCAAACAGCTGCTTTGCCTGATATTCGTGAAAATTCATGCGTCACCGAGGGGAGTGAAAAGAATCCCCGCGGCCAATGCCGCGCCGGTGGCCCGTGAAGCCCGGGGACACCCGTACGGTCGAGCGCGAGGGGGCGGTATTGTCGCCCATCCACGCGGCCCGGGCAAAACCGCCCGGCGGTCGGGCGCCCGTGGTAGCGGTTCGGCGGCACCGCCGGCCATACTCGGCACATCGTTTTCGCACGGAAGGAACGCCGCTTGCCGACCGCCTCCGCCCGGCCGCCCATCGCCGCCGACGCCGACAGCGCGCTTCGCCGCGAGCTGTATTTCTTCACGCTGTACCGCCTGTTCGAGGCGGCGCTGCTGGTGTTCTTCCTGTTCGGACCGGCCACCGGGCTGGTCGAGCCGCTGCGCAACGAGCTGGGCGCGCGGTCGGTCGCCCTGTCCTACCTCTTCATCGCGGCCCTGCTGTTCGCCTTCGGCCGGCGCGGCGAGCTGCGCGCACAGACGCTGACCGGCATCGGCGCCGACCTGTTCTTCGGCCTGCTGGCCATGCACGCGATGCCCGCCGCCGGCACCGGCATCGCGCTGATGCTGCTGTTCAACGTCGGCGCGGCCTCGCTGCTGCTGCCGGCGCGGTACGGCCTCGGCGCGGCGGTGGTGGCGGTGCTGGGCTTGTTCGGGGAGTTCATCTGGACCCAGTTCGACCCCGAAGGCAGCGACCGCACGCTGGCCGAGCCGATGATGTTCGCGGTGGGCTACATGGCGATCGCCACGCTCACCAGCATCCTCGGCCGGCAGATGCGCGAGAGCTACGACCTGGCCGAGCGCCGCGGCGCCGAGGCCGCGCACCTGGGCGAGATCAACGAGCTGATCATCCGCCGCCTTCGCACCGGCGTACTGCTGGTCGACCGCGGCGACCGCATCCGCCTGGCGAACGAAGCGGCGATGCTGCTGCTCGGCGACGCCGGCGAAAGCACCGATCTGCACGGGCAGCGCAGCCTGGCCGTGGCCGCGCCGGAACTCGCGCGACGCCTGGAACGCTGGCGCCAGGACGGCAGCCACAACGACAGCCCGCTGCAGCTGGCGCCGGATCTTCCGGAAGTCGTGCCGCGCTTCACCCGACTGCTCGCCGGAAGCGAGCAGGTGCTGGTGTTCCTCGACGACACCTCGCTGCTCTCGCGCCACGCCGAATCGATGACGCTGGCGACGCTGGGCCGTTTCTCCGCGAGCCTCGCGCACGAGATCCGCAACCCGCTGGCGGCGATCAACTACGCCGTGCAGCTGCTGGAGGAATCCGACGACGTCCCCACCGCCGAGCGCCGCCTGCTGGAGATCATCCGCCAGCAGGGCATCCGCATGAACGGCATCGTCGAGAACGTGCTGGGCATGGCGCGACGCGAACCGGCCAAGCCCGAGCACGTCGAACTGGTCGGCTTCGGGCGGCAGTTCGTCGAGGAATACCTCGCCAGCCACCCGCTGGACCTGGATACACTGCGCTGCACTTCCGTGGTCGCGCGACTGCCGGTGCTGATCGATCCGCGCCACCTGCACCAGGTGCTCACCGTGCTGGTCTCCAACGCGCTGAGCTACGGGCGCATGCCGGGCGAACCGGCGCGGGTGACCGTCAGCGTGTATACGGATGACGCCGGGCTGCCGTGCATCGACGTGCTCGATCGCGGCCCCGGCATTCCCGAATCGGTGGCGACGCGGCTGTTCCGGCCGTTCTTCACCACCTCCAGCCACGGCACCGGGCTGGGCCTCTACATCGCGCGCGAGCTGTGCCGCGCGAATCAGGCCACGCTCGATTACGTCGCCATGCCGGGCGGTGGCGGATGCTTCCGCGTGCGGCTGATCGGCAGCCACTCGCTGCTCGCATCCTGAGGTGGCGTGCGCAATTCCAATGCCTGAACAGGCGAGACGACCGGCCGCGCTTGGCGCCCCGTGCGACCTTAAGTTATCGTGAAGGCCGGAGGAGAGGATGGCCGAAACACGTAGTGCATTGGTGGTCGACGACGAACGCGACATCCGCGAACTGCTCGTCATGACCCTGGGCCGCATGGGCCTGCGATGCGACACCGCCTCCACCCTCGGCGAGGCGCGCGGGCAACTCGCGCGCAATCGCTATGACCTGTGCCTGACGGACATGCGCCTTCCGGACGGGTCGGGCATGGACCTGGTCGCCGAAATCAGCCAGAAGCATCCGGAAACCCCGGTCGCGATGATCACCGCCTTCGGCAACGTCGAAGCCGCGGTCGAGGCCTTGAAGGCCGGTGCGTTCGATTTCGTCGCCAAACCGGTGGACCTGGCCGTGCTGCGCGACCTGGTGCGCCACGCGCTGGATCTCAACGAACGCCGCAAGAGCGCGCCGCCCGCCGACGCCGTGGCCGCGCGCCTGTACGGCCAGTCGCCGGCGATGGCGCAGCTTCGCGGGACCATCGCCAAGGTCGCCCGCAGCCAGGCGCCGGTGTACATCGTCGGCGAATCCGGCGTGGGCAAGGAACTCGTCGCCCGCACCATCCACGCCGAAGGCGCGCGCTCCACCGGGCCGTTCGTACCGGTGAACTGCGGCGCGATCCCGGCCGAGCTGATGGAAAGCGAGTTCTTCGGCCACAAGAAGGGCAGCTTCACCGGCGCGCATGCCGACAAGCCCGGCCTGTTCCAGACCGCCGACGGCGGCACGCTGTTCCTCGACGAGATCGCCGAGCTGCCGCTCGCCATGCAGGTGAAGCTGCTGCGCGCGATCCAGGAAAAATCGATCCGTCCCGTCGGCGCGAATGCCGAGGTGCCGGTCGACGTGCGCATCCTCTCGGCCACGCACAAGGACCTGGCTGCGCTGGTGGCCGACGGCCGCTTCCGCCAGGACCTTTATTACCGCATCAACGTGATCGAACTGCGCGTGCCGCCGCTGCGCGAACGCCAGGACGATCTGCCCGGCCTCGCCGAGAAGGTGCTGCAGCGCCTGTCCGTCGCGCAGGGCCGCGTGTTCCCGCCGACGCTCAGCCCCGACGCGCTCGACGCGCTGCGTGCGTACGCCTTCCCGGGCAACGTGCGCGAGCTGGAGAACATCCTCGAGCGCGCGCTCGCCCTGGCCGAAGGCGACAGCCTGACGGCGGAGGACCTGCGCCTGCCGAAGCCGGCCGTGCCGGCGCCTTCGGCAGTCACGACATCGCCAGCGCCCGGGGCGCCCGCTGCGCCCGCGGCTCCGGCTTCCCCGCCGCTGATGGTCCCCGGCCAGCCCGCGCAGGCCATCGACCCGCGCACGCTCAACCCGCGCGATACCGCCAGCAGCCCCCTGCCCTCGTACATCGAGGAAATCGAACGCGCCGCCATCCAGCAGGCGTTGCAGGAAAACCGCTACAACAAGACCCGCACCGCGGCGGCGCTGGGCATCACCTTCCGCGCGTTGCGGTACAAGCTGAAGAAGCTGGGGATCGATTGAGGGTGCCGCAACGCGACGCCTCGATGCGTCGCGTCGGTCTGCGTTGATTGGCTCCGCGTGATCGGGTGCGATCGCGCGCGCATTTCCGCACTGGATCTCATGACGCTTTTGGTAGCCCGGGTAAGGCCATAGGCCGCACCCGGGGCCGCCGCGGCTCCGCATGACGGTCGCCACCTCCGCCGCTATGAGCCCCGAAAGTAGGCTCTCCCCCCACATCCGGCCGTACGCATCCGTACAACCCTGTCCGGAAATCCCGCACAGGACTGACGCAAATGGTCAGCCCCTGAGTTGCGTGACAATTTGCGTCACCCGACGTTTGGCGGCTTCTGACATTTAGCGTGATGTCATCTCCAGTTCAGCACGCCCATGTGCGGAAAAGCTTGTTGGCACGGCTTATGCGTGTACCTTTGCGGCACGTGCAAGTGGGCACGGCTGCCGAGGACCGGAAAGTCCGGCCCACAGGCACGTGAAGTTCAACACTCCTAGGGGAAATCGTATGAAGAAGCAGCAGGGCTTTACCCTCATCGAACTGATGATCGTCGTCGCGATCATCGGCATCCTGGCCGCCATCGCGCTGCCGGCCTACCAGACCTACACCATCAAGGCCAAGGTGTCGGAAGCGATCCTGGCGGCCAGCCAGTGCCGCACGACGGTGGCCGAGGTGTACCAGAGCGCCAGCGGCACCGCGCTGCCGGGCGCCGGCGAGTGGGGCTGCGAAACCACCACGGCGACCAAGTTCGTGGCCTCCGTCGCTACCGACGGCGTCGGCAAGATCACCGTCACCACCAGTGCTGACGGCAGCCTGGGCGATGCGGCCAGCACCACGATCGACCTGATCCCGATGGCCGGCAACCCGCCGGCGGCTGCCACGGCGAACAACATCGGTGAGCAGATCACCGCCTTCGATTGCAAGCCGGGCACCACCTCCGGCATCGACCCCAAGTTCCTGCCGGGTTCGTGCAAGTAATCGCAATTGTCAGTTGAACAAAAACCCCGGCTTCGGTCGGGGTTTTTTTTGGCAAACTAATCTTGGGGTTCGCAGCCGTGGGTTACCGGCTGCCGTTTGAAGTCGATCGGCCATCAGCCGACCGGAACGGGGAGTTTCGCATGGTACAAGCCATGGATCGCGCGAGAGCGCATCCCATCGACGACGCTGCATCCTTGCGGCTGCCACGCGAGGCTACGGCTGCGACGGTGATCGCGATCCTGGCATCGCTCTGGATCTTCTGCGCAGGCAAGGACGCCAGCTGGGACGTCTTCAATCATCACTATTACATCCCCTTCGCGTGGATGACGGGCCGTATCGACGCCGACTTCTTCGGTGCCGGACCGCAGAGTTACCAGAACCCGCTGGGTTACCTGCCGTTCTATGTGCTGGTCTCTGCAGGCCTGCCCTCCTGGGTCGTAGGGCTGCTGCTTGGGCTTCTACATGCACTGGCCATCTATTTCGTCTGGCGGATTACGGGCGCACTGTGGACCCATGAACGCAAGGCGGTGTTGTGGCGAACCCTCGCCACCGCACTTGCGGCAGTCTCGCCCTCCTTCCTCATGACCTTGGGCACGTCCTCCGCGGACCCGATTTCAGCGGTCCTCGTGCTAGGCGGCATCTGGTGCCTCGTTTCGCTGAACGGACGCCGCTCGCCATGGATAGCCATAGCGGCCGGCACGCTGATCGGATTGGCCTTTGCCATCAAGTTGAGCAACGCCATCTTCGTTGCCGCAGCCGGCGCAATGGCCATCTGGCAAACCGCACGCGGCCGACTCCCGGTTGCGTCGCTGCTGCTTTGCGCCATGGGAGGCGCAGTGGGCGTCGCGGCAGGCATGGGGTGGCATGCCTGGGTGCTCTGGGAACATTTCGGCAACCCGGTATTCCCATTCGCCAACAACATCTTCCACTCGCCGCACGTGTCGACGCAGCCGCTCATGGCGCGGCGCTTCATGCCCGAATCGCCGTTGCAGTGGATCTCGCGGCTATGGGAAATGGCGTCCATGCGGCGCTATGTCTACCAGGAGACCTTCGCTCCCGATATCCGCCCTGCCCTCGCCTTGATGGTGACACTGGGCGGAGTACTGATCGCCGTTCATCGCCTTGTCCGGCGTCGAACGCAAGCTACGTCAAATCATGTCTCGCGATGGTCGGGGGCCGACGCCGATCTCGCCGTTTTCTGCATCGTTGCCTATGTCGGATGGCTGGCCACGTCCGGTAACGGGCGTTATGCGTTGGCGCTGCTGATGCTGATGGGGCTGTGGCTGGCGCGCGCCTGCTACCTGGTCATGCCGGACAAGCCTGCGCGTAGCCTCGCGCTCATCGTGATTCCGCTGCAGTTGGCTCATTTCGTTTCCGGCCAGGACGTCCGCATCGCAGCGGAGCCGTGGACGAACGCGTCTTACCTTCCGGTCGAAGTGCCGGAAAAGCTAGCCGACACTCCGTATCTGCACCTGGTTGTCGGCGGCTCACAAACGAATGCATCGCTCGCAGCGTTCTTCCATCGTGACGGTGCGCTGATCAATCCCATTGGGCAGATGTCCCTTCCAATGCACGGCGCGAACGGCGACCAACTCAAGCGACGCTTCGAACGATGGAAGGGCCGAACGAGACTGCTGTTTCCGGCTTTTCCCGCAGTGAGCAAGCAGGATCGCCTTCGAAACGCGGTCGCCGTGATGATCCGGCGGTTGGGATTTACCGTCGATTGGAGCGATTGCGTGCAGGTCCGCTATCGAGCCGCAACCGCTCCTGATGATTCGAGTTACTGGTGGATTCACCAGAAGTTCCTGCCGGGCAAACTCGATCGCCAGCTCACGAGCTGCGCCTTGATTGCAGCCCCCATCCTGCCGACAACGATCGACCCCATGAACGAGAAGGCAGAACGCGTATTCGCGTTGCTCGAACGCGAATGCCCCCTCGTCTATGGGCCGTCTCCGCCAGTTACCGAGCGGGCACCGAACGCCTGGGAACGTCTATACGCAAACACCGACACTGTCGTGGTCGTCTCTCCGACCAAGGGTGTGCTCGCCTCGCGCGAGCGCGTGCTGTCCATCCGCTACCTGGGCACGATCGATGAAGTGCTCGAAGGTCGCGGTGATCTTCAATGCAAGTTGTGGCCGCTGTCCACGCCGGAATGACATGGCTCCCATGAGCAACGAACTCGAGCTCACCATCCTGATGCCCTGCCTCAACGAGGCCGAAACGATCGAGCGTTGCGTGCGCAAGGCGCGCGATTTCCTTTCGAACCATGGCGTCGCAGGCGAAGTGCTCGTGGCCGACAACGGATCTACGGACGGCTCCCAGGCGCTGGCCATCGCAGCCGGCGCGCGAGTCGAGAGCATCGCGGAACGCGGTTACGGCGGGGCGCTCAGGGGAGGCATCGCGGCGGCGCGGAGTCGCTTCGTGGTGATGGGGGACGCCGATGACAGTTACGACTTCTCCTCCTTGCAGGGCATCCTCGAAGCCCTGCGCGATGGCGCCGACCTGGTGATGGGGAACCGGTTCAAGGGAGGAATCCAGCCCGGGGCGATGCCGCTGCTTCACCGGTACCTCGGCAATCCCGTCCTGAGCTTCCTCGGCCGACTCTTCTACCGCGTGCCGATCGGAGACTTTCACTGCGGGCTGCGTGGCTTCCGCAGGGAGTCCATCCGATCGCTGGGCCTGTCCACGCCGGGGATGGAGTTCGCCAGCGAAATGGTGGTCAAGAGCGCACTCAACCGGCTCCGCATCGCTGAAGTGCCGGTCACGCTGTCGCCCGACGGACGCTCCAGGCCACCACACTTGCGAACATGGCGCGATGGTTGGCGCCATCTGCGCTTCCTCCTGCTCTATAGCCCCCGCTGGCTTTTCCTCATTCCGGGCCTGTTACTTGCCGTTGCCGGCATGCTGGGCATGGCCGCGATCGCGTTCCACTCCGTCGCGATCGGCAACCTGGGACTGGACATCCACACGCTCTCGTACGCGGGCGCCGCGATCACGCTCGGTGTGCAGATGGTCGTTTTCGCGATCCTGACCAAGCTGATGGGCGTTCGCAACGGCTGGCTTCCGATTTCCCCACTGCAGCAACGATGGCTGTCGCGACTCACGCTGGAACGATGCCTGATCGCATCGGCGTTGCTGTTCGCCACAGGCATCATGCTGTCGTTGCATGCCGTCTCGCTGTGGGCTGCCACCGACTTCGGCCCGTTGGCGCCAAGGGAAACGATGCGTTGGGTCATCCCGTCCGTCACGATGATGGCGGTAGCCGGCGAGGTTGGCCTGGCCGCGTTCTTCCTGGAAGCGCTCCGGCTCCCCTCGGAACGGCGTGAAGAACGTGTCTGACCAGCATGCCTTCGTCGTCCTCGCGTATGGACGCTCGCCTTACCTCGAGGAATGCCTTCGATCACTGGCGACGCAATCGCTACCATCGCGAGTGATCGTCAGCACCTCCACGCCCTTCGAGGGACTCGACGAACTGTGTCGCCGGCATGGAGCGGCCCTGCATGTACACGGTCCAAACCGTGGCATCGGCCCCGATTGGAATGCCGCGCTCAGAGCGGCGGGGGATGCGCGCCTGGTGACGCTCGCCCATCAGGACGACCTGTACCTGCCGGACTTCGTTCGCACGGTCGTGGACGCCCATGGCGCCACGCCGGCTGCGGCGTTCTCGTTCTGCGATTCGGAAGAAGTGTGGCCGGATGGGCGGGTGCGTACCTGGGGCTTGAATCACCGCATCAAGCGCCTCCTGATCGCAATGGCCACCTTTGGTGCGGGCACGATGCGCGGGCAGCTTCGTCGGCAGTTGCTGCTGGGGTTCGGCAACCCGATCATCTGCGCCACCGTCACTTTCGACCGGTCCGTCGCACCCACCTTCGCCTTTCGCGAGGATCTGCGCACGAACATGGACTGGCTGGCGTGGAGCACCTTGTCCCGCCATGCGCCCGTGATCCGCGTCCGGCGGGCATTAGTCCGCCGACGTGTTCACGAGGCCAGCGAGACGGCACGCTGCATTGTCGACGGGAGCCGGCTGGCCGAAGATAGGATGATCTTCGCGTCCCTATGGCCGTCCACCCTTGCGCGGGGCATCGCGGCGGTTTACCGCCTTTCCTATCGTGGATACCTGAGTTGAACGTCCTGACCTATCTGCTGATCGCCGTCAGCACGTTGTGCACGCTGTCGGCACAATTGATGCTGAAAAAGGTCATCGTGGACCCGGCGACCCGCGAGGCGATGGCCGCCGGCCCGACGAGCTTCATCCTCTCGGCCGCCATGCATCCTTTCACCTGGCTGGCACTTTGCCTGCAGGTGGGCGGCTATGTCGTCTGGTTCTTCGTGCTCAGTCGCGAGCGTCTTGCGGTGTCCTTCGCGCTTTCCGGCTCGCTCTTCTACATTCTCACGGCGCTTGCGGCCTGGCACTTCTACTCGGAAAGGCTCACGCCCTACCAGTGGTCGGGCATCATCTTCATTTCCATCGGCGTGATGCTCATCGCCCGGCAGGGCTGAAGGACGACTTTGGATACGCCACGGCTCACCTACGCGAATTTCGAGAAACTGCCGGTCCCTAGGCCGGTGGATCGCCTGGACTATATTTCCGGGGCATGCCGGGGCAAGTCGGTGCTGGACATTGGTTGCCTTGATGAAACCGCGCTGGTCAAGCGCGATACGCAGCACTGGCTTCACGGTCGGATAGGAAAGGTGGCCGAGCGGGTCCTGGGCGTAGACAACTCGCCCAAGGTTCCGGACGAGGGTCTCGTCTCGGGATCGAACAGTCGCATCGTTCGGGGCGATGCAACGCTTCTGGATCTGCACGCCTTCGGCTTCGACCGAGTCGACGTCGTGGTCGCCGGCGAATTCATCGAGCACATCGAGCATCCGCTCGAGTTCCTGCGCCAGATGACGCGATCGTTCGCCGGCAGCGAGATGCTCCTCTCGACACCGAATGGAATGAGTCTTTCCAACACGATGATGGGCGTGCTCGGAAGAGAGGTCCAACACCCGGATCATCTTCACAACTTCACGTTCAAGACGCTCAACACCCTCTGCCTGCGAGCGGGCATTCCGGGTTGGCGGATCATTCCGTACCACTTCTATGCAACCGAGATGATCCTCGGATCGTCCGGCCTGAAACGCGCCGGAACGCGCCTGGCTGCCTCATGCGTCAGGGGCGTGGAGCGGTTCACCCCCCTGTTAAGCTTCGGCTATATCGTTCACGCACGACTCTAGCCGCGTCGGCTCCCGGCGGCTGCAGGGGGCGCGCTGGGAACGCGGCTCGGCTGTACTGGCGATCCCGCTGCTGTTTTTCACGGCCGAGACGTGATGCCGCTCTCAGGCCCGGCCCTTGAAACACCCCATTCTGGGCGACTTGGAGTACATTGCAGACGG
The DNA here is from genome assembly GCF_057747855.1 of Lysobacter sp. SCRH-1R. Lineage (NCBI taxonomy): Bacteria > Pseudomonadati > Pseudomonadota > Gammaproteobacteria > Lysobacterales > Lysobacteraceae > Lysobacter > Lysobacter sp. SCRH-1R. The sequence goes on along the minus strand of NZ_CM173227.1, from coordinate 718,944 downwards.
GGAAAACAGAAGGTCAACCATGTCCACGGTCGCCACGGCCAACCTGGTGGGGGTCACCGGTATTGCACGACGCCTGGTTCTGGACGGCGCGCTCGAAGAACACGCCGCCCGTGAGGCCATGCGCGCTGCCAGCGCTGAACGCAAACCGATTGCCGCCTACCTGACCGAAAAACGGCTGGTCACGCCCAAGGCGATGGCCGCGGCCAACTCGGTCGAATTCGGCATTCCGATCTTCGACGCCGCCGCGCTCGACCCTTCGCAGATGGCCGTGCGACTGGTCAGCGAGGAACTGCTGCGCAAGCATCACGTGCTGCCGCTGTTCAAGCGCGGCGGCAAGCTGTTCCTCGGCGTCGCGGACCCCACCAACTCGCACGCGCTGGACGAAATCAAGTTCCACACGAACCTGACGATCGAGCCGATCCTGGTCGACCAGGACACGATCGTACGAAGCGTGGAGAAGGCCCTCGAACACACCGACGCGCTCGGCGATGCCGTGGGCGACGACGGCGAAGGTCTCGAAACGCTCGACGTCGGCAAGGACGACGATCTGTCCAGCGACAGCGGCGTTGACGCGAAAGGCGACGACACGCCTGTCGTCAAGTTCGTCAACAAGGTGCTGGTGGACGCGATCCGCCGGGGCGCATCGGACATCCATTTCGAGCCGTACGAAACCGAATACCGCGTGCGCCTGCGCATCGACGGCATCCTCAAGACGGTGGCGAAAGTCCCGGTCAAGCTGCAGGCGCGCATCGCCGCGCGCCTGAAGGTGATGGCGCAGCTGGACATCGCCGAGAAGCGCGTGCCGCAGGACGGCCGCATCAAGCTCAACCTGTCCAAGACCAAGCAGATCGACTTCCGCGTCAGCACGCTGCCGACGCTGTTCGGCGAGAAGGTCGTGCTGCGTGTGCTGGACGGCAGCGCCGCCAGGCTCGGCATCGACAAGCTGGGCTACGAGGACGACCAGAAGGACCTGTTCCTCGCGGCGATCCAGAAGCCCTACGGCATGGTGCTGGTCACCGGCCCCACCGGCTCCGGTAAAACCGTGTCGCTGTATACCGCGCTGAACATCCTCAACGACGACCAGCGCAACATCTCCACCGTCGAGGACCCGGTCGAAATCCGCGTGCCGGGCATCAACCAGGTGCAGATGAACGTCAAGCGCGGCATGACTTTCGCCGCCGCGCTGCGCAGCTTCCTGCGCCAGGACCCGGACGTGATCATGGTCGGCGAAATCCGCGACCTCGAAACCGCCGAGATCGGCATCAAGGCCGCGCAGACGGGCCACATGGTGCTGTCCACCCTTCATACCAACGACGCGCCGCAGACCATCGCGCGTCTGATGAACATGGGCGTGGCGCCGTACAACATCACCTCGTCGGTGACGCTCGTGATCGCCCAGCGACTGGCGCGCCGCCTGCACGACTGCAAGCGCGAAGTCGAACTGCCCGGGCACGCGCTGCTGGCCGAAGGCTTCTCGCAAGAGGAAGTGGCCGCCGGCCTGAAGATCTACGAGCCTGTCGGTTGCCCCGACTGCACCGAGGGCTACAAGGGGCGCACCGGCATCTACCAGGTGATGCCGATGTCCGAAGAGATCCAGGCCATCATCCTGGAAGGCGGCAACGCCATGCAGATCGCCGAAGCGGCGCAGAAGGCGGGCATCCGCGACCTTCGCCAGTCCGCCCTGCTGAAAGTAAAGAACGGCGTCACCAGCCTCGCCGAAATCAACCGCGTTACCAAGGACTAAGCCATGTCCGCTACCCGTACGATCTCCAAGACGCAACAGAACGCGCGACGCGTCGAGGCCATGCCCATGTTCGTGTGGGAAGGCACGGACAAGCGTGGCGTGAAGATGAAGGGCGAGCAGCAGGCGAAGAACGCCAACTTCGTGCGTGCCGAGCTGCGCCGCCAGGGCATCACGCCCGGCGTGGTGAAGGTGAAACCGAAGCCGCTGTTCGGCGGCGCCGGAAAGCGCATCACTCCGCTCGATATCGCCGTCTTCAGCCGCCAGATCGCCACGATGATGAAGTCGGGCGTACCGATCGTCGGTGCGCTGGAGATCATCGGCAACGGCCACAAGAATCCCAGGATGAAGCAGATGGTGAATGCCATCCGCTCGGACCTGGAGAACGGTTCGTCGCTCTATGAGTCACTGACCAAGCACCCGGTGCAGTTCGACGAGCTGTACCGCAACCTCGTCAAGGCGGGCGAGTCGGCGGGTGTGCTCGAGACCGTCCTCGACACTATCGCGACCTACAAGGAAAACCTGGAAGCACTGAAGGGCAAGATCAAGAAGGCGCTGTTCTATCCGGCCGCGGTGATCGCCGTGGCGATCCTGGTGAGCGCAATCCTGCTGATCTTCGTGGTGCCGCAGTTCAAGGAAGTATTCAGCAATTTCGGCGCCGACCTGCCTGCTTTCACGCTCATGATCATCGCCATGAGCGAGTTCATGATCAGCTACTGGTGGCTGATGCTGGTCAGCGTAATAGGCACTGGCGTAGCCTTCATCATGGCCAAGAACCGGTCATTGGCCTTCTCGCACTTCCTCGACCGCATGGTACTGAAGCTCCCCGTCATCGGCCAGGTGATGCACAACTCGGCCATCGCCCGTTTCGCCCGAACACTGGCAGTGACCTTCAAGGCGGGCGTGCCGCTGGTGGAGGCCCTTGACACCGTTGCGGGCGCCACCGGCAACACCGTCTACGAGAAGGCGGTGAAGCGCATTCGCGACGACGTATCGGTGGGCTACCAGGTCAACCTCGCGATGAAGCAGGTGAACCTGTTCCCGCACATGGTGATCCAGATGACCGCGATCGGCGAAGAAGCCGGTGCGCTGGACTCAATGCTGTTCAAGGTGGCCGAGTTCTACGAGCAGGAGGTCAACAACGCGGTGGATGCCCTGTCGAGCCTGATCGAGCCTATGATCATGGTGGTGCTGGGCGTGCTGATCGGCGGCATGGTGATCGGCATGTACCTCCCCATCTTCAAGCTCGGTGCGGCCATCTAACCTCGAACCTGCTCCTTAATGGCATTCCTCGATCAAAACCCCGCCATCGGTTTCCCGCTGGCGGCCGGACTCGGCCTGCTGGTCGGCAGTTTCCTCAACGTGGTCATCCTGCGGCTGCCCAAGCGGCTGGAATGGCAGTGGCGGCGCGACAGCCGCGAGGTGCTCGGCGAGCCCGACACCTACGATCCGCCGCCACCGGGGATCGTGGTCGAGCGCTCGCACTGTCCACACTGCAAGCACCAGCTGTCGTGGTACGAGAACATCCCGGTGTTCAGCTACCTCGCGCTGCGCGGGAAGTGCCGCAACTGCAAGGCGCCGATCTCCCCGCAATACCCGGCCATCGAGCTGCTGACGATGCTGCTGGTGGTCGCGAGCGTGTGGCGCTTCGGCTTCGGCTGGCAGGGTTTCGGCGCGATCGTCTTCACCTGCTTCCTGATCGTGCTGTCCGGCATCGACCTGCGCACGCAACTGCTGCCCGACCAGCTCACCCTGCCGCTGATGTGGCTGGGCCTGATCGCGGCATCGGACAACCTGTACTTCCCGGCCAAGCCGGCGTTGCTGGGCGCGGTGGCGGGCTACCTCAGCCTGTGGATCGTGTGGTGGCTGTTCAAGCAGCTCACCGGCAAGGAAGGCATGGGCCACGGCGACTTCAAGCTGCTGGCGGCCATCGGTGCCTGGACGGGGCTCAAGGGAATCCTGCCGACGATCCTGTTGTCGTCCGTCGTCGGCGCGATCGTCGGATCGGTCTGGCTGGCGATGAAGGGTCGCGACCGCGCGACGCCGATTCCGTTCGGCCCGTACCTCGCCATCGCCGGCTGGATCACCTTCTTCTGGGGCGACCAGCTGATCGGCTCGTACATGCAGATCGCCGGACTGAAATAGACGGGCACCGCTCGCGCCGGTTTACCCTAGCCGCCCCGGAGCGGCGCGCAGGTCCATGAGCGGATTCATCATCGGCGTTACCGGAGGCGTGGCCTCCGGCAAGAGCGAAGTCACGCGCCGCTTCGAGGCGCTGGGCGTCGTCGTCGCGGACGCGGACGTCGCCGCCCGCGAAGCGGTGTCCCCGGGTTCGGAAGGACTGGCCGAGGTGGTCGCGGGCTTCGGCGCCGACGTGCTCGCGCCCGACGGCAGCCTGGATCGCGCCGCGATGCGCCGCCACGTCTTCGGCGACGCCGCCGCACGCCGCCGCCTGGAAGCCATCATCCATCCCCGCGTGCGCGCGAGCCTGCGCGAGACCTCCGCCGCGGCGCCTGGGCCGTACGCGGTCGCCGCGATCCCGCTGCTGGCCGAAGGCGGCGGTCGTGCCGCTTATCCGTGGCTCTCGCGCATCCTCGTCGTCGATGTGTCGGTCGACGTGCAGCGCGCGCGCGTCATGGCGCGCGACCGCGTCGATGCGGAACTGGCGCAGCGGATGATCGCCGCGCAGGCCACGCGTGACCAGCGGCTCGCGATCGCGGACGACGTCATCGTGAATGACGGGCCGATCGAAGCACTCGCCGCGCATGTGGCGGCGCTGGATCGGCGTTACCGGTCGCTGGCTGCGGTCAGCGGATAGGATCCTGCGCCCCGCGCGCGCTCACGTCGAAGGCCACAAGCCCCGTATCGCCGCGATGCCCTGCGCGCCATGCGCACGGGCCTCCTCGACGTCGGCCGGGCCGAGGCCGCCGATGGCGTAGATCGGCAACGACACGCGTTCGCGCATCTGCGCGAAACCGTCCCAACCGATGCCTTCCACGCCCGGGTGGCTCGGCGTCGGCTTGATCGTGCCGAGCAGCGCGAAGTCGCATCCCATCGCCTCGGCGGCGAGCAGGTCCTCGACGTCGTGACAGGAGGCGGCCAGCGGCAGCCCGTCCGGAATGGGCCGGCCGGACAGCGCATGCAACTGGCGCCCCGGCAGATGCAGGCCGATGCCGAACTCCACCGCGAGCGTGGCGTCGCCATTCACCAGCACGTCGGCCCCGGCCTGCCGGCAGGCGTGCGCCGCGCGTGCGACGAGCGAACGCCAGCGTCCGTCATCCAGGCCCGTCGCGCGCAGTTGCACGCGACGAACGCCGTTCGCCAAGGCCTGTTCGAGCTGCGCCAGCCACGCGATGTCGCCGCCATCGGGCATTGGCGTCACCAGATACGTCGGCGGTTGCAGCAGCGCCGCGACGACGGGCCGGTCGGCCGGCGGCATCGAATAGCTCGCCAGCTTCTGCGGCGGCACCCAGACCAGCGCCTGCCCTTCCAGCCCGCGCGCGTGGCCGCGCCATGCGGCGATGACGCGCACGTCCAGGCGCAGGCGCTTGTCGGGATAACGCTGGGGGACATTGATCAGCGGCGCGCCGATGTCGACCTCGATGCCGAGCTCCTCGTGCAGCTCGCGCGCCAGCGCCGCTTCGGCGGATTCGCCGGGTTCGTGCTTGCCGCCGGGGAATTCCCACAGGCCCGCGAGGTCGCGGCCTTCGGTGCGTCGCGCGAGCAGCACGCGTCCGCGCGCATCGCGGATCACGCCCGCGACGACTTCGACATGACGCAACCCGGCGCCCGGCACGATGGCCGGCGGGGCGTCCTTCGAAGCGGTGATGCTCATCCATTCACCGGAACGCGTCGCGCATTCCGGCTGCCCTCCCCCGCGCGCGGGAGAGGGCCTGCGGAGTCGCTGCCGTCAGGCGATCTGCCCATGGCAATGCTTGTACTTCTTGCCGCTGCCGCAGGGGCAGGGATCGTTGCGGCCGACATTGGCGAACACATCGCCGCCCGCGCCCGCCTGCGCCTGCGCGGCTTCCTCGTCGGCGCCGTAGCCACCGGCGGAGGCGTGCTGGAACTGCATCTGCCGGGCCTGCGCCTCGGCGGCAGCGCGCTCCTGCGCTTCCATCGCGGCGATCTCCTCCTCGCTGCGGATGCGCACGCGCGCCAGCAGGGTCACGACTTCGCGCTTGACCTTCTCCAGCATCTCGGAGAACAGCTCGAAGGCTTCCTTCTTGTATTCCTGCTTGGGCTGCTTCTGCGCGTAGCCGCGCAGGTGGATGCCCTGGCGCAGGTAGTCCATGCGCGCCAGGTGCTCCTTCCAGTTCTGGTCGAGCACGTTGAGCATGATGTGCTTTTCCAGCAGGCGCATCGTCTCGCCGCCCAGCTGCGTCTCGCGTTGCGCGAAGTGACCTTCGACGGCTTCCTGCACGAGGCGCTCGATCGTCTCGGCGTCGACTTCCTCGCTCTTGCCGACGAAGTCGGCCAGCGACATCTGCACGCCGAACTCCGAGGCGAGCGTCGCTTCCAGGCCCTGCAGGTCCCACTGGTCTTCCACCGAGTTCGGCGGGACGAAGCGCGCCACCGTATCGGCCACCACGTCGCCGCGGATGCCCTCGATGTTCTCCTGGACGCTCTCGGCTTCCAGCAGTTCGTCGCGCTGGGCGTAGATCACCTTGCGCTGGTCGTTGTTGACGTCGTCGAAGTCCAGCAGGTTCTTGCGGATGTCGAAGTTGTGGGCTTCGACCTTGCGTTGCGCGTTGGCGATCTGCTTGGTCACCAGCGGGCTTTCGATGATGTCGTCTTCCTTCAGGCCCATGCGCGCCATCACGCGCTGCACCCAGTCGGCCGCGAAGATGCGCATCAGGTTGTCTTCGAGCGACAGGTAGAAGCGCGAGGAGCCCGGGTCGCCCTGGCGGCCGGCGCGTCCGCGCAGCTGGTTGTCGATGCGGCGGCTTTCGTGGCGCTCGGTGCCGACGATGTGCAGGCCGCCGGCGGCCTTGACCGCTTCGTGGCGCGCCTGCCATTCGGACTTCAGGCGGGCCTTGGTGACTTCGTCGATCTCGCCGCCGTTGCGCGACTCATGCTCGGCGATCTCGTTCTCGAGCGAACCGCCCAGCACGATGTCGGTACCGCGGCCGGCCATGTTGGTGGCGATGGTGATCGCGCCCGGGCGACCGGCCTGCGCGACGATCTGCGCCTCGCGCTCGTGCTGCTTGGCGTTGAGCACCTCGTGGTGGATGCCGGCATCGCGCAGCTGCTGGCTGAGCATTTCCGACACTTCGATCGAGGTCGTGCCGACCAGCACCGGCTGCTTGCGCGCGTTGGCGTCCTTGATCTCGTTGAGCACCGCTCGGTACTTGCCGTTGCGGTTGAGGAACACCGCGTCGGGGTGATCCTTTCGCTGCACCGGCTTGTGGGTCGGGATCACGATGACTTCCAGGCCGTAGATGCTCTGGAACTCGTACGCTTCGGTGTCCGCCGTACCGGTCATGCCGGACAGCTTCTTGTACATGCGGAACAGGTTCTGGAAGGTAATGCTCGCCAGCGTCTGGTTCTCGCGCTGGACCGGCACGCCTTCCTTCGCTTCCACCGCCTGGTGCAGGCCGTCCGACCAGCGGCGGCCGGCCAGCGTGCGGCCGGTGAATTCGTCGACGATCACCACCTCGCCGTCGCGCACGATGTAGTCCACGTCGCGCTGGTAGATGGCGTGCGCGCGCATGGCGGCATTGAGGTGGTGCACGACGCTGAGGTTCTGCGCGCCGTACAGCGAATCGTCGTCGCCCTGCAGGATGCCGGCCTGGCGCAGCAGGTCCTCGGCGTGTTCCTGGCCGGCTTCGGACAGGTGCACCTGCTTGCTCTTCTCGTCGACCCAGTAGTCGCCTTCGCTGTCTTCCGTCGCCTGGCGCGACAGCTGCGGGACGATGCGGTTGACCTTGATGTACAGCTCCGGCGACTCGTCGGCCGGGCCGGAGATGATCAGCGGCGTGCGTGCCTCGTCGATCAGGATCGAGTCGACCTCGTCGACGATCGCGTAATGCAGGCCGCGCTGGAAGCGGTCGTCCTTCGACAGCGCCATGTTGTCGCGCAGGTAGTCGAAGCCGAATTCGTTGTTGGTGCCGTAGGTGATGTCCGCGCCGTACGCCGCGTGCTTGTCGCCGTGCGGCATGCCGGGGTAGACGACGCCGACCGACAGGCCCAGCCAGTTGTACAGGCGGCCCATCCAGGCCGAGTCGCGGCGGGCGAGGTAGTCGTTCACGGTGACGACGTGGACGCCCTTGCCTTCCAGCGCATTGAGGTAGACCGGCAGGGTCGCGACGAGGGTCTTGCCTTCGCCGGTACGCATTTCGGCGATCTTGCCCAGGTGCAGGACCATGCCGCCGATCAGCTGGACGTCGTAGTGGCGCATGCCGAGCACGCGCTTGGACGCCTCGCGGCAGACGGCGAACGCCTCCGGCAGGATCCTGTCGAGCGATTCGCCATCGGCGATGCGCTTCTGGAACTCCGGCGTCTTGGCCTGCAGCTGCTCGTCGGAGAGCTTCTGCATCTCCGGCTCAAGTGCGTTGATCTTGGCGACGGAGCGTTGCAGTTGGCGCAGCAGGCGTTCGTTACGGCTGCCGAAAACGCGGGTAAGCAGGCTGTTGAGCATGGAGTGCGACTGGGTCCGTTGTAGCGGAACAGGGAAACCGGCGGCTGGACGCATCAGAGTCCGCGTCCGCCAGCGAGTTCCCCGAAGGAAGGCTCTGGCCGGCTCAAATGAAATCGGGGCGCCGCGCGCCCCGATCGTCTCGAGCCTGAACTGTGGCCACGCCGATTGTAGCGTGTGGGCGAGGGCGGGTGCTTGCAAGGCACCGCCTTGCACCGTCCGGGCGCCTGGAGCGTGTCGCGGAGGGCCCGGGATCCTCGCGAGGCGTCCGGTTGCCCCGAAGTCTCACCCATCCCTCCCCTGACGCCTACTTCAGCCCTTGATCTCCATCTTCAGCGGCGACTGCTGGCTGAGGAACTTGCGGGGGTTCACGACCCGGCCGTTCTCCCACACCTCGAAGTGCACGTGGGCGCCGGTCGAACGGCCCGTGGAACCGGCCTTGGCGATTTCCTGCCCGGCGCGGACCAGCTCGCCGACCTTGCGGGTCAGGCGCGAATTGTGCGCGTAGCGTGTGACGTAGCCGTTGCCGTGATCCACTTCGATGACGTTGCCGTAGCCCGAGCGCACGCCCGAGTAGCTGACCACGCCGTCGGCCACCGCGAGCACCGGATCGCCGACGTTCGCCTTGAAATCGATGCCCTTGTGGTTGGCATGCCCGCCGCTGAAGGGGTCGGCGCGACCGCCGAAGCCGGAGGTGATGTAGCTGTTGGCGATCGGCTCGCGGCCCGGCACGGCGTTCATGTCGAGCTGGCGGTTGAACAGCAGCGATTCCAGCACCGACAGCTGCTCGCCCGACGCCTTGAACTGCGCGTCCAGCGTGGCCATGCCATCGTCCAGTTCGGACTTGGTCATGTCGCGCACGGGGCCGACACCACCGACGCCCACCGGCTTGTCGAAGTCGAACTCGCCGTCCTGGAGCTGGCCGATGCGGGTCAGGCGCTCGCCGAGGGCGTTGAGGCGGTTGGCCTCGGCCTGGAGCTCGCCCATGCGGGCGGCCAGGGCGTTGATTTCACGCTGTGCGTCGCGGCGGGTCGCTTCGATCAGCGCCTCCTGCCGGTCGGCCTTGCTGCGCAGGACGGCGTTGTCGGCCAGGCCGATGCCCGCGCCGAGCGCGGTGCCGGTGCCCAGCAGCAGCGCCATCGCCAGCGCGGGACGCTGCGCGCCCCAGTGGCCGGCGCGATGCAGCCAATGCGAGAGCTGCACGCGCGATTTGTTTAGGATGGTCGAATAAGTCATGTCCAGTTCTGATTCCAAGCCCAGGCCCCGCAAAGGCGGCCCCTCGACTCCACGTGCCGCGCTGGATGCGCTGCTCGCCGAGCCCGCTGGCGGTCCGGTACGACGTGCCCTTTGGCTCGACGAACTGGACCAACGGTTTCGCCCGCTCCTCCCACCGTCGCTGGCCGCGCATGCGCGACTGGCCAACTACGAGCGGGGTGGCCGGCTCGTGTTTGTCGTCGATGCCCCGGTATGGCGGGCCAAGATGCGGCTCGCTGCCCCTGAACTGCTCGACGCGGCCCGTTCCATCGGGCTGGATGCGGCTGAACTCATCGTCAAAACGACAACGCCGGTGATTGCCTCCCCGCAATCGGACCGGAAAGCCAAACCCATCTCCGCCACTGCACTGCAGGCTCTGCAGGCAGCGCTGGATTCCCTGAAAGACCCGGATACTTCCGGTTCCCGGGATCCGACCTGAGATTTCTTCGCATCGGCTGAGGTGTCGCCATTGCGTCGATACACCAGGGTCCGGGGCATGCTAAAGGGCTAACCCCTTGAATTTGTTAAGAGGTTAGAAACCTTTCGGAAATATTTAGTTAAAAAAAGGTTAATACGTCACGTGAAGTTCACGTCTGTGACGCCCGCCCAATTCATGAAAACGCTTGCGGCGTGTGCCCAGCCGCTTTGCGAACCGCGCTCAGGCGGTTGCCGGAATCCCGTAGGTGACGGGCGCGTCGTGGAGGTCGGACTCGGTGAAGCTGACCTCGTCCCAGGCCGAGCGCTCGGCGAGCAGCGCACGCACCAGCTTGTTGTTGAGCGCGTGGCCGGACTTGTAGCCGACATAGGCCCCGATGATCGGACGCCCCGCCAGGTACAGGTCGCCGACGGCGTCGAGGATCTTGTGGCGGACGAATTCGTCGGCGTAACGCAGGCCGTCGTCGTTCAGCACGCGGAATTCGTCCAGCACGATCGCGTTGTCCATCGAGCCGCCTAGGCCGAGGTTGCGCTCGCGCATGTATTCCAGGTCGCGCATGAAACCGAACGTGCGGGCGCGGCTGACTTCCTGGATGTAGTTGGCGGTGGAGAACTCCACCACCGCGCGCGACTGCGACGCCGGGATCGCCGGATGGTCGAACTGCACGGTGAAGTCGAGGCGGAAGCCGTCGTACGGCTCGAACCGCGCGACCTTGTCGCCCTCGCGCACTTCCACCGGCTGGCGGATGCGGATGAAGCGCTTGGGCGCGTCCTGTTCGAGGATGCCCGCCGACTGCAGCAGGAACACGAACGGACCGGAGGAGCCGTCCATGATCGGCACTTCGGCCGCGGACAGCTCCACATAGAGATTGTCGATGCCCAGGCCCGCCAGCGCGGACAGCAGGTGCTCGACGGTCTGGATCTTGGCCGGACCGCAGCTCAGGCCCGTGCAGAGCGTGGTCTCGGTGACCAGCTCGGCGCTGGCCGGCACTTCCACCACCGGGTCCAGGTCCACGCGACGGAACACGATCCCGGTATCGACCGGCGCCGGACGCAGCGTGAGAAACACCTTCTCGCCGCTGTGCAGGCCCACGCCGGTGGCGCGGATCACGTTCTTGAGGGTGCGCTGGCGCAGCATGGGGGGAACCTTGGGAGGCGGCGTTCTTCTTGTTACAGGTGTGTGCGACCGCAGGCGAATGCAAATGGTTCTCGCCTGAACGGCCGGCAAGAATAGCACCGCGAACGCTGAACCATGACGGAAACGAGTCACGGAAAGCCGGCGTCAAGACGGCCGGCCGGACCCGCCTGGGCGGACCGGCCGGCCCCTGCCCCACGAGGGGCCAGAAGGACGACGGCGACATGGCCTTCCCCGTCGCCGCGGAAGGCCGGGTGAAGCTCAGCGTCCGGCGGCGGGTTGAAGCGCCGCCGGACGAGGTACGTCAGTCAGCCTGGCGGCGCAGGAACGCGGGGATGTCCAGGTAGCTGCTGTCGCTGCCGAAGTCCGCCACGGCCGGCGTCGCCGCCGGTTCCGCGCTGCGGGCGCCGGCGCTGCCGCGCAGACTGTTGCCGAAGCTCGGGCGGGCCGACGGCATCTCGTCCATCGCCGAGAATTCCGGCTGGCCGGTCGTAGCGTTGCGCACCAGCGAAATCGGGGCGCGGTACGCCTCGCGCTCGTTGCTGCGCTGGCTCTGGCGGGCGACAGCCCGGTTCAGGCCCGTGGCGACCACGGTGACCTTCACCTCGTCCTGCATGTCCGGATCCAGCACGGTGCCGATGACGACGGTCGCGTCCTCCGAGGCGAAGTTCTCGATGGTGCGGCCGACTTCGTCGAACTCGGCCATCGTGAAATCCGGACCGGCGGTGATGTTGACCAGGATGCCGTTGGCGCCGGACAGGTTCACGTCGTCCAGCAGCGGGTTCTGGATCGCCGCTTCCGCCGCGGCCTGTGCACGATCGTCGCCGCGCGCGGCGCCCGTGCCCATCATCGCCAGGCCCATCTCGCTCATCACGGTGCGCACGTCGGCGAAGTCGACGTTGATCAGGCCCGGACGCACGATCAGGTCGGCGATGCCCTGCACGGCGCCGAGCAGCACGTCGTTGGCGGCGCGGAAGGCCTGGATCATCGTCGCGTTGCGACCGAGCACGGTGATCAGCTTCTCGTTCGGGATGGTGATCAGCGAGTCGCAGTGGTGGCTCAGTTCCTCGATGCCCTTCAGCGCGACCTGCATGCGGCGACGGCCTTCGAACGGGAACGGCTTGGTGACCACGGCCACCGTCAGGATGCCCATCTCCTTGGCCAGCTGCGCCACGACCGGCGCAGCGCCCGTGCCCGTGCCGCCCCCCATGCCGGCGGTGATGAACACCATGTCGGCGCCGGTCAGCGCGTCCATGATGCGTTCGCGGTCTTCCAGCGCAGCCTGGCGGCCGACTTCCGGATTCGCGCCTGCGCCCAGGCCCTTGGTGACGTTGCTGCCCAGCTGCAGCTGCAGCTTCGCGCCGCAGTTCTTGATGGCCTGCGCGTCGGTGTTGGCGGTGATGAACTCCACGCCATCGACGTTGCCGCTGACCATGTGCGCCACGGCGTTGCCGCCGCCGCCGCCCACGCCGACCACCTTGATGACCGCGTTCGGGGCCATTTTTTCAACCAGTTCGAAATGTGCCATGTCGTCGTCCTCGTTATGTAGTGCTAGTTATTTGCTGTGCTTTCGAATCGTCGTAGTGCCGGAACCGCAAGTACTGCCGTCATCGCCTCGCCTGCCCGATCGATCCAGGCCCTGCCCGGATCGGGAACCGGCGTCGGCCCATGCCGCGTCGATTCCTTGAAAACCCCTGGTTGCCGCGTCGTCAGAACTCGCCGCGATACCAGTTCTTGATCTTGTTGAAGAAGCTCCCCGCTCGGCCGGTCGGAATCACCGGACGGCGCGGGTTCTCGATCTGGCTGCCCATCAGCAGCAGGCCCACGCCGGTGGCGTGCACCGGGTTGCCCACCACTTCGCCAAGACCGGTCACGTGCTGCGGAATGCCCACGCGCACCGGCATCTGCAGCATTTCCTCGGCCAGCTCGACCACGCCTTCCATCTTCGCGGCGCCGCCGGTGAGCACCATGCCGGCGCGCACGTGCTGCTCGAAGCCGCTGCGGCGCAGCTCGGCCTGGATCATTTCGAAGATCTCCTCGTAACGCGCCTGCACGGCCTGCGCGAGCGACGCGCGCGGCATGCGGCGCGGCGGGCGATCGCCGACGCTCGGTACCTGGATGGATTCTTCCGCCGTCGCCATCTGCGCCAGCGCGCAGGCGTAGCGCACCTTGATCTGCTCGGCTTCCGGCGTCGGCGTGCGCAGCATGTGCGCGATGTCCTCGGTCACCTTGTCGCCGGCGATCGGAAGGCTCGCGCTGTGCGCGATCGCGCCGCCGACGAACACCGCGATGTCGGTCGTGCCCGCGCCGATATCGACCAGCACCACGCCGAGTTCGCGCTCGTCGCTGGTGAGCACGGCCTGGCTGGAGGCGAGCACGCTGAGGATCAGGTCGTCCACCTGCAGGCCGCAGCGCTGCACGCACTTGCTGATGTTCGCCGCCGCCGACTGCGCGCACACGACCAGGTGCGCATGCACTTCCAGGCGCACGCCGGTCATGCCGACGGGATTGCGGATGCCTTCCTGCGAATCGTCGAGCACGTAGTCGCGCGGGATCGCGTGCAGGATCTTCTGGTCGGCCGGGATCGCAACGGCCTTGGCCGCTTCGAGCACGCGGTCCAGGTCGCCGTACGTGACTTCGCCGTCGCGGATCGGTGCGATGCCCTGCGAGTTGCGGCACTGCACGTGGTTGCCGGAGATCGACGCGTAGACCGAGCGGATCTCGCAGCCGGCCATCAGCTCGGCTTCCTCAATGGCGCGCTGGATCGACTGCACGGTGGACTCGATGTCCACCACGACGCCGCGCTTGAGGCCGCGCGATTCGTGCGAGCCGATACCGATCACCTCGATCGGGTTGCCCGGCGAGTATTCACCCACCAGCGCCACCACCTTCGAGGTGCCGATGTCGAGGCCGACGATCAGCGACTTGTCACCCTTGCGATTCATAACAACACGCTCATGATTGTCCCTGCTGCTGCAACACTGCCGCCGGCGCCGGCACGGGCGCCCACGTCAATGCAAAACCATTGGTGTAACGAAGGTCGGCGAGCTTGAGCACCTGCGCCTGCTGCGTGAGCAGCTGCGGCAGCAGGCGCACGAAACGCGACAGGCGTGCACGTGCTTCGCTGCGGCCGACGACGATGCGCGCGCCGTTGTCGAGGCCGAGCGTCCAGCTGCCGCGCGGATCGAGGCCGACTTCGCGCACTTCAAGACCGATCGGCGCGAACATCGCGCGCGACTCGTTGTAGAGCTCGACGACTTCACTGACGCGCGCTTCGGGACCGCCGAGCAGCGGCAGCCCCTTCGGCACGTCGATGCCCTTCGCCGGGAAAAGCCTGCCCTGTTCCGACAGCAGCATCCCGCCGCTCCAGCGTGCGAACGGGCGGTGTTCGAACACCGTCACTTCCAGCACATCGGGCCAGCGCTTGCGCACTTCGGCGCGCTCGACCCACGGCAGCTTCGACACCGCGTCCTGCGCGCCCGCCAGATCCACCGCGAAGAAGCCGCGCTGCGCGTACGGCAGCAGCGTCTTCTGCAGCAGCACGCCATCGACGCGCTCGAACTGGCCCGTCGCGCGCAGCTTCGTCAGCGGCCAGTGCGACGCGCCGATCCAGCCGTTGAGCACGGCCACGACCGGCAGCGCGACCAGCGCCAGCGCGAGGATCCATCCGACGAGGCGAAGCATGGCGTTCACGCCAGCGCACCTCCCGCGTTCGTGTCGTCGGCCAGGCTGGACTCGAGCACGCGCCAGCACAGCTCGTCGAACTCGATGCCGATCTGGCGCGCGGCCTTGGGCACCAGCGAATGACTGGTCATGCCCGGCGCGGTGTTCACTTCGAGCAGGTACAGCTGGCCGGTCGCGCGATCGCGCATGAAGTCCACGCGACCCCAGCCGCGGCAACCGGCTGCGACGAAGGCCTCCGCCGCGATGCGGCCGATCTCCGCTTCCTCCGAGCCTTCCAGGCCGGGGCACAGGTACTGCGTGTCGTCGGAAATGTACTTGGCGTGGTAGTCGTACCACTCGCCCTTCGGGACGATGCGGATCGACGGCAGCGCGATGTCGTTGAGCACCGGCACGGTGAGTTCCTCGCCGACGATCAGCTGCTCCATCAGCATCTCGCCCGGATAGTTCGCGGCGAGTTCGACGGCGGCATCGAGGTCGGCGTCGCTCAGCACGCGCGACACGCCGACGCTGGAGCCTTCGCTCGACGGCTTGATGAATACCGGCAGCCCGAGCTCGCGCGCGGCGGAGTGCACGTCACTGCCCTTCGCCAGGCGCACGTAACGCGGCGTCGGCAGGCCGATGGCGAGCCACACCTGCTTGGTGCGGATCTTGTCCATCGTCAGCGCCGAACCCAGCACGTCCGAACCGGTGTACGGAACGCCGAGCGCTTCGCACAGGCCCTGCAGCACGCCGTCTTCGCCGCCGCCCTTGTTGCCGTGGAGGATGTTGAACACGCGATCGACGCTGCCGGCGCGGATCGCGTCGATCAGCGCCGGGATGCCATCGACGGCGAACGCATCGACGCCGCGCGAGCGCAGCGCTTCGAGCACGTTGCGGCCCGAGTCCAGCGAGACCTCGCGTTCGGCGCTGGTGCCGCCCATCAGCACGGCGACGCGACCGAACGCGGCCGGATCGGTGATGCGGGTCGGACCGAGTTTCGCCGCTGCGGACTGCGCGCTCACTTCTTCTCTCCGTTGGATGCGTTGAAGCCGTTCGCAGCGATCTGCTGCGCGGCGTAGCCGATGTCGCCGGCGCCCATCATCAGCAGCAGGTCGCCGTCGTTGAGGACGTCGGGCAGCACGCTCGACAGATCGGCCGCGCCGCTCACGACCACGGGATCGATGCGGCCGCGCGCGCGGATCGCGCGTGCCAGCGACTTCGCGTCGGCACCGGCGATCGGCGCCTCGCCGGCCGGGTACACCTCGGTCAGCACGAGCACGTCGACTGTCGAGAGCACCGCAGCGAATTCGTCGAACAGATCGCGCGTGCGGCTGTAGCGATGCGGCTGGAACGCGACGACCAGCCGCTTGTCTGGCCAGCCACCGCGTGCAGCGGCGAACACCGCGTCCAGTTCCTTGGGGTGATGGCCGTAGTCGTCGACCAGTTGCACCGTCGCGCCCTTCGACGTGGTCGGGCTTGCAAGCAGGTTGAAGCGGCGACCGACGCCGGCGAAGTTCTGCAATGCACGCGCGATTGCATCGGCTGCGACACCCAGCTGCCATGCGACCGACGCCGCGGCCAGTGCGTTGAGCACGTTGTGGCGGCCCGGCAACGCGAGCGTGATCGGCGTGCGCGTCGCATCGGGCAGGCACAGCGTGAAGCGCATGTTCGGGCCGTCCTGCTGCACGTCCTCGGCGCGCACGTCGGCTTCGATGCTGAAGCCGTACGTCATCACGTGGCGCGGCGTTTTTTTCGCGAGCGCGGCGACTTCCGCATCGTCGATGCACAGCACCGCCAGCCCGTAGAACGGCAGGCGATGCATGAATTCCTCGAACGCCGCTTGCACGCGGGCGAAGTCGCCGCCGTAGTTCTCCAGGTGATCGGCGTCGATGTTGGTGACGATGGCGATCTGCGGATTCAGGCGCAGGAAGCTGCCGTCGCTTTCGTCGGCTTCGGCCACGAGCCATTCGCCCGTGCCCAGGCGCGCGTTCGCGCCGGCTGCGAGCAGCTGGCCGCCGATCACGAACGTGGGATCGATGCCGCCTTCGGCGAGCACGCTGGCCGCGAGCGACGTCGTCGTGGTCTTGCCGTGCGTGCCGGCCACCGCGATGCCGCGCTTGAAGCGCATCAGCTCGGCAAGCATTTCCGCGCGCGGCACGACCGGGATGCGCTGCGCGCGCGCTTCCATCAGCTCCGGGTTGTCGGGCTTGATCGCACTCGACACCACGACGCAATCGGTGCCGAGCACGTTCGCGGCAGCATGGCCCTTGTTCACGGTGACGCCGAGCGAGGCCAGACGGCGCGTCACCGCGTTGTCGGCGTTGTCCGAACCGGACACCTGATAGCCGAGCGTGCACATCACTTCGGCCAGGCCGCTCATGCCCACGCCGCCGACGCCCACGAAATGGACGCGCGGGAAGGCCTTGGCGAGGTCGCCGGTGTGCTGCAGGCGGCGACGCAGGGCCGTACTCATTCGACTTGCTCCAGAACCAGTTGTGCGACGCGTTCGGCTGCGTCGGGTTTGGCGATCGCGCGCGCGGCCTCCGCCATCTGCAGCAGGGCGCCGCGTTCGCCGAGGATTTCGAGGGTGGCCGACAGCCGCTGCGCCAGGTCGCCCGCCGTGCCCTGCGGCACGAGGTGCGCGGCGCCGCGATCGACGAGGTATTGCGCGTTCTTGGTCTGGTGGTCGTCCACCGCCTGCGGGAACGGCACGAGCACGCTGCCGACGCCGACCGCGCAGAGTTCAGCCAGCGTCAGCGCACCGGCGCGGCACACAACGATGTCGGCCCACGCGTAAGCGGACGCCATATCGGCGATGAAAGGTTCCACCGACGCCTGCACGCCCGCTTCGGCGTACGCGCGCTCGGCTTCCTCGCGCAGCTTCTCGCCGCACTGGTGGCGCACTTCGCACTGGATGCGGCCACGCAGGCCGGCGACGGCCTTCGGCACGGCGGTATTCAGCGCGCGCGCGCCCTGGCTGCCGCCGAGCACGAGTACGCGCAGCGCGCCGGTGCGTCCGGCGAAACGCTGCGCCGGCGGCGCGACCGCCGCGATCTCGGCGCGCACGGGATTGCCGACGACTTCCTCGTTCGGAAACGTGTCCGGGAAGCCCGTCAGCACGTGGCGCGCGAAACGCGCGAGCACGCGGTTGGTCAGGCCCGGCGCGCGGTTCTGTTCGTGCACGATCAGCGGAATGCCGGCGAGCTTCGCCGCAAGACCGCCCGGCCCCGCTGCATAGCCGCCGAAGCTGATCACCGCGCGCGGCTGGCGCTCGCGAAGCGTCTGCATCGCGGCGCGCACGGCGCCGATGAGGCGGAACGGCGTGGCCAGCAGCGTCGCGACGCCCTTGCCGCGCATGCCGCGCACGGCGATGGTGTCGATGGCGATGCCGTGCTGCGGCACAAGGCGCGTCTCCATGCCGCCTTCTGCACCGAGCCACAGCACCGGGACGTTGCGCTCGTTCAGCGCCTTCGCCACGGCGAGACCCGGAAAGATGTGCCCGCCGGTACCGCCGGCGAGGATCATCACCGGATGCAGGTCGGAGTCGGTCGCGGCGTGCATCACGCGATCCTCCCCAGCGTCGGCTCGACGCGCTGCTGCAGGCGGCTGGTGCCGCGTGACGTCGTTGCCGACGCAACCGGCGCGGGCTTGCGTGACGGCATCGGCGCGGCGGCCGGCGACGGTGCGCCCGGATCGTTCGCGGCCGACGGCGGCGCGGTCTCGTTGCGCACGCGCGCCACCTGGCGCTGCGCGCGATCGAGTTCGTACGACACGCGCAGCAGCAGGCCGAGTGCGGCGCAGGTCATGATCACGCTGGAACCGCCGTAGGAAATCATCGGCAGCGTGAGACCCTTGGTCGGCAGAAGACCGAGGTTCACGCCGATCGAGACGAAGCTCTGCAGGCTCATCCACAGCGCGATGCCGAACGCGCAGTAGCCGGCGAAATGGCGGCGCATCTCCACGCATTTCAAGCCGAGCCAGAACGCGCGACCGGCAAGTCCCGCGTACAGACCGACGACGAGGCACACGCCGAGGAATCCGAACTCCTCCGCGATCACCGCCATGATGAAGTCGGTGTGCGCTTCGGGCAGGTACGAGAGCTTCTGCACCGATGCGCCCAGGCCCACGCCGAGCCATTCGCCGCGACCGACCGCCATCAGCGCGTTGGTCAGCTGGTAACCGGTCTTGAACGGGTCCTGCCACGGGTCGAGGAACGAGGTCAGGCGCACGACGCGGTAAGGCTCGGCGATCGCGACGATCGCCAGCACCGGCAGGCCGATCAGCACCGGCCCGAACATGCGCGGCATGTTCACGCCGCCGAGTACCAGCATGCCGGCGGTGATCGCCAGCAGCAGCGACGACGAACCGAAGTCCGGCTGCAGCAGCAGCATGATGACCAGGGCGACGGCGACGCCGATCGGCTTGAGCATCGCGCCCCAGGTCGCGGTCACTTCCTCGCTGTAACGCTTGAGGTAGCTTGCCAGCCAGACGATGTAGAGCAGCTTCACCGCTTCCACGGCCTGGAAATTCGAGACGCCCAGGTTCAACCAGCGGCGCGCGCCGTTCACGCTGCGGCCGATGCCCGGCAAGAACACCGCGATCAGCAGCACGAAACACACCAGCAGCAGCCACTGGTTGTGCTGCTCGATGGTCTTCAGTTCCGTGCGCATCACCCACAGCGCGCCGACCACGCCGATGGCGAGGAAGACGATGTGGCGGGTGAGGAAGTAGAACGGGCCGACGTCGTGGCCGTCGGCGACGCCGATCGAGGCCGAGCCGACCATCACCACGCCCAGGCACGCGAGCGCGCACGAGATGCCGAGCAGCCACGGATCGAAGTGGCCGCCGATCGCCTCGAGTCGTGTCGCCTGGCGCGCGGATTCGCTCATCAACGCACCTTCAGCGTCGCAAGGCCGACGAGGACGAGCACGACGGAGATGATCCAGAAGCGCACGATCACGCGCGGCTCCGGCCAGCCCTTGAGCTCGAAGTGGTGGTGGATCGGCGCCATGCGGAACACGCGCTTGCCGGTGAGCTTGAACGACGCGACCTGGATCATCACCGAGAGCGTTTCGATGACGAAGATGCCGCCCATGATCACCAGCACCAGTTCCTGGCGCACGATCACCGCGATGGTGCCGAGCACGGCGCCCAGTGCGAGCGCACCGATGTCGCCCATGAACACCATCGCCGGATAGGTGTTGAACCACAGGAAGCCCAGGCCCGCGCCGGCGATCGCCGCGCAGATGATCACCAGCTCACCCGCTCCGGGGACGGCGGGGATCTGCAGGTACTTCGAGAATTCCGCGTGGCCCGACGCGTACGCGAAGATGCCCAGCGCGCAGGCGACCAGCACGGTGGGCATGATCGCCAGGCCGTCCAGGCCGTCGGTGAGGTTCACCGCGTTGGAAAAGCCGACGATCCAGAAGTACGCGATCGCGACGAAGCCGATGCCCGCCAGTGGCAGCGCGATCGACTTGAAGAACGGCACGTAGAAGGTCGTCGCCGTCGGGACGTCGGCGAAGAACCACAGGTACAGGCCGGCGCCGAGGCCGAAGATCGATTGCAGCAGGTATTTCCACCGCGACTTCAGACCGTTGGGATCGCGCCGCACGATCTTGATCCAGTCGTCGTACCAGCCGATCGCGCCGAAGGCGAGCATCACCAGCAGCACGATCCACACGTACTTGTTGCGCAGGTCGCCCCACAGCAGGACCGAGGCCATCACCGTGAACAGGATCAGCGCACCGCCCATGGTCGGCGTGCCGGCCTTGGAGAAGTGCGACTGCGGGCCTTCCTTGCGGATCGGCTGGCCGCCCTTGAGCTGGCCGAGCTTGCGGATCACCGCAGGGCCCCACCACAGCGACAGCGCGAGCGCTGTCAGCGCGCTGAGGATGCCGCGGAAGGTGAGATAGCCGAACAGTCCGAACAGGCTCTGCAGTTGTTCGAGCCAACGCGTGAGTTCAAGCAGCATGGGTTCCCCCTTCTTGCGGGCCCACGAGCGCGGCCACGATCCTGTCCATCGCGCTGCCGCGCGATCCCTTTACCAGTACGCGCACGCCTTCGCGCAGTTCGTTCCGCAGCACGCCGGCCAGCGCGTCGTGCGTTTCGAAATGCGTGGCGCCTTCGCCGAACGCCTGCGACGCCGCGGCGCTGTACGCGCCGAGCGTGAGCAGCCGGCGGATGCCGGCGCCCTTCGCGCGGCGTCCGGCTTCGGCGTGCATCGCTTCGGCATCGGCACCGAGTTCGCGCATGTCGCCCAGCACCAGCCACGCTTCGCCACCGCCGGCGGCGAGGGTGTCGATCGCCGCGGCGAGCGAGCCCGGGTTGGCGTTGTAGCTGTCGTCGATCAGCACCGCGCCGTTGCCGAGGCGATGGGTGATCAGGCGGCCCGCGACGGGCCTGGCGGCGTTGAGGCCTTCGGCGACCTGCTGCAGCGACGCGCCCACGCTCAGCGCGAGTCCGGCCGCGGCGAGCGCGTTGCTCACGTTGTGGCGGCCCGGAAGCGCGAGGGTGATGTCCGCATCGCCCTGCGGCGTAACCAGCGTGAAGCTGGAACCGTCGATGGTCGCGCGGATGTCGCGCGCGGTCAGGTCGGCGCTGGCTTCCAGGCCGAAGCGCAGCAGCCTGCGGCCATGCGCGCGCTCGGCGAAGTACGGTGCGAACGCGTCGTCGGCGTTGATCACCGCCACGCCCTCGCCCGGCAGCGCGTCGTAGATCGCGGCCTTGGTGTCGGCCACGCCAAGCAGGCTGCCCATGCGTTCCAGATGGCCCGGCGCGATGTTGTTCACGATGGACACATCGGGGCGCACGACATCGGTGAGGTACGCGATGTCGCCCGGCTTGCCGGCGCCCATTTCGTAGATCGCGAACTGCACGTCCTCGGGCGCGTCGATGACGGCGAGCGGCAGGCCGATCTCGTTGTTGCGGTTGCCCGGCGTCGCGTACGTCCTGCCAACGCGCTCGAGGATCGCCAGCGTCAGCGCCTTCACGCTGGTCTTGCCGTTGCTGCCGGTGATCGCGACGACCTTCTGCGCGCCGCCCTGTTCGAGACGCTCGCGATGCACGGCGGCCGCGAGATCGGCCAGCGCGCGTTCGGTGTCGGCGACGACGACCTGCGGCACCGACGCGTCGACTTCCCGCGACACCAGCGCCGCGGCGACGCCGGCCTGCGCGGCCTTCGCGACGTGGTCGTGTCCGTCGAAGCGTTCGCCCTTCAGTGCGACGAACAGCGCCGCGCCGCCTTGCGGCAACGCGCGGGTGTCGGTCGCGATGGCATCGACCGTGCGGTCGTCGCCGACCAGGCGGCCGTGCGTCATGCGGGCGATGTCGGAGAGCATGCGCGCCTTCATGGCTGCTCCTCCGCATCCTGCGGACGCAGCACTCGCACATCCATGTGCTTCGCCCCCAGCGCCGCGCGCGCGAACTGCGTGTCGTCGAACGGATGCTGCACGCCCTGGATGTCCTGGTAAGGCTCGTGGCCCTTGCCGGCCACCAGCACGATGTCGTTCGGCCCCGCCTCGCCCACCGCATGCGCGATCGCCGCCGCGCGGTCGCGCTGCACGGTGACGCGTTCCGGATGCGCGAAGCCGGCCATGATGTCGGCCACGATGACGTCGCCGTCCTCGAAGCGCGGGTTGTCGTCGGTGACGATCACCTCGTCGGCATGCGCTTCGGCGATCGCCGCCATCTGCGGACGCTTGCCGCGATCGCGATCGCCGCCGCAGCCGAACACGCAGACCAGCTTCGCCTGCACGTGCGCACGCAGCGAGGAAAGCGCCTGTTCCAGCGCGTCGGGCGTGTGCGCGTAATCGATGACGACCAGCGGAGCGCGACCGTCGCCGCCGAGGCGGTTCATGCGGCCGTGGATCGGCTGGAGCTTCGCAAGCGTCCCGGCGACCTGCGCCGGCCGGTCGCCCAGCGCGAACAGCACGCCGGCCACCGCAAGCAGGTTGTCGACGTTGAAGCGGCCCAGCAGCGGCGACTGCACCGGGTGCGACTCGCCATCAACGACCAGGTCGAAACCGATGCCGGCGTTGTCGAAACGCAGGTTGCGCGCCTGCAGCGTCGCTGTCGCATCGCCGCGCGAACTGACGCCGATCGCACGCACGCCCTGCGGCAGCGTGGCGATGAGCTCGCGACCGAACGCGTCGTCGAGGTTGATCACGGCGGCCTTCAAACCGGGCCACGCGAACAGGCGCGCCTTGGCGGCGCCGTAGGTCGCCATGTCGCCGTGGTAATCGAGATGATCGCGCGTGAGATTGGTGAACACCGCGACATCGAAATGCACGCCGTCTACGCGGCCCTGGTCGAGCGCGTGCGAACTGGCTTCCATCGCGATGGCCTGCGCGCCGTCGTCGTGCATCGTCGCGAGCAGTTCGTGCGTTTGCAGCACCAGCGGCGTGGTGAAGCCGGTCGGCACCACGTGGCCATACAGCCCGGCGCCGAGCGTGCCGACGCTGCCGCTGACGACGCCGCGCGCATGCCACGCCTGCGTGAGCAGCTGCACGGTCGAAGTCTTGCCATTGGTGCCGGTGACGCCGACGACGGTCATCGCCTCGGTCGCGCGGCCGTGGAAACGGTCGCCCATCTCGCCCAGGCGCGAACGCAGCCCGGGCACGGCAATGGCATCGCCCGGCGCGGGCAGATCGTCGGGCGCCGGCGGTTCGAACAGGATCGCCGCCGCGCCCGCCGCGCGCGCCTGGTCGACGAAGCGCAGCCCATGCGCGCCGAAACCGGCGATCGCGACGAAGGCATTGCCCGGACGCACGGCGCGGCTGTCGAGCACCAGGCCGGTGATGGTCAGATCGGCAGGAATCCCGGCGACGTCCGGCAGCAGTTCGGCCAGCGGCATGAGGCGGCTCATCGCGCACCTCCGGGCGGGCTGATCATGCCGACCGGCGCGGGCAGCGCGGCGGAGGCATGCGTCGGCGACGGCAGGACGGTACCGGTCGGCTTGCCGCCGTTCTGCCTGGCGCGCTTGGCTTCGGCGGCGGCCTGTGCGGCCATCCAGGTGTCGATGTCGTCCGGCGCCACGTCCATCAGGCGCAGCGAACCTTCCATCACGCTCTTGAACACCGGACCGGAGACGTAGCCGCCGAAGTAGCCCTTCGCCGGATCGGGATCGTTGATCACCACCACCATCGAGAAGCGTGGGTTGTTCACCGGCACGACGCCGGCGAAGAACGACACGTAGCGGCGCGAATAGCCGCCGGACGCGTTGAACTTGCGCGCGGTGCCGGTCTTGCCGGCGACGTGGTAGCCCAGGATCGCCGCCTGCGTGGCGGTGCCGCCGGACTCGGTCACGGTCTGCATCATGCGCATGATGGTTCCGGCGATGGCCGGGTCGAGCACCTGCACCGGCTCGTGCCGCTCGCCCTTCACGAACGTCGGCGCGATCAGCTTGCCGCCGTTGCCCAGCGCGGCGTACGCCTGCGCGATCTGCAGCGGCGTGGCCGACAGGCCATAGCCATAGGACATCGTCTGCTTGGTCGTGCCGCTCCAGCGTGAAGGCGGCGCGAGCACGCCGGACGATTCACCCGGGAAGCCGCTGTGGGTCTTGCGGCCGTAGCCGAAGCGCTTGAGGAACTCGTAGTACTCCTGGCTCGGGATCTTCGCGACGATCTTCGCCGCGCCGACGTTGGAGCTCTTGGTGATCACGCCCGTCGTGTCGAGCATGCCGTAGTTGCGATGGTCGGTCGTGCGGAATCTGCCGTTCGGCATCCAGCCCGGGTTCGTGTCGAACATCGTGTGCGGCGTGATGACGCCCGCCTCCAGCGCCGCGGCGACGGTCAGCGGCTTCATCGTCGAACCCGGCTCGATCACGTCCGTCACCGCGCGGTTGCGGTGCGTGTCGGGATTGCCGACGCCGACGGCGTTCGGGTTGTAGGTGGGCAGGTTCGCCATCGCCAGCACTTCGCCGGTCGCGATGTCGAGCACGACGGCCGAGCCGCTGCTGGCGCCGGTGCGCTCCAGCGCGCCGCGCAGTTCGCGCATCGCCAGGAACTGGATGCGGCGGTCGATGGTGAGCGTGAGGTCCCGACCGGGCTCGGCGGCCTTCACCAGGTCCACGCTCTCGACGATGCGGCCGGCGCCGTCGCGGATCACGCGCTTGGCGCCGGGCTTGCCGCGCAGCCAGTCGTCGAACGCGAGCTCCAGCCCTTCCTGGCCGAGATCGTCGATGTTGGTGAAGCCCAGGATGTGCGCCATCGCTTCGCCCTGCGGGTAGAAGCGGCGGAATTCGCGCTGCGAGAACACGCCGGGGATCCTGGCGGCGAGGATGCGCCTGGCTTCGTCCGGGTTGATGCGGCGCTTGAGGTAGACGAATTCCTTGCCGGCGCGCTGGCTGAGCTTGCGCGTCAGCGCGTCCGGCGGGACGCCCAGCGCACGCGCGAGCTGCGGGATGCGTTCGGGATTCTTCAGCAGTTCCTGCGGGTTCGCCCAGATCGACTCGACCGGCGTGGACACCGCGAGCGGCTCGCCGTTGCGGTCGGTGATCATGCCGCGCGAGGTCGGGATCGGGATCTCGCGCAGCGAGCGCGCGTCGCCCTGCTGGCGGTAGAAATCGTTGCTGATGACCTGCAGGTCCAGCGCGCGGCCGACCAGCGCGATCGAGCACAGCCCCAGCGCGCCGCCGACCAGCAGCAGGCGGTTGCGCAGGTTGAACGAGGCGCGGCTGCGACCCTTGCCGGCGACGCCGCGATCGTTGCCGCCGCCGAACTTCTCGCGCAGCGCGAGCACGGCATCGAGCGGGCCGCTGCGACCGGAGGCGTTGCGCGGATTGCGGGAGGCGCCGCTCATGGACGGATCACCACGGTTTCGGCGCCTTCCGGGAACTTCATGCCCAGGCGGTCGCGTGCGACCTGGTCGATGCGGTTGCTTTCCGACCACGTCGCCTGTTCGAGCTGGAGGCGGCCGAATTCGATGTTGAGTTCGTCGCGCGCGCGCTCCAGCCGGCTCAGCTGCACGAACAGCTGGCGATGCTGGTGGCGCGCCTGCACGACGGCCAACGCCGAAACGACGTTGGCCACCACCAGGACGCTCAGCAGCAGCCGGGTGATGCTCATGGCTGAGCTCCCGCGTGCGGACGTGGCACGTGCATGCGCGGAGCGCGCGCCTGCGCCCCAGCCGGGAATCGGGTGCGGGGAAGAGTCGATCGCCGGAGCACCGGCTCGCCGGGCGCCATCGCTTCCCACCGGTCTCCACGGCCCGTTTCCGGCTGTGCCGTGTCGGAGACGCCGTCCGATGCGTTCGCGCCTTCCCCGTTCCCGATTCCCAGCTTCTCCGCCACGCGCAGCACCGCACTGCGGGCACGCGGATTCGCCGAGGTTTCCTCGTCCGTCGCCTTCTGCGCCGAACCGATCGCACGCAGCACCGGCGTGAACGCCGCTTCCACCGGCATGCGGCGGTTGGCCGGCGGCGCCTTGCTGTGACGCGCGATGAACTGCTTGACGATGCGGTCTTCCAGCGAGTGGAAGCTGATGACCGCGAGCCGGCCGCCCGGCTTCAGGCGCGCGAGCGCGGCGTCGAGGCCGGTTTCCAGATCCGCCAGCTCGCGATTGATGAAGATGCGGATCGCCTGGAAGCTGCGCGTGGCCGGATGGATCTTCTGGTCGCCGCGCGGCACGACGGATGCGATGAGGTCGGCCAGCTGCGCGGTGCGCTCCAGCGGC
Organism: Lysobacter sp. SCRH-1R; assembly: GCF_057747855.1. Taxonomy (NCBI): domain Bacteria; kingdom Pseudomonadati; phylum Pseudomonadota; class Gammaproteobacteria; order Lysobacterales; family Lysobacteraceae; genus Lysobacter; species Lysobacter sp. SCRH-1R. The sequence continues at coordinate 692,407 of NZ_CM173227.1, read as the reverse complement.
TGCGTGTCGCGCCGGGCGACGATGGCGCGGGCGATCCTGCGGCTCATGCGTTCCTCGCCGTAGGTCCACAGCACGTCGGCGATCTCGCGATCATCGGCGCGCGCGAGCCACTGCGCCACGCTTTCGCCGCTGTCCGGATCCATGCGCATGTCCAGCGGGCCGTCCTTGCCGAAGCTGAAACCGCGCTCGGCGACGTCCAGCTGCGGCGACGACACGCCCAGGTCGAACAGCACGCCGTCGAGGCCGGCGGCGGTTTCGTCCCAATGCGCGAGTTCGGCGAAGCTGCCCCGGAACACGGCGACGCGGGCGTCCTGCGCGAAATCGCGCATCGCCACCGCAATCGCTTCGGGGTCCTTGTCCATGAGCAGCAGCCGGCCTCCGGGGCCGAGTCGTTCCAGCACGCCGCGCGCGTGACCGCCACGCCCGAACGTGCCGTCCAGGTACGTTCCATTCCCGCGCACGTTCAGGCCGTCGAGCACCTGCGCGTACATCACGGGAAGGTGGCCGGAAAGCGCGCCGCGCTCCATGCCACCCACCGTCACAGCTGAAGGTCGAGCAGCTCCTCGCTCAGATCGGCGTCAGAAATCGTCTGACGGATCTGCGCGTGGTGCGCCTGCTCGCTCCACAGTTCGAACTTGTCGCCCATGCCCAGCAGCACGGCCTTCTTCTCGATGCCCACCGCGCTGCGGTGGCTGGCCGGGATGCTGATGCGTCCGTTGCCGTCGAGCTCGACGAACGCCGCGGCGCCAACGAGCTTGAGCTGCATGCTGCGGTTGACCGCCTTGGCCTTGGGCAGCGCATTGACCTGGTCGCGCAGCCGCTCCCACGCAGCATGCGGGTAGAGGTACAGCGAGCCGGACTCGAAGGGGTTGTAGGTGATGACCAGGCGGTTTTCACACTCGCGCGCGACGGCATCGCGGTAGACGGTGGGTACCGCCAACCGGCCCTTGTCGTCGATCGTGATGGCGGTCTCGCCCTGGAACATTGCTCACCTGTTGGGGCCGCCTCTAGGCGGGCGGCTTGATCCTGGAAAACCACAAAAAACCCGGTTTTCCCTCAGATGCCCACCTTAGGCACGCCCCACAGGGTTGTCAACAAGTTTTGGGAGGCAAATTCACCTGTCCGGTCAATGACTTGCGAAGAACTTCACAGGTTTGTTCAAGAGTTATCCACTAGCCTTTGTTTCGTCTCAAATTTTGAGACGGAACCTGCGGGTCAACCCGCGTCGGGACGAAGTCCCACAGGGCCGCGGCGCGCATGCTGCCCCGCAGCATCCGCATGTCCATATGCGAAAGATATCGAAACAGGCGCATCAATCGTCAATGACTATTGCTAGCCACTGGGCTGTCCTGACGGGGTACCCGCCTCCCAGAAGCGGCAGCCACACTGGCCCGGATCCGCACCCGAAGCAGCAGCCCCCTTTAGTAGCAGCAGCCCCCTTTAGTAAAGGGGGCGCCGCGGCAGCGGCGGGGAATTGGAAGCCCCGGAGCTGGGGCCCGAAGTTTTGCGAGCAAAACTTTGGGGCTTTTTTGAAGCCGCGAAGCGGCAAGAAAAAGCGCGAAGCCAGCCGATAAGCCGGGTTCTGTCGTGGACAGTCATTCCTCTAGGCGCTGCGTCACCGCAACGCTCAAGCAACCTACCCGGAGGCACCGCGGGCCGCGGCATTGCCTCCCTATTTGGTCTTGCTCCCGGTGGGGTTTGCCGTGCCGGTCCGTTGCCGGACTCGCGGTGCGCTCTTACCGCACCGTTTCACCCTTACCACGCACGTCTTGCAACGCCGTTCGGCGGTCTGCTCTCTGTTGCACTTTCCGTCGGCTTTCGCCGCCCAGGCGTTACCTGGCACCGTGCCCTGTGGAGCCCGGACTTTCCTCGGCATCCTTTCGGATGACGCGACTGCCTGGCTGACTCCGCGCCGGCATTCTACTGCTTCGCAGCGAATTGCCCCCAAAGTTTTGCTGAAGCAAAACTTCGGGCCCCGGCTCACGACCTCCAATTCCCCGCGCCTGCCGGCGCGCCCCCTTTACTAAAGGGGGCTGTTCGCATCTTTGGCGTATTGGTGAGTCCACCGCTGCGCTTCAAAGCCGCCCGGGTTGAGCCCCTCTCCCAACGGGAGAGGGGTTGGGGTGAGGGGCAACGAAGCGTCAACCGTGGCCGGGTGGTTCCCGCACAGCGCTAAGCTGTCGCTCCCAGACTCACTCCTCCGCGCCGTACAACGCCTTCCGCGGCGCGCCGCTCAGCTCGGCGGCAAGTTTGGCCGCCTGCGAGGGCTTGAGGTATTCGGTGAGCTTGGCGTACAGGCGCTTGCCTTCGGCGACGGCGGCATCGGCGTCTTCGCCGGCACCTTCGACGATCAGGACGAACTCGCCCTTGCGCTGGTTGGCGTCCGCGCCGACGCGCTGGCGCAAGTCGGCCAAGGTTCCGTCGAGGACGGTTTCGAACAGCTTCGTCAGTTCGCGCGCGATGGTGCCGCGGCGTGCTTCGCCGAAGGCGGCGGCGAGGTCCTCCAGCGATTCCTCGATGCGATGCGCCGACTCGTAGAAGATCAGCGTGCGCACCTCTCCGGCCAGGCGCGACAACCGCTCCCGGCGCGCCGACGCCTTCGCCGGCAGGAAGCCTTCGAACACGAACCGGTCGCTCGGCATGCCGGCGACGCTCAACGCGGCGATCGCGGCGCAGGCGCCGGGCACGGGCGACACGCGCAGGCCGGCGGCGCGCGCGGTGCGCACGAGGCGAAAACCGGGATCGCTTACCAGCGGCGTGCCCGCATCGGACACCAATGCGAAGCTTTCTCCCGCCTGCATCCGCGCGACCAGCTGCGCGGCCTGCGCGTCCTCGTTGTGCTCGTGCAGCGCGACCAACGGGCGTTCCAGCCCGAAGTGCGAGAGCAATTGCCTTGTGTGGCGCGTGTCTTCGGCGCAGATCGCGTCGACGGACCTGAGCGTGTCCAGCGCGCGACTGGAGAGATCGCCGAGATTGCCGATGGGCGTGGCGACGACGTGAAGCGTGCCGGGGGCTTTCGAGCCGCCGGCTTTCGGGACGGCGGGCTGGGACGTGTGCATCGTGCGTCTGCGGTGGGGCCGGGTAGAATCCTAACCGGTCCCTCAGGAACGCCGCGTCGCGGCCTTTGCATGCAGATGATCCGAGCTTCCAACGGCTGGGCGATGAAGTCGATGTGCGCGGCGGCGCTGGCCGCCATGCTGCTGGGCGGTTGCGCCACCGTCTCCACCACCGGCACCACGACCTCGCAGCAGAGCCGCAACGCGACGATCGCCCAGGCCGGCGAACTGGTGCGCAGTGGTGCCGCGCTCACCGGCGCGGCGCGCGCCGCGAACGATCGTGAGATCGAACGCCTGCTCTCCACGCTCGACAACGCCACCCTCGCCCGAGAAACCGCGGCGCTGCCGGCAGGCGATCCGCTCTACAACCACGCCGGCCAGGCGCTGCTGCGCCGCGGGCTGCCGCTGCCGCGACCGTTCGACCGCACCGGCTGGAACTTCGACGCCGCCGGCCGTCCGGCGGCCGACAGCGACGGCTATCGCCCGCCGGTGAAGCTGGCCGTGCTGCTGCCGATGTCGGGCAACCTCGCCGTTGCCGCGGCACCGGTGCGCGACGGTTTCCTCGCCGGTTACTACGGCGAACCGCGCCGCCGTCCCGAGGTGAACTTCTACGACACCGCCGGCATGCCGGGCGGGGCCCTCGCCGCGTACGACCGCGCGGCGCTGGAAGGCAACGATTTCGTCGTCGGTCCGCTCGGCCGCGACGAAGTCAGCGCGCTGTTCGCGCGGGGCACGCTGCAGGTGCCGGTGCTCGCGCTCAATCGCGGCGAAAGCGAACCGCCGGCCGGGAATGCGAGCTTCTCGCTGTCGCCCGAAGACGAAGGCATCGCCGCGGCCGAATACCTGCTCGGCCTGGGCGCGAAGCGCGTGCTGGTCGTCGCGGCCGTCGACGACACCCAGCAGCGCGCGGTGTCGAGCCTGCGCGAGCGCCTGGTCGCGCGCGGCGCGACGGTGACCGACGTCGCCGGCGAAGGCACGTCCGATTTCATTCCCTTCGCGCAGAAGGAAGGCGGCGTGGACGCCGTCTTCCTCGCGGTGAAGGGCAGCAGCGCGCGATTGCTGATGCCCAAGCTCGCGCTCGCGGGCCTTGCGGGCAAGCCGCGCGTGGCGACCTCGCAGCTGCTTTCGGGCACCGGCAAGGCCGAGGAAGACCGCGTGCTGGACGGCATCGCGTTCCCGACCGAAACCTGGACCACGCGCGGCGTCCCGGGCCTGCCGCCGGCGACGATCGCCGGCTCGCAGCTCAACAACGCGAAGGGCCCGGCGGCGCGGTTGTTCGCCTTCGGTTTCGACGCGTGGCAGATCACCGCCTACCTGCAGCGCCTGGCGACCACGGCCGACGGCCACATCGACGGCGCCACCGGCACGCTGCGCCTGGACGGCTACGGCAACGTGCAGCGCACGCCGTCGTGGTCGACCTTCACCGCCGGCATGCCGACGCCGCTGGCGGATGCGCCCCGCCGCTGACCGGCGCGCGCGCGGCGCGGCGGTGGAAGCCGCTGCACGCGCGCATCTGGGCCGCGCCGGCCTTCGCGACGTCGCCGCGAACGCGAACTACCGCTTCGGCGAACTCGACCTGGTGATGCTCGACGGCGCCACGCTGGTGTTCGTCGAAGTGCGCTACCGGCGCGACACGCGCTTCGGCGGCGGCGCGGCCTCGGTCGACGTGCACAAGCGCCGCAAGCTCGTGCACGCGGCAAGCGCCTTCCTCGCACACCACCCCCGACATGCGAACGCGCCGTGCCGCTTCGACGTCGTCGAAGCCGAGGGCGACCCGGCGTCGCCGCGCCTGCACTGGGTAAAAGACGCCTTCCGCGCGGACGACGTCTAGGCGAAGATCCGCCAACCCCGAACCGTGCGGACGCGCGTTGAACTCCGACGCGGCATCGGGCCGCGGCAGTTCAATCGATCAGGGGACGATGATGCGAACGATGATCCGGACGGCCGTTCTGGCCTGTGCGTGGGCGATGGTGCTCGGTGGGTGCTCGCAGCAGCAAGAGGCGGCAAACGCCGAGATGGCGGCAGCAGCCGAGGATCCCTCACAGGCCACGTCGTCGCAGATGAAGTCGGACACCTCTGCACCCGACGCGCCCGCACCCGCCACGTCGGCTTTGCCACCTGATGTGCCCTCGCAGCTGCAATCTGCGGCGAACACCCAGACGCCGGAGGGGCGGCGCTTCATCCGTACGGCCAGCGTCGATTTCCGCGTCGCGGACGTCTACCGCTCGGCGCTGGCGATCGAGGACCTGGCCGCGAAACACGGCGGCTACGTGGCTCGCAACGTCATGCGCAGCGACGTCGGCGCGGTCCGATCGCATGCCAGCCGCGATGGCATGCGCGTCGACCTGGCCACCTACACCCTGCGAGGCGCGCTGACCGTGCGGGTCCCGAGCGAACGCACGCAGGAGTTCCTGCGCGCGCTCGCCACCCACGTCGAGTTCCTCGACGCCCGCACCTTCGAAGCGACCGACGCTCAGTTCGACCTGCTCCGCCAGCAGCTGGCATACGACCGCCACCAGAACGCCCAACAGGCGCTCGCGAACGCGGCCCGCGCGCCCGGGAAGACCGGCGAGAAGACCGACGCCATCGGCGCACGCGCCGACGCACAGGCGCAGCGCGACGAAGCGACCGTGGCGCGCGCCGAACTGGAAGACCGCATCGCCTTCGCGCGCATCGACCTGACCCTGCACCAGGCGCCGCAGCTGCGTCGTACCGAACGGCCGGACCTTGAAGTGGCGATGCGTCGCGAAGGCCCAAGCTTCTTCGCGCGCCTGGGCGATGCGCTGGCCGAAGGCGGGCGGCTCGGGCTCAACCTGATCATCGGCCTTGCGTACCTGTGGCCGCTGTGGCTCGGCGCCGGGCTGGCCGTGCTCGCATGGCGCGCGTGGCGCAGGCGCCGTCGCTGACATGCCGACGATCTTCACGCACGCGGTCGTGCCGCTGGCGGCGGGCATCGCGCTGGGTTCCCGGCGCGTTCCGCCGCACCTGATCGCGGCAGGCATGATCTCCGCGATATTGCCCGATGCCGACGTCGTCGCGTTCAAGCTGGGCATCGCGTACGCGGACGATCTCGGCCATCGCGGAGCGAGCCATTCGCTGTTCTTCGCCGGCGTGGTCGCGATGCTCGGCGCGCTGCTGCATCGGCCGCTGCGAACGTCGCCGTGGATCGCGGCCGTGTGGCTGTTCGCGTGCGTCGCGTCGCACCCGCTGCTCGACGCATTCACCAACGGCGGCCTCGGCGTCGCGCTGTTGTGGCCGTGGTCGGATGTGCGGCTGTTCGCGCCGTGGCGTCCGATCGCCGTGTCGCCCATCGGCAACGGGTTCTTCAGCGCGCGCGGCGTGGCGGTGATGGCGTCGGAGTTCCGCTGGGTCTGGTGGCCCTGCGCGCTGATCGCAGTGGCGGGCTTCGCCGCTCGGCGGGCGTTATCCTCGCGTCCATGACATCGCTGCCCACCACGCTCGATTCACGGATGCGCTCGCTGCTCGGCGACGCCTGGCGCACCGACGAAAGCGAGCGGCTTACCTACGCCTACGACAACTCGCGCCGGCAGTCGCTGCCCGATGCGGTGGCGCTGCCAACCTCGCGCGAGCACGTCGTGACGCTGGTGCGGGCCTGCCGCGAGGCGCGCGTGCCGGTGATCGCGCGCGGGCGCGGTACCAACACCACCGGCGCGGCGGTGCCGGTCGCGGGCGGCGTGGTGGTGTCGTTCGAACGGATGAACCGGATCCTCGACATCCGGCCGGGCGATCGCTGCGCGGTGGTCGAGCCCGGCGTGCTCAATGGCGACCTGCAGGCCGCGCTGAAGCCGCACGGCCTGTTCTGGCCACCGGATCCGACCAGCGCCGGCTACAGCAGCGTTGGCGGCAACCTCGCCTGCAACGCGGGCGGCCCGCGCGCGGTGAAGTACGGCGCCACGCGCGACAACGTGCTCGCGCTCACCGCGGTGACCGGCGCGGGCGAGCTGATCCACTGCGGCACCGCGACGACGAAGGGCGCGACCGGTTACGACCTGCAACGCCTGCTGGTCGGCAGCGAAGGCACGCTCGCGCTGATCGTCGAGGCGAGCCTGCGCCTCACGCCGTCGCCGGCATCGCGGCGCGCGCTGCGTGCGATCTATCGCGATGTATCGTCCGCCGCGCAGGCCGTCGCCCGCTTGATGGCGCAACCGGTCACGCCGTCGATGCTGGAATTCATGGACGCCGATGCGGTGCGCCTCGCGCGCGACGTGGGCGGCGCCGACCTGCCGCCGGATGCCGGCGCGCTGCTGATGATCGAAGCCGACGGCGATGCGCAGACGCTGCCGCACGACATGGAAGCGCTGATGCGCGCCGCGGCCGGCGACGGGCTCGTGTCGCTCGACGATGCCGCCGATGACGCTGCCCGCGAACGGCTCTGGGCCGCGCGCAAGGCGCTGTCTCCGTCGCTGCGGACGCTCGCTCCGGGAAAGATCAACGAAGACGTGGTCGTGCCGGTGTCGCGTATCCCGCAACTCGTCGACGGCGTGCGTGCGCTGTCGCGCGAGTTCGACCTGCCGATCGTCTGCTTCGGCCATGCGGGCAACGGCAACCTGCACGTCAACCTGCTCTACCATCCCGACGATGCCGCACAGACGACGCGCGCGCATGCCGCGATGGCGCGCGTGTTCGCGCTCACCCTGTCGCTGGGCGGCACGCTGTCGGGCGAGCACGGCATCGGCCTGGCGAAGCGCGAATTCATGCCGCAGGCGATCGACGCGCCGACGCTGGCGATGATGCGCGCGGTGAAATCGGCGTTCGATCCGGACGGCATCCTCAATCCGGGCAAGCTGCTGCCCGATTGAGCGCGGCGCGTCAGAGGAACTGGTCGAGCTTGCGCATCACCAGCATCATGCCGACCACCCAGCACAGGATCACCAGCAGCACCGCACCCCAGTTGCTGCCGATCCTGCCGCGCCGGCGCTGCATCCAGAAACCCAGCGCCAGCAGCACGGTGGGCACGATGAAGAACAGCATGCCGATCAGGAACCTCGTTTCCACGCGAATCCTCCCTGGGCAAGACTACCGGCGACGGGCTGATCTTACGATGCTATCGGGCTTCGGCGAGGCCGGCCGCTGTTGTAGCCCGGGTAAGCGAAGCGCACCCGGGGATCGCCTCGCCCGAATCGTCGATGTCGCCCGCCACCCGACCTCCGGGAAACCGCGAACGGAGCCTTGTCGGCCTTCAGCGCTCACGCGAAATGCTGATACCCCGCACGACCGGGTTCCCACGGCGCACCGAGCGCATCGAACGCCCGCACACCCTCGCCCGCCTCGACGCGACCGATGCGCGCGACGGGCGTTCCGGTCTCACGCGCGATCCGCTCGATCTCATCCCGCAGCCCGGACGCAGCGGTGAAGCACAGTTCGTAATCGTCGCCCCCGGTGGCCTGCAGGGCATGACGCGTCGCATCGTCGAACGCGGCGCGCAGCGCATCCGATGCAGGCAGGCGGTCGAGCTCTACCCGCGCACCGACACCGCTCGCACGCGCGACATGCGCCAAATCCGCCAGCAGGCCATCGGAAACATCGATGCACGCATGCGCCACGTCGGCGAGTGCCTCGCCGAGCGCAAGACGCGGCGTCGGCCGATCCAGGCGCGCGCGCAGGAACGCGTCGCGCGGCGAACCTTCGCGCCACTGCGTCAATGCGGCGGCGGCGTCGCCGAGCGTGCCGCTGACCCAGACGTCGTCGTCGATACGAGCGGCATCACGACGCAGCGCGCGGTCCGGCGCCACGAACCCGTGCACGGTCACGCTGATCGAAAGCGGCCCGCGAGTCGTGTCGCCGCCCACCAGCGCGGCGCGATGCGCGTGGGCGAGTTCGAGAAAACCGTCGAGGAAGCCATCCACCCAGGCCGCGTCGCCGCCCGGAAGCGACAGCGACAACGTGCACCACGCGGGTTCCGCGCCCATCGCCGCCAGATCGGACAGATTCACCGCCAGCGACTTCCAGCCGACGTCCGCCGGTACGGTGTCTTCGGGGAAATGCACGCCCGCGTTGAGCGTGTCTGCGGCGACGACCAGCAGGCGCCCGGTTGTGACCCGCAGCAGCGCGGCGTCGTCGCCGATGCCGAGCACCACGTCGTCCCGCGCATGCACGCGGCGACGGATGCGGTCGATCAGGTCGAATTCGCGTGCGTCGCGATGCGGATCACTCACGGGACACTCCGGCGTGTGCGGTTCGACACTGCCACCGCGACGCGCGTTGCGCGGTCGCGGCGATGCCGCTTCATCGCGGACGCGGCGCCTTCACTTCCGTCGCGCGCCACTCGGCGGCGGCGTGATCGAGCACGCCGTTGACGTAGGTGTGCCCGTGTTCGGCACCGAAACGCTTCACGGTTTCGATCGCCTCGTTGATGACCACGCGGTACGGCACGTCCGGGCGCATGCGCAGCTCGTACGCCGCGATGCGCAGCGCGGCGCGCTCGATGGCGTCGACCTGCTCGATGTCGCGATCGAGGAACGGCTTGAGCGCATCGTCCAGCGATTCGACATTCGCTTCGACGCCGCGCACGAGGTCCTCGAAATACTCCAGGTCCGCCTGCTCCTTGGCCTGTTCGTGGGCGAACTGCGCGATCACCTCGCGCGCGCTCGATCCCGACATCTGCCATGCATAGACCGCCTGCAACGCGCGGCGGCGCGCACGCGAACGGGCGACAGGATCGATTCCATCCGGACGACGACGGTTCATGGCAATTGCCCCAGCAGATGACTCATTTCAAGTGCGGCCAGCGCCGCTTCCTCACCCTTGTTGCCGTGCGTGCCACCGGCGCGGGCCTCGGCGTCCTCGTGGCGCTCCACGGCGAGCACGCCGTTGGCGACCGGGAATCCGTACTCCAGTTGCACGCGCATCAGGCCGTCCGAACACCCGTCGGCGACCTGCTCGTAATGACGCGTATCGCCGCGCACGACGCAGCCCAGCGCGACCACGGCGGCATGCCGGCCGGCCTTCGCCAGGCGCGTGGCGACGACGGGGATTTCCCATGCGCCGGGCACGCGGATGACGTCGACCGCGGACTCGTCCACGCCGTTCTCGGCGAAGGTCTTGCGCGCGCCGGCGACCAGCGTATCGGTGATGCGCGGGTTCCAGCGGCTGGCGATGATCGCGAATCGCGCGCCCGGGGGGCTGCGCAGGTCGCCTTCGAAGTGGGTCATGGGGCGTTCTTGGTGAAGGGCGGGGATTCTAGCGCGATGTCGGCATGGGCGCCGTGGAGCCCTCGCCGCCACGAACGAGAGTGGAGGAACGAGTGAGGCAATCGTCGCTCGTCGCTCGTTCCTAGTTACTCGTTTCCGGTCCCGGCACGTACTCCACCACCTCCAGCCCGAACCCGGCCAGCCCGATCTGCTTGCGCGGCGTGCCCAGCACGCGGAGCTTGCCCAGGCCGAGGTCCGCGAGGATCTGGCCGCCGGCGCCGTTGCGCCGCCACTCGGCGAGCGCGTGGCCGCGGGTCGGGCCGGCCTCGTCGGCATGCTGCGGCGCGCGGATGCGGGCCAGCAGCGCGTCGGCATCGGCGTGGTCGGCCAGCAGCACCAGCGCACCGCGGCCTTCGGCGGCGATCGCCTTCAGCACGTCGCCCACGGCCGGGCCGAAGTCCGGGCGACGCCAGTGCAGCGCGTCGGCGAGCGGGTTCTGCACGTGCACGCGCACCAGCGTCGGCGTGGCCGCGTCGGGCGTGCCGCGACGCAGCGCGAAATGCAGCGCGTGGCTGAGGCGGTCGCGGTAGGTGAACAGTTCGAACGGACCGTGCTCGGTGTCGATCTCGCGCGCATCCACGCGCTCGACCGTGTGTTCGGTCTCCAGGCGATAGCGGATCAGTTCCTCGATCGAACCGATCTTCAATCCATGCTCGGCCGCGAACGCCTCCAGTTCCGGACGACGCGCCATGCTGCCGTCGGCGTTGAGGATCTCGACCAGCACGCCGGCGGGTTCCAGGCCGGCCAGCAGCGCCAGGTCGCTCGCCGCCTCGGTATGCCCCGCGCGATTGAGCACGCCGCCGGGCTGCGCTTGCAGCGGGAAGATGTGGCCGGGCTGCGAGAGATCGCTCGCAGAGGCGTCCGGCCGCACGGCGGTGCGCACCGTATGCGCGCGGTCGTAGGCACTGATGCCGGTGGTGACGCCTTCGGCCGCCTCGATGCTGACGGTGAAGTTGGTGTGGTGCGGCGAGGTGTTGTCGCGCACCATCGGCGGCAGGCCGAGCTGGCGGCAGCGTTCGCGCGTGAGCGACAGGCACACCAGGCCGCGCGCGTGCGTGACCATGAAGTTGATGTCCTGCGGCCGCACGAGTTCGGCGGCCATGATCAGGTCGCCTTCGTTCTCGCGGTCCTCGTCGTCGACGATCACGACCATGCGGCCGTTGCGGATTTCTTCGAGCAGTTCGGGAATCGGGCTGAAAGGCATGTCGTTCCCCCTATTCGGCACGGCCGGCGAGCAGCCGCTCGACGTAGCGCGCGACCAGATCGATTTCCAGGTTCACCGCGTCGCCCACCTGCGTATGCGCGAAACGCGTGTGCGCGACGGTGTGCGGGATCAGCGCGACTTCGAAACCCGCATCGTCCACTTCGTTCACCGTGAGGCTCACGCCGTCGACGCAGATCGAGCCTTTCTTGGCGATGTAGCGCAGCAGCGGCGCTGGTGCCGAGAAACGCCAGCGCTGCGCGCGCGCGTCGGGTTCGATGCGCTCGACGCGGCCGAGTCCGTCGACGTGTCCGCTGACCAGATGCCCGCCGAGGCGATCGGTCGGGCGCATCGCGCGCTCCAGGTTCACCGCGTCGCCGACGGCGAGCGCGCCGAGCGTGGTGAGCGCGAGCGTTTCGTTCGATGCGTCGGCCGCGAAGCTGCGCGCGTCGTACTCGATGACGGTGAGGCAGACGCCGTTGACGGCGATGCTTTCGCCCAGCTGCACGGCGTCGAACGCGAGCGTGCCGACGTCGACGGTGAGGCGGACGTCGCCGCCGCGGTGTTCGAGCGAAGCCAGGCGGCCGACGCCTTCGATGATGCCGGTGAACATCAGCGCGCCTCCTGCTTGGAAGCGGCACGGGTAGTGAAGCGCTGGGTCATTGAAACGTTTCTCGATCTGGAGTGAACGAAAAACGCCTCAAGGCATGAGGCAGGCGCACGGCACGGGGCCGTGTGCGGCTGTCTTCTTTCATCCGGACTTTCCGGGAAGCTCGCGCTTTCCGACCGTCGGCTCCGGCATTGGACCGGATCTGCTGACCCTCTTCGCCATGGGCGGCGAGGCGCTCGCGGGCTCGTGCGAACGACGCTGCCGACAGCGCCATCGCACCTACCGCCGGTGGGGAATCTCACCCCGCCCTGAAGACGTTACGTGTTGTGGATGCCGGCGAACCGGCGCGGGGATTCTAGCACCCGCGCCCCGGGAGGCCCGCCGGACGGACTGTTCCGCGTCTGGCGCCTACCCGGCCCCGGCGGGTTTCAGGCCTTCTGCCGCAGGTGCAGGAACAGCGGCCAGCGGATTGTCCGGGCCTCGTCCGGATCGCCCCAGCTCGCCGCCAGTGAGGGCGCGTGCCGCGCCACCGGGTCCTCGCCCGCATCCGCCGCGCACCGCGCGACGGCCGACATGCTCGACAGATAGCGCAGGAAATGCGCCAGCGACCACTCCGCCTCCAGCCACAGCGCGGGGGCCGGCAGCGCGGGGAACGGCCAGTCGTAGCCGGCGTAGTGCGCGTCGATCTGCGCGCGTTCGGGCGGCCAGTACGGATCGATGCGCGCGCGGAAATCCTCCACGGCTTCGACCATGCCTTCCGGCGCGACGAAATCCGCATAGCCCCACGCCGCCAGCACGCTGCCCGGCGCGAGCACGCGTTCGCATTCGGCGAAGAACGTCGGCCGGTCGAACCAGTGCAGCGCCTGCGCGACGGCGACGAGCCCGACGCTCGAATCCGGCAGCGATGTGCGCTCGCCGGGCTCCACCGCAAGACTCACGCTGTCCGTGCCCGGTTGTGCCCAATGCTGCGCCAGTTGCTTCGCGCTCGGCTCGGTCGCGTGCACGTGCGCGAAGCGCGCGGCGAGCCCGCGCGTCGCCTGCCCGCTGCCGCAGCCCGGCTCCCACACGCGCGCGTCCCGCGGCACGACCGCGGCGATCGCGTCGAAGAGTTCGTCCGGGTACTCCGGGCGCGCCTGCGCGTACGCATCGGCGATGCCGGAGAAGTGGTCCTTGAAGTTCGCGCCGCTCATGTGCGCCTCCTCGGGCGTCGATCAGGCCGTCGGCTCCTGCGCGGAAGCCTCCGGGCGCAGCAGCAGGCGGATGTCCTGCCCGATGTAGCGCGATTCGACGATCGACATCTTCAACTTCTGCGCCATCGTGTCGATCGCCAGCCCGTCGAACATCGGGCGCGCGCGTTCGCCCAGCAGCACGGGCGCGACGTAGAGCAGCACTTCGTCGACGAGTCCCGCACTGAGGAAACCACCCGCCAGCGTGGCTCCGGCTTCGAGCTGGATCTCGTTGACGCCGCGTTCGGCGAGCAGGCGGAGCACGGCGTGCAGGTCGAAGCGACCTTCGCGCACGGGCACGGCGGCATGCTGCGCGACCAGTCCGCGCGGCGGCTTGGCATCGGGCGCGTGCAGGTACAGCGTCGGCGCGTCGCCTTCGCGCACGCGGCCACGTGCGACGGTCGCCAGTCCCGGATCGAGCACCACGCGCATCGGCGGCACGAACGGCGTGTCGTCGTGCATGCGCACGGTCAGCGCCGGATCGTCGGCGAGCACGGTGCCCGCGCCAGTGACGATCGCGCCGCTGCGCGCGCGCCAGTGCTGCACGTCCAGGCGCGAGGCCTCGCCGCTGATCCATTTCGATTCGCCGCTGGCGAGCGCGCTGCGCCCGTCCAGGCTCGTGGCGAGCTTCACGCGCAGCCATGGCCGGCCGCGCTCGACGCGAGAAAGGAAGCCGCGGTTGAGCGCGCGCGCCTGCGTTTCCATCAAGCCCGAAGCGACTTCGATTCCCGCTGCACGCAGCTTCTCGAAACCGGCGCCATCGACCTGCGGAAACGGATCGCGCATCGCCGCGATGACGCGCGCCACGCCCGCGGCGATCAACGCATCCGCGCACGGGCCGGTGCGGCCGATGTGCGCGCACGGCTCCAGCGTGACGTAGGCGGTCGCGCCCTTCGCGCGTTCGCCGGCATCGCGCAACGCGTAGACCTCCGCGTGCGGTTCGCCCGAGCGCTGGTGCCAGCCTTCGCCGACGGCCTCTTCGCCATGCGCGATCACGCAGCCGACCATCGGATTGGGCCTGGTCGTGTAAGCACCGCGCTCGGCCAGGCGCAGCGCGCGCGCCATCATGGCGTGGTCGGTGGCGGTGAAGGCGTCGATCGGACGCTGGCTCATCAACGTTTCCTGTTGCGCGGCGAGGACTCGGCTTCTTCTTCCAGCAGCGGCAGCTGGCCCTCGCCGGCGTTGTCGCTCTCCAGGCGGTCGAGTTCCTCGCGGAAATCGGCCACGTCCTGGAACGCGCGATACACCGAGGCGAAGCGCACATAGGCGACGTGGTCGAGTTTGCGCAACTCGGTCATGACGAAATCGCCGACGCGACGCGACGGCAGTTCGCGTTCGGCGGTCATGCGCAGGTGGTGCACTACGGCGCGCACGGAGGCTTCGATCTGCTCTTCCGACACCGGGCGCTTCTGCAGCGCGCGATCGAAACTGGCGCGCAGCTTGCGCGCATCGAACGCCTCGCGCCGACCGTCGCTCTTGATGATCAGCGGCAGCTTGAGCTCGATGGTTTCCAGCGTCGAAAACCGCTCGCCGCAGGCTTCGCAGACGCGACGACGGCGGATCGTCGCGCCGTCGTCGGACACGCGCGAGTCGATCACGCGGGTGTCGGGGTGTTGGCAGAAGGGGCAATGCATCAGCGAGCCGGCAAAGGAGAATGGGGAATGGGGAATCGGAAAGCGAGGCCAAGGCGACGGGCGCCTGCTCCGGGCACTCCCGATTCCCGATTGCCGATTCCCGTATCAGCCATACACCGGGAACTTCGCGCACTGCGCCGTCACCTTCTCGCGCACGGCGGCGATGACGTTCTCGTCCTTCGGCGCGTCGAGCACGTCGCAGATCCAGTTGGCGAGCTCGATGCAGTCGGCTTCACCGTAACCGCGCGTGGTGACCGCCGGCGTTCCGATGCGCAGGCCGGAGGTGACGAAGGGCTTCTGCGGATCGTTCGGCACCGCGTTCTTGTTGACGGTGATGTGCGCCTTGCCGAGTGCGGCTTCGGCGTCCTTGCCGGTCACGCCCTTGCCGATCATGTCGATCAGCATCAGGTGGTTCTGCGTGCCGCCGGACACGATCTTGTAGCCGCGCGCAATGATCGTCTTCGCCATCGCCTGCGCGTTCTTCACGACCTGCTGCTGGTAGGCGGTGAATTCCGGCTCCAGCGCTTCCTTGAAGGCCACGGCCTTGGCGGCGATGACGTGCATCAGCGGCCCGCCCTGGATGCCCGGGAAGACGATCGACTGCAGCTTCTTCTCGATCTCCTCGCCGGCGCCCTTCGCCACGATGATGCCGCCGCGCGGTCCGCGCAGCGTCTTATGCGTGGTGGACGTGACCACGTGCGCGTGCGGCAGCGGGTTCGGATACACGCCGGCGGCGACGAGGCCGGCCACGTGCGCCATGTCGACGAACAGGTACGCGCCGACCCTGTCGGCGATGGCGCGGAACCGCGCCCAGTCGATCTGCTGCGAATAGGCCGAGAAACCGGCGACGACCATCTTCGGCTTGTGCTCCAGGGCGAGCTTCTCGACTTCGTCGTAGTCGATCAGGCCCTGGTCGTTCACGCCGTACTGGATCGCGTTGAACAGCTTGCCGCTGACGTTGACCTTGGCGCCGTGGGTCAGGTGGCCGCCGTGGGCCAGCGACATGCCGAGGATCGTGTCGCCGGGGTTGAGCAGGGCCAGGTACACGGCCTGGTTGGCCTGGCTGCCCGAATGCGGCTGGACGTTGGCGTAGTCGGCCCCGAACAGCTGCTTCAGGCGCTCGATCGCCAGCTGCTCGGCCACGTCCACGTACTCGCAGCCGCCGTAGTAGCGCTTGCCCGGGTAGCCTTCGGCGTACTTGTTGGTCAGCACGCTGCCCTGGGCCTCCATCACGCGCGGGGAGGCGTAGTTTTCCGAGGCGATCAGCTCGACATGGTCCTCCTGGCGGCGCGCCTCGTTGGCGATGGCCTGGGCGAGTTCATCGTCGTAACCGGCGATGCGGGCGGAGCTGGGGAACATTCGGCAACCTCGGGCGTGGGGTGGTCAGGGGCCGGCGAGGCCCGGAAAGCTGCCGCGGCCGGGTCGAAGATGGTAGCCCAGGGCTTAAAATGCGGCCAGCGAGCACGCCGGCCCATGGGCCGTCAAGGCGAGCTTTCCGCCCCCACCCCACAGGGAATCCTCCGACCGTGAAATGGGTCTTCGTCCTGCTGTTCCTCGCCAGCGCGGTGTACGTGCACTACCGCGGCCGGGTGCGGCACCGCCTGGGCCGGCAATTGCTGGACCACTCCACCTTCATGGCCCCGATCAACGTGCTGATGTACGCGTTCTCGCGCGTGCCGACCACGCCGTTCATCGCCGATCCGGGCCGCCACTTCCCCGAGCTGGAACCGCTTCGCCAGAACTGGCAGGCGATCCGCGCCGAAGCCCTCCGCCTGCGCGAGCTGCAGCACATCAAGGCGGCCGAGGGTTACACCGACGTCGGTTTCAACTCGTTCTTCCGCCGCGGCTGGAAGCGCTTCTACCTGAAGTGGTACGACGACGCCCACCCGTCCGCGGCCGAGCTGTGCCCGCAGACCACCGCGCTGCTGAAACAGATCCCCAGCGTGAAGGCGGCGATGTTCACCGAGCTGCCCCCGGGGAGCGAGCTGCGCCCGCACCGCGATCCATACGCCGGGTCGCTGCGCCTGCACCTGGGTCTGGAAACGCCCAACGACGACGGCTGCTTCATCGAGGTCGACGGCCAGCGCTACAGCTGGCGCGACGGCGAGTGGACGATGTTCGACGAGACCTACATCCACAGCGCCCGCAACGACACGCAGGGCAACCGGATCATCCTGTTCTGCGACGTGGAGCGTCCGCTGCACACCGCCCCGGCGCGGGTGTTCAACCGGTTCGTCGCGCGGAACCTGATCGCCGCCGGCGCCTCGCCGAACCAGGAAGGCGACAGGACGGGCGGCTTCAACCGGCTCTTCAAGTACTTCTATGCCCTGCGCCTGAAGGCCAAGGGCCTGCGCGAGCGCAACAAGTCGCTCTATTACGGGCTGAAGTACGCGGCGGTGGCGCTGGTGGTGGCGCTCATCGTCTGGATCTGACGTTCCTGCGCTTGTAGCCCGGGCAAGGCCGAAGGCCGCACCCGGGGGCCCGCCGCGGCCCGAACCCCGGGGTGCGCTCCGCCTACCCGGGCTACAAACGCCCGGGTTTCCCAAGCTGAAGCCAGCGCGCCTCCCGCGCTGGGAAAGCCGCCCCTTCTGCGGGATAATCGCCGCTTCCACCCGCCCGACCAGGCCACTCCCGGCCGGCATGGGCGCGTCCCGGTTCCGGAGAGCGCATGCAATACATCTACACCATGAACGGCGTCAGCAAGGTCGTGCCGCCGAAGCGTCAGATCATCAAGGACATCTCGCTGTCCTTCTTTCCGGGCGCGAAGATCGGCCTGCTGGGCCTCAACGGCGCCGGCAAGTCCACCGTGCTGAAGATCATGGCCGGCGTGGACACCGACTTCGTCGGCGAAGCGCGCCCGCAGCCGGGCATCAAGGTCGGCTACCTGCCGCAGGAACCGCAGCTCGATCCGGAAATGACCGTGCGCCAGGCCGTGGAAGAAGGCGTGGGCGACGTCATCAACGCCCAGGCCGCGCTGGAAGCCGTCTACGCCGCCTATGCCGAGGAAGGCGCCGACTTCGACGCGCTCGCCAAGGAACAGGAGCGCCTGGAGGCGATCCTCGCCGCCGGCGACGCGCACACCCTGGAGAACCAGCTGGAAGTCGCCGCCGACGCGCTGCGCCTGCCGCCGTGGGACGCGAAGATCGGCAACCTGTCGGGCGGCGAGAAGCGCCGCGTCGCGCTGTGCCGCCTGCTGCTGCAGAAGCCGGACATGCTGCTGCTCGACGAACCGACCAACCACCTCGACGCCGAATCCGTCGAATGGCTGGAGCAGTTCCTCGCGCGCTACACCGGCACCGTGGTGGCCGTCACCCACGATCGCTACTTCCTCGACAACGCCGCCGAGTGGATCCTCGAACTCGACCGCGGCCGTGGCATTCCGTGGAAGGGCAACTACACCGAGTGGCTCGTCCAGAAGGAAGAGCGCCTGAAGCAGGAAGAGAACCAGGAGAAGGCGCGCCAGAAGGCGATCGCCAAGGAACTGGAGTGGGCGCGCCAGAACGCCAAGGGCGGCCGCTCGAAGGGCAAGGCCCGTCTCGCGCGCATCGAGGAACTGCAGTCGGTCGACTACCAGAAGCGCAACGAGACGAATGAAATCTTCATTCCGCCGGGCGAGCGCCTGGGCAACAAGGTCATCGAGTTCAAGAACGTCAGCAAGAAGTTCGGCGATCGCCTGCTGATCGACAACCTGTCGTTCTCGGTGCCGGCCGGCGCGATCGTCGGCATCATCGGCCCGAACGGCGCGGGCAAGTCGACGCTGTTCAGGATGATCACGGGCCAGGAGACGCCGGATACCGGCGAAATCGACATCGGCCCGACCGTGAAGCTGGCCTACGTCGACCAGAGCCGCGACAAGCTGGAAGGCAACCACAACGTCTTCCAGGAAGTCTCCGGCGGCCTGGACATCCTCAACATCAACGGCATCGAGATCCAGTCGCGCGCCTACATCGGCCGCTTCAACTTCAAGGGCCAGGACCAGCAGAAGCTGGTCGGCACGCTCTCCGGCGGCGAACGCGGCCGTCTGCACATGGCCAAGACCCTGCTGCAGGGCGGCAACGTGCTGCTGCTCGACGAACCGTCGAACGACCTGGACATCGAAACGCTGCGTGCACTGGAAGACGCGCTGCTGGAGTTCCCGGGCAACACGTTCGTCATCTCGCACGACCGCTGGTTCCTGGACCGCATCGCCACCCACATCCTCGCCTTCGAGGGCGACTCGCACGTGGAGTTCTTCCAGGGCAACTACCGCGAGTACGAGGAAGACAAGAAGCGCCGCATGGGCGACGAGGCTTCCAAGCCGCATCGCCTGCGCTTCAAGGCTTTGAAGTAAGGCTACGACCGACGCCCGCCTGCAAAGGCGGGCGTCTTCGCAATGGAACAAGGAACGCCACGATGAGCTTCATGCAGACGCTGCGCGCACGATGGACGCAGGCCGGTTCGCTGGTCTGCGTCGGCCTGGACCCGGAACCGGCGAAGTTCCCCGCGATCTTCGCGAACGACGACGACGCGGTCTTCAACTTCTGCCGCGCCATCGCCGATGCCACCGCGCCGTATGCCTGCGCCTTCAAGCCGCAGATCGCGCACTTCGCCGCACTCGGCGCGGAAGGCGCGCTGGAGCGGCTGATCGCGCACATCCACGCGCGACATCCCGGCGTGCCGGTGATCCTCGACAGCAAGCGCGGCGACATCGGCAGCACGGCGCAGCATTACGCCACCGAGGCGTTCGATCGTTACGCCGCCGACGCGGTGACCGCCAATCCCTATCTCGGTCGCGATTCGGTGCAGCCGTTCCTGGATCGCGCCGATCGCGGCGTGGTGATCCTGTGCCGCACGTCGAATCCGGGCGCGGGCGATCTGCAGGACCTCGTCATCGATGGCCGGCCGCTCTACCAGCACGTCGCCGAGAAGGTCGCGCGCGAGTGGAACACGCACGGCAACTGCTCGCTGGTGGTCGGCGCGACCTGGCCCGCGCAGCTGAAGGAAGTCCGCGCGATCGTCGGTTCCGACGTGCCCTTCCTCGTCCCGGGCGTGGGCGCGCAGGGCGGTGACGTCGAAGCGGTGGTGACCCATGCGAAGAGCGCGGACGGCGCCGGACTCATGGTGAGCAGCTCGCGCGCGATCCTGTACGCATCGAAGGGCGACGATTTCGCCGACGCGGCAGCGAACGCGGCGCGCGAACTGCGCGACCAGATCAACCGCTTCCGCTGAGTCCAGCAGTCTTGTGGCCCGGGTAAGCGGAGCGCACCCGGGACTTGCGGCGGCGCGAGGCTCATCCCGTGGCATGTCGCGACCATTTCCCGATGCTGCCGCACGCCGCCGCAGGCTAACCTCTCCAGTCTGCCGCACTCCCCTCCCCCAGGACCCGCCATGGCACGCCCCGCCTTCCGCGCGCTGGATTCGCTGTTCAGGTTGCGCCAGCACGGCACCGACGTGCGCACCGAAATGGTCGCCGGCCTGACCACGTTCCTCACGATGTCCTACATCGTGTTCGTGAACCCGAGCATCCTCGGCAATACCGGCATGGACACCGGTGCGGTGTTCGTCGCGACCTGTCTTGCAGCGGCGATCGGCACGCTGGTGATGGCCTTCGCAGCGAATTACCCGGTCGGCATGGCGCCAGGCATGGGCCTCAACGCGTTTTTCGCCTTCACCGTCGTCGGCGCGATGGGCTACACGTGGCAGCAGGCGCTGGGCGCGGTGTTCGTCTCGGGCGTGGTGTTCCTTCTGCTCACCATCACCGGCGCGCGCGCGTGGCTGATCGCGGGCATTCCGCATTCGCTGCGCAGTGCGATCACCGCAGGCATCGGCCTGTTCCTCGCGATCATCGCGTTGCAGAAGTCCGAACTGATCGTCGGCGATCCCGACACGCTGGTCGCGCTCGGCGATCTGCGCGAGCCCGAACCGCTGCTGGCCGTCGCCGGCTTCCTGCTGATCGCCGTGCTCGAAGCGTGGCGCGTGAAGGGCGCGATCCTGATCGGCATCCTCGCCGTCACCGGCGTCGCGCTGCTGTTCGGCCGCGTGCAGTACCACGGGATCGTCGACGTGCCGCCGAGCCTGGCGCCGACGTTCCTGCAGCTGGACATCGCCGGCGCGCTCGGCGGTGGCGACGGGTTCTCGATCGCGGCGATGCTGCACGTCGTCATCGTGTTCGTGCTGGTGGAAGTGTTCGACGCCACCGGCACGCTGATGGGCGTCGCACGCCGCGCGGGCCTGCTGCCGCTGGACGATGCCTCGGCCGCGCAGCAGAAGCGTTTCGGCCGCGCATTGTTCGCCGACAGCTCGGCGATCCTGGCCGGCTCGGTGCTCGGCACCAGCAGCACCACGGCGTACATCGAAAGCGCGTCGGGCGTGCAGGCCGGCGGGCGCACGGGACTCACCGCGCTCGTGATCGCCGCGCTGTTCCTGCTCGCGCTGCTGTTCTCGCCGCTGGCCTCGATGGTCCCCGCATACGCGACCGCGCCCGCCCTGCTCTACGTCGCCGGCCTGATGCTCCGCGAACTGGGCGACGTGCACTGGGACGACCTCACCGAAGCCATCCCCGCCGCGCTGTGCACGCTGGCGATGCCGTTCACCTACTCCATCGCCAATGGTCTGGCGTTCGGCTTCATCGCCTACGCCGTGCTGAAGCTGTTCACCGGCCGCGCCCGCGAGGCGCACGCGGCGGTGTGGCTGGTGGCGGTGCTGTTCGTGTTGCGGTTTGCGTTGGAGTGACGACGCCGGGCGGCGTTTGAGCTCCGCTCACTCATCGCGTTGTTTCGTACGCAACAACATCTCCAGCCCCGCGAAGATGAGGCCGGCTCCGGCCGGCACTTTGTATTCGCCAAACGCGATCGGCCAGCGATGAATCACTCCATCACGGGACGCGATGAGGGTGAGACCAGCGCTCACAAGCGTGGATGGCCACAGCAGATCGCCGAGCTTCCACCGACCTTCCGGGTTGCCATCCGTTGGCAGCAACGCGAAACCCATCGCTGCGGAGCCGCTTCCTGCAAGTAGCAGAACCACGCAGAACCCGGCATCGCGCCCGTCAGCGCTGAGCTTGCTGGCGAAGAAGGCGCTGATCGACGGCGCGCCTTTCAGGGCGTAGTAAACAACCGCCACGCCGGCGGTCAGACATAGCAAACCCAGCAACAACCGCACGAACGCCTCGGCATCAAACTTGAACATGGCTGGGACTCGCTCTGGATCACTCTCAAGATCAAGCGTGCGGATCGCCAGAACGTCAACGGCGACTACTTCGCGAAACATGTGCGCTTTACGCGCAAGGGAGCCCTCTAGCTCTTTGCCTAAGCCTTTAGCACGCCGCTTATTTCGTCCTTCGAAATGGTCGCACTGCGCTACGCTGCGAACCCACGGCCGAGCCGGTCGTGGCATACGTGTACGCGTCCGTGTACGCGTCGAGGTCGAAGTAGCAAATCCTGGCTTGTGCCAGCCTGAGCGTTCACAAACAGACAGAAGGTGCCGATCGCTACAGGGTACGCAATCTTTCCATTGCATCCTGAAGGGAGCCCTCCCCCGAATTATCCAAACGCCCCCATCGCATCAAGCGATAGACCTGCGAATAGGAGCACGAGGAAGAGCGTCAAGGACGCATACAAGCATCTAAGTGCGGTCCGTCGCGCGCGCGTCAACTCGACGCGGACTTCGTTCGCGGGTGGCGGAGTCCTGTGCTCTCGAAGGGACCGATACGCGGTTGCCATCCAACTTTCGGATGGCCTGCCTCGCGCGCGAGCTCCCGCCCATGCTTCGGGCATATCTCTTGCCACCAATTTCCAATAGGAATTCACTGCAACCAGATATGCAACCACGCACCCGATGAAAACTGGGAGAGACAGCACGAAGACAAGCGAGAGTACGGATGCCATGTCGGCCATTCTCCGCGCGGATCGAAGGGCTAGTTGAGCCCAAAAAGGGTCCCGAGCCTATACCCGACGTACGCCCCTATCCCAGCGCCCAGGAACGCCACGATTGCCCAGACTAGGTGAAGCTTAACCATGCGCCTGTGTGTCCGAATTGCCCGGCGCTTCGCATCAGCCATCCGAATCCAGCCCATACACGTAGCGCTTCTGCAGCGCGCCGGCAGCGCTGTTCTCTAGCATGACCTGGTCGCCGTCGTACTCGAACACCGTGGCAACGCTGTTGATCGTGGTCTTGGCCAGACGACCTTCCGGGTCGTAGTCCAAAGTAGCCGTCGTGCCGGTCTTGTTGGCGTTGCGCAGACGATTGTCGGCGTCATAGCCGTACGTCCAGCCGGCATTCGACTTCAGGTTCCCACGCGTGTCGTAGGCCAATGCGGCGCCGGCCACGCTCGTGTACTGGTTGAGCCCGTTCGCCGTGTAGCTCTGTGTGCCAGGCTGCGCGCCGCGCCATTGGTACAGGTCGTTGCTGGTCGTGGTGCTGGTGATGTCACCGATCTGGTTGCGGGCGAATGACCTTGACCCAGACGTGCTCGATGGAGACGTCGGTCATCGCGGCCTGCAGGCTGGGGCACGTTCCGGCTGCCGTGGCATTGATCGAGTAGACAGGGATCTGGCCCTGTCCTAGCAGATTGAGCACGCCACACACGTTACTCGTATCGAACCCGTACCATTCCTTGAACTGCTGCGCCGGTAGCGTGATGACGCCGCGCACGTAGCTGGCGGTATAGCCGGAGGCACGCAGCAGCTCGACCATCAGGGTCGCCTGGTCCATGCCGGTGCCCTGGTTGTCCAGCACCGTGCCGAGGCCGCCTTTCTGGATACCCCAGACCGGATGGAACTCGATGTTGTTGCGGACGTACTGATAGATCAGGTCCGGATGGTTGCGCAGCGCGCGTGCGAGTTCGCTGATGGAAGCCGGACCGAGCGGGTTTGCGTCTCCGCCGACACGCGTGGCGGTCATCAGCGTTCGACCTCCCGAAGGAGCGACGCCCTGATTCAGGTTGGACGGGAGCGCTTGACCATTCCGTTCGACGGCTTGACGGGACTCCTCCACCGTGACAGGCGGAAGAATGGCGCGGAAAACGTTGGGGGCCGGCGCCCAGGTGGACTGCCCACCCGCGCCGACCATCGCGCCTTGCGCCGACAGCATCGGCCGCTTGGATCCGTAGTTCACGGCAGGCTGTCCTGCCCCGAACTGGACGTTTCCAGCCCATGCCACGTGGCTTGCTGCCAGGGCGCAGAGGATCAAACCTCGCGCCACACGTCCGATACGCCGTTCCTTCATACCCGCTCCATGCAGATTTGGCGCGCACGACAGCACACCTGCACAGGCAGGCTGGTGCGCAACTGGATTGATCGATCAGCCCGGGTTTCGGGCGATCAAGGCGAAGTCGTTACCGTCGACGTCCGGTTTCCCGCGGCGTCGTACGTGTAGTTGACCATCGTGGTCGTGGTACCGACCGTGTACACGACGCGAATCACGCGTCCGAGCGAGTCGTAGGTGTAGGCCACGGAGCCTGCATATGCCTGCGATCCGAGCAGCAAGCACGAGACGATCAATGCGGCGCAGAAATGCTTCATGCGTACTCCCCTTCTCTCCATGATCCGGGAGTCACGTTATCTCCGCATTCAGACAGGCACTACGCGTAAAAGTCGTAGCGACTTCCTCGTATTGACGCTCGCGTAGCGCCGCTATTCGCTGCCAATCCGGAGCTTTTCCGCTCCCACAAGAACCGTGCGGGATGGCGAACGTCGCGCACATCACCGCGCACGAACACTGAGATCTGCATGGACAACAGCACCTCATCCAATGAAGATCGACTGATAGCCGCGATCCTTGCGCTCGGGTTGCCACTGTTTATGGTCGTGTGGTTGATGGATCCGACGACACTGACCGCCGACGACAAGTACGGATTCACGCCGGACGATGCATTGCAGATCGAATGGATTCCAGCGACATCGCCGGCAAAGCCCACCCATGCAATGCAAGCGATCAGCGTGCCTGATGTCGTGCCGGAGCCCTCGACCGAAGAGCTGCCAACGCCGAGTTCCGACGCGCCAACCACCTCGGTCGCCACGCAAGAAGATGCAGCTCCCGTCGGCCTTCCCGTCGACACCTCTGGTTCCGTTTACGACCCAAGCCGCACACAGACGGTTGCGCCCGACGCCAGGGCATTCGTGCGATTGACCCCGGCGAACGATGAAACGACTGCCGCACACCTCGACGGCGCTTCCTGGATCGAGAATCCGCCGGCCTTTTCCGAATCCCTGCGGACACAGTCGAACGCGCGTGTCGTTCTCGAACTCGAGGTGGACGAGACTGGAGCCATCACTCACGCCGCCATCGCCGAATCCAGCGGCTCTGAGGAGATCGACCTGAGTGCAATGAGCGCCGCTCACGCGTGGCATTTCGAGCCGGAACGTCGCGCCGGCATCGCTGTCCGGACAACCGTGCGCCTGGATGTCGTCGTACAGGTGGAAGGTAACGGCGGCGCCGAAGACAGCCAACCGCTATGACTTGAGTCGCGCCCGCAGGTACGCCACCGGAAACCGCAACCAGACCGCCGCGAACACCGCCGCCGACATCGCGATGCCGCGACGCGGCGCTTCGAACTTGCGGTAATAACGCCACAGCCCGCGATGCTTGTGCCATTCGACGAAGAACGGACGCGAGCGGCTCGATACGCCGCGCACGTGCAACACGCGGACGTGGTTGGCGACGGCGACCAGCGCGCCGGATTCGCGGGCGCGACGCGAGAGGTCGAGATCCTCGGCGTGCAGGCGATAGCCTTCGTCGAAGCCGTGCAGGCGTTCGAACAATGCGCGCGGCATGAGCATCAATGCGCCCGACACCGCTTCGACCTGCTGCAGCGCGCGCGTGTCGTCGATGGGCAATTCGAGTTTCGGTGCGGGCGTGCCGCCGAGTGCGGCGGTCAGCATCGCGCCGAAGTCTGGGTCGCGCCGGCGCGCGGCACCGTCGCGCACGCCCTCGTCGTCGACCAGGTCGGCGCCGAGCAGCGCCTCGCCCTGCCTTGCCGCGAGTGCGCGCAGGCGCGCAAGCGTGTCGCGTTCGACCAGGCAATCGGGATTGACGAACGCGAGCCACTGCACGCCCTCGCCCGCGTCGCGCGCGCCCTGGTTGCAGGCGGTGCCGAAGCCGGGATTGTCGGGATTGGCGATGAAGCGCACGCGCGCATCGTGGCTGGCGTGGCGCTGGACGATCTCCAGCGTGCCGTCGTCGGAGTTGTTGTCGACCACGCGGATCGCGTGCACGCCATCGGCCGCGCGCAGGCGCGTCAGGCAGTCGTCGATGGTTTCGGCGCTGCGGTAGGTCACCACCACCGCGGCGATGCCGGCGCTGGCGTCAGGCGAAGAGATCACGTTGCGGTTCCGGAGGTCCGAGGTGTTCGAGCAGCGCCGCAAGCTGCGCACGCGACGCGCGCAGTGGGTCCTGCATGAGGTGGTTCGCCAGACGCGCGTGCCAGTCGGGCCAGCGCGCGGCGAGCGCGTCCATGTCGCCGTCGAACGGCACGCCTTCGCCACGGCGCGCGACGAAGGCGGTATCGCACAGGGCGTTGCGCCAGCCCAGGCCGGACAGGCGCAGCGACAGATCGATCAGCGCCGCATACCACGAGCCGTAACTGCTCGCGTCGAGTCCGCCCGCACGACGTCGCGCCGTGCCGCGCAGCAGCACGGCGTGGCTCACGGCGGCGGGAAGTTCCGGGTGCAGCGCCGGCATCGCCTTGGCGGCGCGCGCGACGCGTTCGAGATCGTCAGGTACCGGTTCGATCTCGCCGATGCGCGGCCACGAGGCGGCTTCGCCCGCGTTGCTCCACGGCGTGGCGGTCGCGATCGCGCCATCGCCGGCGAGGCTGGCGACGAGTCGTGCGAGCCAGCCGGGCGCGGGTAGCGAATCGCTGGCGAGCACCGCGACGTCGGCATCGCCGCATGCGCCCAGCACTTCGTCCAGGTGCGCGACTTCGCCGACGCTGCGCTGGCGGCGCGTGTAGTCGGCCTTCAATGCGGTGCGCGAGATCCAGCGTTCGATGATCGCGTAGCCGCGCGGGCCGGCCTGCGCGTCGTCGGCCAGCCACACCGGCGTGCCCGGCGCGGTGGCGGCGTCGAGTGCGGCCAGGCAGGCGTCGAGCGCGTCGTCGTCCGGGCCGACCGGGACGACGACGATGGGCCCGACGACCGCCGGCGAGGCGGTCGTCTTCGTCACTGTTGCTGGCCTGGGCGGCGAGGCTTCTTCTGCAGCGGCTCCATCGCGCGGAAACGACGGGTGTATTCGTCGGTGAGATTGCGCGCTTCCTGCGGGTTGCGCACGATCGTCGGCGTGAGCAGCACGATCACTTCGTTGCGCGTCTTGCTCGAACGCTGCTGGCCGAACAGGCCGCCGATCACCGGGATGCGGCTCAGGCCCGGGAAACCCGACGCTCCGCGTTCGACGCTGTCGCTGATGAGGCCGGCGAGCATCACCGTGTCGCCGCTCTGCACCGCCGCTTCCGTCTTGAGCTTGCGCGTGTCGATGCGCACGTTGCCGTTCTGGTCGGCGGTGGACTGGGCGCCGGGCGAGCTGACTTCCTGCACCATGTCGAGGAACACCACGCCATCCTTCGCCACGCGCGGGCGCACCTTGAGGATGATGCCGGTGTCCATGTACTGCACCTGGCTGTAAGTGTTGTCGCTGCCGGTGGTCGGATTGAAGGTGACGGACGAGATCGGAATCTTGCTGCCGACGTTGAGCGTCGCCTCGGCGTTGTTGCGCACGACCACGGACGGCGTCTGCAGCAGTTGCAGGTCGGTGACCGAATCCAGTGCGCTGATGACCGCCGCCGCATTGCGGCCGAGGAAGGTCCACGCCAGGCCGCCGCCCCCTTCGCCGTCGCCGGGCAGGATGCTGCCGGCGAGCGTGCTCCACGTCGTGCGGCCGACCGCGCTGGGCAGGCCTGCGTCGGTGACGGCGCGTTCGAAGTACCAGTTGACGCCGTATTTCAGGTCGCCTTCGAGCTGCACCTCCACCACCTGGGCTTCGATGTGCACCTGCATGGGCATCACGTCGAGGCGTTCGATCACGTCGCGGATCGACTTCCATGCCGACGGACTGCTGCGCACGATGATCGAGTTGGTTTCCTCCACCGCCGACACGCCGACGCGGTCGCCGTTGACGTCGAGGGTGAGGGCGGCGTTGCCGTTCTGCTGCTGGCCCAGCGACAGCGTGCCATTGGAGCCGGTACCGCTTCCGGTGCCGGTGTCCATGCCGGTGCCGTCCTGGTAGTTGCCGAGCGTCGCGGTGCTGCCGGCGTCGGTGTCCTTCAGCTCCACCGATTCCAGTCCCGGCATGAGCGAGGGCGGACCACCGGTCCCGCCCGCGCCACCGCCGCGCCCGGACCCGAACACGTCCGCCAGGCGGTCGGCGAGGTCCTTGGCCTTGATGTACTTCAGCTCGTACGAGAACAGCTGCACGCTGCCGCCGGCGCTGTCGATGCGGTCGAGCCACTGCTGGATGTCGTCGAGGTAGTTCGCCTGCGAGGTGATGACCAGCACCGCATTGGCGCCTTCCAGCGGCATGAAGCGGAACATGCCCGCGACCGGCGACTTGCTCTGTTCGCCGAACACCTTCTCCAGGTCGGCCACGACCTGGGACGCCTTGCCCGACTGCAGCGGGAACACGCCCACCGACATGCCCGACAGCCAGTCGACGTCGAACACCTCGATCGTGCGCATGTAGTTTTCGAGTTCCGCGCGGCTGCCGCCGACGGTGATCACGTTGCGCGAGTTGTCGACGTTGACGATCGCGTTCGGCCGTGCGTACGGCTTGAGGATCTTCTCCATCTCCGTCGCCGAGACGTACTTCAGCGGCACCGTGCGCACTTCGAAACCGCGCGCGGTGCTCGGCGCGCCGGTGCGCGCGGCGACGTTGCCCGCCAGCGCCTGGTCGGCCGGCACGATGTTGTAGCGACCGCCGTTGTAGACCAAGCGGGCGTTGTTCCAGCCCAGCACCATCTCCAGCAGGTTCAGCGCTTCGGCCGGGCTCACCCGCTTGGGCGTGGCGAGCGTGACCGTGCCCTGCACGCCCGGCGCGATCACGTAGTTCTGGCCGAGCATGTCGCCCAGGATCGCCTTGACCACCGCATGCAGCGATTCGCCTTCGAAATTGAACGTCGCCGCTCCCGTGGTCCCGCCCAGGCCCGGCGGCGGCGCGGAGGCCGCGCTGCGGTTGATGACCTGGCCGGTGCCGCGACGGATCTGCGGACGCGCGTCGCCGCCGGCGGTGGACTCGGGCAGGGTTTCCTGGGTCGTCGCGCCGGGCGCCGTAGCGGGTGCGCCAGCCTGGCCGGGTGGCACCTCGGCGCGGCGGATGTCCGGCACGGGTGCGGTCGCGCACGAGGCCAGCAGGCTGGCGATGGTCGCGGTCGCGATCGCCTGTGCGGCGAGGCTGGGGCGGAGCTTCATCGGACGAGGCTTCATGCAGTCTCTCAAGGCGTCTGGGCCGGGGGTTGCGCGGATTGCTGCTGCCGCATCTGCGCGCGACGCGCTTCGATCCGCTTGCGGATGGCTTCCATCTGCGCCTCCGGCGTCATCGGCGTGTTTTCGCTGGGTTCGGGCGCAGGCGGCGGGGCCGGCTGCGCCTGGGGGTTGGCATTGCCGTTCGCGCTGCGGTTCTGCGCGGCGGCGTTGTTCGCCGGACGCGCGTTGGCGGCGGGGCGTGCGGCGCTGGTCGAAGCGCTCGGCGGCGGCGTGACCGGAACGCCCACCGGCTGCGCCCGGTTCGCACCGGGCGGCGCGTTGTTCACCGCGGTCGGCGGCTGGCCGCCCTGCCCGTCGAACACGCGCAGCATCATCTCGCGACGACCTTCTGGACCTTCGAACACGGCGCTGCGTGCATCCAGCGCGGTCAGGCGCCAGGCCGGATGCGATTCGGGCACTTCGCCGAGCCTCACGCGCACCGATTCGCTGCCGTCGGCCGGCTGCAGGATCGCCATCTGCAGGGTCGGCGTGATCAGCACGCTGGTCAGCACGTAATCGAACGCGGTCTGCTGGCCTTCGCCCTCGCCGTCGCCCTGCAGGAAGAACGGCTTGGGCTGGCGATCCTGCGAGAACAGCGGACGCTGCGCGATGGCCGCGTACTGCGACAACGGGCCGAGCCGTTGCGGCGCGGGAGGCCGCGCGTTCGGCAACGGGCGCAGCAGGCCGGGATCGGCGTCCAGGGCCTGCGCGTGCCGGCCCATGCCGAACACCGCCAAGCCCCAGGCGAGCACCGCCCAGCCGGCGACGGTCGCCAGCAGCCAGGTGCGCGGACCGGCGTCGTCAAGGCGCACGCGGCACCTCCGCGGTGTTGGGCGAGGGACGCAGGTAGCCGTAGAGGTCGAAGCTCACGTCGAGTCCGCCGTCGCCGCTGGGCTGGTTCGCGCCGGGCAGGAAGTAGCCGCGCGAGGACAACAGGTTGAGGTTGCCGACGAACAGGCGCGGCGATCCGCTTTCCAGCGCGTACAGCACGCTCGCCAGTTCCGGCGTGCCGCAGCGCAGGCGCACCTGCACGATCACGCGCGCGTAGCGTTCGCGGCGCGGCTCGCTGAGCGGCGAGCGGTTGCTGATCGCGCAGCTGCGATTGCCCGGGCTGGCCTCGGCGACCACACGTTCCAGCCGCTGCACGAGGCCGGCGGTCGCCAGTTCCGCGCTGCTTTCGGGAAGGAATCCGGGCGAACGCGCCTGCTGCGCACGCACCTGCGCAAGGCGCTGCTGCACCTGCGGCGCCTGCTGCAGTTGCATGCGCTGGCGCAGTTCGCGCTGCTGCAGGGTTTCGACGCGTTCGTTGGCTTCCAGCATCGGCGCGGTGAACCACGGATGCACGAGCACCAGATAGCCCAGCAGCAGCGCCGCGAGCAGCAGGCCGAGCGCGAGCCATTGGTCGCGGCCGATGCGTCGCGCCGGCGTCGCCATCGGCACCTGCGCCTGCACGGAAGTCGGTTCAACCGCCATCGGCGTCCTCCGGCTGCGGTTGCGGGGGTGCGCGCTGCGCGGCGGGCGCGGGCGCGCCGAGTTCGGCGGTCAGGGTGAAACGGTCGCGGCTGGTCACGGGATCGGGCATCAGCGCGCCGGTCAGCGACGGCGCGCGCCACAGCCTGGATCCCTGCAGGCGCTGCACCAGCGACGGCGCCTCGCGGCTGAGGCCGATCATCAGCAGGTTGCCGTCCTCGACGGCGAGCTTTTCCAGGTACGTGCTGTCGGGCAGGCGCCGGGTGAGTTCGTCGAGCACTTCCACCGTGGTCGGCCGCTGCGCGCGCTCGCGGTCGAGGAAGGCTTGGCCTTCGATGAGGTCGATCAACGCCTGCCGCTGCGCCGCGGCGTCGCGCGCGGCGGTCGCCTGCTGGGCGATGCGCGCTTCGAGTTCGTCGGCCGCCGCGCGGCGATTGGCGAGCAGCTGCCACATCGTCGCGGCGACGGCGATCACCGCCAGCGCGGCAAGCGCGAGGTTCCAGTAGCGGAAGGCATCGCCGTGGCGGCGACGCAGCGCTGGATCGAGCAGGTTCACGCCCAGCGGCATGCCATTCTCGGCGCACAGGTCGATGCCGGCCAGCGATCCGGCCATCGGGCCGAGCGCCGCCATCGGCGCCTCCAGGCGCTGGCGCGGCACGACGACGAGTTCGGCCTCGATCAGCCCATCGGTATCGCGACGGCCGAGCACGCGCGCGTCGAAGGCGACGGTGTCGGCGGAGAACGGGGTCTGGCGGTCGATCTCGAAACCGACCACGTCGCGGAGCCGGTCGCCCGCGGCGCCCGGCAGGGTCAGTCGGCGGCGCAGGCCGGCGGCGGCCGGCAGGAGCAGCCAGCGCGGCAGGTCGGCCAGGCGCGACGGAAGCAGCGTCGCCAGCGGATCCACCGGCGCGACGATGGCGTCCTCGTCCGGCAACGCCAGCTGCGGCACCGCGCCGAGGTCGCGGAGATCGCCGGCCTGCTGGAGCCGCAACTGCACCGCATCGCCCTGCACCTGCAGCAGCAGCCGGCCGCGATCGAACCCGAGCACGCGGCGCACCCGCGCCGGCAGCCAGGCGGCGAGGTTGTGCGCCCACCAGTGCGCGAACCCGCCCGCGCCGGGCGCGAGGCGCGCGCCCAGGCGACGCAGCCGGTCCTGCGCCCAGTCGGCGGCAGGCCGGTTCGGGGACCGGCTTTCGCTCCTAGCGTTCATCGCGGTGATGCTCCCTCCTCCCAGCGCAACGGCACGTACGCCATGCCAGGCAGGCCTCCTCCGCCCGTACGAACCACCGCTCGCAGCAGCGACTGACGACCATCCGGAAGCCGCGCGCGGCTGTCGATACTATAGGTGCCGCTGCCGGCGCCGGCCATGTTCGGGCCTGTCGAGGCACCGTCCACGGGCAGCGAACCGGCCGGTCGACCGCGCTGGGCCACCAGCTCGGCGCCGTTCAATCCCATCGCATCGAGCAGTACCGCAGACGCATACGCGGGATCCGGCTGGGCTCGGCCGCTGAAGACGGTCAGGTCCGGTTCCAGCTTTGCGTACAGCTCCGGCGTCATGCCCAGCACCTGCAGCAGTTCGGCCACGCTTTCGAAGTCCGCGTCCTTGGCGCCGTAGGGGCGGCCGGCAGCTTCGTAGTCCCCGTCCTCGGCGCCGCCGGCGGGCTGGGTCAGCGGGTCCGCATCGCGCCAGTCGATGATGGCCCCGGCGATGCGCCCGGCCTCGGACGGCTCCACGCCGTGGCGCTGGATCAACGCGGCGAGCAGCGGATGCGGCGCCTGGTTGATGTCGAGCTTGCCGTTCTCGTCGACGATCCTCACCTCGACCTGCGCATCGCCGAAGCGCCAGGGGTGCGGCTGGCCGTCGGGCTTCCACTGCAGGCGCGCGTCCGGCAGCGCGACGCGGGTCAGCGAATATTCCAGCCCCGCGCGCGCGGCGTTGGACGCCACCAGTCCGCGCACCAGCACGCGGCCCTGCAACGCCTCCACGCGTGCGGCGAGCGCGAAACCGCCGATCAGCGCGGTCAGCAGCACGATCAGCCACAGCACCAGGATCAGCGCGGCGCCGCGTGCGCGTGAGGGAGTCCGCGGCGCGCGCGTCATTGCGTCTGCACCGGTTGTGCGTACGCGCTGAACGCCGGCGCGAGCGGCAGCGAAACGATCAGCGGCGGCCATGGCACGCCGTCGCGGTCGACCATCGTCACTTCCACCAGCAGCGGCAGCTGTTCGGTCGCTTCCCACGTGTCGAGCCACTCGCCGAGGCGCCCCTCCTGATCGAGCGCGCGATAGCGGAAGCGTGCTTCGCGCAGGTTCCCCACCAGTTGCTCCGGCGGGCGCGGATCGCGCTCCTCCACGGTCTTGCCGGCCTGCACCATGCTCAGCGCGAGCGTCATCCGCACGCCCTCGCCTGCGTCCTCGATGCGGAAATCGTGCAGGTATGGGCCGCCGCGTCCGAGGTAATCGGGAATGTCGGCGACGAAGCGCATGCGCTCGCGCTCGCCGATGAAACGGATGGCGATCGCGCGCGACTGGTCGATGTCGAACGGGATCGGCCGCGTGCCGGTGAGGCGCGCGCGCAGGAAGCCTTCGACCGTGCGCATGCGCTCGCTGCGACCGGCCATCGCCTCGCCGCGCGTGGTCGTGCGTGTGGCGGCGCCGAGCGTGGCGAACGCCAGCGAAAGGCCCGCGACGAGCAGCACCATCGCGATCAGCACTTCGATGAGGGTGAAGCCACGCGCGCGGGTCATGGCAGCACGCCTCCGCTGCCGGCCGCGGCGATGCGCAGCGTGCGCAGCTGCAGGCGCTGCCCCGGCCCGTCGCCCCACTGCATCGCCAGGGTGATCTCGAACAGTTCCGGCCCGCCGAGCGTCATCGGCTGGCCGCTGGCGGCCACCGCGGGATCGCGCCACGGCGCCACGCGCAGGCGCCAGCGATAACGGCCCTGCTCGAACTCGCCATCGCGCTCGCTCGCCGCCAGGCGCTCGCCGACGCCGACCTGGTCCATCACCGACTGCGCGTACATCGCGGCGCGTCCGGCGTCGGCCGATTGCCGTACCTGCCGCGTCGAACCCGACAGGATCCCGAGCAGCAGCGTGAGCGCCATCGCGAGCAGCGCGAAGGCGACGATGACTTCCAGCAGCGTGTAGCCGGTCTGGAGCGAGGAACGAGCGGAGAGGAACGAGGAACGCGTCGAAAGCGCGCATCGGCGCGTGGCCGTGACTGGTTTCCCGTTCCTCTCCACTCGTTCCCCGTTCATGGCTGGGCCTGCGCGCGCCGCAGCTTCACTTCGCCGGTGAGCCAGGCGACGTCGATATTCCACGCTGCCCGGCGCGCGGCGAGCTGCACGCGGCCACCGGTGCTGGCGCCGTCGGGAAAGAACACGATCGCGCCTTCGCCGCGTCGCGGCTGCACTTCGCGCGCGGCGGTGAAGGTGATGCGCAACGAAGGCGGGATGTCGCCGCGGCGCCCCATCGGCGCGGCCCAGGCGCGCTTGGCCGGATCGAGCGTGAAGCGCTGCGGTTGCCCGGTCGCGATCGCGTGGGTGCGGGTGAAACGCAGCGCGGCGGACACCTGCTTCGCGCTGGAACGCAGCTGCATGCCTTCGCGACCGCCGCTCATCGCCGCCAGCGCGAGCACGCTGATGGCGGCGATCAGCGCGATCACCAGCAGCATTTCCAGCAGGGACACACCCCGCGCGCGATGCATGGCCGAATGCCCCCGCTGGGCTCGCGCTTACTCGTACTTGATGTCGCCGTCGACGCTGGTGCCGCCCGGCTTTCCATCCTTGCCCAGGCTGACCAGGTCGAACGGGCCGCTTTCGCCCGGCGCGCGGTATTCGAGCGCGTGGCCCCAAGGGTCCTTCAGCTCGGCCGGCTTCGCGTACGGGCCGAGCCAGCCGTTCACGTCGGCGGGTTGGGTGACCAGTTCCTCCAGCGAGGTCGGCAGGCGGCCGGTGTCCATCTGGAACGACTCGACCTTCCCGGCCATCGTCTGCACCTGCGCCTTGGCGATGTTGTAGTCGCCGCGATCCTTGCCGCCCAGCACGCGGCTGCCGACGAAGGCCAGCACCGCGCCGATCAGCACGATCACGATGATGATCTCGATCAGGCTCATGCCGCGCTGGCGGGCGGCCGATGGCGAACGGGTCGGTGAACGGCGGTTGCGCATGTGGGTTCCTTTGGAGTCCGGAAGAGGGGATGTTTACCCGAAAACGATTGCAAGTGGACTGACTGCGGGGGGCGATGTTCAGTTCCTGCGATGCCGGTGTGAAGGGGCATATGTCGCCTTGCGGGCCTCGCGGCGCGCTTCGTCGCGATGCCGCCCCGCTGCGTGAGGCGTCCGCGAGCGGGCCGCAGACCCGCATTGCGGACTCACCCTATCGCGTTCGTCAGCCCGTACAGCGGCATCAGCACCGCCAGCACGACGACGCCGACGACCGCCGCCAGCACGATCGTCACCACCGGCACCAGCGCGGCCAGCATGCGGTCCAGCGCCAGCGAGGTTTCCTGTTCGAACGTCTCGGCGGTCCTGACCAGCATCGCGTCCAGCGCGCCGGACTCCTCGCCGACCTGGATCATCTGCAGCGCCAGCCGCGGATAGCGCTTGCCCCGGCCGAGCGCGGTGGACAGCGCGACGCCGTTCTTCACTTCCTGCGCTGCCGCGTCCACGTCCGCCGCCAGCACGCGATTGCCCAGCACGTTGCGGCCGATGCCCAGCGCGGTGATCAGCGGCACGCCGTTGCGCACCAGCGTGCCGAGCGTGCGCGCCAGTCGCGCGGTTTCGGCCTTGGCGACCAGGCCGCCGACGAAACGCCGCTGCAGCAGCCATGCATCGAAGGCTTCGCGGAACACCGGATCGCGACGCTTGCGATCGAACCACCACAGCGCCAGCGCAGGCACCGCGAGCAGCAGGATCCACCAGTCGCGCACGAACAGGCCGATGGCCAGCACGATCTGCGTGAACACCGGCAGCTCGGCATCGAGACTTTCGTACATCGCGCCGAACTGCGGCACCACGTAACCGAACAGGAACAGCAGGCTGCCGCCGACCATCAGCAGCAGGATCGCGGGATAGATCAGTGCGTTGACGACGCGCCCCTGCAGGGCGCGCGTGCGTTCCAGGTAATCGGCCAGTCGCGCCAGGGTTTCCTGCAGGCTGCCGCCGGCTTCGCCCGCGCGCACCATGTTCACGTACAGCCGCGAGAACGTGCCGTGCTGGCGCTCCAGCGCCGTCGACAGCGAACTGCCGCCGCGCACCGCATCGCGCACATCGCCGATCGTGCGACGTGCGGTCTCGTCCTCGGGCAGTTCGAGCAGGATCGTGAGCGCGCGATCCAGCGGCTGTCCCGCCCCGAGCAGCGTCGCAAGCTGTTGGGTGAACTGCACCAGTCGCGCACCGGCAAAAGGCTTGGCCTTGAACAGCCCCTTCCACACCGACGCCCCGGACGCCTCGCTGGCGAGCTTCGCCTCCACCGGCAGATGCCCCTGCTCCTGCAGGCGCGCGACCACCTCCGCACTGCTGCCGGCTTCCATCTGGCCGTCGAGCAGCTCGCCGCGCGGGTTGAGGGCCTTGTAGTGGTAGAGGGGCATGGCGTTACGCGTCCTCGGTGACGCGCAACACTTCCTCGATCGTCGTCTCGCCGCGCAGGGCCTTGGCGATGCCGTCCTCGTACATCGTGCGCATGCCGTTCTGGCGCGCGATCTGCTCGATCTCGCCCATGCCGGCGTGGCGCATCACCGCGCGACGGAGTTCGTCGTTCATGACCAGGAACTCCATGATGGTCGTGCGGCCCAGGTAACCGGTCGTCGCGATCGGCGACGGCATCGGGTGGTACAGGAAGATCTCGCCTTCGGGCTGGTAGCGGCGTAGATCGAAGCGCTCGATTTCCTCCGGCGAGGCCGGATAACGACGCGCATGCGTCTGTTCCAGGCGGCGGACGAGGCGCTGCGCGAGGATGCCGTTGATGGTGGAGGTCAGCAGGTAATCCTCCACGCCCATGTCGAGCAGGCGCGTGATGCCGCCGGCCGCGTTGTTGGTGTGCAGCGTGGACAGCACGAGGTGGCCGGTGAGCGCGGACTGGATCGCGATGCGGCACGTTTCCAGGTCGCGCATTTCGCCGATCATGATGATGTCGGGGTCCTGTCGCACGATGCTGCGCAGCGCATGGGCGAAATCGAGCCCGATCTGCGGCTTGGCCTGGATCTGGTTGATGCCTTCGATCTGGTATTCGACCGGGTCCTCGACCGTGATGATCTTGACGTCAGGCGTGTTGAGTTTGCTCAGCGCGGTGTACAGCGTGGTCGTCTTGCCCGAGCCGGTCGGGCCGGTGACCAGCAGGATGCCGTGCGGCTGGTCGAGCACCTTCTGGAACTGCGGCAGGAACGCGTCCGTGAAGCCCAGGCGCTTGAAGTCGAACACCACCGTTTCGCGATCGAGCAGTCGCATCACCACGCTTTCGCCGTGCGCGGTCGGCACGGTGCTCACGCGCAGGTCGAGTTCCTTGCCCTGCACGCGCAGCATGATGCGGCCGTCCTGCGGCAGGCGGCGCTCGGCGATGTTGAGCTTGGCCATGATCTTGATGCGGCTGATCACGGCGGCGGTGAGGTTCGCCGGGGGGCTTTCGCCTTCGCTGAGCACGCCGTCGATTCGGTAACGCACCTTCAGGCGGTTCTCGAACGGCTCGATGTGGATGTCGGACGCGCGCAGTTCGACGGCGCGCTGGATGATCAGGTTCACCAGCCGGATCACCGGCGCTTCGGATGCCAGGTCGCGCAGGTGTTCGACGTCGTCGAGGTCGCCGCCCGCGCCTTCGCCCTCGGCGGTTTCGACGATCGCGCCCATCGCGCTGCGGCCCTGGCCGTACCAGCGTTCGACGAGGTCGCCGATTTCCGAACGCAGGGCCACGGCGGGATGGATGTCGCGCCCGGTCGCCAGGCGCAGCGCGTCGCGCGTGTATTCGTCCTGCGGATCGGCCATCAGCACGTCGACGGCGGCCTCGCTCTCGCCGACCGGACAGACGGCGAACTGCTTCATGAAGCGGGTGGACAGCGCGACGCCTTCGGGCGGCAGCTCCGGTGCGTCCTTGATGGCGACCAGCGGCAGGCCGAGGACTTCGGCGCAGGTTTCGGCGTGGTCGCGCTCGGACACCAGGCCCAGCCGGGCGAGCAACGCCAGCAGGCTGCCCCCGGTTTCCTCCTGCAGGCGGCGTGCGCGGGTGAGGTCGGCATCCTTGAGGCGGCCCTTGGCGAGCAGCGCGTCGACGATGCGGTGCTCGGCGTCCGAGGGGGGAATGAGGTCGTTGGCGACGGCGTTCACGCTTGTCAGGTCGTTGCCGACCGTCCTCCGCGATGGGGCCTTCGACTTTAGCAGGCCGAGGTTGACGGAAGCGCGCAGACGCCACGCGCTTTTGTCACCACGCCCTTCCCTGACGCCGGCCCGCGCCGATCGCGTACGCTTGGCCCCGTTCACAGGGGAGACAACGCATGAAGATCCGTTGCGCCGCAGCAGCGGCCGTCGCCGTGTTCATCGCCGGCGCCGGCGCCGGTTACACCGCGCAGAAGGCGCAGCGCACCGCGCCGGACATGTACCACGCCAGGCAGAACCAGGACGCGGCGAAGGCGCTGCTCGCCGCCGCACGCATCCAGGCCGGCAAGGGCAGCTGGGAGCAGATCGCGGTGGGCCGCGTGTATTACCTCGGGGGATTCAAGGCGGAAGGCCAGGCGATCTTCGACGCCATCCTCAACGGCAAGCACGAGGACAGCGACGTGTTCCGCATCGCCCGCGTGTACAGCGAAGCCGGCGAGTGGTCCCGGGCGCAGCCGCTGTTCCAGCAGTATTTCAAGACCACCGACGACGACGGCACCGGCCTGGCCGAAGTCGGCGCGCTCTACCTGCTCAACGGCGACCGGCAGACGGCCGAGCAGATGTTCGACCGCTCGGTCGCGATCGAACCGGAAGACCTGTGGGCGACGCTGCACATGGCGGGCGCGTATCTGGACGTCAAGCCGCAGGAGTGAGGCGGCTCGGCTTCGGCGTCGTCGCTTGCAGGGGCGCGCAGGTGGCGACGCCGATGGCGGGCGTATCCGGTGTTCCTGAGCCGATGCGTCGGTGGAGTGGATGCCAACCCAGCTCCGGTGTCCTCAGCAGGAGCCGGTGTTTTTTTGCGTCTGCCGTCGTTCCCCCGAAGGCGGAAATCCATGTATCCGCGGCGATTCCGCTCTCCGGAAGCGGTGATGCACGCAAGCCTGGATCCCCGCCTTCACGGGGATGACGTCTGGATGGCGGGTACGCCGCGCGCCTGTGTGTCTGGGGGCCGACTTTCGCCGGCGCGACGTACTGACTGGAGATGTCCGACCAGGCTCCGAGCGCCGTCGGAAGGAGCGGCGCTCTTCTGCCCTCGTTCCCGCGAAGCGGGAATCCACGCATCACGCCGCGTCGCTTCCTCGCGACTTCGCGACTTCGCGAAGAAAATCGCTATGAGACGCAACGGGGCCACTCGCCCCGTCGCGCACTCTCAGCGACCGCTCACCCCACCCACACCCGCGCGTTGCGGAACAGGCGCATCCACGGCGAATCGTCGCCCCACTCCGCCGGCGCCCAGCTGAGGTTCGCCGTGCGCAACGTGCGCTCGGGGTGCGGCATGAGGATGGTCGCGCGGCCGTCGGCGCTGGTGAGTCCGGTGATACCGTCCGGCGAACCGTTCGGATTGAGCGGGTAACGCGTGGCCGCGTGGCCGTTGCCGTCCACGTAGCGCAGCGAGACGTGCGCGGCGCTCTGGTCGAGCGGGCTGTCGAACTCGGCGCGGCCTTCGCCATGGGCGACGGCGACCGGAATCCGCGAACCGGCCATGCCGCGCAGGAACAGCGACGGCGATTCGACGACTTCCAGCAGCCCCGTGCGCGCTTCGAACTGTTCGCTGCGGTTGCGCAGGAACTTCGGCCAGTGCCCGGCACCCGGGATGATCGGCTTGAGCTGCGAGAGCATCTGGCAGCCGTTGCACACGCCCAGCGAGAAGCTGTCCGGGCGCGCGAAGAACGCGGCGAACGCGTCGCGCAGCGCGCTGCGTTCCAGCACCGACGTCGCCCAGCCACGGCCCGCGCCGAGCACGTCGCCGTAGCTGAAACCGCCGCACGCGGCGATGCCCTTGAAGTCGGCCAGGTCGAAGCGACCGGCGATGAGGTCGCTCATGTGCACGTCGACCGCTTCGAAACCGGCGCGCGTGAAGCCCAGCGCCATCTCGATCTGGCCGTTGACGCCCTGCTCGCGCAGGATCGCGACCTTCGGCCTCACGCCGGTGTTGATGAACGGCGCGGCGATGTCGTCGGACGCATCGAACGCCAGCTTCGGCTTCAGGCCCGGCGCGTTGAAGTCGCGTGCGACGGTGCGTTCCTCGTCGGCACCTTCCGGGTTGTCGCGCAGCTTCTGGATCGCGTGGCTGGTGGACCACCATGCATCGAAGAGTTCGTCCCAGCGCCACTCGACGAGCGTCTTGCCGTCGTCGCGCACACGGATCGCCGGCGCGGTGGTCGGGCGGGCGATGCGCTGCGCGCAGTCGATGAGGCCGTGGCGCGCGACGAGGTCGGCGAATTCGGCGCGATCCTCGACCGACACCTGCACGATCGCGCCGAGTTCCTCGTTGAACAGCGTACGGAACGGATCGTCGCCCCAGCCGTCCAGCGTGATGTCCAGGCCCATGCGCGAGCAGAACGCCATTTCGCACAGCGCCGCGAACGCGCCGCCGTCGGAACGGTCGTGGTACGCGCGGACCAGGCCGGCCTCGCGTGCATCGCGGATGAGTTCGAAGAAATCGCGCAGGCGCTGCGGGTTGTCGAGATCCGGCACGCCGAGCGGGCCGGAGAACGCGGGCAGCGAACCCTGGCCGTCCGCGGCGTCGGGATGGCATTGCGCCAGCACCGAACCGCCCAGGCGCTGCTTGCCTGCGCCCAGGCCGATCAGCCACAGCTCCGATTCTTCCTCGCGCGCCAGCAGCGGCGTGAGCTGCGCGCGCACGTCGACGACCGGCGCGAACGCGCTGACGATCAGCGACACCGGCGACACCGACTTGTGCGCTTCGCCATCGGCATGCCACTGCGCCTGCATGGACAGCGAGTCCTTGCCGACGGGGATGCTGAGGTCGAGTTCCGGGCACAGTTCCAGGCCCACGGCCCTGACCGCGTCGAACAGCCGCGCGTCCTCGCCGTCGTGGCCGGCGGCGGCCATCCAGTTCGCCGAAAGCTTGATGCGGTCCAGCGATTCCACCGGCGCGGCGCACAGGTTGGTGATCGCCTCGCCGACGGCCATGCGCGCGGCGGCGGCGGCGTCGATCAGCGCCAGCGGCGTGCGCTCGCCGATCGCCATCGCCTCGCCGACGAAACCGTCGAAGCCCGCGAGCGTGATCGCGCAATCGGCCACCGGCACCTGCCAGGGGCCGATCATCTGGTCCCGCGCGGTCAGGCCGCCGACGCTGCGATCGCCGATGGTGATCAGGAAGTTCTTCGATGCGACCGACGGATGCGCCATCACGCGCAGCGCGGCATCGCGCAGTTCCAGGCCGTCCCAGCGCAGCGCGGGCCACGGCGCGGCGGGCGGGCGGCGCGTGTCGCGGTGCATCTTCGGCGGCTTGCCGAACAGCACGTCCATGGGCAGGTCGATCGGCCAGTCGCGGCCGGCTTCGCGTGCGGTTTCGCGCGTGGCGCCGTAACCGACGACCAGCCGTTCCTCCGCCGTCGCGAAACCGACGGCGGCGAACGGGCAGCGCTCGCGCTCGCAGATCGCGGCGAATTCCTCGACGCGGTCGGCCGGCACGCCGAGCACGTAACGCTCCTGCGATTCGTTGCACCACAGCTGCATCGGCGAGAGCGAGGGATCGTCGCTGGGCACCTTCGCCAGATCGATGATGCCGCCCAGACCGGAGTCGTGGAGCAGTTCGGGAATCGCGTTCGACAGACCACCCGCGCCGACGTCGTGCGCGGTCGCGATGGGATTGTCCTCGCCGCGCGCGACGCAGCGGTCGATGACTTCCTGGCAGCGGCGTTCCATTTCCGGGTTGTCGCGCTGCACGCTGGCGAAATCGAGTTCCTCGTGGCTTTCGCCCGAGGCCACCGAACTGGCCGCGCCGCCGCCCAGGCCGATGAGCATGGCCGGGCCGCCGAGCACGATCACCGCATCGCCGGGCTGCAGGCCGAGCTTCTTCACCTGCACGCGGTCGATCGCGCCCAGGCCGCCGGCGAGCATGATCGGCTTGTCATAGGCGCGGGCAACAGCCCCGCCAACAGACGTGCCTTCATCCAGCTCGAAGCTGCGGAAATAGCCGGTGAGGTTCGGGCGGCCGAATTCGTTGTTGAACGCGGCGGCGCCGATCGGGCCTTCGATCATGATTTCCAGCGCGGACGCCATGCGCGGGTTGAGCGAACGCTCGCGCTCCCACGGCTGCGGCAGCGTGGGAATGCGCAGGTGCGACACGCTGAAACCGCACAGGCCCGCCTTCGGCCGGCCGCCGCGGCCGGTCGCGCCTTCGTCGCGGATCTCGCCGCCGGCGCCGGTGGACGCGCCGGGGAACGGCGCGATCGCGGTGGGATGGTTGTGCGTTTCGACCTTGATCGCGAAGGCCGAATCGACCTGCGCTTCCTCGCGGTACGCATGCGTCTGCGGGTCGGGGCGGAAGCGACGGCTCGCGTAGCCTTCCACCACCGCCGCGTTGTCGCTGTACGCCGAGAGCG
Source organism: Lysobacter sp. SCRH-1R (assembly GCF_057747855.1). Lineage (NCBI taxonomy): Bacteria > Pseudomonadati > Pseudomonadota > Gammaproteobacteria > Lysobacterales > Lysobacteraceae > Lysobacter > Lysobacter sp. SCRH-1R. Next base: position 649,856 of record NZ_CM173227.1, on the reverse strand, counting down.
TGTACTCCGGCGTGGTCGCGTGCGTGTGCTTGATCATCTTGAACAGCGAGGTCGTCTGCTCGACGCCGTCGATGGTCCAGGATGCGTTGAAGATCTTGTGGCGGCAGTGCTCGGAATTGGCCTGCGCGAACATCATCAGCTCGACGTCCGACGGTACGCGACCCAGCGCGCCGTAGCGCTCGCGCAGGTAGGCGATCTCGTCGTCGGCCAGCGCCAGGCCCAGGCCGGTGTTCGCCAGTTCCAGGTCGGCCAGCGGGATGCGCTCGAGTTCGCCGCGCACCGGCACGGAGAACAGCGCGATGGCGTCTTCGCGCGCTTCCAGCAACGACTGCGTCATCGGGTCGTGCAGCACCTTCGCCAGCGCGCCCTGCGTCGGGGCGTCCGACGGCCAGCCGGCGAGGTCGTAACGCGTACCGCGTTCGACGCGCTTCACCGGGAGCTCTGCGCCGTGCAGAAGCTCGGTCGCCTTGCTCGCCCAGGGCGACAGCGTGCCCAGGCGCGGCGTGACGTAGCGCGATACCGCGCCGTCCGCGCGCGGTGCGGCATCGAAACCGGCCTGGAGGATGCGACGCAGCGCGTCGGCGTCGGGCGTCGCGCCGGCGTCCGGCTCGACCCAGTAGACGGGCCATGCGCCGAGAAGGCGGACGGACGGATGGAGGGCTTGCAGTCGGGCTTGGAGCCGTTCCAGTCGGAACGGCGACAGGGCGGAAGCGCCCTCGAGGACGATCATGTCCGGGGAACCGTGCAACGTCGGGCCCGCCATTGTACCCAAGCGCCCCGCGCCCCGCCGCCGAAACCGGCCGGATCGGGGTCCGAAAACGCCGACGCCGCCCCTCGGGCGGCGTCGGAACGTCGGGTCGGGCTTCCAGTTGCGGCTTGTCAGGTGCCCGGCGTCGCGGACGCGGTGCGGGCCTGTTCGGCGGCGAGCTTGTCCAGCGTCTCGCGCAGGGCGGCCGGCGGGACGTAGCCGCCGACCTGGACGCCTTCGGCCGTCAGGATCATCGGCGTGCCGGTCAGGCCGACGCGCTGGCCGACGTCGTACTGCTGGTTGACGCTGCTCTTGCAGTCGGCCTTGGTCGGGCCGTGGTCGTTTTTGGCGTCGGTGAGCGCCTTGCGGCGGTCGGGCGCGCACCAGACGGCGACCATCTTGCGGTAGTCGTCGCTGCCCAGGCCCATGCGCGGGAAGGCGAGGTATTCGATGGCGATGCCTTCGCGGTTGTACTCGGCGATCTGGCTGTGCAGCTTGCGGCAGTAGCCGCATTCCACGTCGGTGAAGACGGTGACGGTGTACTTGGGCTTGGCCGGCGAGAAGACGATGCGCTCGCTGGCGGGGATGGTGGCGACCAGTTCCTTGCGCAGGCCCGCCATGGCGTCCTCGCTGAGATTCTTCTTCGCGGTCACGTCGAACAGCGCGCCGCCGGAGCCCGGCAGGAACAGGTAGCGGCCGTCGTCGCTGACGTAGACGACCTGGCCGGCGACGATGGCCTCGCGGAAGCCCGGCACCGCCGCCGGCGCGACGCGCTCGACTTCGACCTGCGGGTTCAGCGTGCGCACGGCCTCGATGGCGCGGGCCTCGGGCGTGCCGGCGGCCGGCTTGGGCGCGGCGATCGGCTTGGCGGCGGCGGTGGTCGCCGTCGAAACCGGGGCCTTGTTGTCGCCGGGCGCCTGGGCGCAGGCGGAAAGACTGATGGCGCCGAGCACGGCGAGGACGAGTCGTTTCATTCGCGATCCTGTCGGGCGGCCATGGGGCCGCGAGGGGGAATGGCCGATTGTGGCACGGGGCTGTGGCGGGGCGAGTGTCGTAGGTCCCGGTGTGGGGCGGCGGTTTGGGTGGGGGTTCATGGGGTGCGGGCGTCTGGGACGATCGCTTTCGGTGTCGGCGCAGACTTGTCGCGGGGGCGGTGTTGGGGCGGGTTTGCGGTTTGGGTTGTTGCCGTTGTAGATCAATCCGCCATTCCTCAAAGATCGTTGCCCCGGGAGGCACGTCACCGCTGGAAGGAAGAACGTCACCCCAGCACCAGAGGCTCGTCATCCCGGCGAAGGCTGGGATCCAGGCTCGCAACGCTCGGGCACTCCCTTCCCGGTGAACCATTCCACCTCCATTCCAGCGAAAGCTGGAACCCATCTTGTTTTTGCTGTTGCTGTTGCCGATCCCGCCCTTCGCCGGGATGACGAGCAAGAGCAAGGCAACTGCAAACGCAACTTGCAACTGCAAACGCAACCGCAAAAGCGCCGCTTCGAATCGCGCTTCGCCGCCATCCATGGCGTCACGCAACCGGCTTCGGGTCGCCCTGCCCGGCCTTCCGTGGCCGGGCGTTCGCGACCGCGCGCGCCAGTGGCGCGCAAGCGCGGTCGCTCACCCCCTGGGATGATGCTTGGCGTGGAGCTGCTTGAGCTGCTCCCGCGCCACCAGCGTGTAGATCTGCGTCGTCGAGAGGGAGCTGTGGCCCAGCAGCATCTGCAGCGCGCGAAGGTCGGCGCCGCGGTTGAGCAGGTGCGTCGCGAAACTGTGGCGCAGGCCATGCGGGCTGATGCGGTCCGGGTCGATGCCGGCAGCGGCGGCGTATTTCTTCACCAGTTGCCAGAACTGCTGGCGCGTCGGCGCCTCGCCGTTCGCGGAGAGAAACAACGGCGCGAGCGAACGCTTGCCGGCAAGCTGCGGACGCGACTGCGCGAGGTATTTCTCCAGCCAGTGCTGCGCCTCCTCACCCAGCGGCACCAGCCGTTCCTTGCTGCCCTTGCCCATCACGCGCAACGCGCCCTGGCGCAGGTTCACCGCGGTCGCGGGCAGGTTCACCAGTTCGCTCACGCGCAGGCCGGCGGCGTACATCAACTCGAGCATCGCGCGATCGCGCAGGCCGAGAGGCGTGGCGATGTCGGGCGCGGCGAGCAGCGCATCGATCTGGCTTTCCGCCAGCGCTTTCGGCAACGAACGCGGCAGCTTCGGCGGATCGAGCAGCGCCGTCGGATCTGCCGCGCGCGCACCGCGCCGCACGAGCCAGCCGTAGAACGCGCGCAACGCCGAGAGCAGGCGCGCGTTGCTGCGCGGCGAATAACCCTGCTGCGAACGCCACGCCAGGTAGTCGAACAAGGCGGCGCGATCGGCGTCGGCAAGGCCGCCCCTGCGACCCGAGCGGTAGCGCGCGAGCAGTTCCAGATCGCGGCGATAGCTGTCGAGCGTGGGCTGCGCGAGGCCGTTCTCGGCCCAGATGGCATCGAGGAAACGGCCGATCAGCGCGGCATCGTCGTCGGGCAGCGGCGGCAGCGCCATGGCGATGGAACGGCGTTGCGCGGGCGTACGTGCGGTCATCGCCGCAGCTTAGCGGCTATCCTGATGCGATGGCATCGACTCCCGCATCGCCCCGTCCTTCCGCGCTCATCGGCTGGCGCATGCTCGCGCTCGTCTACGACATGTGGCCGGTGATCGCGATGTGGATGGTCGCCTCGCTGTTGTTCACCGTCGGCTTCGCGCTCAGCGGCCATGCGAGTCGCGAGAACATCGCGCCGTTCAGCGCCCTGCAGTGGCTGCTGTGGCTGGTGTGCTGGCTGATCACCGCCGGCTACGCACTGTTGAGCTGGCGGCGCGGCGGGCAGACGCTGGGGATGCGGCCGTGGCGGTTGAAGGTCGTCGCCGCCGACGCTGTCTCGGCGCCGGAACTGCGTGCGCTCACGATCCGGTTCGTGGTCGCAACGTTTTCGCTGGCGCTGGCGGGGCTGGGGTTCTGGTGGGCGTGGGTCGATCGCGAGCGCTTGACCTGGCACGACCGTGCGAGTGGCACGCGGATGGTGCGGTTGCCCAAGCGGACGTAGGTGATGCTGTCGTAGCCCGGGTAAGCGAAGCGCACCCGGGAAGGAGATGCGGCTGCGATCCCGGGTGCGCTTCGCTTACCCGGGCTACAGACGCTGACGCGGCATGACGTGCAGGTGTGCGCCCGCAGGTTTTCATCCCGATCGTCGCTTGAACAGGAAGTACGACACCCCGAGCATGACGAACGTCGGCAGCAGATAGGCGAGCCGGAAGTCGAACTTCACCACCTTCGCCAGTCCCACCGCCTGTGTCTGCAGCTGCCAGAAGATGAGCGCGAACACGATGCCGATGAACAACCGCTTGCCCATGCCGCCGCTGCGCAGCGTGCCGAACGCGAACGGAACCGCGGCCAGGCACAGCGCCAGCACGTTGAGCGGATAGAACCAGCGGCCCCAGTAGTGTTCCTGGAACTCCGAGGCGTCCAGGTCGTTGCGCTGGCGATACTCGATGGCGGCGCGAAGGGCCATCGCCGAGAGATAGCGCGGGCGCTCGGTTCCGGACGAGAGCGCGGCGGCGTCGAGCTGCGATTCCCAGCGCTCCTCGGGCACCTTCACCTGGCGCACCGAACGCTCCTCGAAATAGTTGCGCGTCACGTCGCGCAGCACCCAGCCGCCGGGGCGGTGCTGGGCGACGCGCGCGTTGGCCAGCGAGCGCAGGTGGCCGTCGGGGGCGAACTCGAACAGCTTCACGTCGTTCAGTTCGAGGAAGCGTTCGCCATCGCGCTCGCGCTCCTGCCCGCCGGCGGCGTGGAGGATCGTCTCGCCCTCGCGCGCCCAGAGTCCGGTGTACTGCGCCACCACGGTGTTGCCGGACTTGGCCGAGGACTTCAGCGCATCGGCGCGCTGCTGCGCCCACGGCGCCACGCTCTCGCCGTTGAACACCATCAGCGCGGTCAGCAGCGCGAGCGCGCCCGCCACCGCCAGGCCGAGCCGGCGACGCGACAGGCCGAGCGCGCGCAGCGCGGTGAGTTCGGACGTGGCGGCGAGCTGGCCCAGCGCCATCAGCGAACCGATCACCGCGGCATAGGGGAACAGGTAATACAGCCGTCGCGGAATGCTGAGCGCCATGTAGACGAACGCCTCCGACAGGCCGTACTTGCCCTTGCCGATGTCGCCGAACTCGCTCACCAGGCCGAGCATCACGTCCAGGCCGGCCAGCACCGCCCAGGTCAGCGCGACCGTGCCGAGCACGACGCGACCGACGTACAGGTCGTGGATCTTCGGGAACGGCTTCATGCGGCCGCTCCGTTCGCGGCGGGTGCGCTCTTGCGGCGGCCCACGCGGCCGTCGGTGAAGTACAGCCACAGCGCGATCGCCATGATGGGCACGACCAGCCACCACAGGCCCAGGCCGGTGGCGATCTTGCCGTCCTCCAGCCAGCCGCGGCCGGCGGTCATCAGGTTCTGGCCGATCAGGTAGGCGAGGAAGCCCACCAGGATCCGCCCGTAGCGCGCCTGCCGCGGCATGCTGCGCGCCAGCGGCACCGCCATCAGCGCGAAGGCCAGCGCGAGCAGCGGCGGCGCGATGCGGTAATGCAGCTGCGCGCGCGCCTCGCGGCTGCCGTCGGCGAGCAGCATGAGCGTGGGCTGCATTTCCGGCGCATCCGGGTCGTAGCGTTCGTCGTTCGCGGGCAGCAGGATCTCGTTGCGCGCGTAGCGCAGCAGGCGGAAATCCTTCGCCCCCGTGGCCTGGCCTTCGATCTGGAAGCCGTGGTTCAACGTGAGATAGCGGTGGCCGGCTTCATCGACGGTGAGCTTGCCGTCGTTGGCGGTGATCACGTCGAGGCGGCTCTCGCCGTTGTCGCGATAGACGAAGATTTTTTCCAGGCCGCTGCCGTCCTTGGACATGTTCGACACGTAGATGACCCCGCCGTCGCCGGGAATGCCGGTGAAGGCGCCCGGTTCCAGCCCGGCCATCACCAGGCTGCGGTTGGCGTCGTTGATCATCTGCTTGGAGATGCGATCGGCCCACGGCCCCAGCCACAGCGAACACGCGGCGACCACGCCCACCAGCGGCCCGACCACCATCAGCAGCGGCCGGAGCATGCGTCGCGGGCCGACGCCGATCGAGGCGATCACCGGCATTTCCGAATCGCGGTACAGCCGGCCCACGGCCATCATGAGGCCGAGCATCAGCGCCAGCGGCAGGATCAGCGGCAGCCACTTCAGCAGCACCAGCCCGAGCTGCGCCATCATCAATCCGGCCGGAACGCGGCCCCGGGCGATGTCCTGCAGCACATCGGTGAACGCGCCACCGACGGTGACGATCAGCAGGACGATCAGCGTGGCGAGGATCGCCTGCGCGAATTCGCTGATGAGGTAGCGGTCCAGCTTGGGCATCGGGTCGGTCGGGCCTGGGCGTTTCGGGGGAAGGACGGGCCAGTGTGGTGCAACGGACGCATGCAGCGCGTGGGCATCCGCCGTGGGCCGCCCTGCGCCCGAGCCTCCGCCTTTGCCGCCGCGACCGTCGCCGCCGGGCCCCTCCGTTCCGCGGGCCGGGTGTGTGCGGCCTGCTAGAATCGGAGGTTCGTCCGAGGGCGTGAGGCGGCTGCGCGATGCGCGGCCCGGGATCGAATCCCCCTCACCGCCCAATTGTACGGAACTGTCGTACTCCGTACGGAACTACCGTACGGAGCTGCCTCTCAATCTGCCCGGGAATCTGTTGGATGGCCCTCGAATTCGACCTGAACCGCGACGCGCCCGCCGCCGCCCACACCGATTGCATCGTGGTCGGCGCCTTTGCCGACAACAGCCTGACGCCCGCGGCGAAAGCCCTCGATGAGGCCAGCAACGGCCGCATCCGCGCCCTGCTCGAGCGCGGCGACGCCAGCGGCAAGACCGGCAAGACCGCGCTGCTGCACGACCTGCCGGGCGTGACCGCGCCGCGAGTGCTGGTGATCGGCCTGGGCGAAGCCGGCAAGTTCGGCGTGCCGCAGTACCTCAAGGCCGTCGGCGATGCCGCCCGCACGCTGAAGAGCGGCCCGGTGTCGACGGCGCTGTTCACGCTGTCCGAACTCGACGTCGCCGGCCGCGACAAGGCCTGGAACATCCGCCAGGCCGTGATCGCCGCCGACCACGCCTGCTATCGCTACACCGCCACGCTGGGCACCTCGCGCAAGAAGGACGAGCCGGGCCTGCGCACGTTCTCCGTGCTGGGCGACGACGCGCTCGCGCTGGCGCAGGGCCAGGCGATCGCCGCCGGCGTGCAGTTCTCGCGGGAGCTGGGCAACCTGCCGCCGAACATCTGCAACCCGGCCTACCTCGCGCAGCAGGCGCAGGAATTCGCCGGCCGTTTCCCGACCACCTCGTGCGACGTGCTCGACGTGGCGCAGATGCAGGAACTGGGCATGGGCTCGCTGCTGGCCGTGGGCCGCGGCTCGGCCAATCCGCCCAAGCTGATCGTCCTGAAGTACAGCAATGGCGGCGACGCCAAGCCGTACGTGCTCGTCGGCAAGGGCATCACCTTCGATACCGGCGGCATCAACCTCAAGACGCAGGGCGGCATCGAGGAAATGAAGTACGACATGTGCGGTGGCGCCACCGTCATGGGCACCTTCGTCGCCGCGGTGGGCATGCAGCTGCCGATCAACCTCGTCGTGGTCGTGCCGGCCGTGGAAAACATGCCCGACGCCGATGCGTACCGCCCGTCCGACGTACTCACCAGCATGTCCGGCAAGACGATCGAAGTGGGCAACACCGACGCCGAAGGCCGCCTGATCCTGTGCGACGCGCTGACCTATGCGCAGCGCTTCGAACCGCAGGCGCTGGTCGACGTGGCCACGCTCACCGGCGCCTGCATGATCGCGCTGGGCAAGTTCGCCTCCGGCCTGATGAGCAAGCACGACGACTTGGCGAACGAGCTGCTGGACGCCGGCGAGAACGTGTTCGACCGCGCATGGCGCCTGCCGCTTTGGGACGAGTACCAGACGCTGCTGGAATCCAGCTTTGCCGACGTCTACAACATCGGCGGCCGCTGGGCCGGCGCGATCACCGCCGGCTGCTTCCTGGCGCGCTTCGCCGAAGGCCAGCGCTGGGCGCACCTGGACATCGCCGGTTCGGCGTCGGACGAAGGCAAGCGCGGCATGGCGACCGGCCGTCCGGTCGGCCTGCTGAGCCAGTGGCTGCTGGATCGGGCCGGGAATTGAGAACCGGGAATTGGGAATCGTGAAACACGCGCACGACGCAGATGGACTCGCTTCGAGTCATGAGGCCTGTCGCTCCTACGATTCCCCATTCCCCACTGCCGATTCCCGATCCTGATGGCACGCGCCGATTTCTACCTGATCCAGAAGGAGCGTTTCCGCGAGGAACCGCTCCTGCTGGTCTGCGAACTGGCCCGCAAGGCGCACGACGCGAACCTGTGGACGCTGGTGCTCGCGCGCGACGCCGAACAGGCCGAGCGACTGGACGAGCTGCTGTGGGAATTCGACGAGGACGCCTACATCCCGCACCAGTTGGCCGGCGACGACGAGGACGAACTCGCGCCCGTGCTGATCGCCACGCCCGACACCGACACGCCCATGCGCGCGCTGGTGATCAACCTGCGCGACGAACCGGTCAACGGCAGCTTCGACCGCGTGCTGGAAGTGGTACCCGCCGACGACAGCGCGCGCGGCCCGCTGCGCGAACGCTGGAAGCAGTACCAGTCGCGCGGGCTGGAACTGAAGAAGTACGACATGTGAGGAGCGGTGATGGGTGATTCGTGAATGGTGATTCGTTGAAGCCAAGCACGTACGCCGCCCCTCCCGCTCTTTCGAATCACGAATCACCAATCACGAATCACGGCATCATGTCCTCCCTCGCCTCCTCCTACGACCCCAAGCAGTTCGAAACCCGCCTCTACCAGGAGTGGGAAGCCAGCGGCGTATTCCAGCCGCGCGGCGAAGGCGAGCCGTATTCGATCCTGCTGCCGCCGCCGAACGTCACCGGCACGCTGCACATGGGCCACGCGTTCCAGCACACGCTGATGGACGCGCTGATCCGCTACCACCGCATGCGCGGCTACGACACGCTGTGGCAGATGGGCACCGACCACGCGGGCATCGCGACGGAAATGGTGGTCTCGCGCAACCTCGCCGCCGAAGGTGCGGGCGAGACGCGCGACTCGCTCGGTCGCGACGGCTTCATCGCCAAGGTCTGGGAGTGGAAGCAGCAGTCCGGCGACACCATCGAGAAGCAGATGCGCCGCATCGGCGCGTCGGGCGACTGGTCGCGCAGCGTGTTCACGATGGACCCGATGGCCGCCGAGGCGGTGATCGAGGCGTTCGTTCGCCTGTACGAGGACGGCCTGATCTACCGCGGCCAGCGCCTGGTCAACTGGGACCCGGTGCTGAAGACCGCGATCTCCGACCTTGAAGTCGTCAACGAGGAGGAAGACGGCTTCCTGTGGTCGATCAGCTATCCGCTGACCGACGGCAGCGGCGAACTCACCGTCGCCACCACGCGTCCGGAAACCATGCTCGGCGACGTCGCCGTGATGGTGCATCCGCAGGACGAGCGCTACACGCACCTCATCGGCAAGACCGTCACGCTGCCGCTCACCGGCCGCGAAATCCCGGTCATCGCCGACGATTACGTCGATCGCGAATTCGGCACCGGCGTGGTGAAGGTCACGCCGGCGCACGACTTCAACGACTACGCGGTCGGCCAACGCCACAACCTCGAACTGATCAACATCTTCACCCCCACCGCGGCGGTGAACGAGAACGCGCCGGAGAAATACCGCGGCCTGGACCGCTACGAGGCGCGCAAGGTCGTGCTCGCCGACCTGGAAGCCGCAGGCCGCCTCGTCGAGACCAAGCCGCACAAGCTGCAGGTGCCGCGCGGCGACCGCACCGGCCAGGTGATCGAGCCGTACCTCACCGACCAGTGGTTCGTGAAGATGGAGGGCCTCGCCGCGCGCGGCCTGGAGCTGGTCGAAAAGGGCGACGTGAAGTTCGTCCCGGCGAACTGGATCAACACCTACCGCCACTGGATGGAGAACATCCAGGACTGGTGCATCAGCCGCCAGCTGTGGTGGGGCCATCGCATCCCGGCGTGGTACGACGACGACGGAAAGATCCACGTCGGCCGCACCGAGGAGGAAGTGCGCACGAAGCACGGCCTGGGCGCGGACGTCACGCTCTCGCAGGACAGCGACGTGCTGGAGACCTGGTTCTCCTCGCAGCTGTGGCCGTTCTCCACCATGGGCTGGCCGAACGAGCCGGCGATGGCGCAGCGCGGTTTCGACCGTTACCTGCCGTCGAGCGTGCTCGTCACCGGCTTCGACATCATCTTCTTCTGGGTCGCGCGCATGATCATGGCGACCGATCAGTTCACCGGCCGCGTGCCGTTCCGCGACGTCTATGTCACGGGCCTGATCCGCGATTCGCACGGCCAGAAGATGTCCAAGTCCAAGGGCAACGTGCTCGATCCGCTTGATCTGATCGACGGCATCTCGCTGGACGATCTGGTCGCCAAGCGCACCGGCGGCCTGATGCAGCCGAAGATGGCCGAGAAGATCGAGAAGGCCACGCGCAAGGAATTCCCGGACGGCATCCCCGCCTTCGGCGCCGACGCGCTGCGCTTCACCATCGCCGCGCTGGCCACGCACGGCCGCGACATCAAGTTCGACCTCGGCCGCGCCGAGGGCTACAAGAATTTCTGCAACAAGCTGTGGAACGCCACGCGCTTCGTGCTGATGAACACCGAAGGCGCAAACTTCATCGGCGTCCCGGACCCGAAGACCGATGCCGAGCGCTGGATTCTCTCGCGCCTGGCGAAGGTCGCCGCCGAGGCCGAGCAGCATTTTGCCGGCTACCGCTTCGACCTGCTGTCGCAGGCGCTGTACGAGTTCGCGTGGAACGAGTTCTGCGACTGGTTCGTCGAACTGGCCAAGCCCGCGCTGCAGGGCGAGGACGCCATCGCCGCCAACAGCACGCGCCACACGCTGCTGTTCGTGCTCGAACGCCTGCTGTCGCTGCTGCACCCGCTGATCCCGTTCGTGACCGAAGAGCTGTGGCAGCAGGTCGCGCCGAAGCTCGGCGTCGCCGAGAAGACCATCATGCTGCGCCCGTATCCGCAGGCGTCCGACTTCGCCGGGCAGGATTACGCCGCGGCCGAAGGCGACGTCGAATGGCTCAAGGCGATGGTCACGTCGCTGCGCAAGATCCGCAGCGAGCTCAACGTCGCGCCGTCGAAGACCGTGCCGCTGCTGGTGGCCGATTGCAGCGCGAGCGATCGCGAACGCGTCGCGCGCTTCGATTCGCAGCTGCGCTTCCTGACGCGCCTGGACGGCATCACGGTGCTCGACGACGCGAACGCCGCACCGGCTTCCGCGACCGCGCTGGTCGGCGAATTGAAGCTGTTCGTGCCGCTGGAAGGCCTGGTCGACCTCGGCGCCGAACGCGCGCGCCTGGACAAGGAACTCAAGCGCGTCGATGGCGAGATCGCCAAGTGCCACAACAAGCTGGCGAGCGAAACCTTCGTCGCCAACGCCCCGCCGGCGGTGGTCGAACAGGAGCGCAAGCGCCTGGCCGACTGGAACCTGCAGCGCGACGCGCTGGCGGTGCAGCGCGCGAAGCTGGGCTGACGCGTCCGCTTCACTCGTCATCCCGGCGGAACCGGGATGACGAGGCGGGTGTTTCCGAAGCGTCGCGCCGCCTCACTCCGCCGCGTCATCTCCCTCGAACGCGGTACGCGAATTCACGTTCTGCGGCTTGATGCCGCGCGATCGCGCTTCCAGTTCCGCGACATCGACCGGCTTCAACACGCACTCCGCCGCCGATGCCGCCGGCAGATGGATCGCCGCGCCGCTCAGCTTCACGTAGACGGGTTTCCGGGTGCGCTTGCCGTTGCGGGTGAAGTACACGCCCTGATGATTGCGCAGCACGACCGCGTTGGCGCCCTTGTCCGCCGCGGCGCCGGCGAGTTTGCGCAGTGCGCGCGAGTAATCGACGGTGGGCACGTTGTCGTCCTGCGTGATCTCGCTGACGCGCTCGCCCGCCGTGACGACGACGGCGCCGAGCTTCTCGTGATCGCATCCCGGCGATTCCCACACCACCGGGACCACCGGTTCGGCCGCGTGCAGCGGCGTGAGTCCGAACAGCATCGCGATCACCATCGCCATCGCCAACGCCCTGCCCTTCCCCATTGCCGCCTCCCGCACCCAAGGTGAGGGGCATCCTCGCGCGATCAGTCTTCCGGCGGCAACAGCTCGATGGCCATCACCAGGGCGTCCTCGCGGCCGTCCCGCGCCGGGTAGTAGCGCGGACGGCGGCCGATCTCGTTGAAGCCTTCGGAGTGGTAGAGCGCGATCGCCCCCGCGTTGGAGGGGCGCACCTCGAGGAACACCCGCTCGGCATTGCGCCCGCGCGCGACGCGGACCAGCGCGCGCAGCAACTGGCGGCCGAGCCCGCGCCCCTGGAAGGCCGGATCGATGCAGATGTTGAGCACGTGCGCCTCGTCGGCGGCGATGCTCATCAGGAAATAGCCGATGATGCGGCTTTCGTGCTGCACCACCCACGCGGGGTAATCGGCGCGCAGGCAGTCGCGGAAGATCCCGACCGTCCACGGGAATTCGTAGGCGCGGATCTCCACCGCGTGCACGGCGTCGAGATCGTCCTCGCGCATCGGACGCAGCGCGCCGGGCAGCGGGCGTTGGCCGGCGTCGGAGGCGAGCGCATTCATCCGCGCGATGTCCTGCGCAGTGCGCGCAGCCGCGGCCACAGCGCGCGCTTGGCGGCGGCGTTGCCGCGCAGCGCGGCGAGGTCGCCGGCGAGGTCGCGCACGCGTGCTTCGTCGGCACCGCCGCTGGCGCGCATCAGCGCCTGCATCAGGCGGTCGCCGCCTGCCGCGCGTGCCGGGGCCGGCCTCGCGGGCGCGGGTCGCGCCGGGCGCTCCTCGCGTGCGAGCAACGCCGCCGCTTCGCGCATCGCGGCGCCCGCACCGGAGGAGCCGGCTGGGGCTTCGCGTCCACGCTCGTCAGGGCCGCGTTCGTCGGGCGACTCCGGCTGCCGCTCGGCGACCAGCGCCTCCGCCGGCGCGATGGACCACACCGTGTGGCCCATGGCCTCCAGCCATTCGCGCTGCTCGGCGGTCCACGGCTCGGTCATGACGCGATCTCGCTCCCCGGTGCGCGACGCACGCGGCGGAACGCGGCGTACACCGGTCCGGACAAGGCGTACAGCGCGCCGATCGCCAACAGCACGCGCGGCGGATCGATGGCGATGCCGACCAGCACCGCCAGCACCACGATGATGGCGAGGAACGGCACGCGGTCGCTCTTCGGACCGCCGCCCTTGAAGCTGAAATAGCGCATCCGGCTGACCATCAGCAGGCCCGCCGCCACGGTGACGCCCAGCGCGAGGTAGCGCAGCTGCTCGCCGGTGAAGCCCAGGTCGTCGCAGGTCCACACGAAGCTGGCGACCAGCCCCGCCGCGGCGGGACTCGCCAGGCCGATGAACCAGCGCTTGTCCACTTGGCCCACCTGCGAATTGAAGCGCGCCAGCCGCAGCGCCGCGCAGGCCGCGTAGACGAACGCGGCGACCCAGCCGATCTTGCCGGGGATCGCGCCGTCCAGCCGCATCTCCTGCAGCGCCCAGTGGTACATGACCAGCGCCGGCGCCAGGCCGAAGCTGACCAGGTCCGCCAGCGAGTCGTACTGCACGCCGAATTCGCTCTGCGTGTTGGTCAGGCGCGCGACGCGGCCGTCGAGGCCATCGAGGATGCCGGCGACGAACACCGCGATGCAGGCGTCGTCGAAGCGGCCCTGCGTGGCGGCGATGATCGCGTAGAAGCCGGCGAACAGGCCGCCGGTGGTGAACAGGTTGGGCAGCAGGTAGATCCCGCGGCCACGCGGGCGTGGGGGCTGTTGCGTGTCGTCCATGTGGGGGGCAGTCGGCATGACGGATCGGGGAAGCGGCGGACCGCGACAGGAAAGTGTAAGTCCATCGGCGCGCGACCCGGCATCCCCGGGACGGTCGCCACGTCGCGCGGGCAACGAGACCCAGGCCACATAAGTGGACGATAGCGGCTCCCGGCGCTTGCCTGCGGCCAGTCGCGGTGCTGCAATCGCGGCCATTCCCCCGCCCGACCCCGCACCGGAGTCCTGCATGTCCAGCCCGATCCGCCTGCTGCCCGGCCTCCTGGCCGGCCTGAGCCTGCTCATCGCGACCCCCGCCTTCGCCGCGAAGGTCTACCAGTGGAAGGACGAGAAGGGCGTTACCCACTATTCCGACGCGCCGCCGCCGGACCAGTACATCAAGGGCCGCAACCTGACCGACAAGGGCGGCACGGCGGAGGCCGCGCAGCCGGCCAAGCCCGTCGTCAACGCCAACTGCTCCAATGCGCGCAGCAACCTGGCCGTGCTCAAGGACGGCGGCGAGGTAGGCATCGACGAGGACAAGGACGGCAAGCCCGACCGCAGCCTCAACGAGACCGAGCGCGCCAACCGCACTGCGCTGGCCGAAGCTCAGATCAAGACCTACTGCGAGAGCCCGGCGGTCGCCAGCAGCAACACCTGAGCCGCACCGCAGGCGCGTCCACCGAAGCCGGCCCCGCGCCGGCTTCGTCGTTCCGGGCGTCCGGCGGGGCCGGGAACGCATGGCAGAATGGCCGCCTCCCTTACGTTCGAAAGCCCCACGCCGATGCGCCTGTCGCAGTTCCACCTCCACACCAGCAAGGAAACCCCCGCCGAGGCCGAGGTCGTCAGCCACAAGCTGATGCTCAAGGCCGGCATGATCCGCAAGCTCGCCGCCGGCCTGTACACCTGGTCGCCGCTGGGCCTGCGCGTGCTGCGCAAGGTCGAACGCGCCGTGCGCGAGGAAATGAACGCCGCCGGCGCGATCGAGGTGCTGATGCCGGCCGCGCAGCCGAAGGAACTGTGGGAAGAAACCGGCCGCTGGGAGAAGTTCGGCGGCCAGCTGCTGAAGATGCAGGATCGCAAGGAAGCCTGGTACTGCTACGGCCCCACGCACGAGGAAGTCATCACCGACTTCGCGCGCAACGAGCTGTCCAGCTACAAGCAGCTGCCGGTCAACTTCTACCAGATCCAGACCAAGTTCCGCGACGAGATCCGCCCGCGTTTCGGCGTGATGCGCGCGCGCGAGTTCCTGATGAAGGACGCCTACTCCTTCCACGTCACCGACGAGGACCTCGATCGCGAATACCGCAACATGTACGAGACCTACGGGCGCATCTTCACGCGCCTGGGGCTGAAGTTCCGCGCGGTGTCCGCCGACAGCGGCGCGATCGGCGGCGCGGTGTCGCATGAGTTCCAGGTGCTCGCCGATTCGGGCGAGGACGCGATCTTCTTCTCCGACGGTTCGGACTACGCGGCGAACGTCGAGCTGGCCGAAGCGATCTCGCCCGGCCCGCGTCCCGTCGCAAGCGAAACGATGCGCCGGATCGACACGCCGCACCAGAAGACCTGCGAGGACGTCGCCGCGCTGATGGGCATCACGCTCGATCGCACGGTGAAGTCGGTCGCGGTCATGGGCGCGGACGCCGAAGGCAATCCGCAGTTCGTGCTCGCGCTGGTGCGCGGCGACCACGTCGTGAACGAGGTGAAGCTCGCCAAGCTTCCCGGCCTGGGCGAATACCGCCTGGCGACGGAAGCGGAAATCGCCGGACACCTCGGCAGCGAGCCGGGCTTCCTCGGCCCGGTGAACCCGGAAAAGAAGATCCGCATCGTCGCCGACCGCAGCGTCGCGGCCATGTCCGATTTCGTCGTCGGTGCCAACGAAAAGGGCTTCCACCTCGCCGGCGTGAACTGGGGCCGCGACCTGCCCGAGCCCGATGAAGTCGCCGACATCCGCAACGTCGTCGAAGGCGATCCCTCGCCCGACGGCCGCGGCACGCTGCAGATCGCGCGCGGCATCGAGGTCGGCCACGTGTTCCAGCTCGGCCGCAAGTACACCGAGGCGATGAAGCTCACCGTGCTCGACGCGAACGGCAAGGCCGCCACGCCGTCGATGGGCTGCTACGGCATCGGCGTGTCGCGCATCGTCGCCGCCGCGATCGAACAGAACCACGACGACAACGGCATCGCCTGGCCCGAGCCCATGGCGCCGTGGCGGGCGGTGGTGTGCGTGATCAATCCGAAGAACGACGCGACCGTCGCGCAAGCCGCCGAAGCGTTGTACCGCGACCTCAACGCCGCCGGCATCGAAACCGCGCTGGACGATCGCGGCCTGCGTCCGGGCGCGATGTTCGCCGACATGGAACTGATCGGCATCCCGCACCGCGTGGTCGTCTCCGAACGCGGCCTGGCCGCCGGCACGTTCGAGTACCGCCACCGCCAGGCGAGCGAGGCGGAAAACCTCGATCGCGCGGGCGTGTTCGCGAAGTTCGGGAAGTAGACGCGCATACCGCGTCTTCGAAGCCCTGTCCCGGATCCGGGACAGGGTGACCCGCTGCCCCGGGGTCGCGTTCCTACGCCTGCTTTCGACCCGGGGATGGACCTCTGCTGCGGCAGTTTTGAATCAAGGACCGGAGCGCATGACGAGCCAGTCTGTTCTCCTGATAGTCGCCGGTTGCGCAGGCTGGTTCTGGTTCTCGCTCAGTCCCGGATCGTGGCTTGGCTTTTCGCTGTCGAGCGGCGACTGGGGATGGCTGCTTCGTAAGCGCGACAGCAAAAAAAATACGCAACGATCGGAACTTCGCCTCGCGGGCCGTCGCTCGCTCGTGAGCCACTGCACGCTTCTCGCCGTCGGGCTCGCTGCTGGCGTGAACAGCGGCAACTGCGCTGTTTCGGAAGCCCTGGCCGTAATGACGGTCGTAAGCGGAGGCTTGTTCGCCGGCTTCCTGCTCCTGCTCTGGTCGACCCGGCCCGGGGGCTGGTACGGGCACCGATGATGGAATGGTCAAACGCTTCTGGCCGAACCCAAGACCGCGGCGAAACAGCCGGTCCCCGGCCGCGCTTCGTTTACGCCGCCCGCCGCCGGCGATTATCATCGGGAAAATGCGCGGTAAATGGCCGCGATTATTCCCCGATAATCCCGTCCGCCCGGAGGCTCCAATGTCGATCAATCTCGATGCGCTGTCCGCGAAGGAACTCGACGCGCTGATCAGCCAGGCGAAGAAGCGCAAGACCACGCTGAGCAAGCGCAAGCCGATCGCCGTGGTGCGCAAGAAGCTGACCCAGCTCGCCAAGGCCGAGGGTTACAGCATCGCCGAACTGTTCGGCGGCTCTTCGGCCCCGACGTCCGCCGCACGCGCCGGGAAGGCGCCCGCCCGAAAGGTGTCGAAGAACGCCGGGAAGCCGGTCGCGCCGAAGTATCGCAACCCGGCGAACCCGTCGGAAACCTGGGCCGGGCGCGGCAAGCAGCCGCGCTGGCTGGCGGCGCAGACGAGCGCGGGGAAGAAGCTCGAGGATTTCCTGATCAGGTGATCTAGGGATCGCCTGTCGCCTGTACGACCAGAGCGCCGGCCATGTGCCGGCGTTTCTGTTTTCAGGGGCACTGCGAGGTGTCGTGGAATTACGGAGCCTGCGGACAGACAGCCATCAGCCTGGATCCCGGTCTTCGCCGGGATGAGGGGAAAAGAGGTCCGGACGTTCGCTCTCCCGACTCCCGACTCCCGACTCCCGACTCCCGATTCCCGATTCCCGATTCCCGACTCCCGATTCCCGATTCCCGACTCCCGACTCCCGACTCCCGACTCCCGACTCCCGATTCCCGACTCCCGATTCCCGATTCCCGATTCCCGATTCCCGATTCCCCCAAAGCTTCAAAGATTCCGCCGGGCCGGCAACAACAGGTTGCCGAACAAAAGCCCCGCGATCAGCGCCAGCAGGATGTTCAGTACCGCCAGGACGGCGGCCTGGCCGGCGTCGATGTCCTGTTGCTGGATCAGCGTGAGCAGGCCGCGCAGGCTCACGCTGCCGGGCACCAGCATGATGATGCCGGGCACGCGCAGGATCGCGCCGGGACGGTTCCACCAGCGCGCGTACGCATTGCCGGCGGCGGTCAACACGAGCGCGGCGAGGAAGATGCCCGCCGGGCTGCCGAACGCCTGCCCGCCGAAGCGCGACACGAGGTAGCCGCCGGCCGCCGCCGCCATCACCTTCGGATAGTCGCGCCACTGCGCGCGGAACAGCACCGCGAAGGCGAACGCCGCCAGCGTCAGCGCGCCCCACTCCACCCATTCCGGTTGCGGTCGCGAGGCGCGCACCTGCGCGTCCAGACCGGCGACCTTCGCCAGGTACAGCGCGATGATCGTGCCGATGGCGAGCTTGAGCACCGTCGTCACCGCACCGGCGAAACGCGCCGTGCCGGACACCAGGTGCTGGCTGGTCAGCTCGTTCATCGCGTTGGTCAGCGCCATTCCGGGCAGCAGCACGATCAGCGAGGCGATGATCACCGTGTTCTGGTTGAGCGGCGCGACGAACGAGGCCACCAGCAGCGTCACCAGTGCCGCGAACATCGCCGTCACCGCTTCCAGTGCTTCCTTGAAGCGCGGGTGCGATTCGGACCACTGCACCAGCAGGCCGATCATCAGCCCGTTGACGCCCGCCACGCCGATGTCGAGCCACGGCAGCCGCAGCACGCCGGCGATGCCGAGCGCGGCCAGCCCGTAGGCCAGCACCTGCATCGCGCGGAAGCGGAACGTCGGCGGCGTGTCCAGGGCGCTCATCTGCGCGTGCGCGTCGACCAGGCCGAGCTTGCCGGCGAGCACCTCCTCGGCGATGCGGTCGGTTTCGGCCAGCCGATGCAGGTCGGTCTCGCCGGGTGGGAGGCGGATGACGCGCGTGGTGTCGCTCTCGCCCGGCGCGCGTTGCGGGTCGGCGAAGGTGAGGATCAGTCCCGTCGGATTCGACCACGGCTCGCATTCCAGGCGCAGGCGGTGCGCGACGGCGCTGATCGAGCCCTCCAGGCGCTGCGCCGTGGTGCCGTAGGCGTGCAGGCGCTCGGCCAGCTCGATCACGAAGTTGATGCGTGCGGCGTAAGTGGCGGCGCTGAGGGGAGGCGGATTCGACATGCGCGGAAGCATCGCATGCGGCCGTGCCGCGTGGCAGCGGGGCGGATGCGCATGGACACCTTCGCGCCGCGTTCGCGGCGGGCGCGATACGCAGGCTGCTATCCTCGCGCCATTGCCTTGGCCCGCCCGATGACGGAATCCACCGCGCACCCGCCGCAGATCGACGCCGACGGCCCCTCGCCGTCGCGACTGCGGCTGTCCGGGTCCTGGACGCTCGACTACGCCGGGCAGATCGGCACCGCGCTGGGCGGCGCGCCCGGTGGCGTCGAGGCGATCGACGCCACCGGCGTGGAGCGGCTGGATTCGGTCGGCGTGTTGCAACTGCTGCGCTTCGCGCGGCGCAGCAACCTCGATTTCGACGTCTTCACCTTCCACGACTCGCACCGCGCGCTGGTCAGCGCGATCGAGGACGTCGCCGACGACCGCCCGCGTCGCAAGCGCGAATACGGCGTCAGCGCGGCGCTGGCCCGCCTGGGCCGCGCGGTGCACAACAACTGGCACGAGGCGCTGGCGCTGGTGGGATTCCTCGGCGAGACGCAGCTGAAGCTGCTGCGCATGTTCAAGGAGCCCGCCCGCTTCCGTCCCACGGCGACCGTGCACCACATGGAACAGGTCGGCCTCGACGCCGTGCCGCTGGTCGCGCTGCTGTGCTTCCTGGTCGGCGCGGTGGTCGCGTTCCTCGGCGCGAACATCCTGCGCGATTTCGGCGCGGTGATCTTCGTGGTCGAGCTGGTGAGCATCTCGTTCCTGCGCGAATTCGCGGTGCTGCTCACCGCGATCGTGCTCGCCGGCCGCACCGCCAGCGCGTTCACCGCGCAGATCGGCGCGATGGTCAGCCGCGAGGAAGTCGACGCGATCCGCACGCTGGGCATGGACCCGATCGACCTGCTGGTGATCCCGCGCATGCTGGCGCTGCTGGTGATGCTGCCGCTGCTGACCTTCATCGCGATGGTCTTCGGCCTGCTCGGCGGTCTTACCGTGGGCGCCTACAGTCTCGACATCCCGCCGGAGCAGTACCTCGCGCGCATGCACGAGACGATGGAGCTGCGGCATTTCCTCGTCGGCCTGGCGAAGGCGCCGGTATTCGCGCTGCTGATCAGCCTGATCGGCTGCCTGGAAGGCCTGCAGGTGGAAGGCACCGCGCAGTCGGTGGGCGAGCGCACGACCTCCAGCGTGGTGCAGTCGATCTCGATGGTGATCGTGCTCGACGCGTTCTTCGCGATCTGGTTCATGGAGATGGGCGTGTGAGCGCGACGTCGGCTTCCCCGTCGAACGGTGCGGTGCATCCGCTCTGCCCGACCCGCGAAAGCGGCCGGCCGATCGTGCGCGTGCGCGGGCTGGTGAACCGCTTCGGCGAACAGGTCGTGCACGACGGGCTGGACCTGGAGGTGCGGCCGGGCGAAATCATCGGCATCGTCGGCGGATCCGGCACGGGCAAGTCGGTGCTGATGCGGGCGATCCTCGGCCTGCGCCCGCCGCAGGCGGGCGAGATCGAGGTGCTCGGGCTGGACGCGCTCACCGACGACGCCGCGCAGCGACGCGCGATCGAGCGCAACACCGGCGTGCTGTTCCAGGACGGCGCGCTGTTCTCCTCGCTCACCGTCGGCGAGAACGTGCAGGTGCCGCTGAAGGAATACCACGCCGACCTGCCCGATTCGCTGCGTTACGAACTGGCGCTGCTGAAGGTGAAGCTCGCCGGCCTGCCGGCCGATGCGCTGAACAAGCTGCCGTCGCAACTGTCGGGCGGCATGCGCAAGCGCGCGGGCCTGGCGCGGGCACTCGCGCTGGATCCGCCGCTGCTGTTCCTCGACGAGCCAACGGCGGGACTGGATCCGATCGGCGCGGCGGCGTTCGACCGCCTGATCCGCACGCTGCAGCAGGCGCTGGGGCTGACGGTGTTCCTGATCACGCACGACCTGGACACGCTGTACGCGATCTGCGACCGCGTCGCCGTGCTCGCCGACCGCAAGGTCGTGGTGTGCGCGCCGATACAGGAAGTGGAACGATTCGATCATCCGTGGGTGCAGGAGTATTTCCACGGTCCGCGTGCGCGCGCCGCACGCACCACCCTCGAGGCCGCGAGCTGACATCATGGAAACCCGGGCCAACTATGTCCTGATCGGCGCCTTCACCATCCTGGTGACGCTGGCGCTGCTGCTGTTCGCGCTGTGGGCGGCGAAGTATTCCTCCGAGAAGGAATGGCGCACCTACGCGGTGCTGTTCAACGAACCGGTGACCGGCCTGAGCGAAGGCAGCTCGGTGCAGTACAACGGCATCTCCATCGGCACCGTGCAGAACCTGAGCCTGGCGCCGGACGATCCGCGTCGCGTGATCGCGATCCTGCGCCTCCAGGCCAACGCGCCGGTCAAGACCGACACGCGCGCGAAGCTGTCGATCCAGGGCATCACCGGCAGCCCCTTCATCCAGCTCACCGGCGGCAGTCCGGGCAGCCCGATGCTGGCCGACACCGACCGCCGCGAAGTGCCGGTGATCCAGACCGAAGCCTCCGCGCTGCAGAACATCGCCGACACCGCGAACCGGCTGGTGTCGCGACTGGACCAGGTGCTGAGCGACCAGAACGTGCAGCGCGTGTCGAACACGCTGGCGAACATCGAATCGATGACCGGCTCCATCGCCGAGCAGCGCGAGGACCTGCGCGCGCTCATCGTCAACGCGCGCAAGTCCAGCGAGCAGCTCTCCGCCACGCTCGACAACACCAACCGCGCGGTGCAGAGCGTGGACCGCGAACTGGTCGCCAAGCTGCCGGGCCTGATCGCAAAGCTCGACAGCACGCTCACGCGCCTGGATTCGGCCGCCGCCAATGCCAACGGCGTGCTCACCGACAACCGCGCGGCGATCAACAGCTTCGCCAACGAAGGCCTGGCGCAGCTCGGCCCGACGCTGGCCGAACTGCGCACGCTGGTGCGCGACCTGCGCCGCATCAGCGATCGCCTCGACGGCAACCCGACGCGGTACCTGCTCGGTCGCGACGGCCCCAAACAGTTCGACCCTTCCGAGTTCGAACCCGAATGACCACGCGCGCCGACATGACGACGACCGCTCCGACCTTCGCCCGCACCGCCCGCCTCGCGCTGGCCACCGGAATGCTGCTCGCGCTCGCCGGCTGCTCGATCCTGAGCGACAAGCCGCGCAGCACCAGCACGATCTACGCACCGGAGCCGACCGTGCAGGCCGATCCGTCGTGGCCGAAGGTCGACTGGCAGCTGGTGGTCGCCCCGCCCGCCGCACCGCGCATCGTCGACAGCCTGCGCATCGCCGTGCGCCCGACGCCCGGCGAAGTGCAGGTCTATCGCGACGCGCAATGGGTGCGCCCGCCTTCGGACATGCTCGTGGACACCGTTCTGCGCGCGCTGGAAGACTCCGGCCGCATCGGCGGCGTCGCACGCCAGGGCACGGGCGTCGCGTCCGAATTCAAGCTGTTCTTCGAAGTACGCCGCTTCGAATCCGACTACGCGGGCGGCGCGCTGCCGTCGGCGACGATCGAGGTCAGCGCCAAGCTGCTGCACGTGCCGCAGCAGAAGGTCGCCGCGTCGAAGGTGTTCCGCCAGGCAGTGCCGTCCTCGAGCACGGCGGTGGCCGATGTGGCGCGCGCGTTCGAACAGGCGCTGTCGAACATCGGCGGCGACATCGCCGGCTGGACGCTGACCAGCGGCGAGGCCTACCGCCGCACGCTTCCGCCCGCGAAACCCTGAGCGCGTTCAACCGTCCGGCGCGAGGATCCGCCGGAAGGTCAGGTTGATCCGCGGTCCGATCGGCCGCGTCGTGCGCGGCAGCGCGTGGCGGTAATGGCGCTGCGTCCCGCCGGACATCACCAGCAGGCTGCCGTGGGGCAGGTCCAGCGCGAGTTTCCGGGCCGGATCGTCGCGATGCTTCAACGCGAACCGCCGGGTCGCGCCGAGGCTGATCGAGGCGATCACAGGCTCGCGCCCGAGTTCCGGCTCGGCATCGCTGTGCCAGCCCATCGCGTCGTTTCCATCGCGATACAGGTTCGCCAGGACACTGTTGAACGCGACGCCGAGCGTACGCTCGAGTCGCTCACGCACGGGACCGAGCGACGCTGGCCACGGGTGGGGATCGAACAACGTGCCCGAATAGCGGTAGCGCGCGTCGGGATCGCCGATCCAGCAGCTCAGCCGCGGCGAATCGACTTCGCGGCCGAAGATGCGGATGCGGTGGACCTCCCAGGGAACCTGCGCGCGCAGGGTATCCAGCAGCGCATCGGCCTCGACCGGGCCCAGCCAGTGCGGATCGAACCGCAGCTGTGCGTCGGGCAAGGGAACGGGGGCGAGGACCATACGCCAAGCTAGCACGCCGTATCGCGTGCGCCCGCCGGCGGATTTGGCGCGGGCGGCGCAAACCGCGACAATCACGCCTTGCGGACTCGCCCTGGAATCCGCCCTGAAATCCGCCAGCCGCTGTACGCCAGCCCGTCTTGGAGCGCCTCCCATGAGCCAACCCGATCCGAACGCCGTCGAACGCGACGTGATGGAGTACGACGTCGTCACCGTCGGTGCCGGTCCGGCCGGGCTGTCGTTCGCGATCCGCCTGAAGCAGCTCAATCCGGAGCTGTCCGTCTGCGTGATCGAGAAGGCGTCCACCATCGGCGCGCACATTTTGTCCGGCGCGGTGATCGAACCGGGCCCGCTCGACGCCCTGCTGCCCGGCTGGCGCGACAACCCGCCGCCAATCTGCGTGCCGGCGAAGGACGACGAGTTCTGGCTGCTCACGCACGAAGGCCACCGTCGCCTGCCGATTCCGCCCGGCATGCACAACGAGGGCAATTTCATCGTCAGCCTCGGCGCGATGTGCGCGTGGCTCGCGCCGCAGGCCGAAGCGCTGGGCGTGGAGATCTACCCCGGCTTCGCCGCCGCCGAGACGTTGCACGACGACAGCGGCGCCGTCGTGGGCGTGCGCATCGGCGACATGGGCGTGGCGAAGGACGGCTCGCACAAGCCCGGCTACACGCCCGGCATCGACATCCGCGCCAAAGTCACCGTGCTCGCCGAAGGCGCGCGCGGCCATCTCACCAAGCGCCTGATCAAGCAGTTCAAGCTCGACGCCGACAGCGATCCGCAGGGTTATTCGATCGGCATCAAGGAACTGTGGCAGGTGCCGGAAGACCGCGTGACGCCCGGCAAGATCGTGCACAGCTTCGGTTGGCCGGCCGACAACGCCATCTACGGCGGCGGCTTCCTGTACCACCTGAACAAGGGCCGCATCGCGCTGGGCTACGTCAGCGGACTCGACTACAAGGACCCGGAATACAAACCGTGGGAGGCCTTCCAGCAATGGAAGAACCACCCGCTGTTCAGGCCGCTGCTGGAAGGCGGCAGCATTCTTTCGGCGGGCGCGCGCGCGATCGTGACGGGCGGTTACCAGTCGCTGCCGAAGATCGAGATGCCCGGCGCGCTGCTGATCGGCGACACCGCCGGCCTGCTCAACGTGCCCAAGATCAAGGGCACGCACCAGGCGATCCGCTCCGGCATGCTCGCGGCGGAGCACCTCGTCGCTTCGCAGCTGTCGGCGCAAGGCTTCGACGCGAAGCTGCGCGGCTCGGAGATCATGGCCGAGCTGAAGAAGGTCCGGAACATCAAACCGGGCTTCAAGCGCGGACTGTGGTTCGGCATCCTCAACTCGGCGTGGGAAACCGTCACCGGCGGGCTCTCGCCATGGACGCTGAAGAACAAGGCCGACTGGTGTTCGCTGGAAAAGATCGGCGAATACGAAAGTCCCAAACGCGACTACATCGACCGCCCACTCGCGCCGCGCGACCGTTTGCAGGGCGTGTACTACGCCGCCACCGAGCACGACGAGGACCAGCCCGTGCACCTGAAGGTGCGCGACACGTCCATCTGCATCACGCGTTGCGCCGAGGAATACGACAACCCCTGCACGCGCTTCTGCCCGGCGGCGGTGTACGAGATCGTGCAGGATGAAGCCGGCAAGCGCCTGCAGATCAACGCCGCCAACTGCGTCCACTGCAAGACCTGCGACATCAAGGATCCCTACGAGATCATCGACTGGGTGACGCCGGAAGGCGGCTCGGGACCGAACTACCAGAACCTGTGAGGCATCGCGCCTGCGGGGAACTTCCTCGCAGGCGCTTGCTGGAAATCAGTAGCGCGGATTGCGATGCCAGCGCCACGCGGTGTCGATGATTCGCGCGATGTCGGTGTAATGCGGCTGCCACCCCAGCAGGCGCCGCGCCTTTTCGCTACCTGCCACGAGGCGATCGGGATCGCCCGCGCGTCGCGGCGCGATCTCGTAGGGAATGGGCGTGCCGGCCACGTCGCCCGCGGCCTGGATCATCTGCATCACGCTGAACCCCGCGCCGTTGCCGAGGTTGAACGCGTGCGCGCCTTCGTTCGACGCCATGAAATCCAGCGCGCGCGAATGCGCATCGGCGAGGTCGTCGACGTGCACGTAGTCGCGCACGCAGGTGCCGTCGGGCGTCGCGTAATCGTTGCCGAAGACTTTCAATGACGGCGCGTCGCCGTTGGCCGCGCGCAGCATGTTCGGGATCAGGTGCGTTTCGGGCGAATGCGACTCGCCGATGTCGCCTTGCGGCGACGCGCCCGCCGCGTTGAAGTAGCGAAGCGCGACCGAACGCAGTCCATACGCACGCGCCGCATCTTCCAGGATGATTTCCACCATCCGCTTGCTCGCGCCGTACGGATTGATCGGCCGCGTCGGATGCGACTCGTCGATCAGTTCCGATTCCGGATGGCCGAACACCGCCGCGGTGGACGAGAACACGAGCTTCCCGACATCGGCGTCGCGCATCGCCTGCAACAGGTTGAGCGTGCCAGCGACGTTGTTCTGGTAGTACGCGTAGGGCTCCTGCACCGATTCGCCGACCAGCGATCGCGCGCAGAAATGCATCACCGCGTCGAAGCGATGCTGCGCGAACAGATCGCGCAGCTGCGCCGCATCGAGCAGATCGCCGCGCACGAAGGCGGCGTCGCCGATCGACTCGCGATGGCCGGTGGAAAGGTTGTCGAACACGACCGTACCGACGCCATCGCGCACGAGGCGACGCACCATGTGCGAGCCGATGTAGCCCGCACCTCCGCAAACCAGCACTTTCATCGAAGGCTCGATCTCACGCGGCGCGCGAGAACGGCACGCCGGTCTTCTCGCGCAGCTCTTCTTCGGTCACGTCCGGCGCGAGCTCGACGAGCTTCAGGCCGTCTTCGGCGACGTCCAGCACCGCAAGGTCGGTGATGATGCGGTTCACCACGCCCACGCCGGTCAGCGGCAGCGTGCATTCGGGCAGGATCTTGTGCTCGCCGTTCTTCGCGGTGTGCTCCATCAGCACGACCACGCGCTTCACGCCGGCGACCAGGTCCATCGCGCCGCCCATGCCCTTCACCATCTTGCCGGGCACCATCCAGTTGGCGAGGTCGCCCTTGTCGGTGACCTGCATCGCGCCGAGGATCGCCAGGTCGATGTGGCCGCCGCGGATCATCGCGAACGAATCGTGGCTACCGAAGTAGCTCGCGCCGGCACGCGCGGTGACGGTCTGCTTGCCGGCGTTGATGAGGTCGGCGTCGACCTCGGCTTCCGTCGGGAACGGGCCGATGCCGAGCAGGCCGTTCTCGCTCTGCAGCCACACGTCCACTCCGTCGGGAATGAAGTTGGCCACCAGCGTCGGCAGGCCGATGCCGAGGTTGACGTAGGCGCCGTCGGTGAGTTCCTGCGCGGCGCGCTGCGCCATCTGGTCGCGGGTCCAAGCCATGTCGTTGTTCCTGTATTCGTGGGGATCAGGCGGCGCGCACGGTGCGCTGCTCGATGCGCTTCTCGGGCGTGGCGTTGACGACGATGCGGTCGACGTAGATGCCCGGAAGGTGCACGTGGTCGGGGTCGATCTGGCCGACTTCGACCAGTTCCTCGACTTCGACGATGCAGACGGCGCCGGCCATCGCGCAGGCCGGATTGAAGTTGCGCGCGGTCTTGCGGAACACCAGGTTGCCGGCCTTGTCGGCCTTCCACGCCTTCACCAGCGAGACGTCGGCCTTGAGCGCGGTTTCCATCACGTAATGGTGGCCGTCGAATTCGCGCGTTTCCTTGCCTTCGGCGACGACGGTGCCGTAGCCGGTGCGCGTGAAGAACGCCGGGATGCCCGCGCCGCCCGCGCGCAGGCGCTCGGCCAGCGTGCCCTGCGGGTTGAATTCCAGCTCCAGTTCGCCGGAGAGGAACTGGCGCTCGAACTCCTTGTTCTCGCCGACGTAGGACGAAATCATCTTCCTGATCTGCCGCGTCTCCAGCAGCAGGCCCAGGCCGAAGCCGTCGACGCCGGCGTTGTTGGAGATCGCGGTGAGCCCCTTGGCGCCGCTGTCGCGCAATGCGGCGATCAGCGCCTCGGGAATCCCGCACAGGCCGAAGCCGCCGACGGCGAGCGTCTGCCCGTCGGCGACGATGCCGTCGAGCGCCGCCTTCGCGCTGGGGAAAACCTTGTTCTTGCCGTTTTGCGTCGCGGCCATGACGGACTCCGTTCGGTTCTGCGCAATGGCCGGCAGTTTACCGTGGCCGCGCGACGCGCCCCACCGTACGTTCGGGCATGCGGCGGGGAGT
This sequence comes from Lysobacter sp. SCRH-1R, assembly GCF_057747855.1. Taxonomy (NCBI): domain Bacteria; kingdom Pseudomonadati; phylum Pseudomonadota; class Gammaproteobacteria; order Lysobacterales; family Lysobacteraceae; genus Lysobacter; species Lysobacter sp. SCRH-1R. Next base: position 622,497 of record NZ_CM173227.1, on the reverse strand, counting down.
TGCTCTCATCGCGGCCGGAGGCCGCCAGCGTCTAGACTTCGGGCATGACCCGGATCGCCCTCGTGACCGCCATCGCCGCCGCAGGTGCCGACGACGACCTGGCGCCGCTGCTCGACGCCTGCGCCCGTGCCGGCCTTGCCGCCCATGTCCGCGCCTGGGACGACCCGACCGTCGGCTGGAGCCGCTTCGATGCGGCGATCCTGCGTTCGCCCTGGGATTACGTGCCGCGGCTGCGCGAATTCCTCGCATGGAGCGCGCGCGTGTCGACGCAGACGCGGCTGATCAATCCGCTCCACGTCATCGGCTGGAACACCGACAAGCACTATCTCGCCGACCTCGCCACGCGTGGCGCGCCGATCGTCCCGACGGTGTTCGTCGAACCGGACATGGAACCGCTGCCGGCGTTGCAGGCGTTCCTCGCCGAACATGCGGACGCGGCGGAGTTCGTCGTGAAGCCGAGCGTGGGCGCGGGCTCGAAGGATGCGCAGCGCTACGCGCGGTCGCAGGAATTCGCCGCGGCCAACCATCTCGCGCGCCTGCTCGACGCCGATCGCAGCGCGATGCTGCAGCCGTATCTCGCGTCGGTGGACGAACACGGCGAAACCGCGCTGATGTTCTTCGCCGGCGAATTCAGCCACGCGATCCGCAAGGGCGCGCTGCTGCGGCCGGGCGAAGCGCCCACGAACCATCTGTTCGCCGCCGAAGCGATCGCGCCGCGGCTGCCGTCGCAAGAAGAATTCTCACTGGCGGATCGCGTCATGGCAGCCGCACGCGATGCGCTGGGCCTGGACGAAGCGCCGCTTTACGCGCGCGTCGACCTCATCCACGACGGTGCCGGCACGCCGCGCCTGCTCGAACTCGAGCTGTGCGAGCCGTCGCTGTTCTTCGCGCATGCGCCGGGCAGCGCGGAGCGGTTCGCGTCGTTGCTGGCGAAGCGCCTCGGCGGCGTTTCGCCCTGACGGCCGCATCGTCCAAGGCGCCCCGGACCGGGGCGCCCTGGGGTATCGCTTACGAACGCCCGTACACGTCTTCCAGGCGGACGATGTCGTCCTCGCCCAGGTAGCCACCGGACTGCACTTCGATCAGCTCGACAGGTTCGGTGCCGCGGTTGCGCAGACGATGCACGCTGCCCAATGGGATGTAGGTGCTTTCGTTCTCGTGCAGGTCGAACACGCGGTCGTCGCAGGTGACCTCGGCGACGCCGGAGACGACGATCCAGTGTTCGGCGCGATGCGCGTGTTTCTGCAGGCTGAGCGCGGCGCCGGGCTTCACCATGATGCGCTTGACCTGGAAGCGCGGTCCGACACCGATGGAGTCGTAACTACCCCACGGACGGTAGACCTTGCGATGGAACAGGTGCTCCTGGCGACCGTCGGACTTCAACTTGTCGACGATGGCCTTGACGTCCTGGACCCGGTCCTTGCGCGCCACCAGCGTGGCGTCGGGCGTATCGACGATCACCAGGTCCTCGACGCCGATCGTGGCAACCATGCGCCGCTCCGACGCACGCACGAGACTGTCGCGCGTGTCGACGGCGATCACGTCGCCTTCGTACCGATTGCCGTCTCCGTCGCGCTGCGCGACCGACCACAGCGACGACCACGACCCGATGTCGCTCCAGCCGCAGCTCACCGGAACCACGGCAGCCCTGTCGGTTTTCTCCATCACCGCGTAGTCGATCGAGTCGCTCGGACTCGCCGCGAAGGCGTCGTGATCGACGCGGGTGAAATCGAGGTCGGCCTTCGCACCGCCCATGGCGGCGCGCGCGGCCTCCAGGATCGCCGGCGCATGGCGCCCAAGCTCGTCCAGATAGCGTTGCGCGCCGAAGAGGAACATGCCCGAATTCCAGGCGTACGTGCCCTCGGCGACATAGCGCTCGGCCGTCGCCTTGTCCGGCTTTTCGACGAAGCGCTCGACACGGAAGCCGCCTTCTCCGAGCTCGGTGCCTCGCAGGATGTAGCCGTAGCCCGTCTCGGCGTATTCGGGGCGGATGCCGAACGTGACCAGCCAGCCCTCGTGGGCCAGCCCGGTCGCGGCTTCGACGGCGGCGCGGAACGCCGCTTCGTCCTCGATGAGGTGGTCGGCCGGCATCACCAGCAACATCGCCTCCCGGTCGCGCGCCAGCGCGTGCAGCGCGGCCAGCGCGATCGCCGGGGCGGTGCTGCGCGCGGCGGGCTCCAGGAGGATGCCGCCGCTGGCGATTCCCGCGCCCTGCAGTTGTTCTCCGACCATGAACCGGTGGTCGTCGGCGCAGACGGTGATGGGCGGCTGCGCGCCGGGCAGCTTGCTCGCCCGCCGCACGGTTTCCTGATACAGCGAGTGATCGCCGACGAGCGCCAGGAACTGCTTGGGCTGGTTCTGGCGGGACAACGGCCAGAGCCGGGTTCCGCTGCCGCCGCTGAGAATGACCGGATGAAGCATTTGGACTCCGCCTTGGGGGGAACGAGCCCGCTGAAGGGTACCGGATCGGGCTGCCCCGGCCGAAGCCGGGATTCCAGACAATGAACGGATTGCGGCGCGCCTACCGTCCCTGCCGGACGCAGGAAGACCGATTCCATCCGCCTGCGTAGGGAGCCCCACTCGGCTAGAATCGCCGGTTCTCGGCCCGCTTTCGGCCCAGCAACCATAGGAATCCCCGCACGATGAAGATCCTCGTCGGCTACAAGCGCGTGGTGGACTTCAATGTCCGCATCCAGGTCAAGCCGGACGGCTCCGGCGTGGTCACCGACGGCGTCAAGCTGTCGGCCAACCCGTTCGACGAAATCGCGCTGGAAGAAGCCCTGCGCCTGCGCGACAAGGGCATCGCGACCGAGGTCGTGGTCGCCACCATCGCCCCGGCCGACGCCCAGGCGCACCTGCGCAACGGCCTGGCAATGGGCGCCAACCGCGCCATCCACGTCGTGTCCGACCAGCCGATCCAGCCGCTGACCGCCGCACGCACGCTGCTCAAGCTGATCGAGAAGGAACAGCCGGACCTGGTGATCCTCGGCAAGCAGGCCATCGACGACGACGCCAACCAGACCGGCCAGATGCTCGCCACGCTGTGGGGCCGTCCGCAGGCGACGTTCGCCTCGAAGCTGGAGGTGGAAGGCGGCAAGGCCACGGTCACGCGCGAAGTCGATGCCGGACTGGAAACGCTCGAAGTCGACCTGCCGGCGGTCGTCACCACCGACCTGCGCCTGAACGAGCCGCGCTTCATCAAGCTGCCGGACATCATGAAGGCCAAGAGCAAGCCGCTGGAAACCGTGCAGTTCGCCGATCTCGGCGTCGATGCCGGCGAAGGCCTCAAGACCACGCACTACGCCGCGCCGGCCAAGCGCAGCAAGGGCGTGATGGTGAAGGACGCGGCCGAACTGGTCGCCGCACTCAAGCAGAAGGGGCTGCTGTAATGAGCAAGGTACTCATCGTCGCCGAACACCTGGACGGCAAGCTCAACGCCTCCACCGCCAAGTGCGTTTCCGCTGCCCAGGCGCTGAAACCCGAGTCCATCGACATCGTGGTGCTGGCCGCCGATCCGTCGGCCGTTGCCTCCGAAGCCGCGCAGATCGCCGGCGTCGGCAAGGTGCTGACGGTCGCCAACGCGGCCAACGCGAACGCCATCGCGCAGATCCTGGCACCGCAGGTGGCGAAGATCGCCGCCGGTTACACCCACGTCTTCGGCCCGAGCACCACCTTCGGCAAGGACCTGATGCCGTGCGTCGCCGCGCTGCTGGGCGTGTCGCAGGTGTCCGACGTCATGGCCGCGGAAGGCAGCCACACCTTCAAGCGCCCGATCTACGCGGGCAACGCGATCATCACCGTCGAAGCGCCGGCCGGACAGACCGTGGTCGCCACCGTGCGCACGGCCTCGTGGCCGGAAGCGGCGAGGGGCGGCAATGCGGCGGTCGAAGCCGCCAGCGTCGACGCCGCCCTGCCCTCGCACACGCGCTTCGTCGGCCTGGCGGCCGGCAAGTCGGATCGCCCGGACCTGCAGTCGGCGCGCCGCGTCGTCTCCGGTGGTCGTGGCGTCGGATCGGCGGAGAACTTCAAGGTCATCTACGCGCTGGCCGACAAGCTCGGCGCCGCCGTCGGCGCATCGCGCGCCGCGGTCGACGCGGGCTACGTGCCGAACGAACTGCAGGTCGGCCAGACCGGCAAGATCATCGCGCCGGAGCTCTACATCGCCGTCGGCATCAGCGGCGCGATCCAGCACCTGACCGGCATCAAGGACGCCGGCACCATCGTGGCGATCAACAAGGACGGCGACGCGCCGATCTTCGAGATCGCGGACATCGGGCTGGTGGGGGATCTGTTCAGCCTTCTCCCTGAACTTACGACTGCCCTACAGTCCGGTTAGTATCGGGCTCCCCTCGGATGGGCTCCGATATGCACGAACTGTATCTGTCCAGTGACAGCCATATCGAGGTCGAGGCCGGAGCGGCGCCTCCTCCCAGCAGATGGATGACCATCGGCCATAGCGGCGTCGCCCGCCCCGCCCTGCTGCTGCTCGCGGGCGAGCGGGTGCGGCTGGGTTCCATCACGATCTCCAGTGGGCAGCGGATGGCCGTGCGCTACGGCGCTGCCCACGGCAACCTGAGCCGGGACGGCGCCGAGCTCTTCATTGAACTGATCGACGACAAGGGCGGTACCCATCGCATCGGCGCCTTGAAGGTGCCGTACGGGGAATTCGGGCTCGCTCCCCGCCATGCGTACTTCGACCTGAGCCCTTGGATGGGTGCGCAGTTCACCGTCCGCCTGGTCTGCGGCGCGGGCGATGCGAACGATCCGCGCGGCGACTGGATCGCGATCTACGACCTGGCGGTCGGCAGCGAGGAGCGCATGGGCGCGTTGCGTGCGATAGCGTTCCGCAAGGAGCGCATCGCGAACGAGATCGCGCATTTTTCCAGCGTCTACGATCATTCGATGTACCAGGGCTCGCTGGACCGGTCCGGGAGCGCGGTCCCGCCCGCCGAATGCATCCCCCTGCATGAGCTGCTGGCGAACGCGCGGGCGACGCAGCAGCAGCCGGCACCGCCCGGCAGGCCCGAGTTTCCGTTCCCGCATCAGCTGGCCCGGTTCCCTTCCGGCGCCTACGAGTACGCACACCACCTGCTCGGAAGCACGCTGCAGGCGACGGCGCCGGACTTCGGCGAACGGCTGGTGCGCGCCGCGGAACGCCTGCAGGCCACGCCCGATAAGCCCGTGCGGATCCTTTCGCTCTGCGCGGGAGCGGCCAGGATCGAGGCGCAGTTCGCATCGCGCGTCGGCGATCGCGCACGGTGGACGCTGCTCGACATCAGCCGCGACCTGCTGAAGAGCGCGGCGCTGAACTTCCCGCCGGACCAGCAACCGCGGCTGATCCTGGCCGACGTCAACGAGATCCGGGACTTCGGCGAGCAGTACGACATCGTGATGTGCGTCTCGGCACTGCACCACGTCGTCGAACTGGAGGGCGTGCTGAACTTCATTCGCGATGCCCTCACCGATGACGGCGAGTTCTGGAGCATCGGCGAAGCCATCGGTCGCAGCGGCAACCGCCTGTTCGACGAGGACTACCGGGTCGGCAACTCGGTCTTCCGTGCGCTTCCCGAGCGGTATCGTCGCAACCGCAACACCGGTCGTGTCGACGAGGATCTGCCCAACGTCGATTTCTCGGACGCGACGTTCGAGGGAATCCGCAGCGACGAGATCGAACCACTGCTGCTCCATCGCTTCGAACCCATCGCGGTGTATCGGCGCAACTGCTTCCTGTGGCGCCTCGTCGACCTGGCCTATTCCGACAACTACGATCTTTCGCGAGAGGGGGATGTCCTGCGCATCCATTCCCTCGTCGAACAGGAACTCGCGCATTTCAGGAACGGCGGTCGCCCGACCGAGCTCCATGGCACGTTCCGCAAGCGCGCTCTTTGAACCAGCATCTCCACGGGAATAAATGAATCAACGCAGCAAGAAAGTCCTGGTGGCCTTCGGCACCAGGCCAGAGGCGATCAAGATGGCGCCGGTCATCAAGGCACTCGCCGCAGCGCCCGCCGTCGAGCCGATCGTGGTGGTGACCGCCCAGCACCGGCAGATGCTCGACCAGGTCCTGGACCTGTTCGGCATCACGCCCGACGACGACCTCAACGTGATGGAGCCGGGGCAGACCTTGCCGGGCCTGTTCGGCAAGATCGTCTCCGGCATGAGCGAAGTCATCGGCAGGCACAAGCCGGACCTTGTGCTCGTGCATGGCGACACGAGCACGACGCTGGCCTCCGCCCTTGCGGCCTTCTACAACCGCACGCCGGTCGGCCATGTCGAAGCGGGATTGCGGACGGGCAACCTCTATGCGCCATGGCCTGAAGAGGGCAACCGCTGCATGACGGCTCCTCTGGCCAGCCTGCACTTCGCACCAACCGCGACCGCGCGCGACAACCTGCTGCGCGAAGGCGTTGCGGACGGGAAGATCCTGGTGACCGGCAACACCGTGATCGACGCGCTGCTTGAAGTCATCGGCAAGATCGAAGCCTCGCCAGAGCTGCAGGCTTCGCTGTCCGCGCAGTTCCCGTTCCTCGAGGAGGGCAAGCGGCTGATCCTGGTGACCGGTCATCGCCGCGAGAACTTCGGTGGCGGATTCGAGCAGATCTGCCTGGCGCTCAAGGCCATCGCCGACCGGGGCGACACCCAGGTCGTGTATCCGGTGCACCTCAATCCGAACGTGCAGGAACCGGTCAACCGCATCCTCGCCAACCACCCTGGCGTCACGCTGATCCCGCCGCTGGACTACCTGCCGTTCGTGTACCTGATGTCGCGCGCCTACCTGATCATCACCGACTCCGGTGGCGTGCAGGAGGAGGCTCCGTCGCTCGGCAAGCCGGTCCTGGTGATGCGCGATACCACCGAGCGCCCGGAAGCGGTCGAGGCCGGCACGGTGGTGCTGGTGGGCACCGACAGCCGGAAGATCGTCGCCGAAGCGAACCGCCTGCTGGATGAGCCGTCTGCCTACGAGCAGTTCGCACGCGCCCACAATCCCTACGGGGACGGGCAGGCCTCCAGGCGGATCGTCGAACGCATCCTGGCCTGACGGCGCTTTAGAACAGGGCGGCGCATCCGCTTCGCCCTGTGGGCGCTGGGCCTTTCATAGGGGCGAGCATCAGCCTGCCCCGCATCGCCTACGGGCTGGCGGTGACCACGAAGGTGCCGACCGAAACTTCACCGGCTTCATCCTCGCAGCGGTACTTGACCGGGTACTCACCGGGCGCCGTGAGGAATTGCGGATTGTCGAAGCCGGCCGACGCGATGTTTCCCGCCAGGGTCACGCGGACCTCGTCCTCGCCGATCATCAGGATGGGCGTGCCCCGGCCTTCCGTCACTTTCAGCCAGATCGCATTGGAACCATCGGGCTGGACGTTGAAGCCCTTTCCGCTCGATGCGGTGCGGGGCCCCCAGTTCTGCACGCCCAGCTTGCAGGCCCCGTAGGGCAGGTTCTGCTGCATGGCGACGGGCTTCGCGAGCCACGCCTGGTTGGCGGCGTGCAGGAACTGCTGTTTGCCCTGGATGAGATCCTTGCGCAGCATCTTGGTCTGCTCGAGCTGCTTCGACGCCTTCCTGCAATCAGGCGTGTCGGTCGTGCAGGCGTCCCAGCCTCGATTCTTCCTCGCAAGGAAGGCCCCGAGGAAGATTCGGCTGCGCGCATCGCCCGTGACCTGCGCGTAAGGCAACTTAGGCGCGCCGGGGCCCAGCAGCGCGAGCACGCGGGAAGGCAGTGCGTACAGCGGGATCTGACCCATGTCCGCCGCGCCCTTCTGTCCATCGATTACCAGCAGGGGCGTGGAACTCATCTGCACCAGGCCGGATCGACCCGCCCCCGCCTCGCCCTTCAAGCCCGAGACGACGTAGGGATCAGGATTGGCTCCCAGCACGGGGGCGTGGTCGCCGAACAGCACGATGATGGCGTCGGGATCCAGTTCGCGAACGGCTTCGATGTAATCCATCATCGCCGCGGTCGAATACGCCACCGCGTTCGCGTACGCCTGCAACAGGTCCGCCTGGGGCGAGACCGTGACCAGGTCGGGGCGCTTGGCGCGATCGCGATCGTAGGGGAAATGCGAACTCAGGCTGACCACGTAAGCGAAGTACGGGCGCTGGGGATCGAACTTGTTCAGCCGATCCAGCGTCTGGAAATACATGGAGCGGTCGTTGAGGAACGCACCGTCCATGTCGTCCAGCCGGTAGGCGCCACTGGGGTTGTACTGCTCGAAGCCGACCTTCGGATACGCCTCGTCGCGGGACCAGAACTTGGCCTTGTAGGGATGGTTGGCGACCGTCAGGTAACCGCGCTCGCGCAACATGCGTGGCAGGCACGGCACCGTATTGTCCAATCCGTCTTCGAAGACGACGCGGTCGGGATACGCGGGCAGGCCGCACAACGCCTCGAATTCCGCGTTGGCGGTAACGCCTCCGAAGGTCGGACTCAGGACGGTCGAACGCCCGCCCTGCTCCCATAGGCGCCGGAAACGCGGATCCCACGGGTCGCGCGAGAACTTGTAGGTCTCCAGGCGGAGCGGATCCCACAATCCCTCCATCAGCAGCAGGTGGACGTTGCGCTTCCTGAAGTCCCCACCCAGGGACTCGCGCCCGCGGTGTCCAGCGGCGAGCGCGTCGATCTTCGCCTCATCGACGGACGACCATCTCTCCCGCCATCCCTGCGCCAGGTCGGCGAATACGAACGTGAGGCTTCCGTGTTCGCCGACGACGGATGCGCTGGACGCTCCTTCCGAACGGGGCCCGGCCAGCGATGCCAGGCCGTACGCCAGCAGCGGAAGGCAGGCAATGTAGGCGAGGAGTGCCGGCAGCGCGTACCACCTCGCCTTGCGGAACCGCAGCGCCCATGCCAGCAGGAGAACCGCGACCACGCACCCGGCTAGCGCGAACACGAGGTGCGCCCCATGCAGCACGCGGATCAGCTGGACGCCGGAGACGATGTCGCCGAACGTGATCGGCAAGGCCATCAGCGAAATCTTGGCCGACTGCCCGAGCACGAAGACGCCGGCGATGACCGTCGCGAACACCCATGTCGACGAACGGCCCGGCGCCATCCAGCCGATGAGCCAAACGGCAGGCCAGAGCAGCAACGTGTCGATGACCACGGCAAGGATGCCGTAGGTGAATCCGAACAGAAACTTCGACAGGAGCGCGCACGACACCACGATCACGGCGGAGATCGCCATGGTTCGCAGTGGCAGCGACACGGCCGTCCCCTTGGAATCCTTCAAGACATCCCCCTTACGACCGACCCGTGAAGCCGACGCGGCACCCCTGCCGCGTCATGCCTTCTGACGATAGCAATGGGGCTTCCACTCGCCCCACTTCTCTTCGTAAATCGCCTTGTTCTTTTCGAACAGGGCCTGGCGCACGCCCGTGTCGAGCGCACCGAAACTCGCCGACAGCTGGTGATGCACGAAGACGTCCTCGGCACAGAGGATGCGGAAGCCTTCGATCGCCAGGCGCCGACAGTAGTCGTCGTCCTCGAAGAAGCCGATGCCGAACCGCTCATCCAGCCCGCCAACCGCGGTGTACGCGGCGCGGCTCAGCATGACGCAGAAGAACGCGGCGGTTTCCAGCGGGAACGACCTGCCCACGCGCGCGCGGGTGTACGCGCCGGCCGCCTCGATCATTTCGGGCATGCCGGAGTACTGGATGTCGATCTTCGCTTCGTTGCCGATGTTGTTGGTCACCGGCCCGACGAGGCCGACGCTGGCGTCGCGCCGGAAGTGGGAGATCATGGTCCTGATCCAACCCGGCGTGACGTACGTGTCGTTGTTGAGGATCACCAGGTAATCGCCGGACGCGACGGCCAGCCCGATGTTGTTGCCGGCCGAAAAGCCCGAGTTCACCTCGTTCGCGATGAAGCGTCGGTCTTCGCCGCGCGCGGCCCATTCGCGCAGGTAGTCCTGGCTGCCGTCGCTGGATGCGTTGTCGACGACGATCACTTCCATGTTGGGGTAATCGCTGTAGCGTTCCAGGCTTTCCAGGCACGCCTTCGTATAGTCGAGCTTGTTGTAGGTCAGCACCACGACGCTGACGCGCGGCTCGCTGATGCTGGCCAACGCGTCATCGAGCGCCTGCGCCCGATGTGCCCAGGTTTGACGCGCGGCGAACTCCCTGCGGAGTTCGGCCGAGGAAGCGCCATCGGTCTGGTCGACCAGTACCTTGCCCACTTCATCCACGAACGAATCGGCGTCGCCAGCCAGCGCGACCAAGTCTTCGAACTGGGCCAGCTCCGGCAGGTCGACAGACACCACAGGCTTGCCCGCACTCAGGTATTCGTAAACCTTCACGGGATTCGTCGCCAATGTCAGCGGAATCACCTTGAACGGCAGCAGGCAGACGTCGAACCCGTAGAGCCAGTACGGCAACTCGGCATACGGTACTTCGCCGGTCATCCGCACGTTGGCCAGGTCGGCAAGCTCTGCGGCGACGCCAGCCGTGTCGCGACCGACCAGCAGGACCAGAGCGTCAGGGTGTGCGAGCGCGACACGCCGGACCAGCTCGGCGTCGAACCATTCGGCGATTGCACCGTAGTAGCCGATTACTTTGCGTCCATGTTCGTCGCGGAATACCGAGGCGGGCGCGCGACTGAAGTGGTCGAACTCCGTTGCGTTGCGGATAAGCGCGATCTTCCGCCCTTCGCCGGAAAGCTCATCCTCCAGCCACTGGGAGGTCACGATCAACAAGTCACAGGCGTTGATCAGCGCACGCTCGCCTTCGAGAATCGATGACGCGTTATTCTCGAATCCACCGTGATGGTCCATACAATCGTAGACCAGCTGCGCATTCGGCAGACATTGCGCCGGATCGAGCCAGAACGGGTGCTGGACGAATGAAACACACTTCGTGGATCTGGTCCACTCCAGTAACGTGCACAGACTCCCGCGGATGCTTTCGACCTGGCTTCTGGTAGGCATGTCAGAATAGATCTGGGGAGCCCCTGAAACATTCAGATTGACTTGGAAGAGCCTGTCGCTCCCCTCGATTGCCTCCACCGAAAAGCCAGGAACCTCTGAGTCCACAAAATTGTTAGAGATATAAAAAACGCGATGCCCCTTCTTCGCCATCGCTGTTGCAAGGTGCTGAGGGCGCTGGGTGCGGAAGTTCCAGTCGATCACCGCCCACACGAACACATCGCCAACGCCGTCGGCAACGCCAGCCAGCTTAGGAAGTCTGGAAAAGTCACTATGCTTGAGCCGCTTGACCGCTCGCGAGCGGATCATGGACATCACACGTGCCCGATCGGAGGGATCGATCCGCCGCGCCTTCAAGGTGCGCCTGGCGAACCTCAGCCCGGAGGCGATGCGCCGCTTCCAGGCGGCCACTTCCCGCGACTGCCCGCCCAGCCCGCGCACGCATAACCGCGCCACATACTTCGTCGTTTCAAGCGGGCGACTCATAAACCGCCGCAGCAACCGCAAAGGACGAGTGATCTGCCAGGACGTACTGGCATAGACTGCACTCAGCTCCGCTTGGTAGCTGGCTGCTTGGTTGTTCTGCGCCTTTAGCGACGCATACATAACCTCGATCTCTCTCAATGCTTCCAGAGATTGCTTCTGCTCCGCCTCTACGACGCGCTGCCAGCGCTCAGCTTCGGCGCACTCGCGTTCGTACAACCTCTTCCACAGCTCCATGTCCTGAATTGCTTTAGCTGCGATCTCATCTGCCGACGCCAGCTTCTCTCGGAGTCCACTGACCGCTTCAGTCTCGCCGACCAATGGCACCAAGGCGTTGAGCGCAGACGAAAGCTCGATCGCGTGCCGCTGGTCCCGGGCCACTTGCTCGAAGTGCCACGCCGGCGCAGCACTTTGCTTTTGGGATTGACGCACTGCAAGCCAGTGCATGAGTGCATTGCGCAGTCGCTGGGCGTCATCCGCACGATCGGGTCTAGATTCGGCGAGGGCGTTGAGGGTCGTCCCCAGGTCGGCAACCAGACTCTCGACATCCGAGCGCAGCCCAGCCACGGTGCTGGACGGTTCGACTTCGAACCGAACATCGTTGACCCGCAGCGACAACGAGTCCAACCACGCCGGATCGGCCCATACGAGCATGACTTGCTCACCCGGCCAATAGCACGGCTGGTCAGCGCTGGTATCCCGCACTTGCACATGCACCAGTACTTTGCCGCCCGGAAGCGTGATCGGCACGTTCGAAGGATCGAACGACGCGTGATGCTCATCAATCAAGCGTCGCTCGCGGAAAGGCAACAGCATCGCGACGGCATAGCGCGCGTGCGATGCCACCCGCTCAAGAATCGCCCACGGCTCGTGAAAGTGCTCAAGCGTGTTGGAACTGAAGACCACGTCGTACAACGAGGCTTCGGCACTGCCATTCGTCCAATCCTGGACAACGAAGTTCTGGGCAGGGTAGGCCGTCATCGCCGATTTAATAGCGACCGGTGAGAAGTCGATGCCCGTTATCGGCACGCCGCTCAGGCCCAATGCGAGCTCGTTCGTGCCGTCGCCCAAGGCACATCCCCAGTCGCACCAGCTCAACGGTAGCCTGCGCGATGCTTGCTTCAGCCAATCGGGCAGCATCTGCAGTGCAAGCGCGCCGAAAAACCGTGATTGCTCGCGGCCGTGAAGCGCCTCCCAGTCTTCGTCGAAGCGGCCGTCCCAGTAATCCTGAGAGTTGATCGAATCACCTGACACCCGACGCCTCCCGGAAGCGGTGCTTCATACTCGGCTGATAGACCCCAGAAAAGCGCCTCGGAGTCAACGATGAAAAGTATCGTGCCCCTTCAACATACTCATAGTATTCAATCGATGTGCCATGTCGCCGCTCAAGTGCGGCCACCAGGAAATATTTCCCTTCGACGAGACCATTCTCGAAGTCGAACTCGACTTCTACCTCGTCGCCAGCACGCCAGTTGGGATATCGAGCCTCGCCTGCATCGTGCGTGCTGGACACGATGATGTCCGACCCGCGCAGATCCTTGATAGAAAAGGCCACGCCGAATGTATCCGGCGAATAGCTCTCCGGAAGCACGAAACGAATCCGCACTCGACAGACGTCGCCCCAATAGATGAGGTCGACGGGCTGGCCATTGACGTCCAGAACGTTTGCAGAGCGTATTAGACCGACCTCTTCGCCCCAGTGAGCGACCGGGCGCGCATCCAAAGCCACGTCGGCGATCTTGGGCGCCTTGATGCCGTCCTCCGCCACCCTCACGTTGTGCACAGATGTGGCAGCCTCGGATTCGGCAACGCCGGGCATTCCGGTACCGATGCCCCCTACCTCTGCCGCTGCTTCCGGATCATCGGCGAATATCGACTCCATGTAACGGGAGGTGACCTGGAGGACCGGTCCCAGCGCCCGCGCCCGCCCCCCATCCAGCCATAGAGCGCGCTGACACAACGCGCGTACCGCCGAGACATCGTGACTGACAAACAACACCGAGGCGCCACGGTCTTGAATCTGCCGTAGCCGTTTCATGCAGCGCGCCTGAAAGCGAGCATCGCCCACGGCAAGCGCCTCATCGATGATGAGAACGTCCGCATTCACCGACGTCGCCACGGCGAACGCCAATCGAACGAACATGCCACTGGAGTAGGTCTTGGCAGGCTCATCGATGTACTGTCCGATATCTGCGAACGCGGCAATATCGTCGAAGCGCTGCTCGATTTCTTCCCGCTGTAGTCCGAGCAGCATGCCGCTGAGGAACACATTTTCGCGTCCGCTGAACTCCGGATTGAATCCGGCACCCAACTCCAACAGCGCGGCCACTCGTCCATCAACGAAAACATGGCCTTCGGTCGGATTGACCGTGCCGCATAGCATCTGCAGAAGAGTGCTCTTGCCCGATCCATTGCGGCCGATTACACCAAGCGTCTCCCCGCGTTCGACTTCGAAGTCCACGCCACGCAGGGCCCACACCTCCCGACCACGCGCGCGCGGTTCGCGGCCGAGCGCTCTCGTAAGCGGAGTCTCGACCAGTTGCATCAACCTATCAGCAGGACTCGCGAAGATTTCATATCGTTTGCCAAGACCCGATGCCCGGATTACGACTTCAGATGACATCGGCAAACCCCTTGCGCACGAACCGGAACCACCACAATCCGAGCGAAGCAATGGTCAACGCTGCCACGTATTGCCAAGCAAGAACGCTCAGGTCAGGCAACCTTCCGAAGATGAGGACTTCTCGCACACCTTCCACGACACCGGTAATGGGATTGAGCTCGACGATGCGCCGAAACTTTTCCGGAACTGCAGTGATTGGATAGAAAATGGGCGAAAGAAAGAGCAGCATCGTCGAGACGAGGGGCATGACCTGCGTCAGATCACGCAGGTATACGCCTGAGGCCGCGATGAACCAGGTGATGCCTAGCGTCGCAAACGCCAGCGGAAGGAAAACGAACGGGAACATCAGCGCCGTTGCCGGAATCCACCCCTGGACCAGCAACATCGCGGCAAACAACACCAGCAATCCGACGACCATATGGAAAGTAGCCGCGAGGACGCATGAGACAGGGAGCACTTCCAATGGAAATACCACCTTCTTCACGAACTGGATATTCGCAGTAATCAGCGCTGGTGCTTTGATCAGGCATTCAGAGAACATGCCGTATACGATCAACCCAGCAAAAAGTATCAATGCAAACTCAGACGTAGGCAGGTTTCCGGCATCGGCGCTCCAGCGAGAGCGGAAAATTACGCCGAAGACGAACGTATAGACCCCAAGCATCAAGACCGGGTAGAAGAACGACCAAGCAAGCCCTGCCACAGATCCTTGATAGCGCGAGTAGACTTCGCGCTTGGCCATTTCCCACGCGAGCGCGCGTTGAATCCAGAACGAGGCTGTTGACTGCCGATTCATCCGAGCAGCCCCAGAGCTTGGCCCAGGTCATTGCGCAGGTCGGCCAGATCCTCCACCCCCACGCTCAACCGCACCAGGTTGTCCGAAATCCCCAGCGCGGCGCGGCGCTCGGCGGGCACCGAGGCATGCGTCATGATCGCCGGGTGGTTGATGAGGCTTTCCACGCCGCCGAGCGATTCGGCGACGGTGAAGTATTCGCAACGCTCCATCATGCGGCGCGCGGCGGCTTCGCCACCCTTGACGTAGATGCTCAGCATGCCGCCGAAGCCGTGCATCTGGCGCTTGGCCAGTTCGTGCTGCGGGTGCGACTTCAGGCCGGGGTAGATGACCTTTTCGATCTGCGGGTGCTGCTCCAGCCATTCGGCCAGTGCCTGCGCGTTCTCGCAGTGCGCCTTCATGCGCAGGTGCAGCGTCTTCAGGCCGCGCAGCGCGAGGAAGCTGTCGAACGGGCCCTGCACGCCGCCGACGGCGTTCTGCAGGAAGGCCATGCGATCGGCGATCTCGGCGTCGTCGCCGACCACCGCCATACCGCCGACGATATCGGAATGGCCGTTGAGGTACTTGGTCGCCGAATGCATGACGATGTGCGCGCCCAGTTCGAGCGGGCGCTGCAGGATTGGCGAGCAGAACGTGTTATCGACCACGACAATGAGGCCGCGCTTGCGCGCGATCTGTGCGATCTGCGCGATGTCGACCAGCTTGAGCAGCGGGTTGGTCGGTGTTTCGATCCAGACCATCTTCGTTTCGGGTCGGATCGCCGCTTCGAATGCAGCCGCGTCGCTCAGGTCGACCCAGCTGAAGTCCAGGCCGGCGGAGCGGCGTCGCACGCGCTCGAACAGGCGGTACGTACCGCCGTAGACGTCGTCCATCGCGATGACGTGGCTGCCCGAATCTAGCAGCTCGAGGATCGTCGAGGTCGCCGCCAGTCCGGAAGCGAACGCGAAGCCGCGCGTGCCGCCTTCCAGGCCGGCGACGCAGCGCTCGTACGCGAACCGGGTCGGGTTGTGACTGCGCGAGTACTCGAAGCCCTGGTGCACGCCCGGGCTGCTCTGTGCGTAGGTCGAGGTCGCGTAGATCGGCGTCATCACCGCCCCGGTGGTCGGGTCGGGCGCCTGGCCGGCGTGGATCGCGAGGGTACCAAGGCCAGGCTTCCCCGCCCTGCCGTCGGCATGTCGTTCAGTCATTACGTCCTTCCGTCTTTTTTAGCTAGTCCGCGCTAGCATGGGCGGCCGACGATTCTAGCACCGCACATGAGCCCACCCAGGCGTTTGCCGCCGGACTTCAGCCGCAGTGCAGCGTATCCGCTGTTCGCGTTCGATGCGGCGCAAAACCGGGCCTGGGTGCTGCATTTCGAGGCCGGGGATTACCGGCGGGCGAGCTTCCTCGACCAGCGTTCGCTGGGCCGCCGCGAGGTGTCCGGCTGGACCCTCGACCGGGCCGAACTCGACGCGGCGCTCGGGCCGTCGCCGCCCCTGCGCGACGTCCACTGGCTGTTCCATGTCGGCCACTGCGGTTCCTCGCTGGTGAGCCGGCTGCTGGACCTGGTGCCGGGCGTGCTCGGCCTGCGCGAACCCCTGCCCCTGCTCGCCCTCGCCCACGGCCGCGAGGACCCGGCCGTACGCGCGTGGGAGGCGCCGGTGCTGGCCCTGCTCGCGCGGGGATTCCCCGACAGCCGGGCGGTCGTGGTGAAGCCGACCAGCGTGGTGACCACCCTCGCCGACCGCCTGCTGCCGCCCACCGGCCGTGGCTGCCTGTTGTGGGTCGACCTGCAGACCTGGCTGGCGACGATGCTCCGCGACCCGGGCCTCATCGAGGGCGTCCTCGCCACCGAGCCGCTGCGGCTGGCGCGCCAGCCCGCGCTGCCGCGTGCGGAACTGACCGGCGCCCGGCTCGCCCGCGCATGGCTGGTCGAGCAGCTGCGCTGGCGAACGCTGTCCGCCGACCCGGCCCTGGCCGGGCGCCTGATCGACCTGGATTTCGCCGACGTCCTGCGCGACCCCGCACCGGCGACGGCACGGCTGGCGGCGCATTACGGCCTCGCGGTGCCCGACGACTGGGCGCAGCGCATCAAGGCGTCCGAACTGCTGAGCCGCTACGCGAAGGACGGTGGCGCGCATTTCGATGCGAACGCGCGCCGGCGCGAACTCGCCGCCGCAGCGGAGAAACACGCCGACGGCATCGGCGACGGAATGGAATGGGCACAGGCCGCGCTGGACGCGATCGGCACCGCCGACCTGGCGCCGCGCCTGCGTCCTCGCGGTTGAATCAGGCCAGGAACGTGGTCATCGCGTAACGCGTGCCGCGTTCGACCGGCAGCACTTCATGCAGCAGCGAGCACGAGAACACCAGCGCCGCACCGGTCGGCGGCGAGAACAGGTGCGGGCCGAATTCCGGATAGCGGAACTCGCCGCCGACGTAGTCGCCCTGGTTGAGGTTCACCGACAGCGCGAAGCGCCGGTGCGCGACGTCGGGCGACTCGTTGTCGCGATGCGCGCGGAAATAGCCCGCGCGTTCCGGATACGCCAGCAGCTTGAACGGATCGCGCCGCCGCACTTCGAAATTGAACACGCGCGCGATCTCCGGCAGCGCGCGACGCATCAGCCGCTCGTGCATGCGCGCTTCGAGCTGCGCGTCGCGCGGAATCGTCTCGCGCCGCTGCTTGATGTCCGGATCGACCTGCATCCGCCGTTCGCCGTCCTGCATCACCATCACCGCGGACACGTCGCCGCCGCCGCAGTCGACTTCGAGATGACGGATCAATTCGGCGCAGAACCCGGGCTCGAACACGCCCGGGATCTGCAGCACCGGCGCGATCGGAAACGTGCGCTCACCCGTCAACGGCTCGATCGGATGCGCTATTGCAGGCGGCGCCCGCTGCGGCAACGCGAGCGACGCGCACAGGCGCAGGTTCGCGTCGACCAGCCACAGCAGGCCGGTGCCGACGCCGGCGCACCAGCGCGCATCGGCGGCGAACGCGCGCCAGCCTTGCGGTGCGCCGACCGGCGCCTGCGGACCCACGCACAGCGCGAACGTGCCGGACGGCGGCTGCGGAAGCCGCGCGGCGTCCTGCGCATCGGCCGGCGTTGCGAGCCACAACGGAGCGCCGGCGAATTCGGCGTGCAGCGTGCAGTTCGTTCCGTCGGCAGCGCGCAGGCGCACGTCGGGCAACCGGTCGCCCGGCAGCCAGTGCGCGGACGCCGCGGCGTTCATTACTGCACGCGCCTGCGCAGGTAGTTGAGCAGGTCGATGCGCGTGATCAGGCCGATGAACTTCTCGCCGTCCACGACGATCGCGACATGCCCGCGATCGAACACCGGCAGCAGCGATTCGATCGGCGAACGCACGTCGATCTTGTCGAGCTTGCTCACCATCGCGGTCGACACCGGATCGCGGAAGCGCGATTCGTCGCCGTACACGTGCAGCAGCACGTCGCTCTCGTCGACGATGCCGACGATGTTGTCGCCGTCCATCACGGGAAGCTGCGAGACGTCGTACAGCTTCATGCGCTGGTACGCGGTGACCAGCAGGTCGTTCGGGCCGACGACCACCGTGTCGCGCTGCGAGAACGGACGCAGGATCAGGTCGCGCAGGTCGCCCGTGGACTGGCGCGCGAGGAAGCCGTTGTCCAGCATCCAGTAGTCGTTGTACATCTTCGACAGGTACTTGTTGCCGGTGTCGCACACCAGCGTCAGCACCTTCTTCGGCGTGGTCTGTTCGCGGCAGTATTTCAGCGCCGCGGCGAGCAGCGTGCCGGTGGACGAACCGCCGAGGATGCCTTCCTTCTCCAGCAGTTCGCGCGCGGTGAGGAAGCTTTCCTTGTCGCTGATCGCGTAGGCCTTCTTCACCCGGGTGAAGTCGGAGATCGGCGGCAGGAAATCCTCGCCGATGCCTTCGACCATCCAGCTCGCCGACTTGTCCGACAGCGTGCCGCGGTTGATGTATTCCTCGAGGATCGAACCGACGGGATCGGCGAGGATCAGTTCGGTATCCGGCGATTCCTTCGCGAAGTAGCGCGACAGGCCGGTCATCGTGCCCGAGCTGCCGCAGCCGAAGACGATCGCGTCGAGCCCGCCGACGTCGCCCATCTGCCGCAGGATTTCCGGGCCGGTGACGAATTCGTGCGCGGCCGGGTTGTCCGGGTTCCCGAACTGGTTGATGAAGTACGCGCCGGGCGTTTCGCGCGCGAGGCGTTCGGCCAGATCCTGGTAGTAGTCGGGATGGCCCTTGGCGACGTCCGAACGCGTGAGCACGACCTGCGCGCCCATCGCCTTGAGGTTGAAGATCTTCTCGCGGCTCATCTTGTCGGGCACGACGAGGATGAGCTTGTAGCCCTTCTGCTGCGCGACCAGCGCCAGGCCGATGCCGGTGTTGCCGGCGGTGCCTTCCACCAGCGTGTCGCCGGGGCGGATTCGCCCCGCCTTCTCGGCCGCTTCGATCATCGACAGGCCGATGCGGTCCTTGATGGAGCCGCCCGGGTTCTGCGATTCGAGCTTGAGATAGAGCTCGCAGACGCCGGTGTCCAGGCGCTGCGCCTTGATGATCGGCGTGTCGCCGATCAATTCGAGTACGGATTGATGGATGCTCATCCGGGCAGTGTAAAAGCCCGGCGTGAAGCGCGGAAAGGCCGGATGGACGTCGCGGCGCCGCCGGGGCCGCGATTCGCGGCGCGCCAGGGGGCGCCCGGCCATGCGGGCGCCATCGGGGAGGGGAAGTTCCTTCGCACCGGGGCGGCTGCTGGGCGCAGCCGCCCCGGCTCTTCGGAGACGCGGGCGGAGAGACCGACGAGGAAGTCGCCGCCCGCGGCGAGGAAAGGGGTGGACGTCAGTGGTGTTGCAGGTCGTACATGCGGACCAGTCGGTCCTTCGCAGCCAGCTTCTCGCGCTTCATCTGCGCCAGGGTGATGTCGTCGATCGGTAGCACGCCCAGTTCGGCATCCATCACTCTCTTGTCGAGATCCTTGTGGCGCTGGTAGAGCTGCTTGAATTCCGGGTTGGCCTTCATCAGCGCCTCGATCTCCGGCTGCGGTCGTTCTTCGAACATGTAGAGCCTCCTTCAGCGGGTATGGAAGCCCGGGCGCGAGGCCCGGGCCCGTGCGGAAGGCCCCGCAAACGAAAACGCCCCAGCCGTCCTCGGGCCAGGGCGTTGCGCGGGGTCGTGGAAGAGCCGGTCGGGGCGGCGGCCTCACAAGGACCGGCCCCGTACTGACGTGGGGCGGCGGGGTCCTGCGAGAGGGGCGTTGACGTCATCGACCGGGCTCATCGCCAAGCGGAAAACAGGCCGCTTGGAGTACCGACCCTACTCCTCCCTCCAGCGGTCGGCAAGGGCGTCGAGGGCGGCTTGTGAGCACCGTCGCGAAGGTCGCGACGAACGGAAGGCGGTCTGCGCCGCGCTTCCGCGCATTCAGCGTAACTGATTGTTTTCGCTCAGATTTACTTGGACTGAACGACGACTTCGGCGCGATCGCCCTTGCCGGCGCGACCGGTCACCTGCACCTGGCCCTGCGGCCAGCCGCCGGCCACGAGCGCGTCGCGGACGGCCTCGGCGCGACGCTGCGCGAGTTGGGCATCGGCGGCGGTCACCTCGACCCGGACGCCCGGCGAGGACGAGGCCTGCGCGTAGGCGGCGATGGTCCTGGCGGTGGTCTGGGCGCCATCGCTGAGGCTGGCCTTGCCGGAACCGAAGGTGCCCTTGCCCAGCGCGAACACTTCGCCGCGATTGTCGCGCTTGGCGGCCGGCAGCTTGCCGCCGGTCACCAGTTCGGCTTCCTCGCGGGCGAGCTTGGCCTGGCGTTCGCGGGCGGCGTTCAGGCGCGCGGTCTGGGCGCCGGCCACGCCCTTCAGCGCGGTCTCGACGTCCTGCATCGCGGCGGCGTCGGCCTCGCTCTGCAGGCGCAGGCGTTCGGCTTCCTCGGCCTGCATCTGGGCCTGCAGGCGCAGGCGCTCGTTCTCGGCGCGGGCGCGCGCGGCGTCACGCTGGCTGGCCTCGACCAGCAGCTCGGCGCGCTCGCGCTCCAGCTGGTCGGCCTGGCGCTGCATGGCCTGCGTGCGCGCGGCGGATTCGGCGATCGCGACGCGGCGCTCGGCGACGTACAGCGCGCCCGGACGATCGCGCTTGGCGGCCTGATCGAGGACGCCGATCGCCTGCCGTGCCTGCAGGCGCTCGTAGGCGGCGAAGGTGTTCAGGGTCGAATCGGCGTCGAGCGCGGTCAGGCGCTGCGACAGGCGGGCCGCATCGGGGTTGTCGGCCGCATGGGCCTGCGTGGCGGCGAAGGACGCGGCCAGCGCGAGGGTCAGGAGCATCGGGCGGATGGTCACGGCTGGGCCTCCTGCAGGCGGCTGCGCAGCTCGGCGACTTCCGCGCGGCGCTGGTTGAGTTCGGCCGTGGCCAGCGCCTCGCGGCTCTTCGCGTATGCCAGGTCGGCGTCGGCGGCGGACGCGAGCGAGAGGCGCCGCGCCTCGTCGTCGTCGCCGGCGCTCATCGCGGCCTGGGCCTGCGACAGCCCGGTCCGGGCGGTGCCCAGTTCCTGCGGCGCGTACTGGTCGGCGTCGGCGTCCTCGGCGCGGGTCACGGCCTGCCGGGCCGCGGCCAGCTCGCCCGTCGGCGGTGGCAGCGAAGCGCAGGAGCAGAGTGCGGAAGCGAGAACTGCAGCCAGCAGCGGAAATCGGAATTGTGCGAAGCTTGGACGCATTGGGGAGGCCGTGCCTGAGTTAGGTACCCGGCCATTGTCGTAAAGCCGCCGCCGCGCTTGCAACGGGACCGTTCCGGGGCGTGACGGCGCAAGAATAGGGGTTGCTTGCATGGACATCGGCTATTTCCTGAAGCTGATGACGGAAAAGAACGCGTCGGACATGTTCCTGACGACCGGCGCACCTGTGTACATCAAGGTCGAAGGCAAGCTCTACCCCCTGGGCAACACCGGCCTGCCTCCGGGCATGGTCAAGAAGATCGCCTATTCCCTGATGGACGAGGGACAGGTTCCGCTTTTCGAGCGTGACCTTGAACTGAACATGGCGCTCGCGCTCCCCGAAGCGGGCCGATTCCGCATCAACGTGTTCAAGCAGCGCGGCGAAGTAGGCATGGTGATCCGCGCGATCCGCAGCGTGATCCCGTCGATCGAGGAACTGCAGCTGCCGCAGGTGCTCAAGGACATCATCATGGCCCCGCGCGGCCTGGTGCTGATCGTCGGCTCCACCGGCTCGGGCAAGTCGACGACGCTGGCGTCGATGATCGACTACCGCAACAGCAACATCTCGGGCCACATCCTCACCATCGAGGACCCGATCGAATACCTGCACAAGCACAAGAAGTCGATCGTGAACCAGCGCGAGGTCGGCCTGGACACGCACGCCTTCCACAACGCGCTCAAGAACGCGATGCGCGAGGCGCCGGACGTCATCCTCATCGGCGAAATCCTCGACGCGACCACGATGGAGGCGGCCATCGCCTTCGCCGAAACCGGCCACCTGTGCCTGGCGACGCTGCACTCCAACAACGCCGACCAGACGCTGGAACGCATCCTCAACTTCTTCCCGGAAGCGGCGCACAAGAACGTGCTGATGAACCTCGCGCTCAACCTGCGCGCGGTGGTCAGCCAGCGCCTGGTGGTCGGCACCGATGGCCGCCGTTTGCCGGCGGCGGAAGTGCTGATCAACACGCCGCACATCCGCGACCTGATGCGTCGTGGCCAGGTGCACGAGATCAAGCAGGCGATGGAGGAATCGCTGGAGGAAGGCATGGAGTCGTTCGACCAGTGCCTGTTCCGCCTGCACAAGGAAGGCCGCATCGACATGGAGGAGGCGCTGAAGGCCGCCGACTCCCGCGAAGGCCTGGCGCTCAAGTTCCGCCTCTCGGAGGGCTCCACTGGCGAACACGATCCGTACGCGGATATCTACGATTCGGCCACCCAGTAATCCTCGGGCGCCCTCCATCGGACCACGTCGGCGCCTGCGGGCCGCGCTGTTGAGCCCTCTCCCTCGGGAGAGGGGTTGGGCCGAGGGACGGACGTGCGGTCGCCTCGGCGCCCGCGATGCTTCGTGTGATAACGCTCCGGACGCAAGCACGGCGGCCCCCGGTGCGCTTCGCTTTCCGGGGCTACAAAAGCCCCGGCTCAGCGCAGTCTATGTCACCGGCGCGTCCGGCTGCTTCTCCGGCCGCGCGGCTTCGAACGCCGGCAACGCCAGGCACGCCTTCTCGATGCGGGTGATCGTCGGGTACTTCGACAGATCCACCGCGAAGCGCCGCGCGTTGTAGACCTGCGGCACGAGGCAGCAGTCGGCCAGCGTCGGCGAATCGCCTTCGCAGAACATGCCGGTCGAGGGATGGTCGGCGAGCATCGCCTCCAGCGCGGTGAATCCCTCGTGGATCCAGTGCTGCACCCACGCGTCGCGCTCGGGCTGCGGAACATGCCATGCGCGATCGAAATGCTGCAGCACGCGCAGGTTGTTCAGCGGATGGATGTCGCAGGCGATCGTTTGCGCCAGCGCACGCACGCGCTGGCGATCGCGTGCCGCGGCGGGCAGCAGCGGCGGCTCGGGCCAGGTTTCGTCCAGGTATTCCAGGATCGCGACCGACTGCCGCATCACGCGATCGCCATGCTGAAGCACCGGCACCAATTCCTGCGGATTGATCTGCCGGTAGGCATCCGAATGCTGCTCGCCGCCGTCGCGCACCAGGTGCACGGGCACCGTCTCGTACGGCAGCGATTTCAGGTTCAGCCCGATGCGCACGCGATACGCCGCGCTCGATCGCCAATACGAGTACAACCGCAGATGCTCAGCCGCCATGCCGTTCCCCGCGAAGCTGTGTCGATCCGCGCACGGCGCGAGGCCATGCGCGGCGTGATGCGTCAGGCGTTGCCGCCCTTCTCGATGCGCTGCTCGATCGCGCCGAAGACGCTCGCGCCATCGCGCGAAAGCATCTCGATGCGAACGGTGTCGCCGAAGCTCATGAACGGCGTGATCGGCTTGCCGGTTTCCAGCGTCTCGACCGTGCGCCTTTCCGCGAAGCACGATGCGCCCAGCGACGTGTCCTGGTTGGCGACGGTGCCGGAGCCCACGATCGTGCCGGCCGAGAGCGGACGCGTCTTCGCCGCGTGGGCGACGAGCTGCGCGAAATCGAACTGCATGTCGACGCCCGCTTCCGGCGCACCGAACCACTCGCCGTTGATGTGCGTGGTCAGCGCCAGGTGCACCTTGTTGCCCTGCCATGCGTCGCCGAGTTCGTCCGGCGTGACGAACACCGGGCTCAGCGCCGAACGCGGCTTGGACTGCAGGAAACCGAAGCCCTTGGCGAGTTCGTTCGGAATGAGGTTGCGCAGCGACACGTCGTTGACGAGGCCGACGAGCTGGATGTGCGAGGCCGCTTCCGCGGGCGTGACGGCCATCGGCACGTCGTCGGTGACCACGACCACTTCCGCTTCCAGGTCGATGCCGTACTCCTCGCTCGGCACGCGCACCGGATCGCGCGGCCCATAGAAGCCGGCGCTCACCGCCTGGTACATCAGCGGATCGGTGTAGAAGCTCTCCGGCACTTCGGCGCCGCGCGCGCGGCGCACGCGCTCGACGTGCGGCAGGTACGCCGAGCCATCGACGAATTCGTACGCGCGCGGCAGCGGCGCGGCGAGTGCGGTCATGTCGAGATCGAACGCGCCTTCGGCATTGCCTTCATTGAGCGCGTCGTACAGCGCGTTGAGGCGCGGCGCGGTGTTCGACCAGTCTTCCAGCGCGCGCTGCAGCGTGTCGGCGATGCCGGTGGCGCGCACGCCGCGCGAAAGATCGCGCGAAACCACGATCAACGTGCCGTCGCGACCGCCTTCCTTCAGTGAACCAAGCTTCATCGAAACTCCCGGATTCCAGCGCTGCCGCGCGATGGTTTCAATTGTAACGACTGCGCGCGGCGTGGCGAGACATGAACGAGAACGCAAAACACCGGCGCATTCTGACAGCGCGGGCGGCGGCTCGCCGCCGTGGTGCCGCGAGACGCGTCACGTATCGGAGCCATGGAATCGCAGGCAACAAAAAACCCGCCTTGCGGCGGGTTTCTTGTTTTGTCTGGCAGCCCCGGATGGATTCGAACCACCGAATGTCTGAGTCAGAGTCAGATGCCTTACCGCTTGGCGACGGGGCTATGGGACAGATTGTAACCCAAAAACGATTAGCGCTTCGAGAACTGCGTAGCGCGGCGGGCCTTGTGCAGACCGACCTTCTTACGCTCGACTTCACGCGCGTCGCGGGTCATGAAGCCGGCCTTGCGCAGCTCGGTCTTCAGGGTTTCGTCGTACTCGACCAGCGCGCGGGCGATGCCCAGGCGGATCGCACCGGCCTGGCCGGTGATGCCGCCGCCAGCGACGGTGACGACGACGTCGAACTTGTCGGTCGACTGGGTGAGTTCGAGCGGCTGGCGCACGATCATGCGCGCGGTTTCGCGACCGAAGAACTCATCCAGCGGACGCTGGTTGACGGTGATGTTGCCAGCGCCCTTGCGCAGGAAAACGCGGGCGGTGGAGGACTTGCGGCGGCCGGTGCCGTAGTTCTGCTGGAGTGCCATGGGATGTCTCTAAGAATAGGGTCCGAATCAGAAGTCCAGCGGCTGCGGCTGCTGGGCGGCGTGCGGGTGCTCGGAGCCCTTGTAGACCTTGAGCTTGCGGTACATGGCGCGGCCGAGCGGATTCTTCGGCAGCATGCCCTTCACGGCGATCTCGATGACGCGCTCCGGATGGCGCTCAAGCGCCTGGGCCAGGGTCTCGGTCTTGAGGTTGCCGATGTAGCCGGTGAAGCGGTGGTACTGCTTGTCCTGCAGCTTCTTGCCGGTGACGGCCACCTTCTCGGCATTGATCACGATGAGGTAGTCACCCGTGTCGACGTGCGGGGTGAACACCGGCTTGTGCTTGCCGCGCAGACGGCGGGCGAGTTCGGAAGCGAGGCGGCCGAGGGTCTTGCCTTCGGCGTCTACGACGTACCAGTCACGCTGGACGGTCTCGTTCTTGGCGGTAAAAGTCTTCATGACTGGTCTTTGATGGTGTTCCGGTCGGGCTGGTTCCGTACTCGTTTCCGGCAGGGCCGGACCGGCGGAACTTCGCCACGCGTTGTAGAGGGGGTAAAACGAAGAGGCGGAATGATAGCCGGCCCGGGACGGCGCCGCAAGTCGCCCGGCCCGCCCGGCTAGAATTGCGCCATGCCGCCCGCCGCCCCGCTCCGACCCACCGCCCCGGATCCGCTGGTGGCCCTGGCCGACCGCTGCGTGCAGTGCGGATTATGCCTGCCAGCGTGCCCGACCTACGCCGAATCCCGGCTGGAAACCGAGTCGCCGAGGGGCCGCATCGCCCTGGCCCGAGCCTGGGCGCTTGGCACTCTCGAGCCGACGCCGGTCGGCGAGGCGCACCTGGACCATTGCCTGGGCTGCCGCAGCTGCGAGGCGGTCTGTCCGGCCGGGGTCCGGTACGGCACCCTGCTCGTCCAGGCGCGGACACGCCAGCGCGAGCGTCGGCCGGCTGGACTGGGCCAGCGCGCGATCGAAGCGCTCGTCGAGCGCCCCGCCCTGCTTGGCCTGGTGCTGCGGACCTATGGACGGCTGCATCCGTGGTTGCCGGCCCGCTGGCGGCCGTTGCCGCCGCCGGCGCCCGCTCCGAGCCGCCGGATAGCGGTCGAATCGGCGGAAGCCCGCATCGCCCTGTTCGTCGGCTGCGCTGCGGGGACGTACGAAGCCGGCCTGCGCGATGCGCTGTCGCGATGCCTCGCCGTGCTCGGGATCGGCGTCGACATCCCTTCCGGCCAGACGTGCTGCGGAAGCGTTCACGCGCACGCGGGCAATACAGCAGGTGCGGACGAACTGGCCCGCCGCAACCACGACGCATTCGGCGGCGCGAGCATCGTGCTGACGCTTGCCAGCGGCTGCCACGAAGCCGTCTCACGGGCCGTCGACGAGGGTCCGGAGCGCCGCACCGTCGACGCCCTCGACTACCTCTCGCGGCAGCTCACCGTCCGCCCCGATCGCTGGCGATGGCGAGCGATGCCCGAGCGCATCGCGCTGCATTTGCCGTGCACACAGCGCAACGTCGTGCGCTCGGCTGGCGCCTTGCGCGCGCTGCTGGCGTCGGTGCCCGGGCTGGAGATCGTCGAGCTCGACGCCTCCGGCTGCTGCGGGGCCTCGGGCACGCAGATGCTGGAGGATCCCGCCCGCGCCGCCGCGTTCCGCGCGCCGTTGCTGCGCCAGCTCGAGGCAAGCAGCGCGACGCGGCTGCTCAGCGCGAACCTCGGCTGCCGTCTCCACTTCGCCAACGGCACGGCGGTGCCGGTGCAGCATCCACTCGAATTCCTGGCCGAACGCCTCGAAGCGGCGCCTTCACCGCGGACCGTTCCGGCCGGCGCGTAAACTGCCGGCATGGATACGCACCGCCAGCTCACGCCCCTCGACCGTTTCCTCACCGACACCCAGCGCGCGCTCGACACCGTCTTCGGCGCGCCCGGCGCGCAGCGACCGAATCCCGCGCGCGACGTCGCGCAGATCGAACTCGATGAAGACGAACGTCGTCACGCCAGCGGTCTGATGCGCATCAACCATGTGGGCGAAGTCTGCGCGCAGGCGCTGTATTGCGGGCAGGCGGCGATCGCGCAGGACGAGGCCACGCGCGCGCACCTGCTCGCCGCCGCGCAGGAAGAGACCGACCATCTGGCCTGGTGCGCGGATCGCCTTCGCGAACTCGACAGCCGCCCCAGTCTGCTCAATCCGCTCTGGTACGCCGGCAGCTTCGCGATCGGTACGCTCGCCGGCCTGCGCGGCGATGGCTGGAACCTGGGCTTCGTGGTGGAGACCGAGCGCCAGGTCGAGGCGCACATCGACGAACACCTCGACTCCCTGCCCGCCGCCGATGCGCGCAGCCGCGCGATCCTGGAAGTGATGAAGGCCGACGAAGCCCGCCACGCCGATCACGCCGAGGCCGCGGGCGCGCGCGTGCTGCCCCCGCCGGTGCCGTCGCTGATGGCGATGGCGTCGAAGGTGATGAAGACCGTCGCGTATCGCATCTGACGGTTCGCACGACAGCAACAAAAAAGGCCCGCAAGCGCGGGCCTTTTCGTTCAGGACGACAGCCCGGCCTCAATCGGCCAGGTTGCGCCCGTGATAAAGCTCCTCGATCTCCCGCTTCAGGCGCGCCTCGATCTTCATGCGCTCCTTGAACGACAGGTTCTTGGCCTTTTCCTCGAACAGGTACGTGTCGAGGTCGAACTCCTTCAGGTGCATCTTCGTGTGGAAGATGTTCTCCTGGTAGACGTTCACGTCGAGCATCTCGTAGCGCGACTTGATGTTCTTCGCCAGGTAGTCCTGGATCGAATTGATCTTGTGGTCGATGTAGTGCTTCTTGCCCTTGATGTCGCGGGTGAAGCCGCGCACGCGGTAGTCCATCACCACGATGTCGGACTCGAAGCTCTCGATCAGGTAGTTCAACGCCTTCAGCGGCGAGATCACGCCGCAGGTGGCCACGTCGATGTCGGCGCGGAAGGTCGCGATGCCGTTGTCCGGATGCGTCTCCGGATACGTGTGCACCGTGATGTGCGACTTGTCCATGTGCGCCACGACCGCGTCGGAGATGATCTCCTTGCCGGCATCCTTCTTGTCGATCACCGGTTCCTCGGAGATGAGGATGGTCACCGACGCGCCCTGCGGGTCGTAGTCCTGGCGGGCGATGTTGAGGATGTTGGCGCCGATGATCTCGGCGACGTCGGTCAGGATCTGGGTCAGGCGATCGGCGTTGTACGCCTCGTCGATGTACTCGATGTAGCGACGACGCTCGTCCTCCGACGCCGCGAAGCAGACGTCGTAAATATTGAACGAGAGGGCCTTGGTGAGGTTGTTGAAACCTTGCAACCTCAGGCGAGGCAACGGCTTGACCACGGCAGTGAGATCCCGGTAGGGCGGCGAGGGCCGCGATTATGCGGCACAAACCCCCACGGGGGAACGCGTGCGGTCCGGAAACCGCCCAGCGGGGGCTTCCGCGCCGACCCGGGGCTGAACCTGATTGCCGTCACAGGTTAGAGTTCACACGGAGTGACGCGCTAGGGCGGATATTTGCCCAACGCGTTACTTCGTCCTAAGCTCGACCGATCACAAAACTTTCACGCCCATGTCCGCAAATCCGGCTGCCTCCTCGTCCGTCATGCGTCGCACCAACAGCCCGCTGCTGCCGGACGGTGCCACCATCGAACGCTTCCTGGCCCACTGCCACCGCCGCCGTTACCCCTCGCGGACGGATGTGTTCCGTCCGGGCGACCCGGCCAGCACGCTGTACTACATCGTGTCCGGCTCGGTCAGCATCATCACCGAGGAGGAAGACGGCCGCGAACTGGTGCTGGGCTACTTCGGCCCCGGCGAGTTCGTCGGCGAGCTGGGCCTGTTCATCGCCAGCGACCAGCGGGAAGTGATCCTGCGCACGCGCAGCACCTGCGAGCTGGCAGAGATCGGCCACGAGCGCCTCTACGACCTGCTGCTGACCCGCCTGTCGCTGGACGCGCCGAAGCTGCTGTACGCCATCGGCGCGCAGATCTCCCGTCGTTTACTGGACACCAGCAGGAAGGCCGGCCGCCTGGCGTTCCTCGACGTGACCGACCGCATCGTCCGCGCCCTGCACGACCTCGCCCGCGAGCCGGAGGCGATGAGCCACCCGCAGGGCACGCAGATCCGCGTCTCGCGCCAGGAGCTGTCGCGCCTGGTCGGCTGCTCGCGCGAGATGGCCGGCCGCGTGCTCAAGAAGCTGCAGGCCGACGGCAAGCTGCACGCGCGCGGCAAGACCGTCGTCCTGTACGGCACGCGCTGACGCGTGGCCCGCGCCGGCGCACCCGATGAAGCCGTGACGGCCCGGGTGCGCCAGGCCGAACTGGGCGACGCCAGCGACGTCGCCCGCCTGCTCGGCGAGCTCGGCTATCCCTGCTCTCGCGACGAAGCCGCCGAACGCATCGCCGTCGTCCGCCACGACCCGCGCCAGCACCTGCTGCTGGCGGAAATCGACGGCGATGCCTGCGGGCTGATTTCCCTCTACACGCTCTACTCGGTCGTGCACGGTCATGAGCTGGGCCGCATCACCGGCCTGGTCGTCCTGCCCGAAGAACAAGGAAAAGGCGTCGGCAGGCGCCTGTTGCGCGAAGTCGAGTCGATCTGCCGCCGCTACGGCGTGCGCCGGATCGAAGTCACCAGCAACGCCAGCCGCACCGAGGCGCACGCGTTCTACCGCCAGTGCGGGTATCTGGACGGGTCGATGCGGTTCGTGAAGGCGCTGGGCGACTAGTCCGCCATCGAAAGCGTCACCCTCGGCGAGCGGTTACGCCGCCACCGCCCCGCCCTCCCCGGCGTGAGAGGGCTTGAGTCTCCTCACGGCGCGACGGGATCCCCGCCGCGCTCCTTGCAACCCCAGTTGAGGATCGGCGTGCCCGGTGGCAGCACGCGGCGGAACATCGCCACGCGGCGGCGCTTCGGATTGACCACCACCGGCTTGCGCGCGGCCTTGAGCAGCGGCAGGTCGGCGCTGCTGTCGGAGTACGCGACGGCGATCTGGTCGTAGCCCGCGTCCCAGATCATCCGCATCTTGTTCTCGTGATGGCAGTGTTCGACGGTGATCATGCCGCCGAGGAACGGGCCGCCGATGCTGCCGATCACCGGCAGGTCCTCGTGCGCGACGAAGTCCAGGATCGCGCGCGCCAGCTCCGGCGAGGCGCCGGTGGCGATGATCACGCGATCGCCCGCGTCGCGGTGCTTCTGCAGCACCTTCAGCGCGGTCGGCAGCAGGCGCGCGCGGATCTCCTTCGCATGCTTGCGCACGTACAGGTCGATCAGGCGGTCCATGTCGTGGCGCCGGTGCGTGCCCAGCGTCGCGATCCACAGGTAGACCGAAATCGCGTGACGGCGCGTCGGCAGCCACGCGATCAGCGGCAGCAGCAGCGGCGACAGCGCGATCGCCGCCGCCACGCGCGCCCAATCGCGCCTGATCAGCCACAACACCAGGTGGCTGCCCGAATCGCCGTCGTACAGCGTGTGGTCGAAGTCGAACACGACCAGCGGCGCGTACGGGCGTTCGCCCGGCTTGTCCTCGCCCGTCGTCTGCACGGCCGCCGCGCCCGGCAGGTGCTCGACGCCTTCGGGCATGTTCGCCTTGTGCGTGCTCATGCGACGAACAGCCGCTGCAGGGCGACGCCGGGCTCGGCCTCGCGCATGAACGATTCGCCGACCAGGAAGGTCTGCACGCCGGCCTCGCGCATCTTGGCGACGTCCGCCTGCGTGGCGATGCCGCTTTCGGTCACCAGCGTGCGGTCGCGCGGCACCGCGTCCTTCAGCGCGAGCGTGGTGTCGAGCGAGACCTCGAACGTGCGCAGGTTGCGGTTGTTGACGCCGATGAGTTCGCAGTCGGTCTGCAACGCGCGCTCGAGCTCGTCGATGTCGTGCACTTCCACCAGCACGTCCATGCCCAGTTCCATGGCGAGGTTGGCCATTTCCACCAGCGGACCGTCTTCCAGCGCGGCGACGATCAGCAGGATCGCGTCGGCGCCGATCACGCGCGCCTCGTACACCTGGTACGGATCGATGGTGAAGTCCTTGCGCAGCACCGGCAGCGAACACGCCGCGCGCGCTTCGCCCAGGTACAGATTGCTGCCCTGGAAGAAATCGACGTCGGTCAGCACCGACAGGCACGCAGCGCCGCCGGCTTCGTAGCTGCGCGCGATCTGCGCAGGATCGAAGTCCTTGCGGATCAGCCCCTTCGACGGGCTGGCCTTCTTCACTTCGGCGATCACCGCCGCCTCGCCCGCGGCATGCCTGCGACGGATGGCATCGGCGAATCCGCGCGTGGGTGGCTGCTGCAGCGCGCGCGCGCGCAGGTCTTCGAGCGGCCGTACGCGGCTGCGCTGCTGGATCTCCTCGGCCTTGCGGGCGAGGATCGTGTCGAGGATGTCGCTCATGACAGGAACGGGTGGAAAGGAACGAGAAACGAGTGCGGGGTGTTGCCTCCCACTCGTTTCTCGTTCCTCTTCAGCGTTTTCTCTCCTTTCCGTACGCGCGTTCGACTTTCGCCACGCGCAGCTCGAAGTGTTCGTACCAGTGCACGCGACCGTGCGCGCGCGTGGCGGCATGTTCGGCGTGCTGGCGCCAGGCGGCGATCGCGGCCTCGCTGTCCCAGTACGAGACGGTGATGCCGAAGCCGTCCGCGCCGCGCGTGGATTCCACGCCGAGGAAGCCCGGCATCGTGGCGGCGAGTTCGACCATGCGTTGCGCCGCCTCGCCGTAGCCGGCGTTGTCCTCGCCGTTGCGGCGCGAGGAGAAGATCACCGCGTAATACGGCGGGGCCGGCAGGCGGGCGAACGCGTCGTCCATCAGGCGCCCACCGCTTCGCCGGCGAGTTCGCGCGTGATCGCGACGAATTCCTCCAGCTTGCGCTTCGCCGCGCCGGAGGCCAGCGCCGCGCGCGCGCGTTCGATGCCTTCGGCGATGCTGTCGGCCACGCCGGCGGCATAGATCGCGGCGCCCGCGTTGAGCGCGACGATCTCGCGCGGCAGGCAGGCTTCGTCGTTCAACGCCTGCATCAGCAGGACCTTGGATTCGGCCGCGTCGTTCACGCGCAGGTTGCGGCTGGCGGCCATGGCGATGCCGAAGTCTTCCGGATGCACTTCGTACTCGCGCACGACGCCGTCGCGGAGTTCGCCGACAAGGCTGCCGGCACCGAGCGACAGCTCGTCCATGCCGTCGCGTCCCCACACCACCAGTGCACGCTGCGCGCCGAGTTCCTGCAGCACGCGCACCTGGATGCCGACCAGGTCCGGATGGAACACGCCCATCAGGATGCTCGGCGCATCGGCCGGGTTGGTCAGCGGCCCGAGGATGTTGAACATCGTGCGCACGCCCATCTCGCGGCGCACGGGCGCCACGACCTTCATCGCCGGGTGGTGGATCGGCGCGAACATGAAGCCGATGCCGCAGCGTTCGATGCAGCGCGCGACCTGTCCGGGCTGGAGTTCGATCGCCGCGCCCAGCGCTTCCAGCGCGTCCGCGCTGCCGGATTTGGACGACACGCTGCGATTGCCGTGCTTGGCGACCTTCGCGCCGGCGGCGGCGACCACGAACATGCTCGCCGTCGAGATGTTGAAGGTGTGCGCACCGTCGCCGCCGGTGCCGACGATGTCGATCAGGTGGGTGCGATCGGCGACGTCCACCGGCCGCGCGAACTCGCGCAGCACCGTTGCCGCGCCGGCGATCTCGCCGACGGTTTCCTTCTTCACGCGAAGGCCGGTGAGGATCGCCGCGGTCATCGTCGGCGAGACCTCGCCGCGCATGATCATGCGCATCAGCTCGACCATCTCGTCGTGGAAGATTTCACGATGCTCGATGGTGCGTTGCAGGGCTTCTTGCGGGGTGATGGGCATGGCGGCGGCGGGCGTGGCGGGCGTGGCGGACGGGAAGCGGGTCTCGGGCGGGTGAGAGCGGAACGATAGCAGCTGGCGCGCGGGCACCGGGGCGTTTCGCAACCGGCGCTTGGCATGGGAGCCGGTCATCGCTCGAGGAAGTTCTTCAGCAGCGCATGGCCGTGTTCGGTGAGGATCGACTCGGGGTGGAACTGCACGCCCTCGACCGGATGCTCGCGATGGCGCAGGCCCATGATCTCGTCGAAGGCCGGCGCCCCGTTTTCGCCCTCCACTTCGGTCCAGGCGGTGATTTCCAGGCAATCGGGCAGCGTGTCTCGGGAGACGACCAGCGAGTGGTAGCGCGTGGCCTCGTAACCGTCGGGCAGGCCGGCGAACACGCCGCGCCCCTCGTGACGGATGCGCGAGGTCTTGCCGTGCATGATCCGCTTGGCACGGACGATGTCGCCGCCGTACGCCTGCCCCAGGCTCTGGTGCCCCAGGCACACGCCGAACACCGGGATGCGCGGGCCGAGTTCGCGGATCACGTCCACCGACACGCCCGCCTCGTTCGGCGTGCACGGGCCCGGGGAGACGACGATGCGCTCCGGCGCGAGCGCCTCGATCTGCGCCACGCCGAGCTCGTCGTTGCGGATCACCTTCACCTCGGCGCCCAGCGCCTGCAGGTACTGCACGAGGTTGTAGGTGAAGCTGTCGTAGTTGTCGATCATCAACAGCATCGGCACGGGCTCGGGTTCGATGTGGACGCAACGCGATTATCCCGCGCGGCGGCGGGCCGGCGGGGGCATCGGTGCGAAGGGGATGTGCGGGACGCGGCCGGTGCGGCCGGCGGAAGGTCAGTGCGTGGGGCGGGAAACACTCGGCAGTTCCTTGGACGACGAAGACGGGCGGACGGCAGCCAACGGCCACCATCGCCAACCCTGGTCGGCTTTTCGGAACTGTGGGGAGCGACGCACGATCATGGGCCTACTGTAACGGCTCGGCCGGCGCGATGCGACCCGCCGGCTCAGGCAGGCGGCAGGGTCACCCGCACGCGCAGGCCGGGCCCTCGGTCGAGGAGTTCGATCCGCCCGCCATGGCGCAGCGCGATGGCCCGCGCCAGGCTCAGCCCCAGGCCGCTGCCGGGCGTGCCGCGATGGGATTCCAGGCGCTGGAAGCGGTCGAACACGCGCTCGCGGTCGGCGTCCGGAATGCCGGGGCCATCATCGTCGACGCACAGCACGACGGCCTCGCCCTCATGCAGCGACAGGCCCACCTGGCTGCCTTCGGGCGCGTACTTGAGCGCGTTGTCGAGCAGGTTCACCAGCAGCTGGAACAGCTGGTCGCGATCGCCGCGCACGCGCGCCGGCGAGAGGTCCACGCGCAGCCGCACGCCGCGTTCGGCGCCGATCGGCGTGTACAGCTCGGCGGCGTCGGCGGCCAGCGCGGAAAGGTCGAGCAACGGCCCCTCGCCCGCCGGCGGCTGCGCTTCGATCCGCGCAAGCCGCAGCAGCGCGCCGAACGTGGTGAGCAGCTGGTCGGTCTCCTGCACGGCGCCGTCGAGCGCGGCGCGTTCGGCGGGCGTGGCGTCGGCACGGTGGCGCAGGTCTTCCAGCCGGTTGCGAAGGCGGGTGAGCGGCGTGCGCAGGTCGTGGGCGATATGGTCGGTCGCGTGGCGCACGCCGCCGAGCAGCTCCTCGATGCGGTCGAGCATCGCGTTGAAGCGCCGCCCGAGCCGGTCGAACGCATCGCCGCTGCCGTCCAGCGGCACGCGCAGGCCAAGTTCGCCGCGGCCCACGCGCGCGGCCGTGCGATCGAGATGCTCCAGCCGGTGCGACACCCAGCGCGAGGTCAGCCAGCCGGCAAGCGCGCCGAGCGTCGCCGCCACCGCCAGCGCCACCAGCGCCGTGCGCAGCATCAGCGCGAGGAAGCGGTCCTGCGATTGCAGCCGCAGTCCGGTCAGCAGCGTGTCGCCGCCGGGCAGCGGCTGCAGTTGCGCGAGCACGCGGCGCGACTGCGCACCGATGCCGGGCGCCTGCGCGTCGGCGAGTTCGAACGTGACCCAGCGCGCGCCGCGGCCGGTCCGCATCGCCCGCGCGCCCATCGACGGCACGTCGCCGACTTCGACGCGGCCGCTCGCGGCGATCAGCGCGTGCACGGCGTCCGGATCGTCCGGCGCTTCCACGCGATCGCGCAGTTCCTGCACCAGCGCGGCACGGCCGCCGTCGCGGTGCAACTGCATCAGTCCGGCGGCGTCTGTGCGCACGAGTTCGCGCGTGTCCTGCAGCAGCAGCGTGGACACCGCGACGTACACGCCCGTGCCGAGCAGCACGAAGGCAAGCAGGAACGCACCCATCACCGCGAGCGCGAGGCGCGTGCTCGTGGAGCGCAGCGGCCGCGTCATTCGCCCAGCCGGTAGCCGGCGCCGCGCACGGTGTGCAGCAGCGGCCGTTCGAAACCGTGGTCGATCTTCTGCCGCAGGCGGCTGATGTGCACGTCGATGACGTTGGTCTGTGGATCGAAGTGGTAGTCCCACACCGCTTCCAGCAGCATCGTGCGCGTGACGACGCGACCGGCCTGGCGCATCAGGTATTCGAGCAGGCGGAATTCGCGCGGTTGCAGTTCGATGCGCTTGCCGGCGCGGCGCGCGTCGCGGGCGAGCAGGTCCAGCTCGAGTTCGCCCACCGACAGGCGCGTCGGTTCGCGCTGCGTGTCCTCGCGCTGCCGGCGCACGATGCTGTCCAGCCGCGCGCTCAGTTCCGAATACGCGAAGGGTTTGACGAGGTAATCGTCGGCGCCGGCGCGCAGGCCTTCGACGCGATGGTCCACCTCGCCCAGTGCGGTGAGCAGCAGCAGCGGCGTGCGGTTTCCGGCGCCGCGCAAAGTCTGCAGCAGCACCAGGCCATCGAGCGCGGGCAGCATGCGGTCGAGCACGATGGCGTCGAAATTTTCCGTCGTCGCGAGGAACAGGCCCTGCCTGCCGTCGCCGGCATGTTCGACGGTGTGCCCGTCCTCGCGCAGACCCTTGCCGATGAAGGCCGCGGTGTGGGGATCGTCTTCGATCAGCAGGACGCGCATGGCAACTCCGGAAGGCAAAAAAGGATACCCCGACGGTGCTCACCGCCGGGGTATCCGCCCGCGTTGCACGGGCTCCGGGGACGTTGAAGGGGATCAGCTCTTCTTCGCGTCGCTCTTGCTGGCTGGGGCGGCGGCCTTCTTGCCGGCGTGCTTGTGCTTGGAGATCGTGTGCTTGGCCGGGGCGGTCGACGCGGTCGGGGAGGCGGGCGCGGTGCTCGGCGGCGCGGCCAGGGCGGAACCGGCCAGCGCGGTCAGGGCGACGGCGAACAGGGACTTGCGCAGGTTCATGGGTGACTCCTTGGTAAGACGCGGGATGACTCGGACGAGGATCTTTGCCGGCCGGGACTGTCTTCCCGGTCGCAGGATCAGACTGCGCCGACGCGGCTCACCACGGGATTTCCGCTGGATTAACGATCGGTAATGTTGTGCGCGCCGATGGACGTCATCCCCGCCGATCCGTCCTCCTGGAATTCGTCACAACCCATCATCCCGGCGAAGGCCGGGATCCAGGCTGGTAGCGGAGCTACGTGCGGTGCGCGCTTCTTCCGGACGACGTGACGGCCAGGGTCCCGCCCTACGCCGGGACGACGGTACGGGTGGGGTCGACGCGACCGACCTTCCAGCAGCGAATCAACGGCGCATCGCCCCTATGCCACGCCGCTCCCCCGCCGCAGCGGCACCGGTGCCGTCGCGATGCGCGCCTTCAGGTCCGCCATCGTCCCCGGCAACACGACGAGGTAGGTGATCAGTTGCTCGGCCAGCTCCAGCAGCAGTTCCGCGTTGGCCTTGTCGATCGTCGTCTCGTCCTCGAACTGCCGTCCGAACGTGCCGCTGGGCGCAAGCAGTTGCGCGATGTCCTGCAACGGACGCGACAGGTCCACGTCGTTCGGCAAGGCTTCGAGCTTGCGCGTGAGCGACAGCTCGGCTTTCTCGTCGGGCAGCATGCGCGCCGTGAGCCCGCCGAGCAGGTGCCGCACGATCAGTGAACTCGCGCCCCATTCGGCATGGTTGTACAGCTTCAGCGCCGATTCGTAGCTGCGCGCCAGC
This sequence comes from Lysobacter sp. SCRH-1R, assembly GCF_057747855.1. NCBI lineage: Bacteria > Pseudomonadati > Pseudomonadota > Gammaproteobacteria > Lysobacterales > Lysobacteraceae > Lysobacter > Lysobacter sp. SCRH-1R. Next base: position 585,180 of record NZ_CM173227.1, on the reverse strand, counting down.
GGTGCCGACATCGCGTGCAGGTGTTCGACGCCGGCCATCGTCTCGCGTCCGCCGGGGCCGGGATGGCAGAACAATCCGGAAGGCTTGTTGGTCCCGTCGGCTTCGAGCAGCTGCACGAACAGCACCGTGTGTTCGCAACGCGCACATTCGAGTTCGCTCGCCGCCAGTTGTCGTCCGTGTTCCTGCCAGGGCCGCGCTTCGAACAGCGCTTCCTTGAGGCAATGGGGGCAGAGGATTTCCACCGTGCGCGGGAACGTATTGGAGAAACGCGACTGGACGTGTGAGTCGTGGACGAGCTGCATGGCCGTCTCCTTCCCGCGTTGTCGGTGCCGCGATGACACCGTGCCCGGCAGTGAAACCCGGTGTTTGTGAATAAAACGTTGTTGGCGCGCGCAGTCGGCCGCCACCCCGCGCGAAGTGAACGCGGCGTGAGAAAGGAACCGTGATTCGCATCGCATCGCGGCGCCGGTGCGCCGCGATGCCCGGGCCATCAAAGCCCGCGGGCCGCCTGCGCGACGGCGCGGAACAGCGCGCGCCCCTTGTTCATCGTCTCCTCCCATTCCATCGCCGGATCGGAGTCGTAGACGATGCCTGCGCCGGCCTGCACGTACAGGCGGCCGTCCTGGATGACGGCGGTGCGGATCGCGATGGCGGTGTCGGCGTCGCCGCTGCGACCGGGTTCGCCCCAGCCGAGGTAGCCGATCGAACCGGCGTACACGTTGCGCTTGATCGGTTCGAGCTCGCGGATCACTTCCAGCGCGCGGATCTTCGGCGCGCCGCTGACGGTGCCGGCGGGGAACGTCGCGCGCAGCACGTCGGCGTAGCTCAGGCCCGGCTTCAGCGTGCCGGTGACTTCGCTGACGATGTGCATGACGTGGCTGTAGCGTTCGATCACGAACTGCTCGCCGACCTCGACCGTGCCCGCCTCCGAGACGCGGCCGACGTCGTTGCGGCCGAGATCGATCAGCATCAGGTGCTCGGCGCGCTCCTTCGGATCGGCGAGCAGTTCGGCTTCCAGTTCCGCGTCGCGCTCGGGCGTGTCGCCACGCGGGCGCGTGCCGGCGATCGGGCGCACGGTGACCTTGCCGTCCTGCAGGCGCACGAGGATTTCCGGCGACGAACCCACCACCTGCGTGCCGCCGACGTCGAGGTAGTACATGTACGGCGACGGGTTCAGCGCACGCAGGGCGCGATACACGTCGACCGGGCGCGCCTTGAACGGTACCGACAGCCGCTGGCTCAGCACGACCTGGAAGATGTCGCCGGCGCGGATGTATTCCTTCGACTTCTCCACCGCGTCGATGAAGCCCTCGCGCGTGAAGCCGGACACGAAATCGGCCTCGTCCAGCAGGCGGCCTTCCAGCGTCTCCGGATACCCCGGCCCGCCCTGTCGAAGGCGATGCACCAGCTCGTCCAGGCGGCGGTTCGCGCGCGCCATCGCACGCGGTTCGGATGGATCGGCGTGCACGATCAGGTACAGCCGGCCCTTGAGGTTGTCGAACACCGCCAGCTCGTCGCTCTGCATCAGCAGGATGTCGGGCGTGCCGAGCTCGTCTTCCTTTTCGCCGCCGGCAAAGCGCGGCTCGATGTACTGGATCGACTCGAAGCCGAACCAGCCCACCAGCCCGCCGGTGAAGCCGGGCAGGTCGGGAATCGTCGGCACGCTGTGCATCGCGCGCAGGCGCTCGACTTCGGCGAACGGATCGTCCACGACGCGGCTTTCGACCAGCTCGCCGTCCTCGGTCACGAACAGCGTGTGCCCGGCGAACGCGTACACGCGGCGCGCCGGCAGGCCGATGATCGAATAGCGGCCGAAACGCTCGCCGCCTTCGACCGATTCGAACAGGTAGGTGTGCGGGCCGTCGGCGAGCTTGAGGTAAACCGACAGCGGCGTGTCGAGATCGCTCAGGACCTCGCGCACGACGGGGACGAGGGTATGGCGGTCGGCACCCGCCGCGGGGGCGGGCTGGAAAGGATCGGAGGTCACGGGGCAAATCCCTGGATGTGTCAGGCGGTGGCGGAAGGCGGTCGCGGCATGCGCGTCACCATCGCCATCCCGCCTCGACGGTCGGGAAATGCGGGTTCGACAGGTGCGTGTCCGGCACGGGAATCATGCCGGTACTGTAGCCGCTCAACGGGCCGCGATGCGAGCGTGGGCCAGCAGCGGGCAATGCGCGGGCAGGTGCATGCGCAGGCGCGCCGGGACGCAGGCGATGGCGAACCGCCGCGCCTGCACCGGCTCGCCGTCGAGGTTGAGCGTCATCGGCGCGTCCGCTTCCACGCGCACCTCGCGCATGCGCCCGCGTTCGCCGACGTGGTCCAGCGCGGCGAGGCGGCCCTCGCGGATCCAGGTGGCGACGGTGGTCGCCAGCTCGCCGGAGAGTTCCGGGACGATGGTGAGGTCGAGCAGCCCGTCGTCGATGCGTGCCTCCGGGCACAGCAGTTGCCCGCCGCCCGCCTGCCGCCCGTTGCCGATGCCGAGCGCGATGAAGTCGCCGCGCCAGTCGAAGCCGTCGCCGTGCACGCGCGCGACGATCGGCTCGATGCGCCCCATCCGCGCCACGCCGGTGACGAGGTACGCGACGCCGCCGAGCAGCCGCTTCAGTCCATCGTCGGTCTCGACCGTCACCTCGGTGCCGAAACCGCCGCTTGCCAGGTTGATGCACCAGTGGCGCGCGCCGTCGGCGTCGACGCGCAGCACGTCGATCGCGTGCGGCGACGTGCCGGCGATCAGTTGCAGCGCTTCGTGCGGCTCCATCGGGATCGTCGCCGCGGTGGCGAAATCGTTCGCGGTGCCGAGCGGCATCGCACCGAGCGCCGGCAGCGCATCGGCGTCTTCCGCGCGCTGCGCGAGCGCGCCGGCGATTTCGCCCAGCGTGCCATCGCCGCCGCCGGCGATCACGCAGCGCGCGCCATCCGCGATGGCGTCGTCGACGTAGCGCTTCGCATCGCCGCGTTCCCAGGTCACACGCACGTCCAGCGTCACGCCGGACGCGCGCATCGCTTCGACCGCGGCGCGCACGGCATCGTTGCCCGCGGATTTTCCGTTGAGGATCAGGCGCCAGTGCGTCGCCATCGTCGTCATGATCGTGAGCCCGATGCGCAGGCTAAACAGCGCGGGCGTGAGCGTTCGTGAACAGGCAAGACGTACGCGTCGCGTCACATGCCCGTCATCGAACGTCCGGAGAATCGGAGTCCATTCTCAAGGACGACGGGCGGAGGCGGGATTGCCTCCAAGTATTCCGGAGCAGGCCAGCGATGGCCTGCTCCTTTGTTTTGCCGATCCGACCGTGGCGGCCAGCGCGAGTCAGCGCAGGTCGGTATCGGCGAGAATCACGCCGTCCTCGTCCGCGCACAGCCAGTCGCCCGGACGGATGCGCACACCACCGAATTCCACCTCCACGTCGCGCTCGCCCGCGCCGAGCTTGTCGGTCTTGCGCGGACAGGTGCCCAGCGCCTTCACGCCGATCGGGATCGTGGCGATCGCATCGCTGTCGCGGATCGCGCCGAACACGACGATGCCCGCCCAGCCGTTTTCGGCGGCCTTGCCCGCGAGCAGGTCGCCGATCATCGCGCGGCGCATCGATCCCGCGCCGTCGATCACCAGCACGCGGCCCAGCCCCGGCTCGTCCACCGCTTCGCGCACGCGCGAGTTGTCCTCGAACGCGCGCACCGTGCTGACCGGGCCGTTGAACGCGATGCGCCCGCCGAAATCGCGGAACGCAAGCTCGATCACGCGCACCTGCGCGTCGTGGAGATCGCACAGGTCGCAGGTCTTCATCCGCGTGCCTTCGCGACCGCGTCCTTCATGCGGCCGATGACGTCCGCGTAGTCCGGCGCATTGAAGATCGCCGAGCCGGCGACGAAGGTATCCGCACCGGCAGCAGCGATCTCGCCGATGTTGTCGGCCTTCACGCCGCCGTCGATTTCGAGCCGGATCGGTTTGCCGCTCGCGTCGATCATCTCGCGCACGCGACGCAGCTTCGCCAGTGCGGACGGAATGAAGCCCTGCCCGCCGAAGCCGGGGTTCACCGACATCAGCAGCACCATGTCGAGGTCTTCGAGCACCCACTCGAGCACGTCGACCGGCGTGGCGGGATTGAGCACCAGGCCCGCCTGGCAGCCGTGGGACTTGATCAGCTGGATCGTGCGATGCACGTGCGCGCTGGCTTCGGGATGGAAGCTGATCAGCGTGGCACCGGCCTTGGCGAAGTCGGGGACGATGCGGTCCACCGGTTCGACCATCAGGTGCACGTCGATCGGCGCGGTGACGCCATGCTTGCGCAGCGCCTCGCAGACCATCGGGCCGATGGTGAGGTTGGGGACGTAGTGGTTGTCCATCACGTCGAAATGCACCCAGTCGGCGCCGGCCTTGAGCACGTTGTCGACCTCCTCGCCGAGCCGGGCGAAGTTGGCCGAAAGGATGGAAGGGGCGATGACGGTGGATTGCATGGGAATTCCTGTTGCTGGAAACGGATGGACCGGAAGACTCCGGGACGAGCGCCTCGCTCGTTACCCGTTCCTCTTCGCTGGTTCCTAGGCCTTGCGCCTGAGCGTCTTGATCCGGTCGTAGGCCTGGTTGATCTCCCGGGCCCGCGCCTCGGCCTGCTCGCGCAGTTCGGCGGCGGCGCCGGCGAGGCGGTCCGGGTGGTACTGGGATATCAGGCGGCGGTAGGCCTGGTCGACTTCGGCGTCGGTCGCGTCGGAGGTCAGGCCCAGCGCGGCATACGGGTTGTCCCGGCGCAGCTTGAACCAGTCGGTGTCGAAGGCGTGGCCGATCAGGAGCCCGACCAGGGCCCCGAACAGCGGGTTGGTGCGGAACAGCGCGGCTCCCGCCAAGAAGCCCAGCAGCTTGCCGTACCAGCGTTTCATCGTCCTCCCCGCGGGTCCGCGGTCGCCCGTTTAGGTCCGGCGACAGTGTACCTGCACGCCGTCGCCGGCCGGCGTACACTGGCCGGCCCTGTCGCGCACGCGCGCGAGGCAAGGCGAGCGTCGGGCGGGGACTCCATCGCACCCATTGGGGACTCCTGCGTTGTCCACGACCCTGCTCCAGTCCGATCTCCCCGGCCTCCACCTGCGCCATCGCGGCAAGGTCCGCGACGTCTTCGACCTGCCCGCCGACCGCCTGCCCGCCAACGCCGGCGAATGCCTGCTGATGGTCGCCACCGACCGGCTCTCGGCCTTCGACGTGGTGCTGCCCGATCCGATCCCCGGCAAGGGCGAGATGCTCTGCCAGATCAGCAATTTCTGGTTCGGCAAGACCGAGCACATCATCCGCAACCACCTCACCGGCATCGACGTCGCCTCGGTGCTGCCCGAGGGCGTGGACGCATCGCTGTACGGCAAGCGCGCGGTGGTGACGAAGAAGCTCAAGCCGGTGCCGGTGGAATGCATCGCGCGCGGTTACCTCATCGGCAGCGGCTGGAAGGATTACCAGCGAACCGGACGCGTCAGCGGCATCGCCCTGCCCGATGGCCTGCGCCAGGCCGAGCAGCTCGCCGAACCGATCTTCACGCCCTCGACCAAGGCCGCGGTGGGCGACCACGACGAGAACATCGACTTCGACACGGCCGTGCGCACGGTCGGCGCGGACCTGGCCGAACAGGTGCGCGACGCGACGCTGCGGCTGTACAAGTTCGCGCGCGACTACGCGGCGCAGCGCGGCATCATCCTGGCCGACACCAAGTTCGAGTTCGGCCTGGACGCCGACGGCCGCCTGCACGTGATGGACGAGATGCTCACGCCCGATTCCTCGCGCTACTGGCCGGCCGACGAGTACCAAGTCGGCACCAGCCCGCCGAGCTACGACAAGCAGTTCGTCCGCGACTACCTGGAAACGCTGGCCTGGGACAAAACGCCGCCCGGCCCGAACCTGCCGGCCGAGGTGATCGACCGCACCCGCGCGAAGTACGCCGAGGCGCTGATGAAGCTGGCGGGGATTTCGGTCGACTGAAGGCGGCGCGGCCCGGGTAAGCGCAGCGCACCGCGCCCCCGGTAATACAGGCGCCATGGTCGATGACCACGCCGCAGCGCGTTGCATCGATAAAGCCGCAATTCTTCTGGCGATCGGCATCCGGGTGCGCTGCGCTTGCCCGGGCTACAAAGGCCGGGTCTGCGCCTCCCCCCTTCGATCCCGCTATCCTCCCTACACCCGCGCATCGAGCGCGGGCCGTCATGCGCCTTGGAGGGTCGCCATGAACACCGCCGCCGAATCTTCGCAGCACGCCACGCAGCGCCCGATCGACCGCTGGTTCGCGCACTACTCCGCCGATCATCGCAACCAGACCAACCAGCGCATCCACGTGATCTGCGTGCCGGCGATCCTGTGGAGCGTGATCGCGCTGCTGTGGTGCATCCCGACGCCGGCCTCGTGGATGAACTCCGGCTTCTGGGCCGGCGTGGCGATGCTCGCCACGGTGCTGTTCTACTACCGCGCCTCGCGCATGCTCGGCCTGGGCATGCTGGCGGTCTACGTGCTGATGGGCCTGCTGACCAAGTGGATTTACGACAGCCACGGCGCCAGCACGCTGCTGTGGCTGGCGATCGGCGTGTTCGTGGTCGCGTGGATCGGCCAGTTCATCGGCCACAGCGCGCGCTTCGAGAACAAGCGCCCGAGCTTCCTCACCGATCTCACCTACCTGCTGATCGGCCCGGCCTGGGTGCTGTCGAAACTCTATCGCAAGATCGGCCTGCGCTACTGAGCGATCACAGCCTGCACCTCACAGCCTGTAGTGCTCGGGGCCGATCAGGTCCACGCCGCACTCCAGCCGTTCGATCCAGTCGAGGAAACGCTCCATCGCCTCGCCGCGCATGGGCAGGCCGTGCTGCGGCACGATCATCGACGGCGCGAGTTCGCGCACCATCCGCGCCCACAACCGCGTGGCGCGGTTGGAGGCCATGTAGCGCCGATGGAATCCTTCCATGCGCGGCACGTGCGCGTCGAAATCCTGCACGAACGCGTACGGCGTTCGGCTGGGCACCATCGACGCGCCGACGTCGCCGGAGAACAGGATCCGGCTCACCGGATCGTGGAAGCTGAAATTCCCCACCGAATGCATGAAGTGCGCCGGCAGCGCGCGCACGACGCTGTCGCCCATCGGCACGTGCCCGCCCTCGTCGGGCAGCAGCAGGTAGCGATCGCTCCCGGCATTGCGCAGATAGCCCGGCACCACGTGCGGCACGAAGCGGCCCCATAGCTTCGAACACACCACCGTGGTGTTGGTGTACAGCAGCCACTTGTCGACCGAACCGATGATGTCCGGGTCCTGGTGGGAGCACAGCAGCCAGGTGACGTCGGTCGGCGCGACGAACTCGCCCATCGCCAGGATCAGCGGGTTGTAGAGCAGCGCGCCGCCGGGATCGAGCAGCGCGCTCCTGTCGCCATGCTGGATCAGGAACTGGTTCGCCTGCACGCCGTCGTCGCCGCGCACCAGGTCGCTGAAGGCGATGCAGCGATGGCCGGGCTGCTCGAACAGGATCGTCGCCATGGTTTTTCCCTTTGCACGAGCGGGCGACTTTAGGAACGCGGGCCGCACGCGCGCTTGAGCCGGATCAAACGATGCGTGCGCCGTCTGGCCGCGCTCACGGCGAAACGACGACAATGGCCGGGCCGGACGCCTCCTCCACCCGCGTCCGTGGAGTGCCATGTCTCCCCGCGATCTCCTGCTGGTCCTGCTCGTCGTCGTGGCGTGGGCCGTGAACTTCCTGACTTCCGCGCTGGCGATGCGCGAGATCCCGCCGTTCCTGTTCACCGCGCTGCGTTTCGCGCTGCTCGCGCTGCCGCTGGCGTGGCTGGTGAAGCGGCCCGCGCCCGGACAGTGGCCGCGGCTGCTCGCGGTGTGCCTGTGCATCGGCGTGCTGCACTTCGGTCTGAGCTTCACCGCGCTGAAGCTCGCTGGCGATCTCTCCTCACCCGCCATCGTCATGCAGAGTTATGTGCCGATGACGACGCTGCTCGCATGGTGGTGGCTGGGCGAGCGGTTCGCGTGGCGCACGGGCCTGGCGATCGCGATCAGCTTCGCCGGCGTGCTGGTGCTCGGGCTGGACCCGACGGTGATGGACCATCCGATGTCGCTGGTGCTGATGCTGATTTCGGCGGCGTTCCTAGCCGTCGGCACGGTGCTGATGAAGGGCCTGCGCGGCATGGACGCCTACAGCCAGCAGGGCTGGACGGCGCTGATCGCGGTGCTGCCGCTGCTGGCGATCAGCGCGGTGCTGGAGCCCGGTGCGATCGCGACGCTGCCGCGCTGGAGCTGGGTCGCCTGGGCCGGTGCGCTCTATGCGGCGTTCGTGTCCTCGCTGCTCGGCCACGGCCTGTACTACGTGCTGGTGCAACGCCACCCGGTGGCGCGCGTCATGCCGTGGCTGCTGCTGGTGCCGGTGCTCGCGATGGGACTGGGCATCGCGTTCTGGGGCGATCGTCCGGGACCGCGATTGCTGATCGGCGGCGCCATGGTGCTCGGCGGCGTGCTGCTGATCGCGATGCGCGCATTGAGCCGCCAGCGCCCTGCGCCGGCCGCCGAGGAAATCTGACTCAGCCTTCCCCGCTTCGCGGCTGGAACATCTTCGCGTTCGGACGGAACGGGCGCGGCGCGTAGCCGAAATCGCGTTGCGCGGGCCCGATGTCGAAGGTGAGATCGCTGCGCATGCGACGCACTGCCGCTTCGCCCAGGCCGGTCGCCCGACCGGTCAGCTGCGCGACGAACAACGCCGCGTTGAACATCGGCGACGGCAGTTCGATCAGGGTCGGCGGCGGCGTCAGCGAGGCGAGCACGCGCGCGACCATATCGCGATAGGTCAGCGTTTCGCCGCCGGGCAGCGCGTAGGTCTGTCCCTGCGTGGCCGGCGTGTTGGCGCAGGCGAACGCCGCCGCCGCGAGATCGTCCGCATGCACCGGCTGGCGAAGGCCGTTGGCGCCGCGCGGCAGCGGGAAACGGCCCCAGCGGCGCGCGAGCTGCGCGATGCGCGTGAGCGTGGCGTCCCGCCCCGCGCCGTAGATGAGCGTCGGACGCAGCAGGGTCGCGGTCGCGCTGCGCTTGGCGGCGGTGGCGAACACGCGCTCCTCGCCTTCGCGCAGGCGACGCGCGACGTCGCGTTCGGCCGCGTCCGCCGAACCGCGCTTCACCTCCACGCTGGTCGAACCGAACGCGATCACGCGCGCACATTCGATCGGCGCCTGTGCGTACCACGCGGCGAATCCGTCGAGCGGCCCGCAGCTGAAGATCGCATCCACGCGCGCAGGCAGCCCCGCCGCGGCGGGAAGTTCGCCGCGAAGCCAATGCAGGCCGGGCTCGTCGGTGTGTTCCGACCGCGACAGCGCGGTCACCCGCCAGCCGTCGCCCTGCAGCATGCCGAGCAGGGGGAACCCGATCTGCCCGGTCGCGCCGAACACCAGTGCGTGGCGCATGCCGTCAATCCGCCTTCGCGGTGGCCGGCAGGGTCGCGCGCAGCCACAGCCAGCCGAGCACCGCCGACAGCAGCGAGGCGAGCAGCACGCCCAGCACCGCTTCGCCGTAGGCGTCCGAGTCGTGATAGGCGAGCGAGGCGATGAACAGGCTCATCGTGAAGCCGATGCCGCACATCAAGCCCAGGCCGATCATCGCGCGCAGGTCCATGCCGGCCGGGAAGCGCGCCCAGCCCAGCGCGCGCATCAGGACCGCCGCGCTCACGATGCCGATCGGCTTGCCGACGACCAGGCCCAGCACGACGCCCATCGGCAGCGGCGCGAGCAGTTCGTCCAGATGCATGCCGGCAAGCACGCGTCCGGCATTGGCGAACGCGAACAGCGGCAGGATCGCGTAGGCGACCCACGGATGCAGCGAGTGCTCGAGCGATTCCAGCGGCGAATGCACGTGCTCCGCCCCGTCCCGCGCGTCGGCGACATTGCGCCTGTGGGGAATCATGAGGCCGGTCAGCACGCCGGCGAACGTCGCGTGCACGCCCGACTTCAGCACGCACACCCACAGCACCACGCCCAGCAGCAGGTACGGCGCCAGCCGCATCACGCCACGGCGGTTGAGCAGCCACATGCCGGCGACGGCGGCCGCCGCCCACACCAGCGCGGTGACCGAAAGCCCGTGCGAATAGAAGAACGCGATGATCAGGATCGCGATGAGATCGTCGACCACCGCGATGGTCGACAGCAGCAGCTTCATGCCGCTGGGCACGCGCGACCCCAGCAGCGCGAGCACGCCCAGCGCGAAGGCGATGTCGGTCGCCGTCGGCACCGCCCAGCCGCGCATCGCCTGCGCATCGTGGTGGTTCAACGCGATGAACAGCACCGCTGGCACCGCCACGCCGGCGGCGGCGCACACCAGCGGCAGCACCAGCTGCGAGCGGCTGGCGAGCTGGCCGCTCAGTGCCTCGCGCTTGATCTCCAGCGCGACCAGCAGGAAGAACACCGCCATCAGGCCGTCGTTGATCCACAGCAGCAGCGGCTTGGCGATCTCGAACGCACCGATGCGCACCTGCACCGGCAGCTCGCGGAAGCCCTCGTAGACCGAGACCAGCGGCGAGTTCGCCGCGACCATCGCCAGCAGCGCGGCGGCGATCAGCACGATGCCGCCGGCCGCTTCGAGCCGGAAGAACTCGGCCAGCAGCCGCAGCGCGCGCGGGGAAGAACGGTCGGTGGTGTGCATCGGGGATTGCGTCATGCCACGAGTATATCGGGCGCGGCAAGACGCATCCGGCGAGGCCGCGGCCGGGCGGGAGTCAATGCATCGTCAGCAGTTCGAACGCGACCCACGCCAAGAACGCGATCAGCAGCCCCGCGCCCTCGCCCTTGCTGATGTGCAGGTCGCCGCGCAGCATCGGATAGAGCATCAGCGCGAACACGCACGCCGCCGGCAGTTCGAACGTCACGAACGACGCCGGGAACGCGAGCGAACCGCCGACCGCCGCGATGCCGCCGACCACCACGAGCAGGTTGAACAGGCTCGATCCGATCACGTGCCCCACCACCATGTCGCCGTGGCCCTTGCGCGCGGCGGAGACGGCCGCGGCCATTTCCGGCAGCGCGGTGCCGATGGCGACCGGCAGCAGGCCCGTCAGCAGCGGCGCCATGCCGATTCCTTCGCCGATCGTCGGCGCGCTGCGCACGATCATGCGCGAACCGAAATACAGCAGCACCGCGGCGATGCCGAAGCGGATCAGGTTGAGCCACAGGTCGGTGCTGGTGCGCGCGAAGGCGGCGATCGCGTCCTGCAGTTCGGGCGATTCGCGCCGCGTCCGCAGCCCGGCGTACACCACCACGACGAGGAATGCGACGAGCAGGATTGCGCCTTCCACGCGCGTGAGTTCGCCATCGGAGCCGAGCATCATCGTCAGCAGCGTGCCCAGCAGCAGCGCCAGCAGCAGCGGCGCCAACGCGCGCCAGCGCACCGTCAGCGGCGCGATCAGCGCCGCCGCGCCGAGGGTCAGGCCGATGTTGGCGACGTTGCTGCCGACCGCGTTGCCCAGCGCCAGCATCGGCTGGTCGCGCACGACCGCCTGCAGGTTGACCGCCAGTTCCGGCAGCGAGGTGCCGAAGGCCACCAGCACCAGCCCGGCGACGAAGGGCGATGCGCCCAGCCGCTGCGCCAGCCCGGAGGCGCCTTTCACGATCGAGTCGCCGCCCAGCGCGAGCAGCACCAATCCCAGTACGAACCAGCCGATGGCCTCGAGCATCGTGTCCCCTCCACGCCTCAATCCCTGGATTCTATGCCCGTGGCACCGCGCGGCGTACAGGACGCGAGCGCATGGCCTGCCTCAGGAACAACCTTCCACGTAGTCCACCTGCGGCGGCTCGCCGATGCGCCACTCGGTCACGCGGCCGTCCGCATCGGTCTCGAACAGCACCACGCCCGGCCCGCCACCGGGGTTCGGGATGCGCAGGTAATGGCCGCCTTCGACGTACTTGTGGTTCTGCACCTGGACGTGGCCGGCGTAGAGGCGCTGGATGTCCTGCGTCGTCATGCCGATGCGGCCACCGCCCGGGGCCTCGATGTCGTCGGCATCGACGTCCATGCGCACGAAGCGCTGGTCCTCGAACATGAAACCGATGCGGTAGCCGCGCTGCGTGCGCGGCTGCGGCATGAGGTAGTAGCAGCCGGCCGGCGTGTCGGGCGTCGGACCCGCGAGGTCCTTGCCCCACGCCATGCGCACCTCTTCCTCGGTCGCGCCGAACGGCGCCGGGCCGAAGCCGGCGTAGCCGATCGCACCCGGCGCGGGCATCGCGCCGGCCGGTGCGGGCGGAGGAGTCGGCGCCGGAGGGGCGGGCGCGGGCTGCGCGGGTACGGCGGGGGCCGTGGATGCGGACGACGGCGGCGATGCGGGCCCCCGCGGGCGCGACGGTTCGCGTTCGCCGCAGGCCGACAACGCCAGCAGCAGCACCGTCGCAAACGCCATCCTCATCGACCCGCTCCCTCGACCACGGCTGGCCCGCAGCCTACTCCGGAGCGCCGTCAACGTCGCGCAAACGCACGGCCTCACGCCTTCGCGTCGAAGTGCTTCTTCAGGCCTGCCCAGCACGCCTGGTAATCGCGCTGGCGATGCGCGGCGTCCAGCGCCTGCTTCGTCGGGCGGATCACGGCGCGCGTTTCGAACATGAAGGCCATCGTGTCGCGGATGACGTCCGGCTTCGACAGGTCGGCCGCGCTCGCCTTCTCGAAGGTCGCCGCATCCGGGCCGTGGCCGGTCATCGAGTTGTGCAGCGATGCACCGCCCGGGACGAACCCTTCGGCCTTCGCGTCGTACGCGCCGTGCACCAGGCCCATGAACTCGCTGGCGATGTTGCGGTGGAACCACGGCGGACGGAACGTGTCCTGCGCCACGAGCCAGCGCGGCGGGAAGATCACGAAATCCATGTTGCTCGTGCCGGCGGTGTCGCTGGGCGAATGCAGCACGAGGAAGATCGACGGATCGGGATGGTCGTAGCTGATGGATCCGATCGTGTTGAAGTGGCGCAGGTCGTATTTGTACGGCGCGTAGTTGCCGTGCCATGCGACCACGTCGATCGGCGAATGGTTGATCGTCGCGCGCCACAGGTGGCCCTGGAACTTGGCGATCAATCCGAACTCGCCTTCGACGTCCTCGTACGCGGCATTGGGCGCGAGGAAATCGCGCGGATTCGCCAGGCCGTTGCTGCCGATCGGCCCGAGGTCGGGCAAGCGCAGCATCGCGCCGAAGTTCTCGCACACATAACCGCGCGCTTCGCCATCGGGCAGCGTCACCGCGAAGCGGATGCCGCGCGGAATCACCGCGATTTCCTGCGGTTCGACGTCGAGCACGCCCAGCTCGGTTTCGATATGCAGCCGGCCCTGCTGCGGCACGATCAGCAGTTCGCCGTCCGCGTCGTAGAACCAGCGGCCGTGCATGTCGCGATTGGCGGCATACACGTGGATGCCGACGCCGTGCTGCGACACGGGCGAACCGTTGCCGGCCATGGTGAAGAGGCCGTCGACGAAATCGATGCCGTCGGCGGGCATCGGCAACGGGCTCCAGCGCAGCTGGTCGGGCGAGACCGGGCCGTCGCCGAACTCGTTGTGGAAGGTCGCCTTCGCCTGCGCGTAAGGCGCGAAGCTTCCGTGCATCGCCGCCGGGCGGATGCGGTAGAGCCAGCTGCGCCGGTTCGCATGGCGCGGCGCGGTGAATGCGGTGCCGGAGATCTGCTCGGCATACAAGCCGTGCGCGACACGCTGCGGCGAGTTGCGCCCCACCGGCAGCGAGCCGGCCACGGCCTCCGTCGCGAACTCGTTCCCGAAACCGGATTGGTAGCCGTTGGTGGTGATGGTCATGACGGGTCCGCCTTTGCTTGTAGCCCCTCTCCCTCCGGGAGAGGGGTTGGGGTGAGGGTCGGGGTGTCCAGATGGTTCCAGATCGCCTCGATCACCGCGTCCAGTTGCTGGAGAACTTCATTGCTTGCGCAGCGGAGGATCGCAATTCCGCGCGAATGGAGGAAGGCGTCCCGCGCCGCATCCGATACGGCCGTGTGCTGCGAGCCATCCACCTCTACCGCCAACCGCGCACGCTCGCAGTAGAAGTCCACGATGTACGGGGGCACTGGATGTTGGCGACGAAACTTGAAGCCACCGAGCTGGCTTGCACGCAACCGTTGCCACAGCACGCGCTCCGAGTCCGTCATGCCGCCACGCAACCGTTTCGCATGCGCGTGGGTTCGTGTCGGCAATGGCGGCTTGGACGACATGGGCTTCCCTACCCTCACCCCAACCCCTCTCCCGGTGGGAGAGGGGCTAAAAGCCCGTGGGCTACGAAGACATCGTCTCCGCCTAAACGGTCTTCGCGCTACTTACAACACTCCGCGCCGCATCTGATCCCGCTCGATGCTCTCGAACAGCGCCTGGAAGTTGCCTTCGCCGAAGCCTTCGTTGCCCTTGCGCTGGATGATCTCGAAGAAGATCGGGCCGATCGCGTTCTGGGTGAAGATCTGCAGCAGCTTGCGCTGGTGCGTTTCCGGGTCGGCGTCGATCAGGATCTTGTTCTTCTGCAGGCGCGCGACGTCCTCGTTGTGGCCCGGCACGCGCTGGTCGATCACCTCGAAGTACGTGTCCGGCGTGTCGAGGAATTCGACCCCCTGCTCGCGCATCGCCTCGACCGTGTCGTAGATGTTGTCGGTGAAGCAGGCGATGTGCTGGATGCCCTCGCCCTTGTACGCGTCCAGATATTCGTTGATCTGCGACTTGGGGTCGTTCGACTCGTTCAGCGGGATGCGCACGATGCCGTCCGGCGCGGTCATCGCCTTGGACACCAGGCCGGTCTTGACGCCCTTGATGTCGAAATAGCGGATCTCGCGGAAATTGAACAGGCGCTCGTAGTAGTCCGACCACTTCTGCATGTTGCCGAAGTAGAGGTTGTGCGTGAGGTGGTCGATGAAGGTCAGGCCGAATCCCTTCGGATTGGCGTCCGCGCCCTGCACCGGCAGGTAGTCGCCGTCGTAGATCGAACCGGCGGCGCCGTAGCGGTCGACCAGGTACAGCATGCAGTCGCCAATGCCCTTCACCACCGGTGCGGCCACGGCGCGCGTTTCGGCCTTGTCGACGATGGCTTCGCCGCCGTTGTTGACGACGGTGTCGAACACCTTCGACGAGGGCTCCTTGAAGCGGATCGCGAAGCCACATGCGCTCGGGCCGTGCTTGGCGGCGAAGTCGGCGGCGAAGCTGTCCGGTTCCTCGTTGACCAGGAAGTTCACGTCGCCCTGGCGGTAGACGGTGATCGCACGCGTCTTGTGGCGCAGCACGGCGGTGAAGCCGAGCTTGCGGAAATAATCGTGCAGGGCCTCGCCCTGGCCGGCGGGGGCGGCGAATTCGACGAACTCGAAACCGTCGATGCCGAGCGGGTTCTCGAACGTGGTGACCTGCATGCCGAGGTTGGGCTGTGCATTCATGGCATTGTTCTCAGATGGCGACCCGGCTGTGGGGACGGACTTCCGGCCGGGTCATTCGGAAACGAACGTTATAGTTTCACCTGAAACCATAATCAAGGCACATCGCATCATGAATGCGCGCGACCCCGGATTCCTAAGGCTCGGACAACCCCTGCCCGGCCACGCCCAGCTCGATCTGGAGCATTTCCTTCCCTATCGGCTGTCGGTGCTGAGCAACCGCGTGAGCGGCACCATCGCGCGCATCTACACCGAGCGATTCCAGCTCAGCATCACCGAATGGCGGGTGATGGCGGTGTTGGGTCGATACCCGGGCCTGTCGGCCAACGAGGTCGCGCAGCGCACCGCGATGGACAAGGTGGCCGTGAGCCGCGCGGTGGCCCGCCTGCTCGATGCAGGGCGGCTGGATCGCGAGATCCATGGCGACGACCGGCGGCGTTCGGTCCTTAAACTGTCCGAGGGCGGGTATCGCATCTACGACGAGGTGGCGCCGCTGGCGCTGGAGTTCGAGCGGCGGTTGCTCGACGGGATCGACGACCAGGAACGGGCGGTGTTGTTCCGGTTGCTGGACAAGCTGGATGAGCTGGAGTTGCGGGCTGAGGCGGAAGGGATGTCGTGAAGCTTCTTGTAGCCCGGGTAAGCGAAGCGCACCCGGGGGCTGTCATGCCCGACCCGGGTGCGCTTCGCTTACCCGGGCTACAAAGGCTCGTAGTGTTTCAACGTGACCATTCAAAAAAACAACGGCGACCTTGAGGTCGCCGTTGTTCGTGAAGCATCGCGATCTGCCAGGCTGCGGGCCTGGATCCCGGCTCTCACCGGGATGGCGATCCGGCAAAGCCGCTCGCGCAAAGCGCGAGCGGGCCGGATCGTCACTTCACCCCATGCATCAATCGCTGCACGAGCGGCGCGATGAGGAACAGCAGCACGCCCGGGATCACCAGCGCCCAGAAGCCGAAGGTGTAGCCCGACAGCGCGGACTGCACGTTCATGCCCGTCTCGCCCGACACGTGGCTGGCGAAGATGCCCGACAGGTTGTTGCCGATGCCGGTCGACAGGAACCAGCCGCCCATGCCGAAGCCGACCAGGCGCACGGGCGCCAGCTTGGTCACCATCGACAGGCCGATCGGCGACAGGCACAGCTCGCCGATGGACTGGATCCAGTACACCGCGAACAGCGTCCAGAACGGGATCTTCAGCGTCTGCGGGTTCACCAGCGACGACAGCGCGAACATCAGCAGCAGGAACGCCAGGCCGTTGAAGATCAGGCCCAGGCTGAACTTGCGCGGGATCGACGGGTTGTTGCGGCCCATCTTCACCCAGATCCACGCGATGATCGGCGCCAGCGTGATGATCGCCACCGAGTTCACCGACTGGAACCAGCCCACCGGGAACGTCCAGGCGCCGAACTCGCGGTTGACGATCTTCTCGGCGAGGAAGCTGAAGGAGCTGCCGGCCTGTTCGAAGAAGCACCAGAACAGCACGTTGAACGCGAAGATGATCAGCATCGCGATGACCATGTCGCGCTGGCGCGGACCTTCGCGGATGCCTTCCACCAGCAGCAGGATCGCCAGCGCGATGAACATCGCGGTGAGCACCCACTGCAGCGAATCGGCGCCCATGCTCAGCAGGAAGTAGATGCCGGGGATCGCGACGATCGCGCACAGCGCGGTGATCGCCAGGCGCGCGCGGCTTTCGCTGCCCGCCGGCGGACGGCCGATGCCCTGCAGCTGGCTGCGGCCGATCCAGAACCACACCAGGCTGATCAGCATGCCGATGCCCGAGGTGATGAACACCACCTTGTAGGCCGGCATCTCGGGCGAACCGAACACGTTCTCGGCGAACCAGCCGGTGATCAGCGGCGAGACCATCGCGCCCAGGTTGATGCCCATGTAGAACAGGGTGAACCCCGAGTCGCGGCGCTCGTCGCCGACGGCGTAGAGCTTGCCGACCATCGTGGAGATGTTCGGCTTGAACAGGCCGTTGCCGGCGATGATCGTCGCCAGGCCGAGCTTGAAGACCTCCTGGTTCGGCATCGCGATCATGAACAGACCGGCGGCCATGATCGTCGCGCCGAGCAGGATCGAACGCTGGTAGCCGATCACCCGGTCGGCCACGTAGCCGCCGAAGATCGCCGCGGCATACACCAGCGCCAGGTACGCGCCGTAGAGCTGGTTGGCGGGCGTCTCGCCCGTGCCGCTGCCGTCGTAGAACTGGGCGACGATGTAGAGCACCAGCGCCCAGCGGATGCCGTAGAACGCGAAGCGCTCCCAGAACTCCGTCATGAAGAGCATCCACAGCGGGCGCGGATGGCCCATGGTCTGCGGGAATGCGGGAAGAGGCGCGGCCGTGCCGTTCGCCGATGATGCGGTTCCGCTCATGCGGTATCCCCCGTGGTGGATCAAGTACTGGCAAAGGAAAACCCACGCCGGGCGGCACGGGACCGGGGAGGATTACCGGCCGGCGCCCGATCCGTCAAACCCGCGTGAATGCCGAAAAGTCGTGCTGCGCCGCAGCATCGCAGCTGAACGGGGACGGCGTCGCGCCTAGCCGCCCGCGGCGGCGGCTTCGATCGCCAAGGCGAGCAAACGCGGGAAATCCGCATGCGCGTCGCGCAGCAGCGCCTGGGCCTCGTCCAGCGCGCACCAGCGCAGCTCGGTGTGCTCGGCGAGGTTCGCCGGCTCGCCGCTCCAGTCGCGGACGAGGTAGAGCCGAAGGCGCCATGGCTCGGGCGCGGCGCCTTCGAGGCGATCGAGATAGAAGAAGTCGCGCGCGACGATGCCGAGCTCCTCCGCCAGCTCGCGCGCGATCGCCTGCTCGCCGCTCTCCCCCGCTTCGACGTGGCCGCCGAACACGTCCCACGCGCCGGCCAGCCAGTCGCAATCGTCGCTGCGGCGGCCGAGCAGCACCCGCCCATCGCGCACCAGCAGCGCGCCGACGCAGTCGTGCACCGGCCGCGACGTCGTCATTTCGCCGGCGGTGGCGTGCCGTACCCGGCCTGCGCGCCGATCATCGTGCGCACGTCGAACAGTTCCGGGAAGAAGGTCAGTTCCAGCGCCTGCTTGAGGAAGCCCACGCCACTGGAGCCGCCAGTGCCGCGCTTGAAGCCGATGATGCGCATCACCGTGCGCATGTGGCGGAAGCGCCACAGCTGGAACTGGCTTTCCAGGTCGACCAGGTCCTCGCACAGGTGGTACGCGGCCCAGTGCGCGTCGACGTTCTCGTAGATGCGTTCGAACACCGGCAGCAGCGCCGGGTCGGCCACGTGCGACTGCGACCAGTCGCGCTCGACGTGGCGTGCCGGAACCGCATGACCGTGGCGCGCGAGGTAGCGCAGCACTTCGTCGTACAGGCTCGGCGATTCGAGCACCTCGCGCAGCGCGCCTTCCGCCTTCGCGTCGTGCGAGAAGACCTTGAGCATCGACGCGTTCTTGTTGCCGAGCAGGAACTCGATCGTGCGGTACTGCAGCGACTGAAAGCCCGACGAAGGCCCGAGGATCTCGCGGAATTCCATGTATTCCGACGGCGTCAGCGTTTCCAGCACCGACCACATCTCGGTGAGCTGGCGCAGGATGTTCTTGCAGCGCGCGAAGATCTTCTGGCATTCGCCCAGGCGGTCCTCGCGCAGGTTCGCGATGGCCGCCTTGAGCTCGTGGATCATCAGCTTCATCCACAGCTCGGCGACCTGGTGCTGGACGATGAACAGCAGTTCGTCGTGGTGCGGCGGATTGGACAGCCGCTGCTGCGCCGACAGCAGCGTGTCGAGCTGCAGGTAGCCGGAATAGCTCATCCGCCCTTCGAAGTCGGTGTGGATGCTCGATTCCAGTTCGCGCTCGTTCTTCTCGACCGTCATTGCAGGCTCGGGTGACGCCGGATCGTTCCGGCCAGGGGGCCAAAAGGGTAACGCATCGGCCCTTTGCGCCCGGGGATGGCGGCGTGGTCACCGGCGTGAAATACCCGCGACGGACCATGCGGCAGACTCGGCCGGTCCGCGACAGGGGCGTTGGCGGACCGGGTGCTCACTCTCAGTGCCCGCCCGCCAGGGCGGCTCGACAACGGGGAAGTCTATGGACAGGGCCAGGGGCCGCCGGGCGGTCGCGTTGTTCGCCTTCGCATCGCTGCTCGCCCTCGCCGGCGGCGCGCATGCGCAGGTCGTCATCAGCCAGGTGTACGGCGGCGGCGGTGGCGGCACGGCCGTCTACGCCAACGATTACGTCGAGCTCCACAACCGCGGCACGGCGCCCGTCTCGCTCGCCGGCATGTCGGTGCAGTACGCCAGCGCGACCGGCACCGGCAACTTCAGCGGCGTCGCCGTGCTGCCGTCCGTCACGGTGCAGCCGGGCAAGTACTTCCTCGTCGCGATGAGCGGCGGGTCGGCCGGCGCGCCGCTGCCGGCACCCGATGCCACCGGCCCCGCGGCGATGTCCGCCAGCGCGGGCAAGGTCGTTCTCGTGCGCCAGTCCGCCGCACTCGCCTGCAACGGCGGCAGCGCGCCGTGCTCGGCCGAGCAACGCGCGCTGATCGCCGACCTCGTCGGCTACGGCAGCGCGAACTTCTTCGAAGGCGCCGGTGCGGCGCCGACGCTCAGCGCCGCCACCGCGGCGCTGCGCAACGACAACGGCGCGACCGACACCGACAACAACAACGCCGACTTCACCGCCGGCGCGCCCACGCCGCGCAACAGCGGATCGACCACGCCGGAACCCGAACCCGCGACGCCGCGCACGATCGGACAGATCCAGGGCAGCGCGCTGCGTTCGCCGCATGAAGGCGAGCGCGTGGTGACAGAAGGCATCGTCACGGCGTTGAAGTTCAACAACGGCTTCTTCCTGCAGGCCGCGAACGACGACGGCGATGCGGCCACGTCGAACGGCGTGTTCGTGTTCACCAGTTCCGCGCCGCCCGCCAGCGCCGCCGTCGGCAACCGCGTGCGCGTGACGGGCAAGGTCGAGGAATTCGTCCCGGCCTCCAACGTCAACCAGCTCACCATCACCGAAATCACCGGACCGACGGTCGAGTTGCTGGAAGCCGGCCTCGCCCTGCCCGCGCCGGTCGAACTCACGTCCGCCGATCTGTCGCCGAACGCCACGCCGGGCACGCTCGAACGCCTGGAAGGCATGCGCGTGAGCGTCGGCAACGCGGTCGTCGTGGGCCCGTCCGAAGGCCGCATCGACGAGGACGACGCCACCGCGAGCAGCGACGGCGTTTTCTACGTGACGCTGCCCGACGTGCCCACGCCGTTCCGCGAACCCGGCATCGGCGTGATGGACGCCGCGCTCGCGACGCTGCCCCCGGGCAAGGACCCTCCGCTGTTCGACACCAACCAGGAACGCCTGATGATCCGCAGCCGCGGCCAGGTCGGCGCGTTCCCGCTGTCGGTCGATACCGGCGCGCAGGTCGCGGGCCTGTCCGGCGTGCTCGACTACTTCGGCGGCACCTGGGCGCTGCTGCCCGACACCGGGACGCCGCCGACCGCCACCGGCGGCCGTCTGCCGCAAGCGGTGAACGACGCGGGCCTGGATGAAGTCACCATCGGCGGCTTCAACCTGCTGCGCTTCTTCGACGAGATCGACGACAACAACGGCGCGCCGACGATCAAGCCCGAAGCGCTCGACAGGCGCCTGACGAAGACCGCGAGCGTCATCTGCGATTACCTCAAGGCGCCCGACATCCTCGGCGTGGTCGAAGTCGAGAACCTGCGCGTGCTGGGCCTGCTCGCCGATCGCATCAACGCGAACTGCGCGAGCGCGCCGCAGTACGTGCCGTACCTGTCGCAGGGCAACGACGTGGGCGGCATCAACGTCGGCTTCCTGGTGTCCACGCGCGCGGTCGACGCCGGCGTGTCGCGCGTCGAGGTGCACGAAGTCGTGCAGTTCGGCAAGGACGCGACGCTCGCCAATCCCGACGGCAGCACCAGCCTGCTCAACGATCGCCCGCCGCTGCTGCTGCGCGCCTCCGTGCATCACGACAATGGCGCTACGTATCCGGTGACCGTGATCGTCAACCACCTGCGCTCGCTCAACGACATCGACTCGGTCGCGCCCGGCAGCAACGGCTGGAGCACCGACGGCGCGCGTGTTCGCGCCAAGCGCGGCGCGCAGGCGGCGTATCTCGCCGGCTTGGTGCAGCAGATGCAGGCGACGAATCCCGCCGGGAAGATCGTGCTGATCGGCGACTTCAACGCGTTCGAGTTCAACGACGGCTACGTCGACGTGCTCGGTGTCATCAAGGGCACCGAAGCGCCGGAGGACCAGGTGCTGACCTACGTCGACAGCCCGGTGACGACGCCGCTGATCGACGGCTCGGAACTCATCGCCGATCCGGCGCAGCGCTGGTCCTACGTGTTCGGTGGCAGCGCGCAGACGCTCGACCATGCACTGGTGAACGAAGCGGTGGTGATGGGCGCGTCCGCCGTCACCGTCGAACACGCGCGCATCAACGCCGGTTTCGCCGTCGATCATTACGGCGATGCCTCGCTGCCGCTGCGCGTGTCCGACCACGATCCGGTGCGCGTCTCGATCCGCGTGCCGGATTTCCGCAGCGCGAACCTGTCGGCCAGCGCGTCGGCGACGCCGTCGACGCTGCGTGCGGGCGAAACCGCGACGTGGGGCGCCAACGTGCGCAACGCCGGCCCGGATGCGGCGGAAGGCACCGCCGTCGCATTCGCCTTCGATGCCGATGTGACGCCGTCCATCACGGCGCCCGCCGGCTGGACGTGCGCCGCGCCGGTGCACGACGCCGCGACGACGACGGTGGCCTGCACGATCGGCTCGTTCGCATCGACGGCGCAGGCGACATTCACGCTGCTCACGCCGATGCCGTCGCTGCCGAACGGCACCGTCGTTCGCATGGCCGTGGCTGCGCGTTCGCAGACGCGCGATCCGGTCAACGCAGACAACGACGCCACCGCGAGCATCACCGTGGTGACCGCGGCCGACATGTCGGTGCGGATCGAAGGCGGCGCGCTGCCCGTGCGCCGTGGCGCCATCGCGACCTTCCTCGTGCCGGTGCGCAATGCCGGCCCGGACGCGGCCGCGCAACCGACGCTGTCGATCGACGGCAACGTCGCGGCGTCGGCCGCCGCGATCGCCGCACCGTCCGGTTGGAGTTGCGCGCGCACCGCGACCGTCGCCGGCTTCCGCGCGCAGTGCACGCACGGCGGCGGCATCGGCCAGGGCGTGCAGTGGTTCGCCTTCGCGATCGTGGTGCCGAACCGTCCGGCCAACGGCACGCAGCTGGAGTTCAACGCGCACGTCGAATCGGTGACGCCCGATCCCGACGCGTCCGATAATACGGACACGCTGCGCGTGGCGATCCGGCGCTGAGAACCCGGACGATCGGCCGGAAGGGCGCGGCATTCCGCGCCCTTTCCGCTTTCCGGCGCGCATTCAGCCGCGCTCCATACCGACGCGTCCGGCGCCATCTAGCGTCTTTTCCGCAAAGTTGCATGCCGCACCGCGCAACGGGCCTTGACGCGGGCTTGGGTATCATCGCGTCCAACAGCGCGTTGCTACGGCCCGGTTTCCCGGCCGCCTGCGCGCCTCGGAGCCAGGTCGGGCGCGCCCCGGCCCAGCCCTCCGAACGGTCCCTGCCGGCACTGGATCCGGGACGCGGCCGTTTCGGCTCCCTGTCACCCGACACCCAGTCAGGACTCCCGCGATGACGGTCGCCGCGACCTTCGAAATCGAATACCTGCAATACCTCGGCCCGGACGGCAAGCCCGTCGCCGAACTTCCTTCCGCATTCCGCGATCCCAAGGCGTTGCTGCCGCTGTTCAAGCAGATGCTGTTCGTGCGCACCTTCGACGCGAAGGCCATCGCGCTGCAACGCACCGGCAAGCTCGGCACCTACGCCAGCTGCCTGGGCCATGAAGCCACGCACGTCGGCATTGGCGCTTCCATGCAGCCCGACGACGTGTTCGCGCCGAGCTATCGCGAGTACGGCGCGCAGTTCATGCGCGGCGTACTGCCGCGCGAAGTGCTGCTGTACTGGGGCGGCGACGAACGCGGCAACGACTTCTCCGGCCCGAAGCAGGATTACGCCTGGTGCGTGCCGATCTCCACGCAGTGCCTCCACGCCGCCGGCGCCGCGCTGAAGTTCAAACTTATGAAGCAGAAGCAGCTCGCCGTGGCGTGCTGCGGCGACGGCGGTTCGTCGAAGACCGACTTCTACGCCGCGCTCAATTCCGCCGGCGCGTACCAGCTTCCGCTGATCCTGTGCGTGGTGAACAACGGCTGGGCGATCTCCGTCCCGCGTTCGGCGCAGACCGGCGCGAAGACGCTCGCGCAGAAGGGCCTGGCCGGCGGCCTGCATTGCCTGCAGGTGGACGGCAACGACCTCATCGCCGTGCTCGAAGGCATGCGCCGCGCAAGCGAGCGCGCGCGCAGCGGCGAAGGCGGCAGCGTGATCGAGTTCATGACCTATCGCCTGCACGACCACACCACCGCCGACGACGCGCGCCGCTACCGCAACGAGGACGAGGTGAAGGACGCCTGGACGCGCGAGCCGATCGCGCGCCTGCGTGCCTACCTCACCGCGCAGGGCGTGTGGAGCGAGGCGGAAGAGAAAGCCTGGGCCGACGAGTGCGCGGCGAAGGTCGACGTCGAGATCAACGCGTACCTGGAAACGCCGGTGCAGCCGGTCGAGGCGATGTTCGATTACCTTTATGCCGATCCGCCGCCGGACCTGCTGGCGCAACGCGCCTTCGCGCTCGCACAGGAGGGCCGCTGATGAACGCCGAGGACAAGAAGAAAATCGACGCCGCGAAGGCCGCGACGCCGACGGCGATCACGCTGATCGAAGCCATCACGCAGGCGCTCGCCTACGAGATGCGCGCCGACGAGAAGGTGCTGGTGCTCGGCGAGGACGTCGGCGTCAACGGCGGCGTGTTCCGCGCCACCGCCGGCCTGCAGCAGCAGTTCGGTCCGGAGCGCGTGCTCGACACGCCGCTGGACGAAACCACCATCGCCGGCCTCACCGTCGGCCTTGCGTCGCAGGGCATGAAGCCGGTCGCCGAATCGCAGTTCGACGGCTTCGTGTACCCGATGGTCGACCACATCATCTGCCACGCCGCGCGCTTCCGTTACCGCACGCGCGGTCGCCTCAGCTGCCCGATGGTGCTTCGCGTGCCGTGGGGCGGCGGCATCCGCGCGCCGGAGCATCACTCCGAAGCGAACGAAGCGATCTTCACCAACGTGCCCGGCCTGCGGGTGGTGATGCCGTCCTCGCCCGCGCGCGCCTACGGCCTGCTGCTCGCCGCGATCCGCGATCCGGATCCGGTGATCTTCATGGAGCCCAAGCGCATCTACCGCCAGTACAAGGAAGTCGTGCCCGACGACGGCGAAGCGCTGCCGCTGGACGTGTGCTACGTGCTGCGCGACGGCACCGACGTCACGCTGGTGACGTGGGGCGCGCAGGTGAAGGAAGCGCTGGAAGCAGCGGAGAAACTGGCAGCCGAAGGCATCAGCGCCGAAGTCATCGACGTCGCCACGCTGCGTCCGCTGGACTTCGACACCATCGCCGAATCGGTGAGCCGCACCGGCCGCTGCGTGATCGTGCACGAAGCGCCGAAGACCGCCGGTTTCGGCGCGGAAATCGCCGCGCGCCTGGCCGAGGAATCGATGTTCGACCTGCTCGCGCCGGTGGAACGCGTGACCGGCTACGACACGCACATCCCGCTGTTCCGCCTGGAAATGAAGTACCTGCCGAGCGTCGACCGCATCGTCGCGGCGGCAAAGCGCACGCTGGCGGCGAGCTGAGCCATGCGTCACGCACGCGTCGTCGTCTCGCACAGCGCGCCGGATCGCCCGCCGATCCGGCTTGCGCGCGGCGACGCCGTGCACCTTGGCGAGCGCGACACCGACTGGCCGGAGTTCGTGTGGACCACGATCGCCGAAGGGCACGAGGGCTGGGTTCCGGCGCGGTTGTTCGATCGCGACCAGGGCCCGGCCACCGCGCTGCAGGACTACGACACGCGCGAGCTCGACGCGCAGGCCGACGAAGTGCTGACGCTGCACTACGAGCTGGCGAACTGGTGGTGGGCCGAGAACGCGCTCGGCCACCAGGGCTGGATTCCGGCGCGCGCGCTCGAACTGCTCGACGATGACGAAGGCGAGGACGCATGACCGCCGTCGCCGCGCTTTCCACGTTCCGCCATTGAAAGACACGGCCCGCCGCGCGCCGCGCGAGGGCCATCACCGCACTCCAACGAGACAACGACCGTATGGCCAACACGAAGAAGACCTTCCTGCTCCCCGACCTCGGCGAGGGCCTGCCCGACGCGACGATCGTCGAGTGGTACGTGAAGGAAGGCGACACGATCCGCCTCGACGACAACCTGGTGTCGATGGAAACCGCGAAGGCGGTGGTCGACGTGCCCTCGCCCGTGTCGGGCAAGGTGATCAAGTTGGCGGGCGCCGCGGGCGACGTGATCGTCACCGGCAAGATGCTGGCCGAGTTCGAGATCGACCCGTCGATGCCGCAGCGCGCCGAAGGCCAGGACACCGGCCATCACCACGGCGCGGGCAGCCATGCGCCGGAAGACGGCGACAAGGTGGTCGCGTCCGACGAAGGCGGCGTGATCAGCGATGCGGGCGAGGAAGCACCCAAGGGCGAAGCACGCGCGGATTCGGGCACGGTCGTCGGCGCGATGCAGAGCTCCGACGCGGTGCGCAGCGAACAGGCCGTCGCGGTCGGCGGCGTGAAGGCGATGCCCGCCGTGCGTGCGATGGCGCGCAAGCTCGGCGTGGACATCGCGCGCGTTCGCGCGTCGGGCGCCGATGGCGTGGTGACGATGGATGACGTGAAGCGCGCGGCGGCCGATGGTTCGGCTTCGGGCATCGCCCCGTCCGCCCGGGTGAAAGGCACCGGCGGCGCCGACCTGCCGCCGTCCCGCCCTCACCCCAGCGCGATCCCGCAAACGGCAGGGGCGACGACACCGTCGCGCAGCACGCTTTCTCAGGGCGGCAAGCCGATGCGCACGCAGCCGCCGGGTGTCTCCGCCAGCGGCCAGCCGGAGCAGCTCAAGGGCGTGCGTCGCAACATGGCGCGCGTGATGGCCGACGCGCACGCGAAGGTCGTGCCGACCACGCTGTGCGACGACGCCGACCTGCACGCATGGCTCGGCAAGCAGGACATCACCGCGCGCCTGGTGCGCGCGATCGTCGCCGCCTGCAAGACCGTGCCGGCGTTGAACGCCTGGTTCGACGGCGACACGCTGAGCCGCACGCTGCATCCGCACGTGGACATCGGCATCGCCGTGGACACCGAGGACGGCCTGTTCGTCCCGGCGCTGCGCAACGCCGACATGCTCGACGGCGCCGGCGTGCGCGGCGCCATCCAGCGCCTGCGTGCGCAGGTCGAGGACCGCACGATTCCGGCGACGGAACTGAGCGGCTACACGATCTCGCTGTCGAACTTCGGCATGTTCGCCGGCCGCTACGCGACGCCGGTCGTGGTGCCGCCGTGCGTGGCGATCATTGGCGCGGGCAAGCTCAGCCACGACGTGGTCGCGGTGATGGGCGGCATCGAAGTGCATCGCCGCATGCCGATCTCGTTGACGTTCGACCACCGCGCCTGCACGGGCGGCGAAGCGGCGCGCTTCCTGAAGGCGCTGCTGGACGACATGGCGTTGCCGCAGTAATCACCGGCATTCGTAGCCCGGGCATGCGATGCCGCGCCCGGGATGCACCTCGGCGAAGCTCCGGGTGCGCTCCGCTTCCCCGGGCTACGAGAGCGACATCGACTGTACGTGAAAGCTGCTGACACCAGGTTGTCAGCAGCTGCGGTACAACCTGCCACCACTGCCATCCGAACGGGAGTGTTGCCATGGTCCATCGCAGCCGCCTTGCCGGTTTCATCATCGACTGCAAGACCGATGACCTCGACGCCGCCGCCGATTTCTGGGCGCAGGCGCTGGGGGTCACCATCGCCGACCGCAACGCCGGCGACGACACGGCCGAATACCAGTACTTCGGCGACACACCAGGCGACCTGTACATCGAGGTGCAGAAGGTCGATCACCCTTCGCGCGTGCATCTGGACATCGAAGCCGACGACATCGATGCCGAAGCCGAACGCCTCGAGAAGCTCGGCGCGAAGAAGGTCGCGTTCGTGAAGCGCTGGTGGGTGATGGAAGCGCCGACGGGACAGCGGTTCTGCGTGGTGCGGATGAAGGAACCGGAGAAGCGGTCTCTGCCTAACGAATGGACGTGAGCCCGCAAGGCTGCCTGGATGGTGAGTGCGCGCAGCGCGAAACAACGCCATGCGACGCTTCGCTCAATCGTGCACCGGCGTATCGTCCACCACCACTCGATTGCGTCCGCCCGCCTTCGCCCGATACAACGCCTGGTCCGCGCGGTCGAACACCTGCTCCGACCAGTCGCGCGTCGGCTCGCCGGCCGCCACGCCGATCGACACCGTCAGCGTGAACGGCAGCGGCGCGACGGCGATGCGCTGGCGGATGCGTTCGGCCACCTGCGTGGCCTGCGCGAGTCGCGTGTCGGGCAGCAGGATCAGGAATTCCTCGCCGCCATAACGCACCGCGACGTCGTGGTCGCGGATCGACGCCGCCACCGCGTCGGCCACGGCGCGCAGCGCGCGATCGCCGAGCAGGTGGCCGTGCCGGTCGTTGACGTCCTTGAAGTGGTCCACGTCGAGCAGCATCAGCGTGTACGGCGCCTGCTGCAGCTGGCGCATCGCTTCGACGTTGTCGCGCAGCTGGGCGAGCGCTGCACGGTTGAGCAGGCCGGTCAGCGCGTCGTGCGTGGCGCTGTGTTCGAGCAGGTCGTTGCGGCGCTGGAGGTCGGCGCGCGCGTCTTCCAGGCGCTGCGCGAAGGCCTCGCGCTCGCTGAGCAGGCGCCGCTGCTCCATCGCGTAGCGACGCAGTTCGAGCAGGTGCTGCGTTTGTCGCGCCAGCACTTCCAGGCCTTCGCGCTGCGCGTCGGTGAGCGTGCGCGGCCTGCTGTCGAGCACGCACACCGCGCCGAGCGGCTGGCCGTCGGGACTGAGCAGCGGCACGCCGGCGTAGAAGCGCAGCGGGTCGCCATCCACGCGCATCGCCGGACGCGGCAGTTCCGGATGTTCGAGCAGGTCCTCGACCACGAGCGTGCGGTCGGGATGGCGGATGACGCGATCGCAGATCGCCTCGCTGCGCGCGGTCTCGCGCGTGTCCAGGCCGATCTGGGCCTTGAACCACTGGCGATCGTGGTCGATCAGCGAGATCGCCGCCGCGGGCACGTCGCATAGCGTGATCGCCAGCCGCACGATGTCGTCGTACGACTGCTCCGGCACCGAATCCACGACCGCGTACGCGTCCAGCGCGGCCTGGCGGCGCGCCTCGTCGGGCGGTGGCGGAGGAAGGGAGCGCAGGGCGGACATGGGCGGGGCCAAAAAGGTCGCTAAGGCTACTCCCGGCCCGCCGCCCGACTCGTGATGCAGCCCACAACCTGCGCGGCTGCCCGCACTCCGTTCAGCGACGCGGCAGGTCAGCGAACCTGAACAGGGCGCTGGGCCGCGGCCTCGCGCGCCAGCCAGACCTCCAGGCCCTGCGCGTTGAGCTCGATGTCGATGGCCAGCAGCGCGCGGGCCTCTTCCGCCGTCACCGGCGCGCCATGCTCGCGGGCGCGCCCGAGGTACAGCGCCGCCAGCGACCCGACCAGGCGCTCGTGCCGGTCCGCCCGGCCTTCCGCGTCGCGCGCCAGCTCGACCATCGCGTCGATCTGGTCGATCAGATCGTTGCCGAGCCGCGCCACGTCGCCGACACGGCCGTAATGCGTGAGGTACATCGCCGCCGGATCGCGCGCCAGCATCGTGCGGATCGACCGCTTCAGCGGCTCGGGTTCGAACTGCACGGGCGAACTCGTCGGGATCACGAACGGCTCGCCATGCGCGTTGTCGAACTCGCGGTACGACAGGCCGAACGTGTCGCCGGTGAACCAGCTGCGGCTGCGTTCGTCCCACACGCACAGGTGATGGCGTGCGTGGCCGGGCGTGTCGATGCACAGCAGCGGACGGCCGGCCAGGTCGAGCGTTTCGCCGTCGTGCACCTCGCGGACGCGCACCGCGTCGATGGGCACGATCTCGCCATAACTGCGCGCGATTTCCTCCTCGCCGTACACGGCGGTGGCGCCGGCGACGAGGCGTTCGGGATCGATCATGTGCGGCGCGCCGCGCGGATGCACCGCCAGCGTCGCGTTCGGCAGCGCGCGCATCAGCGCGCCCGCGCCGCCGGCGTGGTCCAGGTGCACGTGCGTGAGGATCAGCCAGTCGACATCCTGCGGCTGCAGGCCCTGCCAGGACAGCGCATCGAGCATCGCCGGAACCGAATGCTGCGTGCCGCAGTCGACGTAGGCGCCGCGGCCGTGTTCGACGATGAGGTAGGCGGCGTCGAAGTCCGGCCGCTGGAATCCGGTGTCGATGGTGACGATGCCGTGCGCGTCGTTCATGCCGTGGCGCTCCTTGAGGGGACGTCCGCCCAGTCTAGGCCGCGCCGGATGATGCCTCGATGCGGCTTTGGTCGTGATGCGCGATCAGGTGTGCCGGCGCAGCCAGCGGCGCCGCACGAAGAACGCCACCGTCAGCACCGCCAGGAACACGCCGTATCCCACGGCGGTGGCGAGGATCTGCTGCCACATCTTGCCGTACACCGGATCGGCGTTCGCGTGCGACCAGTACAGGCTCAGCAGGAACGCGGTGAACGCCAGCAGCAACGCGACGCCGTCGAACAGCTTGCGCGAGGCGGTGCGCGGCTGGCGCGGGAACATCCAGTACAGCACGCCCAGGATCGCGAACCACGGCAGGAACAGGATCAGCGCAAGGTTGAGTTCGACGAACGGGTTCATGCCTTCTGCGCGCTCTTTTCCAGGTCGGCTTCGATCATCGCGACCAGCGCTTCGCGCACTTCATCGGGCGATACGCCCTCGGCGGGCGTCGCCAGGCCGGCAAGCGCATCGAACCCGGTCGCGCCCGACTTCAGGCTCGCGATGAGCGTGCCCGCATCGCGCGCGGAGTCGAACGCGCCGCTTTGCAGCAACAGGCGGTCGCCATCGACCAGCTTGAAGTAGAAGCGCCCGTCGGCTTCGCGATACTGCTTGAACGTCGGCAGCGAGGCCTTCGCGGCTTTCGTCTTCGCACCGACCTGCACCTGCGACAGGTCGCGCAGGCCGACCGCCGCGCGCAGCGTGTCGAGCGTCGGGCGCGCGTAACGCGCGCGCAGGCGTTGCGCACCGTCGCGCAGGATGGCTTCGATGTGCGAAGGCCGGGCGATCAGCGCTTCGTACTTCTCGCGCAGCGGCGAGATCTCGCGATCGATGCGTTCGAACAGCGCCTGCTTCGCCTCGCCCCACGCGATGCCGTCCTCGAAGGCACGGCGCATTGCCGCGGTTTCATCGTTCGACGCGAAGGCCTGGTACAGCTGGAACACGTTGGAGGTGTCGGCGTCCTTCGCCTCGCCCGGCGCGCGCGAATCGGTCACGATCGAATAGATCAGCTTCCTCAACGTCTCGCGCGGCGTGAACAGCGGGATCGTATTGTCGTAGCTCTTGCTCATCTTGCGGCCGTCGAGGCCGGGGAGCGTCGCGACGTTCTCGTCGATCACCGCTTCGGGCAGCGCGAAATGCTCGCCGTAGAGATGGTTGAAGCGCTGTCCGAAATCGCGCGCCATCTCGATGTGCTGGATCTGGTCGCGACCGACCGGCACCTGGTTCGCGTTGAACAGCAGGATGTCGGCCGCCATCAGCACCGGATACATGAAAAGCCCGGCGCTCACGCCCGCATCGTCGTCCTCGCCGGTCTCGCGGTTCCGGTCCACCGCGGCCTTGTAGGCATGCGCGCGGTTGAGGATGCCCTTGCCGGCGACGCAGGTCAGGAACCACGTCAGCTCCTGCACTTCCGGCACGTCGCTCTGGCGGTAGAACCACACCTTGTCCGGCTCCAGCCCGCAGGCGAGCCAGGTCACGGCGATTTCCAGCGTCGAGCGCTGCACGCGCGCCGGATCCTGCACCTTGATCAGGGCGTGGTAATCGGCGAGGAAGTAGAAGCTCTCCACGCCAGGATCGCGACTGGCCGCGACGGCGGGGCGGATCGCGCCGACGTAGTTGCCCAGGTGCGGGGTGCCCGAGGTGGTGATGCCGGTGAGGACGCGGGTGAGGCTCATGGAACGCTGACGGCGGGAAACGGCCCCACAGTGTACCCGGCGGAACGCCAGCGGACGCCCTGTCACCCGGGGCGCTCCCGCCCGTCCCGCGATCGCGGCAGGACAGGCAACAGAAAGGGCGGCCCGCTTGCGCGTCCGCCCTGCTCCTTCCCGGCCGGCCTGTTCTTTCCGACGCGGCGTTCGTGCCGTTGCGCGCGCCGGTGGCAGCCGGGGGCCGCCCCGATGCCGGCGCGCGCGCCGCATTCACTACGTCAGTTCAGCGTCTTCTCGAAGTCGCGAACTTCCTGCTGGGCGCGATCGCGTTCCCAGCCGTAGCGTTCCTGCAGCTTGCCGGCGAGATATTCGGCGTTGCCTTCGGCGACATCGAAGTCGTCGTCGGTCAGGTCGCCCCAACGCGCCTGCGCCTTGCCCTTCAACTGCGTCCACTTGCCGGCGATGATGTCTTTGTTCATCCGTTGCATTCCTCTTGTCGTAAGTGACGGCTTCAACCGCGGGGCCAGCATCGCAATCGGGCCATTCGAATGGAGTCGCGATTGTGTTAGCCGGCGTTTGATGTCGGTGAATGCACTCGAACCGGGCTTGCGCAAAACCCCTGAAAAACAAGGGGCCGGATCGCTCCGGCCCCTTGTTCGGCAATCGGGTTGCGTCACGCTTCGTGCATCAGCACTTGCCGTCCTTGCAGTCCTCGGCCGTGTTCTCGACCTTCTCGCCCGCGCTCTGCACGTCCTTGCCGGCGCCGGCGACGGTGTTGCAGGCGCTCAGGGTGCCCATCGAGAACATGGCCAGCAGCAGCAGTGCCATCAAACGCTTCATGGAAGTCTCCTCGGCTCCAGGCACGCCACGGCGTGCGGTGGATGCATCACACGCGAGAAGGCGTGAAAGCGAAGTGGATGTGGGAGCGCGCGATTCAGCGCTCGGCCAGCAACGGAGAGGCCGGCGAATGCCGGCCCTTCCGATGCGTTCGGCGGTTCCGTGCGGCGCTTACTTCGCCGCGTCCTCGACCTTCTCGCCCGCCTTCTGCACGTCCTTGCCGGCGCCGGCGATCGTGTTGCACGCGCTCAGCGTGCCGACGGAAAACAGGGCCAGCAGCAACAGGGCCATCAAACGCTTCATGGGTCACCTCGTTCGTGGGAATTCCTGGTCACGCTCGTGGCGTGCGCCTGCATCTGACGCGAGGGACCGTGAACGCGCGGTGGATGGCCCCGTGCACGGCTGGCGCCGCTTCGTCCGCGCCCGAACGCCGGAAAAAGAAAGGCCGGCAGAAGCCGGCCTTCGCAGCGCACGCGACGCGTGGATCAGTTGCTCGCCTTCTCGTCGATCTTCTGGCCGAGCTTCTCCACGTCCTTGCCCAGGCCTTCCATGGTGTTGCAGCCGTTGAGCAGGACGAGCGACAGGGCGACGAGCAGCAGCGTGGCGATGGAACGCTTCATATGTCTCTCCCGGGAGACGTTGGGTCGATGGGCGCGAAGCATCGCACGATGGCAACGGTGCCGCACCTGCCGCCGGGCGCCGTCCGCCGCGATCCGCGGATCCGGTTCAGTCGCGCATCAGCGTGGACTTGCCGAACAGGCTCTCCACCAGGTCCACCGCCAGCTTCGCGGTGCGGTTGCGCTTGTCGATGATCGGATTGAGTTCGACGATGTCGAGCGACGCCATGCACCCGGTGTCGGCGATCATCTCCATCACCAGCTGCGCCTCGCGGTAGTTCGGCCCGCCCGGCACCGTGGTGCCCACGCCCGGCGCGATGCTGGGATCGAGGAAATCGACGTCGAAGCTCACGTGCAGGTGCGTGTTGTCGTCCACGCCTTCCAGCGCTTCCTCCATCACGCGCTTCATGCCGATCTCGTCGATGTAGCGCATGTCGTACACGTCCAGGCCGTATTCCTGCACGAGGCGCTTCTCGCCTTCGTCGACCGAACGGATGCCGATCTGGCGGATCTCGTCCGGCCGCAGCGCCGGGGCGTCGCCGCCGAGGTTGATGAGCGCATCGGGCCCGAGCCCGCACAGGCACGCCACCGGCATGCCGTGGATGTTGCCGGACGGCGTGACCTCGTGCGTGTTGAAGTCCGCATGCGCATCGAGCCACAGCACGCGCAGCTGCTTGCCGGCCCTGCGGCAATGGCGCGCGACGGCGGTGATCGACCCCAGGCCCAGGCAGTGGTCGCCGCCCAGCAGGATCGGCATGCGACCTTCGTCGAGCTCGGCGCCGACGGCGTCCATCACCGCACGGTTCCACGCGACCACCTCGGCCAGGTGGCGGTAGCCCTCGACCGGCTTCTGCCAGGGATTGCGCGGACCGTCGAGATTGCCGCGATCGATCACGTCCACGCCGCGCTTGGCGAGCGCCTCCCCAAGCCCCGCGATGCGCAGCGCCTCCGGCCCCAACCGCGCGCCGCGGTGTCCAGCGCCGACATCCGTGGGCGCGCCGATCAGCGAAACGGGGGGATAGGTGCGGCTCATCGAACGGGGGTCCTCTTGAGGTGTAGGCGCCCGGGGATCGACGTAAGTAGCTGAATCATAAGCAGATACGGTCAAACTTCTAGCCGAACGACCGCCGTCACCCGCCGGAGCAGAAGTCCACGATACCGGACGCCCCTCAACCCGCCTACTCGCATTGTGTTCGCACCTCGCGCACGACCCATTTTCTCTTGCGCAACTCCGCACTCATGTCCATTGCGCAAACGTCGTTGTTGGTCTGTAAGCGAATGCTCTGCCTATTGTGGACCCTTAGATCGGCATAGCCTGGTTCACGTGCCGGGATGAGCATGCCGACGACCTCCTTTGGGGGCGCACGCCTGGCCACTTGTTCAATGTTTCCTTCCGAAGTGAAGGTTTCCTCCACCAAACGCACGGGCTGCGGGAGATACGGCAGCACGACTGCGGCAGAGTCTGCCGGATCATCAAAGCCGCACAGCACCTTGGTCAAAAGTCGCCACAGCGTGTCGGGTTCGGCAGCCTTCGCGAAAACGACGGATCGGAAGTTCCGCAGTTCTTCGGACCGGCAAGGCGAGCCAGACGACGCGTCGGGAGAGCTAACTCCGTCTGCGGTTGCCGATACGGGGGTGACTGCTAGAGCCAAGGCCACAACAAATTCGCTTTTCATGGGTTCGAGCTCAATCTGCGTCGGGGTCAACAGCGGACACGTGAAGATGGTTTCGATGGGTCTGGTCAGTGTTGAGCCAAGGGTCCGCCTTGAACCCACCGAGATTTTCCGAGTCTGCGAAGACGATCGCCTCAAATGTTGAATAGAGTCGGCTCCTCGCGCCCGACGCGATGTTCACCTGGAAACGGCTGATCGGCCGCCCTTGGGCATCTCGGTCATCAAAGTCATCAACGAACACTACATCCAGCCCCACGCCCATGCGATGCAGCACTGATCCAAGCATTGGGCGCCACGTGCTGCTGAGTACCAGTTCGTCGATGCCTGACTTCCAGGCCGCTTCGATAACGCCCTTATAAGTCAATGGATTGGTGCGCTTCAGAACATCGGCCACAGTGATGCGCTCCCCAGCCCCGATCGCGTTCGCGAACGCACCTTGCTGATAACGCAGGCGGATATTCACGATCGGAAGGTCAATGTGGCAGCCCCAGTCACTGTGGCGGGCGCCTATCAGCCCGTCATATCGCCCCTCAAATATCGGCAAGAGGACAGCCGCCCGATCGTCAATGATTAGGGTTTCCTGTGTGTCGGGGCGTGGGAGCGCGGGCGGTGGAACGACCTCGTGACGTCCAGGAAATGGTGGAATCGGCCTTCCTTCCCCAGTTGCAGTAGGCGGTAACTCTGGTCTCGTTGCTGCGGGGCGGACTCGATTCCGCCCACGATCCTCTGCGAAAGGCCGGGTTAGAGTGGACGGCGCGCAGAGACGAGAGATGTCTGTAATGGAGAATTCGTATGAGAAGTCCTTCCATACATCGCCTGTCAGGTAGCCGATGTGCGTGTCGTCTGGCTTCTTGAAGGTTTGAGCATGCGCCGCCACTGGATAGGCAGCCGTAGTCGCGGGGCTTGCCTGGAGCCGACTCAAGCGGAGGTGCGGCAGTTCATGAATATAGACAACCGTCAAACCTTCCGCGTTTGGCGTGACACGGAATAGCGGCGAAATCCTACGGGCCTCGTAGGCGTCGTTACCCAACTATATTTCGACCTCGGCGACATCATCGGGAACAGGAATAACCGGAGTTACGTAAGTGGTTCCGAGAAGCGAGAACGATTTTCCGTTGCTCGTTCTGTGAAGCACTCTTTCTTTGTTCCCTGCCTCGGTAACGACATATGGCAGGTTCCTGAGTTTACTCGCGCTGTCCGTGACGATTCGATCCGAAGCGCGTCCGCCGGGCGCTCCAGAATCGAGAGGCGCAGCAATGAAATGATATTGAATTCGACGGCCATCGGCCCTCACTACCTGCTGTCGCGCGTGATCTTCGGAAGCAGTCGTTTGCGCCAATGGAACGCCACGTTGTTGAGTATTTGGCATCGTCAGCACTCCTTGCACACTTCCAGTCCGTTACCACCTTGCTCAACCGTCTCGTCCGGGTAGAGCTCAAAGCGGGTGTATACAGACGAGTACCGCCGCGCAGTTTCGCCGGCGGTGTTGGTGCGCCCCCGATACTCCTTTCCCGCACCGTCGACGATGAGATACGGGAAGTCGGCGACCGGGCGCCCTTTCGCGTCCCTGACCACGAACTGGGCGCTGTATCGCACCCCAGACGGCGGGGCTACGTATGCCGGCGCGAGCCGCCGCGAGTCGCCCCCTGCGGGCGGACGTTCCGTCCGTAACGGAGAAGCCGCGCTGCAGCTTTGCGACGAGCTTGTGCCCGCAGGCGAGATCACTCCCGTCCGCCGCGACGAGGGGGCCGCTTACCCAGAACGCCTCAACGCCCGACACGACCTGCGTGGGACCGCATTGCCCGCAGAGCACGGGGTCCCCCACCCGAACGACTGGCCTGAGAACACCGTCGAGACATTCGAGGTCGAACCCCGCCGCCCCCGTCAGCGCCTGACCTCCCCCGGTGGTGGGGTCACCCACCACACACAGGAACCGCTCGCTCATTTGGGCATCTCGCACGGAACCAGGAGCAGCTCATCGTCGTCGAACTCCACGATCCCGGAGGTGCTCTGCGGGCTTTCGACCAGCGTGTCTCCGTTCTCCAGTTGGCTTCCGACGACCGCCAACGGGCGATCATTGACCAGCACCTTGGGGATGCCTGTCGAGATCCTGGACTCAGTGCCGTCGGAGTATCGGACGGTGTCGCCTACGCATGCGACGAGGCGCCCCTCCAGCTCGTGAATCTTGTCGTGGACCGCGACCACAACGCCACCTCGTTCTGTCCTCGTTCCCAGCACTGCGATCCGGTACGTCCTTCGCAGGACGCGGTCTCCATGCGTATCGAAATTCAAAGTTTGCGGCGGGTTGCTACCAGGCATCCTTCGGCTCCTTCTTGTTGTCGGCACGTGTTGCAGCCGAACCATAGGCCGACATCCCGACCTGATCGCAAGCTGATTCTTTCGCCTTGAACTAACCGTCCTTCTACTTTCAATGAGTGATGCAGACCCCGCGACACCCCATGAATCGACCCGTCAACCGCATGCGCCCCGTCCATCCGGGCGAGATCCTGCGCGAGGAATTCCTTGCGCCATTGCAGATGAGCGTCAATGCGCTCGCCGTGAAGCTGCACGTGCCGGCGACGCGTCTGCACGAGATCGTCAACGAGCGTCGTGGCATCACCGCGGACACGGCCGAGCGCCTCGCCCGCTATTTCGGCGGCGACGCCGGCAGCTGGATGGCGTTGCAGGCCGACTATGAGTTGAAGACGCTGCCCAACCGGGCCGAGATCGCGCGCGACGTGCATCCGCGCGCGGCGGTGGGTTGATCCGCGACGTCGCGCAGGACTTAGCCGGAGTGCGGCGGATCGTGCATAGCGTTCATGGATGCACTCTCACCAAGCGTGCGTAATGGGCCTTCACTTCATCCACATCCGCGAAAACATCGATCGAACTGGCGCCGTGATGCAGCACGCGCTCCAGATGCGTGAAGAAGCCGACCCAGCAGCCTTTCGCGACGGACGTGTCCGTGAAGTCGATGTGCTTGGCGATGTGGCCCAGCAGGTTCGAACCGACGGAGTCCGGGTTGTCCTTGAGGTACTGCAGAAGATGTGCGGCGTATTCGCGGCCCAAGCCGCACGCCTCGGCATAGTCCTGCACGGGCGGTACCTGCCAGTTGCTGTGCTGGCCTTTGCCCGGGTGGGACACGAAGGGCAGATCGAAGAAGGGCGCGCGGCCAGTGCGACGCGCGTAATTGCGTCGCGGCGGGAAAGCGGACTTCGGCATGATGGATTCCTTGGCTTATAGGAAATCCGCCACCGCTGCTAAATGGTGACGGACGACGCGGGGTTAGCAGACCGGGCCAAGGACCGGCGCACCTTGCGGTGCCCCCGCGCCGCCCGCCGTAAAGCGAACAGCACTGACGCCCATCGCGATGCGGGCATGAAAAAAGCGCCGAGCATCGGACGATGGGCGCTTACGCGCCTTAGCTGCGGGCTGCTAAACCCGATCACCGAATTTGCGGTGACTCGACAACGCTGCGCCCATCACGCAGACGGAGCAATGGGAAATAGTAGCGCCCCGCGACGCCGCGCGTGGCACACGCCAGTTCGCTCGTCCCGTGAAATCAGGGTGTGCGTAGAGGGGAAAATGGGCGGGTGGTCCGCCCTCGACACCAGGGCCGGACGACACTCCCAGCCATCACCCACGCGCCACCAACAAAAAAACCCCGCGATCCGCAGGGCCTTCAAACGCTTCTGGTGCCGGCAGTCAGGATCGAACTGACGACCTACCGCTTACAAGGCGGTTGCTCTACCAACTGAGCTATGCCGGCGAAGAGGGCATTCTAGCCTGCGGCGACGCGCAGGTTCATGTCGGAACGGTCAGCGCATGCGCGCGCAGTCGAGTTCGCGGGCCGGGACCTGCACGGCGGCTTCGGCACGTGCGGGATCGAATGCGGGCTTGGCGACGAGGTCCAGCCAGACGCTGGTGCGGCCGTCGCCCAGCGGTTCGGCGCGCGCGGGGAAGCCGGCGGCGACGAGGCTTTCGGCGCGGCGGCGTGCGGAGTTTTCGCTGCGGTAGCGGCCGAGCGCGATCGAGTTCGTCTCGTCGCCCTGACGGACGATGAAATAGTCGTTGAAACCGGCGGCGGCGATGCGCTGCGCGGTCGCGGACGCTTCCTCGGCCGACGCCGCGGCGGGCAGGTAGACGCGCCAGCCTCGGCCGCTTCCGGTGCGCTGCTCGCGCGGCACGACGCGGGTGGCGACGGCCATCAGCACTTCGCGCGCATTCGATGCGGCGGCGCTGTTGGCGAACGGGCCGACGCTGTAGCAGCGCGCGGTTGCGGTTGCAGGCGGCGCAGGCGCGGTGGCGGCCGACGCGACGGGGGGCGTTGCCGCCGGTGAAGTCGGCGCCGGCGCGGCGGATGTCGTCGCGGTAGGCGCCGTCGCCTTCACCGTCTCGCTCGCCAGTTGCAGGCGCGCCACGCCCGCCGGCGGCACGAACGCGGGCGCGGGCGCCGGCGGCGCGCGCAGCGTCCACCAGGCGGCCACACCGAGATTGAGCACCAGCAGCAGGACGACCAGGGCGCGAGCGAGCATGGGGCGATTCTAAGCGGCGGTTTCGACGCAGGCCCAGCGGGCCAGGCCTTCCAGCACCAGCGTTGCGACTTCGGTCGCGTTCGGCAGGTGGCGGGCCAGCGCGTCCGATCCGCCGCCGTGCAGCAGGACCGCCGGCGCCTGACCGAGGCGGTCGGTCGCGACGCGCAGGCTGTGCTCGATCAGGGCCACGCCCGCGCCGTCGCAACCGGATACCAGCGCATCCTCGGTGTCGCTCGCGAAGTCCTCGTATGCGCCGCCGGTTTCCGGCAATTGCGGCGCACGCGCGTGCAGCGCTTCGCGCATCAGCGTCGGCGACGGCGCGATGCGACCGCCGAGATGGCGGCCGTCCGCGTCGACCAGATCGATCGTGAGCGCCGTCCCCACGCCGCACACCAGCGCCGCACCGCGAACGCGGGCGCGCGCGCCCAGCAGCGCGAGGAAGCGATCCACGCCGAGCTTGCGCGGATCGGCGTAGGCGATGCGCAGCTCGTCGAAACGCGGCTGTGTCCGCGCGATGGAAATGCGCCCGCAGCGCGCGGCCAATGCGTCGAGCACCGCGACCCGAAGGCCCTGCTGCGCGACGCTCGCCAGGTACGCGACGTCGATGCGCGCGGGCAGGTGCAACGCCATCGCGGCGGCGATGTCCTCTTCGCGATGCGGCAGCGCGATGGCGTCGCCGATGCGGCCGTCCGCATGCAGCGGGGCGCATTTCAGCCGCGTGTTGCCGAGGTCGAACAGCCACGCGCTCATGCCGCCGCTCCGCTGCGCACGCTGACTTCGCCGGAATGGAAGCTGCGCTCCTCGCCGCCGGCCAGGCGCACGCGCAGCGCGCCGTCGTCGGCGAGTCCCAGCGCGATGCCGTGCAGTTCGCCCGATGGCGTGTGCAGGGTGACGCGACGTTCGGTGAGCACATCGAGCGCGGCGTAGCGTTCGCGGAACGGCGCCAGTCCCTCGGCGTCGAATTCGTCCAGCGCCGGCAACAACCGCGCGAGGACGGCGGCGGCGAGGCGGTTGCGGTCCGGCGATGCATCCGAAAGGCCGGCCAGATCGCACCAGGGTTGGTCGATGCCGGCGGCGATTGCCGCCGGCATGCGCACGTTGATGCCCATGCCGATCACCGCGCGCACCGGTCCGGCGTGTTCGCCACCGCCTTCGACCAGTACTCCGCCGAGCTTGCGCAGCGTACCGTCCTGCGCGGGGACGACGAGGTCGTTGGGCCATTTCAACGCGACGCCGAAGCCGGCTTCGCGCAGTGCTTCGGCCGCCGCGACGCCGGCCACCAGACTGAGCCCACCCAGCCGCGCCAGCCCGCCGCCGAACTGGCGCGACACCGAGAGGTACAGGTGCGCGGCCAACGGCGAGGCCCAGGGGCGGCCCCGCCGTCCGCGCCCGCCGGTCTGGCGCTCCGCCAGCAGGACGTCGGCGCCTCGCGTCGGCACCGGACGACGCAGCAGTTCGGTGTTGGTCGAGTCGATCGACCACGCGGTTTCGAGCAACGCCAACGCATCGCGGACCGGCGACGGCAACGCGGCGCGGATCGCCTCCGCGTCGAGCAGGTCCATCGGCGCCGCGAGTGCGTAGCCGCGCCCGGCCTGGGCCTGGATCGGGACGCCGGCCTCGCGCAGGGTTTCGATGCGCTTCCACACGGCGGCGCGGGTCTGCCCGCCTTCGCGGGCCAGGGCGTCGCCCGAGACCGGGCCGGCGATCAGGCGCTGGAGCAGTTCGCGATCGTTCATCGGCGGGCGCGCGCGCATTCGGCAGGAGTGACGGGCCTGACCGGGCGACGGCGGGCGCGGGAGCGGCGGGAAGTAAGCGACGTCATGCGCGGATTATGCGGGAGCCGCCTGCAACCGACGAACGGCGCCGGGCGCTCCGGGACCCTCCCGAAAGGCGCTCGCGGCACACCGCGCGCGGGGATTCGGCGGGACGATGGCGGTGCGCGCCGAAGCGTTGCAACGCTTTGCTCCATCGGCGCATCGATAGGAGATGATGGCGTTGGCAAGGCGCCGTCCGGACCGACGACGTTGCCGG
The DNA here is from genome assembly GCF_057747855.1 of Lysobacter sp. SCRH-1R. NCBI lineage: Bacteria > Pseudomonadati > Pseudomonadota > Gammaproteobacteria > Lysobacterales > Lysobacteraceae > Lysobacter > Lysobacter sp. SCRH-1R. The sequence continues at coordinate 543,988 of NZ_CM173227.1, read as the reverse complement.
CCCGCCGGCAGGATCGCCTGAACACGGAGAGTTGTTGCAATGCGCCACCCGACCGCCCGGCCGACGTTTCTTTTTCGCGGTATAGTCCAGCCTTGCCCGGGGTCTGCCCCGGGTCCGTCCGAGGATTCCGCCATGTTCCGGATCTGCCTGTGCCTGCTGATCGTGGTCGCCAGTTCGACCGTGGCCGCGCGCGAGATCAAGCTCAGCTCCGCCAACAGCGGCAGCTGCCCGGAGGCGTCCTCGATCGCACGCGAAAGCGTGCGGGCGACCCCGCGCGCGAGCGCACCGGTGCGCGACGTCAAGCCGGCCCGTCCGAGCGTCCACAGCGATGCCGGCTCCAGCGCCGGCCGCATGCAGTCGCCGCGCTGGCACAGCTTCCTGCCGGGCATGTTCCGCTGATTCCTGCGCGGGCGTCGTGATTTGCTGAGCTTCTTCCGGCGCCTGCGGCTCTCGCCCGCACCGATCCCCGACGATTCCTGGCACGCCGCGCGCGATTTCGTGCCGTGGCTGCACGCGCTCGACGGCGCACGCGAGGCGCGACTGCGCGAGCTGGCCGCGCGCTTCCTGCACGAGAAAACCATCACGCCGATCGGCGAGCTCGCGCTCGACGACGCGCAACGCGTCAGCCTCGCCGCGCTGTGCTGCCTGCCGCTGCTGGAGTTCGGCGCCGAAGGCCTGCGCGGCTGGTCGCAGCTGATCGTCTACCCCGACGCGTTCCGCGTGAACCGCACGCACGTCGATGCGGCCGGCGTGCTGCACGAGTGGCAGGACGAGCTGATCGGCGAGGCGTGGGAAATGGGGCCGGTGATCCTGTCGTGGGCGGACATCGTGGCCGACTGCGAAGATCCGCGCGCCGGCTTCTGCGTCGCCGCGCACGAGATGGCGCACAAGATCGACGTGCTCGACGGCGCGCTCGACGGCACGCCGCCGTTGCCGCGTCCGTGGCAGAAGGAATGGGCGCGCGATTTCCAGGTCGCGTACGACAGGCTCGCGAAACAGGTGGATCGTGGCCGCGAAACTGCGATCGACGGGTATGCCGCCGAAGCTCCCGAGGAGTTCTTCGCCGTCGTCACCGAGTACCACTTCAGCGACCCGCGCACGTTGCGTGCGGAAATGCCGCAGGTCGCGGCGCATCTGGAGCGTTTCTACGGGCCGTCGCCGTTCGGGTAGAAGACCGGTCGCTCCTTGATGTCATTCCCGCGAAGGCGGGAATCCGTCTCCCCACACTGCTCCGCCTTTGAAGGCGGTGATGCACGCTTGCATGGCTCCCCGCCTTCGCGGGGATGACGGCATGAGGCGGGGCTTACAGCCCCGGCGGCAGCACCACCTCGAAATGCGCCCCGCCCAGTTCGGCCGAGCGGCTGACATCGAGCGTGCCGCGATAGCTGCGCACCACGTCCTGCACGGTCGCAAGGCCGATGCCGTGGCCCTGCACGCGCTCGTCGCCGCGCACGCCGCGCTGCAGGACCATGTCGATCTTGTCCTCCGGTACGCCGGGGCCGTCGTCGTCCACCGCGAGCAGCAAACCCGGACGACGGTTCGGCGCGATCTCGCCTTCCTTCACCGTCAGCAGCACGCGTGAGCGCGCCCACTTGAAGGCGTTCTCGATCAGGTTTCCGAGCACCTCCTGCAGGTCGCCCGGCTCGCCGTAAAAGCGCGCGTCGGCGTCGATGTCGAACTCGCAGATCACGCCCTTCGATGCGTAGATCTTCTCCAGGCTGCGCACGATCTGGTCGGCGTACGGCTCGATCTCCAAGGGCGCTGCGAACAGCACGTGGCCCGAACGCGCGGCGCGCGCGAGCTGGTACGACACCAGGTCGCTCATGCGTCGCACCTGCAGGTCGATTTCCTCGCGCAGTTCGTGCACGGGCACGTCCTCGCCGCTGCGCGCACGCAGCACGGCGAGCGGCGTTTTCAGGCTGTGCGCGAGATCGGCGAGCGTGTTGCGCTGGCGGTCGAGGTTCTCGCGCTCGCTCTCGATGAAGGCGTTGATGCTCTCGGTAAGCGGTTCCAGTTCGCGCGGATGGCGTCCGCTCATGCGCGAGGCGAGACCGCGCTGCACGCGCTTGAGTTCATCGACCACGCGCTTGAGCGGTCGCAGGCTCCAGCGCAGGATCACCGCCTGCAAGAGCAGCAGGATCAGGCCGGCGCCGCCGAGGTATCGCCACAGCGCCTGCCGGAACACGCTGACCTGCCGGCTCAGCGCGGTCGTGTCTTCCAGCACGTAGATCGTGTACGGGAATTCGGCGCGCGCGTCGTCGCTGCCGGCGCTCCAGATCAGGCCGCGGCCGTAGCGATAGGCTTCGCCGGCCTCGCCGCTGATCTCGGTGATGGGCAGCGCGCGCTCGAAGATTTCCTGGTTCGGATCGAGCATCTTGCCCGCCGGCAGGATCGGCCCCTGCGCCGAGGTCGAATCCCAATGCCCGTTGGGCAGCACGACTTCCGCGTAGAGGCCGCTGCCGGGGCGTTCGAGGCGCGGGTCGACGGTTTCGTACGGCGGAATGAACTCGCCGTTGCGGGCGAACTCGCCGCCGGCGACGTAGGCCAGCGCGAGGCTGCGCAGGCGCTGGCGCATGTTGCTCTCGGCCGTTTCCAGGAACGCGCGGTCGAGCGCGTAGCCGGCGAGCGCGAGGAACGCGACCAGGCCCAGGCTCGCCGCCAGCAACTGGCGCGCCTGGAGCGAGCGCGGCTGGCCCCAGCTCACTTGCGGCGGGCGGCGTGGCATGGGGCGAAGTCGGAAACGGGCGACGGCATCGCCGCCAAGGGTACCCAGCGCGCCATGCGTTGACGATGACTCGCCGACGCCCGGCGCTGCTGGCTCATCGAAACCGTGCGCTGGTGCTTAGTCTCCGCTGCGCGCGATGGCGAAGCGGTAGCCACGACCGCGCACGGTCTCGATCGGCTTGAGCGAACCGTCCGGATCGAGCTTCTTGCGCAGGCGGCCGATGAAGACTTCCAGCACGTTCGAGTCGCGGTCGAAGTCCTGCTGGTAGATGTGCTCGGTGAGGTCGGCCTTCGAGACCAGTTCGCCGGCGTGCATCATCAGGTACTCGAGCACCTTGTACTCGTAGCTGGTCAGGTCGACGTTGCTGCCGTTGACGCTCACCGTCTGCGCGGCGAGGTCGAGGACGACCGGGCCGCATTCCAGCGTCGGCTTGCTCCAGCCGGCGGCGCGGCGGACCAGTGCGTTGAGGCGGGCGAGCAGCTCCTCGATGTGGAACGGCTTGACCAGGTAATCGTCGGCGCCCTGCTTGAGGCCCTCCACCTTGTCCTGCCAGCTGGAGCGGGCGGTGAGGATCAGCACGGGGAACTTCTTGCCTTCGTCGCGCAGGGCCTTGATCAGCTCCATGCCCGACATCTTCGGCAGGCCCAGGTCGATGATGCCGAGGTCGAACGGGACTTCACGGCCCATGTAGAGGCCTTCCTCGCCGTCCTGGGCGGCATCCACCGCGAACCCTTCCCGCTTCAGGCGGGCGGCCAGGGTTTCGCGCAGCGGAGCTTCGTCTTCGACCAGCAGAATTCGCATGTGGACTCCAATGTCTGTCGTTCTGTCTAGGCCGCTACCCCGGCGGGCCCCCGAGAGCGTGGCGGGTCAGTCGTCGTCGCGGCGTGTACGGTTTTCCTGCTGCTGGCGGTCGCGGGACTGCGGATCGTCCATGTAGATGCGAACCCGCCCGCTCGAATCGACCACCTTCACGCGGTTGACGTCGCGGCCGTCGTAGGGGACCCGCTCGGCGCTCAGGACCTGACCGCCGGTGCGGCGTTCGACCCGGCGCACCGAGTCCGACAGGGCCTGGCGGTCGCTGGCGCGGCCGTGCCCCCGATCGCCGCGGTCACCCCGATGCGGACCGCCGCGATCCTGTGCCGACACGGCGCCGGCCAGCGCGAGCAGCGCGGCGAGCAGGGCGAGTGGCAACGGTCGGAAAGACGGCATCTTCATCGAGACTGGGCACACGAACGGGGCAATATCGCACGACCGTGCGACAGTGTGCATTCTTGAAACGATGCGGTGAATCCGGTCTGAACTTTTCTGCTTGCCAACGGCGATCATTCAGACCTTGGCTCGGAGGCAGCCGATTTCGGGCCGGAGGCTAGAAAATCTCGGCGATGCAGCACCGCAGCGAGCCGCCGCCCGCTTCGATGGCATCCAGCTCGACCGCCCGCACCTGGAACCCGGCCGCCGCGAGCAACTGGCGATTCCGCGGATCGAGCGCGGCATCGGCGCGGGCGCTCATCCAGACCGTGTCCGCAGACAGGGCGATGGCATTGCCGGCGAAGGCGGCGTGTTCGGCCTGCGAGAGCACCACGGCGTTGGGCGCGTAGAAATCGGCGATGCCCTGCGCCACCGCTGGATCGGCGAAGCCGCGGGGGCTCACGATCGCCGCCCTTCCCGCCAGCACCGCGAGCACGACGTTGGCGTGGTACTCGCCCGGCGCGAGGTCGAACATCAGCGTCGCGCGCAGGCCGAACGCTTCGTGCATCAGCCGAGCGCCCTCCTCGTCGCAGCGTTCGGACAGGCCGCACAGGCCGAGCCCACGGGCGCGGTCGATCACCAGCGAGCCGGTGAGTTCGCACGGGTGCGGCTGCCCAGACAGGTCGATCTCCGCGTAATCCAGCACGCCGCCAAGGAAACCACGGATGTCGGCGCGGCCGGCCTCACGCTGGCGCACCGCATGGCGCATGCGCGCGACCACGTAACGTCCGCGCGCGGTGGCGAAGACGTTGTTGGGGAACACCGCATCGGGCGTGTCGGCGTCGCCGGGGAAGCACAATGTCGGCAGCACCTGCGACATCGCGCGATGCAGCGCGCGATGCTGGGTGAGCGCGCATTCGGCATCGAAGCACGACGCCTGCGCCATGTAGCGGTTGTCCTGCGCGGACTGCTCGGCCAGGCAGAAGCCTTCCGGCGCGACCAGGAATGCCGCCTGCGCCGTCGCCGGGCCGAAGTCGTGCGACAGGGTGCGCGCATGCGCGAAGAACGCGGCGGAATCGCGCGTGATCATGCGGCGTCCACGCGCTCGCCGGCGAAGGATCCGGTCACCGCCAGCGCGTGTTCGATCAGCGACCAGCCCGCGCCCGGCTTGTGCGCGCCCTCGCTGAGCACCTGCCGGAACGCGCGTCCGCCGCGTTCGCCGGCGAACAACCCGAGCAGATGGCGCGTGATGTGCTTGAGGTACACGCCGCGCGCAATCTGGTCCTCGATGTAGGGACGCAGCGCGCGCAGCAGTTCGCCGCGCGTGCGCGGGTCACCGCCGAACCAGGCGACATCGAGGCGATGCAGCAGGTACGGATCGTGGTATGCCGCGCGCCCCAGCATCGCGCCGTCGGTGTGCGCGAGGTGCGCGGTGGCTTCTTCCTGCGTGGCGATGCCGCCGTTCACGACGATCTGCAACTCCGGCCGCTCGCGCTTGAGCCGATACGCCCAGTCGTAACGCAGCGGCGGCACTTCGCGGTTTTCCTTCGGCGAAAGTCCCTGCAGCCACGCGTTGCGCGCGTGGATCACGAACATGCCGCAGCCCGCCTTCGCGACGGTGTCGATGAAGGCGAAGAAGCGGTCCCAGTCGTGATCGTCGTCGACGCCGAGGCGGCACTTCACCGTCACCGGCACGTCGCAGCTTTCGACCATCGCCGCGACGCTTTCGGCGACCAGCTGCGGCTCGCGCATCAGGCACGCGCCGAAGCGCCCGGCCTGCACGCGATCGGACGGGCAGCCGCAGTTGAGGTTGATCTCGTCGAAGCCGTGCTGCGCGCCGATCCTCGCCGCCTGCGCGAGCAGCTCCGGCTCGCTGCCGCCGAGCTGCAGCGCCACCGGATGCTCCACCGGATCCATCGCCAGCAGGCGCGCACGATCGCCGTGGATCACCGCGTTGGCATGCACCATCTCCGTGTACAGCCGTGCGTGCGGCGCGAGCAGGCGGTGGAAGACACGGCAGTGCGTGTCGGTCCAGTCCATCATCGGCGCAACGGAGAGGCGGATCTGGGCGGGGGGCGGGACAAGGCCTTTCATGCGGGCATTATCCGTTACCCGGGTGCGTTCACGTCACGCCGGCGCGGGGCCGTACGGTTCCCACACCATGTACACGTCCGCGCGCGCGTAGTGCGAACCGGGGCGCGGCGCGGGGTGATGGCGGAAGCCGACGCTTTCGTACAACGCCAGCGCGGGACCGAGCTTGCGGTTGGATTCGAGGAAGAGTTCGCGACCGCCGAGCGCGCGGAACAGGTCGAGCGCGCCCAGCATCAGCCTGCGGCCGACGCCGCCGCCGCGCACGTCCGGCGCCACCACCATCTTGGTGAGTTCGTACACGCCGTCGGATTCGCGCTTGAGCGCGACGGTGCCGATGGCGCGGTCGTCCCCGTCGACGGCGAACAGCACGTGGCCGCCGTGGGCGAGGATGTGGGTTTCCGGATCGCCCAGCACTTCACGGTCGATCGGCTCGACCGTGAACCAGCGTTCGAGCCATTCCAGGTTGAGTCGGGCGAAGTCCTCGCGCCAGCACGGCGCGTAATCGACGATGCGGATGGTGGGGGCGTTCATGCCGCCATGATAGGCGCCGCCGCGCCCCAAACGCATGCGGCGGCCGAAGCCGCCGCATGGAACGCAACACGGGCCGGACTCAGCCCTTGTTCGGGCCGCCCTTCTGCTTCCCGTCGGACTTGCCGTTGCCTTTGCCCTTCGGAGTGCCGCCGGCCTTGTCGTTTCCCTTGTTGCTGCCGGCGTCCTTGTTGCCGGCCGCCTTCGTCTTGCCCGAAGACGCAGCGCCCTTGTTCGAGGGTCCCTTGTCCGAGGACTTCGACGCTCCCCCGCCCTGCTTCGCCCTGGCCGGTTCGCGCGGCCGGCCGGGGAAATCGCGCGCGAGGTCGGCATCGAGCGTGATGCTGCGACCCCAGCGGTCGTAACTCGGGACGAAGCCCTTCTTCAGCCGGTGGAATTCCGCCGAACCCGGTTTGATGCCGAGGTTCTTCGCGACCGCGCCCCAGCCGAGCCCGTGGTCGCGCTCCCACACGTCGGCGACGTAGCGGCACGGGCGGCCCAGCACGGAGGCGATCGCGCAGGCGAAGTACACGTCGCCCGGCGCCCAGCGGCGATCCACCAGCAGTTCGCTGACCAGATCGCGCGGCGCGCCGTAGTAACGCACCATCTCGTCCACGAACGGATCGCGGTAACGCGTGCCGTAGCGGTTCATGTCCGACAGCCAGGTATCGACCCAGACGTCGCCCGAGCGCGGATTCCAGCCGAAGGTGTAGTCCTGCGCCGAGGCCGAGCCCCAGCCGAGCGTCGCCGCGGCGGCCACCAGCACCGCGCCGAGTCGTGCACGCCACGTCATCGCCATGTCCAAGCTCCTCTCGTCGTCGAAGGGACGCCACGAAGGCATCCCCTTATGGTCCACGCCCATGATCAGTCACCGCGCCAGCGGCGCTCGTAACGGTCGCGATAGTCGCGATGGTAACGGCGGTCGTCCCAGCGGCGGTCGTGGTGGTAGTAGCCGCGATCGTAGCGACGGTCGTAGCGCGCGTCGTAGTAATGGGTGGTGCACTTGCCGTGCTTGTTGCAGCGCCCGCGCGGGGAATTCCAGTATCCGTACGCGTTGCCGTACGGCGGGCCGGCGCGGTATACGCGGCGGTAGTAGTTCGGACGGCCGCGGTAGTCGTGCACGACGACCAGGCGGTCGCGATAGCCGCGGTCGTAGCGGTAGTACGGATAGCCGCCGTGATAGATCACGTCGGCGACGTCCACCACGACACGCGCCCAGTCGTCGCCGGCGCGCGCCGGTGCCGGCGCGGTCGCGGCGACGGCGCCCAGTCCTGCGGCCAGCACCATCGGGGCGAACCATCGGGTCAGGACGGTGGCCATTGTCTGCGCTCCTCGATGCCCGCACCCCGCGGGCCTTGCGGCCACGATGCGGCTGGCGCGGTGAACGCCTTTTTAATCCGGCCGGGCCGCCCCGCGTGCGCTCAGCCGCGGTTGGGGAACGTGTTCAAGCCGCGCGGGCGGCGAGGTCGCGCACCGCGCCGGGCAGTTCGTGCGCGCTGGCGATGCGGCGCAGGCGCGGCGCGTCGTCGGCGACGTCGGCTTCGTTCTCGTGGCCCCAGGTGGTGTGGTACGGCACGTGGATGCCCCACCCGCCCAGTTCCAGGACCGGCGCGATGTCCGAACGCAGCGAGTTGCCGACCATGACGAAGCGCTCGGCCGGCAGTTCGAATTCGTCCAGCAGCCGCGCGTACGTCGCCGCATCCTTCTCGCTGACGATCTCGATGCGCCGGAACAGATCGGCGAACCCGCACTGGCGCACCTTCGCTTCCTGGTGGAACAGGTCGCCCTTGGTGATCAGCACCACGTCGAAGTCCGCGGCAATGGCTTCCACCGCCTCGCGCACGCCCGGCAGCAGTTCGACCGGATGGCGCAGCAGCGCCTTGCCGAGTTCGACGATGCGATGCACGTCGCGCGCCTCGATGCGCTGCGCGGTGATGTCCACCGCCGCTTCGATCATCGACAGCACCATGCCCTTCACGCCATAGCCGAACAGCGCGATGTTGCGCTTCTCGACTTCGTACAGGCGCTCCTGCACGCGCGCGTCGCGCAGGTCCACGTAGGTGCCGACGATGCGTTCGAATTCGAGCTGGGCGTCGTCGAAATAGTCCTGGCTGCGCCAGAGGGTGTCGTCGGCGTCGAAGCCGATCAGCTGGATGGCGGTCATGCGGGCAGTTTAATGGAGGCGGATGTCGCGCGGCCCGGCGTGACGATGGCGGTTGCGGCATTCGCACGACACGAGCAAAGACAAGGGCGGCCGGAGCCGCCCTTGTTCCGTGTCCAACCAATGCGCGAGTTGGACGGATCGACCGCAACGGCGCCTTACTTGCCGCCGCTGTTGCCCGCCGCGCCGCCCTGCGCCTTGGCGACGTAGGCCTTGTATTCGTCGGCGGTCAGCGCGCCATCGGCGTCGGCGTCGGCCTGGTCGAAGACCTGGCTCAGCGCCGGCACGCTGGAGGCTTCGGACTTGCTCAGCGAGCCGTTCTTGTCGGTGTCGACGTCAGACCAGCTCTTCTTGCCCGAGCTGCTGCCCTGCGCCGCGCTCGTATCCGACGCACCGGCGGCGCCGGCCTGGTCGGACGAGGTGGTCGGATCCTGCGGCTGCGGCGAAGCGGTCTGCGCGAAGGCGAGCGGCGCCGAGAGGAAGGCGGCCAGTGCGGCGGCGGCGAGCAGCGGCTTGCGGTTCTGGATGGTCATGCGATGTCTCCTGGAGGGAAGGAAGTTCTGCGCGTGCTTGCCCGAGGCGTGCCGCACGGATCGACCTTGACGTGTCCGCGATGAACGAGCGCGCGTGCCCGGCCGTTAAGGCAACGTTGCCTTAACCATTCGAGCGTGCGTGGAGGCTAGGAAGGCGCCTCGGTCGTGATGTCCGACACGCTCGAGCGTGACCTGCGCCGCAGTTATCGCGCGCCCCGCACGCGTCTGGTGGCTGAACGGAACACAACCTTCACCGCGCCACAGGTCAACGCCTCCCCTGCTGGCGCGTTGACCGCGTCCTTCAGGCCTCGTCCTCGCGATCGACGCTGACGTCGAGTTCGCCGTCCCCGTCCACGCGCACGCGCACCACCATCGGACGGCAGCACACGTGGCAGTCCTCGACGTACGACTGCGCGCCCGCGGAATCGTCGACAAACAGCGTCAGCGGCTCGCCGCAGTAGGGGCACGTCACGTCGACCGGAGGCAGCACGTCACTTCGCCTTCGGCAGCGCCTCGTCCGGTGCGAGCGTCAGCACGATGTCGACCGGCGTGCCGGGGTTGTGGCTGCGCAGGTGCAGCTCGCTTGCGTCCAGGCGAAGAATGTCGGTGGGATACGCCTGCCCTTCCTCGACCATCGTCAGCTGGCCGTTCTCGAAGCGCCACTCGCCGCGCATCGGCGTGCCGTTCGGCGAATCGATCACGAGCGTTCCGTCCGACAGGAACGCGTACACCGTGTCGGGTTCCACCGCGCTCGACGACTTGACGCGCCATACCTTATCGGTGAACGCCGCCGGCGTGACGGCCGGCGCTGCGGGCGCCGCGGCTTCCCCTGGTGCGGGCTGGTCGGTCGAACGGGCCGGTTGCTGCGAGGTGTCGGCGGTGACCTGCGGCGTGTCGGCGACAGGCCGCGCCTGTTCCGACGTCGAGGGCGCCTGGCAGGCCGCCAGCACGCACGCGGCGATCGCGCCGCACAGTACGGAAGAACGCGCGGAAAGACGCATGGTTCGGCACCCGTGTCGGTAGGTGCGCGCACCTTATCACCGCGCGCGCGAGACCCGCGTTCATCACGTCCCAATAACCGCGGCGCGGCAAAGCTGCGGGCATCCATACCGTGCGCCGGCAGCACGGATGAGGGAGGCTCCGATGAAAGTCCGCCACGTATTCAGCACGCCCGATCTCGACACCGCGCAGGCCGTGATGAACGCCGCGCGCAGCGCCGGCGTGCACGACGACGACATCCTGCTCGTCGCGCGTTCGGACATCGAACTGGAGGAGATCCCCAACGAACTGAAGGAAGCCGACACCGACCTCATGCCCGCCGCCCTGCGCGGTGCAGGCTACGGCGGCGCGGCGGGCCTGCTCGCGGGGTTGGCGGCGATCGTGATCACGCCGATCGGCCTGACGCTCGCCGGCGCAGCCGCCGCGGCGGTGGCCGGCGCGCTGGTGGGATCGTGGGCCTCGGCGCTGGTGGGTTCGTCGCTGCCGGACCCGATCCGCCGCAAGTTCGATGCGGAAATCCAGGAGGGCCGCATTCTCGTCGTGCTCGACGGCGACAAGGATTTCCTCGACCGCACCGAAACGCAGATCGTCGCCGCCGGCGGCACGCATCTTCCCTACGAATCGACCAAGGCGATGGCGTAAGCGCGTTACGGCGAGGCGAGCGCGCCGCTGCGCGACTTGGCCGAAGGTTTCTCCAGCGCGGCGCGATAGCGCCCATGCAAGGCCTGCACCTTCGCGACGTACGCCTGCGTTTCCGCGTAAGGCGGCACGCCGCCATAACGCGCGACCGTCCCGATGCCCGCGTTGTAGGCCGCCGCGACCAGCGTCATGTCGTTGCGATAGCGACGCATCAGCGCGCGCAGGTGACGCGCGCCGGCCATGATCGATTCGTCCTGCGAGAACGGGTCGGCGACGCCGTATTCGCGGCTGGTATCGGGCATCAACTGCATCACGCCCTGCGCGCCTTTCGACGAAACGGCTGCGGCGTCGTAATCGCTCTCCGCGTGTGCGATCGCACGCAGCCAGGCCTCGTCCACGCCCGTCGCCTTCGCCGCGGCGCGGAACTGCTTCGGATAGCGATCCAGCTTCGGCGGACCGACGCGCCCGAGGCCTGCATGCGCGGGCTCGCCCGGCGGCGCCGGCACGGTGAACGACAGCACTTTCACCGCGCCCGGCAGCTTGCGCGTGCCGTACACCGGCTTGCCGTCCTGCATGCGTTCGTACAGCACGCCGCTCACCGCTTCGCCGGTGCCGAACAGGTTCGTCACGCTCGCGGCGTTGTCGTCGATGTGCTTGGCCGTGCAACGCGAGCCGGGCTCCGGCGCGGTCGACAGACTGACGGTGCCATCGCGCACGCAGCGGTATACGGTGCGTGCTTCCACGCTGCCGGCGACCAGGAGCGCCAGTGCGAAGAGCGCGACGGCGGAACGGGAGCGGACCATCCCGCGGATTCTAGGCAGCGCACCCGAACGCGAATGCAACGAAGCCGTGCCGTCCGTCGGCCGGGACCGCACGCCCACAGGCTCGCGGACGCGAATTGACCCAGGTCAAAAAGGCCCCGGACCGGCGCCGATAGGCTCCGCGCATGCCCATCGCGCCGCCCTTTCCCACCGAACTGCTGCGCCGCTACGACCGGCCCGGCCCGCGCTACACCTCCTATCCCACGGCGCCCCAGTTCAGCGCGGATTTCGGCGCGCAGCAGCTGCGCGACGCGGCCCTGGGCAGCAACGGCGATCCGATTCCCCGCCGCCTCTCGCTCTATGTGCACGTGCCGTTCTGCGCGCGTCCGTGTTTCTACTGCGGTTGCAACCGCGTGATCACGCGCGACCGCGCGCGCAGCGAGCCCTACCGCACGCGACTGGCGCGCGAGATCGGGATGATGTCCGGCCTGTTCGATCCCGACCGCGAAGTCGTGCAGTTGCACTTCGGCGGAGGCACGCCGAACTTCTTCACGCCCGCGCAGCTGCGCGCGACCGTGCAGGACCTGCGCGACCATTTCCGCTTCAGCACTGCTGCCAATCGCGACATCTCGATCGAGCTCGATCCGCGCGAACTCACACCGGACGATGTTGCCGGACTCGCCGACGCCGGCTTCAACCGCGCGAGCCTGGGCGTGCAGGATTTCGACCCCGACGTGCAGCGCGCGGTGAATCGCCAGCAGGACGTCGACGCGACGCTGGCGATCATCGACGCGTGCCGCACGCAGGGCATGCGCTCGGTCAACGTCGACCTGATCTATGGATTGCCGTTGCAGACGCTGGATGGCTTCGCACGCACGCTCGACATCGTGGTCGCCGCGCGCCCGCATCGCCTCGCGGTCTACAGCTACGCGCACCTGCCGGAACTGTTCAAGCCGCAACGGCAGATCCGCGCCGAGGACCTGCCGTCGAGCGAACTCAAGCTGGAACTGCTGCGACTGGCGATCGAACGGCTCACCGCCGCCGGTTATGTGTACATCGGCATGGACCACTTCGCGCTGCCCGACGACGAGCTCGCGCTCGCGCAGGCGCGCGGCGGCCTGCATCGGAATTTCATGGGGTACACCACGCATGCCGACTGCGATCTTGTCGGCTTCGGCGTGAGCGCGATCAGCCGCATCGGCGACAGCTACAGCCAGAATCCGCGCGAACTGCCGGCGTGGGAGGAGGCGATCGACGCGCCGCGCCTGCCGGTGTGGCGCGGATTGCGCCTGACCGACGACGACCAGCTGCGCGCGGACGTGATCCAGCGCCTGATGTGCCAGGGCGAAATAACCATCGGCGCGATCGAGCGCGCGCACGGGATCGACTTCACGCACCACTTCGCCGACGCGCTTGCCCGCCTGCAGCCCCTGCAGGACGACGGGCTGGTCTGGATCGAGCCCGAACGCATCGTCGCCACGCGCGAGGGGCGGTTGCTGTTGCGGGTGATCGCGATGTGCTTCGACGCGTACCTCCGGCAGCCGCAGGCGGCGCCGGCGCGCTATTCGCGGACGGTCTAGGCGCGGGCGAGTCAACGCCGCCAGGCGGAAGCCGCAGCCCGGGGCCGCCCTAGCGGCAGCCTGGGACCGACTTCCATCGCGACCAGCCCTTCTGGGCGATCGTACCCATCTGGTCCTGATCCCCGCGCGGTACTGCGCGCCCCCCTTCCGACCTCCCCCCGGAACCCTGAACGGGCTCAGCCGCCGAACGGTCGGCCGGCCCCGCCCGGTTGCGCTTGAATGCCGTAGCCGACGCTTTGATCGAAATCAAGCGCGGCGCATGAACGGGTTCCTAACATGCCGCCGACCCCGGCCCTGCCGCTCGGGAGTGTCCATCATGCATACCCAACCAGAAACCTATAACGACAAGATCGTGCGCCAGTTCACCGCGATGACGGTGGTCTGGGGCATCGTCGGCATGGCGGTCGGCGTGTTCATCGCCGCCCAGCTGTATTGGCCGGCGCTCAACTTCGACATCCCGTGGCTGAGCTACGGCCGGTTGCGGCCGTTGCACACCAACGCGGTGATCTTCGCCTTCGGCGGCTGCGCGCTGATCGCCACCAGCTACCACATCGTGCAGCGCACCTGCCATGTGCGGCTGGCGTTCGACAAGCTGGCGGCCTTCACCTTCTGGGGCTGGCAGGCGGTCATCGTGGCGGCGGCGATCACGCTGCCGATGGGCCTCACGCAAGGCAAGGAATACGCCGAGCTGGAATGGCCGATCGACATCCTGATCACCCTGGTGTGGGTGGCCTACGCGGTGGTGTTCTTCGGCACGATCGTGAAGCGCCGCGTCAAGCACATCTACGTCGCCAACTGGTTCTACGGCGCCTTCATCATCACCATCGCGCTGCTGCACATCGTCAACAACATGGCGATGCCGGCCGGCTGGGGCAAGTCGTACTCGCTCTACACCGGCGCGGTCGACGCGATGGCGCAGTGGTGGTACGGGCACAACGCGGTGGGCTTCTTCCTGACCGCGGGCTTCCTCGGGATGATGTACTACTTCGTCCCCAAGCAGGCCAATCGCCCGGTGTATTCGTACCGGCTGTCGATCGTGCACTTCTGGGCGCTGATCGCCGTGTACATGTGGGCCGGCCCGCACCACCTGCAGTACACCGCGCTGCCGGACTGGGCGCAGTCGCTGGGCATGGTGTTCTCGCTGGTGCTGCTGGCGCCCAGCTGGGGCGGCGCGATCAACGGCATCCTCACGCTCTCCGGCGCGTGGGACAAGCTGCGCACCGATCCGATCCTGAAGTTCCTCATCGTGGCGGTGTCGTTCTACATGATCGCGACCTTCGAAGGTCCGATGATGTCGATCAAGACGGTCAACTCGCTGTCGCACTACACCGACTGGACCGTCGGCCACGTGCATGCCGGCGCGCTGGGCTGGGTGGCGATGATCTCCATCGGTGCGGTCTACGCGATGCTGCCGCGCCTGCTCGGCCAGACGCGGATGCATTCGGTGAAGGCGATCGACCTGCACTTCTGGCTGCACACCGTCGGCGTGGTGTTCTACATCGTCTCGATGTGGATCGCAGGCGTGATGCAGGGCCTGATGTGGCGCGCGACCAACGAAGACGGCACGCTGACCTACAGCTTCGTCGAAGCGCTCAACGCCACCTATCCCTACTACCTGGGCCGGCTGCTCGGCGGCCTGATCGTGCTGAGCGGCATGGTCGTCATGGCCTGGAACGTCATCCGCACCTGGCAGCAGGCGCGCGAACTGGCACCCACGCCGGTGCTGCCGCCCGACGCCGCGAGCGCGCACGCCTGAGGTCGACGACATGAGCCATTCACACGAGAAAGTCGAAACCAACGTCGGCCTGATGGCGGTGCTGATCGCCGTCGCGGTCTCCTTCGGCGGGTTGGCGGAAATCGTTCCGCTGATGTACCAGGCCGAGGCGATCACGCCGCTCCCGGGCGTCAAGCCCTACCCCGCGCTCGAACTCGCCGGACGCGACGTCTACGTCCGCGAGGGCTGCTACAACTGCCATTCGCAGATGGTGCGCACGCTGCGCTTCGAAACCGAGCGGTACGGCCACTACTCGCTCGCCGGCGAGTCGGTCTACGACCGCCCGTTCCAGTGGGGTTCCAAGCGCACCGGGCCGGATCTGGCGCGCGTGGGCGGCCGGTATTCCGACGACTGGCACCGCGTGCACCTGATGAACCCGCGCGACGTCGTGCCCGAATCGAACATGCCCGGCTTCCCCTGGCTCGCCGAGGCGAAGGTCGACGGCGAACAGGTGCAGCAGCGCATGAAGGCGCTCAGGACCATCGGCGATCCGTACAGCGCCGAAGACGTCGCCGGCGCGCCGGCCGCGGTGGACGGCAAGACCGAACTCGATGCGGTCGTCGCCTACCTGCAGGGCCTGGGCCGCCACGCTCCGAGGGGAGGCTGACATGGTGTCCGGAATCGTCACGACCGTCCTGCTGGTGCTGTTCGTCGCCGGCTGGGTGTGGGCCTGGAGCCCGAAGCGCAAGAAGGAATTCGACGCGGCTGCACGCATGCCGCTCGATGAAGACCGGGAGACACGGCAATGACCACCGGCTGGTCGATCTATGTGATCGCGATCGTCGTGATCAATCTGTTTGGTTGCCTCTGGCTGATCTGGTGGACCGGCAAGCGCCGGCCGGGCGATCCCGCCCCCACCGACACCAGCCACGTGTGGGACGGCAACCTCACCGAATACAACAAGCCCATGCCGAAGTGGTGGGTGAACCTGTTCTACATCACCATCGTCTTCGCGGTGGGCTACCTGATCTGGTTCCCGGGCCTGGGCGCGTACGCAGGCATGAGCAGGTGGACCTCGGCGAAGGAGCAGGCGTCGGACAAGGCGCGCGACGACGCGAAGCTCGAAGCGGCCTTCGCGCCGTACGCGGGCAAGTCGATCGACACCATCGCGCGCGACCCGAAGGCCGTCGCGCTGGGTCGCTCGATCTTCAACAACACCTGCGCGACCTGCCACGGCTCCACCGCGCAGGGGGCGATCGGCTATCCCAACCTCACCGACCAGGTGTGGCATTGGGGCGGCACGCCGGATGACGTGCTGCATTCGGTGATGGAAGGCCGCGAAGGCGTGATGCCCGAATGGGGCAAGGTGCTCACCGGCATGGGCGGCGACAACGCGGTGGATTACGTGGTCGCTTACGTCCGCACGCTCTCCGACCCGGACAGCATGCAGAACAACTACATGGCCGCGCAGGGCAAGAGCCTCTACAACGGCGTGTGCATCGCGTGCCACGGCGTGGACGGCAAGGGCAACACCGCGATGGGCGCGCCCGACCTGACCGACGACTACTGGCTCTACGGCAATACCAGCGAAAGCCTGCGCCAGACGATCGAGCACGGCCGCCACGGCGTGATGCCCGCATGGCGCACCACGCTGGGCGAAACCCGTTCGCGCCTGGCCGCGGCCTACGTCTGGTCGCTCTCGCACCCCGACAAGCCCCCGGCCACCGCCACGCGCTGAACCTTCACGAGGTGAGCAAGCCGTCATGAGCCAGCCCACACCGCGCTTCGACCACCCGCCCCGACCGCTCTCGCAGCGGCTCGGGGCGATCCTCTGGCCGAGCTTCTTCGCCGCCTGCGTGGCGACGATGGTGTTCTTCGCCTTCGTCGATCCGATCGCGCTGCGCGACATGACCTTCCCGCACCTGCCGATGACACGCACGCTCGGGTACAGCCTGGGCTTTTTCATGTTCTGGCTGGCCACCGCCGGCTCCAGCGCCTTCACCTGGGTGCTGCTGCGTCCGGCCAGCCGCTTCAACGGGCCGCTGCGACCCGAGTGACACCGACGAGTCGACGAAGAACCGCAATGAACAAGAAGATCGAGATCGACCTGCTCGACGACGGCGGCAACGCTCTGTACGTCAGCGAGCGGAAGATCTATCCACGCAGCGTCAGCGGCACGTTCCAGACGTGGCGCAACGTCGCGGTCGTGGTGCTGCTGGGCATGTTCTACGTGTTCCCGTGGCTGCGCTGGGACGGGCGACAGGCGGTGCTGTTCGATCTGCCGGCGCGCAAGTTCTACGTGTTCGGGCTGAACTTCTGGCCGCAGGATTTCTTCCTGCTCGCGGTGCTGATGATCATCGCCGGCCTGTCGCTGTTCTTCTTCACCGCCATCGCCGGGCGCCTGTGGTGCGGCTATGCGTGCCCGCAGACGGTGTGGACGGAAGTGTTCCTGTGGATGGAGCGCTGGACCGAAGGCGACCGCAACGCGCGCATGAAGCTCGACGCGGCGCCGTGGAGCGGCGAGAAACTGCTGCGCAAGGGCGGCAAGCACGTGCTGTGGCTGCTGTTCGCGCTGTGGACCGGCTTCACGTTCGTGGGCTTCTTCACGCCGATCACGGAGCTGGCCGCGCGCGTGCCGTTCCTCGGCAATCCACCGGGCTGGGGCGGCTGGGAAACCTTCTGGGTGCTGTTCTACGCCCTGGCGACCTGGGGCAACGCGGGCTTCCTGCGCGAACAGGTCTGCAAGTACATGTGCCCGTATGCGCGCTTCCAGAGCGCGATGTTCGACCGCGACACGCTGATCATCGCCTACGACCCGATGCGCGGCGAACCGCGCGGCCCGCGCAAGCGCGGCCTGGCCAGCGTGCTCGAACGCGCGCGCGGCCTGCTCGACCCGGCCACCGCGTACGACTACGTGTTCCGCGCCGCGCGCCAGGGCAACGCGGTCGCGCTCGGCGCCGCCGGCACCACCGCGGTCACCGACGTGGGCCTGACCGCCGAACCGCTGCCGAAGTTCGCGCCGGAAGAACTCGGCGACTGCATCGACTGCACGATCTGCGTGCAGGTCTGCCCCACCGGCATCGACATCCGCAACGGCCTGCAATACGAGTGCATCGCCTGCGGCGCATGCATCGACGCCTGCGATTCGGTGATGCAGAAGATGGGCTACCCGAACGGCCTGATCCGCTATTCCACGCAGAACGCCATCGACGGCAGGCCCACGCGCGTGGCGCGCCCGCGCGTGCTGCTCTACGGCACGCTGCTGCTGGCGTTGTGCGTGGCGTGGGCGTGGGGCATCGGCCATCGCAGCCCACTGATCGCCGAGGTGCTGCGCGACCGCAACGCGCTGTACCGCGAGACCGCCGCGCAGCGCATCGAGAACACCTACACGCTCAAGCTCGTCAACAAGGACGTGGCGCCGCGCTCCTTCCGCATCCGCGTCGAAGCGCCGGCGGGCATCGAGCTTCGCGACGGCGTGCAGACCATCGACGCCGGCGCCGAGCAGGTGCTGAACCTGCCGCTGGTGCTGGCCGCGCCGTCGCACGTGCGCGGCAAGCAGGCGGTGACCTTCCATGTCGAACGCGTCGACGGCGCCGCAAGCGCGTCGGTCGAATCGACCTTCTTCGGACCGATGTGATGGGCATGGCCGCGAAAACCCGCAATCCGGTGATGTGGCTGGTGATCGGCCTGCCGGTGCTGTCGATCGTGGCCGGCGTCGGCCTGGTGGTGATCTCGGTGCGCAGCGGCGGCGACGACGCGGTGATCGACACCGTGCAGCGCACCGCGCAGATCCAGACGACCGAACTCGGGCCGGACGAACGCGCGCAGTCGATGAAGCTCTCCGCCGTGATGCATGTCGATGCGAAGGGCCTCGAACTGCTGCCGGTCGGCGGCGCGTTCTCCAGCGGCGAGGTGCCGCGCGACGTGCCGCTGACGTTGGTGCTCTCGCATCCGAGCGACGCGACCCTGGACCGCAGCGTCGAACTTCGCCCGAGCGAACTGGGCTGGCACGCCGACCTCGCGCTGCCGCTCGATCACGACTGGCTGCTGCAACTCGCGCCTGCCGACACACGATGGCGTCTGCGCGGCCGGCTGATCGCCGGACAGGGCGCGGCGCACCTTGGTCCGGCGCTGCGCGACGAATGACGATGGACGCGGCGCTGCCACTTCGCGAAACGCACGCCGCCGGGCTCGGCCTCTGCCACCACTGCGGCGAGGCGCTCGCGCCCGATGCGATCCGCGACGGCGACCGCGCGTTCTGCTGCAATGGCTGCGCGGCGGCATCCTCGTGGATCCGCGAAGCCGCGCTCGGCGATTACTACGCGCTGCGCACCTCGCCCGCCAGCCGCGTTCAGGCCGACGCCGCCGACTTCGGCGCCTGGGATCGCGACGTCGTGCTCGCCGAACACAGCCGCATCGTGCCCGGAGGACGCGAGATCACCGTGCTCACCGACGCGATGCGCTGCGCCGCGTGCGCGTGGCTGATCGATCGCGCCCTGCGCCGCCAGCCGGGCGTGCTCGACGCCGGCGCGAATGCCGTCACCGGCCGCATCGTGGTGTCGTGGGATCCGCAGCGCGTCGCGCTGTCCACGCTGATGCAGCGCCTGTCCGCGCTCGGCTATCGCCCGTGGCTTGCGACCGGCGAAGCACGCGAACAGGCGCAGCGTCGCGAGCGCCGCCGCTGGCTGATGCGCCTGGGCGTGGCGGGCCTCGGCGCGATCCAGGCGATGATGTTCGCCGAGGCGCTGTACCTGGACACCACGCAGCAGATGCCGGTCGCCACGCGCGATTTCTTCCGCTGGATCACCTTCCTGGTGTCCACGCCGGTGGTGTTCTATTCGGGATGGCCGTTCCTGGAAGGCATGTGGCGCGAACTGCGCGGCCGCCGCCTCGGCATGGACACGCTGATCGCCGGCTCCACGCTGCTCGCCTACATCGCAAGCCTCGTGGAAACCCTGCGCGGCGGCACCCACGTCTGGTACGACGCGGCGGTGATGTTCGTGCTGCTGTTGCTGGTGGCGCGCATGTTCGAACAGCGCGCGCGCGGCGTCGCCAGCGCGCAGGTCGACGCGCTCGCGCGTGCGCGCCCCGCGCTCACCGTGCGCGAGAAGGCCGACGGCGGCGCCGAACAGATTCCGCTGGGCGACATCGCCGTCGGCGACGTCCTGCGCGTCGCCGCCGGCGAAGCGGTACCCGCCGACGGCGTGCTGCTCGACGGCGCCGCATCGTTCGACGAAGCGCTGATCACCGGCGAATCCACCCCGGTGCGTCGCGACGCCGGCGAACCCGCGCTGGCGGGCAGCATCTGCCGCGAGCGGTCGGCGCGCCTGCGCGTGGTGCGCACCGGCAGCGACACGCGACTGTCGCAGCTCACCCGCCTGGTCGAACAGGCGCAGTCCACGCGCCCGCAGCTGGCGCGCGCGGCCGAACGCGTGGCCGGCGGCTTCGTCGTCGCGCTGCTGGTGTGCGCGGCGGGCACGTTCGCGTGGTGGCACGTGCACGATCCCGCGCGCGCACTGGAAATCACGCTCGCCCTGCTGGTGGTGAGCTGCCCGTGCGCACTGTCGCTGGCGATCCCGACCGCGCTGACCACCGCGCACGGCGCGCTCGCGCGGATCGGCGTGCTGGGCGTGCGCGAGGACGCGCTGTCGACGCTCGCCCGGGTCGATCGCGTCGTGCTCGACAAGACCGGCACGCTCAGCAACCGCCGGCCGGAACTGGATCGCGTCGCGACGTTCGAGCGCATCGACGCCGCGACGGCATTGTCGATCGTCGCGGCGCTCGAACGCGGCAGTGCGCATCCGCTCGCGCAGGCGTTCGCGCACGTCGACTCCGATCGCGTCGCGCACGGCGTGCACGCGGTGGCCGGTTGCGGCATCGAAGGCGACGTGGACGGGACGCGGTGGCGGCTCGGCCGCGCCGATTTCGCCGCCGCGCGCGCGGACGACGGCGCGCTGTGGCTCGGCGACGGCGCTCGCGGGTTCGCGCGCATCACCGTGCGCGAAACGATGCGGGAAGGCGCGCGCGAAGCCGTGGCCGCGCTGCGGGAAGCCGGCGTCGCGGTCGAACTGTGCAGCGGCGACGCGGGCGATCCCGTGGCGGGCTTCGCGCGGCAGGTCGGCATCGATGCGTTCCATGCGCGGCAGTCGCCCGAGCAGAAGCTCGAACGCGTGCGCCAGGCGCAGGCGCGCGGCGAGATCGTCGCAATGGTCGGCGACGGTCTGAACGACGCGCCCGTGCTCGCCGGCGCCGACGTGTCGCTGGCGATGGCCGAGGGCGCCGCGCTCGCGCAACGCGCGGCGGACTTCGTCGTGACCAGTCCGTCGCTGCTGCGCGTGCCGCAGGCGATCGTGCTGGCACGGCGCACGCAGCGCATCGTGCGGCAGAACCTCGCCTGGGCGCTGGGCTACAACGTGCTGGCGATCCCGCTCGCCGCGACCGGCCATGTCACGCCGTGGATCGCCGCGCTCGGCATGGCCGGTTCCTCGCTGCTGGTCACCCTCAACGCGCTGCGGCTGGGCCGGCGCGAACGCACTTCGCGGAGGACCGCATGAACATCCTGCTGCTGCTCGTCCCGATCAGCCTGGTACTGCTGGGCATCGCGATCGCTTCCTTCGTGTGGGCGGTGCGTCGCGGCCAGTTCGACGACCTGGACACCCCGGCCATCGACATCCTGCGTGAGGACCCGCAGCCCGTGCAGCCCGGCGATGCGCGCGATGAGGTGCGCGATGGCGGTTGACTGGCTCACGCTCGGCGCCGCATCGCTCAGCGGACTGCTCGGCGGCGCGCACTGCGCGGCGATGTGCGGCGGCATCGCGACGGGGTTTTCCGTCACGGGCAAGCGCTCGATCGCACCGGCGCTGGAAGCGAATCTCGCGCGCGTGGGTGGCTACGTCATCGCGGGCGCGATCGCCGGCGGCCTCGGCCACGGCATCGTCGGCGTCGCGCGCATGGACGGGCTCGCGACCGCGCTGCGCATGCTGGTCGGGCTGGTGCTCGTCGTCGTCGCGCTGCGCCTGTTCGATCGGACCGGACGGCTGTCGGCGCTCGGCGGTCCCGGCGCGCGCATGTGGGCGTGGCTGCGTCCGCTGCAGCAGCGGCTGCTGCCGGCGGATTCGCGCGCCAGGCGCATCGGCCTGGCGGTGCTCTGGGGCTGGCTGCCGTGCGGGCTGAGCACCACGCTGCTCGCCGCGGCGTGGCTGCAGGCGAGCGCGATCAACGGCGCGCTGACGATGCTCGCCTTCGGCCTCGGCACGCTGCCGGTGATGCTGCCGCTGACCTGGAGCGGCGCGCGCCTGGGGCGCTGGCTGCAGACGCGCTGGCGCAATGCCGGCGCGGCGCTGGTGATGGTGGCGGGATTGCTGACGCTATCGGCGCCGTGGCTGATGCAGGTCCCGCAACTGCACGCGGTACTGTCCGCGCTGGGCTGCGTCGCGCCGACGGCGTGAGGTCGGAAACCCCGCCGCCTACGACGCGCTGCGCGTGCGGCGCGCGCGCGGGGTTTCTTCCTCGATGCCGTGCGCCAGGCGCTTGAGTTCGTCCATGTCGAGGACCTCCACGCGGCGGCCGTGCACGTCGATCACGCCATCCTCCTGCAGGCGCGTGAAGCCGCGGCTCACCGTTTCCAGCGCGAGGCCGAGGTAACGCGCGACGTCCTCGCGGCTCATCGGCAGCTTGAACTGCGTCGGCGACTGGCCGATCTGACGGAAGCGCTCGCCCAGTCCGTGCAGGAACAGCGCGATGCGCTCGTTCGCCTGCCTGCGCACCAGCATGCCCATGTGGTCGTGGTCGCGATTGAGGCTGTGCCCGATGACGCGCAGCAGCTGCTGCTGCAGGCCCGGCAACTGCGCGGCGACGTCGGTGAGCTGGTCGAACGGGACTTCGCACACGTTCGCATCGCCCAGCGCGACCGCCTCGCAGCGATGCGAGCCGCCGCCCAGCGCGTCCAGCCCGATCAGTTCGCCGGGCAGATGGAAACCGAGCACCTGTTCGTCGCCGTCCTCGCTCAGCGTGACGGTCTTGAACGCGCCGTCACGGGCGACGTAGACCGAGGAAAGGGTATCGCCGATGCGGAACAGCCGTTCGCCGCGATTGATGGTGCGGCGACGGCGGACGATGTCGTCCAGGCGATCGAGTTCAGGCCCGCTGATGCCCGCCGGCAGGCAGAGCTGCTGCAGCGAGCACTGCGAACAGCTGCGACGAAGATGCGCGAGATCCAGGGGAGCGGGACTGTTCATCGTGCGCCATTGTCGCATGCCCGATCGTGCAGTCGTGGCGCTGACCCCGGGGCGTATTGTCCATGCACGCAAGCGAAAGGCGGCCGAAGCCGCCTTTCGCGCCACACACCCGAGGTTCCGCCCTCTTCCGAGGCTCGCGATGCCGCCGGGAACAGGACGGCGAATCATCGCGAGCGCACTGTGCGCCGCCACGCATGAACCTGCGCGTGATCGCGGGCCGCGCGTGCACGTGCGCTTAACCCGCCCCTGCGGCTTTTCTGCTTGCCCGTGGCTGGAATGTGATCGCGTCCGCGTTCGGCGTCGCATGGACGCGGCATCGCGAGCATCGCGGCCCCGGACGACCGCGCGCATGACCTTGCCGCCATATCCGGCAAAGATCGCGTCGAAAGTTCCAGTCGCGGGACAGTGTTTCCCCGAAGTCCGGCCTTTGTTCCCCGGATGCAACGCCCATCTCCTTCGTGCAGCGATGGCCGCCCAGGCATTCCGCCAGGACCCGTCGCACGAAAAGCGCCGCTCCCTCCCCCACTTCGCGGCGCGCATGCAGGAGTCGATTCGCAATGAAGAAGCACAACACCTACAAGAACAAGCTGCTCTCCACCGCCCTGGTCGCCGTGGTCGCCAGCGCCGCCGCCTTCGGCGCGCAGGCCGCGGACAAGGGGTTCTACGCCGGTGCGGGCGTGGGCCAGTCGTATGTCGACGAAGGCGCCTACGACGACGAGGACACCGCGTACTCGGTCTTCGGCGGCTACCAGTTCAACCGCTATTTCGGCCTGGAAGCCGGCTATGCCGACTTCGGCAAGCTCGAGCCGCGCGGCACCGGCACGCCGCTGGAAGCCAGCTCGGTCTACCTGACCGCCGTGGGCACGGTGCCGATCACCGACCGCTTCTCCGCCTACGCGAAGGCCGGTTTCCAGCGCTGGGACCTGGACCGTTCGATTCCGTCCATCGTCGGTAACACCGACGACAACGGCACCGACCCGACCTACGGCCTGGGCGTGCAGTACCGCTTCACCGACAACGTCGCGCTGCGCGGCGAGTACAGCCGCTTCGAGGTCGAGGACACCGATCTGGACCTGGCGCAGATCCAGGTGCGTTACGACTTCTGATACGCCCGGCGACCAGGAGTGAGGAACGGGAAACGAGTGGGGAAACCCGCTCGTTTTTCGTTTGCCGCATCGACTGGTTTCTCGTTCCTCTCCACGGGTTCCTCGTTCCTCTCCGCTCATTCCCCGTATTACTCTCGGCGCTGGCCGACCATGGACCATGCCCTTGGACCAGCCCGACGCTTCACCCGGCACGCTGCGCGCGGTCAGCCGATGGCAGATCGTGGGACTGTCGATCAACGACGTGATCGGCAGCGGCATCTACCTGCTGCCGGCCGCCGCCGCGGCGCTGCTCGGGCCGGCGAGCCTGTGGGCCGTGCTGCTCGCCGGTTTCGCGGTGAGCCTGCTGGTGCTGTGCTACGCGCAGGCGGCGAGTTACTTCGATGCGCCCGGCGGCGGTTATCTGTACGCACGCGAGGCGTTCGGTCCGTTCATCGGTTTCGAAGTCGGCTGGATGCTGCTGCTCACGCGCGTGGCGACGGCGGCGGCGCTGGCGAACGGGCTCGCCGAAGCGGTCACGCATTTCTGGCCCGCGGCCGACGCGGGCTGGGCGCGCGTGTCGATCGTCACCGGTTCGCTCGGCTTGCTGGTGGCGATCAACGTGGCCGGCGTGCGCGCGGCGGCGAACGCGGGCGTGCTGCTGGCGATCGGCAAACTGGTGCCGCTGGCGTTGTTCGTCGCGATCGGCGCGTTCCACGTCGACGCCGCGCTCGCCGCGCCGATGGATGTGCCGCTGACCGCGCGCCCGCTCGCCGAGGCGGCGCTGTTGCTGCTGTTCGCCTACGCCGGCTTCGAGAACCTGCCCGCCGCGGCCGGCGAATACCGCGATCCGCGTCGCGACGTGCCGTTCGCGTTGCTGACGATGATCGCCACCGTCACGCTCGTGTACGTGAGCGTGCAATGGGTCGCGCTCGGCACCCTGCCCGGCCTCGCGCATTCGACGACGCCGCTCGCGCAGGCGGCCTCGCGTTTCTCCGGCGAATGGCTCGCGCTGCTGATGACGGTTGGCGCGAGCGTGTCGATCCTGGGCACCAGCAGCAACACCGTGCTGATGGCGCCGCGCTACCTGCTCGCGCTGTCGCAGGACGGCTACGGGCCGCGCTGGCTCGGCGCGATCCATCCGCGTTTCCGCACGCCGACCGTGGCGATCGTGCTGATCGGCGTGGTGTCGCTCATGCTCGCGCTGTCGGGTTCGTTCGTGCAGCTGGCGCTGCTGTCGGTGGTGTCGCGGCTGTGCACGTACCTGGGCACCGCCGGATCGGTGCTGGTGCTGCGCCATCGGCACGGTGATCGCGCCGATGCGCTGCGCCTGCCCGGCGGCGCGCTGATTCCGGTCGCGGCGATCGCGTTGAGCCTCGCACTGCTGGCGAGCGCGCAGGTGGAGAATCTGATCGCGGCGGCGATCGCGTTGCTGATCGGCGCGGTGGTGTATCGGTTTCGCAGACGGTGATGCGTCCCGGGTGCGGCCTCCGGCCTTACCCGGGCTACGACAGCGGCGTGGCTCTTGTAGCCCGGGTAAGCGAAGCGCACCCGGGGCTCGTCACGGCGCAGGCGTCGATGCTGGCTCCGGCATCGCCATCAACTGCCGTTGCAGGTCGAACAGGATCTCCGCATCGCCCGGCAACCACCGGGCTTCCTCGTTGCCGCGGTAATGGCGATGGAACGCGCGCAGCGCCGCGTCGGGATCGCGCAGGTCGTAGCCGACCAGGCGCAGCGCCGCCCACGCATCGAAGCCGGCCGGTGCGGGCACGAGCTGCGCACGTGGCCACAAGCCATGGCCGGCATCGGCCAGCTGCTTCCACGGGAACAGCACGCCGGGATCGCGCTTGCGCGTCGGCGCGATGTCGCCGTGCCCGATCACCAGGTGCCGGGGAATGTCGAGCCGCGAGGTGATGTCGTCGAGCAGGCGGATCAGCGCGGCGACCTGCGCCTGGCTGAAAGGCTCCACGCCGTCGTTGTCCAGCTCGATGCCGATCGACGCCGAATTCAGGTCGCTCACACCCCCCCAGCGCGAGGCGCCCGCATGCCATGCGCGCTCGCCTTCGGCGACGAGCTGGTACAGCGCGCCGTCGTCGCCGATGAGGTAATGCGCGCTCACGCGACCGCCGGAATTGCGCGTCTGCAGCGTGAGCAGCGCCGCTTCCGCGCTCTCCATCTCCGTCTGGTGCAGCACGATCATCACCGCGCCGCGCGGATCGTGATTGGCCGAAGGACGCCACGCCGCGAGCGGGTTCCGCTCGGGCGGTGGCGTCGTTGCGCAGCCGGCGAGCGCGGCGATCAGCAGGGCAGGCGCGAATCGATGCATCGGTCGGGAGCGGCTCGATGGGAACGCGGCGAGTATAGGCAGGCCCGCACCCGGCGTTATCACGCGTCGCCCGTCCGACCGCGTTGCCGGATCAGCCCAGCCAGCCGCGCGCCGCCGCACGGCGCGAATACCACAGCAGGAACAGCGCGATCGCCAGCAGCACGACCGGCATCGTCAGCGCCGCCGGCCCGAGCACGGTCCATGCCGGCGTCGCGATGAAGGTGCCCAGCACCTGCACCACCAGTGCGACCAGCGAGAGCAGGAAGAAGCCGATCGCCCAGCGCTTCTTCGCCAGCAGCCCGATCGCGCCGAGCACGCCGCCGAACACGGCCAGCGCGTACGGCACCTGCAACCATGCCGGCGTCGCGTCGTGCAGCTGGCGCTGTTCCGGCGGCATCATCGCGAGCTGCTCCGGCGTGGCGAGCACCTGCATGAGGAACGCTCCGACGCCGAGCAGGTTCCAAAGCAGCGCGAAGATGGCGATCAGCCAGTAGCTGATCGGACGCGAGGTCATCGTGGCGGTCGTCATGTCGATCTCCCTGGCGGTAGCCGTAACGCGGCGACAAGACTAGACCGATGTCGCGCTGCATCACGCATTCCGCCGACCGGCGGCGTTCATTCCCGCTTGATCGCATGCCCGCCGAACTGCGCGCGCATCGCCGCGAGGAGCTTGTCGGCGAACGAATCGTCCTCGCGCGAACGCAGCCGCTCCAGCAGCGAGAGCGTGATCACCGGCGCGGAAACGTCCAGCTCGATGGCTTCGGCCACCGTCCAGCGGCCTTCGCCGGAATCGGAAACGTAGGGCGCGATGCCGGCCAGCGTCGGATTCTCCTCCAGCGCGTTCGCGCTGAGATCGAGCAGCCACGAACGCACCACGCTGCCGTGGCGCCAGATCTGCGCGATCTGCGCGAGGTCCAGCGCGAAGTCCGCACGCTTGTGCAGGATCGCGAAGCCTTCGGCGTAGGCCTGCATCATTCCGTATTCGATGCCGTTGTGGACCATCTTGGTGAAGTGGCCGGCGCCGCTCGGGCCGACGTGGCCCCAGCCGCGATCCGTCGCCGGCGCAAGCGCTTCGAACACCGGCCGCAGCCGCTCCACTGGCCCGTCCTCTCCGCCGATCATCAGGCTGTAGCCTTCGCTCAATCCCCACACGCCACCGCTGGTGCCGCAATCGACGTAGGCGATGCCGTGTTCGGCGAGCATGCGCGCGCGGCGCATCGTGTCCTTGTAGAACGAATTTCCGCCATCGACGAGGGTGTCGCCGCGCGACAGCTGCGGCAGCAGGTCGGCGATGGTGCGGTCCACCGGATCGCCGGCCGGCACCATCATCCACACCACGCGCGGCGCGGGGAGGCGGTCGAGCAGGGACGCGAGCGAGTCCACCGGCTCGATGCCGCCCTGCGCGGCGCGATCGCGCGCCTGCGCGCCGGGATCGAAGCCCACCACGCGATGCCCGTTGCGCACGAGCCGCTGCGCCATGTTCGCGCCCATGCGGCCCAATCCGATCATGCCCAGTTCCATGCCGACTCCGATGACAGGCGGCCGATGCGCCGCGGTGGCGACAGGATGGCGCATGCGCGGGCGCAGTTCATCCTTGGGGATGTGTGCTAAGCGCGTGTGAAAGGGCCGACGAGCCGGGCCTGCGCGCTGTTGCTGCCCCTGCTTGAAGGGGCGGGGAGGGACGCTTGCGCGCATGCCGACGAACGCCATCGGGCCATGCCCGGCGGCCGCGCGGTTGGGGAGGGTGCGAAGCCGCGACAGCGGCGAGCTTCAGCGCCGCAACGGAAGAAACAGAATCGAAAAGCTGGGACCGCGCACCAGCTCGGCGCCATCCCGCGTCACACCCCTCCCAACCTCCCCCTGCAAGCAGGGGAAGGAGAAGAGCTTCAGGCCATCCGCCGCACTCAATGCGGCAACGACGGTGCCGCCGAAGGCACCACCGGATCGCGCTCCATCCGCTCCTGCTCCAGCGCCGCGAGGTGCTCCTCCAGCGTCAGCCCCACCGCCGCCGCCTCGCGTGCCGCGGCGTTGAGCAGCGGCGGCGAAGCCTCCAGGCGCAGTTCGCGCCCGGCGCGCTCCTGCACGGCGACGACGTGGCGCAGCATCGCCAGCGCCATCGCGGCGCTGTCGCTGCGCGCGGCGACCTGGCCGCCGAGCACCAGCAGCCATTCGCCATCGCGCCAGCCCACGCCGCCGATCGCCGCGTCGTCGGCATCGAGCAGCTGCGCATGCGGCTGCAACGCCGCGCCGAGGCGGCGGATCGGCCGGCCCGGCTCCTTCTTCTTGCGGGCGTCGCGTTTGGCCTTGGAATTGCGGGACATGGAATCACTCGGGACCGGGGCGCGCATTCTAGGCCGTTCGCGTCGCCGGGGGCGTCGCGATCCGCCCGTTCAGCGAAGCGGCGCCATCACCTTGAGCTCGCGCAGGTTGTAGCCCTTCATCGCCGCGTTCGCCTTCAGACGCTGGAACAGCGCGCGGTTCATCTCGGGCTGGCGGGAGAGGATCCACAGGTGCTCGCGATCCGGCCCGCCGACGACGGCCCACTGATACTGCGGATCCAGGTCGATCACCCAGTAATCCGCCCAGGTCATCGGCAGCCACGCGAGCCAGTCGGGCGCGAAGCGCACTTCCAGCGCGCCGGGCCTGCCTTCGACCGGGCGCGCGATGCCGTCGGAAACGTCGGTCGTGCCGTCCTTCGTGCGGCACGCGTTGCGCACGCCGACGGTGCCATCGGCGTTGGGCGTGTAGGTCGCGGTGATGTCGCCCACGCACTGGCGCTGGAAGAACATCGGCAGATGCGCGATCTCGTGCCAGAGGCCGCTGTAGCGCTGCAGGTCGAGCGCCTCGACCGGGACGTTGACCTGCTCCTGCGCGCGCACGGGCGCGGCGAGCGCGACCAGCAGCACGAGCGCGGACACGAACGGCATTCGGGATCGCGGCATGGCAGGTCCTCATCGCCTGGACCTGCAGGGTCACCGTGGCCGTGTCGTTTCCGCGTGAGCGGTCGTGCGCGGCCCGGTGCGACCGAAGGCGCCCGCTTCGGGGGGCGAAGCTCAGCGGAACGGCGACAACGCCGTCGTGCCGCACACCGACGACACCGCGTGGCTGTGGAAGGTGGCGCGACGGCGGCGGCGTTCCAGGCGCGCCTCGCGTGCACGCCTGCGCGCTTCCTCCTGCGTCGGCGCGTTGTCGACGCCTGCGAGCGACATCGCCAGATCCACGTCGTGGATGTGGCCGTGATGGAACAGCAGACCGGTGAAGAGGTTCATGGCGGGACTCCCTGTCTTGACGTGCGTCCATCGTGCGTCGCCGACGGCGCGCGAAAAAGCGACGTTTCTGGAAGGCTTTCTTGAATGCCATTCAAGGCTCGCGAGTGAGGCGCGAGGCACCCTCACGTCCCGCCATCACCGAGCGCGCGCAGCGTCTCCAGCCGATCCGCTTCCGGCGCCGGCTTGTCGTGCCGCCAGCGCAGGATGCGCGGGAACCGCACGGCGATCCCCGACTTGTGCCGCGTGCTGCGATTCACCGCTTCGAAGCCCAGCTCGAACACATGCTGCGGCGTCACCGCACGCACCGGGCCGAAGCGTTCGATCGTGTTCGCGCGGATCCAGCGGTCCAGCGTCAGGATCTCCTCGTCGCTCAGGCCCGAATACGCCTTCGCCACCGGCACCAGCGCATCGCCGTCCCACAGGCCGAACGTGTAGTCGGTGAACAGCGTGCTCCGCCGGCCCGACCCCGGCTGCGCGTACAGCAGCACCGCATCGACGGTGAGCGGATCGACCTTCCACTTCCACCAGTCGCCCCGCCGCCGCCCGGTGCGATACGGCGACTCCAGCCGCTTGAGCATCAGCCCTTCCACGCCGCGTTCGCGCGCGCCTTCGCGAAGGGCCGCCGCTTCGTTCCAGTCGCGTGCGATCACGCGCGGCGACACGACGATCACGCGGCTTTCGAAACCCGCAAGCAGTTGCTCCAGCAACGCGCGACGCTCGTGCAGCGGACGTTCGCGCAGGTCCTCGCCGCGCAGTTCGAGCAGGTCGTAGGCGAGCACGCGCGCGGGCGTGTCGCCCAGCGTTTTCGCGCCGGGCTTGCGGCGCTGGATGCGCGTCTGCAACGCGGTGAACGGCAGCGGCCGGTCGCCTTCGCGCCAGCCGAGCAGTTCGCCGTCGATCACTGCGTCCTCCGCCAGTCGCGTCGCGGCGGCTTCGACTTCGGGAAAGCGACCATCCAGCCGCTCCTCGCCGCGCGACCACAAGGCGATCTCGCCGGAACGGCGGATCAGCTGAAGGCGGATGCCGTCCCACTTCCATTCCAGCAGCCAGTCGTCGATGGGCCCGAGCGCGTCCGGCGCGCTTTCCAGCGGCGAGGCGAGGAAGAACGGATACGGCTGGCGGCGATCGGTTTCGAGCACGCCGGGCGAGAGCAGGTCGCCGAGGAACCGCGGCGTCGGCGTCCATGCGCCGAGCATGCGTTGCGCGATCAGCGCGATGTCGAGCCCCGACAGTTCCGCCAGCGCCTGCTGCACGAGGCGCTGCGAGACGCCCACGCGCAGCGCGCCGGTGAGCAGCTTGTTGAACAGCAGGCGCTGGTCGGTCGGCAGCGTGCGCCAGCCTTCGACGACGGCGCCGCGGCGCAGCTCCGGCGCCTGGTTCGCGACGGGAAGCAGATGTCCTTCGATCCACTGCGCGAGCGAACGCTCCGGCGGCGGCGCGACCGGGTCGTCGAGCAGCAGCGCCAATGTCTCGGCGAGATCGCCGACGTGGCCGTGGCTTTCCTCCACCAGCCAGGCGGGCAGACCGCTTTCCTCGACGATCCACTCGTGCAACTCGCGCGTGTTGGCGATGCGCGAGAGCTTGCCGCCCGCGAGCAGCCACAACGCCCACGCCGCGTCGAGCGGCGGCGCGTCGCGGAAGTACGCGATCAGCGCCGCGCGCTTGTCGCCGGTCGCGGTGCTCTGGTCCAGCTCGCGATACAGGGCGGCGAAGCGCTTCATGCATCCTCGCCGAATCCGGTGCGCAGCGCGTGCGCGTCGACGCCGCGTTCGCGCAGCGTGCGCACCAGCGCGTCGGTGCTGCCGTGGGTGGCGAGCACGCGCCGCGCGCCGGTCTGTTCGATGGTGCGCAGCAGGTCGGGCCAGTCGGCGTGATCGGACATCACGAAACCGCGATCGAAATTGTGCCGCCGGCGATTGCCGCGAATGCGCATCCAGCCCGACGCGAACCCCTGCTGCGCGCGACGGAACCGCCGCAGCCACGGACTGCCCGCGGCCGACGGCGGCGCGAGCACGAGACGCCCCGCGTGATCGCCGCGGGCGGGCTGATCGGACACCAGTTCCGTCGCCGCCATCGCCACGCCCGCCGCGCGATATACCTCCACGCCCGCGGCGATCGCGCCGTGCAACAGCGGCGGCGGCTCGTCGAACGCGGCCAGTTCCGCGAGGATGCGCTGCGCCTTGCCGAGCGCGTAGCAGAACAGGATCGCCGCCTCGCCGCGCGCCTGGCACGTGCGACGCCATTGGGCGATTTCGGCCACGACCTCGCGCGTGCCGGGCCAGCGATACACCGGCAGCGCGAACGTGGCCTCGGTGATGAACACGTCGCAGAACACGACCTCGAACGGCGCGCAGGTCGGATCCGGCTGGCGCGTGTAATCGCCCGACGCCACCCAGACCTCGCCGCCGGCTTCGATGCGCACCTGTGCCGAGCCCAGCACGTGTCCGGCCGGATGCAGCGACACGCGCGCATCGCCCATGTCGAACGTCTCGCCGTGCGCGTGCCCGACGATGCGCGGCTCGCCCAGGCGCCAGCGCAGGATCGGCACCGTGCCCGGCGTGCAGTGGTATTCGCCCATGCCTTCGCGCGCGTGGTCGCCGTGGCCGTGGGTGATCACCGCGCGCGGTACCGGCAGCCACGGATCGATGTGGAAATCGCCGGCCGCGCAATACAGCCCTTCGAGGCGTGGTTCGACCAGCTCGCGCGCTGCGCCCATCGACGCGCTCAATCGCCCCACGCGTGGCCGTGTTCGGCGAGGCCCGGGCGTTGTGGGCGCAGCACGCAGAAGCGGTGGCCGGTCGGCGCCTCCATCACCCACCACGTGCGCACCTGCGCGACGCGCCGCGCGCCGAGCGCCTCCAGCCGCCGCACTTCGGCTTCCACGTCGGTGGTCTCGACGTCCAGATGAACGCGGCTGGCATGATCCACGCGTTGCAGCAGGATGTTCGGCTGTTCCGGCGCCGTATCGAGCTGGCGGTAATGCGCGTCCTGCGGATCGGGAAGCGGCGTGGCGCGATGGCCGAGCGCCGCCGACCAGAACGCCGCGGCGCGCTCCAGGTCGCCGTTGCAGTCGATGACGATCTGCCCGAGCCGGCTCCGATGCATGAACGCCACTGTATCGGCGCGTCGATCAGCACGCGGTGAACCGTGCGTCGCGTCGCGGTTGCGTGTACGCGGGGGTTTGCGCTCACGTTGCTTTCACGACGGGATTCGCAGCCTTCACTGATCGAATTCCCACGTTAGTGAAGGAGACACCATGAAAGCGGCCGGCGGACTGATCCTCATCGTCGAGGACCACATGGCGATCGCGGAGATGGTCGGCGAGTTCCTCGAAGCGCGCGGCTACGAGGTCGACTTCGCCCGCGACGGCGCCGACGCGCTGCGACTCACCGCGGAGAACACCTACGACGCGATCATCCTGGACCGCTCGCTGCCGCGCCTGGATGGGCTGGACGTGTGCCGGCGCATCCGCGCCGAGCAGCGCCGCTCCACGCCGATCCTGATGCTCACCGCGCGCGACACGCTCGACGACAAGGTCACGGGCCTTGAAGCCGGTGCGGACGATTACCTGACCAAGCCATTCGCGATCCAGGAGCTGGAAGCGCGCGTCGCCGTGCTGATTCGCCGCGGGCGCAAGGCGATGGGCGGCGGCGTGCTGCGCGTGGCCGACCTGGTGCTCGATCCGGAAGCGATGACGGTGCACCGCGCCGGCCTGGAACTGCATCTGTCGCCGACGGGTTTCCAGCTGCTGAGCATCCTGATGCGCGAATCGCCGCGCGTGGTGTCGCGGCAGGAGATCGAGCGCGAGATCTGGAAGGGCGAATCGCCCGACTCGGACACGCTGCGCAGCCACCTGTACAACCTGCGCAAGACCATCGACCGGCCGTTCGACAATCCGCTGCTGCATACGATGCAGACGGCGGGATACAAGGTCGCGGATTTGTCCGATTCGCAGGCGCCGCGCGAAAGCGTGCCGGCGGTTTCGCAGAATCGCTATGCGGCGCAGCAGCCGGCGGTGGCCGGCGCGCATTGAGTTGTTTGAGCCCCTCTCCCTCCGGGAGAGGGGTTGGGGTAAGGGGCAACGAAGTAGGCACGTCGAACCGCCGGCGCATCACAGCGCCGCGCGTTTGCTCTTTCCGATCCCGCGAAAACCAGGATGCATTCCAGCTTTCGCTGGATGACATTGCCGATGACGGAAAGGCCATCCGCCCGGATCCCGGCCTTCGCCGGGACGAGAAGTTGAAGGTGGAAGACGACAGCCCCTCAACCACCACTCCCTCACTCCTCCAACGTAAACCCCACCTTGATCGTCACCTGCCAGTGCGCCACCTGGCCGTCCTCGACGTGCCCGCGCACGTCCTGCACGCAGAACCACTTGATGTTGCGCACCGTCTGCGAAGCGCGTTCGATCGCGCGGCGGATGGCGTCGTCGGTGCTGGTCTTCGACGAGCCGGTCAGCTCGAGGTGCTTGTAGACATGCTCGCTCATGGGAGTTCTCCGTGGAGGAAGTCGGACGTCCGCGCGGCGCGCGCCGGCCGATCATAGTCCCCGGCCGTCACGTGCCCGTGAGCCGGCCTCGACGCCGCGGTTCCGCCCGCGACGTCCGCGCTAGCCGTTCCCGCGTTCCGCTTCGCCGGCCGTCTTCGCGACGCGCGTCGGCCCGACCTCCGGCATCGCACCCGGCGCCGGCGCGCCATGGCCCGGCGCGGTGCCCGGCAGGCTGTCCGCGGGCGGCACGTTGCCCGCTTCCGGGTTCAGCACCACGATGCTGATGCGGCGGTTCACCGGCGCGAACGGATCGTTGCGATCGAACGGCACCGACGCCGCCAGGCCGACCACGCGCGAGATGCGGCCCTCGTCCAGCCCGCCCTGCACCAGCGCGCGACGCGCGGCGTTCGCGCGCTCGGCCGACAGTTCCCAGTTTCCGTAGGCGCCGCCCGAGTGGTACGGCACCTCGTCGGTGTGGCCGCCGAGCGCGATGCGATGGTGGCCGTCGTTGAGCAGCCCGCCCATCTCGCCCAGGAGGGTGTGCGCGTAGTGCTTCAGCCGCGCGCTCGCGGTGTCGAACATCGGGCGGTTGAGGCGATCGACGATCTGGATGCGCAGGCCTTCCGGCGTGAGGTCGATCAGCAGCTGGTCCTTGAACGGCGCCAGCGCCTGGCTGCGTTCGACCGCCGCTTCCAGCGTGCGCTTCAGTTCTTCCAGGCGCCGGCGTTCTTCCTCGCGCGCGAGGTCCTTCGCCTGTTTCGGCGAGATCTTCATCGGCTCGCGCGCACCGAATTCCGCCCCGTGGCCGCCGGCGACGGCGACCGCGCTGGTGGTCGGAATCAGCCGGTCGGCCGCGCCGCCCGGACCGTTCGCGCCGGGCGCGGGCTTGAGCGACTGGCCGACGACGGCGCTGGGATTCTTGAAGTATTCCGAAATCGCGGCGCGCTGCTGCTTGTCGGTGATGCCGACGATCCACATCACCAGGAAGAACGCCATCATCGCGGTCACGAAGTCCGCGTACGCGACCTTCCACGCGCCGCCGTGGTGCCCCGCGGCCACGCGCTTGACCGGCCGCAGGATGATCACCGGCCGTTCGCGATTGGCGGCCATGTCAGCGCTTTCCGCGCAGGTGCGCGTCGAGGTCGGCGAACGCCGGCCGCATGTCGGAGAACAGCAGCTTGCGCGCGAACTCCACCGCCACACTCGGCGCGTAGCCGCGCAGGCTCGACACCAGCGCCATCTTGATGATCTCGAACGCCTTGGCTTCTTCCTGCGCGTGGTGGTGCATCGCCGCCGCGAGCGGGCCGACGAAGCCGTAGCCCAGCAGGATGCCGAGGAAGGTGCCGACCAGCGCGGCGGCCACGTGATGGCCGATTTCCGCGGCTTCGCCGCCGATGGACGCCATCGTGATCACGATGCCCAGCACCGCCGCGACGATGCCGAAGCCCGGCAGCGAGTCGGCCAGCACCTGCAGCGCGTGCGCGGGCTCGGCGGCCTCCTTGCTGTGGGTTTCGAGTTCGATGTCGAGCACCTGCTCGAGTTCGTGCGCCTCGAAATTGCCGCTGACCATCAGGCGCAGGCAGTCGGTGGTGAATTCCATCAGGCGCGTGTCGGCGAGCAGCTTCGGGTATTTCTGGAACAGCTCGCTGGACGCCGGTTCGTCCACGTCGCGCTCGATCGCCATCATGCCCTCGCGGCGCGCCTTCATGAGCACGTCGTAGAGCATGGCGAGGATGTCGACGTAGTCGGCCTTCTTGTAGTGCGAGCCCTTGAGCAGGCGCGGAATGCCGCCCACGCAGGCCTTCACGACCTTCAGCGGATTGGCCACGAGGAACGCGCCCACGGCCGCGCCGCCGATGATCAGCAGCTCGTAGGGTTGCCACAGGGCGCCCAGCTTGCCGTGCGACAGAACGAAACCACCCAGAACGCTGCCGATTACGACGATGAAACCGATGATGATGAACATGAGCCGCCCCAAACTTCGAAGGGGATAACGGCGCTGCGTCGGGAAGGTTGAGGCGCGGAATGCCGACAGGTTGAGGCGCGCAATGCCGACAGGTTGATGGGTGTCGCATTCCTGTTCTCGAGCCGCTCTCCCTCCGGGAGAAGGAGTTGGGGTGAGGGGCGGGACGTGCGATGCGATGATGCGGCTGGTGCCCTTGCTTCGCTTTCAATCGCCTTCGTTCAGGCTGCGGCGCTGTGCACGTCTTCCCTCCCCTGCACGCAGGGGAGGGAGTCGGGTGGGCCTGACGGAAGCACTCACCAGACCAGGCGAAACCACCGCTCCAGCGTCTCGCCCGGGGCCAGCCTGCGCGGCTCCAGATTGAACGCGTCCGGCGGCCCGCTCTGCGGTTCGACGCAGGTCGTGCGCTCGGGCATGTCGTAGACGACCCAGTGCGCGCAGTCCGACGTCAGCGTGACGCGCTGGCCGCCTCGATGCAGGACGACCGGCGCATCGTTCAGGAAACAATCGTCCCAGGGCCCCGGAGGCGGCGGCGCGAGCGGGCGCGTCGCCATGCCGGCCCCGTCGCGCGGATACCAGGCGCTGGGCGCGAACTCGACGCGTTCAGGTTTGAGGAACCACGGATGCCAGCCCAGTTCCGCCGGCATCGCGCGCGCGCCCGCGGTCGCAGACAGCGTCATGCGCATGCCGCGCTCTTCGACCTCGATGCGTTGCCGTGCGATCCCGCCGAACGGCCAACGCTCGTCCGTCGGCATCGCGAGCGAGAGTTCGACGCGGTGCGCCGACTGCGAATCCACGCGCCACGGCAGGGCGAAACCGACGCCGTGGATCGCGTGCGCGCCCAGGTTGACCGGAAGCCGGAACGACGCGCCTTCGAAATCGAACGCGCCGCGCCGCACGCGTCCAGCCCACGGCACCATCGGGTACGAACCCCACGCCAGCATCGACGCGTTGTCGTCGCTGAAACCGGCCAGCTGTTCGATACCCTCCACGCGGACCTGCGCGATGCGTCCGCCCGCCTGCGGCGCGACCTCGACCGACATCGCGCCGTTCGTCAGCGTCAGCAGCGGGCCCGGTTCGAGCCGCGCGGTCGCGGCGTCACGCGCCATAGGGATCGATGGTGCGGATGCGGCCGTCGGCGTCGTGATGCAGCGGCGCGACCTTGATCGAACGCAGGTGCGTGACGCCGCCCGACAGGATCGAGTCGTGATAGAAGAGGAACCACTGCCCATCGAACTCGACGATGGAATGGTGCGTGGTCCAGCCCACCACCGGCGTGAGGATGCGGCCCTGGTACGTGAACGGCCCGTACGGGCTGTCACCGGTCGCGTAGCACAGGTAATGCGTGTTGCCGGTGGAATACGAGAAGTAATACTTCCCGCCGAACCTGTGCACCCACGACGCCTCGAAGAAACGGCGGTCGTGATCGCCGGCCTTCAGCGGCTGGCCGTTCCCGTCGAGGATCACCACCTCGCGCGGCGCCTCGGCGAACTCCAGCATGTCGCCGCGCAGGCGCGCGACCTTCGGGCCGAGCGCGGGCTCGTCGTCGGCGGGTTCGGCGTGCGCGTCACTGCGCACGTTGTCGCGGTACTTCTGCAGCTGCCCGCCCCACAGGCCGCCGAAGTACATGTAACTCTCGCCGTCCTCGTCGGTGAACACCGCCGGATCGATCGAGTAACTGCCCTGGATGGCTTCGGGCTGCGGCACGAACGGGCCTTCGGGACGATCGCCGACCGCCACGCCGATCTGGAACACGCCGTCGCTGCGCTTGGCCGGGAAGTACAGGTAGTACTTGCCGTCCTTCGTCGCCGCATCCGGCGCCCACATCTGCCGCTGCGCCCACTTCACGTCGCGCACGTGCAGCGCGACGCCGCAGTCGATGGCTTCGCCGTCGGGCGAATCCATGCGCAGGACGTGGTAGTCCTCCATGCCGAAGTGCGAGCCCTCGTCGTCGAACGGAATGCCCGCGTCGATGTCGTGCGAGGGATAGATGTACAGCTTGCCCTCGAACACGTGCGCCGACGGATCGGCGGTGTAGATGTGCGTGACCAGCGGCTGCGAGATCGCCCTGGCGGCGATGGCGCCCAGGTCCTGGTTCTGCGAAAGGTCGGTCATGGGGGAATCTCCGGTGTCGATCAGGCCGAGGCGGCGTTCAGTCGTCGCGCGTTGAGCTCCTGCTCGATGCGCGATTCCATCGGCTTGTTGATCTCGTACAGGAACAGCAGCACCACGCACACCAGGAACGGCAGCGACGCGTACAGGCTCACCGCCAGGCGGATGCCGTCGACGGTCTGCGCCGACTGCGCCGCCGCATCGGCGTCGTAGCCGTAGAACGCGAGGATGCCGGCGACCAGCGCGCCGCCGAAGCTCAGGCCGATCTTCAGTCCGCACAGCATCGCCGAGAAGATGATCGCGGTGGCGCGGCGATGGTTCTTCCATTCGGAGTAGTCCGCGACGTCGGCGATCATCGCCCACAGCAGCGGGATGGTGATGCCGTAG
The DNA here is from genome assembly GCF_057747855.1 of Lysobacter sp. SCRH-1R. NCBI lineage: Bacteria > Pseudomonadati > Pseudomonadota > Gammaproteobacteria > Lysobacterales > Lysobacteraceae > Lysobacter > Lysobacter sp. SCRH-1R. The sequence goes on along the minus strand of NZ_CM173227.1, from coordinate 505,205 downwards.
AAGAAGCCGTGCAGGATCTGCGAGACGAACACGATCCACGTCGCCTGCGGCGGGAACAGCAGGAACGCCAGCATGAACAGCGTCGACACCAATAGCGCGCCGCCGAACACGTCGCGCTTGCCGAAGCGGTCGGCGAGCTTCTTCGAGAAGCCGATGCCGCAGATCATGAAGATGATGCCGCCGGCGTTGAACAGGCTCAGCGCGGACGTCGGCGCGTCCTTCGGCCACTGGAACTCGGTCAGGCCCATGCCGGTGAGCACCGAGTTGAGTCCCGCGATGAAGCCGTTGAAGCCGACCTCGTCGAGGAAGCCGGCCAGGTGCGGCTCGCTCAGGTAGTACTTGAAGTAGTACACGTACATGCCGCCCTTCAGCGCGAGCGTCATGAACACCAGGATGGTGAGCATCAGCATCACCACCCATGGGCGGTTGCGCGCGAGGTCGGACAGGTCCTGCTTCACGCTGGATTTCTGCTCCGGCGCGGGGACGATGCGCTCGGTCGTCGTGAAGAAGGTGACCAGGAAGAACACCGTGCCGACGATCGCGAACAGCATCATCGTGTTGTGGAAGCCGCGCACCTTGTCGCCGTCGCCGAGGATCAGCACCAGCGGCAGCAGCAACGCCTGGATGATGAACTGCGCGACCATCACCGCGACGAAGCGGTACGCCGACAGGCTGTTGCGCTGCGCCATGTTGCCGGTGAGCACGCCGCTGAGCGCCGAGTACGGCAGGTTGTTGGCCGCGTAGATCATCACCAGCAGCGCGTAGGTGCCCATCGCGTAGGCGACCTTCGCGCCGGGCGCGAGGTCGGGCGTGCTGAAGGCCAGCAGCGAGAACACGCCGAACGGAATCGCCGTCCACAGGATCCACGGACGGAACTTGCCCCAGCGCGTATTGGTGCGGTCGGCGGCGATGCCCACGACCGGCGTGAACACGAACGCGCCGAGGATGCCGCCGATGAAGATGATGGTGGCCGCCGTGGCCGCGGGGATGCGGTACACGTCGGTGTAGAAGAACGCCAGGAACGTCACCAGCGTCTGGAAGATCAGGTTCGCGGCGAGGTCGCCGAGGCTGTAGCCGATCTTCTCGGTGACCGACAACGTTTCGGAAGTGCTGTTCATGATCACCTTTGGTGGGCGCCGTACCGCTGCGCTTCATATACACCACGGCCCGCCCGGTGCGCTGCACTGGACGGGCCGGGTTGGTTCCACCCTCCCCCGCTCGCGCGGGGGAGGGATTACCGCGTCAGAACGTGCCGCGAACGCCGATCGTGTACGTGGTGCCGAAATCGTACATGTCGTTGACCGCGTTCTCGAAGGCGAAGTAGGAACGGCGCTCCTCGTCCAGGATGTTGGTCACGTTGAAGAAGATCTGCGGCTTGGACTTCACGTTGACCAGCGTGTAGCTGCTGGACAGGTCGAGCTGGCCGCGGTCCTCGCCGAACAGCTGCGCGAACGGGATGCCCTGCTGGTTCGCACCGCTGGCCGCGGAACCTTCCTGCCAGTTGTACGACAGGCGCGCCTGGGCGACGTCGTTCTCCCAGTAGATGGTCGCGTTCCACATCGTCGGCGACAGGCCGTAGACGTTGCTCGACAGCGCCGCCGCGTCCTTGCCGATGGTCGACAGGTCGATCTTCGAGAAGTTGCCCATGAAGCCCAGGCCGTCGAGCACGAAGCTCAGCGGCTGCACCCAGATCGCTTCCCAGCCATTGATCTCGAGTTCCGCGTCGGCGTTGACCTGCTGCTGCACGTTCACCGTCGCGACGTCCGGGCCGCCGCGCGAGTTGATCGCCTGCTGCTGCGCGTCGACCAGGTCTTCGAACGGAATGCCCAGGTCGGTGAACGGACGGGTGACCACGCCCTGGTAGGTGTAGCCCTTGATGCGCTTGTTGAACAGCGTCAGGCCGACGAAGCCCTCACCGCCGGTATACCACTCGCCGCCGATGTCGAAGTTGGTCGAGGTGTACGGGGTCAGGTCCGGGTTGCCCTGCGTCGCCACCTGCGCCGAGATGTCGCTGAAGGTCGTCGCCGGCAGCATCGAGCTCGGGTTCGGACGCGTCATCGTGCGCGAGGCCGAGGTGCGCAGCACCACGTCTTCGGCGACGTCCCACGCCGCGCTGAACGACGGCAGCCATTCGTTGTAGTCGCTGGTCAGCGTCTGCCACTCGCGCACGCCGCCGATGGTGACCGGGCCGCTGATGTCCTGGTCGGTCTTCGCGTAACGCACGCCCATGTTGAAGCGCAGGTTTCGATGCCAGACCTCGGACTCGCCGTTGATCATGATGAAGGCCGCGGTGTTGGCCTCATCGAAACCGCCGGTCGGCGCGCTGGTGTTGGCGTTGTTCGCCTCGGCCGCCGAGTCGCGGTAGAAGGCGTAGTTCGTGTCGGCCATGAAGCGGTCGAAATCGACGGTCACGAAGCCGGCGGGACCCGGCCTGAGGTAGTTCGGCAGCGCCGCGTCGGGCACCTGCGAGAACGCGTACGGCTGCCAGTTCGTGCCGGTGTCGCCGAAGCCGACGATCGAGCGGGAGTTCTCGTCGTAGGCGATGCCGAAGGTGACGTTGTTGCGGTCGTCGCCCAGCTGGAGGCTCGTGTTCAGGCCGCCGGTGGTGGTCACGCGCTTCTCGTTCTGCGCCCACACGCGACCGCCGGTCCAGGTCCAGCCGATGTTCGGATCGTTGAGGTCCAGGCCGCTCTGCGTGGTCGGGAGGTCGCCGTTGTTCTGGTACTGCACGGTGGTGACCGGCGAGTTGAACAGGATCGTCGGCGAGTCGCGGAACATCCAGCTGCGGCTCACGCTGGCCTGCACGTCGAGCTTGACGTCCTCATCGAAGTAGAACGTGAACCCCGGCGTGAACTGCCAGTACTTCACGTCCTCGGTGTACGGGCGGGCTTCGAGGAAGTACTGCGCGTTCTCGAACGTGGCGCTGGTGACGACGTTGTTCGCGTCCAGCTGCATGTTCGTGGGAACCATCGCGCCGTTGCGGCCGATCAGGTTGATGTCGATGCGGTCGTTGGTGCGGTGCGCGTCGGTGTACAGGACGTCGGCGTACACCTCGAGGTTCTCGTTCGGACGCCACTGCACCGAAGCCAGGAACGCATCGCGGTCGCGATCGCCGGACATGTGCACCGGGCGGCCGAGGCGCGGGATCAGCGCTTCGCCGATCTGCGCGTTGGTCAGGCCCGGGTTGTGGTCGCGCAGCCATTGCGCGTCGATCGTCTCGCCCGGGCGGGACGGGATGGAATCGGGAATGCGCCAGCCATTGCCGCCGGTGGTGTTGCAGGGCGCGCCCATCTCGGGGAACGTGTCGCCCGCACCGCCGTCGAAGCACTGCGCGTTGGTCAGGTTCGGATTCGTCCAGCCGATCGTCTCGTAGCCTTCCACGCCGATGTGGCCGCGCTGCGAGGTCAGGCCCACCAGCACGCCGAAGGTCTTGTCCTCGTTCAACCAGCTGCCGATCACGGTGCCGCGCGGGCTGGTCTTCTCGCTGAGGTCGTTGTAGTCGCCCTGCAGCGAGTAGGTGACCTGCGATTCGGGGTTGTCGAACGGCCGCACGTTGCGCATGTCGACCACGCCCGACGCGCCGCCCTCGGGCTGCGCCGCCGTCGGCGACTTGTACACCTTCAGCTGCGTGAAGAATTCGGTCGGGAACAGGTTCAGGTCGACTTCGCGATTCGCGTTCTGCGCGTCCAGGCCGATGGAGGCCGTCGCGACCGACTGACCGTTGATGGTCGTCTTGGTGAAGCTGCTGGGCAGGCCGCGGATGGCGATGTTGAGGCCTTCGCCGTTGACGTCGCGGTTCAGCTGGATGCCCGGGATGCGGGCCAGCGACTCGGCGATGTTCACGTCGGGGAACTTGCCGATGTCCTCGGCGTAGATGGCATCGACGAAGCCGGTCGATTCGCGCTTGGCGAGCGTGGAGTACTCAAGGCTCTGGCGGAAGCCGGTCGCGACGACGCGATCGAGTTCGGTCACCTGCTCCTGCGTGGACTGCGGCTGCGCCTGCGCCTCGTCGGCGGCGGGCGTGGCCGTCTGCGCCTGCGCGAATGCCGTCGAGCTGGCCAAACCGAACAGCGCCAGGCCCAACGCGCGCGACAGCGCGTTTCTTGCGATCTGCTTCTGCACCGTACTCCCCTCCCGTTTCTGGTACGCGGCCATCCCTTCGGGTTCGCCGCACTCGTTTTTGTGTTTGGAACCCTTGTGACCCGGTGATCCCCGCCACGAAGGCAGGCCGCACAAGTGCGCCGGATGGTAGCGCTACCATTTTTTCCCCGCACGCTGCGGTGCGACATGAAATTCCGCAGGCCTGCAAGGCGAGTTTGTCGCAGCGCAGCATGACGTTACGCCCGGAAAGAAGGTTGGATATGGGGTGTCGACCCCGGCCGGTTGCCCGCGCGGTACGCTCGCCGTGATAGCGCTACCACTTTTCACCTTCCACACACACCTGCGCAGCGTGCAGGAGGACCCCGCGCCCATGCCCCACGTCCCCGCCCCACACGTCCCCGCCGCGAGCGATCGCGCACGGATTCCTGCCGCATGAACGACACGGCCACGCCGCAGGCACCCGCGACCACCCGGGTCGGAAACTACCGCTGGCGCGTCTGCGCGATGCTGCTGGCGGCGACCACCATCAACTACGTCGACCGCCAGGTGCTCGGCGTGCTCGCGCCGTTCCTGCAGACCGAAATCGGCTGGAACGAAATCGAGTACGGCTACATCGTCACCTCGTTCCAGGCGGCATACGCGATCGGCCTGCTGTGCACCGGCGCGATCATCGACCGCTTCGGCACGCGCATCGGCTACGCCATCGCGATCAGCGTGTGGAGCGTGGCGGCGATGGCGCACGCACTCGCCGGCAGCGTCGTCGGATTCGCCGCCGCGCGTTTCGCGCTCGGCCTGGGCGAAGCCGGCAACTTTCCCGCGGCGATCAAGACCGTCGCCGAATGGTTCCCGCGCCGCGAGCGCGCGCTCGCCGTGGGCGTGTTCAACGCGGGCTCCAACGTCGGCGCGGTGCTCGCGCCGCTGCTGGTGCCGGTCATCGCCGCGACGTGGGGCTGGCAGGCGGCGTTCCTGTTCACCGGCGTGCTCAGCGCGACCTGGCTCGCCGGCTGGCTGCTCACCTATCGCACGCCGGAGAACCAGCCCAAGCTCGGCGCGGCGGAGCTGCAGCACATCCGCAGCGATCCGCCCGAACCCATGGTGAAAGTGCCGTGGCTGCAGTTGCTGCGCCATCGCCAGGCGTGGGCGTTCGTCGCGGCGAAGTTCATCACCGATCCGGTGTGGTGGCTGTTCCTGTTCTGGCTCGGCAAGTTCCTCGCCTCGGAATACAAGCTGTCGCTGAGCACGATTGGCTTGCCGATGATCGTCGTGTACCTGATGGCCGACGTCGGCAGCATCGCCGGCGGGTGGCTCGCCGGACGTTTCATGCGACTGGGCTGGGACGTGAACCGCGCGCGCAAGGGCGCGATGCTCACCTGCGCGCTGTGCGTGGCGCCGATCGTGCTGGTCACGCAGGTCGACAACCTGTGGGTCGCCGTGGCACTGATCGGCCTGGCGATGGCCGGCCACCAGGGGTGGTCGGCGAACGTGTTCACGCTGCCGTCGGACATGTTCCCGCGCCACGCGGTGGCTTCCGTGGTCGGCATCGGCGGTTTCGCCGGCGCGGTCGGCGGCATGCTGATGTCGGTCTTCACCGGCGCGCAGCTGGAATCCACCGGCAGCTACGCGCGCATCTTCCTGATCGCCGGCTGCGCATACCTGCTCGCGCTCGCGGTCGTGCACCTGCTGGTGCCGAAACTGCAGCCCGCCGCGCTCGGGAAGGTGTCCGCCGGCTGACGTTCCGCATTCCACTTTCCGTAGGGGGAAACGCATGAAACACCGTCAAACCATGCTCTTCGCGCTGATCGGCGCCGCGCTCGCGCTGCCGGCCTTCGCGCAGCGGACCGACGCCACCGCGCTCGCCGCCGGCAACGCGAAGTTCCTCGGCAGCGCGTACAGCAAGCCGCAGGCGAAGGATTTCGCGATCTACTGGAACAAGGTCACGCCGGAAAACGCCGGCAAGTGGGGCGAAGTGGAAAAGCGCCGCGACCGCATGGACTGGCGCGGCCTCGACGAGGCGTACCGCATCGCGAAGGACCACCACCTGCCCTTCCAGATGCACGTGATGGTGTGGGGCAACCAGCAGCCGGAATGGATCGAGAAGCTCCCCGTCGCCGAGCAGCGCGAGGAGATCGAGGAATGGTTCGCGGCGGTGGCGCAGCGCTATCCGGACCTGGACTACGTCGAAGTCGTCAACGAGCCGCTCAACGATCCGCCGAACAAGGACGACAAGGGCGGCGGCAACTACATCGAAGCACTCGGCGGCAGCGGCGCGAGCGGCTGGGACTGGATCGTCGAATCCTATCGCCTCGCGCGCAGGCACTTCCCGAACGCGAAGCTGCTGATCAACGACTACAACATCACCAACAAGCCAGACGCGACGAAGCGCTATCGCGAGATCATCGACCTGCTGCGCCGCGACAACCTGGTCGACGGCATCGGCGTGCAGGGCCATGCATTCGCGACGACGCCGGACGTGCCGATGTCGGTGCACAAGGCGAACCTCGACCTGCTGGCGGAAAGCGGCCTGCCGATCTACGTCACCGAACTCGACATCGACGGTCCGACCGACGAGCAGCAGCTGGCCGATTACAAGCGGATTTTCCCGGTGTTCTGGGAACATCCGGCGGTGAAGGGCGTGACGCTGTGGGGCTTCCGCCCGGGCCTGTGGCGGCAGAAGGAGAAGGCGTACCTGGTGCGCAAGGACGGCAGCGAGCGTCCGGCGTTGCAGTGGCTGCGCGAATACGTGCGCGGGACGGCGGCGAAGCCGGCGCAATGAGGGTTCCTGCGCGAAAGGCACGCCGCGATCGGGCACGGCTGGTACGCGGCTGCGCTGCGGTCGTCCTGCTGCTGGGCATCGCAGCGCCGGCGATCGCATCGGAAGACTGCGCCCAACCCGCCGCCATCTGTGACAACGCGGTCACCGGCGCGCTCGCGCTCGTCGATCACGGGCGCGTCGCGCGCGTGATCGTCGACGAAGCGGATTTCGCGGGCGTGCTGCGCGCCGCGCGTGATCTCGAAGGGGATCTCGCGAAGATCGCCGGCACGCGCGGCGACGCGAAGCCGACGAAGACCGCGATCATCGCCGGCACGCTCGGGCGCAGTCCGCGCATCGATCGCATCGTCGCGGCGAGGAAGCTCGACACGACCGGCGTCGCAGGCACGTGGGAAGGTTACCTGCTGCAGGTCGTCGAGCGCCCCGAGCCCGGTATCGATCGCGCACTGGTCGTCGCCGGCGCCGACAAGCGCGGCACGATCTTCGGTCTCTACGAACTCTCGCGCCGCCTGGGCGTGTCGCCGTGGAACTGGTGGGCCGACGTCCCCGTGCAACCGCGCGAAACGCGTTACATCGCGCCGGGCCGCTTCGTCGACGCACCGCAGGTGCGTTATCGCGGCATCTTCCTCAACGACGAGGACCCCGCGCTCGGCGGCTGGATGAAGACCACCTACGGCGGGCCGAACCACCGGTTCTACGAACGCGTGTTCGAGCTCGTGCTGCGCCTGAAGGGCAACTACCTGTGGCCGGCGATGTGGGGCCGCGCCTTCGCCGACGACGATCCGCGAAGTCCGCGACTCGCCGACGAGTACGGCATCGTGATCGGCACCAGCCATCACGAACCGATGATGCGCGCGCACGTCGAATGGGAGCGCCATGGCAAGGGGCCGTGGGACTACACGAAGAACGCCGACACGCTGCGCGCGTTCTGGCGCGAGGGCATCGCGCGCATGGGCACGAACGAAAGCGTGGTGACGCTCGGCATGCGCGGCGACGGCGACGAGCCGATGACGCAGGGCACGGCGATCGAACTGCTGCAAACCATCGTTTCCGACCAGCGCGACATCCTGCGCGACATCACCGGGAAACCACCGGAAGACACGCCGCAGGTGTGGGCGCTCTACAAGGAAGTGCAGGATTACTTCGACGCCGGCATGAAGGTGCCGGACGATGTCACGCTGCTGTTCGCCGACGACAACTGGGGCAACATCCGCCGCCTTCCGAAGCCCGGCGAAACGCGCGGTGGCGGTTACGGCGTGTACTACCACTTCGATTACGTCGGCGGGCCGCGCAACTACAAATGGCTCAACACGACGCAGATCGAGCGCACGTGGGAGCAGATGCATCTCGCCTACGCGTACGGCGCGCGGCGGTTGTGGATCGTCAACGTCGGCGACCTGAAGCCGATGGAGTTCCCGATCTCGTTCTTCCTCGACCATGCGTGGAAGCCGGAGGCGTTCGGGCTCGACGATCTGGAACGCTATCCGTCCCGCTGGGCCGCCGAGCAGTTCGGCGCGCAGCACGCGCAGGACATCGGCGAACTCCTCACGCGCTACACGCAGTACAACGCGCGCCGCAAGCCGGAGCTGCTCTCGCCCGACACCTTCAGCCTCGTGCACGACCACGAAGCCAGGCGCGTCGTCGCCGACTGGAACGCGCTGGTCGAGCGCGCGCGGGCGATCGGCGCGAAACTCGGGCCGCCGTACCGCGATGCCTATTACCAGCTGGTCGAGTATCCGGTGGCCGCCAGCGCGAACCTCACCGCGATGTACGTCGCCGTGGGCCGCAACCGGTTGTACGCGAAGCAGGGACGCGCGTCGGCGAATACGCAGGCGGAGCTGGCGCGTCGCCTGTTCGAACGCGACGCGGAACTGGCGCGCGTGTACGAGCAGGACATCGCCGGCGGCAAGTGGGTCCACATGATGTCGCAGCCACGCATCGGCTACACCGGCTGGCAGCAGCCGGAGCGCAACCTCATGCCGGCGCTGTCGAGCGTTGCGCCGAAGACGGCCGCGTCGATGGGCGTGGCGATCGAAGGGGACACGGCGGCGTGGCCCGGCGCGAAGAAGACCGCCGCGCTTCCGCCGCTCGATCCCTTCGCCGCGAAGGCACGCGAGATCAAGCTGTTCAATCGCGGCACGACGCCATTCCGATTCGAGGCACAGGCTTCGGAGCCGTGGCTCCGCGTCACCCCGGCGAGCGGTGACGTCACCGACGATCGCGCGCTTCGCGTCGATATCGACTGGAACGCGGTTCCTCCCGGCACGCATACCGCACGCATCTCACTGCGCGGCGATGAAGGCACGCGCGTGTCGATCGACGTTCCTGTCGAGAACCCCGCCGACGCGAAGGCGATCACCGGCTTCGTCGAAAGCGAGGGCCGCATCGCGATCGAAGCGGCGCACTACGGGCGCGCGGTCGCGAACGGCGGCGTCGAATGGCGCACGATCCCCAACCTGGGCCGCACCTTGTCCGGCGTAACCTCCTTCCCGGTGACCGCACCCGCCGGCACGACGGACGCGCAAGGCGCGTGGCTCGAGTATCCCGTGCACCTGACCCGCGACGGCGACTTCGACGTGCGCCTGGTGATGTCGCCGACCCTGGATGTCCAGCATCGCGGCGGCCCGCGCTACGCCGTGTCGATCGATCGCGATGCTCCGACGATCGTCACCGTGAAGTCCGACCCGACGCCGGGTCACGCCGATTTCGGCGCCTGGACCCGCGCGGTGAGCGACAGCGTGTACGTCGGAACCTCGCGACACCGTGCGAAGGCGGGCGCGCATACGCTGCGGATCTGGCGCGTCGACCCGGGCGTGGTGCTGCAACGCGTGGAAATCGCGCGCGATGGTGCACGATCGGGTTACCTGGGCGCGCCGGAGAGCCCGCGCTTGTGAACGACGATGTCCGCACGATTCCTTCGCAGCAAACCACTGGATTCCCGCTGCGGCGGGAATGACGATCCGCACAACGCGCCACGAGCATCCCGACGATGACCCATCCCCTCCACCTTCACCAAGACCGCCTCTTCCCGGGCGATGCCGCCACGCGCGGCATCGCGCGACGCCTTCATCGCGAAGTCGCGATGCTTCCGATCGTGAGCCCGCACGGCCACACCGACCCCGCGTGGTTCGCGACGAATGCACCGTTCGCCAACGCGACCGAACTGCTGCTGGTCCCGGATCATTACGTGTTCCGCATGCTCTACAGCCAGGGCGTGTCGCTGGACGAGCTCGGCATTCCACGTGCGGACGGTTCGCGTGCGAACGTCGATCCGCGCGCCGCGTGGCGCGTGTTCGCGCGCAACTTCCACCTGTTCCGTGGCACGCCGTCGTCGATGTGGCTCAACCACGTGTTCTACGAGGTGTTCGGCCTGCGCCAGCGGCTCGACGAAACCACGGCCGACGCCTGCTACGATCGCATCACCGAAGCGTTGCAGACGCCGCAGTTCACGCCGCGTGCGCTGTTCGATCGCTTCAACATCGAGGTGATCGCCACCACCGAATCGCCGCTGGAAACGCTCGAACACCATCAGGCCATTCTCGACAGCGGCTGGAAGGGCCGCGTCATCACCGCATATCGCCCCGATCCCGTGGTCGATCCCGAACACGAGCAGTTTCCGTCCGCGTTGCAGCGCTTCGGCGACATCACCGGCGAGAACGTGTACACGTGGGACGGCTACCTGCGCGCGCATCGCCAGCGCCGCGACTTCTTCAAGCGCATGGGCGCGACCTCGACCGATCACGGGCACCCGACCGCCGCGACCGCCGATCTCCCGGACGACGAGGCGCGCAAGCTGTTCGACGTGATGATCCGCGGCACGGCGACGCCGGCGCAGGCGGAGCTGTTCCGCGCGCAGGTCCTCACCGAGATGGCGAAGATGAGCCTGGACGACGGGCTCGTCATGCAGATCCATCCGGGCTGCTTCCGCAACCACAACGCGGGGCTGTTCGCGCGTTATGGCCGCGACAAGGGCGCCGACATCCCGCTGCGCACCGAGTACGTGCACGCGCTGAAGCCGCTGCTCGACCGCTTCGGCAACGATCCGCGCCTGACCGTCATCGTGTTCACGCTGGACGAAAGCACCTACAGCCGCGAGCTCGCGCCGCTGGCCGGGCACTATCCGACGCTGTTACTCGGACCGGCATGGTGGTTCCACGACGCGCCGGAAGGCATGTGGCGCTTCCGCGAACAGACGCTGGCGAGCGGCGGCTTCTACAACACCATCGGCTTCAACGACGACACGCGCGCGTTCCTGTCGATCCCGGCGCGGCACGACGTCGCGCGCCGCATCGATTGCGCGTTCCTGGCGAAGCTCGTCGCCGAACATCGCATGGACGAGGACGAGGCCGTCGAAGTCGCGCGGGATCTCGCATACCGGCTGCCGAAGCAGGCGTACCGCCTGTAACGAGGAACGGAGGGAAGGGACTTGCGACCGCATCGGAAGCGCGTACGGCACGCGTGTTCGCTCGCGTTGGCGCTGTGGCTGGCGGCGGCGTCGTGCCTCGCCTTCGCCGCGCCGCGTGAACGCCACCTCCTCGACACCGGCTGGCGCTTCCACAAGGGCGATCCCGCCGGCGTCACGGGGCTCGACTACGACGTGCGTCCTGAAGTCGCTCAGAGCGCCGACGGCAAGGATGCCGACGCGCGTCCAGAGGAAGCGGCGAAAGTCCACGCGAACGGCCAGCGGGTGCTGAAGCCGTGGATCCTGCCGACCGCGAATCCGCTGATCCGCGATCCGGCGCGTCGCCACGTGCGCCCGCCGGGCGATCCCGGCAGCGACGTACCGTTCGTGCAGCGCGATTTCGACGATCGCGCGTGGAAGCTGGTCGCGCTGCCGCACGACTGGGCCATCGCCGGGCCGTTCCTGAAAGACGGCCCCTACGGTGGCATGGGTCGTCTTCGGACGTGGGGGCCGGCGTGGTACCGCCGCACGCTCGACATCCCGGCCGGTGATGCCGGCCGCTCGATCTTCCTCGACGTCGACGGCGCGATGTCGTACGCGACGGTGTGGCTCAACGGCAGGCTCGTCGGCGGCTGGCCGTACGGCTACAACGGCTGGCGCGTGGACCTCACGCCCTACGTGGTTCCGGGCGGAAGGAACCAGCTCGCGATCCGGCTCGACAATCCGCCCGAGTCGGCGCGCTGGTACCCGGGCGCGGGACTCTATCGGAACGTGTGGCTGGTGAAGACCGGCCCCGTGCACGTCGCGCATTGGGGCACGCGCGTGACGACGCCGAAAGTGTCGAAGCATGCCGCCACCGTCACGCTCGAGGTGTCGATCGACAACGATTCGGCGGGCGCGGCCGACGTATCCGCGACGACGGAGCTGTTCGAACTCGACGCGAACGGCAGCCGCCGTGGCCGCGCCGTCGCGCGCATCGACCACGGCAATGCGCGCATCGATGCGAACGCGACCGCGGCACTGACCGCGTCCACGACGCTGGCGAACCCGCGCCTCTGGGGCCCGCCGCCGACGCAGCAACCGAGCCGTTATCTCGCCGTCACCACGATCGCGCGCGATGGCCGCGCGATCGATCGCGTGGAGACGCCGTTCGGCATCCGCAGCATCCGTTTCGATGCGGACGACGGCCTGTTCGTCAACGGCGAACGCATCGTCATCCGTGGCGTGAACAACCACCACGACCTCGGCGCGCTTGGCGCGGCGTTCAACGTGCGCGCGGCTCGGCGCCAGCTGGAAATCCTGCGCGACATGGGCGCGAATGCCGTGCGCATGGCGCACAATCCGCCGGCGCCGGAGCTGCTCGAACTCGCCGACCGCATGGGCTTTCTCGTGGTCGACGAAGTATTCGATTCGTGGGAACGGAAGAAGACGCCGCTCGACTTCCACCTGGTCTTCCCCGACTGGCATGAGCCCGACCTGCGCGCGATGCTGCGACGCGACCGCAATCATCCGTCGATCGTCCTGTGGGGCGTCGGCAACGAGGTCGGCGAGCAGTACACCGGCGACGAAGGCGCGGCGATCGCGCGCAGGCTGCAGGCGATCGCGCGCGAGGAAGACCCCACCCGCCCGACGATCAACGCGATGAACTGGGCCAAGCCCGACATGCCACTGCCGCGCGAGCTCGACGTGATCGGCCTGAACTACCAGGGCGAAGGCATCCGCCAGGAGCCGGAGTTCGAAGGCACCGACCGCATCCGCACGCCGCCGCAGTACGACGCGTTCCACGCGGCGTTTCCCGACAAGGCGATCGTCAGCACCGAGACCGCATCGGCGCTCAGCAGCCGTGGCGTGTACCTGTTCCCGGTGACGACGAAAACCAGTGCGCCGGTGCACGATGGCAACGGCGGCGATTCGTCGGTCCGCCAGGTGAGCGCGTACGAGCTGCACGCGGTGGATTTCGGATCCAGCGCCGACAAGGTGTTCGCGAGCCTGGACCGGCATCCGTTCGTCGCCGGCGAGTTCGTGTGGACCGGCTTCGATTACCTCGGCGAACCGACGCCGTACTACGACTCGCGCAGTTCGTATTCGGGCATCGTGGACCTCGCGGGTTTTCCGAAGGATCGCTATTTCCTCTACCAGTCGCGCTGGCGCCCCGACCTGCCGATGGCGCACCTGCTGCCACACTGGACCTGGCCCGGGCGCGAGGGCCAGGCGACACCGGTGCATGTGTTCACGTCGGGCGACGAGGCCGAGCTGTTCGTCAACGGCGTGTCGCAAGGACGCAGGAAGAAGGCGCCGTGCGAGTACCGCATGCGGTGGGACGACGTCGTGTACGAACCTGGCGAAATCCGTGTGCAGGCGTACCGGAATGGAAAGCCGTGGGCGAGCGCATCGGCGCGCACCGCGGGCGCATCGGCGAAGCTCGATGCGTCGCCCGATCGACGCGTCCTCGCCAACGACGGCCGCGATCTCGTCTTCGTCACCGTGCGCGTGCTCGATCGCGACGGCACCCCGATGCCGACCGCGAGCGACCGCATCCGCTTCAGCATCGAAGGCCCCGGCGAGATCGTCGCCACCGACAACGGCGATCCGACCGACATGGACGCGTTCCCGTCGCACGAACGCCGCGCCTTCAGCGGCCTCGCGCTGGCGATCGTGCGCGGCGTGCCGGACATGGAAGGCGTCATCACGTTGCGCGCCGATGCGGACGGATTGCAGGGCGCGCGCATCACCCTCGAAAGCCGCGACCAGGAGACTCCATGACGACATCACGCCCCCCTTCCCGGCTGCTGCTCGCGGCAGTGCTCTCCGGCGCGTTCGCGCTGGCGCCCGCGATGGGCGCGACGCCCGCCACGACGTTGAAGGCCGCGTACGCCGACGACTTCCGACTCGGCGTGGCCGTGAACGACGACATCGTGGCCGGTCGCGATGCCGCGTCGCAGGCGCTTACGGCGAAGCACTTCGACGCGATCACCGCCGAGAACGTGATGAAGGCGGAAGTGGTCAACCCGAAGCCCGGCGTCTACGACTTCGCCGCGGCGGACGCGTTCGTCGATTTCGGCCGCAGGCACGGCATGTTCGTGATCGGCCATACGCTGGTGTGGCACAACCAGACACCCGACTGGTTCTTCGTCGACGCCGACGGCCAGCCGAACACGCGCGAGGCGCAGATCGAGCGCATGCGCGCGTACATCGAGAAGGTGGCCGGACGCTACAAGGGTCGCGTGCACGCCTGGGACGTGGTGAACGAGGTCATCGACGAGGACGGCACCTACCGCGACACCGTGTGGGTGCGCGGCGTCGGCGATGGCGACGAACTCGTGATGCACGCATTCCGCTTCGCGCATCGGTACGCGCCGGACGCGGAGCTGTACTACAACGATTTCAACACCTGGCGGCCGGAGAAGCGCGACGGCATCGTGCGCATGGTGAAGATGCTGCAGGCGCAGGGCATCCGCATCGACGGCATCGGCATGCAGGGTCATTGGGGCCTGAACTATCCGAGCCTCGCCGACATCGAGGCCGCGATCGACGCGTATGCCGCGCTCGGCCTGAAGGTGATGATCACCGAGCTCGACGTCGACGTGCTGCCGCTCACGCGCGAAGGCCAGGTGATCGGCAGCGTGATGGCGCACAAGCAGTTCCAGCTGCCGGAGTTCAAGCGCTATCTCGATCCGTATCGCGACGGTCTTCCCGCCGACGTGCAGCAGCGCCTCGCGGACCGCTACGCCGAGCTGTTCGCGCTGTTCCATCGCAAGCGCGACGTGATCGATCGCGTGAGCCTGTGGGGCGTGCACGATGGCATGTCGTGGAAGAACGATTACCCGGTGCCGGGTCGCATCAACTACCCGTTGCTGTTCGATCGCGGGCGACAGCCCAAGCCGGCGCTCGACGCGGTGCTGCGCGTGCCGGACGAACGGACGGATTCCGCCGGCGAAACCATTGGTCGCGTCACCGCGTTTGATCCGGCGTTCCATGCGCTGGTGCCGGAGGATGCGCGCATCGAGAAAATCGCCGACGGCTTCACCTGGGCCGAAGGTCCGGCGTGGATCGCGGAGGGCGGCTACCTGCTGTTCAACGACGTGCCGGCGAACGCGATGCATCGCTGGTCGCCGCGCGAGGGGGCGTCGCCGTTCCTCAAGCCGTCCGGTTATGCCGGGCCCGACACGGCCGGCCTGCGCGAGGCCGGCGCGAACGGCATGGAGGTCGAGCCGGGCGGCACCGTGCTGCTCGCCGATTCGGGCTCGCGACTGATCGCGCGCTTCGATCCGCGGAACAAGCGCCGGACGACGCTCGCGGCAACCTACGGCGGCAAGCGCTTCAACAGTCCGAACGACATCGCGCGACGCAGCGACGGCACGGTGTTCTTCACCGATCCGCCGTACGGTTTGAAGGGCATCGATGCCTCGCCCCTGAAGGAGCAGCCAGTCAATGGCGTGTATCGCCTCGACCCCGACGGCTCGGTGCACCTCATCGAAGGCGGACTGAAGTTTCCCAACGGCATCGCGCTGTCGCCGGACGAACGCACGCTGTACGTCGCCAACTCCGATCCCGAACACCCGGTGTGGATGGCGTACGAACTCGACGCGCGCGGCGAGGTGGATGGGCGCCGCGTGCTCGGCGATGCCTCCGACCTGATCGCCGCGGGCGCGTCCGGCGCGCCGGACGGGCTGACCGTGTCACGCGACGGACACCTGTTCGCGAGCGCGCCCGGCGGGCTGCTGGTGATGGACGCGAACGGAAAGCGACTCGGCATGATCGCCACCGGCGCGCGCGTCTCGAACGCGACCTTCGGGAACGATGGCCGCACGCTGTACCTCACCTCGCACACGTTTCTCGCGCGCATTCGCGTGAATGCGATGGGTATCGGGTTCGACCGGTAGCGTTCGCGGCGCCTGTTCATTCCGACGAGCGGTCGGTTGGCGTTGCGGAAAACCGACCCCGATCACAGCCCTTGCGCGGGCCTGTCGCGGCGTCCGCGTGTTGTCGGACGCCTTCACATTTTTCCTGCAATTGCGCGCGCAGGATCGGCCGACCGGTCGCCGCTCGTCCGTTCCGGTGCGATGCACCGCAACGTTCGGGGGCCCGGTTTTCCGACCTTCATTCATTCGGGGTGATGCCGATGCGCAAGTTCGCTTCATGGGCCAAACGCGGCCTCTATGTCCTTTCGCCGCTTCCGCTGCTCGCCGCCATGACGGCGTCCGCGGCGGGACCGTCCGATCAGCTGCCGTCCGCGGTGCGCGCGGCGATGCAGCGCGATCTCGGGCTCGATTCGGCCCAGCTGGCGCAGTACCTGAAGATCGAACGGCTCGCCGAAGTACAGGGCAAGCCGCTCGCCGCCGCGCAGGGTCGCAACTACGCGGGCAGCTGGATCGAACGCGCGGCGAACGGGCAGTTCAAGGTGGTCGTGGCGACCACGTCGCTGCGCGCGCAGAAGGGCCCGGCCGACGTGGAGATCCGCAATGCCCGCCACAGCCTGGCCGTGCTCGACACGTCCAAGGCGCAGCTCGATGCCGCGCTCTCCCGCGGCAAGGCGCCCGCGGGCGTGTACGGCTGGTACGTCGACCTGCCTGGCAACAGCGTCGTGGTGAGCGTCGGCAAGGGCCATGAGCAGGCCGGCATCGACTTCATCGCCGCCAGCGGCATCGACAGCCGTACCGTCCGCCTGGAAACCGCCGAGGAGCAGCCGAGCCTGCGCGTCGCGCTGGAAGGCGGCCTGGGTTACCTGCGCAATCCGGGCGACGGCTATCTGTACGCGTGCTCGATCGGCTTCCCGGTCACGCAGGGCGGCTTCGTCACCGCCGGCCACTGCGGCGATGCGGGCGAAGCGACGTACTTCGAACCCTCGCAGTGGACGCTGGGCCCGAAGATCGGCTCGTTCGTCGCCTCCAGCTTCCCCGCGCCGGGCCAGACCGGCAACGACTTCGCGTGGGTGAAGGTGGATGCCGGCCACACGCTGACGCCGGAAGTGTCCGGCTACGGCAGCGGCGACGTGGTCGTGCGCGGCAGCACCGAAGCCGCCGTGGGCGCGGCGATCTGCCGTTCGGGCCGCACCACCGGCTGGCGCTGCGGCACGATCGAAGCGAAGAACCAGACGGTCAACTACAGCACGGGCGAGACGATCCTCAACCTCACGCGCACCACCGCGTGCTCGGAAGGCGGCGACTCGGGCGGCTCGTTCATCACCGGCCCGGGCCAGGCGCAGGGCGTGCTGTCGGGCGGCAGCGGCAGCTGCAAGGGCAAGCAGCCGAACAACCGCACGCGCAGCTTCTACCAGCCGCTGCTTCCGATCCTGCAGAACTACAACCTGACGCTGCTGACCGGCGCCTGATCCTTAACCCGCTACCTCACCGACTCCCTCCCCTGCACGTGCAGGGGAGGGTTGGGAAGGGTGAAGTGCAAGCCCGTAACGCCCGCCCCCCCGCTCACATCTCCGACAAAGCCCGCGCAACCGCCTCCGGCGACGCATCTCCCAACGCGACATACGCCACACGCAGCGCCCCGACGAACCGCGCATCGGCAGACAGCGGCGCGAACACCGCATCGAGCCGCAGGAACGCATCCACGTCCGCCGCCGAGCCATCGCACTGCCGCCCAACCGCAGCAAGCGCATCGGCCATCGGATCCACGATCGCCACGCCCGCCTTCGCCTGCCGCCGCACGTAACGCAGCCAGCCTGCCACCGGCACGCAGAGCGGATCGATCGAACGCCCTGCCGCCAGCGCATCGGCGATCGTGCCCAGCAGTCGCACCGGAATCTTCTGCGAGCCGTCCCACGCAATCTGCGAAAGCCGGTGCTGGATCGCCGGATTGCGGAAGCGTTCGAGGATCGCATCGATGTAATGCGCCGCATCGAACCCGCGCGGCGCGGCGACGTTCGGCGCGATCGCCTCGCGCATCAGCCGTTCGACGAAACCCGCGAGCACCGGCGTCGCCATCGCCTGCGCGACCGTTTCGATCTCCATCAGCGAGCCCAGGTACGCCAGCGCCGAATGCGGCGCGTTGAGCAGGCGCAGCTTCGCGCGGTCGTAGCCGGCGATGTCGTCGCTCATCGTGACGCCGGCGCGTTCCAGCGGCGGGCGCCCGTTGCAGAACGCGTCCTCGACCACCCACTGCGTGTACGCCTCGCGCTGCACGGGCCACGCGTCGATGCAGCCCAGTTCGCCCGCCACGCGATCGCGCAGCGCGTCGTCGGTGGCGGGCGTGATGCTGTCGACCATTGAACGCGGGAACGTGGCGTTCTCGGCGATCCAGCACGCGAGGTCGTGGTCGATGCGATCGGCGAACGCCACCACCGCGCGACGCAGCTTGCCGCCGTTGTCGGGCAGGTTGTCGCAGCTGAGCACGGTGAACGGCGGCAGCCGCTGCGCCTTTCGACGACGCAGGCCTTCGACGAGGTGGCCGATGGCGCTGACGGGCGTTCTGGGGTTCTCCAGGTCGCGCACGATGTCCGGATGCGCGAAGTCGAGTTCGTCCGCGGCGAGGCAATAGCCCTTCTCGGTGATCGTCAGCGTGACCAGGCGGACGTCGGGGTCGGCGAGTCGTGCGAGCACGCGCCCGCCCTCCTCGCGCGCGGCGAGCACTTCACGCAGCGCGCCGATGACGCGCAGGCGCGGCCGTTCGCCGAGCAGCGCGAGCGTGTACAGCCCGTCCTGCGGCGCGAGCGCGTCGCGCACCTCGACGCTGTTGAGCGACACGCCGCAGATGGCCCAGGCAGGATCGTGCGCGAGCACATCGTCGACGTACACCGCCTGGTGCGCGCGATGAAACGCGCCGACGCCGAGGTGGACGATGCCGATCCTCGTGGCGGCGCGGTCGTAGTCCGGGCGCTGGATGTCGGGGGGAAGCGTGGCGAGCGTGGTGGCGTCGAGTCGGCGGTCGGTCATGTCGTACTGCTGTGTTCGCGTTGGGTCGGCGTGATGGATCGTCGTGACGTGTCGCCGTGATGCGATGGGAACCGTCATCCCCGCGAAGGCGGGGATCCAGCTGGTCGTCGCGACGCGTCTTCCGAAGAGAGTGACGCGGCTGGCAGTTGGGTTCCCGCCTTCCCGGGAACGACAGCTCAGGGAGTTTGTGTTATCTGGTGACGGTCAAGGTTTTCCTTACGCGCACATCCGCACTCGACGCGCCGATCTGCACTTCATACGCGCCCGGATCCACCGCATACGCATCGCGCGCTTCATCCCACGTCCGCAGATCGTTCGCAGGCGTGATCGTGAAACTCACCTCGCGCGATTCGCCCGGCTGCAGGTGCACGCGCTGGAAGCCGCGCAGGTCCTTGCGCGCGCGCTCGCGCTTCGGATCGAGCAGATGCAGGTACAGCTGGACCACCTCGTCGCCCGCGCGCTTGCCGGTGTTCTTCACCTGCACGGTCGCGGTCACCGGTTGCGATGGCGACGCGCTCGCGCGGTCGAGCTTCAGGCCCGAGTACGCGAACGTGGTGTACGACAGTCCATGGCCGAACGGATACAGCGGCTCGCCTTCGAAGTAGCGGTACGTGCGGTTGCGCATCGCATAGTCGTCGAATGCGGGCAGCTTCTCGTCGGCCTTGTAGAAGGTGACGGGCAGGCGGCCGGCGGGATTCGCATCGCCGAACAGCACATCAGCCACGGCGTTGCCGCCGCGCTGGCCCGGATACCACGCCATCACGATCGCGGGCAGGTTCTGCTTCGCCCAGTCCACCGCGATCGCCGAGCCCGCGGTCAACACCATCACCACCGGCTTGCCCGTGGCGTGCAGCGCTTCGAGCAGCTTGCGCTGCGTTTCGGGCAGGCGGATATCGGTGCGGTCGCCGCCGGCGAAGCCGGGATAGTTGACCGTCATCTCCTCGCCTTCGACGTCACCGGTGAGTCCGCCGACAAAGACGACGACGTCCGAATCGCGCGCGGCCTGCACCGCTTCCTCGAACGGCGGCTTCGCGCCCGGCATGCGCCACGCGAGGCGTACGCCGGCATCGCGTTCGCGCTCGTAGTACCCGAGGCGGATGTTGTATGCACGACCCGCTTCCAGTTCGACGTCCGCATGCTCGGCATGCAGGCGATCACTGTTCTGCCAGTGGTCGATCACCAGCTTGTCGTCGAGGTACAACCGGACGCCGTCGTTGCCGGCGGCTTCGATCTGGTAGGTGCCACTCACCGGCGGCAGCAGCTGGCCGCTCCAGCGGATGCTGAAATCGTCAGCCGGAACGTCCTGGCCGCCCTGCGCTTCGCCACGTGCCATCAGGTTGTCGGTCGGCGAGCCGCGATCCCAGCGGAAGCCGATCTGCGGATCCACGCGCACCAGGGTCGGCTTGCCCTCGAGCTCGCGATTGCGGAAGTACTCGCCGCGCAGGCCGCGTTCGGTCGAACCGGCTTCGGGGCGCAGGTACTGCGGTTCGATCAGCGGATTGGCCGCGGGATCGTCGCGGCCTTCCACCAGATCGACGCCGCGCGCATGCACGATCGTCGCGTTCGGCGCGGCTTCGCGGATGCCCTGCAGGATGGTCACCGGCGCCTTCGGCGTGCCGTAGTAGTTGCCGAGCAATGCCATCGTGTCGTCCGCGGTGGGGCCGACGACAGCGATGCGTTTCACGTCGCGCGACAACGGCAGCACGCCGTCGTTCTTCAGCAGCACGATCGATTCCTGCGCGACCTTGCGCGAGAGCGCGTCGTGCTCGGGCGACTGGTTCACCGAGTACGGAATGCCCGCCCAGCGCACCTGCGAAGGCGGCTCGAACATGCCCAGCCGCATGCGCGCGGTGTAGAGCTTCGTGAGCGCGGCATCGACCTCGGCCTCGGGAATCAGGCCCTTGCGGACCGCCACCGGCAGCGACGGCAGGTACGTGTCGCCGCAGTCGAGCTGCGTGCCGTTCTTCACCGCGAGCGCCGCGGCTTCTTCCGGCGTCGCCACGATCTTGTGATTCTTCCAGATGTCGACGATCGCCCAGCAATCGGACACGACGTAACCCTTGAAGCCCCACTCGCCGCGCAGGATGTCCTGCAGCAGGAATTTGCTGGCGCTCGCTGATTCGCCGTAGACGCGGTTGTACGCGCCCATCACGGCATCGACGTCCCCTTCCTTCACCAGCGCCTCGAATGCGGGGAGATACGTCTCGCGAAGATCGCGCTCGGTCGGCTTCGCATCGAAGGTGTGGCGATCGGCTTCGGGGCCGCTGTGCACGGCGAAATGCTTGGCCGTGGCGTCGAGCTTGCGGTACTTCGGATCGTCGCCCTGCAGGCCCTTCACGAACGTCACGCCCATGCGCGAGGTCAGGTACGGATCCTCGCCGTAGGTTTCCTGTCCACGGCCCCAGCGCGGGTCGCGGAAGATGTTGATGTTCGGCGACCAGAACGTGAGGCCCTGGTAGCGCCCGCGCTGGCCCTGGCGCGCGAACTCGTGGTGCTTGGCGCGCGCTTCGTCGCTGATGGCTTGGCTGATCTGCGCCATCAGCGGCACGTCGAACGTCGCCGCCATGCCGATGGCCTGCGGAAACACCGTTGCGCCGCCTGCACGCGCGACGCCGTGCAGCGCTTCGTTCCACCAGTCGTACGCGGGCACGCCGAGGCGATCGATCGCCGGGGCGGCGTTCTGCATCTGCGCGGCCTTCTCGTCCAGCGTCATGCGCGAGACGAGGTCGGCGGCGCGCTGTTCGAAGCTGCGGCTGGTGTCGAGCCAGGGGCGGTCGGTGCTGCCGGCCTTCGCCTGCCCGGCCGCCTGCGCGCAGAAAGCCTGCGCGCATGCCGAGAGCAGCAGGGCTGCTGCCAGTACACGGCGCCCGGATCGGACGCGTGGCGGAGTGGAAGTCGCTGGGTTCCCGCTTTCGCGGGAGCTATGCGAACGGGTCCGCGGGTCAATCGCGACGTTCATGACGTCCATTCCGATCACCTCTCAGTGGCCTTGCGTGTCATGTGCATACGGCCCCACCGTCACTCCGATGAAGCCACCCGCGACATCGGTGCTGAGCACCGTGCCGTCCACGTCCTGCTTCAACCACTTCCAGCCCTGGCCCGCGTCGTAGGCGAACGCGTAGTCGCCCGCATCGCCTTCGATCTTCAGCTTCAGGGCCTTCGTGCCGGCCGGCAGCGTCGCGGTCGCGAGCGTTTCGGTCGCGTCCTTCTGCCGCTTGCGCACCGTCAGCGTCACGCCGCTGCCGATGCGTTGCGCGCCAATTGAGTACCAGTAGTTCTCGTTCTGGAACGCGGCGATACCCGCTTCGGTACCGGACTCGGTCGGCACCGTCATCGCCGTGCTCGCTTCGAACGAAAGGTGCTGCTGCCGCCGCGCGAGGAAGGTCGGATTGCGCAGCGTGTCGAGCCCTTCGCCCGGCGCGATCGCCAGCTTGCCCGCGTGCGTGCGCAGGTCGGCCCACTGCGTCTTCGGCACGCGCGCGAACAGCCACGTCGTGTCGAGCGCCGGTTTGTCGAAGTCGTCGCGCCAGGTGAAGTTGCCGCTCAGCGGCGCCTGCGTCGCGCCCCGCTGCATGAACGACGGGCCATCGGCGACCTGCGGAATGCGCTTGCCGTGGGCGAGGATCGTCGGCCAGCCGTCCTTCCATTCCACCGGCAGCAGGAAGGTCTCGCGCCCGGTGTTGTAGTGCACGCGGTCGTACATGCGACTGGCGAGGAACACCGCCCACCACGTGCCGTCGGTGGCTTCCACGAGGTCGGCGTGGCCCGCGTTGCCGATCGCATCGACACGGTCTTCGGGAAGATCGCGCTGCGTCAGGATCGGATTGTGCTCGTACGGCGTGTACGGGCCCCAGATGTCGCGGCTCCGCGCCACCACCTGCGAGTGCTGCAGGCTGGTGCCGCCTTCGGCGCAGACGAGGTAGTACCAGCCGTCGCGCTTGTAGATGTGCGGGCCTTCGATCCAGATCGGCTTCTGCGACAGGTCCATGCCGCCGTTGATCAGCACCTTGCGCGGGCCGAACGGCTGCAGCGTCTTCGCGTCGAGCTGTTGCATCCAGATCGCGCGATGGCCTTCGTACAGCGGCTTGCCTTCCGGCGCGTCGTTGTTGATGAGGTAGACCTTGTCGCCATCGAAGAACAGCGACGGGTCGATGCCGTCGATGGTCTTCAGCCAGATCGGATCGGACCACGGGCCGGCCGGATTCTTCGCGGTGGCGATGAAGTTTCCGCCTGCGTCCACGGACGTATTGAGTACGTAGAACGTACCGTCGTGGTACTCGATGGTGGGTGCGAACACGCCGCGCGACATGTTCAGTCCGTCGAAGTCCAGCTGCGTCGGGCGGTCGATCACGTTGCCGACCTGCGTCCAGTGCACGAGGTCGCGGCTTTCGAACACCGGGATGCCGGGGAAGTACGTGAACGTCGAATTGACCAGGTAGTAGCGGTCGTTCGCGCGCACGATGCTCGGGTCGGGATAGAAGCCGGCGAGGATCGGATTGCGGTACTGCCCGGGCTTCACCGGCGCATCGAACGGCGCGTCGTGGCCCTTGTATTCGAACCAGTCGAAGAGGACGGGCTCGGCGGCGAGCACTGGCATCGACGCTACCGAAAGAACCAGTGCCGACACCCACTTCGTCATTCCCGCGAAAGCGGGAACCCAGCGCCTTTCGGCCTGGTGACGAGACGTCGCTGCAAAGTCGCTGGGCCCCCGCTTTCGCGGGGATGACGGCTTGGTTAGGGACACGACCGCATTCATCGAATCACCAATCCCACATCGCGCCATCCTCCAGCCGCGCGATCGGCAGCTGCTTGGGCGCATAAGGGAATTTGGCGGCGAGCTTCTCGTCGATGTCGACGCCGTG
This sequence comes from Lysobacter sp. SCRH-1R, assembly GCF_057747855.1. Classification (NCBI taxonomy): domain Bacteria; kingdom Pseudomonadati; phylum Pseudomonadota; class Gammaproteobacteria; order Lysobacterales; family Lysobacteraceae; genus Lysobacter; species Lysobacter sp. SCRH-1R. Next base: position 481,184 of record NZ_CM173227.1, on the reverse strand, counting down.
GCCGGGGGTGTCGCCGACGTGCAGGCGTCCGTTGCGGAAGACGTAGTCATGCGGGAAGACCTCGTTGGTTTCATCCGAATGGAACATCCATTCCTGGATGCCGAAGTTCGGCACCCACGTGTCGAAATGCAGCGCCGCGCCCATGCACACCGGCGACAGATCCGTCGCACCGTGGAAGCCCGTTCGCACCGCATGCAGCGCGGCGAAATCGGCGATTCGGCGCACGTGCGTGATGCCGCCGCCGTGCACGATGGTGGTGCGGATGTAGTCGATCAGCTGGTTCTCGATGAGGTGCTTGCAGTCCCAGATCGAGTTGAACACCTCGCCCACCGCCAGCGCGGTGACCGAATGCTTGCGGATCAGTTCGAAACCCTTCTGGTTTTCCGCGGGCGTGGCGTCTTCCAGCCAGAACAGGCGGAACGGTTCGAGGTCGCGGGCCAGTCGCGCCGCTTCGATGGGCGTGAGGCGATGGTGCACGTCGTGCAGCAGTTCGACGTCGGGGCCATGATCGGCGCGCAGGCGTTCGAACAGCTTCGGCACGATGTTGAGGTATTTCGGCGTGTTCCAGACCGTTTCGGCCGGCAGCTCGCTTTCGGCCGGTTCGTACGGCTTGCCGCCGACGGAGATGCCGTAGGCCTTCTTCACGCCAGGCACGCCGCATTGCGCGCGCACCGCGAGGAACCCCTTCTCGATGTACTTGGCGACCTCGTCGGTCGTTTCCTCGATGTCGCGACCGTTCGCGTGCCCGTACACCAGTGCGCCTTCGCGCGAGCGCCCGCCGAGCAGCTGGTACAGCGGCAGGCCCGCCATCTTGCCGAGGATGTCCCACAGCGCGACGTCGACCGCGGCGATGGCGGTCATCGTCACCGGACCGCGACGCCAGTACGCGCCGCGATGCAGGAACTGCCACATGTCCTCGATGCGGCCCGCGTCGCGGCCGATCAGGTTGGGCACGACATGATCCTGAAGGTACGACGCAACGGCGAGCTCGCGGCCGTTGAGCGTCGCATCGCCCAGGCCGGTGATGCCCGAACGCGTGGTGATCTTCAGCGTGACGAAGTTGCGGCCCGGACAGGTGACGATGACTTTCGCATCGACGATCTCGCGGTCGCGCGTGGAGCCGTGACGGGTTTCGGTGGTGGCGGTGTTCATCGTGCGTGGTCGTCGGAAGAAGGCGAAGGAAGGGGAAGTTCGAAGGGGCCGGCCGGAAGGTTCGCGCCGTCGAACAGCGTGCATACCGGGCCGTCCGCCCAGCAGTAGCGCACGCGCGCGGCTTCGTGCGCGTTCGGCGAACGCAGGGTGACGGTGTTGCTCCACGCCTTCGCGTCGGCGTAGCGGCAGCTGTCCGTCCGCGCGCCGCACAGTTCGAAGCCGATGGGGCCGTTCGCGCCGACGCCGACCAGATCGCCGGTGTTGTCGCGGAACGTCACGACGACCGCGTCATCGACGCGTCGCGCGGACACCGGTACCGGTCCGGATGGCGGCAGCGCCTCGCCGTACACGACATGGCGCGCGGCGCGTGCGAGGCGACGGCCGAGTTCCTGCTTGTTCGGCGGATGGATGTCGTAGTGGTCGCCGATGTCGATGGCGACGACCAGGCCGCTGTTGGCATCCTCGTTGGCGACCAGGCGCTGCGATTCGCGAAGTTCCGCCCAGCCGCTCCCGGTGGGCTTCGTCGTCGGCATGCCGTAGTTGGCCAGCTGCACGATCAGCAGCGGCGTTTTCGCGCCAAAGCGCGAACGCCAGTCCTCGCGCAGCGTGCGCAACAGGTCGCGATAACGCGCGCCTTCGAACGTGTTCGACTCGCCCTGGTACCAGAGCATGCCGCGCACGTTGTAGCGGCCCAGCGGCGCGATCATGCCGTTGTACAGGGTCGACAGTCCGGCGGCGGTTTGCCACGGCGCGCGCGGTGGCGTGTCGCTGCCGGCCACCAGGCGGAACTTCCACGGATTCGACAACGGCGCGCTGGAACCGTCCTTGAAACGCAACGCGTTCGCCGACGCCGGACCGGAGAGGCCGCCATCGCGATATGTGTCGAGCACGTTGACCACGACGACGTTCTCGCCTTCCTTCAGCAGGCCCTTCGGCAACGCGTATTCGCGGCCGCTGCCGGCACCGTAGGTACTGCCGACGGCGACACCATTCACCCACGTCATGTCGACCTCGTCCGCCGGCGCGAGCGCGAGCGTCGCGTCCTGCGCGGCCTGCCTGGCGGTGAGCTTCACCGTGGTGCGATACCACACCATGCCGTCGAACGCGGCGAGTTCCGGGATGCCCCAGCGCTCCCACGCGCCGAGTTCGCGCGGCGCGGCGCGCCAGTCCCTGCCTGGCGAGTACGTGCGGCTCCACGGCTCGTCGCCCGGCTTGGCGTCGCTGCGTGCGTTCCACCAGCGCGTCCACACGTCGCCCCAACGTTCGATCGCCCCGACTTCATCGGTCGCGTACTGCGCCAGTACGTCGAGCTCGGCGTCGTAGAGTTTCGTCGCGCGCAGCGCTTCGCCACTGGTCCACGCCTGGATGCGCGATCCGCCCCACGCGGCGTTGATCAGGCCCATCGGCACGTCGACGGTCTTCTGCAGCTCGCGCGCGAAGTAGTAACAGGCGGCGGAGAAATCGCGGACGGTCTCGGGCGTCGTCGTCCTCCACTTCACCGGCGTGGCGAACGTCGCCTGCCGCGTGACCGCGCCGTGCTGCGGCACGGTGAGCAGGCGGATGCGATCGTTGTCCGCACCCGCGATTTCGGCGCGCGCGTCGAGCGATCGCCACACCTGCAGTTCCATGTTCGACTGGCCGGAACACAGCCAGACGTCGCCGACCATCACGTCGCTCACGTTCTGCGTCGTCTCGCGGGACGTCGCGCTGAGCGTGTACGGGCCACCGGCCTTCATCGATGGAAGCGTCGCGCTCCAGTGGCCGTCGGCGTCGGCGCGCGCGGTGGCGCGCTTGCCGGCGAAGCTGAGCTTCACCTGCTCGCCGGCGTTCGCGCGCCCGAACACGCGGATCGGCTGCTCGCGCTGCAGCACGGCGTGGTCCTGGAACATCGTGTGGAGCAGCGTGGCTTCGGCCGCGTTCGCGACGAACGCCGCCGACAGTGCGGCAACGCCGCACAGCGCGCGCGCCAGGTTTCGAATGCGATGCATGGTGCGGATCGACATGGTTCAGCCATTCCCCGGGGCGAACGGAAATTCGAGCGATTCGTAGTAGTCCAGCGGATGCGCGGGCGGCGCGTAGCCGTCCGGCAGCGGACGCTGCGAGAACGTCTGGAAGTACGCGATGCTGGCGTCGCGCCACCACTGCGCTTCCTTTTCCTGGATCGCCAGGAAGGTCGCGATCTGCGCGTGGCGTTCCGGATCGATCCTGCCTTCCAGAGCGTTCCAGGTGCGGCGCATGTCGCGCACCTTGTCGACGCCACGCGAGTAATGCACGACGAGTTCATCCCACAGCGTGCGGCCGGACCGGGTCGTGTAGTCCCACGGCAGATGGTGGAACCACAACAGGAATTCCTCGGGCGTCCTGCCCGCATCGTCGAACTGCGCGGCGACCGGCTTCGCGTACTGCGACACCGCATCGCTGCCGCGCGTCGTGCGATCGAAGCCGATGCCGTCCTTCGTGGCGCGGTGGTAATACACGCTGGTCCAGTCCGCGCGCGGGCCGCCTTCGACCCACGGGCCCGGGCCGTAGTGATGGCCGCGGCCCATCAGGTGATGCAGGCCGAGCGGCGTCATGTAATCCACGACCGCTTCGCGTGAGCCCATCATCATCGCGACGACGGGCTGCACGATGTCGCCGTCGTTGGAGAACGTCATGCGCGTCCACTCTTCCGCGATGTCGCGCGAGGAGAGTTCCGGATTCCACGCGAGCCGGCCGAAGACGTACCAGTTGGCCTGGTCGAAATGCGAGCCGCTCCAGTTGCGGTCGCTGCCGATGTTCGCCACGCCGGCCATGCCGGTGAGCCGGTAACCGTGCAGTTCGCCATCGACGACCTTCGCCACCGTCGAACCCTTGCCGCGTGCGTGGGTATCCGCACGCAGCGTTTCCTCGAACAGCGGGCCCAGGTACGCAAGGTGCGTCGCGAAGCCGAGGTACTCCTTGGTGATCTGGAATTCCATCATCAGCGGCGTCTTCGGCATCGCACCGAACAGCGGATGGAACGGTTCGCGCGGCTGGAAGTCGATGGCGCCGTTCTTCACCTGCACCATGACGTTGTCGCGAAACCTGCCGTCCAGCGGCACGAACTCGTTGTACGCCTGCTTGGCGCGATCGTCCGGCGTTTCATGCGAATAGACGAACGCACGCCAGATCACGATGCCGCCATGCGGCTTCACCGCGTCGGCCATCATGTTGGCGCCGTCGGCATGCGTGCGGCCGTAATCCTGCGGGCCGGGCTGGCCTTCGGAATTGGCCTTCACCAGGAAGCCGCCGAAATCGGGAATGGCCTTGTAGATCTCGTCGGCCTTCGCGTTCCACCACGCGCGGACCTTCGGGTCGAGCGGATCGGCCGTCTTCAGCCCGCCGATCTCCACCGGCGCGCTGAAGCGCGCGCTCAGGAACACGCGGATGCCGTAGGGGCGGAACACGTTCGCCAGCGCCGCGGCCTTCTCGATGTACATCGGCGTGAGCTGCTGCGCGCTCGCGTTGACGTTGTTGAGCACGGTCGCATTGATGCCGATGGACGCGTTGGCGCGCGCGTAGTCGGTGTAGCGCGGGCCGAGGTAATCGGGGAGCTTGTGCCAGTCCCAGATCGATTCGCCGGCATAGCCGCGCTCGACGTTGCGGTCGAGGTTGTCCCAGTGGTTCAGCATGCGCAGCTGCGTGCGCGGGACTTCGCGGATGTCGAGCGCGTCGATGGGCTGGCCCGTCTGCAGCAGGCGCAGCAGGTGGAACGCGCCGTGCATCGCGCCAGCGTCGGTGTTGGCGGCGATGGCGATCGCGTCGCGGCCGTCGAACTCGACCGTGCGGATGCGATAGCCCTCGCGGCCGAGGTCCTTCGTCGCGAGCTTCAGGTCGGCGATCTGCTTGGACGACGTGGGCGTGCCGACGATCAGCGCACCTTCGACCTTCGCGGCGCCGGACATCGGCAGCGCCGCGCCGAGCAGGCCGCCGAGACCACGGACGAGCTCATCGCGCGTGGCCCGCTGCGTCGGCGTGGCGGCCGGGGCGACGAGCTGCGCGAGGCGGGGCCGATACGCTTCCGCGTCGGCATCCGGGATCGGGCGATAGCGCAGCCACAGGTCGTAGCCGTCCTCCGCCGCCGCCGGGCGCGGGAGCAGCAGGGCTGCGAGCAGGAGCAGCATGAGGGCGAAGAAGCCGGATCGTTGCCGGGCGGCGGGTACGCTGTCGCCGGGCGTGCGGGATGCCCGTACCATGTGCAAAGCTCTCATGCGCAGTCCTGGTTGAACGAATGACGAGGCGGCCCCCGACGCGGCAGGCGCCGCAGGGTGCGGCATCCGCGACCGCTGGCCGACAGAAGGAACGAACGTTGGAGAAGCCGAGGAAATCGCTGCGCCGCAAGGGCGCCGCCGTGACCATCGACGAAGTGGCCGTGCTGGCCGCGGTTTCGCCGATGACCGTCTCGCGCGTGGTCAACGGCCAGGGCAAGGTCCGCGACAGCACGCGCGAACGCGTGATGCGCGCGGTGAAGGAACTGGGCTATACGCCCAACCTCGCCGCCAGTTCGCTCGCCGCCGCGCAGCACACGCGCGTGGCGATGATCTACACCAACCCCAGCTCGGCCTACCTGCGCGAGCTGCTGGTCGGCGCGCTGCGCGGCGCGGCGCGCACCGCGGCGCAGCTGATGATCGAAAGCTGGGACACCTACAACGCCGACGCGCAACGCGCCGCCGCGCGCGAGATGAGCAAGTCCGTCGCCGGCGTGATCCTGCCGCCGCCGCTGTGCGAATCCAAGGCGGTGGTGTCGGAGTTCCTGTCGGCCGGCGTGCCGGTCGTCGCGATCGCGTCGGGCCGCTTCAGCCAGGAAATCTCCTGCGTGCGCATCGACGACTTCCGCGCCAGCCAGGAGATCACCGCGCACCTCATCTCGCTCGGCCACACGCGCATCGGCTACATCAAGGGCCATCCGAACCAGACCGCCAGCGCGCGGCGCTACGAGGGCTTCCAGGCGGCGTTCGCGCAGGCCGGGCTCGAGATCGACGGCGCGCTCGTGCAGCAGGGTTACTTCACCTACCGCTCGGGCCTGGACGCGGCCGAGAAGATGCTCTCGCACCGCAAGCCGCCCACCGCGATCTTCGCCAGCAACGACGACATGGCCGCCGCCGTGGTCTCGGTCGCGCACCGTCGCGGGCTCGATGTGCCGCGCGACCTGTCGGTGGTCGGGTTCGACGATACGTCCGCCGCGACCACGGTCTGGCCGGAACTCACCACGATCCACCAGCCCATCGCGTCGATGGCCGATTCGGCCATCGACATCCTGCTGCGCGGCATCCGTCGCAAGGACCGCAGCACGCGCGTGGTGGTCGACCACGTCGTCGCGCACCAGCTGGTGACGCGCGACTCGGTGGCGCCGCCGTCGAAGGGCACGCGCGGCGCCTGAGCTGAAAGGCCGCGCCCGGGTCGTCCTGCTGGAACTGCTCCGATTGAAGCCGCCCGGACGCGCCATGCCTCAGCCTTCCATCTGCTCCAGTTCCTTGCCCTTGGTCTCGTAGACGTACTTCAGGACAAAGAACACCGACACGATCGCCGCCACGGTGTAGATGCCGTACGCAGCCGCCAGGCCGATGCCGGCCAGCAGGATCGGGAAGGTCACGGTGATGGCGAAGTTGCTCGTCCACTGCGCGGCGCCGGCGACGGCCAGGCCCGAGCCGCGGATCTGGTTCGGGAACATCTCGCCCAGCATGACCCACATCACCGGGCCCCACGAGGCGTTGAAGAAGATCACGTACACGTTCGCGGCGATCAGCGCCAGCGTGCCCATCGAATCGGACAGCATGAGCCGGCCGTTCGCATCCAGCGACGCGGTGGCGAAGGCGAAGGTCATCGCGGCGAGCGACACCGCCATGCCGACCGAGCCGATCCACAGCAGCGGCTTGCGCCCGATGCGGTCGATCAGCAGCACCGTGACCAGGCAGGCGCCGATGCTCAACGCGCCGGACAGCACGTTGATCAGCAGCGCGTCGCTTTCGGAGAAGCCGACCGCCTGCCACAGCACCGCGCCGTAATAGAACACGACGTTGATGCCAACCAGCTGCTGGAACGTCGCAAGGCCGATGCCGATCCACACGATCGGACGGATCCTGCCGGTCGCCTTGTTGATCAGGTCCGACAGCTGCGGGCGATGATGGTCGCTCGACAGCGAGGCATCGATCTCGGTCAGCTTGACCTGCGCTTCGCTGGCGCCGTACAGGCGCGTGAGCACGGCGAGCGCGTCGGCCTTGCGCTTCTTCACGACGAGGTAGCGCGGGCTTTCCGGAATCGCCAGCAGCAGCACCAGGAACAGCGCCGACGGGAAGGCCATCATCCAGAACATCCAGCGCCACGCTTCATGGCCCAGCCACAGCGGCTGCGTGGACGCGCCGGCCAGCTTGGCCAGCAGGAAGTTGCTGAGGAACGCGCAGAACAGGCCGCCGATGATGGCGATCTGCTGCACCGTCGCCAGCCGTCCGCGATAGCGTGCCGACGCGACTTCGGCGATGTACGCCGGCGACATCACGCTGGCCGCGCCGACCGCGAAGCCGCCGATCACGCGCGCGGCGACGAACATCGCCGAACTCGTGGCGGCGCCGGAACCCAGCGCGGAAATCAGGAACAGCACGGCCGAGATGATCAGCACCGAGCGCCGGCCCCAGCGGTCGGCAAGGCGTCCGGCGAAGAACGCGCCGATCGCGCAGCCCAGCAGCATGGATGCGACCTCGAAGCCCAGCCCGGCCTTGGTCGACTGGAACGCCTGCTGCAATCCATCGACGGTGCCGTTGATCACGCCACTGTCGAAGCCGAACAGGAAGCCACCGATGGTGGCCACGCAACTGACGAGGATGATGAAGCGGGTGTTTTCCGCGCTTGCGGATGAGGAACCTTCGAGCGTGGCGCTGTTCATTTCGCGTGTCTCGTTTGAAGGAGTCGGATTTGGATTCGGGAAGGTGGAGCCGTCACGTCCACGTTCGACCGGCACGAGCGCGAGCTTCCCCCACGCGCTGCACCGCCTTGAGCTGTACCGCCTCAAGCCGTCATCCCCGCGAAGGCGGGGATCCATCTTTCAACCGCGTCACGCCTTCACGGCGTGACGCATCGGACGCATGGATTCCCGCCTTCGCGGGAATGACAGCTCTTTTAACCCTTACCCGGCACGAATGACAGATGCCGGGGTCCCGCCAATCCGCAATCCGTCCTCAGCGCAGCAGGTACTGGTTGAGCAGGTTCTCGTAACGCTCCTGCTTGCCGCTGATCTGCCTGGGCTCGCCGTTCTTCACCGCCAGCTCGCGCAGGTCGGCCAGGCCGAGCTTGCCGCGTTCGAAGTCCGCGCCCGCGCCGTTGTCGAAGCTGGCGTAGCGCTCGGTGCGCCACTGCTCCCACGGCGAGTCGTTGAGCAGCGCGTGCGCCACTTCCAGGCCGCGCGCGAACGCGTCTATACCGCCGATGTGGGCGATGAACAGGTCTTCCATGTCGGTCGACTCGCGACGCGCCTTCGCGTCGAAGTTCAGGCCGCCGACCAGGCCGCCCTGGCGCAGCACGACCATCATCGCGCCGACGGTGTCGTACAGGTCGGTCGGGAACTGGTCGGTGTCCCAGCCGTTCTGCGCGTTGCCGCGGTTGGCGTCGATCGAGCCCAGCAGGTCGTGGTCGGACGCGACCTGCAGGTCGTGTTCGAACGTGTGGCCCGACAGCGTGGCGTGATTGGCCTCGATGTTGAGCTTGAAGTCCTTGTGCAGGCCGTACTGGCGCAGGAAACCGGCGACGGTGGCGCTGTCGAAGTCGTACTGGTGCTTCATCGGCTCCATCGGCTTGGGCTCGATGAGGAAGTAGCCCTTGAAGCCGATGCTGCGGCCGTAGTCGCGCGCCATCGTCAGGAAGCGGGCGAAGTGCTCGACCTCGCGCTTCATGTTGGTGTTCACCAGGCTCGCGTAGCCTTCGCGACCGCCCCAGAACACGTAGTGCTCGCCGCCCAGTTCGACGGTCGCGTCCAGCGCGGCCTTCACCTGCACCGCGGCGCGGGCGACGACGTTGAAGTCCGGGTTGGTCGACGCGCCGTTCATGTAGCGCGGATGCGAGAACAGGTTCGCCGTGCCCCACAGCAGCTTCACGCCCGTGTCGTTCTGGCGCTGCTTGGCCTGCGCGACCATGTGCTTGAGGTTCTTTTCGTACTCGCCGATGTCTTCCGCATCCGGCGCCAGGTCGACGTCGTGGAAGCAGTAGTACGGCACGCCGAGCTTGGTGATGAATTCGAACGCGGCGTCGACCTTGTTCTCGGCCGTCTGCATCGCGGTGGCGCCTTCCCACGGGAACCTGCGCGTGCCCGGGCCGAACGGATCGTGGCCGGCGTTGGTGAAGGTGTGCCAGTAGCACACGGCGAACTTCAGGTGCTCCTCCATCGTCTTGCCGCCGATCTTCTTGTTGGCGTCGTAGACCTTGAAGGCCAGCGGGTTGTTCGAATCGCGTCCCTCGAACGGGATGCGGCCAATGCCGGGGAAGTATTCCTTGGCGCCGATGAAGTGCTTGCTCATGTTCGTGGGAATCGCTTTGGTCGGTGGATGGAGGCGCGGCGTTGCGTCAGGCGGCCTGCCTGGCGTCGGCGCGGGTGGTCGGGTGCGGCGCGTACAGCGTCTGCGTCGCGTCGAGATGCGTAAGGAAGGTCCTGTAATGCGCGGCGTAGGCGGCGACCGCGTTCGCATCCGGGCGCGTGGCGGCGGCTTCGTCCACGCGCACGTGGTCGCGCGCGATGCCGGCGATCGGGGTGTCCTTGCCGCTCGCGCGTTCGAACGCCCACAGCGCCTGCAACGCGCCGCCGAACGCCGCGCCTTCGGCCTGTTCCGGCACCTGCACGGGCAGGTCGAACACGTCGGCGACCATCTGCCGCCACGTCGCGCTGTGGCTGCCGCCGCCGGTGAGGCGGATCGAATCGAACGTCATGCCGGCCGCGCGCAGCGCATCGAAGCCGTTGCGCAGCGCGTAGGTCGCGCCTTCCATCGCGGCGCGGTACACGTTGCCGCGCGTGAGGTTCGCCATGTCGATGCCGTGCAGGCTCGCGCGCGCATCCGGCAGGTTCGGCGTGCGCTCGCCGTTGAAGAACGGCAGCATCACCAGGCCGTCGGCGCCGGGCTTCGTGCCTTCCAGCACCGATTCGCCGTCGCGGCTGGAGAAGCCGAACAGCTTCGCCACGTTCTCGGTGGCGACGGTGCAGTTCATCGTGCAGATCAGCGGCAGCCAGCCGCCGGTGGACGAGCAGAACGCGGCCCAGCCGGCGTTCTCGTCGACGACCGGAAAATCCGCGCACGCGAACAGCGTGCCCGAGGTGCCCAGGCTCATCGTCAGCACGCCCGGCGCGACGTTGCCGGTGCCGATGGCGGCCATCATGTTGTCGCCCCCGCCGGCCGCGACGATCACGTCGTGCGACAGGCCAAGTTCGTCCGCGATGCCCGACGCGATGCCGAAGCTCGCATCGGCCTCGACCAGCGGCGGGAGGAAATCGGCGAGATTGGTGTCGGCATCGGTCGCGGCGAGCATCCCGCGCGACCACGTGCGCGTGCGCACGTCGAGCCAGCCCGTGCCCGACGCATCGCCGTATTCCATCCAGCGCTGGCCGGTGAGCCAGAAGTTCACGTAGTCGTGCGGCAGCAGGATCGTGGCGAGCTTCGCGTACACCTCGGGGCGATGCTTGCGCGTCCACGGCAGCTTCGACGCGGTGTAGCCGGCGAGGATCGGATTGCCGGCCAGCGTCACGCACGACGCTTCGCCGCCGGCCGCGGACATGATCTCGTCGCACTCGCCGCTGGTGCTGGTGTCGCACCACAGCTTGGCCGGCGCGAGCACGTTGCCCTGCGCGTCGAGCGGCACGAACCCGTGCTGCTGGCCCGACACGCCGATCGCCACGACGGCGGCGCGCTGCGCCGGGTCGAGTTTGCCGAAACAGGCGCGAATCGCGTCGATCCACCACTGCGCGTGCTGCTCGCGGCTGCCGTCGTTACCGGCGATGAGCTCCAGCGGCTGCCCGTGCGTGGCGACGACCCGGCGCGAGTCCGCGTCGTAGGCGACGAGCTTGACGCTCTGGGTCCCCACGTCCAGTCCGACGAAGAGGCGTGTCTGAGCGCTCATGCGCGTCCGGCTCCAGAAAAGTTAGCGCTAACAATTTTGCGGCAGGAACGATCCGCACTGGAAACACCGACCAGCAGTGACATGGGTGGAAGCAAGGGATCCCGTAGGTGCGTAGCACTCTACCAGCGATGAGAAAAAAGCCTTGCTGCAGTGCGCAAAGCGTTACGCGACAAGGACTTGGCCGTGTCGCGGCGCAGCGAGACGGAGGCACCCGGCGGGTCGGGCGCGGATTCAGGATCGCCCTGCCCCAGGAGTCAGGTCGGGCGCACCTCAGGCTGCCGGGCGACAAAAGCCGCCCGCGGGTCCCGATAGCGCTACCAGCGCCCTACAGGTTGCGGAACACGCACGCGATCCACAGCAGCACGAACGCCAGTGCGACCAGCACGAACGCGAACGGCGCCAGCATCGGCAGGTAGCCCAGGCGGATCGCCAGCCCGGCGCCGCCGGCCAGCGTGGCGATGAAGAAGATCGGGAAACTCGGAGGCGTCAGGCCCATCGGTTCGTTCCTTGCGGTGTAGGCGCCGGATCAGCGCGGGGGAAGCACGGTGCGCGGATCGACGAGCTGCCCGCCGCGGCGCAGTTCGAAATGCAGCATGTCGCGGCCCGCGCCGACGCGCCCCATCTCGGCCACCTGCGTGCCCGCGACGACGTTCTGCCCTTCGCCGACCAGCCGCTTGCGGTTGTGCGCGTAGCTCGACACCCAGCCGCCGGGGTGCTCGATCACGATCAGTTGTTCGTAACCGGGCGAGCCTTCGCCGGAATACAGCACCTTCCCCGCCGCGACCGCGCGCACCGGACTGCCGGCCGCACCGGCGATGTCGAGCGCGCGCGGGGCTGCATCGCCGCGCGCGGGCGCGTTCAACAGCGTGCCGTTCGCGGGCCACTGCCAGCGCGTCACGTCGGCGTCGAGCGTTTTCGAGGCAACGCTGCTGGACGTCGCCGCTTTCGATGTGCTCGCCTTGGTCGGCGCCTTCGGAGCAGCGGCGTTCGAAGCGGCGCTCTTCGCCGCGGGCTTGGTCGCGGGCGGCTTCGCCTTCACCGGCGAGGACGTGTCGGGCAGCGCTTCGGTGCGGACGGTGGACGCCGCCGGCGCGCGCGCAACCGGCGGTTTCGATGCGGATTTCGCGGGGAGGCGGAGGCGGTCGCCGGGATGGATCAGGAACGGCTCGGCGATGCCGTTCGCCTGCGCCAGGTCGATCACGCTCACGCCGTTGCGCGAGGCGATGCCGTACAGCGAATCGCCCGCCTGCACGACGATGCCGCCGTCGTACGACGAAACCGGCACGCCCGACGAGGGCCACACCTTCACCGTCGCCGGCGTGCACGCGCACAGGCCCAGCGACACGGACACCACGAGGATTGCGGAACGACGCATGACGACCTGCCCGGATGTAGCGCCCATGTCGTCGCGATCGCGGCGCCCGTGAGCGGGGCGGCGAGGTTATCGGGCGGGCGGCGGCGGCGGTATGCGCAATGTTCCTCTTGCGCGTGGGCCGATTTATTGCTGCCGGCGCCTTCGTACACGCCGATACAAATCGCCCGGATCGCCGACACATCGCCGATACGCCCCCGCCTTCGAATGGCACCACCCCAACCGAAGGAGCCCGCCATGAAGCCGTCCCCCGTCCTCGCCGTCGCGCTGCTCGCCACGATCGGCGCCCTCGCCCTCCCCGTCGTCGTGCACGCGCAGGCCGCCGGCATCACCCGCACCGACCTGCAACGCAGCGAGCTGTCCGTGCCCGGCCGCGAAGCGGTGCAGGTGCTGGTCGCGTTCGAGCCCGGCATCGTCGCCGCCAACCACCATCATCACGGCGAGGAGATCGTCTACGTCACGCAGGGCGCGCTCGAATACCGCCTGGAAGGCCGCGCACCGGTGACGCTGAAGCAGGGCGACACGCTCTTCATTCCGCATGGCGTGAACCATGAGGTCGTCAACGTCGGCACCGGACGCAGCGCGGAGCTGGCAACGTACATCGTCGAGAAGGGCAAGCCGCTGGTGGTGCCGGCTTCGCAGCGCGATGCGCGGGCCGCTGCGGCTGCGTTCGACGTCGCGGGGGATTCGGCGCGGATCGAGCTGAGGTTCGCGGATGAATATCCGCTGCGGCCTACGTTGTTCGATTCGGCGGCGGCCTGGGAGGACTGAGGCGCCCCCCGCGTTCACGTCACGCCGGCGGACGCTGGAAGCCACCTGCGTCGGCCGGTTCCATTCGCGGTCGACGAAAGCAACAGCGCAGCGCCGTGCCGCATCGGTCGTCACCGCTTCGGCTTCGTTGCCGCTCGCCCCACCCTTCTCCCGGTGGGAGAGGGACTCATAGCGCCTCTTCGCGATGCGTTCATCCACGCGATCCACCGCGTTCATCGAACGTCGCACACCGATCGCCGCAGCGCGCGCGACGCACGCTGCGACACCGGTCACAGCGTGCACAACGGTTGCTTCCGCTCCGCCGCGCAACACATTCCTCTCGCGAACCATTCACGCGCGGAAGGCTACGTTCGGGCTGCCGACCGAGGAGTCTTCGTGAAGAAACAGATCACTGCACTCGAGAGCGCCGTCGTGCTGCATTCGGCGCAGATCCTGGCGATGGAATGCCTGCTGCGCGCGATGATCGTCACGCATCCGAACCGCGCCGCGCTGAAGGAGGCGTTCCAGCGCATCGCCGCCGAGCTCGAGCAGCGCCTGGCCGATGCGGGCTTCGAGAACGGCCTGCCGGTGGACAGCGCGCGCACGCTGGTCGAGCCCTTCCACACGCGCACCGACGACTGGATCACCTGGGTGGACCTGATCACGGCGGAATAACCCCGCCCCGCCTTTGTAGCCGGGTAAGGCCGAAGGCCGCATCCGGGGAACGCCTGATGCCTCGTCGCGCAAAAGCCCCCGGGTGCGCTTCGCTTACCCGGGCTACAAAGGCCCGATCGCATCAGAACGTCCCGCTCTTGTAGCCCGGGTAGGCCAAAGGCCGCACCCGAGGAACGCCTGATGCCTCGTCACGCAAGAGCCCCCGGGTGCGCTTCGCTTACCCGGGCTACAAAGGCCCGATCGCATCAGAACGTCCCGCTCTTGTAGCCCGGGTAAGGCCAAAGGCCGCACCCGGGGAACGCCCGATGCCTCGTCACGCAAAAGCCCCGGGTGCGCTTCGCTTACCCGGGCTACAGAAGCAACAACGAGCGCCCCTGTAGCCCGGGCAAGGCCGAACGCCGTGGGGTCACTTCGCGAGGAACCCCGCGCGACCTTTCCGCCATCACCCCTCCACCGCGCTACCGAATGCGAGCGCGCACGCCTTCCCGTCGCCGACCAGCGCGCCGCGCATCCGTTCCTCCGTGAGCGGCCTTATCACCCAATCCACGGGCATCGTCGCGAACCGGCTGCGCACGTGGCCCATCGCAACGAAGTACGACGGCCCATCGCCCACGCAATACCAGAACAGATCCGAAGGCGCCGACGAATCGTTACCGGTGCGCCAGGTGACGACCTTGACGATACGCAGCGATGCCCCCGTCACACGGCCCGTGGGCGTCTCGAAGGTCATTTGTTCGAAGCTTCGCTTCACCGCGGCGTCGAACGCACGTTTGGCGCGCAGGGATGCGAAGAACGATGCCGCCAGGAAGGCGATGGTGAGGAGGAGGATGAACGGATCGCTCATGCGTACGGGTCAGGCCTGCCGTGCCCGGAGTTCCACGGATGGTGCGGGCGTCGTGGCCGGACGATCTCCCATCCCGATCACCAGAGCTTCCACCACGGCTTCCTCGCCACTGGCAACGGCGGCTCGCCGGGAAACAGGATCTCCCCTTCCCCGTCGTCCCCGCTGACGTCGTAGAACCCTACCGCGTGCTTGATGGCAAGCTCGCGCATCCTCGCGTGCGCGGCGGCGGCCTGCGACCACCCGAATGCGGAATAGATGACGACACGCCCGACGCAATGATCCGTGACCTGGGGAGTGTCGAGATCCGGATCGGACTTCGGCCCGTTGAGCGGCGGGAAGTGTTCGATCATCTCGTCGAACCAGCGCTGCAGCGCGGGCGAACTCACCGCCGGGTCGTCATAGGTGTGATCCTCGCTCCACTCGACCTGCGCCTGGTACCAGGCCATGAAGGCCGCGCGCTCGCGCGGCGCGGCGGTGGGTTCGAAGACCATCAGGTCGTAGCTCATGGGAATCCCTCTGGCGATTGCAGGATCGGGATGCGTGCGTGCACCGTTCGATGCGAAGGCGTTGCATCGCGCCTGGATCAGCGCGCGAACTCCGCCACCACCTGGGGCGACATCAGCCGCTTCGCGATCCACCCGAACAGCGCGCTGAATCCCAGCGCGAACACGACGCACACGATCGCGATGCCGATGAAGAACGCGCGCATGTCGGGCGCGTCGGGAATGGCAGCGAACTGCTCGCGCATGGACGAGAACATCGCGAACTGCAGCACGAGGCCGCCCAGGTTCCACACGATGCCGAACGCCATCACGCCGATGAAGAGGCGGCGCGCCCAGTTGCGGCGCATCAGCAAACCAATCGACGAGGCCAGCGTCAGCACCTGCACCAGCAGGAAGAACACGAACACCGCCACCATGTGCCGCAGCATGAACACCGCGAACGGCGGCGCGCCCGGCGGCGCCGGTCCCTGTGCGGCCTGCACCACTTCGGGGCTGGTGAACACGGTCTGGATCATCAGGTTCTGCAGCACCGAGATGAGCGTGCCGAACCCGGACAACACGATGAACACCCACGCCACGACCGTCACGAACGTGGACTTCTGCGCGATCGATGGCATCGGACTCCCTCCCCAGGGCGTGCGCGAACACTAGCGGGTGGATGGGGTGCGTTCAAGGTCGCGGGCGGGCCATGAACCGGTCGAGGGCCGCGCGCGCCGCTGCGGCGCATTCCAGGAACGCGAAGTGGCCGCAGTCGCCGATCATGACGAGCCGCGCGTGCGGCATCGCATCGGCGATGTGCACGGCGGCATCGGCCATGAAGTCGTGGCGGCCGGCGATGACGAGCGTCGGCGTGCGCAGCCGCTCCAGTGCGGGCAGCAGGTCGTAGTCGGGCCGTTCCCAGGTGTCGGCCATCAGGCGGTCTTCCACCGCGCGCGCGGTGAGGATGCCCTCGCGGCCCTGTCGCTCGAAGCCGTCCTGCATGCGGCGCGTCATCCGCGCGAGGTCTTCGGGCTTCGCCACCGCCGGTTCGAAATGGATGCGATAACGCGCCGCGACCGCGTCCGGATCGCCCGCGCGGTACGCCGCGCTTTCGACGATGGCCTTCTGCTCGTCCATGCGCGGGCCCAGGCGCGCGAGGTAGTGCGCGCGCACGCTCGCCAGGTCCGCATGCGATACGGGCGCGGGGTTCACCAGGATCAGTCGCGACACGCGCTGCGGATGGCGCAACGCATACTCCAGCGCCAGCACCGCGCCCCACGAATGGCCGAGCAGCACCGGTGCGTCGAGATCGAACTCGCGGCGGATGCGGTCGATGTCGTCCAGGTCGGTGGCGAGGCTCACGCGCTGCGGGTCCACGCCGGCCGTCGAGCGTCCCCGGCCGCGCTGGTCGTAGTAAATCAGCCGGTACGCGTCGGCGAGCGGATCGAGATCTGGCGCGAGGTACGCCTGGTCGAAATCGGGCCCGCCGTGCAGCACGACGATGGGCTCGCCGTGGCCGATCGCGCGGACGTAAAGCGTCGCGTCGTCGGCGCGAAGTTCGCGTTCTTCCGCGCGCGGCATGTCCGCGGCCTGCGCGCCCGGCGCGAGCGCGATGCAGAGCAGCGCGGCGCGCGCGATGGAATGCAAGGCGTTGCGCATCGCAGCGTCCCTTTCGCGGTTGGACGCGGCCAGCGTGCCATTCCCGTTGCGCGGCGGAACGGCCGTTGATCGGCGGTTGCGGCGTTGCCCGGGCCGCGAAGGCCGCGCGCCGGGCTTTTTGCCCGGTCGTCCGAGCTCAGGGCTCGGCGCGGCGAGCAGAATGCTCGAACGTCGGGGCTTCGCGCCCCGCACTCGGAGCGATCCGCTCGGGCTTCCGGGCTGCGGGCTCCGTGCGCGGAGCGTTGCGCTCCGATGTCCGGGCGCCGGGCTCGGCGCTTCGAGCAATCTGCCCGGACGCCGCGGCTCCGGGCTCGGCGCGCGACGCGTTCTGCTCGATCAACCGGGCTCCGCGCTCGACACACCGCGCACCGCGCACGACACCGACACGAAACAGGCGCCGGCTTCGCACGCCGGACACCCTGCTGAATCCGGCTGTCGGCAGCCCGACGGCTCCGCACGATCCGCTCGTCGGCAACTGCCGCGCATTGCATGCGATTTGACGAAGGCGTCATCGCGCGACGCATAGAACTCGCCTCCACTGTCGTCCAAGGAAGCACGCCATGTCCGCGTTCACCCTTCCCCTCCCTTCCGCCCGCCGCATCGCGCTTCGCGCGCTCGCGTGCCTGCTGCTGGTGGCCGGCACGCCGCTGGCGATGGCGCACGACTCGGGCAACATCCTCTATTACGACGGCGACATCGGGCCGCGCCTGCACCGCACCAACAGCGCCGGCACGTTTACCGATGAGCTGACGTTCCCGCCGGGCGAGTACGTGGATCATTCGGCATCGTGGTCGCCGGGCGGTTCGTCGGTGGTGTTCGAACGCAGCTTTCGCTGGTTCCGCGTGGACGGCAACTACGAACACCAGGACCCGACCGTCATCGTCACCGACCGCCTGGGCCAGCGCGAGCGCGCGCTCATCAAGGGCGTGTTGCCGGTATGGAGCGGCGCGGCGACCAACAAGATCGCGTTCGGTTCCGTGCCGGAGGGCGCGACGAATTCCGAATGCATCCACACCATCAACCCCGATGGCACCGGGCTGCAGCGCATCGCCTGCGTGAACTATCCGGCGCGCACGTTGTGCGACGAGTTCTTCACCTGCCTGTCGGAGTTGCGGAAACTCGCGTGGACGCGCGACGGCAAGTACATCGTCGCGCTGGTGGGCACCTTCGTGACGCGGCTGTCGAATCCGAGCCCCAACGATTACTGGGCGCACCGGCTGTATGCGGTGGAGGTCGCCACGAGCCGGCTGTTCGAAGTGCGCAGCGTCGTCGATCCGCATGAGCAGCACGCGCCGCTCTCGTTCGTCGTGGGCCCCGACAACACCGTGTACTACGACGCGATCGACTGGTCCGGCGGCGTGAGCACGCCCACGATCTACAAGGTGGACCTTGCGACCAACGCGCTGACGCGCATCACCGCCGGCTCGGCCCCGATCCTGTCGCCCAGCGGCAGCCGCCTCGCCTACATGCAGCGCGACGGCGACAACCGCTACAGCCGCCTGTTCATCGCCAATGCCGACGGCACCGCGCCGAGGCAGGTGGGCGCGGCCACGCCGGGCGTCGAACTCGTCCCGCTGGACTGGTCGCCGTGCAACCGCGTGCTGGTGCTGCGCAAGCAGGACTATTACAACCACAGCCTCCACCTGGTGAACGCCGCCTCCGGCGTGTGGCGCCCGATCCGCCAGAACGCGGGCGCGGAACAGGGGGCGTGGTTCACGCCGCAGTGACCACGCATTTGTAGCCCGGGTAAGGCCGAAGGCCGCACCCGGGGAAACGCCTCTTGCGCATCACGCGCAAAGCCCCGGGTGCGTTCCCGATCCGTACGCGCTACGTCGGCTCCGCCCCACGCCAACGGATCTTGATGTCGCGCAACGCGCCATCCAGGTCGTTGCACAGCCGCTGGAAGATGGTGACCAGCGCGTCGGGGGACAGCTCCAGCTCCTCGGCGTCGTGGCGGATGCGCGCGGCGCTCAGGCAGGAGAGCAGCAACAACTGATCGCGAGTGCGCGTGACGGCGTCGCGCGCGGGTTCGCTGATGACGTAACACAGGGATCGGGACGGCGCCGGACGGCGGTGCTTTCGCATGAGTCGCTCCTTTGACGAAGGGGAACCTTGCGGCGGGGGGCGCAAGGGTGTCGGGAGGCTAAGAAACCGTACGAAGAACGGCCGGACAGCTTTCCCCTTTCGGGTGTTGTATGGCTGCCGCCCTCCCGACGCAGAGCAACTACGTCGAGTTTGCACCCCGTTTCACCTGGGCACAAAAAACCCACCGGTTTGACGGAGGTGGGCTACCGCTTCGTACGGAGTTCTTAGGCTCCTTGGGAGCGAGTGTTCGCCGTTATGCAGTACGCCTCAATGCGAAGAAATCGCGAACGGTAGCTACGTCTCACATTCGCGCGTAATCGCTCTTGTAGCCCGGGTAAGGCCAAAGGCCGCACCCGGGGAGCGCCTGATGCCTCGTCACGCAAAAGCCCCGGGTGCGCTTCGCTTACCCGGGCTACAACGGCCCAACCGCATCAACGCGCCCTGCTCTTGTAGCCCGGGTAAGGCCGAAGGCCGCACCCGGGGAGCGCCCGATGCCTCGTCACGCAAAAGCCCCGGGTGCGCTTCGCTTACCCGGGCTACAACGGCCCAACCGCATCAACGCGCCCTGCTCTTGTAGCCCGGGTAAGGCCAAAGGCCGCACCCGGGGAGCGCCTGATGCCTCGTCACGCAAAAGCCCCGGGTGCGCTTCGCTTACCCGGGCTACAACGGCCCAACCGCATCAACGCGCCCTGCTCTTGTAGCCCGGGTAAGGCCAAAGGCCGCACCCGGGGAACGCCTGATGTCGCGTCACGCAAAAGCCCCGGGTGCGCTTCGCTTACCCGGGCTACAACGGCCCAACCGCATCAAGGCACCCTGCTCTTGTAGCCCAGGTAAGGCCAAAGGCCGCACCCGGGGAACGCCCGATGTCGCGTCACGCAAAAGCCCCCGGGTGCGCTTCGCTTACCCGGGCTACAACGGCCCAACCGCATCAAGGCACCCTGCTCTTGTAGCCCGGGTAAGGCCAAAGGCCGCACCCGGGGAACGCCCGATGCCTCGTCACGCAAAAGCCCCCGGGTGCGCTTCGCTTACCCGGGCCACAAAGGCGCTACGCCTCGCCTGCAATCGGGATGGCGACCGTTGCGGGCTCCGCACCCCAATCCACCGGCAACACCCCGTCGCGCACGTATTGGTGAAACGACGAGAACGGCCACTCCGCGACGCCCGCCGCGTACCCGTGTTTGACCGGATTGAAATGCACGTAATCGACGTGCGCGCGCAGGTCCGCCTCGTTGCGGATCGTGTGTTCCCAGAAACGGGATTGCCACGGCGACGAACCCACACACCCCAGGCGCCGCGAGAATCCCTTCTTGATGTCCTGCCAGAGGCGCGAATAGTCGTCGGCGCCGTCGTGCATCCGGAGGACGGCATGCAGATGGTCGGGCATTACCACGGCCGCGAGCACATCATGCGGAATGCGCGCACGTGCGCTTCGCCAAGACATCCGAAGAAGGTCCACATGCCGGACGAGCAGATCGCTACGTCGATCGCGCAAGGTCACCGTGAAGAAATACGTACCGCCGGAAAAGCGATTACGCCGATACCGCACCATTCCCGACGCCCGCGTGATTCACCGGCGATCACCGTAGTTGGCGCAAGTCGAAAGCCGTACCCGGGAATGCCGCGTCACGTTGTCGGGGAATGCCGAAAGCCCCGGGTGCGCTTCGCTTACCCGGGCTACAACGGCCCAACCGCATCAACGCGCCCCGCTCTTGTAGCCCGGGTAAGGCCAAAGGCCGCACCCGGGGAACGCTTGAGGTCGCGTCACGCAAAAGCCATCGGGTACGCTTCGCTTAACCGGGCTACGCTGGCTGCGGGGGATTCCGGTGCCGCGGAGTTGCTCCACCGTTCGTACGCGTAGGCGCCAATTGCGCCGAGGGCGAGCACCGAAAGGATCACGGACAGGGCGCGAGCGGGCCGCTTTGAACGCGCGGCAATCTGGTGATTACGCGGTCGGGCACCCGGTCGCATGACACGCATCGCCCGCGATTTCCCTTCGGGCCCGGTCTCGATTTCGAACGAGATGAGCTCACCAACGGTCGGGCGCTGACCATCACGCGGGAATGCCGATATGTGGACGAAGATCTTCTCGCCCGTTTGCGCCGGAGCGATGAAGTCAAAGCCGCGTTCGTCGTTCCACGATTCCAGCGTGTCGTGCTTGCGCATCGAAATCCCTTTCGCCGCTATGGAGACATGCCCGGTGCGTTTCGCGTACCGATGCAGAACTCGCATCGGTATAAGCGCGTAGAGCGCATTGGACAATGCGCCGATTCATTGCGTCACTTCGATGCAGCGTTGTTACACCCTACTTGCTAAACCGGGCTACGTTGGCTGGGCTGCTAGAACCAACCAGACGCGGAAACAGAAGAGGACATCCAAGGATACTTGTCTCGGTCAGTTACGAAATCCGAACCAAACCAACCCAGATCCCCCCAGTATTCGGACGGATCACTCTCCTTCGGAACGGCGGCCAAGTCGGTCGATTGCACGGACCAGCGAGCATCAGCCTGGTCGTTGTCTTTCCACCCATAAACCGTAGTTGGGACCAGCACCGTGCCGCGAGCTAGGTCGTCACTCCTAAGCAGTTCGGTTTCCTCGGATAGCTTCAGAATGGCCGCCTTAAATCCTTCGGCTATGTCTATGTAATTCTCCTCAATAGCCTTGCGGCTGAATACAAAGTTCAATGTTTTCGAGTACCGCAAGTGCTGTCCCGATACATGGACACTTTTGCTCTCTGTGAGAAAAATCAACTTAGTGCGGATTTCCGACGACACATTCAAGATATTCGCAGAATTAATTCGGATGACTTGACAGTGCAGCCACCGCTCGGAAATTTCACTCTTTAGCACGGGTGGGCGGCAGTTCATCCGAATGGACAGCCAATTGCCGTCGGCAGACTCTTTCAGTTCAACAGCGTAGTGCTCGGTTCCAAGCGGCTTAAGAGCTTTATACCAAGCATCAACGCTATTGCTAGGAACTGTTGAGTCACATTGGGTCACCGCCGCGAGGTATCTCTCGATACCCATAAGTGCATGCTTCGCATTCTGACGGATGACTTCGACGTCATCGACACGCAGCGCGCGGAAGTGCGCCAGCGAGTTTCGAATTGTGATGATCTCATCAAGCTTCAGGCGCATCGTATCTTTCTTGCCTGGAAAGTGTGTCGCAAAAAGCTTCCAGTACGCATCCGAAAAGATGAGTTGCACGAGCTCGCCCAAGGAAAGATAGAGCAAAGGACTCGAAGAGATGTCGCCCAAGTAACCAAACTGCTTAGCTTGACGGAGCCGCTTTTTCCCAAGAGCGGCAATAGTGGTTCCTTCCTGATCGTCAGTCGAGACGGCAGCATTCGACCATTCCAAGCCAAGCTCGTCCTTGAGTACGCAGTAGACGAATACTCGAACCGAGTTCTCGACGCGGAACAAGAGGTTCAGGGCTTCATAGTAGTGAATCTGGACCCAGGTTCCCGGAACCTTCCATTTACCTTCTTCCTGCTCAGCTTTTGACCATTCCATTGCGTCTCACTCCTAGCCGCACTTGCTATACCCGCAGTTCAAACAAGTCGCGCAGCCGTCCATGATCACGACCGCCTTCGTCGAACACTTGTGGCACATCGTGGCGGACGGCGGGAAGGCGGCGCCTTCGCCGGTGACTTCCACGTCTTCCACGCGCGGTTCGTCGGAGACGCGCGGGTCCGGGAACAGGTCGCCGGCGGAGCTTCCGCTTACTTCACTGTTTTTTTTTGAGAGCTGCGCGTAGGCGGCGCGCTTCTCGGCGATCAGCGCGCGTTGCGCGTCGCTCATTTCCGGGTCATGGATCAGGCCGATCGACTTGAGGTGGTCCTCGACGATGGCGCCGAGTTCGGCCACCAGCGACGGCATGTAGACGCCGCCGGGCTTCCAGTAGCCGCCGCGCGGGTCGAACACGGCCTTCATTTCGTCGACCAGGAAGGTGACGTCGCCGCCCTTGCGGAACACGGCGGACATGATGCGGGTGAGCGCGACGATCCACTGGAAGTGGTCCATGTTCTTCGAGTTGATGAAGATCTCGAAGGGACGGCGCAGTTCGTGTTCGGTACCGGCGTTGAGCACGATGTCGTTGATGGTCACGTACAGCGCGTGCTCGAACAGCGGCGATTTGATCTTGTAGGTGGAGCCCACCAGGATTTCAGGGCGCTCGATGCGCTCGTGCATCTGGATGACATCGGCCGTGGGCAGCTCGGCGACCGGCGCGGCGGTGGGCTTTGCGGCCTCTTTCGCCTTGTCTTCCGGAGTGACGACGCTGTAACCCTTGATTTTCTTGTCGATCTTGACGGCCATGTGACCCGCTCCTGGTGCGGTGTAACTGATCTAGTTATGAGGTAATGCGGTCGCCGCACCGCGTGGGTGCGGCGACCAATCGGGGCTTGCTGACTTACCTGGCAGCTTTCTTCGCAGCCTTCTTGGCGGGCCGCTTGACTGCCTTCTTCGCGGCGGCCTTGCGGGCCGGCGCTTTTTTCGCCGTCGTTGCGGCGGATTTCTTCACGGCCTTGCGAACCGCCGCCTTGCGGGTGGCGGTGCGCTTGGTCGCTGTCTTCTTCGTGGCCTTCTTCGCCGTCGCGCTCTTGCGCGTGGCGGCCACCGCCTTGCGGGCCTTCGCGGTCTTCTTCGCGGCCTTGCGCCTGGCGGCGGTGACGTCGCGCTTGGCGGTGCCCTTCGCCTTGGCGACGGCGGTCTTGCCGGCGCGACGGGCGGAGGTCACCTTCTTCGCCGCCTTCTTGCGCGCGGCGGTCGCCTCGCGCAGGGACGCGGCCTCCTTCTTCGCATTGGCCGAGGCGGCAGCGAGCTTCTTCTTCGCCGAGCCCACCGCCTTCTTCGCCGCCTTGCGCGCCTTGCCGGCCTTCT
The DNA here is from genome assembly GCF_057747855.1 of Lysobacter sp. SCRH-1R. Lineage (NCBI taxonomy): Bacteria > Pseudomonadati > Pseudomonadota > Gammaproteobacteria > Lysobacterales > Lysobacteraceae > Lysobacter > Lysobacter sp. SCRH-1R. The sequence continues at coordinate 457,178 of NZ_CM173227.1, read as the reverse complement.
CGCGCGCCTCCTGCACGGCCTCTTCGGCGCGCTGCATGACGGCGTTGCTGAAGCCGGTGACGGTTTCCTTCACGTTCTCGGCGGCCTGCGTCAGGGTCGCCGTGACTCCGTTGCCATTGCTCATGTGTGCCCTCCTGCGGGCGTCTCATTTGATTGGCGTTGCGGTATCGGGGCCTAACAAAACGCGATCGTGCGAAGCGACTCTATACCTGCGGCGGGGTGGAACATGAATGCGGTTCGGGCGAGGCGCGAAGCTGCGGCGCCGCCGGGTCCCCGCGTTCGCGGGGACGACGGACGGGCCTTAGAACTTGCCGTAATAGCCTTCCTTGAGCGCGTCGAACAGGTTGGCGGCGGTGTGCATTTCGCCGTCGTATTCGATCTGCTCGTTGCCCTTTACTTCCAGCACGCTGCCGTCTTCCAGTTCGAAGCGGTAGGTGGTGTTCTCGAGGTCGGCTTCCTTCACCAGCACGCCCTGGAAGGCGGCCGGGTTGAAACGGAAGGTGGTGCAGCCCTTGAGGCCCTGCTGGTGCGCGTAGCGGTAGATGTCCTTGAACTGCTCGTACGGGTAGTCCGTGGGCACGTTCGCGGTCTTGGAGATCGAGCTGTCCACCCACTTCTGCGCGGCGGCCTGCACGTCGACGTGTTCCTTCGGCGTGATGTCGTCGGCGGCGATGAAGTAGTCGGGCAGCTGCGCGTCGGCTTCCTCGGAGAACGGCACCGCCTTCGCGTTCACCAGCTCGCGGTAGGCGAGCAGTTCGTACGAATAGACGTCGACCTTTTCCTTCGACTTCTTGCCTTCGCGGATCACGTTGCGGCTGTAGTGGTGCGCGAACGACGGCTCGATGCCGTTGGACGCGTTGTTGGCCAGCGACAGCGAGATGGTGCCGGTCGGCGCGATGGAGCTGTGGTGGGTGAAGCGCGCGCCGGTGTCGGCGAGTTCGTCCACCAGTTCCGGCGCGACGGAGGCGATGCGCTGCATGTAGCGGCTGTAGCGCGCGTGCAGGACGCGGCCGGGGATTTCCTGGCCGACCTTCCAGCCGTCCTTCGCCATTTCGGGACGCTTGCGCAGCATCTCGGCGGTGACGGTGAACACCTCGTCCATGATCGGCGCGGCGCCCTTTTCCTTCGCCAGCGCCAGGCCCATTTCCCAGCCGGCCACGGCCATTTCCTGGGCGATGCGCTCGGTGAATTCGCACGATTCCTTGCTGCCGTACTTCATGCGCAGCATGGTCACCGTGCTGCCAAGGCCCAGGAAGCCCATGCCGTGGCGGCGCTTGCGCATGATCTCGTCCCTTTGCTGTGGCAAGGGAAGCCCGTTCACTTCGACGACGTTGTCGAGCATGCGGGTGAACACGCGCACGACTTCCTTGTATTCCTCCCAGTCGAAGGAGGCCTTGTCGGTGAACGGGTCGCGCACGAACTTGGTCAGGTTGACCGAGCCCAGCAGGCACGCGCCGTACGCCGGCAGCGGCTGCTCGCCGCACGGGTTGGTGGCGCGGATGTTCTCGCACCACCAGTTGTTGTTCATCTCGTTGACGCGGTCGATGAGGATGAAGCCCGGCTCGGCGTAGTCGTACGTCGAGACCATGATCATGTCCCACAGGTGGCGCGCGCGGATGTGGCCGTAGATCTTGCAGGCCACCAGGCCGTCGTCGCGCACGATGTAGTTGCGGTGCGTCGGCCAGTCGCGCCACACGACCTGGGTGGCGTCCTCGATGTCGAGGTCGCCGCGCTCCTTGATGTTCACCGGGAACACGAGCGGCCAGTCGGCGTCGTTCTCCACGGCCTGCATGAAGCCGTCGGTGATCAGCAGCGACAGGTTGAACTGGCGAAGGCGGCCGTCCTCGCGCTTGGCGCGGATGAAGTCCTTCACGTCCGGATGGCTGACGTCGAACGTGCCCATCTGCGCGCCGCGGCGACCGCCGGCGGAGGACACGGTGAAGCACATCTTGTCGTAGATATCCATGAAGGACATCGGGCCCGACGTGTACGCGCCGGCGCCGGCGACGAACGCGCCGCGCGGACGCAGCGTCGAGAACTCGTAGCCGATGCCGCAACCGGCCTTCAGCGTGAGGCCGGCTTCATGCACCTTCTCCAGGATGCCGTCCATCGAATCCTCGATGGTGCCGGACACGGTGCAGTTGATGGTCGAGGTGGCGGGCTTGTGCTCGAGCGCGCCGGCGTTGGACGTGATGCGGCCGGCGGGAATGGCCCCGCGGCGCAGCGCCCAGACGAAACGCTCGTTCCAGTACTGCTGCTTCTCGGCGGACGGCTCGGCTTCGGCCAGCGCCCTGGCGACGCGCTGGTAGGTGGCGTCGATGTCGGCGTCCACCGCGGTGCCGTTCTTGGTCTTCAGCCGGTACTTCTTGTCCCAGATGTCCTGGGAGGCGGGCTGCATGGGGATTTCCCGCTCGGCCGCGGCTGTCTTGACCGCCTCGAGGCGCACTGTGCTCATGCCTGTCCTGTCTCCTTTCAATGGCGTTGCCGGGCTCGGGCCCCGGTCACCGCCGGTGGATTCTTATGTTGGCTACCGCACCGTCGGGGACGCGTACTCGGCGCCCGCCGACGGCTATGCCCGCGACCGCGTTTTCAGCGGTCGCGACGGCATGGTTTTTCGAAGGTTCCTGCGCTCATCCTGCTCCGTTCCGGACCTTCCCCCGAAGGCGCCGTCAGTCAGCAAAAAGCAAGCCGAAAACCCAAAGTTTGGGTTTCCGTCGCCGTTGTTACCACTAGATGTAGTGGCGAATGGCGAGGGCTCAAGCTACCCCCGCCTCCGGGATGTGTCAACGGTTTTTTGATGGCAGTCACACGGCTGTGATGACGGTCAAGCACTGCCGCACGGGCGCTTGCCGAAGCTGGCGCGAACGTGCGCGCCGTGCCTTCGGATGGCGTAGGAAACGGCATCGCGGCGGAAAAACTTCATCGCGTATTTAATGCCGTTCAGGGACACTGGCCCGACGCCGCGGCGGGGAGCAGCGGCACGGTGCGGCGATGCCGCCGGCCGGTGCCGACTTCCCGCACGCCCCTTCATCCACGAACCGAACGACGACGCGATGCGCCCGCTTCCGACCCTGCTGACCCTGTCCCTCGCCGCCGCCTTCGGCGGCTTCGCCGCCACCGCGATCCGCGACGGCCTGGAAGCGCCGGCGCAGGCCGCGCCCGCTTCGGCCGTGGCCTCGACGCCGACGGTGGCGGCGCTGCCGGCGATCGTCGGCGGCCAGCCGCTGCCCTCGCTCGCGCCGATGCTGGCCAAGGTGACGCCGGCGGTGGTCAGCGTGCACACCAAGCAGCGCGTGCGGGTGAGCCCGTTCGGCAACGATCCGATGTTCCGCCGCATGTTCCCCGAGCTGACCCAGGAGCGCATCAACGAATCGCTGGGCTCGGGCGTCATCGTCGATGCGAAGCAGGGCTTCGTGCTCACCAACCACCACGTGATCGAAGGCGCCGACGAGGTGTCGGTGACGCTCGCCGACGGCCGCACGCTGACGGCGGATTTCGTCGGCTCCGATCCCGACACCGACGTGGCGCTGATGCGCATTCCCGCGCAGAACCTGACCGCGCTGCCGCTGGCCGATTCCAGCGCGTTGCGCGTGGGCGATTTCGTGGTGGCGGTGGGCAATCCGTTCGGCATCGGGCAGACGGTGACGTCGGGCATCGTCTCGGCCGTCGGCCGCAGCGGCCTGCGCGGGCTGGGCTTCCAGAACTTCATCCAGACCGACGCGTCGATCAATCCGGGCAATTCCGGCGGCGCGCTGGTGAACCTCAACGGCGAGCTGGTGGGCATCAACACGGCCAGCTTCAATCCGCGCGGTTCGATGGCCGGCAACATCGGCCTGGGTTTCGCGATTCCCACCAGCCTGGCGCGCAACATCATGGGCCAGCTGATCGCCAACAACGGTGTGGTGATCCGCGGCACGCTGGGGCTGGAATCGCAAGACGTGGACGAGCGGCTGGCGAAGGCGCTGGGCCTTCCCGAGGCGCGCGGCGCGGTGGTCACGCAGGTGTTCGCCGGCAGCGCGGCGGCGGCGGCAGGGGTGAAGATCGGCGACGTGGTGCTCGCCGCGAACGGCCAGCGCATCGACGGTCGCGACGAGCTGCGCAACTTCGAAGGCCTGCAGCCGGTGGGCAGCCGCATCACCCTGGACGTCCGCCGCGACGGCAAGCCGCTCACGCTCGCCACGGTGCTGCGCGAACAGCCCAAGTCGTACCTGGGCACCGACCTGGATGCGCGCCTGGACGGCGCGACCTTCGCCGAACTGCCCGAACGCCTGCGCCAGGCCGGGCTGTCGGGCGTGATGGTGGAGTCGGTCGCGCGCGGCAGTCGCGCCGAGGCCAACGGCCTGCGCAAGGACGACGTGGTGATCGCCTCCAATGCGGGCAACTTCGAGGACCTGCCCGGTTTCCGCGCGAGCTTCACGCAGCGTCCGGCACAGTTGGTGCTGCGCATTCTCCGCGGCAATCGCCGGGCCGACCTGCTGATGCAGTGAGGCCGCGCGCCGCGCATCGCACGTCCTTCGCACCACGTCCTTCCAGATAGGGAGCCGCTCGATGAATACCCCCGTTGATCCGACCAATCCCGGCGGCACCGCCATCAACACCGGCCCGGGCGCGAGCCTGGGCACGAATGCGGGCACCCACGCCGGCATGAATGCGGGCACCGGCGCCGCGTCTAATTACACCGAAGGCGTTCGCAGCAATCTTTCGCAGGCCGGCGGCCACGTGAAGCAGGCCGCCAGCGACGCCGGCAGCGCGCTGCGCGACGCGGCCGTCGCCGCGGGCGAGGAACTGCGCGTGGGCAAGGCGAACGTCAAGGCGGATCTGGCCGACGGCGCGCTCGCCGGCCTCGCCGCGGCGGAGAACGCCGGCGGCGCGGCGCGCGAGCAGATGGACGCGCTGATGGACAAGGGTCGCGACCTGGTCGACAGCGCCGCCGAGCTCATCCGCGAGCGTCCGCTGGCTTCGTTCGGCGTCGCCTTCGCAGCAGGATGGATCCTGGCCAAGCTCGCCCGCAGCGGCGACAAGTAAGACAGCACGTGAGCGAAGGGGACGAGCGCCGCGAGCACGATCCGGCGGACGAGCCATCGGCCGCCGGGCCGCCGCCGGACCTGGCCGAGTCGCTGCGCGACATCGGCAAGACCGCCAAGGCCAGCCTGGGCGCCGCCGCCGGTTCGGCGCGCGCCCTGCGTTCGCTGGTCGCGGCCGATCTGTCGCTGGCGCGCAGCGCGATGGGACGCGCGCTCGCCTTCGCCGGCGTGGCGGTGGTGTTCGGCGCGTCGGCGTGGCTGTTCCTGATGGCCACGCTGGTGGCGCTGCTGCGCAACTTCGGCCTCTCGTGGCTGATGTCGATGCTGATCGCCGCCGGCCTGAGCCTGATCGTCACCGCCTATGCCGGCCTGCGCGCGATGCACTATTTCGAACACACGCGGTTGCAGGCCACGCGCCGGCAACTGGCGCGGCTGGGCATCGGCGAACTCGCCGACCTGATGCCCACCGCCGATTCGCCCGAATCCGCGCGCGACAAAGCCAAGGACCTGCGCGAGAACGGCGAAGCGCTGAAGCAGCGCAACGACGGCATCGACATCACTCCTCCCTGACGTATTCCTCCCCGACCGCGACGCCATGGTCCTCAAGCCGAAAAAGCCGACGTTCAAGCAGCTGATCGCCAAGGTGCACCAGTGCGAGGACGTCGTGGAGGCGCGCGAGCGCGAGGTGGTCGACGATGTGCGGCAACTCAAGGCGTCGTGGCTGGCGGCGTGGACGCCGGGCCGGATCATCGTCGCGGGGCTCGCGAGCGGGTTCGTGATCGGCCGCGCCGAGCCGATCCGCGCGCTCGGCAAGAGCGGCGGGCTGATGCACATCGTCTCGCTGGTTTCCTCGCTCGTGGCCGGCGGCAGCGCGAAGGTCGCCGCCGACCAGGCGACCGAGGCGAAGGAAGAAGTCGCCGAGGAGAAGATCGCGGCTGGCGTCGCGGTCGATCCGGGCGTGGCCGCCGCGGTGGCGAGCGTGCATCCGGATGCGGTGGCGGACGATCTCGACGACGAGACCTTCGCCCTCGCCCAGGCCGAAGCGCGAGCACGCGCCGCGCGCACCGCCACCGTCGACCAGGTGGCGCCATGAGCGCGCAGCCCCCGGCGCCCGCCGCCGACAACGCGATCGCGCTCGACGAGGACGGCGAGCTTCCTCCCAGTCCGCCAGCCGCGCCGAGGCCGCGTTCGTCCACCGCCGCGGTGGTGCTGGCGACGCTCGCGGTGCTCTTCACCTTGTGGGCGGCACAGGAACTGGTGCTGCCGATCCTGTTGGCGATGTTCTTCGCGCTGATCGGCAACCCGATCATCCGCGGACTGCAGCGCCTGTACGTGCCGCGTTTCCTCAGCGCGCTGGTGGTGCTGCTGGGCGGGCTGTTCGTCGCCGGGGCACTGGCCAACCAGCTGATCGAACCGGCCGGCGAATGGATCCGCCAGGTGCCGCGCGAGATGAAGCAGGTCGCGCCGAAGCTGCGCGATCTCTACAAGCCGATGCTGGATGCGAACAAGGCCGCGCAGAACATCGCGCGCGCGGCCGGTGGCGAGAGCAGCCGTCCGGTGCAGGTGATCCGCACCGAAGCCAACGAACCGTACAAGGTGCTGACCGCCACGCCGCGACGCGCGGCCTCCGTGCTGGCGGTGGTGCTGCTGACGTTCTTCTTCATGGTGTACGGGCAGCAACTGCAGCGCAACGCGATCGCGCTGCTTTCCACGCGGCAGCAGAAGAAGCTCACGGTGGACATCCTCACGTCCATCGAGCGGGCGATCTCGCGCTACGTGCTGACCATCACCGTGATCAACACCTGCCTCGGGCTCGCGCTGGCGGGATCGCTGTACTGGCTGGGCGTGCCGATGCAGGAGGCGCTGCTGTGGGGCACGATGGCGGCGATCCTCAATTTCGCGCCGTACGTGGGTCCGCTGATCGGCATCATCATCATGCTGCTGATGGGCTTCGTCGCCTTCGACGACCTGTGGCCGTCGCTGCTGCCGGCGGGCATCTACCTGGCGCTGCACACGCTGGAGGGGCAGATCGTCACGCCGATCATCCTGGGCCACAGCATGCGGCTGTCGCCGCTGGTGCTGATCCTGGCGCTGATGGTGTTCGGATGGCTGTGGGGGATCATCGGACTGCTGCTCGCCGTGCCGCTGCTGGTGTGCGTGAAGCTGGTGCTGGCGCGCATCGAGGGGCTGACGGGGTGGGCGAAGTTGTTGGAGTGAGCGTTTGATTGAGCCCGTCGCGCTGCGGGGCGTGCGTGCGGTGCGGCTCCTGTAGCTCCTGTAGCCCGGGTAAGCGAAGCGCACCGGGGTGTTGCGTCTCCGGTGACGCTGCCCCGGGTGCGGCCTGCGGCCTTACCCGGGCTGCAAGGGCCACGAAGGCCTTCGTCAGCGGAGCGCGCGTGCGGTACGGCTCTTGTAGCCCGGGTAAGCGAAGCGTACCCGGGTGTTACGTCTCCGGTGACGCTGCCCCGGGTGCGGCCTGCGGCCTTACCCGGGCTACAAAGGCCACGAAGGCCTTCGTCGCGGAGCGTGCGTGCGGTACGGCTCTTGTAGCCCGGGTAAGCGAAGCGCACCCGGGTGTTGCGTCTCCGGTGAGGCTGCCCCCGGCTGCGGCCTACGGCCTTACCCGGGCTACAAAGGCCACGAAGGCCTTCGTCGCGGAGTGTGCGTACGGTACGGCTCTTGTAGCCCGGGTAAGCGAAGCGCACCCGGGTGTTGCGTCTCCGGTGACGCTACCCCGGGTGCGGCCTGCGGCCTTACCCGGGCTACAAAGGCCACAAAGGCCTTCGTCAGCGGAGCGTGCGTTCGGTACGGCTCTTGTAGCCCGGGTAAGCGAAGCGCACCCGGGTGTTGCGTCTCCGGTGACGCTGCCCCGGGTGCGGCCTGCGGCCTTACCCGGGCTACAAAGGCCACGAAGGCCTTCGTCGCGGAGTGTGCGTGCGGTACGGCTCTTGTAGCCCGGGTAAGCGAAGCGCACCCGGGTGTTGCGTCTCCGGTGACGCTGCCCCGGGTGCGGCCTGCGGCCTTACCCGGGCTACAAAGGCCACGAAGGCCTTCGTCAGCGCTGACGTGTCTGATTTCACCCCTCCCCTGCATTCGCAGGAGAGGGCGCAAAAAGCAGCAACAGAAGCAGCAGCTAGCCCCCCGGGCACGCCAACGGCTCGATCGTATAAACCTCCGTGCGCACGCCGAAGAAGCTGTAGCTGTTGTCGCAATGGCCGATCTGCCAGCCGACCGCGTTGCCGGCGTCGTCGAAGAAGGTCTGGATGTACGGCCAGCGGCCGGCGCTGGCGGTGCCGGCCATCGCCAGCAGCAGCGCGACGATGGCGAGGGAACGCACGAAGCGGATGAGCGGGATGTTGCGCATGGAATCCTCCTTGAGTGCGGCAGCGCCGCGACGGGGCGCCCGGGATGCGATCCGCACGCGCGCCGGTGGAGCAGGCTCCGCGCGTGCCATGCCCGGATACACCCGCCGCGCACCCGCGAACCGCGACCGCGTCCGCAAAGCCCATCTCGCGGGCTCGCGCGGGCGACGGACGGTCGTCGCGCCCGGTGAGGCTAAAATCGCCGGATGGCTTTCCCCGTCCGCGCGATCACCCTCGACCTCGACGACACGCTGTGGCCCTTCGCGCCGATCGGTGCGCGGGTCGAGCGCGTGCTGCACGACTGGCTCACCACGCACTGCCCGCGCACCGCGCAGCGCTATCCGATCGAAGCCATGCGCGAGTTGCGCGAACGCATGTATGCCGAGCGTCCCGACCTCGCCCACGACTTCAGCCGGCTGCGCCTGCTGAGCCTGGTGCGCGCGATGGAGGACGCCGGCGACGATCCGCTGCACGCGGAAGCCGCGTTCGAAGCCTTCTACGACGAGCGCAACCGCGTGGAGTTCTACGAGGACACGCTCGACGCGCTGGCGCGCCTGGCCGCGCGCGTGCCGCTGGCGGCGATCAGCAACGGCAACGCGGATCTCGCGCGCGTCGGCATCCACGCGCATTTCGTCTTCCAGCTCGGCGCGCGCGAACACGGCACGCCCAAGCCCCACGCGGGCATCTTCCACGCCGCCTGCGCGCGCTTTCCGTTCGCGCCGCACGAAGTGCTGCACGTGGGCGACGACATCGAGATGGACGTCGTCGGCGCGCATCGCGCGGGGCTGCGCAGTTGCTGGATCAACCGCATCGGCGCGCAATGGCCGCACGACGACGTGCGCCCCGATCTCGAATTCACCACCCTCGCCGAACTGGCCGACTGGCTGGACGCGGCGCAACCCCTGGAAATCGCCGCCGCATGAGCCTGCCGTCCGGATTCGCCGACCCCACCACCGCCCACGCGTTGCCGCTGCACGTCGTCACGCGCGACACCCTCGCCTCGTGGCGTTCGTCGCAGCCCGCCCCCATCGGCGCGTGGCTCGATGCGCAGGGCTTCGACGGCTCGCCGTTCTCCGCGATCACGCTGCCCGGCAGCGACGGCGGCATCGCCGGTGCGGTGATCGGCGTGGGCGACATGCTCGATCCGTTCGCCTACGGCCATGCGCCGCATGCGCTGCCGCCGCGCGCGTTCGCGGTGGCGGGCGACCTGTCGGCGGACGCGCGCTTCGCATTGCAGCTGGGCTGGGGCCTGGGCGCGTACCGCTTCAATCGGTACCGCGCACCGCTGCGCGCGCCGGCGGAACTGGCGATCGCGCAGGCGGATGCGGATGCGTTCGCGCAACTCGCCGCCTGCGTGCGCGTGCGCGACCTGGTCAACACGCCGACCGAGCACATGGGGCCGGACCAGCTGGAACAGGTGGCGTGCGAGATCGCCGAACGCTTCGGCGCGCGCATCGAGGTGGTGAGCGGCGACGACCTGATCACGCGCAATTTCCCGGCGATCCACGCGGTCGGACGCGCGAGCCATCGTGCGCCGCGCCTGATCTCGCTGCAGTGGGGCGACGAATCGCATCCGCACGTGGTCATCGTCGGCAAGGGCGTGTGCTTCGACACGGGCGGTCTGGACCTGAAGCCCGCCGACGGCATGCGCAACATGAAGAAGGACATGGGCGGCGCGGCGCACGCGATCGCGCTGGCCGAACTGGTGATGGCGCGCAATCTGCCGCTGCGCATCACGCTGCTGGTGCCGGCGGTGGAGAACGCGGTCGGGCCGAACGCGTTCCGTCCCGGCGAAGTGGTCGATACGCGCAAGGGCGTGACCGTGGAGATCGACAACACCGATGCCGAAGGCCGCGTGATCCTGTGCGACGCGCTGACCTACGCCGCCGAGATGCAGCCGGCGCTGCTGCTGGACTTCGCCACGCTCACCGGCGCGGCGCGCATCGCGCTGGGTCCGGACCTGCCGGCGCTGTACAGCAACGACGACGGGGTGGCGCAGCAATGGCTCGACGCGGGCATGCAGCTGCGCGATCCGCTGTGGCGGATGCCGCTGTGGCGGCCCTATGTGCGCTATCTCGTCAGCAACGTCGCGGACATCGCCAATGGCGGGCCGTCGAAGATGGCCGGCTCGATCACCGCCGCGGTGTACCTGGACCGCTTCGTGCCGCCGGCGCAGAAGTGGGCGCACCTGGATGTGTACAGCTGGAACGACAACGACCGGCCGGGACGTCCCGCGGGCGGCGAGGCGCAGGGCCTGCGCGGTGCGTATGCGTTGTTGAAGCAGTACGCGGCTGCTTGAGCGCTGCCTGATTCCTCCTGCGTAACCCGGGTAAGCGAAGCGCACCCGGGTTGGCGTGACAGGCCCCGGGTGGCCCGATGGCGTTCATCGGGATGCGCGCCAGCGTTGCCGACATTCCGGCGCCACGCGAATCCCTCCAAGGTGACCCGCCCTCCCGCATCGAATACCCTTGGCACCGTCGCGGCCGTAGAAAGTTACTTCCGGCCCCTTGGCGCGGCTCCGCCCGCTGCCCACACTTGCCCCCCTTCCCATCGTCCGGATCGTCGATGAACAACTCTGCCGATTTGCTGAAGGAACTGCGGATCGACCGCTCGGCACCGCCGCCGCCCACCTCGCATCGCGGGCTGTGGATCGCGCTGGCCGCGGTCGCGGCATTGCTCGTGCTCGCGCTCGTCGCCTGGGCGGTGTTCGGCCGCACGCGCGGCGTGGAAGTGCGCACCGCGACGGTCGCCGCCATCGGCAACGGCAGCAGCAGCGGCTCGGTGCTCGACGCCACCGGCTACGTCGTCGCACGCCGCATGGCGACGGTGTCGGCGAAGATCACCGGCAAGGTGCGCGAGGTGTTCATCGAGGAAGGCATGAAGGTCGAGGAAGGCCAGGTCATGGCCACGCTCGATCCGCTCGACGCCGACGCCGAACGCACGCTCGCCAGCGCGCAGCACAGCGCCGCGCGCAGCCAGGTCGAAAGCGTGCGCGCGCAGCTGTCGGAGGCCGAAGCGAACGCGCGCCGCCTCTCCACGCTGGTACAGCAGCAGCTGGTCTCTAAGGCGCAGTACGACGAGGCCGTCGCCGCGCGCGATTCGCTGCGCGCGGAGCTGATCACCTCCGAACGCAACGCCAAGGTCGCCAGCGACCGCCTGCGCATCGCCGACATCGGCGTGGACAACACCATCGTGCGCGCGCCGTTCGCCGGCGTGATCACGGCCAAGGCCGCGCAGCCAGGCGAGATCGTCTCGCCGCTCGCCACCGGCGGCTTCACGCGTACCGGCATCGGCACCATCGTCGACATGGATTCGCTGGAAGTCGAAGTCGAGGTCGGCGAAGCGTTCATCGGCCGCGTGCAGCCGAAGATGCCGATCGAGGCCACGCTCAACGCCTATCCGGACTGGAAGATTCCCGGCGAGGTGATCGCGATCATCCCCGCCGCCGACCGCGGCAAGGCCACGGTGAAGGTGCGCGTGGCGCTGAAGCAGAAGGACGCGCGCATCGTGCCGGACATGGGCGTCAGCGTGCGCTTCCTGCAGACCGAGCCGCCGAAGGATGCCGCGCCGGTCGCGCGCGGCGTGCGCGTGCCGGCTTCGGCGCTCACGCAGCGCGACGGTGCCGACGTCGCCTTCGCCATCGCCGGCGAGGACGCCGACCGCGTCGAACTGCGCACGGTGAAGACCGGTCGCAGCCTGGGCGACGACCGTGAGGTCCTATCCGGCCTGTCCGCGGGCGACGAAGTGGTACTGGATCCCCCGGCGGAACTGGACGACGGTGCGCGGGTGCGCGTCGCCGGCGCCACCGCGCAGTAGTCCCCGCACGCGCGGGGGAGCGCGGCCCGCAACAACGTTGTCGCTAAAGGCATGTCGAAATGTGCCCCGCCCGTTCGTCGAACGGCCATGGCACGCATCAGCGGGGCGACGTCCCCCGCGTCGTTTTCCGTTCATGTCGGGGACGTCGCCCGACCGTTGACGAGGCAAACGCGATGGCTTCCCTGGTTTCGCTCCGCAATCTGCACAAGACCTATCAGCGCGGTCCGGAAAAGGTGGACGTGCTGCACGGCATCGACCTGGACATCGAGAAGGGCGATTTCGTGGCCCTGATGGGCCCGTCCGGTTCGGGCAAGAGCACGCTGCTCAACCTGATCGGCGGCCTCGACACGCCGACGTCGGGCGAGATCGAGGTCGGCGGGCAGCGCATCGACCGACTCACCGCCGGCCAGCTGTCGCAGTGGCGCAGCGACCACGTCGGTTTCGTGTTCCAGTTCTACAACCTGATGCCGATGCTCAGCGCGCAGAAGAACGTCGAACTGCCGCTGCTGCTCACCAACCTGGGCGCGGCGCAGCGCAAGCGCAACGCCGAGATCGCGCTGCAGCTGGTCGGCCTGGCCGAGCGCGGCAGGCATCGTCCGAACGAACTCTCCGGCGGCCAGCAGCAGCGCGTGGCGATCGCGCGCGCGATCGTCTCCGATCCGATGCTGCTGATCTGCGACGAGCCCACCGGCGATCTCGACCGCCAGTCGGCCGAGGAGATCCTCACGCTGCTGCAGGCGCTCAACCGCGACCACGGCAAGACCATCGTGATGGTCACGCACGACCCGAAGGCCGCCGAGTACGCCTCGCACACGCTGCATCTGGACAAGGGCACGCTGGTCGAGCAGGCCGCGCACGCGGCATGAGCCAGGAGGCAACGCCATGAAATACCTGCACCTGATCTGGGCCGAGCTGTTCCGGCGGAAGACGCGCACCGTGCTGACGCTGCTGTCGATCCTCGCCGCGTTCCTGCTGTTCGGCCTGCTCAACGGCGTGCGCGAGAGCTTCGCCGAAGCCGGCAAGAGCGCCGCCGGCGCGCAGCGCCTGCAGACGGGCTCGCGCCTGTCGTTCATCCAGACCCTGCCGCTCGCGCTGAACGAGCGCATCAAGCAGGTCGACGGCGTGTCCACCGTCACCTACGCCAACTGGTTCGGCGGCGCGTACCAGGACCCGCGCAACCAGATCTTCAGTTTCGCGGTGGCGCCGAATTACCTGGACCTGTATCCGGAGATCGAGGTCGATCCGGCGCAGCGCGAAGCGTTCGACAACACGCGCACGGGCATCCTGGTCGGCGAGACGCTGATGAAGCGCTTCGGCTGGAAGGTCGGCCAGAAGATCCCGCTGCAGTCGACGATCTTCCCCAACAGCGACGGCACCAAGAACTGGAGCTTCGACATCGTCGGCACGCTTCGCGCCAAGGACAAGAAGAGCGGCGGCTGGTACGACAGCCTGGTGCTGATGCAGTGGAAGTACTTCGACGAGTCCACGCCGTACAACCGCGGCGAGGTGGGCTGGTACGTGGTGAAGGTCGCCGATGCGAACCAGGCCGATCGCGTCGCCAAGCGCATCGACGCGCTGTCGGCCAATTCGTCGAACGAAACCAAGACGATGACCGAGCAGGCGGCGTTCGCGTCGTGGATGAAGCAGACGGCGAACATCGGCATGATCGTGACCTCGATCATGGGCGCGGTGTTCTTCACGCTGCTGCTGCTGACCGGCAACACCATGGCGCAGGCGGTGCGCGAGCGCATCCCGGAACTGGCGATCCTCAAGACCATCGGCTTCAGCAACCGCAGCGTGCTCGGACTGGTGCTGACCGAATCGGTGCTGCTGGTGCTGATCGGCGGCGCGCTGGGGCTCGCGCTGGCCGCGGTGCTCGGGCCGATCGTCAATCTCGGCAGCGGCGGAATGATCAACATGCCGCCGGTCGGTCTGAACAGCTGGGCGCTGGGCGTGGCGCTGATGGTCGGCATCGGATTGCTGGTCGGCGCATTGCCGGCGCTGCGTGCGATGCGCCTGAACATCGTCGACGCGCTGTCGGGCCGCTAAGGAGATCCCCATGAAGAAGGTGAAATCGTTCTTTGGCGGCCTCGGCCTGCTGCTGGTCGTGGTGCTGGGCCTGGTCGGCTGGCTGGCGCTGCCGTGGTATGCGCTGCTGGTGCTCGCGGTGCTGTTCGCGCTGTGGGTGCTGCTCACCCGCCGCGGCCGGCAGGCCGGTTCGGTGACGCAGGTGGGCGTGTCGACGCTGCGACAGCGCCTGGGTTCGTCGTCGGTGATCGTGATCGGCATCGCCGGCGTGGTGGCGGTGCTGGTGGCGATGCTGGCGATGGCGGAGGGCTATCGCGAAACGCTGCGCCGCAGCGGCAGCGAGGACACCGCGATCGTGCTGCGCGGCGCGTCGGCGGCGGAGGTGATGTCCACGCTCAGCCTCGACAACATCAACGTGATCGCGCAGGCGCCGGGTATCGCGCGCGATGCGCAGGGGCGTCCGGTCGCGTCGGCCGAGCTGGTCGTCGCGGCCAACCTGCCGTTGCGCGACGGCGGCCCGGACGAGGACGGCAGCGTGCAGCTGCGCGGCGTCGGCGAGCAGGCCTGGGCGGTGCGTCCGAACGTCAAACTGGTCGAAGGCCGCCGCTTCAACACCGGCATGCGCGAGATAGTCGTTGGCGCCGGTGCGCAGCGGCAGTTCCGCGGGCTGGAGGTCGGCAAGCAGGTGCGCATCGGCAGCGATCTGTGGACGGTCGTCGGCGCGTTCCGTTCGGGCGACGCGATGGAGTCCGAGGTCTGGGCCGACGCCGAGGTCGTGGCGACCACGTACCGGCGCGGCAGCACGCGCACGTCGGTCACGGCGCGGCTGGAGAACGCCGGGGCGTTCAAGACGTTCAAGGCGGCGCTCGCGGCCGATCCGCGCCTGGACACCGACGCCACCACCACGCTGGAGTACTTCAGCAAGCAGTCCGAGCAGATGGTGAAGATCATCCGCGTGATCGGCATCGTGGTCGGCGCGATCATGGCGATCGGCGCGGTGTTCGGCGCGCTCAACACCATGTTCGCCACCGTCGCGACGCGTGCGCGCGAGATCGCCACGCTGCGCGCCATCGGCTTCCGCTCGGTGCCGGTGGTGGTGGCGGTGATGCTGGAGACGATGCTGCTGGCGCTGGTCGGCGGCCTGATCGGCGGCCTGCTCGCGTGGCTCATCTTCAACGGCTACACGGCGTCGACGATCGCCGGCGGCGTGGGGCAGCTGACGTTCGAGTTCAAGGTCACGCCGGCCGTGATGTGGACGGGACTGAAGTGGGCGTTGGCGATCGGTTTCGTCGGCGGTCTGTTCCCGGCCCTGCGCGCCGCGCGGTTGCCGGTGACGGATGCGCTGCGGGCGGCGTAAGCCGCGGGCTGTCCGGAAGCAGCACGACGAAGAGGCCGCGAGGGATCGCGGCCTCTTTCTTTGCTGTCGTCTCCGCGCAGTCGCGCGGCCGGCGTCCAGAGTCGGCGATGCTCCGGACAGCGTGACAAGCCGGAGCGATGGTTTCCCGCCTTCGCGGGAAGGCCGGCCTCAGGACGGCGGTTTGGCGCTGGCGAACACGGCAGGGAGCGGCACGCGCTTACACGCCCGCCTTCAGCACCCGCTCCGCTTCGATCTTGCCCAGCAGCCACTGCAACCCCGCCAGGTGCTGCTGGTCATGGCTGCACAGGTAGTGCACCAGGCTGCGCAGGGTGAGCGGGCCGTAGCCTTCGAACTCCGCCGTGCGCGCGAGTTGCGCCTCGTCCAGCCGCGCGATCGTCTCCACCGTGCGCGCACGCGCGTCGCGGAAGGCGTGCAGCACCGCTTCGGCATCGGCGCGCGCGTAGTCGCGTTCGATCGCCAGCGGCTCGCTTTCGATCGACGGCAGCAGCGGATGCGATTCCTCCAGCGTGCGGCGGATGCGTTCCTGGTAGCCCTCGATCTCGATGTCGCGCACGTGGCACAGTTGTTCGATCGCGGTGAAGCGCTCGCTCGGAATGCCGTCCCAGCTGGGCGGCGCCCAATGGCGGTGCGACGCCGGAATCGCCTTGTAGTGCGCCTCCAGTTGCAGCGGGAACAACGCGAGTGCGTTCAGCGTGGTCCTGTCCATGGCCATGCCCTCATGCCGCCGCCGCGATCGCCGCCTGGCGACGCGCCCGCCACAGGCCTTCGCCGGCGAAGATCGCCAGCGCGATCCAGATGAAGACGAAGCCGGTGGCACGGTCGCGATCGAAGGCTTCGCCGAAGAACAGCACGCCCAGCAGGAACTGGATCGTCGGTGCGATGTACTGCATCAACCCGACCACCGACAGCGGCGCGCGCCGTACGGCGTAGGCGAAACCGATCAGCGGGAGCGCGGTCAGCACGCCGGCGAAGATCAGCAGCGCGTCGGCCGCGATCCCGTAACCGCCGCCGAAGCCGCCGGCGCCATGCGTCTCGCTCCACAGCAGCAGCGCCAGCGCGGGCAGGAACAGGTACACGCCTTCCACGCCGAGGCCGCTCACCGCATCCACCGCGACGAGCTTGCGGATCAGGCCGTACAGGCCGAACGAGAGCGCCAATCCGAGCGCGATCCACGGCGGCTGCCCGTACTGCCAGGTGAGCCACGCCACGCCCGCCGTCGCCAGCGCGACGGAGAGCCATTGCATCCGCGTGAGCCGCTCGTGCAGGAACACCACGCCCAGCACGACGCTGATCAGCGGATTGATGAAGTAGCCCAGGCTGCTTTCGACCACGTGGCCGGCGTTCACCGCCCAGATGTACAGGCCCCAGTTGAAGGCGATGAGCACGCCGCTCAGCAGCAGCATCCACGCCGCGCGCGGTCGCGCGAGCGTCGCCTTCAGCCAGCCGCGTCCCTGCTTCCACGCCAGCCAGCCGGCGACGAGCAGCGCGCTCCACACGATCCGGTGCAGCACGATCTGCAGCGACGGCACGTTCTTCAGCAGGTGCCAGTACAGCGGCATCAGGCCCCACAGGACGAAGGACGCCGCGGCGATCCACAGGCCGTTGCGGGTGTCGTGGTGGGGACTCATGCGGCCGGCTCCGAGGACGACGTCGTGGATACGGCGGGCGCCGGCGCGGCGGGCTTCGCAGCGCGCGCCTTCGACAGCGTGATGATCACCACGCCGAGCAGGATCACCGCCATCGCGCCGAGGTCGTGCGCGGTGAAGCGTTCGCCGCCAATCAAGGCGCCGAACAGCACCGCGATCGGCGGGTTCACGTACGCATAGCTGGTCGCCAGCGCCGGGCGCACGTGGTGCAGCAGCCAGATGTAGGCGGTGAAGCCGAAGATCGAGCCGGCAACGACGAGGTAGAACATCGCGGCGGTGGCCGACATCGACGGCATCTGTGTGATGCGCTCGCCGTGGATGACCGCGGCGATCAGCATCCACACGCTGCCGGTGAGCATCTGCCCGGCGGCCGACATGAAGGGCTGCGGCAGGTCCTGGTCGCGGCTCCAGATCGAGCCCCAGGCCCAGGCGATCGGGGCGATCACCAGGCAGATGAGGCCGAGCATGGAGGACGACAGCTCGCCGCCCGCGTTGAGCCAGAGCACGCCGAGGAAGCCGATGATCAGGCCGACCCATTCGACCTTCGACGGATGGCGCCCACGCAGCATCGCGAACACGCCGGCGAACAGCGGCATCGAGGCGACGGCGATCGCGGCCAGGCCGGAGCCGACCTCGGTCTCGGCCAGGTTCACCAGGCCGTTGGACAGCAGCACCATCCAGATCGAAAGCACCCAGAGCGTGCGCCATTGCCGGCCGGTCGGCGAGGCGACCCCGCGTGCGCGCAGCACGACGTACATGATCAGCCCGGCGAGGAACATGCGGCCGGCGCCGAGCAGGAACGGCGGGTAGCTCTCCAGCGCGAAGCGGATCGCCAGGTACGTGGAGCCCCAGAGGATGTAGACCGAGGCCAGGGCGAAGGCAACGGCCAGCGCGCCGGGCGCGGCCCGGCCGGTGGGTGAAGCGGTGCTCATGCGGATTCCATGCGTGGGGTGGAGGTGCGGCACTGCTCTGGATGAACGCGACGGCGGGAAACACAGCGTTGCGCCAGCCGCGAACGCCGGACGACATCGAGGCACCGTGCGGTGGGAGCGTTCCTGCCCGTTGGGACAGAAGCGCCGCACGCGCGGTGCCGGAAGTCGTTCGGATAGGCGAAGCGTAACGCGCGAAGCCCGCGACGTGCTTGATAAATCGTGCGCCTGCACGCAAGAATTTTGCATGCCGCAAACGCCCGTCGCACTGGATGAGTTCGACCACCGCCTGCTCGAGCTGCTCCAGCGCGACAGCGCGGCGACGTTGACCGCGCTGGGCGAGGCGGTCGGCCTGTCGGCCAGCGCCGTGCAGCGGCGCATTACGCGCTATCGCAAGCAGGGGTTGATGCGCGAGGTGGCGGTGCTCGATTCGACGCTGCTCGGCACGACCACGCTGGCGACGGTGCTGGTGGCGATGGAGCGCGAGTCGGCCAAGCTGCACGCCGCCTTCCACGCCCGCATGCGCGCCGCGCCGGAAGTGCAGCAGTGCTACACGCTGGCCGGCGAGTGGGATTACCTGGTGATCCTGTGCACCACCGGCGTCGCGCATTGCCGCGAGGTCGCCGATCGTCTCTTCATGGACGAAGGCAACATCAAGCGTTACGAAACGCGGATGGTGTTCGACGTGGTGAAGTCGGGCCTGCAGGTGCCCACGCGCGTGCCGACGCGGCGTCGCAAGTAACGGCTGCGCACCGCGACCGGTGCGGACGGCTCACGCGGTTCCGCGGAACACCAGCACCGGGATCGTGGAATGGGTCAGCACCTTGACCGTCTCGCTGCCCAGCACCAGCGCGTCGATGCCGCGCCGTCCGTGCGAGGCCATCGCGATGAGATCGCAGCCGCGCTCCCGGGCGATGGCGATGATGGCCCGGTACGGCGATTCGTCCTCGATCACCAGCGTGTCGCAGTGGATGCCCAGCGCCTGCGCCTTGGCGCTCACGTCGTCCAGTTGCCGGCGTGCGGCGTCGTGCACGACGCGGTTGTAATCGACCACGCCGACCATCAGCTGCTCCGGGGTGATCGCGAACACGTGGTAAGGCGTGGTGACGCGCAACGCCGTCACTCTGGCGCGCAGCGAATGGGCGAGCGCCAACGCCTGTTCGACCGCGCGGTCCGACAGCTCCGAGCCATCGGTTGGGACGCACAGATGGCGGTACATGGGGCATCTCCTGATGGCGACGTGGGCCAGCGTCCTCCGGAATGGGTGCTGGTGCCATTGCCGAGCGGCGTTACAGCGCGCGTCGCCGACGAACGGTGGCCTTGCGCTTCTGTAGCCCGGGTAAGCGAAGCGCCCCCGGGGAGGCGTGACGTGCTGACCGGGCGCTGTCGCTTGCGCTTCACCCCTCCCAACCATCCCCTGCATTCGAAGGGGAGGGAGCATTTGGCCCCTCTCCCTTCGGTGACCGAAGGAAGTGCGGAGCTGATAGGGATTGGGTGAGGGGCGGGACGTGCGATGTAGTGATGCGGCTGGCACTTACGTCGCTGCGTTGAAGGTTGCGTCTGCACTCGTCAGCGCTGCGGTGCTTCACTTCACCCCTCCCCAACTCTCTCCTGCATTCGCAGGGGAGGGAGCATTTGGCCCCTCTTCCTTCGGTGACCGAAGGGAGTGCGGAGCTGAGCGGGGTTGGGTGAGGTGTGGGACGTGCGATGTAATGATGCGGCTGGTACTTACGTCGCTGCGTTGAAGGTTGCGTCTGCACTCGTCAGCGCTGCGGTGCTTCACTTCACCCCTCCCCAACTCTCTCCTGCATTCGCAGAGGAGGGAGCATTTGGCCTCTCTCCCTTCGGTGACCGAAGGGAGTGCGGAGCTGAGAGGGGTTGGGTGAGGTGTGGGACGTGATGCGGCTGGTACTTACGTTGCTGCGTTGAAGTTTGCGTCTGCACTCGTCAGCGCTCCCAACCCTCTCCTGCATTCGCAGAGGAGGGAGCATTTGGCCCCTCTCCCTTCGGTGACTGAAGGGAGTGCGGAGCTGATAGGGATTGGGTGAGGGGCGGGACGTGCGATGTAGTGATGCGGCTGGCACTTACGTCGCTTCGTTGAAGGTTGCGTCTGCACTCGTCAGCGCTGCGGTGCTCCACTTCACCCTCCCCAACTCGCGGCCATCGGGCTAACCCGATGGCTCTCGTCGCGACGCGCGCCAGTGGCGCGCAAACGTCCCCTCCTCACCCCTGCATTCGCAGGGGAGGGTGCATCAGTTCGCCATGCTTATCCGGCCACAGGGGAGCTGCCTTCACGCGACGCGCTCACGCTCCAACACCCGCTGCTTCATCGGCAGCCCCCACCGATAACCGCCCAGAGAACCATCGCCGCGCACGACGCGATGGCACGGCACGACGATCGCCAGATGGTTCTGCCCGCACGCATTGGCCACCGCGCGCGAGGCGCGCGGGTGGCCGATCTGCTGCGCGATCTGCGCGTAGCTGCGCGTCTGTCCGCGCGGGATCTTCATCAGCGCGTCCCACACTTTCTTCTGGAACGCGGTGCCGATGAGATCCACCGGCACCTGTGCTTGCCGCCCGGCGAGCGCGTCGGCCACCGCGCGCAGGCGCGGAGCGAGGAACTCGTCGCGTCCGGCGTCCACACGTTCCAGCTGCGCCTTCGGGAATTCCTCGTGCAACCGCGCTTCCAGCATCGCCGCGTCGTCGCCCAGTTCGATCATGCAGATGCCCCGTTCGGTCGTCGCGACCAGCGCCTGGCCGAGCGCGGTGTCGGCGATGCTCCAGCGGATCTGCTCGCCCTCGCCGCCGGCGCGATAACGCGCGGGCGTCATGCCGAGCTTCGCCGCGCCGCCTTCGTAGACGCGCGACGGCGAGCCGTAGCCGGCGTCGTACAGCGCCGCGCTCACGTCGCTGCCCTCGCGCAGCGCGCCCTTCAGCGTGCCGAGCTTGCGTTGCGACAGGTACTCCGCCGGGCTCAGGCCGAAGCGCTCGGTGAAGCGGCGCTGCAGGTGCGAGGCGCTGAGACCGACGTCGGCGGCGAGTTCGTGCAGCGTCGGCTCGCCGTCGTCGAGGAGGCGGCGGGCGTGATCGAGCTTGTCGCGCAGCTGGCGGGCGGTGTTCATGGCCCAAACAGTAACGGGCGCCCGAGGGCGCCCGCTATCCGATTCTTGTTTTGCCTCGCGTGGGGATTTCCCCCGGCGTGATGTCAGTCCGCCCAGTGTCCCAGCGTCGTCGCCGTCGGCAGGACCTGCGCCGAGAGCTGGCGATCGTTGTTCAGCAGGCGCACCGCGTCGGCGAGGATCGCGGCCGATTCGCGAAGCAGCGGGTCGGGACGCTTGTCGGCCAGCTTCTCGCGTTCGGCGTCCTTGGCGATGTCGCGCTCGTTCGCGGCGAGGCCGTCGTCGTTGTAGTCGTCGGCCAGCGGATCGAGGTCCAGACCCAGCGCCTTGCGCTGTTCCTGGCGCGACTTGCGCTTGGCTTCCTCGCGGTCGCGTTCGGCGCGGCGATCGGCCTCGTTGAGGCTGACCCACTTCTTCGCGCGCTCCTCGCGGAACTGCGCGACGTCCTCGCTCCACCACTGGAATTCCTTGTCGCCGGCGATACGCGCGGTGTGCAGCGATTCCAGCTTCGGCAGCAGCGGCGAGAAGTTGCCGTAGGTGGTGTGCGGCACGGCCGAGATGCGGGTCCACGGCAGCGCGTTGTCGTAGGTGCTTTCGCCGTACTCGCTCGCGTCGACCGAGACCGGGAAGGCCACGTCCGGCACCACGCCCTTGTTCTGCGTCGAACCGCCGCTGACGCGGAAGAACTGCGCGATGGTCAGCTTCACCTGCCCGAAGCGGGCCTCTTCATTCGCCGGCCAGCGGTCGAGATCGACCAGGTTCTGCACCGTGCCCTTGCCGAAGCTCGTCTCGCCGATGACCAGGCCGCGACCATAGTCCTGGATCGCGCCAGCGAAGATCTCCGACGCCGAGGCCGAACCACGGTTGATCAGCACCGCCAGCGGGCCTTCCCACGCGATGCCGGTGTCGCTGTCGCCTTCCACGCTGACGCGGCCGCCGGACTCGCGCACCTGCACGACCGGGCCACGGTCGATGAACAGGCCGGTGAGTTCGATCGCTTCGTTGAGCGAGCCGCCGCCGTTGTTGCGCAGGTCGAGCACGACGCCGTCGACGTTCTTGCCGCGCAGCTCTTCCAGCAGCTTGGCGACGTCGCGGGTGGCCGAGGCGTAGTCGTTGCTGTTCTTCCGGCGGCCTTCGAAGTCCTGGTAGAAACCGGGCAGTTCGATCACGCCGATGCGCTGCTCGGGCGCGCCTTCCTTGCCGGGAATGGTGATGACCTTCGACTTGGCGGCCTGGTCTTCCAGGCGCACCTTGTCGCGCACCAGCACCAGCCGCTGCGGCTGGCTGTCCAGGCCCGCTTCGGCCGGGATCACGTCCAGGCGCACCTTGGTGCCCTTGGCGCCGCGGATCTTGGCGACGACGTCGTCGATGCGCCAGCCGATCACGTCCTCCATCGCGCCGCTTTCGCCCTGCCCCACGCCGACCACGCGGTCGCCGGGCTTGAGCTTGCCGGACTTGCCGGCGGGGCCGCCGGGCACGATCTCGCGGATCGCGACCACGTCGTCCTGCTTCTGCAGCACCGCGCCGATGCCTTCCAGCGAGAGCGACATCGACACGTTGAAGTTGTCGGCGGTCTTCGGCGTGAAGTAGTCGGTATGCGGATCGACCGAGTTGGCGTAGCTGTTGAGGAAGGTCTGGAACACGTCCTCGCCCTTCAGCTCGGCGATCGACTTGCCCATGTTGGTGTAGCGCTTGTCGAGCGTCTTGCGGATGTCGTCCGGCTTCTTGCCGGCGAGCTTCAGGCGCAGCCAGTCGTTGCGCACCGACGCCTTCCACAGCGTGTCCAGCGCGGCCTCGTCGGTGGCCCACGGCGCGTCCTCGCGGTCGTACTCGTAGCGATCGGTGCCGGTGAAATCGAAGATGTCCTGCTTGAGCAGCGTGCGCGCGTAGCCCACGCGCTGGTCCACGCGCTGCTTGTAGGTGGCGAAGATCGCGTAGGCCGGCGCGAGGTCGCCGCTCTTGATCGCGTCGTCGAACTTGAGTTTGTGCGCGTCGAACTTGGCGATGTCCTGCGCGGTGAAGAACTGTTTGCCGCCATCGAGCGCTTCCAGGTAGCGCTTGTAAATGTCGGCCGAGAGTGTGTCGTCCAGCGCGACCGGGCGGTACGCGTAGCGGCTGTCGGAGAGCAGGCCGTAGACGAGCTTGGCCGCCGTGGTCTGGTCGGCGGTCGCCGCGCGCGGCAGCGGCGAGGGCTCCATCGACTTGATCAGGTTCGGCTTTTCGTGCTGTGGCCGTTCGACCTGCGAGGTCTTCTGGTCCGCGCTGTCGGACTGCGCGAGCAGTGCCACGGGGGAGGCCAGCGCGAGGGCGACGAGGACGGAGGCGGAAGTGGTCTTGAGTTTCATCGAGGAGGCTTCGCGACCGCGGCGCGGCCGAATGGGGAGTCCTGAGGAGACGAACGCAGAATGGACGGCGGTTCGACAACCCCACAGTGCCGAAAGTTGCAGCGGCTGTCACCCACCGGGGGTGGGAATTACCGTGCCGTCAGCCGCACTTCGCCCATTCACGTCCGCGCGTTCAGCTGGGCGACGGTCGGCGGTCAGGCAGGGGTTAGCGTCGGCCTTTGCCGATCAATGAGATGTGAGCGGTAGACGGGCTCAACCGGCCGCGACGACGCCGGCTTCGATCGCCGAACGGTCGGCGTGGTAGGACGAGCGGACCAGCGGGCCGGAGGCGACGTGGGTGAAGCCCAGCGCGTAGCCGTAGTCCTCCAGCGCCTTGAACTCCTCCGGCGTCCAGTAACGCAGCACCGGATGGTGGTGCGCGCTGGGCTGGAGGTACTGGCCGATGGTGATCATGTCCACGTCGTGGTCGCGCAGGTCGCGCAGCGTGGCCTGCACCTGCTCCATCGTCTCGCCCAGGCCGAGCATGATGCCGCTCTTGGTGGCGACGTCCGGATGCTGCGCCTTGAACTTCTTCAGCAGCGTCAGCGACCACTGGTAGTCGGCGCCGGGGCGGACGTTGCGGTACAGGTCCGGCACGGTCTCGACGTTGTGGTTGAACACGTCGGGCGGATTGGTGGCGAGGATCTCCAGCGCGCGCTCCATGCGGCCCTTGCCGCGGAAGTCCGGCGTGAGGACCTCGATGCGCGTGCGCGGGCTGTGCTCGCGGATCGCTTTGATGCAGTCGACGAAATGCTGGGCGCCGCCGTCGCGCAGGTCGTCGCGATCGACGCTGGTGACGACCACGTACTTCAGGCCCATGTCGGCGACGGTGGTCGCCAGGCTCAGGGGCTCGGACGGATCCGGCGGCTTCGGCCGGCCATGGGCGACGTCGCAGAAGCTGCAGCGGCGGGTGCACACCTCGCCGAGGATCATGAAGGTCGCGGTGCCGTGGCTGAAGCACTCGTGGATGTTCGGGCAGCTGGCTTCCTCGCACACCGTCACCAGACGGTTCTCGCGCAGCTTCGACTTCAGCTGCTGCACCGAGTTGCCCGAGGGGATGCGCACGCGGATCCACGACGGCTTGCGCAGCACCGGCGCGTCGGCGAACTGCACCGGCGATCGGGCGATCTTGTCGCCGGCGATCTGCTTCACGCCCGGCTGCAACGACGGCGCGGCGTCGCCGCTCACGACCGAAAGCGGGATGGTCTTGGGGGCGGTCTCGGACATGGCGTGGGGGAATCTCTGGATCGGCGAAAAGACGGCGCCGGGGAAGGTCAGAACGTCGGCGGCGGGGCCGTTTCGACGGTCAGGCCGAACTGGCGGGCGACGTGCCCGATCAGCACCGGCTTGACCGGCTCCAGCCCGGACGGGCCGCCCAAGTCTAGCATCGAGGTCACCTGCAGCCCCTGGTAGCCGCAGGGGTTGATGCGCCGGAACGGCTCCAGGTCCATGGCGATGTTGAACGCCAGCCCGTGGAAGGTGCAGCCGCGACGCACGCGGATGCCGAGCGCGCCGATCTTCGCCCCATTCACGTACACGCCGGGCGCGCCGTCGCGGCGCTCGGCGTGGAGGTTCCAGTCGCCCAGGGTGTCGATCATCGCCTGCTCGATGCGGTGCACGTATTCCTTGACGCCGATCTTCAGGCGCTTCAGGTCGAGCAGCGGGTACAGCACGATCTGGCCGGGCCCGTGATAGGTCACCTGGCCGCCGCGATCGACGTGGATCACCGGGATGTCGCCGGGGAACAGCACGTGTTCGGCCTTGCCGGCCTGGCCGAGGGTGAACACCGGGTCGTGTTCGACCAGCCACAGCTCGTCGGGCGTGTCGGCGGTACGCGCGTCGGTGAAGGCCTGCATCGCGTGCCAGACCGGTTCATAGGCGCGGCGGCCGAGGTCGCGCAGCTGCGCCGGTGGCGCTGCGCGAAGCGGTTCCTGCGCGATGACGGCCTCGCTCAGAGCGTCCACTTCACTTCCGGGTGGTCGCGCAGCACCTGGTGCGCCTTGTCGTATTCCTCGCGGCTACGCGCGCGGAAGGTGATCCGAACCGAGACGAAACGGCCGTTGCTGGAGAGCTTCCAGTTGACGGTTTCCTGGACCACTTCGATGCCCGCGTCGAGCAGCAGCGTCGGCAGCGCCGTTTCCAGATCCTTCTCGGCAGCGCCCATGGCGCTCAGCTCGAACGTGCCCGGGAACTGGAAGCCGTGCTCGGGGTTGTCGGATTTGATTTCCATGGCGGAATTATGGGTCCGGGCCGGGGCAAACCCAAGGCGGGGACCGGCTCCCACCCGCTCAGGCCAATCGCGTCCTCGCAGGCGTGAGCGTGGCCGCATGCCGCGGCCCCACCCCAACCCCTCTCCCGGAGAAGCTTTAGAGCCGCCCCGCTTTCGGATTCGTCCTATTCGACCGCGAACGCGCGGCGAACAGACTTCGCGCCCTGTTCCACGCCATCCACCGCCACCATGCCCAAGCCGTTATCGCATCGCTCCCTGGTGCTGTTGCTGGTCGTCTACACCGCGTCGATGGCCGCGCTCATGCTGATCCTCGCGCTGATGATCGCCGGCTACGGCGACACCGGCACCGGCGATGCGCTGTCGATCGCCGCGCCCTTCGTCCTGCTGCTGTGCGCACTTGGGCTGGCGACGTACCTGGTCGCGATGCGCATGCTCCGGCAGGGCCGCGAGAAACGCGCGCTGGCGTGCATGTGCGGCTACGCCTGCCTGCCCTGGCCGATGATGGCCGCGCTGCTGTACTGACGCCGGAAGCAGGAAGGCCGGCTTGCGCCGGCCTTCCTCGGGATCGATGCGGAACGCGGACCTCAGTCCGACTCCCACCACATCCAGAACTCGTCCCACAGGCGCTTGAAGAAGCCGCCCTCCTCCACCGCGTTCAACGCGACCAGCGGGCGCTGCGAAACGACCTTGCCGTCCAGCATCACCTTCACCGTGCCGATCTTCTGGCCCTTGGCGATCGGCGCGACGAGTTGCTTGGGCACGTCCATCATCGGCTTGAGCTGGTCGTACTTGCCGCGCTGCACCGTCACCAGCAGCGGTTCGGCAACGCCGAGCTGCACTTCGTCGGCCGCGCCCTTCCACACCTTCTGCTTCGCCACGGCCTTGCCGACGTCGTAGAGCTTGTGCGTCTCGAAGAAGCGGAAGCCCCAGTTGAGCAGCGCCTGCGAATCGACCGCGCGCTGGTTCTCGCTGGTGGAGCCCATCACGACCGAGATCAGGCGCTGGTCGCCGCGCTTGGCCGAAGCCATCAGGCAGTAGCCGGCGCCGGAATGGTGGCCGGTCTTGATGCCGTCGACGGTGGAGTCGCGCCACAACAGCAGGTTGCGGTTCGGCTGGGTGATCGGGCCGACTGTGTATTCCTTGATCTTGTTGTACGAGTACGCGACCGGGTAGTCGTGCACCAGCGCGCGGCCGAGCAGCGCCAGGTCGTGCGCGGTGGAGTAATGCTCCGGCGCGGACAGGCCGGTCGGGTTCACCCAATGGGTGTTCTTCAGGCCGATGCGCTGGGCGTACTGGTTCATCAGCGCGGCGAAGGCGTCGGTGCTGCCGGCGACGTGTTCGGCCAGCGCGATGGCGGCGTCGTTGCCCGACTGCACGACCATGCCCTGTTCCATTTCCAGCAGCGGCGCGGTCTTGTTGACCTCGAAGCCGGAGTAGCTGCCGTCGGTGCCAGCGCCGCCGACGCGCCAGGCGTTCTCGGTCATCATCACCTGGTCGTCGGGCTTGACCTTGCCGGCGGCCATCTCGGCGGCGATGACGTAGCTGGTCATCACCTTGGTGATGCTCGCCGGCTCCAGGCGCTGGTCGTAGTTCTCGCCGGCCAGGACGTTGCCGCTGGCGGCGTCCATCAGCACCCACGCGGTGCCGACGATCTTCGGCGGCGGCGGGACCGGGAGCGACTCGCTGGCGGCCGGCAGCTGCGTGCGCGGCGTCGGGGTCGGCGTGGTCTGGGCGAGGGCGAGGCCGGCCACGAGGGTCGTGGCGGCGGCCAGTACGGCGGCTCTGGCGAGAGCGGGGACTTTCATTTTCTGGACGGCTCCGGCGCCGGCGCGGACCGGCGGTTGACGATGAGTGAGAAGAATTCTAGTCGCGGACGCGCTGCGGCTGCCCGAATCCCAGACCCGCGATGCGCTGCGCAAGTTCCGTGGCCTGCGCGGCCTGCAGCGGACCGACGCGCAACCGCCACACGGTCTGGCCGTTGGCGCTGGCGTCGCTGATCTGGGCCGTATCGATGCCGGCCGCGCGCAGGCGGCCCAGGGCGCGATCGGCGTTGGCACGGGCGGTGAAGCTGGCGACCTGGAAGACGACGTTGTCCCCACCGAGGTCGATTGCCGGTGCGGGAATCGCCGGCGGCGGCGCGGCCTTCGCCGCCGCGACGGCCTGGGCGAACTTGCCGGCCTGGCTCGCGATGGGGGTCGGTTTGCCGGTGGCGATGCGCACGCCGGGCGGGAGCTCCGCGGCGTTCGCGGCCGACACCGGGATCGCCGCGACCAGCCGGTCCATCGCGCTCGGCGGTTTCACCGGTGCCGGCGCCGTGACGGGCGAAGCGGGCTCGGGCGTCTTCGGCGCGGACGCGTAGACGCGTTCCTCGTCCCCCGGCATCAGCGCGCGCACTTCCACCTTGCCGGTGCCGCGCTGGGTGATGCCGAGCTTCACCGCCGCCGCGTAGCTGAGGTCGATCAGGCGTCCATCATGGAACGGCCCGCGATCGTTGACGCGCACCACCACAGACTTGCCGTTGTCGAGGTTGGTCACGCGCGCGAAGCTCGGCAGTGGCAGCGTCTTGTGCGCGGCGGTGAAGGCGTACATGTCGTACACCTCCAGGTTCGACGTGCGGCGGCCGTGGAATTTCTGCCCGTAGTACGACGCCGTTCCGCGCTCGACATAGCCCTTCGGCGTGTCCAGCACCTTGTAGGTCTTGCCGAGCACGACGTACTTGGGCCGGTTCCCCACCGGCGAACGCGGTTCGTTGGTGACGTCCGGCTCGGGGATGGCGTCCACGTCGGGGATGTGATCCGGCGTGCTGTCCTTCACGCCCGGCTTGTACAGGCCGCCGGCGGTGTAGTGGCCGCGCGTGCTGGGATCTTCCTTCGCCGGCGCGTACGGGGATTTCTTCTTGCCGCCGGGCAACGGCGCGTGGTGCACGCCGCGATCGGGCATCGCGACCGACTCGGAGCCGGACTTCTTCGGCGAACTCGCGCACGCCGCGAGGGTGAGCACCGCGACCGCCAGGAGCGTCCGGGCGACCACGGTGCGCAGGGCGGCCGGGCGCATCATGCCGACGGCTGCCCGTTCGGAACGGCGGCGACGTCCGCGTCGCTTCGGCCGGCGATCGCCTCGCCCAGCAGGTACACCGCCATCGCGTAATGCTTGGAGATGTTGTAGCGGGTGATCGCGTAGAAGTTGCGGAAGCCGAACCAGTACTCCGGCCCGCTGGTGCCGTCGAGCATCACCACCGTGGCGTGCTGCGCGGCCGGCGTCACCGGCGTGAGCGGACGGAAACCGCGCTGCGCCAGCTCGTCCATCGTGTACAGCGGGTCCAGGCTTTCCGGCTCGATCGGCTGCGCGTTCGCGGCGGCGTTGGCACGCACCGTGACCGGACCGCCGCGCTCCCAGCCGCCCTTCTTCACGAAATAGTTGGCGATGGAGGCGAACACGTCGTCGAGGTTGTTGAACAGATCGCGCTTGCCGTCGCCGTCGCCGTCCACGGCGAACTCGCGGTAGCTGGACGGCATGAACTGGCCCCAGCCCATCGCACCGGCGTAGCTGCCCTTGAGCGTGGTGATGTCCAGCCCGGTTTCCTTGCCCAGCGCGAACAGCTGCGCCAGCTCGCCACGGAAGAAGGCCTCGCGGCGGTTCTCGCGATCGAGCCTGGCCGGATCGCCGCTGCGCGGATAGGCGAAAGCGAGCGTGTAGAGCGCATCGAGCACCGGGTACGAACCGGTGTTGCGGCCGTAATTGGTTTCCACGCCGATGATCGAGACGATCACTTCGGCCGGAACGCCGAATTTGGCTTCAGCGCGCATGAGTTCGTCGCGATGCTCGGCGAGGAACGCGCGACCGCCGTCGACGCGCGACCGGGTGATGAAGATTGGCCGGTAATCGCGCCATGGCTTGGCCTCGGCCGGCTTCGACATCGCGGCGATGATGCTGTCGCGGATCTCGGCCTGGGCGAGCACCGATTCGATGTACGCCGGATCAATGCCGTACTGCGCGGCGGTCTCGCGCACGAACGCGGCGCGCGCGATGTCGATCGGCTGCTGCACGACGGGCTCCGGCAAGGCCGGCGTGCCCGGCACGGGGCGCGGCTTCGCGGCGGCGGCGGGAGCGGAGGCGGCGGGGGTCTGCGGCGCGGGCGCCTGGGCCTGGGTGGCGCAACCGGCCAACGCGGCAACAAGCGCGCTGATCGCGGCGCTACGGGTGAAGTGGCGTCGGGTCATCGCCGGGAGGGTAGCACGCGTTCCGCGAGGCAAAAACCGCGTGTTCATGCGCGCAGGGGGCATCAGTCAGGTTCGCTCGAGCCCGCTTCGATACGCGCTCCAGGTGCGTATCGCGTCGCCACGCTCGTGCAGGAAAAAGGATCAGCGAAGCGCATCAGCGCGCGTAGATCGGCCGATGCGCCCGCACCGCCATCACCACGCCCAACCCGGCCAGCAGCGACACGGCCGAGGTACCGCCGTAGCTCAGCAACGGCATCGGCACGCCGACCACCGGCAGCAGGCCGGAGATCATTCCGCCATTGACGATCACGTACACGCAGAACGCCAGGCCGAGCGCGCCGGCGATCAGGCGCGAATAGCCGTCGCGCGCCTCGGAGGCGATCCACAGGCAGCGGCCGATCACGAAAAGGTACAGCGCCAGAACGGTGGCCACGCCCATCCAGCCGAATTCCTCGCTCAGCACGGCGAAGATGAAGTCGGTGGTGTGTTCAGGCAGGTAGTTCAGGTGCGACTGCGAGCCCTGCCCCCAGCCCTTGCCGGTGAGGCCGCCGGCGCCGATGGCGATCTTCGACTGGATGATGTTCCAACCGGTGCCGAGCGGGTCGGATTCGGGGTTGAGGAAGGTGAGGATGCGGTCCTTCTGGTACGGCCGCAGCAGCCAGAACCACGCGACGGGCGCGACCGCCGCGACCGCGCCGAACGCCATGCCGAACCACCACCACGGCAGGCCGGCCAGATACAGGGCGAAGGCGCCGCTCATCGCCACCAGCATCGCGGTGCCGAAGTCCGGTTGCAGCAGGATCAGCCCGGTCGGCGCGGCGATCAGCAGGCCCGCCATCAGCACGGTGCGGAAACGCGGCGGCAGCGCCTGGCGGTCGAGGTACCAGGCGACCATCATCGGCAGGCTCAGCTTGAGCAGTTCCGCCGGCTGCACGTAGACCACGCCGAGGTTGATCCAGTGGCGGCCGTGCTTGCCGGTGCCGATCAGCAACACCAGCAGCAGCGGCAGCAGCGAGGCGCCGAACACGATCGGGGTCCAGTTGCGCAGTTGGTTCGGCGGCACGCGCGACAGCGCCCACATCACGCCCAGCCCGGCGACGAAGAATGCGCCCTGGCGCACTACCAGACCGACGGAATGATCGGCGGCGCTGTAGAGCACGGCCAGGCCGATTCCCATCAGCGCGAGCAGCGCGCCCAGCAGCGGCAGGTCGAGCGTGCGCGCGAAGCGCACCAGCAGGTCGAACAGCCAGCGCAGGATCTGCCTCATCGGGTGGGCTCCTGGGGCGGGGTCTGCGTCTGCGGTTGCGACGGTTGCGGCTGCGCTTGCGTCGTTCCGCTCGCGGCAGGCGGAGTTGCGACGACGGCGCGCGGCGTCGGCAGGATCGGTGCCACCGGCGCGCCCTGCGTCGCGGCGGCGGCCACGACCGGCGCCGCATGCGGTTGCGCCGGACGCGTGTACTTCGGATCGGTCGGCACCGGTTCGGGCATCTTGCCCAGCAACCATGCGTCGAAGATCTTGCGCGCGATCGGCGCCGCGGTGCTGCCGCCGAAGCCGCCGTGTTCGACCGAAATGGCCACCACGATCGTCGGGTTGTCGGCCGGCGCATAGCCGACGAACAGCGCCTGGTGACGCAGGTGGTACGGCAGCGAGTGCGGATCGAAACTCTGGCTGCCCTTGCGACTGATCTTCTGCGCGGTGCCGGTCTTGCCCGCCATCAGGTACGGCGCGCCGACGGCCATGGCGCGGCCGGTGCCGCCCGGCCCCATCGTCGCCATCATCCCTTCCTGCACCGCGCGCAGGTTGTCGGGCTTGTCGGTGATGAGCGGCGGCGTCGGCTGCGGCAGCGGCACCCACGGCGTGTCGTAACCGTTGCGGCGTTCCGCGACGAGGTGCGGGCGCACGAGGCGCCCGCCGTTCGCGATCGCCGCCGTCCCGCGCACCAGCTGCAGCGTGGTGGCGATCCAGTAGCCCTGGCCGATGCCGGCGTTGACCGTCTCGCCCGCGTACCACGGCTCCTTGCTGCGCGTGCGCTTCCATTCGGGCGACGGCACCACGCCCTTGTTCTCGCCGGCCAGGTCGATGCCGGTGCGTTCGCCGAATCCATACCTGCGCATGTATTCGTCGAAGCGCTCGATGCCCATGTCGTAGGCGAGCTTGTAGTAGTAGTAGTTCACCGACGCGGCGATCGACTTGCGCAGGTCGGTCCAGCCCGCGCCGCCGTGCGCGTCGCGCCAGCCGCGGCGCTGGCCGGGGATGTAGAACGTACCGGTGGAGAACACCGCGTCCTCGGGCCGGCGCAGGCCGCTGTCGAGGCCGGCGAGCGCGATCAGCGGCTTCACCGTCGAACCCGGCGGCCCGCCGCCGAGCACGTTGCGGTTGAACAGCGGCCGCGACGGGTTGTCCATCAGCGCGCGGTAATCGACGTTCGAGATGCCGTTGACGAACAGGTTCGTGTCGTAGCCCGGCAGGCTGACCATGCCGAGGATCTCGCCGGTGCGCGGGTCCATCGCGATGGCCGAACCGTCCATGTCGCCGAACGCGGTCACCATCGCCTGCTGCAGGTCGAGGTCGATGCTCAGGCGCAGATCGGCGCCCGGTGTCGCCGGCACGTGGCCGACCTGGCGCATCGGGCGGCCGTCGACGTTGGTTTCGATCTGCTCGTAACCGACCTTGCCGCGCAGCGCCTCCTCGTAATAGCGCTCCAGCCCGGTCTTGCCGATGTGGGTCAGCGCCGCTCCGCCCTCGCCGAGTTCCTTCAGGTCGTCGGCGTCGATGCGGCCCACGTAGCCGATGACATGCGACAGCAGTTCGCCATAGGGGTAGCGGCGATTGAGGTACGGGACGAGGTCCACGCCCGGATAGCGCCAGCGATCGACCGCGAACCGCGCGGCCTCCTCCTCGGTGACGCGCAGCTTCAGGGTGATCGGCTTGTAGCCGCGGGTGGCGCGGCGTTCGTCCTCGAAGCGGGCGATGTCCTCGGGCGTCAGCGCGACGATCTTCGCCAGCGACGGCAGCCAGTCGCCGGACTTGCCGGCTTCGAAGGGCGTTACCTCGATGCGGTAAGCCGGCACGTTGTCGGCCAGCACGCGGCCCTTGCGATCCAGGATCAGCCCGCGTCCGGGCACCACCGGACGCAGCTTGACACGGTTGGCTTCCGAGCGCGTGGCGTAGTCGTCGTGCTGCCAGACCTGCAGGCGGAAGTACCAGAACCCCAGGCCCAGGATCGCCACCAGCACGCACAGGAAGGCGATCGCGGAGCGCAGTCGGAACTGGTTGGCTTCGGCTGCGCTGTTCTTCAGGACGCGGCGGCGCGGGCCCATCTCAGCGCGCCCTCCACCGGCCGTGGCGCAGCGAGTCCAGCGCGACGTAGGCCAGCGGCCACAGCACCATGCCGGTCACCGGCGAAAGCCACCGCAGCGGATGCAGCGGCTGGCTGCCGACGGCGATGTGGATCGCGGCGGTGACGATGCAGTCGTTCAGCAGCAGGCCGCCGATCGCCAGCGCCTGCTGCGACATCGGGAAGAAGCGCAGCCGCGCGCGGAAGCGCTGCAGGATGTAGGCCATCACCACCAGCCGCAGCGCCTGTTCGCCGAACAGGCTGCCGGTGACCAGGTCGCCAAGCAAGCCGATGATGAAGGCGACGCCGAGGCCGACGTGGTCGGGGTTCTCGATCACCCAGTACGCCAGCACCAGCGCCAGCCAGTACGGACGCAGCGGCTGCACCGCCGGCGGCAGCGGCATCAGCATGAGCAGGAGCGCGACCAGCAGGCTGACCGGCAGCACCCATTGCGGACGGGCGCGGGTCATCGGCGGGGCTCCGGAGGCGGGGTGCGCGTCGCCGGGGCATTCGCCGGCGGCGTGGGCGAAGGCGTGCGTGTGGCGGGCGCCTGCGGGGCGGCCGGGCGCGTCGCGGGATCGTTCGCGGGCGCGGGGTTCGCCGT
Organism: Lysobacter sp. SCRH-1R; assembly: GCF_057747855.1. NCBI lineage: Bacteria > Pseudomonadati > Pseudomonadota > Gammaproteobacteria > Lysobacterales > Lysobacteraceae > Lysobacter > Lysobacter sp. SCRH-1R. The sequence goes on along the minus strand of NZ_CM173227.1, from coordinate 423,100 downwards.
GTTCGGAGGAACGGAAGCGCCCGTGTTGGCCGGCTGCGTCGTTCCCGCCGGAACGGCGCCCTGCGGCGCAGCCGTCGTGGCGCCGGGCGTCGCACCCTGCGTGCCCGCAGCGGGCATCGGGCCGGTCCCCGCTGGATCGGCCGGCGTGAACGCGGTCGCGCCCGGCAACGGATTGGGCATCGACAGCAGCACCAGCACTTCGCGACCACGATCGAGCTGCGCCGCCGGCGTGACTTCGCCGACGAGGAACGCGCGGCTGTCGTCGGGCTTGAGCGAGGCGATCTTGCCGACCGGGAAACCCGGCGCGAACCGGCCGCCCAGGCCGGAGGTGACCAGCACGTCGCCGACCTTCACGTCGCTGGACAGCGGCACGCTCGTCAGGCGCAGCTTGTCGCTGCGGCCCTCGCCGTACACGACCAGCCGCACCCCGTTGCGTGCGACCGCCACCGGCACGGCGTGCGAGGGATCGGTCAGCAGCAGCACGTTGGCGTACATCGGCGTCACGGCGATGACCTGACCGAGCAGGCCGTTGGCGTCGATCACGTTCTGCCCGACCTGCACGCGCTCGCGCGTGCCGGCGTTGAGGACGAGGCGCTGCCGCGCCGGGTCCAGGTCGATGTCGAGCACCGGCGCCAGCACCACGTCGAGGTTGCCGGTCTGGGCGGCGTCGAGCAGGCCGCGCAGGCGGGCATTGTCCGCCGCGAGCGTGGCGAGGCGCGCCATCCGCGCCTGGTTGAGCATCGCCTCGTTGCGAAGGCGTCGGTTCTCGGCGGTGAGCTGCGCGAGCGTGCCGGCGTCCTCGCGGACCCGATCGACCACCTGCCCCGGCCAGCCGGCGACCATCCACAGCGGCTGCACCATCAGCGTCACCTGCCGGCGCGCCTGCGCGAGCCAGCCGCCACGATGGTCGAGCACGATCAGCACCACCGCCAGCGCGAGGTACGCCAGCAGCTTGAGCGTGCCGGCCACGTCACCGGAGCGTGCGGAGGTGGGAGGGCCGGCGTAAGTGGGCATCGGGGCCGGAAGAGGCGGATCAGGTGTGGGACTTCGACATTCGCGGCCGGGCGGGAATCCCCCTCGGCCGGCCGCGATGCAGGTTCATGCCGGGACGTGTCGGCTCGGGGCTTGCGAATACCCCGTTCCGGCGCCCGGTTTCGATCATTCCGGCGCGAAGAACTCGTTGCCGTGCATGTCGACCAGCTCCAGCGCGCGGCCGCCGCCGCGGGCGACGCAGGTCAGCGGGTCGTCGGCGACCTGCACGTGCAGGCCGGTTTCCTCGCTGATCAGGCGGTCCAGGTCGCGCAGCAGCGCGCCGCCGCCGGTCAGGACGATGCCGCGCTCGGCGACGTCGGCGCACAGTTCCGGCGGGGTCTGCTCCAGCGCCAGCTTGATCGCCGAGACGATGCCGGCCAGCGGCTCGCGCAGGGCTTCCAGCACCTCGTTGGAGTTGATGGTGATCATCTTCGGCACGCCCTCGGCGAGGTTGCGGCCGGAGACTTCGACCGTCGCCGCCTTCTGCTGCGGGTAGGCGCAGCCGATCTCGAGCTTGATGCGCTCGGCGGTGGCTTCGCCGATCAGCGTGCCGTAGGTGCGGCGGACGTAGCTGATGATCGACTCGTCGAAGCGGTCGCCGCCGATGCGGACCGACGCCGAATAGACGATGCCGTTGAGCGCGATGACCGCCACTTCCGTGGTGCCGCCGCCGATGTCCACCACCATCGAGCCGCGGGCCTCGGTCACCGGCATGCCGGCGCCGATGGCGGCCGCCATGGGCTCCTCGATGAGGTAGACCTCGCGGGCACCGGCCTCTTCGGCCGATTCCTTGATCGCGCGGCGCTCCACCTGGGTCGAGCCGCACGGCACGCAGACCAGCACGCGCGGGCTCGGGCGCAGGAAACGGCTCTTATGCACCTTGCGGATGAAGTGCTTGAGCATTTCCTCGGTGTAGGTGAAGTCGGCGATGACGCCGTCCTTCATCGGCCGGATAGTCGTGATGTGGCCCGGGGTGCGCCCGAGCATCATCTTGGCCTCGCTGCCGACCGCCGCCACCGTGCGGTTGCCGCCGATCAGGCGGTCCTGGCGGACGGCCACGACCGACGGCTCGTTCAGGACGATCCCCTGGCCGCGGACGTAGATGAGGGTGTTCGCCGTGCCCAGGTCGATGGACAGGTCGTTGGAAAACATGCCGCGGAACTTCTTGAACATCGAGGATCGGCCGTCGGAAAGGTGGGCGTGAGAGGCGCGTGAGGGGTTCGCTAGCCTAGCAACCGCCCCCTTGCGGCACAAGGAAAAAACCTGCAATTCCGGGCACTTCGTGCCATCGAAGGTCACGTTTCGGAAGCGTCCTATCCCGAGCCGCCGGAACGGTTCAGCTCCCCGGCGGCTGGCCGCCGGCGCCCCCAGCCGCTACCCTAGCGCCCGCGCGGCACCTGGCCGTCGCTCCGTGACCTCACGCACCACGCCGGAACCGCGCCGCGGACGGCCCTCGACCCTGGGAATTTCGATGTCTGCACTGATCTGCGGCTCGCTGGCCTACGACACCATCATGGTGTTCCCCGACCAGTTCAAGAACCACATCCTGCCCGACAAGGTGCACATCCTGAATGTGTCCTTCCTGGTGCCGCGGATGCGCCGCGAGTTCGGCGGCTGCGCCGGCAACATCGCCTACAACCTCAAGCTGCTGGGCGGCGACCCGATCCCGATGGCCACCGTCGGCCAGGATTTCGCGCCGTACCGCGAGCATTTCGAACAGTGCGGCATCAACCTGTCGCAGGTGAAGGAGATCGAAGAGCTCTTCACGCCGCAGGCCTTCATCACCACCGACCACGACAACAACCAGATCACCGCGTTCCATCCGGGCGCGATGATGCGTTCGTACGAGAACCACGTGCGCGACGTTGCGGGCGTGACCTTCGGCATCGTCAGCCCCGACGGCCGCGAAGGCATGCTGCAGAACGCGCAGGAATTCGCCGACACGGGCATCCCCTTCATCTTCGATCCGGGCCAGGCCATGCCGCTGTTCAACGGCGAGGAACTGCGCAACTTCATCGAGCTGGCCGACTACGTCACCGTCAACGACTACGAGTCCAACCTGCTGCAGGAACGCACCGGCTGGAGCGAGAACGACATCGTCAAGCGCGTGAAGGCGTACATCACCACACGCGGTCCGCACGGTTCGCAGATCCACACGCCGGAAAAGACCATCGACGTCCCGCCCGCGCACGAGCGTCGCGTGACCGATCCGACCGGTTGCGGCGATGCGTTCCGCGCCGGCCTGATCTTCGGCATCGAAAAGGGCTACGACTGGCTGACCATCGGCCGCATGGGCAACCTGATGGGCGCGCTGAAGGTCGAACATCCCGGCACGCAGAACCAGCGCTTCGATTTCGACGAGTTCAACGAGCAGTTCAAGCAGCAGTTCGGTTACGCGCTGTGAAGCCGTGATTCGCGAATGGTGATTCGTGATTCGGGGAGCGCCGTGTTTTCGCTCTTCGAATCACGAATCCCGAATCACCAATCACGGCTCTACATCATGTGCGCCAACCAGAGCATCTCCGGCGCCGCGAGCCGCTCGAACTCCGCATACGGCATGCGCACCACTTCGGTGTGGTTGCCTGCGTTGAACGCGATTTCCTCCTGGTGCGCCAGGCGCGAGTCGATGTAGACCGGCATGCCGTACAGATGGCCGAACGGCGGCATCGCGCCGGGTTCGCAGTCGGGGAAGGCGTCGCGGAATTCGGTCTCTTCCGCCAGTTCCACCGGCACGCCGCCGAGCGCCAATGACAGCCGATACAGATCGGCGCGATACGTCGACGGCATCACCACCATCGCGAGCCGGCCGTCGGCCTTGATCATCACCGTCTTGGCGAAGTGGTTGGGCTCCACGCGCACCGCCGATGCGGTTTCGTGCGCCGTCACCGTGCGCGGGTGCGTGAGCGTCGTGTAGGGCGCCTGGCCCTGGTCGAGCAGGTTGTGCAGACGTGGGGAGAGCATGGCGTCCTCCACCCGATGGGCCACGCCGCCGGCGTTCCGTTCGCGACCGCGTGGCTGGCGAACCGGCGCGCCTTCCGTGTGCGTGCCGCCCGATGCACGGCGAACGCCGGCATCGGTGCGGAGCTTACGAAGGCAATGCGTAAGGCTGCGTGCAGGCGCCGGACGTTCAGGGATGTCCGCGCATCAGTTCCATTTCGACGGCATCTTCGACGAATCCAGCCCGCCCACCTCGAACACCGCGGTGCGCGTGCCGCCGGCCTTCACCGGGAATTCGATCGCGATGACCTTCGCGGACTTCACCGTCTTCCACAGCATCTTCTCGTCCTCGATGAACATCGCGATGGCTTCGTCGGTCTTCGGGCGGCTCGCATCCACGCGCTTCGGCTCGGCGTCGTCGACCTTCAGCTTCACCTTGCAGCCGCCGTAGCAGTCGAAATCGCCCTTCTCCAGCACGAGGTAGCTGCTGCGGCCCCAGTCCGGTCGATCGCGGAAGATCAGCTGCACCGGGCGCGGGCCGCTGCCGTCGGTGTCGACGTAATCCTTCGCGTAGATCGATGCCGACACCTGTTCGCCCTTGTCGAGCGGCTGGGCCTGGTAGGTCCACAAGGCGGCGGTCCGGCGCTGTTCGCGTGCCTGCGCGGCCTTGTCCTTGACCTCGTTGTAACGCGTTTCGATGCGGGCGAACGCGGCGCTCGCCGGATACTTGGCCGCCAGTACGTCGCCGTGTGCACGCGCGAGTTCCCAGTTCTGCTTGCCGTATTCGGCTTCGAACGCCTTCGCCATTTCATCCGCGGCCTGTTCCTGCGCGGCAGCCTGCGCGGCCGCCTCGGCCTTCGGATCGGTGGCCGGCTGGCATGCGGCCAGTGCCCCTGCGAGCACGATGGCGGACCACTTCGGTGCAGCGTGTTTCATCGGTGTTTTCCTCGTTCGATCAGCTCGGTCACGGCGCGCGCGACCGCCTCGGGTTTTTCCATGATCGACATGTGTCCGCAGCCGTCCAGCAGCACGCGTCGCGCCTGCGGCATGCGCTGCGCGTAGAGCTCCAGCGCGCTCGCGTCGATCACCGCATCCTGGCGGCACCATAGCAGCAGCGCGGGCTGGTCGATGCGCGCGGCCTCGTCGCCGGGCAGGAAACGTTCGTCGCCGCGGCCGATGCGGTCGAGCACGCGCTGTTCGAACGCGGCATCGCGCTTGCGGCGCGCGATGTAGATGCGGTCGGCGGGCCACGGAATCAGCGGTCTGGCGTCGTCGTCGAAGAACACCGTGTCGAGATAGCGCTGCAGCGACGCTTCGTCGTACACGGCGAACGGGTTCTTCCCGGCGAGCACGTCCAGGCCGAACCGGTTGTCGTGGAACCGGACGCCGGCGGCGTCGACGAGCCCCACGCGTGCAACGCGCTCGGGATGCCGCGCGGCCGTGAGCGCCGCGACGCCGCCGCCCATCGAATGGCCGAGCAGTACGACAGGTTCTTCCGGAGATGCGGCATCGAGGAAGCGTGCAACGCGTTCGCTTTGCGCGAGGAAGCCGTAGTCGGCGTTTTCGATGCGGTTCGATTCGCCCCAGCCGGGGAGGTCGGGAACGATCACGCGGTAACGTTCGCGCAGAAGGCGCGCGACCGGAAACCAGTTTTCCTTGCTGCCGGTGAAGCCGTGCAGCATGACGATGGTGGGCACGTTGGCCGATGCGGTGTCGTCGTGGGCGTAGACCCAGTGGTCCTCGCCAATCTGCACGCTGGCTTTCGACAGACCCGCGGCGAGGCGCTGGCGGGTGAAGTCGCCGCTGATGAGCGCGTAGGGGTTGTGCCAGAGGGAGGCTGCTGCGAGGAGCAGCAGCGCGGTGGCGATGATTGCAATGAACCGCAGCGATCGAGAACGCACGTGTTCCCTCCCCTTCCCGGCGGACTCCCTCCCCTGCTTGCAGGGGAGGGTTGGGGAGGGGTGGCGTACACGGCGCGGTCACGCTCGGGAACCCGGCGCTTGGGCGCCGCTTACCCCCTCCCAACCTCCCCCTGCACACAGGGGGAGGAGCAGAAGCGCAGCGCTTTTACGACTTCGGCGGCTGTTTCGCCCCAGCGATCGTCTCCTCCACCGACTGCGTCGTGATCGGGTGATACCCCGCACGCGCCTTGGCGAAGGTTTCTTCCGCGAGCTTCAAACCTTCCGGCGTTTTCACCAGTTCCGCATACGTGGGCATGATCAGCTTGCGACGGCCCACGCGTGCGATGAACTCCGCCGCGGCGGCATTGGCCTGCGTGTAACCGCTACGCACGGCCAGCGGATACCAGCGCTGCGCGATCTCGCCGTTGGGCGTCCCGGTGAAGTGGAACGCGGCGTCGAGCGCGGCCAGCTGCCCGGGCTTGAGCGTTTCCGGCATGCCGTCGATGAAGTGCACCCACTCCTGCGTGCTCCACTTCGACGTCGCGTCCTTCACGGGAAGCGTGCCGCTGTCGAGCCACGCCTTGCGCGCGGCGTCCACCGCGTCGAAACGCGGCGACACGGTCTTGGGCGCCGTATCCGGCACGCCCGGTTCGTAGATCCACTGGTCGAGCTCGGCTTCGGTCACCTTGCCCGGGTACTTGTCGAGCAGGTTCGCCTTGGCGTACTCGATGAACTTCGTCGTCGGGATCGACTGGAACGCGAAGTGGTTGAAGTATTCCTTCAGGAACGGGTCGAATGCCTCGCGGCCGAAACGCTCCTCCAGGAACTGCAGGAACCACGCTCCCTTGGTGTACACGGTCGAGCTGCTCTGCCCGTCCGGGTCGGCCAGCGTGCCCGGACGCAGCGCCAGCACCTGCAGCTTGGGATCGAGCTCCTTGTATTCGGCGGCCAGTTCGTTGCGCGAGATGACCTTCTCCATGTCGGCCGCTTCCTTGCCGTACAGGTCCTCGACGATGCGGTTCTCGACGTAGCTGGTGAAGCCTTCGTTGAGCCAGCTGTCCTTCGGCGTGGAGAACGTCACCAGGTTGCCGGACCAGCTGTGCGCCAGCTCATGCGCGACGAGCGAGACCAGCGACTTGTCGCCCACGATCACCGTCGGCGTGGCGAAGGTCAGGCGCGGGTTCTCCATGCCGCCGTACGGGAACGACGGCGGCAGCACGAGGATGTCGTAACGGCCCCAGCGATACGGGCCGTACAGGCGCTCGGCGGTCTGCATCATCTTGTCGGTGTCGGCGAACTCGTCGGCCGCCTTTTCCACCATGCCCGGCTCGGCCCACACGCCGGCGCGTTCGCTGATCGGCTGGAAGACCAGGTCGCCCGCGGCGATCGCCAGCAGGTACGACGGAATCTTCTGCGGCATCTTGAACGTGTAGTCGCCGTCGCGCGCGGCCTTGGGATCGTTGTCGGCGCTCATCAGCACCATCGCGTCCTGCGGCGCGGTCACGTGCGCGGTGTAGGTGAATCGCACGCGCGGCGTGTCCTGCAGCGGCACCCACGAACGCGCGTGGATCTGCTGCGACTGGCTGAACATGAAGGGCGTCTTCTTGCCCTGCGTCATCTCCGGCGTGAGCCACTGCAGGCCCGACGCATCGGGCGAGGTGTGGTAGGTGACGCGGATGCGCGGATTGCGCTGCGGCGTCTCGATGGTGAGCTTGCTGCCGAGCACCTTGTCCTTGTCGGCGAGCGCGAACTTCAGGTCTTCCCACTTGCCGTCGCTGCGTTCGCCAACGACCTTCTCGATGGTGAGATCGCGCGTGTCCAGCACCAGCTGCGTGGCGTTCTGGTCGAGCCACTGCAGCGTGTACGTCGCGCTGCCGCCGAGCTGTTTGTTGTCGAAGTCGACCTTCAGTTCCAGCGCGAGGTCGTCGATGCGGACCTTGTCGGGCTGCGCGAAGGAGTACTCGTCCACTTCGGCGACGTTCTTCTGGTCGGCGGTCGTGGCGGCGGCGGTGTCCTTCGCGGCGGTGTCGGCGGGCGGCGCGGCATCGCGCGAGCAACCGGCGGCGAGGGCGGCGGCAAGGCACAGGGTCAGCATCGAATAACGCATGGGAGGACCGGATATGGCGGGTGAGCGGGCGAGTGTAGCGCGGCCGGGCGCGTCGCCTCACGCGACGGCGATGCGCGCCCGCCTACCCTGCCCGGACCCTCGCCGGGAGCCTGCCTTGAGCCGTCGCGCCTTCGACCACGCCATTCGTCCGTCCTTCGTCGTCCTGCTGCTGGGCGCCCTCGCCGCCTGCACGGGCGCGCCGGTCCAGCAGCGCGCCGCAACCGCCGCGCCGGAAACGTCCGCGCTTGCGCCGGTCGAAACGCCCGATGGCACCTATCCGGCCTTGTTCGCCGCGGTGCAGCAGGCGGGCCTGTTCGACGACCAGAAGACCTTCGCAGACGCACGGCCTTTGCGCGATCCGGCCGCGATCCATGCCGGATTCCTCGCCATGCGCGACGCGCCGGACTTCGACCTGCGCGCCTTCGTGCAGGCGAATTTCGAACTGCCGCCACGGGCGATGACGTCGAAGGTCGCGGTCGGGCGCACGCTCGCGGCGCACATCGACGGACTGTGGCCGCAGCTCACGCGTACCGATCCCGCGCCGCTGCCTTACGACAGCCGGCTCTCGCTGGCGCATCCGTACGTCGTGCCGGGCGGGCGTTTCCGCGAGATGTACTACTGGGATTCGTACTTCACGATGCTCGGCCTGATCGAAAGCGGCCGGCGCGATTCCGCGCGCGACATGCTGGCGAACTTCGCGGCGATGATCGACGGATACGGCCACATTCCCAACGGCGCGCGCACGTACTACCTGAGCCGTTCGCAACCGCCGTACTTCTCGCACATGGTCGAACTGGAAGCGCGCGCGGACGGCGACGCGTTGTATCGCCGTTACCTGCCGCAACTGCGCCGCGAGCACGCGTGGTGGATGCGCGATGCGCAGTCGCTCGCGCCCGGCGAGGCGTCGCGTCGCGTGGTCCGGCTGGCCGATGGCAGCGTGCTCAACCGCTATTGGGACGATCGCGACACGCCGCGCCCGGAAGCATGGCAGCACGACGTGCGCACCGCGGCGGGCGTCCCGGATCGTCCTGCGCCCGAAGTGTTCCGCGAGCTGCGCGCCGGTGCGGAAAGCGGCTGGGACTATTCGAGCCGCTGGCTCGGCGATGGCCGGACGCTGGGCACGATCCGCACCACCGCCTTCGTGCCGGTCGATCTCAACAGCCTGATGCACCACCTGGAAACGACGATCGCGCTGGCATGCCGCAAGGACGCGCAGCCCGAGTGCGCGCGCGAGTTCGACGAACGTGCGAAGCAGCGTGCCGCCGCCATCGCAAAGCACCTGTGGAACGCCGACGGCTTCTACGCCGATTACGACTGGAAGCGTCGCCAGGTCAGCGCGCAGGTGACGGCCGCATCGCTGACGCCGCTGTTCGTCGGCATCGCGTCGCCGCAGCGCGCGAAGCTCACGGCAGCGACGGTCCGCACGCACTTGCTGCAACCCGGCGGACTGCTCACGACGACGTTGCGCACGGGCCAGCAATGGGACGCGCCGAACGCGTGGGCGCCGTTGCAGTGGGTCGCGGTCGAAGGCCTGCGTCGTTACGGCGAGGATGCGCTGGCCGCGGACATCGCGAACGGATTCCTGGGCGAGGTGCGGCGCGTGTTCGAGCAGAAGCACAAGCTCGTCGAGAAGTACGACGCCACGGGCCAGGCGCACGGCGCCGGCGGGGAATATCCGCTGCAGGATGGGTTCGGGTGGACGAACGGGGTGGTGCGCGCGTTGCTGGTGCGCTACCCGCAGGCGCGCCAAAGCGCGCGGTAACAGCATGGGCCTGGACCCCGGCTTTCGCCGGGATGACGTTTACCTCAACGCCCGTTCGCTGCGCTGCTTCAAACTTTGTAGCCGGTGTGGATCGCCACGATCCCCGCCGACAGATTGCGATAGTCGCAACGTCCGAACCCCGCCGCCTGCATCATCGACTTCAGCTCGTCCTGCGGCGGATGCTTGCGGATGCTCTCGGCCAGGTACTGGTAGCTGTCGGCGTCGTTGGCGAACAGCTTGCCCAGGCGCGGCAGCACCTGGAACGAATGGAAGTCGTAGATCGGCTTGAACCAGTCCGCCTTCACTTCCGAGAACTCCAGCACGCGCGCCTGGCCGCCGACTTTCAGCACGCGATGCATCTCGCGCAGCGCGGCGTCCTTGTCGGTGACGTTGCGCAGGCCGAAGGCGATCGTCACCAGGTCGAAGCTGCCGTCCGGGAACGGCAGCTTCTCGGCGTTCATCTGCACGTATTCGAAGCCGGCGACCTTGCCCATGTCGGTCATGCGGTCGCGGCCCACGCGCAGCATCGCGCCGTTGATGTCGCCCAGCACGATGCTGCCCGACTGGCCCACGCGATCGCGCAGCAACAGCGCGATGTCGCCGGTGCCGCCGGCGAGGTCGAGCACGCGGTCGCCGCGCTTGACCTGGCAGGTGCCGACGAAATAGCGCTTCCACACGCGGTGGATGCCCAGCGACATCAGGTCGTTCATCAGGTCGTAGTTGCGCGCGACCGACGAGAAGACCTGCCCGACGAGCTTCTGCTTCTCGCCCGTGGGCACGTCGCGGAAACCGAAGTGGGTCGTGCCGGATGTGGCGCCTGGCTTGTGCTGGGAATCGTTCATGCGGCGATTATCGCACCCCGTGCGAGAATTCACCGTCGCCGGGCGGGCCCGCCTCCTCGCCCATGCCGCTGCCAGGAGGACGTCCGCGCCGATGAGCCGTTACGCGCCGCGCGAGTGGGCCGAGCACGAGCGCCCGAAGGTCCCGGGCTCGCCCTCCACCCCGCTGCACTCGCCGCCCCGCCGGGCCGCCTTCGCCCTGGTGGGGTTCCTCGTGGCGATCACCGGCGGCCTGGGCAACGCGCTGGTCACGGCCAACCTGCTCAACCTGCAGGGCGCGTTGGGGGCGACGTCGGCCGAGGTGCAGTGGCTGCCCGCGGCCTACGTGATGACCAACGTGTCGGTGAACCTGATCCTGGTGAAGTTCCGCCAGCAGTTCGGGCTGCGCGCCTTCACCGAGGTGTTCCTGGCGCTGTACGCGCTGGTGGCGTTCGCGCACCTGTTCGTCCACGGACTGGAATCGGCCATCGCGGTGCGCGCCGCGCACGGCATCGCGGGCGCGGCGCTGAGCACGCTGGGGCTGTACTACATGATGCAGGCCTTCCCGGCCGCGCACCGCTTGCGCGGGCTCGTGGTCGGCATCGGCGTGGCGCAGCTGGCCACGCCGCTGGCGCGCATCTTCTCGGCCGAACTGCTGGAGTTCGGCGAATGGCGCGGCCTGTACCTGTTCGAGCTCGGCATGGCGCTGATCGCCCTCGGCGGCGTGCTGATGCTGCGGCTGCCGCCGAGCGACCGCATGAAGATGTTCGAGAAGACCGACTTCCTCACCTTCGCGCTGTTCGCGCCGGGCATGGCGCTGCTGTGCGCGGTGCTGTCGCTGGGACGCGTGGAATGGTGGTTCGACGCCGAATGGATCGGCTGGGCGCTGTCCGGGGCGATCGTGCTGCTCACCGGGGCGATCGCGGTGGAACACTTCCGCACCAATCCGCTGATCAACACGCGCTGGCTCGCCAGCGGCACGATGGTGCGCCTGGGCGTGTCGGTGCTGCTGATCCGTTTCGCCTTGTCGGAACAGAGCACCGGCGCGGTGGGCTTCATGCAGGCGCTGGGCCTGACCAACGACCAGATGCATGGCATGTTCGCGATGACCGCGCTGGGATGCGCGCTGGGCATCCTCGCCAGCGCGCTCACCATCGTGCCGGGGCGCATGATCATTCCCTCGTCGATCGCCCTGGCATGCATCGCGACCGGCGCGCTGCTCGATGCGCATTCCACCAGCCTCACGCGCCCGCAGGACATGTGGCTCAGCCAGTTCCTGATCGGCTTCGGCAGCACGTATTTCCTTGGCCCGGCGATGATCCTGGGCATGGGCCAGGTCATCGCGCAGCCGCGCAACCTGATCACCTTCGTGGTGCTGTTCGGCATGGCGCAGAACCTGGGCGGGCTGGTCGGCACGGCCGCGCTGGGCACGTTCCAGACGGTGCGCGAGAAGTACCACTCCAGCCAGCTCGTCGAACACCTCACCCTGCAGGACCCGCTCGTCGCCGCGCGCGTGCAGGCCGGCGGCGCCGCGTACGCGCAGGCCATCGCCGATCCCGCGCTGCGCAGCCAGCAGGGCGTGCGTGCGCTCGGCACTGCCGCTTCACGCGAGGCGAACGTGCTGGCCTACAACGATGTGTTCATGCTCATCGCGATCATCGCGCTGCTCACCATGGCGTGGATGCTCGTCCATCGCCTGCGCCTGCTGCGACGCGATCGCGCCGCCGCGCGCGCCGCCTCCTCCGCCCTTCCCGCCACGACCGCCGCTCCATGAATTCACCCACGCCGACCGAACCTTCCCGCACCGACGCCGCCCGCAGGCGCCGACGACGCTGGCAGATGGCCGCCTTCGCCGGCGTCGCGCTGGCGGGCGTGCTGGTCGTGCTCTACGCGTGGCACCTGCCACCGTTCCGCACCCCGATCCAGACCACCGAGAACGCGATGGTGCGCGGGCAGGTGACGATCATCGCGCCGCAGCTGGCCGGCTACGTCACGAAGGTGGCGGTGCAGGATTTCGAGCACGTGAAGCGCGGACAACTGCTGGTGCAGATCGACGACCGCATCTACCGCCAGCGCCTCGAACAGGCCCAGGCGCGCCTGCAGAGCGAACAGGCCGCGCTTGCGAACGCCGCGCAGCAGCAGCGCAGCGCGGCGGCCGGCATCGAGCAGAGCGAAGCCGCCGTGCGCAACGCACAGGCGCTGCAGCGCAAGGCCGCCGCCGACCTGCAACGCATCGAACCGCTCGCGCGCCAGCGACTGCTGTCGCAGGCCGATCGCGACCAGGCGCAGGCGGCGAGCACGCAGGCGCAGGCTGGCGTATCGGAAGCGCAGGCCGGGCTGGAAATCGCCCGCCAGAACGCGCGCAGCGTCACCGTCAACATCGGCGTGCTGGAAGCCGCGGTCGCCAGTGCGCAGGCGGCGATCCGGCTGGCCGAGATCGACCTGGAAAACACCCGCATCCTCGCGCCCCGCGACGGCCAGCTCGGCCAGGTCGCGGTGCGCGTCGGCGCGTACGTCAACGTCGGAACGCAGCTGATGGGGCTGGTGCCCGAGCGCATGTGGGTGGTGGCGAACATGAAGGAAACGCAGATGGAGTTCGTGCGCATCGGCCAGCCGGCGAGCTTCACCGTCGACGCGCTCGGCGGCGCGCGCCTGCATGGGCGGGTGGAGGAGATCTCCCCCGCCACCGGGTCCGAATTCGCCGTGCTCCCGCCCGACAACGCCACCGGCAACTTCGTGAAGATCGCGCAGCGCATTCCGGTGAAGATCGCGATCGACGCCGGCCAGTCGCTAGCGCCGCGGCTGCATCCGGGCATGTCGGTGGAAGTGAGCATCGACACCTCGGGCGCGCGGCGCTGAGGTTGACGACAGTCGAAAAGAGGCATCATTCCGGCATGACCGAAACCGCAGAACCGAACATCCGCTGGCAAACCAGCACCTTCGCCGGACTCGACGCCGCCACGCTCTACGCGCTGCTGAAGCTGCGTTCGGAGGTGTTCGTCGTGGAGCAGCAATGCGTCTACCTCGACCCCGACGGCAAGGACGCGCATCCCGGCACGCTGCACGTCATCGGCCGCGCCGAGGACGACGGCATCGCCGCCTACCTGCGCATCCTGCCGGCCGGCCTCGGCTATCCGCAGGTGAGTTTCGGCCGCGTGCTCACCGCGCCGGCGTATCGCGGGCGTGGACTCGGCGATCCGCTGGTGCGCGTCGCGCTGGAACAGATCGAACATCGCTGGCCCGGCAGCGACGTGCAGATCGGCGCGCAGGCGCACCTGGAGCATTACTACGCGCGGCACGGATTCGTGCGCAATTCCGACACCTACCTCGACGACGGCATCCCGCACATCGACATGCTGCGACGTGCCGCTGGAGCCTCCGCATGATCGAAACGCCCGACTACCGCGCCCTGCTCGCCACCGCCGTGGAGGAAGCCCGCAAGGGACTGGCCGAAGGCGGCATTCCGATCGGCGCGGCGCTCTATCACCACGACGGCCGGCTGCTCGGCTGCGGCCACAACCGCCGCATCCAGGAGAACGATCCGTCCGTGCACGGCGAAACCGACGCCTTCCGCAAGGCCGGACGCCAGCGCCGTTATCGCGACACCCTCATGGTCACCACGCTCGCGCCGTGCTGGTACTGCAGCGGGCTGGTGCGGCAGTTCAACATCGGCACGGTGGTGGTGGGCGAATCGGTGAATTTCCGCGGCGGCATCGACTGGCTGCGCGAGAACGGCGTCAAGGTGATCGACCTGGAAGACGCGACGTGCATCCGCATGCTCGGCGACTACATCGCCGCCCATCCCGACGTGTGGAACGAGGACATCGGCGAGGATTGATCGCGCCGCATCCAGGCACAAAAAAAAGGAGGCGCCGCGCGCCTCCCACAACCAATTTATATAGCGCCCCGGGGCTTGCGGCAAGCCGCGGCGCATGGTGCAGCATCGCCGGCCTGTCGAAACGGCAGGCCACCGGAATCCGCGCCATGTCGCATGCACCGACGTACTACCACGGCACGAAGGCCGACCTCGCGGTCGGCGACATGATCGAACCCGGCCGCGTTTCCAACTTCGGCAAGCGCAACGCGGCGAAGTTCGTGTACCTGACCGCGACGCTGGACGCCGCCATCTGGGGCGCCGAACTCGCCATCGGCGAAGGCCGTGGCCGCATCTACCTCGTCGAGCCCACCGGCCCGATCGAGGACGATCCGAACCTCACCGACAAACGTTTTCCCGGCAACCCCACGAAGTCGTACCGCTCTGCGCATCCGTTCCGCGTGGTCGGCGAGGTCATGGAATGGGAAGGGCATTCGCCGGAGCGGCTGCGGGAGATGCGTGCGCATCTGGAGAAGCTCGGGCTGGCGGGGATCGAGGCGATCGAGGAATGAGGCGGACGTCCTGCCGCTTGCCTCAGATCGAGAACCCGCCGTCCATCGTCAGGCTCGCGCCCGTCATGTAGCCGGCTTCCGCGCTCGCTAGATGCGCAGCGAGCGCCGCGACTTCCGCGGGCGTGCCGACGCGTCGCAACGGATTGCGCTCGACCAGTTGCTCGAGGAAGCCGGCCGTGATGTCGGTTTCGATGGGGCCGGGCTGGATGTTGTTGATGGTGATCCGGCGTGGAGCCAGGTCGAGCGCGAGTTCGCGCACCAGCGTCGCGACGGCGGCCTTGGTCATCGCGTAGACGCTGCTGCCGACCACGCCACTGCGCACGGCCGTGTTGCTGCCGATGGTGATGATCCGGCCGCCGTCGACCATCCGGGCCGCTGCCGCCTGGATCGACAGGAACACGCCGCGCACGTTGACCGCGAGCAACCGGTCCAGCATGTCGAGCGGGAAGGCGTCGAGCGGGCTGCCCTGGTAGAGCCCCGCGTTGACGACCGCGATCCTCGGCGGGCCAAGCCGGGCGGTCGCGCTCGCCACGGCCGAAGCGAGCGCGCCCGCCTCGGCGCTGTCGGCCTGCAACGCGAGCGCCGTTCCGCCCTCGGCTTCGATCGCGGCGACCACCTCGGCGGCCTTGTCGGCGCGCGACGCGTAGGTCAGGGCCACGGGATGACCGTCGCGAGCCAGGCGTCGCGCGATGGCGGCACCGATGCCGCGGGACCCGCCGAACACCAGCGCGGCGTTGGCGTGTGAAGGAGATTCGTTCGTCATGGCCTCGTCCTTTCGAATGTCGCCGGCGGGCGATCCGTCGGCGTCGTGGCCATTACGTGCTTTCCATTCGTCCGGCACGTGTCATGGAAACCGGGGTTTCGTAAGCGGGCCGCAGCGATCCGGCATCGGATGCATTGGGATACAAAGCCGGCCACTTCGAACCACGGCCGGACCACGCGGACATCGCCTTTTCAACCCCGGGCCGGGCCCGCGCATCCCAACGAGGACCCAACCTCCGTCACTGGCCGGCGGCCACCGCATTGCCCAGGATCCGCCCATGCACGCCCACACCGGCTTCGAAACCCGCCATGACGCCCGCGACGTGCTGCGCACGCACCGGCACGATGGCGCGTACGCGGCGCTGGTGATCGACGGCAGCCACGTCGAGGCGAGCGCCGACGGCCCGGTCGACTGCGTGCCGGGCACGCTGGTGCTGCATCCGCGCTGGCATGCGCACGGAAACCGCTTCGGCCGGCTCGGGGCGAAGGTGGCGAACCTGGATCTGGACGGCGACCTCGTCGGCGAGTCCCTGCGCGTGTTGCGCGTGCACGATGCGAAGGACGCCTTCGCGGTGTTCACGCGCGCGCCGCATCGGCTGGGCGAGCTGATCGCATCGTGCCGTGCGGCGCCGGCGCCCACGCTGCAGTCCTGGCAGCACGCGTTCCTTCGCGAACTCGAAGGCGGCGACGACATCGCGTCGCTCGCGCGGAAGGCCGGCGTCTCGCTCGCGCATGCCTCGCGCACGTTCGTCAGGTCGCACGGCATGCCGCCGCAGTTGCTGCGTCGGGAATTGCGCTGCCGCCGCGCGTTGCGGCTGCTCGCCGACGGAACGCCGCTGGCCGACATCGCGGCGACGACGGGGTTCGCCGACCAGGCGCACCTCACGCGCACGCTGCGCGCCGCGACCGGCGCCCCGCCCTCGCGGCTGCGCCGGCAGATCAAATCCGTTCAAGACGCCACCGCGCCCGCCGCGCTGCAATGAGCGCGAAGGCGGCCGTCGGTCGTCCAGCGAACGGATCCCCATGAATTCCCGGCACATCGCTCCACTGTTCCTCATGCTCGCCGCCCTGCTGCCGGCCGCGCGCGCCGCCGACACGGCCGGTTCCACGCCGGCGGCGAAGGCCGCCATCGACGAATCCACCAGCTTCATCCTCCAGGGCGACAGCCAGCGCGCGGTGCGTGCGCTGCGTGCATCGCCGGCAAATGGCTTCGAAGGCGACGACGCGGTGTATCGCGCGTGCATGCTGGCGCGTCATGGAGACGCGCCGGTGTTCGCCATCGATGGCGTCGCCGACGGCTTCGTCCGGCAGATCCTGCGCGACTACCAGGACTACTGGTGGCACGCGTTGAAGGCACCTACACAGCGCGCCGCACTGGAAGCGAAGCTGCTGTCCACGCTGCGCCAGCGCCTCGGCGCCGACGCGGCCGGCGCGAAGGACATGGACGCGCTGGAACCGATCCTGCAGGGCCAGCTGCTCGCGCATGGCTATCGGGCGCAGGCGGGCCGCACGTTGCCGCTGCGCGAGCTGATGCTGTGGCGCAAGCAGGAAACCCGTCCGTGGAAGGTCGATCTGCCCGAAGGCCAGTACACGGTGAAGGTGGAGCTGCTCGAGGACTGGGCGAGCCGTGGCTGGATGGGCTATGGCCGTTGCGAACGCGGTGCCGCTGGCGGCTGGGCCACGGCCGATGCGCTGTACGCCGTCGTGCCCCGATACACCGAAGGCCTCGACAGCGAAGCCTTCCGCGTGGTGTTCCTGGGACACGAAACGCAGCATTTCGCCGACCAGAACGCGTTTCCCGGCCTGGCGTCGTGGGAACTGGAGTACCGCGCCAAGCTGGTCGAACTGGCGCAGGCCCGCGAGGTCAGCGCGCAGCGGCTGGGTTACATGCTCACCGCGCAGAGCGACGACATCCAATCGCCGCACACCTACGCGAACAAGCGCGTGGTCGCCGACCTGACCGCACGGCTGGGTGCATCGCCCGACACGGTGAGCATCGAGCGCCTGCAGCAGGCCGCGCACGACCAGCTCGTCGAGGACACGGCCCGCCGCCGCAAGGCCGCCGGCGCATCCCCCGCGCCTGTCGCCCGCTGACGCGGCTGTGGCATGGTGGCGGCCCGCCCACACGGAAGCCGCCGCCATGTCCGAACACCTCGCCTCGATCCGCTGGACCCGCAACGACCAGCCGTTCGACTACGAGCATTACCCGCGCGACCACGAGGTGCGGTTCGAACGTGGCCAGCGCGTCACGGGTTCCGCCGCGCCGGCGTATTTCGGCAGCGCGCAGGGCGTGGATCCGGAGGAGATGCTGGTCGCCGCGCTGTCGTCCTGCCACATGCTGACGCTGCTGGCGATCGCGGCGAAGAAGGGCTGGACGA
Source organism: Lysobacter sp. SCRH-1R (assembly GCF_057747855.1). Lineage (NCBI taxonomy): Bacteria > Pseudomonadati > Pseudomonadota > Gammaproteobacteria > Lysobacterales > Lysobacteraceae > Lysobacter > Lysobacter sp. SCRH-1R. The sequence continues at coordinate 405,017 of NZ_CM173227.1, read as the reverse complement.
TCGACGCCTACGAGGACGATGCGATCGGCACGCTCGACAAGAACGCGGAAGGCCGCATGGCCGTTACGCACGTGACGCTGCGGCCGAAGATCACGTTCGGCGGCGATGCGCCGGATGCGGCGGCGCTGGAGAAGCTGCACGAATCGGCGCACCGGAACTGCTTCATCGCCAGTTCGGTGAAGACGGACGTGGTGGTGGAGCCGCGTTGAGCATTGCTCCTCCCCTGCTTGCAGGGGAGGAGCAAGGAAACAGCAAGCGCTTACAGGATGTACCGGCTCAGATCCGGATCCTGCACCAGCTCGCCCAGGTGCGAATCGACGTAGGCGCGATCGATCTTCACCGACTGCCCATCGCGGTCCGGCGCCTCGTAGCTCAGCACGTCGAGCAGGCGTTCGAGCACGGTGTGCAGGCGGCGCGCGCCGATGTTTTCCTGCCGCTCGTTCACCTGCGCGGCGATTTCCGCGAGGCGATCCACCGCATCCGGCGTGAACTCCAGGCTGACGCCTTCGGTGCGCAGCAGTTCGACGTACTGCGTCGTCAGCGCGGCCTTGGGCTCGGTGAGGATGCGCACGAAATCGTCCTTGCTCAGCGCCGACAGCTCCACGCGGATCGGGAAGCGGCCCTGCAGCTCGGGAATCAGGTCGCTCGGCTTGGCCAGGTGGAACGCGCCGGACGCGATGAAGAGGATGTGGTCGGTCTTCACCGGTCCGTACTTCGTGCTCACGGTCGAGCCTTCGACCAGCGGCAGCAGGTCGCGCTGCACGCCTTCGCGGCTGACGTCGCCGCCGGTCATGCCGGCTTCGCTGCGCTTGGCGACCTTGTCGATCTCGTCGATGAAGACGATGCCGTGCTGCTCGCAGGCCTCGATCGCCGCCTCGCGCACTTCCTCCTCGTTGACGAGCTTGCCGGCTTCCTCTTCGGTCAGCTGCGTGCGCGCGGTGCGGATCGGCAGCGTCTTCTTGTGCGTCTTCGCGCCGGCGACCTGCGAGAACATCTGCCGCAGCTGCTGGCCCATTTCCTCCATGCCGGGCGGCGCCATGATGTCGACGCCGACGTTCACGGCCGTTTCGATCTCGATCTCGCGATCGTCGAGCGAACCGGTACGCAGCTGCTTGCGCAGCTTCGCGCGCGTCTCGTTTTCCTGCGAGGACGGCTCGTCCTTCGCTTCCTCGGTCGCGCTGAAACCGAACACGGTCGGCGCACCCTGGCGACGCGGCAGCAATGCATCGAGGATGCGCTCTTCCGCGCGTTCCTCGGCCTGCGTGCGCACGCGCTGCTTGGCCTGTTCGCGATACAGCTTGACCGCGGTGTCGGCGAGGTCGCGCACGATCTGCTCGACGTCCTTGCCGACGTAGCCGACCTCGGTGAAACGCGTGGCTTCCACCTTCACGAACGGCGCGTTGGCGAGCGTCGCCAGGCGGCGCGCGATCTCGGTCTTGCCCACGCCGGTGGGGCCGATCATCAGGATGTTCTTCGGCATCACCTCGTTGCGCAGCTCGGCCGGCAGCTGCATGCGGCGCCAGCGGTTGCGCAGGGCGATGGCGACGGCGCGCTTGGCCGAATGCTGGCCGACGATGTGTCGGTCCAGCTCCTGCACGATTTCGCGCGGCGTCATGGTGGCGTTGGAATTATCGGGCTTGATGGGCATGTCGAATGGGGGATTCGGGAGTGGAGATTCGGGATTCGCGAAAGCGCGTGTCGGAACGGGGCTGGAATATCGAATCCCCGATCCCGGATCCCGGCGTCAGAGCTCTTCCACCACCACGTTGCGGTTGGTGTAGATGCACACGTCGCCGGCGATGTTGATCGCCTCGGTGGCGATGGTGCGCGCGTCAAGTCGGGTATGCGTGATGAGCGCGCGTGCGGCCGACAGCGCGTACATGCCGCCGGAGCCGATCGCGATGATGCCGTCCTCCGGCTCGATGACGTCGCCGGTGCCGCTGATGATCAGCGAGGTTTCCCGGTCGGCGACCGCGAGCAGCGCTTCCAGTTTGCCCAGGCGGCGTTCGGTGCGCCAATCCTTGGCGAGCTCGACCGCGGCGCGGGTGAGCTGGCCGTGTTTCTCGAGCTTGGCTTCGAACAGTTCGAACAGCGTGAAGGCATCGGCGGCGGCGCCTGCGAAACCGGCGAGCACCTGGCCGTCGCGGCCGAGGCGTCGCACCTTGCGTGCGTTGGCCTTCATCACCGTGTTGCCGAGGGTGACCTGGCCGTCGCCGGCGACGGCGACGCGGCCTTCGCGGCGCACGGACACGATGGTCGTGGCGTGGAAAACGTTGGGGTTCTGTCGTGGGTCCATGCGACCTCCGGGGGATTTCCCATCGGTGGGGGCATGGACGCGCCGGTTCAAGCAGGCAGGCCGCGCCGATCGTGCCGCCGCATCACGCGCGGACGGTCGCGCGCTATCGATTGGCCTACCCCTGCGCCATGCGTGGATGGTCGGGGCACGGCTCGATGGCCCACTCCTCGTACCACTTCTCCCCCCTGCGTTTCGGCCCGGATGCATGTCGCGGCCGGAGCCATTTCCGCAGGCCGGCGCCTGCGTCGGGCAATGGCGATCGCAGCCCCGGCAGATGCGCTCGGGGTGCTTGGGATTGAGAGGGAAGTCCTTCGCCATGAGCGGGGCTCCACGAGATATTTGCTCGTGCAAACAATGGGCCAGCCCGGATTGGATTGCGACTAATCAGAACAAGCGCGGGAAGTTCGCGAGCAGGGCCTGCCGGGGGCGCCGTACCGGAAGCGTTCAGCCTTCGCCGGTCTTCCGCTTCGCCCGCGGGTGTGCGGCGTCGTACACCTTCGCCAGATGCTGGTAATCCAGATGGGTGTAGATCTGCGTGGTCGCGATGTCGGCATGGCCGAGCAGTTCCTGCACGCCACGCAGGTCGCCGGAGGATTCCAGGATGTGGCTGGCGAAGGAATGCCGCAGCAGGTGCGGATGCACGCGCTTGAACAATCCCTGCTGCTGCGCGAGATGGCGCATGCGCAACTGCACCGCGCGCGGCGTGATCGCGCCGCCTCCGCGTCCGGGGAAGACGTGCGCGTCGTTCGCCGCACCGGTGGACTTTCGCCACTCCGCCAATGCCGCACGCGCATGCGATCCGAGCGGTACGCTGCGCTGCTTGTTGCCCTTGCCGAGCACGTTCACCAGCGCATCGCCCAGGTCGAGGTCGCGCCAGCGCAGCGCGCACAGTTCCGACAATCGCAGGCCGGAGGAATAGAACAGCTCAAGCAGCGCGCGATCGCGCAAGCCGAGAGGCGCGTCGGTGGGCACTTCGACCAGCGCCTTGGCTTCGTCGGGATCGAGCACCTGCGGCAATTTGCGCGGCGCTTTCGGCGAACGGATCGACGCCGCGGGACTGGCGGCGATGCGCCCCTGCTTCAGCAGCCAGGCATAGAAACTGCGGCAGGCCGAAAGCCGGCGTTGCAGGCTCTTGGGCGACAGGCCGCGACGGTGTTCGGCGGCGACGAAACCGCGCAGTTGTTCGCCCTGCAACGAAGCGACATCGCCGCCTTCGTGCCGCGCCCATTGCGCGAGCGCGAGCAGGTCGCGGCGGTACGCATCGAGCGTGTGCGCGGACATGCGGCGCTCGACCTGCAGGTGCGCGAGGTAGTCCTCGATGTCGGCGACCGGCGGTGTTTCGTGCGTGTCCTTCGCGTTCATCGCGCCGCGTTCCTGCCCGCATCCCCGCCCGCATGCGGGAGAGGATGAAACGCGATGCGCGAAGCGGACATCAGCCCTCGAAACGCTTCAGCGCCGTGGCGAGCGATTCGCCCATCATGCGCAGGAACAGCGTGCCCATGCCGGGGAAGAACCGGTTCGCGTCGCGGCTGCCGACGGCGATGAGGCCGACGCCCGGCAGCGGCAGCAATGCGGTGGACTGCACGTCCTCGGCGCGCATGCCGTACAGCAATGCGTGCTTTTCCGGCTGCAGGCGCCCGCACAGCGGCTCGCCGTCGGCGAGGCAGTCACGGAATGGCTGCAGCCGCGCGTCGTCCTGCGCGATCACCTGCAGCCATTCGGTCTCGTCCATGCCCTCGACCGGATGGAACACCACCAGCCGCACCAGATCGCCGTTGAAATCCTCGGCGAGGCTGGCGGCCATCGCGCGCAGGGTGTCGGCGGCGGTCTTCTGCCGCATCAGCGCGAGCGTGAGCTGGTGCGTGCGCACCGACAGCCGCTCGTTCTCCTGCGCGTTGGCGAACAGCTCCTGCAGGCGGCGCGACAGCTCGCGGTTCTTGTCGCGCAGCACTTCCAGCTGATAGCTCGCGAGCGAGGCGGCGGAGCCTTCCTCGCGCGGCACCACCATGCTCAGCGCAAGATCCGGGAACTGCTGCAGAAAGCGCGGATGGCGGCGCAGGAACGCGGCGACCTCGTGGGCTCCGAGCTTTTCCTGGGTTTCATTCATGGTTCCACTCCCCTTCGAACACGAACGCGGTCGGGCCGGACATCGTCAGCGGCGCGTCGTCGGCCGGCCAGGCGATGCGCAGTTCGCCGCCGGGCAGCACGACGGTCACTTCACGATCGACGCGCCCGCGACGCATCAGCACCGCCGCCGCCGCGCAGGCGCCGCTGCCGCAGGCCAGCGTTTCGCCCACGCCGCGCTCGTACACGCGCAGCAGGATGCGGTCGCGCGATTCGACCTTCGCGAAGCCGACGTTCACCGATTCTGGAAACGCCGGATGCGCCTGCAGCATCGGGGCGACGGTCTCGACCGGCGCGTGCCGGATGTCGTCCACTTCGATCACCGCGTGCGGATTGCCCATCGACACCGCGCCGAAGGTGAACACCGAGTCGAAGTGGTACAGCACGTACTCGTCCTGCGCGCCTTCGAAGCCGTGCAGCGGGATGCTCGCCGGCGCGAAACGCGGCAGGCCCATTTCGATGCGGAAACGCCCGCCGTCCAGGCGCGTGACCGCGTGCGCGCCGACCGGGCTGTCGAGCACGAATTCGTCGCCGAGCGTCTCGCCACGCGCCTGCGCGTCGCGCACGACCCACGCGGCGATGCAGCGGGCGCCGTTGCCGCACTGCTGCGAGGACGAGCCGTCGGCGTTCCAGATGCGGTAGCTCGCCACGGCGCCATCGCCTGCGCCTTCGACGGTGAGGATCTGGTCGCAGCCCACGCCCGTGTGACGGTCGGCCAGCGCGCGGCACAACGCGGCGTCCGGCGCCGGCGTGTCGCCGCGCAGGTCGAGGACGACGAAGTCGTTGCCCGCGCCGTGCATCTTGGTGAAGCGGAGCGTCATGGTCGCGGCCCGTTACGGCGTGTCGGTGTCGGTGTTTTCCGGCGGATCGGTGTCGCCGTCGTCCAGGTCCGACTCCGCATTGGTGTCGTCGACCTGCGGAGCCTGGTCGAGCGAATCGCTGGGATCGTCGATCTGTTCGGCCGGCGGTGCGCCGGTCGGCATGGCGACATCGGGCACCGTCTTCGGGGGCAGGATCAGGGGTCCCTTGTTGCCGCACGCCGACAGCAGCAGCGGCAGGGCGACGAGGAGCGCGGTGGCGGAAAGTCGGACGGGATTCATGCCCGAAGTGTAGCCCGCACGGCGCGGGATGGGTCGTCAGGGACCCGGCGGCGACGGCGGTTCAGGCCGGCGCCAGAGCCAGATCGCGACGATCGTCATGATCGCGGTGCCGCTCGCGGCCATCCACCAGCGCGGCGCGGTGAGGAACATGATCACCGCGCAGGCGGCCATCATCGAAACCGCAAGGCGCTTGGCGCGGCGCGAGACCGCACCGTGCGCCTGCCAGTCGCGGATCATCGGGCCGAACCGGGGATGCGCGAGCAGGCGGTCGTGCAGCTTCCGGGAACCGCGCGCGGCGGCGAAGGCCGACAGCAGCACGAACGGGACCGTGGGAAGCCCGGGCACGACGATGCCGATCACGCCGAGCGCGAGGCTCGTGTACGCGAGCAGCCACCAGGCCCAGCGGAAGCGGACCTTGGGGGGCTCGGGCGGGTTGGGGGACGTCGTCACGGGTGGATCATAGGAAAGCCTGGCATCGCGAGTGCGGGCACGTTCGTGCTCCGACCCTCACCCCAACCCCTCTCCCGGGGGAGAGGGGGCTTGAGGCCGTGCGGGCGTTCGACTTACTTCGCGGCCGTTGCAGCCGGGAGATCCGCCAGCCCCAGCTGGTCGAGCATGAACGCATACATCTCCGACAACTCGCGGTAGCGGCGGAAGCGGCCCGACTTGCCGCCGTGGCCGGCGTCCATGTTCGTGCGGAACACGATCGGCGCCTTGCCCTGGTCCAGGTCGCGCAGGCGCGCGACGTACTTGGCCGGCTCCCAGTACTGCACCTGCGAGTCCCACAGGCCGGTGCCGACGAACATCGCCGGATACGCCTGCCTGCTCAGGTTGTCGTACGGCGAGTACGACAGCATGTAGTCGTAGTACTCCTTCTTTTCCGGATTGCCCCACTCGTCGTATTCGTTGGTAGTAAGCGGGATGGTCGGATCGAGCATCGTCGTCACCACGTCCACGAACGGCACCTGCGAGAGGATCACGCGGTACCGGTCGGGCGCCATGTTGGAGATCGCGCCCATCAGCAGGCCGCCTGCGCTGCCGCCGTACGCGGCGACGCGATCGGCCGCCGCGTAGCCCTGCTTCACCAGGTCGTCGGTCACGTCGATGAAGTCGGTGAAGGTGTTCTTCTTGTGGAACAGCTTGCCGTCGTCGTACCACTTGCGGCCCATCTCCTGGCCGCCGCGGATGTGCGCGATCGCATACACCATGCCGCGATCGAGCAGGCTCACCACCGGCCCGTTGAAGCGCGGATCGGTCGAGCTGCCGTAGCTGCCATACGCGTACTGCAGCATCGCGGCCTTGCCGTTCTTCTCGAAGCCCTTCCGGTAGACCAGCGACACCGGCACCTTCACGCCGTCGCGGGCGGTCGCCCACACGCGTTCGGTGACGTACTTCTCCGGGTCGTAGCCGATGACGGGCTCGCGCTTGAGCAGCTTGCGCTCGCCGGTGAGCACGTTGACCTCGTACGTCGTGCCCGGCGTGGTCAGCGAGGTGTAGCTGTAGCGCAGCCACGGTGTGTCGTGTTCGGAATTGACCGACAGGCCCATCGAATACGCCGGCTCGTCGGCCTTCACGTATTCCTCGGAGCCGTCGTTCTTCAGCACGCGCAGTCGCTCCAGCGCGTCGGAGCGCTCGGCGATCGTGGTGAAGCCGTCGAACAGCTCGAAGCCTTCGATGAACACGTCATCGCGGTGCGGCACCCACTCCTTCCACTGCTTGCGCGAGGTCGCATCCGACGGCGCGGTCATCAGCTTGAAGTTCGCCGCGCCGCCTTCGTTGGTGCGGATCACCCAGCGGTCGCCGAGGTGGTCGGCCTGGTATTCGACGTCGCGCTCGCGCGGCGCGAGCACGGTGAACTTCTCCGGATTGGACGCCGGCGCGCAGCGCATCTCGCTCGACACCGTGCTTTCGACGCCGATGCAGATGAACTTGTCGTCGCGCGAGCGATCGATGCCCATGTAGAAGCTGTCGTCCTTCTCCTCGTACACCAGCACGTCCTTCGATGCGGGCGTGCCGAGCACGTGCTTCTTCACGCGCACGGTGAGCAGCGTTTCCGGATCGTTCTCGACGTAGAACAGGGTCTTGTTGTCGTCGGCCCAGACGAGGTTCGGCGAGACGCCCTTGATCTCATCGCTGTAGACCTCGCCGGTTTCCAGGTTCCTGAAGCGGATGACGTACTGGCGACGGCCCACCGCGTCCTCGGCCCACGCAAGGATCCGGTTGTCCTGGCTGACTTCCCAGTCGCCGACGTTGAAGTAGTCCTTGCCTGCGGCCATCTGGTTGACGTCGAGCAGGATCTGCTCGGCGCCCTCCATCGTGCCGGCGCGGCGCGCATAGATCGGATAGTCCTGGCCGGTCTCGAAGCGGCTGTAGTACCAGTGGCCGCGCTCGCGGTACGGCACGGAGCTGTCGTTTTGCTTGATGCGGCCGACGATCTCCTCGTACAGCTTGTTTTCCAGCGGCTTCAGCGGCGCCATCACCGTGTCGGCGTAGGCGTTCTCGGCGTTGAGGTACGCCAGCATTTCCGGGTTCTGGCGCGCGTCGTCGCGCAGCCAGTAGTACTCGTCGTTGCGCTGCGCGCCGAACGGCGCCTTCACGACGTGCGGCTTCTTCGTGGCGTCGGGCGGCGTGGCGATGGCGGCGAGGGTCGGGGCGGTCGTGCTCATGAGAAGGGCCGAAAGCAGGAAGTGGGTCGGATTCATGGATGGGGTCCGGTTGTGCGTTGGACAACTGTGATCGGACTTTCAGCCCCGCCCCTGCTTTCAGGGGGGAGGTTGGGAGGAGGCGATGCGCGACAGCGCCGAGCTCACCGCTACGCGGCTTCGCCCCCTTCCCGACCCTCCCCTGCGGGCAGGGGAGGGAGACTTCGTTACTTGCCGCTCAACTCATTCCACAGGAACGTAAACGCCAGCGCGCTCATATGCGCCGCCTGCGCATTGTTGGCCGAACCGCCGTGGCCGCCCTCGATGTTCTCGTAGTAGCGCACGTCCTTGCCGGCGTCGAGCATCTTCGCCGCCATCTTGCGCGCATGGCCCGGATGCACGCGGTCGTCGCGCGTGGAGGTCATGAACAGCGCCGGCGGATAGCTCTTCTTCGCGTCGAACAGGTGGTACGGCGAGAAGGTGCGGATGTAGTCCCAGTCGGCCGTGTCCGGATCGCCGTATTCGGCCATCCACGACGCGCCGGCGAGCAGGTGGCTGTAGCGCTTCATGTCGAGCAGCGGCACCTGCACGACGACGGCGCCGAACAGTTCCGGATACTGCGTGAGCATGTTGCCGGTGAGCAGGCCGCCGTTGCTGCCGCCCTGGATGCCCAGGTGCTTGGTCGAGGTGACCTTGCGCGCGATCAGGTCCTGCGCGACCGCCGCGAAGTCCTCGTAGGCCTTGTGGCGATTGGCCTTCAGCGCGGCCTGGTGCCAGCGCGGCCCATATTCGCCGCCGCCGCGGATATTCGCGACCGCGTACACGCCGCCCTTCTCCAGCCAGCCCTTGCCGACGCTGCCCGAATACGCCGGCGTCAGCGAGATCTCGAAACCGCCGTAGCCGTACAGCAGCGTCGGCGCGGTGCCGTCGAGCTTCAGGTCCTTCGGACGCACGAGGAAGTACGGCACGCGCGTGCCGTCCTTGGACGTGGCGAAGTGCTGCTCGATCACGTTCTTCGACGCATCGAAGAACACCGGCATCGTCTTCAGCACTTCCGGGTTCGCACCGATCTGCGCCAGCGACAGCGTCGTCGGCGTCAGGTAATCGGTGGCGGTGAGCCACACCGCGTCGCTCTCGTCCGGATCGACCGGCGAAACGGCCAGCGTGCCGAACGTCGGCGCGCCGGTGAATTCGCTGCGCTTCCACTCGCCCGCCGCCGGCGTGAGCACGCTCAGGCGGTTCTTGACGTCATCGAGCACGTTGAGCACGAGGTGCGACTTCGTCCAGGTGTAGCTCGACAGCGACGTGCGCTCGGTCGGCGTGAACAACGCGGTGAACTCGCGCTTGCCGGCGATGAAGGCGTCGAAGTTCGTGGCGATCAGGCTGCCGGCCGGCCAGGCCCTGCCGCCCGCTTCGTACGGTTCGCGCAGTTCCAGCAGCAGCCATTCGCGATGCACCGACTTGCTGACCGAATTGGGCACGTCGATCTTCGCGAGCTTGCCGTCCGCGCCACGGAGGTAGAGCTCATCGTTGTAGAACGCCAGCGTGCGGCTGACGAAATCGCGCTCGAAGCCCGGCGTGTGATCGCGCAGTGCCGCGATGTACATGTCGGTCGGCTTGCCTTCGTACACCACGCGTGCCTGGTCGAGCGGCGTGCCGCGCTTCCATTCCTTGACGACACGCGGATAGCCGGAGCTGGTCATCGAACCGGCGCCGAAGTCGGTGTAGACGTAGACCGTGTCGCGATCGATCCAGCCCAGCGCGCCCTTGGCTTCGGCGCGGAAGAAGCCATCCTTCACCCAGGATTTGGTCGACAGGTCGAATTCGCGCGTGACGTCGGCGTCGGCGCCGCCGCGCGAGAGTGCGATCAGGCAGCGCGTGTAGTCCGGACGCAGGCAATCGACGCCGTGCCACACCCAATTCTCGCCTTCGGTCTTGTTCAACGCGTCCAGGTCGATGACCGTTTCCCAGCGCGGCTTGTCCTTGCGGTATTCCTCAAGCGTCGTGCGCCGCCACAGGCCGCGCTCGTGCTGCTTGTCCTTCCAGAAGTTGTAGTAGTAGTCGCCGATCTTCTCCACGCCCGGGATCTTGGCGTCGGAATCGAGGATCGCGCGGATGTCGGATTCGAGCTGCTTGAACTGTGGCGTGGCGGCCAGTTCGGTCTCGGTCGTCGCGTTGCGCGCCTTGACCCAGTCGAGCGGCTGCTGGCCGGTGACGTCTTCGAGCCAGGCGTAGGAATCGGCGGACACGTCGGGGGACTCCTTGGGTGCGGCGCCGGCCAGGGACGCGGCCGCGAGGCCTGCGGAAATCACCAGGCTCTGGCAGGCGGTCGTCAGCTTCGTCATCGGCGCTCCGGGTACGTGATTGGACCCGGAACGCTAGCACAGCGCGCGAAGGCCGCCGCCGACGCCGGACGTCGCGGCGCCGGAGCGGGCGGCCCGCTCAGGCCGCCTGGGAGTGGCGCCGGCGCAGCATCGACGGACGGCGCCGGCGCGCCTGTGCCCCGCTGCGGCGACGCGCGCGCAGCGGCGCCGCCTCGGCGGCGGCCTCGCGCGCCGGCAGGCGGAAACGGTGCAACGCCCACCACGCGCACAGCGGCATGGCGACCAGCCACAGCGGCATCCAGCCGAAGGTCGGGCTGAAACCGCGCGCGGCCGGCAGCAGCGCGACGACGACGGCGCCGATCGCGACGGCATGGCGCAGGATGGCATCGAGGCCGGAGTGGGTGTCGGAACGGGTCTGCATGGCTGGGGCTCCGTTGGGATGGAGCCAGCGTGCGGGCGGGGGATCTCAGGGGCTGCGACGGTGGGGCCCGGATGGGGAATTCGCAGAAGCGGCTTTTGTACCAATGCGAACACGAGCGTGATCGCACGGCGCGCCTCACCCCAACCCCTCTCCCGGTGGGAGAGGGCCTCAAAGCTCACCGCTCGTAATTACTCAACGCCAGCTGCAGCAACGCGCGCGCCTGCTCGCGCAGCACCGGCGGCTCGACGATTTCCGCGTCGCTGCCGTAATGCATCACGTCCATCAGCAGCTCGCGGCCGGCGCTGTAGGGCACCTTCAGTTCGTAGCGGCCATCCGGCAGGAATCGGCCCTGCTGCTGCGAATGCCAATGCTCGTCCGCCACCCAGCGCGCGGCTTTCGGGCTGAACACGATCGTCGCCCAGCCCTTCGGCGTGCCGGAGAAGATGCCGTAGCTCGACGCCAGGTGCTGGTCGAGTTCCTCGTCGGGCACGTCTCGCGCGGGCTGGTCGGAGATCTTGGCGGCGCTGATGCGGTCCACCGCGAAGCTGCGCAGCGCCTCGCGATTGTGGTCCCAGGCGTCGAGGTACCAGTTCTCGCGATAGTGGGTCAGGCGCTGCGGCGACACGGTGCGGCGCGTCTGCTCGTCGGTGGAACGCGCTCGGTATTCGAAGCTCAGCTGCTTGCGATCCAGCACCGCCGTGGCGACGGTGCGGAACGCGGTTTCGTCCAGGCGGCGCGTGCGATGCGGGATCACGCGCACGCGTTCGACCGGCACGCGACGTCCGCCGGCGTGTTCGTCGAGCAGCTTCTCGATGCGGTGCTGCAGCGGCGCCAGCGCATTGGACAGCACCCCGCCCCCGCTGCGCACCAGCAGCTGTTGCGCGGCCAGCAGCGAGTGCAGTTCCTCGGAGCTGAGCCACAAACCGGGCAGTTCGAAGCGCTCGCCTTCGCTGTGGTCGTAGCGGAATCCGGCCTCGCCGTTGCCGACCACCGGCGCCATCAGGTAATCGCGCAGGTACGCCAGGTCGCGGTAGACCGTGGCCCGCGAGCATTCCAGGTCTTCCTGCAGCCGCTGCACCGTGACCGGATAGCGCGCGGCGCTGAGGATGCGGTGAAGGGCGTGGATGCGTTCGATGCGTTCCATGGTCGCGGTCGGGGGAAGCGGTGAGGAAAGGATCGCACTGCGCCACGGTGGCCGCCAGCGCGCGGGCTAACTCCGGTTTAACCGGGCGCCCACGATACTGCGCCGGCGTCGTCAGGAGGTGTGCCCGCCGTCCCCCTCCGTCGTCCACCTCGACCAGACGCGTGACGTTGCACAACCGGCGATTTCGACGGCCGATCCGCTCGCGGAGCGTCGTGAACGGGATCGGCCGCATGTCCGGCGGTCGCGATCCCGACGAACCTGCCGCAAGAACCGCAGGAACATCGGCGAACTGGCGCTCGACGGCGACAGCGGGGCGCTGCGCCAGCAGCTGGACTACGAACATCGCCTGTGTCGCCCCTGGCGTCGCGCAGGCACAATGTCGGGATGCGCCAGCCCGAGCCCGCCATCGACACCTCGCCCAGCGTCGGCGACGAGGTGAGGACCACCACCTGCTACATGTGCGCCTGCCGCTGCGGCATCAAGGTGTGGCTCAAGGACGGGCAGATCCGCTACATCCAGGGCAATCCGGACCATCCGGTGAACCAGGGCGTGCTGTGCGCCAAGGGGTCGGCGGGGATCATGCAGCACTACTCGCCCGCGCGGCTCGACAAGCCGCTGCTGCGCGTGGGCGAGCGCGGATCGGGCGAATTCCGCGAGATCGAATGGGACGAGGCGCTGGAAATCGCGACCTCGTGGCTGAAGCCGATCCGCGAACGCAATCCCGATGAACTGGCCTTCTTCACCGGCCGCGACCAGTCGCAGGCGCTCACCGGCTGGTGGGCGCAGCAGTTCGGCACGGTGAACTACGCCGCGCACGGCGGTTTCTGCTCGGTGAACATGGCCGCGGCAGGGCTGTACACCGTCGGCGGCAGCTTCTGGGAGTTCGGCGAGCCCGACTGGGACCACACGCAGTACCTGATGCTGTGGGGCGTGGCCGAAGACCACGACTCCAATCCGATCAAGCTCGGCCTGGGCAAGCTCAAGGCGCGCGGCGCGAAGATCGTCGCGATCAATCCGGTGCGCTCGGGCTATGGCGCGATCGCCGACGAATGGATCGGCATCCGCCCCGGCACCGACGGCCTGTTCGCCTTCGCGCTGATCCACGAACTGCTGAACGCCGACCGCATCGACCTCGATTACCTGGTGCGCTACACGAACGCGCACTGGCTGGTGATCGACGATCCGGGTGGCGCGGAAGACGGCCTGTTCGCGCGCGATCTGGAAGGCCATCCGCTGTGCGCAGTCGAATCGCACCGCTTCACGCGGGCGAACGACACCGGCATCCAGCCGCGCGTCGTTGGCGAGTACACGCTGCGCGATGGCCGCCGCGCGGTGCCGGCGTTCCACCTGGTCGCGCAGCGTTATCTCGATCCGCAGTATTCGCCCGACGCGGTGAGCGAACGCTGCGGCATTCCGGCCGATACGATCCGCCGCATCGCGCGCGAACTGGCTGACGCCGCGTTCGATCGCGCGTTCACCCTGCCCGTCGCGTGGACCGATGCATGGGGCCGCCAGCACGACTCGATGCAGGGACGTCCCGTGTCGATGCATGCGATGCGCGGCATCAGCGCGCACAGCAACGGCTTCCACACCTGCCGCGCGCTGCACCTGCTGCAGATGCTGCTCGGCGCGGTGGATGCGCCGGGTTCGTTCCGCTACCAGCCCCCGTTCCCGAAGCCGCTGCCGCCGCCGAATCGCCCGGGCAAGGCGCGCCAGGCGAACGGCGTTCTCGATGCGGCGCCGCTGGGTTTCGTGCACGGGCCGGAAGACCTCGTCGTCGATGACGCCGGCGCGCCGCGGCGCATCGACCACGCGTTCTCGTGGGCGTATCCGCTGTCGGCGCACGGGATGATGCACACCGTCATCCGCAACGCATGGGCGGGCGATCCGTACCCGATCGACACGCTCATGATGTTCATGGCGAACATGAGCTGGAACTCGTCGATGAACACCGCGCAGACCATCGCGTGGCTCACCGACAAGCGCGACGACGGCGAGTACCGCATCCCGCGCATCATCTACGCCGATGCGTACGCGTCGGAGATGGTCGCCTACGCCGACCTCGTGCTGCCGGATACGACCTACCTGGAGCGCTTCGACGCGATCAGCCTGCTCGACCGGCCGATTTCCGATGCGGATGGCGCGGCCGATGCGATCCGTCATCCCGTGTTGAACGCCGCGGAGCAGCGCGAGGGCCGCGACGTTCGCGGCTTCCAGTCGGTGCTGATCGACCTGGGCGCGCGCCTCGGGCTGCCGGGCCTGACGAACGAGGACGGCTCGCCGAAGTATCGCGACTACGCCGACTACATCGTCCGCCATGAACGCGCGCCCGGCGTCGGCCTGCTCGCGGGTTGGCGCGGCGCGCACGGCGACGTCGAGGCGAAGGGTCAGCCGAATCCCGAGCAGTTGCAGCGCTACATCGATCACGGCGGCTTCTGGCGCAGCGAGATCCCCGAGGACGCGCGCTATTTCAAGATGGCCAATCGCGGTTATCTGGATTGGGCGCAGAGGATGGGCTTCCTCGGCCACGCCGATCCGATCGTGCTGCAGGTTTACTCGGAAACGATGCAGAAATTCCGCCTCGCCGCTCAGGGACACGGTTCCGTGCAACCGCCGGACGAACACCGCGAGCGCGTGGCGACGTATTTCGATCCGCTGCCCCTCTGGTACGAACCCTTCGAAGGCGAACAGACCACGCGTGAGGATTTCCCCCTCAGCGCCGTCACCCAGCGCCCGATGTTCATGTACCACGCGTGGGGTTCGCAGAATGCGTGGCTGCGGCAGATCGCCGCGCGCAACTGGCTGTACCTGCATCCGGACACCGCGGCCCGTCACGGCATCAAGGATGAGGACTGGATCGAGGTGACCTCGCACCACGGCACGATCACCGTGCAGGCGAAATTCGCCGCGAACGTGCAGCCCGACACCGTGTGGACGTGGAACGCCATCGGCAAGCGGCGCGGCGCGTGGGGACTGGGCAAGGATGCGCCGGAAGGCCGCGAGGGCTTCCTGCTGAACCACCTGATTTCCGACATCACGCCGCGCGGCGACTACGCCAATGCCGATCCGGTCACCGGCCAGGCCGCGTGGTTCGACCTGCGCGTGCGCATCGCGCGCGTGGCGCGGACCGGGGCGAGTTCGCCGCAGTTCGCACCGTTGCCGATGGGCGCGGCGAACGACGCACCGCTGCGCTACGGCGCGCAGTTCCGCGCCAGACGCGAAGGAATCAAGCAATGAAATCCGTCCGACTCCTGGCCGGCTGGCTGTGCATCGTCGCCGCCTTTGCGGTGATCATCCTGATCAGCTTCGGCGTGTTCGACCCCATCGGCCCCTCGGAAACGACGGGGTCGATCGTGCCCGTGCTGGTCGGCATGCTGCCGAGCGTGAGCTTCGGCATCGCCCTGTTCGCGATCGGCGTGTGGCTGATCAGTACCCGCAAACGCTGAAGATCCGCATGACCGACCTGCCGCCGCCGTCGAAGAAGAAACTCGGGCTCGTCATCGACCTGGACACCTGCGTGGGCTGCCACGCGTGCGCGGTCAGCTGCAAGGAATGGAACGCCGGCGGCTTCGCCGCGCCGCTGACCGACGAGCAGCCCTATGGCAAGGACCCGGCGGGCGTGTGGTTCAACCGCGTGCACAGCTACGAGGTCGCCGCGACGGAAGGCTGCGCGTCCAGCCCGGCGCCGCAGCCGGCGATGACGCTGCATTTCCCGCGTTCGTGCCTGCACTGCGAAACGCCCGCATGCGTGACCGTGTGCCCCACCGGCGCCAGCTACAAGCGCGCCGAGGACGGCATCGTGCTGGTCGACGAGGACAAGTGCATCGGCTGCAAGCTGTGCTCGTGGGCCTGTCCGTACGGCGCGCGCGAGTACAGCGCGGTCGAGGGCGTGATGAAGAAATGCACGCTGTGCATCGATCGCATCTACAACGAGAACCTCGACGAAGCCGAGCGCCAGCCCGCCTGCGTGCAGGCGTGCCCGACGCGCGCGCGGCATTTCGGCGACCTTGGCGATCCGGAGTCGAAGGTCTCCAGGCTGGTCGCCGAGCGCGGCGGCGTCGATCTGTTGCCGCAACTGGGCTACCAGCCCGTGAACAAGTACCTGCCGCCGCGTCCGCGCCGCACGGGCGAAGCGTCCGCCGCTCCCGCGCCGCAGGACGAAACCCTCGACACCGCCGCGCTGCCGCCGATGCTGCGCTGGCTCGACCGCGTGCTCAGCCGCTGAGTCCACCGCATGCATCCTGCGTTTTCCGTCCTTTTGTTCACCACGCTTTCGGGTGCGGGCTACGGCCTGCTGATGTGGGCCGGCGTGTTCATCCTGACGCCCTACGTGCAGGGCCGTCCGCCGACCCAGGGCGCACTGCCCGCCCTGTGGGCGGTGATGCTGGTGCTCGGGCTGGTCCTGACCACCGCCGGGCTGGTCAGCTCGATGTTCCACCTCGGCAAACCCGGACGCGCATGGCGGGCCTTCTCGCAATGGCGCACCTCGTGGCTGTCGCGCGAAGGTGTTTTCGCCGTGCTCACCGCGTTGCCGGTCATCGCGCTGCTCGGCTTCGTCGCGGTGCTGGTGGGCACGGGTTCGTATGCGGTCATCGGCAGCATCGCCGTGCCGATCCTCGCGGGCCTGATGGTGCTGCTCTCGGTGGTCACCGTCGCCTGCACCGCGATGATCTACGCCTCGCTCAAGCCCGTCCCCGCGTGGCGCCATCCGCTGGTGCTGCCGGGCTATTTCGTGTTCGCCATCCTCACCGGCTGGCTGGTGCTGATGGCGCTGGTGAACTGGGCCGGGCTGTCGGATGAAACGCTGGGCGTGATCGTGCTGGTCACCTTCGCGCTGACGATCGTCGCGGCGCTGCTGAAGCTCGCCTACTGGTACCGCATCGACCGCCAGCCGCTCGGCGCCACGCGCGGCGAGGCCGTCGGCCTGCCCGGCCGCGAGGTCGATCTGTTCGAACGCCCGAACACGCAGGCGAACTACATCAACAAGGAAATGGGCTACGTGCTCGCGCGCAAGCACGCGCGTCCGCTGCGGGCGGTCGCGCTGCTGCTGTTCGCGGTGGTGCCGATGGTGGCGGCGTGGTTCGCGTGGGCGAATCCCGACTTCGCGGGCCCGGTGCTCACGCTCGGCGCGCTGCTCGCGCTGGCCGGAACGCTGGTGGAACGCTGGCTGTTTTTTGCCCAGGCCCGGCACCTGGTCACGCTTTATTACTGAAGTGGCTGAATGGAAAGCGGTTTTTCGGAGCCGTCCCATTTGCCTGTAACCGTTTTCATGGGCAACATGGCGGCTTCCCAGTTGCCCCATTCACGACGATGCTCGGTGTGCTCGGGCTCGCCCTGCTAGGCGGCCCCTTCGTGACATTGCCGATGCCGGTCACCACCGGCGATCCGACGCTGATGGCCATCGCGAGCGATCCGGCGCAGATGCGGCTGTACTGCTTTTCCACGCGCTGCGGCGACGAGGAATGGCAGATCGCGATGTCCGCGCCGATGCCGGCCGAATCGACGACCGATGCGCGCCAGCGCCCGCTGCGCCTGCCCGGCAGCCAGAGCTTCGCCGCCCTCAGCGCCCCGGCCACGCCGCGCGACAGCAAGGCGCTGTACTCCAACGACTTCCGCATCGGCACGCGCTACAGCGTTCAGGCCGTGCGCAATGGACCGACCCAGCTCGGCCTGACCCTGGGCGCCGGCTACCGTCTTGCGCCGCTGTACGACGACGGCATCAACCAGCCGGGCCCGGTGCTGCGCGGCGAACTCAACCTCGGCCAGCAGATCGGCGAACGCGCGACGTGGACGCAGCGCGTGCAGTTCGAAAGCGGCCGGGGCGAGGCGTTCGTGAAGCAGTCGGTGAGCCTGGACGTGACGCTGGCGCCGAACTGGACGCTGGAAAGCGACTTCGCCATCCGCCACGACACGCAGACCGGCGGCGGCAAGGAAACGGCCGAGAGCAGCATCGAGTTGCGCCGGCGCTTCTGAGCGGACGGCCGTAGCCGAAAGGCTGTCGGCCCGCGCTTAGCCCGACACGAACACCGCGAACAGCAGCAGCACCAGCGCGGTCGCGGCGACCAGCGCATGCACGACCACCAGCCACGCCGGCAGCAGGCGTTGCCGCCACTTGAACGCCAGGCTGAGGATCGCGCCACCGCCCGCCGCCAGCAGGAACAGCACCAGCGCGATCAGCACCATCGGCGGCACCGGCTGCGTGCACAGCGCATAGACCACCAGGGTCAGGCCGGACGCCGCGAGCAGGCCGTGCAGCATCGCCAGCCAGGCCGGCGGATTGCGTTTGGTCGAGAAGCGGATCACGGCCATCGTCAGGCCGCCCAGCGCGGTGATGAGGAACAGGATCGAAGCGGTCTGGAGCATGCGCGGCTCCTCGTCTGGACCGTACTCAGCCTAGGCCCCGTCCGGTGAGCCGACCGTGTTGGGGGCGTGGATGCAGCGTGGTCCGTGGCCACCGGTGTCCGATGGCGGATGCCGGGAGTTCCGCCCCGATCCGCGCGTCTTCGGTGCCGATGCGCCGTCGTTCGACGACGCGTCGAGGACCTGCGGTACGTCAGTGCGAGGCGGCGATCAGCTCGCCGGCGCCCTGCGCCAACAGCTGTCTGGCGACGTCGAGTCCAAGCGCTTCCGGCGCATCGCCCTCACCTTCGCCCTCGGCACGAACGAGCACGCCATCGCTCGCCGAACCGACCAGGCCCGACAGGTGCAGGCGTCCGTTCTCCAGCCGCGCGAACGCCGCCACCGGCACGTGGCAGCTGCCGTGCAGCGCGCGGTTCATCGCGCGCTCGGCTTCGGCGCAGGTACGCGTCGCGGCGTCGTCCAGGCGCGCGAACAGCTCGCGCGTGGCGAAGTCGTCGTCGCGGCATTCGACCGCCACCGCGCCCTGCGCCGGCGCCGGCAACCAGTGCGGCGCCTGCAGGCGATCGCGGATGCGATCGTCGAAGCCCAGCCGTTGCAGCCCCGCGCAGGCCAGCACGATCGCGTCGTACTCACCCGCGTCGAGCTTGGCCAGGCGCGTGTTGACGTTGCCGCGCAGGTCGGCGAGCTGCAGGTCCGGACGCAGCGCGCGCAACTGCGCCTGGCGTCGCAGCGAGGACGTGCCCACGCGCGCGCCCTGCGGCAGCGCGGCGATGTTCGCGTAGTGGTTGCTGACGAAGGCGTCCGCATAGTCGGCGCGCGTGAGGATCGCCGGCAGCGTGAAGCCCGGCTCCAGTTCCATCGGCACGTCCTTGAGCGAATGCACGGCGCAGTCGGCGTCATCGCGCAGCATCGCCAGTTCCAGTTCCTTGAGGAACAACCCCTTGCCGCCGATCGCCGCCAGCGAGCGGTCCAGCACCTCGTCGCCGCGCGTGCTCATCGGCACCAGTTCGACCGTCAATCCGGGATGCGCCTCGCGCAGGCGGTCGGCGACGTGCTCGCTCTGCCACAGGGCGAGCGGACTTTTGCGGGTGGCAATGCGGAGCGTCTTCATCGCGACATTATCGCGGAAAGGCGCGGGGGCCTCACGGCCATGTCAGCCGTCGTAGCCGGGTAAGCGGAGCGCACCCGGGGAACGAGCGCGATCGCGGCTCCGACCCGGGTGCGCTTGAGTACGCGGGACTACAGAAGCGGAGCTTCAGAGGTGCTTGAGGGTTTCCTTCAGCCCCGCCACGCAGCGGCGGCTGACCTCCAGCGGCGCCTTGCCATGGCGCAGCACCGCCTGCACGTGGCCGTCCGGCGCGCGGCGCAGTTCGACGATCTCGTGCCGCGCGACCAGGCAGTTGCGATGGATGCGGACGAAGCGCTCGCCGAATTCGTCCTCCAGCGACTTCAGCGACTCCTCGATCAGGTCCTCGCCGCGCGCGTGATGCACGACGACGTACTTCTCTTCGGCGTGCAGGTAATGCACGTCCTCGATCGGGATCAGCCGCAGGCTGCCGCGCAGGCGCGCGCAAAGATGGCTACGGCGCTGGCCGGTCGGGGTGGCGCCGTTGTCGCCGGTCTTCTCGCGGCCCGCGGCGAAGGTGCGCACGCGTTCCAGCGCGGCGGCGAGGCGTTCGGCGCGCACGGGTTTCACGAGGTAGTCGATCGCCTCGGCTTCGAACGCCGACAGCGCATGCGCGTCGTAGGCGGTGCAGAACACCACCGCCGGGCGCGGCTCGAACGCCGCCAGGTGGCGCGCGGCTTCCAGCCCGTCGATGCCCGGCATCGCGATGTCCAGCAGCACCAGGTCGGGACGGTGTTCGGCGCAGGCGTGCAGCGCGTGCTGCCCATCGGCCGCCTCGGCGACGACCTCGACGCCGCGCTGCTCGGCCAGCAATCCACGCAGGCGCTCGCGCGCCAGCGGCTCGTCATCGGCGATCACTACCCTCATCGGCGCCTCCATCCCCCAGGCCGGCAGAGCCGTTGGGGGGAGGATAGCCCCGGCCGGGGCCGGCTACCAATCGTCGGAAGCGCCTAGCCGGCAAAGCGGCGCGAGAGCCAGTCGCCCAGGTCGCGGATCTCCTCGGCGCAGACCTGGTGGGCCATCGGGTAGTCGTGCCATTCCAGCTCGAAGCCCATCGCCTTCATGGCTTGAGAACTGCGCAAGCCTATCGCCGCCGGAACCACCGGATCGAACTGCCCGTGCGCCATGAACAGCGGCTGCGAGGTCGCCGCCGGCTGCAGTGCGTCGGCGGCCAGCGCGGGCGCTTCGGGCAGGTAGGTCGACAGCCCGGCGAGGCCGGCCAGCGGCACGCGCCGGCGCAGTCCGGCCGACAGCGTGATCGCCCCGCCCTGCGAGAAGCCCACCAGCACGATGCGCTCCGGACCGATCCCGCGCTCGTGTTCGCGCGCGATCAGCGCCTCGACCTGCGCCACCGATTCGGCCACGCCTGCCTCGTCGGCGCGGCTCCTGCCAGCGTCGGTGTGCAGCGCGTCGAAATCGAAATGCACGATGTCGTACCACGCACGCATGCGCATGCCGTTGTTGATCGTCACCGGACGCACCGGCGCATGCGGGAACACGAAGCGCAGCGCGGGCCAGTCGGGGCGGACGAGTTCCGGCACGATCGGCGCGAAATCGTGGCCGTCGGCGCCCAGGCCATGCAGCCAGAGCACCGTCCACGACGGCGACGGGGCGGTTTCGAATTCGACGGTGTCCAGCAGCGGGGCGGTGGCGTTCATGGCCGCATTGTCGCCGCTGTGCGACGGCGCGCCAATCAGCCCTTTGAATCCGGCGGCAGGCGGAACGTCAGCGTGCGCGTGGTGCTCACGCGATGCGGCGTGGGTTCGAACTGCCAGCGCGCGGCCGCGGCGAGCGCGGCCTGTTCGAACAGGCCTTCCGGCTGCGCGGACACGGTGCGCACGTCGGTGACGCTGCCATCGGGCTGGATGGTGAAGGCGACCTGCACACGGCCTTCGATGCGGCGATTGCGCGCGGCCAGCGGATAACGCGGGGCGGCATCGCGAAGCAGGCGCGGCAACGAGGCCGGTTCCGGTGCGCTGCGAACGACGGGTGCGGGCGGCGCGGTGTCCTTCGGCGCGGGCGGCGGTGCGGCTTTCGCGACCACCGGCGCCGGCAACGGCGCACTCGGCGGCACCGTGCGCGCGAGCGCGGACGACGGCGCGGGCTTCGCGGGAACCGGCTTCGGCGCTTCGGCGATGCGCGCGCCTTCGTCGCGATCGGCGCGTTCCTGCGCGACACGCAACGATTCGCGCAGACGCGGCAACGCCGGCGCCTGCGCGTCCATGCGCGCGAGCAGCCCGATCAGGCGGCGCGCTTCGTCGAGCTGCTGCTGCGCGAGCGCCTGCTCGGTGGAGATCAGCACGTACGGCTGCAATTCCGCGAGCGCCGCCGCGACGCCCGCATCGGGCTCGCGTTCGCGCAATGCGAGGTAATGCTCCACCGCGTTGTCGCCCGCCGGCGTGTGCAGGCGTTGCGCGCGCAGCGCGGCTTCGGCGCGTTCGCGCAGCGGTGGCGCGTCCATCCGTTCCTGCACGGGCTCGGGTAGCGAAGCCCCGGTCCCGGCCGACGCCTCCGTGGTGGCCGGCGCGCGCGACCGCTCGCATCCGACCAACATCAACAACAACACACCCGCACCCGCAAGACCGACCCAACGCATCGCGCATTCCCCCGCAAAACGCGCACAGGCTAGGCAGCGCATGTGACGGCAATGCGGCAAGGCGACGGACGCACGCATTCCGGCCGCAACGAAATTGTGTATCGCCACGTCCGGCACGTACCCTTCGCCGGATGTTCCGCATGCGCGCCCGCTTCTTCGTCCAGTTCGTGATGCTCGGCCTGCTGCTGGCCGGGCTCGCGATCAAGCCTGCACTGGCGGCGAGCGAGGAGCTGCACGATCTGGTCGCGCACGCGGCGCTGTCCGACGGCGGCGGCACGCACGAAACGCCGGATGAAGCCGATGCTCCCGACGAAGGCGCGCCCGGCGGCGAGCACGACGACGGCCACATCCACCTGACCCATTGCTGCGGCCACCAGGCCGCCGTGCCCGCGCGCGTGCAGGTTCCCGCGCATGCGCCGCGCAACGCGTCGCCGCTGGAACGCGCGCGCATCGCCTTCGCGCCCACGCCACGCACCGCACCGTTCCGTCCTCCGATCGCGGCCTGACCTCGCCGCCGGTTCCGCACCGGCGTTCCGTCCGTCTTCCATCGGAGAGATTCCATGTCCGTTCGACCCGCGGCATTTGCCGCGCTGGTCGCCGTGCTCGTTGCGGCCCTGCCCGCACGCGCCGGCGATCGCCTCACCCTGGACGACGCATTCGCGCGCGTCGCCCGTTTCCACCCGGATCTTCGCCTCGACGTCCCGCGTGCCCGCACGCTCGAAGCCGAGCGCGACGAAGCCGCGCAACGGCCCGCGTTCACCGCTGGCGCTTCGCTCGAGAACGCCATCGGCACCGGCGACTACGCCGGCCTCGATGGCGCCGAACTGAGCCTCACCCTCGCCTCCGTGCTGGAACGCGGCGGCAAGCGCGAGGCGCGCGTGTTGCTGGCACAAAGCCGCATCGACGCGCTCGCGCTGCAACGCGAAGCCACGCGCCTGGACCTGCTGGCCGAAACCGCGCGGCGTCATCTCGCCGTGGCGGGCGCACAGCGGCAGGCGGAGATCGCGCGTGCCGACATCGAACAACGCCGCCGGGCCGTGACCGCCGCGCGCGAGCGCATGAACGCCGGCGCATCGCCCGAATCGGTGCTGCTGACGGCGCAGGCCGCGCTCGCACGTGCCGAGCTCGACGTGCGACGCGCGGAGCAGGCGACCGTCGCGGCGAAGCAGCACCTCGCCGCGCTGTGGGGCGAACGCGAGCCGCGCTTCGAAGTCGCGGCGGGCGATCCACTCGCGCTTCCCGTCATCGCCGATTTCGACGCGCTCGCCGCCGCGTTGCGGCGCACGCCGGAACTGCTCGCATTCGCCGACCGTCGCCGCGTCGGTGAAGCGCGTCTGCGCCTGGCACGGGCGCAACGCAGCGCGGACCTCGACTGGCAGGTCGGCGCGCGCTGGCTCAATGCGAGCGACGACGTCGCACTGATCGCCAGCGCGTCGATGCCGCTGGGCGCCACACGTCGCGCGCAACCCGGCATCCGCGCCGCCGAAGCCGACCTGGCCGCGCTGGAGATCGAACGCGAATCGCAGGACGTGTCGCTGTATTCGACGCTGGTGGAGGCGCACGGGCGTTATCGCGTCGCGCAACTGGAAGTGTTGCGCCTGGGCGACGACGTGCTGCCGCGCCTTGCACGCGCCGAAGCGGCGGCCGAACACGCATGGCGCGCGGGCGCGACGAGTTACCTGGAGTGGTCGCAACTGCAGTCCGAGCGCACCGCCGTGCGCCGCCAGCAACTCGACGCCGCGCTCGACGCGCAGCGCGCCCTCATCGAAATCCAGCGACTGACCGGCGAGGCGTTCACCACGCCGGCGGTCGCCAGCGGAGTCACGCCATGAATCCCCACGAAACCGCCCTGCCGCTGCGCCTGGTCGCCCTCGCGCTGGCCTGCCTGACCCTCGCTGCGTGCGTCGACCAGGACGTCGCGAACACGCACGCCCACGACGAAGAACGCCACGCCACACGCGAAACGCGCGGCGAACAACAACCCGCCGGCACCGTCATTCCCGCCGCGATCGCCGCGCGTTCCGGCCTGCGCGTCGTGCCGGCCGTCGCGGGCGTGATCGCCGACGAGCATGAAGTCCAAGGCCTGATCACCCCGGTCGAAGGCCGCGTGGCGCGCGTGACGGCGCGTTATCCCGGCCCCGTGCGCGCGTTGCGCGCGAACGTCGGCGACCGCGTGCGCGCGGGGCAGGCGCTGGCGACCATCCACAGCAATCTCAGCCTCACCTCCTATTCCGTGGACGCGCCGATCGCCGGAATCGTCCTGGCGCGCAACGCCTCGGTGGGCGAACTCGCTGGCGAAGGCGCGCCGCTGTTCGAGATTGCCGACCTGTCCACGGTGTGGGTGGATTTGCACGTGTTCGGCGCAGACGCCGCGCACCTCGCGCCCGGCCACGCCGTCACCGTGTCGCGCATGGGCGACGAAAAACGCGCCATCCGCACGACCATCGACCGCATCCTGCCCGGCACGGCGACCGCGAGCCAGAGCACCATCGCGCGCGCCTCGCTGCCCAATCCCGATGGCCTGTGGCGGCCCGGCTCGGCGGTGCAGGCGCGCGTGACGGTGGACGAAACGCCGGTCGCGCTCGCGGTGCCGCTGGCCGCGTTGCAGCGCATGGACGACGCCGACGTGGTGTTCGTCCGCGAGGGCGAACGCTTCCTCCCGCGCAAGGTGAAGCCGGGCCGCCGCGATGCGAGCAACGTTGAGATCGTTTCCGGGCTTCGCGCCGGCGAACGGGTCGTCGTCGAGCAGAGCTTCCTGGTGAAGGCCGACATCGAGAAGGCGGGGGCGTCGCATGACCATTGAACGCGCTCCATCGTCCGGTCTGCTGGAACGCGTGCTGCGCTTCGCCGTCGCCCACCGCTGGCTGATGCTCGCGCTGACGCTGGCGTTGATCGCGGTGGGCGCGTGGAGTTTCCAGCGCCTGCCCATCGACGCCACGCCCGACATCACCAACGTCCAGGTCCAGATCAACACGCAGGCGCCCGGCTATTCGCCGCTGGAGGCCGAGCAGCGCGTCACCTTCCCCATCGAAACGGCGCTGGCCGGCATGGCGAAGCTGGATTACACGCGCTCGCTGTCGCGCTACGGGTTGTCGCAGGTGACGGTGGTGTTCGAGGATGGCACCGACCTGTACTTCGCGCGCCAGCAGGTCGCCGAGCGCCTGCAGCAGGTGAAATCGCAACTGCCGGCCGGACTGGAGCCCGCGCTCGGTCCCACCGCGACCGGCCTGGGGGAGATCTTCCTGTACACCGTCGATGCCGAACCCGGCGCGCGAAAGGCCGACGGCTCGCCCTACACCGCCACGGACCTGCGCACGCTGCAGGACTGGGTCGTGCGTCCGCAGCTGCGCAACACGCGCGGCGTGACCGAAGTGAACACGATCGGCGGCTTCGCGCGGCAGATCCACGTCACGCCCGATCCCGCACGCCTGTCGGCGCTGCAGATCACCCAGCAGGACATCGTCGCCGCGCTGGCGGACAACAACCGCAACGTCGGCGCCGGCTACATCGAACGCAACGGCGAGCAGTATCTGGTGCGCGTGCCGGGCCAGGTGGAGAACCTCGCGCAGATCGGCGCGATCGTGCTCGACCGTCGCGAAGGCGTGCCGATCCGCGTGCGCGACGTCGCCACCGTGGCCGAAGGCGAGGAACTGCGCACGGGCGCGGCGACACAGGACGGCCACGAGGTCGTGCTCGGCACCGTGTTCATGCTGGTCGGCTCGAACAGCCGCGAGGTGTCGAAGGCCGCCGCCGCGCGCCTGCGCGAGGCCAACGCGAGCCTGCCCGAAGGCGTCAGCGCCAACGCCGTCTACGACCGCACCGCGCTGGTGGACCGCACCATCGCCACCGTCGCGCGCAACCTCATCGAAGGCGCGCTGCTGGTCGTCGCCGTGCTGTTCCTGCTGCTGGGCAACGTGCGCGCGGCGCTGATCACCGCGCTGGTGATCCCGCTGTCGATGCTGTTCACCATCACCGGCATGGTGCGTGGCGGCGTGTCGGGCAACCTGATGAGCCTGGGCGCGCTGGATTTCGGCCTGATCGTCGACGGCGCGGTGATCATCGTGGAGAACTGCCTGCGCCGCTTCGGGCAGGCGCAGCTCGCGCTGGGCCGCGCGATGAGCGACGAGGAACGCCACGAACTCACCGTGTCGGCGACCGCGGAGGTGATCCGCCCGAGTCTGTTCGGCCTGTGCATCATCGCCGCGGTCTACGTGCCGGTCTTCGCGCTGGGCGGGATCGAGGGAAAGATGTTCCACCCGATGGCGATCACCGTCGTGCTCGCGCTCACCGGCGCGATGCTGCTGTCGCTCACGTTCGTGCCGGCGTCGGTGGCGATCTTCCTCTCCGGCCGCGTGTCGGCGCACGAGAACCGCGCGATGGCGTGGCTGCGCCGCCGCTACCAGCCGATGCTCGAATGGGCGCTGCGCCAGCGTGCATGGGCGATCGGCGGCGCGCTCGCGCTGCTGCTCGCCAGCGGTGCGCTCGCGCTGCGCCTGGGCACCGAGTTCGTGCCGAGCCTGGACGAAGGCGACATCGCGGTGCACGCGCTGCGCATTCCGGGCACGGGCCTCGCGCAGTCGGTGTCGATGCAGCAGACGCTGGAGAAGACGCTGCTGACGGTGCCGGAGATCGAACGCGTGTTGAGCCGCATCGGCACGGCGGAAGTGGCGAACGACCCGATGCCGCCGTCGCTCGCCGACACCTTCGTGATCTTCAAGCCGCGCGCGGACTGGCCCGATCCCGGCAAGCCCAAGCCGGTGCTGGTGCGCGAGATCGAGGCGCTCGCGCGCACGCTGCCGGGCAACAACTACGAGTTCACCCAGCCGATCCAGATGCGCATGAACGAGCTGATTTCCGGCGTGCGCGCGGACGTGGCGGTGAAGGTGTACGGCGACGACCTCGAGCGCCTCGCCTCGATCGCCGCGCAGATCGAACGCGTGGTGCGCGAGGTGCCCGGCGCCAGCGACGTGCGCAACGAACCGCTGGGCGGACTGCCGATGCTCAGCATCGAACCCGATCGCCGGGCGCTCGCCGCGTACGGGCTGAATCCGGCCGTCGTGCAGGACACCGTCGCCACGGCCGTCGGCGGCGAAGTGGCCGGACAGCTGTTCGAAGGCGATCGCCGCTTCGACCTGGTCGTGCGCCTGCCCGAACACCGGCGAAGCGATGTCGCGGCGCTCGCGGACCTGCCGATCCCGCTGTCGCCGGACGACGCCGGCAATCGCGACGAATCCAGCCTGCAGGCGAACTGGAGCGCCGGCGCGCCGCGCAGCGTGCCGTTGCGCGAAGTCGCCGCGATCCGCACCGTGCTCGGCCCGAACCAGGTCCAGCGCGAGAACGGCAAGCGTCGGGTCGTGGTCACCGCGAACGTGCGCGGGCGCGACCTGGGCGGTTTCGTCGCCGAACTGCGCGGGCGGCTCCAGTCGCAGGTGACGCTGCCGGAAGGCTACTGGATTGGCTACGGCGGCACGTTCGAGCAGCTGATCTCGGCCAGCTGGCGGCTCGCGGTGGTGGTGCCGGCGACGCTGGCGATCGTCTTCGCACTGCTGGTCTGGGCGTTCCGCTCGGCGAAGGACGCCGCGCTGGTGTTCAGCGGCGTGCCGCTGGCGCTGACCGGCGGCGTGATCGCGCTCGCGCTGCGCGGGATCGCGTTGTCGATCTCCGCCGGCGTGGGCTTCATCGCGTTGTCGGGCGTGGCGGTGCTCAACGGGCTGGTGCTGGTGAGCTTCATCCGGCGGTTGCGCGAACACGGCACGCCGTTGCGCGAGGCGATCGTGGAAGGCGCGCTCGGCCGTCTGCGTCCGGTGCTGATGACCGCGCTGGTCGCATCGCTGGGCTTCGTGCCGATGGCGCTGAACGTCGGCGCGGGCTCGGAAGTTCAGCGTCCGCTGGCGACGGTGGTGATCGGCGGCATCGTCTCCTCGACGCTGCTCACGCTGCTGGTGTTGCCGGCGCTGTATGCGTGGGCGCACCGGGGAGCGAGGAACGGGAAGAGCGAGAGAAGCAGGGCCTGAGCCTGTGGAGCCCGGGTAAGGCGAAGCCGCACCGGCACGCGTGTCCGCGATGGTTCAATCCGGGTGCGCTTCGCTTGCCCGGCTACGGGAGCCTGCTTGTTGCGGCCCCAGAACGCACAAGGGCAGAAGGGAAAAGCGACCAGAAAGCGGCAACCCGCTCCTGCCCACTCCTCACTTCCGCCCTTGCTACTGCTGCAACAGGATGCGGTGGCGTCGCGCCACCGCATCCGGCGGTCATCAGGCCGCGGCGTCCTTCAGCTTCTTCAGCGGACGGACCTTGACCTTCACCGTGGCCGGCTTGGCGGCGAACCACTGCTCTTCCTTGGTGAACGGGTTGATGCCCTTGCGCTTCGGCTTGGCCGGAACGTTGACGGCGGTGATCTTCAGCAGGCCCGGCAGGGTGAACGCACCCGCGCCCTTCTTGCTGATCGACGCGTGGACGGCGCCTTCCAGCGCGGCCAGGACGTTGCGGACGTCCTTGGCGACGACGCCGGTCGTTTCCGACAGGTGCGCGACCAGGCCCGACTTGGACAGGACTTCCTTGATCGGCTTCGGAGCGGCCGGCTTCGCAGCGGCCTTCTTCGGGGCGGCCTTCTTTGCCACTTTCTTCGTCTTCGCCATATGTGTCTCGTGATACTCGATGGTTGATGGATGCCCGTAAACCGCAGCCAGGCAAGCGGAATGTAGGGCAACACCATCGCGCCGCCAAGTGGTTTTTTGCGAAAAAGTGCGGGAAATGGCCGCTTTGGCGAATCCGGGCGAATCCAGGTGCCGCAACGGCGGCGAAATGCCGGTTTTTCGACGCGCCGCATCACTGCCCGGCGAGCGCCACCGCCTCGCGCGCGAGACCTTCGATGCGCGCCCAGTCGCCTTCGCGCAGCGCATCGGCCGGCGTCAGCCACGAGCCGCCCAGGCATGCGACGTTGGGCAGCCGCAGGTAATCGCGGGCACGCGCGGCGTCGATGCCGCCGGTCGGACAGAAGCGCGCCTGCGCGAACGGGCCGCGCCAGGCCTTGATGAGTTCGAGCGCGCCGATCGGTTCGGCCGGAAACACCTTCAGCAACCGATGGCCCGCGGCGAGCGCGGCCATGACCTCGCTTCCGGTCGCCACACCCGGCAGGTACGCCAGGCGCAGGTCGACCGCCGCATCGAGCAGTTCGCGCGTGCTGCCGGGCGACACCGCGAAGGTCGCGCCCGCCTCTTTCGCGCCCTGCATCTGTCCGATGTCGAGCACCGTGCCGGCACCGACCTGCATGCCGGGCACCTCGCGCGCGATGGCGGCGATGGCGTCCATCGCCACCGGCGTGCGCAGCGTCACCTCGATCGCACCAAGCCCGCCGGCCTGCAGCGCGCGCGCCACCGCGAGCGCTTCGTCCACGCTGGACGGCGTGTACACGGGCACGATGCGGTGCCCGCGCAGCACCGCCTGCGCGTCAACGGCGGACATGGAAACCCGCCTGCGAAGTGACGTCGGAGATTTCCTGCGCCGACGCCAGGCAGAAATCGCCCGGGATCGAATGCTTGAGCACCGCCGCGCCGAGGCCGAAATGCAGCACTTCCGGCGGCGCCATGCCGTGGATGAGCCCGTGCAGCACGCCGCCGGCGAACGCGTCGCCGGTGCCGATGCGATCGACGATGCCTTCGAGCGCGTAGTCCGGTGCGCGGCGTCGCGTGCCGTCGCGTTCGACCATCACCGCCGACAACGTGTGCCGGTCGACGCTGTGTTGCGTGCGCAGCGTGCAGGCGAGCCATTGCAGGTTCGGGAACGCGGCGAACGCGCGCGTCGCCGCTTCGGCCACGGCCTTTTCGCCCTCCGACGGCACGCGTTCGCCCAGCACGATGGCGATGTCGCGATGATCGGCGAAGACGATGTCGGCTTCCTCGAAGATCCGCCGCAGCAGTCCGGCGGCGTCGCCATCCCACGCCTGCCAGAGCTTGCCGCGGAAGTTGCCGTCGAAGGACACCTTCACGCCGAGCCGGCGCGCGGCGCGCGCGGCATCGATGGTCGCCTGCGCCGTCGCGGCACCGAGCGCGGGGCTCACGCCGGACAGGTGCAGCCAGCGCGCGCCGTCGAGCAGCGCGTCCCAGTCGTAGTCGGCGTTGCGCACGAAGGCCGAATCGGCGCGGTCGTACAGCACTTCGCTCGGGCGCTGCATCGCGCCGTGCGAGAGGAAGTACAACCCCATGCGTCCGGATGCCGCGCGCACCGCGCGCGTGTCCACGCCATGCCGGCGCAGTTCGCCGACCGCCGCCGCGCCCAGCGCGTTGTCGGCGACGGTCGAAACCACCGCCGCGTCGTGCCCCAGCTGCGCGAGCAGGACGGCGACGTTCGCCTCCGCGCCACCGACGTGCACGTCCAGCGCCGGCGATTGCAGCACCCGTTCGCGTCCGGGCGCCGACAGGCGCAGCAGCAGCTCACCGAAACAGACGACGCGGCTCACGCCGGGCTCCTCATTGCGCTCATTCCAGTTCCCCGTTGGTTCTGCAAACCGCACGATTCTGCCTGCTCCCCGGCCCCGCGCGACCGCGCGGCGAGGCGGTCCGCGGACTCATGGCGCACCGCAGCATGCGGTTGGCCATCCCAGGTGCTAGGGTTTTGACCATCGGTGTCATTTCGCCGACAGGACCACCTTAGCAAGCATCGCAAGCCAGTCAACAAGCACCTTTGAAGCTGTTGCCATATGGGAGGGGAGAACCTATGCAATTTCAGCGTGCGCCAAAAAAGACACCGGTTACCTTGCTGGCCGCTTCGATCGGCCTTGCGCTGCAGCTGAGCGCCGCAACCGCCCTCGCGCAGGACGCCGCGCCGACGGTCGACGCCGCCGCGACACCCGCAGCCACCGCCGCCGCACCCCCGACGGATGCACCACCCACCGAGCTGGACACCGTCACCGTCACCGGCTTCCGCGGCGCGCTGGAGAAGGCGCTGGAGAAGAAGCGCAGCGAGATCGGCGTGGTGGACGCGATCGTCGCCGAGGACATCGCCGACTTTCCCGACCTCAACCTCGCCGAATCGCTGCAGCGCATCCCGGGCGTGTCGATCTCGCGCGACGCCGGCGAAGGCCGCAACATCTCCGTGCGCGGCCTGGACAGCCAGTTCACCCGCGTGCGCATCAACGGCATGGAGGCGCTGACCACCACCGGCGGCACCGACAGCTCCGGCGGCGCGAACCGCGGTCGCGGCTTCGACTTCAACGTCTTCGCCTCCGAGCTGTTCAACAGCATCACCGTGCGCAAGACCGCCTCGGCCGACGTCGAGGAAGGCGCGCTCGGCGCCACGGTGGACCTGCAGACCGCGCGTCCGTTCGACTACGACGGCTTCACCTTCGTCACCGGCGCGCAGCTGGGTTACAACGACCTGGCCGGCGACATCGATCCGCGCGCGACCATGCTCATCAGCAGCACCTGGGCGGACAATCGCTTCGGCGCGCTGATGTCGGTGGCCTACACCAAGCGCCGCCTGCTGGAGGAAGGCCACAGCACCGTGCGCTGGGATCGCGGCACCAGCAGCGGCGGTTTCTCCGAGGATTCGCCGTTCGCCGACGCGAACAGCGAGGACGTGTTCCATCCGCGCATCCCGCGCTACGGCGTGATGGAGCACGAGCAGGAACGCCTGGGCGTGACCGCGTCGCTGCAGTTCGATCCCACCGACAAGACGTCGCTGGGCCTGGACGTGATGTACGCCGACCTCGACGCCACGCGCACCGAGAACTTCCTCAACGGCCTGTCCTTCAGCCGCGGCGGCGCGGGCAAGCCGCAGACGGTGGTGCGCGACGGCGCGATCGATGGCCGCGGCAACCTCGTCCATGGCGTGTTCGACAACGTCGACGTGCGTTCGGAAGCGCGTTACGACGAGCTGGAAACCAGATTCACCCAGTTCAACTTCTACGCCGACCACGAGCTGACCGACGACTTCAGGCTGCATTTCGAGGCCGGCCGTGCGAAGTCGGAGTTCGAGAACCCGATCCAGACCACGATCACGCTGGACCACCTCGACGCCGACGGCTACGTCTACGACTACCGCAACGACGATCGCCTGCCGGTCATCACCACTGGGTTCGACGTGAACGACCCGGCGCAGTGGGGCTTCATCGACGGCACCTCCGAAATCCGCCTGCGACCGCAGTACGCCGACAACACCATCGACAACGTGTCGCTGGGCATGGCGTGGACGCTCACGGACCACTTCACGCTCAAGGGCGGCGGCCAGTTCAAGGAATACACCTTCGACACGCGCGAGGAACGCCGCGCGTCCGAGCTCGTCGTGCCCGCGCTGCCGGACGGCACGACGCTGGCCGACCTCACCCGCACGATCGGGCTGGAGGACATCGGCGGCGTCGGCGACGGGCGCTGGCTGATTCCCGACATCGACGCGTTCAACCGCGCGTTCGACATCTACAGCGACGACGGCATCTTCGCCGTCAGCGACCAGGTGGCCTCGGTGCTGGGCAACAACCGTTCGGTGACCGAACGCGACCAGGGCTTCTGGCTGCAGGCGGACTTCAACGCGCAACTGGGCTCGCTGCCGCTGAGCGGCAACATCGGCCTGCGCCAGGTAACGACGCGGCAGAGTTCCACCGGCTGGTCCACGGTGGGCGGCGAGCCCGTGCTGACCACCGTCGAACGCAGCTACGAGGACACGCTGCCGTCGCTGAACCTCGTCGCCGACGTGACGCCGGATTTCCTGGTCCGCTTCGCCGCGGCGAAGGTGATGGCGCGCCCGGGCCTGAACAACCTCACGCCCGGCGTGACGGTGAACGTCTCCGGCGGCAATCGCGTGGTGAACGGCGGCAACCCGCTGCTCGATCCCTTCCGCGCGAAGACCGCCGACCTGTCGTTGGAATGGTATTTCGCCGAGGAATCGCTGCTCGCGCTGGGCCTGTTCTACAAGGACATCGACAGCTTCGTGCAAACCTCGCGCGAAACGCGGCCGTATTCCACCTCGGGCCTGCCGGCGAGCCTGCTGGAAGGCACCGGCGCGACGGTGAACGACGAGTTCCAGTTCAACATCCCGCTCAACACGCCAGGCGGTCCGCTCAAGGGCCTGGAATTCACCTACCAGCAGCCGTTCGTGTTCCTGCCCGGCTTCTGGAGCGATTTCGGCGTGCAGCTGAACTACACCTACGTCGATTCGAAGATCCAGTACATGACCTCGGCCGGCGAGACGTCGCTGCGCACCGACCTCACCGGCCTGTCGAAGAACGCCTACAACGCGACGCTCTACTACGAAGGCGAGAAGTTCAGCGCGCGCGTGTCGGCGGCGTATCGCGACGACTTCCTGACCACCGTGCCGGGCCGCAACAACAACGACGTGGAAGGCACCGCGGAAACGCTGACGATCGACATGTCGGCGTCGTACCGGATCAACGATCACTTCGAACTGACGCTGGAAGGCCTGAACCTCACCGACGAGTTCCAGGACCAGTGGGTCGATTCGATCGGCGACCGCGCCTCGGTCTACCACCACACGGGCCGGCAGTACTTCCTCGGTGCGCGTTACAAGTTCTGAGGAATGGAACGGCGCCGCCGTGATGCGGGCGGCGCTGTTCTCGGCGAACGCGGAGCCGCGCGAATGAGCGATGCGCGGTTGCCGCGATGCGGTGATGCTGTTCCGGATTCGCGACGAAGGTTCCTGCAAACCACCTTCGCGTGCTGCACCGCCGCGTTCCTGCCCCCTCCCCTGCTCGCAGGGGTGAGGAGGGACGCTTGCGCGCCACTGGCGCGCGTCCGGACGAACGCCATCGGGCGATGCCCGATGGCCGCGGGGCGGAGCGGGGCGAAGTCGCTCGCGAAAACGTACGGGCAAACAGCCTTCGACGCCATCGCCGCAAAGACGCCACGCCCCGAAGCCCCTACCTACCCCACCATCGCCGAAGCCCTCGGCGCAGCGCCGGCGAACGGGACGAAAGCCTTCCGCATCCTCGTCACCCGCGGTCGCTGGCACGAAAAACTGCTGGTCGACAAACCGAACGTGCACCTCGTCGGCGAGGATCGCACCGGAAGCGTCCTCACCTTCGACGCCGCCGCCGGCATGAAGCGTCCGGACGGCGAACCCTGGGGCACCTGGGGCTGCGCGAGCGTCATCGTCCGAGCACCGGATTTCAGCGCCACGAACCTCACCATCGAGAACGCCTTCGACTACGTCGGCAATCTCGCCGCACCGAAGTTCGAGCCCATCGGTCCGAACGGCGCGCAGGCGGTGGCGTTGATGCTCGACGCGGGCAGCGATTGCGCCGCGTTCGAGCGCGTGGATTTCATCGGTCACCAGGACACGCTGTTCGCCGATGCCGGCCGCAGCTTGTTCCACGATTGCCGCATCGACGGCAGCGTCGATTTCATCTTCGGCGGCGGCAATGCGCTGTTCGAGCGGTGCCAGCTGCATTCGCGCTACCGCCCGGGAAAGGATCGCCAGGGCTATGTCGCCGTGCCGTGCACCCCATCGGCGCAGCCGTTCGGCCTCACGTTCGTTACTTGCCGGCTCACGCGCGATGCGGCGATTCCGGACGGCAGCGTCGCGCTTGGCCGCGCGTGGCGACCCGGACGCACCTTTCCTGACGGCAAGTACGGCGATCCGGACGCGGTCGGCGCAGCGGTCTACCTGTCGTGCTGGATGGACGCGCACATCGACGCGCGCGGCTGGGACGAAATGGGCTACACCGCGCGCGACGGGCGCCGCGTGATGCTTCGATCCGACGACGCGCGGCTGTTCGAACACGACAGCTCGGGCCCCGGCGCGCACCGCTCCGGCTCGCGTCGCCTCCTTCCGCGCGAACGTGTCTCCGCCTTCGCGCGCGAGCGTGTGCTCGACGCGTGGCGGCCCGGTTGAGGCACTTCATGTTCAAGCACCTCCACGTCGCCCTGCTCTTCCTCGTCTTCATCGCGCCCGCGGTCGCTTGCCCGTTCCGCCGACGACGGACGTGAAGGGCAAAAGCCGTTGTAGACGTTGTAGCCCGGGTAAGCGAAGCGCACCCGGGGACGCGGTCGACTCTCCAACCCGGGTGCGCTTCGCTTACCCGGGCTACAAGAGCAGCCGCGTCGTAGGTCGTCGTTCCGAGAAAAACAGTTCTCTCGATAAAGCCGTCCTCGCGGGATAGTCGTCATCCCAGCAGGAGCAAAAGCAGAGTGGATTCCAGCTTTCGCTGGAATGACGAAGAGGTGGGTCACCACTAACAGAGTGCCCCTGAGATGCGCGCCTGGATCCCGGCCTTCGCCGGGATGACGGAGAGAGGATGGGAGGGCGGAAGGGAGACGGCGGCGAGAAAGGGCGCAACCGCGCACCATGCCTCCCCTACTTCAACGGCTCCCGCCGCGGCAGCGCCTTCAACGGCTCCATCGTCTCCAGGTCCCAATCACCGGGAACGAACGCCTGCCGCGTCTCCTTCTGCACCGGATAGCCCCCCACCTGCTCCTGGCTGTCGATGATCCGCCCGCGTCCTTCGATCGCATCCGCGAGGATGCGCCGGTCCACGTCGTCGCGATCCCACGGACGCGCACCCGCGTTCGCGATCACCGCGTCCTGCACCTTCGACGACGGCAGCAGCGTCACGCCGAACGGCAGCGCCGGCGCGCGCTCCATCGCATCCACGCGGATCGGCGTCGTGGTGTAACGGCCCTGCTGCGGCAGCGGGTTGCCGAGGCGGTCCACCGCCAGGTTGTCCTCGAGGAACACGTCGACATCGCCCGAGCCGCCCACCTGGAAGAACGCGACGTCCTCGGTCGAGAGGCCCGCACGCATCACGTTGCCGCGCGCGACGACCCGCCCACGCGAATACTGATGCCCCCGCCATTCCTCGGCGATGAGGTTGTAGTGCACGGCGCGCTGGCCCGGGTCGTAGATCAGGTTGTTGAGCACCTGTCCGCGCGCGCCGCCCTTGAACAGCGGGTTGCGCTCGTAGTTGTGCGCGTAGAGGTTGCCGATGATCAACACGTCGTTGACGTGGTCGTGGATCAGCGTGCCCTTGGAATGCTCGCCTTTCTTGTGCGTGGCGTTCGCCAGGCCCTCGGCGATGATGTTGTTGCTGTAGGTGATGCGGCGCGAGGCCGCGTCCATCCACGCCTTCTCGTCCTCGCCATGGAAACGCGTGCTCGACGCCGACAGGTTCTCGTCCGTCGCCCACGTCAGCGAACAATGATCGACGATGACGTCGCGCGCGCCGCGCACGGTGGTGATCGCGTCGATGTCGCCGGAAAACGTCGGCATGCCGCCGTCCCCCGGGCGCATGCGGACGTGGCGGATCACCACGTCGTGCGTGGCGATGGTCAGGCCGCCCTTGATGAAGGTGATGCCCGGCTGCGGCGCGGTCTGTCCGGCGATGGTGAGGAAGGGCTCGGTGATGCGCAGCTCCTTCATGCCCAGATCGATCACGCCGCCGACCTCGAACACGACGATGCGCGGGCCCGGCATTGCGATCGCCTCGGCGAAGGAACCGGGGCCGCTCGCGGCCAGCGTGGTCACGCGCAGGATCTTCCCGCCGCGGCCGCCCGGCGTGTGCGCGGCCCAGCCCTGCGCGCCCGGGAAGGCGAGCGCCGCTGTCCCGGGGGACATGGGTTCGGGCGACTGCGTCGCGGCGGAAAGGCCCGGGAGCGCGGCGGACACCAGCAACACGCCCCACGCGAGCGCGCGCGCCGTCCCATGAATCATGCCGTTGCTGCGGTGCTTCCCCATCCGTCCCCTCCCCGAGCCGTGATCCGAGTGTATGCCCCGATTGTCAATGACACCGGTTTCCTATACAACAGGCCCAACAGCCGATCAGCAGGGGACCGCCGCCGCATGGACAGACACCCGCCCGACGCGGGCAGCGACCGCGCAACGATCGCCGGCCGGCTCGTGGACGCGCGCCGCCAGGCGCGGGCGCTCCCCCAATACCCGGGTTCCGTGCCGGCGAACCTGGACGAAGGCTATGCCTGCCAGGACCTCGCCATCGCGCTGTGGGACCGCCCGGTCGTGGGCTGGAAGGTCGGCAGGATTCCGGCGGACTGGGAAACCACGCTCGGCGAGGAACGCCTGGTCGGTCCGATCTTCGAAGGCGCGGTGCAGGCGCCGCGTGCGGGCGCGAGCGGCACGTTCGCGGTGATCCCCGGCGGTTTCGCCGCGGTTGAAGCCGAGTTCGTGTTCCGCGTCGATCGCGACGCGCCGCCGGACAAGACCGCCTACACCGCCGCCGAAGCCGCCGCGTTCGTCGGCGCGCTGCACGTCGGTGTCGAACTCGCCGGCAGCCCGCTGCCGCTGATCAACGTGCTCGGCCCACCGGTGGTGGTGTCGGATTTCGGCAACAACGCGGGGCTGGTGCTCGGCGCGGAAATCCCCGGCTGGCAGCGACGTGCGGCGGAAGAACTCACCTGCGAGACCTTCATCGACGGCCGCCTCGTCGGCGAAGGCGGCGCGGCCTCGATCAGCGGCGGGCTGCTCGCCGCACTGGCGTTCGCGCTGTCGCGCTGCGCGCGTCGCGGCCATCCGCTCAAGCGCGGCATGCTGGTGACCACCGGCGCGGCGACCGGTATCCACGACATCGTCGCCGGCCAGCGCGCGCGGATCAGCTTCGGCGAATGGGGGGAGATCCATTGCGACGCCGTGGCCGCCACGCCATCCGGGGAGCGCGCATGAGCGAAGGCCGACACGACCCGCATCCGCAACGACGCCGTTTCCTCGCCGGATTGGGCGCCGCATGCGTCGCCGGTGCCCTGCCCGACGCACTGCGCGCGGCGGAACCGGCGCGCGTGCTCACCGCCACCGACGTGCACGTGAAGGGTTACCCGACCGTGCAGGCGGTGAAGTGGATCGGCGAGCAGCTGGAACGCGAAACCGAAGGCCGCGTGCGCCTGCGCCAGTACCACGCGGGTCAGCTCGGGCGCGAATCGGAAGCGATCGACATGGCGCGCTTCGGCGCCATCGACATCACCCGCGTCTACACCGGCGCGCTGAACAACGCCTTCCCGCTCACCCAGGCGCTGTGCCTGCCGTACGTGTTCGATTCCACCGAACACCTGCGCCACGCGATCGACGGCGACGTCGGCGCACAGGTGCTGCGCGGGTTCGGAGCGCGCGGCCTGGTCGGCCTTGCGATCTACGACAGCGGACCGCGCTGCTTCTACAACATCAAGCATCCGATCGTGGCGCCGCCCGACCTGGACGGCCTGAAGATCCGCGTGCCGGTGTCGGACATCTTCATCCGCATGCTGCGCCTGTTCGGCGCGAACCCCACGCCGTTGCCGCTGGGCGAGGTGTTCTCCGGCATGGAGACGCACATGATCGACGGCGCGGAGAACAACATCCGCAGCTTCCAGTCCAGCCGCCATTTCGAAGCCGCGCGCTACTGGTCGCACAGCGATCATTCGTGGGCGCCGGACGTGCTGCTGCTCTCGCGCCGGACCTTCGATTCGCTGCAAGCGCGCGACCGCGACACGCTGCTTCGGCTCGCGCGCGAATCGGTCGGCGTGATGCGCACGATGTGGGCGCAGCAGGAAGACGACGCGCGGCGCATCGTGAAGGAGGCCGGCGTGCTGTCCAACGAATGCGACATCCCCGCCTTCCGCGCCGCCGCGCAGCCGCTCCTGGCGTTCTACCGCCAGGATCCGGCGATCGACGCGCTGTACCGGCAAATCCGCGACCTTGCGTGAGGACTCCCATGGTGGCCACCGCACTACCGGTTCCTTCCTCGATCCTGCAACGCACCTGCGATCGCCTGGCCGACTGGACCATCGCGGTGGCGGCCCTCGCGCTGCTCGCGCTGGTGCTGGTGCAGGGCTGGCAGGTGATCGCGCGCTACGTGTTGAACGATTCGCCCAGCTGGACCGAGCCGGTCACGCTGTTGATGCTGAGCACCGCGATGAGCATGGGCGCCGCCGCCGGCGTGCACACGCGCCGGCATTTCGCGTTCTCGTTGCTGGCCGAAGCATTGGGGCCGCGCGCGAAACACGCGGTGCACCTGCTGCAGTCGGCGGTGATCGTGGTGATCGGTTTGATGCTGGCGTACTGGGGTGGCGTGCTGTTCGTCGACGGCGTGCACATTCCCACCGCCGGTGCGCCGCTGCCGGAAAGCATCGACTACCTGCCGCTGGCGGTCGGCGGCGCGCTGATGGCGCTGTTCGGGCTGACCCGGATGATCTTCGACGCGCCCGCGCCGGAGGGCCACTGACATGGCGATCGCATTGCTGTTCGTGATGTTCGGCGTACTGCTGGTGCTGGGCGTGCCGGTGGCGTACGCGCTGGCCGCCGCATCGCTGGCGACGCTGCTGTACCTGGACGTGCCGTCGATCGTGATGGTGCAACAGGTGTCCGCCGGTTCGGGCTCGGCGAGCCTGATCGCGATTCCATTGTTCATCTTCGCCGGCGAGATCATGCTGCGCGGCGGGATTTCCGAACGTCTGATCGGGCTGGCCTCGTCGCTGGTCGGGCGCATGCGCGGCGGACTGGGTCAGGTGAGCATCCTGTCGTCGCTGTTCTTCGGCGGCGTGTCGGGCTCGGCGCTCGCCGACGTGTCGGCCGTCGGCGGCACGATGATCCCGCAGATGGTGCAGCGCGGATACGACCGCGATTTCGCCGTGAACGTGTGCATCACCGCCGCGCTCGTCGCGCTGCTGGTGCCGCCTTCGCACAATCTGATCCTGTATTCGGCCGCGGCGGGCGGCGGCCTGTCGATCGCCGACCTGTTCGCCGCGGGCATCGTGCCCGCGCTGCTGATGACGCTGGTGCTGATGGTCACCTGCTACGCGGTCGCGCGGCGTCGCGGCTACGGCGTGGAGATCTTCCCCGGATGGCGCGCGGTCGCGCTGCGGCTGGTGTCGGCGCTGCCGGGCCTGGGCCTGGTCGCATTGATCTTCGTCGGCATCCGCGCGGGCATCTTCACCGCGGTGGAAAGCGCGGCGATCGCGGTCGTGTACGCGCTGCTGGTCACCAGCGTGCTGTACCGGCAGATGCCATGGCGTGAGTTCCTCGGCACGGTGGTGCATGCGGCGCGCAGTGCGGGGGCGATCCTGTTCGTGATCGCCACGGCGGCGGTGTTCGGCTGGTTGCTGGCGTACCTGCAGGTGCCGTCGGCATCGGTGGATTTCCTCACCGGCCTGACGCAGGACCGCAACCTGATGCTGCTGATGATGATCCTGGTGCTGCTGGTGCTGGGCACGTTCCTGGATCTGGCGCCGATGATCCTGATCTGCACGCCGATCTTCCTGCCGGTGGCGCGCGCCATCGGCATCGATCCGGTGCACTTCGGCGTGATCCTGGTGCTCAAGGGCGGCCTGAGCCTGATCAGCCCGCCGCTGGGGTCGGTGCTGTTCGTCGGTACCGCGATCGGCAAGATCAGCATCGGCCAGAGCATGCGGACGATCTGGCCGTTCTGGCTGGCCGGCCTCGCGGTGCTGCTGGTGGTGGCGTTCGTGCCGGCGCTGTCGCTGTGGCTGCCGGCGGTGTTGAAGGCTTGAGGCGTTTTAAAGCCCGGATTCGGGACTGCGAATTCGGGATTCGCCAAAGCCGGCCGGATCAGGGCGTCGCGCATGCGGCATTCCGGACGATGGGTATCGCGGTGCCTGCTGTTCCAATCCCGAATCCCGGCACGATGCGACAGGCGGCGGCCAAGGCCCGGAGGGGCGGCTAGAATTCCCACATGACCGAACCCGCGCCGCGCACCCGACGTTCCCGCACCGCCTCGCCGCTGCCCGCGCCGGAGGACGCCGCACTGACCGGAAAGGCGACGATCAACGACATCGCGCGGCTCACCGGGGTTTCGAAGAAGACCGTCTCGCGCGTCATCAACAACTCGCCGCTGGTGCATCCGGAAACGCGCGAGAAAGTACTCGCGCTGATGAAGCAGTTGGGCTACACGCCCGATCCGCAGGCGCGCGGACTGGCGTTCCGGCGCTCGTTCCTGATCGGGCTGGTGTACGACAACCCGACCGCGCAGTACATCGTGAACATGCAGTACGGCGCGCTGGATGCGCTGCGCGATTCAGGCTACGAACTGGTGGTGCATCCGTGCGATTCCTCGAAGGAGGACTACATCGACGGCGTGCGCCGCTTCGTGCAGCAGCAGAAGCTGCACGGCGTGATCCTGATTCCGCGCGTGTCCGAGGACGAACAGCTGGCCGCGGCGATGCGCGAGATCGGCGTGCGCTACGTGCGCATCGCCTCGGTGCCGATGGACGCGGCGGCGCACATGCTGGTCACGCAGGACCGCCAGGCCAGCACCGAAGCGGCGAACTACGTCGAATCGCTGGGCCATCGCACGATCGGCCTGATCACCGGTCCGCGCCGCTACCGTTCCACGATCGAGCGCGGCGGCGGCTTCCTGGCCGGCCTCGACGCGCGCGGCATCCAGCTGACGCCGGATTACATTTTCGAAGGCGGGTACACGTTCGACTCGGGCGTGGCGGGCGCGGAATACCTGCTCGCCAAATCGCCGCGTCCGACGGCGATCTTCGCCTGCAACGACGAGATGGCCGCCGGCGTGTACAAGGCGGCGATGCGTCGCGGACTGTCGATTCCGGGCGACCTGTCGGTGGTGGGCTTCGACGACAGCCCGCTCGCCGCGCAGCTGTGGCCCGCGCTGACCACGATCCATTCGCCGACGCGCGACGTCGGCCGCCAGGCGGCGCAGATGCTGCTGGGCGAGGAGCCTTCGGCCGCCGATGCCGCCACCGTCGAGCCGCGCACGGTGAGCCCGCAGCTGGTGGTACGGGATTCGACGCAGCGACCCAGGGGTTGATTCGAACCCCTCTCCCCGCGGGAGAGGAAGCCTTTGTAGCCCGGGTAAGCGAAGCGCACCCGGGGCACCGGGCGCCTCCCCGGGTGCGCTTCGCTTACCCGGGCTACAAGAGCTGGTTCAGCGGTGCGCGCCATGGTGAACCGGCGGCCTCCCTCACCCCATCCACTTCCCACTCTCTCCTCCGCACCCTCCCCAGCCTTTTGACACCGGTTACCAAAACCCGCCATCATCCCCCCAATCACCCGCCGGGCGGCGTCGCGCGCCGGCCCGAACCACCGGAGAGGCCCGATGTTCCGCAAGACCTATCACGCCACCCACCCGGACATGATGGCCGGCGCCAGCAACGACCAGCTGCGCGAGCGCTACCTCATCGACGGTCTCTTCGTCCCGGGCCAGGTCGTCCTGAACTACTCGCACAACGAGCGCTTCGTCATCGGCGGCGCCGCGCCGACCACCGCCTCCGTGTCGCTGCCGCAGCAGACCGAGCCCGCCTCCGCCGCGGGCAAGCCGTTCCTCGAACGCCGCGAGCTTGGCATCGTCAACGTCGGCGCGGGAACCGGAACCGTCACCGTCGACGGCACCTCCTACACGCTGGAACCCAAGGACGGCCTGTACGTGCCGATGGGCAGCGCCGACGTCGCGTTCGCGTCGAACGACGCCACCACGCCCGCGAAGTTCTATCTCGCCTCCACGCCGGCGCACGCGCGCTTCGAAGCGAAGCACATTTCCATCGCGCAGGCCGTGCCGCTGGAACGCGGCGCGCTGGAGACCTCGAACGAACGCACGATCTACCAGTACATCGTCCCGGCGACCGTGAAGTCGTGCCAGCTGCTGCTCGGCCTGACCATCCTCAAGCCCGGCAGCGTGTGGAACACCATGCCGCCGCACCTGCACGACCGCCGTTCGGAGGTCTATTTCTACTTCGGCCTCGACGACCAGCGCGTCATGCATTTCATGGGCGACCCGGCCGACATGCGCCACCTGGTGATCGCGAACGACGAAGCCGTCGTGTCGCCGCCGTGGTCGATCCACATGGGCTCGGGCACGAAGAACTACTGCTTCATCTGGGCGATGGGCGGCGAGAACCTCGACTACACCGACATGAACCAGCTGGACATCTGCCAGCTGAAGTAGGCCTCACACGAAACAGGGGAGACGTCCGTGGCAAATCCGTTCAGTCTGCAGGGCAAGGTCGCGCTGGTCACCGGCGCCAACACCGGTCTCGGCCAGGGCATTGCGGTGGCGCTTGCCGAAGCGGGCGCGGACATCGCCGCCGCCGGCATCCAGGCGCCGCGGGAGACGGAGGAAAAGGTGCGTGCGCTCGGCCGCCGCTTTGTCGCGATCGAGGCGAACCTGTCGAGCGTGGAGCCGATCGGACGCGTCGTGCGCGAAACGCTCGACGGCCTGGGCGGACTGCACATCCTGGTCAACAACGCCGGTCTGATCCGTCGTGCCGACGCGGTGGATTTCACCGAGAAGGACTGGGACGACGTGATGAACGTGAACATCAAGGCCGCGTTCTTCATGGCGCAGGCCGCGGGCCGGCACATGATCGCCAGCGGCGGCGGCAAGATCGTCAACATCGCCTCGATGCTGTCGTTCCAGGGCGGCATCCGCGTGCCGTCGTACACCGCGAGCAAGAGCGGCATCGCCGGCATCACGCGCCTGCTCGCCAACGAATGGGCGAACAAGGGCATCAACGTCAACGCGATCGCGCCGGGCTACATGGCGACCGACAACACCGCGCAGCTGCGCGCGGACGAAGCGCGCAGCGCGGAGATCCTCGGCCGCATCCCCGCGGGGCGCTGGGGCACGCCGGCGGACCTGGGCGGCGCGGCGGTGTTCCTGGCGTCGAGTGCGTCGGATTACGTGAACGGCGCGATCCTGCCGGTGGATGGTGGGTGGCTGGCGCGCTGAGTACCGCGGTGCGCTTCCCCGGGTGCGCTTCGCTTACCCGGGCTACAAGAGCGTAGTTGCCGGAAGGGAGAGATGACGTGAATCGACGCATCCGCTTCATCGCCCACGCATCGATCGTTGCCACGTGCGTGACCACCGCCCACGCCGCCGAACCGCGCCGCGACTCCTACGTCGAGAATGCGCGCGACATCGCGGTGCAGCAACCCGGCCCGCACGAAGGCGAAGGCACCACGACCGCCTACCCCTTCTTCGAACAGGCCGAAGGCTTCGACATCGTCTTCCGCCAGCGCGCACTGCATCCGGGCGCGACGATCGGCGAGCACCGCAACGACAAGGACGAGATCTACTACGTGCTCTCCGGCCGCGGCGAACTGCTGCTCGACGGCAAGCGGCGCGAGGTGGGCGCCGGCGACGCGATCCTCACGCGCGATGGCAGCACGCACGCGCTGGTGCAGCGCGGCGATGAGGACCTCGTGATCATCGTCGTCTATCGCAGGCGCGCGCAGCGCTGAGGCGCATCCGCGCGAAGTCGACGGTGAAGATGCCGTGAGGCGCGCGCACAGCGCATGAAGGCGGCCTTCATTCGCCCTGTCTTAACCGGCGCCGGACCAGCATGAGGCATCGTCCAGCGAAGGAGGCATGCCGATGGCATCGAGCAAGCGCGAACTCATCGCCCCGAACGGCGACAAGCGTTACGTGCGTCGCGACGAGAAGGGACGCTTCAAGGAATCCGACGACGTCGGCCGCTCGTTGTCGCAGGATCGCCGCCGTCATTCCGACACCGAAGTGAAGTCCGGCCAGGGCGATCGCGGCGACCAGAAGCGTCGCTGAGGCCGCACGCATGAACGGACGCCAGATCGTC
Source organism: Lysobacter sp. SCRH-1R (assembly GCF_057747855.1). Lineage (NCBI taxonomy): Bacteria > Pseudomonadati > Pseudomonadota > Gammaproteobacteria > Lysobacterales > Lysobacteraceae > Lysobacter > Lysobacter sp. SCRH-1R. The sequence continues at coordinate 360,391 of NZ_CM173227.1, read as the reverse complement.
ATCGCGATGGTGATCATCCTCGCCATCGCGGTGATCGCCTACATGTACCTGCACAGCCGCGAAGCGGCGCCGCTGCAGGACCCTTCGCCGGATGCGACGACGACGTCGCTGGTGGAAATGCGCGACGCGACGGTGTGACCGGACGCATCGGCGTCATATCGCCACGCGCCGCCCGATCTCGATCAACCGGTTGTCGGGGATGCGGAAGAACGATGTCGCCGGCAGCGCGTTGCGCGTGAGGTAGGCGAACAGGTGGTCGCGCCAGTGGGCCATGCCCGTGCGGTCGCCGGAAATCACGTCCTCGCGACTGGTGAAGAACGTGGTCTGCATCAGGTCGAAGTGCAGGCCGTGGCCGCCGCAGGCTTCCAGCGCGCCGGGGACGTCCGGCGATTCGGCGAACCCGAAGCGCGCGCAGATGCGATGGAAGTCGTCCCCCTGCGAGTCGATGCGCACGCGCTCGTCCGGCGGCACATGCGGTTCATCCAGGATCACCACGGTCAGCAGCACGTTGCGTTCGTGCAGCACGCGGTTGTGCTTGAGGTTGTGCAGCAGCGCCTGCGGTGCGTAATCGGCATCGTTGGTCAGGAACAGCGCAGTGCCCGGCACGCGCGTGGGCGGGTGCTCGCGCAGCGACTGCATGCACGGCCCCAGCGGCAGGCTGTCGCTGCGATTGCGCTGCGCCAGCAGCTCGCGACCACGACGCCAGGTGGTCATCACCACCAGCGCGACGACGCCCAGCAGTATCGGGAACCAGCCGCCGCTGGCGATCTTCATCAGGTTCGCGGCGAAGAACGCCAGGTCCACCGCGAGCATCGCCGCGCCCAGCGGCACCACCACGCCCCACGACCAGCGCCACACCCGGCGCATCACCACGATCACCAGCACGGTGGTGGCGAGCATCGTCCCGCTGACCGCGATGCCGAACGCCGCGGCGAGCGCGGCCGAGGTGCGGAACCCCAGCATCGCCGCGAGCACCAGCAGCAACAGCAGGCCCGATACCAGCGGCAGATGGATCTGCCCGCGCACGCGCGAGGAGGTGTGCATCACGCGCATGCGCGGCAGGTAGCCGAGCTGGATGCACGCGCGGACCATCGAGTACGCGCCGGAGATCACCGCCTGCGAGGCGATCACCGTCGCGGCGGTCGCGAGCGCGATCATCGGGAACAGCCCCCACTGCGGCACGGTCCGGTAGAACGGCCGCATCGACGCGGCAGGATCGAGCAGCAGCACCGCGCCCTGGCCGAAGTAGCTCAGCAGCAGGCATGGCAGCGCGATCGCGGTCCACGCCACGCGGATCGGCCGCGCGCCGAAGTGACCCATGTCCGCGTACAGCGCCTCCGCGCCGGTGAGCACCAGCACCGTCGCGCCGAGCGTGGTGAATCCGGCGAAACCGTTGCGCTGGAAGAACTCCCACGCGTGCAGCGGATTCACCGCGACCAGCACCCGCGGCTGGCGCAGCATCGCGAAGAAGCCGAGCAGACCGATCGCGACCAGCCACGCCAGCATCACCGGGCCGAACACCGCGCCGACGCGTGCGCTGCCGAAGCGCTGCAACGCGAACAGGCCGAGCACGATCGCCACGCTCGCCGGCAGCACCCAGGGCGCGAGGCCCGGCGCGGCCACTTCCACGCCTTCCACCGCCGAGAGCACCGACACCGCCGGCGTGATCACGCTGTCGCCGAAGAACAGCGCCGCGCCCGCGAGGCCCGCCATCACGACCCAGTTGCGACGGCGCGGATGCTGCATCAGCGACGAACGCGCGAGCGCGAGCAGCGCCATGATCCCGCCCTCGCCCTTGTTGTGCGCGCGCATGACCAGCAGCACGTACTTGAGCGAAACCGCGCCGACCAGCGCCCAGAACGCGAGCGAGACGACGCCGATCACGTTGGCCGGCGTCGGCCGCACGCCGTGCACGCCGAAGGCTTCCTGCATCGCGTACAGCGGGCTGGTCGCGAGGTCGCCGAAGACCACGCCGAGCGCGGCGAGCACGAGCGCGGGGAGCGCGGTGGACGGCGCTACCGGCGTGCTGTCGCTGGGGGTTTCGGCATTCCGCATCGATCCGCGCTGCGTGGGCCTGGCGGCAGTACAGCGGAAGGGCGGTTACGATGGGATGTGGGAGGTGTATGGCGCTGCGTCCGGATGCGGATCAGTTCGCCGCGCTCTTGAGCCCCTCTCCCTGCGGCGGCGTAGAAGCCCCTCTCCCTCCTGCGACCGAAGGGAGTGCAGAGCTGGAGGGGTTGGGGTGAGGGTCGGGGCGTGAGGACGTGCTCGGACTTGCGATGCTCGCTTCACGAAGGCAACGAACACACGCAGAAGAGAAACAGCCTTTGTAGCCCGGGTAAGCGAAGCGCACCCGGGGCACCGGGCGCCTCCCCGGGTGCGCTTCGCTTACCCGGGCTACAAGAGCTGGGATGGGTTGGGTGAGGGTCGGGGCGTGCGACGCGGTGAAGGACGAGAGCAGAAACAACAGCTCAGCCCGGCACCGCCCCACCCTCGCCGTCCGGAGCCTGATCGTCACGCCCAGCACGCCGCCCGCGCAACGCCTCCGCCGCTTCCTCCGACACCGAACGCAGGTGCAGATCCTGCTGCGGGAACGGCAACTCGATCCCCGCCTGGTTCAGCGCGCCGTACACGCGCGTGACCAGGTCGCTGCGGATCGTCGCGGAGTTGTCGTAGTCGTACGTCCACGCGCGGATGCCGAAATTCAGCGCGCTCGCACCGAAGCCCAGGAACAGCACCACCGGTTCCGGATTGGAGACGATCCCCGGCGTCTGCAGCGTCGCGTGATGCAGCAGCGCCGACAGTTTCGCCGGATCGGAGCCGTACGCCACGCCGATGTCCACGTCGAGCCGGCGGTTGCGGTCCAGCAGCGTCCAGTTGGTCAGCTTCTCCGACAGCAGCGTGCCGTTGGGCACCACCACGTCGGCGCCGTCGAAGGTCTTGATGGTCGTGGCGCGCATGCCGATCTCGCGCACGCGGCCGGACGTGCCGGTGATCTCCACCACGTCGCCCGGCTGGATCGGCCGCTCGAACATCAGGATCAGGCCGGAGACGAAGTTGTTCACCACGTTCTGCAGGCCGAAACCGATGCCCACGCCGAGCGCGCCGAACACGAACGCCAGCTGCGTCATCTTGAAGCCCGCCGCCGTCAATGCGACCAGCGCGCCGAGCAGCAGCACCGCGTAGTACGTGAGCGAGGCCACCGAGTTGCCCACGCCGCGCGGCAGCGACATGCGCGTGAGCACTTCCTCCTGCAACAGGTAGCGCGTGGCCTTCGCGGCCCAGAACGCGACGTAGATCGAGACGAAGAACACCAGCACGTGACCGAGGCTCAGCGAGAACTCGCCGACCTGGAACGAATGCGTGAGCACCGATTCGGCGACCGCGTACGCCGGCCGGAACACGCGGAACCGGTTCATGGTGAACACGATCCAGCCGACGATCGCGGCGAAGGTCAGCACGCGCATGATCAGCGTGAGCAGCGGCGTCGCGTGCTCGCGCACCACGCGCAGGCGCGCCTGACCGCCGCGCGCGAGCAGCAACCGCAGCAGCGCGACGATCACCGTCATGCCCGCGTACAGCACCAGGCCGAAGTAGCCGCTGTCGATCACGCCACTGTTGAGCATCTCGGCCAGCGAGACGTTACCGATCACGTTCGCGACGATCGACACCGCCAGCAGCACCACGCTCACCCAGGCGCCCACGTGCACCGCGCGGCCGAAGCCGTCGCGCAGCCACGCGTTGCGCTGCCGGCGCGCGCGCCACAGCAGCCACGACGTCAGCACCAGCGCGAGCGTGGCCAGGCCCAGGTGGTACCAGCGGTACACCAGCGCGTTGGCGAGGAAGAAGAACGCGATGCGGCCCAGCAGGTACAGCGCGGTGGCGACGTACGGCCACACGCCGAGCACCCGCCGGCCCTCCGGCGGCAGCAGGCGCAGCACCGGCACCAGCGCGACCAGCATCGCGAACTGGTGCGCGAGCAGCGGCGCATCCGGCTCGAACGCCAGCACGCCCATCATCGACAGCAGCAGCCACGCGGAGAACGGCCGCTGCAGCACGCGCGTGGTCGCGTCCAGCGGTTCGGGTTCGGCGCCGGCGCGCTCGGCCTCGCGTCGAGCCCGTCGCGCGCGCCACGAGAGCAGCAACAGCACCGGCAGCAGCAGCACCTGCAGGACGTGCAGCGCACGCTGGTTGCCGAAGTCGGACGCGCCGTATTCGGTGAGGAAACGCGCCTCGATGCCCAGACCCTTGCGGATCGAGCTGATCGCATCGTCGGAATCGCCCGTCGGCTGCCGCGCGAGCCACAGCGGGGGCGAGTCGAAGCGGATCAGGCGGCGGTCGATGTACTCGATCGCCTCGGCCACCGAACGCAGGCCGGTCTGGATGCGCGCATCGACCAGGTTCGCGCGGCGGCCGAGCGCGATCTGCCGGGCCAGCGGCGCGGACAGCGCCTGTTCGGCCGTCCTGAGTTTCGCGACCAGCGCATCCACGCGGCTGGCCAGCGCCGCCGGCAGGTTGCCGCCGCGCGCCTGCTCCTGCGTGGCTTCCCAGTCGGCGCGACGCTGCGCGAGCTGCGACGCGCTCTGCGCGTAGGGCGCGGTCGCGGCGCGCATGTCGTCCTGCCAGCGCGCGAACAGGCGCGCGTCGAACTTCCAGTGGCGCTCGAAGCTTTCCAGCCGCATCACCGGCAGCTCGCGCAGCTCCCCGGGGCGGAACATCTTCGCCTTCTCGTCGACGGAGCGCGCGATGGCGTCGAGCCGCGGCGCGAGCTGCTCGCTCGGATCCTCCTCGCGCGCGCGCAGGATGATGGCTTCGGCGAAGCGCTCGTCGGCGTCGGCGCGCAGTGCGATGTCGGCGACGGCGACCGCGGCCGGTTCCTTCGGCGCGGGCGCGGTGCCCGGTACCGGCGTGGCGGCCTTGTCCTGCGCGAACGCCGGCGCGATGGCGAACGCCAGCGACAACAACGCACCCAGCCATCCCGTGGATCGACGCATCGCGCACTCCGGTGTTCTGGGCGGGAGTCTAGGGGAATTCGGGCTTCGCGCGCGCGCGTCCCGCCCTGCCCCTCTCCGCACGCGGGAGAGGGCGCGTCGGCCTTACTTGCGCTGCGTGCGGATCCAGTCGTCCACCGACGCCTCCAGCACCGCCAGCGGCACCGCGCCGTTGCCGAGCACGAGGTCGTGGAAGGCGCGGATGTCGAAGCGGTCGCCCAGCTGGTCGCGCGCGCGTTCGCGCAGTTCGACGAACTTCAGGTGGCCGATCTTGTACGAACACGCCTGACCGGGCTGCACGAGGTAGCGGTACACCTCGCTGCGCACCTCGGACTCCGGCATGCCGGTGTGCGCGCGCATGTAGTCGATCGCCTGCTCCGGCGTCCAGCGCTTGCGGTGCAGGCCGGTGTCCACGACCAGCCGCACGGAGCGGAACAGCTCCGCGCGCAGGCGGCCCAGGTCGCCCCACGGATCGTCGCGGTACAGCCCCATCTCCGCCGCCAGCTGCTCGGCGTACAGCGCCCAGCCTTCGGTGAACGCGCTGGGATTGAGGCTGCGGCGCAGCATCGGCAGGTCGGTCAGCGTCTGCGCGACGGCGATCTGGAAATGATGGCCGGGCGAGCCTTCGTGGTAGGTCAGCGTCGGCAGGCTCCAGCGGGTGTTCGCCTCCAGGTTGCCGAAGTTGACGAAGAAGATGCCCGGACGCGAGCCGTCCATCGCAGGCTGGATGTAGTACGCGCCGGGCGCGTTCGCCTCGGCCTCCTTCGGCACCGGGCGCACGTCCAGCGGCTGCGGCGGCGTGCGGCCGAAGTACTCCGGCACGTGCGGATCGAGCTTCGCGAGGTTGCGACGGATGTCGGCGATCAGCTCCGCGTGGCCGGCCCCGGTGTCCTCGTACTGGAAGCGCGGGTCGGTCAGCAGCGCCGACATGCGCTCGCCGACGGTGCCCTCGTCGCGGTCCTGCGCGCGCAGGCGCGCGTCCATCTCGCCCTCGATGCGGGCGACTTCCGACAGTCCCAGCGCGTGGATCCGGTCGGCATCCATGTCGGTGCTGGTGTTCCAGCGCAGCGCGGCGTCGTAGAACGCGGCGCCGTCCGGCAGCGCCCACACGCCGCGATCGCCCGGCTTCTTCGCGATCTCCTCGTCCAGGCGCGCGAGCAGGCGTGCGTAGGCCGGGTTGGCATCGTCGCGAACGGCCTGCACGGCCTGCCTGAGCAGCTCGGCGCGGCGCGGCTCGGGCACCTTCAGCGCGGCGAGCCTGGGTTCGAACGACGTCACCAGCGGGCTCTTCGCCGGATCGACCGAGATCAGCGCGCGGATCTGCGACGCCGCGCCTTCCATCGCGGTCTGCGGCGGCAGCACGCCCTGCTTCGCCTGCATGTCGAAGTTCGCGCGCACCTGGTCGATCTTCGTTTCCACCGCGTGCAGGCGCGAGACGTACGACACCGCGCCGGCCTCGTCGCGCACGGGATGCTGGTTTTCGAGGAACCCCGGCAGCGACACCGGGATGCTGAAGAGCTGGTCGACGGCGTACGTCGAGGCGCCCGCCGGCAGCCATGCGGGCGTCCAGTCGGGTTTCATCAGGTCGATCTGGGTCTGGTAGAACCAGCTCAACAGCCCGTAATTCCAGCGCTCCTGGCCGGTGAGGCGCTTCGGATCGAAGTGCTTGAGCTCATCGAGGTTGCCCTGCATGCGCGCGCGCAGCTCGGCGCGGCGCGGCAGGCCGACGTCGGTGAGCTGGCCCGACAGGTCGATGCCGTCGCCCGACAGACCAAGCAGCGTGCGCAGCTCCGGGTTGCGCCGGACCTCCTCCATCGTCTGGCGGTCCATCATCGAGCCGACGGTTTCGGCCTGTTCGAAAGCGGCGACCGGCGAAGCCGCCGCGAGCGTCGCCGACAGCACCAGCGCGAGGGAAAGACGGGTCATGCGCACTCCGTTTGCGCCGGGCGGCATGCCCGGCAAGGGCGACATCCTCGTTGCCAATCGCCGCCGCGTCGAGTACCTGCTGTGGCGCGAGTGGTGGGACGTGCGAAGCGGGGCGCGAGAAGTGAGAAGCGGGGAGCAGATCGGCTGCCTCGCCCGCTCCTCACGCCGCATCCGTCACCGCATGGCCCACGCCAGGCCCACGTACCCCGATCGGACGTCGCCCGGCATGAAGTTCGCCTGGTCCTCGCCGGGCGCGTCGGCCATGGGGCGTGAGACTGGAGATTGGAAGAGCCGCTCACGTGAGTCGCCCTTTGCCCTCATCCCGGCGAAGGCCGGGATCCAGACCGCACTCCGGGCACTCCCACACCGTCAACCCACCTCACCGTCATTCCAGCGAAAGCCGGAACCATTCTGCTCTTGCGCGGCGCGTCCAGCGGCAGAAGCGGACATCATGATGGCTTCCCGCTTTCGCTGGAATGACGGAGAAGTGAGCCGCCTTCGCCGCGATGACGAGTCCACGCGCTCCGCCCGACGCACGACGACACCTCACCCGCACGCATGCAAGCGCCCCGACTCACCCCGAATAGAACCGATCCGCCACCCCCAACGCCGCGTCCACGATCGCCAGCCCCTCCCGCAACGTCGCTTCCTCGATATTCAGCGGCGGCACCACATGCAGGCGATTGCCCATCACCAGCGGCCACACGCCCAAACGCCGGCATTCCGCCGCGAACTGCATCATCGGCGCATTCGTCTCGCCGCTCGCGTTGAACGGCACCAGCGGCTCGCGCGTGGTGCGGTCGCGCACCAGTTCGATCGCCCAGAACGCGCCGAGCCCGCGCACGTCGCCGATGCTTTCGTGCCGCGCCATCATCGCGTCCAGCGCCGGCCCGATGACCGTCTCGCCCAGCGCACGCGCACGTTCGACCAGGCTTTCCTCGCGATAGATGCCGATGCACGCCACCGCCGCCGCGCAGGCGAGCGGATGGCCCGCGTAGGTGAGGCCGCCCGGATACGCGCGCGTGGCGAAGCTCGCGGCGATCGCATCGGAAAGGATCACGCCGCCCAGCGGCACGTAACCGGAGTTCACGCCCTTCGCGAACGTGATGAGATCGGGCACCACGTTCCATCGGTCGATCGCGAACCACTGCCCGCAACGACCGAAACCGGCCATCACCTCGTCGGCGATCATCACGATGCCGTGCGCGTCGCACAGCGCGCGCACGCCCTGCAGGTAGCCATCCGGCGGCACGAGGATGCCGTTGCCTCCGACCACACTCTCCATCAGGATCGCCGCGATGGTGTGAGGCCCTTCGACCGCGATCGTGTCCGCCAGGTGCGCCAGCGCGCGATCGCATTCCTCCCGCGCATCGCGGGCGTGGAATGCCGAACGGTACGGATACGGCCCCCAGAAGCGCGCGATGCCCGGCATGCCCGGTTCCGCCGGCCAGCGTCGCGGATCGCCCGAGGCGGTGATCGCGCCCGCCGTCGCGCCGTGGTAGCTGCGATACATCGTCAGCACCTTGTGGCGGCCGGTGTGCAGGCGCGCCATGCGCATCGCGTTCTCGACCGCCTCCGCGCCGCCGTTGGTGAAGAACACGCGGTTCAGGTCGCCCGGTGCGACTTCGGCGATCAACCGCGCCGCCTCGCTCGTCGCCGCGTTCGCATGGTATGGCGCCACGGTGCACAGCGTCTGTGCCTGCGCCTGGATCGCGGCGACCAGTTTCGGATGCTGATGGCCGACGTTGACGTTGACGAGCTGGCTGGACAGGTCGATCCAGCGTCGTCCGTCCTCGTCCCAGAAGTGCGAACCGGATGCGCCGGCGACGACGGTGGGGTTCAGCGTGTCGATCGCCGACCACGAATGCAGCACATGCGCGCGGTCGTCGCGGCGCGCGATCGACGGCGCCGTCGCGCCGGCGCCCTGGGGAGACACTTCACGCATGGCGTTTGCTTCCGCGACGGACTTCAGGGAATGAAGGTCTGTTCGGGATCGTCGAACGACTTGAATTCCAGCGCATTGCCCGACGGATCGAAGAAGAACATCGTCACGTGCTGGCCGGGCTTGCCCTTCAGGCGCAGGTGCGGTTCCTCGGCGAACTCGACGCCGGCGTCCTTCACGCGCCGCGCGAGCGTCTCCCACGACGTGCGGTCCAGGTTCATCCCGAAGTGCGGCACCGGCACCGCTTCGCCGTCGAAACGGCCGGTCTGCAGCGGCGCGCCGTCGGGCGCGATGTGCGCGACCAGATGGTGGCCGAAGAAATCGAAGTCCTGGTACGACACGTCGCTGCGTCCTTTCGGGCAGCCGATCACCTCGCCGTAGAAGCGGCGGGCTTCGTCGAGATCGCGCACGGGAAACGCGAGGTGGAACTGGGTGATCTTCCTGGCCGGGGATTCGCTCACGAGACGGCGCCCCGCTGCGTGGCGCACGCGTCGAAGATGTTCTGCCAGAAGCGGTTCCACGCGGTGATGCTGCGCTCGTAGCCCTGTGCGAGCTCCGGCAGCGCGGAAGGTTCGTCCTGGATGTAGCGGTCGATCGCCGCGCGCGTGAGTTCGCCGTGCACGATGTCCTCCTCGCCGGCATGGATCGTCCAGAACTCCCAGTCGATGCGATCGGCGTTCTCGCGCATGAACGGATGTTCGCGCAGGTGTTCGAACATCACCGACAGGTACGTCTGGCACAGGCATTCGCCGCCCATGCCGCGCAGGCCCACGCCGAACGCGGGCTCGCGTTCCCACAGCTCCTGCGTAAGCTCGCCGAGGATGCGGCGGTTTTCCGGAAGTCCGCGATCAAGACGCTCGCGCGGCACGCCGATGCTGGCGAGGAAGCGGTCGTAGATTTCCGGATGCGCGCGCGACGCATCGCCTTCGCCGAGTTCTTCCGAGAGGATCTGGCTGAGCAGGCTGCGCAGCCCGCCGAAGGGAAGTTTCGCGAGCAGCAACGCGAGATCGCTGATGTACTCGATGGTGAAGAACCGGTACTGCGTGCAGAACTCGCGCAGCGATTCGACCGGCATGTCCTCCAGTGCTTTCATCTTCTGCGCGGCGAGCGCCTCGGTGGCTTCCTTGGCGGCGTCGGCGAAGTTCCAGAAGCTCTGTCTGTCCCATTCACCGTGAGGCATCGCGACGGGAAAGGACGGCGTGGCGAGTGGGCTCAGGCTGTTTTCCAGGGACATGCATCGGGTCCGGTTGGTGCGCATCGCATGCGACGCATGCATTGCGCGAGTTGGCGTGCGAACACGAATTCCGGCTGGAGCATACCCCGCGGAAATCATGGCAAGGTTCACTCGCCGTTGACCCGCAGTTCTCGTTTTTTCGGCCTGTTTCACCTGTTTCGGCGCACTCGCTCAGGTTTGCGAAGACGCCTTCACGGATGCGCGCGCATTCATGTTCGGCAAGCGAACAGCGTGGGTTCATCTTCATTCGCCGGGTGCGTGCGAGGCTCGGACTCGACGACCACGCCTGCTGATGGGGACCGCTCCACCACGGAAAGGTCAAGCGAAGAGGAGCCGCGCCCGATGTCGAACACGCGCGTCCAGGACCACGACAGCGTGAAGCTGCTGTGGACCGGCGGATGGGATTCCACGTTCCGCCTGCTGCAATTGCTGTTGCGCCATCGCGTGCCCGTCACGCCGTACTACCTGGAAGACCCCACGCGTCCGTCGACGGCCACCGAGATCGCCACGATGGCGCGCATCGCCGAGCGGCTGTACGAACGCTTTCCGCACACGCGCGAACTGCTTCATCCGCTGCGTCGCGCGGCGGTCGCCGACATCGAGGTGGACGAGGACATCGCCAGCGCCTTGCGCGAGATCCGCGGACGCATTTTCATCGGCAGCCAGTACGCGTGGCTGCCCGCGTTCTGCCGCCGCGAAGCGCTCGACGGCATGGAGCTGGGCGTGCACGTGGACGACAAGGTGCAGGCGGTGCTGCGCGACTGCACGATGGAGTTCGACCACCCCGCCGGATTCCGCAGCGTGCGCGTGGACCCGGCGCGCGCGGGCGCGGCCGAGCGCCTGCTGTTCGGGCGCTTCACCTTCCCGCTGTTCCAGGTGGACAAGCGCGACATCGAGCGCGACGCGCTCGCGGCCGGCTGGGGCGAACTGATGGAAATGACCTGGTTCTGCCACAAGCCCGTGCACGGCAAGCCGTGCGGCTTCTGTCCGCCGTGCGTGTACACGATCGAGGAAGGCCTGGCGCGTCGCGTGCCGCAGTCGCGGCGGATGCTGTCGTTTTTCTATCGCAGCGTCGCGCTGCCGTTGAAGACGTCGCTGCGGCAGATGCGTGCATCGCGGCAGGGGCGGAGATCGTCGCCGGAGTCGCGGGCGCGGAACGGCTGATCGCCTTTGTAGCTTTTGTAGCCCGGGTAAGCGAAGCGCACCCGGGGACACCTTGATGGAGCGTCAACCCGGGTGCGCTTCGCTTACCCGGGCTACAGAAGCGCGGAACCCGGGTTCTGCGAACCCGGGTTGCAAAACGCGTTTACCAGATACGAACGCGCTTTTCCGGCGGCAGGTACAGCGCATCGCCCGGCTTCACGTCGAACGCGCGGTACCACGGATCGAAATTGCGCACCGGACCGTTCGCGCGGTACATGCCGGGCGAGTGCGGGTTGGTCTTGATCAGGTTGAGCAGCGATTCGTCGCGGTACTTGCCCTTCCAGATCTGGCCGAAGGCGAGGAAGAAGCGCTGGTCGCCGCTGAGGCCGCCGATCACCGGCGCAGGCTTGCCATGCAGGCTCAGCTGGTAGGCGGTGTAGGCCATCGAGATGCCGCCGAGGTCGCCGATGTTCTCGCCCATCGTCAGCGCGCCGTTCACGCACTGGCCTTCCAGCGGGCAGTAGCTGTCGTACTGCGCGCCGAGCGCCTTCGTGCGCTCCTCGAAGCGCGCGCGGTCGGCGTCGGTCCACCAGTTGCGCTGGATTCCGTCGGCATCGGACTTGCTGCCCTGGTCGTCGAAGCCGTGGCCCATTTCATGGCCGATCACCGCGCCGATGCCGCCGTAGTTCACCGCCGCATCCGCATTCACGTCGAAGAACGGAGGCTGCAGGATCGCGGCCGGGAACACGATCTCGTTGAAGGTCGAGTTGTAGTACGCGTTCACCGTCTGCGGCGTCATGCGCCATTCGTCGCGATCGGTCTTCTGGCCGACGCGGCGGTTCTCGTCGCGACGCTCGAAGCGGCGCATCTCGATCGCGTTGGCGAGCAGGTCGTCCGGCACGATGGTGACGCTGGAGTAGTCGGTCCACTTCGTCGGATAACCGATCTTCGGACGGAACGTGGACAGCTTGCGGTAGGCCTCGGCCTTGGTCGCCTCGCCCATCCAGTCCAGCTGCTGGATGTTCTGGCGCAGCGCGGCGCGCAGGTTTTCCACCAGCGAATCCATGGCGGCCTTGGATTCGGCCTTGAAATAGCGCGCGACGTACAGCTCGCCCACGGCATCGCCGAGGCCGCCGTCCTTCGCGCCGACGATCGCGACGGCGCGCTTCCAGTCGTCCTTCTGCGCCTTCTGGCCGGCGAGCACCTTGCCGTTGAACTCGAACGACGCGTTGTCGATCTCGCGGCTGAGCAGTTCGGCGTTGCCATCGACCGCGTGGAAGGCGAGGTAGTCGCGCCACACCGGCAACGGCGTCGCGTTGACGACGTCGAGCACCGGCTGCACGGCGTCGGGCGTGACGACGTTGACGCGGTCGGGCTGCGGCATTTCCTGCGCTTTCAGATGCGCGGCGAAGTCGTAGGACGGGAACTGCTTCTGCAGGCCGGCGAAGGTGGAGACGTTGTAGGTCTTGTCGCGATCGCGACGCTTGGCGCGCTCCCACTGCGGCCTGGCGAGCGCGGTCTCGAGTTCGAGCACCTTCCGCGCGCGCGCTTGCACGTCCTTCGCGCCGGTGAAGGCGAGCATGCGCGCGATGTGCGCGACGTAGGCCTCGCGGATCTTGACGAAGCGGGCGTCCGGATTGGTGTAGTAATCCTTGTCCGGCAGGCCGAGGCCGCTGACGTTGAGGCTCACCAGGTACGCGTCGGGGTTCTTGCGATCCAGGTCCACGCCCAGGCGCACGGGCGAGGCGCTGGCGTCGAGGTCGGCGTTGGCGAAGGCGTTGACGAGGTCGTTCTTCGACCTGATCGCGTCGATGCGCTTCAGCACCGGTTGCAGCGGCGCGATGCCCTTCGCGTCGCGCGCGTCGCGGTCCATGTAGCTGGCGTAGAAGTCGCGGACCTTGCGGTCATTGCTGCCCGGCGCGAGGTCGCCCTTCGTGCGCAGCGCTTCGATCAGCCCGTGCACCTGCTCCTCGGAGCGGTCGCGCAGCGCGTTGAACGAACCGAAGGAAGTCTCGTAGTCCTTGAGCTGGTAGGTCTTCAGCCAGGTGCCGCTGACGTAGCGGTTGAAGTCGTCGCCCGGCTTGACCGAGGTGTCGCGGGCGCTCAGGTCGACGCCGAATTCGCCGAGCTCGGGCTTGCCGGCCGGCGCGTCGGCGGCGATCGAGGCGGTGGAGGCCAGGCCGAGCGCGAGGGCGAGGCTCAGGGACGAGAACTTCATGGGTGGTTCCGGCAAGGATGGAACCGTCGAGGCTAGCCGCGCCGCATGGGGCTGTCGCGTGACTTTGGTGGGGTTTCCAGGGCGCGATCGCGATCTGCGTCGCGGGCGCCCATTGCGGCAAAGCGCACCGCCACGGCCCTCATCTCACCTTGCTGTCGTAGCCCGGGTACGCGAAGCGCGCCCGGGGAGCGCGTGACATCGCTGTGCCCCGGGTGCGGCCGATGGCCTTGCCCGGGCTACAAACGCCGGTCCGGCCATCGCCTAGTGGGAGAGGGGCTCAACCGCCGGCTGCTTCGCCCGCTTGTTTCGCAGCCGTGCCCGACCCCGCACCGCCCAGCTCGTACAGGTAGTCGACGTACGACATCACCGCCCCATCGAAGCCCTGCACCTTCGGATTCGTCGATTCGATGAGGAAGAATTCGTCGGGCGCGTGCGCACCGCCGCCGTGACCGAGGCCGAAATGCCCCGCCGGCAGCGACAGCGGCGGCTGGGTGAACACGAAGCCCGGGTACGAGCCCGCCAGGCGCGGCCACAGCAACGGCTCCACGCCACTGCGACGCAGCACCGCGACCTGCGCCTGGATCAGCTTCGACGCCGCATCGGTCGTGGTCGGGTCGTAGCCGCCGCTCACGTTCACCGCGATGTCGCCGTAGCCGCGCTTGCGCAGATGCGCCTTCAACGCCTCGACCGCGCCGTCGCGCGTCATCGGTGGCACCAGGCGCATGTCGATCTTCGCCACCGCGCGATGCGGCAGGATGGTCTTGCCGCCCGGCCCCGTGTAGCCGCCGACGAGGCCTTCGATGTTGATCGTCGGCTGCGACACCAGGCGTTCGTTCGCCTTCTCCCACGACAGGTCGTCGATCCAGCGCGGCACGCCGAGCGTCCGGCGCGCAATGGCTTCGTCGCGCGCGCCGACGGATTTCGCGATCTGCGCGCGCTCTTCCGCGGTCAGCGGGGCGGGTTTCGGGAAACCTTCGACCGTGATGGTGTTTCCATCCTCCGACACCAGCGTGTCGAGCGCCTTCACCAGCCGCCACGCGGGGCTGTCGACCATCGCCTTGAGCGAGGAATGCACGTCCTTCGACGGCCCGCGTCCCCAGGTCTTTCCGTCGGCGACGAGTTCCAGCTCCACCACGCCCTTCGCGCCGAGGTTCACCGTCACCGCGCCTTCGGGGTCCTGCAGTCCCATCGGCATGAACACGCCGATGCTCTTCTTCAGCGCTGTCTGCACGTCCGGACGCAGCACCAGCTTGCCGATGTTGGGCGAACCGATTTCCTCCTCGCCCTCGGCCACCAGCACGAGGTTCACCGGCATCTTCTGCCGCGCATCGCGGATCGCGTGCAGCGCGGTGAGGAAGGCCATTTCCGGGCCCTTCTGGTTGGTCGCGCCGCGCCCGACCATCGCCTTGCCCAGGCCCGGCTTGTCGACGATGCGCGCCTCCAGCGGCGGCGAGGACCATTCGGCCGGATCGAACTGCTTCACGTCGTACATGAAGTACACGCCGACCGTGGTCGCGGCGCCCGCATCGAGCGTGGCGAACACGCCGGGCTTGCCGCCGGTGTCCACGACCTCCACGTGCTGGAAGCCGGCCTCGCGCGCGAGCTTCGCCATGTGCTCGGCGCCCTGCTTCGCGTTGAGGTCTTCGGCCGCGATCGACGGCAGCGCGATCCATTCCTGCAGCGCCTTCACCGCCGTGTCGTGCCGCTGGGCGACCTGCGCCTGGATCGCGGCGCGGTCGTGCGACTGGGCGAGTGCCATTCCCGATGCCATCGCCGACAGCGCGAAGGCGGTCAACCCGATCGCACGAAGCCGCGCGCGACGCCCGAAAACCGATGCAGCCATACACCGTCTCCCCAGCCGTGGTCGTGTCGCGAGTCTAGCGGGGGATCGGCGCGCGATGTGCCAAGTCTGCCACGTTGCTGGACGATGGCCGCCGCCTTTGGCCGCGCGCCTTTGTAGCCCGGGTAAGCGAAGCGCACCCGGGGGCGCGGGGATCGGCGAACGGATACGCAAAACCCGGGTGCGGCCTTCGGCCTTACCCGGGCTACAGAAGCTGGATGATGGCCATCGCCTTCGCGCGCGCGCCTTTGTAGCCCGGGTAAGCGAAGCGCACCCGGGGGAACGGGCATCGGCGAACGGATACGCAAAACCCGGGTGCGGCCTTCGGCCTTACCCGGGCTACAGAAGCTGGGCGATGGCCGCCACCTGTGCGCGCGCCTTTGTAGCCCGGGTAAGCGAAGCGCACCCGGGGGCGCGGGGATCGGCGAACGGATACGCAAAACCCGGGTGCGGCCTTCGGCTTTACCCGGGCTACAGAAGCCGGACGATGGATCGCCTGCGCGCGCGTGCCTTTGTAGCCCGGGTAAGCGAAGCGCACCCGGGGAACGGGGATCGGCGAACGGATACGCAAAACCCGGGTGCGGCCTTCGGCCTTACCCGGGCTACAGAAGCTGGACGATGGCCGCCGCCTGTGCGCGCGCCTTTGTAGCCCGGGCAAGCGAAGCGCACCCGGGGAACGGGGATCGGCGAACGGATACGCAAAACCCGCGTGCGGCCTTCGGCCTTACCCGGGCTACAGAAGCTGAAAGCAGGCATCGGCCGCAGGCTCAAGCAAGCGCGATCACGCCCGGCGCGGCAGCTTCCAGTCCGGTCGCACGAAGTGGCAGGTGTAGCCGGTCGGGTAGTGCTGCAGGTAATCCTGGTGCTCCGGCTCGGCTTCCCAGAACGGGCCGGCCGGCGACACTTCGGTCACCACCTTCCCCGGCCACAGGCCGGATGCATCGACGTCGGCGATGGTGTCTTCGGCCACGCGCTTCTGTTCGTCGTCCGTGTAGAAGATCGCCGAGCGGTAACTGGTGCCGATGTCGTTGCCCTGGCGGTTCTTCGTGGTCGGATCGTGGATCTGGAAGAAGAACTCCAGGATCTGCCGGTAACTGAGCTTCTCCGGATCGAACACGATCTCGATCGCCTCGGCATGGGTGCCGTGGTTGCGATAGGTGGCGTTGGGCACGTCGCCGCCGCTGTAGCCCACGCGCGTGGAGAGCACGCCGGGCATCGCGCGGATCAGCTCCTGCATGCCCCAGAAGCAGCCGCCGGCGAGCAGGGCGGTTTCGGTACGGGTGCTCATGTGGTTCCTCCGGATCGATGGACGCGCCGGACGCATCGCATCCGGCCCCTCCACGATGGGGGCGCGACGAGCGACCCTCAAGCGCGCGGCGGCTCAGTAGCGGGACGGATCGTCCTGCTCGGGCGGCGTGGTCTCCGGCGGCGGATTCGACGCGCCCGGCGCGGTCGAATCGTTGCTTTGCGCTTCCGGCGCGGGTGCGCCGGGCTGCTCGGACTGCACCGGCTCGGACGCATCGCCCGACGTCGGCGGCGTGGTCGAGTTGCCGTCGCTTTCGCGGCGATCGCAGCCCGGCATCGTCATCGCGACGCCCAGCAGGATCAACAGCACATGCATGCGGCTCATCGTGTCCTCCTCGTCATGTCGATGGATGTCTTCCGTGCATCGACGGGTTCGATGGAACCGCAGGGGTGTGCATGGAATCGTGAAGCCGGGACCCGGGGCTCGCGAATGCGATCGGCGTTTGAGACCGGTTCGACGACGTGGCACGCCGAGCGACATCGTTCCCTTCGGGAACAATCTCCGCCCGAGTTCCGAGTCCCGGCTTCGCAAACAGTGACGACCACGTGATCGCTCCGTTGCGTGGACGGCGCCGCGACGCGGGCGCTTCTAGATTTTCCCGACGACCTTCCATGGAGCGATCGATGAACAGGACGAGACGACTGGCCTGCCTCGCACTGCTGGGCACGCTCGCCGCGCCCGCGTCCGCGCAGGACGAAAAGACCGAGACCCGGCAGAACGAAGCGAAGATCCTGCGTCCGGCGAAGGTCGACGCCACGCCCGAGCGCATCGCGAGCCTGAAGGCCGCCGACGGCCTGGAAGCGAAGCCGTTCGCGACCGGACTGAAGAACGCGCGCATCCTCGTCGTCGCGCCCGACGGCACGGTATACGTGAGCCGCCGCGATCAGGGCGACGTGCTGATGCTGCGCGATGCGAACAGCGACGGCGTGGCCGACGGCGAACCCGCCGTCGTGGCCACGCGCCCGAGCATGCACGGTCTCGCGCTCCACGACGGCCGCATGTACATGGCGACGGTGAAGGAGATCTTCGTCGCCCCGGTGAATCCCGACGGCACGCTCGGCGAGGCGTCGATGCTGGTCGGCGACCTGCCCGACGGCGGCCAGCATCCCAACCGCACGCTCGCCTTCGGTCCCGACGGCATGCTGTACGTCAGCGTCGGTTCGACCTGCAACGCGTGCAACGAAACCCATCCCGAACACGCGACGATCCTGCGCATGACGCCCGACGGCAAGTCGCGCACGATCTTCGCCAGCGGCCTGCGCAACACGATCGGTTTCGGCTGGCATCCGACGACCGGCGAGATGTGGGGCGCCGACCACGGCATCGACCTGCTCGGCGACGACCAGCAGCAGGAGGAACTCAACAAGCTCGAGATGGGAAAGCAGTACGGCTGGCCGCACGTGTACGGCAAGGGCGAGCTGAACGCGCAGAGCGCGCCGCCACCGGGCGGACTCACGCGCGAACAGTGGGCGAAGACCAGCACGCCGATGGCGATGGGCTACATCGCGCATTCGGCGCCGATGCAGATGGCGTTCCATCCCGGCGGCGGCGCGGTGCCGGCCGATTACGCGAACGATGCCTTCATCGCGATGCGCGGCTCGTGGAACCGCAATCCCGCGTCCGGTTATGAAGTCGTGCGCGTGGACTTCGACGACAAGGGCCAGCCGCAGCGGATGGAGCCGATCCTGACCGGCTTCCTCGTCGGTGGCGGGCAGCAGCATTTCGGCCGTCCGGTCGGCATGGCCGTCGCGAAGGACGGCGCGCTGCTGGTCGGCGACGACGTCAACGGCGTGATCTATCGCCTCGCCAGTCGCGACGGAAAGGGCGCGATGAAACCGATCTCGCCACCGGCCAGGGCGATGCAGGCGCAGGCGGCGAAGGGCATCGGCGTGCCGATCGCGATGCAGCGCAGGGAGACCGCGGCCAAGGGCGAACTCGCGGTCGAATCGCCGTCGTTCCCCGCGAACGGGCCGATCCCCGCGAAACACAGCGAGTACAAGGACGGCCTGTCGCCCGCGCTGTCGTGGACCGCGGTGCCGGGCGCGAAGTCGTACGCGATCGTCATGGAAGACCCCGACGCGAAGCCGATCACGCCGTTCGTGCACTGGGTAGCCTGGAACATCCCGGCCGACGTGACGTCGCTGCCGGAAGGCCTGCAGGAGCAGATGCGCCTCACCGAACCGGACGGAACGATGCAGGGCAGGACGAGCCGCGGCTCGGTCGGTTACTACGGCCCGCGTCCGCCGGTGGGCGACCCGCCGCATCACTACCACTTCCAGATCCTCGCGCTGGACACGATGCTCGACCTGCCGCCGGGCGCCGACCGCGACCAGTTGCTCGCCGCCGCGAAGGGCCACGTCATTGCGAAGGGTGAGCGCGTGGGGACGTACGGGCAGACGGACGCGCCTTTGAAGTGACGCGCTGTCGAAGGAACGAGTAGCCAGGAACGGGAAACGAGAGGAGTGCGTGCGCTTGCACTCGGTTCCCGTTCCTCGTTCCTCGTTCCTCTTCAGTCGTTTATCGTTCCTCCCATGCCCACCGCCCACCTCTTCGTCTACGGCTCCCTCGCCCCCGGCCGCGCCAACGCGCACGTGCTCGCCGGCATTCCCGGGCAATGGCGGCCGGCCACGGTGACGGGGACGCTGCACGCGCAGGGCTGGGGCGCGGCGTTGGGTTATCCGGGGCTGGTGCTCGATCCGAACGGCGACGACGTGGCGGGCCTGGTGTTCACCTCCGACGAACTGCCCGCGCACTGGCCGCGCCTGGACGAATTCGAAGGCGACGGCTACGCGCGCGTGACCACCGCCGCGCGCCTGGCCGACGGCACCCTCGTCCAGGCGCACGTCTACTGCCTCGCAGCGACGCCGGGCGCGGCCTGATGCCGGCGACTTGATCCCGCATCGCCCCGGCAGGCACCATGCGGCGCATCCGCGACGCGGGAGGCCGCCATGGCGATGCCCGAAGACGAAAGCCGCGTGCCGCCGGGCATCGGCGACGATCACGACGACGATCCCGCCCACGCGCACGGCCTGACGCAACTGATCCGGCGCTCGCTCGGCGGCGTCGGATCGCTCGCGCGCAGGTTGCTGCTCGGTATCGTCGTGCTGGTCGTCGCGCTGATCGGCATCCGCGCGTACCTGTCCACGCAGGGCCCGCCGCTGCGGCCGTGGCAGACGATCGTGCCGGAGGAACCCACCGCCGAGGCCATCGCCAGGATGGACTGGCGCGCGTACACGGAAGCCGAAGCCGCGATCTTCGACGACGTGCATCGCAAGCTGCAGGCGAAGCTCGTCGCCGCCGATCGCACGCCGCTCAACCGCTATCACGACGCGAGCCTGACCTCGCCGCTGCGTTTCGAGCGCGACTGGAACCGTTCCTTCGTGCTCGAACCCGACGGCGAGCCGCGCGGCGTCGCGGTGATGCTGCACGGCCTCACCGATTCGCCGTACAGCATGCGCAGCCTCGCCGAGCTGTATCGCGCGCGCGGCTTCGTCGTGCTGGTGCCGCGCCTGCCCGGCCACGGCACCGTGCCCGCCGCGCTCACGCGCACGGGCCGCGAGGAATGGAACGCGGTCGTCGCCATGGCGATCCGCGAAGCGCAGGAGCGCGCCGGCGAGGAACGCCCGATCCATCTCGTCGGTTACTCCAACGGCGCCGCGCTCGCGCTGCTGCACGAGCTGCGCTGGATCGGTCGCGGGCATCGCAGCGACGTGGAGCGCATCGTGCTGCTCTCGCCGATGATCGAGGTCAACCGCTTCGCACGTTACGCCGGGCTCGCCGGCGTGCCGGCGTTCTTCAGCCGGTACGCGAAATCCGCGTGGCTCGACCTGCTGCCGGAATACAACCCGTTCAAGTACAACTCCTTCCCGGTGCGCGCGGCGCGCGAGTCCTACCTCGTCACCGCCGACCTGCAGAAGGCGCTGGAATCCGTATCACGCGGCAATCGCATGCAGCACATGCCGCCGGTCCTCGCGTTCCAGTCCGTCGTGGACGACACGGTTTCCGCGCGCGCGGTGATGACGCGGCTGTTCGACGCGCTGCCCGACAACGGCAGCGAGCTGGTGCTGTTCGACGTGAACCGCAGCCGGGTGATGTCGCCGATGCTGCGGCCGAACGCGACCGGCTGGACGCGCGACGTGCTGCGCCAGCCGCGCGACTACACGCTGACCGTGCTGGGCGTGGCCTCGCCGGACGATCCGGCGGTGCTGGCGCGTTCGCGCGCGGCCCATGCCGCCGCGATCACCGCGCATCCCATCGGCACGGCGTATCCGGCCGAGGTGTATTCGCTCTCGCACGTCGCGCTGCCGTTCGCCGACGACGATCCGCTGTACGGGCTGCATCCGAAGGCCCACGAGGGCCTGCACCTGGGCGCCGTCGCGGTGCGCGGCGAGCGCAACGCGCTGCTGGTCTCGCAGGATGCGCTGGGGCGGCTGGGAAGCAATCCGTTCCACGCGTACATGCTGGGGCGGATCGCGGCGACGCTCGATGCGCGCTAGTCGCGCGCTTGCCCTTGCAGCACGGATAAGCGAGGCGCACGCGGGTCGTGCGTGGGGCTCGCCGGGTGCGCTTCGCTTACCCGGGCTACAAAAGCGACAGCGCCTTCGCCGTTGACGCACACCTTCGCGGGCCGTGCGAGGGGCTCCCCGGGTGCGCTTCACTTACCCGGGCTACAAAAGCGACAGCGCCTTCGCCGTTGACGCACACCTTGCCGATCGTGTCGGCAAGCGCGACGCGCGTCGCACGCACGCCATGCGTCACCCGCGCGTCATGCCGGTTTAAGAATTCGTTCCGAACATCGCGGACTTTTCATGCATCCCGATGCGCCGCATCGGTCACCAGGGAAACGTCCGCAATGACCCGCAAGCCACACGCGCGCCGCCGCGCGTTCCGCCACGCCCTCACGCTCGCCGTCGCCACGGCGCTGTTTTCGCCGGCCTTTGCGACCGCGCATGCGCAGACCGCCGCGACGCCCGACGGCAGCCGCGAAGCCACCGAACTCGACGCGGTGATCGTCACCGGCCGCTCCGGCATCCAGGAGCGCAGCAAGGCCGAAACCAGCTATTCGGTCACGCGCATCGACGAGGAACGCCTGCGCATGCAGGCGCCGACCTCGGTGACCGAAGCGATGAAATCCGTGCCGGGCTTCTGGGTTGAAGCCTCCGGCGGCGAGGCCTCGGGCAACATCCGCGCGCGCGGCATCCCGGTGGACGGCTTCGGTTCGGTGAACCTGCTCGAGGACGGCATGCCGGTGCAGCACGATCCCGCGCTGGGCTACCTCAACGCCGACCAGGTGTTCCGCCTGGACGAAACCATCGAACGCGTGGAGGTCGTGCGCGGCGGTCCGTCGTCGGTGTTCTACTCCAACGCGCCGGCGGGCGCGATCAACTTCGTGCCGCGCGTGGTCGGCGACGAGGCCGAAGGCATCGTGAAGTACACCTGGGGCGATTACGGCCTGGGCCGGCTCGACTTCTTCTACGGCACGCCGCTGGGCGCGGGCGACTGGAAGCTCGGCGTCGGCGGCTTCTACCGCCAGGACGACGGGATCCGCGATCCCGGCTTCGACGCGAACAAGGGCGGCCAGTTCCGCGTGAACCTGAGCCGCGCGTTCGAACGCGGCGACATGATGTTCGACTTCAAGCGTGTCGACGACAACGTGGTGCTGTACCTGGGCATCCCGATGCGCACCTACGCCGATGGCGAGATCCGCGCCGTGCCCGGTTTCGACGGCAACCACGGCACCATGGCCGGCCCGGAGACCGAGCGCCTGGGCCTGCGCATGGGCGATGGCTCGTACTACGACTTCGACAACGCGATCGGCACCGGCATCGAGCGCGACCAGTACACGTTCAAGTTCAACTACGACCTCGGCGCGGGGTTCCGGCTCGCCGAATCGCTGCGCTACAGCACGACGGATACCACGCGCAACGGCGTGTATCCGCTGCAGCTGCAGGGTGCGGCGCAGTGGCTCGACAGCGCCGACGCGCGCCGCGCGCTGGCTTCGGTGCCGGGCGCGACGGACCTTCGCCTGGTGTACGCGAACGATCCCACGCAGACCTTCGACGTCGCCAACCAGAACGGCAACGGCCTGCTGGTCGTCGGCGGCCTGCGCGGCATCACCGCGCCGGTGAACGAGCTGACCAACGACACGCGCGTGATGCGCCGCTTCGAGTCGGGCACGCAGAGCCACGACGTCACCTTCGGCTATTACTACGCGAAGTTCGACCAGGATTTCGACCGCTATTCGTCGAACGTGCTGCTCGACGTGCGAGACAACGCACGCCTGCTCGACCTGGTCGCGCTCGACGCGCAGGGAAATCCGGTCCGCACGATCACCGAAGGCGGCATCTTCCGCAACGGCTACGAGTGGGAGAACGCGAGCGGACGCTCGACCACGCACGCGTTCTACCTCTCCGACGAGTGGCAGGTGACCGACGCGTTGCGCCTGGACGCGGGCGTGCGCCACGAGGAAGTGAACGTCGAAGGCTGGATGGAAGTGCGCACCACCGCCGACCTGGGCACGTTCCCGGATTCGAACATGCTCACCGGCTCGGGCCAGTACGTCTCCTACGACGAAAGCTTCAGCAAGACCGGCTGGACGTTCGGCGCGAACTACCAGTTCTCGCCGTACCAGGGCGTGTTCGCGCGCTGGACGTCGGCGTTCCGCCTGCCGAACCTGGGCAGCTACATCACGCGCTGGTCGAACTGCACGGTCAGCGCGATCGAGGCCTGCGTCAACGCCAACTCGAACAAACCGATCACGCAGACGATGGACCTGGCCGAGGCCGGCTACAAGTTCACCCACCAGAACCTGGACCTGTACGCCACCGCGTTCTACACGAAGTACGACAACGTCGGCTTCAGCAACTCGGTGTTCGATCTCAGCGGCACCGTGCAGCGCGTCGAGCAGGGCTATGCGGCGACGAAGACCCATGGCATCGAGCTGGAGGCGGCGTGGTATCCGGTCGACTGGTTCGACATGCAGGTCACCGCGACCCTGCAGGAACCGGAATACGACGACTTGCGCTACACCGAATCGGTCAACGGATCGCCGGTGATCCGCGACTACGTCGGCAACCAGCTGATCCGCGTGCCGAAGCAGAGCCTGCGCGTGGTGCCGGGCGTGAACCTGCTCGACCAGCGCCTGCGCCTGCAACTCGCGTACGAGTACCAGGGCGAGCGCTTCGTCGACACCGCCAACAGCGTGCGCCTGCCGTCGTACGACGTGTGGAGCGCGAGCGCGCGTTACGACCTGACGCCGCAGTGGTCGCTGTTCGGCTACGTCGACAACATCGACAACTCCCTTGGCCTGACCGAAGGCAATCCGCGCGCGGGCGAACTCGCCAACGCCGATGCCGGCGCGAACACCTTCATCGCGCGCCCGGTGCTGGGCCGTTCGTATCGCCTCGCCGTGATGTACAGGTTCTGATGCGCAACGCTTTCGCGCTGGCGATCGCGACGCTGGGGGCGGTCCTGCCATGGACCGCCTCCGCGTGCGATCTGGAACGCCCTTCCGGCATCGCGCCGTGCACGCGCGCGGCGGTGGACGCGCTGCCGATGCAGGCGGTGCAGGCCATCGGCACGCACAACAGCTACAAGCGCGCGATTCCGGCCGATGAACTCGCCGCGCATCGCGCCGTCGACGCGCACGGTGCGGACGGGCTCGACTACGCGCATCCGCCGTTGCGCGAACAGCTCGACGCGGGCCTGCGCGCGCTCGAACTGGACGTCTACCACGACCCCGACGGCGGCCGGTACGTCGCACCGCCCGGCGCGCATCGCCGGGGGTTCGCGACGCCGCCATGGCGGGCGGACGACCTGGCCCGCATGCGTGCACCGGGGTTCAAGGTCATGCACCTGCACGACATCGATTTCCGCAGCCACTGCGTGGGCTTCACGCAGTGCCTGCGCGAGGTCGGCGAGTGGTCGCGCGCGCACCCGTGGCACGCGCCGGTCATGATCTCGATCAACGCGAAGGACGGCGCCGGCGGACCGGGTTCGGTCGCCGTGCTGCCGTTCGATGCCGCCGCGTTCGACGCACTGGATGCGGAAGTGCGCGCCGCGTTGCCCGCGTCGCAACGCTTCGAACCCGCGCAGCTGCGTGGAGGCACCTGGCCGACGTTGGGCGCGATGCGCGGCAAGGTTTTCCTCGTGCTCGACGAATCGCCGGCGAAGAGCGCCGTCTACCGCTCGCGGGCGGGGGCGCCGGCGCTGTTCGTCGCCGGCGACGACAGCGCGTTCCTCGTGCTGAACGACCCCGTCGAACAGCGCGACGCGATCCGCGATGCGCTGGACGCCGGCCGTCTGGTGCGCACGCGCGCCGACGCGGACACGCGCGAAGCGCGCGCGAGCGACACACGGCGACGCGACGCCGCGTTCGAAAGCGGCGCGCAGTTCGTATCGACCGATTACCCCCACGCCGATCCGCGCTGGCCGCGGTATCGCGTCGAGTTCCCCGAAGGCGGCTTCGTCCGGTGCCGCCCCGGACACGCGCAGTGCGCGGCCCTGGAGACGAACGATGAGAATTGAAGCCATCCTGCTCGCCCTGCTGCTCGCCGCGATCGCGCCGGCCGTTGCGAGCGAGACCGCGCCGGACCTCGTGCTGGAGGGAACCCTCGACCGTCGCGACCACCAGCGCTATCGCACCGTGCCGTTCGACGTGCCCGCCGGCACCGAACGCATCACCGTGGAATTCGACCACGACGGACGCGAGCAGAAGACCACGATCGACCTCGGCCTGCTCGCGCCGGGCGGCTTCGCCGATCCGCACGGCTTCCGCGGCTGGAGCGGCGGCAACAAGCGCAGCTTCACCGTTTCGTCCACCGACGCCACCCCGTCCTACCTGCCCGGGAAGATCGAGCCGGGCCGCTGGTCGCTGCTGCTGGGGATCCCGAACATCCGCCCGGAATCGGTGACGCATTACAGCGCGCGCGTGTGGTTCGGCCGCGCCGACATGCCGTACCGGGAGCCGCAATCGTTCGCGCCGCCGCTGCGTGATGGAGACGGCTGGTATCGCGGCGACCTGCACCTGCACGACGCGCACAGCGACGGCAGCTGTCGCAGCCA
The DNA here is from genome assembly GCF_057747855.1 of Lysobacter sp. SCRH-1R. Taxonomy (NCBI): domain Bacteria; kingdom Pseudomonadati; phylum Pseudomonadota; class Gammaproteobacteria; order Lysobacterales; family Lysobacteraceae; genus Lysobacter; species Lysobacter sp. SCRH-1R. Next base: position 334,728 of record NZ_CM173227.1, on the reverse strand, counting down.
GAACGGCGCGAAGGTGCCGTGCCCGGTGTTCCTCACCGCGCAGGCGGCGGTCGCGCGCGGGCTGGACTTCATCGCGATCACCGACCACAACACGACCTCGCACGCGAACGCGATCCGCGAACTGCAACCGTACTTCGACCGCCTGCTGATGGTGCCGGGCCGCGAGATCACCACCTTCAGCGGCCACGCCAACCTGTTCGGCACCGTCGCGCCGCTGGATTTCCGGGTCGCGGAAGGCCGCGACTGGAACGACGTGCTGCGCGACGCGCAACGCCTGGGCGGCGTGGTGTCGATCAACCATCCGATCCGCCCGTCCGGCGAACGCTGCATGGGGTGCGGCTGGACGCCCTCGCCCGCCGCCGATCCCGCGCTGCTGCAGGCGGTGGAGGTGGTGAACGGCGCGGATGCGGACACGCCGTACTCGGGCATTCCGTTCTGGCACGCGCAGCTCGATGCCGGACATCGCCTCACCGCGATCGGCGGCAGCGACAACCACGATGCGGGGCAATCGCTGTCCGGGCCCGGTGGTGGCGCGATCGGCCAGCCCACCACCGTCGTGCGCGCGCGTGCGCTATCGATGCCGGCGATCCTCGACGGCCTGCGCGCCGGCGAGGTGTTCGTCGACGTGCAGGGCAGTCGCGATCGCGCGCTCTCGATGCAGGCGCGCGCCGGCCAGCGCAGCGCGTCGATGGGCGGCGCGATCGTCGTGCGCGAAGGCGAGACCGCGCGCTTCCGGATCGCCACCGGCCACGTGCGCGGCGCGCGCGCGACGCTGTGGCTGGATGGCCGCGATGCGACCGCGCTGCTCGCCGACGCCGCCATCGCGAGCGACGCGCACACGCTGGCCTTCGACTGGAAGGGCGACGGCCGCGCGCACTGGCTGCGCGCCGACGTGCGCGGGCCGGACGGAACGCTGTGGCTGATCGGCAACCCGGTCTACATCACCGTCCGCTGAAATCGTCCATGCGCTGCGAGATCGCCCGCATCACTTCGTCGCAGGTGTACGGCTTGTTCACCATCGGCACGCCGCGGTAGCGCTCGGCGATGCCCTCGCTGCCGTAGGCGGAGGCGAAGAAGAACGGCACGCCGCGCGCTTCCAGGCGCTCGCACAGCGGATACACCTGCTCGCCGTGCAGGTTGATGTCGAGGATCGCGCAGTCGATGCGCTCGCGATCGGCCACGCCCATCGCGTCGTCCAGCCGGGCGGCGGTGAAGACCCGGTAGCCTGCTTCGGTGAGCAGGTCGTCCAGGGTCATCGCGACGTACATCTCGTCCTCGGCCAGCAACAGCGTCTTTCCGCTCATCCGCTTCCCGCATCCTTGAGCGGCACCGTGATCGTGCACACCACGCCACTCTCCGGGAACTCCAGCGACACGTCGCCGCCGAGTTCGTAACCCACGCCTTCGGTGATCAGGCGCGAACCGAAACCGCGCGAGGCCGGCGCCATCACCGGCGGGCCGCCGGATTCGGTCCAGACCACGCGCAGCCAGCGCTGGCCGTCGCGATCGAAGGTGTTCCATTCCAGCCGGACCATGCCGTGCTCGCGCGTGAACGCGCCGTACTTGCCGGCGTTGGTCGCCAGCTCGTGCAGCGCCAGGCTCAGCGCGAGGCCGGTCTTCGCGTCCAGGTGCAGGTCGTCGCCGACCAACTGCGCGTGCGAGCCGTCGGCGACCTGGTACGGCGCGAGTTCGGCGCGCGCCAGCTCCGCCAGGCTCACGCCGCGCCAGCCTTCCTTCGCCAGCAGGTCGTGCGCGGTGGAGAGCGAACGCAGGCGCGAGACGAACGCCTCGCGGAACTTGCCCATGTCCGCGGTGTGCCGCAGCGTCTGCAACGCGATGGAGTGCACCGTCGCCAGCGTGTTCTTGACGCGATGGTTCAGCTCGCCCACCAGCATCTCGCGCTGCTGCGCGGCGACGCGCCGCTGGGTGACGTCCAGCGCCATCGCGACCGCGTGCGAGGGCCGGCCGCCTTCGTCGTGGATGAGCGAGACGTGCTTGTTGATCCACACCACCTCGCCATCGGGGCGCAGGCCGCGGTGTTCGATCTGGATCGGCTCGCCATCGGCCACCAGTCCGCGGAACTGCGATTGGAATTCCTCGGCATCGTCCGGATGCACGTATTCGAGCAGGCGATGGCCGATGAGTTCCTCCGAGCTGCGGCCCAGGATCTCGCCGTAGCGCGGATTGACCATCTCCAGGCGCCCTTCCAGGTCGGTCTGCGCGACGCCGACCGTGGTCTGCTCGATGATCGCGGCGAGGCGGCGCTCGCTTTCGTCGAGCATGCGCGCGGCGCGCTTGCGTTCGGTGATGTCGCGCGCGATGGTCGAACCGCCCACGACCGCGCCGCTGGAATCGAGCACCGGCGAGCAGCGCAGCGACACCGGCACCGGCGTGCCGTCCTCGCGCAGCCAGGTCATCAGCAGTTCCTCGGCCTTGGTCTGGCGCGAGGACGCTTCCAGCAGCGTGTCCAGGTCCTTCTTCGAATCCGGCGGCAGCAGCACGGTGAGCGACTTGCCGATCGCGCGCGCCGGCGGATAGCCGAACATGCCCTCGGCGCCGGCGTTCCAGCTGGTGATCGTGCCTTCCAGGCTGTGGCCGATGATCGCGTCCTGCGAGGATTCGACGATCGCCGCGAGCCGCGCGCGTTCGTACTCGTGCTGCTGGCGCTCGGTGATGTCGATGAAGGTGAGCACCACGCCGTCGATGACGTTGTCGGTGGTGCGGTACGGGCGCATGCGCAGCAGGTACACGGCATCGTCCACACCGCCCTGCAGCACGCGCTCGACCATCGCCAGCGTGCGCAGCACCTGCTTCACGTCCTGCTTGAGCTGCGGATACGGGATGCGCGCGGTGATCTCGGTGATCGGACGTCCGTGGTCGCCCTCGCGCAGGTGGAACAGGTCGCTGATGGCGGGCGTGAAGCCGCTCACGTGCAGTGCCGAGTCGAGGAACAGCGTGGCGATCTGCGTGCTTTCCAGCAGGTTCTGCAGGTCGCTGTTGAGCCGCGCGAGCGTCTCGTTCTTGCTGTTGAGCTCGACGTTGACGGTCTGCAGCTCCTCGTTGATCGACTGCATCTCCTCCTTGGAGGTTTCCAGCTCCTCGTTGGAGGACTGCAGTTCCTCGTTGACGGACTGGTACTCCTCGTTGGCCGACTTCATTTCCTCGTTGGCCGTTTCCAGTTCGTCGATCGCGGTGTGCAGCTGCTCGCGCGTGGTCGCCAGTTCCAGCTCCAGGTCGCGGATGCGCGCGGCCTCGCCGCGCACGCGGCGGCCGTTGGACGCGGGCGATTCGGCGACGGCCTGGACCGGTGCGAGTTCCTTGAAGACCAGGATGCACAGCGACGACGGCGCGCGGCGTTCGGCGTTGCCGTCGTCCAGTTCGTGGATCGGTTCGGCGATCAGGCGCACGGGGATGCGCTCGCCGCCGACGCCGCCGAGCTGGCCTTCCTGCACGACCGTCGCATGGCGGATCAGCGCCTGCTGCACCGCGGTGCGCGCCGGGCCACGCAGGCCCTTGTGCAGCAGCGCGAACAGGTTGAGGCTCGCCGCGCCCGACGACGGCCCGAGATAGCGCCCGGTGTCGCCGGAGAAGCGCAGCACGTCGTGGTTCGCATCGATGACGACGTAGGCTGGCGCATGTTTCTCGAGCACGCGCCGCGCGTTGCGATCGATCGCGTCCTCGACTCCGCCGGTACGCGCGACGGGCGCGCGCGTGGTCGCTTCCATGCCGGCCAGCCGCTTGGGCGCGGTCATCGGCAGGCTCGCGCGGCCGTCGGCGCGTCGCGAGTACAGGCGATGTTTCTTGTCCAGCACCGAGAACAGCGAGGTGTTGCGTCCCAGGCTTTCCGACGGCCCGAGCATCAGCACGCCACCCGGCCGCAACGCGTAATGGAACGTGCGGATCAGGTGTTCCTGCAGATCCGAGTTCATGTAGATGAGCAGGTTGCGGCAGGAGATCAGGTCCAGCCGCGAGAACGGCGGGTCCTTGATCGCGCTGTGCGGCGAGAACACCACCATTTCGCGGATCGGCTTGACCACGCAGTAATGCTCGCCGTCCTGGATGAACCAGCGCTCCAGGCGCTGCGCCGAGACGCCCGGCAATGGCGCGCGGAAGCGGCCGGCGCGCGCGGCGTTGATCGCGAGGTCGTCGATGTCGGTGGCGAAGATCTGCACCTTCGGCCCGCCGCGGCGCTGCGCGATGGCCTCGGCGAGCGCGATGGCGATCGAATACGCCTCCTCGCCCGTCGCGCACGCCGGGATCCACACGCGCAACGTGTCGGCGGCGCTCTTGCCGTCGAGCAGCGCGGGAATGGCGAGCGCCTGCAAGGCTTCGAAGGCGTCGGGATCGCGGAAGAACTCGGTCACGCCGATCAGCAGTTCGCGGAACAGGCTGTCCAGTTCGCGCGGCGCCTGCTTGAGGTGCTCGATGTAGGCCGGGACGCTGTCGACCTGCACCACCTGCATGCGCCGCTGGATCCGGCGCACCAGGGTCTTTTCCTTGTACTGGCTGAAGTCGTGGCCGACCTCGGCGCGCAGCAGCGCGCAGATCGCCTGCAGGTGCGCGCTCAGGTCCTGGCGGATGCCGTCGGGGCCCTTCTTGGTGCGCGCGATGGCGAGGTGTTCGCGATAGGCCTTCAATCGCGCCGGCATCTGTTCCACCGGCACGATGTTGTCGACCAGCCCGGTCGCCACGGCGCTGGCGGGCATGCCGCTGATGGCGACGTGGTCCACCGCCGCCTGCGCGAGCGTGAGGCCGCCGCGTTCCTTGATCGCGCTGAGCCCGCGCGCGCCATCGCTGCCGGCGCCGGACAGGATGATGCACACCGCGTTGTCGCCCTGGTCCTGCGCGAGCGAGGCGAAGAAGGTGTCGATGGGGAAGCGGTACTGCCGCGGCGGCGCGGGCTTGCTCAGCTGCAGCACGCCGCCGCTGATGGTGAGGGTGGAATCGGGCGGGATGATGTAGACGTGGCCGGCTTCGACCTCCATGCCGTCGGCGGCTTCCATCACCACCAGCGCGGTGTAGCGCGAGACCAGTTCCGGCAGCATGCTCGCGTGGTCGGGCGAGAGGTGCGAGACGAGGACGAAGGCCATGTCGTCGGCTTCGTCCAGGTGCTCGAAGAACGCCTTGTACGCCTCCAGCCCGCCGGCGGAGGCGCCGATGCCCACGATCAGCGGCAGCGCCGCCGTGGATGCAGGCGGGTTCGCCCGCTCGTCGCCGGCCGAACCGGGCTCCGGATCCTTCTGCTTCCCGGGGCTTGGTGGCTTCTGGGTCATGGTGTCGGCGAACCTCGGGCGAGGCGGTCAGTATCGGCCACGGGTTTTGACCGGGCAATCAGCCGGCGACGAGGCGTTGCAGTTGCTGCGCGTGCAGGGCGAGGTGATCGGCCTCGGCCATCGCGCGCTCGGCGGCGTCGTGCGCGTCGCGGCGGCGGTGGCCCTCGGCGATGGTCCGCAGCAGGTTTTCGCGTTCCTGCAACGCGCGCAGGGCGCTCCACAGCGCCTGGTCGGTGCGTGCGCAGTGCGCCTGTTCGAGCGCGTTGAGCGTGTAGGCGTGCCCGGTGTGGCAGCGGAAGCGCGGCGGTCGCGCGCCCTTGAGTTCCCACAACACGCCGCTGCACTCGGGACAGACGATGCGCGAGCGCTTGCCGATGCGATCGAGCGTCTCCATGGGTTCGTGCGCCTCCCCCGTGGTGAGTGTGTGTTCGTCCAGCAAAGCCGCGGGCACCGCAGGGGCCGCGATCACGTCCTGCGCGACCAGCACCGACAGCGCTTCGGCGAGGTCCGCGGCCGGCAGCAGCGCGTCGACGGCGACGTTGTCGCGCGCGCTCGCCGGCATTTCCGGCTCCTCGGCGTCGTCCGGGTCCTGCACCACCGCCAGCCCGCCGCAGGCCTTGATCGCCTGCAGCCCGGCGGTGCCGTCGTCGAGCAGGCCGCTGAGGATCACGCCGATCACGCGCGGCCCTCTCGCGACGGCCGCGGAGCGGAACAGCGGATCGATCGCCGGACGGGTGAAGTTCTCCTTCGGATCGCGGCTCAGCCGCACCGCGCCGTCGATGACGAGCAGGTGCTGGTCGGGCGGTGCGACGAAGATGACTCCGGGTTCGAGCAGCTGCCCGGAACGCGGGAACATCGCCGGCAGCGGTCCGCGCCGGTTCAGCAGGTCGGGAAGCACGCTCGGGTGCGTGCCGATGTGCTGCACGACGAGCAGCGTGGCCGGAAATCGCGGCGACAAGCGCGCCGCCAGTTCCAGCAGCGGCTTGATCGCGCCGGTCGAGCCCCCGATGACGATGAGGTTACGCTGCGCCGTGGCCTGCATCGCGGGCATCCTTCCGGTGGAAGGCAGAGCCTCGACCATGCGGCGTGACGCAGCGGTGGTGGCGGGGTGAGGGGAGTGTTGGCGCAACCGGCGAACGGCGTCGCGTTCGTCACGTTCGCGACGGCGGCATCACTTGTGACCGCCGCCGGAACTCCAGCCCGAGCGCCCGGACGAACCGCCGCTCCAGTGGCGCGAATCCGAATCCTCGGTGCCGACCGCGATGGTGAGCGCGATGACGAAGATCACGTAGAGGATGTACAGGCCCTTCTTCATCAATCCTCCATCAGCCCGCGCCCGATCCCGCCGGCGCGCCCGCTGACCAGCAGCGGCGCCCAGACCAGCGCGATGCCCAGGAGCACCGCCGGGAACGCCACCGAATCGGTGAGCACGAGCCGCACCATCGTCGCGAGCGAGGCGATCGCCGCGCGGTTGTCGAAGGACCGCTACGGCTTCGACCTGCACCGCATCGAAGTGCGGTGCATCGCCTGCGCCGCAAGGTGCTCCGGCTCACCGGCGGCGAGTTGCCGCTGGATGCGGTGCGTGGATCGGGTTACGTGTTCACGCCGTAGGCGGCGGGGCCGCGCTATTGCCGCTCATCGATCGCCGCATCGATCGCCGCATCGATCGCCGCATCAATCTGCGCGATTCGGCAGCGCGTAGGCGATGACGAAATCGCCCGGCGGCGTTTCCATGAAGTGGTGGCCTGCGGCGACGATCACCAGGTATTCGCGGCCGTCGATGGCGTACACCATCGGCGTCGCCTGTCCGCCGGCCGGCAGCACGTCGTGCCAGAGTTCCTCGCCGGTGTCGATGTCGATCGCACGGATCAGGTTGTCGGTGGCGGCCGCGATGAACACCAGTCCGCTGGCGGTGATCACCGCGCCGCCGTTGTTCGGCGTGCCGATGTCCAGCGGCAATCCCGAGCTGATGCCGAACGGCCCGTTGCCGCGCGCGCTTCCGAACGGGCGATCCCACAAGGTCTGTCCGCTCGCCAGATCGATCGCGCGGATGCCGCCGTACGGCGGTTCCTTGCACAGCAGTTTGGTGAAATCCAGCCGCCAGCCGGCGTTCACGTCGATCGCGTACGGCGTGCCCGCCTGCGGATCGCCCGCGCCTTCCGCGCCGCCCATTTCGCCGCGCACGTCCTCGCGCGGCGCCCAGCCGCGCCGGTCGGCTTCGGCGCGCGGCACGAGGCGGTTGTAGTTCGGCATGTCGTTGTAGTTGGCGATGATGATCCCGCGACGCGGATCGATCGCGATGCCGCCCCAGTCCGAGCCGCCGTTGTAGCCGGGGTACTGGATCCAGTGGCGGTCGGATTCCGGCGGCGTGTAGAAGCCCTTGTAGCTGGCCTCCTTGAAACGGATGCGGCAGTACAGCTGGTCGATCGGCGTCATGCCCCACATGTCGCGTTCGGTGAGGTCGGCCTTGCGCAGCGTGTGGTAGCGCGAGAACGGCTGCGTCGGCGAGCGCCGCTGCGGTTCCACTCCGCCGCCGGGCACCTTCATTTCCTCCACCGGCACCAGCGGCCGGCCGGTGCGTCGATCGAGCACGTACAGGTCGCCCTGCTTGCTCGGCAGCACGACGGCCGGCACGCGTCCGTTCGCGGTGGGGAAATCGACCAGCGTGCCCTGCGAGCCGAGGTCGTAATCCCACACGTCGACGTGCGTGGTCTGGAAATTCCAGCGCGGCTTGCCGGTGGCGACGTCGAGCGCGACCAGCGAGGTCGCGTAATGGTCTTCGATCGGGCGACGCAATCCGCTCCAGTAATCCGCGGCGGAATTGCCCATCGGCAGGTACACCAGGCCCAGCGCTTCGTCGCCCGTCGCCGTCGTCCACATGTTCGGCGTGCCGCGCGAGTATTCCTCGCCCGGCGGCGGCAGGCCCGTGCGATCGGGACGCATCATGTCCCACGCCCAGCGCAGCTGGCCGGTGATCGCATCGAAGCCCTGGATCACGCCCGACGGCGCCCACCGGCGTTGTCCGTCGAGCACCTGGTGGCCGGTGACGATCACGCCGCGCACGATGGTCGGCGCGGAATTCACCGACACATAGCCCGGCGGCGTTTCGCCCATGCCGCGCTTGATGTCGATCTGGCCGTTGTCGCCGAAGCTCGCGCACGCCTTGCCGGTGCGCGCATCCAGCGCGATCAGCCGGCCGTCGAGCGTCGGGCCGATGATGCGCGTGGGGCATTCGCCCGCGCCCTTCGCTTCGAAATACGTCACGCCACGGCACGCGGCGGTGTACGGGATGTCGCTGTCCTTCACGCCCGGATCGAAACGCCAGCGCACCGCGCCGGTGCGCGCATCCAGCGCCATCAACCGGCTGCGCGCGGTGCACAGGTAGAGCGTGTCGCCGACCTTCAGCGGCGTGGTCTCGGCGCCCCAGCGATGATCGGGACGATCGCCGGTGCGCGCCGTCCACGCGCGTTCGAGGCGATCGACGTTCCTGCGGTCGATCTGCACCAGCGGCGTGTAGCGCAGCGCATCGTAGCCGCGACCGTAGGCGACCCAGTCGGCGTCGGCCTGCGGCGTGATCGATGCCGGCGCGGCGGCCGTGGCCACCGGCGGCGCGCGATCCGCCTCCGTCACGCCATGCGGCACGAAGGCCAGTGCGAACGCGACCACGAACGCCGCCACCAGCACGCCCGCGATGCCGTACGACCACCGGCGCCGCATGCCCGGCAACCACGGCTGCACGAGCGCGACGAGAATGCCGAGCGCGAGCATCAATCCGAGTCGCGGCACCCAGCGCCAGTAATCCGCGCCGCTTTCCCACCACGTCCAGAAGAACGTGCCGGCCAGCACCAGCCAGAAGCACCATGCACCCGCCGCGCGCCCGCGCCACAGCAGCACCGCCGAGGCCAGCAGCAGCACGCCGGCGATGAGGTAGTACGGCGATCCGCCCAGCGACAGCAGCCATGCGCCGCCGGCCACGAAGATCGCGCCGAGCAGCGCGATCGCCACCGCCAGCAGCTTCAGGGCGACGTGTCGCCACGTATCGCGCGTTTGAGGCAACGCCGTGGACCCCCGCGTGCATTCGTCGAATGCGGGCGAGTCTAGGCAGCATCAGGTCGGCTTGCGGTGAAGCCCGTTAACGAAGGTGTGCGATTCGTGTGCGCATGGCGTTCGCATGCGTGGCGACGCATGGCGTCGCTACGCGTCGGCCTGCGGTTCGCCCGCGGCGAGCCACGCGTCGTGCACGCGATCGGCGACCTGCGGCCAGCTCAGTCCGGTGGTCACCGCGTACAGGTGCCACAGGCTTTCCGCGCGCGAGCGCACGGCATCCCACGTGGTGTTGCCATGCACCTCGCGAATGCCCTGCCCCACGGACCGGATCAATATCTCGTAGGAAGCCAGTGCGGCTTCGGAAGCGTCTTTGCTCATGCAGCGAACGTCCAGCGCGAAGGACCGTAAACGCATGCCCGTCCGCGAAAAAGAAGACAGCGCCCGCGCCTGCATCAGGCGCGTGCATCGAGTCGGATGTGAGCCCATCCCCCGTCCCACTGTTTTTCAATAAAACACAGCAGGCCGCCCGATGCAAACGTTAAGGCGCGTTTTCCCCGTGTTTTCAGGCCTCCAGCGCATGTTCGCGCGATGCGCGTGCGCGTATCTGCGCGAAACGACATTGCCGATCACGCCTGTCGCCCGGTGCGAGCGGTCCGCCGCCGATCATCGAAAGCAGCGACGAAACGGCCCTTTCCAGCGCTCGTCGCGCCCGCATCTCACGCGAATCCCGCACGCTCGCGCAGGGCATCGCGATGACGACGGCTGCACGGCAGCACCGTGCCATCGGCCAGGTGCACGCGTGCATCGCCGGTATCGAGCGGTTCGATCGACGCGACCTGCGCGAGGTTCACCATGTAGCTGCGATGGATCCGCGCGAAACGCGATGGGTCCAGGCGTTCCTCGATCGCCGCCATCGTGCAGCGCAGCGGATAGTCGTGTCCGCGCACGCGCAGGTTCACGTAGTTGCCGGCGGCCTGCAGCCATTCGACGTCGCTGGCGGCGACGAGGAATTCGCGGCCGAGCTTGCGCACGAGGAAGCGTTCGGGACGTTCGACCGGCTCCACCGGCGGACCTTCGTCCGGCTCGCCCAGCAGGCTCGCCTCGCCCTGCAGGCGACGGCGCATGAAGCGGTAGCCTTCGATCAGCACCACCGTGCCGGCGTAGGTGCGCACGTCCTTCAGGTATTCGTAGACGAACTGGCGCCCCCACGGGCCGAAGTCGTACTCCACGCCATGCGCGGCGTACACGACCTCGCGGATCGCGATCATGCCCAGCACGTGCACGGCGCTGAAGGCGATGCTCGTCAGCACGTGCAACGGCAGCGTGCGGCGCCAGGTGTCCCAGTGCAGGGGCGCGCGGCGGGTGAACCACGCCACCGCCGGCACCAGCGCGAGCAGCAGCGCGCCGCTCGACCATTCCCAGCTGACCGGCTCCCACGCGGCGAACGGCAGGCCGGCGCGGCGGATGTCCATCAGCACGGTCACGCTGTTGACGGCGGCGTTGACCAGGGTGAGGACCACCCAGAAGCCGACCTCGAACGTGCGACGCCACGCGTGCGAGGCGAACGGGGCGGGGGTCGGGACCGGAGCGGAAGGCGCATTCATGCGGCGGAATTGTAGGCACAGCGCGGTCCGGGCCGTCCCGGGTCGTCCCTGCGTGCCCGCGATTCGTCCCCGCGACCCGCCGGTTCGTCACCTCGCGGTGGAAGCGGCCCCGCCACGCGCGAACAGTGGCGGCCACGCCTTCCATGGAGCATGCCGCCGTGAGCCGCCGCTATTTCCTCGACTGGGTCCGCATCGGCGCCTTCGCGCTGCTGGTGCTTTACCACGTGGGCATGTACTACGTGAGCTGGGACTGGCACGTCAAAAGCCCGTTCGCGAGCACGGCGCTGGAGCCGTTCATGCTGCTCAGCTCGCCCTGGAGGCTGTCGCTGCTGTTCTTCATCTCGGGCGTGGCGACGGCCTTCCTGATCGGCAAGGTACCGCGGGGGTTCCTGCGCGGGCGGTCGTGGCGGCTGCTGGTGCCGCTGGTGTTCGGCATGCTGGTGATCGTGCCGCCGCAGTCGTATTACGAAGTGGTCGAGAAGCTGCCGGGCGGTTACCACGACGGCTACCTGGCGTTCTGGGCGCGCTATCTCGCGGCCGATCCCGGTTTCTGTCGCGACGGCGACTGCCTCGTCGTGCCGACCTGGAACCACCTGTGGTTCGTCGTGTACCTGTGGACGTACACGGTGGTGCTGTGCCTGCTGCGCTGGTTCGCGCCGGGCGTGCTGGCGCGCACGTGCGAACGGCTCGCGGGCATGTTCGGACACGGCATCGGCCTGCTGCTGTGGCCGGCGCTGCTGCTCATCGTGCTGCGGATGGCGCTGGTCGGCCGGTTCGAATCGACCCACGCGCTGGTCGACGACTGGTACAACCACGCGCAGTACCTGCCGCAGTTCCTGCTCGGCTATGCGGTGGCGAAGTCGCAGCCGGTGTGGGACCGCTTCGCCGCGCTGCGCTGGCACGCCGCCGCGCTCGCGCTGGCCGCGTATGCCTTCATCGTGTGGTACTTCGGTGTGTACAGCGGCGACACGGTTCCGCCGGATGGGCTGCGCAACGTGCAGCGCGCGGCGTGGGGCACGTTCCAGTGGACCGCGATCGTGGCGATCGTCGGCTTCGCCGCACGCTGGTCGCCCGGCGACAGCGCGGCGCGGCGTTACCTCACGCAGGCGGTCTTCCCGGTCTACATCCTCCACCAGACGATCATCGTCGTGTTCGCGCACAACCTGCAGCCGTTCGGCATGCGTCCGATACTCGAAGGGCCGCTGCTGGTGATCGCGACGCTGGCGCTGAGCTTCGCGGGTTTCGAACTCGTGCGCCGCGCGGATTGGCTGCGTCCATTGCTGGGGCTCGCGCGACGAGAGCGGCGTCCGATGGCGGATGCGGTGGCGGATGCGACGTGAGCGATTGCTTTGTCGCCCGGACAAGGCGAAGCCGCACCCGGGGGAACGTTGCCCGCCTCTGCCTTGGTGCGGCTTCTGCGGAAGGTGGACCAAACGCCTTCGCACGCCGCTTCACCCCAACCCTCCCCGGCGTTCGCAGGAGAGGGAACAAACAGCGCGGAACACCCGCCTCTCCCGGCTTCATTTCCCCCTAACACCCCGAAGCGCCTAGTACCCCCCGTGCCGCACGAGGACGCGAGTCATGGAAGCACGGCCACCCGTCTGCCGGTTCGCGAGCCGCCTCCGGCGGGCCCACCATGGAGCGGTCCTCCTCTTCGTCGCACTCGCGGTCACCGCATGCGCGAGCACGCGTTCGCCCTCGTTCGAACGCGACGACGACGCGCATGCGCTGGAGCGGCCGGGGCGCATCCTGGTGTACGACTTCGCCGGGACGCGCGGCGACCTGCCGCCCGATGCGATGGTCACCGGCTATTTCGAATCCGACGAAGCGCCGCAGACGCCGGCCGATGTCGAGACCGGGCGACAACTGGGACGCGAGGTCGCGCAGCAGGTCGTCGCGCGGCTGCGTGAAGCGGGCATCGATGCGTATCCGGTCGGTGCGGGCCCGGTGCCGAAACTCGGCGATGTGATCCTGCGCGGCGAGTTCGTATCCGTGCGTCCCGGCAGCCGCTCGATGCGCGTGCTGGTGGGCTTCGGCGCTGGGCGCGGCGAGATGAGCACGCTGGTGGAAGCGTTCCAGGTCACCGCGACCGGGCCGCGCGCACTGGCGGCGGCGCAGATGAGCACCGCGGGCGGTCGCCTGCCCGGCGTGCTGGTGCCGCTCGGCGTGGCCGGCGCGGCGGGCTCGATCGCGACCAGCGCCGCGGTGTCGGGCACGTCCAACGTCATGCAGGAGCGCGGGCCCGAATCGCTTCGCGGCGCCGCGCAGCGCACGGCAGCGGGCATCGCCGATTCGATCGTCGGCATCTACCGCGAGCACGGCTGGCTGTAGTCCGATGACCTGCAACGCGATCGAGCGAACGACGCGCCTTCAGCGGATCGTGTTCTTGTAGATCCGGCCGTCCTTGACGATCACGCGGAAGTTCTCCTTCGGCCGCGTGATGAGCGCGATGTCCGACAGCGGATCGCCTTCCACCAGCAGCAGGTCGGCCAGCGCACCGGTTTCCACCACGCCGAGCCGGCCCGGATACGGATTGCGCCTGCCCGACAGCGCGAGCAGCTCCGCGTTGGTGCTGGTGGCCATCGTGAGCGCTTCGGCGGGCGTGTACCACTTCGTCAGGCTCGCGAGCAGGCTGCCCTGCTGGCGCGCGAGCGCGGCGGAGAACAGCACGTCCGTGCCAAACGCGGTCTTGAGCTTGTACTTCTTCGCCAGCTGGTACGCGCGATCGGTGCCCGCGAGCACTTCGCGGCCTTTCGCGTATTCCTCCGAATCGGGCGGGAACGCGCGGAGCAGTTCGTCCGGCAGGGGCTGGATGCTCAGCCAGACGTTGCGGTTGGCCAGCAGCTGCGCGGTGGGCTCGTCCATCAGGTTGGCGTGTTCGATGCACTGCACGCCCGCCTCCACCGCCGTCCGGATGGCTTCGGGCATGTAGGCATGCGCGGTGACGTAGGTGCCCCAGTTGCCCGCGCTGCTCACCGCCGCGCGCAGCTCTTCCGGCGTGAAGGTCACCACGTCCAGCGGGCTGTGCGGCGAAGAGACGCCGCCGCCGGCGGTCATCTTGATCTGCGAGGCGCCAAGCATGAGCTGCTCGCGCACGCGCAGGCGCACTTCGTCCGGCGTATCGGCGATGGCCGAGTCGCCCATGATCTCGGTGCGCGACTCGGACCGTCCCAGCACGCGCGGCAATTCGACGGGACTGCGGAAATCGCCATGGCCGCCGGTGACGCTGATGATCGCGCCGGAGGGATAGATGCGCGGGCCGGCCTGCCAGCCTTCGTCGATCGCGCGCTTGAGGCCGAACGACGCGCCGCCCACGTCGCGCACCGTGGTGAAGCCGCGCTGCAGCGTGTCGGAGGCTTCCGCGCCGGCCATCAGGTTGAGATAGCCCGTGCTGGAATTCATCGCCACCGCGATCGTCGGCCGCACCGCCAGCGCGTGCCAGTGCACGTCGATCAGGCCGGGCATCAGCGTGCGTCCCGCGCCGTCGATGACGGTCATGCCCTGCTCCGCCGCGGGCATGTCGATGCTGCCGATCTCCGCAATGCGGTTGCCGCGCACGAGCACGTCGGTGGCGGCGCCCAGCGTCGGATCGACGCCGTTGAACACGCGCACGTTGCGGAACAGGATGCTGGTCTGCGCGGGTGCAGGCGCAGGTGCGCTCGCGGTCGCCGGTGCGGGCGGTGCGTCGCGCGTGTCGGGTGCGGGCACATCCGGCGACTTTCCGGAACACGCGGCCACGCAGAACGCGGCAGCCACCACGACCATCCTCAGCGTATCCATTCGCGTGGTCCCGGAGTGAGCTCCGGTCCGCTGTACGCTCGCAGGTGTTATGCGACCGTGACGATCCACGCCCCTTGAGCGCCTCCTCGCCGCATCGCGGAACGCACGGACGAACCCGTCGTCATGCGGATTTCACCGACGCGTCACACCCCCGGGCGTACGCCCTCCTGACCGGAGTTCCACGCGTCTGGAGGGTTCGCTCATGGACACCCTGTTTCGGGCAGCGACACTGTGCTTCGTCCTCCTTCTCGTCCCCGCCTTCGACGCGTCGGCGCAGGCCGTCGGCAGTTCGGAAGCCGGTACCGCGCGTTCGGTCGAATGGGGCAAGGTGCGCCGCGTGCTGGCGGTGACCATCCAGAACGACTCGCGCAACGTCGGCACCGCGACCGGCGCGGCGCTCGGCGGCATCGCCGGCAGCACCATCGGCGGCGGACGTCGCGCGAACACCGCGGGCGCGGTGGCCGGCGCCGTCGCCGGCGGCGCGATCGGCAACCGCATGACGCGCGGGGCGCAGCCGGGCATCGAGATCACCGTCGAACTCGAATCCGGGCGCACCATCGCCGTGACCCAGCAGGGCAACGTCAACGACTTCCGCGTCGGCGACCGCGTGCAGGTCGCCTCCGACGGCACGACCACGCGCGTGACCCGTTGACGCACGACCCGCGCCGGACCGACGTGCGATGAAGATCAGCGCCGGCGCCATCGCGGGCTGGATCACCGTCGTCGCGCTGCTGATGGCGCCGGAGCTGCGATCGCCGACGCTGCAGACGGGGTTGTTCGCGTGGCTGGTGATCGTGGTGCTGTGGAGCGCCTTCGACGCCGTGCAGGAAGCCGAGGCGCTGGCGCGCGAACTGCGCGAACCGTTCGGCACGCTGGTGCTCACGCTGTCGGTGTCGGCGATCGAAGTGGTGCTGATCTGCGCTGCGATGTTCGTCGACGAGGAAGTCTCCACGCTCGCGCGCGACGCGATGTTCTCGGTGTTGATGATCGTGCTCAACGGCGTGGTCGGCGTCGGCCTGCTGATGGGCGGCTACCGTTACCACGAGCAGCTGTTCAATCTTCAGGGCGCGACGGCGTACCTGTCGGTCGTCATCCCGTTGTCGACCATCGCGCTGGTGCTGCCCAGCTTCACCACGTCCACGCCGGACGGCACGCTGACGATGCTGCAATCGGTGTGCTTCTCGATCATGACGCTGCTGCTGTACGGGCTGTTCCTGTCGCTGCAGGTGGGCCGGCACCAGGCGTACTTCGCCGAGGCGAGCAACGCGCCGACGCTCACGCCCACCGTCACGCCCACGCCTGCCGAAGATGCGACGCCGCCACGCGAAGGCCGGCCCCGGCGCCTTGCGATGCACACCGCCGGTTTGCTGGCGTGCATGGTGCCGATCTCGCTGCTGGCCACGCCGCTGGCGGACCTGCTCGATCGCGGGCTCGCGCATTTCGGCATTCCGAATGCGGTCGGCGGCGTGGTGATCGCGCTGCTCGTGTTCGCGCCCGAAGGCATGTCCACGCTGATCGCGGTCGGCGCGAACCAGCTGACCAAGGCGATCAACGTCAGCCTTGGTGCGGCGACGTCGACGCTGGGCATCTCGGTACCGGTGACGTTGTTCATCGGCCTGGCGCGCGGCCAGCCGGTGCTGCTCGGGCTGCCGCCGGTAAGCATCGCGCTGCTGGCGGCCACGCTCCTGCTGACCACGCTCACCTTCCTCAGTGCGCGCACGACGATGCTGGTGGGCGCGGTGCATCTGTCGCTGTTCGTGGCATTCCTGGTGCTGGCGTTCAATCCCTGAGGTCGTAGTGCGGGAGGGGCGGTTTGTGGCGCCTTGCGTGCCGGCTCCTGTAGCCCGGGTAAGCGAAGCGCACCCGGGGAAACGCTGCCGGAATCCCCCCGGGTGCGGCTGCGCCTTACCCGGGCTACAAAGGCTGTCGCTGTTCGTGGCGTTTCTGGTGCTGGCGTTCGATCCTTGAGGTCGCAGCGGTTTGTGGCGCCTTGCGTGCCGCCTTACCCGGGCTACAAGGGCTGTCGCTGTTCGTGGCGTTTCTGGTGCTGGCGTTCGATCCTTGAGGCCGCAGCGGTTTGTGGCGCCTTGCGTGCCGGCTGCTGTAGCCCGGGTAAGCGAAGCGCACCCGGGGAGACGCTGCCGGAAGCCCCCCGGGTGCGGCTGCGCCTTACCCGGGCTACAAAGGCTGTGAGGTGAGGGGAAACAGACGCCTTCGCGCGCCACTTCACCCTCCCCAACCCTCCCTGCATCCGCAACCGCTGCCCGCTACTGAAACGCAAGCGCAAGCACCCGCAACGCGTCGCGCGTTCGGCGGTCGCTGAGGTTGCTGTACAACATCACCTCCTGCGAGCGGATCGCCGGCAGCGACAGCATGCCGCCGACGTCGACCGTATCCGGCGGCGCAGCGCGTCGCGCGAGGACCGCGACCGCAAGGCCCGCGACCGCGGCGGCGCCCAGGATCGCCGCGCCCTTGCCGACGAAGACTTCGCGCCATTCGATGCCCGCCCGGTCGAGCGCACGCACCGCCTCGGCGCGGGTGCGGCACGACTCGCCCTGCGTCGCCAGCGGCAACGGCTGGCCGGCGCGCGGCTCCCAGCCGGGCGCCGCGAACCAGGAGAAGGGTTCCGCGAACACCACCTTGCCCCGCTTGCCGCGATCGTCAGGACGCAGCACCAGCACCGCGTCGAGTTCGCCCCGCTCCTGGCTTGCCATGAGTTCCTTCGTGCCGGCGACGCGCATCTCGACGAGCAGGTTCGGATCGTGGTCCCGCATGCGCCGCAGCAGCAGCGGGAGCTCGCGGCCGACCAGTTGCTGGTTGATGCCGATCGCCAGCCGGCGCTGTTCGGTATCGAAGGCGGCGGCGGCGCGGTCGTGGGACGACACCAGTTCGCGCGCCACGTCCAGGAAGGCCAGCCCCTCCACCGACAGGCGGACGTGTCGCGGCGTACGTTCCAGCAGGCGGCGACCAAGCTGCTCCTCCAGCCGCCGCAGCTTGAGGCTCACCGCGGACTGCGTGGTGCCCAGCACCTCGGCGGCGCGGGTGAAGCTCTGCAGATCGGCCGCGAGCAGGAACGCCCGGACCGCATCCACGTCCATCGACTTCATCTGCATGGATTCGATTTCGAAATGACAGATATCTTTGTAGATGCGTTTTTCGCATCGGGCAAGCCGGCCTAGGATGGCGCCGGTCGATCATCGATCCCCACGGAGCCAACGCAATGAATCCACTGACGGGCGCACTCGTCGCACTGCTGGCGGGCCTGGCCGCGCGCGACGCGCAGGTGCCGCAGCACGCCTTCCCGCTGCAAGGCACCTGGACGCTCGTTGCCGCGGACAAGATTCTGCCGGACGGCCGGACGACGCGCGACTACGGCGATCACCCGATAGGCCGGCTCGTCGTCGACGGCATGGGGCGCTACTCGTTGCAGATCTTCAAGTCCGAACGCGCGCGCTTCGCGCGCGACAGCAAGGCCGATGGCAGCGCGGAGGAATTCCGGTCCGCGGTGATGGGCAGCAGCACCCACTACGGCGCGCTGGCGATCGACGAACGCGCGGGCGTGCTGGTGTTCTCGATCGAAGGTTCGTCGTTCCCCAACTGGGAAGGCACGGTCCAGAAGCGCCAGTACCGCCTGGACGGCGCACGGCTGCGTTACGAGGTGCCGCCGCGCGCGGACGGGAGCATTCCGGTGTCGGTGTGGCAACGGCTCGATTGAGCCCCTCCTTCCGATTCACCACCTCACGGCCGAGCCCGCCATGCCGCACTTCGTGGTCGACTGTTCGCACGACCTGCTCCAGATCCACGACGAAGCAACGATCATCGCCCGCCTGCATCGCGCGGCGACCGCGTCCGGACTGTTCGACGAGGCGGACATCAAGGTCCGCGTGAACCCCTACCGCATTCACGCCGTGGGCGGCGCGCGGGAGGATTTCATCCACGTCTTCGGCTGGATCATGCAGGGGCGCAGCATCGAGCAACGCGCCGCGCTGTCGAAGGCGATCGTCGGCGAGCTGGCCGGGATGTTTCCCGCGCTTGCGCGCATCGCGGCGAACATCGCCGAGTTCGAACGGGCGACCTACTGCAACCGCGCGATGCTGTGACGGACGCCCGGGCCATCCCGGCGCGCCACTGTGCCGGCTCTGTCCACACGCGCGAAATACGGCAAACGTCGAGTCCGCTCGCATCCGCCGCACCGGGTGCGCGATACGCTTGGGCCGTCCAGTCCCGAGGCTCCCATGCGCCACACCCTGCTTGCCCTTGCCTGCCTGGCCGCCGGCCCGGCCTTCGCCCTCGATGCCCCGCCGCCGGCGGAAGCGCCCGTACTCCACGACATCGGCACCGCGCCTTCGGCCACGCGCATCGAGAAGGACGTACGCAAGCTCGTGTCGTTCGGCACGCGGCACACGCTGTCGAGCCAGACCGACCCGAAGCGCGGCATCGGTGCGGCGACGCGCTGGATCCACGACGAGTTCGAACGCATCTCGCGCGAGTGCGGCGGCTGCCTGGACATCCGTTACGTGAAGGGCACCGTGCAGGGCGAGCCGCGCATTCCGCAGGCGACCGAAGTGGTCAGCGTGATCGCGATCCAGCGCGGCACCGCCGACCCGAACCGCTACGTGATCATGAGCGGCGACATCGATTCGCGCGTGAGCGACGTGATGAACGCCACCGCCGATTCGCCCGGCGCGAACGACAACGCGTCCGGCATCGCCGGCACGCTCGAAGCCGCGCGCGTGCTCAGCAAATACAAGTTCCCCGGTTCGATCGTGTACGCCGCGCTGGCCGGCGAGGAACAGGGCCTGTTCGGCGGCAAGTTCCTCGCCGAAGAAGCGAAGAAGAACGGCTGGCGCATCGAAGCCGTGCTCAACAACGACATGATCGGCAACAGCGCCGGCATCAACGGCGTGGTCGACAACACCACCGCGCGCGTGTTCGCCGAAGGCACGCGTGCGAACGAGAGCGCCGAAGAGGCACGCCAGCGCCGCTTCACCGGCGGCGAGGTCGATTCGCCCACGCGCAACCTCGCGCGCTACATCGACGTCATGGCCGATTACGTGCCCAACCTCGACGTGATGATGGTGTACCGCCTCGATCGCTTCGGGCGCGGCGGACATCACCGGCCGTTCAACGACCTCGGCTATCCCGCCGTGCGCGTGATGGAGACGAACGAGCACTACGACCGCCAGCACCAGGACCTGCGCACCGAGAACGGACGCGTCTACGGCGACACCATCGAAGGCGTGGATTTCGCCTATGCCGCCAAGCTCACCGCGCTCAACGCGGTGAGCCTGGCCGGCATGGCGCTCGCGCCGCCGCCGCCGGCGAAGGTCGGCATCGAAGGCGCCGTGAGCGCCGACACCACGCTCAAGTGGGCGCGCCCGACCGCCGCCCAGGCGCCGAACCTCGCCGGCTACAAGGTGTACTGGCGCCTCACCACCGAACCGCGGTGGACGCACAGCCGCTGGGTGGGCGACGTCACCGAATTCACGCTGGAGAACACGGTGATCGACAATTACTTCTTCGGCGTGGCCGCGGTGGCGAAGGACGGCACCGAGAGCCCGGTGGTGTTCCCGGGCCCGGCGGGCAGCTTCGGCGGATATTGATGGGATGCGATGACGCAGCAGGGAGCACGCCCTGCTGCGTCGTTTGAAGCCGGCGTCAGCGTTCCGCCCATCCGAGCGAATCGGGTGAGCCGTCCGGATGCGACGCCCAGAACAGCCGGTTGATTCCGCCCGGGCAGTTCACGCCCGTGAGCGTGCTGGTGACCACGCCGTCCTGCGTCGCCAGGTCGGTACGCCAGCAGCTTCCCTGCGAGTCGCGGAAGCCATGGCTGTGCTGGCCCTGCCACAGCGTCGGCTGGTGCGCCTCGTCCACCGCGAACGTCAGGCCGGCTTCGTGGTTCAACCGGGTGATGTGGCGGCCGATGGCGGGACGCCAGCGTTCGGTCTGCTGCACGAAGCGCTGTTGCAGGTCGGCCGAACGGAACGCATAGGCGAGCATCAGCGGATAGCGCGTGACTTCGCGGTCCTCCGCGATCAGCCGGCCAGCGAGATAACGTCGGCTGACGCCGTTCACCGTGTTCTGGTGGTCCACCGCGAGGCGATACGCGTCGTCGTCGAGGCCGGGCGGATCGAACGAGTAAGGCGACAGCACGTTCTCGAAGCGTACGTTCCGTTCGACGGTGCTGCGGACGCGTCCGCGCGCGGTGTCGATATAGCCCTCGATCGCGTAACTGCGCACCGACGTGGTCCGCACTTCACCACTCACCTCGCCCGCGGCGTTGCGCGCGAGCGTGCTGGTGACGGTCGGCGCCGGCGGCTGGCCCGCGAGTGTGTTGCGCGTGACCTGGCCGGTGACCTGCGCGGTGTCGGGGTCGCGATAGATCAGCAGCGCGCCCATCGTGGCCATGTCGTAACGCTCGCGCATGCCGGCCACCTCGAGGCCGATGAGATGGCTCGCGCCGTCGCTCAACACACCGGCGAACGGGGTCAGGTCCACGCGATACGGCATGAGGTTGAGCGCCTGCGGCGACGGCGCAGGCCGCTTCAGGCGTGTCGTGTCCCAGTACACGTTGAAGTACGGATACACGCGCGGGAACACCGGCACGACACCGGCGGCCTGCCCATCGAGGGTGACCTGCACCTCGCGGAACGCACCACCGCGGCAGCCCTGCGGCGGCGGCTCGCCTTCCAGGCCGAAGCGGTTCGGCCCGATGGCGAGGCGGTTCGCCAGTTCCGGGAACTGCGTCATCGCCGCATCGGGCATGCAGGTGAACCAGAACAGGTCGTTGCCGTGGTTCTGATGCACCATGACGTCGAGGTACGCGCGCTCGACATTGCGCGGCAGCACGACTTCCGGCCCGCCCTCGCCCCAGCCGGTGAGATCGTGGACTTCGTCCGGCACGCGCGACGCGGGATTCGTCGCGGTCGCCGGATAGAACTGCATCGTCGCCGACACGTAGTACGGCGAGGAGAAGTTCGGCCCGTAGCGCGGCGTGCCGTCGATGCGGAGCGTGCCGTCGCGCGGCGCCTTCAGGTGAGCGCTGTAGTCGGTCACGTCGCGCTCGATGTCCCAGCGCGTCGGCCCGAGGTTGTCCTGCGCGCCGCCGCTGTAGAGCGGCACGCCGTCCAGCCACAGGCTCGCGTACATGAAGCCGTCGAGGTAGGAGTTGGTGCTGTCGCTACGCAGCGTCATCTTCAGCACCACCTTCGCCCACGGCCCCGGGCATGCGGCGGGCGGCGCGTACGGAAACACGCCCTCGCCGTCGAACCAGGCGATGCCGATCGAGATCATCTCCACGTCGTGGAACAGTTCGACCTCGCACGGCGTGCCGGCGGGTCGCGGCACCTGCGGGCCGGGCGAGACGACATCGCCCGCGCTGGCCGCCGATGAAGTCGTGCGTGGTGCGTTGACGTCCGGTGACGACGCGGCCGTCCGGAGCCAGCCGGTCGATGCGGTCCGCTGCACGGCTTCTGGCGAACGCGGGCCCTGCGCCGCGTACACGCCCATGACGATCGTGGCGAGCAGCCCGACGACCGCGAGACTGCGTCCTGTACCTGATGGGTTCTTCATGCCTGTTACCTCGAAGGTCGCGCCCTGCCGCGCGGAGCCTGGCAACGGAATGGAAGCGTTCCTTCGCCGACAGGCAGGGCGCTCGGCGAAGCGGCGGAAGTCCGCCCGATGGTCCACATCGATGAGGCGCTTCGCGATCCGCTCCGCCGCGTTCGATACGCGTTGCACGGGCATGGCGTCGCCATGCCGTCGTGCGGTGCGCACGACGTGCCGATCGACACGACGGATCCGGATTACGTCAGCGAGGGACGGTACAGATACGATCGCGCGACAGGTCGGGGGCCGTGCCGCTATCGCGAGGCGAAGGCCTGGAACGCATGACGTTTCCTCCAATGAAAGTCGACCCGTCGCGGCGCGGAGCCTAGCACCGGCGCTTTCGATGAAGGCTCACCCGCCTGCGACAACGCTTAAACCCGTCCTTGCGTCACGGTTCTCGACCGAAGACAAGACTCTTCGGCGCATAAGACGAGCGTTGCGGCGTTCACGCGGCGCGCGCTGGAGGCACGCGCCACTGCCTTGCAGCGCGCGTGCGACGTATTCAGATCGCTCAGGGAGCTTCAGGTCGCGTTGGCTGCATCGATGCGCGATGACGCATCGACGCGGCGCGCGAGACGGCCGCGTGAAGGCTGAATCGATCAGGATTCCGGGTCGTACATGATCTCGCGCACCTCCTGCGCGCAGCGGCACGCGGCGGCGATCCGTGCCGCCCACATCAAAGCGTCCTCGCGCGAGGGCACTTCGATGATCGAGAAGCCGCCGATCACGGCCTTGGTTTCCGGGTATGGACCGTCGGCGACCGAGCCGTCGGGTGCGACGACGCTCGCCCGCTGGCGCTCGATGCCGGCGCCGAAGATCCACGCGCCAGCGGCCTTCGCCTCGCGCACCACCGCGCGGGATGTCTCGCCCGCAATACGCAGGTCTTCCCCGGACAACCGCATCCAACCGTCGTCGAACGAAATCAGGTATCGCGCCATCGCAGCTCTCCTTCGCTTCGCAAGTCACCCCGGTGAGTCGAACGCAGATCCCGTGCACGACCGGAACGCTACAACGATCCGATCGCAACGACCGCCAGCGTGGCCAAGCCCGTCGTGAAGGTGGCGATGCGCTGCCAGGTCCGCGCGACACGGGACGTGGCGAGCGCGTAGCCGGACGCCACGACCAGGCCCAGCAGCGCGAGGAGCGCCGCCACGAGCGTCCACGCCGAGACCTGCCACACGAGCAGGTTGCCCGGAAACACGATGAGCACGCCCGTCGCGATGAACGCCACGCCCATCGCGCCAAGCAGGACCGCGTTGGGAACCAGGAAGGTGCGAGCCGTCATCGCGCTGTTCCCTGCGGAACGGTCGTCGTGCGCGATCACTTCAATACCTGCTGCGCATCGACGATGTCCACGCCCTGCAACTGGCCGAGCCATCCGTCGAACCACGGCTTGTGCGCGACGCCCACGATGGAAAGCACGCGCGCGCCCGGTCGTTCGCGGAACGCCTCGCGGATGTTGGCGACCATGCGCAGGTTGCGCGTCTCCCATCCGGCGACCCACATCTGCGGGTAGCGCTCCGGCGCGGCTGCCCGCATCGGGCCGACGATGTTGTGTTCGGCGTTCACGCGCATGCTTTCGGGCGTGTTGATGTAGCGATACAGCGCGAGCATGTCGCCGCGTTCGATGAGCGCCTTCTCCTGCGCTTCGCGCTCGGCCATCGACGTCCCGGACGCGTTCCACGCGTCCTGCAGCGCCTTGCCGAACGCTTGGCCGTCGTCGACCTGCACGTTGTCGCCGGTGTGGTTGTCCACCGGATACAGGCGTTGCAGACCGAGTCGTGCCGCCAGCCGCGCGGCGATCCGGTAGCTCTCGCTGTTGCTCGCGGCGATACCCGCGAGCCTGGATACGAGCGCATCGTCCAGGCCGTCGCCCGCGCGACGTTCGGCGGCGGGCAGTTGCAGCCATTGCACGTACGCGGAGGCAGGATCGCCGGCCGCGAGGAACAGCGCCGCCAGATGCCTGCGCTGCGCGGGCGACGGCTGCGCGGCCCAGTTCTTCAGCGTCGTTTCGATCTGCGCGCCCGCGGCGACGACATCCAGACCGGTGGCCTGCCTGGCATCGTCGGTGCGCGGGCAGAACCGCGGACCGTACAGCTCGGCATAACGCGCACATTCCTCGCCGGGCAGCTGTTCGATGGTGATGATGTCCGGCTTGAACGCAGCAAGGCGTTCGATCACCGGCGCCAGCGTTTCCTCGCGAAGCCCCTCGGGCAGTTCGCCCAGATGCACGCTTCCCAGCACCAGCACCTGCGCACGCGGGCCGGTCGCCGCGCTGTCCAGCGAGGCCAGGTCGACCTGTGCCTGCGTCGCGAACGGCAGCGCCAGCGCGCAGGTCCACAGCCACCGCATTGCTTTCATGCTCATGCACGATTCCCGTCCGGCGCCGGCACGGCGCGCGCACATTCTTGCAAGGCCATGCGCGGCGGCGCGCGTGACTTTCGACATGCGCGCGCTCGCGGCGTCAGGACGCCGGCGCGTTGATGACCGCCTCGATGCGGTGACCGTCCGGATCGACCAGGAAGGCGGCGTAGTAGTGATCGCCGTAATCCGGACGCAGGCCGGGCACGCCGTGGTCGAGGCCACCGATCTTCAGCGCGGCGGCATGGAACGCATCGACCGCCGCCCTCGACGACGCGCTGAACGCGATGTGGAATCCGGCGCCGGGTGGCTGCGCGTCGTCGCGCAGTTTCAGGCAGAGCAGGTCCTCGTCGTCGATGACGCCGTAGCCGATCGCGGTGTCGTCCTCGAACACGCGGCGGTAACCCAGTGCGCCGAGTGCCGCGTCGTAGAAGCGCCCGGCGAGGTCGAGATCGCGAACGCCGATGGAGAGGTGATGGAGCATGGTGATGTTCGATGAAGTGGGGGAAGCGACCGTAGCCATCGAACCCGGATACTGCAACCGCGTCTGGTCCGGCGCATCAATCGCCAAGGGAACCGGAAAGCGCTTCAAGCACCGCATCCGCCACCGCCCGCGGCTGGTCGAGTCCGATGTCGTGCGAGGTCTCCGCCACGGCGACGCGCCTGGCGCGCGTGGACGATGCGGCCAGGCGCGACTGGGTCTGCTCGCGTGCGGCCCGCATCGCCTTGCGCACGTCGTCCGGTACGCCGGGGAAGTCCTGCGGCGCGGTCAACACGACGACGGGAATCGAGCCGTAGGTTTCGTTCGACGGCACCGGTTCGGCGAACACCGCCGTGTTTCCGTCGAGTTCGGAACGCAGCGTGCGCCAGTACGCCGGCTTGAGCTTGTTCGCGCGCGCCGCCGTGGCGACGGCGGCGCTCTGCCACGGCGGCGGCGCGCGCAGGCAGGCTTTCAGCGGGCCGTCGGCCGCATCCAGCGTGCCGGCTTCGGCCGCCTTCGCGCAGGCGTCGAGGAAGGCGTTGCGCTGCACGCGTGCGGCTTCGCCATCGCGTTTCCACTGTTCGGGGAGCTGCGCGCCCTGCTCCGGCGGATCGACCAGCACCAGCGCGGCGACGTCGTCCGGATGCTGCTGCGCGTAGCGACGCACGATGTTGCTGCCGAGCGAGTGGCCGACCAGCACCAGCGGCCCGCGCAACTTCGCCTTCGTCGCCAGCGCGTGCAGGTCGTCCGCATCGGCCTGCACGCTGCGCGGCAGCGGGCCTTCGTCGCTGAAGCCGTAACCGGCGCGATCGTAGGCGCAGACCCGCGCATGTTTCGCCAGCAGCGGCTGCACGCGGAACCACACCGTCGAATCCGCATTGCCGCCCGCTTCCAGCAGCACCGTGCGCGGTCCCTTGCCGCTGCAGCGCAGATTGAGCGCGCGGCCGGGCGCGATGGTCACGCGTTCGCCGGGCTGCGCGTAGGTGTCGGGCGTCTGCTGCGGAGCCGGCGTTGCCGCGTGCAGCGGGGCGCCGGCGATGAGGGAAACGAGCACCAGACTGCGGCACATCGACGGCATGGGCATTCTCCGGCGTGGGGTGGCGACGACGATCGGCAAGATCGCTAGTGCGGGTCCAGGTAACGGATCCTCGTGGCGCCGCCGTGCTGCAGGATCAGCCCGGCACGCATCGGCGGCAGCAGGACGGCGACGGGATGGGTGGTGTTCGCCTTGTAGCGCCAGGCTTCGCCGCCCTGGAGATCGATGAGTTCGATCTTCCCGCGCCTGGACAGGTTCCCGGCCAGCACGAGCCACGGCTCGCCGGGCGTGTACGACGCCCGGTGCACCGCTTCCAGGGTCAGCGGAAAGGTGCGCTCGCGCCGCCACGTCTGCGTGTTCCATTCGACGATTTCGGCCTGTTTTCCGGTGACGCTGGGCGGTGTTTCCCTGCGCGTGCGGCTCGGCAGCCAGTGCACCGTGACCAGACGCCGGCCTTCGTCGCGCAGCATCGTCGCGAGCACGTCGGTGCGCGACTCCAGGCCGTGCGTCGTAGTGCTGCGTACGACGCGCAGGCGCGGGACGACGCCGGCGGTGTCCAGCCGCAGCAGCCTGAGTTCGCCGCTGCTGCTGCCGGCGGCGATCAGGCCCGAGGCCCGATCCGAGCCCAGCGCCGTCACCGATCCATCGAAATCCACCGCCTCGCCCACCACCGCGCGACGCGCGTGGTCGTACAGGCGAAGCTCGTCGGCGCTGGCGATCAGGTAATAGCCCTTGACCGGCGCGGCGCTCACGGGGCCGCCGTGCCATTCGCCCGGCAACGAGGCGAGCAGTTCGCCGCTGCGCGCGTCCCACACCTTCGGCATGCCCTTCGGATCCAGGCCCATCGCCGTCGTCCCGGCCGACGTGGTCAGCACGATGCCGTCCTCGCTGCCGATCGCAACGTGGTCGATGCGGACGGTGTGCGCCTCGCGCGACATGCGCGAATCGATCCTGCGCGTGTCCCAGATCTCCAGCCGGCCGCTGTCGCGTCCGATGGCGAGGACCTTCGAACGCGGGTCGTACGCGACCGCCGTCGCATCGTCGTCCATGCCGCGATTGAGGTCGACGAAGTTCTCCAGGAACACCTCGCCGGGCGGCGCGCCGCGGTAAGCGAGGCCACCGCCGACGGGCACGAAGGCCGCGCAGGCGAGCGCGGCGATCCACTTCCATGCCGATCTGCCATCCATGTGATCGCTCCGAATCGCGCGTGCGGCGAAGGAATGCGGCCGGCGCGATGCCGGCGTCCGCCGATGCTACCAAGCCCGCGCCTTCGCTACCGGCCGTACGGCGTGGAGGGATGTTCCGGCATTTCGGCCGTGCGTGATCCCAAATCACTCAACGGATGCCCATGGCAAGTGACTCGCATCACAGAATGTCCGGCGTCGTCCCGGTCGCGTCGTTACGCTCGCGATCCGCCGCGAAGACGCGATCAGGGCAAGCTCGCGCACGTTCTTGACACGCGGCGCGGACGCGGCCGATTCTGCCGCGGGGAAGGCCGGATGAGTCTGCATGTCGCGACCCATGTCGTTGACCACCATGAACGACCTGTGGGAGGGTCGCGCCGGTCACGCGCATGCTGCGGTGCCGTGGCAGCGCAGCCTCCGCACGCGGCTGGTGCTGTGGTTCGGCGCGCTGTCGCTGGGTCTGATCGCGCTGATCCTGATCGCGGCGTACTGGATCGGCCGCCAGCAGCTGATCGACAACGCCGCGCAGCGCGTGCGCTTCGATGCGATCCGCACCGCCGACCGGTTCGACGCCGCCGCGCGTTCGCTCAACCTCACCGCCGAAGGCATCGCCGCGATGGCGATGGACACTTCGATGGATCGCGCGGGCGTGATCCGCATGTTGCAGACGCTGGTCGACACCGATCGCCGCGCGATCGGCGGCCTCGTCGCGCTGCAACCGGGCGTGCTGCCGGACGGCCAGCCGCTGGCATACCACGCAGGATTGCCGTCGGCCGGCGTCGCCGATCGCGACATGCTCGCGACCGGCTACGACGTCTTCAGCAAGGACTGGTACCTGCGCACCGTGCGCGGCGGCGAAGCCTGGTGGTCGGAGCCCTACCTCAACGAATCCGCCGGCGGTCGCTGGATGACCACGCTGAACCTGCCGCTAAGCGATCCGTATCGCCAGCGCACGGTCGGCATGGTCAGCCTGGACGTGCCGATGGAAACCCTGTCGGATCTGCTCGCGCCGATGAACGACCTGCCCGGCGTGCAGGCCACGCTGTACACGCCGCAAGGGCGGGTGGCGGTGGATCCGACGCCCGGCGTGGCGTTGAAGCACGACATCGCGCAACAGGTCGCGACGTTCGATCGTCCCGATCTGCTCGCCATCGAACAGGCGCATCGCGCGCGCCGCGAATACCTCAGCGCGGCGGCGGCGCGGTCCGGCGACGGCGGCCATCTTGCGCTGGTGCCGGCCGATGGCGGCTGGAGCGTGCAGCTGTGGGTGTCCGATGCCACGGTGATCGAACAGCTCGGCGAACGCTTCCGCATGCTGCTGGCGGGCGGCCTGCTGACGATGCTCGCGCTGGCACTGGTGGTGATCCGCCTGAGCCGGCGCATCACCGATCCGCTGGTGTCGTTGACCGACGTGGCGCGACGTTTCGCTTCGGGCGAATTCGATTCGTCGATCCCCAAGTCACCACGCGGCGATGAAGTCGACGTGCTTTCGCATGCGTTGGAACGTGCCGGCGAATCGATCCAGTCGCAGATGGCGCAGATCGACCGCATGGCCGCGGCGCGGCAGAAGCTCGACAGCGAACTGTCGATCGCGCGCGACATCCAGCGTTCGATGCTGCCGACCGCGCCGTCGCTGCGGCACGGCTCGCGCAACCTGAAGACCTTTGCCGCGCTGGAACCGGCGAAGGCGGTCGGCGGCGATTTCTTCAACTTCTTCCTGCGCGACGGCCGGCTGTGGTTCGCGATCGGCGACGTGTCCGACAAGGGCATTCCCGCCGCGCTGTTCATGGCGCGCAGCCTGGCGGTGCTGGAAGCGGCGATCCATCGCGACGGCGCCACGCCCGCGCAGGCATTGAAGGAATCGGCGCAGATGCTCGCGCAGAACAACGAGACCTGCATGTTCGCCACGGTGCTGTGCGGCACGGTGGACATCACCAACGGCGAGCTCGCCGTCGCCAGCGCCGGCCACGACGCGCCCGTGCTGCGCCGCGCGGATCGCAGCGTCGTGCCGTTGCCGCTGGAATCCGGCCCGCCGCTCGGCTTCGAAGTCGCCGAGGCGTACGCGCAATGGCGCGGCCGTCTGGAGCCGGGCGAGGCGTTGCTGGCCTACACCGACGGCATCACCGAAGCCTTCGATGCAAGCAACGAAGCCTTCGGCGAACACCGCCTGTTGCAGGCCGCCGCCACCGACGGCGACGCGACGGTGCTGTGCGAACGCGTGCTCGCGGCGGTCGCGGGATTCGCGATGCAGGCGCCGCAATCGGACGACATCACCGTGCTTGCCGTCAGCATGGACCCGCTTCCCGAACTCCAACCCTGTTGAGGACCTGCCGTGCAGATCCGGATCACCGTTCCCAACGAACTCGTGCGTTTGCGCGATCTCACCGCGGCGGTCGACGCCGTGCTCGACACCAACGCGGTGGCGCGCGAAGTGCGCGACGACGTGCGGCTGATCGCCGAGGAGATCGTCGCCAATGCGATCGAACACGGCGGCTGCGACGCGCAGACCGAGATCATCGTCGACATCACCTCGCGCGGCGAACACCTGCAGATCGAGTTCCGCGATTGCGGTCGTGCGTTCGATCCGCTCACGGTGGCGCCGCCGGAACTCGACGCCGACATCGACGAACGCGGCGTGGGCGGGCTCGGCCTGCACCTGGTGCGCGAACTCGCCGAGAACCTGAGCTACACGCGCGAAGAACCCTACAACGTGTTGCGCGTCACCGTGCGTGGCGCGACGCAACTTCCGAACTGAGAGGACGCCCCGTGGACCTGCACATCAAGCTCGAAGAACCCAAGGCCCACACCTGCCTGGTGACGCTGTCCGGGCGGCTGGACACGCACACCTACGAGGAACTGGACCGGCAGATCGCACCGGTGCTGGCCGGCGACGTGAACGCGATGGTGTTCGACCTGGAACACCTGGACTACATCAGCTCGGCCGGCATCCGCTCGGTGTTCAAGGCGCGCAAGGCGATCGAGGGACGCGGCGGCAAGGTGCTGGTGACGCACCTGCAGCCGCAGATCCAGAAGGTCTTCGACATCGTCAAGGCCGTGCCGCTGTCGTCGATCTTCTCATCCGTCGCCGAGGCCGACGAATACCTGGACGCGATGCAGAAGCGCGTGCTGGAGCAGCGGGAGGATTCGTTCTGAGCGATGCGACAGCGGCGCGCACCACCCGGGTGCGGCCTTCGGCCTTGCCCGGGCTACAGGGGCGACGCCCGCGAACCGCGATGCTGCTTCTGCTCGTGTAGCCCGGGTAAGCGAAGCGCATCGGGGTCCGACGCGACACCGCCAAGCGAACCCCGATCGCATCGCAACCGCGATGACACGGGCCGCGCTTGTTTCAACCCGCCGGCACCCTCGCAAACCCGTTCTGCGCAAGCCACCCCGCCAGCGCGAAGAAGTACTCCGCAGCCTCCGGCTGGTATTGCCTGCTCAACTTCGGATCGATCTGCTGCATCGGCGACATCGACTTCATCATCGCGTGATCCGCGCCATCGATCGCCACCACGCTCACGTTCTCCCTGCCCAGCGCGCTGGCGCGATCGACCGAAATCTGCACCGGAATCCAGACGTCCTTCCGGCCGAACACCAGCAAGGCCGGCGCCCGCACCTTCGTCAACGCATCGAGCGGGTCGTTCGATATCTCCTTCAGCCAGCGCGACGTCTTCGGATCGCCCAGCGTGCCGCCCATGTAGATCAGCGGAAACCACGGTTTGGATTTCGCGCGGTCGTGCTTCGCCTGCGCGGGTTCCGGTGCCATCTGCCCGCGGATGTGCGCGTCGACGGCTTCGCGCGCTTCGGTCGCGATGGCGATGTCCGCCTCGCTCACGCCGTGGATGCGCAGGATGTTGCGGGTGGCTTCGATCATTTGCACGTCGGCGGTCACCAGCGGCGCCGACACGGAGACGACGAAGCCGGCCTGCGGATCGCGCGAACCGGCGAGCGTCGCGATCCATCCGCCCTGGCTGTAGCCCCAGTAGCCGACGGAAACGCCACGAAGATCCGGCTGCGAGGCGATGAACTTCCGCGCGGCAATGGCATCGTCCGCGAGCACCGTGTAGTCGGAATTCTTCAACTCGCCACTCGAACGGCCCGCGCCACGACGATCGAACACCAGCACCGCGACGCCAATGCCCGGCAGGCCTTCATGCAGGTGCCGGAAAATCGCGCTGGATCGTTCGCCACCCGATGCGCCGTGCGCCGCGACCAGTGCGGAGACGATCTTGCCGCTCTTCGGCCGGTACAGCGTGCCCGCAAGACGCACCTCGCCGTTCATGAACGTCACCTCCTGCGCGCATACCGCTCCGGCGCAGGAGGAGGATTCCTGCGCCGACGCTGGATGCAGCGCGAGGAGCAGCAGTGTCGTGAGGAGTGCGGAGAGGATCCGTCGCATGGGGCCGTCACCGGGAAGGAGTGCGCGGCTCGCACGAATACCAGACAACGCCGCGCGTGACACCCATCCAATGACCCATGCGTGACGCGGCCACGCATGCCCGCTTCGATCGGAAACGCCCTCCGTGGCGCGCGCGACGAGCGCTTACGCCGCCTTCAATCGCTCGGTGGCGAGCTTGGCGATCTGCCAGAACATCGACGCGTCCCCCGCTGCGCGCGCGGCGAGCATCGCGCCGTGGATCGACGCCATGTACGTGGCGGCTTCGGCCGGAGGGGAATCGGTCAGGCGCATTTCGCCCTTGGCGACGCCCTCTTCGAGGGTAGCCGCGATCCAGGCCTGGAGGTCGTCGAAATGCGCCCTCACCTCGGTGGCGACTTCGGCGGGAACGGTCGGCAGTTCCGCCGCCAGCAGCGCGCAGATGCAGATCGGCGGACTCGAACGCTCGATGCATTCCGCCCAGACCCGGCTGTAGGCGACGAGCCGCTCGAACGGTCCGGGGCTCGCCTGATCGAGCGATTGCAGGCCGCGCCGCATCGCATCGCGATGCAGCACGACGGTCGCCTTCACCAGCTCCGCCTTGCTGGGGAAGTGATGGTGGATGCTCGCCTTCCGCACCTCGACGAGTTCGGCGATGTCCGCGTAGCTGAAACCGTTGTAGCCGCCGACGGCGATGAGCTCGTTCGTGCGCTGGATGATCTCCAGCGCCTTCGGGGAATACTGCGAGGTCGCGCGGGACATCAACTTCCTGCCTTGTTCAACACCAGTGGCTGCCGCTTCAGCGCGCGCAGCTGCAAGGGAATACCCACGATCAGCGCCAGCAGCAACACACCCTGCGCGCCCAGCAGCAGCGGATCCTTCATGTCGGTGACCAGCGGGTTGCCGGCCGGCAGCCGCCGCAGGGTCTCGCTCACCGTGGGCACCATCAGCAGGAAGACGCTGAGGCTCAGCGCGATGGTTTCGACGTAACGGACCGATCGCATCGCCGTCGGCCATTTCGAGATGCCGAACCCGACCAGCAACGCCACCAGCGTGACGGTGGCGATGATCGAGCTGACGGGCTGATGGGCGATCGGGTAGACCGTGAGCACGCCCAGCAGCATGAACCAGAAGTACGCGCGACCCGCCCGGGAGTGCGGGGTGATGCGTCCGTGCCGGAACAGCATGTGCGCGGCCAGCGGAATGGCCGGGAGGCTGCCGAGCGTGTGCAACCAGCCGAGAGGCGAAATGCTCATGGGGTCGTTCCTGGTGGGGTGCGGCGAACACTACCTACCAGTAGGTAGGCTGTCAACGCCTCGGTTCGACGAGCGGCGGAATGCCCCCCCCTGCCGGACGAAACCCCCCGCCAAACCGACTTCAACGCCCGCGGTCGCGCCGCCACCATGCGCGCAAGGCCAGCGCGATGAGCGTGGCGAACACCACCCACGACACCGCGTCGAACACGCCGTCGCCGATCAGTGCGCTGACCAGCCCGACGAGGCTGGCGAGCGCGATCAGGAATGGCGCGACGAAGGGATTGCGCGGCGCGCCAGGGACGCCGCTCATGCCGTCGCTCCGTTGCGACCGTTGGCGTCCAGGCCGGCGCGCTCGATCTCGGACACGCGCGCTTCGGTGCTGCCGCGCTTGAACCACAGGACCAGGCCCGACACGAGCACGGCGATGGTGAGCAGGTCGAGCAACGCCCACAGGATCTTCAGCGGCATGCCGCCGTAATCGCCGAAGTGCAGCGGCTGCGAGAGCAGCAGCGTGGTCATGTAGCCGGGCAGCTGTGGTCGCGCCGTCACCGCGCCGGTTTCGGCATCGATCAGGACCGGGCGGTACAGGCGTTCGGTCAGTGGCGTGTTGCCATGCATGAACACACCGTAGTGATGATCGCCGCTGTAGCCGGTGCCAGGGAAACTCACGAACGCGGGCGTCATGCCGGGTTCGACCTTGCGCGCTGCGGCGACGGCGGCGTCCAGCGGGGTCAGCTGCGCCGGGCGTGGCCGGCCTTCGTATTGCCGGGCGAATTCGCCGAGCTGTTCGGCCTGCCACGCCGACTCCAGTGGCTGCGCGAGCGTGTTGATCGCGCCGGTGATGCCGACCACGAAGGCCCAGCCCAGCGTGACCACGCCCAGCACGTTGTGCAGGTCCAGCCAGGCGAGTCGTCGGCTGCGTCCGGCGCGCAGCGTGCCGAATGGCAACTTGCGCATGAAGGGACCGTACAGCACCAACCCCGACACGATGGCGACGGCGAACAGCAGCGCCATGACGCCGAGGAACAGCATGCCCGGCAGCCCGACGAAAACGTCGGTGTGCAGGCGGTACAGGAAATACATCACGCCTTCGTTGAACTGCGCCGCCGGCAGCACCTCGCCCGTGTACTGGTGCAGCACGGCCGTGTGCATTTCCGGCGGCGGCGTGTCGGGCCGCGCGCCGGTGTTCACGTAGACGCTCGGCGAATGGTCGTCCCAGCCGAAGAACAGCGGCACGTCGCCCGGGTACTTCGCCAGCGCCTTCGCCACCAGCGCGTCGAGGTTGGCCGGTTGCGCGCCGGCCGGCACGGGCGCGACTTCGGGAGCGGCGCCGGTGAGGTGGCTGATCTCCTCCCAGAACACCAGCGGCAACCCCGTCAGGCACAGCAACAGCAGGAACGTCGTGCACATCAGGCTGGTCCACTTGTGGACCAGGAACCAGGCCTTGAGCGTGCTTCGCTGCATGCGTCGCCTCAGAAGCGCCAGGTGACCGTGCCGACGACGGTGCGCGTGTTGCCGCTGAAGCAGTCGCCGAAGTAGCGGCAGGGCGCGAAGTACTCCTTGTCGAACAGATTGGTCACGTTGAGCGAGAACACCCATTGCGGCATCTGCAGTTCCAGCATCGCGTCGGCCAGCGTGTAGCTGGGCGTGCGGATCGACGTGAACTCGCCGGCCGACACCGTCGAACCCACGTACCGGCCGCCAAGACCTGCGCGCAGGCGCATGTCGTCGCCCACCTGGAAGCCCTTGGCCAGCCATACCGACGCCAGGTCCTGCGGCGTGTCGTTGAGCGGCTTGCCGACTTCCCAAGCGATGTTGCTGCGCGTCACCTCGGCATCGTTGTGGCTGTAGCTGGCGGTGATGGTGAAGTCGTTGTCGAAGGCGTAGATGCCTTCCAGCTCGTAGCCTTCGGACTCGATCTCGCCGGTCTGCACCACGTTGAGCACGTTCTCGGGATCGTTGGTCTGCCGGTTGGTGTCGGTGATCCGGTAGAACGCGGCGCTGAACATCGCATTGCGCGTGGGCTGCCACTTCACGCCGGTCTCGACCTGGTGGCCTCGCATCGGCACGAAGGCGTTGCCGTACAGGTCCTGGCCGAGGATCGGCAGGAACGACTCGGTGTAGCTGACGTACGGCGACACGTTCGCGCCGACGTCGCCGATCAGACCAACGCGGTACGTGGTTTCGTTGTCGGTCTGGTCGGACTGGCCCTGCGTTTCGGAAACGACGCGGTCGCGCCGCGCGCCCAGCACCAGGGTGACGCGGTCGGCCCAGCGGATCTGGTCCTGCACGTAGACGCCGGTCTGCGTGCTGCGCTGGTCGGGCAGTGCGACGTACTCGGGAATGGCGACGCCGCTCGACACCGGATCGTAGATGTCGATAGGCGTGGTCGTGCCCGAGAACGTGGTGGATTCCTCGCGGAAGTCGGTGTAGTCCACGCCCGCCAGCAGCAGGTGCCGGAACGCACCGGTGGCGAAGTCGAACTGCAGCGAGTTGTCCGCGGTGAGGATGCGATCGTCGGGCTTCACGCCATAGGTCAGGCGGTTGACCACGCGGTCGTCCTCGTCGATGAAGGGATCTTCCGGATTGCTGTACGTGTCCGGGAAGATCTCGCGGAAATCGGTCTTCGAATCGATGTAGCGCAGGTTCGAGCGCCACGTCACCACATCGTTGAACGCGTGGTCGAACAGCACCGTCGCGCTGGCGACGCGTGCGTCGAGCTTGTCGAAGCCCTTGTCGCCCAGGAAGGTCGACGGGTCCAGCCGGCGCCCCGGCGGCGCGTGCAGCGTCGCGGCGACAGGCAGGAACTGCTGGCTCGACGCGGTCCTGTCGCGCTGGTAGCTCGCCAGCACGGTGAGGTTGCTGCGCTCGCCGCGCCAGGTGATCGACGGCGCGATGTAGACGCGGTCGTCGTCGATCTCGTCGGTCTGCATGCCCGAATCGCGCACCACGCCGACCAGGCGACCGGCGAGGTTGCCGGAATCGCCGAGCTGGCCGGTGACGTCGCCCTGCAGCTGCCTGCGATCGAAGTTGCCGACCTGCAGGCCGATTTCGCCGCCGTCCTGGAAACCCGGGCGCTTGCTGATCGCATTGATGATGCCGCCGGCGGCACCGGCCCCGTAGAGCATCGAGGAAGGGCCGCGCAGCACTTCCACGCGCTCCAGCCCGTACACCTCCGGCCGCGCCGCCGGACTGAAGTTGAACAGCTTGCGCATGCCGTCGACGTACTGCACGGGATCGAGGCCGCGGATCGTGCTGGCGTCGCCACGCGTGTCCAGGCCCCACGCGTCGGCGGTGACGCCGGCGCTGTAGCGGAGCGTCTCCTGCAGGTTGCGCGCACCGCGATCGGTGAACAACGCCGAGGTCACCACGCTGATCGCCTGCGGCGTTTCCATCAGCGGCGTGTCGGTCTTGGTGGCGGTGCTGGCGCGCTCGGCGACGACAGTGACGCTGTCCAGTGCATAGGCGTCGTCGGTCGATTGCGCCTGCGCGATGGCCGAAGCCAGCACGGTGGGCGCCAGCAGAGCCAGCATCAAGGCGGCGCGGTGCTGCGTGGAGCGGGTGGAACGGGTCATCGGTCGCTTCCCCAGGCGAACTTCGAGACCCCGCATTATGGGAATCGCTCACGTCAAACGCAAATGATTCTCAAAAGCAAGCGCGGCGTATGCAGCCGACGACACCGCGTGGCGGCCTACGCAGCGCATTCGGCCGGCACGAATGCGCTTGCGATTGCGACGCGATCGGCTACGGGTTCGGGGTGGGCAGGTCGATGGCGCCGATGTCGGTGAACGCGCCATGCGTTCGCGGGAAGCCCGGCCCACGCTGGTCGTACTGCAGGCCCAGTGCGTTGTTCCCGCGCTCGAGCAACGGGCTGTTGCGCTCCGGCAGGTGCGTCGGCGTCGGCCCGCCGTTGCTGGCGAGCGGTAACAGCAGCGGCTCCTCGGTGATGATGGTGTCTGCCGGAAGTGGCGCGCGCGAACGTCCCACCAGGTTGTGGCTTCCGGTCACTGCCTCGCCGTCGAGCAGCGGGAAGATGTCGATGCCTGGTCCCGCGCTGCACAGGTTGCCGGCGACGACCGTGCTTTCCAGGTGCAGGCCGGTTGTGCCCTCGACGGCGCCGTTGCAACCGCCGTCGCGTTCATCGTTGAGGGTGATGGTGCTGTTGTGGATGCGCGTGTTCGCCGGCAGCGAGCCGACGCTGTGGTAGTACGCGATGTTGCCTGAGAGGGTGCTGTCGACGATCTCCGCGTTGTTGACGGGGCCGCGCAGCGAGATGCCGCCACCGCCGTCGATGGCGCGATTGCCGGCCAGGGTGCTTTTGTTCAACAGCAGGCCCAGGCCCGGCAGGCCGCTGGGAAAGAGCACGATGCCGCCCCCGGTCGAGGCGACGTTGTTGCGGATCTGCGAGTAGGTGACCGCTACCTTGCTGCCGGAAATGCCGCCACCTCCCAAGGTCGCCGCGTTGCCCACGACCTGGCTGTGGTACAGCGTCAGGCGAAACCACGCGTGCACGGCCCCGCCCCAGCCGCGGTCCGCGAGGTTCGCGTATGCCTGGCTGTGCGCGAGCAGCACGCTCTCCCCGATGATGGCGCCGCCCGCGCTCGAGGGTTCCGCGCCGGCGCCAGGGATGGCCTGGCAATGGTGGACCGAGGAGCTGATCACCTCCACCGTGCCCGAGGATTTGATGCATCCGCCATCGGCGTAGGTGGTGGTCAAGCGCCCATTGGCCACGCTCAGCCGGTACACGCGCAACGTGCCCGTGCCGATGTGGCGGATCGCGCGGCCCTTCGCGTTCGCATCGATCGTGAGCGCGTGGCGGCTGCGACCCAGCAGCGTCAGCGAGCCCTGCGGAACGACCAGTTCTCCCGACGTGAGGACGATGCGGTCGCAGCGCAAGCCGATCAGGTCGATGTTGTCGCCGCTCTGGGCGATGGAGATCGCGTTGCGGAGACTTCCCGCGCCGCTGTCGTTGCAGTTGGTGACCACGCGCGTGGCCGCACGCGCATCCTCAACGGGAACCAGCGCGCCGCCAGCCAGTGCTGCGGCGAACGCGACGATCGAAGTGGAAGCGGGACGGGACATGAGCGCACTCCTTCGAAATGCGATGTGTGCGGTCGAGCCCGCTTCCGTTGCAGCGAACCGCGGACGGAAGTATTGCCATCGAATCCGGTGCCGTGGTGAAGCCGCGAGCGCATCGCCGCGGCGGTCGCGCAGTCAGCCATGGTGGCGCATGCAATGCGCGTGCTTTTCCGACAAGCGGTTCTTCGATTGCAGAGATCTCGCCAGCGACGACACGTCCTGGGAGCCCGATCGGCGTCGGCGCACGAACCAGTGCGCGTTCCTGCTTCACGAACATGATGAGCACGTGCACTGCACACTGCGCGACAGACTGCTGGGTCGATCCGACCAGTCGCGCGACGACGAGCACCGGCGTCAGGTAGTCGATCGGGACCAAGCTCAGCACGCCAAGGCTCGTCTTCCAGGGGCCCGCCAACCACGCGCGAAAGCGGAAGAAGAAATGCGGATCCTTGGCGCGCGGCAGGCAGAACACCGATAAAAGCCGCGCTGGGGATCGCCAGGTGGAGGTTGCGGGGGGACCTAATGTCCGCTACCGGCCAGAAGCGGACCTTAAAGGGTGCGGATCGTGCGGAATCGAACGCTACATTCACTTTTCACTGGT
The DNA here is from genome assembly GCF_057747855.1 of Lysobacter sp. SCRH-1R. Taxonomy (NCBI): domain Bacteria; kingdom Pseudomonadati; phylum Pseudomonadota; class Gammaproteobacteria; order Lysobacterales; family Lysobacteraceae; genus Lysobacter; species Lysobacter sp. SCRH-1R. The sequence goes on along the minus strand of NZ_CM173227.1, from coordinate 296,044 downwards.
GCGCGTGATCTCAGTTGTTCCCGTCGAGTCAACGATGACCCCGTACAGATAAGTCCGCGACTCATACTCCACAAGCCAGAGCTTTCCATCACTCTCTGCACTGGTGAATTTGAGGCTCCCGCACGCCACGCGGTTCGAAGCGCAGTGCTCAGCCATAGCTGCATCAGCCAGCGCCCGAACGTTGTCCTCCGTTAGGTCGCCAAGGCCGCAGGCAGATACGATTGCGAGCGACGAGACGAGTGACGCGATGCGAGACCACTTCTTTAAGAGCCTCATCATGGGTACGCACGTCCGCTAAGGGTCGGAACCGGACATTAGCACCGTCAAGGCGAGCTCGCCCGAGCAGGAGTCCGCTATCGGCCAGAAGCGGACATCCAACAGGTGACTTCTCCACGCTTAGAGGACGTGACCAAGCACACCCGACAACTAAGCCGTTGGCGGTTGTAGTGCCAACAATCCGGCGCTTGCGAAAGGTGCAACTGCATGATCGGGACAATCGCTGTGATGTAGTTGAGGATCAGCGGCCGATCAACCCCGTACGGTACCCGGTTGGCACCGTCTGGAATCGCGCGGTGGCCTACTTTGCTTAGCCTTGGCCGGTATCCCTAACGACATGGTCACGAGAGTCAGAGCACACTGCAGACATCATCAACTCTCCAGACCGAACTACTTCAGCGCACGCGCATAAAGCGCTCTAGGCCATAAGAACGGCCAAGCCTCACGGTTCGAGTCGAACGGGGCCATCGGCGAAGCTGAATCGCTTCGCCGATGCCGTTAGCCCCCGCTGGCGTGTAATGGAGCTGCCACGAGAATGCCCATGAAGCCGGTAACTGTCAGCGCCTGCATTCTGTTTGCGAGCGCGATCGCAATTGAAACCATCGTATGGATGACGTTTCTGAGGGGCTTGAAGTTGCGGCATCCTGAACAGTGGATGCACGCGGCTCAGCCTACTCGCTGGCACGATCGCACCGTCCTAAGCGCGCGCAGCACGATGCTCTATCTGCTGACGCGAGAATATATGGACAGCATAGACGAAGCGGGTACACGCTACTGCTCTCGCTATCGCTCGATCTTGCTGTTGGCGTATTGGTGCACGGTCTTGGCAGGCATCGCCGCCGTAGTGGCGCTCGCGGTCGAGAGCTGATACTCCGATGTCTCTCCGCGCGACTCCAGGCGATGTGACTGCGCAGATGCTGCGGGAGTGCGGACGCGTCTACGTGACTGACGATAAGCGATTCGCTCTACTCTCCAAGGATAGGCTACTGCCGCGGTTCAGGACGTCCAGGGCCGAAGGCAGGATGAGTCCGCCGGAGCTTCAGGTGATCGTTCGCGATCTCACACGGGAGGAGTTCGAGCGGGTATCGGCAACCCTGCAAGCACTGGATTCCGATCGAAGCTACGAAGACTTCGCAACGGCGCAGATACCACAGCGCTCGACACACTGAAGGCGGGCAACAACGTGGTGACGAGCGAGCCGTGCAGTTGTCCCGTATCGTCGTCTGAGTAGATGATCGTCACAGCAAACCGCACGAGTGAGTGCGGACGAATCTACTTCGTAAGGAACGACTCTTGATCAAGCTAGGCGAAAACTGGATCAACCCCCGCCACATCGTCCACATGACTGTCGTAGAGCCAACGTCGGATGGCGGCGGAAAGTTCACCATCTTCTTCGTTAATGGCCGCGAGTTCGCGGTTCGAATGACGGAACTGGCGCAGGCTGTCTACGAGCAGGGGCTTATAGTCAAGTCGCTCGGCGGCAAACCCTAATGGATGACTGGACTATTCGGCGAATGGCCGTTCGCGCCTCTGGTCCACTTCATCTCGGGCCGAAGCGACCGGAGCGAAACGGAGACAACTCTATGAGGAGGACAAGCGGTGTTAGTCCTCAAGGAGCGCCCCAGGCTCATGCCTTGCGGGGTTGCTGATGCGCGACATTGACGTTGTCACTCATGCCCTTTGTGCCCGGTACCCGGGTCTCACAGTTTCGCAACTGGGTGTTCGTCACCTGAGCCCTGACGATCGCGGAGTTTGGTTCGTACGACATCCCGCAAGCCCCTTCGAGGTTCGCCTGCAGGCTTCGGCCGGAAGCTTCCCGCTCGAGCTGGCATCAGACGCTGATACGTCGCGAACCCTCATCACGATGACCGACACTGCCATAGACGTCGTGGCTGAGAAGCTAGGATTGACTGGGCAATCCGCGTCACTTGGTGACGAGAGCTAGCAACCCGTCCCGGACATTCGCGAGATCGTATGCGGCGGCTTCGGAGCTGACAATGTGTCAGCCTAAGTCGGGAGTCGCGCTAATGGTTGCACCTTCCGGATGAGCTCCGCTCGTCCACGAGAACCCCTCACGGCTGCGTGAGGTCACCCCTACCTCACGCACGAGGGCGCACTCTCATTTGCGACGCGATGTCAAAGTCCGATCGGCCGGCGGGGCGCTGCGAGCCCAGGGCCGCATCAGTATCCAATCCCCGCACCGGGGGTTGCACTACCCGCGAGATCGCCGCTGGGTAGGAAACTGCAGGGAGATCTCTTGAAGACGCGCACAGATCTGCTTGGCGCGATCGAAATGATCGACGCAGCAATGCTGCGTGCAGCAAATGAAACATCCGACACCCCGCAGCATTGGAACGCTTGGAATCTCGCAGTGTCCGGGGTGCCGCAGATGGATGAGGTTCCGAGCGACCTCGGCTACTGGTGGCAGAATCAGCTATTGGATGCTAGCAGTCGCGCATTCGAGAACAAGGAATTGCGGCGGCGCTATCACAACGGTGATTTTGATGCAGGGGGGCTGTCTAGCGAGGGCGTGGTCTGGAACAACGGCCCCTGCGCATACCGTGGCCGCGAGATCCGTGTCGAGCTTCGCAGGGAGACCTTAGGGGCATCCTGGACCGCGGCAGTGACCATATCCAATCGGCATGAGCTGAGGATTAGCGCGCGAATGTTCTTAGCGGGACTACCTAGTTCTGTAATGGGCGCGATCGGCGCATACGCGTTGGTCCTGGAAGAGGCGCGCCACAACATTGATCGCATGGACACTCCAATCAGTTGACCACCAACGTCGGCAACGATCAGCACGCTGCGTAAACACGCTCACCACGCCCTCGAAGGACTCCAAACCAGTGCCCGGCAAGCTTCAGTTCACGGCCCCGACGGAGATCGTAGAACCCCGGCGACTATCCGCCTCGGGCAAGAAGCGAAGGTTCTGAGGGCATTCCTAGGCCGCCAACGGAAGCTTCCGCACCCTACGATTAGGTTGCCGCAGGCACAGGATCGCATGCACCTTAAATGGAAGGACCGAACGGCGGGAGCCGGGCGCTGGTATTCACACCGGAGATGGCAGAGCCAATGTTGGTCGCCTGCCTTTGGAATCACTCACCGGCTTACGAGGGCGCGCCCACCCTGTACCCGTTCGCCGGCCTCACCGATGAACCAGAGCTGGAGGTCTGAGACACGCTGCAGAACCTTAGTGCGCGTTCGAGGTCACTCAAATCGTAGGGCTTTCGAACGTGCCACTTTCGCGATAATCCTGCAGGCATATCGCTGCGGGCGTAACCGCTCGTCATGGCGTACGGGACATTTCGCTCGTCCAAGAGCTGTGCGATGCCGGTGCTTTTCTGACCTGCGACATCGAAATCCAGGAGGGCTGCGTCAATGAGCTCCTCGTTGCGAATTAAGGTTCCGGCCTCATCAATGGTTGAGGCAAGGACCGTTGTGTGGCCAAGGTGCGACAACGCATTGGCGACGCACGAAGCGAGATCCTTGTTGTCTTCTACAAGCAGTACATTCACCTAACCGACCTCATCACGTAGTTCTTAGGGAGTCGCACACCCTCATATACGTGCGGGGCTGTGACGGGAGCGAAGACCAGCTCATCAATTCTGCCGCTCATGCTCCGATGCCGAACCGTGTTCTCCACGATTGTAGTTTCAGCTCGGCGCGATGGGCCTCCTCGGCGACCCGCCGCCATACCGCCATCGCCTCTTGATCCGGTGATGCGACTCACAAGTCGTGCCAAGGACCAGGCCGCCCGCGGGAGCTCAGCCCGTTCCGCAAGCTTCAGCCAGGCCGCACCCGGATTCCTCTTCCCTTGTCACCAGCTTTGGACGGCGGGCGCTCCGACGTGAAGAGCCTCCGCGAGCCGGGTGTCGGACTCGTGCCGTATCAGCGCACGTTAGACCCAGGAGGTCATTGATGCACACTCTTCTTCCGTACGAGGCCTCGCTCATGCCCGTATGCGCCGAGATCCAGTGGACCAGCAGCGGCCATGCTGTATCCCCGCCAGTGGAGTGGTAAGAGTCTTGTTCTAGGCCGCTCTCGAAGCGCGGCTCACACTCTGAAGATGAGGGCACAGAAGAACGGCGAGGGAAGCCCCCGCCGTTCTCGTTGACACCCGTTGGCGGTTACTGCTTGGTCGGCATGTTGACCTTGTCGATACCATGGATCAGACCATTGCTCGACCCGATGTCGGCAGAGGTGACCAGCGCTCCATCAATGCTGAGCTGGTCGTCCTTCAAGATGATCGGGGCCGACTGGCCGTTGACGGTCCGAGCCGCTTCCCACTTGCCAACGTCGGCCGTGGTCTTGCGGCCGCTGACAACGTGGTAGTTCAGCACCGAGACGAGTTCTTCCTTGTTCTCGGGCTTGAACAGGCTTTCCAGCTTGCCAGCCGGAAGCTTCTCAAATGCCGCATCGGTCGGTGCAAACACCGTGAAGGGGCCCGCCCCGCGCAGGGTTTCGGTCATGCCCGCGCGATCAAGCGCCTTGCCAAAAGTCTTGAAGGACCCATTGGCGGCGGCGGTGTCGACGAGATTCTTGCTGTTGGGAATGTTGGTTACGGTGTTCATACAGGATTGCCTTTTTTATGGTCCGCTTTCTTGCGGATCCAGGGCGGCCGAAGCCAGACCCCGCTGGAAGCGGGGCGAGTGGGGCTCAGTGCGGAGGAGGAGTGGAATTGCAGCGCGGCTGAGTGGCCGTTGCGACGTTGCGTCGCAGTGCACAAGGATCGTGCGCCATTGAGCGTGAGTTAGGCGTGACCTAAAGGTTCATCGCGGAACGGTGCTTGGTTGGCCACGCGCCGCGGCTGCTCTCAACAACCAGGAAAGTGATCACCATGCATGTTGGTGCCGTCTCCAGCATGAACGTTATTGGTAGAAGCCTCAGTCATTCGACGAAATGAGCGCATAGTGCTGCAGGTTGCGAGCATTTAGCGCTCCGTCTCAGTTGTGTTAGCCCCCCAGGCTGTGACCTCGAATCAAAACAGCCAATCTCGGGGCTGAGGAGATCAACCATGAGAACGCTCATCGAAATGTTCGTATCGCAGGTCATACAGGCGATCGGGTCGCTGATGCTGGATCGGCGATCGCAGCTGCCAGACCCCGTTCGCGACGGGTGGCCAACGCTAGCATTCACGCATCCACATTCGAGCCGAATGACTGCAAACCTTCGATCCTCATCATTGCGGCGCAAATCCTTCCGCAAGTTCCTCCATATTGATCGACCCACGCCGTAACGCGGCGCCCGGCCACTGATAGTCTCACGCTGACCGAAAAGAAGGCGGACCGCTTCTTTAAGTCACGAGTTAGTAACAGCCGTTGGCGCACGCTCCAATGGCACTACGGCGCAACGTCGTACTGGCCATCCGGCCGCACAGCACGCCCCGCTCCTACCTTCCCTGAGCTCAAGCGCCCCATGTCGGTCGGGTTGGCTACTCGTTGGCGCTGCGGGCCATTTGCATCACACACCCATCGCCGCCGTGTTACGGGTTCGTTTTCCGACGATGCCGCGGCGACGGCTGAACGGAGATCATCATGAACGGTGCAACTGCCCCGTTGTTCACAGACGTACTAAAGTCGATACCGAGGTTCTTCGGCATCCGACTCGACGCGAGGCCAGCCTACCGAATGGAGGACCTCGTCGGCCCCGTGGAGATCAGGCGCTACGCCCCAGCCTTGTTTGTGCATACCTCTGCGGACGGAAGCCATGACGCGGCGGTGCGTGTCGCACGCGAGAAGCTAGAGGATTACATCTACGGTGACAACGAAGCCTTAGAGAAGATGGAGATGACCTATCCGACGTACCAGGGCGACGACGAGTCCACGATGTTCCCCAGCGCCTTACGCATGCGCGAGAGGCACGGCTGGAGAGTTGCATTCTTCCTCTCCAACAACTTGGCCGCTGGGGAGGCACCGCTACCGGACGATCCGACGGTAAGAGTCCATGAATCGCCGGAAACATTGGTTGCCGTACTTGGATACCGCGGTGCTGACACGGAGGAGAGCCGCACCGCTGCTAAGCGTGACCTAATGCAAGCACTGTCAGGGTCACGGTGGTCGGTAGACGATCAGGTGTACTGGGCAACTTACGACCAGGCGTTTGCTATTCCCTATCTCAAGAAGAATGAAGTTCATGTCCGTGTAGCGAACTCGGAGACGGAGATTGTCGTCTCGGCCAAGGTCGACGAGGCATGCAACAGCGACGGTGCAGCCGCAAACCAAGCCTAACCGCAGTAAGCTCCGGAGAACTGAAATGCAAATCTTCACGAATGAAAAGAGAGATCGAAGTTTCCTACGCCCGGTCACTGAGGACGATTTGGCATTGCAGCGCGCCGAGAACGAAGGGCTGCCCTTCTTGTCGCACCGCGATGAAGCGAGCCATCTCTTCGCCCGCGTGTCGATGAGGCTGCGAAAGGGGCTTAGTCCAGTCGCGGATGGGAACTTGTTGACCCTTGAAGAGCTCCTCGCCGCGGTCAACAAGGTGACGCATAGCGACACACAATTGCGTCAGCAGTGCGCCAACCTGATTGCACTCCTGGCATCGGACATTCGGAATGCGAAGCAATTCTCCTTGGATAGTTGTCTCCGCGCCAGGCCGCTGCGCGATTGGCGCGAGCGCTACAACGGCCTGGAGGTCCTGCGATGACCCTCGCCGAAACCGCATCCTTCTGCGCTAGCGGATGCTGACGCGCTAAGTGCTGGGCTCTCGCGTCACCTGGACGTTGCCGCTGCCGGCCAGACAGCCAGGCTTGCTTTCCCGCAGATGGCAGAGCGCGGCCATTAGCTGACATCTCTTGCGGAACGCCAATCATTCTTCTGCACTGCTTTTACGATCGGCCGGCTACCTTGCCCGCAGGAGGGTCAGATGCCGGCGCCCCTGAACTCGGAGCGAGAAGACCAACGTGACGCCGCGGCGCGGCTCGTGCAGGCGCTCGCTCAGCTCGCCGAACAGCGCGACGCCCTCATCTGGCACCGCCAGAAATCGCGCCAGCTAACAGACCAGTCCGGCAGCCTGGTTAGCGCAAGCCAGTTGCTCCGAGAAAAGATTGAGGAGTCGTGGTGACGCCCGGCTGAGAGTAGGCGGGTCGCGGCAATGCGCCGATCATTGCGTGGCGACGACCAACGGGGTCAGCCACGTCAACTTCCCTGCCGAGCACGCCCCACCCGATAAGCGAGCTCATCGGCGCAGACCTGATCGTCACGTGCCCGTGTCAGGGTAGCCGGCCCCGGAGGGAGAGTCTGTAATGCGTCTTGCCGACTTCATCGAACAAAACGTCTGTCTAATTGCCGATGGGGCGCAGGCGTTTGCCGCAACGCAGGCTCCCCACGGCGTGCACCTAGACGAAACCGCGCTGAGGGATCACATCCCGGAAATTCTGTTGGCCGTAGTTGCAGACCTGCGAACGAAGCAGTCCACCGAGGCACAGCTGCTTGAATCGGAAGGCCGCGTATCTGTACTGGATGGACCTCGGACCCCTGCAAGCACCCACGGCATGTTGAGGGCTAAGGGCGGCTTCGACATCAATCAAATGGTTGCGGAGTACAGAGCTCTAAGAGCTGCAGTGCTTCGACTATGGATTGATGCGCATGAGCCTTCAAAGCAGTCGTTCGACGACATGATCCGATTCAACGAAGCTATCGATCAGGCCATTTCAGAGTCCGTCTCGTATTTTTCGAAGGAAGCAGAGTCTTGGCGCCAGGTGTTCCTCGGCGTTCTCGGACACGATCTCCGCGCGCCCTTGAGTGTCATCGTGACAACTTCGGACCTGCTGTCCCGGATGACGCGCGATGGCCCCTACTCCGAGCAGACGCAACGCATCGTCCGCAGCGGGATGCGCATGAGCAAGCTGCTTGACGACCTTCTTGACTACAGCAGGACCCAACTCGGCGTCGGAGTGCGCATTGTGCGCTCGGAATGCTGCCTCAGTGAGGTTCTTAGCGAAGAAATCGACCTGCTGCGCACAGCACTTCCCGAAGCGACGATCAGGTTCTACAGATCGGGGCCTGTTCGCGGCAGCTTTGACGCCTCACGCATGCGCGAAGTGCTAGCGAATCTAGTTGGCAATGCTTACAAATACGGCGAGGGTGGGTCCGCGATTCTGGTTTCTCTAGCGCGAACTGCCGGGGGCGTTGAACTTGTGGTACGCAATCGCGGCGCCCCACTCCCGTCTTCCTCACTGGACGAACTGTTCAACCCTCTACGACGAGGCCTGCAGCCGGCGACAAGCGGCGAACGTACGAGCCTCGGCCTGGGCCTCTTCATTGTCCGAGAGATCGTGAAGGCGCATAGGGGCGAGGTGGTCGGCGAATCAGCGCGAGGGAAGACCACCTTCACCGTTCGAATTCCGCTCCAAGCTTAACTTTCTCAGCACGTGCTGCCGCGAGCTGGGCAGGCCAGATCCAGGGCCCGCTCAAGGTCATCTATCAGATATGGCTTGCGCAGGTGCGGTTTTCCCACCATCTCAAGCGGCGTATCGGCTCTAGGTTGGCCGCTGGCAACGACAAACGGGATCGATCTCTCATTCAGAACGGATGCCACATCCGCGCTGGTGCCGCCGCCAAGGTCCACATCTAGCACCGCGACATTGGGGCAGGTCACATCGATAAGCTTGAGAGCTTCAACAACCGACGATGCATGGCTTACAGAGTGTCCAAGGACAGCGAGCGCGTCCGCAACGCTCTCCGCGACTTCCTTGTCATCCTCGACGAGTAGAATCTGCATGCCTCTCTGCCCCCAGTGGGACATTCGACGCTCCCACATGCAGTGTGAGCAACTGGTCGAAGTAGCCCTCAGCTTATAGCTCGTTCGTCGAGGAGGCTCTTCACCGTCCTACGAAGCGGTGGAGTACAGACGAACCCATGCCTCCATCCATCAAACTGGCGCCACATGGATCTGGTTATGCTGCGCCACTCAGCATCGCATTCAACGCTGCGATCAGCTGTGGAAAACGATAAGGTTTGGGGAGATATGTTACGCCGTCAGGAAGCGGGGGCAGTTGCCCGCGCGCGTAGCCCGACACAATTAGGACGCGCGCCGACGGGTCGCGCCGGAGCGCCTCTTCAGCGACCTCTATTCCGCTCACCCCGTTGGGCATGCTGACGTCGGTCACTACCCGTCGTAAGTGTCTTCTCGATGTGCTTGCATAGCGACAACTCCGTCCTCCGCCAAGCGTACGCTGAAGCCGGCAAGTCGGAGTCCGTCAGCAACGAGAAGGCGAGCATCCCCCTCATCCTCCACAAACAAGATGCGCATGTACGTTCTCCGGGCCGGCAATCGCGTCACCTGCCCGAAGCAAGCGCACTCTTCCCTATTGCTCACGCTAGAACCAAATCGGTTACGAGCTCGTAGACACGCGCCGGTCTTTGCCCGCCATCGTCTTTTTGAGGCCGTCTGTTGTTCGCGCGATCCCCGTTCAGCTTGACGGCTTTGAAGGCCGCTTTGGGTCGAAAGCGGACATTAGCACCAGCTCTGCCGGCGCGGCAGCTCAAACGTCCGCTTCGGCCAAAAGCGGACGTTTGGCCAAGTTGAAGGCCGCCAGCCATCACGCTGCCGGCGTGCGGATACAACAGCTCCCTCAGTTGCTTTGAGGCGCCCTGAAGGTGACCTTGCCGTCGGCGTCGAGAACTTCAATGCGCGCCTGCCCCTTCCGATCGACCATGAGTCGAATGCGATCTCGTCCCTGCGGATCCGCCATCAGAATTTGAGCGTCCTCGTTCTGGTTCTGGATCGCGATCCGTGTGTGTGCCACCTTACCCGCCGCGATCGGGTCCAAGTTGGCCGGTGGGCGTGCGTTGATTGCCAAGGCGGCCAGTGCGTCGCTGCCGTCCGGGCTGACACGGGTCATCAGGCCGATCGCATCGTAGTTTGGGTAGTCAAACGCCAGCACATTCGATTTGCCGAACTTCGCATCGCTGGCCGCGATTCCGCCGACTTCGTTTCCTTTTGAATCGTAAAGCGCGATGCCCGCGGGCGCCATGGCACGCGGAAGCTCGCGTCCCTCCACCTTGGGTAGCGGGAAGCGCTCGGCATTCGAGATCACCACGCGCTTGACTCCCGTGGGATCGACAATGTTGATTCGCTCTACCGTGATCTCTGCAGACGCATCCGGGGACTTGGCCGCAGTAATGCCAAACACCGCCAAAGCGATAGTCGTGATAGCGGCATAGCACTTGAGAATCCGAACATCCCGGGCCAGCCGAGCGGTTATAGCGAAGTCTTCTTCAATGACGGTCATGTATCCATCCCTTGGTCACATCACTGGGAGGCGCGACGCATCAGCGCCGCGCCATGGGTGCGATTCTTATCGCGTGCGCCGGCGCCATTACTGGATCACTGCTCTGCGTTTGACCGAGGCAGGGCGCCAAGGTGCCAACGCAAGACCAGGCCATGCTCCCGACCCTCTCATGGGCGCAACCGGCCGGCGGGACGGCGGGCCCGCCGCTGACCGCCAGCTCCGCGGCCATATCCGCTAACGGCCAGAAGGGGACATCTCTGGCATTAGCCAGCGCCGATTCGGCTTCTCATTTCTCTTCCCCTGCAAGAACCTGCCTATAGAGTGTCTTTCCGTGGCTTCTGCCGGCGGCTGCAGTGTCATTTTCGCCAGGATGGGGGCCGGAAAAGTTCGAATGCAATTTCAGTTGATGCCAACGCCATCACCTTGCACTAACACTTGCTGGAGCTTCCTATGCCGACCGCCGCCCGGGCGGTCCTGTGTATTCCCCCGATTTCCTCTGCTGAAGGAGAAGGTCCGTGAATACGAGACTGGCCAGGCTGGCCGCAATGTCGTTGTGCATGTCGCTGACGTTCTTGACGCTTTCATGCTCCCGCGACGGTGGGCGGCAAACCGAACAAACCGAACAAACCGAAACGGTGCAGAAGCAGGACGCGCCTGTCCAAGGTGCGGGAGGACTGAGCGACAAGGAAGTGGTCGATATCGCGACCGACGCATACATCTACGGCTATTCGCTGATCACCACCGAAGTCACACGGGTGCAGATGTCGAATGTCGCCAAGGCCGACGCCCTGCACGCGCCGCCGAACCAGTTCGCGAATGTTCCGCGTTATCCACCCGGCGACTATCGGGGCGTATCGGCACCGAACGCGGACACGCTTTACTCCGTCGCGTGGGTCGACCTGCGCAAGGAGCCGATGGTCTTCAGTCATCCCGACATGGGCAAACGCTTCTTCCTGTTTCCGCACTACAGCCTGTGGATGCCCGTCGTCGCGTCACCAGGCAGCCGCACGATGGGTGGCAAGGCCGCCGACATCCTGATCAGCGGGCCCGGCTGGAACGGGCAGGTTCCTGCCGGCATGGAACACGTGAAGTCGCCCACGCAACACCTGGTCATCCTCGGGCGAACGTATGCCGACGGCACCGAAGCGGACTACAAGGCCGTCAACGCGTTGCAGGCCCAGTACAAGCTCGTGCCGCTATCGGCGTTCGGCAAGCCGTATACCTACACCGCACCGCCGGTTGATCCGAACCCCGGCTTTTCGATGACGGACAAGCCGCAGAAGATCATCGACGAGATGGACCTGTCCGCGTACTTCGGGATGATGGCGCGTCTGATGGGCACTACCGCACCACCGGCACCGGAGGACGCCGCGATCGTTGCCCGCATGGCGAAGATCGGGCTGGAGCCCGGCAAGCCGTTCGACATGGGCAAACTGTCGCCCTCGGCGCAGGCTGCGCTGAAGGATGTCACCAGGACGGCGCAGCAGAAGATCTTTGCACGGCGGGAGACGTCGGGAACCAAGCAAAACGGGTGGTTCATTCCTGCAGCGGCCGGGACGTACGGAACCGATTATCTCCAGCGTGCCCTGATTGCCGCGTTTGGATGGCCCGCAAACCTCCCGGAGGACGCGATCTATCCCTACGCGTTGACCGATGGCAATGGCGAAACGCTCAACGGCGCGAATTCGTACACGCTGACGTTCCCGAAAGACCAGACACCTCCGGTCAACGGCTTCTGGTCGATCACGATGTACATCGACGATGGAGGCTGGTGGTTCAATCCGAACCCGCTGGACCGGTTCACCATCAGCATGCGCAACAAGCCGAAGTTCAACGACGATGGCTCGCTGACCTTGTACTTCCAGAACAAGTCGCCGGGCAAGGACAAGGAAAACAACTGGCTGCCGGCGCCGCAGGGCAAGTTCATCCTGATGTTGCGCACGTACTGGCCGAAGGACACGCCACCATCGATCCTGCCGCCGGGCAAGGGCACATGGCAGCCACCGCCGGTGGTCAAGACATCGAATCCGACGTCGTAGCTTCCACTGCGGCGGCGTGTGGAACAACCGGACGGCCCGGTGCATGGGCCGTCCTGCACCACGCGAAATCGGAGCGACGGTTTGCTCCCATGTCCATGATCGACAACGTCGGACCATGGGTCCGCGAATGGGAGGCCCGACGATGAGCAACGATCTGCGATCGTTCGCGACTGCTGCCATGGCCCTGTGCATGATGGGCGCACCGCTTGCATCCCACGCCCAGGAAAGGGAAGCGTGGGAGTGGACGATCGCGCCCTACCTCTGGGCTCCGAGCATCGCGACGGATCTGCGCACTGGTCAGCCACCCGCAGAAACCGATTCGGCATTCTCCGACATCATCGACAAGATCGATGGTGCGTTCCTGATACATGCCGAGGGACGGGGCGATCACTCCGGTGTGTTCGCCGATTACATCTTTCTTGGCCTGGCGGACGACAGGGAGTTTCCGCGGATCAGGACCCAGTCTGATCTCGATTCGCAGCTGTTCGAGTTGGCCGCTTTCTGGAGTCCGGGCCAGGAGCGCTTCCGCGGACTGGATGTGTTCGGCGGCCTGCGTTACGTCGACGTGGACCTCAAGATCAGGTTCGACCCCGTCAATCCGGTCTTCTCCCCGTCGGAGCGCAGCATCGACAAGTCCTACAGCGACTTCATGCTCGGAGCGCGATACACGTGGACGTTGGCCGATCGCTGGCAGCTCACGTTGCGCGGCGACGGCTCGTTCGGCGAAACGGAGGGGACGCACAGCGCCAGTGCCGTGGTCCGCTACCACGTGAAGCAAGGCGCGTGGATCATCGGCTACCGATACCTAGCGATAGAAGTCGAGGCCGGCAGCAACAATACCGATATCACCTTGAGCGGTCCGCTCGCCGGGTTTGAGTTCGCTTTCTGAAGGACGCGGCGCCGAGGCATCAGATCGCGCAACGGTTGATATAAGCGCAACGTTGTATCGCTGCGCGCATCCCTCGCTCGCTTCAACTCCGCCTTGCGAGTAGACAACAATTCCTCGGCAACTGTGCCACCAAATGCCGCTCAAGTGCCGAGTAGTACGGTTGCCTGAGCGCATAAACCCCTTCGCCCGGACCGGACGTTAGTCAACGACGGCGCGAGCCGTTCAGGGATCGAGTGAGAGATGCGACCCGACTGCCTCCCAAGCCCGCTTTGGGTCGGAAGCGGACATTAGCAGTGCTGACCAAATTCCCGGCTCGCCGCGCCAGCCTCTGCCCTGCTGGTCATCCACCAGAAGAGCAGCGCCAACACGCTGACGCTTGCCCCGAGCAGGCACACCCCCGGCCAGCCGGCGCTGGCGTAACTTGCCGTTGCACTGATCGCCCCCAGTCCGCTACCAATCGCGTAGAACAGCATGTAGAGACCAAGCAGTCGGCTGTGCGCTTCAGGGCGGTCGCGGAGAATCATGCTTTGGCTGGTGACATGCAACGCTTGTGCCCCGAGGTCAAGGAGCACGATCCCGACGACCAGCGCGCCGAGTGACCATTGCATCAGCGACAACGGCCACCAGGCTAGCAGCAACGTCACGAGTGCCGCCGCGCTGGTGCGCTGGGCGTGGCCGCGATCGGCCCATTGTCCGGCCCGCGCGGCAGCCAGCGCGCCGACCACACCAACCAAGCCAAACGCTCCGATGGCGGTGTGTGAGAGGCCAAAGGGCTGTGCGCTCAATGGAAGCACAAGTGCGCTCCAGAAGATATTAAGCGCCGCGAACATCAGCAGGGCCAGTACGCCACGCACCTGCAACGCACGGTCCCGACGCAGCAGCGTCAACATGGAGGCGATCAGGCGCGGGTAGCTCATCGCGCTTGGCGTTGCGGCCAGCGCAGGCAAGCACGGCAGGAGCGCCAGCGCAATGGTCAGCATCAATGCGGCAGCGCACAGGTAAACGCCGCGCCATCCGCCAATGTCGCTGACACCGCCGGCGAATACCCGCGCGAGCAGCAGACCGATGAATACACCGCTTTGGGCCATGCCGACGACATGCCCTCGTTCGTGAGGCGCGGCCACGCTGGCTGCATAGGCAATCAGACCCTGCGTCATCGCCGTACCCAGCAGCCCCACGGCGAGCATGCCAGCCAGTAACGCAGGCGTTGACCGCACCAGACCGACCGTGGCCAGCGCGATGACCAGCGCGAACGCCTGCACCGTCATCAGACGGCGGCGACCCATCAGATCGCCCAGCGGAACGACGAACAACAACGAGACGGCGCAGCCGATCTGCGTGGCGGTAACGACTCCGCCAACCGCCGCCTGTGTGATCCCGAAGTCTCGCGCCAATGTGTCCAGCAAGGGTTGCGCGTAGTAGACGTTCGCCACACTTGAGCCGCTGGCGATGGCGAACAACCACGCAAGGCCACGGGGCACCTGCGAAGGTCGGGCCACCGCGTCGCATCGATCCAGGGACTGCGGGCTGTGCGAGACACCCATGATTCCCAGCCTCTCACCAAGTTGCAAATCGCAACCGTTTGAATACTGGCTCACATGGTTTTAAAATGCAACCGAATCGACGCGACGGCACTTCCCGGAGGCTCCATGACAATCCGCAAGGCCACGGATGAAGAGCCTTGTCCTGTTGCCCGCTCCGTCGATCTGATCGGTGACCGGTGGTCGCTCCTCATCGTGCGCGACGCCTTTGATGGCGTACGCCGTTTCGGCGATTTCCAGCGCAGCCTGGGCGTGGCGCGGAACATCCTCGCCGACCGGTTACGCAAACTGGTGGATGCCGGCATCCTCGAGATGCGTGATGCCTCTGATGGAACGGCGTATCAGGAGTATGTGCTGTCGACCAAGGGAGAAGGCCTCTTTCCCATCGTGGTCGCGCTGCGGCAATGGGGCGAGTTGCATCTGTTCGCACGGGGCGAGCGCCATTCGGTGCTGATCGACACGCGCACGCGCAAGCCGATTCCACGCATGACACCTCAGGCCAAGGACGGCTCTACGCTGATGCCTGCGTTTACCGAAGTGCGGAAGGTGACGTAGAGCGAAGCCGCATGCGTCCGCTTTCGGCCAGAAGCGGTCACTCGCCAGACAGTTGGATGTAGGTAATACCGGTCAAGTCGTTTCGATAAATGCAGATGTTTCCATCAGGATGGCCGTCAACCAGATGCAACGAGTACTGGGTTGGAGGGTAGTCCCACGAAGCGTCCTCTATTTCCTTGTGCGGCCACCAGTCTGGCGAGTTCGAACTGTCTAGACCGAGGCATCCCGACATGGATCTCTTGACCGGGGTTTCCGCGTCCGTTTGTTGAAGCAGTGTGCGGAATGCCTCCGCGCTCACTGGCGCAAGCTGCCAAAGCTCGTATCGGTCAGGCCCGATTGCACCGCTCCAGTGACGCGCGATCTCAACTTCGTCTGGAATGCTAACGATACCGAGCCGCCGAGCGAGCGCGTCCGACTTCTCGCAAGCACCGAGGAGGAGAGGCAAAAGCACTGGTAACAGGATGAAAGGTTTGCGGAACGCCACCAACCCATCTTGAATTCGAATCCATGGGCGAAGCACCCGTGCGACTCCAAGTTTGAAAGTCATTCGGCCCAATTCCCAAGGCAGAAAGGCAGCTCGGCCGCCCGTGAAGCGTGTCCGCTTTGGGTCGAAAGCGGACATTAGCACCGCCCTGCGTCGGTGCTCCCGTCCCACGTCCGCCATCGCCAGATGCTGCCACTCACGAACTCCCTCACACCCGCACCGCACCCTCCCTCGCCACGCTTCCGCCCTGCCCGCGCACCGCGCTGGGCGGTATGCCCATGATGCGCTTGAAGGCGCGGCTGAAGGAGGCTTCGGAGTCGTAACCCAGGCGCTCGGCGGCGACGGTCACGCGCATGCCTTCCTGCTGGATCCAGCGGCGCGCCTGGAACATCTTCACCTTTGCGACATATCGCGCCGGGCTCTCGCCGACGGTGCGCGTGAACGCTTCGGCGAAGCGCGAACGCGAGGCGCCCATGAGCCTTGCCAGCGCGGGCACGTCCCAGTCGCGTTCGGGTTCGGCATGGATCGCCGCGATGACCTTGCCGATCTTCGGGCACTGCACCGCCGCGATCCAGCCGGTGGAATCGCTGCAGCCGCATTCGACCCACGCGCGGATGATGCTGGCGGCCAGCACGTCGGCCAGCCGCGCCAGGATGCCGCAGGCGCCGATGCGGTCCAGCGACACTTCGCGCTCCATCGCCTCGAGCAGGGCGAGCACCGCCGGATCGCGCTTGACCAGATCGCCCGCGTGCATGAGCTCCGGCATCATCGCCAGCAGCGGATGCAGCGGGTCCAGGTTGAAACGCATCGCGCCGCAGAACATCACGCTCGATATGGCCTGCGCCGCCTGCGTTCCATCGGGCGACGCGGAGCGCACGAGGTACAGGTTCTCCGACACGGCTTCGCGCGAGAGCTGGTCGATATCGACCGCCGGCACGTCCGGCGAACTCGCCATGACGTGGAAGCTCCCGCGCGGCAGCAGCACGGCGTCGCCCGGAGGCAGCTGCTTCCACCCGATGGCCGGCATCCACAACCATGCGCCACCGCGTGCGACGAAATGGAAGCGCGCATCGTGCTGCGCGGGGAACGCGATCGCCCAGGGCTCGCGCATCACGCAGCGACCGTATTCCACGCCGTCCAGGCGTAGGCCGAGCAGCACGCGGGTCAGCAGGTCGCCCGGTTCCGGTGGCTGCACGGACGACAGGAAACGGGAGGAATGGTCATGCATTGCGGCCGTTCCGGCATGGAAACGCCTGCATCGTACGCCTAACCTGCCCTGCCCCACCCCATTGGCAGCCCTTCGTGTCCTCAACCGAGTGTTCCGTTTGCGACTACGACGCCGCACCGCCGGCCGAGTCCGCACCCACGCATTGGCCCGCGATCGCCTC
Source organism: Lysobacter sp. SCRH-1R (assembly GCF_057747855.1). Classification (NCBI taxonomy): domain Bacteria; kingdom Pseudomonadati; phylum Pseudomonadota; class Gammaproteobacteria; order Lysobacterales; family Lysobacteraceae; genus Lysobacter; species Lysobacter sp. SCRH-1R. The sequence continues at coordinate 278,638 of NZ_CM173227.1, read as the reverse complement.
CCTCACGCTCGGCGTGTTCGGGCTGGTCACCGCCGAATTCCTGCCCGCGAGCCTGCTCACCGCGATGGCCGCCGACCTTCGCATCAGCGAAGGCGCGGCGGGCCAGACGGTGACCGCGACGGCGCTGGTCGGCGCGATCGCCGCGCCTTCGATCCCGGTACTCACGCGCCGCATGGATCGCCGCCACGTGATGATCGCGCTCACCCTCGCGCTGCTGGCGTCCAACGCGATCGCCGTGTTGGCGTCGAACCTGGCGACGCTGCTCGTCGCCCGCGTGTTGCTGGGCATCGCGCTGGGCGGGTTCTGGTCGATGGCCGCGCCGCTCGCGCTGCGCCTCGTGCCGGACGACCTGTTCCCGCGCGCGATGTCGCTGATCCTCACCGGTGTTTCCGTCGCCACCGTGTGCGCGGCGCCCATCGGCGCGTGGATGGGCGATACGTGGGGGTGGCGCAGCGCGTTCGTCGCGGCCGGCGCGGTGGGCGTGGTCACGCTCGTCGCGCAACTGGCCACCCTGCCCGCCCTGCCGCCGAAATCGCAGCCGGACCTGCGCGTGCTCGGCCAACTGTTCGCGCGCGGCCCGGTGCGCGCCGCGCTGGTCGTCGTGCTGCTGGTGATCTCGGGCCACTTCGCCGGCTTCACCTACATCCGTCCGCTGATGGAGAACGTGACGCACCTTTCGATCGGCGCGATCTCCGCCGTGCTGCTGGGCTACGGCATCGGCGGATTCTTCGGCAACCTGGCCGGCGGCCATGTCGCGGGCCGCAGCGAGCGCAACGCGATCGTGCTGGGCAGCGTCATCATCGCCACGCTGGCCGGCGCGCTGCTGCTGGCGGGGCAATCGGCCAGCGTCGCGTCGGTGGCCATCGTGCTGTGGGGCTTCGCGTTCGGCGCGTTTCCGGTCGGGTTCCAGATCTGGATCGTCCGCGCCGCACCGGACCAGGCCGAAGGCGCGAGTGGCCTGCTCGTCGCGGCGTTCCAGACCGCCATCGCCACCGGGGCCATCGGCGGCGGCGTGCTGGTCGATCATGTCGGCGCACTCGGCGGCCCGCTGTTCGCGGTGGTCGCGATGACGCTCGGCGCCTTGCTGACGCTGCGTTACGGTCCGCGCGGTTCCACTCCGATCACCGTCTCTGGCCACTGAGGGCCCACCATGAGCGAACCACGCCTCAATCGCCGCATCACGCTGATCGCGCGTCCGCAGGGACTACCGACCACGCGCGACTTCCAGCTGGAGACGCATGCCGCGCCCGAACCCGCCGAAGGCCAGGTGCTGCTGCGCACGCGCTTCCTTTCGCTCGATCCCTACATGCGTGGAATGATGGACGAAGCCGGCCCCGGCTATGCGCCGGGCGTGCGCCTGGGCCAGGTGATGGTCGGCGGCACCGTCAGCGTCGTGGTCGAATCGCGCAATCCCCGGTTCAAGGCCGGCGACACGGTGCTGTCGAACGCGGGCTGGCAGGACTACGCGGTCTCGGACGGCACCGACGTCACGCCGTTGGGCGATCTGCCCCGGCCATCGCTCGCACTCGGCGGACTGGGCATGCCCGGCTTCACCGCGTATGTCGGGCTGCTCGACATCGGCGACCCCAAGGCCGGCGACACCGTGGTCGTCGCCGCTGCGACCGGCGCGGTGGGTTCGGTCGTCGGGCAGTTGGCGAAGCTCAAGGGCGCGCGCGTCGTCGGCATCGCCGGCGGTGCGGAAAAATGCCGGCATGCGGTGGAGGTGCTGGGCTTCGACGCATGTCTCGACCATCGCGAGCCCGCACTGAAGGAACGCCTCGCCGTGGCCTGCCCCGACGGCATCGATGTGTACTTCGAGAACGTCGGCGGCGACGTGCTCGACGCCGTGCTGTCGTTGCTGAACCTGCATGCGCGCGTTCCGGTGTGCGGTTTCATCGCGCATTACAACGAGGAAGGCGGCGCACGCGGCAGCGACAAACGCACGCAACTGCTCGCGACGATACTGGCCCGGCGCGTGCGCATGCAGGGCTTCATCATCCTCGACCACTACGCGGACCGCTTCGACGCCTTCCGTCGCGACATGTCCCAATGGATCGCGCAGGGGCGCGTCAGGCTGCAGGAGGACATCGTGGATGGACTGGAACAGGCGCCCGCCGCGCTGATCGGCCTGCTGCAGGGCCGCAACTTCGGCAAGGTGGTGGTGCGGGTGGCCGACGAATAGCGCTCGTTGCGAGCCGTGCGGAACCCGGTCGTCCTCATGGTTTCGATCGGGCAGCGTGAGTGCTGGCACGAGCAGCCATGGGATGCAGTGCATCGATGGGAGCGTCGCGCCCGATGTCTCCTGCGGGTACCCGCTACGCAAACGGTCAGGCGCGCGCGTGCAGGCAGGCTACTCTTCGGGACTGTTGCCATGTATCGGCACGCACACGAAACACCATGGAGATCGGCATGAAGTACGAGGGCTCGACGGCGTCGGGACCCGCGCGACGGAAACGCGCTGCGTGGAGAATCCTCATCCCGGGCGAACTCAATGCACGCGTGCACGCGTTGAGTGCGAAGGTCGCCGCGGGCCGCTCCACTGCCGCCCCGTAGCATTCCGCGTGCAGCCTGACCCGGTGAGTCGCATCAACGGAACCGGGTTCTTCCGGTTCGAATGGCGGCCTTCAAAGGATCGCTTCGGACGATGATCCAGCAGTCCAGGAAGTAGAGACCTGTTGCCATCGGGAGGCACGCGGCGAAGTAGATGAGCGGCTTGACGTTCGCGCCCAGGCTCGCTTCGCGCATGGCATCGGCGAAAGGTGCCATCAACACGGGCGAGAACAGGAAGGACATCAGGTAGTACAGTCCAAACACCAGATACCGGTAGCCGAATCTCCGCCACGGCGAGGGGCTTCTTGTCGACTCCGTGGAAAGCAGGTAGCCACCGATGTACAACCGGCCGAAGAAGCCGGCCACTCCTGCCAGGAACGTGTGCGCCAACAGGATCTTGTACAGAACGCCGGCTTCGTCCGACATTGCGCTTCCTTGCAGGTCCGTTGGCAGCGGACATTAGCATCCTGGCAGGCCAGATCGGGTGCCGTTGCACACGGCCGCAGCCGGGCATGGGCAGCGGGGGCCCTCCCGCAACATGTCGATCCGCACCCCCCTGGTTCGTCATATCCACGAACCGCCCCGATCCGTCACCGGAAAACCCGCCATGCACAGCGGCACGCAACGAACGAGCGCCCCCACGATTCCCACCATCACCGCCTTCGAACGATCCCCCGACCGTGGGCAGGGACTGTCGCGCGACATGCGCGTGCGCTGGGCGCTGGAGGAAGTCGGGCAGCCATACAACGTGCGCCTGCTTTCGTTCGAGGCGATGAAACAACCGGCGCATCTTGCGCTGCATCCGTTCGGGCAGATTCCAACGTTCGAGCAAGGCGATCTCGTCCTGTTCGAAACCGGCGCGATCGTGCTCCACATCGCACAGCATCACGCGGGCCTGTTGCCGGACGACGCGAACGCGCGCGCACGTGCGATCGCTTGGATGTTCGCCGCGCTCAACGCGGTGGAGCCGCCCATCCTGGAACTGGTGACCGTCCGGATCCTGGAACGCGACAAACCCTGGAGCAGCGAGCGTCTGCCGCTGGTGCAGGATCGCATCCGCGAGCGATTGGTCCCGCTGTCCACCCGCCTGGGCGATGCCGAATGGCTCGATGGTGCGTTCACCATCGGCGATCTGATGATGGTGTCGGTGCTGCTCCGCTTGAAGCCCTCCGGCATGCTGGGCGAATTCCCGGCGCTTTCCAGCTACGTCGCCCGGGCCGAAGCGCGGCCCGCGTACCGGCGGGCGTTCGATGCGCAACTGGCGGTGTTCAACGCCACGCAGCCCCGGAAATGAGCATTCCGGACGGATCGCACTCACCCGGCTGCATGCGCACAAGTGATACCTTAGTGCGCTTGTTTACTTGGGTGATGATCGGACATGCCGAATCTGGGCTCTGTACTGAAGGCTGAAATCTCCAGGCTCGCGCGCAAGGAAGTACGTGCGGAAGTCGAAGCGCTACGGAAGGCCAGTGGCACTTATCGCAGGGAAATCGCCGAGCTGAAGCGGCAGGTCGTGCAGCTGGAACGCAGGCTCAGGCAGGCGTCGAAGGCGGCCCCGGCCGCCGCTGCGGCAAGCAACGAAGAGGAGCCCGCGCGCATGCGTTTCAGCGCCAAGGGCCTGCAATCGCTGCGCGCCCGGCTGGATCTTTCGGCCGCCGACTTCGGGAAGCTGGCCGGCGTGAGCGGCCAGTCGATCTATCACTGGGAACAGGGCAAGTCCGTTCCGCGCAAGTCGCAGCTGCCCAAGCTCGCCGGCCTGCGCGGCCTCGGCAAGAAGGAAGCCCGGGCGCGCGTCGACGCGCTTTCCTGATCGGGGACCGCTGGCACCGCCGGCCGCTCCCACCTTGATACCCGCCTGCTGATCCGGGCGCGGCCATGTGCCGCGCCCGGATGTTCCTGTGTGCCTCGGCGAGCAACGTTTCGTCAGGCCGTCATCGCACGCGGACCTGTAACAAACCCGCGTTGACGCCGAATTCACTTCGTACTCGCGATGCCTCTGCTAAGCAGGGGAGCCGGCCGCGACCCATCGTGTCGCCAAGCGCCCCCCTTCTCCACCGGTTCGAGGGCAGAGAATGAAATTCGACGAACGCGGCCTGCGGGCCACCCGGCGCGAAGTGCTCAAGGCAGGCGCGGTCACCGTCGCCGCCGGCGTGATGCCGGCCGGCACCGTCGTCGCCGCGCAGACGGACGACGCGCAGGACATCGCACCGGCCAGCGCCAAGGTGGCGTTCAAGGTCAACGGCAAGGCGCACGAACTCGACGTCGACACGCGCACCACCCTGCTCGACGCGCTGCGCGAACACCTGCATCTCACCGGCACCAAGAAGGGCTGCGACCACGGCCAATGCGGCGCGTGCACCGTCATCGTCGATGGCCGCCGCATCAATTCCTGCCTGTCGCTCGCGGTGATGCACGAAGGCAGCGAAGTCACCACCATCGAAGGCCTGGGCACGCCGCAACGCATGCATCCGATGCAGCGCGCCTTCGTGAAGCACGACGGCTACCAGTGCGGCTACTGCACGCCGGGGCAGATCTGTTCGGCGGTCGCGGTGCTGGACGAGATCAAGGCGGGCGTTCCCAGCCATGTCACCGCCGATCTCACCGCACGACCAAGGCTCACCACCGACGAACTGCGCGAGCGGATGAGCGGCAACATCTGCCGCTGCGGCGCGTATTCCAACATCGTCGATGCGATCTCCGAAGTCGCGGGGGTGAAGGCATGAAGGCATTCACCTACGAGCGTGCGCGAAGCCCCGCCGAAGCCGCGTCGGCCGCCAGCAATCATCCACGCGCGGGCTTCATCGCCGGCGGCACGAACCTGCTGGACCTGATGAAGCTGGAGATCGAGACGCCCGCGCATCTCATCGACATCAACCACCTCGGTCTCGACACGATCGAGCAGACGCGCGACGGCGGTCTGCGCATCGGCGCACTCGTCCGCAATACCGATCTGGCCGCCGACGAACGCGTGCGTCGCGATTACGCCGTGCTCTCGCGCGCACTGCTTTCCGGCGCGTCCGGACAGCTGCGCAATCGCGCGACCACCGCCGGCAACCTGCTGCAACGCACGCGCTGCCCGTACTTCTACGACACCAACCAGCCGTGCAACAAACGTCGTCCCGGCAGCGGTTGCGCGGCGCTCGAAGGTTTCAGCCGTCATAACGCGATCGTCGGTACCAGCGACGACTGCATCGCCACGCATCCCAGCGACATGGCGGTGGCGATGCGCGTGCTCGATGCGACGGTGGACACCGTGCAGCCCGACGGCAACGCACGCTCGATTCCCATCGCCGAGTTCCACCGCCTTCCCGGCAAGACACCGCACATCGAACACGTGCTCGCGCCCGGCGAGCTGATCACCGCCGTCACGCTGCCCAGGCCCGTCGGCGGTCGGCACGTGTACCGCAAGGTGCGCGATCGCGCGTCGTACGCGTTCGCGCTGGTGTCGGTGGCCGCGATCGTGCAGGACGACGGACGCGGGCGCATCGCCGTCGGCGGCATCGCGCACAAGCCGTGGCGCGTGGAATCGGCGGAAAGCGAACTGCCGCGCGGCGCCAAGGCCGCGACCGAAGCCCTGCTGCAAGGCGCGCGCACCACCCGCTACAACGAGTTCAAGCGACCGCTGGTGGAGCGCACCATCGCGGCGGTGCTGATCGACGGGGAGAGCCAGGCATGAAGTTCGACACGCCCGCCACCACCAATCCCATCGACAAGGGCCTGGTCGTCGGCAAGCCGACCGACCGCATCGACGGCCCGCTGAAAACCACCGGCACCGCGCCGTATGCCTACGAACGCCACGACGTCGCGCGCAACGTCGCGTACGGCTACATCGTCGGCGCGGGCATCGGCAAGGGCCGCATCGCGCTGCTCGACGACACCGCCGCGCGCAAGGCGCCCGGCGTGCTCGCCATCGTCACCGCGAAGAACGCGGGCGAACTGGGCAAGGGCAATTTCAACACGGCAAAGCTGCTCGGCGGGCCGGAGATCGACCACTACCACCAGGCCATCGCGATCGTCGTCGCCGAGACCTTCGAACAGGCGCGCGCCGCGGCGAACCTGATCCGCGTCGATTACACGCGCGGCAAGGGACGTTTCGACCTCGCCGCCGCGAAGGAATCGGCGCCCGCTCCGACGCCGAAACAGGACCCCAAGCCCGACACGTCCGTCGGCGATTTCGAAGGCGCGTTCGCATCGGCGCCGGTGAAGCTGGACGCGACCTACACCACGCCCGACCAGTCGCACATGATGATGGAGCCGCACGCGACCATCGCCGCGTGGGAAGGCGACAAGCTCACCGTGTGGACCTCCAACCAGATGATCAACTGGAGTCGCGGCGACCTCGCGAAGACGCTCGGCATTCCCAAGGAGAACGTGCGCCTGGATTCGCCCTACATCGGCGGCGGCTTCGGCGGAAAGCTGTTCATCCGCTCGGACGTCCTGCTCGCCGCGCTGGGCGCGCGGGCCGCGAAGCGCCCCGTGAAGGTCGCGCTGCAACGGCCGCTGATGGCGAACAACACCACGCATCGGCCGGCGACGATCCAGCGCATCCGCATCGGCGCGAACCGCGACGGAAAGATCACCGCCATCGGCCACGAAAGCTGGAACGGCGACCTGCCCGGCGGGCAGCCCGAAGTCGCCGTGCAGCAGACGCGCCTGTTCTACGCCGGCGAGAACCGCATGACGCGGATGCGCCTGGCCGAACTCGACCTGCCCGAAGGAAACGCGATGCGCGCGCCCGGCGAAGCGCCCGGGTTGATGGCGCTGGAAATCGCCATGGACGAGATGGCCGAAAAACTCGAGATGGACCCGGTGCAGTTCCGCATCGTCAACGACACGCAGGTCGACCCGGAGAATCCGCAGCGTCCGTTCTCGCAGCGCAACTTCGTCGAATGCCTGCGCAAGGGTGCGGATCGTTTCGGCTGGAGCCGCCGCGCATCGAAGCCCGGCACCGTGCGCGACGGCCGATGGCTGGTCGGCATGGGCGTGGCCGGCGCGTTCCGCAACAACCTGCTGCAACCCTCCGCCGCGCGCGTGCGCCTGGACCCGCGCGGCATCGTGACGGTCGAAACCGACATGACCGACATCGGCACCGGCAGCTACACCATCGTCGGCCAGACGGCGGCGGAGATGATGGGCGTGCCGCTGGATCGCGTGGTGGTCAAGCTGGGCGATTCGGATTTCCCCATCTCCTGCGGTTCCGGCGGGCAATGGGGCGGCAACAATTCCACGGCGGGCGTGTTCGCGGCGTGCGTGAAGTTGCGCGAAGCCATCGCGACGAAGCTCGGCTTCGACCCGGCGCAGGTGGAATTCGTCGACGGACAGGTGCGTTCCGGTTCGCGTCGCGTCGCGCTGACGGACGCGGCGAAGGACGGCGAGATCGTCGCCGAGGACCGCATCGAGTACGGCGACCTCGACAAGCAGTACCAGCAGTCCACCTTCGGCGCGCACTTCGCGGAAGTGGGCGTGGACCGCATCACCGGCGAAATGCGCGTGCGCCGCATGCTGGCGGTGTGTTCGGCGGGACGCATCCTCAACCCGAAGGCGGCGCGCAGCCAGGTCATCGGCGCGATGACGATGGGCGTGGGCGCGGCGCTGATGGAGGAACTCGCGGTCGACAAACGCTTCGGCTTCTTCGTCAACCACGACCTGGCGAGTTACGAGGTGCCCGTGCATGCGGACATCCCGCACCAGGAGGTGATTTTCCTGGACGAAACCGACCCGATCTCCTCGCCGATGAAGGCCAAGGGCGTGGGCGAGCTGGGCATCTGCGGCGTCGGCGCGGCGGTGGCGAACGCGATCTACAACGCGACGGGTGCGCGCGTGCGCGATTATCCGATCACGCTGGACAAGCTGTTCGCCAAGCTGACGCTTCCGGCCTGAGGCACGTCGCGCCATGACGCTCGTCTCCACCGCCTTGCCCGCGCACGACGCGTCGCGCACGCGGGGCGCATCGCTGCAGGTTGCCAGCGGCAACGCGATCCGCATCATCGACGCGGCGCTTCGCGGCATTCGCGCCGGTGAGCGCGCGGTGCTGGCGATCGTGCTGGAAACGGAAGGCTCGACGTACGCAGGCACGGGCGCGATGGCGGTCTTCGGCGAAGGCGGACACGTGGGCTGGTTGAGTGGCGGATGCCTGGAGCCGGAGATCGAGCAATGCGCGATCGCCGCAGCATCGAGCGGCGCGATCGGCTGGCTGGAGATCGACACGCGTGCCGACGAATCGCTGCTGAGCGGTTCGGCCGTGGGATGTCGCGGACGTCTGCGGATGGCGCTGCTGCCGTTGCATGAACTCGCGGGCATCGAGTCGGTGCTGGAGCGCTGGTTGCTGGGCCATGCACACGTGATGCTGGAGGTAACGGCCGGCGGTGTCGTTCGCATGGAGGCATCGACGCTTCATCGCGAATGGTCGCTGCATGCGCAGCCCGTCGCGTGGCCCGCGCAACGATGGTCGGTCTCGATCCCGCGCCCGCCGGACGTGCTGATCCTTGGTGCGGGTCCGGAAAGCGCGACACTGGTGCCGCTGTTGCGGGAACTCGGCTGGCGCGTGCGCGTGGCCGAACGCCGGCCGCGATGGCGCGACGATGCGGCGCTCGCCCGGCTGCGCAACGCCGCCATGCTGCTCGACGCGACGCCACGCGACGCGCTCGTGCAGGCGGGCGACGTGGACGCGGCCCTGGTGATGCATCACCACTTCGAACTCGACCGCGAAGCGCTTGACGCACTGGCCGCATCCACGATTCCGTTCATCGGCCTGCTCGGCCCCGTGCGGCGGCAGGAAGACCTGTTCAAGCTGCTGCGCCCGGAACAGCGCACCGCATTGCAGCCGCGCCTGCGTTCGCCGGTGGGCATCGACCTGGGCGGTCGCGGTCCGGAGACGATCGCGCTCAGCATCGCCGCGCAGATGCAGGCGTGGCGACACGACGCGGGCGCGTAAGCCGACGATGGCCACACCCGCGAAGCACGTCGGCGTGGTGCTCGCCGCAGGTGGAAGCTCGCGCTTGGGCCAGCCGAAGCAGTTGCTCCGACGCGACGGCGAAACGCTGATCCACCGCACCGTGCGGCTGGTCGCGACGACCGGTGCCGAATGCATCGTCGTCGTCCTTGGCGCCGGTCACGAACGATTCGCGGACGAACTCGCGGACCTGCCCTGCACGATCGTCGTGAACGCCGGATGGTCCACGGGCATCGCGGGCAGCCTGCGCAGCGCCGCGACGCACGTGCCCGCTGATGCGTTGGCGTTGATCGTCGCCTGCGACCAGCCGACCCTGGAATCGCACCATCTACATGCATTGCTGACTGGCGCATGCAGCGTCGTGTCGCACAGCGCGGCCACCGACACCGGACGCGTGATCGGCGTTCCCGCCGTCGTCCCCGGCGCGTGGTTCGCGGACATGGAGGCGACCGGCGACCACGGCTTCCGCGACCGCCTGCGCGCCCTCGCCCCCGACGCGGTGTTCCGGCTGCACGCCCCGGAACTCGCCCGCGACATCGACACACCGGCGGACCTGCACGACGCCGTCGCAGCCGGATGGCTGGACCCCGTCGCGACGAACGAACCCCATCGCGACATGTCGCCTTTGTAGCCCGGGTAAGCGAAGCGCACCCGGGGTGCCCGTCACGCTCACGCATCGCGGCGCGCGCAATGAACGTCGGCGCTATCGCGTTGATGGTGGCCCGGAAAGCGAGGCTCTGAGCCCCGTACGCCGAGCAATCTGCTCGAAACACCGGGCTTCGCGCTCGACACCCGGAGCGAATGGCTGGTCATGCCGAGCTCCAAGCCCGGCATGCGGAGCAGATGACTCGAAGTACGGAGCTCGAAGCGCGGCGTGCCAAGCGAGCAGCTCGAAGTTCCGAGATCCGAGCTCGGCACATCGACGGAACAGCTCGACACATCGAGCCTTGAGCTCGGCCATCGGACCAACGGCCCATCGCAACGGGCTCCAAACTCGACACGCGGGACAGCAAGCCCGCGCCGTGGGTCGGCCCCATGAGCCGGCCGCATCGAATCACAGAGCCGGCCGACTGAACCACCGCCCCCAGCGAACCAAGTGCCCGGGCCGCCGTAACGCGTCCGCCTGTAACCAATGGATCGCGCATTGGGTCAACAGACCGACACATGCCAGCACCAAGCCGATCAGATACACAAGCTTCATTCCTTGCCCCAGTCCGTTGTTGAGCTCACATCGATTGTGCCCATGGCCGCTATGGGTCGGGCGCGACATTACGATCGCGGGCGGGTCCTGCCAGCAGGCGTGTCGGCGTCGGCAGTCAGCCCGTTGCGTGGAATGCTGGCCGGGCAGGGGATGTGGACGATCACGCGTCATCAGACGGCGTCGCCATGTCCGCGCAAATGACCACTGAAGGTCGAAGCGGACATTGCCTTCGCTCGCGTGGCGGCGATGGTTCTAACGCCGTGGCAGGCCGCAAGCTGCATTCACGCGGGCACCACCGACCGCCTCCCAGTCCTTCGGAATGTCCGCTAACGGCCAGAAGCGGACATTCAAAGGCTGGACTGAGCACGAGCCGCGAAGCGGCTTCGGGTTGAACAGTTAGACGCGCTCTAGGCCAGCATCGGTGCGTGCGCCGCTAGCGAGACCACGAAGCTCGGGCAGGAAGTTGTCTAGCAGGATCGGCTCACTTGCAAGGAACATCTTGGCCTCACTTGCAACCTGGCCTATCGCAAAATCAGCGAACTCCGACTGCTGATGGGTAGACACGAAGAGCTTGCCGGGGCTCCGGAAGTGCAGCCTGGCGTGAAAGGCCCCATTGGCGTACTCAGGACCAAACTCCCCAAACCTAATGTCCTTGATTCCGCCATGAATGTGGTCTCGGAAGGCGGTGAGTTCTTTTGCCAGATTCTGGAGCGCAGTCTGGGAGGTGTACACAGTATTGGAGAAGCACGAATGGCCGTCTTCCACGACGATGCGCAGCTCGATCAGATCGTCGTCGGACCAAATGCGGGTGATAGAGATGCCTTTCTGCATCGTGCGCCCAGCGTCTTGAACTCGAAGAAGAAGGGCAGATTAACAGTTCCGAGCGTTCGCTTCGGGTCGGAAGCGGACATTAGCAGCCCTGTCGCCGGCCGTCCCGTCCCAATGTCCGATATCAGCCAGGAGCGGCCATTCGCCGATGCCAGAGTCAACCGGAGCTGCGAAGCGGCTTCGGCTTCAAGGAATGCTCAGGTCTCACCCCAAGGCAGAACGCGGCGCCGGAAACGAGGCCGATGAAACCCGCAAGCAGGCCTTGAGGAAACTTTGTGAGTTCCCCTGAGACGAGCCAAACGAGCAAGATGTCAATGAGGACGCCAATCAGGGATGCGCCGACACAGACATACGTCCAGTTGAGTATCTTCAGGGCGCGCAGCAGAAGGACGAAGGGAAGCCCAAGGACAGTTGTTGCGAGGAATGAGACGGGCGTGGCTATTACGAAGATTCCGCCTATTCCGATCAGAAGATTGGCTGAGGATGGGGCACGGGCTTGAGAGATCAGCGCGTTGAAGATCAGGGTGATCGGCACCACAAGCGAGGCGAATAACACTCCGATCCAGAGAGAACGTTTGTGCTGGAGATCAGTCATAGAGACCAAATTGAGCAGATGGACGCGTGGTTGGATAATACGACCGACGCCGCCCGAGCGAATGGGATGCAACCCTGATAGGCATGAGCTCATGCAAGCTGGGCCCGCCGGCCTACCGTCGAACCCGGCGGATCGGCTTCGATGATTTGCACATGCCACTTCGAGCCGGAAGCGGATATCAGCATCGCCGAACGCCACGATGTCCGCTATCGGCCAAAAGCGGACCTTCAGTCCTCCGACCGCACAGTGGTGGGGAAACTCCATAGACTCCGTCCAAACTGCGGCCCCACTTCTGAACAGAAGGAGGACATAGAAGAACGGCGAGGGAAGCCCTCGCCGTTCTCTTCACCGATGCAGGCCGTTACTGCTTGGTCGGAATGTTGACCTTGTCGATACCATGGATCAGGCCGTTGCTGGACCCGATGTCGGCAGAAGTGACCAGCGCTCCGTCAATGCTGAGCTGGTCGTTCTTCAGCATGATCGGGGCTGACTGACCGTTGACGGTCCTGGCAGCTTCCCATTTGCCAACGTCGGCTATGGTCTTGCGGCCGCTGACAACGTGATAGTTCAGCAGCGAGACGAGTTCTTCCTTGTTCTCGGGTTTGAACAGGCTTTCCAGCTTGCCAGCCGGAAGCTTCCCAAACGCAGCATCCGTCGGTGCGAACACCGTGAAAGGGCCCGCCCCGCGCAGCGTTTCGGTCATGCCAGCGCGATCGAGTGCCTTGCCAAAAGTCTTGAAGGACCCATTGGCGGCGGCGGTGTCGACGAGATTCTTGCCGTTGGGAATATTGGTTACGGTGTTCATACAGGATTTCCTTTTAGATGGTCCGCTGTTCTGCGGAATCCAGGGCGGCCGAAGCCAGACCCCCGCTGGAAGCGGGGGCGAGTGAGGCTCAGTGCGGAGGAGGAGTGGAATTGCAGCGCGGCTGAGTGGCCGTTGCGACATTGCGTCGCAGTGCCCACGGATCGTGCGCCATTGGGTGTGAGTTGCGCGTGACCTACTGTTCACTGCAGCGCAGCGTTGTCTTGACTGCGCGTCTTACTTGTTCGCATCAACTCGGACAAAGTAGTGCCCGTCGCGCTCTTGCTTGCCGTATCCACCATGAACGTGATGGGAGGCAAGCGGCGTTGATTCAACAGAATGGGCGCATAGTGATTGGAGGCTGCGAGCCATGTGCCGCTCCGTCTCAGTCCGCGCCGCCCCCAACGCTGTGACTTCTAACCGGAACAGCCAAGCTGCGGGGCTAAGGACATCAACCATGAGAACTCTCATCGAAATGCTCGCATCACAGATCGCAAATGCAATCGGGTCATTGAGGTTGGATCGGCCGCGACAGCCGCCAGACCCCGTACGTGACGGTTGGCCAACACCGGCATTCACGCATCTGCATTCAAGCCGGGCGACTGCAAACCTTCGATCCTCCTCTTTGCATCGCAAGTCATTCCGTAAGTACCTCCGTATCGGTCGGCCCACGCCGTAACACTGTATCCCGTAAGCGCAGCGTTGCCGGTGGCCGGTCAACAAGAAGAGCATTCGCTGGTCCGGATCACGAGTTAGTAACTTCAATTGGCGCATTGTCTGGTGGCACTACGGCGCAACGTCGTACTGGCCACTCAGCCGCGCAGCAGGCATGCTCCAACCTACTCGGAGCTCAAACGCCTTCCTTGCCGGAAGGAGGCGGGCCGCTCCTTGCCGCTGTGGGCCATGCACCACACAACAGCCAATCGCCGCCGAACTACGAGCTTCGTTCTCCTACGAGGCCATGGCGGCGCCTGGAAGGAGATGATCATGAACGGAGCAACTGCCCCGTTGTTCACAGACATTCTCAGATCGATACCGCGGTTCTTCGGAATTCGGCTCGACGCGAGACCTGCCTACCGCATGGAAGATATCGTTGGACCAGTCGAGATCAGACGCTACGCGCCAGCGTTGTTTGTGCACACGTCCGCGGATGGGAGCCATGATGCGGCCGTGCGTGTCGCGCGCGAAAAGCTAGAGGATTACATCTACGGTGACAACGAAGCCCTAGAGAAGATGGAGATGACGTATCCGACGTACCAGGGCGACGACGAGTCCACGATGTTCCCTAGTGCGCTACGCATGCGCGAGAGACATGGCTGGAGAGTCGCCTTCTTCCTGTCCAACAACTTGGCCGCCGCGGAGGCACCGCTGCCTGACGATCCGACGGTAAAAGTCCATGAGTCGCTGGAAACATTGGTTGCCGTACTTGGATACCGCGGTGCCGATACAGAGCAAAGCCGCACCGCTGCTAAGCGAGACCTGATGCAGGCACTGTCTGGATCACGGTGGTCGGCAGACGATCAGGTGTACTGGGCAACGTATGACCAAGCGTTCGCCATCCCCTATCTCAAGAAGAATGAAGTTCATGTCCGTGTAGCGAACTCGAAGACGGAGATTGTCGTCTCAGCCAAGGTCGATGAGGCCTGCAACAGCGATAGTGAAGCCGCAAACCAAGCCTGACCCTAGTACGCTCCGGAGAAACGAAATGCAAATCTTCACGAATGAAAAGAGAGATCTAAGCTTCCTACGTCCAGTCACTGAGGACGATTTGGCATTACAGCGCGCCGAGAACGAAGGGCTGCCTTTCCTGTCGCACCGCGATGAAGCGAGCCACCTCTTCGCTCGCGTGTCGATGAGGCTGCGAAAGGGGCTTGGTCCGGTCGCCGATAGAAACGTGTTGACCCTGGAGGAGCTTTTCGTCGCGGTCAGTAAGGTGACGCATAGCGACACACAATTGCGTCAGCAATGCACAAACCTAGTTGCACTCTTGGCATCGGACATTAGACAGGCGAAGCAGTTCTCCCTGGATAGCTGTCTCCGCGCCAGGCCGCTGCACGAGTGGCGCCAGCGCTACAACGGCTTAGAAGTCTTGCGATAACCATCAACCCACTCGCGAGCTGACTCGACGTTCGCCTGCATCAGGCCGGCCGACGTAGCCGGGTTTCTGCCCAAACGGTGAGGCGTGCAATTGCAGCGCTGGCGATGGCGCGCAGCGCTGGAGGGCCGCACATGCGCATGGATCATTGCGCCGCAAGGTCCGCTTTGGGTCGAAAGCGGACATTAGCGTCGGGCGAAGCGGGCGGCTTAGCCGCCCCGCCGGGTCGCTTAAAGGGCCGGCACCTCCAAAAACGACAAACTTTGCGGACGTCCATCAAAGGTTGGCGCAAAACGACAATCTTTGATGGAACCCGCAGCCTGCCGATCGAGTAGCAGCGAGAATGGGCCCACCAGGATTCGAACCTGGAACCAAGGGATTATGAGTCCCCTGCTCTAACCGTTGAGCTATAGGCCCGTGGGCTGCGGAGTTTAGCAGCCGGCGGGGGTGGGTCGGGCGCGCGGGAGTCGCACGTGCGCGCTGGTCGCGTTCCCCGGGTGCGCTTCGTTCACCCGGGCGGCAGGAGCACGGATCGCGATGACGCGGCGGAGTCGCGCCGAGTCCCGTGCGACTTCATCGTGTGGACATCGAGTACGGACGCTGCTTCGGATCCGTCGCCCACGCCTTGTTCGGCTGCGCCTGCATGGTGAAGCGCAGCTCGCCGCCGGCCATGAGTTCCTCGTGACGCACGAAGGCACGGTCCAGCGGTCTGCCGTTGAGCGTCGCGCTTCCGATGTAGAGGTGCGCGTCGTCCAGGCCGTCGGCGATCACGGTGAAGCGCTTGCCGTTGGGCAGGTTCAGCGTGGCGCGCGGCAGGAACGGGCGGCCGATGACGTACTCGTTGCTGCCCGGCGCCACCGGGTAGAAACCCAGCGCGGTGAACACGTACCACCCCGACATCTGGCCGAGGTCGTCGTTGCCGGCGAGGCCATCCGGACGCGGCGCGTACTGCGTCTTCATGATGTGGCCCAGGCGCGCCTGCGTGCGCCATGGCTGGCCGGCGTACGCATACAGGTACGCGACGTGATGGCTCGGCTCGTTGCCGTGCGCGTACCAGCCGATGAGGCCGGTGATGTCTTCCATGTGTTCGAAGATCTTCGGATCGACCTTCGCGTCGAACACGGCGTCCAGGCGCGCGAGCAGCTGGTCTTCGCCGCCGTGCGCCTTCGCGAGGCCCGCGACGTCCTGCGGCACGTACCACGAATACTGCCACGCGTTGCCTTCGGTGTAGTCGGTGCCGTAGCCGCTGGCGCTGGGATCGAACGGTTCGCGGAAACTGCCGTCGCGCTTGCGCGCGCGCATGAAACCGGTGGATGGGTCGAACGCGTGCTTCCAGTTCCCGGCGCGCTTTTCGAATTGCGATGCTACGTCCTTGCGGCCCATCGCGTCGGCCATGCGCGCGATGGTCCAGTCGTCGAATGCGTATTCCAGCGTTTTCGACGCGGCTTCGCCTTCCTCGTCGATCGGCACGTAGCCCAGCTGCATGTACTGCGCGATGCCGTCGTACGGGCCGTAACTGGCGCTGGCGACCATCGCGTCGAGCGCCTCGTTCGCGTCGAATCCGCGAATGCCCTTCATGTATGCATCGCTGATCACCGGCACCGCGTGATAGCCGATCATGCACCACGTTTCCAGGCCATGGAACGACCACACCGGCAGCACGCCGTACGGGCTATGGCGGTGCGAGGCGAGCAGCGAATTGACGAAGTCGCTGTTGCGCTGCTCCGGCTGCACCAGCGTGAGCAGCGGATGCAACGCGCGGTACGTGTCCCATAGCGAGAACGTCGAGTAGTTCGTGAAGCCCTTCGCCTGATGCACGGCGTTGTCGGGGCCGCGATAGCGACCGTCGGCATCCATGAACAGCGACGGCCCCATCAGCGTGTGGTACAGCGCGGTGTAGACGCTGCGGCGCATCGGCTCGGGCGCATCGACGTCGAGCGCGCCGAGCGCCTGCGTCCACTGCGCCTTCGCCTCGCTGCGAACGGCGTCAAAGTCGAAACCGGGCACTTCGGCGTCGAGGTTCGCGATCGCGCCCTCCTCGCTCACTGGCGAGATGGCGACCTTCACGACCATCGTTTCGCCCTGCGCATCCTTGAAATCCAGCGCGCCGACGAGCTGGCGTCCTTCGATCTGCGCACGCTGGCGCGGGTCCTTCTCGCCAGGCGGCGGGAAGCCCTTGTAGACCACATTCTCTTCGGTGTCGTGGAACTGATGTCCGCTGACAGGTTTGGAGAATCGCATCGCGAAGTACAGCTGACGCCCCGGCGCCCAGCCGCGTGTTTCGCGGAAACCGGTGAGCGTGCCATCCGGACGCAGCCGCATGCGCGACCACAGCACCTTGCTTGGATAGTCGTACATGCTCGTGCGCAGATCGACGAGCACGTGCGCGGGCTTGCCCTTCGGGAAGCGATAGCGATGCACGCCGACGCGCGGACTCGCGGTGAGTTCGGCGCGGATGCCGTAGTCCTGCAGCGTCACGGCGTAATAGCCGGGCTCGGCCTTCTCGTCCTTGTGATCGAAGCGCGACGTGTAGCCGCTACCGGGCTTGTCGACGTCGCCGCGTTCGAGCTTCACCTCGCCGGCGATGGGCATCACCAGCACGTCGCCGAGATCGGAATGGCCGGTGCCGGAGAAGTGCGTGTGCGAGAAACCGACGATGGTGTGGTCGTCATACCGATAGCCCGCCGCCCAGCCATAGCCTTCCTTGCGCGATTTGATCTGCGTGTCGGGGCTCAGCTGCACCATGCCGAAGGGGACCGTCGCGCCGGGGAAGGTGTGGCCTTCTCCGCCGGTGCCGATGAAGGGGTCCACCGAGGCGAAGGCCTTCGCGCCCGCGCTGCCGTCGGGCGTCGCCGCGGCGGCCAGCCCGCCGGCCAGGCAGAGGGCCGCGCCGGCCAGGCGCAGGGAATGGGAACGGGCACGACGGGACATGGGCGCTCCTGTTCGGATCAATTTGGATCGTTCTAAACGGCGGACCCTAGCACGACGCCGGCGGAAATCTCATGTTGCATCGCAAGATTGCGTCCGGACGCCCGGCCCAGCAGGATGCGCGATTTGGAACGATCCAAATGCCGGAGCCGAGCCCCATGAGCGCCCCCGCCGCACGCGGACGCGTGACGCTGACCGACATCGCGCAGGCCTGCGAGCTGTCCCGCGCGACGGTGTCGCTGGTGCTGCGCGGCAGCCCGCTGGTCAACGCCGACACGCGCGCGCGGGTGGAAGCCGAACTCAAGCGGCAGGGCTACGTCTATCACCGCGGTGCGGCGAACCTGCGGCGCAAGGTGTCCTCGACCATCGCGCTGGTGATCAACGACCTGTCGAATCCGTTCTTCGCCGAATTCGCCGCGGGCGTCGACGAGGCGCTTGCCGCGGCCGGCTACGTGACGCTGCTCGGCAGCACGGGCGAATCCAGCGAACGCCAGCAGGCGGTGCTCACCTCGCTGCTCGAACACGATCCGGCCGGCATCATCCTCTCGCCCGCCGAGGGCAGCGATGCGGCGCGATTGCGCCCGCTGCTCGCGTCGCGCACGCCGATGCTGGTGTTCAACCGCACGCTGGGCGAGGAGTGGGATTACCTCGCGCTCGACAACGCGCATGGCGCGCGCCTCGCTACGCAGCACCTGCTTTCGCAGGGGCATCGCCGCATCGCGTTCTTCGGCGGACATGGCGATTCCAGTTCGTGCTTCGAACGACGCGAAGGCTGGCGCGCCGCGCTCGCCGATGCAGGCGTGACGCCGGAGCCGCAGTGGATCGTCGAATGCGCGCCGACGCGACTGGAAGCGGCGCGGCAGACGGGCGCGTTGTTCGTGCGCGATCCCGTGCCGACGGCGGCGGTCTGCTACAACGACGCGGTCGCGCTCGGCCTTATCGCAGGCCTTGCCACGCGGGGCCGCCGCGCCGGACACGACTTCGCCGTCACCGGATTCGACGACATTCCCGAAGCGTCGGTGAGCGCGCCGCCGTTGACGACGGTCGCGGTCGATCCGCGCGCACGCGGACGGCAGGCGGCGGAGCTGATCCTGCGACGCCTGCGCGAACCGTCGACGCTCGCCACCACCACCATCGCCCCCGTGCGCCTGCATGCGCGCGCGAGCAGCCAGTTCACCCTGCCCGGAGACGCCGCATGAGCGGTCGACCGCTGTCCAACGGCACCGCGATCGCGGTGCTCACGATGATCTTCTTCACCTGGGGCGCGCTGACGAGCCTCAACGACGTGCTGATCCCGCACCTGAAGGCCGTGTTCGAGATGAACTACGCGCAGACGATGCTGATCCAGTTCACCTTCTTCAGCACGTACCTGCTGATGTCGGTTCCGGCGGGGAAAGTGGTCGCGATCGCCGGGTACAAGCGCAGCATCGTGATTGGCCTGTGCGTGGCGGGCGTGGGCGCGCTGACGTTCTTTCCGGCGGCGAAGATCCCGTCGTATCCGCTGTTCCTGTTCGCGCTGTTCGTGCTCGCCAGCGGCATCACGCTGCTGCAGGTGTCGGCCAATCCGTACATCGCACTGCTGGGCAACGCGCAGACGGCGTCGAGCCGGCTGACGCTGGCGCAGGCGTTGAACTCGGCCGGGCACACGCTCGCGCCATTGCTGATCGGGCCGCTGATTCTTTCCGTCGCCGTGATCGGCAGCGCGGATCTGGTCTTGATGCCGGAAGCGCAGCAGACGGCGTATCGCGTCGCCCAGTCCGAATCGGTGCAGTTGCCGTACCTGGGCATCGCGGCGGGGCTGTTCGTGCTGGCGCTGCTGGTGGTGCTGTTCCGCCTGCCCGCGCTGACGGAAGCGACCGAACGCGCCGACCATCAGCGCCACACGTTCGGCGAGGTACTGCGCCATCGTCACCTGCGCTTCGGCGTGGTCGGCATCTTCGTGTACGTCGGCGCGGAAGTGGCGATCGGCAGCTTCCTGATCAACTACATCAGCGATCCGCGCATCGGCGCGCTCGATGAAGCCACCGCGACGCGTTACGTCGCGTGGTACTGGGGCCTGGCGATGGCGGGACGCTTCATCGGCTCGTTCCTGCTCCGCCGAATCGAACCGCGCGTGCTGCTGGGCTTCTTCGCGATCGGGGCAATGGCGCTGCTCGCGACGACGATGCTCAGCGAGGGCCGCACTGCCGTGTGGAGCGTGGTCGCGATCGGGCTGTTCAACTCGATCATGTTCCCGACCATCTTCACGCTCGGTATCGACGGCCTCGGCCCGCTGACGAGCAAGGCGTCGAGCCTGCTGGTGATGGCCATCGTCGGCGGCGCGGTGGTGCCGCTGCTGCAGGGCGTGCTGGCCGATCGCATCGGCGTGCAGATGGCGTTCGTGCTGCCGCTGGTGTGCTATGCGTTCGTCGCCTGGTACGGATTCCGTGGCGCGCGGCGCGTGCATGCAGACGCCGTGGCGGTCCCGGTGGCGCAGCCATGATCGCCGCGGTGAAACGCGACGCCATCGTCTGCTTCGGCGAGGCGCTGATCGACTTCCTCGCGCTGCCCGCATTGCCCGGGCAGCCGCGCCATTTCGTCGAGTTCGCCGGCGGCGCGCCGGCCAACGTCAGCGCGGCGGTCGCGCGCCAGGGCGGCAATGCGCGCTTCGTCGGCATGCTCGGCGTGGACATGTTCGGCGAGTTCCTGATGTCGCAGCTGCGCGCGTTCGACGTGGACACGCGCTTCGCGGTGCACACCAGCCAGGCGCGCACGGCACTGGCGTTCGTTTCGCTCGACGAGGAAGGCGAACGCAGCTTCAGCTTCTATCGTCCGCCTGCGGCCGACCTGCTGTTCCGCGTGGAGCACTACCGCAGCGAATGCTTCGTCGACGCGGCCGTGATGCACGTGTGCTCCAACAGCCTGACGGAGCCGGAAATCGCGCAGACCACCGTCGCCGGCATGCAGCTGGCGCGCGAGCACGGCGCGCTGGTGAGCATGGACCTCAACCTGCGGCCATCGCTGTGGCCGGAAGGCAGCGACCCGGCGCCGCGCCTGTGGCAGGCGCTGGCGGAAGCCGATGTGATCAAGCTGTGCCGCAGCGAAGCGGATTTCCTGATCCGTCGCGCCGGCCATCACGAGGCGATGCTGCAACGGCTGTGGCAGGGGCATGCGCGGCTGGTGCTCATCACCGACGGCGGCAAGCCAATCCGCTGGCATACGCGCGATGCGCAGGGCGAAGTGCCGGCGTTCCGCGTGTCGGCGGTGGACACGACCGCCGCGGGCGACGCGTTCGTCGCGGGCCTGCTGCTGCGGCTCGTCCAGCGCGGCGTGAGCGCCGACACCTTCGACGACTGGCTCGGCGATGCCACCGCCATCGCCGACGCATTGCGGCACGCCGCCGCCGCGGGCGCACTCGCGGCGACGAAGCATGGCGCCTTCGCCGCGATGCCGCGTCGCGAAGACATCGAACAACTGCTGCGAGACCAACCATGACGACTCCGACCGGGACGGCCACGCCCGAGTTCCGCAGCGAATCCTTCCTGCGCGCGCACATCGCCGACACGATGGCGTTCTATCACCCGCGCGCGATCGATCCGGCCGGCGGCTTCTTCCACTACTTCCGCGACGACGGCAGCGTTTACGACGCCTCGCATCGCCACCTCGTGAGCAGCACGCGCTTCGTCTTCAACTACGCGATGGCGGCGCGCGAGTTCGGCAATGCCGAGTATCGCGACGCCGCCCGCCACGGGCTGCGCTATCTGCGCGAAGTGCATCGCGATGCGCGCACCGGCGGCTACGCGTGGACGATCCGCGACGGCATCGCCGAGGACCGCACGAATCACTGCTATGGCGTCGCGTTCGTGCTGCTCGCGTACTCGACCGCGCTGAAGGCGGGCATCGAAGAGGTTCTTCCGTGGATCGACGAGACGTGGAACCTTCTGGAGTCGCGCTTCTGGGATGCGGACGCCGGGCTGTATCGCGACGAAGCCGATGCGCAATGGACCTTCTCCGACTACCGCGGCCAGAACGCGAACATGCACATGTGCGAGGCGATGCTCGCGGCGTATGAAGCGACGCGGGATTCGCGCTTCCTCGATCGCGCGCTCGTGCTCGCCGACCACATGACGCGACGCCAGGCGGCCAAGGCCGAGGGGCTCGTGTGGGAGCACTACGATCGCGAGTGGAACGTCGACTGGGATTACCACCGCGACGATCCGAAACACCTCTTCCGGCCATGGGGTTACCAGCCGGGGCATCAGACCGAGTGGGCGAAGTTGCTGGTGATCCTCGACTGCCATCTGCGCGAGCGCGGCATGCCGGCGGATTGGACTATCGCGACGGCGCGGCATCTGTTCGACGTCGCCGTGCAGCGCGCGTGGGACGCGGAGTCCGGTGGCCTCTGCTACGGCTTTGGCCTGGGGCCTGAGTTCGCCGTGTGCGACGACGACAAGTACTTCTGGGTGCAAGCCGAGTCGCTGGCTGCGGCGGCGCGATTGGCCGAGGCGACGGGCGAGGCACGCTACTGGCAATGGTACGAGCAGCTGTGGGGGTATTCGTGGACGCATTTCGTCGATCACGAACACGGCGCGTGGTATCGCATCCTCGATCGCCGCAATCGCAAGTACAGCGACGAGAAGAGTCCGGCCGGCAAGACCGATTACCACACCATGGGCGCCTGCTACGACGTCCTCACCGTTTTGCGCAACCGCGGAGAACACTGATGCGACTGCACGCTGCGTTGTTGTCCCTGCTGCTGGTGTCCACGCCCGACGTGGCGGCCGAGTCCCCGCACGCGACCGCGCCTGTCGCCTTCACCGATGCGCGGGCCGCACGCAGCGCGGAGGAAGTGAGGGCGCAGTTCCTGCACGCGTGGCGCGGCTATCGCGAGTACGCATGGGGCCACGACGCGCTCAAGCCGCTCAGCAACACGCCGTCGGACTGGTATGGCGAACCGCTGCTGATGACGCCGGTCGATGCGCTCGACACGATGATCCTGATGGGGCTGGATCGCGAGGCAGACGAGGCGCGCGAACTGATCGCGACGAAGCTGTCGTTCGATCGCGACCTGGACGTGAAGCACTTCGAAGTCGTGATCCGGCTGCTCGGTGGCTTGCTGTCCAGCTACCAGATGACGAACGACAAACGGCTGCTCGACCTGGCCGAAGACCTCGGCACGCGCCTGCTGCCGGCGTTCGATTCGCCCACCGGTCTACCCTATGTGTACGTCAACCTGCGCACGGGCAAGGCGCACGGCAACGAAAGCAATCCCGCCGAGGCCGGCACGCTGCTGCTCGAGTACGGCACGTTGAGCAAGCTCACCGGCAATCCGGTGTTCTATGAGAAGGCCAAGCGCGCGCTCGTGGAAACCTACGAACGTCGATCGAAGATCGGCCTGGTCGGCGAGCGTTTCGACGTCACCACGGGCGAGTGGACGAACAAGCGCAGCCACGTCGGTGCGCGCATCGACTCGTATTACGAGTACCTGTGGAAGTGCTGGACGCTGTTCGGCGATGAGGACTGCCACGCGATGTGGAAGGAGGGCATCGCCGCGGCCAACCGCTATTACCCGGAAGAAGTCGACGGCGCGCTGTGGGTGGGCCACGTCGACATGGACAGCGGTGAACGCGTGGCCAGCCGCTACGGCGCGCTCGATGCGTTCTGGCCGGGCCTGCTGGCGCTGTCGGGCGATGTCGCGCAGGCGCGCCGCCTGCAGGATTCGTCATTCAAGATGTGGCGCAAGTGGGGCATCGAGCCGGAGGCGTACGACTACCGCAAGGGCGAAGTGACGTCGGCGGGGTATCCGCTACGCCCGGAGATCATCGAATCGGCGTGGTACCTGCACCGCCTCACTGGCGATGCGAAGTACCGCGCGATGGGCCGAGAGATGTTCGACGATTTCGTCCGCTACACGCGCACCGATTCGGGCTTCGCGGCGCTCGACAGCGTGATCACGAAGGACAAGGACGACGACATGGAGAGCTTCGTCCTCGCCGAGACCTTCAAGTATTTCTACCTGCTGTTCGCGCCGCCGGAAACGCTGGACCCGGCGAAGGTCGTGCTGACCACCGAAGCGCACCCGCTGCGGCGGACGTGGTGAGGATCACCCGATCACACCGGCCAGCGCGAGCGCGATGACGATCGGCACCAGCACCACCAGCACGGCGAGGCAGCACAGCAGCCCAACGCCGACGGCGCGCCAGTTCGAGTAGGTGCGATCGCTCGCCTCGTACTCCGCGATGCGGTCGCCCTGGAAACGCTTCGCGATATGCGAGGCGACCAGCAGCTGCGGGATCGTGAAGACCATCGCCGGCACGTTCTCGGGCAGGACGTATACGAGTGCGAGAACGAGCGCGCACGCAATCGCACCGTAGGTCAGTGCCTGGCGCGCACGCGCGTGATCGCCCAGCGCGCGGTAGTTGCGCGACATCAGCCACCCGGTCGCCAGAGGCGTACCCATGAACGTGCCCAGCACGATGCCCGAGACCCGGTACAGCCGGGCGGCTGCCGCGGGCACCGCGACTGCCACCGACGCGGTGGCCGGGCTGCGGTACGGATTCGTGTCTTCCATCGGATTCCCCATGCATGGCCGCCCCCGCGGCCGGATCCGAGCTTGCCGCCAGCGCATGCTGCTGACAGCACGCTGTCAGTCTCTCCCGCCCATGCTGGGCGTCCCAACCGAAGGAACCTCGCATGGACACGAAGACCAACGACATCGCCGCAGTCGCCAACCGCCTCGTCGAACTCTGCCGCACCGGCCAGTACGACCAGGCGCAGCAGGAGCTGTACGCCGAGGATGCCGTCAGCATCGAAGGCACCGGCCAGGACGCGGAATCGATCGCGCGCGGTATGGCGGCGATCCGCGAGAAGGGCAAGCAGTGGGCCGACAACCTCGTCGAGGTGCACGGCGGCAGCGTGAGCGACCCGGTCATCGCCGATGGCTGGTTCAGTGTCGCGATGGGACTGGACGCGACCTACAAGGACATGGGCCGCGTGGCGATGAAGGAGATCGCGGTGTACCAGGTGCGCGACGGCAAGATCACGCACGAACAGTTTTTCTACAACACCGACAAGCCGTAACGCAGCGGGCCGGGCCGACCGCCCCGCGGAGGTCGCCATGAACGCGAAGTCGACCACGCCTTCCACGAACAATGGCTGGAAGACCTGCAGCCGCGGTCACAAGTACCGCGGCACCGGACCCTGTCCTATCTGCTGGCCTGGCGGCGCGGGAAAGCGCGCATCGAAAACGACGAAGCCCCGCTGAGCGGGGCTTCGTGGTGACACATCGGCGGTGTTGCCGCGTCAGTCGATGTCGAGGAACGAACGCAGCTGTTCCGAACGGCTCGGGTGACGCAGCTTGCGCAGCGCCTTGGCCTCGATCTGGCGGATGCGCTCGCGCGTGACGTCGAACTGCTTGCCGACCTCTTCCAGCGTGTGGTCGGTGTTCATGTCGATGCCGAAGCGCATGCGCAGCACCTTGGCTTCGCGCGGCGTGAGGCCTGCGAGGACATCGCGCACGGTCTCGGTCAGGTTGATGTTGGTGGTCGCCTCGACCGGGGACTCGATGTTCGTGTCCTCGATGAAATCGCCCAGATGGGAATCCTCGTCGTCGCCGATCGGAGTTTCCATCGAGATCGGTTCCTTGGCGATCTTCATGACCTTCCGGATCTTGTCCTCCGGCATGTCCATTTCCTTCGCCAGCTCTTCCGGAGTCGCTTCGCGGCCGTACTGCTGCAGCATCTGGCGGCTGATGCGGTTGAGCTTGTTGATCGTCTCGATCATGTGCACCGGGATACGGATGGTGCGCGCCTGGTCGGCGATCGAACGCGTGATGGCCTGGCGGATCCACCACGTGGCGTAGGTCGAGAACTTGAAGCCGCGACGGAACTCGAACTTGTCCACCGCCTTCATCAGGCCGATGTTGCCTTCCTGGATCAGGTCGAGGAACTGCAGGCCGCGGTTGGTGTACTTCTTGGCGATGGAGATCACCAGGCGCAGGTTCGCCTCGACCATCTCCTTCTTCGCCTTGCGCGCCTTCGCCTCGCCGTAGGCCATCTGGCGGGAGATGTCCTTGATGTCGGCCAGGGTCAGGTAGGAGGCCTTCTCGATCTCCATCGTCGCCTGCTGCTCGGCGATGATCTGGTCCTTCACCTCGCGCAGGCCCGACGACCACTTCTGCTTGCGCTTGAGCAGCTCGTCCACCCATTCCAGGTTGGTCTGGTTGCCTTCCCAGGCGCGGATGAAGTCCTTGCGCGGCATCTTGGCGACGCGCGTGGACAGGTCGAGGAT
This sequence comes from Lysobacter sp. SCRH-1R, assembly GCF_057747855.1. NCBI lineage: Bacteria > Pseudomonadati > Pseudomonadota > Gammaproteobacteria > Lysobacterales > Lysobacteraceae > Lysobacter > Lysobacter sp. SCRH-1R. Next base: position 252,419 of record NZ_CM173227.1, on the reverse strand, counting down.
GCGGCGCTCGTGGTCCTTGATGCCGTTGACGACCTCGCGCATGTTCCTGACCAGCACGTCGGTCAGCGGCAGCGGCAGCTTGAAGGTGACGAACACCGCGGCCATGTCCTCGCGCAGCTTCAGCACCGACTTGTGCGCCGGGCCGTGCTTGGCGTAGGCCTTGAGGAACTTCTGGTAGTTGTCGGCCAGGGATTCCATGCGCGCGGCGACTTCGACCGGATCCGGACCGGTCGCCACTTCCTCGGTGTCGCCGTCGGCGACGTCGTCCTCGTCCTCGTCGGCCTCGGCGTCGCTGTCCACGGCTTCGGCGACCACCGGTGCCGGCGGCTCGGGCGTTTCGTCCAGATGGTCGTTGAAGCCGACGATGATCTCGGCCAGGCGCTTCTTGCCGGCCTTGTGCTGTTCGTAGTCCTCGAGGATCGACGCGATCGTCGCCGGGAACACGCCCAGCGAGGCCTGCACCTGGCCGAGGCCTTCCTCGATGCGCTTGGCGATGGCGATCTCGCCCTCGCGGGTGAGCAGTTCGACCGTGCCCATCTCGCGCATGTACATGCGCACCGGGTCGGTCGTGCGACCGCCTTCGCCGTCGAGCGCGGTCAGCGCGGCGGCGGCTTCTTCGGCGGCGGTGTCGTCGACTTCACGGTTGCCCGTGCCGCCGTCGGCGAGCAGCAGCGTTTCGGCGTCGGGGGCCACTTCGTGGACCTCGATGCCCATGCCGTTGATCATGCCGATGATGTCTTCGATCTGCTCGGCGTCGACGAGGTCGTCGGGCAGGTGGTCGTTGACTTCGGCGTAGGTCAGGTAGCCCTGCTCCAGGCCCTTGCTGATCAACTGCTTGATGTCGGAGGAGGGGGGCTGACGTTCGTTGGCCATGGGTTGCGCCACCGCGCTGATGGGAAGGGATGGGGAACGTTCCAGTATATCAGGCCGGACCGGTCGGATTGGCCTTCAGGACCGCAGGAGGAAGGTGACCGGGCCGTCGTTGACCAGGCTGATCACCATATGGGCACCGAACCGCCCCGTTTCCACCCCCCCGGCGTGTTTTTGCCTGCAGATCCCGACCAGCCTGCTGAACAGCGGTTCAGCGACCTCCGGCGCGGCGGCCGTGCTGAAGCCCGGACGCATGCCGCTGCGGGTGTCCGCGGCCAGGGTGAACTGGCTGACCAGCAGCAGGCCGCCGCCGGTCTGGGCCAGGCCCAGGTTCATTCGGCCTCCCTCGTCGGCGAATACACGGTATCCGAGCAGCCGGTCGGCCATCCGCGCGATCTGCACCTCGCCGTCGCCGGGTTCGACACCCACCAGGGCGAGCAGCCCCGGTCCGATCGCCCCCACCACCTCGTCGTCCACCCGGACGCTGGCTTCGGTCACGCGCTGGATCAGGGCGAGCATGGCGTCCCGGGAATGACGGAGGGAGCGCCGATGCTGTCGGCCCCGACGCGACCGGTCAACCGGCGCCGGCGAAGGCGAAGGCGCCGTTAGACTGAATGGATGACCCGCTTCGCCGCACGCCTGCTGTACTTCGTCGCTTCCCTGATCGGTCGCCTGCCCTGGCCGGTGCTGCTGCGCCTGGGCGATGCGCTGGCGGCGTGGTGGCGCTGGCGCGACGTGCGCGAGAGCCGCGTCGCGCGGATCAACCTTGAACTCGCCTACCCCGACCTGCTCCCCGCCGAGCGCGCGACGCTGCACGCGGCGATCCTGCGCACCACCGCGCGCCAGGTGCTGGAAACCATCCGCCTGTGGACCCGGCCGCATCCGGAAAACCTCCGCCTGCTGCGCGAGCAGCACGGCACCGCGCTGATGGACGAGGCGATCGCCGCCGGCCGTGGCGTGATCATCGCTGCGCCCCACCACGGGAACTGGGAACTGCTGAACCAGTGGCTGGCATGGCGTACGCCGCTGGCGATCCTGTATCGCCCGCCGGAATCTGCGGTGGTCGAGCACTTCCTCAACCTCGTGCGCGCCGACCACGAGAGGGGCGATGAGGAGCGCGTCACCCAGGTCCGCGCCGAAGGCCCGGCGATCCGCCAGCTGTTCAAGCGCCTCAACGACGGTGGCGTGGTCGGCATCCTGCCGGACCAGCAGCCCAAGGCCGGCGACGGCGAATTCGCCCCGTTCTTCGGCGTGCAGGCGCTGACGATGACGCTGATCGGCCGGCTCGCCTCGCGCACCGGTGCGACCGTGCTGTTCGCGTGGTGCGAACGCATCGACACGCACGCCGATCACCCCGGCTTCGCGCTGCATCTCCAGCCGGCGCCAACGGCGATGTCCGATCCGGATCCGAAGGTCGCCGTGGCCGCGCTCAACGCGGCGGTCGAAGCGATCGCCCGGCGCGATCCGGCGCAATACCAGTGGACCTACAAACGCTATACGCTCAGGCCGCCGGGTTCGGGGGAAGAGAACCCGTACTGGAACCGCTGACGGCGCGCCGTCGCGAACGAGGACGGAACGACACCATGGCCGACCACGACGAGACCGCCGCCGCGATCCAACCCGCCGACTGGCACGCCCTGCCCGACCGCGCGCGCCTGCCCAGCATGCTCACGCCGATGCTGCCGCTGGCGATGCCGGGGCTGGTCGGCGGCTTCGTGCTCGCGGGGGTATCGGGACTGTGGTTCGCGCCACCCGTGCTCGGACTGGCCGGCGCGGCGCTCGGCGCATGGATCGGCCTCAAGCACCATCGCCACACCTTCTGGCGCCTCGACGAAGACGGCCTGGCGGTTCGCCGCGGCCGTCTATGGCAGCGCGAAACGCGCGTGCCCGCCACGCGCGTGCAGCACCTGGACATCAAGCGCGGACCGCTGCAGCGCCAGCGGAACCTGGCCACACTGATCGTGCACACCGCCGGCACGCGGCACAGTTCGGTGAGCGTGCCGCACCTGGACGCCGACGACGCCGAACGCCTGCGCGACCTGCTCGCGCGCCAGATCGACGCCGATGACGACGCCTGAGCCCGGCGGCGTCGAGACCACGCCGGAAGTCGCCGCGCTCGCCGAACGCCGACTGCATCCGATGTCGTGGCTGTTCGTGCTGCTGCAGCAGCTGAAGCAGTTCATCCTGCCGCTGCTCGTGCTGGTGTTCGCCGGGCGTGGCGACCGCAACGAGCTGTGGCCGCTGATCGGCGTCGCCGTGCTGGTCGTGCTCTCGCTGTGGCAGTACTTCACCTATCGCTACGGCGTGGCGGGCGATCGGCTGGTGATCCGCAGCGGCCTGTTCGAACGCAGCCTGCGCGTGATCCCGTTCGCGCGCATCCACAACGTCGCGCTGCAACAGTCGGCGCTGCACCGCGTGTTCGGCGTGGCCGAGGTGCGGCTGGAATCGGCGGGCGGCAGCAAGCCCGAAGCGCAGATGCGCGTGCTCAAGCTCCACGACGCGCTGGCGCTGGAAGCGCTGGTGCGTGATCGCGGCGCGGCGGCGACGGTCGCGGGCGAGCCCGAAGCCGCCACGCTGCTCGCCATGCCGCTGGGCGAAGTGATCCGCCTGGGGCTGGTATCGAACCGCGGGTTGATCGTCGTGGGCGCGGCGTTCGCGGCGGTCGTGCAGATCAGCCAGCGCGCGGTGCTCGACGTGTTCCGCACGGTCGGCGAATGGCTGTTCGGCTTCGCCGGCGAACACCATTTCGGCCCGATGCAGTACGTCGTGTCCGCGCTCGCCGTGGTCGTGTTCGCCATCGCGCTGCTGCGCGCGTTCTCGATCCTGTTGGCGCTGTTGCAGTACCACGGTTTCCGGCTGAGCGAGATCGGCCGCCGCCTCACCGTCGAACGCGGCCTGCTGGCGCGATGGCGCACCAGTGCGTCGCGCCGCCGCATCCAGGCGTGGACCCTGCGCGAAGGCACGCTGCATCGCCTGCTCAAGCGCCGCAGCCTCGACGTCGACACCGCCGTCGCCGAGGAGCAGCAGCAACAGCGCGCCCTGCGCGAGCTCGCGCCGATCGCCACGCCCGCCGCGTGCGATGCGCTGATCGAACACCTGCTGCCGCGCGCCGGCTGGACGCAGCTCGACTGGCGCGCGTTGCCGGCATCGAACTGGTGCCGGCTGGTGCTGCCGACGCTGCCGGTCGTCGCCGCCGTCGCCATCGCCGCAAGCTGGCGTTTCGGCGCGTGGGGGCTGCTCGTGCTGGCGTGGCTGCCGTGGGCGGCGTTCGTCGCACATCGGCGCGCGCATCGCATGGCGTACGCGGCGAATCCGGAACTGATCGCCGTGCGCGAAGGCTGGTGGACGCGCCACTGGCGTTTCGCCGAACTCGACAAGCTGCAGGCGCTGCAACTCACGCGCTCGCCGCTGGATCGCCGCTGCGGCACCGCGACGCTGCACCTGGACACCGCCGGTAGCGGCGCGCTCTCGCCGCCGCTGCGCGTGCGTTTCCTGCCCTACGATGAAGCGCTGGCGCTCTACGCGTCGCTCTCGCGCACGTTGGCGCGACGGCCGTTGCGCTGGTGAAGCCTCAGCCGGCCGGGCCCCAGTAGCCCAGTTCGCGACGGATCTGCCATCCGCGCAACCACGACGACAGCGGCTTGCGACGCAGCCGGCCCAGATCGCCGCGCAGCAGCGATTGCGTCGCCGCGATCACGCGCTCGGACGAATGCCCGTCGCGATACGGATGGATCGCATCGCCATACGCCGCCAACGCGGTCTTCAGGGCATCGTCCGGCGCGAACGCGCGCGCGAGCATCTCCGGCAATCGCGCCGCATCGTCGAAATCCAGCATGTGCGGCTTCGGCGCGCGGTTGCGGAACGTCACCACCGGCTTGCGCTGCACGACGAACTCGGACACGACGGAGGTCGTATCGGCCAGCAGCACGTCGGCGGCGCGCTGCGCGGTGACGAGCTGTTCGGTCTCGAAGAACGCGGCGTTCGGGCCGGCCAGCGCGCGGTAACGCTCGAACAGCTCCGGCGCGCACTTGGGGTGCAGCGTGAGCAGCCAGTAACGATCGCCACGCGCGACCTCCGCGGCGATGGCGTCGAACAGGTGCGGCGCGGCGCTCAGGCGTTCGGTGAAGGTCGAGGCGAACATCACCACGGACCGGTCGCCAGCGGGCGCGCGCATCGCCGCGGCGGCGCCCGCGTCGTCGCGGAACAGCGGATCGAGCTTGGGCCAGCCGGTTTCGACCACGGCGAAATGGCCGGCCTGCGCGGCCAGGGCCTGGAACGGCGCGGTCGTGGCCGGGCCCTGCGTGCAGTACAGGTCGAACAGCCCGCGCACGCGGAAATGCCCGCGTTCGTCGGAGCGCTTCTCCACGTTGAAGCCGTGGAAGAGCTGGACCTTCGCACCGGAAACGAAGGTGGGCACCCAGTTCGCCGCGCTGAACACGGCGACCGGTTTCAGCGCGACCGCCTCGCGCAGGCCTATCATGCGCACCGGCGACGGCAGCGCGGCTCCCGCGGCGCCGTCGACGAACCAGGCGTGAACGCCGTATCCCGCGGCTTGCAGCGCCTGCGCCAGCGGTTGCAGGATGGGCAGCGCGTACCGCTCGCTCGCGAACAACAGGGTGTCGGCCATCAACGCTTCCTCGGATCCATCGCTGCAGGGCTCACCGGCGACCGCGCCACGCGCGGGCGGCGGCACGCCCCTGTCGGCCTGCATTATCGCGTTCAACGAAGCCGACCGCATCGCCGACTGCATCGCCTCGCTCGCCTTCTGCGACGAGGTGGTCGTGGTCGATTCGCATTCCACCGACGCCACCGCACGGATCGCCGCGGAGCTGGGCGCACGCGTGATCCAGCGTCCGTTCGATGGTTTCCGCAGCCAGAAGCAGTTCGCCGTCGAACAGGCCGCGCACGACTGGGTGCTGTGCCTGGACGCCGACGAACGCGTCGGCGACGCGCTGCGCACCGCGATCGAAGCCGAACGCGCGCGCGGTTTCGAAGGCGCGGCGGGATACCGTTTCGCGCGGCTGAGCGAGTACTTCGGCAAGTTCCTGCGCCACGGCAACGCGTATCCCGATCGCGTGCTACGCCTGTTCGACCGCCGCCGCGGTGGCTGGCGCGGCAAGCGCGAGGTGCATGAGGCGGCCAGCGTCGACGGCCCCGTGCGCACGCTCGCCGGCGACCTCGTCCATCATCCGTACCGCTCGCTCGAAGCGCAGTTGCAGAAGACGCAGCGCTACGCGCGGATGATGGCCGAGCACGACTTCGCGCGCGGAAAGCGCGCGACGCTGGGCAGGCTGATCCTCTCGCCGGCGTGGCGTTTCTGGCGCGGATACCTGCTGCGTGGCGGTTTCCTCGACGGCTGGCACGGCCTCGTCTACGCCTACGTTCGCGCGAACTACGTGCGACAGAAAACCATCATGTTGTGGCTGTTGCAGAACGGCCGTCCGATCAACGATCCAAAGCCATGAACACCTCGAAGAACCCACGCGTCAGCGTCGTCATCTCCACCTACAACTGGCCGCAGGCGCTGGAACTCGCGCTGGAAGCGCTGGCGCGCCAGACCGTGCTGCCGCACGAGGTGATCGTCGCCGACGACGGCTCGCGCGAGGACACGCGCGCGATGCTCGAGCGCCTTGCGCGCGATTACCCCGTGCCGCTGCGGCACAGCTGGATCGAGGACAAGGGTTTCCGCCTCGCGCTCGCGCGCAATCGCGCCATCGCCGCGACGACGGGCGACTACGTGCTCATCCTCGACGGCGACATGGTGCCGCATCCGAAATTCGTCGAAGACCAGATGCGTGCCGCGCAACGCGGCAGCTTCGTACAGGGCATGCGCGTGCTCACCGACGAAACCGGTCGCGACCGCCTGCTCTCGCGCGAGGTCCAGCAACTGGGTTTCTTCGACCGCGGCCTGACGCGGCGCCGGCACACGCTGCGCATTCCCGCGCTGGCGGCGTTGTCGCTGCGGGTGACGCGCAACCAGAAGACCAGTTCGATCAAGGGTTGCAGCCAGGCGTGGTGGCGCGACGATCTGGTCGCGTTGAACGGCTTCGACGAACGCTTCGAAGGCTGGGGCCGCGAGGACAAGGATCTGGCCGTGCGCGCGTTCCACCATGGGTTGATGCGGCGGATGCTGCGCTTCGGCGGCCTCGCCACGCACCTGTACCACCGCGAACGCCACGAAGAGGGCGCGAGCCCGAACGACCCGCTGCTCGCCGACACGAAGGCGACGAAGCGCGTGCGCAGTCCGCTGGGGCTGGATCGGCATCTGGCGGAGTTCGCGCGCGAGCCGTTGCCGGATTTGCGCGAGGGTGTGCGTGGGGTGTGACGTTCCCTGCTGATTTCCGGTAATCGGGCCGCCCGCCGCTTCGGTCAGCGGTTGCCGTTGTAGCCCGGGTAAGCGAAGCGCACCCGGGGCGCGGTCGCCTCTCCCACCCGGGTGCGCTTCGCTTACCCGGGTTAAAGAGCGATCGCTTCGTCAGCGGCACCCTGCCGTCGCAGCGCCCGGCACCAGCGTCCACCCGCGACGGTTCGCATTCCCCAGATGCTGCGTCAGCGATACGTCGATGCACGCCGCCAGCGCCACGTCCTGCACCAGCAGCCAGCGCGTCGCCGGCGCCTCGCGCTGCCATGCCAGGCCGCGCCGCATCTGCTCGTCGAAATCCACCTTGAAGCCGAATTCCGCGACGCGGCGATCGGCCATCAGCAGGTTCTGCTCGCGCCACGCGACCAGGCCCAGCTCCGCATCCGGGCCGATGCGGCGACCGACCTCCGTCATCAGGCCGCGCGCCGACGAGGAATCGTTGAGCAGCGGCGCGATCATCAGGCCGAACGCCACCCACAGCCCGGACAGCAGCGCGATCATCCCCGCGAACGGACGGCGCCGGCCGGCCCACAGCAGGCACAGCACGCCCCACACGCCGATCGCGGTGATGCACATCGCCAACGCGGCGGATTCGAGCTGGAGCCCACGTTCCTCGACGAACCGCCGCTCGAAGCCCGGATCGCCGAACCACGTCGCCAGCCCGCCCAGCAGCAGCGCGATCGCGAACACGACGGTGAAGCCGAACGCGGTGCGGCGCACGCCGCGCTTGCGCATCAGTCCCGGCAGCAGCGGGCCGAGGGCCAGCGCCATCATCGGCAGCGCGGGCAGGATGTACATGTCGCGCTTGCCGGCCGGAATGCTGAAGAACACGATCACCAGCACCCACCATGCCAGCGGCAGCAGGTAACGCGGATCGCGCCGGCGCAGGCGGCGGCGCCACGCGGGGATCGCCCACGGTAGCGCGAGCACCGTCGGCAGCCACATCGTCGCCATCACTTCGAGGAAGTACCACACCGGCTGGCCGTGATCCCACGAGGCGCCGTAACGCTTCGCGGTCTGGCGCACGAGGATGTCGTCGACGTAGGCGCGGTACTCCGGCCCCGCGTTGCCCATGGCGGCGATCAGCATCGGCACCAGCCACACGCATGCGGCGAGCACGAAGGCGAGCGGACCGAGCCAGAACTTCGGATTTCGCACGTGCACCTTCACGTTCCAGCCGCGCAGCGAGGCGATGCCCGCCGGAACCAGCATCAGCAACGCGAGGATGCCCACGCCCTTGCTGATGACGCCCATCGCCGCCGCGGCCCAGCCGAGCATCCACATCGGCCAGTCCGGCCCGCGGTTGCGCGCGACCTGCAGCACGTGGCGCAGCAGGCCGTAATTGCCGAGCGTGATCCAGAACACCACCAGCGGATCGATCTGCGCCTTCTTCGATTGCCAGGTGAACTGCAGCGCGAACAGCAGCGCGTAGCCGGCGTAGGTGCCGACGCGACGCGTCCACAACCGCGAGCCCAGGTCGACCACGCACCACAGCGTGCCCAGCGCCGCGAGCAGCGACGGCAGCAGGAAGGCCACGCGCCAGTTGCCGAAGATCGTGTACGCGATCGCCTGCAACCACATGAAGACCGGCGGCTTGTCCGAATACAGCTCGTGCCCGCGATGCGGGAACAGCCAGTCGTCGCTTTCGACCATCTGCCTGGCGACGAGGGTGAAGCGCGGCTCGTCGGCCGGCCACGGATCGCGCAGGCCCAGGCCGGCGCCGAGCACCAGCAGGGCGATGATCCAGAACAGCCAGGTGTCGCGGGATCGGGCGGTGGTCGGCAGCATGCGCGGATTCTATCCGCGCGATGTGGTCGTAACGTCGGAACGATCCGGGGCGGCGCAGGCCGTGCGCCAGGCCGTCGGGTGTCGCGCGTTCGTTACGCCGGCCGCTTGCGCAGCCGCGCGTAGTAGAAGCCGTCGAACCCGCCCTCGCCCGGCAGCCGCTGCCGCCCGGCACCGGCGACGCGGCCGAAGCGCTCGTCCAGCGGTTCGGCCACGGCATCCGGGGTGCGCGCGAGGAACGCCTCGACCTGCGCCTCGTTCTCGGCCTTCAGGATCGAACACGTCGCGTACAGCAGCACGCCACCGGGCGCGACCGTGGTCCACAGCGCATCGAGCAGGCGCGCCTGGGTCGCGGTGAGCGAATCGAGATCGGACTCGCGCCGATGCTGCAGCACGTCCGGTTGGCGTCGCACGATGCCCGTCGCCGAACACGGCGCGTCGAGCAGCACCGCATCGAACGGCACGCCGTCCCACCACGCCGCCGTCTGCGCCGCATCGACCGCGGCAAGCTGGATGCTGCCGCCGAGCTTCAGCCGCGACAGGTTCTCGCGCACGCGATCGAGCCGCTGCGCGTCGATGTCGATGGCGCTCAGGCGCACGGTCGCATCGCGTTCGAGCACGTGCGCGGCCTTGCCGCCGGGCGCGACGCAGGCGTCGAGCACGCGCGCGCCGGCCGCGGGCGAGAGCGCGTCGACGACCAGCTGCGCGGAAGCGTCCTGCACCGACGCCTCGCCCTCGGCGAAGCCCGGCAATGCGGCGACGGCGACGGGCGTGTCGAGGCGCACCGCATCGCCGGCGGCGTCGTCGAGCCGCGCGGCGATGCCGGCATCGTGCAGGCGTTGCAGGTACTGCGCGGGCGTGGTGCGACGACGGTTGACGCGCAGCCACATCGGCGGCTCGGCGACGCTGGCGTCGAGGATCGCGGCTTCGTCCTGCGGCCAGTCGGCGGCGATGCGGTCGCGAAGCCATTTCGGCCAGTGCGCGTGCGCCTCGATCTGCGCAATGCCTTCGCGCTGGGCGCGTCGCAACAGGGCGTTGACCATGCCGGCCTGGTGCGTGCGGCCGATCGCGCGCGCCGCATCGACCGTGGACGCGAGCGCCGCGTGCGCCGGCAACTTCAGCGGATCCAGCTGCGCGAGCCCGGCGAACAGCAGCGCCTTGAGTTCGCCGTCGCGGTATCCCAGTGGCTTGCTCATCCATGCCGACAGCGCCGCTTCGAAGCGCGCGGGCTGGCGCAGCACGGCGAAGCAGATCGCTTCCACCAGCGCGCGGTCGCGCGGATCGGGCAATGCCGGCAGCGCCTGCGCGAGTTCGGCCTTGAGCGAACGGCCGCGATGCAGCACCGCGTCGAGCACGCGCGCGGCGATCACGCGGGTCTGCACGCCGGGCGGCAGCTTGCGGGGGGCGGGTTTCATCGGTCGGCGACCAGATCGCGGCGGCCGTTGAGGTAATCGGCGGCGGTGATCGCCTTGCCGCCTTCGCGCTGGAGCACGCGGATGCGCAGCACGCCGGCACCGCAGGCGACATCCAGGCCGTCGCGCGAGGCACGCAGCAGCGTGCCCGGTTCGGCGCCATGCGCTTCGTCCAGCGCGATCGCGCCGTGCAGGCGCAGGCGTTCGCCGGCGACGCTGGCTTCGGCCATCGGCCACGGATTGAACGCGCGCACCTTGTTCGCCAGCGCATGCGCGGGCTGCGACCAGTCGAGCCGCGCCTCGCTCTTGTCGAGCTTGTGCGCGTAGGTGACGCCGTCTTCCGGCTGCACCTGCGGAACGGGATGGATGTCGGCGCGCAGCAGCCCGAGGCCGTCGCTCAGCACCTGCGCACCGAGCGCGGACAGCCGGTCGTGCAGCTGCCCGCCGGTTTCCTGTTCGCCGATGTCGATGGCCTGCGAGAGCAGCACCGGGCCGGTGTCCAGGCCTTTTTCCATCTGCATCAGGCACACGCCGGTGCGCGCGTCGCCGGCTTCGATGGCGCGCTGGATCGGCGCCGCGCCGCGCCAGCGCGGCAGCAGCGAGGCGTGCACGTTCCAGCAGCCGTACGTGGGAATGTCGAGCACCGACTGCGGCAGAATCAGGCCGTAGGCGACGACGATCATCAGGTCGGGCTGCAGCGCGCGCAGCGCCTCCTTCGACGCGGCGGACCTGAAGTTCTCCGGCTGCAACACCGGGATGCCGCGCAGCAGCGCCTCGCGCTTCACCGGCGAGGGCGTGAGTTCGCGACCGCGGCCGGCGGGGCGATCTGGCTGCGTGTAGACGGCGACGACTTCGCCCTTCTGCGCGGCGGCGCGCAGGCAGGGAACGGCGAAATCGGGGGTTCCGGCGAAAACGAGTCTCATGGTCGCGGTGCGGTGCCTGCGAAGTGGCCGTGCCACGTGGAAAACGAAGAACGCGGGTCACCCCGCGTTCGTGTCGTGCGTGGCGCCGGCGCGACGGCCGGCGCGACGATCGCTCAGGCCGCGGCCTGGCGGCGCTGCTTGGCGAGCTTCTTGCGCACCATCTCGCGCTTGAGCGGCGAGAGGTAATCGACGAACAGCTTGCCGGCCAGATGATCCATCTCGTGCTGGATGCACACCGCCAGCAGGCCGTCGACGTCCAGCTCGCATTCCTTGCCGGTGCGGTCGAGGTACTTCACGGTGATGCGGTTGGCGCGGGTGACGTCGGCGAAGATGCCCGGCACCGACAGGCAGCCTTCCTGGTACACCTGCTCGCCATCGCGCGCGACGATCTCCGGATTGATGAAGACCATCGGCTGGTCCTTCTCCTCGCTCACGTCGATGACCATGAAACGCTGGTGCACGTCGACCTGGCTGGCGGCCAGCCCGATGCCCGGCGCTTCGTACATGGTCTCGAACATGTCGTCGATCAGCGCCTGGAACTGCGCGTCGGCGATATGCGCGGGATCGACCTTGGCGGCGACGGTGCGCAGGCGCGGATCGGGGAATTCGAGGATGGGAAGCAGGGCCATGGCGTCGAAATGGGGGCGTGTGTCACAACCGCAAGAAGTAGCGTGATTGTAACCCCGTTATGGCGGTCCGACGCTTGCAACCGTGCGGTTCTTCTGGGCTATAGTGCCGCGGTGCCCCGCCTTCACGGCGTGTATTTTGGGGAAGCTGCCCGAGGCAGCGGGGCCGGAACAGTACGTTCAGGGGCGGTAAGGGGAATTGCCAGATGGCCTTGATGCTTAAACCGTTGCGCACGGTGATGACCGCTGCGCTGCTCACGATCGCCACCTACGGCGTCGCCGCGGAACTCGCGGGCGGCCATCCGGACACCTACGTGGTGAAGAAGGGCGACACCCTGTGGGACATCGCCGGGCGCTTCCTGAAGAAGCCGTGGCTGTGGCCCGAAATCTGGCAGGCCAATCCCCAGGTCAAGAACCCGCACCTGATCTTCCCGGGCGACGTGCTGTCGCTGGCCTACCTCGACCGCGTCGCCGTGCAGGAAGGCCCGCGCGAGGAAGCGCCGATCAACGCCATCCCGCTGTCGGAAGTGGAGTCCTTCCTGAAGGACCTGCGCGTGGTGGACGAATTCGAAAGCCTGCCCTATGTCGTCGGCCTGGAAGAGGATCGCCTGCGCAGCGCCGGCAACCAGCTGGTGTACGTGAAGGGACTGGATGGTGCCGAGCCGGGCCAGCGCTACATGGTCGTGCGCCCGAGCCAGCGCTTCCAGACGCTGGATCCGGATCGCTGCTGCGAGCCGTCGGGTCGTCGCGCCGAAACGCTGGATTTCCGCGGCAAGCGCAACTGGGGCACCGAGAGCCTGTGGGCCTACCAGCTGCCGCCGGGCGGCGGTGAGTTCCTGGGCTACGAGCTGGCCAAGGTCGCCACCGCCACCGTCACCCGCGGCATCGTCGGCGATGCCGAGGCCGTCACCGTGCTGGTCGACGACAACGGCAAGGAAGTACGCGCCGGCGACCGCCTGATCCCGGTCGAGGCGCAGGCCTACGACCTGCAGTTCATGCCGCACGCCCCGGCGCAGGAGCCGGCGGTGGAGAAGGCCCGCGTCATCGCCGTGGCCGACATGGTCAGCAGCGGCGGCACGCGCGACGTGGTCGCGCTCTCCGTCGGCGCGGCGGACGGCGTGGACAACGGCACCGTGTTCTCGGTGTGGCGCCAGGGCAGCATCGAGGTCGACCGCGTCCGCGCGGGCATCGACCGCAGCCCCGACGCGCACAGCCGCGGCGAGAAGGTGAAGATGCCGGACGAGTTCGCCAGCCACGTCATGGTGTTCCGCACCTTCGACAAGGTCAGCTACGCGCTGGTGATGGACGGCATCCGTCCGACCCACCTGGGCTATCGTCTGAAGCATCCCGACGCAACGAACTGACATCGCGTCCGGGAGTTTCCTGATCGAACCACGCGACGGCGCCTGACGGCGCCGTCGTCGTTTGCGGGCGATGCTGGTCGCATGACCGGCCCGCCCCCACCCGATACCGACGACCACGCGGAAGCGCTCGCCCTGTTGCGTCTGATCGCCGCCGGCGGCTCCACCGCCGCGCGCTGTGCGCTGATCGAACGGTTCGGCGGCGCGCGGGAGGCGGTCGCCGCCGGTCCCGCCGGCTGGCGCGACGCCGGGTGGACGGACGAACACGTCTCCGCGCTTTCGGCCGCCATCGCAACGCCGGCGGCGTTGGCGTGGCTGCAGGCGCCCGGCTGCAGCCTCATCGGCTGGCATCAATCCGATTACCCGCCGCTGCTGCGCAGGTCGCCGAACCCGCCGCTGGCGCTGTTCGTCGCGGGCGACCCGGCGTTGTTATGGCGGCCGTCGATCGCAGTGGTCGGCAGTCGCGGCCCGACGCCGGGCGGACGCGACAACGCGCGCGACTTCGCCCGCGCGTTCGCGGCGTCCGGACTGGTCGTCGCGAGCGGCATGGCCGCCGGCATCGACACCGCCGCGCACCAGGCGACGCTCGACGTCGGCGGGCGCACCGTCGCGATCCTGGGCACCGGCCCCGACGTGCCCTACCCGCGCGCGAACACCGGCCTGCACGCGCGCATCGCGGAGACCGGCGCGATCGTCAGCGAGTACCTCCCCGGCACCCGACCGGTGCCGTTCCACTTCCCTGCACGCAACCGGATCCTGGCGGGGCTGTCGGTCGCGACGGTGGTGATCGAGGCGGCCGAGCGCTCGGGGGCGCTGATCACCGCCCGGCTGGCCGCCGAAGCCGGACGCGACGTGTTCGCCGTGCCAGGGTCGATCCACAACCCGCTCGCGCGCGGCTGCCACCGGCTGATCCGCGACGGCGCCACCCTGGTCGTCTCGGCGCAGGATGCGATCGACGCCCTGGCGCCGCAGATCTCCGCGCTCGCCCAGGACTTGCGCCGGGAGCTCGGCGCCCCCATCCAGCCCCCTCAGGCGCCCGGGGCGGATGCCGGCGACGGTCAGACGATTCACGACCCCGACTACCAGAAGTTGTGGAACGCCCTGGGCCATGACCCAACCGCTATGGATCAGCTGGTGCAGCGGACCGGATTGACGGCCGCGGCAGTGTCCTCCATGCTGCTGCTCATGGAGCTTGATGGCCGTGTTTTTTCGCAACACGGCCGGTATTTCCGCAGTCGCTGACGGCTCCCGTTCAGGGAATCCCGGTCGCGGCGGCGGGCCTTCCGCAAGTTCTGCCCACCGCGCCGCGTGCGGCGCAGGCCGAGGGAAATGAAAGAGAGCATCCTGGACGTCCTGCTGTACCTGTTCGAGCATTACTTCACCGACGATGCGGACCTCGTCCGCGACCGCGATTCGCTCCGCAGCGGCCCCCTCTTCGACGAACTCGGCAAAGCCGGCTTCAGTCCCGCCGAGATCAACAAGGCCTTCGAATGGCTCGACGCGCTGGCCCAGCAGCGGCCCAGCGCCGCGGCTCCGCGCGCGAACGGGCCGGTGCGCGTGTTCTTCGGGCCGGAGCTGGACAAGCTCGACGTGGAATGCCGTGGTTTCCTGCTGTTCCTGGAACAGCACGGCGTGCTCGACGCCGGCCAGCGCGAGCTCGTGCTCGACCGCGCGATGGCGCTGGACCAGGACGAGATCGACCTGGACGACCTGAAGTGGGTCGTGCTGATGGTGCTGTTCAACCAGCCGGGCTCGGAAGCCGCCTATGCCTGGATGGAAACGCAGATGTTCGAGGACGAACCCGAGCCGGTGCACTGAGCGCCGCCGGACGCAGGTAACGCGCCTGGGGAGGCGCATGCAGGCCGGTCCGCACGGGCCGGCCTTCGACAATCAGGGGACAACATGACGGACTGGTACTACCACCTGCCGGGACAGGGGCGCGTCGGGCCGATGGCCGCCGACGACGTGCGCGAGGCCTATCGCGACGGCCGCGTGCAACGCGACACGCTCGCCTGGCACGTCGGCGCGCGCGACTGGCAGCCGCTCGACCGTTTCTCCGATTCGCTCGGTCTCGACGAGGTGGCACCACCGCCGGTCGTGTCGCCCTCGGCCTTCGCGACGCCCGCGGCGGTGGCCGGCGACGCGGTCGACCGCGCTTCGCCGTACGCGCCGCCGCGCGCCAGCCTCAACGAAGTGGACGACTACCAGGCCGCAGCCGGCGAGGTCGTGTACGCCGGCTTCTGGAAGCGCCTGGCCGCGCTGATGATCGACTCGCTGGTCGTGAGCATCGGCTACTACGTGGTGCTGGTCATCGCGATGGTCGTGTTCGGCCTGGGCATGTCCGGGCTGTTCTCCGCCGAGTCCGCCCCGCCGACCGGCATGGTCGCCCTGCTCGCGCTGGTCTACCTGCTCTATCCGGTCATCAGCGGGCTGTACTACATCGGCATGGAGTCCTCCGGCACGCAGGCCACGCTGGGCAAGATGGCGGTGGGCATCAAGGTCAGCGACGACGCCGGACGGCGCCTGGGCCGCGGCCATGCCTTCGGCCGCTGGGCCTCGCACCTGCTGTGCTACTTCACGCTCTACATCGGCTACTTCATGGCGGGCTTCACCCAGCGCAAGCGTGGCCTGCACGACATGGTCGCGAGCACGCTGGTGGTCGACCGCTGGGCATACACCGCCCATCCGGAACGGCAGCGCCGCGGGCTCGGCGCCGTCGCGCTGGTGCTGCTGATCCTGGGCGGCCTGGCAGTCGTGGCCTACGTGGGAATCATGCTCGCCATCGCCATCCCGGCGTACCAGGAATACGTGCGGCGCGCCGCCGGTGCTGGCTGAAGTCCAGGCTGAACGGGACCGTCGCAGGGCGGCGGCGGTCCCGGCTTCACGCGGCCATGCTTGACAGCCCCGGCCGACGCATGGCCTCAATAGAAAAAAGAGAAGCCCCCGAACGCCCGCGCCGCATGTCGCGGGCGTAGTCTTCTCCCGCTTCCATCCGCCCCCATCGCAGCGCCGGGACAGGCCCTGCGGAGCCCCCATGGCCAAGAACCTCCTCATCGTCGAGTCGCCCGCCAAGGCCAAGACGATCAACAAATACCTCGGCAAGGACTTCACCGTCCTGGCCTCCTACGGCCACGTCCGCGACCTGGTGCCAAAGGAGGGCGCGGTCGATCCCGAGCGCGGCTTCGCCATGCGCTACGACCTGATCGACAAGAACGAGAAGCACGTCGACGCGATCGCCAAGGCGGCCAAGGGCGCCGAGGCGCTCTACCTGGCGACCGACCCGGACCGCGAGGGCGAGGCGATCAGCTGGCACATCGCGGAAATCCTGAAGGAGCGCGGCCTGCTGGAAGGCAAGCCGCTGCACCGCGTGGTGTTCACCGAGATCACCCCGCGCGCCATCAAGGAAGCGATGACGCAGCCGCGGTCGATCGCCTCCGACCTGGTCGACGCGCAGCAGGCGCGCCGCGCGCTGGATTACCTCGTCGGCTTCAACCTCAGCCCGGTGCTGTGGCGCAAGGTGCAGCGCGGCCTGTCCGCCGGCCGCGTGCAGTCGCCGGCGCTGCGCATGATCGTCGAGCGCGAGGAGGAGATCGAAGCCTTCGTCGCGCGCGAGTACTGGACCATCGAGGCCGAGTGCGCGCATCCGACGCAGGCCTTCACCGCCAAGCTCATCAAGCTGGACGGCAAGAAGTTCGAGCAGTTCACCGTCACCGACGGCGACACCGCCGAGGACGCCCGCAAGCGCATCACCGCCGCCGCCAACGGCGCGCTGCACGTCACCGACGTCGCATCGAAGGAGCGCAAGCGGCGTCCGGCACCCCCGTTCACCACCTCCACGCTGCAGCAGGAAGCCGCGCGCAAGCTCGGCTTCACCACGCGCAAGACCATGCAGGTCGCGCAGAAGCTGTACGAAGGCGTGGCGATCGGCGAGGAAGGCACGGTCGGCCTGATCACCTACATGCGTACCGACTCGGTGACGCTGTCGCAGGACGCCGTGACCGAAATCCGCGACGTCATCGCCCGCGACTACGGCACGCGCGCGCTGCCGGACAAGCCCAACGCGTACCAGAACAAGTCGAAGAACGCGCAGGAAGCGCACGAAGCCGTGCGTCCCAGCTCGGCGCTGCGCACGCCCTCGCAGATCGCGCGCTTCCTCAGCGACGACGAACGCCGGCTCTACGAACTGATCTGGAAGCGCGCCGTCGCTTCGCAGATGGTCCCGGCCACGCTCAACACCGTGTCGGTCGACCTGGCCGCCGGCAGCGAGCACGCGTTCCGCGCCTCGGGCACGACAGTGGTCGATCCGGGCTTCCTCGCCGTGTACGAGGAAGGCAAGGACACCAAGGCCGCCGAGGACGAGGACGAAGGCCGCAAGCTGCCGGCGATGAAGACCGGCGACCGCGTGCCGCTGGATCGCATCCACGCCGACCAGCATTTCACCCAGCCGCCGCCGCGCTACACCGAAGCGGCGCTGGTGAAGGCGCTGGAGGAATACGGCATCGGCCGTCCGTCCACCTACGCCTCGATCATCCAGACGCTGCTGTTCCGCAAGTACGTGGAGATGGAAGGCCGCAGCTTCCGCCCGTCCGACGTGGGCCGCGCGGTGTCGAAGTTCCTGTCGTCGCACTTCACGCGCTACGTGGATTACGACTTCACCGCCAGGCTCGAGGACGAACTCGATGCGGTGTCGCGCGGCGAGGAGGAATGGGTCCCGCTGATGGAGAAGTTCTGGGGCCCGTTCAAGGAACTGGTCGAGGACAAGACCGAATCGGTCGATCGCAGCGAGGCCACCGGCGCGCGCGAGCTCGGCACCGATCCCAAGTCCGGCAAACCGGTGAGCGTGCGCCTGGGGCGCTTCGGGCCGTACGCGCAGATCGGCGACAAGGACACGGACGAGAAGCTCGAGTTCGCGTCGCTGCGCCCGGGCCAGTCGATGCACACCATCACGCTGGAAGACGCACTGGAGCTGTTCAAGCTGCCGCGCAAGCTCGGCGAGAACGAGGGCCATGAGGTCAGCGTCGGCATCGGCCGCTTCGGCCCGTTCGCCAAGCGCGGCAGCACGTACGCTTCGCTCACCAAGGAAGACGATCCGTACACGATCGACCTGGCGCGTGCGGTGTTCCTGATCGAGCAGAAGGAAGAGATCGCCCGCAACCGCATCATCAAGCAATGGGACGGCAGCGACGTGCAGGTGCTCAACGGCCGCTTCGGGCCGTACATCAGCGACGGCAAGCTCAACGGCAAGATCCCGAAGGATCGCGAGCCGGCCTCGCTGTCGCTGGAGGAAGCCACGCAGTTCCTCGCCGACACCGGCAAGCCGGTGCGCCGCGGCTTCGGCAAGAAGGCCGCGAAGAAGGAACCGGCGGTGAAGGTGAAGAAGGAAGCCGCCGCGAAGAAGGCGCCGGCCGCGAAGAAGGCTCCGGCGAAGAAGGCGCCCGCGAAGAAGACGGCTGCCAAGAAGGCGGCGAAGAAGACCACGACCGCTGCCACAAAGAAGACCGCGACGAAGAAGGTCGTGAAGAAGGCGAGGGCGTAAGGCGCCTTCGCTGCTTCGACGGTTTCCACCGCTGTGAAGCGTGATCCCGGCGAACGCCGGGACGCGCCCCGCAAGATCCCACGCGCCGAACGCCCCTGCTGGCGCGCATCGCGCCCCGCGTTATCCTCGCGCCATGTCCCCGCCGCTCACTTCGAACGAAGCCGCCGACGCGCTCCGCCGCGGCGGCGTCATCGCGTATCCGACCGAAGCCGTCTGGGGGCTGGGCTGTGATCCGTTCGACGAGTCGGCGGTGCTGCGGCTGCTGGCGATCAAGCAGCGGCCGGTCGACAAGGGCGTGATCCTGATCGCCGCGTCGCGTTCGCAGTTCGACGGCCTGCTCGATTGGGAGGCACTCACCGAAGCGCAGCGCGACGCGGTGCTCGCCAGCTGGCCCGGGCCGAACACCTGGATCATCCCGACCACGCCGCGCGTGCCGCGCTGGATCACCGGCACCCACGACGGCGTCGCCGTGCGGGTGAGCGCGCATCCGGACGTGGTCGCGCTGTGCGACGCGTTCGGCGGACCGCTGGTATCGACCAGCGCCAACCTGGCGGGCGAGCCGCCGGCGTTCACCCGCGAAGCACTCGATCCCCGCGTGCTGGCGCGACTCGACGGCGTCACCGGGGGCGAAACCGGCGGCCTCGCCTCGCCCACCGCGATCCGCGACGCCCGCACCGGCGCCCGGATCCGCGCCTGAGCCCGCCCGAAACGCCACCGCCGGACAACCGGACGCCCGGCGCCGCGCTTCCTTCGTCACCACGGGCGACGCAAGATGCGCGCATGGCCTCCGGCGTCCGCATCGTCGCGCTCCTCGCACTGCCGCTGCTCGCGGCGGCGGCCGCGCATGCGGCGGAGATCACCATCTACCGCTGCACCGACGCGCAGGGCCAGCTGACGTTGCGCGATACGCCGTGCAGGAAAGGCGAGAGGCAGCAGACGCAGGAGATGGTGCGCCCGAAGGACGCACCGCCGTCCGTGCGCCGCGAAGCCGCCGCGCCGAAGGCCGAACCGCCGCCCGCCGCGCCGCCGCCGCGCTACGTTGCCTCCACACCGGCGCGGCCGATGTACGAATGCACCACGCCCGATGGCAACCGATATCTCAGCGACACCAGCGCCGGCAATCCGCGCTGGGTGCCGCTGTGGACGCTGGGCTATCCCGGCTATTCGGGCCTGCTTCCGCCGCCGCGCCCGTTCTACCCGGGCGGCGTCCACGCCCGTGTGCGCGGCACGTTCGATGGCGGCGACGGCCGCTATTCGGTTCGCATCGGCGATCGCCCGCCGCCGCCTCCGCGTCCACCCGATGGCGTGCCGCCGCCGGGTTACGCCGCGTACGGCACGGGCACCTGGGTCCATGACGAATGCCATGCGCTGCCGCAGGCGGAAGTCTGCGCACGCCTGCGCGACGAACGATGGGAACTCGGCCGCCGCTACAACAGCGCGTTGCAGAGCGAACGCGGAGAGATCGACCGCCAGCAGCGCGGCATCGACGCGCGCCTGGCCAGCGACTGCGGAGGCGCCTGATGCGGGCGTTGGCTGGCGCCGCGTTGCTGCTCGGCGCCCTGGCGATCGCGCCCGCGCATGCGGAGGTGGTCATCTATCGATGCACCGACGCCTCGGGTGCGGTGACGTTGCAGAACGGCACGCCCTGTCCGAAGGGCAGCCGGCAGCAGAAGAAGGTGATGGACACGCCGACGACCTCCGCGCCCGCGCACGCCCCGCCGCCCGCACCACCGGAACCGGCGCCCGCCGCACCCGTCGCCGTGCCTGAACCTGTCGCGGCACCGGAGCCGGAGCCCATCAGCCCTCCCCGGCAACCGCCGCCCGCGCTGTTTGCCTGCCAGACCTGGAACCGCGAGCGCTACTTCGGCGAAACCGCGCAACCGCCGCCGCGCTGCGCGCCGTTGCAGGTCACCGGCCTGGACGGCACCGGCGCGATGGCCGGCGGCACCGCGTGCCAGATGATGGAAGACCGCTGCGAGCCCGTGCCCGCGTTCGCGCTCTGCGACGCATGGAAGCAGCGCGTGCGCGATCTCGACGCCCTTACGACCTTCGGCGGCGGCGAGCCCGTCGCGCCGGCCGAGGCCGAGCGCATCCGCCGCACGTTCGCGGAAAGCACCTGCGCCCCCTGACGCGCTGGCCGCCGGCACGTCCCGTACGCGTTTGAACACAGGGCGAAGCGGCTCCGCGCCGCCGACCCGGACGGCCGTCCCGCGGTCGCCACGAGCGCAAGGGAACGATTCTTGGAGATGGACTTGTCCGCAGTGCGCCCCGCGCTCGGCTGGTGGCTGGTGCTGGTCCTCGTGCCGGCCGCGCTGCTGCTCACCGCGGCGGCCCTGTTCGTCATGCGCGAACGCATCCCCGCGCACTGGCAGCAACCGGTGCGCGCGCTGGTGTTCGGCGTGCGCATCGACGACGACGTCCGCATCCGGATGTCCGACGGCACGCAGCTCGCCGGCACCCTGTACCGTCCGCGCAACGCGGAGGGCCCGTTACCCACCGTGTACGTCCGCCTGCCGTACGATCGCCGCCGCTACGGCGAGGCCATCGGCGAAGGCCTGTTCTTCGCGCGCAACGGCTACGCCGTGCTGGTGCAGGACGTGCGCGGCAAGTTCGGCTCCGAAGGCGACGATTTCCTCCCCTGGCGCCACGCCACCAGCGACGGCGTCGACACGCTCGACTGGATCGTCCGCCAGGGCTGGTCGAACGGGAAGGTCGGCACGATCGGCTGTTCGGCGCAGGGTGAACTGCAGTACGCGCTGGCACGCGCGAACCATCCCGCGCACGCGGCGATGATCCCCATCGCCGCCGGCGGCGCGGCCGGCGACGTGGACGGCCACGCCGGCTATTTCGGCGCGTTCGAAGGCGGCGTGTTCCAGTTGGCCGGCGCGGCCGGCTGGTTCGCCAAGCACGGGATGAAGTCCGATCACGGGCCCTGGCCGAACGATCTCGACATGGCGAAGGCGCTGCCGACGTTGCCCATGCTCGACGTGGTCCGCCAGGTGCGGCCCGGCGCGAACGGCTTCGAGGATTTCCTGCAGACGCCGCTCGGCGACGCGCACTGGCGCGCGCTGGACTACGTGTTCGCGGACGATCGCCCGCGCACGCCCGCGCTGGTGATCGACACCTGGGGCGATCCGAGCCTGTCGGGCACGCTGGCGCTCACCGGATCGGTGCTTCGCAATTCGCCCGAAGCCGGACGCGTGCAGCACGTGATCATCGCGCCGGGCAACCACTGCGAACAGGAACTCGTCGCCGGCATGGGCCGCTTCGGCGACCTGCCGGTGCGCAATGCCGCGCAGCCCTATCGCGAGTGGTATCTGGCGTGGTTCGACCACTGGCTGCGCGGACGCGGGGACGGCCTCAAGGCGCTGCCGCCGTACCGTTACTTCGTGCTCAACGAACAGCGCTGGCTCGACGCGACGCAGTGGCCGCCAGCGGAGGCGCGACCGCAGTCGTGGTACCTGTCGGGCGGCGGCCACGCGAACGGCCGCGACGGCGACGGCGTCCTAGCGCTGGAAGCCGCACGCGAGACGCGATCGGACGACTACATCCACGACCCGCTGGATCCCGTTCCCTCCCGCGGCGGGCCGCTGTGCTGCACGGGCGATCCGGCGCAGCGTTCGGGGCCGGTGGACCAGGGCGACGTCGAAACGCGGCAGGACGTGCTCGTCTACACCTCCGCGCCCTTGCAACAGCCGCTGCGAATCGTCGGCGAACTGCGTGCGCAGCTGGTCGTGTCCTCGACCGCGCCCGACACCGACTTCATCGCGCGCCTCGTGCACGTATGGCCGGACGGCCGTGCGACGAACATCCAGGAAGGCGCGCTGCGCGCGCGCTACCGCGACGGTGTCGAACGTCCCAGCCTGATGACGCCGGGCGACCGCTACGTGCTCGACGTGCCGATGCGCTCCATCGCCTACCTCGTCCCCCGCGGCCATCGCATCCGCCTGGACATCAGCAGCTCAAGCTTCCCGCGCCTGGAACGCAACCTCGGCACGGGCGGTCGCAACTACGACGAAACGCGCCCGTCGAAAGCACTCAACCGCATCTTCCACGGCGGCGATGCGGTGAGCTTCGTGGAGATCCCGGTGCTGGACCTGCCGGTGCCGGAAGACAGGCCGTTCGCGGGGCCGCGGTAGGCGCATCGCCTCGGGGGCATAGCTCGCTCGGGCATGCGGCAAGGCGTGGCAGGTTGCACCGCCGCCCCGCTACCCGTGCTCGCAGCCCAGCGCAGTTCCGCAGTGATCGGTCCGAAGTACGCACCGCCCGCAGGCTTTTTGACGACGCGCCATCCGTTCTTTACCGACAGCATCGCCACTCCGGCAGTAGCACTGAAAGTTGAATGGAACTGCACGGAGGCAAGGCCAGTGCCGGGATCAGCTCGTCCAGCAACATTGTCGACGTCCGTTTCACAATCGATCGTGGCGCCGTATCTGGTTACGAAGCAGTAACGCCCCGTGACCTTCGCGCCCGCAGTATGCAACGTCAGCTCGAAGGTCGAGAATGGCACGCGAGCCACTGTCTCCGTCAATACCCACGGGCCCGGTCGCGCGACAAAAACCAACAACTAACAGAAGCAGAGCGAAGGACAGTTTTCGAATGCTGCAGACCCTCTCGGGTTCGCCATCATTTCTCATTACATCTCTATGGCTCCCTGTCGCCATCTTTAGCACCCAATCAGCTGTTCTGCACACACATTCAGAACGATCCACTGACGCCCGCCGTTATAACCCATTGGACAGCGCCCTCAGCTCCTTCACTCTTTGGATGTTCAGCGTCATCGGACAAACAGAATTCATGGGCGATCCCACACGGCGACCCGCGATCGCGCAATGGAGCGTGCGATACGAGAGCCAAGTTTTCTGACTCTTTTCCAGGTTATCCGCGTCGTCTGGAAATCTAACCAAGTACTCGCGATGTAATGTCGCGTAAAGCGAGTTCATCTCAGATTTTGCCTTGCTGGAGATGCCCTCAGCACATGCAGTTACAACACCATTACTGATCGGCCCAAGTTCGCGCAAACACGCCTTATACTGCGCGTCGTAGTCGCCTTGATTTCCTTTCGCGCTCGCAAGACACGGAACCAACACAAGCATCATGAGCAAATGCTTAGAGCTCATTAGTTATTCCTTCCTTGTCGAATCTCTTCGAGAATTGATCGTAGATCGGATGTTGACTTCCCATTGGCGCTATTAGCGCTTCCGGCGTAGTACGACATCGAACCGTTTGATACTTCACCATTAAAGATGGTTCGCCCGGCTGGCGTAGCGATGGAAGCCCACTCTTTAGCTGCTGCATGCTGTGCGTCGTCAACGGTCCCCTCCCCGTTGATCACGAATCTTGCGAGGCGGCCACCGCCGGCCTTGTGCAGGAGAAATTCACGGAACGTTCTCTCCTGCATGTCGGCGTCGTACAGCTCATCGCCAGTTAGCCGCATTGTCCTTTTAGCTTCCTTCAAAGTAGCGAATACGGTTTGATACTTTCCGGTGGCGAACATCCGACCCCTATCGGTCCCCGAGAGTGGTTCGGTGGCAAGTATTTCGTTGATTGTTTTTGACGTCACCGTTCCCGGCGGCGGACTGATGAAGCCATGTCCGACCCGGCCACCTGCTACCCCCTTGGTCCCTGTGTTGTACGACTCGTAGCCTCCTTCTCCATGCGAAATGATGTCCCCGATTCGCTGAATCAAATCATTTAACTTACTCGCCCGAAGAGCCAGGAAATTCATGCCCAACGCACCCGGATGAAAGTGGTACACGCGGGGACTCGTCGGAAAGCCTTCGGCGCCGTCTGCCACCTCATCCCACCACGGCAGGCGCGCCGCACGCGGCATTTCGTCTCTACCTGCTTGACCACACCGAACCCCAATGCGTCGGCGATGCTGCGAGCCACTTGCTGCTGCCGACTGGCCGGCTCCTGCGCCCATTCGCTGTCGTGTCGCACGATCAGCCGACCGACGTGAGCTGCCTTTGAGCGATTGCGAAGCGCCGCATTCAGTTCTTCTTCGCTCAGGCTCCCGTCGCCACTGGTATCAACCAGTTTGCGCAACGCCTGATACAGGGGCGTCTTTTCGGGGCGCGGGCCCTCGCGTTTGATGAAGGCGACCTTCGCCGCAAGATCTATCCACGATGCGCCGGACGCACTGTTAGGTTCATCCACTACCTCGAACCCAGGCCACTCCCACGGTGACGCCAGATGGTTGGCCTCTTCCACCCAGCCCACCGCTTCGGTACCGTTGCTGGAAGTAAGCTTGGCGACCTTTCGCCAACGCTTACCGCCCACCTCCTTAACCTCCAACCCGGCGAGCGGCAGCACCTGCGCCCAGAGGAGCGTGTGAGCGACCTTGCCGTTCGGCTCGTCCAGCAACGTGTCGCCCGGCCGCAGCAGCAGAAGAGTGCGCTCGTTGTCCGGCAGATGCTGTTTGGCCCACGACCGACTTGCGGCCAGGTACCCAGGCACGTCGTCGCCACTGAATACTTCCAAGTGCAGCAGCTTGCGGGACACTGGCCGACCGGCGATCGGGCCGGCGCGCGCAGGCACATCCTCGCCCAGATAGCCCAGGACGCTCCCTCCCTTGACCGCATGCGGTATGGGAAGGACTCTCACTTCGTCGAACACTTCCGGCGATGGATCGGGGTCGAGCTCGCCGAGGAACACCCATCCGTTCGCAGCTTCAGGCGGAATCGCTCCGTCGGATCTAACGGAGTCGATGCCCCCATCAACAACTCGTGTGATACGCGCCCATTTCCTGTCTGGTGAGTGTTGCCCCACCTCAATGACACTGTCGCGCACGAGTAGTCCCAGGCACTCGCTCCGACTTGTCGCCTGTGCGCGGATGTTGAGGCCAACGACATTCTTGTTACTCATTTCTGGATTCCACTTCAAAGAGTTCGTCTGGACATGTGGGCTCTACTTCGTAATCGAAGCCGTAGTAGAGATGGGAAACGATCCTGCCGTCCTGACGAACGAACAGATGGCTGCCTTCCTGGCTGAGACACGAAATGACTCGCATCGGCCCGGACGGAGCATGCACGGTGACGCTATCGCCTGTGGCATCCTGAGTCACCTTCGTCGCGTTGACCGTCGCTATGCCTATGAACGGCACATCGCTCATGCCAGACACGAGGTCGAAACGATGCAAGGACGCGCCAGTCTTCGCATCCAGTGCAGTTACAGCTTCCGACTCCCTCTTGTCCGCACCATCGACAGAAAGATCACGGCAGCACAATGCGTCGCCTGTCGAGGATGGGTACTGGACGGTGAGCGTGTCTCCACGCTCCAGAGCCTGCGCCAAGTAGAGGCTTGCGTCTGAATGCCCGTAGACAACGAAGCCGACATGCGCCGATGACGGTTGTCTTGCTCCATGGAGAGGCTGATCGCTCGGTGCTTCCCGCATCGATGACGAGCAGGCACTTAACGCGCAGAGCGTTATGAGTGCGATGATTTTCCTGGTCACGTTCATGTCAATGCCCATCGTCGGACCAGTGCGGCGGGTCGCTGAGGAGCTTTATCACGCCGTAGCTCTGGCCCACCGAATGCAGATCGCTGGATGAGTTGACCCTTCGATCAAGCCCGTCGGCACCTTGGACGTCTGCGCCGATTGCCCGGGAGATTGTCATGTCGATTGCGCGCCGTTCTGTATGACGCGACGTCAACGAGGGGCGGTGCACGATTGCGAACCCTGCAACCATTTCCCTGGCAGCTTGTAGCGCTGCTTGATGATCGCTTTTGCCACCCGTGTCCAGATGGGCCCAGTCTATGTTCACACCCGCCATCTCGGGTACGGATGTCGGTGCGAAACCTTCGCGCGCGATACGCCATGAATAGTGCATCAGGTACGCCCGCTCGGGAGGGCGATAGGTCGCATTGATTGCGACGTTCGCACCGGCCGCCCTGAGCGCATGGATGAATCGTCCGACGGAACCGGCAAACGATGGGGTGAGGTCGCCAACCCGATTACTCCCGGGATAGCGTTGCACCCACTGTCTTCCGGAGCGCTCGCGCGCGAGACGTTTCCTGTCCTTCACCTTCTCGCCCACTCGATATCGCGTCGATGGCCAGTAGCCCGGCCGTACCCAGTTCGGGTTCCTTCCATAACCCTCAAAGTCAGCGAGGTGCATGTAGAGGCTGTACAGCGTCAATGTCGGCGCCGCAGGTGTCGCAGGACGTTCCTGCTCGGCCTTGTTGCGCGCATATACGTCCGACGCTTCCGGGTCAACGGAATCGCCTCGATAGACGTGCGTGGCTATGACATCCTTGAAGCCCAGCATGCTGCGCATGCCCCTCCCCGCGAGCGGGTCGATCGCGAGCCATGTGCGTTCGATCCAACCCTCGCGCGGCAGCCCAAAGCCGGTCGTGTCCAGGACGCGTACGTAGCGCCCTTGTCCCGGCGCGATTTTTCCAATCTCCACCTTCACCGGAGTGCCGTGGCGCAACCATGCACGACGCCGGTGCCCTTGAGGATCATCGTAGAGCCACGCGCCCCAATTGCGGATGTCGGCGCCCGGGTTGTCCATCTTCACCGGCTTGGGCGGCGGTGGCGGGGTGGGCGCCTGCAACCGGTGGCGAACCAGCACGAAGCCTGTGGAGTATGGACGCAGCGCTGGGCCATCGCCCGCCGTGCCAGGCGTCGCATCGTAGTAGCGGCGGTTGATGCGGTACGCCACGACGTCGCCATCGGCAAGGCAGCGTATGCCTTCATTGAGTTCGAACGCGTTGCCGCTGGACCAGGCGATGTGCACGCCACCATGGAAAAAGCCGTGCGGACTGAGCAGGTAGTGCCCGCCCTGTACGACAGCGAGCCCATCGTAGAACAGCTGTGGATCGGTGATCTCCTGACCTTGTTTGTTCTTGAACGGGTAGCCGAAACGTGAGGCCGTGATCGGCTTCGGGGTGTTTTGCGCGCTCATGCAGGACCTCCGTGTCAGTCGCCAGTGGGACGCCAGATCCAGCTGAAATCGGGAACGTTCCCTTCGGCGGGCTCGCCGAATATCGAGAAGTCGTTCCCGACGCCGTCGGGATCCCGTTGAACGGGCCCTTTCAGGAGGATCTCGAGTCCCTCGATGGTCACGCCGCTGCCATCCAGGGTGATCGTGCCGCTCGGGCCGCAGATTCTCAGACTCTCACTCGCCTTCAGTTCGACCACGCGCGTGCGCTGGGTGATGCGCTCGCCGGCTTCGATGTCGAGGCGCCCCGCAACCTTGTGTTCGTAATGGCCGCCGGTTTCAACCTTGCGGTCGGATGCGGTCTTCTCGATACGAACGTTGCCGACGTCCTCGACCAGGTCCTTGCCGACGGTGACCTGCCGCGTCCGCCCGATGTCGATGACGTGATCGCGGCCCAACGTTTCGCGGCGGTCCTGGCCGACGCTCAGGGTTTCATCGTTGCCGACGGTTTCCTTGCGGTCGTGGCCAATCTGGATGGTCTCGTCGTTGCCGACGTCTTCGCTGCGATCGTGGCCGACGCGCGTGATCTCGTCGTTCTCCACGACGATGTTCTGGTCCTTCTGTGCGTGGACGAAGATTTCTTCCTGGCCGGCTTCGTCCTCGAAACGCAGTTCGTTGTAGCCCTTGCCCTTGTGGGTCTGGGTCTTGAACGTCGTCCGCGTCTTGTGCAGCGGCAGCTCGTAGGGCGGTTTGTTCGCGACGTGATAGGTGCGTCCCGCGACGATCGGTTGATCGGGGTCGCCCTCCATGAAGCTGACGATCACTTCATGTCCGATTCGCGGGATCGCCATGAAGCCGTACATCGGCCCCGCCCAGCCTTGCGACACGCGGATCCAGCAGGTGCTGTTCTCCGACCAGTTGCCCTCGCGGTCCCACGGGAAGTACACCTGCACTCGCCCGTGGACATCGGTGTGGATCTCCTCACCCGATGGACCGACGACGTGGGCGATCTGCGGCCCTTCGATCACCGGGCGCGGGGCAGGCTCGGGCTTCCAGTCGTAGTGCGCGGGCACCACGGTGGCTTCGAAGCTGTAACGGGTGCCGTGTTCGGCGCCAGCGGCGTCAGCTTCCTGCGAGGTCGCCTGTTCGCCGCGGTGACGCATCGTGATCACGCGCCAGCGGGCATTGAGAGCCTCGGTCGGGTGTCCGGTCAGCTCGAATGCCAGGCCGGGCCACAGGCGCGCATCGTCGCCTTCGATGGTCGCGTGCTCGGCGAGGTTACGAAGTCCGGAAAGCTTCGTCCGCGTAAAGGGTTTGCCCGCGGCGTCGGCCTTGTACCGGCCCGGATAGTCGTAGTGCTCATAGTCCCCGATGGCCTTGTCGTGGCTCCAGGGCCTCGCTTCGTGCTGCAGGTCATACCGAGGGTTGTGAAATGTCGCGTCCCGCTGCGTCACGCGAGTGGGCGCAAGTTGGCGGCGGTGCGTGAAGTGCCACAGGTGCGGTCGGGGTGCATCGCCAGCCGGTGCAGGCTGGTACAGCACTTCGCCGTCGAGCGTCGGCGCGGTGTCGATGCGATCGGTCAGGACGAGGCGGCTTTGGTTTGCCGCGTCGTGCCAGTAGACGATGCCTTCTTCCGTCGCGAGACGATGAACGAAGCGGTCGTCGTGTTCCCTGTACTGGGTGGCGTACTCGCGAGGTTCGTGGTGGCCGAGGTACGTCGTTTTCGTCCCTTGAAAGCGATGCTCTTTCAGGATTGTTTCCAGGACCCGGCGCATTGACCTGCTGGAAGATGCGGCTGTTGTGGCGCAGTGCCAGGCGCGCGAGAGGCGATTCGACGACCGCCCTGTAACGGGTCAGCCGGAAGCCGGTCTCGCACTGCTCGAACGCGGTGCAGACGCCGTGCACCGTGCGCACCGGCTCACCGTCGCGTTCGATGGTGAAGACCACTTCGGAGTCGAGCAGTATGTCCGACTCTATGTCGGGCTCCGAACTACCGAGCTCCAGTTCGAGCCTGAACGGCTGCGACACCCCTTCGATCAGTTCGAAGCGCACGACGTCGAGTGTCGCTCCTCGCGTTTCCTCCAAACCGGAAAACCAATTCCGATTGCGCCGCCATAATCCTTTCGCTCCCTGGACGGAGCGGCCAAGTTCGGCCGTGACGCGTCACGCGTCCACGGGAATGTTTCTCAGATTGAAGAAGTGCCACGCGGAATCACACGCCGAACGGATACGTCTCCGGCACCTCGCCCGCGTCCGTCGCCGGCGCCTCCAGCGCATCCACCGCCCTGGTTTCGTCGAACCACACGTAGCCGTCGTATTGCCGCGCGAGCGAGGCGCGCGCGTAATGGCTCTGCAATTCCGTCACGGGCCGGTAGATCACGCCGATGAAGCGCTGCAGCAGCGGCTCCGACAGCGCGCGTCGCACCGCGTCATCATGGCCTTCGCACAGGTCGAGCAGGAAGCGGGGCACGCCGCTTCCGTGGCACAGATGCTCGATGCTGCCGGTGCGCGACGGGCGAACGTCCATCACTTCCATCTCGTCGCCCCAATCGTGCGCGGCGGCCACGGTCCCGGCGTGCGTGCCGAAACCGACCAGCGCGACCTCGCCGGAATGCCGCTGCCGCACGAGCTGGCCGATGTTGTGTTCGCCGCGCGACTGGCCCATGTCGGTGTGCCGCGCATCGCCGATGTGCGAGTTGTGCGCCCACACCACCGCGCGCGAACGCGGGCCGTGCGCCTGCAGCAACGCGTCGAGGGTGTCGGCCATGTGCTCGTCGCGAAGGTTCCAGCTTTCCGCGCCGCCGTAGTACATCACGCGGTAATAGCGTTCGGCGGAGGCGACCAGGCGCGCGTTCTGCGCGGCGTCAAGATGATCAAGCGACAATCCGTCGACGATGCCGAGCCGATGCTCCAGCAGTTCGCGACACTGGCGCACCACCGCTTCCTCGCACAACGCGTGGCCCGCACGCAGCGCCGCGCGGCCGTACACCTCGGGCGAGCGCTGCCATGGCGTGAGGCAGCCGTAGCGCTCGCGCGCGACGACGGCGGCTTCGGGATCGACGCGATCCAGGTATTCCAGCACCGCCTCGATCGACGCGTTGAGACTGTAGATGTCGAGCCCGTAGAAGCCGACCTGCGCCTCGTAGTCGCGGCCTTCGTTGTACTGGCGCATCCACGCGGCCAGTGCGGCGATCTCGCGGTTGCGCCACATCCATGTCGGAAAACGCGTGAACACCGGCCCATGCGGGCGCCTGGGCAGGTGCCGCACATGGCGGTTGATCACCGACGCATCGGGCCAGTCGGCCTCCACCGCGACGAGGGTGAAGCCGTGGCGTTCGACCAGCCTGCGCGTGATCGCGGCGCGCGCGGCGTAGAACTCCGACGTGCCGTGGCTGCATTCGCCGAGCATCACCACGCGTGCATCCGCGAAACGTTCGAACGCATCGGCGAACGCGTCGTCGTCCACGTCGGGCAACGGGATCGCGTGTTCGGCGATGAGCGAGGCCGCATCGTCCCCACGCGCCGCCGCCGGAACGTGGCGGCTCGCGGCGCGACGGCCGTCCTCGGCCCAGCCCTGCTCGCCCACCAGCGGCACGAACATCACCGCGCCCAGGCTCTCCTGCTCGAACGTGTCTTCGCCCGTGCGGCGGATCTTCAGCAGTTCCTGCACGAGCCCTTCGTCGCCGACCGGAATCACCAGCCGTCCGCCGATCGCGAGCTGCTCGCGCAACGCCTGCGGCGGCGCCGGCGCGCCGGCCGCGACGAGGATCGCGTCGAACGGCGCGCCTTCCGGCCAGCCACGCGTGCCGTCGGCGGTGTGCACGTCGATGTTGTCGTAATCCAGCCGCGCGAAGCGCGCGCGCGCTTCATCGGCCAGCGATGCGTGACGCTCGATCGTGTGCACGTGTCGCGCCAGGCGCGACATCAGCGCGGCGGCGTAGCCGGAACCGGTGCCGACTTCCAGCACGCGATCGTTCGGCGAGATCTCGGCCGCTTCCAGCATCAGCGCGACGATGTACGGCTGCGAGATGGTCTGGCCTTCGCCGATCGGCAGCGGGCTGTCCTCGTAGGCGAACTCCTCCATGCCCGGATCGACGAAGCGTTCGCGCGGCACCTGCGCCATCGCGGCAAGCACGCGTGCATCGCTCACGCCGCGACCCGCCAGGTGGCTGCGGACCATGCGCATGCGGGCGGCATCGAAACCGGCCATGCATCAGCCCTCGCGCTTGCGCGTGCGCGCGGCCTTCTTCGCCGCGGCCTTGCGGCCTACCGCGCCCCTGGTGCGCGCCGCCTTCTTCGCGGCGGCGGAACGCTCGCCCGCGGTGCGCTTGCCCGCCGCCTTCTTCGCCTGCTTCGATAGCGCGGTCTTGCTTGCGGCGCGCGTCCCTTCCTTCTTCAACGCCTTCTTCGTCGCGCGCGAACGTTTCGCCGCCGGCTTGTGCGGATGCTCGCCCGCTTCCAGGTCCTTGCGCGCCTTGCGTCTGGTCTCCGCCGGCGTGTCGTCGGACGGCTGCACCTTGACGCCGGCGCGGCGCGCCTTCGACAGACCGATCGCGATGGCCTGCTTCGTCGATCCCGCGCCGTGCTTGCCTTCGCGGATGTGCTCGATTTCCTCGCGGACGAATTCGCCCGCCTGCGTGCTCGCCGACTTGCCTTCTCGCTTGTCGCGGCGCGCGCGTTCGAGGGTGCTTCGCTCCGGCACGTCATCACCTCCCGCCTCAATGGGTGGTGCCATTGATTCGCGATGCGCGTTACGTCGCGGTCATGCGCGGGCCGGGCAGCCTTCACCTGTTTGTATCCTGGGGCGGTGTACGCTCCATCGTGCCTTGAAGGGTGATACGACCGTTTCGCAACACGACATGTTCGTTCACGATCTTCAAGGTGGACAGCAGGCTTCACGCCTGCCATCGGCCGCCGGGCGATTCAGCACCGCTCGGCGGCTTTTCGTTTGCGCACGTATTCAGAAGCCGTAGCGCAGGAAGCCGCCGTCCACCGCGATGCATTCGCCGGTGATGTAGCCCGATGCGGGCAGGCACAGGAACGCGACCGCCGCCGCCACTTCCTCCGGCTCGCCGATGCGTCCAAGCGGTGTGCGCAGGAGCACTTCGTCGAGGTAATCCGGATCGGCGAGTTTGTCGGAGGTCCGACGCGTGCGGATGTACCACGGCGCGACCGCGTTCACGCGCACGCCGTCCTCGGCCCACTCGACCGCGAGGTTGCGCGTCATCTGGTGCATCGCCGCCTTGCTCATGCCGTACGGTGCGCCGGTGCGCACGTGCGTGGCGCCCGACACGCTGCCGACGTTGACGATGCTCGACGACGCGTGCTTCGTGAGCAGCGGATGCGCGTAGCGCGAGAGTTCGAACGCGGAGAACAGGTTGACCTCGAACACCTGCCGCCATTCGTCCTCGGTGTAGTCGGTCGCCGCCTTGGTGAGGTTGCCGCCGGCGTTGTTCACCAGGATGTGCAGGCCTTCGCCGAAGTCCTCCACCCAGTCGAGCAGTTCGCGACGCTGTTCGTCGTCGGCGACGTCGGCGACGAATGCCTGCACTTCGCGCTCGGGGAAATCCTCCAGCAGTTCGCCGCGCACGGCGTCGAGCCCGGCGACGTCGCGCGCGGCGAGCAGCACGTCGGCGCCGAAGCCGAGCAGTTCGCGCGCGACCGCGCGACCGATGCCGGCGCTGCCGCCGGTGACCAGGGCCAGCTGCCCGTCGAGTCGCCAACGTTTGGGATCCATCGCCGTCTCCGTGATTGGGGGCCTGCACCGGTTACTTGCCGCGCGTGGCGGCCGGCGTAGCATAGCGGCGGACCAGCTACGAGGGTGCGGGAATGGTGCGGACGCTGCTGACGGGAATGACGGTGCTGGCATTGCTCGCGGGCTGTTCCAAGCCCCGGCCGCCGGAGAAGGAGCGGCCGGTCGAGCCGCAGGCGACGCAGTTGCGCGATGCGATCAACGCGCCGATCGACAAGGCGAAGAACGTCGAGAAGCAGTTGCAGGAGGCGGCCGATGCGCAGCGTGCGGCGATCGATGCGCAGGAGGGTGGGGGTTGACCGGTTCTTCGAACCGATCGGATCGGAAGCGGCGCGGATCGGCGCGGGACGATTGGAAGCTTCCGCTCTGGTCCATGCCATTTTTCTGATGTGATTCGCGTCGGACGTTTTGCCGCGCGTTTGTTCGTCATTCCAGCGAACGCTGGAACCCATCCGGCTCTTCGGCCAGGCGAAGAAGGCAGCGTGCCGTGAGCGTCGAAACCCGCACGTCCCGCCTCCTCACCCAACCCCTCTCCCGGCGGGAGAGGGGCTCAAAGCGCCCGCGTCGTTACTTCTACCGTCAATTCCGAATCCCGAATCCCGGCGACTCAGAAACCGCAGAAGCAATAAGCCAACGCCTTCACCGGCACGCCGCGCGTCGGCGTGATCGCGCTTTCGAGGAAGCGCAGGTCCTGCGCTGTCTGCGGTGAGGCCTTGGCGATCAGCGAACGCGCGATGTCGGAATCGCGCATCAGCGCGCCGCCCGCACGACTGGCGATGAAGCCGGTGAAGAAGCGCTCGAACGGCGTCGCCGCCTTTTCGATGTAGCGCACCTGGTAGTCGCCCGCCTGGCCGAGTTCGGCGCGCTTGGCGGCGAAGGCGACGGCCTGCTGGAGGCCGCCGAGTTCATCGACCAGGCCACGTTCCTTCGCCTGCGCGCCGGTCCATACGCGTCCGCGCGCGATGGCGTCGACCTGCTCCACCGGCTTCTTGCGCGCGGTGGCGACGCGGCCGGTGAAATCGCGGTACCCCTTCTCGATCACCGACTGGATCACCTGCCCGACTTCCGGCTGCAACGGCCGGGTGATGTCGAACGCGCCGGCGAAGCGCGTGGTGCCCACGCCGTCGCTGCGCACGCCGATCTTCTCCAGCGCGCGCGGGATCGTCGGGATCAGGCCGAAGATGCCGATCGAACCGGTGATGGTGGACGCGTCGGCGTAGATGCGGTCGGCGTCCATCGAGATCCAGTAACCGCCCGATGCGGCCAGGTCGCCCATCGACACCGCGACCGGCTTGCCGGCCTTCTTCAGGCCGACGATCTCGCGGCGGATCTGCTCGGAGGCGAACACTTCGCCGCCGGGCGAATCCACGCGCAGCACCACGGCTTTCACGTTTTCGTCGTCGCGCGCCTCGCGCAGCAGCTCCGCCGTGGACTCGCCGCCCACGGTGCCCGGCGGCTGCTCGCCGCCGCGGATCTCGCCTTCGGCCACGACCACGGCGACCTGCGGACGCGGATCGACCGCGCTGATGCCACTGTCGAGCTGGGTGAGGTATTCGTCGAGCGACGCCTGGCGATAACCGCCCGGCGCGTCCTCGTCGGCGACGCCTCGCTGCGCCAGCAGGTCATCGACTTCCTCGCGCGTCTTCAGGCCGTCGACCAGCCTGGTCTGCAGCGCGAACTTCGCCAGGTCGCCCTGCGCGCCCTCGATGCCGGCAGGCATCTGGTCGATCTGCTGCGACAGCCGCGCCGCGTCGAGCCTGCGCGCCTTCGCGACGTCGGCGAGGTAGCGCTGCCACACGTCGTTCATCCAGTACAGGTCGGCTTCCTTCGCTTCGGGCGAAGCCGCGTCGAGCACATAGGGTTCGGCCGCCGACTTGTATTCGCCGACCTTGAACAGGTGCACATCGACGCCGAGCTTGTCCTGCAGGCCTTCGCGATAGAACGTGCGATAGCGGCCCAGGCCTTCCAGCAGCATGCCGCCCATCGGGTCGAGATAGACCTCGCTGGCCTGCGCGGCGAGCAGGTACTGCTTCTGGTCCATCATCTCGGAGAAGGCGACCACCTGCTTGCCGCTGGCCTTCACCCGCGCGATGGCGTCGGCGGTCTCGCGCAGCGATGCCATGCCGGCGGCCTGCAGCTTGTCGAGGTTGAGCACGACGCGTTCGACGCGCTTGTCCTTCGCCGCGGCATCCAGCGCGCGCACGAGGTCGCGCAGCTGCACTTCGCCGCCCTTCTCGCCGAGCGCGCGTTCCAGCGCGCGGGTCAGCGGATCGCTGCTGAACTGTTCGACCAGGTTGCCTTCCGGCGCGATCACCAGCGTCGTGCGCTCGAGCAGCGGCTTGGTGCGCGGTCCCGCCATGAGGATGGCGAGGAACAGGAACAGCAGCAGCAGGAACAGCAGGTTGAGGACCAGCCGGCGGGTGAAGTTCATCGCATCCCACACGCCGATGAAGAACCGGGCGATGGGGCCGCGACGCGGAATGTCGTTCATACGGTCTCCTGGATCACGCCACCAGCCTAAACGCGCGCGGGCGCCGAATCACCCGCCATTCGTAACACGGTGGTTTGGGAGGGGGAGTGAGGGGGCGGTACTCGGGATTTGAGGCGTATCGGCGCTTTTCCAATCCCGAATTGCGACTCCCGAATCCCCGCTTCACGGCCCCCGCATCACCAGGCGGTCCGGATGGCTCGACCGCACGAACCGCACGCACAGCAGCACCGCGGCGAAGGTCAGGCCGGCGATCAGGCCGATCCACATGCCGCGCGGGCCCCAGCCCAGGCCCAGACCGAGGCCGGCGCCCAGCGGCATGCCGATACCCCAATAGGCAATCGCGGCCAGCACCATCGGCACGCGGGTGTCCTTGAGCCCGCGCAGCGCGCCGGCGGAAAGCACCTGCACGCCGTCCGGGAACTGGAACGCCGCCGCGTACAGCAGCAGCGAGGCGGCCAGCGTCGCGACCGCGGCATCGGCGGTATAGAAGCTCACCAGCAGGTCGTTGCCGGCCAGCAGGACGATGCCGGAGAACAGCTGCGTCCCCAGCACGATCGCGTAACCGGCCTTCGCCGCACGCCGCACGCCGTGGAAATCCGCGCGCCCGAGCGCATGGCCCACGCGCACGGTGGTCGCCTCGGCAAGCCCCATCGGCACCATGAAGCACAACGCGGACAGGTTGATCGCGATCTGGTGCGCCGCCGCCGGCACCTGGCCCAGCCGGCCCATCAGCAGCGCGGTGGCGATGAACAGGCCGCCTTCCATCAGCACCGTCACGCCGATCGGCAGGCCCGTCGCCAGCAGCCCGCGGATGGTCGGCCAGTGCGGCAGGTCGAAGCGTTCGAACAGTTTCAGGTCCGCGAACCGGCGCGAACGCTTGAGCACGATGAAGAAGCCGATCGCCTGCACCCACAGCATGATCGCCGAGGCGAGCCCCAGCCCGCCGGCGCCCATCTCCGGGAAGCCGAACTTGCCGAAGGTCAGCGTATAGCCCACCGGCAGCAGGATCAGCAGGCCACCGGCACTGAGCACCAGGGTCGGCAAAGTCCAGTGCAGGCCTTCGCTGAGATAGCGCATGCAGAAGAACAGCGTCAGCGCGATCACGCCCCAGCGGATGCCGTGCAGGAATTCGGTCGCGCCCGGGACGATCTCCGGCGCGATGCCCATCGGTCCCAGCGCGTGCGGGATCAGCGTGAGGAAGGCAAACAGCACCAGCCCCAGCCCCAACGCGAGCCACATCGCCTGCCGGAACAGGCCGCCGATGTCCTCGCGGCGGCCCGCGCCGTCGAGCTGCGACACCGACGGCGGCACCGACAGCAGCGTGCCGATCGGCACCATCATCGGCAGCCACCACAGCGCGGTGCCGATGGTGACCGAGGCAAGCGTGGTCGTGCCGTGGTGGCCGGCCAGCACGTTGTCGACGAAGCCGATCAGGCCCGTGGATACATGCCCGCCCACGAGCGGCGCGGCAAGGATGGCGGTGGTGCGGATTTCGCCGAACAGGCCGTTGCGGCCGGGCGAGACGGAAGCGAGCGACATCGAAGCAACCAGACGCACGACTACGGCCGCGCGACCGCATCCAATGTCGGGCGCTGGCGCCGGGTCGCGGCGGCCCGGTATCTTAACCGCTGCCAATGAATGTCTGTGTTCGTGCGCCGGGGAGAGCGTTGACACATGAGTTCCAGCACCGGCCACGCGCCTCACGACGTCCATCCGACCCATTGCGAGAACTGCGGCGCCGCGCTGCAGGGCCACTATTGCCACGATTGCGGGCAGTCCGTGGTGAACCCGATCCGCCACGCCGCGCACGCGGTGGAGGAAGTGTTCGAGGCGTTCTGGCACCTGGACGGCCGCATCTTCCGCACCCTGCGCGACCTGCTGTCGCCGGGGCGCATCGCCATCAATTACCTCTCCGGCCAGCGCGCGAAGTACGTCGCGCCGCTGCGGCTGTTCGTGGTGCTGAGCGTGCTGACGTTCTTCGTCGCGCAGCTGGTCATCCACGTCGATACGCGGGACACGTCGGTCGAACTGCTCGACCAGGGCGTGGAGAAGAGCGCCAACCGCGCGCAGAACGTCAACCGCGAGAACAAGAAGTTCGCCACCGCGACGAGCATCGAGGACGTCGAGCGCATCCGCGCCACCGAACTCGCCGAACTCGCCGAGGGCCGCGATGCGGTCTCGACGATGCTGCCGCACGTGCGCAAGCCGTTCGAGATCGCGATGACCGACGTCAACGCCGCCGCCGATCGCCGCGTCGCGGAGCTGATCCGGCAGCACGATCTCACGCCGCGCGAGGTCGAGCGGGAAAAGGCCGCCGCGCAGCGCGAGATCGACGCCGAACGCAGGCAGGCGCGAGCCATCCCGGAGATGGACAAGGCCAAGACGCTGGCCGAGCTGGAAACGCTGCGCAACGATCGCCTCAAGCGGCAGCAGGCGGAGCTGGCCGCGCTCGCGCCGGCGCAGACCGCCGAGCGCCGGCGCATGCTGATGGAGATCCGCGAGACCAACGAAGCGGCCGGATGCCGCGCGGCGCAGCTGCAGATCGCGGTGGCTCGCGGCAGCGAAGGCACGCGTACGCGCAAGACGGTCGACGACGCACGCATCTACGGCGAAACCAACTGCGACGGACGGCTGACGCTGTTCGGCAGCAACGAGCCGTGGGACGAGGAACTCAACCCGGTGACGATTTCCTGGGCGCCGCGCTTCGTCAACGCGTGGATCAACCGGCAGATCGCGCACGGCAAGGACAACATGGCGCGCGTGCAGCACGACTTCGGAATGCTGGTGAAAGCGATGCTCGGCGCGGTGCCATCGGCGCTGTTCCTGCTGGTGCCGGTGTTCGCGCTGCTGCTCAAGCTGGCGTACCTGGGCTCGAAGCGGCTGTACCTGGAGCACCTGGTCGTCGCGCTCTACAGCCATGCGTACCTGTGCCTGGCGATCCTGACGTTCTTCCTGCTGATCGCGCTGGACAACGCGATCGAGCCGAAATGGGCCGGTTTCGGCTGGATTTCCGGCACGCTGGAACTGCTGCTGTGGCTGTGGATGCCGATCTACCTGTGGATCATGCAGAAGCGCGTGTACGGCAACGGCTGGCTGCTCACGTCGCTGCGCTATTTCGTGATCGGCAATCTGTATTTCGTGCTGCTCGGCTTCGCGGTGGTGTTCATCACGCTGGCGAGCATCGTGCGGATGTGAGGCGCGCGGGGGCTCGGGCAACGGCCCAAGGCAACGCCCGCGTTTGTAGCCCGGGTAAGGCCGAAGGCCGCACCCGGGGTCGCGTCACGTCGAGGGATTCCCGGGTGCGCTTCGCTTAGCCGGGCTACAACGGCAACGCAGCGCTCAGTGCTGCAACCGCCGCCACAACCAGTCGCCGCGCTCGCTCGCGCTGACCGACACCAGCTCGCGCCGCAATTCCGCGCGGGCGGCCGGTGGCGTGCGCTGCGCGAGGACGCCGAGGTCGCGCCGCTGCTGCGGCGTCATCGATCGCAGCGTGCGCAGCAGCGCCGCGTGCTCGGCTTCCGGCACCTGCGCCAGCAGCGGCTGAAGGGCGACGTAGTCCGCGCCGAGCGACGGACCGAACAGCCAGCCACGACGTTCGCTGCGATCCATCGCCTCGAACTGCGCGCGCCACGCGGCCTGCACGTCCGGCGCCATCGCCGCGTACTGCGCGGCGGCGGCCTGCGCCTGCGCGCGTTCGCCGGGCGACAGCGCCTGCCACGCCTGGTAACGCTCGCGACGCTGGTCGCGCTCGGCGCGCGGCAGGGCGTCCCACTGCGCGGCGCGCTGCCGGAAGGCGGCCTGCTCCGCGGGCGGGAATCCGTCCCAGCGGCGCGCGTTCTCGCGCACGCCGGCCTGGGCCGCGGGCGGCAGGCGTTCGAGCAGGTCCTTCAACTCCGGCGGTGTCGCGACGGCAGTGGCGGTCGCCAGCGTCAGCGCGAACAAGAGCCCGCGACGGGGCGACAGGTCACGGCGCATCTTCGGTCTCCGCCTGCGTCTCGCCGGCGATGCCGTCCGCCACCGGCGACGGGGCGACGTTCTCGTCGGCCGGCGCGTCGACCGGCGTGGCCGGCGGCGCCGGCGCGGTGACGCCCGCCGCCTGCTGCGCGGCCAGCCAGCTGTTGAATTCCAGGTCCTGCGCGGCGGCCTCGCCCTGCGGATCGGCGAGCAGCGCGAAATCGCGATGGGTGATCATCGCGGTTTCCTCGCCAAAGCCCGACGCGGGCGAATCGGCTTCCGGCAGCGGCTGGACTTCGACCCGGCGCGAGCCGCCGACGCCGTCGATCGTCGAACCGATCGGCAGGAAGGTCGCCGCCAACCCGGCCACGCACAGCGCCAGCAGGCCCCAGAGCAGGGGCATCAGCCAGCGCGGACGCGACGCGGGAGTCGCGTCGGCCCGGGGTGCCGTCGCTCCGGTTTCGCCCCGCAGCACGGTTTCGCGGGCCGAGCTCAGGCGCACCAGGCGGTCGGGCGGCAGGGTCTTGATGCGACGGTGGATCTGCTCGCGCAGCTGCTGCCAGGCGAGCGGGTCGGCGCGCCCGTCGGCGTGGTGAGGGAGCGCCCGCTGGAGCGCTAGCCGGTAGCTGGGCAGCCCCACGCCGAGCACCTCCGCGGCCTCCTCCTCCGACAGCCCGGCGGCGACGCGCAGCAGCAGGGCCGCACGCGGGCCGCTGCCGAGTTCGCCGAGCCGGTCGGTGGCTTCGACCGCGATGGCAACCGCCGTGCGGTGCTGGAGCCGCGGCTGGGCCAGCAGCAGCGACCAGAAGCGGCGCGGCCATTCGGCCATCGGAAGGCTGCCGGCCTCCGGCCGGAACTGACGCATGGCGTCGGCCAGTGCGGCATCGCCCGCGGCGGCATCGCCGGCCTGGAGCTCCGCCAGGACCGCGCCGCGGCGCTCGATCCCGCGCAGGAAAGCGGACAGCGCCGGGGCGCCTGAAGGACGGGGGGAAGCGGACGGAACGCTCATCGGGACTGCATCACCATGCGCCGATGATAACGACGCGGCCCGGTGAAATTCCGCTTGACATTGCTGAGCCAGCCGCTCCTCCAAGCGGGACGCGGCCTTCGCCGGAAAAGCGGTTGTGCACAGCAGTAATCGGACCGTCATGCAGGGCTTCCTGAACGCGGCCTTCAGCTGGGTGACAACCGTGTTTCACGCCTAAACTCATGATTTCAAAAGAAATATCGGCTTTGGCACTTTTTTCACCAACATAGCTGCGAGGCTTGTTTTCCGGGAATCGGGCCCCGCTC
This sequence comes from Lysobacter sp. SCRH-1R, assembly GCF_057747855.1. Lineage (NCBI taxonomy): Bacteria > Pseudomonadati > Pseudomonadota > Gammaproteobacteria > Lysobacterales > Lysobacteraceae > Lysobacter > Lysobacter sp. SCRH-1R. Next base: position 211,170 of record NZ_CM173227.1, on the reverse strand, counting down.
GCAACCCGCCATGCACAGATTTATCCACAGATCGTGTGGATAAGGACGTTTTCGCTTTGTGGCCGGGCACTTGCGTGATTTTTGTCACAGACGGTGCAGCAATGCCGCGCAAGCTTCGCGGCGGCTTTCGTGCCAAACCGGGCCCGGTAGACTTCGCCGATGCCCGACGCCCTCACGACCCCGCTCGCCGTCTGGCGGGTGGCCCTGCCCGTGCCGCTGCCGCGCCTGTTCGACTACCGGCCGCCGGAAGGCGAGGCGGTCGGCGGGGACGACGTCGGCCTGCGGGTGCGCGTGCCGTTCGGCAGTCGCGAACTGGTGGGGATCGTCGCCGAAACCGGCCCCGCCGAACCGGATGCGCCCGAGCTGAAGCACGCCCTCGCCCGGCTCGATGCGGAGCCGGTCCTTCGCGGCGAGCTGTTCGAATCGCTGAACTGGCTGGCGCGCTACACGCACGCGCCGCTCGGCGAGGTGCTGGCGACCGCGCTGCCCGCCGCGCTGCGCCGCGGCGAGCCGCTGCCCGACACCCACGCCTGGGCCTGGCAGCTGACCGAAGCCGGCCAGACCGCCCGCGAACGCCTGCGCGCCGGCAAACCGCGCCGGCTGGCCGACCTGCTCCAGACCGGCGCACTAGACGAGGACCGCCTCGACGTCGAGCTCGAGGACTGGCGAGCCGCCGCCCGGGCGCTGGCCAGGCGGGAGCTGGCCGAGCGCATCGCCGTGCCGGCCGTCGCCCATGCGGTGGAACCGCGTCCCGGCCCGGAACTGCATGCCGAACAGCAGGCCGCCGTCGACGCCATCCTCGCCGCGCGCGACGGCTTCGCCGCGCTGCTGCTCGACGGCGTGACCGGCAGCGGCAAGACCGAGGTCTACCTGCACGCCATCGCCGACTGCCTCGCGCGCGGCAAGCAGGCGCTGGTGCTGGTGCCGGAGATCGGCCTGACCCCACAGACGCTGGCGCGGTTCCGCGCGCGCCTGGGCGTGCCGGTGCACGCGCTGCATTCGGGCCTGGGCGACGGCGAACGCGCGCGCACCTGGACCGCCTTCGCTCGCGGCGAGGCGCGGGTGGTCGTGGGCACGCGGTCGGCGGTGTTCCTGCCGCTGCCGGAGGCCGGGCTGATCGTGATCGACGAGGAACACGACGGCAGTTTCAAGCAGCTCGACGGCATCCGTTACCACGCGCGCGATTTCGCGCTGGTGCGCGGCAAGGCGCTGGGCGTGCCGGTGCTGCTGGGCAGCGCGACGCCGTCGCTGGAATCGCTGCGCAACGCCCACGCCGGCCGTTACGAACACCTTCGCCTGCAGCAGCGCGCGGGCCAGGCGCAACCGCCGGCGGTGCGCGTGTGCGACGTGCGCAAACGGCCGCTCGAAGCCGGGCTGTCGCCGGAAATGCTCGATGCCATCGCGCACGCGCTCGACGCTGATGGCCAGGTGCTCGTCTTCAAGAACCGCCGCGGCTACGCGCCGGTGCTGCTCTGCCACGACTGCGGGTGGAGCGCGCAATGCCAGCGCTGCGACGCGCCGATGACGGTGCACGCCGGCGGCCGGCGCCTGCAATGCCACCACTGCGGCGCGCGTCGTCCGGCCCCCAACGCCTGCCCCGACTGCGGCGGCCTGGCGCTGCAACCGCAGGGCGCGGGCACCGAGCGTATCGAGGAGGTGCTCAGCGCGCGTTTTCCCGACGTGCCGGTGCTGCGCATCGATCGCGGCACCACGCAGCGTCGCGACGCGCTCGAGCACGCGCTGGCGAAGTTCGGCACGCCGCGCGGCATCCTGGTCGGCACGCAGATGCTGGCGAAGGGGCACGATCTGCCCAACCTCACGCTGGTCGCGGTGGTCGGCGTCGACGAAGGGCTGTTCTCGGCCGATTTCCGCGCGCCGGAGAAGCTCGCGCAGCTGCTGATCCAGGTCGCCGGCCGCGCCGGCCGCGCGCAGCGCAAGGGCGAGGTGCTGCTGCAGACGCATCATCCGGGCCATCCGCTGCTGGCGACGCTGCTGGCCGGCGGCTACCACGCGTTCGCCGAGGTGGAGCTCGAACAGCGGGAGATCGCCGGGTTCCCGCCGTTCGCGCACATGGCGATGTTCCGCGCGGAGGCGCAGCACGTGGATGCATGCGAGGCGTTCCTGCGCATGGCACGCGAGGTGCTGCGCGACGTGCACGCGCCACTCGACCTGCACGGCCCGCTGCCGGCACCGATGCCGCGCCGCGCGGGATACCAGCGCATGCAGCTGCTGCTCTCCGCCGCCGACCGCCGCAGCCTGCATGCGGCACTGGAAGCCGCGCTTCCGGCGATCCATGCCTCGCCGGAAGCACGGAAGGTTCGGTGGTCGCTGGATGTGGATCCGGTGGATCTGTATTGATCGGGACGCGGGACTTGCGAAAGCTGATCACGTGAGCTTTCTTCACCCGCCACCGTTCTTCCGTCGTCCCGGCGAAGGCCGGGATCCAGGCCCGTAACGCAAGGCCACTCCCTCACCGGCAATCCACCACTCCGTCATTCCAGCGAAAGCTGGACCCATTTTGCTCTCGCTCCAGATCGTCATTCCGCGAAGCGGCCCTAACGCACATCACCCCGCCACACCCACGCTGCCGCCCCATACAACACGACCGCGATCACCAGCGTCGCCCGCAAGCCGATCGCGATCGCCAGCAGCAACGCCAGGATCGCCGCGATCACCGACGCGCAACCGTTCAACCCCCACGCCCACGGCACGAACGCCGGCGCGCTGCGCGACAGCCGCGCGAGACCGAGCGGAAACGGCATGCCCATCGCGAACGCGAGCGGCGCGATGCCGATGAACCCCAGCAGCGCGCGCAACGCCAACGGCCACGACGACGCCAGCGCATGCGCCGCCGCGAAGACGGCGATCTGCCACGCAAGTCCCAGCACGATCGCCCGTACCGCCCACGCGATGCGCGAGGCGAGCGCGGCGTCATCGGGCTGCGATCCGGACATCCAGCGTTGTGCATGCAGGCTGCCGAGCCCCGCGCACAGCAGGATCGCGGCGAGCCCGACGTTCGCCGCCAGCCATGGATGCCCAACCAGCAACGTCAGGCGCGCGAGCGTGGCGATCTCTACCAGAAGGAACGCCAGCCCCAACGCGAGGAAGTACGCGCCGACGCGCAGCCGCGAAGGCGGCGCCGCGCCGCCATCGCGCGACAGCGCGCGCAACGGCAGCAGCACGAGCACGAGCGCCAGCACCATCGCCTGCACCAGCGTCGCCACCAGCACGAGATAACCCGAATCCAGCAGCACCGCGCCGCCCTGCGCGCGCAGGCGCCACAGCTCCGGCAGGCTGCGCCAGCGGAAGAAATGCCCGAAGTACGGGCGATCGTCGCGCGCGGGCTCGATGTCGAAGCGGTACGCGCGGACGTACGCGCGCGCATCCGCCGACAGCAGCGCCTGCACGCCGTCGAACAGCGTCGGCGGTTCGAGCAGGTGGAAGCGCTCGCCCGCACGCGCACGCCATCCGGGCGCGTGCACGACATCGAATCCATGACGGTCGGCGAAACGCAGCAGCGCGCCCGCCGCTCGCGGCTCGATCGCGGAGCGCGAGAGCAGCCACGTGCTCGCATCCCAGTTGCGGATCGCCGCCACGTGGCGCGACGGATCGGCCACGCCTTCGCCACGCAGCGCTTCGACGACGGTGCCGAAGAGCTTGAGTTCGTCGCGTGGCGGCTGCTTGCTCCAGCGCGTCGCGACCACCATGCCGTGTGGCGTGAGCGTTCGCAGGTAATCGCGCATCGCCTCGACGGTGAGCGCGTACTGCTCGCTCGCCGACTGCACGCCCGCGCCGCCGCTGGCGAAGGATTCGCCACCTGCGAGCACGACCAGGTCGTAGCGGTCGCGGATCGTGCGGACGAACGCGCGCGGCTCGGCGACGAAAGCGCTCACGCGCCGGTCGTCGAAAAGATGGCCCGAGTAGGCGCCGAAATCCCCGCGAATCCACTGCATGCGCTGGGCGGACGCTTCGACCGCGTCGACATGACGCGCGCCGAGCGTGAGCGCCTGCAGCACCTCCATGCCGCCGCCTGCGCCGAGCACGAGCACGCGATCGGGCGTGCGCATGCGATACGGCAGCGCCGAGGTCATCGCTTCGAGCCACTGTCCGTCGGAGTGCCCATCGTCGCGCACGATCGGCGACATCGCATCGCCATCGGTGTAGAGCGCCAGTTGCGCCGGCGGCTCGGCGGCGTGCGACAGGCTCAGGCCCGGCGCGTACCGGATCGGCACGCGCGGGCTTTCGACCATCGCGAAACTGCCGTAGGGATCGGATCGCTCGGCGATCACGCGCGCGCCCGGCAGCAGCAGCGTCTTGCTCAGTCCCTTGAACTCGTTCGGGCGCGGCGCGAGCAGCTGCGTGGGCCAGGTCATCAGCAGCGCGAGTGCGACGACGCATGCGGCCACGCGCGCCGCGACGCTGCGTGCGATCAGCCACGCCGCCACCGGTCCGCACAACGCCGCGATCAACAGCCCGTAACGCACCGGACATGCACTGGCAGCGAGCGCGGCGAGCGCGCCGATCGCAGCGCCGACCAGATCGGCGCCGTACAGCGCCGGGATGCGCGATCCGTGTCGCGCGAATGCGAGGCCGAAGCACGCCGCCGCGAAGAAGAACGGCACCGACAAGGTGAGATACAACGCGCCGAGCCACAGCAGCTGGCGCGGATTCCACACCAGTTCCAGCCCGTTGAACGGAATGGCGCGCGCGATGACCAGCGTGATCGCCGCACTCGCCGCGAACAGCAACGCGCACGCGGCGAACGCCGCGTCGAAATCGCGTGCGAGCCGCGCGTGCCGCGCGCCGCGCAACCACAACGCCAGCCACGTACCGCTGGCGCCGTGGCCGAGCAGCGCGAGGCTGATGATCATCACCGCGAACGGATGCCAGTGCGCGATCGCGAGCCATCGCATCAACAACAGCTGCCACGCCAGCGCGGCGGCCGACAGCAGCGCGATGGCGATGGGAAGCGCGATGGAATGTCCGGCGGCCCGTGCATCCGCGCGTTCGCCGGCGGACGCGAAGCGCAACGCCGCGGGGTCGGACGCGCTCACGGGCCACCGGTGAGCGGCACGAAGCGCACCGGCAGTACCTGCCGCGTGCGCACGCGACCACGCGCGTCCTTCTCCACCAGCAGCAGCGTCTGCGTGAAAAAGCTGCTGCCCACCGGGATCACCATGCGTCCGCCGGGCTTGAGCTGTTCGACGAGTGGCGGCGGAATCGGCGATGCCGCGGCGGTGACGACGATCGCGTCGAACGGCGCGTGTTCCTTCCAGCCGTAATAGCCGTCCGCCGTGCGCGCCTGCACGTTCGGATAGCGGCGCAGGCGCTGCGCCGCCTGCTTCGCCAGCGGCGCGACGATCTCGACCGTGTACACCTTCGCCTGCGTTTCGGCGAGCACCGCCGCCTGGTAGCCCGATCCGGTGCCGATCTCCAGGATCGCCTGCCCCGCGCGCGGCTTCGCCAGCGTGGTCATCAGCGCGACGATGTATGGCTGCGAGATCGTCTGCCCATGGCCGATGCCGAGCGGCCGGTTCTCGTAGGCGTCGTCGCGTTCGCTTGCCGGCACGTACTCGTGGCGCGGCACGCGCGCGAGGACGTCGAGCACCGCCGGATCGATCCGCCTCGCCGTGCCCGCGTCGGCGCGCGACTGTTCGCGCAGTTCGGCGATGAGCGCGGCGCGCGGCGCGGCATGGGGATCGGCCGCCCTCGCCGGCGGTACGAGCGTCGCCGCGACGAACAACGCCAGCGCCACCGCGCAGCGATGCGGGACCCGCGCGAGGGCGACGCCGCCGTCCATGGCGCGAGTCTAGGCCGGGGGGCGTTAGCGTCCCGGCAACGCGGTCATTCCTTCTTCGCCGCGGGCGGACGCTTGCGCGGCCGCAAACGCACCCACACGACCTGCTCGTCCTGGCGCACTTCGAACACGCCGGTGGCCTCGATCAGGTCGCGCAGCTTGCGATAGCCGTAATTGCGCGAATCCAGCGAGGCGCGGTTGGCGATCTGGTGGCCGACCGCGCCCAGGTGCGCCCAGCCGTCGTCGCCGCTGGCGGATTCGACCGCGCCGCGCAGCACGCGCATCAGGCGCGTGTCTCCGCGCAGTTCTTTCTCGGGTCTGGGCAGCGTGGCAGGCGCTGCGGCCTCGCTGGTCGGCTGGCCCAGGGCTTCCAGGTAGGTGAACTTCGAGCACGCGTTCACGAACGGCAGCGGCGTTTTCTTCTCGCCAAACCCATACACCTTCACGCCATCGGTGAGCAGGCGCATCACCAGCGGGGTGAAGTCCGCGTCGCTGGACACGATGGCGAACGCGTCGAGGTTGCGCGCGTACAGCAGGTCCATGGCGTCGATCACCATCGCCATGTCGGAGGCGTTCTTTCCGGTGCTGTAGGCGAACTGCTGGATGGGGCGGATCGCGTATTCGTGCAGCGTCGCCTCCCAGCCCTTCAGGTGCGGGCTCTTCCAGTTGCCGTAGGCGCGGCGCACGTTGGCCGCGCCATAGCGGGCGACCTCGGCCAGGATCACGTCGATCTTGCCGGCCGGCGCGTTGTCGGCGTCGATCAGCAGGGCGATGCGGCGCTCGGGTTCGGCCATGGCGGATTCCGGGGACGCGCCGGGGCGGCGTTGCGGCGAGCCTAGCGCAGGCGCTTGCGTCCGGTGCAACGCGGCCATCACGACCCGGTCCCGCAATGCGCCACGACAGGCGGGGTAGCGCTACCCCGTGCACGCGCGATCCCCCACAATGGGGCGGAACCCTCGACACGACCCTCGACAGCAACCCCCACCATGACCAACCAGCTCGAACAACTCCGCGCCTACTCGGCCGTCGTGGCCGACACCGGCGACATCGATGCGATCGCCCGCTTCCACCCGCTCGACGCCACCACCAATCCCTCGCTGCTGCTCAAGGCCGCGTCGCTGCCGCGCTACGCGCCGCTGATCGACTCGGCGATCTCGCAGGCGCGCGGCACCGATCTGGCCGCGCGCGTGTCCGACGCCGCCGATCTGCTGGCGGTGACGGTAGGCGTGGAGATCCTCAAGCTCATCCCCGGCCGCGTTTCGACCGAAGTCGACGCGCGCCACAGCTTCGACACGCAGGCCACGCTGGCGCAGGCGCGCAAGCTGGTCGCGCTGTACGAACAGGTCGGCATCGGCCGCGAGCGGCTGCTGATCAAGATCGCCTCGACGTGGGAAGGCATCCGCGCCGCCGAGCAGCTCGAGCGCGAAGGCATCAACTGCAATCTCACGCTGCTGTTCTCCTTCGCCCAGGCCGTGGCCTGCGCGGAAGCGGGCGTGTTCCTGATCTCGCCGTTCGTGGGCCGCATCCTCGACTGGCACCTGGCCAACGGCGCCGGGAAGCCGGCGACGCCGCAGGACGACCCGGGCGTGCAGTCGGTCACCCGCATCTGGCAGCACTACAAGCGCCACGGCTTCGACACCGTGGTGATGGGCGCGAGCTTCCGCAACACCGGGCAGGTGCTGGCGCTGGCCGGTTGCGATCGCCTGACGATCTCGCCGGATCTGCTGCACGCGCTGGCCGATGCCGAAGGCGAGGTGCCGCGTGCGCTGGTGGACAGCGGCGAACGCGCGCCGGCGCCGGCACGCATCGACGAACGCACCTTCCGCTGGGACCACAACGAGGACGCGATGGCGACCGACAAGCTCGCCGACGGCATCCGCAAGTTCGCCGCCGACCAGCGCAAGCTGGAGGCGATGCTGGCGCAGCGGCTGGGGTAAGCATTCAGGCTGCTGCGTGATGCACTGGAAGCCCGGCGCGTGCCGGGCTTCCTGCTTCTGTAGCCCGGGTAAGGCCGAAGGCCGCACCCGGGTGAGGGCCGCATCGACGCAACCCGGGTGCGCTTCGCTTACCCGGGCTACAAGGGCGGCGTCAACGCGTCATCGGGTTCGTTCGGGCAAACTATCGGCATGGATGCCACCGCCCCGATGACACCCACCCAGCGCCTGCGCAGCATCTTCAGCGGTTCGGTCGGCAATCTGGTCGAGTGGTACGACTGGTACGCCTACTCCGCGTTCGCGATCTATTTCGCGCCGCACTTCTTCCCCAAGGGAAACACCACGGCGCAGCTGCTCGACACGGCGGCGGTGTTCGCCGTGGGCTTCCTGATGCGTCCGGTCGGCGGGTGGCTGATGGGCCTGTACGCCGATCGCCACGGCCGCAAGGCCGCGCTGATGCTCTCGGTGCTGCTGATGTGCGCCGGCTCGCTGCTGATCGCCCTCGCGCCCGGCCACGAGCGCATCGGCGTCGCCGCGCCCGCGCTGCTGGTGTTCGCGCGATTGCTGCAGGGCCTCAGCGTGGGCGGCGAGTACGGCACCTCCGCGACGTACCTGAGCGAGATGGCCGAGTCGAAGCATCGCGGTTTCTGGTCCAGTTTCCAGTACGTCACGCTGGTGATGGGCCAACTGCTCGCGCTGGCGCTGCTGGTGCTGCTGCAGCGCGCGTTCCTCACCGAGGAGCAACTGCACGACTGGGGCTGGCGTATCCCGTTCGTGGTCGGCGCGCTGTGCGCGCTGACCGCGCTGTGGCTGCGGCGCGGCATGCAGGAGACCGAATCCTTCGCCGTCGCCAGGACGCGCGAGCGCACGCAGCGAGGCAGCCTGCGCGTGCTGCTGCAGCATCCGCGCGAAGTGCTCACCGTGATCGGCCTCACCATGGGCGGCACGCTGTCGTTCTACACGTTCACCACGTACCCGCAGAAGTTCCTGGTGAACACCGGCGGTTTTAGCAAGGCCGATGCGACGCTGATCTCCGCGATATCGCTGTTCGTGTTCATGCTGCTGCAGCCGCTGGTCGGCGCGCTGTCGGACCGCACCGGGCGGCGTCCGATCCTGATCGCCTTCGGCGTGCTCGGCACGCTGTTCACCTACACCATCCTCAGCGGCATCGCGGCCTCGCGCACGGTGATGGACGCGTTCTTCTGGGTGATGTCGGGCCTGCTGATCGTCACCGGCTACACATCGATCAACGCGGTGGTGAAGGCCGAGCTGTTCCCCGCGCACATCCGCGCGCTCGGCGTCGGCCTGCCGTATGCGCTGACGGTGTCGGTGTTCGGCGGCACGGCGGAGTACATCGCGTTGTGGTTCAAGCAGATCGGCCACGAATCGTGGTTCTACGTCTACGTGACCGCGTGCGTGGCGGCGTCGCTGTGCGTGTATGCGCTGATGCGCGACACCCGGAAGCACTCGCGCATCGACCGCGACCACGACATCGCCGACCATCTCGACTGCAACGCAAGGGAACGCGCATGACGGATTCAAACGCACGTCCGCACGTGATCATCGTGGGCGGCGGCTTCGGCGGCCTGTGGGCGACGCGCGCGCTCGCCGGCAACGACGTCCGCATCACGCTGATCGACCGGCGCAACCACCACCTGTTCCAGCCGCTGCTCTACCAGGTCGCGACCGCCGGCCTGTCGTCGCCCGACATCGCCGCGCCGCTGCGCCACATCCTGCGCAACCAGGACAACGTCGAAGTGCGACTGGGCGAAGTCATCGGCCTGGACATGCAGGCGCGCACGGTGTCGCTCGCCGATGGCGATGCGTTGCGCTACGACTACCTGCTGCTCGCCAGCGGCGCGACGCACGCGTACTTCGGCCACGACGAATGGAGCAAGGATGCGCCCGGCCTGAAAACGCTGGACGACGCGCTGGCGATCCGCCGTCGCCTGCTGCTCGCGTTCGAACGCGCCGAAGCCTGCGACGATCCCGCCGAACGCGACGCGTGGCTGAACTTCGCCGTCGTCGGCGGCGGCCCGACCGGCGTGGAGCTCGCCGGCACGCTGGCGGAGATCGCCCGCCACACGCTCACCCGCGAGTTCCGCAACATCGATCCCTCGCACGCACGCGTGCGGCTGATCGAAGCCGGGCCGCGCGTGCTCGCGTCGTTTCCCGAATCGCTTTCGGAGAAGGCGCGCAGGCAGTTGCAGAAGCTCGGCGTGGACGTCGTCACCGGCACGCCGGTGAATGCGATCGATGCGAACGGCTACACGCTCGGCGACACGTTCGTTCCCTCGCGCACGGTGCTGTGGGCCGCGGGCGTGGCGGCCTCGCCGCTGGGCGCGCTGCTCGGCGTGCCGCGCGATCGCGCCGGCCGCGTGCCGGTGGAGGCCGACCTGAGCGTGCCCGGGCATCCGGAGATCTTCGTCGCCGGCGACCTCGCCAGCGTGCAGCAGGACGGCAAGCCCGTGCCCGGCGTCGCGCCCGCCGCGAAGCAGATGGGCGCGCACGTGGCGAAGGCGATCCAGGCGCGGCTGACGGGCCGTCCTTCGCCCGCGTTCCGCTATCGCGACTTCGGCAATCTCGCGACGATCGGCCGCATGGCGGCGGTCGTCGACCTGCACGGCTTCAAGCTGTCCGGCCTGCTCGCGTGGTGGTTCTGGCTCGCGGCGCACGTGTTCTTCCTCATCGGCTTCCGCAACCGGCTGATCGTGCTGCTCAATTGGGCATGGTCGTACTGGAGCTACCAGCGGCACGCCCGGATCATCCTCGGCCGCGACGCACCGCCGCCGGGCTGATGTTCATGCACGCGTGACGCGGCACGCGTAGCAGCCGTAACGCGCGAAGTGCACGTGCAGGTAGCCGACGTCGGCGCGATCGAAGAAGCGCACGATGAGCGATTCAATCGCCGCGCCTTCGACGACGTCGGCGATGCGCATCATGCCGTCGTCGCCGTAGGCGCGGATCGAGAGCGGGCGGCGGCGCAGTTGTTCGGGAACTTCGCCGATGGCCGGCGTCGTGTCCGTTGCGTTCTCGCGCACGAAGATCGGGCCGGATGCGCGGTACGGCGTGGCGACGGTATGGTGCTCGTACGGCAACAGCGCCAGGCGTTCGCCCGGCTCCGCATCGCGCAGGCTCACGCGACAGGGAAACGATGCGGCCTGGTCGGCGACGACGCGGCGGATGTCGCGCGCGGCGAGTTCGTCGTCGGTGAGCGCGAACAGCGGCGCGAACCGGGCAGCGGGCAGTGCGTGGATGCGGAACATGACGGGCTCCTGTTGGATGCCGTCATGCTCGCCGCGACGCGCGGGGTTCGATATCCGATCCTTGCGGCGAGTCGGGGGGCCGCAACGAAGAACGGCCCGGTTTCCCGGGCCGTTTCGCATGCATCGCGTTGCCGACTTACGCCGCGAACAGCGCGCGCATCTTCTTCAGCGCGTTGGCTTCGATCTGGCGGATGCGTTCGGCGCTGACGCCGTACTCGTCGGCCAGTTCCTGCAGCGTGATCTTGCTTTCCGAATCCAGCCAGCGGCGCTTGACGATGTCGCGCGAGCGCTGGTCCAGGCCCGACAGGCCTTCGCGCAGCAGGGCGAGGTGGTTGTCCTCCTCGTCCTCGCGCTCGTACGCCTGCGAGGGGTCCTCGGCGTCGGCGCGCAGGTAGGCGACCGGCGACGGCGGCGCGTTGTCGTCGTCCTCGTCCGGCGCATCGAAGCCGATGTCGCGGCCCGACAGGCGCGATTCCATCTCCAGCACTTCGCGCTCGGACACGTTGAGGTCCTGCGCGACGGCGCGGACTTCCTCGGCGTTCATCCAGCCCAGGCGGGTCTTGGACTTGCGCAGGTTGAAGAACAGCTTGCGCTGCGCCTTGGTCGTGGCGACCTTCACGATGCGCCAGTTCTTCAGGATGAACTCGTGCATCTCGGCGCGGATCCAGTGCACCGCGAAGGACACCAGGCGCACGCCCTGGTCGGGGTCGAAACGCTTGACCGCCTTCATCAGGCCGATGTTGCCTTCCTGGATGAGGTCGCCCATCTGCAGTCCGTAGCCGTTGTAGCCACGGGCCACGTGGACGACGAAGCGCAGGTGGGAATGCACCAGCTCACGGGCGGCGTCGAGGTCCTCTTCGTCGCGGAAGCGGCGCGCCAGGGCCTGTTCGTCCTCGGCGGTGAGCACCGGGATGCGGTGCACGGCGTTGACGTAGGCATCCAGCGAACCGAGCGCGCTCGGCACCGGGAGGTTGTTGGAGACCAGCGGGAGGGACAGGGTGTTCTGGGTCATGGGGGGCATCTTAGCAGTCGATATGGTGGTCTGCTAAAGGTCGAAAGGGCCTCAGTGTTTCATGGATGGGATAAAGCGAGGAACGAGCCAGGACGGAACGAGAAGTGAGAGGAAGCGGCGTCGCTTCGCGTCTTGTTGGCTTGCAAATCAATCATTTGCGCCGTGAGCGGGGCGTCGGGACCACGTGACCGCACGCCCGTGGCACGGGCCATTCATAGACCGGAACGGGGCCGGAAAGTTCACGCGAACGAACGCCGGGCCGCCCGGGCCCCGATGAGCCCGCCCAGCCCGCGTTCAGACCGGCAGCGCGGCCCGGCCAGGGAGCGACCAGTCGATCGGCGTCTTGCCATGGCGGGCGAGGTACTCGTTGGCGGCCGAGAAATGGCCCGAGCCGATGAAGCCCCGATGCGCCGAAAGCGGGGAGGGATGCGGCGCCTTCAGCACCTTGTGGCGGCGCGGGTCGATGACCTTGCCCTTCGCCTGCGCGTAGCTGCCCCAGAGCATGAACACCAGGCCCTCGCGCTCGCGGTTGAGCACGTCGACCACGTGGTCGGTGAAGCCTTCCCAGCCCTTGCCCTGGTGGGCCCCGGCCCGGCCTTCCTCCACCGTCAGCACGGCGTTGAGCATCAGCACGCCCTGCCGCGCCCACGGCAGCAGGCAGCCGTGGTCCGGCCGCGGGAGGCCGAGGTCGCGCTGGATCTCCTTGAAGATGTTGTCCAGCGACGGCGGCACCGCTACGCCGGGCTGCACCGAGAAACACAGGCCGTGCGCCTGGCCGATGCCGTGGTACGGGTCCTGGCCGAGGATGACGACCTTGACCTCGTCGAGCGGCGTCGCGTCGAAGGCCGCGAAGATGTCCGGTCCCGGCGGGAAGATCCGCGCGCCGGCCGCCTTGCGTTCGCGCAGGAAGGACGCGAGCTCCCGCATGTCCGGCCGCTGCAGGTAGTCTCCGATCCTCGCCTTCCACGACGGGTCCAGCCGGACGCGGTCGTGGCTGCTGTCCGCCGCCTCGTTCATGCGTCCAGCGCCGCCTGCTCCGGCAGTCGCGCCAGGCGCAGCTGGAACAGCGTCTTCGTCACCAGCAGGCGTTCCTCGATCGGCTTGAGCACCAGATCGTTCGCGCCCGCGCGGATCAGTGCGCTCTGGTTGTCGGCGTTGCCGTCGCCGGTCATCACCAGCACCGGCAGGCGACGCTTGCCGTGGCCGTAGTCCTCGCGCAGGCGGGCGAGCAGGTCGTTGCCGCCCAGTGCGCCCTTCAGGTAGACGTCGGTCAGCACGAGATCGCAGCCGATGTCGTCCTGTCCACGGTGCGTTTCCAGGTAGTCCAGCGCCTCTTCCACGCCGACGAAGTGCAGCACGGTCAGGCCGTGGCGTTCGAGCATGCGCTTGGTCGCCAGGGCGACGACCTTGCTGTCCTCGACGTAGAGCACGCGCGCGCCCGGGATCGGCTGCGGCTGCACGTAGCCGCGGATGAACGCCGCCAGCGCGGTGTGGCCGAGCGATTTGTCGAAGTAGTCGGTGACGTCTTCGGTGAAGCGGCGCGATTCCAGGTGCGACTGCGCATCGCCGGAGACGACGATGATCGGCACGTACGCCTGCCCCGCCGATTCGCGCACGGCGCGCGCCAGCGCGATGCCGTCGCCGTCGGGCAGCACGAGCGAGGTCGTCACCAGGTCGACCGCGCCGTTCGCGAGCGCCGCGCGCGCCTCGGCGATGTCGGCGCAGGGCACGACGACCGCGTCGGTGAGTTCGCGCGCGAGCACGTCGCCGATCAGCTTGCGCACCAGCCTGGAGCCGTCGACCACCATGATCCGGGGCGCGGCGCTGGCGAGATGGCGGAGGTCCTGGCTCATGTCGTCGGTCGCGTCTGGCGCAGGTAGTGGCCGGTCACCAGGCCGGCACCGATCCAGCCGAGCAGGCCGGCGCCGATCACGATCGCAATCGCGTCGACCAGATCGAAACCACGCAGCGCGAAGCGGCTTCCGTAACTCTGCGCGAGCGCGGCGAGCGGCTCGCGCAGCGCGTGGTCGGCGGCGGTGAGCAGCGCCAGCGCGAGCACGCCGGCGACCAGGCCGTAGCTCAGGCCGAGGTACAGGAACGGCCGGCGGATGAAGCCGTCGGTGGCGCCGAGCTGCTGCAGCACGGCGATTTCCTCGCGGCGCGACTGGATGTCCAGCCGCACCGTGTTGCCGACCACCAGCAGCGCGCCCAGGCCGAGCAGCAGCGCCAGCACCCACGCCAGGCGCACGCCGAAGCGCAGCCACTGGTCCAGGCGCTGGCGCCACGCGGCGTCGTGCTGGACGACGTCGACTTCGGGCAGCGTGCGCAGCGAATCGGCGAGCATCGTCTCGTCGCCCTTCGGCGTCACGATCAGCACGCTCGGCAGCGGATTGCCTTCCACCGCGGTGATCGCCTCCGCGAGGCCGCTGCTGCGGCGCAGTTCTTCCATGCCCTGCTCGGGCGTGCGCAGGTCCAAGGTGGCGATGTCGCCACGGCCGCGCAGCTGGTCGGCCAGCGCGCGGGCGCGGTCGAGCGTGATCTGGGGCTTGAGGAACAGGCTGATCTGCCGCGACTGCTCCACGGTGCCGGTAAAGCGTTCGACGTTGCCCAGCGCCGCCCACAAACCGAGCGGCAAGGTGATCGCCACCGCCATCACGCCGATGGTGAGCGCGGTCGCCCACGGCTTGCGCAGCATGCGGCCGACGCTGGCGACGAGGCTGTAGACGTGGTGGTCGAACCACGTGGCAAGCCGGGAACGCGCGCCCGAATCCGGGCGCGACGGACGGGTCGATGCATTGGCGGTCGGCGCGCTCACTGGGCCAGGTCCTCCGGCGAAATGTCGTCGACCAGGCGACCCTGGTTGAGCACCAGCACGCGCTTCTTCATGCGCTTGACCAGCGCGAGGTCGTGGCTGGCGACCAGCACGCTGGTGCCGAGTTCCGGCAGCGATTCGAACAGCGCCATGATCTCGGCCGACAGCGTGGGATCGAGGTTGCCGGTCGGTTCGTCGGCGACCAGCAGGCGCGGTTCGCCGACGATCGCGCGGGCGATGCCGACGCGCTGCTGCTCGCCGGCAGACAGTTGCGATGGCAACGCGTTGGCGCGGGCGCCCAGCGACACCTTGTCGAGCACCGCGCGCACGCGCTTGCCGATGTCGCCACGACGCATGCCGCGCAGGATCAGCGGCAGCGCGACGTTGTCGGCGACGCTGCGATCGCCGAGCAGGCGGTGATCCTGGAACACGACGCCGACGTCGCGGCGATGCAGCGCGATGCGGCGGCCACGCACCTTCAGCAGGTTGCGGTCGCCGAACACGACGGTGCCGCGGCTGGGACGTTCGGACAGGTGGATCAGCTTGAGCAGCGTGCTCTTGCCGGCGCCGGAATGGCCGGTGACGAACAGCATTTCGCCCTGCGCGACGTCGAAGCTCACTTCGCTCAGCGCGTCATGGCCGCCGTCGTACCGCTTGCTGACGTTGTCGAAGCGCAGGACGCTCATCGCTCACCGGTGAACACACACGTGCCGCCCAGTATCGGCGGCACGGGCGGCGCTGGCTAGGGCGAAATCGACCGCGGCGCGCAAACCGCGACGCGGTTCGCGACGGACGCGATCATCAGAGCCGGGCCGCTCGCATGGAACGGCGCCTGGGGGGTTCCTTAGTGCTGGCTGCGCGGCGAACGCGAGATCAGCGACTTCAGGCCACGGCCGATGCGATGCAGCAGGCCGAGCTTGTCGCCGTCCTTCGCGGCCGGCTTGCCGGCGGCCTTCTGCGCATGGACCTGGGTCGGCGACTTCGGTCCGGTCTGCGCGGGCGCGGCGGCCTGCGTGGCGACGTCGGCGCCTTCGATGCGACGACCGCCACGACGGCGACGGCGCTTGCGCGGGGCGCGTTCGGTGTCGCCCGTCGGCGGCGTCGCCGCCTCGACGGCCTGGTGCGCCTGCGCGGCGGCATCGACCACCGGCTGTGGACGCGGCTTGCGCTCGCCACGCGGCGCGCCATCGCGGCTTTCGCCGCGACCACCTTCACGACGCCCGCCTTCACGACGGCCCTCGCTGCGACCACCGCCCGGCTTGCCGCCACGGCTGCGGCCACCGCCGCGGCGTTCTTCATCGGCCGCGCGCTGCTCGCGCGCTTCCTTGAAGATCGAACCGATGCTTTCGTTCTCGCCCTCGCCTTCGGCGCCTTCCGGCACTTCGCGCGGCGGGCGCGGGATGGCGACCAGCAGGTCGGCCTCGACCGCCGCCACCGGCAGCTTCTGCTCGATGTAGGCCTCGATGTCCGGCAGCGACATCGCGTAGCGCTCGCAGGCGAAGCTGATCGCGTCGCCTTCCGCGCCCAGGCGCGCCGTGCGGCCGATGCGATGGACGTAGTCCTCCGCATCGAACGGCAGGTCGTAGTTGTAGACGTGCGAGACGCCGTCGATGTGCAGGCCGCGCGCGGCCACGTCGGTGGCGACGAGGATTTCCAGCTGGCCCTTCTGGAAGCGGTTGAGCAGCGTCTCGCGCTTCTTCTGCGGCACGTCGCCGGACAGCACGCCGACGCGGTAACCGCCCTTCTCCAGCGCGCGCGCGACGCGTTCGACGAACGCCTTGGTGTTGACGAACACCATCGTCCGCGCGCCTTCGCTGCGCGAGAGCAGGCCCAGCAGCAGCGGGATCTTCTCGTCGTCGGCCGGGAAGAACACCTTCTGGCGCACGCGCGCCGCGGTGACGGTCTCGGCCTCGACGACGAGCTTCTCCGGCTCGTTCATGTGCTCGTACGCCAGCTCCAGCACGCGGTGGCTGAGCGTCGCGCTGAACAGCAGCGTCTGGCGCTCGGTGCGGATCGGCATGCGGCGCAGCAGGAAGCGGATGTCCTTGATGAAGCCCAGGTCGAACATGCGGTCGGCTTCGTCCAGCACGCACATCTCGCAGGCGTGCAGCGACACGACCTTGTGCTGCTTGACGTAGTCGATCAGGCGGCCGGGCGTGGCGATGATGATGTCGGCGCCCTTCTGCAGCAGCTCGCGCTGCTTGTCGTAGTCGACGCCGCCGTAGACCAGGGCGAACTTCAGGCCGAGGTCGGAACCGAACTTCACCGCGTCCTTGTGGATCTGGATGGCGAGTTCGCGCGTCGGCGCCAGGATCAGCGCGCGCGGGTCTTCCGGCTTGCGCTCGGCCAGCGCCGGACGCGTCAGCAGGCGGTTCATCACCGCGACCAGGAAGGCCAGCGTCTTGCCGGTGCCGGTCTGCGCCTGGCCGGCGACGTCGCGGCCCTGCAACGCGATGGGAAGCGTCAGCGCCTGGATCGGCGTGCAGCGGGTGAAGCCGGCGGCTTCGAGCCCGGCCAGCAGGCTCGGATGCAGGTCGAACGAGGAAAAGGAAACGTCGGTTAGAGGCTTGTCGCTCATCAGCTTGGAAGTCCGCGCGCGCCGTGCAGTTGCGGCATGCAATGTTGCGTTGGCGCGCTTGCGTGGGTGGCGTCCGCATCGCAGACTGCCGGGGCCGGGCCCGCTCGGGCGCCGGCTCGGAAAGGGGTCGGGAACCGGCCGGATCGGACCGCTGGTCCGGGCTTGAAGTCCCCGCGAAACGCCCCAGTTTACCGTAACGACCGATCCGGCACGCCCGTCGGGCAAGCCGGGCCGATCAACCGCCCGAAGGCCGGCCCAGGGCCGGCCGTCATGCCCCACCCGCAGGAGAGTCCCGTGAGCGAGAAAATTTTGCACGTTGGCGATGCCGACTTCGACGCCGCCGTGCTGCAGTCGTCCGAACCGGTGCTGGTCGATTTCTGGGCCGAATGGTGCGGCCCGTGCAAGATGATCGCACCGGCCCTGGACGAGCTCGCCCAGGCCTACGACGGCAAGGTCAAGATCGCCAAGGTCAACGTGGACCACAACCGCGCCACGGCGATGAAGTACCACGTGCGCTCGATCCCGATGCTGCTGCTGTTCAAGAACGGCCAGGTCCAGGCGACCCAGATCGGCGCCGTCGGCAAGGCCCAGCTGAGCCAGATGATCGACAAGGCGATCTGACGCCTTCCGCTGCACCGGCCCTCTCCCGGCGAGGGAGAGGGCAAGGGCGGGACTGCGACCGCCCAACCGCCTGTTGCTTCAGGCTTTCCTGCCCACCCCGGCAGACGTGAACGCCTCCTGTCCCGGCGCTTGCCGCCGCGCGAAGGCAGTGCTAGTTTCATTCCACCCGGCGTTCCTGACCTTCCGCGACGTAGCCCGTACGGACCCGTCTCGCGCCGCACCCCACTTTCGAAACCATCGTCCCTGACGTTCCGCTCGCCCTCTGCGAGCGCTCGCCGCTTAGCGAGGATTCCCTGCTTGTCCGATAACACCCCTGACGCCGGCGAAGTCGCCGAGAAGCGCGTGCGCAAGGCGCGCGTGAGCAAGGCCGCCGACAACGCGCCGTCCGCCGTCTCCACCGAGTCCGCCCCCAGCGAAGCGCCCGCGCCGCGCGCCGAAGCCCCGGCTCCGGCCGCCGAAGCCGCCGCGCCGTCCGAGTCCCGCGCCGAAGGCGCCTCCGCCCACGGCGGCGAAGGCGGCCAGTCGCGCGAAGGCCGCGATTTCGAAGGCGGCAACCGCGGCAATCGTCGCGACCGTTTCCGCAACCGCCGCGAGCGCCAGCGCGAACGCTACCGCGACCAGAACGGCGGCATGCAGGACGACGGCGGCAACGGCGAACAGTTCGTTCCGCGCCCGCATCCGCAGGTGCCCGAAGGCTTCCCGCAGTACTCGCTGGGCGACCTCAAGCGCATGCCCACGCCGAAGCTGCTGGAGATCGCCGAGCAGCTGAACATCACCGACGGCGTCGCCCGCGCGCGCAAGCAGGACGTGATCTTCGCCCTGCTCAAGGTGCTGACCCGCCACGGCGAAGGCGTGGCCGCCGACGGCGTGCTGGAAATCCTGCCGGACGGCTTCGGCTTCCTGCGCGCCGCCGAGGCCAGCTACCTGGCCGGCCCGGACGACGTGTACATCTCGCCCAGCCAGATCCGCCGCTTCAACCTGCGCACCGGCGACCACCTGTCCGGCCGCATCCGCTGGCCGAAGGATGGCGAGCGTTACTTCGCCCTGGCCGTGGTCGACACGATCAACGGCGAGCCGCTGGAAGCGTCGAAGAACAAGGTCCTGTTCGAGAACCTGACCCCGCTGTTCCCGCGCAAGCGCTTCCGCCTGGAGCGCGGCGACGGTTCGACCGAGGACATCACCGGCCGCATCCTCGACCTCATGGCGCCGCAGGGCAAAGGCCAGCGCGCGCTGATCGTCTCGCCGCCCAAGGCGGGCAAGACGATGATGATGCAGCAGGTGGCCACGGCCATCACCAGCAACCATCCGGACGTCCACCTGATCGTGCTGCTCGTCGACGAGCGCCCGGAAGAAGTGACCGAAATGCAGCGCACCGTGCGCGGCGAAGTGGTTTCTTCCACCTTCGACGAACCGGCCGGCCGCCACGTGCAGGTCGCCGAGATGGTGATCGAGCGCGCCAAGCGCCTGGTCGAGCACAAGAAGGACGTCGTGATCCTGCTCGACTCCATCACCCGACTGGCGCGCGCGTACAACAACGTCGTGCCGTCCTCGGGCAAGGTGCTCACCGGCGGTGTCGACGCGAACGCGCTGCATCGCCCGAAGCGCTTCTTCGGCGCCGCACGTAACGTGGAGGAAGGCGGTTCGCTGACCATCATCGCCACCGCGCTGATCGACACCGGCAGCAAGATGGACGAGGTGATCTACGAAGAGTTCAAGGGCACCGGCAACTCCGAAGTGCACCTGGACCGCCGCATCGCCGAGAAGCGCGTCTATCCGGCCATCAACATCAACCGCTCCGGCACGCGTCGCGAAGACCTGCTGATCGAGCCGGAGCTGCTGCAGAAGATCTGGATCCTGCGCAAGCTGCTGCACGGCATGGACGAGATCGGCGCGATGGAGTTCCTGCTGGACAAGATGAAGACGACCAAGTCGAACGACGAGTTCTTCAGTTCGATGAAGCGTTGAGGTCCGTCGAAGCAGTACAAGAAAAACGCCCCGCATTGCGGGGCGTTTTTCATGGCGATGCGGAATCGGCCATCAGCCGTCCAGACCACTCAGCAGTTTCGGCCCGGTGGGACGATCCGGGTAAATCCCCCCGACGGCGATCGCATCGGGGGCCTGCATGGCCGCATCCCAGTTGCGCCACGGAACCGACTGACGCGGCCCCGGCACGTATGCGATCCACTCGCCGACCTTCTCCTCGGGTCGCGCCGAATGGATGAAATCCACTGGCACGCGCGCCGATATGAACGGCTTGTCGGCATCCTCGCCGCGCGTGGGATAGTTGAACCGCCAGCGGCGCGCGACCTTCATGGCCGCGGCAGTCAGAAGCTTGCGGTAACGTTCCATTTCCAGTTCAGTGCCAACCGCCCGCAGGTTCACCTGCTCTGCGATGACGTCCTCGACCGTGCCGTCGCGTCCGATACGTACCACCAGGTACACCACGCCGCCGACGCCATCGTAGACCGCCTCGGTGGGGTAGGCCGGCCGTTCGAGCTTGCCTCGCGCGCTCGGCGACTCGTCGTTGTCTTCGGCTGTTCGCCCGAAATTCACGCCGGCGATTCGTAGCTTGAAGTGGTCGCCATCGGGGCGGGCCACCAATCGCAGCCCCATAGGTGAACGAGCCCGGACCGCCTTGCCGTCGACCAGCACCGGTTCGAAGCGCCACGCGCGAATGATCGGGTCGATCGCCGCGACCATGGCCGGGGTCAACGCCTTCTGCTGGTCGATCTGGTAACCGGCCACGCGGCCGTCGGGTTCGATGTCGATCGCCCCCTGCACCAGCACGCTGGCTTCGACCTGCTTGCGAACCTCGCCCCGGGTATTGGCCGCTTCCGCGACGCCGTTTCCCGACAGAAGTGCCCACGCCAGCATCCATCCCCACGCCATCTTGTTCATTGCGTCCCTACCCCTTTCCCTGCGTCTTCGTGACGCCGCAGCCAGCCTAACCCAACCCGACCACCACCGCGCGCAGCGCTGAGCACGGGCATAATTCCCACACACGGAGGCGATCATGCACGGCGGCGGTCTGGAACTGGCACTGGTATTCCTGCTGGCCGCGGTCATCGCGGTGCCGGTGTTCCGGCGTTTCGGGCTGGGCGCGGTGCTGGGGTACCTGGCCGCGGGCGTGACGCTCGGGCCGTACGGGCTGCGGTTCGTCGCCAACGCGGAGCCGGTGCTGGCCGCGTCGGAAATCGGCGTGGTGATGCTGCTGTTCGTGATCGGACTGGAGCTCTCGCCGTCGCGCCTGAGGGTGATGCGCAAGCCGATCTTCGGCGCGGGCGGCGCGCAGGTCGCGCTGAGCGCGCTCGCCATCGGCGGCGCGGCGATGGTCGCCGGCGCGTCGTGGAAGCCGGCGCTGGTGATCGGCATGGGCCTGGCGTTCTCGTCCACCGCGATCGGCCTGCAGCTGCTGTCCGAACGCAAGGCGATGACCACCGATCACGGCCGCCTGTCCTTCGCGATCCTGCTGTTCCAGGATCTCGCGGCGATCCCGCTGCTGGCCGCGATTCCCCTGCTCGGCCGCGCCGCCGCGGCCGACACGCAGTTGGGCTGGGCCGAAGTGGCCCGGGCGCTGGGCGCGATTGCCGCCGTCGTCATCGGCGGGCGCTTCATCCTGCGCCAGGTGTTCCGCATCGTGGCGCGCGCGCAGATGCCGGAAGTGTTCACCGGCGCCGCGCTCCTCGTCGTGCTCGGCACCGCGTGGATCATGCAGGGCGCGGGGCTGTCGGCGGGCCTGGGCGCGTTCCTCGCCGGCGTGCTGCTGGCCGACTCGGAATTCCGCCACGAACTCGAAGCGCAGATCGACCCGTTCAAGGGCCTGCTGCTCGGCCTGTTCTTCATGGCCGTGGGCATGAGCATCGACCTCAACCGCGTGCTGTCCGAGCCGCTGCTCATCACCGGGCTGGCGCTCGCGCTGTTGCTGGTGAAGTTCTCGATCCTGTATTTCGTCGGCCAATTCCCCGGTGGCCTGAACACGCGCGAATCGCTGCGCCTGGGCGCCGTGCTCGCGCTGGGCGGCGAGTTCGCCTTCGTGGTGTTCAACGAAGCGGTGAAGGCGGCGCTGATCGACGATCCCACGCGCGACCGCCTCGTCGCCGCGGTCGGCATCTCGATGGCGCTCACGCCGCTGCTGGTGATCGCGATGGCGCGCGCGATCTCGGCCGCGCCGCGCGCGCAGGAGCGCGCGTTCGATTCGATTCCCAACGACCAGCCCGAAGTGCTGATCGCCGGCTTCGGCCGCTTCGGGCAGATCGTCGCGCGCCTGCTGGTGGCGCAGCACACGCGTTTCATCGCGATCGAGCACAGCGCCGACCAGGTCGACTTCGTTCGCCGCTTCGGCAACCCGGTCTACTACGGCGACCCGGCCAAGCCCGAGCTGCTGCGATCGGCCGGCGCGGACCAGGTGAAGGTGTTCGTCATCGCCATCGACAGCATGGAGGAAAGCCTGCGCACGGTGGAGACGATCCGGCGGCTGTATCCGAACGCGACGGTGTTCGCCCGTGCGCGCGATCGCCGCCACACGTGGGAACTGATGGACCTGGGCGCGCGCGCGATCCGCGAGACGTTCTACAGCAGCCTGAAGATGGGCGAGAAGGTGCTGGTGGAACTGGGCGTCGCCGAGAACGTGGCGCGCGACCACGCCGAGCAGTTCCGCGAACACGACCTGCGCCTGCTGCACGCGCAGTACCTGATCCGCGACGACGAGGACGCGCTGCTGCAATCCACGCAGGATGCCCGGCGCGAACTGGAAGAACTGTTCGACGCCGATCGCGGTACCGGCGTGCTGAACGAGATCGCCGATGCGACGCGCAAGGACATGGCGTCGGTCGACGAGGAAGAGTGACCGGTCGCGCGGCGACGCCGCTCCCGTAGCCCGGGTAAGCGCAGCGCACCCGGGGAACACGCCTGTTGGGCGAGACCGTCAACGGTCGCAGCCAACGCGCCGGACGAAGGCACGACTTCGCCCAGCGACGTCACGTCGTCGCGGCACTTGGGCTCGCTTGGCGCTTCCGCATAACCCGGGTGCGCTTCGCTTACCCGGGCTACAAAAGCGCTGTTTCGTCGGAACCTAGCGCGGCTCGCGCAGGAACCTCGCCATCGACAGGTTCTGTCCCGGGGCCGCGGGCGCGAATTCCGCCGCGATGTCGATGAAGCCGCGCATGACCGCGATCTCGCGCGGCGTGCGGTTGAGCGCGTCGCGCAGGTCCGGGTCGGCGCCGGCGCGCAGCAGGAACTGCACCACGCGCGGCAGGCCGTGCAGCGCGGACAGGTGCAGCGGCCCGAAACCGCGCGGGTCCTTCGCATCGAGCGACGCGTCGTGGTCGATCAACAGTTGCAGGCCGGCGATCAGCACGTCCTCGTCGGCATCGCTGCCCGGTTCGGCGCGCGCGCCGAGCAGGAGCAGCAACGGCGTCGCGCCCGCCGCCGGCTGGTCGGCATCCACGCCGGCCAGCAGCAGCGTGTCGAACAGCGCGACCAGGCGCGAACGCTCGCGCGCGTTGAAGCCGTACATCGCCGCGCAATGCAGCGCCTGCCGGCCCTGGGCGTCGCAGGCCTGCACGTCGGCGCCGGCGGCGAGCAGGCGCGCGGCCAGATCGGTGAGGCCCAGCGCGCACGCGACCATCAGCACGGTGAGATCGCCCGGCAGGCGCTGTTCCAGCGGCGCACCGGCGGCAAGCAGGCGATCGACGATGTCCGCGTGGCGCATGCTCACCGCGGCCGAAAGCGGCGTCGCGCCGGAATTCGCGGTGCGCTGCGGATCCGCGCCGCGCGCGAGCAGCAGGTCGACGACGGCGCGATGCCCGCCGCCGGCCGCGCGCAGCAGCGCGGTGCAGCCCTGCGTGTCGGTCGCATCGACCGGCAGGCCGAGGTCGAGCAGGCGACGCACCGCATCGGCGTCGCCGACGATCGCCGCGGCCGGAATGTCCTGCGCCTGCAGCGGACGGCGCGGCAGCGGCCAGCCGCGCCAGTCGAGCCAGTCCGCCAGATCGCGACGCCCCGACGACAGCGCGACGCCGAGCGGCGTCTGGCCGTCGGCGGCGAGCAGGTCGGGCGCCGCGCCATGCGCGACCAGGCGCTTGAGCATGCCGTCGCGCCCGAGCGCGGCGGCGAGGTGCAGCGCGCTCATGCCATGGCTGTCGCGCGCGTTGAGGTCGGCGCCGATCGCGAGCAGGCGATCGAGCAGCCGCGCCCATCCGAGGCGGACGGCGAGTGCCAGCGGCGGATCGCCCGCCGGCGAACGCGCGAACGGATCGGCACCGCGATCGAGCAGCTCGAGCGCGAGGTTCTCCAGCGTCGCCGAATCGCGCGCGCCGCCCTGCGAGGCCGCGAGGAAGCGCGCCAGCCCGCCGGCACCCGCCGGCGACACCGCACGTTCGAGCAGCGCGCGCAGCGAGGTTTCCGCCTCCGGCATGCGCGCGAGCATCGCGTGCACCGGCGTGTCGCCCTGCGGATCGCGCACGTCCGGATCGGCGCCCTGCGCGAGCAGCCAGCGCACGCGCTCGGCCGAACCGATCGCGTCCTCATCGTGCAGCAACGCGCCGCGTTCCTTAGCGCTGAGCAGCTGCGCGAGGCCGCCGAGTTCCTCCGCGCGACCGTCGCGCAGGCCGTCGCGCAAGAGCACGGTCGGCGCGCGATCGGGCAGCGGCGCATCGTCGTCGGCATCGCTGAGCGCGGCCGGCAGCGGATAGGCGCGATCCAGCGCGGCGACCAGCGACCAGCGGCCGGCTTCGGCGGCGCGGTCGATCGCGCGCTTGCCGTCGGCATCGCGGTGTTCGGCCTCGCTGCCCAGGTCGAGCAGCTTCTGCACCAGCGAAGGCGATGCGGATTCGGCCATGCACGCCAGGATCAGCGCGGTGCGACCGCGCGCATCGGCGCTGGCCACCGCGTCGGCACCGGCGCGCGGAAGGTGTTCGAGCAGGCGGTCGATCAGCGCCTCGCGCGCGGCACGCGCGGCCTCGAGGAACGGCGTGCGTCCGTCGTGGTCGCGGATCGACGGATCGGCGTGCGCGCCCAGCAGCGTCGTGGCGATGTCGAGGTGCCCGGCGAACGCCGCCTCGTGCAGCGCCGTACGGCCGCGGCGATCGCGCGCGTCCACCTTCGCCTTGTGCTTGAGCAGCAGCGCCACGCCGGCCGGATCGTCCTCTTCGCCGCCGGCCGCGGCGAGCAGCGCCGGCTGGCCGTCGCCCGGCTCCGGGCGCGCGCCGCGTTCCAGCAGGAATTTCGCCAGCCGCCAGTTGCCGACCGCGCAGGCCATGCCGAGCGGGGAAAGGCCATCGCGGTTGAGCGGGTCGAGTTCGGCCGCCGCATCGCGCAGCAGCGCGGCGACGCCCGGGTCGGAACTGCGCGCGGCGTGATGCAGCGGCGTGTTGCCTTCGGCGTCGGTCAGGCGCGGGTCGGCGCCGTTGGCGAGCAGGGTCATCACCGCGTCGGGGCGGCCGTGCCAGCTGTCGCGCGTGGCGGCCAGCAGCGGCGTCATGCCGGCGTGGCTGGCGTTGAGGTCGACGCCGTTGGCGATCAGCGCGCGCAGCAGGCGCAGGTCGGGCAGCACGGCGGCGAGCACCGCGAGGCTGCGCTGATCGCGATCGTCGGCCGGCGGCGGCGCGGTGACGTCGGCGCCGAGTTCGATCAGCTCCAGCGCGCGCTCCACGCGTCCGGCGCGCGCGGCGGCGTAGAGCAGCGGTGCGAGCGGTTCGCCTTCGAGGACCGCGACCGGCTCATCGGATTCTTCCTCGTCCTCGTCGGCATCGAAGGCGAAGCCCGGCCGCGGATCGGCCGGCTCGATCTGCTGGAGCAGCGCATGCAGCGCCGGCGCGCCGAACGCGAGCACCGCCGCAAGCGCCCAGCGGGCGCCGCTCCCGAGCCATTGCGGCCACGCCAGCAGCAGCACGGCGGCGGCGATGACCAGCACGATGCCCGCCACGCCGAGGCCGCGCCACGCGCCGAGTTCGAGCTCACCCAGCGCCTGCGAATGTTCGCGCAGCGGTCCACCGTCGCGTTCCAGCCCGAGCCACAGCGGCCACAGGCGCCACAGGCCGAGCAGCCCCGCGCCGACGACCACGCTGACGCCGAGCGCGGCGGCGAGCGATCCGCTCGCGAGCAGCGACGACAGCGGCCAGGCGAGCAGCGCGGCGAGCACCGCGACGGCGCCGATCCAGACCAGCGCGAGCGCACCGGCATCGCGCAGCGCGTCGCGGCGTTCGGGCAGGCCGCCGTCGCGCCAGGCGCGCACGGCCAGTGCGTTCAACGGCTGCGCGAGCGTGCCGGCGATGGCCGCGACCACGCCGCCGAATCCGGCGAACAGGCCCAGCACGATGCCGCCGGCGAGCAGGCCGCCAACGCGCAACGGCAGCGATGCGGCGCGGGGCGCGCGGACGGAAGGCGTTGGCTCAGGCATCGGTGCCCCAGTCCTCCCGCATCGGGTCTTCGACGGACGGCGGGAACTGCAGGTGGAAACCGCGCATGACCAGGTTTTCGCGCACCACCGCCACGTCTTCGCGGGCCAGCTTGCGCTCGGGGGTCAGGGCGACTTCCAGCACGAACTGCAGCGTGCCCAGCTGCGTGCGGAGCGGTTCGGGCAGGCGCGCGAACTCGTCGCGCTGCGCGAGGTAAACGTAGGTGTCGGCCTTGCGGAGGCTCTTGTAGACGTAGGCTTGCATCGGTTCCGGCGGCGTGCGCACGCGGGGGACGGCGCGGCGAGATTTTCGCCACAGCATAACGTCGGAACGCCGGGATTCGGGATTCGGGATTGGGGTTTCGTAAAGCGCGCGTGTGAAGGCGTCCGCGAATCGGCGCCCGACCGCGTCATCGCGAATCCCCCACCCCGATTCAGTGATACCCCGCGTCCGCCGCCACCTTTCCCTTGAACACGCTGTAGGACCAGTACGTGTAGCCCAGGATCGCCGGCAGCAGGATGATCAGGCCGACCAGCACGAAGCCCTGCGACGACGGCGGCGAGGCCGCATCCCAGATCGTCAGGCCCGGCGGCACGATGTGCGGCCAGATGCCCAGCACCAGCCCGATGAAACCCAGCGCGAAGAAGCTCAGCGTCAGCACGAACGGCGTGGCGTCGCGACCGTGGCGCATCGCCGCGCGCCACAGCGCCCAGGCGTTGGCCAGCGCCAGCAGCGGCACCGGCGCGAGCCACCAGAAGTTCGCGCCTTCGAACCAGCGCGCCATGATCCGCGAGTCCAGGAACGGCAGCCACGCGCTCACCAGTCCCATGAACGCGACGACCACCAGCACCAGCGGGCGGGTGAGGCCGCGCGCGATCTCCTGCATGCGGCCTTCGGTCTTCAGGATCAGCCACGTGGAGCCCAGCAGCGCGTAGCCGAACAGCACCGCGATGCCGGTCAGCATCGAGAACGGGCTGAACCAGCCGAACGCGCCGGCCATGTACTTGCCGCCCTGCAGCGGCATGCCTTCCACCAGCGCGCCGAGGATCACGCCCTGCGCGAACGCGCACACCATCGAGCCCAGCGCGAACGCCAGCCCCCACGCGGGCTTGGCGCGGTTGGCCTTGAAGCGGAATTCGAAGGCGACGCCGCGGAACACCAGCGCGATCAGCATCAGCAGCACCGGCAGGTACAGCGCCGAGAGCACCACCGCGTAAGCCTTCGGGAACGCCGCGAGCAGCCCCGCGCCGCCCAGCACCAGCCAGGTTTCGTTGCCGTCCCAGATAGGCGCGGCGGTGTTCATCATGTGATCGAGCTGCTGCTCGGTTTCCGCGAACGGCGCGAGGATGCCGAGCCCGAGCACGAAGCCGTCGAGCACCACGTACATCAGCACGCCGAAGCCGATCACGCCGAACCAGATCACCGGAAGCACGGTCGCCATGTCCATCACACGCCCTCCTCCAGGTTCTCGCCCGCGGCGGACAGCGGTCGCGCCGGCGTCTTCTCGCCGCCTTCGGTGTGCTGCGGCGGTTCGTGCGGCAGCGGGCCCTTCTTCACCAGGCGCGTGAGGTACCACATGCCGGCGCCGAACACGATCGCGTACACGACCATGTAGACGATCAGCGACGTCATCACGCTGGCCGCGGCCAGGGTCGGACTCACCGCGTCGGCGGTGCGCAGCAGGCCGTAGATCACGTACGGCTGGCGGCCGATCTCGGTGACGTACCAGCCCGACAACATGCAGACGAAGCCCGCCAGCGTCAGCAGGCGCCAGCCGCGCAGCGCCAGGCGCGATTCGTACAACCGCCCGCGCCAGAACTGGAACAGCGAGAACAGCGCGAGGACCAGCATCAGCGTGCCGAGCCCGACCATCACCCGGAACGCATAGAACACCGGCTTCACCGGCGGGCGTTCGCTCGCGGGCACCGATTTCAGCGGCGTGATCTCGCCGCTCCACGAATGCGTGAGGATGATGCTGCCGGCGCGCGGAATCGCGAACTCGAAGTCGTTGCGCTCGGCGCGCTCGTTCGGCACGGCGAACACCACGAACGGCATGCCGTGGCCTTCGGGCTCGCTCTCCCAGTGGCCTTCCAGCGCGGCGACCTTGGTCGGCTGGTGTTCCAGCGCGTTCAACCCGTGCAGGTCGCCGACGACGACCTGCGCCGGCACCGTGATCGAGGCGAACAGCACCGCCGCCTTGAGCATGCGTTTGCCCGCGTCCACGTGCACGCCGCGCAACAGGTACGACGCGCCCACGCCGCCGATCACGAAGCATGTCGTGATGAACGCGGCGAGCACCATGTGGGCGAGCCGCACCGGGAAGGAGGGGTTGAAGATGATCGCGAACCAGTCGTCCGGATGGAACACGCCATCGACGATGCTGTAGCCCTGCGGCGTCTGCATCCAGCTGTTGGCCGAGATGATCCAGAACGTGGAGATCAGCGTGCCCAGCGCGACCATCGCGGTCGACAGGAAATGCAGCCGTTCGCTCACGCGCCCCCAGCCGAACAGCATCACGCCCAGGAACGTCGCTTCCAGGAAGAACGCGGTGAGCACTTCGTAGCTCAGTAGCGGCCCGAGGATGTTGCCGGCCTGTTCGCTCAGCGTCGCCCAGTTCGTGCCGAACTGGAAACTCATCACGATGCCCGACACCACGCCCATGCCGAAGGACACGGCGAAGATCTTGATCCAGAAGAAATACAGGTCGCGCCACAGCGTGTCGCGCGTACGCAGCCAGCGCCATTCGACGAACGCCAGCCAGCTCGCCAGGCCGATGGTGAAGGCCGGGAACAGGATGTGGAAGGAAATCACGAACCCGAACTGGATGCGCGAAAGCAGCAGGGCGTCCACGGCGTCACTCCATCGAAGGGGGCCGGGCGCAGAGTGTGCGCGCCGTCGCAGTGGGTGTCTTCGGACAGAACGTCCCACCCATGACGCATGGCCCGATCCGGCACAGCGGTGGGCTGATACGCTGCGGGGGTTTTGTCCAACCGTGCCGGTCCGACCTCATGCCATCGAGTCCCATCCGCCTCACTTCCCTCGCGTTTTCCGTCCTGTTGTTCAACAGTGCGCTGCTGGCCAGTACTGCGCAGGCGCAGACGCCGGTCACGCTGACCCAGGCGATGGCCGATCCCGACTGGATCGGGCCGCCGGTCGAACAGGCCTGGTGGGCCTGGGATGGCCAACGCGTTCAGTACCAGCTCAAGCGTGAAGGGGCCGCGATCCGCGACACCTACCAGCAGCCCGTCGCCGGCGGCGCCGCCACGGTGCTCGACGGCGCCGCACGCGCCGATCTCGACGCTCCGCGCGCCGTGCATGACGCCTCCCGCACGCGCACCGCGTTCGTGCGCAACGGCGACGTGTTCGTGCGCGACCTGCGCACCGGCGCGCTGACGCAGGTCACGCGCACCAACGCCGACGAGGCCACGCCGCAGTGGAGCAGCGACGGCAACCTCGTCTTCCGCCAGGCCAACGACTGGTACCAGTGGCGCGCCGGCCGCGGCGTGAGCCAGGCCGCGGTGGTGAAGGCCGAGAAGGATCCCGCCGCGCCGCCGAAGGCCGACGACCTGCGCGAGCGCCAGCTCGCCACGATCGCCACGCTGAGGAAGGACAAGGAACTGCGCGACGCCGCGCGCGACCAGAGCGACGCCTGGCGTCGCGCCGATCCCACGCGCGCGCCGGCGCCGACGTACCTGGGGCCGGATGTCGTCGTCGCCGACAGCGCGCTCTCGCCCGACGGCAAGTGGCTGCTGGTCGTCACCACCGCCAAGGGCGCCGAGGAAGGCCAGGCCGGCAAGATGCCCAAGTACGTGACCGAATCGGGTTACGAGGAATTCGAGGACGTGCGCACGCGCGTCGGCCGCAACGCGCCGCTGTCGCACAAGCTGTGGCTGGTGGACGTCGATGCGTCGAAGGCGACCGAACTCAAGTTCGACACGCTGCCCGGCATCAAGGACGATCCGCTCGCCGCGATGCGCAAGGCCGCCAAGCAGGAACCGCTGAAGGGCGATCGCGCCGTGCGCATCGAAACCGACGGCGACGGCTCGGGCCCGGCGATCCACTGGAGCGGGGATTCGCGCAACGTCGCGCTGCTGGTGCGTGCGGTCGACAACAAGGATCGCTGGATCGCCAGCGTCGACCTGGCGAACGCGAAGCTCGTCACCCGCGACCGCCTCACCGACAAGGCGTGGATCAACTGGGGTTTCAACGACTTCGGCTGGACGCGCGACGGCGCGCTGTGGTTCCTGTCCGAACGCAGCGGCCATTCGCACCTGTACGTGAACGATGGCGGCAGGTCACGCCAGCTCACCAGCGGCCAGTGGGAAGTCTCGGCGCCGGCGCTTTCGCCGGACGGCGCGACGTTCTTCTTCGCCTGCAACCGCAAGTGGCCGGGCGATTACGAAGTGTGCGCGGTGCCGGTCGCCGGCGGCGACGTGCGCGAAGTGACCTCGCTGGACGGCGTGGAGGACTTCTCGTTGTCGCCGGATGGTTCGAAGGTGCTCGTGCGCCATTCGGCCAGCTACATGCCGCCGCAGCTGTCGGTGGTGAACGCCGCCGGCGGCGACGCCACGCAGCTCACCGACACGCGCAAGCCCGAGTTCAGGAACCGCGAGTGGATCCAGCCCGAATACGTGCAGGTGCCGAGCAAGCATGGCGCGGGCGTGGTGTGGGGCAAGTTCTACGGCCCGAAGAACTACGAGCCGGGCCGCAAGTATCCGATCGTGATGTTCGTGCACGGCGCGGGCTACCTGCAGAACGTGTCGGAGCGTTATCCGAACTACTTCCGCGAGCAGATGTTCCACAACCTGCTGGTGCAGCAGGGCTACGTGGTGCTCGATCTGGACTACCGCGCGTCCGAAGGCTACGGCCGCGACTGGCGCACGGCGATCTATCGCCAGATGGGGCATCCGGAGCTCGAGGATTACCTGGACGGCCTGGACTGGCTGGTCGCCAACAAGCAGGGCGACAAGGACCACGCCGGCATCTACGGCGGCTCGTACGGCGGCTTCATGACGTTCATGGCGCTGTTCCGTTCGCCGGGCACGTTCAAGGCCGGCGCCGCGCTGCGCCCGGTGGCCGACTGGTCGCAGTACAACCACGAGTACACCAGCAACATCCTCAACACGCCCGAACTCGATCCGGAGGCCTACCAGGTCTCCTCGCCGATCAACTTCGCCGACAAGCTGCAGGACAACCTGCTGATCGCGCACGGCATGATCGACGACAACGTGTTCTTCAAGGATTCGGTGATGCTGAGCCAGCGCCTGATCGAACTGCGCAAGGACAAGTGGGAAATCGCGCCGTACCCGCTGGAACGCCACAGCTTCACGCGTTCGGACAGCTGGTATGACGAGTATCGGCGGATCTATGAGTTGTTCGAGCGGACGTTGAAGTAACGTCTGCTGCGGTTTAGCCCCTCTCCCATCGGGAGAGGGGTTGGGGTGAGGGGACGGGGCGTGCGATGCAGTGATGTGCCGATGCTTTCGTCAGCGGTACGGCGTCGTGCACGCCACCCTCACCTCCCCGCAGTCGCACTCGCAGCCGATGCCGCCTCGCTCCAGCTCGAATCCGGATCGAACGCGTTCATCCCCTTCGCCAGCGCTTCGCTGCCCGGGCCCAGGTCCTTCTCGAACACCTGCCCGTCCGGCCCGATCATGAAACTCATCACGCCGGTGTCGCCGTATTTCGCCGGCCACGCGATCAGCGCGAAGCCGCGCGTCATCCGTCCGTCGATGCGGTAATCGCGCGCGCCGCCCGGCGCCGACGCGCCCTGCGACGTGAGGATGCGATAGCGATAGCCGAGGTAATCGCCCTTCGGCAGATCGTCGCCGAACAGCGGACCGAGCGGGCTCACGTCGCCGCTGCCGTCGTCGGGCCAGTACAGCCCGTCGTGCCGTCCATCGCTGCTGAGG
This sequence comes from Lysobacter sp. SCRH-1R, assembly GCF_057747855.1. NCBI lineage: Bacteria > Pseudomonadati > Pseudomonadota > Gammaproteobacteria > Lysobacterales > Lysobacteraceae > Lysobacter > Lysobacter sp. SCRH-1R. Next base: position 178,842 of record NZ_CM173227.1, on the reverse strand, counting down.
ATGTGCTGCGCGTACTCGAGCACGCCGTCGCCGTCGTGATCGCGTCCGGCGTAATCCAGCTGCGCGTCGCGATACGCCTGCACCGCCTGCAGCACCGCAAGCTCGTTGCGGCCGATCCGGCGCACACGCATTTCCTCGCCGCCGGCCTTCGGATCGAACCGCCAGCCGCCCTTGTCCTGCTTCAACGGGATCGGCAGCGTCCAGCCGGCGTCGCCGACGGCGAGCCTGGCCTGCGCACCCTCGGTCACGATGCGATGCGAGCGCTTCCATTGCGTGAGGAACGCATCGACGTCCTCGCGCTCGACGCCTTCCAGCGGAATGTAATCGCGCCATTGCGCGCCGAGCACTTTCTGCAGCGCCGCCTTATCGCGTTGTTCGACCGCGGCGACGAACGCATCCGCCGCCGCGTCGGCGGTGGGATAGGCGCTCTGCGCGAACACCGGCGACAGGCACAGCGCGATCGGCAAGGCCAGGACGATCCGGGTTGCACGCTTCATCGAAGGACTCCTCATCGAACCTGCGATCGAATGGCGATCAACCGCGACGCCGCGCGCCGCCACCGCCGCGCGACTGACGCTGCACCTGATGTCCACCGGCCCGCGCCGATTGCGGTCGCTGCTGCATCTGCCGGCTCTGCTGTCCACGCTGGACCTGCGCGTGCGTCTGCTGCGGATGCCTCGCGCCCTCGAACGCGTTGTTGCGCGAGACCTCGTGCGCCGGGCGGTGTTGCGCGTGGTCCTGCAGGCGCGGTTGGCTCGCCTGCGAATGCTGGAGGCTGCTCGCATGCGTCCCGCGCGCCTGATTGCGCGCCTGCTGGTTCGCGTACGTGGTACGCGGCCCGGCATCGCGATGCTGCGCCTGCTGGCCGCGCGATTGCGCCACCTCGCGCGCGTGATCGCGCGAGCCATCGCGTGAGACCTGCTGCGTGCGCGCCTGTGCGGTTTCGCGCGCCCGTTCGCGCGAGGCATCGCGCTGTAGGCCCGCACCGCCCTGCCCGGCCCGCGAATCCAGGCCGCCCGGAGGTTCGCGCAGATCGCGTCCGGCTTCGCGCGCACGTTCCTGCGCCTGGCGATTGCTCGCGGCCGGCGTTTCGAATCCGCGCCGCTGCATTTCCTGCCGCGCGCGATCGCGACTGGCCTGGTGCGCCGCGTCGTTGCCGCGGAACGCCTGGCGCTGCTCCGCGCCCGGCAGCGGACGCTGGCCGAACTGCTCGCGGCTGCGTGCATCGCGATACGGCACGTCGCCACGGAAATTCGCGTCGTGCTGCCACGTGCTGCGGCTCGCGTCGATCTGCCGGTTGACGTTGATGTTGTTGTAGCGGTTCACGTCGATGTCGACGTCGCCGCCGTGCCAGTCCCAGTCGCCCCACAGCGCGTCGGCGACCGCGACGCCCGTGCCGAATGCGAGGCCGGCCGCTAGCACGCTTCCCGGATACCACGTCGGCGCCGGCGGGTAGTACGCGGGCGGATACGACGGATAAGGCCACGACCCGTACACCGTGGTCGGGTTGTAGCTGGGCACGTAGACGACTTCGGGATTCGCCGGCTCGATCTGGATGATCTGCGTCGGCGGCGGCGGAGGTGGCGCCTCGCCCTGGACCACGACGGGCGCTGGCGCGGGTGAGGCTGGCGCTGCCACGACCGTCACCTTCTGCTGTTCCGAACTCTGCAGGTTGCCAGCGGCCTGCGCGGCGCGGCGCAGGCGTTGCACCGCGTCCATCACGTCGCCGGGCTGCGCGAGGAACGCGTCGCCCAGGCGCTGCACCCAGCCGGGATCCTGCGAGAGCGTCGACATCACCTGCGGGAAGGCCACCAGCGACTGCACGCTCGGATCCCACGGCTGGTCGGCCACGAGCTTCACCGCCGCATCGCCCTTCGCATCGGGATGCGCCTTCGACCACGCCACCGCATCGGCCACGTTGCCCGGATACGTGGCCGCCATCAGCACCTGCGTGAGCAGCGAATCGGGATACAGCGCGATCGGCGCGACCATCTGGTCGAGTTCTTCCTGCCCGAACACGCGTTCGGCCTGCGCCGTGGCGGCTGGCGCGGCCGGCGATGGCATCGCGGGCGCCTGCGCGGCGGGCGGCGCGGTGGGCGCGTCGGGCGCGGCCTCGCGCTTGCACGAGACCGCCGACAACGCGGCGATCAGGGCGGCGGACAGGACACACGGGCGGAGCATGCGCATCACACACCTCCCACACCTTGGCATCGGCGATGCCCGGCGAACGCCGGTCCGTCGACGGCTCCCTGAACGGAGCGGCGGCTATCATGCGCGCCTGCCCCGCTATGTCCCTGTGAACATGAGCTCGCCTGCCCCGGCCTTCGACGACGTCCGCGCCTACCTCACCGACCTGCAGGACCGCATCTGCGCGGCCATCGAGCACGCCGACGGCAGCGCGCGCTTCCGCGAAGACCTGTGGCAGCGCACAGAAGGAGGCGGCGGGCGCACGCGCGTGCTGCGCGACGGCGCGGTGTTCGAACAGGCGGGCATCGGTTTTTCCGACGTGTCCGGCACCAAGCTGCCGCCGTCGGCGACCGCCGCGCGGCCTGAGCTCGCGGGCGCGTCGTGGCGTGCGGTCGGCGTGTCGCTGGTGTTCCATCCGCGCAATCCGCACCTCCCGACCACGCACGCGAACGTGCGCCACTTCCGCGCCGTGCGCGATGGCGAGACCGTGGCGTGGTGGTTCGGCGGCGGCTTCGACCTGACGCCGTTCTATCCGGTCGACGAGGACGTGCTGCACTGGCATCGCGTCGCGCGCGAGCTGTGCGAACCCTTCGGCGGCCAGGCGCGCTACGAGAAGCACAAGCACTGGTGCGACGAATACTTCTTCCTCAAGCATCGCAACGAAACGCGCGGCGTCGGCGGCCTGTTCTTCGACGACCTGCACGAGGACGCCGATGCCGACTTCGCCTACCTGCGCGCCGTGGGCGACGGCTTCCTCGACGCGTACCTGCCGATCGTCGGCCGTCGCAAGGACACGCCGTACGGCGAGCGCGAACGCCAGTTCCAGCTCTACCGTCGCGGGCGCTACGTCGAGTTCAACCTCGTCTTCGACCGCGGCACCCTGTTCGGCCTGCAATCGGGCGGCCGTACCGAGTCGATCCTGATGAGCCTCCCCCCGCTGGTGCGCTGGGAATACGGCTTCGCGCCGGAGGAAGGCAGCGCAGAGGCGCGCCTGGCCGATTACCTGCGCCCGCGCGATTGGTTGGACGAGCTGGCCTGAGCTTTCGATCGCGCTTGGCGGACGCGCCGCGGGCCTGGATCCCGGCCCTCGCCGGGATGACGTTGGAGACGTCGGGGTAGAACCACGGGCGCTGGGCAACGTCGGGCGGAGCAGATCGGATAGGCAGTCGCGCCCCGGGTGCGCTTCGCTTACCCGGGCTACAGAACCTGAGCTTTCGATCGCGCGGCGGGCCTGGAGCCCGGCCTACGCCGGGATGACGTCGGAAAAGGTGGCGGAGGAAAGCGCGCGCAGCAGACAGGGGGCGGCAGCCGCGGGGATTGGAACCATCGGCGCGGGGGCCCAGAGTTTTGCTTCGCAAAACTTCGGGTTTTATTTCTGGCGACGCCAGAAATAAAAAGCCCCGCAGGCAGGGGGGGCCGGCGGGGCTGGGGAGCGGGACCTGGGGAGGGGTCTTCGCTCCGGGATCACTCCAGGGGAGGGAGAGATCGGCGACAGGCGTTGCACCTGTCGCGACCTATATGACCATTCCGTACATGGATGGTTCGTGAAGATCCGGGTTAACAATTTGTTGGATTCAGGGTGCATTCACCCAGCTGAAAACGTTTTTCCCCGGGGATTCCGCCAGGAGCGGTCGCGCGCGGCCGATGGCACGGAACCTGACGGTCACACCGTCCCGACGAACGGTCAGTGCGCCTCGTCCCAGTTGGCGCCGACGCCGGTGTCGACCACCAGCGGAACCCGCAAACCCGCCGCCCGCGCCATCCGCTCGCGTGCCTCGTTCACCAGCGTATCGACGAAGCCGGTCTCGACCTCGAACACCAGTTCGTCGTGCACCTGCAGCACCATCAGCGCGCGGTCGCGGTGGTCGGCCAGCCAGCCGTCGATGGAGATCATCGCCAGCTTGATGATGTCCGCCGCCGTGCCCTGCATCGGCGCGTTGATCGCCGCACGTTCGGCACCGGCACGCAGGCCCTGGTTGCGCGCGTGGATGTTGTCCAGGTAGAGCCGGCGCCCGAACACGGTTTCGACATAGCCCTGCTCGCGCGCCTGCTGCCGCGTGCGCTCCATGAAATCGCGCACGCCCGGGTAGCGACTGAAGTACAGCGCGATGTAGTCCTGCGCCTCGCCGCGCGAGATGTTCAGCTGCCGCGCCAGTCCGAACGCGCCCATGCCGTACATCAGGCCGAAGTTGATTGCCTTGGCCGCACGACGTTCGTTGTGGGTGACATCATCGAACGGCTTGCCGAACACCTCCGCCGCCGTCGCACGATGGATGTCCGCGCCGGATTCGAACGCGCGCAGCAGGCTCGGATCCTCCGACAGGTGCGCCATGATCCGCAGCTCGATCTGCGAGTAGTCGCAGGCGACGATGCGGCGCCCTTCCGGCGCGACGAACGCCTGACGGATGCGGCGCCCGTCGTCGGTGCGGATCGGGATGTTCTGCAGGTTCGGATCGCTCGACGCGAGCCGTCCCGTCGCCGCGCCCGCCTGGTGGTAGCTGGTGTGCACGCGGCCGGTGTCGCGGTTGACCATCTCCGGCAGCTTGTCGGTGTAGGTGCTGCGCAGCTTCGACAGGCCGCGGTATTCCAGGATCACCCGCGGCAGCTCGTGCTGGTCGGCGATCGCTTCCAGCGCTTCCTCGTTCGTCGAAGGCGCGCCCGACGGCGTCTTCACCAGCGCGGGCAACTTCAGTTCGTCGAACAGCAACTGGCCGAGCTGCTTGGGCGAATCGAGGTTGAACGTACGACCGGCCAGTTCCGTCGCCTTCTGCTGCGCGGCGAGCATGCGCTTGCCCAGGTCTGCCGACTGCCGGCGCAACTCGTCGGCGTCGACCATCACCCCGTTGGCTTCGACGCGTTCGAGCACCTGCACCAGCGGCATCTCGATCTCGTGGTACACGTGCGCCAGGCCCGACACCGCTTCGACCTTCGGCGACAGCACGCGATGCAGGCGCAGCGTGACGTCGGCGTCTTCCGCGGCGTAACGCGTGGCGTCCTCGATGGACACCTGCGAGAACGGAATCGACTTCGCGCCCTTGCCGGCGACATCCTCGTAGCGCACGGTCTCGTAGCCGAGATAGCGCTTGGCCAGCGAATCCATGTCGTGGCGCGTGGCGGTCGCGTTGTAGACGAAGCTCTGCAGCATCGTGTCGTCGGCGTAGTTGCGCACGTCGATGCCGTTGCGGCGCAGCACGTGCAGATCGTACTTGCCGTGCTGGCCCATCTTCTTGCGCGTGGGATCCTCGAACAGCGTGCGCAACGCGGCCAGCGCTTCGGTGCGGTCGAGCTGCTTCGGCGCGCCCGGATAATCGTGGGCGAGCGGCAGGTACGCGCCGCGACCGGGTTCCGCCGCGAGACTCAGGCCGATGAGGTTGGCCTGCATCGGGTCGAGCGAATCGGTTTCGGTGTCGAACGCGAACTCCTCCGAGTCGCGCAGGCGCGCCAGCAGGTCGTCGAACTGCTCCGGGGTCAGGATCGCCTCGTAATCGCCCTTCGCCGACAGCGACGGATCGACTGCTTCCGCCGGCGCGCCGGAACGCGCGTGGCCGGCCGCGGTATTGCGAAGGCCCGTCGGGCTGTTCGCGTGATCCTCGACCACCGCGCCCGGGCCTTCGAGTTCGCGCAGCGCCTGCTTGAAGCCGTAGCGCGCGTACAGCTCGCGCAGTTCGTCGACGTGGCGATCGCGCAGCACCAGGTCGGTCGGCGCCCGATCGAGCTCGACGTCGGTCCTGATGGTCGTCAGCGTCCGGTTGAGCGGCAGGCGGGGCAGCGCGGCGCGCAGGTTCTCGCCGATCTTGCCCTTGATGTCCTGCGCATGCGCGATGACGTTGTCGAGCGTGCCGTATTCGCCGAGCCATTTCGCCGCGGTCTTCGGACCGCATTTCTCGACGCCGGGAATGTTGTCTACGGTGTCGCCCATCAGCGCGAGCAGGTCGATGATCTGGTCCGGGCGCACGCCGAACTTGTCGATCACGCCGGCTTCGGAGTCCAGCCGGCTGCCGCTCATCGTGTTCACCAGCGCGATGCGCGGGCGCACCAGCTGCGCGAAATCCTTGTCGCTGGTGGAGATGGTCACGTCGATGCCCTGCTCCGCCGCGCGCACGGCGAGCGTGCCGATCACGTCGTCGGCTTCGACGCCTTCGATGCGCAGGATCGTCATGCCCAGCGCGTTGACGATGTCGCACATCGGCTGCACCTGCGCGCGCAGTTCGTCGGGCATCGCGGCGCGGTTGGCCTTGTATTCCGGATACAGGTCGTCGCGGAAGGTCTTGCCCGGCGCGTCGACCACGAAGGCGACGTACGCGGGTTGCTCCTTCAGCGTCGCGCGCAGCATGTTGACCACGCCGAACAGCGCCCCGGTGGGTTCGCCGGCGTCGTTGGTGAGCGGCGGGAGCGCGTGGAAGGCGCGATAGAGATAACTGGAACCGTCGATGAGGACGAGGCGTGGCGTGTCGGTCATGTGGGAATTCTACGCTGCGCCCCTGCGGTGGCCGTCACCCCGGCCTGCGGCGGCGGCGCGTATCCTGTGGGCGACCCGCCCCGTCGGCCAGGAGACCGCCATGCGCCACGTTCTGTTCGCCCTGCTGCTCCCGTTGACCCTGTTCGGCTGCGCGACGATGGGCGGCGGCGATCCCACGGCCGGGCTGGAGAACCCCGAAGTGCGCTCGCGCACCGTCAGCGGCGGCGACACCATCGACGAGTACTACGTCGCCGGCCAGCTGCGCGTGGTGCGCATCACGCCGGCGCGCGGCCCGGTCTACTACCTGGTGGACAACAACGCCGACGGCATCCTCGACAGCAGCAAGGGCGAAGGCCCGATCTCGCCGGTGCAGTACAAGCTGCTGACCTGGTAAACGCCGCCGCGTGCTCGCCGCACGATCCGGATATCGGGCGCGCGGCACGGCGCGCAGACTCCATCGCGTTGCTTCCACGGGAGAAACGCGATGACGCTTCCTCAGCTTTCCTTCGATACCGGACGCGACCCGCGCTGGGTCGCGTTGTGCGCGCGCGACCGCGCCAGCGACGGTCGCTTCGTCTATTCGGTGAAGACCACCGGCGTGTACTGCCGGCCCTCGTGCGCGGCGCGGCGTCCGCGTCCGGAGAACGTGTGCTTCCATGCCACGCCCGACGACGCCGAACGCGCCGGCTTCCGCGCGTGCCTGCGTTGCCATCCGCGACGTGAACCCGCGACCCGGCAGGCGGTCCGCTTCGCCATCGGCGAAAGCTCGCTGGGCCTGGTGCTGGTGGCCGAGAGCGACGCGGGCCTGCGCGCCGTGCTGTTCGGCGACGAGGCCGGCGAGCTGGTGCACGACCTGCAATCGCGGCTGCCGACGGCGGCGCTCGCGGTGGACGCGGGCGGCGTGCAGGCGGCGCTGGAGGCGGTGGTCGATTGCGTCGAGGCGCCGCATCTCGCGCTGGACCGGCCACTCGATCTGCAGGGCACGCCGTTCCAGACGAAGGTGTGGCGTGCGTTGCGGCGAGTCCCGGCGGGAACGACAGTGAGTTACGGCGAACTGGCCCGGCGGCTGGGCGTGCCCGGGTCGGCCCGGGCGGTCGCGGCGGCCTGCGCGGCCAATCCGCTGGCGGTGGTCGTGCCATGCCATCGCGTGGTCGCGGCCGACGGCAACCTGTCCGGCTACCGCTGGGGCGCAGGGCGAAAGCGCACGCTGCTGCAGCGCGAGGCACGCGCATGAGCGCCGCGTTGGCCCTGCGACGGGACCGCAAGGCGCTCGCCGAGCGCATCGCCTGGCAGGACTGGGAAGGGACGGCCGCATCGCTCGACGCGTACGGCCACGCGGTGCTGCCGGGCCTGCTCGACGAAGCCGAATGCCGCGCGATCGCCGCGCTGTACGATCGGCCCGACGGCTTCCGCAGCCGCGTGGTGATGGCGCGGCATGGGTTCGGCAGCGGCGAATACCGCTATTTCGCCTATCCGCTGCCGCCGACGGTCGCGCTGCTGCGCGAGGCGGTCTATCCGTATCTGGCGCCGGTCGCGAACCGATGGAACGCGGCGATGGGCATCGACGTGCGCTATCCCGACACGCACGACGATTTCCTGCAACGCTGCCATGAGGCCGGCCAGACGCGGCCCACGCCGCTGCTGCTGCGGTATCACGCCGGCGACTACAACTGCCTGCACCAGGACCTCTACGGCGAACACGTGTTCCCGCTGCAGGTGGCGGTGCTGCTCTCGCAACCGGGCGAGGACTTCGACGGCGGCGAGTTCGTCCTCACCGAGCAGCGCCCGCGCATGCAGTCGCGCGCGGAAGTCGTGCCGCTGCGCCGCGGCGATGCGGTCGTGTTCGCCGTGCATCATCGCCCGATGCGCGGGACGCGCGGCATCTATCGCGTGAACCTGCGCCACGGCGTGAGCCGCGTGCGTTCAGGCCGACGTCACGTCCTGGGCCTCGTGTTTCACGACGCGCAGTAGGCCTGCGTCCTAACCTGCGGCGTCGAGGCGATGTCCGTGGGTGCTCAGGTTTTCCCGCCGGATGCCGTTAACGAAACGCCGCACCGTCCCGCGCGGCGCAACGGAGGAAGCACCGGAGTGTCCGGGAAAGAAAGACGCAAGCCCAAGCCGCCGCTCGATGCCGCCGCGCTGCGGAAGGGCCTCACCGAGGAGCAGCGCCGCACGCTGGAGGAGCTGGAGCATTTCCAGTGGACGCTGGAGTTCGTGCGCCGCCCGCTGTTCCAGGACCCGATGCCGGTGCTGTTCGATCGCGACCGCAAGCGCTGCGTGGCGCTGCTGCCGGATGGATCGCTGGATGAGTCGGTGAAGCTGCGCGAGTAAGCACCGCGCCTGCTTCTGTAGCCCGGGTAAGCGAAGCGCACCCGGGGCTCTGCGCGGTGAACCCGGGTGCGCTTCGCTTACCCGGGCTACAAGAGCTACAAGGGCGATCCCGTCGTCCGACGAACGCCTGAACGACACGGGCACCTACGCCGGCTGCAGATTCGCATACGCCAGCACCAGCCACTTGCTGCCGGCATCGTCGAAGTTCACCTGCACGCGCGCGTGCGCGCCGCTGCCTTCGTAATCGGTGACGGTGCCCAGTCCGAACGACGGGTGCTTCACCTGCGAGCCCAACCGCACCGCCGGCTGTTCCAGCGGCGCATGCCCGCGACCGGCGCCCGGCACGCCGCGCTGCACGCCGCCGCTGTACGGGCGCGAGACCTGCACCTTCGGGCGCACTTCGTTGAGCAGCGGCGCCGGGATCTCGCGCAGGAAGCGCGACGGCACGCCGTACATGTCGGCGCCGTGGATGCGGCGCGATTCGGCATAGCTGAGCACGAGCTTCTGCCGCGCGCGCGTGATGCCGACGTACGCCAGGCGCCGCTCCTCTTCGAGGCGACCGGACTCTTCGGTGGAGCGACCGCTCGGGAACACGCCCTCTTCCATGCCGGCCAGGAACACCAGCGGGAATTCCAGTCCCTTGGCGCTGTGCAGCGTCATCAGCTGCACGCCCTCCTCGCCGGCCTGCGCCTGGCCTTCGCCGGCTTCCAGCGCGGCGTAGCTGAGGAACGCGACCAGTTCCGGCATCGCCGTCGCGTCCTCGTCGTCGGTGCGCGTGAAGCGCGAAGCGACCGAGACCAGTTCGTCGAGGTTGTCCACGCGCGAATCCAGCTGGCCGCGCGATTCGTTGAAGTAGTGCTCACGAAGACCCGAGCGGATCAACACGTGGTCGATCTTCTCCGGCAGCGTCATCGACGCCAGTTCGTTGTCGAGGTCGTCGATCATCGCGAGGAACCCCGCGACCGCATTGCGCGCACGTGCCGCCAGGCCGTTCTCGCCGACGATCCGACGCGAGGCCTCCCATAGCGACACACCGTCGGCACGTGCGCGACGCCGCACTTCGTCGAGCGTGCGCTCGCCGATGCCACGCGTCGGCGTGTTCACGGCGCGCTCGAACGCCGCGTCGTCCAGGCGCGAGGCGATCAGGCGCAGGTACGCCAGCGTGTCCTTGATTTCGGCGCGCTCGAAGAAGCGCAGGCCACCGTACACGCGGTACGGCACCTGTTCGGACAGCAGCGATTCTTCGAACGCGCGCGACTGCGCGTTGCTGCGGTAGAGGATGGCGACTTCGCCGTAGCTGCCGCCATCGCGTACCCACTGGCGCAGGCGTTCGACGACGAAGCGCGCTTCGTCCATCTCGTTGTACGCGGCGTACAGGTCGATCGGTTCGCCGGTGCCGCTGTCGGTCCACAGGTTCTTGCCCAGGCGATCCGGGTTGTGCGCGATGACCGCGTTCGCCGCTTCCAGGATGTTCGCACTGGAGCGGTAGTTCTGCTCCAGGCGGATCGTGTGCGTGCCGGAGAAGTCCTTCAGGAACCGCTGCATGTTCTCGACCTTCGCGCCGCGCCAGCCATAGATCGACTGGTCGTCGTCGCCGACGACGAACACGTGCCCGGTGTCGCCCGCGAGCACGCGCACGAAGGCGTACTGGATCGCGTTGGTGTCCTGGAACTCGTCGACGAGGATCTCGCGGAAGCGATGCCGGTAATGCGCCAGCAGCGCCGGGTTGTCGCGCAGCAGTTCGTGCGCGCGCAGCAGCAGTTCGGCGAAATCGACCAGGCCCGCGCGTTCGCAGCGCTCCTGGTAGGCCTCGTAGCATTTGTGCATGACGTCGGCCCACGGGTCGCCGGACGTCGGTTGCAGGTTGTGCGGGCGGCGGCCTTCGTCCTTCTGCGCGTTGATCCACCACACGATCTGCCGCGGCGGGAAGCGTGTTTCGTCGAATTCCAGCGCCTGCACGACGCGCTTGACCAGGCGCAGCTGGTCGTCCGAATCGAGCACCTGGAAGCCTTCGGGCAACTTCGCCTCCTGCCAGTGCAGGCGCAGCAGGCGATGCGCGAGGCCGTGGAAGGTGCCGATCCACATGCCGCGCGCGCCGTGGCGCAGCTGGTCGTCGACGCGGTGGCGCATCTCGCCGGCGGCCTTGTTGGTGAAGGTCACCGCGAGGATCCCGTGGGTCGGCACGCCGTGGACTTCGTTCATCCAGGCGATGCGATGCGTGAGCACGCGGGTCTTGCCGGAACCGGCGCCGGCGAGGACGAGGTAATGACCGGGCGGGGCGCTGACGGCCTCGCGCTGCGCTGGATTCAGCGCGTCGAGCAGGTGGGAGACATCCATGCGGGTATTGTAGCGGCGGCGGTCTCATCGCCCGCGTCGCGGGCCATCGCGGAGGGAGCTGAATGCGTCCGACGTCGAAAATGCTGCGGATCGCGGCCGGACTGGTGTTTGCCACCGCATCGGCCGGCAGCATCGCGCAGGATCCCGAGCCTGACGCCGAACGTACCCTGCGTGCCGGCGACAGCGCGCTGCAGGTCAGCATCATCGGCGTGGACGACGCGCGCCGCCGCGCGCAGTTGCAGGACTGGCTGGCCGAAGTCGCGCAGGCGCAGCTGACCGCGTTCGGGCGCTACCCGCTGCACAGCGCGCGCGTGCGCATCGAGCAGGTCGCGCGCGAAGCCGCCCGCGACGACGAAAGCCCGGTGCCGTGGGGCCAGACGCTGCGTCGCGGCGATACGGCGGTGCTGCTGTTCGTGCGCGACGACGCGACGCCGGCGGAACTTCGCGCCGACTGGACGGCGATCCACGAGCTCTCGCACCTGTTCCACCCATACATGGGGCGCGACGGCCGCTGGCTGTCGGAAGGCCTCGCGAGCTACTACCAGAACGTGCTGCGCGCCCGGGCGGGGCTGCTGACGCCGGAGCGCGCGTGGGAGCTGCTCGACGCCGGCTTCGGTCGTGGCCGCCGAGAATCCAGCGGTGCGCCGCTGGTCGAACTCAGCCGCACGCACGAAGGCACGATGCGCGTGTACTGGGCGGGCGCGGCGTTCTGGCTGCAGGCCGACGTCGCGCTGCGACGCGACCACGCAACCAGCCTGGATGCGGTCCTGTCGAAGTATGCGGACTGCTGCCTCAGCGGCACCGGCGAGACGGCGCCGACGCAGTTCATCGCCGAACTCGACCGGCTCTCCGGTACGAAGGTGTTCTCGTCGCACTACGCGCGCTTCGCGCAGTCTCGCGAGTTCCCGTCGCTGGATGCGACCTACGCGGACCTGGCGATCACGCGCCGCAATGGCGAATTGCGATTCGGGCAGGACGGCTCCGGTGCCGGGCTGCGTCGCGCGATCACCGCACGCGACACGCCAGGACGCGCATCGCACTGACGTTCGACTCGCCGCCGGCGTGGCGGCCGGCATCTGCCTTTGTAGCCCGGGTAAGCGAAGCGCACCCGGGTTGGGCGATGACAGCCCCCGGGTGCGCTTCGCTTACCCGGGCTACGAGAGCGAGGATGCCGGCTTCCCCGCAATGCCAACGATGCCCGGCCCTCAATGCCCCTTGTGCTTCACGCTGGCCTGGGCCATCAGCTTGTCCGTGTAGGCGATGCCGATGGCGGACAGGATGAACACGCAGTGGATGATCGTCTGCCACATCACGCCTTGCGCGGTGTAGGTGCTGTTCGCCGAGCCGAGGCTGCCGATGGCGATGAACGTCTTGAGCAGGTGGATCGAGGAGATGCCGATGATCGCCATCGCCAGCTTCACCTTCAGCACGCTCGCGTTGACGTGGCTCAGCCACTCGGGCTGGTCGGGATGGCCTTCCAGGCGCAGGCGCGAGACGAAGGTCTCGTAGCCGCCGACGATCACCATCACCAGCAGGTTGGAGATCATCACCACGTCGATCAGGCCCAGCACCATCAGCATGATCTGCTGCTCGGTCCACTCCGTGGCGTGCAGGATCAGGTGCCACAGTTCCTTCAGGAACAGCACCACGTACACGCCCTGCGCGACGATCAGCCCCAGGTACAGCGGCAGCTGCAGCCAGCGCGAGGAGAAGATCAGGCCGGGAAGCGGGTTCATCGGGGCGGGACGCGGATCGGACATGCGGCGGCGCTCGGGTCGGTTCGGGGCCGGCTAGGGTACCGGCGCGCCATGACAGCCGCCAATCCGGGGCTTCGAGTCGTTGGAAAACAGCATCGCGTTTCGCCGGACCGGGCACACCGCCCCTGCCCTTACACTGGGCGGCCCCCACCCCACCGGAGCCGCGCCCATGATCGACCTCCACTACTGGCCCACCCCCAACGGCCACAAGATCACGATCTTCCTGGAGGAAGCCGGGCTGGATTACACGATCCATCCGGTCGACATCGGCGCCGGCGACCAGTTCAAGGCGGAGTTCCTGAAGATCTCCCCCAACAACAAGATGCCGGCGATCGTCGACCGCGAACCCGGCGACGAGGGCATGCACATCAGCGTGTTCGAATCCGGCGCGATCCTCGCGTACCTGGCCAACAAGACCGGCCGCTTCGTGCCCCAGGACCTGCGCGGGCGCACCGAGGTCAGCCAGTGGCTGCACTGGCAGATCGGCGGCCTGGGCCCGATGACCGGCCAGTACGGCCACTTCCACGTCTACGCGCCGGAAGACATCGCCTACGCGAAGGACCGCTACCGGCGCGAGGTGCTGCGCCTGCTCGGCGTGCTCGACCGGCGGCTGGAAGGCCGCGAGTTCATCGCCGGCGGCATGTTCTCCATCGCCGACATGGCCGCACACCCGTGGGTCAATCCCTACACGAAGGCGCCGCTCGACCTGACCGAATTCGCCAACATCCGCCGATGGCACGAGGCCATCGCCGATCGTCCGGCTGTGAAGCGCGCCTACGCCCTGGCCGACCGCTACGGCGCCAAGCGCGAGATGACGCCGGAAATGCACAAGATCCTCTTCGGAACGCCGTCCAACACGAACGCATGAAGAACCTCACCGCCCGCGGCCTCGCCGCCTGCCTGATCGCCATGTCCGTCGCCAGCCTCCCGACCCTCGCCGCCCCCGCGCAACCTGCTTCCGCGCCGCTCAAGCTCACGCTCGAAGCGTTGGCCGGCGACGCGCCGCTGTCCGGTCCCAGCCTGATGAAGGCGAAGATCTCGCCGGACGGCAAGCGCGTGACCTTCCTGCGCGGCAAGGACAGCAACAAGAACCGCCTGGACCTGTGGGCGTACGACATCGCCAGCGGCCAGACGGCGAAGCTGGTGGACGCCGACGACATCCTGCCGGGCGAGGAAGTGCTCAGCGACGAGGAGAAGGCGCGCCGCGAACGCCAGCGCATCGCCGCGCTCAGCGGCATCGTCGATTACCAGTGGGCGCCGGACGGCCGCTCGCTGCTGTTCCCGCTGGGCGGCGAGCTGTACCTGTACGACCTGTCCAAGAGCGGCAGGTCGGCGGTGCGCAAGCTCACCAACGGCGAAGGGTTCGCCACCGACCCGAAGCTGTCGCCGCGCGGCGGCTTCGTCAGCTTCGTGCGCAACCGCAACCTGTGGGTGATCGATCTTGCGAGCGGCAAGTCGATCCAGCTCACGCGCGATGGCAGCGACGCCATCGGCAACGGCGTGGCGGAATTCGTCGCCGACGAGGAAATGAACCGCCACACCGGCTACTGGTGGGCGCCGGACGATTCGGCCATCGCCTTCGCGCGCATCGACGAAACGCCCGTGCCGGTGCAGAAGCGTTACGAGGTGTATCCGGACCGCACCGAAGTCGTCGAGCAGCGCTATCCCGCCGCAGGCGATCGCAACGTGCTGGTGAAGCTGGGCGTGATCCAGCCTGCCGCTAACGCCGCGCCGAAGTGGGTGGACCTGGGCAAGGAACAGGACATCTACCTCGCGCGCGTCGATTGGCGCGATCCGCAGCGCCTGACGTTCCAGCGTCAATCGCGCGACCAGCACGTGCTGGAACTGATCGAAGCCGACCTCGCCACCGGCCGCCAGCGCGTGCTGCAGAAGGAAACCAGCAGAACGTGGGTGCCGCTGCACGACGACCTGCGTTTCCTCAAGGACGGCCGCATCCTGTGGAACAGCGAACGCAGCGGGTTCGAACATCTCTACGTATTGAGCGAAGACGGCTCGAAGTCGACCGCGCTCACCTCCGGCGACTGGCCGGTGGATGGCGTGCTCGCGGTCGATGAAGCCGCCGGCTTCGTGTACTTCGCCGCCGGCAAGGATTCGCCGCTGGACGCGCAGGTGTACCGCGTGCCGCTCGCCGGTGGCGCGATCGAGCGCCTGTCCAGGACCGACGGCACGCACGCGGCGAGCTTCGCCGCTAACGCGAGCGTGTACGTCGACAACTGGTCGAGCCCGACCACGCCGCCGCAGCTGGAGCTGTTCCGCAACGACGGCACGCGCATCGCCGCGCTGCTGGAGAACGACGTCGCCGACCCGCAGCATCCGTACGCGAAGTACGCGGGCGCGCATCGCCCGATCGAGTTCGGCACAATCAAGGCGGCCGACGACGCGACCACGCTGCACTACAGCGTCATCAAGCCGGCCGGCTTCGATGCGAACAAGCGCTATCCCGTCGTGGTGATGGTGTACGGCGGCCCCGCTTCGCAGACGGTGAAGCGCACCTGGGCGCCGGACTTCAACCAGTACCTGGCGCAGCACGGCTTCGTGGTGTTCTCGCTCGACAACCGCGGCACGCCGCGTCGTGGCGCGGCGTTCGGCGGCGCGCTGTACGGCAGGCAGGGCACGGTGGAAGTCGCCGACCAGTTGCGTGGCGTGGAATGGCTGAAGTCGCAGCCGTGGGTCGACGGTTCGCGCATCGGCGTGTACGGCTGGTCGAACGGCGGCTACATGACGCTGATGCTGCTGGCGAAGGCATCGGACCAGTACGCCTGCGGCGTCGCCGGCGCGCCGGTCACCGATTGGGGCCTGTACGACACGCACTACACCGAGCGCTACATGGGCCTGCCGAAGGCGAACGTCGCCGGCTACCAGGAAGCGCGCGTGCTCGAACATATCGATGGCCTGACCTCGAAGCTGCTGCTGATCCACGGCATGGCCGACGACAACGTGCTGTTCACCAACTCCACCGCGCTGATGAGCGCGTTGCAGAAGCGCGGCCAGCCGTTCGAGCTGATGACCTACCCGGGCGCGAAGCACGGACTGAAGGGCGCGGACAACCTGCACCGCCTGCGCCTGACGGAGAATTTCTTCGACCGGTGTTTGAAGCCGTAAGCACGGCACGAAAGAAGGCCCGGCATTCGCCGGGCTTTCTTTTGCCCAGCTTTTGTAGCCCGGGTAAGGCCAAAGGCCGCACCCGGGGATGACGCGCATGAATCCCGGGGCGCTTCGCGCAGCCGGGCCGCGAAAGCGCGGCCTTCGGCCCCGAAGCAACGGATGACCTTCGGCGCATGGTGCGGCGCCGGCACAGCCGCCATGCTGCGTGTCGGACCCATCACCGCCGACGTCATGACCAAGCCGCTCACCCTCGCGATCGCCCTCTCCCTCACGCTGACCACCGGCGCCCCGCTGCTGGCGCATGCCGCGCAGCCCGCCGCCAGGACCTCCGCGGCGAAGCCCGCCGCCAGGCCCGCGCCCGCGTGGGTCGCGAAGAGCAACGAGTACGCCGACATCCTGGTCAGGGCGCAGGCCGGGTTCGCGCCGGAAGGCATGTCGTTCCTCGGCGTGCCGGGCTACGACGAGCGCGTCGCCGACTTCAAGCCGCAGAACGCCGAACGCTTCCGCGCCGCCACCGCGAAGGCGCGCGACGAACTGAAGGCCAGGCTCGCCACCGAGCGCGACCCGAACGTGCGCCAGGATCTTGAAATCATGATCCAGGCCGCCAACGACAACATCGTCACCAGCGAACTCACGCAGCGCCTGATGCTGCCGTGGAGCGACGTTGCGCAGACGATGTTCGGCGGCCTGCAGTCGCTGCTGTCGGACCAGACGCCGCCCGAGCGCCGCGCGAAGGCGCTGGAGCGCCTGAAGAACTACGTCGGCCAGGGCACCGGGAAGACGCCGGTCACCGAACTGGCGATGGCGCGCTACACCGAAGCCGCGGCGAACGCGAAGCTCGTGCCGCCGACGAAGCTCGAAGTCGAGCAGGCGCTGACCAACATCGCCACCTACGCCGACGGCATCCGCAAGCTGTTCGCCAAGTACAAGGTCGACGGCGCCGAGCCCGCGCTCGCCGCCATGGACACGCAGCTGAAGGCCTACGGCGACTGGGCGCGCGCGAACGTGCTGCCCACCGCGCGCACCGACACCCGACTGCCGCCGGAGATGTACGCCAACAGCCTCAAGCAGTACGGAATCGACATCGACCCGCAACTGCTGATCCGCCGCGCGCAGGTGGAGTTCATGGAGACGCGCGCGGCGATGCAGCAGCTCGCGCCGCTGGTGGCGAAGGCGAACAACCTCGACGTCGCCGACCCGCACGATTACGTCGCCGTCATCAACGCGCTGAAGAAGCGCAACATGCCCAACGACCAGCTGGAAGCGCGCTATCGCACGGTGATCGACCAGATCGATCCGATCATCCGCAAGGAGAAGATCGTCGACGTGCCGAACCGGCCGATGGTGATGCGCCTGGGCACCGAAGCCGAATCGGCGCAGACCTCCGCGCCGCATTTCCTGCCGGCGCCGCTGATCGGCAACACCGGACAGCAGGGCCAGTTCATTCTGCCGGTGTCGGTGCCCACCGCCGACGGCAAGGCGCTGCAGTACGACGACTTCAACTTCGATGCGGTGCGCTGGACGCTGTCGGCGCACGAGGGGCGTCCGGGCCATGAGCTGCAGTTCACCGCGATGGTCGAGCGCGGCATTTCGCTGGCGCGCACGATGTTCGCGTTCAACTCGGTGAACGTGGAGGGCTGGGCGCTGTACGCCGAAGCCGAAATGGTGCCGTACGAGCCGCTCGACGGACAGCTGATCGCGCTGCAGTTCCGCCTGATGCGCGCGGCGCGCGCGATGCTGGATCCGATGCTGAACCTGGGAATGATCGACCGCGAAGCCGCCGGGAAGATCCTGCGCGACAAGGTCGGGCTGTCGGAAGCGATGACCAAGCAGGAGCTGGATCGCTACACCTTCAATTCGCCGGGCCAGGCGGGCAGCTATTTCTACGGCTACAGCCGCATCCTCGAACTGCGCATGGAGACCGAACTCGCCCTGGGCGACAGGTTCGACCGGCTCGCGTTCAACAACTTCCTGCTGGACCAGGGCCTGCTGCCGCCGGATCTGCTGGCGAAGGCGGTGCGGGAGCAGTTCGTGCCGGTGCAGATGAAGAAGTGATGGGATAGCCCTCAGGAATCAGCCCCTCTCCCTGCAGGAGAGGGGTTGGGGTGAGGGGCGGGGGCGTGCGATGCGGTGATGGGCCGGTGCTGTCCTCGCCGGTACGGCGCTGTGCACTTCACCCCTCCTCATCCTTCCCTGCAGGCAGGGGAGAGGGCGCTGCTTTCACCCGATTCCGACATCCCCTCCACGCCCCCTGAATGACCCGGCCCGGCGGCGCTTCGCGCCGGAGCCGTCGCGACCCCGCTGGCTATACTTTCGCGACCTTTGTCCGGGAATCTTTCGTGCTGTCCACGCTTCCGCCGTCCACCGCCCGCCGCATGGCGCCCCTCGCGATCCGCGCGTGCACCGCGACCAGCGCCGTCGGGGCCGGACGCGAGGCGCTGGCGCAGGCGTTGCGGGACGGCCGCAGCGGACTGCGGCGCAACGACTTCGGCAATGCGTCGCCCGACAGCGCGCCGCTGGACTGCTGGATCGGCCGCGTCGACGGCCTGGAAACCCTCGCCCTGCCCGACACCCTGAACGCCTGGGATTCGCGCAACAACCGCCTGGCCTGGCTCGCCCTGCAGCAGGACGGCCTGCGCGAGGCGATCGATGACGCGATCGAGCGCTTCGGCGCGCAGCGCATCGCGGTGATCGTCGGCACCTCGACCTCCAGCATCGGCAGTACCGAAGCGGCATACGCCGCGCTGGAAGACGGCGACTTCGCCGACGAGTACGCGCGTCCGTACGTGCACACGCCGCATTCGCTGGGCGAGTTCGTGCAGCAGGCGACGAACCTGCGCGGCCCGTGCATCACCGTGGCGACGGCGTGCTCGTCCAGCGCGAAGGTGTTCGCGCAGGCGGCGCGCATGATCGACGCGGGACTCGTCGATGCCGCGCTGGTCGGCGGCGTGGACACGCTCTGCGGCAGCGTGCTGTTCGGCTTCAATTCGCTGCAGCTGGTGGCGGCCGAACCGTGCCGCCCGTTCGACGCGACGCGCAACGGACTCTCGCTCGGCGAGGCCGGCGGTTTCGCGCTGCTCGAACGCGCGCGCGCCGGCGACACCGGCCTGCAACTGCGCGGCTACGGCGAATCCAGCGACGCGCACCACATGTCCTCGCCGCATCCGGACGGCCTGGGCGCACGTCTGGCGATGCGCGACGCGCTCGCGCGTGCGGGCATCGGCGCCGACGAAGTCGGCTACCTCAACCTGCACGGCACCGCGACGCCGGCCAACGATGCGATCGAAGCCGCGGCGGTGGCGGCGCTCTTTCCGGAAGCACTGCACGCCAGTTCGACCAAGGGCTGGACCGGCCACACGCTCGGCGCGGCGGGCATCGTCGAATCGACCATCGCGCTGATCGCGCTGGAACGCGGCGAACTGCCCGGCATGCTCGGCAGCACCACGCCCGATCCCGCGTGCGGTCCGCAGATCCGCTTCGCGCCGCAACGTGCCGACATCCGCTTTGCGATGAACAATTCGTTCGGGTTCGGCGGCAACAATTGTTCGCTGGTGTTCGGTCGCGCATGAGCATGCTGGAATCGCGGACGTTGCAGGCACGGATCGAAGGCATCGGATTCTGGGCACGCGGACTGCCCTCGTGGGCGGCGGCGCGCGAGTACGCACTCGGTGGCGCGCTTCCGGCCGATGCGCCGGCGCGTCCCTCGCCGCAGCTGCTGCCCGCGAACGAGCGACGCCGCGCGCCGGAAACGGTCGCCATCGCGCTCGACGTCGCCATGGCCGCGTGCGAGGCCGCCGCGCGCGAGCCCGCATCGCTGCCGTCGGTGTTCGCCTCCACGCACGGCGAACTGGCGATCACCGACTACATGTGCGCGACGCTCGCGCAGGATCCGCGCACGCTTTCGCCGACGAAGTTCCACAACTCCGTGCACAACGCCGCCGCCGGCTACTGGACCATCGGCACCGGCGCGATGCAGCCGGCCAACGCGATCAGCGCGTACGCGGCCAGCTTCGCGCAGGGCCTGATCGAAGCGCTGACGCAGCTGCGCAGCGACGCCGACGCGGTGCTGCTGGTCGCCTACGACGGCCAGGCGGCGGGGCCGCTGGCGAAGATGGCGCCCAGCGAAGGCCTGCTCGGCGGCGCGCTGGTGCTGTCCAACGACGAGGCCGGTCCGCGCCTGCGCGCGCGGCTGGTGCCCACATCGACGCAGGCGCCCGCATCCGGTCCGCTCGCGCGCTTCGCATCGGCCAACGCGATGGCGCCGATGCTCCCCCTGTTCGACGTGCTCGCGCATGGCGAAGGCTCGGCGCTGCTGCCCGCCGGCGCCGCGCACGACCTGCTCGTGGAGGTGAACCCGTGACGCCCGTTGCTCCCCATTCCCTTTTGAGCCGCGACGATCTCGTCGTCGTGATTCCCGCGCTGAACGAAGCGCTGCGCATCCGCGACGTGGTCGAAGGCGCCCTGGCCGAATGCCCGCGCGTGCTGGTGATCGACGACGGCTCCGACGACGGCACCGCCGAACGCATCGCCGACCTGCCCGTCACCGTGATCCGGCACGAGCGGCGCATGGGCAAGGGCGCGAGCCTGCGCGACGGCTTCACGCATGCGCTGCGCATGGGAGCGCGCGCGATCGTCAGCATGGACGGCGACGGACAGCACCTGCCCGCCGACATTCCGCGCCTGCTCGCGGCGGCGAACCGCAATCCGGGGCACATCGTGATCGGCGCGCGCCTGCGGCGTCGTTCGCAACAGCCGATCTATCGCCGGCTCGCCAACGAATTCGCCGACTGGGGCATCGCCTGGGGCACGGGATACCAGCTTGCCGACAGCCAGAGCGGGCAGCGCCTGTATCCGGCGGCGGTCGCGGCGCTGACCGACGTGCCGGGCGAGGACTTCGTGTTCGAGGCGCAGATCCTGATTTCCGCCGCGCAACAGCTGGGCACGCGCGTCGTGTCGGTGCCGATCGAATCGCGCTACAAGTGCGTGCACAGCGACGAGCAGTTCCGCCCGAGCCATTTCAAGCCGCTGCGCGATTTCAGCCGCATCACCTCGCACGTGGTGCTGGGCGTGCTGCGGCGCGGCGGCATTGCGGAGATGTACCGCCGCATCCGCGCGAATCCCGCGTTGATCGACGATCCGAGCGGCGAGTTCGCCCCGGCGCCGATGGGCGTGGTGCAGACGCGGTCGCCCTAGCAACTTCCCTGGTAACTCCCCCCCTGCTCGCAGGGGAGGGTTGGGGAGGGGTGAAGTCAGTTGCGGTCGCGCTTGATGGCGCCCACGTCACCCCTCCCACCCTGCATTCGCAGGGGGAGGAGCAGAAAACCAGGCATGGGGGATCACTTCACCGGCTGAGCCGGGGGAATCGCCGGCGGCACCGCCTGCGTCTCCGTCACCGGCGGCGGATTCGGCACGTGGATCGCCACCCCGTGCGCGTACTTCTTGGTCGGCGAGATGTTCACGCCGATGCCGCCGGAGCTGAAGCTCCCGCCGTGGTAGCCGCCATAGCTGCCGCCGCCCACGCCGACGCCCACGCTGCTGCCGCCGCCGCTGTCCTCGGTGCCGACGAACAGCACGCCGTTCGCGCCGAGCTTGGCGGCCTCCATGCGCAGGTTGTTGATCACATCGTTCAGCTTGTTCTGCTCGCCGTAGGTGAAGCTGCCGCTGGCGGTCTGCAGGCGCGCGATTTCCTCGTAGCCGCCCGGCGGCGGCGTGTAATACACGCGCACCTGCGAGGGGTCGATCGGCGCGCGCGGCGTGCCGGTGACCAGCTGCGAGGTGGACGAACAGCCGGCCAGCCCGGCCAATGCGAGTGCGGCGAGGATCGATGCGATGCGGCGCATGGCGGCGCCTCCATGTTGGGATGCGGCGATCCTACGCCAGCGGCGGTCGCGCGGAAGCGAACGAAGTCGCCGTCCGTTCAGCTCATGCCGCCGTCGATGCCGATCACCTGCCCGTTGACGTAGCCGGCCGCGTCCGAGCACAGGAAGCCGATCAGCGCCGCCACTTCCTCCGGGCGTCCCGCGCGGCCTGCGGGCACCATCTGCCTGATGGCCTCCTCCGGGAACGCCGCCTCCGCCATGCGCCCCTCCACCACGCCTGGCGCGACGACATTGCAGGTGATGCCGCGGCTGCCCATCTCGCGCGCGAGCGATTTCGTCGCGCCGTGCAGCGCCGCCTTGGCCGCGGCGTAGTTCGCCTGCCCGCGATTTCCCAGCACCGCCGCCACCGACGACACGCTCACCACGCGACCCCACCGCGTGCGCGCCATCGGCAGCAGCAGCGGTTGGGTGACGTGGAAGAAACCGTGAAGCGACACGTCGATGACGCGCTTCCACTTCGCCTCGCTCATGCCGGCCATCGGGCCGTCGTCGTGCACGCCGGCATTGTTGACGACGACCTGGATCGGGCCGGCTTCGAGCAACGCGGCGATCGCCGCCTGCGACGCGTCGAAATCGGCCACGTCGAACGCGACCGCCTGCGCGATGCCGCCGGCCGCGCGGATCGCCTCGACCACCGCCTGCGCGCGCTCGACGTTGCGGTTGGCGTGCACGATCACCTCGCAGCCGTCCGCGGCCAGCCGCGTGCAGATCGCGCTGCCGATGTCGCCGCTCCCGCCGGTGACCAGCGCGCGACGGGGGCCGGTGTGCTTGCGTGCGCTCATGCGGACTCTCCCGGAAGCGAATGCAGCACGGCGGCGCGTCCGCTCGCGAGCGTCGCGCCGTCGTGCGTGATGAGGAAACGGTACTGGCTGCCCGATGCGTCCGCCATCAGGCACTGCGCCTGCGCTTCGAGCGCGCCGGGCAGGTCGTCGATGCGCGACACATGCAGCACCAGATCGCGCAGCGCGACCAGCATGCCCGGCTTCACGCCCCCGCCCGCCACGCGCGCGAGCAGGCCGCCATGCACGGCCATCGCCTGCGCGCCGTACTCGCCCAGATGCACCGCGTGCAGGCGGTCGCGATGGCGCAGCGGATGCACGGCGTCACGATGGTTGAACGCGCGCAACCGGATCGACCGCGCATCGAATTCCACCACTTCGTCCCACAGGCACATCGCGCCCTGGTGCGGCACGAGCGTGAGGATCTCCGCGCGCGACATCACTATCGTCTTCATGCGGCGGCCTTCACCGGCGAACGCACGATCAGCAGTGCAAGCACGAAATTGAACGCGACGCCCAGCGCGACCGTGCCGCCGATCGCGCGCAGCACCGGGATGCTCGACGCGGCCAGCAGCGCGAACACCAGCAGCGTCGTCAGGCTGCACACGATCACCGCGTGCAACGTGCGCAGCTGTTCGGCGCGATCGTCGCCGGCGTGGTCGAAGAACAGCGCGTAGTCCAGGCCCAGGCCCGCGGCGAGGATCAGCGAAACGAGGTGGAACAGGTTGAGCTCCACGCCGATGCCGCGCAGCACCGCGAGGATCAGCAGCGTCGTCAGCGCCATCGGCGCGAGCACGCGCAACACGCGGCGCGGCGAACGCAGCGCGAACCACACCGCTGCCGCGAGCAGCACCGCGGCGAGCGCCAGCGCCCACAACACGCGTTCGCGGTATTGCGCGACCAGCGATTCGGAGGCCTGCTTCAGATCGAGCAGCTGCGCGCCGTGCGCCTGCGCGATGCGCGCGACGGCGCCATGATCACGAAGTCCGGAGAGCGCGACGAGCGCCGTCGCGTGGCCTTCGCGTTGCAGCAGCAGGCCTTCGATGCTGGCGGCGAGCGGCGTTCCCGCAAGATCCGGCGGCGTGAGTGGCGCCGCGTCGCGCGCGGTCGCGACGTCGCCAAGGAAGCCGTCGAAGGCATCGTCGTTGAACGCGCCATCAGCCATCGCTTCGCGCAGCGCGCCGCGCATTTCATCGTCGGCCGGCAGCTTCGACTGGCGTGCGCGCTGCGTCGCGGCGCTTGGCAGGTAACGCGCGGCGAGATCGAAACCTGCGACCACGCCCTGCGCACGCAGGTCTTCGAGCGCCGTCGCCAGGCGTTCGGAGGCTTGCAGCGCGTGTTCGGCGTCGTTCGCCTGCAGGGCGATCACGTAGCGCACGTCCGGCGCGCCGAGTTCGCCACGCAGCTGCGCATCGCGCGCGAGCGCGTCCGGCGGCACCGGCGTCAGGCGCGCGAGGTCGTTCTGCCAGAACGCGCCGGGGGCGAAGGCGATGACCGCGACGGAGATGACCACGAGCAGGCCACCGGCGACCGCATTCATGCGCGGCCAGCGCGCGAGCGCGTTCCAGCAGCGCGCGAGCCACGCCGAATCGGCGGCATCGCGGGGCGTGGGATCGATCAGCGCCGGCAGCAGGAAGCGGGTCGCCAGCGCCGCCGTCGCCAGGCCCACGACCGTGAACACCGCGAGCTGTTGCAGGCCATCCACGCCCGAGACGAGGAACGTCGCATACGCGATGCACGTCGATGCCACGCCCGTGCCCAGGGTCGGCCACAGCGCGCGCGCACTCGCCCACGGCGAGACGCCGGCGCGCTGGTGGCTGAACAGATGGATCGGATAATCCTGCACCACGCCGATCAGCGTGAAGCCGAACGCGACGGTGATGCCGTGCACGCCGTCGAACGCGAGCGCCACCGCGCCCAGGCCCGCGAGGCCCGCGCTCGCCAGCGGCAGGCCGCCGAGCAGCGGCGCCTTCCAGCTGCGGTACGCGATCCACAGCAGCAGCACGAACACCAGCGAATCCAGCGTGCCGATCAGGCTCGCCTCGCGCGCGGTGCGGGTGCCGATCTCGACCGAGAACGCGCCGGGCCCGGTCAGCGTCAGGCGCGTCTTCGTGCCCGCGCTCACTGCGTCGAAGGCGGCGTGGATCGCGTCGACCGCGGCCTGCTGGCCTTCCGGATCGAAGCCGGCCGCGTGCGTTTCGATCGCGAGCAGCGCTTCCCGACCGGCGCGATCGAACCACACGCCGTGCAGCCGCTGCGGCGCGTTCGCCGGTTGCCACAGTTGCGCGAGCTTCAGCGTTTCCAGGGTCGGATCGGTCGGCAGCAGCGGCTCGATCATCGCCGCCGCGGGCGAGCCGAGATCCTGCACGCGCGCATCGAGTTCCGCGCGCAGGAATGCGGCGTCGAAGCGTTGCGTGTCGAGCGTCGGCGACAGCAGGTAGCGGTACGGGCGCAGGCGCGGCGGGATCGTGTCGAGCCCGGGATCGCCGCCGTTCGCGACGAGCTTGAACGGTGCGTCCACGCCGACGCGCGTCGCCAGCAGGCGTTCGCGCAGTGCCTGCGATTGCGCGGCCAGCGCCTGCGGCGCTTCGCCCGACAGCGCGACCAGCAACAGGCGCGAACCCGGGCCTTCGCCGAGTTCGTCGATCAGCAGTTTCTGCGCCGGCGTCTGCGGCGCGGGCATGAACTTGCGCAGGTCGCCGCTGAGCTGCACGCGCGGCGCCACGAACAGCGCGAGCACCGCGAGCAGCACCAGCCACAGCAAGGCGAGCGCGAGTCGCCGAGTTGCGCCCATCGCGCGTCCGGCCGGTGCGCGTTCGCTCATCGCGCCGGCGCGCCGTCGCACAGCGCCGCCAGCGCGGCGGCGTCGGTGACGTTCGCGGCGTCCTGCGCCGCGCCGGCGAGCAGCGTGCGCTGCGCTTCGCCATTCCCGACAGGGCGGGCCTGGATGCAGCGCAGTTCCGCGCCACGTCCGGTGAGCACGATGGCCTGCAACTTCGACGCCATCGCCGCGTCCTTTGGCGTCATCGTGAGCCGCCAGCGCTGGCGCGTGCCGTCGGCCTGCAGGCGGTAATGCGTTTCGAGCAGCGCGTGATCGCCGCCGAGCAGCGCGCCGAAGCCGTTCTGAAGGCCGGCGAGCTCCGGCACGCGCGACAGCGAGAACGTGCGCGGCGATTGCCCGGCGCGTTCGATCGTCGCCTCGCCCGCGCGCAGCGTGGTGGTTTCGACGTACGGCGTGCGCACTTCGCGCACGAGCGTGTCGGCGTCGGGGCGGCGGTATTCGCCGGTGAGCCGCAGCGGCTTCTTCAGGAGCCTGGAACCGCGCACTTCGACGAAGGGCGTGCGCGCCGGCGCGGGGCGCGCGATCTTCGCCAGGATCCAGTCCGCGTCGACCGCCGGCTCAGCCGGCGCGGCGCAGGTCGCGGTGCTCGCCAGCAGCAGCGCCGGCGCCAGCCGCACCGCCCAGGTGCGCGAGAGGGGAATCGTCCGCTGCGTCATCGCCATGCCAGAAATCGTAGAAGTTGAACCAGTTGTAGGGCGCGCGGCGCACGTGGTGCTGCAATCGCGCGGCATAGTCCCGCACGAGCGCGGCGATGCGTTCGCCGCGCTCGCGACGCGGGATGTCGAGGCCCGCGCTGAATTCCTCGAACACCAGCTCGTAGCGGTTGCCGCCGCGGTAGAGTCCGAACGCCAGCACCACCGGCACCTTCAGCGTCGCCGCGAGCGACCACGGCGCGACCGGGAACGCCGCATCGCGCCCCAGGAACGGCGCGCGCACGGAGGCGTCGCCGGACTCGGTGCGATCGACCAGCAGCGCGACGAGCTCGCCGCGCGCCAGCGCTTCCTGGATCGCCAGCACGATCGACACGCCATCCTGCCCGGCGTCGATGACGTCGCGCGCCAGCTGCGGATTGAGCGCGTCGAGCAGACGCGTGATCGCCGCGTTGTGCGCGACGTCGAGCACGATGCGCACGCGCAGCGACGGCCGCGTGAGCGACAGCACGCGCAGCGCGTCGAAACTGCCGAGGTGCGAGCCGAAGACCAGCACGCCTTCGCCGCGATCCACGCGCGCGGCCAGCGCGGGCAGTCCGACGGTGGCGATGTCGAAGCGCGACAGCTGACCGCTGAGCAGGAACACGCGATCGAGGATGGTCGCGGCGAAGGTGTGGATGTGGCGCGCGACGTCCCACAGGCCCGGCCGGCGATCGAGCACGCGCGCGAGGTATGCGAGCGACGCGCGGCGTTCGGGGCCGCGCACGATCAGGAAATACAGCGTGATCGGATACAGGCACGCGCGCGCCACCGGGCGTCCGCCGTAACGCGCGATGCTGCGGATCAGCCACAGCGCGAAATAGCCGCCGCCTTCGGGGCGCTGCTTCCAGTGCGCGTTCATGCGGCGCATGCTCCGTCCGTGGCGACGATTTCGCCACTCGCCAGCAGCGTCGCATCGCGCAGCACGCGGAAGCGCCAGCGCGGCGTCGCGCCGTCGAGTTCGATGCGCGCGGTCTCGCCCGGCAGGAGCGGCTGCAGGAATTTCACCTGCGGCAGGCGCAACGCGGACATCGGCCCGTGCGCGGCTTCGATCGCCTCCACCACGCGCTCCAGCACGACCACGCCGGGCACCAGCGGCCGGCCGGGGAAATGCCCGGGCAGGCTGGGGTGGTCGGCGGGAATCGTGAAATCCATGCGTGGCGGCGGCTGCGCGGTGGTGGCGTCAGGATAGCTTCAAGACCAGTAACGAGTGGGAAGGAACGAGTAACGAGTGATTGGCCGCCGGTTCCTTCCTGCTTGTTCCTAATCGAACAGCCCGCGCCAGAACCGCGGGCCGAGCGCCGCCATCTGCCGCAGGAAATCGAAGAAGTGCCGGTACGGGCGATGCGGGAACAGCCAGCGCCGCAACGCGTATTCGCCGACGAAGAAGCCGCCGACGATGCCGTAGTTCAGCAGGTTCGCGAACAGCGACCACTCCTCCTGCCCGACGCTCACCGGCGGCACGTGGCCCAGCCGGGCGAGCACGCCATCGGGCACGGCGATCAGCGCGAGCAGGCCGTTCGCCAGCGCGAGCGCAGCCATGACGTAGGCCCAGGCGGCGGTCAGGTTGCGCGAATAGCGGTACAGCGGCGCCGGCAGGGTGG
Organism: Lysobacter sp. SCRH-1R; assembly: GCF_057747855.1. Lineage (NCBI taxonomy): Bacteria > Pseudomonadati > Pseudomonadota > Gammaproteobacteria > Lysobacterales > Lysobacteraceae > Lysobacter > Lysobacter sp. SCRH-1R. Next base: position 150,852 of record NZ_CM173227.1, on the reverse strand, counting down.
CCGGCTCGCAGCCTTCCATCGCCGCGACGATCCGGGTGATCAGCGGTTCGCGCGGCGGGCGCAGGCTGCGCCAGAACATCCACGCGACGAAACCGACGAACAGCATCGGCGGCGCGAGCAGCAGCATTTGCGCGTAGTGCGTCTGCGACAGCCAGGCCAGCGCGGCGCCGCTGGCGGCGAGCACCGCCCAGGCCCAGCCCTGGCCCTGCATCAGCGGGGCGACCAGGCACAGCGCGACCAGGTCGGCCATCGCGATCGCCGCCGGCACGCCGCCGCCGTCATGCGTGGCCCAGTGCGCCAGCAGCGGATAGGCCACCGCCAGCGCCACGGCCGGAATCGCACGGACGGCGGCGCGGGCCATGCCGGTCGGCGCCGAGGCCGCGCTCACGCCGCGCGGCGCTGTTCGATGTGCGCGGCCAGCGCGCGCAGCGAGGTGAAGATGCGGCGGTTCTCGTCGCTGTCCGAACGCAGCTGGAAGCCGTATTTGCCGGAGATCGCCAGCGCCAGTTCCAGCGCGTCGATCGAATCCAGCCCCAGGCCCTCGCCGAACAGCGGGCTCTCCGGGTCGATGTCGCCGGGCGCCACGTCCTCGAGGTTCAGGCTTTCGACCAGCAGCTCCGCCAGTTCGCGTTCGACGGGACTTTGTTCAGACATCGGGGATTCCAGCGCAGGTATTTCGAGGGACGCCACGATCCGGCATCGGCGCGCCGTGCGCAACCGTCCGGGCCGCGCGGCGTGCCGATCCGGGCAGGCGGCCGGCCAGGCCCCGGGAATCCACCGGGCGGGCGCGGGCATTCCCTTATCATGCGCGGCATGACCGACACCGTCCCCGAGTCCGGCCCGGCCAGCGCCTCGCCGGCCGAGCTGAACACGCCTTCCGACGCCCCGACCGTACTGCAGGCCGACGTGCTGGTCGTCGGCGGCGGCCCCGCCGGCACCACCGCGGCGACGCTGCTGGCCCGCAAGGGCTGGAAGGTCCTGCTGCTGGAGAAGGACGCGCACCCGCGCTTCCACATCGGCGAATCGCTGCTGCCGATGAACCTGCCGATCCTCGAGCGCCTTGGCGTGCTGGAGCAGGTCAAGGCGATCGGCGTCTTCAAGCCCGGCGCGGAGTTCCCGATCGTCAACGACGACGGCACGCCCATGGCGCCCGACAACGAGGGCGCGGACCAGTACAACACCTTCCGCTTCGAACGCGCGCTCAACCCCGCGTTCGGCTACGCCTACCAGGTCAAGCGCGAGGAGTTCGACCAGTTGCTGTTCCGCCACGCGCAGGCCAACGGCGTGGATGCGCGCGAGAAGCACAAGGTCGAACGCGTGGAATTCGGCCGCGACGGCCGGCCTTCGATCGCGCACGCGCGCGACGCGCAGGGCAACGCATTCACGGTGCGCGCGCGCTACATCGTCGATGCGAGCGGTCGCGACACGCTCTTCGGCAACCAGCTCAAGCTGAAGAAGAAGAACCCGCTGCACCAGTCGGCGGCGATCTTCAGCCACTTCACCGGCGTGGAACGCCGCGACGGCGAGGACGCCGGCAACATCACCGTGCAGCGTTTCGCGCACGGCTGGATGTGGCTGATCCCGCTGCGCGATGGCGTGATGAGCGTGGGCGCGGTGTGCTTTCCCGAATACCTCAAGGAGCGCCGCGGCGAGAACGAAGCGTTCCTGATGAAGACGCTGGAGTCCGAGCCGCAGGTGAAAAAGCGCATGGAGAACGCGCAGCGCATCGCGCCCGTGCACGTCACCGGCAATTACTCGTACACGTGCGAGCGCATGCACGGCCCGGGCTGGGTGATGGTCGGCGATGCGTACGCGTTCGTCGATCCGGTGTTCTCCTCCGGCGTGTACCTGGGCATGAACAGCGCCGAGCAGGCCGCGCAGCTGGTCGACGGCGCGTTGCGCGATCCCTCGCGCGAAACCGCGCTGCAACGCGAGATGGACAGGCGCCTCAAGCGCGGCCTCAAGCATTTCCAGTGGTTCATCTACCGCTTCACCACGCCGGTGATGCGCCATCTGTTCAACCATCCGCGCAACGTGTGGCAGGTGGAACAGGCGGTGATCTCGATGCTTGCCGGCGACGTGTTCGACAACCCGGAGGTGCTCAAGCGCCTGCGCCTGTTCCGCCTGGTCTACACGCTGACCGCGATCCGCATGGCGCCGCTGGCGCTGCGCGGCTGGCTGAAGCGGCGCCGGCAGGTGGGCGTGGACGTTGGACTGCACGGCGCGGCCGACACGCTGCAGCCCGGCCCGGAGCGCGCGTCGTGAGCGCGGTGAGCCCGATGCCGTGGCCGACGCCGCGCTGGACCGTGGAGTACGTGCACGACACGCCCGAATCGCGGCTCCTCGCGCCCGACACGCTGGCGGTGATCGGCTTCGGCGCGAAGGCGCCGCACAACGACGACCCGCGTTACCTGCGCGTCGCGCTGGAGCCGCATGGCGATGCGCCGCTGGAAGTCTGGCGCGCGGGCGGTCCGGTGCAGCGCGGGCGGGACGGCGACGTCGCGTGGGCGCACGATGGCGCGCTGCTGTTCGGCGCGCTCGAACTCGACGAGCGCGTGGACGACAGCGCCCCCGGCGCAAGCGACATCGAAGCCACCGCGGAGCGCCTGTACCGGCGGCTGATCGAATTCGTGCAGCAGCGCGGCTATCCGCACCTGCTGCGCGTTTGGAACTACCTGGACGGCATCACCATCGGCGAAGGCGACCTGGAGCGTTACCGGCAGTTCTGCGTCGGCCGCGCGCGCGGGCTCGGTCCGGTGGACCCGCATACGCTCCCGGCCGCGACGGCGATCGGCCAGGTGAACGCGCCCGGTGCGTCAGGCGATGCGCCGCGTCGCCTGCAGGTGTACTGGCTCGCCTCGCGCGTGCCCGGCACGCCGCTGGAGAACCCGCGCCAGATCAGCGCGTACCGCTACCCGCGCCAGTACGGCCCGCAACCGCCGAGCTTCGCCCGCGCGATGCTGCCGCCGATGGGCGGCGCGATGCCGCTGATGATTTCCGGCACGGCCGCGATCGTCGGTCACGAATCGCGGCACGCGGATTCGGTGGCCACGCAACTGGACGAGACGCTGGCGAACTTCGACAGCCTCATCGCCGCCGCGCGCGCGCAGTGGCCGTCGCTGCCGGCGCATTTCGGCGCGCATTCGCCGCTGAAGGTATACGTGCGCGATCGCGAGGAACTCGGCGTGGTCGCGCGCGCGCTGGACGAACGCCTGCCGCGCGAGGTGCCGCGCGTCGTGCTGCATGCCGCGGTGTGCCGGCGTGAGCTGCGGGTGGAGATCGATGGGGTGCATGGGTAATTGATTTGGGGATTCGTGATTCGTGATTCGTGATTCGTGATTCGTGATTCGTGATTCGTGATTCGTGATTCGTGATTCGGAAGAGCGGATCACGGGATCTCCTTTTTGCCGTCCCACCCTCTCACCATCCTCCCGGCGAAGGCCGGATCCAGGCCGCGACATTCGGGCACTCCCGCACCGGTAAACCACATCACCGTCATTCCAGCGGAAGCTGGAACCCATTTTGATTTTTCGGCGCGGGGCGCGATCAAAGGCGAAGCATCGCAAGTGCGAACGTAGCCGCACGCCCCGCCCCTCACCCCAACCCCTCTCCCGGTGGGAGAGGGGCTCAAGGCGAAGCATGGCGAGCGTGAGCGTGATCGCACATCCCGCCCCTCACCAACCCCTCTCCCGATCGGAGAGGGGCTCAAGCCAACCGCTCCACTCCCCACTTCCGCCCCTTCACGTCCGAAATCAGCCCTTTCATCGCACGCGGTTGTTGCCATGGCGCAACGCCCACTAAGCTCGACATCGCACCGCACGCCTTCGCGTGCGGACCGGCCAACCAAGGGAGTCGCCGCAATGGGTCTGATCAGCCTGCTCTGGGGCATCGTCGCCATGATCTGGATGGTCATCGCGCTGATTCCGCTGCTGGGATGGGGCAACTGGCTGCTCATCCCGTTCGCCGCGGTGGGCGCGATCATCGCCGCCATCGGCATCCTCTTCACCAGCCCCGGCAACCGCGGGCGCGCGAAGACCGGACTGGTGCTCAACGGCATCGTGATCGTGGTCGGCATCGTTCGTCTCGGTCTCGGCGGCGGGATCGTCTGAGCCGCCGCAGCGACGCGCGCGTGAGGGTCTCCTTCACGCGCGCCGTTCCATACGTGGCCGCATTTTCCTGCTGAATACGTGGGTCCGCGCGATGTTGCGGCGCGGGCTTGTCGCGTGCGTGGAAGCGGGCGCATAGTCGAAGCGGGCTGAAGGGGGAGCCCGTACGCATCCCCATGCTCGATTCTTCGCGATGGACGTCGCGAGGGCGGAATCGGCTGGGGTTCATTACCTTCAGATCGGGACGTGACCCATGAAAAGGATCGGATCCGCGCTTTGGTTGTCGGCAGTCGCGCTTGGGTTGTGCTTCAACGTACAGGCCGAAGATGGCCAGTCCTCCACCCACCAGGTAACCGTCGCCGGCGTGAAGGTCGGCATCGATGCGGAAACCGGGCGGCTTCGTCCGCTCACCGCGAGCGAGAGCGCGCAGCTCGACCAGGCGCTGACACAAGGAAAGCAGGCGAAGGTCGCGCCGGCGATGGCGAAGACGTTCGCCGCGCCGCGCGATGCGGCGGCGGCACGCGCCACCGCGCGCAAGTCCGCGCACGGCGGCGTATCGGTAAAGGTGCCCGAATCGATGATGAGCTCGGTCGTCGCGCATCGCGATGCGTCGGGCCAGCTGGTCGTCGAGCACGCCGAACCCAACGGCGATTCCGTCGACACCCACGACAACGAGGAGCTGCTGAAATGAGAAAGCATCTTCTCGCCTGCGCGCTCGCCCTCGGCGGCGCATTCGCCTCCAACGCATCGGCCGCGCAGCTGGTACTGCTCAACGGCGATGCCGGCACCGGGCTCGGCCTCGACGATCCCACCGCCGCCACGCCGGTCGGCCTGAATCCGGGCACGACCGTCGGCCAGCAGCGCCAGATCGTCTACCGCTTCGCGATGGACCTGTGGGGCGCGGTGCTCAAGAGCGACGTGCCGATCAAGGTCGGCGCCTCGTTCCAGCGACTGAACTGCACCGCCACCGGCGCGACGCTCGGTTCGGCCGGTGCGAACTGGATCGACCGCGATTTCCCGAACGCGCCGCGTCCGGGCATCTGGTACCACTCGGCGCTGGCCGATTCGCTCGCGGGCGTCGACCTGGATCCGGTACCGGACGATCCGGCCGACATCGTCTCGCGCTTCAACGGCGACCTCGGCAAGCCGGACTGCCTGGCCGGCACGACGTGGTACTACGGCCTGGACGGCAAAACGCCGGCGGGCTCGATCAACTTCCTCAACGTGGTGATGCACGAGATCGGCCACGGCCTGGGTTTCCAGGGCTTCCTCGACAAGTTCACCGGCCAGTTCGGCGACTTCGACGGCACCGGCCCGCGCTCGGACGTGTACACGCAGAACGCGTTCGACAACGTGCTGGGCATCGGCTTCAACGATCCGGCCAGCACGCCGGCGCAGCGTGCCGAAGTGATGAAGACCTCGGGGCGGCTGGTGTGGTCGGGCCAGCGCGTGAAGAACGAGGCGGCGCTGGTGCTCGACAACCGACAGTACTTCACCGTCACGGCGCCGGCGAACATCGCCGGGCGTTACCTCTATGGCACGGCCAGCTTCGGCCCCGTGGCGTCGCCGGCGAACTTCACCGGGCAGGTGGTGCTCGGCGTGGACGAGGCCAATCCCGCCGGCCCAACCACCGGCGATGCGTGCACGCCGCTGACCAACGCGGCGGCGGTGACCGGGAAGATCGTGCTGGTCGATCGCGGCACCTGCGGTTTCGTGGTGAAGGCCGCGAACGTGCAGGCCGCCGGCGGCATCGCGATGGTGGTGGCCGACAACGCCGCGGGCAGCCCGCCGCCGGACCTGGGCGGCAGCGATCCGAACATCGCCATCCCGGCGATCCGCATCACGCTCGACGACGGCAACACGTTCAAGGCGAACCTGCCGGTGAACGTGACCTTCGACGTCGATCCGGTGCTGCTGCAGGGCGCCGACGACACCGGCCGCGTGCGCCTGTACGCACCGTCCGTGGTTGCGGGCGGCTCGACGTTCTCGCACTACGACACCGCGCTGTCGCCGAATGCGCTGATGGAGCCGTTCGACACGCCGACGGTGCAGGCGCAGTACAACGTCGATCTCTCGCCGGCGCTGTATCGCGACATGGGCTGGAAGGTGAACAACGGCGACGCGCGCATCGGCAAGTGCAACACCACCGTCGACGTGCTCGAACCGGGCGGCTTCATCGTCGGCGCGAACGTGCAGGCCTGGAACAACCTGTGCAAGGTGTCCGCGAAGAACCCGGGCAAGTACGTGCAGTGCATGGTCGACCTGCAGCACCGCCTGCGCAGCGCGAAGCTGATCCATCCGTTGCAGGGGGCGGCGATCCTGGTGTGCACGGCGACGAATCTGCGTCCGTGACGGAAGCACTCGTTGCCTGATCCGGACCGGCGCCTTCGGGCGCCGGTTTTTTTGTGCCTGCTTTCGTCGCCCGGGGCAAGCGAAGCACACCCCGAGCCCGTCACGCTCATCCCGGGTGCGCTTCGCTTACCCGGGCTACAAGCGCTTCACCCATCTCCTGCGCGCAGGGGAGCGGCCAGGAAGCACCGGGGACGCTTCACACCTTCTTAGCGTCCTCCCCCTCTCATACCGCTTCGGCATGACCGCATGACGCACGAGCCTTTGTCCGTTCACGGGGTGGAAGGCGACAGTCGCGCCGTGCCGCCGGAATCGCCGGCGCCGCTCCGCAAGCCTCCCCTTCCCCAGGAACCCGCCATGCCCAGCACCCGAACGCGACGATCGACCGTCCCCGCCTTCGCCGGCATCGCGCTGGCATGCGCGGCGGTGGCCTTTCCGGCGCATGCGCAATCGGACGCGCCGCTCACCGTGGAGGAACTCGCCCGCCGCCTGCAGGCCATCGAACAGCGCCTGGGCACCGCGCCGGCCGACGGCGCCGCGCCCGGCGACGCCAATGCGCTCGCCGACCTCGACCAGCGCCTGCGCGTGATCGAACGCAAACTCGACCTCCAGGCCGAGGAAGCGCAGGCCCGCGCCGCGAGCACGCCGGTGGTGAGCCTCAGCGCGAACAAGGGCCTGTCGATCAAATCGCCGCCGCCGGGCGATGTCGAACTGAAGTTCCGCGGCCTGGCGCAGGCCGACGGCCGCTTCTACATCGACGACGACGCCGACCCGCAGAACGACACCTTCCTGTGGCGGCGCGCGCAGCTCACGCTCGATGGCACGTGGGGCCCGCTGCTCGCGTTCCGCATCACGCCCGAGCTGGCTGGCGACAGCGTCACCCTGCTCGACGCGTGGGCCGACCTGCGCTTCAGTCCGGCGGCGACGCTGCGCATCGGCAAGACCAAGAGTCCGGTCGGACTGGAGCGCCTGCAGTCCAGCAGCGCGATCGAAATGGTCGAACTCGGTTTCCCCAGCGAGCTGGCGCCGGGCCGCGAGATCGGCGTGCAGCTGCAAGGCGAGGTCGCGAACTCGACCGTGTCCTACGTCGCCGGCGTGTACAACGGCACCGTCGACGGCCGCGATTCGGCGACGACCAATCCCGACGACAACTTCGAGTTCGGCGCACGCGTGTTCGCCGAACCGTGGAAGAACGGCGCCGGCGCGCTGTCGGGCCTGGGCTTCGGCATCGGCGCGAGCACCGGCGACAAGGAAGGCGGCGGCAACGGCTTCCTGCCGCGCTATCGCACGCCGGGGCAGGTGCAGTTCTTCGGTTATCGCAGCGCGGTGCTCGCCGACGGCGAGAGCACGCGCTGGTCGCCGCAGGCGTACTGGTATCGCAACGCATTCGGCGTGCTGGGCGAATACATCCGTTCCAGGCAGGACGTCGTGCTGCCCGCCACCGGCGAGCGCGAATCGCTCCAGCACAGCGCGTGGCAGCTGCTGGCAAGTTTCGTGCTCACCGGCGAGGACGCCGGTTACAAGGGCGTGGCGCGACCTAACCATCCTTTTACCGTCGGCGGTGCAGGCTGGGGGGCCTGGGAACTGGTGGGGCGCGTTGGCGCGCTCACCCTCGACGACGACGCCTTTCCGGTCTTCGCCGATCCCGCCGATTCGGCGCGCAAGGCGACCGCGTGGGCGCTGGGCGTGAACTGGTACCTCACCTCGAACTTCAAGCTCGTCGCCAACTACACGCAGACGGCCTTCGACGGCGGAGCCGCCGATGGCGCCGATCGCGAGGACGAGAAAGCGTTCTTCACGCGCGCGCAGTTCTCCTTCTGACCCTCTCCACGGAATCGAACCCATGAAGACCTTCTTCCGCAATGCGGTGCTCGGCCTGGCGATGGTGCTTGCCGGCGGCGTGGCGTCCGCGAAGGACGCGCAGCTGCTCAACGTGTCCTACGATCCCACGCGCGAGTTCTACGCCGAGGTCAACAGGACCTTCGCCGCGCAATGGAAGCAGCAGACCGGCGAAACGCTCGATATCCGCGCGTCGCACGGCGGTTCGGGCAAGCAGGCGCGCGCGGTGATCGATGGACTGGAAGCGGACGTGGTGACGCTCGCGCTCGCCGCCGACATCGACGCCATCGCCACCAACGGCAAACTGCTGCCGACGAACTGGCAGACGCGCCTGCCGCACAACAGCGCGCCGTACACCTCGACGATCGTGTTCCTGGTGCGCAAGGGCAATCCGAAGCAGATCCGCGACTGGGGCGACCTGGTGAAGCCCGGCGTCGGCGTGATCACGCCCAACCCGAAGACGTCCGGCGGTGCGCGCTGGAACTATCTCGCGGCGTGGGCGTGGGCGTCGCAGCAGTATCGCGACGGCGACAAGGTCGTCGATTACCTCACCCGGTTGTTCAGGAACGTGCCCGTGCTCGACACCGGCGCGCGCGGCGCGACGACGACGTTCGTCGAACGCGGCATCGGCGACGTGCTGCTCGCGTGGGAGAACGAGGCGCTGCTCACGCTCAACGATGCGGGCACGCGCGGGAAGTTCGAGATCGTCGTCCCGAGCCTGAGCATCAAGGCCGAGCCGCCGGTGGCGTGGGTGGACAAGAACGTCGACCGGCATGGCACGCGCAAACAGGCCGAAGCGTACCTGCGCTTCCTGTACACGCCCGAAGGCCAGCGCCTCGCGGCGAAGCACGGCTATCGCCCGGCCGAGCCGGACAAGGTGCCGGCCGCGGAACGGTCGCGTTTCCCGCAGGTGAAGCAGGTGACCATCGACGCGGCGTTCGGCGGATGGAAGAAGGCGCAGGCGGAGCATTTCGCCGACGGCGGCTTCTTCGACCGGATCTATCGGCCGCGGTAAGCCGATGCCTTCGAACGGCCGACACGCCATGTCCACACTCGCCCTTCTCCCGCTAGCGCGCCGGGGCCGACGCCCGTTGCCGGGCTTCGGGCTGAGCCTCGGCCTCGGCCTGGCGTGGCTGAGCATCGTGGTGATGCTGCCACTCGCGGCGCTGGCGATCCGCGCGGCGGGACTCGGCACGGAAGGCTGGCTGCGCGCGATCCACGATCCGCGCGTGCAGGCCTCGCTGAAACTGAGCTTCACCGCGTCCTTCGCCGCCGCGCTGGTCGCCTCGGCCGCAGGCGTGCTGGTGGCGTGGGTGGTCGTGCGCTACCGCTTTCCAGGCCGGCGCCTGCTCGATGCGCTGGTCGACCTTCCGTTCGCGTTGCCCACGGCCGTCGCGGGCATCGCGCTCACCGCGATCTATTCGGCGAACGGCTGGGTCGGGCGCTTCACCGAACCGCTCGGGTTGAAGATCGCCTACACGCCGATCGGCATCGTCATCGCACTCGTCTTCATCGGCCTGCCCTTCGCCGTGCGCACCGTGCAGCCGGTGCTGGAAGCGCTGGGCCGCGAGCAGGAGGAAGCGGCGGCGTCGCTCGGCGCCTCGCGCATCACCACCTTGCGTCGGGTGGTGTTGCCGGAACTGCTGCCGGCGCTGCTCACCGGGTTCTCGCTCGCGTTCGCGCGTGCGCTGGGCGAGTACGGGTCGGTGATCTTCATCGCCGGCAACCTGCCGTACAAGACCGAGATCGCGCCGCTGCTCATCACGATCCGGCTGGAGGAATACGACTACCCCGGCGCGATCGCGATCGCCGCGCTGCTGCTGGTCGCGTCGTTCGTCTGCCTGCTGGCGATCAACGCCATCCCGCTGCTGTTCGCGCATGAACGACGCGGAGCCCGCCGCGATGCATGACGCCGCCGACCGCGACCTGCAGGAACCGGCGTGGCTGCGCTGGTCGCTCATCGCGCTCGCCGCGCTGGTGATGGCGGCGCTGGTCGTCTTGCCGCTGGTGATGGTGCTCGGCGCCGCGTTCGCCGAGGGCTTCGGCAGGTGGCTCGATTCGCTCACCCAGCCCGATGCGCTGTCGGCGCTGAAGCTCACCCTGTTCACCGTGGCGATCGTGGTGCCGGTGAACGCGGTGTTCGGCCTGTTCACCGCATGGGCCATCGCGCGGTTCGAATTCCGCGGCAAGCAGTTGCTGCTGTCGCTGATCGATCTTCCGTTCGCGGTGTCGCCCGTGGTCGCCGGCCTGTGCCTGGTGCTGCTGTTCGGCTCGCACGGCTGGTTCGCCGACCTGCTGCAACGCTTCGACATCAAGATCCTGTTCGCGCGGCCGGGCATCGTGCTGGCGACGTTGTTCATCACCTTCCCGTTCGTGGTGCGCGAGCTGATCCCGCTGATGCAGCAGCAGGGCGCGGACGAGGAACTGGCGGCGCGCTCGCTCGGTGCAGGCGGCTGGACGATGTTCCGTCGCGTCACGCTTCCCAACATCAAATGGGGCCTGCTGTACGGCGTGCTGCTGTGTTCGGCGCGCGCGATGGGCGAGTTCGGCGCGGTGTCGGTGGTGTCCGGCCACATCCGCGGGCTCACCAACACGCTGCCGCTGCACATCGAGATCCTCTACAACGAGTTCGACAGCACCGGCGCCTTCGCCGCCGCCTCGCTGCTGGCCGGGCTCGCGCTCATCACCCTCATCCTGAAGTTCTGGCTGGAGTCCCGCCATGGCGACGCCCTTGCGAAATCCCATCGCCGACACTGACATCGCCGCGCCGGTGAACGCCTCCGGCAACGGCCTGCGCATCGCGCATGCGGCCGTGACGACGGCGCATTCGACCGCGTCGGCGGAACCTGTCACCCTCGGCGCCGACGGCCCCGCACGCCAGCCCCGGAGCGGCATGGACCTGCACCTGCGCCAGCTCAGCAAACGCTACACCGGCGTGGCGGCGCTCGACGGCGTGGACCTCGACGTCGCCGCCGGCGAGCTGGTCGCATTGCTGGGGCCGTCGGGTTCGGGCAAGACCACGTTGCTGCGCGTGATCGCCGGATTGCTGCATCCCGATTCCGGCCAGGTGCTGTTCGGCCGCGACGACGCGACGCGACTGAGCCTGCGCGAACGCAACGTCGGTTTCGTGTTCCAGCACTATGCGCTGTTCAAGCACATGACGGTCGCGGAGAACATCGCGTTCGGGCTGCGCAGCCGTCCGCGCCGCAAGCGCCCGGACAAGGCGACGATCACGCGTCGCGTGGAAGAACTGCTCGGGCTGATCCAGCTGCCGGGCTTCGGCGACCGCTATCCGGAACAGCTCTCCGGCGGCCAGAAGCAGCGCGTGGCGCTCGCGCGTGCGCTGGCGATCGATCCCACGGTGCTGCTGCTCGACGAACCGTTCGGCGCGCTGGATGCGAAGGTGCGCGTCGAACTGCGCCGCTGGCTGCGCCAGCTGCACGAACGCACCGGGCAGACGACGCTGTTCGTCACCCACGACCAGGAAGAAGCGCTGGAACTGGCCGACCGCATCGTCGTGCTGCGCGAAGGCCGCATCGAGCAGGTCGGCACGCCGGACGAGATCTACAGCGATCCGGCGTCGGCGTACGTGTTCGATTTCATCGGCCGCGCGAACGTGCTGGAAGGCGAGGTGCGCGACGGCCGTTTCCACCTGCCGGGCCATGCGCGCACGTTCAGCGCCAACGGCGTGGCGGACGGCGCGGCGCGGCTGTATGCGCGCGCCCACGACATCGCGCCGGGCGAAGGCGATGAGGGCATCGGCGCGCGCGTGGTCGCGGCGCATCGCCTCGCCGATCGGATCACGCTGGAGCTGCACGTCGAAGGGCAGGCGCGGCCGGTCGAACTGGATTTCGCGGCGACGCCGGGCCTGACGACGCCGGCGCCGGGCAGCGAGCTGAGGCTGGTGCCTTTGCGGTATCGGGTGTATGGCTCGTCCCCCTGCCCGCAGGGGAGGGAGTAGCGCCATCGCCTGCGGAGGGTTGGCCTTTTGATGAGGCGTACAATGCCCGCATGAGCACCTACCCCCACGCACGTCCGCGGCGGATGCGCCGCGATGAGTTCTCGCGCCGCCTGATGCGCGAGTCGGTCCTCACCGCCAACGACCTCATCTATCCGGTCTTCGTGCACGAGCGCGACGGCCGCGAGGCGGTCGCGTCGATGCCGGGCGTCGAGCGCCTCTCCATCGACGAACTGCTGCGCGTCGCCGAGCAGTGCAGCGAACTGCGCGTTCCCGCGATCACGCTGTTCGGCGTGCCGGACATCGAGAAGAAGACGCACGACGGCGCGATCGCCTGGGCCGACGACGGCATCGTGCAGCGCGCCGTGCGCGCGCTGAAGCAGCGCTTCCCGGAGCTGGGCGTGATCACCGACGTCGCGCTCGATCCCTACACCACGCACGGGCAGGACGGCCTGCTCGACCAGAGCGGCTACATCCTCAACGACGACACCGTGGAGGCGCTGGTGCGCCAGTCGCTCTCGCACGCGCAGGCCGGCGCCGACGTGGTCGCGCCCAGCGACATGATGGACGGCCGCATCGGCGCGATCCGCGGCGCGCTCGAGGACGCGGGCCAGGTCAACACGCGCATCCTCGCCTACAGCGCGAAGTACGCCAGCGCGTTCTACGGCCCGTTCCGCGCCGCCGTCGGTTCGGCCGCCGCGCTGGGCAAGGGCAACAAGTACACCTACCAGATGGACCCGGCGAACGGCGAGGAAGCCTTGCACGAAGTGGCGCTCGACCTGGACGAAGGCGCCGACATGGTGATGGTGAAGCCGGGCATGCCGTACCTGGACATCGTGCGTCGCGTGAAGGACGAGTTCCGCGTGCCGACGTACGTGTACCAGGTGAGCGGCGAGTACGCGATGCTCAAGGCCGCCGCGCAGAACGGCTGGCTCGACGAGCGCGCGACCGCGATGGAAGCGCTGCTCGCGTTCAAGCGCGCCGGCGCGGATGGCGTGCTGACGTACTACGCGCTCGACGCGGCGCGCTGGCTGCGCGAAGAGCAGGCGTGAGCGAGGTCGCCAACGCGGCAACGCTGCGGCGTGCGCGCATCGGCGATGCCGCCGAACTCGCGCGGCTCTCCGCGCAGTTGGGCTATCCGCAGGACGCGGACGCGTTCGCGCGTCGCCTGCGCCGGCTGCTGATTTCCGCCGATCATCCGGTGATCGTCGCCACCGACGACGACATCCGCCTGCTCGGCTTCATCGCGATCGAGCGCCGCCTGATGCTGGAAACCGGCGATCGCGTGGAGATCGTCGGCCTCGTCGTGGATGATGCGGCGCGCCGTCGTGGCATCGGCCAGGGGCTGGTGCGCGCGGCCGAGGACTGGGCGCGCGCGATCGGCATCGGCGAGGTGCTCGTTCGATCCAACGTGGTGCGGGCGGAATCGCATCCGTTCTATGAAGGCGCCGGATTTGTCCGGATCAAGTCGCAGCATGTTTACCTGAAGCAGACAAGCCACGGCGGACGTGAGGAGTGAGCGCGCACTGACGCGCACTTCTCGCTATTCACTCCTTTCCTCACCGCGGGTGACCATGGAACCCAAACGAATCGCCATCGTCACCGGCGGCAGCCGCGGCATCGGCGCTGCGACCGCGAAGCTCGCGGCGGGCGCCGGTTACCGCGTGTGCATCGCGTATCGCCATCGCGAGCAGGACGCGAACGACGTGGTCGCCGCGATCGCGCGCGAAGGCGGCGAAGCGATGGCGGTGTGCGTCGACGTCGGCCGCGAGGCGGACGTGATGCGGTTGTTCGAAGAGGTCGACCGCCGTTTCGGCGAAGTCACGGCGCTGGTGAACAACGCGGGCATCCTCGAACGGCAGATGCGCGTGGAAGAGATGGACGCGGAGCGCCTCACGCGCGTGTTCAACGCGAACGTCGTCGGCAGCTTCCTGTGCGCGCGCGAAGCGGTGCGGCGCATGTCGACGCGGCATGGCGGTCACGGCGGCGCGATCGTCAACGTGTCCTCGGTCGCCGCGCGGCTGGGATCGCCGAACGAGTACATCGACTACGCCGCGTCGAAAGCGGCGATCGACACGCTTACGGTCGGGCTGGCGAAGGAAGTCGCGGCCGAGGGCATCCGCGTGAACTGCGTGCGCCCGGGCTCGATCTACACCGAGATCCACGCCAGCGGCGGCGAGCCGGGCCGCGTGGATCGCGTGAAGGCGCGCATCCCGATGCAGCGCGGCGGCGAAGCGGAGGAGATCGCGCGCGCGATCGTGTGGCTGCTGTCGGACGAGGCGTCGTACATGACGGGCAGCCTGGTGGATGTGGCGGGCGGGCTTTAGCCCCCAGCCACGTCCGACGAAAACGCCTTTTGTAGCCCGGGTAAGCGAAGCGCACCCGGGGCCCGGCGGGCGCTTCGCTTACCCGGGCCACAAGAGCGCCTGGACATCACTCCACGCACCCCGCCTTCCCTTCCACCGCCGGCGCCTTCATCCGGTAAACATCCAGTTTCCCCGCGCGCGGCGACTTCGCCGTGCCACTGATGAGCAACTCGCCCGGCTTGCTCCAGTCCACCGCGGGACCCAGCGTCGTCGCATCCGGCGTGTTGAACGACAGCGCCAGCGGCCCCGCGTCGGCGTAACGCGCGCCATCGCAATGCGCGAGGAACAACCGCACCGGCTTCGTCGCCGGGTCCTGCGAGCGCGCAATCACCAGCGTGCGGCCGTCGCCGAGCCATGCGGCATCGAACTCGTCGGCCTTCGTGTTCACGCCAGCCACGGGCTTCGCATCGACGAACGCGTTGCCATCCCACCGCGCGACGAACAGATCGTGCCCGCCCGCGCCGCCGTGGCCATCGCTTGCGAACAGGAGCGACCGGCCGTCGCGCGCGGGCGTCGGCGCCCATTCGTCGCCGCGCGTGTTGACGCCGCGACCGAGGTTCCGAGGCGTGCCGAAACTGCCGTCGGCGTTCACCGCCGCGCGATACAGGTCGTCGCCGCCCACGCCGCCGGGGCGGTTGGAGAAGAAGTACAGCCAGCGACCGTCCGCGCTGAACAGCGGGTCGAAGTCGTTCGCCTTCGAATTGAGCGGCAGCGGACGGGCGTCCTGCCAGCGGCCGTCCTTCAGGCGCGCCTGCCACAGATCCCAGCCGCCCGCGCCGCCTTCACGATCGGTGCTGCCCCAGACGATATGCTGGCCGTCCGGGCTGACGCTGCCGCGGATCTCGCTGGCCCTGGTCGACACCACGCCCATGCCTTCGATGCCGAACTCGGACAGGAAGGCCGCAGCCGGCCCGGACAGCGCGATCGCGCACGCCACGCCGGGCGCCAGGATGTGCCGGAACCGGCGGCGCCTTCGAACCAAGGCCGGGACGTGTGGCATCGTGCGTCTCCTGAGTGTGTGAACTCCAGTCTATGCGAGGGTCCCCCGTGTCCAACTTCGCCTCCGTCGCAAATCCGGCCGCGGTCAAGCGCTTCGCCGTCATCGGCCATCCGGTCGCGCATTCGCTGTCGCCGCGCATCCACGCGGCGTTCGGCCGGCAGGCGGGCATCGCGCTGGAATACACCGCGATGGACGCGCCGCCGGAGTTGTTCGACGCGATCGTCGCGGAGTTCGCGGCCGAAGGCGGCCTCGGCGCCAACGTCACGCTTCCGCACAAGAACCGCGCGGTCCCGGTCTGCACGACGCTGACCGAACGCGCGCGCCGCGCCGGCGCGGTGAACACGCTGGTGCGCACCGCCACCGGCTGGGAAGGCGACAACACCGACGGCGTCGGCCTGGTGCGCGACCTCACCGAACGCCAGGGCCTGGACCTGCGCTCGCGCCGCACGCTGCTGATCGGCGCCGGCGGGGCCGCGCGCGGCGTCGCGCCGGCGTTGCTGGATGCGGGGATCGGCGATCTCTACATCGTCAACCGCACGCCCGAGCGCGCCGATGCGCTGGCCGACGCGCTGGCGATGCCCGGCCGCGTGCATCCGCGCTACCTGCGCGACGTCGACACGCTGGGCACGTTCGACCTGATCGTGAACGCGACCTCCGCCGCGCGCGCCGACGGCCTGCCGTCGCTGCCGATCGCGCTGGCGAATCCGCGCACCGCGGCGGTGGACCTGAGCTATGGCGAGGTGGCGATTCCGTTCCTCGCCTGGGCGCGCGCGGCCGGCGCGCACGACTGCATCGACGGCCTGGGCATGCTGGTGGAACAGGCGGCGGAAAGCTTCCTGCGCTGGCACGGCGTGCGTCCGGAAACGGACGAGGTGTACGAGATCCTGCGCGAACATCGCGCCGAACTCGTCACCGCCGACTGAGCAACCCGTCATGGACTGTCGCGCCGGCTGCGGCGCGTGCTGCATCGCGCCGTCGATCAGCTCGCCGATTCCGGGAATGCCGCATGGCAAACCCGCCGGCATGCCGTGCGTGCAGCTGGACGACGAGTATCGCTGCCGCTTGTTCGGCTCGCCCGAACGGCCGGCGTTCTGCGCGTCGCTGCGGCCCCGGGCGGAGATGTGCGGGGGGTCGCGTGAGGCGGCGATGGAGACGTTGCTGGAGCTGGAGCGGTTGACGCGGCCGGCGGGGTGATTGGGCGAGATCGGGGCTGTGCGAACTTCACCGCACCCGTTTTTGTAGCCCGGGTAAGCGAAGCGCACCCGGGTTCGGAGCACCGGAGCGCTACGGAGCGCTGTACGGCTCCCCGGGTGCGCTCCGCTTACCCGGGCTACAAGAGCGGCACCGTCTTCCGAGCAGATCGTGGAGCCGTCGATGGAGTGCCCCGAAGCGGGAGCGCAAGCGGAAACAAAACCCCATCGCCCCACACCACGGACAACCCCTACAACAACCCGTCCCGCTTCACCGCCAGATACCGCTCCACCAGCGACGCCGCCAGCTCGTTGCACGCCACGTCCAGCACCATCACGCCATGGTTGCGCAGCGCCTCGTGCGCCGCGTTGCGCTGGTCCAGGTACTGCGCCGTCGCGCCCGCGCGGATCGCGCCGGGGAGGTCCTGCACCGGTTCGGCCAACGCCGCGTCGAGCGAGCCTTCGCGCAGACTCGCCACGCAGACCAGGTGCCGCTTGCGCAGCATCGTCACCGCCGCGAGCAGGTCGTCCATGTCCTCGTCGCGCAGGTTCGTCACCAGCATCACCAGCGAACGCCGCCGCTGCCGCACCGACAGGTCCGTCGCCGCGGCGAGGAAGTCCGTCGCCACCGGCTGCGGCTGCAACGCGTAGGTCGCGCGCAGCAGTTCGTCGATCGCGCCCACGCCGCGGCGCGGCGGCACCCACGCGCCGGCGCCGCCGCTGGCGAGCAGGCCCACCGCATCGCCCTGCCGCAGCGCGAGATACGCCACCACCAGCGCCGCATCGAGCACGTGGTCGAAATGCGCCAGCTCGCCGTCGCGCGCGAGCAGGCGGCGGCCGGTGTCGAGCAGCAGCACCAGCTGCTGGTTCTTCTCGTCCTGGTACTCGCGCGAGATCAACCGGCGCGCCCGCGCCGTCGCCTTCCAGTCGATCTGCCGCAGGCTGTCGCCGATGCGGTATTCGCGCATCTGGTGGAAATCGGTGCCTTCACCGCGCCGCCGCCGCAGATGCGCGCCCACCAGCCGCGACGCCTGGTCCGCGCTGAACATCGCGAACTTCGCCAGCGGCGCGAAGTTGGGGAACACCCGCACGTCCTGCGCATCGCCCGCCACGCGCGACTGCCACCATAGCCGCAGCGGCGAATGCAGGCGCAGTTGCACGCCGTCGAAGCGGAAATCGCCGCGCGCATTGGCGCGCAGGTGGTAGTCGAAACTCGCCTGTTCGCCGCGACGCAGCGACAGGCGACGCGGCAATCCCTGCATGCGCCAGCCGCCGGGATGCAGGTCGAACACGTCCAGGCGCTGGCGTCCGGCGCCTTCGAGCACAAGCGTCACCGGCCGCTCGATGCCGATCGGCCAGGTATCGGCGAGACGCCGTTCTACATGCGGCGTCGGCGCGCGCCAGAGCAGCGCGAGATCGAGCAGCAGCAGGCCCAGCAGCGCAAGGCCGGCGAGCGTCCACGAATCCGCCGTCGCCACGCCGAACGCCACCGCAAGCCCGTGCATCGACCACAGCACGAACAGTGCGAGCGCGACCGGCGCGGGGCGAGGCAATGCTAGAACCACGGCTCCTCCCCGAGCACCTTCTTGCGGTAGTACAGGATGCCGGCGCGCATCGCGTACACGGCCGCGCTGCCGTAGCCGGCCGCCTTGCCCAGGAAGTCCAGCCCGGCCAGTGCGGCGATGAACGCGATGAGGAACGCGACGCCGAAGTAGGCGATCGCCGGCCGCCACAAACCCTTGCACAGGTAATAGATCGGGCCGAAGAAGAAGCCCAGGACACTGAAGTTGATCGACATGCGCTCGCCGAACGTGAGATCGCGCAGGTGCGGCAGCTCGGGGCCGCCGGCCTTGTCGATCAGCCGGAAGCGGCGCTTCCACGTGGCCGACACGCGCAGCGCGTCGATCGCGTCGCGTTCCGGGCGCGGCGCCGCGGCGGCGTCCGCGCGGGACATCGGCGCGACTTCATACGGATTGTAGGACTCGTTCACGCGTTCGCTCCTTCGTTCGGTGGGTGGATGCGCTTACTTCCGCGGCGCCTCGACCTTCGCCAGCAACGCGTGCAGCACGTCGTCCGGCGACTGGCCTTCGATCTGCAGTTCCGGCGCCAGCGCGATGCGGTGGCGCAGCGCGGGCTTGGCAATCTCGCGGACGTCGTCGGGCGTGACGAAATCGCGACCCGACAGCACCGCCTGCGCGCGTGCCGCACGCACCAGCGCGAGGCTGCCGCGCGGGCCGGCGCCGAGCGCGATGCCGGCCCAGTCGCGCGTCGCGGCGACGATGCGCACCGCGTAGTCGATCACCGCATCGTCCACGGCGACCCGCGCGGTGCCGGCCTGCATGGCGACGATCTCCTGCGGCCCGAGCACGCGCGCCACCTGCGACAGGTCGAAGTCCGACGCCGCGCGGCCCTGGCTCACCGCGGCGACCATGCGCTTCTCGTCGGCGCGCGTGGGATAGCCGATCAGCACCTTCAGCAGGAAGCGGTCCAGCTGCGCTTCGGGCAACGGGTACGTGCCCTCCTGCTCGACCGGGTTCTGCGTGGCGAGCGTGAGGAACGGCGGCGTCAGCTGGAAGCTGTGGCCTTCGATGGTGACCTGCAGTTCCTGCATCGCCTCCAGCAGCGCCGACTGCGTCTTCGCCGGCGCGCGGTTGATTTCGTCGGCCAGCAGCAGGTGGGTGAACACCGGGCCGCGACGGATGTTGAACGTCTCGGTCTTCGGGTTCCACACGGCGTGGCCGCTGATGTCGCTGGGCATCAGGTCGGGCGTGAACTGCACGCGCGCGAAGCTGCAATCGATCGCCCGCGACAGCGCGCGCACCAGCAGCGTCTTGCCCAGGCCGGGCACGCCTTCGATCAGCACGTGGCCGCCGGCGAGCAGCGCGATGAGGATCTGGTCGAGCACCGCCTCCTGCCCGATGAAGGCCTTGCCGACCTCGTCGCGCACCGCGGCCGCACGCGCGGCCAGGGCGTCGCCGGTGATCGGAACGAGGGGAGCGGGAGCGGCGTCGGCGTTCATGGTGTGGTTTCCCGGTCGAAAGTCAGAGTGAGTTGCGCATGCGCATCAGCAGCGCGATGCGGCTGCGGAACGCGGCGTGGTCGCGCGCGATGGGCGTGGAGAGGGCGTCGCGGATCTCGCCCGGCGACAGGCCGAAGCGTTCGGACAGCATCGCCGCCTGCGCATCGCCGTCCAGCGCGGCGGCCTGCGGATCGCGACGGCGCAGCCGCGTGAGGAAGGCCTTGCGCGCGGCTTCGTGCAGCAGGTGCGCGTAGCCGTAGCGGTAGACGTGTTCGCCGCTGGCGGTGACGTGCTCCAGCAGCGAGCGCCGCTCCACCGCCGGCGAGGCCAGCAGCGGGCCGAAGCGCTGCGAGCGCCGCCACAACCACGCCAGCAGCGCGAGCAGCAACGGCAGCCAGATGCGCCAGTGGTCGCGCGCCAGCGTCATCCAGAACGACGGCATCCGCGCTTCGTAGATGAGGTGCACGGTGCCGGCGCGGTAGTTCGGATCGAGCAGCTGCCGCGTCAGCGCGATGTGCGGACCGTCCTTCAGCGAATCGTTGTCGAGGAAATCGAAGTCGGACAGCACGTCGAGCGTGCCGCGCCCGTGCGGAACGCGTACGAAGACGTAGCCGATGTCCGGCTCGCCCCAATGCAGCGACGCGGTCGATTCGAGGTCCTCGACGTCGAGGCGACGGCCGCGGCAGAACTCGACGTGCGGATCCTCGCCTTGCACGTCCAGGCCGGCGCAGAGCTGGTCGGAACGCGGATACACCCCGAACGCCTCGAGCACCGGTAGCGGTTGCTCCAGGTCCAGCGGTCCCGGCGGTGGCGTGCGCAGCAGCAGGTGGCCGCCGCGCTCGACCCATTCCAGCAGCGCGGCCGAGTCCTTCGCGGTGAGCGTGCGCGGGTCGTTGTAGAGCAGCACGGTGTCGCGCGGTCCGAGCGTCACGCCGTCCAGCTGCAGGCGGGCGCGCGCCTGCGCCTTCACGCCGTCGGCGATCAGCGCCAGCTTGAGCACGTACAGCGGATTGCGCCTGGCCTCGCCGGTGCGCGGCAGGTCGACCCATTCCTCGGTGCGTTCGTAATTGTGCTGCCACCACGCGTAGCCGGCCGCCAGCGCCGCGAGGACGGCGACGGCGAGGAGCGCGATCAGTCCGTGCCTGCGCGTGAGCCTCATGCGGGCACGCTCGCATCAGGACGTGCGGAGGCGCTCCAGCCGAAACGCGCGGCGAGCTCGCCCAGCAGTACCTCGAAATCCTCGCCCGCCGGGAAGCTGTGCGCGTATGCCGCGTACTGCCACGTGCGCACCGCGCGCGCGAAGGCGTCGCGATCCTCGCCGAGCGGCAGCTTGCGCGAGGCGCGCAGCACTTCGGCCTCGGTCGCGCCGGGTACCAGCACGGCCTGCGTGCGCGCGACCATGGTCTCGACGCTGGCGCGGTACAGCATCGCGAGCGCCTCGCGCTGGCGACCTTCGCGCCACAGGCGGCGGATGGCGGAGGGAATGTCTTCCGGCAGCGGCGGCGGTGGTTCGTCGGCGCGATCGCGGCGGACTTCGTCGGGCTCGCGGCCTTCGCGCGCGAGGCCGCCGCGGAACCACGCCAGCCAGCGCGGCGCGGTCACCGCGAGCACGACCGCCAGCGCGGCGAAGACGATCCACAGGCCGTACTCGCCGATCATCGCGAGGAATTCGCCCAATGCGCGCAGCGGCGGCGCATCCGGCGTCTTCTTCGGCTCGTCCTTCTTCGCGTTGCGCTTCTTCCACGACACGACCTTGCGCTTGGGCGTGACGGTCGGGTCCGCGTACGCCCGCTTCACCGCGCGACGCAGGCTGGCGTCGCCGGCGAGCGCGCGTCCGCTGCCGTTCGCGACGCCCTGCCCGCCGGCGGTGCCGACGCCGCCGGGCGAGGCGATCGTCGGCGGCGGTGCGGGCTGCGGCGTCATCTGCGCGTGCACGCCCTCGCGCAGGCCGGTTTCGTCGGCGACCTGGCCGAAGACCTGTTCGAGCGTGACGCGCGGCGCTTCGTCCGCGTCGTCGGCCTGGGCGACGACGCGTTCGCCGTCGCGCACCTCGCCTGCATCCTGCGCGTGTGCACAGCCCGGCGCGAATGCAACGGCCAGCGCGAGCAGCAGCACCATCGGCGTCGCGCCGCGCAGCAGGCGATCGCGCAGGCGGCGCAGGGCGAGTTCGATGTCCCACGCCTCCACTTCGGTGCGGCGGTTGAGGTACAGGCCGAAGCCCGCGCCGACGTAGAACGGTTCGATCAGCGTCGCGGCGATCCACGCGAGCGCGTTGGAAAGCAGGCCGATCCACGGCGGCGATTCGCGCAGCACGGCCCAGGCGCGCGTCATCGTCTGCTGCACGTAGTCGCCGGGCACGAACACCACCGCGAGCGTCGCCACGCCCACGTACACCGCCAGTTCGAAATGCAGGCACACCAGCGTGACCAGCATGCCGACGCCGTTGACCGGCGCACCGAGCGCGCGGCGGCGTTCGCGCGCGTCCTGGCCGCGCGCGCCTTCGAGCAGGTCCACCGGCAGGTTGATCGAACGCAATGGGCTCAACCGCCGCCACAGCAGGTATGCGGGCAGCCACGACCGGCCCCAGCTGCGCTGCGCCGCGAGCGTCTGCCGGGTCGTCGGCACGTCGCCGAACACCGCGCGCGACAGCACGAACAGCGGGATGCGGTCGAACGCCGGCTTCAGCCACCACATCAGCAATCCGCCCAGCCACAACGCATCGAGCGACCACGCCAGCGCGTTGCACAGCGCGAACAACGGCAGCGTGAGCAGCAGCCACGGTTTCCAGATCGCCGCCGCATGGCGGCGCACCAGCGCGGTGCCGAGCTCGACCGCCTCCCACGGCGTGCGCGGACGCAGCGCGACGGTGAGCGATTCGATCCTCATGCGCCCGCGTCCTCCACCGGAAGGTGCCGGCCGCCGAGCAGCAGCCACGCGAGGGTGAGCGTCCACAGCGCGCCGCCGACGCTGTACTTGATCCACGCCGGCATCCACGCGATCGACGACCAGAACGCTTCCACGAACGCGGCGAACACCAGCATCGCGAACACGCCCACGCACAGCAGCGCGCCGCGTCGTCCACCGGCGACCAGCGCGTCCACGCGCCGGAGCTGGCCGGGCGCGATCAGCGACAGTCCGAGCCGCAGGCCGGCGCCGCCGGCGATGACTATCGCGGTCAGTTCCGGTGCCGAATGAGCGGCGACGAAGCGCCAGAACGGATCGCCATGTCCCACCGCCTGCAGGTGCCCGGCGACGCCGCCCATCATCACGCCGTTGGTCAGCAGGACGACGATCGCGCCGATGCCCGCGAGCAGCCCGCTGGCGAAGGTGCGGAAACCGATGCTGACGTTGTTCCACACGTAGTGGCCGAACATCGCGACGTCCGTGCCCGAATCGCGCCCGAGCTTGCGCGCGGGATCGGCCGGGTCGTACATGCGTTCGAACTGCATCAGCTGCACGGGATCGAACAGCGAGGACGACAGCTCCGGCTGGTGCTGGATCGCGGCGAAGATGATCACCGCCGGCAGCCACAGCAGCACGAACGCGGCGAGCATGCAGCCGCGTTCGGCGCGCACCAGGCGCGGGAAGCCGGCGATCAGGAATTCCGCGGCGCGGCGCCAGCGCGGTACCGGGGTGCGGTACAGCAGTCCGTGGCCGCGATGCATCAGCGCCTGCAGCCGGTCGGTCACCACCGGGCTGTAGCCGCGACGACGCGCGAGCGCGAGCTGCTGGCACAGGCGGCGATACCGCGATGGCATGTCGGCGTCGTGCAGGCCGTGCCAGTTGCGCCGCTCCGTGCGCGCCTTGCGCGCGCTCTCGCCGCGCGCGTCGAGCCAGTGCTCGAAGGCGATCCATTCGGCCTGATGGCGCTGGACGAAGTGTTCCTGCTTCATGGCGGTTGAAGCCGGGATTCGGGATTGGGGTTTCGGGATGCGATGTCGCGATCTGCGGGACAGCCGGATTCCGTTGCGTCGCGCAGCAGCCCGCAGCCACGCGATGGCGCATTGCGAATCCCGAATCCCCGATCCCGGATCACGTCTCTCACCTCCGCCCCAGCAACCAGTTCGCCATGCGATACAGCCGCGTGACCGCGAGCGTGCCGCGCGCGCCGGTGAGCGGTTCGGCGAGGTCCGCCAGTTCCGCCTGGCGCGCTTCGCTCAGGCGCGGGCCGCGTTCGGCGAAGGCGACCAGCGCCGCCTGTTCGTACGGACGCAGCGCGATCGACGGCGCCATCGCGGCATCGACGGCCGCCGGCTGCGGTTCGCGCGGGCGGGCCTCGTGCACGACCAGCGTGCCGGCGACCATGTCGCCCAGGCGCCGGCCCCAGGGATCGAGCAGGCTCGACACCAGCCCGGTGGCGTAGGCGAGCGGCAGCATGTCGACCACGCGGAGCAGGTTGCGCGTGAACGCCGCGAGCCAGCCCACCGGCGCGCCGTTGGCGGCGATCACGCGCAGGCCGAGCGAGCGCTTGCCCGGCGTGCGGCCGTCCCACATCGCCTCGAACACGATCGGATAGAACCAGTACACCAGGAACATCCCGACCGCGTAGAAGCCCATGCCGCCGCGGCCGAACGCGCCCAGGAACATGCCCATCACCATCATCACGGCCATGCGTATGAGGAAGTCGACCAGCCACGCCAGCGCGCGCGGCACCGGGCCGGCGGCGGGCAGGTGGAGGGCCACGCCCTCCGGCGTCACGACTTCCCGGTACGTGTCGAGCATCAGACGTTGACGACCATCGTGTCGCAGATGAGGTCGTGCAGGCAGCGGCGTTCCTCGCCGAAGATCCACAGCACGTTGGCCAGCGAGAACACCCAGCCCACGTACGGAATGCCGCCGATCAGGCCGGGCACGAAATAGCGCAGCACGATCATGCGACGCAGGCCCGCGCGGCTGCCGTCGGTGCGCACCACGCGCATGCCCATCGCGCGCTTGCCGATGCTCTGGCCTTCGCGGTGCATCAGCACGCACCAGTAAACGAAGAGCGCGATCACGCACACCACCGAGAACATGATCAGCGAGCCACCCAGCGCACCGATGCCGCGCTCGGGCTTGTACCGCAGCAGGCCGATGAAGGCCGGCAGCAGCAGCGCGAGATAGATGCCCAGGTCGATCAGGTAGGCGGCCAGGCGACGGCCGCGATCGGCGGGTTCCAGCCCTGCCTCGTGATCGGCCGGCGCGACGACCTGCGCGGCGGGCGCCGCATAGGGATTGCGATACTCGAAACCTTCCATGTAGTCCCCATTGCGTTCGCGATGCCGTCCCGGCACCGGTGGATGCGGCGATCGCGGCCCCCTGCCCGACCTGCCGCCCGCTACCCGGTCATGCCGAGGTAGCGGTCCTTCAATCGTACATAGTGCGCGGCGCTGTAGTGCAACTGTTCGATCTCGCGGTCGTCTAGCCGGCGGACGAAGCGCGCCGGACTGCCCAGCCACAGCTCGCCCTCGCCGACCTGCTTGCCCGGTGCGACCACCGCGCCCGCGCCGACGAAACCGTGCCGGTGCACGCGCGCCCCGTCGAGGATGCGCGCGCCCATGCCGACCAGGCAGAAGTCGTCGAGCGTGCAGGCGTGCAGGATCACGCCGTGGCCGATGGTGACGTCGTTGCCGACCACCGTCGGCAGCCCGCCCGGCCGCGTGTACGGCCCCTCGTGGGTGACGTGGACGATCGTCCCGTCCTGCACGCTGGTGCGCGCCCCGATGTGGATGGAATTGACGTCGCCGCGGATCACGCAACCCGGCCAGACGGACACGTCGTCGCCGAGCGTCACGTCGCCGATCACCGTCGCCGCCGGGTCGATGTAGACGCGTTCGCCGAGGGTGGGAAAGGCGTCGAGGTAGGGGCGCAGGGTCATGCGGGGAAGTCTAGCGCGGGGTTGGGGATTCGGGATTCGGGATTCGGGATTCGGGATTCGGGATTCGGGATTCGACAACAGCTTTTCAGACGTCATTCCTGCGCTGCTGGGAGCCAGTGACTCGTACGGCCAAGGACCCGCCGGTTTTGCGAATCCCGAATCCGGCATCCCCATTCACAACCCGACCGTCCCGCCCCCCGCCGTGCGCCGCTTTCGCCCCTCCGGAGCGCCATGGCGCGGGACTACACTCGTCCGCATGGACATCACCGCCGACACGCCGCTGGACGAACTCGCCGCCACCCGCGAACGCCTTCGCGCCGCGTGGCAGGCCCGCAAGCCCGACCACGCGCAGCGTCGCGCCGACCTGCGGCGCCTTCGCGACGAGTTCCGCGCGCGCATCGATTCGATGGACGCGGCGATCCGCGCCGACTTCGGCCATCGCAGCCAGCACGAGAACCTGCTGTCGGAGGCGATGATCGTGCTGGCGGAAATCGACCACGCGCTCGGGCGCCTGCGCCGCTGGATGAAGCCGCGCCGCGCCGCGGTGGGCTGGCGATTCTGGCCGGCGAGCGCGCGCATCGTGCCCGAGCCGGTGGGCGTGGTCGGCATCCTGTCGCCGTGGAATTACCCGGTGAACCTCGCACTGGTGCCGCTGGTGTCGGCGATCGCCGCCGGCAACCACGTCTATCTCAAGCCATCCGAACACACGCCGCGCACCGGCCAGTGGCTGCGCGACCTGCTCGCGCAGGTGTTCCCGCCAGATCGCGTCGCCGTCGCGCTCGGCGGCCCGGAGGTGGGCGCCGCGTTCGCCGCGCTGCCGTTCGACCATCTGCTGTTCACCGGTTCCACCGCGGTCGGCCGCAAGGTGATGGCCGCCGCCGCGCCGAACCTCACGCCGGTGACGCTGGAGCTGGGCGGCAAGGCACCGGCGGTCGTGTGCCCGGATTTCGACCTCGCCAAGGCCGCCGCGCGCATCGCCACCGGCAAGTGGTTCAACGCCGGGCAGACCTGCATCGGCGTGGATTACGTGCTGGTCGACGAAGCGCGCGCGGGCGCGTTCGTGGAGGCGCTGACGTCCGAGCTGCGCGCGCGCTATTCGGGCTTCGATGCGACGACGCCGGATTACACCCGCATCATCAACGACGCGCAGTACGCACGGCTTCGCGGCTACGTGGACGATGCGCGCGCCCGCGGCACGATCGTGCTCGAGCCGCTGACCGCGGGGCTCGACGCACAGGCGCGCGCACGGTTCGAACGCGAACGCGTGTTCCCGCCCACGCTGCTGGCCGAACCGCCGGCCGACAGCGAGGTGATGCGTCATGAGATCTTCGGGCCGATCCTGCCGGTGCTCTCGTACCGCACGCTGGACGAGGCGATCGAACGCATCCGCTCGATGGATCGCCCGCTTGCGTTGTACCCCTTCAGCAACGATGCGCGCAGCATCGACGCGATCGTGTCCGGCACGCTCGCCGGCGGCGTCACGGTGAACGACACGCTGCTGCACTTCGGCGCGCACGACCTGCCGTTCGGCGGCATCGGCCCGAGCGGTATCGGCGCGATCCACGGCCGCACCGGCTTCGACACGTTCAGCAAGCTGCTGCCGGTGTTCCGCCAGCGCGGCTTCGCGGGGAGCGATCTTCTGAAGCCGCCGTATCGGGGTTTCGTCGATCGGATGGTGCGGGTGCTGTCGAAGTAGCGGCTACGCCGTACGAACGCGTCCAGCTGAGTAGCTCTTGTAGCCCGGGTAAGCGAAGCGCACCCGGGGAGGCGCCCGCGATCCCGGGTGCGCTTCGCTTACCCGGGCTGCAGAAGCGGACGCGCGACCACGTCAGCGCGAAGCGAACGCCCGCAACGCCTCGACGGTTCGCGCCACACCTTCGTCATCCACGTCCAGATGCGTGACCAGCCGGATCGCCGGCGTGTAGCCGATCGAAACACGAACGTGCGCATCGTCCAGCGCGCGGCGCAGCGCGTCGTGACGCTCCACCGGCACGTCGATGAACACCATGTTGGTGTGCTGCGCGACGACCTGGATGTCGTTCAATCCCTGCAATCCGTCGGCCAGGCGCGCGGCACGCGCGTGGTCGTCGGCGAGTCGCGCCACATGATGGTCCAGCGCGAACGACGCCGCAGCCGCCAGCATGCCCGCCTGCCGCATGCCGCCGCCGACGACCTTGCGCCAGCGCTTCGCCGATTCGATCAGCGCGTGCGTGCCGAGCAGCACCGATCCGACCGGCGCGCCGAGGCCCTTCGACAGGCACACCGAGACGCTGTCGAAATGCCGCGTGATCTCGCACGGCGCGACCCCCAGTGCGACGGCCGCGTTGAACATGCGCGCGCCGTCCAGGTGCAGCGCAAGGCCGCGGCGATCGCACAGCGCACGCGCATCGGCGAGGTACCGCAGCGGCAGCGCGCGGCCGTGCCAGGTGTTCTCCAGGCACAGCAGGCGGGTGCGCGCGAAATGCGGATCGATCGGCTTGATCGCACGCTCCACGGCGTCCAGCGGCAGCGTGCCGTCGGGCGCATGGACGATCGGCTGCGGCTGGATCGAACCCAGCACCGCCGCGCCACCGCCTTCGTATTTGTAGGTGTGCGCGTCCATGCCGACGATGTATTCGTCGCCGCGCTGGCAATGCGCCATCAGGCCGATCAGGTTGGACTGCGTGCCGCTCGGCACGAACAGGCCGGCCTCGAAGCCCAGTTCGTCGGCGAGCCGCGCCTGCAAAGCGTTGACGGAAGGATCCTCGCCGTACACGTCGTCGCCGACGGGCGCGCGCATCATCGCCTCGCGCATGGCGTCGGTGGGCCGGGTGACGGTGTCGCTGCGAAGATCGATCCAGTGCATGGCGGCGGCTTGCTCGGAAGTGATGCCCGAGTATGCCGCGCCGCGCGGCAGGTGGGCATCGCGCGAAGTGTGCCGGACGCATCGGCTCGCTACACTGCGCGCCATGAAGATCGCCAGCTGGAACGTCAATTCGCTCAACGTGCGCCTGCCGCACCTGGAACAGTGGCTCGCCGCGTCCTCGCCGGACATCGTCGCGCTGCAGGAAACCAAGCTCGAGGACGCGAAGTTCCCGGACGATCCGCTGATCGCGATGGGTTATCGCAGCGTGTTCGCCGGGCAGAAGACCTACAACGGCGTGGCCGTGCTCTCGCGCGAGCGCGCGGTGGACGTGCAGGTCGGCGTGCCGGGCTTCGAGGACGAGCAGAAGCGCGTGCTCGCCGCGACCGTGGGCGACCTGCGCATCGTCAACCTGTACGTGGTGAACGGACAGGACGTGGGCACCGAGAAGTACGCCTACAAGCTGCGCTGGCTGGAAGCCGTGCACGACTGGCTGGCGCAGGAGCTGGTCACGCATCCGCGCATGATCGTGCTGGGCGATTTCAACATCGCGCCGGACGAGCGCGACGTGCACGATCCGGCCGTGTGGAACGACGCGCACATCCTGACCTCTCGCGCCGAGCGCGATGCGCTGCAGCGGCTGGTGTCGCTGGGGCTGCACGATGCGTACCGCGCGCTCAATTCCGAGGAGAAGCAGTTCAGCTGGTGGGATTACCGGCAGGGCGGCTTCCGCCGCAACCTGGGGCTGCGCATCGACCTGACGCTGGTGTCCGAAGCGCTGCGCCCGCACGCGGTGGCGTCGGGCATCGACCGCGAGCCGCGGACGTGGGACCGGCCGAGCGATCACGCGCCGGCGTGGGTGGAGCTGGGTTAAGCCGCACGTTGGCCTGCCGATGCGCGGAGCGGGTCAGCCCGATCAACGTCATCCCGGGATCGCGGTATTCCCGGACGGCGATGTACTTTTGTAGCCCGGGTAAGCGAAGCGCACCCGGGGAGGCGTGACGTATCGTCGAAAAAAAACGTGCGCACGTAGAGGGTGCAGCGCGCTGCGGCGCGTTCATCACGGCGGCAACCGGGTTGCACGATGGCGCGGTGCGCTTCACTTACCCGGGCTACAAGAACGCAGGCAAAGGCAAATGGGTTCCCGCTTTCGCTGGAATGACGGTGAAGGTGGCTTCAGGCGATCGGCTGCGGAAGACGTGACACCAACCCGGCTTTCGTCCTGACGCCGGGAGCCCGTCAACCCACCGCAACCTCATGCGCATGCAGCAGTGCCTCCAGCGCATGACGCGGCAGCTTTCCGGTCTCGTTGCGCGGCAGCGTTTCCACACGACGCAGCGGGCGCGGCAGGAACACCGGGTCCACCTGCTGGCGCAGCGCGTGCAGGATCGCGCTTTCCTCCATCCCGGGTGCGACCACCAGCGCCGCGATGCGGCGGATGCCCATCGCATCCTCCGCGTCGAGCTGGAACATCACGCCATCCTCCACGCCCGGCACCGCAAGCAGCTTGCGGGTGAGATCGCCCAGCGAAGCGCGCTTGCCGGCGATTTCCAGCAGGTCGGCGTTGCGGCCACGCAGTTCGAAGCGGCCGTCGGCATGCACTTCCATCAGGTCGGCCAGCACGATTGGCTCGGCGAGGTGCGGCGCATGCACGGCCGTGCCGTCGGGCTGCGGCGCGAGTCGGACGCCCGGCAGCGGCGTCCACGCGTCGTCGCGCGCGGTGCGGCGTCGGGCGAAGACGCACGTTTCGGTCGAACCGAACACCTCGCGCACTTCGCAGCCGTAGCGCGCCTCGGCCTGCGCGGCGAGTTCCGGCGGCATCGGCGCGGTCGCCGAGACGATCCCGGCCAGCGGCGGCAGCGCGAGGCCGGACGCGACCAGCGCGCGCAGGTGCACGGGCGTGGTGACCAGCAGCGGCGGCGTGGGCGAATCGTGCAGCGCGCGCGCCACGTCGGCCGGGAACAGCGGTCGTGCGGCGTGCACGGCGACCGGTCCGAGCAGCGGCATCAGCACCGACATCTCCATGCCGTACATGTGCTGCGGCGGCACGGTCGCGATGACGTGCGTGACGTCCTCGCGCAGCAGGCCGTCGAGCGCGGCGAGGTTCTGCGCGGTGCTGGTGCGGAAGCTGGTCCACGTCTTGGCGTACGCGCGCGGCTGGCCGGTGCTGCCGGAGGTGAAGCCGATCGCGACGCGGGCGTCGGCGTCGACCATCGGCGGCTCGCCGTCGAGTTCCCCGAGCTGCTCCGGAATGCGCACGCAATGCGGCGGCGCCGGCGCGAGATCCACGTCGGTGAGGCAGTAGCTGTCCGGGTGCTGCGCGAGCACCTGGTCGACCACGGCCGGCGCGCGCGACGGCGGCATCAGCGTCGTCTGCCCGCGCACGGCGGCGGCGCAGAAGGCGACGAGATAGCGGTAGCGGTCCTCGCACAGGTTCAGCGCGAATCGCGCGGGCGGCAGCGCCGCGGCGAGCGCGCGCACGTGGCGGGCGAACATCGCGCGATCGATCGCGTGCCCGCCCTCGTCGAAGGCGATGGCGAGCGCGCCCGCACCGTGCATCAACGGCACGGGCAGGGCATGGACGGGACTGGATTCTTCGACGACCGCGGACATTGGCGTTCTGGCTGGTGTACTGCGGCGACGCCGCTTCCCCTGCCGTTACTTTACGCTGGCCGCCGTTCCCGCTCCCAGTCGCCTGGTTCATGTCCCTGTCCCTTCCCCCAACCGCGCAGGGCGCCCCGGTGCGCTGGGCCTGGCGCCCGCACGCTCCGCGCGTCCCGGCCGAGCCGCTGGCGCGGCAGTGGCTGGCGGCGGAACTCGGCGTGGACACGGACGCGCTGCCGCTGTCCCGCGACCCGCGCGGCCGGCCGCGGCTGGAAGGCGCCTTCGCCGAGTGGGACTGCAACTGGAGCCACAGCGGCGACGGGCTGCTGATCGCG
The DNA here is from genome assembly GCF_057747855.1 of Lysobacter sp. SCRH-1R. Classification (NCBI taxonomy): domain Bacteria; kingdom Pseudomonadati; phylum Pseudomonadota; class Gammaproteobacteria; order Lysobacterales; family Lysobacteraceae; genus Lysobacter; species Lysobacter sp. SCRH-1R. The sequence goes on along the minus strand of NZ_CM173227.1, from coordinate 119,390 downwards.
CTCGGCCGCGGCGTGCGGCTCGGCATCGACCTGGAGCGCGTCCGCGCGCGCGAACGCGCCCTCGACCTGGCGCAGCGGTTCTTCACCGCACCGGAGTTGGCCTGGCTGCACGCGGCGCCCTCGGCGGCGGTGCGCGACCACGGCTTCCTGCGCCTGTGGTGCGCCAAGGAAGCGGTCCTGAAGGCGCACGGCCACGGCATTTCCTTCGGCCTGCACCGGCTGCGGTTCGCCGACGGGCCGGAGGGATTGCGGCTGGTGGAATGCGACCCGGAGCTGGGGCCGGCGCAGGACTGGTCGCTGCGGGAACTGCGGCCGGAGACGGAGTACCTGGGTGCGTTGGCGTGGAGAAGCCGGGAAAGCCGGGATCCGGGAGTGGAGATTCGGGATGCGTAGGAACCGGCGCCCGAAGCGGTCCGGTACCCTGTGCGCGCCCTACGAATCCCCAATCCCGAATCCCTGCTCCATGACCACCCCCGCCCCCTTCGACGCCACGCTGCGCCGCACGCTCGACGACGGCCTGCGCGCGCTCGGCCTCGACCCGGCCACCGTGTCCGCGCCGCTGCTGGACTACCTCGCGCTGCTGGTGCGCTGGAACAAAACCTACAACCTCACCGCCGTGCGCGATCCGCACGAGATGGTGGTCAAGCACCTGCTGGATTCGCTGGCGATGCATCCGTTCGTGGACGACCTGGCCGCGCGCGGCGGCACGCTCGCCGACCTCGGCACGGGGCCGGGGCTGCCGGGGATTCCGCTGTCGATCGTCAAGCCGGGCCTGAAGGTCACGCTGGTGGAGAGCAACGGCAAGAAGGCGCGCTTCATGCGCGAGGCGATCCGCCAGCTGGGCCTGAAGGACGCACGCGTGGCCGAATCGCGCATCGAGGCGGTGGACGAGCCCGGCGCGTACGACGCGATCACCGCGCGCGCGCTCGCGACCTTGCCGCTGATCCTCGAACTGGGCGGCCACCTGCTCAAGCCCGATGGCCGCCTGCTGGCGATGAAGGGCGTGCACCCGGCGGACGAGCTCGCCGCGCTGCCCGCCGGCTGGGCGCTGCAAGCCTCGCACCCGTTGCGCGTGCCGGGGCTCGACGCCGAGCGCCACCTGGTCGTGATCGCGCGCACGGCTGGGTAAACCCGGAGCAACGACCGGCCATCGCAAGTCATTGATCCGGCGCTTGCGGCCGTGCGGCTCGCGCCCGGAACGCCCATACAGCCAACGGCGAGGGGGCACGCGCGTTCCCATCCGGGCATAATCCCCGGTCCGGCCCCACGCCGGCCCATCTCCGTTTCCAAGACCAGGACGAGCCGCATGGCCCGCATCATCGCCGTCGCCAACCAGAAAGGCGGAGTCGGCAAGACCACCACCGCCGTCAACCTGGCCGCCGCGCTCGCGCGGACGCCCAAGCGCGTGCTGCTGGTCGACCTGGACCCGCAGGGCAACGCGACCATGGGCAGCGGCATCGACAAGCGCGAGATCGACACCACGATCTGCGACGTCCTGCTGGGCGAGGCCGAGGCCACCTCGATCGTCAAGCGTACCGCCGAGGATTTCGACCTGCTGCCGGCCAACATCGAGCTGACCGCGGCCGAGATCACCCTGATGGGCGAAGCCGGACGCGAGCAGCGCCTGAAGGCCGCGCTCGCGCCGCTGCGCGACAACTACGACTTCATCCTGATCGATTGCCCGCCGGCGCTGTCGCTGCTAACGCTCAACGCGTTGACCGCGGCCGACTCGATCGTGGTTCCGATGCAGTGCGAGTACTACGCGCTGGAAGGCATCAGCGCGCTGATCGACACGATCGAGGCGCTGAAGGCCAGCCTCAATCCCAAGCTCGAGGTCGAAGGCGTGCTGCGCACCATGTTCGACGTGCGCAACAACCTCGCCACCGCGGTCTCGGCGGAGCTGATCAACCATTTCGGCGACCGCGTGTTCCGCACGATCGTGCCGCGCAACGTGCGCCTGGCCGAGGCGCCCAGCCACGGCCAGAGCATCGTCGGCTACGACCGCGCCAGCCGCGGCGGCATCGCCTACATGGGCCTGGCGGGCGAAGTGCTGCGCCGCCAGCGTGAGCGCGAGCAGAAGGCGCGCGCGCCGGAAGCGAAGGAGACCACGGCATGAGCGTAGCCAAGAAGCGCGGACTGGGCCGCGGCCTCGAAGCCCTGCTGGGACCCAAGGCCGCCGCCGAGGCGCCGGCGCTGGAAGCGGTCGAAGGCGACGTGCTGCGCCACCTGCCGGTGGACGCGCTGACGCCCGGCAAGTACCAGCCGCGCAAGCACTGGGACCAGGAAAAGCTCGAGGAGCTGGCCGAGTCGATCAAGGCGCAGGGCGTGATCCAGCCCATCGTCGTGCGCGACCTTGGCGGCAAGCGCTACGAGATCATCGCTGGCGAACGCCGCTGGCGCGCCTCGCAGCTGGCGGGGCTGAGCGAGATCCCGGTCGTCATCCGCGAAGTCGACGACCGCACGGTCGTGGCGATGGCGCTGATCGAAAACATCCAGCGCGAAGACCTCAATCCGCTGGAAGAAGCCAACGCGCTGCAGCGTCTGATCGACGAGTTCGACCTGACCCACGCGCAGGCCGCCGAGGCCGTCGGCCGTTCGCGCGCCGCCGTGTCGAACCTGCTGCGCCTGCTGGAACTGCCGCCGGAAATCCGCGTGCTGCTGGAAACGCATGCGCTGGAAATGGGCCACGCCCGCGCCCTGCTCGCGTTGACCCCGCAGGCGGCGATCGCACTCGCACGACAGGCCGCCGAACACGGCTGGTCGGTGCGCGAGGTCGAGCACCGCGTGCAGCAGCTGGCCGCCGGGCAGATCCCGACCAGCAGCAGCGCCAAGCCCAAGGCCGCCAAGGCCAAGCCGCAGGCGGACATCGCCGCGCTCGAACGCGAGCTGTCGGAGTCGCTCAACACCAAGGTCAACGTGCTGCACGGCCGCGGTGGCAAGGGCCGGCTGGTGATCCACTACTCCGACCTCGACTCGCTCGACGGCGTGCTCGAGAAGCTGCGCGGCACCGTCACCGAATAATCCGGAAGCGGCGGCATGAACCCGTACCGCTACCGTGTCGCGCTGCGCGCCGTCCATCCGCGCGACGACCTGCGCCCGCTGTTCGACCAGCTCGGATTGCTGCCGGAACGCACCTGGCGGGCCGGCGACCGGCGGACTTCGCCGGCGGGCATTCCGCTGGACGGCGTGTACCGCGAAAGCTACGCCTACACGAATCTGACACATGGATCGCGAAACTGGTCGGATGAGGACCTGCAGGACTACCTGCGCGGCATCCAGCAGCGGCTGGCGATGCACCGCGACGCGCTTCACGCGTTCCACATCCGCGGCGGTCGCTGCGGCTTGTCGATCGGGCTGACGGGCGAGAGCGGTTTCGGATTCGAACTGGATCCGTCGCTGGGCGCTGGCCTTGCGGACCTCAAGCTGACGCTGGGCTTCGACTTCCACGGCCAGGACGACCGTTCCGAAGCTCCCTGATTCCCCCCCAGAACGCGACCCACGATGGCTGAACCCTCCCCCGGCACCATCCTCGTCACCGGCGCCGCCGGCTTCATCGGCGCCTACACCTGCCGCGCATTGAAGGCGCGAGGCGCGACCGTCGTCGGCCTGGACAACTTCAACGATTACTACGACCCGCAGCTCAAGCGCGACCGCGTGGCCGCGCTGTGCCCGGACGTGGACATCCGCGCGCTCGACCTGACCGACCGCGATGGCCTGGCCGCACTGTTCGACGAGATCGCGCCGACGCACGTGGTGCATCTCGCCGCGCAGGCGGGCGTGCGTTATTCGCTCACCCATCCGCACGCCTATGTCGACAGCAACCTCGTCGGCTTCGTGAACATCCTCGAGGCGTGCCGCCATCGCGGCGTGCAGCACCTGGCGTACGCGAGTTCGTCGTCGGTGTACGGCGATTCGGCGACGCCGCCGTTCTCCGAGGACCAGCGCATCGACCAGCCGCGTTCGCTCTACGCCGCGACCAAGGCGGCCAACGAACTGATGGCGCACACCTACGCGCACCTGTACGGACTGCGTTCGACGGGCCTGCGCTTCTTCACCGTGTACGGCCCGTGGGGCCGGCCGGACATGGCGCCGCTGCTGTTCTCGCGCGCGGTGCTGGCGGGCCGGCCGATCGACGTGTTCAACCACGGCCGGATGCGGCGCGACTTCACGTTCATCGACGACATCGTCGATGGCGTGCTGGGCGCGCTGGACCATCCGCCCGTCGCGGATCACGCCGCCGGCGAGGCGCCGCATCGCGTGTTCAATCTCGGCAACCACACGCCGGTGGAACTGGAGCGCTTCATCGCGGTCATCGAACAGGCCGCCGGCAAGCCGGCACAGAAGGTCTACAAGCCGATGCAGCCGGGCGACATGATCGAAACCATGGCCGACACGCAGCGCGGGCACGAAGCGTTCGGTTTCGCCCCCAGGACGCCGATCGAGCTCGGCCTGCCGCAGGTCGTGGCGTGGTGCCGCGACTACTTCGGCGGGAATGCGTGAATCCATGAGCACCTCCCCGCACCTTTCCGTCGTCGTACCGGTGTTCAACGAGCGCGACAACGTCGCGCCGCTGGTGCACGAGATCACCTCCGCGCTGCGCGGCCGCGCGCCGCACGAGGGCGGCGATTTCGAGATCGTCTACGTCGACGACCACTCGCGCGACGACACCCTGGCGGTATTGCAGGCGCTGAAGGCCGACGTGCCGGAACTGCGCGTGATCCATCACGTGACGCAGAGCGGCCAGAGCACCGCGATCCGCAACGGCGTGAAGGCCGCGCGCGGCGAATGGATCGCCACGCTCGACGGCGACGGCCAGAACGACCCGGCCGACATTCCCAAGCTGATCGCGATGCGCGCGAATTCGCCCGCCGAGGTGAAGATGTTCGCCGGCTGGCGCGTGAACCGGCAGGACAGCGGCAGCAAGCGCTGGGCGTCGAAGTGGGCGAACGCGATCCGCGCGCGCATGCTGCGCGACGACACGCCCGACACCGGTTGCGGCATCAAGCTGTTCGAACGCGCGGCATTCCTAGAGCTTCCGCATTTCAACCACATGCACCGCTACCTGCCCGCGCTGATGCAGCGCGCCGGCTACAGGACAGTGAGCGTGCCGGTGAACCACCGCGCGCGTTCGACCGGCGTGTCGAAGTACAACAACCTCAACCGCGCGCTGGTGGGCATCGCCGACCTGCGCGGCGTCGCGTGGCTGATCCGCCGCGGCAAGGTCACGCGCATCGAAGAAGTCTGACAGCGGGGTCGCCATGGAATTCGACTTCATGAACCACCCCATCGCCTGGCTCGAATGGACCGGGCTCCACATGTCGCCGTGGAAGATCATCGGCCTGACCGGCGCGCTGATGTTCGGCGGCCGGTGGCTGGTGCAGTTCGTCGCCTCGCGGCGCCACGGACGGCCGGTGATCCCGCGCCTGTTCTGGTACATGAGCCTGGTCGGCAGCGCGATGACGCTGGCGTACTTCCTGTTCTCGCAGAAGCAGGACGCCGTCGGCGTGATCCAGAACCTGTTCCCGGCGTTCACGGCAGCGTACAGCCTGTATCTGGACATCCGGCATCGTGGGTGGCGGCGGGATCGGGCGACGCATTGATTCGGGAATCGGGAATCGGGAATCGGGAATCGGGAATCGGGAATCGGGATTCGGGATTCGGGATTCGGGATTCGGGATTCGGGATTCGGGATTCGGGATTCGGGAATCGGGAATCGGGAATCGGGAATCGGGAATCGGGAAAGCAAATCACCGGCTCGTTTTGAAGTCCGTCATGCCGGCGAAGGCCAGGATCCTGGCCCGTAAACGCGCGGGCACTCCCTCGCCCGTCGCACCATCTCTCACCGTCATTCCAGCGAAAGCTGGAGCCCATGTTGCTCTTCGTCTTGGTGAGAACAGCGGCGTGGGTGGGCTCCAACGCACCGACCACCCCGCCCCTCACCCCAACCCCTCTCCCGATGGGAGAGGGGCTTCAGAGCCCTCATTCGCGCCGGCATGCCGCTGCGCACCATCGACTTTGCGCCGTCCGCCCGCAGACCTGCCGCGGCGAGGCCGCAACCACGCGGTGCTGCCGCGCCAACGCGACCGCCGTCGCATAGGCCATCCGGCGCATGCCGCGCGCGCGTACGGGATGCGATGATCGGCCGGTTCGCTCGCCCTGGGGATACCCGTGAAACGACTGCTTCTCGCCGCCGCGCTTTCGGCGCACCTCGCCCTCGTCTCGTCCGCCGCCCTCGCCGGCCCGGTCGACGACCGCTTCCAGGCCATCTACAGCAAGGAATGGCAGTGGCGGCAGGAGCAGACCGGCAGCGCCGACGAGGACAACGACGGGTCCAGCGACCGCCACGACCTGCCTTCCGTCGATGCCGCCAGCCAGCACGCGCGGCTGAAGGTGTGGGAGGACGTCCTCAAGCAGCTCGACGCCATCGACGTCGCGAAGCTCGAGGCGCAGAACCAGGTGAACTTCGCCGTCTACCGCGCGCAGGTGGAGAACCTCGCCGCCGAGGTGCGCCTGCGCACCTACGAGATGCCGTTCAATTCGGATTCCTCGTTCTGGTCGAACCTGGGCTTCATGACGCGCCGGCCGATGCGCACCGTCGCCGATTACGAGGCCTACATCGATCGCCTGCGCGACGTGCCGCGCTATTTCGACCAGCACATCGTCAACATGCGCGCCGGCCTGGCGCGCGGCTTCAGCGTGCCGCGCGCGGTGCTGGATGGACGCGACGTGTCGATCGCCTCCGTCGCCGAGGTCAAGGACCCGCAGGCGTCGACGTTCTTCGAACCGTTGAAGAAGATGCCGTCGAGCATCCCCGCCGCCGAGCAGGCGCGCCTGCGCGAGGCCGCGGCGGCGGCGATCTCCGATCGCGTGGTCCCGGCCTACGCGAAGCTGCTGACGTTCTTCCGCAACGACTACGTGCCGCACGCACGCAAGACGCTCGGTGCCGAGCAGATGCCCGACGGCAAGGCGTTCTATCGCCAGCAGATCCGCGAGTACACCACGCTCGACCTGGGCCCGGAGGAGATCCACCAGATCGGTTTGAAGGAAGTCGCGCGCATCCAGGCGGAGATGGACGCGATCATCAGGCAGGTCGGATTCAAGGGCAGCTTCGCGGATTTCCTCAAGTTCCTGCGCACCGACAAGCAGTTCTACGCGACGACGCCGCAGGAACTGCTCGATCGCGCGGCATGGATCTCCAAGCGCGTGGATGGCGAGGTCGGCAAGTTCATCGGCACGCTGCCGCGCGGGCGCTTCACCATCGTGCCGGTGCCGCCGGACATCGCGCCGTTCTGGACCAGCGGTCGCGGCGGCGCGGGCACGTACTGGGTGAACACCTACGACCTGCCTTCGCGCCCGCTCTACAACCTGCCCGCGCTGACGCTGCACGAGTCCGCGCCGGGCCATGCGCTGCAGGGTTCGCTGGCGAAGGAACAGGGGGAACTGCCGGCGTTCCGTCGCGAGACCTACATCTCCGCGTACGGCGAAGGATGGGGCCTGTACAGCGAGAAGCTCGGCGTGGAGATGGGCATCTACCAGACGCCCTACGAGGATTTCGGCCGCCTGACCTACGAGATGTGGCGCGCCTGCCGCCTGGTCATCGACACCGGCGTGCACCACAAGGGTTGGACGCGCGACCAGGCGATCGCCTACCTGCGCGATCGCACCGCGCTGAGCGAGCATGAGGTGACGACCGAGGTCGACCGCTACATCTCCTGGCCGGCGCAGGCGCTGAGCTACAAGCTGGGCGAGATCACCATCGTCCGCCTGCGCGGGGAGGCCGAAAAGGCGCTGGGGCCGAAGTTCGACGTAAAGGCCTTCCACGACGCCCTGCTCAGCGAGGGCTCGGTGCCGCTGCCGGTGCTGGAGCAGCAGGTGCGGGCGTTCATCGCGAAGTCCGCCGCCGAGGGCGCCGGCGGAAACGTGTCAACCGGCGCGGCGGCAGGGCGTTGACGCCGGACGGGCCCACTCAGCAGAGTGGGCCTCCCACATGGAGGTTTTTCCAATGCGTATCGCGATTGCCATGGTGTTCGCCGTCGCCCTGTTCGGCGCGGCGGGCGCGCACGCCGCCGAGTCGTATGCCTTCGGCAACCGGGTGCTGACCGTCGGCGACAGCGCCGGCAAGCTGGTAGAGCTGGCCGGCACCCCGGTCCACAAGGAGCCGGTGGAGAACAAATTCGGCGCCCATGAGGCGGAGCGCTGGGAATTCCGGCGCGACGACAAGACGCTGTTCGTGACGATCCGGGACGGGAAGGTCGCCCAGATCGACGAGGTTTACTGAGGTCTGATGGGGGGCGGGCGCGCTGGCGCCGGCTCCGCCAGGCAGGACGGACGATGCGCGGCGCTGAGGGCACGCCGCAAGCGGGCTTCGCCTCTCCCGCCCCCGATGACGGTTCTTCGGGGCGCGCGCCAAGGCCCCCGAACGCCCGCCCCGCCTACGGTTGCAGCGATCACCGCGGCTGTGGATAAGTGCTTGCCCGAGGCCCGGATCCCGGGCATAATGCGCGGCTCGCTGCGTCCGGTCTGTCCATCAGGACTCGACCGGGCGGGGTCCGGAAGCACGATTCCGTCCCGCCGCCGGCAGCCAGGATTTCACTACCCGTATCGTGCGCCGCCACCGGATGTCCGGGCGCGGAGGGGCCGCCGCCGCCCTGGCCAAGGGCGACACCCCAATACCTTTCGAGGTGCGTATGGCCCGTATCTGCCAAGTAACCGGCAAGCGAACGACGACCGGCAACAACGTCTCGCATGCAATGAACAAGACCCGTCGCCGCTTCCTTCCCAACCTTCACGAGCGCCGCTTCTGGGTGGCTTCGGAGAACCGTTGGATCAAGCTGCGTGTTTCCAGTGCCGCCCTGCGCACCATCGACAAGAACGGCATCGATGCCGTCCTCGCCGACCTGCGCGCCCGCGGCGAGAAGATCTGAGGAGAACTGACCCATGGCTTCCAAGCGCGACAAGATCCGCCTGATCTCCTCGGCCGGCACCGGCCACTTCTACACCACCGACAAGAACAAGAAGAACACGCCGAACAAGATGGAGGTCAAGAAGTACGACCCCGTCGTTCGCAAGCACGTGATCTACAAGGAAGGCAAGATCAAGTGACGTGACGGCCCGCACGCGCGCAGCGCGTGTGGCTTTGCCGGAACGTCATCCCCGCGAAGCGGGGACCAGCGCCTTCCAGCTTGTTCGAAGCTTCAGCAAGAACCCCGCCGAAAGGCGGGGTTTTTGTTTGGGCGTCGGGTCGACGTGTTGGACGAGTGCTCCTTCTGTCTGCGGTCGACACGGCTCCGTTTCCGGGCTTTGCGCACTGATGCCCGCACCACTCAAAAAGCTACGGCCCCTTTCGGGGCCGTAGCAATCATCACGCTGGATCGTCGATCAGAACCGCTGTGCGTACTTCAGGTAGTAGAAACGGCCGATATCGAAGCCGCCATACATGCCGAAGTCCGAGTTCGGGCTGGTGTACAGGTACGTGCCCTGATGGTCGAACACGTTGTTGGCGCCGATCGAGACGGTCGCGTTCCACGGCGTGTTGTAGCGGAACTGCACGTCATGGAAGGTGTTGGCGCCGGTCTCGTTCGTCGCCTGTGCCAGCGTGTACGACGAGTAGAAGTCCGGATTGTTGCACTCGCCGTCGTACGCGCACGCTTCCTTGATGCCGGAGTAATAACGCGTGCTCCACGTTGCGCCGAAATCGCCCAGGTTCCAATCCAGGCTCAGGTTCGAACGAACGCGGAAGTACGCGTCGCTGTCCACCGACCAGCTGTTCTTCTGCTCGACCGGCGTGACCGCCTCGTTGTCGCGCTTGTATTCCCAGTAATCGATGTACGAGGTCTTCCAGTCGATCGTGAAGTTGCCGATGGACGTCTGGGGCAAGCGGTAGCGGAGGTTGAAATCGTAACCTGCCGTCTCCTGGTAACCGCCGTTGACCAGCGTGACGGTGGCATCGACGATCTCACCCGGAGCGGTTCCGATCGTGCCGGTCAGATCGCGGGTGAAGCCCGAGCACGAGGACGCGATGCCCAGCACGTAGCAGCGATTGAGGATGGCCGTCATCGTTTCGGCGGCAATGACATCGTCGATGCGGATCTTCCACCAGTCGAGGCTGATGTCGAGTCCTTCGGCGAAGCCCGGGCTGTACACGAAACCGAACGTGGAAGACTTCGAGGTTTCGGGCTTCAGGTTCGGATTGGACGTCACCAGGAACGGCGAATCGGCCTGCGTGTTCGGGCCCGCGGCCACCGTGCTACCCGAGGCGATCTGCCGGAAATCCGCCGGAACGCCGTCGGCGACACAGCGCGCGAGCACCTGCGGATTGCTGGCGGCCGAGCCGAAGTTCGTATCGCACGGATCGGTGTAGAACGCGAAGGTCTGCGAGTCGCCACCGTACAGATCGTCCAGCGCCGGAGCGCGGAAGCCGGTGGCGTAGGTGCCGCGGATCAACAGGTCGTCGATAGGACGCCACTTCAGACCGAACTTCCCGTTGACCGTGTCGCCGAACGTGTCGTAGTCGGAGTAGCGGCCTGCCACGTCGATCGACAGCTCCTTGGCGAACGGCATGTCGGCCAGGATCGGTACGTTGAACTCGAGGTAGAACTCGTCCAGTGAGTAGCCACCGGCGGTTACCGCGCCCGCCAGGTCCGTGCTCAGGCCCGACTGCTTCAGCGCGTCGGGTTCGAACCGGGCCTCTTCCTTGCGGTGTTCGTAGCCCATGGCCATGTTGAGGTCGCCCGCCGGCAGGGTCGCCAGCGTGCCGCTCAGGTTGAGGCTGTAGACGTGGGTCGTGGTCTCCGACGTATCGTGCGTCGGCAGGAACAGGTAGTCCTCCAACGCCTGATTGCCGGTGAGGCCACCCGCGCCGGCCTGGCCATGGGGCAGCGCCGGATTCCACGGAACGCATCCGGCGATCACGTTGTCGGCGGTGCCGCAGCGCGCGACCCCGTCGGCGTCGATGAAGCTCGGGCCGAGCGCCGTGCGCGCGTTCGGGATGAAGAGATTGCCCGTGCCCGCCTGCAGTCCCTTGTTCTGGTTGTAGAGATAACCGGCATCCCAGTCCCACGGCTTGTCGCCGATCTCGAACGCGCCCTGCAGCGTGGTGCCGAACCGGTACGTGGTCAGTTCGTTATGCGTCTGCCGCGGCACTTCCCAGGTGCGGCGGACGAACTGCGCGTCGGTGCCGAACGGGTTGTACACATTGTCCGCCGACCAGATGTTGCGGACGCCATCGTTGCTGCTGGTGGACCCGAACGGATAGCCGGCGATCTGCTGCAGCGTGTCGCGATGCGTATAGAGCGCATCTGCCGTCAGGCGAACCCGGTCGGTGAAGTCGAAGCTGCCGTTGGCGAACACCGAACGACGCTCGATGCCCGTGCGCAGGAACATCGCTTCATTCGTGTTGACCAGATCGAAGTTCTCGCCCTCACCGTAACGGTGGTAGTTCGCCGGATCGCTCGGATCGGCGCCCGGGTCCAGGGTCCAGGAACCACCGCCATCCGGAAGGTTGATGCGTCCCTTGTAGGTGTTGCCGCTCCAGCCGCTGGAGTCGAGGATCGTGTTGCCGTCCTCATCGACGCGCCTTTCCGGAAAACGGTGATAAGGGCCGTTGGGATAGTGCGAGAACGCGCGATCGCGCGCGTTGACCGGCTCTTCCTGCGAGTATTCGGCGCCCAGCATCACGGAGCTGCGCTCACCCGAGCTGCCCAGCAGCATGTTGTACTGCTGTACTTCGCCGTCGCCTTGGCTGTACTGGCCGATATAGGCGCTGGCCTCGGCGCCGTCGAAGTTCTTGCGGGTGATGATGTTGATCACGCCCGCGATCGCGTCGGAACCGTAGATTGCCGATGCACCGTCGGTCAGCACTTCGATCCGCTCGACCACGCCGGTCGGGATCGAGGCCAGGTCGGCGTATCCGCTGGAGGTGATGCCAAGGCGCTTGCCGTCGAGCAGCACGAGCGTGCGCTCGGGGCCAAGATTGCGCAGATCGACGTACTGCCCGCCCACTTCTTCGCCGGACGACAGCGCGTTGGCGCGGCTGATCGCCGGCGAGCCGGCGGTGGTGATGTTCTGGATGATGTCGCCGACGCTGGTGAAACCCTGCTTCTGGATCTGCTCGCGGGTCATCATGATGACCGGGTTGGCAGTCTCGATGCTCGCCTGACGGATACGCGACCCCGTCACCTCGATCTTGTCCAGCGTGGTCGCGTCCTTGCCCGATTCCTGCGCCAGGGCGAACGTCGGCGCGAGCGCGACCGCGATGCCCGCCGGCAGCAAGCCGACGCGCACGACCGCGCGCATGTTGCGATGCTTCATTTCTCTCTCCAGAGTTCTGTTATGAGCGCGTTAAGGGCGCTGCAAAACCTTAGGGCCCGGGTGGTCCGAGCCGGTTTCCCGTGCGAAGCGGAGAGATTCGCGACCGGCGGCAATGTGGTTTGCGCGCGCGGGAGCGCACGTTTGCGCGCTTTGTCCATCGGTGCCCGGCGTGGAGCTGCGGTAGTCCGACGCGGTCATGCCGAAATGGGCGCGGAAACTGCGCGCGAAGCTGCAGTTGTTGTCGAAGCCGCTGGCGATGGCGACCTCGCCGATGGTCATCGGCGTGGTGGACAGCAGGTTCGCCGCGTGTTTCAGGCGCAGGTTCGCGCAGGCGGCCTGCGGGCTTTCGCCGTACAGGCGATGGAACACCTTGGAGAAGTACCACATCGAGAACTGGGTGCGTTCGGCCAGCTCGGAGATGCGGATGATGCGGTCGCAGTTGCCCTCCATGAAGAGACGGGCGCGCTGCATGCGCTCGAACACCTGCCGCTTGCGCGCCAGCGATGCGCCCGGGCACAACGGGATGCGGCTGCGATCGTCGGCCTGCATGTCCTGCAGGTTGAGCAGCAGCGAGCGCACGCGCGCCTGGTAGGCGGTCGCACCCAGCACGTTGTCGCGATGGCGGGCGATGCGGTACCAGTGGCGGGCGATGTCGCGCGCCTCACCGGACGCGACCTGACCGAGTCCCACATGCAGATCGAAGTTGCCGAAGCGCGTCATCGACTTCAGCGCATCCTCGGAGATCGCCATGCCGAGGGTCAGCCCCTGCGCGTCGGCCTGGACGAGTGGCGCCGAATCCTTCGCGAATGCGATCCAGTCGCCGGCGCGAAGATAGAACCGTCCTTCCTTCGCTTCGACCCAGGCGCCGCCGCGCATCTGGATCCAGATCGAGAGGTCCTGTCCGTGGTACTCCACGCTGCCCAGGCGGGAGGCACCGATGCATCGTGCCCACTGTCCTTGCGCCGATCCGATGCGCAATAGCTGTCCCCGGTCTGCCCACTTTGCCTTATCCATGGTTATTTGTTCCCGTGTCTGGTGGGGGCAGGCTATGAGGACATCCCACGACACTCCATAGGATTAATTCGCTGGTCAGTTGCCTGTTGGACGCGTTGATCGATGCGGAGCTGATGTCTTGACAGGAGCGCTCGAATGAATTTCGAAGTCCACTTCGGCTATTTGCTCTTCCTGTTCGACTGGTTGATCCGTCTCGCCGCACTGGCGTGGATCCCGGTGCGCAGCCCGCCCGCGGCCGCGCGCAGCTGGTTGCTGCTGGTGGGCTTCGTGCCGCTGTTCGGATTGCCGCTGTACCTGCTGCTCGGACATCCATGGCTGGCGACGCAGCGGCGGCAACGGCAGGCGCTCGCATCGCAGCTGATCCGCGATCGCCAGGCGAGTCTTGCGATGCTTCGCTGGACGCCGGCCGCGCACGGCCTCACCTCCGACATCGCGCGGCTCGCCGAACGCCTGGGCGATTTCATGCCGGTGCACGGCAACACCGTCGACCTGCTGGACGATTACGCGACGTCGATCGACGCGCTGGTCGCCGACATCGACGCGGCGCGCGAGGAAGTGCACCTGCTCTACTACCTGATGTTCGACGACGCCGTCGGCCGCGCCGTGTGCGAGGCACTGCAGCGCGCCAGCGGGCGCGGCGTGCGCTGCCGGTTGCTGCTTGATGCGGTCGGTGCGAAGTCCGGCTTCCGGGCATTCGCCGGGCCGTTGGGGAACGCGGGCGTGGACGTGCGCGCGATGCTCGCCGGCGGCCTGAGGTGGCGCAGCCTCTCGCGCATGGACCTGCGCAACCACCGCAAGCTCGCGCTGATCGACCGGCGCGTCGGCTACGTCGGCTCGCAGAACCTCGCCGACGCCGGCTTCGTGCCCGGCCATCCCAATCGCGAGCTGGTCGCGCGCGTGCGCGGGCCGGTGCTGCGGCAGATCGCGGCGTTGTTCGCGAGCGACTGGCTGATCGAGACCGGCGAGCGGCTGGAGATCGGCGATTTTCCAGGCGGCGAAGCGGGCCGCACGCCCGCGCAGATGCTGCCCAGCGGCCCGGCGTATCCGTTCGAGAACGCGCGCAACCTGGTCGTCGCGCTGGTGCAGCGTGCGCGTCGGCGCGTGGTGCTGGTCACGCCGTACTTCGTGCCGGACGACATGACGCTCGGCGCGCTGCGCGTAGCGGCGCTGTCGGGCATCGACGTGCAGCTGGTGCTGTCGATGAGCAACAACCAGACGCTGACGCGCTGGGCGCAGCGGTCCTACTACGACGAACTGCTCCGGGCGGGCGTGCGGATCGCGCTGTACCGCCCTCACTTCCTGCACGCCAAGCACCTGAGCGTGGACGACGAGGTCGCGCTGATCGGCTCGATCAACCTCGACATCCGCTCCTTCGCGCTGAATGCCGAAGCCGGGCTGCTGTGCTTCGATGCGGAGGTGGTCGCCCGGTTGCGCAGGATCGAGGCCGACTACCTCGCCGATGCGCGGCAACTGGAGCTGCACGAATGGCGCCGCCGTCCACGCTGGCACCGCAGCCTGGAAGGCATGGCGCGGCTGGCCGACTCGCTGATGTAGGCGGGCCGGCGCATTCAGCGACCCGGGCCGGACGCGGGCTGCCGTCGACGTTCTACACTCGCGGCGTGTTCCCTGCAGGGCGGCTTACGTGATCCCAGGCTGGATTCTGCTGCTGGTTTCGGCGGCCTACGTCGGCGTGCTGTTCGCGGTGGCCTATTTCGGCGACCAGCGCGAAACCACGCCGCGGGCGCGCTGGCTGCGGCCGGCGGTGTATTCGCTGGCGCTGGCGGTGTACTGCTCGTCGTGGACGTTCTACGGGGCGGTCGGCACGGCGGCGCGCACGGGGCTGGGATTCCTGCCGATCTACCTCGGCCCGCTGCTGATGCTGCTGTTCGGCTGGCGCATCCTGGAACGGCTGGTGCTGATCTCCGGCGAGCACCGCATCGTGTCGATCGCCGATTTCCTGTCGTCCCGCTACGGCCGCGCGCCGGGCCTCGCGGCGCTGGTGGCGGCGGTCGCGCTGACCGCGGCCGTCCCGTACGTCGCGCTCCAGTTCAAGGCCGTCGCGATGAGCGTGGAAGTGCTGGCCGACGTGCGCAGCGACGCCGGCCTGCTGTCGGACCCGGCGTTCTACGTGGCGCTGATGCTGGCGGCGTTCGCGATCCTGTTCGGCACGCGCCAGATCGACGCCACCGAACACCATCGCGGCATGGTGCTCGCCATCGCGCTGGAATCGCTGGTGAAGCTGCTCGCGTTCCTCGCCATCGGCCTGTTCGCGCTGGCGCACCTGCCGGGCACGGGCAACCTGGTCCAGCGGATGGTGCAGGCCGCGCCGGTGGTGACGGCGCAGGGCCTGCCGGCGGGCTTCGTCGCGCAGACGCTGCTGGCGTTCACCGCCATCGTCTGCCTGCCGCGCCAGTTCCACGTCGCCGTCGTCGAATGCCAGGACCCGGCCGACCTGCGGTCGGCGCGCTGGATGTTCGGCGCCTACCTGGTGCTGATCTCGCTGCTGGTGGTGCCGATCACGCTGGCGGGGCAGTCGCTGCTCGCCGGCACGGGCGCGTCGCCCGACACCTACGTGCTCGCGCTGCCGCTGGCCCTGCAGCACGAGACGCTGGCGTTGATCGTCTACATCGGCGGGTTCTCCGCGGCGACGGGCATGGTGATCGTCGCCAGCGTCGCGCTCTCCACGATGGTCAGCAACGACCTGATCATGCCGCTGCTGCTGCGCGGTGGCGCGCTGCACGAAAGCCAGGGCATCGACAAGCAGGTGCTGTGGGTGCGCCGCATCACCATCTTCGTGCTGGCGATGATGGCCTACGGCTACCACCGCGGCTCGGCGTACTACGGCGGCGGCGAGGACACGCTCGCGCAGCACGGACTGCTCGCGTTCGCGGCGGTGGCGCAGTTCGCGCCGGCGCTGATCGGCGGCCTGTACTGGCGCGGTGCGAGCCGCGCCGGTGCGTTCTCCGGCCTGTTCGCCGGCACGGTGCTGTGGCTGTACACGCTGCTGCTGCCGGCGCTGGCGCGCGGTGGCTGGTTCGGCACGCAGTGGATCGAACAGGGGCCGCTCGGCGTGGACTGGCTGCGGCCGGAACAGCTGTTCGGCCTGCATGGCTGGGACCCGCTCACGCACGGCGCGTTCTGGTCGCTGCTGTTCAACGTCGGCGTGTTCCTGTTCGTCTCGGTGCGACAGCGTCCGCGTTTGCAGGAGCAACTGCTTGCCGCGCCGTTCCTCGATCCCTACGTGCAGCGTCCCGCGCTCGGCCCCGGCGGTTGGGCCGGCAGCGTGCGCGGCGGCGAACTGCTCGCGCTCGCCGAACGCATCGTCGGCGAACGCCATGCACGCCGCGCCTTCGAGGAGTACGCACTGCAACAGGGCCGCACGTGGCAGCCGGAACAACCGGCCGACCGCGCACTCGCGCAGTTCACCGAACGCCTGCTCGCCTCGGCGATCGGCGCGGCCTCGGCGCGCCTCACGCTCACCACCGCGCTGCGCGGCTCGGGCATGGAACTGGGCGAAGTGGTGGCGCTGCTCGACGAAGCGAACCAGGAATTGCGCTTCAACCGGCAGATCCTTTCCACCACGCTGGAGAACATCAGCCAGGGCGTGAGCGTGGTCGATGCGGAAATGCGCCTGGTCGCATGGAATCGCCGGTACCAGGAGCT
The DNA here is from genome assembly GCF_057747855.1 of Lysobacter sp. SCRH-1R. Classification (NCBI taxonomy): domain Bacteria; kingdom Pseudomonadati; phylum Pseudomonadota; class Gammaproteobacteria; order Lysobacterales; family Lysobacteraceae; genus Lysobacter; species Lysobacter sp. SCRH-1R. The sequence goes on along the minus strand of NZ_CM173227.1, from coordinate 102,404 downwards.
GTTCGAATATCCCGACGGCATGCTGTACGTGGGTCGCCCGGTGAGCGATCTCATCCGCTGGAACGCGGAACGCGGCGAGATGGGCCCCGGCGACATCGACGAGCAGGTGCGTCGCCGCCTGAAGCATCTTCGCGCCGGCGTGCCGCACGTGTTCGAACGCGTGCGCGCGAACGGACAGGTGATCGAGATGCGCGGCCGTCCGCTGCCCGGCGGCTACGTCACGACGTATTCCGACGTGACCGATTACAAGCGCGCCGAGCAGGGCCTGCGCGAAGTCAACGAAACGCTCGAACAGCGCGTCGAATTGCGCACGCGCGAGGCCGAGGCCGCGCAGCAGTCGAAAACGCGCTTCCTCGCGGCGATCAGCCACGACGTGCTGCAACCGCTCAACGCCGCGCGACTGTTCGCCAGCGCGCTGCGCGAAACCAGCGACGTCGCCGAGCAGGCGCACCTGGCCGAACGCGTCGATGCATCGCTGCGCGCCGCCGAGGACCTGCTCGACGGCCTGCTCGATATCTCACGTCTCGACGCAGGCGCGCTGCGCATCGCCATCACCGATTTCGACGTCAACGAGCTGTTGCGCGAACTCGTCGCGCAGTACGCGCCGGTTGCCGCCGGACGCGGACTGCAGCTGCGCGTGCGCGCGCCGGACACGCCGCGACCGGTGCGCAGCGACCGTCGCCTGCTGCGTCGCGCCCTGCAGAACTTCCTCGCCAATGCCTTGCGCTACACGCGCGAGGGCGGCGTGCTGATCGCCGCGCGCATGCGCGAGGGCGCGGTCGAACTGCAGGTGTGGGACACCGGACCGGGCATTTCCGAACACCACCTGGCGCAGATCTTCGATGAGTTCCGCCGCTTCGAGACGCCTTCCGACGCCGGCGAACGCGGCCTCGGCCTGGGCCTGTCGATCTGCCAGCGCATCGCGCGCACGCTGGAGCATCCGCTGCGCGTGCGCTCGCGCGTGAACGTGGGCAGCGTGTTCTCGATCACCGTGCCGTTCGGCCGCGCGATGCACGCCGCGCCGCTGCCGTCGCCGCATGTGACGATGGGTGGCGATTCGCTCGCCGGCCTGCGCGTGCTGTGCGTGGACAACGATCGCGAGATCCTCGACGGCATGCGCAGCCTGCTGCAACGCTGGGGCGTCGTCGCGCTCACCGCCGCGAACGCGGATGAAGCGCTGGCGCGGCTCGACGAGCGGCCGGACGTCGCGCTGGTCGACTATCACCTGCACGACCGGCTCGACGGCCTGGGCGTGATCGACGAACTGCGAGCGCATTACGGCCGCTCGCTGCCGGCGGCGTTGCTGACCGGTGACGGCAGCGACGCGCTCAAGCTCGCCGCGCGCGAGCACGACTGCCGCGTGCTGACCAAACCGGTGAAGCCGGCGTCCTTGCGCGCATTCCTCGCCGCGCAGCGGCAGGCCGTGCACGCGTGATTGCCTTGACGCGCGCGATCGTCAGCGATTCGACGCGCTCACGCGCCACACCACGTTGCCGACGTCGTCGGCGACCAGCAGCGCGCCGTCGCGTGCGATCGCCACGCCGACGGGACGTCCGCGCGCGTTGAGGTCGGCATCGAGGAAACCGCCGAGCACGTCGACCATCGTGCCGGTCGGGCGTCCGCCATCGAACGGTACGAACACGACCTTGTAGCCCGACAGTGGCTGCCGGTTCCACGAACCGTGCAGGCCGATGAAGGCGCCGTTCGAGTAACCATCGCCGAGCTTCTGCCCCTGCGCGAACGTGAGGCCGAGCGGCGCGACGTGCGCGCCGAGCGCGAAGTCGGGCTCGCGCGCGGTGGCGACGAGGTCGGGGTTCTGCGGCTTCACGCGCGTGTCGACGTGCTGGCCCCAGTAGCTGTACGGCCAGCCGAAGAACGCGCCACGCTCGACGTGCGTGAGGTAATCGGGCACGAGGTCGTTGCCGAGTTCGTCGCGCTCGTTGACCACGGCCCACAACGCGCCGGTGTCCGGTTCGAACGCGATGCCGACCGGATTGCGCAGGCCGCTGGCGAACACGCGGCGCGTGCGCGCGGCGGGATCGATCTCCAGGATCGCCGCGCGATCGACCTCGGCCTGCATGCCGTTGTCGGCGATGTTGCTGTTCGAACCGACGCCGACGAACAGCCGCGTGCCGTCCTTCGATGCGACCAGCGTCTTGGTCCAGTGATGGTTGAGCTGGTCGCCGCCGCCGGGCAGGTCGACGACTTTTTCCGGCGCGCCGCTCGCCTGCGTCTGTCCTGTCTCGTAAGGCAGGCGCACCAGCGCGTCGGTGTTCGCGATGTAAAGCGTGTCGCCGACCAGCGCCATGCCGATCGGCGAGGTCAGGTTTTCCGCGAAGGCGCTGCGCATTTCGGCCACGCCGTCGCCATCGGCATCGCGCAGCAGCGTGATGCGGTTCGCGCTGGGCACGCCGGAGCCGGCGCGCTTCATCACCGCGGCCATCACCTTGCCCTTGAGGCCCTTGATGCCGCGCTTGCCCGGCGGCGCGTTGCTTTCGGCGACCAGCACGTCGCCATTGGGCAGCACATGGAGCCAGCGCGGATGGTTGAGTCCGGTCGCGAGCGCCTTCACTTCGAGCCCCGCGGCGGGCGTCGGCGTTTCCACGCCGTCCCAGCCGCGCGCGGGCGCGATTTCGACCACCGGCAACGCCGACGTCTGCGGCGGCACGATCCGCGGGTTGGCGCCGGTGTCCTCGCCTTCACGCAGCTTCGCCTGGCCGCCGCAGGCGGCGAGTGTCGAAGCGAGCACGAGCGTGGCGATCCGAAGCGCCAGGTTCATGGAGAACGGGACTCCATTGCGACTGTTCCGCACGCTGTAGTACCGCAGCGGCGGTGGATCGGGCGTGAGTTGCCTCCGGGCGCCGGACGACGAGCGTGTCGCGGGGGCTCAGTCGGCCTCTTCCGGCGGCGGCACGATCGCGCCCGGGTCCAGCGCGAGCCGGCCGGCGATCAGTACGGCCTGCGTGCGGTTGCTGGCGCCGAGCTTGCGCAGGATCGCGGTGACATGCGCCTTCACCGTTGCCTCCGACACGCCGAGTTCGTAGCCGATCTGCTTGTTGAGCAGCCCCGCGCCGAGCATCTGCAACACCCGGAACTGTTGCGGCGTGAGATCGCGCAAACGCTGCGCGGCGTCGTGTTCGTCGGCGTGCGCCGCCGGTGCGGAGAGCGCGACCGACGGCGCCCAGCGATCGCCATCGAGCACGCGCGTGATCGCCTCGCCGAGCGTCGCGGCATCGGCGGATTTCGGAATGAAGCCGACCGCGCCGTGATCGAGCGCGCGGCGCATCACCGTGGGCTCCTCGCGCGCGGAGACGACGACGATGGGCAATTGCGGATGCAGCGCGCGCAGGTGCACGAGCGCGCTGAAACCCTGCGCGCCGGGCATGTTGAGATCGAGCAGCAGCAGGTCGGCGTCGGGTTCGGCTTCGACCAGCGTGTACAGCGCCTCGACGCTGTCGGCCTCGCGCAGCTGCGCGTCCGGCAGCACGCGCGCGACCGCGCCGCGCAGGGCTTCGCGGAAGAGCGGGTGGTCGTCGGCGATGAGGAGGGTGGGCATCTGGTCGGGCTTCTGCTTCCCCAGCTGTCAGGGGAGGTTGGGAGGGTAAGCGGCTCGGGCGCCAGTGACGCAATGACGGCCGGCGATACATCCCTCCGCGTCCCTCCCCTGCACGCGGGAGGGAGTGCTTCCGGGAGGGAAGGAGTTACGAAACCCGCCGCTCGCGCACCAGCGATTCGACCACGCTCGGATCGGCCAGCGTGCTCGTGTCGCCGAGCTGGTCCGGTGCGTTCTCGGCGATCTTGCGCAGGATGCGGCGCATGATCTTGCCCGAGCGCGTCTTCGGCAGGCCCGGCGCCCATTGCAGGTGGTCGGGCGTGGCGATCGGCCCGATCTCCTTTCGCACATGGGCGATGAGCTCCTTGTGCAGGTCGTCGGTGGGCGACTCGCCGGCGATCAGCGTCACGTAGGCGTAGATGCCCTGCCCCTTGATGTCGTGGGGGAACCCGACCACCGCCGCCTCGGCGACCTTCGGGTGCGACACCAGCGCGCTTTCCACTTCCGCCGTGCCGATGCGGTGGCCCGACACGTTGATGACGTCGTCCACGCGGCCGGTGATCCAGTAATAGCCGTCGGCATCGCGGCGGCAGCCGTCGCCGGTGAAGTACGTGCCGGGATACGTGCGGAAATACGTGTCGATGAAGCGGGCGTGGTCGCCGTACACGGTGCGCATCTGGCCCGGCCAGGAATCGGTCAGCACCAGGTTGCCTTCGGCTTCGCCTTCCAGCCGCGCGCCGTTCGCATCGACCAGCGCCGGCTGGATGCCGAAGAACGGCCTGGTCGCCGAACCCGGCTTGAGATCGATCGCGCCCGCCAGCGGCGTGATGAGGATGCCGCCGGTTTCGGTCTGCCACCATGTGTCGACGATCGGGCAACGCGAATCGCCGACCGTTTCGTAGTACCAGCGCCACGCCTCGGGATTGATCGGCTCGCCGACCGTGCCGAGCAGGCGCAGCGACGCGCGCGAGGTCTTCTTCACCGGCTCGTCGCCGTCGCGCATCAGCGCGCGGATGGCCGTCGGCGCGGTGTAGAACAGCGTGACCTGGTGCTTGTCGATCACTTCCCAGAAACGCGACACGCTCGGGTAGTTCGGCACGCCTTCGAACACCAGCGCGGTGGCGCCATTGGCGAGCGGCCCGTACACGATGTAGCTGTGGCCGGTGACCCAGCCGACGTCGGCGGTGCACCAGTAGATGTCGTTTTCGCGCAGGTCGAAGACGACTTCGTGCGTGTAGCTCGCGTAGACCAGGTAGCCGGCGGTGGTGTGCAGCACGCCCTTCGGCTTTCCGGTCGAGCCGGAGGTGTAGAGGATGAACAGCGGGTCCTCGGCGTTCATGCGCTCGGGCGCGCATTCGGTGGGCTGGCCGTCGACGACCGCGTCGTACCAGCGGTCGCGCGGCATCTGCATCTCCACCGCCGAGCCGGTGTGGCGCACGACGAGCACGGTCTCGACCGTGTTGGTGCCGCCCATCTTCAGCGCGGCGTCGACGTTGGCCTTCAGGGGCACCTTCTTGCCGCCGCGCAGGCCTTCGTCGGCGGTGATGATGATGCGGCTCTGGCAATCGGCGACGCGATCGGCGATGGACTGCGGCGCGAATCCGCCGAACACCACCGAGTGGATCGCGCCGATGCGCGCGCAGGCGAGCATCGCGACCACGGCGTCGGGAATCATCGGCAGGTAGATGGTGACGCGATCGCCCTTGCGCACGCCCAGCGAGCGCAGCGCGTTGGCCAGCTTGCACACGCGCGCGTGCAGGTCGCGGTAGGTGATGTGCTCGGCCGGCCTGGAGGCATCGTCGTGCTCGAAGATCAGCGCGGTCTTGTCGCCGCGCGTGGCGAGGTGGCGGTCCAGGCAGTTCACGCTCGCGTTGAGCTCGCCGTCCTCGTACCAGCGGATGCGGAAATCCTCCAGGTCGAAGCTGACGTCCTTGATCTTCGTCGGCTTGGCGAACCAGTCGAGCCGGCCGGCGACCTTGCCCCAGAACGCGGCCGGATCGCGCACCGATTCGGCGTACAGGCGCTCGTAGTCCTCGCGCGTCACGAGCGCCTTCGCGGCGAAGTCCGGATCGATCGGATAGACGGCGGCGGGATGGTTCATGGCGGGCGGCTCCGGGACGGCGTGAAAGGCGTTCCGGCCGAAGCAGGCGGCCGGAACGGCCAGTGTGCCGCATTCGCTGTCGGGCCTCATCCACGGGGGTGTAGACGATGGTCGTAGACGGCCCGCGCCTACGACCAATGGGGAATGGTTGTGCAGCGCGATGGCGCCGCAGGCTCGGGCCATGTCGGGCATCCGGTCCGGCGTTCCTTTGGGAGGGAATCATGTCCGCAAGCATTGCCCCGACGTCGAAGGCCGCGTCTCCGCGTCGCCGCCCGCTCGCCGCCGCATTGCTCGTCGCGCTCGCGTTGCCGGGGATGGCCTTCGCGCAGACCGCGAAGGAGAAGGAGCTGGAAGCGCGCGTCGCCCAGCTCGAAGCGATGGTCCAGCAACTGGTGGCGCAGCAGCAGCAACAGCGGAGCCAGATCAGCGAAGTGAAGACGGCCCAGGCCACCGCGCCCGCCGCACCGGCCACGCCCGCGACGGCGACCGCGGCCACGGGCGCGGCGGCGCCGATCCAGAGCACGACGATCACGCCGACCGCGAATCCGAACTCGAAGTTCTCCTACGGCGGCTTCATCAAGCTCGATGCGTCGGTCACCTCGACCAACGACGGCGACATTCCCGACGGCACCGTGGGTCGCCTGTTCTACGTGCCCAAAGCGATTCCGGTCGGCCAGGGCGACCTGCGCGAAGGCGGCACCGACACCGACATGGGCGCCAATTTCTCGCGCTTCTGGTTCGGCGTGGACAGCGTCACCGACAACGACGACAAGCTGAAGGCGTACCTGGAGTTCGACCTGTTCGGCGGCGGCAGCACGGCCTTCACCGGCAACGAGGTCGCGACCAACACCTACGCGCTCACCCTGCGCCAGGCCTACGTGCAGTGGAACAACTGGCTGGCCGGCCAGACCTGGACGAACTTCCAGGACACCGCCGCGCTGCCCGACACGGTCGACTTCCTCGGCCCCACGGAAGGCACGGTGTTCGTGCGCCAGGCGCAGGTGCGCTACACCAACGGGCCGTGGTCGTTCTCGATGGAGAACCCGGAAACGGTCTACACGCCGTTCAACGGCAACATGGCGCAGATCGCCGGCGACGACGGCCCGATGCCCGACTTCACCGCGCGCTACACGGCCAAGGGCGACTGGGGCCACTTCGGCGTCGCGGGCCTGGTGCGGCAGCTGAAGTACCAGACCGCGGGCGTCGCCGGAACGCCGACCACGCCGGCGCTTCCGTCGATCGAGGACGAAAGCACCGGCTACGGCCTGAGCGTGTCGGGCAAGTTCAACCTCGGCAAGAACGACGACATCCGCTACATGGTCACCGGCGGCAGCGGCATCGGCCGCTACATCGGCCTGGCGCTGAACAACGACGCGGTGCTCGATTCCACGGGCGACCTGGACAACATCGACGTCATCGCCGGCTTCGTCGGCTGGCGCCACGTGTTCACTCCGAAGCTGCGCATGAACCTGTTCTATTCGCGCGCCGAATACGACCAGGACGTCGACCTCACCGGCCTTGGCATCACCCGGGGCGCGCAGTCCGCGCACGCGAACCTGATCTATTCGCCGCTGCCCAAGCTCGACCTCGGCGCGGAGCTGATCTGGGGCCAGCGTGAACTCGAGAACGGCGACCGCGGCGAGCTCAACCGCCTGCAGACGCACGTCAAGTACAACTTCTAAGGGGGCGAGAACGTGTCCACCATTACCGCAAACACCTCGAAAGAGGGCACGCTCAGCCAGGGGCACAAGAAGGTCATCTTCGCCTCCAGCCTGGGCACCGTGTTCGAGTGGTACGACTTCTACCTGTACGGCTCGCTCGCGGCGATCATCGCCAAGCAGTTCTTCAGCGGGTTGAACGAGACCAGCGCCTTCATCTTCGCGCTGCTCGCGTTCGCCGCGGGCTTCGCGGTGCGTCCGTTCGGCGCGATCGTGTTCGGTCGCCTCGGCGACATGATCGGCCGCAAGTACACGTTCCTGGTCACCATCGTGATCATGGGCCTGTCGACGTTCCTGGTCGGCATCCTGCCGAACTACGCGTCGATCGGATTCGCGGCGCCGGCGATCCTGATCATCCTGCGATTGCTGCAGGGCCTGGCGCTGGGCGGCGAGTACGGCGGCGCGGCGACGTACGTGGCCGAACACGCACCGCACGGCAAGCGCGGCCTGTACACCAGCTTCATCCAGACCACCGCGACGATCGGCCTGTTCCTGTCGCTGCTGGTGATCCTGGGCGTGCGCACGTGGATGGGCACCGAGGCGTTCGAGGCCTGGGGCTGGCGCATTCCGTTCCTGCTGTCGATCGTGCTGCTGGGCGTGTCGGTGTGGATCCGCATGCAGCTCAACGAATCGCCGCTGTTCCAGCAGATGAAGGCCGAAGGCAAGCAGTCCAAGGCGCCGATCACCGAGAGCTTCTTCTCGAAGAACGGCAAGATCGTGCTGCTCGCGCTGCTGGGCGCGACCGCAGGCCAGGCGGTGGTGTGGTACGCGGGCCAGTTCTACGCGATGTACTTCCTGACGCAGTCGTTGAAGGTGGATGCGACGACGACGTGGCTGCTGATCGCCGCCGCGCTCGCCATCGGCACACCGTTCTTCATCTTCTTCGGCTGGCTCAGCGACAGGATCGGCCGCAAGAAGATCATCATGGCCGGCTGCCTGATCGCCGCGATCACCTACTTCCCGCTGTTCAAGGGCCTCACCCACTACGCCAACCCGGCCATCGCCGAAGCCAGCGCGAACGCGCCGGCCGTGGTGCACGCCGATCCGCGCACCTGCTCGTTCCAGTTCGACCCGGTGGGCAAGAAGGTCTTCACCAACTCGTGCGACATCGCCACGGCCGCGCTCGCCAAGGCCGGCGTGCCGTACACGATCCAGGCGGCTCCCGCAGGCACGGTGGCACGCGTGACGGTGGGCGACGTCGAGGTCCAGAGCTTCGAAGGCGCGGGCCTGGGCAAGGACGACAGCAAGGCGAAGACCGACGCGTTCGGCACCGCACTGAAGCAGGCGCTCACTGCCGGCGGTTATCCCGAGAAGGCGGACCCGGATCGCATCAACAAGCCGATGGTGCTGCTGATCCTGACCATCCTCGTCATCTACGTGACGATGGTCTACGGCCCGATCGCCGCGTGGCTGGTGGAGCTGTTCCCCACGCGCATCCGCTACACCTCGATGTCGCTGCCGTACCACATCGGCAACGGCTGGTTCGGCGGCTTCCTGCCGACGATCGCCTTCGCGCTGGTGGCGGCCACGGGCAACATGTACTACGGCCTGTGGTACCCGATCATCATCGCGCTGATGACCTTCGTGATCGGCTCGCTGTTCCTGCGCGAGACGAAGGATGTGGATATCACCGCGTACGATTGATCGACGCTCGATCGGGTGACGTTCGATCGATCGCGGTCCGATCGTTGGATGCGACAACGCCGGCCTTGTGCCGGCGTTGTCGTTTGTGGGCCTGGCGATCGCTTCGGTGCTTCGCCTGTGCCAGTGTCGTCCGCGCACGCCGGCGCCTCAGCGGTCCACGAACGCCTCATCGCCCACCAGCTCACGCCGACGCTTCCCACTCAGCGTCCCCAACGCACGCCGATACGACCACGTCACCAGCTCGCGCAGGTAATCCTCCGGCACGCGGCGCACGTCGACGACGGTCACCCAGTACCAGCGTGCCATCCAACGCGCCGGCTTGACGCCGGGCTGGTCGGTGAGTTCCACGAAGCGGTCCGGCGTCGTGCGGAAACTGAAGCGCCAGCGCTCCGGCTCGCTGGTCTTGAAGTAGGCGAAGGTCTTGCCGCCCACCGAGTAGACGAGGATGTTCGACGGTTCGCCGTGCAGCACTTCCTTCGCTGCGGGAAACGACGCGCAGTAGCGCTTGAGCCGGGCGGTGTCCATGGCGGCATTCTCGCGCGTGTCTGCTGACAGCCTGCCGGCAGCAGCCACCGCGTTCAGCCGTCCTCGCGGAAGTGATCGACCAGGAACTCGACCGTCGCGCGCACGCCGGGCAGCAGGCCGCGCCGGTGCGGCATCACCAGCGTGGTGGTCACCGTGCCGGCGTTCCAGTCCGGCAGCACGCGCACCAGCGCGCCCGACGCGATGGACGCCCGGCACATCCGCTCCGGCAGGCAGGCGATGCCAAGGCCGGCTTCGGCGGCGGCGATCAGCACCGTGGATTCGTTCGCGACCATGACCGCCTGCGGCGCGACCAGCGCGCGCCGGCCGGAACGATCGAACAGCGTCCACGTGGTCAGCAAGGCGCCCGACAGCACGCCGTCGTGCTGCGCGAGATCGTCGGGCGATCGCATCGGCGAACGCGATGACACATACGCGGGCGACGCCACCAGCACGACCGCCTCTTCCGAGAGACGACGCTGCACCAGACCCGAATCGGGAAGCGGCGCGAAATGACTGCGGATGGCGATGTCCATGCCTTCCTGCGGCAGGTCGACGAAGCGGTCGGACACGTCCAGCTGCAGGCGCAGCTTCGGGTGCAGGCGCGCCAGGCGCGGCAGGCACGCGGCCAGCTGCAGCTGCGCCACCGGCACCGAGGCACTGATGCGTACCGTGCCGCTCGGCTCGGCCTGGCGGTCGCGCACGATGGCCTCGGCGGCTTCGGCCTCGATCAGTGCGCCGCGCGCGTGCTCGTAGAAATCGCGCCCCAGCTCGGTCAGGGTGAAGCTGCGCGAGGTGCGATGGATCAGGCGCGCCGACAGTCGTTCCTCCAGCACCGCCACGCGCTTGCTGATCGTCGACTTGGGCAGGCCCAGGCGGCGCGAGGCCGCGGCGAAACCGCCGTGCTCGACGGCGGACACGAAGAACACCAGGTCGTTGAGGTTGAGCACGCGGCCGACATCCATCCATGTGGACGATAAGTCCCGATTCTGCCGGCTACTCGCCCAAAGTCCACAGATCTACCTTTCCGGCAGGCCAGCGCCGCTGGCCGGAGCCCATCAGAGGAGATTCCCCATGACCCCGATCCTGTTCTACGGCGTGCCGTCCGGCTGTTCCTTCGGTTCCATCGTCGCGCTGGAGTGGCTGGGCCAGCCCTATCGCCTGGCCCGCGTCGGCATGCCCGAGGAAGTGACCGGCGAGGACTACCGCCGCATCAACGCCGTCGGCGAGACCCCGACGCTGCGCACCGCCGACGGCGAGTTCCTGAGCGAGAGCATGGCCATCCTCAACCACCTCGGCGCGCGAGGCATCGGGACGAAGCTGGCGTTCGCACAGGGCACGCCGGAATTCGACCGCCTCAACCACATGCTCGCCTTCCTCAACACCAGCTTCTTCGGCGCCTACGTGCCGCTGTGGTACGCGCTGGAACACGGCGGCGACGAGGCCGAGCAGAGAGTGCTGACGGACTTCGGCCGCGCGAAGGTGCGCAAGGTGCACGAGGATCTGTCGGCGATGCTGGGCAACAAGCCGTGGCTGCTGGGCGAACACCGCACGCTGGCCGACGCCTACTTCATCGGCATCGCGCGATGGAACGAGTACCACCAGGCCGTCGACCGCCGCGAGTTCCCGAACCTGCAGCGCCTGTTCGACAAGCTCGAAGCGGATCCGGCCGTCGTGTTCGCCCATGCCATCGAAGACCAGCGGCCCGCGACCAGCGCCGGCGGCTTCGTCGGCGAAGTGGCGCTGCGCGACGTGCTGGCGGAACTGCGCCAGGCCGCGTGAGCGACGGCAATCCATGGAAACGCAAAGGGCCCGCGCGAGGCGGGCCCTTTGTCGTCTGACGATGGCGCGGCCGCTTACGCGACCTTCACGATCCGCAGCGGATTGCTCCACTCCTTCAGCAGCTCGGCTTCGCGTGCCTTGGCCTTGTGCAGGTGGTCTTCCTTGACGTGGCCGTAGCCGCGGATGTGTTCCGGGATGCTCGCGATTTCCGCCGCGAGGTCCACGTTCGAACGATCCAGCTTGCCGAGCAGGCCTTCCACCGTGCGGAAGTAGTCCTCGATCAGCTGGCGCTCCATCCTGCGCTCGTCGGTCTTGCCGAAGATGTCGAACGTGCCGCCGCGCAGGAAGCGCAGCTTCGCGAGCCACTTGAACGCGGTGAACACCCACGGGCCGAATTCCTGCTTGATCAGGCGGCCCTGCGCGTCTTTCTTCGCAAGCAGCGGCGGCGCGAGGTGGAACTTCAGCTTGTAGTCGCCATCGAACTGCTGCTCCAGGCGGCGCTGGAACTCGCCGCTGGTGTACAGGCGCGCGACTTCGTACTCGTCCTTGTACGCCATCAGCTTGAATGCGTAACGCGCGACGGCTTCGGTCAGGTCGGTCGTACCGGCGACGTTGCGTTCGGCCGCGTGCACCTTGGCGACGAAATCGCTATAGCGCTTGGCGTACTTCGCATCCTGATAGTCGGTGAGGAACTTCACGCGACGCTCGACGATCTCGTCCAGCGAACGCGACAGGCGCTCGTCGTCCAGCGGCATGAAGGCCACGTTGTCGCCGCCATGGGCCGGCACGTGGCGCAGTTCGTCCTCGCGACGCGTCGTGCGCGGTGCGGAGGTGGCGCCCCACTCGTTGCCTTCCCACGCACCCGGCGACAGCATCGGCAGCGCGCCCGGCGTCGCTTCGGCGAGCGTCGGCGCGTTGCGGATCAGGCCGGCCGCTTCCATCACGGCGTTCGGATCGATCACCGCCAGGCGGCCCCACGCGAACGCGGTCTTGTTCATTTCGATGGCCGCGCCATTGAGCTCGATGGCGCGCATCAGCGACTCCATCGACAGCGGCACCAGGCCGTGCTGCCACGCGTAGCCGAGGATGAAGAGGTTCGTCGCGATCGCGTCGCCCATCAGCGCGGTGGCCAGCTGCGTCGCATCGACGACATGCATGCTTTGGGCAGCACGATCGTGGCCGCCGAGCGCGACCTTCACCGCCGAGATGATGTCGGCCGCGGGGAACTGCATGTCCGGACGCGTGGTGAACGTGCCGGGCATCGCCTCATAACTGTTGAGCACGACGTTCGAACGGCCCGCGCGCACCTTCGACAGCGCCCAGTAATCGTTGACGACGACCATGTCGCAGCCGAGCACGAGGTCGGCTTCGCCCGCGGCGATGCGCACGGCGTGGATGTCGGCCGGCGTGCGCGCGATGCGGATGTGCGTGGTCACCGCGCCGCCCTTCTGCGCCAGGCCCGTCTGGTCGAGCACCGTCGCGCCCTTGCCTTCCAGGTGGCCGGCCATGCCGAGCAGCGCACCGATCGTCACCACGCCCGTGCCGCCGACGCCGGTGATGAGGATGTTCCAGGGCTGCGACAAATCACTGGCGATCTTCGGCATCGGAAGATCGGCCAGGCGATCCTTTGCGCTCGAGCCCTTCTTCTTGCGCAGGCCGCCGCCTTCCACCGTCACGAAGCTCGGGCAGAAGCCGTTGACGCAGGAGTAATCCTTGTTGCAGTTGCTCTGGTCGATCTCGCGCTTGCGACCGAACTCGGTTTCCTTCGGCAGCACCGAGACGCAGAACGACTTTTTGCCGCAGTCGCCGCAGCCTTCGCACACAAGCGAATTGACCATCACGCGCTTCTGCGGATCGACCATCTTGCCGCGCTTGCGGCGACGACGCTTTTCGGTCGCGCAGGTCTGGTCGTAGATGAGGACCGAGGTGCCCTTCGTTTCGCGCAGGCGCTTCTGGATGGCGTCGAGTTCCTTGCGGTCATGGAATTCCATGTCGCCGGGGAAGATCTCGCACTTGCTCCACTTCGCGATGTCGTCCGACACCAGGATGATCGTCTGCACGCCTTCGCTGCGCACCTGGTGCGCGATCTGCGGCACCGACAGCGTGCCGTCGACGGGCTGGCCGCCGGTCATCGCGACCGCGTCGTTGTAGAGGATCTTGTAGGTGATGTTCACGCCGGTGGCGACCGACTGGCGGATCGCCAGCGAGCCGGAGTGGAAGTACGTGCCGTCGCCGAGATTCTGGAACACGTGCGGCGTATCGGTGAACGGCGCCTGCCCCGACCACGTCACGCCTTCGCCGCCCATGTGCGTGAAGGTGTCGGTGCTGCGGTCCATCCACGTGACCATGTAGTGGCAGCCGATGCCGCCCAGCGCGCGCGAACCTTCCGGCACGACGGTCGAGGTGTTGTGCGGGCAGCCCGAGCAGTAGTGCGGCACGCGCGGGAACACGGCGCGCGGCAGGGCGAGTTCGGATTCCTTCTCGGCCATCCACGCCATGACGTTGCGGATGTGCTCGGAATCGTGGAAGCGCTGGATGCGGCGGCCGATGACGCCGGCGATGGTCGCCGGCGTGAGCTCGCCGGTCGAGGGCAGGATCCATTCGCCGTTCTCGTCGTACTTGCCGACGATCGACGGACGCTGGCCGCTCCAGTTGTACATGTACTCCTTCATCTGGCGCTCGATGAAGGCGCGCTTTTCCTCGACGACGACGATGTCCTCCAGGCCCTGCGCGAAACGCGTGATGCCCACCGGCTCCAGCGGCCAGGTCATGCCGACCTTGTAGACGCGGATGCCGAGGTCGGCGCAGGCGTGCTCGTCCAGGCCGAGGTATTCCAGCGCCTGCAGCACGTCGAGGTAGGACTTGCCGGTGGTCACGATGCCCAGGCGCGCACGCGGCGAGTCGATCACGACGCGATCGATGCCGTTGGCGCGCGCGAACGCCTGCGCGGCCTTCACCGCGTACTTGTGCAGTCGCATTTCCTGGTTCATCGGCGGATCGGGCCAGCGGATGTTGAGCCCGCCTTCCGGCATCTCGAAATCCTCCGGCAGCACGATGCGCGTGGCCATCGGATCGACGTCGACGGAGGCCGACGATTCCACCGTTTCGGCGATCGTCTTGAAGCCCACCCATCGACCGGTGTAACGCGACATCGCCCACCCGACCAGGCCCATGTCGAGGATGTCCTGCACGCTGGCCGGATTGAGGATCGGCATCATCGCGCTGACGAATTCGTCTTCCGAACCGTGCGGCAGCGTCGAGGAACGGCAGGCATGGTCGTCGGCCGCGAGCGCGAGCACGCCGCCGTACTGCGACGTGCCTGCGGCATTGGCGTGCTTGAACACGTCGCCGGTGCGGTCCACGCCGGGGCCCTTGCCGTACCACATGCCGTACACGCCCTGCACTTTCGCGCCGGGGAACAGGTTGGTCTGCTGCGTGCCCCAGACCATCGTCGCGCCGAGGTCCTCGTTGAGGCCCGGGGTGAACTTCACGCCCGCGTTCTCGAGGAACTTGCGTGCGCGCCACAGCTCCAGGTCGAACCCGCCCAAGGGCGATCCGCGATAGCCGGAGATGAAACCGCCGGTGTTCAGGCCCGCCGCTTCGTCGCGCAGGCGCTGCATCAGCGGCAGGCGCACCAGCGCCTGCACGCCGGACAGGTAGATGCGTCCCTTCTCGCGGCTGTACTTGTGCTCCAGCGAGTAGTCGGTGTCGAGCACCGAGTTGGTGAGCGCGGTGTTCGCCGAGGACGGCGAGCTGAGTTCGGCGGTGCTGGTCATGCGTGGCTCCGGCGCGACGGGGGTCGCGGGGGTGGCTGCGGGCGCCCGGCATCACGCCTCACGGCACGTGGCCGCGAGGTCGGAATCCCGAGCAAAGACTCGGAATTGTAGCAGTTGGGCACGCTTCGACCGCCCGGCGGGTGCCGGGAAGGGTCCAGAGGTGACGCGGGGCGCCCTGTTCATTGGAACCGCGCCGGCGTTTGTAGCCCGGGTAAGGCGAAGCCGCACCCGGGGAACGTGGCGGAAACCTCAACCCGGGTGCGCTGCGCTTACCCGGGCTACAACGGCTCAGGCTTGCCCAGCGATCCAGGTGCCCTGCACGTCCAAGGCGTCGTCCAGCACCACGAGGTCGGCGCGATAACCCGGTGCGATGCGCCCCAGCTCGCCGCCCAGGCCGATGAACTGCGCCGGGTACTGCGAGGCCATGCGGCAGGCTTCGTCGAGCGGCAGGCCGAGGCGCTGCACGGTGTTGCGCACGGCCGAGGCCATGTCGAGCGCCGAACCGGCGAGCGTACCGTCAGCGGTCGTGCACTGGCCGTCGCGGCAGATCATCTCGACGCCGTAGAGCGAGAACGCCTCACGCTCGCCGCCGACCGGCGGCATTGCGTCGGTGACCAGCATCATCTTCCCGCGTGGTCGCGCGTTGATGGCCACGCGCAGCGACGCGTCGTGCACGTGGTGCCCGTCGACGATGAGTCCGCACCACGCGTCGGAATTCTCCAGCGCCGCACCGACCGCGCCGGGCTCGCGCGAATTCATCGGCGTCATTGCGTTGAACAGGTGCGTGATGCCGGTGATGCCGTTGGCGAAGCCGTCGCGCAGTTGTTCGTACGTCGCGGCGGTATGACCGGCGGCGATGATGACGCCGCGTTCGGCCAGCGCGCGCAGCGTGGCCGCTTCGAAACGCTCCGGCGCGAGCGTCACGAGCGTCACGCCGTCCTTGCCCAGCGAGGCGACGAGGTCGAGCTCGGCCGCGTCAGGCGTGTGGAACTTCGACGGATCGTGCACGCCCTTGCGCGCGGCGTTGAGGTACGGGCCTTCCAGATGCACGCCGAGCACGCCCGGCACGCGCTGCGCGATCGCCTCGCGCGTGGCGTCGATCGCCCGACGCATCACGTCGACGTCGTCGCTGATCAGCGTCGGCAGCATGCCGGTCGTGCCGTACTTGCGGTGCGCGCTGGCGATGCGGCGCAGGCCGTCGGCCGTGGGCTCGTCGTTGAACAGCACGTCGCCGCCGCCGTTCACCTGCGTGTCGATGAAACCGGGCACGAGATAACGACCCGCGAGGTCGACCACCTGCGCGTTCTTCGGCGGCTCACCCGGCACGACGGCGACGATGTGGCCGTCCTCGACGAGCACGCTGACGTTCGTCTCGAAGCCGTTGTCGGTGAGGACGCGGCCGTTGGTGAAGGCGATGGTGGTCATGGTGATCGTCAAACCGTCTCGGTGACCTTGTTGAGATGCGGCGGCACGTCCGGGTTGTGGCCGCGCGCGACGGCCAGCGCGTTCACCGCCTTGTAGAAACACTGCACCGTGAGCAGCGGCGTGCACGCCGGATGCGGCGAGGCCGGCATCGGCAGCACGTCCGGGCCCTGAGCGCCCGGAAGGGCGATCCACACCGGCGCGCCGCGCTGGTGGAATTCCTCGGCAACCGACATCGTGCTGCTGCACGTGTCGTCGTCCTGCGCGAAGGCGAGCACCGGGAAGCCCGGGCCCACGATCGCCATCGGTCCGTGCTTCACCTCGGCCGAGGAGAACGCTTCGGCGTGCAGGCCGCAGGTTTCCTTGAACTTCAGCGCCGCTTCCTGCGCCGCGCCGAGGCCGAGACCGCGGCCGACGACGAAGAGATTGCGCGCGTCCTTCAAACCATCGACGACCGGCGACCAGTCCATCTTCCATGCCTCGCGAAGCGCGGCGGGCAGCGCGTCGACGGCGGCGAGCAGCTTCGCGTCGCCGCTCCAGCGCGCGGCCAGCTGCAGCAGCGCAGCCAGCGAGCACAGATAGCTCTTCGTCGCTGCGACGCTCTTTTCCGGGCCGGCGCGCAGCGGGATCACGGTGTCGGCGATCTGCGCCAGCGGCGAATCCTCGACGTTCACCAGCGCGACGACCAGCGCGCCGGCGGCGCGCGCGATTTCCGCGTTGCGCACCAGGTCCGGGCTCTTGCCCGACTGCGAGATCGCGACGAACAGTGCGCCCTTCAGGTGCGGACGCACCGCGTACACCGAGCCCACCGACGGCGACGCGGACGCGGTCACCAGGCCGAGCGTTGTTTCGAACAGGTACTTGCCGTAGGTCGCCGCGTGATCGGAACTGCCGCGCGCGCAAGTGACGATGAACGCCGGCGGCTGCGCCTTCAAACGCTGCACCAGCGCGTCGATGATCGGTGCATTGGCTCCGAACTGCCGCGCGACGGCGTCGGCGGTTTCGGCCGCCTCGGCGTGCATGCGCGTGGCGGTGGCGGTCAGGGTTTCGCTCACGGGGTTACTCGCTCTGGAGTTCGGCGACGAAGTCGTACGCATCGCCGCGGTAGAAGGATCGGGTGTATTCGACGACGCGGCCGTCGTCGAGAAAGGTGCGACGTTCGATGAACAGTCCCGGGCTGCCTTCGGGCAGGTTCATCAGACGGGCCTGTTCGGCGTCGAACGCGATCGCGCGCAGCCGCTGCAGCGCGCGCGTCGGGCGCAGGCCCATTTTCTGGAAGGTTTCGTACAGCGAATTCTCGACCAGTGAAGGATCGGCCAGCACGGTCTGCGGCACGACGGTGCGCTCCAGCGCGAGCGCCATGTCGTCGGCGATGCGCAGGCGGTAATAGCGCACGACCTGCGCGCCGGGTGAGAGGTTCAACGCCATCGCTTCGTCCGGCGTGACCTCGCCGGTGCCGCGCTCGATGAAGCGCGATTTCGGATCGAGCCCGCGCGCGCGCAGGTCGTCGGTGAAGCTGGTGAGCTTGGAAAACGACTTGACGATGCGCTCGGAGACGAACGTGCCCGAGCCCTGGCGCTGCATCAGCAGGCCGTCGGCGACGAGGCCTGAAATGGCCTTGCGAACCGTCACGCGGGACAGGTCGAGCAGCTTGGTCAGCTCGCGCTCGCTGGGCAGCGCCTGGCCCGGCGTGAGTTCACCATTCTCGATGGCGTGCTGGAGCGTCCGGCGCAGGTGCTGATAGGCCGGGGCGCGTCGCGCGTCGGCCTGGCGGCGGAACTCGTTGACCAGGTAGTCCTGCATCCGGATGAGAATACCAGTCGAATACCAGTTCGGGCAAATGCGCCCCGCCGCCCTTCCCGGCTCCGGACGCCGGGATTACGACGAAAGTCGCATCGGGCCGTCCCTGGGCACTTCGCGGCCCGGATTTCGCGCGAACGTAACCTCAAGTCGTTGAAATTGAAGGACCGGACTGTGAAACGACCGCACTGACGGCCCGCTGTCCGACCATGTCCACTGCATTTGCACCAGTGGTATCTGACTGGTATCTTCACTGGTATGCCTGTGGTCTTCAAAACCCCTTCCTTCCGGAACGCCCCGTGAGCCCCTCCATCGCGCCGATGGCGCCCTTCGACCTGATCATCTTCGGCGGCACGGGCGACCTGGCCCTGCGCAAGCTGCTGCCGGCCCTGTTCCATCGCTATGTCGACGGCCAGATCGTCGCCGGCACGCGCATCTTCGGTCTGGCGCGCGACAGCCAGAGCGACGACGCCTATCGCGAACGCGTCCGCGAAGCGCTGCAGAAGCACCTCGCCTTCGACCTGCGCGCGCCGACGATGCTGGAGCCGTTCCTGCAGTTGCTCTCGTACCGCCGCATCGACCTGCAGGCCGAGGACGGCTGGAGCGAGCTGGCGGGCGAACTCGCCGACGAATCGCGCGTTCGCGTGTTCTACCTTGCCGTCGGCCCCGACCTGTTCGGCAGCGTCGGCGCGCGACTGCAGGCGCACGGCCTGACCGGCGCGAATACGCGCGTGGTGGTGGAAAAGCCCATCGGCCACGATCGCGCCAGCGCCGCGGCGATCAACGACGCGCTCGGGCAGGTGTTCGCCGAGTCGCAGATCTATCGCATCGATCATTACCTCGGCAAGGAAACGGTCCAGAACCTCACCGCGCTGCGCTTCGGCAACGCGCTGTTCGAACCGCTGTGGCGCGCCGAGCACATCGACCACGTGCAGATCACCGTGGCCGAGACCGTCGGCCTTGAGCGTCGCGCGAGCTACTACGACAAGTCCGGCGCGCTGCGCGACATGGTGCAGAACCACATGTTGCAGCTGCTGTGCCTGGTGGCGATGGAGCCGCCGTCCTCGCTCGCCGCCGACGCGATCCGCGACGAGAAGCTCAAGGTGCTGCATTCGCTCAAGCCCATCGCCGACGGCGCGACCTCGCACCTCACCGTGCGCGGCCAGTACCGCGCCGGCGCGGTCGAAGGCCGCCCGGTGCCGGGTTATCTCGAAGAGCTCGGCACCAACACTTCGCGCACCGAAACCTTCGTCGCGCTGAAGGCCGAAGTCAGCAACTGGCGCTGGGCCGGCGTGCCGTTCTACCTGCGCACGGGCAAGCGGCTGGCCGATCGCATGTCGGAAATCGTGCTGACCTTCCGCAAGGTGCCGCATTCGATCTTCGGCGACGAACCGGTCGCGCAGAACCAGCTGGTGATCCGCCTGCAACCTGACGAGGGCGTGAAGCTGTGGATCGTCAACAAGATCCCCGGCCCCGGCGGGCTGCGCCTGCGTCGCGTGCCGATGGACCTGAGCTTCGCCGAGACCTTCGGCGGGCGTCAGCCCGAAGCGTACGAGCGCCTGCTGATGGACGTCGTGCGCGGCAATCCGATGCTGTTCATGCGTCGCGACGAAGTGGAAGCCGCGTGGGCGTGGATCGATCCGATCCTCGCCGCGTGGCAGTCCAGCGGCGAATCACCCAAGGCGTACACCGCGGGCAGCTGGGGTCCCAGCGCGGCCGTGGCCCTGATCGAACGCGACGGAAGGACGTGGCATGAGGACGCAGTCTAAGAGCGCGCTGGCGGAGCGATTGACCGTGCTGACACCCGATCCGTTGCCCGTGCGCGAGCACCTGTTCGACGACAAGGCGGAGCTCGCGACCGCGCTGGCGAAAGCCGTCGCGGCCGATCTTCGCGGCGCGATCGCGCGTCGCGGCGCCGCGCGACTGGCGGTGTCCGGCGGCACCACGCCGCGCGCGTTCCTGACCGAACTGTCGAAGCAGACGCTCGACTGGGCGCACGTGACGGTGGTGCCGGTGGACGATCGCTGGGTCGCGCCGGACCATCCGCGCTCGAACGAGCGGCTGCTGCGCGAAACGCTCTTCCAGGGCGCCGCTGCGCAGGCGACGCTGCTGCCGCTGCGTCGTCCGACCGCTACGCCGGAAGCCGCGCTGCTGCCGGTGCTCACGCAGGTGGCGAACGAAGCGCTGCCGCTGGACGTCGTCGTGCTCGGCATGGGCGACGACGGTCACGTCGCATCGCTCTTCCCCGACCTAGTGCGTCGCGACATCGGCCTGCAACCCCGCGGTCGCGCGCCGGTGCTCGCCATCCGCACCGCATCGCAGCCGGAACCGCGCATGACGCTCACGCTCAGCGCGATCTTCACCGCACCGTCGCTTTACCTGCACATCGAGGGCGCGAAGAAGCGCGAAGTGCTCGACAACGCCGCGCGCGATCCGCGTTCGACCTTGCCGATCCGCTCCGTGCTGTCCGGCGCACCGGTGGTGCCGATGCTGTACTGGAGTCCGTAGCCATCCTTCCGTCCGCGGAAGGAAAGCCACACACGAGATCGAAATGCCGAACCTGCATCCCGTCATCGCCGACGTCACCGAGCGCATCCGCAAGCGCAGCCACGATCGCCGCGCCGCGTACCTTGCGCGCATCGAAGCCGCGTGCGGGCGCGGTCCGCACCGCGCCACGCTTTCCTGCGGCAACCTCGCGCACGGCTTCGCCGCGTGCGGCACCGACAAGGCGGCGCTGCGCGGTGGCGTGTCGCCGAACCTCGCGATCGTCAACGCGTACAACGACATGCTGTCCGCGCACCAGCCGCTGGAGCGCTTCCCGTTCCTGATCAAGAACGCCGCGCGCAACGTCGGCGCGACCGCGCAGGTCGCCGGCGGCGTGCCGGCGATGTGCGACGGCGTGACGCAGGGCCGCGCGGGCATGGAGTTGTCGCTGTTCTCGCGCGAGGTGATCGCGCTGTCCACCGCCGTTTCGCTGTCGCACGACATGTTCGACGCCGCGCTGTACCTGGGCGTGTGCGACAAGATCGTGCCGGGTTTGCTGATCGGCGCGCTGAGCTTCGGTCATCTGCCGGCGATCTTCGTGCCCGCCGGGCCGATGACGTCGGGTCTGCCCAACGACGAAAAATCGCGCGTCCGCCAGCGTTACGCCGTGGGTGAAGCGACGCGCGAGGAACTGCTGGAAGCCGAAGCGCAGAGCTATCACGGTCCGGGCACGTGCACGTTCTACGGCACGGCGAACTCCAACCAGATGCTGATGGAGCTGATGGGCCTGCACCTGCCGGGTTCGAGCTTCATCAATCCCGACAACCCGCTGCGCGATGCGCTCACCGCCGAGGCCGCGCGACGCGCGGCGCAGATCACCGCACTCGGCGACGATTACCGCCCGGTCGGCCGCATCATCGACGAACGTACGATCGTCAACGGCGTCGTCGGCCTGCATGCGACGGGCGGTTCGACCAACCACCTGCTGCACCTGATCGCCATCGCCGCCGCCGCAGGCATCGAGCTGCGCCTGGAGGATTTCGACGCGCTGTCCTCCGTCGTGCCGCTGCTGGCGCGCGTGTATCCGAACGGCAGCGCGGACGTGAACCACTTCCACGCGGCCGGCGGCCTGGGCTTCCTCATCGGCGAACTGCTCGACGCCGGGCTGCTGCATGGCGACGTGGAAACCATCGCCGGACCGGGCCTGGACCGCTATCGCGTCGAAGCGCGCCTGGCGCCTGAACAACGCATCGAATACGTGCCGGCTACCGGACGCAGTGGCGATCCCACGGTCCTGCGTCCGGTGGCCGAGCCGTTCCGTCCCGATGGCGGTCTGCGCGTGCTGCATGGGCCGCTGGGCACGGCGGCGATCAAGGTGTCGGCGGTGCCGGAAGACCGCTGGATCGTCGAAGCCCCGGCGCGGGTGTTCTCCGACCAGTCGCAGGTGAAGGCGGCGTTCGATCGCGGCGAACTGGATCGCGACGTCGTCGTGGTGGTGCGTTTCCAGGGGCCGCACGCGAACGGCATGCCGGAACTCCATCAGCTCACGCCGACGCTGAGCGTGCTGCAGAAGCGCGGTCATCGCGTGGCGCTGGTGACCGACGGCCGCATGTCGGGCGCGTCGGGCCAGGTGCCGGCGGCGATCCACGTGAGCCCGGAAGCGGCGGTCGGCGGACCGCTGGCGAAGGTGCGCGACGGCGACGTCATTCGCGTCGATGCGGTGGCCGGCACGTTGCAGCTGCAGGTTCCGGCGGACGAATGGGCCTCGCGCGAGAACGCGACGACGGACCTCACGCCCAGCCATTTCGGCATGGGTCGCGAGCTGTTCGCGGTGTTCCGCAACGCAGCCGCGCCCGCGCACCTGGGCGGCGGGATTTTCAATCCGCCTGCCTGATCGTTTTGTAACCCGGGCAAGCGAAGCGCACCCGGGAGACGCCAGCACTTACCTTTCGGAGAACAAGATGGGCCTGCTCGAATCCGTACTGCACGTCGCCCCGGTGATGCCGGTGGTCGTGATCGAAGACGCCAAGCACGCGGTGTCGCTGGCGCGCGCGCTGGTGGCCGGCGGCATTCCCGCCATCGAGATCACGCTGCGCACGCGCGCCGCGCTCGATGCGGTGCGCGCGATCGCCAACGAGGTCGACGGCGCGATCGTCGGCGTCGGCACCGTGCGCAAGCCGCAGGACCTGAAGGATGCGGAAGCCGCCGGTGCGCGCTTCGCCGTATCGCCGGGCTCGACACCGGACCTCATCGCCGCCGCGAAGGATTCCGCGCTGCCGTGGCTGCCCGGCGCCGGCACCGCGAGCGAGGCGATGACGCTGTCCGAGCACGGTTTCATCTTCCAGAAGTTCTTCCCGGCCGAAGCCGCCGGTGGCGCGCCCGCGCTGCGCTCCCTGCACGGTCCGCTGCCGGAGATCCGCTTCTGCGCGACCGGCGGCATCGGCGCGCACAACGCGCGCGATTACCTCGCCACGCCGAACGTCGCCTGCGTGGGCGGCTCGTGGCTGACGCCGTCGCGACTGGTCGCGGCGGAGGAATGGGGCGCGATCGAAGCGCTCGCCCGTGCGGCGACGCTGCTGCGGGCGTAAGCATCACGCGCCGGTAGTTTTCGTAGCCCGGGTAAGCGAAGCGCACCGCGCCTGTGTGCAACTCGGTTGCGGTAGTGATGAACGCGCCGCAGCGTGCCGCACCATCAACATGCACGCGTTCTTGTGGAACTCGCCACGGCAGCCCGGGTGCGCCGCTCACCCGGGCCACAAAAGCGTTTGGCTGCAACGGCGTTTGGCTACAACGGCAGCGGCGGCTGCAACGGCTCGATCGTGCCCTCGCCGCTCATGACTTTCTTGTACTCGGCGCGCGAGACGGAGATGTAGCGGTCGTTGCCGCCGATCTCGACCTGCGGGCCCTCGCGCACCGCGCGGCCCTGCGCGTCCACGCGCACGACCATCGTCGCCTTCTTGCCGGTGTGGCAGATGGTCTTGATCTCGGTGAGCTCGTCCGCCCACGCGAGCAGGTACTGGCTGCCTTCGAACAGTTCGCCGCGGAAGTCCGTGCGCAGGCCGTAGCACAGGACCGGGATGCGCAGCGCATCCACCACTTCGCTCAACTGCCACACCTGCGCGCGGGTGAGGAACTGCGCTTCGTCGACGAGCACGCAGTGCAACGCGCCGTGCTGGGCGATGTCGCGGCGCACGATCGCTTCCAGGTCGTCGTCGCGTTCGAACGCGATGCCTTCCGACCGCAAGCCGATGCGCGAGGCCACCACGCCGGCGCCGGCGCGATCGTCCAGGCGCGGCGTGAGGATCGCCACGCGCATGCCGCGCTCGCGATAGTTGTGCGCCGACTGCAGCAGCGTGGTGGTCTTGCCGGCGTTCATCGCCGAATAATAGAAGTAGAGCTTCGCCATGCGCGCAGTGTACGGCGCGCGCGGCACGCGCCACAGGCTTGAAATCAGGCGCCGATGCGATGTCGGTCTCGCGCGGCGCGGGCGCCGCCACGCATTCAGCCGCCGCGCTGCGACCGCAACCGCACCGCCGTCGCCCAGCGCTGCGCGACCGCCGGCGAGGTGATGCAGACCGCGTCGAAGGTGACCGTGGTGACGGCGCGTTCGAGCAGCTGGATGTCGGCTTCGTGCTGCCGCGCGACGTGCGGGTCCTCGAAGAAGATCGCGCGCTGGCACTGGCGTTCCAGCACCAGGTCGGCGATCTGCGCGTCGCCGCCCATCGGGCCGCTCTCGAACCGCTGCACCCACGCCTGCCCCTGCGGCCAGCCGCGGCTCCACGCCAGTTCGTTCAGGCGCTGGCCCGTGGTGCCGGTCGCGACGCGGCGCTGGAAGCGCGACAGCACGTCGAAGTGCTCGGCGGCGTAAGCCATCATCTGCGGCTTCATCGCGTCGTGCGCGATCAGTGCGAGCGTCTGGATTTCGAACGCGTGCAGCGCGTCCATCCCCGGGTCCGGCGCGAACCCGGCATGCATGCGCTCCACTTCGATCCAGTCGCGCGCCGATGCCACGGTCGAGATGAACGGCTTTCCGTGGATCACGCACTGGCGCTTGAGCGCGACGGCTTCGGGAAACACTGACGAGGGATCGACCGGGTCGATCAGGTAGATCGCGCCGTCGAGCGTGCGTTCGGGGCTGCCGAGGCCCACGACTTCGGCGACCAGCTTCATCAGCCCGCCCTCGCGGCCATACGGATAGCGGCGCAGTCCGGTGTAGCCGGGAAGCAGGCCGGCCGCGGCGATGGCGTCGAAGGTGCGCCCGACCGTGTGCAGTTCCAGGCCGAGTTCGCGGATGCCCGGCTCGCAGGCGTGCAGCCAGCGGAACAGTGCGGAATCTTCGCGAAGGTGGTGCAGGCGGTTGGCGGCCAGGCCCAGGCGCATGGGAAATCCGTCGTCGACAGGCGGAACGCCCAGTCTAGCCGCGGCTGTCGCCGGAGTCGCAATCAACGGAACCGGCGAGACACGCCGGCCCCGCATCCGTCAGCGCCCGTCGGTTTCGACCTCGCCCACCTCGACATGGCCGTGCGACCACACCGCGTCTTCCACGGCCCGGTAGCGGGCCGGATCGCGACGCCAGCTGGCGTACATCGGCGAGAGGTCGAAGTTGCCCAGGTCGCCCATCAGGCCGCCGCCCCTGCTCGGACCGATGACCTGCAGGCGCTCGTCATGGAAGCCGGTGTGGCTGCCGGTGATGTCGCGCGTGCTGGCGGCGATGACCTGCGCCAGGCGCGGCTTGGCCACTTCGTCGCCGTACTCGTCGTATAGCGACTGGCCGACCTGCAGCGCGCGCGCGCGTTCGGCGTCGTCCATCGCCATCCACATCTTCTCGCGCAGCACGACGAAGCTCGGGTACATGCGCTCGGCCGCGAGATCCGCCCACGCGTAGGCCAGCGCGCGATCGTGTTCGACGCCCACGCCGTGCCAGTACATCAGGCTGATGCGATGCTGCGAATACTTGTCGCCGTAGCGCGCCGCGTGCCTGAAATGCCGGACGGCGTCGCCGTAATCGCCCTTGGCGACCGCATCGCTGCCGTACAGGCGCCACAGTTCGTTGGGGAATTCGCGCGACATTCGCGTGCGTTCGTCGAACTCGCGCGCGGCCATGCGGTCGGTGGTCGCGACCACGCCCTGCGTGTCGGACGAAGCCGGAGGGGCGGGGCCGGCCGCGGCGGCCAGGGCCAGGGCGATTGCAAGATGAACGTCCATGCAGCCTCCTTGTGCGTGGCCGGGGGTGCCGGACGGCAGGATCGCGGCCATCGCGCGGAATCGCGACCCGGTCGGCGCCCGCCGTGGAGTCGCTTGCGGCACAATACGCCGCCGCCTCCAAGGCCGCAAACACGCCCCATGCACGGTCTCAACCCTCCGCAACGCGCCGCCGTCCTGCACACCGACGGGCCCCTGCTCGTGCTCGCCGGCGCGGGCAGCGGCAAGACGCGCGTGATCGTCGAGAAGATCGCGCACCTGATCGCCTCCGGCCGCATGCCGGCCAAACGCATCGCCGCCATCACCTTCACCAACAAGTCGGCGAAGGAGATGAAGGAACGCGTCGCCAAGCGCATCAAGGGCGATGCGGCCGAGGGCCTGACCGTGTGCACCTTCCATGCGCTCGGCCTGAAGTTCCTGCAGATCGACCACGCCAAGGCAGGCCTGCGTCGCGGCTTTTCGGTGTTCGACAGCGACGACAGCACGGCGCAGATCAAGGACCTGATGCCCGCCGGCAGCAAGCCCGACGCGATCGACGACATGCGCAACCTCATCTCGCGCGCGAAGAACGCGGGGCTGTCGCCGGAGGAGGCGCTGGCGGTGTCGAAAAGCCCGCGCGAGATGGAAGCGGCGCTGATGTACCAGCGCTACCAGGCGCGGCTTTCCACGTTCAACGCGGTGGATTTCGACGACCTCATCCGCCTGCCGGTGCAGATGCTGGAAGCCGACGAGAACCTGCGCCTGGCATGGCGCGAGCGCATCGGCTACCTGCTCGTCGACGAATGCCAGGACACCAACGACGCGCAGTACCGCCTGCTCAAGGCGCTCGCCGGCGACAAGGGCCTGTTCACCTGCGTGGGCGACGACGACCAGTCGATCTACGCCTGGCGCGGGGCGAATCCGGACAACCTGCTGCAGCTCGGCAAGGACTATCCAACGCTTGAGATCATCAAGCTCGAACAGAACTACCGCTGCTCCAACCGCGTGCTGCGCACGGCGAACGCGCTGATCGCGCACAACCCGCACGAGCATCCCAAGACGCTGTGGAGCGACCAGGCCGACGGCGAGCGCATCCGCGTGTGGGAATGCCGCGACGGCGCGCACGAGGCGGAGAAGGTCGCCGCGGAGATCCATTTCCTCGCCGCGGCCAAGCAGGCGCCATGGAGCGATTTCTGCATCCTGTTCCGCAGCAATTTCCAGAGCCGCGCGCTGGAGAAAGCGCTGCAGTTGCTGCGCGTGCCGTACCACCTCAGCGGCGGCACGGCGTTCCTGGAACGCGGCGAAGTGAAGGACGCGCTGTCGTGGCTGCGGCTGATCGCCAATCCCGACGACGACGCGGCATTCCTGCGCGCGGTGCAATCGCCCAAGCGCGAAGTCGGCGCGACCACGCTGGCGAAGCTCGCCGAACTGGCGCAGCACGCGCACATGCCGATGTCGCGCGCGGCCGAGCAGATCGGCGTGCTGAAGCAACTGCAGCCGCGTGCGGCTAACGCGCTGGACGGCTTCGTCGACATCGTGCGTCATCTTCGCGGCGAGGCGTTCAGGATCTCGCCGGCGGAACTGGTACGCGTGCTGGCCGAGAAGAGCGGCCTGCTCGCGTCGATCCGCGCGCAGTGCAAGGACGAAGCCAGCTTCCAGCGTCGCAAGGAGAACCTGGAGGAGCTGTCGGAATGGTTCGACGGCGGCAAGGGCTCGGGCCCGGGCGAGCTCGCGGCGCAGCTCGCGCTGCTGTCGCACGCCGACAAGGGCGAGGCCGGCAACCAGGTGCGCCTGATGTCGCTGCACGCGGCCAAGGGCTTGGAATTCCGCTACGTTTTCATCGTCGGCATGGAAGACGGCACGCTGCCGCACGAGATGGCGCTGGAGGAAGGTTCGCTCGAAGAAGAACGTCGGCTGCTGTACGTCGGCATCACGCGCGCGAAGGAACAGCTGTGGCTGTCGCATTCGCGCGAGGCGTCGAAGTGGGGCGACAAGATCCGCCTGAAACCGAGCCGCTTCTTCGACGAACTGCCGACGGCGGAAATCCAGCGCGATGGCGCCGACCCCGTGGCCGATGCCGCGCGCAAGCAGGAGCGCGCGGCGGCGGGCTTCGCGGCGATCAAGGCGTTGCTGGGCGAGGCGTGAACGGGACGATGCGCGCATGAACCTCCATCGCATCCACCACGTCGCGATCATCGCGTCCGATTACGCACGCTCGAAGGACTTCTACACGCGCGTGCTCGGCCTGCGCGTGGTTGCCGAGGTCTATCGCGAGGCGCGCGATTCGTGGAAGCTCGATCTCGCGCTGCCGGACGGCACGCAGATCGAACTGTTCTCCTTCCCGTCGCCGCCGCCGCGCACATCGCGACCGGAAGCGTGCGGATTGCGCCACCTCGCATTCGAAGTGGCCGACGTGGCCGCCGGCGCAGCGGAGCTGCAGGCGCAGGGCATCGACGTCGAACCGCTGCGCGTGGACGAATACACCGGCCGGCGCTTCACCTTCTTCGCCGATCCGGACGGCCTGCCGATCGAGCTCTACGAGGCTGCCGCATGAGCTTCACCCTGCGTCCGGCGACCGCCGCCGACCACGCCCGCATCCTCGCGCTGAACCTCGAATCGGAGGAGATGCTGAGCCCGATGGACGCGACGCGCCTGCGCGAGCTCGATGCGATGGCTGCGTACCACCGCGTTGCGTGCGAAGGCGATGCGGTCGTCGCGTTCCTGCTCGCGTTCCGCGAAGGCGTGGCGTACGACAGCCCGAATTACGTCTGGTTCGCACAGCGCTATCCGCGCTTCCTGTACGTCGACCGGATCGTCGTGGCGGGCACGCACCAGGGGCGCAAGCTCGGCCCGCTGATGTATCGCGATCTGTTCGGGTTCGCGCGCGCCTCGGATGTCGACACCGTGGCCTGCGAGTTCTACACCGTGCCGCCGAACGAAGCCTCGCGACGTTTCCATGCGGCGTTCGGCTTCGAGGAAGTCGGTTCGCAATGGGTCGCCGACGGGCGCAAACAGGTGTCGCTGCAGGTGGCGCGCGCGTGAGGCGAACCGCCCGTCCGTGAAACGGCGGCGTCGCATGGCTCGGCTAGAATCGCGCGTCCTGTTCG
Organism: Lysobacter sp. SCRH-1R; assembly: GCF_057747855.1. NCBI lineage: Bacteria > Pseudomonadati > Pseudomonadota > Gammaproteobacteria > Lysobacterales > Lysobacteraceae > Lysobacter > Lysobacter sp. SCRH-1R. The sequence goes on along the minus strand of NZ_CM173227.1, from coordinate 73,314 downwards.
AAGTCCGGATCGCCATGTCGCCTCGCGTCCTCACCCTTTCCGTCCTCACCTGCGCGATCGCGCTGGGCGGCTGCAAACGCGCCGACACGCTCGCGCCCGGCGAGACGCCGAAAGCGGCGCCCGCGGCCGTCGCCAAGCCCGCCACGCCCGCCGACGACAACCTCAACGCGGTGCTCTGGATGCAGGCCAGCGCCGAGTACCCGGCGGTGACGACCACGATCTATCGCGCCGCGGCGGACAAGCTCGACGCCGCGCTGAAGGAGAAGCACTGGGACGCGCTGGTCACCGACGAACGCGGCAACGCGGCCACGGGCCTGCCGCCGGCGGTGATCATGGACGTGGACGAGACCGTGCTCGACAACTCGCCCTACCAGGCGCGCCTGGTGCGCGAGGGCAAGGAGTACGACGAAGTGACCTGGGACGGCTGGGTCGCCGAGAAGAAGGCCCGCGCCATGCCGGGTGTCGTCGAATTCGCCAAGGCTGCGTCCGCGAAGGGCGTGACCATCGTGTACCTGTCCAATCGCGCCGTGCACCTGAAGGACGCGACGATCGCCAACCTCAAGGCGGTCGGCATGCCGGTGAAGGACGACAGCGTGTTCCTCGGCCTGGGCACGGTGGTGGAAGGCTGCGAGCAGAACGGCAGCGAGAAGAACTGCCGTCGCCGCCTCGCCGGCCAGCAGTACCGCGTGCTGATGCAGTTCGGCGACCAGCTGGGCGATTTCGTGCAGATCACCGCGAACACGCCGGAAGGCCGTGCGCAGCTGCTGGACGAATACGGCGACTGGTTCGGCGAACGCTGGTTCATGCTGCCCAACCCGAGCTACGGCAGCTGGGAGCCGGCGGTATTCAACAATCAGTGGGCGCAGCCGCGCGAATCGCGCCGCGAGGCGAAGCGGGCTGCGTTGCGGCCGGAATGAGTTCCCGGGAAGGAGTGGGCAGAGCGGAGCCGTCCCCTCGTTTCTCACTCCTGCCCTCTCACTTCTGTGCCTTTCGATTCAAATACTTGCAGCGCAACTCTTAAGGGGTTGCGTTAAGTTCGAAGGGCCGCTAACCTGCCTTCCGTCCGGCGCGAGCCGGAGCCATGCCACAACTCGAAGTCCTCCGGTTTCGGCCGGATTTGAAGGAGGCCCCGGCCTCCTTTTTCTTCGCCCGGCGCGCCCACGCCGGAGGTTGCAGGCAGCCGCGACACCTCGGCGAACACGCCGCCACCACCTGCACCGCGCTTCACTCCCCGGGAGACTCGGCCGAGGAAGTGTGACGCCGCTTCCAGTTCCACATCACCGGCGACGCGATCCTCTTCAGAAAGGTTCAGCGCGGCCGATGGAGCGAACAGGCGAACTACGCGCATGCAGGCGCAAGGGAAGGCCATGAAACGAGTCAGAGCCACGGTGGGCGCCGTGCTCTGCGCACTGGTGGTAGCCGCGGCAACGGCGGGCGCGAACGCGCACGCGGCCGACGGCCGCATCGCGTTCTCGGGCAGCGTGGCGACACCCACCTGCGCCCCGGCCGCGATCCGGACCCCTGCACAGACGGTGCCGCTACACCTGCGCACGCAGTGTCCGGGAGCGTCCGCTCCGGTGCCGTACACCCTGCGGCTGGAACCGGCCGCGTCGCACGCGCGCTCGCAACTGGTGAGCTACTACGCCGGCTACGTGCAGGCCGCCGGCGGCGCTCCGGTCTGGGTGGCGACGCAGACCTACGACTGAGCGGAAGGATTTACGGCCGCGACGCGCGCGGCTTTAGCGCGCGCGTCAGTCGTAGCTGAGCGTGAAGGTCGCCGTCGCGCTGATCGTGCCCGGCTGCATCGTGGTGCCGGTGCGGTAGTAGCGCGCGTTGTAGGTGAGTTCCAGCGCGCCCTGCGGCGTGGCGCCGACGAGGTACTCGCGCTTCAAGTCCACCGGCACCGCGCCGGAATCGACGATCTGCACGCCCACGCCGGTTGCGCGCCCGTTGCCGGTACTCGATGCGATCACGCCGGTCTTGCCGGGCACCGCCGCGTCCGTGTCGAACATGATGTTGAGCCTGGAACCGGCGCTGCACGTCAGGTTGATGCGGAACGGCGTACTGCCGGTGGTCGCGTCGACCGAGGGCAGCGACAGCGATGGCACCGTCGGGAGCGTCACCGCGATGTTGGCGGTGTTCAGCCGGCAGGCGGCCTGCACGAAGGTCACCCGGTTGGCCAGCACGTAGTTCTGCACCGATGCCGTGTTGCCCGAAGCGGTCCGTTCGTACAGCCATCGCGCCAGCCTGCCGCTCGACAGGCTCCTGCCGTTGGCGATCGGCCCGGTCTTGACGAACTGCAGCGCGGTGCTCACGGAGAAGTCGTACGTACCGCTGCTCAGGCGGCAGCACGGGAACGGGTACATGTAGTTGGACGGACTGTTGTCGCCGTGCAGGAGCCGGTAGCCGATGCCGTCCACGCCGGTGGGATAGATCGCCGTGCGGGTGTTCGGCGTGGATCCGACCGAGTTCGAGATGCCGTAATCCGTATTGCCGGAGCAACTGAGCCTGAGCGGCTCCGCCGGAGGCACCTGCGGCGTTTCGTACAGGACGTCGCCGACCTGGGCGTCGTAGGGCACGACGATCGTGTCCGGCACGCTGAAGCGCACATCGACGCCGCTGCCGTTGTAGGGGCAATGCGACCAGGCCTGGCCCCACGGCATCAGCAGCAGCAACGCGAGCATCGCCAGCGCGATGCGAGCGCGGAACAGGGACGTGACGGGCATCAGCTCTTCCTCGTTTCGGTCGGCACGGCCACGTCCGTGCAGGTGGCCTGCGTGCGCGGCAGCGCGTCCGCGCCCTGGCCGTCGACGTCGGGCACGGTGTATTCGAAGCGGCAGGCGCGGGCGGTTTCGCCGTTTTCCTGCCAGCGCACCTGCAGCTGCCCGGCCGGTTCGACGCCACGCAGCAGCGCGCGCCCGCCCTGGCCGACGAAGCCCAGGCTGCGGCCGGTCGCGTCGTTCACTTCCGCACCGAACGGCAGCGGCTGGCCGCCCGCCGTGTGCAGGCGCACGAGCACGGTGTTGCCGTGCGAGGTCGCGTAGGTGACGAGGGCGACCGAGCCCGCCCGCGGCGCGACGCGCGCACTGGTGGAGGCCAGCTCGACGTTCAGCGGCAGGCCCTTCGGATCCAGCTCGATGGTGTTCATCGCGTACGGCGTGAGGTACGGCACCAGCGCCTGTCCGAAGCGGTTCACCCGGATGCCCTGGCCGTTGAGCACGCGGGCGCCGTTGGCGTGCGGCGCCGATACGATGGCGACGGTGTCGCCCACGGGCTGACCGAGCGTCACGCCGCGCGGGTGCGCGACGAGCGCGCCGGACAGGCCGAGCGAAGCCTGCCAGTAACCCTCGCCCTCGCCATAGCTCGCGCTGGCGATGCCGTAGCCGCCCCGGTACGTACCGTTGAGCGAGCCGGACGTGCCGACGTCCTCGTCGTGGCTCATCGTCGCGCCGTAGGTGGCCTGTCCGTCCGCGCCGGCGGTGCCGGCCAAACTGGCCTGGGTCTGCGTGCGGCCGGCATCGTCGCGCACGACGCCCGCGGTCAGGCTCGGCGCACGCGCGGCGCTCCCCAGAGGCACGCTGAGGCTCAGGTAGAACTGGTTGCTGAAGCGGCCGTCGATGTCGCGCAGCCGCGTGGCCGAAACGTTGTAGCTGAGCGTGCGGAAATGATGGTTGTAGCCGACCTGGAACTGCACGTCGGTGCCGGTCCGGGTCCAGTAGTCGCGCGCCGACGCGGTGGCGTACAGCGTGCCGCCGTGCTCGCCGAGCTGCTGGTTGAGGTTCAGATCGAAACGGTTGCGCTGGCGATCCAGGCCATCGTTGTTCGCCAGCACGTCGACCTCGCGTTCGCCACGCAATGCCTCGCGCTGTTCGGGCGTGAGCAGGTTGGCGAAGGGATCGGTCTCGTCCAGGAAACTGTCGGCGGCGCGGCCCTGCGCGAAGTCGCGCGCCGCGAGTGCTTCGCGCAGGCTGTAGAAGCCGCTGGTCGAATAGCGGTAGGACGCGAGGCTGAAGGACGTCCCGGTATCGGGGAACATCTTGCTGTAGGTGGCGCGCACGCTCTGGCCGTCGCTGGCCGCCTGCCCCGGCAGCTTGGTGCGCGCGGCGGTCACGTCCAGCGCGATCGCGCCCACGCGGGTATTCAGCGCGACGCCACCGAGCACGGAGACGTAGCCCTCGCTGCCCAGCACGCCGCCGTAGCCGGTCACGGTGTTGGTCAGCCCGCGCTGCAGGGTCGCCTGCACCAGCGCGGGATCGCCCTCGAAGGCGTCGTCGCTGATCACGCCCGCGGCGACGGAAAAACGCGACGACCCCGGGCGAAGCTGCTGCGGAACCGCCGCGTACGGCACGGAGAATTCGCGCACGCGACCGTCGGCCTCGGTGACCACGACATCGAGGTCGCCGCCGTAGCCGGTGGCATAGAGATCGTTGATCGCGAACGGCCCCGGCGTGACCGTGGTTTCGTACAGCAGCACGCCGTTCTGGCGAATGGTCACGCGCGCGTTGGTTTCCGCCACGCCTCGCACGGTCGGCGCGTAGCCGCGCAGCGACTCGGGGAGCATGCGGTCGTCGGTGGTCAGTTGCACGCCGCGCACGCCGACGCTGTCGAACAGTTCGCCGCTGGTGAACGTGTCGCCCAGGGTGAGCTGCGCGCGCCATTCGGTGATGTCGCGGCGCGCGTAGGTCGATGCGGCCTTGTAGCGGTGATCCGACGGGCGTCCGTCCAGCCCCGACTGCCAGGTGTAGTTGCCGCCATGACGAAGACGCCAGGCGCCGAGGTTCAGGCCGGCGTTCAGTCCGACGTAGCCCGACGTCTGCTCCACCCCACCGGAACGCGTGCGATACACGTTGGCGTTGTAGTTGAGCAGTCCCGCCGTGACGCCTTCGGTCCACTGCGAGGGCGCGACGTAGCCGCGCGCGCGGTAGCCCAGCCATGCCTGCGGGACGGTCGCGTCGAGGCGCAGCGCGGACTGGTCGTAGGTCGCGGTCGCGCCCGGGATCAGGTCGGACAACGCGAGGCAGCCCGGCTGCGCCTTCAGTCGCTCACGCGCGTCGGCGTCCATCTTCTCCAGCGGCAGGCCGAGCAGTTCGATCAGTTCCGGCGTGAAGCAGGGCACGGCGTTGGCGTCCGGCTCCGGCGATTCGAAGCGGACTTCGCCCGAACCGCTCCAGCGACCGTCCAGATAGACGTCCACGCGGTACACGCCGGGCAGGACCACTTCGCCGCGCTCGAAGCGCGACAGGTCGACGGACGACTGCCGCGCGCCGGCCAGCAGGCTCATGTCGAACTCGGCGTCCGCCGGCGTGGTCGGTGCGGCGTACGCCGCACCGGTCAGCAGCGAGCACGCGATCGCGGTACCCAGCAGCGCACGCGCGGGCACTCGCAGGAGGGCCGGCGGGAGTGGGCCGGCGGCGGATCTCATGGAGCCAGCACGCCTTCGAACGGGGCGATCGCGCCGTAATCGTTGATGGCGGTGAAGCGGACGACGGCGCCGGCGCCCGGCGGCTTGGCCAGCCCCGGCACGTCGATGCTCAGCTGCGAAAGGGGGGCGACCATGCCGACGGTCGCCTTGTACGACTTGCCGGCCACTTCGACGGCCAGGTCGTTCAGCGTGACGTGGTACGGCGTCGGGTTGTCGACCAGCAGCACGGTGCCGGCGTTGCCGGCGGTCGCGCGGAAGGTCAGCTCGCCCGGCGCCTTGAGCGGATCGCCGGACAGCCCCTGCGGCCGGAAGAACAGCTTCAGCCGCGAACGCACGGCCAGCTGCAGGTAGTTCGCACCTGCCGCTTCAAGGTCGGCCGGCTTGGGCGGAACCTCGAGCACGTTGAGCCAGAACAGCGACTCGCGGTCGGCCGGCAACGGCTCGCGGGTGTAGAGGATGCGCAGACTCTGGTCGCGCCCGGCTTCCATGCGGAACATGGGCGGCGTGACCAGGAAAGGCGTGTCGACGGTATCGGGCGTGGACTTCGCGTCGCCGCGATCGATCCACGCCTGCACCAGTGCGGGACGGTCGTTCTCGTTGCTCAGCCGCACGGTGACTTCGCCTTCCCTGGCCGGCAGGACGACCCGCGTGCCGCCGATCAGCACGTTGGCGCTCGCCGGCGCGAAGACGCACGCCGCGAGCAGCGCCATGCCGATGGCGCGAAGGAAAGTGTTCATGGGATTGCCTTGGAAGCGGCCGGGCGAATGCCGGAGGCGGGCGCGGCCAGGCCGCGCCCGCGGGGTGGTGCTCAGTTGTAGACCATCGTGAACTGCACGCTGGTGTTCACGCTGCCCGGCGTGGCGGCACCGGTGGCGTAGTACTGGGCGTAGTAGTTCAGCGTGCCCGCGCCGTTGGTGTCGGTGACGACCGACTGCGACGCCTGCGCGCCGCGCACGCCGGCCAGCTGGATCTGGGTCAGGTCGCTGTTGAGCAGCTTGACCTGCACGTTGCTCGCCGAGCCGGCGGCGGTGCTGTTGCGCAGGCCGTGCGTCGTCGGGTCGATCGAGGCGCTCGGTTCGAAGAAGGCCTGCGCCGAGGTGCCGCCGGTGCAGCCGCTGACGTTGATCGCGAACGGCGTGGTCGCGGCGGTCTCGCCTGCGGCGGCCAGCGCGGTGGTCGGCACGCTCGGCAGCGCGACGTTGACGTTCGTGCCGCTGGTGCCGGCGATGCGGCAGGTGTTGGCGGCGACCGTGCCGGTCACGGTGATGGTGCCGTCGGCGGCGGAAGCCGGCGCAATGGAAACGAGGCCGGCGGCGGTGGCCGCGACGAGAAGAAGCTTCTTCATGGAATGAGTCCCTGTATGGTGTCCGCCGGCGGCGACACGCGGCCGGGTCAGGGCATGGAAAGCAGAAACTGTGCCAACCGTCTCAAAACGACCTGCGGCCCGTTACGGGGATGTGAAAGGGCAGGATCAGCCAATATCCAACGCGATACTGATCACAGTTTTTGATGATTTTGACACTCAACGTCAGTTTTTGACCCATTGATTTGTGACGTGGTGCCGATATTCCGACGCATTCCGATTCCGAGACCGCCTTGGCTTGCCGGCATCCGGCCTCGCCGCCAAGATGCCGGCAGCGACTTGGGGGGAGCCGCACCCGCATGACATCGATCGCACGCGCCACCGCCGCGCTGACGCTGCTGGCCGCCCTGACGGCGGCGGGCTGCCAGCGCGCGCCCGCGCCCGTGGTCGAGCCCACGCCGACCGAACCGACGCAGGCCGTCGAGCAGCTCATCCGCGACCTCCGCCGCAACGACCTGGTGAGCTACTCGCGCCACGCCGTCCCACCGGAGCTGCACGCGCGGCTCGATCTTGCATGGAAGGAAGGCCGCACCCGCTGGCCGCTGACCGACCTGCCGCTCGACGACCGGCTGCCCGCCTTCATCGACGCCCTGTCCGCGCCGGGCGCCGAGAAGCAGCTGCTCACCGTCTACCAGCGCCAGTTCTCCGGCGCGAACGCCGAACTGCGCTCGGCCGCCGCCACGCTGGGGCTGTTCGCGACCCAGTACCTGCGCCGCGAAGGCGACTACAGCGACGAGGAACGCGCCCATTACGTGCAGCTGGTCGGCGCGATCAGCCGCTGGGCGCAGAAGGCGCCGCTGGGGGATGTGCAGCTCGCGCGGCAGGCCATCCCCTTGCTGGTCGCCGGCGCCCGCCACACCGGCCTGGCCGGCGGGCCGGAGCGCTTCCGCCAGCTCGGCATGCAGCGCAGCCTGGAGCACATGGGCCCGTTCTTCGAACGGATGAAGCGGGTGCTGCTGGCCTACGGACTGGACATCGATGCCGACCTGGCGACCGCCCGCGCCACCCTGCTCGAACGCGACGGCGACCGCGCCCGCATCCGCCTGGACTACACGCTGGCCGGGCAGGCGATCCAGGCCGAACTGACGGTCGAACGCCGCCACGGCCACTGGTATCTCACCGACGCCCTGCGCCACGCCGAGGTCGAAGCCGCGCGCCCGGCGGCGGCGAGCGGCAAGGCGCCGAAGGTCCTGCCGCCGGCCGCCAAGGCCCCGCTCGCGCCGGCGGCGCCCTGAACGCGCCCAAGGCGTGAAGGGCATAATGCCCGCGATGCCGAACCAGACGCCCCTGCCTTTTCCGGACGCCGACAAGGACGCGACGGCCGCCCCTCCGTCCAGCCGCGACAACGCGGCAACGCCTCCGCACGCACCGGCGCAGGACGCGACGGACCCGACCGCCGCACTCGACGCGGATCCCGTGGACGCCGGGCGTCCGGAACCCGATCCGGCCCAGGCCGAACTCCCCATCGCCGCCCCCGCCGGCACGCCGGGCGACGATCGCCGCGGCGGCGGCCCGCGCCGTTCCGCTTCGGCCGCCCGCCGTCCGTGGTGGGCGAAGCTGCTCGGCCGGATCATGGCGCCGTGGGTGCAGATCACCGTCGAACCGCGCAACCCGGCGGCCGAGATCCCCGAGGAATGGAGCGGCCGGCCGGTCTGCTACGTGCTCGAGGACTACGGCCTGTCCAACGCGCTGATCCTCGAACGCGCCTGCCGCGAGGCCGGCCTGCCCTCGCCGCTGCAGCCGCTGCCGGGCGATCCGCTCAGGCGCAAGCGCGCCTACCTCGCGCTGTCGCGCCGCAACGTCAACACGCTGGCGCAGCTGCAGCAGTCGCTGGGCACCGCGCCGGCCTCGCCGAAGTCGCATTCGGGCTCGCTCGCGCACCTGCTCGACGCGCACCGCGCCGATCCGTCGCTGGACGTGCAGCTGGTGCCGGTGTCGATCTTCGTCGGCCGCGCGCCGGACAAGAACAGCGGCTGGTTCTCGGTGCTGTTCTCGGAAAACTGGACGCTGGTCGGCCGCTTCCGCCGGCTGCTGGCGATCGCGCTCAACGGCCGCGACACGCTGGTGCGCTTCGCCCCGCCGGTAAGCCTGCGCGACATCGTCGACGAAGGCCTGGAATCCGAACGCACGGTGCGCAAGCTCTCGCGCGTGCTGCGCGCGCACTTCCGCCGCATCCGCGCGGCGGTGATCGGGCCGGACCTTTCCACGCGCCGGCTGCTCGTCGACCGGGTGCTGTCCTCGGCCACGGTGAAGGAAGCCATCGCCGACCAAGCCGCGCGCGACAAGAGTTCGCTCGCCGATGCGTGGAAGAAGGCGCACGGTTTCGCGTACGAGATCGCCGCCGACTATTCGCATCCGGTCGTGCGTTCGGCGAGCTTCCTGCTCACGCCGGTGTGGAACCGCATCTACCGCGGCGTGCTCGTCCACCACCTGGACAAGCTGAAGGACGACGCGCCCGGCTTCGAAGTGGTCTACGTGCCCTGCCACCGCAGCCACATGGACTACCTGCTGCTGAGCTACCTGCTGTACACGCGCGGCATCGTGCCGCCGCACATCGTGGCCGGCATCAACCTCAACCTGCCGGTCGTCGGCACGCTGCTGCGCAAGGGCGGCGCGTTCTTCATCCGCCGCAGCATCCGCGGCAGCGCGCTGTATTCGGCGGTGCTGAGCGAGTACGTCGCGCAGCTGGTCGCCGGCGGCTATTCGATCGAGTACTTCGTCGAAGGCGGCCGTTCGCGCACGGGTCGCCTGCTGCCGCCCAAGGGCGGCATGGTCGCGATGACGGTGCGCGCGTTCGTGCGCCAGCCCACGCGCCCGGTGCTGTTCCAGCCGATCTACATCGGCTACGAGAAGCTGATGGAAGGCAACAGCTACCTCGACGAGCTGTCCGGCAAGCCGAAGGAAAAGGAATCGATCTGGCAGCTGCTCATCGGCATCCCGAAGGTGCTGCGCAGCAACTACGGCCAGGTGGTGGTGAACTTCGGCGAACCGATCCGCCTGAACGACGTGCTCGCCGAGCACGCGCCGGACTGGGACGGCGCGCCGGTCAGCGACGAGGAAAAGCCCGCGTGGCTGTCCGACACCGTCGACGCGCTCGCGCAGCGCATCCAGGTGAACGTCAACCGCGCCGCCGACGTCAACCCGATCAACCTGCTCGCCCTGGCGCTGCTGTCCACGCCCAAGCACGCGATGGGCGAGGCCGACCTGCGCGCGCAGATCGCGCTGAGCAAGACGCTGCTGGCGGAGCTTCCGTATTCGGACCGCGTGACGGTCACGCCGCATCCGGTCGAGGAGATCATTGCCCACGGCGAGGAGATCGCCGTGCTCACGCGCATCCGCCACCCGCTGGGCGACGTGCTCGGCGTGAGCGGCGACAACGCGGTGCTGCTGAGCTACTTCCGCAACAACGTGCTGCACCTGTTCACCGCGGCGTCGTGGATCGCCTGCTGCTTCCAGAACAACCGCCGCATGAGCATGAACGGCGTGCTGCGCCTGGGCCGCGCGGTGTATCCGTTCCTGCAGGCCGAGCTGTTCCTGCCGTGGACGGAAGAGGAATTCGCCGACCGCCTGACCCGCACGGTCGACGTGTTCGTGCGCGAAGGCCTGTTGGAGCGGATCAGCGAGGACGAAGGCGGCATCCTCGCGCGCAACGCCGGGCAGACCGACGAAGTGTTCCGCCTTCGCGCGATCGGCCACTCGCTGCAGCAGGCGTTCGAGCGCTACTACATCGCCATCAGCGTGCTGGTGAAGAACGGCCCGGGCACGCTCACCGCCGCCGAACTGGAAAGCCTGTGCCAGCTCGCCGCGCAGCGCCTGTCGCTGCTGTACGCGCCGGCCGCGCCGGAGTTCTTCGACAAGACGCTGTTCCGCGGCTTCATCCAGAAACTGCGCGAGATGAAGCTGGTGTGGCTGGACGAGAACAGCAAGCTCGCCTTCGACAGCCGCCTGGACACCTGGGCGAAGGACGCGAAGTTCATCCTCGGCCGCGAGTTGCGGCACACGATCGAGAAGATCAGCCCGGAGAGCGTGAAGCCTTCGGCGGAAGAAGCGCCGGGCGACAAGGCGTAAATACCTCCCGCTGCGTTTGCAGCCCGGATAAGCGAAGCGCACCCGGGGTGCCATGGCGAGTTCCACAAGGACACGTGCACGTTGATGGTGCAGCGCGCTGCGGCGCGTTCATCGCTACGGCAACTGAGTTGCACCGAGGCGCGGTGCGCTCCGCTTGCCCGGGCTACGCAAGAAGATGCGTCAGATCCGACCGGCCCTCACGCCGGCTCATCCGGAATCAACGCGCTCTCCAGCCGCGCGATGCAGTCCTTCAGCCACAGCTTGCGCTTCTTCAGGCGCTTGACCGTCAGCTCGTCCACGTCGGACGCCTGGCCCAGACGTTCGATCGCCGCGTCCAGGTCGCGGTGTTCGAGCCGCAGTTCGGCCAGCTGGCGCGCTAGCACGGCGGGATCGTCGCTTTCGGTCATCCCCGAAGCTTAACGCGCCGCGGCGACCAGCGTCACCGCGCCCGCGCCGGTAGAATGGCCGGTCCATGAGTACCGTCCTGCCCCTGCTGGAACCCCAGCCCCGCGCGCAGCGTCGCGCGCACGAGAACAACAAGCTCGCCAAGCGCCTGCGCCACCAGGTCGGCCGCGCGATCGCCGACTTCGGCATGATCGAGGACGGCGACAAGGTGATGGTCTGCCTGTCCGGCGGCAAGGACAGCTACACCATGCTCGACATCCTGCTGCAACTCCAGCAGAAGGCGCCGGTGAAGTTCGAACTGGTCGCGGTGAACCTGGACCAGAAGCAGCCGGATTTCCCCGAGCACGTGCTGCCGCAGTACCTGGAATCGATCGGCGTTGCGTACCACGTCATCGAGCAGGACACGTATTCGGTCGTCACGCGCGTCGTGCCCGAAGGCAAGACCATGTGTTCACTGTGCTCGCGCCTGCGGCGCGGTGCGCTGTACACGTACGCCGAAGAGAATGGCTTCACGAAGATCGCGCTCGGCCACCATCGCGACGACCTGGTCGCGACGTTCTTCCTGAATCTGTTCTTCCACGCCAAGCTCTCGGGCATGCCCCCCAAGCTGCTCAGCGACGACGGCAAGCACGTGGTGATCCGCCCGCTCGCGTACGTGCGCGAGGACGACATCAGTGCCTACGCCGAAGCGAAGGGCTTCCCGATCATCCCGTGCAACCTGTGCGGCTCGCAGGAAAACCTTCAGCGCAAGCAGGTATCGAGGATGATGGATGCCTGGGAGCGCGAAACGCCCGGCCGCATCGAAACCATCGCGCGCGCGCTGGGCGACATCCGCCCGTCGCAGCTGAGCGATCCGAAGCTGTTCGATTTCCTTGCGCTCGGTCGCCATGGCGACGCGCCGATGCCCGACGCGCATGCGTGGCTGGCGGGCGACACCCGGGAACCGGCAATGGAGAATGGGGAATCGTAGAAGCCGACCAACGCTCACGCTCCCCGCGCCTGCTGTTCCGATTCCCGATTCCCCATTTCCTATTTCCGGCTCCCGAATGTTCTTTCGCAACCTGACACTGTTCCGCTTCCCCACCACCACCAAACTCGACGAACTGGAAAGCGGCCTGGGCGAATGCCAGCTCAAGCCGGTCGGCCCGCTGGAACTGTCCAGCCGCGGTTTCATTTCGCCGTTCGGGCGCGGCTCCGAGGAAATGCTGCACAACCGCAGCGATGCGACGTGGCTCGCCGTCGGCGGCGAGGACAAGATCCTGCCGGGTTCGGTCGTCAACGACATGCTGAACAAGAAGCTGTCGGAGATCGAGCAGAAGGAAGGCCGCAAGCCCGGCGGCAAGACGCGCAAGCGCATCAAGGACGAACTCATCACCGACCTGCTGCCGCGCGCGTTCGTGAAGCCCAGCCGCACCGACGCCCTGATCGACGCGGGGCTGGGGGTGGTCGCGGTGGATACCTCCAGCCGCAAGTCCGGCGAGAACGTGGTGAGCGAGATCCGCCGCGCGCTCGGCAGCTTCCCGGCGCTGCCGCTGAACGCCGAAGTCGCGCCGCGCTCGATCCTGACCGGCTGGGTCGCGGGCGAGCCGCTGCCGGAAGGCCTGTCGCTGGGCGATGAATGCGAGCTGCGCGATCCGATCGACCAGGGCGCGGTGGTGAAGGTGCAGCGCATGGAGCTGCAGAGCGACGAGATCACCAAGCACCTGGAATCGGGCAAGCAGGTCACGCGCCTGGCGCTGAACCTGGACGACCACGTGTCGTTCGTGCTCGGCGAGGACCTGGTCGTGCGCAAGTTCAAGCTGCTCGACGGCGCGGTGGACGAGCTGGAATCGACCGAGCGCGACGACCTGCGCGCCGAGCTCGACGCGCGTTTCGTGCTGATGGCCGGCGAGTTCCGCCGCCTGTTCACGGTGCTGGAAGGCGCGCTGAAGCTGTCGAAAGCCGAAGCCTGAGCCTGCCGACGCGGCACGCGGATGCGGGCGCGCCGCCGCGTCCGCCGCTCCGGTTCGCGTCCCGCGCATGACAATGCGACGCGCGACGCCGTTTCGCGCCGCATCGTCACCTCGCATCGCTAAGATGCACCCATGCCATCGCCGCCCCGCCCCCTCGCCCGCCTGTTCGCGCCCACGCCGCGCACGGTGGAGCGCGAAACACTCGACATCGAGCTGGGCGACGGGCGCACCATCCCGCTGCAGCGCGTGCGCGATCCGCGTGCGCGCCGGATCAAACTGTCGGTCGACGAACGCGGCGCACGCCTCACCGTGCCGATGCGCGCCAGCCTGGCCACCGCCGACCGCTTCGTCGCGCAGCATCGCGACTGGCTCGCCGCGCAGCTGGAGCGTTTCGCCGTGGACGGCATGCCGACGCTGGAGCCCGGCGTCGCGACGCAACTGCCGCTGCGCGGCGAGGTGCACGACGTGCGCTGGGAAGCCGGACGTTTCACGCGGCTGGACCATGCGGGCGATGGCAGCGGCGAACTGGTGTTCACCCATCCGGCGCGCGCCGGCGACACCGCGGTGCGCCGCGCGGTGCGCGATTTCCTCGAAGCGCAGGGCCGCGCCGACGTCGGCCGCTGGATGCCGCGCTACCTGCCCGCGTTGCCGCGCGCGCCGCGCCGGGTGACGTTCAAGATCATGTCGTCGCAGTGGGGCTCGCTCGCGCCCGACGGCTCGATGGCGTTGGACCTCTCGCTGGTGCTCGCGCGGCCGGGTGCGTTCGAGTACGTGCTGGTGCACGAACTCTGCCATCTGATCCATGCCGATCATTCGCGCGCGTTCTGGCGCGAAGTCGAATCGCGCTGCCCGCAGTGGCGCGAGGAGCGCGATTATTTCCATGCCGAAGGGCGGCGGTTGAAGGCGACGCTGCGCGCGTTGTGCGGTAAGACGTAACGCCGTCGCCCTCTTGGGCGCATCCGGGTTCGCGTATCCGCGTCGTCACCCCGGGTGCGCTTCGCTTACCCGGGCTGCGACAGCGGTTTGCGATCACCCGCGAACGAAGAAGTCCCCGATCACGTCGGCGATCCGCTCCGGCTGTTCCATGTGCAGGTGATGCCCGCCGTCGATGACGATCAGCTCGCCCGCCGGCAGCAATCCGGCGCGGTCGCGCCGCAGCGGATCCGGCAGATAGGGCTGCGCCGGTTCGGCGAAGATCACGCGCGCCGGGCACTCGATGCCCGACACGAGATCGCGGATCTGCGGCTCGGTCATGCGATGCATCGTCGGCAGCGTCAAGCGCGGATCGCTCGACCAGGTGAAGCCTCCTTCCACCGGCACGACGCCGCGTTCGACCAGCAATCGCGCCGCGCGCTCCTCGAGCCGGCTACCGACCTGCGCGCCCGCCGCCATGCGCGCACGCACGGCGATGGCGAGGTCGGGAAACACGCGCAGCGACTTGCCGCGCAGCGCGCGATACGCGGCGATGGCGTCGCGCAGGCGCGACACCGTGCGCTCGGGCACCTCGGCGAGCGCGCCGAGCGCTTCGATCGCCACCAGCCGCTCCACGCGCTGCGGGCACGCGGCGGCGACCAGGCTGGAAATCCCCGCGCCCATCGAATGGCCGAGCAGCGAGAAGCGGTCCCAGCCCAGCGCGTCGGCGATGTCGAGCACGGCGTTCACCGCGGCGGCGAACGAATAGTCCGCGCCGGGCGCGAGGTGCGCGCTGGCGCCGTGGCCCGGCAGATCGGGCGCGACCAGTTCGATGCCGTGCAGGTGTTCGGCCAGCGGCACGAAGCTCGCCGCGTTGTCGAGCCAGCCGTGCAGCGCGAGTACACGCGGGCCGCCGGGTTGCCCGCGCAGGCCGGCGATGCGGCCGATGAGCGTGTCGAGGGTGAATTCGTGCAGGCCGCGCGCGGGCATCAGGTCCAGCGCTCCAGCTCGACGCGCGCGATGTCGGCCAGCGCGCGCGCATGCGGGCGCGTGTCGTTGAGGCAGGGGATGTAGCGCAGCGTGCCGCCGTGCGCGGCGAAGTCCTCCGCGAGCATCATCGCCACCTCCTCCAGCGTTTCAATGCAGTCCACCGCAAAGCCCGGCGCAACCACGTCGACCTTGCGCACGCCGCGTGCGGCAAGCGCATGCAGCGTCTGCTGCGTGCCCGGCTCCAGCCATTTGTCGCGTCCGAACCGCGACTGGTAGCTCAGCGTCCACGTGTCGTCGGCGAGGCCCAGCCGTTGCGCGATCGCGCGCGCGCCGGCCTCGCACTGGTGTGCGTAGGGATCGCCCGCGTCCACCAGCCGCTGCGGCAGGCCGTGGAAGGAGAACAGCAGGTGCTCGCCCGCGCCATGTTGCGCGCGGTGCTCGCGGATCGAGCCGGCGACGGCGTCGAGCCAGCCGGCGTCGACGTGGTATTCCTCGACCATGCGCGTCGGCAGCGCCTCGCGTGCGAGCACGTCACCGACCGACGCGGTGGTCGTCGTCGAATACTGCGGGTACAGCGGCAGCACCAGCGCGCGTCGCACGCCGGCCTCGCGCAACTGGCGAAGGCGCGCGGCCAGCGACGGCGAGCCGTAGCGCATCGCGTCGATCACGCGCAGGTGCGGCAGTTCGTTCTGCACCGCCCAGGCGAGCCGGCGGGTGTACACGGCCAGCGGCGATCCGCCGTCCTCGCCGCGCATCCAGATGCTGGCGTACTTCTCGGCGACCACCTTCGAGCGTAGCGGCAGCACCGCCAGGTGCAGCAGCGGCAGCCACAGCCAGCGCGGCAGGCCGACCACGCGGCGATCGGACAGGAACTGCGCGAGGTAGCGACGCACGCCGGCCGGCGTCGGCGCGTCGGGCGTGCCGAGGTTCACGAGGACGAGGGCGGTGTCCGGCGGGCCGGACGGCGCGGTCGAGGCGCCGTCGAATGCGGCGTCGGTGCTGGCGGAGGCGGGCATGCCGCATAGGATGACAGCTGCGCCGGCCCGCGCGAATCCACGCGTTCGAAACGCCGGCATTCCACCATGCACGGCGTCGATCAACACGATCTGCATGCTGGATTGACCAGCATAGGCGAGTGCATCGCACTTGCGGCGCTTGACGCACGCGCCGATTCGGTAAGGATTCATTGCTGGATCACTAGCCTGAACCGACTGCCGCGCCGGCGGTCGAATACTCGAATTCCCCGTTCCGCGCCGAGCCCACACTCGCGCAGTCTCACTGGAGTCCGCCATGTCCCGTCTGCCGCGCCCTGCCCTGCTGCGTATCGCCGTCCTGTCCATCGCCATGGGCATCGCCACCTCGGCGGTCGCCGGCCCACAGGAGGACGACCGCGCCCGCCAGGCCGTGCGCGTGCTGACCGACATCCAGCAGATTCCCGAATCCGGCATCCCCGACAAGCTGCTCGACGAGGCGCGCGGCATTGTGGTGGTGCCCGACGCGCTGAAGATCGGCCTGGTACTCGGCGGGCGCCGCGGCCACGGCCTGCTGTCGGTGAAGAACCCCGACGGCACCTGGTCGAACCCGAGCTTCGTGAAGCTCACCGGCGGCAGCATCGGCTTCCAGGCCGGCGTGCAGTCGGCCGACATCGTGCTGGTGTTCCGCAGCGATCGCGGCCTGGACAACATCGTCAACGGCAAGATCACGCTGGGCGCCGATGCCGGCGTCGCGGCCGGCCCGGTCGGGCGCAACGCGGGCACGGCGACGGACGGGCAGCTCAAGGCGGAGATCTGGTCGTGGTCGCGCGCACGCGGCCTGTTCGCGGGCATCGCGCTGGACGGCGCGGTGCTGTCGATCGACGACGAAGCCAACGAATCCGTCTACGGCCGCGACACCACGCCGCGCATGATCTTCGAAGGCCGCGCGAACGGGCAGCCGTCCACGGCCGTGGTCGACTTCCGCGACCGCCTGGAGGAAGCCAGCCACATCGCCCGCACCGCGCGCTCCAACGCCGACGCCGACGAGCGCGCCCGCGCTTCGGCGCCGCGTCCGGTGGCGACCTCGACGTCGGCGCCGGCACCCGTCGCGCCCACGGCCACCACCGCTCCGATGAACGCTCCCGCGCAGCAGACGCAGCAGCCGTCGGCCTTCGAGACGGTGGAAAGCCCGGTTCAGGCCGAACCGCTGCCCTGACCGGCGTGCGCCGGTCACGTTCTTAACCCTCCGCACGCGCGGAGACGACAGCGACCGTCACGTCGCTGCGGTATCCTGAACCTCCATATTTCTGGCGGACTATCCACATGGGCGGTTTGAGTCTTTGGCACTGGCTGATCGTGCTGGTGATCGTGGTGCTGGTGTTCGGCACCAAGCGCCTGGGCAACGTCGGCAAGGACCTCGGCGAGGCCGTGAAGGGCTTCAAGAAGGGCGTGCGCGACGGCGATGAGGACAAGCCCTCGGCGCAGCTGCGCGACGAGCGCCGCGACGAGACCCGGTCCGGCGAGAACACGTCGGCCGACAGCGGCCGGCAGGACGATCGCACCCCGCGCTGACGCGCATCCTGGCGGTCGGCGGCCATGTTCGACATCGGGTTCTCCGAGATCTTCGTCATCGCGATCGTGGCCCTGCTCGTGCTGGGCCCCGAGCGCCTGCCCAAGGCAGCGCGCTTCGCCGGCCTGTGGGTGCGGCGCGCGCGTGCTCAGTGGCATTCGGTGAAGTCCGAGCTGGAGAACGAGCTGGCCGCCGAGGAGCTCAAGCGCAGCCTGCGGCAGACGCAGGATTCGCTGCGCGAGGCGCAGGACGAACTGCGCGAGGGCTTCGACGAGGCCCGCAACCGGATCAAGCGCGAGCAGGAATCGCTGCAGCGCGAGCTCGACGACCTCGACCGCGACGTGCGCGACACGGCGGCGCTCTCCACGACGCAGGCCGCGACCACCCCCGGATCGCAGCCGGACGCATCGCCGGCCCGGAAGCCGGAGCTGGACGAACTCCCGCTGGCGTCGGCGTCCGATCCGGACCTGAAACCCGGGCTCGAATCGGCCGGGGCGGCGGCGAGTCCCGACGACGTGTATGCGCGCGGCCTGCCGGTGGAAACCGATTCGGAAGCGCAGCCCGAGCCGGTGCCCGCGCACCGGACCGCCCACGATGACGGGGCGCAGCGCCGATGAGTCGCGACCATGAGCCCCATGCCCACTCTGCCGAAGCCGAAGCCGGCGCGGACGGTGCCGAACCGAGGCTGATCGACCATCTGATCGAACTGCGCGCGCGCCTGCTGCGCGCGGTCGCAGGGTTGCTGGTCGTGTTCGTGATCCTGCTGCCGTTCGCGGCCGACATCTATGCGGTCCTCGCACGGCCGCTGCTGGGTTCGCTGCCGGAAAGCGGGCGGCTGGTGGCGGTCGATCCGGCCGGCGGCTTCTTCGTGCCGGTGAAACTGGCCTTCTTCACGTCGCTGCTGCTGACGATGCCGTGGTTGCTTTATCAGGCCTGGGCGTTCGTCGCGCCCGGCCTGTACCACCGCGAGAAACGGCTGGCGATGCCGCTGCTGGTCTCGGCGGTGGCGCTGTTCTACATCGGTTGCGCGTTCGCCTTCTTCCTGGTGCTGCCGTCGGTGTTCGGCTTCCTGGCGCGCTTCACGCCCGACGTGGTGGCGATGACGCCCGACATCGGCAAGTACCTGGATTTCGTGCTGGTGATCTTCCTCGCCTTCGGCGCGAGCTTCGAGCTGCCGGTTGCGCTGGTGATCCTGGTGCTGCTGGGCTGGGTGACGCCGCAGCAGCTGCGGGATTCGCGCGGCTACGCGGTCGTGGGCGTGTTCGTGATCGCTGCGGTGATCACGCCGCCCGACGTGGTGTCGCAGCTGATGCTGGCGATCCCGATGTGCATCCTGTACGAGCTGGGCATCATCGCCTCGCGCTGGCTCAAGCCGCGGCCCGAGAACGACGGCACGCCCGGGCAGACGCCCACCGCGTGAGCGCGCCCGCGCGTTTCTGGCCGCGCTACGCGGCCTGGTCGCTGGATGCGGCGATGGTCGCCGCGCTGATCGCACCGTTCCTGTGGACCCGCACGGCGCGTGAACTGCGCACGCTGGAGCAGGGTTTCATCGATCTGCTCGACCGCTTCTACGGTGCGCTCGCCGCGCAACTCGATGCCGGCGGCGCGCCGAACGTGTTCGCTCTGTTGTCGGATACGTCGATCGAACGCGCCATCGCCGCGCTGGAAACCTCGCTGCTGCGTGCCATCGGCGTACCCACTTTGGTGTTCGCCATCGCGCTGCTGGGCTGGCACGTGGCCGGCGAGTGTTCGCGCTGGCAGGGGAGTCCGGGCAAGCATGCGCTGGGCCTGCGCGTGGTGGATCGCGCCGGTGCGGCGCCCGGGATCGCGCGCTCCGTCGCGCGTCAGTTCGCCGGATTGCTGTCGTGGCTGACGCTCAACATCGGCCACGCGATGGCGGCGATCGCGCCGCACCATCTCGCCCTCCACGACCGCCTGAGCGGCACGCGCGTGGTGCGCGATGCGCCGCTGCCGGCGTGGGCGCGCGGCTGGATCGTGCTGCAGGCGGGGATCGCCGCGGCTTTCACCTTCCTCGTGGCCGGGCGCCTTGCGTCATTGGCGCAGGCGGCGGTGGAACGCGCGCTCGGCTGAGCACGATGCCCGCGCAAAAGCCGGCTCAGAGTTCGATCTGATGATTGTTCGACGGCGGCGGCGGCGGGCCATCGGCCTGCGGCCCGGCCGGGCCGCACACGTCGCGCCACAGGTAGTACATGACGCCGAACATCACCACGTACAACGCGATCACCAGCGCCAGGTACAACGGCACGATCAGCGCGGCGCCCAGCGAGGGATGGATCACCCCGCCGATCAGCGCGACGATGCCGAACACCGCCATCAGCACCAGGCCGACCGGGATCGACGCCAGCACCACGATGATCGCCAGCAGCAGGATCGGCAGCAGGTTCTTCGCCGTGCCGACGACGCCGTCGGCCATCGCGCGGCGCACCGGGCGGCCGCCCAGCGCGACCTGGCCGAAGCCGATCGCGTACACGCCGGCGAGGAACAGGAACAGGATCGAGCCCAGGCCGAGCAGGCCGCCCAGACCGGCGGGCGCGTCGGGCACCTGCGCCGGATCGATGCGGCCGTTGCCCGCCGCCTGCTGCAGCGTCATCACCTTGGTCAGCCATTCCAGCAAGCCATCGCCGAACACGGTGATCAGCGCGACGCCGATGATTACGTAGTACAGCGTCATGAGCAGGCCGAAGCCGATCAGGCGGCCGGCGTCGCCGCCGTGGCGGAACGGCTTGAAGACGTCGCCCGCCGAGGCCGGGCGGGCGTGTTCGGTGGCGTCGATCAGGCGCAGGAAGCCGCCCATGAAAGGCGACAGGATCACGATCGACACCAGGTTCGCGCCGGCCGCGACGATCATCGCGCCGTTGGGATCGGGCTTGAGGATCGACAGCACCAGCAGTTGCAGCAGGCCGGGCAGGATGCCCACCAGCATCAGGATCGCCGCCGCGCCGAACACCGCGCGTGCATTGTGGCGGCCCAGGTTGATGCCGCGCTTGAGCCAGGTCAGGCCGGCGAGCGGGCCGGTTGCGTGAGTGGTCATGGAAGAGGTTCGGTGATGTCGCGTGGGGGAGCGCGTGCGAGCGTATCGCACGCGGAAGACGGAACGGGGAAACTCAGTGCCCGTGCAGGCCGCGCGCGTGGCGCACGAAGCGGCGCAGCACGCGGCGCGCATGCGGCGTGGCGCTCACCGCGCGCGCCAGCGATTTCGCGCAACGGCCTTCGCCGTGCAGCGCCTCGCGTCGCGCGTTGACGTAGCCGCGCATGTGCGTGGCGCTGAATTCGGGATGGAACTGCACGCCCCAGGCGCGTTCGCCCCAGCGGAAGGCGTGGCAGTCGTCCTGGTTCGAACGCGCCAGCACCGTCGCGCCGTGCGGCGCGCGCAGCACCGTCTGCAGGTGCGTGGCCTGCGCGGCGAACTGCGTGGGCAGGCCCTTGAACAGCGGATCTTCGTCCGCGTGCGGATGCAGCTGCAGGTCGATGGTGCCCATCTCGCGACCGGTCGGGTTCACGCCGACCTCGCCGCCGAGCGCGTGCGCCAGCAGCTGGTGGCCGTAACAGATGCCGAACAGCGGCATGCCTTCCTGCGCCGCGTCGCGCAGCCAGTGCGCGCTGCGTTCGCTCCAGTCGTGGCGCTCGGTGACCATCGCGCCGGAGCCGGTGATGATCGTGCCGGCGAAACCCTCGCGCGCGGGCAGCGCGTCGCCGGCTTCGACGTTGACCACGACCGCTTCGTCGGCGGTCAGGCCGGCGGCGACGCGGATCCAGTGCGGGAAGCCGCGATGGCGGCGCATCGAAGCGACGGGCTGGCCGGTTTCGAGGATCAGGAAGGGCCGGGTATGTCGGTGGTTCACGGCGGAATACGGACGTTGGCGGGCCTCCACTGCGGAGGCATTGCGGGATGCGTTGCGGGCCGCGCCGCCGCCCCGCGGAAGTGCGAAAAAACCAGCGGCATCAAGGCCCGCGGCTATACTAACCCGCTTTGCGGGACCCCCACCGAGACCATGGCCGCACCTACCTTCCAGGGACCGACTTTCCAGGAACTGATCCAGCGCCTGAACGCCTACTGGGCCGACCAGGGCTGCACGCTGATCCAGCCGCTCGACCTGGAGGTCGGTGCCGGCACCTTCCATCCGGCCACCTTCCTGCGGGCGCTCGGTCCGGAGCCGTGGAATGCCGCCTACGTCCAGCCCTGCCGCCGTCCCACCGACGGCCGCTACGGCGAGAACCCCAACCGCCTGCAGCGGTACTACCAGTACCAGGTGGCGATGAAGCCCAGCCCGGACAACATCGTCGAGCTGTACTTCGATTCGCTCAAGGCGCTCGGCGTCGACCCGCTGGTGCATGACCTGCGCCTGGTCGAGGACAACTGGGAATCGCCGACGCTCGGCGCCTGGGGGCTGGGCTGGGAAGTCTGGCTCAACGGCATGGAAGTCACGCAGTTCACCTACTTCCAGCAGGCCGGCGGCCTGGAATGCCGCCCGGTGCTGGGCGAGATCACCTACGGTCTCGAACGCCTGTGCATGTACCTGCAGAACGTCGACAACGTGTACGACCTGATCTGGACGTACGGCCCGGACGGCACGCCGGTCACCTACGGCGATGTCTACCACCAGAACGAAGTCGAGCAGAGCGCGTACAACTTCGAGCACGCCGACGTCGCCGAACTCTTCCACCGTTTCGACGCGTGCGAAGCCGAAGCGCTGAAGCTGATCGAACTCGGCCTGCCGCTGCCGGCGTACGACCAGGTCTGCAAGGCCAGCCACAGCTTCAACCTGCTCGATGCACGCCGCGCGATCAGCGTGACCGAACGCCAGCGCTACATCCTGCGCGTGCGCCGCATCGCGCAGGGCGTGGCCGAGGCGTACTACGCGCAGCGCGAGAAGCTGGGTTTCCCGGCGTTGAAGAAGGCCGCGGAAGCGGCCTGAGCAACGCGGTTCCGCTCTTAACTCCCTTCCCTTCAAGGGGAGGACTGGGGTGGGGGATGGTGTCGCGGCGACGCACCCATGCCCCCATCCCCACCCCACCCTCCCCTTGAGGGGGAGGGCTCAAGAACCTGAGGCTACGGATGTCGCAGCAACTCCCCCTCCTGATCGAACTCGGCACAGAAGAGCTCCCCGTCAAGGCGCTGCCCGCGCTGGCGCAGGCGTTCTTCGACGGCATCCTCGACGGCCTGGCCAAGCGCGGCATCGCCTTCGAGCGCGATGAAGCCAAGCCGCTGTACACGCCGCGCCGCCTTGCCGTGCGCCTGCCGGGCGTCGCGCTGGAGCAGCCGGAGCAGAAGTCCGAAGTGCTCGGCCCCTACCTCAACATCGCGCTCGACGCCGACGGCCAGCCGACCAAGGCGCTGCAGGGTTTCGCCGCGAAGGCCGGCATCGACTGGACGACGCTGGAGAAGACCAGCGACAACAAGGGCGAGCGGTTCGTGCATCGCTCCGTGAAGCCCGGTGCGACCACCGCCGCGCTGCTGCCGGAGATCCTGCGCGACGCCATCGCCGCGATGCCGATTCCCAAGCCGATGCGCTGGGGCGATCACGACTACGGCTTCGCGCGCCCGGTGCACTGGCTGGTGATGCTGCTGGGCAAGGACGTGGTGGACGCCGAACTGTTCGGCACCCGTGCCGACCGCATGAGCCGCGGCCATCGCTTCATGCACGACAAGCCGGTGTGGTTCTCCACGCCCGCCGATTACGTCGAATCGCTGCGCGGCGCGAAGGTGCTGGTCGATCCGGACGAGCGCCGCGAGCGCATCGTGCTGGAAGTGACCGACGCGGCGCGCGCGGCCGGCGGCGTGGCGCGCATCGACGACGGCATCCTCGAAGAGGTGAACGGCCTCACCGAATGGCCGAAGGCCGTGAGCTGCAGCTTCGAGCGCGAATTCCTTGCCGTGCCGCAGGAGGCGCTCATCGCCACGATGGAGGCGAACCAGAAGTTCTTCCCGGTGCTCGACGCCGAAGGCAAGCTGAGCGAGCACTTCATCGGCATCGCCAACATCGAATCCAAGGACGAAGCCGAAGTCCGCAAGGGCTACGAGCGCGTGATCCGCCCGCGCTTCTCCGACGCGAAGTTCTTCTTCGTGGAAGACATGAAGCAGGGCCTGGCGTCGATGAACGACGGCCTGGCGAACGTGAAGTACCAGGACAAGCTCGGCTCCATCGCCGACAAGGTCGCGCGCGTGGCCGCGCTGGCCGAAGCCGTCGCCGCGCAGGTGGGCGTGGACCCGGCGCAGGCGCGTCGCGCGGCCGAACTGTCGAAGGCCGACCTGCAATCGCGCCTGGTCGGCGAGTTCCCCGAGCTGCAGGGCATCGCCGGCCGCTACTACGCGGCGGTGGAAAAGGAACCGCTGGAAATCGCCCACGCGATCGACGAGGCCTACATGCCGCGTTTCGCTGGCGACGACATCGCGCCGTCGAAGCTCGGCCAGGTGCTCGCCATCGCCGAACGCCTGGACACGCTCGCCGGCGGTTTCGCCGCGGGCCTGAAGCCGACCGGCAACAAGGATCCGTTCGCGCTGCGCCGCAATGCGCTGGGCCTGGCGCGCACGCTGCTGGAAGGCGGACACGACCTGCTGCTGCACGACCTCATCGAACGCGCGCTCACGCTGCAGCCGGCGAAGCATGCCGAGATCGGCAGCTACGACATCACCCAGTTCGTCTACGACCGCCTGCGCGGCTATTACGCCGATCGCGGCGTGGCGTCGGTGCAGTTCGATGCGGTGGAGAACGTCGCGCACGATTCGCTGCCCGACTTCGACCACCGCCTCAACGCCATCGCCGAATTCGCCAAGCTCCCCGAGGCGCAGGCGCTCGCCGCGGCGAACAAGCGCATCCGCAACATCCTGAAGAAGGTCGAAGGCGAAGTGCCGTCGGGCATCGACGCCGCGCTGTTCGCCGAGAACGCCGAACGCGAACTCGCGCAGGCCGTGGACGGCGCCATCGCCGACACCGATCCGCTGCTCCAGTCGCGCGATTACGTGACCGCGCTCGGCCGCCTCGCGCGCCTGCGCCCGCAGGTCGATGCGTTCTTCGACGGCGTGATGGTGAACGTCGACGATGCGGCGGTGCGCAACAACCGGCTCGCGCTGCTCAAGCGCCTGTCCGACCGGCTGGGCAGCGTCGCGGCGATCGAACACCTGTCGATCTGACGCACGGCGGCGCAGGGCCCGCATCCGCGCGGGCCTAAACCCGCCGTTAACCAGCCCCGTCGTTCGCCCCGGTTATCCTGCCCGCATGCCGACCCTCCCCCGCGTCCTGGCCATCGCCGCGTTGTTGCTTGCGACCGCCGGCGTGGCGCACGCGGCGACGGTGAAGCGCGTGGACATCCACGGCCTGGACGAAACCAAGACCGCGAACGTGCGCGGCGCGCTTTCGCTGGTGGACGTGATCGGCCAGGACGTGCCCGGCCGTCGTCTGGCATACCTGGTGCGCGAGGCCGAGGACGAGACGCGCGAAGCGCTGGAGCCGTTCGGCTTCTACTCGCCGAAGATCGAGGTCGCGCGCGAAGGCAGCGGCAGCACCGGCGTGACCGTCACCATCACCGTGACGCTCGACGAACCCGTGCGCGTGCGTCGCGCCGACATCGCGATCATCGGCGACGGCAGCGACGACCGTTACCTGAAGGAAGACCTTGGCGCGTTCCGCCCGCAGACCGGCGACGTGTTCGACCACCAGCTCTACGAAGCGAGCAAGACGCGGATCACCCGCCGCCTCGCCGAGCGCGGCTATTTCGATGCGGATTTCAGCTCGCGCCGCGTGGAGATCACCCGCGCCGAGCGCGCCGCCGACATCGACCTGGTGTGGAGCAGCGGCGGCCGCTACGACATGGGGCCGATCGAGATCGAGCAGACGCCGCACGAGATCATCCGCGACAGCCTCCTCGACAAGCTGATCTACTGGGAACAGGGCAGCTACTACCACCAGGGCAAGCTCGACCGGTTCCGCGAATCGCTCGCGCGGCTGGATTACTTCTCCAGCATCGAGATCCAGCCGCGTCCCGAGGACGCGGTGGACAACCAGGTGCCGGTGACCGTCACCCTCACCCCGGCCAAGCGCACGATCTACACCGCGGGCCTGAGCTACGGCACCGACAGCGGCCCCGGCGTGCGGCTGGGCATGGAGCGGCGCTACGTCAACGATCGCGGGCACAAGGCGCTGGGCCAGATCGACTGGGCGTCCAAGCGCAAGACCGCGACCGCGCAGTACCGCATCCCCGCGTTCGCGTGGCTGGACGGCTGGTACACCTTCAGCGCGCAGTACTACGACGAACAGACCGACTACATGGACACGCGCAAGGTCGAGGTCGTCGCCAGCCGCAGCGGCCAGATCAGCCGCCGCCTCACCGCGATCGCCGCGCTGCACGCGCTGCGCGAACGCTGGGCCTACGTCGCCGACGACGACGGCGACGAGAACACGCCGGTGCAGTACCAGTCGGCGACGTTCCTGTATCCCTCGCTGCGCGCCGAATACGTCGACGCCGACGACCGCATCTTCCCCCGGCGCGGCATCGGCGTGACGCTGGAAGTGCGCGGCGGCGTGGAGGGCGTGGGTTCGGACGCGACCTTCGGCCAGGCCTGGGGCGTGGCGCGCTGGTACCAGGGCATGGGCGAGAGCAACCGCCTGATCCTGCGCGCCGAAGCCGGCGGCACCTTCACCAACGCGCTGGTGAACATGCCGCCATCGCTGCGCTTCTTTGCCGGCGGCGACAACAGCATCCGCGGTTATGGCTTCCGCGAAGTCGGGCCGTCCACCATCGGCAGCGACGGCAAGAAATACGCGCTCGGCGCGAAGAACGTGCTCACCGGTTCGGCGGAATTCGAGCATTATTTCGACAACGGCCCGTGGGGCATGGCGGTATTCGTCGATGCGGGCGACGCGTTCGACGACACGCCCGACATCCACACCGGCGTCGGCGTCGGTGCGCGCTGGCGTTCGCCGGTGGGCCCGGTACGCGTGGACATCGCGCGCGGCCTGAAGGATCCGGACTCGGATTACGAGATCTACCTGAACATCGGTGCGACCTGGTGAGGCGCGCATGAGCCAGCCCACTCCCGCCAACGAAACCCCGCAGGACCCGCGCGAAGCGCGCATCGCCGAGCTGCGTGCGCGCCGCTTCGCGCGCATGCGCTGGCTGGCGATCCGTGCCGGCATCGTGTCGGTCGCCATCGCGCTGCTCGCGGGCGTGTTCCTGTACTGGCTGCTCACCAGCATCGGCGGTCGCGACCTGCTGCTGGCGCAGATCGTCTCGCGCCTGCCGGAAACCGCGACGCTGTCGTGGCGCAGCGTCGAGGGCCCGCTCTCCGGCCCGCTGACGATGAACGGCGTGCGCTTCACCTACGAGCGCATCGTCTTCACCGCCGACCGCGTGCACCTGGATCCGGCGATCCGTCCGCTCATCCGCAGGCGCCTGCGGCTGGACGCGTTGCAGATCGCCAATGCGAAGCTCGAAATCCCCAGATCCGACGAGCCGTTCGAACTGCCGCGCTGGCCCGAGGTGTTGCCGGAAATCGCGCCGCCGCTGGAATTGCAGGCCGACGACGTGCGCGTCGATGGGTTCCTGCTCACGCAGGCGGGTGAGAAGCTCATCGACGTGCGCACGCTGCGCGGCGGCCTCGACGCGCGCCAGGGCGAACTGCACGTCGAACGCCTGTTCGTCGACAGCGACCTCGGCCGTTTCAAGCTGCACGGCGATTACGTGCCGCGCGAGGACTACCGCACCGACCTCACCGCGAGCGCCGTGCTGCCCGCCGCGCAAGGCCGCACGCCGGCACGCGTGGGGCTGGTCGCGCGCGGCGATCTGTCGCGGATGAACGTGGCGATCGCCGGCCACACGCCGCAACCGCTGCGCGCGAGCCTCGTCCTGCACGGACGCGACCAGCCGAAGTGGCGCCTCGACGCGGACGCGGAAGGACTCGACATCGGCCTGCTCACCGGCGCGGAGGCGAACGACGAGGATCGTCCGCTGGTCTTCAGCTTCAGTGCCGACGGCGTGGGCGGCGCGGCCGATCTGCGCGGCGAATTCCGGCAGGGCGATCTGGTCGCCACGGTGCTGCCGTCGAAGGTGCGCGTGGAGAACCAGGTGCTCGACGTGCAGCCGCTCGCACTGCGCATCTTCGACGGCACCGCGACCCTGCGCGGCACGGCGGACTTCACCGACACCGGCAACGCGAAGTTCCGCTTCGCCGCGAACGCGCGCAACCTGCGCTTCGGCGGCGAAACGACGGTGCCGGCCGCGTCCGCGAGCGCCGCGACCAACCCGCCGGCGAGCGTGAGCGCACGCAAGCTGCAGACGGTCACCGCACCGCCGCCGGCCGCGCGTACCGAAACGGTCGCGATCGACGTCGACGCGGACCTCGGCTTCGCCGGCACGATGCAATCGTGGGCGGCAATCGGCAACGCGACGCTGCGCCGCGACGGCACGCAGGCCACGGTCGCGTTCGACGGCCGCGGCGACGACCAGCGCATGACGCTCAAGACCCTGCAGGCGCGCATGCCGAGCGGCACGCTCGACGGGACCGGCACCATCGCCTGGGCGCCGTCGCTGGGCTGGGACATCGACGCGACGCTCGCCGGTTTCGATCCGGGCTATTTCGCGCCGGATTTCAAGGGTTCGATCAACGGCCGCATCGCCACCCAGGGCAGCACGCGCGCCGATGGCGGGCTCGACGTGACCGCGAACGCGAGCGGTCTCGGCGGACGACTGCGCAACCGGCCGCTCGGCGGCAACGCGAACTTCGCCATGCGCGGCGCGGGCACGGCCGGCGGCCAGACGACGTACCGGGGCGACGTCGCGCTGACGCTCGGCGGCAGCCGCATCGATGCGAAGGGCACCGTCGGGAACACGCTCGACATCGACGCGAAGCTGACGCCGCTGGTGCTCTCCGACCTGCTGCCCGGCGGCGCCGGAACACTGCGCGGCACGGCGCAGGTGCGCGGCCCGCGCAACGCGCCCGACGTCACCGTCGATCTCACCGGCAGCGGCCTGAAGTTCGGCGATTACCAGGCGCAGTCGCTCACCGCGAAGGGTCGCCTGCCGTGGCAGCGCGGCAACGGCGACCTCGCGGTGCGCGCGACGGGATTGCAGGTCGGCCTGCCGCTGTCGTCGGTGTCGCTGGATGCGCGCGGCTCGGTCGAGGCCCTGCAGGTGCAGGGCGAGGCGCGCGGCGACATCGGCGCGCTGTCGCTGGCGGGCAACGTCGCAAGGCGCGGCAACGCGTGGCAGGGCGCGCTGTCCGCGTTCGAACTGACGCCCACGCGCGGCGCGTCGTGGCGCCTGCGCGAAGCGGCGCGTTTCAGCTGGGATGGCCGCAACGGTTCGCTCAGCAACAGCTGCTTCGTCGGCAGCGGCGGCGGCTCGCTGTGCGCCAGCGCCGACTGGCCGCGTCGAGGCGTCGCGGTGAAGGGCGACGCGCTGCCGCTCAGCCTCGTCGTGCCGTACCTGCCCGAACGCGAGGGCGGCCGGCCGTGGCTGATCCGCGGGGAGATTTCGCTCGATGGCCAGATGCGCCCCGTCGGCAACGCGTGGAGCGGCCGGCTCGACGTGCGATCGAGCGGCGGCGGCCTGAAGAACAGCGAGCGCTCGCGGCGTGAAGTGCTGAGCTACGAGAACCTCACCCTGGCGGCGACGTTCGACCCGCGCCGAATCAACGCCGAACTCGCCACCGCCTTCAACAGCGGCGGTCGCATCGATGCGCGCATCACCACGGGTTGGGACGATTACGCGCCGCTCGCCGGGCAGGTGTCGGTCAACACGTCCGAGCTGGTGTGGCTGGAACTGTTCTCGCCCGACATCATGGAACCCAAGGGCACGCTCGATGCGCGCATCACCCTCGGCGGCACGCGCGCGCGGCCACAGCTGGGCGGGCAGGCGCGGCTGACGCAGTTCAGCACCGAACTCCCGTCGCTGGCGATCGTGCTCGAAGGCGGCGACGTGCGCCTGGACGCGCTGCCCGATGGCACGGCGCGCATCGCCGGGCAGATCCGTTCGGGCGAAGGCACCTTGCGCGTGGACGGCTCGCTCAACTGGCAGGACACCAGCGCGCCGCTGCTGCTCACCGCGACCGGCGAGAACGTGCTGGTCTCCGACACGCGCGACCTGCATGCGGTCGCCAGCCCCGACGTGCAGGTGCGTTACGCCGCCGGCCAGCCGATCACCGTGACCGGGACCGTCACCGTGCCGTCGGCGCGCATCGACCTGGAGCGTCTCGACCAGGGCGTGTCGGCGTCGCCGGACGTGGTGGTGCTCGATCCGGAAGACCCGGAAGCCAGCGCCGCGTCGCCGCTCGACCTGGACCTGTCGCTGGTGCTCGGCGAGGACGTGCGACTCAACGGCTTCGGCCTGGAAGGCAGCCTCGGCGGGCGCATGCGCGTGCGTTCGCACCCCGGCCGCGAGATGACCGCGAACGGCCAGCTGCAGGTCGCCGGGCGCTACAAGGCGTACGGGCAGAAGCTCGACATCACGCGCGGCGAGCTGTCGTGGTCGGGTGGGCCGGTGTCGGACCCGATCCTCAACATCCGCGCCGAACGCGTGATCGGCGACGTCACCGCCGGCGTCGACATCCGCGGCCGGGCCAGCGCGCCCACCGCGAACGTGTGGTCCGATCCGGCCAGCTCGCAGTCCGAGGCGCTCGCGTACCTGACCCTCGGCCGCCCGCTCGCCAGCGCGAGCAGCGACGAAAGCCGCCAGGTGAACGCCGCCAGCGCCGCGCTGTCGGCTGGCGGCAGCCTGATCGCCTCGCAGCTCGGCGCGAAGCTCGGCCTGGACGATGCGGGCGTCAGCGACAGCCGCGCCCTGGGCGGCAGCGTGCTCGGCTTCGGCAAGCACATCTCGCCGCGCCTGTACGTCGGCTACGGCGTGTCGCTGCTGGGCACCGGCCAGGTGCTGATGCTGAAGTACCTGCTGCGCAAGGGCTTCGACGTGCAGATCGAATCGAGCACGGTGGAGAACCGCGCCTCCCTCAACTGGCGCAGGGAGAAGTGACCCGCACGGCCGCACTCGACTTGCGGCCCGGGATGCGGGATCGTCGTCGGCAACGACACGAACCGCCGCAAGGGACGCCACCAATGCAGGTGCTTCAAACGCAACGCCTGGTACTGCGCGAGATCGAACCGGCCGATGCGCCGTTCATCCTGGAACTGCTGACCGATCCTTCGTTCCTGGCGAACATCGGCGATCGCGGCGTGCGCGACCTGCCGTCGGCATTGAACTACATCGAAGCCACCCCGCGCGCGAGCTACGCGCGCAACGGCTACGGCCTGTGGCTGGTGGAGTCGAAGGAGAGCGGCGAGGCACTCGGGATGGCCGGCCTCGTCCGCCGCGACACGCTGCCCGACGCCGACATCGGCTACGCCTTCCTGCCGCGCCACTGGTCGAAGGGCTACGCGGTGGAAGCCTGCACCGCCGTGCGCGATCACGCGATGCGTACGCTCGGCCTGCCGCGCCTGCTGGCGATCGTGTCGCCGGGGAACACGCCTTCGGTGAAGGTGCTCGAGCGCATCGGCCTCACCTTCCGCGACACGGTGCGGATGGGGGAAGCGGATCTGCAGTTGTTTGCGTTGGAGGCGGGGGCGTAGGGAACTCCACTACGCTCTTGCGACGAAGCTCTTGTAGCCCGGGTAAGCGAAGCGCACCCGGGGAGCCGTCAAGCCCGAATCAGCGCCACCGCGCGCCAATTCACCCTCCCCAACCCTCCCCGCATTCGCAGGGGAGGGAGCGTCTGCCGGGATGATGACGTAGAGACTCCGCTAATCGTCCGCGTCGACGACCCGCACGTCCGCGAACCACAGCTTCGTCCATCGCTCGCGTTTTTCATCCGCACCAAGGCGTTGCGGCGATGCGCCCTGCGCCGCCGCGAACGCTTCCGCGTCGTCCAGCGCGCGCACGTTCACCGCCGCGTGCGTGCGCCCATCGTGTTCATGACGCACCAGCACCAGCACCGCGCAGTGCGCGCACGCGATGAACTCCGCCTGCGCCGATCCCTGCCGATACACCAGCGGTTCGCCACGCAGGCGCACGCGCAGGGTGCCGTTCGCGTCCGACAACCACGCCGCGCCGTGCTTGCGGCAGAAGCTGCAATCGCAGGCGCGCGGGGTGTAATCCGATTCGGGCTGCGACAGCGTCATCCCGAACGCGATGCGTCCGCAGTGGCAACCACCGTCGTACGTCCGCACGTTCATGGCGTCGTCGCATAGCGCGCGCCGTGCAGGCCCGGCTTGCCGTCCACCACGTCGGTCCAGACGATGAACGCGCTTCCGTCGACGAGCGCGATCTTCGGCATCCCCGTGCCGCGCCCTCTTCCCTGCAGTTCGGCGACGTCGCCGCGCTGCAGTTCGCGGGCGAGATCCGGCGTGAAGCGGGCGAAGCGCAGCGTCTGGCCGCCGGCGTCCTCGTTCATCCACAACGCCCATGCGGCGCGTTCGTCGAGAGCGGTGTCGACGCGGCCCTGCACCGCCATGCCGCGATCGAGCACGAGCGGCGCGGCGAAGTCCGCTCCGCCACCGCGGCTGTGCGCGAGCTTCACCGACGGCGCATCGCCCGCGCCGGTGTACCAGGCGACGATCGCGTCCGTACCGCGCGTCGCCACCGCCGGTCCGTTGACCGGACACGCCGGCATCGTCCAGTCGTCGGCGTGCACGCGCGCGGCGGCCTGCCATTGCGTGCCGTCGCCGCGCACGGCGAGGATGTCGCGCACTTCCGCCGGCGTGCGTCCGCGATACACCAGCAACGGGCCGCGCGCGGTCAGCGCGGCGTCGGTCTGGCAGCAGTCGCAGGTCATCGCGTCGAGTTCGCGCTCGTCGCTGCGTTGCAGCGAGGTGTCGAACACCGCCGTGCGCAGCGTCATCGCACCGGGCGGGTGCTTCGCGCCCGCGCCTGCGTGGCCGCCATGCGCCGAATGCCCGCCACCGCCGGTGTTGCGGCCATCCAGCCATGCCACGCCCAGGCGATCCGCACCGACCGGCCACAGCGAAACGAAGCCATGCTCGGTCGGCGTGCCGTCGGTATTGACGACGACGGGCGCGGACCAGCTCGCGCCATCGTCGCCCGAACGCGCCAGCACCACGTCGTACGCGTAGCCCGCGCCCTCGCGCTTGCGCAGCCAGTGCGCCCACAACGCGCCGTCGGGCGTGGCCGCGATGTGCGGCGTGTCGGCCCAGTTCACGAACCAGTCGCCGCCGCGGGCGATCTCGCGCGGTTCGCTCCAGGTGCCGTTCGCGAAGCGCGCGAACTTCAGCGTGTGCGCTTCGTCGCCCTGCTCGTCACCGGCATGTTCCACCCAGGAGAGCAGCAGGCTGCCGTCCGGTGCGCGCACGAGGTCGGGCTGCGCGGCGGGAGCGGTGGTGGCGGGCAGCGGCCAGGGTTTCGACGTCGCCCGTGGCGCGCGCGCCTGCTCGGTGGCCGGGCTCGTGGCCGGAGGCGTCGCGGTCGGCGTGCATGCGCTGAGGACCACGGTGAGCAGCCATACTGTGCCGGTGATTCGGGTCATCGCTCGGGCCATCACGGGGAAGACAGACGCAAATGTACCGGACCGTCGCCGCCTACTCCGATCCACTGCTCGCTCATATCGTGCGCGGACGGCTCCAGGCCGAGGGCATCCCGGCGTGGCTCGCGGACGAGCACAGCGTGCTCATGTTCTGGGATTGGCGTCTGGCGCTCGGCGGCGTGAAAGTCAGGGTCGCGGCGGAGCGGTTCGATGAAGCGCGCGAACTCGTGCGCGATCTGGACGAAGGCGCATTCGCGGGTCCACAGGACGAGGGTGAAGGCATACCGGCCTGCCGGGAGTCGTGGTCGAGCCGTCTCGCCTACTTCGCGCTGTTCGCGCTGTCTCTACCCTTGCCGTGGTCGCGGCGATCGGGCGGACACGGCTGATCGCCGCCAGCGACTACGCCACCCGCGTGCGCCGCGCCCGAGTCAGGTGCACCAGCAGCAGCGAGATCGCCGCCGGCGTCATGCCGGGGATGCGCTGCGCCTGGCCGACGGTCTGCGGGCGGACGCGTTCGAGCTTCTGCTGCACTTCGGCCGACAGCCCGCGCACCGCGGCGTAGTCGAAACCCTCCGGAATCGGCGTCGATTCGTGTCGCTGCTGGCGCGCGATCTCCTCGCGCTGGCGATCCAGGTATCCGGCGTACTTCACGCCGATCTCGACCTGTTCGGCCACGTCCGCGTCGTCGACCGACGGGCCCAGCGACGGCACCGCCATCAGCGTCGCGTAGTCGAGTTCCGGGCGCTTGAGCAGGTCCAGCGCACTGGTTTCGCGGCTGATCTCGATGCCCAGCACGTCCATCGCTTCGCGGCCGAGCGCGTTGGTCGGCGCGGTCCAGATGCCGGCCAGACGCGCGTTCTCGCGGGCGATCGCCTCGCGCTTGGCGTCGAAGCGCGACCAGCGCGCGTCGTCGACCAGGCCCAGCTCGCGGCCGACCGGCGTCAGGCGCAGGTCGGCGTTGTCCTCGCGCAGCTGCAGGCGGTATTCGGCGCGCGAGGTGAACATGCGGTACGGCTCGCTGGTGCCGTGCGTGGTCAGGTCGTCGACCAGCACGCCGAGGTAGGCCTCGTCGCGACGCGGACTCCAGCCGTCCAGCCCGCGCACGAAGCGCGCCGCGTTCACGCCGGCGAGCAGGCCCTGCGCGGCGGCTTCCTCGTAGCCGGTGGTGCCGTTGATCTGGCCGGCGAAGAACAGGCCGCCGACCGACTTGGTTTCCAGCGTGGTCTTCAGGCCGCGCGGATCGAAGAAGTCGTATTCGATCGCGTAACCCGGGCGCGTGATGTGCGCCTGCTCGAAGCCGCGGATCGAACGCACCAGCTCCAGCTGCACGTCGAACGGCAGCGAGGTCGAGATGCCGTTCGGGTAGATCTCGACGACCTCCAGGCCCTCGGGCTCGACGAAGATCTGGTGGCTCGCCTTCTCGGCGAAGCGCACGACCTTGTCCTCGATCGACGGGCAGTAGCGCGGACCAATGCCTTCGATCTGGCCGGTGTACAGCGGCGAACGGTCGAGCGCGCCGCGGATGATCTCGTGCGTGCGCTCGCTGGTGTGGGTGATCCAGCACGACACCTGGCGCGGATGGTCGGCGGTGGAGCCCATGAAGGACATCACCGGGCGCGGATCGTCGCCGGGCTGTTCCTCCATCACCGAGTAGTCCAGCGTGCGGCCGTCGATGCGCGGCGGCGTGCCGGTCTTGAGGCGATCGACCACGAACGGGCCTTCGCGCAGCTTGTGCGCGAGCGCGACGGCGGGCGGATCGCCGGCGCGGCCGGCGGCGTAGGTCGTCTGTCCGACGTGCACCTTGCCGGCGAGGAACGTTCCGGCGGTCAGCACGACGGCGGGCGCGTCGAAGCGCAAACCGGTCTGCGTGACCACGCCGGTGACCTTGCCGTGGTCGAACGCGATGTCGTCCACCGCTGCCTGGAACAGCGTCAGGTTCGGCTGGCTTTCCACGGCGCGTCGGATGAAGGCGCGGTACAGCGCGCGATCGGCCTGGCAGCGCGTGGCGCGCACGGCCGGGCCCTTGCTCGCGTTGAGTCGGCGCCACTGGATGCCCGCGGCGTCCGCGGCCTTCGCCATGACGCCGCCGAGGGCGTCGATTTCCTTGACCAGATGGCCCTTGCCGATGCCGCCGATGGCCGGGTTGCAGCTCATCGCGCCTACGGTTTCCACCGAATGCGTCAGCAGCAGCGTGCGCGCGCCGGCGCGCGCCGAGGCGAGCGCGGCCTCGGTGCCGGCGTGGCCGCCGCCAACCACGATCACGTCGTACTGGTAGAAGTTCTGGCTCATCGGGGTTCGTCGGATGCGGTCCGGACGCGTGTCCGGGGGCGGAATTCTAGGTCAGGCCGGCCTCGCCCGGCGTCGAGAATGAACGCCGGGTGAAAGTTGGCACGGTTCCTGCGACATACCTCTTGCACCCAGCGGGGCAGGCGCTAAGCGCCGGCCGGAATTGGAACAGGGGCTGGCCAAGCGCTCGCAGGGGAAGCACGGGGGCCGAATGTCGGGGGACGTTCGGCCCCCTTTTTATTTGCTTGCCGGGGAGACCCGGAAACACGAAAGGCGCCCGTGAGGGCGCCTTTCGCGTCTGCGGCGGGCCGTGAAACCCGCCGGGATGGGCGCCGACGCCCGATGGGGACGGAACAGGGGGGATCCGTGGTTCCTCATCGGGCGCCGACATGGAGCGTTCGGCTCTGGGGCCGGTTTTCCGAATTACGTCCAAAAGCGACGCAATCGGTCAATGACCGCAGATTGCCGTCAGTCGTCCCCGAGCGCAAGAGGAAAAATGTGACTGCGCCCGAGAGCTTGCGACGACAGTCAACGCTCCTGTTGCCGGATGCCCCGGACAGCATTGTTCGGACGCGGCGGCGGGCTGGCGCGCTGCGGACGCGGGGCGGTCGCGCGCGGCGGCTGCGCCGGACGCGGCGCGCTGCCGGGGGTGGTCGGACGCGGGGCCGTCGTACCCGGCATCTGCGGACGCGGGCCATTGCCCGACCAGCCGTGGCCGTGGTTCGGCGGACGGTTGCCGTTCCAGTGGTGGCCCGGATGACGGTCGTAGCGGTACGGATACCGGTAGGCCGGATAGCGCGGGTACGAGTAGTACGGATAGCCGTAGCCGTAGCGATACGGCGAGCCCCAGTAGCCATAGCCACCGTAGCCGTACGGATAACCGTAGTAGCCGCCGTACCCGCCGTAATAGCGGTACTCGACCGAAGGACGGCCGTAGTAGTAATCGCCGCTGCCGGACGCGCCGCGATAGGTGTAGCCGGTAACGCAGCCGGCCAGCAGCGTGGCGGCCAGCGCAGGCAGGATCAGTTTGCGGATCATGGTTTCGGACCCCCCAGGGTGTGCCGCCAGCTTCAAGCCGAAGGATTGAACTCGGCCTTAATTCTTCCCGCGCGGACGCCGCCGCGATGGCGGGGTTCAGCGTAGCGCGCGGTTCGCCCGCCGGTTTCGCATTGCCGGTCGTTTCGCGCGATGACAGCATGGCACGCCCTCCGCGACGGACCCGCCAATGACCCTGCATCGCGCCTCCGGCCATTGGCGGCTGGGGCTCACGCTCACCCTGATCACCGCCGCCTGCTGGGCGACGCTGCCGATCGCACTGAAGCTGGTGCTGCAGGTGCTGGACCCGATCACTCTGACCTGGTTCCGCTTCCTGGTCGCGGCGGTGTTCACCGGTGCGTGGCTGGGCCTTCGCGGGCGGCTGGGCGGGTACCGGACGCTGGGCCGTCGCAGCTGGGCGATGCTGCTGGTCGCCGCGCTGATGCTGGTGGGCAACTACGTGTTCTACCTGCTCGGCGTGCAGCACACCACGCCGGCCAATGCGCAGTTGCTGATCCAGCTCGCGCCCCTGCTGATGGCCCTGGGCGGGATCTGGGTGTTCGGCGAACGCTTCCGCTTCGCCCAATGGTTCGGCCTGGCATTGCTGGTCGCCGGCATGGCGCTGTTCTTCGCCGACCAGCTCGCCGCGAGCGCGAAGGCGCCCGGCTACGTGCTGGGATCGGCGCTGGTGATCGTCGGCGCGATCGTCTGGGCGATCTACGCGCTGCTGCAGAAGCAACTGCTCATGCGCCTGGGGTCGATGCAGATCCTGCTCTTCATCTACGTCGTGGCGACGCTGGCGCTGCTGCCGTTCGCGCAGCCGGCGCAGCTGTTGCGGCTCGACGGTCCGCACTGGGCGCTGCTCGCCTATTGCGCGTTCAACACGATCGGGGCCTACGGCGCCTTCGCCGAAGCGCTGGCGCACTGGGAAGCCTCGCGCGTATCCGCGGTGCTCGCGACCACGCCGCTGCTGTGCATCGCCGCGGCGACGGCCGTGCACGCGCTGTGGCCGCAGTGGCTCGCGCCCGAACGCATCACCCCGCTGGGCTGGATCGGCGCCGCGCTGGTCGTCGCCGGTTCCGCCGCGGTGAGCCTGCTCAAGGCCCGCGCGCCCTGACGACGCCACAGGACCTACCATCGCCCCATGAACGACACCGCCGCTTCCGTCCTGCCCGTCTTCGACGACGTCCTCGCCGCCGCCGCGCGGATCGCGCCGCACGCGCACGTCACGCCCGTGCTGCGTTCGCGGACGCTCGACGCGATGGCCGGCTGCGAACTGCATTTCAAGACCGAACACCTGCAGCGCGCGGGCGCCTTCAAGTTCCGCGGCGCGTGCAACGCGATCTGGTCGCTGGACGAGGCGACGGCCGCGCGCGGCGTGGTCACGCATTCCTCCGGCAACCACGGCGCGGCGCTGGCGCTGGCGGCGCGCACGCGCGGCGTCACCTGCCACGTGGTCGTGCCCGAAGGCGCGGTGGCGGCGAAGCTCGCGGCGATCGAGGCCTACGGCGCCACCCTGCACCGCTGCGCGCCGACCATCGCCGCGCGCGAGGCCCGCTGCGCGGAACTCCAGGCGGAGCTGGGCGCCGAGCTCGTGCACCCCTACACCGATCCGCGCGTGATCGCCGGCCAGGGCACCGCCGCGCTGGAGCTGCTGTGCTCGCCGGAGCGTTTCGACGCGGTGATCGTGCCGGTCGGTGGCGGCGGGCTGGCGGCCGGCACCGCGCTGAGCGTCGCCGCGCGTTCGCCCGGCACGCGCCTGTTCCTCGCCGAACCGTCGGGCGCGGCGGAGACCTTCGCCTCGCTCCAGCGCGGCGAACGCGTCACCGACTTCACGCCCGACACGGTCTGCGACGGCCTGCGCGGCACGCTCGGCGCGATCAATTTCCGCATGCTCCGGGACCACCACGCGCAGGTGCTGACGGTCGACGACGCCGCGACCATCGCGGCGATGCGCCTGTTCTGGCAGCGCACCAAGCAGATCGTCGAGCCGTCCTCGGCGACCGTGCTGGCGGCGGTACTCGCGAACCCCGCCTTGTTCGCCAGCCAGCGCGTGGGCGTGGTGCTGTCGGGCGGCAACGTCGACCCGGACACCCTGCCCACCCTGTTCGGATGAGAAGCCCCGCTCGTTCCTCACTCCCCCGAACTCGTTCCTTGCTTTTCGTGACGGTTTGACCAGAATCGCTGTGCCGATTCTGGCGTAAGCCGGCCGCGGCCGTGTCGCCGACGCGGGTTGCCGGATGGGGATCCGGCAACGCCAGCGCCGCCGCCGCGAGACGACGATCGCCATGGGGGTGGCGGATGGTGGTGGACGTGGAATTCCGCGTGGTCTCCGACCGGCGCGAAGGCCTGCTGCTGGCGCTCGGGCAGGCGGTGATCGCGCACGGCTTCACGCTGCTGCGCCAGCGCACGGCCGGCGGCGAGGACGGCGTCGTGCTGACCATGCTGGTGCGCGGCCCGCAGCCGAACCTGGCGCGGCTGGAGGAATGCATCGCCACGCACCGGCTGGTGTCGAACTTCGAAGCGACCTGCCCCGACTGCAGCACGCCGCGCCAGGTGCCCGCGCGCGAAGCGACAGCGACGCGCTGCGCGGGCTCGCCGGGCGCGGTCGAGCCGCGCCGCCTCGATGCGCTGCTGCCGCAGCTGATGCGCGAATACCCGAACCTCTTCGTGCCGCTGCTCGAACTGGAACGCGCGCTTCCCGAAGCGGCGCGCGAGCCGTCGCTGCGCTACCTCGGGCAGCGCATCGGCGCGTGGGTGCGGGCACGCGATTTCCCCGACCCGGCGCCGCTCGCGCATGGCGAGGCGGTGCGGCGCATCGCCGTGCCCGCGATGCGGCAGATCGTGCAGGCGCAGTTGCACGGCGACGCGCTGCACGTCGACGACAGCCCGTTTTCCCGGCGCGACGAGGCCGGCGCGTGCTGCCATTTCCTGCGCGGGATGCTCGAAGGCCTGCTCGGCGGTGCGCCGCACGTGGTCGAAACGCGATGCCGCAACGACGGTGCCGAGGTGTGCGCGTTCGAGTTCCACGCCTGAGCGCGAGGAACGAGAAACCAGGAGCGGGAAACGCGTAAGCGCCATGCACCGGTGTTCACTCGTTTCTCACTCCTCCGCACTCGTTGCTCGCTTTCCGCGGCGCGCATCACGGTCGGGCCCGAGGAGGCGCCGGCTATCATGAGGATCCCGCCCCCACGGCGCCTGTGGTTCCGCAAGGACACGCGATGAAGATCGACGGCACCCGCACCAACGACCGCGCCACCGAACTGATCCTGGCCTACTACGCCGCATTCAATCGCGGCGACTGGGACGGCATGCTCGCCCTGCTCGGCGACGAGGTGGTGCACGATCTGAACCAGGGCCCGCGCGAAACCGGGCGCGAGGCGTTCTCGGCGTTCCTGCAGCGCATGCAGCGCAGCTATCGGGAGCAACTGCACGACATCGTGGTGATGGTCTCGCCCGATGGCGCGCGCGCCGCCGCCGAGTACATCGTCCATGGCGAATACCTCGCCGACGACACCGGCCTGCCGCCTGCGCGCGGGCAGAAGTACGTGCTGCCCGGCGGCGCCTTCTTCGAGATCCGCGACGGCCGCATCCATCGCGTGACGAACTACTACAACCTCGAGGACTGGATCGCGCAGGTGCGTTGAAGCCGGTCCTTTTGTAGCCGCCCGGGCAAGGCCGCAGGCCGCAGCCCCGGCACCGTGGCCGGAGCGCCCTACCCGGGTGCGCTTCGCTTACCCGGGCTGCAAAAGCCGGTGGCCCGCTGGCGATTCCGACGCGCCGCCGACATCGTCGCCGCTAGCATGGCGCCGGTTCCGTCAGCAGCGGGCACATGCGCCAACTCCTTCGATCGCCAGCGCTCTGGACCGCCGCGCTGGCGACCGTGCTGGCGCTGGCCTTCCTGGGCTCGCGCGGGATCTGGGATCCGGACGAAGGCCGCTACACCAACGTCGCGCTGAACAT
This sequence comes from Lysobacter sp. SCRH-1R, assembly GCF_057747855.1. Classification (NCBI taxonomy): domain Bacteria; kingdom Pseudomonadati; phylum Pseudomonadota; class Gammaproteobacteria; order Lysobacterales; family Lysobacteraceae; genus Lysobacter; species Lysobacter sp. SCRH-1R. Next base: position 32,890 of record NZ_CM173227.1, on the reverse strand, counting down.
GCTCGACAGCGGCGACTGGCTCAATCCGCGCCGCAACGACGAAGTCGGCCACTGGACCAAGCCGCCGCTCACGTACTGGGCGATCGCCTCCAGCGTCGCCGTCTTCGGCGCCAACACCTGGGCCGCGCGCCTGCCCGCCGCGCTGTCGTACCTGCTGAGCGTATGGCTGGCGTGGCGCATCGCCGCGCGGCTCGCGCCCGGTTCGCAGCACGCCGCCGCGGTGGCGTACGCGACGATGCTGTTTCCCTTCGGCGCCTCGCAGCTGATCACCACCGATTACCTGCTCAGCGCGTGGACGACGCTGGCGATGTGGGCGTTCGTCGAGGCGCGCTTCGCGCCGGCGCCGCATCCGCGCTGGTGGATCGCGCTGATGTGGATCGCCCTGGCGCTGGCCTTCGTCACCAAGGGACCGGCCGGATTGTTCCCGCTGCCGGTGGTGCTGCTGTTCGACTTCCTGCTGCCGGGCCGGCGTGGACATCGCGTGCTGCAATGGTCGGGCGTGGTGCTGTTCGCGCTGCTCGCGCTGCCGTGGTACCTCGCGGTCTTCCACGGAAATCCGGGCCTGTTCGAGTACTTCGTCGGCGACGAACTGGTCAATCGCATGACCACCGGCGAGTTCGGCCGCCACGCCGAGTGGTACGGCTGGATCGAAATCTACGTCCCCACGCTCATCGTCGGCACCCTCCCGTGGACGCCGACGCTGTGGCGCTGGACGCGCGGCCTGCCTGCCATGGTCCGGCCGTGGTGGCGCGATCCGGAGCGTCGCCAGCGCGACGCGCAATGGCTGCTGCTCGCGCTATGGCTGCTGCTGCCGTTGCTGGTGTTCTGCGTCGCGCGTTCGCGCATGCCGCTGTACCTGCTGCCGCTGTTCGTGCCGATGGCGGTGATCGTCGCAATGCAATGGGCGCGCGAAGGCCGCGGCCTGCCGTCGTGGCGGAAACTGCTGCTGTGGGTCCTGCTGCTGTTGCTGGCGAAGGCTGCCACCGCGTACTGGCCCACGCACAAGAATGCGCAGGCGTGGGCGCAGGCGATCCTCGCGCGGGCGCCAGGGCCGGTGCGCGAGATCGTCTTCGTCGAGGACATGGCGCGGTACGGCCTGCACCTGGAACTCGGCCGTGGCACGCAGATCGAGAAGATCTCGCTGGACGCGCTGCAGGACCGGCGCTTCAACCCCGAGTACGACGAACCGCTCGCGGTCGAACTGGCCGAACACGAACAGCACGTGGTGTGGGTGTGCAAGCAGGCCGACTGGCCGACCGTGCGCGAGCGGGTGGACGGCTACGGCTTTCGCGCGGTTGCGCTGGGAACGCCGTTCGAGCGGCGCGTGATCTTCCGCGTCGAACCGCGCCGTTGAACCGGCGCGTCAGCGCTGCGTGCCGAGCGACAGGTAATCGAGCCCCTGGCTCAGCAGGAGCCGCATCACCGACGCGCGCTCGCCGACCGGCCGCGCCGCCATCGCGTCCAGCAGCCAGCCGACCGAACGGCAGCGCGCGTCGTGATCGTTGCCGTTGAGCCCGGCGAGGAAACCATCGTTGAGCAGCGCCGCACGCACGCCGGCCGCCTTCAGCGATTGCGCGGCGACGTTCGCGTCGTAGGCCTGGCGCGGGCTCTGCGCGGCGGAGATGAAGAAGTCCGCCGCCGCATCGGCGAAGCGCATGCGGCTTTGTTCGCTCAGCTGCGCGGCGATGCGGTTGTAGCCGTCCAGGCTGCGATCGGCCTGCGGATCGAACAGCGCGCACAGCACGCGCGCGTCCTGCGGCGCCCGCGCGCTCGCGTGCACCGCCTGGAAGAGGCCGTCGACGCTCGCGTCGGGCGCGCGCATCAGCAGTTCACGACCGTCGGCGATGAGCGCCCCGGGATCGAAGGCGTTGGGATCGAAGCTCCAGCCGCCCAGGTCCTGCGCGATGGCGGGCGCGGTCGATGCGGCGAGCAGCGCCGCTGCGGCGAAGGTGAGCGGGGTTCGGGCCATGTCGATGCGATGCCGTGTGCGATGCCCGGATCGTAGGAGGTGACGGCTGAACGATGCTGTTGTCGCCCGGGGAAGCGAAGCGCACCGCGCCTCCGTGCAACTCAGTTGCGGTAGTGATGAACGCGCCGCAGCGCGCTGCACCATCGACGTGCGCACGTCCTTGTGGACTCGACGCGGCAACCCCGGTGCGCTTCGTTTACCCCGGCTACAGAAGCGAACTACGCCCCGCGATCCCCCGACGCCTCATCGACCGCCCGCGCATCCCCCGCACTCGCCCGCGCCGCGACGATGCTGAACACCACGATCCCGATCACCACCAGCACCGCACCGGCCAGCGCGCGGCCCTGCGGCCAGGCCTCGCCGAGCCACAACACGCCGATCAGCGTCGCGAAGAGGATTTCCGCCGCCTGCATCGCCTCGGCCGCGGCGAGCGCGGTCGGGTTGCTGCGCACCATGCCGGTCGCCTGGAAGAACAGCACCGTCGCGATCACGCCCGCGCCCAGCGCCACACCGGCGGCGAACGACACCTGCCCGAGCGGCGGCGCGCCGACGTTCGCCAGCGTGATCGCCGCGACCGCCCACCACATCGGCTGGCTCGCCAGGGTCATGCCGAACACGCGCTGCGTCGCGTTGAGCTCGACGCCGGCGCGTTCCAGGTGCAGCAGCAGCCCGCGATTGCCCAGCGGATACGCGAACGCCGAGATCGCCACGAGCACCAGCGCGATCCAGCCGTCGCGATCGAGCGAACCGCCGCCGTGGCCGAACTGCAGCAGCAGCACGCCGGCGACGACCAGCAATCCCGTCGTCAATGCCGGCAACGGCACGCGCCGGCGTTCGTCGCGATAGAGGAACGGCGCGCACAGCATCCCGGCGATGACGGTGAGCTGGAACGTGCCGGCGATCAGCCACGATGGCCCGCTCGATGCGGCGTAGCTCAGGCACAGATAGAACAGCACGAAGCCGATGCCGCTCCACAGCAGCCACGGCCCGGGATGCGCGCGGATCGCCCGCCACACCGGCGCGACGCCGCCCTGCCACGGCATCACCGGCAGCAGCAGCGGCAGCGTGATGAGGTAACGCAGGCACGCGGTCCACGCCCAGTGGCCGCCCTCCACCGCCGCCGCACGGTTGAGCACGTAGGTGCAGGTGAAAAAGAACGCGGAGGCGAGCGCGATGGCGACCGCCGTCAGCGCCGTGCCGCGCGCGTTCACGAACGCTTCCGCACCGGGATGCCGCTCGCCGGCACGCGCACTTCGTCGACGCCGCCGACGCGGATCGGCGTGCCCGGCTGCGGGCCCCACGCATGCGCGTAGATCACTTCCCACGTCGCCGGCAAACGGCCGTCGCGACGCCACGGTTCGTACGCCCGCGCCGCGCGCGCGAAGCGCGAGCGTCCGGTGAGGCTGCGGCGCCGGTCGTGCATCGCGTTGGTCGCGCCGAGCGTGCGCAGTTCGCGCATCAGCCCGGCGAGGTCGTCGTGGCCGAGCACGAATTCATCGCGATCGAGCACCGGATTCCTGAACCCCGCCGCGATCAGCGCATCGCCGAACTGCGCGATCGACGCGAACGGGCTCACGTGCGGCGCGTTGTCGGCCTGCGCGAAGGCCTCGCGCAGTTCGTGCAGCGTGTCCGGGCCGAACGTGGAGACGAGCAGCAGGCCGTCGGGCTTGAGCACGCGGCGGAAGCCTGCGAAGACCGCCGGCAGGTCTTCGACCCATTGCAGGCACAGGTTCGAGAACAGGATATCGACGCTCGCATCGCGCAGCGGCAGCGCGCGCGCGTCGGCGCACAGCCAGTCCGGTCGGCGCGCGACACCGGGCAGGAACGACGGACGCCATCCTCCCGCGTGACCGCGCGCTTCGCCGAGCATCGGCTGGGCGAGATCGAGTCCGACCACGTGCGCCTTCGGCCACCGCTTCTGCATCGCCGCGCTCGCATGGCCCGGGCCGCAGCCGACGTCGACGACGAGTTCCGGCGGCGCGCGGTTCAGCGCGGGATCGTCGAGGTAATCGAGCTGCTCCATCAACCGGGACGCGACTTCGCGCTGCAACGCGGATGCGTCGTCGTAGTGGTGTGCGGCGCGCGAGAAGGCGCGGCGGACCTGGCGGTGGTCGAAGGTGTCGGTCATCTGCTTCTTTGCTCCCTCCCTTTGAAGGAAGGGCCGATTGGGATTCTGATTCGGCTTTTGGCTCCCTCCCCTTCAACGGGAGGGCTGGGGTGGGGATGGTGTTGCCTCGATCTCGACGATCGCCGCTTGGTCCGGTGGAGAAACACCCTCCCCACCCAACCCCCTCCTTGAAGGAGAGGACTCAAGCGCATCACGCCGGCGCCGTCACCGCACGCATGAACGCATCGATCTCGCCGGCCACTTCATCCGCCGCGCCGAGGAACGGCGCATGCCCCGCATTGCCGATCACCACGCTGCGCGCGCCCGGCGTCATCGCCGCAGCGGCGGGCATCGCGCCAGCGGGAATGAGCCGGTCTCGACGGCCGGAAATCCACAGGCTCGGCACGCGCAGCTGCGGCAGTTCGTCGCGCAGGTCGAGCCGGTCGAGCAGCACGAGGCCCTCCTGCAACGCGCGCGGGGCCGGTTCGCCGCGTTCGAACGCCTGCGTCTTCAGGCTGCGCAGTTCCTCCTGCGCATAGCTGGAACCCAGCGCTTCCAGCGCGAGGAAACCCTCCAGCGTGCCGCGGAAATCGCGCCCGAGCGCCTCGCCGAAATCGCGGAACAGCGAGGGCTTCACGCCGTGCGGCCAGCGGTCGTCGATCACGAAGCGGGGCGAGGAGGCGATCATCACCAGGCCGCGCACTTCCTCCGGGAAATCCAGCGCCGCACGCAGCGCGAACTGGCCGCCGAGCGACCAGCCGAGCCACACCGCATCGGGCACGCGCGCGACCAGTTGCGCGGCCAGTGCTTCAGGCACGAGCGGCGTGGCGTCGTCGCGCGCGCGGCCGTGGCCGGGCAGATCGATCAGGTGGAGCGTGTAGCGATCCTGGAGGCGTTCGACCAGCGGCGCGAACAGCCCGCCGTGCATGGCCCAGCCGTGGATCAGTGCCAGCGCGGGACCCTGCCCGCGCGTTTCGATGTACATGGGTGCAGCCGATGGGGGATGGAATGGAACCTGGTGCTACGCGGCGCCGTCCCGGGCGAGGTCGGCCAGCACCGCCAGTGCGTCGTCGCGGCGGTCGGCCGGGACCAGCAGGTGATCGTGGTGGAAACCGGCGAGCACGTTGCAGGCGATGCCGCGCCGCGCCAGCGCGGTGGCGAAGGCGGCGGTCAGGCCGACCGCATCCAGCGCCGAGTGCACGCCCAGGGTGAGCCAGGCGGCCCGGAAATCGTACGGCAGGCCGCGCGCGTCGGCGACCTCGCAGGGCAGCACATAGGTGACGCCCTCGTCCTCGGTGACCATGGCGAGCGCCAGCGCGGCGAGCGTCGGGTCGGGCGCCGGCCGCGCGACGAAGGCGACGTCGCCCGCGCGCGCCGTGACGTTCAGCGTGGCGAGCAGTCGCGCGAGGTCGCGCTCGCCGCTCATCGCGCCAGCACGGCCTCGCGCCGTGCGGTCTCGACCAGGCCCAGGCGGATGCGATCGCGGGCCTTCGCCATCGCCTCGACCAGGCCATCGACATCGGCCACGCCGTGCAGCGCCGAGAGGGTCACGCGCAGCCGCGCGCGGCCTTCGGGCACCGTCGGCGGACGGATCGCGGCGACCCAGTAGCCGGATTGTTCGAGTCCGGAAGCCAGCGCGAGGGCGTTGGCCTCGTCGCCGCAGATCACCGGCTGGATCGGCGTCTGCGAATCCATGAGTTCCAGTCCCGCCCGCTGCGCGCGATCGCGGAAGCGGCCGACGAGGTCGTCGAGCTTGCCGCGGCGCCAGTGTTCGGCGCGCGCGAGCTTCACCGCCGCCAGCGAGGCGGCGGCCTGCGCCGGCGGCAGCGCGGTGGTGTAAACGTAGGTGCGGGCCGTTTCGGACAGGTGCTGGATCAGGTCCGCGTCGCCCGCCACGACCGCGCCGTAGCCGCCCAGCGCCTTGCCGAGCGTCGCCAGCTGCAGCGGCACGTCGCCCACGCCGAGCTTGTTCGCCGCGACGCTGCCGCGGCCGTCTGGGCCGACCACGCCGATGCCGTGCGCGTCGTCCACGTACAACAGCGCCTTCTGCACGCGGGCGACCAGCGCGAGTTCGCGCAACGGCGCGATGTCGCCGTCCATGCTGAACACGCCGTCGGTGGCGAGCATCGCCGCACCTTCGGGCATGCCGCGCAGCTGGCGGATCGCGCCCTCGGCGTCGGCATGCGGATAGCGGCGCAGCCGGCAGCCGGCCAGGCGCGCGGCGTCGATCAGGCTGGCGTGGTTGAGGCGGTCCTGCACGCAGACGTCCTCGTCGCCGAGCAACGCCTGCACGACCGCGAGGTTCGCCAGGTAGCCGCTGCCGAACAGCAGTGCGCGCGGCGCGCCGAGCCAGTCGGCGACCTCGCGCTCCAGCGCGTCGTGGATCTGGTGGTGGCCGCAGACAAGGTGCGAGCCGACGCCGCCCGCGCCCTCGCGCGAGGCCGCGTCCTGCAGCGCGCCGACCACGGCGAAGTGCTGCGACAGGCCCAGGTAGTCGTTGCCGCAGAAATTCAGCAGCGAGCGGCCTTCGACGAGGCAGCGGGCGCCGTCGCGCTGGGCGACGGTGCGGCGCACGCGCACCCGCGAGGTCGCCTCGCGCTGCGCGCGCGCGGCATCGATGCGGTCACGCCAGCCGGGGCGGCTCATGGCGCCACCGGCAGGCCATCACGCGGCGCAGTGCCGCGCCGGTTCGACGATGTCGGCATGGACGGTCTCCCCTTGTTCGACCACGGGCATCGGACGCAAGCCCAGTCGGTCGAACAATGCCATATCGCGCTCGGTGTCGGGATTACCGGTCGTCAGCAATTTCTCGCCGTAGAAGATGGAATTGGCGCCGGCGAGGAAGCACAGCGCCTGCAGCTCGTCGCTCATGGATTCCCGGCCGGCCGAGAGACGGACCATGGAACGCGGCATCAGGATGCGGGCGACCGCGACCGTGCGGACGAATTCGAAGGGGTCCAGCAGCTCGGTGCCGGCCAGCGGCGTGCCTTCGACCTGCACCAGGCGATTGATCGGCACCGAATCCGGGTGCGCCGGCAGGTTGGCCAGCGTCTGCAGCAGGCCGGCGCGCTGGTCGCGGCGCTCGCCCATCCCCACGATGCCGCCGCAGCAGGTCTTCATGCCGGCGTCGCGCACGTGCGAGAGCGTGTCCAGGCGGTTCTGCATCTCGCGGGTGTGGATGATCGCGTTGTAGAACTCCGGCGCGGTGTCGAGGTTGTGGTTGTAGTAGTCCAGGCCGGCGTCCTTCAGCGCGCGCGCCTGGTCGGCCGAGAGCATGCCAAGGGTGGCGCAGGTCTCAAGGCCCAGCGATTTCACCTCGGAAATCATGGCGGCCACCTTCGGAATATCCCGATCCTTCGGCGAGCGCCACGCCGCGCCCATGCAGAAGCGGCTGGCGCCGGCGGCCTTGGCCTGGCGGGCCTTTTCGAGCACGGCTTCGGTGCTCATCAGCTTGGTCGCCTCCACGCCCGTGTGGTAGCGCGCGGCCTGGGGGCAGTAGCCGCAGTCCTCGGGGCAGCCACCGGTCTTGATCGACAGCAGGGTGCTGACCTGCACTTCGGCGGGATCGAAATTGGCGCGATGCACGGTTGCCGCGCGGTGCAGCAGCTCCGGGAACGGCAGGTCGAACAGCGCGCGGACCTCGGCACGGGACCAGTCGTGGCGCGGTTCGGCCGACTCGACGACGGGCAACTGGCTGATGGCAGGCATGGGGGAATTCCGATGTTTTCGGCGAGACAGGCCGGGCAGTCTGGAAACCATGGCGAACCCTGTCAACCAAACTGGCGCGCATGGAGTTGACGGACGGGCGTGGCGATTTCCCGATCGTCTGCTGGCGTGCCGGTGTCTTGTATGCGGCGAACGCGGCTCGAATGGTCGCGATCTGTGTGTGTTCTGCAGCGAATCCCTGCCTTGGGTGGCCGCCGCGTGCGGACGTTGTGCCTTGCCGCTCGGCATCGACGCCGAGCTGTGCGGCGAGTGCCTGCGACGGCCGCCACCGCAGGCGGCGACGCGCGCCGCTTTCATCTATCGCGCGCCCCTCGATCGGTTGCTGCCACGCGCGAAGTTCCATGGCGACCTCGCGTCGTTACGCCTGCTGTCGCAGCTGATGGCGGGGCGCGTGGCGGATGCCGACCGCCCATGCGCGCTGGTGCCGATCCCGCTGCACCGCGACCGTCTGCGACGGCGCGGCTACGACCAGGCGCTGGAACTGGCCCGCCCGCTCTCGCGGCGCCTCGATGTACCGCTGCGGGACGACCTGCTGCGCCGCGTGCGTGCGACGTCGGCGCAGTCGCGGCTGGATGCGGGGGCGCGCCGACGCAACCTGCGGGGGGCGTTCGAGGTACGCACTGGACCGGAGCTGCCTGCGCATGTCGCACTGGTGGACGACGTGATGACCACGGGCGCCACTGCGCGCTCCGCGGCGATGGCTTTGCTGCGGGCGGGGGTGCGGCGGGTCGACGTGTGGGTGTGTGCGCGGGTGCCGTGATGTGGGTCAGCGGCAGCAACGCTTGCTGCTTGTGCTGCCTCGCCTGCTCCGCAGGGGAAGGTTGGGGAGGGGTGAAGTGCACAGCGCCACGTCGCCAAAGCGCCGCATCGAGCTCCGTACGAACCGTGCCTCCCCTCCAACCTCCCTCTGCAAGCAGGGTGAGGGGGAACGGCGGCGCCATCGCTCCGATGGGCGCTTGTCCAGTTCCCGATCTCCAGCGCCCCGACACACGAGCAACGGTTCAAACGCGATGACTACACCGGCAGGGAGACCCGCCGCCCAGCATCACCACGTCCTACTTCTCTTGCGGCTTCGCGATCTCCGCCCGAGCGCGCGCACCCGACCCCACCACCGCCTCCGCCCTGACCTCCATAGGCGCATTGCCCGCGTAGAGCGCCGTCGTCCCCACCGCCGTCCATGCCGGATAGTGATCCTTGAAGAACTCGCGATGCACCTTGAGCACCGGCGCGATGCGCTGGCGGAATTCGTCGTGATCGCGCGCGACGTGGAAGCTCTGCAGCTCGACGACGTCCTCAAGCGTCGCGCCGGCCTTCTCCAGGTGCGCCTTCAGCTGCTGGAACGCCCAGCGGATCTTCGCCTCCTCGTCCTGCCCTTCCAGCGCGGGAATGCCCGAGACGATCACCCGGTCGCCGACGCGCACGGCCGGCGTGTAATGCAGTGCGTGGTACGACCCTTCCCAGCCCGACGGTGCGAAATGCTCGCGCGTCGGCGCGTCCTGGGCCGCGGCACTGGCGGCGATCACACACAGGAACAACGACAGGCAGGCACGACGCATGGCGAACTCCGGCGGCGGTGGAAGCGCCGATTCGAACACGCGTCGCGCGGCCTGGAGATGCCGTCCGGCGGATTGCCGGATCGGGATTCGGGATTCGAGCCATTGCCCTCATCCCCGCGAAGGCGGGGATCCAGCTCCGAGCACATCGCGCGCTTCGCCAGGCGAGATGCGCGCACAGATAGGCCTTTGCGACGAATGCCCGGGGGCGAACGTCGCCCTCACCGTCACCCCACCTTCACACCGCAACGACCCTTCCCGCTCCACGATCGCGCGGTTACGCACCACGATGGAAGGACCTCAGATCAAGGAGCGCGTCATGAACGCAGGTCTGTTGCGTACGGTGGGTCGCAGTTGGTGGGTGCTGGTGCTGTATGGCGTGATCGGCGTGCTGTTCGGCATCGCGGCGTTCATGTGGCCGGCGAAAACGGCCGTGGCGATGGCCTGGGCCTTCGGCGTGATGGCCATCGCCGAGGGCGTGCTCAGCGCGCTCGCGCTGTTCGACCGCAACGTTTCCGTCTCGAAAGGCTGGCTGGCGCTGTATGCGCTGGCGTCGTTGGCGTTCGGCCTCGTCGCGGTGTCGAACCCGGTCGTCACCGCGGGCGTGCTGCTGCTGATCCTCGCCGCGTGGCTGCTGGTGGCGGGCATTTATCGCATCGTGCTGGCGATCCGCATCCGCAAGGAAGTCACGGGCGAATGGATGATCGCGCTCAGCGGCGTGCTGGCGATCCTGCTGGCGGTGCTGTTCGTCGCGCGGCCCGCCGTCGGACTGGTGACCGTCGCACTGTGGATCGGCGTGGCCGCGCTGTTCTACGGGGTGCTGCAGGTGATGGCCGGCTTCAAGCTGCGCAAGCTGGCCGGCACCTGACGCTCACGCCGCCGGCGCGCGCAACGCGAAGTCGGCGGCGATGCCGGCGAAGATCGCCAGCCCCACCCAATGGTTGTGCAGGAACGCACGGAAGCACGCCGCGCGTTCCCGGCGACGCGCGATGCGGAACTCATAGGCCACCAGCACCACGGCGACGGCCAGGCCGATCCAGTAATACGCGCCCATCGCCGCGCGCTGGCCGACGAACGCCAGCGCCACGAAGAACAGCGCGTACAGCACGCCCTGCGCGATGAGGTCCATCTCGCCGAACAGGATCGCCGTGGACTTGCTGCCCATGCGCAGGTCGTCCTCGCGGTCGACCATCGCGTACCAGGTGTCGTACGCGGTGGACCAGACGATGTTGGCCACGTACAGCAACCAGCCCACGGCCGGCACTTCGCCCTGCACGGCGGCGAAGGCCATCGGGATGCCCCAGCCGAACGCCAGCCCCAGGTACACCTGCGGCAGGTGCGTGTAGCGCTTGAGGTACGGGTAGCTCGCCGCCAGCACGACGCCGATGAAGCTCATCAGCACGGTCAGCCGGTTGAGCGTGAGCACCAGCGCGAAGGCCGCCAGCATCAGCACGGCGAACAGCGCCAGCGCCTCGCGACCGCGCACCGCGCCGGTGGCGAGCGGGCGATTCCGGGTGCGCTCCACGTGCGGGTCGAGCCAGCGGTCGGCGTAGTCGTTGATCACGCAACCGGCCGAACGCGTCAGCCACACGCCCGCGCTGAACACGAACAGCGTCCACAGCGGCGGCACGCCCTTCGCGGCCAGCCACAAACCCCACCACGTCGGCCACAACAGCAGCAGCCAGCCGATCGGGCGGTCGCCGCGGACCAGCTGCCAATACAGCGACAGTCGCGTTTTCCACGGGGACGCCGCGGGGGATTGGAAGCGTTCGTAGCTCATTCGGGGCAGATCGGAGGTATGCAGGTCAGGCAATTAGGGGCCGAAGGCGGCTCGATGCGCGGGAATTCCGCGGGCCGGCTGGCGTCGCGGCAGCACGCCGCCGCGCTTTGCCGCTAGAATGCCAGCCCCGCTGTCGCGACGTGATCGCCGATCAGGCCGTTCGCGGGAACATCCAACAGGCGCCCGTAGCTCAGCCGGATAGAGTAGTGGCTTCCGAAGCCATTGGTCGGGGGTTCGAATCCCTCCGGGCGCGCCATCTCACGCATCCCGCCTTTCTGCGCGGGCGTGAGCGGACCGGATCGCGTCGGCGTTCGTGAAACGGCCCGGACAAACACGGCAGCCTCCCGGCTGCCGTTCGCGTTTTCGCATTTCGGATGGGCCTCATGGGGCTCCTCAACGGTATGTTTGCGCTCCGCCGCAGTCGCAGACCATCCAGGGCGCGACACGCATGAACAAGGGTCGTGCAACCCATCCGCCAGAGCCCCGCGACGCTCGGCGAAACCGCCATCGCGGCCTCGCGCCGCACCGGACCGCCCAAGTCCGAACCTAGTGGATGGGCCTAGCGGGCCGTATACTGGCGCGCGACCGCTTGGGGCGGTCGATCGTCGATGGCTTCGCGTGACCCGCACGGGCGCGCCATAGGTGGGTTTGTGCGCAATTACGACCTCGAATTCCTGAAGAAATTCTCGATGGTGATCGGCTTCCTCGTGCTGGTCACCCTGGGCCTGATCATCGCGGCCATCTTCGTGCACGGCCAGCTGCCGGCGGAGGTCAACCCCGACGTCGCCAAGCGCACGCAGCAGCGCATCGCCCCGGTCGGCGCGGTTTACGCAGGCAGCACCGGCGCCGCCGCGCAGCAGGCCGCCTCGGCCGCCGCCGCCGCGAAGGCCGCCTCGCAGGTCGCCTACGGCGGCACCACCGACGGCTCGGTGATCTTCAACAACCTGTGCACCGGCTGCCACACCTCCGGTGCGGGCGGCGCGCCGACGCTCGACCAGGCCCACTGGACCGCGCGCCTGCCGAAGGGCAAGGACACGCTGCACAAGCACGCGATCGAAGGCTTCACCGGCACCGCCGGCGTGATGCCCCCGAAGGGCGGCAACCCGGCACTGACGGACGAGCAGGTCATCGCCGCGGTCGACTGGATGCTGGCGAACCTGAAGTAAGCCGCTTCCTTCGAGCCACCGCACGACGCCGCCTCCGGGCGGCGTTGTCGTTTCTGGGGTAAGGCAGCCCGCGCGGCCATGGATGGTCGTGCAGGCGTTTCGTCAGGAGGGCAGCCACCAGGCGGCGAACTCCGGGTTTCATCCCATTAACGGCGCAGCGCATCGACCGCCCACACCGGACGAGCAGCCGTCACGGCCCGTCGCGATAATGCGCGCCCCTGTCCCGGCGAGCGCGCCCATGATCCGTCCCGGCTTCCCTTTCCGCCCCGCCCTGCTGCTCATGCCGTGCCTGCTGGTCGGCTGCGCCTCGCCGTCCGATGCGCGCGAGGCGACGGCGATCGGCGCCGTGCAGGGCCGCACCGAACGCAGCGCCCTCGTCGGCCAGGCGGTGACCGTTCGCGGCGGCGTCAGCGCGAAGCTCGACGGCGGCTGGTTCGTACAGGATGCCGGCGACGGCGACGACGCCACCTCCGACGCGATCTTCGTGCAGGACGCCGCATCGGCCATCGGTCCGGGCGATGCGGTGCTCGTGCACGGCACCGTGGCCGAGCTCGATGTCGGCCGCGCCACCCGCACGGCGCTGGTGCGGACGCGGGTCGAACGCGTCGGCGAAGGCGAAACACGAGTGACCCCGCTCGCGAAGGCGCCCACCGACTGGGAACGCCTGGAAGGCATGCGCGTACGCCTTGATGCGCCGGTGTTCCTCGCCGACAGCGGCGATCTGCGCAAGCACGACCGCATTCTCGCGAGCCTCGACGAACGCCTCTGGCAACCGACCGAGCGCCACGTCCCCGGCAGCGACGGCTATCGCGCCGAAGTCGCCCGCAACACGCAGCGCGCGTTGTGGCTGGAAGCGGCGGATGCGACGTGGCCGCAGGGCTTCGCGCAGGCGCGCTCCGGCAGCCGCATCGAAGGCGTCACCGGGGTGATCGACCAGGCGAAGGACGGTCATGCGCTGGTCCTGGAATCGGCACCCACACTCGACCCGGCTCCGCGTCCGCAACCGCCCACCGTCCCGGGTTCGCTCCGCATCGCCGCGCTCAACCTGGAGAACCTGTTCAACGGCGACGGGCACGGCGGCGGTTTCCCCACGCCGCGCGGCGCGCGCACCCCGGCCGAACTCGCCGCGCAGTTGTCCAAGCACGTGGCGGTCATCGAGGCGCTGGATGCCGACGTCGTCGCGCTGATGGAACTGGAAAACGACGGCTACGGCGAGGATTCGAGCATCGCCACGCTGGTCGACGCACTCGACGCCGAGGGCGGCGCATGGCGTTTCGTCGATGCGAAGCGCGGCCCCGGCGACAACCCGATCCGCGTCGGCCTGATCTATCGCGGCGATCGCGTGCGCACGCTCGGCGAACCGGCGACGCTGGAGGGCGGCCCGTTCGGCGAACACAGCCGCGTGCCGCTGGCGCAGGCGTTCGCGCCGTTGAAGGGCGATGCGAAGGCGAAGGCGTTCGTCGTCGTCGCCAACCACTTCAAGTCCAAGGGCTGCAGCGATGCCGATGGCGCCGATCGCGACCAGCACGACGGCGCGGGCTGCTACGACGCCACGCGCGTCGAATCGGCGCGTCGCCTGCACGACTGGCTTGCGGGCGATCCCACCGGGCATGGTGCGCGCACGCTGATCGTCGGCGACCTCAACGCCTATGCACAGGAAGCGCCCGTGCGCGCGCTGCGCGAGGCCGGCTGGCAGGACGCCTTCGCCGTCGCCGGCATCCCGGCGCCCTACAGCTACGTCTACGACGGCCGGCTCGGCCGCCTCGACCACGCGCTGCTGAGCCCCGCCTTCGCCCGGCGCCTGCGCGGCGCGGCGGAATGGCACGTCAACGCCGACGAGGCCGAATCGTCCGGCTATCGCGCCGGCGGCACGGGGCCGTGGCGCAGTTCCGACCACGATCCGCTGGTGCTCGGCTTCGACCCCTGAGCGCCGCGCCGACGAGGCCTGAATCCCCTACGCCGTATCATGGCGGCATGAGCAATCCCGCCTTTCCGAACGACGCCACCGCCACGCTGACGCTGCAGGGGCCGGCCGGCGCGCTGGAGACCATCGTCGAAGCCGCCGAGGCGCCCGCGCGCGAAGCGGTCGCCATCGTCTGCCACCCGCTGCCCACCGACGGCGGCACCATGCACAACAAGGTCGTGACGATGGCCGCGCGCGCGCTGCGCGAGTCGGGCATCGCCACGGTGCGCTTCAACTTCCGTGGCACCGGCGCCTCCGAGGGCAGCTTCGACCAGGGCCGCGGCGAAGCCGACGACCTGCGTGCCGTCGCCGCATGGGTGCGCGAACAGCGCCCGCGCGCGCGGTTGTGGCTGGCCGGTTTCAGCTTCGGCTCCTACATCACGCTCAAGTGCGCGAACGAGCTGCATCCGGGCATGGTGATTTCGATCGCCCCGCCCGCGGCTGGCCGCAACTGGGACTTCAGCACCATCGCGCCGCCGCAGTGCCCGTGGCTGGTGATCCAGGGCGAGGAGGACGAGATCGTCGATCCGCAGGCCGTGTACGCGTGGATCGACGGACTGAAGCTCGAAACGCCGCCGACGCTGGTGAAGATGCCCGAGACCAGCCACTTCTTCCATCGCCGCCTGATGGACCTGCGCGGCGCGATCAAGAACGGGATCAAGCCGCACCTGCCGCCCGAGGCGGAAGGCGCCGCGTCGGCATGAGCGCGACGGCTCCTGTCGCGGACGCCGGTTCGTCCCGGGCCGCGCCGTCGGCGCTGTACGCGGCCGGTGTCGCGCGCGGCGAATGGAACGAGGATCCCGCGCAACGTCCGGCGCTGCGCGAACTCGACCGCATCCACGCGGCCTTGCGCGATCCGCCCCGGCGCGGGTTGTTCGACGGATGGTTCGGCAAAAAGCCCGCACCGCCGCGCGGCCTGTACCTGTGGGGCGGCGTGGGTCGCGGCAAGACATTCCTGATCGATCTGTTCTACGACGCGCTTCCGTTCAAGCAGAAGCGCCGCACGCACTTCCACCGCTTCATGCGCGAGGTGCACGCGCGACTGCGCGCGCATGCCGGGCAGAGCGATCCGCTGGCGTCGATCGCCCGCGAATGGGGCCGCGACCTGCGCGTGCTGGTGCTCGACGAATTCTTCGTCAACGACATCGGCGACGCGATGCTGCTGGGCCGCCTGCTCGAACGCCTGTTCGTCGAGGGCGTCGCGCTGGTGACCACGTCGAACACCGCGCCGGCGAACCTCTACAAGGACGGCCTGCAGCGTGCGAGCTTCCTGCCGGCGATCGCGCAGATCGAGCAGCACTGCAAGGTGCTCTACCTCGACAGCGCGCAGGATTACCGCCTGCGCGCGCTGACGCGTTCGCCGGTGTATCGCGCGCCGCTGGACGAAGGCTCCGACACGTGGCTCGCCGAACGCTGGCGCGAGCTCACCGCGACCTGCCCGCGCGAGGAAGGCCCGCTCATCATCGAAGGCCGCGAAATCCCCGTGCGCGCGCTGGCCGAAGGGCACGCGTGGTTCGATTTCGCCGCACTGTGCGAAGGCCCGCGTGCGGCGAGCGATTACATCGAGATCGCGACCGAGTACCACACGGTGCTGGTCGGCGGCATCCCGCTGTTCGACGGGCGCAACGACGATCCGGCGCGGCGGTTCGTGCACCTGATCGACGAGCTTTACGACCGTCACGTCAACCTGGTCTGCACCGCCGCCGCCGCGCCGCCTGCGCTGTACACCGGGCAGAAGCTGGCGCACGCGTTCGAACGCACGGCTTCGCGGTTGATCGAGATGCAGTCGGCGGAGTTCCTGGCGCTGGAGCATCGGGGGTAGTTTTTTTCACGGTGAGGTGGGCCACGCACATGGAGTGCCCGAACGTCCGACCGTACACTCGACGCTTTCGCACGCAACGCATCGGATGAACCTCGCCCTGTTCGACTTCGACGGCACCATCACCACGCGCGAACTCATGCCGGATTTCGTGCGCATGGCGACGACGAAGCGGCGGCTCGTGATCGGACAGATCGTGCTCGCGCCGGTCATCGTGGGCTACAAGGCGGGCGTGGTGAGCGGCAACGCGGTGCGGGAACGCATCGCGGACTTCGCATTCCGGGGACTCCCGCGGCAGGCGTTGCACGACGCGGGCGAGCGTTTCGCACGCGTGACGATTCCCGGCGTGCTGCGCCCGGACGCGATGGCGCGCCTGCAATGGCATCGCGAACAGGGCGACACCATCGTCGTCGTGTCCGGCTCGTTCGATCTGTACCTCTCGCACTGGTGCACGCAGCACGGGCTCGAGTTGCTGTGTTCGAAACTGGAATCGCGCGGCGGCGTGATGACCGGCCGCTTCGACGGCGCGCAATGCGTCGGTGCGGAGAAGGCGCGCCGCGTGCGCGAGCGCTACGACCTGTCGCGCCATTCCGTCGTGTACGCATACGGCGACACGCACGAGGATCGCGACCTGCTCGCGCTCGCGCACCGTCGCTGGTATCGCGGACGCGAGATCGACTGACGCGTCACACCGGACGGCCGGTGTCGCGCATCAGCTGGTCGAAGCGGTCCCATTTCAGCTTGCGGCGATAGACCTTGTTGGTCGGTCGCCATTCGATCGCGCCCTTCGATACCAGCAGCGTGCCGAAGCGGCGGCCGTCGCGTTCGACAACGAACTCGATGTCCTCGCGGCCCAGCTCCCGCCGCGGCAGGTTGAAGATGACCTTGTGTGCCATGCGCATCGCCTCCGGCCGGACGGCCACGGCGACTCTAGCGCGGGCGCGTCAACGCGGCGTGGCGCCGCGCCGCCAGACGAGGCCTCGATTGTTCGCGGGCATGGCGACGTCCTCGACCAGGCGCAGGCCGATGCGCTGCGCGAGCGCATCGACCGCTTCGAAATCGCGGATCGCCGATTGCGGATCGCGCGCCTTGAGCCACGCGTCGAACTCGCGATTGCTGTCGCTGGTGTACGCGCCGCCGTAATTGAACGGGCCGTACACCACGAGCACCGCACCGTCGGCCAGCACGCCGTCGAGTCCCGCGAAGAACGATTCGACCTGCGCCCAGCCCATGATGTGCAGCGTGTTCGCGCTGAACGCCGCGTCGAAGCGACCGTCGTTCGCGTTCGACCGCGGCCACGGACCGGTCGCGACATCGAGTTCCACCGCCGCCGGCGTGTTCGCCAGCGACGCGTGTTCGAGCCAGGCGCCGATGCCCGGGAGGTTCTCCGCGCGATCGCTGCACTGCCATCGCAGCCACGGCATCGCGTTGGCGAAATACACCGCGTGCTGCCCGGTGCCGCTGCCGATTTCCAGCACGTCGCGGCGATCGGCGAAATGGCGCTGCAGGACGGCGAGGATCGGCTCGCGATTGCGCTCGCAGGATGGCGCGTTCGGAAGCGCGCTCATGGCACCGGCCGTGCCGTTACCGCCCGGGGCCCACGTCGATGAACTGCAGGAACTCCGCGCGCGTGCGCGCGTCCTCGCGGAAGCTGCCGAGCATCTTCGAGGTGATCATGCTCACGCCGCGCTTGTGCACGCCGCGCGTGGTCATGCATTCGTGCGCGCCTTCGATCACCACGCCGACGCCGCGCGGCTGCAGCACGTCCTGGATCACCTGCGCGATCTGCGCCGTCATCTTCTCCTGCACCTGCAGGCGGCGCGCATAGGTTTCCACCACGCGCGCGAGCTTGCTGATGCCCACCACCTTGCCGTCGGGCAGGTAGCCCACGTGCGCCTTGCCGATGATTGGCGCCATGTGGTGTTCGCAATGGCTTTCGAATTCGATGTCGCGCAGCACGATCATCTCGTCGTAGCCCTCGACTTCCTCGAAGGTGCGCTTGAGGTAATCGGCCGGATCCTCGCCGTAGCCGCTGAACCAGTCGCGGTACGCCTTGGCCACGCGCTTGGGCGTGTCGAGCAGGCCCTCGCGCGAGGGATCGTCGCCGGCCCAGCGCAGCAGCGTGCGCACGGCGGCCTCGGCCTGTTCGCGGGTGGGCTTGTCGTCTTGCGCCATGGCACGGACTCGGTGTGTCGGGGGACGGGAATGCTACTCCACCCGGCGCGAGCGGAGAAAAAAGGCGCCGCCGGACGGGATGAGACCCGGCGACGCGAAGGGGTAACGCCATGGATCGGAAAACCGATCGACCGACGACGCCACGTGAGGGAGGGGAGCTCGTGGCGCCGCCGGCCGTCGGCCAGGGGAGCGGTACAACAATCAGCGCGAAGCGACGTCCTCGCGCACCGGCACGCGCGTGGGCCAACCGCCGGCGAGTGCCTTGTACAGCGCGACCGCGGAACTGGCGCTGCGCGTGCGCGCATCGGCGAAGGCTTCCTCGGCGTTGAGGCGCGTGCGTTCGGCGTCGAGCACTTCGAACAGATCGGCCGCGCCCGCCTCGTAACGCACGCGCGCCAGGCGCGCGGCGGTGGCGCTGTCGGTCGCGGCCTGCGCCAGGTGCTGGTCTTCCACGCGTGCACGCGCATACCGCACGAGCGCGTTCTCGGTGTCCTCCAGCGCGAGCAGCACCGATTGCTGGTAACGCGCCAGTTCGCCGGCGGCTTCGGCATCGGCGGCGGCGATGCGCGCACGCACGCGACCGATGTCGAGGAACGACCAGTCGATGCCGAGGAACGCCAACCGCGTTTCGCTGTCGCGTTCGAACAGCGAGCTGGTATCGATGGCCTGGCTGCCGATCAGTCCGCCGAGCGTGAAGCGCGGGAACAGGTCGGCGGTCGCGACACCGATACGCGCCGTGGCCGCATGCAGGCGATGTTCGGCGGCGATCACGTCGGGACGATGGCGCAGCAGGTCGCCGGGCGAACCCGGGTCCAGTCGTGCCGGCAGCGCGGGCAGCGGCTGCACCGGGGTGAGTTCGGCGATCAGTGCATCGGGCGTCTGCCCGGTGAGCACGGCGAGGCGGTGCATCGTCACCGCGACCTGCGCTTCCAGCGCGGGCACGCGCGAGAGCGTGGCTTCCAGCTGCGCACGCGCACGCGAGGTGTCGAACTCGGTGCCGCGGCCCGCGTCGAAGCGCGCGTTCACCAGGCGCAGGGTTTCGCGCTGGTTCCCGGAGTTCTCGCGCGCGACGCGCAGGCGCTCCTGGAAGCCGCGCAGTTCGACGTAGCTGCGCGCGACTTCACCGACGATGGCGACCTGCAACGCATCCAGGTCGGATGCCGCCGCCCACGCTTCCGCACGCGAGGATTCCACGCCACGACGCACGCGACCGTACAGGTCGAGCTCCCAGCTCACGTCGGCCTGCACGTTGTAGCTTTCGCCATCGCGATCGGCGCGCGACACGCCCGGCGCCTGGTCGGCGCTGGCGCGCGAATCGCTGCCGGTGGCGCTGGCGGTCACGGTCGGGAAGCGGTCGAGCTTCGCGTTGCGCAGCAGCGCGTTGGCGCGGTCGTAGTTGGCCAGCGCGATGCGCAGGTCGTGGTTCGCGGCGAGCGATTCCTCGACCAGCCGCGTGAGCAGCGGATCGTTGAAGCTGCGCCAGAACTCCGCGTCGGCCTGCGGCGAAGCCGCCGGCGCGCCCTCCTGTTCGACGCCGGTCGCGACATCGGCCGCGCGCGCATCCGCGGCGGCTTCGTCGCGCGCGAATTTCACGGGCGTGTCGATGTTCGGCCGCACGTAGTCGGGGCCGACGGCGCACGCGGCAAGCAGGGCCGCCGCGACGCCGAGGGTGAGCGTTCTGATCACCATGGCAGGGTTTCTCCCAGGTAGACGAAGCCGCCGGTCGGGCCGTCGGCATCGATGAGGGCCATCTGGACGCTGGTCTTCGCGCCGGTGGGCACGTCGATCTCGCCCTCGCCGGCGTTCATGTCGGTCTTCACGTAGCCCGGATGCACCGCGTTGACCTTGATCGGCGTGTCCCGCAGTTCGTAGGCCAGGTGCACGGAATACGAGTTGATCGCGCTCTTGGAGGCGTTGTAGGCCGGGATGGCCTTGAAGTCGTAGATCGGCGAACCCGGCTGCGTGTGCAGCGTCAGCGAACCGAGCAAGCTCGACACGTTGACGATGCGCGCGGCCGGCGCCTTGTGCAGCAGCGGCAGGAACGCCTGCGTGGTTTCGACGACGGCGAAGACGTTGGTCTCGAACGTCTCGCGCCACGCGGCGAGCGACTGCAGCGACGGCTTCGGCAGCGTCCGGTCCTCGGCGATGATGCCGGCGTTGTTCACCAGGATGTCGAGCTTGCCGTGACGGCGTTCGACCTCCTGTACTGCGGCGGCGATGCTGGCGGTGTCGGTGACGTCGAGCGCGATGGCTTCGACCGGCAGCCCATCGCCCTGCAGCTTCAGCGCGGCCTCGACGGCCCGGGCGCGATCGCGCCCGGCCAGCAGCGTGTGCACGCCGGCCTGCGCCAGCTGGCGGACGGTTTCGAAACCGATGCCGCGGGTGCCGCCGGTGACGAGGGCGATCTTGTTGGTGTTCTGGGACATGGGGGGGTCTCGGGGGGAAGTGGGGAGAGAGGAGTAATCCGGGTGAGTGGAGGAAGAGGTCGGAGCGGGCGTTCGCCCACTCCTTACTCCGCTCCACTCACTCCTGCACTCAGGCGTGGGCCGAAGCGTGCGACTCCACGGTGGACGGGCCATGGCTCACCAGCGGCTTTCCCGCCAGCTTGCGTAGCGCCACGTAGAACACCGGCGTCAGGAACAGGCCGAACAGCGTCACGCCGATCATTCCGGAGAACACGGTGATGCCCGTGGCCTGGCGGACTTCGGCGCCGGCGCCGTGCGAAAGCACCAGCGGCACGGTGCCGGCGATGAACGCGATCGACGTCATGACGATCGGGCGCAGACGCAGGCGGCAGGCTTCCAGCGCCGCTTCGACGATGCCTTTACCCTGCATTTCCAGCTCGCGGGCGAACTCGACGATCAGGATCGCGTTCTTGCACGCCAGGCCCATCAGCACCACCAGGCCCACCTGCACGAACACGTTGTTGTCGCCGGTCAGCCACACGCCCAGCAGCGCGGAGAGCATGCACATCGGCACGATCAGGATCACCGCCAGCGGCAGCGTCCAGCTTTCGTACAGCGCGGCGAGCACGAGGAAGGCGAGCAGCACGGCCAGCGGGAAGATGATCAGCGCCGCCTTGCCCTGCGTGGCCTGCTGGTAGCTCAGGTCCGTCCACTCGATGTCCATGCCGTTGGGCAGCACCTTCTGCGCGAGCTCCTCCAGCTTCTCCATCGCCTGCGCGGACGACAGCTGCGTCGGATCGGCCTCGCCGAGGATGTCCGCCGCCGGATAGCCGTTGTAGCGGATCACCGGATCGGGGCCGAAGGTCTCGGTGACCTTCACCATCGAACCGATCGGCACCATCTCGCCGCGATCGTTGCGCGTGCGCAGGTTGGCGATGTCCTCGACGCTGTCGCGGAACGGGCCGTCGGCCTGAGCCACCACCTGCCACGTGCGGCCGAACATGTTGAAGTCGTTCACGTATGCCGAACCGAGGTAGGTCTGCAACGTGTCGAACAGTTCGGTGAGCGGCACGCCCTGCGCCTTCGCCTTCACGCGGTCCACTTCCGCGTCGAGCTGCGGCACGTTGGCCTGGTAGCTCGAGTTCGGGAAACCCAGCCCCGGCGTCTGCGAACCGGCGCCCTGGAAGTTCTGCACCGCGCTCTGCAACGCGCCGTATCCCAGGTTGCCGCGGTCCTCGATGTAGAGCGAGTAACCCGAACCGTTACCCAGGCCCTGGATCGGCGGCGGCTGCAGCGAGAAGGCGAAACCTTCCTGGATCGCGGAGATCTTCGCGCTGAGTTCGGCGTTGATTTCCTCGGCGCTGCGCGTGCGCTCGCCGAAGGGCTTGAGGTTGATGAAGGTGACGCCGTAGTTCGGCGTGTTGCTGAACTGCAGCGGGTTCA
Organism: Lysobacter sp. SCRH-1R; assembly: GCF_057747855.1. Classification (NCBI taxonomy): domain Bacteria; kingdom Pseudomonadati; phylum Pseudomonadota; class Gammaproteobacteria; order Lysobacterales; family Lysobacteraceae; genus Lysobacter; species Lysobacter sp. SCRH-1R. Next base: position 10,784 of record NZ_CM173227.1, on the reverse strand, counting down.
GGCCCGGGAACGCGACGTCGTTCTGCACGCCCTCGATGCTCATCGCGATCTCGCCGATCTTCTTCAGCGCCGCGTCCGTGCGCTCGATCGAGGAACCTTCCGGCATCTTGATGCCGGCGATGAGGTAGCTCTTGTCCTGCACCGGCACGAAGCCGCGCGGCACGAGCTGGAACATCAGGCCGGTCGCAACCAGCAGGCCGGCGTAGACGACGAACACCGCGCCGCGACGGCCGAGCACCTTGCCCACGCTGTTCTGGTAGCGCTCCGCGGCGGTGCCGAAGAAGCGGTTGAACGGACGGAAGATCCAGCCGAAACCGCGTTCGATGCCACGGCTCAGCAGGTCCTTCGGCGCGCCGTGCGGCTTGAGCAGGCGTGCGGCCAGCGCCGGCGACAGGGTCAGCGAGTTGATCGCCGAGATCACCGTCGAGATGGCGATGGTCACCGCGAACTGCTTGTAGAACTGGCCCGTGACGCCCGACAGGAACGCCATCGGCACGAACACCGCGCACAGCACCAGCGCGATCGCGATGATCGGTCCGGACACCTCGCGCATCGCCATGTGCGCCGCTTCCAGCGGCGAATGGCCGTCCTCGATGTGGCGTTCGACGTTCTCCACCACGACGATCGCGTCGTCCACCACGATGCCGATCGCCAGCACCAGGCCGAACAGCGTCAAGGTGTTGATCGAGAACCCGAGCAGGTAGAGCGCGGCGAACGTGCCCACCACCGAGACCGGCACCGCGATCAGCGGAATGATCGACGCACGCCAGGTCTGCAGGAACAGGATCACCACCAGCACCACCAGCAGCGTGGCTTCCAGCAGCGTGGTGACGACCGACTTGATCGAGTCGCGCACGAAGATCGTGGTGTCGTAGATCGACTTGTACTCGATGCCCGGCGGGAAGCGCTTGGCCGCTTCGTCCATGCGGCGGATGACTTCGTCGCGGATCTGCAGCGCGTTCGCGCCCGGCGCCTGGAAGATGCCGATGGCCGCGGCGTTCTGGCCGTCCAGGCGCGCACGCATCGTGTAGTCGCCGGCGGCGAGTTCGATGCGGGCCACGTCGGACAGACGCACGACTTCGCCGCCCTCACCGCCCTTGAGCACGATGTTGCCGAACTCTTCCGGCGTTTCCAGGCGACCGCGCGCGTTGATCGGCGTGAGGAACTGCGAGCCGTTGGGCATCGGCTCGGCGCCGAGCTGGCCGGCGGAGACCTGGATGTTCTGCTCGCGCACGGCGCGCAGGACGTCGCTGGCGGTCATGCCGCGCGAAGCGACGCGGTCCGGGTCGAGCCAGATGCGCATGGCGTAGTCGCCGCCACCGAAGGGCTGCGCTTCGCCGACGCCGGGAATGCTCGCCAGCTGGTCCTTGATGTGCAGTCGCAGGTAGTTGCGCAGGTACAGCGTGTCGTACTTGCCGCTCGGCGAGGTGAGGTGCACGACCATCAGGAAGACCGGCGACTGCTTCTGCGTGGTCACGCCCTGCCGGCGCACGTCCTCGGGCAGTCGCGCCAGCGCCTGGCTGACGCGGTTCTGCACGCGCACGGTGGCTTCGTCCGCGTTCACTTCGGGACGGAAGGTCACGGTGATCTGCAGCACGCCGTCGGAGCTGGCGACCGACTTCACGTACATCAGGCCTTCGACGCCGCGGATGGATTCCTCCAGCGGCGTGGCGACGGTTTCGGCGATGACCTTGGGGTTCGCGCCCGGGTACACGGTGCGCACCACCACCGAAGGCGGCACGACTTCGGGGTACTCGCCGATCGGCAGCAGCGGGATCGAGATCAGGCCGGCGGCGAAGATCACGATCGACAGCACCGCGGCGAAGATCGGCCGGTCGATGAAGAACTTTGAAAAGTCCATGGAATGGTTCCTTGTGCGGCACGAGGGCCGCAACGGTCCTGGGCGATGCGGTTTCGCGCATCGCCTGCTTACGGTTTCTGCTTTGGCGCCCTTCCCTGCGTGCAGGGAAGGGTTGCTTCAGGTCGGGACGCCTACTTCATCGCCACCTGCGGCTGCGGCGCGGGCGCACCCATCGCGATCACCTTCGGCTGCACCGGCATTCCGGGGAAGAACACCTTCTGCACGCCGTGGACGATCACCTTGTCCGTCGGCGCCAAGCCCGACTGCACGACACGCAGGCCGTCGATCACCGGACCGAGCTTCACGTCCTTGCGCGTGGCGGCGTTCTTCTCGCCCAGCACGTAGACGTACTTGCGGTCCTGGTCGGTGAGCACGGCCTTGTCGTCCACGAGCATCGCCTTGAACTTGCCGCTGCCCTGCAACTGGACGCGCGCGTACAGGCCCGGGGTGAAGATGCGGTCCGGGTTGCGCAGCACGGCGCGCGCGCGGATGGTGCCGGTGCTCGGATCGACCTGGTTGTCGACGAAGTCGACCGTGCCTTCGTGCGGGTAGCCGCTCTCGCTGGCCAGCCCCACGCGCACCGGGTTCTGCGTCGCCGCGCGCTCGCCCTTGCGGGCCAGTTCCTGGTAGCGCAGGAAGCTCTGCTCGTCGGATTCGAAGTACACGTACACCGGATCCTGCGAGACGACGGTGGTCAGCAGCGTGGAATCGGCGCTGGCGAGGTTGCCCTCGGTGACCATCGCGCGACCGGCGCGGCCGTCGATCGGCGAACGCACGGTGGTGAACTGCAGGTCCAGGCGGGCGTTGTCGAGCGCGGCCTCGGCGGCGCGCACGGCGGCATCGCCCTGCGTGCTGGCGGCGCGACGCGTTTCGAACTCCTCGCGCGAGATCGCCTTGGCTTCGACCAGCGTCTGCGCGCGCTTGTCCTGCATCTGCGCGAGGCGGGCTTCGGCGCGGGCGCGTTCGAGGTCGGCTTCGGCCTGTGCGAGGCGGGCCTTGTACGGGCGCGGGTCGATGACGAAGAGCAGGTCGCCCTTCTTCACTTCCTGGCCTTCCTTGTAGGCGACCTGCTGGACGTACCCGGAGACGCGCGGGCGCAGTTCGACGGTTTCAATGGCGGTGACGCGGCCGGTGAATTCATCCCAGCGGCTGACGTCCTTGTTGAGCACCTGCGCCACGCTGACTTCCGGCGGCGGCGGCATGCCGGCGCCCGGGTCGGCCTGGCTGCTGCAGGCGGTGGCGATGGCCGCCGCCAGCAGCGCTGCCGCCAGTGCGAGGGTGGGGATCCCGGTTCCGGACCGGGCGAGTGCTTTGCGTGGGGTCATGGCGAGTCTTCCAGGTTGTTGTTGTTATGTGGAGCGATGTCGTTGGGGGGAGCAATCAGGTTGCGGAGCAGCGTGCGCGCGTCCTGTAGACACCGTGATGGCAGTAGTCCCAGGGCGGAGCCGGGCGAACATCCGTTTCCGGGCTCCTGCTGGATCGTCGAAGCAACGGACGGGGAATCGACATCCGGCGTGACATCCGCGGCGACATCGGCGAGCGGGGCGTCCGCGACGTCGAACAGCCCTTCGACGACCGGCACCTTCGAGTAGGGGACCACCGCCTCGCCGGGCTGCACGCCCTGCGGCTCGACCAGCGCCAGCGCGCGCTGGCCGACGGCGAGCGCGCTCGGCCACTGCTCGCAGGCGTGGGCGCGGTTGAGCTCGGTGGACACCGGGCTGTCGATCGCCAGCAGTTGCACGCGCACGCCCAAAGTGCGGGCTTCCTCGTGCAGCACGCGCGCGAGCATGCGCAGCGCCGCGGTCGCGATGGAACGATGGCCGTAGCCGGCCCACGGCCGGTCCGCGCCGGGACCGCCGATCAGCACGTAGGTGCCGGTGCGCCCGCCTTCGGACAGCAACGGCAGCAGATGGCGCGCGGCGGCAAGATGCGGAAGCAGGTCGTCGTCGAGCGTCTGACGCAGGAACGCCGCCGGGTGGTCGAGCAACCGGCCGCGCGGCGCGCTGCCGCAGACCGCGGCGATCACGCCGTCGATCGGCCGGCCGAGCTTGCGCAGCGCGCGCACCAGGCGCTCGCCGTCGCCGTCGCTGCTGACCGAACCGGAGACGATGCTCAGGTCGGCCTCGGGGAATTTTCCGCGCAGGCATTGCAGGCCGGCCTTGTCGCGGGCGACCGCGATCACCGGCCGGCCGGTGGCCAGCGCGGCCTGCACGACACCACGGCCGACGCCGCCGGTGGCGCCCAGCACCACGACGGCGGCACGGGCGATGCGACGGTTCTGGGCCATGGCGCGGGCCGAAGGCCGGGCGGCGAAGGCGGTCATTGCCGGCTCCACTGTCCCGAATCCGGGATTTTTCCTCCCGCCAGCGGGACGGTCTCGTGGCGGGTGACCGCGTGCAGCGTCGCGCTCACCACCGGCAGCACCAGCATCGCGGCCGGCAGCGCCAGCACGAAGGCCAGTACCCAGGCGAGCATCCAGAACTCGTCGGGACCAGCGGCCAGACCCTGCTGGAGCGCGATCAGCGCGACGCCGACGAGCACCGCCATGGCGACCAGCATCGCCGGCAGGAAGGCGTATCGGGCTTGGCGGGGCGTCAGCATGGCGGCGGGACCGGGGGAAGTTGCCGCAAAGGTTAGGCCGCCAATTGGCACTTGATTAGTCCGATTTGGAGGGAATAATTGTCCCGTCATCGGTCCAAATGCGGTCGGGCGGCTTGCCCGGCCCGCTCATCCCTTCCCCGCCGCGTCCAAGGAACCCCCCACATGGCCCGCGATCTCAACGACACCCTGATCTTCGTCAAGGTGGTCGAGCACGGAAGTTTCATCTCCGCCGCACGCGCCCTGCAGCTGCCCAAGACCACGGTCAGCCGCAAGGTGCAGGAACTGGAAACGCGCCTGGGCGCGCAGTTGCTGCATCGCACGACGCGCAAGCTCGGCCTCACCGAAGCCGGCAACATCTACTTCGAACATTGCCAGCGCATCTCGCGCGAACTCGACGAGGCCGAAAGCGCCGTCGGCCAGTTGCAGGGCGGCCCGCGCGGCTGGCTGCGCTTCACCGCGCCGTATTCGGTGGGCATCACGTGGATCGCGCCGCTGCTGGGCGAATTCCACGCGCGTCATCCCGAAGTGCGCGTGGAAATGGTGCTGACCAACGAACAGGTCGACATCATCGACAAGGAACTCGACGTCGCGCTGCGCGTGGGCAGCCTGCCCGATTCCAACCTCATCGCGCGCAAGCTCGCGACGTTCCGCACGCAGGTCTACGCGAGCCCGGGCTACATCGCGCGCCACGGCGAACCGCTGCATCCGGACGACCTGGTGCACCACCGCACCGTCGCGCCGTCGAAGGCGCGTCGCAACGGCCAGTATTTCTGGGCGCTCAACGACGGCACGCGCACGGTGGATTACCGCGTCGATCCGGTGCTGGTGGCGAACGATCCCGGCCCGCTGTGCGGCGCACTGCTCTGCGGCGAAGGGCTGATGCTGGCCGCCGACGTCACCGTGAAGGCGTACGCCGAACAGGGCTACGTGCAGCGCGTGCTCGCCGGCTGGACCGGTCCGGACTACGAGTTCAACGCCGTCTTCCCGCGCGGCCGCGTGCAGTCGCCGAAGGTGCGCGCGTTCGTCGACTTCCTGGTCGAACGCCTGAACTTCGATGCCGACTACATGCAGGTGCTCTGCCCGAACGTGCGCGCGCGCTACAAGGCCGCCGAACAGGCCGCGGCCGACGCGATCAGCGCGGAACTGGCCAAGGTCGCCAAGCAGCCGGAGGCGAAGGCCAAGCGCAAGGCGAAGGCTGAAGAAGCCGTCACCGTCGGGCCGGAAAGCACGAACGAGTGAGTGGCGACAGGAACCGGGTGAAGCGGCGGGGCGCGGTTCCCGCCCTTCACCTGTTTCCGACCCCGTTCAGCACCTTCACCGCGACTTCATAGCCGCGGCGCTCTGCTTGGCGAGGCCACGGACACGGCGCCCCCGTACGCGAGGGAGTGCGTCGCAGCTCCGAGCAACCGCCAATGAAACGAATCATCGCCGGCCTGGCTGCCGTCGCCGCGCTCGCGCTGGCGATCGGCGCCGGCGCCGCCTGGAACAAGTACCTGCGCGCGCCCTCCGTCGAAATGCTGCCGATGCCGGCGCACCTGATCGCGCTGGATTCGCCAGCCGGACAGAAGCTTCTCGCGCGCGCCGAGGACGCCGACTTCGACGACCTGATGGCGAACTTCGTGCCGCAGACCCGGCGCGCGTTCTGCGGCGTCGCGAGCGCGCTGACCACGCTCAACGCCGCGCGCGCCACGCCCACGCCGCTCGACCAGTCGCGCCTGTTCGAACATCCCGGCGTGCGCGCCGATCCATGGAAGGTCAGTTTCATCGGCATGTCGCTGGACGATTTCGCCACGCTGCTTCGTGCGCACGGCGCGCGCGTGAACGTGGTGTACGCCTCGGAGTCGAACGTCGATGCGTTCCGCCGCAGCGTGCGCGAGAACCTCGCACGCGAGGGCGATTTCCTGCTGGTGAACTACCAGCGCAGCGAACTGGGGCAGGCGCCGATGGGCCACATCTCGCCCATCGCCGCGTTCGACGAAGCGAGCGACCGCGTGCTGGTGCTCGACGTCGCCGCGCACAAATACCCGCCGACGTGGGTCGAAGTCGGATCGATGTGGAAGGCGATGCGCGCACCGCTGAATCCGGAAACGAAGATCACGCGCGGCTACCTGGTCGTGCATGGCGACGGCGTGGGCCCGGATGCCGTCACGGCGCGCGCAACCCTGGCGGACGCGGATTGAGCACGGCCACACGGCTCGCGTCGGCACGAACCCTCACCCCCGCAATCGCCGCGCCAACCCGGACACCCGCGCCGCATGCCGCGCAAGCGCCGCACGCAGCACCGCCTCGCCCGCGCACACGTGCAGTTCGCGACGCGCACGGGTGACGCCGGTGTAGAGCAACTCGCGCGACAGCGTGCGCGCGTCCTGCCTGGGCAGCAGCAGCCACACGGTGTCAAATTCCGAACCCTGCGCCTTGTGCACCGTCATCGCGAACGCGCCGCCGTGCGCCGGCAGCGACGCCGGATGGAAGCCGCGCACGCCATCGCTCCCCATGAACCATGCGACCGGCACGCCGGCCGCGTCGTGCTGCACCACGCCGATGTCGCCATTGAACAGGCCGTGGCGATAGCTGTTCTCCGTGACCAGCAGCAGGCGCCCGTGGAAGTACGGATCGCGCTGCACGCCGGCGAGTGCGTCCTCGATGCGCTGGTTCAACGCCGCCGCGCCCTGCGCGCCTTCGCGCAGCGCGGTGAGCAGCCGCAGCGTCTGCGCCTGCCGCAGCGCCTCGGCGGGATCGTGCAACGCCATCAACGCGCGCCACGGTGACAGCAGCGTTTCGCGCGACGCGCCGGCGAGCGGATCGACCGCGTCTTCGTGGAAGTGCACGCCCGCCGGCCCTTCGCGCAGCAGCGTCATCGCGCGATCGGCATCTCCAACGCGCAACGCATCGGCGAGCGGTGCGAGATCCAGCGACTGCGCCTGCCGGTATCCACGCCGCAACTGCACGCGATGGCCGGCCAGCGCACCGGCGCCGTCCGCGTGCGGAAACGGACCCAGCAACGGCGCGAGCGCGCGCGCAAGATCGGCCGGCAACGCATCGCCCTCGCCCGCCGCATCGGTGATCGCCGCGAGCACGTCGCCGGCTTCCACCGACGGCAACTGATCGCGATCGCCCAGCAGGACCAGGCGTGCGCCATCGGGCACGGCCTCGACCAGCTTGCACATCAGCGGCAGGTCGACCATCGACGCCTCGTCCACGACGATCGCGTCGAACGGCAGCGGGTGGTCGGCGTCGTGGCGGAAACGCGGACTGTCGGGGATCGTGCCGAGCAACCGGTGCAGCGTGCTCGCCGACGAGGGAAGCGCATCGCACCACGATTCTTCCGCTCCCTCGATGCCGCGCATCCGCGCGATGGCGGCACGCAGGCTTTCGGCCATGCGCTCGGCGGCGCGACCGGTCGGCGCGGCCAGCGCGATGCGCGGCACGGGCCGGCCGGCAAGCGCGGCCTGGGCGATCAGCAGCAGCAGCACGCGCGCGATCGTCGTGGTCTTGCCGGTACCCGGGCCGCCGGTGACCAGCAGGAGGGAACGCAACAGCGCCAGCGCCGCGGCGCGCGCCTGCCGGTCCGACTCCTCCGCATCGGGGAACAGCGCCTTGAACAGCGGCACCACCGCCGAAACGTCGCCCATCGGCGGGGACGCAGCCGCGATGCGCCGCAGATGCTGCGCGAGCCGGCGTTCGTATTCGCGATAACGACGCAGATAGACCAGGTCGTCTTCCAGCACCAGCGGCGCCTGCCTGCTCGCCTCCTCGCGCGACGGCGTGGCGACCCAGCGCGACGAACGCAATGCGTCGCGCCACTGCCCCGCGTCGGGCCATTCCACGTTCGCATCGCACACCAGGTGCGGACGCGAGAGATCGAGTCCCGCGTGACCCTGCGCGATCGCCGACGACGCCAGCGCCGCGGCGACCAGCACGCGATCGTCCGCATCGCCGTCCTCGCGGCCGAGCCGGCGCAGGCTCTGCGCGAGCGCGTGATCGACCGGTCGCAACGCGCCTTGCCGCAGCAGTGCATCGAGCAGGCTCATGCGATCGCCTCCTCGCGCTTTGGCGCATGGCGGAACAGCGCATCGAGTCCATCCATCAGCGCGCGCGGCGGCGTCCACGCGTGCACGCCCGGCGAATCCTCGCGCGATGCATCCAGCCCGCGACAGAACAGATAGCGGATGCCGCCGAAGTGGGTGTCGTAGTCGTACGCGCCGCCCAGGCGGAAGCGCAGCCAGCGATGCAGCGCCAACGCATACAGCAGCGCCTGCAGCGTGTATTCGCTGTCGTCCATCGCCGCGGCGAGCGCATCGCGGTCGTACGCGGGCAACCGGTTGGATTTGTAATCGAGCACGAAGTAACGCCCGTCGTGCACGTAGACCAGGTCGATCTTGCCCGTCATCAGTCCTTCGAGCCGCTGCCGGTTGCCGAATGCATGGCGTTCGCGCAGCAGCCCGTGTTCGTGCATCAGCGCGAGCAGGCGCGGAACCGGCGTGGCTTCAAGCGCGAAATGGAACTCCATTTCGGACAGCCGCGCATCGAACGGCACCTCGCACAAGCGCGTGCCTTCCGGCAAGGCGACGGTGAGCGTATGCCCGACCAGCGGTGCGAGCACGGCCACGCCGTCGTCGATGTCCTCGTCCGCATAGCCTTCGCCATGCAGCGCGTCGACGAGATGGCGGCGCTCGGCGTCCGGCACGCCATCGACAGGCCATCGCGACCACGCGCCGAAGTCCACGCATTCGAGCACCGAGTGCAGCACGTTGCCGAAACGGCTGCCACTGAATCGCCTGTCGTTGTCGAGTGTCGCATCGCCATCGAACACGATCGCGGCGGGTTCGTCCTGCGCACCGCCCTCTTCCACCACCGCGCGCGGCGCCGCTTCCACGCTGCCCGCCGATTCGTTCGCCAGCTGCGTGAAGCTGTACACCCACCAGTCGCGGGAGACGACGCGCCGCGTCTGCCGCGCGGCAGGAACCGGATCACGATGATCCGGCGACAAGGCGTCTGGCAGCCGCAAGGGCAGCGACGGACGATGCACGTCGATGGCTTCGCCAAGCGATTCGGCCAGTGCATCGACATCGCGCAGCATCGGCTCCAGCGGGCTCAGTTCCACGTTCGCGAATGGCCCCGTCGCAAGCCACAGCGTGTGCCGCGCGCGCGTGAGGCCGACGTACAGCAGCCGCGCGTCCTCGCCGCGCTCCTCGCTTTCCTGCCGGCTGCGCGCGTCGTTCCACGCGCTCGCATGGTCGGGCGTCGCCTCGCTGCGCAGCTGGAGCACGCGGCCTTCGCCATCGTGGAACTCGCACAGGTTGCCGTTGCGCGCATCGCGGCCGATCGCCGCGAACGGCAGGAAGACGAACGGATACTCCAGGCCCTTGCTCTTGTGCAGCGTGAGGATCTGCACGCAGCGCGCATCGGATTCCAGACGCAGCTGCTGGGTCTCGTCGCTGTCGTCGGCCTCGGCGATGCGCGTGCGCAGCCAGTCGACCAGGCCGTGTTCGCCGATCGCCTGGATGTCGGCTTCCTGCAGTACTTCGGCCAGCTGCAGCGTGTTGGTGAGGCGACGCTCGCCATCGGACTGCGCGAGCAGGCGCGGCGCGTGTTCGGCCGCGACGTCGCCGAGCATCGCCAGCGGCCCATGGCGCTGCCAGCGATCGCGCCATGCCAACGCGCGCAGTTGCCAATGACGATGCAGCTGCGCGTCCTCGTCGAAGCGCGCGAGCGTGTCGGCGTCGAGCCCCACCAGCATCGTCGCGAGCGCACCGCGCAGGCGTGCGTCGTCGTCCGGACGCAGCAACGCTTCGAGCAACGCGAGGACGTCGCACGCTTCCCCGGTGGAGAACAGGCTGCGACGTCCCGCCGCGACGGCGGGAATGCCCGCACGCGACAGCGCCTCGCGCATCAGCGTCGCTTCGTTGTGGTTGCGCACGAGCACGGCGATGTCGCCGGATTGCGGCGCGCGATCGCCGCCGCGCTCGCGCAGCAGCGCTCGTCCTTCGCGCGCATCGGACAGCAGCGCGTGGATCGCGGTCACGCAGGCCAGCGCGGCGAGCTGCCGCGCTTCGCCGACGTACCACTGCGGCTTGCGGCGGCCGTCGTCGGGCGGCGGCAGCACGCAGACATCGAGCGCCGGGGCGGTGCGGCCGTCGCGCTGGAAGTCCTCGTCGCGCACGGCGCCACCGGGCTCGACGTCGCGAAAGCGGATGCGCTCGTCGACGAACGCGGTCTCGCCGGCGCGGGCGTACAGCGTGGAGATCGCGCGCAGCAGCGAGGGACGCGAGCGGAAATTGCGGTCGAGCGCGGGCGCGCGTTGCGCGCGCTCGGCCGCCGC